>NZ_CP040750.1:0-4311036 GCF_006065115.1 Plantibacter sp. M259 | reverse complement strand
GACCCGCGAAGCCGGTATCTCTCCTCCGGTCCCTGAGCTTGTCGAAGGGCACACGAGGAACTTCCACAGCCGCTCCGACTCAGCATCTGGAATGTCAGTGGTCCGTGATGGACTTGTTCCATGACCGAGACCACCCTCACCGCGATCCGCGTCGGCGACGAACACGCCGCGCAGCTCGCGGAGTTCTCGGACGAGTGGACTGAGATCCACCGACAGCAGGCCTCTTGGATGCACGCAAGGCGCGCCCTGGCCCGCTCTGCCGCCTACGCGGACGCCTTCGCGGACGTCGCGGTCCCGGCAAGCTTTCCGCCGGCTGAGCGTCGGGCGCTGTCCCGCCGGTCGACGTGTGCGGCCCTCGCGATGGCGACCCGGATGCCGGAGCGGACGGTCCAGCGTGCGACGAACGACGCCGAACGCCTCGTCAATGACGCACCAGCCGTGCTCGCGTCGCTCGAGGCCGGCCGTATCTCGGCGCGGCATGCGCAGGTGATCACCGATCAGCTCTGCGACGTCCCGACCGCTGGGCGGGCGGTGTTCCTCGAACAGGTTCTCGTCGTCGCCGAGCGCTCCACGGCCGCTGGCCTCCGCATGAGCGCCCGCGTCCTGCGCGAGCGCCTCCACCCGGAATCCATCACCGCACGAGCAACACGCTCAGAGGCAGACCGCCGGGTCGAGTTCGAACCCGCGGCTGACGGCATGGCGTGGGTGCACCTCTTCACGACAGCGCCCATCGCGCAGGGCATCGTCGAGCGGGTCGAAACGGCCGCCGCGGAATCGCGCAACGCAGGTGACACCCGCACCTGCGCGCAGCTGCAGGCCGACGCCCTCACGGCACTCGCCCTCACCGGAGTAACCCCGGAAGACGTCATGTCGAGCCCGGTGCTCCCGCACCCGATCGAGGGTCCAGGAG
The DNA here is from genome assembly GCF_006065115.1 of Plantibacter sp. M259. Taxonomy (NCBI): domain Bacteria; kingdom Bacillati; phylum Actinomycetota; class Actinomycetes; order Micrococcales; family Microbacteriaceae; genus Plantibacter; species Plantibacter sp. M259. The sequence goes on along the minus strand of NZ_CP040750.1, from coordinate 4,310,126 downwards.
CACATCAAGCCGACCGTGCAGATCACGGTGCCGGCGTTGACCATGGCCGGCGTGAGCGACGCCCCGGCCACCTCTATGGCTACGGCCCATCGACCCGGAGACCGCCGCGCGTATCGCGGTGAACGCGCCGAGCTTCACCCGGATCCTCGTCCAGCCGGAAACCAGCGCGGTGCTCTCGTCGGACGCAACCAGTACCGCGTTCCGGCAGACCCCAACGGGCGGTGCGCCTCCGGGACGGCACCTGTCGGGCACCGGGTGCGGTCGACGCGCCAGGGCCTGTGATCTCGATCATTCGGTCGCGTGGGAGGACGGTGGCACCACGGATGTCGGGAACTCGCCTGCCTGTGTCGACATCACCATCGGATGAAGCATCTTCCCGGGTGGAATCTCGACCACGGTCCCGGTGGGGTGCTTGAGTGGACGACACCCGACGGGAAGCACCACCGGACCGAACCCGATCCCGCGCCCTTCTGACCCGTTTTGGTCCCTGAGCCTGTCGAAGGGGTGGGCCCTCGTGGCACTTCGACAAGCTCAGCGACCGTGAGAAGTCTGTCCGCACCGCTTCGGTCCCCGAGCTGTGCCGCACTTCGACAAGCTCAGTGACCGGGAGAGGTGTGCCTGGAACGCTTCGGTCCCTGCGCTGCGCCCTCGACGTGTCGAAGGGTTCCTCGTGGGCACTTCGACAGGCTCAGTGAACGGGCGAGGTTCACTGGGAACGTTTCGGTCCCTGAGCCTGTCGAAGGGCACTCGGGTCGCGCCGCCTCGGTCACCGGGAGAGGTAGCTGGACGCGCTCGCGCCCGAGCCGACAGCTGCTGTCTCGGACAGCTGTCCGAGAAGTCGTGGTACACTGGTGGGAATGCCTCGCACATCAGGAGTTCCCGCCCTCGGTGTCGAGCAGTCCACCACTGAACGTCCCGCTCCGCCGTCGCGCGTCGAGGGGTTCGCTCCCGTCCTCAGAGTGACGGGCGACCCCCGTGCCGAGCGCACCAGGCAGACGATCTTCGACGCGGTCGCCACCATCTCGTCGGCCGGCCGGAAACGCGTGTCCGTCGGCGACATCGTCCGCGTCGCCGGCATCAGCCGAAGCTCGTTCTACGCTCACTTCTCCAGCCTCGACGACCTCACCGCAGCCTACCTGCGGGTGCAGTTCGCCGGCCTTGCCGCCTCTGGCGTTTCGGTGCGTCCGCCGGCGAGTCGCTGGGCAGCGCCGAGCGCGCCCGCGAAGCCTACCGACGCCTCGTCGCCCAGCTCCTCGAAGACGCACCGCTCTATTCGAGCGTGCTCGAGCTCCCCGTCGCCCGCAGCGCGTTCGACGACCTCGTCGGCGAGCATGCCGACACCTCATCGGCTCGCTGCTCGAGCGCACCGAGGTCCCGGTCGGCATCCCGGCGGGCCTGGGTCTCCGCCTATGTCGCCGGTGCACGCTCTCCCTCGTCGACGGCTGGCGCGCGGACGCATCGACGTCTCGGACGACGAACTGGTCGAAGCTTGGTCGCCCTGCTGCCCGCTGGCTGCTCGACGAACGTCCGTCGGCGCGTCACCGCCACCACCGACCCCGACCATCCGGCCGCTGAACCGCCGGAGCACGACGAGCCGGTGCGCGAGTACCGGTGACGACCTGAGAAGAGAAGAGGAACCATGCAGTTCATCGTTGGAGAGACCCCTGGTCTACCCGCACCACGGAGCGGTCACCATCACCGAGTTGTCGAAGGTGACGATCAAGGGTGTCGAGCAGGACGTCATGACGCTTCGCGTGCACACGTCCGAGCTCACCATCAGCTGCCGATCGCGGACGCCGACCTCGTCGGTGTGGCGACGTCATCGACCACGACGGCGTCCAGGCCGTCTACGGCGTGCTCCGCGAGCCGTTCGTCGAGGAGCCGGCAACTGGTCGCGTCGATACAAGGCAACCAGGAGAAGATGGCAGTGGTAACGTCCACCGCGTCGGCGAGGTCGTCCGCGACTGTGGCGTCGCGACCAGGACGCGGCGTGTCGGCCGGCGAGAAGCGCATGCTCCAGAAGGCGCGCCAGGTGCTCGTCTCCGAACTCGCGCTCGCGCAGTCGATGACCGACGAAGAGGCGTCGCGGGCCTCGACGAGGTGCTCGCCTCGTCGATCGCGACCCCCGAGGCCGTCGCAGCCAAGTAGGACCCTTACACGAAGAGCGCCCCGCCGGTTCGGCGGGGCGCTCTTCGTCGTCGTGGAGGGAGCCTCAGCCGCCGGTGTTGCCACTCAGATCGCCAGCAGCCGACGACGGATGGCGATGATGGGCCCGAAGACAGGGCGGCCTTGGTGATCGTCCAGGCACGACTCTCGCGTTCCGGTGCCGGCAGTTCGGCGGGCGACACGTAGACCGGAGCCTGCCCGCGTCGCCGGACGCGCCGCCGCTGAGCTGCAACACCCGCATGTCGTCCACGCTCGTCCGTCGAAGTGGACCTGGCGTTCCTCGTCCGTCGGGTGCGGGTACCAGCCCGGCGTCGGCCTGCGACGGCTTGTCCCGCTGGAACCGCAGCACCCTCGAGTCGCCCAGGCCTCGCCGTCGAAGTGGAGTTCCTTCGTCGGGTCGTCGGGGTGCGGGTACCAGCCTGCGGTCGTAGCCATCCTCAAGTATGACAGCGGGGTCGGGGATGCCGAGACCGTCCGATGGGCGGCAGAATGGAGATAATCATGACGACGACACCGCGACCTCGAGCCCCACGTCCGCAGATCATCCTCGAGGTGGTCGCAGTTCTGGGTCACACCGCACCTCGTGCGCCTCACCTCGGCGGTCCCGGCTTCGCCGACTTCCAGCCCAAGGACGCCACCGACAGCTACGTGAAGATCTCCTTCGCCAAGCCCGAACTCGGCCTCGAGCCGCCGTACGACCTCGCGGCGCTCCGTGAGACGCTGGCACCCGCCGACCTCCCGGTCACCCGCACTACACGGTGCGACGCGTGGACCAGGCGGCGGGCACCATCGACATCGACTTCGTGGTGCACGGCGACGAGGGGATCGCCGGCCCGTGGGCTGCTGCCGCGCAGCCGGGAGACCGCGTCGTGCTCGCCGGCCCCGGAGGCGCCTACCGGCCCGAACCGACCGCCGACTGGCACCTCTTCGCGGGCGACGAGTCGGCGATCCCCGCGATCGCTGCCGCCCTCGAGGCACTCCCGGCGGATGCGAAGGGGCTCGCGTTCCTCGAGATCGGTGGCAGGGACGACTCGTCGACTCGACCACCCGGCCGGGGTGCAGCTCATCTGGGTCGGACGTGCGGCCCGCGACGAATCGACGGCCGCGCTCCTCGCGACCGCCATCAGCGGACACCCGTGGCCCGACGGACGCGTGCAGGTCTTCGCCATGGCGAGCGGGAGTCGATGAAAGCACTGCGCGAGGTGTTCCTCACCCAGCGCGGGCTCGACCGCTCCCAGCTCTCACTCTCCGGGTACTGGGCTACGGACGCACCGAAGACCGCTTCCAGGCGGAGAAGCGCGAACCGATCGGGGTCGTCCTACCGACCTCGTGACGCCGCCCGCCCCGCCCCGGCATCGCGCTGCGGGTGGGTGCGGGACTCAGTGCGAGGGGTCGGCCGGCTTGCTGCGCGTACGGCGGACCCGCGACGGACGCTCGACGCGCGCGCGGATGTCCGGGGGAACGAGGTCGAGCAGCTGATCGGACGCAACGGGAGGTCGAGCAGGCTGAGTTTCATCCGGCCCTTGCGCGAGTGCCGGCTCGGGTCGAGTCGCACGACGTTGGCTGCGTCGCGCACGAGCCGGACGGTCACGACCGCGCCGCTCGCGACATCGGCGAGGACCTGGCCGTCGATCTCGACGGCGGCCTGCTTGGTCGCCGTCCCGATCGAGAACTGCAGGCGCTCCGCCGGCCCGAGGATGAACGAGCGGTCGATGCCCGACATCGGGGCGACCGGCGTCACGACGGTGGCGGCGACGGCGGGGGAGAGCACCGGCCCGCCTGCCGCGTAGTTGTAGGCCGTCGATCCGGTCGGGGTGGCGATCACGATCGCATCGGCTTTGAAGTACCCGTAGGCGGTGCCGTCCACGGCGAGGTCTGCCATGACCACGCCGGTTCCCGGGCGCCGGGCGATGGAGACGTCGTTGAAGGCGAGGAGATGGGCGACCTGCTCACCGGTGGTGATCGTCACCTCGAGGCCGTGGTGCGGTTCGAGGGAGAACTCGTTGTCGCTGACCCGTTGGAGCGCCTCCGCGAGTGCGGCCGGCTCGACCTCGACGAGGAAGCCGACGTTGCCGTAGTTGACGCCGAGCACCGGTGCGGACCGGCCGGCGAGCAGCCGCATCGCCCCGAGCATCGTGCCGTCGCCGCCCATCGCCACGGCGACGTCGACCGACGACGCGAAGGCGTCCTCGTCGAGCAGTTCGACGTCGTCGCCGAGCCGGTTGGCCTCCGCGCGGAGTCCGACGAGGCGCGCGCCATGTTCGAGCTGCCATGAGCGGAGGATGCGGACGGAGTCGTCGATGTTCTTCGTCGGGTGCGTGATGAGGCCGATCGTCATCGACGGCCCGGTGGGGTGCTTCGTGCGAGTGGTGGTCACCCGTCGAGCATAGGCCGATCGCCTGACAGCGCGACCGGGACCCGGGCATCCAGGGGGCGGCAGCGTGGCTCAGGACCGCCGCGCGCTGGGCCGGGTTTGGGATACTGGAGGGAGCCGGTCCGCCGTGATCCTCGCGGGGCTCGGAGCGTGGAGGAACGACATGAGCGATGTGACCGAGCACCCTGGCCGACCACGGCGGGCGGGGCGGTTGAAGCCGATCCTCATCGGAATCCTCTGCGCGGTGCTCGTCGTCGTCCTCGGGTTCGTCGTCTGGACCCAGATCGTCATGCAGGGCACTCGTCCCGCAGCACTCACGGTGTGGGAGAACCCGGCGGTCTCCGTCACCGACGTCGGCGACGCGGTGGTCCTCGCCCCGACCGCGGACGCCGAGCGTCCGGCCTCCGGTACCGGTCTCGTCTTCATCCCCGGGGCGAAGGTCGACCCTACGCCTATCTGTACAAGCTGTCCGGCGTCGTCGAGGAGGCCGGCGTGACCGTGGTCATCACGAAGCCGACGCTGAACCTGGCGTTCTTCGACCAACGGCCGCTGGAGACGTTCACCGCCGCCGCCGCGGACGTCGACACCTGGTTCGTCGGTGGCCACTCACTCGGTGGGGTGCGCGCCTGCCAGCTCGCGGAGGATCCCGCAGTGACGGGTCTCGTCCTGTTCGGGAGCTACTGCGCGAACGACCTCTCCGGCTCGGCCCTCGAGGTGCTGAGCCTCGCGGGGAGCGACGACGGACTGAGTACCCCGGATAAGGTCGCCGACGCGCGCGTCCGGCTGCCCGCTGACGCGACGATGATCGAGATCGACGGGGCGAACCACGCGAGCTTCGGTGACTACGGAGTGCAGCCCGGTGACGGCTCGGCGACGATCTCCAGCGATGAGGCCCGCTCCGAGATCACGCGGGATCTGGTCGAGCTGCTCGGCTGAGCGGAGGGGGTGGGCCCCCGTGTGCAGCAGGGATCCTGATGATCAGCCCTTCGGGACCGGCGGCCCGACGACGAGCAGGGCCGTGAAGACGGCGACGACCACGAGGCCGCCGACGACCACGAGCAGGATCGGGTGTCGGACGAGCCAGCGCGTCAGGCGGTCGAGGACCCGCTGGTCGCGCGGGTCGGCGCCCGCCTCACGGCGCCACGCCCCGTCGAGTCGGCCGGTGCGGTCTGCCCAGAGGTCGAAGGGGATGGTCGCGTACGGGACGACGGCGCTCACGAGGCCCACGAGGATCGTGCCGATGGGCCAGCGCTGGTTGATCCCGATGAGCAGGACCGTCGCGCCGTAGACGAGGAACACGAAGCCGTGCAGCGCGCCACCGATGCTCACGCCGACGTCGGTCGTCTTCGTGACGTACTTGAGGATCATCCCGATGATGAGGAGGGTCCAGGTGATCGCCTCGGCGATCGCGATCAGGCGGAAGAGGCGGCGCGGCGACACAGGGGCTCCAAGGCTCGGGGTGCAGGTGTTCCAGCTTGCCAGGGACGGCTGAGAGGGTGCTCCCAGCGGGCGTCCGGTTCTGCCACCCTGGGTGGATCGGGAATACCCGTCGGAGCGACGAGGTTCACCGATATGTATGCAAACACATACAATCGCCGTGAGAGCCCGCGGCGAGCCACACGACGTTGGAGAACCCATGACCACACCCCTCGAGTTCGGCATCGACACCTTCGGTGACGTCACGGTCGACGCCGACGGCGCACCACTGTCCCAGGCGCAGGTCCTGCGCAACGTCGTGGAGCAGGGCGTCCACGCCGAGGCGGTCGGCCTCGACTTCATCGGGGTGGGGGAGCACCACCGTGAGGACTTCGCGGTCTCGTCACCCGAGGTCGTGCTGGCGGCGATCGCGGCCCGCACCGAGCGCATCCATCTCGGATCCGCCGTCACGGTGCTGAGCTCCGACGACCCGGTGCGCGTCTACCAGCGGTTCGCGACGCTCGACGGCATCTCCGGAGGGAGGGCCGAGGCCATCCTGGCCGCGGATCCTTCACCGAGTCGTTCCCGCTCTTCGGGTACGAGTTGTCGCAGTACGAGGAGCTCTTCGAGGAGAAGCTCGAGCTGTTCGTCGCCCTCCTCGAGCAGGAACCGGTCACCTGGTCGGGCAAGACGCGCGCGCCGCTCCGGGAGCAGTCGGTCTACCCGCGGGTGGAGCATGGGAAGCTGAAGACGTGGGTCGGTGTCGGCGGAAGCCCCGAATCGGTCGTGCGGACCGCTCGGTACGGCCTGCCGATGATGCTGGCCGTGATCGGCGGTGGACCGCTGCGGTTCGCCCCTTCGTCGACCTCTACCACCGCGCACTCGCGCAGTTCCAGCTGCCGACCCAGCCCGTCGGCATGCACTCGCCCGCCCACATCGCCGAGACCGATGAGCTCGCGCAGGAGCAGCTCTGGCCGCACTACCGGGCGATGATGGACCGGATCGGCCGCGAGCGGGGCTGGAGCCCGATGACGCGCGGGCACTTCGAGCAGGAGGCAGGCCCGGAGGGTGCGCTGTTCGTCGGTTCGCCCGAGACGGTCGCACGGAAGGTCGCGACCGCGGTCGACGGCTTGGGGCTGTCCCGCGTGGATCTGAAGATCAGCAACGGTTCGCTGTCGCACGGGCACCTCATGGACAGCATCGGTCTGTACGGCTCCGCGGTCGTCCCGCGCGTCCGCGAACTGCTGACCGAGACCTCGACCGCCTGATCCGGTTCAGCGGATCGCCGGCGAGCGGTAGGGCATCGTCAGCGTCAGGACGGTGCCGCCGGTCTCGTCGTCGGGGGCAGGGCCGACCCTGAGGGACCCGCCGAACGCGCCGGCCCGTCGATCCAGCTGCAGCAGGCCGCCGGAGGGTTCGGCGTCGTCGCGGAGACCGGAGCCGTTGTCGACGACGCGCAGCTCGACGGCGCCCGCCATCGTCCCTCGCCGCTCGGTGGCGGGTGACGAGACCCGGAGGTCCACGACGAGTCGGTCGGCTGCCCCGTGGGTCAGCGCGTTCGTCACGCCCTCCTCGAGCGTGCGGACGACGACCGCGCGCTCCGCGGTCGTGAAGACGTTGTCGATCGGGTCGTCGAGGAGCCGGAAGTCCGGCGAGACGTCGAGACTGGTGGTGATCGACGGGGGGAGCCGTTGCAGGATCGCCCGGATGCTCGGGGCGATCCCGACCTCGAGCAGCGGCGGCGACAGGAGCCGGCTGAGTTCCCGCACGTCGCGCTCGCGCACGGTGCGGAGTTCCTCGCCGAGCGACCGCAGGGTCCTGGCCGCATCCGACCCGACGTCCGGGCCGCCCTGTTCGAGTGCTGTCGTGACGGACGCGAGCTGGGCGCTGATGAGGACGAGGTGCTGCTGCAAGGTGCCGTGCAGGCCTTCCGCGACCTCCCGCTTCACCCGCAGCTCCTCACCCTGCAGGGATTGGAGGGCGAGGTCGGCCCGGTGTCGCTGATCGGCGTGTGCGCGCTCCTCCTCGCGGGCGCGTCGCCGGGCGGCGCTGAGGCTGAACCCGAACGTCGCGCAGACCGCCAGGGCGAGCGTCGTCGTCCCGGCTTCGACGATGACCGTCTGCAGGCTCGGGTCGCGGTACACGCCCAGCAGGAGCTGGAGTCCGCTGCGCAGCAGCCCCGTCAGCATCGCCACGAGGAGGACGCCCGCGAGCACCTTCGGGCGCCACCATTCGTGGAGCGACGGCCCCCACCTCGACCACAGCAGGAGTGCGAGCACGAGGATCGCCGCGCTCAACGAGACGAGGTTGGCGGTGACCCGTTCGGCGAGCATGCCACGTGTCCCACCCGGGGCGACCCAGGTGTAGATGTAGACGCTCTGGAAGGACACCGCGAGTCCGAAGACCGCGGCCATGGCGCCACTGGCCGTGATGAACGCCCGGCTGTCGCTCCAGCGCTCAGCGCGAGCGGTCCGGGCCTCCTGGGTCATGGCTCCATTCTGACCTGCCGTGCGCGCCACCGCCGACATCGACGTGCGGTTGCTCGGGAGCTTCCCCCTCGGTCGTTCCCTGGTCGATCCGGGATACTCGGAACATGCACCACCAGTCGCACTCCGACCCGTCGCCCGCCGCGCTGTCCACAGTCGGTGATGCGACGACGGCCGCCGCGACCACCAGGCCGCTGCGTGTCGGCGTGATCGAGGATCAGCCGCTGCTCGGCGGCATGCTCGCCGAGCTGCTCGAAGGGGCGCCAGGCGTGGAGTTCGTCGGGCGTGCCGGTACGGTCGCCGAGGCCCGCAGGCTGTTCCTCCCGGGAACGGTGGACGTGCTGACCATGGACATCGAGCTGCCCGACGGCAACGGGGTGAGCCTCGGCGTCTCCCTCCGCCGGGCGCAACCCGGCCTCGGTGTCGTCCTGCTGTCCGCCTACGACCTCATGGACATGCTGCTCGAGATGCCGGCGGACGTCCGCGACGGGTGGAGCTACCTGTCGAAGACCTCGTCACTCACGCGCGAGATCCTCCTCGAGGCCATCCGGGTCTCCGCGCGTGGCGAGACGATGCTCGATCCCGAGCTCATCGACCGGACCAGGCCCAGAGCGGGGTCGAGTCTCGAGTCGCTGACCGACCGGCAGTACGCCGTGCTGCAGCTGCTCGCGACCGGTCGTTCGAACACGGGGATCGCGACGAGGCTCGGGATCGCGGAGAAGTCCGTCCAGAACCACCTCACGGCGATCTACGCGGCGCTCGGGATCGAGCACGACACCTCGAGCAACCCACGGGTCTCGGCCGTCCTCGCCCTCCTCGCCGAGTCCGGCCGCTTGTCCTGACGGGACGTCCGTGGTCGATGCTCGGGCTCAGCGTCCGCGGTCCGGCGCTTCGAGGTCGTCCACGGTCCGATCGGGGCGCCATCCGCGCCAGACCGGATGCCTGAACCGCCCGTCCGGTGTCCACTCGCTGAAGCGGACCTCCCGATGAGGACCGGTTCCACCCAGTTGGCGTCGGCCGCATCGGCCGGCGGGACACCCACGAGTGTCGTCGATGCCCGACCCAGCCGTTCGAAGCGGAGCGCGGTCGCCGCCAACTCCCGGTCGCTGAAACCGCTTCCGACCCGCCCCGCGTAGTGCAGCAGCCCATCCGAGCCCGGCACCCCGAGCAGGAGCGACCCGATCCCACCTGAGCGCCCGCCCCGACCGGGACGCCAGCCGGCCACGACGACCTCCTCCATGCGTTCGTGCTTGAACTTGACCCAGGTGCTGCTGCGCCGGCCCGGCCGGTAGCGGCCGTCGAGCTCCTTCGCCATCACCCCCTCCAACCGCAACCCGCGACTCACCTCGAGCGCATCGTCGAGCGAGCCGTCGATCGTCGGCGGCACCTGGACGACGGTCCCGGATCGGATCGTCCGCTCGAGCAGCTCGCGACGCTCACGGTAGGGCAGTTCCGTCCGATCCGTGTCGTCCAGCGCGAGCAGGTCGAACAGCAGTAGCCGGACCGGCGTCCGACGGCGCTCCCGTTCGATGTCCCGCTCCGCGGTGAGCTGCATCCGACGCTGCAGCAGCGAGAAGTCGGGACGGCCGTCAGACCCCGACGCCACGATCTCGCCGTCGAGGACGACCGCACGGCCGGCGAGCGACGCCGCGAGTTCCTCGACCACCTCCGGGTACGCCGCCGTGAGGTCCTTGCCGTTCCGGCTCGACAACCGCACCCGCCCCGTCGAGCCGTCGACGCTCGCGATCGCACGGATGCCGTCCCACTTCATCTCGAACGCCCAGGAACCGTCGTCGACCAGCTCGCCGGGTGCCGCGACACTCGCGAGCATGGGGGTGGGGATCCCACGGGGCCGTGCGACCGGGGGAGCCGGCGGGTCACCCGGGGCGCGCATCCGATGGATGAGCCACGACGGCGCCTCCCGTCCCGTCCCGCCCGCGGTCCGGATGAGTGCGAACCGCATCGGCCCGCCGAGCGCACCTCCCGCCCTGCCGTGCAGGGTCCCGATGACCTCGTCGTCGCGCCACTTCTCCAGCTCGTAGGTGCCCGCGTCCCAGATGGTCACCTCGCCGGCCCCGTACTCCCCGGCGGGGATCGTCCCCTCGAAGCTGCCGTACTCGATGGGGTGGTCCTCCGTGCGCACCGCAAGATGATTGCTGCTCGGATCCGTCGGCACCCCTTCGGCAGGGCCCACGACACCAGCACGCCGTCGTGCTCGAGTCGGAAGTCATGGTGGAGCTTCCTGGCGTCGTGCCGCTGGATCACGAACGAGGGCGGCGCCCCGGCAGCGGCAGGCGACGGCGGTCCGTCCGGGACGGGCTCGGGCGTCCGCTCCGCATCCCGCTTCCGCCGGTACTCCACCAGCCGGTCCTCGTGCTCCGACGGGCGGATCGTGATCGACGGACGCGGATCGCCGAGCACCCGCAACGGGTCCTCACCGTCCGCCAGACGCTCGAGCACCGCAGAGAACTCCAGCTGCGCCAGCCCCGGATCGTCGAGCTCCTCCCACCGGCGGGGAGCCGACACCGTCGGCCGCGACCGACCCCGCAACGAGAACGGCGCGATCGTCGTCTTCGACCCGTTGTTCTGGCTCCAGTCGACGAAGACCTTCCCCGTGCGTCGCTGCTTCGACATCTCGCTCACCACGAGACCCGGCTCGTCCGCGGACAAGGCCCGCGCGAGCTCGTGCGCCACGAGCGACACCTCCTCGGAACTCTGCCGACCGTCCAACGCCGCGTACAGGTGGATCCCCTTGCTCCCACTCGTGAGTGGAACCGGATCCAACCCCATGTCCACCAACACCGCCCGAGCCAGGCCCGCGACCCCCGCGCACTCGGCGAGGGACACCCCCTCGCCCGGATCGAGGTCGAGGACGAGACGGTCGGGCGGACGGCGCTCGCCGGATCGGCCGAACCGCCACTGCGGCACGTGCAGCTCGAGCGCACCCAGCTGCGCCAGCCACGTGAGTGTCGCGAGATCGTCGACGATCGGGTACTCGTTCGTGTGATCGCTGTGCTCGAGGGGGAGCCGCTGGACCCAGTCGGGAGCCGAAGCACCCAGGTCCTTCTGGAAGAACCCGACTCCGGCGACGCAGCCGTCCCGACGCCGTGCACCCAGCGCTTCCGGGTCACCGGCCGATCGGCGACGTGTGGGAGGAGGTGTTCGGCGACCGCGGCGTAGTAGGCGAGGACCTCGGCCTTCGTCGTGCCGGTCTCGGGGTACAGCACCTTGTCGAGATGGGTGAGTTGGATCCGGCGTCCGTCGACGTCGACCCACTGCGTCTGCGCGCCGCCACCGTTCGTCCTCGCCATGGCGATCAGCCTGCCGCCCACGGGCGTCAAGGGCTAGCCCTTGACGACGTTCCGGGTGTCTACTGGTCACCACGACAGCGCGGGCGGATCCGCCGGCGGACGGGAGCGGTCATGCGCGCGATCTGGAAGGGTGCGGTCACCTTCGGCCTGGTGAACGTCCCGGTGAAGGTGTACAGCGCCACGGAGGACCACGACGTCTCGTTGCACCAGGTCCACGACGCCGACGGCGGGCGCATCCGGTACCAGCGCAAATGCGAGGTCTGCGGCAAGGTCGTCACCTACGACCACATCGACAAGGCCTACCAGGACGGCGAGCAGACGGTCGTCCTCACCGCCGACGACCTGGCGTCACTTCCCGAGGAACGCAGCCGCGAGATCGAGGTCGTCGAGTTCGTGCCGAGCGACGACCTCGACCCGATCATGTTCGACCGCAGTTACTTCCTCGAACCGGACTCCTCCTCGTCGAAGGCCTATGTCCTCCTCCGGCGGACGCTCGAGGAGACCGACCGCACGGCCATCGTGCGGTTCGCCCTCCGCCAGAAGACACGTCTCGGCGCCCTCCGGGTGCGCGAGGACGTCATCCTCCTGCAGACCCTGCTGTGGGAGGACGAGGTCCGCGAGGTGCGATTCCCGGCCCTCGAGGAACGCGTCCGCATCTCCGCCAAGGAACTCGAGATGTCGGAGGCGCTCGTCGAGTCCTTCTCCTCCCGCTTCCGCCCGGACGCGTTCGTCGACGAATACCAGGCACAGCTCCGGAAGCTCATCGACGCGAAACTCGAGCAGGGCGACGCACTCGACACCGCCGCCACCTTCGGCGAGCAGCCCGAACCCGACGACGACACGGGCGCCGAGCCGATCGACCTCATGGAGGTGCTGCAACGCAGCATCGAACGGCAGCGCGGCACGACCGGCGCGAAGACGGCGAGTGGAGCGAAGCGATCCGGCGCCGCCAAGCCCGCAGCGAGGAGTGGCTCGGCGAAGGCCGGTACCGCGAAGACGGGTACCGCCAAGACGAGCGGCGCGAAGACCGGTACCGACAAGACCGCGGCGTCGAAACCGTCGACCGCGACGAAACGCAAGAAGAGCGCCTGAGCGACGACGCCCGGGCTGAGAGGGAGCACGACATGATGGAGCACCGCGTCACCCCGTTCCTCTGGTACGACTCGCAGGCCGAGGAGGCGGCGACCTTCTACGTGTCACTGTTCCCCGGCTCCCGGATCACCTCGGTGAGCCGCTACCCGGAGGGCGGCCCCATGCCGGCGGGCCAGGCGATGGTCGTCGAGTTCGAGCTCGAAGGACTCCCCGTCAGCGCGATGAACGCCGGGCCCATCTTCTCGTTCACCGAGGCGTTCTCCTTCTCCGTCAGAGCCGACACCCAGGACGAGATCGACCGGCTCTGGGACGCCCTCATCGCCGACGGCGGTGCCCCGAGCCAATGCGGCTGGCTCAAGGACCGCTGGGGACTGTCCTGGCAGATCGTGCCCGGCATCCTCGCTGAACTGCAGAACGACCCCGACCGGGAACGCGCGGCACGAGCCATGCAATGCATGATGGGGCAGACCAAGCTCGTCATCGCCGAACTCGTCGCCGCTGCGGACGGTCGGTAGCGGCTCCTCCACAGCCGACCAACCGACGGGACACCGCCCCTCCGAGACGCCGGCGCAGTCCACCGTCAGCAGCTCCTGACAGACTTGCCGCATGTCCCACCCCAGTGCTCCCACCCCCGCCCACCTCGAACCAGCCCCCACCGGAACGGTCGCCGAGGCGACGGCGGCGCTCGCCGCACTCACGGGCGTTCCGGGGGCCACGTTCCACGACGGTCAGCTCGAGGCGATCCTCGCGCTCGTCGACGAACATCGTCGTGCGCTCGTCGTCCAGCGCACCGGTTGGGGCAAGTCCGCCGTCTACTTCATCGCGACAGCCCTCCTGCGCCGACGGGGCGCCGGGCCGACGCTGTTGGTCTCGCCGTTGCTCGCGCTCATGCGCGACCAGGTGGCTGCAGCCGAGCGTGCCGGCGTGCGCGCGGTGGCGATCAACTCGGCGAACGCACACGAGTGGGACGACGTCCGGGCGCGGCTGGAGGCCGACGAGGTCGACGTCCTGCTCGTGTCACCCGAGCGGCTCAACAATCCACGCTTCCGCGATGAACAGCTCCCGACCCTCGTGGCCCGCGCGGGCATGCTGGTGGTGGACGAGGCGCACTGCATCTCCGACTGGGGACACGACTTCCGACCCGACTACCGGCGGCTCGCCGAACTGATCGGGCGCCTCCCGGCCGAGGTCCCGGTCCTGGCGACTACCGCGACGGCCAACGCACGCGTCGTCCGCGACATCGCCGAGCAGCTCACCGCACCCGGCGCCGCAGGCTCCCACGGAGCCGAAGTGCTCACCATCCGCGGCTCGCTCGCGAGGGCGTCCCTCCGGCTCGGCGTGCTCCGGCTGCCGGAGTCACGGGACCGCCTCACCTGGCTGCTCAGCCACCTCGGCGGGCTCACCGGGTCCGGCATCATCTACACGCTCACGGTGTCCGCCGCGGAGGACACCGCGCGGCTGCTGCGCGAGGCCGGTCACGAGGTCCGGGCCTACACGGGCCGGACCGATCCCGACGAACGCGAGGAGTCCGAGCGGCTCCTCAAGGAGAACCGCCTGAAGGCGCTGGTCGCGACGAGCGCGCTCGGCATGGGGTTCGACAAACCGGACCTCGGGTTCGTCGTGCATCTCGGCGCTCCGTCCTCGCCGGTCGCGTACTACCAGCAGGTCGGCCGTGCGGGCCGCGCCACCGAGCACGCCGACGTCCTGCTCCTGCCCGGAGCGGAGGACGAGGAGATCTGGCAGTACTTCGCGACCGCGTCGATGCCGGACGAAGCGCGGGCCACCGCGGTCCTCGACGCACTCGACAGCCAGCCGCGGTCCACGCCCGCGCTCGAGGCGCTCGTCAACCTGCGCCGCACACCCCTCGAACTCCTCCTCAAGGTGCTCGACGTCGACGGCGCGGTCCAGCGGGTGGCCGGGGGATGGGTGTCGACCGGCCAGCCGTGGGTCTACGACCGGGAGCGGTACCGGCGGATCGCCGAGGCCAGGGTGGCGGAGCAACAGGCGATGCTGGCCTACGAGCGGGGTGACGAGTGCCGGATGCTCGTGCTGCAACGTGAGCTCGACGACGCGAGCGCGGTGCCCTGTGGCCGGTGCGACCGGTGCGCCGGGCCCTGGTTCCCCACCGAACTCGACAGTGCGGCGGCCGCCTCCGCGTCGGAGGCGCTCGGACGGGTCGGCGTCGAGCTCGAACCGCGGGCGCAGTGGCCCACAGGAGCCGACCGCCTCGGCGTCACCGCCGACGGCTCAGCGGTGAAGGGACGCATCGCGCTCGAGGACCGCCTCGAACCCGGGCGCGCCCTCGCTCGGCTCACTGACCTCGGCTGGGGCGGTGTGCTGCGAGAGCTCTTCGCCGCGGGCGCACCGGACGCTCCCGCCTCCCGCGCGGTCATCGACGCGAGTGTCCGTGTCCTGGCGGATTGGCCGTGGACGCAGCGCCCGGCAGCCGTGGTCAGTGTGCCGTCACGGTCGCGTCCGCAACTGGTCGACTCCGTGGCGAGGGGCATCGCGTCGCTCGGGCGACTGCCGTACCTCGGGGAGCTCGACCTCGTCGGCGACGGTCCGCGCGGTGGTCCCGGCGGCAACAGCGCCTACCGCCTGGCCGGCGTCTGGGACGCCTTCAGCATCGGATCCGAGCTCCGGGCGCAGCTCGCAGCGTTGGAGGGTGCACCGGTCCTGCTCGTCGACGACCGCGCCGACAGTCGGTGGACGCTCACCGTCGCCGGTCGCGCGCTCCGCCGCGCCGGATCCGGACCGGTCCTCCCGTTCGCGCTCGGGATCGTCGGCTGATCGCCCGTCAGCCCTCGTGGAGGCTGGAGCGGGTGTCCTTGGCCAGGTGCCGCGGCAGCAGGATCGTGCAGACGAGCCCGACGACGGCGGCTGCAGCGCAGATCGCGAAGCTCAGGCGGAAGGCGTCCGCACTGGGTGTCGTGACAGCTCCGTCGGTGACGACCTGGGAGGCCAGGATGGCGCCGATCACCGCACTCGCGATCGTGGAACCGAGCGTCCGCATGACGGAGTTGAGTCCGTTGGAGGCCGCCGTCTCGCTGGGCGGGACGGCACCCATGATGAGCGTCGGCATGGCGGCGTAGGCGAACCCCACCCCGAAGCCGACCGCGGTGGCCGTGAGCACGGTGTGCCAGACCTCGGTCATGAGTCCGATCGCGATCGCGTAGCCGACCGCGATGATCGCGATGCCGATGAGCAGGCTCAACCGGGCGCCCTTCGCCGCGGTCAGCCGCGCGGCGACCGGCGACATCGCCCACATGATGAGACCGCTGGGCATGAGGCAGAGGCTCGCGATGAGCATGTTCTGCCCGAGACCGACCCCGGTGCCGACCGGTGCCTCAAGGATGCCCGGGAGGACGACCGTGCTCCCGAAGAACGCGAAACCGACCGTGATGGATGCGAGGTTCGTGAAGAGCACCGTCCGTCTGGCGGCGATCCGCAGGTCGACGAGCGGACTGGCGGACCGTACCTCGAACCATCCCCAGAGCAGGAGCACGACGACGCCGCCGATCAAGCAGCTGAGGGTCCCGACGCTCGTCCAACCCCACTCGTTGCCTTTCGAGACGGCGAGGAGGATGGGGACGAGTCCCGCGGCGAGACCGATCGCGCCGATCCAGTCGAAACCGCCTTCGCTCCGGAGGGTGCTCACCGGGACGAAGCGTGCGACGAGGACGAAGCCGATGAGCCCGAGGGCACCCGCGACCCAGAACAGCACGTGCCAGTCCAGGTACTGCGAGATCACGGCGGAGATCGGGAGACCGACGGCACCACCGATGCCGAGCGTGGCACTCACGAGCGCGACCGCGGGGCCGAGCCGCTTCGCGTGGAGCACGTCGCGCAGGATGCTGATGCCGAGCGGGATCACGCCCATCGCCATCCCCTGGAGGGCCCGGGCGACGATGAGCGGGACGATCGTGGACGAGAAGGCGGCGAGCACCGAACCGGCCATCATGATCCCGAGCAGGACGAGCACCATCCGTCGTTTGCCGTAGAGGTCGCCGAGCCGACCGGCGATCGGGGTCGCGACCGCGGCCGACAGGAGCGTCGCCGTCACGACCCACATGCTGTCGGAGGCGTGCACGCCGAGGATCGTGGGGAGCGACGGCACGAGTGGGCTGACGAGCGTCATCATGAACGCCGCGACGAGACCGGTGAAGGCGAGGCTCGTGACGACCGCCCGCTCCGGAAGTGGCTTGCTGAGTGCCGCCCGCTCCTCGTCGCTGAGCCAGGACTGCTCGGCCCCGGCCTGGTCCTCGTCGTGGTCGTCGGGCTGCGCTGAATCCTGCGTCACGGGTCCTGTTCCTGTGGAGAGTCGATGCGGCCGAGGCCACTCGGAGTCGAACACCGTCCGTCGGTGCGGTATTCCCAGCTCGGCCGGGCCGATGTCGTCCGGCCTCGTCGTCGACTCAGCGCGGGAGGCGGGGGATCGCCGCGATGAGCTGCTTCGTGTACGCCTCGGCGGGATCGTGGAGGATCTGCGCGGTGGCGCCAGCCTCGACGACCTGCCCGTGTCGGAGGACCATCGTGCGTTCACACAGCGCTGCGACCGTGCCGAGATCGTGCGAGACCATGACGAGCGCCAGACCGTTCGAGGCCCGCAGCTCGGCGAGGAGCTCGATGATCTGGATCCGGGTGCTCATGTCGAGAGCACTGACGGGCTCGTCGGCGAGGAGGAGTCGGGGATTGGGGACGATCGCGCGGGCGATGGCGATCCGCTGCCGCTGGCCGCCCGAGAACTCGTGCGGGAACCGCGACGCCGCGTCGGCGGGCAGTCCCACCGCCTCGAGCGCCTCGGACGCGCGGACGGCCGCCTGCTCGGTCGTCGCCAGCCGGAGGGATCGCAATGGTTCGGCCACGATGCGTCCGATGCGCTGCCGCGGGTCGAGCGAGGAGTACGGATCCTGGAAGACGGCCTGCACCGATGCGCGGAACCGACGGACCCGCGTCCGGTCGCGGGGGTCCAGTGCGCCACCGTCGAACCGGACCGAGCCCGTGGTCGGCCGGTCGAGGCCGAGCAGTAGCCGGAGGAGGGTGCTCTTGCCGGCGCCGGACTGACCGACGATCCCGACGGCCTCGCCTGCGCCGACGGCCAGCGAGACGTCGTCCAGGGCCTCCTGACCACCGCGGTACCGGAAACCGACCGCATCCAGCTCGAGGATCGGCGGCGTCGTGATCGGTGCATCGGTGGTCATCGTGGGTCCTCCAGCGCGTCGTCGAGCGCGCGTGCGCTGGCGACCAGGCGACGGGTGTCCTCGTGCCGCGGCGCCGTCAGCACCTGCGCCACCGGGCCGCGCTCCACGGCGCGACCCTCGCTCAGCACGACCACCTCGTCGACCATGGTCGACACGACGGCGAGGTCGTGACTGATGAACAGGAGCGCCATGCCGCGTTCCCGGACGAGGCGGTCGATGAGCGCGAGCACCTCCGCCTGGACGGTCACGTCGAGGGCCGTCGTCGGCTCGTCCGCGATGAGGAGCTGCGGGCGACCGGCGAGCGCGATGGCGATCGCGATGCGCTGCCGCTGCCCGCCCGACAGCTCATGGGGGTAGGAGGCGGCGATGCGCGCGGTGTCGGTGAGGGACACCTCGACGAGGGCTGCTTCGACGGCCGCCTTGAGCCGTTCGCCCCGGAGTCCCAGATGACGACGCAGGGGCTCGGCGAGCTGGGCGCCGACCCGCATGAGCGGGTCGAGTGCGGTCAGCGGCTCCTGGAAGACGAGTCCGGCAACCCGACCGCGGAGTGGCCGCAGCGCGCGGTCCGGGGCACCGATCACCTGGGTGCCGTCCAGTTCGACGCTGCCGCTCGCGCTCAGCTGTTCGCCGAGCAGCCCGATCACCGCGAGGGAGGTCAAGGACTTCCCGGACCCGGAACCGCCGATGAGGCCGAGGCGACCCCCGGCGGCGATGGTCAGGTCCAGCCCGTCGAGGAGCGGCCGGTCTGCGCCGTCGGGAGCACCGCGCCGGATGCCCCGGGTGATGGTCAGGCCGGAGATGTCGAGGAGATCGCTCATGCGCCGCGCCTCCTCGTCGGATCACCGAGGTCCCGCAAGCCGTCCGCGATGAAGTTCACGCCCACCACGAGCATCACCACGGCGACACCCGGAGCGATCGCGCCGACCGGTGCCGTCGTGACGGTGGCCTGGGCCTCCTGCAGCAGGCGCCCCCAGGAGGCGTTCGGCGGCGGCGCGCCGAGGCCGAGGTACGACAGGCTCGCTTCGGCGAGGACGGCGATGCCGAACTGCAGCGCGAGGTTGACGCTCAGGGTGGGCCAGATGTTCGGGAGCACGTGCTGGCCGATGACACCGGCCCAGCTCGTCCCGGCGGTCCTGGCCGCCACCACGTACTGCTCGCTGAGGACCCGCTTCGTGAGGATGCGGGTCAGGCGGGCCACGATGGCCGACATGGCGAGTCCGATCGCGATGATCGCGGTGCCGAGTGACGCGCCCTGGGCGGCCACGATGAGCATGGCGAGCAGGAGCACCGGGAAGGCGATCACGACGTCGAGCGCGGCGGAGATCGTGTCGTCCAGCCAGGCCGACGCGAAGGCCGCGGCGAGTCCCACGGCGATCCCGATGACCGCCCCGACCGCGACGGCCCCGGCGCCGGTCGCGAGCGCGATGCGCGCGCCGATCATGAGCTGGGTCATCAGGTCGCGACCGAGCTTGTCCGTACCGAGCCAGTGGGTGCCGGTCGGGCCTTCGAGACGACCGCCGGAGGTGTCCGTGGGGGCGAAGGGCAACCACACGAGCGAGACGGCCGCCAGGACGGCGATGACGCCGACGAGGACGAGTCCGACGGTCAGCGTCGCGGACCGGGCGCGGCGCCGCACCGGGCGTCGGTCGCCGAGCGCGGTCTGGGCGTCGACGGCGCTCATCGGAGCCCGTTCCCCGAGATCGAGGTGCGCAGACGCGGATCGATGAGCCGCTGCGCGATGTCGGCGACGAAGCCCGTCAGGAGGACGACGAGGGTCGAGACGAGGAGGATGCCCTGGATGTTCGGGTAGTCGTGCTGCTGGATCGCCGTCAGGAGCATCGACCCGAGGCCGGGCAGGCTGAAGACGCTCTCGACCACGACGGCGCCGAGGAAGGTGGTGGCGAGCTCGATGCCGAGGATCGCCACGACGGGTACCGCGGCGTTCCGGGCGCCGTGTCGGAGCAGGGCCTCGCCGAACCCGGCTCCCTGCGCCCGTGCGGAGCGCAGATAGTCGCTCCCGACCACGTCGAGCGTGGCGGAGCGGACGTATCGGGTGATGGACGCACTCATGACGATGGCGATGGTGATGACCGGGAGGGCGAGGCTCGTGAGTGCCGCGGCAGGATCTGCCCAGTCGTCGCGCGGGAAGCCGCCGGACGGGAACAGTCGGAGCGTCACCGCGAACACGCTGACGAGCAGGATGCCGACCCAGAACACCGGCACGGCGATCCCGAGCTGCGAGAGGCCGGACAACGCGATGCCGTACCAGCGGTCGGCCCGGAGTGCGGACACGACACCGGCCACGAGGGCGAGCACGACGGCGAGGAGGAACGCGAGGAGCGTCAGCGGCACGGTGACCTGGAGGCGCGACGCGATCTCGGGTCCGACCGGGAGCGAGCTCACGAACGAGGAACCGAGGTCGAGGGTGAGGACGCCGCCGAACCAGGCGGCGAACTGCTCGCCGAGCGGCCGGTCGGCTCCCACCTGCTCGCGCGCCGCGTCGATCTGCTCCTGCGTGGCGTTCACCGAGAGCAGGGCGTTCGACGGGTCGCCCGGCAGCAGCCGGAGCAGCACGAACAGCACGGTCATGGCGACGAGGAACGACACCACGAGGAACGCGGATCGGCGCAGCAGGTAAGCGAGCATGGTGGACCTCAGCGTAGCGAGGCCCGGGCCGACCGGTCGGTGCAGGTCGGCCCGGGCGACGACTACTTGCGGACGATGTCCGCCACGAAGAACTGCGAGTTCAGGCCGTTGACGCCGTACCCCGAGACGTCGCTCGCGGCGACGACGATCTGTGGGTAGAGGTAGAGCCACACGCTCGCCGC
Organism: Plantibacter sp. M259; assembly: GCF_006065115.1. Classification (NCBI taxonomy): domain Bacteria; kingdom Bacillati; phylum Actinomycetota; class Actinomycetes; order Micrococcales; family Microbacteriaceae; genus Plantibacter; species Plantibacter sp. M259. The sequence continues at coordinate 4,289,252 of NZ_CP040750.1, read as the reverse complement.
ATCCTCGGCGATCTGCTCGTTGACGAGCTTCAGCTTCGCCGTCTGCTCCTCGGTGGTCGTCGCCTGCTCGGCCTCCGACACCCACTGGGTCACCTCGGGGTTGTCGTAGCCCAGTAGAAGTCCGGGTTGCCGTACCAGACGACGTCGCGGTCGTTCACGTGCTCCTGGAGGGTCGCCTGGAAGTCGCGTTCCTTGAACACCTTCGAGTACCACTCGTCCGCGCTGATCGTGTTGATCTCGACCGTGATGCCGACCTTCGCGAGTTCACTCTGGAGGAACTCGGCGACGGCCGGGTGCGGGTCGTAGCTCGGGGTGTCGAGGGTGAAGGTGAAGCCGTCGGCGAAGCCCGCTTCGGCGAGCTGCTGCTTGGCGAGCTCGGGGTCGTACGGGTTCACCTGCGTGAGGTCCTCGTACCAGGGGTCCGTCGGCGGGACCATCGACCCGATGAGCGTGCCGTAGTCGCCCCAGATGGACGAGAGCAGCTTCTTGGTGTCGATCGCGGAGTACACGGCCTTGCGGACGAGCGCCTGGTCGAACGGGGCGACCCGGTCGTTGAAGGCGAGCAGCTCCTTCGTCGTGGAGTCGCCGTCGGAGACGACGTAGTCCGCGTTGTCGGTGAACTGGCTCAGCTGGTCGGGGCTCTGCACGCTCGTGATGATGTCGATCTGCTTCGTGACGAGCGCATTGCTGAGCGCGGTCGCGTCGGTGAAGTAGGTGAAGACCACCTCCGCGTTCTTGGCGGGCTCACCCCAGTAGTCGTCCCAGCGCTCGAGGCTCAGGGTGCTGCCGCGCTTCCAGTCGCCGAGCGTGTACGGACCTGTGCCGTCCTCGGTGGTCTTGAGGTCCTTCGCCGCGTCGTTGACGATCCAGACGTAGCTCAGGTTGTAGATGAAGGAGATGGAGCGCTCGGAGAGGGTGATGACGACCGTCTTGTCGTCGGGGGTCGCGATGTCGGAGATCACCGCGAAGCTGCTCTTCCGCGCCGACTGCGAGTCCTCGGCGGTCACGGCTTCGATGCTCGACTTCACGTCCGCCGAGGTGAGCGGGTCGCCGGAGTGGAAGGTGACGCCGTCCTTGAGGGTGAAGGTGTACGTCAGGCCGTCGTCGCTCACCGTGCTGTCGGCGGCGAGCACCGGCTCGACCTCGCCGTCGTCCGTGAGACGGTACAGGCCTTCGTACACGTTGCCGGTGAAGGCCTCCGTGACGCCCTGGCCTCCGCCGCCGGTGTTGCTGAGGTTCTGCGGCTCGTAGAGCGAGCCGACGGCGATGGTCGCGTCGTCGCCCGTCGCCGCGCTGCCACCACCACCGGCGCAGCCGGCGAGGGCGACGGCGGCGGCGACGGACAGGGCGACGAGCCCGATGGTTCTCTTCACGGATACTCCTGTGGTGTGGGGTGCTGGTGCAGGTGTGGGGTGCTGGGGGTCAGACGGCGTAGACGTCGAAGCCCTCGCGGAACCGGACGATCCGTTCCCCTGCGAGGACGTCTCCGGCGAACCGGTTCTGCGGCGGCGGCATCGGACAGTTGTACTGCACGGAGAAGCCGCAGGGCGGCACGAACGCGCGGTTGAAGTCGAGGACGACCTCGCCCGCCGTGCCGAAGCCGCCGTCGTCGGTCCGCTGCACGAACAGGAACCGGCCGGCGCCGTAGGTGCCCGACTCGTCATCGCGGCCGTTCGTCGCGTCGCCGAACACGAGGAGGAGCGTGCCGCCGTCGTCGAAGGCGCTCATCGTGTACTCGACGCCATCCCGCGTGAACACGATGTCGCCGGGGACGACGAGCTCCCGTGATCCGCCGTTGTCGCGGATGTGCTCGAAGGGCACGGTCCGCGAGCCGTCGACCGGCGTGAACCGCGCCGTCTGGACCCAGGCGGCGTCGTACGGGAACACCTCGATGCCGTCGAACGCGCGGATGGCGGGTGCGTTCGCGTCCCATCGGCGGATGCCGACCTCGTCCTGGCCCGTGTCGAGGTGGGTGCGGCGGAGCGTCGTCACCGTGACGCCGCTCGGCTGCTCGGCGGCGATGGCGGCTGCGGCTGCATCGACGGTGGCCGGCGTCTCCTCCGCGAGCCACCGCGTCTCGACGAGGGCGAGGTTGCCGAGCGGCGCGGTCACGGCGGCTCGACGGTCGTCATGCCAGGCGTCGTGCTCGGCGATCGCGTTCGGCTGCGGGGCGGTGTGGATCGGCATGTCTCGATTCTCCGGATGACGACGGGCGGGTCCCAATCGTGTGTCCTTCGGAGTCCAGCTCGTTTCGGGCGGGAACTATTCCCGAGCCCGGCGACGACCTGCGCGGGACGGCGAGCGACGGGGTCGCGACGGTCTGGGAGGATGTCCTCATGAACGCCACGCTCGTCCGCATGCCCGCCGATCGACTGCGGGGGTGGATGCTCGCCGCGAACGCGCAGTACCGCCTCGAACGCATCGAGGCGGGGGAGACCGAGGCTGAGGCGACGGCGAAGGCGGCGCAGTCGCTCGCCGAGACGTTCCCGGCCGGTCGGCTCCAGGTCGGACACCTCGTCTTCGAGGTGGTCCTCGACGAGGCAGCGGTCGGCGCGCTCTGGATCGGACCGCGGAGCACGAGCCACCCGGACGAGTGGTGGATCTGGGACGTGGAGATCGACGAGTCGTTCCGCGGGCGTGGGCTCGGCCGGCAGGCCATGCAGCTCGCCGAGACGGCGGCCAAGGAGCAGGGCGCGAAGACGCTCGGGCTGAACGTGTTCGGGTTCAACCGGATCGCGCGCGGCCTGTACGAATCGCTCGGCTACGAGACGATGGCCGTGCAGATGCGCAAGGCGCTCTAACGCGGGTCCAGCCCGTCGATCAGCTCGGTCATGACCCGGTCGGCGAGTGACGGAGGCTTCGGGTGCCCGTCGGCGGTGGTCCGCGAGGTCGTCGCCCGGTCGAGCGCGAGGACCTCACCGTGGAGGTGCTCCATCTTCGCGTCGAGCCTGGAGGCAGCCTCGGCGGCGTGCTTGAGCTCGGCGAGCAGGCTGTCCGGCACGGCCTTGTCGTACTTGTAGTAGATCTTGTGTTCGAGGCTCGCCCAGAAGTCCATGGCGATCGTCCGGAACTGGATCTCGACGGGCACCTGCACGACGCCGTCGGACATGAACACCGGCACCTCGACGATCACGTGGAGGCTCTGGTACCCGTTCGGCTTCGGGTTCGCGATGTAGTCCTTGACCTTCACCACGGTGATGTCCTGCTGGCTCGTCAGGAGTTCGAACACCTTGTACGTGTCGGAGATGAAGCTGCAGGTGACGCGGATGCCCGCGATGTCCGTGATGTGTTCGCGGATGTCGTCGATGTCCTGCCCGTACTGCTTGCGTTCGATCTTGCCGATGATGCTCTCCGGCGACTTCAACCGAGAGCTGATGTGCTCGATCGGGTTGTAGTCGTGGATCTGCGTGAACTCCTCCTTGAGGATGTTGAGCTTCGTGGTGATCTCGTCGATGCCGAACTTGTACAGCATCATGAACCGCGTGAACTCGTCCTTGAGGCGCTTCAGCTCCTCGAGGTTGTCCGACGACGTTGGTCCGGTCATGGGCGTGCACTCCAGCTCTGTCTCCGACGGGCCGACGGCCCGCTCGCACTCTACTGAAGTGGCCTTGGAACGCCTCTCAGCCTCCTGTGAATCAGGACCGTGCCGGGCCGTTCAGTGCTGCAGGGCGGCGCGGCGCCGTGACGAGGCCTGGAGCCGGCGGGCGCGGCCGGCGGTCAGCATCAGGCCGAGGACGACCCCGGCGACAGCGCCCGACGTGTTCGCGAGGAGGTCGCGGGGGTCGCTCACGCGTCCGGGGATCGCGAGCTGCGCGGCCTCGATGCCGACCGTCAGCGTCGCTGCGACGAGGATGGCGAGCCACCAGCGTCGCCGTCCGAGCAGGAGCAGGAAGAAGACGCCGATCGGCACGAACATGGCGATGTTCGCTCCGAACTCCAGGCGCTCGTACGTGACCCACGCCGTCGACTCCCACCGGGCGAGGAGGTCGACGAGTCGGTACACGAGGGACTCGGTCCTGCCGTCGAAGGGCCGTGGGCCGAGGGTGACGGCCGCCACGAGCGCAAGGTACACCACGGTGAGGGTGCTGAGCACGGGATGGCGGCGGAACATCGGCCCAGCATGCCCGAGTCACCTTGGCGGCGCTTGAGTGTTCCCTGGACGGGGACGATGCGTCCCCGATGAGGCCGGGAGGGTCGTCAGCTGCGCGTCAGCGCCCCCGCAACCGCTCGATGTCGCGACGTTCACGCTTCGTCGGTCGACCGGCGCCGCGGTCTCGGACGGCCACGACCTGCCGTTCCGCCGGCGTCGGCAGCGGGGGAGAGCGGTCGATGAGACATTCCGCCGCGACGTCCGCGCCGACCCGTTTCGCGATGAGGCGTCGGACCTCGACGATCCGGTCGAAGCCCGCCACGCGGAGCCGGACCTCGTCGCCGATCCTGACGGCCTGTGCCGGCTTCGCCCGATCGCCGTTGACCCGGACGTGGCCGGCTCGACAGGCTGTCGCGCCGGCCGAGCGGGTCTTCGTCAGCCGGACCGCCCAGATCCACGCGTCGACGCGTACGCTCGACGGGCTGTCCATCCTCCGATGGTAGAGCAGCCCATCGGTAGACTCGACCCGTGACTGACGGGGCAGGGCGCGGGGCTCGACGGACCGGTGAAGACCGCGTCGTCACCCTCCCCAACGCGCTCAGCGTCTTCCGGATCCTCCTCGTCCCGGTCTTCCTGGTCCTCCTCGTGCAGGGGCAGGACCTCTGGGCCCTCGCGACGCTCGCGTTCTCGGGCGTCACCGACCTCCTCGACGGGTGGATCGCGCGACGGTTCGACCAGATGACGAAGCTCGGTCGTCAACTCGATCCGGCCGCCGATCGCCTCTACATCCTCGCGGCGTTGATCGGTCTCGCGGCCCGCGGCCTCATCCCGTGGTGGTTGCTCATCGTCGTCTTCGCCCGCGACCTGCTGCTCGTCGGGCTCGCCGTCGTCCTCCACCGCTCAGGCACGGGCGTACTGCCGGTCATCCGCGTGGGGAAGTGGGGCACGGCACTCCTCTTCATCGGACTACCGGTCCTCATGCTCGGGCAGGCGTTCCCCGCCGTCGCGATGATCGCGACGCCGCTCGGTTGGGTGTCGGTGATCGCCGGAGCGACGCTCTACTGGTGGGCCGGCATCCTCTACCTGCTGCAGACCGTGCGCATCTCGGCGGATGCCCGTTCGAAGCAGCGGGAACGGGCCGGATCCGGCGCATCACCCTCGACCGGGCGGCTCGACAGTGACGCCACATCGGATACGCTTGACGGAGAGGAGGTCGACGGTGGCTGAGCACGATGAGAAGTATCCCGCGACCGGGGCGTACACGCCGGGAGCCGTCGACGACGGCGCCCCGACGAGCGGCTCGGGCGATCGGGAAGTCGACACGACACTCACCTTCGGTGAAGACCTCGGAGCGGCCCTCGCGGCGATCGACTCCGACGTCACCGCTGAGGAGCACGAGGCGATCGCGGCCCTGCCGTCCGGTTCCGCGCTGCTGATCGTCCGACGTGGTCCGAACGCCGGTGCGCGGTTCCTCCTCGACGCCGACGTCACGACCGTCGGACGTCACCCCGAGGCCGACATCTTCCTCGACGACGTCACGGTGTCGCGTCGGCACACCGAGTTCCACCGTCACGGCACAGCGTTCGAGATCCGCGATCTCAACTCCCTGAACGGCACGTACTTCGACGGCGTCCGCATCGACAAGGCGATCCTGCGCGACGCCGCCGAGGTGCAGATCGGCAAGTTCCGCCTCACCTTCTACGCGTCGCGGATCGACCTCGCCTCCCAGCTGGGAAGCTAGTGGCGGCAGCCAGCGCGAACGCGCGAAGCGATGGCGCTCCGCTGCTGAGCATCGGGCAGGTCCTCGCACGCCTCACTCCGGAGTTCCCCGAGCTGAGCAACTCGAAGCTCCGGTTCCTCGAGGAACAGGGGCTGGTGTCCCCGGCACGGACGAAGTCGGGCTACCGGAAGTTCTCGAGCGAGGACCTCGAACGCCTGCGGCTGATCCTGTCGATGCAGCGCGACCACTACTTCCCCCTGAAGGTCATCCGCACCTACCTCGTCGAGGTCGACGCGGGACGGTCGCCGCTGTTCCCGGGCAGTGGGCAAGCGGTCGGCGCGCCGTCGATCCATCCCGGGGTCCGCAGGTTCTCGCGGAACGAATTGATCCGTGAAGCCGGCGCCACCCCGATGCTCTTCAACGACGCCGTGAGCGCGTCGCTGATCCTGCCCGCCGAGAACTACGGCGAGGACGTCGCGTCCCTCCTGCGGATCCTCGTGGAGCTGCAGCGCTCCGGCATCGAACCACGGCACCTCCGCGGATTCCGGGCCTCGATCGAGCGCGAGGTCGGGCTCATCGAGAGCGCGTTGAGCGCCGTCGCCAAGCGGAACGACGCCGCCGGCCGGGCACGTACCGCCGACCGGGCTCTGGAGATCGCCGCACAGCTCGAGGGTGTGCGGTCGAACCTCGTCCGCTCGGCACTCGAGCGACACCAATCCTCCTGATCGACCGCCCAGGGCGTAGACTGCCCTCATCCATCACGGCCAGGTCACAGTTCGATCACTCGTCACGACACGCCGTCCGTTTCGAACGGATGTCGCAGCGTTGACCGGGGCGGATCGGTAGCGTGGTGTGAGTGGTCAAGCCGGCTCGACGCCCCCGTCGAGACCGTACCGACCGTGCAGCGAACATCGAGGAGAAGCAGACATGAGTGAACTCAGTCGCGACGGGGCGTCACGGTACGGTGACCTCGGGCTGCTGTTCACCGACGGGCTTCCAGAACTCGAAGAGGGCCAGGGCTACCGCGGAGCGGTCGCCGCCCGCGCAGCCGGCATCAGCTATCGCCAGCTCGACTATTGGGCTCGGACCGGTCTGGTCGAACCGACCGTGCGCGGTGCATCCGGATCCGGAACGCAGCGCCTCTACGGCTTCCGCGACATCCTCGTCCTCAAGCTCGTCAAGCGCCTGCTCGACACGGGCATCTCCCTGCAGCAGATCCGCACGGCTGTCGACCAGCTCCGCGAAGCGGGCATCGTCGACCTCGCCCAGACCACGCTCATGAGCGACGGCGCCAGTGTCTACCTCTGCACCTCCAACGACGAGGTCATCGACCTCGTCAGCCGCGGACAGGGTGTCTTCGGCATCGCTGTCGGCAAGGTGCTGCGCGAGGTGGAGTCCACGCTCATCGAGTTCGACGCACAATCGGCCGACCCCATGGACGAGCTCGCAGCACGTCGCTCCGCTCGCAGCGCCTAGCTCGAGCTCAAGGCACCGCTCCCTGAGCAGGCCTATTACTCCCTGAGCGCTCCTATCGGTCCCTGAGCCTGTCGAAGGGGTCAACCGACGCGCGCCATACATCCCCTGAGTGCCCCTGCCGGTCCCTGAGCGCGCCTGCCGGTCCCTGAGCCTGTCGAAGGGCTACCCGAGCGAGGGCCTGGTCCGTGAGCCGACTGAACGGTCGCGCCGCGACCTCAGCTGTCGGTGGAGGGCGCTTCGACGGCGGCGGGGCTGGTGACTGCGGCCGGCTCCGGGGGAGTGCCGTCGGCGTATTCGCCGACACGGCCCGTGCGCAGCACGCGGTCGAGCAGGGAGTCGAAGTTCTTCGCCATCTCCTGCGCCGTGTCGCCCGGCCAGACGTGGACGGGCTTGGCGGCACCCTGCGCCTGCTGGAGAGACGTGCGCTCCAGCAGCTGCGGGTTGAGGATGAGGGGACCGAACATGTCGCGCAGTTCCTTGATGCGGAACTGGTGCTCCATCGACTGCGGACGCACCCGGTTGACGATGATGCCGAGCGGCTGCAGCCGAGGGCTCAGCCCACGTCGGATCTCCTCGACGGCGCGGAGGGCGCGGTCGGCGGCGGAGACCGAGAACAGGCCCGGCTCGGTGACGACGGCGACGCGGTCGCTCGCCGCCCAGGCGGTGCGGGTGAGCGCGTTGAGCGACGGGGCACTGTCGATCAGGACGAGGTCGTACTCCTCCTCGACGTGCGCGAGCGCCTCTTCCAGGCGCCAGATGTCGCGGATGCTGGGGTGCGGACCGTCGAAGTTGATCGCAGACGGACTGCCGATCATGACGTCCATCTTGCCGGGGTGGATCTTCGTCCAGCCGCTCGCCACGATCGCCTGCTCGACGATCTTCTTCTTCGGCGAGGTCAGCACATCCGTCACCGTGAGGTGCCCTGCGACGTCGACGGCCATGCCGGTCGAGACGTCGGATTGGGGGTCGAGATCCACGACCAGCGTGCGGATGTCCTTCGAGAACGCGGCGGAAGCCAGGCCAAGGGTGACGGTGGTCTTGCCGACGCCCCCCTTCAGGGAGCTAACGCTGAGTACATGCACAAGGCTCAACGTTACCGTGACTAGGCTAGGGAATCTCAACGTTTGCTGAGTTGGCTGTTGTGGGAAGGGTTCCATGTTCAGGAAGATTCTTGTCGCCAATCGCGGAGAGATCGCCATCCGGGCGTTCCGTGCCGCGTACGAGCTGGGGGCGAAGACGGTTGCGGTGTTCCCCTATGAGGACCGCAACTCGATGCATCGGCTGAAGGCCGATGAGGCTTACCAGATCGGCACGGAGGGTCATCCGGTGCGCGCCTACCTCGACGTCTCGGAGATCATCCGCGTTGCGAAGGAGTCGGGCGCCGACGCGATCTACCCCGGGTACGGCTTCCTCTCCGAGAATCCGGAGCTGGCCGAGGCCGCCCGAGCAGCCGGCATCACCTTCATCGGTCCGCCGTCCTCCGTCCTGGAGATGGCCGGCAACAAGGTGACCGCCAAGGAGCACGCCATCGCGGCCGGGGTCCCGGTCCTGAAGTCCACGCCGGCCAGCCGCGACATCGAAGAGCTCCTCGCGGGAGCCGCCGACATCGGGTTCCCGATCTTCGCGAAGGCGGTCGCCGGTGGTGGTGGCCGTGGCATGCGCCGCGTCGACAACGCCGAGGACCTCCGTGGTGCCCTCGAGGCCGCCATGCGCGAGGCGGACAGCGCCTTCGGCGACCCGACGATGTTCCTCGAGCAGGCCGTCGTCCGCCCCCGGCACATCGAGGTCCAGATCCTGGCGAGCGCCGACGGCGAGACCATCCACCTCTTCGAGCGCGACTGCTCGGTGCAGCGCCGACACCAGAAGGTCGTCGAGATCGCGCCGGCCCCGAACCTCGACGAGGACACGCGTCAGGCGATGTACCGCGACGCCATCGCGTTCGCCAAGTCGATCGGCTACGTCAACGCCGGGACGGTCGAGTTCCTCCTCGACACCGCGGGGGAGCGGGCCGGCCAGCACGTGTTCATCGAGATGAACCCGCGCATCCAGGTCGAGCACACCGTGACCGAGGAGGTCACCGACGTCGACCTCGTCCAGTCGCAGATGCGCATCGCCGCCGGCGAGTCGCTCGGCGACCTCGGCCTCACGCAGGAGTCCCTGCACCTCCGCGGCTTCGCGCTCCAGTGCCGTATCACCACCGAGGACCCCACGGCGGGCTTCCGTCCCGACACTGGGAAGATCACGACCTACCGCTCTCCGGGCGGCGGCGGCATCCGACTCGACGGCGGTACGGTCGCCTCCGGTGCACAGATCAGCCCCCACTTCGACTCGATGCTCGCGAAGCTCACCTGCCGTGGGCGCACCTTCGAGGCGGCCGTCACGCGCGCCAAGCGCGCCCTCGCCGAGTTCCGTATCCGCGGCGTCTCCACGAACATCCCCTTCCTGCAGGCGGTCCTCGAGGACGCCTCGTTCGTGGCCGGCGACCTCAGCACCTCCTTCATCGACGAGCGTCCGCAGCTCCTGCGCGGGCACGTCTCGAAGGACCGTGGGACGAAGATCGTCAACTGGCTCGCCGACGTCACGGTCAACCAGCCCAACGGGTCGCGTCCGTCCGGGGCGGACCCGGTCGACAAGCTGCCCGCGATCGACATCACGACCGACGCCCCGGCCGGCTCGCGTCAACGACTGCTCGAGCTCGGCCCGAAGGGCTTCGCCGACGCCCTCCGCGCTCAGACCGCCCTCGCCGTGACCGAGACCACCTTCCGCGACGCGCACCAGTCTCTCCTGGCCACGCGCGTCCGGACGAAGGACCTCCTGGCGGTCGCACCGTTCGTCTCCCGGCTCACCCCCGAACTGCTGTCCGTCGAGGCCTGGGGTGGCGCGACGTACGACGTGGCCCTCCGCTTCCTCGGTGAGGAGCCGTGGGAGCGACTGGCCTCGCTGCGTCAGGCGATGCCGAACATCGCGATCCAGATGCTGCTGCGCGGCCGGAACACCGTCGGCTACACGCCGTATCCCACGGAGGTGACGAACGCCTTCGTGCGGGAGGCCGCCGACACCGGGATCGACATCTTCCGGATCTTCGACGCCCTCAACGACGTGTCGCAGATGCGCCCCGCCATCGATGCGGTCCTGGAGACGGGGACGACCGTCGCGGAGGTCGCCGTCTGCTACACCGGTGACCTGCTGAACCCGGCCGAGGACCTCTACACCCTCGACTACTATCTCCGTCTCGCCGAGAAGATCGTCGAGTCCGGTGCCCACGTGCTCGCCATCAAGGACATGGCGGGGCTCCTCCGTCCGTCCGCGGCGGCCAAGCTCGTCGCGGCGTTCCGCGAGCGATTCGACCTGCCGGTCCACGTGCACACGCACGACACCCCCGGTGGACAGCTGGCGACCCTCCTCGCGGCGAGCAACGCGGGCGCCGACGCCGTCGACGTCGCGAGCGCGCCGATGGCCGGCACGACGAGCCAGCCCTCCGCGTCCTCGCTGGTCGCCGCGCTGGCCCACACGGAGCGCGATACCGGCATCTCCCTGCAGGGGATCGCCGATCTCGAGCCCTACTGGGAGGCCGTCCGCGCGATGTACCGGCCGTTCGAGTCAGGACTCGCTGGCCCGACCGGTCGCGTGTACACGCACGAGATCCCGGGCGGTCAGCTGTCGAACCTCCGCCAGCAGGCGATCGCCCTGGGACTCGCAGACCACTTCGAGCTCATCGAGGACATGTACGCGGCCTCCAACAAGATCCTCGGTCGGGTGCCCAAGGTGACCCCGTCGAGCAAGGTCGTCGGCGACCTCGCCCTCCACCTCGCCGCTGTCAAGGCGGATCCGGCCGACTTCGAGGCCAACCCCGACAAGTACGACGTCCCGGACTCCGTCGTGGGATTCATGGCGGGCGAACTCGGGGAGCTCCCGGGCGGATGGCCGGAGCCGTTCCGCTCGAAGGTCCTCGCCGGTCGCTCGGTCGACATCGGGATCACTCCGATCTCCGCTGAGGACCAGGCCTCGCTCGACGGCGAGTCCGCCGAGCGCCGCTCGACCCTCAACCGGCTGTTGTTCCCGGCGCCGACCAAGCAGTTCGAGCAGCAGCGCGACCTGTACGGCGACCTCTCCGTCGTCGACACCGCCGACTACCTGTACGGCCTCGAGCCGGGCATGGAGCACGTCGTCGAGATCGACAAGGGCGTCCGGCTCTTCGTCGGCCTCGAAGCGATCGGCGCGGCCGACGAGAAGGGCATGCGCACCGTCATGGCGACCCTCAACGGTCAGTTGCGTCCGGTGTTCGTCCGCGATCGCAGCATCGAGGTCGACTCCCGCGCTGCCGAGAAGGCCGACACCTCCGTCCCCGGCCAGGTGGCCGCGCCGTTCTCCGGTGTCGTGACCGTCAAGGTCGCCGTCGGCGACCGCGTCGAGGCGGGCCAGCCGGTCGCCTCGATCGAGGCCATGAAGATGGAGGCGGCGATCACGACCGCCGTCGCCGGCGTCGTCGAGCGCCTCGCCATCCCGGCGACCCAGCAGGTCGAGGCGGGCGACCTGCTCGTCGTCGTGAAGCCGAGCGCCTGACCCTCCCGAGACCGGCCGCGTCCCTCCTCGAGGCGACGCGGCCGGTCTCCGCGTCCACCACACCTGTCCCGCCCGGAAGGATCCAACCCGTGACGACACGACCCATCAGACACTTCGGCGACCCGGTCCTGAAGGCTCCGACGGCCGAGGTCGTCACGATCGACGACGACATCCGCAGCCTCGTCCGCGATCTCGTGGACAGCGTGGAGCTCCCCGGTCGTGCCGGCGTCGCCGCGACGCAGATCGGCGTCGGACTCCGCGTCTTCAGCTACAACGTCGACGGCGTCATCGGGTACCTCATCAACCCGAAGCTCGTCGAGGTGCGCGGTGAACTCGAAGAGATCGGCGAGGGCTGCCTGTCGGTGCCCGGACTCTGGTTCCCGACGCCGCGCCATCCCTACGCGCGTGCCGTCGGCATCGACCTCGATGGGCAGGAGCTCGTCGTCGAGGGCGAAGGACTCCTCGCCCAGGCGCTGCAGCACGAGACCGACCACCTCGACGGCATGCTCTACCTCGACCGCCTGTCGAAGGAGCACCGCCGCGAGGCGATGAAACAGGTCCGCGAGAGCGACTGGTTCTAGACGCCGGTCGACGGGCTCGGCGGTCGTCGACCGACCGCCGAGCCCGTCGAGGCGCTACTTCAGGGACATCCCCTGGGTCTCGGGCGAGCCCGCTCCGAGGTACATGCCCTCGATCGTCTCGGCGAAGTCCTTAAGGATCACGTTCCGCTTGATGCTGAGCTTCGGTGTGAGGTGACCGCTCGCCTCCGTGAGCTCGTCGTCGAGGATGACGAACTTGCGGATCGACTCCGCGCGGGACACCTTGGTGTTGGCTTCGTCGATGGCGCGCTGGACGGCGGCGAGCACCGCGGGGTTCCGAGCAGCCTCGGCGGCGCTCATCGACGCGTCCTGGCCGTTGTTGGCGAGCCATGACGGCAGCATCTCGGTGTCGAGCGTGATGAGGGCACTGATGAACGGCTTCTGGTCGCCGACGACGACGACCTGTCCGACGACCGGGGTCGCGCGGATCGGGTCCTCGAGCGCCGCCGGGGCGACGTTCTTCCCGCCGGCGGTGACGATGATCTCCTTCTTCCGCCCGGTGATCGTGAGGAAGCCGTCGGCGTCGAAGGACCCGATGTCGCCGGTGCGGAACCAGCCGTCGTCGAAGGCCTCCGCCGTCGCCTCGGGGTTCTGCCAGTACTCCTTGAAGACGTTGATCCCGCGCACCTCGACCTCGCCGTCGTCGGCGATGCGGAGCGAGACGCCGGGGAGTGCCGGTCCGACCGTCCCGATCTTCGACTTCTGGGCGAGGTTGACCGTCGCAGGCGCGGTGGTCTCGGTAAGGCCGTAGCCCTCGAGGATCACGATGCCGAGCGCGTGGAAGAAGTGACCGAGTCGCGGACCGAGTGGAGCGCTGCCGGAGACCGCGTACCGCACCCGGCCGCCCATGGCCGTGCGGATCTTCGACAGCACGAGGCGGTCGAGGACCCGGAACTTCACCTTCAGGCCGAACGGCACGGAACCGCTCTCGAGGGCCTTCGAGTAGGCGATCCCGGTCTCGGCGGCTGCACGGAAGATCTTGCCCTTGCCGCCGGCCTCCGCCTTCTGCTCGGAGGAGTTGTAGACCTTCTCGAAGACCCTGGGGACCGCGAGGAGGAACGTCGGCTTGAAGGTGCCGAGCGAGGGGAGCAGCTGCTTCGTGTCGGGCTGGTGGCCCGTCTTCACGCCGGAGTGCACGCACAGCACGGCGATGAAGCGCGCGAAGATGTGCGCCGTCGTGATGAAGAGGAGGGTGGAGGCACCGGGAGCGGACACGACGTCCTTGAGCGCGACGGCCGAGTTCCGCGACAGCTCGACGAAGTTCGAGTGGGTGAGGACGCAGCCCTTCGGCCGACCGGTCGAGCCGGAGGTGTAGATGAGGGTCGCCATGTCGGAACCCACCGCGAGGTTGCGGCGGCGTTCGATCTCCTCGTCGGGGACGTCGACGCCGGCGGCCGCGATCTTGTCGAGGTCGCCGAGGTCGATCTGCCAGACCCGTGCCACCTCGGGGAGGTCGCCGTGCACCTCGTCGAAGCGGGCGAACTGGTCGGGTGTCTCGACCAGGACACTCGTCGCTCCCGAGTCGCTGAGGATCCACTGCACCTGGCTCGGCGAGCTGGTCTCGTAGATCGGGACGAGGAGTGCTCCGGCGAACCAGACGGCGAAGTCGATGAGGGTCCACTCGTACCGGGTCTTGCACATGAGCCCGATCTTGTCGCCGGGTTCGATCCCCGCGGCGACGAGGCCCTTCGCCAGGGCGACGACCTGCGCATGGAACTCGGCGGTGGTCACGTCCACCCACTCGGACCCGCGGGGAACGGCGAACAGCGCGGCGTCGGGCGCAGCAGCCAGGCGCTTCACGAGCAGATCGGTCGCATTGGCGGATGGGTCTGCTGCGACGACTGCAGGGACGTCGAACTGTTCCACGGCAACTCCTTCGGTACCAGGTCGGCAAGATGTTGCTCCATCCTAGAGCACGGGTGTTTGCGCGGTTTCTGTGGCGCGCAGACGCTCAGTAGACTCGACTGCGGCGCGCGGGCGACCGACTCGACTGACGGTCGGTCACACGCCGCTGCCGGTATCGGCGACATCAGGACAGGGAGACGGCACCGTTATGGCAAACGCGATCGGCATCGACATCGGCGGGACGAAGATCGCGGGCGGGGTCGTCGACGACGACGGCCGGATCCTCGCGGCCGGGCGCACGCCGACGCAGGCCTCCGATCCCGACGCCATCATCGACGATGTCGTCGCCATGGTCCGGTCCTTGGACGACGGCAGCATCTCGAGCGTGGGCGTCGCAGCCCCCGGGTTCTTCGACGCCACGCGCTCGACCGTCTACTACTCGCCGAACATCGCCTGGCGGAACGAGCCCCTGCAGGCCCGGCTGGCCGCGCGGTTGCCCGACAAGGTCGTGACGATCGAGAACGACGCGAACGCCGCGGGTTGGGCCGAGTTCCGGTTCGGGGCGGGGCGCGAGGAACGCAGCATGGTCATGGTGACGATCGGTACGGGGGTCGGCGGGGCGATCGTCCTCGACGACCGGCTCCTCACCGGTGGCTTCGGCAGCGGTGCGGAACTGGGACACATGCGCCTCATCCCGGACGGGCTGCCCTGCGGCTGCGGCGCGCGCGGCTGCGTCGAGCAGTACTGTTCGGGGAACGCGTTGCTCCGGCTCGCGAACGAGGCCGCGGACGCCGGTGGCGACGGTGCCGCCCTCGCCCGGGCCCGGGCCGCGGCCGGCGGGCTGCTGAACGGACACCACGTCTCCGCCCTGCTCGAGTCCGGTGATCCCGGTGCCCTCCGGTGCCTCAACGAGCTCGCCGATCTGCTGGGGCAGGCCCTCGCGAGCATGTCGGCCATCCTCGACCCCAACATCTTCGTGATCGGCGGCGGCGTCGCCCAGGCCGGCGACCTCCTCCTGGATCCCGTTCGTGAGGCGTTCCTGACCCACCTCCCGGCGCGCGGATTCCACCCGGAGCCGTCCTTCAGCATCGCGCAGCTCGTGAACGACGCCGGGGTCATCGGCGCCGGCGATCTCGCCAGGAGCGCCCTCGTCCTCGGCTGACGACGACGGCAAGACGGAGGAGCACGATGTTCTACTGGTTCATGAAGTACCTGGTCGCCGGCCCGATCCTCAAGTCGATCTTCCGGCCGTGGGTGATCGGCGCCGAGAACATCCCGGAGCACGGCGGCGCGATCATCGCCAGCAACCATCTGTCCTTCATCGACTCGGTGATCCTCCCGCTGTGCGTCGATCGGCGGATCTCCTTCCTGGCCAAGAGCGAGTACTTCCGCGGCAAGGGATTCGGCGGCTGGGCCACGAAGACTTTCATGCTCGGCACGGGGCAGCTGCCGATCGACCGGTCGGGCGGCAAGGCCTCCGAGGCCTCACTCAACACCGGGCTCGCGGTCCTCGGTGGCGGTCACCTGCTGGGGATCTATCCGGAGGGAACCCGCAGCCCCGACGGGACGATGTACCGCGGCCGCACCGGCGTCGCGCGGATGGTGCTCGAGGCCGGGGTCCCCATCGTCCCCGTCGCGATGATCGACACCGAGAAGGTCATGCCCATCGGCACGAAGCTGCCCCGGATCCGTCGGATCGGGATCGTCATCGGCAAGCCGCTCGACTTCTCGCGGTTCGAGGGTATGGAGGGGGACCGCTTCATCCTCCGCAGCGTCACGGACGAGTTGATGGTCGAGCTCCGCAAGCTGTCGGGCCAGGACTATCGCGACGTCTACGCCACGAGCGTCAAGGAGCGCGCCGCGTCGGCGTGACGCTAAGCTGAAAAACCGGGCCGCGATCGCGGTCCGTTCCCCCTTCCGGGCGGGCTCCGGAGCGCGTCCGGTCGAAGAGAAACAGGAAATCCGTGTCCCACGCTACAGAACCAGTCGTCATGGCCGAACCCTCGGTGATCGCCGGACTGGACTATTGGCGTGAGCTGCCGATCAAGCAGCAGCCGTCATGGCCGGACCAGGCCGCGGTGGCGCGTGCCTCCGCCGAACTCGCGACCCTCCCTCCGCTGGTCTTCGCCGGCGAGGTCGACATCCTGCGCGACCGGTTGGCTCGGGCGGCGAGCGGCAACGCGTTCCTGCTCCAGGGCGGCGACTGCGCCGAGACCTTCGCCGGTGCGACGGCAGAGCAGATCCGCAACCGCGTGAAGACGGTCCTGCAGATGGCCGTCGTGCTCACGTACGGTGCGTCGATGCCGGTCGTGAAGATGGGCCGGATGGCCGGGCAGTTCGCCAAGCCGCGCTCCAACGACTCGGAGACGCGGGGCGACGTCACCCTGCCCGCCTACCGCGGCGACATCGTCAACGGCTACGACTTCACCCCGGAGTCGCGCACGGCCGACCCCGCTCGGCTCGTCAAGGGGTACCACACCTCCGCATCGACGCTGAACCTCATCCGGGCGTTCACCCAGGGCGGGTTCGCCGACCTCCGCGAGGTCCACAGCTGGAACAAGGGGTTCGCCGCCAACCCGGTGAACCACCGCTACGAGGGACTGGCGCGCGACATCGACCGTGCGATCAAGTTCATGGAGGCGGCCGGAGCCGACTTCGACCAGTTGCGCGGTGTCGAGTTCTACTCGAGCCACGAGGCGCTGCTCATGGACTACGAGCGACCGATGACGCGGATCGACTCGCGGACCGGCACACCGTACAACACCTCCGCCCACTTCGTGTGGATCGGGGAGCGGACCCGCGAGCTCGACGGCGCGCACGTCGACTTCCTGTCGCGCGTCCGCAACCCGATCGGCGTGAAGCTCGGCCCCACCACCTCGGCCGACGACATGCTGCGTCTCATCGATAAGCTCGACCCCGAGCGCGAGCCCGGGCGCCTGACGTTCATCACGCGGATGGGTGCGGGCAAGATCAGAGACGCCCTGCCTCCGTTGCTCGAAGCGATCAAGGGTGCCGACGCGACGCCGCTCTGGGTCACCGATCCGATGCACGGCAACGGACTCACGACGCCCACCGGCTACAAGACGCGTCGCTTCGACGACGTCGTGGACGAGGTCAAGGGGTTCTTCGAAGCCCACCGCGCCGCAGGGACGCACCCCGGCGGCATCCACGTCGAGCTCACCGGCGACGACGTCACCGAGTGCCTGGGCGGCTCCGAGCAGATCGACGAGGCGACCCTGGCGACGCGGTACGAGTCGCTGTGCGATCCTCGCCTCAACCACATGCAGTCGCTCGAGCTCGCCTTCCTCGTGGCGGAGGAACTCGCCGCCGCGAAGTAGGTCGCACAGGACGAAGCGCCCGTGCCGGGTTCGGCATGGGCGCTTCGTCGTCTGGCAGCTGCGTGGGTGGATCGCGCTTCGCCGTGGCTACAGACCGAAGTCGGTGATGTTGACGGTCGAGCCCTTCTTGACGGACTTGCCCGCCGGGGGATCGGTCTTCTTCACCTTGAAGATGTCACGGAACGCCTCTGCCACGGCGATGTCACCGACGGTGAACCCGGCGTCCTGCAGTGCCTTGATGGCTTGATTGATCGTCTGGCCCGTGGTGTCGGGGACGGCTACCAACTCGACGCCCTTCGACACGATCAGCGTCACGTCGTCCCCCGGGATGAACGCCGTCTCGTTCCCGTCCGCATCGGTCTTGGCCTGGATGCCGATGACCTGCCCCGCGGGGATCGTGTCGTCGAACGCCTCGTCCGAGGCACCCACGCCGAGCCCGACGGATTCAAGGGCGTCGCGCGCCTGGTCCGGCGTCATGCCCGAGACCGAGGGCACCTGTCCAGCCGAGACGAGCAAGGTCACCGTGGAGCCTTGGAAGGACGGCCCGCCCTGGCTGTAGTCGGCGCCCGAGGTCGCGTCGGTCGCCGCGAGCACGATGTCCTTCGCGATGCTCGGGTCGAACTGCTGGTTCACGGTGCCGACGGCGACGCCGAGCGCGTCCAACTGCTGTTCGGCATCTGATTGTGCGAGCCCGGCGAGGACCGGGATGTCCACCGGCTGCGGTCCCTGGGAGACGAGGACCGTGACCGAGCTGCCCTTGTCGATCTTCGAGCCGGACGGCGGATCGCTGCCGGCGACCGTGCCAGCCGGGACGGTGAGGCTGAACGTCGCGCCTTCCACCGGCACAAAGCCGAGCTCCACGAGTTTGGCGGACGCCTGGCCGAAACTCCCGTCGGCGACGTTCGGGACCTCGACGAGCGAGCCCGGACCCTGGCCGAAGTACCATCCGGTCCCACCGGCGAGCGCGGCGAGCATGAGGACGATCGTGAACAGCGCGACGCCCACGCGGCTGCGCTTGCGCGCCTTCGTGGCGAGCTTGCCCGGACCGTCCGTCGCGTCGGCGCGTACCGGGACCTGCTGCGGTTTGGTGTTGCGGCCGATGACCTGGGTGACGTCGTCGGCGTGCTCGCTCGAGTAGGAGGCCGGCATGACGATCGTGGGCTGCGCCCCGGTGGCGACCGAGGTGAACCCGAGACTGGACTCGATGGACCGCAGGCGCTCGAGCATCTCGCCGGCGTTCGACGGACGATCGTCCGGTTCGCGCTCGGTGGCCCAGAAGACGAGGTCGTCGAGTTCCTTCGGGACGGCGGGGTTCTTGGCGCTCGGTGCGGGGACCGACTCGTTGGCGTGCTGGTAGGCGATCTGCATCGGCTGCTCGCCCTTGTAGGGCTGCTCGCCGGTGAGCATCTCGTAGAGCATGATCCCGAGCGCGTAGATGTCGCTCCGTGCGTCGGCCTGTCCACGGGTGACGAGTTCGGGGGAGAGGTAGGCGATCGTGCCGAGGAGCGCTTGGCCGGTGGCCGTGTTCGCGCTCGCGGCTCTCGCGAGGCCGAAGTCGCCGATCTTGATTCGTCCGTCGTCGGCGAGGAGGACGTTCTCCGGCTTGACGTCGCGGTGGACGATGCCGGCGCGGTGCGCGGCGGCGAGACCGGACAGCACGGCGTCGAGGATGTCGGCGGCCTGCCGAGGGGTCAGCGTGCCGTTGTCGCGGATGAGGTCGCGGAGGGTGATCCCCGGCAGATGCTCCATGACGAGGTACGCCATGTCGGAGTCCTGGCCCTGGTCGAACACGCTGACGACGTGCGGGTTCGCGAGCCGCGCGGCGGAGCGCGCCTCCTGGATGAAGCGATTCTTGAACGTCGTGTCGTCCGAGAGGTGGCCGTGCATGACCTTGATCGCGACGCGCCGTTCCAGCCGGAGGTCCGTGGCGAGGTAGACCGTCGCCATGCCGCCACGGGCGATGCGTGAGCGCACCTGATATCTCCCGTCGAGGAGACGGCCGATCATCGGATCGGTCTGCTGGTTGCTACTCACCAGTCGAGTGTATGGAACGTCGAGCGCGAAGAGCTGTCAACACCCCGGGAGGGCGGCGAGGTGCCTGGATCGTTACCCGAACGCGATCCGACGGCGCCGAGCGGAGCGCGGTCGTGGCAGACTGCTGTGCGTGACTGAGCAGAATTCCGAACTCGTGTGGTTCACCCTTCCCGATCTGGCGACCGAACTCGGGCTGCCGATCCGCCGCATCCGCCAGTACCTGGAGGAGCGCGACCTCCTCGCCGTCCGACGTGACGGCGTGCTGCAGGTGCCGTCGTCGTTCATCGCGGACGGCGGGCCGGTGCACAACCTGCGCGGCACGCTCACGCTGCTGTCCGACAACGGCTTCGACGACGAGGCCGCGATGGTCTGGATGCTCGAGGACGACGACGCGATCGGGACCTCGCCGATCCAAGCCCTCCGCGAGGGACGTCGTTCCGAGGTCCGCCGGGTGGCTCAGGCGCTGGCCTGAGCCCCGCGCCGTCCGAGTGGACGGCTCAGGTCTCGCGGCGTGCGACCGCGACCGCGAGGCCGCGCAGGTGCGCACGGGCGTCGTCGTTGATCGGAGCCTCGCCCAATGCGGAGAGCGCCCGTGCGACGTGGTCCTGGATGAGCTTCTCCACCTGGTCGACGGCTCCGCTGTCGCGGATGGTCGCCTGGAGCAGGCCGATCTGGTCGTCGTCGAGTTCGGGATCTCCGAGCAGCTCGTCGAGGATGGCGCGCGCGCCCGGCTGGAGGGCCTCCCTCGTGAGCGCGATGAGGATGGTTCGCTTCCCCTCGCGGAGGTCGTCGCCACTCGGCTTGCCGGTCACGGCGGGATCGCCGTAGACGCCGAGGAGGTCGTCACGCAGCTGGAAGGCGATGCCGAGGGGGAGGCCGTACCCGCGGAGCGACGCGAGCTGCTGCTCGTTCCCGCCGCCGAGGAGCGCCCCGAGCGCGAGCGGGGACTCGATGCTGTACTTGGCCGATTTGAAGATCAGGACGCGCTCGGCGCGTCGGCGCTGTTCGTCGTCGGCGGCGTCGCGCCAGGCGCGCTCCTCGAGGATGTCGAGGTACTGGCCGGCCGTGACCTCGGTCCGCATCCGGTTGAACTCGGCCCGCGCTGCGCGAGCGGCGGTGCGGTCGTCCAGCTGATCGAGTCCGTCGTCGAGGAGTTCGTCGCTCCAGCCGAGGAGCAGGTCGCCGAGGAGCGTGGCGGCTCCGGTGCCGAAGGTGGTCGGGTCGCCGTCCCATCGGCTGCGACGGTGCAACTCCGCGAAGGAGACGTGAGCCGACGGTGCACCCCGGCGGGTGTCGGAGTTGTCGATGATGTCGTCGTGGACGAGCGCCGCGGCATGGAACAGCTCGAGTGCTCCACAGGTCGCGATGACGGTCTCGAGGCCGCCCTGACCGCTGGCGTGCCTCCCGGTGGAGACGGCCTGCCAACCCCGGAAACAGAACTGTGCTCGGAACCGCTTCCCACCGCTGAGAAATTCCCGGGAGAAGTCGAGGAACGGGGAGAGCTCAGGGCCGATCTGCGCGACAATGGAGCTTCGCGAGGAGAGAAAGTCGGAGAGCCCGCGGCCCACCAGGGTGGCGAGTTCATTGCTTTCGATCACGCACCTAGCCTAGTCATGCTTCGGTGGCTAGACTCGATCAACAACGTCGCGTCGTGTGACCTTGAGGGGAATCAGATGCCACTTTCAGAGCAGGAGCAACGGCTCCTCGATGAGATGGAACGCCACCTCTACCGCAGCGATGCCGATTTCGTCTCCAAGGTCAGCGCTGGCGCGGGCAAACCGAGTTACCGCGGAATCGCGCTCGGCTCCCTCATCGCGGTGGTCGGGGCGATCGGCCTCGTGCTGGGAGTCGTGATCCAGCAGCCCATCGTCGGTCTGCTCGGGTTCGCGATCATGCTCACGGGCGTGCTCGTGGCGACCAAACCGACTCGGGCTCCACTCGAACAGCCGCGTCCTCGTCAGGCTGCTCCGGCCGGCCAGAAGTCCTCGCGTCTGATGGACCGCTTCAACGATCGCTGGGACAAGCGTCAGTCGGGCGACGAGCAGTAACGATGCCAGGTCTCCCGGTCGCTCCGCGGCCGGCCACTTGACTCCACTTCCCTCCCTCGCGGCGCCGCCGCACCACGACTCCAAACGGGGCCGATCCTCGGATCGGCCCCGTTTCGTCGTTTCCGGCCCTCCCTGATCGTCCCGGGTATGGCAAAACCCCTCCATTTCCCTCCACCCCGCAGAGTCTTGACTTTGCGGGGTTTTTTCATGGACAAATGGTCCAATATGGAGGAATGTGCTGCACCGGTGGGGCAAAGTGGAGTAAAGTGGAGCCCAACCAAGATGTTGGCCAGAACGATTGGGGGCGGGGGCGTATGTTCCTCGGTAGTCACGCCCCCAAACTCGACGAAAAAGGTCGCATCATCCTGCCGGCGAAGTTCCGCGATGAGCTCTCCGGCGGGGTCGTCATGACCCGAGGCCAGGAGCACTGCATCTACGTCTTCAGCACGCGGGAGTTCGAGGCGCTCCACGAGAAGATCCGCCAGGCTCCGGTCACCAGCAAGCAGGCCCGCGACTACCTGCGCGTGTTCCTCTCCGGAGCGAGCGCCGAGACCCCCGACAAGCAGCACCGCGTGACCATTCCGTCCAACCTCCGCCAGTACGCCGGGCTCAGCCGCGACCTCGTGGTCATCGGCGCCGGCAGCCGCGCGGAGATCTGGGACGCCGAGGCATGGGAGTCCTACCTCGCCGAACAGGAGAGCGTCTTCTCCGAGACCGCCGAGGAGGTGATCCCCGGACTCTTCTAGTGCCCTGCCCCCTGACTCCCAGCCGTCCCGCCCTGACACACTTCCCCGGTGCCAGGTCGGAGCCCGCCCTGACACACTTCCCCGGTGCCAGGTCGGAACGGATGGGGATCAGGGGTCAGGGACCGTCCGGATTACGCATATGGCCATCAACGACATCCACACCCCGGTCCTCCTCGAGCGATGCATCGAGTTGCTCGCCCCCGCCGTGTCCCACGAGGGCGCGGTCCTCATCGACGCCACGCTCGGCATGGCGGGCCACGCCGAAGCGATGCTCGAGCGGTTCCCGCAATTGACCCTCATCGGGCTCGACCGCGACCTCGATGCGCTCGACATCGCTCAGGAGCGGCTCGAGCGCTTCGGGTCGCGAGCCCGGTTCGTCAAAGCCGTCTACGACGACATCGACGAGGCGGCCGAGGAGCTCGGGTTCCCACAGGTGGACGGGATCCTGTTCGACCTCGGTGTCTCCTCGCTGCAACTCGATCGGACCGAACGCGGCTTCTCGTACTCGCAGGACGCGCCTCTCGACATGCGGATGGACGCCTCGAGCGAGCTGACGGCGGAGACGATCCTCGCCACCTATGACGAGGTCGCGCTTCGGAAGATCTTCTGGGAGTACGGCGACGAGAAGTTGGCGCAGCGCTACGCACGCCGCATCGTCGAGGAACGCCAGCAGCGACCGCTGACGAGTTCCGGTCAGCTCGTCGAGCTCATCGATCGGGCCACGCCGGCGGCCGCACGTCGCACCGGCCACCCGGCCAAGCGGGTCTTCCAGGCGCTGCGCATCGAGGTCAACGCGGAGCTGTCGGTCCTCGAGTCCGCCGTGCCCCGCGCGCTCGACCTGCTTCGGGTCGGAGGCCGGATCGTGTTCCTGTCCTACCAGTCGCTCGAGGACCGGATCGTCAAGCGCGAGCTTCAGGCGCGGGCGAAGTCGACCACGCCGGCGGGGCTGCCCGTCGAGCTCCCGGAGCACAGCGCGGAGCTGAAGCTCCTCGTCAAGGGCGCCGAACTCGCCACCGAGGCCGAGATCGACGAGAACCCCAGAGCGAAACCCGTGCGACTCCGCGCGGCCGAACGGCTGAGGAGGCCAGCATGAGCGGAGCGACCGCAGCACTCGATCTCGCACCCGAACGGCTCGGACGCGCTCGGCCGCAGCCGACCCGGACGGCGCCCGAACGGCAGCACATCCGTGCGGTCACGACCGGGGCGCGCTCGAAGCTCCGACCACGGCCGATGTATGCGGTCATCGTCGTCGGTGCGGTCGTCGCCATCGTCGTCGGTCAGTTGCTCCTCAGCGTCGGGTTGAGCCAGGGCGCTTACCAGATCCAGCAGCTCGAGGGGAAGCAGGTCGAACTCGGCCGCACCTCGGCCGCGCTGGCCGAGGACCTCGACCGCCTGGCCTCGCCCCAGTACCTCGCCGTGAACGCGCAGGCACTCGGCATGGTGGGCAACTCGCTCCCGACCTACCTCCGGCTCTCCGACGGTGCCGTGCTGGGGACGCCCACGCCGGCGTCGGCGAGCACGAGTCCGATCTTCAACGCCGCCCTCGTGCCGAACGCACAGGCCGCGACGCTCCCGCTCGTCGGCGGACAGAACGCCGCCGCCGCAGACGGCGCGTCGAGCCAGGAAGCGGTCACCCCGCCCGTACCGTTGCAGGACGGGCTGCCGTCGCCGACCACACGATGACCGGACGGCTCACGGTGGAGGACGCCGCCCTGCTCGGAGGTGCGACGTCGGGAGAGGACGCGGTGCGGGCATCATGGTGAGACACACGAAGACCACGCGCCGACGCCTCGCGTTCACCATCGTCGCGGTCTCCATCGTGATGACGCTCTTCGTCCTCCGTCTGGTCGACATCCAGGTGGTCCGCGCGAGTGCCTTGAGCGCCGAATCACTCGAGAAGACCGAGACGGGCGACACGATCCTCGCCACCCGCGGCAACATCCTCGCCTCAGACGGTTCGGTGCTCGCCGAAGCGGTCATGCGGTACAGCATGGCGGCATCTCCGAAGGACGCCGGTCCGTTCGAACGCGAGGTCGACGGCGCCGAGCAGACGATCACCCTCGAGCAGGCGACGAACGAGATCGGCGCGATCATCGGGAAGCCCGGTCCGGAGGTCCTCGCGCTCATCACCGACGCCCTCGCCGCGGACAAGGACTCGCTCTACGCCCTCATCGCGAAGAAACTCACCCTCGACCAGCTCCGAGCGCTCAAGGCGCTGGAGATCCCGTGGACGACCTTCAAGGAAGAGCCCTACCGGGTGTACCCGAACGGTGCTGTCGCCGGCAACATCGTCGGCTTCGTGGGCGAGGAGGGCGAGGCCCAGGCGGGCGTCGAACTCATGGAGAACTCCTGCCTCGCCGGCAAGGACGGTCGCACGACGTACGAGAAGGGCAGCGGCGGTCTCCCGCTCCCCGGCACCACGGTGACGAAGCCGGCGAAGGACGGTGGCGACGTCGTGCTCACGCTCGACAAGGACATCCAGTGGTTCTCGCAGCAGTCGCTCGCCGCGCAGGCCGAAGCGGTCGGTGCGAGCTGGGGCGTCGTCACGGTGATGGAGGTCAAGACCGGCAAGCTCCTCGCCGTCGCCGAGTACCCGGCCGTCGACCCGGGCAACGTCAGCGCGACGCCGTCAGAAGACCGAGGCTCACGGGCCTTCGCCGCGCCGTTCGAACCGGGATCGACGTACAAGTCGCTCACCGCCGCGGCGCTCATCGACCAGGGTGTCGCGAACCCGAACTCCCAGGTGGTCGCTCCGTTCCGGTACAAGCCGTCGAACGGTGCCGACATCAACGACAGCGAGTTCCACGCGGATCTGAACCTCACGCTGTCGGGTGTCATGGTCGAATCGTCCAACACGGGGATCTCGCAGTTCGGCGAGAAGATGAGTGCGGACACCCGCTACGCCTACTTCCAGAAGTTCGGTCAGCTGCAGAAGACCGAGGTCGGGTTCCCGAGCGAGTCCGGTGGCCTCATGGCGGACCCTGCGGACTGGGACAGCCAGACGGACTACGCGACCATGTTCGGTCAGGGCTTCTCGACGACCGCGATCCAGGGCGCCAGCCTGTACCAGACGATCGCGAACGGCGGTGTCCGCATGCCCGTCCAGTTGGTCGAGGGGTGCCGGAACGCCGACGGCACCATGACCGACGTCCCTGACGCGACCGGAACCCAGGTCGTCTCCGCCGACGCGGCGAAGCAGGTCAGCGACATGCTCGAGATGGTCGACCAGGAGAGCTGGGTCGCCAAGAACGTCGACGTCCCCGGCTACCGGGTGGCCATGAAGACCGGTACCGCACAGCAGCCCGACGGCGACGGCGGTTACAGCTCGAGCTACCTCGTCTCGATGGCCGGTTTCGCTCCTGCAGAGGCGCCGCAGTTCGTCGTTTCGGTGAACCTGGCCGACCCGGTTAAGATGAATTCATCGGCTGCAGTCGCTCCCATCTTCCGGGATGTGACCACCCAGGTGCTGAAGAGCAGGGGAGTGCAGCCGTCCACGGAGCCGGCACCGAACCTGCCGCTCAGTTTTTGAACGACCTCATGAAGGATGGGCTCAGCGTGAACAATCAGGGCCCGATCAGCCTCAGGCCGGAATATCCGCAACGGCGGGCGCTCTCGCAGCTGGTGACCGAATTCGACCTCGACCTGCACGGCTCGGCCGACGGCGTGGAGATCAGCGGTGTCAGCCTGAGCTCCGGTGCCGTCGAGCCCGGTGACCTCTACATCGGCATGCCGGGTGTCCGCGCCCACGGTGCCGCATACGCCGAGCAGGCGAAGGAACGCGGCGCGGTCGCCGTGCTCACCGACGACGCCGGACGAGACCTGGCCGCAGCGGCCGGCTTGCCGATCATCGTCGTGCCCGAGCCGCGTGCCGCCCTCGGGCACCTCGCAGCCTGGGTCTACCGCACCGCCGAGGAGCCGCCGACGCTGTTCGGCGTGACCGGCACCAACGGCAAGACGAGCGTGGTCTACCTCCTGAGCGGCATGCTCGCGCAACTCGGGATCGTCTCCGGGCTGAGCTCCACTGCGGAGCGGCGCATCGGCGACCTCGCGGTGACGAGCTCCCTCACCACGCCGGAGGCCAGTGAGCTGCACGCGCTACTCGCCCGCATGCGCGAGTCCGAAGTGCGCGCGGTCGCCATCGAGGTCTCCGCTCAGGCGCTGACCAGGCATCGCGTCGACGGCATCGTCTTCGACGTCGTCGGTTTCACCAACCTCAGTCACGACCACTTCGACGACTATGGCGACTTCGACGAGTACTTCGCGGCCAAGCGGGAGCTGTTCGAACCCGATCGCGCCCGACGAGGCGTCGTCACGATCGATTCCGAGTGGGGCGGCAGGCTCGTCGAGCAGAGCCGGATCCCGGTGACGACCCTGACGACCCGCCCGGAGGTCGACGCCGACTGGCGCATGACGATCCTCGAGGAGACCGCCGGCTCCACGATGTTCCGACTCGACGGCCCCGGCGACCGCGTACTCGTGACGAGCGTGCCGCTGCTCGGTTGGTTCATGGCGGCGAACGCCGCGCTCGCGATCGTGATGCTCGTCGAGTCCGGTGTGGAGTTCGACATGATCGCACAGGCCCTCGAGCGGGACGGTGGGATCGACGCCTACATCCCCGGGCGTGCCGAGCGGATCAGTGGCGACCGCGGCCCGGTCGTGTACATCGACTACGGGCACAGCCCCGACGCGTTCCTCAACACCCTCGCAGCCATCCGCGCCGTCACGCCGGGCCGCGTGATCATGGTGTTCGGCGCCGATGGGGACCGCGACACGACGAAGCGTCGCGACATGGGTGCGATCGCCGCACGGGGTGCCGACGTCGTGGTGGTCACCGATTTCCACCCACGGAGCGAGGACCCGGCGTCGATCCGACGCGTGCTCCTCGAGGCCGCCCGCGAAGCCGCGCCGGACGGCGAGCTGCACGAGGTCGCCGATCCGGCGACCGCGTTCCGCACCGCCCTCGCGCTGGCGGGCCAGGGCGACACCATCCTCTACGCAGGACCGGGGCACGAGGACTACCACGAGGTCGCCGGTGTGAAGCTCCCGTACTCGGCGCGCGACGACTCGCGCGACGCGCTGCGTGAGGCAGGGTGGCTCTGATGATCGACCTCACCCTCACCGAGATCGCCGCGGCGATCGACGGTCGGCTGATCCCCGGTTCGGCGGACCCCGGCTTCGTCGTGTCCGGCGTCGCCGACACCGACTCCCGACTCATCACCCCCGGCGACATCTTCGTCGCCAAGCCCGGCGAGGAGACCGACGGACATCTGTTCGCCGATGCGGCGGTCGCGAACGGCGCCGCCCTGCTCATCGTCGAACGAGAGCTGGCCGTCGCCGTGCCGCAGGTCGTCGTCGAGGATTCCGTGACCGCGCTCGGCGCCCTCGCCACCGAGGTCATCACGAGGGTGCGCGCGCTCGGACGACTCCGGATCGTCGGCATCACCGGTTCCAACGGCAAGACCACGACCAAGAACCTCCTCGCCGCGGTCCTCGAGCGCGTCGGTGACACGGTCAGCCCGAAGGCCTCGTTCAACAACGAGGTCGGCGCACCGATCACCATGCTGCGCGTCACGAGCGAGACACGGTTCCTCGTGGCGGAGATGGGTGCCAGCGGCATCGGCGAGATCGCCCGACTCATCCGCATGGCGAAACCCGACATCGGCGTGGTCCTGAAGGTCGGACTCGCCCACGCGGGGAGTTCGGTGGGATCGGAGCGACCGTCACGGCGAAGACCGAGATGGTGTCCGAGCTGCTCCCGCAGGACGTCGCCGTCCTCAACCTCGACGATCCACGGGTGGCCGGTATGGCCGATGCCACCCGGGCACGTGTGCTCTGGTTCGGCCTCGACGACCGCGCCGCCGTTCGGGCGACCGACATCGTCGCGACGGCGTCCGGAACCGCGTTCACGCTGCACCTGCCCGACGGTTCCTCTGCGCGCGTCCGGTTCAAGGTGCTCGGTGAGCACCACGTCATGAACGCCCTCGCCGCGGCCGCA
This sequence comes from Plantibacter sp. M259, assembly GCF_006065115.1. NCBI lineage: Bacteria > Bacillati > Actinomycetota > Actinomycetes > Micrococcales > Microbacteriaceae > Plantibacter > Plantibacter sp. M259. Next base: position 4,260,798 of record NZ_CP040750.1, on the reverse strand, counting down.
GCCGCCCACGAACTCGGTGTGGAGATCGACCTCATCGTCGGCGCCCTCGAGAGCGTGAGCCGGGCGGAGCGCTGGCGGATGGAGCCCCTCGGTGGACGCGACGACGTGTCCGTCATCAACGACGCCTACAACGCCAGCCCCGACTCGATGTCGGCCGCCATCCGGACCCTCGCCCAGATCGGTGCTGAACGCGGCCGGACCATCGCGGTCCTCGGCGCCATGAGCGAACTGGGCGACTGGGCGGGCGAGGAGCACGACCGGATCGGGCTCCAGGTCGTCCGGCTCGGCATCGGCCGCCTCGTCGTGGTCGGCCCCGAGGCCCGCCGCATGCACATCACCGCGATCAACGAAGGGTCGTGGGACGGGGAGTCGGTGTACTTCGCGACCGCGGACGAGGCGTTCGCGTACTTGAGCGCGGAGATCGCCCCGGGCGACACCGTGCTCGTGAAATCGTCCAACGCGGCCGGACTCCGGTTGCTGGGCGATCGACTGGGGGAGTTGTACGCATGAGAGTCCTGTTGGCTGCGGGAGCGATCTCGCTGGCGTTCTCCCTCTTCCTGACACCGCTCTTCATCAGGGCGTTCCGCAAGCTGGCCTGGGGCCAGTTCATCCGCGACGACGGACCACAGAGCCACCACACGAAGCGCGGGACTGCGACGATGGGTGGCGTCATCATCATCGTCGGCACCCTCGTCGGCTTCTTCGCGAGCTATCTGATCTTCCAGGAACAGGTCGGCGTCTCGGCGCTCCTGGTCCTGTTGATGATGGTCGGTCTCGGCATCGTCGGGTTCATCGACGACTTCCTCAAGGTGCGGAAGAAGCAGAGCCTCGGCCTCGGCGGGTGGGCGAAGGTCGCCGGACAGCTCATCGTCGCGACGGTCTTCGCCGTCCTCGCGATCAACTTCCCGAACACCGAGGGGTTCACCCCGGCGTCGACCAACATCTCGATCATCCGCGACATCCCGATCAACTTCATGGCGATCGGCATCCCGGTGATCGGCATCCTGCTGTACATCCTCTGGACCTCGGTGATCGTGGCCGCGACGTCGAACGGCGTGAACGTCACCGACGGCCTCGACGGGCTGGCCACCGGCGCATCGATCCTCGCGATCGGCTCGTACATCATCATCGGGTTCTGGCAGTTCAACCAGTCGTGCTTCAGCTCCTCGCTCGCCTCCGACGTGGCCTACAAGTGTTACGACGTCAGGGATCCACTCGACCTCGCCGTGGTAGCCGCGGCCATCGTGGGTGCGCTCATCGGATTCCTCTGGTGGAACACCTCGCCGGCACAGATCTTCATGGGTGACAGCGGTTCGCTGGCGCTCGGTGGAGCGCTCGCGGCCCTGGCCATCCTCAGCAAGACCGAGCTCCTCCTGGTGCTCGTCGGTGGTCTCTTCGTCATCGAGGCCGGTTCCGTGATCGTCCAGCGGGTCTACTTCAAGGCGACCCGTGGCAAGCGCATCTTCCTCATGAGCCCCATCCACCATCACTTCGAACTCAAGGGTTGGGCCGAGGTCACCGTCGTCGTCCGATTCTGGATCATCGGTGGTCTGCTCGTCGCCGCGGGCGTGGGTTCCTTCTACCTCGAGTGGTTGAGCCGATGAGCGCTGAGCGCCTCGACGGACTCCGCAGCTGGCACGCCGACTGGCGTGGTCTGCGGGTCGCCGTCCTGGGGCTCGGGATGACCGGGTTCTCCGTCGCCGACACCCTCACCGAGCTCGGCTCGGAGGTACTGGTCCTGGCAGGCGAGGCCGCGGACGAACGCGCCGAACTCGTCGGCGTCATCGGCGCGCGGCTCATCCAGCGGGACCTGTCGACCGTGCCGTCCGAGCTCGTGGAGTTCGCTCCGGAACTCGTCGTCGTCTCACCCGGATTCCACCCCGACCACCCCGTCGTCACGTGGGCGCAGACGGCAGGCGTCGCTGTCTGGGGCGACATCGAGCTCGCCTGGCGGGTCCGCGACAAGGTCGGCACCCCGGCCGAGTGGATCTGCGTCACCGGCACGAACGGCAAGACCACGACCGTTCAGCTGACGGCGTCGATGCTCGTCGAGGCGGGCTTCCGGGCGGCGCCCTGCGGCAACATCGGTGTCCCGGTCCTCGACGCCGTCCGTGATCCGCAGGGCTTCGACTTCTTCGTCGTCGAGCTCTCGAGTTACCAGTTGCACACCCTCGGCCTGCAGGGCGGCCGGAGCATCGTCTCACCGCTCGCCAGCGTGTGCCTGAACCTCGCCGACGACCACCTCGACTGGCACGGCTCCGCCGAGGCGTACCGGGCGGCGAAGGCCGTGGTGTACGAGAACACGAAGGTCGCGTGCGTCTACAACCGCGCTGACGCGGCGACGATGTCGATGGTCGAGGAGGCCGAGGTCGTCGACGGCGCCCGCGCCGTCGGGTTCGGCCTCGACGTCCCCGGACCGAGCGACTTCGGCGTCGTCGACGGCATCCTGGTCGACCGCGCGTTCCTCGACGACCGTCGGACGAGCGCCCTCGAGATCACGACGGTCGAAGCGCTCGCCCAGCGCGGGCTCGCCGCCCCGCACATCGTCGCCAACATCCTGGCGGCAGCGGCACTCGCCCGGGCCGCCGGCATCACGGTCGAAGCCGTGCGCGACACCCTGCTGTCGTTCGATCTGGACGCGCACCGGATCCAACTCATCGCCCGGAGGCTCGAGGTGGACTGGATCGACGACTCGAAGGCCACCAACCCGCACGCCGCCGACGCATCGCTCGCCGCCTACCGCTCGGTGGTGTGGATCGTCGGAGGCCTGTTGAAGGGCGTCTCGATCGATCATCTGGTGGAGCGGCACGCCGACCACCTGCGTGCGGCCGTCGTGATCGGCGCCGACCGCTCGGAGGTCCTCGCGGCATTCGCGCGACACGCGCCGACGCTGACCGTCATCGAGGTCGACGCAGCGGAGACTGAACACGTCATGCCGGAGGCCGTTCGCCGGGCCGCCGAGGTCGCGCAGGCAGGGGACACCGTGCTCCTCGCTCCTGCAGCCGCCTCGATGGACCAGTTCACGGACTACGGACACCGTGGTCGCCTGTTCCAGGCCGCCGTCGAAGCAGAGCTGGGAGGTGAGGCGGATGATCGATCCGCCTCGCGCTGACCCGCGCCGCGTGCGGTCGTCGTCGCCCCGGATGACCACGACCGCCTCAGGTAGTGGGACACCCGACGCGCCGACGTCGCCGAGAGGCATGTCGAGTGCGCGGATCTCGCTGGGCAAGGTGCTGCGTCCGGAGTCGAAGAACTACTTCCTCCTGCTGGGTGTCACCCTCTTCCTCGTCGGGCTCGGGCTCGTCATGGTGCTGTCCTCGTCCTCCGTCGAGTCCTACGAGGCCGGCGACGGGTATTTCGGGCTGTTCTGGCGCCAGGCGACGTTCGCGATGATCGGTGTTCCCCTCATGCTCATCGTGAGCCGCTTCCCGGCACGGTTCTGGAAGAAGTGGGCGTGGGTGTTCCTCCTGGTCGCCATGGGCCTGCAACTGCTCGTCTTCACACCGCTCGGTTACGAGATCGGTGGCAACCGCAACTGGATCGAGATCGGCGGCTTCACCGCGCAGCCCTCGGAAGCGGTCAAGCTCGCGCTGGTCGTGTGGCTCGGGCTCGTGCTGACGATCAAGCAGCCGCGTCTCCTCGAGTGGAAGCACGCCCTGATCCCGGTCATCCCCTTCGCCGGTCTCTCCATCGGTCTCGTCCTGCTCGGTGGCGACCTCGGGACCGTCGTGATCATGGCCCTCATCGTGTTCTCGGCGCTGTACTTCGCCGGAGTGCGACTGCGCTACATCGCGATCCCGGTGGTCGCAGGGGCCGTGCTGTTCCTCATCATGGCCGTCACGAGCGCCAACCGCATGCAGCGCATCATGGCGTTCTTCGGCGACGGCAAGGGCGACTACGAGAACGCCGACTGGCAGTCGACCCACGGCACGTGGGCGCTGGCGAATGGCGGCCTCTGGGGCGTCGGTCTCGGCAACTCGCGCGCGAAGTACGGGTGGCTGCCGGCGATCTCGAACGACTTCATCTTCGCGGCGATCGGCGAGGAGCTGGGCCTCATCGGCGCCGTCCTCGTCCTCGGGCTGTTCGTCTTCCTCGCCGTCATGTTCATCCGGGTGATCCGTACCAGCGACGACTCCTTCGTCCGGATCACCACCGGCGCCATCATGGCCTGGATCATCGGCCAGGCACTCGTGAACATCGGTGTCGTCCTCGGAGTCCTCCCGGTGCTCGGCGTGCCGTTACCGCTCCTGTCCTCGGGCGGCACGGCGCTGCTCACCACCCTCGTCGCGATCGGGATCGTCCTGTCGTTCGCCCGGGAGCGGGGGCGCCCCGCGTCCCGGCAGTCCCGTCGGTCACCCGCTCGACGTACCCAATCCTCCGGAGTCACCCGATGACCACCTACCTCCTCGCCGGCGGCGGCACCGCCGGCCATGTCAATCCGCTGTTGGCGGTGGCCGACGGACTCCGCGCCAGAGACCCTGAAGCGACGATCCTCGTCGTCGGCACGGCGGAGGGCCTCGAGGCTCGACTCGTCCCGGAACGCGGTTACGAGTTGCTCACGATCCCCAAACTGCCCTTCCCCCGCCGTCCGAACATCGACGCACTCCGCTTCCCCGGTCGCCTCCGCCGGGCGGTCGCAGCCGTGGTCGCGATGATCCGGGAGCACCGCGTGGACGTCGTGATCGGTTTCGGTGGCTACGCGGCCGCGCCGGCGTACACGGCGGCCAGGCGCGCCGGTGTCCCGCTGGTCATCCACGAGGCGAACGCGCGTCCAGGCCTCGCGAACCGACTCGGTGCGAGGTACACGCCCTATGTCGGTGTCGCCTTCCACCACACGCCCATTCGCAACGCACGCTTCGTCGGCATGCCGCTGCGTCGCGAGATCGAGGAGTTGGACCGCGAGACGCTCCGGCCGGCGGCCCTCGCCGAGTTCGGCCTCGTGTCGGACCGACCGCTGCTGCTCGTCACCGGCGGTTCGCTCGGCGCGAGACGGATCAACGCGACGATGAGTCAGAGCGCCGAAGACGTCGTCGCGGCCGGCTGGCAGGTGCTCCACATCACGGGTGCGAAGAGCGAGATATCGGACCCGGGTGTCGACCACTACCACCTGCTCGAGTATTGCTCCCGGATGGAGCTGGCCATCGCCGCAGCCGACTTCGCGGTGTCGCGTGCGGGCAGCGCCACGGTCAGCGAGCTGTGTGCGGTCGGGCTGCCGGCCGTCTACGTGCCCTATCCGGTCGGCAACGGTGAGCAGCGCTTCAACGCCGCCGACGTCGTGCGGGCCGGGGGAGCGGTTATGGTAGATGACGCGCAGTTCGTGCCGGCCTGGGTGCATGAGCACCTCGTCCCGTTGCTGAGCGATCGGCACGGAGTCGACGACCTGGCGGCCCAATCCAAGAGCGTCGGTGTCTCCGACGGCACGGCTCGCGTCATCGGCCTCATCGATGAGGCGCTCCAACCATCGGTGCAGCGCGTGCGCGGCCGGTGATCCAGTCTTCCCAGAAAGCGTGACACCGTGATCAAGCCAGACCCCACCGTCGAGATCCCCGCCGACCTCGGCATCGTGCACTTCGTCGGCATCGGCGGCAGCGGGATGAGCGGCATCGCACGGTTGTTCGTGAGCGCCGGATCGCGCGTGACGGGCTCGGACGTGCGCGAGTCGAAGAACATCGACGCCCTGCGCGAACTCGGGGTCCCGGTCGCCATCGGCCACGATGCGCAGAACGTCGGTGATGCGGACACCCTCGTCGTGACCGGAGCGCTGTGGCGGACAACCCCGAGTACCTGCTCGCGAAGGAACGGGGTCTGACGATCCTGCACCGGTCGCAGGCGCTCGCGTGGCTGACCTCCGGGACGCGACTCATCTCCGTCGCGGGGGCCCACGGGAAGACGACGTCGACCGGCATGATCATCACGGCGCTCCTGGAGCTCGGTGCCGATCCCAGCTTCGTCAACGGTGGCGTAATCGAGTCCCTCGGGCTGAGCTCGGCCCGCGGCGCCGGAGAACTGTTCGTCGTCGAGGCGGACGAGTCCGACGGTTCGTTCCTGCTCTACGACACGGCCGTCGCGCTCATCACGAACATCGACCCCGACCACTTGGACCACTACGGCTCGCTCGAAGCGTTCGAGCAGGCGTTCGTGACCTTCGCCCAGCAGGCACGCGAACTCGTCGTCATCTCCTCGGACGACGCCGGCGCGGTCCGGATCACGCCGGCGCTCCGCGAGGCCGCCGACGGCAAGCGGGTGCTGACCTTCGGAGAGGCCGCCGACGCGGACGTCCGACTGTACGACGTCGGCTCGACCGGTCCGGTCTCGTTCCAGCTCAGCTACGAGGGAACCAGCTACGCGGCGACCCTCCGCGTGCCCGGGCGCCACAACGCCATCAACGCCGCCGGCGCCTTCGCGGTCCTCGTCGGTGTCGGGTTCGACCCGGCGGACGCGCTCCGAGGCATCACCGCTTTCGGCGGGACGCAGCGCCGATTCGAACTGCACGGTGTCGTCGACGGTGTGAGCGTCTACGACGACTACGCGCACCACCCCACCGAGGTGGCCGCAGCCCTCGCCGCAGCGCGCACGGTGGTCGGCGACGGTCGCATCATCGCGGTCCACCAGCCGCACCTGTACAGCCGGACCCGTCTGTTCGCCCAGGAGTTCGCCGACGCCCTCGAACGGTACGCCGACCACACGGTCGTGCTCGAGGTCTACGGTGCGCGCGAGGACCCCGAGCCCGGCGTGACCGGTGCGACCGTGTCGACCCGGTTCTCCGACGCGGACCGCGTCGCGTACATCGACGACTGGCAGCGCGCCGCGGACTACACGGCGACGGTCGTGCGACCAGGCGACTTCGTCATCACGCTCGGATGCGGCGACGTCTACCGGATCGTTCCGCAGCTCCTCGAGGCCATCGCCGGTCGCGAGTCCGTCTGATGGGCGTCCGGTGAAGCGCCCGGACGGCTTCGACCCCGCGGCCGGTCCGCGCCCCGAGCGTCAGGCACGGCCGGCGGTGTCGGCCCCGGCCGACCGCGACGGCGTGACCGTTGAGCCCGTCGCCGAGCAGGAGACGGACGTCATCGAACTCGACGCCGCCCGGCTCCGGCCGAAGCGGCCGGGTGCCGGCGCACCCTCCCAGCCGTCGGGCCCGAAGTCGAAATCGAGGTCGGCTTCACCCCCATCGACGCCGTCCCCGTCGTCGAAGGTCGGTGCGAAACCGACGGCGACGTCATCCGCCTCGGCGACGGCGACCCTGGAGCGCCCGGACGAACCTGCTGACGAGGCGTTCCTCACCCCGCGTGAGGCCGCCAAGCTACGACGTCGTCACGAACGCCAGGAGATCCGTCGGTTCACGGCCCGCAAGCGTGGACGCCACCGTCCTTGGGTGATCGCGGCCGCTATCCTCGGCGCCCTGATCGTCGTCTCGCTCGCCGGAGCCTATTCGCCGCTGCTGGCCGTCCGGTCCATCGAGGTCGTCGGTGCGAGCCGGGTGAACCAGGCCGAGATCACCGAGGCGCTCAGCGACCAGCTGGGTCGCCCACTCGCACTGGTCGACGCGGGAGCCGTCAAGGCGGTGCTCGTCGGATACCCGCTCATCGCGAGTTACTCCCTCGAATCCCAGCCTCCGAGCACCCTCGTCGTGCGGATCGTCGAACGCGAGCCAGTGGGCGTGCTGCAGTCCGGATCGGTGTACACCCTGGTCGACGCCGCCGGGGTCACGATCGAGCGCAGCGACCAGCCGATCGCCGGGTATCCGACGCTCATGGTCACCGGCGGCCCGACCTCCAAGGGCTTCGTCGCCGCGGCCGCCGTGATCCGGGCGCTCCCGACGGATCTCCGTGCCCGCGTGGCGTCGGTCTCGGCGTCGACCGCGGACGACGTCACCCTCACGCTCGTGGACTCGCCCGCCGAGGTCGTGTGGGGGAGTGCGGAGGACTCGGTGCTGAAAGCGCGGATCCTCGCGACCACGATGGCGGCCACCGACCCGTCCCAGGTGAACCAGTACGACGTGTCGTCGCCGTCCGCCGCGATCGTCCGCTGAGGAAGCGCACCGGGATATTCCCGTCGATGTGCCGACACGCCCGGAAGCGTCCCGACACGGTCGGGGCTGGGCCCTAACGTCGTGCTCAGGACAGAAAATGCATACGCAGCATAACTTTAAACCTTAACTAGAGGTTGAGAGTTCTCACGGAGGCCTGAAGTGACTACAAACCAGAACTACCTCGCCGTCATCAAGGTCGTCGGTATCGGCGGCGGCGGTGTCAACGCGGTCAACCGCATGATCGAGCTCGGCCTCCGAGGCGTGGAATTCATCGCCATCAACACGGACGCGCAAGCGCTGCTGATGAGCGATGCCGACGTCAAGCTCGACGTCGGCCGCGAGATCACCCGCGGCCTCGGCGCCGGTGCCGACCCTGAGGTCGGACGCCGTGCGGCGGAGGATCACGCTGAGGAGATCGAAGAGGCAATCGCCGGCGCCGACATGGTGTTCGTCACCGCCGGCGAGGGTGGCGGTACCGGAACCGGTGGCGCACCCGTCGTGGCGCGGATCGCGAAGTCGATCGGTGCGCTGACCATCGGTGTCGTCACGAAGCCGTTCGGCTTCGAGGGTCGTCGTCGTCAGGCCCAGGCCGAGCTCGGCGTCGCCCGCCTGAAGGAGGAAGTCGACACGCTCATCGTCGTGCCAAACGACCGCCTGCTGGAGATCAGCGACCGCGGCATCAGCATGCTCGAGGCGTTCGCGACCGCCGACCAGGTGCTCCTCGCCGGTGTCCAGGGATCACCGACCTCATCACTACCCCAGGCCTCATCAACCTCGACTTCGCCGACGTCAAATCGGTCATGCAGGGGCCGGCTCCGCCCTCATGGGTATCGGCTCCTCGCGCGGCGCGGACCGTGCCATCAAGGCGGCCGAACTCGCCGTCGCCTCCCCGCTGCTCGAAGCGAGCATCGAGGGCGCTCACGGTGTCCTGCTGTCCATCCAGGGTGGCTCGAACCTCGGCATCTTCGAGATCAACGACGCCGCCAAGCTCGTCCAGGAGGCCGTGCACCCCGAGGCGAACATCATCTTCGGTGCGGTCGTCGACGACACCCTCGGCGACGAGGTGCGTGTGACGGTCATCGCCGCCGGATTCGATGGTGGCGAGCCCCTCACCAGGACGGCGGCCTCGCCGGCCGACGCGGTCATCTCCGGCGGCGTCATGAGCACCTCGGACGAGGCGCCCAGCGCTCCCATCAGCACCTCGGCCAACACGGCCTCCGAGTCGTCCGAGCACCGCTCGGCGCCTGCTGCGGCACCGGTCGCCTCGGGTGGCGACTGGAGCTCCAGGCAGAACGCGTCGTCGCCCTTCTCCGGTGCGACGCACCGTCAGCCCGATGCGGTCGTCGAGACCGCCGTCGTCGACCCCTCGTTCGACGACGAGGGTGAGCTGGACATCCCCGACTTCCTGAAGTAGTGGGCGACACGATCACCCCGGCCGGGTCGGGCTCTTCGGAGCCCGATCCGGCGTTGCTCGATCGCCTCGCCGCGATCCGCGGCCGCGTCGCAGACGCTGCCCGTGCAGCCGGGCGCGCCGACGAGCCGACACTCATCGTCGTGACGAAGTTCCATCCGGTCGCACTCGTGGAGCAGCTCGCGGCCGCGGGGGTCACCGACGTGGGGGAGAACCGACACCCGGAGGCCCGCGACAAGGCCGAGGCGGCCGCCGGACTCGGGTTGCGGTGGCACTTCATCGGCCAGTTGCAGACGAACAAGGCCAAGCAGGTGCGCCGATACGTCGACGCCGTGCACTCGGTGGACCGGCCCGAACTCCTGCGCGCGCTGTCATCACCGGACCGCCTCCTCGAGGTGTTCCTCCAGGTGAACCTGACCGAAGACCCGGGTCGCGGCGGTGTGGTCGGCGACGAGGCGCTGGAAGCGCTCGCCACGGAGACGCTCGAGGCCGAAGGTGTCCTTCTGCGAGGCGTGATGGCCGTCGCCCCGCTCGACGAGCCGCCGGCCGCCGCGTTCGCGCGGGTCGTCGCGGCGTCCGCTCGAGTGCGATCCCTCGCTCCGCAGGCCGACGGCCTGTCGATCGGGATGAGCCACGACTACGCCGAGGCGATCGAAGCGGGCGCGACACACCTACGCATCGGCACGGCAATCACCGGGAATCGTCCGGTGTGACGTTAATCTCGAAGGTGCAAGGACCGCAGATCACGGAGGAAACGATGTCGAACCCACTGAAGAAGACCATGGTGTACCTCGGGCTCGCCGACGATGATCTCGAGTACGAGCAGCAGCACGCTGCCCAGGCCGAGCCAACGCAGCAGGCCGAGCCTCGCCGGGCAGAACGTCCCGAGCGCGCAGAGCGGGTCGAGCGCGTCGAGAAGGCCGCTCCCGTGACCCCGCTGCGCAAGCCGGTCCCGGTCCGCCAGCCGGTCGCCCCGAGCTCGGACCTCAACGAGATCCTCACGGTGCACCCCAAGCAGTACCGCGACGCTCAGATCATCGCCGAGAGCTTCCGTGACGGTGTCCCGGTCATCATCAACCTCTCCCAGATGAGCGACGGCGACGCCCGACGCCTCATCGACTTCGCCAGCGGTCTCTCGCAGGGCCTCTACGGGAAGATCGAGCGAGTGACGAGCAAGGTCTTCCTGCTCTCGCCCGAGCACGTCGCCGTTTCCGGCGACAACGGGCAGGGCGCACCGGAAGCGACCGAGGCGACCTTCTTCGCTCAGTCATAATCGAGGGGTGGCTTCTCTCATCTCCGTGATCGGCACGATCCTCTATCTCGCGCTGCTCCTGTACTTCTTCGTCCTCTGGGCGCGGTTCATCCTCGACCTGGCTCGGGTACTCCGCCCGCAGTGGCGACCGTCGGGCGTCGGCCTGGTCCTCGCCGAGCTCAGTTTCACGGTCACCGACCCGCCGATCCGGTTCTTCCGCCGCGTCCTGCCGCGCGTCGCGGTCGGTCCCGTCGCGCTCGACTTCGGTTGGACGCTGACGATGCTGTGCTGCATCATCGCGATGACGCTCGTCCAGCTCCTGTAGCCGCCGACGTCGGTGCCCGCGCAGGGTTCACGACGATTGTGCGGCTACGATAGAACGCCCGTCACCTGACGGGAAGCTCCGACGCTGACAACATGTCTCACCCACTGGGTCAGACTTTGCTAGCGTGGGGGCGTTGTACACAGATTTTCGATTCGACAGTGAAGGTGGTTCGCTATGGCGCTCACTCCCGAAGACGTGGTCCAGAAGCGGTTTCAGCAGACCAAGTTCCGCGAAGGCTACGACCAGGACGAGGTGGACGACTTCCTCGACGAGGTTGTCGTCGAACTGCGTCGCCTCATCCAGGAGAAGGACGAGGTCCAGCAGAAGCTGACCGCGGCCGAGGCCAAGGTCGCCGAGCTGCAGAAGGGCGGCTCCTCCGCTCCCGCCGCGCTCGCCAAGGCCGAGCCTGCTCCCGCACCGGCACCGGTCGCCGCACCCGCCGCGGCTCCTGCCGCCGAGTCGACCGACAACACGGCCGAGAGCTCCAACAACCTGCTCCAGCTGGCCCGCCGCCTGCACGACGAGCACGTCGCAGAGGGCGCTCAGCGTCGCGACGCACTCATCGCCGAAGGTCACGCGACCGCGGCACGTGTCGTCGCCGAGGCCGAGGCCAAGCAGCGCGCACAGATGCAGATCCTCGAGCAGGAGCGCTCCGTGCTGGAGCACAAGATCGACGAGCTGCGCAACTTCGAGCGTGAGTACCGCTCGCAGCTCCGCGGCTACATCGAGGGTCAGCTGAAGGACCTCGACGCCTCGTCGTCGAGTTCCGCACCCGATGCGAAGTCCGGCGTCACCGCCGACAGCGCAGCGGTCTAGCGCAGACACCCGGTTGTCTCCCGCATCACCGTCGAAGGCCAGCGCCAGGACTCTTGCAGTCCTGGCGCTGGTTGCCGTCGTGGCCTATTCGGCCGATCAGTTCACGAAGTTCCTCGTCACCACCAACCTGACGGTCGGTGAGTCCGTCCCCGTCTTCGGACAGGCGCTGGTCCTGTACTTCGTCAAGAATTCAGGTGCCGCCTTCTCGCTGGGGGCCGGCTACACCTGGATCTTCTCGATCCTCGCCGCGGTGGTCGTCGTCGTCATCGTCTGGTTCGCGCGCCGTATCCGCTCGCGCGCCTGGGCGATCGTGTTCGGTCTGCTCCTCGGAGGCGTGCTCGGCAACCTGACCGACCGCCTCTTCCGCGAGCCGTCCTTCGGCCTCGGCCACGTCGTCGACTTCATCTCGACGCCCTGGATGCTCCCCGCGATCTACAACGTGGCCGACATCTGCATCGTGGTCAGCATGGCGCTGTTCATCCTCCTGACGCTCTTCGGTGTCAACCTCGACGGCACGCGCACGACGCGAGCGAGTGAACGGGCGGCCCAGGAGGCGGAGGACCGCGAGGCTGAAGCCGACGCGGCCACCCTCGATCCTGCGGAGCCTGGCGACGCGAGCCCGGACGCAGGTCGCCCGTGAACGAGTCCCGCAGCCTGTACGTCCCCGATGGACTCGACGGCGAGCGCGTCGACGCCGGACTCGCCAAGCTCCTGGGCTTCTCGCGCAGCTACGCAGCCGAGGTGGCCTTGGCCGGCGGTGTCACCATGAACGGGAAATCGGTAGACAAGTCCGATCGCCTGCTCGGCGGCGCCTGGCTCGAGATCGAATGGACGCCTCGACGGGAGGCCGTGATCGTCCCGATCGCCGTCCCCGACCTCGGCATCGTCCACGACGACGACGAGATCGTCGTCGTCGACAAGCCTGCGGGCGTCGCGGCGCATCCCTCGGTCGGTTGGGAGGGCCCGACGGTGCTCGGCGCCCTCGCGGCGGCGGGCTTCCGCATCTCGACCTCGGGAGCCGCCGAGCGCGCGGGCATCGTCCATCGGCTGGACGCCGGGACGAGCGGCCTCATGGTCGTCGCGAAGACCGAGCGGGCCTACACCTGGCTCAAGCGGGCCTTCCACGACCGCGAGGTCGAGAAGATCTACCGCGCTGTGGTGCAGGGGCATCCCGATCCACTCGCCGGCACCATCGACGGACCGATCGGCCGCCATCCGCGTCACGACTGGCGGTTCGCCGTGACCGCCGACGGCAAGCCGTCGATCACGCACTACGAGACGCTCGAGGCGTTCCCGTACGCCTCGCTGCTCGAGGTGCATCTGGAGACCGGCCGCACCCACCAGATCCGCGTGCACATGGCGGCCCAGCGGCACCCCTGCGTCGGCGACGCGATGTACGGAGCCGACGCTGCGCTCTCAGCGCGGCTGGGGCTCACCCGCCAGTGGCTCCACGCCACGAAACTCGGGTTCGCCCACCCGGCCACGGGGGAGTTCGTGCGGTTCGAGGCTGCCTATCCGGCGGACCTCCAGCACGCCCTGTCCGTGCTCGAACTCGACTGAGCCGACGCCCAGCCCTCCCGTCGCCATGCGTGACGACGTAGCAGGAGCCGACCGTCAGCGGTGACGGTTAGGCTGGATCACAGACCACCTCGGCGTCCGCGCCGAACCCCACAGCACGATCCCCGGAGGCGCCGTCCGTGCCCACGTCCACCGATTCGTTCGTCCATCTGCACGTCCACAGCGAGTATTCGATGCTCGATGGAGCAGCCCGCGTGAAGCCGCTCATCCAGGCCGCGGTCGAGCAGGGCATGCCCGCCGTCGCCGTGACCGACCACGGCAACATGTTCGGCGCCTTCGACTTCTGGCGCACGGCGACCGATGCCGGAATCAAGCCGATCATCGGGACCGAGGCGTACATCACCCCGGGGACCGCGCGCGGTGACCGGACGCGGATCAAGTGGGGCGACGGCGGGGGGGACGACGTCAGTGGCGCCGGCGCCTACACGCACATGACCTTGCTCTCGGAGACGACCGAGGGGATGCACAACCTCTTCCGGCTCTCGTCGAAGGCGTCGATCGAGGGGTACTACTTCAAGCCGCGCATGGACCGGGAGATCCTGAGCCAGTACAGCGCCGGCCTCATCGCGACGACCGGCTGCCCGAGCGGCGAGGTGCAGACGAGACTCCGTCTCGGCCAGTACGACGAGGCGGTCAAGGCCGCTGCGGACTTCCGCGACATCTTCGGCGCGGAGAACTACTTCTGCGAGATCATGGACCACGGGCTCGGGATCGAGCGCCGGATCATGGCCGACCTCATCAGGCTGTCGAAAGACCTCGGTCTCCCGCTCCTCGCGACGAATGACCTCCACTACACGCACGCCGCGGACGCCAAAGCGCACGCCGCCCTCCTCTGCGTGCAGTCCGGTTCCACGCTCAACGACCCGAACCGCTTCAAGTTCGACGCCGACGAGTTCTACCTGAAGTCCGCGGACGAGATGCGCCGGCTGTTCCGCGAGTACCCCGAGGCGTGCGACAACACCCTCGCGATCGCCGAGCGCTGCGACGTCGCCTTCGACACTTCGGCCAACTACATGCCGCGCTTCCCCGTGCCGGAGGGGGAGAACGAGGAGAGCTGGTTCATCAAGGAGGTCGAGACCGGGCTGAACCTGCGGTACCCGAACGGGATCCCCGCCGACGTCCGCGAGCGCGCGAACTACGAGACGCGCGTCATCGTGCAGATGGGCTTCCCCGGGTACTTCCTCGTCGTCGCCGACTTCATCCAGTGGTCGAAGCGCAACGGCATCCGCGTCGGGCCCGGTCGTGGTTCCGGCGCGGGTTCCATGGCGGCGTACGCGATGCAGATCACCGATCTCGACCCACTCCGCCACGGGCTCATCTTCGAGCGGTTCCTCAACCCCGACCGCGTCTCGATGCCCGACTTCGACGTCGACTTCGACGACCGCCGCCGCGGCGAGGTCATCAAGTACGTCACCGAGAAGTACGGCGACGAGCGCGTCGCGCAGATCGTCACGTACGGCACCATCAAGGCCAAGCAGGCGCTCAAGGACTCGTCGCGCGTCCTCGGCTTCCCGTTCGGCATGGGCGACAAGCTGACGAAGGCCATGCCGCCGGCGGTCATGGGCAAGGACATCCCGCTCGAGGGCATCCTCGACACCAAGCACCCGCGGTACAAGGAGGCGGTCGACCTCCGTGGCATCCTCGACACCGACCCGGAGGCGCGGACCGTCTTCGAGACCGCGCTCGGCATCGAGAATCTGAAGCGACAGTGGGGCGTCCACGCGGCCGGCGTGATCATGTCGAGCGACCCGCTCATCGACATCATCCCGATCATGAAGCGCGAGCAGGACGGCCAGATCGTCACGCAGTTCGACTACCCGGCGTGCGAGTCCCTCGGGTTGATCAAGATGGACTTCCTCGGGTTGCGCAACCTGACGATCATCAACGACGCCCTCGACAACATCAAGAGCAACCGCGACATCGAACTCGTCCTCGAAGACCTCGAACTCGACGACCGCGGTGCGTACGAACTCCTGTCCCGAGGCGACACCCTCGGGGTGTTCCAGCTCGACGGCGGACCGATGCGCGCGCTGCTGCGCCTCATGAAGCCCGACAACTTCGAGGACATCTCGGCGCTGATCGCCCTGTACCGGCCAGGGCCGATGGGCGCGAACTCGCACACGAACTACGCGCTGCGGAAGAACGGCCTGCAGGAGATCACCCCGATCCATCCGCAGCTCGAGGAACCGCTCTCCGAGATCCTGTCGACGAGCTACGGCCTCATCATCTACCAGGAGCAGGTGATGGCGATCGCGCAGAAGGTCGCCGGCTTCTCCCTCGGGCAGGCCGACATCCTCCGTCGTGCGATGGGTAAGAAGAAGAAGTCCGAACTGGACAAGCAGTTCGAGGGCTTCTCCGGCGGCATGGTCGCGAACGGCTTCTCGATGGAGGCCGTCAACAAGCTGTGGGAGATCCTCCTCCCGTTCTCGGACTACGCGTTCAACAAAGCGCACTCCGCCGCGTACGGGGTCATCTCCTACTGGACGGCGTACCTCAAGGCGCACTACCCGGCCGAGTACATGGCCGGTCTGCTGACGAGTGTCGGCGACTCCAAGGACAAGATGGCGCTCTACCTCAACGAGTGCCGCCGCATGGGGATCCAGGTCCTGCCACCCGACGTCAACGAGTCCATCGGGTTCTTCGCCGCAGTCGGGGAGGACATCCGGTTCGGTCTGGGTGCCGTCCGCAACGTCGGTTCGAACGTCGTGGAGCTCATCCGGCAGGCACGCGAGCGCGAGGGCCGGTTCACCTCCTTCCACGACTTCCTCCGCAAGGTGCCGCTGCCGGTGGCGAACAAGCGGACCATCGAGTCGCTCATCAAGGCCGGCGCGTTCGACTCAATGGGCGACAGCAGACGTGCGCTCTACGAGATCCACGAGGACGCCGTCGACTCCGTCGTGAAGGACAAGCGTGCCGAGGCGTCCGGGAGCATCGGCTTCGACTTCGACAGCCTGTTCGCCGAGGTCGGCGAGGTTCCGCTCGCGAGCGTCCCCGCGCGTCCCGACTGGAGCAAGCGCGACAAACTCAACTTCGAACGGGAGATGCTGGGGCTGTACGTCTCGGACCACCCGCTGGCCGGACTCGAGATCGAGTTGGCGAAGCACGCCACGACGACCATCACCGACCTCATGACCTCCGAGGGCATGGACGGCGAGACCGTCGTGATCTCGGGGCTCGTCACGAGTGTCCAGCACCGGATCGCGAAGGCCTCCGGCAACCAGTACGGCATGATCCAGGTCGAGGACTTCGGCGGCGAGATGACCGCCATGTTCATGGGCAAGGCGTACCAGGAGTTCGCCTCCGAACTCGTCGGCGACTCGATCGTGGTGGTCCGCGGACGGGTCAGTGTCCGAGACGACGGGATGAACCTCCACGCGTACAGCATCTTCTCGCCCGAACTGCCCGAGGCCGGTGCCGACCGTATGCTCCAGCTGTCGATGGCCGACGCCCGGGCGACGACCGAGACGGTGACCACGCTCAGCGACGTGCTGACGCGGCACGCGGGATCGACCGAGGTGCGATTGAAGCTCATCCGAGGCGAGATCGCGCGGGTGTTCGAGCTGCCCCATCGCGTCAGCCTCTCGTCCGGACTCTTCGGCGAGCTGAAGTCCCTGCTCGGCCCGAACTGTCTCGGCTGACCCCGCTCGGGCGCGGGCGGCAGCCGGGACGGACCGCTGCGGACGATAGGCTGTGACGGCCATGATCACCACCATTGACCTCAGGGGAGTGCGGCCGAGCCGCACCGAGCTCCTGGACATGCTGCCCCGTCCCGTCGTCGACATCACCGCGGCAGCGCATGCCGCTCAGGCGCTGATCGACGATGTCCGATCGGACGGTTCCGAGGCGCTTCTGACGCAGGCGGACCGGTTCGACGGGGGACGACCTGAGCGGATCCGTGTCCCACAGGCCGAGATCGACGCGGCCGTCACGGCACTCGAGCCCGCCGTGCGCGCCGCGCTCGCGGAGGCCATCGACCGCGTCCGGACCGCCACCAGAGCGCAGGTCCCGCCGGAGCGCACGACCGAGCTCGGTGACGGCGCGACCGTCGTGCAGCGCTGGGCACCGGTCGGTCGTGTCGGCCTCTACGTCCCGGGCGGGAAGGCCGTCTACCCGTCGAGTGTCGTCATGAACGTCGTGCCGGCCCAGGAGGCCGGCGTCGGCTCCGTGGCGCTCGCTTCGCCCCCGCAGCGCGAGTTCGGCGGCCGCGTCCACCCGACGATCCTCGGCGCCGCCGGGCTGCTCGGGGTGACCGAGGTCTACGCCATGGGCGGCGCCGGAGCGATCGGTGCGTTCGCCTACGGGGTACCCGACCTCGCCCTCGACCCGGTGGACGTCGTGACCGGCCCGGGCAACATCTTCGTGGCGGCCGCCAAGCGCCTCGTGAAGGGGCAGGTGGGGATCGACGCCGAAGCCGGGACCACCGAGATCCTGGTCATCGCGGACGCCGGCGCCGATGCCCGGCTCGTCGCAGCCGACCTCGTCAGCCAGGCGGAACACGACGAGGCGGCGGCATCGCTGCTCGTCACCGACAGCGCGGCGCTCGCGACCGCGGTGGAGGAGTGGCTGCAGCGGTACGCCGCAGGCACACGTCACGGAGCGCGCGTCGTCGAGGCCCTGGGCGGGCCGCAGTCTGCGATCGTGCTCGTCGACGACCTCGAGGCGGCCGTGGCGTTCAGCAACGCATACGGGCCCGAGCACCTCGAGGTGCAGACCCGCGACCCGGAGTCGCTCCTCGGCGCCATCACGAACGCCGGCGCGATCTTCCTCGGCGACCACACCCCGGTGAGCCTCGGAGACTACCTGGCCGGGTCGAACCACGTCCTCCCGACGGGCGGCCAGGCACGGTTCTCCTCGGGCCTCGGAGCGTTCACCTTCCTCCGGCCGCAGCAGGTCGTCCGGTACGACGAACCGGCGCTCCGTCAGGTCTTGGCCCACATCGTCGCCCTCTCGGGCTCGGAGGACCTGCCGGCGCACGGCGAGGCGGTGACGGCCCGCTTCGGGCTCGTCGATGCCGAGATCCGAGAGGCGGAGGACGCCACCGCCCCCACCACCCCCGAGGGAGCCCGCTGATGTACTGCCCGTTCTGCCGCCACCCGGATTCCCGGGTGATCGACTCACGCACCAGCGACGACGGACTCGCCATCCGCCGACGTCGGCAGTGCCCCGAGTGCGGGAGGCGCTTCAGCACCATGGAGACCTCGAGTCTCGGCGTGATCAAGCGTTCGGGCGTGGTGGAGCCCTTCAGCCGGGAGAAGGTCGTGAGCGGTGTCCGCAAGGCCTGCCAGGGTCGCCCGGTGACGGACTCGGACCTCGCCGTCCTGGCTCAGCGGGTGGAGGAGTCCATCCGGGCCACCGGCGCGTCGCAGATCGACGCGAACGACATCGGACTGGCGATCCTCGCACCGCTGCGGGAGCTGGACGAGGTCGCGTACCTCCGCTTCGCCAGTGTGTACCAGGCCTTCGAATCGCTCGACGACTTCGAGTCCGCGATCGCGCTGCTCCGCGTCGAGCACGCTTCCGGTGCCGCCCCCGTGCCGTCCGAGGAGCTCTGACCGTGTACCGCTTCCTCTTCGCTCAGGTGCTGTCCAAGCTCGATCCCGAACGCGCACACCACCTGGCCTTCGACGTCATCCGTTCGCTTCCCGCCACCGGCCTCGGCCCCGTCATCAGGCGCTGGACGGCGCCGCGACTCGACCAGTCGGTGGAGACGCTGGGGCTGCGGTTCGAGACCCCGTTCGGTGTCGCCGCCGGCTTCGACAAGGACGGCAAGGGCGTCCTCGGCCTCGGACTCCTCGGGTTCGGCCATGTCGAGGTGGGTACGATCACGGCGATCCCGCAGCCGGGCAATCCCAAGCCCCGACTGTTCCGACTCATCGCCGATCGGGCGGTCGTCAACCGCATGGGCTTCAACAACGGGGGAGCCGACCAGGCCAGGCGTCGGCTCGAACGGACCGCACGGGTAAGCCGCCGACCCGTCCTGGGCGTGAACATCGGCAAGAGCCGTGTCGTGGACGTCGCCGACGCCACAGCCGACTACGTCCGGAGCGCGACGCTCCTCGCACCCGTGGCCGACTACCTCGTCGTCAACGTCAGCTCGCCGAACACCCCGGGACTCCGCGGCCTCCAGGAGCTCGACCAGCTTGCACCGCTGCTCGAGGCCGTCCGCGCCGCCGCCGGTTCGACGCCGTTGCTCGTCAAGATCGCACCCGACCTGAGCGATGCGGAGGTCGACCGCATCGCAGAGCTGGTCGTGGAACTCGGCCTGGACGGCGTCATCGCGACGAACACGACCATCTCGCGTGACGGGCTGACCACCGATCCCGCCATCGTCGAGGCGGCTGGGGCCGGCGGACTGTCCGGTGCGCCGCTGGCGGCTCGCTCGCTCGACGTCCTGCGGCGCATCCGGGCCATCGTGCCTCCGGAGCTGTGCGTCATCTCGGTCGGTGGCGTCGACACCGCCGAAGACGTCCGGGAGCGCCTGGCCGCAGGAGCAACTCTCGTGCAGGGGTACACGGCGTTCCTCTACCGCGGACCGTTCTGGGCGAGGCACATCAACCGCGGGCTCGACCGACTGGCCCGAACGGGCCGCTGATCGGCATCACGCGCCATCGACGACGAACGCCCGCCGGTCTGGGACCGGCGGGCGTTCGTCGTTCGAGGACTACTTGTTGGGGAACTGGCCGCGCTTGACCTGCGGCTTCGGCAGGCGGAGCGGGCGCAGCTGCAACGCGCGCATGGCGGCGTACCAGCGCACGCCCCGCTCGTCCTGCCCGAACTTCGCCCGCAGCGCCTTCCGGACGCGGAAGCCGAGGAAGAAGCAGTCGGCGATCGCGATGATGAAGAACACCCAGAGGGTGAGCATGCCGTAGACCTGGATCTCGGGCACCGGCATGAAGGTGAGGATGATCACGAGGAACATCACCGGGATCATGAACTCACCGATGTTGAACCGGGCGTCGACATAGTCGCGGACGAACTTCTTCTGCGGACCGCGCTCACGCGCCGGGAGGAACTTGTCGTCGCCGGCGGCCATGCCGGCCTGCGCACGCCGCCGTGCCTCGGCCTGCTGCGCCTTCGCCGCCTTCGAGGCCTCCTTGCGGTCGGAGGGGACGAGCGGACGCTTGTTCTGCGCCTCGCGTTCCGCCCGAGACGGGGTCGGTCGACCCTTCGCCTCCTTGGCGCCGCGCGCGAGGCGCTCAGCCGTCTGCGCTGCGGTCTCGACGATCGGCTCTGATGCCGGGGTGCTCTGCTGTTTGGCCACGATGGAACGTCCTTGATTCGGGGATTCCCTTAAGATTACTCGCATGACGACAGGTACCACGACGGAATCGACCCAAGACCCACGCAACGACCAGGAAGTCCTCGATCGGCTGCGCGAATCCGTCGCCGGTGCGTTGCCGTCGTCGATCGCCGATCTGTCGGCGCTCGTCCGCATCCCCTCGGTGTCGTGGTCGGCGTTCGACGCGGCCGAGGTGGCGCGGAGTGCCGAAGCGGTCGCGGAGCTCGCCCGCGGTCTCGGTGTCTTCGACGAGGTCTCGGTGCGCCGGTCCGCCATTGACGGCGGATCGGAGCTCGGACAGCCTGCCGTGCTGGCCCGCCGCGAACCCCGGAACGGCCGACCGACGGTGCTGCTCTACGCGCACCACGACGTCCAGCCCCCCGGAAGCGACGACAGGTGGGACTCGCCGCCGTTCGAGCCGACCGTCCGCGACGGCCGCATCTACGGACGGGGCGCGGCGGACGACAAGGCCGGCGTCATGTCCCACATCGCCGCGATCCGGGCCGTCACCGAGGTCCTCGGCTCCGACCTCGACCTCGGGATCGTGCTGTTCATCGAGGGCGAGGAGGAGTTCGGCTCGCGGTCCTTCGGCTCCTTCCTGGAGGAGCACCGCGACACCCTCGCGGCGGACGTGATCGTCGTCGCCGACAGCGACAACTGGGACGAGCGGACGCCAGCGCTGACGATCGGTCTGCGCGGCAACGTCACGTTCCGGCTGCGCGTGAAGACTCTCGACCACGCCTCCCACTCCGGGATGCTCGGGGGAGCGGTGCCGGACGCGATGCTGGCCACGGTCACCCTGCTCGCGACGCTGTGGGACGCGGACGGTTCGGTGGCGGTCGACGGACTCACCTCGCACGACGCCGTCACCCCGGAGTTCGACGAGGCGCAGCTCCGCGCCGAGTCCGGACTGTCCGAAGGCGTCTCGCCCATCGGCCGCGGCTCCATCCTCAGCCGGATCTGGTCGCAGCCCGCGATCACCGTCACGGGCATCGACGCACCGTCGGTGGCCAACGCCTCGAACACGCTCATCCCGGAGGTGTCGGTGCGCATCAGTGCGCGGATCGCCCCCGGGCAGGATCCGGCCGAGGCCTACCGTGCACTCGAGGCCCACCTCCTCGCCAACAGCCCGTTCGGCGCGCAGCTGACGATCGACGAGGTCGACCAGGGGAGCCCGTTCCTCGTGGACACGAGCGGTTGGGCCGTCGCCGAGGCGAAGCGCGCCATGGCCGACGCCTGGGAGGTCGAGCCCGTGGAGACTGGTGTCGGCGGATCGATCCCGTTCATCGCCGACCTCGTCCGGGTCTTCCCGGACGCCCAGATCCTGGTCACCGGTGTCGAGGACCCGCATTCGCGCGCCCACAGCCCGAACGAGTCGCTGCACCTCGGCGTCTTCCAGAAGGCGATCCTCACGGAGGCGGTGCTGCTCGCCCGCCTGGCGGCCGCACCCCGTCCGTCCTCCGACGTGTAGCCGGCGACGGACGCACCGCCGAAACCACGGGGTGCGTCCGGCGCGGCAGGCGGTAGAATCTCCCACAGGCGTCGACCCGGCGCCGCCAGACCTCGCGAGGAGCATCATGAGCGACACCATCCTGACCGAGACCAAGATCGACGCGGCTCACGGCGTCGGCCTGTCCGACACGGCGGCTCAGAAGGTCAAGAGCCTCCTCGAGCAGGAGGGTCGCGACGACCTCCGTCTCCGCGTGGCCGTCCAGCCGGGTGGGTGCTCGGGCCTCATCTACCAGCTGTACTTCGACGAGCGCATGCTCGACGGCGACGCCACGGTCGACTTCGACGGTGTCGAGGTGATCGTCGACAAGATGAGCGTCCCCTACCTCGACGGCGCCAAGATCGACTTCGAGGACACCATCCAGAAGCAGGGGTTCACCATCGACAACCCCAATGCCGAGGGCAGCTGCGCCTGCGGCGACAGCTTCCACTGAGCCAGATTCTTCCTGAAGGGGAAATTACCCGGTCGCGGGTGGTTTCCCCTTCGTCATTCCGGTCACGATCCCGCACCGCGGACGCGAATGGTCCGGCGTTCACCGCCCATCCCCACTAGACTGGGGGGCGATCCACAGGTGTGTATTCGAAAGGTTTCAGAGGTGCGCTCGACTCGTCGTCTCAGATGGGCTGCCATTCCGGTCGCAGCCACACTCGCCATAGTCCTGGCGGGTTGTACGCAGGCGGAACTGCATGGTTACCTGCCGGGATTCGTCGAGGGCGAATCTCCCGTCACGAACCACACGGACCGCATCGCGGGCCTGTGGGTGACGGCATGGCTGGTGCTGCTCGCAGTCGGTGTCATCACGTGGGGGCTCATCATCTGGGCCGTCATCGTGTACCGACGCCGCAAGGGGCAGACCGGTCTCCCGGTCCAGCTGCGGTACAACATGCCGATCGAGATCTTCTACACGATCGTCCCGCTCATCCTGGTCCTCGGCTTCTTCGCCTTCACGGCACGCGACCAGAACGCGATCGAGACCCAGTACGAGGATCCCGACGTGGCCATCGAGGTCTTCGCCAAGCAGTGGGCGTGGGACTTCGTGTACGACGAGGCCGTCAACGGCCAGGACGTCTGGACCGCAGGCGTGCAGGCCGATGAGAAGCCCGGTGGCGTCATCGACCAGGACGCACTCCCCACGCTCTACCTGCCCGTCGGCAAGACGGTGAAGATCGCGCTGCAGTCGCGAGACGTCATCCACTCCTTCTGGGTCATCGACTTCCTCTACAAGAAGGACATGATCCCGGGCAAGACGAACTACATGTCCTTCACCCCTGAGCGCGAGGGCACGTACGCCGGCAAGTGCGCCGAGCTCTGTGGCGAGTACCACTCGCTCATGCTCTTCAACGTGAAGGTCGTCTCGCAGGCCGAGTACGACAAGCACCTCGAAGACCTGGCGGAGTCGGGCAACATCGGCGACTACGGCACGGAATACGATCGCAACAGCAACCTCCCCGGCACCAAGGCGCCGGCAGGTCTCGAAGAGCACGGAGACGGGGAATGACCTCCACCACGCTTCCCGCAGGCCAGGCGAGCGTCGTCGGACGCACCTCGGTCGAGCGCAAGGGCAACATCCTGGTCAAGTGGATCACCTCCACCGACCACAAGACCATCGGGTACATGTACCTGATCGCCTCGTTCATCTTCTTCTGCCTCGGCGGCGTGATGGCGCTCATCATCCGCGCCCAGCTCTTCGAGCCCGGCGGCACGATCGTGGAGACGAAGGAGCAGTACAACCAGCTCTTCACGATGCACGGCACGATCATGCTCCTCATGTTCGCGACGCCGCTCTTCGCCGGCTTCGCGAACGCGCTCATGCCGCTGCAGATCGGCGCACCGGACGTCGCCTTCCCACGTCTGAACGCCTTCGCGTTCTGGCTCTACGCCTTCGGTAGCCTCATCGCCGTCGGTGGCTTCCTCACCCCGCAGGGTGCCGCCGCCTTCGGCTGGTTCGCCTATGCGCCACTGTCGAGCACGACGTTCTCGCCAGGGCTCGGAGGCAATCTCTGGGTCCTCGGACTGGCGCTCAGCGGCTTCGGCACCATCCTCGGTGGCGTCAACTTCATCACCACGATCATCACGATGCGCGCCCCCGGCATGACGATGTTCCGCATGCCGATCTTCACGTGGAACGTCCTCGTGACGTCCATCCTCGTCCTGATGGCGTTCCCGGTGCTCGCGGCGGCCCTCTTCGGCCTCGCAGCTGACCGCGTGTTCGACGCCCACATCTACGACGCGGCCAACGGCGGTGTCATCCTGTGGCAGCACCTGTTCTGGTTCTTCGGGCACCCCGAGGTCTACATCATCGCGCTGCCGTTCTTCGGCATCGTGTCCGAGATCTTCCCGGTGTTCAGCCGTAAGCCGATCTTCGGCTACAAGACCCTGATCTACGCGACGATCGCGATCGCGGCGCTCTCCGTGACGGTGTGGGCACACCACATGTACGTCACCGGATCGGTGCTCCTGCCGTTCTTCGCCCTCATGACGATGCTCATCGCGGTTCCGACCGGCGTGAAGATCTTCAACTGGCTGGGCACGATGTGGCGCGGTTCGGTCACCTTCGAGACCCCGATGCTCTGGTCGATCGGCTTCCTGATCACCTTCGTCTTCGGTGGACTCACCGGTGTCATCCTCGCTTCGCCGCCGCTCGACTTCCACGTCTCCGACTCCTACTTCGTCGTGGCGCACTTCCACTACGTCGTGTTCGGCACGGTCGTGTTCGCCATGTTCGCCGGCTTCTACTTCTGGTGGCCGAAGTGGACGGGCAAGATGCTCAACGAGAAGCTCGGCTACTGGCACTTCTGGCTGCTCTTCATCGGCTTCCACACGACGTTCCTCATCCAGCACTGGTTGGGCGTCGTCGGGTTCCCGCGCCGCTACGCGACGTACTCGCCTGAGGACGGCTTCACTTGGATGAACCAGCTGTCGACCGTGGGCTCGTTCATCCTCGCCATCTCGCTGCTGCCCTTCTTCTTGAACGTGTACATCACGATCCGGAAGGCTCCTCGAGTCACCGAGGACGACCCGTGGGGTTACGGTGGATCGCTCGAGTGGGCGACCAGCTCGCCCCCGCCGCGTCACAACTTCGTCTCCATCCCGCGCATCCGCTCGGAGCGCCCGGCCTTCGACCTCCACCACCCCGAGGTCGGTATCCCGGTCGGCGTCGGTCCCGCGAAGGACGCGCCTGACGCACCCACGCTCGACATCGACGCCGGAAAGGTGAAGTAGCCGCCATGCGCGCCAATATCATCCTCTTCACGATCCTGACGGTGTTCTGCGCCCTCCTCTGCGCGGTCTACACGGTGTGGTCGCTCGTCGACCCGCTCCATGGCCGGGTCGAATGGGTCGGCACGGTCACCTTGGCTCTCGCCGCGATCCTGAGCGCCTTCCTCGGCTTCTACCTCAGCCGGGTGCACAAGAGCCAGGGCGCCGAGCTCCCCGAGGACACGCTGACGGCGAACATCGACGACGGTGACCCGGAGATCGGACACTTCAGCCCGTGGAGCTGGTGGCCCATCATCCTCGCCGGTGCGTGCGGTCTGCTCGTGCTCGGTCTGGCGGTCGGGTTCTGGATCGCGATCATCGGCATCCCGCTGGTCGTCATCGCGGTCGTCGGTTGGAACTACGAGTACTACCGCGGATACTTCGCCCGCTGATGGTCGCCTCGTTCAGCATCCGTCGCGGTCAGCCCGACGACCGTTCAGCCGTCTTCGCGCTGGCCGGCCAGCTGATCACCGGGTCCATCCCGCCTGCTGCGGACGACTTCATGGCCGCGTACAACAACGTCATGCGCCCTCGTGAAGACGAGACCAACGTGCTGTACGTCGCGGTCGACGAAGCGAACTGCGTTGTCGGATACACCCTGATGACGGTGTCGCGGCTGCTGCACGCGGCCGGCCTGACCGCCCACCTGCAGGAGCTCGTCGTCGACGAGACCGCCCGCGGCGCCGGCATCGGATCGGCCCTCGTCGAGGCGAACGAGCACTACGCTGTCGAGCGCGGTGCGCGCCAGCTGACGATGTCCACCTCTCGAGCCGGCGACTTCTACCGTCGTCTCGGCTACAACGTGACGGCGGAGTTCTACAAGAAGATCCTCCCGCTGGGCTGATCCCCAAGCTGTCATCGAAGAGCCCCCGAGCCATGCTCGGGGGCTCTTTCGTGTTCTGGCGCTCGCCTGGACGTGGAGAACAAGCAGCCGGCATTGGCACCCGCACCCGCCCCCGAAGGTCGCGATCGTCACCCTTCCGTTCGGCGAGGCTGCTCCCGGTGGGCAGCCGTACTGGTCACGCCGCCTCATTCCTGATCGACAGGGGAAGCGGCCCCCAGTCCCTGACGCTATCGAGGGGCACACGCCGCCCGCAGAGGATTCAGGGCGCGTATCAGGAGACCTGGCGCAGAGGGGGAACCTGGCCCTCCTGTCGGGCGGGTGCGCCGCCCACACAGGACTCAGGGTGCGTACGAAGAGACCTCCTGGCGCAGGCAGTCCGGTCCCTGAGCCCCGTCGAAGGGCAGCAGTAGTCCGGTGCCTCCTCAGCACGGCCCGAGCAACCTGTGTCGGCAACGTCGCCCCCCGGGGGCAGGTCGATCGGCTCACCTCGTCTGCTGTCGCGCAGGAATTCGGCAACCGCGGTGAGCAAACGCGGGTCCCTGAGCTTGTCGAAGCGCACACCTCGTCCGCAGCGGCCTTCGGCGCCCGGAGAACGGGGGAGAGGGACTGCACGGACGTCCGCTGTCGCAGACGTCTTGCCGCGGCGCAGTTCGGCGAGCCCCGCCCTCAACGACGAAAGCCCCGCAGTCCGTGAGGACTGCGGGGCTTTTTCCCGAGGATCCGCCTAGTGGTGGTCGCCGTGGGAACGTTCGATCTCCGTGTTCGTGACCGGAGCGATCCGATCCTCAAAGAACCAGCGGGACATCGCGGCACGAGCCTTCTGGACACCGGTGATCTTGCCCTTGGCGTTCGGACGGATCATCAACGGCTTGTGGTCGTCGTAGCTCGCGAGACGCCAGCGCTCGTACTCGTCGACGGGCTCGTGGACCTCGATGAACTCGCCACCGGGGAGGCGGACGATGCGCCCGGTCTCGTACCCGTGGAGGAGGATCTCGCGATCCTTCTTCTGCAGCGCCAGGCAGGTGCGCTTCGCGATGAAGTAGGCGATGAACGGTCCGAGGATGAGGATCGCCTGCAGCGTGTGGATCACGCCCTCCATCGTCACCTTGAAGTGCGTAGCGATGATGTCCGAGCTCGCAGCAGCCCAGAGGGCGGCGTAGAAGGTGACACCGGCAGCACCGATGGCGGTGCGGGTCGGCGCGTTACGCGGACGGTCGAGGATGTGGTGCTCGCGCTTGTCACCCGTGATCCATGCCTCGACGAACGGGTAGATGAACACCGTGACGATGAACAGACCCAGGACGAGGACGGGAAGAATGATGTTGAACGAGAACGTGTGATCCCAGAGGACGAACTCGAGGTGCGGCGGAACCAGTCGGAGCGCGCCGTCGGCGAACCCGATGTACCAGTCAGGCTGCGTACCCGCCGAGACCGGGGAAGGGTCGTACGGTCCGTAGTTCCAGATCGGGTTGATCGTGAACAGCGAGGCGATGAGCATCACGACACCGAAGACGATGAAGAAGAAGCCACCGGCCTTCGCCGCGTAGACGGGGAGGACGGGGAATCCGACCACGTTCTGCTCGGTGCGACCGGCGCCCGGGAACTGCGTGTGCTTGTGCACGACGACGAACACCAGGTGCAGGGCGATGAAGAGCAGCACCAGCGCCGGCAGGAGCAGGATGTGGAGCGTGTAGAGGCGGCCGACGATGTCGGTGCCCGGGAACTCTCCACCGAACAGCAGGAAGGTCGTCCACGTACCGATGATGGGCAGGCCCTTGACCATGCCGTCGATGATCCGCAGACCGTTACCGGAGAGCAGGTCGTCGGGCAGCGAGTACCCGGTGAAGCCCTCGGCCATGGCCAGGATGAACAGGACGAAACCGATCACCCAGTTCAGCTCACGCGGCTTGCGGAACGCACCGGTGAAGAAGATGCGCAGCATGTGCAGGCCGATGGACGCCACGAACAGCAGGGCCGCCCAGTGGTGCACCTGACGCATCAGGAGGCCGCCGCGGATGTCGAAGGAGATGTCGAGCGTCGACGCCATGGCGACGGACATCTCGATGTTCTTCAGCGGGACGAAGGACCCGTCGTAGTGGACCTCCGCCATCGATGCCTGGAAGAAGAAGGTGAGGAAGGAGCCCGACAGCAGGATGATGACGAAGCTGTAGAGCGCGACCTCGCCGAGGAGGAACGACCAGTGGTCGGGGAAGATCTTGCGGCCGAACTCCTTGACGGCGACCGAGATGGACGTCCGCTCTTCGAGGTAGTTCGCTGCGGCGCCGGTGAAACCACCGGAGCTCTTCGCCGGAGCGGCCTTGGCCTGCTCAGGGGCGCGTGTTGCGGTCGAGGTGCTCAATGACGCTCCCAGAAGCTCGGGCCGACAGGTTCGTGGAAGTCGCTCCGCGCGACGAGGTAGCCCTCGTCGTCGACGGTGATCGGCAGCTGCGGAAGCGGCCGGGCGGCCGGTCCAAAGATGACCGCGCAGTGGTTCGTGACATCGAACTGCGACTGGTGGCAGGGGCAGAGGAGGTGGTGCGTCTGCTGCTCGTAGAGCGCGACCGGGCAACCGACGTGCGTGCACACCTTGGAGTAGGCGACGATGCCGTCGTAGGACCAGTCCTTCTTGGACTCCTCCTCG
The DNA here is from genome assembly GCF_006065115.1 of Plantibacter sp. M259. Lineage (NCBI taxonomy): Bacteria > Bacillati > Actinomycetota > Actinomycetes > Micrococcales > Microbacteriaceae > Plantibacter > Plantibacter sp. M259. The sequence continues at coordinate 4,231,852 of NZ_CP040750.1, read as the reverse complement.
ACGAGGTCTTCGGGCTTCAGCCGCATGAGCAGCACGATGGCCTTCGCCTTCTCGTTGAGGACGTGGTCGGCCTCGTGGAGGTTCTCGGGGATCACGTGGAACGCGCTGCCGAGGGTCACGTCGGACGCCTTGATGGGCGTACCGGACGGGTCGCGGGCGAGGCGCGTGCCTTCCTTCCACATCGTGTGCTGCATGAGCTCGACGGGGTCTTCGTCGTACGGCGCGAGACCGCGGAACAGCGCGATGCCCGGGAGCGGGAAGACGATGAGGGAGCCGATGAGGCTGTTGCGGATGAGCGCGCGTCGTCCGATGCCGGACTCGACGTTCGCCTGGTGCATGATCTCCACCGCACGATCGCGGCTGACTTGGTTGCCGCCGACCTTGTGACGGTAGTCGATGCCTTCTTCGTCGTGCATGAGGGCCTTGCCCCAGTGCACGGCGCCGATACCGATCGCGAGCAGGGCCAACGCCATGCCGAGACCGATGAACAGGTTGTTCAGGCGCACCGAGGCGATGTCCTCGGGCTCGATCGGGAACGCCATGTAGGCGGCGACCGCCCAGACGCTGCCGGCGATCGACAGGTAGAAGAGGGTGTAGACGGCGCGCTCGGCCCGCTTGTCCTTCTTGGGGTCGAGGTCCGTGACGCGCTTCCGGTGCGGAGGCAGGCCGGGGTCGACGACGGCGTCGCGGGAGATGACCCCGGTACCGGTCGCGACCTGCAGCTCCTGCCCGTGGGCGGACGGATCGGCAGACGAGTCGGCGGCTGGGTGACCCGAGCCGCTCGAGTTGTCGTGAGCCATGGTGCTCCTTCTTACGTGTTGTCGATCCGCGTCGGTCAGTTCGACTTCGCGGTGATCCAGACGGTGAGGGCCACGATCGAGCCGAGGCCGAAGATCCAGAGGAACAGGCCCTCGGAGACGGGGCCGAGCGAGCCGAGGTCGTTGCCGCCCGGTGACGGGTTCTTCTCCATGAACTTGAGCGCGGTGATGATGTCGCGCTTGTCCTCGGGGGAGAGGTTCATGTCGTTGAAGACGGGCATGTTCTGCGGGCCGGTGATCATGGCCTCGTAGATGTGGGCGGCGCTGACGCCGACGAGGGAGGGAGCGTACTTGCCCTCGGTCAGGGCACCACCGGCGGCTGCGACGTTGTGGCACATCGCGCAGTTGATGCGGAAGAGCTGTGCGCCGTTGGAGGCGTCGCCCTCACCGTCGAGGTACTGCTCCTCGGGGATCTCCGGGCCGGGTGCGACCGAGGCGACGTAGGCCGCGAGGGAGGAGATCTGCTCCTCGGTGAACTGCACGGGCTTCTCCGGGGCCTGCGGGCCCTGGTTCTGCAGCGGCATCCGGCCGGTGCCGACCTGGAAGTCGACGGCGGCGGCACCGACGCCGAGGAGGCTCGGTCCGGCGGTCGTGCCCTGCATGTCGAGGCCGTGGCAGGTGGCGCAGTTCGCGGAGAAGAGCTTCTCGCCCTCGTCGACGGAGGCCTGCGACTTGGCGGCGGCGACGGGCTCGGCGCTGGCCGTGCTGACGCTGACGGCTGCGTAGGCGCCACCGGTCACGAGGAGGCCGATCGCGAGCAGCGCCGCCGAGGCGAACGGGCTGCGGCGGCCGCTCTTGCGCGAGGCGCGGGCGGCCTTCTTGGACGCCTTGGTGGTCGTCGTCTGGGTGGGGTCAGTCTTCATGGAGTCAGTCATTCCGGGTCAGCGCAGGATGTAGATGACGAAGTAGAGGCCGATCCACACGACGTCGACGAAGTGCCAGTAGTACGAGACGACGATGGCGCTCGTCGCCTCCTTGTGGCCGAATCGTTTGACGGCGTAGGCACGGCCGATCACGAGGAGGAAGGCGATGAGGCCACCGGTCACGTGCAGGCCGTGGAAGCCGGTCGTGAGGTAGAACGCCGAGCCGTACGCGTTCGAGCTGAGGGAGATGCCCTCGCTGACGAGCGTCGCGTACTCGAGGATCTGGCCGGAGACGAACACGGCGCCCAGGGCGTAGGTGAGGAAGAACCACTCGACCATGCCCCACTTGCGCGGGCTCCAGCCCGTCATGCGGGGCTGCATGCGCTCCGCTGCGAAGACGCCGAACTGGCACGTGAACGACGAGGACACGAGGATGATCGTGTTGATCGTCGAGTACGGGACGTTCAGGCGACCGGCCTCGGCCGCCCACAGCTCGGGAGCCATCGATCGCAGCGTGAAGTAGATCGCGAAGAGGCCGGCGAAGAACATGACCTCGCTGCCCAGCCAGACGATCGTTCCAACCGCGACCGTGTTCGGTCGGTTGATCCGGGGCGCGCTCGGCGCAAGGTTGATTGAGGTGCTCGTCACCCCTCCATTATGGCCGAAAGCCGGAGCGGTTTTTCGCATTTCGGGGGCGGCGAGCACGCTCGGATCAGTAAGGCTAGCCTTATTTCCTGACCGGAATCTTCGGTTCTGCTGCGGGATTCATGTGATCTTCGCCTCCACAGGCCGCTCGAGGTGTCGGCGAGTCGCGCTTGTAAGATCGTCGACATGCCTCTCACGACCTGGCCGACGCTCATCGGCGACCTGCTCGCCGGAACCGATCTCAGTGTGTCGGAGTCGACGTGGGCGATGGAACGGATCATGACCGGCCAGGTGACGGACGCCCAGCTCGCCGGCTTCCTGATCGCGTTGCGGCGGAAGGGGGAGACGGTCGACGAGATCGTCGGGTTCCGCGACGCGATCCTCGACCACGCGAAGCCGCTCGTCGCCCCGTCCCGGGCCCTCGACATCGTCGGCACCGGCGGCGACCGCTTCGGCACGGTCAACATCTCGACGACCGCGTCCATCGTCGCGGCCGCGACGGGGATCCCCGTCATCAAGCACGGCAACCGCGCGGCGAGCTCCGCCTCGGGATCGAGTGACGTGCTCTCGGCGCTCGGCGTCGACCTCGCCCTGCCGACGGACCTCGTGGGGGAGGTGCTGGCGTCGACGGGCATCACGTTCGCGTACGCGGCGGCGTTCCACCCCGGTTTCGGCCACGCAGGGGCGGTCCGTGCGGAGCTCGGCGTGCCGACGGTCTTCAACTTCCTGGGCCCGCTCGTCAACCCGGCCCGCCCGGAGGCGTCGGCGGTCGGCGTCGCGCACGCCGACCGCATCCCGTTGTTCGTGGGCGTCTTCCAGACGCGCGGGGCGACCGCCCTCGTCTTCCGGGGGGACGACGGACTCGACGAACTGACGACGACGGGACACAGCCACCTCTGGGAGATCACCCGCGGAGCCGTCACCGAGCACGACCTGGATCCCCGGGAACTCGGCATCCGCCGTGCGTCGATCGACGATCTCATCGGCGGCGACGCCCAGCACAACGCCGGTGTCGTGCGCGCCACGCTCGCCGGCGAGGAGGGTCCCGTCCGCGACATCGTCCTGCTGAACGCCGCGGCCGGGATCGTGGCGTTTGAGCTGTCGGAGGATCCGACGCAGGCCCAGCGGCCGATCCTCGAGCGGTTCGCCGCAGCGCTCGTGTCCGCCGCGGCCGTCATCGACTCGGGTGCGGCGACCGCGACACTCGACGCCTGGGTGGACGCCACCCGCGCGCTCGGCTCGCGCTGATCCGCGCCGTGGCCGGGTCTTCCGGCCCTACCGGCGGTGGGCCGCAGCGCGTAGGTTGAGACCCGATGCCGGCGTACCCGGTCGGCGGACCCGAACCGATCTTGCAGGAGGATTCAATGAAGAAGCTCATCAATGATCCCAAGGACGTCGTCGTCGAGGCGGTGGCCGGATTCGGCGCCGCGCACCCCGACCTCGTCACCGTGTCGCTCGACCCGGTGTTCATCGCCCGAGCCGATGCCCCGGTCGCCGGGAAGGTGGGGATCGTGAGCGGCGGCGGCAGCGGGCACGAGCCCCTCCACGGCGGGTTCGTCGGATTCGGGATGCTCGACGCCGCCGTACCCGGCCCGGTGTTCACCTCGCCCACTCCGGACCCCATCCTCGCCGCCACGAAGGCGGTGGACGGTGGTGCCGGCGTCCTGCACATCGTCAAGAACTACACGGGCGACGTCCTCAACTTCGAGACCGCGGCCGACCTCGCGCTGGCCGAGGGCATCGAGGTGCGCTCGGTCATCGTCGACGACGACGTCGCGGTGAAGGACTCGCTGTACACGGCGGGGCGGCGGGGTGTCGCCGGCACCGTCCTCGTGGAGAAGCTCGCCGGCGCACGTGCCGAGGCCGGGGGAGGACTCGACGAGGTCGCCGACCTCGCAGCGAAGGTCAACGAGCGCACCCGCACGATGGGGGTGGCGCTCACGCCGTGCGTCGTCCCGCACGCGGGCGAGCCGAGTTTCACCCTGGCCGACGACGAGATCGAGATCGGCATCGGGATCCACGGTGAGCCCGGCCGTGAACGCATCCCGCTGGAGCCCGCCGACCGGATCGTCGACCGGCTGCTCGACGCCATCCTCGAGGACCTGCCGTACGCCCCGGGCGAGCGGGCCCTCGTCCTGGTGAACGGGATGGGCGGGACGCCGCAGGTCGAGCTCTTCATCGTCTTCCGCCGCGTGGCCGAGGCGCTCGCGGAGCGCGGGATCGAGGTTGCACGGTCGCTCGTGGGGAACTACACGACCAGCCTCGAGATGCAGGGTGTGTCGATCACCCTCCTGAAACTCGACGACGAACTGATCGAATTGTGGGACGCCCCGGTGCAGACCGCGGCGCTCCGGTGGGGACGGTAGACGGATGGGATTGGACGGAGCCTGGGCGATCGCCTGGATGCGGGGGAGTGCGGCGGTCGTCGCAGAGCATCGGGTGGAGCTGATCACGCTCGACCGCGACATCGGGGACGGCGACCATGGCGAGAACCTCGACCGCGGGTTCTCCGCGATCCTGCCGAAGCTCGACGAGCAGTCTGCTGATGCGACGCCCGCCGACATCCTCAAGCTCGCCGCGACGACGCTCATCTCGACCGTCGGAGGCGCGAGCGGCCCGTTGTACGGCACCGCGCTGCTCAAGGCGTCGATCGCCGTGGCCGGCCAGGAGGACCTCGACGCCGATGCCGTCGTCGCCCTGCTGACGGCGGCACGCGACGGGATCGTGCTCCGTGGTAAGGCCGAGGTCGGCGACAAGACCATGGTCGACGCGTGGACACCCGCCGTGGACGCTGCATCCGCGGCGGCGGCAGCGGGGGAGTCGCCGGCACGGGTACTGGCCGCAGCCGCAGAGGCCGCCTGGGGTGGCGCCGCCTCGACCGAACCGCTCGTCGCCCGCAAGGGGCGTGCCAGCTACCTCGGTGAACGGGCCATCGGGCACCGCGACCCCGGGGCGCAGTCCACCTCCTATCTCCTGCAAGCGGCGGCTGCCGCCGCTGGGGAGGGTGCTGCATGAGTGGGGGAGCCGTCGGCCTCGTCTTCGTCTCGCACAGCGCGCTGATCGCGGAGGGGCTCATCGCCCTGGCGCGCCAGATGGCGCCCGACGCGGCCCTCGCCGCAGCCGGTGGTACCGATGAGGGAGGGATCGGCACGAGCTTCGAGCTGGTCTCCGCCGGGATCGCCGCCGTGGACTCCGGGGCCGGGGTGGTGGTGCTGTGTGATCTGGGATCGGCGATCCTGACCGCTGAGACGGCACTCGACTTCCTCGACGACGACGTCCGAGGCCGGGTACGCATCGTCGACGCCCCGCTCGTCGAAGGCGGGGTCGCCGCAGCCGTGGCCGCGCAGACCGGCGCGTCGCTCGACGAGGTCGTGGCCGCCGCGCGGTCTGCAGCCGGCGGTGACCATGCCCAGCACGGCGCCGACGAGGCGACTCGGGCGGGTGGGTCCGACGAGCCGACAGCGTCCCACGCCGTAGCCTCCGTGACTCTGCGGAACAAGGACGGGCTCCACGCTCGACCCGCTGCGGAGTTCGTGAAGCTGGCGAGCACGTTCGCGGCCAAGGTGGTCGTGAACGGGAAGGACGCCAAGAGCCTGCTCGGGATCATGTCACTGGGCCTCGTCAAGGGGGCGGTCGTGGAGCTGCAGGCGGACGGCCCGGACGCGGAGGATGCCACCGGGGCACTGGCGTCGCTCATCGAATCCGGCTTCGGAGAGGTCTGACGGGTCGCGCTCGGGGCGAAAGCAGGTCGGCGTCCCGGGCGCAACGGGGTGGTCGACCCCGACGGTCGGCGTAGCATGACCCGCATGAACGAGCAGACGAAGACGTCGGACACCGAAGACCGCCAGTGCACGGTCTGTGGCCATCCGCTCGCCGAGCACACCTTCGACCGTTCCTCCGGGCACGATCACTTCATGACCTGCCCGACGGGGGAGCGGCTTCCGGACCCGGCGCAGTCCGCCGTCCCGGTCAACGAGTTCGGGATGCCGCTCTGGGACCAGGACCCCGATCGACCTGCTCCGTCGGCCTGACGACCCCGGTGGCCTGCGCCGTCATCCGAGGAGGAGCAACGACCGGACGGCGACGCTGACACCCGTTGTGCTCGATGCCGACGTCTCGTGCAGTGCGCTGCCGTCGACGAGCCAGCGTACCCATCGGAGAAGCTGCTCCGGCGTGGCGTCGGAGCGGGCTGCGCTGGTACGAACCGCCTCGGTGATGTGGTCGAGGAGGAAGCGGTCGACCATGTCCCGCTCGACGTCGAGGACGGCCGCCACGGCGTGGAGATGGGCCATGCCCTGGACCGCGCGAGCGAAACCGACCGTTTGGTCGGCGGCCCGTTGGCGGTCGAGGGCGCCGAGATAGGTGGTCAACGCGGGGCGCCCAGGCCCGGCGCGCGTGGCGAGGTGCAGTTGCTCCTCGGTCCAAGCGGCGCTCACTCGCAGCAGCGTGACCAGGATGTCAAGTTTGGTCGGGAAGTAGTGGAACAGGGTCCCCGAGGAGATGTCCGCCGCTCGGCAGATGTCCGCCGTCGAGGTGGTCTCATACCCTTCGGTGGCGAAACAGCGGTAGGCCGCAGCGAGGATCGCGGTCTGGCGCGCGGTGAACCGCTGTGGGTCGACGATTCTCGGCATGGCAGCTCCCGTATTCCTAGAGCATTCACTCTAGAGCACACACTCTAGCAATTCGGTCCAGGTCAGAGCCGACTTCCCGGCTGAGCAATCATGGCGCGCAGCTCGGAGCGCAAGGCGGTGTTCGCCTCGCGGTCGGACGCTCGACGGTCAAGCCGCCGCTGAGTCCGACGATGATGATCAACCCCTGGTTGGCAGTCGCCGACGCACACGCGTCCGTACCGTCGATGGCACGAGGCAACCGCTACGAGCAGGAGGAAGACACCATGACGATCGACGTGGAGGGGCTGACCAAGACCTACCGAGGCACATACGCGGTGCGCGATGTGAGTTTCAGTGTCCAATCGGGCAAGGTCACCGGGTTTCTGGGACCGAACGGCGCCGGTAAGTCCACGACGATGCGTTCGATCGTCGGGCTCGACCGTCCCACCGCTGGTCGTGCACGTATCGACGGCTCTGAGTACCGGGCGTTCGCCGCGCCGCTGCTCGAGGTCGGTGCTCTGCTGGACGCGAGGGCGGCGCACCGCTCGCGGTCGGCGCTGAACCACCTCACCTCGATCGCGGCGACGCACCGTATCCCGCGCTCGCGCGTCGACGAGGTGCTCGAGGCGACGGGTCTCAGCGCGGTCGCCAGGAAGAAGGTCGGCGGGTTCTCCCTCGGGATGGGTCAGCGCTTGGGGATCGCCGCGGCACTGCTGGGCGATCCGGGCACGCTCATCCTCGACGAGCCGGTCAACGGCCTGGACCCCGAGGGCGTGACCTGGGTCCGGGAGCTCCTGGCCCGGCTGGCGGCCGAGGGGCGGACGGTGTTCCTGTCCTCGCACCTCCTGAACGAGCTCGCGCTCATCGCGGACCACGTGATCATCATCGGTCGCGGGGAGATCATCGCGGACGCTCCCATCGGTTCGCTCACCGAGCAGGGAGACGGTCGTGTCCGTGTTCGCACCCTCGATGCGCCTGCACTCACTCGCCGGATCACCTCAGCGGGGGCGACCGTCGCGTCGACCGAGCCGGGCGTGCTGGACGTGGAGGGCCTCTCCGCGGAGCAGATCGCCCGTACCGCGCACGAGGCGGGTGTGCTGATCACCGAGCTGACGCCTCTGCGCCAGACCCTCGAAGAGGCCTACAACCGACTCACCCGCGACGCGCAGGAATTCGTCTCCGCCTGACGTCCCGTCCCCCTCGAAAGGACCATCCTCATGAGCACCACCACCGGCATGGCCGCAGCACCCGCCGTGCGGCGCTTCTCCGCAAGCGATGTCAGCCTCGGCGGCACCATCGTCTCCGAATGGATCAAGTTCCGAGGACTCGCCTCGAACCACGTCCTCGCAGGATTCGCGTTCCTGCTGCTGACCGCGAACGGGATCGCGATGCCCTGGGCGTACGTCTTCCGCGACCGCGGGTCACCGAAGGCGAACTACGACGCCTACCCCGAGATGATCGTCGACAAGACCGGCTACGTCGGCATCGTCCTCGCGGTGCTCGCCGTCCTGATGATCACGAACGAGTACCGGTCCGCTCAGATCGGCACGACACTGCTCGCGGTTCCGCGTCGGACGGCGGTGCTCGTCGCGAAGGCCTCGATCATCGCGGGTGTCTCGTTCCTCATCGGTGTCGTCAGCTCAGCCGTCGGGTTCGCCCTCGCGCCCGTCATCCTGGCCGGGGGCGGATACGGCTATGTGCTGGAGACACCCGACCTGGCGCGGTTGGTGCTCGGATCCGGGCTCTACCTGGCGGCCCTCAGCATCCTCGGAATCGCACTCGGCACCATCATCCGCAACGTCGTCGCCGCGGTGCTCGCGACGATCGTGCTCCTCCTCATCGTGCCGGTGATCCCGCAGATGTTCTCCGAATACGGCACCGAGATCACCCGCTTCTTCCCGATCCAGGCCGGCTCCCTGCTCCTCGCCCCGACCGGTACGGACCCGATGGGACCGTGGACCGGGTATGCCGTTCTGCTGATCTGGACGCTGTCGTCGTTCGTCGTCGCAGCGATCACGTTCCTGCGCCGCGACGCCTGAACGGTGCTCACGAGGGGCGCGAGGGAGAATGAGAGCCGAGCTCAGCGTGGAGGTGGCAAGGGTATGAGTGCAATCCAGCCGGTCGTGGACGCCGCGGAGGTCGACCGTGTCCTCGGCACACGCGTGCTGCGCTGGTTCAGTACCCACCAGCGTGTGGTCGACGCACTGGTCGCTGTGACCTGTCTCCTGGTCCAGGCGCTCGGGCTGGTCCTGCCGGGTGCGCAACCGCTCTGGCCGGGGTTGCCGTTGGTGATCCTCTCGAGCGTGCTCCTGTTGTGGCGGCGTCGGTATCCGCGGGCGATCCTCGTCGCCGCCGCGCTCGCGAACACAGCGGGTGTGCTCCTGCCCGCCCCCGTCGCACCGTTGACGCTGCCCGCCGCCGTCGCGCTGTATTCGGTAGCCGCCATGCTGCCCACCAGAACCGCCCTGTCGGGCTATGCGGTCCTCGTGGGGCTCCCCGCATCGGGACTGCTCGTCCGTCTGCTCATGACAGGCTCGACCCAGGCCCCGTCGTTGCTGGAACCGATGGCGCTGCTCGCTCTTGCCGCAGGTGTCGCCGCCCGCGGTGTGACGCAGCGCCGAGCAGCCCTCACACAACTCGTGAACCAACGACTCACCACGGCGCGGGTGGTGGAGCGGCAGCGGATCGCCGCGGAGATGCACGATGTCGTCGCCCACTCGCTGTCGACGATGATCTCCCTCGCGGACGGGGCGTCCAGCGGCTGGGAACGGCACCCCGAGCGGTCGGCCCGAGCGCTCGCGCAGCTGGGTGGTGTCGGGCGCAGCGCGCTGGGCGAGATGAACCGCGTCCTGCAGGTGCTCCGAGCGGGGGATGCGGTGCTGGATCAGCGCCTGCATCGGTCGGGACACAACGTCTCCGACGTGGAGGAGGTCGTCGAGGTCTTCCGCAGCACCGGCATGCCCGTCACGCTCACCCGCTCCGGCGGGGCCATACCGGAGCAGCCCGCGCTGGTGACGACGGTGTACCGGATCGTCCAGGAGTCGCTCACCAACGTGTTGCGGTACGCCGTCGACCCCACGCGGGTCGAGGTCGGCATCGACGTGGCGCCCGGCACCGTCGCGGTGCGGGTCACCGACGACGGCCGCATCGACACGCCCCGAACTCGAGCTCCGAGCCAGGGGAGTGGGCAGGGGCTCCCGGGTATCGCCGCTCGAGCCGCGGCGTACGGCGGCACGAGCGAAGCAGGGCCGTGCGCGGGCGGGGGCTGGTCGACGAGCGCGACGCTGCACATCGACCGAGGAGCAGCGACGTGAGCATGACCAGTCCCTCGATCATCAGCGTGCTGGTGGTGGACGACCAGGAACTCGTCCGGGTGGGCAGCGCGCTGACCCTGGATTCCGCGCCCGACATCGAGGTCGTGGGGGAGGCGGCGACAGGTGAGGAGGCGATTCGGCGTGCACGGGAACTGCGACCGGACGTCGTCCTCATGGATGTGCGGATGCCCGGCATGGGCGGCGTCGAAGCGACCAGGATCATCAGCACGGTCCACCCGGCCACACGCGTCCTCATCCTCACCACCTTCGACATCGACGAGTACGCGTTCGGAGGCCTCGACGCCGGCGCCAGCGCCTTCCTGCTGAAGAGCACCCCACCAGACCGGTTGCAGGAGGCTGTTCGGACGATCCATGCCGGCGAAGCCGTCGTCGAACCCAGGATCACGAAGCGACTCATCGAGCACTATGCCTCCGGTGGACGGTCGCGCGAGCACGGGGGAGCAGGTGAGACAGCCCACCCGCTGGACCCGCTCAGCCCACGCGAGCTCGACGTGTTCGGGTGCATCGTCGCCGGGCTGTCGAACCGCGAGATCTCAGACGCACTCCACCTGTCTCCGTCCACGGTCAAGACGCACGTCAACCGCATCTTCGCCAAGTTGCACCTCCGCGATCGGGTCCATGCGGTGATCCTGGGCCAGGACCTCCGAACCCGAGCCGCGGGGCAGGGCAGATTCGATTGAGTTGACATAATGTGCATTATCAGCTCTTTTAAGCCCGCCGCGAGCGGGGTCGGATTGGGTCAGGTCGGCCTGCATCACCGACGTGAGGATCGCGACGACGACCGGGGCGCGTCAGGAGCCGATGTACCGAGCGAGATGTTCTCCGGTCAGCGTCGAGCGATCGGCGACGAGCGCTGCGGGCGTCCCGGTGAACACCAGACGTCCGCCGTCGTGACCGGCGCCGGGTCCGAGGTCGACGATCCAGTCCGCATGTGCCATGACCGCCTGATGGTGCTCGATGACGATGACCGACTTCCCGGAGTCCACCAAGCGGTCCAGGAGTCCGAGCAGGTTCTCCACGTCGGCGAGGTGCAGGCCCGTCGTCGGTTCGTCCAGGATGTAGACCTCACCCGAGTCGGCCATCTGTGTCGCCAGCTTGAGTCGCTGTCGTTCGCCTCCTGACAGGGTCGTCAATGGCTGTCCGAGGCTGAGATAGCCGAGCCCGACGTCGGCGAGTCGCGCCAGGATGACGTGCGCGGCTGGCGTCCGGGCCGGCCCGTCGGTGAAGAAGGCCTCGGCCTCCGTCACCGACATCGCGAGCACCTCGCTGATGTCCCGCTCCCCCAACTGATATTCCAGAACGGAAGCATCGAACCGGCGGCCCTCGCACACCTCGCAGACGGTCGAGACGCTCGCCATGACGCCGAGATCGGTGAAGACGACACCTGCACCGTTGCAGTTCGGGCAGGCTCCCGCCGAGTTCGAGCTGAACAGCGCCGGCTTGACCCCGTTGGCCTTCGCGAACGCCTTGCGGATGGGCTCGAGCAGACCCGTGTACGTCGCCGGGTTGCTGCGACGCGAGCCGCGGATCGGGCTCTGGTCGACCGTCACCACACCGGGACGCCCGGCGATCGAGCCGTGGATGAGCGAGCTCTTGCCCGAGCCGGCGACTCCTGTGACGACCACGAGGACGCCGAGCGGCACGTCGACGTCGACGCCCTGCAGGTTGTGCCGGTCGGCGCCGCGGATCTCGATGACACCGGTCGGTCGACGCAGCGCCGACTTGAGCGCGGCGCGGTCGTCGAAGTGGCGTCCGGTGAGGGTGTCGCTCGCTCGGAGGTCGTCCACACTCCCCTGGAACGTCACCTGTCCCCCGCCGGTCCCGGCTCCGGGGCCGAGGTCGACGACGTGGTCGGCGATCGTGATCGTCTCCGGCTTGTGCTCCACCACGAGGACGGTGTTCCCCTTGTCGCGGAGCCGGAGGAGCAGTTCGTTCATCCGCTGGATGTCATGCGGGTGCAGTCCGACGGTCGGCTCGTCGAACACGTAGGTCACGTCGGTGAGCGACGACCCCAGATGGCGGATCATCTTCGTCCGCTGCGCCTCCCCACCCGAGAGGGTGCCGGTCGTGCGGTCGAGTGACAGGTATCCCAGCCCGATGGCGACGAAGGAGTCCAGCGTCTCCTGGAGGACCGTCAGGAGTGGGCGCACCGACGGTTCGTCGAGCGCCCGGGTCCACGTCGCGAGGTCGCTGATCTGCATCGCGCACAGTTCGGCGATGTTCCGACCGGCGATGCGCGAACTCCGCGCGCCCTCACTCAGCCGGGTCCCGTCGCACGCCGGACACGTGGTGAAGGTGACGGCGCGGTCGACGAATGCGCGGATGTGCGGCTGCATCGCCTCACGGTCCTTGGAGAGGAACGACTTCTGCACCTTCGGGATCAGGCCCTCGTAGGTCATGTTGATGTCGCCGACCTTGACCTTCACCGGCTCCTTGTGGAGGAAGTCGTGGAGCTCCCGCTCCGTGTAGTCCTGGATGGGCTTGTCCGCGTCGAGGAATCCGGATCCGGTGAAGATCCGCACGCCCCAGCCGTCGGGTGTGTAGCCGGGGATCGTGAGTGCGCCCTGGTTGAGCGACTTCGTGGCGTCGTAGAGCTGGGAACGGTCGATGTCGTTCACCGTGCCCATGCCCTCGCACAGCGGGCACATGCCGCCGGTGATCGAGAAGCTCCGCCGCTCCTTCGTGCTCTGTCCCCCGCGCTCGATGGTCACCGCTCCGGCGCCGCTGATCGAGGCGACGTTGAAGGAGAAGGCCTGTGGAGACCCGATGGACGGGTCTCCGATCCGACTGAAGAGGATGCGCAGCATGGTGTTCGCGTCGGTCGCCGTGCCCACCGTCGAACGTGAGTTCGCGCCCATCCGCTCCTGGTCCACAATGATCGCCGTGGTGAGTCCCTCGAGCACGTCGACGTCGGGCCGCGCCTGCGACGGCATGAAGCCCTGGACGAACGCGCTGTAGGTCTCGTTGATCATCCGCTGCGACTCGGCGGCGATCGTCCCGAAGACGAGGGAGCTCTTCCCCGAGCCGGACACGCCCGTGAACACGGTGAGGCGGCGCTTGGGGAGGTCGACGTCGACGTCGCGCAGATTGTGCTCGCGGGCACCCCTGACCCGGATGACGTCGTGGCTGTCGGCGGCCCTGGTGTGCATCGGCGTCTCGGTCATGGCGATCAGCGTATCCGTCGTCATCGGCCGGCGTCTCGCCTCGATCGACACTGGATCCGCGCGACATGGAAGGTCATGCTGTGAAACACCTGTGTGAATGCGTCACACTGGTGGAACGCACCCGGTCTGCTCGGGAGCGCCGCACTGTCCACCGTCAGGAGCCGACCATGTCCGAACCATCCACCACCTACACGCTGAACTCCGCCAAGCTGACCGCGAGCCAGATCTCCGGTGTCCGATGGGCCTTCGCCGTCGGAGGGATCCTCACGATCCTCTTGGGTGTCTTCCTGCTGGTCGCGCCGAAGGCCTCACTGGTCGCCGTCGCTTGGATCTTCGCCGTCTACTTCCTGATCGCCGGGATCGCCCGCATCACGCGTGGCGTCGTCGCTCGGGAGCACGGCGGACTCTGGCGGGTCCTCACGATCGTGTTCGGTGTGCTGCTGCTCGCCGCCGGCGTCTACATCTTCATCGATCCGCTGCTCGGCATCGGCGCACTCGTCTTCGTGATCGGTGTCTCCTGGATCGTCGAGGGCGTTGCCTCGCTGTTCGACTCGGCACCGGACGTGTCGCGGTGGATCACCATCCTCTACGGCGTCATCAGCGTCGTCGCCGGCGTGTTCGTCCTCGCGAACCCGCTGCTCGCCGCCGTGACCCTCCTGCTCGTCACCGCGTTCTTCCTCATCGCGGCCGGCGTCGTCGAGATCATCCAGGCGATCACCTTCGGCAAGCAGGTGAAGCGGGCCGGTCTCGCCGGCTGACCCCGGGTGGCAGGACGACGAACGCCCGGCCCCTCGAGGGACCGGGCGTTCGTCGTGTCGGGATCGTCGACTACTCGGCGATGAAGTCGCTCGTGTCCCCCACGTAGCGGGTGTGGTCCTCGGGGATCGGGTCCACGGCGGCCGAGGCGACCTCGGCCGCGAACTCGCCCACGTTGTAGAGACGACCGGCCGACTCCTTGCGGGAGCTGATCGCACCGGGGTTTGCGCGTTCGAGGAGCGTCGCGGTGATGGTCCCCTCGATCATGTCGCCCGAGACGACCACGAACTCGACACCGGCCGCGTCGAACTGGTCCTGCTTGGCGCGGAGCGCATCCTCGCCCGCGCGCTTGGAGGTCGCGACCGGCACGTACTCGGGCATCGTCGGCGTGGTCCGGATGAAGTGCGCCTGGTGGCTCGTGACGAACACGATCCGCGAGCCGGGGCGGAGCAGCGGGAGGGCGTGTTCGACGACGCTCACCTGCGCGTCCCGGTTGAGCTGCATGGCGTAGTCCTCGGCCATGCCGCTCTCCATCCCTCCGGAGGCGTTCAGTACCAGGACGTCGAGGTCGCCGAGTTCGGCCTTCGTCGTCGCGAACATCGCGGCGACCGAGGCGGGGTCGGTGAGGTCGGCCCCGACCACCAGGGCCTGCACACCGAGGGCTCGCACCTCGTCGGCGAGCTTGACGGCGCGAGCCTCCTTGTTCCGGTAGTTGATCACGACGTTGGCGCCGGCACCGGCGAAGTACCGGATGGTGTCGGCACCGATGCCGCGGGACGAGCCCGTCACGAGGACGTTCTTCCCGGAGAGGGATCCGGCGGCCAGGGGGTTCGTCACGTGAGGGCTCCTTCAGATCTGGGGCCGCTCATCGGCGGCTGGTTCCAGCCAACGACCTTACCAACAACCGGCAGACGGATCCGGTTCGGTGGTCCGCCCAGCTGATAGCGTTGAACCCGACCGGCGCACCGTCTCGCGCTCCCCCGGACTGCGAGGCGGCAGACGCGAGAGCCGATCCGGGAGGAATCCGCACCATGGACGTCATCACCGAGTACGCCTGGATCGCCTGGTTGGTCCTGATCCTCGTGTTCGTCATCATCGAGATCCTGTCGCTCGAGTTCACCTTCCTCATGCTCGCCCTCGGCGGCACCGTCGGGCTGCTCTCCGGCCTCCTCGGCGCTCCGTGGTGGCTCCAGCTGCTCATCGCAGCCGCTGCCGCCCTCCTGCTCCTGTTGGCCGTCAGGCCGCCGCTGCTCCGAGCGCTGCAACGCGGCGCGGACCCGGCGAAGAGCAACGTCGACGCGCTCCTCGGCATGCCGGGGCTCGTGCTCTCGACGGTCACCCCGCACGGTGGCCAGGTGAAGCTCGGCAACGGCGAGGTCTGGACCGCCAGGACCCCGCACGACTCCCCCGCGTCGTCCCTCGAGCCCGGCACGCGCATCGTCCTGTCCGTCGTCGACGGTGCCACCGCCGTCGTCGTCCCCGTCCCAACCCACCCGGCACCGCTGGGCGAGCAGAAGGAGTAGTCGTGAACGACATCTCATCAGGAGCGATCATCGGCTGGGTGATCGCGGCCATCGTCGTCATCTTCGTGCTGGTGGTGCTGTTCCGATCCATCCGCATCATCCCGCAGGCGAGCGCCGGCGTGGTCGAGCGGCTCGGCAAGTACCACAAGACCCTCTTGCCGGGTCTGAACCTGCTCATCCCCTTCATCGACCGGTTGCGGCCGCTCATCGATCTGCGCGAGACCGTCGTCTCCTTCCCGCCGCAGCCGGTGATCACCGAGGACAACCTCGTCGTCTCGATCGACACGGTCGTCTACTTCCAGGTGACCGACGCCCGAGCCGCGACGTACGAGATCGCGAACTACCTGGGAGCCGTCGAACAGCTGACCACGACGACGCTCCGAAACGTCGTCGGTGGGCTGAACCTCGAGGAGGCGCTGACGAGCCGCGACGAGATCAACAGCAAGCTCCGCATCGTGCTCGACGAGGCGACCGGTAAATGGGGTATCCGCGTCGGACGCGTCGAGCTCAAGGCGATCGACCCGCCGCTCTCCATCCAGGATTCCATGGAGAAGCAGATGCGGGCCGAGCGCGACCGTCGAGCCCTCATCCTCACCGCTGAGGGAACCAAGCAGTCGGCGATCCTGACGGCCGAGGGTGCGCGGCAGGCTGAGATCCTCCGCGCCGAGGGTGATGCCCAGGCAGCCGTGCTCCGTGCTCAGGGTGAGGCGTCCGCCATCCAGACGGTGTTCAAGGCCATCCACGACGGTGACCCCGACGAGAAGCTCCTGGGCTACCAGTACCTGCAGATGCTTCCGAAGCTCGCGGAAGGCCAGGCGAACAAGCTCTGGGTCATCCCGAGCGAACTGACCGAGGCGCTCAAGGGCATCGGCTCCGCCTTCGGGCCGGGCAACACCCGCGACCCTGCGGCCACGGCACGGGCGGCGGCCGCAGCTGCGCAGACGCCCTCCTTCACCACCGCGCCGGCCGCGTCACCCCAGACGCCACCGGCGCCGACGCCCCCCGTCCAGCCCGAGGGCTGAGCACGCGGTGACGACAGCGGTCCTCCCCTACTTCCGTCCGGCCCGCCCTCGGGTCCTCGCCCATCGAGGGCTGGCCGGGCCGGGGGTCCCCGAGAACACGCTGTCGTCCTTCCGCCATGCACTGACGGCCGGCGCCGAGTACGTCGAGACCGACGCGCACTGCACGCGCGACGGACATGCCGTCCTCTTCCACGACCCGTCCCTGCGCCGCATCACCGGCGATCCGAGACCGATCGCCGACCTCGAACTCGCGGAACTCCAGCGGATCGACCTCGGCGGCGATCGCATCCCGACGTTGTCGGAGGCGCTGGCCGAGTTCCCCGGAGCACGCTTCAACCTCGACATCAAGGCCGCGGCCGCAGCTGCACCGGCGGCTGCCGCGATCATCGGTGCCGACGCCGCCGATCGGGTGCTCGTCACCTCCTTCGACGAGGGCAGACGTTCCGCGATCGTGCGGGCCGTGGGACGGGAGGCGGGCGCCGACTCCGTGGCTTCCTCGGCGTCGGCCCGGATCCTGCTCCGCGTCCTCCCCGCAGCCGCCCTCGGGCTCCGTGGAGCACTCCGTCGGTCGCTCGCCGGTGTCCAGGCGCTCCAGGTGCCCGAACGGTTCCGCGGCGTACCCGTCGTGACGAAGCGCCTCCTCGCACAGATGCACGCCGTCGGTGTGGAAGTGCACGTGTGGACGGTCAACGACCCCGCCGACATGCGACGACTGCTGGATCTCGGCGTCGACGGCCTCGTCACCGACCGCTGTGATCTCGCGCTCGACGTGGTCCGCTCGCGCTGACGGCTCAGCTCTCCGCATCCGGCGTGGCTGCAGCTGGGCATGAGCTGATAGCCAGATGGGTGAACGGAACAGTTTACCCAGCTTGTGGGTTTATAACTGTGGATGCCGAGCGAGAGGAGACCACACAATGGCAGATCGCAGTTTGCGCGGAATGCGCCTGGGCGCCCAGAGTCTACAAACGGAAGAGGGCGTCATATTCTCGGCGCGGAGCAACCACATCTACCGGTGTCAGAGTTGTGAGCGCGAGACCACCATGACCTTCGCCGCCGATGCGGAAGTCCCCGAACTGTGGGAGTGCCGGCACTGCGGTGCTGAGGCCGTCCTCCTCGTCGACTCGAAGCCCGTCGTCGTCGACCGCGGTGACGTGAAGACGCCCCGCAGCCACTGGGACATGCTGCTCGAGCGCCGCTCGCGCGATGAGCTCGAGGAGCTGCTCGAAGAGCGCCTCTCATATCTCCGGGCCCGTCGCGGCCAGCAGAAGAGCGCGTGACACCGAGCCCCTGACAGGCCTCCCCTCGATCGGCTGATCCGGTATCGGATCAGCCGATCGTCATATCCGGGGACGGTTCGAGATGCGCCGAGGCCTGGCGGCGAACCCGGCGAGGACCAGCGAGGCGAGCCCCATGCCACCGATGAACATCTCGAGCTGGTGACCGAAGGCCATCGACGGCGTGACCGTGTCCGCGAGCGGCACCTCGGAGACCATCGATCCGGGGCGGAAGGCCGGGATGCTGTCGATCGTCGAGCCGTCTGGGCCGATGATCTGACTGGTCCCCACAGTCGAGATGTTCACGACCGATCGAGCCGACTCGATCGCCCGGAGTCGAGCGATGGCGAGCTGCTGTTGATTCTCGTCCGTCTGCCCGAAGTCCGCGTTGTTGGTCTGGGCGAACACGATGCGCGCGCCACCCGCCACCGCGTCTCGGGTGAGCCGGTCGTCGGCGATGTCGAAGCAGATGCTGATCCCTGCGAGCACGCCGTCGATGTCGGAGACGTTGTCCTTCGTGCCCGGGGTGTACTCGCGTTGGATGAGGCCGATGAGGTCGGGAGCGAACGGCTCCCAGAACTTCCGGTCCGGGACGTATTCACCGAACGGGACCGGGTGCTTCTTGTCGTAGACGTCGCGGACGCCGTCCGCGGCGTCCCAGAGGAGTGACGAGTTGTAGTAGCGGTCGCCGCGTTGGGAGATCGCACCGACGACGAACGGTGCGTCCATGCGGCGGCTCAACGCGTCGAGGGCTGCCGCCGATTGGGGAACCCGCTGCGGGTCGAGGTCTGCGCTGCCCTCGGGCCAGACCACGACGTCGACGTCCGCGTCGAGCACCTGCAGCGTCTCGTCGATCTGGGTCTGCATGACGGTGCCGGGTGCCGCGGCGTCGAAGTAGCCGGCGGGGCCGTTGCCCTGGATGGCAGCCACCCGCATGCTCCCGGTCGTCGCCGTCGGCCATGCCGGCACGACGAGCACCGCGATGACCGCGAGGACCGCGGTACCGACCCGGCTGACCGTCGGGAGCTCCGCGGTCGCGGCGAGCTGCAGGGCGAGTGCCACGAGCAGCACCATGAGGAACGACAGCCCCGAGAACCCGACCCAGGCGACGAGCGGCGCGAACGGGCTCTCGGACTGGCTGAGCGCCATCCTCGCCCACGGGAATCCGCCGTAGGGCCAGGTGCTCACGAGCGTCTCGCGCGCGGTCCACAGGGCGGCGACGACCGCGGCGGTCAACCAGACCCGCCCCCCGATCCCGGGGAAGGCGCGCGGCACCCAGCGGTACGCCAGGGTGATGAGCACGGCTCCGAGCGCGAAGAACATGGCCTCGAGCGTCGACAGTGCCGCCCACGGGACGGGACCGAGGTATGCGGTGGCCCACTCGATGTGGATCAGGTAGAACGATTCCCCCGCCAGGAAGCCGACGAGGAGCGCACCGCCGACGCTGCGCCCCATGAGGGTGAGGAGGACGAGGGCGATGCCGACGAACGTCAGGGGCCAGACCCCGCGGTCTGGGAAGCCGGCGTCGAGGACCGGGCCGGCGGCGATGGCCACGACAGCCGCGAGCCAGAGCGGGAGCGGCGGACGACGGTCGACCAGCGCGTCGATCGGTCGGAGCCGGTCGCTCCGACGGTGCAGGGACCTCACAGCGAGCTGTACGCGACGATGCCGCGTCGGATCGAGTCAAGCGCCTCACGCGAATGACGGCCCACCGGTCCGTCGACGACGCGGAGCTGATCGAGCAGGTCGATGGTCTGCTTGCACCACCGCACGAAGTCGCCGGCGGCGAGTTCCGCCTCGATGAGCACCGTGTCGAGGTTCGCACCCTTGGCCCACTGGTGCATCGCGAGGGAGAGGCCGGTCGAGATCGGGTTGCTCCCCGGGAGACGGTGCTCCCGTTCACTGTCGTCGAGCCGGCTCCAGAGGTCCTGCGTCCGTTCGAGCGCGGAGCGGAACGGGCCGCGGGGCAGGAAGCGCTCCGGGGTGTTCTGCTCCTCACGCCGCGGTTCGTACACGATCGCGGCGGCCATCGCTGCGAGGGATGCGGCATCGAGGTCGTTCCACGCACCGGTACGCAGGCATTCCGCGACGAGGAGGTCCCGTTCTCCGTAGATACGCTTCAGTGTGCGTCCGGGAGCCGCGACGACGACCGCGCCGTGCTCGTCGCGTGCCAGGTACTCGTACTCGAGCAGCACGTCGACGACCCGGTCGAACACGCGAGCGACCGCGCCCGTCCGCGTCTGGATCTGCTGTCGCAGCTGATCGGTCTGTTTCTTGAGCTTGAACCATCGTTCCGCCCAGCGAGCGTGGTCCTCGCGGTGCGGGCAGACGTGGCAGGCGTGAGCCCGCATGCGCTTGCGGAGTTCGGCGAGCTTGCGTTGGCGACGGTCCTTCGACGCGCGCGAGCCGTTCGGCTCGCCCTTGCGTTCGAGGTCCGTGAGCTCGCGCCGGATGCCCGCATACTCGACGAAGTTCCCGAGGTGGCACGACATGGACTTCTCGTAGCCGGCGAGCGAGGACTCCTGCTCGCGCACCTTCCTGGCGATCCCGACGACGGCCCGGTCCGCCTGGAACTGTGCGAAGGACGACTCGAGGATCTGACGGGTGCGTTGACGGCCGAACTGGTCGATCAGGTTGACCGCCATGTTGTAGGTCGGGCGGAAGCTGGAGTTGAGCGGGTAGGTGCGTCGGGAGGCCAGCGAGGCGACGGACTGCGGGTGCAGCCCCTCGGTCCACTGGATCACGGCGTGGCCCTCGACGTCGATGCCACGGCGTCCGGCACGCCCGGTGATCTGGGTGTACTCCCCCGGGGTGATCGGGACGCGTGCCTCACCGTTGAACTTCTCGAGTTTCTCGAGGACGACCGTCCTGGCCGGCATGTTGATGCCGAGCGCGAGGGTCTCGGTCGCGAAGACGACCTTCACGAGCTTCCGCCGGAAGAGCTCCTCGACGACCTCCTTGAACGCCGGCAGGAGACCGGCGTGGTGAGCTGCGACGCCCCGCTCCAGACCGTCGAGCCACTCCCAGTAGCCGAGGACGGCGAGGTCCTCGTCGAGCAGGGTCCGGCAGTGCTCGTCGACGATCTGACGGATCTCGTCGCGTTCGTGCGCCTCGGTCAGCCTGATGCCCGAGCGCAGGACCTGCTTGACCGCTTGATCGCACCCGACGCGGCTGAAGACGAAGAAGATCGCCGGGAGCAGGTGGTGGTCGTCGAGCATCTGGACGAAATGCCCGCGGTCGAGCTTCTCGGCCCGATGCGGGGCTCGTCGCTGGTTGTAGCGGCTGATGTCCTTGTACTGACGACTGTTCGGCGCACGGCCGCCGAACTGGGCCATCCGGACGAGCTCCGGGTTGACCTGGTGGGTGTCGGCGAGGCTCGGCGCGGCGAACAGGTCGATGAGTTTGTTCCGCATCAGCACGTGCTGGGTGAGGGGCACCGGGCGCTCCTCGGACACGATGACGGCGGTGTCGCCGCGGACGGCCTGCAGCCAGTCACCGAACTCCTCGGCGTTCGACACGGTCGCGCTCAGCGACACCATCCGGACGGCCTGCGGGAGGTGGATGATGACCTCCTCCCACACCGCTCCGCGGAACCGGTCCGCCAGGTAGTGCACCTCGTCCATGATGACGAAGGCGAGATCGGTCAGCGCGTCGGAGTCCGCGTACAGCATGTTGCGGAGGACCTCGGTCGTCATGACGACGATGCGGGCGTTGCCGTTCACGTTCGTGTCGCCCGTGAGCAGGCCGACGTGCTCGGACCCGTACTCGGCGGTGAGCTCCTGGAACTTCTGGTTGCTGAGCGCCTTCATCGGCGTGGTGTAGAAGACCTTGCCGCGGTCGCCGTGCATGGCGAGGGCGATCGCGAACTCGGCGACGATGGTCTTGCCGGCACCCGTCGGTGCTGCGACGAGGACACTGCTGCCGTTCTCGATCCGCTCGCACGCCTCGAGTTGGAACGCGTCGAGGTCGAAACGCTGCCTCGCGCGGAAATCCTGGAGCCTCGGCGTCGCGTTCCGGACCGCTGCTGCCCGATACCGCTCGGCAGGCGAAGCGGTGTCGCTCATGCGAGCCCCGCGCTACCGAGTTCGGCGTCGATGCGTCGCTGCCGCTTGGCCGCACTGCGGTCGTGGAGGACGGCGACGCCGTACGCCGCGAAGTACAACAGGACCATCGGGATCGCCAGGACGAACATCGACACGATGTCGGCGGCGGGCGTGGCGATGGCCGTGAAGAGCACGATGACGAGGATCGCGACCCGCCACGCCTTGATGATCGCCGCTGCGGAGAGCACGCCGACGAAGTTCAACAGGACGAGGAACACCGGCAGGACGAAGGCGACACCGACCGCGAGCACCAGCTTCAGGACGAAGTCGTAATAGGTGGTGGCGTCGAGGAAGTTGGCCGCCGCCGTCGGGGTGAAGCCGAGCATGAGCTCGACGATGTGCGGCAACACGAACCAGCCCGCGTAGCAGCCCGCGAGGAACAGCGGCACGGCGGTCGCGAAGAACCCGATCGCGTACTTCAGCTCCTTGCGCGTCAGGCCGGGCACGAGGAACGCCCAGATCTGGTAGAGCCACACCGGGCTGGACAGCACGACGCCGGCGGTGAGGGCGATCTTCATCCGCAGGTCGAACGCGCTCGTGACGTTGGTGAAGTTCAGGAACGCCTGCCCGCGATCGTCGGCGATGACGAGGATGGGGGCGCTCATCGCCTCGATGATCCACTCGGAGGCGATGAAGCCCGCGACCATGCCGACGATGATGCCGATGGCGGAGTAGAACAGCCGCTTCCGCAACTCGACGAGGTGCTCGCCGAGGGACATGCGCCCTTCGCGGTTCTGTTTCTTCGGACGCTTCTCGGTCAGGGCCACGGCGACATCGTCCGTTCCTGAGCAGCGTGTTCGAGGCGCACTCGTCGGGGGCCAGGTGCTGGCGTCATCGGGCTCGGGTGGTCCTCAGGGTTACGGCTTGACCGGCGGGTCGGTCGGCTTCTGCGGGGCCGTCGCGGCCGGAGTCGGGTCGGCGGGTGCCGCACTCGCGGGCGGAACCGTGCCCGTCGCGTCGGGCGAGGCGGGCTCGTCGTCGCGCATGCTCTTGACCTCGCTCTTGAAGATCCGCATCGACTGGCCGACGCTGCGGGCCAGACCCGGGAGCTTCGGTGCTCCGAACAGCAGCAGGACGATGAGGAGGATGATGACGAGGTGCCACCCGGTGAATGCGTTGCCGAACATAGTCTTCGTTCCTGATCTTCGAGGTCGAGGTCCACTCACTCTACCCTGCATCTCCCGTTCGACCGCCGGGAGTCTCGGGAGTCAGCTCCCGGATGTCGTGCGGTACTGCGCGAGACCGGCGGCCGCCCAATCTGCGACCGCGTCGCGCGCGTCCGCCGGGCCGAGCACGGTGATGAGCCCGGGGTGTGCGGCGACCAGTCGTTTGAGGCCGTGATGGTGCGCGAGGCGCAGGGTCGCGGTCACCTCGGCGTCGCTGTCCTCGCGGGCTGCGGAGCCGCCTGGCGCGCTGTCGACGGCGACCACGTAGTCGTCGATGAGCGGGAGGACCGAGCGTCGGACGAGCACGGTGACGTTGCGGTCGGAGTCGCTCGGCTCGAACAACGCGGTCGGGACGACGACGTCCGCTTCGCGGAACACGACCTCGGCGTCGGTCTCGCGCAGTTCGGTCATCCGATCGAGACGGAAGCGACGCGTCGCCTCCCGCAGGTGGCACCACCCGTAGAGGTACCAGTCCTGGTCCTGGGATTCGAGACGGAGTGGGTCCACCAGTCTCGCCTCGGTGGCCCCACTCGCGTCGACGTAGTCGAACGCGACGCTGTGGCCGGCGGCCAGAGCCGACCGGATGATGCCGACCGCGTGCGCGGAGTAGGACTCGGTGACCGCGAGCTGGCCCGGAGCCGACGACGCCCCACGGGCGAGCTTCGCCATGACGCCCCCGATGACGTCGCTGTCGACGAATTCGGGAAGGCGCTGGAGCGACTGCAAGCCGGCGATGAGGGCGGAGGCCTCGCGGGCTGAGAAGCGAGGACTGTCGTCGAGGGCGACCCGGTGGGTGAGGACGATCTCGTCGTCCTCTTCGAAGCTGCCCCAGTCGATGTCGAACAGGTCGCCGGCGAGGTACTGCCGGGTGTCGCCAGGCACGCCGGACACCGTCAAGAGCTCGACCGCTTCGCGGATCTGGCGCGGGGACAGGCCGAAGTGCCGCGCGGCCTCGTCGACCGTTACCCGCTCGCGGTCGATGAGGTACGGCACGAGCGAGAGGAGGAAGATCAGCTTGTCCTGGGCGCGGGGCGCCGCCGGTCGCTTAGCCACGGGCGGTCTCCTCGGGGTGGGGTGCGTCGTCGGTCGCGCGGTGGCGGGCGACGACCAGCTCGAGTCTGGACGCCACGGCCTCGACGAGAGCCGGAGGGTCGAGGACGACGACCTCCGGGCCGAACCCGGCGAGCTCGTCGGCGAGGATGTGGTGGTCGAGGTACGGGATGGTGAGTTCCGTGCGCTCCGTGTCGCTGACGCCGTAGCGGTTGCCGAGGCGGGCCGCGGCGTCGGTCCCGGGCCGGACACGGACGAGGGCGCGCTGCGACGAGGACACGCGGCGCAGGCCGTCGATCGCGTCGGCGGCGTGGTCGCGGTCGTCGGCGGGGAACGACTCCCCCGTCGGCTTGACCGGACCGACGATCCGCGAGAGGAGGAACGTCCGGGGCTCGTCCACCGTCCGGTCGGTCGCGTAGAGGTGCCAGCGACCCTCGTGCTGGACGAGCGCCAACGGTGCGACGGTGCGGACGCGTGGCCGCGCCTCGCCGGGCTTCAGGTACGGGAAGGCGACCACGGACCGACGTTCGAGCGCCGCGTCGAGCGGTTCGAACGAGGCCTCCCGGGTGCGGAGTCTCGGTGCGTATCCGATGATCGGTTCGTCGGGCTCGATGCCGAGCGACCGCAACTTCGTCATCGCTCGCTGCGACTGGCCGGAGAGCGACCCCTCACGCCACACGGTGGCCGCGAGCGACAGCAGTGACAGCTCCGCCGGGGTGAACCGGACGTCGGTGGGAAGCTCGTAGGCGCCCTTCGGGATCCGATAGCGCATCGACTGGTTGTTGCCGGGTTCGCCCGGCTGCTCGATCGTCTCGAGCGGGACGCCGAGTTCGCGGATGTTGTCCTTGTCGCGCTCGAACTGTCGCTCGAGGCTGGCGTTGCCGCCGCCACTCGAATACTGCTGGCGGTACCCCTGCACGGTCGACAGGATCTCGTTCTTCGTCAGGCCGGTCTGCGTGGCGAGGAGCGCGAGCACGAGGCTGAAGAGTCGCTCCTCTACCGGGACCGGCTTCGGGGACTCGCGGGCTGAGGACACCGGTCCAGTCTACCGACGGACGGCCCGTCCCCCACCCGCGACGCGGGCGTGGGACGGGCCGTCTCCGAGGCGTGTCGGTTACTGCGCCGCGCGCTGGGTGCCGAGCACGTCGATGACGAACACGAGCGTCGCGCCGGCCGGGACGCCGGTCGTACCCTGGTCTCCGTATCCGTCTTTCGGCGCGACGACGAGGATGATCTGCGAACCGACCTTCGCGCCGACGATCGCTTCGTCGAAGGCCTTGATCGTCTGGCCGCTGCCCGCCGTGAAGGGGTAGGGCTTACCCTTCTCCCAGGTGCTGTCGAAGACGCTCTTCTGATCCCACAGCACGCCGGTGTAGTTGACGATGACCTGGTCGCCGGCCTTGACCGTC
Source organism: Plantibacter sp. M259 (assembly GCF_006065115.1). Taxonomy (NCBI): domain Bacteria; kingdom Bacillati; phylum Actinomycetota; class Actinomycetes; order Micrococcales; family Microbacteriaceae; genus Plantibacter; species Plantibacter sp. M259. Next base: position 4,206,114 of record NZ_CP040750.1, on the reverse strand, counting down.
GCACCGTCGCCGACGCGGGACAGGGTGTGCTTCGTCTCGGTCGGTGCCGCCATCGCCGGGATGGTGATTCCTGGCTGGCCGCTCGGAGCGGTCACGACCGAGGGGAACCCCGACGGGATCGGTCGCTCGGCACCGTCGGCCTTCGGGAGGACCGCGCCCTGGATGTCCGCGATGAGGATGATCGTGTCGTCGGGCTCGATGCCGTCTGCTTTGCTCCCGCCCGTCGGGCCGAAGGCGTCCTCGGGTGCGATCGCCGCGACGACTCGCGAGCCGACCGTCGTGCAGGCGAGCGCCTTCGCGAAACCGGGCAGGTTGCCGGAGAGCGCGAGAAGTGCGTTCGCCGGGCTGTCGAAGTCCGTCTGGTTCAGGACGTCGCCCGTGCGCCCGTTCAGGAGCATCAGGTTGACGTTGACGGTGCCGTCGGCGGCGACCTGCTGACCGTCGCCCTGGATGACGACCTGGCGCTCCGTCGTCTTCGTGTACAGCGGCTTCGGGAGCTCCACCTTCGGGGCGGCGCCGAAGTCACCCGACACGCTGATGAGCTTCGTCGCGTCGCCGGCGGACGCCGCGGTGTCGCAGGAGGCCGAGCCCGGCGCGGTGCACCCGGTGAGGGAGACGAGCAGGAGGCCTGCTGCGGCGATGAGAGCTGGTGCAGTGCGCACGGATCCTCGTTTCGGTGGTACGGGTGGGACGGCAGGTCGCCGTCGCACAGTTTAGTCGACGTGGACCGGGGTCAACGATCGTCGCCGAGAGGCGGCTCAGCGGCGGACGGTTCGATCGACTCGTCAGGCCCCGCGCTGCCGCCGTCGAGGCCCCGCGCACGGGAGAGCTCGGCGCTCGCCCCGGCGCTCCTGGCGCGCTTCCGCAGGATCTTCGCGCTCGCGGAGCGTTCCCCGAGGGCGCCCGGCGTCCACAGCTCGACGTCCTCGGCGCTGAAGTCGCTCTTCGAGGCGCGTCGCTTCAGCTCGGGCAGGACCGTACCGGGCGCGAGCTTCCGTGCGGTGATGAGGAAGCCCGTGTGTCCGATCATCCGGTGGTCCGGTCGCACGGCGAGCCCCTCGACGTGCCACCCGCGCATCATCGTCTCGTTCGACTGCGGGTTGGTGAAGCCGCCCGTCCCTCGGATCGCCTCGGCGACCCGGGACAGCTGGGTGACGGTGGCGACGTAGCAGAGGATCACGCCGCCGGGCTTCAGCGCCTCCCACGCGACGTCGAGGCACTCCCATGGTGCGAGCATGTCGAGCACCACGCGGTCGACGGATTCGGCGGGCATCGTGTCGGGCAGGGTCTCCTGGAGGTCGCCGACCGTGACCGACCAGTTCTGCGGGTCGTAGCCGAAGAAGGTCGCGACGTTGCCGCGGGCGACGTCGGCGAACTCGTCCCGACGCTCGAAGGAGGCCAACCTGCCCGACGGTCCGATGGCCCGGAGGAGCCAGAGGGAGAGCGCGCCGGAACCGACACCGGCCTCGACGACCGTCGCGCCAGGGAAGATGTCCGCCTGGCCGATGATCTCGGCCGCGTCCTTCGGGTAGATGATGGCGGCACCACGAGGCATCGACATCACGAAGTCGACCAGCAGCGGCCGGAGTGCGAGGTGCTCGATGCCCTCGGTGTTGGCGACGACGCTGCCGTCCGGCAGGCCGATGATCGTGGTGTGTTCGATCATCCCGCGGTGCGTGTGGAAGACCTTGCCGGCCTCCAGCGTGATGGTGTTCTTCCGCCCCTTCGGTCCGGTCAGCTGGACGCGGTCGCCCTCGCGGAAGGGGCCGCTGTTCGCCGGCTGGTGGTTCGCGCTCATCGCTGTGCTGCCTCTGTCTCGGGGTGGTGGGTGGTGCCGCTCGCGGTCGAGCGCAGCTCGGCGAGGTCGGCGACGGAGCGCCCGGCGAGGGTGTCCCAGGTGGTGTGGTGCGGGCCCTCGGGGATCGGCACGATGTGCGGGACGGACACGGCGATGGTCCCCGCCGCGAGCGCGGACGCGAGACCGGTGGCGGAGTCCTCGATCGCGATGCACTCGCGCGGGTCGACGCCGAGTGCCTCGGCGGCCCTGAGGTAGGGGTCCGGGTGGGGCTTGGGCTGCTCGACCTCGTCGCCGGCGACGATGAGGTCGAACGCGTCGAACGGGATGCCGCTCGCGATGTCCTCGGCCATGGACCGGATCGACATGGTGACGAGTGCGGTCGGCACCCCTGCCTCCCGGAGCTCGTGGAGCAGCTCCTGGGCGCCGGGACGGAACGGGACGCCGCGTTCCTGGATGAGGCGCCGGACGTGGTCCGTGAGGTGGGCGACGATCGTGTCCGCGTCCAGCGCGACGCCGCGGCCCTGGAGGACGGCGGCCGAGTCCCAGAGGCCGTTCCCGACGAGCAGGAGGCCGTCCTCATGGGTCCAGGTGCCACCGTGGGCCGCGACCAGCTCGGTCTCGGCCTCCATCCAGTAGGGCTCGGTGTCGACGACGGTGCCGTCCATGTCCCAGAGGACTGCGGCAGGGAGGAGAGTGGTCACGGGGTGCCATGCTACCGGGTGGTGAAGCGCCTATCCTGGATGGATGGTCGCGGAAGGTCCCCGTGCACCGAGGAGTGAGACGTGACGGAAGACACCAAGGAGCCGCTGGGCGGTCGCCTGCTCGTCGTGGCGTTCGAGGGCTGGAACGATGCCGGCGAGGCGGCGAGCGGCGCGGTGCGCGTGCTTCGCGACTCGCTCGCCCTCCGCCCGCTGCTCGAGATCGACCCGGAGCCCTACTACGACTACCAGTTCAACCGGCCGACGGTCGGCGTCGACGAGGACGGCAAGCGGTCGCTGACCTGGCCCGGTACCACGATTTCGGGGCCCGACCCCGAAGCGGCGAAGCCCGCGACCCCGTTGGCGGAGGACGCCGCGCTCCGGGTCAGCGAGGGCGGCGGCGACAACGTCTACGTGTTGCTCGGCGCTGAGCCCTCGCGCGGCTGGAAGGCGTTCGTCGACGAGATCCTCGCCGTGATCACCGAGCAGCGCATCACCGGCATGGTGATGCTCGGTGCGATGCTCGCCGACGTCCCGCACACGCGGCCCATCTCGGTCTTCGCCTCGAGCGAGAACGCCGAGCTGCGGCAGGCCCTGCAGCTCGAGCGCAGCACCTACGAGGGGCCGGTCGGCATCCTCAGTGTGCTGGCCGACGCGGCCGAACGGCAGGGCGTCCAGAGTCTCTCGGTCTGGGCCTCGGTCCCCCACTACGTGCACAGTGCGCCCTCCCCGAAAGCCGTCCTGGCGCTGATCGACAAGCTCGAGGAACTCATCGACGTCGTCATCCCCCGCGGAGCCCTCGTCGAGGAGTCCGGCGAGTGGCAGAGCGGGATCGACACGCTCGCCGCCGAAGACGAGGACATGGCCGCCTACATCCAGCAGCTGGAGCAGGCGCGCGACACCGTCGAGTCGCCCGAGGCGAGCGGCGAGGCCATCGCCAAGGAGTTCGAGCGGTACCTGCGTCGGGACGAGGGCAAGGGCGACGAGCCCTGGCGGAAGGATCGCGATTAACCCGGTCCCATCGCGGTGGCGCGACTCCGGTGAGCCGCCGTCCTGCTCAGCGCACGCCGAGGAGTGCGTCGACGGCCGACCGCGCGAGGTCGGCGTCGTCGACGCCGGTCGTCGCTGCGGCGTCGACGAGTGCGATGGCACCCGGGGTGTCGAGGTCGTCCGCCAGTCGGACCCGCATCGCCTGCAGCAGCTCGACGGCGGACGCTCCACCCGCGGCGTCCGTCGCGAAGGCGGAACGCCAGGTCCCGAGCCGACGATCGGCCAGGACGAGGTGCTCGTCGTGCCACTCCCAGTCGCTGCGGTAGTGGTTCGCGAGGATCGCGAGTCGGATGGCCGAGGGGTCTGCTCCGTCGGCGGCCAAGCGTGAGACCAGGACGAGGTTGCCGAGGGACTTCGACATCTTCGTGCCCTCGTAGGCGACCATGCCGGCGTGGCTGAACACCTTGGCGAGCGGGCGACCGGACAGCGCTGCGGCGTGCCCGGCACTCAGGTCGTGGTGCGGGAAGACGAGGTCGGAGCCGCCACCCTGGACCGTGAAGTCGGATCCGAGGTGTTGGAGGGCGATGACCGAGCACTCGATGTGCCAACCGGGGCGTCCTTGGCCGACGGGTGACTCCCAGCTCGGCTCGCCGTCGCGCGCCGCCCGCCAGAGCAGTGGATCGAAGGCGTCGCGTTTCCCGGCGCGGTCAGGGTCTCCCCCGCGCTCGGCGAAGAACGCGGCCATCGTCGCCTCGTCGAGCCCGCTCTCCGCGCCGAGGTGCCAGACATCGTCGGCCGCGGCGCGCACGTCGAAGTAGACGTCGTCTCCGGCGGCACTGTCCGGGGTGTCGACCGTGTAGGCGACACCGCGCTCGATGAGTAGCGCGACGGCGTCGGCGATCGGTCCGATGACCTCGGTGACCGCGACGTAGTCCTCGGGTGGCAGGATGCTGAGGCGTTCCATGTCGCTCCGGAAGAGTTCGACCTGGCTCGCTGCGAGTTCGACCCAGTCGACGCCGGTCGCGGTGGCCCGCTCGAGCAGCGGGTCGTCCACGTCGGTGACGTTCTGGGCGTAGTGCACCTCGTAGCCGGCGTCCAGCCAGACGCGCTGCAGGGTGTCGTAGGCGAGGTAGCTCGACGCGTGGCCGAGGTGGGTCGCGTCGTACGGCGTGATGCCGCAGACATACAACCGCGCCGTGCGTTCGGCGGAGGCCTCGATGAGCCCGGCGCTCGGGGTGTCCCAGAGACACGGGGCCGTGCCGGAGCCGGGCAGCTCCGGGACGACCGGGGCGGACCAGGCCCTCACGCGTTGATCACGCCCGTGCCGAGCAGCACCAGCAGGACGACGCCGAGCACGATGCGGTAGACGACGAAGGGCAGGAAGCTGCGCTTCGAGATGTAGCTCATGAAGAAGGCGATGACCGCGAGGCCGACGACGAACGCGATGACCGTGGCCACGAGCGTCTCGACCGGTCCGTAGGGGCTCGGCTCACCGATGCTCTTGAAGACCTGGTAGAAGCCGCTGCCGAACACCGCGGGGATCGCGAGCAGGAAGGCGTACCGCGCTGCAGCACGGCGCTCGTAGCCCATGAACAGCCCCGCGGTGATCGTGCCGCCGGAGCGGGAGACACCGGGGATGAGGGCGAGGGCCTGGGCGCCTCCGAAGATCGCGCCGTCGCGGTAGGTCAGGCTCTTCAGGCGTCGCTTCTTCGCTCCGACGGCGTCGGCGACACCGAGCAGGATGCCGAACACGATGAGCATGATCGCGACGATCCACAGTGAGCGGAAGGTCGTCTCGATCTCGTCCTGGAACAACAGGCCGAGCACGACGATGGGGACGCTGCCGATGATGATCAGCCACCCCATGCGGGCGTCGGCGTCGTCCCTCGGGATCTTGCCGACGAGGGCCTTGCACCAGGAGGAGATGATGCGGACGATGTCGCGCCAGAAGAACACCACGACGGCGGCCTCGGTACCGATCTGGGTGATCGCGGTGAACGCCGCGCCAGGGTCCTTCGCCCCCGGGAGGAACTCGCCGAGGATGCGCAGGTGCGCACTCGACGAGATCGGCAGGAACTCGGTGAGTCCCTGGACGAGTCCGAGGATGATGGCGTTGATGAGGTCCACAGGGCACCTTTCTGCAGCCGGATGGCTGGTGTTCGGCCGGATCCGGCAGTCGTCGGCGGGGCGGCTCCTGGAGCGTCTCGCGGCGCGGAGGGCGCGGAGACGGACCGTGGGAAGTCAGTAGTCGAGGAGGAGGTCCGTGAGGACCTGCTTGCCAAACCCTAGCGCGTCGAGCGGCACGCGCTCGTCGACTCCGTGGAACATCGCGGGGAAGTCCAGGTGTTCCGGCAGGCGCAGCGGAGCGAAGCCGTACCCGGTGATGCCGAGGAGCGAGAGTGCCTTGTTGTCGGTACCGCCGGAGAGCATGTACGGGAGCACCGGGGCGCCGGGGTCATGGCGCCCGAGGGTCTCGACGACCGCGTCGACGAGCGGACCCGAGAACGGTGTCTCGAGGCCGATGTCGCGGTGCATGACGACGATCTCGATGTCCTCACCGACGATCTCCGCGACGCGCGCGAGCACCGCGTCCTCCTCGCCGGGCAGGGTGCGGATGTCGACGAGCGCCTCGGCGCGATCGGGGATCACGTTGTGCTTGTATCCCGCCTGCAGCAGGGTCGGGTTGCTCGTCGTGCGGAGCGAGGCCTGGATGAAGCCGGAGGCGGTACCCGTCGCGAGGGCGAGCTCGTCCGGGCCGAGCCGTTCGGGCGTGGTGCCGAGGATGGTGGCGATCTCACGGAGCAGCTGCTCGGTGGTGTCGGTGAGTCGGACGGGCCACTCGGTGTGTCCGATGGCCGCCACCGCTTCCGCGAGGCGGGTGACGGCGTTGTCCTGCACGTAGCGGGATCCGTGGGCCGCTCGTCCGGTCGCGACCAGTTTGATCCAGACGAGGGCCTTCTCCGAGGTCTGGAGGAGGTATGAGCGGCGTCCGCCGAACGTGATCGAGTACCCGCCGACCTCGCTGATCGCCTCGGTCGCGCCGGCGAAGAGCTCCGGTCGTTCCGTCACGAGGTGGTGCGAGCCGAACACGCCGCCGTTCTCCTCGTCCGAGAACATCGCGATCACGAGGTCGCGTTCCGGCCGACGGCCGCTGCCGAGGATCTCGCGGAGCGACGCGAGGATCATCGCGTCCATGTTCTTCATGTCGACGGCCCCGCGTCCCCACAGCAGGCCGTCCTTGATCTCGCCGCCGAAGGGGTCCACCGACCAGTTCGCAGGATCGGCGGGTACCACGTCGAGGTGCCCGTGCACGACGAGCGCCGGCTTCTCGGGGTTCGCACCGGCGACCCGTGCGACCACGCTGGTCCGGCCCGGAGCGGCGTCGATCAGCTCCGGCTCCAGACCGAGGTCGCGGAGGTACGCGTCGACGTACTCGGCTGCCTCCGTCTCGCCGTTGGAGCGGCCCTCACCGTAGTTCGTCGTGTCCATGCGGATGAGGTCCCGCGCGATCCGCGTGGTCTCGTCGAGCGTGAGGTCGGATGCGTCTGAGCCGGAGGTCATGGTTCCACGCTACCCGTCGGCCCTGACCGCTGCACCTCTCCCCCGTTCTGCGCGATCGGCGCACGACCGGAAGCCGTCGAGAAGATCGTCTGGCGGTACGAGGTGGTGAACGGCTGTCGAAATCCGTGCTAGAGTTTCTTCTCGTGCCCAGCGAAAGCCGGACACGATCACAACACGCGCGGGTGGCGGAAATGGCAGACGCGCTAGCTTGAGGTGCTAGTGCCCTTACGGGCGTGGGGGTTCAAGTCCCCCTTCGCGCACACCGTGTTGAGACGGCGAACGGCCGGAGCGAAAGCTCCGGCCGTTCTTGTTTTCCCGCCGGACTCCACGACACGCAGACACCCGAGATCATCTTCGGTCAGAGCGAAAACCGACGCACCTCCGCCGGTCCCTGAGCCTGCACCGCCGGTGCCTGAGCCTGCACCGCCGGTCCCTGAGCCTGTCGAAGGGTGGTCAGGGCCGGAGGGCCCTCGTGGGCACTTCGACAAGCTCAGTGACCGGGAGAGCTCCGTCCGGAACACGCCGGTCCCTGAGCCTGTCGAAGGGCAGCTCCGGCGGGCCGACCGCGAAGCAGGAGAACGCGCGCGCGAAGAGAGGTGCTGTCCTTAGTGCCCGTGGCCCAGGCGCCGACGGAGCAGGTCGATGCGCGACTGCAGCTGCGTCACGCTCGCCTGTGCCACGGCGGGTCCGCCGCAGACGCGTCGCAGTTCGGCGTGCACGAGTCCGTGCGGCTCCTTCGTGTGCTTGGCGTAGAGGCCGACCAGGGTGTTGAGCACCTGGCGCTGCTCCTTGAGGGTGCGGTAGAGCGGAGCGGGGATGTCCGCCTGCGGACTGGGCGAGGCGGCGTTCTTGTCGACGAACGCCCCGCGCTTGGCCTGGCGGCTCTGGCGCTGCACGAGCAGCTCGTGCACCTGTTCAGGCTCGAGGAGCCCGGGGAACCCGATGAAGTCGAACTCCTCCTCGGTGCCCGGCTGGGCGAGCTCCCCGAACTCGTCGCCGTCGAACACGACCCGGTCGAAGTGCGCATCCGATGAGACGGCCTGCCAGGTGAACTCCTCGAGGAGCGAGTCGGAAGCCTTGTCCTCGCGCTCCGCGGCCGCCATCATCGCGTCCTCCGGGTTGAAGAGGTCGCCCTCCGCGTCCGGGTCGCTCGGGCGGTCGAGTGCGTGGTCGCGCTCGAGCTCGAGCTTCTCCGCGAGGGCCATCAGGTTCGGCACGTTCGGGAGGAAGATGCTCGCGATCTCGCCGCGTCGACGTGCCCGGACGAATCGCCCGATCGCCTGCGCGAAGAACAGCGGCGTGGCGGACGACGTCGCGTAGACGCCGACGGCGAGTCGCGGGACGTCCACGCCTTCCGACACCATGCGGACCGCGACCATCCAGCGCTTGGTGTTCCCTGAGAAGTCGGCGATCCGGTCGCTGGCCTCCTTCTCATCGGAGAGGACGACCGTGGGCTGCTCCCCCGTCAACTCGTGCAGGATGGCCGCGTAGGCTCGCGCGGTCGTCTGGTCGGTGGCGATCACGAGTCCGCCGGCGTCCGGAACCGCTTGACGGACCTCGGACAGCCGGAGGTCGGCGGATTTCAGGACCGCCGGGATCCAGTCACCCTGGGGGTCGAGGGCGGTGCGCCAGGCCGCGGAGGTGATGTCCTTCGTGTTGCCCTCGCCGAGGCGGGCCTCCATCTCGTCGCCGGCCTTGGTCCGCCAGCGCATGTGGCCGGCGTAGACCATGAAGAGCACCGGACGGACGACCCCGTCCTGGAGCGCGCGACCGTACCCGTAGTTGTAGTCGGTGACGGAGGTCCGGATACCCTGGTGGTCGGGCTGGTAGACCACGAACGGGATCGGAGCCGTGTCGGACCGGAACGGGGTCCCGGTCAGGGACAGGCGACGGGTGGCCCGCGAGAAGGCCTCGTGGATGCCGTCGCCCCAGCTCAGGGCGTCGCCGCCGTGGTGGACCTCGTCGAGGATGACGAGGGTGCGACCCGAATCGGTCGTGCGCTGATGCACGGGCGGGTTCGCCGCGACCTGGGCGTAGGTGACCGCGACACCGTGGTAGTGGCGGCCGAAGACCTGATCGCGGTTCGCGAAGTTCGGGTCGAGGCGGATGCCGACCCGGCTCGCGGCCTCGGCCCACTGGCGCTTCAGATGATCGGTCGGGGCGACGACCGTGATGCGGTCGATCGTGCCGCGATGGAGGAGTTCGGAGGCGAGCCGCAGCGCGAACGTCGTCTTGCCTGCGCCCGGTGTCGCCGCCGCGAGGAAGTCACGGGGTTCGGTCGTGAAGTACTGCTCGAGCGCCTCGGCCTGCCAGGCTCGAAGCTTGCTCGCCGTGCCCCACGCTGCGCGTTCCGGGAAGGCCGGTGAGAGGTGTTCGGCTGCGGACCCGCCCAGGTGCTGGGTCGAAGAGATTTCCGCGTTCACTGGAGACCACTGTACCCGGCCGCACCGACACCGCCGACCATCGTGTGCGGCCTCGACACCCATCCGGATGTCCGACTCGCGACTGATCCGCCAGCCGAGGGGCGGGCGTACGCTGGAGGTTCCGGATGCACAGCAGGAGGAACCACCCATGACCGAACAGCACCATCCCTGGTCGCGGTACGTCGCCATCGGCGACTCGTTCACCGAGGGGATCGGCGATCCCGAGCCGGGGGCGCCGGGCGGGCACCGTGGGTGGGCCGATCGGGTCGCCGAGGTGCTGGCCGCGCAGAACTCGGACTTCGCCTACGCCAACCTCGCGGTGCGCGGCAAGCTCGCGCAGCAGATCCTCGACGACCAGGTGGAGCCGGCCCTGGAGCTGCACCCCGACCTCATCACGATCTCGGCGGGTGGCAACGACGTGATCCGGCCCGGCACCGACCCCGACGACATCGCCAGACGACTCGAGCAGGCGATCATCCGCCTCCGGAGCGACGGAGCGACGGTCGTGCTGTTCACCGGTGTGGACGTCGGATTCTCCCCCGTCTTCCGGAGCATCCGCGGCAAGGTCGCGATCTACAACGAGAACCTGCGGGCCATCGCCGCCCGACACGACTGCATCATCGCCGACCAGTGGGCACTCCAGGCGATCCAGGATCCGCGGATGTGGGCACCGGACCGGCTACACCTGAACGCGCTCGGCCATCACGAGGTCGCCCGGCTCGTCCTGCACGCGCTGAACGTGGAGAACGACCTCAAGCCGCTGCAGCCGGAGCCGCTCCCCGTCAGGCGTTGGCGTCAGGCCCGGACCGAGGACTTCGCCTGGGCGCGTGAGTACCTCGTGCCGTGGGTGCTCCGTCGGGTGCGGCACCAGTCCTCCGGCGACCACATCACCGCCAAGCGACCGCTCGCCGGCCCGTTCCTCACGGTCGCAGCGCAGGACCAGGAACTCGACGTCTGACCGTCCGGCCGACCACCCGGGCTCCGCCGTCTGCTGCGGTCACGGGTTGGTCAGGCGCCACCAGGGCGTGACCGGCGCGACGTCCGCGTCGAGGGCCAGCGGGACGTCGATCGTCGCCGCACCGCCTTCCGCGCCCGCCCCCACGGTGTAGCTGAGCTTCCCGACCGTCGAACCGGCGGCACCGGCGTCGATGGCTCTGGCGCGGCTCTCGACCGTGATCGGGGTGTCCTGCCAGACGAGCACGGAGGCGTCGGACGCCACGACGACCTTCGCGGCCTGGTCCCACGCGGTCGAGTACGAGCCGACCGATTGCCCGGCGGTGGCGAGCTGGACCTGGTGGAATCCGGCCGGCACGCTCTGCAACAGGGAGACCACGGCCTCGTTGAGGACGGTGTGGTCGTCGGCACCGAGGATGACGCCGACGACGGTCACCGTCCGCCCCGCCACCTGGAGGTCGGCGGAGAACAGCAGGCAGGCGCCGGAGGCGTCGTCGGTCCCCGTCTTCATGCCGGTCACCCCGTACTGGCCGAGGAGGGCGTTCGTGTTCTCGACCTCGCCGATGGCGGGCAGCACCGCCGTGGGCTCCTTGACGATCGACGAGAGCACCGGGTCGGCGAGCACGAGCTTGCCGATGGTCACGAGGTCGCTCGGGGTGCTGACGTTCGTCTCGCCCAGGCCGCTCGTGTTCGTGACGGTCGTGCCCGTCAGCCCATGTGCATCGAGCCAGGCGCGCGCCGCGTCGAGGTACGCGTCGACCGAACCGAAGGCCCAGACGGCGAGGGAGATGCTGTAGTTGTTCGCCGACGGGAGGAGCAGCGCTTCGAGCATCTGCCGCTGGGTGAACACCGACCCGGCGACGACGGGTGCCGCTGAACCGTTCTCCGCGATGGTGTCGTAGTAGAACCCGACGTCGGCGTCGGTCAGCGTGATGGACGGGCCCTGATCCCCCGCGGCGAGCGGCTTGGCCTCCAGCACGACGAGGGAGGTGATCGTCTTCGTGATGCTCGCGATGGGGAACGGCGTCTGCTCGCCACTCGAACTCAGGACGCCGTCGAACCCGACGGCACCGATGGCGCCCCGCCCGAATCCGGGCCAGGCGACCGGTGTGGTCTGCTGGACGAGCGAGGTGGTGAGGGCGTCGCTGGATTCGAGCGTCGCAGCCGCGGCCGGCACCGGTCGGAGCAGCGCGCCTGCGCTGTACCCGAACACTCCGATGAGGAGGGCGAGGACACCGAAGACGGCGAGACGGCGGCGGCGGTAGATCTGTCGTCTCGTGAGTGGCACCCGGTCATGCTACCCGGCGCTCCTGCGCGTCCCCTGTCGCGACGTGCCGCCGACCGGGTGGTCGTCGGGCAGCGAGGGACCGTGGTCAGCGGACCCGGAGCTCCCAGAGGGCGACGGCACTGGCCGACGCGACGTTCAATGAGTCGACGCCGTGGAGCATCGGGATGGTCACGATCGTGTCGGCCGCGGCGAGGGCCGAGGCGCTCAGACCGTCACCCTCGGCGCCGAGCACGATGGCGAGTCGTTCCGGCGCGGTCCGCGCATAGGTGTCGAGGTCGACGGCGTCGTCGGCCAGGGCGAGAGCAGCCGTCTCGAAGCCGGCATCACGCAGGACGCCGGACGCGACGTCCCATTCCGGCAGGCGGGTCCACGGCACCTGCAGGACCGTGCCCATGCTGACGCGGACGCTGCGGCGGTAGAGCGGGTCGGCGCATCTCGGCGTGATGAGCACGGCGTCGGCACCGAGGCCGGCGACGGAGCGGAAGATGGCGCCGACGTTGGTGTGGTCGACGATGTCCTCCAGGATGACCACCCGGCGGGCGTCGGCGAGGAGTTCGGCGGGGTCGGCGAGCGGTGGGCGGTGCATCGCCGCGAGGGCTCCCCGGTGCAGGTGGAAGCCCGTCAGCTGCTCGAGGAGTGCGGGCTCGCCGACGAAGACCGGGACGTCGTGGTCCTCGAGGAGTGGCGAGACGTCCTCGAGCCACTTCTCCTGCAGCAGGACCGATCGCGGTCGGTGCCCGGCGCGCAGCGCACGTTCCATGACCTTCGTGGACTCGGCGATGTACAGGCCACCCGCGGGTTCGGACACCCGGCGGAGGGCGACGTCCGTCAGTCGCGCGTAGTCGTCGAGTCGTCCGTCGTCGAGATCGGTGATCCGGATGACCTGCATGGGAGACGTCCTCTCGACGCGATGTTCGACCTCCACCTTGCCAGAGTGGGAACACGATCGAAAACGAGGCCGTTTAGACTCAGGGGAAGCGATGGCCCGGAGCACTCCGATCGTCGCGGACGGATGGACGGAGCAGGCATGAGCACGCTGATCGCAGCAGGGGATCCCGCTGACGAGACGGCCGAGGCCGGGCTCGAACGGGCGATCGAGCTGCTCGCGGATCGCCGTGTCGCCTTCCTCACCGGCGCCGGCGTGAGCACGGACTCCGGCATCCCCGACTACCGGGGCCAGGGCGCTCCGGTGCGGACCCCCATGACGGTCGACCAGTTCCTGTCCAACGACGACGCCGCGCGCAAACGCTACTGGGCCGGCAGCCACCTCGGGTGGAAGCGGTTCGACGGTGCTCGCCCGAACGCCGGCCACCGGGCGATCGCGCTCCTCGAGGAGGCCGGTATCGCCGACGGCGTCATCACGCAGAACGTCGACGGCCTCCACGTCAGGGCCGGCTCGCGCCGCGTCGTCGACCTGCACGGGTCGATGGACCGCGTCAGCTGTCTCGCCTGTGGGCAGAGCTACGCCAGGTCGAGCATCGCGGAGCGCATGACGGCACTGAACCCGTGGCTCGACACCGAGACGGATGTGACGATCAACCCGGACGGCGATGCCGAGGTCGGGCGCGTCGACGAGATCGTCGTCCCCGTGTGCACGGTCTGCGGTGGGATGTTGAAGCCGGACGTGGTCTTCTTCGGCGAATTCATCCCGACGGAGAAGTACGCCGAGGCGGCAGCACTCGTGCGCGGCGCCGACGCACTCGTGATCGCCGGGTCGTCGCTTGTGGTCAACTCGGGGATCCGGCTCCTCGAACTCGCCCGCCGGAAGCGGTTGCCGATCGTCGTCATCAACCGCGGCGTCACGAAGGCGGACGGCCGCGCGGACGTGAAGCTCGACGCGGGTGCCAGTGAGACGCTTACCGGGATCGCCGCTCGCCTGGTCCCGTCCGCATTCACGAGCGTCGTCTCGCAGGAGGCGACCGACGCCTGACGCCTCAGGCGTCGGTGCGGTCGTCCGCGAGGAACGCGGTGAGGCGCTGCGCCGCGTCGTGCGGCTCCTCGTAGTGGATGAGGTGTCCGACGCCCGGGATGACGTGCAGCTGCGCGTCGGCGAACCGCTTCGCGAGCGCGTACTGCGCGGCCACGGGCGTGATGTCGTCGCGCTCGGCGGCGATGAGCAGCGTGCGGCTCGGGATCCGGTCGGCGTACTCGCTGACGTCGTGGCTGACCGAGGCGGTGAACGACTCGAGGACGACCTCCCGGTCGGCGAAGGCGCTGAAGTACTGGTCGTGTTGGGCGTGGATCCACCGACGGAGCGTCGGGTCCTTCGTCTTCGACATCGCGACGCTCATGATGCGCACGACGCCCTTGTTCCGGAGGAACGCGAATCCCAGGCGTTTCGGGAGCTTCGCGGACGACCAGTAGTAGAAGACCGCGAGCCTCGTCAGGACGCCGCGAGGGCCCTGGAGCGCCGGGGCGGCGATCGGGTTCACGAGGATGAGGTCATCCGGTCGGAGTCCCCCGGCGACGGCGGCGCTCGACACGATCGACCCGAACGAGTGCCCGAGCAGGACGACACGGCCGGTCAGGTGCAGCTCCTCGATGAACCGTCCCAGCCAGGCGGCGTACCCCTCCACGGAGTGGGTGGCCTCGGGGAAGGGTGCCGAGCTGCCGAAGCCGGGGAGGTCCGGAGCGATGATCCGGAACCCGGAGAGCTGCGCGACGACCGGTTCGAGGCCGTGGTGGTCGCCCCGGAACCCGTGCACCATGACGATCGTCGTCGACGCCTCGTGGTCGCCGTAGTCCCAGAACCGGGTCTCGGCTCCGTCCACGATGAGCGAGCGCTCCCGGACCGGGATGCGGTCGAGCTGGTCGGCGTACGGTGATTCGACGGGCATCCACTCAGTCTAGGCAGTCCGGCTCCGCGTTCACCCGATGACGCGGACCGTGCCGCCCCGGCGTGGCACAGGACCCTGTCGGAGGTGCGTCATAGGGTGAAGGCGTGAACACGGTCGATGCGAATCCCCACTGGACGGACCGCCTGGCGGTCTTCGATCTCGAGACGACGGGCATCGAGGTGGAGACGAGTCGCATCGTGACCGCCTTCGTCGGTGTCATCACCGCGGACGGTTCGGTCGAACGTTCGTGGTCGTGGATGGCCGACCCCGGGGTCGAGATCCCCGCTCGCGCCGCCGAGATCCACGGCGTCACGACGGAGCGGGCCCGGGCTGAGGGGCGTCCGGCACCGGCCGTCGTCGGAGAGATCGTCGCCGTCCTCACCGAACTGTTCGCCGCGCGGACCCCGGTGGTCGCCTACAACGCGCCCTACGACTTCTCCCTCCTGCACTTCGAGGCGGAGCGACACGGGGTGACCTCGATCACCGACCCGTCCCCCGTCGTCGACCCGCTGATCCTCGACCGACGCCTCGACACGTTCCGGCGCGGCAAGCGGACGCTCGAGGTCGTCGCCGCCCTGCACGGCGTTCCACTGGAGGGTGCGCACGACGCGGGCGTCGACGCCGTCGCTGCCGGACGTGTCGCTCAGGCCATCGGTCGGCGTCACGCCGACGCCCTGCCGACGAGCGTCGACGAGTTGCACGAGGCCCAGCGGTCCTGGTCGCTCGAGCAGGCGGAGAGCTTCCAGTCCTACATGCGCCGCGTGCGCGATCCCGAGTTCGTCGCCGAAGGCGCTTGGCCCATCCGCACCGGACGCCCTGCCGCTCGACCTGAGGCGCCGGTCATCGTCCCAGCGGACCAGCTGCCCATCGGTATCTGAGTCGCACGGCTCCCCACGACGACGAACGCCCCGATCCGAGGATCGGGGCGTTCGTGTATTCCAGCGGAAGGACTATTTGCCGAAGCCCTTGAAGCGCTGGTTGAACTTCTCGACGCGACCGGCGGAGTCCATGATGCGCTGCTTGCCCGTGTAGAACGGGTGCGACTCGGACGAGATCTCCACGTCGATCACCGGGTAGGTGACGCCGTCGAGGTCGATCGTCTTGCCCGACGAGACCGTCGAGCGCGTGAGGAACGTCGCGCCGGAGGCGAGGTCGCGGAAGACGACGGCTTCGTACGTGGGGTGGATGTCAGATTTCATCAGCAGTCCTTGTTGAGTGGATGGTGTGGGTAGTACCCGCGCTCGGAACTCCAGGCACGAGGCAGAAAGCTCTTGGCTCCGCGAGCCAAAGGTCGACTTTACCAGACTCGGCGCGCGTCTGCTCGCCAGCCGAGGACGACTCGCCGAGGCGTGGCCGTCAGGAGGGGGCGACGGCCGAGCGTCCGGCGCGGACGGAGCGGGCGTGGAACCGGCCGTCCTCCTCGCTCAGCTCGATCGGGAGGTCGAAGGTCTCGCTGAGGTGCTCGGCCGTGAGTGTCTCGGCGATCGGGCCGGCGGCGACGATGCCACCGTCGCGTACGAGCAGGACGTGGGTGAAGCCGACGGGGATCTCCTCGACGTGGTGGGTCACCATGATGATCGCCGGTGAGTCGTCGGCGCTCGCGTAGCCGCCGAGCAGCTCGACGAGCTCCTCGCGCGTGCCGAGGTCGAGGCTCGCGGCCGGCTCGTCGAGCAGGAGGAGTTCGGGGTCGGTCATGATGGCCCGCGCGATCTGCACGCGCTTCTGCTCGCCGTCGCTCAGTGTGCCGAAGCGGCGGTCGGCGAGGTGGTCGAGCTTCCATTCGGCGAGGACCCGCGATGCGCGCTTCACGTCGATGTCCTCGTACTGCTCGACCCAGCGCCCGGTGACCGAGTAGGCCGCCGTGAGCACGACGTCCAGGACGGTCTCCTCCGGCGGCACCCGCTTCGCGAGGGCGGAGGACGCGAAGCCGATGCGCGGGCGCAGTTCGAAGACGTCGACCCGGCCGAGCGTCTCGTCGAGTACGGAGACCGTGCCCTTCGAGGGGTGGATGAGCGTCGCCGCGAGCTGCAGGAGCGTCGTCTTGCCGGCGCCGTTCGGGCCGAGGACGATCCATCGCTGGTCGCCCGTCACCGTCCAGTCGACGCCATCGAGGATGGGGTTGAGATTACGGACGACGGACACATCGGAGAACTGCAACACGCTCGGCATGGTCCTAGCCTATCCGCCAAGACTCGTCGTGCGTCGCCGTCCTCCGAGGTGTCCGCAGGTGGTTCAGACCAGGCTGCGGTAGAGCTCCGCCGTCTGGGTGGCGATGCGCGACCAGCTGAAGTCGGACTCCGCGCGTCGGCGACCAGCGGCCCCGTAGGCCCTCGCCTGGGCGGGATCCTGGACGACCTCGGTGAGGGTGGCGGCGAGGTCGGCGACGAAACGCTCCGGGTCGAGCGGGGTGCCGGTGCCGTCGGACGCCTGCGCGAGCGGGACGATCCTGCCGGTCACACCGTCCTGCACGACCTCCGGGATGCCGCCGGTCCCCGTCCCGACCACGGCGGCACCGCAGGCCATCGCCTCGAGGTTGACGATGCCGAGTGGCTCGTAGATCGACGGGCACACGAAGGTCGTGGCGGCGGTGAGGACGGTGCACAGCTCGTGACGCGGGAGCAGTCGTTCGATCCACACGACCCCGGTGCGCTCGCGCTGCAGCTCCTCGACGAGCCCCTTGACCTCGGCGAGGATCTCGGGGGTGTCGGGAGCGCCGGCGCACAGGATGAGCTGCACATCGGGTGGCAGCAATCGGGCCGCGCGGAGCAGGTACGGCAGCCCCTTCTGACGGGTGATCCGACCGACGAAGACGACGGAGGGCCGGGACGGGTCGATGCCGAGGGACCGCAGCAGCTCGTCGTCCACGCGTGGCTGCCAGTCGGTCAGGTCGATGCCGTTGTAGATGACCTGCACCTTGGCCGGGTCGAGGCTCGGGTACGACCGCAGGATGTCGCGGCGCATGCCGTCGCTGACCGCCACGACGGCCGCGGCGCCTTCGTAGGCGGACTGCTCGATCCAGCTGGACACGCGGTACCCACCGCCGAGCTGCTCGGCCTTCCACGGGCGGAGCGGCTCCAGACTGTGCGCGGTCACGACGTGCGGGATGCCGTGCAGCAGCGACGCGAGGTGACCGGCACCGTTCGCGTACCAGGTGTGCGAGTGCACGAGGTCGGCTCCGGCGACGTCCTGGGCGATCAGGAGGTCCGTCCCGAGTGTCGTGAGGGCGCCGTTCGCCCCCTGGAGCTCGGCCGGGACACCGTACGCGACGGTGTCGGCCTCGTCGCGTGGCGCGCCGAAGCAGCGCACGGTCACGTCGATGTCGCTGCGGAGGGATTTCACCAGCTCCGACACGTGGACGCCTGCGCCGCCGTAGATCTCCGGCGGGTACTCCTTTGTCACAAGATCAACTCGCATGTCTAGACGCTAGTACAGGTCTCGTCCGGCATCTATTGTGAAGCCATGGCCGCCTCAAAGAAGATCTTCGGAATCGTCCTCGCTGGTGGGGAAGGGAAGCGGTTGATGCCGCTGACCGCAGACCGCGCGAAACCGGCCGTACCGTTCGGCGGGCAGTACCGCCTGATCGATTTCGCGCTGTCGAACCTCATCAACTCCGGACTCACCCAGATCGTCGTCCTCACCCAGTACAAGTCCCACAGCCTCGACCGCCACGTCTCGCAGACCTGGCGGTTGTCCGGCCTGCTCGACTCCTATGTGGCGTCCGTGCCGGCGCAGCAGCGTCTCGGGAAGCGCTGGTTCAGCGGATCCGCCGACGCGATCCTGCAGAGCCTCAACCTGATCCGCGACGAGAAGCCCGACATCGTCGTGGTCGTCGGCGCCGACCACGTCTACCGCATGGACTTCGCGCAGATGATCGAGGCGCACATCGCCTCGGGCAAGAAGGCGACGGTCGCCGCGATCCGTCAGCCCATCTCCCTGGCCGACCAGTTCGGCGTCATCGACGTCGACGCGGACGACCCGACGACCATCGCCCGCTTCCTCGAGAAGCCGCTCGACGCGCCGGGCCTGCCCGACTCCCCCGGTGAAGTGCTCGCCTCGATGGGCAACTACGTCTTCGACGCCGACGCACTCATGCAGGCGGTCATCGACGACGGCGAGGTGACGAGCTCGAACCACGACATGGGTGGCGACATCGTCCCGTACTTCGTCGATCGCGGCGAGGCCGGCGTCTACGACCTCCAGCGGAACGATGTACCTGGATCGACGGATCGCGATCGCTACTACTGGCGCGACGTGGGGACGATCGAGTCGTTCTACGAGGCCCACCAGGACCTCATCTCGACGCTCCCGATCTTCAACCTGTACAACCGCGACTGGCCGATCTTCAGTTCGCAGCTGAACTCGCCGCCGGCGAAGTTCGTGCGGGACGCGAAGGGCAACCTCGGCCAGACCATCGACTCGATCGTCTCCCTCGGTTCGCTGCTGTCCGGTGCCCACATCGAGCGCAGTGTCCTTGGGCCGTGGGCGCTCGTGGAATCCGGCGCCCACGTCTCCGACTCGGTCGTGTTCGACAAGGTCCACATCGAACCGGACGCCGTCGTCAAGCGGGCTATCCTGGACAAGGATGTGGTGGTCACCTCCGGCGCGAGCGTCGGTGTCGACCACGACCGTGACCGCGCTCGCGGCTTCACCGTCACCGAATCCGGTCTCACCGTGGTTGGCAAGGGAGTACGCGTCGTTCCATGAGTACCGAGCGTTCGGCAGTGGCGGATCCCGAAGCAGCACTCCCCCACAGGCCGGACGAGGTGTCCGGTTCCTCGCGGTCCTCGACGCCGACTCGACGCTCATCGAGAACGAGGTGATCGAGCTGCTCGCCGAGGAGGTCGGCAGCCTCCCCGAGGTCGCCGCCATCACCGAGCGCGCCATGCGCGGTGACCTCGACTTCGCCGACAGCCTCCGGGCCCGGGTCGCGACGCTCGCGGGCCTGCCCGTCGACCGGATCCCGGTGATCGCCGAACGGATCCGGACGACGGCCGGCCTGGAGACGCTGATCGGCCGGCTGCATGCGCACGGGTCGCGGATCGGTGTCGTGTCGGGCGGGTTCCATGAACTGCTCGACCCGCTCGCCGAGGCACTCGGCCTCGACCACGTGCGGGCGAACCGCCTCGAGACCGCCGACGGTCGGTTGACGGGAGGCCTCAGCGGTCCCATCATCGACGCGGCGGCGAAGGCGGCCGCACTGCAGGAGTGGGCCGACGAGGACGGCGTGCCGTTGGCACGGACGATCGCGATCGGCGACGGAGCCAACGACCTCGAGATGATGGCCGTCGCCGGGCTCTCGGTCGCGTTCAACGCGAAGCCGATCGTCCGCCGCCATGCCGACCTCGTCGCCGGGCGGGTCGACCTCGCCGACGTCCTCCCGCTCCTCGGGCTCTGATCCGCGCGTCGGTGTCAGCGCCCGAGGTCGGGTTCTGCTCGGTGCGGTGCTGCCCGGGTCAGTGACCCATGCCGAGGCCGCCGTCGACCGGGATCACGGCGCCGGAGATGTAGCCCGCGTCGTCACCGGCGATCCACGTGACGACCTTCGCGACCTCGTTCGCACTCGCGAAACGCGCTGCCGGGATGCTCTTCTTGTACTCGGCCTGGGTCTCGGCGGGCAGTTCGGCGGTCATGTCGGTCTCGATGAACCCCGGGGCGATCACGTTCGCCGTGATCCCACGTGCACCGAGTTCGCGGGTGATGGATCGCGCCATGCCGATGAGGCCGCTCTTCGAGGCCGCGTAGTTGACCTGTCCGGCGGACCCGTAGAGGCCCACGACGCTGGAGATGAGCACGATGCGCCCGAAGCGTGCCTTGAGCATGCCCTTGGACGCGCGCTTGACGACGCGGAAGGAGCCGCCGAGGTTCGTGTCGACCACCTGGTCGAAGTCGTCCTCGCTCATCCGCATGAGCAGGGTGTCCTTCGTGATGCCCGCGTTCGCGACGAGCACCTCGACCGGCCCGAGCTCCGACTCGATCTCGGTGAACGCCGCGTCGACGGAGGCGGCGTCGGTGACGTCCGCGCGGACCGTCAACGTGCCCGCGGGGCCCTCGCCGGATCGCGCGGTGACGGCGACGCGGTGACCCTGCGCGACGAACTCCTCGGCGATGGCGAAGCCGATCCCCCGGTTGCCTCCGGTGACGAGTACGGTGCGTGGTGCGGTCATGGTCGATTCCTCTCCTGCGGCGATACCGGCCGACTCGTGCGGCGGCCGTCGGGACGCGCGGCGTTCCGGCCGCGGACCCGTACCAGCATATGGGGGTACTCCCTTTCTCCCGGTGATTTGGGGGCTTCGCCCACCCGCCGAGCGCGTAGGCTGGTCATGGCATGAAGCAGCAGAGCATCACCTCCCTCCCACCGGCTCCCGAACAGGAGCGCCGGCAGCGGCTCATCAAGTACTCGATCACCATGGGTGTCCGGTTGCTTTGCCTCGCTGCGCTCCCGTTCGTCCAGGGCGGTTGGATGTTCGCGGTCGCAGCCGGTGCCATCTTCCTGCCGTACGTCGCCGTGATCATCGCGAACGCCGGGTCGCTGCCGTCGCAGGGGGCCATCGAGCGCCCCACCGGTGTCGTCGTGTCCCAGCGGCCGATCATCGTCGACGACCCGGTTCCGCCTCGTCCGGCCGACCAGGCATGATCGGGTTCGGTGCCGAGCCCGACGGCGTGATCTGCTCCCGGGCCGGCTGCCGCGCGGCGGCGAGCTGGCGGATCGAGTGGCGCAATCCGAAGATCCACGCGGAGGACCGTGTGAAGGTCTGGACCGCCTGCGACGAACACGTCGACTTCTTGGAGGCCTTCCTCGAAGCCCGCTCCTTCCCGCTCGAGCGGCGTCCGCTGGCGTCGGCGGTCGGCTCATGAGCGCGGGTTGGCGGTTCGCCTTCAGCCGCCGTTGGCTCGGCTACCTCGGCGTCGCGATCGTGTTCGCGATCGTGTGCGTCCTCCTCTCCAACTGGCAGCTCGCCCGGGCGAGCGAGAAGGAGGAGGAGGTCCAGCGCATCGAGACCAACTGGGACGCGACTCCGATCCCGCTCGACGAAGCGCTGCCGTCGCTCGACTCCTTCAGCGTGGCCGACGAATGGCATCCGGTGTCGATGAGCGGTACCTACCTGCCTGACGAACAGCTGCTGGTCCGGAACCGTCCCCGGAACAACCAGGCGGGCTTCAACGTCCTCACCCCGCTCCGCCTGGCGAACGGAGACGTGTTCATCGTCGACCGTGGCTGGGTCGCCGCGAACGATTCACTCGAGGCACCCGAGTCGGTCCCGGCACCTCCGAGCGGTGAGGTCTCGGTCGTCGTCCGCATCCGACCCGGCGAACCGACGCTCCCGGGCCGCGGGGCCGCCGACGGCCAGGTGGCCACGATCAACCTCCCGCAGATCGCCGAACTCCGCGGCGAGACGCTCTACTCCGGTGCGTACGGCATGCTCCTCTCGGAGAGCCCGGCGCCTGCCGAGGCGGCGCCGCTCGGTCCGATCAAGCCTGAGCCAAACGAGGGGATGCACCTCTCGTACGCGCTGCAATGGGTGGTCTTCGCGCTGATGGGCTTCATCTTCCTCGCCTATGCCATCCGTCAGGAGTACCGCATCCTGAACTCCGACGACCCGAAAGAGCAGCGGCGTGCGGCTGCGCGCGCCGAACGGCTCGCCGCGAAGGCACGGTCCGACGCCGACATCGAGGATGAGATCCTCGAAGCGAGTCGCTGATCCGACTGGCCCGAGCAGGCGACGGACGGGGCGTACCCGGCCCGTGAAGCCCACAGGGCCGGGTACGCTCACCCGTTGGCGCTAAGCCAGGCTGACGAGGTCCTGGTAGTCCTTGTTCCAGTGGTCCTCGACGCCGTCGGGCAGGATGAGCACCCGCTCGGGGTTGAGCGCCTCGACGGCGCCCTCATCGTGACTCACGAGCACGACGGCACCCTCGTAGTGGGCGAGCGCGTCGAGGATCTCCAGACGGCTGGCCGGGTCGAGGTTGTTGGTCGGTTCGTCGAGGAGGAGCATGTTCGCGCCAGAGACGACGATCATCGCGAGAGCGAGTCTCGTCTTCTCGCCACCGGACAGCACGCCGGCGAGCTTGTTGGAGTCGTCGCCGGTGAACAGGAACGAGCCGAGGACCTTACGCGCTTCCATCTCGGTGATGTTCGGCGATGAGGAGACCATGTTCTCCAATACGCTGCGCTTCACGTCGATCGTCTCGTGCTCCTGCGCGTAGTAGCCGATCCGCAGGCCGTGCCCGGGCTCGAGCTGCCCGGTGTCGGGCTGGTCCACTCCGGCGAGGATCCGCAGCAGGGTCGTCTTGCCTGCACCGTTGAATCCGAGGATGACGACCTTCGAGCCACGGTCGATCGCGAGGTCGACGGCCGTGAAGATCTCGAGCGAGCCGTAGCTCTTCGACAGGTTGCTCGCCATGAGTGGCGTCCGGCCACAGGGCGCCGGGGTCGGGAACCGCAGCTTGGCCACGCGGTCTTGCGCGCGGACCTCCTCGAGCCCGGAGAGCATCCGTTCGGCGCGAGCCACCATCTGGTGGGCAGCGGCCGCCTTGCTGGCCTTCGCACCGAACTTGGCCGCCTGGAGCTGGAGCGCCGTCGCCTTCTTCTCGACGTTGGTGCGCTCCTTCTTCCGGCGCTCCTCGTCGGCCTCGCGCTGACGCTGGTAGTTCTTCCAGTTCATGTTGTAGATGTCGATGACGGTGCGGTTCGCATCGAGGTAGAAGACCCGGTTGACGGTCTCGCCGACGAGCTCGATGTCGTGCGAGATAACGATGAACCCGCCCTTGTACTGCTTGAGGAACTCGCGCAGCCAGACGACGGAGTCGGCGTCGAGGTGGTTGGTCGGCTCGTCGAGGATGAGCGTCTCGGCGTCGGAGAAGAGGATTCGCGCGAGTTCGATGCGGCGGCGCTGTCCACCCGAGAGCGTCTTCAGCTGCTGATCGAGGATGCGGTCTGGCAGGTTCAGGTTCGATGCGATCGAGGCCGCCTCGGCCTCTGCGGCGTACCCGCCGAGCGCGTTGAACCGGTCGGTGAGGTTGCCGTACTTCTTCATGGCGGCTTCCGCCACCTTCGGGTCGTCGCTCGCCATGGCCATGCTCGACTCGTGCATGCCGAGCGCGAGCTGGCCGAGACCACGTGCATCGAGGATGCGGGTGCGGGCGAGATCCTCCGGGTTGCCGGAGCGCGGGTCCTGCGGCAGGTACCCGATCTCGCCACCGCGATCGATCTTGCCGTTCGTCGGGAGGGTCTCCCCCGCCAGCGTCTTGGTCAGGGTCGTCTTCCCGGCACCGTTACGGCCGACGAGGCCGATCTTGTCGCCGGCGGACACGCGGAAGTTCACGTGCTCCATGAGCACGCGTGCCCCCACGCGGATCTCGAGGTCGTGCACACTCAGCACAGGCATAGTCCATTTCTTCGGGTGCGTTTCGACAACGCGGAGGGTGGGGGTCAGCCTCCCAGTATAAATCGTGAATCCGATGCTCAGCACCGCGGCTGTTCCGGCAGGGTTCCGGCGCAGCCGGACGACCGTCAACGCAGGGCGGAGATCCGTCCGACCGCCTCGGTGAGGAGCTCGGGTGAGCAGGCCAGGTTGAGTCGTGCGTGGCCGACGCCTCCGGGCCCGAACGGGGCTCCCTCCTGCAGTGCGACGCGCGCCTCGCGCAGGATGCGCCGCGCCGGGGGCTCGGTCCAACCGAGCGCGGTGCAGTCCAGCCAGGCGAGGTACCCGGCGGCAGGCGAACGGTAGCCGACCTCGGGCAACTCGGTGCCCAGCAGCTCACCGAGCAGCCGCCGGTTGCCGTCGAGCAACCCGAGGAGCCCGTCCAACCAGGGCTCTCCGGCCTCGAAGGCGGCGACCGAAGCCAGCACACCGAACTGGCCCGTCCGCCAGAACACCTCGACCGGCATCCCAGCGACCACGCTCCGCGGCCCGGGGCCGGCGGTGACCATCACCGCGCACTTCAGGCCGGCGAGGTTCCAGGCCTTGCTCGCCGACAGGACGGCGTACCCGTGTTCGGCGGCCTCGTCGGACACGCTGAGATAGGGGACGAACCGCTCGCCCGGCTGGGTGAGCGGAGCGTGGATCTCATCGCTCACGACGGCGACCCCGCACCGCGCGGCCAGCGCGGCGACCGAGCGGAGTTCGTCGACCGTGTGAGGCCGACCGATCGGGTTGTGCGGATTGCAAAGGAGGAACGCCTTCGCGCCGTTGCGGAAGGCGGCTTCGAGACCGTCCAGGTCGAGCCGCCAGCCTCCGGCGGGATCGGCGGCGCGGCTGGACCCGAGCAAGGGGACGTCCACCACGACTCCCCCGGCCTCGGTGACGAGGTCGAAGAACGGCGGGTAGACCGGCGAGGTGATCACGACGCCCTCGCCGGGCGCGATGACGCGACGCAGGATCTCGACGATGCCCATGCTGACGTCGGCGGTGGTGAACACGGAGCCGGGATCCACGACCCATCCCCAGCGTCGCGCTGCGAAGCCGGCGAACGCCTGTGGGAGCGGTGTGCGGCTCGCGACATACCCGGCGTCGCCGCGGTCGATCGCCGCGTGCAAGGCGTCGCGGACCACGGGTGCCAGGGGGACGTCCATCTCGGCGACGAACATGGGCAAGACGTCGTCGGGGTACTCGGACCACTTCTCGCTCGTCCGGCTGCGGAGGACGTCGAGGGGGTCTGCGGACACGATCTCGGTCATGCCTCGACCCTATCCGGGATCAGCCGGACGACGCGGCCCGGAACAGGACGACGGACGGCTGCACTGCAGCCGTCCGTCGTCGTGGAGGTTCGATCAGATCGAGAAGCCGAGGGCACGCATCATGTCGCGCCCGTCGTCCGTGATGCGCTCCGGGCCCCACGGCGGCATCCACACCCAGTTGATGCGGAAGGCGTCGACGATGCCGTCGAGCGCTTGACCCGTCTGCTCCTCGAGGACGTCCGTGAGCGGACATCCGGCGGAGGTCAGGGTCATGTGGATGATGAGCGCGTCGTTCTCGTCATCCCAACCCAAGTCGTAGATGAGACCGAGGTCGACCACATTCACCCCGAGCTCGGGGTCCATGACGTCCTTGAGCGCCTCTTCGACCTCGTCGAATCGTTGCGGACTGAGCGTTGTTACCATGTCGTTATCTTAGACCGCTCGCGCGGCTTCAGGCACCTTCCGGGGCGACGACGGCGTCGCCGAGGAAACGGTCGTAGCCTTCATTCTCGAGTCGGTCGGCGAGCTCGGGACCGCCCTGCTCAGCGATCTTGCCGGCGACGAAGACGTGTACGAAGTCCGGCTTGATGTAACGCAGGATGCGCGTGTAGTGCGTGATGAGCAGGACGCCGAGGCCCGTGTTCTCCTTGGCGCGGTTGACGCCCTCGGACACGATCTTGAGGGCGTCGACGTCGAGGCCGGAGTCGGTCTCGTCGAGGACTGCGAACTGCGGCTTCAGCAGCTCGAGCTGGAGGATCTCGTGACGCTTCTTCTCGCCACCGGAGAAGCCCTCGTTGACGTTGCGCTCGGCGAAGGCGGGCTCCATGCGCAGGTTCTTCATCGACTCGCGGACGTCCTTGATCCAGCCGCGGATCGCGGGCGCCTCGCCGTCGACGGCGGTCTTCGCCGTGCGGAGGAAGTTCGTGACCGTGACACCGGGGATTTCGACCGGGTACTGCATCGCGAGGAAGAGTCCGGCACGGGCGCGCTCGTCGACGCTCATCGCGAGGACGTCCTCGCCGTCCAGCGTGATGGATCCGCTGTCGACGGTGTACTTCGGGTGGCCGGCGATCGTGTACGCGAGCGTGGACTTGCCCGAACCGTTCGGACCCATGATCGCGTGGGTCTCGCCCTTCCGGATGGTGAGGTCGACGCCACGCAGGATCGGCTTGGTGCCCTGTTCGGTTTCGACGCTGACGTGCAGGTCGCGGATTTCGAGGACTGACATGGTGCTAGATCTCTTTCGTTGCGGTCGGGTCGATGTAGATGTCGCCGTCGATGAGCTCGACGGTGTAGACGGGGACCGGCTCGTAGGCCGGAAGGGTGAGCGGCTTGCCCGTCGTGAGCGAGAACTGCGAGCCGTGTGCCCAGCATTCGAGGTTGCCGTCCTCGACGAAGCCTTCGGACAGCGAGATGTCGCCGTGGGTGCAGACGTCGCCGATCGCGAACAGCTCGTCCGATGCGTCGCGCACGAGGGCGATCGGCACGCCGTCCACCACGACCCGCTTGGCCTGGTTGACGGCGAGCTCGTCGAACGAGCACACCTTCGTCGCCATCAGTGCTGCGCTCCGCCGGTGCCCTGTCCGTCGGCGCCGAGCAGTTCGGCCTCGATGGCCGCCGAGAGGCGCTCCTGCAGCTCGGTGTCGCCGATCTGCTGGATGATCTCCACGAGGAAGCCGCGGACGACGAGTCGTCGTGCCTCGTCCTCAGGGATGCCTCGAGCCTGCAGGTAGAAGAGCTGCTCGTCGTCGAAGCGTCCGGTCGCGCTCGCGTGACCGGCACCGGCGATGTCGCCGGTCTCGATCTCGAGGTTCGGCACGGAGTCGGCACGGGTGCCGTCGGAGAGGACCAGGTTGCGGTTCTGCTCGTAGCTGTCGGTGCCGACGGCACGGTTGCTGATGAGGACGTCGCCGATCCACACGGACCGCGCACCCTCGCCCTGCAGTGCGCCCTTGTAGGTCACGCGCCCGCGGGTGTTCGGTGCGTCGTGGTGCATGTAGACCTGCTGCTCGAGGTGCTGACCCGCGTCGGAGAAGTACACGCCGAGCGAGTCGAGGTCCGAGCCCTGACCGGCGAGGTGCAGGGTCGGGTTCACCCGGACGACCTTGCCGCCGAGCGACACCACGACGTGCTTGAGGTGGGCGTCGCGACCGATGGACGCGAAGTGGCTGGCGAGGTGCACCGCGTCGTCGTCCCACCACTGCACGGTCACGACGGTCACGTCGGCCTGCTCGCCGATGATGATCTCGACGTTCTCGGTGAGGCGGGCGTCGCCCGCGTTCTCGATGATGATGAGGCCGCGGCTGAACGGCGCGGCGGTGATGACGGTGTGCGCAGCGCGGGCGCCGTCGCCGAGCCCGCTCCGCTCGAGGCGCAGGGTCTTGGACCCCTCGCCCGTGACCGAGATCGCCAGCGCCTGGTCGAAGCTCGACCAGGCGTTCGCGGAGGCTCGCTCCTCCGGTACGCCGGCGGAGCCGACGCGGGCGTCGTCGCGACTGATCCACTCGACGCTGAAGCCGTCGACGTCGTCGTGCTCGATCGGGGTGGGCGAGCCGTCGAGCTCCCCCGCGGTGAGGTCGGTGAACTGCGCGACGGGGCTGAGCTTCCAGACCGCCTCGCGTCCCGTCACCGCTGGGAAGTCGGCGACATCATAGGAGCTGAAGCGCTCCGATCGGGTCTGCACCGGGATGACGCGTCCTGCGCCGTCGCTGTGTGCCGTGATGCCGTGCTGTCCTTCGGTCTGAGTCGGTGCTGCAGTCGTCATTAACCGACGGATCCTTCCATGCCCATCTCGATGAGCTTGTTGAGTTCGAGTGCGTACTCCATGGGCAGTTCGCGGGCGATCGGCTCGATGAAGCCGCGGACGATCATCGCCATGGCCTCGTCTTCCGGCATGCCGCGGCTCATGAGGTAGAAGAGCTGCTCCTCGCTGACCTTGGACACCGTCGCCTCGTGTCCGAGCTGGACGTCGTCCACACGGATGTCGATCGCCGGGTACGTGTCGCTCCGGGAGATGGTGTCGACCAGGAGCGCGTCGCAGCGCACGGTGTTGGCCGAGTGATGGGCGTTGGCGTCCACCCGGACCTCGCCGCGGTAGCCCGCGCGTCCGCCGCCTCGGGCGATCGACTTGGAGACGATGGACGACTGCGTGTACGGAGCCATGTGGATCATCTTCGCGCCGGCGTCCTGGTGCTGGCCGGGACCGGCGAACGCGACGGACAGGGTCTCGCCCTTGGCGTGCTCGCCCATGAGGTAGATGGACGGGTACTTCATCGTGACCTTGGATCCGATGTTGCCGTCGATCCACTCCATGGTCGCGCCTTCGGCGGCCGTGGCGCGCTTCGTGACCAGGTTGTAGACGTTGTTCGACCAGTTCTGGATCGTCGTGTAGCGGACGCGAGCGTTCTTCTTGACGATGATCTCGACGACCGCGGAGTGCAGCGAGTCCGACTTGTAGATCGGCGCCGTGCAGCCCTCGATGTAGTGCACGTAGCTGCCCTCGTCGGCGATGATCAGCGTGCGCTCGAACTGACCCATGTTCTCGGTGTTGATCCGGAAGTAGGCCTGCAGCGGGATCTCGACGTGCACGCCGGGCGGCACGTAGACGAAGGAGCCACCCGACCACACGGCGGTGTTCAGCGCGGCGAACTTGTTGTCGCCGGACGGGATGACCGTGCCGAAGTACTCCTCGAAGAACTCGGGGTGCTCGCGCAACGCGGTGTCGGTGTCCATGAAGATGACACCCTGCGCCTCGAGCTCCTCGTTGATCTGGTGGTAGACCACCTCGGACTCGTACTGCGCGGCGACGCCGGAGACGAGGCGCTGGCGCTCCGCCTCGGGGATGCCGAGCTTCTCGTAGGTGTTCTTGATGTCGTCCGGCAGGTCCTCCCAGGTCTGAGCCTGCTTCTCGGTGGACCGGACGAAGTACTTGATGTTCTCGAAGTCGATCTCGGAGAGGTCGGCGCCCCACGTCGGCATGGGCTTGCGCTCGAACAGCTGCAGGGCCTTGAGGCGGCGCTGCAGCATCCAGTCCGGTTCGTTCTTCAGTGCGGAGATGTCGGCCACGACCTCCGTGGAGATGCCGCGGCGCGCTGAAGCGCCGGCGACGTCGCCGTCGTGCCATCCGAACTCGTATTGGCCGAGTCCGGCGAGCTCCGGGCGATCGATCAGGATGTCTGACATGTGTCCCTCTTTCCTCCCTGGAGACAACCACCGGCTGGAGGTCGTCATTCCCTCCCATGGCACGCGCCTGATCGGAGCGGATTGGGGAGGGGATGTGCGGGCGGCTTCTTCGCGAACCTACAATGTTCATGAACCATGGCGCTTCTCGCGCGCACCGTGAACCTCATAATCCTACAGCTTCCTGTGGGTTGTGGGTGAGGACGGTGGATACCGCAGCCGTGGCCACCGCGAACCGAAGGATCGACCCGTGTCACACCACTCCAAGACCGCCGGTCGACCGACGCCGGCACCGTCCCTTCCCGACCGGGTGCGGGCCACCCGGTTCTGGCAGTGGTTGCCGACGACGATCGACAAGCGTGTACGGGTCGTCGCCTGGCTCTCGTTCGCCTTCCAACTGGTCCTCATCGGGACCGGGGGCGCCGTGCGTCTGACGGCCTCCGGGCTCGGGTGCCCGACGTGGCCTCGCTGCACGGACGACTCCTTCGTCAACACGCCGGAGATGGGCATCCACGGCTTCATCGAGTTCGGCAACCGACTCCTGACCTTCGTCCTCGCGGCCATCGTGATCGCCGCGTTCCTCGCGGTGATCCGCATGCGTCGGCAGCGCCCCGACCTCTTCCGACTGACCCTGCTCCAGGGCCTGTCGATCCCCGCGCAGGCGGTCCTCGGCGGCATCACCGTCCTCACCGGGCTGAACCCGTACGTGGTCGGGCTGCACTTCGTCATCTCGATCGTCCTGGTCGCCCTCGCGACGATGCTCGTCCATCGGGTCTACCGCGGCCCTCGCGGTGCGGTGAAGGTCATGCCCGGCTGGTACCTCGGCGTCGTCCACCTGACGAGCCTCTTCGTCGCCGTCACCGTCGTGTTCGGCATCCTGACGACGGGCTCGGGCCCGCACGCCGGCGACAACTCGAAGGAGGTGCCGGCGCCGCGCAACGGGTTCGACCCCGAGTTCCTCCAGCACCTCCACAGCTGGCCCGCCTACGCGACGCTCGCCGGCACCATCGTGCTGCTCGTCGGCGCGATCGCGCTCGGTGCCCGCCGCGGGTCGCGCGGGGTGCGCACCGCGGTCTCCACCCTGCTCGCGGTCGAAGTGGTGCAGATCATCGTGGGGCTCACCCAGGCCCGCCTCGGACTCCCCGAGGTGCTCGTCGGGCTGCACATGGTGCTCGCCGGGCTGCTCGTCGCCGCGATGACCTGGGTCGTGCTCCAGCAGCGGATCCCGGTCCGGACCGCGTCACGCGTCGAGGAGTCGGCATCCCTCAGCGTCTCCCGCTGACGGCTCAGCGCGCCTGCTGACGGCTCAGAGCATCCCGACCGCGGTCACCCGGACGACCGCGGTCCCGGTCTCGTCGGAGGCGTCGAGATCGATGACCGCGCTGATCCCCCAGTCATGGTCGCCGGCCGGATCGGCGAACACCTGACGCACCCGCCAGACACCGCCCGTGTCGCCGACGGGGCGCTCGTCCTCGTCGTCGACGACCAGCAGCGCCGGGCTCCGTGCTGCGGCGCCCGTCGGGAGTTCACCGTGCTCCTCGAAGTACGGATCCATGGCGTCGGCCCAGGTGTCGGCGTCGAATCCAGCCGACGCGTCGAGCTCGCCGAGCGCGTCGTAGTGCTCAAGCGACGCGAGCTGGACCCGGCGGAAGAGTTCGTTCCGGACGAGGACGGTGAACGCCCGGCGGTTGGCGAGGACGCTCCGTGGCGTGGGTGGAAGTGACCGACTCGCCTCCGCATGGCGCTCGGGGTCGGGGTGGGACAGTTCCTCCCACTCGTCGAGCAGACTCGAGTCGACCTGTCGGACGAGTTCTCCGAGCCACTCGATGAGGTCTTGGAGCTCCTCGTCCTTGAACTCGTCCGGCACGCTCTGCCGGATCGCCCGGAAGGCGTCGGAGAGGTATCGCAGGACGAGTCCCTCGGACCTCGAGAGGCTGTAGAACGAGACGAACTCGCTGAAGTTCAGTGCGCGCTCGATGAAGTCGCGCACGACCGCCTTCGGGCGGAGTTCGAGGTCGAGTGCCCACGGCTGCGCGGCGGTGTAGCTCGTGAACGCCGCCTCGAGGAGTTCCGCCAGCGGTCTCGGATGGGTCACCGCCTCGAGGAGCTCCATGCGCTGGTCGTACTCGATCCCCTCGGCCTTCATCGCCTGCACGGCCTCGCCCCTGGCGAGGTGCTGCTGGGCCATGACGATCTGGCGGGGATCGTCGAGCGTCGACTCGACCACCGAGATGACGTCGAGGGCGAAGCCGGGCTCCGCGGGGTCCAACAGCTCGAACGCGGCGAGGGCGAAGGGCGACAGCGGAGCGTTGAGCGCGAAGTTCGGCTGCAGTTCGACCGTGAGGCCGATGACGACCTCGCCCGTCTCGGGGTCGATCGTCTGGGTGATGACGCCTGCCGTGCGGAGGGTGCGGTAGATCTCGAGCGCGCGCCTGGCCAGGGCGAAGCGCCTCGCCCGAGGCTCGTGGTTGTCGAAGACGAGGGAGCGGATGGTGCCGAAGCTGTCACCGCCGCGTGCGATGACGCTGAGCATCATCGCGTGGGTGAGCTGCATGTGGCTGGTCAGCGTCTCGGGCTCGGCCGCGACGAGGCGCTGGAAGCTCGGCTCCCCCAGGACACGAACCCCTCCGGCGCCTTCTTCCGGATGATCTTCCGGCGCTTCTTCGGGTCGTCGCCGGCCTTCTCGATGAGCTTGAGGTTCTCGGTCTCGTGCTCGGGGGCCTGGACGACGACGGTGCCCGCGGTGTCGTAGCCGGCCCGACCTGCACGACCGGCGATCTGGTGGAACTCCCGGGCGTTCACCTGACGCATCTTCGTGCCGTCGTACTTCGTGAGCGCGGTGAACAAGACGGTGCGGATCGGGACGTTGATCCCGACGCCGAGGGTGTCCGTCCCGCAGATGACGCGGAGGAGACCACGTTGGGCCAGCTGCTCGACGAGGCGTCGGTACTTCGGCAGCATGCCGGCGTGGTGCACGCCGATCCCGCTGCGGACGAGCCGGGACAGCGTCGTGCCGAACGCGGTACTGAACCGGAAGTCGCCGATGGCGTCGGCGATCTCGTCGCGTTGCTCGCGGGTGACGACCTTGAGGCTGGTCAACGCCTGTGCCCGCTCGAGCGCCGCCGCCTGCGCGAAGTGGACGATGTAGATCGGAGCCTGGCCCGTGTGGAGGAGGTCTTCCACGGTCTCGTGGATCGGTGTGGTCGCGTACGAGAAGTGGAGCGGGACCGGTCGTTCGACACCGGTCACGATGGCGGTCTCTCGGCCGGTCCGGCGCTCGAGGTCGCGCGCGAGGTCGCCGACGTCGCCGAGGGTCGCGGACATGAGGATGAACTGCGTGTCCGGGAGGGTGAGGAGCGGCACCTGCCACGCCCACCCGCGGTCGGGGTCGGCGTAGAAGTGGAACTCGTCCATCACGACCTGGTCGATGCCGGCGTCCTCGCCGTGCCGGAGTGCCAGGTTGGCGACGATCTCCGCGGTGCAGCAGACGATCGGCGCGTCGGCGTTCACCGAGGAGTCCCCGGTGACCATCCCGACGTTCTCCGCACCGAACATCTCGACGAGTGCGAAGAACTTCTCGCTGACGAGCGCCTTGATCGGGGCCGTGTAGTAGCTGCGGCGACCGGAGCTCAGCGCCGCGAAGTGTGCGCCGGCGGCGACGAGGCTCTTCCCGGTGCCCGTCGGCGTGGAGAGGATGACGTTGGCGCCGTCGACGATGCCGATGAGCGCCTCCTCCTGCGCCGGGTACAGGCTGAGTCCGCCGGCCTCGGCCCAGGAGACGAACCGATCGAAGACGATGTCGGGGCTCTCCCCCGTCGCAGCGATCAGCCGGCCGCGTTCCGCTGCGTCAGCCACCGGGTCAGAACGGGAGCAGCGGGTCGATGCCGACGGCGAGGAACAGGAGGGTCAGGTAGGTGATCGACCCGTGGAAGACGCGCATCGGCGAGACGTGCTCGTGGCGGATCGCGAGG
Source organism: Plantibacter sp. M259 (assembly GCF_006065115.1). Classification (NCBI taxonomy): domain Bacteria; kingdom Bacillati; phylum Actinomycetota; class Actinomycetes; order Micrococcales; family Microbacteriaceae; genus Plantibacter; species Plantibacter sp. M259. The sequence goes on along the minus strand of NZ_CP040750.1, from coordinate 4,172,737 downwards.
TTGTAGAGGCGGTGGGTCTCGTAGACGAACCAGCCGCCGGACAGGAGGGCGACGGCGCTGTACAGCAGCCCCATGTCGGCCACCGGGATGAGCAGGAGCGAGCAGACCACCGTCGCCCACGCGTACAGGATGACCTGGAGGCCGACCTGCGCGCGACCGCGGACGACGGCGAGCATGGGCACGCCGACGGCCTGGTAATCACTGCGGTACTTCATGGACAGCGGCCAGTAGTGCGGCGGCGTCCAGAGGAACACGACCGCGAAGAGGATGATCGGTGCCCACGTGAGCGAACCGGTGACGGCGGCCCAGCCGATGACGACGGGGAAGCAGCCGGCGATCCCGCCCCAGATGATGTTCTGTTGGGTGCGTCGCTTCAGCCACAGCGTGTACACGAAGACGTAGAAGAGGATCGCACCGACGGACAGCGCGGCCGCGAGCCAGTTGGTGGTGGCGAGGAGCCAGACCGTCGAGACGACGCCGAGTGTCCACGCGAACACGAGCGCCTCGCGCGGGGTGAGCTCGCCGGTCACGAGGGGGCGCTTCTTCGTGCGGTCCATGACCGCGTCGATGTCGCGGTCGATGTAGCAGTTGAACGCCGCCGCGGAGCCGGCGCTCAACGACCCGCCGATGACGGTCGCGATGACGAGCCACCAGTCGGGCAGACCGCCCTTCGCGAGGATCATGACGGGGATCGTCGTCACGAGGAGCAGCTCCATGACCCGCGGCTTGGTGAGGGCGATGTACGCCTTCGCCTTGCGTCGGAAACCGAGCTTGGGGCTCGACACACGTTCTGCTACAGCGACGTCCATTGCTCCTCTAACGTTCGGTTCACCACGCACTGCTCGCCCGGTGCGCGGTCCGCAGACGATTCTACGACACGCGCGGGCGGCTCCCTACTCACGGTGCGCAGGCGCGCGGTCCCTCACCGGATGACGCCCGTCCTGCAAGCTCTGCAACGATCCGTGACGTCCCGTGTTCGCGCTCGTCGAACATCGACCGTCGGCTGCAGGGGTTCGCTATGCTGGGAAGTGCTCGCCAGCCACTGTGCACGCGTGCGCCCCCCTTCACCCAGTTCGAAGAGCGGTGTCGTGTGCTCGGACGCCGAAGACGACGTGGGCCGCGAACGCACAGAAGAAGGCTCGACCGCTCGTCGGCCTCCTGTTCCGATGAGAAGGGTCAGTATTCAGTGGCAGATCTGCAGTGGGAAAGCATTGACAGCAAAGCAGTCGACACGGCGCGCATCCTCGCCGCCGACGCGGTGGAGAAGGTCGGCAACGGCCACCCGGGAACGGCGATGAGTCTCGCCCCCGCCGCCTACCTGCTGTTCCAGAAGGTCATGCGACGCGATCCGAAGGACCAGGACTGGCTCGGACGCGACCGCTTCGTCTTGTCGGTCGGGCACAGCTCGCTGACCCAGTACGTCCAGCTCTACCTGGGCGGCTACGGTCTGGAACTCTCCGACCTCGAGGCGCTCCGCACCTGGGGCTCGCTCACGCCGGGTCACCCGGAGTACGGCCACACCGACGGCGTCGAGATCACCACCGGTCCCTCGGCCAGGGGCTCGCCTCCGCCGTGGGCTTCGCGTACGCGTCCCGCTTCGAGCGTGGCCTGTTCGACCCCGAGGCCGAGGCCGGCACGAGCCCGTTCGACCACTTCGTCTACGTCATCGCCGGCGACGGCGACCTGCAGGAAGGCGTCACGAGCGAGGCCTCCTCGCTCGCCGGTCACCAGCAGCTCGGCAACCTCATCGCGATCTACGACTCCAACCAGATCTCGATCGAGGACGACACCAACATCGCCTTCACCGAGGACGTCAAGGCCCGCTACGAGGCCTACCACTGGCACGTCCAGGTCGTCGACTGGAAGAAGACGGGCGAGTACGTCGAGGACGTCCACGCGCTCAACGACGCGATCGAGGCCGCGAAGGCCGAGACCGACAAGCCGTCGCTCATCATCCTCAAGACCATCATCGGTTGGCCGGCTCCCAAGAAGCAGAACTCCGGCAAGATCCACGGTTCGGCGCTGGGCGCCGAGGAGCTCGCGGCCGTCAAGGAGGTGCTCGGCTTCGACCCCGAGCAGAACTTCTTCGTCGCCGACGAGGTCATCGAGCACACCCGCAAGGCGATCGACCGCGGTGCCGAGGCACGCGCCGAGTGGCAGCAGACGTTCGACGCCTGGGCCGCGGCCAACCCGGAGCGCGCCGCGCTGCTCGAGCGTCTCGAGGCCGGCGAACTCCCTGAGGGTGTCGAGTCGGCGCTGCCCGTGTTCGAGGCCGGCAAGGACGTCTCGACCCGCGCCGCATCCGGCAAGGTGCTCAACGCCCTCGGCCCGGTCATCCCGGAGCTCTGGGGCGGTTCGGCCGACCTCGCCGAGTCGAACAACACGACGATCGAGGGCGGTGCGTCGTTCATCCCGAGCGAGCACTCCACCCACGAGTGGACCGGTAACCCCTACGGTCGCGTCCTGCACTTCGGCATCCGCGAGCACGCCATGGCCGCGATCCTCAACGGCATCGTCCTGCACGGCCCGACCCGCGCGTTCGGTGGCACCTTCCTCATCTTCAGCGACTACATGCGTCCGGCCGTCCGTCTCGCCGCGCTCATGAACGTGCCGTCCATCTTCGTGTGGACCCACGACTCCGTCGCCCTCGGTGAGGACGGCCCCACGCACCAGCCGATCGAGCAGCTCGCCTCGCTCCGTGCCATCCCGAACCTCGCCGTCGTGCGACCGGGTGACGCGAACGAGGTGGCCTACGCCTGGCTCGAGATCCTCAAGCGTCGCGGCGGCCCGACCGGCATCGCGCTGACCCGTCAGAACATCCCGGTGTTCGAGCGCGGCACGGGCGACGCCACCGGCGAGACCTTCGCTGCAGCGTCGAACGTCGCCAAGGGTGCGTACATCCTCGCCGAGGCTCCCGGCGGCACTCCGGACGTCATCCTCATCGCGACGGGCTCCGAGCTCCAGCTCGCCGTCGAGGCCCGCGAGGTCCTGCGCGGCGAGGGCGTCAACGCCCGCGTCGTCTCGGTGCCCGCACTCGAGTGGTTCGAGGAGCAGCCCGCCGAGTACCGCGAGTCCGTTCTCCCGAAGGCCGTCACCGCACGCGTCTCCGTCGAGGCGGGTCTCGGCCTGACCTGGAAGAGCATCGTCGGCGACGCCGGCCGGACCGTGTCGATCGAGCACTTCGGTGCGTCCGCCGACTACAAGACGCTGTTCCGTGAGTTCGGCATCACCACGGAGGCAGTCGTCTCCGCAGCACACGAGACGCTCGGCAAGTAGCCCGGGCGAAGGAGACAGAAGAACATGACTGAAACCCCAACCGCCCAGCTGTCCGCCGCCGGCGTCAGCATCTGGCTCGACGACCTCTCCCGCGGACGCATCCAGTCCGGTGGGCTGGAGCAGCTCATCGCCGACCGCAACGTCGTCGGTGTCACGACGAACCCGACGATCTTCGCGTCCGCGCTCAGCAACGGCGACGTCTACGCCGAGCAGGTCGCCCAGCTCGCTGCCGAAGGCAAGGACGTCACCGAGGCGGTCTTCGAGATCACCACCGACGACGTGGCTGCTGCATCGAAGATCTTCCGTGGCGTCTACGACTCCTCCAACGGGTACGACGGCCGCGTGTCGATCGAGGTCGAGCCGGGCTTCGCGCACGACGCCGCCTCGACGATCGAGCAGGCCAAGCAGCTCTGGGCCAAGGTCAACCAGCCCAACGCGATGATCAAGATCCCCGCGACGGTCGAGGGCCTCGAGGCCATCACCGCCGTCATCGGCGCCGGCATCAGCGTCAACGTCACGTTGATCTTCAGCCTCACCCGCTACCGCGAGGTCATCAACGCGTTCCTCACCGGTCTCGAGCAGGCGAAGGCCGCGGGCCACGACCTCTCGACGATCCACTCGGTCGCCTCGTTCTTCGTGTCGCGGGTCGACACCGAGATCGACAAGCGTCTCGACGCCATCGGCAGCCCCGAGGCGACCGCGCTGAAGAGCAAGGCCGGCGTCGCGAACGCCCAGCTCGCCTACCAGGTCTTCGAGCAGGAGTTCGCGAGCGAGCGTGCCACCGCGCTCCTCGAGGCCGGCGCCAACAAGCAGCGTCCGCTCTGGGCCTCGACGGGCGTCAAGTCCGCCGATCTCCCCGACACGCTCTACGTGACCGAGCTCGTCGCCGACGGCGTGGTCAACACCATGCCGGAGAAGACCCTCGAGGCGACCTTCGACCACGGCGTCATCACCGGCGACACCGTCACCGGCTCCTACGCGGCTGCAAACGAGGTCCTCGACGCGATCGCCGCACTCGGCGTGTCCTACGACGAGGTCACGGCGCTGCTCGAGCGTGAGGGCGTCGAGAAGTTCATCGTGTCCTGGGACGAGCTGCTCGAGACCGTGAAGACGGCTCTGGAGGCCTCCAAGTGAGCTTCAAGATCCGCGTGAGCGGCGCGGCGGAAGCCGCTGTCGCATCGGTGGTCCCCACGCTCGTCAGCGACCTCGTCGCGTCGCGCATCACGGACCAGGACCCCACGCTGTGGGGTCCTGCGGCCGAGGCCGAGGCGTCCAAGCGCCTCGGCTGGGTCCAGGCGGTCTCCATCTCCCGCCCGCTGGTCGAGCCGATCCTCGCGCTCCGTGAGCAGTTCAACGACGAGGGCATCGACCACATCGTGCTCGCGGGCATGGGCGGCTCCTCGCTCGCACCCGAGGTCATCACCAACACGCTGGGCGGCAACCTGACCGTCCTCGACTCGACCGCTCCCGGCCAGGTCCTCGCGGCACTGGCGGACCGCCTCGAGACCTCGGTGCTCGTCGTCTCCTCGAAGTCGGGCTCCACGGTCGAGACCGACAGCCAGCGCCGCGCCTACGAGGCCGCGTTCACGGCTGCGGGGATCGACCCCGCCGGTCGCATCGTCATCGTCACCGACCCGGGCTCCCCGCTCGAGGCGGCGGCGAACGAGGCCGGCTACCGGGTCTTCAACGCCGACCCCAACGTCGGCGGTCGCTACAGTGCGCTCACCGCCTTCGGTCTCGTGCCGTCCGGTCTCGCCGGTGTCGACATCGGCGCGCTGCTCGACGAGGCCGACGCGGTGCTCGGGGAACTCGCGATCGACGACGCGTCGAACCCGGGACTCATCCTGGGTGCGGCGATCGGCGGCACCGTTCCGCTGCGCGACAAGGTCGGTCTCATCACCGACGGCACGCACATCGTCGGATTCCCGGACTGGGCCGAACAGCTCATCGCCGAATCGACCGGTAAGTCCGGTCGCGGCCTGCTGCCCGTCGTGCTCAACCCGCTCGCTCCCGAGCTCGAGTCGAAGCCGGCCGACCTCCAGATCGTCCGCATCGTCGACGACGCCCACGAGTTCCACCTGCTGCGCCACGACCGCCACGAGGGCGAGATCCTCGTCAGCGGCAGCCTCGGCGCGATGATGCTGGTGTGGGAATACGCGACCGTCGTTGCCGGGCGCCTCATCGGCATCGACCCGTTCGACCAGCCGGACGTCGAGTCCGCGAAGGTCGCCACCCGTGGTCTGCTCGACAACCGTCCGGAGCCTGAGGCACCCGCCTTCGTCGCCGACGGTGTCGAGGTCCGTGGCTCGGCCGGTCTGCTCGACGGCGTGACCACCCTGTCCGGCGCCGTCGAGGCACTGCTCGCGCAGCTCCCCTCCGACGGCTACGTCGCGATCCAGGGCTACGTCGACCGTCTCGCCTCCCCGCAGCTCGAGAGCATCCGCGACCTCGTCGCGGCGAAGGCGGCACGACCCACGACCTTCGGGTGGGGTCCGCGCTTCCTGCACTCGACGGGTCAGTACCACAAGGGCGGCCCCGCGAACGGCGTGTTCCTGCAGATCACCGAGACGGCCCCCGTCGACCTGGAGATCCCCGAGCGCCCGTTCACCTTCGGCCAGCTCATCGAGGCCCAGGCAGGCGGCGACGCCCGCGTCCTCGCCGAGCACGGTCGTCCGGTCCTCACGCTGACCCTCACGTCGCCGGACCAGAACATCGTCACCCTCTTCGACGCCGTCAACGACTAGCGCGTCACTGCACAAGGAGCTTCATGTCCCCGGTGGAAATCACCCCGGAGTCCAACCCGCTGCGGGTGGACACCGACCGACGCCTCAATCGGATCGCCGGTCCGAGCGGCCTCATCATCTTCGGCGTGACAGGCGACCTGTCCCGCAAGAAGCTGATGCCGGCCGTGTACGACCTGGCGAACCGGGGCCTCCTGCCCCCTGGCTTCTCACTCGTCGGGTTCGCCCGACGGGACTGGGAGGACCAGGACTTCATGGAGGTCGTCCACGAATCCGTCAAGCAGTACGCCCGGACCGAGTTCCGTGAGGACGTCTGGAACCAGCTCGCCCAGGGCATCCGGTTCGTCCCCGGTGAATTCGGTGACGACGCGGCGTTCGAGAAGCTGAAAGAGACCATCGAGGAGCTCGATGCGGATCGCGGGACGATGGGCAACCACGCGTTCTACCTCTCGATCCCACCGAAGGCGTTCCCGCAGGTCACCGAGCAGCTCCGTCGCTCGGGACTCGCGGAACCCGCTGACGGTCAGTGGCGCCGGGTGGTCATCGAGAAGCCGTTCGGCAGCGACCTCAAGACGGCTCGCGAGCTGAACGACATCGTGCAGTCGGTCTTCCCGTCGGACTCGATCTTCCGGATCGACCACTACCTCGGCAAGGAGACCGTCCAGAACATCCTGGCGCTCCGGTTCGCGAACCAGCTGTACGAGCCCATCTGGAACGCCAACTACGTCGACCACGTGCAGATCACCATGGCCGAGGACATCGGCGTCGGCGGTCGCGCCGGGTACTACGACGGCATCGGAGCAGCGCGCGACGTCATCCAGAACCACCTGCTGCAGCTCCTCGCCCTCACGGCGATGGAGGAGCCGATCTCCTTCAACGCCGCAGACCTGCGCGCGGAGAAGGAGAAGGTCCTCGCGGCCGTCCGCCTCCCCGACGACCTCGGGGCCGCGACGGCCCGTGGACAGTATGCCGGTGGTTGGCAGGGCGGTGAGCACGTGCTGGGCTTCCTCGACGAGGACGGGATGAACCCGGAGTCGACGACCGAGACCTACGCGGCCATGCGGCTCGACATCAACACGCGTCGGTGGGCCGGCGTGCCGTTCTACCTGCGTGCCGGGAAGCGCCTCGGACGCCGCGTCACCGAGATCGCGGTCGTCTTCAAGCGTGCTCCGCAGTACCTGTTCGCGGAGAGCCAGACCTCGGCGCTCGGCCAGAACGCCTTGGTCATCCGCGTCCAGCCCGACGAGGGTGTCACCATCCGCTTCGGTTCGAAGGTCCCGGGTGCCGGCACCCAGGTCCGCGACGTCACGATGGACTTCGGCTACGGCCACGCCTTCACCGAGGCGAGCCCCGAGGCGTACGAACGCCTCATCCTCGACGTCCTGCTGGGCGACCCGCCCCTCTTCCCCCGTCACGAGGAGGTCGAGCTCTCCTGGAAGATCCTCGACCCGATCGAGGAGTACTGGGCAGCTCAGGACACGCCGCTCGAGCAGTACGCTCCCGGCACCTGGGGCCCGTCCTCGGCCGACGACCTCATGAACCGCGACGGACGCACCTGGAGACGACCATGATCGTAGACCTGCCAGACACGACCACGAGCAAGCTCTCGAAGGCGCTCGTGACCATTCGCGAGGACGGCGGCGCCGTCGCCCTGGGTCGCGTGCTCACCTTGGTCATCTCGACGCGGCTCGGAGCCGAGGAGGAGGCCATCGAGGCCGCCAACGAGGCCTCCCGCGAGCACCCCATGCGGGTCATCGTCCTCTCCACGGAGCACGACGACCAGCACTCCTCCATCGGAGATCGGCTCGATGCCCAGATCCGCGTCGGCGGCGACGCCGGAGCGAGCGAGGTGGTCATCCTGCGCGCCTACGGTGCGGTCGCCGAGAACGAGGAAAGCCTCGTGACCGGTCTGCTCCTGCCCGACGCGCCCGTGGTCGCGTGGTGGCCCGGTGAGGCACCCGAACGCGTCTCGACGTCACCGATCGGCCGCATCGCCCAGCGTCGCATCACCGACGCGTCCGCGGCGGCGGACACCCACGCCGCCCTCCGCGGTCGCGCGGCGAACTACGCCCCCGGAGACACGGACTTCGCGTGGACCAGGCTCACGCTCTGGCGTGCACAGCTCGCGGCGGTGCTCGACCAGCCGCCGTACGAGCCCGTCACGGCGATCGAGGTGTCCGGAGCATCGGACTCCCCGTCGACCGAGCTGCTCGCCGCCTGGCTCCAACTGCAGTTGCAGGTCGACGTGACCCACGAGCTCAGCATGGCGCACGGGTCGAGCGGCATCCATGGTGTCCGCCTCACGCGGGCGTCCGGCAACGTCGTCCTCGAGCGTCCCGTTCCCGACATCGCGACGCTGATCCAGCCCGGACAGCCGACGCACGACCTCTCGCTCCCCCGTCGCAGTCTGCGCGACTGCCTCGCCGAGGAGCTGCGCACGCTCGACCCGGACGTCCTGTACGGACAGGTCATCACCGTGGGCCTCCCCGGCCTCGGCGAGCCGGTCACGCTCCGCGCTCGGACCAGCTGATGCCGACCGAGCGACGCGTCCTCGTCTACCAGGACCGCGACCAACTGACGACCTCGGTCGCCAAGCGGTTCCTCTCCCGAACCCGCGAACTGCTCGAGTCGCAGGAGACGGTCCACGTCGTCCTGACCGGCGGTACGGTCGGCACGGGGACGCTCGCCGCCGTGGCCGCGTCGAAGGACCGCGACCGGGTGGACTGGTCCCGGGTGCACCTCTGGTGGGGAGACGAGCGCTGGGTCGCTCGGGACGACGCCGATCGCAACGAGTTGCAGGCACGCGAGGCCTTGCTGGAGACCCTGCTGGCGCTTCCCGAGCGTGGTCTCGTCGCCGAACACGTGCACGGATACCCGGCGCCGGAGGACGGCATCGACCTCGACGCCGCCGCGGTGCGCTACGCGGACGAGCTCCGTCGGTTCGCGCGGCCCGGCGAGGACCACCCGCGGTTCGACATCACGTTCCTGGGTGTCGGTCCCGACGGTCACGTCGCATCGCTCTTCCCGGAGCGGGCCGAGGTCTCGGTCACCGACACCTCGGTGGTCCCGGTGCGGAACTCCCCCAAGCCGCCGTCGGAACGACTCAGCCTGACCCGGCCGGCCATCAACTCCTCTGTGCGGGTCTGGCTCGTCCTCGCCGGCACCGACAAGGCGTCAGCACTCGGTCTCGCCCTCGCGGGTGCCAGCTACAACGAGGTCCCCGCCGCCGGGGCCAAGGGACGCAAACGGACGGTGTTCTTCGTCGACCAGGATGCGGCCGCCGAGGTCCCGGATTCGTTGATCCTCCCGGAGTACTAGCGGGAGACCGGTCGCCGATCCGGTGCCAGCATGCAGAAAGGCCGTTCCCCTCGGGGAACGGCCTTTCCGCATATGTGGTGCTGTCCGGCTACTTCGCTGCCGTACCGCGTCGTGCACGGAGCTGCTGAAGTGCTTCTTCGAGCAGCTGCTCGGCCTCTTCCTCCGTGCGCCGTTCCTTCACGTAAGCGAGGTGGGTCTTGTACGGCTCGAGCTTCGCGACCTCCGGCGGGTTCGCCTTGTCGCGACCGGCCGGCAGACCGGAGGTCGGGCAGTCGATCGTCTCCGGGATCTCCTCGTCGGGGACGTTCGCCGCGAAGTGGCGGACCGTCTCGTTGCCGAGGGCGTCCCAGTAGGAGATGGCGATGCGGTCCGCGTGGTAGCCGTGGTCCTGCTCGCCCATGGGACCGGCGCCGACGCGTGATCCCCTGATAGCGCTTCCGCCTGATGCCATGGTGTTTCCTCTTTCTCGTACTGTCGAGAGTGGTTCGGGTGTGGTGCGTCGAGTTGCGTCCCCGAGATCGGGGCTTCGCGGCCGGTCTAGGCGGCGGCGAACTTCGTCAGGAGCCCGATCACGACGATGCAGGCACCCCAGGTCAGGCCGAGGATGACGGTGAAGCGGTTGAGGTTGCGCTCGGCGACCCCTGACGAACCGAGGTTGCTGGAGGAGCCGCCACCGAACATGTCGGAAAGGCCGCCGCCGCGGCCCTTGTGCAGCAGGATCAGGAAGGTGAGCAGGAGGCTGGTGATGCCGAGCAGCACCTGCAGGATGACCTGGAGAATCTCCACGTGAGACCTTTCGCATTCGCGTTCAGAGGGGCTGAACCGCCGTCCAGTATACCTCGACGGTTCAGCGGACACGGCTCGGCCCGCGGCTGGTGCCGCGGGCCGAGCCGTGTCGGTGCTGCTGGAGCAGCAGGTCGGTCAGAGCCCGACGTGCTGCGAGAAGCGGGCGATCCCGGCGAACTCGTCGGCGAGCAGGCTCGCACCACCGACGAGGGCACCGTCGACGTCGGGTTCGCGCATGAAGCCGGCGATGTTCGAGGCCTTCACCGAACCGCCGTAGAGGATCCGCGTGCGCTGTGCCGCCTCGTCGCCGAGGACTTCGGCGAGCGTGCTGCGGAGAGCGGCTGCGACCTGCTGCGCCTGGTCGGGCGTCGCCGCCTGACCGGAACCGATGGCCCACACCGGCTCATAGGCCACGACGATGTCCGCGTCCGGTGCGAGTCCGTCGATGGCCGCCTTGAGCTGTGCCACGGGGACGGCCGACGGGCCGTGTTCCTCGAGGTCTTCGGCGGTCTCGCCGATGCAGATGACGGGGACGAGGCCGTGGCGCACGGCAGCAGCCGTCTTCGCCTGGACGACCTCGTCGGTCTCGTTGTGCAGGGTGCGGCGCTCGGAGTGTCCGACGAGCACGTAGCGGCAGTCGAGCTTCGCGAGGAACGCTCCGGAGATCTCACCGGTGTACGCGCCAGAGTCGTGCTGCGACAGGTCCTGCGCGCCGTAGGCCAGCTTGAGCTTGTCTGCGGCGACGATCGTCTGGACCGAGCGGAGGTCGGTGAACGGCGGGAAGATGGCCACCTCGGCGTCGGCGTAGTCGTGCTTGCCGTCCTTGAGCGTCCAATCGAGCTTCTGGACGAGGGCGATCGCCTGGAGGTGGTCCAGGTTGAGCTTCCAGTTGCCGGCGATCAGGGGCACACGCGTGCGCCCGGGGGTTACTGCTGCCATCCGAGGACCTCCAGTCCAGGCAGACGCTTGCCCTCGAGGAACTCGAGGCTGGCGCCGCCACCAGTTGAGATGTGACCGAACTGGTCATCATCGAAGCCGAGCGCACGAACCGCTGCGGCCGAGTCACCGCCACCGACGACGCTCAGGCCGTCGGTGCGGGTGAGTGCTTCAGCGACCGCGCGCGTACCGGCGGCGAAGGGCGCGAGTTCGAACACACCCATCGGGCCGTTCCAGAAGACCGTCTTGGACGCGGCGACGATCTCGGCGAACGCTGCAGCCGTGTCCGGTCCGATGTCGAGTCCGAGTCCGGAGGCACCGAACGGGGTGTCCTCGATGGCGTCGGCCGGGCGCACGACGTGCTCGGCGTCGGCACCGAACGCCGAGGCGACGACGACGTCGGTCGGCAGGACGATGGTCACGCCGAGCTCGTCGGCCTTCGCGAGGTACCCGCGGACGGTCTCGATCTGGTCCGCTTCGAGCAGGCTCGAACCGACGGCGTGCCCCTGGGCGGCGAGGAAGGTGAACAGCATGCCACCGCCGATGAGCAGCGAGTCGACGCGCGGCAGCAGGTGGCCGATGACGCCCAGCTTGTCGGACACCTTCGAGCCGCCGAGGACGACCGTGTAGGGGCGCTCCGGGGTCTCGGTGAGACGGTCGAGGACCTCGAGCTCGGCGGCGATGAGCAGCCCGGCAGCGCTCGGGAGCAGCTTGGCGAGCTCGTACACGCTCGCCTGCTTCCGGTGGACGACACCGAAGCCGTCCGAGACGACGACGTCGCCGAACGCGGCGAGCTTGGCGGCGAACGCCTCACGTTCGCCGGCGTCCTTGCTGGTCTCGGCCGAGTTGAAGCGCAGGTTCTCGAGCAGCACGACGTCGCCGTCGTTCTGCGCGGCGACGGCGTCGGTCGCGGCACTGCCGACGGTGTCGGCGGCGAAGGTCACGGGCTTGCCGAGGAGTTCGGACAGCCGCTGCGCGACGGGCGCAAGGCTGTACTTCGCGTCGGGTGTGCCGTCGGGGCGGCCGAGGTGCGAGACGATGACGACACGCGCACCCTGGTTGATGAGCGCGTTGAGGGTGGGGAGTGCCGCGCGGATGCGGCCGTCGTCGGTGATGACGCCGTCCTTCAGCGGAACGTTGAGGTCGAGGCGGACGACGGCTCGGCGACCGCTGAGGTCGCCCAGCGAGTCGAGGGTGCGGAGGGTCATGAGGAGGGTCTTTCTCTGCGCTGAGCCACGACCACCGACGAAGCCGAACGGGCGCCCTGAAGATGATTCAGGACGCCCGTTCGGACCATGCGGTGTCTGGCTGCTCGGGTAAAGTGCGGCAGACAGCCGGTTGGTTAGAGGCGGTCCGCGACGTACTCGGTGAGGTCGACGAGGCGGTTCGAGTAGCCCCATTCGTTGTCGTACCACGAGGCGACCTTGACCTGCGAGCCGATGACCTTCGTGAGGCCGGCGTCGAAGATCGAGGAGTGCGGGTCGGTCACGATGTCGCTCGAGACGATCGGGTCCTCGGTGTACTTCAGGATGCCCTTGAGTGGGCCCTCTGCGGCAGCCTTGTACGCGGCATTGATCTCCTCGACCGTGGCCGGGTTGGTCAGCTCGACCGTGAGGTCGGTGATCGAACCGGTCGGGACCGGGACGCGCAGGGCGTAGCCGTCGAGCTTGCCGACGAGCTCGGGGATGACCAGACCGAGTGCCTTGGCTGCACCGGTGGAGGTCGGGATGATGTTGACGGCGGCGGCGCGTGCACGACGGAGGTCGCTGTGCGGGCCGTCCTGCAGGTTCTGGTCGGCGGTGTAGGCGTGGACCGTGGTCATGAGGCCACGCTCGATGCCGAAGTTGTCGAGCAGGACCTTTGCGAGCGGCGCGAGGCAGTTCGTCGTGCAGGACGCGTTCGAGATGATGTCGTGCGTCGCGGCGTCGTAGGTGCCCTCGTTGACCCCGAGGACGATCGTGGCGACGTCGCTGCCGGTGGCGGGAGCCGAGACGAGGACCTTCTTGGCGCCGGCGGTGATGTGCTTGCGGGCGTCGTCGGACTTCGTGAAGCGACCGGTCGACTCGATGACGATGTCGACGCCGAGCTCGCCCCAGGGGAGGTCGGCGGGGTCGCGCTCCGCGAGCACGATGATGGGCTTGCCGTTGACGATGATCTTGTCGCCGTCGAGCTCGACCGTCGCGTCCAGACGACCCGTGATGGAGTCGTACTTCAGGAGGTGGGCGAGCGCCTTGTTGTCGGTGAGGTCGTTGACAGCGACGATCTCGAGGTCGCTGCCCTTGGCGAGGGCGGCGCGGAAGAAGTTGCGGCCGATGCGGCCGAAGCCGTTGATGCCGATCTTGACGGACACAGATGACTCCTGATACTGAGGCGCCAGACGGCGCGATTGTACGGTCTGCTCGGAGTGAGCGCCCTCCCCGAGTGAGGAGGAAGGTGGTCCGTCCCGGCCCGTGGGACCGGGACGGACCGGTCAACTACGACAGTACCAGCAGGCCGTTGGTCTGCTTGCGCGCGACCTCGAAGCGTGCCTGGACGTCGGCCCAGTTGACGATGTTCCAGAACGCCTTGACGTAGTCGGCGCGGACGTTCTTGTAGTCCAGGTAGTAGGCGTGCTCCCAGACGTCGAGCAGCAGCAGCGGGACGGTGCCGGCCGGGAAGTTGCCCTGCTGGTCGAAGAACTGCTGGATGTTGATGCGCTGACCGAGGGTGTCCCAGGTGAGCGCGGCCCATCCGGAACCCTGCACGCCGAGCGCAGCGGCGGTGAAGTGCGCCTGGAACTTGTCGAAGCTGCCGAAGTACTCGTCGACGGCCGACTCGAGCTCGCCGGTCGGCTTGTCGCCGCCGTCCGGGGAGAGGTTGTTCCACCAGATGGTGTGGTTGACGTGACCGCCGAGGTTGAACGCGAGGTCCTTCTCGAGCTTGTTGACGTTCGTGAAGTCGTTGGCGTCGCGGGCCTCAGCGAGCTTCTCGAGGGCCGTGTTCGCGCCGGCCACGTAGGTGGCGTGGTGCTTGTCGTGGTGGAGCTCGGTGATGGTCGCACTGATGTGCGGCTCGAGCGCACTGTAGTCGTACGGCAATTCGGGCAGTGAGTAAACAGCCATTCTTCGTGATCTCCTCGTATTGTCCCGTGCGCTGTCTGCACACGGCTCTGAGCGTCATCACCCAGTCTAGTGAGCGGCAACCGTCGGGAGTCGGGGCTTGTTCCCAGCATGACGAACCGCGACGATGGCGGGTCGGCGAGGATTCACGAGCTGTTTCAGTCCTCGTAATCCGCCGGGAGGTTGGCGTCGGTGCCCGGGATGCCGAGATCGCTCGCGTGCTTGTCCGCCATGGCGAGCAGGCGCCGGATGCGGCCGGCGATGGCGTCCTTCGTCATCGGAGGGTCGGCGAAGTGGCCCAGTTCGTCGAGGCTGGCCTCACGGTGGTCGAGGCGCAGGGCACCGGCGTACTGCAGGTGGTCGGGCACCTCGTCGCCCAGGATCTCGAGGGCGCGCTCGACGCGCGCGCAGGCCGCCACGGCCGCCTGGGCGGAGCGGCGCAGGTTGGCGTCGTCGAAGTTGACGAGGCGGTTCGCGGTCGCCCGGACCTCCTTGCGCTGCCGCATCTCCTCCCAGGAGGTGACGGTGCCGGTGGCACCCATGAGCGACAGCATGCCGCTGATCGCGTCGCCCTCGCGGATGACGACACGATGGATGCCGCGGACCTCTCGCGCCTTCGCGGAGACACCGATGCGGCCGGCGGCACCGACGAGCGCCATCGCGGACTCGTTGCCGGGGCACACGACGTCCAGTGACGCGGATCGGCCGGGGTCGGTGAGGGACCCGGTGGCGAGGAACGCCCCCCGCCAGACGGCGGCGAGTTCGTCGCGCGACCCGGTGGTCAGCCGGTTCGGCAGCCCGCGGACCGCACGCCGCCGGGCGTCGAGGAGTCCGGTCTGCCGGGCGAGGGTCTCGCCGCCCTCGATGACGCGCACCACGAACAGGCTCGGCTTGCCCGAGCTGCCTGGGTTCTGCACGAGGATCTCGCTGCGGATCCCGTAGAGCTCGCCGATGTCGCGCCGCACCCGCTGCGCAAGGGTCGGACTGTCGAGTTCGGCTTCGATCGCCACGCGTCCGGAGATCGTGTGGAGTCCGCCGGAGAAGCGGAGCAGGGACGCGAGTTCGGCCGCTCGGACCGAGTTGCGGGTCTCGCGGACGAGCGCCAGTTCGTTCTTGACGTCGGCGGTGAGGGCCACGGTGGTTCCTATCTGTCGTGATCGCGCCGTCGGAGTGCGGCGTCGATCCTGCATGTTCGCGATCCGGAGGCGTGGTGCCTCGGACCGTTCGGGCTCCGCCGCGGCTGCGTCGGGCCCGTGGGCGTCATTCGCGCCCGAGGTCTCGGTGCCGGACGTGTACGGCGACGCCGGACTGGTTCCGCAGCCGGTCGGCGAGTTCGAGGGCGACCGCGACCGAGCGGTGCTTGCCCCCGTGCAGCCGACGGCGATGGTGACGTGACGCTTGTTCTCACGCTGGTACCCGGCGAGGACGGGTTCGAGGGCGTGGGCGTAGCTCTCGAGGAACTCGGCGGCTCCGGTCTGCGAGAGCACGTACTCACTGACCTCGGGGTCCTGACCGCTCAACGCACGCAGCTCCGGAACCCAGAACGGGTTCGGGAGGAACCGCATGTCGGCGACGAGGTCCGCATCAGGCGGCAGGCCGTACTTGAACCCGAAGCTCAGCACGGTGACCTGGACACCCGGTGTCTCCGCGCCGGCGAATAGCTCACGCGTGGTCGTGGCGAGCTGGTGGATGTTGAGGTCGCTCGTGTCGATGATGACGTCGCTCGACTCACGGATCTCGCTCAGTCGGTGACGCTCCGCCACGATGCCGTCGAGGATCGTTCCCTCGCCCTGCAGCGGGTGCGGCCGGCGGACGGCTTCGAACCGGCGGACGAGCGCCGCGTCGGTCGCCTCCAGGAAGATCATGCGGAGGTGCGTCCCGCCCCGGAGCGCCGGCACGATCTCCTGCAGCTCGCTGAAGAAGTCGCGGCCGCGGACGTCGACCACCGCGGCGATCCGCGGCAGACGTGATCCGGCGCGCTCGGCGAGGTCGACGAGGGGACGGAGCATCTGCGGGGGCAGGTTGTCGACGACGTACCAGCCGAGATCCTCGAGCGCGTTCGCGACGGTGGAGCGTCCGGCGCCGGACATCCCCGTGACGATGAGGACTTCCTGCTGGTGCTGCGGCTGGCCCGGGGTCATCGACACGCTTTCCTCGAAGGTCTGAACTCCCAGCCTACCCATTCCGCGAGGCCTGCGAGGGCTGTGCGGAGCCGGAGGTCAACGCCTCGTGCACTGTGGCCGCCAGTTTGTCGCCGATGCCCTTGACCTCGGTGATCTCAGCCGGCGTCGCGGTCTTCAAGCGGGCGACGGATCCGAAGTGCTTGAGCAACTCGCGGACCTTCGCCGGACCGAGCCCCGGGATCTCGCCGAGGACGGTCGAGATGTCGCGCTTCCGCTTCTGGCGCTGGAAGCTGATGGCGAACCGGTGCGCCTCGTCGCGGACCCGCTGGAGGAGGAACAGCGCTTCGCTCCCCCGCGGCAGGATCACCGGATACGGGTCGTCGGGCAGCCAGATCTCCTCCAGTCGCTTCGCCAGTCCGCACAGCGTGATCCCGGTCAGGCCGGACTCCTCCAGTGCACGCGCGGCGGCGGCGACCTGCGGTTGCCCGCCGTCGACGATGAGGAGCTGCGGCGGATAGGTGAACTTCCGGCGCTTGCGCTCCCCCGTGGTCTCGTCGACCGTCTCGACGGGCTCGGACGACGTGAGGTGTGCGAGTCGCCGGGAGACGACCTGGTAGATCGAGTCGGTGTCGTCGGTGGACTCGGCGACGCCGAAGCGGCGGTACTCGTCCTTGCGGGACAGCCCGTCCTCGAAGACCACCATCGACGCCACGATGTTGGTACCGCTCAGGTGCGACACGTCGAAGCACTCGATCCGCAGTGGCGCCTCGGGCATCCCGAGCGCATCGCGGATGTCCTCGAGTGCCTGTGTCCGGGCGACGAAGTCGGAGCTGCGCCGGGTCTTGTAGAGCATGAGGGCCTGCTTGGCGTTGACGACCGCGGTCTCCATGAGCGTCGCCTTCTCGCCGCGCTGGGCGACGCGGAGGGCGACCTTCGAGCCGCGGCGTTCGGCCAGCCAGTCCTCGAGGCTCTCGGCGTCGTCCGGCAGCTCCGGGACGAGCACTTCCCGTGGGACCTCGGTCCCGCTCGCGGCGGCGTACACCCGTTGGACGACGCTGTCGACGAGCTCGGCGGTCGACATGTCGAGCTCCTTGTCGACGGTCCACGACCGAACACCGCGGATGCGGCCGCCACGGACGATGAACTGCTGCACCGACGCGGCGAGCTCGTCGTGGTCGATGCCGAACAGGTCGGCGTCCACGGCGTCGCGCAGGACGACCGCGCTCTTCGCGAGCACCTGGTCGAGCGCTTGGAGCTGATCCCGGTAGACGGCGGCGGACTCGTAGTCCTGGCGAGCCGCTGCGGCCTTCATGTCGGCGGTGATGCGCGTCGTGAACCGGCGGTCGTTACCGACCATGAACGAGACGAAGTCGTCGACGATCGCACGGTGTTCCTCGATGGTGACCTTGCCGGAGCACGGGCCGCCGCACCGCCCGATCTGCCCGGGGAAGCAGGGCTTCCCCGAGGCCATGGCGCGCTTGTACGCCGAGTCGGAGCAGGTGCGGATCGGGAAGACCTTGATCATGAGGTCGACCGTGTCGTGGACGGCCCAGATCTTCGGGTACGGGCCGAAGTACTTGGCCCCGGGATCCGGGTGTTCCGGGTGACCATGACGCGCGGCGCCTCGTCACCGAGGGTGACCGCGAGGTACGGGTACGACTTGTCGTCGCGGAACTTGACGTTGAACGGCGGGTCGTACTCCTTGATCCACGTGTACTCGAGCTGCAGCGCCTCGACGTCGCTGCCGACCGTCGTCCACGTGACCCCGGTCGCGGTCGTCACCATGCGGCGCGTTCGCTCGTGGAGGGTGTGCAGGGGCGCGAAGTAGTTGCTGAGCCTCGCGCGGAGGTTCATCGCCTTGCCGACGTAGAGCACCCGGCCCGAGTCGTCGCTGAAGCGGTACACGCCGGGCATGGTGGGGATCTCCCCCGCCTTCGGCCGGTACGCCAGACCACTTCCGCCGCGGACGGCCGCCACGTCAGCCCGCCTTGCGGCTGCCGCCGGCCTCTGCCTCGAACAGTTCGTTCAGGAAGAAGCCCGTGTGGCTGCCGGGGACCGTCGCGAGGTGCTCGGGTGTTCCCGTGGCGAGGACCGTCCCGCCACCGGCTCCACCCTCGGGGCCCATGTCGATGAGCCAGTCGGCGGACTTGATGACGTCGAGGTTGTGCTCGATCACGATGACCGTGTTGCCCTTGTCGACGAGCCCGCCGAGGACGAGCAGCAGCTTCCGGACGTCTTCGAAGTGCAGACCCGTGGTCGGCTCGTCGAGGACGTAGACACTGCGCCCGTTGCTCCGCCGCTGCAACTCCGTCGCGAGCTTGACGCGCTGGGCCTCGCCGCCGGACAGCGTCGTGGCGCTCTGGCCGAGACGGACGTAGCCCAGGCCGACCTCGACGAGCGTCTTCAGGAACCGGTGGATCGAGGAGATCGGCTCGAAGAAGTCGGCAGCCTCGGCGATCGGCATGTCGAGGACCTCGGCGATGTTCTTGCCCTTGTAGTGGATGGTCAGGGTGTCGCGGTTGTACCGCGCTCCCCCGCACACCTCGCAGGCGACGTAGACGTCGGGCAGGAAGTTCATCTCGATCTTGATCGTGCCGTCGCCCGAGCAGGCTTCACAGCGGCCGCCCTTGACGTTGAAGCTGAACCGTCCGGCGAGGTAGCCGCGGACCTTGGCCTCCTGCGTCTCCGCGAAGAGGTTGCGGATCTTGTCGAAGACGCCGGTGTACGTGGCGGGGTTCGAGCGCGGGGTGCGGCCGATGGGCGCCTGGTCGACGTGGACGACCTTGTCGAGGTGCTCCAGACCCGTGACCCTGGTGTGCTTGCCGGGCAGCTTGCGCGCACCGTTCAGCTTGTTCGCGAGGACCCGGTACAGGACGTCGTTGACGAGCGAGGACTTCCCGGAGCCACTCACGCCGGTGACGGCGGTGAGGACCCCGAGCGGGAAGTCCGCGCTGACCTTCTTCAGGTTGTTGGCCTGCGCTCCGATCACCTGGATCTGACGCTTCGTGTCGATCGGACGACGCTTCGCCGGGATCTCGATGGCCTTGCGGCCGGAGAGGTAGTCGCCGGTGAGGGACTCGGTGTTGGCCTCGAGCGCCTCGTACGACCCGGAGTGCACGACGCGGCCGCCGTTGACGCCCGCGCCGGGACCGATGTCGACGATCCAGTCGGCGGTGCGGATGGTGTCCTCGTCGTGTTCGACGACGATCAGCGTGTTGCCGAGGTCGCGCAGGGCCACGAGGGTCTCGATGAGGCGGCGGTTGTCGCGCTGGTGCAGGCCGATGCTCGGTTCGTCGAGGACGTAGAGCACGCCGGTGAGTCCCGAGCCGATCTGCGTCGCGAGGCGGATGCGCTGTGCCTCGCCGCCCGAGAGGGAGCCGGCGGTCCGGGCCAGGTCGAGGTAGTTGAGTCCGACCTGGATGAGGAAGTCGAGTCGGACCTTGATCTCGCGCAGCACCTGCGCGGCGATGTGGGCCTCGCGGTCGCTCAGCTCGAGACGGTCCATGAACGCGCGGGCGTCGGAGAGGCTCAGCTCGGCGACCTCGGCGATGTTGTGGTCGTGGATCAGGACGGAGAGGACCTCCGGCTTCAGGCGACGACCGCCGCAGACCTGGCACGGGACTTCGCGCAGGTATTCGGACCAGCGCACGCGCTGGCTGTCGGTGTCGGCCTGGAGGTACTGACGCTCGATGTACGGGATGACACCCTCGAAGCCTGAGGAGTAGCTCATCTCGCGGCCGAAGCGGTTCTTCCACTTGACCTTGACCTTGAAGTTGTCGCCGCGGAGCACCGCCTCCTGGACTTTGGAAGGCAGGTCGCGCCAGGGGTGTCGAGCGAGAAGTCGAGGTCGCGGGCCAGCCCGTCGAGCAGCTTCTCGTAGTACTGGTAGAGCCCCTTGCCCTGGGTGGTCCAGGGGACGATGACGCCCTCGTTGATGCTGAGCTCCTCGTCGCCGAGGAGCAGCTCCGCGTCGACCGACATGCGCGTGCCGAGGCCCGAGCACTCCGGGCAGGCACCGAACGGGGCGTTGAACGAGAACGTCCGCGGCTCGATCTCGGTCAGCTGCAACGGGTGGTTGTTCGGGCAGGAGAGCTTCTCGGAGAAGGTGCGCCAGGCGTCGTCGCCCTCCTCGTCGACGAAGTTGATCGTCACGAGGCCGTCGGTGAGCTGCAGTGCCGTCTCGAGGGAGTCGGTCAGGCGACCGAGGATATCGGGCCCGGCGACGAGGCGGTCGACGACGACCGCGATGTCGTGCTTGACCTGCTTCTTGAGGGTCGGCGGTTCCGCGAGCTGGATCGCCTCGCCGTCGACGATGGCGCGCGCGAAGCCCTTGGCCGAGAGCTCCTTGAAGAGGTCGACGAACTCGCCCTTCTTCTGGCTCACGACGGGGGCGACGATCTGGTAGCGGCGTCGCTCCTCGAGCTCCATCAGCTGGTCCGCGATCTGCTGCACCGTCTGACGCTGGATGACCTCGCCGCAGACCGGGCAGTGCGGGACGCCGATGCGCGCCCAGAGCAGCCGCATGTAGTCGTAGACCTCGGTGATGGTCCCGACGGTCGACCGGGGGTTGCGGTTCGTGGACTTCTGGTCGATCGAGACCGCGGGGCTCAGGCCCTCGATGAAGTCGACGTCCGGGCGGTCCACCTGACCGAGGAACTGGCGGGCGTACGCCGAGAGCGACTCGACGTAGCGTCGCTGGCCCTCGGCGAAGATCGTGTCGAAGGCGAGTGAGGACTTCCCCGAGCCCGAGAGACCCGTGAAGACGACGAGCGAGTCGCGAGGGATCTCGAGGTCGACGTTCTGAAGATTGTGGACGCGGGCACCGCGGACGCTGAGCGTGGAGTGGTGATCTACCTTGGCAATTGACACCCTTCGAGTCTACGCAGCACCACCGACACCGGACTCCCGAGCGGTGTCTGTGGTACTGCGCTCTCAGCGAAGCGGCGGACTAGATGTGCCCGGCCTTGGCCATCTGTCGCAGCTCCTGCTTGAGTTCGGAGACCTCGTCGCGGAGACGGCCGGCGAGTTCGAATTTGAGCTCGGCCGCGGCGGCCAGCATCTGCGCGTTGAGGTCGGCGATGATCGACTCGAGGTCGTTCGCGCCCTCGGCGGCGATGCCCTCCCGACGCAGGTTCGGCGTCGGGCTCTTCTTCTTGCCGTTGTCGCGTCCGGCGAGCAGTGCCGCGGTGTCCGCGCCTTCCCGGGCGAGCGCCTCGGTGATGTCGGCGATCCGCTTGCGGAGCGGCTGCGGATCGATCCCGCGTTCCTCGTTGTAGGCGACCTGCTTCTCGCGGCGACGGTCCGTCTCCTCGATCGCGCGCTTCATCGAGTCGGTCAGGACGTCGGCGTACATGTGGACCTCGCCGGACACGTTGCGGGCGGCACGACCGATGGTCTGGATGAGCGAGGTCGACGAGCGGAGGAAGCCCTCCTTGTCGGCGTCGAGGATCGCCACGAGCGAGACCTCCGGGAGGTCGAGCCCCTCGCGCAGCAGGTTGATGCCGATGAGGACGTCGTAGACGCCCTGCCGGAGTTCGCTCAGCAGCTCCACCCGTCGCAGGGTGTCGACGTCGGAGTGCAGGTAGCGGACGCGCACGCCGGCCTCGGTCAGGAAGTCGGTGAGCTCCTCCGCCATCTTCTTGGTGAGGGTGGTGACGAGGACGCGTTCGTCGCGCTCGGCGCGGACCCGGATCTCCTCGAGGAGGTCGTCGATCTGGCCGTTGGAGGGCTTCACGATGATCGCCGGGTCGACGAGGCCGGTCGGGCGGATGATCTGCTCGACGATGCCGTCAGCGATGCCCATCTCGTACTTGCCCGGCGTCGCCGAGAGGTACACCGTCTGGCCGACGCGGTTCTTGAACTCGTCCCACCGGAGCGGGCGGTTGTCCATCGCACTCGGGAGTCGGAACCCGTGCTCGACGAGGGTGCGCTTGCGGGAGGCGTCGCCCTCGAACATCGCGCCGATCTGCGGGACGGTGACATGCGACTCGTCGATGACGGTGAGGAAGTCGTCGGGGAAGTAGTCGAGGAGGCAGTTCGGTGCCTCGCCGGCCGAGCGGCCGTCGATGTGGCGCGAGTAGTTCTCGATGCCGGAGCAGAAGCCGATCTGCTGCATCATCTCGAGGTCGAAGGTGGTGCGCATGCGGAGCCGCTGCGCCTCGAGGAGCTTGCCCTCGCGTTCGAGCGACTGGAGCCGCTCCGCCAGCTCCTCCTGGATGGTGCCGATGGCGCGCTGGATCGTCTGCGGGCTGGCGGCGTAGTGGGAGGCCGGGAACACCGACACCGCGTCGAGCTTCTTCACGACGTCGCCGGTGAGCGGGTGCAGGGCGTAGAGGGCCTCGATCTCGTCGCCGAAGAACTCGATGCGGATCGCGAGCTCCTCGTAGACCGGGATGATCTCGATGGTGTCGCCGCGCACGCGGAAGTTGCCACGCGAGAAGTCGACGTCGTTGCGGTTGTACTGCATGCCGACGAACTTGCGGATGAGGCGGTCGCGCCCGATGTTCTGCCCGACCTGCAGCGCCGCCATCGCCTCCAGGTACTCCTCCGCCGCACCGAGACCGTAGATGCACGACACGGTCGACACGACGATGACGTCGCGACGGCTCAGCAACGAGTTGGTGGTCGAGTGCCGCAGTCGCTCCACCTCGGCGTTGATCGATGAGTCCTTCTCGATGAAGGTGTCGGTCTGTGGGACGTACGCCTCGGGCTGGTAGTAGTCGTAGTAGGAGACGAAGTACTCGACCGCGTTGTTCGGCATGAGCTCGCGGAACTCGTTCGCCAGCTGGGCCGCGAGCGTCTTGTTGTGCGCCAGGACGAGCGTCGGGCGCTGGACGGCTTCGATGAGCCAGGCGGTCGTCGCGGACTTACCGGTACCCGTGGCGCCCAACAGGACGACGTCGGTCTCGCCGGCGTTGATACGCCCGGACAGCTGCTCGATGGCGGCGGGCTGATCGCCGCTCGGCTCGTACTCGCTGATCACCTCGAAGGGGCGGACGGCGCGTGTTGGTTCCATGCTCCGAGTCTACGGAGGACCACCGACACCACTGCCCCGCTTCGCCCACAGCGGAGCGGGCGAAGCGCTCAGACGCCGTTCTGACGGTCGGGTGCCGGTACCGCGGCCGCGGCGGCGCGGTGCCAGACCGCGTCGACCTGGCTGAGGGTGTGCTCGAGCGAGCCGGCGGTGTCGATCACCACGTCGGCGACGGCGGCGCGCTGCTCCTCGGTCGCCTGGGCCGCGATCCGTCGTTCCGCCTCGCCCCGGTCGAGCCCCCGGAGGTCGACGAGCCGACGGGCGCGCTCCCCCTCCGGAGCCGCGGCGACGACCACGAGGTCGAACTCGTCGGCGCGGCCGGTCTCGACGAGCAGCGGGACGTCGTAGACGACGACGGCACCGGGGTCGCTCGAGGCTTCGGCGATCCGGGCCTGCGAACGCCGCTTGACCTCCGGGTGCACGATGGCGTTGAGGTCGGCCCGCGCGTGGTCGTCGGCGAAGACGATGGAGCCGAGCGCAGCGCGGTCGAGTGCTCCGTCGGGCCCGATCACGTCGGCACCGAAGCGCTCCGCGATGGCGGCCAGTCCCGGGGTCCCCGGCTCGACGGCCTCTCGTGAGAGGACGTCCGCGTCGATGACGACGGCGCCGTGTTCAGCGAGCCGGGCCGCGATGGTCGATTTGCCGGAGGCGATCCCGCCGGTGAGGCCGATGAGGTACATGTCAGCCAGCGTACCCGCGGAGCGTGCAGCGCCTTCGACGAGCGCCCCTCGCACAACGCAGCAGGGGGCCGCCCGAAGGCGACCCCCTGCTGGACACCGACGCTGGTCGGTGCTGGTGGGACTAGTTGCTCGAGAGCTTCTCGCGGAGGGCCGCGAGGGACTCGTCGTCAGCGAGCGTGCCGCCGCCGGCGGAGTCGCTCGAGAACGAGGAACCGGCCGACGAGGACGCGGTCGACGAGGAAGCCTGGTTGGCCTCTTCGACGGCTGCGGCAGCGACCTGCTTCTTGTGCGCTTCCCAACGAGCCTGGGCGGCAGCGTAGTCCTGCTCCCACTTCTCGCGCTCGGCGTCGAAGCCTTCCTTCCACTCCTGCGTCTCGGCGTCGAAGCCCTCGGGGTACTTGTAGTTCCCGAGCTCGTCGTATTCCGTGAGCATGCCGTAGAGGGCCGGGTCGAACTCGGTGCCCTCGGGGTCGACACCCTCGTTGGCCTGCTTGAGGCTCAGCGAGATGCGGCGACGCTCGAGGTCGATGTCGATGACCTTGACGAAGACCTCTTCGCCGACCGAAACGACCTGCTCGGCGAGCTCGACGTGCTTGCCGGAGAGCTCCGAGATGTGCACGAGGCCCTCGATGCCGTCTGCGACGCGGACGAACGCACCGAACGGGACGAGCTTGGTGACCTTACCCGGTGCAACCTGGCCGATGGCGTGGGTGCGGGCGAAGACCTGCCACGGGTCCTCCTGGGTCGCCTTGAGCGACAGCGAGACGCGCTCGCGGTCCAGGTCGACCTCGAGGATCTCGACGGTGACTTCCTGACCGACCTCGACGACCTCGCTGGCGTGCTCGATGTGCTTCCAGCTGAGCTCGGAGACGTGGACGAGACCGTCGACGCCGCCGAGGTCGACGAACGCGCCGAAGTTGACGATCGAGGAGACGACGCCCTTGCGGACCTGTCCCTTCTGGAGGTTGTTGAGGAAGGTGGTGCGGCTCTCGGACTGCGTCTGCTCGAGGAGCGCACGGCGCGACAGGACCACGTTGTTGCGGTTCTTGTCGAGCTCGAGGATCTTCGCCTCGATCTCCTGGCCGAGGTACGGCGTGAGGTCGCGGACGCGGCGCAGCTCGATGAGCGAAGCCGGGAGGAAGCCACGGAGGCCGATGTCGACGATGAGGCCGCCCTTGACGACCTCGATGACCGAACCGGTGACGACGCCGTCGGATTCCTTGATCTTCTCCACGTCGCCCCAAGCGCGCTCGTACTGCGCGCGCTTCTTGGACAGGATCAGACGGCCTTCCTTGTCCTCCTTCTGGAGAACGAGAGCCTCGATCGTGTCGCCGACGTTGACGACCTCGGAGGGGTCGACGTCGTGCTTGATGGAGAGTTCACGCGAGGGGATGACACCCTCGGTCTTGTAGCCGACGTCGAGGAGGACCTCGTCGCGGTCGATCTTCACGACGGTGCCCTCGATGAGGTCGCCGTCGTTGAAGAACTTCAGAGTCTTTTCGACCGCTGCGAGGAAGTCCTCAGCAGATCCGATGTCGTTGATTGCGACCTGCTTGGGGGCGGTCGTTGCGCTTGTCATGTAGTAATTGCTCCAGGTGGACAATGATTCAGGCCGGCCTCGCGCACGGCTCCGGACCCGTGGATGACCACGGACGTTGATCGAAGCGATGCTGTTGTGTGAACCGATCCGGGGATCGGTGTCGCTCTGCGAGACGGGCAGGCGGATAGGACGTCACAATTGTGACAGTCCAGTCTAGCGATTTTCCGGGTGTGCAGGCAAGCCGCGGTCGGAGAAGATGTCCCGCAGTGCTGGGTCGAGCGTCGGGTGCTCGAACCGGTAGCCCGCCTGCAGCAACCGCTCCGGCATCGCCCAGCGGCTCTTCAGGACCAGCTCGCTCTCGGTCCGCAGGACGGACATTCCGATCTCCAGCAACCAGCGGGGTGCAGGGAGGCCGAGCGGCATCCCGAGCACGTACCGCACGGTCCGCATGAATCCGCGGTTGTCGGTGGGGTTCGGTGACGTCACGTTGACGACGCCGACGAGTTCGGGATGGCCACGGAGGAACCGGACGATGCCGACGACGTCGTCCAGATGGATCCAGCTGAACCGCTGCCGCCCGCCCGGCGTCCCGAACCGGTGATCCGTGCCGGCGGCACGACGCGATCGGGAAGTGGGCCAGTGACCGTCCAGTTGGGGTCCACCGAGGCCGAGACGCGCCAACCACCGGAGCGGCGTGAGCGCTCCGCCGTCGCCCAGGACGATCGCGATGCGGAGGGCGACCCGTCGTGTCCCGGGCAGCTCGTCCGCGAAGAACGCCTGTTCCCAGGCAGTCGCGACCTCGACGGAGAACCCGGAACCGATCTCACCGTCGGCCTCTGTCATCGGGCGGTCGTCGGCATGGCGGTAGATCGTGGCGGTCGACGAATTGATCCAGAGCGGCGGAGGCGAGGCGGCTGCACGCACTGCCCGCGCCAGCTCCGTCGTCGTGTCCACGCGGGACCGGAGGATCTCGGCGCGGTTCGACGGGGTGTAGCGACAGTTCACGCTCTTCCCGGCGAGGTTGACCAGCAGGTCCGCTCCGTCGACCAGCCGGGCGATGCCCATGTGGTCACCCCACCGCGCGTCGGCGGCACCGCGCCCGATGACGGAGACGGTGGCGCCGTCGGCCCGGAACGACTCGACCAGACGACGCCCGATGAACCCGGACGCGCCGGCGACGACGATCCGTTCGGGCGTCATCCGAGCATCGCCGACCGCAGCGTGTCGAGCCCGACGCCACCGAGGTCCAGTGCCCGACGGTGGAAGTCCTTGATGTCGAAGGCATCCCCGGCGCGGCGGGCCGCGTCGTCACGGAGCTGTTCCCAGATGCGCTGGCCGATCTTGTACGACGGCGCTTGGCCGGGCCAACCGAGGTACCGGTTGACCTCGAACCGGACGAACTCCGGCGACATGTTGACGTTGCGACCCATGAAGTCGAAGGCGTACTCGGCGGTCCAGGTACCGCTGCCGTCCGGAAGCGGCTTGCCGAGGTGCACGCCGATGTCGAGGACGACGCGGGCCGCGCGCATCCGCTGACCGTCGAGCATGCCCAGGCGGTTCGCCGGGTCGTCGAGGTATCCGAGCTGTTCCATCAGGCGCTCGGCGTAGAGCGCCCAGCCCTCGGCGTGGCCGGAGGTGCCGGCGAGCTGTCGGCGCCACAGATTGAGCGTCTTCCGGTTGACGACGGCCTGCCCGATCTGCAGGTGATGTCCTGGCACACCCTCGTGATAGACGGTCGTGAGCTCGCGCCACGTGTCGAACTCGGTGACGCCGGCGGGGACGGACCACCACATGCGGCCAGGGCGTGAGAAGTCGTCCGTCGGGCCGGTGTAGTAGATCCCGCCCTCCTGCGTCGGCGCGATCATGCACTCGAGCGCTCGGATCTCCTGCGGGATGTCGAAGTGCGTGCGCCCCAGCTCCTCGACCGCACGGTCACTCGTCTCCTGCATCCACTGCTGGAGTGCGTCGGTGCCGTGCAGCTTGCGCGCCGGATCCTGTTCGAGGAAGGCGACCGCCTCCTCGACGGATGCTCCGGGGAGGATCTCGTTCGCGATCGCCTCCTGCTCCGACACCATGCGCGCCAGTTCCTCGATGCCCCACTCGTAGCTCTCGTCGAGGTCGACCGTCGCGCCGAGGAAGCGGCGGGACTGCAGCGCGTAGAGCTCGCGCCCGATGGCGTCCTCTTCGGTCGCGGCAGGCAGCAGATCGTGCGCGAGGAAGTCCGCCAGGCGGTTGTAGGCGACGGCTGCAGCGCCGGCACCCGTCGAGAGTTCGGCGGCGAGGGACGCCGGGAGCTGGCCGTCCTCAGGGCCGGCGTTGGCGGCGAAGCCGATGAAGAACCCGTCGTCGGCGCCGGTGCGGAGGACCTGCTCGTACACCTCGGCCACCTGGCGGCGTGCCGGGGTGATGCCCCGGGCGATGCCCTCGCGCAGGTTTTCGATGTACCCGTCGACCGCGTCCGGCAACGCGCCGAGGCGGGTCCGGATGGTGCTCCAGTCCTCGACCGTCGCGGTCGGCATCAGGTCGAAGACGTCGCGCAGCTCCTGCGACGGCGACGCGATCACGTTGAGGTCGCGGTACTGGAGACCGGCCTCCGACGAGGCGAGGTCGAGCTCCAGTTCCGCCGAGAGGTCGGTCTGGGTGACGCGGTCGACGGCGTCGACCGGTGCGGCGGAGCGCAGCTCGCGAAGCGTGCGCGACGCGGCTTCGATGTACGCCTCGTGCCCGGCCGGCGAGTAGTCGCCGTACCGTCCGCCGACATCCGTGCGGCCGATGTAGGTGCCGACCTCCGGTTTCAGCCGGACGAGGGTCTCCACCCAGCTCTCGGCGATGGCGTCGATCGGTGTGCTCTGACGAGGTTCTTCGTGGGACATGACGTCGAGCCTAGTCCGCACCCGTCCGGCGCCCGGGTGCGGACCCTCAGGGCGCTCAGTGGGCTGCGGCGTCCCAATCGTGGCCGCGGCCGATCTGGACCTCCAGCGGTACCGACAGTTCGGCGGCACCGGCCATCTGCGCTCGGACGATGCGCTCCAGGGCGTCCCACTCCCCCTCGGCGACCTCGAAGATCAGTTCGTCGTGCACCTGCAGCATCATCTGCGAGCTGAGGGACTCGGACCGCAGCTCGGACTCGATGCCGATCATGGCGCGTTTCATGATGTCGGCGGCCGAACCCTGGATCGGGGCGTTCAGCGCCTGGCGTTCGGCGTTCTCCCGGACCAGTCGGTTGGGGCTCGAGAGCTCGGGGAAGAGCCTGCGACGACCGAAGATCGTCTCGGTGTAGCCGTCGAGTTTCGCCTGCTCGACGACGTTGCGCAGGTAGTCGCGGACCGCACCGAAGCGCTCGAAGTAGTCGACCATGAGCTGTTTCGCCTCAGCGCTCGAGATCCGCAGCTGCTTCGAGAGCCCGAACGCGCTCAGGCCGTAGGCGAGTCCGTAGGACATCGCCTTCACCTTGTTGCGCATCGCGGGCGTGACGTCCTCGGCGGCGACGCCGAAGATGCGCGCGCCGACGAAGCGGTGGAGGTCCTCGCCGGACTTGAACGCCTCGATGAGGCCGGCGTCGCCGGAGAGGTGCGCCATGATCCGCATCTCGATCTGCGAGTAGTCGGCGGTCAGCAGGGTCTCGTACCCGGAGCCGGCTTGGAAGGCGGCGCGGATGCGGCGTCCCTCCTCGGTGCGCACGGGGATGTTCTGCAGGTTCGGGTCGGTCGAGGAGATCCGACCGGTGCTGGTCCCGATCTGCACGTACGTCGTGTGGATGCGGCCGTCGGGCGTGATCGCCTTGTCGAGCGTCTCCACGATCTGGCGGAGCTTCGTCGCATCGCGGTGCTCGAGGAGGAGCCCGAGGAATGGGTGCGGGTTCTTCTCCTGGAGATCGGCCAGAGCGCCGGCGTCCGTCGAGAAGCCCGTCTTGTTGGCGCGTGTCTTCGGCATGGCGAGCTGGTCGAAGAGGACCTCCTGCAGCTGCTTCGGGGATCCGAGGTTGACCTCGCGGCCGATCTCCGCATACGCGTTGCTCGCGAGCTCCGCCGCCCGGTTGCCGAGCTGCTCGGACAGGCCGCTCAGGATGTCGTGGTCGACAGTGACGCCGGTCAGCTCCATGTGGGCCAGCACCTGGAGGACCGGCAGCTCCATGTCGAGCAGGACGCCGAGCGACCCGGCGTCGAGTGCCGCGCGGGTCGCCTCGGCGACCCGGAGGGCGTACCAGGCGGTGCCGCCGACCCCCACGGGGTCGGTCTCGGGGACGAGCTGGTTCGGGTCGGCGACCGGCATCGTCTCGTCGAGATAGCGCGTGATGAGGTCGGCGATCGTCTTGTCGCCACCGCTCGGACGCAGGAGCCAGCCGGCGACCGCGGTGTCGTAGCCGAGACCGCCGACCGTCAGGCCGGCGCGCGTGACCGCCTGGAGCTGCGGCTTGGCGTCGTGCATGATCTTCGGGGCGTCGCTCGCCAACCACGCTTCGAGCGGGGCGTAGTCGGCTTCACCGGGACGCCAGGCGAGCGAGACGATCTCCGTGGGGGTCGCGAGGCCGGCTGCGACCGGGAGGCCTCCGTCGAGGTCGAGGTGGAGACCGATCCCGGCGGGATGTGCGGCGACGGCACGGGTGATCCACGCCTCGAGCTCTTCGTCGAGCAGCTCCTTCTGCGGTGGCATGACCACGCCGCCCGCCTGCGGTGCGGACACATCCGTGTTGGCCTCGAGTCCGTCGAGTTTGAGGACCCGATCGAGCAGCGTGCGGAACTCGAGCCGCCCGAAGACGGCCGCCACCGCGTCCGCGTCGATCGGTCGGCGTTCGAGGTCCTTCGGTCCGACAGGCAGTTCGACGTCGGTGAGAAGCCGGTTGAGGCGGCGGTTGCGGACCGCGTTCTCCTTGTGCTCGCGGAGGCTCTCCCCCACCTTGCCGGTGATCTCGTCGGCGCGCTCGAGGATCTGCTCCAGGGAGCCGAACTGGTTGAGCCACTTCACGGCGGTCTTCTCGCCGACCTTCGGGATGCCCGGGAGGTTGTCGCTCGTCTCGCCGACGAGCGCCGCGATCTCCGGGTACTGCTCCGGGCGGATGCCGTAGCGCTCGAAGACCTTGGCTCCGTCGTACCGGGTGAGCGCGGAGACGCCCTGGCTCGACGGGTACAGCAGGGTGACGTCGTCGGTGACGAGCTGGATGGTGTCGCGGTCGCCGGAGACGACCAGGACCCGGAAGCCCTCCTCAGCGCCCTGCTTGGCGAGGGTGGCGAGGATGTCGTCGGCCTCGTAATCCTCTTTGCTGATCGTCGTGATGTTCATCGCCTTGAGCGCCTCTTCGAGCAGCGGCACCTGCCCCTTGAACTCCGCCGGGGTCTCACCGCGCGTGCCCTTGTACTCGGGGTACTCGCGGGTGCGGAAGGAACGGCGCGAGATGTCGAAGGCCACGGCGATGTGGCTCGGGTTCTCGTTCTTGAGCAGGCTGATCAGCATGGAGATGAAGCCGTGGATGGCGTTCGTGTGCTGACCGTCGCGGGTTTGGAAGCTGTCGACCGGCAGGGCGTAGAACGCCCGGAATGCGAGCGAGTGGCCGTCGACGACGAGGAGGGTAGGCTTTTCTGATTCCGACACGCGCCCAGCCTACAAGCCGGCGCCGACACGGCTCAGGCCCGATCCGAAGGTGGACATGACGAACGAGACCGACGACGCACTCGAGTTCCTGCGGACGAGGGGCAGCGGCGCACTCGCCGCCAAGATGGGCATCGAGTTCACCGAGTTCACGGTGCAGCGATCCGTCGCCACCATGCCCGTCGAGGGCAACACCCAGCCCGCGATGCTGCTGCACGGCGGGGCGTACGTCGTGCTCGGCGAGTCCCTCGGCTCGATGGCCGCCAACCTCTTCGCGGGCCCGGGCAAGCTCGCCGTCGGCATCGACATCAACGCGACGCACACCAGGTCCGCCACCGAGGGCCTCGTGACGGGTGTCTGCACCCCGATCCACCTCGGTCGCTCGCTCACCGTGCACGAGATCGCCGTCACCGACGAGCAGGGACGACGGTGCTCCACGATCCGCATCACGAACCTCATCAAGGACGCACCGACCGGCTGACGAGCCCGGCACCGGACACAGCAGAGCGGCCCGCCCCGAGGGACGGGCCGCTCTTGCGACGAGGGAGGAGCGCTACTTCTTGGCGCTGAGCTGCTCGATGATGGCCTGCGCGACATCGTGCATGGTGAGGCGGCGGTCCATGGAGGCCTTCTGGATCCAGCGGAACGCCTCGGGCTCGGTGAGGCCCATCTTCTCGTTGAGGAGGCCCTTCGCCCGGTCGACGAGCTTGCGGGTCTCGAAGCGCTCGACCATGTCGGCGACCTCGGCCTCGAGGGTGATGATCTGCTGGTAGCGCGAGAGGGCGATCTCGATCGCGGGAAGAAGGTCGTTCGGCGTGAACGGCTTCACGACGTAGGCGAGGGCACCTGCCTCACTCGCCCGCTCGACGAGCTCCTTCTGGCTGAAGGCCGTGAGGAGGACCACCGGGGCGATGTGCGCCTTGCCGATGCGCTCGGCCGCGGAGATGCCGTCGAGCTGAGGCATCTTGACGTCCATGATCACGAGATCCGGACGGAGTTCCGTCGCGAGGGCGACAGCGGTCTCGCCGTCGCCGGCCTCGCCGACGACCTCGAAACCGTTGTCGCGGAGGATCTCGACGATGTCGAGGCGGATGAGGGATTCGTCCTCAGCGACGACGACGCGCCGTGGGGCTGCGGGAGGGGTCTCTTGCTCGGTCACCCTCAAATCCTACGGTACTCTGATGCAGGTTGCTGTTCGCCGTGCGGCGGACGCGCCGGTGTGGCGGAATGGCAGACGCGGAGCACTCAAAATGCTTTGTCGAAAGACGTGTGGGTTCGAGTCCCACCACCGGTACTCTCTTCACCCAGTTCAGGCCCGGACTCAGCCCGTCCAGGCTCCGACGACTCGTGAACCGCCCTCGATCGTCAAGCCCCTGCGGGAGGTGTCGGCGACGCCGTAGCGTACCGTCGAGAGCACGGCGTACCTCACGTCGTCCGACACGATGGGACCCGACACCATGACCGCAGAGCACACCGACCCGCGCCAGGACGTCCACGACGCCAGCACAGACGACCGGCTCCAGGGCATCCTGGTGCAGGTCGCAGCAGACCGGTCCCTCACCCCGGACCTCGACGTCCGGGCAGCGCTGGCGGACCGTCTCAGCGACCAGGGCATCGACGTCGACGCCGCCGAGCTCGACCGTCTCGTCGGCTCGCTCCCGGGTCAGCCCGGCGAAGAGCCCGGACCGTTCCTCACGGACGGCGCGACCTCGGCCGACGACGCGAACTGATCAGAAGCCGCGCTCGACGGCGGCGGCCGGACCGTCGGCCTCCGTCGTCAGCTCCGGTCCGCCGACGGCGTCGCCCGTCCAGGTGTCGACCCGCCAACCGGTCGTCGTGTCCCCGTCGACGATGATGACGCCCGTGTTCGTGATGGGGTGCGTGCCGATGAAGTGTCCGTCGACGTTCGCCCCGCGCAGCCCGAGCCAGGACCGGAGCATCGCTCCGTGGCTCACGACCACCACGCTCTCCAGTCCGGAGCCCTCGAGCTCCTCGATCACGGCGTCGAAGCGCGCGAACACCTCGTGGCCGTCCTCGCCGCCCGGCATCCGGGTGTCGAGGTCGCCCATCGCCCACGCCACGATGGTGTCGATGTAGACCTGGACGGCCTCGGGCGACCCGAGCATCTCGTTGTCGCCGGCGCTGATCTCCCGGAGTCCGTCGCGGACGATCACGGGAAGCCCGCTGACTTCGGCGACGGGTGCGGCGGTCTGTTGCGCCCGCACCGCGGTGGAGGCGTAGACCGCGTCGATCCGCTCCCCCGCGAGCGCTTTGGGGAGCGCGGCCGCCTGCGTCTCGCCGAGTTCGGTGAGGACGGCCCCGGGGATCGCGGTGTCGAGCAGGCCGGCGACGTTGGACGAGGTCTGACCGTGTCTGATGAGGATGAGGCGCATACCTCCAGGGTAGGCGAGCGACCGGACGGCGGTCATCTCCCGGTGCGGAGTGTGCCGGGATCAGCTGCGGACGCTCCACTGCGGTTCGGCACTCCCCAGGACCGCCGCCGGGGACGGGTAGTCGTCGAATGCGCTGAGCGCGGGGCGGGCCGTCGTCACCGCACCGTGGGTGACCAGACACCGCGCTCCCGGGAGGTCGGACGGCGGGCGTTCCTCGGTTCGTGGCAGTCGCTGGAGCGCCGCACCGACGCGCGCGAGCGACACCGACGACCGGCCGGCATCACCGCCGCCGACGACCCTCGCCACGTCGTCGAGGATGGCCGCCGCCAGGAGGTATCCCGCGCTGTGGTCGAGCGCCTGAGCCGGCAGGGCACCCGGGTCGCCGTCCGCCCTTCGACCACCGCGATCCCCGTGGCGGCTTGGACCAGGCTGTCGAAGCCGCGTCGATCACCCCAGGGCCCCGTCGTACCCCAGGCGTCGACGGAGCCGGTGACCAGACCGTCGCGACCTCGCAGACCGAGGCGCTCGAGGGCGTGTGGCCGGTACCCCGTCACCAGGATGTCGGCCTCGTCGCTCAGCGTCTGCAGTGTCGCGAGGCCGCGCGGTGTCGACGCGTCGAGGGTCGCCGTCCGCTTCCCCTGGCCGCTGTCGGTGTGCTGCCACGGGATCTCGGGGACCTGCGGTGGATCCACGCGCAGGACGTCCGCGCCGAGGAGCGCGAGGGTCCTCGTGGACACCGGACCGGCGATCACCCGCGTCAGGTCGAGGACGCGGAGGCCGCGCAAGGGTTGTCTCCTCGTCGGCCGCGCCCACGAGGCGATCGCCGAGCCGACGGAGCCGCCATGACGCCTGACGAGCGGTCCATCACCGACGGCGGCCTGTGGTGTGGACGACCACTCGGCAGCGCTCCGGACGGCGACGAGGAGTGCGCCGACTCCCGCGGCCTCCGATTCCAAGTCGAGAGCCGAGCGGGAGGCGATCGCCGAGGCGAGCTCTGCGCGGGTGGCCTCGTCGCCGATCCCGAGCATGGCGCTCAGGCGGCGGCGATGGTGCGGGTAGTTCGCGTGCGTGCGCACCCAGCCGTCTGCCGCGGCGAAGAAGCCGGACAGTGGCGTGAACGCGTCCACGGCTGCTCCGTCGATCCGCAACAGGCGGTCGCTTTGGTAGGCCGCGGCGATCCGCTCGAGGTCGAGAGCCGTGTGCAACGGCTCGTACCCGAGGGCGATGCGGAGTCGGTCGGCGGCATCCTCCACGGCGCCGACGGCGACCGCGGCGAGCTCCAGGACGGCGAATCGGGAGGCCAGGAGTCCCGCCGACCCGGCCGTCTCACGGTCGACTCCTCCCGGGTCCAGGCCAACGGCGCTGCGGAGGGCTTCGTCGACGAGGACGGAACGGTTCATGGGCATCAGGCTAGACCCACGGCGTCCGGAATCGCGGTGCCAGCGCACACCCGGCGGACGACGAAGGCCGGGGTCCCCGTACGGGAGGACCACGGCCTTCGCTGCTGTCGACGACTAGAGGACGTCGCCCACCTTGTGGACGCGGATGTCGTTCGTCGTCCCGGGGATGCCGGGAGGGGAACCGGAGATGATGATGACCGGCTCACCGACGGCGGCCTTGCCCGTGGCGACGAGGACTTCGTCCACCTGGGCGACCATCTGGTCGGTGTGCGTCACGCGCTCGACGACGAAGGACTCGACGCCCCAGTTCAGCGCCATCCGACGACGGATTGCCGGGTCGGGCGTGAACGCCAGGATCGGGATCCGGTTGCGGAGACGGGCCATGCGGCGGACCGACTCCCCCGACTCCGTGAAGACGCAGAGGAACTTCGCCTCGACGAAGTCCGCCACCTCGACGGCAGCCAGCGTGATCGCTCCAGCCTGGGTGCGCGGCTTCGTGCCGAGCGGCGGAACGCGGTCGAGACCGTGGATCTCGGTCGACTCGACGATACGGGCCATGGTCTGGACCGTGATCACCGGGTAGGCGCCGACACTCGTCTCGCCACTGAGCATGACCGCGTCAGCACCGTCGAGCACCGCGTTCGCGACGTCGGAGGTCTCCGCACGGGTCGGGATGGGGCTGGAGATCATCGACTCGAGCATCTGCGTCGCGACGATGACCGGCTTCGCCATGCGGCGAGCGAGCTCCACCGCGCGCTTCTGCACGATCGGGACGGCCTCGAGCGGGAGCTCGACACCGAGGTCGCCACGGGCGACCATGATCGCGTCGAACGCCTCGACGATGCCCTCGAGGTTCTCGACGGCCTGCGGCTTCTCGATCTTGGCGATCACGGGGACCTTGCGGCCCTCCTCCGCCATGATCTCGTGGACACGGTCGATGTCGGCCGCGTCGCGCACGAACGACAGTGCGATGAGGTCGGCGCCGAGACGCAGTCCCCAGCGGAGGTCCGCTTCGTCCTTCTCGCTGAGCGCGGGGACGTTGACGGCCACGCCGGGGAGGTTGATGCCCTTGTTGTTCGACACCGGGCCGGCGACGATGACGCGCGTGGTCACGACGGTGTCGTCCGCTTCAACGACCTCGACCTTGACCTTGCCGTCGTCGATCAGGAGGAAGTCGCCCGGCTTGACGTCCTGGGGCAGGCCCTTGAACGTCGTCGAGGAGATCTCCTTGGTGCCGAGGATGTCCTCGGTCGTGATCTTGAAGATGTCGCCGACGGCGAGGTCGTACGGGCCGCCCTCGAACTTGCCGAGGCGGATCTTCGGGCCCTGCAGGTCGACCAGGACGGCGACGGCACGGCCGGAGTCCTCGGTGGCCTTGCGCACGTTGGCGTAGATGGCCTCGTGCACGTCGTAGCTACCGTGGCTCAGGTTCATCCGGGTGACATCGACCCCCGCATCGATGATGGCCCGGATGTTCTCATAGCTGGAGACTGCAGGCCCCAGCGTTGCGACGATCTTGGCTCGTCTCATGTGTGTGTGTTCTCCATGATTTCTGCGCGCGAGGCGCTTCGGTACTCACTGCTCGGCATGATGCGTCCGACGCTTGTCGTCCGCTTGAAAGCCTAGAGGGAGATGGGCTGGTCCGTGGGACGGACCGGGAAGGGAAGCTGGGTCTCGCCCTCGAGGTACTGGTCGACGGCCGCCGCCGCAGCGCGGCCCTCGGCGATCGCCCACACGATGAGGGACTGGCCACGACCGGCGTCGCCCGCGACGAACACGCCGGGCTGGTTGGTCTGGTAGTCGTGCTCCCGTGCCACGTTGCCGCGCCCGGTGAAGGGGAGCTGGAACTGCGACTCGAGGGTCTCGCCCTCCGGGCCCGTGAATCCGAGCGCGAGGAGCACGAGGTCGGCCGGGATCTCACGTTCGGTGCCGCTCTTCGGCACGCGACGGCCGTCGACGAACTCCGTCTCGGCGACGCGGATCGCCCGCACCTCGCCGGCCTCGTTGGCGAGGAACTCGACGGTCGACACCAGGTACTCGCGGTTGCCGCCCTCTTCGTGCGCACTCGCGACCTCGAAGAGCGTCGGCATCATGGGCCACGGCTGGTGCTCGGGCCGCTCCCCAGCCGGCTGCGTGCCGATGGCGAGGTTCGTGACGGAGGCGGCACCCTGACGGTGCGCCGTGCCGATGCAGTCGGCACCGGTGTCGCCGCCGCCGAGGACCACCACGTGCTTGTCCTCCGCCGTGATCTGGTCGGAGACCATGTCGCCGGCGCCGACGCGGTTGGCCTGCACGAGGTACTCCATCGCGAAGTGGACCCCGGAGAAATCACGACCGGGGATCGGGAGGTCGCGCGGCACCATGGCACCGGTGGCGATGACGACGGCGTCGTAGCGGGCGCGGAGCTCGTCCCAGCTGATGTCGACCCCGATGTTCACGCCGGCGCGGAACCGGGTGCCCTCGTCCTGCATCTGCTTCAGCCGGATGTCGAGGTGCTTCTTCTCCATCTTGAAGTCGGGGATGCCGTAGCGCAGCAAACCGCCGATGCGGTCGTCGCGCTCGTAGACTGCGACCGTGTGCCCCGCACGCGTCAGCTGCTGGGCTGCGGCGAGACCGGCCGGACCGGAACCGACGACGGCGACCGTCTTGCCGGTCAGCCGCTCCGGCGGGTGGGACTCGACCCACCCGTTGGCGAACGCCTGATCGATGATCGAGACCTCGACCTGCTTGATGGTCACGGCGGGCTGGTTGATGCCCAGCACGCACGAACTCTCGCACGGCGCCGGGCAGAGACGACCCGTGAACTCCGGGAAGTTGTTCGTGGCATGCAGCCGCTCGATGGCCGAGCGTCCCTCGCCTCGCCACATCAGGTCGTTCCACTCCGGGATGAGGTTGCCCAGCGGGCAGCCCTGATGGCAGAACGGGATGCCGCAGTCCATGCAGCGACCAGCCTGCTTGCGGACGGTCGCGGGGTCGCTCTGCTCGTAGACCTCTTTCCAGTCCATGATGCGGACCGGCACGGGCCGGCGCTTCGGGAGCTCGCGCTCCGGTACCTTCAGGAATCCCTTGGGATCAGCCACCGGTCACCTCCAGGATTCGGTTCCATACGATGTCGCCGTCGGGGTCGAGCCCCTCGTCGAGTGCGGTCTGTCGGGTCGCCAGGACTGCCGCGTAGTCACGCGGGAGGACCTTGACGAACCGGGCGAGTGAGTCTTCGATGTCGGCGAGCAGCCGGCCGGCCAGCGGAGAACCGGTCTCCACGACGTGCCGTTCGAGGAGGTCGCGGACGATCTCGGCGTCGGCACTGTCGAGTTCGGACAGGGTGAGCTCCCCCGAGGCGAGGGAGTCGCGGTTGACCTGGTCGCGTTCGAGGTCGAACACGTAGGCCGTGCCGCCGGACATGCCCGCGCCGAGGTTCCGGCCGGTCTGACCCAGGATGACGGCGAGACCACCCGTCATGTACTCGAGCGCGTGGTCACCGACGCCTTCGACGACCGCCGTGGCGCCGGAGTTGCGCACCAGGAACCGCTCGCCGACGATCCCGCTCAGGAACATGGTGCCCTGGGTCGCGCCGTACCCGATGACGTTGCCGGCGATCACGTTCTCCTCGGGCGCGAAGGCTGCGCGCTCGGGTGGTCGGACGACGATCTGTCCACCGGACAGGCCCTTGCCGACGTAGTCGTTCGAGTCACCGATGAGTCGCAGGGCGATGCCGCCGGGGAGGAACGCACCGAAGGACTGCCCGGCCGAGCCGCGCAGGGTGATGTCGATGCTCCCTGCCGGGAGCCCGTTCTCGCCGTGCCGCCGGGTGACCTCGTGGCCGAGCATGGTGCCGACGGCTCGCTCCGTGTTCCGGATGGGCAGGTCGACCGAGAAATGGCCGCCGTGTTCGAGCACGTCCGAGGTGGCCGTGATGAGCTGCTGGTCGAAGTGCTTCTCGAGCTCGTGCTCCTGCGGGCGGCGGTTGATCCGCGGTTCGTCGTCGGCGAAGACGGGACCTACGAGGACCGGGGCCAGGTCGAGCCCGGACGCCTTCCAGTGGTCGATCGCACGGTCCGCGTCGATCAGTTCGTTGTGGCCGATCGCCTCCTCGAGCGTCCGGAACCCGAGCTCGGCGAGGTACTCGCGCACCTCCTGGGCGATGAACTCGAAGAAGTTCACGACGAACTCCGGCTTGCCGGTGAACCGTTCGCGCAAGACCGGGTTCTGCGTCGCGACGCCGACCGGGCAGGTGTCGAGGTGGCACACGCGCATCATGACGCACCCCGAGACGACGAGCGGCGCCGTCGCGAAACCGAACTCCTCGGCGCCGAGCAGGGCGCCGATGACCACGTCGCGTCCGGTCTTCATCTGACCGTCGACCTGCACCACGACGCGGTCGCGCATGTTGTTGAGCATGAGCGTCTGCTGCGTCTCAGCGAGACCCAGCTCCCACGGCGTGCCGGCGTGCTTCAGGGAGTTCAACGGGCTCGCACCGGTTCCGCCGTCGTGACCGGAGACCAGGATCACGTCGGAGAGCGCCTTCGCGACGCCCGCGGCCACCGCACCGATGCCGGACTGACTCACCAGCTTGGTGTGGATCCTGGCCCTCGGGTTCGCGCGCTTCAGGTCGAAGATGAGCTGCTTGAGGTCCTCGATCGAGTAGATGTCGTGGTGCGGCGGCGGCGAGATCAGCCCGACGCCCGCCGTGGCGTGCCGCGTCCGCGCCACCCACGGGTAGACCTTCGTCGGCGGCAACTGTCCGCCCTCGCCGGGCTTCGCACCCTGGGCGAGCTTGATCTGGATGTCGTCGGCGTGCGTCAGGTACATGCTCGTCACGCCGAACCGGCCTGAGGCGACCTGCTTGATCGCGCTGCGGCGCGTCGGGTCGAGGAGACGGTCGACGTCCTCACCGCCCTCACCCGTGTTCGACTTGGCACCGATGCTGTTCATCGCGATCGCCAGCGTCTCGTGCGCCTCGCGCGAGATGGAACCGTAGCTCATCGCCCCGGTCGAGAACCGCTTCACGATCGACGCGACCGACTCGACCTCGTCGAGCGGGACGGGTGGGCGGGCACCGGCGCGGAGCGTGAACATCCCGCGGAGCGTCATGAGCTGGGCCGCCTGGGAGTCGACCATGTGGGTGTACTCGCGGAAGATGTCGTACCGGCGCGTCTTGGTCGCGTGCTGGAGCTTGAAGACCGTCTCCGGGTTGAAGAGGTGCGGTGAACCGTCGCGGCGCCACTGGTACTCGCCGCCGGACTGCAGGCGCTCGTGGGCCGTCGATGCGGCGTCCTCGGGGTAGGCGTACCGGTGACGCTTCGCGTTCTCCTCGGCGATCACCTCGATGCCGACACCGCCGAGCTTCGTCTCCGTACCGGTGAAGTAGCTGTCGACGAGCTGCTGGCTCAGGCCGACGGCCTCGAAGGCCTGTGCTCCGGCGTAGGAGGACACCGTGGAGATGCCCATCTTCGACATGATCTTGAGCACGCCCTTGCCGAGCGCCTTGATGACGTTCTTGACGGCCTGCTCGCGGGTGACGCCCTGGATGAGGCCGCTGCGGACGAGGTCCTCGCAGCTCTCCATGGCCAGGTACGGGTTGATCGCGGAGGCACCGTAGCCGATGAGCAGCGCGACGTGGTGGACCTCGCGTACGTCGCCGGCCTCGACGACGAGCCCGACCTTCATCCGATTCTCGGCGCGGATGAGGTGGTGGTGCACGGCGGCGAGCGAGAGCAGCGACGGGATCGGCGCGAGGTCGGAGTTCGAGTCACGGTCGCTCAGGACGATGAACTCCGAGCCGGCGAGGATCGCCTGGTCGACCTCGTCGCACATCTCGCGCAGGCGCGTCTCGAGTCCGGCCGAGCCATCCTCGACGCGGTAGAGCGCCTTGACGGTCGTCGTCAGCGGGCTCGCCGGGTTCGGGTCGATGTGCTGGATCTTGGCGAGCTCGTCGTTGTCGATGACCGGGAAGTCGAGG
Source organism: Plantibacter sp. M259 (assembly GCF_006065115.1). NCBI lineage: Bacteria > Bacillati > Actinomycetota > Actinomycetes > Micrococcales > Microbacteriaceae > Plantibacter > Plantibacter sp. M259. The sequence continues at coordinate 4,131,868 of NZ_CP040750.1, read as the reverse complement.
ACGACCTGCTTGGCGTGCTCGGGGCCCCACGAGAGGAGGTTGCGCTCCGGGCCGAGCCCGAGCTTCAGCGAGGTGACGACCTCCTCGCGGATCGAGTCGAGCGGCGGGTTGGTGACCTGGGCGAACTGCTGCACGAAGTAGTCGAACAGGAGCCGAGGGCGGTCGGAGAGCACCGCGATCGGGGTGTCCGACCCCATCGCGCCGAGCGGCTCCGCACCGTTCTGGCCCATGGGCTGCAGGAGGATGCGCACCTCCTCCTCGGTGTACCCGAAGGTCCGCTGGCGGCGGGTGACGGATGCCGGCGTGTGCACGATGTGCTCGCGCTCCGGCAGGTCGCTCAGGTTGATGCGTCCGGCGTCGAGCCAGTCGCCCCAGGGTGCCGATGCCGAGAGCTCGTCCTTGATCTCGTCGTCCTCGATGATCCGCCCGGCCTCGGTGTCGACGAGGAACATCTTTCCGGGGCGCAGGCGGCCCTTGCGCTTGACCCGGCTCGGGTCGACGTCGAGGACGCCGATCTCGCTACCCAGGACGACGAGACCGTCGGTCGTCTCCAGCCAGCGACCGGGACGCAGGCCGTTCCGGTCCAGGGTCGCGCCGACGAGTGAGCCGTCCGTGAAGGTGAGGGCGGCCGGACCGTCCCATGGCTCCATCTGCATGGAGTTGAACTCGTAGAAGTCGCGTCGCTCCTGCGACAACCCGGTCTGCTTCTCCCAGGCCTCGGGCACCATCATCATCATGGCGTGCGGGAGGGACCGTCCGGTCAGCGTCAGCAGCTCGAGGACCTCGTCGAACGAGGCGGAGTCGCTCGCTCCGGGCGTGATGATGGGGAGCAGCGGCCGGATGTCGCCGATGAGCTCGGACTCGAGCTGCGACTGCCGCGCGCGCATCCAGTTGCGGTTGCCCTCGACGGTGTTGATCTCGCCGTTGTGCGCCATCATGCGCAGCGGCTGGGCGAGCGGCCAGGACGGGAACGTGTTGGTGGAGTACCGCGAGTGGACGATGGCGAGCTTGGTCGCGAACCGTTCGTCGGACAGGTCGGGGTAGAACGGTTCGAGCTGCAGCGTCGTGACCATGCCCTTGTAGACGAGCGTGCGGCTCGACAGGGAGATGAAGTACGCACCGAGCTCGCGCTCCGCCCGCTTCCGGAGCCGGAAGGCGAGCCGGTCGAGGGTGATCCCGGTCGGCGTCGAGGCGCCGGACCCGGTGACGAACAGTTGCTCGAACGCCGGCATGGCCGCACGGGCGAGCTTCCCGAGCTCGTCGGGGTCGACTGGCACCTCGCGCCAGCCGAGGACGGTGAGTTCCTCCTCCGCGGCGATCGCGGCGATGCGCGTCTGGAGCTGTGCGCGCTCGGAGGCGTCGGTGGGCAGGAAGGCGATGCCCACGGCGTACGCACCGAGCGGCGGCAGGTCGAATCCGGCGACGCCGCGGAGGAAGGCGTCGGGCATCTGGGTGAGGATGCCCGCGCCGTCGCCGGTCCCGGCGTCGGAACCGATCGCGCCGCGGTGCTCCAGGTTGCGGAGCGAACCGAGCGCCGCGTCGATGATGCTGTGCGAAGCCTCGCCCGTCAGGGTCGCGACCATCGCCAGGCCACAGGCGTCCTTCTCGTTCGCCGGGTCGTACATGCCCTGCTTGGGCGGAACCGAACTGAACGAAGCGTACGGTGCATGCGCCATGGAATTACCGTCCTCACGAAAGGGGATCAGAAGGGGACGTCGCTGGCCCTGGGACGAAACGGGTGATGGATCCCCTGCTGATCCGGGATCCACCGGGCCGACGAGGGTGCGTTCAGCCTAGGAGCGAGAGCCGGTCTTGCTTGTGGCGACCGTGGCTTCGGACGACGGAGTGGATGACGCAGTGCGGTCTGATCCGTCGGCATCGTCGTCGGCGGAGGCACTGCGCAGCCCCAGGTTCTCCGCGTCGGTGTCGTAGTAGTCTACCGCAGCCTTCGGATCGGCCCAGGAACGGCCGGGGACGTACGGCGACGGCTCGGCACCCGTGTGGCGACGCGACTGGATGACGATGATCGCGAGTCCGACGACGATCGCCAGGATCGCGGCCCAGACGTTGGCGCGGATGCCGAAGAGGTACTCGCTCGGGTCGATCCGGATGGTCTCCCAGACCGTGCGACCGGCGCCGTACCAGATGAGGTAGACACCGAACAGGCGGCCCCACTGCGGGTTGAAGCGGTGTCCGATCCAGAGGATGACGGCCACCCCCAGCAGGTTCCAGATGATCTCGTACAGGAACGTGGGGTGGAACAGGGTGCCGGCGGGCAGACCGATCGGGAACGCGGGGTTGCTGGCCTCGATCTCGAGGCCCCAAGGCAGGTCGGTGGGGAGCCCGTAGAGCTCGTGGTTGAAGTAGTTGCCGAGGCGTCCGAACGCCTGCGCGAGCAGCAGACCGGGCGCGAGGGCGTCGGCGAAGGTCCAGAACCGGATCCCGGTCATACGGCAGCCGATGTAGGCGCCGACCGCTCCACCGATGAGCGAACCGAAGATCGCGATGCCGCCCTCCCAGATGTAGAGCGTCCGCAGGAGGTCGGCACCCGGGTAGAAGTAGTCGCCGGGGTGGGTCAGGACGTGGAAGATCCGCGCACCGATGATCCCGAGCGGGATGGCCCACAGGATGATGTCGAGCACGATGCCCGGCTCGGCACCGCGCTTCGTCAGCCGCCGGGAGGTGAGGATGGTGGCGGCGATGATCCCGGCGATGATGCAGAGCGCGTACATGTGCACCGTGAACGGGCCCACGCTGAAGGTCGCGATGTCCGGGTTCGGGCTCGGGATGCTGAGGGGTGCAATCACTGCAGTGGTCGCCTTTCGTTACGAACTCTGATCGAGTGTAGGGCTTTCAGCATCGCGGACGTGCTGAGGATACCCTCAGCGGGCGGTGCCGGCCGCGAGTGAACGGGCGACCTCGGTGATCGCCGGGACACCGCCGTCGGCGAGTGCCTTGACGAACACGGATCCGACGATGGCTCCGTCGGCGTACTCCAGGACCGAGCGGACCTGCTCCGCGGTCGAGATGCCGATGCCGACGCACGCGTGCTGTGCCCCCGCCGTGCGGAGACGACCGACGAGGGTCTTCGCGGCCGCGTCGAGGTCCTGCCGGGCACCGGTGATGCCCATCGTGGAGACGGTGTACACGAAGCCGCGGGAGCGCTCGGTCACGAGCGACAGGCGCTCGTCGCTCGACGTCGGCGCTGCGAGGAAGACCCGGTCGAGACCGTGGCGTTCACTGGCGTCCAGCCAGTCCGCCGCGGCGTCGGGGGTGATGTCGGGGGTGATGAGCCCGGCTCCCCCGGCCGCTGCGAGGTCGGAGGCGAAGCGCTCGACGCCGTACTGCAGTACCGGGTTCCAGTACGTCATGACGAGGACCGGGACGTCCACGGCAGCGCGGATGGCGCTGATCGCCGTGAAGACGTCGCACAACCGGAACCCCTCCGCGAGGGCGGTCATGGTCGCAGCCTGGATGACCGCTCCGTCCATCACGGGGTCGGAGTAGGGCACGCCGAGCTCGAGGACGTCGACGCCGTTCTGCGCGAGCGCGATGGCGGCGTCGATACTCGTCTGGAGGTCGGGGAACCCGACGGGGAGGTACCCGATGAGGGCGCCGCGGCGGTCGACGGCGGCGGCGTCGATCGCCGAGGCGACCGGTGAGACCGTCGTGTGGTCGGTGGCCGGGGCGGTCATGCGTTCCGCCCGGCTTCGTCGAGGAGTCCGAAGTAGGTGGCAGCCGTCTCGACGTCCTTGTCTCCGCGCCCGGAGAGGTTGATCAGGATGGTCGCCTCGGGGCCCAGTTCCTTGCCGAGGACGATGGCCCCGGCCAGTGCGTGGGCGGACTCGATCGCGGGGATGATCCCCTCGGTGCGGCTCAGGAGTCGGAAGGCCTCCATCGCCTCGGCGTCCGTCGCGGGGACGTACGTCGCCCGGCCGGTGTCGGCGAGCCAGGCGTGCTCCGGTCCGACGCCCGGGTAGTCGAGGCCTGCGGAGATGGAATGGGACTCGACGGTCTGGCCGTCGTCGTCCTGGAGGACGAAGGTGCGGGCACCGTGCAGGACACCCGGACGACCGCGGCCGATGGACGCGGCGTGCCTTGGGGTGTCGACGCCGTCGCCGGCAGCCTCGACTCCGTAGAGCGCGACGTCCGCGTCGTCGAGGAAGGCGTGGAAGATGCCGATGGCGTTGGAGCCGCCACCGACGCAGGCGACGACCGCGTCGGGAAGTGAACCGTTCAGCTCGAGGAGCTGTGCGCGGGCCTCTTCTCCGATGATCTTCTGGAAGTCGCGAACCATGACCGGGAACGGGTGTGGGCCCGCTGCGGTGCCGAAGATGTAGTTCGTGGTCTCGACCGACGCGACCCAGTCGCGGTACGCCTCGTTGATGGCGTCCTTGAGGGTCCGCGAGCCCGTCGTCACGGGGATGACGGTCGCGCCGAGGAGTCGCATGCGGGCGACGTTGAGCGCCTGGCGCTCGGTGTCGACCTCGCCCATGTAGATCGTGCAGTCCAGGCCGAAGAGTGCGGCCGCGGTGGCTGTGGCCACACCGTGCTGACCGGCCCCCGTCTCGGCGATGACGCGGGTCTTGCCGATGCGCTTCGTGAGGAGCGCCTGGCCCAGGACATTGTTGATCTTGTGCGAGCCGGTGTGGTTGAGGTCCTCGCGCTTGAGGAAGATCCGCGCACCACCGGCCGATGCGGCGAAGCGTGGCACCTCGGTGATGATCGACGGGCGGCCGGCGTAGTCGCGGAGCAACGTCGTCAGCTCGGCCTGGAAGCTCTCGTCGGCCTTGGCGGCCTCGTAGGCCGTCGCGAGTTCGTCGACCGCGGCGATGAGCGCCTCCGGCATGTAGCGTCCGCCGAAGTCGCCGAAGAACGGACCGGCCTCGTCTCGGAGGTGCGTCGGTTCGGCGTGGGCGGGGGTGGCTGGTGACATGGTCATGCGGTGGCTCCCAGGAACTGTTCGAGGGTGGCGACGGGGTCGCCGGTGACGAGCGCCTCGCCGACCAGGACGACGTCGGCGCCGTCACGTCGGTAGGCGGCGACGTCGGCGGCGCGGAGCACAGCGGACTCGGCCACCTTGACGGCGTCGGCAGGGAAACGGTCGGTCAACGATCCGAAGAGGTGTTGGTCGAGTTCGAAGGTGCTGAGGTTCCGCGCGTTGACGCCGATGAGCCGGGCGCCGATGTCGCTCGCCCTGGCCAGCTCCTCGGCGGAATGGGTCTCGACCAGTGGGGTCATGCCGAGCTGCAGGACGAGTTCGTGCAGCGACGACAGCGTGGCCTGGTCGAGTCCGGCGACGATCAGGAGGACCAGATCGGCGCCGGATGCGCGGGCTTCGAGCACCTGGTACGGCAGCGAGATGAAGTCCTTGCGCAGGACCGGGATGCGGATCGCGGCCCGGACGGCCTCGAGGTCTTGCAGCGAACCGCCGAACTTCCGCCCCTCGGTCAGCACGCTGACCGCGCTGGCTCCGCCCTGCTCGTAGAGCGAGGCGAGGAGCGCCGGGTCGGGGATGTCGGCCAACGCGCCGCGGGACGGACTGGACCGCTTGACCTCGGCGATGATCTTGACCTGGTCGGCCGGGGCGAGCGCAGCGAGGGCGTCGATGGCCGGAGGGGCCTCGACAGCAGCGGCTTCGACGACTGCAGCCGGACGGCCCGCGAGGCGCCCGAGAGCGTCCTCCTTCGCGCCGGCCATCAGGTCGGCGAGCATGTTCAGTGCTCTTTCGCCACGGTCTTGGACCCGCCGACGCCGTATCCCGCCTTGGCGAGGACACCGCCCGTGATCCACCCGAGGAGGAGGACGCCGGCGGAGGCCCAGACGAGGACGGGCATGTCGAGCCAGAAGAAGACCGTACCGGCGGCGAACGCGACCAACATGATGATCACGGCCGTCCAGGCGGCGGGCGAGTGTCCGTGGCCGGGGTCCGAGGGGTCGGTGCTCATGGTTCTCCTTCTGTGCGAGTGCGGGTTCCAGTGTACCGGCAAGCGGTGGGCGGTTCCGTGCGTGGGCCACGAGTTCCCAGGTGGCCCGGGGTGCCGTCGTGGTTCGGCGCAGCGGTCAGCGCGTCGGGTCGTCGCCGCGGCTGAGGTCGTCCCAGGCGCCCACCGGATCGGCGCTCGGGGCCGTCTCGACCTGCGTGAACCGGACCGCCTGGTACTTCTTCGACGGACCGGGCCACCGGCGGTGGGTGAGCACGGTCGCGAGCCCGGCGAGTCCGAGCACGACGCCGAGCACCAGGGTGATCGCCGGCCAGGCGGTGAGCGTGGTCGCCGCGACGAGGTCGATGGTCGACTGGCTTCCGGCGACGCCCGTGGCCTCGGTGACGGCCGCCGCGCCTGCGGTCGCCGGCGAGGCGAGCACCGCGATCGACGAGATCATGACGCAGGCGCCGATGACGGCCTCCAGCAGGCCGAGGATGATGCGGAACACCGGCCCGGCGATGGCCAGCGCCGCGACGAGGGCGAGACCGGCGAGGGCGAGTGCGGACAGGGCGGGAGCGGCGACGGAGCCGACGACGTCGAGCGCGCCGGAGTGCGGGCCGACGCCCACGAGGCTGATCGAGAGCCAGGTCTGGGTCCACGCCGCGAGGATGAGCGCGTCGGCAAGGACGGCGGTGACGAGGAGCAGGGTCTTCAGGCGGCGCTGACGACTGCGCAGAGCCCTGGACTCGAGCTCGTCAGGCTCGGACGGTTCGTCGGGCCTCGGCGGCTCCACCGGTCCGGACTGGGGTGCTGCAGTGCTCTCGGTCATGCTCCAACTCGATTCATGGTGTCGGCGTCGGTGCTGCGACGACGTCGAGGCTCCGGCCGTCGAAACAGCTGCGCGTACCCGTGTGGCAGGCGGCACCGTGCTGATCGACCTCCACCAACAGGGTATCCCCGTCGCAGTCGTAGGCGAGCGCCCGGACGAACTGCACGTGGCCGGAGGTGTCCCCCTTGCGCCAGTACTCCTGTCGTGACCGGGACCAGTAGGTGACCCGCCCCTCGGTCATCGTCCGGCGGACGGCCTCGGCGTCCATCCACCCGAGCATGAGGACCTCGCGTGAGTCCCACTGCTGCACGATCGCGGGGAGCAGGCCCTGCGCGTCGAAGGTGAGCTGGCCGATCGCGGTCTCCGGGTCAGCGCCCACCGGGATGGTGATGTCCGCGCTCATGCCCGCACCGTCCAACCGGCGTCGGCGAGTTCCTGTTTGACCTGGCCGATCGTCAACTCGCCGTTGTGGAAGACGCTCGCGGCGAGGACGGCGTCGGCACCCGCGGCGATCGCGGGTGGGAAGTCGGCGAGGCGGCCTGCTCCCCCGGACGCGATGACCGGAACCCGGCTGATCTCGCGCATGGCGCTGATGAGCTCGGTGTCGAACCCGGCCTTGGTGCCGTCGGCGTCGATCGAGTTCACCAACAGCTCGCCCGCACCGCGTTCGATCGCCTCGGTCGCCCAGGCGAGCGCGTCGAGCTCGGTCTCACGTCGGCCGCCGTGTGTCGTGACGATCCATCCGGATGCGCTGCCGGCGTGTCGCTTCACGTCCAGGGAGAGGACGAGGACCTGAGCGCCGAAGCGGTCGGCGATCTCCCCCAGCAACTCGGGCCGGGCGATCGCGGCGCTGTTCACGCCGACCTTGTCCGCTCCGCTGGCCAGTAGCCGGGAGACGTCGTGGGTCGAACGGACCCCGCCGCCGACCGTGAGCGGGATGAAGACCTGCTCGGCGGTGCGGCTGACGAGGTCGTAGGTGGTGTCGCGTTCGGCGACGGTGGCCGTGACGTCGAGGAAGGTCAGTTCATCGGCGCCCTGCTCGGCGTAGCGCTTCGCGAGCTCGACCGGATCGCCGGCATCGCGGAGGTCGAGGAAGTTGACGCCCTTCACGACGCGCCCGTCGGCGACGTCGAGACAGGGGATGACTCGGGTGGCGAGTGACACGGAGGCCTCCGCAGAGCGACTGGGACGGGTGATGATGGAGGGGTGACTCAGAGTCGGGCGGCGTGGATGGCCGTGACGAGGATGGCGCGTGCGCCGAGCTCGTAGAGGCGGTCCATGACGTCGTTCGCGTCGCCGCGAGGGATCATGACCCGGACCGCCACCCACTCGGGGTCGCGGAGCGGCGAGACCGTCGGCGACTCGATGCCACCGGCGACGGCGGTCGCCTGCTCGAGCAACCGGACCGGGAGGTCGTAGTCGACGAGCACGTACTGCCGCGCGACGAGCACGCCCTGCAGTCGGCGGATGAGCGTCGCCGTGGTGGGCTTCGTCTCCGGCGACGCGATGAGCACGGCGGTGGAGTCGAGGATCACCGGGCCGAAGATGCCGAGGCCGGCCTTCCGGAGGGTCGTGCCGGTGGACACGACGTCGGCCACCGCGTCCGCGACCCCGAGCTGGACGGCCGACTCGACCGCACCGTCGAGGTGGACGAGCGTCGCATCCACTCCGGCGTCGCGGAGGAAGTTGCCGACGAGGCCGGGGTAGCTGGTGGCGACCGTCTTCCCCGCGAGATCGGAGAGCTCGGAGAACTCGTCGGCCGGACCGGCGAAGCGGAACGTCGAGCCGCCGAAGCCCAGCTCGGCGAGTTCGGTCGCGGCGGAGTGGGAGTCCAGGAGCAGATCGCGCCCCGTGATGCCGATGTCGAGGGCGCCGGAACCGACGTAGGTCGCGATGTCGCGCGGACGGAGGTAAAAGAACTCGACGTCGTTCCGTGCGTCGACGACGTGGAGCTCCTTGGTGTCGCGACGGGTCGCGTAGCCGGCCTCCTGCAGCATCTCGACGGCGGTCTCGGACAGCGAGCCCTTGTTGGGCACGGCGACTCTCAGCATGGGGTGACTTTCGTGTTGTGCGATGGTGTCTCGACAGGGTGATCAGGAGGCGCGGCGGATGCGCCGCGACGTGCTCCTACAGATGTCGGTAGACATCGGCGGGGGTGAGCCCCTTCGCCACCATCATCACCTGCACGTGGTAGAGCAGCTGCGAGATCTCCTCGGCCGTCTCGGTGTCGCTCTGGTACTCGGCCGCCATCCAGACCTCGGCGGCCTCCTCGACGATCTTCTTCCCGATGCCGTGCACACCCGTGTCCAGTTCGCGGACGGTGCCGGAACCCTCCGGCCGGGTCTCGGCCTTCAGGCGCAGCTCGTCGAACAGCTCGTCGAAGGTTTTCACGTGCTCCAGGGTACCGGTTCCGGGCGGCGGCGCGCACCGCGGGGGCGCTCGACCGGCCAGCCGGGTCAGTGGGCGTGCGTCGACGCCTCGGCTGCGGCCCGGAGCAACGCGATGTTCGAGGCCGGATCGGAACCGCTGTAGACGGCCGACCCCGCGACGAAGGTGTCGGCACCGGCGGCGGCTGCGATCCCGATCGTGTCCGCGGAGATCCCGCCGTCGACCTGGAGCCAGACGTCGAGACCGGTGCGTGCGACCTCGGCTGACAGCGCCTGCAGCTTCGGCATGGTCTCCGGCATGAACGACTGTCCGCCGAAGCCCGGTTCGACCGTCATGACGAGCACCTGGTCGAACTCCGGCAGGAGTTCCAGGTACGGCTCGATGGGCGTGCCGGGTTTCACGGCGATCCCGGCACGTGCCCCGATGGAACGCAGGCGTCTGGCGAGGGCGACGGGGTCGCTGGTGGCCTCGGCGTGGAACGTCACCGAGTACGCCCCGAGCTCCGCGTAGCCGGGAGCCCATCGATCGACGTCCGAGATCATGAGGTGGACGTCGAGCGGGACCGGAGACACGTCCTGGATGCGACCGACCATCTGCGGACCGAACGTGAGGTTCGGGACGAAATGGTTGTCCATGACGTCGACGTGGACGAGGTCGGCGCTCGCGATCCGCTCCAGGTCGGCCTGGAGGTTCACGAAATCGGCGGACAGGATGCTCGGGTTGATGCGCGCGGACATGTGCTCGAGCCTATCGACCGACAGTGGGTTCGGCCGACTCCGCGGGCTTGCGGAGCAGCGCGATGTACATGGCGTCGGTGCCCTGGCGGTGCGGCCAGAGCTGGACCGCGCCACCGGGCGCCGCGGCGTCGAGCGGTTCGGTCGTCACCTGGTCGAGCACCGCCGAGGTGTCGAGTCGCTCCATCCCGGGGTGGGCTCGCAGGGCGCTCTCCACGATCAGTGCCGTCTCGCCGACGTGCGGCGAACACGTCACGTACGCCACGATCCCGCCGGGAGCGAGCGCGGTGATGGCGGCGTCGAGCAGTGAGCCCTGCAGTCGGGTGAGTTCGGAGACGTCCTTCGGGGTCTTCCGCCACCGCGCCTCCGGTCGTCGTCGCAGTGCGCCGAGCCCGGTGCACGGGGCGTCGAGGAGGATGCGGTCGTAGGTAGCGGGATGCTCCGCCGCGAGCTTCGTGCCGTCGGCGGTCGAGACCGACACCTCGAGCGGGACACCTGCGAGGGCGCGTTCCACGAGACGGGCCCTGGCGGGGACCAGCTCGTTCGCGTCGAGACGTGCCTCCCCGGCGAGGGCCTCGGCGGCCAGGAGTGCCGCCTTGCCACCCGGCCCCGCGCAGAGGTCGAGCCATCGCTCGCCGGGTCGCACCGGTACCGCCCGCGTCAGCGCGAGCGCGGCGAGCTGCGAGCCCTCGTCCTGGACGCGGAGGCGCCCGCCGCCGGTCCCGACGAGCTGGACCGGGTCGCCGCCGGGGTTGCGGAAGCCGTACGGGGAGAAGCGGTTCGGCTCGGCGTCCTCGGGCCGGTCGGCGAGTCCCGGGAGCGCGATGAGGTTCACCTGCGGGGCGAGGTTGTCCGCGGCCAGCGCGTCCTCGAGTTCGTCGCCGCGGTCCTGCAGGTCGAGTGCCTGCCTGATGGCCCGGACGACCCACGACGGGTGAGCGGTGCTCACGGCCAGGCGATCGGTGTCGTTCGTGACCTCACCCAGCAGGATGCGCTCCCACTCGGCGGGCTCGGTCCGCGAGATGGTGCGGAGGACCCCGTTGGTGAAGCCGGCCGCCGACCGCGAACCGGCGGACCGGGCGAGCTCGACGGACTCGTTCACGGCGGCATGGCCTGCGACGCGCATGGAGAGCAGCTGGTGGGCGCCGAGCCGCAGGACGTCGAGGATCGCGTCGTCGATCTCGGTCACGGGGCGCTTGGCCGCGTGTGCGATGACGCGGTCGTAGTACCCGCGTCGGCGGAGGGTGCCGTACGTCAGCTCGGTCGCGAGGCCGGCGTCCGCCGGACTCAGCTTCGCCTCGGCCAGCCGGTGCGGCAGGAGGAGGTTCGCGTAGGCGTCCGAGGTGCTAACGGCGTGGATGACGTCGAAGGCCACGCGGCGTGCCGGCTGCACGGTCGCCGAGTCACGCGGCCGGGTGGGACGTTGGCGCCCGCGTCGGGGTTCCACGTCGCGGGGCCGTCGGTCGCGGCGTCGCTGACCCTCGGGCTGCTGGCCGCTCACGCGGTGACCAGCCGATCGGTTCCGGCGGACGCGCCGCGCCACCAGTCGGCGGCGGGCATCGCCGTGCGTCCGGACGGCTGCACCTGCAGGAGTCGCAACGGGGTGTCCGCCGTGCCGACCAGGACGAGGCCGTCGGCGGACACGATCGTCCCGGGCGCCGGTGGGTCCGTCGGCATGGTCGACGCGGGGACGGCGCGGAGCACCTTCAGCCGTGCCTCGTCGAGGAGGGTGAATGCGCCCGGCTCGGGAGTCACCCCGCGGATCTGCGACCATACGGCGGCGGCGGGGCGGTCCCAGACGATCCGGCCGTCCTGGCCGTCGAGCTTCGGCGCGAGCGACACCTCGCCCTGTTGCGGGACCGCGACCGCGGTGCCGGCGGCGATGGCGCCGACGACCTCCGCGGTGAGCGGTGCGCCGAGGTCGGCGAGGCGGTCGAGGAGCTCCCCCGACGTCTCGCCCTCGGCGATCGGCGTCTCCACCGTCGCGAAGACGTCGCCGGCGTCGAGAGCCGGCACGAGCTGGAAGACCGACGCACCGGTGACCGCGTCTCCGGCCATCACCGACCGTTGGACGGGAGCCGCGCCGCGCCAGGCCGGCAGCAACGAGAAGTGCAGGTTGATCCAGCCGTGTGCCGGCGCGGACAGGAGGGGTTCGCGGACGAGCCCGCCGTACGCGACGATGACGCCGAGTTCCGCGCGGAGCGCGACGATCCGTGCGGTGGCGTCGTCGTCGAGACGTGCAGCGCGGATGACGGGGAGTCCGAGCCGTTCTGCGGCCACGGCCACCGGCGACGGGGTCAGGACCCGTTTGCGGCCGAGCGGGGCGTCGGGTCGGGTCACGACGGCCGCGATCTCGTGCCCCTCCGAGACGAGGGCGTCGAGCGTCGCGACGGCGACGGCGGGGGTGCCGGCGAAGACCAGCCTCATGCGGTTCGGGCTTCGTGGACGGGGTGGATCATGACAGCATCTCCGGATCGTCGAATCGTACTCTGAGTGTAGGCGGGGCTTTCGGTGCCCGCCTGCCTGGGGTCGGCCGTCGACGCTTCGCCGCCTGCGCGACGACGGTCGCCCGCAACTGCTCGGCGACCGCCCTGGCATGGCCGTAGTCGACCCGCAGGATCGCGACGCTGTCGCCCGCTTCGTCGACGGTCGGGCCGAGCACGCGGCTCCGGTACTCGGCGGGCAGCGCGGCGAGAGCGGCGTCGACGGCGTCGCGGGTGCCGGTGAGGGTCGCGCTCCGGACCGCGGGAGGGAACCCGAGCTCTCTGCGTTCGGCGAGCTCCTCGCTCGCGAACCGCGGCTGCTGCCACAGGGCGAAGGCGTTCGCCACGGGGCCCTCGACGCCGATCAGGAGCACCGGCGCGCGTGGAGCGGCCAGGGCTGCGGCGTTCGACCACCACCGCAGGCAGTCCTCGGCGACACGGAGCGACTCCCGCGCCAGCATGCGGTCGGCGTCGACCAGGAGGACGGCGGCATAGCCGCCCGCGGCGACGGGCTCCGCGCCTCGGGTCGCGATCACCAGCGCCGGCTCCGGGCCGACCTCGAACTTGGGCGCGTCGCCGTCCGACACCACGACCCGGTACCGGGGGAACGCCCGGCCCAGTTCCTCGGCGGTCCGGCCGGTGCCGGCGGCCGTGACGCGGAACGCTGTGTCGTGGCAGGTCTCGCACGACCACCCGGCCGCGAGGTGACCGCACCACCGGCAGGAGGGCTGCGAACGGGCTGTGGCGAGTTGGAGTGGACCGTGGCACACCGAGCAGTGGGCCCTCGTCCCGCACCGGCGACAGGCGAGGTGCGGCGCGTACCCAGGCCGCGCGACCTGGACCAGCACGGGTCCGTGATGCAATGCCTCGTCGACCGCGCGCCAGGCGCTCGACGGAATCCTCGCCTGGCTCGTCATGGCGTCGTCGCCGCTCGCCCGGGACACGACGACTCTCGGGCGTATCGGCGGGGTCGGTGCGACCTCGTGCAGCCAGCCGAGTTCGACGAGTCGCTGCGTCTCGGTACTGCGTGAGTGCGCGGCGAAGACGAGGGCGGAGCCGCTCATCTCCTGCCGGGTCAACGCGACGTCGCGAGCGTGCACATAGGGGGCGAGCTGCTCCTGGTGGAGGGGGTCGCCGTCGTCCCACAGGGCGATGAGTCCGAGGTCGTGCGCCGGTGCATAGACGGCCGACCGGTTGCCGACGACGATCCGGGGTACCGGATGCAGTCCGTCCAGGTAGGCGCGGTAGCGAGCAGCCGGGGTCTGCTTCGCGTCGGCCCTCGCGACCGCGGCACCGACGCCGAGCTCGTCGAGCGCCGCCAGGAGGTGTTCGACGTCCCGGTAGTCGGGGACGCAGAGGATCGCACTCCTCCCCTCGGACAGCTGGTTCACGGCGAGAGCCGCCAGCGTGAAGGACCAGTCGGGGAGCCAGACGCCCGCTTTCGTCGCGGTCAGGGTGGGGATCGCGCTGATCGCGTACCGCTCCCCCGGCGCGAGACGGTCGAGGGTGCCGGGGGCGAACCCCGGGACGGTGCGCCGCTCGACCGACGGAGGCTCCGGCGGGGTCGCGGCGGTCCAGGTCTTCTCCACCCGGACCTGTCGCGGCGGAATGGCGAGACGCAGGACGTCCATCGCGCTCCCGGCGCTGCGATCCGCGACACGGCGAGCGAGCGTCCACAGGGTCGGGGTCAGGACCGGTACCGACGACACGACCGAGCTCAGCGGGCTGAGCGCCCCGCCGAACTCGCTCGAGTCGGCGAGGTCGACGATGAACCCGTTCGCCGACCGCCCGGCCGAGCGCAACGGGACCGAGACGCGCGCGCCGAGCACGGCGTCATCGGCCAGTTCGTCGGGAATGGCGTAGTCGAACAGGTGGTCGAGCTGTGGCAACGGGGAGTCGAGCACCACCCTGGCGACCCTCGCGCCGACCACGGCTACAGCCCGGCTGCTGACCGCAACGCCTCCACCCGGTCGAGACGCTCCCACGTGAAGTCGGGGAGCTCGCGGCCGAAGTGCCCGTACGCCGCCGTGGCGGCGTAAATGGGGCGGATGAGGTCGAGGTCGGCGATGATCGCGGCCGGACGGAGGTCGAAGACGTCGCGGATCGCGCGCGTGATGTCCGCCTCCGGCACATGGGCCGTCCCGAAGGTCTCGACGTAGAGTCCGACCGGCGCGGCCTTGCCGATGGCGTAGGCGACCTGCACCTCGAGACGTTCGGCGAATCCGGCGGCGACCGCGTTCTTCGCCACCCAGCGCATGGCGTATGCGGCCGAGCGGTCCACCTTCGACGGGTCCTTCCCGCTGAAGGCCCCACCGCCGTGTCGAGCCGCTCCGCCGTAGGTGTCGATGATGATCTTGCGTCCGGTGAGCCCGGCGTCGCCCATCGGGCCACCGACGACGAAGATGCCGGTCGGGTTGATCAGGTGCGTCACGTTCGAGCTGTCGAGCTCGACCGTCGCGAGGACCGGTTCGATGACGTGACGCTGGACGTCGCGGCGCAGCTGCTCCGTGGAGACACCCGGATTGTGCTGCGTGGAGACCACGACCGTCTCCACGGTCTTCGGGAGGAAGCCGTCGTACCCGATGGTGACCTGGGTCTTGCCGTCCGGGCGCAGGTAGTCGAGCTGGCCGGACTTGCGGACCTCGGCGAGTCGCTCCGCGAGGCGGTGCGCGATCCAGCTGGGCAGCGGCATGTACTGCGGCGTCTCGGTGGTCGCGAACCCGAACATGATGCCCTGGTCGCCGGCACCCTGGAGGTCGTAGGCGTCGACACTGGACTGCTCACGGGACTCGAAGGCATGGTCGACTCCGGCGGCGATGTCGGCGGACTGCGAGCCGATCGACACGCTCACGCCGCAGGAGTCGCCGTCGAATCCGATGTCGGACGAGGTGTAGCCGATGGACCGGATGCGCTCGCGGACGATCGTCGGGATGTCGACGTAGCCGCTCGTGGAGACCTCACCCGCGACATGGACGAGTCCGGTGGTGACGAGCGTCTCGACGGCGACTCGACTGCGCGGATCCACCTCGAGGAGCGCGTCGAGGATGCTGTCCGAGATCTGGTCGCAGATCTTGTCGGGATGCCCCTCGGTCACGGATTCGGAGGTGAACAGGCGCAGCTCGGTCATGCGGTCTCCCGTCGGAAGTGGTGGTGCGATGGTGGAGGGATCGGCCGTCGCGGTGTCTCGGGGCCCGACCGTTCATCACTCTAGTCGAGGCCTCGGACACGTCGTCCGTCCGTGACGCGCGGCGTCGGCGGCGGCTGGAACAGGCCCGACACGACGAATCCGCCGGTCGTCTGGCGCCCGGCGGATTCGTCGTGGTGAAGCGGCTATTCGGCGATCGGCTTGATCTGGAGCTTGTCCTCGTTGATCTCGTGCATCGCGATCGAGAGCGGCTTGTCCTCGACGGACGAGTCGACCAGCGGCCCGACGTTGTCGAACAGGCTGCCCTCGTGGAGGTCGGCGTAGTAGTCGTTGATCTGGCGCGCGCGCTTGGACGCGAAGATCACGAGTGCGTACTTGGACTCGACCTTGGTGAGCAGGGAGTCGATGGGCGGGTCGATGATGCCCTTGAGCTTGTCAGCCATGCAGGTTCACACTCCTCGTGTGGTTGTGTTCGGGGAAGATCGGATCGATGCGGGGTGCGCGTCGGACGTCAATCCCCGTGAATCTTCATCAAGTCTACGACCTCTTGGGCCGCGCGGGCCACGTCGTCGTTGACGACACGGTGGTCGAACTCGTCCGCGGCGGCCAGTTCGACCTTCGCGGTGCGCAGTCGGCGCTCCCGTTCCTCCTCGTCCTCGGTGCCTCGTCCGACCAGTCGACGGACCAGTTCGTCCCAGCTCGGGGGCAGCAGGAACACCAGGGTCGCCTCCGGCATCGCCTCCCGGACCTGGCGGGCACCCTGGATGTCGATCTCGAGCAACGCGCTGTCGCCGGCCGCGAGCGCACGCTCGATCGGCTCGCGTGGCGTGCCGTAGCGGTACGCGTTGTGGACCGTGGCGTGCTCGAGCAGGCGGTCGCCCTCGATGAGGCCGTCGAACTCGTCGTCGGTCACGAAGTAGTAGTTCACCTCGTGCTGCTCCCCCGGCCGGGGCTTGCGCGTCGTGGCCGAGACGGAGAGGTGCACCTCCGGGTAGTGGTCGCGGATGTACGCGGCCACCGTCCCCTTGCCGACGGCCGTCGGGCCGGCGAGCACGACGAGTCGGCTGCGCGCGGTCCCCGGGTAGCGCTCGGCGATGAAGGCGCGGAGGCGATCCCGCTGGAGTCGACCGAGACCCCCGAGGCGCTTGACCGAGGAGATGCCGAGCGATTCGAGGATCCGCCCGAGCTTGGTGACGCCGACACTCGGGATGCTGAGGAGGTACTCGGTGATGCGGATGCCGCCCTCGATACCGTCCGGATCGGCGGTCGCGGCGTCGAGCACCTCCAAGGGGGTGCGGGCGCCCGAAGCGATGGACGCCTTGACGGTCGCACGCGCGCGGCGTTTGCGAACGGCCTCACGTGAGGCGGCGGCCCGATCGACCTCCGGCATGTTCCTGCCGGGCTGGTCCTGCTCCTGGTCAACCACGGGCGCTCCTCACGGCTGCGACGGAACGTTCGACGGCGTCCGCGATCCCCGAGGGTCCGGCGGCGAGGATGCTCCGGGACTCGGAGACGATGACACCCGGTGCGAGGTGGCCGTAGATGGATCCGAGGTCGGCGACCGCGGCTCCCTGGTGGCCGAAGCCGGGTGCCAGGATCGGGAGCGTGGTCGTCGGCGGTACCGCCGTCAGGCCGAACTCCTCGAGACGGAGCGTGGCACCGATGACCGCACCGATCGAACCGGTCGACCCGGGGTGGTGCCGTGCGTTCCAGTGGTCGATCTCGGCGAGCATCGACGCCGCGACGGTGAGGCCGGCGCCGTCTTCGGCGAGCTGGACCTCTCGACCCTCCGGGTTCGAGGTCGCCGTCAGCACGAACACGCCCTTGCCGTGCTGCTCGGCGAGCTCAAGTGCCGGCTGCAGTGAGCCGAAGCCGAGGTAGGGGTTCACCGTGAGGGCGTCGACCTCCAGCGGTGAACCGGGGGTCAGCCACGCCTCCGCATAGCCCTCCATGCTCGTCCCGATCTCGCCGCGCTTCACGTCGCCGATCACGAGGAGCCCGGCGTCGCGTGCCGCTGCGAGGACCCCTTCGAGGGCGATGTACCCGGCCGACCCGAACCGTTCGAAGAACGCCACCTGCGGCTTGACGATCCCGGCGCGACCGGCTGCGGCCTCGACGACGGCGAGGCCGAAGGCCCCCGCGCCGGCGGCGGTGTCGGGCAGTCCCCACGCCTCGAGCAGGAAGCGGTGCGGATCGATGCCGACGCAGAGTCGGCCCGACCGGACGAAGACCTCGTCCAGTCGGGTTCCGAACGAAGCCGTCACGAGCGCGCAGCCCGATCGAGTGCGTACTCCTGGAGCGAGCGGACCTCGAAGCCACCGCCGAGCGCCTCGAAGGAGCCGACCGCGGCGGTGAGCTGCGCGATCGTCGTGAAGAGCGGCTTGTCGGCCGCGACGGCGGCCGCGCGGATCTCGTAGCCGTCCGCGCGAGCCGACCGGCCACTCGGGGTGTTGATGACCATGTCCACCTCGTCGCGGTTGATCAGGTCGACGATCGAGTCGTCCTCGCCCGCGGCCGTGGTCTCGCTGTACTTGCGCACCGTCCGGGCACTGATGCCGTTCCGGTTCAGCACCTCGGCCGTGCCGTCGGTCGCGAGGATGTCGAACCCGAGCTGCTGGAGGCGCAGCACCGGCAGGATGATCGAACGCTTGTCGCGGTCGGAGACCGACACGAACACCGTTCCGCTCGACGGCAGGCCGCCGTAGGCCGCCTCCTGGCTCTTCGCGAACGCGCGCGGGAAGTCCTTGTCGATGCCCATCACCTCGCCGGTGGAGCGCATCTCCGGGCCGAGCACGCTGTCGACGATCTGGCCGTCCTTCGTGCGGAAGCGCTTGAAGGGCAGCACGGCCTCCTTGACCGACACCGGGGAGTCGATCGGGACGCGGGAGCCGTCGACCGGGGGCAGGAGCCCCGAGTCCTTGAGCTCGGCGACCGTCGCGCCGGTCATGATGAGTGATGCGGCCTTCGCCAGCGGGATGCCGAGCGCCTTCGACACGAACGGCACCGTGCGGGACGCACGCGGGTTCGCCTCGATGACGTAGAGGATGCCGGCGCCGATCGCGAACTGGACGTTCAGCAGACCACGCACGCCGATCCCCTGGGCGATCGCGAGCGTCGCGTTCCGCACGCGGTCGATCTCGGCGCGACCGAGCGAGACGGGCGGCAGGGTGCAGCTCGAGTCGCCGGAGTGGATCCCGGCCTCCTCGATGTGCTCCATGACGCCGCCGATGTAGAGCTCCTCGCCGTCGAACAGGGCGTCGACGTCGATCTCGATCGCGTCGTCGAGGAAGTGGTCGACGAGCAGCGGCTGGGCCGGACCCACGATGCCCTGGTCCTCGATGCGCACGAAGTAGTCCGTGAGCGAGGCGCTGTCGTAGATGATCTCCATGCCGCGTCCGCCGAGCACGAAGCTCGGGCGGACGAGGACCGGGTAGCCGATCTCCTCGGCGACGCGCAGCGCACCCTCGATCTCCACCGCGGTGCCGTTCTTCGGCGCGACGAGGCCGGCGGCGTCCAGGATCTCCTGGAACTGGCCGCGCTCCTCGGCGAGGTCGATGGCGGTCGGCGTGGTGCCGAGGATCGGGACGCCTGCGGCCTCCAGACCCTTCGCGAGCCCGAGCGCCGTCTGGCCGCCGAGCTGGACGACGACACCGACGAGTTCGCCCGACTCGCTCTCGGCGTGGATGACCTCGAGGACGTCCTCGAGCGTGAGCGGCTCGAAGTAGAGCCGGTCGCTCGTGTCGTAGTCCGTCGAGACGGTCTCGGGGTTGCAGTTGATCATGATCGTCTCGAAGCCGGCGGCCTGCAGCGCGAAGGACGCGTGCACGCAGGAGTAGTCGAACTCGATGCCCTGGCCGATGCGGTTCGGGCCGGACCCGAGGATGACCACCTTGCGGCGGTCGCTCGCGACCACCTCGGTCTCCGTGTCGTAGCTCGAGTAGTGGTACGGGGTCAGGGCCGGGAACTCGCCGGCGCACGTGTCGACCGTCTTGTAGACCGGCCGGACACCCAGGATGTGGCGGACCTCGCGCACCTCCTGCTCGCCGAACCCGCGCAGCTGACCGATCTGCGCGTCCGAGAAGCCGTGGTTCTTCGCGGTCCGGAGCACCTCCGTGTCGAGGCGCTCGGCCCCGGCGATCCAGTCGGCGACGTCGTTGATGAGGACGATCTGGTCGATGAACCACGGG
Organism: Plantibacter sp. M259; assembly: GCF_006065115.1. NCBI lineage: Bacteria > Bacillati > Actinomycetota > Actinomycetes > Micrococcales > Microbacteriaceae > Plantibacter > Plantibacter sp. M259. Next base: position 4,112,175 of record NZ_CP040750.1, on the reverse strand, counting down.
TCGATCTTGGTGGCCTCGAAGACCTGCTCGGCGGTGGCGCCCTTGCGGAGCGCCTGCTGCACGACGACGATGCGGCCGTCGGTCGGGGTCTTCATGACCTCGAGCAGCTCCTCGACGCTGCGGGACTCGTCGCCCCAGTGGAAGCTGGAACCGCGCTTCTCGAGCGACCGCAGCGCCTTCTGGAGCGCGGTCGCGTAGTTGCGTCCGATGGCCATCGCCTCGCCCACCGACTTCATGGTGGTCGTGAGCGTCGGATCGGCGGCGGGGAACTTCTCGAACGCGAAGCGCGGCACCTTCACGACGACGTAGTCGAGCGTGGGCTCGAAGCTCGCGGGCGTGACCTTCGTGATGTCGTTCGGGATCTCGTCGAGGCGGTAGCCGATGGCCAGCTTCGCCGCGATCTTCGCGATCGGGAAGCCGGTCGCCTTCGAGGCGAGGGCGCTCGAACGCGAGACGCGGGGGTTCATCTCGATGACGATGATGCGGCCGTCGGCCGGGTCGACCGCGAACTGGATGTTGCAGCCGCCGGTGTCGACGCCGACCGCGCGGATGATGTCGATACCGATGTCGCGGAGCTTCTGGTACTCGCGGTCCGTCAGCGTCAGGGCGGGAGCCACCGTGATGGAGTCCCCGGTGTGCACGCCGACCGGGTCGACGTTCTCGATCGAGCAGACGACGACGGTGTTGTCGGCCGTGTCGCGCATGAGCTCGAGCTCGTACTCCTTCCAGCCGAGGATCGACTCCTCGAGGAGCACCTCGGTGGTCGGGCTCTGGTGGAGGCCGTCGCCGACGATCCGGCGGAGCTCCGTCTCGGTGTATGCGAAGCCCGAGCCGAGGCCGCCCATGGTGAACGAGGGGCGCACGACCAGCGGGTAGCCGAGGTCCTCGGCGTAGCCGACGGCCTCCTCGACCGTGTGGGCGATGTAGGAGCGGGCCACGTCCGCGCCCGCGTCGAGCACGAGCTGCTTGAAGATCTGGCGGTCCTCGCCCTTGTTGATCGCCTCGAAGTTCGCGCCGATGAGCTCGACGTCGTACTTCTCGAGGATGCCGTGCTCGTGCAGCTGGATCGCGGCGTTCAGCGCCGTCTGGCCGCCGAGGGTCGGGAGGATCGCGTCGGGCTTCTCCTTCGCGATGATCGTCTCGATGACCTGCCAGGTGATCGGCTCGACGTAGGTCGCGTCGGCGAAGTCGGGGTCGGTCATGATGGTCGCCGGGTTCGAGTTGACGAGGATGACGCGGACGCCCTCCTCGCGCAGCACGCGGCACGCCTGGGTGCCCGAGTAGTCGAACTCGGCGGCCTGCCCGATGACGATCGGCCCGGAGCCGATGACGAGGACGCTGTTGATGTCGTCGCGCTTGGGCACTAGTTGTTCTCCTTGGTGCTGGAAGTGGTGGCGTGGCCGGTCACGAGGTCGCGGAACCGGTCGAACAGGTAGACCGCGTCGTGCGGACCCGAGGCGGACTCGGGGTGGTACTGGACCGAGAACGCGGGGATGTCGATGCAGTTGATGCCCTCGACGACCTCGTCGTTCAGGCTGTAGTGGCTGACCTCGGCGAGGCCGAACCCGGCGGGCGTCTCGTGACGGCCCTCGATCGGCAGGTCGACCGCGAAGCCGTGGTTCTGCGAGGTGATCTCCACCCGGCCGGTCGCCTTGTCGAGGACCGGCTGGTTGATCCCGCGGTGACCGAACGGCAGCTTGTAGGTCTCGAAGCCGAGCGCGCGGCCGAGCAGCTGGTTGCCGAAGCAGATGCCGAAGTACGGCACGCCCGCGCGGAGCACGTCCTGCAGGAGGGCGACGTGCGCGTCGCTCGCAGCCGGGTCGCCGGGTCCGTTGGAGAAGAACAGGGCGGACGGTTCGAGCGCGAGGACCTCGGCCGAGGTCACCGACTGCGGCAGCACCACGACGTCGAAGCCGCGAGCGGCGAGGTGGTTGAGCGTCGACGTCTTGACGCCGAGGTCGAGCACTGCGACGGAACCGACGCGCTCGCCCACCGCCGGCACGGTGTACTGCTCGGTCGTGGAGACCTGGCTCGACAGGTTCAGACCGGCCATCTGCACGCCGGCCCGGACGAGACTGAGCTGCTCGGCGCCGGACAACTCGAAGTCCTCGCCGGAGAACACGCCGCCGCGCATGGAACCGGCGGAACGGATGTGCCGGGTCACCGCGCGGGTGTCGATGCCGCTGATGCCCACGACGCCGTCCTGGACAAGTTCGTCGTCGAGCGAGCGGTCCGCTCGGAAGTTCGAGACGACGCGCGACGCGTCACGCACCACGTATCCGGCGACCCAGACGCGGGCTGACTCCATGTCCTCGCGGTTGACGCCGGTGTTGCCGATGTGCGGCGCGGTCATCAGGACGATCTGTCCGGCGTAGGACGGGTCGGTCAGCGTCTCCTGGTAGCCGGTCATGCCGGTGGCGAAGACGACCTCGCCGAGCGTGCGGCCGGTCGCGCCGTAGGCGTGCCCGACGTAGCGGCTGCCGTCCTCGAGGACGAGTACCGCTGGACTGGGTGGGGTGAAGGAGGTCATGGTCAAGCCCTCTCGTGAGGCGGTGGGGTGGAGTCGTCGGCCGAGGTGATGTCGGCGACGGTGTCTGGGGTGCCGGTCGGCCGGAGTCCGGCGTCCGCGGCGGGGATGAGGCTCGTGACGGCGTCGATGATGCGGGCGCGGTCCGCCTGCTCGAGGACGCGGAAGGTGCTGTCCGCGATCACCGTCGGGACGGGGCGCCAGCTCAGGCGGATGAGCCCACCCGGCTCGACGACCCGGTCGATCGTGAGGTTGGTCTGGTCGACGCCGACGATGCTCGTCGCCGGGATGAACGTCGGCCGCTCCCCCGGGACGTCGACGACGACTCCTGCGGTACCGAGCTCGAGCGTGACCCGGGATCGGTAGCGCAGTCCCTGCAACGCCAGCCGTTCGAGCGGCTGGTCGTGCTTCGACGTCGCGACGTAGAGGACCTCGACCGTCAGTGACGGGACCGGCCGCGGGTCGGGGAGTTCCGCGAGGGGACCGACCTGGGCGTCGCGCGCGACGCGGCGCCGCCAGGCGAGGGCCATGAGGGCGAGGATACCGAGGAGGACGAGGGCGACGAGGACGGCCGCGAGGATCCGCCCGTCCATCAGTGCTCGACCTCCGCGGATCGCGCGGCGCGGCGTGCTGCGGCCGCGACCTGCTCCGTCGGGAGCACGGCGCCGTCCAGGACGGTCGCGTAGCCCCGGTGGAAGGTGGCGACGACGCGGCCGGGCAGCTCCAGGCCGAGGTAGGGCGAGTTCACGCCCTTGCCGGCCAGGTCGGCCGTGCCGAACGGACGGGTGGCGGCGGTGTCGTAGAGCACGACCTCCGCCGGAGCGCCGGCGTCGATCGAGGCCCCCTGCCCGGTGATCCGTCCGATCCTCGCCGGCGTCGCCGAGAGCACCCGGGCGACATCGTTCCAGTCCAGGAGCCCGGTCGCGACCATCGACGCGTGCACGACGGAGAGGGCGGACTCGAGGCCCACCATGCCGTTCGCGGCGGCGTCCCACTCGCAGTCCTTCGCCTCGACCGGGTGCGGTGCGTGGTCCGTCGCGACGATGTCGATCGTGCCGTCCGCGAGGGCCTCGCGCAGCGCCTGGACGTCCTCCGCCCGTCGCAGGGGCGGGTTCACCTTGTACCGGGCGTCGTAGCTCGCCACCAGCTCCTCCGTGAGCAGCAGGTGGTGCGGCGTGACCTCGGCCGTGACGGGGATGCCCCGGGCCTTCGCCCAGCGGATGACGTCGACGGAACCGGCCGTCGAGACGTGGCAGATGTGGAGGCGGGAACCCACGTGCTCGGCGAGGAGCACGTCGCGGGCGATGATCGACTCCTCGGCGACCGCCGGCCACCCGGTGAGCCCGAGTTCGCCGGAGAGGGCGCCCTCGTTCATCTGCGCGCCGACGGTGAGCCGGGGTTCCTGCGCGTGCTGAGCGATCACGCCGTCGAAGGCCTTCACGTACTCCAGCGCACGGCGCATGAGCAGCGGGTCGGACACGCAGAGGCCGTCGTCCGAGAAGACCCGGACCTTGGCACGCGAGGAGGCCATGGCGCCGAGTTCGGCGAGTCGTTCCCCGGCGAGTCCGACCGTCACGGCACCGATCGGCTGCACCGTGGCGTAGCCGGCGCGTTCACCGAGCGACTGCTCCTGCTCGACGACCCCGGCCGTGTCGGCCACCGGCGAGGTGTTGGCCATCGCGAACACCGCGGTGAAGCCGCCGGCGGCTGCGGCACGCGTGCCGGTGAGCACCGTCTCGCTCTGCTCGAACCCGGGTTCCCGGAGATGCGTGTGGAGGTCGACGAGCCCGGGCAGCGCGAGGAGGCCGTCCGCGTCGACGACGGTCGCGCCGACGGCGCTCAGCCCGGAGCCGCGTTCCGCGATCCGTCCGTCGCGCAGGAGGAGGTCGGTGCGTGTCCCGTCGGCGAGCGTCGCTCCGGTGATCAGGGTGACGTCGTGGTTCGAAGTGGGCTCAGACACGGGTGGATTCCTCTCGATCGCCGGACAGCAGCAGGTACAACGCGGCCATCCGGACCGACACCCCGTTGGCGACCTGTTCGAGGACGGTCGACCGGGGTGAGTCGGCTGCCCCGGACGAGATCTCCAGACCGCGGTTCATCGGCCCGGGGTGCATGACAATGCTAGCCGGATCGAGGCGGGCGAGCCGCTCGTCGTCGAGCCCCCAGCGCCTGGAATACTCCCGGCTGTTCGGGAAAAAGGCGGCGTGCATGCGTTCGGACTGGATCCGGAGCATCATCAGCACGTCGGGACGCTGGGCGATCGCGTCGTCCAGGTCGTAGCGGACGGTGGCCGGCCAGGGGCCGAGGTCCACCGGAAGCAGTGTCGGCGGAGCGACGAGGGTGACCTCGGCGCCGAGCGTGTCGAGCAGCCAGACGTTCGAGCGGGCGACCCGGGAATGCAGGATGTCGCCGACGATCGTCACCGCCACCCCGTCGAGCGCGCGACCGCGGGAACGCTCGCCGTGGAGTCGCTTGCGCATCGTGAACGCGTCCAGGAGGGCCTGGGTCGGGTGCTCGTGCGTCCCGTCCCCCGCGTTCAGGATGCCGGCGTCGATCCACCCGCTGTCGGCGAGGGTCTGCGGCGCACCGGAGGCGGAGTGTCGGATCACGACGGCGTCGGCGTGCATCGCGGCGAGGGTCTGCGCGGTGTCCTTCAGGCTCTCGCCCTTCGAGACGCTCGAGCCCTTCGCGCTGAAGGTGATGACGTCCGCGGACAGCCGTTTGGCGGCAGCCTCGAACGAGATGCGCGTGCGGGTCGAGTCCTCGAAGAAGAGGTTGACGACCGTCTTCCCACGGAGGGTCGGGAGCTTGCGGACCTCACGGAACTGCGTCTCGGCCATGTCCTCCGCGACGTCGAGGATCTCGATCGCCTCGTCGCGGGTGAGCGTCTTCGTCGACAGCAGGTGCCTCATTCGCCGCTCCCCTCGATCGTGACCGAGTCGTCGCCGTCGAACTCCGTGAGCCGGACGAAGATGCGCTCCGCCTGTGAGGAGGGCAGGTTCTTCCCGACGAAGTCCGGTCGGATCGGGAGCTCGCGGTGCCCGCGGTCGACGAGGGCGGCGAGCCGCACGACGCGCGGCCGGCCCAAGTCGGTCAGCGCGTCGAGGGCGGCGCGGATCGTGCGTCCCGAGTACAGGACGTCGTCAACGAGGACGACCGTGCGTCCGTCGATCCCCTGTGGCGGCAGCGTCGTGGGCTGCGGTGCGCGGGTCGGGTGCTTCGCCAGATCGTCGCGGTACATCGTGACGTCGAGTGCACCCGAGACGATGGTCGCGCCCGAGATCGAGGAGATCGTGGCGGCGATCCGCTTCGCGAGGATGACCCCGCGCGTCGGGATGCCGAGGATCACGAGGTCGTCTGCTCCGCGGTTGGACTCGAGGATCTCGTGGGAGATCCGAGTCAACGCCCGCGCGATGTCAGCTTCGTGCAGCACGGTACGTGCGCTCATCGCCGACTCCCTTCTCCGCCTCTCTGGACGGTCTTAAAGGTTGTCTTGGTCAACACCCGAGCCTAGCAGTCGGATCAGGCCTCGTAGAGCTCCAACGGGAGGCCGTCGGGATCGAAGAAGAACAGCATCTTGCGCGAGGTGTGCGGGTCGATCCGCACGTCTTCGACGCGGACCCCCAGCGCCACCAGACGGGCGTGGCCGGCGTCGACGTCGTCGACGGCGAAGGCGAGGTGCCGCAGCCCGAGCGCTTCGGGCCCGGATGCGCGCGCCGGCGGGTCCGGGAAGGAGAACAGCTCGATGAGGTACTCACCGTTCAGGGCGAGGTCGCCCATCCAGGAGTCGCGCTCGGCCCGGTACACCTCGGTGATCAGCTCGCAGCCGAGCACCGAGGTGTAGAAGCGCTTGGAGGCCTCGTAGTCGCTGGCGATGATCGCGATGTGGTGCACGCGCTTCAGCGGCAGGGCCGGACCGGTCTCGTCGCTCATCGTCACCGCGGGTTGATCTGCGAGATCTTGCCGAGCAGGCCGTTGATGAAGCCGGCGGAGTCGTCGGTCGACAGCGTCTTGGCCGCCTCGACCGCTTCGTCGATGGCGACGCCGTGCGGCACCTCGTCGTTGAACAGGATCTCCCAGATCGCGATCCGGAGGATGGCCCGGTCGACCGTGGGCATCCGCGCGAGCGTCCAGCCCTGCGCGTACGTCTCGATCTGTTCGTCGATCTCCTCGGCGTGGTCACCGACGCCGTCGACGATCTCCCGCGCGTACAACCACGAGGCCTGGCGGTCGGGCTCGCTGACCGCGCGAGACGCTTCCGCGGACAGGACTTCAGTGAGGGTCTGCTGACGGACGTCGGCCTGGTACAGCAGATCGAGGGCGCGCTTGCGCGCCTTGGTACGAGCGCTCACTCGTTGACGCGACCGAGGTAGTCGCCCGTGCGGGTGTCGACCTTGACCTTGGTGCCGGTCTCGAGGAACAGCGGGACCTGGATCTCGTAGCCGGTCTCGACGGTCGCCGGCTTCGTGCCACCGGTCGAGCGGTCGCCCTGGAGCCCCGGTTCCGTGTAGGTGACCTCGAGGATGACCGACGCGGGGAGCTCGACGTACAGCGGGTTGCCGTTGTTGAGCGCGACCGTGACGTCCTGGTTCTCGAGGAGGAAGTTCTTGGTGTCGCCGACGACGACGGCGGGGATGGTGATCTGGTCGTAGTCGCTCTTGTCCATGAAGACGAAGGAGTCGCCGTCCGCGTACAGGTAGGTGAAGTCGCGGCGGTCGACGTTCTCGACGTCGATCTTCGTGCCGGCGTTGTAGGTCTTGTCGACGACCTTGCCGGTCATGATGTTCTTCATCTTGGTGCGGACGAACGCGCCACCCTTGCCCGGCTTGACGTGCTGGAACTCGATCACCGTCCAGAGCTGCCCGTCGATGTTCAGGACGATGCCGTTCTTGATGTCAGCGGTAGAAGCCATGCGCGAGAATGTCCGTTCGTGGAAAGTGTGCGGCCGGATACGACCCAACGAACGAGTGTAACCGCTGCGAGGACCCGTGACCAACGCGCCCGTGGTGGCCACGGGCTTCTCGCACGTCACTCGGTGCTGCGGCGCACCACGAGGTCGAGGGCGAGGCGGTACGAGTCGAAGCCGAAACCGGCGATCACGCCGGTCGCCACACCGGAGATCACGCTCGTGTGGCGGAACGCCTCGCGGGCGTGCGGATTCGAGAGGTGCACCTCGACGAGCAGGAGGCCCGCCTTCGTGACCATGGCCGCCGCGTCGCGGAGCCCGTAGCTGTAATGGGTGAACGCCGCGGGGTTCAGGATCACGGACGCACGGGAGTCGACGGCCTCGTGGAGCCAGCCGATCAGCTCGCCCTCGTCGTCCGTCTGACGCAGGTCGATCCGCGTCCCGTCGCCCGCGTCGGCCTCGAGCACGCTGCGCAGCGCTTCGAGGTCGGCCGAGCCGTAGACGTCGGGTTCACGGCTGCCGAGGCGTCCGAGGTTCGGTCCGTTGAGGACGAGCACGGTGGTCATGAGTCGAGGGTATCCGTTCGGGACGAGCGCTCACGGAGCGCGACGGCGTCGGTCAGGAGCCGATCTCCTGGTAGGCGGCGAAGAGCAGCGAGGTCTCGGGCCCCTGGAGGACCGTCGGCTTGGCGAGGTCGTCGAGCACGATGAACCGCAACATCGAACCACGCGTCTTCTTGTCGCGCTGCATCGTCGCGAGCAGGGTGTTCCAGCGACCCACCGGATAGGCGATCGGCAGGCTGAGGAGCTCCAGGACGCGACGGTGGCGGTCGACGACCTCGTCCGACAGTCGGCCGGCGAGGCGGGACAGCTCGGCGACGTACATCATGCCGATCGCCACCGCGGCACCGTGTCGCCACTGGTACCGTTCGGCGTGCTCGATGGCGTGCCCCAGCGTGTGCCCGTAGTTGAGGATCTCGCGGAGACCCTGCTCGGTGAAGTCCTCGCTGACGACGTCGGCCTTCATCCGGATCGCGAGCTCGATGCAGCGGCGGAAGGCGGGCGTGTCGGGGTCGGTCGCTGCGTCGACGTCGGCCTCGATGAGGTCGAGGATCTCCGGGTAGCGGATGAACCCGGCCTTGGCCACCTCGGCGAACCCGGCGAGGATCTCGTTCTTCGGGAGGGTGTCGAGCGTGTCGAGATCGCAGACGACGGCGGCCGGGGCGTAGAAGGCGCCGACGAGGTTCTTGCCTTCCGCGGTGTTGATGCCCGTCTTGCCGCCCACGGCCGCGTCGACCATGCCGAGGACCGTCGTGGGGACCTGCACGAGCCGGACGCCGCGCAGCCAGGTGGCGGCGACGAAGCCGGCGAGGTCGGTGACCGCGCCACCGCCGAACCCGATGACCGCGTCGGAGCGCGTGAAGTCGGCCTGCCCGAGGACTCCCCAGCAGAACGCGGCGACCTCGACCCGTTTCCCGGCCTCGGCGTCGGGCACCTCGGCGAGCAGCACCTGGTACCGGTCGCTCAGGGTCTCGCGCAGCTTGGCCGCCTTCTCGCCCAGCGTCGCCGGGTGGACGATGAGGACCCGCTGCACGCCGGTCCCGAGCGCGTCGACGAGTACATCCTCCAGCCCTCTCCCGATCGTGATGGGGTACGGGGAGGATCCCGTCACCTCGATGACGGTCCGCTCGGTCGGGGTGGTCGGTTCGGTGCTCATGCAGGCTCCTTCACCCAGGCGACGAGCTCGTCGACGATGCCTGAGATGGGTCGGTGCGAGGTGTCGAAGGTGACATCCGCGAGTCGTTCGTACACGGGACGCCGGGCGGCGGCGATGCGCGACCACGCGCCGGGGTCGTCGCGGAGGAGTGGACGCTTGTCGAGGTTGGCCCGTGCCAGCACGGCCTCCTCGGTGACCGTCAGCAGCACGACGCGTGCATCGGCGAGCTCGCGCTGCGTGTCCTCGTCGAGGACCGCTCCCCCGCCGAGCGACACGATCGCCGGCTGCTCGAGCGCGGCGGCCACCGCCGCCCGCTCCAGGGCGCGGAAGTGCGCCTCGCCGTGTTGCTCGAAGATGCGCGCGATCGCGCCGTGCTCGCCGGACACGACGTTGTCGGTGTCGACGAACGGCAAGCCCAGGCGCTTCGCCAACTGCTTGCCGACCCGGCTCTTCCCCGACCCCATCGGTCCGATGAGGACGACGGGGAGTCGGAGATCGGCGGCCTGCTCAGGCATCGGCGCTGGAGGCGTGGTCGCCTCGCGTGCGCAGGTTCGACGGGATCGCTGCCAGGTATCCGTCGAGGTTGCGCTTCGTCTCGGGGACGGAGTCGCCACCGAACTTCTCGAGGACCGCTTCGGCGAGGACCAGGGCCACCATCGCCTCGGCCACGACACCGGAGGCCGGGACCGCGCAGACGTCCGAGCGCTGGTGATGCGCGGTGGCGGCCTCGCTCGTCGCGACGTCGACCGTGCGGAGCGAGTGCGGGACGGTCGCGATCGGCTTCATGCCGGCGCGGACGCGGAGGACGGTACCAGTGGTCATGCCACCCTCGGTGCCGCCGGCGCGGTCGCTCTGTCGGGCGATGCCGTCGCTCTCCTGGACGAGCTCGTCGTGGGCCACGGAACCGCGACGGGTCGTCGTGAGGAAGCCGTCGCCGACCTCCACACCCTTGATGGCCTGGATGCCCATGAGCGCTGCTGCGAGCCGTGCGTCGAGTCGGCGGTCCCAGTGGACGTAGGAGCCGAGCCCCGGCGGGAGTCCGTAGGCCAGGACCTCGACGATGCCGCCGAGGGTGTCGCCGTCCTTCTTGGCCGCGTCGACCTCGGCGACCATGCGCTCCGAGGTCGCCGCGTCGAAGCAGCGCAGCGGATCGGCGTCGAGCGCGTCGACGTCGGCCGGGACCGGCAGCGGGCTGTCTTCGGGAACGCGCACCGGGCCGATCGACAGCGTGTGGCTGACCAGGGTGATGCCCAGCTCGCCGAGGAAGGAGCGCGCGACGGCACCGAGGGCGACGCGCGCTGCGGTCTCGCGTGCGCTGGCGCGTTCGAGCACGGGACGCGCCTCGTCGAAACCGTACTTCTGCATGCCCGTCAGGTCGGCGTGACCGGGACGCGGACGGGTGAGCGCGGCGCTGCGGCCACGCGACTTGTCGGAGATCTCGGTCGGCTCGGGGCTCATGACCTCGGCCCACTTCGGCCACTCGGTGTTGCCGATGCGGATCGCGATCGGGCTGCCCATGGAGAAGCCGTGGCGGACGCCGCCGGACAGGTTGAGCTCGTCCTCCTCGAACTTCATGCGGGATCCTCGGCCGTAGCCGAGCTTCCGTCGGGCGAGGTCGGCGCGGACGCCGTCCATGGAGATGGGGACGCCGGACGGGAGTCCCTCGAGGACGGCGATGAGTTCCGGGCCGTGAGACTCTCCGGCAGTGAGCCAACGAAGCATGGTCCTATCCTTCCATAGAGCCGGGACGCGACCGTGCGCCTTCGGTCGACGGCCCGGCGGGTGTGCAGGTGGGCGACGGATGCGTCCGGAGCGGTCAGTGCGAGGCGACCGGCGCCCCGGTGTGATCGAGGTGGACCGTGTCGAGCATCGCCCGGAGCACCGTCGTCTCGTCCTCGAGTGGCAGGAGCGGATCGCCGAGGACGAAGATCCGGACCTGGAGCAACGCCTGGTGCACGAGCATCGACAGCCCACTGAGGACCGACCCGCCGGCCTGCGACCACGCCTCCGCGAGCACACTCGGCCACGGGTCGTACGCGACGTCGAGGAGGAGCGCGCCTGGAGCATGGGACAGCAGCGGACCCGGTTCGGTGAGGGCGCCGCCGGGAAGGGTGCTGATCACGAGTGGTGCGTCAGGCGTCTCACCGTCGAGCAGCCCTGAGGCGAACCGCAGCCCCAGCCGACCGGCGAGGTCCTCGAGTGGTCGCGCCTGGGCCGGTCGGCGGAGCGCCACGTGGACGTGCTCGGCACCGAGGTCCGCCGCCGCCATGATCGCCGAGGAGGCCGTTGCTCCCCCGCCCAGGACGACCGCGGACGCGATCGTGTCGACGCCGGCCGCCCCGATCGCGCGGACGATGCCGCCGACGTCGGTGTTGAACCCTTCGATCCGACGGGATCCGTCCTCGGCTCGGCGGAGACGCAGCGTGTTGACCGCCCCGGTCTCGGTTGCGGCGCGGTCGGCCACGTCGGCCAGCTCGAGCGCGCGATGCTTCAGGGGCATGGTCAGCGAGAGCCCCCGCCAGTCCGAACCGAGGTCGTCGAGGAAGGCCGAAAGGCCGGCCGCCTCGAGTTCGTGCCGACCGTAGTCCCAGTCGAGCCCGAGCACCCGGTAGGCGGCCTCGTGCAGTGCCGGGGACTTGGAGTGGGCGATGGGCGCGCCGAGCACGGCGAGCCGCGGCTGCCCGTCCTCGCCGTGACCCGCCCCTGTTCCACTCATGTGCGCCACGCTCCCGCTACTGGTACTCGGGGTGCTCGTCCATCCAGGACAGCCACTTGTCGACCGCGGCCTCGTGCTCCTCCTGGGTGGTGGAGAAGATCGTCTCGCCGGAGTCGAGGTTCCAGGTGACGAAGTAGAGCCATGGTCCGTCGGCCGGGTGCAGCGCGGCGTCGATCGCGAGGTCGCCCGGGTTCGAGATCGGTCGTACGACCATGCCCGGGTGGACGTAGGTGTTGTACGGGTTCGAGGCGTCGGCGCGCTCGGCGTCCGTGGTCGACACCCGGTGGGTGTTGCCCGTCCCGTACGCGACCGTGGCGTCGGACTGCAGCAGACCGCTCTCCCACTGGGCCGGGTCCAGCCGGTTGAGGAAGACCCTCGACACCTTGTAGTAGTCGTCGCGGAGGCCAGCCTCCTTCTGGATGAGCGAGGCCAGGACGATGGTCTTCCAACGGTCCTCGGGCTTCACCCCGGCGTCGTCGAGCGCCTGGAACGACCGGTTCACGAGGGTCTGGAGGACCGCGTGCGCATCGCCGCCGTCGGGGAGGCTGTAGGTCGCCGGGAAGAGGAACCCCTCGAGCGAGGTCGCTTCAGCGGGGAGACCGAAGGACGCGACGTCGGCGGCCGCCGCCTGGAGTTCCTCCAGCGGGATGCCGGTGCCCTCCGCGATCGACGGCAGGGCGTCCTGCTCCGCGGTGCCCTCGGGGATGACGAAGGTGTCCTCCATGCGGTTCGCCTCATCGGTCAGGGCCGCAAGGGCGGACTCGGCGCTCATCTTGAGCTTCAGTTTGTAGGCGCCAGGGAAGAACTCCGGCTGGGTGGGCTGTGCGAGGAGGAGGTCGTAGAAGGCGTCGAACGACTTCGTGACTCCCGCGTCGTGCAGGCTCGTCGCGATGTCCTCGCCGATGTCGCCCTCGTTGACCATGACGACGGCCTCGCCGCTGCCGGCACCCTCGTAGTCGTTCGGTTCCTCCCAGCCGAGGACCTTGCGGATCTGCGGCTCGTAACTCGTCCACACGACCGCGGCGCACGCGACGAGACCCCCGACGACGACGATCGACACGATGAGTGCGATGAGCCCGCGACGGCCACGTCGGCGCTTCGGCGGTTCCCCGCCGGCCAGCGCACGACGGCGCCCCCGATGGATCGGCTGCGGCCCGCTGTCGTTGGCCGTGTCGTCCTCAGCGAGCAGGTCCTCGAACGCGGGGATGGTCGTGGTCCGGGCCCGGGACGCCGAGGATTCGGTGTCGTCCGACTCGGGCGCACGTGGGGTCGGCGCGCTCACGGGTGTGTCGCTCCCGGCTGGCTCGCTGACGCCGGAGTCACCCGACGACGCAGCGGTCGAGGGGGCTTCGACCGATGTGGCGTCGACGGACGCGGCGCCGGTCGGGGCCGGTTCGGCCGTGTCGCTCGCGGCGTCTTCCTCGACGGGCTCGGACGGCGTCGAGGCGGCTTCCGCGGCCTCCCGCTGCTGACGTGCCTCGCGTCGGGACAATGGCACCGGCTGCTCCCCCGCGGCGTTCCGCTCGGACGTGAAGAGGTCGGCGAGCGGATCGTCTGCTGGGTTGTTCTGAGGTGTCAGATTCGACACAGGCACGTCCTGTTCACGGGTCGACGGGGCTTCCGGGGGGTCGCCCCGAACCGCGTTCGGCGTCGAGGGCGTACTGCAAGAGTATGACGGCCGCCACCTGATCGACAATCGAGCGCGTCTGCTTCTGTCGTTTCCCAGCGGAGCGCAAGGCGCTGTGGGCGGTCACCGTCGTCAGCCGCTCGTCGACGAGACGGGCCGGGACACCGGTGATCGACCTGAGCCGGGCCGCGAACTCCCGGGCGTCCTGCGTGGACGCAGTGTCCTTCCCCGACAGGGCGATCGGGAGACCGACGACGAGCTCCACCGCGCCGAGTTCTTCGGCGATGACTGCGATCGCCCGGATGTCGGCGTCGCCGCCGAGGTCCCGTGGGACCGTCTCCACCGGTGTAGCCAACAGGCCGTCGGGATCGCTTCTCGCGACCCCGACCCTGGCCTTCCCGACGTCGATCCCGAGTCGGACTCCGCGACGGAACCCGTCCGTCATGTCAGGCGATCTCGCGGGCGATCGCCGCGAGGGCGTCGCCGAGTGCGGTGGCGTCGACGCCGCCACCCTGTGCGAGGTCGTCCTTCCCACCACCGTTGCCGCCGAGGACACCGGCCGCGACCCGGACGAGGACGCCTGCCTTGAGTCCGGCGTCGCGGGCACCCTGGTTCGTCGCGACGACGACCGCGGGCTTGCCTCCGACGACCGCACCCAGGGCGACGACCGCCGGGCTCGCGCCGAGCTGCTCGCGGAGCTGCGTGACGAGCGTCCTGACGTCGTTCGGTGACCCGAGCTCGCCCAGGTGTTCGGCGATGAGCGACACCGGGCCGACGCGGTGAGCGGTCAGGGCCAGTGCCGGGAGGCGTTCGCTCAGCCCACGGGCTTCGAACGCGGCGATCTTCTTCTCAGCGGCCTTGAGGTTCGCGACGAGTTCGGCGATGCGGTCGGGCAGCTGCTCCTTCGGCGTCTTGAGGCTGCCGGAGAGCTGTGACACGAGCGCCCGCTCGGCGGCGAGGTCGCGGAAGGCCTCGAGTCCGACGAGCGACTCCACACGACGGTTCGTCGACCCGACGGACGACTCGCTGACGAGGTTGATCAACCCGATCTCGGCGCTGGAAGCGACATGGGTGCCCGCACACAGCTCACGCGACCACGGCCCGCCGATGTCGACGACGCGGACGGTCTCGCCGTACTTCTCCCCGAACAGCGCCATGGCGCCGAGCGCCTTCGCGTCGTCGAGCGCCATCTCGCGGGTGCTCACCTGCAGGTTGTCGCGGATGGCGTTGTTGGAGATCTCCTCGATCTCCGACTTCGTCGCCGGTGACAGCGGCTGGTTCCAGGTGAAGTCGAGCCGCAGATACCCGGCCTTGTTCGACGAACCGGACTGGTGGGCGCTGTCGCCCAGGACCTGCCGCAGGGCCGCGTGGATGATGTGCGTACCGGAGTGCGCCTGCTGTGCGCCGCGGCGGTAGCTCGCGTCGACGATGGTCGTCGCCGGTGCGTCAACGCCCACCTCGCCCTGGCTCACCTGCACCTTGTGGGCGATGAGACCCTTGACCGGCTTCTGGACGTCGAGCACCTCGAGCTCGTATCCGGGACCGACGATGACGCCCTGGTCGGCCTCCTGCCCGCCGGACTCGGCGTACAGCGAGGTCTCCGCCAGGATCACCTCGGCGATGTCGCCGGCGACGGCGCGCTGCACCGGGTGTCCGCCCACGATGATGCCGAGGATGCGGCTCTCGGTCTCGAGCTCGGTGTAGCCGGTGAACACGGTCTCGCCCTTGGCGCGGATGTCGCTGTAGACCGAGAGGTCGGCGAGGACGCTCTTCTTCGCCTTCGCGTCGGCCTTCGCCCGCTGGCGCTGCGCGGTCATGAGCGAATCGAACGCGTCGCGGTCGACGGAGAGGCCTGCCTCCTCCGCGATCTCAAGGGTCAGGTCGATGGGGAATCCGTAGGTGTCGTGCAGGAGGAACGCGGAATCCCCGGCGAGGGCCGTCCGGCCCGAGCCCTTGGTCTGCTCGAGCGCGAGGTCGAGGATGGTCGTGCCGCTGGCCAGTGTCCGGAGGAAGGTCTCCTCCTCGGCGTAGGCGCTCTGCGAGATCCGGCCGAAGTCGGTCTCGACCTCGGGGTAGGCGGCCTTCATGGCGTCGCGCGAGGCGGAGAACAGCTCGGGGAACGTCGCGGTGTCGACGCCGAGAAGGCGCATCGCACGGACGGTCCGTCGCATGAGGCGGCGGAGGATGTACCCGCGTCCCTCGTTCGACGGGGTGATGCCGTCGCTCATGAGCATGAGCGAGGAACGCACGTGGTCGGCGATGACGCGCATCCGGACGTCGTCGTCGTGGTCGGCACCGTAGCGACGGCCGCTCAACTCGGCGGCGCGATCGAGGACCGGGCGCACCTGGTCGATCTCGTACATGTTCTCGACGCCCTGCTTGAGGAAGGCGACCCGCTCGAGCCCCATGCCGGTGTCGATGTTCTTCTTCGGGAGTTCGCCGACGATGTCGAAGTCGACCTTGCCGCGGACGTTCTCGATCAGGTACTGCATGAAGACGAGGTTCCAGATCTCGACGTACCGGTCGTCGTCGGTCGCCGGGCCGCCGTCGGCTCCGTACGCGGGACCGCGGTCGAAGAAGATCTCCGAGCACGGGCCGGCCGGTCCGGGCTGACCCGTCGACCAGTAGTTCGTGTCCTTGTCGAGCCGCTGGATGCGGTGCTCGGGGAGCCCTGCGACGCGCTTCCAGAGGTCGATCGCCTCGTCGTCGTCCTTGTACACGGTGACCCAGAGGTCCTTCTCGTCGAAGGCGAGGCCGCCGCTCGACTCACTGCCGGTCAGGAGCTCCCACGCGTAGGTGATCGCCCCCTCCTTGAAGTAGTCGCCGAAGGAGAAGTTGCCGTTCATCTGGAAGAAGGTGCCGTGCCGGGGCGTCTTGCCCACCTCTTCGATGTCGTTGGTGCGGATGCACTTCTGGACGCTCGTGGCGCGATCGAACGGCGCGGGGACGACGCCGGTGAGGTACGGCACGAACGGCACCATGCCGGCGACCGTGAAGAGGAGCGAGGGGTCGTCGCTGACGAGGGAGGCGGAGGGGACGACGGTGTGCCCCCGATCGCCGAAGAAGGTGAGCCAGCGGGAGCGGATGTCAGCGGTGTCCATGGTGTCCGTACGTCAGGGGTGTGCGTGTCGATGTTCGTGCGCTGCGGCGATGCCCGTCCGGGCGTGCCGCTACGGCTTGGTGAGGTCTTCTGCGGCGTCCTCGACGCGCGCGACGACGGACTCCGCCGTGTCGCGCAGCTGCGCCTCGCGCTCCTTGTAGGCGTCGCCGACGGTGTCGGTGAACTCCCTGACGCGTGAGTCCAGCTCGGAGAAGAACCGCTTGCCGGACTGTGTCTTGTTGATCTCGTGGGCGACGACGAAGCCGGCGCCGATGCCGACGATCAGCCAGAACACGTTCTTCATGGGGAACTCCTCATCTGCGGTGCGACCACCCGGGCGTCGCCGGGCGTACCAAGCATCCATCGTAGTCGAGCGCGGCGGACCGATGGCGTCGTACAACGACGAAGAGGCACCGGCCGGAGCCGATGCCTCTTCGTGTGGTGCCCGGAGCCGGGCCGCAGTCCTAGCGGGCTGCGTAGTACTCGACGACGAGCTGCACTTCACAGGTCACGGGGACCTCGGCGCGCTTCGGACGACGCTCGAGACGTGCCTGGAGCTTGTCGAGCTCGACCGAGAGGTACGCGGGCACCTTCGGCAGGACGTCGACGTGACCGCCGGCAGCGGCGACCTGGAAGGGCTCGGTGCCCTCGGAGCGCGGCTTGACGTGGATGAGCTGACCCGGCTTCACGCGGAAGGACGGGCGGTCGACGAGCTGGCCGTCGACCATGATGTGGCGGTGTACGACCATCTGGCGGGCCTGAGCCGTGGTGCGGGCGAAGCCGGCACGGAGGACGAGCGCGTCGAGACGGGTCTCGAGGATCTCGACGAGGTTCTCACCCGTCAGGCCCTGGGTGCGACGTGCCTCCTGGAAGGCGATCTTGAGCTGAGCCTCGCGGATGCCGTACTGGGCGCGCAGACGCTGCTTCTCGCGCAGACGGACGGCGTAGTCGCTGTCGGCCTTGCGCTTGGTGCGGCCGTGCTCACCGGGAGCGTAGGGACGCTTCTCGAGGTACTTGGCGGCCTTCGGGGTGAGGGCGATGCCGAGTGCCCGCGAGAGGCGGGTCTTGCTGCGGGTACGTGACTTGGTAGACACGGTTTCCTTTCGATGAAGTCTCAAACGATGAATGACCGGCGCGAAGACGCGTCGGTGATCCGGAATCACACCGGACAAAGTCAGAGGGGTCCGCCGGGGCTGTTCGGCTACAGAACACGCCCGTCGAACACGGTGATCGAGCAGCCGCGCAGTCACACCGGTTCTAGGCGGATCAATACTAGCACGACGCGGCTTGGTCCCCGGGCAGCCGCGACCCGACGATCACTCGCCCCGGACGATCTTCCGGAGTTTGTCCAACCGTGCCGAGATGTCGCGCTCGTGGCCGTGGTCGGTGGGCTGGTAGTACCGGACGTCGCGGAGCTCGTCGGGCAGGTACTGCTGGGCGACGACACCGATCGGGTGGTCGTGCGGGTAGCGGTAGCCCTTGCCGTGTCCGAGGCGCTTGGCGCCCGCGTAGTGGGCGTCGCGCATCGGCTTCGGCACGCGTCCGAAGGCTCCGGCCCTGACGTCCGCGATGGCCTGGTCGATGGCGACATAGGCCGCGTTCGACTTGGCGGCCGTGGCCAGGTACACCACGGCCTCGGCCAATGGGATGCGACCCTCGGGCATGCCGATGAACTGGACGGCGTCGGCGGCCGCCACGGCGATGGGCAACGCCTGCGGGTCGGCGATGCCGATGTCCTCGGCCGCGGAGATGATGATGCGGCGGGCGATGAAGCGCGGGTCCTCCCCCGCCTCGATCATCCGAGCGAGGTAGTGCAGCGCGGCGTCGACGTCGGATCCGCGGATGCTCTTGATGAACGCGCTGATGACGTCGTAGTGCTCGTCGCCGTTGCGGTCGTATCGGAGCAGGGCGCGGTCGACCGCCTGCGAGACGAGCTCGTCGGTGATGACGGGACCGCGGGGCGCCCGCGTCGCGGTGTCGGAGTCCTCGTCCACCCCGTCTTCGTCGTCTTCATCATCCTCATCGCCGACGTCGAGGAGGCCCGCGTCGTCGAGATCGAGCTCGTCGGGGTCGACCGGAGCGCCGAGATCGGAGTCGGCGGCGATCGCGGCCGCCTCCAACGCAGTCAGGGCTCGTCGGGCATCGCCGGAGGACAACTGGATGATCGCGGCGCGGGCCTCCGGCGTCACGGTGAAGCGACCGGCCAGTCCGCGCGGGTCGGTCACGGCGCGGTCGATGAGGATGCCGAGGTCGTCGTCGCTCAGCTGTTCGAGCGTGAGGAGCAGCGAACGCGACAGCAGCGGGGAGATGACGGAGAACGACGGGTTCTCGGTCGTCGCGGCGACCAGGATGACCCAGCCGTTCTCGACGCCGGGGAGCAGGGCGTCCTGCTGGGCCTTCGTGAACCGGTGGATCTCGTCGAGGAAGAGGACGGTCGAGCTGCCGTAGAGGTCGCGGCTCGACATCGCCTCCTCCATGACCTGCCGGACGTCCTTGACGCCCGCCGTCACAGCCGAGAGCTCCACGAACCGGCGACCGGAGCTGTGCGCGATGGCTTGCGCCAGTGTCGTCTTCCCGGTGCCCGGTGGGCCCCAGAGGATGACGGACACGGCCGCCTGCGTCCCCTCGTTGTCGCTCGCCAGGCGGACGAGCGGCGAGCCGGGACGGAGCAGGTGCTGCTGGCCGGCGACCTCCTCGAGGCTGCGGGGCCGCATGCGCACGGCGAGCGGTACCGGTGCGCCGGCGATGCCGGGTCCTCGACTGAACATTCCACCAGGCTAGCCGCAGCCTGCGACACGCGGACCCGCTGCGGAACGGGGTCGCTGCCGTCGTGTGCCGTTTGGTCCGCGCGGATCGCTCCCCGTAAGGTTCTCCTGGGCAGTCCGCCGCGGGCGTGGTGCCAGATGACAGCGCGATGCCGCCGCTCGGCCGACGGCACCTGGAGGGAACGACGTGGCAACGAGCAAGGGTCCGGACAAAGAGGCACGCGCAGCACGCGCACGGCTGCGCGCCTACAACGCCCGGCGCACCGTGCACGAGCACCGCTCCAAGCGCCGCGTCCGCGACAACGTGATCGCTGCTGCGGCGCTCGTCGTCATCCTCGCCGGAGCCACGGCCGCGCAGGTGTTCTTCTTCGCCGGTGGTCCGGGCACACCGGTCGCGACGCCCACCGCCTCCGCCGAGGCCGGGGCCTGCGGTGTCACCGGGGCCACCGACGGCGCGAACACCGGCCAGGTCCCCGCGAGCACGATCGCCGAGGACCGCGACTGGAGTGGTGAGATGACGATCAACGACGTCGTCATGAACCTCACCCTCGACGGAGCCTGCGCGCCGCAGGGCGTCTCCTCCTTCATCTCCCTCGCCCAGTCCGGCTTCTACGACGGCGTCACCTGCCACCGCCTCACCACGAGCGGCATCTACGTCCTGCAGTGCGGCGACCCCGACGGCACCGGTACCGGTGGCCCCGGCTACAGCTACGGCCCGGTCGAGAACGCACCGACGGACGACGTCTACCCGGCCGGCACCATCGCGATGGCGCGCCAGGGCGGCAACGGCTACAGCAACGGTTCGCAGTTCTTCCTCGTGTACCAGGACTCGACCATCCCGTCCGACCCCGCCGGCGGCTACACCGTGCTCGGCCAGATCACGAGCGGTCTCGACCAGCTCGTCTCGGGCGTCGTGTCCGGCGGTGTCGCGGACGGTAGCGGTGACGGCGCTCCGGCGGTACCGGCCGCCATCACCTCGGTGACGGTCCAGTAGCGCGTGCAGTAACCTGCACCAGACGGAACCGACCGGCGCAAGCGGTCGCCCCGAGCAGGACTCGGGGTAATAGGCTTGTGGATCGATCACGATCGCCACGAACGGCGGTCAACACACAGCAAGGGTGATGCGCGTGACCAGTCCAGAGATCGAACCGTGGGGTCGTGTCGACGACGACGGCACCGTCTACGTCCGTGAGGCCGACGGTGAACGAGCGGTCGGACAGTACCCCGACGGTTCCAAGGAGGAGGCGCTCGCGTACTTCGAGCGCAAGTTCACGGACCTCGCCGGACAGGTGACGCTCCTCGAGCAGCGCGCGAAGCGCGGTGCACCGGCGACGGACGTCGCGAAGGCAGTGAAGTCGATCACCAAGCAGGTCGAGTCCGCCAACGCGGTCGGCAACCTCCAGGCGCTCCTGACCCGCCTCGCGGCGCTCGACGGCACCGTGAGCGAGCTGACCGAGGCGCAGAGCCAGGAGACCAAGGCAGCGCTCGAGGAAGCGGCACGTGCGCGTCTCGCGATCGTCGAGGAAGCCGAGCAGCTCGCGCAGCAGGATCCGGCACGGGTGCAGTGGAAGCAGACCTCGGCGCGACTCGACGAACTCTTCGCCGAGTGGCAGCGCCAGCAGCACGACGGTCCGCGTCTCGCGAAGAACGACGCCAACGACCTCTGGAAGCGGTTCCGGACGGCGCGCGCGACGATCGAGCAGCACCGTCGTGCGTTCTACACGGAGCTGGACTCGGTCCACAAGGAAGCCCGCGCGATCAAGCAGAAGCTCGTCGAGCGCGCCGAGGCCCTCATCGCCAAGGGCGCCGAGGGCATCCCCGCCTACCGCAGCCTGCTCGACGAGTGGAAAGCCTCCCCGCGTGCCGGGAAGCGCCAGGACGACGCGCTCTGGGCGAAATTCAAGGCCGCGGGCGACGCGATCTACGGCGCGAAGGCCGAGATCGACGCGCGCGACAACGAGGAGTTCCAGGGCAACCTGGATTTGAAGCTCGCGGTGTTGGCGGATGCCGAACCGATCCTCGCCGACACGAACCGGGACTCGGCGCGCAAGGCGCTCACCGACATCCAGCGTCGGTGGGACGAGATCGGCAAGGTCCCGCGCGAGCAGGTCCGCGTCGTCGAAGACCGTCTGCGCAAGATCGAGACCCACGTCAAGCAGCTCGAGGACGAGCACTGGAAGCGCAACAACCCCGAGACGAAGGCGCGCACCGAGGGGCTCGCGAGCCAGCTCGCCGACGCCATCGCCAAGCTCGAGGACGAGGTCGAGGCGGCACGAGCCTCCGGTGACGCCGACCGGCTCACCGCGGCCATCGAGGCGCTTGATGCACGCAAGGCGTGGCTCGGGGCGATCCGCTAGGCGGATCCGCTCCACCGACCGCGTGACGGTCGCGGTTCTCCACAGATCCGTCGACGATCCTCCTGCTGCTGGACGGCTGCAGGAGGATCGTCGTATGTCCACGGCACTCCAGACGTCCTCCCCCACCGAGCCACGCTGCACGACGGATCCCTCGGCCTCCACGAGCCGCCTCCCCGCCTACCTCCAGCCACCTGAGCTCTCCGTCGCCGAGCTCGCCGCCGCGCGGCTCGACGGCGAGCTCTTCGCCTTCGAAGACGGCTACTGCAGTGTCGACGAACCCGACACCGTCAGGCTGCGCGCGGCGGTCCTCGAACAGCTGCCCGGGCTGGCCGGCGCGGTCATCGCCGAGACGAGTGCCGCCTGGCTGCACGGCGCGGCGCTCATCGCACCGAGGGTCCACACGGGCTTCGTGTCGATGGAACGGCGAAGCGCGCGTTCGCCCCGGTTACGTCTGCGTCAGGTGTCACTCCGCGCCGACGACAGCGAGCGGTGCGGCGCACTGCGGGTCACGACCCCCACGCGCACGGTCGCGGATCTGGCACGTCGCACCGGGGCCGAAGCTGAGGAGGCGATGACGACGATCCGCAACTACTTCCTGCTCGGGCTCACCACCCCTGAGGAGGTCGTCGCATGGGTCCGCTCCGTCCCGCGGGTCCTCGGCGGCACACGGATCGTCCGTGTCGTGTCGAGTGCCACCGAGGTGATGCTCCCCGGCCTCGAGCCGACTCGGAGCGAACTGGCGTCCTGGTCGCTCCCGCTCAGCCGCCGTTGACCCGGTAGACGTCGTAGACGGTGTCGATCCGCCGGACCGCGTTCAGCACCCGGTCGAGGTGGGTGGTGTCGCCCATCTCGAACACGAAGCGGCTGATGGCCAGGCGGTCGCTCGAGGTGTTCACCGTCGCCGACAGGATGTTGACGTGGTACTCGGACAGCACCCGCGTCACATCCGACAACAGTCCAGCTCGATCGAGTGCCTCGACCTGGATCTGGACGAGGAACACGCTCTTCGACGACGGAGCCCACTCCACATCGATCATGCGCTCGGGCTCCTGCAGGAGGCCCTGGACGTTGTGGCAGTCCGAACGGTGGACGGAGACGCCGGAGCCCCGCGTGACGAATCCGACGATCTCATCACCCGGCACCGGGGTACAGCACTTCGCGAGCTTGACCAGGATGTCGGGAGCACCGAGCACGAGGACCCCGGAGTCGCTGTTCTGCAGCCGCTCACGGCGGCTCCCGCGGACCGGGACGGTGTACTCGGCGTGCTCGCTGTCAGCGTCCTTCTGCAGGAGCGCGACGACCTTCTCGAGCACGGACTGCGTCGAGACGTGGCCCTCGCCGACGGCCGCATAGAGCGCCGTGACGTCCTCGTAGCGCAGCTGCGCCGCGACCTCGGCGAACGAGTCCTGGTTCATGAGCTTCTGGAGCGGCAGGTTCTGCTTGCGCATCGCCCGCGCGATCGCGTCGCGCCCCTGCTCGATCGCCTCGTCGCGCCGCTCCTTCGTGAACCACTGACGGATCTTGTTCCGCGCCCGAGGGCTCTTGACGAAGTTCAACCAGTCCTGGCTCGGACCGGAGTCGGGGTTCTTCGAGGTGAAGACCTCCACCACGTCGCCGGTGTTGAGCGAGCTCTCCAGCGGCACGAGCCGCCCGTTGACCCGGGCGCCCATCGTCCGGTGGCCGACCTCCGTGTGGACGGCGTAGGCGAAGTCCACCGGTGTCGCGCCGGCGGGCAGGCCCACGACCCGCCCCTTCGGGGTGAAGACGTAGACCTCCTTCGCGCCGATCTCGAACCGCAACGAGTCGAGGAATTCCCCCGGGTCCGCCGTCTCCGCCTGCCAGTCGGAGATGTGGGCGAGCCAGGCCATCGAGCTGTCGGGCTCGGCGGAGGACGCGGTCTTCCCGCTGTTCATCCGCTCCTTGTACTTCCAGTGCGCGGCGACACCGAACTCGGCCCGCTGGTGCATCTCGTTCGTGCGGATCTGGATCTCGACGGGCTTCCCGCCCGGTCCGACGACGGTGGTGTGCAGCGACTGGTACAGGTTGAACTTCGGCGTGGCGATGTAGTCCTTGAAACGCCCTGGGACGGGCGTCCACCGTGCGTGGATCGACCCGAGGACCGCATAGCAGTCGCGCAGCGAGTTGACGAGGACACGGATGCCGACGAGGTCGTAGATGTCGTCGAACTCGCGGCCGCGGACGACCATCTTCTGGTAGATCGAGTAGTACTGCTTCGGGCGACCGGCGACCTTGCCGCGGATCTTCTGCGCCTTGAGGTCCTCGTTCACCGCGTCGATGACGTGCTGGACGTACTCCTCGCGCTGCGGTGTCCGCTGCTTGACGAGCGATTCGATCTCGGCGTAGAGCTTCGGGTACAACACGGCGAAGGACAGGTCTTCGAGCTCCCACTTGATCGCCTGGATCCCGAGGCGGTGCGCGAGCGGTGCGTAGATCTCGAGGGTCTCCGTGGCCTTCTTCGCCGCCTTCTCGGCCGGGACGAATCCCCAGGTCCGGGCGTTGTGCAGACGGTCGGCGAGCTTGATGATGAGGACGCGGATGTCCTTCGACATCGCGACGATCATCTTCCGGACCGTCTCGGCCTGGGCGCTGTCGCCGTACTTCACCTTGTCGAGCTTCGTGACGCCGTCGACGAGCATGGCGACCTCGTCGCCGAAGTCGGCGTGGAGTTGGTCGAGTGAGTAGTCGGTGTCCTCGACGGTGTCGTGGAGGAGGGCCGCGACGATCGTCTTCGGTCCGATGCCGAGGTCGGCCAGGATCTGGGAGACGGCGACCGGGTGCGTGATGTACGGCTCGCCGCTCTGGCGCTTCTGGCCGGAGTGGGCCCGCTCGGCGACCGTGTACGCACGTTCGATGAGCGCCAGGTCGGCCTTGGGATGGTGCTGCCGCACCGTCCGCATCAGGGTGTCGACGGCGCCGGCCGGCTGTGCCTTCGAGAAGATCCGTGGGACGAGACGGCGCAGGGAGGCCGTCGAGGATGTCGTGGTGTCCGCCATCTCAGGCCTCCCTGCGCTCGTGCACGCGGTTGTCGGTCGCTGTCAGGGTCAACGCGCCAGCGGCGCGTCTGCTTCCGTGCGTTCGCCCTCGGCGTCGTCCGAGGTCTGAGCGCGCTCGCGCGCCTGCAGCACGCGCTTGTCGTGCTTGGCGATGCGGGGCTCGTTGTGCCGGAAGTTCGCGTAGAGCGGTGCGGCGACGAAGATCGTCGAGTACGTGCCGACGAGGATACCGACGAGCAGGGCGAGCGAGATGTCGCGCAGCGTGTCGGCACCGAGGACGAAGGCACCGAAGAACAGGATCGCCGCGACCGGGAGCGCCGCCACGACGCCGGTGTTGATCGAGCGCACCAGGGTCTGGTTGACCGCGAGGTTGACCGACTCCCCGAACGTCCGGGCCGCGCCGTCGGCGTCGAGCGTCGTGTTCTCGCGGATCTTGTCGAACACCACGACGGTGTCGTACAGCGAGAAGCCGAGGATGGTGAGGAAGCCGATCATGGCGGCCGGCGTGATCTCCCAGCCCGTCGCGGCGTAGACACCGGCCGTGATGATGAGGTCGTGCATGAGGGAGAGCAGCGCGGCCGCGGACATCTTCCAGGTGCGGAAGTACAGGGCCATGAGGATCGCCGCGAGCACGAGGAACACGATGAGGCCGACGATCGCCTGCTTGGAGACGTCCTGACCCCATGACGGGCCGATGAACGAACTCGTTATGTCGGACTGTTCGACGCCGTAGGCCTCGGCCAAGGCCGCCGACACCTGCTGGGTGACCTTGTCGTTCTTCAGCTGGTCGGTCTGCACGCGGACCGAGTTGCCGCCCACGACGGTGACGTGGGTGGTCGCGCCGCTGACGACGGACGCGACCGCGTCTTCGGCCAGCGTCTGATCGGTGCTCTTGACGTCGGCGATCTGGAACTGCGAACCACCGCGGAACTCGATGCCGAAGTTGAATCCGCCCTTGACGACCGGGATCAACACGGAGAGGACGACCGCGACGATGGCGATCGTGTACCAGATCTTGCGCTTGCCGACGAAGTCGTAGGAGCGCTTCCCGGTGTAGAGCTCGTTTCCGAACCGTGCGAACGCACCCATCAGGAGTCCTTCCCATCGGTCGGCAGATCGTCTGCTCTGGTGTCGGAGCCGCCTCCGACGAGGGCCGCCTGCTTGCGCTCGGCGATCGTCTGGCGCTTGGCCGCCTCACGGCTGCTGGACGCGGCCTTGGCGCCGGGCACCGAGACGGGCTTCCGGAACTCCGCGCGACCACGGTAGATGGCGCCGAGCGCCGATGGGTCGAGACCGGTGAACGGCTTGCCGCTGTTGAAGAGCTTCGTCTGGCCGAGGAGCTGCATCATCGGGTGCGTGAACAGGAGCACGACGATGACGTCGATGATCGTGGTCACGCCGAGGGTGAGCGCGAAGCCGCGGACGTTGCCGATCGCGAGGACGTACAGCACGACGGCGGACAGGAGGTTGACACCCTTCGCCGCGTAGATGGTGCGCTTGGCGCGCTTCCAGCCGGCTTCGACGGCGGACTCCAGACCGCGACCGTCGCGGAGTTCGTCCTTGATGCGTTCGAAGTACACGATGAAGGAGTCCGCGGTGAAACCGATGGCGACGATGAGGCCCGCTATCCCGGCGAGGGAGAGCCGGAAGCCCTGACGCCAGGACATCAGCAGGATCACCACATACGTGAGCACCGCGGCCGCGACGAGCGAGGCGATCGTCACGGTGCCGAGGAGCCGGTACTGGAACAGCGTGTAGATGACGACCAGGATGAGCCCGATGAGACCGGCGATGAGGCCGCTCTCCAGCTGCGTCGAACCGAGGGTCGCCGAGATGGTGTCCTGGCTCTGCACGACGAAGCTGATCGGCAGGGCGCCGAACTTGAGCTGGTCGGCGAGGGTCTTGGCGGACTCCTCGGTGAAGGAGCCGCTGATCTCCGGCTTGCCGTCCGAGATGACGGCGAGCGACTGCGGTGCGGAGATGACGTTGCCGTCGAGCACGATCGCGAACTGGTTCTGCGGGCTCTGCAGCGAGGTC
Organism: Plantibacter sp. M259; assembly: GCF_006065115.1. Lineage (NCBI taxonomy): Bacteria > Bacillati > Actinomycetota > Actinomycetes > Micrococcales > Microbacteriaceae > Plantibacter > Plantibacter sp. M259. The sequence continues at coordinate 4,085,410 of NZ_CP040750.1, read as the reverse complement.
AGGCGGCCGGTGACGTCGGCGAAGAGCGCGGTGCCCTTCTCGTTGAAGACCGGATACACCGCCCACTCGCCCGTGCTCGCACCCGACGACGTCGTCTTGATGCCGGCGCTCGCGTCGGACAGGTCTTCTCCGGACACCTCGACCGGGCCGAGGACGTACTTGAAGGTGCCGTCGACGTCGCACGTGATGAGCGGGTCGGCAGCGGGCGCTGCGGTGGCGTCGAGCGAATCCGCGTTCGCGGCGCAGTCGTAGGCCTGGAAGGCGGCGTACAGCGCGGGCGTCACCTGCGACAGGTCGCTCGCGTTGGTCGGCGACGCGGTCGGCGTGCTCTCGAGGCCCGGATCCGGCGTCGGATACGGGGTCGAGGCGCCGTCTTCACCGATGAAGGTGTTGGACGGCTGACCGGGAGTCAGCTGCTGCGAGGTGAGGACCGGACGGAACTCAAGCTTCGCGGAGCTCTCGATCCGGTTCAGCGTCGCTTCGTCGGGGGTTCCCGGGATCGAGACGACGACGTTCTGACCCTGCGTCGTGATCTCCGCCTCCGACACGCCGGACGCGTCCACGCGCTGGCGGATGATCGCCACGGCCTGGTTCAGCTGTTCGTTGGAGACCGTCTGGCCGGACTCCAGCTTCGGCGCGAGGATGATCTGGGTGCCACCCTCGAGGTCGAGGGCCAGCTTGGGCGCCCATGAGCTGTTCCCCCAGAGGACCCCGGCCGCGTTGATCGCGAACAAACCGATGAGGATTACGCCAAGCCAGGTGAGCGAACGCCACGCTTTCTTGACCGGAGTCGACTTTGCCAAACTCGGAACTCAGCTTTCTCTGCCGGCGGTGGCACGACGGCCACCGCCCGGGAAGGGGTTGGGACTAGTCGTCGCTCTTCTGCGGCTTCGAGGTGTCCTCGACGCGCTGGCCGAATTCGGGCTTGGAGAGGTCGAGCGATGAGGCGTCGTCGGGGATCGACTCGACGACCGGGGCCTCCTCCGCGGTCTCGGCGACCGTCGGGGCGACGACCGCACCCGCGTAGCGGGGGTCGATGGTGACGATGACGCCGGGGGCGATCTCGACATCGGCCTTGCGGGAGTCGCGGTCCATCGAGATGAGGGTGCCGTAGACACCGAAGCCGGTGAGCACCTCGGCGCCGGGGACGAGCTTCTGCTCGGTCTCCGCGGCTTGCTTCTTCCGCTTGTTGTTGCTCACCATCATGAACACGATCATGACGCCGGCGAGGCCGAACAGGACGAGGGTCATTGCATCCACGATGGGAACCTTCCAGAGGAGATTGAGGGCGGGAGACGTTGGGAACGCACCGCCAAAGGGAAATTATAGGCCATCGAGGGTCGAGCCGTGCTGGGAAGGTGTTCTGCCGAAGTGCCGCCAGGCGGCCGGGGTCGCCACGCGGCCCCGTGGCGTGCGCGTGATGAGGCCGATCCGGACGAGGAAGGGCTCGACGACGGACTCGATCGTCTCCGCTTCCTCGCCGACCGAGACCGCGAGTGTGCTGAGCCCGACCGGGCCTCCGGCGAAGCGGTCGAGCATGCCTTCCATGACCGATCGGTCGAGTCGGTCGAGACCGAGGGCGTCGACGTCGTAGAGCTCGAGCGCGGCCTGGACGGTCTCCAGGTCGGCGCGGCCACCGTGCACGAGCGCGTAGTCCCTGACCCGGCGGAGGAGTCGGTTGGCGATGCGTGGCGTACCCCGACAGCGTCCGGCGATCTCGGCGACGGCCCGACCGTCGATGTCGAGGCCGAGCATGTCGGCGGTGCGGTGCAGCACCTGCTGCAGTTCCGGCTCGTCGTAGAACTCGAGGTGGGCGGTGAACCCGAAGCGGTCGCGGAGCGGGTTCGGCAGCAGACCGGAGCGGGTGGTCGCTCCGACCAGGGTGAACGGTGCCAGCTCGAGCGGGATGCTCGTCGCGCCGGCACCCTTGCCCACCATGATGTCGATGCGGAAGTCCTCCATGGCGAGGTACAGCATCTCCTCGGCAGGGCGGGCCATGCGGTGGATCTCGTCGATGAAGAGGACCTCACCCGGGGTCAGCGACGACAGGACCGCGGCGAGGTCGCCGGCGTGCTGGATGGCCGGACCGCTCGTGAGTCGGAGCGGCTTGCCGGTCTCGTGTGCCACGATCATCGCGAGGGTCGTCTTGCCGAGTCCAGGAGGGCCGGCCAGCAGGATGTGGTCGGGCGTGCGGTTCTGCATCCCGGCGGCAGTGATCAGGAGCTGCAACTGACCGCGGGCCTTGGACTGACCGACGAACTCGGAGAGCGACCGCGGACGGAGCGCCCCTTCGAACGCCAGTTCCGCGTCGGACTCCGCAGCTGGATTGGTGAGGTCTTCCGGAGCGTCCGTCACGAGGTACGGCCTCCGGCGTGCGCCGGGCCGAGTCTGCCGAGGGCCAGTCGGATGAGCGACGGCACGGTCGAGAGGTCGTCCGCACTTGCGGAGGCGGAGGCCTCCACGACCGCCTGCGTCGCCGTCTTCTCGGGCCAACCGAGCCCGATGAGCGCCGTCACGACCTGATCGGCGATCGCGGCCGCGTTCACGGTCGTCGCAGGAGCTTCAGGCGTCGTCCTGGTGACGCGGAGCTTGCCGGCGAGCGAGACGGTGATGAGCTTCGCCGTCTTCGGCCCGATCCCGGAGACCTTTCGGAACGGGGCGTCGTCGTCCGCGGAGATGGCGGCGGCGATCTGCTCCGGCGTCAACGCCTCCAGGACGCCGAGTGCCGACTTCGGGCCGACCCCGGTGACGCTCACCAGGAGCTCGAACACGGACAGCTCCTCGGAGGATCGGAACCCGAACAGGGAGAGCGAGTCCTCCCGCACGATCAGTGTCGTCGAGAGGAGCGCTTCGGTGCCGACCCGGAGTGAGAGTGCATGAGCCGGCGTGACCTGGACGGCGAATCCGACGCCGCCCACCTCGATCACGACGAGGTTGCCGACCGCGCTCAGGACGGTGCCGCGGAGGGAGGAGATCATGCTTCCAGCCTAGGGCTCCGCGCTGCCCGGGCCCGGACGGCCGCCTCGCGCGGAGCGCCGCCGCGTTCCGCCGCCGCCCACGCACGCTGGGCCGGGGTGAGTGCTCCACTCCCCTGCGGCGTTGCGCCGACGGGTGTCGCCGCGGTCGACACGGCGGGTCGCCAGGCGTGGCAGATCGCGAGCGCGAGCGCATCGGCGGCGTCAGCGGGCTTCGGGAGTTCGTCGAGACCGAGGATCCGCGCGACCATGGTCTGCACCTGGAGCTTGTCCGCCCGGCCGTAGCCGGTCACCGCGGCCTTGACCTCGCTCGGGGTGTGCAGGCCGACGGGGATCCCGTTCGCGGCCGCAGCGTGCAGGGCGAGCCCACTGGCCTGAGCGGTGCCCATGACCGTCCGCACGTTGTGTTGCGCGAACACCCGCTCGACGGCCATCGCGGTCGGTGAGGTGCGCTCGATCGCCTCGGCGATGCCCTGCGCGATCATGAGGAGGCGCTGCTCGAGTGGGGCATGCGCGTCCGTCCGGATGACGCCGTACTCGACCATCGTCGCCTGCCGTCCGGGCAAGACGTCGACGACCCCCACCCCGCATCGGGTCAGGCCGGGATCGATACCGAGGACGCGCAGAGTCATGTTCCGACCCTAGGCGCGGCCGAAGCTCCGAACGCTCCGCCAGGGCGGAGTGTCGTACATCCGTTCGAACGAGCTTCGCTCGGCACGGGTGCCGGACTACTCGTCGTCGGCCTCCAGCTCGGCCTGCACCTCGGGGGTGAGGTCGAAGTTGCTGTAGATGTTCTGGACGTCGTCGTTGTCCTCGAGGGCGTCGATCAGCTTGAAGACCTTGCGCGCCGTGTCGGCGTCGATCTCGACCTTGAGGTTCGGGACGAAGGCGACGTCGGCGGAGTCGTAGTCGATGCCGGCCTCTTGCAGGGCGGTCCGGGTCGCGACCATGTCGCTCGGCTCGGTGACGACCTCGAAGGTCTCGCCCTCGGTGTTCACCTCTTCCGCGCCCGCATCGAGGACGGCGCCGAGGACGTCGTCCTCGGTGGTCCCCTCGGCCTGGACGACGATGAGGCCCTTGCGCTGGAAGTTGTAGGCGACGGAGCCCGGGTCGGCCATGGTGCCGCCGTTGCGGGACATCAGCGTCCGGACATCGGCTGCTGCGCGGTTCTTGTTGTCGGTGAGGCACTCGACGAGCAGGGCGACGCCGTTCGGACCGTAGCCCTCGTACATGATCGTGGTGTAGTCGACGACCTCACCGGTGAGGCCGGCACCGCGCTTGACGGCGCGGTCGATGTTGTCGTTCGGGACCGAGGTCTTCTTCGCCTTCTGGATGGCGTCCTGCAGCGTCGGGTTGCCCGCGAGGTCTGCGCCGCCCATCTTGGCCGCGACCTCGATGTTCTTGATGAGCTTGGCGAACGACTTCGCGCGACGGCCGTCGATGACCGCCTTCTTGTGCTTGGTCGTCGCCCACTTGGAGTGTCCGGACATGTGCTCCCTAACTGCGTGAAAAGAACCTAACCAGTCTAGGCCAGCGGCCCGGAACTCGCGATCACGCCGGGACGGGTGGCGGGAACAGGCAACGGTGCCTCAGCGGGATCGCTCGACCTTGTCGAGGAAGTAGGCGTGGAACCGGGTGTCGCCGGTGACCTCGGGGTGGAAGGACGTGCCGAGGAGGTTCCCCTGCTCGACGGCGACCATCCGACCGTCGGGCAGCGAGGCGAGAGGGGTCACCGACGGGCCGGCGGCTTCGACCACCGGCGCGCGGATGAACACGGCGTGCACGGGCGGGTCGCCGAGGACCGGGATCGACAACTCCGTCTCGAAGGAGTCGAGCTGCGACCCGAAGGCGTTGCGCCGGACCGAGACGTCGAGCCCGCCGAGACTCTGCTGGCCGGCGATCCCGTCGAGGATCCGGTCGGCCAGGAGGATGAGCCCGGCGCAGGTGCCGTACACGGGCAGCCCGTCGGCGATCGCTTCGCGCAACGGTCCGGCGAGGTCGAACGCGCGAGCGAGCTTGTCCATCACGCTCGACTCGCCGCCGGGCAGCACGAGTCCGTCGATGCCGGTCAGTTCCGTGGGACGCCTGATGAGGCTGACGTCCGCCCCGAGGCCGGCGAGGACAGCAGCATGCTCGCGGAAGTCCCCTTGCAGGGCGAGGACGCCGACGCGTGCGGACCCGGTCACGACGTCACCTGGTTCAGGGCGGACGCGGGCCTACCAGCCACGCTCGGCGAGGCGGTGCGGTGCCGGGAGGTCGGCGACGTTGATGCCGACCATCGCTTCACCGAGACCGCGGGACACCTCGGCGATGACCTGAGGATCGTCGAAGAAGGTCGTCGCCTTGACGACGGCCGCCGCCCGCTGAGCCGGGTTGCCGGACTTGAAGATGCCGGATCCGACGAACACGCCGTCGGCACCCAGCTGCATCATCATCGCGGCGTCCGCCGGCGTCGCCACACCCCCGGCGGTGAACAACACGACCGGGAGCTTGCCGGTCTCGGCGATCTCGACGACGAGGTCGTACGGGGCCTGGAGCTCTTTCGCCGCGACGTACAGCTCGTCCTTCGACATCGACGACAGGTGCGCGATCTCGGAGCGGATCTTGCGGATGTGTTTCGTCGCCTCGGACACGTCGCCGGTGCCGGCCTCACCCTTCGAGCGGATCATCGCGGCACCCTCATTGATACGCCGCAGCGCCTCTCCCAGGTTGGTGGCGCCGCACACGAACGGGACGTCGAAGCCCCACTTGTCGATGTGGTTCACGTAGTCGGCCGGGCTCAGGACCTCGGACTCGTCGATGTAGTCGACGTCGAGCGCCTGGAGGACCTGGGCCTCGACGAAGTGTCCGATGCGAGCCTTCGCCATGACGGGGATGGACACCTCGGCGATGATGGATTCGATGAGGTCAGGATCGCTCATCCGAGCCACGCCGCCCTGGGACCGGATGTCCGCCGGGACGCGCTCGAGGGCCATCACGGCGACGGCCCCGGCGTCCTCCGCGATCCGGGCCTGCTCGGCGGTGACGACGTCCATGATGACGCCGCCCTTGAGCATCTCCGCGAGTCCGCGCTTCACGCGGTTCGAGCCGTGCTGTCCAGTGGTCGTGCTGCTCTCGGTCATGGTGGCGAGCGTACCGCCGGGTGGCCTGATGGTGCTCCGTCCACAGGCCGGAAATTGGACTTGGGTGGGCCGGTCCGGATGGACCGGCCCACGACGGATCACGCCGAGGTCGGCCAGGCGTCCGCGATCGCCTGTCGGACATCGCCGAGCAGCTGCGGGAGCGCTTTGGTCTGGGCGATGATCGGGAAGAAGTTGGCGTCCGTCGCCCAGCGCGGGACGATGTGCTGGTGCAGGTGCGCCGCGATCCCGGCGCCGGCCACGGCCCCCTGGTTCATCCCGAGGTTGAAGCCGTCGTTCTTCGAGACGGACCGGACGACCCGCATCGCCGTCTGCGTCAGGGAGCCGATCTCGGCGACCTCCTCCGTCGTCGCGTCGTCGTACATCGCGACGTGGCGGTACGGGCAGACGAGCAGGTGCCCGGAGTTGTACGGGAAGAGGTTCAGCAGCACGAAGGCGTGCTCGCCCCGATGCACGATGAGCGCTGACTCGTCGTCGAGCGTCGGCGCGATGCAGAACGGACAACCGTCGTCGGACGGCTGGCCCTGCTTGATATAGACCATCCGGTGGGGCGTCCAGAGACGCTGGAACGCGTCCGGGACGCCCACCAGGTGGGAGGTGTCGATCGACTCGAACGACTCCGGTTCGGTGCCCGGGGTCATGCCGGCAGATCCGCTGCGGTGTTCACCTGCAGCTTCGCGGCGATGGCGGCGCGGATCCGGCGCACCGCGTCGGCGACGGGGACACCGTTCTCCTGGGTGCCGTCGCGGAATCGGAAGCTCACCGCGCCGTTGGCCTGGTCCTCCTCGCCGACGATCAGCTGCAGCGGGGTCTTCGACTTCGTGTGGTTGCGGATCTTCTTCTGCATCCGATCGTCGGAGGCGTCGAGTTCCGCGCGGACCCCGGACGAGCGCAGCTCGGCGACGACTCCGCCGAGGAACTCCTCGTACTGCTCGGAGACGGGGATGCCGACGACCTGCACGGGGGCGAGCCACACCGGGAAGGCACCCGCGTAGTGCTCGAGCAGGATCGCGAAGAAGCGCTCGATCGAGCCGAGGAGCGCGCGGTGGATCATCGCCGGGCGCTTGCGCGTGCCGTCAGCAGCCGTGTACTCCAGCTCGAACAACTCGGGCAGGTTGAAGTCGAGCTGCACGGTGGACAGCTGCCACGTCCGGCCGATCGCGTCGCGCGCCTGCACCGAGATCTTCGGACCGTAGAAGGCCGCGCCGGCGGGGTCGAGGACGAGCTCGAGACCGGACTCGACCGCCACCTGACGGAGGGTCTCGGTCGCTTCGTCCCAGACCTCGTCGGTGCCGACGTACTTGTCGGGGTCTTTCGTCGAGAGCTCCAGGTAGAAGTCGTTGAGACCGTAGCCGCGGAGGGTCTCGAGGACGAACTGCAGCTGACGGCCGACCTCGTCCTTGATCTGGTCGTCGGTCACGTAGATGTGGGCGTCGTCCTGTGTGAGTCCGCGGACACGGGTGAGTCCGGAGAGCGTGCCGCTCTTCTCGTACCGGTAGACCGTGCCGAACTCGGCGAGTCGCAACGGCAGTTCGCGGTAGCTGCGCCCTCGAGCCCGGTAGATCAGGTTGTGCATCGGGCAGTTCATGGGCTTCAGGTAGTAGTCCTGGCCCTGACGGGTCACGTGTCCGTCGGCGTCGACCTCCTGGTCGAGGTGCATCGCCGGGAACATGCCGTCCTTGTACCAGGCCAGGTGCTGGCTGACTTCGAACAGGTGCCCCTTCGTGATGTGCGGGGTGTTCACCAGCTCGTAGCCGGAAGCGAGCAGGCGCTCGCGCATGTAGTTCTCGATCTCGTTGCGGATGATGCCGCCCTTGGGGTGGAACACCGCGAGACCCGAGCCGATCTCCTCGGGGAAGCTGAAGAGGTCGAGCTCGGCACCGAGCTTGCGGTGGTCGCGCTTGGCCGCTTCCTCGATCCTCGTCTGATAGGCGCGCAGCTCGTCCTTGGTCGCCCAAGCGGTGCCGTAGATCCGCTGCAGCTGCGGGTTCTTCTCGCTCCCCCGCCAGTACGCCGCGGCGAGACGCGTCAAGGCCCAGCCGTTGCCGATCATGCGCGTGTTCGGCAGGTGTGGACCGCGGCAGAGGTCCTTCCAGACCGTCTCCCCCGTTTTCGGGTCGACGTTGTCGTAGATGGTCAGCTCCGCGCCGCCCACCTCGACGTTCTCGTCGTCGGCCGCCGATCCGCCCTTGAGGCCGATCAGCTCGAGCTTGTAGGGCTCCCCCGCGAGTTCCGCGCGAGCCTCGTCTTCGGTGACGACTCGTCGCACGAAGCGCTGGCCCTGGCGGATGATGCGGTCCATCGTCTTCTGCAGCACCTTGAGCGCCTCAGGCGTGAACGGTGCGGCGACGTCGAAGTCATAGTAGAAGCCGTCGGTGACCGGCGGACCGATGCCGAGGTTCGCGTGCGGGTCGACCTGCTGCACGGCCTGCGCGAGCACGTGGGCTGCGGAGTGCCGGAGGATGTTGAGGCCGTCGGGCGAGTCGAGGTGCACCGGCTCGACGGTGTCCGTCTCCGTCACCGTGGCGGCGAGGTCCTTCAGTTCGCCGTTGACGCGCATGGCGACCACGGATCGGTCGGTGAACAGTGCGAACCCGTCACTCACGGATGATCTCTCTTTCTCAGGTGAAACCTTGGCCGTGCAAGCCTATCGTCGTCCACGACGAGGAGACGCTGCCGTCGGTCGGCGGCCGTGGTTCGTGCTCGGCCACATCGCTAGAGTGAAGGCCTACGACGTGACGGGGGTGGCGCTGATGACGGCTGTGCAGAGGAGCGGCGCTGCGACGGCGCTGTTCGCCGCGCTGCCCGTGGTCGCACTCGTGCACATCATCGCCCTCGCCTCCGGTCAGGAATGGCTGTCGCTCCTCACCAAGCCGTTCATCATGCTGGTCCTCGCGCTGGCGCTCGTCTGGTCGGTCCGACGGCTGTCGGCCGCTGCGGTCACGGCGCTCGTCGCGATCCTGTGCAGCTGGCTGGGCGACGTCGCCCTCATGGTTCCTGGCGAACTCGCGTTCGGCGTGGGGATCCTGTTCTTCATGCTCGCGCAGGCCGGCTATGTCGTGCTCTTCGTGCGGCATCTGCGCACCAGGAACCGCCCTCCGGTCTGGGTGCTCGTGTACCTGGTGTGGCTCGTCGCCGGCATCGCGCTCCTCAGTCAGCAGGACATGGGGCGCTGTATCCGGCGGTCGTCCTCTATGCCGTCGTGATCGGGGCCATGGCCGCGTCATCGACGATGACGACGCCGACGATCGCCGTCGGCGGTGCGCTGTTCCTGGTCTCCGACTCGTTGATCGGGCTCGACCGCTTCGTGCCTGCAGTGACGATCTGGGCGGCCGACGAGATTATCATGGCGACGTACGCCGCTGGCCAAGGCCTCATCGTGTGGGGCGTCGCGGAGGTCCTGCGTCGCCGGGAGCGGGCGCCTCTCTCCGTCTGAGCGGACGTCAGGGGTGTGCGACGGGCGGTCTGCGCAATGGGTGGTCTGTGCAACGACGAAGGGCCCGAGCTGTTCGCTCGGGCCCTTCGTGTTCCTGTGGGCGATACTGGGATCGAACCAGTGACCTCTTCCGTGTCAGGGAAGCGCGCTACCGCTGCGCCAATCGCCCAGGTGAGTGGTGTTGCCAGCGAGGTGGCGACGGGATTCGAACCCGTGTGGACGGCTTTGCAGGCCGCTGCCTAGCCTCTCGGCCACGCCACCACGTGCGATGAAACACACTGTCGAGCGGAACGCTTGCACGTTCTCACTGACACTCGAGCGGATGACGAGATTCGAACTCGCGACCCTCACCTTGGCAAGGTGATGCGCTACCACTGCGCCACATCCGCATTGCATCCCGTTTCCGGGTGCTTGGAAACTCTAGCCGATGTTGAGGGCGCTCGTTGACACCTCGGCGCGGGCGAGTCGGGCCAATCCTTGATGTTCCGCGGAAAATCGGGCTGAAAATCCATCTTCCTCGGCGCGTCGGCCCGGGACGACGTCCAGAGCGGCGGCTTCCAGCGCCGAGCCACCCTTCGTCAGGCTCAAGGACCGGAGTGGTCCGGGTGCACTCCCCCGGTCGCTGGGTTGTTCCTGGTCACTGAGCTTGTCGAAGTGCCCACGAGGAACCCTTCGACAGGCTCAGAGACCGGAGATGGTCAGAACGGCGCGGGATCAGGTTCGGTCAGATACTGCTTCCCGTCGGGTGTCGTCCACTCGAGCACCCCGCCCGGTCCATGGGCGAGGTTCCATCCCGGAAGGTGCTTCATCCGGTGGTGATGTCGGCAGAGACAGGCGAGGTTCCCGACATCCGTGGTGCCGCCGTCTTCCCACGCGACCGAGTGGTCGAGGTCGCAGGCCCTGGCGCTCCTGCCGCAGCCCGGTGCGCGACAAGTGCCGTCCCGGAGACGCACCGCGCGCTGCAGGTCGGCCGGGACCCGGTACTGGTTGCGGCCGACGGAGAGGACCTCGCCGGTTTCCGGCTGGATGAGGATCCGGGTGAAGCTGGGGGCGTTCACAGCGATGCGTGCGGCGGTCTCCGGGTCGATCGGGCCGTAGCCATCCAGCGTGGCCGGGGCGTCGTTGACGCCGGCCATGCTGAGCGCCGGGACGGTGATCTGCACGGTGGGCTTGATGTGCTCCTGGACCTCGATGGGGTGCGGCAGGACCGGGCTCGACGCCACGTCTTCCGGGGTTACTCCGGTGAGGGCGAGTGCTGCGAGGGCGTCGGCCTGGAGCTGGGCGCAGGTGCGGGTGTCGCCTGCCTGGCGTGATTCCGCTGCTGCTGCTTCGACCCGCTCGATGATGCCCTGCGCGATGGGTGCCGTGGTGAAGAGGTGTACCCAGGCCATGCCGTCGGCTGCGGGCTCGAACTCCGCCCGACGGTCGGCCTCGGAGCGGGTTGCGCGCGCGGTGATGGACTCGGGGTGGAGGCGCTCCCGCAGGACGCGGGCGCGGCTCTTGAGCCCTGCGGCGGTTATGCGCTCCGCTTCTGGAAGGACCTGGTCGAGAAACACCGCCCGCCCAGCAGCAGGGACGTCGCAGAGTTGGTCGGTGATCACCTGCGCATGCCGCGCCGAGATCCGGCCGGCCTCCAGCGACGCCAGCACGGCCGGTGCGTCATTGACGAGACGTTCGGCGTCGTTCGTCGCAAGCTGGACCGTCCGCTCCGGCATCCGGGTCGCCATCGCGAGGGCCCCACACGTCGACCGGCGGGACAGCGCCCGACGCTCAGCCGGCGGAAAGCTTGCCGGGACCGTGACGTCCGCGAAGGCATCGGCATAGGCGGCGGAGCGGGCCAGCAGACGCGCTTTCCTTGCATCGAGGACGGCTTGCTGCCGGTGGATCTCAGTCCACTCGTCCGAGAACTCCGCGAGGCGCGCGGCGTACTCGTTGCCCGCGCGGGTCGCGGCGGCGGTGGTCTCGGCCATGGAACAAGTCCACCATGGACCACTGACATTCCAGATGACGAGTCGTGCCGGTCGGGGAACTTTCTCGTGTGCCCTTCGACAAGCTCAGGGACCGAAGAGGGTTGCTCAGGGGCAGGAAGGGTGCCCGCGGCTCTGCGACTGGCGGAGCTATGGCGTCCCCGCGGGCCAGTTGAAGCAGACCGGGAAAGACGCGCGCAAACGACGAAAGCCCCCGGGAGTCCGGGAGCCTTCTGTGGTGGGCGATACTGGGATCGAACCAGTGACCTCTTCCGTGTCAGGGAAGCGCGCTACCGCTGCGCCAATCGCCCGGGTGGCATGTGTGGACACGACGCCGGGATGTTGCTGGTGGAACTGTGTTGCTGAGGTGAGGTGGCGACGGGATTCGAACCCGTGTGGACGGCTTTGCAGGCCGCTGCCTAGCCTCTCGGCCACGCCACCATGTGTGACCGAACACACTGCCGAGTAGGGCTCCTGGCGGAACAACACCACTGACACTCGAGCGGATGACGAGATTCGAACTCGCGACCCTCACCTTGGCAAGGTGATGCGCTACCACTGCGCCACATCCGCATTGCCCGCATCACTGCGTGCTCGAACGACTCTAGCCGAAACCGGGACCGATGTTCAAACCGGCGCGCGTACGGTGTCGACAAGGGTGCGGATGTGCGTTCGTCCCCCGCCATCGGCTAGTATCGTGATTCGCGGCTGTTCGGCACCTCTCCGGTGTGGACGACCTGCGGGCGATTGGCGCAGTTGGTAGCGCGCTTCCTTCACACGGAAGAGGTCATCGGTTCGAGTCCGGTATCGCCCACATCACGTGTGCGTCACCCGAGGTGTTCCCTCTCCACGGTGGCGACTCACTCCGCGAGCTCAGGACGTTCCGGTCCGGCGGGACGAGTCTGCGGCATCGCTCGGGAAGAAGTGTCGTTCGACGGGTGCACCGTCGGCGTGGGACAGCGCTGCAGCGCGGATATCGCGGTCGCGGTCGGTCAGACGCTGCGTCTCCTGTCGTCGGAACTCGCCCCACGACGGCACCATGAACGTCTCCAACTGCACGTCGGCCTCCTCACCACTCCGGTACAGGGCCCATCTCGAGGCGCCGGTCCGGCGACGAGAGGACTCGACACGACCCATGGCTGTCTGGAACGCGGCGAGCGAGTCGGGATGGACCGTGTAGGAGATCTGCACGAGGACCGGCCCGTCGGTCGGCTGTGGCTCGAACACGAGCGTGGGTGTGGGCCAGGACATCGAGATGCTGCGGTCGACGGTTCCAGTTCCGGGGAGCAGGGGCAGCACCCGCACACTGGCCGCCACCAGCAGCAGCAGGACGGCCGAGGCGCTGTATGCGAGCGGCGTGCCGAGCCCCTGCGCTGCCACGCCCCAGCCGATGGATCCGATGGCCATCACCCCCATGAAGACGAGGATGTAGATCGAGGCTCCGCGGGACCGCACCCACTGCGGCAGGGTGAGCTGCAGCGCGGCGTTCAGCACCGTCAGCGTGCCGATCCAGGCCAACCCCGCGAACACGAGCAGCCCCAGCGTCGGCGCGAAGGGCAAGAACGCCGCTGCGAGCGACCCCGCGGCGAAGAGCACCGCACTCGCGGCGATCACGGCGTTGTCGGAGAACCGACGCCGAGCGAGCGGTAGGGCGAAGATGCCCAGCACGGCACCGACACCGAGGGCACCGAGCAGGAGACCATATCCGCTCGAGTCGAGGTGGAGGCGCTTCGCCGTGAGGGGCAGCAGTGCCCAGAGGGCGCTGGCCGGCAGGGCGAAGAGCGCGGAACGCAGCAGGATCCGGCGGACGAGGTGCGCGGAGACGACGTACCGGACCCCCGCTCGCAACGCGGCCCCGAACGGCTCACGGTCGTCGAGACCGGTCTGCGCCGGCCGCTTCCACCAGACGAGCGCGATCACGGCCCCGACGAAGCTCAGCGCGTTGATGCCGAACACGACGGAGGCGCCGAAGGCCGACAAAACGACGCCGGCCAGCGCGGGACCGACCGCACGGGCTCCGTTCACGGTCACACCGCCGAGAGCCGACGACGCCGCGATCAGGTTGCGCGGCACGAGCTCCGGCTGAATCGCCTGCCAGGCGGGCGAGGTCAGGGTGGAGGTGATGCCGAGCAGGAAGGTGAACGCCAGGATCGTCCACGGCGTCAGCGCGCCGATCGCCGCCACGATGGTGAGCGAGGCGGCGAGGACCGCGCTCACCGACGATCCCCAGATGAGCAGCCGTCGCCGGTCGAGCGAGTCGGCGAGAACGCCTGCCGGGAGGGCGACCAGGATGGCGGGCGCGAGGCTCGCGGTCTGCACGAGGGCGATGACCGCAGCCCCGGCGGCGGCCTCGACCAGGACCCACTGGGCTCCCACGGTCTGCATCCAGGTGCCGATGTTGCTCCCCAGCTGGGCGAACCACAGCACCCTGAAGGCGGTGATCGCCATGGGCGCCCAAGCTGACGGTTGCGACGAGCGAATTGCGGTGGGTGACGACATGGTCGAACGATAGGACGCCGCCGCGGCTCCGGCCTCGTCGGTTTGTCGCAATCATCGAGCTGTGCATCACCGTCGAGCGGTCGACCGCCGGCGTCGCTCCATGGAGGATGATCGTCGAATCGTCAAGGTCTGCGACCGCCGAATCGTGCTGGCTACCGTGGATCCATGGCCATCACGGAACTGATCCTCGTCCGCCACGGTGAGAGCGCCGGGAACGTCGCCGCACTCGAAGCCGATCGCGCGGGATCCCACCGCATCGCCGTTCCGAGCCGAGACGCAGACGTCCCACTCTCGGAACTCGGACTCGAGCAGGCGACTGCAGTGGGGAGACGCCTCGCGACCCTCACACCCGCCGATCGGCCGGACATCGTGTTCAGCTCTCCCTACCGACGAGCGCATGAGACGGCCGTGGTCGCCCTCCGGGCCGCAGCGTTCGACGCCGATGAGCTTCGCCCGGTCGTCGACGAACGACTGCGTGATCGCGAACTCGGGATCCTCGACACCTTCACCTCGATGGGTGTCGATGCGGAGTTCCCTGAGGAGGCCGCTCGACGACGGTTCCTCGGCAAGTTCTACTACCGACCACCGGGAGGCGAGTCGTGGACGGACGTGGCGCTCCGCCTCCGGTCGTTCATCGGCGACCTGGATCGACACACCGACCGCACGCGGGCCCTGGTGGTCTGTCACGACGCCGTCATCTCGCTCTTCCGGTACATCTGCGAGGGGTGGGACGAGCGTCGCGTCCTGGAGGAGGCCGCTCTCCGTCCGACGCCGAACGCCTCCTTCACCCACCTCGTCCACGACGGACGGGCGTGGAAGGCGCGGGCGGCGAATGCGACCGCACACCTCCAGCAGGCGCAGGTCCCGGTCACCGAGCACTCGGGGGCGACCGATGTCCGAAGCTGACCCCACCACCCTGACGCCCGAGGTCCTCGCCGACTGGCCGCTCCCCGATCCCGGATCGTCGAAGGACGATCGTGGGTCGGTGCTCGTCGTCGGCGGCGCGCGGATGACGCCCGGGGCGGTCGCCTTGGCGGGCCTGGCCGTTCTCAGGGTCGGCGCGGGTCGGATCACGCTCGCGGTCGGTGCGTCAGCATCGTCCGCACTCGCGATCGCCTTCCCGGAGGCCGGCGTTATCGGGCTGGCCGAGACCAGCGGCGGAGCCGTCCGGGGTGACGGGGTCGGCCGACTCGAAGACGTCCTGGACGTCGACTGTCTGCTGCTCGGTCCCGGCCTCGACGACGCGGACGAAGCCGCGGCACTCCTCCACGGCGTGCGCCCGCTCCTGGGCGCCGACACCGTCGTGGTCCTCGACGCCTTCGCGCTCGGAGCCCTGGCACACGCTCCCGACTTCTCGACGGGGCTGGAGGGTCGCCTCGTGTTCACCCCGAACGTGGCCGAGGCAGCGATCCTCCTCGACGTGGACGAGGCCGACCCTGACACGGCGGCGCTCGAGCTGGCGCGTCGCTACGGAGCCGTCGTCACCTGTCAGGGCAGGGTCTCCGACGGCGAGCGGGATTTCATCGCGCCCGGCGGGAGTCCGGCTCTCGGGACGGCGGGGAGCGGCGACGTCCTGGCCGGTGCGATCGCCGGGCTCGCGGCGCGCGGACTCTCCCCGCTCGCCGCGAGCTGCTGGGGCACCGTGCTGCACGCCGCCTCCGGCGATCGGCTCGCCGACCGGATCGGCCCACTCGGAGCCCTCGCCCGCGAGTTCGCGGACGAGTTCCCGACGCTCCTCCGAGAGCTCGAGCGACCCGTCACGGGGCGGTCTTAGCCGACAGCGGGCCAGCGCCATCCGGCGATCTCGGGTGCATCCTCGCCGAACTCCCTGGTGTGCGCCTGCGCTCGGAGTCGTGCATCCTGCATCTCCTGACGGAGACCCGCATAGCGCTCGCCGAGCCCCGGCGTCCGGTCGATCGCGTCGCACACGAGCGAGAACCGGTCGATCTCGTTGAGCATCACCATGTCGAACGGAGTCGTGGTCGTCCCGTTCTCGAGGTACCCGTGGACGTGCAGCTGATCGTGCCCGCGGCGCTTGTACGTCAGCCGGTGGATGAGCCACGGGTACCCGTGGTAGGCGAAGACGACTGGACGGTCCGTCGTGAACACGCTGTCGTACTCGGCGTCGGAGAGGCCGTGCGGATGACGATCCTCGCTCATGAGTCGCATGAGGTCGACGACGTTGACGACCCGGACGGACAGCTCCGGGATGCGCTCGCGCAGGATGCTCACGGCGGCCAGTGTCTCGAGCGTTGGGACGTCCCCCGCACAGGCCATGACGAGGTCGGGACGCTCCCCCGCACGCTCTGAACCGGCGAAGGGAAGGATGCCGAGCCCTCGGGTGCAGTGCGCGCGAGCGTCGTCGATCCCGAGCCACACGGGTTCCTGATCCTTCCCGGCGACGATGACGTTGATCTCGTCCGTGCTCTGCAGGCAGTGCTCCGCGACGGCCAGGAGGGTGTTGGCATCGAACGGCAGATACACCCGGATGACGCCGGGCTTCTTGTTCACGACGTGGTCGATGAATCCGGGATCCTGGTGGCTGAAGCCGTTGTGGTCCTGTCGCCAGACGTGGCTCGTGAGCAGGTAGTTGAGACTCGCCACCGGGCGACGCCACGGCAACTCACGTGAACCGTTCAGCCACTTGGCGTGCTGGTTGAACATGGAGTCCACGATGTGGATGAATGCCTCGTAGCACGTGAACAGGCCGTGCCGACCCGTGAGCAGGTACCCCTCCAACCAGCCCTGGCACTGGTGCTCGCTGAGCATCTCCATGACCCGGCCGGCGCGGGCGAGATGCTCATCGTCCGGGACGGTCTCGGCGTTCCACTGTCGTTCGGTCACCTCGAAGACCGCCTGAAGTCGGTTACTGGCGAGTTCGTCGGGAGCGAAGATCCGGAATGTCGTCGGGTTACGCCGGATCACCTCCGTGAGCCACGAACCCAGGACACTCGTCGCCCCGGCGTCGCGACCACCGGGGGCGTCCACGACGACGGCGGCGTCGTCGATCGCAGGGAGGTCGAGTTCCGTGCGCAGCAGACCTCCGTTGGCGTGCGGAGTCGCGCTCATCCGGGCCTCCCCGAGCGGAGCGAGTTCCCGCACGAGCGGAACCACCGCGCCGTGATCGTCGAAGAGCTCCTCAGGCCGGTAGCTCCGCATCCAGGACTCCAGGATCCGCGTGTGCTCCTCGGTGTCCCGAGCGTCGGCGAGCGGGACCTGATGCGCGTGGAACGTCCCCTCGACCCGGACGCCGTCGATCACCTCCGGGCAGGTCCAGCCCTTCGGTGTGCGCAGCACGATCATGGGCCACACCGGCCGTCCGGTGTCTCCGGTGGCGGCCCGTGACTTGATAAACGCGATGCGGTCGAGCACGACGTCGAGGACCTCGGCGAACCTGCGGTGGACCTCCATCGGATCCTCGCCGTCGAACCCGCCCTCGACGAAGAACGGTTCGTGTCCGTATCCGCGCAGGAGACTCTCGAGTTCGGAGCGAGGGATGCGAGCCAGGACCGTCGGGTTCGCGATCTTGTAGCCGTTCAGGTGCAGGATGGGCAGGACGACGCCGTCCTGGACCGGGTCGATGAACTTGTTGGAGTGCCAGCTGGTCGCGAGAGGTCCGGTCTCCGCTTCACCGTCGCCGACGACCGCCGCCACGAGGAGATCTGGATTGTCGAAGGCTGCGCCGTACGCGTGGCTCAGGACGTACCCCAGCTCGCCACCCTCATGGATGCTGCCTGGCGTCTCGGGCGCCGCGTGACTCGGTACCCCGCCGGGGAAGCTGAACTGACGGAAGAACCGGGTCAACCCTGCTTCGGTCTCGGCGACGTCAGGGTAGATCTCGCTGTAGGTGCCGTCCAGGTAGGCGCTCGCCAGGATCGCCGGCCCGCCGTGCCCGGGCCCTGCGATGAACATCGCCGACTGGTGGCGCTCCGCGATCACGCGGTTGAGATGCGCGTAGGTCAGATTCAACCCCGGAGCGGTCCCCCAATGGCCGAGGAGCCGGCGCTTCACATGAGCGGCTTCGAGCGGGCGGCGGAGGAGCGGGTTGTCGAGCAGGTAGATCTGCCCGACGGACAGGTAGTTCGCGGCGCGCCACCAGGCATCGACCTGTTCGATGCTCCGTTCGGACACCGGCTCGCTCGTGCCGCGAGGCCGCCAGCTGTCCGTCGTCGACCCGTCCCGTGCGTTGTGCGTCATCGTCCCAAGATCCCAGGTCGAGCGACCGGAGGCCAGGGTGGTGCGTCGCTCCTGCGAGCGTGCTAGAGCGTCGGCGGGCGGTGCCGACCGGTGCCGGCTATCAGGCCCCACCAGTCGAGATAGGCGCGCGCGATGTCCGGCAGCGCCGGGCGGAGGTCACAACCGGCGGGCAAACGCGTCCGAGAGGGGTCCAGCCAGGCCGCCGCCAACTCGGAGTGCAGCGTCGACGGGTCGTACCGGACCATCGTCTCCGGGCGCAGCTGATCCATCTCCACTGCATAGCGCGAGTCGACGACGAGCGGCCGGCGGCCTGCCTCGACCCAGTCGAGCATGGAGCGTGACGCGGAGACATGGCCGTGTGCGGCCAGGGGGATGCCGGGGCGCGAGATCTGCGCGGTGAACGCCGCATCGTCGAGATATCCGGTGACTTCGAACGAGACGCCGACGGTGCGGGCTTCCGCCTCGAGGGCGAGCACGTCCGCTTCATGCCCGGCCGAGGGGCCGCCGATGGCTCGGACGACGACGTCGGCGACCTGGTGACCGGTGGCACGGAGATCCTCCGCCGCACGCGAAGCCGCCTGGATCGCCGACGAATGACCCTTACCTGGGTAGATGAATCCGGCGATGAGGACGGTGAGTGGGCGGGCCGTTCCCGTCAGCGATGCATCGTCGGCCGTCACCGCCGCCGTCCCGATCCGGGAGCCGAGCGGAATGGCGTGCGGAACGGTCGCGGCACTGGCACCGAGGAACTCTTCAGCGAGCGCCTGCTCGTGCCGGCTGTTGACGGCCGTCGCGTGGGCGGCTGCGATGAACCGTGCGTAGGCGGCGATGCGGCGGTCCAGCATCCTGCCGTCCGAGGTCTGCGGGATGTCGTGGAGGGTGACGGTCAACTCGGTGGCGTCTGCGAGGCGCTCGACGGCGTCCGCCGCCTCCTCGGGCGACCGGCCGAAGAGGCGGTCGGTGACGTGGACGTGTGCACGGTCCACGCCGTCGAGCAGGTGCACGGCGTCGGACGGGGTCGGGGCGTACACCCGTTCCGTGCGAGGGTCCGTGGCGACCACGGCGTCGGCGACGTCGATCGCGTACTGGACGACGCCGTGGTGCTGTGGGCCGACCATGAGGAGACGGGGTGGGGCTGCGATCACCTGCGTCATGGTGGTGCAGTGGAGGGCCCGCGTCAAGGGTCGCGGGCACTCTCGTCATCGGACCTATGTTCGGAGGACGGCGCCCGTATCGCGCCGACCCGTCCGCGCGTCTCGCGCCCGTATCCGTACAGGGGATCCCGCCATGCAGTCGACCGTGATGTCGCACGCCACCGATCGAGCAGCCGACCCGGCATCTCGTCCGATCCGCGTCGTCTCGATCCCGGCCGCGCACCCCTACGTCGGCCGCATCACCGCCTCGCCCGACATCGACGTGCTGAGCGATCCACCGGTCGATGGAGCGCCATCGGGCGTCTGGTGGCCGCCCGCCGCCCTCGATCCGGACTGGATCCACGACCACGCGGTCGATGCCGACGTGCTGCACATCCACTTCGGTACGGAGTCGTTCCCACCCGGACACGTGACCTCGTGCATCGAGGCAGCGCACCAGGTCGGCTGGTCGGTCGTTTACACGGTGCATGACCTTGAACACCCGCAGCTCGACAACCAGGCCGCCTACGACCGGCAGCTCGACGAGCTCGTCCGTGGAGCAGACGCCCTGATCACCCTGACCCCTGGCGCCGCCGCCGGCATCCGGGAACGTTGGGGCCGCGACGCCGTCGTCATCCCGCACCCGTCGCTCCTGTCGGACGACGTCACGGTTCCGCTCGTGTTGCCGTCGGCGGAGACGCGGGTCGGCGTCCACCTGAAGGATCTGCGTCCAAATGTCGACGCGGTCGGTGCCGTCACCACCCTCATCGACGCGGTCGAACGCCTCCGCCGCCGTGGAGGGGACATCGTCGCGGAGGTGCGGATGCACCACACGGTCCGGGATCCGGAAGCACGCGAGGCCGTCCGACGGCTCGTCGGCAGCTCGGAAGCGGCGCTGCTCATCGAGCACGAGCGGCTGGACGACCTCGGACTCGCCATCGCACTCAGCCGCCTGGACGTCTGTCTCCTCCCCTACCGGTACGGCACGCACTCGGGTTGGCTCGAACTCTGCTGGGATCTCGGCGTGTCCGTCGCCATCCCGTCTGGCGTCGGGGCCTACCTCGATCAGCATCCCGACGACACCGTCTCCGCCTACGACCTCGGGGACGGAGCATCACTCGAGCGTGCAATCGGCGCGCTGCTCGACGCGGACGGCACGACCAGTGCCGGCTCCTCCGACCGGATCGCGGCCGTCGCCGAGCGCGGCGCCCGGCGCGTCGTCGACGACGCCGCCGGTGCGGCAGCGCACGCCGAGCTGTACCGCCGAGTCATCGCCGAGCGCGCCTCGTGACGGCCGGTCCACGACTGCGCGTCGTCGTCATCGCCCCGCTGCGCTTCCCCATCCGTCGCCCGCACGCCGGCGGGCTCGAATCCGCCGTGTGGTCGGAGGTCACTGCTCTCCGTGAACGAGGCCACGAGGTGACGTTCATCGGCGTCCGCGGGTCCGACTTCGTCGAGCGCGGCAGCGTCTTCGAACTGCCGGAATTGCGGTGGCCGCGCTGGTCCTCCCCCGACGACGAGCGGTATCCCCCGGGCCACATGACCCGATCCGTCCCGGCACTGCGTCGCGCGCTCGAAGCGATCGCCGCTCGGCCGGGGCGCTACGACGTCGTGTCGAACCACTGCCTGGACGCGCTCCCGGTGGAACTGGCACCTGATCTGGGCGTCCCCATGATCACCACCCTGCACACCCCGGTCGACGAGGCCGTCGCCGCAGCAGCGAACCGGGCCGGTTCCGACGGCAGCCGGTTCCTGGCGGTGAGCGAGTTCACGAAACGCACCTGGGCGACGGCCGGTGTCGAGTCGGAGGTGCTCCTGAACGGCATCGATCCGGATGCCTGGCGAGCCGGCCGAGGCGGTGACGACCTCGTGTGGTTCGGACGGGTCGTCGCGGAGAAGGCTCCGCACCTCGCGGTCGACGTCGCCCGCCGACTGGGGCGACGGCTCGTCATCGCCGGTCGCGTGGGTGATCCGGTGTACGCCGAGCGCGTGCTGTCGCCGCTGCTGGGACGCGACGTCCGACATGTGGGGCCGCTCGATCCGACGCGGCTCGCCACGCTCGTGGGACGGAGCGCGGCAGCGGTCTCGACGCCGGCCTGGGCAGAGCCGTTCGGTCTCGTCGCACCGGAAGCGCTGATGACCGGGACTCCGGTGGTCAGCTTCGCCGTCGGCGGTGTGCCCGAGATCGCCCAGGCGAGCGTCGGGATGCAGGTCGTCGCACCAGGAGACCTGGCGGCCATGGCGGACCGCGTGGACGGGTTGATCCGGCAGTCGGAGCTGGACCGGGGGTTCCGCGCCTCGATCCGGGCGTCCGCCCTCGCCCGGTTCTCGCTCGACGCCAGGGTGGGCCGGCTCGAGGAGCACTTCGCTGCACTCCTCGGCGACTCGCCCGTGCTCGGTTCCGGTCGCGTCGACGAGTTCAGCTCGTGAGGCCCCGCATCGGTTGGTACGTGCACCACCACGGACGGGGGCACGTGACGCGCCTGCTCGCCGTCGCTCCGCACCTCGACGCCGACATCGTCTGCTTCAGCTCGTTCGCCGCGCCGGTGGGACTCCCCTCGAACTGTTCCTGGGTGGTGCTCGACCGGGACGACGACGTGCCGGACGGCGCTTCTCCCCCGGGCGACTGCGATCCGACCGCGGAGGGGCTGCTGCACTGGGCCCCACTCGGCCATGCCGGTCACCGTGCTCGTCTTGCGACCATCGCCGTCGCCCTCGCGCAGCAGCGGATCGACGCGATGGTGGTGGACGTCTCCGTCGAGGTGGTGCTCCTTGCACGCCTGCTCGGCGTCCCCACCGTCGTCATGGCACAGCCGGGCCACCGTGACGACGAACCGCATTCGCTCGCTTTCCGTGCGGCGTCGACGATCATCGCCCCATGGCCTCAGGGTGTGCTGGAGCTGGAGCACCTGCGTCCCGTGCAGGACAAGGTGGTCCACACCGGCGGCATCAGTCGCTTCGAGGGTCGCGAGCGGACTGCCGCGGAAGCCGGGCGCAGCGGGGTGCTCCTCCTCGCCGGGGCCGGCGGCTCCTCGGTGTCGCAGGAAGCCGTGGAGGAGGCCGCCCACGCCAGCGGTCGCGACTGGACCTCGCTCGGCGCCGGTGCCGGGTCCGTCTGGACCGACGACCCGTGGGACGCGCTCTGCCGGGCGGAGGTGGTGGTGTCGTGGGCCGGTCAGAACGCGATCGCCGATCTCGCGGCGGCCGGCGTCACGGCGGTCGTGGTCCCACAGGAGCGCCCGTTCGACGAGCAGGTGTCCACCGCCCGCGCACTCGAAGCCAATGAGCTGGCGGTCGTGCGGTCGACCTGGCCCGACGCCGCGGACTGGACGGGCATCCTCGACCGGGCCTCGGAGTTCCAACCCGACTGGTCTCGTTGGCAGGTTGCGGGCGCCGCCCGACGAGCAGCGGAGGCGATCGAGGCGGTCGCGGTCGGCGATCCCGCAGGGGCGGACGGTGAGGACGTCTGTCGTGACCCTGTGCTCGCGCCCCCGACTCGGACACCTCGAACGGCAGCTCGAGGCCGTCGGGGCGTCCATACCGACCTCGGGCGACGCGGTGGAGCGACTTGTCGTGTGGATCGGCGACGACGCACCCCCGACCCTCGACGCGGAGCTGACGGTCCACCTTCCACCGGGGTCCGACGGACTCCGTCTCGCGGCAGGCCGGAACGCCGGTGCAGCGCTCGCCATCGACCGCGGTGCCGACCTCATCGTGTTCCTCGACGCGGACTGCGTCCCCGGGCCGGCCCTGCTCGACCGATACCGTGAGGCGTCCGATCGCCACCCGGGGCAGTGCTCTGCGGCCCGGTGACCTACCTGCAGCCCGGCGTGGACGTCTCCGACCGACGCGCGTTGGCGGCGGCGACGGCACCGCATGCCGCGAGACCGAACCCGGACGACGGCTCGGAGCGCGTCGCCTCCGAGGACGAGTACCCGCTGTTCTGGTCGTTGTCCTTCGCGACGAGTGCGTCGACCTGGTCCCGGAGCGGAGGATTCGACGAGGGGTACGAAGGTTACGGCGGAGAGGACACCGACTTCGCGTTCGCCCTGAGCGCGGCGCGGACACCCCTCGTGTGGGTCGGAGGCGCGCACGCCTACCACCAGCACCACGAGACGCAGCGCCCGCCCTGGCAGCACTTCGACGACATCCTCCGGAACGGCGCGCGGTTCGCCGACCGGTGGGGAACCTGGCCGATGACCGGTTGGCTGGAGGCGTTCGCTCAGGCTGGTGCAGTCCGACGGATCGGCGACGACTGGGTCCGGGTTCAGCCGACCGGCCCGAGCAGTCCGTCGACTGCGGACACCAGCGCCGCGGCGACAGGCTCCGGCGCGTAACGGTCGACGGATGCACGTGCGGTCGCGGCCCGCGTCAGGGCGTCCGACGGCGCGTCCAGCACCTCTCGTAGTGCTCCCGCGAGGGCTCCGTGGTCTCCCGGCGGCACCATGAGGCAGTCGACGCCGTCCGTGCAGAAGTCGTCGTACCCGCTCCCGGTGGTCACGACCAGCGGGGTCCCGATCGTCTTCACCTCGAGCGCGACGTTGCCGAACCCCTCCCAGCGCGAGGGGCACATGACCACCGTCGCAGCTCCGACGGCCCGATAGAGCTCCGCTCCCACCACATGCCCGAGCCACACGACCCGGTCCCGTACCGACTCGGGCAGGATGGACAGCAGCGCCGTCAGGTCCGGTTCGAACCGCCGGTCACCGCTGGAACCGGCGAGGACGAGTCGGGCATCGGGCTTCTGCCGGACGAGCAACGCGAACGCCTGAAACGCCTCCACGACACCCTTCCGCCGCTCGAGCCGGCCGAGGAAGAGCACGACCGGTTCCGCCCTGGTCGGCCACTGAGCCGGCAGCCCGGCGGTCGACGCGGCAACGCGGACGGCGTCGACGTCGATGCAGTTGCGCACGACGGCGGCCGGCGGCAGGGCGTCGAGCAGGTCCTTCGTGCGTGCGAGCATCGCGGTCGAGATCGCGACGAGCGCAGCAGACCGTCGGATCTGTCGGGTCTCGAGCGCGTCCTGGACGATCACCGCGATGCGCCCTGCGACCGGCAGGTCACCGAGGCGGAGTCCCGAGACGAGGTTGGAGAGACGAATACTCGTGGCGAGATTCGTCACGAGGGGAGCCGAACGCGGCAGCGCTGATCCGAGCGCGCTCCATTCGGGCAGGAAGATCCGATCGTACGAACCGCGTCGGAACACCCGGCGGACGGTTCGGGCGCCGAGGAGCATCCTGAGGACGCGTGGTGATCGACTGCCGTGCCGTACGGCGTCGATGAGACGGACGCCGTCGATGTCCGCGCCGACGGGCAGCTCGTCGTCCGAGCACACGACGAGGTCGACCTCGACTCCCGAGCGGACGAGGGCGGGAAGGAGCGCGGCGTAGTGCCGTCCGATCCCGCCCGTGTAGCTCGTGAGCCCCGCATACTCGGTCGCGGCAACGAGCCAGCGCTGCCGTCGTGGACCATGCGGGACGTCACTCACCGGTATCGCCTCGGCACCGTCCACCAGGAACCGAACTCCGCGTTGTACCGCTCCGGGTCGAACGGACTCTCGCCACCGGCGGGGTAGCTCGTCAGCTCACCGAACACGATGCGGTCGCCGAGGTCGTACAGGTCCACGCGGACGAAGTCGGTGTCGGCGGCCAGGCGCTCGGCCAGGTCGATCATCTCGTCGAGCCGTTCGGGCGCCGACGGTTCCGGGTCGGCCCACGCCGGTCCGCCGCTGAGTGGCAGGTGCCGCCAATCCGGCAGGAAGAAGTCCTGGGTCCGGCGTCCGAACCTGCCGGAGTCGAGCTGGATGTACCGGCAGCGCCCATGGAAGACGAAGAACTTGAGGTCGTCGGGGATCCCGCCATCCGGTCCCTCCAGCAGCTCCTCGACGATGATCCTGCGCGGGACCCGTCCGTACACCCACTCGCGGTTCGGTCCCTGACCGTACAACTGGGACACCCAGCCGTTCGCGAGTTCGACGAGTCGATCACGATCCACCGTCTCCGGTCGGACATGCCGGTACTCCCAGCTCCCCGCGTCGGTCGGCAGACGGGCGTCGGGGCTGGCGGAGGACGAGACGACGATCGCCGCCCCGCTGCCGTGAGTCGGCTTGACGACGTAGGACCCGGGAGCTCCAGGTCCCGCAACTCATGCGGATCGTCGAGGATCCCGTACACGCGCGGGAGGACGTGCCAGCCGATGCGCGAAGCGACGAGCTCCCGTACGGCGGCCTTGTCCGCGAAGGTGACGATCAGCGGACGACGGTCGCGGAGCATCTTGTACCGGACCTTCTCCCGGAACGTCACCGGCCGGCGCGTCCGCCAGAGCCGGACGGCGCGCACCAGCCGGCTCCGCTCCCGCCAGGGCACCGTCCGCGGTGCGCTCGTCGCATCCGGCACGATGGCGCGCAGGCGGCGGCTGCGATGGAACCATCTGACGGCGGGCAGGTCCTCCGGCCAGTGCACACGCAGGGTCGTCCAGCCCCGACGCATCCGGAGGACGAGCGAACCGGCATCGGTGAACGGGCGCATCGAGATCCCCATCCCGAGCGACCGGTCGTAGCGCACGCGTCGGTGGAGACCCAGGTGTGTCGACACGTCCAGATCGTCGTGCAGTTCCGCATCCTCGCGGTGCACCGTCTCGGCGATCTGCTCCCACGTCTCGCGTCGGATCGCACAGTTGGACCCGAAGATCGGGACCTGGGCGAGGGCGGCCCCGACGAAGAGCCGGTACGCCCCGAGGTAGAGGCCGGCGAGCGGTGCTCGGAGCGGGCGGGGACCGTCGATGAAGACGGCGGGGCCGGTGAGTGCCTCAAGTTCCGGGTCCGTCGCGAACGCCTCGGTGATCCGGGTCAACCAGTCCGGCGGCGGCACGCAGTCCGCGTCGAGTCTCGCGACGATCGTCGCCGTCGCATGGTCGAAGCCTGCTGCGTTCGCCGCGGGGATGCCGGGCATCGGCTCATCGATGAGGACCGCGCCGTACCGCTCGGCGATGGCCGCGACCTCGGCGCGATCGCGGCTGCCGTTGTCGACGACGATGATCGATGCGGGTCCGGTGTGCTGCGCGCGCAGTGAGCGCAGACAGCGGCGCAGAAGCGCCGCATCGTCCTTCACCGGAACGACCACGTCCACGGTCATGGGCGGGTGGACCGCGGTCTCGAGCGTCTCGATCGTCATGCGTCCCGCCCGTCCGCCAGCAGCTGTGCCTCCGCGAACACGCGCGGGTGGGCGAGGATCCGGAAGTGGCCGCCCGTGTCGAGTTCCACGTTCTTGGCACCGTCGAGTCGGCTGCCGCCCGGGATGTGCGGATCGAAGCGCCCGTACACGGAGACGATCCTCGGGTTGACGGTCGCCTCCCGGGAGAGCGCAAGGATCGTCGGGTCGTCGGGGGTGAAGATGCGCAGGCTCGGGAGGATCATGAGCCTCGCATACCGCGATCCGGCGAACGGCGCCGCGACGGCGAGCATCCCGGAGATCCGGGCTCCCCCGCCGCCGAGCGACATGACGTACTTGCCGACGAGCCCGCCCTTGCTGTGCGCGAGGAGGACGACGTCGCCGAGCCCGTTCGCCTCGAGGTAGTCGGCGACGAGTCGTGCCGCCACCGGGACCGAGCGGTCGTTGCGTCCGAGCGGGTCGATCACGTGTACCGGGTGCCCGTCGTCGTGGAGTCGGCGGATGAGCGGCTCGAGGAACCGCCAGGTCTCGTAGACGCCCGGAAGGACGACGATCGGCGACCGGTCGCCGGACAGGAAATCGTGCGGGTCGGTGCGGCTGACGAAGGCCCGGACCTGCCAGACGAGTGCGTAGGCGTAGTCGCGCGCCCACCATCCGAGTGTCCGCAACGCTGAACGGATCATCGGCGATCACCCTTCGCGCAGCTCAACCGTCTCCCCGCAGGACCTCGGGGCGTCGCTCTGTTCCCATGTCCTCACCGTAACCGGACCGCCCTGCCCCACCCTGGACCTTGACAGCGGCCGGACGGGGCCCGAGCCGATCATGACCGTCGACGCTCGGCGTGGCTCACCACGGGTGCGGTGCGCTGATAATCTGGCAGCTGCGGTGGCCTCGGGGTGTTCGTGTGCCCGGACGATCGAGGAGTGCAGTGGGAGAGATCGACGGAGAGTTCGGCCGCGTCCGGGACGCGCTGGAGCGTCCTGCGATCCGGCTGTTGAGCCGACCGACCGCGCCCGCGGTGGTCGCGATCTTCCGAACCACGTTCGGCCGCGACGTCCAGTTCGTCGCAGCGGACCGCTTCCATCTGCAGGTCGAGGAGTACCTCGGCGAACTCGCGGCTCGCGGTGCCCGGATCCCGGCCGGCGGCGACGAACGCGGTGGCGGCCGGTCCCTCTGCCGGGAGTGGGTGCACGACCAGTGGCTCGTCCGGACGAGCACCGACGACGGTGAGGAACAGTACTCGCTCACCTCGCACGCGCTCGAAGCGGTCTCGCTCGTCGACGGCCTCGCGCACGACCGCGCCCTCATCAGTGAGTCGCGCCTGACCATGATCCTCGACTCCGTGCGTCGATGGGCGCTGCAGGCCGACCCCGACCGCGACGAGCATCTGCGTCGCATCGACGCCCAGCTCGCCGAGCTCCAGGCGGAACGCGAACGGGTCGCGGCTGGCGGCACCGTCGTCGCGGCGAGCGACGACCGGATGCAGGACGGCTACGCGAACATCGCCGACCTCATCCGGCAGCTCCCGAGCGACTTCCGCCGAGTCGAGGAGTCCGTCATCGCGATGCACCGGCGGATCGTCGAGGACTTCCGGAACGACACCCGTCCGATCGGCGAGATCCTCGACGACTACCTGCGGCGCACCGACGAGCTCATGACGGCGACGGCCGAGGGTCGGGCCTTCGAGGGCGCTTTCGAACTCCTCCGCAACGACGATCTGCTGCAGGACCTCAAGCGCGACCTCTCCACGATCCTCGACCACCCCTTCTCGGCCAGGCTCGGGCCCGCTGAGCTCCGTGGCTTCCGGGGTGCCGTCGGCATCATCCGACAGGGGATCGACGACGTCCTCGCGCAGCGTCGGCGGCTCACCGCGACGCTCCGCGACCACATCGTGCACCACGACGTCGTGCAGGACCGCGAGCTCGACACGACCCTGCGGGCACTAAACCAGCGCCTCGGCATCTGGATGCGGACCGCAGGACCACGCGCCACCGTCGACCTGCCGCTGCTTCCCGAGACCATCGACATCGAACACCTGCGCGAGCGGTTCTACGATCCGGACGTCGAGGTCGCACCGCCGCCGATCGCGACGTCCGTCGAACGCACCGACGGCGCGGCGATGTCGCTCGACACCCTCCGGTCGCAGGGCGGACCGCTCCTCGACGAGCTCCGGGCCGGACTCCTCGATGCGGTGACCTCCGGTGCCGAGGACGCCCATGCGGCGTTCTCCGGGCTCGATCCGGAACTCCGACGACCGGTGGAGCTCTTCGGCCTCGTCCACCTCATGACCCAGCTGGGCACGTACGACGAGCAGGCACCACGCCGTCGCTACGAGACGGTCCGTCCTGATGGGACGACCACCGCGTTCGAACTCCCGGCCTTCCCGCTCGGCGAGGCTGGTGTCGCAGCGCTGACGCGAGCCACGACGACCACGACCACTGCTCCGGCCGACCAGGCCGGGCACGGAACGGAATGACATGACCTCCGAGACTGATCCCACCGTGACGGCGACCGACCCGATGTCGGACGACCTGACGACGGACGGACTCGACGCCTTCGCACCCGCCGAGGCGCCGGTCGCCGGCCCGGATGACGACTCGTTCGCCCTCTTCGAGGGGACGAGGGACGCCTCGACGCGGCCCAACGTCGTGCGCTCGTCGCCCTGCTGAAGCACCGCTACGTCAGCCCAGCGCTCCAGCCAACCGAGTGGCGGACGGTCCTCGAGTCCGAGTCGCTGCTGCGATCCCGCCTCAACGAACTGTTCCTGGAGCTCGAGGTGGACCGCTCGGCCGAGGTCGCCTTCAAGCGTCAGGCGGGCTCGGAGAGCGGGCGGCGTCCCTTCCCGACCCTGCTGCACGACACCAGCTACAGCCGCGAGGAGACGATCCTGCTCGTCTACCTGCGCACGCGTCTCCGGACCGAGCTGGCCAACGGCGCACGAGCCGCGATCGTCGAACACGACGAGCTGCTCGGTTTCGTCGCGAGCTTCCGGCCCGAGCACGCGACCGACCGCGCCCGCGACGACGGCCGCGTCGAGCGCGCGATCGACAAGCTGCTGACCGCGCGGGTCCTGCTGCGGACCAAGGACGCCCGCCGCCACCGGATCGCGTCGGTGGTGGAGACGCTCCTCCCCCTCGAGCGCCTCCAGGAACTCCTGGAGTGGCTCGAAACGCAGACCACAGCGGTCGATCCGGCCTCCGAGCAGCCGCGACCCGATGCCGACGCGGACGGCGAGCCCGACGGCACCGCAGCCGAGTCGCAGGACTCCCCCGACGACCAGACCCAGCCACCAGCAGCAGAGGACGACCGATGAGCCGCTCCACGGACACCGACACCCTGCTGGACCTCGTCGAGCAGTGGCGCATCGAACGGATGCAGGTCATCAACTGGGGTGGGTTCGACGGGTACCGGTCGGTCGACTTCGCCTCCCGCGCGACGCTCATCTCCGGTGCCTCCGGCACCGGGAAGAGCTCGCTCATGGACGCGTACCTCGCGGTCATGATGCCGTCGGACGTGCCGTTCAACGGGGCCTCCAACGACGCAGCGGTCGGACGGGCGCGGAATCCCGACCAGCGCAACCTGCTGACGTATCTTCGCGGCAAAGTCGACTCGGCACGGGACCCGCAGACCGGGGCGATGCGCGACATCAACCTGCGCGGCACGGATCAGCTCACCTGGGGTGCCGTGGCGGTGACGTTCCTCAACGACGACGACCGTCGCTTCACCGTCGTACGCGCCTACCTCGTCCCCCGACGTGCGCTGCGCACCGGTGACCTGTCGATGACGATGGCGACCGTCGACGGGCCGTTCGAGCTCACGGACCTCGAGGCGTTCGTGCCCAAGCGGTTCGACGCCGGCGAGCTCCAGGGTCGCATCCCCGGATTCGTCGTCCGCGACACCTACGCGGAGCTGTCCTACACCCTGCACACCCGTCTCGGCATCGGTGCCGGTGGCGACGGTGGTCGGGCGATGCGGCTGCTGGCCCGGATCCAGGCGGGCCAGCACCTGCCGACGGTCGACGGCCTGTACAAGTCGATGGTGCTGGAGCGTCCGAGCACGTACGACGCGGCCGACCGGGCGCTGTCGCACTTCGAGGCGCTCGATGAGGCCTACCTCGCGATGGAGACCGAGAGCCGCAAGGCCCGGGTGCTCGAGCGGCTCGGTGAGCTGCGTCGCGACTACGAGGACGGGCACCGGGCGGCGGCCGACCTCGAGCGCCTCGGCTTCACCGAGGACGGCACGACACCGTTCACCGTCTGGCGCAGTCGCGCCCACGAGGCACTGCTCGATGAGGCGGTCTCCCGGAACCGGCGGGAGAAGCTCGAGGCCGGGGCCACGTTGGAGGCGGCACGGGCACGGGCTGCTGCGGCGGGTGTCCGCGTCCGTGAACTCGAGCGTCAGGTGTCGGAGCAGGGCGGGAGCGCGCTGCGGCGCGCCGAGGAACGGCGTGAGGCCGCGGAGGCGACGCACGCCGAGGTGGCACGAGCCAGGTCGCTGTTCGACGAGCGCACCGAGGTCCTCGACGATCCGATCGAGGACGAAGCATCGTTCCGGCGTGCGCTCGGCCGCAGCGAGGACTTCCTCGCCGACGAGGACAGCGCGCTCGACGCCATCGAGACCGATCGCGCCCAGCTGCATCGCGAAGCGTTCCCCCTCGAGGAACGCAACACCGAGCTCCGCCGTGAGCTGCAATCGCTTCGCGGCCGTGACGGCGCGGTCCCCGATCGACTCCACCGGGCGAGGCTCGCCCTCGCCGAGGCGGCCGGACTCGATCCCGAACAGCTGCCGTTCGTGGCCGAACTCATCGACGTCGCTCCCGCCTATGCCGCCTGGCGTCCCGCGATCGAGGTCACCCTGCACGGTCTCGCGAGGACCGTCCTCGTCGACGAGGAACACCTCGACGCGTTCGGCCGTGCAATCGACGCGGTCCGGATCCCGGTCCGCCTGCAGTTCGAGGGTGTCCCGCTGCATGAGCCGTCCTCCCCCGACGCAGGTGACCCCGCGTTCATCTCCGGCCGTGTCACATACCGCACCTCGCCGTTCAGTACGTGGATCGAGCAGCGCGTGACCTCGGACCGGATCGACGCGCGGTGCGTGGAGTCTCCGTCGGAGCTCTCGGGTGGCGGTCGCCGCGTGACCGTGAACGGCCAGCTGCGTGACGGCCGCCGCGGCTCCCATGGCGACACGGGCGGTGCACCGATCCTCGGCTTCACCAATGAGGCGCGGATCGCGTCGATCGAGGCGGAGACGGCCGAGATCCGCGGGCGCCTCGAAGTCATCGCCGGTCGACAGGCCGGCATCCAGCAGCGGTTGTCGCGTCGTGAGGCCGAGCGGGCCGCCCACCGGTATCGTCTCGACACCGAGTGGGCCAGGATCGACGTCGCCGGTGCTGCTGCGCATCGTGACGCAGCCGCGGCCGAGCTGGAGCGTCTGCTCGACGCCAGTGACGTCCTGCAGGAGCTCCAGGGCTCGGTGGCGGCAGCCCAACGTGAACTCGACGCCGCGAACGCCGAGCGGTTCCCGGCCGAAGACCGTGTCAGACGCCTCGACGAGGAGCACGGGGTCCTCGTCGATCAGCAGGACGCCGCGACGACGGTCATCGACCGCTTCGAGCGCTCCGAGGTGGAGGAGGTCTCCCCCGCCGACGTCGAGCGGATCGAAGCCGCTCTCGCAGCGGTGGGCGGCGTGCCGTCACTCAGCGGGTTCGGCGATGCGATGAAGCGGCTCCGCGCCCGGCTCGGTGACGAGTTGTCGTCGGCCGTCCGCCAGGCGGAGCAGGCCGCGCTCGCACAGGTGCACGTGTTCGAGCAGTACCAGTCGATCTGGCACGACCCCAACCTCGGCACGACGCTCGAGTCCTATGGCGACTACCGGGCGATCCTCGACGGCATCCTCGGCACCGGTCTCCCCGAGCGCCGTCAGGAGTGGCGCCGCCGGCTGTCCCAGTGGAGCGGCGAGGACCTCGTGCCCCTCAGCAGCGCGTTCGACAGCGCCGTCGAGGAGATCGAGGACCGCCTGGTCCCGGTCAACGACATCCTGCGCGACCTGCCGTTCGGGCCGGCGCACGATCGTCTGAAGATCGTCCTCCGCCGGGTGCATCGCGAGGAGGCCTCCGCCTTCCGGCGCGAGCTGCGCGCCCTGTCGAGCGAGGTCACCGCGAAGCTCGGCGACGACGAGTTGGAGGCCCGCTTCCAGCGGCTCCGCCGGTTCATGGAGTCGATGCGCGACACGGGTGCCGGGTCCCAGTCGACCCGCGACCAGGTACTCGACGTGCGCCGCCACGTCGAGATCACCGCCGTGCGGTACGACACGTCTGGTCAGGACGTCAGCGTCTACTCCTCGCTCGGCGACAAGAGCGGTGGCGAGACCCAGGAGCTCGTCGCGTTCATCGTCGGCGCCGCTCTGCGCTACCAGCTCGGTGACGAGGACCGCCCGCGTCCGAGGTTCGCGCCGGTCCTGCTCGACGAGGGCTTCATCAAGGCGGACTCGGAGTTCGCCGGCCGCGCGGTGGTCGCCTGGCTGCGGCTCGGCTTCCAGCTCGTGATCGGGGCGCCGCTCGACAAGGTGACGGCACTCGAGCCCTACATGG
Source organism: Plantibacter sp. M259 (assembly GCF_006065115.1). Lineage (NCBI taxonomy): Bacteria > Bacillati > Actinomycetota > Actinomycetes > Micrococcales > Microbacteriaceae > Plantibacter > Plantibacter sp. M259. The sequence goes on along the minus strand of NZ_CP040750.1, from coordinate 4,052,305 downwards.
ACCGGCTCCTGTCGATCCGGAAGGATCCGGAGACCCGACACGCCTGGGTCGCCGAGATCGAGCGGTCGGCTCCGGTCGAGCCGCTCGAACGCGTCGGATAGGCAGGAGACCCGCCGACCCGCCACCATGCGCGGTGATCGATCCCCCCCCGTCGCGTCGCTGAGCTAGGTTGCTGGGATGAGCGAGTACAGCGGTGATGGAGCTTCCGGTCAGCCTGTTCGCGCGACGGGGCAGGCTGAGGCACGACCGTCGCGCCCGTCGGGTGCGCGCCCGACCGCGGTGCTCCTCGACTTCCACAACACCTTGGCGGTCGTCCGGTCGGTGGACGAGTGGATCGACGAAGCGAGCGACCTGCTCGCGGGTGGGCCCGCACCGGGGGCGATCCCACGTGAGCGGATCCGAAACGTGTGGGTTGAGGCCAGACGGCTGTTCCCGGCTCTGGACTGGGACCTCGACCCCGCCGCGCATCGGGACGCCTTCGTCTCGACCCTGAGCCATGACGACGCGATACCGATCGATTTCGCCGAAGCGCTGTACGCGGTGATGCCGAACCAATGGGTGTTGAACGCAGGCGCATCCGACTTCATCGCCCGAGCATCCGCAGCGGGGACGCGTCTCGGGATCGTCTCGAACATCGCGCTGGACATCCGCCCGGCGCTCGAACGATGGGGCATCGCCACTGCATTCGACGCCGTGATCCTGTCCTACGAGGCCGGCTCTGTGAAACCCGATCCGCGGATCTTCCGACTGGCAGCGGACGCGCTCGGCGTCGATCCGACGGACTGCCTCATGATCGGCGACTCAGCGCACGACGATGTCGGCGGTGCCGCCTTGGGAATGCCGTGCCTGATCGTGCCCCCGGACGGGACGTGGCGAGCGTTCGCGCTCGCGAGCCCGTCGTGAACGATCCAGCCGAGCGCTGACACTGACGCGCTGCTGGGGCTACTTCGACTTCGGTAGCGCGCACACCGCTGCGAGAACGCAGAGGAGTGCGATGACCGGCATCCCGATCGTCAGCGCTGTGGCGAGCCCTGCGCTGGTCGCGACGACGCCGATTGCGACAGCACCGACAGCTTGAGCAATGTAGACCGTCAAATACATGGTCGACAGCGCACCTGCCCGCTGTTTCTCCGGTGCTGCTGCCGAGACGAGTGAGAATCCTGCAGAGAACATCAGCCCGTATCCGAATCCGCTCACCACGCTGGCCAGGAGGAAGATCGCGAACGAGTGGTGCGCAGCTGCCGGGAGCAGGAGGACGGACCCGACAGCGGCCGCCGCGCCACCGATCAGACTCGCCGTTCGAACCCGCATCCGGTTCGCGACGAATGCGGCCGGAACACCTGCAAGAGGCCAACTCGCCAGCGCCAGACTCGTGATGAACGCGTTCTGTGAGCCGACGAGTTCTTTCGCGATCTGGGCCCCGAGCGCCAGGAAGACACCGCCCATCACGAACGCGCTGAGCACGGTTCCAGTGCCGATGACGAAGGATCGTCTACCCGCCACGGGGACATGGGGCCGCGTGGGCCGCCACGGTGCATGGACCGTCTCGCGTTCGGGCAGGAACCAGAGCAGCACCAGCGTCACGATGACGACGACGAGCAGTAGCGCAAAGGGCGCCCGCGCCGGGGCTGCACTGAATTGCACGAGTGCGCCACCCGCCATGATCGCCACCGTGGCACCGATCGATGTCGCGGCGGTGTTGACCGCACTCGCTCTGGCGGGACGCGCGGACACGTTGAAGTCGGTCAGGGCCGCGGCGGCCGCGCTCAGTCCGATACCCACACCGATGCCCTGTGCAGCACGGCCGACGAACAGCCACGGTAGCGCTCCCGCGATGAGGAACACGAGCGTGCCGAGGGCTACGACGCTCATACCGCCCAGGAGGACACTTCGTCGTCCAAGCGCATCGGAGAGGGTGCCGCCGACCGTGAGAGCCGAGACGAGCGCAAGCGGGTATGTGGCGAAGAGTGCGGTCGTCAGCGCGGGGGTAGCGCCCCACTCGTCGACGTAGATCGGATAGACCATCGCGGGTGACCCACTCGCCCACAAGGAGAGGCCGAGGACCGCCGCGACCACGATGAACGCTGTCCGGCTCGACAGACGGACCGGTTCTCGTGACGACATGCAGCCAGCTTGCTGGGTGACAGGGGTTTCTCCTAGGACTTCTGCCGAACAAGGATCCTGCACGAGCTCGGATCTCGTCCTCGAGCCGACCACCGGTCAATATCCACCCGTCTGGTGAGACAGCACTGCGGCGATCGTCCTGGCACCTCGTCATCACCGGTGTCGCCTTGACATCCCTCAGAATCGAACATATGTTCGAATCATGCCCGATCGCCCCGCTGCCCCGCCGATCCGCATCGGCGAGGCCGAATGGATCGTGATGCGAGAGGTACCCGACCGGCCGGCCGGCCTCGTGAAGTACTTCGCGCCGAGCGGCGCACCGGCCTACTTCCGCTGCGTCACCTGGGCTCCGCGTTCAGAGGACCGCCGACTGATCGGTCGGTTCGCGACGCTCGCCGAGGCGGAGCGTGCCGTGCCGGGTGGACGCCGGTCCGCTGCACCGGCCACCCCAAGCTCCGCGGACGCCTGGGAGCACGGGCAGGTGCCGTGGGACGCAGCGCCGCGACGGAGCGACCGGTACGCCTGAGCGGCGGGTCACAAGGTCGGTCAGCGCCACCCGTACCGTGAACGGAGCCCAGTGGCGACTCGGGCGAAGCGATCACGCGGGACCTGAGCCGCCTCCCGCCGCATCCCGTCGGGGTGCACGCGGAAGACGCGGTCGAGGTTCGCCCAACTCGGACGGCCGGCACTGTCCCATCCGCCGGTGCCGAGCGGCACGAACTCACCGTCTTGCGAATGATCCTTGCTCGTCAGCTGCACCGCCAGCACCCAGCCTCCGGTCGAGCGCGCCACGATGAGCACCGGACGGTCCTTGCCACGCCCGTCGCGCTCCTCGTACGGCACCCAGGTCCAGACGATCTCGCCAGGATCGGGATCGCCGTCGACGGCCGGGGCGTAGTCGATGGACACGGTGCCCACCGCCCGCGGATCGACCTCGACCGTCGCCGTCCGTCCTGAGCGTCCGGGTGAAGCGGCGGTGGTGGTCGGTGGCGTCGCGAGGCCGGCGGTGCGCACCGCACTGGAAGCGGCGCGGGTGGAGGGGCCCAGGAGTGCGTTCGCGACGCGGCGGATGATCGAGGTGAAGGTTGACACGCCGTCACCCTATCGTCCGCGGCTCCCACCGCAGGGAACGCCGAACGGGCGCCGTCCTGGTGGACGACGCCCGTTCGGCGAAGCGGAGGCGGTCGAGGTCAGTCGACGAGGGCGTACCCCTCTTCGCCGTGCACGGAGGTGTCGACGCCGGCGATCTCGTCCTCGTTCTTGACGCGGAAGCCGATCGTCTTCTCGATCGCGAAGCCGATGACGAAGGCCACGATGAAGGAGTAGACGAGGACGGCGAAGGCGGCGATGGCCTGGACCGCGAGCTGCTCGATGCCGCCGCCGACGAAGAGGCCGGTCTCGGTCGCGAAGAAGCCGAGGTACAGGGTGCCGATGAGGCCACCGACCAGGTGGATGCCCACGACGTCGAGCGAGTCGTCGAAGCCGAGCTTGAACTTCAGCTCGACGGCGATGGCGCAGACGGCGCCGGCCACGATGCCGAGGAGCAGCGCCCAACCCGGAGTCAGGTTCGCACACGCCGGGGTGATGGCGACGAGACCAGCGACGGCACCGGAGGCGGCGCCCACCGAGGTCGCCTTGCCGTCCTTGAACTTCTCGACGACGATCCAGCCGATGATGGCGGCAGCGGTGGCCCCGACGGTGTTGACGACGATGAGTCCGACGTTCGCGAGCTCGTTCAGCCACTCGGCGCCGGCGTTGAAGCCGAACCAGCCGAACCACAGGATGGCGGCACCGAGGAGGGTGAGCGGCACGTTGTGCGGCTTCGTGATGCCCTTCTGGAAGCCGATGCGCTTGCCGAGCACCAGGGCGAGGGCGAGCGCGGCGGCTCCGGCGTTGATGTGCACCGCGGTACCACCCGCGTAGTCGATGACGCCGATGCCGGCATCCTCACCGAACAGCGTGGTGCCGAGGTTCATGATCCAGCCGCCGCCCCAGACCCACGCGGCGATCGGGAAGTAGGCGATGGTCGCGAAGAGGCCGGCGAAGATCATCCACGAGCCGAACTTCGCACGGTCGGCGATGGCGCCGGAGATCAGCGCGATCGTGATGATCGCGAAGGTGGCGCCGTAGGCCGCGCCCACGAGGTCGGTGTTCGCGCTCTCGCCGCTCGCGAGTGCGGTCATCCCGAAGTCGGAGAACGGGTTGCCCGCGAACTCCAGCGGGCTGCCGACGGCCGACATGTTGAAGCCGTAGAGGATCCACAGCACGCTGATGAGGCCCAGCGCGCCGAAGCTCATCATCATCATGCTGACGACGCTCTTCGCCTTCACGAGGCCGCCGTAGAAGAATGCGACGCCGGGGGTCATGAACAGCACCAGAGCGGTTGCCGTGACTCCCCAAGCGATACTGCCTGTATCCATTGGATCTTCCTCACACATCGTGGTCTTGCAACGGGTGCCCGAGATGGTGAGGACTGGCTGAGCTCGGTCTCGCCGTCCGACTCGGTACAGCGACCAGTCTGGGGAACGGAGGTTTCCGCACGACTGTCAGCGTGTTTCCGATGTGTTACGCGAGTGCCGCCCAGGTAAACAGCGTGTTTCGTGACGCGGTGGGACCGGTCAGTCCATCGAGGTGAGGGCGATCATGCGCGACATCGCGCGCAGGTACTTCTTGCGGTATCCACCGTTGAGCATGTCGCCACCGAACACCTCGTCGAGGGCCGTGCCGGTCGTGACCACGGGGATCTGTGCGTCGTACACCCGGTCGATGAACGCGACGAGCCGGAGCGCCTGGCCCTGGTCGGTCAACTCGTGGACGTCGCGCAGCGCGATCAGGTCGACGCCGTCGAGCAGTCCGATGAACCGTGACGGGTGGACGGCGGCGAGGTGGGTGATGAGACCGTCGAAGGTGTCGACCGTGACGTCCCGGTCGGCGGCCGCCGCCTCCGCGGTGCGGGCGTCGAACCGCTCCTCGGAACTCACCACGGCGTGCCCCTCGATGCTGCGACGGCGGTAGTCGGTGCCGTCGATGCGGAGGGTCTCGAAGTTAGCGCTCATGGCCTGGATCTCGCGGAGGAAGTCGGCTGCGGCGAAGCGGCCCTCCCCCAGGGCGTTCGGCGGCGTGTTGGAGGTAGCAGCGATCCTCGTCCCGGTCGCGACGAGTTCCCCGAGCAGTCGGGTCATGACCATCGTGTCGCCCGGGTCGTCGAGCTCGAACTCGTCGATGCAGATGAGCGTCGCGCCCGTCAGCTGCGCGACCGCCGCCGCGTAGCCGAGCGCACCGACGAGGGCCGTGTACTCGATGAAGGTGCCGAAGTACTTCTTCCGACCGGGCGCATCGTGCCAGAGCGCCGCCAGGAGGTGGGTCTTGCCGACGCCGAAGCCACCGTCCAGGTAGATGCCCGGCTTGGCCGCCGGGGCCTTGGACTTCCGCCGTCCGAAGAATCCGCCGCCGCCGCCGGCCTGGGGCGCGAAGAAACCGCGGAGCTTCTCGACCGCGGCCGCCTGGCCCGGGAAGTCGGGATCCGGACGGTACGAGTCGAAGCTCGCCTGCTCGAACTGCCGGGGCGGCGTCAGGCTCGCGACGATCTCGGCGCCACTGACCGTGGGGACACGGTCGGTGAGGCTGCGGAATCCGGTCGGGACGGAAGGCGTGGTCACGGCAAACCTCTGGCTCTGCATGGGTGCTGGGTTACGGCGTCTGACGCATCGGTGCGGTTCGGTGGTGCGGACGGCGTACTGTCGAAGGGACAGGCTTCCAGCCTAGATGCACGACACCCGAGCCCCACCGCAGCCAGCTGCACGACCGGAGGTACCCATGACCGTCGACGCCGATTCGACCTCGACCAAGTTCACCGCCTACGCCCACCCCGAGCGCCTCGTCACGGCGGAGTGGCTCGAAGCGCACCTGGGTGAACCCGGTCTCGTCGTCGTCGAGTCCGATGAGGACGTCCTCCTCTACGAGACCGGCCACATCCCCGGCTCGGTGAAGGTCGACTGGCACACCGACCTCAACGACCCGGTCGAGCGCGACTACATCGACGGAGCCGCATTCGCCGCACTGCTCGGATCCAAGGGGATCTCGCGAGACGACACCGTCGTCATCTACGGGGACAAGAACAACTGGTGGGCCGCCTACGCCCTGTGGGTCTTCAGCCTCTTCGGACACGAGGACGTCCGGCTGCTCGACGGTGGACGCGACAAGTGGATCGCGGACGGCCGGGCGATCACCCGCGACGCCACGGAGCGCGACGCCGTCGAGTACCCCGTGGTGGAGCGCGACGACGCTGCCCTCCGCGCCTACAAGGACGACGTGCTCGCCCACCTCGGCAAGCCGCTCATCGACGTCCGCTCCCCCGAGGAGTACAGCGGTGAACGCACCACGGCGCCCGCCTACCCCGAAGAGGGTGCGCTCCGCGCCGGTCACATCCCGAGTGCGCAGAGCGTCCCATGGGGCAAGGCGGTCGCCGAGGACGGGACCTTCCGGCCGGTCGAGGAGCTGGACGCGATCTACCGCGACGGCGCAGGCCTCGCCGAGGGCGACGAGGTGATCGCCTACTGCCGCATCGGCGAGCGGTCGAGTCACACGTGGTTCGTCCTGCAGCACCTGCTCGGGTTCGACAACGTCCGCAACTACGACGGGTCCTGGACGGAATGGGGCAGCGCCGTGCGCGTGCCGATCGTGCAGGGCGCCGAGCCGGGCGACGCACCGAAGCGCTGAGCTCGTCCGCCCACCGCCCTTCCGCACGGCTGCACCGTGCGGGAGGGCGGTCCGCTGTTCCCGGCTGCGATACTGGAGAGACCATGACCGATTCCCTCCTCGCCCCGAACCTCGCCGAGATCCGAGATGAGTTCCTCGCCGTCGAGGAACGCTCACGGCTGCAGCTGCTCCTCGAATTCAGCGACGAGCTGCCGGACCTCCCGGAGCGCTACCGCGACCACCCCGATCTGATGGAGCGGGTGCTCGAGTGCCAGGCGCCCGTGTTCTTCTTCGTCGAGGTCGACGAGGACGGCATCGTGCACCTGTTCGCGACGGCTCCCGAGGAGGCGCCGACCACTCGTGGGTTCGCGAGCATCCTCGTCCAGGGGCTCGCCGGACTCACCGTCGACGAGGTCCTCGCCGTCCCCGACGACTTCCCGCAGATGATCGGACTCTCCCGGGCGGTGTCGCCGCTGCGGCTGCGCGGGATGTCGGCGCTGCTCGGCCGGACGAAGCGCCGCCTCCGCGAACTCGTCTGAGTCGTCGGCCCGTCGGTCAGTGCCCGGGCGGTAGCGGCACGAGCTCGTCGAGCCAGTCCGAGACCGCGGCGGTCCAACGCTCCGGGTCGTAGTTCCAGAGCTTCGTGTGACGGGCGACGGTGAACGGGACGAACGTCACGATGTCCGGTCGCGCGAGGGCGAGCGCCCGCGACGGCCCCGCCGGGACGTAACCGTCGTCGTCACTGTGCATCAGCAGGATCGGCAAGGCGAGGTCGGCGGCGTTGGCGACGTAGTCGAGCCGACCGAGATCGATGCTCGTCGCCTGCCCGGTCAGGAGGCGTCCCCACCGGCGGCTGATGGCGAGCAGGGCGACCCGACCGACCACACTGGGGATCCGGTTCTCCCGGGCCTGGTGCTGGAGGACGTCCACCCAGTCGATGACCGGCGAATCGAGCGCCACGGCGCGGAGGAGTTCGGGGTGCGTCGTCCGTCGTGAGGCCTGGAGCACGATCGCTCCGCCCATGGACCAGCCCATGAGCACGACGTCGGCGGCGCCCTGTTCACGTACCCAACCGATGGCGGCGTCCACGTCGCGCCACTCCTCGTCGCCGAGCGCGTAGCGGAAGTCCAGCGCAGGCGGAGCATCGCCGTCGTTGCGGTAGGAGACGAGCAGGCACGAGTACCCGGCGTTGCGGAAGCTCGGCACCGCTCGGAGCGCTTCGGATCGCGTGGTCCCCCGGCCGTGCACCAGGACGGCCCAGCGCGTGGACGGTCCGTCCTCCGGGTGGATCGCCCACGCCGGCGCCGGCCCGAGCGGGGTCGGTACGAGCACGTCCTCGTGGGCGAGGCCCAGCTCCTCCGGGCGGCGGAAGAACCACCCGCTGAACTCGGCCTCCTGGCCGACGCGGAGTGCGTCGACGTCGCCGCCGAGAAGGGTCCGGACCACGGTGTGCTGCCGTACCTCGAGGATGTCGCCCAGCTGGACGTAGGCGGCACGTCTCGTCACCCAGCTGCCGTAGCGGCCGGGGACGATCGTGTCCGGGGAGGCGACGAGTTCGACCGTCCCGCCGGCACGGTCCAACCCGACGATGCGCGCCTCACTCGGGCGGTCCCGAGCCGGGACCACCACCTTGCGGGCGATGGTCGCGACGACGGCGAGTCCGAGGGCGCCCACGGCGGCAGCGGCTCCACCGGCGATGACGATCGCATCCGTCGCCGAACCCCGCCGTCGGATGCCGGTGTTCGCCGCTCCTCGACCGCCTGCCTGCGACCCGGGTCCGCGTCTCCGCCCGGCGTGCCTCTGCCCATTCATCGGGATGTAACTCTAGTCTTCAGTCGTGGTAGAGAGTCCGACGACGGCAAAGGTTCCCGAAGAGTTCGCCCGAGCGGTGGACGCTGTTCGCGCTGCAGCCGTCCGGCCCGATCTGAGAGTCACGGAGATCCCCGCGCCGAGCAATCTCGCGCCGTTCGCCATCGCCCTCGCGGCCGACGTCTCACCGAGTCGCCACGATGCCGACTCCGACCTCGGTACGGGGCGGTTCGTCCTCCTGTACGACCCGGACGGCTCTGACGCCTGGGGTGGACGCTTCCGCGTCGTCTGCTTCGCCCAGGCGCCCCTGGAGACCGAGATCGGACTCGACCCGTTCCTGGCCGAGGTCGCCTGGTCCTGGCTCGTGGACGCCCTCGACACCCGCGGCGCCTCCTACCAGGCGGCGTCCGGCACCGCGACGAAGATCATCTCGAGTGGTTTCGGGGAGCTCGCCCGGCAGGGCGACGGCGCACAGATCGAGCTCCGAGCGTCGTGGACACCGCTGGAGAGCGACGTCGCGGCGCACGTGGAAGGATGGGGAGAGCTGCTGTGCATGCTCGCCGGCTTGCCTCCGACCACCGAAGGGGTCTCCCTGTTGTCCGTCAAACGAGCTCACCGTGAGTGACGCGGCGCCCGAATCAGCACCGCTCCTCCCCCGCCCGCGCCCACCGCACCACGGGTCGTCACCGACACCCGCGAGGCCTACCTCGCCTCACTCGAGGTGCTCGCCGCGGGTCACGGACCGTTCGCGCTCGACGCCGAACGCGCGTCGGGCTACCGGTACTCCCAGCGGGCCTACCTGATCCAGGTCTACCGTCGCGGTGCCGGGGTCTTCCTCTACGACCCGCCCGCCATCGGCTCCATGGCCGAACTCGGTGCCCTGATCCAGGGTGAGCGGTCGATCCTGCACGCGGCCAGCCAGGACCTCGCCTGTCTCCGCGAAGTGGGCATCGACCCGAGCGAGCTCTTCGACACCGAACTGGGCGCCCGTCTGCTCGGGCTGCCGCGCGTCGGGCTCGGCGCAGTGGTCGAGGAACTGTTGGGCATCCATCTGGCGAAGGAGCACTCCGCCGCCGACTGGTCGACCCGCCCCCTCCCCGCCTCCTGGCTCGAATACGCGGCGCTCGACGTCGAGCTGCTCGTCGACGCCGCCGAGGAGCTGGCAGCCCGCATCGAGGATGCGGGGAAGAGCGACATCGCGAGCCAGGAGTTCCAGGCGACGCTCGCCCGCGAGGCGAAGGCTCCCCGCGCCGAGCCCTGGCGCCGCCTCTCCGGACTCCACGCCGTGCGCGGACAACGCAACCTCGCCGTCGCTCGCGAGCTCTGGGTCGCGCGTGACGAACTCGCGCAGCGCCGCGACACCGCCCCGGGCGGCTCATCCCCGACGCCTCGATCACCGCGGCCGCGAAGGCCAACCCCAGCTCGAAGCGCGACCTCGCAGCGCTCTCGGATTTCCGTGGGCGCGCGAGCCGCACCGAACTCGACCTCTGGTGGAACGCGATCCACACCGGCCAGACCACCGAGGACCTCCCCGGTGCCCGACCGGCGAGCGACACGCTGCCACCCCCGCGCAGCTGGTCCGACAAGAACCCGGACGCGCACGCCAGGTACACCGCGGCACGGACGAAGATCCTCGCGACGGCGGAGTTCCTGACGATGCCGGTCGAGAACCTGCTCACGCCGGAGACGCTGCGCCGACTGGCCTGGACGCCGCCCGAACCACTCACCGTCGAGACGGTCGCCGCGGCACTCGCCGAGCACGAGGCACGCCCCTGGCAGATCGACGCGACCGCCCGGGCGATCACCGACGCCTTTGTCGAGTCGGCCCAATCCCCGGTGGAGCCTGACCCGGACGCTTCGTAGGAAGCGCTGCACCCGGGTGTCCACCCGTGTCTGCCGCCTAGGATCGGGGCGTACCCCGAGAATGAGGAGGCAACGTGGCCGAACAAGCCGACGTCGTATTCGTTGATGGAGTCCGGACACCGTTCGGACGCGCCGGCGAAAAGGGCATGTACTGGAACACCCGGGCTGACGACCTGATCGTCAAGGCGATCATCGGACTGCTCGAACGTCATCCCGGGCTGCCGCTCGACCGCATCGACGAGGTCGCCATCGCGGCGACGACCCAGCAGGGTGACCAGGGGCTCACGCTCGGCCGCACTGCCGCGCTGCTCGCCGGCCTCCCGAAGTCCGTCCCCGGATTCGCGATCGACCGCATGTGCGCCGGAGCGATGACCTCGGTCACGACGCTCGGCAGCGGCATCGCATTCGGTGCCTACGACCTCGTCCTCGCCGGTGGCGTCGAACACATGGGGCGTCACCCCATGGGGCTGGACGCCGACCCGAACCCGCGGTTCCTCGCCGAGCGCCTCGTCAGTGAGGACGCGCTGAACATGGGCAAGACGGCCGAGCGCATCCACGACCGGTTCCCGCAGCTCACGAAGGAACGCTCCGACCGCTTCGGCATGCGCAGCCAGCAGAAGGTCGCGGCCGCCTATGAAGCCGGACGGATCCAGCCCGACCTCGTCCCGGTCGCGCTCCGGAGCGACAGCGGATGGGGACTCGCCACCGGCGACGAAGGGCTCCGGCCCGAGACCACGATGGAGGGGCTCGCCGGACTGAAGACGCCGTTCCGGCCCCACGGCCGTGTCACCGCAGGCAACGCCTCGCCGCTGACCGACGGCGCCACGGTGAGTCTGCTCGCCAGCGCCTCGACGGCGAAGGAACTCGGTCTCACGCCGAAGATGCGCCTCGTCAGCTTCGCGTTCGCGGGCGTCGAGCCCGAGATCATGGGCATCGGTCCCGTGCCGTCCACGGAGAAGGCCCTGCGGAAGGCGGGCCTGTCGATCGAGGACATCGGTCTGTTCGAACTGAACGAGGCGTTCGCCGTGCAGGTGCTCTCCTTCCTCGACCACTTCGGCATCGACGACGAGGACCCGCGGGTGAATCCGTGGGGTGGCGCGATCGCCGTCGGGCACCCGCTCGCGGCATCCGGCGTCCGACTCATGATCCAGCTCGCGGCGCAGTTCGCCGAGCACCCCGAGGTTCGCTACGGCCTCACGGCGATGTGCGTCGGCCTCGGCCAGGGCGGCACCGTGATCTGGGAGAACCCGTACTTCACCGGTAAGAAGGGACGCAAGTAGATGACCGACTACACGACCATCGACTTCTCGGAGCTCGTCGCGATCAGCGGCGACGACGAGGTCGTGACGCGCTCCTTCGTCAAGGACGTCACCACGGCGAGCGGGCGCACGATCGCGCTCATCACCCTCGACAACGGACGCGACCACACGAGGCCGAACACCCTCGGCCCGGTCACGCTGCTCGAGCTCGACGGCGTCCTCGAGGCGCAACGGACCCGTGCCGCATCCGGCGAGATCGACGGTGTCGCCATCACGGGCAAGCCGTTCATCCTGGCGGCCGGCGCCGACCTGAGCAAGGTCGGCGACATCCCGTCCCGTGAGGTCGCGACCAAGCTCGCGCAGCTCGGCCACCATGTCTTCGGCAAGCTCGAGGATCTCGGCGTACCGACCTTCGTCTTCATCAACGGACTCGCGCTCGGTGGCGGACTCGAGATCGGCCTCAACGCGAACTACCGGACCGTCGACGCCTCGGCGCCCGCGATCGCGCTCCCCGAGGTGTTCCTCGGACTCATCCCGGGCTGGGGCGGCGCCTACCTGCTCCCGAACCTGATCGGCATCGAGAACGCGCTCAACGTCGTCATCTCCAACCCGCTCAAGAACAACCGGATGCTCAAGGCGCAGGACGCGCTCGCCTACGGCATCGCGGACGTCATGTTCCCGTCCGCCAACTTCCTCGAGGACTCGTTGCGCTGGGCCGACGGGGTGCTCGGCGGCACGGTGACCGTGCAGCGCAAGAACGTGCCGGGCAAGGTGGAGCGGACGATCAAGTGGCCGCTCGCCATCAGCACCGCCCGCAAGATGCTCGAGAGCAAGATCGGCACGGTCGCGAAGTCGCCCTACGCGGCCCTCGACCTGCTCGAGGCCGCCCGCAGCGGCACGAAGGCACAGGGGTTCGAGCGCGAGGACCGGGCGCTGTCCGAGCTCATCGTCGGCGACCAGTTCCAGGCGAGCATGTACGCGTTCGACCTCGTGCAGAAGCGCGCAAAGCGCCCGGCAGGAGCGCCCGACAAGCAGCTCGCCCGACGGGTCACCAAGGTCGGCATCATCGGTGCCGGGCTCATGGCGAGCCAGTTCGCGCTGCTCTTCCTCCGGCGACTCCAGGTGCCGGTGGTCATCACCGACCTCGACCAGGGCCACGTCGACGCCGGCGTCGCCCGGATCCACGGCGAGATTGACACCCTCCGCGGGAAGGGGCGCATCTCCCCAGATGAGTCGAACCGCCTGAAGGCGCTCCTGTCCGGCACCACGGACAAGGCCGACTTCGCGGACTGCGACTGGGTCATCGAGGCCGTCTTCGAAGAGGTCGGCGTCAAGCAGAGCGTGTTCGCCGAGGTGGAGCAGTACATCTCGGAGCAGACGGTCCTCGCGACGAACACCTCCTCGCTCTCCGTCGAGGAGATCGGGGCGAAGCTCGCGCACCCCGAGCGGCTCGTCGGCTTCCATTTCTTCAACCCGGTCGCCGTCATGCCGTTGCTCGAGGTCGTCCGTACACCCCAGACGGACGACGAGACGCTCGCGACGGCCTTCGCCACCGCTGCGAAGCTGAAGAAGAGCGCCATCCTCACCGCAGACGCTCCCGGCTTCATCGTCAACCGCCTCCTGGCGAAGGTCATGGGTGAGGCGGCGCACGCCCTGGACGCCGGCACCCCGCTGCTGACGGTCGAACGGGCCTTCGCGCCCATCGGCCTGCCGATGACGCCCTTCCAGCTCATCGACCTCGTCGGTTGGAAGGTCGCCGCGCACGTGCAGGACACGATGGTCGGGAAGTTCCCCGACCGGTTCTTCGCGTCGGAGAACCTCCACCGGCTCGCCGGCCTGGACTCGGTCGTCGAGAAGGACAAGGGCGGCAAGGTGACCGGCTTCACGAAGCAGGCCCAGAAGGTGCTCGTCACGGGCGACAGCCCGCTCAGCGAGGACGAGATCCTGCGACGGGTCGAGGACGGCCTCGCGTCGGAGATCAAGCTCATGTTGGACGAGGGCGTCGTCTCAGCCGCCCAGGACATCGACCTCGGGCTCATCCTCGGTGCGGGTTGGCCGTTCCAGGACGGCGGAGCGACGCCGTACCTGGACCGCGTCGGTGCGAGCGAGCGTGCCTTCGGCGACACCTTCCACCACCCGCCCATCCGGGGCGTCCAGGCGTAGTCCGCGCGGTAGCGCGAGAGCGGGGTATCCTCCACCATCGGTGGACGGCACCCCGCTCTCGTCGTTGGGCCTCGAGCGACGCCGGCCCTCAGCGCCTGCCGGAGCTCAGCGGTTGACGGTGCTCATGTCCGGATACCGGTCGCCGGCAGGGAGACGGAGTGCGTCGAGTCGAGCGAGCGCGTCGGCCGACAGGGAGAGCTCGTCGGCGCCGAGGTTCTCCTCGAGGTACGGGATCCGCTTCGTGCCGGGGATCGGCGCGATGTCGTCACCCTGGGCCAGCAACCAGGCGAGCGCCACCTGGGCCGGTGTCGCATCGAGCGACGCGGCGATCCGGTCGACCTCTTCGACGATCGCGATGTTCGCAGCGAGGTTGTCCCCCGTGAAGCGCGGGTTGGCGCGACGGAAGTCGGTTTCGTCGAGCACGTCGAGCGATCGGATCGTACCGGTGAGGAACCCGCGACCGAGCGGCGAGTACGGGACGAAGCCGATGCCCAACTCACGGACGGTCGGCAGGATCTCCGCCTCGGGGTCGCGGCTCCAGAGCGAGTACTCCGTCTGCAGAGCCGTGATCGGGTGCACGGCGTGTGCACGCCGGATCGTGTCCGGAGCCGCCTCCGACAGACCGATGTACCGGATCTTGCCCTCGGTGACGAGCTCCGAGAGGGCACCCACCGTCTCCTCGATGGGAACACCCGAATCCACGCGGTGGAGGTAGTAGAGGTCCACGACGTCGGTCCCGAGCCGGCGCAGCGATCCCTCGATCGACAGGCGCACGTTCGCGGCGCTGCCATCTGCGCCGAACTGTCCGTCACTGGAATTGCGGATCGTCCCGAACTTGGTCGCGAGGGTCACCTCGTCCCGGCGTGACCCGAGTGCAGCGCCGAGCAGTTCCTCGTTGAGGTAGGGACCGTACATCTCAGCGGTGTCGAAGAAGGTGACGCCGAGGTCCAGGGCGCGGTGGATCGTCGCGGTCGACGCCGCATCGTCGAGGGCGGCACCGGTGTAGAACGCCGACATCCCCATGCAGCCGAGGCCGATCCGGGCGATGTCTGGTCCGGCTGTGCCGAGTGTGATGTGCTTCATCGTGTTGCCACCTGTTCTGTGTAGAGTTCGATCTTGCGATCGATGACCTCCAGCGACTGCTGCATCTCCTCGAGGCGGGCCAGGAACGAGATCCGATGCCGTAGTAGCAGCTCGAGCCTCGCCTCGGCGGTGTCGTCACCCCGCTGAGCCAGCTCCGTGTACTCGCGGAGCGTCGCGATCGGCATGCCCGTCGATCGGAGCCTCGTCAGGAACACGACCCAGGACACGTCGCCCTCGCTGTAGCGGCGGTGCGTCGATGAGCTGCGGCCGATCGGACGTGGCATGAGCCCTGCGCGCTCGTAGTACCGGAGCGTGTGGACGCTCAGTCCGGTCTGTTCGGCGACGTCGGAGATGGCGTAGCCCTCGTGGAGAGTGGTCATGTCCACACGATACGACTTCGAGTGCACTCGAAGTCAAGCGCGCCAGAGCCCGCGGTCAGGCGCCGTGCGGCCTCGTCGTGCTCCGCTCCGGAGTCGTGTCCTGCTCGACGCGGTCGTCGGGCAGTGGGCGGGCGACGGGGATCCGGCTGCCGAGGACCTGTGCCACGACGTCGCGGGCGATCTGCTGCGCAGTGAGGCCCGCATCCTCGAGGATCTGCTCACGGGACGCGTGGTCGATGAACTCGTCCGGCACGCCGAGCTCGTCGACGGCCGTGTCGACGCCGGCCTCGCGGAGGGTCTGCCGGATGCGGGTGCCGATACCTCCGACGCGGATGCCGTCTTCGATGGTGATCACGAGCCGGTGCGCCGCGGCGAGCTCGACGAGCGATTCGGCGACGGGGACCACCCAGCGGGGGTCGACGACGGTCGCGCCGATGCCCTGCTGGGCGAGCCGGTCCGCCACGTCGATCGCGATGGGCGCCATCGGGCCGACGGCGACGATGAGGACGTCCGGCTGTTCGGTCGTCCGGAGGACGTCGACACCGTCGTGGAGACGTTCGACGGCCGGGAGCTCGGCGGGGGCGCTGCCCTTCGGGAACCGGATGACGGTCGGGGCGTCGTCGATCGACACGGCCTCGCGCAGTTCCTCGCGCAGCCGCTCACCATCACGCGGCGCCGCGATCCGGATACCCGGGACGACCTGGAGGATCGCGAGGTCCCAGATGCCGTGGTGGCTCGGTCCGTCGGGGCCGGTCACGCCGGCGCGGTCGAGGACGATCGTGACCCCCGCGCGGTGCAGCGCGACGTCCATGAGCAGTTGGTCGAAGGCGCGGTTCACGAACGTCGCGTACACGGCCACCACCGGGTGCAGTCCACCGAAGGCGAGCCCGGCCGCCGAAGTGAAGGCGTGCTGCTCGGCGATGCCGACATCGTGCACCCGCTCGGGGAAGCGTTCGGCGAAGGCGTGGAGCCCGACCGGTCGCAGCATGGCGGCCGTGATGGCCACGACGCGGTCGTCGGCCTCGGCCACCGCGAGCATCTCCTCGCTGAACACGGCCGTCCAGGACGGTCGGGCGGCCGCCCCGACGGGCTCCCCGGTCTCGGGATCGATCACGCCGACGGCATGGAACTGATCGGCGTCATCGTCCCGTGCCGGCTGGAACCCACGACCCTTCTCGGTGATCGCGTGGACGATCACCGGCGCACCGTAGTGCTTCGCCTGGGTCAGGGCCTCCTCCATCGCGTGGATGTCGTGTCCGTCGACCGGCCCGATGTATTTGATGTCGAGGTTGGAGTAGAGCGCCTCGTTGTTCGTGAGGCGGGACAGGAACCCGTGGGCGCCTCCGCGGACGCCCCGATAGAGTGCGCGTCCCGGACCGCCGAGGAGGTTGAAGGCCCGCTGGCTGCGCTCGCGCAGATCGCGATAGCTCCGGCGGGTCCGCACACCGCTCAGGAACCGGGCCATACCGCCGATGGTCGGCGCGTAGGACCGACCGTTGTCGTTGACGATGATGACGAGCCGCCGGGTGTTGTCGTCGCTGATGTTGTTGAGCGCCTCCCACGTCATGCCGCCCGTCAGCGCACCGTCGCCGACGACCGCCACCACATGGCGCTCGTCCTGCCCGGTCATCTGGAAGGCGCGGGAGATGCCGTCCGCCCAGCTGAGCGAACTCGACGCGTGTGAGCTCTCGACGATGTCGTGCTCGGATTCGGAACGCTGCGGGTAGCCGGCGAGGCCGCCCCGGGTCCGAAGCCCACTGAACTCCTGACGGCCGGTCAGGAGCTTGTGCACGTAGGACTGGTGACCGGTGTCGAACACCATCGGGTCCGTCGGGGAGTCGAACACCCGGTGCATCGCGATCGTGAGCTCGACGACGCCGAGGTTCGGACCGAGGTGTCCGCCGGTCTTCGAGACGTTGGCGATGAGGAAGGCGCGGATGTCGCCTGCGAGTTCGACGAGTTCCGCCTCGGAGAGGCCGTCGAGGTCCCGGGGTCCGTTCACCTGATCGAGCACGGTCATGCTGTCGTCCCTCCACCGTGGGCCGACCGATCGCTCGGAGCCCGTCTTTCGAGTGTACGCGTCGTGGGCGTGGTGGGCGGCGAACGCCGCAGGCCGGCCCCGACGGTTGCTGTCGGGACCGGCCTGGTGGTAGAACCTCGTCGTCAGACGAGGCTGCGGAGCACGTACTGCAGGATGCCTCCGTTGCGGTAGTAGTCGGCTTCACCGGGCGTGTCGATGCGGACGACCGCGTCGAACTCGACCGGCTCCTTGCCGGGAGCCGAGTGCTCGCTCGGGACGGCGCTCACGCGGACCGTCTTCGGCGTGGTGCCGTTGTTGAGTTCCTCGAGACCGGCGATCGACACGATCTCCGTGCCGTCGAGTCCGAGCGAGGCCCAGCTCTCACCTTCCGGGAACTGCAGCGGGACGACGCCCATACCGATGAGGTTCGAGCGGTGGATACGCTCGAAGCTCTCGGTGATGACCGCCTTGACGCCGAGGAGGCTCGTGCCCTTGGCCGCCCAGTCGCGGGAGGAACCGGAGCCGTACTCCTTGCCACCGAAGATGACGAGGGGCGTGCCCTCGGCCTGGTAGTTCTGCGACGCGTCGTAGATGAACGACTGCGGTGCATCGGCCTGCGTGAAGTCGCGGGTGTAGCCGCCCTCCACGCCGTCGAGCAGCTGGTTCTTCAGTCGGATGTTCGCGAACGTGCCGCGGATCATGACCTCGTGGTTGCCGCGGCGCGAGCCGTAGGAGTTGTAGTCCTTGCGACCGACGCCGTGCTCGTCGAGGTACCGGCCTGCGGGCGAGTCGGCCTTGATGTTGCCGGCCGGGCTGATGTGGTCGGTCGTGACCGAGTCGCCGAGCTTCGCGAGGACGCGGGCACCGACGATGTCGGAGACGGGGGTCGTCTCCATGGTCATGCCGTCGAAGTACGGGGGCTTCCGCACGTACGTCGACTCCTCGTCCCACTCGAAGGTCGAGCCCTCGGGGGTCTGGAGCGAACGCCAGCGCTCGTCGCCGTCGAAGACGCCGCTGTACTCGTGGTCGAACATCTCCTTGTTGATGGAGGTGTCGATCGTGTCCTGGACCTCTGCCGCGTCGGGCCAGATGTCCTTCAGGAAGATGTCGTTGCCGTCGGCGTCGACACCCAGGGCGTCGACCTCGAAGTCGAAGTTCATCGACCCCGCGAGGGCGTACGCGATGACCAGCGGCGGGCTCGCCAGGTAGTTCATCTTGACGTCCGGGTTGATCCGGCCCTCGAAGTTGCGGTTGCCCGAGAGGACGGCGGTGACGGCGAGGTCGTTGTCCTGGACGGCGGTCGAGATCTCGTCGAGCAGCGGTCCGGAGTTGCCGATGCAGGTCGTGCAGCCGTAGCCGACCGTGTAGAAGCCGAGGTCTTCGAGGTACTCGGTGAGACCGGCCTTCGCGTAGTAGTCGGTGACGACCTTGGACCCCGGAGCGAGCGTGGTCTTGACCCACGGCTTCGCCTTCAGGCCCTTCTTGCTGGCGTTCCGGGCCAGGAGGCCTGCGGCCAGCATGACCGACGGGTTCGAGGTGTTGGTGCACGAGGTGATCGCGGCGATCGCGACGGCGCCGTGGTCGAGGGTGAAGTCGACCCCGTTCTCCTCGAGGGTGACCTGGGTCGGCTTCGAGAGGGACGCCGGAGCGTGGCTGCGGTGCGTGTGGTGGTGGTGGTTGTTCTCGTCTTCGTCCTGCGGCGTGGTGCCGGCCGGGTCGGAGGCGGGGAAGGAACCGGCGCCGACGAGGTCGACGATGTCGTGCTCGACCGTGGCGTAGTCCACGAGGTCGCGCTCGAACTGAGCCTTCGCGTCCGTCAGCTCGATGCGGTCCTGCGGACGCTTCGGGCCGGCGATCGACGGGACGACGGTGGCGAGGTCGAGTTCGAGGTACTCGCTGAAGACCGGCTCCTGGTCGGCGTCGTGCCACAGCTTCTGGGTCTTGGCGTAGGCCTCGACCAGCGCGATCTGCTCGTCGCTGCGACCGGTGAGGCGCAGGTAGTCGAGCGTGACGTCGTCGATCGGGAACATGGCGGCCGTCGAGCCGAACTCGGGGCTCATGTTGCCGATGGTGGCGCGGTTCGCGAGCGGCACCTCGGCGACGCCTGCTCCGTAGAACTCGACGAACTTGCCGACGACACCGTGCTTGCGGAGCATCTGGGTGATGGTGAGGACGACGTCCGTCGCGGTGACGCCCGTCGGGATGGAGCCGTTCAGCTTGAAGCCGACGACCTTCGGGATGAGCATCGAGACGGGCTGGCCGAGCATGGCGGCCTCTGCCTCGATACCGCCGACACCCCAGCCGAGCACGCCCAGGCCGTTGACCATGGTCGTGTGCGAGTCGGTGCCGACGCAGGTGTCTGGGTAGGCGCGCAGGACGCCGCCGACCTCGCGCGTCATGGTGACGCGGGCGAGGTACTCGATGTTGACCTGGTGCACGATGCCGGTTCCCGGCGGGACGACCTTGAAGTCGTCGAACGCCGTCTGGCCCCAGCGGAGGAACTGGTAGCGCTCGCCGTTGCGCTCGTACTCGAGCTCGACGTTGCGCTCGAGCGCGTTCTCACTGCCGAAGAGGTCGGCGATGACCGAGTGGTCGATGACCATCTCGGCCGGGGCGAGCGGGTTGATCTTGTCGGCGGAGCCGCCGAGCGCCTCGACCGCTTCGCGCATGGTGGCGAGGTCGACGATGCACGGCACGCCGGTGAAGTCCTGCATGACGACGCGAGCCGGGGTGAACTGGATCTCGGTGTCGGGGTCCGCGGTCGGAACCCAGTCGCCGATCGCGCGGATGTGCGCCTCGGTGATGTTGGCACCGTCCTCGGTGCGCAGCAGGTTCTCGAGGAGCACCTTGAGGCTGAACGGCAGCTTCTCGTGACCCTCCACCGTGTCGATGCGATAGATCTCGTAGTCGGTCGTCCCGACAGTCAGGGTGTCTTTCGCCCCGAAGCTGTTCACGGTGGACATATCGTCTTCTCCTTCGTTGGCGGCGGCGAGTGCTCACTCACGTGCGTTCCGACCAATCTTGCTGCTGGCGGGTGCTCCGCGGCTAGCAAGGCTTGCCTAACTACAGGCTGGGGCGCGTCGTGTCATCTCGGCATCGCTCATCTATCTTGATGTCGAGACAATTCTAGCATCGAGGATCGGGTCCTCCCGACACGACGAGAGCCCGGCCCGAGACACGCTGACGCGTCGGGCCGGGCTCTCGGCGGATCACTCGGTGGATGCCTGCGGCGCCTTCGGGAACACGGCGCGGACGACGAGCCAGCTGAGGACGAGCAGTGGCGCGTAGAGCGGGATGCCCATGAGGAGCCGGAGCGTCCCGAGGAGTTCGACGTTCCCACTGAAGTAGAGGGGCAGCTGCACGAGGAGTCGTGCGGCGAACATGGCCACCCACACCAGTGTGAGCCACCGCATGGCGCGTCGTTGTCCGGGGTGGGAGCGCCAGCTCGTGCCGCTGCCCATGAGGTAGCCGGCCACGAGTCCGACGACGGGCCACCCGACGAGCACCGAGACGAGGAGGGCCACGGCGTAGGCGCCGTTGGTCCAGAACCCGATGACGTAGAAGTCCTCAGCGCGCCCGGACAGCAGGGCCAGGGCTGCTGACAGTGCGATGCCGAGGAGGCCGCCGACGGCCTGCGTGACCGGTTGCCGCTGCACGAGGCGCGCCACGGAGAAGAGGACCCCGAGTGCGACCGGAGCGATGATCGACGGGAGCAGGTCGAGGGTCAGCGTGTAGACGACGAGGAACAGGAGTCCGGGCAGGATCGCCTCGATGATGCCGCGCACGCCACCCATGGCGAGCAGCAACGCCTTGCCGGTGGGGGCGTCGCCCTCGGCCATCGCGCCCAGACCGGACTTGCGTGCGGCGGCACCGAACGCAGCAGACATCGATTCGCCGAGCCGCTGCCGATCCGCATCACCCGTGGCATCAGGGGAACCCGACGCGTCACGGCGATCGACCGGGTCGACTCCGCGGGGCTCCGGTTCTCGTGCGTCCGTCATCAACTACGCGCTCGTGGCCGTCGGCATACGCAGCGGGATGAGGTCGCGCGGCGGCATCGGCGAGTTGCCCCGGACGACGACGAGGCTGCGGAAGAGGTCATCCACGAGCGCTGCGGCGTCCGGCTTCGACGCGCCCTCCCCCGCGACGACGCCGCGGAGGAACCAGCGCGGACCGTCGACGCCGATGAAGCGTGCCAGGTGGGTCGCATCGGTCCCTGCGGCACCACCGGTCGGCACCTCGGCGACGAGCTCCGGGCCGAACTCGCCCTCGCGCTCGGTCACGGTGCCGCCCTGCTGGGCGATCTGCTCGGCGATCTGCGACCGGGTCTCGTTCCACAGACCGGTCGACCGTGGGGCGGCGAACGGCTGGACCTGCAGGGTGGAACCGGCGTAGTCGAGGCCGACCGCGACGACGCGCTTCGTCGCCTCCTCCACCTCGAGGCGGAGGTTCAGTCCTTCTCGAGGCAGCACCTTGACGCCTCCGAGGTCGATGTAGGGGCGGACGGGGTTCGCCTCGCTCTCGTCGAACGGGCCGGCGGTCTCTCGGTCCTCGGGTGCGGACTTCGCGTCGTCGGGCAGCTCCGCGTCGAGGTCGAGGTCTGGGAGGTCTTCGAGTTCGCTCATGCGAGGGTTCCTGTCTGCGCGGCACCGTCGGTGCTGATGGTTGGGTCGGTGGCGGCCGGTGTCGTGGCGAGCGAGCCGACGCCGGTCGAACCGAAGCCTCCGGCTCCTCGTGCACTGCCTGGCAATCGCTCCACCGGGATGAAGTTGGCGCGGGACACCGGCGTCACGATGAGCTGGGCGATGCGGTCGCCCGGTTCGACGGTGAACGAGGTGCGACGGTCGGTGTTGAGGAGCGTGACCTTGATCTCGCCGCGATACCCGGCGTCGACCGTGCCCGGCGAGTTGACGACGGTGATGCCGTGTTTCGCCGCGAGACCGCTTCGTGGGACGACGAACGCGGCATGGCCGTCGGGCAGTGCGATCGAGACGCCGGTGCCGACGAGGGCGCGCTCACCCGGTTCGAGCACGACGTGCTCGGCGGATACGAGATCCGCACCCGCATCGCCGGGGTGTGCATAGCCGGGCAGATCCGGCGCGATAATGAGTACGTCAACGCTTTCGGTCACGAATCGAGGGTAGTGCAGTTCTCTGAGACAAGGCAGACATGCAGCCGTACCGTGAAACCCTCTGGCCCAGCCCCTGGGTCATCATCGCCCTCGCCCTCGTGGTGCCGGCGACCATGCTCGTCCTCGCGCCCGTTTCGCTCGCGGCGGGGATCGTCGGGGCGGTGGTGCTGTACGGCGGGTGCCTTGCGCTGGCGTTCGGGACGGCGCCGAGGATCCAGGTCTCCGAGTCGAGCCTGTCGGTCGGGAAGGCGTCGATCCCGCTCGGGTTCATCGGTGAGGTCGTGGTGTACACCGGGACCGACGCGACCGCTCAGCTCCGCACCAAGCTCGATGCACGCGCCTGGCTCATGATCCGCGGGTGGGTGCACAGCCTCGTGAAGGTGGAGATCGTCGACCCCGCCGACCCGACGCCGTACTGGCTGCTGTCGTCCCGTCGGCCGCAGGCCCTGGCGGATGCGATCGCCGCCGCGCGCACGCACGCCTGAGGCGGTCACCGTCTGGATCGGTCTCCGATTGAAGCCGCAACGACGGAACCCCTCCGGATCGTGATCCGGAGGGGTTCCGTGTGCCGCTC
This sequence comes from Plantibacter sp. M259, assembly GCF_006065115.1. Lineage (NCBI taxonomy): Bacteria > Bacillati > Actinomycetota > Actinomycetes > Micrococcales > Microbacteriaceae > Plantibacter > Plantibacter sp. M259. The sequence goes on along the minus strand of NZ_CP040750.1, from coordinate 4,029,201 downwards.
GCGCGGCGGTGCTGTCAGGCTGCGCACTCCGCGCAGATCGGGCCGAACTTGCCCTCGTGGTCGAGCTGCGAACGGTGCTTCACGAGGAAGCACTCCATGCAGGTGAACTCGTCCGCCTGGGGCGGGAGCACGACGACGTCGAGGTCGAGGTCGGAGAGGTCGGATCCACCCAGGTTGTAGTCACCCGGGTTGTCAGCGTCTTCGGAGTCGACGACTCCGGACAGCTTGTCTGGAACGCGCTCCTTCAGGGCCTCGATCGACTCGGAATCGTCGTCGGTCTTGCGGGGAGCGTCGTAATCAGTTGCCATGCCTATCCACTTCTCGATGCCGTCGGAACAAAATCGGCGGGCACAGTTTGCATCAGTTCCGCATGAATTGCAAACCGTGTTCGGGAGGGTGTGCGGAACCTTCCCGTGCAACTGACGGCACGCCCGGCGTATTCCCCGAATACGCCCGTGATCCGTGAGAACGTGGGTCAATCACGTGGCACGCTGAGAGGCATTCATCATGCAGGAATTGAAGGTAGTCGGAGCGGAGCTCGGCGCTCTGATCGTTGCAGATCGGAACGAGGAGGAATACCGCCTCATCGTCGACGATTCGTTCCACGTCCACCTGCGGCGGGCGAAGCCGGCCGGTGCGCCGATCGGTGGGAACACCAAGATCTCCCCGAGGGAAGTGCAGGCGCACATCCGGAGCGGGCTCTCCGCCGAGGACGTCGCAGCGGTCACCGGTGCCTCCCTGGAGTACGTGCAGCGGTTCGAGGGTCCGGTGATGGCGGAGCGCGAGCACATCGTCGGCACCGCCCTCGGCGTCGCCGTCCTGCCGACGACCGACACCTCGGCCGACGACATCGAGGCCACCTTCGGGAACGTCATCCGGGCTCGACTCGAGAAGCTCGGCGCGACCGACGAACGGTGGACGAGCTGGAAGGAACCCGAGGGCGGCTGGATCGTCAAGCTGTCCTTCACGGCCGACCAGGTCGACCACGACGCCCGCTGGGCGTTCGAGCCGAAGAAGCTCGCCCTCACGCCCATCGGGAGCGAGGCCACGACCCTCTCGCGTCAGGGCGACCTGCCGGCCGCGCTGATCCCCCGCTTGCGAGCGGTCGACACCGACGACTCCCCCGACACCTCACGCTTCGACAGCGGCGCGTTCTCCCTGGACCGCGTGTCGACGCCGCAGCAGAGCGAGACCGACCGTCCCGCCGAGACGCGTCCGATCGAGCCGTTGCCGTTCGCGGCCGACACGGGCTTCGGCCGTGCACCGTCCTCGAAGGCTGCGACGCAGGCCGCGATCAACCGTGAGGCCTCGAGCCCCGAGCAGCACAACCAGACCGCCGACCTGCTCGAGGCGCTCCGCAAGCGCCGTGGCGAGCGGGAGTCCGCCCCCAGCGAACCCGAACCTGCCGAGCGCCCCAGTGCGCCGCACGCCGTCCCGGACCAGCAGACGCCGCTGGCGGTGTTCGACACCGGTGAGTTCGAGGCCGCGCAGCAGCGACGCGCGGGCGATGCCGAGTCCTCCGATGGCGGCACGCCGTCCGGAGCCAAGGCGCGCCGCGGCCGGGCGTCGATGCCGTCCTGGGACGAGATCGTGTTCGGTGCGAAGTCCGACGACGACCCGGTCTGATCGGTCAGGGCCTCAGGGCTCGTAACGACCGAGGCCGAGGAGTGGTATCCGGCGTTCGTCGTCGGTGAGCGATCCGTGCTGTCCGATCATGCCCCTCGCGCTCTGATCGGCGGGACGTGAGTCGTAGTAGGCGATGCGCTTCCGCGCTGCCACGATGACGTCGCCGATCCGTGGCAGCACCTCGGGGTCGACCTCGCCGTACCAGCCGTGGTCGATCGCCTGCTCGCTTGTCGCGATCCAGGCGCGCCCGCCTTCCTCGGCTCGCCAGGCCTCAGCCAGGCGCTCCCGATCCGCTGGACCCGCATCGGCGTCGAGATAGAGGTGGAGGCATCGCGGCTCCCCGCCGATATGGCGGACACCGGCGACCAGCTCGGGCACCTGGTCGAAGAGCACGTGCTGGTGCGGTGCGACGTCGATCACCCCGTGGTCGGCGGTGATGAGCGCGCCGGTCGACGCGGGCAGGCGTGACGACCACCGCTTGAGATCGCCGTCGAGCTCCTCCAGGAGCGCCGTCCAGCGTCCCGACTCCCACCCGTACTCGTGCGCCGCCTGGTCGAGCTCGGGGACGTACACGTAGCTGAGTGTGGGTCCGGCGGTCGTGGACACGATCTCGCGGGCCGCGTCGAGGCGGTCCGCCATCGAGCGTCCTGCCCGGTAGTCCGCCCCTCGGAGCACCGCTCGGGTGAAGCCCGAGTTGCGGTATCGCTCCTGACCGATCACCGTCGTGGTGACGCCCTCGGCTCTCGCCCGCTCGAACACGGTCGGGAGGCGCTGCCAGGTCTCGGGCACCATGCCGGCGTCCCAGCCGCTGAGCTGGTTCACGACCCGGTCCCCCGCCACGTCCCGTGCTCGGTAGCTGACGAGGCCGTGCCGACCCGGCAACGCCCCGGTGGTCAGCGTCGCGATCCCGGCCGCGGTCGTCGACGGGAACGCCGACGTCGTGGTGGAGCGCGGGCCGAGGCGCGGCGCGAGGAACCGAGCGTGGGCGGCTGCTCCACGGAGGTTCGCGGCGCCGAGACCGTCGACGAGGACGACGACGGCATGGTCGGCCCCGGGCAGCGATCCACCGCCCACCGTCAGGGATGCGAGGCAATCCGGGAGGACACCGGCAAGGCTGCGTGACTCCGGATCGACCGTCGGTAGCATGGTGGTCATCGGGCTCAGTCTCGCACACCGCGCTGACGACCACGCCCCGCCATCCTCGCCGAGCACCGGCTCGACTCCCCTCAGCAGAGACACGGAATGACCCGCCAACAGCAGACCCCGCCGACGGAGACCAGTGGCGAGCGCATCGAGGACATCGATGTCTCGTCGGAGATGCAGACCTCCTTCCTGGAGTACGCCTATTCGGTCATCTACGCCCGTGCCCTCCCCGACGCGCGCGACGGCTTGAAGCCGGTGCAGCGCCGCATCCTGTACCAGATGACCGAGATGGGCCTGCGCCCGGATCGTGGCCACGTGAAGTCGGCCCGCGTCGTCGGCGAAGTGATGGGGAAGCTGCACCCGCACGGCGACACGGCGATCTACGACGCACTCGTCCGCCTCGCACAGCCCTTCACGCTCCGCGTCCCGCTCATCGACGGGCATGGGAACTTCGGCTCGCTCGACGACGGGCCCGCCGCGCCGCGGTACACGGAGGCCCGGCTGGACGCCGCCGCGCTCGCCCTGACGGCCGACCTCGACGAGGACGTCGTCGACTTCGTCCCGAACTACGACAACCAGTTCATGCAGCCCGAGGTCCTCCCGGCCGCGTTCCCGAACCTCCTCGTGAACGGCGCCAGCGGCATCGCGGTCGGCATGGCCACCAACATGGCGCCGCACAACCTCGTCGAGGTGATCGGTGCGGCACGGCACCTCATCGCGCATCCTCAGGCCACCCTCGAAGACCTGATGGAGTTCGTCCCGGGTCCCGACCTCCCCTCGGGCGGCACGATCGTCGGTCTGGACGGCATCAAGGACGCCTACGCCACCGGTCGCGGCTCCTTCAAGACCCGCGCGAAGGTCTCCGTCGAGCCGGTCACCGCGCGGAAGACCGGTCTGGTCATCACCGAACTGCCCTACCTGGTCGGTCCGGAGAAGATCATCGAGAAGATCAAGGACGGTGTCAGCTCCAAGAAGCTCAACGGCATCTCCGACGTCACCGACCTGACGGACCGCATCCACGGGCTCCGCCTCGTGATCGGCATCAAGACCGGCTTCTCCCCCGAAGCCGTCCTGGAGCAGCTCTACCGCTACACGCCCCTCGAGGACTCCTTCAGCATCAACAACGTCGCGCTCGTGGACGGCGGCCCGCAGACGCTCGGCCTCCGGGAACTGCTGCAGGTGTACGTCGACCACCGCATCAGCGTGGTCACCCGCCGGAGCCGGTTCCGGTTGGCGAGACGCAAGGAACGCCTCCACCTGGTGGAGGGTCTCCTCATCGCCATCCTCGACATCGACGAGGTCATCCAGGTCATCCGCGCGAGCGACGACTCCGAACAGGCGCGCGCGAGGCTCATCGAGGTCTTCGACCTCTCGCAGCTGCAGGCCGAGTACATCCTCGAACTCCGTCTCCGACGACTCACCAAGTTCTCGCGGATCGAGCTCGAGGCCGAGCGCGACAAGCTGCTGGCCGAGATCGCCGAACTCGAGCGGTTGCTCGGGAGCCAACGACTCATCCGGGCCGCGGTCTCCGCAGAGCTCGCCGCTGCGGCCGAGCAGTTCGGCACACCGCGCCGGACCATGCTGACGAACGCGAAGCCGAGCGTCGCTACGACCGGTCGAGGGAAGAGCGCCCCGGTGCTCGAGCTCGCCGACACCCCGTGCCGCGTCTACCTCAGCGCGACCGGACGGGCGCTCCGCGTCGACCTCGAGCAGGACGCGCCCGCATCACGACCCGGTCGGCGGAGCAAGCACGATGCGATCCTGAGCGTCGTCGAGACCACGAGCCGCACCGAACTCGGTGCGGTCACGAGCCTCGGTCGCGTCATCCGGTTCACCCCGCTCGACCTTCCCGCGGTGCCGGCGGCCTCCATCCAGCTCGCGGCCGGCGTTCGGATGGGCGAGTACCTGTCGCTCCCGAACCGTGACGAGCGCGTGCTGGCGATCGTCTCGCTGACCTCGGAGCAGCCGATCGTGCTGGGAACCGAGACCGGCGTCGTCAAGCGGGTCATCCCCGGGGATCTGCCGAACAAGCCGGACTTCGAGGTCATCACGCTCAAGCCGCGCGACCACGTCGTCGGGGCGACGCAGGTCGGCGACGACGCGGAACTCGTCTTCGTCGCCTCCGATGCACAATTGCTCCGTTTCGCCGCGACGTCCGTCCGTCCGCAGGGGCGAGCCGCGGGTGGCATGGCCGGCATCAACCTGGCGGCCGGTGCGAAAGTCATCTCGTTCACGGCGGTCCTGCCCACCGACGACGTCGTCGTCGTGACCGTCGCGACCAATTCGCTGACGCTCGCCGGAACGGACACCGGGAGCGCGAAGGTGTCGGAGTTCTCCGAGTTCCCCGCGAAGGGTCGTGCGACCGGCGGTGTCCGGTCGCAGCGCTTCCTGAAGGGCGAGGACCAGCTGGCCGTCGCGTGGGTCGGCGCCGCTCCGGCGCACGCCGTCGGGACGGACGGGACACCGCGGACGCTCCCGGAGGTCGGCGCGAAGCGGGATGCCTCAGGGGTGCCGCTCGACGCCCCCGTCGGGTTCATCGGCGGCGCGATCACCGCACCGGCAGCACCGGCGACGGACGAGGCGGCGGTGAGCGACGAATCGTCCTGATCGGAGCTGCGCACTGACGAAGGCCCGGACTGAGCGCACTGCTCGATCCGGGCCTTCGTCGTCGGTCCTGCTCCTCGGTGGACGACCGAGGATCAGACGTCGATGCTCTCCCGGGAGAGCCGGTCGGAGCTGTCGACGATAAACTCCTTGCGCGGGGCGACGTCGTTGCCCATGAGGAGTTCGAAGATCCGTCCGGCCGACTCCGCATCTTCGACCCGGACACGGCGCAGCGTCCGGTGACGGCGGTCCATGGTGGTCGTGGCCAGCTGGTCGGCGTCCATCTCGCCCAGGCCCTTGTAGCGCTGGATCGGCTCCTGGTGCTTCTTGCCGGTGCGCTTGAGGTCGCTCAGCACCGCGTGCAGTTCGGCTTCGGAGTACGTGTAGATCGTCTCGTTCGGCTTGGAGCCGGGGTTGATGACGATGACGCGGTGGAGCGGCGGTACCGCGGCGAACACGCGACCCGCTTCGATCAGCGGCCGCATGTACCGGAAGAAGAGGGTGAGCAGGAGCGTCCGGATGTGGGCGCCGTCGACGTCGGCGTCGCTCATGAGGATGATCTTGCCGTAGCGGGCGGCGTCGAGATCGAACGATCGTCCGGAGCCCGCGCCGATGACCTGGATGATGGACGCGCACTCGGCGTTCGACAGCATGTCCGAGACGGAGGCCTTCTGCACGTTGAGGATCTTGCCTCGGATCGGGAGCAGCGCCTGGTAGGAGCTGTCTCGGGCGAGCTTCGCCGTGCCCAGCGCCGAGTCGCCCTCGACGATGAAGAGTTCGCTGGACTCGAGGTTGCCCGAGCGGCAGTCGACCAGCTTGGCCGGGAGCGACGAGTTCTCGAGCGCGTTCTTGCGGCGTTGCGTCTCCTTGTGGGTCCGCGCGGAGATCCGGGACTTCATCTCCGACACGATCTTCTCGAGCACGAGCGCGGTCTGCGCCTTGTCATCGCGCTTGGTCGAGGCGAACCGCTCCTTGAGCTCCTTCGTGACCACGTTGGCGACGATGGCGCGGACGGCCGGCGTGCCGAGGATCTCCTTCGTCTGGCCCTCGAACTGCGGCTCGGCGAGGCGCACCGTGAGCACCGCCGTGAGGCCCGCGAGGACGTCGTCCTTCTCGAGCTTGTCCGAGCCGACCTTGAGTCGACGGGCGTTCTGCTCGACCTGGGCGCGGAGGAACTTCAGGAGGCCCTGGTCGAATCCGAGTTGGTGCGTGCCGCCCTTCGGCGTGGCGATGATGTTGACGAAGCTGCGCATGACCGTCTCGTACCCGGTCCCCCACCGCAGCGCGATGTCGACCTCTGCCTCGCGCTCCACCTCGGTGGCGACCATGGTGCCCGACGGCGACAGCACCGGGACGGTCTCGGTGAACGTGCCGCTGCCGGTGAGGCGCCAGGTGTCGGTGAGGGCCGTGTCGCCCGCGAGGTAGTCGACGAACTCGGAGATGCCGCCCTCGTAGCGGAACATCGCCTCGGTCGGCTCCTCGACGGTCTCGTCGCGGATGTGGATCCCGAGACCCTTGATGAGGAAGGCGGTCTGGCGCGCGCGGCCGAGGAGCTCCTCGGCCTGGAACTGGGCGCCCTTCGTGAAGATCTGGCGGTCGGCCCAGTAGCGGATCCGGGTGCCGGTCACGCCGCGCTTCGTCTTGCCGATGACGCGGAGCTCGCTCTGCTTCTCGAACGGCGTGAACGGTGCGTCCGGGGTCGGCTCCCCCGTGTCGGCGAAGATCCCCGGCTCACCGCGGTGGAACGACATGGCGTAGGTCTTGCCGCCGCGATCCACCTCGACGTCGAGTCGCTCGGACAGGGCGTTGACGACGGATGCGCCGACGCCGTGCAGCCCGCCGGACGCGGCGTACGAGCCGCCGCCGAACTTCCCGCCGGCGTGGAGCTTGGTGAAGACGACCTCGACACCGGAGAGGCCGGTCTTCGGCTCGATGTCCACCGGGATACCACGTGCGTGGTCGCGCACCTCGACGCTCTGATCGGCGTGGAGGACGATCTCGATCTGATCGCCGTACCCGCCGAGGGCCTCGTCGACGGAGTTGTCGATGATCTCCCAGAGGCAGTGCATGAGGCCCCGTGAGTCGGTGGAACCGATGTACATGCCCGGTCGCTTGCGCACCGCCTCGAGGCCTTCGAGGACGGAGAGATGCCTGGCGGAGTAGTCGCTGCTCACGCTTCCCAGCGTAGTCGTCGGCACCGACACGCCGAGGGAGACACTCGGCGCGCGATCGCCCGGACCCGCTCGACGGCGCGTTCTCGCGGGCCGTCGACCCATCCGGCTACACGGTTGATCCGAATCATCTACGCGCACAGCGAAAAGAACACGGAATGGGACCCCGTTGTGACAATCGCGTGCTTTCATGAGTACTACGAGTTTCGTAGCCGCCCGAGTCAGGAGGAGCACATGTCACAGACTGCTACCGAGAGCACGCCGAGTGACCTCGACGCCCAGCAACTGACTGCCGCCGATCGTTGCGATCTGTGCGGAGCACAGGCCTACATCCGCGTGCAGATGAACAGTGGTGAACTGCTGTTCTGCGCGCACCACGGCAAGAAGTACCAGGAGAAGCTGACGCAGGTCGCCACCGACTGGCACGACGAGTCCGCGCGACTCTTCAACGAGCAGCGCGCCTAGTCCACCGGCATCATGACGAAGGGCCCCGGATCCGAGATCCGGGGCCCTTCGTCATGTCATCGAGGAAGCGCGATCTCAGACCAGCGCGGGCTCGATCGCGCGCGGACTCAGGCGAGGGCCGAGACGATCTGCGCTCTGGCGTTGGCGGCGATCTCGTCGAGGGCGTGAAGCTCTGGCGATTCGTCGAGCATCGAAGTCCCCCCGGCGACCGTGATCGCCAGACGGAGCAGCCGATCGGCCAGTTCCGGGTTCTTGGCGAGGACGGGGCCGTGCAGGTGGGTTCCGACGAACGGTCCGACCAGCGCACCCTCCGTGCCGTCGCCGTTGCCTCGTCCGTGCTGCACGGTGCCGATCGACTCGACGCCCGTGCCGGCTCGGAAGTCCCGCCCGTGGTTCTCGTACCCGACGAGTACCGGGGCGTCGAGCTCGAGGCGGCCGCTCGGCACGACGACGAGGTCATCGCTCGCCCGCGTGCGCCGCAACGGGGCGTCGCCCTCGATGATGGCGAGGCCCTCGACCCAGCTCCCCGGTACCAGCTCGAGCCGGCGAGTGAGGAGCTTCCATCCGTTGGCGACCGCGAGGACGGGCACGCCGGCCTCCGCCCAGGCGATGAACGCCTCGCGGAACGGCCGGAGTGCCTCGAGCACCTGTGGCGCCGACGGGTCGTCGCACGACCCGAGGACGACCGCGTGGACCGTGCTCGGGAGCTCGGCGACCGATTCGACCGGGACGAGCTCGACGACGAGGCCTCGCGCGCGGGCCCGGCGAGCGAGGACCGCGCCGTTCTCGGCGTCGCCGTTCACATTGCAGCTCGAGGGCAGGAGGACGGCGATGGTGATCGTCGGCTCGGTCGTCATGCGTCGTCCTGATCGTTCGAGGCGAGGCCGAGGTGCGCGCGGGTGCGGCGCATCGAGTCGGCGGTGAAGATCACGGTCTTCCGACCGTGCGCGGGCGCCGGGAGGGCGAGGAACGCGTCCAACGCCGTGCCGAGGTCCGGTTCGATCCGGTCGATCTCGACACCGTCGTAGCCCAACTGCAGCGCGGCCTCCCAGGCCTTGGACCCCGACACGAGCGCCACACGACCGAGCCTGGACGTGTCGACCGGCCAGAGATACGAGGGATCGCGGACGTCGCTCCCGACGGCCACCAGGATCTGCTCGGTGTCGGCCGCCAGGCTGTCGACGTTGAGCTGATAGCTCGCGGGGTTCTGGACGAGGACGAACTCGACCTCGACACCGCGGACGGTCGTCACCTCACCGCGGCCGAACACCGGCGTGAGCGCGCGGAACGACTCCGCCGCGGTGGTGAGCTGGAACTCGGGGCCGAGGATCGCGGCGGCGCCGGAGAGGGCGGCAGCGGCATCCACGGCGTAGTGCACGCCGCGGGCCGGCAGACGGAACCGGACGGTCTCGCCGCGGTGGGTGATGGACACCAAGTCGCCGTCGAGGGCTTCGACGACGGTTCCGGAACCGGGATCGACCCGATCGGACGAGGTCGTGCTGTACCCGAGGCCGCGTGCGCTGGCGCCGAGCACGGCCATCGAGACGCCGTACCGCCATCGCGTCGCGTCGCTGCCTGGCGCGACGGCGTCGACGAGCGCGTCATCGCCGTTCAGGACGAGCGATGTGCTCGATCGGGCAGCGATCGCGTCGAGCATGCGCGCCACCATGGCAGCGTCGTGGAAGCGGTCGATCTGGTCGACGGACACGTTGGTCAGGATGACGTGGGCGGGCGCGAGTCGCGGCGCGATGAGCGCGCCGTGTCCTTCGTCCATCTCGAGCACCCCGAGCTCGGCGTCGATCCGGCCGCGGAGGTCGGCTCGTTCGAGGAGAGCCGAGGTGAGGCCCTGGGAGATGTTCGCCGTGGACGGGTTCGTGAAGACCGACACGCCGTGGGCACGCAGGATGCCGACGAGCATCTTGGTCGTCGTCGACTTCCCGCTCGAGCCGCTCACGATCACGAGACCACGCGGGAAGGCGTTCAAGGTGTCGGGGAGGAACCCGGGCGCGATGCGGTTGACCACGAGGCCGGGAACGGCCGATCCCCCGCCCGGCTTGCGCAGCCTGGCGAGGAATCGGACGGCACGACCGGCGAGGATGGCCGGGGCGTAGCGCATGCTCCTACTCGAGGTAGTCGCGGAGCGACTGGGATCGGCTCGGGTGACGCAGCTTCGCCATGGTCTTCGACTCGATCTGCCGGATGCGCTCACGGGTGACCCCGAAGGTGTCGCCGATCTGGTCGAGCGTCTTCGGCATGCCGTCGCCGAGGCCGAAGCGCATCCGGATGACGCCCGCTTCCCGCTCGGAGAGCGAGTCGAGGAGCGACTCCAGCTGCTTCTGCAGCATCGTGAAGCTGACGGCGTCGGCCGGCACGACCGCCTCGGTGTCTTCGATGAGGTCGCCGAACTCGCTGTCGCCGTCCTCGCCGAGCGGCGTGTGCAGCGAGATGGGCTCGCGGCCGTACTTCTGGACCTCGATGACCTTCTCGGGCGTCATATCGAGTTCGCGGCTGAGCTCCTCGGGCGTGGGCTCGCGGCCCAGGTCCTGCAGCATCTGCCGCTGGACGCGGGCGAGCTTGTTGATGACCTCGACCATGTGCACCGGGATGCGGATGGTGCGCGCCTGGTCGGCCATGGCACGCGTAATGGCCTGACGGATCCACCAGGTCGCGTAGGTGGAGAACTTGAAGCCCTTGGTGTAGTCGAACTTCTCGACCGCACGGATGAGGCCCAGGTTGCCCTCCTGGATGAGGTCGAGGAACTGCATGCCGCGGCCCGTGTACCGCTTGGCGAGGCTCACGACGAGTCGGAGGTTCGCCCCGAGGAGGTGGCTCTTGGCGCGGGCGCCGTCCTTCGCGACCCACTGGAGCTCACGGCCGACCCGCGAGCGCTTCTCGAGGTCGGAGAGCTGGGCGAGCTTGTCCTCAGCGAAGAGGCCCGCCTCGATGCGCATCGCGAGTTCGACCTCTTCGGCCGCGTTGAGGAGCGCGACCTTACCGATCTGCTTGAGGTAGTCCTTGACCGGGTCGGCGGTGGCGCCGGTGATCGCAGCGGAGTAGACCGGGATCTCGTCGTCATCACTGTTGGAGAGCACGAGTGCGTCCGTGGGGAGGGTGATCTCCGGCACGGACTTGTCGTCCTCCTCCTCGACCGCCTCGGCGGTGTCGCCTGCGGGCGCGTCGACCACGGCGTCGTCGGCGACGACCTCGACGACGACGTCCTCGTCGTCCGTGCCCTCATCGGGCTCCGTGCTCGACTTCGTACCCGCCTTGGCGCGGGTGGCCTTCTTGGGAGCAGCCTTCGCTCGGGTCGTGGTGGCCTTGGTGGTCCGAGCCTTCGCTGCGGGAGCCTCCGTGGCCTCGTCTGCTGGCGCTGCTTCGTCTGCGCGAGCCGTCTTGGTGGCCATAGCTGCACCTTCCTGTTCGGACCCGGCATGGACAGTCATCGCCGGATCGTCCGTGATTTCGGACATTACGAGGACCCATGTCAAGTCTTGGTGCAGTGCAACCCGAAAAGGGCCGCCGACATTCCGAGAGGTGAACGGGTCCGTGTTCCATTATAGCGCGCGCCGGAAGACCCCAGAGCCACAGGCCGTTTGTCAAGGGTGGGATCGGTGGACGAAGCGAACGCTCAGCGACGGCGCCCGAGCCTGGCTCGGACCGCGATCCACAGCGGACCGACGGCGATACCCTCGTCCTCGGCGAAGCGTCTCCGCGTGCGGGACCGGGCGACGAGCAGCATCGCGACCCCGAACCCGACCACGAGGTACTGCACGGAGAAGGCGATCCGGAAGCTGTCCATGGAGTAGTCGGCACGGGATCCCCGCTGACCGCGTCGATGATGAGACCGATGAGGAACATCATGACGAAGCTCGCGAGGAACCCACCGACGTTCACGATGCCGTTCGCCCCGCCGAGCGCGCGGATCGGGTTGAAGGTGCGGGCGAAGTCGAACCCGATGAGTGAACCGGGGCCACCGACCCCGACCACGACGAACAGGACGATCACGAGCCACATCGGTGGGACGCCCGGCCAGAGGAGGAGTGCGGCCCAGGCGACGCCCATGACCGTCACGATCCCGAGCACGAGGTTGCTCCGCCGGTAGGGGAACCGGGCGGTGAGCACCCCGAGGACGGGTCCGGCGATCATGCCGGAGACCACGATCACGATGAGCAACGATGCGGCGAGGGGCTGCGGGTAGCCGAGGGCGTAGACCATGAACGGGAAGCCCCAGAGGAGCGTGAGGACCGTACCGGAGGACTGGGTGACGAAGTGCGACCAGAACCCGAGACGCGTCCCTGGCCGACGCAGACTGATGACGACCTCGCGGACGACGTGGCCCCAGGTCTCGGGGCGCGGCGCCTCGTCGGAACCGGGCGGCCGGTCGCGGACGACGATCAACACCCCGACGAGCGCCAGGAGGACGAGTCCGGCTGCACTGAGGAACGCCGGCGACCAGCCGAAGGCGTGCAGGATGAAGGAGAACGGCACCGCCGAGAGGATCTGTCCGATCTGCCCGATGTTGCCGACCCACTGCGAGACGATCGGCACCCGACGGGTGGGGAACCAGGAGTTCACGAGCCGCAACACGGAGGTGAACACCGCGGCGTCGCCGAGGCCGACCAGCATCCGGCCGACGATCGCGCCGCCGAGTTCGGTCGTGAGACCCAGCCAGACCTGGCCCGCCATGACGACCGTCAGCCCCGCGATGATCAGCACGCGAGGTCCGAGGCGGTCGATGAGCACCCCGACCGGGACCTGCATGGCGGCGTACACGATCAGCTGCGCGACCGCGAGGGTCGACAGCGCGGCCGCGTCGATCTGGAACCGCTCAGTGGCGTCCACTGCTGCCACGCCGAGCGTCGACCGCTGCATGACGGTGATGAGGTAGGCGAACACCCCGACGCCGAACACCCACCAGACGCGTCGAGATCCCACCGATCCAGCTTAGGTGGTCGAGCGGTCCTCGTCGCCGTGGCGCCGGCTCGCGAGGAACTTCTCGAGCTCAGCGGCGATCTCGTCGGCCGTCGGAAGCGCCCCGTCGATGTCGGTGAGCGGCGATTTCGGCGAGTTGTCGGCCATGTAGGCGTCGTACCGCTCCTCGAGCGTCGTGACCAGCTGGCCGAGCTCGTGGTTGGTCCCGACCTGCTCGTCGATCTTGACAAGGAAGTCGCGGCTGTCCTCGCGGAGGCGGTCCGTGGGGAAGATGAGCCCGGTCGCCGCGCTGAGGCTCTCGATCGCCGTGATCGCCGCGGCCGGGAACTCCGTGTCGGCGAGGTAATGCGGAACGAGGAGCACGAAGGCCGCGATGCTGTCGCCGCGCTCGTAGAGGCGGTACTCGAGGAGGTGGAGCACGTTGGACGGCACCTGGGTGCGGGGGCGCCAGACCGATAGCGACTCGATGAGGTCGAACCGGTTGCCGCTGACGGTGACGCCGATCGGCCTGGTGTGCGGGACCGGCATCGGGATGGCGTGCACCCACGTGGTGTCGCTGACCCGGAATCGATCGACGAGCTCGAGCACGGCCGCGACGAAACGGTCCCAGAGGAAGTCGGGCTCGAAACCGGTGAGCAGCAGGAACGGCGACCCGAGCTCGTCGTGGGCGAACGACAGGGTCAGCCGGGGTGGCCGGTACTCCGTCAGGTGGTCCTGGTCGAACGAGATGATCGGCCGGCGGGCCCGGTAGTCGAGCAGGACGTCGGCGTCGAACTCGGCGATGACCGTCGTGTCGAGGACGTCGTCGAGGTAGGCGTTCAACTGCCCGACCGCGCCGCCGGCGTCGGAGAACCCGGTGAGCCCCGCGACGAGGTGGAGGCCGGCGGGGATGTCGATCTCCGGGTGCACCTCGTAGAGGTCATCAGGCGTAGGCATGCTTCAACTCTAAACGGGGGTGTCGCAGCGCCCTTCCCCTCCGAGCGTCGGCGGTACCGCCGAGAGCGAACACCGGCGGCCCCGCCTCGGACCGGAACGGCACGTGCCTACGATGGAGGCATGACGATCCCTGTGCTCTCCGTGTTGTCCGCCGCCGTCGAGGGAGTCGAGGCCGAACTGCTCGTCCTCGCGGTGAGGAAGGGCGACGACGGACCGGAGCTCCTGGCGCCCGACGTCTACGCCCCGCTCGCGGACGAGCTGCGCGCCTCCGGTGTCACGGGGTCCGAAGACCAGGTGCGACGCCTCCCGGACCGGTTCGGCGTGGCCTCCGGTCTCGTGCTGGTCGGCCTCGGTCCGGATGCGGACGACGCGGCCTTCCGACGAGCCGCGGGTGCAGTGACCAGGACGATCGACGGCCAGGCCTCGATCGCGTTCGCGTTGACGGAGGAGACGGCCGCCGCCGCCGAAGCCGTCCTCGAGGGGCGGCCATCGGCGCCTACCGCTACACCGCGTCGCGCGGTGTCGGATCCGCGCCGGCACCGACACCGCTCGGGCAGATCACCGTCGTCGTCCCGTCGACCGTGGACGCGCCGGATGCCGGGCTCGCGGAGCACGCCACCGCGGTCGCCGAGGCCATCGCGCTCGTGAAGGACCTGGTCAACGCGCCGCCGAACGAGCTCTACCCGGCGACCTTCGCCGACGCGGCCCGAGCAGCGGTCGACAGCCTCGACGTCGAGGTCGAGGAATGGGACGAGACCCGCTTGGCCGAGGACGGCTTCGGCGGCATCCTCGGTGTCGGGCAGGGTTCCTCTCGGCCTCCGCGACTCGTCAAGCTGAGCTACCACCCTGAGGCGGCCCGGAGCCACCTGGCCCTCGTCGGGAAGGGCATCACCTTCGATAGCGGCGGCCTCTCCCTGAAGCCACCGGTCTCGATGGTCGGCATGAAGTACGACATGACCGGCGCGGCGACCGTGCTCGCCGTCCTGGCCGCTGCCGCGCGTCTCGGGGTGCCCACCCGGCTGACCGCGTGGCTCTGCCTCGCCGAGAACCTCCCGTCGGGCACGGCGATCCGGCCGAACGACGTCCTCACCATCCGGGGCGGACGCACGGTCGAGGTCACCAACACCGACGCCGAGGGCCGGCTGGTCCTCGCCGACGGACTCGTCGCCGCAGGCGAGGAGGGTCCGGACGCCATCATCGACGTGGCGACCCTCACGGGAGCCGCCGTGGTCGCGCTCGGCAACCGCTACACAGGCGTCATGGGCGACGCGTCGTTCGTCACCGACCTCATCGCGACCGGTTCCGGTGCGGACGAACTGTTCTGGCCGATGCCGTTCCCCGCGGAGCTGCGCAAGGTCCTCGACTCCGACGTCGCCGACCTCGCCAACGCGAAGCCCGGGACCACCGCGGGCGGCATGCTCGTCGCAGGCACGTTCCTGCAGGAGTTCATCGCGGACCGCACCGACGAGGAGGGCGGCACCACCCGCATCCCGTGGGCCCACCTGGACATCGCCGGGAGTGCAATGAACGGCGACGCCCGCTACGGCTTCACCGCCAAGGGCCCGACCGGCGTCGCGGTCCGCACCCTCCTCGCAATGGCCGAGGAGATTAGCCACCCGTAGTAAGGTCGGTGGGGGCGGTTCGACCCGCCTCGACGCCGCCGAACACACCACGACGGTTTCCGATCGACCACGAAGCACACACAAGGAGCAACGGAGTGTCCGAGCAGAATTTTGACCTGGTAGTCCTGGGAGGCGGAAGCGGCGGATACGCTGCGGCGTTGCGCGCTTCGCAGCTCGGCCTCACCGTCGGCATGATCGAGAAGGACAAGGTCGGCGGCACCTGCCTCCACCGCGGTTGCATCCCGACGAAGGCGCTGCTGCACTCCGCCGAGGTCGCGGACGCATCGCGCGAGTCGGAGAAGTACGGCGTCAAGTCCACCTTCGAAGGCATCGACATCGAGGGCGTCACGAAGTACCGCGAGGGCATCGTCGCGAAGAAGTACAAGGGACTCCAGGGCCTCGTCAAGGCCCGCGGCATCACCACCATCGAGGGTGAGGGCCGTCTGGTCTCCCCGACGAGCGTGCAGGTCGGCGACGACCTCATCACCGGCAAGAACGTGATCCTCGCGACGGGCTCGTACAGCCGCTCGCTCCCCGGTCTCGAGATCGGTGGCCGCGTCATCACGAGCGAGCAGGCGCTGCAGCTCGACTTCGTGCCGAAGAAGGTCGCCGTCCTCGGCGGCGGCGTGATCGGCGTCGAGTTCGCGAGCGTCTGGAAGTCGTTCGGGACCGAGGTCACGATCATCGAGGCACTCCCCCACCTCGTCCCCAACGAGGACGAGTCGATCAGCAAGGCGCTCGAGCGCGCGTTCCGCAAGCGCGGCATCGAGTACTCGCTCGGCGTGCGGTTCCAGGGCGTCACCCAGGACGACTCGGGCGTGCACATCACGCTCGAGGACGGCAAGACGATCGACGCCGAGCTGCTGCTCGTCGCCGTCGGCCGTGGCCCGTCGACCGCCGGACTCGGCTTCGAGGAGGTCGGTGTCACCATCGACCGCGGCTTCGTCATCACCAACGACCGTCTCGAGACGAACATCCCCGGCCTCTACGCCGTGGGCGACATCGTACCCGGCCTGCAGCTCGCGCACCGCGGCTTCCAGCAGGGCATCTTCGTGGCCGAGGAGATCGCCGGCCTCAAGCCGGTCATCATCGAGGACGTCAACATCCCGAAGGTCACCTACAGCGACCCCGAGATCGCGTCCGTCGGTCTCAGCGAGGCCAAGGCGGCCGAGCAGTACGGCGCCGACAACATCACGAGCTACGACTTCAACCTCGCCGGCAACGGCAAGAGCGAGATCATCGGCACGAGTGGCAACGTCAAGGTCATCCGGGTCAACGACGGCCCCGTCATCGGTGTGCACATGATCGGCGCCCGCGTCGGTGAGCTCATCGCCGAAGGCCAGCTCGCCGTCAACTGGGAGGCCTACCCAGAGGACATCGCGCCGCTGATCCACGCGCACCCCACGCAGAACGAGGCGCTCGGCGAAGCATTCCTCGCGCTCGCAGGCAAGCCCCTGCACGCGCTGTGACGCATTCCGAACACCCCAATAAGCTAGTGAACACACAACAGGTTTCAAAGGAGACAAGGTCATGAGCGAATCCGTCAGCCTCCCGGCACTCGGCGAGAGTGTCACCGAGGGTACGGTCACCCGCTGGCTGAAGAATGTCGGCGACACCGTGGAGGTCGACGAGCCACTGCTCGAAGTGTCGACCGACAAGGTCGACACCGAGATCCCTTCGCCCGTCGCGGGTGTCATCGAAGCGATCCTCGTCCAGGAGGACGAGACCGTCGAGGTCGGCACCGCTCTCGTGACCATCGGTGATGGTTCGGGTGCGGCTGCGGCCGAGGAGCCCGCGCCCGCCGCGGAACCGGCTGCTGCCGAGCCCGCTCCGGCTGAGCCCGCTCCCGCGGCCGAGCCCGAGCCGGCACCTGCTGCCGCGCCGGCTCCCGCTGCTGCTCCGGCTCCCGCCGCTGCACCTGCTGCTGCTCCGGCTCCCGCCGCCGCGCCTGCTCCGGCTCCCGCCGCTGCGCCGGCTCCCGCTGCAGCTCCGGCACCCGCTCCGGCTCCCGCTGCTGCGGCTCCGGCCGCCGCTTCGACGCCTGCCGCCGGCGGGGTCGTCAACTCCGGTTACGTCACGCCGCTGGTGCGTCGTCTCGCCAACCAGCACGGGGTCGACCTCAGCACGGTCACCGGCACCGGTGTCGGCGGACGTATCCGTAAGGAAGACGTCCTGCAGGCTCAGAGCGCCGGTGGCGCCACGGAGTCGCCCGCTGCTCCGACCGTCCAGGTCTCCGAGCTGCGTGGCACGAGCAAGGCCATGTCGCGTCTGCGCAAGGTCGTCGCCGAGCGCGCCGTCGCTTCGATGCAGGGCACCGCCCAGCTGACGAGTGTCGTCGAGGTCGACGTCACGAAGGTCGCGGCACTCCGCACGGCCGTCAAGGACGAGTTCCTCGCCAAGACCGGCAACAAGCTGTCGTTCCTGCCGTTCTTCGCCCTTGCTGCCAGCGAGGCGCTCCAGACGTACCCGATCATCAACGCCACCGTCGACGGCGACCAGATCGTGTACCCGGAGACGGAGAACCTCGCGATCGCCGTGGACACCGAGCGTGGCCTGCTGACGCCGGTCATCCGCAACTCGGGCTCCAAGTCGATCGCCGAGCTCGGCGCCGAGATCGCCGACCTCGCGCAGCGTACCCGCGACAACAAGCTGCAGCCCGATGAGCTGTCGGGCGGCACGTTCACGCTGACCAACACCGGTTCGCGCGGCGCCCTGTTCGACACCCCGATCGTGTTCCTGCCGCAGTCGGCGATCCTCGGTACGGGTATCGTCACGAAGAAGCCGGTCGTCGTGACGGTCGACGGTGCAGACGCCATCGCGATCCGTTCGACGGTCTACCTCGCGCTGAGCTATGACCACCGCATCATCGACGGCGCGGACGCTGCACGCTTCCTCGTCCAGGTGAAGAACCGCCTCGAAGCAGGCGACTTCCGCGGCTCGCTCGGGATCTGATCCCGAACCGACCGCGCTGTGTCCACCGCCTCATCCGGCGGTGAACACCTCCCGCAGACGCCAGCCCGTCTCGCCCCTCACCACGAGGAGCGTGACGGGCTGTCGTCGTCCTGCGGCGGCTTCGTCCGTCTCGGACGGCTCGGCCGTGCCGCGGAGGACCGCCGCGTCGCCCTGACGGTCGACGAGGTCGAGGCTCGCCGCATCGATCGATCCGATCCCGACACCGAGGTGCTCGTCGTCGTCGAACGGGGACCCGCGCTCGACGGAGTCCCAGACGCACCCCTCCTCCCCGTCGTGCGGCACTGATCCCGTCGGCGGACGAGCTCGCGAGCCGCAGCCGCCGGATCGTCACCGGTGACCACGTCGACGGCGCCGGCTTCGTCCGCCGCTGGCGTCGGTGTCTCCACCGGTGGCACGACACTCGTGACCGGCGCGGACGCCGGGCCGACCGAACCGGCCGGCGTCGGCGCGATCGCGGTGCTCGGGTCTTCGGACGGCAGGAACACCATCGCCGCCGACACCAGTGCCGCTGCCGCGCCCGCTGCTCCGATCACGAGCCGACGACGTCTCGGGCTGGAGTCGACGGACGGCGTCGAGCGGCCGGCGGCCGCCACCCGTGTGCCTCGACCGGGTCGCCAGGCCAGACGGCGACGCAGCGACGACGCGGGATGTCGTGACCGACGCCTCGATTCGACCGCGGCTCGTCGGGTCGGCGGGAGCGGAGCGGTCCGCTGCGCGCGATCGGCGGAAGCACGGATGGCATCGGCAGGTGATGCGGACGGCGGGTCGACGCGGTCGAGCAGGACCGGGAGCGGTCGTGCCAGGGCGTGGATCCGCTGTTGCAGTCGATTGGCGATCTCGTGGTCGGCGAGTTCAGGCACGACGTCGGCCCAGGCCACGGTCGAGGGGTCTCGTCGGGGTCGGTCGCCTGCAGGACACCGTCCATGAGCCCCGCGAACGCCGTCCAATCGGCAGCGAACGCCGGAGCGGTGCGGCCGAGCCCACCATCGATGGTCTGGTGGTCCACGGGAGCTGCGCCCGACCAGCCGGAGAGGACCGGTCGGCCGTCGTCGGCGAAGCGCACGGCCGAAGCGCTGATCGACCCGTGACTGATCCCGGAGAGGTGCGCTGCGCGGATGGCGTCGACCAATGGTGCCAGGATCGTGACGGCCTCACCGGGAGCGATCGACTCCCGGCGGCGCAACAGTTCTCCCAACGTGCCACCGGCGAGCCGCTCGACCAGCAGGCACGGGAGGCCGGCGGGATCCTCGGCGACGTCGACGAGTCTCACGATGTGCGGGTGGTCGAGTCGGGACAGGATGGCCGCGCGACGCCAGAGGTCGCGTTCGGCGGCGTCCGCCCTCGCTCGGAGCAGCACGGCGTCGCCCGCCGGGGCGGCCTGGTCGGTACGCCCTCCGTGCGCGGATCCGGCGTGGGCGAGCACCGTCGAGTAGGCCGTCCACTCCCGGCCCTCACCCAAGCGCCGGACGAGACGACGGCCGGCAACTCGGGTTGTGGTGGCGGACGGGTCTCGCAGTGTTTCCATAGCTCGATCCTCCGACGCGGAGCCCCATCCGGCGGCGTCGGCGCACGCGGCTGTGGACAAGGTCCCCGCGGCGCCGGCCTGTGGAGCAGAACGCAGCATCAGGACCCTCCGTCACCGGCTATCCTGGGAGCATGGCTCAGAAGGACGCGCCCCCGGCGGCGCAGAAGGAACCAGGGCGGATCAAGCAGCTCTGGCAGGTGTTCCAGCTCACCCGTCGCCACGACAAGGCGGCGCAGTGGTTGATGCTCGGCGGCTTCATCCTGCCGGTGCTCATCGGTGTCGCGGTCGCGCTGCTGTTCTCGGCGGGCAACATCTTCGCGCTCGTCATGTGGATCATCGCGGGTGTGCTCGCCGGTATCCTCGCGGCCCTGTTCATCCTCACCCGGCGCGCGGACAAGGTCGTCTACACGCAGATCGAGGGTCGACCGGGCGCGGTGGGCCAGGTACTCCGCGCTGCGCCGCGCTCGTGGCAGACCAGCGAGATGCCCGTTGCCGTGAACCCGAAGACCCAGGACGCGATCTACCGGGCCGTGGGCCGTGGTGGCGTCGCCCTGATCGCCGAAGGACCCCGATCGCGGACCTCACGCCTGCTCGAGGACGAGAAGCGCAAGGTCAGCCGCATCCTCCCGAACGTGCCGATCACGGTCTTCCACGTCGGCCCCGACGCCGACTCGGTGCAGCTCCGTCAGCTCTCCGGCGCCCTCCGGAAGGTCAAGAAGTCCCTGACCAACCCCGAGGTGCTTGCGGTCAGCAACCGTCTGTCCTCGTTCGGTACGCAGCTCCCCATCCCGAAGGGCGTCGACCCGATGCGAGTCCGCCCGCAGCGCGCGCGCTGACCCACCGACACCGCTCGGAACACCTCGCGGTACGGAAACGCGAACGGCCGCCCTCTTGACGGAGGGCGGCCGTTCGCGTTTCCGGCTGCGTTCAGCGCACCCGCAGGAGCACTGTGCCCGCGACCTTGTCGTGGAAGCCGCGCTGGTCCGAATCCCAGACGAGCGCTGGAACGACCACGCAGAGGAGCACGGTTCGCACGGCCGGCCGCCAGAGCCCGACCCACCCGCCGGTCAGCGGCATGAGGCGCATGCCGCACAGGCGATGACCGAGACTGCCGCCGATGGTCGGGATGAAGATGAACTGCATAATGGCGAAGATCACGAGCGTCGCGGTGGCGTCGTAGGCGAAGAACGCGACGGAGAGGACGACCGCCAGGGCCCAGTCGATGACGAGCGCGGTGATCCGCCGACCGACCCGCGCGACCGATCGGACGCCGCTCTCCGGGAGTCCGAGGCGTTCACCGGGGAAGGCGCTGGGAGGAAGCTCTCCGAAGGTCCGTGGATTCTGCGGGGTGTGGGGCACTGTGCCATTCTATTCGGGCGGGGATTCTCGTAACATCCACGAAACATGGGTGTCATGGCGGGGTAACCCCCTCCCCGTAGTCTCACAGATGGCTGCGCTGTGCAGCCTCCCTGTACCAACCCCATTTGGAGCCATTCACATGTTCAGTGATTCTTCCGAAGTGCTCAAGTTCATCAAGGACACCGATGTCAAGTTCCTCGACATCCGCTTCACGGACCTTCCCGGCGTGCAGCAGCACTTCAACATCCCGGCCAGCACCGTCGACGAGGAGTTCTTCACCGTCGGCCAGCTCTTCGATGGTTCGTCCATCCGTGGCTTCGCCAACATCCACGAGTCGGACATGCAGCTCATCCCGGATGTCTCCACCGCTTACATCGACGCCTTCCGTGCCGAGCGCACGCTCATCATGGTGTTCGACATCTACAACCCCCGCAACGGCGAGATCTACTCCAAGGACCCGCGTCAGGTCGCCAAGAAGGCTGAGAAGTACCTCGCCTCCACCGGCATCGCCGACACCGCGTTCTTCGCCCCCGAGGCAGAGTTCTACATCTTCGACGACGTCCGGTACGAGGTGAACCAGCACTCGAGCTTCTACTCGGTGGACTCCGAAGAGGGAGCCTGGAACACCGGCCGCGCCGAAGAGGGCGGTAACCTCGGCAACAAGACGCCCTACAAGGGTGGCTACTTCCCCGTCAGCCCCGTCGACAAGCAGGCCGACCTCCGCGACGACATCAGCCTCAAGCTGATCGACGCCGGCCTCATCCTCGAGCGCGCGCACCACGAGGTGGGCACCGGCGGCCAGGCCGAGATCAACTACCGCTTCGACACCATGGTCGCCGCGGCGGACGACATCCTCAAGTTCAAGTACATCGTGAAGAACACGGCCGACCTGTGGGGCAAGACCGCGACCTTCATGCCGAAGCCGCTCTTCGGCGACAACGGCTCGGGCATGCACACGCACCAGTCGCTGTGGAGCGACGGCAAGCCGCTCTTCTACGACGAGAACGGCTACGGCGGTCTCTCCGACCTCGCCCGCTGGTACATCGGTGGCCTGCTGAAGCACGCCCCCGCCGTCCTGGCGTTCACGAACCCGACGGTGAACTCGTACCACCGCCTGGTCCCCGGCTTCGAGGCTCCCGTCAACCTGGTCTACTCGGCCGGTAACCGCTCGGCGTCGATCCGTATCCCGATCACGGGCACGAACCCGAAGGCCAAGCGCATCGAGTTCCGCGCGCCCGACGCGTCCGGCAACCCGTACCTCGCGTTCGCCGCTCAGCTGATGGCCGGCCTCGACGGCATCAAGAACCGCATCGAGCCGCACGAGCCCGTCGACAAGGACCTCTACGAGCTTCCCCCGAGGAGGCCAAGAACATCCCGCAGGTGCCCGCATCGCTCGGCGCTGCGCTCGAGGCGCTCGAGGCGGACCACGAGTTCCTCCTCGCCGGCAACGTCTTCACGCCGGAGCTCATCGAGACCTGGATCCAGTACAAGCGCGAGAACGAGATCAAGCCGCTGGCCCAGCGCCCGCACCCGTTCGAGTTCGAGCTGTACTACGGCGTCTGACGACACCTGCTACACCGCGAACCGCCCGTCATCCGCTCGGATGGCGGGCGGTTCCGTATGGTCGAGGCGATCGGCTCAGATGCCGTAGAAGCCGTGCTCGAAGACCGTCCGGGCGCGCCGGGTGGCCGCGAGGTAGTCCTGTTCCAGGAGACTCGCCGATCCGGTCGGGTACTCCAGGAGTCGCGCCACGCCTTCGAGCTGTTGGCGGTCGCTCGGCAGCACGTCCTGCGTCTTGTTCAACCACAGCGTCATGGCCGAACGGATCCGCGACGCGAGGATCCAGGCCTCACGGAGTCGTTCGGCGGACTCCCGATCGACGAGATCCGCGTCCACCGCCGCGTCGAGCGCTCGAAGCGTCGAGGTGGTTCGCAACGACGGCACCGCCGCGCCGTGCTCGAGCTGGAGGAGCTGGACGAACCACTCGACGTCGCTGAGCGAGCCGCGCCCGAGCTTCAGGTGTCTCGTCGGGTCGGCGCCCTGCGGCAGCCGCTCGTTCTCGACACGTGCCTTGATCCGCTTGACCTCGCGGACGGACTGCTCGCTGATCGCCGCTGGGTAGCGGACCGTGTCCGCCACCTCGGTGAACGCCTCGATGAGCTCGGTGTCGCCCACGACCCCGGCGGCGCGGAGCAGCGCTTGCGCCTCCCAGGTGAGCGACCACCGCGCGTAGTAGTTGCGGTAGGAGTCGAGGGAGCGCACGAGCGGACCGTTCTTCCCCTCGGGACGGAGGTCGAGGTCGAGGTCGAGCGGGAGCCGGGCGTCCTCGCTCAGCCGCTTGAGTTCTGCGGCGATCGCTCCGGCCTGCCGCTGTGCGTCCTGGGTGTCGACCCCGTCCTTCGGCCGGAACACGTAGAGGACGTCGAGGTCCGAACCGAGTCCGAGCTCTGCGCCGCCGTAGCGGCCCATGGCGATGATGGCGAACTCGATGTCCGCACCGAGGCCGCCGATGCGTCTGACGGCGCCGAGGAGTCCTGCGAGCGTCGCCGTCGACACGTCCGTCAGTCCGGCGGCGAGGCCCTGGACGTCCAGCATGCCGACGGTCGACGACATCGCCAGCCGGAGGACTTCGCGTCGCCGTACCGCGCGGATGGCGGCGGCTGCGGTGTCCGGTGAGTCGTGTCGTCTGAGGATGGCGGCGATCTCCTCGCCGAGCGCGGCGGACGATCGCGGGAGGAGGTCCTCGTCTCCGGCGAGCCAAGCGGCCGACTCGGGGATGCGGTCCATGAGCTCGCCGATGAAGCGGGACCCCGAGAGGACCCGCGTGAGCCGCTCGGCCGCCCCTGAGGAGTCGCGGAGCATCCGCAGGAACCAGTGCGACTCGCCGAGGGACTCGCTGAGCCGCCGGAACGCGAGCAATCCGTAGTCGGGATCGGCGCCGTCCGCGAACCAGCCGAGCATGACGGGGAGCAGATGCCGCTGGATGTTGGCGCGCCGAGACACGCCGGCGGTGAGCGCCCCGATGTGGGCGAGCGCGCCGCGGGGGTCCACGAAGCCGATCGCCGCGAGTCGCGCCTCGGCCTGACCGCTCGTCAGACTCAGACCGCTCTCGGGCAACGCCGCGACCGCCGAGAGCAGCGGCCGGTAGAACAACCGCTCGTGCAGCTGCCGGACACCGTGTTTCGTGGCCTCCCAGCGCGTGACGAGGGCCTGTGCGGTCGTCGCGAGCGTGCTCGACCGGGCCAGGGATCGAAGCGACGGCTCGTCGCGAGGCATCATGTGCGTGCGCTGCAGTCGTGTCAGCTGCAGGCGGTGTTCGAGCACCCGCAGCAGGCGGTAGTCGTGAGCGAACTCCTGCGCCTCGGCGCGACCGATGTACCCGGCGGTCGCGAGGCCGTCGAGGGCGGCGAGGGTGCCGCGTTGATGCACGGAGTCGTCGAGCTGTCCGTGGACGAGCTGCAGCAGTTGGACCGTGAACTCGATGTCGCGGAGCCCGCCCGGGCCGAGCTTCAGTTGGTAGTGGACATCCTCCGCCGGAATGTGTTCGGTGACCCGTTCGCGCATGCGCTGCACGGATTCGACGAAGCCCTCGCGGGACGCACTCCCCCACACCTTCGGCTGTACCGCCTCGATGTAGCGGGCACCGAGGTCGGGATCGCCGGCGAGGGCCCGTGCCTTGAGGAGGGCCTGGAACTCCCAGCTCTTCGCCCACCGGTCGTAGTACACGAGATGCGACTCGAGCGTGCGGACGAGGGCGCCGGCCTTCCCCTCCGGACGGAGGTTCGGATCGACCTCCCACAGGCTCGGCTCGAGACCAGCCTGTCCGAGACCGCGCATGGTGAGGACCGCGAGCCGGGTGGCGATCTCGACGGCACGCCCGTTGTCGAGCCCGTCCTCGCCGTCGCCCGAACCCTCACCGACGAAGATGACGTCGACGTCGGAGACGTAGTTCAGCTCCCGTGCGCCCGCCTTCCCCATGCCGATGATCGCGAACCGGGTGGCGGCGACCTCCTCGCGCGGGTAGACGCCGGGACCCCTCGGGCCGCTCGTCTGCGTTCGTGCGACGGCGATGGAGGCCTCCAACGCACCTGCTGCGAGGTCGGAGAGGGCACTGGCGACCCGGTCGAGCACGACGATCGGATCCGGGGCGCAGAGGTCGAACAGGGCGACTTCGGCCAGCAGTCGTCGGTAGACGACGCGGATCGCGTCCCAGGCGGGCTCCTCGACGATCGCGGCGAAGCCGTCCTCGGCACCGACGCTCGCGAGCAATTCGTCGCGTGCCTCCTGCAGCGTCGGGACGCGGGTGACCGGCAACTCGAACACCGAGAGCTGGTCGGGGTGGCGGAGGAAGAAGTCGATGAACCCCTGGGAGGCGCCGAACAGTCGGAACAGCCGCTCGGCCGAGGCCTGGTCCGCCAGGAGGGCTGACAGTTCGGCGGGAGACTTCCGACCGACCATCAGCACGCCGACCAGCGCGGCGTCGGGGTCGGCCGCGACGGCGAAGGACGGCGACAGCGACGCCGGGTCGAGGCGGACGAGCTCGGCGAGCTCGTCCAGCCGGTCCCGGGCCTCACCCAGACCGGTGAACCCGAGTCGGGCGAGCGTGCTCAGGGAGATGTTCTCGCGGACCATGCGACCGACCGAACCCCTCGTCTAGAGCATCTCCAGGTTGCTGGACAACTCGAAGGGGGTCACCTGGGCCCGGTACTCGTGCCATTCCTGTCGCTTGTTCAGCAGGACGTAGTTGAACACCTGCTCCCCGAGCGTCTCCGCGACGAGCTCGGAACCCTCCATGAGGCTGACGGCGCGATCGAGGCTGGCAGGCAGCGCGTTGTAGCCCAGCGCCCGACGTTCGGTGTCGGAGAGCGTCCAGACGTTGTCCTCGGCCTCCGGCGGGAGTTCGTAGCCCTCCTCGATGCCCTTCAGCCCCGCGGCGAGCATGAGCGAGAAGGCGAGGTACGGGTTGGCGGCGGAGTCGATGGCGCGGTACTCGACCCGAGCGCTCTGCCCCTTGTTGGGCTTGTAGAGCGGCACGCGCACGAGTGCCGAGCGGTTGTTGTGGCCCCAGCAGACGAAGCTCGGAGCCTCGGACAGCTTGTTCGGCCCGACGCCACCCCAGAGTCGCTTGTAGGAGTTCACGAACTGGTTCGTCACCGCGGTGATCTCCGGAGCGTGCGTCAAGAGTCCGGCGATGAACTGCCGGCCCGTCTTCGACAGCTGGTACTGCGCACCCGCCTCGTAGAAGGCGTTCGAGTCACCCTCGAACAACGACATGTGCGTGTGCATGCCGCTGCCGGGCTGGTGGACGAGCGGCTTCGGCATGAACGTCGCGTAGACGCCCTGCTCGATCGCCACCTCCTTCACGACGGTGCGGAAGGTCATGATGTTGTCGGCCGTCGTCAGGGCGTCGGCGTACCGCAGGTCGATCTCGTTCTGGCCGGGGCCCGCCTCGTGGTGGCTGAACTCGACGGAGATCCCGAGGTCTTCCAGCATCCGGACGGAACGTCGACGGAAGTCGTGAGCGGTGCCTCCGGGGACGTTGTCGAAGTAGCCCGCCGAGTCGACCGGCTCCGGTCCGTCGACGCCGTACTGCGAGGACTTCAGCAGATAGAACTCGATCTCGGGGTGCGTGTAGAACGTGAACCCCATGTCGGCGGCCTTCGCCAGGGTGCGCTTCAAGACGTTCCGCGGGTCGGCGACGGCGGGCTGGCCGTCGGGCGTCGTGATGTCGCAGAACATGCGCGCCGTCGGGTCGATCTCGCCGCGCCACGGCAGGATCTGGAAGGTCGTCGGATCGGGGTGTGCCAGGAGGTCCGACTCGTAGGAGCGGCTGAGCCCCTCGATCGCCGAACCGTCGAAGCCGAGGCCCTCGGAGAACGCGCCTTCCACTTCGGCCGGGGCGATCGCGACGGACTTGAGGGTCCCGACGACATCGGTGAACCACAGCCGGACGAACTTGACGCCCCGCTCCTCGATCGTGCGGAGAACGAAGTCGCGCTGCTTATCCATCTGCCCCTCTTCCTTCGGCCGGCGGCCCGTGTCTAGGCTACTGGCTCCGTCCCCGTTCCCGCTGCATCAGCGCGCGCCGGGCGTGGGCGATCCACGGCTCACCACCAGGCGAGGACGAAGAGTGCGGTCCAGCCGGCCGTCGCCGCCCACAGCAGCGAGAGTACGGCGATCCGCAGCCGCGATCCACGGTGGGCCCCTTGCCAGACGGGCACCAACCCGAGGCAACTCACGAGAAGGGCGATGGAGAGCCACGGCAAGGCGGCGGGCACCCCGACGAGAGCGATCGCCGGACTCGACGCAGCCGCACGGACGAGCACGACGGCTCCTCCGATCGCCCACGTCGCTCCGAACACCGGAGCGATCCCCAGCAGGAGACCGTCCTGGACCGGCTGGCGCCGAAGCGCCTGGGTGATTAGCCGGTAGCCCCACGACACGGACCATCCGATGGCCACGAGCCCGAACAGGATGGGCAGCAGCAACAGCCACCTGCCTCCTGCGTCCGACGACTGCAGATCCGCCCATCTCGGGCTCGCCGCGACGTCGGCTCGATCGACGATGGCGACGGCCGCGTCGTCGGTGTCGCAGAGCGCCGCCCGATAGCTCGCCGGATCGCTGAGCCACGCACGCATCGCGACCCGTGCGCACGCACTGCTGACGGTCGGGACGGCTCCCGACCCGGGGAAGGCCGCCACGAGGGCGGCCGCCGTGCCGTCGGCGACGGGGACGGCGAGAGCGGCCGCCTGTTCCGGTGCGCCGAGCACGAGGACCGACGTCCCGATCGCGCCCGGAGGCGGCGACGCACCCACGGCGAACGAGGTGCAGGCAGCGGCCGCGACGTCCTCCAGCAGCGTCGTCGTGGTGACCTCCGCATCCGAGCGTTCGATCGACCCGGGCCAGCCGGTCGTCGAACACCCGAGCACGCGGTCGAGGATGCCACCGGAGTCGGCCAGCTGGGCGGTCGCATCGTTCGCCACGGGATCCAGCACCGTGCTGTCGCCGTCCGCGACCGAGCTCAGGAGCACCGGGAGTGCCGCCTGGGCGGTGGGTTCGGACAACGCGTGTGAGGCGATCGCCAAGAGCGCGTCGCCACCGAGGGTGATCGGCCGCGGTCCGGAGGTGCGGTGCGGTTCGGCGATGAGCTCGTCGGTGGCGGCGGTGAGGATCCCGGCCGAACGTGCGACCTCGGTCGGCGCGGTGTCCGGGGTCGCGGACTCCGGTTTCTCAGCGGCGGCGGCCTGTGGTGCCGCCGGCGGGGACGGAACGGGACCCTGCGGCTCCACGCCGCGCGCACGGACGACGGCCAGGGCGGCCGCCACACCGCCCGCGGAGACGATCCCGGGTGTACCCAGGTCGGGGCCGTCGAGGACGACGCCATCGACGCCACCCGGATCGACGGCGGGGGCCGCAAGGGCCACGCCGGCCGACGAGCCCACGGCCAGGATGGTCCATCGCGCGTAGCCGAGCTGCTGCCGGAGGTCGCGGAGGTCGGCCGCCGCAGGCGCGACGCCGAAGTCGCTCGGCACGACACCGTCCTCCTGCCAGGCCTCGGTGCAGGAGGCGAAGGCCGCGCCGACCGCGGCGACGCGGGTTGCACGGTCCCCATCAGCGCCGAGCGAGGCGCGGATGGCCGCGGTCGCCGGCGCACAGTCGAGCGCCGGCGTGGCGTCGCGACCGCCCCGGCGTTCGACGAACACCACGTCGCGATCGGAGGCAAGCCCGCCCTCGACCGCGAGCTGCTGGATGTCGAGCGTCGAGAGCGCCGACCCGCCGGCGAGGTAGACGAGCGGTGGTCGCCCGGTCTCCAGGGCGGCCGGTACGAGCACGTACGGCAAGGTCGCCTCCGCCGAGTCCGGCACCGCGCGAGACAGGGGCACCGTCAACACGCCGCAGCGGGATCCACCGGGGACCGCGGTGACGCACTCGGCGGTGCTGACCTCGGCGGTGACCATCGGCGCTGCACCGGCGGGCGACGTCGGCATGAGGAGGAGTAGGAGGGTGAGGGCCGCGACGGCACCTCGTCCGACGGCGATCGGTCGCCTCCACGGACGGTCGATCCTGTGCATGTTCCCCCCGCTCGAGCTTCATCGCTCGGCCCATCCTGGCGGATCACACCACGACTGCGGAAGAGGGCTGACCCGCAATCCGCTCGCGTCGCGACCCGGGTGGCTCAGTCCTCGGCAGCCTCGTCGGCGTCCCACTTCGCGCTGTTGGCGCGCAGTCGCTCGAGTGCATGCGAGGCCTCCGCAGCCGTCTCGAAGGGACCGACGCGGTCGACGACACTCGACTCGAAGCCGAACTCGACCTGACCGGTCTTCGTGTTGTACCAGTACTGCTCGGATGGTTCCTTCGCCACGGCGCGTCTCCCCTGCTCGGTTAGGCTTGATCCTATGCCTTTCGACACCGCAGGTCACCTGATCCCCGGTCGCGTCGGCCGCCCCCGATCGGTGCCGGAGACGATCGTCCGCCCCGAGTACGTCGGCCGCGCCGCACCGGCCACCGACACCCGGGGCGATCTGTATTCGGCCGAGGAGATCGAACGCATCCGGGTCGCCGGGACCATCGCCGCCGATGCGATCCAGGCCGTCGGCGCAGCGGTCCGTCCCGGGGTGACCACCGAAGAACTCGACGCCATCGGACACGCGTTCGTCATCGGTGAGGGCGCCTATCCGTCGACGCTCGGGTACCGCGGCTACCCCAAGTCGATCTGCAGTTCGGTCAACGAGGTCGTCTGCCACGGCATCCCCGACGACACCGCATTGCGCGAGGGCGATCTCGTGAACATCGACATCACCGCCTACCTCGACGGGGTGCACGGCGACAGCAACGTGACCTTCCTCGTCGGCGACGTCGCCGACGACACGCGTCTCCTCGTCGAGCGCACCCGGGAAGCCCTCAACCGAGGCATCAAGGCCGTCGCCCCAGGCCGGCAGATCAACGTCATCGGCCGTGCGATCGAGTCCTACGCGAAGCGGTTCGGGTACGGCGTCGTCCGCGACTTCACGGGCCACGGCGTCGGCCGGTCCTTCCACTCGGGGTTGATCGTCCCCCACTACGACGCCGCGCCGCTGTACGACACGGTGATGGAGCCTGGCATGGTGTTCACGATCGAACCGATGCTCACGATCGGCTCGCAGGACTGGGAGCAGTGGGACGACGACTGGACGGTCACGACCCGCGACCGGTCGTTGACCGCGCAGTTCGAGCACACGCTCGTCGTCACCGAACGCGGGGCCGAGGTCTTGACCCTTCCGAGCACGATCGACACCGCCACAGCGCCCGCGGCGCTCTAGGCTGGACGCATGACGAACGCAGCTCCCCGGTCCGCCGTCGGCATCGATATCGGAGGGACCGGCATCAAAGGTGCGGTCGTCGATCTCACGACGGGTGCCCTCCTCACTGATCGGGTGAAGATCCCCACGCCGAAGGGTGGCGAGCCGAAGGACATCGTCGTGACGGTGCGGGAGGTGCTCGAGCAGCTGTCCCCGGCCTCGGACGGACTTCCGCTCGGCGTCTGCTTCCCCGCGATCGTCCGCAACGGCCGGACGATGTCCGCGGCGAACGTCTCCGACGCCTGGATCGGCCTCGAAGCCGAGCAGCTGTTCGAGCAGGGCCTCGGGCGCGAGATCACCTTCGTGAACGACGCCGACGCGGCCGGTTACGCCGAGACCGAGTTCGGCGCGGCCAAGGGCGCCAGCGGCCTCACGATCCTGACGACCCTCGGCACCGGCATCGGCACGGCGCTCATCTACAACCGCACGTTGATCCCGAACGCCGAACTCGGGCACCTGGAGATCGACGGCAAGGACGCCGAGACGCGGGCGTCCTACGCGGTCAAGGAGCGCGAGGACCTGAGCTGGGAGAAGTGGGCCAAGCGCCTCCAGAAGTACTACGAGCGCCTCGAGTTCCTCTTCTCGCCCGATCAGTTCGTGGTGGGCGGCGGCGTGTCCAAGCACGCGGACCACTTCCTGCCGCTCCTGAAGCTCGACGCCCCGATCATCCCCGCCGTGCACAGGAACAACGCGGGCATCCTCGGCGCAGCCGCGCTCGCCGCCGGCCCCGCCGAACGCATCGCCTGAGGACCGCGCCACGCGCTGCGGCGGTGTCGTCGCCGGTTCCGTCGCAGCGCGAGAAGCGGGGCGTTGGGTGTGAACGGGTCGACCGGTACGCCGGGTTCTGTCCCACGCTCTCGCGGATGTCGCATTACGGCTCGACGCAGTCGCGGCCGTGCTGAGGTGTGAACGGGTCGACCGGTACGCCGGGTTCTGTCCCACGCTCTCGCGTTTGGACGGCCATCTCTCTCGGGACGACGTTGCCGCCGCCCTCTAGCGGTCTACCCGGGAACTTGGCGAGCAGCCTCAGCGTTCCCTGTTGACCTTGCTCCGGACGAGGTTTACCGAGCCGACCGGGTCACCCCGGTCGCTGGTGGGCTCTTACCCCACCGTTTCACCCTGACCGTGGTCGCCCACGGCGGTCTGTTCTCTGTGGCACTGTCTCGCGGGTCACCCCGGGTGGGTGTTACCCACCGCCCTGCTCTGTGGAGCCCGGACGTTCCTCGGCACCGACACCCGGAGGTCTCGGTGACGCGACCGTCTAGCCGGCCCGTTCACGGAGACGAGTCTACCGGCCCGCGACAACGGCCGTGGACCGCCGGTGTCGTGCAGCCAGCGGCCGGCTCAGATGAGGCCGGACTCGTCCGTCCGGACGACGATCGCGGCGCACTCGGGGCACTGCACGACGTCTTCGGACGGTGCGGCGCGGACGGCCTGGAGGTCGTTGCCGGTGAGCGACATCTTGCATGCGCCGCAGGTGCCGGCGCGGAACAGTGCTGCACCGATACCGCCGCGGGCGCGGCGCTGGTCGTAGAGGGCCAGGAGGTCGGCGGGGATGCCGGGTGCGAGTGACTCGCGGTCGGCGGTGAGTCGTGCCCGTTCTGCCTCGAGTTCGACGAGTTCGGCGTCGCGCTTCGCGACGACCTCGTCGAGGAGTTCCTGGAGTCCGGCGCGCTCGGCGTCGACCTGGGCGACGGCGTCCTCCGCGGCCTCCACCCGCTCCATGACGTTCAGCTGGATCTCCTCGAGGTTGTTCTGCCGGTTCTGCAACGAGGCGATCTCGCTCTGCAGCGCTTCGACGTCCTTGACGGAGGTCGACGACTGGAGACGGTCGGCGTCGCGCTTCATGCGGGCCGCGACGACGGCGACGTCGGACTCGATGCGCCCGAGCTCGGTCTGTGCGTCGTCGCGGACGCCGACCCGATCCAGGCGACGGAGGCGGACGGTCTCGATCTCGGCCTGGAGCTGCGCGATGCGCGCGGCCTCGGGGAGGTTCGCCGCGCGGTGTGCGGTGCGCTGCACGCCGGTGTCGATGCTCTGCAGGGTGAGCAACGTCTTCTGGTCTGCTGGGCTGGCTTTCACGTCTGTTCCAAACTCTCGACTCATCACCCTACCGGCCGCGCCGACTACTGGGTGACGACGAAGTCCCACGGGTCGGTACGCAGCTCGCTGACCCGGACGTCGAGTCCCGGGAGCTCTCGTCGGAGCGCGTCGGCGGCCCCCTCCAGCCACAGCCACTCGCTCGCCCAGTGGGAGACGTCGACGAGGGCCGGTCCGCCGCCGAGGAGTGCCTGTTCCCGGGCCTCGGACGCCGGATGGTGGCGGAGGTCGGCCGTGATGTACACGTCGGCCGCACGGACCGCGGGGTGGGACAGGAGCGAGTCCCCCGCTCCCCCGCAGAGCGCGATCCTCCGGACGGCCTGGTCGTAGTCGCCGGAGGCGCGGACCCCGGTGGCGGTCGCCGGGAGGATCTCGGCGAGAGCGCGTGCGATCGCGCCGAGCGACGTCTCCTCCGGGAGGTCGCCGACCCGACCCAGCCCGGTCAGGCCGTCGGCGGCAGGGACGATCGGAGCCGGGTCGTGGAGGCCGAGACGTTGGGCGAGGACGTCCGAGGTCCCGTCCACGACGACGTCGGCGTTGGTGTGTGCGGCGATGAGCCCGGCGCCGCCACGGATCAGGCGCGTGATGAGCGACCCCTTGTACCGGTCGCCCGCCACGGTCGTGACACCACGCATCAGCAGCGGGTGGTGGACCAGCAGCAGACCGTCGGGGCGCTCGAGCACCTCGTCGACGGTCATGCCGACCGCGTCGACCGCCAGGAGCACATGCCCGACCGGCTGGTCCGGGTCGCCGACGAGGAGCCCCGGGGCGTCCCAGTCCTCGGCTCCGGACAGTGGCCAGAGGCGCTCGACGACCGTGTTGACCTCACGCAGGGTTCTCATCACCCGGCAATCCTAACCAGGCACCCGCGAGCACGCTCAGGGGCGCAGCACGAGCATGATCGCGAGGGCGATCATGACGACCGCGATCGCGACGTCGAGGATGCGCCAGGCCACGGGCTTCGCGAAGACGCCGCGGAGCAACCGAGCGCCGTACCCCAGAGCGGTGAACCACAGGATGCTCCCGAGGACCGCGCCGGCGGCGAACCACCAGCGCCCCACCTCCCCGTGCGTGTTCGCGATCGAGCCGAGGAGGAGGACGGTGTCGAGGTACACGTGCGGGTTCAGCCAGGTGAGGCCGACCACGGTGAGCACCGCCGCCCGGAGCGAGAGCCCGTTCCCGCCACGCTCCGTCGCCAGGCCGCTCGGGGCGAGCGCACGGCGTGCGGCCAGGAGACCGTAGCCGAGCAGGAAGGCGGCACCGGCCCAACGGAGGACGACGAGGACCACGGGGAACCGCTCCACGACAAAGCCGATGCCGCTGACACCGGCGATGATGAGCACCGCGTCGGAGAGTGCGCACACGAGGACGACCGGCAGGACGTGCTCGCGCCGGATGCCCTGCCGGAGGACGAAGGCGTTCTGGGCGCCGATGGCCACGATGAGTGAGAGGCCGAGGCCGAGGCCCGCGATCGCGGCCTGCAGTGCGGAGGTCATGCTCCGACCGTAGGAGGCGCAGCATGATGAATCCAGTTCAATATTCTGATGAATCGTAAGATCTTCTTATGATGGATTTCCACTTTGAGCAACTTCGGGCCTTCGTCGCCGCCGTCGACCACGGCACCTTCGAGTCGGCCGCCCGGGAGCTGATGATCACGCCGTCGGCGATCAGTCAACGGATCAAAGCGCTCGAGCAGAGTGTCGGACGGGTCCTCCTGCTCCGAACGAAACCGATCACCACCACCCCATCCGGCGAGATCGTGCTCCGCCTCGGTCGCGCGGTGCACCTGCTCGGTCACGATGCGTCGCTCGAGCTGCACGCCGACGACGCGATCGCCCCCGCCACCCCGGCGGTGATCCCGATCGTCGTGAACGCGGACTCCCTCGCCACCTGGCTGCTGCCGGTGCTGGCGGACGTCGCCGCCCGGGAGTCGGTCGTCTTCGACCTCGCTCGCGAGGACCAGGACCATTCGACGGACCTCCTCCGTGCGGGCAGCGTCATGGCCGCGGTCACCTCGAACGCCGAGCCGGTCCAGGGGTGCACGGTGCGGCTCCTCGGTCGGATGCGTTACCGACCGATGGCGGCACCCTCGTTCGCGACGCGCTGGTTCGAGGACGGGGCGACCGCTCAGGCGCTCACCGCAGCGCCCGTCGTCGTGTTCGACCGCAAGGACGATCTCCAGGACGCCTACCTCCGACGACGTGGCGTCGACCCCGCCGACCCGCCGCGACACCATGTTCCGGCCTCGGCGGACTTCGCGACCGCCGTCGGCCTCGGTCTCGGCTGGGGCATGCTCCCGGACGCGCAGTCCGACGCGCCGCTGCGCCGGGGCGAGCTCGTCGTGCTCGACGACACGGGCGGCGTCGACGTCCCGCTGTTCTGGCAGCAGTGGCGACTCCACTCCCGGCTGCTCGAGCTCGTCACGACGGCGGTGGTCGACGCCGCTCGATCCACGCTGCACTGAACGACTGCCGAGAGGTCCCGGAGAAGGTGCACCGGGCACGCACGACGGTGCAAGGATGGAGCAATGGATATCGCGTACACAGCAGTTGCCCATGCCACCGGAGGCGGACGAGACGGACACGTCCGCAGTGAGGACGACCTCCTCGACTTCGACACCCGTCCCCCGAAGGAACTCGGCGGCAGCGGCGAGGGCACCAACCCCGAGCAGTTGTTCGCCGCCGGCTTCGCCGCGTGCTTCCTCAGCGCCCTCCACGCCGTCGGGCGCACCGCGAAGCTCGACACGAAGGACGCCGAGGTGTCGGCCAGCGTCGGCATCGGATCGAACGGTGAGGGCGGCTTCGGCCTGGCCGTCGAGCTCGACGTCTACGTGCCGAACGTGACGCACGATGAAGCGCAGCAGCTGGCCGACCAGGCGCACCAGGTGTGCCCCTACTCGAACGCCACGCGCGGCAACATCGACGTGACGGTGTCGATCGTCGACTGACGAAGCTCCCGCCCGCAAGGGCTGTCGATCGTCGTGTCCGCCGGTTACGCTGGCGGGCACGACGATCGAGAGGAAGCATCATGTCTGATTTCGGGGCGGTCGAAGGCATCCGTGACGAGGGCGCCGCAGCCATGCTGCCCGGGCTCCCGGACGCCGTGGTCGAGGACGAGGCGCTGGACGATGACGCGCCCACTGAGGACGCAGCGGACGAGTCCGGAACGGGTCCGGCCGGTTCAGGTGCCTGACGACGGGATCGAGCTCAGCGCATCAGTGACGCGGCGATGACGCCGACGATGCCGAGTTGCAGTGCGAGCACGATGCCGATCGTGATGAAGAGCGTGCTCCAGAGGACGATGTTCCCCAAGAGGACGCCCACGAAGGCGCCGAATCGTCCGCGCGGTCGAGCCGTCGGCCGCGCCACCTGCAGCCGCTCGGTCTGCGCGACCCGGGGCGTGGACAGGGTGAAGAGGTTCGGGCTGGTGTCCAGGTGCGTGGTCATGCCACCAGTGTCCGTCGACGCCCTGGGGCGGCACATCGGACGCCGGGGCGATCATCACCCCCGCGGCGTCATCCTCTGAGCTGACCCTCCTCCGCCCGGAGGACCGTCGACCGTCCGCCGAACGGCGTGCTGGTCACACCTGCGTGAGTCGGATCCCCCAGGACAGCGACCACCGCTCGTCGGGGTCCAACCACCGGAGTCCGGTCCCGCTGTTCAGCGCATCGGCGGGAGCCGTCATGGGCTCGATGGCGATGGCCTGCGTCGGCCCGTCTGCCGCCGGGAAGTTCTTCGGCGTGTAGACCTGGACGAACCGGAAGTCGTCATCCGCCCAGAGTTCGACGGTGTCGCCGTCAGGTGCAGTGACCCGGTGTCGGACGGCACCGTCGACCTGCCGGACCGACCCCAGGCCGACGTCGATCGAGAGATCGCCCACTCGAGCGCCCGAGCGCAGATCGTACGGGGTCCCGTCGACGGGACGGGAGGCGACCGGGATGCGCTGCTCGTCCGTCTCGAACCAGGTGTCGGCGGCCACCGTCACGGTGAGGTCGGCGGTCGGCACGTCGCCGAGCGCCAAGTAGGGGTGAGCGCCGACGGCGACCGGCGCGGGGCGACTCGACCGGTTCACGATGGTGTGGGTCACACGCAGGCCGTCGTCGTCCAACGCGTAGGCGACCGAGGTGTCGAGGCGGAACGGGTAGCCGTGCTGCGGGAACACCGAGGCGAGCAGGGTCACCGCGTGATCGGCGTGATCCTCCGCCCGGTATCCCGTGTTGCGCAGGAGACCGTGGGAGGCGTTCCCGGTCGCCGCCTCGGTGACGTCGAGCTGCTGCGGTTCACCGTCGAGCGTCCACCGGGCATCCCGGACGCGGTTGGGCCACGGCACGAGCACCATCCCGCACCCCATCGGGGCGACGACGTCCTCACCGAAGGTCTGCACGAGGGTGCGTCCGCCGACCGTCAGTTCGCGCAGTCCGGCGGCGAGTTCGGTGACCGTCGCTCGGACCTCGCCCTGCGGACCGGCGTGGTGGAGACGGTACTGGGTTCCAGAGGCAGCGGGCATGCCGCCAAGCCTACGACGGACGTCCGCCAGGCGGGGTGGAGCCGTGTGACGTCGTCCACCGGTGGACGGCCTCGGCGATCCGGATCAGCCCGAGTTCGAGCTCGGCGAAGCCGGAGCTCAAGGGAGCGACCCCGATGCGGAGACCGTCCGGGTGCCGGAAGTCGGGGATCACACCCGCATCCCAGAGCAGCGGGGTGATCTCGCGGAACGACGGGTGACCGAGCGTCACATGACCACCGCGACGCGCCGCGTCACGAGGGGTCATCACCCTGACACCGGAGCCTACGAGGTGCTCGTCGGCCCAGGAGATCGTGAACGTGGTGAGCGCCACGGACTTCGCCCGGATGGCGGCGACCCCGGCGGACTCGATGAGCGTCAGCGAGTCCTCGAGCGGCAGCATGCCGACGATCGGTGGTGTCCCGCTGAGGAACCGGCGCATCCCGACGGCCGGCTGATAGGCGTCGGCCATGGCGAAGACGTCGGCGGCGCCCATCCACCCCTGGATGGGCTGGAGGAGCCGGTCCTGATGGCGCGCCGCGACGTAGGCGAACGCCGGAGCACCGGGCCCGCCACCGAGGTACTTGTAGGAGCAGCCCACCGCGAGGTCCACGCCCCACTCGTCGAGCTCGATCGGGACCGCACCGGCGGAGTGGCACAGGTCCCAGAGGACGAGTGCTCCCGCCTGATGCGCGATCGCGGTCAGCTCCTCCACGTCGAGCAGCGCTCCGGACCGGTAGTCGACCTGGCTGAGCACGACGAGTGCGGTCTGCTCGTGGACCACCTCGCGCAGCTGGTGCGCGGCGACACCGTGGACCGGGTCGGCGTCGATCCATCGGACGCGCAGACCGCGTTCAGCGGCGATCCCCTCGATCACGAAGCGGTCCGTCGGGAAGTTCCCCGCATCGATCACGAGCTCGTCGCGCGGAGCGGCCCCTCCGGCGGACGACGTCGCGTCGACCGCCGCGCGGATCAGCTTGTACAGCAGCACGGTCGTCGAGTCGGCGACGACCGTCTGGCCGGGTGCGGCACCGAGCACGACCGATCCCAGGCGGTCGCCGAGCGTCAGCGGCAGCTCGAACCAGCGGTCGTCCCACGAGCGGATGAGCCGCGTCCCCCACTCTTCCGCGATGAACGACTGCAGCCGCTCCGCCGTGGCCCGCAACGGCCGCCCCAGGGAGTTCCCGTCGAGGTAGGCGACGACGCCCTCGGCCGGGACGAACGCCGCGCGGTGTTCCGCGAGCGGGTCGGTCGCGTCGAGGACCTGTGCGTCCTGGCGGGCGGACGTGGAGGGGGCTGCGGCGTCGACCATCCTGCGACGGTAACCGCCACCGGTGCGTGCCGCAAGGAAGCGGACCGGACCCGGCTTGCTAGCGTTGCCGCATGCCCACCCTCCTGCACCTCGACTCCTCCGCTGATCTCGACACCTCCCGGTCCCGCCGGCTCTCGCAGGCCGTCGTGGACGCCTGGTCGACCGCCGACCCCACCGGCGTCGTCGTCCGTCGCGACCTGCACCTGGATCCGGTCCCCCACCTCGCCGACGCGAGTCTCCACTGGGCGCCGGCCGACCGCCGCCCCGGCGCGAACCCGCCCGCCGAAGCCGAGACGCTCCAGCGCGTCCTGCTCGACGAGCTGCTCGGTGCCGACATCGTCGTGATCGGCGCGCCGCTCTACAACTTCTCGATCCCGTCGTCGCTCAAAGCGTGGATCGACCACATCCACGTGCCTGGTGTCACGTCCGCGGACACGGGAGCGCTCACCGGCCGGCCGGTCGTCATCGCCACCAGCCGCGGGATCGCCTACGACGCGGGCAGCCCCACCGAGGGCTGGGATCACGAGGTGCCGGCGCTGCGGACGCTGTTCGGCGGAGCGCTCGGCATGGACGTCCACGTCATCACGACGAGTCTGACCCTCGCCGACCGTGACCCGGCGCTCGCAGCGCAGCTCGAACGGAGCGAGCAGGAGTTCGCCGAGGCCCTCCGGCTGGCGTCCGAGACGGGACTGCGGCTGGCCGTCTCGACGGCCTGACCGCCGAGGCGACGGGCGGCCGGCGGATCCGACCCGTCTGATCCGGGCAGTGCTCCGAACTCCTGTCGAGCCACGATCAGGGAGAAGCACATGCCATCGAAGCACCAGACCGGCACCACGCGGAGCGGACGACGTCTCGTCTGGTTCGCGGCAGCACTGTCCGGCATCGTCGCAGCAGCGGTGTTCCTCGCGATCGCGGAGCTGGCGGCGCTGTTGTTCGCCCGAGGCAGCAGTCCCCTCCTCACCGTCGGATCGTTCGTGATCGACATCGTCCCGCGGTGGGCGAAGGAGTTCGCAATCGAGACCTTCGGTGGCAACGACAAGATCTTCCTCCTCGTGAGCCTCGGGGTCGCCGTCGTGATCGCCGCGGCGATCGCCGGGGTCCTGCAGCAGATCCGTCCACCGCTCGGTGTCGTGGTCCTCATCGCGGCCGGCGTCTTCGCCGGTGCGACGACCGTCACCCGTGCCGGTGCCACCCCGCTCGCCGTCGTCCCCGTGATCCTCGGTCTGGCGGCCGGTGTCGTGATCCTCATCCTCCTGAGTCGTCGCCTGCCGAAGCGGGCCGCGAACGGCTCGGACGACGAGCGCGCTGCGTTCGACCGCCGGGGGTTCTTCCGCGTGGCCGGCATCGCGGCGGCAGGTGCCGTCGTCGTCGGCGTGGGCGCACGCCTCGTGAACGTCACCACCTCGTCGATCACGGCCGTCCGCGACGCCCTCAAGCTCCCGGCGCCGAAGTCGACCGTCACGATCCCCGACGGAGCCGAGGCGGACGTCGACGGCCTCAGCCCGCTCTTCACACCGAACGACAAGTTCTACCGCGTCGACACCGCACTGACCGTGCCGACGGTCGACCCGGCCACCTGGACGCTCACGATCGACGGCATGGTCGGCGAGCAGGTGCAGATCACCTTCGAGGAACTCCTCGCCATGGGTCTCGACGAATACGTCATCACCATGACCTGCGTCTCGAACGAGGTGGGCGGCAACCTCCTGGGCAACGCGAAGTGGCTCGGTGTCCCCGTGCGTGACGTCCTCAAGCGGGCGATGCCCGACTCGAAGGCCGACATGGTGCTGTCCACGAGCGTGGACGGGTTCACGGCGAGCACGCCGATCGAGTCGCTCACCGACCCGAACCTCGACGCGATCCTCGCCGTGGCGATGAACGGCGAGCCGCTGCCGCTCGAGCACGGCTTCCCCGTTCGCATGGTCGTCCCGGGCCTCTACGGGTACGTGTCGGCGACCAAGTGGCTGACGAAGCTGACGGTCACGACCTTCGACAAGGACGAGGCCTACTGGACCCCGCGCGGCTACGACGCGAAGGCGCCGATCAAACTCTCCTCGCGGATCGACACGCCCCGGATCGACAAGCAGCTGCCGGCCGGACCGGCGAAGATCGCGGGTGTCGCCTGGGCGCAGACGGTCGGGATCGCCAAGGTCGAGGTCAGCATCGACAACGGCGACTGGCAGAGCGTCAACCTCACGACCGCCATCAACGACGACACCTGGGTGCAATGGTGGATGGACTGGGAGGCGACCGCCGGTACGCACTACGTCGCCGTCCGCGCGACCGACAAGGCCGGGAACCTCCAGATCGAGGAGCAGGCGCCGATCGCTCCCAACGGATCCTCCGGTTGGCAACGCACGCTCGTCCGCGTCGGCTGATGATCCGCGGCTGACCGGTGCCGGTCAGCCGCGGGTGTCGACCGGCTGCAGCTGGGCGATCTTCGGTTCGCGGCCGTCGCCGGAGGAACGTCCGGTCAGGCGTCGCCCGATCCAGGGCAGCACGTGCTCGCGGTAGTAGGCCGCGGTGCGACGTTGACGCGGACCGGGCGGCGCCGCAGCGACGTCGTCGATCCCCCACTCCTCCGGGACCGGCACGTCGAGCGCCGTCAGCACGTTGCTCGCCACCCGGGCATGGCCGAGGGCGTTGAGGTGCAGGCGGTCCACGGACCAGTACCGGAGGTCGGCGAGCGTCCGATCGGCCCAGTTGTCGACGAAGGTGACCCCCTCGCGCGGATACCGCACCCGCACGGCCTGGGCCAGCTGCTCGCCGCGGCGGGCGAGCAGCGAACCCATCGGGATGTGGGCCGAGGGGTTCGCCCCGCTCAGTAGCAGCACATGGGCTCCACCGGCACGCAGACGTTCGACCGCACCGTCCAAGCGGTCGGCGACGCCGTCGATCGACACCCGCGGGCGCATGATGTCGTTGCCGCCGCCGTTGAAGCTGACGAGGTCCGGACCCATCGCGATCGCACGGTCGAGTTGTTCGTCGAGGATCGGTAGGAGCTTCCGCCCGCGGATGGCGAGGTTCGCGTAGCTGACGGTCTCCGTGGACGCCCGGGCGAGGCCGAGGGCCACGAAGTCGGCCCACCCGCGAAGGGTGCCGTCCTCCCGAAGATCCCCGTAGCCCTCACTGAAGCTGTCGCCGATGGCCACGTACCGTCTGAACCCGTGCTGCGTCATACCTGCACTGTACGCGCGACCGGAAGCCGTCTCCGACCGGTCCGCTCAGGCCGGACGGGACTCCCCGTCCGCGGCCGGTCGCCAGCCGAGGGCTGGCCCGAGCGCGCCGGCGAT
Organism: Plantibacter sp. M259; assembly: GCF_006065115.1. Classification (NCBI taxonomy): domain Bacteria; kingdom Bacillati; phylum Actinomycetota; class Actinomycetes; order Micrococcales; family Microbacteriaceae; genus Plantibacter; species Plantibacter sp. M259. Next base: position 3,987,299 of record NZ_CP040750.1, on the reverse strand, counting down.
GTCGGTGAGCAGTTGCGTGTAGTCGTCCGGTTCGAGCGTGAACGGGAGGGCGAAGGCGACCTCGTCGACCTCCTGGAATCCGGCGTGCTCGTGCAGCCGCTCCGCGATCTCCGCGCTGCTGCCGACGAGGTCCTCCGCGAAGAGCATCCGCCGCGGCCCATGGGCGACGCCGACGCGGTGCCGTCTCGAGTCGACGTACTCGTGGTACCGGGCGCGTTGGGACGCGGTCGCGGAGTCCGTCGGGATGACCACGAGCCCCTGTGACACGCGCGCCCGCTCACCCGCCGGGTGGAGTTCTCGGAACCGACGCAACTGGGCGGCCTGGTTCGCCGCGAAGTCCGTCGTGCCGTCCTCGGCGGCGATGACGCTGCTCGTGAGCAGGTTGAAGGACTGCTCACCGGCCCAACCCGCCGACCTCAGGCTGCCGGCTCCGTACCAGAGCCGCTCCGCCAGACCGGCGGCATGCGGCTCGACCCGTGAGGAGTAGTCCTCCTGGCCCTCACGACCGGCGCTGTCACTGACGACGTCACCGCGGATGAAGGAGCGGAGGCGCAGGACGCGGTCGTAGCCGAGGTCCTCCTGGTCGAGCGTCGACGGATAGATCGCGTGCTTGAACGCGTCGAACCGCATCGGCTCCCCGGTGCTGAAGCCGGGAAGCAGCCTGCCGCTCGAGAGGACGTCGACCGTGCCCAGGTCCTCTGCGAGCCGGAAGGGGTTCTCCGCGCCGAGCGGTGTGACCGCGGTGCCGAGCGCGATGCGCTTCGTGCGCTGCGTCGCCGCCGCGAGGACGGCGACCGGCGAGGAGATGCCGAACTGCAGATGCCGGTGCCGTAGCCAGGCGCTGTCAAACCCCAGTCGTTCACCGAGCTCGATGAGCTGCAGGGTCGCCTCGTGCCCGGCCGCCGGCTCCTCGGGGTCGAACAGGCCCATCGTGAGGAACCCGAGTCTGCGGAGCTGTGCTGAGGATCTGGCCATGCATCGACTCTACGACGCCGTTCCGCCGCGACGACGCCGCAGGAGCTGGATGTGCCCGCGCCGCGGGTGTCAGCTCGGCGAGCCGGCCAGCACGGTGAACATGGCGCCGATGCTCCCGAGGATGAACAGCATCGTTCCGAGCTGCATGGTCAGCGACTTGTTCCGTGACGCCGTCGGGACATCCACCTCGAGGATCGGACACCCGGACCAGCCGAGCAGGCCGATGCTCAGACCCACGATGACCGAGCAGCACCACCAGACCACGCGGAGCCCCTCGGCGAGGACCGCCGGTCGCCAACCTGAGCTGAGGAGGAGCCCGAGGACGATCGCGGTGCTCCCGACCGCGACGCCGAACCAGACGGTTCCGGTGCGCATGATGCGCTGGACGTTGTTCTCAGGTGACATGAGGTCCTGTGACACGTGGTGCGGCTTTCTCGAGGTTCCGATTCCTGATGCGGGCCGCGGCCGGCGATCATGGTCGCTCGCAGCCCCGAACAGGAGCATAGACCCGCTCAGGACGCCCGACTCCCGTTCGACGGGGGCTTGCGCCGACTGGGGTCGCGACACAGACGAGGCCGGTCGAGGATCCGTGACGGATCACGCAGACGGTGCCCGGGCCGCCCACCGTGCCAGCGCTGCGAGCAGGGCACGGTGCTCCGCTGAGGCGTAGGACCGCTCGTCGTGTCCGAGGGCGTCGACGGCGACGCGCGAGGGCCCCACCTCGCGGACCCACACCGCAGGGAACCGCTCGCCGTCGACGTCGTGCTCGGCGACGGTGGTGCTCCGACCGACGGGTTGCAGCCGCAGGTACTGTTCGTCGTCCACCGGGATGTCGCCGAGCGCTCCGCCGTCGGGCGATGCCAGGCCGCGGACGACGGTCGGGCCCATCGGCGGATGCCAGGACACGCCGGGCAGCCACAGCGCCCCGATCGTCGGCGCCCAGTCCGGGTAGTCGCGGAGCGAGGCGAGCGCCGCGTGCATCGCGAGGACACCGATCCCCCGACCCAGCGCCTCCGCGAAACCGTCGATCGCGGCGGCAGGCGCTCGGCTCTGGTCCTCGGACCGCCACGGGTCGCCGGCGTTGACCACCAGGAGCTCCACGCCCTCGAGTCGCGTCATCGCACCATCGACGTCCTCGTCGATCTCGACCGCGAAGCCGACCGTCTCCAGGACCTCGGCGATGAGCGGGCTCGTGTGCGCGTACGGGTGCCACGGATCCGCATACCGACCGCTCCCCGATGCGATGAGTGCTTTCACGGTTCCCCCTCGTCCGATCCGTCGGCGCCGGTCACCGTGTCCGCGGCCGACGCCTCTCCAGGGTACGGGGCATCCCTCGACGGCGGCGTCGCCGGCCGATTGTGTCCGCGCATGTCGTCGTCACCTGCGCCCATCCCGGTCCCGACCGTAGAGTGCCTGTCACCGACGCCGGGGCGTCGACGACGGCCGAGCTGACGGAGAGGACGAGGCGATGTACGAGCGGGACCGAGGGGGCTTCAGCACCCGACAGCTGCACGCCGGTGGTGCACCCGACGCGCCGCTCCAGCCGCGGGCACTGCCGATCTACGCGAGTGCCGGGTTCGTGTTCACGGACTTCGACGAGGCGGAGCGGCGGTTCGGTCCGGACCCTGGTGGATACAGCTACAGCCGGGTCGGCAATCCGACGATCGACGCCGTCGAGCGCCGTCTCGCCGCACTGGAGGGTGGTGTGGACGCGCTGCTCCTCGGCTCCGGACAGGCGGCCGTCGGCGTCGCCCTGCTCTCCCTGCTCGAGGCCGGCGACCACCTGCTCACCGCGCCGAGTCTGTACGAGGGCTCGCGCAGCCTCTTCACGGAGAACTTCGGCCGGCTGGGGATCACCTCGAGCGAGGTCGCCGATCCGCTCGACGCCGACGCCTGGGCGCGTGCCATCCGACCCGAGACGCGCGCGATCTTCGTCGAGTCCATCCCGAACCCCCGCAACGACCTCACGGATCTCCGTCTCGTCGCCGACGTTGCCCATGCGCACGGGGTCCCGCTCATCGTCGACAACACCTTCGCCACGCCCTACCTCCTGCGTCCCATCGAGCACGGCGCCGACATCGTCGTCCACTCGGCCAGCAAGTTCCTGGCGGGCCACGGCACCGTGCTGGGCGGGGTCGTCGTCGACGGCGGCACGTTCGACTGGACCGCTCGCGCAAACCGCTATCGACACCTCACCTCGCCGCTCGCCGCGCTCGGCGGGCTCAGCCACGTCGAGGCGGACGGGCGTGCCGCTCTCGCTGCCTACGCACGGGCATCGGTCGCGCTGCGTCTCGGCCCGACGCCGTCGCCGTTCAACGCGTTCCTCATCGCACAGGGCATCGAGACGCTGTCACTCCGCGTCCAACGGCAGAGCGAGAACGCCCTCGCCCTCGCGACCTGGCTGGCGGGCCGGACCGAAGTAGCCTCGGTCGACTACTCGGGACTCAGCGACAGTCCGTTCCGCGGCCTGGCGGATCGGTACCTGCCTGATGGACAGGGATCGGTGTTCTCGTTCACCCTGCACGGCGGACGGGACGCAGCACGGACGGTCATCGACCACGTCGGCCTGTTCACGCGGATGACGAACCTCGGCGACGTCCGATCGCTGATCCTCCACCCGGCCTCGACCACCCACGCCCAGCGTTCGGCCGAGCAGCTCGCGGCGAGCGGCATCGGCCAAGGACTCGTGCGGATCTCCGTCGGCATCGAAGACGTCGCCGACCTCATCGCGGACCTCACCTCGGCGTTCGACGCGCTCCCGGTCCGGGAACCGTCGACGAGCACCGGCGCGAGCGTCACGGCGGACGAGGCGGTCGCCGCATGAGCGCCCGGCAACGCTTCGGCTGGTTCCTGTCACGTGGGTTCGGTCCGCACGGTTGGGGGCATCCGTACCTCGACTGGGACTACCGCTGGCAGGAGCCCGCCCTCTACCAGCAGGCCGTCCGCGAGCTCGAGCAGGCGGGCCTGGACCTCCTGATCATCGAGGACGCCCTCTCGCTGGGGAACCCCGAGACGCTCGACCTCCGCATCCGCGGCGCCTACGGCGGGCCGAAGCACGACCCGCTGAGCCTCGCCCCGTTCCTCTTCGCGGTGACGGAGCACATCGGCATCATCCCGACGGTGAACCCGTTGCAACTGCCGCCGTACCAGGCGGCACGGCAGTTCGCGACCCTGCAGCACCTCAGTCGCGGACGGTTCGGGGTGAACGTGGTGACCGACGTCGGCAGCAGCCGTCACTTCGGTGAGCCGGTCGTGCCGCACGACGTCGCCTACGAGCGGGCGGAGGAATGGCTCGACAGCGTGCGCGCGCTCTGGCGGAGCTGGCGACCCGGCGCGTACGTGGGCGACACCGCCTCCGGACGCTTCGCCGACGGCCGCCACCTCGACCGCGTCGAGCATCGCGGCGCACACTACGACTTCGACGGGCCGCTCAACGCCCTCCCCTTCGCCGAGGACTCCGGTGGGGAGCCCGTCATCGTGTCGCCGGGCTCCTCGCCGCGAGGGCTCGCCTTCACCGGACGACAGTCGGACGTCCAGCTCGCTCTCGCACCGCTCGACATCGCGAGCCTCCGCGCATACCGGAGGCGGGTCCTCGACGCCTCGGCTGCCGTCGGTCGGGACACCCCTCCCGCGATCCTGTTCGTGTTCAAGCCCGTCATCGTGTCGAGCAGTGCCGAGGCGGACCGGCTCGTCGCCGCCTCGGAACAGCCGGACGATGAGACGCTGCGATCCGTCGCACTCGCGTGGTCGAGCGACCTCGAGACGGACCTCACCGCGCTCGACCTCGACCGACCGGTGGACCCGGCCGTCTTCGGCGACCACGTGTCGCGCGGCAGCCTCGACGCGTTGCGCGGACCGCACGAGTCCTTCGCGGCGGTGACGCTCCGGGAGCTGCTCGTGCCCAAGGCACGCCTCGGGCGGATCACCGACGGCAGCGGTGTCGTCGGCACGGCGGCGGAGGTGGCCGACCACATCGAACGCGCCGGCAGTGAGGCGGACAACGACGGGTTCATCTTCTCGGGCGACCTCCATCCGGTGACGGTGCACCGCATGCTCGACGAACTCGTGCCGATCCTCCGACGCCGCGGGATCCTTCAGCGTCCGAAGGTCGACGCACCGCACGGACTCCGGAGCTCGTTGCAGGCCCCCTGAAGGATCGCGTCGTCAGCGGCTCGTGTTCAGGGCTGCTCGTGGTTCTGGCAGGTCCAACTCCCCGCGGGCGACGAGCGAACGGACGGACTCGAGGACCGCCTCCGTCGAGGTGTAGGCGGGTTCGTATCCGAGCAGCGACCGTGCCTTGTCGATCGACGCGCAGTGGCTCCGTACCAGGTGCTCCCAGGTGGTGTCGGCGTGCTCCGTCGGTGTCTCGGCTCGGAAGTGCTCCCAGGTCACCGACTCGAGCTCGGCCGAGCGTCCGAACCAGCCGGCGACGACGTCGGCGTAGCCGCGGACGGTGACCGCGGTGGCCGAGGTCACGTTGAGGTCCTCGCCGGCGACACGGTCCCGGTTCGCGACGGCGAGCTCGAACGCCTGCGCGACGTCGTCGGCGTGCACGTGGTGCAGCAGCTCGGCACCGAGTCCGGGGATACGCAGCGGTGAACCGAGAGCGAGGGTCCGCCAGACCCCGGGGTCGAGGTTGCCCAACGGGTTGATGGGCGCCCACCCCGGTCCGACGATGTGCCCGGGATGCAGGGAGGTCGTCACCAGCCCTCCGTCAGCGGTCTCCTGCTGGAGCAGCCGGGCGATCTGATCCTTCTGGACGCCGTAGTCGCCGAACGGCGCCGTCCCGGAGCCCTCCACGATCGGGACGGACGCGCTGGGACCGTAGCGCCAGATCGATCCGCAGTGGAGCAGCTGGCCCGTGTTGCCGCGCAGTCCCTCGACGAGTGCCGTCGCCGAGGCGAGCGTGAAGCAGACCAGATCGATGACGACGTCCGGGCCGAGGTCCGCGACGCGTCGCGCGAAGACACCGTCCCGGTCCTCGGCCTCCCGATCGGCCCGGACCCGCTCGACCTGGTCCCACTCGGGCGCGTCCGTGTACGGCGACCGATCGCCGCGGCTGACGCTCACGACCTCGTGGCCGGCCCGGACGAGTCGCGGGACGAGGAAGGTGCCGATGTGGCCGGTGCCGCCGATGACGACGATGCGCATGGTGTTCCTCCGTTCGCGCACGACGACGGCGTCGACGGGTGCGCTCTCCGGGAACGCTAATGGACCGGACCGTCCGACGCACGCCCTTGCGGGAGGCTGCGTTGTGACCCGCTAGTCGTCGGAGGGACGTCGTCGTTGCTGTTTGGTGGCGCTCCGCTGCTGTTTCGCGGCGAGGTGGCGTCGCGCCGATCCGCGGGTCGGACGCGTGGGTCGGCGCGTGGGCCCCGGCGGCGCGAGTGCCGACCTGATGCGTGTCGCGAGCGCTTCGAGTGCGAGTTCGCGGTTCCGGAGCTGCGATCGCTCGCGGGAGACGGTCACGGTGATGGCACCGCCGACCAGTCGAGCGCCGAGCCGCTCGAGCAGTCGGTCGCGCTGCTCGTCGGTGAGGACGGCCGACTCGGCCACACTCCACGTCAATTGGACACGGCTGTCGGAGGTGTTCACGTGCTGTCCGCCCGGGCCGGACGACCGCGAGAAACGCCACTGCAGCTCGGCTGCTGGGATCGTCAGTCCGGGCGACACCTCGAGGTCCATGGGGCAAGCGTCTCACGAACCCGCGGCACGGCTCGCGTCCACCGCTGGTTCCGAGCCGGTGCCTCCTATCCTTGACGCTGTGAACGATGCACCAGCCGAACGCGGACGTCGACGCGCAGCCGTCGTCGTCAATCCCTCCAAGGTCGACATCACGGTCCTCCGCTCGGTCGTCGCAGCCGCTGAATCAACGCACGGACTGGCACCCTCCACCTGGCACGAGACGAGCGCCAAGGACGACGGCCGGGGTGCGTCCGCGGCCGCGATCGCCTCGGCACCCTCGGTCATCCTGGTCGCGGGAGGCGATGGAACACTGCGGGTCGCCGCCGAGGCCATCGCCTCCACCGGCATCCCCCTCGGGCTGGTCCCGGCCGGAACGGGGAACCTCTTCGCCCGAGCGCTCGGCCTGCCGTTGGGCGACCTCAAGCGGTCGGTCGACATCGCCTGCTCGGGTCGTGACCAGGTGGTCGACGTCGGTCAGGTCAGTCTCGGGCGCAGCGACGGCACGAACCGGGACGAGGTCTTCCTCGTTATGGCCGGTATCGGCCTCGACGCGCACATGGCCGGCCACACCAATGAGCGGCTGAAACGACGGATCGGCTGGCTCGCCTACTCCGATCCGATCGCGCGGAGCATCATCGGCAACCGGCAGTTCGACCTGCACTATCGACTCGACGACCGTCCGGAGGCGGCCGCCCGAGCGCACACGATCATCGTCGGCAACTCCGGCACGCTCACCGGTGGGGTCCTGCTGCTCCCCGAAGCCGTCGTGGACGACGGCCTGCTCGATGCCGTCATGCTGCGCCCTGGCAAGGGTCCGGGTTGGGGGAACATCGGCTACCGCCTGACGTTCAACCGGATGCTGCACCGCACGCGGTTCGGCCGGCTGGTCGGACGATTCTCGCCGAAGGCACGTGCGATCAGCTACGCACAAGCACGGACGATGCACCTCCGACTCGAGGAGCCGCAGGAGATCCAATTGGACGGCGACTCGCACGGATCGGTGGTCTCGGTCTCGCTGACGAACCTGCACCACGCCCTGATCGTCCGGGTTCCGAGCGGTCCGGCTGCGCGCCCCGGCGTGCGCTGACCACCGGCTACGACGCCGCGTCGGTGGGAGCGGCCTCGGAGTCGATCGACGCAGCAAGTCGGTCGATCCGCTCGAGGGCGCGGTCGAACACGGGGACGAGCTGCCAGAGCCCCGGCTCCTCGGCGCGGACCTCCTCGAGGGAGGCGTGTGCGCTGCGGACCGAACCGAGATCGAAGCTGACGTTGGTCCGCGCTCCCGTGATCGCGGCGCGGAGTGCGCCGATCGCCACCGCCACATCGGCGATCAGCGCCGGGTTGCCGTGCTCGGTCAGCCACGCGACATCGTCGATCGCGTCGACGGCATGCTCGCCCAGCCGTGCCGAGGCCGCGGCAGCCTCGATCGATGCGGCGCGGATCGCCTCGTCGCGTTCGACGCCGGGTGCCAGGTGGAATGCACTGCCGAACGCTCGCGAGGCATGGGCGTCCTCGTCGGCCAGACGGAGCGCCAGCTCGGAGCGTGCCTCAGCGCGAGCGCGGAGTGCGGCGATCGTCGCCTCGGCCTCGGCCTCGGACCCGTTTTCGTCCTGCCCGTTCGCGACCTCGGTGGCATGCGTGGCTCGGGTGTAGCCGGCGACCATCGCGGTGAGACCTGCCGCGATCGCCAGCATGAGTCCGGATGCGGCCCCGCCGCCGGGGTTCCCGGTCGCCGTGCCGAGCGCCTGCATCCACGTCGACACGCTCGAGTGCTCCGTCGACACCTCGTCGGTGTCCGATGATCCCGTCATGGCGACCATTCTCCCGCGTCCGCGTCAGCTCGAGGCGCGGACGATGAGTTCGGTCGGGAACTCAGCCCGATCTCCGGGGTCCGTTCCGGGCTCCGCCTCGAGGACGAGCTGGACCGCACGCGCGGCCATCGCACGCATCGGCTGTCGCACGGTCGTCATCGGCGGCGGCATCAACCTGGACTGCGGGAGGTCGTCGAAGCCGACGACCCTGATGTCGTCGGGGATGCGGAGCTGCAGTTCTTCAGCGGCGCGGTAGACGCCGTAGGCCATCTCGTCGTTGCAGCTGAAGACGCCGATCGGGAGCCCGCCCTGCCTGAGCAGCTTGCGCACGGAGACGAACGCACTCTCCGAGGACCACGGCGACGAGATCTCCTCGACCGTCGCTCCGTCGGCGTGCCGTTCGACCGCCGCTCGGAAACCGGCCTCTCGCGCACGACCGAACCGGTACTTCGGCCGGCCGGTGATGATGAGGAACCGACGTGTCCCCCGCCTGGCGAGATGCCGACCCGCGTCGAAGCCGCCCTGCCAGTCGGTGGACCCGACGCTCGGCAGACTCCGCGCCGGCTCCGCACGCGGATCGAGGAGCGCGACGGGGATGTTGGCCGAGGCGAGGATGTCGAGCTGCGAGACGTTGGGACGGATGAGGCACACGACGACACCGGCCGATCCCCGCGCACGTGCCCGACTGGGCCAGTCGTCGACCATCGACTCGCTCTCCGGCGTGAGTACCAGGTCGTAGTTCGCTGCAGCGGCCGCCCTCCGCACACTCGTCACGACCGTGTTCGCCCACGGGTCGTCCCACTGACTCATCGCCAGGTCGAGCAGGCGTGGGACCGAGCGAGGTCGGCCGCGACGTTGTGCTGCGCGGTCGTAGCCGAGGTCGTGCGCTGCAGCGAGGATGCGGTCACGGGTGTCCGGGGATGCATGGCGCTTCCCGGCGAGCACCCGGGAGACGAGCGACACCGAGCACCCGGATCTCGCGGCGACGTCCGCGAGCGTCACGCTGAGGTCGTCCCGCTCCGGCGTCGTCGTCATGGCTCCATGCTCCCGCATCCCGGGGCGCTGTGCGCGCCGGTACCGGAGGTCAGGCGCCCTCGGCGGTCAGCACTCGGAGCTCGGTGCACCGCGGGGTCTCGCGATCCGGCTGCGCGACGATCGCGAACCGCCGGACACCCCACCCGGCGCTGGTGGGCGTCAACGGGTACTCCGCCCACTCCAGGTCGTCGTCTCGCCCGCCCTCCTGCGGGGCGATCGCGGTGCCGTCGATCTCCAGGGTGAAACCGTGGCCCACTGGGTCGTGCAGCCAGGTCACTTTGACGACCCGGCCGAGGAGATGCGGGTCGACGAGCGTCACGGACAGACGCACGGCCGTGCTCCGCCAGCGGACACCACCCACCGTGCCGCTGGCGCTGGCCACCCCCTCGAATCCGTGATCCGCCTCCGGCTGCTGCTCGCCCAGAGCGACCCGGTCGACCGTCCGTCCGTCGATGCTCGCGGCGCGTCGGTCCCGCTCGACCAAGGCGGTGCGCCGCCGAGCGACGGCGTCCTCGTCCGCCGTCGACGCCACGGGGAACGTGACGGTGTACCGCGCGTCGTGCAGGCCCGCGAACGGTTCCAACCGGATCGGTCCTCGGTCGGAGTCGACGAGGAGTCGCCCGTCGGCGTCCCGGTACGGCACGGCCGACCGCGGGACGATCGGCGCCGCGGCGAGCGGAGTGAGCGGGCCGACCGCCGTGTGCGGGGCGTGGGCGCGGCCGGCCAGCACCACCTCGGTCGGCAGCGACTCGCCACGGGCCGCCAGGACGGACGGACCCCAGAGGAGCGACGTCCATTCCGAGCCATCCGGGTATGGTTCGGCGCGGCCACCCATGGCGAGCTCGAACGACACGGTGTCGCCGTCGCTCCACTCACGATCCACCACGAGGTGGCCGCGTTCGAGTGCAGCGGTCATCGGAGCGCCGTTGACGAGCAACACCGGTGTCGACACCGTCCACCCGGGGACTCGGACGCGGAGCCGGAACCGACGCGGGCCGGTGAGCCCGAGGGTGAGTCCGACCACGCCGTCGGACGGGAAGGCCGTCCGCTGCTCCAGCTTGAGACCGAGTTCCGGGATCCGCACGACGGAGGACGCGAAGAGCTCGACCGACACCGTGTCGTCGTCGAACCGGTACAGCGACTCACCGTGTTTCGCGTGGCTCTCCAGACCGGTCCCGACGCAGCACCAGAAGCTGTGCTCCGGCGAGGAGTAGACGCGGTAGTGGTCGGGTCGCATCGAGGTGAAGTAGACGAGCCCGCCGTGCTCGGGGTGCTGCGATGACAGGAGGTGGTTGAAGAGGATCCGTTCGAGCGCGTCGGAGATCGCCGGGTCGGACTCGTCGGCGCTGAGCCGTCTGCCGAGTTTGATCAGGTTGTAGCTGTTGCAGGTCTCCGGGCCCTCCCTGTCCTCGGTCATCGGGGTGAAGTCGTCGATGGCGTGGAAGTGCTCGCGGACACTGTTGCCGCCGATCGCGACCGTGCGCCGCGTCAGGATCGTCTCCCAGGCGAACCGGGCCGCGCGGGCGAGGGCCGGATCACCGCTCCGAGCGGCGAGGGCGGCGAACCCGACGAACTGCGGGATGCGGGTGTTGGCATGCAGGCCGGTCAGTTCATCGGACCGGCGCGACAGCGGTCCGCTGAGGGCGGTGGCGGTGAAGCGGGCTGCCATCGCGAGATGGCGGGGATCGCCCGTGAGGTCGAGGAGGTCGACGTACGCCTCGTTCATCCCGCCGATCTCGGTCTCGATCATGAGCTGGAAGTGCTCGTCGTCGATCCCGGCAGCGAGCTCCTCCCACCACGCGGCGAGGCGCAGGACGACGTCGCGTGCCACGTGGTTCCCGGTCAAGCGGGCCGCATCGATGAGACCGGCGTACAGCTTGTGCAGGTTGTACCAGGGCACCCAGCGGCCGGCGCGGAACGTCGATTCGGTGATCCCCGCTGCGACCTCGGCCCAGAGCTCGGCACTCCGAGGGACTCCACCGACGTACCCGGTACCCAGGTGGTCCTGTGCGCGGGCCAGTTCGGCGACCGTATACTCCAGTCGGGAGCGCAGGACGTCGTCCCCGGTGGAGGCGACCATCAGGGAGCAAGCCGAGAGGTAGTGTCCGGCGGTGTGGCCGTCGAGTCCGCGCACCTCCCAGTCGTCGTAGGAGGGAGCCCGAGGCTCGAGACCCGCCTCCCGGAGGAACGGGGCGAGCAGGCGGTCGGGTTCGAGGGCGCGCAGGTAGGCGCGGTCGGCCTCCTGCGCCTGGAGCAGGGGCCCACCCGTGAGGATGACCTGGGAGATCGGGACGAACGGCATGGTCAAACCTTCCTCGCGTCGACACGCCGCCAGTCCACGCGGAGCTCGCGCGGCCCGACCAGCTCTCGCCGGCTGCCGGTCACCTCGATCGTGTGGGTGAGCGGACGCTCGAGTGCCGACGGCCCCGAGGACAGCACGTACGTCCCCGGTTCGACCACCCGACGGCCGTCGACCCCGGTGAAGGACAAGCGGTCGGCAGACATCGAGAAACGCACGGTCGTCGACGTCCCGGCAGCGACCGTGAGGCGTGCGAACGCGAGCAGCTCGACCGACGGGCGCACGACCGAGGCCACCGGATCCGTGCCGTAGAGCTGGATCACCTCGACGGCGTCCTCGACACCCACGTTCTCGACCGTGACGTCGACGAGGACCTCACCGTCGACGGCGAGCTCCGCTGCACTCGTGAGCGATCGGTAGCGGACGTCGCCGGCGGTGAGGCCGTGACCGAACGGGAAGAGCGGCGTGGGGTCGAGCACGCTGATCCCGCGGGACGCCAGACCGAGCGGCGGCTGCAGGTAGGTGCCTGGCATGGCCGGTGAGCGAGGGATCTGCACCGGGAGCCGTCCGCTCGGCTGCACGCGGCCGGACAGCAGCCCTGCGACGGCCGCAGCGCCCTCCTGGCCGGGGAAGAACGCCTGGACCAGGGCATCGGCCCGGTCGTAGTCCCCCAGCGCGTAGGGTCGTCCGGACAGCACGGTCAGGACGACGGGCGTCCCGGTCGCGAGGACGGCAAGCACGAGATCGTGCTGACCCCCGGGGAGGCGCAGGTCCTCGGCGTCGCAGCCTTCTCCCGACGTGCCATCGCCGAACAGGCCCGCGATGTCACCCACTGCCAGCACGACGACGTCGGCCGAAAGGGCGGCCTCGATCGCAGCCGGAACGTCCTCCCGACCGGTCTCGGTGATGCTGCATCCCGGTTCGACGACGATGTCAGCCACTGGGAACTCGGCACGAATCGCGTCGAGGATCGTCGGGATGGAGATGCCCAGATCGTGCCCGGGGTGCTTCGACAGCACGTGGTTGGGGAACGCGTAGCAGCCCACGAGGCTACGGAACTGGTCGGCCGCCGGCCCGATCACGGCGATGCGCGCGTCGGTCTGGAGCGGGAGCACTGCGCGGTTCCGGAGGAGGACGACCGACTCCTCGGCCAGTCTCGTCGCGATGGCGCGGTTGCGGGGGCCGTCGAGATCGGTCGATGCGGCGTGCTCCGGCACGAGCGGGCCCCCGTCGAGCAGGCCGAGCTCGATCTTCTGCCGCAGGTGCCGGAGCACGGCCCGGTCGACCAGCCGCTCGTCGAGCGCCCCGTCCTGGACGAGCCTGACGAGGCCGGCACCGTAGCCGGCGGTCTCCGGGAGCTCGACGTCGATCCCGGCGGTGAGGGCGAGCGCGCCGGCTTCCGCCGCACCGCTCGCGACGTGGTGCATGGTCGCGAGGAACGGGATCGCCCAGTAGTCGGCGACGACGGTGCCGTCGAAACCCCAGTCGTCGCGCAGGATGTCGGTGAGCAATTCGACACTGGCACCGGCGGGGACGCCGTCGAGATCGGTGTAGGCGTTCATCACGCTTCGCGCTCCCCCGAGCCGGATCGCCGTCTCGAACGGCGGAAGCACGACATCGGTGAGCTCGCGGCGCCCCATGCTCACCGGGGCGTGGTTCTTCGCGCCTCGGGAGGCGGCGTAGCCGGCGAAGTGCTTGAGCGTCGCCACGACCCCGGACCGCTCGAGACCACGCACGTACGCGGCGCCGAGCTGGCCGACGAGGTAGGGGTCCTCCCCCAGCGTCTCCTCGACCCGGCCCCAGCGGTAGTCCCGGACGACGTCGAGGACCGGCGCGAGTCCCTGATGGACCCCGACCGAGCGGAGGTCGTCTCCGATCGCCTCCGCCATCCGCTCCACGAGCTCCTCGTCGAACGAGGCGGCCCAGGCGAGCGGCGTCGGGAAGGCGGTCGCACCGTAGGCGGCGAACCCCGTCAGACACTCCTCGTGCGCGATCGCGGGGATGCCGAACCGGTTCCCGGCCACGACCTGCTGTTGCCGTTCCCGCAGGCGATCGACGCCCTCGGCCACCGTCACCGGTTCGGTCCCGAAGATGCGCGTCAACTGCCCGAGGCCACCCGTGAAGTCGCCGGTGGGCGCCGATGCCGGCGCAGCCGGGTCGTCGGAGCCGTCCACGCTCGGCGCGAAGTCGCCCGCCGTGTCGGTGAACCAGACCGAACCGAGCTGACCGACCTTCTCCTCGAGGGTCATCTCATCGAGGAGTGCTCGCGCCCGCTCGTCGGGTGACGCCCGTCGGTCGTTCCAGACGCCGCGGACGATGCCCGACGTGGTCGGCGTGACGCCGTCGTGTTGCAGGGTCATCCCTTGAACGCTCCGTCCATGATCCCCGTCACCATGCGCTTGCCGACGAAGATGAACGCGATGAGCAGCGGGATGGTGGCCAGGAACGACCCGGCCATCGCCAGGCCGAGGTCGATCGACCGCTGCGACTGCAGGGCCTTGATCGCGATCTGGACCGTGTACATCTCGGGCGACTTCAGGACGATGAACGGCCAGAGGAAGTCGTTCCAGGATCCGACGAAGCCGAGCAGTCCCAGGACGAACGCCGCCGGTCGTATGACCGGGAAGACGATCCGCCAGAAGATCTGCCAGCTGTTGGCACCATCGAGCCTCGCCGCCTGGAGCAGCTCGTCGCTCACGGAACTCGAGATGTGCTGACGCATCCAGAAGATGCCGAACGCGCTCGCGAGGCCGGGGACGATGAGTGCCTGCAGGGTGTCGACCCAGTCGAGCGCGGAGATGATCAGGTACTGCGGGATCACGCTCAACTGCGTCGGCACGGTCATGGTGAGGACCACGAGGATGAACAGCGCGTTGCGGCCGCGGAACTCCAGTTTCGCGAAGGCGAACCCGGCCAGGGCGCAGAGCAGGGCCGATCCGACGCCGATCGACAGCGCGACGATGAGGCTGTTGATCATCGATTGGATGAACGGCACGGTCTCGAGCACGAGCCCCACGAGGTGGAACAGGTTGTCGCCCGGGTACAGCCGCGGTGGCAGGGTGGTCGCCGTCGCCGAGTCGGTGGTCGCGACGACGAACATGAAGTACAGCGGGAACATGCTCACGACGACGGCGCACACGAGGAGGACGTAGGTGTACCAGGGGATGCGGCCGATCCGGCCGCCGTTCCGTTTCCGGCCGGCGGAGGTCGCGCTCGCCATCAGCTGGGTGGAGTTGAGCGTCTCGGACATCAGCGTCCTCCTCGGGTGCGGGTGGACAGGAAGAAGTTCAGCAGGGCGACGAGGACGACGATCACGAACAGCGCGACGCCGATCGCCGAGCCGTATCCGAACTCGAACTGGCCGAAGCCCTGCTCGTAGAGGAACAGCGTGAGCGTCTGGCACTGTCGTGCCGCACCGCAGGTGAGGCCGGTGGCCGGGTTCACCAGCAGTGGTTCGGTGAACACCTGGAGCCCGCCGATCGTCGAGGTGACGATCGTGAACACGATGATGGGACGCAACGACGGGATGGTGATGTAGACGAACTGCTTCCAGCCGCCGGCACCGTCGACGGCGGCCGCCTCGTACACGTCGCGAGGGATCGCCTGCAGCGCCGCCAGGTAGAGCAGCGTCGTGTAGCCCGTCCACCGCCAGACGACCATGAGCGCGACGAGGAACCACGAGCCGACCTTGTCGTTGAGGAAGTCGACGTGATCACCGCCGAAGAAGCTGATGAGGTAGTTGAAGAGCCCGTAGTCACGGTCGAACAGCTGGGCGAACACGATCGTGGTCGCGGCGACCGAGGTGATGTACGGCACGAGCATCGCCATCCGGAACCCGGTGGCGAAGCGCAGGCGGACGTGGTTCAGCAGGTGGGCGAGGCCCAGAGCGATGACCAGCTGCGGCACCGTGGAGATGATGAAGATCGCGAAGGTGTTGAGCATCGCGTTCCAGAACCGTGGGTCGGCCGCGAGCCTGGTGAAGTTGTCGAAGCCGATGAAGGTCTGCTGACCGATCGGGTTCCAGTCGAAGAGGGACACCACGAAGGTGAACAGGAGCGGGATCAGGCCGAAGACGGCGAAGATCAGGAAGAACGGGGCGATGTAGACGTAGGGGGCGAAGCGTTCCGGCAGGGTGTTGCGGATCCGCGTCCCGATACCGGGTGGCGACTGTTTCGGCAGCAGCCGAGGTGGGGCGATGTGCGTGGTCACGATGATCCTTCAGGGGCGTTCCGGCATGTTGCTCGGCCGGAACGCCCCGGGTCGGAGCGGACGGGTGGACGGGGTCGTCGGTTCAGCCGCCGAGGGCGTCCTTCACGGCCTTCATCGCGACGTCCCACGCCTTGTCCGGTGGGGTATTGCCGGCTTCGACGTCCGTGACGGTGTTGATCATCGCGGAGCCGATCGTCGCCGTCTCCGGACCGTTGAAGAACGGCTTGAACTCCTGCAAGGACTTGCCGAGCACGGCACCGATCTTCGAGTCGCCGAAGAACGGGTCGGTGTAGTCGGCGATCGCCGTGGACTCGTACGCGGAGACCGTGCTGGGCAGGGCGCCGGTGTCGGTGAAGTTCTGCAGCTGCGACTCGGGTGACTGCATCTCCTTGATGTAGGCCCATGCCGCCTCCGGGTTCGCCGCGCGCTTCGGGATGGCGAGGTAGCTGCCGCCCCAGTTGCCGGCGACCTTGGGCACCGTCGTCACGCGCCACTGGCCCGAGGTGTCGGGCGCGTCCGTCTTGATGCTTTTCAGCATCCAGGAGGGAGCTGCCATCGCGGCGAAGGCGCCGTTGGTCTTGCCGGTGCTCCAGCCGGTGGAGAAGGCGGGGACGTTCGCGGTGATGCCGGCCTCGATCGCCTTGATCGAGATGTCGAACGCCTCCTTCACCTGCGGATTCGTGTCGTACACGAGCTCACCCACCGGCGTGTAGTACTTCTCGTCGACCTGGTTCACGGTCTGGAAGAAGACCGAGGTGCCGGCGTTGTCCAGGAACGGCTTCCCGGTGGCGGCGACGTACTGCTGGCCGACGGAGATGAAGTCGTCCCAGGTGGGCCAGAGCGCCGCGACCGCGTCCGGTTCCGACGGCAGGCCGGCGGCCTCGAAGAGGTCGGCGCGGTACGCCATCGACATCCCGCCCACATCGGTCGGCACCCCGATGACGGCGTCGTTCTGGGCCACCGCCTGGTCCCAGACCCACGGCAGGTAGTCCCCGGAGATGTCGTCGGCGCCCATCGTGCTCAGGTCGACGAAGTTGTCGGGGTTGGCGACGAAGTTGGGCATGTCGTCCCCCTGGATGAGTACCAGGTCGGGGACCTTGCCGCCGGCCAACGCCGCGGTGAGCGCCTGGGCGGTCTCCTGCGTGCTGCCGACCTCGGTGAGCTTGACGGTGATGTCGGGGTGCGCTTCCTTGTACTTCTCGACATCGGCCTTCTGGTTGATGCCCGTGAAGGACCAGAACTGGAAGGTCTTGTCATCGCCGCCGCCGGACCCGGAACAACCGGTGACCAGGGCGCCGACCATGACGGCGACGGTTGCTGTTGCTGCAAGACGGAATTTCACTGGAAATCCCCCTCCTATGCGGGATCGTGTTCCGCGGTGTCGCGCTACGTTGCGGTCACCGGCCGGAGATCGCTCTCCGGCTCGCGCCGATGTCGACTGGATCGGGGAGCATCCGGACCGTTCGGGCGTGGTGATCACCATAGGCAGCGGGGTTCCAGGGCACCAGGGCAATATTGCGCAAGTCGGAGACCGCTCTCTCGGATTCTGCGATGCTCGTTGCCAGACCACCGACAGGTGGACGATCGCAAGGGAGCGAGGATGCGCAAACCGACCCTGGTCGACGTCGCCCGAGAGGCCGGTGTCTCCCGAGCGACCGCGTCGCGGGTCCTCGCCGGTGCCTCGACGGTCGACGCCTCGATGGTCGTCGCGGTGCGCGAAGCGGCCGCGAAATTGGCCTACCGCACGAACGTCGCAGCCCGATCGCTCGCCGGCGGCAGGACGGGCGCCGTCGCGATCGTCCTCGCCGCGGGTGAGCTCGAACCGTTCTCCGGATCGTTCGTCGCGGCTCCGCTCAAAGGCGCCACCGCGTCGCTCCTGTCGGCAGCCCAGCAACCCGCACTCTTCCTCGCCGACCCGCGCCAGCTCGACGCGCTCGTCGCCTACCTGGCGGCGCACTACGTGGACGGGCGGTGGTGATCCTGCAGCACGAGATCAGCACGATCACCCAGGCGCTCGCCTCGGTGGACCTCCCCATCGTCTTCGTCGGCCGCCCGATGGGTGAGCACACGGAGGACGTCACCTTCGTCGACTCCGACAATTACGCCGGCGGTCGACTCGCGGCCGAACATCTGATCGCGCTCGGCCGCACGCGGATCGGCGTCATCTCGGGCCCCGCCGACATGGCCGCCTCGAGCGACCGCGTCCGAGGCTGGCGGGACGTCCTCACCGAACGCGGCCTCGACACCCGCGCGGTCGCCCGAGGCGACTTCACCATGCCGAGCGGGTCGTCGGCCATGGCGCGACTGCTCTCCCGGTACCCGGACCTCGACGCCGTCTTCGCGGGCTCCGACCTCATGGCGGTCGGCGCGATGCGCGTCCTCGAGGCCAGTGGCCGTACGGTCCCGGACGACATCGCGCTCGTCGGATTCGACGACACGGTCGTCGCGGCCACGGCGGAGCCACCGCTGACCTCGGTCCGTCAGCCGTTGGAGCAGATGGGCAGGGTCGCCGCGGAACTCGTCATGGAGCTCATCGCCGGCCGGACGACCGCTCCGCGCTGGCTCGACACCACGCTCGTCGTCCGGGACTCAGCCTGACCTTCGGCCCACCGGCCGTCATACCCGCCTCACCGACCGCTTCGGAGGAACCATGTCCGACCTCGCAGCGACGCTCGAACACCGCGTCGTCCATCTGCAGTGCGACGGCGTCTCCGTCGTCCTCGTCCAGCACGGGACCCGTCTCCCGACGATCGCGCACTGGGGAGCCGCCGTCGGTGCCGACGACCTCGAGTGGCTGGCCGCGGCCACGGCGACCGTGCGCGGCGACCTCGTCGACGGCTCGGACGCGCCGTACGAGCCGAGCCTGTTGCCCGAGCACGCGTCGGGCTGGTCGGGTCTCCCCGGCCTCCGGGCGCATCGCGCCGGGACGGCCTGGTCGTCGCGCTTCGACGTGGCCTCGGTCGAGGTCGACGGGGCGGCCCTCCCTGCCGGCGAGGTGCGGCAGTGCGGCGCCGCGCTGGTCGAGGTGACCGCGGTCGACGACCAGACCGGCATCGCTCTCCTCGTGGCGATCGAACTGACACCGAGTGGCCTGCTGCGCACGCGCGTGACGGTCACGAACCGGGGCGACGACCTCCTGGAGATCGAGGGTGTCGTGCCGGCCCTCCCGATCCCGACGTCGGCTCGGGAGATCCTCGACTTCGCCGGTCGGTGGGGCAACGAGAAGCTGCCGCAGCGGCTTCCGGTCACGACCGGGACCCACCTCCGCGAGTCGCGGCACGGTCGTCCCGGTCTCGACGCCACCGGGGTCACCGCGATCGGAACATCGGGGTTCGACAGCCGGACCGGTGACGTCTGGCTGTGCCATGTCGGTTGGAGCGGCAACCACACGATCGGCGTCGAGCGCACCGACGGACACCTCGCATTCCGTGGCGGCGAGCTGCTCCTGCCCGGCGAGGTCCGACTCGGCCCCGGCGAGGAGCACCGGACTCCATGGGTGTACGGGGCCTACGGCGTCGGCCTCGATGCCGCCTCGTCGCGGTACCACCGTTGGCTGCGCTCGACCTCGCGGGCGGCTCGGCGTCCGCGCCCCGTCACCCTGAACGTCTGGGAGGCGGTCCTGTTCGATCACGACCTCGACGTCCTCTCCGAGTTGGCGACCCGGGCCGCGGCCATCGGCGTCGAGCGCTACGTGCTCGACGACGGATGGTTCCGCGGACGTCACGACGACACCCGCGGCCTCGGCGACTGGACACCGGACCCCGAGCGTTGGCCGGACGGTCTCGCGCCGCTCGCCGACCGGGTGCGATCGCTCGGCATGGAGTTCGGGCTGTGGTTCGAACCCGAGATGATCAACGAGGACTCCGACCTCGCACGCGAGCACCCGGACTGGATCCTGCGGGCGAGGGACGAGCTCCCGTCGCCCGTCCGGCACCAGCAGGTGCTCGATCTCGGCAATCCGGCGGCCTTCGACCACATCCTGCAGGCCATCGACGCACTGGTCGGCGAGCTCGGGATCGCGTACCTGAAATGGGACCACAACCGCGACCTCGTCGATGCCGGGCATCCGTCGACCGGGCGGGCAGCCGTGCACGACCAGACCGACGCCCTCTACCGGCTGCTCGACGAGCTCCGATCGCGGCACCCGCACCTCGAGATCGAGAGCTGCGCCTCGGGTGGAGGCCGCATCGACCTCGGCATCCTCGAGCGGTCCGATCGCGTCCACACCTCCGACAACCACGACCCGATCGAGCGGGCCCGCATGCTCCGGTGGACGGGGCTCCTCGTCCCGCCCGAGATGCTGGGATCGCACGTGGCCTCGGCCAAATCGGCCACGACCGGACGCACGCACACGCTCCACACCCGGTGCGCGGTCGCCCTCCTCGGGCATTTCGGCGTGGAGTGGGACCTGCGCGAGCTCGACGATGCGGATCGGACGACCCTCTCCAGGTGGATCACCGTGTTCACGCGTCATCGCGGACTCATCGCAACCGGCCGCGTCGTCGGCGACGGCGAGTGGGACGACGACGCTCCGACCCTCCGCGGGGTCCTCGCCGAGGACGGCACCACCGCGCTGTACACCCTCGTGACTCCCCCGCGGTCGGCCGACTCCCGTCGTCGGGTCCGCCTTCCCGGACTCCGCCCGGACGGTCGCTATCGCCTCGCCGTCGCTCAGGACGACTCCCTCGGCCCGCGCTGGGTGATCCCCCGGTGGCTCCGGGATGCGCCGCCACTCGACGCCGACCTGGCCACGCTCGCGGCGGCGCCCGTGCTGAGCGGTGGCCAGCTCGCCGTGATCGGCCTCGACCTCCCCACCTTCCAAGCCGACCGTGTGATCACGATCCTCGTGACCGCCGTCTGACCCTCGACCCGCTGCACAGAACAGGACCACATCACCCATGGACTCCACTGCGACCGTCACCGTCGACCTCGACCGGCCGGGCCCCACCATCAGTCGACACGTCTACGGCCACTTCGCGGAACACCTCGGGCGCGGGATCTACGACGGCTTCTGGGTCGGCGAGGACTCGCCCGTGCCGAACATCGGCGGCATCCGGCTCGACGTCGTGGAGGCGCTCCGCGAACTGCGCATCCCGAACCTCCGCTGGCCGGGCGGCTGCTTCGCGGACCGCTATCACTGGACGAGCGGCATCGGACCTCGCGAGGACCGCCCGAAGCTCGTCAACACCCAGTGGGGCGGGACGAGCGAGACCAACGCGTTCGGCACCCACGAGTTCATGGAGCTGTGCGAGCTCCTCGGTGCCGACGCCTACGTCTCGGGCAACCTCGGCTCGGGCACGGTGCAGGAGATGGCCGACTGGATCGAGTACCTGACCGGTGCCGGGGAGACCCCGATGGCCGAGTTGCGTCGCGCGAACGGCCGGGAGGAGCCGTGGGACGTCCCGTTCTGGGGCTTGGGCAACGAACCTTGGGGGTGCGGCGGCAACCTGCGCGCCGGCGCGTACGCGGACCTCGCACGCCAGTTCGGTACCTTCTGCGAGAGCGGCGGGAAGGTGCCGCTCTACCGGGTCGCCGCCGGCGCCGACGGGTTCGACGTGGCCTGGACCAAGACGCTGATGGAGGTCGTCGCCGACGTGGCCACCCACCCGTTCTCGGCGACCCCCTGGGAAGCCGTCTCGGTGCATTACTACACGATCGGCGGCAGCTGGAAGGCGAAGGGCAGCGCGACCGGGTTCGACGCCGCGGAGTACTGGAGCACGATCACCGCAGCACAGGGCGTCGAGCAGCTGCTGTCGTCGCACGCCGCCGTCATGGACGTGTACGACCCGGAGGAACGGTTCGGCATGGTGCTCGACGAGTGGGGCACCTGGTGGGACGTCGAGCCGGGCACGCACCCCGGGCATCTGTTCCAGCAGAACACCATCCGCGACGCCATGGTCGCCGCCTGGCACTTCGACGTGTTCCACCGATTCGCGGGCCGCCTGCGCATGGCCAACATCGCGCAGACGGTCAACGTCCTGCAGGCGATGCTCCTGACCGATCCCGACGGCGGCGAGATGGTCCGGACGCCCACCTTCCACGTCTTCGAGATGAACAGCCCGCACCAGGACGCCACCTCCCTCCCGACGCATGTGGTCGGGCCGGCCCGTGCCGCCGAAACCGATGCCGGTGCGGCTGGCATCCCGACCGTCTCCGCCTCGGCGAGTATCAAGGACGGCGTCCTCCACTGCTCGCTGACGAACGTCGACCTCGACGCACCGCTCGTCATCGAGGTCGACATCCGTGGCGGATCCGTGGTCGAGCCGCACGGCCGACTGCTCACCGCTGCGCGGCCCGACGCCCACAACCGTCCCGGTGAGACCGACGCCGTGTCACCGCGACCGCTCACGGGTCTCGACGTCACACCGACGGGTCTTCGCGTCACGCTGCCACCGCACTCCTTCGCCACGATCACGGCTCAGGTCGTCGCATCATGAGCGAGGTGGAGGTCACGGTCACGGAGATCGGTGCAGCACGTCGGGCGAGGGCGGACCGCCCGCCGATGGGCTGGAACAGCTGGGACTGCTTCGGAGGGTCCGTCACGGAGGCCGAGGTGCTCGCCAACGCGGCGTTCCTGGCCGAACACTTGCTGCCCGTCGGTTGGGACACGGTGGTCGTCGACATCCAGTGGTACGAACCGGCGCCCGGGGTCGGCGACTACGAGCGCGTCTCCCAGCCGACGCTCGACGCCTGGGGCCGGCCGCAACCCGCTCCGAACCGGTTCCCGTCTGCGGTGTCGGGCGGCTTCCGCGCGCTCGCCGACCGCGTGCACGCGCTCGGGCTCCGCTTCGGGGTGCACCTCATGCGAGGCGTGCCACGGCGGGCTGTCGAGCTCGAGCTGCCGATCCTCGGCTCGACGGCCCATTGCGGGGAGATCGCGGATCCGACCAATGTGTGCCCGTGGAACCCCGACAACGTCGGCGTCGACATGACCGCCCCGGGTGCGCAGGCCTACTACGACTCGGTCATGGCGCAGCTCGCCGAGTGGGGCGTCGACCTCATCAAGCTCGACGACGTGCTCTACCCGCCGATCCAGACCGCCGAGATCGAGGCAATCTCACGGGCTATCGACGCGACCGGTCGACCGATGGTGCTCAGCCTGTCCCCGGGGAAGCGACTCTCGACCGAGCACCTCGACACCCTTCGATCGACGGCCCAGCTGTGGCGGATCTCCGACGACCTGTGGGACGACTGGTCGGCGGTGCTCGAACAGTTCCAACGCCTGGCCCGCTGGGCGCCCTTCCAGCGTCCGGGTGCGTGGGCCGATGCGGACATGCTCCCGCTGGGGCGGATCGGCATCCGGGCCCACGTCGGTTCGGACCGGCTGAGCCGCCTCACCCCGGCCGAGCAGCAGACGCTCATGACCCTCTGGTGCATCGGCCGGTCGCCGCTCTTCTTCGGCGGCCACCTCCCGGACACCCCGGCGCACACGCTCGCGCTCCTGACCAACCCGGACGTGCTCGCACTGCTCGGCAGCGACGGGAGCCGGGAGATCATCCGCGACGGCGACCTCGTCGTCTGGGCGGCTGAGCTCGGCGAGACCCGGTGGCGCGCGGTGTTCTGGCTCGGGGACGCGGACACGGAGCTGCGGGTGCACCTGGCCGATCTCGGTTGCGCCGATCGATCTTCCGTCACCGAGCTGTGGAGTGGTCGGCCGTTGCCGGTCGTCGACGGCGCCGTCGACACGGCCCTGCCCGCGCACGGTGCCGTGCTGCTCCGATTCGACCACTGATGGATCACCGACAGCAGCGCGTCGAGCGTCATCGAATCGAACTCGACGGACCGGCCACCCGGTTCGTCGATCGGTTCCTCATCGGCAACGGGACGTTGGGCGGGGCGCTCGACGGCGTGCCCGGACGTGAGGGCATCGACCTCGCTCTGGACACGTTGTGGTCGGGAGGTCCGCGACGCCCGGGCGGCGGGCCGACGGGCCGCTCGCTTCCCAGTCCGCTGGAGGCCGTGCGCCGGGCGATCGCCGACGGCGACCCCGTCGCGGCCGATTCCCGCGCGGCTGCACTGCGTGGGACCACGTTCACCGAGTCCTTCCAGCCACTCGGCCGCCTCACGGTCGATTACGCGTCGCCCGACGGCGGTTCGCACTCGACACGGATCTCCGATCTCGCGCGCGGCGTCGTGGAGACGACCTCCACGAGCGGCGGTCAGGCGATCACGCTCCGCGCGTTCGTGTCGGCGGTGGACGACGTGCTGGTCGTCGAGCTGCTGGGCGACGGTGTCCGTGAACCGAGGGTCGGCTTCGCGACGCCGCACCCGTCGACGACGGAGGAGCGCACGGTCGGCGACACCCGGTGGTGGTCGGCGACCGGCCGTGCGCCGACGAGCGTGCGACCCTCGTACCTCGGCGGTGACGATGACGAGGCCATCCGGTACCCCACCGACGTCCCGGACGTCGAGGGTCTCGTCGACGCCGGCATGGCCTGGGCGCTGACGATCGCGGTGCAGGCGATCCCGGGTGGGTTCCGCCTCGTCGCCGGTGCGCGATCCGGACACCGTGGGTGGCGAGATCGGCCGGTGGGCGACCCGGCCACGCTGCTGGAGCACGCCCAGGCGACGGTCTCGAGTGCATTGCGGCGAACCGGGCGAGCACTGCTCGATCGGCACGTCGCCGACCACCGGTCGCTCTTCGACCGCGTCGACCTGGACCTCTCGGCATCGGCGTCCGCGTCGGCCGACCTCGCGGAGCGGTACTTCGATCTCGGTCGGGCGCTCCTCATCGGCAGCTCCCGACCGGGGACCGAACCGGCGAACCTCCAGGGGGTCTGGAACGATCGGGTCAGGCCACCCTGGAGCGCGAACTTCACCACCAACATCAACCTCCAGATGAACTACTGGCCGGCGGAGAGCACCGGCCTGGGCGACCTGGTCGAGCCACTCACCCGGTTCATCGGCGAACTGGTGGACGCCGGGCAGCGCACCGCCGGCGAGTCCTACGGCCTCGACGGGGCGGCAGCCCACCACAACAGCGACCTCTGGAGGCACACGGAGGCCGTGCCACTCGACGCGCACTGGGCGAACTGGCCGAGCGCGCTCCCCTGGCTCGTCGCGCACCTCCACCGCCGTCTGGACGACGGTGGCGCTGATCACGCCGCGCGCGTCGCCGTCCTACAGACCGTCGAGCCGGTGGTCTCGTTCGTCCTGGGAAGGCTCGTCACGGATGCCGCCGGATCGCTGGTCGTGAGTCCGTCGACCTCACCGGAGAACCGGTTCGTGGTCGACGCGGATCACACGGCGGCGGTGACTGCCGGCGTGGCCATGGACCAGGAGCTGGTGCACGAGTGCCTCCGCGAGTACCTCGCCCTCGCGGAGCTGGTCGGCGACGGCATCGCGGACGTCGGGCTCCTGGCTCGAGCACGCGACACCGTGGCCACCCTCCGACTGCCGCAGGTCGGCCGCGACGGAACACTCCTGGAATGGGCCGAGGAGCGGGAGCCGACCGAGCCCGGCCACCGGCACCTCTCCCACCTGTACGGCCTGTATCCGGGGACGCGGATCACCGAGTCGGACACGCCCGAGCACTTCGAGGCAGCCCGACGCGCACTGCAATGGAGACTCGCGAACGGCGGGGGCGGAACCGGGTGGAGCATGGCCTGGGTCCTCTGCCTGGCCGCACGACTCCGTGATCCAGGGCTCGCGTCCGAGGCGCTCGACACGCTGCTCGGTCCGCTGTCATCGGCCTCGCTGCTCGACCTGCACCCGATGGGCGACCTCGACGACGTGTTCCAGATCGACGGCAACCTGGGTGGGACGGCGGGTGTCGTCGAGCTGCTCGTCCAGGGGCACGGCGGTGTCCTGTCGCTGTTGCCGACGCTCCCGGCCGAGTGGTCGGCGGGAAGGTTCCGAGGGTTCCTGGTCCGGGGTGGACACGTCGTGGATGCCGAGTGGAGCTGTCACCGCCCGGTTGCGGCGACCCTGCGTCTCACGGCCGGCGGCGTGCTCGTCGAGCTGCCGGACGACGGCTCGATGATCACCATCGCGGGCCCTGGCGGCGCACTGCCGACCCGCTTGGAGGACGGCGCGCCGGCCGGGCGGAGGCGGATCAGGCTCGATGAGCCCGGTGTCCACCGGCTTGAGTTCGCGTGTCCGCCCGGCGATCCGGAGGACTGACCGCCTCCTCCGGACGTCGGCTACTCGGCCTGTGCCTCGGCTTTCGCCGCTGCGATGGCGGCGTGCACCTCGGACATGTCGAGACCGCGCACCTGCGAGATGAGGTCCTCGAGTGCCGGCGAGGGGAGGGCACCGGCCTGCGAGAAGACGAGCACGCCGTCGCGGAACGCCATGAGCGTCGGGATCGACCTGATCTGCATCCCGCTCGCGAGCTCCTGGTTCGCCTCAGTGTCGACCTTGGTGAACACGACGTCCTGGTGCTGCTCGCTCGACTGCTCGAAGACGGGGCCGAAGGCCTTGCAGGGGCCGCACCACTCGGCCCAGAAGTCGACCAGGACGATGCCTTCGGCCGACACGGTGTCCTCGAAGTTCGAGATGGTCAGTTCCTGCGTGGTCATCGTGTGCCCTTCGGATCGGTGGTCGGACGCGTCGCATCCGACTGACGAGCCTACCCGCGGACGACGGGCCGTCCTCCCCTACCGCAGCGGAGTCGGTGGCACGACGATCGTGACGTCAGACGGCGGCGAGGCGCAGGTCGAGCCCGATGTCGGTGAGCGACTCGGCGACGTCCTCGGGCAGATCGGTGTCGGAGACGACCGCGTCGAGCCCGTCGAGTGGTGTCACGTTGAAGCGCTCGAACGTCCCGAACTTCGTACTGTCGGCGAGCAGCACGCAGCTCGATCCGGCGGCCATCGCCGCCTGCTTCAGCACCACCTTGTCGGACACCGGCGTCGTGACGCCGTGCGCGAGATCCCAGGTCCCCGTGCTGAGGAAGACAACGTCGAGGTTGACCGCGCCCAGGGTCGCCGCGGCGAGGGCCCCGCTGGACGATCCGCTGGAGACGTCGACGACGCCCCCGGTATGGATGGTCTCGATCCCCGGGTGGTCGAGGAGTGTCGTGACCACCAGGAAGTCGTTCGTGACGACGGTGAGGTTCCGTCGGTCGGCGAGGAACGGGACGACGGCCTCGCACGTGGTGCCGGCGTCGAGGAACAGGACCATGTCGTCCTCGACCAGGCCGGCGGCGAGTTCGGCGATCGCACGCTTCCGCGGCAGTTCGAGCCCCGCTCTCGACGCCCGCTCACGGGGTGGTTCCGATCCGCTCCGTTCGCTCAGTCGGACGCCACCCTGCACCGAGACGACCTGACCGCCCTCCTCCAATGCGGCGATGTCGCGACGTACCGTCATGTGGGAGACACCGAGGAGCTCGACGATGTGCCGGATACTCAACACGCCCGCGCTCCGCAACAGGCGGAGGATCTCCTGGTGGCGTTGCTCCGGGATCAGGGGCGAGGAGGAACTCATGCCGCGAGCCTATCGGTCCGCAGAAATCGATCGTCGCGAATCTGAGACGATATGTGAATCTGTGTGAATCCATGGGGTAATGTGATCCGCGATGCTTACCAAATACGACGTCCTCCGCACGATCCACGAGACCGGCGCGATCCTCATCCTGCGCCTCGACAGCACCGACGAGGCGATCCAGGTCGCGCGGGCGGCGATCGCGGGCGGCTTCCGCGCCCTCGAGATCACGCTGTCCGTCCCCGACGCCCTGGGCGCCATCCGCACCCTCTCCGAGGAGTACGCCGATCAGGGAGTCGCCATCGGTGCCGGAACCGTCCTCGACGCCGAGGCCGCGTTCGCCTGTATCCAGGCCGGCGCCCGGATCCTCGTGAGTCCCAACCTCGACGAGGGCATGATCCGCACCGCAGCGCGCTACCAGGCCGTCTCGATCAGCGGGGCGTTCACGCCGACCGAGATCGTCGACACGATGTCCGCCGGCGCCGACATCGTCAAGCTCTTCCCCACCGAGATCGCCGGGCCCGAGTACCTCAAGACGGTCCGGGCGCCATTGGCGCAGGCACCGATCCTCCCCGCGGGCGGAGCCACACCCGAGAACGTCGGGACCTGGTTCGCCGCCGGTGCCGTCGCCGTGGGCGTCGGCAGCGCGGTCACGAAGGCGGCACGCGCCGACGGCGACTACGGCAAGGTCACCCGCGCCGCAGAGGAGTTCCTCGCGGCGATCGCCGCCGCTCGGGCCTGAGACCCGTTCCTCGCGCCCTGCGCGACGCAGTACCCACCACCACACGAAGGAGTGCATGGCATGAGCCAGATCGACAGCGAGGCACCGGTCCTCACCAAGGCCGAGAAGAAGAGCGTCCGGATCCGCTGGTTCCTGGTCGGGTTCCTCGTCCTCGGAGGGGTGGTGAACTACCTCGATCGATCCACGCTGAGCGTGGCGAACACGACGATCGCTCAGGAGTTCGGGCTCGACGCCTTCCAGATGGGGCTGCTGCTGTCGGCGTTCTCCTGGCCCTATGCGATCGCGAACCTGCCGGCGGGCTTCCTCGTCGACAAGTTCGGTCCGAAGAAGATGTTCGCGTTCGCCGCTGGTGCGTGGTCGCTCGTGTCCATGGTGACCGCCGCAGCGAACTCGTTCGGCTTCCTGTACGCGGCGCGCGTCGCCCTCGGCATCGCCGAGTCACCGTTCTTCACCTCCGCACTGAAGGTCAATGAGCGCTGGTTCAACAAGTCGGAGCGGGCGCTCCCGGTGTCCCTCGTGAACACGGGCTCGCAGATCGCCAACGCGATCGCCCCGCCCCTCCTCACCTTCCTCCTGCTCACGATGAGCTGGCGGGGCATGTTCATCATCGTCGGAGCGTTCGGCATCGTCATCGCGCTCGTCTGGCTCCGCATCTACCGCGATCCGACGCTCAAGGAACAGTCGATGATCAAGGGCGCCGAGGCCGAGACCCGCGTGGTCGCCACGGTGGAGCAGGTCGCCTGGGGCCAGCTGTTCAAGCACCGCAACACCTGGTTCATGGTGCTCGGAGCCTTCGGTATCTTCTACACCGTCTGGGTCTACCTCACCTGGCTCCCCAGCTACCTCCAGACCGCCCGCGGCTTCAGCCTCGCCGACAGTGGATGGTTGGCTTCGCTCCCGTTCCTCTGCGGCATCATCGGCGTGGTCTTCGGCGGATGGCTCTCGAGCCGGCTGGTGCAGCGGGGCGTCGGTACCGTCCGCGCCCGGAAGATCCCGATCGTCGGCGGCGCGCTGCTCGCAGCCGCGAGCGTGCTCCCCGTCGCCTACGTGGACAACACCGCCCTCGCCGTCGCTCTGCTGTCGGTCGGGTACTTCGCGTCGCAGGTCCCCATCGGCTGCCTGTGGACCCTGGCCTCGGACATCGCCCCGTCCAACCAGGTCGCCTCGCTCGGCGCGATCCAGAACTTCGGTGGGTTCATGGGGCGGCCGTCGCACCCGTCGTCACCGGTGCGATCCTCACAGCGACGGACGGCAACTACACCCTCGTCTTCCTCATCGGCGGCGTGCTCCTCCTGGTCGGCGCGCTGTCGTACGGACTGTTCGTCAAGGAACGTCCGGCCGCGGCCGTGACGGCGTAGCGTGACCCGATGAGCCCGAAACTCTACTTCGTCATCGGCCCCGCGGGTCAGGGAAATCGACGGTGAGCACGCTCATCGCCGAACGGGTGTCGGCGGCCTACCTCGACAAGGACTCGGTGGCGACGTTCTTCACCGAGACCCTCCTCGAGGCCGCCGGCACCGACAAGCACGAACGGGACAACAACGAGTACTACCAGCGGGTCGTGATGGACCTCGAGTACCGGACCCTCCTCCGGCTCGCCGGAGACAACCTCAGACTCGGCATGTCGGTCGTCCTCGACGCACCGTTCGTACGGTACTTCCCGCAGAGTGGGTTCCTCGAGGAGGCGGCGAGCGAGCACTCGTGGCCGCAGGAGGTCGACATCGTCGTCGTGCACGTGACCGTCGACGGCACCCGCGTCAAGGAGCGCGTGCACGCCAGAGGCTATGAGCGGGACACCTGGAAGCTGGCGAACTGGGATGAGTTCTGGGCGACCGCGCAGGCGGCTGAGTGCCGATGGCGCGGAGCCCACCACATCCTGTTCGACAACAGCGCCGACGGCGAAGCAGCTGAACGCCTCGACGAAGCGCTCGCCGCCCTGGCGTGACGCGCCCGTCAGTGCCCGGGCGGCTGGTCCGGGAGGAGCAGGAGCCGGCGCTGTATCCGCGACATGATCAGGAGCACCCCGCCGAGGACCGCGAACAGGACGCCGCCACCGACGACGATGCCGCCGATGAACCCTCCGAGGAAGCCGTAGCCGTCGCCGCTGCTGCTGCTGTTGACGAGGACGACCACACCGACGGCCAAGGCGAGCACACCGATCCCGAGGACGACCCAGGACATGACGAGATAGGTGCGGAACGCGCGCGCTCCATGGAACGTCGGCCGGATGCCGTACTGGGTTCCGACGTACTGGGCCCAGCGTGAGCCGGTCCACCACCTCGTCGCTCGCGGCGACACGGAGTACCAACCGGCACCGGGACCGTCCTGCTCACCGGGCAACGGACGGACCACGTCCGTGACCACCGGGGTGGCGACCGGCTGCGGGATCCGCCGCACGGCCGTCGTCTGGGCGGCGATACCGAACCAGAGCAGCGTCAGGAGGAGCATCGGGAATCCGTTGAACGACAGGTGGCTGGACAGCGCGCCGAGGCTGAACTGCGCGATCGCGAGCACGAGGAAGACCGAGCCGAACACCCAGGCCAGGCTCGGCTGCTCGGTGGTCGCCCAATCGGTCCCGGGCTTCCCG
Organism: Plantibacter sp. M259; assembly: GCF_006065115.1. NCBI lineage: Bacteria > Bacillati > Actinomycetota > Actinomycetes > Micrococcales > Microbacteriaceae > Plantibacter > Plantibacter sp. M259. Next base: position 3,956,532 of record NZ_CP040750.1, on the reverse strand, counting down.
TTCTTGACCCTGAGCCCCGTCCAGTGCGAGCCGTCCCACCATCGGAGCTGATCCGGGCTCGTCGGATACCAGCCCAGCTGCGGTCCTGACGGCAGCTGCGAGGGCGACACCATGGGAGTCGTCGCCCGATGTGCGACCGGCATCTGCTGCTGCACCGGTGGCGCGGCGTCGGCCTCCTGAGCGGTCCACTGTGCTCCATCCCACCAGCGCAGCTTGCCCGGCGTCCCCGCCTCGTACCATCCCGGTGCAGCGGTCATCGCCGCTCCTTCCCCCGAAGATCACGCTCATGACGTCCATGCAGCGACCCCAGTGTCCCGTCTGCGGGTCATCGCGGCAAGCCGTCGTTGTCGAACATCGTGCACGCCCGGTAGGTTGACGGCGACGCGATGAAGGGACCACCGTGGCCAGACGCAAGACGCCGGAGCAGATCGCCGACGAGGAACGTCGCTACGAGCTCGCGAGATCGGCAAGCACGTTCGAGGAGTTCTCCGTCCTCGCGAACGACCCCAATCAGGCGATCCGCGCCGCTGCGGCGCACAACCCGGCAGCCGACCCAGCGGCGTTGGAGCTCTTCCTGAAGGATCGCTTCTGGGGTGCGCGCATCGAGATCGCGCTGCACCCGAACGCGACCGAGGAGCTGCTGCTCCGCCTCCTCGAAGCCGATCCGCGCAAGCGTGGCGTCGTCCACCACGAGGCGGAACGCCGGCTCGCCGCGAAGGGCGTCCGCTTCGACGACGACGACCTCCCGACCACTGGTCCGGTGGCCCCACACTGAGCCGCGAGATCTGCCTGCTGCCTCACAGGTGCAGGTGCGTGCGTACCCAGCGTCGTCCGGTGGTGGCGGCGAGGTGTTCGGCGAGCGCATCGGCGATTTCAGGTGTGTCGGTCGCCACCGCGACAGCCAGTTCACCAATCGCCACGGAGTCGAGCAGGTTCCATTCGCCGATATGCGCCTGGAGACCGCAGTCCGCGCACGGCGCAACCCGTTCGTCGCCGTCCCACCAGGCCGCAAGGATCGTGTCGGCGATGTCCGTGCTGAGCGCCGACCCGCAGGATGGACAGGCAGGGTCCGTCGTGCCGTCGCCGACTCCGTAGACTCCGCGCGCCGCCAGGATGACGAGTGAGTCTCGCTCGGGCCTCGAGAACCGGGATCTCACGGTCTGCCCGAACGCGAGCGCGACGTGATCCGGGTAGAGCCAGTCGGTCACGGTGATGCTCCGGTCGATCCAGCCGGTCGCCTCGAGCAACTCCTCCAGCTCGACCGACGCCGACTCGAGGCGGGCGGCGCTGATGTCGAGGTCGACGATCAACTCGCGGTGGTCTCCCATGCACCGATCCTAGGTGCGGCGCCGCGGAGGCCGGCCGGATGTCGTGAGAACCGAGGGCGGCTAGCATGACGGACATGGCAGGCTCAGCGACACGGTGTCCCGACGACGTGGGCGGTCGCCTCGCGCGGAGCGTCCGTTGAGCCCGTACAGCCAGGTCGATTGGGACGCGAGCCCCGAGCATCCGTCGTCCGTCGCCGAACCGTATCTGATGGGCACCGGCGTCGTCACCGACGAGGACACCGGGAGTCGCCCGCTCTCGCCACCGCACCGTCATCCGGACGCCATGCTCGCCTGGTGCTACCGCGGCACCGTGTGGGTGCACCTCCCGAACGCCATGTGGCGCCTCGCACCGGGTCAGGGCGTGTGGATCCCAGCACACACACCGCACACGGCGCACCACGAGCGCGACTCCACCGGGTGCTACACCTACCTCCCCGCCACCTCGCTGATCTCGCCCGTCGAGACCGTCACGCAGGTCCTGGTCCCGCGTGCGGTGCAGGAGATGTTGCTCCACCTGGGGATCAACGACATGCCGACCGACCTGCGTGTCCGAGCGCAGGCGGTCCTCATCGAGATGTTGCAGCAGCCGGCGTCAGACACGGCGGACGGCTGGGGCGAGATCCCGATGCCGTCCGACGACCGTGTCCGTCCGCTCGTCCGCGCGATCCTCGCCGACCCGGGTGACCTCCGGAGCGCGCGCGAGCTGTTCGAGGTGCACGGCCTCCACGAGCGGACCGTGCTGCGGATCTTCCAGCATGACACCGGGATGAGCTTCGCCCGGTGGCGGACGGGCGTCCGGATGACCCTGGCGGCGCGCCTGATCATCGACGGCATGCCGATCGGGGCCGCAGCGCACCGCTGCGGGTACGCATCCTCGAGCGCCTTCTCCGCGAGCTTCCGAGCCCGGTTCGGCATGACCCCTCGGGACTACGTGACACGGGTGCAGGCGGACCCCGCCCACCAGCTCTACTGGCGCTGATCCACGCGGGCACGCGTCGTCGTGTCGGATCCGCGATAGAACTCGTCGGCTACTCGACACTGTCGTCCGCGGAAGCACCCTACGATCGTTCTGTTAGGACATGCTTACCTAACTTCTGGATCGCCAGCGGTGATCCCACTCCCCCCTCTTCAAAGGAGCCCCATGCCGCACGCTTTCGCGCGCCCGAACGTCCGCCGAGGATCCACCCTCCTCGCCGCCGTCATCGCCACCGCTCTCGCCCTCGCCGGATGTTCGGCCGCCACCGGCGACACCGGATCGACGACGGCATCGACCGACGGCGTCGTCATCGAACACGCCCACGGTGAGACCGTCATCCCGCAGAAGCCGGAACGGATCGTGGCCCTCGGGTGGATGACGCCCGACATCGTCGCCGCCCTCGGCACCAACCCCGTCGGCATCGAAGAGGTCTGGGGTGCCGGTGAGAGCGGCTACCAGCCCTGGTTCGAAGACTACGTCTCCGAGGCGTACGGCGAGATGCCCGAGATCATCCCCTTCACGGACGACGGCCCGAACTACGAGGCGATCAAGTCCCTGAAGCCCGACCTGATCCTCAGCCTCTACTCCGGTGTCACCGACATCGAATACGAGCGGCTCACCGAGATCGCCCCGACCGTCCCCTACATCGAGGGACCCTGGAACCCGGGCACCTGGGAGGGCATGACCCGCACCGTCGGGAAGGCGATGTCGGAGGAGGCCAAGGCCGAGGAGCTCATCGGCGAGACCGAGGACCTCATCACCTCCCTCGCCGACGCACACCCCGAGTTCGACGACAAGAGCTTCGTCTGGGGCCTCACCCTGAACGAGGGCGGGACGGACCTCGGCGTCTACCTCGAGTACGACCCGCGAGTCCGCATCACCGAAGCGCTCGGCTTCACCTCGACGTCGGCGATGGACAGCTTCCTCGCGAGCGCCGAGGGCGACAACTGGTACACCGGCGTCAGCCTCGAGCAGCTCTACGACGTGGACGCCGACCTGTTCGCCGCGTGGGGTGGAAGTGCCGAGGAAGGGACGTACACGGTCGAGAACGCCGTGGTGTCGCGCTGGGCGCCGATCGCCGCCGGGTCCTACGTGATCTACGCCGACGCCGCCAAGGCCTCGGCGATCAGCGCGCCGACCGTCCTGTCCCTGCAGTACGTCCTGCCCGGCTACGTCGACGACCTCGCAGCGGCGCTGCAGGGCGAGCCGACCATCGACGGCAAGTGACGTCGGAGATCTCCCGGTCCGCCGCCCCGCCAGCAGCGCCGGCTGCGGGCGGGGCGGCGGACGTCCCGGCGCCCGGTGGGGCCGGACGCGCGGACGTCTCACCCCACCGCACCGGGACCCTCGCCGCCGGGCTCCTCGTCGCCATCGTGGTGCTGATCGCCGCAGCCGTCGCCTCGCTCGCCATCGGCAATCGGGCCATCGATCCACTGACCGTCGTCCGCGCGCTCGTCGCCTACGACGACGCGAACCCCCTGCACCTCATGGTCATGGAGCTGCGCGTCCCACGGACGCTGCTCGGCATCCTGGTCGGTGCGGCGCTCGCCGTCTGCGGCGGGCTCATCCAGGCCTTCACCCGCAACCCCCTCGCCGACCCGGGCATCCTCGGGGTGAACGCCGGTGCGTCGTTCGCCGTGACCTTCGCGGTCGGTGTCCTGGGACTGACGACTCCCGGCACCTACGTCCCGTTCGCCCTGGCGGGTGCGTTCATCCTCACGGTGATCGTCTACACCCTCGGATCCGTCGGGGCCTCGGGTGCGACCCCGATGAAACTGACCCTCGCGGGGGTCGCCCTCGGTGCCGCCTGCACCGGTTTCACCACCGCGATCGTGCTGCGGGACGAAGGCACCCTCCAGGTCATGCGCTTCTGGAGCGTGGGATCCATCGGTGGCCGCACCCTCGACCAGCTCACGTGGGCTGCTCCGCTGATCGTCGCGGGTCTCGTGATCGGTCTGCTCTGCGCCCGGTCGCTGAACGCGCTGACCCTGGGAGACGAGCTCGCCCAGGCGCTCGGTGCGCGAGTGCGCAGCACCCGGGTGTGGGTCATCGTCGCCGTCACCCTCCTGGCGGGTACGGGCGTCGCAGCCGCCGGTCCCATCGCCTTCGTGGGACTCATGATCCCCCATGTCGTGCGGTGGTTCACGGGCCCCGACCAACGCTGGGTGTTGACGTACTCGATGGTGATCGGCCCCGCGTTCCTGCTGCTCGCAGACGTCCTCGGCCGGATCGTGCTGCCCTCCGGAGAGCTCCGGGTGGGGATCGTCACGGCGCTCCTCGGCGCTCCCATCCTGATCATGCTGGTGCGCCGGAAGCGGGTGAGCGGACTGTGAGCGTCATCGACCATGGACGACGCCTGATCCGCCTGGAGACCGCGCACATCGCGACGCTCGTACCCGTGCGGTCCGTCCTCGTGTGCCTCGCTCTCGTCGTGGTGATCATCGGAGCAGGGCTGTTCGCGACGACGATCGGTGCGTACGAGATCGGGTTCGACGCGGTGATCCGGGCGATCATCGACCCCGCATCCGACCCGGACGTCCGTCAGGTCGTGACCGAGTGGCGCCTGCCGCGGGTGCTGTTCGCAGTGCTCTGCGGAGCGGCACTCGCGCTCTCCGGAGGCATCTTCCAGTCGCTCACCCGCAACCCGCTCGGTTCACCGGACATCATCGGGTTCGGTGTCGGAGCGCAGTTCGGCGTCACGCTGACGATGCTCGTCCTCGGGCTCAACACCTACCTATTCAAAGCCGCCGGGGCACTCGTCGGCGGTCTGCTGACCGCCCTCCTGGTCGCCCTCCTCGCGAACCGCCACACCATGTCGTCCTTCCGGCTGATCATCGTCGGCATCGGCGTCTCGGCCGGGCTCGGTTCCCTCACCTCCTGGATCCTCATCTCCGTCAGCGTCGAGCAGGCGATGATGGCGGCCACCTGGGGTGCCGGATCCCTCGCCTCGCTCGGCTTCGACCAGCTGCTCCCTGCCGCAACGGCCTTCGTCGTGTTCGCCCTGCTGGCGCGGCCACTCCGACGCTCGCTCCCCGTGCTCGAGATGGGCGACGACACCGCCATGGCCCTCGGAGTGCGCCCTGGACGCACCCGGCTGATCGCCATGGTGGTCGGTGTGGCCCTCGTGGCGCTCGTCACCGCCGCCGCCGGCCCGATCTCGTTCATCGCCTTGGCCGCCCCGCAGATCGCTCAACGGCTCACCCGCTCGAACACCCCGATGGGCCTCGCGCCGGTGATGCTCACCGGAGCCGCCCTGGTCGTCGTCTCCGACGCCGTCGCCCAGCTGCTCGCCGTCCCGGTCGGCGTGGTGACGCTCTCGGTCGGTGGCATCTATCTGACCTGCCTGCTGGCCGCCCAGTTCGTGCGCCGCACGTGAAAGGAACTCCCATGACCACGTCGCTCCTCGCCCGCGACCTCACCCTGGGCTACGGCGATGCTCCGATCGTCTCCGAGCTGTCGCTCGAGGTGCCGGACGACTCGTTCACGATCATCATCGGACCGAACGCCTGCGGCAAGTCGACCCTGCTCCGCGGACTCGCACGGCTCCTGCGCCCGACCGCCGGTGCCGTCCTCCTCGACGGGGCGGACATCCGCGCGTCGAAACCGAAGGACACCGCTCGCCGACTCGGGCTCCTCCCCCAATCCGCCATCGCCCCCGACGGGATCACCGTCGCCGACCTCGTCGGGCGTGGGAGGTTCCCGCACCAGAGCGCGATGCGGACCTGGAGCAGCGCCGACGAAACGGCTGTCTCGGAGGCGATGGCCGCGACCGGGGTCACGGAGTTGTCCCGCCGGCTGGTCGACGAGCTCTCGGGCGGCCAACGGCAACGCGTCTGGGTCGCGATGGCACTCGCCCAGCAGACGAAGCACCTGCTGCTCGACGAGCCGACGACCTTCCTCGACATCGCGCACCAGATCGAGCTGATGGAGCTGTTCACGGATCTGCACCGCAGCGGCACCACCCTCGTCGCGGTCCTCCACGACCTCAACCACGCCGCCCGCTACGCGACCCATCTGGTCGCGATGCGCGACGGCGCGATCGTCGCCCAGGGCGATCCGCAGGAGATCATCACCGCCGACCTCGTGGAGGCCGTGTACGACCTGCCGTGCCAGGTCATCACCGACCCCGTCTCGGGTACCCCGCTGGTGCTCCCACTCGGACGGCGGAGCCGATGAGCAAGACGACGAGCACACCGCGGCGCCTCTTCCGCATCGCGCTGGGAGCGGACGGTCGAGGCGTCATGCTCGCCGCCGCGACCGGCCTCCTCATCGTGCACGCCCTGTCGGAGGCGGCGATCCCCGTGATCATCGGGGCGACCATCGACCGCGCGGTGGTGCCGTCAGACCCGGTCGCCCTCGGGGTCTGGATCGGGGTCCTGGTCGGGACCTTCCTCGTCCTGACGGTGAGCTACCAGTCGGCGTCGCGCCTCATGGTGTCGATCTACGGGCACGGCGAACAGGCGCTCCGGCACCTCACACTGTCCCGGATGCTTCGGCCGCAGCTCTCGCGACAGAACCTTTCGGCGGGTGAGGCTCTGACCGTCGTCACGTCCGACACCTACCGGGTGGCCGGGGTCGCCTGGTCGGTCGCGCAGCAGTCGGCGACCATCGCGGCCATCATCGGAGCCGCCCTGGCGATGTCGGTGATCTCGCCGGTGGCGACGATCGTGGTGTTCGTGTCGACCATCGGGATGATGCTCGTCATGCGCGTCGTGTCACGCCCGCTGGAGCGCCGCGGGTTCGCCGAGCAACGGGCGGCGACCGAGGCCGGAGCGGTGGCCGCCGACTTCATGAGCGGGTTCCGAGTGCTCGTGGGCATCGGCGGGCGTGCTGAGGCCGTGCGCCGGTATGACGCCGCCAGTGACGTCTCACGACGCGCAGCGACGGCCGCCGGGCGGTCCCTCGCCCTCTTCGACGCCGTGAGCGGCACGCTGGCGGCGTTCGTCATGGCCGCACTCGTCGGCCTGTCCGCGTGGTTCGCCGCGGAGGGGCGGATCAGCATCGGCGAGCTCGTGACGGTGCTCGGCCTCGCGCAGTTCATCAGCGGATACCTCGCACAGGCGGGATCATTCCCGTCCAACTGGATCCACAAGCTCGCCTCCGCCAAGCGCTTGGCAGCGGTCGTCGACGCCGACGACCTGCTCGAAGCGGGCGGTCGGCTGGACGAGCGGTCTGACTCCGGCCCTGCGACCGACGTCGTGCTGTCCTTCCACCCCGAACACCAGGACCGACCGGTGGACGTCCGTGCTGGTGAACTCCTCGGCATCCGCCCGCCCGACAGCGACACCGCGCGCGCCCTCTCCCGCCTGCTCGGCATGCGGACCTCCGCGGAGCGCGGCACCGTCTCGCTCGCCGTCGACGGCAGACTCGTCGACCAGCTGGACCTCGACCCGGTGGCGTACCGCCGTCGTGTGGTCGCGCCACCGCATGGCCAGCGCATCATGAGCGGCACCCTGGCGGAGGCGGTCCGCGGTCATGACGTGACCGGCGACCCGGACGCGGTGTTCGTGGGCATGGCGGCGCTCGACGACGCGGTCGTGCAGCTCGGCGGCTGGTCGTCACCGGTCGGTGAGGCGGGCAGACGGCTCTCCGGCGGGCAGCGCCAGCGCGTCGGCATCGCCCGGGCGCTCCATGCCGGTGCGGACGTGCTCGTCCTCGACGAACCGACGTCGGCCGTCGACGTCCTCACGGAGACCCGCATCGCCCGAGCGCTCGCGGCGCACGACGGCACCGTCGTCGTCATCACCACCTCGCCGGTCCTGTTGAACGCCTGCGACCGCGTCGTCGAGCTGACTCCCGGTTCGGAGACCCGCCATGACTGATCCCGCCACGGAGCCCACCACCGCCGGAATGCTCCCCGTCGCCGACGGGTCCCGCGTCCGAACCGTCGTCGGTGCCCTCCTCCGACGACACCGCGGACGGACCGCCGCCGTGGTGGTCCTCTTCCTCGCAGCCGCCGCTCTGGGCGTCGTGATGCCCGCATGTCTCGGGCGGATCGTCGACGCTGTCGCTTCCGATGCCGGGCTGAGCGTCGTCTCAGGCTGGGTGGCCGCAGCCGCGGTCGGCGCTGTCGGGGCCGTCACGGTGACGCTGTGGGCGACTCGGGTGCTCACGGGGCTGGTGCAGGACCTCCTCGCCGAACTGCGCGAGGACGTGTTCGCCTCGGCCATGCGCCTCCCGGTGAGCACCGTCGACGACGGCGAGCGCGCCGATCTCCTGTCCCGGGTCACCGGCGACGTCGACGCGGTCGCGGAGGCCGGCGGGGACGTCGCCCCGACACTGCTCTCCGCCGGGTTCGCGATCGGGGTGTCGGCCGTCGCCCTGGCAGCCGTCGACCCGTGGCTCGCGCTCGCCGGCCTTGCCTCGGCACCGTGCTACGTCCTCGGGACCCGTGCGTTCCTCCGGCGATCCCGAGTGGTGTTCCGCGCGGTCCGGATCCGCGAGGCATCGCGCAGCCAGGCCGTGCTGGACGCGGTCGACGGCGCGGAGACCCTCGCCGCGTTCGTGGGCACGGACCACGCGCTCGAACGTGTCCGGGAACGCGCGGCCGCCTCCATCGACGCGCAGATCGAGGGCGTGCGGGTCGCGAACCGCTTGTTCCGATGGATCAACTCGGGCGAGCTCATCGGACTGTCCGCGATCCTGGCGACCGGCTTCGTCCTCAACCTGCAGGGAACGATCACCGTCGGGCTCGTGACCACCGCCGCGCTCCTGTTCCACCGGCTGTTCGATCCGGTCGGCCGGCTCATCTTCGGGCTCGACGACATCCAGCGGGCCACGGTCGGGCTGGCTCGGCTCGTCGGGGTCATCGACCTCGCGGCGGCGGCGTCCGCGATGCCGGAGTCGCCGTCGACCGTCGCCGCAGACAGTGTCGCCGCGCCGGCCGGGATCCGAGTGCGCGACCTGACGTTCCGGTATCCGACCACGGACCGCGGGATCGCGGAGGTCACCATGGACGTACCGCCAGGCACGACCACAGCGCTCGTCGGCACGTCCGGCTCGGGCAAGAGCACCTTGGCGCGGGTCGTCGCCGGGCACCATCCGCCGACGTCGGGGCGGTTGCTCGTCGGCCACACCCCGTTCTACCTGTCGCAGGAACTGCACCACTTCCGTGGCTCGATCGCCGACAACCTCCGGCTCGGGGCGCCGGACGCCAGCCGGGACGAGATGGTCTCGGCGCTCCGTGCCGTCGGAGCCGAGTGGGCGGTCACCGCGTTGCAGGACGAGCCGGGGGCGGACCCGACCGACTCGAGGCCGTCGCCGGTGCCGCTGGATGAGGGCCGCATCCAGCAACTCGCGGTTGCTCGGGCGTTCCTGGCAGATCCAGCCGTGGTGATCCTCGACGAGGCGACGGCCGACGTCGGGCTGCACCATCGCGACGCCGTCGAAGCGGCGATCGCCGTCCTCCGGACGGACCGCACCGCGCTGCTCATCGCGCACCGCTTGGAGCAGGCCGCCACCGCCGACCGGATCGCGGTCTTCGCGGACGGTCGGATCGTCCAGCACGGCACACACGAGGACCTCCTCGCCTCCCCCGGCCCCTACCGCGAGTCCTGGCTCGCGCACAGCCCGCACCCGACCCAGCACACCGACCCGACCCGAGAGGCCGAGACGCCATGAAGATCCACCGCGGCATCGTGACCGCAGCGACACCCTTGAGTCCGAGCCTGATCCGCATCACCCTCGGCGGTCCGGGCGTCGAGGACTTCGTCAGCACCGGCACGGGTGATGAGTACGTCCGCGTCTTCTTCCCCCACGGTGCCGACCCGACGGAGGTCTCGCTCCCGGTACCGGCAGGCGACTGGTGGGAGACGCCCGAGGGCTCACCGCAGGCACCGATGCGGACGTACACGATCAGTGCCGTGCGGCAGGACCCCGTCGAGATCGAGATCGACTTCGTCGTGCACGAGGCCGGAGTCGCGGGGCCGTGGGCGGCTCGCGCCCAGCCCGGGCACGTGCTCGGCCTCAACTCGCCCACCGGTCTGTACGCGCCGCCCGCCGACATCGGTTGGCAGGTGCTCGTCGCGGACCTCACCGGCCTTCCCGCAGTCAGGCGCATCGTCGCACAGACACCGCGCGGACTGCGGACCCGAGTGGTGCTCGAGGTGCCGAGCGAGCGGGATCGGATCGCGGTCGAGACGAACGACGACGTGACGGTCACCTGGGTGGTGGGCGGCAACGGACACGGCCCGAGCGCATTGGGTCGTCTCGTCCGGAGTGTCGTGGACGACCGACTCCCGCTCGATCAGGGCTACATCTGGGTGGCGGGTGAGACGGTGGCGCTCCGCGACGTACGCAAGTATCTGCGCAAGGAGCTCGGGCTACCGGCCACCCGGTTCAAGGTCGTCGGTTACTGGACGCCGATCGCCGCGTGGGACGAGAAGTTCGCCGCCCTCCCGGCGTCCGTCCAGCAGGAGCTCGACGCGATCTGGAGCACCGTGGAGGACGCCGAGCCGGAGGACGCGCAGATCCGGTTCGAGGCGCAGCTCGACCGCCTCGGCCTCTGAAGCGACGACGTCTCTGCCCTGTCACCACCCGACCGGGAACGCCTGCTGTCTGGCCGCCGCTACCGCCGCGTTCGCGTCTTCAAGGAAAGCGGATGCGAGGACGAGAGAGAACTCCTTCCAGTGCCTCACTCCGCGCGGACGGCCTGCGCCTGATGATCGGTGGGTACGCTCAGTGGCTGCAGACTCGGGTGCCGGACCAGCGCGTCGATACCGTGGGTGGCGTGGATCGTCATCACGGCTGCGATCGGCGCGTTCGGCCCGCTGAGCCGCAGCGGGCCGGGAGCGCCGTTGAATTCGCAGACGAGCGCCCAGTTGTGGATCTCGGGGTATACGGCGACCATCGCGCCGAAGTCGAACTTCATCCACTGTCCGTTCACCAGGCAGACCAGGCGACGGTTCGTGACCAGCAGACGGGTCTGTTGCCAGTCACGCCATTGCGTCCTCGACTGGGCTTCCGCGCTCGAACGGCGTGCCGCATTCCCGATCGACGTCGCAGCCAGCCCAGCCAGGACGAACGCGGGGTGGCCGAAGAAGAACCCGCTGCTCTGCGAATAGCTGACAGCCTGGCCGTAGTAACGCTCGTAGGTGATCGGAAGGTCGTAGAAGATCGCCTCGCCCGGTTCCAACACGAGGTCCCAGACGCTCACCACCGGCGGGATCTCGCGTCTGATCAGGCTGGAACGGAGCCGCGCGGCCTCGTTCCAGGCAAGCTCAGCGTGCGCCTGCAACGCGCGCTGAGCGCGTTCCGCCCGCGAATAGTGCCCTCGTGATCGCCGCCAGTCGCGGAAGGTCTTCACGCCACCTCGCACGGCCAATACGACCGCCGCGACGATCCCGGCGCCGGTGAACAGGATGATGCCGACAGCGAGCCAGCCCAACCCGACGCTCGCCTGGAACTCAGGCTGGCGTGTGACCTCGTACAGGGCGAACCCGCCGCCGAGATACACGACGGGCACGCACAGGACAGGGATGATCTAACGCAGATGACGCCTCATGCGCTCCTCGATCCCGGGTCGACCCCCGACCCGTCCTCGAACTCTACCGGTCGGTCCACGACACCCGATCGTCTCTCCACAGGGCCGCCGCACCCTCAGGATCGTCACGCACGCGTCACAGCGTTCCGATCCGTTCGCACGACCGCTGTTGCCCCGCGCCGCCGTCAGCCCAGCAGGCCTCCCGGCGCGATCCAGACCGTGGACTCCCCCGGAACCGCGCCGGCCTGGAGGGCACCCAGGACGACGGCATCGTGCTCCGCCTCGAGCGGGAACAGCTCGGTACCGAAGTTGGTCACGACCTGCCAACCGTTCGGCCGCACGAACCGGACGACGTCCGCCCGCCCCGTCTCGACCCACTCGAGGTGTTCCGCGGTCTGGAGCAGCCGCCGGAGTCGGAGCGCCTCGCGGTAGAGCGAGAGCGTCGAGGCCGGATCTGCAGCCTCCACATCGACCGCGTACTCGGCGAACCAGGCCGGTTGCGGCAGGTGCGCGACCGCACCCCCGAAGCCGAAGGCCGGTCCGTCCGCCGACCACGGCAGCGGCACGCGGCAGCCGTCGCGGCCCAGCCCGTCGTACTCGCCGCCGCGGAAGAACGCGGGGTCCTGACGCTGCTCCGCCGTGATCGCGGCGACCTCCTGCAGGCCGAGCTCCTCCCCCTGGTAGAGGTAGGTGCTGCCGGGAAGTCCGAGGAGCAGGAGCGTCGCCGCTCGCGCGCGTCTGAGCCCCTGGTCGCGATCGATGTCGGCCTCTGGTCCGCCCGCTGCGACCCACTCGGTGCCTTGCTTCACCGGTCGTCCGGCCAGGGGCGGGAGTCCGTACCGTGTGGCGTGACGGGTCACATCGTGGTTGGACAGCACCCAGGTCGTCGACGACCCCGTCTCCGCCGCCTGCGCCAGGTTGTCGGTGATGACCGTGCGGAACTCGGCGGCATCGAAGTCCGCCTCGAGCAGATCGAAGTTGAAGGCCTGGCCGAGCCCCTCCGCCGATGCGTACTTGGCCCGACGCTCCGGTGAACTCACCCACGCTTCGGCGACCGCGGTGCGCGGCGGGTCGTACTCCTCGAACACCCGCCTCCACTCGGCGTACACCTCGTGCACGTCGTCGCGGTCGAGCAGCGGGTGGGTGCCGTCCTGCGGCATCTGCTCCAGTTCAGCACGACTCGGCAGCGGCTCGGTGAGGTCCTTCGTGAGCATGTGCGCGACGTCGATCCGGAAGCCGTCCACGCCCCGATCCGACCAGAACCGCAACGTCTTCAGGAAGTCGGCGCGGACCTCGGGGTGGTCCCAGTTGAGGTCCGGCTGCTCGGTGGCGAAGTTGTGGAAGTACCACTGGCCGTCCTCGACCCGCTCCCAGGCGGGGCCACCGAAGACCGACTCCCAGTCGGTGGGCGGTTCCTCCCCCGATGCGCCCTTCCCCTCGCGGAAGACGTACCGGTCGCGAGCCGCCGACCCTCGGCCGGCGGCGAGCGCCTCCTGGAACCACTCGTGCAGATCCGAGGTGTGGTTCGGCACGATGTCGACGATGACCCGGATACCGCGCTCGTGCAGTGCGGCGATCAGCTCGTCGAAGTCCTCCAGCGTGCCGAGCCGCGGGTCGACGTCGCGGTAGTCCGCAACGTCGTACCCGCCGTCGGCCAGCGCCGAGGGATAGAACGGACTGAGCCAGATCGCGTCGATCCCGAGGCCGGCGAGGTAGTCGACCCGGGAGCGGATGCCGGGCAGGTCGCCGAGACCGTCCCCGTCCGCGTCGGCGAAGCTCCGCGGGTAGATCTGGTACACGGCGGCCTGACGCCACCAGGTGGCGTCGGCCGTCCGCTGGGCGTCGGTCGAATCGGAGTCGGTGTCGGTGTCGACGAGTAGTGCCTCGGTCATGAACGTGTGTTCCTCGAATGCTCAGGTGGTGATGGAGGGGATGGTGTCGGTCGCCCGGCCTGGCCGGTCACCCCTTGACGGCACCCTGGGTGACGCCCGACATCACCCAACGTTGCGCGAAGAGGTAGGCGATGATCGCGGGGGCCATCGCCATCAGGTACGAGGCGAAGGCGACGTTGTAGTTGCTGCTGAACTGGGTCTGGAAGAGGTTCTGCCGCACTGGGAGGGTCTGGAGTCCTGCGTCCGAGATGATGAGCGACGGCATCATGAAGTCGTTCCAGGCGTAGAGGAACGCGAAGATGCCGACCGTGGCACTCATGGGAGCCAGGAGCGGGAAGATCAGTCTCCAGAACGTCTGCCAGGTGCTCGCACCGTCGATGCGTGCGCTCTCCTCGAGTTCGATCGGGATCGATCGCAGGAACGCGGTGAACAGCAGCACGCTGAAGCTCAGCTGGAACATGGTGGCGAGGATGATCACGCCGAACGGGTTGTCGAGTCCGACGCGACCGGTCAGCTGGATCTGCGGCAGGGCGACGACCGGGAACGGGATGAACATCGCGGCGAGCAGGTAGAAGAACGAGAAGCGGAACAGGCGGCGATCCCAGTTGCGCACGATGGCGTACGCGGCGAAGGAGGCCAGGATGATGGTCGCGACCACGGTCCCTGCTGTGACGAGGAGCGACATCGCGAAGCCCACCGGGAACTTCGTGAGGGTCCACGCCTGGACGAAACCGTCGATGCTGAACGGTGCCGGGAGCGAGAAGGCGTTGCCGTCGACCGACTGTGTGTCGGTCTTGAACGCCATCGAGATCGTCACGTAGAGCGGCAGGAGGACGGTCACGGCGCAGAGCAGCAGGATGATCGTCGTCGACCAGCTCACCCGCTCTCCCCTGGTCCGCTGCTTCGGGGTGGCGTTCGCCGTGGTGATGGACTGGGTGCTGAGCACGGTTGGTGTAGCCATCAGAGTGCGTTCCTTCCGCGCGTCGCCGAGAGTTGCACGAGGGCGATGATGATCGTGATGATGAAGAACAGGGTGGCCGTGGCCATCTGGTAGGCGTAGTCACCCGTCTGGAACCCGCGGATGATCGTCATCGAGATGCTCCGCGTGGAGGTGCCCGGGCCACCGTTGGTCAGACCGACGATGATGTCGTAGGCGTTCAGGTAGTTCTTGAAGCCGAGGATCACGTTGATCACGACGTATCCCATGACCAGTGGCAGGGTGATCCGCAGCAGCTGCTGGCGCTTGTTCGCGCCGTCGAGCGACGCCGCCTCGTAGACGTCACCGGGGACCGCGAGGAGGCCCGCGATGTAGATGAGCAGCGTGCCCGGGATCGACTGCCAGGCCGTCACGATCACGATGCCGAGCCAGGCGAGGTCCGGGTTGGAGAGGATGCTCGTCTCGAGGAACGGGATCCCGAGCGCCGAGCCGGCGGCCGGAACCGAGTTCATGAAGAGGAACTGGAACACGTAGGCGATGATGATGCCCGAGATGACCATCGGGATGACGAAGATTCCGCGGAGTCCCATCTTGAAGCGGATCTTCGCGGTCAGGCCGACGGCGAGCAGGAACGCGATGACGTTCACCGCGATGACCGTCACGAGCGAGAACCCGAACGTGAAGAGGAAGCTCGTGAGGATGGCCGGGTCGCTGAACGCGGCGATGTAGTTCGTGAAGCCGATGAACTCCCAGTCGCCGATCCCGATGGAGTCGGTGAAGCTGAAGAAGATGCCGACGACGCCGGGGAGCGTGATCGCGAGCGTGAACAGGATGACGGCTGGGAAGAGGAAGAAGTAGTAGATCGGCTCGACCCGTTTGGTGCTGCGTCGGACCTTCGGGTTTCCCCCGGTCACGATCGATGTGGTGGCGCTCATTCGGAACCCTCCTTGCTCGTGACGGGCGGCTGTCGGAACGCGAGTCGTGCCCAGTCCGCGTCCATGGTGCGGAGCATCGACGCCGCGTTGGTGCCGAGGACGAGCGACTGCGCGTAGTTCTCGGTCGGGATGGCGCGGGGGTTGAGCACGCCCGGCCCCTGGTAGAACGCGCCAGCGTCGTAGTACGGGATCATGCCCGCGACGCGTGGGTCGTCGGGAGCCTTGCCGTCGTCCGTCGGGACGAACCCGAGCTGCGACTCGTTGTAGGCCTGGATGACCTCCGGCTGGAAGAGGTACTCGAGGAAGTCGCGGGCACCCTCCGGGTTCTTCGCCTCCTCGGGGATGATGGTGACGAGGTCGAGGTTCACCCGGACCTTGAGGTCCTTCGGGTCTTTCGTCATCGGCAGCGGGAAGGTCCCGAGGTCGAGATCCGGTGCGGTGAGTGCGATCTGGCTGAACGCCCACGGGCCCTGCAGGTACATGGCGCCCTTGCCCTCGGCGAAGGCGACGTTGCCGGCGTCGTAGGTGCGACTCGGCGCATCGGCCTGCGTGTACTCCTTGGCGAGCAGCTGCATCTTCTCGATGGGCTCCAGGAAGTCCTTCTCGAAGGAGACCGGAGCGTCCGGTCCCACCTCGGTGCCTTCCTCCGCGAGCCGGTCGTAGAAGTCCGGGATGTCGACGGCACCACCGACCGAGTAGTCGAACCAGCCCTGGTTGGCGGTCCAGGCATCGGCGAACGTCGCGTAGAACGGTGCTACGCCGGCCGCCTTCAGGGTGTCGGAGACGGCGATGAGTTCACTCCACGTCGTCGGCACCTCGAGGCCGTACTCGGCGAAGATCGTCTTGTTGTAGATGACCGAAGCGGCCATCACCGAGTAGGGCAGCGCACTCGTGCGTCCCTCGCACACGCCGTACTGGTCGAGCAACGGCTGGAGGTCGTCTCGGATGGACGCCGCCGCTGTCGTGTCGGACAGGTCGGAGAGCGCGCACCGTTCGACGAAGCGCGACACCTCGTGGTTGTAGTTCGAGAGCATGAGGTCCGGCGGGTTGCCGCGGACGAAGCTCGCCGCGAGCGGATCGGGCCCAGACGTGTCCATGACGACCTCGTACTGCTGCTGCGAGGCGTTGTAGTCCGCGACGGCCTGGTTCATGAAGGTGAACGCCTCACGCTTACTGAACGTGAAGTGGATGGTCTCCCGGCCATCACTCGAGCAACCGACGAGGACGCTGGCCAAGAGCGCCAGCCCCGCCGCTCCGGCCGTGGCGCGTATCGCGCGTTTCAGTGGGTTCGACATCATTGTCCTTCCGCGGAGCCCTCGATGGATCCGCTGACTAAATACAGAGAGTAAATCAACTGATGACGGAAACTCTGCCATTCGTTCGACGTCTGGTCAAGCACCGGTTCCATCACGACATCCACGGGTCGGACGCCGTGATCGTTCACGGTTCTGCGCGCGGTGCAGCTCTCCCCCGGCTCGGCATCCGCGCGCGGCCTGCGGATCGTGGATATCGTTGTCGGTCATGGAAGCGACGACGACGGACCGGGCAGCGGAGCCGCGTTCCTCCAGCATCACCGCCGTCCTCGATCACGCCTGGGCGACGTCCGCGTTCACCGCGGCCGACGTCATCACCGCCACCGGGTTGTCACGATCGACGGCGATCACGCTCTCCGACGAACTCATCGGACTGGGTTGGCTGACGGAGCTCGATGACGCACGTCAGGCTGGTGCCGCCTATCGGAAAGGTCGCCCCGCCCGACGCTACGAGCTGCGCATCGACGCCGGGATCGTCGTCGGTGTCGACGCCGGAGCCCACTCCATCACCGCCATCGCTGCAGACCTGCGCGGTCGGGAACTCGCAAGGTCGCACCACACCGTCGATCCGGCGGCCACCGCTGAGGCACGGGTCGACGCCGTCGACGCGGCGATCGATGAGGCCGTGCGGCAGTGCGGGCCGAAGCCGCCGCTCTGCATCGTGCTCGGCGTCCCGGCCCCCATCGACGCACTCGGACGGTCACCCGAGGGCAACGTCTTCTGGGACCGCATGAACCCTCGGCTCGGTGAGCGCATCCGCGACCACGGCTGCGCGGTCGTCACCGACAACGACGCGAACCTCGCCGCCGTCGCCGAGGGCGCGATCGGCGCTGGTGTCGGTGTGGACTCCTACATCACGGTGGTCAGCGGCGAGCGGCTCGGAGCCGGATACGTCGTCGACGGTCGTCTCGTCCGCGGTCGCGGCCGGGCGGGCGAGCTGCACCTCCTCGACCTCGTCGACGGCGTCGGTTCGTCGCGAGGCATCGCCGCGCTCCTGCGCGACTGGGGTCGCGAATACCGCGAGAGCGGCGGACTTCCGGAGAGCAGCCCGCTCAGCCGCATACCGGTCGCGCAGGTGGATGCGCAGTCGGTCCTCGCTGCGGCGGACCAGGGCGACACGGTCGCGCTCGACCTGGTGCGCCGGATGGGTGATCGCATCGCGCGGATGAGCGCCATCCTGGGCGGACTGCTCGACGTGGAGCGCATCGTGTTCGCCGGTGGGATCTCCCCGTCGATGTCGCAGCTGCTCGAGGTCGCGTCGGAGCGCATCCCCGGCTACATGAGCGCGGAACCTCCGTTGCTCGTCGCGTCGGAACTCGGCGCCGACATCGTGGCGCAGGGTGCGGTCGCGACCGCGATCGACGACGTGCGTCGGAACGCACTGCGGATCGACCTCGCCCGACCAGTACGCTGACGTCGTAGCCAGCCGGAAGGAGCACCATGGCCGATGCGATCGTCCTCGTGTCAGGGGGTGCGGCCGTGACCCCATTCACGGGTCCGGACCATGCCGCCGGCTCCGGCCTCGCCGCCGGGAACACCCTCACCGCGCTGCGTGCGCACCTGCTCGGGCGGGAGATCCCGGTCTTCACCGCGCCGGCACGGATCGGTGCTGGGGAGGTGCACGAGGACACGGGTTGGCAGGGGTTCGCCGACGTCTCGATCGTGCTGCCCGCCGAGGTGACCGTCAACGCCGTCGGTGGGATCGACGCCGGCGGAGCCAGCCTGGCCGCGTTCCTGCGGTGGCTGTCCGACGAACACGGTTTCGCGAGCGTCGACCTCGTCGCCCACTCCATGGGCGGTCTCTTCTCTCGTGCCGCAATCCGAGAACTGCGCGGCTCCGGCCCGTCGATCGGCCGTCTCGTCACCCTCGGCACGCCGTGGGAGGGATCGCTCCTCGGCGATGTGCTCACCGGTGAGGTCTCGGTCCACGACGCCCACGGCGACGCTGGGACCACGACGATCCTCGAGCGGTCGAGCGGCTATGCCGCCGAGAACTCACAGGGCGCCGCCGACGAGGTCTCACGCCGGTTCCTGCGCGAGTGGAACACGGCACAGGCCGGCTTCCTCGATGGCGTCGCCGTCACCGCAGTCGGTGCGGGGCACTTCCACTCGGCGCCCGAGCCGCGACAGCTGTGGCCACACGACGGTCTGGTGGCCCTGAGAAGCGCCCGAGCCGAAGACGTCCCGGTCGACGTGCTCCCCCGCGTGGTCCGCCACTCCTTCGAGGAGGACGTCCACAGCATCTTCTTCGCCGACGCCTTCGACCTCCCGTGGGAGCGCGCGCTCACCTGGGACCCCGAGGTCTTCTCCGTGGTCGACGAGGCGCTCACGTCCTGAGCCGGCGTCGATGTCCGTGCAAGCGGACCAGCGCTTCGGAATATACCCCGGAGGGGTATCGTTCGGCTTGTTGAACGAACCGAAGGAGTGCTCATGAGCGACCACACCCACCACAGTCACGGCCCAGCAGCCGACAATGCGACCTCCTGGCGGATGGCGGCCACCGCCACCCTCCACTGCCTCACCGGTTGTGCCATCGGCGAGGTGCTGGGCATGGTGATCGGCACCGGCCTCGGACTGCACAATCTCGGCACCGTGGTGCTCTCGATCGCACTGGCCTTCGTCTTCGGCTACGCACTCACGATGCGCGGCGTGCTCCGCGCGGGCCTGTCCTGGCGCGCCGCCATCGGTGTCGCGCTGGCTGCGGACACCGTGTCGATCGCGGTCATGGAGATCATCGACAACACCGCGATGCTCGCCATCCCCGGAGCGATGGACGCCGGCCTCACCAGCGGCCTCTTCTGGGGCTCCCTCGTCGCCGCTCTCGCCCTGGCCTTCATCGTCACCACACCGGTCAACCGTTGGCTGATCAGCCGAGGCAAGGGGCACGCCGTCGTCCACGAGCTCCACCACTGAACCAGTACGGGAAGCGGGACAGCCGGGCCGAGTCGTCGTGATCGGAGGGCGCAGTACGATCGTTGCCATGCGAGTCGTCTTCATCTCGTGGCTGGTCGTGATCGTGGCTGGCCTGCTGTACATGTTCCTGATCCCGCTCATGGGGAGGTGACGTGATGTCAGCCCTCCGCCGTCACAGTCTGAGCCTGTTCTTCGGGCTGATCTTCATCCTCGCCCTCTTCGGGCAGTCGATCGCCGGTCTCGTCGCGTACAACGAAGACCAGCTCGCGCACGGTCAGGCGACCGTCGATTATCTGCACTTCATCACCTCGTCGGCGTTCGTCGTCGATGTGGCCGAGAACTGGCAGTCGGAGTTCCTCCAGTTCTTCCTCTTCATCCTCGCGACGGTCTGGTTCGTGCAACAGGGGTCTCCGGAGTCCAAGAAGCTCGGCGACGAGGGTCTCGGGAGCGACGAGGACCAACTCGTCGGAGAACATGCGCGCCCCGACTCACCTCGCTGGGCGAGCGCGCGCGGCGTGCGTCTGTGGCTGTACTCGAACTCACTCCTCCTCGTGATGGGCGTCATCTTCGTGTTGTCCTGGTCAGCGCAGGCCGTCGCCGGCACCGTCGTCTACAACGCCGAACAGGCTGAGCACGGTCAGCCGGCAGTGACCGTCATCGGATACGTGTTGTCGGCCGATTTCTGGAACCGGACGCTGCAGAACTGGCAGTCGGAGTTCCTCGCAGTGGGCTGCATGGTCGCCTTCTCGGTCTACCTTCGTCAGCGAGGATCGTCCGAGTCGAAACCCGTCGGGACACCACATCACACCGCCTCCGTCGAGAACGAGTAAGCGCGTGCCCGATCAGCCGGTGATCGTCAGCAACGCTGTCCGCAGCGGCGGCCCGCCTGCTCGATGCCGAGCACGTCGATCGCCGCAAGGGTCTTGCGCGCTTCGGGTTGGAGCGACGCCGCTCCCACGCCGGCCGCGAACAGCGCGAGGTATTCGTCGGCCGCCTCCAGGAAGTCGGCTGCATCGACACCGAGCCGGGCGTAGAAAGCCCGGATGGGGAAGCCGAACACGGCCCGATACGCCTCCTGGTCGGATATCTCGGCAAGACCCCGCTGCCGGAGGACGGTGTTCATCGCGGCAAGCGCCACCTCGACATCGTCGAGGAGCGTGCCGTTCCAGTCCCAGCACACCGCGTCGATGGTCATGGATAGGTTCTCGTGCACGAGATCGAGTCTCACACGGTCGGGTGACGTCGGCCGGATCCGACGAGGCCGGTGGCTCCCGCTCAAGTGGTCCCGACGCCGACCGCCAGTCCCTCCAAGACGCCCGCGAGTGCCACGGCACCGGCCTCGGCGTCGGCGTCCTCGGCGCACTCCTCCGGCGAATGGGAGACGCCGGTCGGGTTCCGGACGAAGAGCATCGCGGTCGGCACGTGCGACGCAAGCACTCCGGCATCGTGCCCCGCTCCGGTACCGAGAACAGGCGCCTCCGGCAGCATTCGTTCGAGGCGCCCGCGGAGGAACGGGTCGAAGTCGGTCGTGGCGCTGAACGACTCCTCGGTGATCGCGGCCACGCATCCCTCCTCCGCTGCAACGAGCGACAGGCGTTCGGTGATCCCCGCCACGATCGCGGCGGTCACGACGTCGTCGGGATGACGGACGTCGATCCAGAAGTCCACGCTCGACGCGATCACGTTCGTGCCTCCCGGCAACGGGAGCACCCGACCGACGGTCGCCCGAGCGTCCGGCGTGGCCCGCCCGATCGTGCGGATCTCGGTGATCATCCGCGCAGCCGCGACGAGCGGGTCCCGTCGATCCTGCATGAGCGTCGTCCCCGCATGGTTCCCTTCGCCGCGGAACGACACCCGCCACCGTCCATGCCCGAGGATGTTCGAGCCGATCGCGACCGGGCGATCGAGGTCGACCAATGCCCGCCCCTGCTCGACGTGGAGCTCCACGAACGCGTCGATCGCTCCGAGCCCGCCCGGGTCTGGGCCAACACCCCGCGGGTCGACACCATTGCGTGCGAGGACCTCGGCGAACGTGTCCCCCTCCACGTCGCGCAGGGCCAGCGCCCGCTCCGGACTGATCGCACCGGTGAGGAGCCGCGAGCCGAGGCATGCGACGCCGAAGCGCGAGCCCTCCTCCTCTGGGAAGACCGCGACGACGATCGGCTTGGCCGGCTCGAAGCCACACGAGCGCAGGTGATCGACCGCGATCAGCGCCGATGCGACCCCGAGTGGTCCGTCGTAGGCGCCACCGCCCGGTACCGAGTCGAGATGGCTCCCGGTGACCACCGCACCCGTCGTCGAACGTGACGGCACATGCCACCAGGCGCGGATCACCCCGTTGCCGTCGATGTCCACGTCGAGGCCACGGCGCTCGGCCTGACCGACGAACCATTCCCGCAGCTCGAGTTCGGCGGTGGAGTAGACGGGCCTCGAGTAGCCTCCCCGACGCTGATCCCGACCGATCCCCGCGATCTCGTCCAGGAGCGAGACCACGGTGTCGCGGGTCACCGGACGGCTGCCAGGCTCGGACGGAACATCGCCGGCACAGCGTCTCGGCCCTCGATCAGCGCGAGGGCGTATTCGCCGATGAGCGGGGCGAACTTGGCACCGTGGCCGGAGCAGGGCGCCAGGACCGTGATCCCGTCGACCCGGTCGATGACGAAGTCCTCCGTCGGGGTGTTCGTGAACAGGCAGGTCGTCTCGGCGTACGGTTCCGGGACGAGGCTCGGGAGGAACTCGCGGACGTAGGCGACGACCCGTCGGCGGTTCGCGTCGTCGACGACACCGTCTTGATCGGTGGCCGAGGGGATGCGCCTGCCGCCGTTGTACTCGGCGACCTTCTGACCGCGCCAGTCGGCGTCGCGCCCTCCGGGGAGCCCGTAGACCTGCATCCGCTCGGACTTGTGGATGAAGGTGGGCCACACTGAACCGGATCGCGCCGGGTCTTCCGCATCGACGCCGATCCGGTCCCGATACGGGAAGTGATACGCCTGCTCCTGACTGACCTCGAGGGCCGGGAACGCGTCGAGGAACCCGCCCGGCAGCGCGAGGTCGCCGAGCAGGTCCGGGAGCCAGCCGCCGGCTGCGACGACCACCTGCTCCGCATCGAACACCCTCCCCCGAGACCCGAGCACCCGGTACCCGGTGGCAGTCCGCTCGACCCGCTCGACCGGCTGATGGTTCAGGACCCTGGCCCCGGCGCGGACGGCGGATTCGAGCATCGCCATCACCGCCTGTTCCGCGTCGATCACGCCGGCTCCCGGATGCCACAGGGTGGGCGTGTCGAAGCCGATGTCCCAACGGGCTCTGGCTTCGTCTCGCGACAGCAGCTCGTGATCGATGCCGTGCTCGGCCAGCACTGACGCGAGGTGCTCCGGCCGACGGGTCGTCCCGAAGTCGAGCGCACCCGTCTGCGTGATCAGTGGACGCCCGTGTTCCAGGCCGAGCTCGTCCCACCCTGATGCCGCCGCGAGGACGAGACGGGTGTAGGACGCCTCCGGGTAGGCGTAGCGGAAGATCCGGGCCGATCCGTGGGACGATCCCCACTCGTTGGCCGGGCGACTCCGCTCGAGGACGGTGACGTTGTGCCCGGCCTGGGCGAGGCGCCAGGCCGCCGCAGCACCTGCGAGCCCGGCTCCGACGACGATGACGCTCGTCATGCGCGCGCTTCCAGGTCTTCGTCCTCGTAGGCGCGCTCGGCGTGGGCGTGCTCGTCGATCCCGGCGACCTCGTGCTCCTCGGGGATCCGCAGACCGATGGCGATCTGGATCACCTTCGCGATCACCCAGGTGACGATGAACGAGTACGCGAGGACCGCGACGGTCGCGATCGTCTGCACGCCGAGCAGTTCGAATCCGCCGCCGTACAGCAGACCGGAGCGTCCGTTCGGAGCCGCATCCGTCGCGAACACCCCGATGAGGAGCGTCCCGATGATGCCCCCGACGAGGTGGACCCCGACGACGTCGAGGGAGTCGTCGAAGCCGAGCCGGAACTTCCACTCGATGGCGAGGCAGCAGACGACGCCCGCGATGGCCCCGATGATGATGGCACCGATGGGCGAGACGGCACCGCAGGCGGGGGTGATCGCCACGAGGGCGGCGATGATCCCCGATGCGCTGCCGAGGCTCGTGACCGCTCCGTGGCGGAGCCGGTCGACGATGGACCAGCCGATGAGCCCGGCACAGGCGGCGACGGTGGTGTTGAGGAACACGACGCTCGCCGCATTACCGGCTGCGAGCGCTGAACCGGCGTTGAAGCCGTACCAACCGATCCAGAGCAACCCGGCGCCGACCAGGACGAGCGGGCGGTTGTGCGGACGGAGCTTGCCGCCCCAGTCCTTGCTCTTGCCGAGCACCAGGGCCAGTGCGAGCGCCGCGACTCCGGCGTTCATGTGCACGGCCGTCCCGCCGGCGAAGTCGACGGCACCGAGGGTGTTCGCGATCCATCCACCGGTCGCCGTGTCGTTCGAGAAGGCGAACACCCAGTGCGCGACCGGGAAGTACACGAGCGTCGCCCAGAGCCCGGCGAACAACAACCACGCGCCGTACTTCATGCGACCGGCGGCGGCACCGGCGACGAGCGCCGTCGTCACTCCGGCGAACAGCAGTTGGAACGCCGCGAAGAGTGCGAGGGGAATGCCGGCATCGGGGTCGTCGACGAGAGCCTGGTCGAGCCCTGCGAACTCGAACGGGTTCCCGATGAGTCCGAGCCCGCCGACGGAGTCACCGAAGACGAGCGAGTACCCGAAGGCCACCCAGAGCAGCGCGACGAGGCTGGCCCCGCCGAAGCACATGATCATCATGTTGAGGATGCGGCGGGACGAGACCATCCCGCCGTAGAACAGAGCCAGGGCCGGGATCATGAGGGCGACGAGCGCCGAGCTCGTCAGGATCCAGGCGACGTTTCCAGCGTCCACAAATCACTCCATCGTTCGAGGTGCACAGCGGCCGGTCGGCCACGGCGTCGGGTTCGGGTGGAACAGGTGTCGGTGCTCGGTGCCGGTCGGCGGTCAGGCCAGGTCGGGGGCTTCCCAAAGGTTGAGCTTCGTGCCGATCCCCTGCTCGACGGCGTTCTCGTAGATCGTCTTCGCCCACGCGACGTCCTCGACGCCCATCCCACCGACGCTGAAGAGCACCGGCTGCTCGGGGAACTCACGCCCGACGGCGTGGCCGTCGAAGACGTCTCCGATGTTGACGACGCGGGACTCGTCGAGCTCGCCGGTCCCGATGAGGTCCTGCCAGTAGAGGCCGATCATCCCGAACGCGGTCTCGTGTGACGGCGCAGGGTACTCCTCGGCCCACGCCTCGTAGATCTTCTTCGCGTCGGCGATGAGGCGGGCCTTGCCGGAGAGGGTGTACTCCTTGTCCATGCGCAGGTTCGCGGGCAGGCTCAGGAAGGCGCCCGGCTTGATCCAGTCGCCGTCGATGAACGGGTAGTTCTCCGAGCCGACCAGGCCGGTGACGGCTTCGGAGACGATGTCCGAGTCACGCACGGCGGCCTCGACCGTCTCGGCGATCTCGATCGTCGTGAACTGCGGGTAGTGCTCGCGGACGTAGTCGGCGAACGCCTCGGACGTCGACCGTCGGCGCCCGTGGATGCTGATGGTGTCGAGCGAGGGACGGGCGGTGGTCATGGCGTGCAGTGCGCTCTTGTTCATGGCGCCGGGCCCGATGATGCCGAGCGACTTCGCGTCCACCGGTGCCAGGAGCTTCGCGGCGGCGCCCGGCACGGCAGCGGTGCGGTAGGCGCTCTCGAGGTTGCCGGACATGATCGCGTAGGGCGCGCCGGTGTCCTTGTCGTTGAGCACGATGAGGTGGATGGAGCGCGGGAGGCCTCGCTCGCGGTTGTCGACGTTCGAGCCGTACCACTTGACACCGGCGGTGTCGAAGCGTCCGCCGAGGTAGGCGGGCATCGCCATGAACCGACGGTCGGCGGCGTCGAGCGGCATGCCGGGGAACGGTGAGGTGGTGGGGAACCCGATCGGTGCTCCGTGCGAGTTGGCGGTCGGGCCGGCCATCCGGTAGTCACCCTTCGCGACGAGCACCAGCACCTCCTCCATGACCTCCATGCAGTGGGCCATGTCCTTCATGCCGGCGGCGATGACCTCCGGTTCGCTCAGGTAGAGCATGTCGATCCGGGTGTTCGGGGAAGCGTCTGCGGTCACGGGTGGTCCTCCAGGTCGGGGTGTGTGGTCCTCAGCGAACTCGGTCGCGATCCTCCTGGTCAAATACCGATTCGAACCTCGATTGAGAGCGTTTCGCTCGCAATCTGGACGAAACAGCGCGGTAATACGAGGGTCGTATCGTCGATGGGATGGAGCTCCGCCAGCTGCGCTACTTCCTCGCCGTCGCCGAGGAGCTCCACTTCGGTCGCGCCGCCCGACGGCTGCACATGTCGCAGCCACCGCTGAGCGTCCAGGTCGCACGACTCGAGCAGGAGGTCGGCACCGCACTGTTCGACCGTTCGACGAGGCGGGTGGCGCTGACCCCCGCTGGACGACATCTCCAGGCGCGGGCACGACACATCGTCGAGGAGCTCGACACGGTCCGGGGTGAGATGCGCGACTTCGTCGACGGTCTCGCCGGGGAGCTCACCGCGGGGTTCGTGAGTTCGGCCAACTACACGGTCCTCCCCGGCGTCGTGCAGCTGTTCCGGGCGAGCCGCCCCGGGGTGACGCTGCGCCTGGTGCCGTTGACCTCAGGAGAGCAGTTCGACCGGCTCCGCGACGGCACGCTCGACGTCGGGATCGTCCGTGACGAGGTCCCGCCGACGCCATCCGACAGCTCCCCCGCGCTCACTACCGAGGTCGTCTTCGAGGAGCGTCTCGTGGCGTGCCTCCCGGTCGGTCATCCGCTGGCGGGCCGACCCGAGGTCACCGCGGAGGAACTCATGGACGTCCCGATGATCTCCTACCCGCGGGCGCTCATGCCGGGATTCGTGGACCGCGTCGCGGAGGTCCTCGGCACGTCGAGTCGGACGCAGGTGGTCGAGGAGGTCGTCCATCAGGAGACCGCCCTCGGGTTCGTCGCGGCCGGCGTGGGCACGACGATCCTGCCCGAGTCGGTGCGGCAGCTGGTGCCGCCGTCGATCGTCGTCGTGCCGCTCGCCGGGTCGCCGACGACACGCCTGCTGGCCGCTCGTCAGGAACGGACGGACGACAGCCCGGTCCACGACGCGTTCATCGCCTGTCTCCGTGACGCGGCCGCACAGCTCGGGTGAAGGTCAGCCGGAGACCGTCTGGACGCGACGGGTATCCTCGGGAAGGCCAGGCTCGGCGAGGCCGGGAACCCGGTCGGCAGCTCACCACCAGGAGAGGAACAGCATGACGTCTCTCGCGTTCGCAGGACGACGGGTCGCATTGGTGACCGGCGCATCCAGAGGCCTCGGCGCGGGGATCGCCCGGCGACTCGGGGCCGAGGGGTACTTCGTCGCCGTGAACTACCGCTCCGGGGCGGACCATGCTGCGGAAGTCGCTGAGTCCATCCGTCAGGCCGGCGGTGCCGCCGACGCGTTCAGCGCGGACGTGACGGACGAGGAAGCCGTGTCCTCGCTCGTCGAGCGCATCACGGGAACCGCGGGTCCGATCGCGGTCCTGGTCGCCAACGCCACCGGGCCGCAACCGACGGTCGCGATCGACGACCTCGACTGGGCCGACCACCTCGCCCAGTTGGACTTCTTCGTGAAGAGCCCGACACTGCTGGTGCGGGCGGCCGTCCCGCACATGCGCGAGCAACGATTCGGCCGGATCATCCAGATCGGATCCGACATGTTCGAGCGGGCCCTGCCGGAGATGTCCGCCTACGTCGCGGCGAAGGGCGCGCAGCTCGGCCTGACCCGTTCGTGGGCTCGGGAACTCGGACCGTCCGGGATCACCGTGAACCTGGTTGCACCCGGATGGATCCCCGTCGAGCGCCACGCCGATGCATCGCCTCAGGAGATCGCCGCCTACCTGGCCGAGGTTCCGATGGGGCGGATGGGCACCATCGACGACATCGCGGAGACCGTCGCCTTCCTCGCCTCGGACCGGGCCGGCTTCATCACCGGCCAGCGGATCACCGTCAACGGCGGCCACACCATCGATTAGGCGGCGCACCTCGCGCGTTCCGCCGCCCGCGATGCCGCTCCGGTGTTCAGGCGGAACCTGGACAAACGAGTCGCGCCTGTCCAAGCTGGAACCGATGACCGACACCCGCGACGACTTCACCATCCGCCGAGCCACCCTGGACGACGTCCCCCTCCTGCAGGCGTGGAGCTGCGACGAACCCGTCGCCTGGATCGACCCGGAGCGGCTGACCGCCGAACTCGCGAGTCGAAACTATCGGCCGGAATGGTCGTGGATCGCCGAGCAGGACGGTCGCCCGGTGGCACGAGCACTCTGGTGGGGTCAGGCGGACACGAACCGGCCCGCCACACTCGACTGCCTCACGAGCACGATCGAAGTCGCGGAGCCCGAACGTCTCGGCGCTGCGCTCATCCGTGCCGGCCTGGACGCCTTCGGCGCAAGTCCCGCGCTGGAGTTCAACGTCGACGTCTCCCCTGCCTGGGCGGATGACGCCGCCAGCGTGGAAGCGGTGCGATGGCGCCATGAGGCTGCACGCGCGGGTGGATTCTCGCGCACGACCGAGCGGGTCAGCTTCGCGAGGTCCAGCTCCGATCCGGTGCCGGCACGATCGCAGCGCCTTCGTTTCGTCGCCGCCCCGGACGACGCGTTCCACGAGCTGTTCGCCCTGGTCGCGACCGGCACGCTCGATGCGCACACGCAGGACATGGTCGCGCGCGAAGGGCTCGAGGCGCTCGCGGACGACGCCCTGGCGTTCTACCGATCACTCCCCGGCGAACGCGACGCCTGGCGGGTCGCTGAGCTCCTCGACGGGACGATCGTGGGATTCATCATCCCGACGAGGACGGCCTACGACGCGAGCATCAGTTACCTGGGCGTGCTCCCCGAGCATCGCGGACACGGTTACGTGCACGACCTCTTGGCGGAGATGGTCCACGTGCACCACGGGTCGGGACAGGACCGGATCGTCGGCACCACGGATGCCGCGAACACGCCGATGCGTGGCGCGTTCGAACGAGCCGGTTTCTCGGTCACGCGCGTTCGGATCGTGCACGAGCAGTAGGTTCGCCCCGGGCCCGGTTCCGACCGTGTCAGCCGAGCACTGCGACACGGTCGACCGCCGCGCTTGTCAGACCCGCGACGACCGCAGCACGCGGACGACCCCGGAGCAGACCGCGAGCCAGATGATCAGCTGCAAGACCGCAGCGACGACGAGTGGCAGCACGAACGATCCGCCTTCGGCGGAGGACAGCCAGAAGGCTTCACCGACCGTGCCGGCGATCCCGACCCCCGAGACCGTCAGGAAGAGGGCGCGCAACGCCACCGACTCCCGACGATCGACGGCGTCCGCCACTTTCGTGGGGGCCTCCGGCTTGCCGGCGGTCTGCGGTGTCGCACCGGACCACGCCGCGATGGAACGGGTCATTCGGTACCCGGAGACCTGCAGCAGGAGCAAAACGATGGCGCTCGGCAACACGAAGACCAGTCCGATGAAAAGCACGATGCCCAGGCTGCCAGCCCCTGCCTCCGCCGAGTACGAATTCAAGACCGTCACGGTCGCCACGGACAGGGTGGCGGAAACGACGAACGTCACGGCGGCGGCGAGGCCGAGGAGCAAGCGCGCAGGTCGCTCGTACTCCCGGAGCAGGACCTCCAGTGCGACGTCGGAGACTTCGGGCTGTCGTCGTCCTTGTTCCGAGGCACTGATCCACGCCCTCGCCTCGGCTCGAAGCAGGAAGGCGTTCCAGGCTGCCGCCGTGGATGACGCGGCCGGCGGCCTCGATGGTGCTCGCCGCCCGGCTGGCTGGCGGGTTCGCTCGGGGTGCATGTGCCGACCTTACGCTGACCGCGTGCCGGGGGAAGGCCACACGCCGAAGCCGGGTCCATCGAAGCTGAGCCGGTGATCACGGTGGAGGCTTCAGCCCGTCGAGCATCACCTGCAGGAGGAGGGGCAGGTCTTCGGGAGTACCGAGCCGCACCGCGTGCTCGATTCCGCACACGAGGTGCGACAGACGATCGACCGTGAGATCGGCGCGGACGGCACCCGCGGCGCGGGCCGCCTCGAGGACGGTCGTGAAGGATTCGAAGATCTCGCGTTTGACGTTCCGCACGGAGTCGGCCTCGTCCTCCGGCGAGAGGAGGACAGCCTGCAGACCGCCGTCCTCGAGCTGCAGCCTGAGTGCCGAACCGAGGTAGAGCGCTAGCCCATCGCCCGGATCCGGCTCGGCTGCGGCACGCCGAGAGGTCTCGAGCATCGCGTCGAGCGCGTCGGCTGACAGCGCTTCGATGAGTGCGTGGACCGTCGGGAAGTGCCGGTAGACGGTTCCGACCCCGACCCCGGCCTCGCGGGCGACGTCGTTGAGTCGAAGCGTCGCGCGGTCGTGGGTCCGGGCGACATCGAGGATGTTCGCCCGGCTACGTGCTGCGTCGGAACGGAGAGCGGCCATAGGACCACTCTACGCCAAACGGATTGCCTATCCGCTTGTGCTATCGTCCAAACGGATAGATCATCCGTTTAAGGAACGAGGACAGTATGACCTGGGACCCCACCCGCCTGCCAGACCAGACCGGACGAACCATCGTCGTGACCGGTTCCACCGCCGGAATCGGGTACTTCGCCGCGGAGCAGCTGGCTGCCGCTGGCGCGGACGTCGTGCTCGCCTCCCGATCGCATGACAAGCTGCGACGGGCCGCCACCTCCATTCGGAGCCGAGTCCCGCAGGCCCGGGTCCGCCACGTGGCACTCGAGCTCGGCTCGCTCGCCGCCGTCGACGAGGCCGCTGCCGAACTCGCCTTGCTCCCCCGCCTCGACGCCGTCCTGCTCAACGGCGGTGCGATGAGCATGAACCGACGCGAGCTGACTGCGGACGGATTGCCCCTCCTGCTCGGCACCCACGTGGCCGCCAACGCCCGACTGCTGGCCAGGTTGCTTCCGACATTGGTCGCCACGGCCGTGGATCATGGCACGGTGGCTCGGATCGTCCACACCTCGACCGGGTTCGTCCAACTGCTGCGTGTCGGCATTGACGACCTCCGCCAGGTGCCCGCGATCGGGGTCGTGGCCTACACCAAGGCCAAGACCGCGACGGAGGTGTTCGCCTTCGAGCTCGACCGCAGGCTCCGAGCGGCCGGACTGCCCGCCGCATCGGTCGTGACCCGGCCCGGTGTCGGCGTCGACGCGAAGACCCCGGAGCGACCTGGCGTCCGCGACGACACGACTCCATATCAGCGGAATCCCTACACGCCTTGGGCACAGGGCAAGGACACCGCCGCCTGGTCCGCGGTCAGGGCGCTCACGGATCCCGAAGTCCGGGGCGGCGAGTACTTCTCGCCGGTCGGCCGACTTCGGGGCGCTCCCGTCGCCATCGTTCCACCGGCCAGGACTGCCACGCCGGCGGGCGACGCGGCGTCGTCCCTCTGGCGGCAGGTGGAGGACCTCGCTGGCGTGCCCATCGACGTCGGAGCCTGACGCGAGGCAAGCCCGGTGCCCGCCTCGTCGAGCCGGCACGTCCGGTGGGAGGGGCCCGGCCTGATGCGGTGCGTGTCATCTCATTGGGCATCGATGAAGGTACGGAGCGCCTCGCCCCACTGGGGTGCGAGTCAAGGCGCCACAGCACGGTCCGACTCCTCGCCGAGCCGTGCTGTGGCGGCTACCGCGCCGCGAGCATCCGATCGGCCGTGCGCAGCGACAGCGCCATCTGCGCCAGGCCCGGGTTCGCGGAGAGCGCGCTCGGGAAGGTGGAGTTGTCGCAGATCCACAGGTTGTCGATGTCATGCGATCGACCATCCCCGTCGACCACGCCGTCACTCGGATCGTCGCTCATCCGGCACGTGCCGAGCGTGTGCGCCGTGCGCGCGAGGACCCTGGTGCTCCGCGCACCGGCCGCCGTGAGGATGTCCGTCATCGTGCGGATGGCGTGGCGGTCGATGGCCTGCTCGTTGTCGCCGGGCGAGAAGGAAATGGTCGCACGCGGCAGACCCCACTCGTCCTCCTCCGAGGACAGCTCGAGCCGGTTGCCGTCGGCGGGCAGACATTCGGCGTTCATCCCGATGCCGGCGTTGTACCGAGACGCGTCGAGTTCGTCGACGAGCTCGGAGCCCCAGAGGCCGCCGCCGCGGACGAGGGTCGTCGCATAGTTGAAGGGCATGACGCCGAGGCTCTGGAGCAGATATCCTCCAGCGAAGTCAGTACCTTCAGGGCGGACGAAGTCCTCGGTGATGAGCGCAGACGGGTAGCCGCGGTAGCCGCGGATCTGCTCGTCGAACCGCCCCCACACCTGCACCGCACCATGGGCGAGGAAGTTCCGGCCGACCTGACCGCTGGCGTTCGCGAGGTCGTTGTGCAGCAGGAGCCGAGGGGTCTCCACCCCGCCGCCGGCCAACACGAGCACCTCGCAGCGTTGCCGCTTGTCGACGCCGTCCTGGCGATAGACGACGCCGGTCACCCGACCGCGGGCATCCCGCTCGATGGTGTGCACGACGGCGTCCGGACGGATCTCCGCTCCCGCCGCGACCGCCGCCGGCAGGTACGTGATGGCGGTCGTCGCCTTCGCACCGTGGCGCTCGCCCTGGTGGATCGAGCCGACGTTCGTCGTGGCGCGTCGCAGGCCGTGGTGCGGCTGATCGCGGTCGCGGGTGATGATCGCGGCGGGTGCGTCGGTCGCACGGATACCGAGCGACTCGGCGCCCTTCGCCATGAGGTCCGCCGGGGCGTTGCGCTTCGGCGGCGCATACAGGTAGGTGCGCGATGGGTCCCACGGATACGGCGTCGGACCGGAGACACCGATGGTCGCCTCGACCTCCTCGACGTAGCGGGTGAACTCCGCATGGTCGACGGGCCAGTCACGGCCGAGGCCGGTCTCGCTGCGCAGACGCAGGTCGCGGGCGTCCGGACGGGGCGTGAACGCGCCCCAGTGGACGGTGCCACCGCCGACCCCGAACCCGCTGTTGTTCGGACCGAACGCCGTCGGAGCGTCCCCACCGCTGAACCGGCTGGACATCCAGTTGATCGTCGTCGCGTCGACCTCGTCCGGCGTGGACTCCGCGGGATCGTGATTCGGCCCGGCCTCGAGCGCGACGACGCGCAACCCCGCCTCAGCGAGCCGCGCGAGCAGCGGTGCGCCACCCGCACCGGTACCGACCACCACGACATCGACGCTGTCGTCGAGGTCGTAGGTCTTCATCGCGTCCAGGTTCACGCTGCGTCCTCCTGCTGCTGTTCGTGCGTGGGTGCGGGCGCGGCGCCGAGGTCGGAGGGCTCCCAGTCGTCTCGGGTGTCGGCACCGAGCTCGCGATAGCCGGCGAAGTCGACGTCTTCAGCGCCGGTCGCGAACCCGTCGTACCCGACCCGGGCCAACGACGCTGGGTGGATGAGCCACTCCCGCGTGACGTCCACGCGCAGGTCCTCGAACCAGCGACGCAGATCATCCGCATCGATGGCACCCCCGGGAACGCCCTGGCCGTCGATCACGGCGCCGACCAACGCATCCTGGTCATCGGCCGAGTCCGGCCAAGCGGTTCGGAGGGCATCCAGTCCGGCGCGGTAGGCCTCGTCGTCCGTGAGTCCTCCGACCGGCCGCCATCCGTCGCCACCACCGGCTGCGAGGTCGGCGTCGACCCGCGCGGCGAGGTCGATCCGCCCACCCGCCGGCTGCGGAACCAAGCGATCGGCGACGGCGCGGAGCAGGTCCAGCTGTTCCATGCTCAGGGTGCGGGACCGATACCGGGGGTCGTCCGGCAAGGCGCGTCGTGCCAGCGCACGCCGCACCCGCGGCGTGGTCCGCGGGGACGCGATGACGAGCCCCCACTCCGCGGGGACGACCGCACTGTGTGCGACGATCTCGTCCCACAGCTCGGTGATCGCCCGAGCGACATCGACGGGGCGCTCGAAGGAGAGCAGATGCCCCGCGCCGGCCAGCGGCACGAACCGTGCGCGGGGGTAGACGCCCGAGAGCAACTCCGGCTGCGCAGCGGCTCCGAGCGCCTCGTCCTCCTCCCCTGCCAGCACGACGCACGGCAGATCGAGAGTCCCGATCGAAGAGGAGAGGTCCTCCACACTGCCCTGCTCCAGCCAGCGTCGCCACGCGACGGGCGACATCGCCCGCACGGACGCCACCGCGGCCGCCTGCAGTTCGGCCGGCAGGGGCGCACCCACGTTGTCGTCGACGAAGGTCCGAGCGTCCGCCTCGGCGATGGGCCCGTCCTCGATCCAGCTGAGCATCTGGTGGCGCTTGGCGTCCGGCATCGGCTCAGGCGTGGGCGGTGACGGCGCGAGGAGCACGACACCGAGGAGGCCGAAGACGGGCACGTCGCCCCCGCGGACCCGGGCGGCGATCCCCGCGGCGACCTTGCCGCCCATGCTGTGGGCGCACAGCATCCAGGGTCCGCCGTCGGCCTGCGCCGCGATCACGGAGAGGGCAGCGTCGACCTGCGACTCGACCGAGCCGTCCGGCGCGTCGGCCGTGTCGCCTTGGCCAGGCAGTTCGACGGCGATCACCCGGAACCGAGCGTCGAGTTCGCGAGCCACGGGTGCGACCGCGGCGGCGTCGAGGCCGAGCCCGGGGAGGAAGAAGACCGTGCACGCAACCGCGGTCACGGGGTGACCATGCCGCCGTTGACGTTCAGCGTCGCCCCGGAGACGTAGCCGGACTCCGCCGAGGCGAGGTAGACGTACGCCGGCGCGAGCTCAGCCGGCTGACCGGCACGCTGATACGTGTTCTCGTCGTCGAAGTGCTCCATCTGCTCGTCGGAGACGCCGTCGGAGACCTGCAAGGCGGTCCACACGGGGCCGGGAGCGACCACGTTCACGCGGATCCCGCGCGAAGCGAGCTGCAGCGCGAGCCCCTTCGAGAGGTTGTTGATCGCGGCCTTGGTCGCCGCGTAGTCGAGCCGGTCTGGTGACGGCTTGTACGCCTCGAGCGACGCCGTGTTCACGATGCTCGCGCCCTCGCCCAGGTGCTCGAGCGCCGCCTTGGTGATCCAGAAGTTCGCGAACACGTTCGTCCGGAACGTCTCCTCGAACTGCTCGTCGCTGAGGTCTTCCACTCGGTCGACCGCGATCTGCTTGCCCGCGTTGTTGACGAGGACGTCCAGGCCCCCGAGGAAGGCGGCGGCCTCCGCGACGAGCCGACGGCACTGGTCGGCGTGCGAGATGTCGGCAACGATCGCCTTCCCGCGGCGCCCTGCGTCGGCGATGTGCGACAGCACGTGCTCGGCATCCTCCTCCTCACCCGGGAGGTGGGCGATGACCACGTCCGCACCTTCGCGGGCG
This sequence comes from Plantibacter sp. M259, assembly GCF_006065115.1. NCBI lineage: Bacteria > Bacillati > Actinomycetota > Actinomycetes > Micrococcales > Microbacteriaceae > Plantibacter > Plantibacter sp. M259. Next base: position 3,921,428 of record NZ_CP040750.1, on the reverse strand, counting down.
AACGCGATCGCCGTGGCAGCACCGATCCCGGAGTCGCCGCCCGTGATGAGCGCCTTGCGCTCGGTCAGCCGTCCGCTGCCCCGATAGCTCGCTTCTCCGAGGTCGGGAACGGGGGTCATCCTGGCCTGCACGCCGGGCTCCGGCTGATGCTGCAGTGGTGGCTCGACCCGGTCGTACTGGGTCACGGGGTTGGTCAGGTCGTACTGGTCGCGCGGAGACATGACGACCACGCTAAACGAGACGCAGGCCGGAACCGGTGGGGTTGCACTCAGCGCGCCCGGTGGTGCAGACGCGTGGAGCGAGTCGTCGCCGATCGGGTCAGCAGAACGATGAGGGTCCGCCCCAGCCGCCGACCCAGGCCGCCACCCGGGGGTCGGGCCGCAGCAGATGGACGCCATCGGCGACGAGCCGCTGCGTCTCGAAGGCGGCGGGCGTGCCCCAACGTTCCTCACGCCGCCTGGCCCTCCGGGATCGCAGGTGGCCGAGCGACGCGCCGTCTGTGTCGACCAGCTCGACGGCGCCCACGTCCCCGGTGCCGAGGCGGTCGACGAGATCGACGATCCACGTCGAGTCGAGGATCACGATCGGACGGTCGAGCTCCCACGTCACTCGGGCGTCGACTCCGGCTGATGCACGGAGGACGCGCGGGTCTCCCCCGAGCTCCTCCGCTCCGCCGTCCTCGGGGACGAACCGAGCCTGCGGGAAGGCGGTGAACAGCGAGTCCGCCGAGACAAACCGAGCGGGCGCCGTGTGGGTACCCCGCAACCGCACGAGAAGATCCGCCGTGTCCGACCACAGCGCCCGCGGCGCGGACCCAGACACGGGGATCGACGAGAGGAGCCGCATGGTCTGGGCGTTCGCGCGGTCCATGCCTGAGCCGTCGCGCTCGGCCCACTCGGGGCCGTCGTGCCAGGCCACCGCGCTCGGGGCATGGGCGAAGACCGCTCCCGCCTGCCACATGCGGTGCGCCCACTCCCAGTCCTCACCGCCGTACGAAGTGAAGGACTCGTCGAATCCGCCGACCTCGTCGAACAGGCTCCGCGAGCAGGCGATGACCGCGCCGATCATGAATCGATAGGAGCGGTCGTCCGCGTCGCGCAGGTCCCGACTGCGCGCGTACTCCTCGGCGAGCCACGCCGGTTCGGCGAGCTCACGGCCGGCGGCCGCCTCGACGACCGGTGTCTCCGGGGCGACCCCGGCGAAGTCGGCGTGGCGACGCCGCCCCACCGTGACCGCCTCTGGCAGTAGGGCGGGCAGCCGCGTGAGCGCGCGCACGTACCCCGGCTCGGGGACCGTGTCCGCATCGAGGAAGCACAACACCTCGCCACTGCTCGCCCGCACGCCCAGGTTGCGTACGGCTGCAAGTCGGAACCCCTGGTCCTCCTGCCGGACGAGGATGACGTCGTCCGGAACCGTCACGTCACCCGGGGAACCGTCGTCGGCGACGACGACCTCCAGGAGGTGACGCGGGTAGTCCTGCGCGGCGAGGGCGTGCAGGGTCCGCAGCAGCTCGCCGGGCTGGTCGTAGTGCGCGACGATCACCGAGACGCGCGGCAACGGATCAGGATGGACGTCGTCGAGCGTGTCCCACCGGTTGCCGACGACCCACGGGTGCGCACCCCCGGTCACGCGTTGCGCCAGACGGTCAGGAGAGCCGAGAGCCGGTCGAGGGCAGCGACGACGAACTCGGGGTGGGACGCATACCAATCGGTGTGGGCGGCGCGCACCTCCGCATCATCGACCTCGACGCCCTCGAGGATCCAGTGGTCGCGGGGCTCGTCCGTCAACGACCAGGCGTCGACGACCTCGGGTGCGATGGGCGCGCGCACCGCGTTCAGCAGGGGGCGTCCGGGGTCGGTGACGCCGCCAGTGGTGCCCAGGGTCTCGAGGATGCGGGCGCCGAGCGGCAACCAGATCGCATTCCCCGGGTGGTTGACGGTGCGCGCGTGGTCGGCGGTGACCGAGTTGAAGAGGTCGGACACCGGCACGTCGGTCGCGGCCTCGCGTCTCCGCAGTTCCTCGACGGAGGCTCGGCCGATCGCGCGCACGGCGTCCGGCTGGAGCGCAGACACGACGGGGATGCCTGCGGCGGCCGCGAGCGTCCGGACGTCGTGGTACGCCACGATCGGCGGGTTCTCCTCGACGCCGGGGACCCGGACGGCGGCCTGGAACGGATGCAAGCCCCCGAACCGCACCGGCGTCACCGTGAGCACGCGGCCGCTCGTCGAAGCGGCCACCTGCCGCGTGCCGAGCGGCAGACCGTGGTAATCGTCACGCACTGGCTGCGACACGACCGTGTGCGCGGCGCCGACGACGTCGTGCAACCGTCGCGCGTCCTCGGCGGTCATCTCGTGCACGGCCGGCACGCGCACGAACCGGCGTTCCGGCGCATCCATGACGGTACGCAGGGATTCGGCCTGGCAGTTGCCGAGCACCACCCCGAAGTCCGTCGGCAACGGAGCGAGGCCGGAGAACTCCGCGTAGTGCCTGCGGCGTGCCTCGATCGGCGACCCGGCGGGCGCAGCGGTCGTACCCGGTTCCAGGGTGTGGCTCATGCCTCGACGGTATACCGTCGCCGAGCGTAGCGCGGTCCTGCCACATCGGGGTTGCGCCGGGACGCCGAGGTCTGCGATCAGCGCCGGACACGCGCGTCAGCATCGCACTCGATCGGGCTGGCGCGGCACGCTGGCGGCACGGCGCGGCCTCATGACGGTGATGACGGTCTGCAAGAATGGGCACATGTCGTCCGCCCGCTCGACCCGCACCCTTCGTGGTGTGGTCGCCGCGGCGTTCTCGACCTTCGTCGCACTCCTCTCGCACGTCGCCGGCGGCGGCACCATGCCCGGAGTACTCGGCCTCGTCGTGCCACTCGTGTTCTCGACCGTCGTCTGCGTCCTGCTCGCAGGCAGACGGCTGTCGATCGTCCGTCTGTCCGTCTCCGTCGCGGTGAGTCAGGTCCTGTTCCACACGCTCTTCGTCCTCGGCACCGCCCAGGGCACCACCTCGATGGCGACGCCGAGCGGACACCTCTCCCACGGATCACCGGTGATCCTCGACACGTCCTCGATGCCGATGATGCACGACGGGCACGGCGGTGCCGGCATGTGGTTCGCCCACCTCGTCGCCGGCCTCGTGACCATCGCCGCGCTCCACCGAGCCGAGACGCTGCTGTCGACGGCCGGAGCCATCACGGAGTTCGTCCTCGCACGACTGGTGCCCGCGGTCCTCGCAGCCCTGGCCTCGCCGGTGCTGCCCGCCCGGGTGCTGCCGCAGCGTGACGTGCCGATCATGCGCCCACTCGGCGTGTATCCGGAGACGACCGCCTTGCGCGGGCCTCCGGCGCTGTCCTTCCTCTGAGATCACGGCACGACCTCGCCGAGCTGCACGCTCGGTCGGCGGTCACCGCTGCGTGCGCGTAGGACGCTTCCTCGACGACGACGCTCCAACCATGGTCGTCCCGATGCGCCGTGCACCGGCGGAGTGCCACCATTTCCGCCGCTCGGTCCTGCCCCGGCGCCCGTTCGGGTGCGGTCGCGGGCTCACCGGGTGAGCTGTGCCGCTGGGTTCGTCCACTCGAGCCCGCGGGGAAGGAGCCACCTCCTGTGGCAGAAACAACCATTCCGTCGAACGCACCCGAAGCCGATCCGAGCGGTCAGCGAGGCCCGTCGCCCGTCCTCGTGCCGATCCGTGCACCTGAAGCCGTCATGCTGACTGCGTTGCCGGTGGCGGTCGTCGTGGCGCTCTCCGCGCTGCAGTTCACCGGTGCGTTCACGACCGGCACGCTGCTGTCGGATCCGGGGGTGATCGTCACTCGCGGTCTGCCGGTCGCGAGGGTCGTCCACGATGCCGCCGCGTCGGTCACGATCGGCCTGCTCATCGCTGCGACCTTCCTGCTGCCGGGGCAGCGGATCCTCCCGGGTGTCGTCTCGTTCTCGCAGTCGAAGGCGATCCGCTGGGCGGCCTGGGCAGGCTCCGTCTGGCTCGCGGCGGGAATCGCGGTGCTGGTGTTCACCGCGGCGAACTCCATCGGCGTGCCGGTGTCCTCACCGACGTTCGCGAAGACCTTCCTGTTCTACGCGACGGAGTTGGAGCTCGGGCAGACCCTGGTGTTCTCGCTCGCGTGCGTGCTGGTGGTGTTCTGCATCGTGCTTCTCGCCAGACGTCTAGCGTGGATCGCGGCCGCGAACGCGATCGCCGTCTTCGCACTGCTTCCGTTGTCCCTTTCAGGTCACGCGGCAGGCTCCGACGAGCACGGCAACGCGGTCAACTCACTCGCGATCCACCTCATCGGCGTCACCGCCTGGGTCGGCGGTCTCGTGGCCGTGATCCTGCTCCGTCGGAAGGTCGGCGATCAGATCGGCGCGGTCGTCGCACGCTACTCGGTGCTCGCCGGTTGGGCGTTGGGTGCGGTGGCCTTCTCGGGCGTCGTGAACGCCTCGCTGCGACTCGCGGGCCCGACGGACCTCCTCACCCCGTATGGGTTGCTCCTGGTCGCGAAGACCGTCGCGCTCGTGCTGCTCGGACTCGCCGGCGCGTGGCATCGGCTCCGGCTCATCCCCGGCTGCAGGCCGAACCCGGGAAGCGGTCGACGTTCATCCGGCTCGCGGTCGTCGAGGTCGTCGTCATGGCGGTCACGATGGGCGTCTCGGTCGCGTTGTCGCGCAGCCAACCGCCGGTGTCGCAGGAACCGGTCGCCGACGACGTCCGCCGCCGGCTCCTCGGGTTCGCCTACCCGCCGGAGGTGACGCCACTGCGGATGTTCACCGAGTGGCACGTCGACTGGATGTGGGCCGGCCTCGCCGTGGTCGGTGCGGCCTGGTACCTGTGGGCGTTCCGCACGCTCCGGCGCCGCGGCGACGCCTGGCCCGTGGTCCGCCTGATCGCTTGGCTGGCCGGCTGCGCGGCGCTGTTGTACGCGACCAGCGGTGGCCTCGCCGTCTACGGGCAGATCCACTTCAGCACGCACATGCTGCAGCACATGGCGCTCATGATGATCGTGCCGCCGCTGCTCGTCCTGGGCGGCCCGATCCTCCTCGCACTGCGAACCCTGCCGAGTCGCACCGACGGAGGCCGAGGCCTCCGGGAGTGGATCCTCGCCGTCGTGCACTCGCGGTACCTGCGGCTGCTGTCGAAACCGGCCGTCGCAGGAGTGCTCTTCGCCGGGAGTCTGGTGGTGTTCTACTACACCGGTTGGTTCGAATGGGCGATGCTCGCCCACCAGGGTCACATCCTGATGACGGTGCACTTCCTCGCCACCGGGTACCTGTTCTTCTGGGTCCTCATCGGCATCGACCCGGGCCCGAACCGTCCGGCCTACCCGTTCCGGATCATCCTGCTGCTCGCGACCCTCGCCTTCCACGCTTTCTTCGGACTCGCGATCATGTCCAGCGCCACCGTGCTCGCGGAAGGGTGGTGGACCGCCCTCGGCTACACGAACACCGCAGCGCTCCTCGCCGATCAGGCGGTCGGCGGCGGCATCGCGTGGAGCGTCGGCGAGATCCCCGCCGTCCTGGTCGCCCTCATCGTCGTCTCCCAATGGGTGCGGAGTGACGAACGTGCCGCGAAACGCTACGACCGCCGAGCAGACCGCGACGGGGACGCGGAACTCACCGACTACAACGCCCGCCTCGCACGCATCAACGACCACGACCAGGCCCCTCGAAAGGACCACCCGTGACCACACACGCACCGGCCCATCTCCACGCCGATGGACCTCCCCCGAAACCTGACCGCAGCCGAGGCTGGTTCTCGCAGTTGCTGCTCCGCCTCCACTTCATCGCCGCGATCTTCGTCGGACCGTTCATCCTCGTCGCGGCGACCAGCGGCGCGCTCTACGCCCTGACCCCGCAACTCGAGCAGCTCGTGTACGCCGAGCAGCTCCATGCGCCGGGGGCCGACGAGTATCTGCCGCTCGCAGACCAGATCGAAGCTGCGAACGCGTACACGAAGGACCAGGACACCATCGTCGCCGTGCGCCCCGCACCGAACCCCGGCGACACCACGCGCGTCATGTACGCGGGAACCGGACTCGGTGAGAGCGAGACCCGCGCCGTGTTCGTCGACCCGGCCACCGCCCAGATCCGCGGCGACCTCACCGCGTACGGCACCAGCGGAGCACTGCCGCTGCGCACCTGGATCGACCAGCTCCACCGCAACCTGCACCTCGGTGAGGTCGGACGCCTCTACAGCGAACTCGCCGCCTCCTGGCTCGGTGTCGTCGCCCTCGCCGGCCTCGGCCTCTGGATCGCCCGCATCCGCACAGCCCGCACCAAGAAGGACTTCGTCCGCCCGAACAACCGAGCCAAGGGGTACCGGCGAATCCTCTCCTGGCACACCTCCACCGGCATCTGGCTCCTCGTCGGCGCACTGTTCCTCTCCGCCACCGGCATCACCTGGTCGCATCACGGCGGCGGCAACGTCGGCACCATCCGCGCCGCCTTCGACTGGTCCACCCCATCCGTCACCACCGACCTCAGCGGTGAGTCCACGACGGCCGATGAGCACGCCGGCCATGGAGGCACCGTGGCTCCCACATCCGATCCAGAGACGGTGACGGCGAACCCGGCGACATTCGACGCGGTGCTCTCCGTCGCCCGGGAGGTCAACGTCAACACGGGCCTCGTCGAGATCACGCCACCGGCCACCGCGGGGACGGCGTGGGTGGTGCAGGAGATCCAACGCAGTTTCCCGACCGAGGTCGACGCGGTCGCGATCGACGGACGGACCATGCAGGTCACCGATCGGGTCGACTTCGCGGACTTCCCTCTCGCCGCGAAGCTCACCCGTTGGGGCGTCGACACCCACATGGGCTCCATGTTCGGCCTCCCCAACCAGCTGCTCCTCTTCGCCCTCGCGTCCGGGATCGTCGCCATGGTCGTCTGGGGCTACGTCATGTGGTGGCAGCGACGGCCCACACGCGAACCCGCCCGGATCGTCGGCCGCGCCCCGGCACGCGGAGCGCTCCGCCGTGCACCCTGGTGGGGCGTAGCCGCAGTCCTCATCGTCGCGGCCGGTATCGGCACGCTCCTGCCGCTCCTCGGCCTCAGCCTCGCCGCCTTCGTCGTGGTCGACGTCCTGCTCGGACTCCGAGCCCGCTTACGATCGGCCGAGACCGGTTGATCGCTGAGGAGCGACGAGGAGAGGTCGCGCTGGGTGGATTCAGGCGGTGACGACCGCGATGACGAGCAGCACGACGGTCGCCCCAAGCACTCCCAGGGACACGGCCCGCGTACGGCTCCGGTGCGCCGGCGGCACCGCCAGCGGTAAGGAGACTGCCATGACCAGCCCGGCGAAGAGTGCAATCGGGGTTCCGAAGAGCAGGCTGTAGCCGTGGACGTCGCGGTCGTTCCAGCCGAACCGGCTCGACACCACCATCCAGATCGCCAGCAGGAACACGGTGGCGGCCGCGGCGGTGACGACACCGGCGATCACCCGGAGGACGAGACGTGTCCGGGTGGTCGCCCGCCGTGCGTGCGGGTGGGCCATACGGCCACCCTAGAGCGGAAGCCGAGGCGTCGGCCAGACCGACGGGGGCGGTCGGTCTGCTCAGAGCGCCTGAAGCCGCACCCGTCCTCGGATCAGACGACCTCCGCCGCCCGGCTCCTCGCGGCGTAGACGGCGGGGGTCACGGAGAACCGGGTCCGGAACGCCCCGATGAAGCTGCTCACCGACTCGTAGCCGACCGCGGGTGCGACGTCCTGTACGGCGGCACCCCGTCCGAGCATGCCCGCGGCAGCGTGCAGGCGCACGCGCACCCGCCACTCGCGGAAGGTGCACCCAGTGCCGTCCACGAACGCCCGGCCGATCGTCTTCGAGCTGACGCCCGCCGCCGAGGCCCAATCGTCGAGCCCGCGCGGGTCGGCGGGGTCGGCCATCAGGGCCGACGCGATGGCACGCGCACGCGGCTCACGGGGCATGGCCAACGCCTCATCGTCGCGAGCTGCAGCCGAGAGCAGGTCGACCAGGAGCGTCCAGCACCGCCATCGACGGCGCCCGGTCGGATCGGCGTCGAGCAGATGCGCCAGCAGCGCTCCCGAGAGGTCGTCGACCCGGACGGTCCGTGCACCGTTCCAACGGCCGCCCTGGGGGCGCAGCGTCGGGTCGGCATAGACGCTGATGAGCTCGCCGGGCTCGCCGAAACTCATCTCGTGCACCATCCCCGCGGGGATCCAGGCGAGATGCTCTCGCCGCAGTCGCCGGCGATCGCCGAGGACCGACACCTCCATTGCGCCGGAGCTCATCCACGCGAGTTGGTCTTCGCGGTGCGAGTGCTCGTCGAACCGTGTCGTCGCGTCGACCCGCGAGCGGGAAACCCGGAACTCCCCCGATGTCCCTTCGGCGTCATCCAGTGGGCCGAGGAGCTTGATCCCGCCGTCCGAGTGATCGGGACCAGACATCCAGCTGTCTCCATTCGACAAGTTCTGTCCACTCAGCGCGATAGCGCGAAGCGATTAGGCAAGGCTAACCTGACTGTCGTCATCCCGCCAGCCGAACCGATGAAGGACCCCATGATCGTTCCGAAGCACCACCGCGCCCCGAGCGCGAGGACCGCTCGCCTGCTTGCCGCGGTGAGCGCTCTCGCCCTCGTCGGTGTCGCGCTCTCCGCCTGCTCGAGCGCCGCGTCGACCACCGCCGAGAACCCGAACTACACGACCGAGCCGAGCGACTCGTTCCCGGTGAAGATCGAGCACGAGTACGGCGAGACGGTCATCCCGTCGGAACCGCAGCGGATCGTCGTGGTCGGCCTGACCGAGCAGGACATTCTCCTCGAACTGGGTGTCACACCGATCGCGACGACGGAATGGTACGGCGAGCAGCCGTATGCGGTGTGGCCGTGGGCGACGGACCTCCTGGGCGATGCCGAGCCGACCGTCCTCACCACGACCGACGGGTTCGAGTACGAGAAGATCGCGTCACTGCGGCCGGACCTGATCATCGGGACGAACGCCGGCATGACCGAGGAGAACTACGGGAAGCTCGCGGAGATCGCGCCGACCGTGACCAATGAGGAGGGCGCGGGGCTCTATTTCGCGGATTGGCGGGACCAGACCAGGATGGTCGCCCAGGCTGTGGGTCGCTCGGCGGAAGGCGAGGCGCTCATCACGGGCGTCGACGATGCCTATGCGGCGGCGGCAGCAGCGCACCCGGAGTTCGCGGGCCTCACGGCGACGTTCTCGCAGGGTGGGCCGTGGGACGGCAACCTGTGGGTCTACCCCGACGGCCTCAACACCGATTTCCTGACGGATCTCGGGTTCACGATCACGCCCGGGTTGCAGCAGTACGTCCCGAGCGAGGGCGGACAGGCGCAGATCGCCGCGGAGAACGTCGGTGTCATCGACGCTGACGTGATCGTCTTCGCGACGGAGTCCGCGGATTCCGTCCAGGAGGTGCTGGGCTTCGGCACCACCTCCAGCCTCGACGCCGTGACCGGCGGGCGAGCGGTCTTCACCGACGGCGAGCTCGCTGGCGCGATCTACTTCCTCACCCCACTCAGCCAGAAGTACGTCCTCGAGCAGCTGGTGCCGCGCCTGGTGGACGCCGTCGCCGGCACAGCTCCACAGAGCGTCGACGGCTGACCCGTCGGTGACCTCGCGCACCCCTCGCGGGCGCCGTTCGCTGGGGCTCGGGATCGCGGTCGCGGCACTCGCGACCGCGATCCTGCTCAGCGTCCTCGTGGGGTCTCACCCCGTGGGCCCGACGGACGTCTGGCGGGCACTCACGAGGCCCGACGGCTCCGTCACCGATCTGGTCGTCCTCGATCTGCGGATCCCCCGCACCGTGGCCGGACTCGTCGTCGGTGTCGGGCTCGGCGTCTCTGGAGCACTCATCCAGGGCCTCAGCCGAAATCCCCTCGGTGATCCGGGCATCCTCGGTGTCGACGCGGGCGCGGCGCTCTTCGTCGCGATCGGTGTCCTGCTCGGCGCGCGCACGCCCGTGCAGTATCTGCCGTTCGCGTTCCTGGGAGCGCTGGTCGTGACGGCCCTCGTCTACGTGATCGGCTCGGCAGGACGTGGTGGCGCGGATCCGGTCCGGCTGACCCTCGCCGGCGTCGCCCTGGCAGCGGTGCTCAGCGGCATCACGACCGCCATGATGCTCCTCGATCCGGTCACATTCAGGCAGCTCCGCGGCTGGAACGCCGGGTCCTTCGTGGAACGCGGATTCGACGTCATCCTGCCGGCGCTCCCCTTCGTCGTCGCGGGCGTCGTCATCGCACTGTTCAGTGCGCGATCGCTGAACGCCCTGGCATTGGGCGACGATCTCGCCTCCTCGCTCGGCACGCGCCTCGCGACCACCCGTGTGCTGGCCGTCATCGCGATCACCCTGCTGGCGGGTGCGGCGACCGCGATCGCCGGGCCGGTCGGCTTCGTAGGTCTCATGGTGCCCCACATCGCGCGCTGGATCGTCGGCCCCGACCAGCGGTGGATCGTGGCGCACTCGATCCTGATCGCGCCGGCCGTGCTGCTCACCTCCGACGTGATCGGTCGCGTGATCCTCTGGCCGAGTGACGTCCCGGTCGGAATCGTCACCGCGTTCATCGGTGCGCCCGTGTTGATCCACCTCGTGCGGCGCGCGAAGGCGAGCGCACTGTGACCGGGGTCGAGACGGGACCCCGCGCGGTCGTCTGGCGTCGGCGCTCGCTCTCCCTCCGTGTCCGACTGCGCACGATCGTCGTGTGTGGGGTGTTCTGCGCGGTCCTCTTCGCCCTGGCGTTGCTCGCGCTGTGTCTCGGCGATCTGCCGCTGTCGGTCGACGAGGTGGCGTCGGCGTTCCTCGGCGGGCCGAGCACCCTGGTGCAGACGGTGGTGCTCGAGTGGCGCCTCCCACGGGTCCTCGCCGCGCTGCTCTTCGGCGCGGCCGTCGGACTCTCCGGCGCGATCTTCCAGTCCCTGACCCGCAACCCGCTCGCCAGCCCCGACATCATCGGGCTCACCGCAGGGTCGTACGCGGGTGGCCTCATCGTGATCATCGTGATCGGAGCCGGTGCCGGGTCGGCGGCCGTCGCGGGCGGTGCCATCGGCGGCGGGCTGATCGCCACGGCCCTGGTCTACCTCCTCAGCTACCGTCGAGGCGTCCAGGGCTTCCGTCTCATCGTCGTGGGCATCGGTGTCTCGGCCATGCTCGAAGCGCTCAGCTCCTACCTCGTGCTGCGGGCGAAGCTCGAAGTCGCGATGCTCGCCACCGTGTGGGGTGCCGGCTCGCTGAACAGCGTGGGTTGGGCGCAACTCCTCCCCGCCGCCGTCGTGATCGTCGCCATCGCCATCGCCCTCGGTCCGCTCGGCGGATCACTCCGACAGCTCGAGCTCGGCGATGAAGCGGCGAAGGCCCTCGGATCGCGGGTCGAACGCTCGCGGCTCGGTCTCGTGGCGTGCGCCGTCGCGCTCACCGCTGTCGTCACGGGTGCGGCCGGACCCATCGCGTTCGTCGCCCTCGCCGCACCGCAGATCGCGCAGCGGATCACCCGCACCGCCGGCATCGCACTGGTGCCGTCCGCCCTCCTCGGTGCGCTCATGCTGCTGGCATCCGACATCGTCGCGCAGCACCTGTTGCCGACGTCGCTGCCGGTGGGGGTCGTCACCGTGATCGTGGGTGGCGGCTACCTCGTGTGGCTCCTCGTCCATGAGATCCGCAGGCGCTCGTGACCGTTCTATCGTGAGGACCGGGGATACCCCCTCACCGCATCGATCCGCGGCCCTCTAGCCTGATGCCGAAGAGCCGACGCAGCCCACGCGACGGCGGAAACGAGGCACGATGTCGCTCCCTCCCGCCCCCGATCCCACTCGAACCACGAAGCGCTTCATCCTCGCCGCCTTCAGCTTCGTCGCGCTGATGGCGTCCGGCGTCGGTGTGGTCGCCTGCTCGATCGGCTTCGCCGACACCGGCCATCCCGCCATGATCGTCGGGCTCGCCGGAACCGTGCTCGGCATCGCCGCCGCCTTCGTCGTGATGTGGACGGCCCTGCGCGCCGAACGCTGACGCTTCCAGAGCGTTCAGGTCGGGAACGGCGAGGCTGATACGCTCTCGCAGGTCTGCGTTCGCGTCGCCACCCGGGTCGTGACCGGGGCCAGGGACGTGCTCATGCGCAGCGGGGCGTGAGGAATCGCAATGAGCATGGAAAGCGCGGCCTGGAGCTCGCTGTACAAGATCTCGACCGCCAAAGACGGCAAACACGGCATCTCCCGTGAGTCCGTGCGGCGCATCATGACGTTCGCGGTGCCCTACCGGTCCAAGCTGCTGGTCTTCATCGCCCTCTCCGTCGCGGGAGCGTTCCTCGCGGTCGCGACGCCGGTGCTCGCCGGCCAGGTGGTCGACGTCATCGTAGCCCGGGGCGAGGTGGCCACGATCGTCCGCCTCGCCGTCGTCATCGCCCTCGTGGCCGTGGCCGACGCCGCCGTGTCCCTCGTGACGCGCTGGTATTCGGCGCGGATCGGCGAAGGCGTGATCCTGGACCTCCGCACCGCCGTCTTCAACCACGTGCAGCAGATGCCGATCGCGTTCTTCACCCGCACCCGGACGGGCGCGCTCGTGAGCCGCCTCAACAACGACGTGATCGGCGCGCAGCAGGCCTTCAGCGGCACGCTGTCCGGCGTGATCACGAACCTCGTGGCCCTGATCCTCACGCTGATCGTCATGCTCAGCACGTCCTGGCTCGTGACGGTCCTCGCCGTGGTGATGCTCCCCATCTTCCTGGTACCCGCGCGCCGCATGGGTAGCCGCCTCGCCGCGCTGCGTCGCGAAGCCGCCGACCACAACTCGGCCATGAGCACGCAGATGACCGAGCGCTTCTCAGCGCCCGGCGCGACGCTCGTCAAGCTGTTCGGCCGACCGGATCAGGAGGCGGAGGAGTTCCGCGTCCGTGCCGCGCGCGTCCGCGACATCGGCGTCCGGACGGCGATGCTGCAGTTCGTCTTCTTCACCGCGCTGATGCTCGTCTCCGCCCTCGCGCTCGCCCTCGTATACGGCCTCGGCGGTTTCCTCGCACTCGCCGGGCAGCTGGACACCGGTGAGGTGGTCACCCTGGCGCTCCTCCTCACCCGCCTCTACGCGCCGCTGACCGGCTTCGCGAACGCCCGGGTGGAGATCATGAGCGCGGTGGTCAGCTTCGAGCGCGTCTTCGAGGTGCTCGACCTCGAACCGCTCATCCAAGAGAAGCCCGACGCCGTCACCGTCGCCGATGGTCCGGTGTCCGTCGAGTTCGACGACGTCCACTTCGCCTACCCGTCGGCGGACAAGGTGTCCCTCGCCTCTCTGGAAGAGGTGTCGACGCTGGACACCCGCGGCGGCGAGGAGGTGCTGCACGGCGTCTCCTTCCGGATCGAACCAGGCCAGACCGTCGCCCTCGTCGGGACGTCCGGAGCAGGCAAGTCCACGATCGCGCAACTCCTGTCGCGGCTGTATGACGTCGACGACGGCGCCGTGCGTCTCGCGGGGACGGACGTCCGCGACGTCGCCTTCGCCTCCATGCGGCACACCCTGGGCATGGTGACGCAGGACGGTCACCTGTTCCATGAGACCATCCGCTCCAATCTGCGTCTTGCACGGCCGGAGGCGTCCGAGGACGAGGTGTGGGACGCCGTCCGCCGCGCGCGGCTCGAGCCGCTCATCCGGTCCCTGCCGGACCAGCTGGACACCATGGTGGGCGAGCGTGGCTACCGACTCTCCGGTGGTGAGCGCCAACGGATGACCATCGCACGACTGCTCCTCGCCCAGCCGCGCGTCGTCATCCTCGATGAGGCGACAGCGGCACTGGACTCGACCTCGGAGGCGGCGGTGCAGGCCGCGCTCAGCGAGGCGCTCGAGGGTCGGACGGCGATGGTCATCGCACACCGACTCTCGACCATCCGCAGCGCGGACCTGATCCTCGTGGTCGAAGACGGCTCGATCGTGGAGCGGGGCACGCACGACGAGCTGCTGGCTTCCGGCGGGCGGTACGAGGAGTTGCACCGGACACAGTTCGCCGTCCAGAAGAACCTGGCAGCGGATGAGGAGACACCGAGCGAGACCTGACCGCGGTCGCCCCGTCGCAGCCTCCGGGCCGATGGGTTACCGGAGACGCCTGCGCAGGAGTAGGGCGGCGCCACCCGCGAGCAGGCCGGCGGCGACGACGCCGGCCCCGCCGAGCTGCCAGCCCGTCAGTGCGAGGTCCCCGTCAGCGGAGGGTCGTGCTGTGGTCGTCGGGCTCGGCGTCGCGATCGCCCCTGCTCCAGAACCTCCCGAGGGTGGGGCAGCCGTCGGCGTGGCCGTCGGAGGGACGGGCTCGACCTGAGCGCCGGGCACGGACCAGGTTCCCGCGGCGAACGTGACGGGCAGGGTCGCCGCCGTGACCACCGACGACGGGATGCCTGACTCGAGGACGAGGCACTCGAGCGCGAGGGTCGCATCTCCCTGTTCGACGCCGCCGTCCACGACCTCATCGAACGAGATGGCCATCGGCACCTCGACCGGCTGCCGGGCGGCCACCGTGACGGTCGGAGACGTGACGACGGTGACCCCTCCCGCCGTCACGGAGAGCCGGGCTGCGTCATCCGCATCGGCTGGGCAACCCGCGGCGAGCACCGCGGAGCCGAACGACGGGACGGCGCGCGCGTCACCTGACGTGACCGCGGCGCCGGCGGTGTCGCGCAGCGTGAGCGGTGCCGGCGCCGAGGCGGCGACAGCAGCACCGGCGCCGACGAGGCAGAGCACCGCGCTGGCGCTGAGCGCTGCAGTAACGAGCAGGGCGCGCCCTGCGGCACGGAACGGAGAACGGTGGATGACGCGAACGGTGGAAGACATCGGGACCTTTGGTGGGTGCGGTGGGTCTCCGGGACGGGGATACCCGGCGACGCCAGGACTCTCGCCCACGCAGATGAATGGGTCGTGAACGCCGGGCGTCACTTACGGCACCGGCCGTTGGGCCGAGGTTCACCTTTGCTGCCTACGATCGGCGCGTCCGTCCGATGAAAGTGATGCCATGCCCTTCGATCCCCGCCCCGAGCAGCCCGCGCCAACCGATGGCGCATCCTCCGTGGCCGAGGAGGAGCGGGGCGCTTCGGGCCGACCCGGCCTCTCCCGCCGGTCCTTCCTGGGGGCTTCCGTCGCCGCGACGGTCGCCGTGGGAGCGACCGCTCAGGGGCTCGGAAGCGCGGCGCCCGCCCAGGCCGCGTTGCTGCCGTCAGCGTCGGCAGTCGTCGACCCGGGCGCGCTCTCCTGGCTGGTGTTCGACCACCACGTGCACTCGGTCTACTCGCACGACGCCAAGTACCCGATGACGACGATCCTCGACCAGGCGCAGCGCTTCGCGGTCGACGCGATCGCCTTCACGGAACACAGCAACAAGGGACATGCCAACGTCGGCGGAGTGTTCAACGCGGCACGCGAGATCGACACCGCGCGGGCGGCGCGCCCCGACATGCTCGTGCTGCAGGGGCTCGAGTGGTACATCCCGGGAGCCGAGCACGCGACCGTGCTGATCGCGCCCGGGCCCCAGACGACCCTCGTGCTGCGCCGCTTCGAGCTCGACCACGACGGCAAGCTCAACGGTTGGGAGAAACCGCGCCCGGGCACCGAAGACGCCGCCGAGTGGCTCGTGCACGCGACCGACGGGATCGCCTGGCTCGGCGCCCAGAAGCGTGCAGGCGTCATCGACGACGTGATCGTCCTGGCGAACCACCCGAGCCGCCTCGGCATCGACTCGCCCGGAGAGCTCCGTGCCTGGCAGGACGCCGACCCCGAGGTGTTCGTCGGCATGGAGGGCGCTCCCGGCGCCCAGGCCGGAGCGATCGCCGCGAACGCGACCGAACGCTCACGGCGTGGCGAGTACGAGAACACCCCCAGCGAGTTCTCGTTCCCCGGCTACCCCGCGGAGGCCTATCTGACGCACGGCGGCTTCGACTGGACGACGGCCGTCGTCGGCGGCATGTGGGACTCGCTGCTGAGCGAGGGTCGGCGCTGGTGGATCACCACCAACAGCGATCTGCACCTCAAGGAGTCCGACGCGACACGCGTCGGCGACTTCCCGACCGGGCCGGGCTGGGAGACTGGGGCGACGCTCGCGAACTTCAACCGCGCCGGCCGTCGGCCCGACCCGATCGCCACGGACACGCCCCAGAACGGCGCCGACTTCTGGCCGGGCGAGTTCAGTCGGACGCACGTCGGGGCCGTCGACCGGTCGTCCCCCTCCCTGCTTGCCGCGATCCGCGCCGGCCGAGTCTGGGTCGACCACGGGCACCTCGTCGCCGGACTCTCCGTCGTGCTCCGTGCTACCGACCAGCCGGAGACCGGCGTCACCTTGGGCGGTACCCTCACCGTCGCAAGCGGCACCGCCCTCGAGCTCGTGGTCGACGTCACGCCCACGACGACGCCCACCTCGCGGGGCACGACGCCGAGACTCGCGCACCTCGACCTGATCCGCGGGCGCGTCACCGGGCCCGTCGCCGACCGTGACGAACAGCGTGCACCCGGCACCCGAGTCGTCGAGATGCTCGACGTCGCCGACCGCAGCGACTCCCCGTTCCGTGTCGTGGTGCCGCTCGAGCCGGCCACGGAGGACGGCTACGTCCGCCTTCGCGGCAGCGATGGCCAGGTGCACGGGGTCGGTCCACTCGGCGCCGAGGTCGACCCGCGGGCACCCCAGCCGTACCCGGTCTCCCCAGCCGACCCCTGGGCCGACACCTGGCTGTACACGAATCCGATCTTCATCAGCGTGACCTGAGCCCGGCGACGTCCTGTCAGCTCACGAGCCAGCCGCGCGGACGACCTCGTTCGTCGTCTGGACCACCGCGAATTCCTGGTGCAGGCTGGCCAGGGCGGCGTCGTGCAGCTCGGTCGCCGACCACCGCCGCCCATCGGGACCGAGTCGCTCGAACGTCGCCGTCGCATCGCTGACGATGGTGACGTGGAAACCGAGGTTGGCTGCCATGCGGGTTGTGGTGGACACACAGTGGTCGGTCGTCAGGCCGCAGATGACCAACGAGGAGATGCCGGCGCGGCGCAGCTGCACCTCCAGATCAGTGCCGATGAACGCGCTGTTGACGGTCTTGACCACGACCGGCTCCCCCGCGAATTCGCGAGCCTCCGGCTTGACCTCGTAACCGGGCCCACCCAGCGAGAACAATTGTCCGTCGTCGGCGCTCCGATGTCTGACATGGAACACCGGTCGACCAGCCAGACGCCAGCTGCTCAGCAACATCCCGACGTTCGATTCGGCATCGTGGTTGTTGCGTTGCCCCCACTGTGGATCGTCGAATGCCTGCTGGACGTCGATCACGAGGAGCGCAGTCTTCTCCCGGGCGGTGACTGGATTCTTCATGCTTCCACTGTGCAGCGGGCCCGCTGGAGGTGCCATGTCCATCGAGCCAGAAGGCCCCCATTTCCGGACAAAGCGCCGAATGCGGCCGCTAGGCTCGCCGGCATGACCGACCAGCCGAACGTTCCCATCAGCCGTGAAGAGATCGAGGCCAAGTACAACACCAACACGCCGCGAGAGCGCTACTCCAATCCATACTTGCGAACGATGGGATTGGCGGCCGCCATCCTGGTGGCGATCGGTCTGCTGGTCACCGCTGCAACGTTCTCGAGCTACAGCGGCGCGGCCGGCGGTCTCTCATTGATCGTGGCAGGACTGACCATCGCCGTGTTCTGGCTGCTCGCCGGCGCCGTCGTGCACGCCGTTCGATCTCTCCACCAAGCGCCTGGACCACAGCGCGCGACCGAACAACCGGACTAACGCGTACGGCACCCGCCGGGCGCTGAGCATCGGCACGACGGCTGCGGGTCGACCCGCAGGTCCTCGCCAGTGGCGAACGAGTTCACGTCAGGTTGACGCGCATTCGACGACGGTCCCGTCGTCGACGACTGCTCGCACGTGGGGCTCAGTAGCGCAGCTCGGCTACGTCTCGCGCGGAGATCGTTGCCTCCAATGTGCTGAGTTCCAGAGCACCGCGATGAGTGAGGCGCACTGCCCGCGAGTCGGGGCGACGGGTGATCCACTGCTGCGTCTCCATCGCCTCCAGGATTTGAGCTCCAACCTGACCGGCGACGTGAGCGCGGCGCCCGGTCCAGTCCAGGCATCCTCGTGACCACGGCCGTGGACCCGAACCAGGATGTAGACGGAGCGACTCCACAACGGGGCCGGTCGGGAACGGTGACGGGGCGTTTCCCGTCGCCGCGGTGCGGATGCTCGAGAGGATGCTTGCGTGGACGAGCAGGTCCGTGACGCGTAGGCCGAGGTCTCCGGCGAGATGGTCGTAGCAGGTCCGCGCCTCCCGCAGATCGGCCGAGACTCGGTGCTGTCGGAAGGACCGCACGACCGTGCGAGGGGCGATGGCCTGGAGCGCCTCCACCGCCCGGGCGACCTCGTCGTTCGTCAGACGGAAGAAGCGGTTCCTGCCCACCCGGTCGACCGCGACGATGCCTGCGTCGAGGAGTACCCGGAGATGCTCGCTGGCGGTGGAGGCTGAGACACCGGCAGCGCGGGCGAGCTCCCCGGCGGGGATGGCACGGCCACCGAGCAGAGCTGTCACGATCCGTCCGCGAGCGGGATCACCGAGTGCTCGCGCCGGCACCGAGATGTCCGCGTCGCCGGTCACGACCCGGCCGTTTCGAGCGCTCGACTGGCAACGACGACATCGTCCACGAGCAGCACCTTGCGGTTGTCATGGTCGCTGTACTGGCCGTGCAACACGACACCGGCCCCGGCGAGCCGCTCCATCATCCGGCCGAGCGCGCCCGGCGCATCAACGTCGAGATCGACCACGAGCACCTCGCGCACGAGCACCGGCCCGAACCCGACTCCGCCGAGAACCTCCCCAGCGCGAACCCCGTCAGCTACAAGGTAGTGTGCCACTCCCGACCACAGGCCCCGCCCTCCAAGCCGATGCCGGCCGCACCCAGTGCGCGTCCGATCACCGCGAGGGAGAAAGCACCGTCCGGGGCCGGGATCTCGATGTCGAACATCACCGCACCGTGATCTCGGGTTCGAGGGTGACGACGGCGGTGAGACTGTTCGCGATGTAGCACTGCCGGTGGGCTTTCTCCAGGAGTCGCTCCACCACGGCCGTCGTCGTGCCCTGGGCGACGATCGCCGGTCGAAGCACAATCTCGGTGAGTCGTATCGGACGTGCGTCGTCCGGCATGATCCCGGTCGCCGCGTCCCGGTAGTCGATGATCTCGACGCCCGCGTGGGCGGCGACCGCGAGGAACGACAGCAGCTGACACGAACTCGCCGCCGCCACCAACAATTGCTCAGGGTTCGGCAGCGCACTGTCGCCTCGGAACTCGGCCGCTGCGCTCAGGTCGATCGACGAATCCCCCAACCGCACCTCATGGCGCCGGCTGTATGTCTCGTAGGCGTCGGTCCGCCCGCTCCACGTCACGGTGGAGGTGTATTCGTGTGTCGTCATGCAACCACGCTAGGACGCGAATGCTTCGGCAAGTACCGAAACAACACCGCTACGGCATTCGGTGGTTCGCGGGAGAAATCGTTGTGGCGGTCGCGTTCTGCCTGGTGGCGGGGGTCCTATGCGCGGCGATTACCGTGGGTCGGCTCTCCAGGTTTGTCATGCTGGGTGGCCTGCTGTTCTACACATCACCGCAGAACTGCTCCTGCAGGTCTTCGGTCTCAGCGCGAAGGTCATCGTCGACGACGACGGTGGGCTGCTGGTCGCCCCACGGCCTGGCGGGCGCGTCGCCACCAGCCCGGAGCCAGGGGCTCGCACATCTGATCGGACACGGCGTGCTCTGCGGCGCTATGCTCCGGGCAGGTCATCACCCCGACGAGAGCCTGCCTCGGATGATTAGGGTCCGGAGAGACAGCGGGGCACACGTCTCCGCTCCTGCACACGCCTCTACCGACGTCGGAGCGACGTGCCCGAACCCGCCGCCCCGAGACCAGAGCAGCGTGTCATGCGCGGAACCCGAACCCCGTGCTGGCCCACAACTGCGCCGGTCCCGTGCATGGTAGATCTGTCGCGCCGGGCCCACAAGGTGCAATCGGCACGGTGCAGGGCGGAGACTATGCGGCGCGATCCCACGCGGGCGCGGCTGAATCGACTCCGCCCACACGATCGGTGTCCGCTCCAACGCTGCGGCCGTAGCTCGCATCGACGCGCTCATCGACATCGGCGGTGCTGCCGTTCGCGCCTCAAGGCCTCCGGGCGTCGAACTCTCCGACAGAGAGTGTCCGGCAATGAGCTTCCTTCGGTGGGCCCTGCCGGGATCGAACCGACGACATCCACGGTGTAAACACTCGTCGACCGAGCACTTCAGCGTCTTTCGGGGCGCCTCACGGTGCTGAGACGCAGGCCTGACCTCCTACGTTGCACCATATAGGGACGCCTCGGGGACGAGCTACAAATCCAGATCCAGGGCTCGATGAGGCCGCTGGCTAACCTTCTCATTGTGTGTGAGGGCGATGCCGTCCAGGGCGATCCGCGGTGGTCCTCTGATCAGGGAATTTCCACGGCACGATTCGTTGAAGTTGGCCATGCCGGTCCCGCGTTGCGGTCATCGGTGCCTCGAGAATGAGAACACCGTCGCCACCCTGCTCCCCTGCGCTCGTCGGGTGGAACAGTGCCCCCTGCCGTCATCAATCCGACTCCCGGGCGCCCCCTCAGAGGTTTCGAGCAGAACGGATTTCGACAACAAATTCTGAGCACCCGAAACAAGCGGAATCTCGCCACATCACCGGACCGACTGGCGGGTGGTCAGAGACGATCAGTTTTGAGCGATTGCGGGATTCTACAAAAGGAACCATGTGGCCGGCCCGATGTAGGTTGACCGCTCAGACACTTGGGTTAGGGCGTGTTGCTAAACCCTCGACTGAGTGGCTGGAGCGATTCTTGATGGGTGTCGCGTGATGTGATTTCTGACGAAGTCTGGGCTGGGATTGGTTCGCTCTTCCCCGTTGCGAGGGCGACGGGTCGGCCGCCGGTGGACCGTCGTATGGTGGTGGAGGCACGGCGTGGCGGTTCCGCACCGGCGCGCCATGGCGGGACGTACCGGAGCGATTCGGGAATTGGAACACGATTTACAAGAACTTCAACCGCTGGGCTGAACAGGGCGTCTGGGCACGCGTGCTCGAGAAGATGCAGTCTCTCGCGCAGCAGGCTGGTGACGTGGACTGGGTCGCCTCGATCGACTCGACGATCGTTCGCGTGCACCAGCATGGGGCGACGCTTCCGCGCAACACAGGGGGCTCCCCAGAACTACAAGAAGTTCGGCGATGAGCCGCCCGATCATGCGATTGGACGTTCCCGGGGCGGTTTGACGACGAAGAACCACTTGGTCTGTGATGGGAAGGGCCGCGCTCTCGCGTTCATTCTGACTCCGGGACAAACTGCCGACACGATCATGCTGGCCGCGACGCTTGAGCAGATCCGCGTGCCGGCCGGTCGAGGTCGTCCGCGGACCCGTCCGGACCGGGTGATGGCGGACAAGGGTTACCCGTCCAGAGCGAACCGTGCTTGGCTGCGGACACGCGGGATCGCGGCGACGATCCCGGAACGCGACGATCAGATCACTCATCGTCGTAAACGTCGCGGGCGGCCGATCGACTTCGGCGACGAGCAGCGCAGCCGCTACCGCGGCCGCAACGTTGTCGAGCGATGCTTCAACAAGCTCAAGCAATGGCGGGGCATCGCGATGAGGTCAGACAAGCTCGCCCGCAACTACCACGCCGGACTATGCCTCGCCTCTACCCTGCACTGGCTGAGCTCGCGTGCGATCATTTCTCATGCCGTCCTTCCCGGGGAACCTTCCCGCCGCGCCGAACCGTGAACCGGACATCGATGACGACTTCAGCACCGGTCTGAGCTCAGAACGATGGGTTGCGAGCTATCTGCCGCAGTGGACGACCCCAGAGCGGGCGCGGGCGCACTATGAGATCGTTGCTGCCGGGATCGAGCTGCGGATCGACGCTGACCAGCCCGATTGGCGTCTCGAAGATGCGCCTCTGCGTGTCTCGAACCTGCAGACCGGTGTCTATTCCGGGCCGGTCGGCTCCTCGCTCGGGACGCATCGCCACCGCGTCGATCTCGACGTGCGTACCGAGACACCACAGAGCCTCCTGTTTGCACCGTCACGCGGGCGGGTGGAAATCACCGTCTCCGCGACCCGAGCCGCCAACTGCATGCTCGCGGTATGGCTCGTCGGGACCGAACACCGATCCCCGACAGAGTCCGGCGAGATCTGCATCTTCGAGATCGACGCCGATGCCATCGGGGAAACCACCGTGGTCCGCACCGGTATCAAAGCGCACCACGACCCGGGCCTGACCACCGACATGGCCGAGGTCGTCGTCCCCTTGGACGCCTCTTCGCCCCACACCTGGACGGTGGTTTGGGGCGAGGGCGAGACCGTGATCGGATGCGAGGGCCGCACGCTCCGACGGATCGCGCAGGCTCCCGACTATCCGCTGTTCCTGATGGTCGACCTCTTCGAGATCGGACCACGCGAAGGCAGTTACCCAAAGTCCGCCACAATCCACCACGTCCGCGCATGGCGGTAAACCGCGACCGGTCGCGGTTTAGCAACACGGCCTAGACGTCGTGTTTGGAGTGCTTTCTCTCGAGATGACAGGGGTTCCCCGGTCGGTGACAACTTCGTAGACGAGATCGGTCGTGATGGACCCAATTCGGGAGAACCGCGAGGTGATGCGTTCGAGATCGGTCATGTCGTGGGCGAGGATTTCAATGCTGTAGCAGGACTCGCCCGTGATGCGAAGGCATCGGACCACCTGCGGTTCCTGCTGGATAACGTCGTTCACTTGGTCGAAGAGCGAGCCATGGACCTTCATCCGTACGACTGCGTGCAAGGCAAACCCTGCGGCGGCAGGGGGAACTGTGGCCGTGTAGCCGGTGATGATGGCGCGTTCCTCTAAACGGATCAGCCGGCTGCGGGTCGCGGAGGTTCCTAAGCGAACGATCCGGGCGAGCTCAGTGAGCGGAGTTCGGCCATCGACCTGCAACACGGCGATGAGAGCAGCATCTACGGCATCGAATGTCGCCTGATCGGTCATGGGCTGATTCTGCCGCAAAACACTTGATGGATTGCTGGTTGCACCGCAGAAAGGTTCTTCAGGTTCTTGGAGTGCGCGCGTACCGTGGGTGGAAGGACTGGATTGAGGACTGATGACGACCGTACGATTTTTCTGGGTAGATGTTTTCGCTCAAGCCCCGTTGACGGGTAACCCCCTTGCGCTGGTGCCAGACGCTGACGTTTTGACTGTCGAGCAGATGATTGCGATCGCCCGGGAGTTCAATCAGTCCGAGACGACGTTCCTTGTGACGCCGACGTTGGGCGGGGCGGACTACCGGCTGCGATCGTTCACTCCGGATGGGTCGGAGGTGCTCGGGGCCGGACACAATGCGATGGGTGCGTGGATCTGGCTGGCCAGTAGCGGTAGTTTGCCCGTCCACCGCATCGCCTATGCGCAACAGATCGGTACGGACCTTCTTGCTGTTCGGATCGAGAGGGGAACGGTGACGATGCAGCAATCATCACCGCGATTCCTGCGCCGTGTCCTCGATAGGGCATCACTTGCCGGCGCACTGGGGCTTCCACACCTCGACTTGGATTCCCGCCTCGCCGCTGAGGTCGTCTCCACGGGGGCGGAGCACCTGCTGGTGGCTCTGTCGTCGCGAGAAGCAGTCGACCGGGTGGCTCCGAAATCTGCTCGTTTGAAGGAGTTCCTAGCAGACAGCGGCGCCGAGGGTTGCTAC
Source organism: Plantibacter sp. M259 (assembly GCF_006065115.1). NCBI lineage: Bacteria > Bacillati > Actinomycetota > Actinomycetes > Micrococcales > Microbacteriaceae > Plantibacter > Plantibacter sp. M259. Next base: position 3,897,732 of record NZ_CP040750.1, on the reverse strand, counting down.
GTTTACTCCACAGAATCCGGACCGGATGGCGCTGACGCGTATTCCCGGTTCTTCAACCCCACAGTGGGTATCGCGGAAGATCCTGCCACGGGGACCGCGGCCGGCCCCTTAGCTGCACTCCTCGTCCGAGAAGGCCGCGCCATCGACGGCCGGCAGGTGCGTATTCTGCAAGGCAGTGCACTCGGCCGCCCCAGCATTCTCAACGTCCTCATCGACAGCAACCGGGTCGAACTCTCCGGGACCGGCCTGGTCGTCGCAGAAGGCACCCTCCACCTGTGACACTCAACACGACTGAAACAGCCCTACTGCGCCGGGCCATCGATCTCGCCATCGTCGCTCGCGCCGCCGGGAACCCACCGTTCGGTTCGCTCCTCGCTGACGCAAACGGCACAGTGCTCGCCGAAGGCACCAACACCACCCTCACCGACAACGACATCACCGCTCACCCTGAACTCAAACTCGCCAGGTGGGCAGCACGAAGTCTGACCCCCGTTCAACTCACTCAGGTCACGATGTACACCAGCTGCGAACCCTGCCCGATGTGCGCCAACGCCATCGGCCGCTCGACCATACCTCGCGTGGTATTCGCATTGTCCAACGCCCAGCTCGCATCCGCGAAGCCCCCACACGTTCCGTCAGCCGCGCAGGATTTCGAAAGCGAAGGACCTTACCTAGGCACCGAAAGCGCAGAGCCGATCAACGACTACTACACCTGACGACTCGTCTGGCCACCGTCGTACCGCGCAGGAACCGCCTTGCGAGGCATCTCGGGAATGCAATGCGTGAGGCCGCAAGCCGGCCATTCGTGCGTCACGTTCGGTCACACGCGGAGGGGTTCCCTCTCGGACCTCATATCGTTGCGCCCACATCGCGATGAACAGGCGCGGTGATGCCGGTCCGCTCAGCCAGGTGCAGGGGTCCGAGCAGACGACGTGCCACATCGGTCAACCCAGGAAGGTATCAACGTGACAATCACGGATGCATTACCGGCAGCTCTCGCCGCCCGCTGGCAGGACACAGCACGACCCGAAGACGCCGCGGGCTGGATCGCCCGCGCGCAGGAGGTCGCCGACATCCTCGCGGCCGACGCCGTCCAGCGCGACCGCGCCAATCAGAGTCCACACACCGAAGTGCAGCTGCTGAAGGACTCCGGACTCGTCACCCTGCTCGGCCCACGCGAACACGGCGGAGCAGGAGAGACCTGGGAGACCGCGTACACAGTCATCCGCACGGTCGCTCGCGGGGACGGTTCGATCGGGCAGGTCCTCGGCTACCACTACCTCTGGGCGTGGGCGGCACGCCTGGTCGCGACCGAGGAGCAGATCGCGGCGGTCGAGGAGCTGTACACGACGAACAACTTCCTGTTCGGTGGCGCTGTCAACCCCCGCGATGCCGACCTGACGATCCGTGAAGACGGCGACGACCTCGTCTTCTCCGGACACAAGTCCTTCTCCACCGGTGGCCGGATCTCCGATCTGACGGTGCTCGAAGGTGTCCTCGACGGCACCGGAACGCACATCTTCGCCATCGTTCCCACAGACCAGGAGGGCATCGTGTTCGCCGACGACTGGGACAGTCTCGGCCAGCGGTTGACCGAATCCGGATCCGTCGACATCCGCGACGTCCGCGTCCCCTGGTCGGCCGCCGCAGGGTTCGTCGAGAGGACGTTCCAGCCGCTCGTGTACAACACGCTGAACGTTCCGACGATCCAACTCGTCTTCGCAAACTTCTACCTCGGAATCGCGCAGGGCGCCATCGAGGCGGCCTCAGAATACACCCGCACGACGACGCGACCATGGCCGTACGGCGGCGACAACAAGAACGCCGCGGGCGACGAGTGGTACCTCCTCGAGGGCTACGGCGTCCTTCAGTCCAAGCTCTGGGCCGACGAAGCTCTGCTCAATGCCGTCGGCGCCGAGATCAGTGCGGTGCTCCACGCACCCCGCGAAGAACTGACCGAGCGCCGGCGTGGTGAGATCGCGGTCCGCATCGCCGCCGGGAAGCTGCGCACCATCGACGATGGTCTAGAAGTCGCCACCAAGGTGTTCGAGCTCACGGGTGCTCGCGCGACAGCAACGGCGGTGGGGCTCGACATCTACTGGCGGAACCTCCGCACGCACAGCCTCCACGACCCCATCGCCTACAAGAAGCGTGAGGTCGGAGAGTACGTGCTGCTGAACCAGGTGCCCGAAGCGTCCTGGTACACCTGAGTCCTTCGAACGGCGACAGGGTCGGTCGGAGGACGGGCGACCTACTCACACAGGGCCGCAGCGGACAGCGGAGCCGCTGCGGCCGACGTCATACGGCGGTCAAGCCAACGCCGAAGTTATCCGCACTGCGATCCAGTCCTGGATCGCAACGAACTTGCACCCATCGGATTTAGAACGCGGCATGTGACGACTCCGGCAATCTGGTCTCGTCGGAACCTCATGATCGACGCATAGGAATGGTCAAGCAGGTGCAAAGGAAGCATTCGTAGTTTCATCAGCATGACGAAAGCACCCACACCCGAGAACCCCACTCAAGGGAGGACAGTGCGCAAGCGCGTGACCTGGCTCGCCTCCGTGTTCCTCGTTAGCAGCCTTACCCTCGCCGGATGCGCATCAGGCACGGCCGGCACGTTGAAAACCGCCTCGTCGTCCACGGCATCCACGCCGATGACGACGACGCTGACGACCAACGCGACCACGACCGCGCAGACCATCACGGACACGGCCGCTGCCGCCGAAGCCTTCCTCGTCACGCTGAGCGACGACCAGCGCGAGGCGGTCCTCCACGATTACGACGACGAGACGAAGACCACGTCCTGGTCGAACTTCCCAGTCACCTTCGTCGAGCGCGCCGGCGTGAACCTCGCCGGGCTGACCGACGAGCAGAAGACCGCCGCGCTCGCGGTCCTCGAGGCACTGCTGAGCGACGATGCCTACGCAACCGTCGTCGGCATCATGGGCGGCGACGAATACCTGCACGAGAATAGCGACAGCACCGAGGCATCGCTCGGCCAGTACTACATCGCCTTCTTCGGTGATCCCTCCGACTCCAGCGCATTCGAAGTCCAGTTCGGCGGCCACCATCTCGGCATCAATGCCACCCTCGACGGCTCAACCGACGCGATCACCTTCGCCCCCACGCACCTCGGCGTCCAACCCGCCGTATACACCGACACCGACGGCAACGAGGTGCAGCCCTTCGACGGCATCTACACCGACGCGTTCGCGTTCTACGACAGCCTCACCGCCGAGCAGCAGTCCACCCTGACGTCCGGTGAGGTGAGCATGTGCGCCCCCGGCGACACCTGCGACTTCGCCACCGGCACAGGCCTCACCGGCGCGGACCTCACGGACCTGCAGCAGGAGCTGCTGCTCGACCTCATCGCGAACTGGTCGGGAATGGCCGACGAGGAGACCGCCGCGAGTGCGAACGCCAAGATCGCCGCCACCCTCGACGACACCGTCGTCGCGTGGTCAGGCGAAACCACCTACGACACGAGCGCAGGCGACGGCATCAACTTCTCCATCTCCGGGCCCAACGTCTACGTCGCCTTCCAAGCCCAGCTGGGATCAGCCGGTGCAGACGTCTCCGGCGTCAGCACCTCGGGGTGGGGCCATGTCCACACCATCTACCGTGACCCCACCGACGACTACGCCAACAGCGTCACCCAGCAAGCGGCCACCGACATGGGCGGAGGCGGTGGCACACCCCCAGGCGGCACCGCGCCCGGCAACTAGCCGCATGCGACCGTGCACCCGAGAGAGAGGTCGGGCGCGCGGCCACGCCACCGTTCAGGCCGCCGGCAACAAGGGCTCAGCTCTCCGGCCGCTCCAGCATCCGCGGCGGGTCTCCGGTCTGTTGTGAAGAACAGCGACCTCCGATGCCGTCAGCGGCTCGGCGTATTAGACAGCTTTATCGATGGCGCTCATCGCCATCACATGCACCTTGATTGACTGCCGCTGCTTCAACCTTGTGCGCATTCCATGGTTCACGTTCAGCTCGTGCGGGCATGCGAGCTACCGATGGTGGAATCCGAGTGCGACGAGGCGCCGGCTAGTTGCGGCGTATGGACGATGCGCCTCGCCCAGCGCCGCAGCGTCATCGTTGCCGAGTTCGATTTCTGGGTGTCGGCCTCCAACGCCATGGCAGGGGCTCGCTACGGGTGAGGGCAGCCTGCCGGTTGTGTTCGTGAATCGCTGTCCAGCTTGCAAGCAATGCGATCGCCTGTCCCGAGGCGAGGGTCGCCTCGATGCCGTGCGCGACGAGGCAAAGTCCCTCGGCGGGGGCGGGACCCGTGACCCAAACCAGAGCTCGACGTCACCAATATTCGACTGGAGAATCTGCCTCGAACGGTTGAAGCTGCGTAGAAACTACGAACTATTGACTAGATGACCAATTTGGTCACTTGGGTCATACGCTGGTCTCATGACGAACACATCACCGAAGTCCAGAAAAGCGCTAGTTGTAGGAGCGGGTATCGCAGGACTGTCGACCGCCAACGCACTGACGAAGGCTGGTTGGGAGGCTGAGATCGTGGAACGATCGCCTGGGCGTCGGCGCGGCGGGTACTTCATCATGATGTTCGGTTCTGGTCGGATCGCGGCCGAACACCTAGGGATCGCGGGGATTCGCGATCGCAACGCACTCAGCGGGAAGAACTTCAATATCGATCGACACAGAGTGCGGAAGGAGTCGATCGGATTCGGCAATCTCCCCACACGTCCGTGGATGATGCTGCGCGGCGACGTTGAACAGGCGGCGTTCGAGGCACTACCGTCGACCGTGAATGTCACTTACTCGACCACGCCTACGGCGATCGTCCAGCGTGCGAATCGGGCGACGGTCACGCTCAAGAACACATCTAACAACGCCGAGCGAACCGTTGACTACGACCTGGTGGTCGGTGCCGACGGTCTACGCTCCACCGTCCGTAGCCTCATCTGGGGACCACACACCGAATATTTGAGTCGGGTGGGCGACATGATCTGTGCATTCGAGATGCCCGAGGCCCTCCCCGGGCTGGACATTCAAGACGGGGCGACCTTGCTCGAACCGGGACGCTCGTTCATCGTTTTCAATTTCGAGGACCATCCACCGACCGTGTTGTTTGCCTACAAGAGCCACGATGCGGACGCCGATCGCGCCCGCGCCAAAGAGATCGGAGTCGCGGCGCGGCTGCGCGAAGTCTACGGGACCGAGCCACTCGGCGACATGATGGAGGCGGCACTCCACCACCTCGAGAACACAGACGAATATCTCTTTGACTCAGTCGAGCAAACTCACGTCGATCATTGGCACCACGGCAGCGTGATGCTTCTCGGGGACGCAGCTTGGTGCCCCAGCCTCTATTCGGGGATGGGTGCGACCTCGAGCATCAGTGGCGCCGACGTGCTGCGAGTCATGTTGCACGAGCATCCAGACTCCCTCGAGAAGGCACTGAGTGCATGGGAAGCAAAGCTTCGCGAGCCCATTGCGGACTTCCAGAAGGCAGCGTTCAGCATGCGCACCATTTTCACTGTCGACTCCGCGAAGCAGATCAAACGCACCAGCCGCAGCCTGGGCTTCCAACGGTTCATGTTCACCTTCCCGCCTACACGGGCAATCCTCGCCAACCTGCCGGCATTCCGCGTGAGGGCTAGTGACCTCGCTGCTTGAACGCGCGACGCTCTTGACGAAAGCGACCACGATAGGCGCACCCGGTAAGGTGCCGAAGATGAAGAGGCAACAATGACAACGGACACACTGTCGCCACGAATCGAGCGGATCCTGAGCGCCGCCCGCGATATGGCCCTCCGCGACGGCATACGCGGCATCACAATCGCGGAGATTGCTCGAATCGCCGGCGTCGGCAAGGGCACTCTCTACCTGTACTGGACCACGAAGGAGGATCTCTTCGTCGATCTCTTCGCACACGATTTCCTCGAGGCGTTGTCCGAGGTCGATGCTGCGATACGCGAGGACCCAACACTGGTCGCTCCGCACCGTCTACTGCCACTGGTTGGCGATACTTTCGAGCAACACCCTCTCGCGGCCGCTGTACGCTCGGCAGAGCAGGGCCTCCTCGGCACGATCGCGGCTCATCCGGCTCTCGAACGGATCGCACGCCTGATTGGTCCTGTCGCTATGCTTCAGCGAATCTTTCCAATCCTCCGCCGCTACCGCATCATCCGATCCGATATGCCGCTCGATACGCAGGTACATGCCACTGCTGGGTTGCTGCATGGGCTCCACGACATCGGCCGCCGCGAACCCGTCGCAGATCTACTACCAGACAGCGACCCGCAGGCAGTGCTGGCGCAGGCCTGCGCCGTGCTGCTCGAGTCCACCGACACTTTCGATCCCGGACCGGCTGCCCGCGACATATCCACCGAACTCATCGATGCCCGCAGAGCCGCGATTGCCGGCCTCCGTGACCATGGGTTGGGCAGAATGCTGTCATCGTAAATCAAGGACATGCCCGAACGATCCTCGGACCGGCACCAGGGAGCTTCCTCAGTCGAAAGAATACGTCTGGCGTAGACCTCAGTAACATCGACTTCTTAACTGGCCCGGAGCGGTGTCTGGCGCAACGGAAGCCAACCACGGGCCAAGATGCAGCCCTAGCTTCTGAAGGCTGAGAGCATTCAATCGACGGCGTACCGCAGCGTTCGTTCCAAAACGCAGTCTCCCAGCCCGCCGACGGCAGCCGGTGGGCTGGGATGTGGTGTGGTGTGGTGTTACGACACTACGACGATGAGCTTGCCCATAGTCCGATGCTCCGAGACTGCCTGGGTAGCCGCGCCCGCTTCTTCGAGAGGGAAGATCCGGGCGATGTGCATGCGGAAGTCACCTTCGTCGAACGCTCGAGCTGCATCTGCGAGCGACTCCATGACATGTTCGCCGACGGAGAAGGTCGACAACACCTCAGGGTGCTCCTGCGCCTGAGCAAGGGTCAGCGTCACGACGCGGTTCGGGTCACCCGTCAGCGCCACGAGGTCGTCGATAACGTCTGAACCGGCCACATCGAATGCTGCGTCGACACCGTCTGAAGCAATCGCCCGGACACGATCGACGAGGCCGTCACCGTAAGCGACTGGGGTAATGCCGAGCGACCGGAGATAGTCGTGCTTTGACTCGGAGGCGGTGCCGATGACCGTGGCCCCGCGGCGACGGGCGAGCTGTACGATGCCGCTACCTGCGCCACCCGCGGCGCCGTTGACAAGCAACGTCTGACCGGCCCGGAGATCGACCAGGTCAAATAACCGGTTGGCGACGTCCGCAGCGGCCGGAATCGCCGCAGCATCCTCGAAGGACATCGCAGCCGACTTCAGAGCCCAGCTACTGAGCACCGCGTGCTCTGCATACATGTCATCTCCCAGGCCGAAGACCTCATCACCCACTATCACACCGGTCACGCCGTCACCGACCTCATCGACAACGCCCGCACCCTGAGCGCCGAGTCCAGCCGGCAACTCGGCCTGCTGGAATCGCCACGCACCCGTGTGCTTCTTGAAGTCGGCGGGATTCACACCCACCGCGCGAACGGCAATGCGGATCTGACCAGGGCCCGCGTGAGGCGGCTGCACCTCGACTAACTTGAGAACTTCGGGACCGCCGTACTCGGCAAACTGGATGGCGCGCATGATTCTCCTTCGATTGACTTCTGCAGCCCGCTAGGCGCCGGACGCATAAACGGACCACACGTTCCATTTAAGGCAACTTCAGAAGTGGACCATCTATTCCAGAAAGGTAGGATCGACTGATGATGACGACGAAGCGAGCGCTCCGGACGGATGCTGAGCGGAACCGACGCACGATCATCAGCGCAGCAGGCCCACTGTTCTCGGCCGATGGCGCCGATGTGTCGCTCAAGCAGGTCGCTGCATCAGCCGGCGTAGGAGTCGGAACGATCTACCGCCACTTCCCGGGCATCGACGACCTCATCGCAGTGGTGTACGAGAAGAAAATGCAACATTGGGCCGATGAAGCCGAACGGGCCGCCGATCTTGCGCAGACGGAACCGTGGCAAGCGTTCAGCGGCTACGTTATGTTTCTCCTCGAGGGACAGGCGAACGACATCGCCTTCAGCGATGTGCTCCTCTCCCCGAACCTCGGGTCTTCGCTGTTCGCGCTGGAGAACCGCCGCGGTGTCCGCGCGACGCGGCTGCTCGTCGAGCGTGCTCAGCAAGCAGGCGTGATCCGATCGGATTTCGACGTGAGTGATCTCTTCCTCCTGGGCCACGGCAACGCCGGTATCGTTCGTGGCGGTCGACTTTACGCGCCCACTGCGTGGCGGCGTTTCGGTCAGTACATGCTCCTGGCGTTCCGGACTCCCGGGGAGGATCTAGAGCCCGCTTCGCCCTCATGGCCTCGCGACACGACCACCGGTGTCGCACACTGATCCTTCTCGCGAAGCCAGCGAGATCCGACTTCACAGACCCATCGCCAACTTTCCGTCTGCCCATACAACGATCGGATGCCGATGCTCACCGGACTCAGTGCCTTTCCCCTCACTCCGTTCCGCGACGATGCTGTCGATGAAATCGCCTTTGCCAGGCTGATCCAACGCCTGGTTGCTGCGCAAGTAGACTCGATCACCGCGTTGGGGTCGACCGGTTCCTACATGTACCTCGACCGCGCCGAGCGATGCCGAGTCGCGACGGTCGCAGTCCAGAACGCGGGGACGACGCCCGTCTTCGTCGGTATCGGAGCCCTTCGCACCTCACACGTGCTCGCCCACGCAGAGGACGCACAGGAGGCTGGCGCGAGCGCACTACTCCTGGCGCCGGTGACCTACCAGCCTCTCACGGACGATGAGGTGTTCGGCCTGTTCGAGGACATCGCCGCCAGCGTATCGGTTCCGGTCATCGTGTACGACAACCCGGGGACCACCCGAGTCACCTTCTCCGATGATCTGTACGCCAGCATCAGCCGTCTACCGCACGTCGCGTCGATCAAGATCCCTGGCGTCTCGACGGACCCTGCAACTGCTGCCGCCAGGGTGCGTGAGATTCACGATCGGATTGACCAGGGCGTGACTGTGGGGGTGTCGGGTGACGCGTCCGCTGCGGCCGGTTTGAACGCGGGGTGCGACGCCTGGTATTCAGTCGTCGGTGGGACCCTCCCGGGGACGGCGATGGAACTCACCCGGGCCGCGCAAGCCGGCCGGCAGGAGGAAGCGGTCCGGCTTTCGAACCGGTTGCAACCGTTGTGGGACCTGTTCAAGAAACACGGCAGCTACCGCGTCGTTGCCGCACTCGCAGAGGAACTGGATCTCATCGCACCGGACAGCCTTCCCCTCCCGGTCCGAGGTATCGACGCCTCGGCTCGTGCTCAACTCACAAAACTGGTCGCCGCGCTGCATCTCAACTTCACGTGAACGACGGTCCTCCCAACAACCATATCTCCGCTTCAAGATGAGCCTGGACGACGATATACGGGCGTCATGGATCAGGCACAGCGAAAAGCGTTGAGCACCGAAGTCGACGTCGTTTCGACCTACTACAGGGGCAAGCGATGTCTTACGCCAGAGCAAGGACCACCCGGCGTCGCCGCCCCCAAGGCGACTGTCTGTAAGAGAGGCGACACCAGGACTCGATTGGTGTCTCCGCGCCGGACAACTAGCCCCGCAACAGCAGTGCGCCCGACACACGTCGGGCGCACTGCTGCGACAGGGAGTGCTACCGGGCCCGACGTTCCCGAGCCCGTGCGACGAGAGCGGCACCGGCCGCGAGCGCCATAGCGCCCGCTAGCAAGACACTCAAACCACCGAACCCGGTTGAAGCGAGACCTCCGGCTCGTTCGGAGCTGGTCACCGTTGTGGAACCGGTACCTGATCCGTCTGTGCCGGCGCCGCCTGAGCCCGCTGTCGTCACGGCAAGTGCGGTAGACGCCTCACGCGCCGACTGCGCACCGGTCGCGACGAGCGTGTGCGCGCCGGCCGGCACCGAGACTGGCACCGTCACCGTGGTCCGGAACCCCCCGGAGGCGTCGGCGGTGACCGTTCCGAGCGTCACCGGGTCGGAATTCAGGACGAGCTCGATGCTCTCGTCCGGCTCGAAACCGGTTCCTGAGACGGTCACAGTGGAACCAGCCTGGACCGTCGCCCGGTCGACGCTGATCGTCGCGTCACCGGGTTCAGGGACCACGGCGGACGGGAACAGCGACGTGAAAGTGAAGCGGTCGAGGTTCGGTGCGAACACAGACCGCAGCCCGAGCTCGGGATACCGTTCGGAAATGTAGCTCGTCCCGTTGAAGTCTGGCTGCTCCTCCGAAGCGAACGTGACCGTGTTCTCTCCGGCCTGCAGTTCGACCTGCATCGTCAGGTCCCAGAACTGGTTCTGGTGGAAGGACTGTGGGAACAGCACCTTCTGCAGCGCTCCCCCGTTCACGGAGATGTCCGCACGGCGCGCCACCGGGTCAGGGTTGTAGTGCGAGGCCGGCGACTGCTCCTCGTTCGAGTAGCGGATCGTCATGGCGTACGAGCCGGCCTCCTCGACCGTCACGTTCGTCTGGAGCGTGTTGCCGTTGCCCGGTGCACCACCGACTGCGGTGACGGCCTTGCCGTCGCTCGCGAGCGACAGGTCGGAGATCGTCGCAGCACCCGACAGCACGCCGGATTCCGCCTCGATCACCTGCGTGGCGAAGGCTGCGGTTCCCGCACCGACCGCGATCCGGTCCAGCGCGAGGGTTCCTGACGAGCCCACGATCTCGACCCGGTTGATTCCGCCGACGAGGAAGGCCGGGACGGCTGCGCTGTCGGAGACATCGGCGATCTGCTGCCCGTTGACCTTCACCGCGGCGGTTCCGCCGCCGAGGGTCTTCACATCGAGGACTTTCTCGGAATCGTCCTTGTTGTAGACCCAGAAGACGGCCGACTGGCCCTCGGAGAGCTGGGCAGTACCGGAACCCGACACGCTTGCCTGCGAGTAGTCGGTCGATGCGCCCTCGAGGACGGCGTTCTCCGCCTCGTAGACGGGGACATGTCCGGGGTTCGCGAGGGTCAGGTCGATCTTGTCGACGATGGCCGCTCCGCTGGTGCCCTTCGTCTGGTCCGTGTTCTGTGCGGCAATCGTGATGGTGTTCGCCCCCGCCTGGAGGTCGACGGTCGTGTCGGTGCGGTCCCAGACGACCCACTTGTATCCGAGGTTGGCGCGCACTTCCTGCTCAGCAGCTCCATTGACACGGATGAACATGTTCACCGGTCCCTGATCGAGGTTCCTCGCCTCCTTGTTGTACGCGTTCGCGAGCATCGTGAGGTCGTAGGTCCCCGCGACCGGCACGTCAACTGTGAAGTCGAGCGCCAGCGTGGAGCCGGTCTCGATGCCACCGACGTTCCGGGTTCCTGAGGTGTAGAAGCCGCCGACGTTCTGCGGCGTGCCTTCTGGGCCGTTCAGGTAGTACGGCGCGCCGGTGTGGGAGGCCGCCTCTGCCTCGTAGGTGCCTCGCCACGAAACGGCCGGCGTGGATGAGGATGTCGTGTCGACTCCCGGGGTCACGATGACCTCGTAGGCCGACTCGGCGCTGAGGCCAGGCAGGTCGCCGGAGCCGAACGCCAGCCCGAGGGAACCGTCGACGACGGGGCTGTCGAACTCGGCGACCGTCTGCGGCTCGCTGGAATCGGCGATTTGGCCGGTCCAGCGGATCTCCCGGATGAGCACGTGAGCAGAGTCGCCGAGGTCCGACGGCAGGCGGTCGAAGTACACGTTCTGCGCCCCACCCGCGCTCCCACCGAAGAGCGCCTTCACCTGCTGCTTGGCTGCGTCGTGTGTGGCGACGCCCTGCAATGTGTAGCTCTGGTTCGGCGACGGCGGAGTCACCAGGACGGTCTTACCGGTCATGTTGCCGTAGGAGTTTAACAACCACCACTGGCCGTTGGCCCGGTTGGCCTGCACCGCGGAATCGCTGAGGTTGCCGTCGATGTTCCAGTACGCGATGTCGCCGTCGACCTTGGTGTCTTCGAGCGCCGCGATCCACTGGATCATCTGGGCCGGGACCGAGGTGTGGTAGTTGAAGGCGTACTCGTTGAGGTTGATCGGGAGCTCCACTCCCGCTCGCTCCGTGCCCGCGAAGATCTCCTGCTCCCAGATGCGGTACGTCGCGACCGAACGGCGGATCGATGCCGGGTCGCTCAGCTCGTGCCAGGTGATCACGTCCGGCACGGTATCCGAGGCGACCGTGTGCTCGAGGAAGCCGCGCACCTGGCCGAACAGCTGGCTCGTGTTGGGGCCAGCGATGCGCGCCTCCGGCATCTTGTCCTTGATGAGTCGGTACATCGCGTCCCAGTTGGCGAAGTAGGCGGTCGGGTCGTTCAACCAGCTCGTCCCGTAGAACGATTGCGCGCCGTCGCCGTACATATTGCCCTCCGGCTCGTTGAACGGGACGAACACGACGTTGTCCTGGTACTCGGCGGGAAGCTCCAGGACCTGGTCGACCTGGGTCGAGATCCTGGCCGCGAAGTCGGCCTCTTTTTCCTGCCCGGTTGTTCCGGGGACCTCGTACGGGAACCCGCGGTACGTGTCGGTCATGTAGATGTAGACGTCGCCATCGGACGAATCGGCGAGCCCCTTCACGATCTCCAGCGCATCCGCACCGGGGTGCTGCGGCCCGTCCTGCGCCTTCGTCGCAACGGTACGGAGCTTGATGCCGTCGATCAGGTTGTTCGACGGAAGTCCGGGCCCGTAGAGCCCGTAGAGCGTGCCGGAGGCACCGCCCATGAAATCACCGGTCTCCTGACCGACATCGATGGAGAGCTCGTTCGGGGTGGTGACGCGGACGGTGGCGGTGACCGCCCGCCCGTCTCCGTCGACCGTGCCGTTCACGGTGAAGACGCCTCGCTGGGCGTATTGCGATGGGTCGACGGCCCCCAGGTGACCGGCGCGAGCCGGTTCTGTCCGTCGCTGTAGCTGGCGTTCACACCGGTCGGTAGGACCGGCGCGGTCCCGACGTCGGTGCGGGCGGTCGTCGCCGTGTCCAGGATATCGACGAGGTCTGGGATGGCGTCACCGGCCAGCTCGGCCACCTGGGCCGGCGTCAACGCGGTGTCGTACACCTGGAAGTCGTCCAGGGTGCCGGCGAAGAAGGGGTGCGCACCGGTCCAGAACGGCTGACCAAGGTATCCGGAGTTCGCAGACGATTCGCCGTACAACGCCGTAGCCACATCGACACCGACATCGGTCCGGGACACCTCGAGCCCGTCGAGGTAGTAGACGACGCGATCGCTGTTGATCGTCGTCGTGATCTGGTGCCACTCGTCGGTGTTGAGCGCGGACTGACCGGACGCCCCGATCTCAGCACCGCCGGTCGATGGCTTCACGGAGGATCGGGCGACATCCGCGCCTTCGAAGCGCGGGGTGTAGAAGGCGGCACTGTTGGCGTCCTTCCCGACGCAGTACGCCCACTGGAACGGCGCCCCGCCGTCCCACTTGATCCAGGTCGAGATCGATGTCGCGGTCAGACCGGCGAAGACGCCGGCGGGCAGGGTCACGTATGGGGACGTGGTCGAGCCGGCCTCACCTCCGGAGAGCTGGAGCGCTTTTCCGCCGTCGGGGCGATCGACGAGCGCGGCGGATCCGGGGTTGGCTAGAGTGCCGTTCCGCGCGTTTCCGGAGGAGTCGGTGACGGTCGTGCCGTCTCCGAGATCCTCGAAACCGTAGTCGAGGATGAGGTGGTCGCTCGCGGGGTCTGCCTCGTCGGCCGCGGCTGGAGCGTTCGATACGAAGGGCTGCCCGAAGGCGAGTGCTGTCGCGGCTGTCGCCGCGGCGACAGCCAGGGCCGGTCTGGAGAACCGGCGGGAGATGGTGGACGTCATTGTCGAGCTCATTCCTGATGCGTGGGGTCAGAAGGATGGTTGAGGGATTGCCGGATCATCGCCGGGTCGGGGCTCAATCGATGGATGCCTCCCTGCGTCGTGTCTCCGCCTCGCCTGCGAGGAGGAGGTAACTGCTCGCCGTCCACGTGTAGGCGCGGTCCCGAAGGCCCTCGCCAGTGAGGGCGTCGAAGTTCTCGGCGAAGCCGGATCGTTCGCAGAGCCCACGGAAGCGTTCGCTGATGGTGTCGGCGAGGTTGGCGAATCCGGCGCGACGCAGACCGTCCTCGACGAGCACGGTCGACGGCGCCCAGATCGGGCCACGCCAGTAGCCGTCGCTCTCGTACTCAGGCGAGGTCGTCAGCTCGGTCGCCGGCCCGAACTCCGTCAGGTGCTCCTCGATCGAGGCGGCGACCCGTGTGGCGATGTCCCGCGGCAGCCGGTCGCCCGCGGCGATCACGAGCAGGTTGAGGAGGCTGGTCGTCGAACTCGACCGACCGGTCAGCGGAGCGACTGCGATGAAGTTCCGGCCGTCCCAGAGATCCTCCAACAGTGCGGTGCGGATCTCCTCGGCCGCCGTCCGCCAACGATCGCCCTCGCCCGTCTCCAGCTCGTCGGAGAGGCCCGCGAGGACATCGAGCTGCACGACGAGGAACGCCGCGAGCTCGGGCGACTCGATCACACGATCCGCGTCGAACGTCGTGGAGTTGTCCCAGCCGCTGTCGTTGCCGTGCTGGTAATGCGGGAGGCGGCGGCCGGGAGCCGTCCGGGCGTGGAGCCAGAAGCGACTCCACCTGGCGAGGATGTCTGCGACCTGGTGGAGCGTCGCGCCGTCGAGGGGCGTCTCGATCCGGTTCCGCAGCTTCGCGAACGCCCAGCCGTGGATCGGCGGCTTCACGAAGTTGTAGAGGATCTCGGAGTGGGTGGTCGAATCGGGAGCCGCACCGGATTCATCCCGGTGATCAAAGACGCCGACGAACTGGTCCATCGCCGCCCCGGGCAGCCCCGGGGCGAGCGCGAGCGCGTTGAAGGAATGGTCCCAACTCCAAACCTTGTCCATCCAATGCTTGGACATGAGCACCGACTCCCGACCCAGGAACCCGCGAGGCGAGACGGTGGCCGACCACAGCACGTAGGCGGCGAGCGCTGCCGCCGGCGTCCGAGCGCTACGCCACGGGGCGACGGCGTCGACGTACTCGTCAAACCGTGCCGCGGTGTCGGCCGCGATCCCGTCGAACGCCACAACCGATGCGTAGGGCGGTCGTGCCGTCTCGAACTCCTCGATCGCGACTTCCCATGGCTCCCCGTCGGCTCCGAGTACGACCGCCCGCTCCCCCGCTCCGAGCAGTTCAGCACCGATGACGGCCACGTCGCCACTGAGGGAGGTCACGCGATACCGGCGGCCGGTCTCGTAGGAAGTGAAGATCGCGCTGCGGTCCATCGGATCAACGAACAGATAGGTGCCGGTGAACGGTGTGAGGCCGGCCGCCGCATCACCCAGGCGGACGCCCAGGCCGGTACCACGGAGGCGGACCGTGTCGAGGCCGGCGAAGGCCGCCTCGATGCTGTCGTCGCCGACGGGTCCAGTGGTCCAGCGCAGACGCGCCGGTGTCGCCGAGACCTCGGTCTCCACCGGCACGCCCGCGCGCTCCGGCACGATGCTCAGCACCGCGTGCATGCCCGTCTGATGCGAGACGAGGTGGATGTCGGGCGCGGTGGTGTGTAGTGCGACGACGGGTGACAGGTTCATCCAGGAGCCACGGGCGCTGAACGGAATCTCACGCACATCGAACGGGGTCGAGGAGGGGCTGAGGGTCGCAGCCGAGGCCGTGGCTGCGGTGGTGATCGACATGTCGGACCTTTCGAGGTCGGTACTGGAGGTGGAGGTGTGGGCGACGATCGCGCGGTCAGTCCTTGACGGCACCGGCGGTGACGCCGGCGGCGACGAACCGTTGCGCGACGATGAGGAGGACGGTGGCGGGGATCGACGCCACGACAGCTGTCGCCATGATCGCGTTCCACTCCTGGTTGTTGTTGCCGATGTACTTGTAGATGCCCATCGTGATCGGCTGGAACTGACCTCCGCCGTTCAGTGTGGAAGCGAAGATGAAGTCCGACCACGCCCAGAGGAACGCGAAGAGCGACACCGTCACGATGGAGTTCCGGCTGACGGGTAGCACGATGGACCGGAACGTCCGCCAGGTCCCGGCACCGTCGATCTTCGCCGCGTGGAGCAGGTCGTTCGGGATGCCGGACATGAAGGCCGTGAAGATCAGGACGCCGAACGGGACCGCCAGGGTCGAGTCGGCAATGATGAGCCCCCACACCGAGTTCAGGATCCCGAGGTTCAGGTAGATCGCGTAGAACCCCATCGCCATGATGATGCCCGGGATCATCTGGGCGATCAGCAGGACGAAGCTGAGCGCCCCTCCACCGATCGGCCGGAGCTTCGCGAGCGAATAGGCGGCGGGCGCCGAGAGGACGACCGTGAGCACCACGGTCCCGAGCCCGACGACGAGGCTCGTGCCGAGATACGGCAGCTGCTGCTCGATGACCTTCGCATAGCCCTCGAATGTCGGATCGAGCGGGATGAGGTTCGGCGGATCCTTCCGCATGTCGCCGGACTTCGTGAGCGACACGTTGATCATCCAGTAGATCGGGAAGAGCATGATCGCGGTCAGCACGATCCCGACGACGGTCTTCCACCAGGGGCGGTGCCCGGTCATGATGCGTCCAGCTTTCGTTGCGTCCGGATGTAGATGAGCCCGAAGATCAGTGCAATGACGATGAGCACGTTGCCCACGGCGGCTGCAGGGCTGAAGTCGGGCAGTGTCGACCCGAAGCCGAGTCGGTAGGACCAGATGGCCAACGTCGTCGAGGCGTCGGCCGGGCCTCCCCGGGTCATGATCCAGATGATGTCGAACACCTTCAGGGTGTAGACGAGCCCGAGGAGGATCGTGATGGCGGAGACCGGGCGCAGGAGCGGGAAGGTGATGCGCCAGAACGTCTGCCACCCGTTCGCGCCGTCGAGCGAAGCGGCCTCGTAGATGTCGGTCGGGATGTTCTGCAGGCCGCTGTAGAGGATCACGAGGTTGAACGGGATACCGATCCAGATGTTCGCGATGAGCACGGACACGAGCGACCACTGCGGCGAGGTCAGCCAGTTCACCTGCGACAGGCCGACGGTCTCGAGCAGCGCGTTGACGACGCCGGACTCGCTGTTGAGCATCCACGACCAGGTGGACGCCGAGACCAGCAACGGCAGGAGCCACGGTACGAGGAACAGGGCTCGGAGGGTCGAGGAGAGGCGGAAGTTCTGGAAGAAGAACACCGCGAGCGCAAGCCCGATCGAGAACTGGAAGATGATCGACACGACGGTGAAGACTCCCGTGTTGAGGAGCGCCGGGGCGAAGGTCGAGTCCTGGAAGATCGCGATGTAGTTCTCGAACCCGACGAAGGGCGCATCGCCCTGTACGAAGGACCGGACCGTGTAGTCGTGGATGCTCAACTCGAAGTTGCGGTACAGCGGATAGGCGTAGAACACCGCCAGGTAGATGACGACCGGGGCGATGAACGCCCAGGCGGTCCAGCGTCCGCTGGTCCGGCGACGACGGCGGGCGGGCGGGAGCGCGGCGTCCTGCGGCTCGGCTGTCGCTGCTGCGCGGGCGGATGACCCGGTGCGCGTCGGTGTGGCGGTCATGATGCTTCTTTCGGGGTTCGGGGGTGGGCTGCGGGACGGGCTGGAGGGGGCAGCCCGTCCCGCAGGTCGGGGTCCGGCTACTCGGTCGCCTTCGCGGCGGCCTCCTGAGCAGCCTTCAGAGCGTCCTCGGGCGACTGCGATCCGGTAAGTGCGTTCTGCACGGCGGTCCACAGCTGCTCCGAGATGCGCGGGTACTTCGTACCGAGGTCGTCGCTGGTGCGACCCTTGGCGGCGGAGACCGCGTCGATCCAGGGCTGGAGCGACGGGTCGGCTGCGAGCTGCGCCTCCTGCGCGGCCTTAGTCGGCGCGATATAGTTCAGTGCGTTCACGGTGTCGACGATGTTGTCCGTGCTCGTGAGGCAGGAGATGATCTTCGCCGAAGCCTCATAGCGCTTCGTGTCCGACTGGACCGGCACGGTGAAGAACTCACCACCGGTCGGGGCGGGAGCCGAGCCGCCGTCGCTCGCCGGGAGCGGGATGACCTCATAGCCGGCCTCGGCCGCACTCGCCTTCTGCCAGGTGCCGTTCTCGGCGAAGGCGAAGTCGCCGGTGAGGAACTCCTCCCAGCTGGTGGTCTGCGTGTTGTTGATCACCGAGTTGGGGGCGTAGCCCTTGCTCACCCAGTCGGACCAGAGCGTGACGGCCGAGACCGCCTCGGGCGAGTCGAGTTCGGTCAGTTCGGCTCCGGATCCCCAGAACCACGGCAGGAACTGGAAGCTCCCCTCCTCGGTACCGATGCCGGAGAAGGTGATGCCCTTCTTCCCTGCGGCGGCGACCTGCTCGAGTGCCGTCGTGAGTGACGCCCAGTCGGTCACCGTCGAGATGTCGACGCCGGCTGCCGCTAGCACGTCGGGGTTGTAGTAGAGCGCGAGGGTGTTGGCGCCGATCGGCACGCCGAAGGTGTCGTCGCCGATCTGGCCGGCGGCGAGGATGTTCGCCTCGATGTCGGCGATGTCGAGGCCGTTGTCCGCGGTCGTCGTCAGGATGCCAGCGTCGGCGAGCGTGGAGACGACGGGATTGTCGACGAGCAGGATGTCGGGCGAGTTGTCCTGCTGACCGGCGAGAAGCGCCTTGTTGGTCAGATCGCTCGTGTCATAGGCGGTGCGTTTGACGGTCACTCCCGCCTCGGTGGCGCAGGCATCGATCGTCTTAGCCCAGTCGCTGGTGTCGTCGTACTGGGGATAAGGGTCCCAGAAGGTGTAGTCGGCCGAGGCGGCGTCACCGCTGGAGGTACTTCCGGAGCACGCGGTGAGGCCACCGATGAGGGCGCCGGTCGCAATGGCTGTGCCGACGATCCGGACGGTTCGGGTCCTCCGGGTGGAGCCGGTGGTGCTGGCGATTCGGGTGGTGATGTTCACGGTGTTCCTCTCTGAACAGTTGCGATGTCGTGCGGTGGAGTGGGGGCGGTTGATCGGTTCGGGGGTGTCTAGTTCTGAGCTGCGCAAGCGTCGAACCGGTTCGATTGGCGGCAGAAAAAAATGCCATGGGCGGGAGTTGGGTCAGCTGACGCTGCCCCGATCGATCAGTTCAGGTTCGACGAACTTCACGACCGTCGGTCCGGCCTGCGCCGGGTCGACGATCCTCCGGACGAGCTGCTGGACCGCGAGACGGCCGAGCTTGTCCGGTGAGCTCTCCACAGCCGTGTAAGGCAGGGAGAAGTTGCGGCCGAAGTCGCGGGCGAACAGTCCGACGACGGAGAGGTCGTCAGGCACGGAGACGCCGCGCGCGCTCAGGACCTCCGGTAGTGCGGCGATCGTCGCATCGTTGTGGACGAGGAGGCCGGTGGCCGTCGCGCGCGCGTCGAGGATGGCATTGAGACTCCGGTTGATGGCCGGCTGCTGCGACTCGCCGTAGTAGGCGTGGATGGGAATGCCGTAGCGCGCCGCGCGCTCGAGCGCGGCGTCACGGAAGCGCCAGGCGTAGGCGCCACCGCGGTCGAATACATGCTGCGGTGGGCTGATCAGGATGAGCTCACGGTGCCCGAGACCGACGAGGTGATCCACGAGAACCCGCGCCGATTCGCCGAAGTCGAGGTCGAATATGTCGAGTCCCTCAGTGGATCCGGGGAGCCCGACGAGCGCGCCCGGCTGGTGAGCCTCGCGCAAGGGGACGAGCCGAGGGTCGTTGTGGGTGACGTCCAGTAGGACGACGCCGTCGACGCGGTTCGAGGTGGTGATGCGTCGGACAGCGTTCACGCCGTCGGCATCCGTCACCATCAGGATGTCGTAGCCGAGCTCCCGGGCCGCGTCCGTGATCGACATGATGTACTGCAGCATCGCCGGAGCGAACTCGTCCTCGTGGAACCGGAAGAGCAGTCCGATCGACATCGTCTGCGCGGTCGCCAACGCGCGTGCGCCAGCGTTCACGGTGAAGCCGAGGTCGGAGATCGCCTCCTCGATTCGCTCACGCGTCTCCGATGAGATCGTGCGCTTGCCGGAGAGGGCGTAGGAGACCGTACTGCGCGACACGCCAGCAGCTCGGGCCACGTCTCCGATGGTCGCCATGCGTTCTCCGATGAACAGTCCCGCCGGTCTCGGCAGGTCGTCGTTTCCGGTCACTGTCGAACCGGTTCAACACACTGTAAGCGGCAATTCGACGTCACGCAAGACGCTGCAGTCGAACATTTCATCTTCACCTCGTGGCACTCGCCGAATGCAGCGACAATGATGAGCGTCGCGTCAGTGATCTTCTGGTGGAAGGTGGCGCAGATGGTGTCGCATCTGAGGCGGCGTTTTCATGGCAACACCTTCCACCGGACTGCGTTCTATGCAGTGGTGTCCGGAACGAGCGCTGCGAGGATCGATGCCAACGGTGCATCGCGCGCTGTCTCCCATCGCTGACCGGCCCAGAGGTTGAGAGCGGAGGCATCGCCTGCGGCTAGCGCTGCAGCGCGCAACGGCTTGGTCAGGTGATGCAGAGCTGGGTATCCGCTCGGAGACGCCGCGTCATGGTCCACCACGAACTGGTTTACCAAAGCACGGGCCGGGCGCCCAGTGAAAGCGCGCGTAATCGCGGTTACGGTGTAGCGACGGTCTGCAAGCGCCGCCTTGTGGAGTGGCGAGGCACCGCTCTCGGTTGCGCGCAACACTGCAGTGCCCACGCCGACCGCTGATGCTCCGACGCAAAGGAGTGCGGCTACGTCGGCCGAGGTTGCGACACCGCCCGCGGCGACGAATGGGAGCGAAACAGCCGCTGCAACCTGCTCGACGAGCACCGCTAGCGGTATGTCGGCAGGCAGCGCGTCAGCGTTCCAGATGCCGGAGTGGCCGCCTGCGGCGTAGCCTTGAACCGCGAGGACATCAACGCCTGCCTCTTCAGCTTGGCGTGCCTCACTAGTCGAGGTGACGGTCTGAATGAGGACCGAGCCGACACTGTGCAGCGCGTCGATCACGGTTGCAGATGGCAAGCCGAATGTGAAGCTCACCACTGGTACAGGCTCGGCGACCAGGGCAGCTACTTTGGCTTCCCAGTCGTCATCGTCCTCGCGGAGCTTTTCCGGGGCTCCCTCATAGTGCAACCGGTGCGCGGTGCGCCGTAGTGCATTCGCGTAGGCGTCATAGGCATCTGCGGTGATGGGATGCGGGTTTGGAACGAAGAGGTTGACTCCGAAGAGCTCGAGGCCGGACTTCCGAACCTGGTCCACCTCCTGGATCATCGCGCCAGCGCTCTTGTAGCCGGCGGCGAGCTGCGAAAAGTGACCCAAGCTGGCTGCGGCGATGACGAACGCTGGGCTTGAAGGCCCGCCGGCCATGGGCGCTACCCACACTGGCTTGCTCCGGTCGAGCGGCGCGGGCAGGGGCCGCGCCGTCCCAAAATGCGAGTCGTCCAGGTGCATGGCTCCGCCGTTCTTCAAAGCGATCCCATGAGGGATCCGTGGGTGTTCACGATGTGAGCACGCAACTCGACGAGGAACGCGGCTCGGTCTCCTGCTCGGGCGCATTCGACAAGGCTGCGGTGCTCGGCAATGAAGTCGCTCCACCGGCCGGCAACATCAGGGCGCGCGCGGAGGGTCATGACCTCCTGGCGGTCGCGTAGCCGGTCGTAGAAATCCAAGAGGATCGGATTGTCACCGGCAACGACGAACGCCCGATGGAAGTCGATCGTCAACTTCACGACCTGTTCATAGTTTCCCTGCTCAGACGCAAAGATCTGCTGTTGGATGGACTGCTCCAACTCTCGGCAGAGGCGAACGCGCGCCTCGTCCGAGAGCGCATCAATACAAGCGGATTCCAGCACCTGCCTGGCGTCGGACACGTCGATTGCCTCAGCAGCCGTCAGCGTACGCACCAGTGCGCCGCGCTGCGGATAGATGGTCAACCACCCATCCGATTCGAGTCGTCGGAGTGCGGCTCGGACCGGGGTCCGGCTGACACTGAGGCGGTGTGCAAGGTCGTGCTCGCTGAGCATCATCCCCGGCGGGAAGGTCCCGTCGCGTAACCAGTCGAGCAGCTGCTCGTAGGCTTGCACCGTTGCCGTCTTGACTATCAAAGCCGCTCCTCTCGTCGTCGTCCTCGGTCGGTTCGTAGTCCCGCCGCTGCCGCCAGCGCGCACACCGCACACAATGTCGCCGTTGCGATGAGCAACACCCAGAGTGGTGCCACCAGCGTCATCCCCGCCAGCAACGCCGGTAGGAGGAATCCCACGTAGGTGATGCAGTAGTAGACGGCGGTGATCCCTGCTAGATCGTCCGGCGACGCCATCGCTTGGACGCGGGTGAGGCCAGCGACCATCGATAGTCCGTATCCGATGCCGAAGAGTGGCGCAGCGACGAGCACTGCCGAGATCTCGGACGATACCGCGGCCGGAACGAGCGTTAGAGCGCCCACGACAGTGAAGCCAGCTCCAAACACACCTGTAGTGCCGCCGAATCTCTTGATCAGACGTCCCGACCACTGTTGCGTTGCCCAACCGACCGCCAAGGTGACCACCGTGACAAGCGTTGCGAAGCCAACCGCGAAGTCTCCGACCTGACTGATTACCAACGATGGTCCCACAGCAAACGCTAGGGCGGGCGCGGCAAATACCCACGGCGCCAACGGTAAGACCGTCCGCACGAACTCTCGGCGAGCGGCGTGTGGGATGCGTAGGTCCCCTAGCAGGCTCGTCACATTGGCATCGAACTGCCGAGTCTCGGTGGCCGGCCACAGAGCGAGGAGCGCCATCATGCTCGCGCAAATATGAACTACGTAAGGAAGAACGCCGGGCCATGGTGCCCACTGCGCGAGAGCTCCACCGATTCCTGCACCGCCACCGAACCCAATGGTGAGGACAGCAGCAGCACGACGCGCCCCTGCATCCGCTCTGCCCTCGAGATGCGACAGCTCCTTGATCCAGGCGGTACCCACGACCATGCCGATCGCAACACTCACCCCGCTGATCGCTCGTCCCACGCACAGAACCGCCAAGCTGCTCTCACCCAGCGCGAGGATCCCGCTACCCACGACGCCCAGGGCGACACCAATGAACAGGACCGGTTTGCGCCCATGCCGATCCGACCACGGACCCGAGAGCGCGAACCCAGGCACGATTCCCGCGACATAGGCAGCTAGCAGGAGGTCGATCTCGACCTGCGTGAAGCCCCCCAGCTGCCGATACAGCTGCATGAGCGGCAGGAATTCGTTCCCGCCCCACCCTAAGACGGCGATCGCGGGGGCCACCCTGAGCCAGCCCGATGATGGCCTGGCAGCTGTAGACATACTCACTACAGTACAACTTGGATCCCAGCTGTCAAGAAGACGGGACTACAGTCGCCCTCCCTGTCGGCAACATCTGCTCGTGGCTCCGATCTCCGAACCGACTGCCTCGGCCTGAACTCGCAGCCGATCACTTGGCAAGAGTGCCCCAGCCCGGACAGAGCACGAGAGGCACGGCCAAGGCTAGGCAAGCCACGCGACAGACACCCCAGCCACAGGCGCCTCGCGGAAGACCTCCTGGTCGTGTCGACTATCGAAGACCAGCCCTCGGCCAGCAACCCATCACTGTAATGAGAGCGTGGCCGCTGAGCCGACGCCGCATCGGCGTCGGAGTGCAAGAACGTCAGGCTGCCGTTGTCGTGGATCGAGTAGGGCGGAGTGCCGAAGCACCATCCCGGATCTCGACGCGGCAACCGGGCCCTTCTCCCTCCTTGCACTATCAGGCACAGCGCTCAACGCGATGTCGAAGGGATGGGAAGGCGATCACGATCGCATGTCGTCTCCGTGTATCCGTGGGGCTTCGGCAGCCCGTCGTCACCGAGACTCACGAAAACTATGCGCTCGATGGTCAGGATGTTGTTGCGGGACACGATGTTGCGGACCTCCGCGCGCATCGTCAAGGAGGTCCGCCCGAACGACGTCGCGCGAAGGCCCATCTCGATCAAGTCGCCTTGGAGTGCCGAAGAAACAAAGTCTATTTCGGAGATGTACTTGGTCACGGCTCGCGGATTTCCGAGCTGCAGGATCGCATAGATGGCTGCCTCCTCGTCGATCCAGCGCAGCAGACTGCCGCCGAAGAGGCTGCCATGGGCGTTGAGGTCCTCCGGCCGCACCCAGCGTCTCGACCGGAAGGTGATCTGCTGGTTGTCATCGCTCGGATCGATGGTTTCTGACGCTCCCCCGCTGTACAAGGGTGCCTCTAGATCGCCGGGAGGATGATGTCCCGCACCAAGGCGTCGAGCTTGGCATCGGCCTCGAGGAACTGACGCAGCGTCCGGCGTGTGGCTCCGAAGTCGTCGAACTCGGCGATCGACATGCCGTCCACCAGGTACGCCCTCCGGAATTCTGGGACGCGTTCCAGGAGTGTGTCGACGATGTGCTGCGCGACCGGGACATCGATGCGGTGCGGGTCGACGGGGATCCGGTTCTCGTTGATGCGTAGCTGCCAATCGAACGGGGGCGAGACCACCAGATCGCCGCCGACCAGTTCGGACCACTGCAGGTGGTTCCGGAAGGCGGCGGAGAGGATCCTCGACCGGTACCCGCGTTCGGTGAAGATGCGGTGCGCCTCCTTCAACGCGGCCACGCCCGCCCACTCGAGGTAGCCGGGATCGATGAGGATGCGGTCCTTCGCGACGGACGCCTTGAGCCAGTCGTCGAGGCGCCCGCCCATGATGGTGACGACGGAGCCGAACTCCCAGTCCGGCAGTCCTTCAGCAGCCCGCCGATCAAGACCGCGCTCGATCGCCTCGCCGACAGCGACGGCCTGCGCCACCGTGAACGAGACCGTCGCGTTGATGCTGACACCGCGATAGGTCGCTTCTTCGATCGCGCGGATACCGACAGCGGTCGCGGGGATCTTCACGATGATGTTCTCCGCCAGCGCCGAGAATCGAACGGCTTGCTCGACGAGCGCATCAGCGTCTCGGTGAAGCCGCGGGTCGGTCTGGATCGACAGTCGACCGTTGCGGCCGTTGCTCTCCCGGAACGCCGGCTCGAGGAGGACGGCTGCCTGGATCGACAGCTCCTCGACCACCTTCCAGCCGAGCTCGGCCTCCCCTGCCGTTGGGAATTCGACAGCGAGTTCGGCGATCCGCGGCGCCCAGACATCGAGGTTCTGGGAGATCACGGCGAGGGCGATGACCGGATTGCAGGTCGCGCCGACCGCGCCGAACGTGATCGACCTGGCGAGTTCGAGGGGGTCCGCGGAATCATTCCACAGGCTTGTCCGCGTCGAGGCCGCCGCGACGGCGAGCGGCAGGGTGTCGGCTGTTGTGAGGGTGTCGGTCATCGAAGTGCCTCCGGGAGTCGAGTGGGCGATCGCCGGTGCTGCGGCGACGCAATACGCGCAGCTTACCCGAACTTTGACGGTATGTCCTGACAATATGCAAACCGACCCACCACGACCTGACATACCCGCCGTTTGGAAAGCCCTGATATTGTCAGGACAAGTTTTCACTCCACCTTGAAGGAGCCTCATGGCACAGCCCGAGCAGACGCTCCCCGTCGAACTCTTCCTCGACCTCGATCGATCCGGACCGGTGCCGCTGTACTACCAGATCGCAACCAGGCTCGAGCAGGCCATCCATGATGAGACGCTGCCAGCGGGATCCCGTCTGGAGAACGAGGTAGCGCTGGGCACCCGCCTCGGGCTCTCCCGTCCCACGATCCGTCGGGCCATCCAGGAACTCGTGGACAAGGGTCTTCTCGTCCGTCGCCGAGGTATCGGCACACAGGTCGTCCACGGCAAGGTGACGCGCAACGTCGAGCTCACCAGCCTGTTCGAGGATCTGGAGCGTACGGGGCAGAAGCCGGAGACGGACATCCTCTCCGCCGAGGTCACAACGGCGGACGAGAAGGTCGCGGACGCCCTCGGCGTGGCGACCGGGAGCCCGATCGTCCACATCAGGCGGCTACGCCGGGCGGACGGTGTCCCACTCGCGATCCTCGAGAACTTCCTCCCCGAAGACCTCACGGACCTCGACCTCGGAGCCCTCGAGCACCACGGCCTCTACCAACTCCTCCGGGCACGCGGCGTCACGATGCGTGTCGCCAAGCAACGCATCGGCGCACGGGAGGCGTCAGGCCCTGAGAGCGAGATGCTCGACGTCCGGAAGGGCAGCGCACTCCTGACCATGTCGCGAACTGCCTTCGACAACTCCGGTCGGGCGGTGGAGTTCGGCCAGCACGTCTACCGACCCGACCTGTACTCCTTCGAGGTCACCCTCGTCGACCGGTAGCGAGCCGATCTCGAGACCTCAGCGCGCCGGAACGGCAAGCTCCCCAGTGAGGTACTGTGCGCGACCGAAGCCGAAGGACCAATCCTGCGGCCCGTTCTCGACGTAGCCGATGAAGACGTCCGCGCCGTCGACGCCGACCTCGGAGAGGCGCTCGGCCACAGCCGCGTAGAGCGCCTGCTTCGTCTCGTCGCTTCGACCGCGCTGCGTGAAGATCTGGATCATGACGACGCCTGCCGAGCGCTCGAAGCCGAGCCCCGCATCCTCTGCGATGATCTGGCCAGCCGCGTGTTCGGTCACGATCTGGAAGCGATCACGGGGCGGAATCCCGTAGACGGACACGATCGCCTCATGGATGGCGTCTGCGATCTCTCGGACGTTCGCGGCATCACGGCCGGCGGTGAGGTCGATCCTGACGAGCGGCATATGGGTCTCCTGTTCGGCAAATCTTTGTAAGGACATTCATATCCTATGACTTCCACTCGGCGGTTGTCACCGGTAAGTAAATATGTCCTGACTTTCTATTGCCCTCTTGTCTGTTCTTCACTAGCTTGAGCCCTGCAATGATGCACGGGCCGCCCGAGGCCCACCCCTCGAAAGGACACAACGAAGTGAACACCTCAGCACGACGCTCGCTCCTCGGCACGATCGCCCTCGTCGGCGTCGCCGCGCTCGCCCTGGCTGGTTGCACGGCGACCCCGAGCGCCGGCAGCAGCTCAGACGCCGGGCTCGCCTCCGGCTTCGGATCGCGCGCCGACAACCGCGACGCCTATTTCTTCACCTACTACAACCCCGCCAGCGACCCGTTCTGGGCGCAGATCCTGAAGGGCGGCGAAGACGCCGCCGAACTCGGTCACTTGAATCTGACCCACCAGACCGCGGAAGGCGACCCGGACAAGATGGTCGACCTGGTCGGCACTGCCATCGCGACGAAGCCCTCGCTCATCTTCATGCCGTTCAACGAGGGTGAGAAGTGGTCGAAAGTGGCCTGCGACGCCCACGACGCCGGTGTCACCGTCATCGCGTACAACGTGCCCGCTCCTGACAGTGCGAAGGACTGCGTGTCCGGCTTCGTCGGCCAGGACTTCACCGAGGTCGGCACGCTCGTCGGAGAGCGCCTGCTGAAGGAAGTCGACCTCAAGGAGGGCGACAAGGTCATGTTCCCGGCCGAGGAGCCCGAGCAGGACTACGCGATCAAGCGCGGTGGCGGCGTCCAGGAGGCCCTCGACGCGGTCGGGGCCAAGGGCGAGTACCTCCGTACCTCCGGCGCCGACGAGGAGGCGCTCAACTCCATGACCTCATGGCTGACGGCGAACCCCGACGTCAAGGCGATCGTCCCGCTGGGCGGAACCCCGCACCGCAACGTCGTCGCGGCCATGGAAGCCGCCGGCGTCTCGGTACCGGTTGTCGGCTTCGACACCTCTCCGCAGGTGATCCAGGGGATCAAGGACGGCAAGATCCTCGCCACGGCAGACCAGCAGGGATACGTGCAGGGGTACCAGTCGGTGATGCAGGGCATGCTGTCGATTGACTTCGGCCTCTCCCCCGCCAACATCAACTCCGGCGGACTCGGCCTGATCGACAAGTCCAACGTCTCCTTCCTCGAGGAGAAGGACCTGCAGGGCATCCGCTACTGACGCCCGCCCACGGCGCCGGGGGCCGATCCACGACCCTCGGCGCACCGCACGGCACCCCTCTCCGAACCGACCGCGATCCGTCGCGCACCGAAGGACCCCCAATGTCTCAACCACCCACGCGCGAACCCGCGCCCATCCTGACCGCACCACTCTCCACGGAGAGCATCTCCCAGCCGCGCAAGCTGTCCGACAACCAGCCGCACGGTTTCGTCGACCGACTGCGGGACACGATCACCTACACCCGCGGACGCGGCGCACTCGAGATCGGCATCATCTTCGCGATCGTCCTGCTCGGCTTCATCATCGCCGGTGTGGTCGCACCGGACGCGTTCCCGTTCCTGTCGCCGAGCAACCTCTCCGGCGTCATCTCCCAGTCCATCCCCGTGCTCGCCATCCTCGGCATCGGCGCCGGGATCCTCATGATCGCGGGAGAGTTCGACCTGTCGCTCGGTGCGAACATCGGCTTCTCCGCGATCATCTTCATCCGCGTCTCCGAGGCCGTCGGCTGGGGCTGGGGTGCACTCGCGGCGATCGCCTGCGGCACCGGCATCGCGCTCATCAACGGCCTCATCGTCGTCGTCACCAAGATCCCGTCCTTCATCGCCACGCTCGGCATGGGGTTCTTCTGGACCGGTGCAAGCCTCTTCGTGAACGGCACGTCGCCCGCGATCCTGTCGAGCGCGAAGGACGACACGCTCGTCACGCTCTTCGCCGGTGACTTCGGGCTGTTCCGGTCACAGCTGGTCTGGTTGCTCGTCATCGGCGTGATCGGCTGGCTCTTCCTCCACCGGCACAAGCGCGGCAACCACGTCTACGCCGTCGGCGGCAACGCGGCCGCGGCGAAGGCGATCTCCATCAACCCGGCCGTCGTCCGGCTCATGGCGTTCGGCATCTTCGGCGGACTCGTCGGGTTCGCCTCGATCCTCATCGCGGTCCGCACCTCGTCGATGCAGCCGGGGAGCACCGACGACTACACACTCATGGCCATCGCCGCCGCCGTCGTCGGCGGGACCTCGCTCCTCGGTGGTCGAGGCAGCATCGTCGGCATGATCATCGGCGCCGCCCTCATCCGCATCATCGAGAACGGACTCATCCTCGCGAAGGCGCCCGGCTTCTACATCCAACTCTTCGTCGGCCTCATCATCGTCATCGCCGCCATCTTCAACAAGCTCATGGAAGGAAAGGCCTCGTGACCATCGACGCCACCATCGACACCGCGATGCCTCTGCTCAGTATCGAGGGAGTCACCAAGCGATACGGAGCCAACACCGTCCTGAACGACGTCTCCTTCGACATCGGCCACAGTGAGGTCGTCGGCCTCCTCGGCGACAATGGTGCGGGCAAGTCGACGCTCGTGAAGATCATGTCGGGCGTCGTCCAGATGTCGTCCGGTTCGTACACCTGGGAAGGTCAGCAGCACGACACCGTCAACCGGGCGCTGACGGAACAGCTCGGCGTCGAGACGATCTTCCAGGACTCGGCGCTCGTGCCACAGATGTCCATCACTCGGAACCTGTTCATGGGTCGGGAGATCACCAACCGTCTCGGTCTCATGAAGATGAAGCAGATGGACGCGATCACCTCGGAGATCCTGGACACCGTCGTGACGATCGAGGGCATCAAGTCCTCGAAGCAGCTCGTCGCCTCGCTGTCAGGCGGCCAAGCCCAGGCGGTCGCCATCGCCCGAGCGGTGCACTTCAAGCGAAGCCTCCTCATCCTGGACGAACCGACGTCCGCGCTCGCCGTGCGGGCGACCGAGGCGCTGCTGAACTATCTCCGACAGTTGAAGTCGGAGGGCGTGAGCTCGGTGCTGGTCACCCACAACCTGCACCACGCCTACCAGGTGTGCGACCGGCACATCGTGATGAACCACGGACGGAAGATCCTCGACGTCCGTCGCGAGGACACGAGCGTGGAGGAGCTCACCGCCGCGGTCGTCGAGGGCGCCGTCGGGGTTGAACGCTTCCGGGCGGGGCGCTTCTGACCACCCGCCCCGTCTCAGGCCCTGCCGTCGACCACATGTCGACGGTAGGGCCTGCTGTTTTGATCCAGTCATGCGATTCGCTGGCGCTTCGTGGCAGAATGTCCTAACATTAGGACACATTCTCACCCGGTTCAGCGTCGACAACCGGCCCATCGGGGCTGGAGGCGGGAACACGCAAAGGAGCGAACAACGTGTCTCATGGTGGAACGATCACCAATGCCGTGAAGGTGGCCTTGCCGCCCCTCGGCAATGGCCCCTACAACAAGCGTCTCGGCCTCGTCGCCGTCATCGCGACATTCGGTGGGCTCCTCTTCGGCTACGACACCGGGGTGCTCAACGGCGCCCTGTCGTTCATGATGGAGTACTTCGGGCTCAACTCCTTCCAGGAGGGCCTCATCACCTTCACCCTGCTGATCGGTGCTGCTGTCGGCGCCTTCTTCGGCGGGCGGCTGTCGGACCGACTCGGTCGAAAGCGCAACATCCTCGTCATCGCCGTCCTGTTCTTCATCGGCGCCGGCGGCTGCGTCATCGCTCCGAGCTACGAGATACTCCTCGTCTTCCGCTTCATCCTCGGTCTCGCCGTGGGCGGTGCCTCGGTCACGGTCCCGGTCTACCTTGCGGAGGTCGCCCCATTCGAGAAGCGCGGAAGCCTCGTCTCCCGGAATGAACTGATGATCGTCGGCGGGCAATTCCTCGCCTTCGCCATCAACGCCATCATCGGCAATGTCTGGGGCTCCAACGACCACGTCTGGCGCTACATGCTCGCTGTCGCGGTCATCCCCGCCTTCGTCCTGTTCTTCGGCATGCTCCGGATGCCCGAGAGTCCGCGCTGGCTCCTCGCTCGCGGTCGCGACGACGAGGCCCTCGAGGTGCTCCGGCAGGTCCGCTCGGAGGAGCGCGCCGTCGCCGAGATGGAAGAGGTCAGGCAGCTGTCCGTGATCGAGAAGGACGAGCAGTCCGGTACCTTCATGGACATCGTGCGGACCCCGTGGATCCGACGCCTCCTCTTCATCGGCATCGGCATCGCCGCCTACCAACAGCTCACCGGTATCAACTCGATGATGTACTACGGCACCCAGGTGCTCGAGGCGGCCGGCTTCACGCGGAACGCTGCGCTGAGCTTCAACGTGCTGAACGGTGTGATGTCCGTCACGGCGATGCTCGTGGCGCTCTCCATCATCAACCGCTTCAACCGTCGCTCGCTGATGCTGTTCGGCTTCATCGGGACTACGACCATGCACCTGCTCGTGGGCGCCATCGGCCTCGGGCTCCCAGAGGACAATCCGGTCCGCCCGTGGCTGCTCCTCATCGCGATCCTGCTCTTCATCGGGATCATGCAGGGCACCATCGGCCCCCTCGCGTGGCTCATGATCGCCGAGATCTTCCCACTGAAGATGCGCGGCGTCATGATCGGCATCACCGTCCTGGTGCTCTGGTCCACGAACGCGATCATCTCGCTGGCGTTCCCCTCGCTCGTCGAGTCCCTCGGATTCGGAACGTTCCTGCTCTTCGCAGCGGTCGGTCTCCTCGCCATCCTTTTCGTCGCGACGAGCGTCCCGGAGACGAAGGGCAAGAGCCTGGAGTCCCTCGAGGACCACTTCAAGGAGCAGTACAAGACCTTCTGATCCTGGTCCGCACCCCACCGTCGAACGGCCCGCCCTCATCGAGAGGACGGGCCGTTCTTCTGTGCCGGGAGCACGCGGACCGAGAGGATTGTCAGACGGACGGGACGTCCACCCAGGTTCCGAGCTGAGCGCTCCGGCGAGCGGCCTCGAGGATCGCGAATGTCGCGAGGGAGCCCTCGACGGCGACGGGGAGGACGCCTGACCCGGTGTCGATCGCCTCACGCACTCCTGCGTAGAAGTCCTGCCAGCGACCATCGGCGCGCGGATACGGCCGCTGCTCACCGCCCGTCGTCGTGAGCGTGCCCCACCGCTCGTGCGGCTCGACGCCCCAGCCATGGTCGGCGGGCCGAAGCCCGGCGAGCACTTGGTCCGTCTGGAGGTCGAGCCCGCGTACGGTGACGGGCGGTCGCGCGACGTTCCCACCGGTCGAGGACGTTCTCGACGAGGCGGAAGTCACCGATGGCGCCCGAACGCACGATCGCCTGCAGCGTTCGGGCCTCGGAATCCCAGCGCCGGTTCTGGAAGACGCTGAGCAGGACGCCTCGATCAGCCGCGTAGCAAGGTGCGTCCGCCGAATCCGTACCCGACGAGGCCGAGCCTCACGCTCCGGCGCCCGCTCCCCCGGCGGTAGTTTTCGCGCGCGCCGACTCCACGAGTTCATGGAGTCGGGTGAGCTGTGACCGGGAGACCTCGTCGGCCCGCTCATCCTCGGCGAAGACGTTGGACACGATGATCGCATCGTCGCGGTCCAGGAAACCCGTCCGCGCCAGCACGTCGAACAATCGCGTCCAATCGACGTCGCCGTCGCCGATCGCGAGGTGCTGGTGCACCCGAGCAGCGTTCCCCGGCGGGTTGCTGATGTACCGGAGCCCGTGGGAGCGGTGGTGGTCGAACGAATCGGCGGCGTACACCGCGCCGAGCCGGTCGCCGATCTCGGGCAGCAGGGTCGTCGCGCGGTCGCCGTAGTGGAAGGTGTGGGACGCGACGTACACGAAGCCGACCGATGCCGAGTTGAGACCGCGGATGATGCGCCATGCCTCAAGACCGTCCTCGACGAAGTCGTCGGGGTGCGGGTCGAAGTTGATCCGGACGCCCTCCCGCTCGGCCAGCGGCAACAACGTCTCCATCGAACGGTAGAACGCCGCTTCAGAGTCCTCGCTGCGCTCCGGGCGCCCGCTGAACTCGGTGTTGAGGGTGTCGACGCCGAGTTCCACGGCGAGGTGGATGATGCGCGAGAAGTTCCGCACGGCCGCCTCCCGCTGCTTCTCCTCCGGTGAGGAGATGCGTTGCACGGGCAGGAGCGCCGGAATCGTGATCCCGGCGTCGGCGACGCGCTTGCGCAGGGCGGCGACGAGGGCGTCGTCGGCCTTGGGGTACCGGAAGAACGGCCCGAAGTCGGCGTGCGGCGTCAGCTGCAGATGGTCGTATCCGAGCCGCGCGGCGATGTCCGGGAAGTCGAGCAGTGCATGGTCGTGGTGATACGGGGTCGGATCGAGGGCGATGCGGACCATCGGGGAACTCCTTCGTCAGTGCGTCCGGCCGGCATCGCGAGGCTTGCCGGCCGGACGCGGATCAAGCGTAGAACGCGGGGCGCTCGGGAATGGCGACCGGCACCGGGCCGTCGGTGGTGAGGGCCGCGACTCCCGCTTCACAGGCGAGCGCCACCTTGTAGCCGTCCCAGGCGTTCGGCCCGTCGACGAGGGTGCCCCCGCGGACCGCGTTCACCCAGCGCTGGACCTGCTCGTCGTACGCCGCGGCGAACCGCGTCACGAAGCTCGTGTGGTCGGGGACGCTGAAGCGGCCGTCCTTCCACTGCTGGAGGCCGGACGGCTGACCGATCCGCGCGATGCTCTCGGCGAAGACCGCCTCGGTCGCGACCTGATAGCCGAACTGGACGCTCACGTTCATCTCGACGTCGACGAGGACACCGTTCGCGAGCTCGATGATGACGAGGATCGGCTCGCGCAGGTGGTCAGGGCTCAGCCGGTTGCGACGCGGGTACTTCACCTCGACGCTCGCGACGGTCGAGCCGGCCACCCACGGCAGCACGTCGAACTCGTGCACGACCGAGTCGGTGATGAGCATCGTCTGCGTGTAGGTGTCGGGGACGACCGCGTTGCGGTGGACGCCGCGGAGCATGAGGAGCTCGCCGGCGTCGCCCGACTCGACGAGGGCGCGCAGCTGCTGGTACTCCGCGTCGAAGCGGCGCATGAACCCGACCTGGATGTGCGGACGGTCGAGCTGCTGTTCTGCCTCGAGCACCCGCCACGACGACGTGGAGTCGGGCGTCAGCGGCTTCTCGCAGAGGATCGGGAGTCCGGCGGCGAGGGCCGGCAGGAGGACCGGCTCGTGGAACTGACCGGGGGTCGCGATGAGGACCGCGTCCACGGCGCCGGCCGCGATCGCGTCCTCGATCCGGGTGAACGCCTGGGCGCCGGGGGCGTTGGCAGCCGCGGCCGCGGCACGGCCCGCGTCGGGTTCGATGATCGCAGCGACGACCGCACCACTCACCCGCTCGGTGATCCGTTTGACGTGGTCGGCTCCCATCAGGCCTGCACCGACGATGCCGACCCGGAGGTCACCCGTCCGTGCGTCGGTCCCGGTGGGACGGTCGGTGGTCTGGGTGGTGGTGCTCATGGCGTCGGTGCCTTCCGTGGATTCTGACTGGTCGAAGTGGGTTCAGCTGACGCGGGCAGCGGCGGTCTCGCCGAAGATGTGCTCACGTGTGCGCTTGGCGATCGGGAACGGCCGGTCGACGGAGCAGCCGTACATGTCCTGCTCGACGATCCCGAAGATCTGCGGGTCGAGTGCAGCGACGCGTTCGATGATCGGACCGAGCTCCGGGACCCCGAACGGCGGCTCCACCATGATGTCCTGGGTGACAGCCTCCGCGAACGGCACGTCGTTCTTCAGCACGTCGAACAGCAGGCTGGTGTCGACCTGCTTCAGGTGGAGGTAGCCGATCCGTGTGGGGTGGTCGTCGATCAACTTGAGGTTGTCGCCGCCGTAGTAGGAGAAGTGGCCGGTATCGAGGCAGAGGTTCGTGTACCGCTCGTCCGTCTCGGCGAGGAAGCGCTCGACCTCCCTGGTCGTCCCGACGTGGCTGTCGGCGTGCGAGTGGAACTGCTGGTTGATCCCGAACTCCTCCAGGAGGGCCTTGCCGAGACGATCGTGACCGGCGGCGAGCTTCGCCCACTGCCCGTCGTCGAGGGTGCGAGCCTCGAGGACCTCACTCGTCGCGTCACTGCGCCACAGGTCCGGGATCACGACGAGGTGCTCGGCCCCGAGCTTCGAGACGAGCCCGGCGATGTCGAGCGCCTGGTCCCAGGCGCGCTTCCACTGGTCGTCGCCCTTGTGGAAGCCGGTGAAGACGGTTCCCGCCGAGAGCTTGAGCCCACGGGCGCCGAGTTCGTCGGCGAGCTGGTTCGGATCGGTGGGGAGGTACCCGTACGGGCCGAGCTCGATCCACTCGTAGCCGGAAGCGACGACCTCGTCGAGGAAGCGCTCCCACGGGACCTGCTTCGGGTCGTCGGGGAACCAGACACCCCAGGAGTCGGGAGCGGTGCCGATACGGATCGACGGGGTGGTGGTGGATGCTGACATCGGGTTCCTTCGGTACTCGTTCGTGGGATTCTGGTCGTTCACTCAGCCGAGCAGTGGCTTCTGGGTGGCCTTGATCTCGGCGTACTCCTGGTACGCACGCTGCGTGCTCGGCAGCTCGGAGACCGCGGGCACGGGGACGTCCCACCAGCCCTCGCCGTCGGGCGCGTACAGCAGCGGGTCGCTGTTGATGTGGATGAGCGTCGTCCGGTCGGAGGCCTTCGCGGTCGCCATGGCCGCCCTAAGGTCGTCGATCGACGAGGCGCCGGGCTCGACCTCGATCACGTCGACGCCGT
This sequence comes from Plantibacter sp. M259, assembly GCF_006065115.1. Classification (NCBI taxonomy): domain Bacteria; kingdom Bacillati; phylum Actinomycetota; class Actinomycetes; order Micrococcales; family Microbacteriaceae; genus Plantibacter; species Plantibacter sp. M259. Next base: position 3,862,463 of record NZ_CP040750.1, on the reverse strand, counting down.
AGCTGCGCGCGTTGGCGGCGAGGTCGACGGGCAGGATCTCCTCGCCCTGGAAGTTGCGGGCCTCGGGATCGAGGCTGCGGTACCAGGTGCCGAAGCGTTCGGAACCGACCGTCTCCGATAGGTGTCCGATCGAGGCGTACCCGTGGTTCTGGATGAGGACGACGATGAGCTTGATGCCCTCGGCGACCGCGGTCACGAGCTCCGTGTGCAGCATGAGGTACGACCCGTCGCCCACCATGACGACCACGTCGCGGTCGGATCCGCTCGCCTCGGCACCACGCTTCACGCCGAGACCGCCGGCGATCTCGTAGCCCATGCAGGAGAAGGCGTATTCGACGTGGTAGCCGAGGGCGTCCCGCACGCGCCACAACTTGTGGAGGTCGCCGGGGAGTGATCCCGCCGCCTGGACGATGACGTCCTCAGGCTCGGTCGACGATTGGACGGCACCGATGATCTCCGCCTGTCCGGGGAGGGCGAGTCCCGACGGCTCGAAAGCGGCGTCGACGGTCGCGTCCCATGCCGCCTTTTCACGGCGGATGGTCTCGGCGTAGTCGGCAGCGACTCGGAACCGAGCGAGCTCATCGTGGAGCGCTTCGACCGTCTCCCGCGCGTCGGCGACGACGGCGATCTGCGTCCCATGCTTGTAGGCGTCGAAGCTCGCGACGTTGACGTTGACGAAGGTCACGCCCTCGGCTTGGAACGCCGTGCGGCTCGCCGTGGTGAAGTCGCTGTAGCGAGTGCCGATGCCGATCACGACGTCTGCCTCCGCCGCGAGACGGTTGGCCGCCGTCGTCCCGGTGGCGCCGATCGCGCCGACGTTCTGCGGGTGGTCCCAGACGAGCGACCCACCACCGGCCTGCGAGGTGCCGACGGGGATGCCGGTCGCCTCGACGAGCAGACGCAGCGCCTCCTCCGCGTTCGAATAGATCACTCCCCCGCCGGCGATGATGATCGGACGCTTCGCCCCGCGGATCGCCGCGACGGCGCGGGCAAGCGCAGCTCGTTCCGGCAGCGGACGGCGCAGGTGCCATTCACGGTTCTGCAGGAATTCGAGTGGGACGTCGACGGTCTCCGCCTGCACATCCTCCGGCAGGGCGATCGTGACCGCACCCGTCTCGGCGGGGTCGGTGAGCACACGCATGGCGGCGAGGGCGATCGAGAACAGCTGCTCGGGCCGCTGCACCCGGTCGAAGAACCGGGACAGCGGACGGAACGCGTCGTTGACGGTGATGCCGATGTCGTGGGGCAGTTCGAGTTGCTGGAGGACCGGGTCGGCGACGCGCGTCGCGAAGGTGTCGCTGGGCAACAGGAGCGCCGGAAGCCGGTTGGTGGTGGCGAGGGCGGCACCGGTCAGCATGTTCGCGGCACCCGGGCCGACCGAGGCCGCGCTCGCGAAGGTGCCGAGGCGGCGGTGCATGCGGGCGTACCCGACGGACTGGTGCACCATCGCCTGCTCGTTGCGTGCCTGGAAGTACGGCATGAGATCAGGTTGCAGGGAGTTCGCCTGCTTGAGTGCCTGGCCGAGTCCGGCGACGTTGCCGTGCCCGAAGATGCCGAACATGCCGGGGATGGTCCGCTCACGGTGGTCGCCGTCCACGGTCCACTGGTGACCGAGGAATTCGACGAGCGCCTGGCTCACCGTCATCCGCTTCGTCCTGGATTTCGTCGCCATCACTGCTGTCCTTCTGCGTCGGAGCGGGTGTTCGTCTGAGTAGCTGTGGGACCGGCGTAGGGCAGCCGGGGGTCGATGTCCTGGCCCTCCCAGGTTTGGCGGATCCACGCGTGTGCCGGGTCGTCGCTGATGTTCCAGACCCGTTCCTGGTCGGGTCCGGCCATGACGTTCAGGTAGTAGAGGTCGTACCCCGGCGCGGCGACGGCAGGACCGTGGTATCCGAACGGGACGAGCGCGATGTCGCCGGTGCGGACGATCGCATTGATGTCGATCTCCCCGGCGGGCGAGGAGTAGGTCGCGAACATCCCGAAGGGATCCGCGGCCGTCGGTGCTTCCAGACCCTTCGACACGGCGGACTCGAAGTAGTAGATCTCCTCGAGGCGCGATTCCGCCCCAGGCAGGTGCTCGTCGTGCTTGTGGGCGGGGTAGGACGACCAGTTCTCTGCGGGCGTCACGACCTCGCACACGATGAGCTTCGCGGCGTCGAGCGCGTCCGGCGTCCCGAAGTTGTGGACCTGACGACTTGACCGGCCCGCGCCGCGCAGCTCGACGGGGATCTCCTCCGCAGCGACACGACGCGTCGGGTGGATCGCCGTCGTCGGGCCTCGGCCACAGCGACTCGACCGACTCCGCTGAGGACGCACGCTGTCCTTGCACCCACGTAGAGGACATCGGTCGGTCCGTCGAAGACGGATCGACGGCCGGAGAGCGCCGTGGTGCCATCCCGCTGCTCAGCGTCCGTCCAGCTGATGCTGAAGGCACCGGCGAGCGGGACGACGATCCGTTCCACATCGCCCGCCGGGAGGTCGATGGCATCACCGTCGGCGAGGACCGCGACGCGGAGACCCGTGTGCGTCCAGCCGTCGATCGAGCCGTCGACGACGCTCTCCCAGCCGTCTCGGGCGAGGTCACCCCGCTCGTACATCCACTGCATGTTGTTCACTCCATCGTGTGTGATTCGATCATGCCCTTCGACAGGACTGCGGAACGATGTCGGCTCGGGCACCGCGCCGTTCCCTGGGCCTGTCGAAGGGCCGTCCGGGAGCCTCAGTTCTGGGGGAAGCCGAGGTTGATGCCGCCGTGGGAGGGGTCGAGCCAGCGGGAGGTGATGGCCTTCTGCTGGGTGAAGAACCGAACGCCCTCGGCACCGTGGGCCTTGGTGTCGCCGAACAGTGAGTCCTTCCACCCGCCGAAGGAGAACGTCGCGACCGGGACGGGGATGGGCACGTTGATGCCGATCATCCCGACCTGGATCTCGTTCTGGAACCGTCGGGCGGCGCCGCCGTCGTTGGTGAAGATCGCGGTCCCGTTGCCGAACGCGCCGCCGTTGATGAGCGCGACGCCCTCCTCGTAGGACTGCACGCGCACGACTGCGAGGACGGGTCCGAAGATCTCCTCCGTGTACACCTTCGACGTCGTCGGCACGTTGTCGATGAGGGTGGGGCCGAGCCAGAACCCGTTCGGGTCGCCGTCGATCGGGGTGTTGCGGCCGTCGACGACGATCGTCGCCCCGTCGGCTTCGGCGATGTCGAGGTAGGACGCGACCTTGTCGCGGTGCACCTTCGTCACCAATGGCCCCATGTCGCAGTTCCGGCGGCCGTCACCGATCCGCAAGGTCGCCGCGCGTTCGGCGATCTTGGCGATGAGCTCGTCCGCGACGGGCTCGACGGCGACGACCACGGAGATCGCCATGCACCGTTCCCCTGCGGAGCCGAAGCCGGCGTTGATGGCGGAGTCGGCGACGAGGTCGAGGTCGGCGTCGGGCAGCACGAGCATGTGGTTCTTCGCCCCGCCGAGCGCCTGGACGCGCTTGCCGTGCGCGGTGCCGGTCTCGTACACGTACTTCGCGATCGGCGTGGAACCGACGAAGGAGATCGCGCGGACGTCGGGGTGGGTGAGGAGCCCGTCGACGGCCTCCTTGTCACCGTTCAACACCGTGAACACCCCGTCAGGGAGCCCGGCCTCCTTCCACAGCTTCGCGAGCCAGATCGCCGCGGACGGGTCCTTCTCACTCGGCTTCAGCACGACCGTGTTCCCGGCCGCGATCGCGATCGGGAAGAACCACATCGGCACCATCGCGGGGAAGTTGAACGGCGAAATGATCCCCACGACCCCGAGCGGCTGCTTCGTGGAGTACACGTCCACACCGGTCGAGACCTGCTCCGAGAACTCACCCTTCAGGTGGTGCGCGAGACCGGTCGCGAACTCCACGACCTCCTGACCGCGCGTGATCTCACCGAGTGCGTCGGAGACGACCTTGCCGTGCTCCGCGGTGATGATCTCCGCCAGCTCGCCCTTCTTCGCCTCGAGCAGCTCACGGAACTTGAACACGATCTGCTGACGCTTCGCGAGGGACAAGTCGCGCCAGGCCGGGAAGGCCTTGGCAGCCGATGCGACAGCTGCGGCGATCTCGTCCTGATCGGCGAGCGCGACGTGCTTCGTCGCGACACCGAGCGCGGGGTCGTAGACCGGGGCGGTGCGACCGGAACTGGAGGGGGCTTCGGCTCCGTCGATCCAGTGCGGGACGACGGGGAGGGAGTCAGTGCTCATGATGCGGGTGGTTCCAATCTGTAAAGGATCAGCGATCGCGGCGGATCGGGAGGCTCAGGAGGGGAGGTCGGCGTGGACGAGCCCCGCCGCGGTGTCGACTGCAGCGGAGACATCGCCGTCGGCCGGGTAGATCAAGGTGCGTCCGACGACCAGGCCGCGGACACCGGGCAGTTCGAGGGCTCGTTCCCAAGACGAGTAGACGTCGTCCTGATGGCCGTTCGGCTCGCCACCGAGCAGGAGTGTCGGCATCGAGGTGGCAGCCATGACGCGTTCCATCTCCTCGACGACCGGCAGCTTCATCCAGGTGTACGCCGAACTCGATCCGAGACCGGACGCGATGGCGATCGAGGTGATGACCGCCTCGGCTGAGAGGTCGTTGACGATCCGTCCCTCGCGCCACTCGCTCATGAACGGTTCGAGCATGATCGGCACACGAGCCTCGACCGCCTGGTCGACGGCACGGGCGTTCGCCTCGATGGTCGCGACCGATCCGGCATCGCTGAGGTTCACCCGGAGGAGTGTCTTGGCGAAGTCGAGACCGTCTCGCACGATCCCGGGAATGTCGTAGCCGGTGAAACGGTCGTCCATCTCGAACGCGGCGCCGCGCAGCCCACCCCGGTTCATCGACCCGACCACGACCTTGTCGTCGAGCAGGCCGAGGAGGGCGAGGTCGTCGACGATGTCCGGGGTGCCCAGCACGCCGTCGACACCAGGGCGCGAGAGCGCGAGCGCGAGGCGGTCCAGGAGCTCGTATCGGTCGGCCATGGCCATCGACTCGTCGCGCACCCCGAGGGCTCCGCGAGCCGGGTGGTCGGCAGCGACGATGAAGAGTCGACCGTCACCGCGGATGAGCTCGCGCCGACGCCGACCGGCATGGGCACGGGCGATGGCGGCCGGGTCGGATACGCGGACCTCGCGCAGGCGCTCGAAAGCGCTTTCGCGGAGGAACCGCGCTGTCCTGGCGTTGTTCACGATGGTCATCGGGCACCTCCGAGTTCTGCTGCACCGACGGTGCCGATGGTGTCGAGGATCTCGAGCACCTCAGCGGAGTTCGGCATGGCCGTCGAGCACTCCCGCCGCGACGCGACGATCGCCCCGGCGATGTTGGCGAACCGCAGGATCTTCTCGAGACCCCACCCTTCTATGAGTCCGTGGCAGAGGGCGCCACCGAAGCTGTCCCCCGCGCCGAGTCCGTTCACGACGTCAACGAAGTACGGCGGGACCTCGACGGTCTCGTCGCGCGTCTTGGCGAGGACCCCTTCGGACCCTGTTTGACGATGGCGAGTTCGACGCCGCGTTCCAGCAAAGCGTCTGCAGCGCGGTGTGGATCCGTCTCGCCGACAGCCACCTCGCATTCCTCACGGTTGCCGACCGCGACCGTGACGTGTTCGAGCGCTCGCCCGACCTGGGCGGAGGCCTGCTCGGCCGAGTTCCAGAACATCGGACGGTAGTCGAGGTCGAGGATCGTCAGCGGCCGGCGGGCGCGGGCTTCCCACGCGGTGAAGTGGGCCGAGCGGCTCGGTTCCTCGCTGAGCCCCGTCACCGTCGCCCAGAACACCTTGGCACGGTAGATCGCGTCGAGGTCGAGGGACTTCGATGTGATCGTCAGGTCGGGTGCCTTCGGCTTCCGGTAGAAGTACAACGGGAAGTCGTCCGGCGGGAAGATCTCGCAGAAGGTGACCGGCGTCTGCAAGTCCGCCTCCCAACCGACGAACTCGTCAGCGACGCCGAGGCGTCCGAGTTCGCGGTGGACGTATCGACCGAAGGGGTCGTTGCCCGTCCTGCTGATGAGCGCCGTCGGGTGCCCGTGCTGCGCGGCGGCGACAGCGACGTTGGCGGCGCTCCCCCCGAGATACTTGCCGAAGGTGTCGACGTCCTCGAGGCCGATGCCGTCCTGCAATGGGTAGATGTCGACGCCGACGCGTCCCATGGTGACGACGTCGTACGTGGTGGCTGATGGAGCGGTCATACGTCTCTGTACAACTTTCTGTGAGCTGTTCGGTGAGGCCATGACCAGCATACACAGAATGTCTTAACAAACGAACATGGATCGAGAATCTTGCGCACGTGCAAACCCGTCCGCGGGGGCGCCACGGGGACGTAGCCATCAGTGGGAGCCAAGCCCTGCTGGGCGGCCGTCCATACGAAGAAGCCCCGAGATCCGCATGATCTCGGGGCTTGCTGTTCGGTGGGCCCTGCCGGGATCGAACCGACGACATCCACGGTGGAAAGACTCGCGAATCGCTCAGTTCCCCGTGTTTCCGGGCCTCAGCGATTGCCCAGAGGCCTGCGAATGCCGCGCTTGCCGCGGAGCGGTAGCGGAGTGAACCGAGCAGCGAGGTCGTACACTCGTCGCTCGATCACCTACTCTCACCTACTCCGGAAACGTGGCGTCAAGTGCAGCCTGCAAGTCGGCGATGAGGTCCCGCGGATCTTCGAGGCCGATGGAAAGCCGCAGATGGCCGTACTGCTGGAAGATCTCCGGGTAGCGCTCTGATCCGCCGCGTGCTTCGCCTGCGACGTGCACGATCAACGTCTCGTCGTGCCCGAGTGAGACCGCGGAGGTGATGACGCGGAGGTTTGCGACGAATCGGTTCTGCGTCGCTGGCTCGCCATCGACGGCGAACGCCATCATCGCTCCGAAGCCGCGACCGGCGAACTGCCGCACCGCCACCTCGTGCTGCGGATGGGAGCTGAGGCCGGGATAGTGGATGAACTTCACGCGCGGGTCGCTCTCGAGGAAGGACGCGACCTGTTCCGCGGTACTGAGATGCTGCCGGAGACGCAGGGGAAGCGTGACCGACCCGCGCATGATGAGCCACGCATTGAAGGGAGAGATGGTTCCACCGACATCGACGAGTGCTTCGGACTTGATACGCCCGATCAGCTCGCGACTGCCGATGACGGCTCCACCCATGGCGTCCCCATGACCGTTGATGTACTTGGTCAGTGAGTGTTCGACGAGGTCGGCCCCCAACTCGAGCGGGCGGAAGAACGGCGGCGGCGTGAACGTGGAGTCGATCGACAACAGGGCGCCGCCGTCATGCGCGATCCGTGCGATCGCCGCCACATCCGCGACCTTCGTCGTCGGGTTCGCGATCACCTCGGTGTGCACGAGCTTCGTGTTCGGACGCATCGCGGCTCGAACGGCGTCGAGGTCACCCATGTCGACGAATGTCGTCTCGATGCCGTACTTCTCAGGGAGCAGTTCGGCCATGAGGCGCCAGACGGCCTCGTAGGTGACGTCGCCGACGACGACGTGATCGCCGGTCTTCAGCAGCGTGAAGAACACCGCGTGCAGCGCGGCCACTCCCGTCGCGAACACGGCGCTGTCTTCACCGCGCTCGAGAGCGGTGAGTTTCGTCTGCAGACAGATCTGGTTGAAACCGGAGTTCCGGGTGTATGCCAGGGTGTCGGTGTCGGACCAGTCCATCTCCGATGGATCGTCCGGGAGGCCGTACGAGTTCGCCATGACGATCGGCGTGCGGATCGCCCCGCCGGCCGAGTCCGTGGTGTTTCCGGCGTGCACGGCCTGGGTGTCGAATTCCAGGGTGTCGAGCGCCTTCTTGTCCGGCCGCGGGTGCTTGATGTTCTGGGTCATCGGGTCTCTTTCGATCATGAGGACGGTCGGTGTGCGCCGCAGAACTCAGGCGGTCGGGCCCAGGAGGCGGGTCGTGAAGGTGGCGTCGGGACTGAACGCGGCGAGAGCGGTCTGGAGTTCCTGAGCCGCTTCATCGACGACGACGCCGGGCGTTGCATCGAGCAGCGCATCGATGATGAAGAACGCCCGAGTCGTGTCAAGCGTGATGCGGGTTCGCGGGGGCTGCCGCCAGTTCCAGCGGCGGCAGGTCACGCCCTGATCGTCTCGCCACACCACTTCACCCACCTCGGGATGCTCGACCGTGAGCTCGCCTGCGGCAGAGACCTCGAAGTCCTCGGTTCCGTCGGCGCGCACGAGCCGGGCCGGCCCGATGTACGCGTCCGCGTTCTCCCCGCCGAGCGGCAGGAGGTGGCCGACCGAGATGGCGTTGTAGGTGTCGGTGATCCGGTCGATGCGGGGAAGGCCGTCGTCGATGCGTCGAACGAGCGCCTCGACGCTCGGTCGCGTTCGCTGCGGCTTGGCGCCGAAGGAACGATAGGCCTCCCGCCAGGCTGCGATCTCCGGGAGTTCCTCAGGCTTGCCGCCTTCGAGACGCTGGGTGATACGTCGCTCAGCCGACAGGAGTAGCGCCTCGCTCGCCTCGTCGCTCGGCCCCGGAACGAGGCCGTCAGCGAGGACGAGGAACGCACGATAGTCGGGACGCAGTGCGAACACCGCTTCGTCGACCATGGCCCCGTCGAACCAGGTCCGGTCGTTCTCGATTGCATTCATCAATTTCCTCCTCCGACACCTGGCTGCAGGACAGTCATGGTGAAATGAACGCGCTCAGTGCCGTGGCACCGGTAGGCGTGTGCCTGGTCTCCGGGCATGGCGATCGAGTCCCCTGGTTCAAGGGTCGTCTCCTGCTGTCCGATGGCGACGTCGAGTCGGCCTTCGTGAACCAGGATGATCTCGCGGGTCTCGGCGGTGTGCGCCTCGCTCTCGTGCCCCTCTCCCGGGTTCATGCGCCAGTCCCAGTGCTCGACGACGGTCGGCGGCTCCGTCGTTCCGACAAGGACACCCTGACCCCCGGAGTCACCCTGCCAGAGCACCGGGGCGGTGCCGGCTCGACTGATCCGAGTCTGCGCCCTGGCGGCATCCTCGACGAGATCGGCGAGGCCCACGCCGAAAGCGTCGGCAAGCCGAAGCAGGATGCTGATGCTCGGATTGGACTGTCCGGCTTCGATCCCGACGAGCGTGCGTCGACTGACGCCCGACCGATCGGCGAGGCCGTCGAGCGTCCATGCACGCTCGGCGCGCCAGCGCCGGACTCGGCTTCCGATCGCATCGGCGACGGCGACCGTTTCAGGCAGGACGTCTGTGGTTTCGCGCACGAGGGCAGCATACTGCACTACCAATGCAATCCATCGCCCCACAGAACGAGACTTGTCGTTACACCGGTCCCGAGACACAGCACCTACCCCACGAGTGCCGCTACTCACCATCGTGGCGACGCGCACGGTTCTTGCGCGGGTTGAAGACGTTCAGATCCTCAGCGCAGTCTCCAAACGAGTGCCGGTCAGCAGCTCGTCGCGCCGCTGCGCGAGGCGGGTCTCGACGAAGGCACGGCCGGTTTCGTCGCCGGCCTGGATGCCGGGATCGCCGCTGGCGCGCTGGACTCGGCGGATCCCAAGCTGTCGAAGATCCTCGGCCGCCCGACCACCCCGCTCCTCGACGGATTGCGCGCGACCGCGACTGCCGCAGACGCCTCATAGCCACCCGACCCGGCACGGGAGCCCGAGACCCGTGCCGGGGAAGGTGTCCGGCCCGGCGCGGAACCGGTCATGATCGCGAACGCACCGGCCACGGGTGCATTGCGCGCACATGTACCTCCGTCCGAGCGCGTCGGCCGTTGACGCGAACGCTGCGCGTCGAGGTGGAGCAGAACCATCGGGATGATCTCGGACGTCGTATTCAGGTGGGCCCTGCCGGGATCGAACCGACGACATCCACGGTGTAAACGTGGCGCTCTACCAGCTGAGCTAAAGGCCCGCGATCGGATGGAAGCGTCCGATGCGACTCGTCGAGTCTAGCCGGAGTCGCCGTCGGAGCCGGAACGCTCCACAACCCGGGTCCGCGCGCATCCATCGCGACACCGGACGATCGGTCGGGCGCGGTGACGGTCGCTGGCCGTACGATCGAGGGGATGGATACGACGATCCCCACCCCGTACGAAGACCTCCTGCGCGACACGCTCGAGCACGGCGCCACCAAAGGCGACCGCACCGGAACCGGCACCCGCAGCGTGTTCGGCCGCCAGCTCCGCTTCGACCTCTCCCAGGGCTTCCCGCTCATCACCACCAAGCGGGTGCACTGGAAGTCCATCGCCTACGAACTCCTCTGGTTCCTCCGCGGCGACGGCAACGTCCGCTGGCTGCAGGAACACGGCGTCTCCATCTGGGACGAATGGGCCGACGACCAGGGCGAACTCGGCCCCGTCTACGGTGTGCAATGGCGCTCCTGGCCGACCCCCGACGGCTCGCACATCGACCAGATCTCGCAGGTCATCGAACAGCTGCGCACCGACCCGAACTCGCGCCGCATCATCGTCTCCGCGTGGAACGTCGCCGACATCCCCAACATGGCGCTCGCCCCGTGCCACGCCTTCTTCCAGTTCTACGTCGCCGACGGCAAGCTCTCCTGCCAGCTCTACCAGCGCAGCGCAGACCTCTTCCTCGGCGTCCCCTTCAACATCGCCAGCTACGCGCTCCTCACCCACCTCGTCGCCGAGCAGGTCGGCCTCGAGGTCGGCGACTTCGTGTGGACCGGGGGCGACTGCCACATCTACGACAACCATGTCGAACAGGTGACGGAGCAGCTCACCCGCGCACCGTTCCCCTACCCGAAGCTGCGTATCAACACGAAGCGCGACAGCATCTTCGACGTGGAGTACGACGACCTCGAGATCGTCGACTACCAGCACCACCCCGCCATCCGAGCGGCCGTCGCCGTATGAGCCTGGCGCTCATCTGGGCCCAGGCCCACCAGGGCGTCATCGGCGCCGATGGCGACATGCCCTGGCACGTCCCCGAAGACCTCGCGCACTTCAAGGCGCTCACCGGGTCGGACGCGGTGATCATGGGACGCCGCACCTGGGATTCGCTCCCCCCACGGTTCCGTCCGCTCCCGGGACGCCCGAACATCGTCGTCACCCGCGATCACGCGTGGTCAGCCGACGGCGCGATCGTCGCGCACTCCCTGGAGGACGCGTTCGAGGCGGCACAGCTCGCCGGCAACGGCCAGGCCTGGGTCACTGGTGGCGCGGGTCTCTTCGCCGAGGCGCTCCCCCTCGCCGACCGCCTGGAGGTCACCGAACTCGACCTCGACGTCGCGGGCGACACCTTCGCGCCGATCATCGGCGAGGAATGGGTGCCCGTCACGATCGATCCGGCGCACGGCTGGTCGGAATCACGAACAGGCGTCCCGTATCGGTTCATCCGCTACGAGCGCGCACCCGAGATCATCATCACCGGCTGACACGTCCGGCGAACCGGATCGACCTCAGCGGGCCGCGGCTCAGGCCGGCTGCCGCAGTTCTTCGAGCGCGGCGCGGTAGGCCGCAAGCGAACGGGCCTCGCCAGGCGCGGTGATGAAGCTCTCGCGGATGATGCCCTGCTGGTCGATGAGGAACGTCGCCCGGTTCGCGAAGCCCTTCTCCTGCAGGAAGACGCCGTACTCCTTGGCGACCTGACCATGCGGCCAGAAATCGGCCAGCAGCTGGAAGCCGTACTGCTCCTGCTCGGCCCAAGCCCGCAGGGTGTGCTTCGAGTCGACGGAGATGCCCACGAGCGTGACCTGGTCGTCGGTGAACAGGCTGAGGTTGTCGCGGAGCTCGCACAACTCCCCCGTGCACGTCCCGGAGAACGCCAGCGGGAAGAAGACGAGTGCGACAGCCGAACTGCCGCGGAACTGACTCAACCTGACGAGTTCACCGAACTGGTTCGCCAGTTCGAAGTCGGGTGCCAGGGTGTCGTTCTCGAGTGCCATGAGGGTCCTTTCAGGCGGGTTCGCCTGCTCCGGATCGCCCGAGCGGTGGACGGGTCCGATCCGGTCACACATCCTAACCCCGCACCGCAGCTGCACAAACCCGGAGGGGTGCGCCGCTCGGTCACCGTTCCCTGGGGTGACCGGATAGGGTGAAAGGTGGCGCCCGCGTCCATACCCATCAGGACGCATGGAGTTCACCATCACAACCCAGGCACGATCTGCCACGAGAGAAAGGTCGACGGTGACTGTTCACGACCAGGATCCATACTCGTCCAACCACGTAGACGCCGATCCTGAGGAGACGTCCGAGTGGAATGAGTCCCTCGACGCCCTCGTCGACGAACGTGGCCGCGGTCGCGGCCGCGACATCATGCTGAGCCTCCTCAAGCGCTCGAAGGAGCTGCACCTCGGCGTGCCGATGGTGCCGACCACCGACTACATCAACACCATCGCCTCGGAGAACGAGCCCGACTTCCCGGGCGACGAGGACATCGAACGCCGCTACCGCGCCTGGATCCGCTGGAACGCGGCCATGACCGTGCACCGCGCGCAGCGCCCCGGCATCGGTGTCGGCGGACACATCTCCACCTACGCGTCGTCGGCCGCGCTCTACGAGGTCGGCTTCAACCACTTCTTCCGCGGCCAGGACGCCCCGGGCGGTGGCGACCAGATCTACATCCAGGGCCACGCCTCCCCCGGCACCTACGCCCGCGCCTTCCTCGAGGGCCGCCTCAGCACCGACCAGCTCGACGGCTTCCGCCAGGAGAAGTCGCACGCTCCGCACGGGCTCTCCTCGTACCCGCACCCGCGCCTCATGCCGGACTTCTGGCAGTTCCCGACGGTCTCGATGGGTCTCGGCCCGATCAACGCGATCTACCAGGCGCACCTCGCCAAGTACGTCACCAACCGTGGCATCAAGGACGCCAGCGACCAGCAGGTCTGGGCGTTCCTCGGCGACGGCGAGATGGACGAGGTCGAGAGCCGCGGCCAGCTCCAGGTCGCCGCGAACGAGGGCCTCGACAACCTCAACTTCGTGATCAACTGCAACCTGCAGCGCCTCGACGGCCCCGTCCGCGGGAACGGCAAGATCATCCAGGAGCTCGAGAGCTTCTTCCGCGGCGCCGGCTGGAACGTCATCAAGGTCATCTGGGGCCGCGAGTGGGACGACCTCCTCAACCGCGACACCGACGGCGCGCTCCTCAACCTCATGAACGTCACGCCCGACGGCGACTTCCAGACGTACAAGACGGAGGACGGCGCCTACGTCCGCGAGAACTTCTTCGGCCGCGACGAGCGCGCCCTGAAGCTTGTCGAGGGCTACACCGACGACGAGGTCTGGAACCTCAAGCGTGGCGGCCACGACTACCGCAAGGTCTACGCGGCGTTCAAGGCGGCCAGTGAGCACAAGGGTCAGCCGACGGTCATCCTCGCGCACACGATCAAGGGCTACGGCCTCGGCCCGAGCTTCGAGGGCCGCAACGCGACCCACCAGATGAAGAAGATGACGCTCGACAACCTGAAGACCTTCAGGGACACGATGCGCATCCCGATCACCGACTCGCAGCTCGAAGAGAACCCCTACCTCCCGCCGTACTACCACCCGGGCGAGGACGACGAGGCGATCCAGTACCTGCACGAGCGTCGCCGCGCACTCGGCGGGTACGTCCCCGAGCGTCGCAGCAAGTACACGCAGCTGAACCTGCCCGACGACTCCGCGTACGCGGCAGCGAAGAAGGGCTCCGGAACGCAGGAGATCGCCACCACGATGGCGTTCGTCCGACTGCTGAAGGACCTCCTCCGCGCCAAGGACTTCGGCAACCGGATCGTCCCGATCATCCCCGACGAGGCACGCACCTTCGGTATGGACGCGTTCTTCCCGAGCGCGAAGATCTACAACCCGAACGGTCAGCACTACACCTCGGTGGACCGCGAACTGCTGCTCGCCTACAAGGAGAGCCCGCAGGGTCAGATCGTGCACGTGGGCATCAACGAGGCGGGCGCCGTCGCGGCCTTCTCCGCGATCGGAACCTCGTACTCGGTGCAGGGCGAGCCGCTCATCCCGGTCTACGTCTTCTACTCGATGTTCGGCTTCCAGCGCACCGCCGACGCCATCTGGGCGGCCGGCGACCAGATGACCCGTGGCTTCATGATCGGCGCGACCGCCGGTCGCACCACCCTCACGGGTGAGGGCCTCCAGCACGCCGACGGCCACTCGCTGCTGCTCTCGTCGTCGAACCCCGCGGTCGTCAGCTACGACCCGGCGTACGGCTACGAGATCGCGCACATCGTGCGCAGCGGTATCCAGCGCATGTACGGCGGCGAGCACGAGGACCCGAACGTCATGTACTACCTCACGGTGTACAACGAGCCGATGGTCATGCCCGTCGAGCCCGAGGGCGTGGACGTCGACGGCATCGTGCGCGGTATCCACCGCATCAGCACGAGCGACAAGCAGGGCCCGAAGGCCCAGCTCATGGCTTCCGGTGTCGCGGTCCCGTGGGCGATCGAGGCGCAGCAGCTCCTCGCCGACGACTGGGGCGTCTCCGCAGACGTCTGGAGCGTCACGAGCTGGACCGAGCTCCGTCGCGACGGTCTCGCCGCCGACCAGCACAACTTCCTGCACCCGCAGGAGGAGCGTCGTGTGCCTTACGTCACGGAGAAGCTGAGCGGTGCCGCAGGCCCGTTCGTCGCCGTGACCGACCACATGCACGCCGTGCCGGACCAGATCCGTCAGTTCGTGCCTGGCGACTTCGCGACGCTGGGAGCCGACGACTTCGGCTTCTCCGACACGCGCGCCGCTGCCCGTCGCTTCTTCAAGATCGACGGCCCGTCGCTCGTCGTCCGCACCCTCCAGCAGCTCGCTGCTCGGGGTGAGGTCGACGCGAGCCTCCCGCAGCAGGCGATCGACCGCTACCGCCTCCACGACGTGAACGCCGGCAACACCGGTAACGCGGGTGGCGAGAGCTGATTCCATCGCTACCACGGTGACGAAGACGAAGACGAAGGCCGAGACACTCGACTGGCTCCGCCGGATCTCGGGTGAGCTCGCGACCGCGACGCTCAAACGCCTCGAGGACACCCTTCCCTGGTACGCCGAGATGCCACCAGGCCGCCGCTCAGCGGTCGGCCTGGTGGCTCAGGCGGGCATCAGTTCGTTCATCTCGTGGTTCGACGATCCCCGGTCGACGCCGTGGATCGCCGCCGACGTGTTCGGGGCGGCTCCTCGCGAGCTGCTCCGTTCCGTCAGCCTGCAGCAGACGCTGCAACTCATCAAGGTCACCGTCGAGGTCGTCGAGGAACGCGTCGCGTCCGGAAGCGTCGACCTCCGAGAGGCGATCCTCCTCTACTCACGGGACATCGCATTCGCCTCGGCCGACGTGTACGCCCGTGCGGCCGAAGCACGCGGCCTGTGGGACGCCCGCCTCGAGGCCCTCGTCGTCGACTCGATCCTCAGTGGCGAGGCCGACGACGAGCTACCGAGCCGGATCGCCGCCCTCGGGTGGCACGGTCACGGCGAGGCCTGCGTCCTGGTCGGGACGACCCCACGGGTGCTCGATGTCGACATGCTCCGCCGGACCGCCCGACACCTCGACGCCGACGTCCTCATCGGCGTCCAGGGCAACCGGCTCGTGCTCGTCCTGGGTCGCGCTGAGCTGCCCAGCACCGAGCCGGGAGACGGCGAGCCCGTCGACGATGCCGAACAGGCCGCCGCGGACGCCCGCACCAGCTCACAACTCACCTTCCTCGACATCGCCGCCAAGCTCGAGCACGGCTTCGGGCCGGGGCACCTGGTGCTCGGTCACGCCGTGCCCTCCCTCATCGAGGCGTCGCGCAGCGCGAAGGCAGCCCTTGCCGGCTTCGCCGTGGCGAAGTCCTGGCGACACGCGCCACGTCCGGTCGCAGCAGACGATCTCCTTCCCGAGCGCGCCCTCGCCGGCGACAACCTCGCGAAGACCACGCTCATCGAACGGGTCTACCGCCCGCTCAAGGACTACTCCGGCGAGCTCGTGACGACGCTCTGGTGCTACCTCGACAACGGCCGCTCGCTCGAAGCGACGGCGCGCGAGCTGTTCGTGCACCCCAACACGGTCCGGTACCGCCTCAAGCGGGTCTCCGAGGTCATCGGATGGGACGCGACCGGTGCCCGCGAGTCGCTCATCCTGCAAGCGGCCCTCATCCTCGGTGCCATCGCTGAGCCCGAGCCGTCCCGACGTCGGCTGACCTCCTGACGCTGGCAGGGCCGTCCGACCGGTCGGTTTTGTTGAGTCCACACAACACATTTTCCAAAGGTTCGTGGTGTTGCTCCACTGCTGGGCGTCCTCCGGTTGGCAGACTAGAGCGGTGATCGTCATCGCCTGCCCTGGACAGGGCTCCCAAACCCCCGGCTTCCTCGACCCCTGGTTGCAGGACGCCTCCGCGAAGGACGCGCTCGCGCGCTTCTCCGACGAAGCCGGGCTCGACCTCGTCAAGCACGGCACCGTCTCCGACGCCGACACCATCCGCGACACCGCGGTGGCCCAGCCGCTCATCGTCGCGGCCGGCATCGTCGCCTTGGACGCCCTGCGGAAGGCCCTCCCCGCCGACGCCGCGCCGTTCGGCGGCATCGCCGGACACTCCGTCGGCGAGATCACCGCGGCCTACGGCGCAGGCATCCTCTCGGACAGCGACGCCATGAGCTTCGTGAGCGAACGCGCCGTGGCCATGGCCGAAGCCGCAGCCACCACCCCGACGGGCATGAGTGCCGTCCTCGGTGGCGACCAGGACGCCGTCGTCGCGCACGTCCGTTCCTTCGGGCTGGAGCCCGCAAACTACAACGGCGGCGGCCAGATCGTCGTCGCCGGTGCGCATGACGCCCTCGCCCGCCTCGCCGACGAGCCGCTCAAGGGCACACGGGTGATCCCGCTGCAGGTCGCAGGCGCCTTCCACACGAGCTACATGGAGTCGGCCCGCGACTGGCTGGCCGGGGCGAGCCGCACGGTCGAGCCCCAGGACCCGACGCTCCGCATCTGGACGAACCACGACGGCACCGAGGTCACCTCGGGTACGGCGTTCTTCGACCTCCTCATCGGTCAGGTCGCCTCCCCGGTACGCTGGGACCTGTGCATGGACGCGTTCAGCGCCGCAGGGATCACCGGACTCATCGAGCTCGCCCCCGCCGGGGCGCTCACCGGACTCGCACGTCGCGGCCTGAAGGGCGTGCCGACGGTCGCCATCAAGACCCCCGACGACCTGCCGGCAGCCCTCGACCTCATCGCCCAGCAGTAGCGCAGACGGAGAACCAGTCAATGACCACCCCCACCCTCAAGCAGTCGCGCGGTCCCGAGTTCACCCGCATCCTCGGCCTCGGCGCAGCTCGCGGAGACCTCAGCGTCCCGAACGACGATCTCGTCGGTCCGATCAACTCGTCCGACGAGTGGATCCAGCAGCGCACCGGAATCGTCACCCGCACGCGGGCGTCGGCCGACGTCAGCGCCGTCGACCTCGCAGCCGAAGCCGGCGCCGAGGCCATCGCGGCCGCGGGCATCTCGCCCGAGCAAGTCGACCTCGTCCTCATCGCGACGATCAGCAATGTCCAGCAGTCCCCGTCGATGGCGGCCGTCGTGGCCGACCGCGTCGGAGCGAACCCCGCTGCCGCCTACGACCTCAACGCCGCATGTGCCGGATACGCCTACGCGATCGCCCAGGCCGACGCACTCATCCGATCGGGCGCGGCCCACTACGCGCTCGTCATCGGCGCAGAGAAGCTGTCCGACATCGTCGACCCGACTGACCGGTCGATCTCGTTCCTCCTCGGCGACGGTGCAGGCGCGGCCGTCGTCGGTCCGAGCGACTTCCCCGGCATCTCCCCCACCGTGTGGGGATCCGACGGCTCGAAGGCCGACGCCGTCGGCATGAGCGGCACGCTCACCGAGTTCCGCGACGGCACGGCTGCCTGGCCGACCCTGCGCCAGGAGGGCCAGACGGTCTTCCGGTGGGCGGTCTGGGAGATGGCCAAGGTCGCCAAGCAGGCCCTGGAGGAAGCGGGCGTCGAAGCCTCCGACCTCGCTGCCTTCATCCCCCACCAGGCGAACATGCGCATCGTCGACGAGTTCGCCAAGCAGCTCAAGCTGCCGGAGACCGTCGTCATCGCGCGCGACATCGAGACCACCGGCAACACCTCGGCGGCATCCATCCCGCTCGCCACCCACCGGCTCCTCCAGGGGCACCCCGAGCTCAGCGGCGGCCTCGCCCTGCAGATCGGGTTCGGCGCCGGACTGGTCTTCGGCGCTCAGGTCGTCGTCCTGCCGTAGCAGGACGCCCGACGCGACTACACTCGACTACGGTCAAACCTCACCCAAGGAGTAGAACAATGGCACTGTCCACCGAAGAAGTCCTCGCCGGCCTGGCCGAGCTGATCAACGACGAGACCGGCATCGCGACCGACACCGTCGAGCTGGACAAGTCGTTCACCGACGACCTCGACATCGACTCGATCTCCATGATGACCATCGTCGTCAACGCGGAGGAGAAGTTCGACGTGAAGATCCCGGACGAAGAAGTCAAGAACCTGAAGACCGTCGGCGACGCCGTCGACTTCATCGTCAAGGCTCAGGGCTAGTCCCAGCGCAGTGCTGAAGGGTCGGCCGGCAGTTGGCCGACCGGCCCTTCAGCGTTCGAGGCGGCTCGTCCGTCCGGACACGGGCTCGACCGCCGCAGGGCTCGGACCCCCTCGTCGTCTCCACAGAAGGTTTGACTGAATGACCACCAAACGCATCGTCATCACCGGCATCGGTGCCACCACTCCCCTCGGCGGCAACGCCACCGACTCCTGGGACAACCTCCTCGCCGGCAAGAGCGGTGCGAGCCGTCTCGAGCAGCCATGGGCTGAAGAACTCGAGCTGCCCGTACGCTTCGCCGCGCAGGCCGCCGTCCCCACCGCGGACATCCTCGACCGTCGTGAGGTCAAGCGCCTCGACCCGTCGAGCCAGTTCGCCCTGATCGCCGCGCGCGAGGCCTGGCAGGACGCCGGCGCCCCCGAGGTCGACCCGGAGCGACTCCTCGTCGACTGGGCCACCGGCATCGGCGGCGTGTGGACGCTCCTCGACGCCTGGGACACCCTGCGCGAGAAGGGCCCCCGCCGCGTCCTCCCCATGACCGTCCCGATGCTCATGCCGAACGGACCGGCAGCGGCGATCGGCATGGACCTCGGTGCCCGAGGCGGAGAGCGGACCGTCGTCTCCGCCTGCGCTTCCAGCACCGAGTCGCTCGCCAACGCGTACGACCACCTCCAGGCCGGCCTCGCCGACATCGTCGTGGCCGGTGGCTCCGAAGCCGCCATCCACCCGCTCCCGCTCGCGTCCTTCGCGGCGATGCAGGCGTTGTCCAAGCGCAACGACGACCCCGCCATCGCCTCGCGTCCCTACGACGTCGACCGCGACGGATTCGTCCTGGGTGAGGGTGCGGCAGCGCTCATCGTCGAGACCGAGGAGCACGCCAAGGCCCGCGGCGCCCGCATCTACGCCGAGCTCCTCGGTGGTGCGGTGACGAGCGACGCGTACCACATCACGGCTCCCGACCCCGAGGGTTCGGCTGCGGCCCGAGCCATGCGTGCAGCCGTCGAGAACGGCGGAGCGTCGCTCGACGACGTCGTCCACGTCAACGCACACGCCACGAGCACGCCCGTCGGCGACATCGCGGAGTACAACGCGCTGCGTCGGGTCTTCGGTGCCCACCTCGACGACATCGCCGTGACGGCCACCAAGGCCTCGACCGGCCACCTCCTCGGCGGCGCGGGTGCCATCGAAGCGGCCTACACGGCGCTCGCCCTGCACCACCGGGTCATCCCGCCGACCATCAACCTCGACAACCAGGATCCGGAGATCCCGCTCGACGTCGTCACGACGCCGCGCGAGCTCGGATCCGGCGACCTGCTCGCCATCAGCAACTCGTTCGGGTTCGGCGGTCACAACGCGGTCGTCGCGTTCCGGAGCTACTGAGCCGTCCGCGACGGAGACGACGACGGGTCGTGGTGCACGCACCACGACCCGTCGTCGTCTACTGACCAGGGTGCCGCCGTTTCGTCACCTCGTGTCTGCCGGGAGTGTCACCGACCTCGCACGGTCCACGCCACGTGGGCACCCTGTCGTCTGTGAAGTTGTCTCGCGTGCGCGGTGCCGCCGCGCCGGCGGGGCCGGATCAGCCCACGTTGTGCAGCCAGATGACGGAGGACCCGTCGCCGGCGTGACGGAACGGCTCGAGTTCGTCGTCCCACGGCTGTCCGAGCGCGACGCGGAGTTCGCGCTGGAGTTCGGCGGCGTTCCCGGCGCCGACCTCCATGGCGTACCGGATGCGATCCTCCGGCACGACCACGTTGCCGATGCTGTCGGTCTGTGCGTAGAAGATCCCGAGGTCGGGCGTGTGCATCCACCGGGCACCGTCGACGCCCTGGGCCGGGTCTTCGCTCACCTCGTAGCGGAGGTGCTCCCAGCCGCGCAGGGCAGAGGCGAGTGCGGCTCCGGTGCCGTGCGGGCCTTCCCAGAAGACCTCGGCACGCTGCGCACCGCGGAGGATCGGTTGGTCTTCCCAGTCGAAACTGATGGCACGACCAAGAGCGCGACCTGCCGCCCATTCGAGGTGCGGGCAGAGCGCGCGAGGCGACGAGTGCACGAACAGCACACCCTTCGTCATCGGTGTCGACATGATTCCTCCACTGCGTCCGGGTGCGTCTTCCCCAACGACCCATGCAGTGTGATCCATGTCGGTGTCCGGCTGACCGGACCTCCGTGTATGCAGTTGTTCGACTCGCGCCGATACGAGCATTATGCCCCATGACCTGGAGGAATGACAACCGTGTCGTTCCCAGTACGCTGGATCGGGAGCCGGCCCGGACTGACGGCCCTCCAGGATGGAGCGGTGATGCACGAGGCCCTCGCGATCGACATCGGCGGCACGAAGGTCGAAGCGGCCGTCGTCGATGCCGAGGGACGGATCCTGCCCGGCACCCGGTTCCGCGGTCCGACGGGCGCCGCCGCCACCCGCGAGGAGCTCGTGGCGTCGATCCTCCAGACCGTCGAACGAAGCATCGCGGCCCATGGCGGGCCGGTGTCCGGTATCGGAATCGGTTCGGCGGGCCCCATCGGCAGGGCCGACGGCACCGTCTCGCCGATCAACCTCCCCCGACTCGCCGACTTCCCCGCCGTGGCAGAGCTCCGGCGCTTCACGTCCGGTCCGGTGGAACTCCGTCTCGACGGCACCTGCATCGCCTTGGCCGAGCACTGGCAGGGCGCACTCCGCGGAACCGAGAACAGCATGGGCATCGTCGTCTCGACCGGGATCGGTGGCGGGATCATCCTCGGATCCCGACTCGTCCCCGGCACCTCGGGCAACGCCGGCCACCTCGGACAGATGCAACTCCGCCGACGCGAACCGGGTGCCGTCGGCACACCCTGGACGTTGGAGGGCATCGCGTCAGGCACCGCGACGGTCGCCTGGGCGCGCGCCCAGGGATGGACCGGCACGACGGGCGAGCAGCTCGGGGCCGACTACGCGGCCGGAACGGAGATCGCCGTCCGCGCCGTCCGACGTTCCGCCGAGGCGGTCGGCGAAGCCCTCTGCAGCATCACGACCCTGCTCGACCTGGAACGCGTCGCGATCGGAGGCGGCTTCTCGCGGGTCTCCCCCGACTACCTCGACCTCGTCCAAGTGGCTGCGACCTCCGCCGCACTGCACGCCTACGCCCGTGAGCTGCGCGTGGTCCCGGCCGGGCTCGACGCCGACGGGCCGCTCATCGGTGCTGCCGCCCTCGTCCTCGCGGACTGACCGGTCCCTGAGCCACCCCGTCCCGGTCCCTGAACCGCCCCATCCCGGTCCCTGAGCCGCCCCATCCCGGTCCCTGAGCTTGTCGAAGGGCACCCTTCGACAAGCTCAGGGACCGGAACCAAGGCTCAGGGGCCGGGTCACGGTAGGGCGGGTGGGACTTGAACCCACGCATCGTTCGGTTATGAGCCGAATGCCTTCACCAGCTTGGCTACCGCCCCGTGCGGAACCCAGTGTACCGAGTGGCCCGCCGGGCGGGAGTCAGTCGCGGGATTCCTGGCGGTCTGCGGTCGCCGTGTGACGCTCGGTCGTCGGGTCGACGACCTGCTCGCCACGGTAGAGCGCTTCGAAGGTGTCGAGCGTGCGCTCGATGTCGTGTGCGGAGACGAGCTCCAACGAGGCGTCCTGCATCCGGCGGTACTCCTCGGGCGAGGCGCTGAGTACCGTCGCGAGCCGCTCGGCCAGGGCGTCGACGTTGCCCGGCTCGAACAGGTAGCCGTTGACCTGATCGTGTACGAGGTGGGGCAGCGCCATGGCGTCGGCCGCGACCACCGGGAGACCGGAGGCCATGGCCTCCATCGTCGCGATGCTCTGCAGCTCCGCGATGGACGGCATCGCGAAGACGGTGGCGTTCGTGTAGGCCTGCTTCACCTCATCGTCGGACACCTTGCCGAGGAATCGGACGCGGTCGCCGATGCCGAGCTGCTGGGTCAGCTGCTCGAGGTTCTTCGCCTGGTCGCCGCCACCGATGACGTCGACGTGGGCGTCGAGTTCCTTCGGGAGTTTCGTGAGCGCGCGCAGGAGCACATCGATCTGCTTCTCGCTCGTGATGCGACCCACGAAGAGGATGGTGTTGCGCTTCCGCGGTTCGAACGACGGCGTGTACTGTCCGGCCTCGATCCCGCAGGAGATCGCGTGCACACCGGTCAGGCCAGTGAACTGCTCCAGGAAGTCAGCGGCCTTGCGCGTCGGGGTCGTCACGGCGAAGGCACGATCGAAGACGCGACGGGCGGCAGCCCACTGCGTCCGGACGAGCCACTCCTGGGTGCGCTTGGGGATGACGGTGAAGTCGAGGATGTTGTCGGGCATGATGTGGTTCGTCGCCACCATGCGGATGCCGCGTTGCTCGGCCTCGATCGAGAGGCCGCGGCCCACCACGATGTGCGACTGCAGGTGCACGACGTCGGGCTTCACGCGGTCGAGGATCTTCCGGGCGTTCCGTCGCATCGACCACGGCATCGCGAAGCGCAGCCAGTCGTGCGGGTACCACCGGAGGCTGAAGAGACGGTGCGCCGTCATCGTCTGACCCTCGTGGGTCTCCTTCCACGTGCCGAACTTGCGCGAGCCCGCGGGCGCGACGATGTGGACGTCGTGGCCTCGGCGGACGAGTCCGGCCGCGAGGCGTTCGGCGAAGCGTGCGGCGCCGTTCACGTCGGGCGAGAAGGTGTCGGCACCGATGACCACCCGCAGCGGCTTGTGGGTGTCGGCGCTCGGCGTCGTGCTGGACGCCTTCGCGAGGTGCTGGTCGTCGGGAGAAGTCAAGGTATCGGTGATTCCTCTGTGCTTGGCCAGTGATGTGAGGGGGTGCGGGCGGTCGCTCACGACCCTGATGCGGCGCGGAACGCCATGCTCAAGCATACCTGCAGCCCGTTCGGGCTCCAGGGCTCAGGCGGGCGCGTCGCCGGTCGCGAGGGCCTTCGCGGCTGCTGCGGCCGCCGGCGTCTGGCTCACCTGTGGGTGATGGCGAGCGAGCTGGAAGACTCCCCACACGGCGATCGCGCCGGCCACGACGAAGCCGAAACCTGCCCAGAACGGCGCGTTGCTCGCCTCCCCCAGCACGATGATGCCGATGGCGACCGCGATCATCGGATCGATGACGGTGAGGCCCGCGATGACCAGGTCGGGAGGCCCCGAGGAGTAGGCGGTCTGCACGAAGTAGCCGCCGAGCGCACTCGCGGCGACGAGGCCGAGCCCGCAGAGGACCGTGAGCCAGTCGAACTCGCCCTGCTGCAGCCGTCCGATGATGACCTTGGCGAGCGTCGCGACGAAGCCGTAGAGCACGCCGGTCCCGACGATGTAGAAGATGGCCGTGAAGCGGGAGCGGAACAGCATGAAGCCGAGTCCGAACACGACGAGCACGACACCGAGCATCACCAGGATCGTGACGAGTTCGGCCTCGGTGATCCGGTGCTCGCCCGTGAAGACCGCGGCGATCGTCACGAAGAGGCCGACACCGCCGACGCAGGCGACGATCGCGACGACCGATCGACGGTTCAACCGGACACCGCTGATCCGGCTGTTCACCACCGCTGTGATGACGAGGGCGACCGCGCCCAACGGCTGGACGAGGGTGATCGGTGCGAGGGACAGGCTGCCGAGCTGGAGCACGATCGCGAGCCCGAGCATGACCGTTCCGGTCACCCAGGACGGCCGACTGAGCAGCGCCACGAGCTGAGCGACGTTGAGCCCCGAGGTCGCGTCGGTACTGCTCGACGACTCGACCTTCGCCACACCCCGGTGCTGCAGCTGCGCGCCGAGCGAGAGGAAGACGGCGCCGAGGAGCGCGAACGGGATACCGAGGAGCTGCGAGGGGTTGCGGGTGAAGTCGTCCGCGAGGTCGGCGATGTCGATGGCGGAGGGGATCACCCGTCGAGGCTACCCCGTGGTTCCGCCGATCCCGGCGCGGCAGGCCGAGCCCAGCGGATAGGCTCGAGCAATGGCAATTCTCGAGATCTGTGTGACCGGCGACCCGGTGCTCCACTCCGTCGCCCGGCCGGTCACCACCGTGGACGACGACCTCCGGCAGCTCGTCGCCGACATGTACGAGACCATGGACCTCGCTCCCGGCGTCGGACTCGCGGCCCCGCAGGTCGGCGTCCCGCTCCGTCTCTTCGTCTACAGCTACGAGGACGACGACGGCCAGCCCTGGCGTGGCGTCGCGATCAACCCGGTGCTGTGGATCAGTCCCCCGCCGGTCGGTGAGCTCGACGAGGAAGCCGAGTCGGAGGGCTGCCTCTCCGTCCCCGGCGAGCGGCACCCGCTCCGTCGCGCGGAAGCAGCCATGCTCATCGGGACCGACCTCGAGGGAGCCCCGGTCGAGCTCCGTGTCGTCGGCTGGAGGGCACGCATCCTGCAGCACGAGTTCGACCACCTCAACGGCGTGCTCTACGTGGACCGCCTCGAACTACCGCACTCGCGCCGAGCGGCGAAGGCGATCCGCAAGGCGGGCTGGGGCGTCCCCGGAATCTCCTGGCTGCCAGGTCGCGACGACCTCGAGGGCTGAACCACCTCGACGGACACGACGCCGGCACGATCGACACGGCATCACCTCGACCGGCGCAGGGTGTCCGGACATGCAACGAGGCCCGAAGAGTGGAGTCTTCGGGCCTCGTGGACCAGTCTACGGCGTCCCTGGCGGTTTCGTGAAACCGGCCTCCAACGACGAATCCCCCGGTCCGTATGGACCGAGGGATTCTGTACAGCTCCTCGAGTTGGACTCGAACCAACAACCTATCGATTAACAGTCGATTGCTCTGCCAATTGAGCTATCGAGGAATACGTGCTTCGACCGGCCGGACGAATCCGGCCTCTGCGTTGCAGCGCGTATCTACTGTAGCAAAGGATTCGCAGACTCCAAATCGACACGCGATCAATCGATGCCGACGGCCTCGGGCGTCTCGTACTGGGTCTCGGTGCCGCCCGACTGGGCGAGCGCCGCGAGGAACTCGTGCGGCGGATCGGCGAGCATCGCGTCGATCGGGCCGTAGCCCACGACCCGCGACTGGTGGAGCGCCAGGACGTCGTCGGTCACCTCGCGGAGCATCGCGAGGTCGTG
Source organism: Plantibacter sp. M259 (assembly GCF_006065115.1). NCBI lineage: Bacteria > Bacillati > Actinomycetota > Actinomycetes > Micrococcales > Microbacteriaceae > Plantibacter > Plantibacter sp. M259. Next base: position 3,836,984 of record NZ_CP040750.1, on the reverse strand, counting down.
TGTCACGACGATCACCGTGCCGCCGTCGCGTCGGAACCCGTCGAGCAACTCGGTCACCGTGTGCCGGACCGTGATGTCGATGCCGGCCGTCGGTTCGTCGGCGATGAACGCCCTCGGGCCGAGGACGAGGGCACGCGCGATGGCGATGCGCTGTCGCTGACCACCACTCAGCTCGTAGGGGTACTTGTCGAGGCTGGAGAGCGGCATCTGCACGGCGTCCAGCAGTGTTGCGACTCGGACGCCGAGTGCCTGCTCGCTGAACTTCTTGTCGCGTGCGAGGACGGGTTCCGAGATGAGTTCCGTGACGGTGAGCTCGGGCTTCAGATGCGCGCCGGCCTCCTGCTCGAGCAGCGACACCTCGAACGTGAGCTTCGTGAGTTCCCTGCGGCCCACCTTGCGCATGGAGCGACCGAGCGTGCTCGCGTCGCCGCCGGACACGAACGGACGGGAGTCCGCGCCGGTCAGGTGGCGTCCGGACAGCACCCGCAGGAGCGTGCTCTTCCCCGAGCCGGAGCTGCCGATGACCCCGAGCGAGCCGCCGACGGGCAGCTCGAAGCTGATGCCGTCCAGCGCTCGGTTGCTCGGACTCACGCCGTGCGCGGCGTAGTCGACGCTCAGATCACTCGCCCGGACCGCCGGTCCGTCCTGCTCTGGGTGCTTCATGAGACCTCTCCTTCCGGTGCACGGGGAGCCACCGGATCGCCATCGAGTGTATCCGGCGATCCCGGCGGGCCACGTGCCACGCTCGGAGGAGGCCGACCGCGTCAGGCCTCGGCGCGGAGCGCACGCCGTTCCGCCTCGACGTCCGCGAGCTGCCGGGTGATCTCCCGGTGGGACTCGTCGCGGGGGTCGGTGCGACGCAACGACCCGAGCAATGCCGCCTTGCGACCGAGGAGGTCGCGGTCGATCAGTGCCCGTGCGATGTCCCGGACGTAGCTCGGCAGCTTCTCCTCGTTCGTCTCGGGCAGTGGTGACACCCCGAGCTCGCGGACCAGTCCGTCGAAGCCGGGTGGGACCTGCGCGATGACGGTCTCGAGCCAGGCGTTCGTCCCGAGGTGGTCGAGGCTCACACTCATGGCGTCGCGCACCACGGCGAGGGAACTGTTGGCGACCGCGCTCTGGACCGCGCGCTCCAGCATGGGGCGTTCGAGGTGCTGGGGCAGCTGCAGGATCGCCCGGAGGGCGTCTTGCTCGAGGCGCGTCGACGGATCCTTGGGCAGGTCGTTGAGCGAGGCCTGCCGCTCGCGCGGCGGCTCGGCAGCGGGTGAGCCGGGACCCTGCTGGCGGGCGTCTCGGGCCGAGTTCTGCGAGCCTCCTGCGGCGGCACCGCCAGCGGCCCGCACGGCGCGAGCCACCTCGTCGAGTTCCATGCCGAGCTGCTTCGCGAGCACCCTCGTGTACCCGGGACGGAGCGAGGGGTCGCGGATCTCGGCGACGACCGGCGCGGCCGCGCGGAGTGCGCCGACGCGGCCCTCGACCGTCTCGAGGTCGAAGCCCGCCAGCGTCCGCCGGATGATGAACTCGAACATCGGCTCCCGGCCGTCGACGAGCTTCCGGATGGCGCCGTCGCCGCGGTTGAGGCGGAGGTCGCAGGGGTCGAGGCCGTCGGAGGACACGGCGACATACGTCTGGGCGGAGAACCGCTTCTCCTCGCCGAACGCACGCGTCGCGGCCTTCTGCCCGGCCTCATCGGGGTCGAACGTGAAGATGACCTCGCCGGTGGCGGAGTCGTCGCCCATGACGCGGCGGATCATCTTGATGTGGTCGACCCCGAAGGAGGTCCCGCAGGTCGCCACCGCGGTGGTCTCCCCCGCCAGGTGGCAGGCCATGACGTCGGTGTACCCCTCGACGACGACGACGCGCTTGCCGCGCGAGATGTCGCGTTTGGCGAGGTCGAGTCCGTAGAGGACCTGCGCCTTGTGGTAGATCGCCGTCTCGGGGGTGTTGAGGTACTTCGGCCCCTTGTCGTCTTCGCGGAGGCGCCGGGCGCCGAAGCCGAGCACCTGGCCGGTGGTGTCGCGGATGGGCCAGATGAGGCGCCCGCGGAACCGGTCGTAAGCCCCGCGGTCGCCGCTCGACACGAGCCCGGCCGCGAGCATCTCCTCGTCGGAGAATCCGCGAGACCGCAGCGCCTTCATGAGGTGGTCCCAACCGGCAGGCGCGAACCCGATCCCGAAGTGGTCGGCAGCGGCGGCGTCGAAGCCTCGTTCGCCGAGGAACCGTCGCCCGAGGTCGGCATCGCCGTCGTGGAGCTGCTGCTGGAAGTACTCGGCGGCAGCCTGGTTGGCGGCGAAGAGGCGAGCCCGGTTGCCGTGGTCGACCTTGCCGCCGCCCTCCTCGTAGCTGAGCGGGTAGCCGATGCGCTGCGCGAGACGTTCCACCGACTCGGCGAACGTCACGTGGTCCATCTTCTGCAGGAAGCTGTAGACGTCGCCGCTCTCGCCGCAGCCGAAGCAGTGGTACAGCCCGACCGTGGGGCGCACATGGAAGCTCGGGCTGCGTTCGTCGTGGAAGGGGCACAAGCCCTTCAGCGAGCCGACGCCGGCGGACTTCAGCGAGACGTAGTCACCGACGACGTCGCCGATGTTGGTGCGTGCCTTGACCTCTTCAACATCGCTCTGTCGAATCCGTCCGGCCATGCTTCGATCCTAGTCTCGTGCGTCCATCGTCCATCCCTGAGGGCCTCCGCACAGCGGAGTCGGAGGGCCGCTCCCGTGTGGAGGAGCGTCAGGCGCCGACGTGCCGTTCGTGCCAGGAGAGGGCGCTCTGATCCGTCAGGCTCGCGATCTGGTCGACGACGACACGACGGCGTTCCGCATCGGACCCGGCTGCCCGCCAGTCCGCCGCGAAGCCGACGTCGAGGGCCGACTCCCCGAGCGCGAACACCGCGTCCGACAGTTCGATGAGGATCTCCCGCTGCCGGACGTACAGCGGCTGGCGGGAGTCGCTGTACATCACGAACGCGGCCACGATCCCCTTGAGAAGCGCGATCTCGGCCTGGATGCCGTGGGGCACCACGACGTCCGCCCCGAAACGCACGAGGCTGGCCTGCGGGAAGGCCTCCCGGGTCGCCGCGGTCGCCGCACCGGCGAACCGGCCGATCATCTGGCTCGTGAAGTTCTTGAGCCGGCCGAGGTCGCGCCGGGAGCCGTCCCAGGCGGTGATCCAGGTGTGCGAGGACTGCAGCCGGTCGAAGGCGGCGGCGAGGTCGTCGTGGGTGAAGTCGTCGCCGGCCCAGGACAGCGCTGTGTCGATCAGGCGGTCGTGTCCTGCGCGCGCGTTCAGGAACGCCGGGTCGATGTACTCCCCGACGACGGCGTCCTCGAAGTCGTGCACGGAGTAGGCGATGTCGTCCGCGAGGTCCATGACCTGCGCCTCGACGCAGCGGACGCGCTCGGGAGCACCGGCTCGCAACCAGCGGAAGGCCGCAGAGTCCTCGTCGAAGAACCCGAACTTGGCGCGACCACCGGGATCCGGCACCGACTGGGCGGCCGGCCACGGGTACTTGCAGCTGGCGTCGAGGCTCGCGCGGGTGAGGTTCAGACCGTACGGCTCGCCGTCGGGACCGAAGACCTTGGATTCGAGGCGCGTGAGGATCCGCAGGGTCTGGGCGTTGCCCTCGAACCCGCCGATCGCGGCGGACCAGTCGTTGAGTGCTCGTTCGCCGTTGTGCCCGAACGGCGGATGACCGAGGTCGTGCGCGAGGCACGCCGTGTCGACGACGTCCGGAGCGAGGTCGAGGCTGGCCGCCAGTTCGCGACCGACCTGCGCCACCTCGAGGGAGTGGGTCAGCCGGTTCCGGGCGAAGTCGACGCCACTCGTCGGGCTGAGCACCTGGGTCTTGGCGGCGAGTCGCCGGAGGGCGCTGGAGTGCAACAGCCGTGCACGATCGCGCGCGAAGTCGGAGCGTCGCGTCGAGTGGTGCTCGGGCATCCAGCGTTCTTCGTCGTGCAGGGTGTAGCCGTCCCGGTCCATGGAGACGCTCCCCTGCTCGATGATGCTATCCGCCACTGTGGTCCAGTTCCGCTCCCGCGATCTCGGTCTGCTCGTCGGCTCCCAGTGACTGCGAGTCGAGCCAGCCGTACGGCAGTGCCGGTCGTTTCGGCGTACCGGCGCGCCCGCGCTGCCCTTCGGCTGCGGCGCCCGGGTAGGGGGCCGTCCAGTCGAGGGTCGCGAGCAGGTCGTCGAGCTGGTCGAGCGACTCCACGGTCGCGAGGCTCGCGCGGAGGTCCCCACCGACGGGGTACCCCTTGAAGTACCACGCGACGTGCTTTCGGATGTCGCGGCAGCCGCGCTCCTCACTCTCGAAGAACTCGGCCAGGAGCTCGGCGTGACGCCGGAACGCGGCCGCGACGTCGCCCAGGGACGGCTCCGCCTTGCCGCCCTCACCGGCGAACGCCGAGCTGAGGTCGCCGAAGAGCCAGGGGCGACCGAGGCAACCGCGGCCAACGACGACGCCGTCGCAACCCGTCTCGTCGACCATCCTCAGGGCGTCCTCGCCCGACCAGATGTCGCCGTTCCCGAGGACCGGCACCGAGGTGACCGTCTCCTTGAGCTTGGTGATCGCCGACCAGTCCGCGTGGCCGGAGTAGAACTCGGCGGCGGTCCTGGCGTGCAGCGCGATCGACGCCACACCGGCGCCCTCGGCGATCCGGCCTGCCTCGAGGTAGGTGAGGTGGTCGGAGTCGATGCCCTTGCGCATCTTGATCGTGAGCGGGACGTCGCCGGCGGCACGGACCGCGCCCTCGACGATGTCGCGGAAGAGCCCCGTCTTCCACGGCAGCGCCGCTCCCCCGCCCTTGCGGGTGACCTTGGGCACCGGGCAGCCGAAGTTGAGGTCGATGTGGTCGGCGCGATCCTCGGCGACGAGCATGGTGACGGCCTCGGCGACCGTCTTCGGGTCGACGCCGTAGAGCTGGACGGAGCGGAGCGTCTCGCTCTCGTGGTGCTGGATGAGCCGCATGGTCTCCGGCGTGCGTTCGACGAGCGCACGGGAGGTGATCATCTCGCTGACGTACAGTCCGGCACCGTATTCACGGCACAGTCGACGGAACGCCGTGTTGGTGATCCCGGCCATGGGAGCGAGCACGACCGGCGAGTCGAGCACGATGGGCCCGATCGCGAGGCTCGGGCGCTGCGAGAGCGTGGTAGGAAGAGACATCACCCTCGATTCTCCCAGATGATCGGCGCTCCCGCGCCCAGTGAGGACCACATGTCAGACGCCGTCCCGCCCGCCGACCTCCAGCCGTCCGGCCGCGAGCGCGTCCGAGCAGCGGCCGCCGCACTCGGTCTCGACGTGGAGCTGGTCGAGCGACCGCCCGCGCGCAGTCTCCACGAGGCGGCGGAGCTGCTCGGCATCGAGCCCGCGGACATCGTCAAGACGATCGTCGTGAAGCGTCGCAGCGGCGACTACCTCTTCGCCCTCGTGCCGGGCGGCCGGAAGATCTCCTGGCCGCCGTTCCGCACGCTGCTCGGTGTGAACAAGCTCGCGATGCCGGACGCGGCGACCGCGTTCCAGGCGACCGGCTACGAGCGCGGCACCATCACCGTTCTGGGTGCGAGCGCTCCACTCCCGGTCTACGCGGACGAGCGCATCCTCGAGCGCGGTGGGCGCATCTCGATCGGCGCCGGCGAGCACGGGTGGAGCGCCTTCGTCGACGCGGCCGAGTACCTCACCGCCATCGGCGCCGTCACCGCGGACCTCACCGAGCCGGAGGACCCTCAGTCCTGAGCCGGCTCCGGCGGGAGCACGAGGCAGCTGTCGCCCTCGCAGACGACGGCGTCGCCCCCGAGGAGTCGGAGCGCCGGCCGGACCGTCGCGGGCTGCTGATCATCGACGCTGCGCTCAGAGGACGTCGTCTCCGTGCTCACGCCTGCACCGGCTCGGTGCTCGCGCGTTCCGTCCAGACCTGCTCGAGGACCTGCGTGAACGCGGCCGCCTCCTGCGCCCCGGACACCCCGTAGGCGCCGTCGATGACGAAGAACGGGACGCCCTGGATGCCATACCCCTGTGCCGTCGCCTGGTCCTCGCGGACCGCCTGCGTGTACTGGCCGGATTCCAGCGCCGAGACCACGGCGGACCGGTCGAGCCCCACCTCGACGGCGAGGTCGGCGAGGTCCTCGATGCGACCGACATGGCGGCCCTCGGTGAAGTAGGCCCGCAGGAGGCGCTCGGTCATCTCGAGCTGCTTCCCCTCCGCCTTGGCGAGGTGCAGCAGTTCGTGCGCCTTCACCGTGTTCGTGTGCTGGAGGATGCCGAAGTCGTACTCGAGACCGGCGTCCGAGGCGATCCCCGTGACCCGATCGAGCATCTGCTGCACCTGGTCGGCCGGCATGCCCTTGTGCTTCACGAGGAAGTCGATCTCGGTGCCGTCGAAGTCGACCGGGGTGTCGGGTGCCAGCTCGAAGGAGTGGTACTCGACCTCGACCTCGCGTCCGTCGCCGAGCTGAGCGAACTCCGCCGCACCCCGCTCGAACTTGCGCTTTCCGATGTAGCACCACGGGCAGGCGATGTCGGACCAGATGTCGATCTTGATGGGTTCACTCATGTCAGGGCCAACCACCGACACCCGTCGGTCATTCCCCCGAGGGAGCCGGGGCGTCTGGCACGTCGCGCGCGCCACCGAACCGACGGTCGCGTCCGGCGTACCGCTCGACAGCCTCCCAGAGCTGACGCCGCCCGAAATCGGGCCAGAGGGTGTCGAGGAAGACCATCTCCGCGTAGGCCGACTGCCACAGCTGGAAGTTGCTGGTGCGCTGCTCTCCGGAGCTCCGGACGAAGAGGTCGACGTCCGGGAGGTCGGGCAGGTAGAGCCGGCTCTGGACGAGACGCTCCGAGACGGCCGACGGCTTGATGCGGCCGGCGGCGACGTCGTCGGCGATGCTGCGGACCGCGTCGACGATCTCGTTGCGACCGCCGTAGTTGACGCACATGGTGAGCGTCAGGCGGTCGTTGCCGCGCGTCAGCTCCTCCGCCGTCTGGAGTTCCTTGATGACCGAGGTCCACAACCGCGGCCGACGCCCAGACCAGCGCACGCGCACGCCCCACTCGTTCAGTTGGTCGCGCCGTCGATGGAGCACCTCGCGATTGAACCCCATGAGGAAGCGGACCTCGTCGGGCGAGCGCTTCCAGTTCTCCGTCGAGAACGCGTACACCGACAGGTGCTTGATCCCGAGTTGCAGGGCACCGGCCACGACGTCGAGGAGCGCGGCCTCACCCGCCTTGTGCCCTTCGACACGCGTGAGTCCGCGTCGGTTCGCCCACCGGCCGTTGCCGTCCATGACGATCGCGACGTGCGACGGCACCTCGCCCTTCGCGAACTCGGGCGGGACCTCCCCCGTCCAGTCGATCGGTTTGAACGGCACCGCGTCGCGGTGGGTGTAAGGCTTCGGGGTCACCCGCGGCTCCGATCCTGTTCGAGGTGCGCGAGCGACCGCAGGCCGCGCTCCAGATGCCATTGCGCGTAGGCGGCGGTGAACCCGCTCGCCCGTGAGGCCGTCTGCTCGGCGGCGGCCTCCGCGTACTCCCAGTCGCCGGAGAGCAGCGCTCCGAGGAGCGAGAGGGTGTCGGCGTCGAGCCGAGGGCTCCCCGAGGGCGCGCAGTCGTCGCACACGACCCCGCCGAGCTGCACGACGACGTGCGAGTACTCGCCCTCCGTGCCGCACCTCGAGCAGGCACCGAAGCTCGGTGCCCAACCGGCGAGCGAGAACGCCCGGAGGAGGTAGGAGTCGAGGGTGAGCCGCGGACCGTGCTCGTGCTTCGAGAGCGACCGCAGGGCGCCGACGAGCAGCAGGTACTGCTGCAGGGAGCCCTCGGACTCCGTCAGGCGATCCGCCGCCTCGACCATCGCGCTCGCGGCCGTGTAGCTCCCGTAGTCGGCGCTGATCTCGGCGCCGTACGAGCCGAGCGACTCGGCCTGGGTGATGGTGTCGAGGCTGCGGCCCTCGTAGAACTGGACGTCGGCGACCATGAACGGCTCGAGCCGGGACCCGAACTTCGAGCCGGTGCGACGGACACCCTTGGCGACCGCCCGGATCTTGCCCCTGCTGCGTGAGAGCATGGTGACGATGCGATCGGCCTCGCCGAGCTTGTGGGTCCGCAACACCACCACTTCGTCTCGATATACCGGCACGCATCGATTATCCCGCCTCGCACCGACAACGTGACCCGGGAACCGCCGTCGGGGATCGAAGGAGCGCCTGGAGAGATGAAGCCGTGAACGAGGTCCTCTTCGTCGTTCCGCTGTGGGTCGACCTCTCGGCGGTCGCCATCGGCGCCGTCCAGGGTGCGATGTTCGCCGCCAGATTCCAGGATCGTCAGCTCGACTGGCTCGGGGTCGCCATCATCGGCGTCGTCGTCGGACTCGGTGGCGGTCTCATCCGCGACATCCTCCTCGGACAGGTGCCGGCGTCCCTCCAGAACAACTGGTACCTCCCCGTCGCCTCGGGAGCCGCCCTGCTCGGGATGTTCCTCCTGCGCACCATCACGAGGCTCGGGCCGGTCATCATCGGTCTCGACGCCCTGACGATCGGCATGTTCGGAGCGATCGGCTCCACCAAAGCCCTGGCAGCCGGCCTGCCGGTCATCCCGGCGATCTTCGTCGGCACCGTCTCCGCTGTCGGAGGATCGGTGCTCCGCGACGTCATGCTCGGTGTCCCCGTCGCCCTCATGCACGTCGGGTCGCTCTACGCCGTGGCGGCCGCGGTCGGGACCGCCCTCCTCGTCCTCGCCGTGACCTTCGGTGCGCCGCTCGGGATCGCGGCGATCGTCGGCGTCTCCTCGACCGCGGTGATCCGCCTCCTGGCCGTCCGGTTCGGGTGGACGTTGCCGGAGCAGCGCCAGATCGGCGGGTGGCGGATCTGGCGCCGCTCGACGCGCGGCTGAGTCGTCTCAGTCGACCGCGAGTGCCGCGACGGGTGCGATCCGGGTCGCACGACGTGACGGGGCCACCGAGGCCGCAGCCGTGAGGAGTGCGGCGAGCACGACGATGACCGCGACGATGGCCCACGGGATGACCGGGAAGATCAGCCCGGGCGAGCCGTTGATCGCGCCGAGCATCGACTGGGCACCGGCCCAGCCGTAGAACGTCCCGAGGACGAGGCCGACGACGACGGCCGCGATGGTCAACTGCGCCGCCTCGATCACGATCATGCGACGGATCTGCGCCGCCGAGAATCCGAGTGCACGGAGCAGCCCGAGTTCGCGGGTGCGTTGCAGGACGCTGAGCGAGAGGTTGTTGACCATCCCGACCGCGGCGATGAGCGCGCTCAGCCCGATGAGGGCGGAGAAGACGCCGACGGTCGTCGCGACCACGGCCTGCGTGCCCTCGTAGACCTCCGGATTCGCAGCCTGCGCGTTCAGCACGAACTCCTGGAAGTTGGCCGCTGCGACCGCGAACATCGTCACGAGGGTGACGCCGATCACCAGACCGATCGTGGTTCGTGAACTGCGCTCCGGGTAGCGGACGGCGTTCTCGGCGGCGAGTCGAGCCGTCGCGGAGGTGCCGAACAGCCGACCGACCAACCGCAGCGCCGGCGGCATCACGAGGTGCGCACCGAGCACGAGGCCGGAGAAGGAGACGATCCCGCCGACGATGCCGATGAGCACGCCGAGCGGCGACACGAGCCCGACGCCGACACCGGCGAGCAGGAGCAGGACACCGACCACGAAGAGACCGATCGCGACGGCGTTCCGCGCGGGCCGAGCGGTGGCCTCCTCCCGGCTCAACTCCTGCGATCCCCCGATCGCCTGCATCGGGGTGACCGTCAGGACGCGACGCGCGCCGATCCAGGACGCGAGCCACGTGGTCAGGACGACCGCGACGACCGGCAGGAGGACCGCCGGTTCGACGATCGCGTACGGCAGCTCGGGCAGCACACCGGTCGCGACGCCGATCCGCACGAGCGCGAAGGTCGCGAGGAGTCCGACGAGCAACCCTGCTCCCCCGCCGAGCAGGCCGACGACGACGCCCTCCTTCGCGACTGCGCGACGCTGCGATCGCGCCGTCGAACCGATCAGGCGGAGCAGCGCGATCGTCCTCGTCCGCCCGGCGACGATCGTCGCGAACGTGTTCGCCGTGACGATCGCACCGACGTACACCGCCAACGAGACGAACACGGCGGCCGCGAGGATGAGCATGATGACCACGGTGCCGCTGGACCCCGTGACGTCGTCGGCCAGGATGAAGGTGGAGAGCACACTCGTGACCATGAGCAACAGGACGCCGAACGAGGCGCTGAGCGTCGCGACGAGGAGGCTCGCGCGATGCTCACGGGCCCGAGGCTTGAGATCAGCCCGGCTCATGCCGCACGCTCCATGCCGAGCATGAGCGCTGAGATCTGCTCGGCGGTCGATCGGGGACGGTCCTCGACCACCCGGCCGTCCGCGAGGAACACGATCCGGTCCGCGTAGCTCGCGGCGATCGGGTCGTGCGTCACCATCGCGATGCTCTGTCCGTATTCGGTGCTGGCCGCCGCCAGCAGGGCCAGGACGCTCCGCCCGGTGCGGGAGTCGAGGTTGCCGGTCGGTTCGTCCGCGAAGAGCAGCTCGGGTCGCGTCGCCAGGGCACGCGCGATCGCGACGCGCTGTTGCTGTCCGCCTGAGAGTTCGTGCGGGCGGTGCCCGAGTCGTGAGGCGAGTCCGAGCGTGCTCACGAGGACGTCGATCCAGCTCTGCTCCTCACCGGTCGGACGTCGGGCGTCGAGTTCGAAGGGCAGTCGGATGTTGGCCGCGACGTCGAGGGTCGGGACCAGGTTGAAGGCCTGGAACACGAACCCGACACGACGCCGACGGAGGATCGTGAGCTGCCCGTCGTCGAGGTCCGTGATGTCCTGGTCGCCGAGGCGCACCCGCCCCGCGGTGGCCTGGTCGAGGCCGGCCATGATGTGCATGAGCGTCGACTTGCCCGAGCCGCTCGGGCCCATGATGGCGGTGAACCGACCCCGCTCGATCTCGAGGTCGACGCCGTCGAGGGCGACGACCTGGTTGTCGGCGGGTCCGTAGCTCTTCCGGAGTCCGTGGACGCTGGCGACGACGGACGGTTGTGCTGAAGTGGTCATACTCCGAAGCTACGGAGTGAGGTGCCGGGTGCGCGTCGGGCGCACGAGCGACCCTGGTACATCCCGGGGATGATCCTCGATCACTCCACGGGTGCCCGCTGGACCGCCGTCAGACCAAGCCGTGTTCGAAGGCGAACACGACGAGTTGGACCCGGTCGCGCACCTCGAGCTTCGCGAAGATCCGGCTGATGTGGGTCTTCACGGTCGCTTCGCTGAGGAACTCGGCGGCGGCGATCTCGGAGTTGCTCAGCCCGCGCGCCGCGAGGAGGAAGATCTCCCGCTCGCGCGCCGTGAGCTCGGCATAGCGCTGCGGTGCGGCTGGAGCGGCCGGCGCCTGCTGGAAGTGCTCGAACAGTTCGCGGGTGGCCGACGCGGCGATGACCGCGTTCCCGGCATGGACCGTGCGGATCGCTGCGAGCAGGAACTCCGGCTCCGCGTCCTTGAGCAGGAACCCGCTCGCCCCGGCTCGGATGGCCGTCGCGGCCGCTTCATCGAGGTCGAAGGTGGTCAGCACGACGATCCGTGGCCGCTCACCCCCGCGCGCGTCCGCCTCCGCCAGGATCGTCTTCGTCGCCTCGATCCCGTCCATGACCGGCATCCGGACGTCCATGAGGATGACCTGCGGGCGCGTGCGTGCGGCCAGCTCGACCGCTTGACGCCCGTCGGAGGCCTCGCCGACGACACGGAGGTCCGGCTGCGACCCGATGAGCATGCGGATCCCGCCTCGGAACAGCGCCTGGTCGTCGACTAGCGCGATCGTGATCGCCCCCGCTGCCGTCGCGTCACTCGGATCGGTCATCTCGTCACTCCCACCGTCGCGTACGGAATCGATGCGTAGACGGTGAAGAGACCGTCCACCAGGGTCGTCCCGAACCTGCCGCCTGCCAGCGTAGCGCGCTCGTTCATCCCGGCGAGTCCGTGCCCCGTGCCGGCCTTCGGCGGTTCGACCTTGGCCCGGTTGACGACCCAGAGCTGCAGCTCGGGTCCGGTCCAGTCGAGATGGACGTCGATCGGCCCCCGATGGTCGCCGTGTCGGAGCGCGTTCGTGAGCGCTTCCTGGATGATCCGGTAGACGGCGAGCTGCGAACCGGTCGCCACCGGGCGTTCCTGACCGTGGCTCTGGACCACCACGTCCAGTCCGGCTCCTCGCAACTGCTCGTAGAGCCGGTCGAGGTCGGCCATGACCGGCTGCGGGCCCTCGGTCTGTTGGAACCGCAACTGAGCGAGCAACACCCGGACGTCGGCGAGGGCCTCGCGGGAGATGCTCGAGATCGTCCGCAACGCCTGGTCGGCCGAGTCCGGGTCTGCGGCCAGCGCATATCGGGCACCGTCGGCCTGCGCGATGACGACGGCGAGGGAGTGCGCGACCACGTCGTGCATGTCGCGCGCGATCCGGTTGCGCTCCTGCTCGACCGCGACGTCGCGCTCGGCCAGGAGCTGCGCCTGTCGGCTCTCGCGGGCGAGCCGCCAGGTGCGCATGAGGACACCTGCGGTCCAAGCGAGGCCGAAGAAGGCGGCGAACGCGAGGAACATGAACAGCCCGACCGTCACCTGCGCGACCGGTGTCATGTCGTTCGCCAGACCGAAGGTGCTGATCTCAGCGGAGATGTTGGAGGTCCAGCTCGGGACGACGATCACATAGAACGCGATGAGCCCGGCTCCGACGAACGCGGAGGCGAAGGAGATCCAGCGCAGGGCCCGTCCGCCGTAACTCGCCGCCGCGTAGAGCACGACCGGGATCGCGAAGTTCGCGGGATCGGGTGCCAGGAGGAGCAGCATCTGAGCCAGCGCCGTGACCCAGGCGACGGCGAGGGAGATCCCGGGAGCCAGGCGGCGGAGGGCGAGCGCCACGCACATGCCGAGCAGGACGATGACGTACTGGGTCGGCCGAGCGGCGTATGCCGCGAACGTGACGAGGAACAGCACCGAGGGCAGCGCGATGTCGAGGGCCAGTTGGCCGGGTCGGAGCGAGCGGAGCATCCCCCAACCGTACGACCTGGCGGCCGGTCACCCCGTCCTCGCGCGGGAAGATCATCCTCCGGGTGTACGCCGGAGGACAGCGCTGCGCCGGGCCGACCCGAAGGCCGACCCGGCGCAGCGGGATCGTCAGATGGAGGCCAGTTCCCGCGCCTCGACCTGCGTGCGCACGGCCCGGTTGACCGCCGAGACGACGGCCTTGAGCGAGGCCGTGGCGATGTCGCCGTCGATGCCGACGCCCCAGAGGCGCTGGTCGTTCACCTGGAGCTCGACGTAGGCGGCCGCCTCGGCGTCGCCTCCGGCGCTCAGCGTGTGCTCGACGTAGTCGTACAGCGTGACCTCGATGCCGCGCCCGGAGAGCAGGTTGAGGAAGGCCGCGATCGGGCCGTTGCCGGTCGAGGTGCGCTCCTCGACCTGCTCACCGTCGCGAAGGGCGACCTCGAGGACCACGGTGCCGGTGAGGTCGCTCGACGTCTTCGTGGACTGCAGTTCGAACCGACCCCACTTGGCATCCGCGACCGCTGCCGGAAGGTACTCGTCCTGGAAGATCGACCAGATCTGACCGCTCGTCACCTCGCCACCCTCGGCGTCGGTCTTCGCCTGGACGACGCCGGAGAACTCGATCTGCAGGCGACGCGGCAGGTCGATCGCGTGATCGGTCTTGAGCAGGTAGGCGACGCCGCCCTTGCCCGACTGCGAGTTCACGCGGATGACCGCTTCGTAGCTGCGCCCGAGGTCCTGCGGATCGACGGGCAGGTACGGCACGGCCCATTCGAGGTCGGCGACGTCCTTTCCCTGGGAGACGGCGTCGACGGACATCGCCTCGAAGCCCTTCTTGATCGCGTCCTGGTGCGAACCGCTGAAGGCCGTGAAGACGAGGTCGCCCGCCCACGGGCTCCGCTCGTGCACCGGCAGCTGGTTGCAGTGCTCGGCCGTCCGCTTGACCTCGTCGATGTCGCTGAAGTCGATCTGCGGGTCGACACCCTGCGTGAACATGTTGATGCCGAGCGCGACGAGGTCGACGTTGCCGGTGCGCTCGCCGTTCCCGAAGAGGCACCCCTCGATGCGGTCGGCGCCGGCCAGGTAGCCGAGCTCGGCTGCCGCGATCGCGGTCCCGCGGTCGTTGTGCGGGTGCAGCGAGATGATGATGTTCTCGCGGTTGGCCAGGTTGCGGCTCATCCATTCGATCGAGTCCGCGTAGACGTTCGGCGAGGCCATCTCGACCGTCGACGGCAGGTTGATGATGACCTTGCGGTCGGGGGTCGCCTCGAGGACCTCGACCACCTGGTTGCAGATGTCGACGGCGAACTCGAGCTCGGTACCGGTGTAGCTCTCCGGCGAGTACTCGTAGTAGATCTGCGTCCCGGGGACGGTCGACTCCATCTCGCGACACTTCCGGGCGCCGTGGAGGGCGAGGTCGATGATGCCCTGCTTGTCGCTGCGGAACACGACGTCGCGCTGCAGGATGCTCGTCGAGTTGTACAGGTGCACGATCGCCTGCTTCGCGCCGCGCAGCGACTCGTAGGTGCGTTCGATGAGGTGGTCGCGTGCCTGGGTCAGCACCTGGATGGTGACGTCCTCGGGGATCGCACCCTCGTCGATGAGGCTGCGGACGAAGTCGAAGTCGGTCTGGCTCGCGCTTGGGAACCCGACCTCGATCTCTTTGTAGCCCATCTTCACGAGCAGGTCGAACATGATGCGCTTGCGCTCGGGGCTCATCGGGTCGATGAGGGCCTGGTTGCCGTCGCGGAGGTCGACGGCGCACCAGCGCGGGGCCTCGGTGATCCGACGGTCAGGCCACGTGCGATCGGGCAGCGAGACGTCGAACTGGTCCTGGTAGGCGCGGTAGCGATGGACCGGCATGCCTGATGGGGTCTGGGTGTTCTTCATGATCCTGGGATCTCCTCGTGGGATTGGGGGTGAGCCAATGACGAACTCCGCGACGAGGGAGGCCTGGAACTAGGACTCGTCGCGGCAGCTAAGGAGGAGCAGACCGGAGAACACGTCGTCAGCATAGCACTCCCCCGCGCGGCCGATCAGGTGACCAACGAGGCGAGGTCTCGCACGGACACGTCCGGGAGGTACGCGCGCCCGACCGCGATGCCGATCGCCGGGAGGGTCAGCGGGTCCGCGTAGCCGAGGACGAGCGGACGCTCCTCCGGCTGGAACTTCCCCTTGAAGGCGAGGAGCGAGCGGAACCCGTACACGGGTTCGAGCACGTTCCCGAGGTAGGTCAGGACCCGGTCGATCCCGTCCGTCTCCGGCTGCTCGGCGCTCCTCGAGCGCGCGAGCGGAGCTCCGGAGAGGCTCATCTCCTCGATGCCGTCCTCCTTGAACCGAGCGGCGGCCTCGGCGATGAGGAACTCCATGACGCCGTTCATGCCATCCGTCCGACGCCGCATGAAGTCGAGGGTCCAACCGACCAGCTCACCATCGCGTCGGACCGGGAGCCAGCTCGTGACACCGTGCAGCCGTCCTTGCTCGTCGACCGCGAGTAGGAGCCGGACCTCCTCGTCGACGAGCTCGTCGATCCCACCGAGGGTGAACCCCATCTCGGGCAGCTTCCGCTCGGCGACCCACTCCTCGGAGATCTCGGCGATCTGCGCCGCGAGCCCGACGCCGAGCGCCCCGTAGGTCGACCAGACAGCGGTGATCCCCGCACGATCGGCTCGGTTCACGGAGGATCTGATGTCCTGCCAGCGCTTGCCGACCATGCTCCAGCCCTGCGGGTGCAGGACCGTCTCCTCGGCGACCTGCACGGTGCGCCAACCGATCCGGTGGAGCGCTCCTGCGGTCTGCTCGTCCACGCTGTACAACGCCACCGTCAGGCCCGAGTCCTCACAGTGCTCGATGAACCGCTCGAGCACCCCTGCTCGTGGCGGTGCATCCCGAAGAATCCGCCCGTGGTGACAGCGACCCCGGCGACGATCCGATAGGCGATGCCAGCGTTGCGCTCCGGGTCGAACCAGGTGAGGTTGCCCGGCCAGGTGGCCATGTGCCCGATGGAGTCGCTGCCCTCGGCCAGGAGCTCGCGCAGGCGGCGCTCGTCGGCCGGCGCGATGGCGTTCGCGACCCGGCTCAGCGGCCAGACCGCGCCGAGCAGGATGATGCTCCACCAGACGGGTCCGACGGCGTGGAACACCACGCCGGTGAGCGGCGCGACCGGCACGAAGCCCGGGAGGACGTTCCGCAGGTACGCGGCGGGGACGAAACGCTCTGGCGCCGCACGGAGGACTTCCCACACGTCGGGCCTCGGCGAGAATCCTCCGGGTTGCAGCAGGGCGACGACGACGAAGAGCGCGGCGAGCACGACCCACGACGCGCCGACCAGGGCGAGATACCCCCAGGCGCTACGTCGGGTGGCCCGCACGGGGAACCCACGACGGAGCACGACCAGGAGCGCCGCCACGACGAGCGGCAGCAGGATCGCCGCCCACAGTGCTATCGCGATCTCGACGGACCGCTGCTGCGCACCGTGCCCCGTCCCGAGCAACGACGAGGGGTGTCCCGTCGGGTGGAGTCGCACCCCCGCCCCGAGCGACAGCGCACTCAGGACGGCGAAGGACACCATGATCGCCGTGGCGAACCAGACCGCGAACCGTCTGCCGCGGAGCAGGCCCCACGCCGCGAAGAGCAGGGCGATCATGGGGACCACCGACAAGAGCACCGCTCCGAAGCCGTCGACGCGCACCAGCGTGAGGTCGCGCAGGCACTGTGCTGACACGCCGACCGTGCGGCATTGCCCGATGACCCGTCCGGCGTCCGGAATGTTCTGTTCGAGCAGGAGCACGAGCGGCGCGAGCGGACCGAGGTGCCGGCCGGACAGGAAGGTGATGAGCGGTCCGACGCCCATCATCGCGACCACTGACGCCAGGAGCACCCGGGTCTCGTGGTGCGAGCTCCGCACGCGTCGCACCGACGGGGTGGCCCCGGCGAGCACGATCCCGAGCAGGACGCCGACCAGCGCTGCGAACAGTCGCGCGAGATCCTGCGGGAGTCCCGAGTACAGCAGCACGATCAGCGCACCGACGACGACGAACGCGCGGATCCGCCGACGCCAGAGCGGCCCGTGGAACGCACTCGACGCGGCGAGGGCGCCGAGCGCGCCGGCCACGGGGTCGAAGGCCACGATGCGGGCGACCTCGCCGCTCCAGAACTCGCCGCCGAGCGTGCCCAGGAGTTGGAGCCCGATGGCGAGCGCGTTCCCGGCGACCGCGGTCACGAGCACCGCCAGGAGCGTCTTGGCTGCGCCGAACCGTCGCTCGGCGAGCACCAGTGCGGGGACGCCGATCAGCAGGAAGGCGAGGAGCCCGAGCACCCCGTCGGTTCCCAGGGCGCCGGTCAGGAGTGCCCACCAGTGCCCGTCGACCACGACCTGCTCGTACCCCACGCCCGCCGCCTCACGGATCGCCGACCGCCAGGCCGGCGTCGCCACCGGCGGCGTCCGCCACACGAACGCACTGACCACGAGCACCAGCGCCGTGATCCCGATGCTCATCGGCACCGATCGGATCACGCCGGTCACGAGTCGACCGAACGGCGTCGCCCTCCCCGCGCGCATCAGGCGAGCCCGAATCGTGCGGCGATCACGGGGAGCGCTCGCTCGAACACCGTGTGCACGGTGTGCCAGTCGTGCGCCGTCCCGTCGGAGACGAAGGTCGTCGTCCGCATGCCGGCGGCCGAGGCCATCGCGGCGACCCGCCGGACGCCGGGACCGTAGCGGCTGTCGTCGCTGCCGTAGCCGAAGACACCGACGGTGTCCGCGTACGGGGCGTGTGCGGCGAGGATCGCGGAGGGGGCTGCAGCCTCGTACGCCGTCGCCGACCCGCCGAAGCCCTGTGCGATCGTCGTCGGTCCGATGGACGGGACGACCTCCCCCGAGATGTCGAGGATGCCGCCGTAGCGTTCGGGGTGCGCGGCGCCGAGCTGGATGGAACAGGTCCCTCCCTGCGAGAAGCCGGCGATGAACCAGTCCGTCCGCGATGCGGACACCGGGAGGTGCGCCGAGATCCACGCGGGGACGTCGACCGCGAGGTAGCTCGCCGAGTTGCCGAGCGGCCCGTCGACGCACATCGGGTTGCGGTCCGGAGCACCGAGCTGGTCGGGCACGACCACGATCGGTGCGAGACCCGCATGCGAGGCGGCGAAGCGGTCGAGGATCCCGGCGATCCCAGCCGACGCGAACAGGTCGGCAGGCTCTCCCGGCTGACCGCTGAACGCCTCGATGACCGGCAGTGCCGGCGGGTGTGCGGCCAGGGCGGCCGGTGGCAGGTAGACGAGCGCGTCCCGGTGGGCGAACCCGGAGGTCGTCGCCGGGATGTCCACGTGTTCGACCCGCCCGCCGCTCGGCAGATCGGCGGGTCGCTGCCACGTCGTCGTCGTCCCCCGGGCGGCAGGCAGGGCCGAGAACGACTGGTACGGGCTGATCCCCAGCGCCGCCCGCACCGTCGCGAACTCACCGAAGTCCTGGTTCACGCCGACCGCCCCGATGAGCAGGAAGACCGGGACCGCGAAGCTTGCCACGACGACCCGCCACGCCCTGGTCCGGACGATCGCTGCGATCGCGAGGGCGGCGCCGGCGAACCCGACCGCCGCCCACGCACGGGTGACCGGCGTCAGTTCGATCCCGAAGACGTCGAGCACGTCACCGAGCAACCAGGCCGTGGCATAGGCGAGGAGCGCCCCACCGCTCGCCACGAGCAGCATCGTCAGCCAGCCGCGAACCGTTCGGCGCCCGGTCATCAGGATGATCGCCAGGAGGACGGCGGCACCGCCGACCCAGACGAGGAGCTCCGGACGATCCAGCCTGATGGCCAGCAACCAGTCGAACACTCGGACTCCTTCTCGCGACCCCGAGGACCAGTATGTCCGCGCGCTCGCGAGCCTGTCGGCCAGACGACGGGTTCCACAGCGGGCCCAAAGCAGACACGCAAGTCACGTTCAGGTAACGGAGACCACCCGCCCGGATCCGCGCGGGCCCACAGTGCCGACGGTCGACCGGATCCGGGTCAGAATCCCAGGCGACCGAGCAGTTTCGGGTCGCGCTGCCAGTCCTTCGCGACCTTGACGCGGATGGAGAGGAAGACCCTCGATCCGACGAGTGGCTCGATCCCGGCGCGGGCCCGGGCCCCGACGTCGCGGAGCCTGGAGCCGCCCTTCCCGATGATGATCGCCTTCTGGCTGTCGCGCTCCACGAACACGTTCGCGTAGATGTCGAGCAGGTCGGTCCCCTCGCGCGGGATCATGTCGTCGATGGTCACGGCGAGCGAGTGGGGCAGCTCGTCCTGGACGCCCTCGAGCGCGGCTTCACGGATGAGCTCCGACACGCGGTCGACGACCGTCTCGTCGGTGGTGGCCTCGGCCGGGTAGAGGCGTTCCGAGAGCGGCATGAGCTTCGTCACCTCGGTGACGAGGATGTCGAGCTGGTCGTCGGTCACCGCGGACAGCGGGATGACGGCGTCCCAGTCCCGGAGCTCCGAGATCGCGAGCAGCTGCTCGGCGATCGTCGTCCGGCTGGCGGTGTCGGTCTTCGTGACGATCGCCACCTTCTTGGCGCGCGGGAAGCCGTCGAGCGACTCGTTGATGAAGCGGTCGCCGGGGCCGAGCTTCTCGTTGGCGGGGATGCAGAACCCGATGACGTCGACGTCGGAGAGGGTGGACTGCACGAGGTCGTTGAGCCGCTGGCCGAGCAGGGTGCGCGGGCGGTGGATGCCGGGGGTGTCGACCACGATGAGCTGGCCGTGGTCGCGATGCACGACGCCGCGGATCGCGCGACGCGTGGTCTGCGGCTTCGAGCTCGTGATCGCGACCTTCTCACCGACGAGGGCGTTGGTCAGCGTGGACTTGCCGACGTTCGGGCGCCCGACGAAGGACACGAACCCCGCTCGGAAGTCGGACGGAGGGGTGGTGTCGTTCATGGGTGCTCCCGGTGGTCGTTGGACGCCTGCTGGGCGTCCTGCAGCTGGTCGTCGCGCTGGGCGATGACGGTGAGGATGCGTCCCCGCCGCCCCTCGACGCGCTCGGCGGTGAGTTCGAGGCCGTTGGTCGACACCGTCGATCCGACGACGGGCAGCCGACCGAGGGCCTTCGCCAGGAGGCCGCCGACGGAGTCGACGTCGTCGTCGTCGAGTTCGAGGCCGAACAACTCCCCCAGCTCGTCGACCGGCAGGCGGGCGTCGACCCGGAACCGTCCGTCCTGCAGGTCGGTGATCTCGGGGGTGTCGGTGTCGTACTCGTCGGAGATGTCGCCGACGAGTTCCTCGATGAGGTCCTCGAGGGTGACGAGACCGGAGATGCCGCCGTACTCGTCGACGACCATCGCGATGTGGTTGGACTCCTTCTGCATCTGCTGCAGGAGCGAATCGGCCTTCTTGGACTCGGGTACGAAGCTCGCCGGCCGCAGGAGCGGCTCGATCGAGCCCACCTCGGTGACGCCGTCGCCACCGAACATCGCTCGCACCAGGTCCTTCAGGTACAGGATGCCGACCAGGTCGTCGATGTCGCCGTCGCTGACGGGCGCCCGCGAGATCCCCGTCTCCAGGAACACCTCGAGCGCCTCGCGGACGCTGAGATCGCGCTGCAGACTCACGAGGTCGGTGCGCGGGATCATCACCTCGCGGACGAGCGTCTCGTTGAACTCGAAGATCGAGTGGATGAGCTCGCGGTCGTCCTCTTCGAGGACCGAGTGCGCGGCGGCCTCGTCGACCATGCTCAGCAGTTGCTCCTCCGAGGTGAAGGAGACCGAACGCGGCAGCCCCGGGGTCACCCGGTTGCCCAGGGAGACGAGGACGTTCGCGACCGGGCCGAGGACAACACGTGCAGCACGGATGGCGGGAGCGCTGAAGCGCAGTACTCCGCTCGCGTGGGTTCGGCCGACGCCTCGCGGGCTCGCACCGACGAGCACGAAGGAGGTGCCGGTCATGATGACGACCGCGAGCACGAGGACGAGCCACAACTCGTCGATCGACGAGGCCAGTGCAAGGGTGACGAGGACGGCGGCGGTGGTCTCGGCCAGGATCCGGATGAAGTTGATCGCATTGACATGCGCACCCGGATCGGCTGCGATGGCGCGGAGCGCCGATCCCGAGCGGGCGCTCTCTGCCAGGTCGAGGATGTCCGCGCCCGACTGGACGCCGATCGCGGCGTCGGCTGCGGCCATGAGACCCGCGAACGCGACGAGCAGGAACGCGACGATGACGAAGACGGCGACGAGGGACATCAGCTGGTGCGTCGTCTCTCCTGGAGCGCGAAGGCGAGGAGGATGTCCCGCTGGATGCCGAACATCTCCTTCTCCTCGTCGGGCTCCGCGTGGTCGTACCCGAGCAGGTGGAGCACACCGTGGCAGGTGAGGAGCTGGAGTTCATCCATCGTCGAGTGCTTCGCGGCGGCCGCCTGCGTCTCGGCGACCTGCGGGCAGAGCACGATGTCGCCGAGCAGCCCGGGCGGCGTCGGGTTCTCCTCGGTACCGGGACGGAGCTCGTCCATCGGGAAGCTCAGGACGTCGGTCGGTCCCGGCTCGTCCATCCACTGGACGTGCAGCTGCTCCATGGCGCCCTCGTCGACCAGGACGATGGCGAGCTCGGCATCGGGGCTCACGTGCATCGCATCGAGCGCGAACGACGCCAGGGCGAGGATGCGCGATTCGTCGACGGCGACGCCGGACTCGTTGTTGATCTCGATGGTCATGAGCGTCCTCGCTTCGGCTGGTGGTCTCTGGCTGCGCCGCGACGCTCGGCACGGTTGGCGAACTCGGCGGCCTGCTCGCGCTCGAACCGCTGCGCCTGCCGGACGGCGTCGTACTCGCCGTAGGCGTCGACGATCCGACCGACGAGGGTGTGGCGGACGACGTCCTCGCTCGTGAGCTGGGCGAAGTGGATGTCGTCGACGTCCTTGAGCACGCGGGTCACGAGTCGCAGACCGGACGCACCGGTCGGCAGGTCGATCTGCGTGACGTCGCCGGTCACGACGATCTTGGACCCGAACCCGAGCCGGGTGAGGAACATCTTCATCTGCTCGGGCGTGGTGTTCTGCGCCTCGTCGAGGACGATGAACGAGTCGTTGAGGGTCCGGCCGCGCATGTAGGCGAGCGGTGCGACTTCGATCGTCCCGGCCGCGAGGAGCTTCGGGACGATCTCCGGGTCCATCATCTCGTTGAGCGCGTCGTAGAGCGGACGCAGGTACGGGTCGATCTTGTCCGTCAACGTGCCCGGGAGGTACCCGAGTCGCTCGCCGGCCTCGACGGCCGGGCGCGTCAGGATGATCCGGTTGACCTCCTTGCGCTGCAGCGCCTGCACCGCCTTCGCCATCGCGAGGTAGGTCTTGCCGGTACCGGCCGGGCCGATGCCGAACACGATCGTGTTCTCGTCGATCGCGTCGACGTACGCCCGCTGCCCGACGGTCTTCGCCTTGATCGTCTTCCCACGCGAGGTGAGGATGACCTGCCCGAGCACCTCCGACGGGGAGGCTGAGCCGTCCTGCCCGAGCATGCGGGCGGAGGTGCTGACCTCCGCCGGCCCCGGGTCGTGTCCTTCTCGGACCATGGTGATGAGTTCCTCTACGAGTCGTCTGGCGGCGTCGGCCTGCGGCGTCGGGCCGGTGATGGTGATCTCATTGCCGCGCACGTGCACCGAGACACCGGGGTGTTCACGCTCGACGGTCGTCAGGAGTCGGTCCTGTGGGCCGAGGAGACGGACCATGGCGAGCCCGTCCACCAGGAGGACGTGCTCGACCTCCTCCGTCCGCGCGGCGGCGGGGCGGTCTGGGTTCGTGGACTCAGGCTCCGCCAAGGGTGCCCTCCTGCAGGGAGCCGCCGAGGACATGCGCGTGCACGTGGAAGACCGTCTGTCCGGCGGACTCGCCGGTGTTGAAGACGAGTCGGAACTCGCCACCGGTGTGCTCCTTCGCGAGCGACGACGCCACCTCGACCATCTCAGCGAGCAAGGAGGGGTCGCCGGCGGCCAACTCCACGACATCGCGGTACTCGGCGGTCTTCGGGACGACGAGGAGGTGCACAGGCGCCTGCGGTGCGATGTCGGCGAACGCGATCACCCGATCGGTCTCGGCGAGGAGGGTCGTCGGGATCTCCCCCGACACGATACGGCTGAATACCGACGGTGCTTCACTCATGTCCACCAGTCTAAGGTTCGTGGCGGCCTCATGCGCGGGCTGGTGGATCGTCACCACCGACCGAGCAGCACGTTGAGCGCGGCGATCGCCGCCGGCCCTGCCGTCGAGGTGCGCAGGACTCCGGAGCCGATCCGGACCTCGATCGCGCCGGCCGCTTCGAGCCGCTCGCGCTCTGCCGGCGAGATGCCGCCCTCCGGACCGACGACGAGCACGAGTTCCTCGGCGAGCAGGGCCGACGGGTCGAGCTCCGAGAGCGCGAGTGCCGCACTGGGTTCGAGCACGAGGACGGTCCGGCCTGCGACGATCGACGCGAGTCCGCGGGTGTCGACGACCTCGGCCACCTCGGGCACCCGGGCACGGATCGACTGCTTCGACGCCTCGCGCACGATGAGCTGCCAGCGCGCACGGCCCTTGACCGCTTTGTCGCCCTGCCATCTCGAGATGCTGCGCTCGGCACCCCACGGGACGATCCGGTCGACACCCAGCTCGGTCGCCGCCTGGATGGCGAGTTCGTCGCGATCACCCTTGGCCAGCGCCTGCACGAGGACGAGCCTGGGACGGTTCTCGGGATGCACCACGACGGATTCGACGCGGATCTCCAACTCGCCCGGCTCGCTCCGCACGACCGGTCCGGTCGCGATCAGGCCACGACCGTTGCCGATCGACGTCGTCTCGCCGACCCGCAGCCGACTCACGGCGACGGCGTGCTTCGCCTCGGGCCCGCGGAGGGTCACCGAGTCGCCGACACCGGTCGATTCGAGATCCTCACGGAGGTACAGCGAACTCATCTCAACCGACGCCGTGGAAGCGGTCGCGGATCTTCGCGAACAGGCCCTGCTGGAACTGCGCGAGCGCCGGAGCACCCTGACGTCGTCCCGAAGCGAAGCTCTTGATCAGTTCGCGTTCGCGGTGGTCGAGCTTCGTCGGGGTGACGACCTGGACGCCGATCTTGAGGTCGCCCCGGCTGTTCCCGCGGAGGCGGGTGACGCCGCGGTCCTTGACCGTGATGACCTCCGAGCTCTGCACGCCCGGCCGCAGCTCGACCTCGACGTCGCCGTCGAGCGCATGGACGGTGACCTGGCGGCCGAGGATGGCGTCGGTCATCGGGACTTCGAGCGTGCACAGCAGGTCGTCGCCGTCGCGGCTGAAGACGTCGTGGTGCTTGACCTTCATCTCGAGGTAGAGGTCGCCGTTCGGGCCGCCGGCCGGGCCGACCTCGCCGCTCCCCGGCATCTGCAGACGCAGACCGGTGTCGACACCGGCCGGGATGTCGACCGAGACGGTGCGGCGAGCACGGAGCCGACCCTGACCCTGGCAGGTGACGCACGGGGTCGCGATGATCGTGCCGTAGCCGCGGCAGGTGCCGCAGGGCGCCGAGGTCATGACGTTGCCGAGCAGCGAGCGGACGGCCCGCTGGATGGAGCCGGTGCCGTGACAGATGTCGCAGGTCACCGGTGAGGTGCCGGGCTGGCAGCAGGAGCCGTTGCAGGTGCTGCAGAGCACGGCGGTGTCGACCTCGAGGTCGCGGTGGGTGCCGAAGATGACCTCGTCGAGGTCGAGCTCGACGCGCAACAGGGCGTCCTCGCCGCGTGCGCGGCGGGACTTGGGTCCGCGCTGCTGGCCGCCCCCGCCGAAGAAGGTGTCGAAGATGTCGCCGAAGCCGCCGAACCCGGCGTCGCCGCCACCGAACCCACCCGCCTGCGGACCGAGGTCGTACTGCTGGCGCTGCTTGGGGTCGCTCAGCACGTCGTAGGCGTGCGTGACCTCCTTGAAGCGTTCCGAGGCGTCGGAACCCGGGTTCACGTCGGGGTGCAGTTCGCGTGCGAGGCGGCGGTACGCCTTCTTGATCTCTTCGGGCGTCGCCTCCTTGGCGACACCGAGTGCTGCGTAGTGGTCGGGGTAGTCAGCCACTGAGGCCTTTCGTTCGAGGTGCGGAAGGTGTTGGGGGACGCGACGAGGATGCGTCACTCGGCGTCGAGGATGCGCGAGAGGTACCTGGCGACGGCGCGGACCGCAGCCATATTGCTCGCGTAGTCCATTCTCGTGGGGCCGAGGACGCCGAGCCGGGCGATTTCGCCACCAGAGGAACGGTAGTTCCCGGCGAGGACACTCGTGGTCTCGAGGCCGAACGACGCGTTCTCCCGCCCGATGCTGGCGACCACGCTGTCGCGCTCGGACTCCATCTCGCCGAAGAGCCGGAGCAGCACGACCTGCTGTTCGATGGCGTCCAGGACCGGATAGATGCTGCCGGGGAAGTCGTCCTCGGTGCGGGCGAGGTTGGCGGCGCCGGCCATGACGAGGCGGTCCTGCCGCTGCGCCGAGAGCTGCTCGCGCACCGCGTCGACGATGCGGACGGCCGCCGCGCGGTCGAGGTCGGCGATGTCGGCGGGGACGTCGCCGATCGCATCGTGGGCGTCGAGGAGTGGACGGCCCGCGACCGCCTCGTTGCACAGCGAGCGGAGCCGCGAGATGAGGTCATCCTCGACCGGGCTCTCCGTCTCGATGAGCCGCTGCTCGACGCGACCGTTGTCGAGGATGATGACCGCGAGCACACGGTTCGGGGTGACGCTCACCAACTCGAGATGCCGGACGCGTGCCCGAGAGAACATCGGGTACTGGACGAGCGCGACCTGGTTCGTCAACTGTGAGAGCAGCCGCACCGTGCGGTGCAGAACCTCGTCGAGGTCGCCTGACGCACCCAGGAAGGTCTCGATCGCCGTCCGTTGGGCGTTGTTCAGCGGACGGCGGTCGGCCAGGTGGTCGACGAACATCCGGTAGCCCTTGTCGGTCGGCACCCGGCCGGAAGAGGTGTGGGGAGCGGCGATGAGCTCTTCGTCCTCGAGCTGGGCCATGTCGTTGCGGATGGTGGCTGCGGAGACGCCGAACGAGTGGCGGTCGACGATCGTCTTGGACCCGACGGGCTCCCGAGAGGCGACGTAGTCCTGCACGATGACGCGGAGCACTTCGAGACCGCGATCCGACACCATCTCGATCTCCTCCCGTCATCCATCTCGGAGCGCCGACCATCAGCACTCGAAGACCCTGACTGCCAATCATATCGTGGCCTCCGCGCAGCCGTCCCTTGCGCGGCCCCGTGCCCCAGGAATACCGTTGGCCGCAGGCGTGGGTCCCTGATGAGCGACACCTGGTGCGATACGCTCAGCTGGACCAATTGAATATCACTCTCCGTGAAAGGTGCGAAGATGTCCGATCCGAACGCTCAGCCGCCCGTCGACCCAGCGAAGGGCGGGTCGGTTCCGCCTGCCGGAGACGGCGCGACGCCCCCTCCCGCAGCTCCGCAGCAGCCGCCCGCAGGCGCCTACCCGCCCCCGCCCGCCGGTGGCTACGCGCCGCCGCCGCCCGCTGCCGGCTCCTACCCGCCGCCGCCCGCAGGCGCCCCGCAGTACCAGCAGCCGTACGCCGCGGCTCAGCCCATGAGCCCGTCGGACGAGAAGCTCTGGTCGACGCTCATCCACATCGGTGGGATCTTCTTCGGATTCATCCCGCCGCTGATCGGCTACCTGGTCCTCAAGGACCGCGGCCCGTTCATCAAGGCGCACACGCTCACCGCGCTGAACTTCCAGCTGACGATGCTGATCGCGCTCGTGGTCGGCTCGATCCTGACGATCGTCGTCGTGGGTCTGTTCATCATCATCGCTGTCTACGTCGTCGTGATCGTGTTCAGCATCATCGCCGCGATCAAGGCGAACAAGGGCGAGCTGTACAGCTACCCGCTCACGATCCAGTTCATCAAGGCCTGATCCGTCGAGTACGACCACAGCCCCGTCCGGTCCGCCGGGCGGGGCTGTTGCGTGTCTCCGGCAGGGTCAGTCGCCGACCAGACGGCGGACGACCGCGTCGGCGAGGAGCCGTCCGCGGCGCGTGAGCTCCAGCCGTCCGAGTAGGGCCTGCCGTGCGTCGACCAGTTCCTCGGCGATGAGCCCGGCGACCGCCGTGCGAGCCTCAGGTGCGAGCGTGCGGATCGGGATGCCGTCCCGGGTGCGGGTGAGCAGCAGGATGCGTTCGAGCTCCCGGGTCTCGTCGTCCAGGGTCTCCCGGCCGGCGGCCGGGGACTCCCCCGCCGCGATCCGCTGGGCGTACGCAGCCGGGTGCTTGACGTTCCACCAGCGCACCCCTCCGACGTGACTGTGCGAACCCGGGCCGACACCCCACCAGTCCTCGCCGGTCCAGTAGGAGAGGTTGTGCCGGGAGCGGTGCGTGTCGTCCGTCGCCCAGTTGCTGACCTCGTACCAGCCGTAGCCGGCCTCGGTGAGGAGATCGTCGGCGAGCTCGTACATGTCGGCCTGCAGGTCCTCGTCGGGGGTCCCCACCACGCCCGAGCGGATCTGGCGCGCGAGTTTCGTTCCGGGTTCGACGATGAGCGAATAAGCCGACACGTGGTCCGGAGCGCAAGCGATCGCCGTCTCGAGTGAGACGCGCCAGTCGGCCAGGGTCTCCCCCGGCGTCCCGTAGATGAGGTCCAGGCTGACGCCGAGGCCGGCCTCGCGAGCCCACTGCACGACGAGCGGCACCCGAGCCGGATCGTGCGTGCGCTCGAGGGTGGCGAGCACGCTCGGCACCGCGGACTGCATCCCGAAGGACACCCGGGTGAATCCGGCTTCGGCGAGCGTGCGGAGGTAGGCGGCGTCGACGGAGTCGGGGTTCGCCTCGGTCGTCACTTCAGCGCCGGGCGCGAGGTCGAAGTTGTCCGTCACGCCACGGAGCATCCGAACCAGGTCGTCAGCGGGAAGGAGGGTCGGTGTCCCGCCACCGAAGAACACGGTCGAGACCGGTCGGTCGGGACGGTCGATGACGCCAGGACGGACTTGCCGAAGCGGAGTTCCGCGACCGCCTCGTCGGCGTAGTCCGACTGCTTCGCGCCGCGGAGCTCGGTCGCCGTGTAGGTGTTGAAGTCGCAGTAGCCGCATCTGACCCGGCAGAACGGCACATGCAGGTAGACCCCGAAGTTGCGCTCATGGGCACCGACGGCCGCCGTCTCCGGGAGGAGTCCGTCGGACGGGGCCGGATCGGCGAGTGGGAGGGCGCTCGGCACGGTCCGTCGCTCAGACGCCGCGCGACGGCAGGAGTGCGCGGAGGTAGGCGTCGTTCATGGTCTTGCGGCGGCGCTTGGAGCCGACGAGCTTCGCGGCACCCTTCGTCGGGCGGAAGAACGAGCGCACGACGATCCAGACGGAGTCGTCCTCGCGCTGCTCGATCGTGAAGGACTGCTCACCGCTCTCCGGATCGCCTTCCATCGTGCCGATGGCCAGGCTCACGTGACCCGGCTCCTCGGTGACGGAGATGACGCGATGCGGCCCGACGAGCGGTTCCCCGCCGACGGTGCCGGCGAAGACGACCGTCGTGCCCGGCGTGATGAACGGCGTGCCGTCCTCGGCGAAGCGCTGCTCTTGGTGCGTCTCGATGGGTTCCAGCGGCGTACCGTCCTCGGCGAAGGCGATGCCGCCGTACTGCACGCCCGTGCCGGGGTGCACCTCGGAGATCTCCACGCCGCTCGAGCGGTGCAGTCCCCAGGTGAGGAGGGCGCTGCTCGCGAGGGCGAACCGCTCCTCGCCGCTCCCGAGGCGGAACTCGTCCTCCGACGGCACGTAGCCTTCCGGCGGGTACTGCATGAGGTCGGTCCGCTGGGTGGCACCGACGGCCGCGTAGTCGACCGCTTCGTCCTCGAACGAACTGCGTCGTGCGTTCACTTCTTGTCCTTCGTCTCCACGTCCCCGGAGAGCGCTGCGATGAACGCCTCCTGAGGCACCTCGACCTTGCCGACCATCTTCATCCGCTTCTTGCCCTCCTTCTGCTTCTCGAGGAGCTTGCGCTTGCGGGTGATGTCACCGCCGTAGCACTTGGCCAGGACGTCCTTGCGCATGGCACGGACCGACTCGCGGGCGATGATCCGCGCACCGATGGCAGCCTGGATCGGCACCTCGAACTGCTGGCGCGGGATGAGCTTCTTCAGGCGCTCGGTCATGAGCACGCCGTAGGCGTACGCCTTCTCGCGGTGGACGATGGCGCTGAACGCGTCGACCTGGTCGCCCTGCAGCAGGATGTCGACCTTCACGAGGTCGGCGGCCTGCTGGCCGGAGGGCTCGTAGTCGAGCGACGCGTACCCCTGCGTGCGACTCTTCAGGTGGTCGAAGAAGTCGAAGACGATCTCACCGAGCGGCATCGTGTACCGCAGCTCGACGCGGTCCTCGCCGAGGTACTCCATGCCGAGCAGCGCGCCTCGACGGCTCTGGCAGAGTTCCATGATGGTGCCGACGTAGTCCTTGGGGGCGAGGATGCCCACCTTGACCATCGGCTCCGACACCTCGAGGATCTTGCCGGAGGGGAACTCGCTCGGGTTCGTGACGGTGACGACCTGCTTGTCCTCCGTCTTCACCTCGTAGGTGACCGACGGCGCGGTGGCGATGAGGTCGAGGTCGAACTCGCGCTGCAGCCGCTCGGTCACGATCTCGAGGTGCAGGAGGCCGAGGAAGCCGACACGGAACCCGAAGCCGAGGGCGACGGACGTCTCCGGCTCGTAGTTCAGCGAGGCGTCGGAGAGCTTCAGCTTGTCCAGAGCGTCGCGGAGGATCGGGTAGTCGCTGCCGTCGATCGGGTACAGACCGGAGAAGACCATCGGCTTCGGGTCGGTGTAGCCCGGGAGGGCGTCGGTCGCCGGCTTCACCGCCGTCGTGACGGTGTCGCCGACCTTCGACTGCCGGACGTCCTTCACGCCCGTGATGAGGTAGCCCACCTCACCGACGCCGAGGCCCTTCGTGGGCGTCGGTTCCGGCGAGCTGACGCCGATCTCGAGGAGGTCGTGCACCGCGCGCGTCGACATCATCTGGATGCGCTCACGCGGACTCAGCTGGCCGTCGATCATGCGGACGTAGGTGACGACGCCACGGTAGGTGTCGTAGACGGAGTCGAAGATCATGGCACGCGTGGGTGCGTCCGGGTCGCCCACTGGGTTCGGGATGCGGCCGACGACGCGGTCGAGGAGTTCCTCGACACCCATACCGGTCTTGCCGGACACCCGCAGGACGTCTTCGGGCTTGCCGCCGATGAGGCTCGCGAGCTCCTTCGCGTACTTGTCGGGGTCTGCCGCCGGGAGGTCGATCTTGTTGAGCACCGGGATGATCTCGAGGTCGTTCTCGAGGGCGAGGTAGAGGTTCGCGAGTGTCTGCGCCTCGATGCCCTGTGCGGCGTCGACGAGGAGGATCGCGCCCTCGCAGGCGGCGAGCGACCGCGAGACCTCGTAGGTGAAGTCGACGTGCCCGGGGGTGTCGATCATGTTGAGCGCGAAGGTCTCACCGTTGAGCGACCACGGCATGCGCACGGCCTGGCTCTTGATGGTGATGCCGCGCTCGCGCTCGATGTCCATGCGGTCGAGGTACTGCGCCCGCATGTCGCGGTCCGAGACGACGCCGGTGATCTGCAGCATGCGGTCCGCCAGGGTCGACTTGCCGTGGTCGATGTGGGCGATGATGCAGAAGTTCCGGATGAACGCCGGGTCGGTCGATGCCGGCTCGAGGGCCTTCACTGCTTGGGGGCTCACGCGTTCCTCGGGGTCAGGGGTGGAATCGGGCAACCCTCATTGTCCCACGGCGGGGAGCACCCGTGCTGCGGTACCCTGGATTGCCAGAACTCAGCCCGACTGGTAATGTTGCCTGTTGGCTTGCGTGTGAGTTGAGACCACACGAGAACTCGCTTGAAGACGCCCTCTTCCGTCCGACGGCACCGAACATCATTTCCTCGAACCGAAAGTTGACCCAACGTGGCAAACATCAAGTCGCAGATCAAGCGCATCGGCACCAACAAGAAGGCCAACGAGCGCAACAAGGCCGTCAAGAGCCAGCTGAAGACCGCCATCCGCGCAACCCGTGAGGCCGTCGTCGCCGGCGACAAGGCTCAGGCTGAGTCCGCACTCAAGCTCGCCTCGAAGAAGCTCGACAAGGCCGTGAGCAAGGGCGTCATCCACGAGAACCAGGCAGCGAACCGCAAGTCGGCCATCGCCAAGCAGGTCAACGCGCTCTAAGCAACACCAGCTGCAAGGCCCCGGCGTTCCTCGGAACGTGCGGGGCCTTTCGCGTTCCCCGCTCGGTCCCTGAGCTTGTCGAAGGGCATCCCGCCCACCACCACGGCCAGCTCGGCGGGCTACCGCTCCGACAGATCGACCCCGCGTGCCGCGATGACGCCGACGAGCCGCTCGAGCGCGAACACCGGGTCGCGGCTCGCGCCCTTCACGCCGGCGTCGGTCTCGGCGAGCATCTGCACCACGCGGCCGATGCCCGCGTCCGTCCAGCCGGACAGGTCCCGACGAGCGCGGTCGACCTGCCACGGCGCGAGGCCGAACTGCTGGGCGATCTGCCCGGACCCGCCGCGTGCCGACGACACCTTGGCCATCGTGCGGATCTTCATCGCGAACGCGGCGACGATCGGCACGGGGTCGGCACCCGAGTCGAGCGCCTGCCGCAGGGCGAGCAGCGCCTCCCCGTGTCGTCCGGCGATCGCGGCGTCGGCGACGTCGAACGCGCTCGTCTCGAGTCGACCGCCGTAGTACTTGTTGACCGTCTGCTCGGTGATCTCCTCGGACGCGTCGGCCATGAGCTGACTGCACGCGGCTGCGAGCTCGGCGAGGTCGTCGGAGAAGGCTCCGACGAGTGCCCGGAGCGCCTGGGGCGTGATGCGACGACCCGCCGTCTTGAACTCCGCTGCGGCGAAGTCGGCCTTGTCGCTGTCCCGCTTGAGTTCGGTGCAGACGATCTCGACACCGCCACCGGTGCCTGAGCGGATGGCGTCGAGCAGCTTCTTGCCGCGCACGCCTCCGTTGTGCCGCAGCACGAGGTAGGCGCCCTCCGGCGGTGCTTCGAGATACCGGATGGCTTCGGTGAGGAACTGATCGGAACACTTCTCGACCTGGCTGACGCGGACGAGCCGGGGCTCGCCGAAGAGCGACGGGCTCGCGACCGTGAGCAACTCCCCCGGGGCGTAGCTGTCGGCGGCGACATCGTTGACCTCGAGCGAGGGGTCTTCGGAGACGAGGAAGTCGCGCAACCGGCGGATCGCCCGGTCGGCGAGGAAGGACTCCGTGCCGGACACCAACACGATCGGCGCCGGGCGGATCTCCGACCATCCGAGCTGCGGGATCGCCGCCGAGGCTTTGGCCGCCGTCTTGGCCTTGCCGCGACCGGCGGAACGTGGTGCAGCCACAGCGGCTCCTCTCGACCGTCCGAGTCTACCGGCGACCGCCGACGCCAGGCGGGTCGGGGACGGCAGCTCACCCGCCGCGCTCCGACCACACGCGGAACCCGCCGCCGTCGCCTGGGCCGAGGACGATGGTCCCCGACTCGTCCGTGCGGAGGACCTCGGCCCCGGTGGCCTCGTACAGCTCGAGCGCTGAGCGCGTCGGGTGCCCGTAGCCGTTGTCGGCCCCGACGGAGACGAGCGCAACGGTCGCACCGACCCGCCGCGCCAGGCGGTCGCTCTGATCGGCGGAACCGTGATGCGACACCTTGACGATGTCGACCGCGTCCCCGAGTGTGTGCCGTCCGAGCAGCCGGTCCTGTGCCTCCTCACCGAGGTCGCCGAGCAGCAGCACCGATGCGGCGAGGAGGTCGAACCTGATCACCACGCTCGCATCATTGCCCGGTTCGACGCCGCCTGCCGCGGGGTCCGGCCACAGGACGCGCCACGGCGCCGCGCTCTCCGGATCCCCCAGCACCCCCTGGTCCCCGGCGCCGGCCTGTCGCACCTCGGCACCGGCCGCTCGGAGCACTCGGGCGATGCGCTCGTCCTCCGGGTCGTCGACCGGCCCGAGCAGCACCTCGTCGACCCTGCCGACGACCGCGTCGAGGCCTCCGACGTGGTCGAGGTCGTAATGGGTGAGGACGAGCAGCTCGATGCGGGACACCCCGAGTTCGTCCAAGCACGCGCGGAGCGGTTCGGGATCGGGCCCGGCGTCGACCAAGGCGGTGGCGGCGCCCTGTCGCAGGAGGACCGCGTCGCCCTGACCGACGTCGCAGGCGGCGACGATCCAGTCGCCCGGTCGATGCAGGGCCGGGCCGAGTCCGTCCCCGACCGCACGACCGCACAGTGCCACGAGCGCCACGACCACCGCCACCCCGATCGTCCTCGACCACCGCGGGGGCAGATCCCCACGGAACAGCAGGAGCGTGGCGATCAGGACCGTCGGCACGGTGACGAGCACAACGCCGAGTGGCCCCTCCGGCCAGGGCACCCGCGCAGCGGGGACGCCCTCGAACCACCGGGCCACCGCGGCGATCCACGTCGCGGGCACCCACCCGAGCCACGCGACGAGCAGCGCGAGCGGTGGTGCGAACGGGACCAGCAGGCAGGCGAGCAGCCCGAGCATGGTCGCGGGCGCGGCGGCAGGGCCAGCGAGCAGGTTCGCGGGGACGCCACCCAGCTGGATCGCCGGATCGAGGAGGACGAGCATCGGCTGGCAGGCGAGCTGGGCGGCTGCCGGGATGGCGATGAGGGCCGCGATCCCTCGCGGCAGCCACCTGCCCAGCAGGTCCGTGAGGGGTCCGCTCAGGAGCAGCAGACCGCTGGTGGCGAGCACCGAGAGCCCGAAACCGTACTGCCCGGCCAGCCAGGGGTCGGCGACGAGGAGCACGACCACCGCCAACGACAGCGCGGCGAGGCCCCGGATCGGCCGCCCGAAGCCGCCCATCACCAGGACGAAGGCAGCCATGAGTGCCGCCCGTTGCACGCTCGGTTGGGGCGTCACGAGGACCACGAAGGCGACGAGGCACAGCAGGGCACACGAGATCCTGAGCTTCCGTCCACCACCGACTGCCGCGACCGCCGTGCTGACGAGCCACACGATGACCGCACAGTTCGCTCCGGACACGGCCGTCAGGTGCGAGAGTGAACTGCGCTGCATCGACTCCGTGACCGCGTCACTCACCTGGCTGACATCGCCGATCGCGAGGCCTGGCAACAGCTCCCCACCCGGCCCGGGCAGGTCGGACACGAGCCCGACGAGGCCGGAACGGAGCGACGCCGACCAGTCGAGGATCGCCGGCGGCTCCCCCAGCAGCTCGGGTCCCTCCCGTGCGAAGAGCAGCGCTGCCCGCGCATCACCCGGTGCATTCCAGCGGAGCGAGCCGTCGACGCGCCAGCGCTCGCCGATCCTCGGCGCCCGATCCGCCGGGTCCGGTGCGAAGACGAGGACCGGCACCCAGAGGCGCTCCAGGATGCTGTGGCCTCGACTGGCCGTCACGAGGTCGGCCGCGAAGCGGATGCCGGACCCCGCCGTGACCGAACCGGTGGGCACGGCGTCGCCGGTCACCACGACCTCGGCGGTCACGGGCGTGCTCCCGAGCTCGAGCAGAGCCTCCGGCTGCCGGTCAGGCGCGCGTGCGCCGATCGACGCGGCGACCATGCCGAACAGCGCCGCGGAGCATGCGCAGAGCCAGAGCGTCGTGATGAGGACGGACCCTGTGCGACCCTCCACAGGGTGATGCTCCAGAAGGCGACGCCGGACGACCGTGCCGCACACGAGACAGGCGGAGGCGACGAGGAACGCGACCAGTACCGCGCCCGAGGCCAGCGTTGGAGCCCCGCAGTAGACGGCCGCACCCACCCAGGTGGCTGCCGCCGGGATGAGCAGGCGTGGGAACCGCATCGCGCGCTCATCTCGCCCGGATGTCGGTCCGGAGGCCGCGTGTGCGGTCACACCGTCGCCGCCGCGCGAAGCCCCTCGAGGGTCTTCGCGCCGATGCCTTCGACCGCACTCAGGTCGTCGAGGGTGGCGAACGGGCCGTTCGCCTCCCGCCAGGCGATGATGCGCGCGGCCAAGGCCTCCCCGATCCGCGGGAGTGCGGTGAGTTCGGCGGCGGATGCCGTGTTCACGTTGACGAGCTGGGAGCCGGACGGACTCCCGGCAGCCGACCCGCTCGCGCCTCCGCCAGGTGGCACCTCGCCGACCACCGGGACGTACAGTTGCTCGCCGTCGTTCACGAACCGTGCGAGGTTCACGGCGCTGGTGTCCGCTTCCGGCAGGAGGCCGCCGGCGGAGGCCACCGCATCGAACGCACGTGATCCGTCCGGCAGCCGGTAGACACCAGGGGCCGCGACCGCTCCGAGCACATGGACGAAGAGCTCCCCCGTCGCCGAGCCGGCGGGCGCGGTCGATCCCGGTGTCGCGGCGGGCACGGGGCTCGCGTCAGCAGACAGCTCCGCCCCACCGATCGTCCTGACCGCCCCGCCTGAGGTGAACAGCGAGACGAGGATGGCGACGACGAGGGCCGCGATCACCAGCACGACGACCGCCCCGGCACGGAACTCCGGGCGCGGTAGCTCACCGAGCAAACGGCGCGTCGACGAACGCCTGGACGGCACCGGGTGGGACGTGGGTTCCGGTTCGATGGTCATCCTCGAACGCTACGAGCCCGGACACCCCGCACCACACGCTCGCCGTCGCCATGGGCACCGAGCACGCCGCGCCCGCCCCTGTGGAGCGCGTTCACGGGGGATGCAGGATCGGTCAGCTGACCGAGCGCCTCGGTGCTGACCGGTCATCTTCCGATCGGGGGCGGTCAGGCCGCTCTGGCCGCGTCGGCCCGCGCTCGTGTCGAAGATCGCCCGAACCAGATCCACAGGAGGCGAGCCGTGGCGAGGATGAGGACCGCGAACAGGCTCTGATTGATGACGCCGAACCACGAGAGTCCGCCGAGCAGAACGAAGACGGTCCAGTTCACGGCGATGTCGGCGACGATCACCGCGATGCCGAGCACGATGCCGGCGCGCCGTCGAAGGATGATCAGCACAGCGGTGATGGGGTCCAAGACCGTGAGCGTCACCCAGAACAGCCGGACGCCGGGCGGGAAGCCGCCGTAGACGTCCAACCCGCCGAGGATCAGATCCGCGGTGTGCGTGGTCGTTCCGATCAGGAAGCCGATCACCCACAGGATCTGGAACACGCGGAGCGTTCGTACTGATGGGGCGAGAGCGGTCACCCGGTCATGCTACCGAGGAAGCACAGGCAACCGCTCAGGACCCGTTCTGAGAACAGACTGCCATCGGATGGGACACGGGTCCGACTCGATGGCCTGCCCCGAGCGCGTTCGGGGCAGGCCACCGGGCCCGCCCCCGAACCGCGTCAGCCCTTCGTGGCGATGCTCACCACGCGCGGGGCGCGCACCACGACATTGACGATCTCGCGGTCGCCCACGGAACGCTGCACGGCCGCACTCGCGCGTGCAAGCTGCTCGAGCTCCTCGCCGGAGATCTTCGGCGACACCTCGAGCCGGTCGCGGACCTTGCCGTCGACCTGGACCACCGCGGTCACCTGGTCCTCGACCAACAGCGACCGGTCGGCCTTCCGCCACGGCACCAGCGAAATCGACGGCTGGTAGCCGAGCTTGGCCCACATGTCCTCGGCGGTGAACGGCGCGAAGAGGTCGAGCGCCATGGCCGTCACCTCGGCGGACTCACGCACGGCGGGGTCGCCCGCGCCGGGCCCGGCGTCGATCGCCTTCCGCGTCGCGTTGACGAGCTCCATGAGCCGTGCCACGACAACGTTGAACTTGCCTGCCTCGATGAGCCCGGGAGCTTCCGCGAGGAAGTGATGCGTGACCTTCCGCAACTTCTCGTCGCCGTCCTTCCAGGCGACGTCGGGCGAGCTGGTGACGTCGTGCGCGACCCGCCAGGCGCGTGCCAGGAACTTGGCCGACCCGGCCGGCGAGACGTCCGCCCAGTCGATGTCGTCCTCTGGAGGACCCGCGAACGCCATCGTGACGCGCAGGGCGTCGGCGCCGTACGACCGCAGCTCCTGGGCGAACTCCACCAGGTTGCCCTTGCTCTTGCTCATCTTCGAACCGTCGAGGATGACCATGCCCTGGTTGAGGAGCGCGCTGAAGGGCTCGGTGAAGCCGACCTTGCCGAGGTCGAACAGGACCTTCGTGATGAACCGCGAGTAGAGCAGGTGCAGGATCGCGTGCTCGACACCGCCGACGTACTGGTCGACCGGGGCCCACTTGTCGGCCTCCTTCGGGTCGAACGCGATCTCGTCGGAGGTCGGGTTCAGGAACCGGAGGAAGTACCACGAGCTGTCGACGAAGGTGTCCATCGTGTCGGAGTCACGCTTCGCAGGCTTCCCGCACGACGGGCAGTCCACGTTGATCCAGTCCTCAGCCGCCGCGAGGGGGCTCATGCCCTTCGGACGCAGGTCGAGACCTGCGGCATCCGGCAGTCGCACGGGGAGCTGGTCCTCGGGGACCGGCACCTCGCCACAGGCGTCGCAGTGGATGATCGGGATCGGCGTGCCCCAGTAGCGCTGTCGCGAGATGAGCCAGTCGCGGAGGCGGTAGTTCTTCGTCTTCGCGCCGAGGCCGCTCGATGCGAGCGCAGCCGTGACCTTCGGGATCGCGTTCGCCTTGCTCAGGCCGTCGAAGGGGCCGGAGTTCGTCAGGCGACCGTCGCCGGTCAGCGCGACGCCCGTCTTGGCGGGATCGATCGACGGGAGGTCCTCCGGCAGCTCACCGTCGACGATGATCGGGATGGCACCGGTGACGGGCTGGGTGGTGTCCACCACGACGCGCACGGGCAGGTCGAACGCCCGCGCGAAGTCGAGGTCGCGCTGGTCGTGCGCGGGAACCGCCATGATCGCCCCGTGACCGTAGTCGGCCAGGACGTAGTCGGCCGCCCAGATCGGCAGGCGCTCGCCACTCAGCGGGTTGATCGCGTAGCGCTCGAGGAACACGCCGGTCTTCTGGCGGTCGGTCGCGAGCCGAGCGATCTCGCTCTCACCCTTGACGCTGTCGAGGTAGGCCTGGAAGCGCCCCTTGACCTCGTCGGAGGTGTCGGCGACGAGCTCGGCTGCGAGCTCCGAGTCGGGCGCCACGACCATGAACGTCACGCCGTACAGCGTGTCGGGTCGGGTCGTGTACACGGAGACCGGCTCGGCACGACCTTCGATGGAGAACGAGACGTCCGCACCGTTGGATCGACCGATCCAGTTCCGCTGCATGCTGAGGACCTTGGCCGGCCAGGTGCCCTCGAGCTGGTTGAGGTCGTCGATCAGGCGGTCGGCGTAGTCGGTGATGCGGAAGTACCACTGGGTGAGTTTCTTCTTCGTCACCTCGGCGCCGCAGCGCTCGCAGTGTCCGTCGACGACCTGCTCGTTCGCGAGCACGGTCTGGTCGTTCGGGCACCAGTTGACGGGGCTCGCCTTGCGGTACGCGAGGCCCTTCTCGAACAACTGGAGGAACAGCCACTGGTTCCACCGGTAGTACTCGGGGTCGCTCGTGTGGAGCTCGCGGTCCCAGTCGAACGAGGGGCCGTACTGACGGAAGCTGGCCTTCTGCTGCGCGATGTTCGCGTAGGTCCACTCGCGCGGGTCGACACCGCGCTGGATGGCGGCGTTCTCGGCGGGGAGCCCGAACGAGTCCCAGCCGATCGGGTGCAGGACGTTGAAGCCCTGGTGACGCCAGTACCGCGCGACGATGTCGCCGAAGCCGAACGCCTCGGCGTGACCCATGTGCAGGTCGCCCGAGGGGTACGGGAACATGTCGAGCACGTACTTGCGCGGACGTTTGTCGGCAGGCTCGCCTGCTGCGAAGGGCTTCAGCTCGTCCCAGACGGGAAGCCACTTCTCCTGGATCGCCTGGAAGTCGTACCGCTCGCCGTCTCGGCGGTCGTCGGTGTTGCGCTCGTCTGACACGTCACTCTCAATCACTGCAGGTGCTGGGGGTGGAATCCCGTGGGTTGCTCGCACGGCGCTCGGCCGCAGGATGGACGGGCTGGAGCGCACGAAGGCGCTCCGTCCAACGGTCAAGCCTACCGGGATTCGGCAGGCGGACGTCCGACGCCGAGTGCCGCCAGCGGGGCCGCCGCCTTGGTCCACGTCTCCTCGAGCTCCTCCCGGGCGTCGGACAGCGCCGTGATGCCACCACCCGTGCCGATCGACGCACCCTGCGGATCGATCACGATCGAGCGGATGACCATGGCGAGGTCCATCGATCCGTCCGCGGCCAGCAGGCCGAAGGCACCGGCGTACACCCCGCGCGGTCCCGCCTCGAGGTCGTGCAGCAGTTCCATCGCCCGGCGTTTCGGGGCCCCGGTCATCGATCCGGCCGGGAATGCGACCTCGACGACGTCGAGTGCGTCCAGTCCTGTGCGCAACCGTCCTTCGACGGTGCTGACGAGTTGGTGCACCTGCGGGTAGCTCTCGACGTGATGGAGCGCCGTGACCGCCACGGAACCCAGCTCGCAGACCCGGGAGAGGTCGTTCCGCATCAGATCGACGATCATGAGGTTCTCCGCGCGCTCCTTGGGACTCGCCAGCAGGTCGGCGCGCTGGCGGGCGTCCTCATCGGGATCGGCACCTCTCGGCCGGGTCCCCTTGATCGGCTTCGTCCGGACGCGGCCGTCTGCCGAGACCTCGAGGAACTGCTCCGGAGACGCGCTCGCGAGACTGATCGAACCGAACCGGAGGAAGCCGCCGTGGTGCGTGGGACTCGTCCTGCGCAGCCGCAGATAGGTCGCAAGCGGGTCGTGGACGCCGTCGACGCGCAGGTGGTTCGTCAAGCACAGCTGGTAGGCGTCCCCGCGGGTGATGTGCTCCTGGCACCGCTCGACGAGCCGCAGGTACGCGGCATCGCTGTGCCGGGGCGCGCAGACCCCGCCGGCCGCCTCGGTCACGGGAGGAGGCTCGGCCGCCGTGCTGAGCCGCTCGACGGTCGTCGCGATCCAGTCGGGATCGTCCGACGAGACCGTGACCGTCCGCGCCGCATGGTCGAACCGCACCTGATCGTCGAGGCGCAGGAAGAGCGCGTCCGGGGAGGCCGCCGCGTGTGCAGGAACCCCGACGAGCCCTGCCCCCGACTCGTAGCCGAACCACCCGACCCAATCGCCCGGGTCATCGTCCGCGCGCACCGTGCGGAGGGCGTCGAGGATCGTCGTCCGGTCGACCGAGGCTGCCACCGGGGTGACGCGCTCCACCGTGCCGAGCCGGACGTCCGCCACGAGGCGTTCCGTCCCGCGTCCGATGAGGCTGACGCCGGTCCGGGCGTCCTGACCCGAATCCAACCAGGCCGCCCAGGGCTCGTCAGCGAACACGCGTCGGTAGACGTCCTCCGGCTCGGACCAGGCCGGGAGGACGACCTGCCGGCGTGCTCCGGCGGATCGCATCAGCCGACGGCCGCGATCGGCGGCGCGACGATCCGGAGGCGACCGGTCACCAGGCTGTCGGGAACCGGCGTGTGCGAGATCACGATGACCGCACGACCCTCGGATCCCGCGACACCGAGCAGGTCCTCGAGCAGGGCGGTCGCGCGCTCGGGATCGACGTTGGCGGTCGGCTCGTCGAGCACGAGCACGGGGAACTCGCGGAGGAGCGCACGGGCGAGGGCGATGCGTTGCGCCTGCCCCCCGGAGATGAGCGCGCCGTGCTCCCCCACCGGGCGGTCGAGCCCGCCGCGCTCGGCGAGCCAGGACGAGAGCCCGACCCGTTCCAGCACGGCCTCGAGCTCGGCGTCGTCGGCCGTGTCCCTGGCGAAGAGGAGGTTCTGGCGGATGTCGGCGTCGAAGAGGAACGGACGCTGCTCGACGAGCCCGACCGACTCGCGCAGCGTGTCCGGGCGGAGGTCGCGTGCCTCGACACCGCCGACGCGGTACACACCCTCGTACTCGAGGAAGCGGACGAGAGCGTGCGCCAGGGTGGTCTTCCCGGCTCCGCTGTCACCTTCGACGAGCAACCGGTCGCCGGCCGACAGCCGGAAGCTGATCGGCGCGAGAGCCGCCACCGTACTCCCGGGCCACCGTGCGCTGAGGTGCTCCGCCTCGAGCATGACGCCGTCGAAGGTCGGCGTGAGGATGCCGCCGGTGTACTCGTCCGGGATCTCGTCGGGGCGCTCACTCGGGACCGCGTCCGCCACGCGCTCGGCACTCGCGACCGCTTCCCGCCAGGCCCCGAACGCGAGGGGCACCATCGCGCAGACCTCGAACACGGCGAGCGGGACGAGGACGATCACGGTGAGCGCGGGGCCGCCGATCGTTCCCAGCGCCGGCATGCCTGCCCAGAGCGCCGCGACGACGGACGCCCCGGAAGCCAGGGAGAGGACGGCGCCGGCAACCCCGGCGCCCGCGGCCCGCCGCACCATCGCATGTGTGAGTGCCGCGTCGGCATGTTCGATCCGTGCCCGCGCGGCGTCGACCGCGCCGTAAGCGGTCAGCACGTCGAGACCGGTCACGAGCTCGAGCAGGGCTTCCGACAGCGCACCGCGCAGCGGCGCGAGTTCGCGTTCGGCGCGCGCCGCCACCCGACTCACGAGCAACCACGAGACGAGGAACGCCGCGACGAGGCAGACCGCGAGCGCGATCCCGGCGGCCGGGAGCAGCGCGGTCGTGAGGATGACGGAGGCTCCGGCGACGACACCCGAGACCACCAGTGGTTGGACGATCCGCAACGGCACGTTCTGCAGCTCGTCCACATCGGTCACCAGGCGGGTGAGGAGGTCGCCCCGGCCGGTGATCTGCAGTCCGTCGGGAGCCACCGGGATGACGCGTTCGATCATGCCGGCGCGCAGCTGCGCCAATTGACGGAATGCAGCGTCGTGGCTGAGCAGGCGTTCGAGGTACCGGAAGGACGCCCGGGCCAGCGCGAACGCGCGCACCCCGACGACGGCGACACCCAGCTCGACGATCGAGGGCTGCTCGGCGGCCTTCGTGATGAGGAACGCGCTCGAAGCGAGGAGGGCGACGGCGGCCCCCGCGGAGAGGATGCCGGCCAGGAGTCCAGGGACGAAGCGGCGCGCCGGCGGCTGCGCCAGTCGGATGATCTGTCGGACGCGCTCATCCATGGAGCATCACCTCGTCGTCCTGGACGCGTTCCGACCGCACGCGGATCTCGAGCACGGCATCCGCGTGTTCGACGATCGACGGTCGGTGGGTGATGACGATGACGGCCGCCCCGGCCCGAGCGGCGTCGCGCGCGGCGTCGATGACGAGCGCCTCGGACGCGGCGTCGAGCGCCGAACTCGGTTCGTCGAGCAGCAGCACCGGCGTGCCGGCATCCGCCGGGGTGCGCCGCAGCCGGTAGAGGGCCCTCGCGATCGCGATCCGTTGCGCCTGCCCACCGCTCACGCCGTCGCCGACCGCGCCGATGGGGTGTCCGAGCGGCAGCGCGGACAGCCCGAGTGCCGACAACGCCTCGACGATGAGCGCCTCGTCGGGTGCGTCATCGCCCAACGCGACGTTGCTGCCGACCGTCCCCGCGATGAGGACCGGTCGCTGCGGCGCCCACGACAGCCAGCGTCGTCCGCCGGGCGTGGGCGGCACGCGTCCGCCGTCGTGCAGGATCGATCCGGTGGCGTCCACGAATCCGAGGATCGCCGACGCCATGCTCGTCTTCCCAGCTCCGCTGGCGCCGACGACAGCCGTCACCACGCCGGCCGGGAACGTCACGTCGAGGCCGTCCAGCACCCGCAGCTCGTCGTGCTGCACGCCGAGACCGTCGAGTACCAGGCCAGACGTCCGGCGAGCGGAGTCGCCGACCGTTGCCGAATCGCCGACCTGATCAGGAGCCGACGGCGATTCGCGCGCGGCCTTGGCTTCGTCGAGGATCTCGAAGACCTCGTCGGCGGCGGTGACGCCCTCCGCGGCCGCGTGGTAGTTCGCACCGACGTTCCGCAGTGGCAGGAAGGCCTCCGGGGCCAGGATCAGGACGAAGAGCCCCGTTCCGAGGAGGAGCGAGCCGTCGAGGAGGCGTAGGCCGATGCCGACCGCGACCACGGCGACGGCGAGACTCGACAGCAGTTCGAGGGCGAAGCCGCTCACGAACGAGAACCGCAGGACCTTCATGGTCTCGACGCGGTACTCCTCGGTGACGGTTCGGATCCGCTGCACCTGCCGGTGCTGCCGTCCGAACAGCTTGAGGGTCGCCATGCCCGCGACGAGCTCCAGGAACCCGCGCGACAGGTGGGCCAGGGTCTCCCACTGGCGCCGCTGCACCGCCTGGGTCGCGAATCCGATGAGGATCATGAAGACGGGGATGAGCGGGAGCGTCACGATCACCGTGATGCCGCTGAGCGGGTCCTGGATGAAGATCACCGCCGCGATGATCGGCATGGCGATCGCCGTGAGGATGAGCTGCGGGACATAGCGACCGAAGTACGCGTCCAGGGCGTCGAGCCCGCGGCCCGCCACGGTCGTCAGTGAAGCTGAGCTCCGACGCGAGACCCACCCCGGCCCGAGCGTCTCGAACGCGCCGGCGAGGGCCCGCCGCAACTGACTGCGGACGATCGCGGAGCCACGGGCGTTCACCGAGTCGGATGCCAGGACGGTCCCGGCACGCAGCACCACGATGCCGATCAGCAGCCAGAGCGACGGCAGGAGCTCCTCGACCGGATCCCCCGCGATCGACCGGGACACGAGCTGGGCGACGAACCACGCGAACCCGAGCGTGCAGGCGGTCTGGACGAGCGCGATGACCGCGCCGAGTCCGAGGATCGACCGGGCTCCGCGGGCATAGCGGAGCAGTCGCGGATCGAGGGGGCGCACGATGACAGGTTAGTGCGCGGCGGCTTCGATGTGCTTCCGCGTGATGCGCTTGCGGAACACCCAGTACGTCCATCCCTGGTAGGCGAGGATCAGCGGCAGGAAGATCAGGGCG
The DNA here is from genome assembly GCF_006065115.1 of Plantibacter sp. M259. Taxonomy (NCBI): domain Bacteria; kingdom Bacillati; phylum Actinomycetota; class Actinomycetes; order Micrococcales; family Microbacteriaceae; genus Plantibacter; species Plantibacter sp. M259. The sequence goes on along the minus strand of NZ_CP040750.1, from coordinate 3,793,186 downwards.
GTCCACGACATCACCGTGAGGGTGTACTCCGTCGAGGAGGCGTTCGCGATCGTCAGGCTGTTCGCCGGGTCGTTGCTCGCCGGCATCACCGCTGGGAAGAGCGCGGTGAACAGGGTGAGCACGGCCGCGGCGACGGTCACGGCCATGAGCGCGAACGCACGGCCTTCCAGCCCTCGGCTGTTCGCGAACCAGGCGCTGATGAGCGAGACCGCGGCGATGGCCGCGAGGATCAGCACCGGGAGCGAGAAGTGCGCGAGGACGGTCCACCCGAGGAACGACGCGGCGAGGAGGATGGCGACGAGCCCGGCTCGGCTCGCGAGGCGGCGGGCGCGCTCGCGGATGTCGCCCTCGGTCTTCAGCGAGGCGAACACGGCTCCGTGGGCGAAGAAGAGCACGAGCGTCGTGAGACCCCCGAGGATGCCGTACGGGTTGAGCAGGGTGAAGAGCGTGCCGGTGAAGTTGTGGTCGGCATCGAGCGGGACGCCCTGGACGATGTTCGCGAAGGCGACGCCCCAGAGGAAGGCCGGCAAGGCCGAGCCCACGATGATCATGAGGTCGAAGCGCCGTTTCCAGGAGGCTTCCGGCCGCTGGTGCCGGTACTCGAACGACACCCCTCTGATGATGAGCGCGAGCAGGATGAACAGCAGCGGGAGGTAGAAGCCGCTGAACAGGGTCGCGTACCACTCGGGGAACGCGGCGAAGAGGCTCGCCCCGGCGACGATCAGCCAGGTCTCGTTGAGGTCCCAGACCGGCCCGATGGTGTTGATGAGCATCCGGCGGTCGGTCTCGTCCTTCCCGAGGAAGGGGATCGTCATGCCGACGCCGAAGTCGAAGCCGTCGAGGACGAAGTAGCCGACGAACAGTGCGGCGATGATCCAGAACCAGAGAATCGTGAGGTCCATGATGCGCTCCTAGTAGACCGTGGTCGCGGGGGCGGCGGGCTTCTGCACGCCGTCCTCGTCGGGTTCGGACAGCTCGATCGGGTCGGGCCCGGCCTTGATCGTCTTCTTCAGGAGTCCGAACTCGACGACGAGCAGCGACCCGTAGACGACGGTGAAGGCGATCAGCGAGATCAGGACGTCGAGGCCGGTGGTGTTCGGCGAGACCGCGTCCTCCGTCTTCAACAGGCTGAAGACGATCCACGGCTGGCGGCCCATCTCGGTGAAGACCCAGCCCATGGTCATGGCGAGGAACGGCATCGGGACGGCCCAGACCGCGACGCGCCACATCCAGCGCTTCGGCTCGCGGCCCTTGCGGGTGAACCAGAGACCGGCGGCCGCGACGAGCATCGAGGCGAGGCCGAGACCGATCATCCAGCGGAACGCCCAGTAGGTGACCCAGATGACGGGCGAGTAGTCGCCCGGACCGTAGAGCTGGGTGTACTGCGCCTGCAGGTCGTTGATGCCCTCCACCGTGCCGTCGAAGGTGTGGGTCGAGAGGAACGACAGGAGGTACGGGATGCGGATCGAGAAGAGCTCGTGGACGCCGTCGGGCGTGCCGAGGGTGAAGATCGAGAAGGAGGCGTCGGCACCGCTCGCCGTGTTGTACATCGCCTCCGCAGCCGCCATCTTCATCGGCTGGGTCTCGACCATGGCCAGGCTGAGCTGATCGCCGGCGAGCATGGTGGCACCACCCGCGAGAAGCATGCTCCACGCACCGACCTTGAGCGCCGGGCGCATCGCCTCGACGTGCTGGCCCCGGGCGAGGTGCCAGGCGGCGGCGGTGATGATGACGGCTGCGGAGACCATGAAGCACGCGAAGATCGTGTGCGGGAAGGCGGCCAGGGCGACCTTGTTGGTCAGCAGCTCCCAGATGTTCGTGAGCTCGGCGCGGCCGCGCTCCTCGTTGATCCGGAAGGCGACCGGGTTCTGCATGAAGGCGTTCGCCGCGATGATGAAGTAGGCCGACAGCACGGTGCCGAGCGCCACGATCCAGATGGTGGCGAGGTGGAGCTTCGGTGACAGCTTGTCCCAGCCGAAGATCCAGAGTCCGATGAACGTCGCCTCGAGGAAGAACGCGAGCAGGCCCTCGAGTGCCAGCGGTGCGCCGAAGACGTCGCCGACGAACCTGGAGTAGGTGGACCAGTTCATGCCGAACTGGAACTCCTGGACGATGCCCGTCACGACGCCCATGGCGAAGTTGATGAGGAAGATCTTCCCGAAGAACCGCGTGAGCTGCAGGTAGTGCAGCTTGCCGGTCCGGACCCAAGCGGTCTGGAACCCGGCGACCGTCACGGCCATGCCGATGGTGAGCGGCACGAAGATGAAGTGGTAGACGGTGGTGAGGCCGAACTGCCAGCGGGACAGCAGTAGCGGGTCGAGAAGGTCGTTCACGATGAACACTCCATTTTTCGCGGCATCCAGGGAAGGCGGCGCAGGTGCGGCCCGATCGGGGTGGTCATCCCCGTGGCTTCGATCCATGTCGTCGACACCAATCGTACCCGAATTTGCGCCTGTGGTCAGACCACACATCCAAGGGTGTCCTAACAGGGGTTTCGGAGCCCGTCCCACACCTGCCGCACTAGGCTTCGATCCGTGAACGACGTGCTCGGCTGGCTCCTCGACCTGGTGCAGAGCGTCGACCCCGTGACGCGCACGATCCTCGCCGGCGTCGGCATCATGCTCGAGACCTCGGTCCTCGTCGGCCTCGTCGTCCCGGGCGACACGGTCGTCATCGTCGCCAGCACCGCCGTCGTCGGACCCGTCCAGTGGATCTCGATGATCCTCGTCGTCATCACCGGAGCGCTCATCGGCGAGTCCGTCGGGTTCGCGCTCGGCCGCTGGTTCGGCCCGCGCATCCGTGCCAGCCGACTCGGCCGCCGCATCGGCGAGCGCCACTGGGCCCGTGCTGAGCGCTATCTCGACCGGCGGGGCGGCATAGCCGTCTTCATCTCGCGGTTCCTCCCGGTCTTGCACTCGTTGATCCCGCTCACCGTCGGAATGAGCACGATGAGCTATCGGCGGTTCATCTCCTGGACACTGCCCGCCTGCATCATCTGGTCCTCGGCCTACGTCTCCGTCGGCGCACTGGCCGCGGGCAGCTATCGCGAGCTGTCGGACCGCCTCCATTGGGCGGGCTACGTCTTCGTCGGCATCATCGTCGTCTTCGCCGTCGTGGTCCTCGTCGTGAAGCGACTCCTCCAGCGGAGCGAGGAGCGACACATGCTCGCCCAGGAGGACGCGACACCTCCCGACGACGCCTCGACGCCCGAGTAGCAGACCACCGTCATCGCCGCGAGACGGCGGGCCGGACGCACCGGCATGACAGACTGAACGGGTGAAGGCATCCGACGATCGTCCAACGGCCTCCTCCGACGCCGCCGAGCAGATCCGGCACTTCGCCGCACGGATGGAGGACGCCGTCCAGCTGCGCCGCCAGCGTCGTGCGAGGCGGCACGGACGTGAAGCGGCGATCATCCCCTTCACCGGCTACGGATCGACGTCGTGGATCCGTGTCCTGGCCAGGGTCGTCCTGGCGGAACCCGGCAAGACCACCGTCCAACCGCAGCAGAAGGTACGTGGTTGGAAGAGTTTCTTCGCGCTGAGCATCGCCGACCCGACGGTCGAGGTGGAGGTCGACGGGCAGCGTCACACGGTCACGGGCGACCGAGGCGGCGTGGTCGACGCGGTGGTCCAGGTGTCCCTCACCCCCGGCTGGCACACCCTCAGACTGAGTTCGGAGGGCAGCGACCCGGTGGAAGCGCCGGTCTTCATCGTCGCCGACGACATCGAGTTCGGCATCGTCTCCGACATCGACGACACGGTGATGGTGACGGCGCTCCCCCGCCCACTCGTCGCGGCCTGGAACACCTTCGTCCTCGACGAGCACGCCAGGACACCGGTGCCCGGCATGGCGGTCTTCCTCGAGCGCACGGCGCGTGAGCACCCCGGTTCGCCGATCATCTACCTTTCCACCGGCGCCTGGAACGTCGCGCCGACGCTCACCCGGTTCCTCTCCCGCAACCTCTACCCCGCCGGCGCCCTCCTTCTCACCGACTGGGGCCCGACGCACGACCGGTTCTTCCGCAGCGGTCGCGAGCACAAGCGCAACAACCTCGACCGGTTCGCCGAGGACTTCCCGCGTCTGCGGTGGCTGCTCGTCGGCGACGACGGACAGCACGACGAAGCCCTCTACCGGAGCTTCGAGGAACGCCACCCCGACCGCGTCGCCGCCGTGGCGATCCGTCAGCTCTCCCCCGGTGAGGCGGTCCTCGCCGGGGGGCGCTCGAAGGTCGGCGCCCAGCACGAGGGTGCCCCCTGGGTCTACGCGGGGAACGGCGCGGAACTGCTCGACCAGCTCCACGACAAGCTCTGACGGCACCGATGTCCGTCGTCCCCGTCCTGCGCATCAGATCACGACTGCCCCTGCTCCAGGTGCTGAAGACGGCGCTGGCCGCCGTCGCGTCCTGGATCGTCGCGATCACGATCATCCCGGGCCAGCTCCCGGTCTTCGCGGCCATCGCGGCGATCCTCGTGGTGCAGCCGAGCGTCAACCAGTCGTTCGGGAAGGCGCTCGAGCGCAGCCTCGGGGTCATCACCGGCGTCATCCTCGCGACGGCCATCGGGATCGTCTTCGGACACTCCGCCTGGATCGTGCTCCTGGCGATCGTCATCTCCATCCTGCTCGGATGGGTCCTCCGCCTCGGGCCCGGATCCGCGAACCAGATCCCGATCAGCGCGATGCTGGTGCTGTCGATCGGCGCCGCGACCCCGGACTACGCGGTCGCGCGGATCGTCGAGACCGTGCTCGGTGCGGGCATCGGACTCCTCGTCAACGTCGTCCTCGTCGCACCGGTCCTCCTCGCCCCCGCGAAGGCGGCGGTGACCACCCTCGCGCTCGCGTGCGCCGACACCCTGGACCATCTCGCCACGTCCCTCACGCGTGCGAACTCGGACGCGGAGCTGGTGGCACTGCTCCAAGAGGCTCGGGCGCTGAAGCCCCTGCGAGACCGGGCGATCGCCGCGGTGAAGGAAGGCGATGACAGCCTGCTGCTCAACCCGCGTCGATCGAGGCACCGAGACGAGCTCGACCGTCAGCGCATGCTGCTGCGCCGACTGGAGCCGGTGGTCACGAGGACCCTCGGTATGGCGCGTTCAGTGCACGACCACGACGACCCGACCCTGCACGAGGAGCCGACGGTGGCGGACATCGCCGTCGAGCTCGCACGGGCGGCCCACGACCTCAGGCTGCTGGTGAACGATCGTGCCGCGTCCGACGAGCCGCCGACCGAGACCGCGGAGATCCCGGCGCTGACCGCTCCCCTCGTGATCGCCCGCCCGCACCCCCAGCACTGGATCCTCATCGGATCGCTCATGGAGGACCTCCGTCGCGTGCGCGACGAGATCGTCGGCGAGCCGACCTGAGTCGGCCGGATACACGAAGGGCCGGTGGAGCGATGCTCCACCGGCCCTTCGACGTCCTGGGACTACGCCTGGTGCGCGGCCTGCAGTTCGATGGTGATCGTGACGTCGTTGCCGAGCAGCACGCCGCCGGTCTCGAGCGCCGCGTTGTAGGTGAGGCCGAAGTCCTCGCGGTTGATCTTGGTGGTCGCCGTGGCGCCGAACTTGTAGTTGCCGTAGGGGTCGGTCGCGAAGCCGCCGAACTCGACGGTGAAGGTGACGGGCTTGGTCACGCCCTTGATCGTGAGGTCGCCGTCCACGAGGAAGTCGTCGCCCTTGGCGCGGGCGCCGGTCGAGACGAAGTCGATCGTCGGGTAGGTCTCGGCGTCGAAGAAGTCGCCGGTGCGGAGGTGACCGTCGCGGTCGGCCTGGTTCGTGTTGATCGATGCGACCTCGGCGGACGCGGTGATCTTCGTCTCGAGGGGGTTCTCCGGCGTGACGAACGTCGCGTTGAAGCGCTCGAACTTGCCCTTGACCTTCGAGACCATGATGTGGCGGATGCTGAAGCCGACCTCGCTGTGCGTGGCGTCGACCTCCCAGGTGCCAACCTTGTAGCCGGGAATCGTCAGGGTGTCGGTCATGCGGTACTCCTTGCGTCGATGTGCGGCGCGCTCGCGCCACGTTCTATTCAAACGCACGGACCTGGGAGCTATTCCCGCATCCCCGAGAAATTCTCCTCACCGACATCAGCGCGACATCGGCCGGAGCGACGGCAGGCCGAGCCGGACGCGCAGCAGTCGGTGCGCCGCATCGGCGACCGTCGACTCCGGAACCCTCCCGGACCGGACCGCGGCGGCGATGTCGGCCACGAGCACGGCCGGGTCGACACCGGTCGACGACGGGTCGGCCCCGAGGACGTAGAGCAGCATCGTGCTGCCGGCGGCCACGGCGCGGATGGCGTTCTCCGAGGGGTTCTGGTACTCCGGCAGACCCGTGTGCTGCAGCATGAGCATGTCGTCGGTGATGGTGATGCCCGTGAAGCCGAGGTCGTTCCGGAGGCGCTCGTGCCACGCAGCCGACAGCGTCGCCGGTGCGGCGTCGACCGCTGAGTAGACCAGATGGCCGAACATCACGACCTCGGCCCCGGCGTCGATACCGGCGACGAACGGCAGGGCATCGGTCGCAGCCCAGTCCGCGGCACCGATGGCCGTCGTCGGGACCGTCGAGTGGGAGTCCCCCGGCGCCTGTCCATGGCCAGGGAAGTGCTTCAGGGTGCTGAGCACCGCACCCCGCTCACCGTGGACGGCCGCGGCCACCCGCTCCGCCGACGCGTCCGGCGTCGTTCCGAGGGCACGGTCGTAGATGAAGGAGGTCGGATCGGCGGTCTCGTCCGCGACGATGCCGAAGTTCACGGTGCAGCCCGCATCGGCCAGCATGGCCGCTCGTTGGCGGAACGCCTCCTCGCTCGCAGCGGGCGGCTGCGACTTCAGGGTGTCGGCAGCGGCGAAGACGTCCTCGTCGATGCGCCGCACATCGCCGCCCTCCTGGTCGATGCCGATGAGCAGCGGCATGGTCGGGTCGGGGCTGAGGGCGCTCGTCACCGCGGGCAGCCCCGCGAGGCCCGGCACGTTGTCGCCCATGACGATGAACCCGCCCGGCTGATACCGCTCGACGAATGCCCGGAGCGTGCCCGGGTCGGTGCCTGGAGCGTGGAGCATCAGCATGGATGCGATCCGCTGTTCGAGGGTCATCGCGGCGAGTTCGGCGGCCGCACGCTGGTCGGCGACAGCCGGAGTCGTGCTCGTGGGGCGGCTCGACGGCTTCGAGGATCCGGGCTCCGTGCACCCGGACAGGCCGAGGACGGCACCCGCCGCCGTCGAGGCGCCGACTGCGAGAAACCCTCGTCGTCCCAGCTGCACCGGCCCACTCTAGGCTCAGATCTTCCACGCAGGCTGGGCGTCGCTCCCGGTGTGGCAGGAGTGACGAATGTGACATCGGCGGCTACACTTGCGTGGGTGACCGCCAGGATGGACGCATGCGCAAGCCGCTGACAGCCCTCTCGCCCCGCTCGAGGGGCGTCTCGCGAGCCGCCGCCCTCGGAGCCGCGCTCGTCATCGCGGTGTCGGTCGCAAGCCCGGCGGCCGCCGTGAGTCCCACCTCGTTCCGGACCGCCGACTACCCGAGCTGGGACGACGTCCAGGCCGCCAAGGCGAACGAATCGACCGCTCAGGCCGAAGCCGACCGGATCGTGTCCCTCCTCGACGGACTGCGCGACGAGTCCGCCCGGCTCGGTGACGAAGCCGTCCGCCAGGGCGCGGCGGCCGGTGAAGCCAAGGCGGCGTTCGACGCGCAGGCCGCCGTCGCGGACACGATCAGTGCGCAGGCGACCGCCGCAGCGTCGGCAGCGGCATCGAGCAAGCGCCAGGCCGGAGCGGTCATCGCACAGATGACGCGCACCGGCGGCGTCGATCCGACGCTCTCCCTCGTCCTCTCCGGTGCAGCCGACGACGACCTCCTGTCCAAGCTCAGCGCGATCAGCAAGCTGAGCGAGACCTCGGCTCAAGACCTCGCGTCCGCGACCGCCGCGAGCAACACGGCGACCGCGCTCGCCGAGCAGGCGACGGCGGCCGAAACCGAACGTCAGCGGCTCTCGGAGGCGGCGGATGCCAGCTACGAGACGGCGCAGTCCGCGAGTGACGCCGCCGATGCGGCGGTCGCCGAGCAGCAGGCCAACCGCGACCGGTTGTATCAGCAGCTCGCCGTCCTCAAGAACACCACCGCGGCGGTCGAACAGGCCTACGCGCAGAGCCAGGAGGCGATCGCCGCGGAGGAGCAGCGACGCAACGAGGCGACCGGTGGCGAGGGATCCACGAGCGCTCCTCCGCCGGACCTTGCAGCCGACCCGGCCGGCGCCAAGGCGTACGCGCAGTCCGCGATCGGTGCCTACGGCTGGGGCAGCGGAGAATTCCAGTGCCTGCTGCAGCTCTGGACCCGGGAGTCGAGTTGGCGCGTCAACGCCTACAACGAGTCCAGCGGCGCCTACGGCATCCCGCAGTCCTTGCCCGGGAGCAAGATGGCCAGCTCCGGCGACGACTGGCGCACCAATGCTGCGACGCAGATCAACTGGGGCCTGAACTACATCGACAGCCGGTACGGCTCCCCCTGCGGCGCGTGGGCGCACTCGGAAGCGACCAACTGGTACTGACGCCCCGTCTCAACCGACCTGGGCCGCGCCGAGATTCGTCCCGGCAACCGCCAGCACCACGGTGACCAGCAGGGCGGCCCCGATGATCAGTCGGAACAGCAGACGGTCCGGCGCTCGGGTTCCGACGAGCACGAGCCCCCACACGACGAGCGCGAGGACGCCGACCGCGCCCAGCACCCCGACGATCGGCGGTGCGATGGGCCTGCCGACGAAGATCCCGCTCTGTCCGAGGACGGCGACCACACCTGAGACGCCGAGGGCGGCGAAGGCCGTCCGACCGGCGGTCCGCGCGCCGAGCCGGTGCGGCAGGCCGCGGATGCCGGTCCGCAGGTCGTCCTCGAGGTCGGGCAGGGCGTTCGTGAAGTGGATCGCCACACCGAACAGCCCACCGACAGCGAGCGTCCACGCGGCCGGCACGATCGGCGGGACGGCAGCGAAGGTGACCACGGCGGGCAGTGCGCCGAACCCCACGATGAACGGGACGACCGACCAGGCCGTCGCCTTGAGACCCAGGTTGTAGGCCCATCCGCAGACGAGGAAGAGCAGGTGCGAGGCCGCCGACGCCCAGCCGAGTGATGCCGAGAGCGGAATGCTCGCCGCACCGGCCAGCAGCGCCGCCGCCCGGACTGCCGAGACGCTGAGGTCGCCGCGCGCGACCGGCTTGTCCTGTCGTCCCGAGCGACGATCCCGCCTGGCGTCGAGCCAGTCGTTGGACCAGCCGATCGAGAGTTGCCCGACGAACACCACCACGCCGAGCAGGGCCGTCCGGAGGGGTGGCAGGCCGACGGCCGATCCGAGCACGACGGCGAGCACGGTCACCGCGACGGTCGGCCCGGGATGCGAGGACGCGAATAGACGACGGACCATGGAGAACACCGCCTCAGCTTAGGGTGACACCCGGGCCACGGCGGTACACTGCAGCATGACCGTCTCCGTGAGGGCGATCGGCGTGGCCGTTCCTCAGACCATCCTTCATCAAGACGAGATCAGGGATGTGTTCCGCGACCAACCCGGGCGGACCCGGCTCGCCCAGCGTCTCATCGGCGCCGCCTTCGACGCGTCCGCGATCGACACCAGGCACACCGTCATCGACGCCTTCGACCACGAGGTCGAGACGACCACGGCGGCCTTCTACGACGCGGCGCAGCGGCAGGTGCTCTCCCCACCCACCGGCGTGCGGAACGACGCCTACATCGAGCATGCTCCCCCGCTGCTCCTCGAGGCCGCGCGGCGGGCATTGGACGCCGCCCCCGGCCTGTCGGCGGCGGACGTCACCCACGTCGTGACCGCGTCCTGCACCGGGTTCTTCGCGCCCGGCCCGGAATACCTCCTCGTGCGCGACCTCGGGCTGGACCCGGGCACGGAGCGCTACCACCTGGGGTTCCAGGGGTGTTTCGCCGCGTTCCCCGCCCTTCGCGCCGCAGAGGCGTTCTGTGCGGCCGACCCCGACGCCGTCGTCCTCGTGGTCTGCATCGAGCTCTGCTCCATCCACCTCCGTTCCTCCGACGACCCCGACGTGATCCTCGGTTCCTCGGTGTTCGCCGACGGTGCCGCGGCTGCCGTCGTGACCGGTCGGGACACCGGTTCGTCTGCGCCCGTGCTCGAGTTCGACGGCTGGTCCACCGCGCTCGTGCCGGACGGCGAGACGGAGATGGCCTGGACGATCGGCGATCACGGGTTCGAGATGGTCCTGAGCGGCGCGGTGCCCAAGCTGATCGGCGAGCACCTCGAGATCGCCCTCCACCCACTCCTCGCCGCAGCCGACGACGCCCCGGTCTCATCGATCGACCGCTGGGCGATCCATCCCGGTGGCAGGAGCATCCTCGACCGGGTCCAGCGCGGATTCGGGCTCGACGACGAACTGCTGGCTCCGTCACGCACGGTGCTCCGCGAGTACGGCAACATGTCGAGCGCGACCGTGCTCTTCATCCTCCAGCGCCTGCTCGACGGCGCGCCGGCTGACGCCGATGAACGGGTGTGCGCCCTCGCCTTCGGTCCGGGACTGACGATCGAGAGCGCACTACTCCGGCTCCGGGCCGGCCGAGCCTGATGCTGCCCGACCTCGGCCGCCGTGCGACGGATCTCCTCGAACTGATGGACGATCCCGACTGCGATCCCGCGCTGCTGGACGCCACCTACGCCAGGTTCGCGACGGTGAACCGGCTCGTCTCGGGCTGGCGTGGTCTGTACCGGTCGCGCATCCGTCCACTCCTCCACCCCTCCCGGACCACGACGATCCTCGACATCGGCTTCGGTGGTGGCGATGTCGCCGTGGCCATCGCCGACTGGGCGCAGGCCGACCACCTCCCCGTGCAGGTGGTGGGGATCGATCCAGACGAGCGGTCCGTGGCCTTCGCCCGTCGCCGGTACCCCGATCGCCCCGTCGCCTTCCGTCCGGCGCACAGCAGCGACCTCGTCGCCGCTGGCGAGGAGGCCGACATCGTCCTGTCCAATCACGTGCTCCACCACCTCGATCCCGCGGGCCTGTCGAGCCTGCTCGCCGACAGTTCACGGATCGCCAGACGACTCGTCCTGCACAGCGACCTCGAGCGCAACCGACTCGCGTACGCGGTCTACGGAGTCGCCACCCGTCCAGGGCGAAGGCGCTCCTTCCTCCACGTCGACGGGCTCCGATCGATCCGTCGCAGCTATCGCCAGGAGGAGCTGCAGCGCGTGGTGCCCAACGACTGGATCGTCGAGCGAAGCTTCCCCATGCGACTCCTGCTCTCGCAGACCGTCTCGTCGGCAGGGGACGGCCCACGATGACCGAGGTGCTCGTCATCGGTGGCGGACCGGTCGGCCTCGTGTCCGCGATCGTCCTCGCTCAGGCCGGCGTCGACGTGACCGTCTGGGAACGACGGTCGGACTCCCCCTCCGGCACCCGGGCGATCGGGATCCACCCGCCGTCGCTCGACCTGTTCGAGGAGCTCGGCGTCCTCGACGAGATCCGCCGCGACGCGGTCCGGATCGACCAGGGCGAAGCCTGGAACGCCGGACGACGCCTCGGGGCGGTCGTGTTCCGTGATCGGCCCGTACCGCACCCCTACGTCGCCGCGCTCGAGCAATGGCGGACCGAACGGATCCTCCGCGCTCGACTCGAGGCCGTCGCGCCGGGATCGCTCCGGACGGGGACGAGCTGTACGCGGTTGACTCCGGCCGAGGACGGTGTCCTCGTGTCTGGGAACGACGCCGATGGAACGGTGAGCACCCGCGCAGCCGTCGTGGTCGTCGCAGCAGGCGGACGCACCACCGTCGACGGGATGCAGGCTCCGGGCCCCGTGCACCGGTATCGGGACCGGTACCTCATGGGCGACGTCGCGGATCGGAGTGGGGCAGGTTCCATCGCCAGGGTGCACCTGCACCACCGAGGGGTCGTCGAGTCCTTCCCGCTCCCCCATGGCATGCGACGATACGTCGTGCACACCGGGTACTCGGTCGATCAGGACGCCGCCCGCCCGGAACCCACCGCGTCCGACCTCGCGTCCCTCGTCGCCGACCGCACCGGCGACGACGTGGATCCGGCGACGAACACCATGCTCAGCGCGTTCGGCGTGCTTCGTCGACGACGGAAGCGCGTCGTCGACGGTCGGGTCGTCTATCTGGGCGACGCCGCCCACGAGATCAGCCCGATCGGCGGGCAGGGCATGAACCTGGGCTGGTCCGACGCACGGGTCTTCGCGCCACTGATCGCCCGCATGACCACCGGACATCTCTCGACACAGCACGACCTGGCCGCGGCCGTCTCCCGCCAACAGCGCGCGATCCGTCGGGCCTCATGGCAGGCGGAGCTCAACATGCGATTGGGGCGTCCGTTGACGGGCCCGCTCGTCGGGATCCGGGACCTCGCGCTGCGAACCGCGCTCAACGGTCCCGCGATGCCGATCCTCGCCGACGCCTACACGATGCGCTGGATGCGCTGACGCCGTCCGCGGTCTTGCGTTTCAGTGACCGACGTGCACGCCTGCCGAAGCCTGGTCCGTTCGCCGGATGAGGAACGACGCACCGATCGCGAGCAGCGAGAGCACGGCGCCACACATGAACGCAGCCTGCACGCCGGCTGCCGTCGCGTCGACCGCGGAACTCCCGACCGCCGCACGAGCCGCCGCGGTGGTCGACATCATGGTGATGAACAACGCGGTCCCCGCTGCACCAGCCAGTTGCTGGACCGTGCCGACGATGGCGCTGCCGTGCGGGTAGAGCTCGGGCCGCAGTGAACCGAGCGCCGAGGTGAGGAGCGGTGTGAACATGAACGCGAGGCCGGCGCTCAGCAGCACGTGCACGGCGATGATCATGACGATGGCGCTGTCGACGCCGAGCATCGTCAGCAGCCAGAGCGCAGCACTCACGGCAAAGGCCCCGGGGATCACCAGTGGACGTGGACCGAACCGGTCGAACAGCGACCCGACCAGCGGCGCGAGAGCGGCCATCGTCAGGCCGCCCGGCAGCAGCATGAGGCCCGTGGTCAGGGTGTCGACCTGGAGGACGGTCTGCAGGTAGATCGGCAGGATGATCAGCGAGCCGAACAACGCCATCATGACGATCACGACCAGGATGATCGAGACGGAGAACGAACGGTTCGCGAAGGTGCGGAGGTCCATGAACGCCCGGTCGTCGCGTGCGAGAGCGCGCTGGCGGAGGACGAAGCCGAGCAGGGCGAGGACACCGACCGTGAGCGGGATCCAGACGGGCATGAGCGCGTGTCCCTCGGCGGACTCGCCGATGCTGCTGAGACCGAAGATGAGGCCACCGAACGCGAAGGCGGAGAGGACGAGCGACAGCACGTCGAAGCGGACCCGACGCGGCTCCGTCACGTTCCGCACGAGGATGGCGCCGAGGACCAGCGAGGCGACGGCGATGGGGAGGACGATCCAGAACATCCAGCGCCAGTCGAGCACGCTCAGGATGAGCCCGGAGACGGTCGGCCCGACGGCCGGCGCGACCGAGATGACGATCGAGATCGCACCCATCGTCCGGCCACGTGCCGAGACCGGCACGACATTGAGCACGGTCGTCATGAGCAGCGGCATCATGATGGCGGTACCGCTGGCCTGGACGACACGACCGAGCAGGAGGGTGCCGAATCCAGGGGACAGCGCGGCGATGAGCGTACCGAGGCTGAACAGCACCATCGCGGTGATGAACATCGTCCGGAGGGAGAACCGCTCAAGGAGGAACCCGGTCGCGGGGATCACGACGGCCATGGTGAGCATGAAGCCGGTGGTCAGCCACTGCGCGGAACTCGCCGTGATGTCGAGGTCCTCCATGAGCCGCGGCAGGGCGACGCTCATGATCGTCTCGTTGAGGATGACGACGAACGCCGACACGAGGAGCAGCCCGATCAGGAGCTTGGATCCGGGTGGAAGGCGGTCGTCCGAGGGCTTCCCGGTGGTCGGGACGGAACCGGTCGGATTCGGCGCGGTTTCAGTCGTCATAGCGGTGTCATCCTTCACAGGCCTCGGCCGTCGTACGGGCAGACGCCTGCCCTCTCGAAAGACAAGCGCCGTGTCGCCGCGGGTATTCCCATGCGTGTCGACCGGTTACGCGCAGGGCGAAGACCCGTTCCGGACGGACGGTTCCGGTGCCAGCATGAGGACATGACAGTTCCCACCATCACCCTGAACGACGGCCACACCATCCCTCAGCTCGGCTTCGGCGTCTTCCTCGTCGACCCGCAGGAGGCTGAGCGCATCGTCTCCGACGCGCTCGAGGTCGGCTACCGCCACATCGACACCGCGGCCATCTACAAGAACGAGGAGGGCGTCGGCGCCGCCATCGCGAAGTCGGGCATCCCCCGCGACGAACTCTTCATCACCACGAAGCTCTGGAACGACCGTCACCAGAAGGCGTCCGCGCACACCGCCATCGACGAGAGCCTCGACAAGCTCGGGCTCGACCACGTCGACCTGTACCTGACCCACTGGCCGACCCCGGCCAAGGACGATTACCTCGAAGCGTGGCTCGCCCTCGAAGAGATCAAGGCGGCCGGCAAGGCGCGTTCGATCGGCGTGTCGAACCACCAGGTCGAGCACCTCGAGAAGCTGATCGCGGGTTCCGAGACGGTCCCTGCGGTCAACCAGATCGAACTCCACCCGGCGTTCGCCCAGCGTGAGCTGCGCGCCTTCGGTGCCGAGCACGGCATCCACATCGAGTCCTGGGGCCCGCTCGGTCAGGGCAAGTACGACCTGTTCGGCGAGCAGGCCGTCTCCGCTGCAGCCGAGGCACACGGCGTCACGCCGGCGCAGGTCGTCATCCGGTGGCACCTGCAGAACGGGCTCATCGTCTTCCCGAAGTCGAACTCGCGCGAGCGCATCGCGCAGAACTTCGACGTCTTCGGCTTCGAGCTGTCCGCCGACGAGATCGCGTCCATCGACGCCCTCGACTCGGGCAAGCGCGTCGGCAGCCACCCCGACGAGGTGAACTGACCTCAGGGCCTCGCCCCAACGCAGAAGTCCCCGTCAGCTGTTCGGCTGACGGGGACTTCTCGGTGTTCGGGTGGATCTGAGGGGACTCGAACCCCTGACCCCCTGCATGCCATGCAGGTGCGCTACCAGCTGCGCCACAGACCCGTATTCAACTTGCTTGCCCCTGCTGTTTCAGCGGAAGCAACTTGAATAGGTTACTACATCTTGAGAGCCGTTGTGACCACTTTCGGTGCTCAGCACCGACGGGATGGTCAGTTCGCGGGCTGCGGTGCGGACGAGACCAGCGGAATCACCGGGCAGTCCTTCCACAGACGCTCCAGCGAGTAGTACATCCGCTCCTCCTCGTGGAAGACGTGGACGACGACCTCGCCGAAGTCGAGCAGGATCCACCGCCCCTCGGACTTGCCTTCGCGTCGCAGCGTCTTCACGCCGCTCGCGTTCAGGCGGTCCTCGACCTCGCCGGCGATGGCGACGACGTTGCGCTCACTCCGACCGGTGACGAGGAGGAAGGCGTCGACGAACGGCAACGGACCGGAGACGTCGAGCGCGACGAGATCCTCGCCGCCCTTGGACTCGGCTGCGGTCGCTGCGAGCTGGACGGCGTCCAGCGTGGTGTCGGACAGGGTCATGTGGTGTACTCCTCTGGCGATCGCATGATGCGCGATCGGATGAATGCCGGCAGGGCTAGAACGCTCCGCCGAAGAAACCGATGATGAGCACCGCGATCACGCCGGCGGCGAGTACCGCGGCGGCGATCGCGAGCGTCATCAGCAGCTTGTTGCTCTGGTTGGTGGTGGCCGGGACGACGTCGCGGGTGGAACCGTGGCTACTGACCGCTCGGCTGGCTGCGACCGGGGACGCTGCGGTGACCGAGGCGGGCAGCTCGTCGCCCTCGATGAGTCGGTCGATCCCTGCACCGTCGAAGTGGTTCGGGTCTTGACCGGCGGAACCCAGTCCGCGGGGCAGATCGATGGTTCCGGTGATGAGGATCTCGCCCGTGGAATTGGATGTGGCACCCGCCTCGGCCTGAGCAGGAGCGACGGGGATGATGAGCGAGCTCGTGGTGATCTGGCCCGTGCTCGTCATGCCGCTTCCGAGGAGGTCCTCGAACGCGACCTCGTTGTCGGCCTGCGAAGCCTTCTCGGCTTCGAGCGCCGCCACGAGCATCGAGTCACGCCCGAACCCCTTCGACAGGGTCGACGCGGGGTCCTCGGAGATGTCGTCGCGGTCCGAGACGTCGAAGAGCGAACCGGTGGCCACCGGTGTCGCGGCGGCGGGGGTCACGGGAGGCGTCGGCGCCTCCGCGGACCGGGCCTTGGCTGCGCGCTCGTCGGCTGCGGCCCGCTCAGCGGCCTTGCGTTCAGCCGCCTTGCGTTCGGCGACCTTGCGTTCAGCGGCCTGTTGTTCTTCGGCCTTGCGCTCGGCGGCCTTGCGCTGCTCGGCCTGCTTGCTGGCCTCGGCTTCGCGACGCTCCTGCTCAGCTGCGGCGGCAGCCTTGGCGTCCGCTTCCTGCTGCGCGAGCTTCGCGGCCTGCTGACGGGCCGCCTTGTTCTGCTTCTGGGGCGGAGCGACCACCTGGTCGGGCGTCCGCGGCGGCAGGGCTACCGAGGGGACCGGCTGCTCGACCGGAGGAGCGACCGGCGCTGCCGGTGAGCCCACCTGCTCGATCGAGCCGGTGCGCTCGAGTTCTCGCAACTGACGGCGCGTGAGTCCGCCGGTCGGGGCCGGAGCAGGTGCACCGGATGCCGGAGCGCTCGACGACGGCGCGGGTGACGTGGACGAAGGCGCTGGAGCGCTCTCGTCGCGCGACGTGGCCTGCTCGGGGATCGCTCCCCCGGCGACGGGTTCGGATGTCGACGCGCGTCGTGTCCGTGGTGCAGCAGCGTCAGGCGTCGCTTCGTCAGCGGACGTCGACGGCTGCTGGCTCGCTCGAGCCTGTCGCCTGGTCAGGGGCGCATCCTCTGGCAACGCGGTCATGTGGCTTCACTCCGATACAGGTGGTGCTTGGTGATGTACTGCACGACACCGTCGGGAACCAGATACCAGACCGGAAAGCCTTTGCTCACCCGGCTCCGGCAATCCGTCGACGATATCGCTAGGGCCGGAACTTCCAACAAGCTTACGTCGTGCTGTGGTAATCCGGAAACGTTCAAATCGTGTCCCGGTCTACTCACAGCGACGAAGTGAGCGAGGTCCCAGACCTCTCTGACGTCTTTCCAACTGAGGATCTGGGCGATCGCGTCGGCACCCGTGATGAAGAACAGCTCGGCGTCGGGACGCTTGCGGCGCAGATCGCGCAGCGTGTCGATCGTGTACGTCGGTCCGGCTCGGTCGATGTCGACCCGGCTGACGGTGAAGCGGGGGTTCGCTGCGGTGGCGATCACGGTCATGAGGTAGCGGTGCTCGCTGTCGCTCACGCCCGACTTCCGGTACGGCATGCCGGTCGGGACGAAGACGACCTCATCGAGGTCGAAGTGCTGTGCGACCTCCGAGGCGGCGACGAGGTGCCCGTGGTGGATCGGGTCGAACGTCCCGCCCATGACCCCGATCCGAGGACGACGGGTCGTCGTCTCGGTGACGGGCGCGCTCACGCCGGACAGCTTAGTGGCCGTGCTCGCCGTGAGCGGAGGCCGACTCGCCCTTGTCGGCATGGCGGTTGGCGACGTCGCGGTAGCTGAAGGTCACGGCGCCGAGGATGGCGAACAGCACGAGGGCGACCGCGCCGAACACCCAGGTCGGTGCGGCGAGTTCGACGGCGTGCTCCGACTCGGCCAGGACGGTGGCAGCCAATACGGACGCGGCAATCGACATGATCTCTCCTTCTGTGCGACGCCTGGTGACGCCCGTACCAGTCTAGCGACTACCGACGGGTGTGGCCCGAACCACGCACGAGCCACTTCGTACTCGTGAGTTCCGGCAGCCCCATCGGTCCGCGGGCATGGAGCTTCTGCGTCGAGATCCCGACCTCGGCGCCGAATCCGAACTCGGCGCCGTCGGTGAAGCGGGTCGAGGCGTTGACCATGACGACTGCCGAATCGACCTCGGCGAGGAACCGGTCGGCGTTCACCACGTCGTTCGTGATGATCGCGTCGGTGTGTCCGGTGGAGTATCGGTCGATGTGCTCGAGCGCGGCGTCGAGGTCGTCGACCACGCGCACCGAGAGCTCGAGCGACATGTGCTCGGTGGACCAGTCCTCCTCCACGGCGGGCACGACGTCGGCGAAGACCTCGCTGGCACGTTCGTCCGCGTGGATGAGCACCCCGTGCTCGCGCAGGTCGCCGAGCACGGCGGGCAGCAGGCGCGCGGCCGCAGCGCGGTGGACGAGGATCGTCTCGAGCGCATTGCAGACCGATGGGCGCTGCACCTTGGCGTTGCGCACGATGTCGACGGCCCAGTCGAGTTCGGCACTCTCGTCGAGGAACACGTGGACGACGCCGGCGCCGGTCTCGATCACGGGGACCGTCGACTCCCGGACGACCGTCTCGATGAGTGACGCGCTCCCCCTCGGGATGAGGACGTCGATCAGACCTCTGGCGTTCATGAGCTGCTTCGCACCGTCGCGACCGAACTCGTCGATGGTCTGTACCGCGTCCCCGGGAAGACCGACGGACTCGAGTGCCGACCGCAGCAGCCCCACGAGGACCGCGTTCGAGTGTTCCGCCGCTGACCCGCCGCGGAGCACCACGGCGTTGCCGCTCTTGATCGCGAGGGCGGCGATGTCGACCGTCACGTTCGGGCGCGCCTCGTAGATCGCGCCGACCACACCGAACGGGACGCGTACCTGCTCGAGCTTCACCCCGTCGGGAGTATTGCTTCCGCGGACCACCTGGCCGACCGGGTCGACGATCGCGATGACGTCGCGGACGGCCACCGCGAGCCCGTCGATGCGGCCCCGATCGAGGCGGAGCCGGTCTTGCAAGCCGACACTGATGCCCTGCTCGCGTCCCGCGACGAGGTCGCGCTCGTTGGCGGCGATGACCGCATCCGCACCCTCGACGATCGCGACGGCGATGGCCTCGAGGGCGCGGTTCTTCTGCGCGGTGGTCGCCTGGGCGAGGACCCGGGAGGCACGCTTCGCGGCGGTGAGACGATCCGCGAGTGGCAGCACGGTGGTGGTTGTCGACGACATGCGTCGATTCTACTCAGCGGCGTCTGGTGGACGCTCTCCGTGTCACGCCGGTTGGAACCAGGTGCCGAGGTGCTCACCGCGGAGGGCGGACGCGACGTTCGTGGTCGACGTCACGAGGACGGACGTCCCCGCCTCGGCGGCCAACCGGGCGGCCGACACCTTCGTGCCCGCTCCCCCGGTGCCGACGCCCGCGGAGCCGATGTCGCCGAAGGTGACGCCCGAGAGGGTGTCTCCGAACGGGACCTCCTCGATGCGCTCGGCACCCGCTTCGTGCGGAGGGCGGGTGTACAGCGCGTCGACGTCGCTCAGGAGGACGAGGACGTCGGCCGCGACGAGGACCGACACGAGGGCGGCCAGGCGGTCGTTGTCGCCGAACCGGATCTCATGCGTCGCGACGGTGTCGTTCTCGTTGACGATCGGGAGGATACGCAACCCGAGGAGGCGTTCCATCGCCCGCTGGGCGTTGCTCCGGTGGCTGGGGTTCTCGAGGTCGCCGGCGGTGAGCAGCACCTGGCCCGCGACGATACCGAACCGGTCGAGGCTGTCCTGGTACCGGTAGATCAGCACGTTCTGCCCGACGGCGGCCGCCGCCTGCTGCGTCGCCAGGTCGCTCGGACGGGCGTCCAGGCGGAGGTAGGGCATCCCGGTCGCGATGGCGCCCGAGGACACGAGGATGACCTCGGTGCCTCGGGCGTGCGCCTCGGCCAGAGCCTCGACCAGCGCAGTGATCTGCCCGGCGTTGTCGCCACTGATCGAGGAGGACCCGACCTTCACGACGATGCGTCGCGCCGATGGGATGCCACTGCGCTGGTGGATGGTCACCGGTCGTCGTCCTCCGTCGTGACACCGTCGCTCTGCTGCGCGTCGGCCGGCACGGAGCCGACCTCGAAGCCCTCGTCGTCGTTCCAGAGGCCGGCCGCACGTTCGCGGAGCAGCTCGGCACGGGCCTCGGCCTTGGCGTCCATGCGCTCGAAGTACTCGTCGCGACGCTGGTTGCGCGTCGGGCGGTGGCTCGCGTCGAGACGCGGGTCCGTTCCACGCGGCTGCGTCAGCAGTTCCGCGGTGCTCGTGAGTGTGGGCTCCCAGTCGAAGACCACACCGCCACCCGCACCGATCATCACGGTCGCGCCGGCGACGGCACCGGCCTTGAAGAGCGCCTCTTCGACACCGAGCTTCGCCAGGCGGTCCGCGAGGAACCCGACGGCCTCCTCATTGTTGAAGTCCGTCTGCTGCACCCAGCGTTCCGGCTTCGCGCCGAGGATGCGGTAGAGGTTGCCGTACGTGCCACCCTCGACCGTGACGGTGAACTTGGAGTCGTCGACGGGCTTCGGGCGCAGCACGATCCGGGGCTTGGCGGCCTCGAGGGCTGCGCGGGCGCGGCTCTCCTCGACAAGCTCGCTCAGCGCGAACGAGAGCTGTCGGAGGCCTTCGCGCGAGACCGTCGAGATCTCGAAGACCTTGTAGCCTCGCGCCTCGAGGTCGGGACGCAGGAACTCGGCGAGCTCCCTCGCCTCCGGGACGTCGATCTTGTTGAGGGCGATGAGCTGCGGACGCTCGACCAGCGGCGTCTGCCCCTCCGGCACCGGATAGGCGGCGAGCTCGGCCAGGATGATGTCGAGGTCGCTGATCGGGTCGCGTCCCGGTTCGAGCGTCGCGCAGTCCAGCACGTGGAGGAGCGCGGAGCAGCGCTCGACGTGACGCAGGAACTCGAGACCGAGGCCCTTGCCCTCACTGGCACCCTCGATGAGCCCGGGGACGTCCGCCATGGTGTAGCGGACCTCGCCGGCCTCGACGACGCCGAGGTTCGGGTGGAGGGTGGTGAACGGGTAGTCCGCGATCTTGGGCTTCGCCGCGGACATCGCCGCGATGAGGCTGGACTTGCCGGCGGAGGGGTACCCGACGAGCGCGACGTCGGCGACGGTCTTCAGCTCGAGGAGGACATCGCCTTCCCAGCCGGGCGTGCCGAGCAGCGCGAACCCGGGGGCCTTGCGCTTGGTCGAGGAGAGTGCCGCGTTCCCGAGGCCACCCTGGCCGCCGGGAGCGACGACGAACTCCATGCCGGGCTCGACGAAGTCGACGAGTTCGACGCCGTCGACGTCCTTGACGACCGTCCCGACGGGGACGGGCAGGATGAGCGTCTCGCCCTGGAACCCGTTGCGGTGGTCGCCCATGCCGAAGCCGCCGGTGTCGGAGCTCCGGTGCGGTGACCGGTGGTACCCGAGCAGCGTCGTGATCTGAGGATCGGACACGAGCACGATGTCACCACCGTGTCCGCCGTTGCCGCCATCGGGGCCGGCCAGCGGCTTGAACTTCTCGCGCTTCACGGAGACGCAGCCGTTGCCGCCGCCGCCCGCTCGCAGGTGCAGTGTGACCCGGTCGACGAATGTGACCATGGACGCTCAGCCCCTCTCTGGATCATGGAACTCGGTTGTACGACAGCAGGGGCGGGCCGAAGCCCGCCCCCTGCTGGAAAGACGTTGTTGCTACTCTGCAGCAGCGACGATGTTGACGACCTTGCGGCCGCCCTTGTTGCCGAACTGCACGGAGCCGGCCTCGAGGGCGAACAGCGTGTCGTCGCCGCCACGACCGACGTTGGCGCCGGGGTGGAAGTGCGTGCCGCGCTGACGGACGAGGATCTCGCCCGCGAGGACGACCTGGCCGCCGAAGCGCTTCACACCGAGACGCTGTGCGTTGGAGTCACGACCGTTGCGAGTGGAACTCGCACCCTTCTTGTGTGCCATCTCTTCTTCTCCTCGATGCCTTACTTGATGCCGGTGATCTTGACGCGCGTGAGCTCCTGACGGTGCCCCTGACGCTTCTTGTAACCGGTCTTGTTCTTGAACTTCTGGATGATGATCTTCGGACCGCGGAGGTTCTCGAGCACCTCGGCCGTCACCGTGATCTTCGCGAGCGACTTCGCGTCGGAGATGATCTTCTCACCGTCGACGTGGAGCACCGCGGGAAGCTCGATGTTGCCATCCTTGTCGGCCTTGACCCGGTCCATCGTGACGATGGTTCCGATCTCGACCTTCTCCTGCCGTCCTCCGGCGCGCACAACTGCGTAAACCACTACGTACCCGTTCTTTGGGGAGCGAAACGCTCCGACTGACTGTTGCTGGAAGTTACTGCTCGGAAAGGCTCGAACACGTGGGACACCTTGATGGCAGAAAACCGTTGGGCGTGGCATTGAAAACTCAATGCACACCAACGGTCGAGTTTACTTCATCGTGCAGTCCAGGTCAAACCAGTGAGCACAGAACCTCGTGACCGAGGCTGTTCCTCACGGCTCCCACACCGGACGCACTCGACCAGTGTACCCCGGGGGCTCCTGAACGCCGGCCGGGTGCCCGGCGCGTCCGACCACGGACGGGAATCGCGATGGAGGCTCGATGGTTGGATGGAGGCATGACGGTGCTCATCGATCCCCCGCTGTGGCCGGCGCACGGCACGCTCTGGTCCCACGTGGTGAGCGACAGCTCCCTGGAGGAGTTGCACGCCTTCGCCGGACGCACCGGGCTCCCGCCGCGATCGTTCGACCTCGACCACTACGACGTCCCCGCCGAGCGCCATGCCTCGCTCGTGGCGGCCGGCGCCGTCCCGGTGACCGGCGGCGACCTCGTCCGCCGGCTCATCGCCAGCGGCTTGCGCATCACCGCACGCGAACGGCGCGCCTCCCGAGGAGACGCGCCGTCCTGACGCGACCGGACTATTCGGCCTGACGCTGCGCGCCGTCCGAGCCGACGGCCTGTCCGCCCGCGAGTGAAGCGGTCGACACCCGGCGGCTGCGGCCGCGACCCTGGCCCGGCTGCTTCGGCTCGGGGAGCGCGTCGAGGACGGATTCGAGCAGGTGCTCGGGGTCCGCGACGGCTGCGCGACGTGGCTTGTCGGCGACCGGTGCGATCGGCAGGTCGAGCAAGGCCAGCGTCGGGGCCGCGGATTCGGTCGGCGCCTCGGTGGAGCGTTCCTCCGAAGCACCCCGGCGGGACCCGTCACCGCCACGACGACGCGGTTCGCGCTTCTCGCGCCGGCTCCGACGACCGTCGTGCGACCCGGTGGACGATCCGGACTGATCCTCAGGCGACGTCGTGGACTCGTCCGCGACCGACTCCTCGGAGCCCTGCGCCTCGGTGTGCTGCGCCTGCGTGTGCTGCGCCTCGGCCACGACGGCGTCGGCCACGGCCTCGGCGGCGGCGAGCTCCTCGTGGTGCAGCGTGCGCGCCGCGATCAGGGCGAGGGCGTTCTTGGCGTCGTCGGTGATCCCGTGCGTCTGTCCGGCCGGCTTCTGCTGGGCGCTCTGGCCGTTCGAGGACGGCTGGCCGCCCTGTGACCCACCCTTGCCGCGCCGGCGCTGCTGCTCCGGCTGCGGCGTCTGGCGGTGCTTCACGACGGGGTCGTGGTGCACGACCACGCCGCGTCCGGCGCAGACTTCGCAGGGCTCGCTGAACGTCTCGAGCAGGCCGAGACCGAGCTTCTTGCGCGTCATCTGCACGAGACCGAGCGAGGTGACCTCGGCGACCTGGTGCTTCGTGCGGTCGCGGCTGAGGCACTCCACGAGGCGGCGCAGCACGAGGTCGCGGTTCGACTCGAGCACCATGTCGATGAAGTCGACGACGATGATCCCGCCGATGTCGCGCAGTCGCAGCTGACGCACGACCTCCTCAGCGGCTTCGAGGTTGTTCTTGGTGACCGTCTCCTCGAGGTTGCCGCCGGAACCGACGAACTTCCCCGTGTTGACGTCGACGACCGTCATGGCCTCGGTGCGGTCGATCACGAGGGATCCGCCGGACGGCAGCCAGACCTTGCGGTCGAGCGCCTTCTCGATCTGCTCGGCGATGCGGTAGTCGACGAAGGAGTCTCCCGTGCCGTCGTACGGCTCGACCCGCTCGAGCAGGTCGGGGGCGACGCCGCGCAGGTAGCTCTGGATGTCCTGCAACGCGTCCGAGCCCTGGATGACGAGCTTGTGGAAGTCCTCGTTGAAGACGTCGCGGATGATCTTGATGAGCAGGTCGGGCTCGCTGTGCAGCAGTGCCGGCGACTGGACGGTCTCGATCTGACGGGAGATCTCCGACCACTGCGACTTCAGCCGCGTGACGTCGAGCGTGAGCTGCTCCTCGGTCGCGCCCTCGGCGGCCGTGCGGACGATGACGCCGACGTTCTCCGGAAGGACCTCCTTGAGGATCTTCTTCAGGCGGGCGCGCTCCGTGTCGGGCAGCTTGCGCGAGATGCCGTTCATCGAACCGTTCGGCACGTACACGAGGTACCGACCGGGGAGCGAGACCTGACTCGTCAGGCGCGCGCCCTTGTGTCCGACCGGGTCCTTCGTGACCTGGACGAGGACCTTGTCGCCGCCCTTGAGCGCGAGCTCGATCCGGCGGGGCTGGTTGCCCGTCTCCACGGAGTCCCAGTCGACCTCGCCGGAGTAGAGCACCGCGTTGCGTCCGCGACCGATGTCGACGAACGCCGCCTCCATGCTGGGCAGGACGTTCTGCACGCGGCCGAGGTAGACGTTGCCGATGAGCGACGCCTCCTGGCTCCTGGCGACGTAGTGCTCCACGAGCACGCCGTCCTCCAGCACGCCGATCTGCGTCTTGCCGTTCTTGGAGCGGACGACCATGACACGGTCGACCGATTCGCGGCGGGCGAGGAACTCGGCCTCGGTGACCACCGGACGACGACGACCGGCGTCGCGTCCGTCGCGGCGACGCTGCTTCTTGGCCTCGAGCCTCGTCGAGCCGCGCACCTTCTGCGGTTCGGTGATGAGTTCCGGCTCGCGCGGCGTGCGGACCTTGACCACGTTGCGGGTGTCGGGGCGTGATTCGCCACCCCGCTCGCCCTGCTCCGGTCCGTCCTCGCCCGCACGACGACGCGTGCGACGCCTCGACGAGCTGAGCTCCGCCTCGAGCGGTTCGTCGTCGCGGTGGACGATCGGCGGCAGGTCGGGCGCCTGGAACAGCAGCATGGTGGTCGGTGGACGCACCGGTGAGGCAGGTGCCGACTGCTCGTCGGGCCCGGCCGCCTGGGCGTCCGTCTCGGTGCTGGTCGACTCGTCCGCCGTCTCGGGCGTCGTGAGGTGCTGGTCGGTCGGTTCGTGCTCGGTCCCCGGCGTGGCCGGATCCTCGGTGTGCTCTTTCACCATTCCTGGTGTACTCCCCTATGCCGGGTCGGTGGCCGCGCCACCCTCCGGTTCTTCGTCTCGTGCGTGCGGCCGCGGGTGCAGCCGTTCGCAAATCCTGTGTGATCGCTGGCTCTCGGAGCTCTCACGATCGTGCCGGCACGTGCCGGCGGGTCCTGGGCTCTCATTGCCCAACAAGCCTGTTGTGTCGTGCGGTCGAGCGCGGCTCGGGCACCACCCCACGATTATCGCACGAACAGGGCCGACGGTCCTGAGTACGGACCACCCGGGCATGTCCCGCCGCCGTTCAGGCGGGCGTGCGAGAATCAGGGCGTGTCAACTCCGGTCATCGACGCGCGCCCCAGGGGCCTCGCCATCTTCCTCATCGTCGCAGGTGTCATCGGGTGGATCGCGGCGTTCGCGCTCACCCTCGACAAGTTCCAGCTCCTGCAGGACCCGAACGCCCAGCTCGGCTGCAATCTGAGCATCCTCGTGCAGTGCGGGGTCAACCTGAACTCCTGGCAGGGCGCCATCCTCGGGTTCCCGAACCCGATCATCGGTCTCGCCGCCTGGATCGCCCCGATCGCCGTCGGCGTCGCGGTCCTCGCCGGTGCGCAGTTCGCGCGGTGGTTCTGGATCGCGTTCAACATCGGGTTCCTCGGTGCGCTCGGATTCGTCATCTGGCTGATCTCGCAGAGCATCTTCGTCCTCGGCACGCTGTGCCCGTGGTGCATGGTCACCTGGTCGGTGACGATCCCCTCGTTCATCGCGGTGACCGCGTTCACCCTGCGGAACGGCATCGTCCCGGCGTCTCCCGCCGTCCGCCGCGTCGCTGGGATCGTGTCCTCCTGGATCGTGGTGGTGACGCTCGGGTGCTACCTCGTGGTGGCGGTCATCGCCCAGCTCCGCCTCGACGTCCTGTCCTACCTGTAGCCGGTGGCGGCCCGAACGGCCGCCGGACGCGAACGACGAAGCCCGCCCCCGGAATCGGAGGCGGGCTTCGTCGTGCGGAGTCGGTGCGTCAGGCGAACCAGAGCGCGAGCTCGCGGGAGGCGGACTCGGGGCTGTCCGAACCGTGGACGAGGTTCTGCTGGACCTTGAGGCCCCAGTCGCGGCCGAAGTCGCCGCGGATGGTCCCGGGCGCGGCGGTCGTCGGGTCGGTCGTGCCGGCGAGCGAACGGAAGCCCTCGATGACACGGTTGCCGGCGACGCGGATCGCGACGACGGGACCGCTCAGCATGAACTCGACGAGGGGCTCGTAGAACGGCTTGCCCTCGTGCTCGGCGTAGTGGGCGGCCAGCAGCTCGCGGTCCGGCTCGACCATGCGCAGGTCCACGAGCGAATAGCCCTTCGCCTCGATCCGACGGAGGATCTCGCCGGTCAGGTTGCGTGCGACGCCGTCAGGCTTCACGAGTACCAGGGTTTCTTCAACAGCCACGGTCAATCCTTCGCTTCTCGGTAGAGCGCCTGCTGACGCTCGATCTTGTCGCCTTGGACCATCGCATAGGTCCAGACGGCTGCGGCCATCCCGCCGACGAGGAACATCATCGGCACGAGCAGGCCGGTAGCCACGATAGCGGCTTGCACCGCCCAGCCCAGCCAATACCCCCAGCGGAATCGCAGGAGCGGGATCGTCGCGACGATGATCAGGCACAGCACCGCTCCGCCGATCAACGCGACCGGGGCCGGGAGCGCCTTCAGCCCGAAGATGACGAGCGCGCCGAGGAACATGACGATCATCTCGAAGCCGAGGATGATCGATCCCAGGGTCTGCTTGATGCTCCGCGGAGCCCGGCTCCGTGCCATGCCACTCATGCGGTCGCCTTCCATTCGCGGTCGTCGGCGACCTCGATCGCCTCGCCCACCAGCGTGATCGAGCCGGTGATCACGACCAGTCGCCGTGGCGCCTCCTCGGCCCAGCGCCGTGCGTCCTCCGCGGCCTCGTCGAGCGTGTCGGCGAAGGTCGACGCCGGCAGGTCGAGCGATGCGGCGAGGCGCGAGAGCTCCTCGGCGGGAATCGCCCGCTCCGATTCCGACTGGGTGAAGAAGAAGCCGGATGCGGCGGGCGCCAGGGTCGTCAGGATGCCGGCGGCGTCCTTGTCCTGGAGGATGCCGACCACGAAGGCGATCTCGTCGACGTCGAAGTAGCTGCCGAGTGCGGCGACCAGGGATGCGGCACCGTGCGGGTTGTGCGCAGCGTCGACGAGCACGGTCGGCTCGGTGCCGATGAGCTGCAGACGCCCCGGGGAGGCGACCTCGGTGAGGCCCTCCGCGAGGACGTCCTCCGCGATCGGCTGGGTCGCTCCGCCAAGGAACGCCTCGACCGCGGCGATCGCGAGCGTCGCGTTCCGTCCCTGGTGGTCTCCGTAGAGCGGGAGGTACAGCTCCGGGTAGGTGCCAGCGCGCCCTCGGACGGTGATGAGCTGTCCGCCCACCGCCACGGCGTCCTGCACGAGGGCGAACTCCTCACCTTCGAACACGGCCGGGTCGTCGACCGCCGCGGCGGCGTCGACGATCGCCTGACGCGCGTCGGGGTGCTGCGCGGCCGAGACCACCTGCGCCCCGGGCTTGATGATGCCGGCCTTGGTGCGCGCGATCTCGGCGATCGTCTTGCCGAGACGCTGCACGTGGTCGAGGTCGATGGGCGTGAAGACGGCGACCT
Source organism: Plantibacter sp. M259 (assembly GCF_006065115.1). Lineage (NCBI taxonomy): Bacteria > Bacillati > Actinomycetota > Actinomycetes > Micrococcales > Microbacteriaceae > Plantibacter > Plantibacter sp. M259. The sequence goes on along the minus strand of NZ_CP040750.1, from coordinate 3,765,317 downwards.
CGGCATCGGCGGCGTTCGTCGAGTCCCAGGCACCGCCCATCCCCACCTCGACGACGGCGACGTCGACGGGGGCGTCGCCGAAGCAGGCGAATCCCAGGACGGTGAGCGCCTCGAAGAAGGTCAGCGCGGGCTCACCGGCCGCCGTGAGCTCGGCGTCGACCATCGCCAGATACGGCTTGATGTCGTCCCAGTTCCTGGCGACGGCCTCGTCCGAGATCCGCTCGCCGTCGATCCCGATGCGCTCGGTGAACCGGACGAGGTGCGGACTCGTGAAGAGACCGGTGCGGAGCCCGTGGGCGCGGAGGATGCTCTCGATCATGCGGGCCGTGCTCGTCTTGCCGTTCGTTCCGGCGATCTGGATGATCGCGAAGGACGACTCCGGGTTGCCGAGGAGCTCGAGCGCGCGCTTGGTGGCACCGAGACGCGGCTGCGGCTGGGCCTCCCCCAGCCGTTCCAGGAGCTCGCGGTACACGGCGTCGGCGGCATCGGCCGCGGACAGCTCGTCTCCGGGGATCAGGTCATCAGACATCGGCGGTCTCCTCTGCACGCGCGACGGTCACGGTGAAGGCTCCGCCGTTGCCGAACTTCCCGGCCGCGAACGACTGGGCGAAGCCCGACGCTCCAGCCTGCGCCTCGTCGTCGGACCAGGTCAGGGACGTCGCCAGGGTGTCGCCGGCGAGGTCGACCACGTCGAGGGCGCTGCGCACCGCGCGTTCGTCGGCGTCGTCCTCGAATCGGAGCTGCAGCCGGATCCGGTCGCTCACCTGCAGGTCCGCCGCCTTCCGGGTGTCCTGCACAGCACGGATGACGTCGCGGGCGAGTCCCTCCGCTTCGAGCTCGGGCGTCAGCGTGGTCTCGAGCAGGGCGAAGCCACCCGACGGCAGGAGCGCGAGCGCAACGCCACCGGCGGCGCCCGAGGACGCCTCCATGACGAGCTCGTACTCGCCGTCGACGAGCTCGATGCCGCCGGCCGTGACCGTGCCGTCGACCTCGGACCAGTCGCCGCTCCGAGCGCCCTTGATCGCCTGCTGCACCGTCTTGCCGAGGCGCGGGCCTGCCACGCGGGCGTTGATCGAGAGGCGCGAGGTGACGCCGAACTCGGTGCCGCTGGTGTCGGTCAACTCGGCGAAGGAGACGGCCTTGAGGTTGAGCTCCTCGCGGAGGATCGCCTCGAACGGTGCGAGCGACGCGGGGTCGGACGTGACCACGGTGAGCGATGCGAGCGGCAACCGGACACGGAGACCGGCCTGCTTGCGGAGGGCGAGGGTGACACCGGAGACCTCGCGGACCCGGTCCATCGCCTCGACGAGTGTCGCGTCCTCCGGGAACGCCCCGGGCTCCGGCCAGTCGGTGAGGTGCACGCTGCGTTCGCCCGTCAGGCCGGTCCAGATCTGCTCCGTGATGAGCGGCAGGAGCGGAGCGGCGACCCGGCAGTACGTCTCGAGGACGGTGTAGAGCGTGTCGAAGGCGTCGCGGTCGAAGGCGCCACCGTCGGTCGACCAGAAGCGGTCGCGGGAGCGACGCACGTACCAGTTGGTCAGGACGTCCGCGAAGTCCCGCAGCGAGGCCGCCGCGAGGGTCGCGTCGAACGCCTCGAGGTGGTCGGTCACCGTGACGACGAGCTCACGCGTCTTGGCGAGGATGTAGCGGTCGAGGACGTCGGTGGAGTCCGTGCGCCACTCGGCGTCGTAGCCACCAGGCACCGCCGTGTTCGCGTACAGCGAGAAGAAGTACCAGGTGTTCCACAACGGCAGCATCACCTGGCGGACGCCCTCACGGATGCCCTCCTCCGTCACGACGAGGTTGCCGCCGCGCAGCACCGAGCTCGACATGAGGAACCAGCGCATGGCGTCGGAGCCGTCGCGGTCGAAGACCTCGTTGACGTCGGGGTAGTTGCGCAGCGACTTCGACATCTTCTGGCCGTCGCTGCCGAGGACGATGCCGTGGCTCACGACGCTCGTGAACGCCGGCCGGTCGAACAGCGCGGTCGACAGCACGTGCAGGAGGTAGAACCACCCACGCGTCTGGCCGATGTACTCGACGATGAAGTCCGCGGGGCTGTGCGAGTCGAACCACTCGCGGTTCTCGAACGGGTAGTGCACCTGGGCGAACGGCATCGATCCGGAGTCGAACCAGACGTCGAGGACGTCGGTGATGCGGCGCATCGTCGACCGGCCGGTCGGGTCGTCGGGGTTCGGCCGCGTGAGCTCGTCGATGTACGGGCGGTGCAGATCGGTCGGGCGCACGCCGAAGTCGGCCTCGAGCTCGTCCAGCGAGCCGTACACGTCGATGCGCGGGTAGGCCGGGTCGTCGCTCTTCCACACCGGGATCGGTGAACCCCAGTACCGGTTGCGGCTGATCGACCAGTCGCGCGCACCCGCGAGCCACTTGCCGAACTGTCCGTCCTTGACGTTCTCCGGCACCCAGGTGATCTCCTGGTTGAGCTCCTCCATGCGGTCGCGGAACTCGGGCACGCGGACGAACCAGCTCGACACCGCCTTGTAGATGAGCGGCTGCTTGCAGCGCCAACAGTGCGGGTAGGAGTGCTCGTAGCTCGCCTGACGCAGGAGGCGGCCCTGTGCCTTCAGCAGCTGGGTGAGCGGCTTGTTGGCGTCGAAGACCTGGAGACCGGCGACGTCGGACACCTCCGGGAGGAACTTCCCGCCGTCGTCGACGGAGACGATCACCGGGATGCCGGCAGCCTCGCACACCTTCTGGTCCTCTTCACCGTAGGCGGGGGCCTGGTGCACGATGCCGGTGCCGTCCTCGGTCGACACGTAGTCGGCGACGAGGATGCGCCAGGCCTGCTCCATGCCCCACTCGGCGTCGGCGTAGTAGTCCCAGAGGCGGTCGTAGGAGACGCCTTCGAGCTCGCGCCCGACGATCGTCCGGGAGACGGCGGCCTGTGCCTCGGCCGCGGAGTCGTAGCCGAGGTCCTTCGCGTAGTTGCCGAGCAGCGCCGAGGCGATGAGGTACTCGCCGCCGAGCACCTCGGTGTCGGCGTGGGCGGAGCCCTCTTCGCGGAGCACCGTGGCGTCGGGGGTGCCGTTCGGGCCGGCCGGGACGACCGCGTACTCGATGTCGGGCCCGACGGCGAGCGCGGCGTTCGTCGGCAGGGTCCAGGGCGTGGTCGTCCAGGCGAGCGCGCGGACGGCGGTCAGTCCGAGGCTCTCGGCCTTCGGACCGACCAGCGGGAAGGTGACCGTGACGGTCTGGTCCTGGCGGGAGCGGTAGACGTCGTCGTCCATCCGCAGCTCGTGGTTGGAGAGCGGCGTCTGGTCGCGCCAGCAATAGGGCAGCACCCGGTAGCCCTCGTAGGCGAGGCCCTTGTCGTGGAGCTGCTTGAAGGCCCAGATGACGGACTCCATGTAGGTCACGTCGAGCGTCTTGTAGTCGTGCTCGAAGTCGACCCAGCGCGCCTGGCGCGTCACGTAGTCCTGCCATTCCTCCGTGTAGCGGAGGACGGAGTCACGTGCGACCTGGTTGAACGCGGCGAGCCCCATCTCGTCGATCTGGCGCTTGTCGGTGATGCCGAGCTGGCGCTCCGCTTCGAGCTCGGCGGGGAGACCGTGGGTGTCCCAGCCGAACCGGCGGTGCACCTGCTTGCCGCGCATCGTCTGGAACCGAGGGAAGAGGTCCTTGGCGTAGCCCGTGAGGAGGTGACCGTAGTGCGGGAGGCCGTTCGCGAAGGGCGGGCCGTCGTAGAACACCCACTCCGGAGCGCCCTCGCGCTGGTCGATGGAGGCCTGGAAGGTGCCGTCGGCGGCCCATCGCGCGAGCACCCCCTCCTCGATCGAGGGGAAGCTGGGCGACGGCGTCACGCCGAACGCAGCGCCGTTCGACGCCGACTCGGTTGGGGTCGGTTCCTGGGACTTCGGGTAGCTCATCGTTCTCCTGGCAGGTCTCGTGGGTCCTGCGAGGACGCCGGCGTTGCCGACGCGGTACCACCCCGCTTGCCGCTCCACTGGAACGGCCGCTCTGCATCGGCTGTGACGGGCCTGACCCGCTCGGTTCTACTGGGCTCCCGCTGAGCGGTCACTGTTCTGCCGAGGACTCCCCGGTGATGGCCGGATCGATGTCGATGGTCCCATCGTACAGCCTGCGGAGCGGCTCCGAGGAGGGTCGGCTACGAGGAACTCGGCCCGTCGATCCGGGCGAGGGCGCGGCCGTACCCGTCCACCACCGGAGCGATCGCGCGGTGGAGGTAGTCGCCGAGCTCGCCCCGGCCGACACCTGCGGCCGCCCAGGCCCCGGCGCCGGCGACGATCGCGCCGGCGAGCGCCGCTGCGGCGGACCGGATCGTCAGCTCGTCGGCGCGGACGGCGAGGCGCGCGAGCGAGACCCGGAGCACGGCTTGGAGACGCAGCAGACGTTCGAGACCGGACGCTTGCAGCTCCCACGCGGTGTCCATCAGTTCGATCTGCGTGAGCGCCCAGGGCACGGCACCGTTCGAGCGCTCCTCGGCGATGCCCAGGAGGGCGGCTTGCAGTGATGGCATCGCGTCGGCGACGTCCGTTGCAGGGGTGTCCCCGCCTCCGGCGAGCGCCCGTTCGAGTCCGGCGAGCGCGGCGTCGACGTCGACCCAGAGGACGTCGCTCTTGGAGCCGAAGTAGTTGAAGAAGGTGTTGCGGCTGACGCCGGCGCGGCTCGCGATCTGGTCGACGGTGGTGCCCGGGTACCCCTGTTCGAGGAAGAGTTCAGCGGCCGCCTCCTCGAGGACGCGTCGGGAGGATCGTCGGGGTCTGCCGACGGCGTTCCGTGCCGGTGGTCTCGCCATGGGGGCTCCTTCCGCCGCCTGTGAGCCTAGCCGTCGTGCGAGGGGTCGGGGCGTGGTGCCGAGGCTCTATGCTGGTTCCGAGACGGCGTCCAATAATTCGTCCGACGCCGCCACCGGGCCCTCAGCACCCGGTCGATCGCCTTCTGGAGTCCCTGTGCCCGCATCCCCCTCCCATGCCCGTCGACGCCCTGCGTCCTCGCGTCGTCCGTTGCGCATCGCCGCGGCGCTCGTTCCGCTCGCGGTCCTGCTCGCGGCGTGTGCACCGGGGACGCCGGCCGCGTCGAGCACGCCGAAGGCCGGTGGGACGCTCGTCTACGCCAGTGGGGACGCCGAGCCCACGTGTCTCGATCCGCATGTCGGCGGCAACTACCCGCAGGCCCTGTTGAGTGCGCAGTTCCTCGAGCCGCTCGTCTCCCGAGACGCGAAGGGCGAGATCATCCCGTGGCTCGCCGAGTCCTGGACGACGTCGGAGGACGGTCTGACCTGGGAGTTCACGCTGCGGTCGGACGTGACGTTCACCGACGGCACCCCGTTCGACGCGGCGGCGGTCAAGGCGAACATCGAGCACCTGCAGGACCCGGCGACGAAGTCGTCCACGGGCTACCTCGCGGTGGGCAAGGTCGCGTCGGTCGAGGCGGTCGACGCCACGACGGCCCGGTTCACGCTCTCCGCTCCGGACAGCGCGCTCCTGGAGTCGTTGTCGCAGCCGTGGACGGCGATGGAGTCCCCGACGGGGATCGCCCGCGGTGAAGCGGCGAACTGCGATGCGCCGGTCGGTACCGGACCGTTCGTCGTCGACGAGTGGGTGAAGCAGGACCACGTCTCGCTCGTCCGGAACGACGCCTACGACTCGGCACCGGGCGACGCCGCGAACGACGGGCCGGCGTACCTCGACGGCATCACGTGGCGCTTCATCCCCGACTCCGCGTCGCGCTTCGCGGCGCTCCAGAGCGGCGACGTCGACATCATCGACAACGCGCAGCCCGACACGATCGCGCAGGCGAAGGACTCGAAGACGATCGTCGACCTGGACGCACCTCGCCCCGGCGCCTCGAACCGGATCGAGCTGAACGCGGGACAGGCGCCGTTCGACGACCAGCGCGTGCGGGAGGCCTTCGTGCGGTCGACGGACGTGAACGCCGGCATCGAGTCACTGTTCTTCGGCACGGCGAAGCGTTCCTACTCGCCGCTGTCGAGTGCGGAGGCCACCGCCTACTCCGACGAGAGCCTGTTCGGCTACGACCTCGATGCGGCCAACAAGCTCCTCGACGAGGCGGGCTGGACCGAGAAGGACGAGGACGGCGTGCGGACGAAGGACGGCGTCCGGCTGACCGTGCGGTTCCCCGTCAGCACGAACCAGTCGATCCCGGCCGAGCAGTCGCTCTTCGAGCAGATCCAGGCCGGAGCCGGTGACGCCGGCTTCGACGTGCAGCTCGAGCTGCTCGACCTCTCGAGCTGGTACGAGGCACTCGGCTCCAACGCCTACGAGGCCGTCAGCGCCCCGTACACGAAGGTGGGACCGGACGTGCTCCGCGTGCTCTACGACTCCTCGGGCATCGTCCCGGCGCCGAGCGGCTACTTCGCGAACCATGCCCAGCTGGACGACCCCGCGCTCGACGAGATCCTGAAGCAGGCGAGCGACACCCTCGATCCCGAGGAGCGGGCGTTCCTCTACGAGCAGGCGCAGCAGATCATCCTCGACGGCTACTACATCCTGCCGCTCTACGACCAGCAGAACCACTTCCTGCTGAGCACCTCCCTGCAGGGCGTCCGCGCGCTGCCGACGGTGTCGACGCCGGTCTTCGGGGACGCCTGGCTCGTGGAGTGACCTCCATCGGCCACTCGGGACGCGACCTCCGCCGCCTGGTCGGGCGGATCGGGGCGCGTCTGGCCGGTGCGGTGTTCGTGCTCTGGGCGGTCGCGACAGTCACCTTCTTCGCCGTCCGGCTGATCCCCGGCGATCCGGCGCAGGCCTATCTCGGTGGCCCCGGCTCCCAGGCGTCGGCTGAAGCGCTGGAGCGGGTGCGCGAGCAGTACGGCCTGGACCAGCCGCTCCTCGTCCAGTACCTGGCGCAACTGGTCCGACTGGTCCAGGGGGATCTCGGCGAGTCGGCGTCCCTCCGCACGCCGGTTGCCCAGGTGCTCGCCGAACAGCTCGGCGGGACCCTGGTGCTGGCGACGGCGTCGCTCGCCGTCGCCTGGCTCCTCGCACTCGGCCTCGCGATCTGGTCGACCCGTGGTGGGCGGGTCTCCGCGGCCCTCGGATCGGCCGTCGAGCTCGTGGCGGCGTCGCTCCCCCAGTTCTGGCTCGCGACCGTCCTCATCACGCTCTTCAGCACCTGGCTCGGATGGCTCCCTCCGGTGAGCACGGGTGATGCGGTCGGTCTCATCCTCCCGGTGCTGACCCTGGCCATCCCGGTCGCCGGGTTCCTGGCCCAGGTGATGCGGGAACCGTTGCTCGATGCGGCAAGCGCACCGTTCGCCGTCTCCGCGGCCGCCCGAGGTGAGTCGACGACCGGCCTGCTGCTCAGGCACGGCCTGCGTCACGCCGCCGTGCCCGCGGTCAACCTGTCGGGATGGGCCTTCGGGTACCTCATCAGCGGCGCGGTGGTGGTGGAGACCATCTTCGCCCGGCCCGGTCTCGGGCGGACGATGCTCCAGGCGGTGACCGTGCGCGATGTCCCGGTGGTCACCGGCGTGGTGTTGAGCTCGGCAGTGGCCTACGTCGTCGTCATGTTCCTCGCGGACCTCGCGGCGGAACTGCTCGACCCACGCGACCGGATCCGGCGGTCCGGTTCATGAGCGGGCTCGCGATCACCCCGACATCCGGAAGCCCCGACGCCCGAGTCCGCCGCGGATGGCGCCGGTCGTCGGGATTCGGCGCACCCGAGATCGTCGCGTCTGTAGTGGTGCTGTTCCTGCTCGGCTGTGCGCTCGCCCCCCAGCTGTTCGCGACAGCGTCGCCGACGGCGGTCGACCCGCGGGCCGCGTTCTCGCCGCCCTCCCTCTCGCACTGGTTCGGGACGGACGAGTCCGGCCGCGACGTCTGGAGCCGGGTCGTGCACGGTGCGGGGACCTCGCTCCTCATCGGCGTCGCCGCGACGGCCATCGGACTGATCCTCGGAGCGGTCCTCGCGACGATCGCCGCAGTCGGCGGCCGGATCGCGGACTTCGCCGTGGGACGCGTCCTCGAGGTGCTCTTCGCGTTCCCCGGCCTGTTGCTCGCGCTCCTCGTGATCGTCATCGCGGGGCCCGGTCCCGTCACGGCGACGATCGCGGTCGGCCTGTCGACGGCGCCGGGCTACGCGCGCCTCATCCGCGGTCAGCTGCTCCAGGTCCGCTCCTCCGACTTCGTCGAGGCCGCGCGAGTGCTCGGGCACGGGCCGGCCCGGATCCTGTTCCGACACATCCTCCCGAACGCCGTCGCCCCGCTGTTCGTCCTCGCGACCCTCGGCATCGGACAGGCGGTCGTCTGGGCGTCCGCCCTGAGCTACCTCGGGCTCGGGGCGCAACCACCCGCGCCGGAATGGGGTGCCATGCTCGCCGCAGCACGAACCTACCTCGCGACGGCGTGGTGGCTCACGGCGTTCCCCGGTCTGATGATCGTCGCGACCGCCCTGTCCACCACGGTCCTCGGACGGGGTCTCCAGCGCCGATCACGGGAGGACGGCCGATGAGCGACTCCACTCCCCTGCTCCAGGTGGAAGCACTGACGGTCGGATTCGGCAGCGGGGACGCTGTCGTCTCCGACGTCTCCTTCCAGGTCGAGCGCGGCACCTGCGTCGCGATCGTCGGCGAGTCGGGCTCCGGCAAGAGCGTGACCGCCAGATCGCTCCTGGGCCTCCCCGGCGCATCGGCACGGGTGACGGCCACTCGACTCGACTTCGACGGCACCGACCTCCGCGGACTCGGAGCATCGGCCTGGCGACGCCTGCGCGGGCGTCGCATCGGACTCGTCCTCCAGGACGCCCTCGTGTCGCTCGACCCCCTGCGACCGATCGGGCGCGAGATCGACGACGCACTCCGACTCGGCACCGACCTGGACCGGACCGCCCGCACCCGGCGGGTGCTCGAACTCCTCGACTCCGTCGGCATGCCCGACCCGGCTTCCCGCATCGGCCAACGTTCCGGCGAACTCTCCGGCGGACTCCGCCAGCGCGCACTCATCGCTTCTGCGATCGCACTGGACCCCGACCTCCTCATCGCCGACGAACCGACGACCGCCCTCGACGTCACCGTCCAAGCGCGCATCATCGGCCTCCTCGACGACGTCAAGCGGCGCGGGGCGGCCCTCCTCCTGATCAGCCACGACCTCGCCGTCGTCTCGTCGATCGCCGACCACCTCGTCGTGATGCAGCACGGTGTCGTCGTCGAGCAGGGGCCGGCCGAACAGCTGCTGACCAGGCCGACACACCCGTACACCCGGGCCCTCATCGCCGCGGTCCCCACCGACCGCGCTCGAGGGACACGCCTCAGCGCAGACCAGCCGGTCGACGCGGCCCCGGTGGCCGAACAGCCGGCGACGCGCACCCGCCCGACGACGCAGGACCGATCGGACGCACCCGCGCTCGAGTTCCGATCCGTCTCCCGCAGCTTCGAGCGTGGCCGCGGCGCCTCGGCGATCCTGGCGGTCGACGACGTCTCGCTCCGCCTGGAACCGGGGACGACCCTGGGCGTGGTCGGCGAGTCCGGTTCGGGCAAGACCACCCTCGCCCGCATCGCACTCGGCCTCACCGCGCCACAGTCGGGAACGGTGCTCCTCGAGGGCGAACCGTGGTCGGAGCTCCCCGAGCGAGCGCGTCGTCCACGACGGAACCGTCTGGGCTGGGTCTCGCAGGATCCGTTGAGCTCGTTCGATCCACGCTGGCGCGTCGACGCCATCCTCGCCGACGCCGTTCGTGGACGCGAAGCCGCACCTCGCGACATCACCCGTCTCCTCGCGGACGTCGGCCTCGATCCCTCGCTGGCTCGCGCGCGCCCGCGGACGCTCTCCGGCGGGCAGCGGCAACGGGTGGCGATCGCGCGGGCACTCGCGAGTCGACCGTCGACGCTCATCCTCGACGAGCCCGTCTCCGCGCTCGACGTCACCGTCCAGGCCAGGATCCTGGACCTCCTCGACGAGCTGCAGCGACGCCACGGCCTGAGCTACCTGTTGATCTCCCACGACCTCGGCGTCATCCGGCACATGAGCGACCGGGTCGCCGTGATGCAGCACGGACGGGTGGTCGAGCATGGCGACTCCGAGCAGGTGTTCACCGCCCCGGCACACCCCTACACCGCCCGACTCGCAGCCGACGCTCCGCGCCTCATCGCGCCCGGTGCGGCGTCAGGGCGCGACGCCGTCTGACTCCGGCGTCGGGATCCGGTCCAGCACCGCCTGGACGACGGGTGCGAGGGTCTCGGCGTACACCCAGCTCAGGTGGTGGTGGTCGCGGTACGCGAGGACACCACCGATGACCGGCGAGCACCGATCGGACGTGCACAGGGCGTCCGAGAGGTCGACGGGTCGGACCCGTGGGTCGGTGCTCGCGAGGGCGGCGTCGTACTGCGGATCCTCCGTGAGCGCGTCGCTCCGGTCCCGGGCGCACCCGTCCTCCGGATCAGCGTCGTCGCGGACGCACTCCAGCACGTCGTCCGACATCGTCGGGGTGTCGCGCAGGACGACGATCTGCTCGATCGTCGCGGGCACGAGCGCCCAGCGCTCCGCATAGGCTTCCGCGGCCACGTCCCGCCAGTCGCTGCCCCCCTCGGCGACGACCGGGTTCCGAGCGCGCGCCGAGACGACGAGCGTGTCGATCTCCGGTTCGTCCTGCAGCAGCTCGAGGGCGTCGCGGTTCCAGCTCAGGCACCCGGCGCGCATCTCGGCGAGCACCGCCGCGCTGGTCCCGGGCTCGGTGCGCTCGGCGTCGCTGAACGGGCAGGAACTCTTCGCCGCGACGAGGAGCCGCCACCCGTTCGCCTCGGCGGCCGTCGCGAACGCCGGCAACCACTGCTCGGCGTGCGAGTCGCCCATGAGCGCCACCGTCCTCGTCGCCTGCTCCGCGCTGGCGCCGTAGGCGCAGACCTCGAACGCGGCGGCCCGGATGTCGGTGATGCAGCGGTCCGGCGGCAGGTCGGCGAGCGACGCATCAGGAATGACGACCCCGCGGGTCTCATCCCCGGGAGACGCCGAGGAACCGTCGCGCGAGGTCTCGCCACCGGAGCCCTCCGTGTCGTCCGACGACGCTCCCTCGTCCCGCGGACACGCTGCAGCATCGACGAGCTCCGCGGCACCGAGGCAGTTCGACGGGGTCGCGACCAGGGTCTCGATGCGCTGCTGTTCGGCCGCGATGCGCGCCTCGGCACCGGGGAGCACCCCGATCGAGGCGATCAACAGGACGCTCATCGCGAGGGCGGTCGCACCGATGACCCGTCGTGGCCGCCAACCGGCGATGCGCCCGAACCGGATCGGGCGCTCCACGAACCGCGTCGTCACCTCCGCAAGGACGCCGGTGATGACGAGGAGGACGAGCTGCTCGGGGACGGTGGCCGACCGAGCGAGCACGATCCCGCCGAACACGATGAGGGGCCAGTGCCAGAGGTAGACCGCGTAGGAGCGGTCGCCGAGCCACTGGATCGGCGCCCGGGCGAGCAGCGCGGTCGGCGACCACCGGACGTCCGGGGCCCAGGCCGCCATCACGGCGATCGTCCCGCCCACCGGCAGCGCCGCGGTCAACGCCGGGAAGGGTGTCTCCCCCGAATACCGGACGGCGGCCGCCCCGATCGCGGCGAACCCGAGCCAGGCGACGACCGTGCACGCACCCGCCCGCAGCGCCCACCCTCGCCGGGCCCCTCGGCCACCAGGATCGCCGTCAGTCCGCCGGCGGCGAACTCCCAGGCCCTCGTCGTCGTCGCGAAGTAGGCCGGAGACGGGTCTTGCGCGGTGAAGACGACCGACCAGGCGGCCGACGCGATGCAGACGAGTCCGATCGCGATCGCGACGCCCCGACGCCGTACCGACGGCGCGGCCGAGCGTCGGGCGAACCGCACGGCGAGCCAGCCGGCGACGAGGACCAGGATCGGCCAGACGAGGTAGAACTGCTCCTCGACCGACAGCGACCAGAAGTGCTGCACGGGCGACGGAGCGTCCTCCGCCGCGAGGTAATCGATCGCGGATCCGGCGAGCGCCCAGTTCTCGATGTACAGGCCCGACCACGCGATCTCACGCAGGAACCGGGGCAGGTCCCCGAGTGGCGCGAGGTACCAGCTCGCGACGAGGGTCGCGGTGAGGACGGTGAGCGCGGCGGGGAGCAGCCGTCGTGCGCGCCGGGCCCAGAACCGCCCGAGTCGGACCGAACCGGATCGCTCGACCTCGGCGAGGAGGTGCGCCGTGATGAGGAACCCGGAGATCGCGAAGAACACGTCGACGCCGACGAACCCGCCCGGCACGAGCCCCGGCCAGAGGTGGAACACCACGACGAGCGAGACCGCCACGGCGCGAAGGCCTTGGAGGTCGGCTCTCACGGGGCCGGAGGCGGCTCTGGTCGACACGGTCCGATGCTATCGGCGGACGATGACGGTCTGCGGTCCGGCGTCCTCCCGGTCCCCTGCGATAGTATGGGATGTTCCCACACACTCAGGCACGCAGACACGGTGCCGCACATATCAGCAGGAGATCGCCTCATGACCGCTGCCAGCATCCCGGACAAGCCGGCCCTCGAAGGTCTCGAGCAGAAGTGGGGCTCCTCCTGGGAGTCCGCGGGGACCTACCGGTTCGAGCGCGACGGCGCCACGCGTGAGTGCATCTACTCGATCGACACCCCGCCGCCGACCGCATCCGGCTCCCTGCACATCGGTCACGTCTTCAGCTACACGCACACCGACGTCATCGCCCGCTACCAGCGGATGACCGGCAAGCGCGTCTTCTACCCCATGGGCTGGGACGACAACGGCCTGCCGACCGAACGCCGCGTCCAGAACTACTACGGCGTCCGGTGCGACCCGACGCTCCCCTACGACGCCGACTTCACCCCGCCGTTCGAGGGTGGCGACAACAAGAGCACCAAGGCCGCCGACCAGATCCCGATCTCGCGTCGCAACTTCATCGAGCTGTGCGAGCGCCTCACCGTCGAGGACGAGCAGCAGTTCGAGGCCGTCTGGCGCGCGCTGGGCCTTTCCGTGGACTGGACGCAGAGCTACCGCACCATCGGCGACGAGTCGATCACGGCGAGCCAGCTCGCGTTCCTGCGCAACCTGGACCGCGGCGAGGCCTACCAGGCCATGGCGCCGACCCTCTGGGACATCACCTTCCGCACGGCGGTCGCCCAGGCGGAGCTCGAGGACAAGGAGCAACCGGGCACCTACCGTCGACTCTCCTTCCATCGCCCAGACGGCGGCACCATCGAGATCGAGACCACACGGCCGGAGCTCCTCCCCGCCTGCGTCGCCCTCGTCGCCCACCCCGACGACGAGCGCTTCAAGCCGCTGTTCGGCACGACAGTGACCACGCCCGTGTTCGGCGTCGAGGTGCCCGTGCTCGCCCACCACCTCGCCCAGCCCGACAAGGGCGCCGGCATCGCGATGGTGTGCACCTTCGGCGACATCACCGACATCGTGTGGTGGCGCGAACTCGACCTCCCCAACCGCGCGATCCTCGGCTTCGACGGCCGCGTCATCTCGGAGGCCCCTGAGGCGATCACCTCCGAAGCCGGTCTCGAGGCATACGCGCAGCTCGCCGGGAAGACCGTCTTCAGCGCCAAGCAGACCGTCGTCGACCTCCTCGCAGCCTCGGGTGACCTGATCGGCGAGCCGAAGCAGATCACCCACCCGGTGAAGTTCTTCGAGAAGGGCGACAAGCCGCTCGAGATCGTCTCGACCCGCCAGTGGTACATCCGCAACGGCGCCCGCGACGAACAGCTCCGCGGCCGCCTCCTCGAACTCGGGTCGGAGCTCGAGTGGCACCCCGACTTCATGCGCGTGCGCTACGAGAACTGGGTCGGTGGCCTGTCCGGCGACTGGTTGATCTCCCGCCAGCGCTTCTTCGGTGTGCCGATCCCCCTCTGGTACCCGCTCGACGCCGACGGCAACCCGGTCTACGATCAGCCGATCGCGCCGGACCACGCCGATCTGCCCGTCGACCCGTCCAGCGATGCCGCACCCGGTTACGACGAGTCGCAGCGCGGTGTCCCCGGCGGGTTCATGGGCGAGGTCGACGTCATGGACACCTGGGCCACGTCGAGCCTCACCCCGCAGCTCGCCGGCGGCTGGGAGCGCGACCCCGAGCTCTGGGACCTCGTATTCCCGTACTCGCTGCGCCCGCAGGGTCAGGACATCATCCGCACCTGGCTGTTCTCCACCATGCTCCGCAGCGTCCTCGAGTACGACCGGAAGCCGTGGGAGCACGCCTCCGTGTCCGGCTTCATCGTCGACCCCGACCGCAAGAAGATGTCGAAGTCGAAGGGCAACGTCGTCACGCCGGCGGCCATGCTCGAACAGCACGGTTCGGACGCCGTCCGGTACTGGGCGGCCTCGAGCCGTCTCGGCACCGACGCCGCCTTCGACCCGCAGAACCCGACGCAGATCAAGATCGGCCGACGCCTGGCGATCAAGGTGCTCAACGCCTCGAAGTTCATCCTCGGGTTCACCGGTCGTGAAGACGCCCCGGTGACGGAGGCCGTCGACCTCGCCATGCTGAGCGTGCTCCGCAAGACCGTCGCCGACGCCAGCAGTGCGCTGGCCGGTTACGACCACGCGCGCGCGCTCGAGCTCACCGAGGCGTTCTTCTGGACGTTCTGCGACGACTACCTCGAGCTCGTCAAGGAGCGGGCGTACGGCGAGGAGAGCCCTGAGCAGGCTTCGGCGGTGGCCGCGCTGCGGATCGCGCTCTCGACCCTGCTCCGCCTGTTCGCCCCGTTCATCCCGTTCGCGGCCGAGGAAGCCTGGTCCTGGACGCACGACGGCTCCGTGCACCGTGCCAGCTGGCCGACCGACGAGGAGTTCGCAGGACTCGCAGCGGGCGAACCGCAGGTGCTGCAGCTCGCGAGCGAGGCGCTCACGGGCATCCGACGCGCGAAGACCGACGCCAAGGCGTCCCAGAAGACCCCGGTGGACTCCGCGGTCATCGCCGGACCCGCCGCATCGATCGAGCTGCTCGCGCTCGTCGCAGACGACCTCCGCGCCGTCGGACGCATCGAGTCCCTCGAGTTCCGCACCGCCGACGTCCTGTCGGTCGGCGACATCGTCTTCACGCCGGTGGCCGACGCCGAGGAGGCACGCGCATGAGCGTCACCATCCGTCCCGCCGTCGAGAGCGACCTGTTCGCCTGGCACGCGCTGTACTCCGGCTACGGGGAGTTCTACGGCAACCCCCTGACCGACGAGAAGGCCGTCCTCGTCTGGGGCTGGCTCAGCGACCCGACCCACCCGTTGACCGCGCTCGTCGCGGAGGACGCACAGGGCGCCCTCGTCGGCCTCGCTCACTATCGGGTGTTCCCCCGTGCCCTCGCCGGTGGGACCGGGCTCTACCTCGACGACCTCTTCGTCGCCGAGGACGCCCGCACCGGAGGAGTCGGGACCGCGCTGATCGAGCACGTCCGCGACCTCGCGAAGGCGGACGGCCACAGCGTCGTCCGGTGGATCACCGCCGCCGACAACGAGCGCGCACAGGCCGTGTACGACAAGCTGGCGACCCGCACGAGCTGGGTCACCTACGACCTGGAGCCGTGATGCAACTCGGGACTCGCTGGGCCGTCGGCGCCAAGCCACCGGAGAACGTGCCGACGCCGGTGCAGACGGCCATCGCCGCTGAGGAGCAGGAATTGCTCGCGCAGGGTGTCGACACGTCCTCGTGGCGCTGGACCCTCACCTGGCTCGAACGCCGGCCCGTGGTCGAGCTCGACGACGGTACGACCATCCGTCAGCACGCGGACGGATCCGTCAGCCTCACCCGGCCGGACGACGACCACGACGACGAGGACTGAGCCTCCTCCCCGGCACGCTGGATAGGGTGAGGTATGGAATCACACACGAATCCGTTCCTCCAGCCGAGCACGCTCCCCTATCAGCTGCCGCCGTTCGGCGAGATCCGCGAGGAGCATTTCCGCCCCGCCTTCACCGCCGGGTTCGCGCAGCAACTCGACGAGATCGCGGCGATCACCGCGCAGGACGACGCGCCGACCTTCGAGAACACGCTGATCCCGCTCGAACGGAGCGGCGCGATCCTCCGGCGGGTCGCAGCGGTCTTCTTCAATCAGAGTTCGGCGGACAGCTCCGCGTTCACCAATGAACTCGAGGAGGAGCTCGCTCCGCAGCTGGCCGCCCACGAGGACGCGATCAGGCTCGACCCCGTGCTGTACGCGCGGATCGCGGCGGTCCACGCGAGTCTCGACGACCTCCAGCTGACCGCCGAGGCGGTCTACCTGGTCCGACGCGTGTACAGCGAACACACGCTCGCGGGCGCCGGTCTCGACGCCGAGGAGAAGCAACGGCTCTCCGACCTCAACCTCCGCCTCTCGACACTGACCACCCGATTCGAGAAGCAGCTCCTGGCCGACACCAACGAGCTCGCCGTCCACCTCACCGATGCCGCAGAGCTCGACGGCCTGAGTGCGGGCGAGATCTCCGCCGCGGCCCAGGCGGCCGCCGAGCGAGGCCTCGACGGTTGGCTCGTCACCCTCGTCCTCCCGACCGGCCACCCGGCGCTGTCGTCGTTGACGCACCGTGGCGTCCGCGAGCGGATCATGACGGCCTCCCGTGCTCGCGGCACACACGGCGGACCGAACGACAACCGCGACCTCGTCCTCGAGATCACCCGCCTCCGAGCCGAGCGCGCCGCGCTCCTGGGGTTCCCGTCGCACGCGGCAGTAGTCACCGCGGACCAGACCGCGGGGACCCCGGAGGCCGTCGCAGCGCTCCTCTCCCGTCTGGCGATCCCCGCCGCCCGCAACGCGGATCGGGAACAGCGCGAGCTCGAGAGGGTCACCGGCCTCGAGACCGTCGAGGCCTGGGACTGGCCGTTCGCGACCGAACAGGTCAGGATCAACCGGTTCGACGTCGACACCAGCGTGATGCGCCCGTACTTCGAAGCGGAGCGGGTCCTGTTCGACGGGGTGTTCGCCGCAGCGACCAAGCTCTACGGCATCACCTTCGCCGAACGGACCGATCTCCGGGGCTACCACCCCGACGTCCGTGTCTTCGAGGTCTGGAACGAGGACGGCTCCGGCCTCGGCCTGTACCTCCTCGACCTGTACACCCGCGACAGCAAACGCGGCGGCGCCTGGATGAACGCGCTCATCTCGCAGAACCGCCTGCTCGACCAGCCCACCGTCGTGGTCAACAACCTGAACGTCCCGAAGCCGGCCGACGGCGAGCCGACCCTGCTGAGCCTCGACGAGGTCACGACCTTCTTCCACGAGTTCGGCCACGCGCTGCACGGTCTCTTCGCGGAGGTCGAGTACCCGCGCTTCGCCGGGACGAACGTCTTCCGGGACTTCGTCGAGTTCCCGAGCCAGGTGAACGAGATGTGGATGCTGTGGCCCGAGGTGCTCGCCGGCTACGCCAGGCACGTCGAGACCGGTGAGCCGATGCCGCAGGAACTGGTGGCGAAGCTGCAGGCGTCCGAGGGGTTCAACGAGGGCTTCTCGACGAGCGAGTACCTCGCAGCGGCGATGCTCGACCAGGCGTGGCACAGCATCGGTGCAGACGACCGGGTCGACGATGTGGAGGCGTTCGAGGCGGCGGCACTCCGGTCCGCCGGGCTCGACAATCCGGCCGTCCCGCCCAGGTACGCGAGCACGTACTTCGCCCACACCTTCTCGGGTGGATACGACGCGGGCTACTACTCCTACATCTGGAGCGAGGTGCTCGACGCGGACACCGTCGACTGGTTCACGGAGAACGGCGGACTGACGAGGGAGAACGGCGACCGCTTCCGCAACAAGCTTCTCGGGGTCGGCGGTTCGAAGGACCCGCTGGAGGCCTACCGGGACTTCCGTGGGCGCGACGCGGTCATCGAGCCGCTCCTCCGACGCCGCGGGCTCGAGGACTGAACGACGAAGCCCGCCGCAGCTACTCCGGAGGATCCGGGGCGCTGCGGCGGGCTGTACACCGCCGGGTGTCGTCTAGGCCGACTTCTCCTGGCGGCGTGCCGCACGCGGGACGATCGTCGGGGCCGCGTTCTCGACGACGGACTCCCGGGTGATGACGACGCGAGCGACCTCGTCGGTGGAGGGCACCTCGAACATGATCGGCCCGAGCACCTCTTCCATGATGGCTCGGAGCCCTCGGGCACCGGTCTTGCGGAGGACGGCGAGGTCGGCGATCGCTTCGAGTGCCGCCTGGTCGAACTCCAGCTCGACGCCGTCGATCTCGAACATGCGCTGATACTGACGGACGAGCGCGTTCTTCGGGACCGTGAGGATCTCCATGAGCGCGTGCTGGTCGAGCGGCGTGACCGTCGTGACGACCGGCAGACGACCGATGAACTCGGGGATGAGGCCGAACTTGTGGAGGTCTTCCGGCAGGACCTCGCCGAAGAGGTTCACATCGTCGCCCTTGCTGTGCAGGGGTGCGCCGAAGCCGATGCCCTTCTTACCCGCGCGAGAGGAGATGATCTCTTCCAGCCCGGCGAAGGCGCCCGCGACGATGAACAGGACGTTCGTCGTGTCGATCTGGATGAACTCCTGGTGCGGGTGCTTCCGGCCGCCCTGCGGGGGTACCGAGGCGACGGTGCCCTCGAGGATCTTGAGGAGCGCCTGCTGGACGCCCTCGCCGGAGACGTCGCGCGTGATGGAGGGGTTCTCCGCCTTGCGGGCGATCTTGTCGACCTCGTCGATGTAGATGATGCCGGTCTCCGCGCGCTTGACGTCGTAGTCGGCGGCCTGAATGAGCTTGAGGAGGATGTTCTCGACGTCCTCGCCGACGTAGCCGGCCTCGGTGAGTGCGGTCGCATCGGCGACGGCGAAGGGCACGTTGAGCCGCTTCGCGAGGGTCTGCGCGAGATACGTCTTGCCGCAGCCCGTCGGGCCGATGAGGAGGATGTTGCTCTTCGCGATCTCGATGTCGTCGTGTACCGTCTCGGCGGGAGCGAGCGTGGCGCGGGAGCGGACGCGCTTGTAGTGGTTGTACACCGCGACCGAGAGCGCCTTCTTCGCGGCCTCCTGGCCGATGACGTACTCCTCGAGAAACGCGAAGATCTCCTTCGGCTTCGGGAGGTCGAACTCGCTCACCGTCTCCTCGCTCGCTTCGGCGAGTCGCTCGGCGATGATCTCGTTGCACAACTCGACGCACTCGTCGCAGATGTACACGCCGGGACCAGCGATCAGCTGCTGGACCTGCTTCTGGCTCTTGCCGCAGAACGAGCACTTGAGCAGATCGGCGCTTTCGCCTATCCGTGCCATGTCTTTCCCTCTCCCTGGAGATTCGGTGCTCCGAGCCTAACCTGTCCCTGCGACAACTCGGCGCGCCACCCCGCTGGGATGACGCGCCGAGTCGTGAGCACGGGAGCCGGGTCAGGCCGTGATGGCCGCGACCGGGTTCTTCCGTGAGGTGAGCACCTGGTCGATGAGACCGTACTCGAGCGCCTCGGCGGCCGAGAGGATCTTGTCGCGGTCGATGTCCTTGTTAACCTGCTCCACCGAACGGTTGGAGTGGTGTGCGAGGGTCGACTCGAGCCAGCCGCGCATGCGGAGGATCTCGGCCGCCTGGATCTCGATGTCCGAAGCCTGTCCGTGGCCGGCCTCGCCGACGGCGGGCTGGTGGATCAGGATGCGGGCGTTCGGGAGCGCCAGGCGCTTGCCCGGCGTACCGGCGGCGGTGAGCACGGCAGCGGCGGAGGCCGCCTGTCCGAGGACCACCGTCATGACGTGCGGACGGATGTACTGCATCGTGTCGTAGATCGCCGTCATCGCGGTGAACGAGCCACCGGGTGAGTTGATGTACATGACGATGTCGCGGTCGGGGTCCATGCTCTCGAGCACGAGCAGCTGGGCCATGATGTCGTCGGCCGATGCATCGTCGACCTGCACGCCGAGGAAGATGATGCGGTCCTCGAAAAGCTTCGCGTACGGGTCCTGGCGCTTGTAGCCGTAGGCCGTGCGCTCTTCGAAGCTCGGGAGGATGTAGCGAGCACCCGGCATCTGCAGCGAGCGGCCCGCCGCACTGAACGTTGGAGTCTCCATGTGTTGCATTCCTGTCTGGTCGAAGCCGGGTTACTTGTCGCTGTCGACGGTTCCGCCGCCGCCGGCCACGTCGAGCGCGGACTCACGGAGGTGGTCGACGAAGCCGTATTCGAGCGCCTCTTCGGCGTTGAACCAGCGATCACGGTCGCCATCGGCGTTGATCTGCTCGACGCTCTTGCCGGTCTGTGCCGCGGTGATCTCGGCGAGACGACGCTTCATGTCGAGGATGAGCTGCGCCTGGGTCTGGATGTCGCTCGACGTTCCGCCGAATCCGCCGTGCGGCTGGTGGAGGAGCACGCGGGCGTTCGGGGTGATGTAGCGCTTGCCCTTGGTGCCGGCCGTGAGGAGGAGCTGACCCATCGACGCGGCCATGCCGATACCGACCGTGACGATGTCGTTCGGCACGAACTGCATGGTGTCGTAGATGGCCATGCCGGCCGTGATGGAGCCACCGGGCGAGTTGATGTAGAGGTAGATGTCGCGCTTCGGGTCGTCCGCGGCGAGGAGCAGCAGCTTGGCCGCGATCTCGTTCGCGTTCTCGTCGCGGACCTCGGCGCCCAGCCAGATGATCCGGTCCTTCAGCAGGCGGTCAAAGACACTGGGCGAGAACTGTGGTTCGGCCATTATCGCTCCGTTTCGGTTGTGCAGTGGTTCGAATCTATCGGAGGCGACGCACGACCAACGCCCTGTTCGCCCTCGGCAGACTCCCGGGCGGCACGGTTCGCCGGAGGCGGACGGCGAGCGGACGGACCGCGCGACCGTCGGGGCTCAGCGGAGCGGATCCGTCTCGAGTTCGTCGGCGTAGGCGCGGACGGACCGGTGGTAGCGCGGCAGGTGCGGCACGAGGGCACGGAGGGCGACCGCGGTCGCTCGGCGCGGGTCCCCCGAGCTGGCGAGCGCCAGGGCCAGGAAGGCCGCAGTCGCGTCCCCGTACGGACCGGTCGGGTCGTCCGCGAGCTGCTGTTCGAGCAGGACGACGCTCTCAGCGGTCCGGCCGAGGTTGCGGAGGGTGCTCGCCAGTTGGATGATCGCCTGCGGATGGTGCTCCTCGTCGAGCCCGGCCTCGAGCGCGGCGCGATAGAAGACCTCGGCCTCGACCTCGTGGCCGGCGGAGTCGCGTGCACCGGCAGCCTCGAACGCGGCGCGGGCGTCACCCGCCGGACGCTCGGCGGCCAGGGCGTCGATGGCCGCGATGCGCTGCTCGTCGTCGATGGTCTCGTCGGCCCAGACGGCTGCGACGCGGTCGTCCCAGCCGGTTGCGTGGGTCGTCGTCATGCTGGCTCCCATTCGGCTGACGTGTGCGGAGACGACGACAGGGGCGGAATCGCTTCCGCCCCTGTCGTCACTGCTGGTGCTGTCCTACTCGGCAGCGGCCTCGTCGGCAGCGGCCTTCTTGGCCGGTGCCTTCTTGGCGGGCGCCTTCTTCGCAGGTGCCTTCTTGGCGGCGGCCTTCTTCGGCTCGGCGTCCGCCGGAGCCTCGTCGGCGGCGTCCTCGGCCGGGGCCTCGGTCGTCTCGTCGGCTGCAGTCTCGGTGGCGGCGTCCTCGTCCTCGACCACGGCGACGAAGTCGCTCAGGTCGACGGGCTTGCCGTTGGAGTCGACGACCTCGGCCTTGCCGAGCGCGATGGCGATGGCCTTGTTGCGGGCGACCTCGCCGACCATGGCGGGGATCTGACCCTGCTGGCCGAGTGCCTCGATGAACTCACCGGGCTCCATGCCGTACTGCGACGCGCTCTGGATGAGGTACTCAGTGAGCTCGTTCTGGTTCACCTGGACGTTGAGCGACTCAGCGAGGGCGTCGAGGAGGAGCTGCGTGCGCAGGGCCTTCTCGCTGGACTCGGTGACCTCGGCGCGGTGCTCGTCGTCCTCGAGGCGGTTCTCGCCCTCGAGGTGACGGTGCACCTCGTCCTCGATGACGCTCTCCGGCACGGGGATCTGCGCGGCCTCGAGCATGGCGTCGACGAGCGCGGTGCGTGCGTCGCGGCCCTGCGTGATGACCTGCTGACGCTCGACGACCTCGCGCAGCTGCGCCTTGAACTCGTCGATGGTGTCGAACTCGCTCGCGATCTGAGCGAAGTCGTCGTCGGCCTCGGGAAGCTCGCGCTCCTTGACGGCGGTCAGGGTGACGGTGACCTCGGCGTCCTCGCCCTCGTGCTCGCCACCGAGCAGCGGCGAGGTGAAGGTGGTGGTCTCACCGGCGGTGAGGGAGTCGAGTGCCTCGTCGATGCCGGTGAGCAGCTCGCCCGAACCGATCTCGTAGGAGACGCCGCTCGCGCGGTCGACCTCGGCGTCGTTGATCTTGGCGACCAGGTCGAGCTGGGCGAAGTCACCCGTCTTGGCCGGGCGGTCGACGGTCACGAGGGTGCCGAAGCGTGCACGGATGCGGTCGAGCTCGTCCTGGACGTCGGCTTCGCCGGCTTCCTGGGCGTCGACGGTGAGCTTGAGGCCCTCGTAGGCAGGAAGCGTGATCTCGGGGCGGACGTCGACCTCGATGTTGACGAGCAGGTCGCCGGAGAAGTCCTTCTCGTTCGGCCACTCGACGATGTCGGCCTGCGGGCGGCCGAGCGGACGGAGTTCGTTCTCCTCGAGTGCCTTGCGGAAGAAGCCGTCGAGGCCCTCGTTGACGGCGTGCTCGATCACGGCGCCCTTGCCGACGCGCTGGTCGATGATCGCCGGTGGCACCTTGCCCTTACGGAAGCCGGGGACGTTGATGTCTTCGGCGATGTGTCCGTAGGCGTGGGTGATGCTCGGCTTGAGCTCCTCGGGCGTCACCGCGATGGCGAGCTTGACGCGAGTGGGGCTCAGCTTCTCGACCGTGGTCTTCACGTGATTACTTCTCCTGTGTCGGGGATTCTGCCTCAGTTGAGGACGCAAAACGGAGTCGGGGCGACAGGATTCGAACCTGCGACCTCCCGGTCCCAAACCGGGCGCTCTACCAAGCTGAGCTACGCCCCGGATCGGCGACAATCCGGCCAGCCGGCCCGACCGACGAGCGGCGGGCGAAATGGCCTCGGTCAGTCTAGCCCAGAATCTGTGCGGCCCCTGTGCGGTTTCCGGGGCGGAACCGGCCTCGGGACCCGGAGCTGCACGGATGGGCGCTCGGGATGCAGTAGCATTAGCGGGTGAGTTCGTCGCACTGCGACGCCTCGGGGATGTAGCTCAATGGTAGAGCCTCAGTCTTCCAAACTGATTACGCGGGTTCGATTCCCGTCATCCCCTCTCCACGCATCAGAACCATGCAGCGCCGCTCAGGCAGGCGCAACGGGTCGGCTAACGTTCAGCGACTCCCTGACCCCGCGCCCATCGGTCCCGGTGCACCTCTCCCGGTCACTGAGCTTGTCGAAGTGCCCACGAGCCACCCTTCGACACGCTGAGACACCGAAGCGGTCCGGGCACACCTCTCCCGGTCACTGAAGTCGTACGTGTCGAGCTGCCCTTCGACAGGCTCAGGGACCGGAGCGGTCCCGGTGCACTTCTCCCGGTCACTGAGCTTGTCGAAGTGCCCACAAGGAACCCCTCGACAGGCTCAGGGACCGGAAATGGTCAGAACGGTGCCGGATCCGGCTCGGTCCGATAGTGCTTCCCGTCGGGTGTCGTCCAGTCGAGGACCCCGCCCGGTCCGTGGTCGAGGTTCCACCCGGGCAGGTGCTTCATCCGATGGTGATGTCGACACAGGCAAGCGAGATTGCCGACATCCGTCGTCCCGCCGTCGTCCCACGCCACCGAATGATCGAGGTCGCAGGCCCTGGCGCGCCTGCCGCAGCCCGGTGCCCGGCAGGTGCCGTCTCGCAAACGCACCGCCCGCTGCAGGTCGGCCGGGACCCGGTACTGGTTCCGCCCCACGGAGAGGATCGCGCCGGTCTCAGGTTGGACGAGGATCCGAGTGAAGCTGGGAGCGTTCACCGCGATACGTGCCGCGGTCTCCGGGTCAATGGGGCCGTATCCGTCGAGGGTGGCCGGGGCGTCGCTCACGCCGGCCACGGTGAGTGCCGGGACGGTGATCTGCACGGTCGGCGTGATGTGCTCCTGCACCTCGATCGGGTGCGGAAGGACCGGGCTCGACATCACATCTTCCGGGGTTACGCCGGTCAGGGCGAGCGCCGCAAGGGCGTCCGCCTGCAGTTGTCCGCACGTGCGGGTGTCACCGGCATTGCGTGACTCGGCCGCTGCGGCTTCGACGCGCCCGATGATGCCCTGCGCGATGGGTGCCGTGGTGAAGAGGTGCACCCACGCCATGCCGTCGGCGGCAGGTTCGAACTCGACGCGGCGGTCGGCCTCGGAACGCTTGGCGCGTGCGGTGATCGATTCCGGGTGGAGCCGTTCGCGCAGGACGCGGGCGCGCCGTCGGAGTTCTGCGTCGGTGGTCTGCTCGGCAACCGGGAGCACCTTCGCGAGGAACACCGCGCGACCTTCGGTGGGGACGTCGCGGAGTTGGTCGGTGATCGTCTTCGCATGGGTGGAGATGCTCCCGGCCTCGAGCGAGGCAAGCACGGTGGGTGCGTCGTTGACGAGGCGTTCCGCGTCGTTCGTCGCGCGTTGCACGGTCTGTTCGGGCGCGCGGGTCGCCATCGCGAGCGCTGCGCAGGTGGAGCGGCGGGAGAGCGCCAGACGCTCGGCCGGCGGGAACACGGCCGGAACGACCGAGTCGGCGAGCGCGTCGGCGTAGGCGGCGGAACGGGCGAGCAGGCGCGCCTTGCGGGCGTCGAGGACGGCTTGCTGCCGGTGGATCTCTGCCCATTCATCCGAGAACTCCACCAGGCGCGCGGCGTACTCGTCGCCGACGCGGATCGCGGTGGCGGTGGTCTCGGTCATGACTCCAGTCCACCATGGACCACTGACATTCCAGATGGCGAGTCAGCCCGGTTGTGGAAGTTGCTCGTGTGCCCTTCGACAGGCTCAGGGACCGGAGGAAGGTGGCTCAGGGACCGGAGGAGGTGGCTCAGGGACCGGAGGAGGTTGCTTCGGGACCGGAGGAGGTTGCTCAGGGACCGGGAGAAGAGGATCACCGGAGCGGGAGGTCACACCCTGAGCACGTCGACAGGAGGACGGAGCGCACGATGCCCGACGCCCTAGGCTGAGCGCATGCGACTCGACGCGATCTGGCCCCACATCTGGACAGTGGCCGGCGCACTCGTCTTCTTCGTCGGGGTGTACGCACTCGCGACCGGACGACTCGGCGTCGGGCTCATCTGCATGATCGGCTGCGTCGTCTGCCTCTCAGGCTCGCTCGCCGCGCAGCGTCGCCTCAGGAAGCGCGACGCACGCCGCCGCTAGTCCTCGTCGACGGCTGCGGCGTGGACCGCTCTGAGCGCGACGTAGTGTGCGGCGTTCTGCCGGATCGCCTCCTGCTCGTCGGCCGTCAGCTCCCGCCGCACCTTGGCCGGGACCCCCGCGACGAGCGAACCGGGCGGCACGATCATGCCCTCGAGGACCACCGCTCCCCCGGCGACGAGCGACCCGGCACCGATCACGGCTCCGCTCAGGACCACGGAACCCATGCCGATGAGGCAGTCGTCCTCGACGGTGCAGCCGTGGACGACTGCATTGTGTCCGACGGAGACGTTGCGTCCGATGACCGTCGGGCGGCCGCTGTCCGTGTGCACGGCGACCCCGTCCTGGATGTTGGACCCTGCGCCGAGCGTGATCGATTCGGAGTCCGCGCGGAGGACGGCGTTGTACCAGACGCTCGAATCCGCGGCGAGCGTGACGGCGCCCACCAGCACGGAGCCCGGTGCCGTATAGGCACTCGGGTCGATCTGGGGCGAGCGTCCGTCTGAGAGTTTCCTGACCGTACCGTGCAGCGTCATACCGGCCACGCTATCGCAGGCGGCCCCAGCCGACGGGAACCCGCGTCGTTCCGGGGTGAATCGCCGGTACGGTCAGGCTTTCCTTGCTGAGTGCACCCTTCGTAAGCCGAGCCTCGACTTCCTTGCGGAATGTCTGCGGCTGAGTACCGTTGCATTCAAGCAGACCGACGAATCCGCCCGACCAGGGCCTCACTCGTCAACGAAGGGGAAACACCATGACCGACATCACCACCTCCATTCCGCAGGCCGTCGCCAACCCGGACGTCGCAGCAGGCACCGCGCAGTTCCTCAGCCCCGTCGTCGTCGACCTCACCGCCATCGTCGTCAACGGCAAGCAGGCCCACTGGCACGTGCGTGGCGCGAACTTCATCGGCGTCCACGAGCTGCTCGACGACATCGTCGAGCACGCGCAGGAGTGGGCCGACCTCGCCGCAGAGCGCATCGTCGCCCTCGGCCTTCCGGTCGACGCACGCCTCAGCACCGTCGCCGCGAAGACCAGCACGCCCGAGCTGAGCGAGGGCTTCCAGCAGTCCGACCGCACCATCGCCGAGGTCATCGCCCTCATCGACGCGGCCTCCGCCTCGGTCAACACCGCGGTCGACGAGCTCGACGAGCTCGACCAGACCAGCCAGGACATCGCAATCGAGATCGCCCGCGGCCTCGACAAGGACCGCTGGTTCCTCTTCGCCCACCTCAGCCGGTAGCACCCCGGCGGGGCGACCCGCCAGCATCACCCACGAAGGGGCAGTCATCCGTGACTGCCCCTTCGTCGCGCGTGTCACCCTTCAACCGTTGCGCTGGAGCAGGGCGAGGACCGCGAGGACGCGTCGGTGGTCGCTCCCGGAGTCCTCGAGACCGAGCTTCTGGAAGATGGCCGAGATGTGCTTCTCGACCGCACCGACACCGACCCGCAGGCGTTCGGCGATCGCCGTGTTCGTGCGCCCCTCCGCCATGGCGGAGAGCACCTCCGTCTCACGTGGGGTCAGGCCGGCCAACGGGTCGCGCTGTGTTGCGAACAGGGTGCGGACCACGTCGGGGTCGAGCACGGTCCCTCCCTCGACCAACCGGTGGATGGCGTCCTGCACCTCCTCCAGTGAGGCGACCCGGTCCTTGAGGAGATAACCGATCCCACGCCCGCCGTCCGCGAGCAGCTCCCGGGCGTAGACGGTCTCGACGTACTGGCTGAGCAGCAGGACGGGGAGGTCTGGATGCTCGGCACGCAGCGCTATCGCTGCTCGGACCCCTTCGTCCCGGAACGTGGGCGGCATGCGGACGTCCATGACGATGAGGTCCGGTCGGTCCGCCGCGAGCCCGCGCTGGAGCGCCTCCGCATCGGCGTACGCGGCGACCGTGATGAAGCCGGCCTCGTCGAACAGCCGCATCAAGCCCTCGCGGAGGAGTGTCGAATCCTCGGCGATCACGATGCGGAGCGCTCCTTCACCGGCACGGTCAGGGCTGATCACCCGTTCAGCCTACGGGGAGC
The DNA here is from genome assembly GCF_006065115.1 of Plantibacter sp. M259. Taxonomy (NCBI): domain Bacteria; kingdom Bacillati; phylum Actinomycetota; class Actinomycetes; order Micrococcales; family Microbacteriaceae; genus Plantibacter; species Plantibacter sp. M259. The sequence continues at coordinate 3,738,096 of NZ_CP040750.1, read as the reverse complement.
GAGATCGACACGGCGCTGCCACGTTCGACGCCGTCCCACACCGGGGCCGGCTCGATCACCAGCCTCCCGCCGAGGCCTTGCGCCCGTTCGGTCAGGCCTTCGAGACCGTGACCAGGTTCCAGGTGCGCGCCGCCCCGACCGTCATCCGTCACGCGGAGGGTGAGCCGCGAACCCAGCTGCTGGTCAACCGTCACGTGGGCCTCGACGCCGGCTCGCCGCGCATTCGCATGCTTCGACACGTTGGTCAGGAGTTCGGCGACGATGAAGTAGATCCCACGTTCCGTCTCACGAGGCAGCGTCACCGACGAGACGACCGCCAGCTCCGTCCTCGTCGGCACCGGACACCGCGCGGCGAGGTCGTCGAGTGCGGCGACGAGGCCGCGGTCCTGCAGCAGTGGCGGCATCAGGCCCTTCGAGAGCGCACGGAGTTCGTCGAGTGTCTCGGCGGCCTGCGCGCGCGCCTCGCCCAGGAGCGAGCGTGCGGAGGCGGGGTCAGTGTCGAGGCGTCGTTCGGCGGCTGCGAGATCCATCTGCAGCCGGACGAGTCGCTGCTGCGGACCATCGTGGATGTCCCGTTCCAGCCGCCTCACCGCGCCCGCCTCGGCCGAAACGGCGGCACCGCGTGCACGCCGCTCCGCCAGGAGCTCGGCTCGCAGCTCCTCCTGGGGCCGCGCACCGAACAGCCCGGAGGCGATGGCGTGGTGCAGCAGCACCAGCACCCGGAGGACCAGCGGGAGCGTCACGAGGAACACGACACCGAGCGCGAGGTTCCAGAGCTTGTCGGCGAGCAACGCGTCCGACGGGTCCAGCGTGGGAGCCAACAGCTCCGCGAAGCCCGAGGACGAACCAGCCGAGAGCCGGTCCGCCCAGATCCAGTACGTCGTGCCGGCGACGGCACCCACGGTCCAGGTGATGGTCAGCCCCCAGGTGACGCCCCCGACGATCGGGTTCACGAGGACCGTGTGCAGGGCCGCCAGCCACCAACGCGGTCCGGCGAGTGGAGCGAGCACGGCACCCAGCGTCGTCGCGGTCCCGATGGACGACCGCCAGGCTCCTCGTCGGATCGGCGGGAGCCCCGTCGTGCGGAGACGCGCGACCTCGAGTTCCACGAACGCCCGCGAGACCCAGAGACCGCCGACGATGATCAGGAGACCGACGCCCAGGATCGCGAGCCCGAAGCCGAGGGAGAGGATCACCACGGCGACGACGCAGCCGGCGATGACGATCGGCAGGTTCGGCAGCAGGAACAGGAGCGATCCGGGGACGTCCCGCCAGAGCCGACCGTATCGCCGTGTGCCTCGCGTGGAGGGTTCAGGCGTCGCCGACGCGTCGAGCTGCTGGCCGATGGCGGTGGTCATGGAGGTCCTTCCGACGGAGCGGTCCCGGCTCTCGCACCGGGCTCGCCTCAGTCTGTTCGGCTCCGTCGACGAACGGCATCCAGAGGACGCCCCGTTCGGGTCGGGGGTTATCCCCCGGCCGCGTGGACGGATGGAGCCGCCGTCAGGCGCCCACCCAGCATCGTCGCACGGAGCGGCATGGTGCGCAGGGCCTCCGGTGCGCAGGAGAACGGGTCGAACGGCACGACGACGAGGTCGGCGGGGCGGCCGACGGCCACCACGTCGTCGTCCCCTCTGGTCGACGCCGCCAGTGCCTCCTCGACCGTGATGGCCTGCTCCCCGTGCCAGGCCTCGCGTCCATCGCGGCTGCGCGTCACGGCGGCGGCGATGGAGACCCACGGGTCGAGCGGAGCGACCGGGGCGTCCGAGCCGAGTCGGAGCGTGGCGCCGGCGTCGATGAGGCTGCGGAGCACGAAGGCACGGTCGGTGCGCCCGGCCCAGTGGACCTCGGCGATGTCCCGATCGTCCATCGCGTGTTCCGGCTGGACACTCGCAGCCGTTCCGGTCCGGGCGAACCGCTCCAGGTCCGACGCACGGAGCAGCTGAGCATGCTCGATCGTGCCCCTCGCGCCGGTCGTCTCGATCGCGTCGAGCGCGAGGGTGTTGGCGCGGTCACCGATGGCGTGCACCGCGCAGTGGAGGCCGTTGGCGGTCGCCAGGGTGAGCAGCGCGGTGAGTCGCTCCGGCGGGACGTTGAGCATCCCGTGCGCGTCGGTTCCGGGAGCCGAACCCGGATAGGGCGCTTCGCAGCAGGCCGTCCGGGTGTTGAGGGATCCGTCGGTGATGACCTTGAACGGCCCGACCTGCACCAGGCCCTCCGTTCCGGCGAGCACTCCCCCGGTCACGAGCCCGGCGTCGATCGCGCGCTCGAGGTGCTCGGCGTACACACCGAAGGAGATGCGGAGCGCGCGAGTCCCGTTCCCGACCCGACGGATCCAGTCCGCGGCGTTCCAGCGCATCTCCAGGTCGACGACACCGACGACGCCGCGGGATGCCGCCTGATCTGCTGCGGCGTCGACCCAGCGGTCGGAGAGCTCGTCGGCGACCTGGTCGAGCTGTTTGAGGACGGCGAACGACTCCTCCTCCCGCAACAGGCCGGTGGGATGGTCGGCGAAGCCCGTGGCCCGGAGCGCCGCGCTGTTCAGCCAGCAGCAGTGGAGGTCGGCACTGACCAGCACGACCTCGCGGTCCGGTGCGATCGCGTCGAGCAGCGCGAACGTCGGCGTGTCCGGCCAGAGGGCGTCCCGGAACCTCGCGCCCTCGACCCAGCCGTCACCGTCGGCCTCCTGGGCGATCCGCTCAGCGACCAACTCGACCGCCTCGGCGGCGGAGGCGGCCGAGGACAGGTCGACGCGCCTGGCCGTGCGCGCCCACTGGGTGAAGTGCACATGGTGGTCCCAGAGCCCGGGCAGGAGGAACCCACCACCGCCGTCCAACACACCGGGGTCGCTGCTACGCAGAACCTCGGGGTCGGCGGGTCGGATCGCCACGATCGAGCCGTCCTCCAGCAGGACGTCGACCCGTTCGGCGTCGGACGAACCTCCGCGGCGCGGTCCGGACAGGTGGACGTCGGCGATCGTCGTGACGAGGTCGCCGTCGGGTCCAGTGCGGTGCTCGGTCATCACATCGGTCCTCGTCGGTTCGGCAGGCGGGTTCGGTTCAGCGCTGACAGTTCGGGCACCAGTACAGCTTGCGGGCGCCCATCTCCTCGAGGAGGATGTTCGTCCCGCAGACCCGGCACGGCAGTCCCTCCCGCTTGTAGACCCAGTGGCGATCGGCGCGGTTGGCCATCGCGAGGCGGTAGTCGGCCGCCGACAGGTCGTCCATCGTCATCATCTGTCCGGTCTCGACCCCGATCGCGAGCAACCGCGTCCAGTCGAGCCAGATCTCGCGAAGCGTCTCGACGGGGACCGTCTTCCCGGTGCGGTGCGGATCGAGACGGGCGCGGAACAACAGTTCTGCTCGGTAGACGTTGCCGATCCCGCTGATGATCTGCTGATCCATGAGGAGGAGACCGATCGGGGAACCCTTACGGTGTGCACGCGACACGAACCGCTCCCCCGCCTCCGCACTCGGGTCGAGCAGCGGATCCGGTCCGAGCCGATCGATGACGGCCTGCACCCCGGCGGCGTCGATCACCTCGCAGGCGGTCGGCCCGCGGAGGTCAGCCACGGTCGTCTCGGTCAACAGCCGCACGCGCACCTGACCCACCGGTTCGGGCGGGAACCGCTCGTCGATCTCGGCGAGTGGACTCGACTGCTCGGACATCCGGACCCTGGCCCGGCGCGGTGCACCGATGCTGTGCAGGGAGTTCTCCCCGTCCGCATCGTGGATCGGCGCATCGTCGTCCTCAAGCACCGTGCCGCGCTGGTTCGTCTGCCCCATGCGGCCGTTCGAGGCGGCGATGGTCGGGTCCGACCGGATCTCACCGGCGAAGTCCCACGCGCCGTACAGACCGAGGTGCACCCGCAACCACAGTCCGTCGTCGAACTCGAGGAACATCTGCTTGCCCACGGCCTTGGCATCGGTGACCGTCCGGCCGTCGAGCACGGCGGCACCCTCGGCGAAGCGCCCCTGGGGAGACGATACGGCGACCCGGTGTCCGACGAAGTTCTGAGCGAACTGTCGGGCGATGCGATGGACGGAGTGCCCCTCGGGCATGGTGACTCCTCACTCGGTGGGGGCGCGATCCGGCGCGCCGCGCGGTGGCGGTGGAGGACGCGTCAGGCGTCGACGTGCCTACCGGCGATGGTGCCGGTCGCCTCGAATTCGGCGAGCTGGGCGATCCGACGGGCGTGACGTTCCTCAAGGCTGAACGGCTCGGCGATGAACGCGTCGATGAAGGACACCGCCTCGTCGGTGCTGTGCTGGCGCGCACCGATCGAGATCACGTTGGCGTCGTTGTGCTGCCGCGCCAGCTGCGCCGTGCTGAGGTTCCAGACGAGCGCCGCGCGGACACCGACGACCTTGTTCGCGGCGATCTGCTCGCCGTTGCCCGAGCCGCCGAACACCACGCCGAGCGCGTCCACACCGGCCTGCTGGTCGCGCACGACCGCCTTCGCCGCGTTGATGCAGAACGCCGGGTAGTCGTCCAACGCGTCGTACTCGGCCGGGCCGTGGTCGACGACGTCATGACCGGCTGCGCGCAGGTGGTCCTGCAGGAACTGACTGAGCTCGAGACCGGCGTGATCGGTGGCGATGTGGATGCGCATGTGGAAAGTCTAGGGTTCCGGGCGCCGGCGTCGCGTCAGTCGAAGATCGGGTCCGCCGTGCGGCTGCGCTTCAGCTCGAAGAAGCCCGGGTAGGCGGCAGCGGCGACGACACCGTCCCACAGCGCGAGCGCCTGGTCGCCCTTCGGCGCCGGTGAGATGACGGGTCCGAAGAACGCCACGTCGTCGATCGCGATGACGGGGGTGCCGACGTCCTGACCGACCCGTCCGATGCCGTCGAAGTGGCTCTCGCGCATGGGCCCGTCGTAGGCGTCCGTCGTCGACACTTCGGCGAGCGCCGCAGGGAGCCCGGTCTCGGCGAGGGCTTCGGCGATCACGGCGTCGACGTCCTCCGCGCGTCCGCCGGGGTGGATCCGCGTCCCGAGCGCGTCGTAGAGGGGCTTGACGACCGCGTGTCCGTGTTCGGCTGCCGCAGCGGCGACGAGCCGCGTGTATCGGAGCGCCCGGGGGAAGAAGGCCCGGTAGTCGTCGCTGACGTCCTGGTCCTCGTTGAGGACGGCGAGGCTCATGATGTGCCAGTGGACGTCGAGGTTCCGGGCGTCGGTGACCTCGTCGACCCAACGCGAGGTCATCCAGGCCCACGGGCAGGAGGGGTCGAACCAGAAGTCGACGCGGGTGGTGTCTGCAGCTGTAGTCGTCATGCCGTCACCCTACGCGCCGATCCCCGTCGACTCCCCCGAAACGGACGGACGGCGGGTCTAGGCTGGTTGACCGTGCCGCGGTCGTCACGAGCGACCACGTGCAGTTCACACGTCACGTGTCCATCAACACCAGGGAGCAGTTGTGCCAGGAGAGAACCTCACCCGAGTCGAAGCCCAGGAGCGCAGGGCGCTCGTCGACACGTCGAGCTACGAGGTCGTGCTCGACCTCACGACCGGTCCCGAGGTGTTCCGCAGCACCACGACGGTCCGCTTCACCGGTGAACCGGGTGCTTCGACCTTCATCGACGCCATCACGCGCACCGTCCACTCCGTCACGCTGAACGGCGTCGAGCTCGACCCGACGACCGTCTCCGACGGCGTGCGCATCCAGCTCGACGGCCTCGCTGCGGAGAACGTACTCGTCGTCGACGCGGACGCCGAGTACACCAACACCGGTGAGGGCCTCCACCGCTTCGTCGACCCCGTCGACGGCGAGGTGTACCTGTACAGCCAGTTCGAGGTGCCGGACTCCCGTCGGGTGTTCGCGGTCTTCGAACAGCCCGATCTGAAGGCGACGTTCACCTTCACGATCACGGCGCCCGCGGCCTGGCAGGTCGTCAGCAACTCCCCCACGCCTGAGCCGGTACCGGCGCACGACGGCGCGGCGACTTGGAGCTTCGCACCCACGCAGCGCATCTCCTCCTACATCACCGCGATCGTGGCCGGCCCGTACGACGTGGTGCGCAGCGAGCTCACCTCGAGCGACGGCCGGACCATCCCGCTGGGCGTCTTCGCTCGCAAGAGCCTGGCGGAGTACCTCGACGCCGACTACATCTTCGAGAAGACGCGTCAGGGCTTCGCGTACTACGAGGAGAAGTTCGCGTACCCGTACCCGTTCGAGAAGTACGACCAGCTCTTCGTCCCCGAGTTCAACGCGGGCGCGATGGAGAACGCCGGCGCGGTGACCTTCACCGAGACCTACGTGTTCCGCTCGAAGGTGACCGACGCGATCAAGGAGCGCCGGGTCGTCACGATCCTGCACGAGCTCGCCCACATGTGGTTCGGCGACCTCGTCACCATGAAGTGGTGGAACGACCTGTGGTTGAACGAGTCGTTCGCTGAATGGGCTTCGACGATCGCCACCGCTGAGGCCACCGAGTGGACCGAGGCGTGGACGACGTTCAACGCGATGGAGAAGACCTGGGCCTACCGCCAGGACCAGCTGCCGTCGACGCACCCCATCGTCGCGACCATCAACGACCTCGAGGACGTCCAGGTCAACTTCGACGGCATCACCTACGCCAAGGGCGGCTCCGTCCTGAAGCAGCTCGCCGCCTGGGTGGGCATCGAGGCGTTCTTCGCCGGCGTCGGCAACTACTTCCGCAAGCACGAGTTCGGCAACACCGTGCTCGACGACCTGCTCGTCGAGCTCGAGGCGACGAGCGGCCGCGACCTCCGCGAGTGGTCGAAGCTGTGGCTCGAGACCGCCGGGGTCGGGACGTTGAGCCCGGAGTTCACGGTCGACGCCGACGGCGCGTTCACCGCGTTCGCCGTCCGTCAGACGGTCCCCGCGGACTACGACACGCTGCGTCCGCACCGCCTCGCCATCGGCCTGTACCGGCTGCAGGACGGCAAGCTCGTCCGCACGGAACGCGTCGAACTCGACGTCGACGGGGCGCTCACCGAGGTGCCGGAGCTCGTCGGTGAGACGCAGCCCGACCTGGTGCTGCTGAACGACGACGACCTCGCCTACGCGAAGATCCGCCTCGACGAGCGGTCGCTCGCGACGGCGATCGGCCACCTCTCCTCGATCGAGGACCCGCTCGCGCGCTCGCTGGTCTGGGGCGCTGCCTGGGACGCGACCCGCGACGCCGAGTCGAGCGCCTCCGACTACGTGGAGCTCGTCCTCGGGAACATCGCGACGGAAACCGAGTCGACGACCCTGCGCACGACGCTCGGCCAGCTCGGTCTGGCCGCGCGCAACTACGTCGCTCCGGAACGCCGCCTGGCGACCATCTCGCGGGTCGGCGACGCGCTCTGGACGCTCGCCCAGGAGGCGGAGGCCGGCTCCGACGCGCAGTTCCAGTTCGTGAAGTTCTTCGCCGCCCTCGCCTCGACCCCCGAGCACGGCGAGCACCTGCGTGCACTGCGCGACGGCTCCGCGGCACTCCCGGGCCTGGAGATCGACACCGACCTCCGCTGGGAGCTCCTCGAGGGCCTGGTCCTCCTCGGTCTCGCGGACGGTTCGGACATCGATGCGGCGCTCGCCGAGGACAACACGGCGAACGGCGCGCAGGCGGCCGCTCGTGCACGGGCGACGATCCCCACCGTCGAGGGCAAGCGTGCGGCGTTCGACTCGGTCGTCGAGCGCGACGACCAGCCGAACGCGATCGTCCGGAACGTCGGTCTCGGGTTCGGGCACGTCATCGATCCGGCCGTCCTGCAGCCGCTCGTCGAGCCGTACTTCGCCGCGCTCACAACGGTCTGGGAGTCGCGCAGCTACAAGATCGCCGAGTACATCGTCGAGGGACTCTACCCGGCGGCACTCGCCTCGACCGAGCTCCGCGACCGCACCCGCGCGTGGTTGGAAGCCAACGCCGACGTCCCGGCACTCCGACGCATGCTCGTCGAAGCGCTCGCCGGGGTCGAGCGGGCGCTCGCGGCACAGGCGCGGGACGCCGCGTGACCCACTCGGCCGGATAGCACTCCGGTACCAGGAACATCTGGCGAGAACCCCTCCACGGCACGACCCGCTGTGGAGGGGTTCTCCGTATCCTGGAGGGATGCGCGGCCCAGTGAACGACGACCGACCCTCAGGGTCGTCCTCGTCGTGACCGCTCGGAAGCCCTCCTCCGACCGGGACCGAGCCGCGACGGAAGCCGCATTGATGCTTCCGCGCCCACCCGGGGTCGTCCGACGCTGGTGGTCGAGGCATCCGTGGACCGCCGACTCGCTCATCGCCGCCGGGTACCTCCTCGTCGCGCTCTCCGTCAGCACCGTCGAGTGGTTCGACGTCGACCTGGCGGCCCAGCCCGGTCGCATCGCGCTCGCCGTCGCGATCGTGGGCATCACGACACTCGCCGTCCTGTTCAGGCGACGGCGGCCGCTCGCGATGACCGTGCTCGTCATCGCGGTCGGGCTCGTCTCGGTCGCACAGACGGTGGGCGTCGACGCATTCGCGGTGCCGATCCTGCTCTACTCCGTGGCCGTGTACCGGAGCGTCGCACTCGGCTGGCAGGCCTTCGCCACCGCCGCCGTGGTCGCCGTCCTCGCCCCCTTCCTGCCGTGGGCGGCGCCACACACACCAGGCGAGCCGGAACAGACGATCATCTCCGTCGTCCTCTTTGCGCTCTTCGGTCTGCTGATCGGGATCAACGTCGGCAATCGCAAGCGGTACGTCGAAGCCCTCGTCGATCGGGCGGCGCAGCTGGCCCGCGAGCGCGACCAGCAGGCTCAGCTCGCCGCCGTCGCCGAACGGACCCGCATCGCCCGCGAGATGCACGACATCGTCTCCCACAGTCTCACCGTCATCGTCGCCCTGAGCGAGGGTGCCCTGGCGACGAAGGACCCGACGGCGTCCCGGTCCGCCATGACCGCCGTCACCGACGCCGCCCGCAGCTCCCTCGTCGACATGCGACGCATGCTGGGCGTCCTCCGCGAGACCGGCAGCGCGCCCCTCGCTCCGCAACCCGACGCCGCGTCGATCCCCGCGCTCGTCGAGACCTTCCGCGGGCTCGGTCTGCCGGTCGCACTCACCGTCTCGGGGCCGTCGACGGACGACCCGTCGATCCTGCTCGCCGTGCACCGCATCACGCAGGAGGCACTCACGAACGCGCTGCGGTACTCGGAGCGGCCGAAGCGCGTCGACGTCGTCATCACCACCGACGACGAGCACCTCGAGCTCATCGTCGAGAACGACGGGTCCATTCCGGACGCGCCGTCGCTCGGCGCCGGCCAGGGGTTGCTGGGCCTCCGTGAACGCGTCGCATTCCAAGGGGGACGGGTCACCGCCGGAGCCGTCGGTGATCGGTTGTGGCGCGTCCACGCCGTCCTCCCGCTGGAGCCCCGCCCGACGAGAACGTCCCCGCCGACCACCGAACCACGAGGAACCACACCATGACCGACCCCGTCCGCATCCTGCTCGTCGACGACCAACAGCTCATCCGGCTCGGATTCGGTCTCGTGCTCGGCGCTGAGGACGATCTGGACGTGGTCGGTGAGGCTTCGAACGGCGCCGAGGCGATCGACCTCGCCGCCACCCTGCGGCCGGACGTGATCCTCATGGACGTCCGAATGCCGGGACTCGACGGGATCGAGGCGACCAGGAGGATCGTCGCCGCGAACCCCGACAGCCGCATCATCATCCTGACGACCTTCGACCTCGACGAGTACGCCTTCGGAGCGCTGCGGGCGGGCGCGAGCGGATTCCTCCTGAAGGACGCCCTGCCGAACGAGCTGACGTCCGCGATCCGCGCGGTCCATGCCGGCGACGCCGCCGTCTCGACCCGCGTCACGAAGCGGATGCTCGAGCTCTTCGCGACGGCCCTCCCCGGCACACCCAAGGCCGCCGAGGACGGCTCGGCAGCCGAACTCGCCGAGCTGACACCGCGAGAGCACGACATCCTCGTCGCCATGGCGGAGGGCCTGAGCAACGCGGAGATCGCTGCCCACTTCGTCCTCTCCGAGTCGACGGTGAAGACGCACGTCGGTCGCGTGCTCATGAAGCTGCAGCTGCGCGACCGCGTGCAGGCGGTCATCTTCGCCTACAAGCACGGACTCGTGCGTCCATGACCGTTCACGCAGGCACCGTCCGGCTCGCACTCGGGCGGCTCACACGGTTCACTCCGGGTCGCTCGATACACTGAGGTCCATATGAACTGGGATGAGATCTGGCCTGACGTGACCGCCTTCCTCTGGACGGCGGGGTGGAAGATCATCGGCGTGGTGGTCGTGATCGGCCTGGCGTTCGCCGCCGCATGGGTGCTCCGATTCGTCATCCGACGCGTCGTCGGCCGCATCGTGAGCGGCGTCAAGAAGAGCGCCGACGTCACCGACACGCAATCGCTGCTCGCCTCGCCGCTCGCCGCCGTCCGACTCGTCCAACGCACGCGGACCCTCGGTACCGTGCTCAGCAACATCGTCAACGTCACCATCGTCATCGTCGCGGCCATCCTGGTGGTCAACGTCATCGACTCGAGCATCATCGGCTCCTTCGCCCTGCTGACGGCCGCGGTCGGTGCCGGTCTCGGTTTCGGCGCGCAGAACATCGTCAAGGACATCCTGAACGGCCTCTTCATGGTGGTCGAGGACCAACTGGGCGTGGGCGACGTGGTCGACCTCGGACCCGCCACCGGCGTCGTCGAGACCGTCGGCATCCGGATCACCCAGGTACGCGACGTCAACGGCACGCTCTGGTTCGTCCGCAATGGCGAGATCCTGCGGGTCGGCAACATGTCGCAGGGCTGGTCGCGGGTCATCATCGACCTGGCGATCCCCTACGACACCGACGTCGAGGCCGTCCAGGAGCGCATGCTCGACACGGCGAACGAACTCGCCCACGACCCCAAGTGGCGCTCCCGCATCCTCGAGAAGCCCGAGCTGTGGGGTCTCGAGTCGATCTCGGGCGACGCACTCGTCATCCGCCTGGTGATCAAGACGCGCACGAGTGCCAAGGACGACGTGGCTCGCGAACTGCGGATGCGGTTGAAGCGGGCCGTCGACGAGATGGACGTCAAACTGCCGTCGCTCAACAGCATCGTCCTCTCAGGCTTCGAGGGTGCCGCAAGCGTGACCGGCTCGCGTCCCCCGCGCACCCACCCGACCACGGTGGTCCCGCCACGGGCGCCGAAGACCAAGCGACCCCCGAGAGGGCAGCAGTGACCGACTCCCAGGCACCAGGCATGTCCTTCTACGAGCAGGTCGGCGGACACGCCACCTTCAAGGCCCTCGTCGACGAGTTCTACCGCGGCGTGGCCGGCGACCCCGTCCTGAAACCGATGTACCCCGAGGAGGACCTCGGTCCGGCGGCCGACCGGCTGATGCTCTTCCTCGAGCAGTACTGGGGCGGGCCCGGCACCTACAGCGCCGAACGGGGCCACCCGCGTCTCCGGCTCCGGCACCAGCCCTTCCACGTGAACCCCGACGCTCGCGACCGCTGGCTGCTGCACATGCGCGCCGCCGTCGACAGCCTCGACCTCGCGCCTGTGCACGAGGCGACGCTCTGGGACTACCTCGAGCGGGCAGCCCACGCCATGGTCAACACCTTCGACGAGGATCCCGGGGCACCGCGCCGCAGTCTCCTCTGATTCCGGCCGCACGGTCCTAGGATCGGACGCACGTCCGTGCCGAAGGAGTCAGCAGATGCCAGCAGCCGTCCCTCCCAACCCGTCCGCCGATCGAACCGAGGCCGACGCGATCGTGATCGGCAGCGGGCTGGCGGGGCTCGTCGCGGCCGCAGAGCTCATCGACGCCGGCAAGCGGGTCATCCTGCTCGAACAGGAGCCGGAGTCGAACCTCGGTGGCCAGGCGCACTGGTCGTTCGGCGGCCTGTTCCTGGTCGACTCCCCCGAGCAGCGCCACCTCGGCGTCCGTGATTCGCTCGAGCTCGCGACCCAGGACTGGTTCGGCGCAGCAGCGTTCGACCGTCCCGAGGACCACTGGCCCAAGCGATGGGCAGAGGCGTACCTCGATTTCGCCGCTGGCGAGAAGCGCGCCTGGCTCCACGAGCAGGGCGTGCGGTTCTTCCCGGTCGTCGGCTGGGCGGAACGGGGCGGTTACGGCGCCATCGGCCACGGCAACTCCGTGCCCCGCTTCCACATCACCTGGGGCACCGGACCCGGGGTCGTCGCGCCCTTCGTCCGACGGGTGAACGCCGGCGTCGAGGACGGCACGGTGTCGGCTCACTTCCGGCACCGCGTGGACGAACTGCTCACCGAGGACGGCGCGGTCGTGGGCGTCCGCGGCTCCGTGCTCGCCCCGTCGCATGCAGAGCGCGGGGCTCCGAGCTCACGCGAGATCGTCGGCGAGTTCTCGTGCAGGGCGCCCGCGGTGCTCGTCGCGAGCGGTGGCATCGGAGGGAACCACGACCTCGTCCGCGAACAGTGGCCGGCCCGGCTCGGGACGCCGCCGACGACCATGCTCTCCGGTGTCCCCGCGCACGTCGACGGACGCATGCTGGCGATCAGCGAGCGCGCGGGCGGGCATCTCATCAACGGCGACCGGATGTGGCACTACGTCGAAGGCATCACCAACTGGGATCCGATCTGGCCGCAGCACGGCATCAGGATCCTGCCGGGGCCGTCGTCGCTCTGGTTCGACGCGACCGGGAAGCGGCTCCCGGTGCCGCTCTTCCCGGGCTTCGACACGCTCGGCACCCTCGCGCACCTGCGTGCCACCGGCCACGACCACAGCTGGTTCGTGCTGACCCAGCGGATCATCGAGAAGGAGTTCGCACTGTCGGGGAGCGAGCAGAACCCCGACCTCACCGGGAAGGACCTCGGGCTGCTCGCGAAGCGCATCGGCCCGGGTGCGCCCGGGCCGATCGAGGCGTTCAAGGAACACGGCGCGGACTTCGTCGTCGCCGACACGCTCACCGAGCTGGTCGCAGGGATGCAGGAGCTCAGCCCGGAGACGCCCATCGACGCGGCGAACGTCATCGCCGAAGTGGAGGCCCGCGATCGCGAGATCGACAACCCGTTCACGAAGGACCTGCAGATCACGGCGCTCCGCGGTGCCCGCTCCTACCGGGGCGACAAACTCATCCGCGTCGCCGCACCGCACCGGCTCCTCGATCCGAAGGCCGGACCGCTCATCGCGGTGAAGCTGCATGTGCTGACCCGCAAGAGCCTCGGCGGGCTCGAGACCGACCTCGCGAGTCGGGTCCTCGGCCCGGACGGGAACCCGGTGCCCGGCCTCTACGCCGCCGGTGAGGCGGCTGGCTTCGGCGGTGGAGGGATCCACGGCTACCGCGCGCTCGAAGGGACCTTCCTCGGCGGGTGTCTGTTCAGCGGACGGACCGCCGGCCGCGCGATGGCAGGCGCCTGAGGATCAGGACACGGCGCCCGCGAGCACATGCCCGCGTCGGGTGCTCAAGCGGACCCATCCACCTGAGCGGAAGACGGCCGCGCGCTCCGGCTCGGCGATGAACCCGAGGCCCACCGCGGCGAACGCCGCTCCGGTCGGGAGTCCGTGGCCGTCGCCGAGCGGCCGGGACCACACCTGCGACCGCACCTTCTGGACGATCTGATCGCCCACCGCCGTGGGGAGCGTCTCGGCGATCTCAGTGGCCCCTGTCCTCGCGACGAGTTCGAGCTCGATGGTGTCCACGTCGCCTGCACGTTCCCAGCCGCCACGGGGCGGTGCCTGTCCGACCCACGGGGCCGTCCTCGTGGACGGCGGCAGCTCGAGCGGCACGGTCTCGCGGGCATCCGCGACCAGGTCCTCGGCAGCGACGCCGCCGAGCGTGCGGACGATGCGGTCGATGAGTTCACGCGGGGTCGCGAGCACGTCGGCCGTGGCGGGTTCGGCGAGAGCGAAGGTGCGCATCCCGATGATCGTCGGACTCCGATCGAGTAGACCCTGCGGGTGCAGCACCGGGGCGGAGACCGCCAGCACGTCCCCGGCAGCGAGGAGTCGCACACCGGAATCGTCGATCCGGGCGGCGCGTGCGAGGAAGGTTCGGAGGTCGGCGAGCGAGGTGGCGTCGAGGAGCTGCAAGGTGGTGGACATCTCCCCTCAATCTACGCCACCGCCGTGTGCGCTCCCGTACCGCGTCGCCAGGGCCTGGATAGACTCGGCGGGTCGGGTCGGGCATCGACGACCGAGCCTCGACCCCCGGATGAAAGGCGTGTTCGCGTGAAGGAACCGATCCACTCCCTGCTCACCGCACTCGACCTCAGTGCTCCCGGTGTCCGGACCGACGAGGACATCTTCACCGGTCCGTCGCAATGGATGCCGCAGGGGCGGGTCTTCGGTGGTCAGGTGCTCGCCCAGTCCGTCGTCGCCGCGACCCGCACCGTCGACGCCGAGCGCATCATCCACTCGATGCACGGGTACTTCCTCCGACCGGGCGACGTCGACCTGCCGATCACCTTCGCGGTCGACCGCATCCACGACGGACGCTCCTTCGCCACCCGGCGCACCCAGGCCTACCAGAACGGAGTGCCGATCCTCTCGATGATCGCGTCCTTCCAGACCCAGGACGAGGGCCCGGAGCATCAGATCGAGTTGCCCGACGGGATCCCCGCCCCGGAGACGCTCCCGTCAGCCGCCGAGCTCCTCAGCGGTATCGACCACCCGGCGGCCGAGGCGTGGGCGACGGGACGCCCCTTCGACCTCCGACACGTCGGCTCCCCCGTCTACCTCCGGGTGGAGGGCGAGCGGACCACCCGGCAAGCGGTGTGGTTCAAGACGATCGAGGACCTGCCCGACGACCCGGCGCTGCACCGTGCCGCGCTCGCCTACGCGAGTGACTACACGATCCTGGAGCCGGTGCTCCGTCGTCACGGCGTCCCGTGGGCCACCCCGGGCATCAAGATCGCCAGTCTCGACCACGCCATGTGGTGGCACCGACCCGCCCGCGTCGACGAGTGGCTGCTCTACCTGCAGGATTCCCCGAGCGCCACCGGCGGACGAGGTCTGTCCCTCGGGCGCATCTACGATCGGGCGGGTCGCCTCGTCGCGAGCGTCGCCCAGGAGGGCATGGTGCGGTTCCCGACGCCTCGGTGACCGGCGTCGCTCAGCGCCGCGAGAACTCGATCGGTTCCTCGAGGAACGGCTCCCAAGCGGCACGTTCGACGTCTGAGATCCGGCGCGGCTTGAGCGTCTTGGCGTCCACCATGACGACCGTCGTGGAGGCTCGGGCGTACAGCGTCTGCGATGCCCCGCCGAGCGGCGAGTAGACCTCGTACGCGACCTGCAGGCTGGCTCCGCCGATCTTGCCCATCCAGAGCTGGACGTCGAGAGGATCGCGTTGGTACGGGATCGGGGCAAGGTACTCGATCTCCTGGTGCGCCACGAGCGTCAGCGTCTCGGCCTCGAGGCTCGCGTCGATGACCGCGGTCGGCGGGACGTCCTCCGACGCCAGCGTCGGGATCCAGAAGACGCGGACGCGCGCCTCCTCCAGCAGCTTGAGCATCGAGGCGTTGTTGACGTGGTTGAAGGCGTCGAGGTCGCCCCACCGCAGCGGGATCGGCACGTGGAGTCTGGTCATTGCTGGGCCCTCCGTGGGTCGGGGACGTACGGGTCGTGAACGGACGACGGCCCACCGGCGGAAGCCGATGGGCCGTTCGCACGAGTCCTAGTCACGCGTGAGCTTGCGGTACGCGGAGCGGCGCGGCTTGGCCGCGTCCGGTCCGAGGCGCTTGATCTTGTCCTCTTCGTAGGACTCGAAGTTTCCCTCGAACCAGTGCCAGTTCGACGGGTTCTCCTCGGTGCCCTCGTACGACAGGATGTGCGTCGCGATGCGGTCGAGGAACCACCGGTCGTGGGTGATGACCACGGCACAACCCGGGAACTCGAGGAGCGCGTTCTCGAGGCTCGAGAGCGTCTCGACGTCGAGGTCGTTGGTCGGTTCGTCGAGCAGCAGGAGGTTACCGCCCTGCTTGAGCGTCAGTGCGAGGTTCAGGCGGTTCCGCTCACCACCGGAGAGGACGCCGGCCTTCTTCTGCTGGTCCGGCCCCTTGAACCCGAAGGTCGACACGTAGGCGCGGGACGGGATCTCCTGGTTGCCGACCTGGATGTAGTCGAGCCCCTCGGACACGACCTCCCAGAGCGTCTTGTTGGGGTCGATGCCCCCGCGGGACTGGTCGACGTAGGAGAGCTTCACGGTCTCGCCGACCTTGAGTTCGCCTGCGTCGAGCGGCTCGATGCCGACGATGGTCTTGAACAGCGTGGTCTTACCGACACCGTTCGGGCCGATGATGCCGACGATGCCGTTGCGCGGGAGGCTGAAGGAGAGGTCGTTGATGAGGACACGTCCGTCGAAGCCCTTCTCGAGCTTCTTGGCCTCGAGGACCGTCGAGCCGAGTCGCGGACCGGCGGGGATCTGGATCTCCTCGAAGTCGAGCTTCCTGGTGCGCTCGGCCTCCGTCGCCATCTCCTCGTAGCGAGCGAGACGAGCCTTCGACTTCGCCTGGCGGCCCTTCGCGTTGCTGCGGACCCACTCGAGTTCGCTCGCGAGGCGCTTGGCGAGCTTCGCGTCCTTCTTGCCCTGGACGTTGAGACGCTCGCCCTTCTTCTCGAGGTAGGTGGAGTAGTTGCCCTCGTAGGGGTACAGGCGACCGCGGTCGACCTCACAGATCCACTCTGCGACGTGGTCGAGGAAGTACCGGTCGTGGGTGACGGCGAGCACGGCGCCCGCGTACTGGGCGAGGTGCTGCTCGAGCCAGAGCACGCTCTCGGCGTCGAGGTGGTTGGTGGGCTCGTCGAGGAGCAGGAGGTCGGGCTTCTGCAGGAGGAGCTTGCAGAGCGCGACGCGACGCTTCTCACCACCGGAGAGGTGGGCGACCGTGGCGTCGGAGGGCGGGCAGCGCAGGGCGTCCATCGCCTGCTCGAGCTGCGAGTCGAGGTCCCAGGCGTCAGCGGCGTCGATCGCCTCCTGCAGCACGCCCATCTCGGCGAGCAGGGCGTCGAAGTCGGCGTCGGGCTCGGCCATCGCGAGCGAGATCTCGTTGAAGCGGTCGATCTTGCCCTTGATCTCGCCGACGCCCTCCTGGACGTTCTCGAGCACCGTCTTGTCCTCGTCGAGTTCCGGCTCCTGCATGAGGATGCCGACGCTGAAGCCCGGCGTGAGCTTCGCCTCGCCGTTCGAGGGGGTGTCGATCCCCGCCATGATCTTCAGGATCGTGGACTTACCGGCACCGTTCGGGCCGACGACGCCGATCTTCGCTCCGGGCAGGAACGCCATCGTCACGTCGTCGAGGATGAGCTTGTCGCCGACCGCCTTGCGGGCGCGGACCATCGAGTAAATGTATTCAGCCATGTCGCCGTCCAGTCTACGGGCGGACCCTCCGTTTGCGCTGCACGAGGACGCCCGCGATGACGGCCGCCGCCGCGATCGCGCAACTCGTCGTGACCTCGAGGAGCCGGGCGGGTCCGCCGAAGAACATCGACACCAGCAGCGCGACGAGCGCGACGACGACCACGACCGTGAGCCACGGGTGTCCCCACATGCGGATCCCGCCGATGCGGTCGCCACGCTCAGACGCGGAGACCTGGTCGAACCGTCGGCTGCGCAGCTGGGCCACGGCGATCACGATCCACACGAAGATCGCGATCGCGCCGGTGGAGTTGACGAGGAACGTGAAGACCTCGTCCGGTGCGAGGTAGTTCAACAGGACGCACACGAGCCCGATGACGGCCGAGCACAGGATCGCGACCGCCGGCGTGCCGCGTCGCGTCGTCGCGCGCACCGCTCGCGGCGCCTCCCCGCGGCCGCCGAGGGAGAACAGCATGCGCGACGCCGTGTACAGGGAGGCGTTGAGCGTCGACAGCAGGGCTGTGAAGACGATGATGTCCATCGCCACCCCGGCACCGGGGATCCCGGCGGCGTGCAGCATGGTGACGAAGGGACTGATCCCCGGTGTGATCTCCGTCCACGGCACCACGATGAGGACGACCAGGATCGAGCCGATGTAGAACAGCAGGATCCGCCAGACGACCGAGTTCACCGCTCGCCGGACGGCACCCTTCGGGTCCACCGATTCTCCTGCCGCGATCGTGGCGACCTCGGCGCCGAACATCGAGAAGATGATCGGCAGCAGCGCCGCCAGGACGCCGCCGATGCCGAACGGCAGGAAGCCCCCGTCGGTCGGGGCGAGGTTGGCGACGGTCGCCGTCTCGGTCGGGATGACGCCGACGATGATGAGCGATCCGAGCGCGATGAACAGGACGACCGCCATGATCTTGATCGATGAGAACCAGAACTCGAATTCACCGAACGACTTCACCGAGACGAGGTTGGCGGCGAGGAAGGCGACGGTGATCACGAGCGCAGGGATCCACTGCGGGAGACCGGGCACCCACTGGCTGACGATCTGCGCTGCTGCCGTCGCCTCGATGCCGACGACCACGACCCAGAACCACCAGTAGAGCCACCCGATCGCGAGACCGGCCCAGGGGCCGATGAATCGCGAGGCGTAGGCGGAGAACGAACCGGTCTCGGGCGACGCGGAGGCCATCTCCCCCAGCATGCGCATGACGAGCACCACGACCACGCCGGCCAGGGCGTACGCGAGGATCACGCCGGGCCCCGCTGCGAGGATCGCCGTGCTCGACGCCACGAGGAGCCCGGCGCCGATCATGCCACCGAGGGCGATCAGCGCCAGGTGACGAGGCTCGAGTGTGTGCGCCAACGCCGTCGGCGCCACGGCCAGACGTTTGTCGGCCAGGAAGACGGCCTCGGTGGCAGGTTCCCCGCCAGGTGATGGGTTGGCGGTCATGCAGGCCCTCGATTCCGGATCGAGCCACCCAGGAGGTGGCGATATCTGAAATGTCAGGTTATGGCATGCCCACGGCTTGCACCACCCCGGGAGTGATCGGCGGCTCTACCAGTCGATCGCGCGGGTGACTCCGATGAGGCATCGCCCGGTGTCGAGCTGCGACACCACCGACGAGTGGTACCCCGTCGCCGGCCCGTTCTGCCCGAGGATGCACTGCCCTTGCCACCGGATGGCGAACTGGATCGAGTCGGCCGGCTCGCCGATGCTCGTCGTGTCCGAGGAGACTTCCATCTCCGCCTTCGGGAAGCCGGCGGCGACGAGACCATCGATGATCGCCTGGCCGCCAGCGGCGGGATTCGCGGCAAGCGTGGCGGCGTTCACGGCGTCGAAGAACGGCAGGTTGTCGGTGGCGGTGCCCTCGGGGAGCAGCACCGGCGCCGCTGGAGCCGTCTCAGTGGCGGTCGGCGTCTGACTTGGTGTGGCCGTCGGCTCGGGAGCGGGCTGGGTGCAGCCGGTCACGGCGATGCCGAGCAGGCCGAGCACCACGCCGACCCGGACGCCGGCGATCGACGAGCGACGACGGATCGAGGTCACGGCTGAGACGGGGCGATCGCGGAGGCTCTTCTGCACGTCGAGCAGTCTACGCGGCGCGTCAGAACGGCGTGTCCTGCGGCGGCCCCGGCGCCCACTCCCCGGTTCCGGTTCCGGTCGACTCGGATGCGGCGGATGTCGGGGACGCCGCCGCTCCGACCGGCGACTCACCGGACCCCTTCGGCTGCCAGCCGATGTCGGGCCCGATGTGATCGGCCTCGATGTCGACCGACGTCCCTCGTCGCTCACCCTGCTCCCAGTCGCGGATCCGCAACCGACCGAGCACGATGACGCGCTGTCCTTTGACGAGTGATGTGGCGGAGGCGGTCGCCAGTCCACGGAAGGCGCTCACCGTGTACCAGTTGGTCTCCTGCGCGACCCAGGAACCCTGTTTCTGGTCGTACCGACGTTGCTGCGACGCCAGGCGGAAACTGGTGATGTCCAGCCCGGACGTCGTGCGATGGTGCTTGGGGTCTGTCGCGACGTGTCCGCAGACGGTGATCTGGTCGTTCATGGGTTCCTCTCCTGTCGGTCCGACGATCCTGGCGGTGGATCGCGGAAGCGTCCGGGGCGGGTCCGTGCCGATCGCCACCCCGGACGCGCTGCCAGCCTCACCGATCCCGGAGGCCCTGTGTCGAGCCGGGCGGCCCTCGTCGATGTCCACAACCGCGCACCTCGCTGTGGAGGACCCTCGCTCCACTCTGACCAGGGCTGATGTCGGTGGCCCCGCATACGCTGACGAGTACCAGCCGGCAGTCCCGGTCCGGCATCGCCCCACCAGCGCACGAGGAGTCCCATGCCCAACGCCCTGAGCATCCGTCCCGGCTACTGGCGCGTGACGACCCCCGACGGCCGCGTGCTCGGCAACATCGAGGCCGTCGGAGCGGACGGCGTCCCGGAGTACCGGGCCAACCGGTTCCGACCGGCGGTCCTCGGGTACGCCCCACTGGGCAGCTTCAGCGATCTCGCGGTCGCCATCGACGCCTTCCGCAACTGAGCGACGACCCTCCCGCCGTTCCATCGAACCCGGTGCGTCGCCCGTGTTCACGCCCGAACGAGGGGTAGTCTGCGGCCCATGCAGTGGTGGAATGACTTCGTAGAGTGGGTGACCTCAGCTGAGGTCCGCCCCATGCTGTTCGCTGCGGCCCTCTTCATCGTGGCCGTCGTGGTGTCCTCCCTCGTCGCCGCCGGCGCAAGCCGTCGCGCGCTGCGAGCCATCGTGGACCAACGCGACCGAGAGCAGAAGAACGTCGCGATCCTGGCGCTCGTCGACGCCGCCACCGAGGCCAGCGTCTGGAACTCGCTCACCCCGCAGGAGCAGGTGCTCAGCGATCGGGCCGTCGCCCAGGCCGACACCCTCGTGCGACTCAGCCCGATCAAGGGTGCGGCCGTCGCCGCGGACTGGGCGAATCACCAGCTCCACGAGATGAAGCGCAACTCCGCGACGTTCGGGTACGAGTTGGACCCGGTGGTCGAGGACTTCCGCGACCGCCTCGTCGAGTGGTCGAAGAAGCCGGTACGGGCCCGGAAGGACTTCGACGGCGACCTCCGTCGCTGGCGCGCCGAGTCCAGCGGATCGGAACAGGCGCTCGTCGCGGAGCAGGAGTCCTGGGTCGCCAAGCAGCACCACGAGCAATACGCCGAGGTGAAGCCCGCGTCCACCGCGCCCGCTTCACGGCCCGGTGACATCACCCGTTCGACGGGTGGCACGATCAACACCAGCACGACGCAGCGCATCATCGACGACGTTGCGGTCCTGGAAGCCGAACGCAAGCAGTCCAGCGTCAGCTGACCACCGAGACCGACAGACGGCGGCCCGATCATCCGATCGGGCCGCCGTCTGCGTATCAGGGGTTCGTGGTCAGCGCCACCAGGTGTCGAACTTGCTCACCGGGACCTGTCGCTTGTGCTCCGTCGCCGCGTACCGGGCCTCGATCGCTTCGGCCGCCACCGGATCGATCTCGCTCCCCTCGAGGAAGTCGTCGATCTGCTGGTAGCTGAGCCCGAGGTTCTCCTCATCGGTCTGGCCGGGGGTCCCGTCGAGGAGATCGGCGGTCGGGGCCTTCAGGTACAGGCGTTCCGGAGCGTCGAGCGACTCCAGAAGCGCCCGCCCTTGACGCTTCGTCAGGCCGCTGAGCGGGAGCACGTCGGCCCCGCCGTCGCCGAACTTCGTGAAGAACCCGGTGACCGCCTCGGCCGCGTGGTCCGTCCCGACCACCAGGAGCCCCTGCTGTCCGGCGATCGCGTATTGCGCGACCATCCGTGCCCGCGCCTTCGCGTTGCCCTTGACGAAGTCGCTGAGGGGTTCACCGGTCGCATCCGCGTACTCGGCTTCGAACCCGTCGACCGCACGCTGGATGTTGAACACGACGGAGTCGTCCGGGCGGATGAACGACAGCGCCAGCTGGGCGTCGTCCTCGTCGTGCTGCACGGCGTACGGCAGACGGACGGCGACGAACCGGGCCTCGCCACCCTCGGCTCGGACCTCTTCCGCTGCGAGCTGGCACAGGCGTCCGGCGAGCGACGAGTCCTGTCCCCCGCTGATCCCGAGCACGAACCCCTTCGTGTGCGTCGCCCGCAGGTACGACTTCAGGAAGTCGATCCGGGAACGGACCTCGGCCGCCGGGTCGATCGTGGGGCTGACATGGAGTTCCGCAATAATGCGGGCCTGGATCTCGCGCATGTCCCCAGGCTACTCGCTCACCGGAGGCGCACCCGGAACTCCGAGGCACTTGCAACACACCGGAAACACGGCTCGGTAGGCCAGGCGGGTCTCAGGCCCAGCCGAGCTCGTGCAGCCGCTCGTCGTCGATGCCGTAGAAGTGCGCGATCTCGTGGACCAGGGTGGTGTGGATCTCGTCGGCGAGCTCGTCGAGGGTCTCGCACGCCGCCAGATGCGGCTCGCGGTAGACGATGATCCGGTCGGGCATCTCGCCGAAGCCGTAGCGGTCGCGCTCCGTCAGGGCGACGCCGTCGTACAGCCCGAGCGTGTCGAGCGTGCCGTTCTCAGGGCGGTCCTCGACGACGAAGACGAGGTTGTCGAGACCGTCGACCATCTCGTCGGGCAAGCGGTCGAGTTCGTCCACCACGAGGGCTTCGAACGCCTCGGTGTCCAGCTCCAACATGCCCGCTCCCCGGATACGACAGAAGCCGGAGGGATCCTCCGGCTTCTGTACGACATGGGGTGAGTAACGGGGCTTGAACCCGCGACCTCCTGGACCACAACCAGGCGCTCTGCCAACTGAGCTATACCCACCATGCGACCTGCTCCGCGGAGACCGCGTCACAAGCGACTGGACGAGTCTATTACATGTTTGGGGCGTACCGTGACACGACCGCTTCCGAAACCTGCTTCGCGTCGTCGGACGACGGGCCGGGGAGGTCGACGAACAACGCTCCGCGGTAGTAAGCGAGCTCACGGATCGACTCGAGGATGTCCGCCAGTGCGCGGTGTCCGCCGTGCTTCGACGGGGCATTGAAGTAGACCCGTGGGTACCACCGACGGGCCAGTTCCTTAATGGAGGAGACGTCGACGTTGCGGTAGTGCAGGTGGGCGTCGAGCCGCGGCATGTACCGCGCGAGGAATCCTCGGTCGGTCCCGATGGTGTTCCCGGCCAGCGGCGCCTTCGACTCGTCGGGCACGAAGCGCTGGATGTACTCGATCACCTGGAACTCGGCGTCCGCGACGCTCACGCCGTTCGGGATCTCCTCAAGCAGCCCCGAGGTGCGGTGCATGTTCGTCACGAACTCACCCATGTTGTCGAGTGCCGACTGGTCGGGCTTGATCACGACGGAGTAACCCGGGTCGAGGATGTTCAGTTCGAAGTCGGTGATCACGACGGCGATCTCGACGAGTTCGTCGACCTCCAGCTCGAGTCCGGTCATCTCGCAGTCGATCCAGACCAGACGGTCCCCAGCTGTGCTCATGGGTCGAGTCTACTCAGCACGACCGACGCCGCCGGTTCCGTAGACTCGAGCGGTGATCATCGCCATCTCCGTCCTGCTGCTCGTCAACGGTGTCTACAACGTCGTCGTCTGGCCCCGCTTCCTCAAGCGGATCGTCGCCGACCCGCGTGCCCGCGACGATCAGGGACGTGCGACGACGTTCCTGCGCGTCCACGTCATCCTCATCAGCATCGCCCTCGTCCTCGCAGCCCTGTCGCTCGTCTTCGGAGTCCTCGGCCTCCTCGGCGTCGGCGCCTGAGACACCGCTGCGGTATCCTGGACGACGCCCGCCTCCGTAGCTCAGGGGATAGAGCAGGAGCCTTCTAATCTCTTGGTCGCAGGTTCGAATCCTGCCGGGGGCACACCCACCCTTCGACAAGCTCAGGGACCGAACCTCAGCCCTGACCCTTCGACAAGCTCAGGGACCGATAACAGGACCCTGACCCTTCGACAAGCTCAGGGACCGATAACAGGACCCTGACCCTTCGACAAGCTCGGGGACCGAGATCACGGTCGGTCTCAGGAACGGAGCCAGGGGCTCCAGCGTTCGGTGTGGTCGCGCCGCAGGACTTCGAGGACGAGCGTGGCGACCTGGTCCGGCGCGCCGGTCGCCTCGATTCGGAGACCGGCGTCGAGGTCGGGCCGCTCCCGCTCGATGAACGTGTCCTCCTGGAGGGTCCATCCCGCGAGCCAGTCGACACCGTCACCGCGCCCGATGAGGCGGTCGGTGCGCTGCACCACCGGCGCGTCGAGCCACAGCACCGTGTCGGCGCACACCCGCGACGACCGCGACGATGACCCGCAACCCTCGACGATGAGTGGACGGTCGCTCGGCACGAGGTGTGCCTCCGCACGGGCGGACCGTTCCCAGTCCCAGCGCCGCCACTCCCCCGCGCGCCGCTCGGCGAACGGCTTCAGTATCCACTCGACGAGGAGTCGAGCACCCTCGTCGAGCCCCTCCCACCCCGGATACAAGTCGTCCATGTGGACGACCGTGCTGGCCGTCAACGCGGACGCCACCGAGGAGGCGAGCGTCGTCTTCCCCGTGCCCGACCGTCCGTCGATGAGCAGGACCGGCGGAACCGCGCTCACTGGCCCACGACCCGGAACGTACCGGCGAGGACCGCCGTGGACAGCGCGAGGGCCATGATCACGATCGTCACCAGGACGGCAATGAGGTCGGCCCGGCCCAGGCGGGACGGTCTGGCCCAGGTGCGTTCGATCGGTGCCCCGAACCCCCGCGCCTCCATCGCCGTCGCGAGTTTGCTCCCGCGGCGGATGGCGAACACCAGCAGTACGAACGCCATGGATGCGAACCGCCGGACCACTCCCCGGTCCCCCAGCCCACGGGCACGACGGGCGAGCGCGAGACTGCGCCAGTCGTCGATGAAGAGTCCGAGCATCCGCGCTCCAGCGAGGATCCCGAGCACGAACCGCGACGGCAGCTTCGCGATCTGGGACAAGCCGTCGGCCAGATCGGTCGGATCGACCCGCGCGAAGAGCAGGATCGTCGGGAGACCGAGCGCCAACACGCGGATCGTCACGGCAACCGCCAGCTCGATCGAGTTGTCCGTCACCCGGACGAACCCGAGCGACAGGTACTCCGTCCCTCCCGGCTTCGCGTACAACAGCATGCTAATCCCGCCGATGGGCGCGAAGACGAGCACCGGCAGGGCCCGCTTCAGCAACGCCGTGAACCGCAGGCCGGAGAGCGGGAACAGCATCACCTCGAGCAACACCGCCGTGCTCGCGCTCACCCAGTCGATCGTCAGCAGCAACGGGACGGACAGGATGAGGACGGCCAGCACCTTCGTCACCGGGTTCACGCGGTCGAGCGGCGGTCGACGGTGCAGCACCGTCGAGCGCTCCGCTGCCGTGAGGCTCGTCATGCGGCCCGCCTCCCGAGTTCCAGCGGTTCGAGGAGGATGCGATGGTCGCCCAGATGTTCGACGACCCCCGCGTCATGCGTGACGGAGACGATCGTCGCGCCGCGCTCGAGCTCGTGCTGCAGCAGGCGGACGAGCGACAACCACGTGCGTCGATCCTGCCCGAACGTCGGTTCGTCGAGGACCATGACCGCCGGTCGGGCGGCGAGGACGGTGGCGACCGACAACCGGCGCTTCTGACCGCCAGACAGACTGAACGGGTTCGCCTCGGCGAGACGACCGAGACCGAGCGCCTCGAGGATCTCGGAGACCCGCTCGTCGATGGCGGTCCGGGACCAGCGGAGCGCCTGCAGGCCGACGCCGAGCTCGTTCCGCACGGTCGACGAGACGAACTGGTGCTCGGGATCTTGGAAGACCGTCCCGATGCGCGTGAGCAACTCGGTGGACTTCCAGCGGATCGGCCGAGGCCCCAGCCTGCCGGCGAGCTGCGGAGCGGCGGTCACCGTCCCCGTGATCTCCGACAGCAGTCCCGCCAGCGTGAGCGCGAGCGTGGACTTCCCCGCGCCGTTGGGGCCGACGATGACGGTCGCCGCGCCCTCGGGCACCGCGAGGCGCAGGTGCTCCTGCACCGGCTGGGCGCGCGTCCGACCGACCGCCAGGTCGTCGGTCGTGAGGACCGCCGCTGATGGGCCGGACACCGGGCGAGGGGCCAACCCCAGCGGGATGCCCGGCACCCAGACGCCCGCATCGGCCAGGCGCTGCCCGACGTCGTCGAGGACGAGGTCGGGTGGCCCGTCGGCGAGGACACCGCCGTCGGCGTCGAGCACGACGACCCTGGTCATCAGCTCGCGCCAGATGTCGACGCGGTGTTCGATGACGACCAGGGTGGACGAACCGTCATCGACCAACCGAGCGACGGCGTCCCGCACCTCGGCCACCCCGGCCGGGTCGAGGTTCGCGGTCGGTTCGTCGAGCAGGAGGAGCGAGGGGTGCATGGCGAGTACGCCGGCGAGGGCCAGCCGCTGTTTCTGACCACCGGACAGCGCCGAGGTCGAGTGGTCCAGTGGCAGGTCCAGTCCGACGGCCTCCAGCGAGGCGTCCACGCGGCGCCAGATCTCCTCGCGCTCGACGCCGAGGTTCTCGCAGCCGAAGGCGACGTCGTCGCCGACCTTGGACAGGATCACCTGCGAGTCGGGATCCTGCAGGACGAGCCCGATGCGACCCCTCGCTCGTTCAGGCGGAACGCCGTCCACGAGGAGCGAGCCGTGGGACTCCCCCTCGTCCGCACCGCCGAGGACGCCGGCCAGTGCGTGGATCAGCGTCGACTTGCCGGCGCCGGACGCCCCCAGGAGGAGGACCCGTTCGCCCGGTTCGATCACGAGGTCGAGGTCGCGCACCGCCCAGGCCTTCCGACCGGCATGACGCCACCCCCAGTCCCGCGCGACGATGCGCGCCGGACCGGTCGCAGCCGCTCCCGGCACGATCAGACCTCGCGCCGAGCGTCCCGCCCCGACGCGAACCGACTGAGCGCTCCGGTCGACGCGAGTGCCCTGACGAGTGCCCAGCCGACGACACCGGCGAGGATCGCGCCCGAGACGAGCAGCGAACCGAGGTAGATCGCGTTGAACTCGACACCCTTCTCGAGGTTGCCCGACATCACGAGCTCGAGGAGCCACGCGCCGGCCCCGGCGCCGGCCCCGGCGAGGATCGCCGGAACGAGGCCGAAGCGCTTGTACGCGAGCGCCGCGAACATCAGCTCGGCCCCCAGGCCCTGAGCGAGGCCGGAGTACACCGTCGTGACGCCCCATGCGTTGCCGATGAGGGCGGAGACGATCGCACCGATGGTCTCGACGAGCAGTGCTGCGCCGGGCTTCCGGATGATGAGTCCGCCGAGCACCCCGCCGAGAAGCCAGATCCCGACGGCGATCCCGCCGAAACCGGGCGTGACGGCGCTGGCACCCGCGTACCAGAGTGATCCGAGCGTGTTCCACGCCCAGAAGATGAGGCCGGTCGCGACGCCGAGCACGGCGACCACGACGATGTCGACGACCCTCCAGCGCAAGGTCCGCGACGCAGCGCGTTCAGAGGGTGAGATCTTGGTCGATGCTGACACGATACGTGCCCTTCCTGTAGACGGAAAAGAGCACGGGATAGCGAGAAATGGTCTCCCTGCGCTGGCATGATCCAGATCAGGTTCGACGGTCGAAGGCGAATACCTTCCTCTCAGCCCGGTTCACCGGACTCCCGTGGTGGCACGAGTCTAACCCCTGCCGTGCGCAGTCGCACGACAGGGGTTCGACGGAGAGGGCTACTTCTTGAGGGCCTTGATGAGGCCGGCCAGAGCCTTGCCGCTCACCCAGATGAACGGGATCGCGACGGCGATGAGCGAGATGAGGTTCGGGTCGAAACGGAGACCCTCGTCGGTCTTGATGTAGGCACCGACCGGGATCGAGACGCCACCGCCGCCACCGCCGCTCGGGGCGTCGTCGCCGTCGCCCTCGGAGCCGCCGCCGAAGCCGTAGTACGTCAGCGCGACGGGCACGAGCTTCGTGCCGTCGACGTCCTGCTGCTCCCCGTAGGCTGCGGACACGCCGAGCCCCTTCGCCTGTTCTGCCAGCTTCTCCACGAGATTCGTCATACCGCGAGGCTACCGCTCGGTATCCGCCGGTCCAAGGGGTTGATCCGTGCTCCCAGCACCCTGCGAGTCTCCGCGACTGCCGAGTCCGCGACGCCTCGGCTTGCCGAGGAGGGAGGCGGGAGCGATCGCGAGATCGCCGAACCGGCTCGCGACCCGGTCGATCGTCTGCTCGGCTTCACGCCACTCCTCGTCCGGGTCCCAGAGCCCGGCACCGGCCTCATCGGCGGGGACGAGCTGGTCGACCTTCACCCCGACGAGGCGCACGAGGCGTCCGCCGCGATCGAGGTCGTCGAACAGCGACGCCGCCTCGTCGTAGACCCGACGCCCGACGTTCGTGGCCTCGCCGATGGTGCGCGACCGGGTGACGACGCTGAAGTCCGCATAGCGGACGCGGATGCTGATCGTCCGTCCGGCGTAGCCGCCCTTCCGGAGCCGGATCGCGACGAGGCCGGCGAGATTCAGCAGCTCGCGCTTGAGGATGGTCGGGTCCGAGACGTCCGTCGGGAAGGTCACCTCGTGGCTGACGCTCTTCTCGCGTCGTGCCAGCTCGATGCCGCGCGGATCGATCCCGTTCGCGAGCTCGAGGAGTCGGCGACCAGAGGCCTCACCGACCGCGCGCTGGAGCATCGACAGCGGGGTGGAGGCGAGCTGACCGATGGTCCGGATGCCCCGGTTCGTCAGCTGCTCCTCCGTCCGACCACCGACGCCCCACAGCGCACCGACCGGCAACGGATGGAGGAACGCCAGGGTCTCGTCGGCTGGTACGACCAGCAGACCGTCGGGCTTCGACAGGCCGGAGGCGAGCTTCGCGACGTACTTCGTCGACGCCAGGCCGACCGAGCACGGCAGGCCGGTCGCGTCGAGGACCCGCTGCTTCACGAGCGCGGCGATCGTCCGCGGGCTCCCGAGCAACCGGACCGCGCCGGACACGTCGAGGAACGCCTCGTCGATGCTCAGCGGCTCGACGAGCGGCGTCACCGACTCGAAGACCTCCATCACCCGGTCGGAGTACTCGCGGTACCTGCCGTGGTGGGGCGGCAGCACGACGGCGCTCGGACAGAGGCGCATCGCCTGGGACACCGGCATCGCCGCGCGCACGCCGTACCGGCGAGCCTCGTAACTGGCGGAGGTGACGACCGACCGCCCCTCCTTGTTTCCCACGATGATCGGCAGACCGCGCAGCTCGGGCCGTTCCAAGAGCTCGACCGAGACGAAGAACGCGTCCATGTCGACGTGGAGGATGGGGGTACCGCTGTCGTCGGCATCGTGCGCCGAGACGCGACGAGACGCTCCATCCTGCCGACTCATGCATCCATTGTCGCAGTCGCCTCCGACACGCTCTCCACAGGGGCCGAGGCGGGAGGGCCCGGCGACGCTAGGCTGTCCGGCGATGAGTACGCGAACGCGCACCGGGTCGGCCCCGGCGGTCCCAGACCTCTCCGGGCGGGACCTCGCCCTCGACCTCGTGCGCGTCGCGTGCGTCGTGACGGTCGTCATCGTCCACCTCCTGATGGTCGCGGTGGCGGTCGAGCCGGACGGCACGATCGGCATCTCCCGAGCGTTGGAGCAGCAGCCGTGGTTCGACACGGGTACCTGGTTCGGCCAGATCATGCCGCTGTTCTTCATCGTGGGCGGCTTCGCGACGATCACCGGCTGGCGCAGCACCGTCCGACGTGGTGGCGGGACCAGCGACTTCCTCCGGTCCCGGGTGTTCCGACTCGCTCTGCCGACGATCCCGGTCCTGCTCTTCCTCGCCGTCGGACTGTGGCTCGCCGGGGCGCTCGGTGTCGACCCCGCCATCATCGAGGCCGTCGCCGCAGGCGTCGGGTCCCCGCTCTGGTTCCTGGCCGCCTACCTGCTGTGCCAGGCGGTCGCGCCGTTCCTCGCCACCTGCCACGACCGCCACCCCTTCCTGACCTGTGCGGCACTGCTGGCCGGCGTGATCCTCGTCGACGTCGTCCGGTACTCGACCGGTCTCCTGGGCATCGGTCTCGTCAACCTGGTGTTCGTCTGGCCGCTGCTGCAGCAGTTCGGGTTCTTCCTGGCCGACGGACGTCTCCGCTCCGTTCCGCGCCTCGTCCTCGTGGCCGTGGTGCTCGTCTCCTACGGTGCGCTCGTGCCGATCACGACCTGGCTGCCGTACTCGACCAGCATGCTCGGCAACCTCAACCCTCCGACCCTCCCCCTCGTCGTCCTCGGCGTCGGGCAGCTCGCCCTGCTCGCCCTGGTGCACCCGCTGCTCACCGCCATCATGCGGACCCGCGCCGCGCGAGCGGTCGTCTTCCTCATCGGGTCCCGGCTGATGACGGTGTACCTCTGGCATCTCCCCCTGATCATCGCGGTCGCCGGTCTTCAGCTCGCCCTCGGCATCCCCTTCGCGGAACCGCTGAGCGCGGCATGGTGGTGGACCCGACCGGTCGTACTGCTCGTCGTCGCGGTCCTGCTCGCGGGCGTCGGCACACTCCTCGGCCGCGTCGAGCACCCTCGCAAGCTGCGCCTCGACCCGGAGCGCAAGCCGGCATACGTCGCCGTGTGGATCGCGCTCACGAGCGCCTTCATCATGCCCTTCGCGGAGATCTCCCACCCGCTCACCGCCGCGATGGCGGCTGCCGGCGCTGTCGGCTCGATCATCGCGGTCGTGCTCCTGAACCCGACCCGTCGGCCGGTCGAGCGCGTCGCGAGCGGATCAGACCAGGCCGTGGACCAGCGGTCGTAGCCACTCGCGGAAGGCCTCCCGGTCGTCTCGGAGCGACTCGCTGACCACGATCGTGTCGGGCGCGACCACCCAGGCCCCCGGTCGGCAGATCGGGAGCACCTCGAGGTCCAACCGGAACGAGCTGGATTGCCGGCGCAACTCGAACTGACGCTCGCGGATGAGTTCGTAGACGTCGGTGAGACGGCTCGGCGATCGACCTGCGAGCGCGCGTTCGTACTCACGGATACGAGCCGACGCCCATTGGTGCGCCTCGTCGTACGCCCGGTAGGCGAGCTCCTGCAGGTCGAGGGCTCGATCGAACACCTCGAAGTGTGGTGGACGGACCTCGGCCATGAAGAGGCGCGTGTCGCGACGAGCGATCCCGGTCCACCAGCCGTCGAACTGGACCGCGAGCGCGTCGAGGTCGAGGCCGGCGACATCGATCCGCTCCAGCCCCGGTGTGACTGCGGGAAGCTGCGCGACGCATCGGTCCCCGAGCCCTGCCATGTCGCGGAACGCGAGCGCCAGCATGAGGGCCATCGGAGCGTCTTCCGTGACCTGCCACCGCATGGTGCCTTCGACCAGCATGGCGGAAGTGTATGCCGGGCCAGCAGTCGGCACCAGGGCTTCCCCTGGCCGACGACATCGGGCCCGAGCCGCCGTCGTCGACGGTGGCTCGGGCCCGAGGGTGCAGCAGTGACCGCTACTGCGAGGCGCGCTCCAGGACGAGTTCGCGCACACGTGCCGCATCGGCCTGTCCGCGCATGGCCTTCATCACGGCGCCGATGACCGCGCCGGCCGCCTGGACCTTACCGTCGCGGATCTTGGCGAGGACGTCCGGCTGAGCGGCCAGTGCCTCGTCGATGGCGGCGATCAGCGGACCGTCGTCGGACACGAGCGCGAGACCGCGAGCGTCGATGACCTCCTGAGGAGTGCCCTCCCCGTCGATGACGCCCTCGAGCACCTGGCGCGCGAGCTTGTCGTTGAGCGTTCCCTCCTCGACGAGCGCAGCGAGTGCCGCGACGTGCTCGGGCGACACGAGGCTCGTCGCCTCGACGTCGCGCTGGTTCGCGATCCGCGAGATCTCACCCGTCCACCACTTCCGTGCGGCGGCCGGAGCGGCACCGGCCTCGACGGTGGCCGTGATCTCGTTCAGCAGACCACCGTTCACGACGTCCTGGAACTCCAGGTCGGTGAAGCCCCACTCGCTCTTCAGCCGGCGACGACGGACGGCCGGCTGCTCGGGCAGGGCCGCTCTGAGTTCCTCGATGAGTTCGGGCGACGGCACGACCGGGAGCAGGTCGGGCTCCGGGAAGTACCGGTAGTCGTCGGCATCGCTCTTCGGCCGGCCGGCGGACGTCGCACCGGTGTCCTCGTGCCAGTGCCGCGTCTCCTGGACGATGGATCCGCCGTCCTTGAGGATCGCCGCCTGCCGCTGGATCTCGTAGCGGACGGCGCGCTCGACGGAACGCAGGGAGTTGACGTTCTTCGTCTCCGTGCGCGTACCGAGCTTCTCCTGGCCGCGCGGGCGCAGCGAGATGTTGGCGTCGCAGCGGAGGTTCCCGCGCTCCATCTTCGCGTCGGAGATGCCGAGCGCCACGACGATGTCGCGGATCGCGGAGACGTAGGCCTTCGCGATCTCGGGCGCCCGGTGCTCGGTGCCGTAGATCGGCTTCGTGACGATCTCGACGAGCGGCACACCCGCGCGGTTGTAGTCGACGAGCGAGTACTCGGCACCCTGGATACGGCCGGTGGAACCGCCGATGTGCGTGAGCTTGCCGGCGTCCTCCTCCATGTGCGCGCGCTCGATCGGCACCGTGACGATGGTCCCGTCGGCCAGCTCGACGTCGACCGAGCCCTCGAAGGCGATCGGCTCGTCGAACTGTGAGATCTGGTAGTTCTTCGCGAGGTCGGGGTAGAAGTAGTTCTTCCGCGCGAACCGGCTCGAGGGTGCGATCGAGCAGCCGAGGGCGAGCCCGAGGCTGATCGAGTACCGCACCGCCTGCTCGTTCACGACCGGGAGCGACCCGGGCAGACCGAGGCAGACCGGCGAGATGTTCGTGTTCGGAGCGTCGCCGAAGCCGTTCGGCGCCGAGGAGAACATCTTCGTCTTGGTGTTCAGCTCGACGTGCACCTCGAAGCCGAGCACCGGCTCGTACAGTTCGAGGGCTTCTTCGTAGGAGAGGAGCTTGTCCTTGGCCATGGGTTACCGACCTCCGAGAGCGGGTGCCTGCGAGATGAGGGTGTGCCCCCACGTCGATTCGAGGAGCGCCTCGAGGGCGGCGCCGACCCGGTAGAGCCTGGCGTCCTCCCGTGCTGGCGCCATGAACTGGATGCCGACGGGCAGACCGTCTTCCGGGGCGAGACCGATCGGCACGCTGATGCCGGGCACGCCGGCGAGGTTCGCCGGGATGGTGGTGACGTCGTTCAGGTACATCGCCAGCGGGTCGTCGATGCGCTCGCCCAGCTTGAACGCCGTCGTCGGGGCGCTCGGGCTCACGAGGACGTCGACCTGGTCGAACGCCGCCGCGAAGTCGCGCTGGATGAGCGTCCGGACCTTCTGGGCGCTGCCGTAGTATGCGTCGTAGTAGCCCGCGCTGAGCGCGTACGTGCCGAGGATGATCCGTCGCTTCACCTCGGGACCGAAACCGGCCTCGCGCGTTGCGGACATGACCTGCTCGACCGTGCCGCCACCCTCGGGCGTGACCCGCATGCCGAAGCGCACCGAGTCGAACTTCGCGAGGTTGCTCGACGCTTCGGCGGGGAGGATGAGGTAGTAGGCGGCGACGGCGTACTCGAAGTTCGGAGCGGAGACCTCGACGATCTCGGCACCGTTCGCCTCGAGTACCGCGAGCGCCTCCTGGAAGCGGCTCTTCACGCCGGCCTGGAAGCCCTCACCGTTGAGCTCGGTGACGACGCCGACCCGGAGGCCGCGCAGCACGTCGCCGCGCGCGCCCTCGCGGGCCGCAGCGGCCATCGACGGCCAGGCGTCGCGGAGCGAGGTGGAGTCGAGGGCGTCGTGCCCGGCGATGACGTCGTGGAGGAGGCCCGAGTCGAGGACCGTGCGGCTGACCGGCCCGACCTGGTCGAGCGAGGAGGCGAGTGCGATCGCCCCGTAGCGGCTGACCGCGCCGTAGGTCGGCTTCACGCCGACCGTGCCGGTCACGTGCGCCGGCTGGCGGATGGACCCGCCGGTGTCGCTGCCGAGGGCGATGGGCGCCTCGAACGCGGCGACCGCGGCAGCGGAGCCACCACCGGAACCGCCGGGGATGCGGTCGAGGTCCCACGGGTTGTGGGTCGGGCCGTACGCGGAGTGCTCCGTGCTCGAGCCCATGGCGAACTCGTCCATGTTCGTCTTGCCGAGCGGCACGAGACCGGCGGCACGCGACCGGGCGACGACGGTCGCGTCGAACGGTGACAGGTATCCCTCGAGGATCTTGCTCCCCGAGGTGGACGGCATGTCCGTCGTGACCAGCACGTCCTTGATGGCGAGCGGGACGCCCGCCAGCTCGCCGAGGTCCTCACCCGCGGCACGGCGTGCGTCGATGTCGGCGGCGACGTCGAGTGCGTGGTCCGACACGTGGAGGAAGGCGTGGACGTCGCCGTCGACCTGCGCGATGCGGTCGAGGTGCGCCTGGGTGGCTTCGACGCTGGAGACCTCGCGAGCGCGGAGCTTGCTCGACAGCTCGGCTGCCGTGAGACCGATCAACCCGCTCACTGCTCCTCCCCCAGGATCGCCGACACCTTGAAGCGACCGTCGGCCGACTCCGGCGCGTTCTGCAGCGCCTGCTCCCGCGTGAGCGTGTTGCCGACGACGTCGTCGCGGTACACGTTCTCGAGCGGGATCGGGTGGCTCGTCGCCGGGACGTCAGGCGTGGCCACCTGCTGCACCTTCTGGATGTTGTCCACGATGGAGTCGAGCTCCGTCGTGAGGTGGGCGATCTCGTCCTGGCTCAGGGCGATTCGAGCGAGGTTCGCGAGATGCGCGACCTGCTCGGTAGTGATTTCCGACATGCGTCTCCCGTACGTGTAGCGGTGGCGGTCGCTCCAGTCTATTCGCCAGGGACGTGGTCGTCCGTCGGGCTCCGCCCCTACAGTGGGACGGTGACCCAGAACGACTCGAGCAGCCGTCCCCGTCCCCCGCACGAGCGTCCCTGGCTCGCGAGCTACGCCGCCGACGTGCCGGACGACATCCCTGAGCAGACCGGCAGCCTCGGCGACCTCGTCGAAGCCTCCGCCGCGAGCTACCCGGACGCCGTCGCGCTGGAGTTCTTCGGGTCGACGACCACCTACACGGAGCTCGAGGCGCTCATCGCCCGTGCCGCCGCCGGCCTGCGCGCACTCGGTGTCCGGGCGGGAGACCCCGTCGCCCTCATGCTCCCGAACTGCCCGCAGCACATCGTCGCGTTCTACGCGGTCCTCAGGCTGGGCGCCGTCGTCATCGAGCACAACCCGCTCTACACCCCCCAAGAGCTCCGCCACCAGTTCGAGGACCACCGCGCGACGTTCGCGATCGTCTGGGACAAGGTCGCCGAGCACCTGCAGGACTTCCCGGCCGACCTGGCGGTGCACTCGCTCGTGACGATCGACGTGACCCGGGCGATGCCGCTCCACATGCGCGCTGCTCTCCGTCTGCCCATCCCGAAGGCGAGAGCCTCGCGGGCTCAGCTCACCGCGCCGGTCTCGGGCACCGTGCGGTGGGAGCAGCTCCTGACCTCGGGGCCGCTGCCGGCGAGCCATCCGAAGCCCGCGACCGACGCCCTCGCACTCATCCAGTACACGAGCGGGACGACGGGCTCGCCCAAGGGGGCCGCACTCACCCACGGCAACCTGCTCGCGAACGCGGCGCAGTCCCGCGCCTGGGTGCCCACGGTCAAGCGCGGGGAAGCCGTCGTCTACGCGGTGCTCCCGATGTTCCACGCCTACGGCCTGACGCTCTGCCTGACCTTCGCCATGAGCATGGGCTCGCGCCTCGTCCTCTTCCCGAAATTCGACCCGGCGCTCGTCCTCAAGGTCATGAAGAAGCGACCGCCGACCTTCCTGCCCGCCGTCCCGCCCATCGCCGACCGACTCCTGACCGCGGCGACCGAGCAGGGTGTGTCACTGCAGGGCACCGAGATCGCCATCTCGGGCGCGATGCCGCTGCCGCACGACCTCGTCGTCCCGTTCGAAGCCGCGTCCGGCGGCTTCCTCGTCGAGGGATACGGGCTCTCCGAGTGCTCACCAGTCATCTCCGCGAACCCGGTCTCGACCGCACGGAAGCCCGGGACCATCGGCCTCCCGCTGCCGAGCACCGAGGTGCGCGTCGTGGATCCCGACGATCCGGAGACCGACCGTCCGGCCGGCGAGGCGGGCGAGCTGCTCGTCCGCGGCCCGCAGGTGTTCCACGGCTACTACAACAAGCCCGAGGAGACCGCCGCCGTCCTGCTCCCAGGAGGCTGGTTCCGCACCGGTGACATCGTGTCGATCGACGAGGAGGGGTTCATGACCGTCGTCGACCGGATCAAGGAGCTCATCATCACCGGCGGGTTCAACGTGTCGCCGAGCGAGGTCGAGCAGGTCCTCCGCGGGCACGCGTCCGTCGCCGACGCCGCCGTCGTCGGGCTCCCCGATCCCCACTCCGGCGAGCAGGTCGTCGCGGCCGTCGTCGCGGCTCCCGGTGCCACCGTGGATCCGGATGCCCTCCGCGCCTGGGCACGGGAGATCCTCACCCCGTACAAGGTGCCGAAGCGGGTCGTCGTCGTCGACGAACTCCCGAAGTCCCTCATCGGCAAGGTGCTGCGCCGCCAGGTCCGCGACGAGCTGCTGCAGGCCGACGCGGGCTGAGCTCAGTCGGTCGGCGCCTCGTCGGCGGACGCTGCGTCCTCGGCCTCATCCTCGGCCGGTGCGTCCGGCTCGCCGAGCGCTGCCGGACCCTCCGAGACGAGCAGGGCGAACTGCTCGGCGTCGATGATCCGCAGACCCAGTGCTTCGGCCTTCGCGAGCTTCG
Source organism: Plantibacter sp. M259 (assembly GCF_006065115.1). Taxonomy (NCBI): domain Bacteria; kingdom Bacillati; phylum Actinomycetota; class Actinomycetes; order Micrococcales; family Microbacteriaceae; genus Plantibacter; species Plantibacter sp. M259. Next base: position 3,701,645 of record NZ_CP040750.1, on the reverse strand, counting down.
ACCCGGCACCCGGGCCGGCGGCGACGAAGTCGGTCTTCTTCGAGACGCTCGACGCCGCCTTCCCGCCCGCCTGCACGATCGCCTCCAGCGCACCCTCCCGGGTGAAGCCCTCAAGCGAACCGGTGGCGACGACGGTGACACCGGACAGCACGCCGCCGGCCGCGACCGCCGCGCCGGGCCCCGGGTGTCCGGGTGTCGCCCACTGCACGCCCGCCGCAGTCCACTCCTCGACGATCTCGCGATGCCAGTCGACCTCGAACCAGGCGATGAGCGCGTCGGCGATGATCCCGCCGACGCCGTCGACCTCTGCGAGCTCGTCGCGGGTGGCCGCGCGGATGGCGTCGAGCGAACCGAAGTACTCCGCGAGTGACCGGGCGGCGACCGGGCCGACGTGGCGGATGTTCAATGCCACGAGCAACCGTGCGAGCGGGCGGGTCTTCGCGCCGTCGAGGTTGGCGAGGAGTTCGATCGCGTTCTTGGACGGTACCGAGGACTCGTCGCCGTCGAACTCGGCCGCGGCCGGATCGTGCACGCCGTCCTTCTTGGCGCGTCGGCGGCGGAAGGGCGTGACGCGCTTCTCGGATCCGTCCTCGTTGAGCTTGGGCAGCCCGGTCTCGTTGTCGCGGACGATCACCGTCACCGGGAAGATGTCGGCCATCGTGAGCGAGAAGAGTCCGGCCTCGGTCGTCAGCGGTGGTTCCGCGGGCTCCACCGGCTGGGTGAGCGCCGCTGCCGCCACCTCGCCGAGCGCCTCGACGTCGAGCGCGCCACGGGAGCCGATGTGCTCGACGCGTCCGCGCACCTGCGCCGGGCAGCTCCGCGCGTTCGGGCAGCGCAGGTCGATGTCGCCCTCCTTCGCGGGGGCAAGGGTGGTACCGCACTCGGGGCAGTGCTCGGGCATGACGAACTCGCGCTCCGATCCGTCACGCAGCTCGACGACCGGGCCGAGGACCTCCGGGATGACGTCGCCGGCCTTCCGGAGGACGACGGTGTCGCCGATGAGCACCCCCTTCGCCTTCACGACGTCCTGGTTGTGCAGCGTCGCCTGACGGACCTCACTGCCGGCCACGAGCACCTTCTCCATGACGGCGAACGGGGTGGCGCGACCGGTGCGCCCGACGCTCACGACGATGTCGAGGAGCTTCGTGTTCACCTGCTCGGGCGGGTATTTGTAGGCGATGGCCCAACGCGGAGCACGACTCGTCGCGCCGAGCTCGCCGTGGAGCGCGAGATCGTCGACCTTCACGACGACGCCGTCGATCTCGTGCTCGACGCTGTCGCGGTGGGCGCCGAAGTACTCGATGAACTCCGCCGCACCGGTCGCCTCGTCGTGAACCCGGTAGTGCGAGGAGGTCGGGAGCCCCCAGCTGTGCAGCAACTCGTAGACCTGTGACTGCCGGGCGACGGGCGGCTGTTCCCACGCGCCGATGCCGTGGACGAGCATCTGCAGTCGGCCGAGCCGGTCGTGCATGAGTGCGAGCTGGGCCGGGTTCTTGCTCTCCGCCTTCTGGCGCAGGGAACCGCTCGCCGCGTTGCGCGGGTTGGCGAAGACCCGTTCACCGGCCGCCGCCTGGTTGGCGTTCAGTTCGCGGAAGGCCTCGACCGGGAAGAAGATCTCGCCCCGGACCTCGACGACCTCCGGGAACTCGACCTCGGGGTCGGACGACGTCAGGCGCTCGGGGATGGAACGGATGTACCGCACGTTCTCCGTGACGTCCTCGCCGACGACGCCGTCGCCGCGCGTGGCCGCGCTCACGAGGCGGCCGCGCTCGTACCGGAGGTTGATGGCGAGGCCGTCGATCTTCAGTTCGCAGAGGTACTGGACGGACCCTCCGGCGTCGCGCTCGACCTTGGCGGCCCAGGCGAGGAACTCCTCGATCGAGAAGACGTTGTCGAGGCTGAGCATGCGCTCGAGGTGCGTGACCGGGGCGAACAGCGTGGTCTCGGCACGCCCGCCGACGGTCTGGGTGGGGCTGTCCTGGCTCTGCAGCTCGGGGAACAGACGCTCGAGCTCCTCGAGCCGCCGGAGCATCGCGTCGTACTCCTCGTCGGAGGCGAGCGACTCGTCGCGCTCGTAGTACGCGTCGCGGAGCTCGAGGATGCGCGAGGTGAGTTCCTCGGCCTCGGTCGATGCCTGCTGGAGGGTCTGTCCGGTGCTGTTCGCCACGGCGTCCAGTCTACGATCGGCGTCCGACACCGGCGGGCGCTTGACACCCGGCACGTCCTCCCAGATGTGCGCAACGGGGTCGGGACGGGTCTCATCGAGGAGTATGGTGTCGCAGTGCCGCAGGAACCATGCGCGCGGAATCGGAGGAACCATGTCCCAGTCCAGCAGTCCGGGAACGGGGGCGGCTCCTACCAGCAAGCAGCTGACCGCGCGCGTCATCGGCATCTCCGTCTCGGCCGCGGTCGGTGGCTTCCTCTTCGGATTCGACTCCTCCGTGGTGAACGGCGCGGTCGACGCGATGCAGGACCACTTCGCGCTCAGTGAGGCGCTCATCGGCTTCGCGGTCGCGTCAGCGCTGCTCGGTTGCGCGCTCGGCGCCTACCTCGCGGGCCGGATCGCAGACAGCCGCGGCCGCATCTTCACGATGCTGCTCGGTGCAGGCCTGTTCTTCATCTCCTCCTTCGGAGCCGGCTTCGCCTTCTCCCCCTGGGACCTCGTCATCTGGCGCATCGTCGGCGGGCTCGGTATCGGCATCGCCTCGGTCGTGGCTCCGGCGTACATCGCCGAGATCGCGCCGAGCGCCATCCGCGGCCGTCTCGCCTCGCTGCAGCAGCTCGCCATCACGCTCGGCATCTTCGCCGCGCTCCTGTCCGACTCCGTCCTGGCGGGCGCCGCCGGCGGCGCCTCGAACCCGCTGTGGTTCGGCGTCGAGGCCTGGCGCTGGATGTTCATCGCCTGCGCACTCCCGGCCGTGGTCTACGGCGTGCTCGCGATGCGGCTCCCCGAGTCGCCCCGGTTCCTCGTCCGCAAGGGCAAGTCGGACGAGGCCCGTCGCATCTTCGCGACCGTCTGGCCGCAGGAAGAGGTGGATCGCGCCGTCAAGCTCGCCGAGCAGGCGGTGAAGGACGATGAGCAGCAGAAGAAGGCGACCCTCTGGGGCGGACGCTTCGGGCTCCTACCGATCGTCTGGATCGGCATCATCCTGTCGATCTTCCAGCAGTTCGTCGGCATCAACGTGATCTTCTACTACTCGACGACGCTGTGGAAGGCCGTCGGGTTCCAGGAGTCCGACTCGCTCCTCATCTCGGTCATCACCTCCGTGACGAACGTCGCGGTCACCGTCGTCGCCATCCTGCTCGTGGACCGCATCGGTCGACGGCCGATCCTCCTCGCGGGTTCCATCGGCATGACGGTTTCGCTCGGCGCGATGGCGATCGCGTTCACGCAGTCGGTCACCGACAGCGCCGGCGAAGTGTCGCTCCCGCAGCCGTGGGGCACGATCGCCCTCGTGGCCGCGAACGTGTTCGTCGTCGCGTTCGGCGCGTCGTGGGGACCGCTCGTCTGGGTGCTTCTCGGCGAGATCTTCCCGAACCGCCTGCGCGCGAAGGCACTCGGTGTCGCGGCGATGGCGCAGTGGATCGCGAACTTCCTCATCACGGTCAGCTTCCCGGCCCTCGCCGCGTTCTCCCTGCCGGTGACCTACGGCATGTACGCGCTGTTCGCGCTCCTCTCGTTCGTCTTCGTCCTCGCGAAGATCCCCGAGACGAACGGCCTGACGCTCGAGGAGGCTGAGACCCTCTTCGTCAAGAAGCCCAAGAAGTCCAAGGCGGGCGCACAGACCCGATCCTGACGACCGACGCGGAACGCCCGACGAGCCTGGCTCGTCGGGCGTTCCGTCGTTCCGGGGCCTCAGGCGGAGGCGGCGGCTCCGACGGGCACCGCACTGACGGTGCGGTCGATCGTGAACTGGCCGAGGACGCGCGTCCCGCTGTACAGCACGGCGGTCTGTCCAGGAGCGACGCCGTCGAGTGGCGTCTCCGGGTGGACGACGAGCTCGCCGTCGACGAGCGTCAGCGCGGCGGGGACCGGGTCGGCGTGCGCGCGGATCTGGACGTCGCACGGGATCGGTGAGACACCGACCTCCGGCGCCCTCCCCGCCCAGGTGAAGCGCGAACCGGCGATCTCGCCGATGGCGAGCGCCTCCTTCGGCCCGACGACGACCGTGTTGTCCTTCGGGCGCACCTCGAGGACGAAGCGCGGACGTCCATCCGGCGCCGGCACGCCGAGGTGCAGGCCCTTGCGCTGGCCGACGGTGAAGGCGTGGGCGCCCTCGTGCGAACCGACGACGGCTCCGTCGCGGTCGAGGACCTGGCCGGTCTCGGTGCCGACCCGCTCCCCCAGCCAGCCCTTCGTGTCGCCGTCGGGGATGAAGCAGATGTCGTGGCTGTCGGGCTTGTTCGCCACCGTGAAGCCGCGCTCCGCGGCCTCGGCTCGGACCTCGGCCTTCGACGGTGTCGCGCCGAGCGGGAACATCGAGTGCGCGAGCTGTTCGGCGGTGAGCACGCCCAGGACGTACGACTGGTCCTTGGCCCAGGCACTCGCGCGGTGCAGCTCACGATCGCCCTCGGGGCTCGTGACGATCGTGGCGTAGTGACCGGTCACGACCGCGTCGAACCCGAGGTCGAGCGCCTTCTCGAGCAACGCCGCGAACTTGATCTTCTCGTTGCAACGCATGCACGGGTTCGGGGTCCGGCCGGCGCGGTACTCGGCGATGAAGTCGTCCACCACGTCGAGCTTGAAACGCTCCGAGAAGTCCCACACGTAGTACGGGATGCCGATCAGGTTCGCCGCACGCTGGGCGTCCATCGAGTCCTCGATGGTGCAGCACCCGCGACTGCCGGTCCGGAGCGTGCCCGGCATCCGGCTGAGCGCCAGGTGGACGCCGACCACCTCATGGCCTGCGTCGACGGCGCGCGCCGCTGCCACGGCGGAGTCGACTCCGCCACTCATCGCTGCCAGAACTTTCACCGGGCAAGTCTACGCGCCAGCCGCTGGACGGCCACCCGCAAGCGCTGACGGGACGGCTGCTCAGGGACGAGCGCCCAGCGCCGTGTCGCGGTCGGCGGAACCGGCCCGACTCGCCTGCGCGTACGCGCGCGGCAGCGCATGGAGGAAGTCGTCCACGTCCGCCTCGGTCGTCGTCCGGCCCAGCGTGATCCGGAGGACCGATCGGGCCTCCGTCTCCGGGCGTCCCATCGCGAGCAGGACATGCGACGGTTCCGGTACGCCGGCCTGGCAGGCGGAACCCGTCGAGACCGCCACCCCTGCGAGGTCGAGGAGGAAGAGCATCGAGTCCCCCTGGGCGCCGGGGAACACGAAGTTCGCGTTCGACGCGAGTCGCTCGCTGGGATCACCCGTCAGCTCGGCCTCCGGAACGGTCGCCCGCACGCCGGCCACGAGTCGGTCGCGCAAGGCGCCGAGGCGCTCCTGCTCCGCTGCTCGTTCGAGCGCCATGAGCTCTGCGGCGACGGCGAACCCGACGGCTGCCGCGACGTCCTGCGTGCCGGAGCGGAGTCCGCGCTGCTGTCCGCCACCGTGCTGCAATGGCTCCACCACGGCGGCGCGGCTCACGACCAGCGCTCCGATCCCCACGGGACCACCGATCTTGTGCGCGGAGACGCTGAGCGCGACGAGACCACTGGCACCGACGGATCCGGATGCGGCGCGAAGGTCGGCGAGGTCGATGGGGAGGTGTCCGTATGCCGAGACCGCATCCAGGTGGAACGGCACCTCGGCCGCTGCGGCGAGCGCCGCCAGCCGGACGACGGGCTGGATGGTGCCGACCTCGTTGTTCGCCCAGAGTGCCGTCGCCACGGCGATGTCGGGGCCGTGGTCGGCGAAGCGCTCGGCCGCCGTGTCGAGTGAGACCCGGCCGAGGTCGTCGAGCGGGATCCAGAGCGGGGACGCCCCCTCGTGGCGCTCGAGCCATTCGACGGTGTCGAGCGTGGCGTGGTGCTCGCCTGCCGGTGCGAGTACGGCGGCGCGGCGTCGATCCTGCTGGCGGTGCCAGTAGAGCCCCTTGAGGGCGAGGTTGATGGATTCGGTTCCGCCTGAGGTGAAGACGAGTTCGATGGGGTCGCACCCGAGAGTCGCTGCGACCCGCTCACGCGCCTCTTCGAGGAGGCGGCGGGCCTGCTGCCCGGGGCCGTGGATGGAGGCGGGGTTGCCGACGGTCGCCATCGCGGACGCGTAGGCCTCGATCACCTCGGATCGCACCGGGGTCGTCGCGGCGTGGTCCAGGTACACCACCATGCCGCTCCTCCCCTCGCCGCGGTGTCCGCGGATCTTCGCGCACTCCCGCACTCACTACTGTAGAACCCATGAACGCTGGTGACCCCTTCCACGATCTCGGCGTCCGCCTCGGCCCGTCCGGTGGTGAGCTCCGTGTGTGGTCCGAGCACGCGGATGCCCTCGAACTCGTGATCTTCGACGACAAGGATCTGAACTGGATCACCCACTCCGTCGAGATGACCCGAGACGACGATGGAATCTGGAGTGGGAGTTCCGAGGAGCTGGTGCTCGGCCGACGCTATGCGGTCCGCGCTTCCGGGCCGTCCTCGCCGAACAATGCCTTCGACCCGAGCCTGCTGATGCTCGACCCCTACGCCCGCGGCCTCGCCCGGGTGTCGGCAGAGCAGTGGCGTTCCGTCGTCGTCGACGACGCGTTCGACTGGGGCGGTGTGCAGAAACCCCGTGTCCCGCTCGACCGGACCGTCGTGTACGAGGCGCACGTCAAGGGGCTGAGCAAGCTGCACCCGGATGTCCCGGAGGAGCTGCGGGGCACGTATGCGGGCCTCGCCCACCCCGCGATGATCGCGCATCTGCACGATCTCGGCGTGACGAGCGTCGAACTGCTTCCAGTGCACGCGTTCACCTCTGAACAGCGTCTCATCAAGCAGGGCCTCGTCAACTACTGGGGCTACAACACCCTGAACTTCTTCAGTCCACACGCCTCCTACGCGACGAAGACGGCTCAGGCGGGTGGAGCGGACGAGGTCCTCCGCGAGTTCAAGGGCATGGTGAAGCTGCTGCACCAGGCCGGCCTCGAGGTCATCCTCGACGTCGTCTACAACCACACCGCCGAGGAGGGGCCCGGCGGCCCCCGCACGAGCTTCCGCGGCATCGACAACGCGACCTACTACCGTCAGGACGCCACCGGCGCCTACATCGACGTGACGGGCTGCGGCAACACCGTGGACTTCGGCCACCCGGTCCCGCAGCAGCTCGTACTCGACTCGTTGCGGTACTGGGCGGACGAGGTGCAGATCGACGGCTTCCGCTTCGACCTCGCCGCGACGCTCGGTCGGAACGAGGCGGTCGAGTTCACGCCCGACCACCCCCTGCTCGGGGCGATCGTCCACGACCCGTCACTCGTCGACGCGAAGATGATCGCCGAGCCCTGGGACGTCGGGATGGGCGGCTGGCAGACGGGGAACTTCCCCGCCGGTTGGCACGAGTGGAACGACCGGTACCGGGATCGCGTCCGGAACTTCTGGCTCTCCGACATCGACTACGCGAGGCGGGCGGACGCCCCGGTCGGGATCGGTGGGTTCGCGACCCGTCTGGCCGGATCGAGCAACACCTTCTCCGCTGAGCGCGGTCCGTTGGCCTCCGTCAACTTCATCACGGCCCACGACGGGTTCACCCTGGCCGACCTCGTCTCGTACGACGTCAAGCACAACGTCGGGAACGGCGAGTCCAACCGCGACGGGACGGACAACAACCGTTCCTTCAACCACGGTGCCGAGGGCCCGACGGACGACCCCGCGATCCTCGCCGCTCGTCGCAAGGCGATGCGGAACCTGCTCGGTACGCTCCTCCTCTCGGCAGGTGTCCCGATGCTCACGGCGGGCGACGAGTTCGGGCGGAGTCAGCGCGGCAACAACAACGCCTACTGTCACGACTCCGAGCTGACCTGGGTCGGGTGGACGAGGGAACCGTGGCAGGACCAGTTGCTCGCGCACAGCCGCCGGCTCCTCGAACTCCGCCGCGAACACCCCGCCCTCCGACCGGAGCACTTCGCCGCCGCCGGGACGACGGTGCCCGGCGCGAGCGTCATGGACTGGTTCGACGCCTCGGGCGCGACCATGAGCACCGAGGACTGGACGAGCCCGCGGAACCGGACACTGCAGTTCTTCTCGACGAGCACGCCGGAGTCCGAGGAGCTCGACCGCGTGCTGCTCATCGTGCACGGCGTCGAGCAGCCGGTCGAGGTCACCCTGCCCGAGCACGAGGGCGTGACCGCGTTCGTGCGCATCTGGAACTCCGCGGACGACGCACCGACGTCCGAGGAGGAGCAGTTCATCCCCGGCCAGACGGTCCCGGTCTCGGCCACGTCGATGCAGCTCTTCCGAGCCGTCTGACGATGGCGAAACGCAGGGCCGAGGGTGGCGGCACCCCGGCGACGGTGACGTTGACCTCGCTGGGCATCCCGTTCACCCCGCGCTCCTACCGACACGACCCGTCGGTGACGGCTTTCGGTCTCGAAGCCGCCGCTGCGCTCGGGGTCGACCCTCCCAGGGTGTTCAAGACCCTGCTGGCGGAGGTGGACGGGTCGCTCGTGGTCGCGATCGTCCCGGTCGCCGACCAACTCGACCTCAAGGCGCTCGCGACGGCCCTCGGCGGGAAGCGGGCGACGATGGCGGACCCCGCCGTCGCCGAGCGGAAGACGGGCTACGTGGTCGGCGGCATCAGCCCGATCGGGCAGCGCACTGCGCTCCCGACGGTGCTCGACGAGAGCGCGTTCGAGCACGAGACGGTGTTGGTCTCGGGTGGTCGGCGCGGGTTCGACCTCGAACTCGCCCCGTCCGACCTCGGATCGGCCGTCTCCGCCGTCGTCGCGCGGATCGCCCGATAGTCGGATCCCTCGACGCACCGGACCGAGGGACGCAGCGGCGCGTCGGAGGAGATCGCCCTACTGGTCCGCCACGGCGACGAGCCCGAGTTCCGCGGGGTGAGGAGCAGCTCGTGTCTCGGCACGATGCGCACCGTGTACCCGAACCCGCCGGCCCGATCGAGGGGAAGCGTCCCGGCGTACTCGAGCGTGTGCTCCGGCCGACTCGTCGACGGGGACTGCTGTTGCTCGAGCGGCTGCGTCCGGATGTCGAGCAGTTCTCCCCCGGCACCGGGTACTCCGCAGACCACCTCGACGGTCACGTCCTCCGGTGCCAGCGATCCAAGCTGGACGTAGGCGCGCAGTCGCAGCACGTCACCGACCTGCGGGACCGCGTCGACACCGCCGCTCTCGACATGGGCGACCGCCAGCTGTGGCCAGGCCTCGCGCACCCGCTGCTTGTAGGCCGCAAGCTCGCGCGCCCGCTGCTGATCGGACGCGTTCAGCTCGCGCTCCATCGCCGCCGCCGGGAGGTACATGCGCTCGGTGTACTCGCGGACCATGCGGTCGGCGCTGAGGGGTTCGGACAGCGTCGAGATCGTGTGTCGCACCATCTGCATCCAGCGCTGCGGCAGACCGTCGTCCCCGCGCTCGTAGAACCGCGGCACCAGCTGGTGCTCGAGGATCTCGTACAGCGCCGTGGCCTCGAGGGCGTCGCGTTCCTCGTCGTCCGCCGCCCCGTCCGCCGACGGGATGACCCAACCGTTCTCGCCGTCCGCGTACTCGTTCCACCATCCGTCGAGGATCGACAGGTTCAGGGCCCCGTTGAGTGCGGCCTTCATGCCGGACGTCCCGCAGGCCTCGAGCGGACGCAGCGGGTTGTTCAACCACACATCACAGCCGGGGTAGAGCGTCTTGGCCATCCCGATGCCGTAGTCCGGCAGGAAGACGATGCGCGATCGGAGCTCGGGGTCCTGGGCGAACTGCACGAGGCGCTGGATGAGCCGCTTGCCGTCGTCGTCCGCCGGGTGTGCCTTGCCCGCGACGACGATCTGGACGGGCCGTTCGGGGTGGAGCAGGATCGCCCGCAGTCGATCGGGATCGCGCAGCATGAGGGTGAGCCGCTTGTAGCTCGGCACGCGCCGGGCGAACCCGATCGTCAACACCTCGGGGTCGAGCAGTTCGTCGATCCAGGACGGGAGCACCGCCTGCGGGTTCTGGCTCCGATACCCGTCGGCGATCCGACGCCGCACGTCGGCGACGAGGCGCTCCCGCATCCCGTGCTTCCGCGACCAGAGCTCGGCGTCCGAGAGCGAGGGATCGGACCAGTCCGCCCGACTCGTGTCGGTCGTCCCCCACCGGTCCACGGCGAGGTCGACGAGCGACGGATCGGTCCAGCTCGGGGCGTGGACACCGTTCGTGATCGACGTGATCGGCACATCCGAGACGTCGAAGCCGGGCCAGAGGCCTCGGAACATCGCCCGGCTCACCTCGCCGTGCAGCCGGCTGACCCCGTTCGCGCGCTGCGCCAGACGCAGGCCCATGATCGCCAGGTTGAACACGTCGGCCGAGCCGCCGTTCGCCGTCTCGTCGCCGAGCGCGAGGACGTCCGGTGCGGCGACGCCGGGGAGCAGGTCACCGCTGAAGTAGCGCGTGATTACCTCGCGGTCGAACCGGTCGATGCCGGCCGGAACGGGGGTGTGCGTCGTGAAGACGGTCCCGCCGCGCACGAGCTGCAACGCCTCGTCGAAGGAGAGTCCGTTCCCGACGAGGTCGCTGATCCGCTCGAGCCCCAGGAAACCGGCGTGACCTTCGTTGGAGTGGTAGACCTGCGGCAGCGGGTGGTCCGTGAGCTCGCTCCACTGCTTGATCGCCCGGACACCGCCGATGCCGAGGAGGAGTTCCTGCAGGAGGCGATGCTCGCCGCCGCCGCCGTACAACCGGTCCGTCACGCCGCGCAGGTCGGCGACGTTCTCCGGGATGTCCGTGTCGAGCAGCAGCAGTGGCACTCGACCGACGTCGGCGATCCAGACCCGTGCCGACAGGCTCCGGTCGTCGGGGAGCGCCAGGGTGACGGTGACCGGCGTCCCGTCCGGTTCCCGGAGCACCGTGACCGGGAGTCCGTCGGGGTCCTGCACGGGATAGGACTCCTGCTGCCAGCCGTCGTTCGTGATCGACTGCGCGAAGTATCCGGAGCGGTAGAGGAGACCCACGCCGACGAGCGGCACCCCCAGGTCGGAGGCGCTCTTCAGGTGGTCGCCGGCGAGGATGCCGAGTCCGCCCGAGTACTGCGGCAGGGCCGCGGCAATACCGAATTCGGGCGAGAAGTAGGCGATCGTCTGCGGTTTCGGGTCAGGGAGGCCCTGGTACCACCGCGGCTCCTCCAGGTACCGACGGAGGTCGGCGTGCAAGGCGTCGGCCCGGCCGACGAAGTCCGCGTCGGCGGCGAGTTCCGCCAATCGCTCCGGGGTCACGAGTCCGAGGCCGCTGATCGGATCGTGGTCGGACTCGCGCCAGACGTCCGGTGCGATCTCGTCGAACAGGCGCTGCGTCGGCTCGTGCCACGACCACCGCAGGTTCGCAGCGAGGGCGGTGAGCGAGGTCAGGGACTCGGGGATGAGCGCGCGGACGGTAAACCTGCGGATAGCCTTCACGCGCTCACTCTATGGCAACCGCGGAACGCACCCGAACGCTCATCGGGCGGCCACCCGGGACACGGCCGCGCCCGAGGCCTTAGCATGACGCGCGACACCCCGCGCGCCCCTTCATCGGTGGTCGTTTCGCGGTACGGTCGGACCAGTGGCACCGAAGGAGATGGAACGCACTATGCCGAAGTCAGTACCGCAGTCCTCCACCGTCGACGACGCCGGACCGGTGTCGCTCACGCTGTCCCCGAGCATCGGGCGCATCCCGATCCTGGATCCGACGCCCTCGGTCGAAGGTGGCCGTTGGCCGGCCAAGGCGTTCTCGGGCGAAGTGGTGCCGTTCGGTGCGACCGCGTTCCGCGAAGGACACGACCTCATCGGCGTCGAGCTCCTGCTCACCGATCCGCGAGGGAAGACGGTCGCGCATCGGATGGCTCCGGGCGCCCCTGGCACCGACCGCTTCGAGGTCGAGGTCCAACTCGCGACGGAGGGTACCTGGCGGTACCAGGTCCGCGCCTTCGCCGACGAGTTCGCGACCTGGGAGCACAACGCCAGGGTCAAGATCGAGGCCGGTGTCGACGTCGAACTCATGTACCTCATCGGCGCGGAACTCCTCGAGCGTGCCGCGACGGACAAGCTCCGCCCGGCGAAGGACCGCCGCTTCCTCACCGCCGCCGCCAAGCTCCTCCGCGACACCGACGCCGAGCCGGAAGCCCGGTTCGCGGTGCTCGACGACCCCGAACTCCTGGCCATCGCCGACCGCCGGCCGTTCGCCGGTCTCGCGAGCACGAGCGACGAGCGCGTGGTCCGCGTCGAGCGCACCCGGGCCGGCGTCGGTTCCTGGTACGAGTTCTTCCCGCGGTCGGAGGGTGCCGAGCGGAACCCGGACGGCTCCTGGACATCAGGCACCTTCCGCAGCGCAGCCGGGCGGTTGCCGGCCGTCGCCGCGATGGGGTTCGACGTCCTCTACCTGCCGCCCATCCACCCCATCGGCGTGACGTTCCGCAAGGGACCGAACAACACCCTCACGCCCGGCGAGCACGACCCGGGCTCCCCCTGGGCGATCGGCGGTGCCGGGGGCGGTCATGACGCGATCCATCCCGACCTCGGTACCGAGAAGGACTTCGTCGCGTTCGTCCGACAGGCGAAGAAGGTCGGCCTGGAGGTCGCCCTCGATCTCGCTCTGCAAGCGTCGCCAGACCACCCCTGGGTGACCGAGCACCCCGAGTGGTTCACGACCCTCCCCGACGGCACGATCGCGTACGCCGAGAACCCGCCGAAGAAGTACCAGGACATCTACCCGGTCAACTTCGACAACGACCCCGAGGGCATCCGGGCCGAGGTGCTGCGCATCGTCCGCCACTGGATCTCGCTCGGCGTCCGCATCTTCCGGGTCGACAACCCGCATACCAAGCCGCTCGACTTCTGGGAGTGGTTGCTCGCGACCGTCAACCGGACGGACCCCGACGTCGTGTTCCTCGCGGAGGCCTTCACCCGTCCGGCCCTGCTGCAGGGTCTGGCGAAGGTCGGGTTCCAGCAGAGCTACACCTACTTCACGTGGCGCAACACGAAGGAGGAGCTCGAGGAGTTCCTCGGCGCGGCAGCGACCGAGACCGCCGACTTCCTCCGGCCCAACCTGTTCGTCAACACGCCCGACATCCTCACCGAGTACCTCCAGTTCGGTGGCCGGGCAGCGTACAAGGTGCGTGCGGCGATCGCCGCGACCGCCGCTCCGACGTGGGGGGTCTACGCCGGGTACGAGCTCATCGAGAACGTCGCCCGTCCCGGAGCCGAGGAGAACATCGACAGCGAGAAGTTCGAGTACCGTCCGCGGGACTGGGCCGCTGCGGAGGCCGCCGGCACCTCGCTGTCGCCGTACCTCACCCTGCTCAACCAGATCCGGCGTGCGCATCCCGCCCTCCGGCAGTTGCGCAACATCAGCTTCCACTGGAGCGACGACGACCAGATCCTCGTCTTCAGCAAGCATCTCGACCAGCGGTTCACCGGCACCGGTGAGCACGACACCCTGCTCGTCGTCGCCAACCTCGATCCGCACTCGGTCCGACAGACCATGGTGCACCTCGACCAGACCGTGTTCGGTGGCGTCCCGGGCGGCAGCTTCGACGTCACGGACCTCGTCACGGGAGCCGAGTGGATCTGGTCCGACAGCAACTTCGTGCGCCTCGACGCCTTCACCGAGCCCGTGCACATCCTGAGCGTGAGGATCCGACCATGACGACCAGCCCTGTGACCCCAGACGGAGCCGCTGCACCGAAGCGCTCCGGCCGTCGAGCCGCACCGATGCCGGTCGACGCCACACCCGCGCCCCGGGAGCTCCCGCTCCCCTCCGTCGAGGACTGGATCCTCGACGCCGTCGCGGAGGGCCGCTACCACGATCCGCACGAGATCCTCGGCCAGCACCTGGTCGACCTCGGCGGGGTGAGCGACCCCCTCGTGGTCGTCCGCGCCAGACGCCCGCTGGCCGAGCAGGTGACGGCGGTGCTCGCCAACGGTGCGCGCGTCGAGCTCGCGCACGTCCGCGCCGGCATCTGGCAGGGCTTCCACGTCGACGGCATCATCGACTACACGCTCGACGCCCGCTACGGCGACGGATCGATCTGGAACGCCGACGACCCGTACCGGTTCGCGCCGTCGATCGGCGAACTCGACCTGCACCTCATCGGCGAGGGTCGTCACGAACGGCTCTGGGACGCCCTGGGCGCACACGTCACCGAGCTGCGTGGGGTCACCGAGTCGGTCGCCGGCACCGCGTTCGCCGTCTGGGCACCCCACGCGCGCGCGGTCCGGGTCATCGGCGACCTCAACTCCTGGGACGGCACGGCGCACGCCATGCGCAACATGGGTGCGACGGGTGTCTGGGAGCTGTTCATCCCCACCATCGGCGCCGGTGAGCTGTACCGCTTCGAGATCCTGACCCAGCACGGCGACTGGGTCCGTCGGTCCGACCCGATGGCCCGGTTCACCGAGCGGTCCCCCGCGACCGCATCCGTGACCGGTGTCAGCGACTACCACTGGACCGACGAGGCGTGGCTCGATCGGCGGGCCGCGAGCGATCCCCACAACGGGCCCATGAGCGTCTACGAGCTCCACGTCGGCTCCTGGCGTCCCGGGCTCGGCTACCGGGACCTCGCGGACCAGCTCATCGAGTACATCGCAGAACTCGGCTACACGCACGTCGAGTTCATGCCACTCGCCGAGCACCCCTTCGGCGGCTCCTGGGGCTACCAGGTCACCGGCTACTACGCGCCGACCAGCCGCTTCGGTTCGAGCGACGACCTCAAGTACCTGATCGACCGTCTCCACGGCGCGGGGATCGGCGTCCTCATGGACTGGGTGCCCGGCCACTTCCCGAAGGACGAGTGGGCCCTCGCGAACTTCGACGGTCAGCCCCTCTACGAGCACCCCGACCCGCGACGTGGCGAACAGCCGGACTGGGGCACCCTCGTCTTCGACTTCGGCCAGCCCCAGGTCAAGAATTTCCTCGTGGCCAACGCGCTCTACTGGCTCGAGGAGTTCCACGTCGACGGCCTGCGCGTCGACGCCGTCGCCTCGATGCTGTACCTCGACTACTCGCGGAAGGACGGCGAGTGGCTGCCGAACGTCCACGGCGGGCGCGAGAACCTCGAAGCGATCAGTCTCCTCCAGGAGGCGAATGCGACGGCCTACCGGCGGAACCCCGGCATCGTCATGATCGCCGAGGAGTCGACGAGTTGGCCCGGCGTCACCGCACCGACGAGCGAGGGCGGGCTGGGGTTCGGCCTGAAGTGGAACATGGGCTGGATGCACGATTCGCTCCAGTACATCGAGCACGACCCGCTCTACCGGTCGCACCACCACGGCGAGATCACCTTCTCGATGGTCTACGCCTTCAGCGAGAGCTTCCTCCTGCCGATCAGCCACGACGAGGTCGTCCACGGCAAGGGGTCCCTCCTCGCGAAGATGCCCGGTGACCACTGGCAGCAACTCGCGAACATGCGGGCTTACCTCGCCTTCATGTGGGCCCACCCCGGCAAGCAGCTGCTGTTCATGGGTCAGGAGTTCGGTCAGCCGTCCGAATGGTCGGAGGAACGCGGTCTGGACTGGTGGATCCTGGACCAGCCGAGCCACCGGGCACTGCTCGGCCTCGTATCCCGACTCAACGCCGTGTACACGGAGCACCCGGCTCTCTGGGCCCTGGACCACGACGCCGCCGGCTTCGAATGGCTCGACGCCGGGGACGCGCAGAACAGCGTGCTCTCCTTCCTGCGCTGGGACGACGACGGCAACGTGATCGCCGCGCTCGTCAATTTCTCCGGCGCCCCTGTCGGCCCATACCGGGTCGGTCTGCCTCGCGCGGGTCGGTGGGAGGAACTCCTCAACACCGACGCCGTGGAGTACGGCGGATCCGGCGTGGGCAACTACGGATCGATCGAGGCGTCGGCGTCACCGTGGGCAGGACGCCCGGCATCCGCCGAGCTCACGCTCCCCCCGCTCGGCATGATCTGGCTCAAGCACGTCGGCTGACCAGGCTTCCGCGGCACCCGGATGCACGATGAAGGCCCGCCTCCTGAGGGAGGCGGGCCTTCATCGTGCGTCGGTCGGTCAGTACAGGAGGCCGGTCAACCGGGCCCTGGCCTTCATGACGCGCGGATCGGTGACGCCGGCGACCTGGAACAACTCGAGCAGGCGCGTCCGGACGGTGTCCTTGCCCGACTGGTCGAGGTCGGGGAACAGCGTCAGCAGCCGGTCGAAGGCGTCCTCGAGGTGCCCTCCGGAGAGGTCGAGGTCGGCGACGGTCAGCTGGGCGTCGAGGTCGTCGGGAGCGGCGGCCGCTCGTCCGCGGATCTCATCGAGGGTCTTCCCCGTGAGGCGGTGCAGCAGACGGACCTGGGCGAGGCCGGCCACGGCCATGTCGTCCTTCGGGTTCTGCGCGATGGCCTTCTCATACGCGGCGATGGCCGTCGGGTAGTCGGCGCGCTCGATGGCCTCGTACGCCTCGGCGTGGAGGGGCGGCAGCGGCTCCTCCACGGGCTCGGCGGGGGCTGCGGCGTCACCATCGGCGACGACGGCCCGACCGGAGACCCCGTTCTGCTCGGCCAGCTGCAGCAGCTGCTCGATGACATCGCGCACCTGCGACTCCGGGATCGCGCCGTTGAACATCGGCACCGGGCGTCCGCCCACGACGGCGACGACCATCGGGATCGACTGCGCCTGGAAGGCCTGGGAGAGCTGCGGGTTCGCGTCGACGTCCACCTTGGCGAGCACGAAGCGACCGGCGTATTCGGCGGCGAGGCGCTCGAGCACCGGCGAGAGCTGCTTGCACGGCCCACACCATTCGGCCCAGAGGTCGATGACGACGGGGACCACGGAGGACAGCTCGACGACCTGACCGAACCCGTCGTCGGTCGCGTCGAAGACGAGGGACGGGACCTGGACGGTCTGGTCGGTCGTCGCGCCGGGCGCTTCTGCAGGCGCGCCGGTCTGGGTCGGCGCACCGGGGGGCGGCGCCTGGTGGCGACGAGCGAGGCCTGAGAGGTCGACGGCTCCGCGCAGGTGCGCTGCGCTCGGCTCCGCGGCACTCACGGGAGCTCCGATGCGGCGATGAGGGTCTGGGTGAATCCGAGCAAGGTGATCTTCTCTCCGGAGTTGACGGCTGGCACGTAGAACAGGAGCTGGTCGCCGTAGGTTGCCTGCGTCCCCTTCGCGCTCTCGGTGATCCCGGAGAGCGCGGCGACCGCACCCGAAGGTTTCACGGTAGCACCGGCGGTGACGACGGAGACCACCTCGCCCTCCTGCACGTTGACGGCGACGATCGCGCCGGAGTCGTTGGTCGCCAGCGCGACGTTCGGGCCGGTACCGGCGGCCGCCGAGAAGGCGATGCTCGCCGTCGTCGGCAGGTTGGCGGCCTTCGTCGCGCGGTCCGCGGCGACCTGCGTGCGGAAGACGTCGCCATCGGCGTTGAACAAGCCCGCGAAGGTGCTCGCGTCGCCGTTCGTGATGATGTCGGCGTAGGCCGCGGCGATCTCCTCCGGCGGCATGACGAGCAGCTTCGAGTCCGGCGGGACGCTCGCGGCACCGATGGTCGCGGGCGCGACGTTCTCGAGTCGGGCGCCCTCGAGGAGCTTCTCCGCGTAGACGACCTGGTAGTTCGACCGCGGGTCCTGCTGGGTCATCACGAGGACCGTCGGCGACACCGTCTCGTCGGCCTTGTCCTGGATCGCGGTCATGACCGTCCGTGGCCAGGCGTCTGTCGCCTGAGGCAGGGTGAGCGTGACGGGCGAGGCGGGGATGGGGGTCGCTCCGGCGGCGTCGGCCACCTTCGAGCGGAGGGCGTAGTTCGCGGTGCGCTCCTCGAGCGCCGGCCCGGAGAACCGGACGGCCGCAGCGGTGCCGTCGAGCGCAGCATCGGCCTCGGACGCCGCCGTCGAGATCCGCGACACGATCCGTTCGACCTGTGGCACGGTGACGACGGGCGCCGCGAAGTCCTGGTCCTGGCTGTCGGCCGGCAGGTCCGTCGCGGTGACGGTGGGCGTCGGTGACGGCGCTCCGATGGTCGGCCAGTAGTCCTGGGAGCAGCCGCTCAGACCGAGCGTGCCGATGAGGACGAGCGGCACGCCCACGACGAGGGAGCGGCGGAGCGGGGAGCGCTTCGTCTTGCCGGCCCCGAGTTCACGGGGACGGCGCGGCTTTGGTTGTCTCGACATCTTCGTGATGCCCTTCTGTCCTTGTCCCGGACCCTTGCGACGCGGGCCTCGCGAGCGACGCATGCGCTGGATCCCCGAGAGGTAGAGCACGATGCCGGCGAGGAGCACGAGGATGCCACCGGCGATCAGCGGGCCGGCCCACGGGGTGGCGTTGTCGAGTGGCCAGGAGAGGCGGAGGGAATCCGGAGCGGCGGCCGTACCGTCGGTCGCGATGAGCACGTCGATGTCCTTCGGCAGGTTCATCGTCGCGATGACCGCGCCCGCCTCGTCGTACTCGCCGAGCCAGAGGTCGGATCCGCGCGGGTCCGGGCCCTTCTCGGAGGTGGTGGTGTCGTCGGTGGCCTCGGGGGCCGGCGTCGCCGACGGCTCCGGACTCGGGGTCGCCCCGTCGTCGGTCGCGTCCGCCTCGGCGGTGACGGTGGTGGTCGTCAGGGCGGTGCCGGCACTGTTGACGCCGACGCGGCTGTAGGGCTCGTCGCCGAGCCAGGCCGTGATGTCGTCGGAGCGCCCGTAGCTCATGAACACCTGGGTGTCGCCGCCCGCGCCCGCCACGATGGACTGCGCTCCCGGCTGCGACTGCAGCACGCTCCCGGGGATGACGATGAACCGATCACCGCTGTCGACCGTCGTGGACAGGCTGAAGGTGCCGGGTGAGAGGAACACGGTCCGTTGCGCGATTCCCGTCACGATCATGACGGCTGCCACGACGAACGCGGCGATGGCGAGAACGAAACGCACGGATTACTCTCCTCTGGCGTCGGAGCGACGCGGGTGATCCTGCGTCCGACGGGATCCGGCGGGTCGGGCCGGCAGGAGACGCAGG
This sequence comes from Plantibacter sp. M259, assembly GCF_006065115.1. Classification (NCBI taxonomy): domain Bacteria; kingdom Bacillati; phylum Actinomycetota; class Actinomycetes; order Micrococcales; family Microbacteriaceae; genus Plantibacter; species Plantibacter sp. M259. The sequence goes on along the minus strand of NZ_CP040750.1, from coordinate 3,682,633 downwards.
TGGTTCAGGCTATCGGAAATGACTGGGAGGCGGCTAGACGGCCGCTGGGAGGCCGGGGGCCGGCCAGTGGGTCGGGAGCGGCAGCGCCTCGGGACGCACTGCAGCGACGATCTCGGTGAGCACGCGTCGGGTCTGGCTCTCCCCCACCCACAGGTGCTTGGCACCGTCCACCGGGACGAGGGTGGCCCCGGGCAGGACGCCGAACCGTTCCGTCGCTTCCGCGGGTCGGAGGTAGTCGTCGAACTCGGGCACGAGGACGACCATCGGCCGGTCGTCGTCGGTCCAGGCCCGGAGTTCGTCCTCCGTCGTGCGGTGCAGCGGCGGAGAGAGGAGGATCACGCCGTCGACGGCCGGGTCGCGCCCGTACTTCAGGGCCAGCTCGGTCCCGAACGACCATCCGACGATCCAGGGATGCGGAAGCCCGCGCTCGGCCACGAACGCCAGTGCGGCCTCGACATCGGCCCGTTCGCCGACGCCGCCGTCGAACGCGCCGTCGCTCGTCCCTCGCGGAGACGAGGTGCCGCGGGTGTTGAAGCGGAGCACCGCGATCCCCGCGAGTGCCGGCAGGCGCGCCGCGGCCTTCCGGAGCACATGGGAGTCCATGAACCCGCCGGCGGTCGGCAGCGGGTGGAGCGTCACCAGGGTCGCGACGATCTCGCCGTCGGCCGGCACCGCGAGCTCGCCGACGAGGGTCAAGCCGTCGGCCGTGTGCAGCACGATCTCCTCTCGGACGGCGGGGAGCTCGGCGCCACCACGGATCTCGATGGTGTCGGTCATGAGTCAGTCCTCCGGGGCAGTGTGGTCGGGTCGATTCGCGGCGTCCGGGCGTTCACCGGATCCGCCAGCAGTGGGAGTGCCAGTGCCGTCGGGCAGCGATGTCGGCCTGGTCGCCCAGGACCCCGTCAGCGCGCCACGTCACCACATGGGCGGTACCGGGCGGGATGGACTGTCCGCATCCAGGACACACATAGGTCTTCTGCGCACTGGAACCGCTGACGGGCTGGACGAACCAGGATCCGTCTCGATGGTCCTCGGTGCGTTTCCACCCCGCCATCAGCCGTTCGAGACCGTTACCCTCGTCGTCGCCGGGCCGTGGCCGGTGGCGGTGGTGTCGGGGCATGGGTCAAGTCTAGGCTCAGCCTCCACGACCGTGTCGGGAAGCGGTTCCGGTCAGTACCAGCCGTTGGACTCCGAGTGGGCCCACGCGCCACACGGCGTGCTGTACCGACTCGTGATGTATCCGAGACCCCAGGTGATCTGCGTCGCGGGGTTGGTCGCCCAGTCGGCTCCGGCCGAGGCCATCTTGGAGCCGGGAAGCGCCTGCGGGATGCCCGTGGCGCCGGAGCTGGCGTTGTAGGCGTACACGTTCCAACCCGACTCGCGGTTCCACAGGGAGACGAGGCAGCTGTACTCGCCCTCGCCCCAGCCGTTGGCCATGACCATGTCGTAGGCGATGGCCTGAGCCGTACCCGGGTCAGGCGTGCCTGCCGCGGGAGCGCTGCCCGTGGACGAGGAACCGCCGCCGGTCGCGGCCGGCGTCGCCACCGGGGGCGGCGGAGGCGGAGCGACGACCTCGTAGCTGTCGCGGGCGAAGGTGTACTGGTAGTTCGAGCTCGCGACGACCGACTGCGCGGCGTTGCCACCGAACTGCGCCTGCTTCTCCGCATAGGAGGACGCCACGACGCTCGAGGTCGGGTCGACCATCGTCACGGCGACGAAGCCGAATGCAGCCGTCGCGGCGAAGATCCCGAGGACCTTCTTGCCGCGAGAACGCGGCCGACGGTAGGGCTGAACCGCCTTACCGGTGTTCGGCTGGGCTGATGGTTTCCACGGGGTCACGTCAGTTGAGTCTTGAGGCACGATGCATCGATGGTAGCCGAGAATGCCTGATCAGGCCACCTGGTCGCCCGACGCTCAGCGAACCGCCAGCATGACGTCCACGACGCTGTCGAGCAGTGCGTCGACCTGGGACTCGCGGTAACCGGCCCATTCGTTGCGGAACACGGCCGTGCGGACGCGGTCGACGTTGAGCGGCGTCCCGTCGTGGAAGTAGGCGACGAGGCGATCCGCGAGGGCGTCCACGTCCTTCCGGCTGTAGCCGCGGGCGAGCAGGCTCACGCGCTGGAACCGCTGGCCCTCCGGCCTCGTCAGCCGGTTGAGGATGACCTGCGCGGTGCCGCGGGCGTCGCGCAGCCATTCCTTGGCGCCGCGCTCCTCGACCGACCGCTCCCGCTCGCGGAGCGAGAAGGCGTCCTCGAGTCGCTCGAGCGCCGCGTCGACGTGCTCGGTGCTGTAGCCACCCCGGACGAGCCGGAACGCCACGTGCCGGATGTCTTCCGCGCTCAGGATCGCATCGGCGTCAGCGTCGGTGTCCTGCCCGTAGGCGGCGCGAGCGCGGTCGAGGAACTCGTCGACCTCGGCCGGATCGTAGCCACGCTTCGAACGTTTTGCGGTGGGGAAGATCGTGCTCACCGGACCATTCTCCCCCATGAGGGGCTGATCGGGCGAAATCGGACCGAGCCGGGACTCAGACCGCGAGTCCGCCGAACATGAGGTAGACCACGTAGGCGACGACCGCCGACGGCAGGATCGAGTCGAGGCGGTCGAGGAATCCCCCGTGCCCGGGAAGCCACGAGCTCATGTCCTTCACACCGATGTCGCGCTTGATGAGCGACTCCGCGAGGTCGCCGACCGTGGCGCTGCCGAGGAGCAGCAGACCGAGCAGGACACCGACCCACCACGGAACACCGAGCATGAGGATCGCGAGCAGCACGCCGGCCACGACCGAGACGACCCCCGCCCCGGCGAAGCCCTCCCAGGTCTTGTTCGGGCTGATCACCGGCGCCATCTTGTGCCTGCCGAACGACAGGCCGCTCACATAAGCGCCGACGTCGACGCAGATGACGAGGATCAGGAACGCCAGCGTCCACCATTCGCCCTCGGGCTGGGCGACCAGGAACACTGCGAAGGAGGCGAGGAAGGGAACGTAGACCTGGATGAACGTCCCGGACGCGAGGTCGCGGACGAGCGTGGGAAGGTCGGTCCGCTTCGAAGCGATGGCCTGCTCGGCCACGCGCCAGACGATGACGAGCAGGATGCCGAGCAGGACGACGGACCAACGCCAGACGTCGTGGAGGAAGAACGCCGCCGGCTGCATCGCGACGGCCGAGATGACGGTCGGAATCGCCGGCACCCGGCGCCCGGTCTGCTCGAGGGCCTTCCGCAGCTCCAGCGTGGCGAAGGCCACCACGGCCGAGGCCAGGACGACGAAGATCACCTTGAAGATGATCAGACTCACGAGCATGATGCCGCCCGCGGCCACCCCGATGAGGATGGCGTTCACCAGGTTGCGGCCGACCCGCGCCTCGATGCGTTCGTTCGTCGCGTCGAACTGCGCCTTCGTCGCCTGGACCTGCCGTTCGATGTCGGCACGTTTGGCGTCGACCTGCCGCTCGAACTTCGCGCGGCGGTCCTTCAGCTGGGACCGCAACTCCTGCGGACCAGACTTGCCGGACCGGCCGGGCTCGGGCTTCGACGGATCGCTCGATCGCCCGGGAGCGACATCGTCTTCCACAGGTACCTCCAGCGGGCGTGCCGTCGGTCGAGGGACCGGTCGGCGAACGGAATCAGCGGTGGGACAGCGGCTCAGATGGAGAGCAGCTCGGTCTCCTTGGCCTTCAGCGCGGCGTCGACGGCGTCGATGTGCGACTTCGTGACGGCCTCGAGCTCCTTTTCGCCGCGTGCGACGTCGTCATCGCCGACCTCGCTCTTGAGCGCCTCGAGGTCGTCCTTGCCCTTGCGACGGATGTTGCGGATCGACACCTTCGCGTCTTCACCCTTGCCGCGGACGATCTTGACGTATTCCTTGCGGCGCTCAGCGGTCAGTTCGGGCATGGTGACCCGGATGACGGTGCCGTCGTTCGTCGGGTTGGCGCCGAGGTTCGGGATGTCGCGGATCGCCTGCTCGATGTCGCGCAGTGCGGACTTGTCGTAGGGCGTCACGACGATCGTGCGAGCTTCCTGGTTCTGCAGGGAGGCGAGCTGCGCCAGCGGCGTCGGCGTGCCGTAGTAACTCACCAGGACCTTCTGGAACAGCTGGGGGTTGGCGCGACCCGTACGCACCGTGGCGAAGTCATCCTTCGCGGCCTCGACGGCCTTCGACATCCGGGTACCAACATCCGAGAGGACATCCGCGATCACGAGCACTCCTTTGATTGCATTACTGGGTTCAGTCTAGTCGGGCGGCGGGCCTCGGCCAGGCCGCCCTGCCGCCTAGGCGGAGGTGACGAGGGTGCCGATAGCGGCACCGCGGATGGCCGCCGTGACGTTGCCGGCCGGCTCCATGCCGAAGACGCGCATCGGCATGCCGTTGTCCATGCAGAGGCTGAAGGCCGTCGAGTCGACGACCTTGAGGCCGCGCTGGAGCGCCTCCTGATAGGAGATGGTGTCGATCTTCGTCGCCGTCGGGTCGACGCGGGGGTCGGCGGTGTAGACACCGTCGACGCCGTTCTTGGCGACAAGGACCTCGACCGCTCCGATCTCGAGCGCGCGCTGTGCCGAGACGGTGTCGGTCGAGAAGTACGGGAGTCCGGCGCCCGCTCCGAAGATGACGACGCGACCCTTCTCGAGGTGTCGCTCGGCACGGAGCGGGATGTAGGGCTCGGCGACCTGCGTCATGGCGATGGCCGACTGCACGCGCGTGGCGGCGCCGGCCTGTTCCAGGAAGTCCTGGAGCGCCAGGGCGTTCATGACCGTTCCGAGCATGCCCATGTAGTCGGCTCGGCCGCGGTCCATGCCGCGCTGGCTGAGCTCGGCTCCGCGGAAGAAGTTGCCGCCTCCGACGACCACTGCGACCTCGACCTCGGCGGTCGCTTCAGCGATCTCGCGGGCGATCGACCCGACCACGTCGGGGTTGACGCCCAACTGGCCGCCTCCGAACGCCTCACCTGACAGCTTGAGCAGTACCCTGCGCTTCTTCTCCGGCATCCGCCTGTCCTTCCTCGTCCCTCACACAACTTAGCGTCAGGAGCCGCCCGCTGTCCGCGACAGCCGTCGACTCGCTGGCTGGATCGTCACCGATCCCACGTGCACGGGTATGCCCGCGCACGCAAAGGGGTCCGGATCGCCACTGGCGATCCGGACCCCGTCACAACTGCTACGCGCCGACCTTGAAGCGGGCGAACCCGGTCACGGTGAGGCCCGCGTCAGCGAGCACCTTCTGCACGGACAGCTTGTTGTCCTTGGCGTAGTCCTGCTCGAGGAGCGCGACCTGCTTGAAGTACGAGGTCACGCGGCCCTCGACGATCTTCGGCAGTGCAGCCTCGGGCTTGCCCTCGTTCTTCGAGATCTCGGTGACGATCTCGCGCTCCTTCTCGACCTCGTCGGCCGGGACGTCGTCGCGGCTGAGGTAGGACGGGTTGGCGAACGAGATGTGCTGCGCGATGCTGCGAGCCGTCTCCGCGTCGTCACCCGTGTAGCCGACGACCACGCCGACCTGCGCGGGCAGGTCCTTGTTGGTCTTGTGGAGGTAGACGGCGAAGTGCTCACCGTGCACCACCGCGAGGCGGCGGAGCTCGAACTTCTCACCGATGATCGCAGCGGAGTCCGCGATGACCTCGGCGACGGTCTTGCCGTCGGCCGGAGCCGCGTTCCCCTCTTCGACGGTGGTCGCGCCGGCGGCGACGACTGCGTCGAGGACGAGGTCGGCCAGGGCGAGGAACTTCTCACCCTTCGCGACGAAGTCGGTCTCGCAGGCGAGCTCGATGAGCGTGGCGGTGTCGCCGTTCTCCTTCGCGGCGACGAGGCCCTCGCTCGTGGAGCGGTCGGCACGCTTCGCGTTGCCCTTCGCACCCTTGAGACGCAGGATCTCGGTCGCCTTCTCGACGTCGCCATCGGCTTCGACGAGTGCGTTCTTGGTGTCGACCATGCCGGTGCCGAGCTGCTCGCGCAGCACCTTCAGGTCAGCGAGAGAAAAGTTGGCCATTGCTGGTGTCCTCCTTGATTACTTCTCGTCGGCGACGACGGCGGCAGCTGCGCCCTCGGCGTCGGCGGCGGACTCGGTTGCAGCGACCTCGACGTCTTCGACAGCCGGAGCTGCCTCGACGGCGTCGGTTGCCGCGATCGCCTCATCGGCGACCTTCTCGGTCTCGGCGGAACCCTGCTCGCCGCCCTGGAGCAGCTCCTGCTCCCACTCGGCGAGCGGCTCGGCCGGGGCGTCGCCCTCGGTCGGCTTCTGGTGGCGCTGGATGAGACCCTCGGCGGCGGCGTCGGCGATGATGCGCGTCAGCAGGCCGACGGAACGGATCGCGTCGTCGTTACCCGGGATCGGGTAGGTGACCTCGTCGGGGTCGCAGTTGGTGTCGAGGATGCCGATGACCGGGATGCCGAGCTTGCGCGCCTCGTCGATCGCGAGGTGCTCCTTCTTGGTGTCGACGACCCAGAGCGCCGACGGCGTCTTCGAGAGGTTGCGGATACCACCGAGCGACTTGTGGAGCTTGTCCAGCTCGCGCTTCTTGATGAGGAGTTCCTTCTTGGTGAAGCCGCTCTTGGAGGCGTCTTCGAAGTCGAGCTCCTCGAGCTCCTTCATGCGGGCGAGTCGCTTCGACACCGTCTGGAAGTTGGTGAGGAGGCCACCGAGCCAACGCTGGTTGACGTAGGGCTGGCCGACGCGCGTCGCCTGCTCGGCGATGACTTCCTGCGCCTGCTTCTTCGTGCCGACGAAGAGGATGGTGCCGCCGTGGGCGACCGTCTCCTTGACGAAGTCGAAGGCCTGGTCGATGTAGCCGAGCGACTGCTGCAGGTCGATGATGTAGATGCCGGAACGCTCGGTGAAGATGAAGCGCTTCATCTTCGGGTTCCAACGGCGGGTCTGGTGCCCGAAGTGCACGCCGCTGTCGAGCAGCTGGCGGATGGTTACGACGGCCATGAGCCGTTCTCCTGTTCTGCGCTCGCCACCGCACCGCTGACGCGGACGGGTGGGAGTGCCTCGGTTGTCTGACGGACCGGATGGCCTCGTCCCTGGTGCCCGGCGCACGTCCGCCACGCTCCGGAGAGCGAGGACCGATTGGAAGTGGTGGCCGAAATGGCACGCGTAGTCACCCCGACGAGCGAGGTGCTCCGTTCAGCATAGCATCAGGCCACCGTGGTGACGGCGCTCCACAGGCCGTCCGACCACGTCCGTCTCCCCGCTCCGAGGTGCCCAAGCGCCCTCGCTCTCCCGAGCCCGTCAGGCTCGGATCATGATGACCTCGATCGCCAGTTGGTTCCTCATCTCCTGCCTGGTGCTCCTCGCACCCGTGAGCACGTCTGGGGCGGCGCCGGCCTGGAGCTGGCCGATCGCTCCCCCGCACGTCGTCACCGAGCCGTTCGTCGCGCCGCCCGACCCCTACAGCGCCGGCCACCGGGGTGTCGACATCGCGGCATCGCCCGGTCAGCCGGTGGCCGCAGCAGCCGCCGGCGTCGTGACATTCAGCGGGACGGTGGTCGACCGCCCACTCGTCGTGATCCGGCACGAGGACGGACACGTCTCGAGCATCGAGCCGGTGGTGGGTTCGGTCGACGTCGGTAGCCGCGTGACCCGCGGGGCACCGATCGGGACGGTCGGCGTCGGCGGACATTGCGCCGACGCCTGCGTGCACTTCGGGGTGCGGCTCGACGGCGTCTACGTCAATCCGATGCTGCTGCTCGGCGAGGTGCCACCGGCCGTCCTGCTCCCATTGACCGCGACGGCGGGGGCTCAGGCCCGCGGGTGGGCGTTGCGGTAGCTCTCCTTGATGCGTTCGACGGAGACGTGCGTGTAGATCTGCGTCGTCGCGAGACTCGCGTGGCCGAGAAGTTCCTGGACCGCGCGGAGGTCCGCTCCCCCGTCGAGCAGGTGCGTCGCGGCGGTGTGCCGCAGAGCGTGAGGCCCTGCCGGACCACCACCGGGCACGGCGTCGAGGAGCCGGGCGACGAGCGTGTAGACGGAGCGCGGGCCGAGCCGCCCTCCGCGCGCGCCGAGGAAGAGGGCTGCGCCGGGCGTCGGTCCGCGGTCGTTCGCGGCTGCACGGGCGACCAGCTGGGGGCGGGCGCTCGTGAGGTAGTCGACGATCGCCGACTGCGCGGGGACGCCGAACGGCACGACCCGCTCCTTGTCGCCCTTGCCGGTGACACGGACGGTGAGTCGGTCGAGGTCGAGATCGTCCCGGTCGAGTCCGCACAGCTCGGACACGCGAAGGGCTGACGCGTAGAGCAGCTCGACGACGGCGAGGTCGCGGAGGGCGTTCGGCTCCCCCGATGCGGCGCGGTCCTCGAGCCCCGCGAGGAGGTCGTCGAACGGGCCCCGGCCGACGACGCGTGGCAGGGTCCGACCCGTCTTCGGACTCCGAAGACGTGCCGCGACGTCCGAATCGACCCTGCCGGTGCGCAGGAGCCAGGCGCTCCAGGCCTTGGCCGTGGCGGTGCGTCTGGCGAGTGTCGCCTTGGACGAACCGGCTTCCGAGGCTGCCCAGAGCCAGTCGCGGAGGAGGTCCAGCGTCACGCCGTCGACGAGCTCGATGTCGCGTCCGGTGGCGAAGTCGGCGAGCTGCCGGAGATCGGAGGCGTAGGCGCGAACGGTCTGCGGCGACAGCCGACGCTCGGAAGCGAGGTGCTCCGAGAACCCGTCGATGCTGCTCCAGATGTCCACGTGGACAGCATGCCCCACGCGTCCGACGCCGTGGCCTTCCCCCGCCGACCGATCACCTCACGCCCGTCCGCCGACGAGGACCCACCCTCGTTCGCGTTCCTCGACGGCCCCGGCGAGATCGAGCGCACCGAGCACGCCGCTGATCTCGCGAGGACTTAGCCCACTCGCTTTCGCAAGCGCCTCGACGGTGCGCGGCGAGCGGGCACTCATCACATCACGGACCCGGCGTTCCTCTGGCGAGGCGAACGCCTGCGCGTCCGCGTCGACCGCGGTCCATCCGGCGAGTTCGGCCATCTGTGCGGCGTTCGTGACGCAGGTGGCGGCGTACTCACGGATCAGGCGGTGACAGCCCGCCGACGACGGACTCGTGACCGGGCCGGGCACGGCTCCGAGCGGACGCCCGAGGGACGCAGCGTGCCCGGCGGGGGTGCTTTGGGCTAGCCTCGGGCCATGGCAAGTCTTGCTCAATCGAGCTGCGTGATCTACGTCCGAATGTCCCAGGACCGCAGTGGTGAGGAGCTCGGCGTCGCACGCCACGAGCAGGAGTGTCGAGCGCTCGCGGGACGACTCGGGCTCGAGGTAGATCAGGTCTACAGCGACAATGACCAGAGCGCGACCAGCGGGAAACGCCGTCCGGCCTTCGAGGCCATGTTGGAATCGCGTCCGCGTTCGATCATCGCATGGCATCAGGATCGCCTTCTGCGCCTGACGAAAGACCTCGAGCGAGTGATTGACCTAGGCATCCCGGTGTATTTCGTCACTTCGGCGGAGAACGGGCTCGATCTAGCCTCGCCAGCCGGCCGCGCCGTCGCTCGCACAGTCTCAGCGTGGTCGCAGTACGAGGGAGAGCAGAAGCGGCTCCGCCAGGTGTCCAAGAACGTGCAGCTTGCCAAGCACGGTCACTGGCAGTTCAGCAACAGGCCGTACGGCTACGAACGCGTCGAAGGACGAATCGCGATCGTGCCCGCTGAGGGGGAAATTCTCCGGGAAGGCTATCGACGGGTCACCGCCGGGACGAGCTACAGGCAGCTCGCAATCGACTGGAATCGGCGTGCTGTCCTCCCGCTTTTTGCGGACAGATGGACAGGCGAACGGGTCCAGCGTCTGCTGGAGAACTCCCACTACGGCGGCGTACCTTCTTATAGGGGCGAGCCGGTTGATCTCGATGAAGGCAAGACCATTCAGTGGGAGCCGATTCTCACGCCACGGGAGTGGGCGGACTTTCGAGAGCTGAAGTTGAACCGCAAGCGGAAGCAGTCCTGGGCGGCGACGCCGAAGCACCTCATGAGCGGCATGCTCACCTGCGGCGTCTGCGGCGGGCAATTGTTCAGCCACGGTCAAGATGTACGGCAGCGAACGAATACAGTGAACGCGAACGGGAATCCCGTCCGTACTCCGCGCTTACGCTCGGACGGTAGCCGCCTGAAGACGATCTCCTACGTGTGCTTCGAGCGATACTGCACGTCTATCAGCGGGGAGTACGTGGACGCGGCTGTTCGTGCCTGGGTTCTCAGGACGCTGCAGGATGAGCGCATGGTTCCCCGCCTGCGCCCAGACGACGAGTCGGTGCCTGTCATCGAGGAAATTGAGGATCTACAGCGACGGCGCGATGACGTCGCCGAACTCCTCGGCGATGGGCTGATCGACAAAGTCAAGGCGCGCGAGAAGCTCTCGGACCTGAGCGAGCGCCTCGAGCGCAAGCAGGCAAAGCTCTCAGCGCTCAGAGCAGAGTCGCCTCTGAGCGACATGCGGCTTGCGGAGTCGCTCCCTGAGAAATGGGACAACCTGTCAGTGCTCGAACGTCGTCGGGCGATAGCGGACCTTGGAGTCCGGTTGACGATCGACCCGGCCGACCGTGGCCCGCGGACCGTTGACCCGCGTACTGGCGAGAAGTTCACCTTGAGCGCTTGGACTGACCGCCGGCTTCGCTGGACGTTTCAGGAGGAATAACGCGTCCTGGGCAGCTCAAGCGCAGAAATCGGGTCCTCGGGCGAACGTCGTGCGCGATCGGATCACCCCTTAGCTGTGCCGCCGACATGGCGCAGACATGCGTCTAGTGATGGCGTGTATGACGCGCTAAACGCACGTCACCCCATCGCTTCCAGCCGTGCGCGGGCAGGCGAGTAGCCGAGCCCCAGCAAGGTGTTGAGCACGTTCCGGACGAGCGGCGCGTTCGTTGTCACAACCAGGTCGGTTGTAGTCAGAATCTGGTCGACGAACGGCGGCAGGGTCAGACTCCCTCGCATCAGGTGATTAGCCACGCGAAGGTATGACTCGGGGTGCTCTTCGTAGGGGAATTCGTCGAGGTCGTAGTAGCCATAGAGATCCTCCTCGCGAACCGAAACGACTGGACCACGGACAAAGAGTTCTGCTGCCAGCGGGACATCGATGCCGGGAAGGACTAGCCAACGCAAGAAAGCCCGCTGCTCTTCCTCTGATAACGGGGGTTGACCGTCGAGACGGTGACCCCAGTGTGCGAAGAGCAGCTCCTGATACTCGCCAGCATCTCCTTCCTGGTCCACGAAGTGAGCGACAGATTGAATCCATCGCGCTCGTGCCGAGTGGGGAGCATGCGTCAGGAATGCGTCTGCCCATTCGAGGTTGGGCCGTCCGAAGTCGAACACGAAACAGATTGAATGGAGCTGTACGAACTGCTCGATCGACGCCGGCAGTCGGCGAGAGATCTGGGGCCATCCCGTACGAACCTGCTCCTGTAGCAGCTCTCGCAACCGTTTCCCGGTGAGACCTCGGGCGAGCAACCCTGCCCACAAAGTGTTTGAATGCGCGCTGCCGTCTAGCACCTGGAGGCGTGGCAGAAGTTGCTCAGCAAACCATTCCGGAGCACGGAAGTGGAGGCTCGACGCGTACTCGGTGAGCATCATCGGGCTCGGATCTGCCGGATCTTCAGCCTGAGCGTCCAATAGCTGCTGCAGCCCGACCACCCCCTCCTCATCAATCCGCGCTTCGTCGCCCTCCTGCTGCACCGCGCGAAGCAATGTCCCTGTAAAGCTGCGGGCGAGTGATCCCCTCGCCGTCTGCCGCCACTCCGTCAGATCTGCTGTCTTGGCAGCGCCCGTCTCCCGGTTCGCAAGTCGCCAAAGGCCCAGCAGCAGCCGGGCACGTTCTTGCGCGTTGACGAGCGCTCGGTTGAGCATGTTCTCCGGATAGGCAACCGAATAATTGAGTCGCGCCGCGATATCGGCCGCGCCTTCGGCGTTGCTCTCGATCCGGCCGAGCAGGTCGCCAGCCGACCAGGTCGTTCCACGGACAATGACCTGCAGGGCTGCAATCCAAGCTGGGATATTCCAGACTTCCTGTTGGATCAATTCATCTAAGAGAGGTACGCCCCCATACACAGTGTGGTCAAGATAATCGTGAAGCTCTCGCAGCGTCGGCCCTGCCGAGTACTCATCCTGCAGTGTCTGATCCTCGCTGAGCGCTCGGACCAGACCTTCGAGACTCATGAGCCGGAAGCGCCCTTCGGCGTCCCTGGGATCATCGGCTATGCGCGAAAAGGTGCGCGTCGACCTGAGGTCGGGGAACTCCTCAGGAGCGAAACCATGCTCGCGTTCCATTCCGTCTCGCGTGGCTTGAACCGGATCCTCGCCACCCGCCGATCTGCTAAGCCACACAAACACGTTGTATCTAGTGTATTCAGACACCTCCACGTCGTTTGGCCCGCGATCGGTGCTCCTGACGTAGTCAATGAAGGCCAGCCGCGTGACCTTCGAGGAATGTTTGTACGTCGCCGCCATGAGCCTGAACACCTCAGGCTTACTTCGATACTCGAATGGAAGCGCGCGCTGCATCAGGAGTTTGACGAGCACATCCGCTTCAGCGCTCCTGGCCTCGGCGAGCGCGTCAAGCGCTAGACGCTGAACCATTTCCGATCGGTCTTCAACGAGGCGCATAGCATCGCGTGTCCCTTGGTCGCGCACCTGCTCACGTAATAGGTCGCGCGCAATATCAACCACGAGCATGTATGGGTCGTCTCTGTAGGACCGCTCCGCGTGTTCCACCTGCTCCCTGCGGAGGGAGATCGCGTCCTCGCGATCTCCCTCCGTAAAGAACGCATGGGTCTTCTCAACCAGGCGGATGAGATCCAGAACAGCAGACAGGAGGTAGCTACGATCAGATAGCTGAGGCATGAGCCTAGGCCAGGCGTCGCGGATCGACGAGCTGCGCCAGTGCAGGCGCAGGCGAGTCTCGAGATGATCAGCACTGAACCCCCAACCACTCTGCACCTTGAGCTCTAGCCGAGGATTGAGCATGTGCAAGAGCAGCAACTCGCTTGTCTGTGGGTCTGCCTCAACCGTCCTTGACAGCAACATCGACAGGCGATCGGACTCCCGGGGCTGCTGAGAGGACATGAGGACGAAGATCAGACGGCGATGACCGGCAGAGCCATTGAAATCGCTGTAAATCTTGTGCCAAATTTGAAACCACAGTTCCGGTTGCAGGAGACCCTGGTGGCCTGCCAACACAGTAAGTAGGAGCTCTCCATCGTCATCGTCGATCGACTCTCTTACCCATCGGGCCCAATCGTGCGGGCTCTCCACGGGCCGGGCGTCCGAATCGAACAGTGCGTTAAGCACGCCTAGAGCGTCGAGTGCGCTGAGCCAATCTGCTGCTCGGGCGTGGCTACGGAAGTGCCGCGCTAGTGCCGGATCTGACAGTCTCCAGCCCGTTTCTTGAGGCGAAACTTCTGCTGATTCCGGGCCGGCTGAGACGAAATCGATGATCTCGTCGAATCGTTGAGTTGGCTCTGCCGACAGGCGTGCACTCCAGCTGCCGACGAACGACTCCAGCGCACCATATGTGCTTGTGGGAGTGGACGGAAATGGCATTGCCCGAATCCCCAACCGCTCCCAATTTTCATACTCATCAGCATTCTTGGTGAAGGCGAACCGTTCGCCATTGTATGGCAGAGCGCGGTTAAGGTACTGGATGATCGTATCCTCAGCGCTGTAGCCGATGAGGACTACGGTGTACCGCGCAAACATCCGCGTAAGAAACTGAGTGGCCCATCCCTCGGTTATATATGCCTTACCAAAATCTCGGTCAGTGAGGACCATACGGGAAGAAGGGGGAGGATTGAGTATGCCATGCAAGTGGACGACTCCTGAGAAGTCATCCCCAAGCGGTAGAGCAGGGGCCACGTGCACGTCCGGATCGAGTCCGACCTCCGTCGCGGCGGCTTCGAAGAGAAGATCGAAGTTCGTGGTCACAATTCGCGGTGTCATGCCATGCGCACTTGCTACACGTAAGAGATTGAAGTGGTAAGGATTCGGTTTGACCGTCCCTTGCAGCCTGGCGCTCACGCGGCTGTGGACATCCCCGCTGATCTCGTCCAGTTTGCCCATGACCACGTCGAATTGAACCGGCGAGCTCGCGTCCGCCGGCACTAGCTCAGGATGACCCAATGTGCGAGACACATCTTCAGCCAACCCCCGGAACCCCGGTAGATTCGATGGGGTTGCCGATGAAACACCTGCTCCACAGAAAAACACAAGCGAGTCCGACCAGAAAGCTTCCTCAACCTCAGCTGGCAGATTCACGCCATCAGAGATCCACTCAACCGTCCCCATTGGCGCGACCACCCTCCCGTTGCGTCGATTCTCGCACCGTGAGCTCGTCGAGCGGAGGATGACGCGCCTCACCGCGCCGGGACAACGCGCGTCCCGCAGGTCAAAGAGGAGGCAGGCCTGGCCGAAGACGACTCCTTCACTCTCGTGCGGGCTTCTGCACTGTGCTCCAGACCTCCGGGCACTATCGGTCGCCATCGCCGAGGCTGTTGACCCGCGTAAGCAACTTCCGAACCGAAGTCTTCCTTCATCGACGAATCGTCCTGGGCCCAGTACTGAACGACAGCGGCTGCCGCGGAGCGCCAGTCAAGACGGCAAGCAAACGCGACCCAGACTTCAATCCCAGAACCAGCACAGCACGCAGCCCTGCCTCCGCCAGCGCAAGCACCGCACTCTGTCCGTGAAGCACGCGCAGAGAAGAAGAAGTGGGTGACGAAGCACAGGAGCCATCACCGGACTGTCATCCGTCGCGTCACCCGATCCTGCCTGGATTCCCGACGGGTATTCACGAGTGGGTGATGAGTTGACAGACAGTCAAACAGTTGTGGCCGGAGGCAATCTCGACAGGATTTACAGTGCGTTTTGCCAGTGCGATGTCAACCCGTCACCTCCGACCCCGAATCCCCTCTTTACCTGGCCAAACTCCGGTGAAAGGAGGGTCTCAGGCGAGTGACGACCGAAACGACGCGTCATCCACCACATGAACGATCCTCAACTCTTCGGTGATCTCAGCTTGACTTAGCTAGGCGAGCCTAGGTATGTTTACCGCGGCCCGAAAATGGAAGGGCAAGAACATCTCGAAGTGCACTGGAAACATCACGACGTAGTTCGACAAGAGGACATGCACCATCGGTGCACGACCGCAAAGGCAACCGGTAATAGGTTCTGCGGTTCGGTCCCTTGAAAGTAGTCAACTTTCAAGGAGAACCATGTCTGAAAACAGATCGATCGCCCCTGTCGCGGCAGGCTCGACCGACGATCCCCTACTCGATCTCGCTGAGGCGTCCGAGCTTCGCAACGAACGAGGCGAGCGGCGCTTTGGGTCGATGTACACGATTCGTCGTCGCGTGAAGGATGGCTCGCTGCCGTATACACGAAAGGGCGCGAAGTACTTCATCCGTCTCTCTGCGTTGGAGTCCCTGGAAAGCGCCAAGGGATCGAGCGACCGCGCAGCTGCAGCTCTCGCCGACCTCGAGATCGCCGCGAATCGCGCCTACGCCCTCAGCGGCCCGCTTTCTGACGAGCAGTGTGACCGTCTCGCCGCCCGGCTGAGAGGCGCTGCGTGATGAGTGCGAACCAGATCCTTGCGAAAAACAGAGTCCGCCCCGCCCATGGCGAAGCGGACCCGAAAGCGTTTGGCGGCGCTGACAACAAGATTAACAACCTCGAGCAGGTCGCGCCACCCAGTGCGCGCTCGTACAACGCGATCATCGCCTCGACCACGACCGAATACCTTGCGCAGCTCGATCCCAACTGTCCCCCTCACCCCTGGACTGTTGAGGCTGACCTTCTCAGCGCGACGAACTTGGGGTTGAGGCTGGAGAACGTGGCCCGCAGCCAGAGCGCAGGCGCAGGCGCTGACTTCAATACGAGAAACCACCTGAGCCTTCTGAAAACACTCACGGCCAGTCAGGTCGCACAGATCCTCGTCTCCCTGCATCGAGTAGTGCGCCTGGTCTCACCCCAAGCGACGAAGGGAGCTCCTAGCGATCACGACTCGATCGCAATGTACGTGCCAGGCGCCGGAATCTATGTGCGAAGCGAGGACACCATCAAGGCGGCTGCCGCAAGGTATAACAGCAGCACGGGGCACTTCTACAAAGATGTGATCGCTCACCTCCGCGTGCAAGCTCCGAACGTGACGACGGACTCTGCGCAACAGTGGGCTGCAGTCGCAAACGGCGACTACAACCGTGCGACCCGCGAGCTTCACCCCTACTCGTCCGAGCGCGTCTTCCTCAGCCGGGTTCCGATTGATTATGTAGCCGAGGCCGCGAACCCCGTGATTCAGAACGAGGAGGATGACACTGTCTGGGATGTGGACCAAGGGATCCTGGCGATCGCGAACAACGACCCCGGAACAGAGCGGCAGCTCTGGGACCTCTTCGCCGCTGTAGCTCAGCCGAGCATCCGGACGAACAAGGCCGTCGCCCTGTTCAACCGCACTGGGAACAACGGCAAGGGGACGATCATTCAGATCTGCCGCGGGTTGGCTGGCGAGGAGAACACGCTCAGTGCCAGCATCGGGATGCTGTCGAAAGACACTACTCTCCCGCTCCTCGCAGGTAAGTCTCTGGTGGTGTCCGACGAAAACGCCACGAACGATTTCGTGAAGAACGCCGAGACTATCAAGCAGCTCTCGACCCGGGAGCCGATCGTAGTGAACCCGAAGTACCTACACCCCTACAACCTTGTCTTCGAGGGTACGCAAGTTCACTGCCTGAACGAACTTCCGCGGTTTGCCGACAGGTCGGACAGCATGTGGCGTCGCTGGCACTTCATCTCGTTGACGGCAGAGTTCGAGGGTCGAGAACGGAAGTACATCAAGGATGACTACCTGCGTCGTCCTGAGGTGCTGCAGTACATCTTGCGTCGCGCGCTGCATGCCGACTTCTCGATGTTCAGCGAGACCGAATCTTCGCTCGATCTGCTGCGCGATGCAAAGATCCACAATGACGCGGCGCGTCAGTTCTGGTCCGAGCACGAACACGAACTCCAGTGGGACCTGCTGCCGCTTGAGATGCTCTACGAGATGTTCAAGGTCTGGTTCGATCGGAACAAGCCAGGTGGGCGGATATCCGATCGATCGACCTTCGATCAGAGCATCAGATCTGCTGTGAAGGACGCCGGTGGCGCGTGGGTTGCTCTGGACCGCGGCGCTCCTAAGAAGGCCTCGGTGCACATGCTCGCAAAGGAGCCGCTTCTCGAGGAGTACGGTCTACCTGCTAAGTGGTACAAGGTGGCTCGGTCGAAGCAGTTTCGTAACGTACTCCATCGAGATAGAGCCGCCGACGCTTTAGCAGCTGCCGATGCTGCACGCCCAATCGGCGCTCCGACCGGAGGTAGAGATATTCATGTCGGAGTGCCCGCGAGCCGGCCGGAGCAGGCCGCGTCGAGTCCATCGGATCGCCACCGGATACTCGAACGTCTCGTAGCGGATGACCTTGCTCTGTGGGAGCGTCGTGCGTTCGATGACGATGGCGTGACGGACATCGCCCATCGACGCACTCACGCGGAGATTCGCAGCATGGGGTCGGGGTGCGCCTGCAGCTTTGGGCCGCAAGCGCGATACGACGATGCATTGATACGCGCAACCCAGGATCTGCAGCTCGCCCTGCAAGCAGCGCGCGCGGAGGACGCAGAGGAAAACGTAGTGGACCTGCGTCCGGCCTGGTACCGGGCAACGGATCAAGGCGGCACAGCTGCGGCAGACGCCGCTTAGACCGTGGCCGCAACACGCTACCCCAGACGCCGAGCCTTCTTGAAGAAGGCTGACCGATCGACCAGCAAGACAGGAATGAACATGCGCAGAACAAAGTCACAAGTGCGAGCCGAGCAGATAGCGAGACTTCAGAAAGAACAGGAGGCTTACGAACGCAACATTCGTGAATCGGTAAAGTCCGCCGCGTTCGCCCGCTGCGCAGCCGTCGAGGAGCTCTACGAGATGCTTGGCGTCGCACCGGAACGTCCGAAGACCCGTGAAGGTCGCAGCGGTTTGGTGCTGGTCTCGTCGGATAAGGATGAGACCAAGCGGGCAGGGCGACTCGTCGAGGCGGTCGCTCGTCTCGCGGCCGAGCCTGACGGCCTCGTTGTGCCTGAACAGCAGCGGACTCGCACCTCATCTCCGGCGGACAGCCTGGCCATTCCTCACGGGCATCCGATGGGGCTGCCCCTCACCGGATGACCGATAGAGCAACACGGTAAATCCGTGGTGCGATGCACGGAGAAACCCCGTCCACACCGAACAGGTGTCGACGGGGTTTCTGCGTTACCGAGGGGGGACCCACCGCAGGTGGGGGGATGCGGTCGCGCTCCCCCGGGTGTCGGGCCGGTGGCATGACCAAGCCGTTAGACGCAGACATGAGCGAAGCGATATGTCTGACGGATAAACTGCTTGCCGTATCTCTTGTAGGCTGGATCCACCCCGCGGAGCGAGGGAACACAGGGCCGGACTACAAGAGATACCGAGTGAAGTGGACGGACTGATGACGACGAACGATGAGGCGAGCGAAGCGACGCCGAAGCGTTCAAGGAAGAAGGCCGTCAACTTCACGAAGCGCCGCACACTCCGGTTCACGGACAGCGAGGAACGAGCAGTCGACGACGTGCGGCGAGCTTTGGCTACATCCTCCGGGCGCGACCTCGAAGAGGTCTCCTTCAGCGAAGCGCTTCGGTTACTGATCACCGACAAGGAAGCAACCGCCGAAGTCGAAGCACGAGCCCTAGCGATCGAGCGCGCCGGCCCAGACACGTCGCGCTGGACCCTGGATTGGGTCTCGGATCGGCTCGGCTACGAGCTCTCACCGATCCGCAATCACGTCGCTCACATCGGCGGCAATCTGAACCAAATCGCGAAGCGACTCAACATGGGCGATCCGGTCAATGCCACGCAGATCGCGGAAGCCCTCGAGGGCGTCGCGGACATGCGCGCTGTCCCTGACGACATCGAACGACGCATCGCGATCCTCGTAAGCCGAGGCTTCCCGCCACGCTCGGATGCAAGCTAATGCCCGTCGTCGTGGCAAGCGCCACACGCTCAGCGGACGCACTCATCAATTACGCGCTAAACGACAAGCCAGGGCAGCAAGGCGAGCGCTACGTCATGGCATCAGGCGTCGGCGGGCTTCTCGTCTCGCTCGCCAAGCAACAGATGCGCGACGTCCGCAAGAAATGGGGCAAAGACCGGCCAGGCGCGTTCGTCCACGCATATCACGTCATCGAGAGCTTCGCGAAGAACGAGCTCGACCCCAACGAACCAGACGCGTGGATGACCGCCCAGAAACTCGGCCGAGCCCTCGCCGAGGAAACCTTCCCTGGACGCCAAGCACTCGTTGTAACCCAACGCGACGGCAAGACCGGCTGCGTCCACAACCACATCGTCGTGAACAGCATCGAGAAATCGACAGGGAAGAGCCTCAACAGCAGCGTCGTCATGCACTCACGCCTCGTCGAAGTCCACGAGCGCGTCCTCGACGCCAACGGCTTCGAGCAACGAGCCGACCTCAAACAGGCATTCTCAGACGCCACCGAACGCCGAGAACGCGGCGAACGGAGCGGGCTCCGCCGATCCGCATCCACCGAAGAAGCCGAGCTCCACGAAGCCGAACGTCACCTGCTCTGGGAAGTGGACTGCGACATCTCAGACGAATTCGGAGAACCGCGTACGAAGGAGCCATTCAGCGTCGCCGTGCTGAGATCCAGCATCGAAAGAGCGCTCAAAGACCCGGCAGCGACCGACTGGGCCGGTTTCGTCGAGGCCGGCCGCGCCCGCGCGGTGCAGATCACACAACGCGGCAAGAACGGCCGAGGAATCTCTTACGGCATGATGCGGGAGAACCCTGATGGCACGCTCGCCGACCCCTCCCCCAGCGACCGCCGACGGTGCACAACGCTCGGCACACCGTTCGAGATGGGTGCCATCGAACAAGGTCTGCAGCAGAACCACGACGCACACCTTGCACGACTGCACGCCACATCTGTCAGCAACCCTCACGCCCAACCAGCCCGGCCGGCGACACTTACTGACGCGAAGGCACGCAGAGCCGCAATGGACGATCGTGTCCGAGCGACCATGGATGAGGTCCGTGCGCGGCTCGACCCCGATACCGATCGCCGAGTCGCCGAGTTCATCGCAGCGAAGGCCGAGGAAGCACGACTACACGGGACGCATAAGCCGCCGAAGATCGAGGAGCCTGCCCCTGAATCCCTCGCACTCCAGCAGACGTTCACCCACATATCCACTGAGCCGACACGCGAGCTCGCGACCGAGTCGTTGCCGCCCGTCATCACTCCGCTCCTAGGGCCAGCCACCACCCACACAGAGACAGTCAACGAAGACCCCCAGGACTTGCTGACGACCACGGAACCGACGGCGCCAGCAAGTGCGAAGGAATCGTCAGAGTCGATCATGCGCAAGCGCAAAATGCGGTTCCCTGAGCTCTTCGAAGACCCGCAGGGTGAGAACAAGCATCGCGGCCGCTCATTCGGCGACTAACGCTCGCATCTTTGCGAACATCCGTCGGCCCATCGGGCTGCGGCAGCATCTCCGACATCTCGGGCAACTGGTCCGAAGACGGCCTGGCCCGATAACAGCTCACAGCTGGTGCCCACATCTGGTCACACTCTGGCCCATTCGGCCCAAGACCTGACCGATATCTGGCCACGCAAAGTTCGGGCATCGGATTCGGCGAACGCAGGGGGCGAATCCTGGGTGCGTCCGGCCCGCGACCTGACCACCAACTGGCCCAACCGCGGTCACAGACATTCCTGACCACCCCACGGTCTACTTTTGGACCATATCAGCCCACAATCTGCCCACCGTCACCCAAGCCCGGATGTCATTCTTGCTCGTGAACCAGCACGAATGAATGTTCCGGAGTAAATTGCGGTTCATCAGGTATTTTGTGTGGATACGGCGTTCCCGAACGAGCGCTTGACTGGGCCGTGATCGAGTGCGATTCTTCACCTCATGATGGAAGCTAGTGACCGCCCGACCCAGATACGGGAAAACTCCGCTGCGGCTGCCACGCGCCGGCGCGAGACTCCGAACGTGAGGGCGTCATCCCCCTCAGTCGCGTCCGCAATCGACCGTCTCCTCGAGCAGGTTGGGTCCAGTGGCCGCGACGCGAAACTCGTGGTCGCCATTCTCAATACGCTGACGACATTTCTCGAGAACGCCCCCGAGGATGAGTTCGCCGACGATGCGCCGCCGAAGTCGATCGACAGCGCGCCAGATCCGGAAAGCGTAGGGGGCCCACGTCGAAGACGTCGACGGACGTTCTTGTCGAAGCAACGAAAGGACCACCTGCTGGCCGTCATCAACTCCCTGAGCGACGATGAAGCGGCCTGGTACCTGGGCGTTGGCCTACGCCAGATCCGGCGCCGCGTCTCGACAGGTAACTTGTACACCTTCACCGTCGGAGGCAAGAGAAGGTACCCGATGTGGCAGTTCGGAGACCGATTCCACGTCCTACCGGGACTTCGTGAGACCATCGAAGCCATTCCGCAATCCTGGTCACCCGAGCGACTAGAGCGATTCATGACCATCAAGCAGGGTCCACGCGTCGAAACCAGACGTGTCTCCCCGGCGATCTGGCTACTGAATCACGGCGACCCAGAACGGGTCGTCAAGCTATTGGCAGCTAGCACTCAAACCACAGGAACGTGACCCGCCCCATGTTCGCCAACAAAAGGATCACCACAGAAGCTCAGCTGCAGCTCACGGTTGCCGAGTTGCTCACCCGTGTCGGCGCCCCACTCGGCGAAGAGCTACTCCTCATAGGGTGCGAAATACCCTTCCGAGATCTCTCGCGCATCGACATGCTCGCGATCAACCGCGAAGGAACTATCTACCTCATCGAACTGAAGTGGGGCAAGACGAGCCCATCAAACGAAGTGGTCGGGCAGATCCTGCGGTACTGGGGGCAGTGCGTGACGCTGAGCAGAGCTGACCTGATCAGGATGGCCGCAGACCGCGCGCGCATAGACCTCGAGGCCTCCTTCCGAAGGCGCTTCGGTCGCGATCTTCCAGCCGACATGAATGCGCGACAAATGCTCATGGTCATCGCACCCTCCTTCGGCCCGAAGCTCACTGACTCACTTCTCGCCCTCGAGTCGGAAACACGATCTGTCAAGCTCGTCGTGCACGTCGTCGACGACATGCAAGTGACCTTCTTTCCTTGGACGAGCTCAGGCCGGGGGCCAGCACACCACGCGGCCTCCAAGACGCGAGCTCCACGCCCGGTTCCCGTCCATTCTCTTCCCTACAATCGCAGCCACGAATTCGAAGAGTTCTGGGCTGACGCGCAGCCGAAGTTTGCTTCGGAGAGCTTCACAGTCCTCGGCCTATACGCGGACTATCTGGCCTGGCGTCAACGAGCGTCCACATCTCATGAGACGAGACGTCATCCGCTACAGAGCAGCCCCATTCAAAATGGGCTATTCGGCCGCCAGCTGGCATCGCAAGTGTACGAACATGGCGGCTGGGAACACGGATACATGCGGGTCGGCGCGATCGTCCGCCCGCTTGCGCCACTCAGGTCGGCGCCTTCGTTCAGCTACCGCGTTACAGATGGCCACAGGATCTCCGCGTACAGACGACTGGTCGACTAGACAGACAAGGATTACCCGCTCCGTCACGACCTCTTCGCGCGAGCCTTCCGTGTGCGCGGCGGTCCCTGAAGCTGCCGCGCAGCCTCCACATACGGAGCGAGGGCCTCGCGGAACGCCGCAGCGTTCGCTGACGTGAGATCGATCTCGTAAGCCCGACCATCAACGAGGAACGACAGCGACTCTCCACCGTCATCAAGGGGTTCACCGTTGAGGTCGTCAACCATTGTGACGGTGCGTCGTATTGCCATGAGTCGTCTCCAATGAGTTCCTGACTAACGACCACCTTATCTACCGCTTGTACTGAGCGGCATACGGCCCGGATCTTGGGGAGCGTTCAAATCCCCTCACCCACCGTCGCCAAATCTAGCTCGCCCGGTACCCTGAGGACCAATGACTGACTCCTGGCTCCTCATCCTGATCCCGATCGGCATCGTTCTCGCGATCTGGGCAGCGATGCAGTTCCTCGTAGGGAGCAAGCGAGTCAGCATCGGCGTCCTCCTCACTCTTGTCGTCGCCTACGCGTTGGGCGCATTGGGTCTCTGCGGGGTGCTGTTCGGGGTCCCGTTGCTGACGCAGACCGACCGTGCGTCTGCCGAGCTGACGGAGCCGTCCTTCAGTGGCGGCATCGTCGTGACGTTCCTGGTCCTTGCAGCGGCTGCGCCGGGTATCGCCACGGCTCTCCTGCTCCTTGCCGGGTACTGGGTCAAGGCGAAGCTGCCTCGCCGGACTGGTCGAAGCGCTGCGTAGGAGATCCTGCTTCGCGCCCGTTCGCTAGGCTTCCGGCTATGTCTGACGCTCCTCCTCCGCCGCCGCCTGCTGGCTGGTACCCCGATCCAGACGAGGTTGGCTCCGAGCGTTGGTGGGACGGTGCCGCTTGGGGGCCTCGTAAGTACACGCCTCGACTCGAGACCGGTCGCCGTAACGCCGACTTACCTTCGGCGTCCGAGCGGCGCATGCAAGTCGCGATTGAGCGGGAGCTGGAAGCTGAAGATGCAGCAGCTGCCGCCTCGCCCCAGGCAATCGCCGCTCTCCAGAGGCGGCGTGTGAAGATCGGTGCAGGCCTTGCGGCTCTAGGCCTCATTGCCCTCATCATCACCGTGCAGTCGATCGCCGCCCACAATCGTGCGCCATCCTCCGCGGGAAACGCAGCCGAGCCTCTTCTCTCGGACGAGTGCAGCAACGCCATGGTCGCCGCAGAGAACGAACCGTCCGAGAGCGAAGTCGCGCTCCTGGCGACCCTCGACCAATGCGGCACGTCGGAGCAGTGGATCCTCGGTATCCAGGAACACCCGACGGCCGGCTCGTTCACGTCCTACTCGAGGGCGGAGGCGATTGACTTCCTCGACCTCGCTTGCATCCGACACACGGACGCCGTCGTCTGCATCGACGCCGCGGCGCAGGGGCACCTGACCTACGAGCTCGATGATCCGCGCCTCGTCGAGCTGCAGGTCCCGCGCGGCTGATCGCGCGTCCGAAAGAAGAAGCACCCCATCAGACGGTGACGTCTGATGGGGCGCAGTGGCGTAGCGATCGAGTAGCCGGCTACTCCCGCTCGAGGCGGACGGTCATGGTCGTGCCGAGCGCAGTGACCTCGTAGGACAGCTCGCCGTTCTCGTAGGTGAACGTCTTCGCTGCGTCACCGGAGGCCATGATGGCGCTCTCGGTCTTCGAGGTGTCGTTGGCCGAGTCCCACGTGAACGACTGCGACGCATCCGCCGGCGCACCAACGGTTCCGGCCCAGTAGAGCGACTTCGTGTCGGTCGCGACCCAGTAGACCTCGATGGTGTCACCGGTGATGGTCGCGGTCTGGAAGCTGTCGGCGCTCTTGGAGTTCGTCTGCTTCCACTCGCCGGTCAGGTCGACCGGCTTCGGAGCCTCGGAGGTTGCCTGCGCCGCAGAGCTCCCGGGTTCGTTGGTGCTGGCTCCGGAGGAGCAGGCGGTCGAGCCGAAGGCGACGGCGGTGAGGAGTGTGAGCGCGGCGACGCGCTTGATGATGGTGCTGTGCATGTCGCTCAGCATAGTGATCGCCTGAGTTCGGAGAGGACGGCGCCTGCGGGTCAGTACGGAGCCCAGCGTGTCGGGGCCGGAGCTCGCCCCCGAACGTCGGTTCGATGGCACGATCGGACCATGAGCATCCCACCTGTGACACCTGAGCTGCTTGGCGCGCCGGTTGCCATCTGGGCTCTCGTGATCTCTGTGCTCGGGTTCTTGATGGCGATCGCATCGCTCGGCTGGCAGATCGTGAAGCACTTTCTCGATGGAGGACGGGTCAGCGTCTACCTCAACGCCGCGGTCCTCGAGCCCGACTACATGCTCGCCACTGTGGACAATGGCAAGTTCGAGATCCGGAACGACGAGGCGGTAGAAGCCGTTCTGAAGGGGCGGGCACTCGAACTTGCTCAGGTCGTCGTGGAGAATCGCGGCAAAGTCGCGGTGACGGTACACACCCCGAGCCTCAGCTTCAGCGGTCACGGGAAGAAACGGCACACTGTCACTCCTCGGATGTTCGCCACCGAATCTTTCGGAGCGAAACGGGCCGTGGTCGAGGACGTGGTGCGTCTCGAACCCTACGGTCGCGTGACCTTCCTCATGGACTACTGGAGCATCATGCCGTCCATTCTCGAGGATGCCCCAAAGGGTTGGGTCGACGTCCGCGGATGCGTGCAGGTTGCCGGTCGGATGCGCAGGCCGCAGCGGTCAAGTCGTCGCCTGCGATGGCGCATCCGGGAGGGGATGTACACAGCCATTCCGGGGTCGCCCGCATTCACGCCGTTCGCTGTGATCTGGCGAGCCATCTACGGACGACTCCCGGAGCGGGCCGACGAGCCCCGGCACCAACCCGACTCTGGACGCGCGCTCACACGAGGAATGCTGCGATACCCGCTTGAAGCAGCCATGGGGCAGTTCGCTGTGAGGCCCGACGTCGATGCGTTCGCGGATGCGCTCGGCGCTGAGGCCCAGCGGTTCGAGGACCAGAACTTGTTCGCCCGCTTCAACGCGTACGACGCATACGCTGCCCTCGATCGGATGGAAGGCCACCTCACGGACTGGACGTTCGGGCTGGTCTCGTTTGACCTGCGCAGGGCTCGTGATGCGCGAGCGGCACAGGCATCGGTGGCGGCTCGAGACGAGGACTCGATCGAGCATGACGTGCCGAACCCGGACGTCGCAGCTGAGCCGACGGCACCAGGTCCGGAGTGAGAACACCTCATCGGCTCCTTGGCCGCCGATGAGGGCTCGCTTCAGGGTGCGACGATGCTCGGTACGCCGAGCCCCAGCGACGCAACCGCCTCACGCACCTCCGCGGCGAAGCGCGCCCGGAAGTTCCCCAGCGGGAACGGGATCGCCTCGTCGTGCAGCAGTGGGGCTCCCGCGGCGACGAGGGCCAGCGCTAGCGCCCGGAACGTGGGTGCGTGACAGATCACGATTCCGTCAGGGGCGAGGTCGAGGATCTCGCGGGTGCGCGCCGGCGCGTGCTCGAGGAGAGCCCGTCGGCGATCGCCGGAGGAGAGCTTGTTCACCGGGTAGGGCGCGAGGTCGATCAGCCAGACCCCGTCATCGCGCAGTCGCGTGAGCCACGGCGTGCGGTCGTCACCGGTAGTGACCTTCGCACCGTAGAGCGCGAGGACGACGCCGCGGAACAGGTTGTCGGCACGGGAGACGGTCGGTGCGTAGAAGAAGCGGCGCTCCGTCGCCGCGGCAGCACCCGAGTCGGGCGCCGACTCGGCGACCAGAAGGAGCTTCACGTGGTGCGGCTTCCACTGCACGCGAAGCTGCTGGTACCAGGGGTCTTCGGCGGCCACGGTCAGCCGGCCTGGCTTCCCGGGATCGGATCCTTGCCGCCGCCGAGCGGGTTCTTCAGATCGAGCAGCAGCTCGCTCGCCAGAGCGCGGGTAGTGAATGCGAGATCGAGCGCGGTACTGTCCGCCGGGTCGTTGGCACACAATTGGGAGACGAGTCCCATGTTGGTCGTGATCATCTCGTAGGTACCCCGGTAGCTCGGCAACGGTGTCGCCTGTTCCAGCTGCAGCCCCGTGATCCCGACGAAGTCGCAATCAGCCGGAGCGTATGTCTCGACGTAGGAGAACAGCGCTCCAGCAGCGATGCCCAAGGCTGCCTGCGCTGCCGAATCGTCGATCCCAGCGTCACCACTAGCTCCGTCAGGAGAGGCCGTCTCGCCCGAGGAAGATGAAGTGGTCTCGGCTGCAGGCACGTTGATCGTGATGCACCCGGCGAGGAGCGGGGCGGACAAGAGGAGGACGGCAGCGGCCGAGAGGGAGCGGAGTTTCACGACCTCAGCGTATCGACGCCGCTCGGCATAATGGGGCTCATGCCCAAGTTCGTCACGCCCGTCGCTGTGCTCGCTGCAGCGGTCCTCCTGCTCTCTGGCTGCTCCGGCGGTAACGTCGGCGACGGCCGCCCGTGCGAGGCCGTTCCACCTGAGCTGCTGAGCGCGATCGCGGACGGCGCCAACGATGGTCCCGCGATCACCCCGATCGCCGCCGGCGCCGTGAAGTCCATCGAGCGCGGCGACGTCTACATCGTCGCGATGAGCTTCACGACACCGGGCTTCGAAGACGAGCCCGAGGTCGGCGTCTGGGGCATCGGCAGCTCGCTCACTCCCGGTTCCGGTCCCTTGGTCGCCATCGACAGCTTCGCGGCCGAGTTCACCGTGTGGCCGCACCAGATGAACGGCGAGGAGTTCTCGGTGGCCGAGGACGGCGTCGACGAGGCGAAGGCCTGCCTCGAAGGCTGAACCCAGTACCGGGCACGCCGAGCCCTTGTGGATAACTCAGAGCCCGGGCAGCCCTGATCCGTGAGACTCGACCCATGATGACGCCGCAGTCCATCAGGGACAGATACGCCGAGTTCGTTGCACGACAGATCACGGGTGGGATCGAGGATCCCGACGGTCTCCTTGAGGGTTCACTCGACGTCCTCGACGACATCATCGCCGGGCGCGAGACGCGCTTAGCTGACCGGGGTGGAGTCGGCGGCGGCTAGAGGTCAAGGTGTCGTATCGTGAGCCGATCCAGACACGAGAAGAAGTCAAGTGACCGACGATCCCGACCTGCAGGCGAAGAACGACATCCGCCGCGGGACGCTTTGCCCATCGGACGTCGATTCCTGCCCAGGTGATCGCGTCGCGCGCCCAAACGGATGCACGGACGGGCTGCCCCTGCATGGACGTTGCTCAATGAACGTCGCACCGCCGAACGCACCGTCGAGTCGCTTAGGCTGCGTCGACGCTGCTCGCCAGACAGGCACGATTCAGTCGCTGTCCCGCACGGAAGTCCGCTGAACGCTCCCAATGATGCTCAGTACTGAAGTGGAAGCGGAAGCGAGACGCGGAGCTCATCATCGATGCTCTCCTGCTGATCCTGGATAAGGTCGATGAGATAGATATAGGCGGACCTAGCAACACGAAGCGACTGGTGGGTCGCTCGGATGAGCGCCTCCGCGTCGACACTACTGTGAGCTTTTTTCGTGACGCCCGTCGGTGCAAGGTGTGTCACGTGCACGAGGCGATGGGTGCCGGCGTTACGCAGCACCTTGGCCTCGGGGTACATTCCGTCATCGTCGATGTCGTAAGCCAATTCAGCGAGGGCTGCGGCGGCGCTCACCATCTGGTCGGGCACTGGGAGTTCCGCGCGAGGTCGATCATCGTCGCGTAAGCGCCAATAGTTGAAGAAGTTCACTTTGGTAGGCTCAACACCGGACTGAAAGTGGTCGTTCGCAGCGACGGCAATCTTGTCTAGGAGGTCCAAAGTTGCGCGCTGGGCGAGAACGAGCTGTGCCGTCGGCTCACCATAGATCGAAAGGTCCAGGGTATCCGCGTAGGTGCCCGGGTCGGCAGGATCCTGCTCGAACATCGAATCCGTCAGCCGGGTTTCACCATCGTAAGCAAGGCGTCGGGCCACGAGATACTCAGCTTTGAGCACGTTCATGGAGGTGAAGATCAAGGGCGGATCAGGTGTGTCCTGGCCGACACTTACGGCTTCGATCATCGCGCTGTCCCACCGCAGATCGTCGGAGCCGAGTCCCTCGACGGCAACAGTGAGGGCCAGACGGTGGCGCTTTATCCACTGCTGATACTCATCGAGCGCGTTGCCGTCATGAGAAAGGTGTCCCTGACTTCCGGATGGAGGGAGAGCGTCCCATCGGCATGCTACTTCTTCGCCCGCAACCTCAACAGTCCGGGCACGGTGCTGCTGAGCTTGCTTGCGATACTTGTCGTATACGGCGGCGTAGTGACCGCTAAGACCGCGCCCACGGGCGGCTCTGATGCGCAGAAGTTCGGCCGCGTTCCCGTTCGTCGGATCGGCCGCTAGGGCGTCAACGTAGGCCTGGTAGGCCTCAAGCCATCGACCCGAATGATCTAGAGCGTTTCCAAGATTGCAAAGAGCCCTAGCGGGTAGGTCGCCATGCTCGGCGGAGTACCCGACCCTGGCGAAGAGCGAGCGCACGCGCCTTAGCCGGTCTCGGTCGCGAAGCTCCAGGACCGAGCGCGGGACATCTGGCTCAGCGGTATGCCACTCTTCCCGATCGACCATGTTCAAAGCGGCGAGCCCGTTGGCGATGTTGTACTCAACGTTTCCTCGGAACTCAGGGACAGATTCGTCGTCGAGAATCTGCTGCGCACATTCGATTCCGGCTGTGATGACGGCTCTGTCGCGACGATCAGTACCGAGATTCGTGAGTAGCGATGAACAGCTGAACTTCAGGGAAGACCACTGCAGGTCTCCGAGTTCGCCGTCGATCAAGGCCTGATCGGCGTCGCTCGAGAGCTCCAGTAGTTTTGCGATGGCAGCCGTGTGGCCGCCGCTCGCGAGTCGTGCGACGATGTCGCGCCGCTGGACCCATGCACTGGGAAGGCGCTCGTCCATCTTCTCCCAATCGCTCGAGGGCTCTCAGACTAGCGGTGCACGCTGACTCACCAACACGCTGGCCGGCACCGGAAACGGCGTCGCGACCAAGATCCTTGCTCTTCGCAGTCCCCAATAGGGCCGCCTCCGAGGATGGAAGACGGCCTCCTCTTAACAGAGGCTCGCAGCCATCGCCTACGCGGTGGGGTCCTCTCCAATGTCGCCTAGAAAGCTGAGGAGGCTTTCTCCATCCGCCGTTGTCCGCGACTCGAGCGCCCCAGGCCCTGTCCCGATCGTCGAGAGGTCAACCTGGACGAGCCTTTCCGCCACTAGGTCGCTGACGGCATCAAAACCACGCCGAGCCAACTCCTCGTCGCCCTCAAAAAAGTACCTGCTCAGCACCTGCCCGACGGACTGCATGTACGAGTTGCTGATCTCGCTGATCGCTTCCGGCCGATGCTTCGCAAACCACCCCTGTGGCGAACTCAGGTATCGGAGAATTCGAATGTGGCCCGGCGTGAGGGTCGAAATGAGGTCCAAATACCGTTCTCTCCTGTTGAGGTCGGTGGTCGACCAGCTTCCGGCGTTGGCGACAGCCTCAGCAAGCATCTGGCGCTTCTGCCGGTCGGCCGTCTCCCTCGCGGCTCGGAGTGTTCGATGAACAGCGGCGAGGAATTCATCGTCCGCCGGATCGAAGAACTGGCCATGTCGTGCTTCCAGGAGGGTAACTCTGGCGGCAGTCCAAGCCCAATACTCCTCATCGCGAGTGCGCTGTTTTGCAGCGACAGCTGCAGCGAGGGCTCCGCTGGCGAGGCCTCCGACAACAGGGACATTGCCAAGTAGACCAAGAGCAGCTCCGGTTACTACTCCCTTGACGGGCGATGATTCGGGAACTTCAGAGAACGGCATGATGATACTCAAGCAGATTCCGATCCGCGACGTCGAGAGAGGCCGGCAGGTGCGCTTTACACATCGTGTTTGCGCACCGCGCACGACACGAACGGAGCCATGCCGAATTGCTGTTGTGGCACGCGGACACGAAGCCACTGGAGTCACAGGTGACTCTTGCCGATTCCCGGCGAGTACACTTTACTCGCCGGAAACAGTTGGGTCGACAGCGATCTCCGACCAAGCGGGGCGATGCAGTCCGCGGCCCCGGCACGGGCCCGGGAGGGGACCAGGATCAATGTGGATAACCGGTGATGTAGAGCTGCCCGACGAAATTCTTGACGCTCATGAGCGGGGGAAACTCGTGTTCTTTGTCGGCGCAGGGGCATCACTAGCGAGCCCTTCTAATCTCCCCCTTTTTGAAGGCCTCGCTAGAAAACTCGCTCGCCGTGCGGCTCACCCCTTCTCCAAGCGCGGCGGGTTGGACTTCTTCGTAGGGCAGCTGGAGTCCCTGCCCCAGCACTTCGACGTGCATCATCACGCACGTGAGCTGATCGCCAACCCTAAGTCGAAGTTCAACTCACTGCATCGCGCCATCATCTCTCTCGCCGGCCTGGGCAGCACCTTCCGGGTCGTGACTACCAACTACGACGACCACCTGGCATCGGCCGCTGCTGAAGCGCTCGTGGCAATCCCTGACACCTGGCATTCGCCGGCATTGCCACTTGGGCGAGACTTCGCCGGTCTTGTCCATCTGCACGGCTCGGTGCTGCGCCCGAAGGAGGAGATGATCCTCACGGACCGCGACTTCGGCCACGCGTACATTACCGACGCCTGGGCAGCTCGATTCTTGCTGTCTATGTTCGCACGATTCACCGTGGTATTCGTCGGATACAGCCACGATGACGTGATCATGCGCTACCTCGCTCTAGGACTGCCATCAGAAGGCGAGCACGAAGCCACTCAGCGCTTCGCTTTTACGAATGACCCGTCGGACGCGAAGTGGAAGTACCTCGGAATTCAACCCATCGCTTATCCGGCTGTCGGGCGCAACCATGGCGCGCTGGTAGCGGCACTCGATGCTTGGGGCGAGCGCGCACGGATGAAGCAAACCGAGCACAGGGCCCTGATGCAGGCTATCGTCACTGGCGGTACTAAGCTCCCGCTGCCCGACCGCGACTACCTACAGGTACGCCTAAGCACCGAGGAAGGCGCCTTAGACTTCGCTAATGCCATTAGCACGCTGCCAGACGACGCCAAGCTCGACTGGTTGCTCTGGCTGGAAGATCTTCCCGAGTTCAAGGCGCTCTTCAATCTCCAGGATGTTACAGAGGCGCCCTCCGTCCTTGGGCACTGGTTCGCGCGAACGTTCATCCAGTCGCCCGACCTCAACGGAGCAGCCCTGCAAACGTTGCAACGCCTCGGACAGTCAATGGCGGGCTCGCTATATCAAAGCGCAACGTGGGTTATGGATGAGCTCGAGCGAGAAGATGCGACTGCCGGAGGGCGTTGGCGAGTGGTACTATCCTCATCTATTCAGGGCCATTCCTCCCCTTTGACTTCGGACCTCCTGACGCCCCTTTTGTCCGAGGGTGCGGCACCCAGCACGGCCGTGCTGCGAACGGCGCTGCGGCCCCAGCTCCGCTTGGAGCGACGATGGTACCTCGGCGAGTCCGACAATCGCGCCGTTCCGCCTGATGCCAGTATCGCGTGGAACTCGGACGAACATGGACTTTCGCAGCAGATTCGCCTCAGCGTTGAGGCAGCTCCGGCGGGCGATCGGTCGCTCGGAGGCGCTCTTCAAGAAGCACTTACGAGCGCATACGACCTCCTAGAGGCTTACCGAGGTGAGCGTCGTTGGGATCCCTTGACATTCAGTCGTTCGGCGATCGAACCGCACGCGCAAGATGGGATGCGTGAACCACTCGACGCGATTGTGGACGGCCTTCGCGACTACGGGCTGAAGGCGCTGCTAGTTCGGCCCGCACTACCCGATGAGTGGTGGGAAGTCGGCCGCGCACTGATGCGGCGCCTCGCGCTGCATCTTGTCGCTTCAGATCCCGTGCGTAGCGATGACGAGAAGCTTGAATGGGTTCTCGCTCGAACTGGCCTGTACGCGGACAACCTGAAGCACGAGATTTATCAAGTGCTCAAAGCTGCAGTTCCCAATGCAACACCAAGCTGCAAGGCGCGTGTCTTGACCGTTGTCGAGGCCGGCCCCGGCTACCCGGAGGATCTCCCGGACCATGGCCGGCATCACACGTCTGCCAGGTTGAACCTACTCGCATGGTTAACGCAGGTCGCTCCAGATTGGAGTGAGGCGCAAACCGCATTGGACTCTGTCCAGGCGCAGAATCCTGACCTCAGTGCAGGTGAACACCCTGACTTCGACACCTGGATGTCCAGCGGCACTAGGGGCGGTACGCCACCAATGCCCATCGACGACTTCATACGCGGGCTCGACGAGGACCTCTCCGGCGCCCTCGACGCGTTGCTCTCTCAAGACTACTCTGAGCGAATCTTCGAACAGCCCGACTGGTCTGATGCGCTCGAGCTCGTCGCGCTCGCCACTCAGCGCCGCCCCGATCTTGGAATGGACCTATGGGACGTAGTGGCCAGTCGTGGCGACCTCGCCGCACAACAAGGCGATCTCCACCGATCAATCGTGAACGGCTGGGCCGAGGCCGAGCTCGCCGCTCTAGGTACCGGTCCCGCCGATCGAGTCCGTTCAATGGTCGATGATCGTGACTCTGCACACGCGATCGGCCAGTTCCTGCTGAAGCAGATCCGACAAGGGATCGACTTCGAGGAGTCATCCTCAATTGTGGCCCTGAGAATATTGGCGCGCGCCCTGTGGGAGGCTCAGGGAGCGACCTACACGCATAGTGATGATTTGACGCCGCTATCATTCGCGCCGCTCTACATGAACTCATGGCCTGGATTTCTTGCGCAGTTCTGGGGTGCAGAAGTTGACCGACGCTGGCGGCACCATCGCGATGACTGGGCAGGGCTCAGCGACGAGGAATCTGAGGCCCTTGTTGCGCTACTCAGCGGCAACCGGCATTCTCTCGATGCCACCCAACCGGCTGTCGCAGGAGAGCTCTTCTTCTTTTTCTCCGCTGATGAAGACTTCGCGATCACGCATCTGCTGCCAATCTTTCGCGATGACGAGAGACATGCGTTTGGCTGGTACCCGTTTCTCTTTCACGTCAGGTGGAATGACCACCTTCTACAGGCCGGCTTGCTGGACTGCATCCTCGCCGAGATGGAGCGGCTCGAAGCGATACACGACGCAAGGCTGCAACAGAACTTTCTTGGACTAGTTGCATCGATTGTGTCCTACGCGGGCATCTCATCCGCAAACAGACGGCGACTACTTGATCAAATCGTCCTCGCATCGGACGGGGCACACGCCGTCGCATTTGCGGAAACCGTAGTGCGGTTCATCCGGTCAGATGGCGTCGATGGAGCCGAGGTGTGGCGTAGCTGGCTTGGCAAGCATGCAGAACGCCGCCTCACCGGTCAACCGCGGGTCGCGACCCCGGAAGAACTTGCCCGTTGGGCCGACGCTGTCCCCGCTGTTGGTAGGTTCACGTCCGCGGCGGCGACACTGTTCAGTGGTCACAACATCGGACTAAGCGAGCGGTCCTTCCATCCCGACCTGCCGCAGAATGCGCTCGATACACACGGCACTGCGCTCCTGGCGTTCCTCGCCGAACGGGTCAGCAACACGAGCGCGCGAGGCCACACGACAAGCTATAGGATCGCGAGACTCGTGGACGCAATTCGGGCGGCAGCTGGTGAAGAGGCTGCTCGACCGCTCATCGACGCCGCAAGGGATGGCGGATTCATCGCTGATTCGCTGTAGGTGCGGACTGCGGACGGAAGACGCCTTCGTCAGAGTCGGACGAAGTGCTGTAGCGGCCGCTCCTGCCGCTGGCTCGTGGATGAGAACATCGCCTCTGGAGGAAGGTTGCCAGCGCAGTCACTAGCCAAGTAACAGTTGCATATTGCATCTGGGTCTGCCAAGCTAACCCCGGTTCTCTCACCTCGGACGCGACTAGACGTCGGCGAGAAACGACCCGGACGAACGCGGCACCCGCCACGCAAGGACTCGGGTTGGGGGCCGGAACCCGCACTCGAAACGGACAACAATCATGCTCGAACTGGACACCACCTACACCGGTGAGGCTCTCCCGATCCGTGCCGCCGCACGGTTTCTCGGAATGAGCCCGACACCGCTTAAGAAGGGACTCGCCGCCGGCGTTATCCCCGATCTCACGCTGGCGAGCGTCGGGGCGATCAGCCTGGTCGAAGTCCTCATCGAGGTCACCAACGACGCCGGTGTGACCGTACCGGTCCTCCGCCTACCCAGCGCTGAAACGGCCGACCGGAGCACTCTGCCGATGCGGGCGTACACAGGCTACGCAGCTCACCTGAGCGATAAGGAGTTCCTCGACGCCGCTGCACGGTGGTGGAAGTCAGGCACTGACTACCCGCTTCAGGCCGGCGCGCTAATGGTCGCCTGCGGAGGCGTTGTCGTTGGATGGCTTGACATCCTCGGAGTGAAGGAACGCAACAGCGCGCATGGGATCTACTTCGACGCGCGTGTTGTCGCGCGCCTGAGCAACCGACCCGCCAATAACCGAGCGGCGCGCGGTGGCGACGTCGTCACGGGTCACGCGCGACTTCTCGATCCCGATTCCCCGAACGCCATGGATGCCGTGGCCGCAGTGGGCAAGCGTGTGCTCGGCGGCGGAGGTGGCAGCATAACCCGACTCGACTCGGCGATCCACGCCTCCCGAACGGGCGACGCGACGGTCATGGGCGATGATGCTAGAGAAGACAACACCGAGTAGCAACTTCAACAAGCACGGCTACACCCAACGGCATCTACTCCGCTGCCCGGCACAGCTGAATCGAGTAGGCGCCCCGTCGAACCGCAAGACTAGCGAGGGTGAAGGCGCCGCAGCACCAACGCCTGCAGACCGGCGACTCTCCCTCATGGTCCACGCCGGACGGAAATCATCCTTGCGGGCTTCGCTGAGTTGCTCGGGAGGGCCGGTGGGTACCGGCCGTCCCGCAAGTCTTGTACCTGCGGTGAGGGCCCCTCAGACGAAGATGGCGATGGGGATGACCTGGAAGGCTCTTCCGGGAACCCTGGAGTCAAGACTGACCTGCATAAGCTCGTCGATCTGCTCCTGCCCGATCGGCAGACCTCGCGTCTGGGACTCGAGTTGGCCCTTCACCTGACCGAGCATTGTGTCTACCGCCTCTGGCGCTATCTGACTGAGCATCTTGTTCCTCTCAAAGACAGGCATGTCTTCTCGAGGCAATGACGTCACCTTACCGAGCACCCTGTAGGAACCATCCAGAACACGGTCTTCGTCCTCGACGAGGAACCTGTCTGCGTCACAAATCGTGACTGCCGTGATGCCAGGAACGCCAGTGATCGCACCGTAGTACTCTCGGGTGTGCTCTTGCCGGAAGTCTGCCTGCAACGCCCTCGTCACGCTAGCTGCAAGATCTCTTCGAGCAGATGCCTTCATCTCAAGCTCCTGCGCCGCTGCTGCGAGACCTGCAACGTTCGTGAAGTCGATACCGTCGCGACCGGAGCGTCGAGTCGTGAATTCGACGATCGCGCCAACTAGATCTGGCGTCAGAACGTCCATGATGGACGGGAACGCCGGCGCCGTGAAAGTGGCTTGGAACTCAACGAAGTCTCCGATAGCCATGGTGTCAACGCTGTCTGCGTCCGAAAGGTCTACCAGGAGTGCCCGGTCGCGGAGCGACTGCCTAACAAGGTCAAGGTAGTAGGCCTGGGAATACACGAAGGACTGCGAGGAGCGTGAACTCGTTGTAATCGCTGTACCGCTCGACCGAGACGCGTTCGCCCCCAATTTCGCGTCTACACCCCCGGCGAGCGGGACCTTGAAGCCGCCTGCGGCCTCAGCGGACGCTGCCAGATCAAGGTTCTTCTTATCTTCGTCCGTGCGGTCCGTGTCGATGACCACGTTTGTGACAAGGGGCGCATTGAAGATCTGCTGAACTAGGCCGGCAACATGCTCCGGGTTCTGGTAGATCGACACGACAGGTGAGTACTGGCGTGCCCTCGACTCGTCCGACGCTGGCACCTCTTCAGAAACGGTCATTCGAACGCACCCCAATACACTGCGCGTAGCGCATCTTCGACCGGCGGAACAGCGTTAGTGTCTGTGCGCTCAGTGTATCCAGCGTTGACGCCCGCAACCGACACAGAGTATCGATGTTGCCCGGCGCTGGCGCCCTGGTCGGACGGGATCTTACGAAGAGCGCAAACGTTACGGTAGGCCAGATGACGCCGCGCCTCCCACGCTTCTTCGGCGCCAGTAAACTGCCTCACTAGCGAGAGATGATCCATCATCTGGTGAGCATAGCTCTTCCGCGTGCCAGAGACCCAAGGTACCTAGGGATGATTCCCGGTCCCGCACGGACGGTGGCCGCCACCGCCACATCGTCTAGATGCTCAGCAATCACCGGGAGACCTCGGATTGTCCGGTTGGACTAGAGTCGCGCCTACGGACTCCGGGGCGCTTCCTTGCCGAACTACCTGCCCGCGCGAGATGCCCGGTCCGGATGTCTCCAAGCGGACTGAAGACTGCGCTCGGCGCCTAGTCGTCGCGCTCCGAGTTCGTGGTGAGCCGAGCAAGGGAGCGGGGACCTTGTCCTATCAATCAGACGACAGGCTACTCGCGATAAATTCAGTTATCAGAGCTATCTGGCGAGAATCGGCATGGGCAGCTTCCAGATCGACCTCGTCACGCGAGTGCATCGCTCCAGTGGAGGTCGGACCCAACGGCTCAACCTTCGGCACGCCGTATGCCTGGCACGACACAGCGACTATGCAGGCGATGAACTGCCACACGCCACTGAGCGGCTCAGGGGGATGCATCGAGCAGGCACTCGAGGAGCGAACGTCGATCCGATAGACGAACTATGCATCACACGTTGGCGCTATTCGGATGGGACAAGCCCTTTTGATGCCGCGAAGTGGTAGAAGCGAGCCGCGACTCTCTCATCCACACCCTTCAGTTGAACGGCGGAGCTAATAGCGTCGCCGGTAGCAGGATCCTGCATGATGGTGAGGGCACGTCTAAGCAGAATCGACCCGATGACGAGATGCATTGTTGCCCGCACAGCATCGTCCTTCGACATCGAAGCTCTAGGCCTGCTTTCCCCTAGAGGTGCCGGCTCGGCCAACTCCTCGTGGAGAACGGAAGCCGCCGGTGAGGTGGACCGGCTTGATTCGATGAAGCTGGTCGACAGATTTGACACTTCCGAGAGCAGGGCACTCTGGTCGCAGGTCGGCAGCGAATCGAACGCTTTTGCCAGTCGGTCAGGCGATTGAACGATCACCTGATGCAGGTCTTCCGGCGACTGGGCCGCAAGTTCCCCGGAGAACCCGGCCTCGATGAGTCCCCATGCATGTCCGTAGATCGGTTTCGTCATGTTTTCTTCCTCTGCCAGTCAAGTATTGCCGTCGAGATCAGGTTAGCTAGCACAGCGAGGAGAATCGTCGTAACAACGAATGTCACCGTCTGGGGGCCAATGCCGTCAACGAGTCCACTGGACGCAGCGCCCCAGACCACAAAAGCGGCGAGGGCCAGAACGATAAGATGTGGCCAGTAGCGTCGCCCGAGCGTTTTCGGGAAGCGCTCGGTTCGCAATGAGACAACTACCCTACCGGGCGACCACCAGACTTCTCGCCAATCTGGCCCGAGTTTAGCCTGCGCGGAGCTGAGAGCATTCCAACAGTCAAAAACTAACCAACTCGTCCAGGCATGCTGGCTACAACCACCCCACTGCTGCGGCTTGTCCGCAGGCGCTGATAGGAGGTGCGTCAGACCATCGCAAACCTCTGGCCCAACACCTTCTCTGCACAACGCAGCAATCGCGTGAGGGCGTCTGGAGAAGTGGTATTCGACCCTTGACCGATTACCTGCGGCATCGAGAAAGTCTACCTCTTCGTGGGACACGTACTTCGATTTCTCGCCCCAGACATCACGCTCTCGCACGTCAGCAAGCCATCTTTCAGCGCGCTTGATGGGTGCCTCGAATGCGCCGTTTGTATTTACTTGCTGCAAAGCGATCGCCGACGTTGCAGATGCCGCGATAGAAAGGTTGCCGCGCGAATCACACCAAGCGCCCGTGTTTGGATCCATTTTGCTCACCAGGCTTCGCGCAGCCGAATCGATGGTCGGGTTTGACAGATCGTCACCCAGCGAGATCAGGGCCCGAAGGGCAATGGCTGTGCTCAGCGCTCGCCAATCGGCACCCGGCGTAATGCCCCAGCCACCGGCAGGCAGCTCCGAAGCCTCGATGAACTTACGTCCTCGTTCCATCGCCGCACGCATACTCGCCCGGTGCGCATTAAGGGACGGCCGGTCGTACATCTCGGACACAGCCAGCAATACCCAACCAGTGGCGTCCACTACTGACTGGCCGGCCGAATTGGTCACAAAGGGCCAGCCTCCGTCGGACGCCTGACTACCCAGGAGAAACTTTAGGCATGCCTGGAACTGAATCTCGCTGTCAGGAGCAGCCAACGCGAAGATCGTCATCTGAGCGGTCGCGACGTGCCCCAATCGACCCGGATCGCCCAGTCTGCGGTACCATCCGCCCTGTCCAGATACTCGGTCAAGGTGGAACGTGCTCGCTCGGAGCGAAACCAGCGCCTGCATAGACGAATCGAAGGACTCCCGGGTGATCTTCTGTCCGACCAAGGCGTGTAGCAGCCAATTCTTCATGTCAGGTCTACCTTCCGCAGGAATTCAAAAACGTGGCTTGCCTTCGCGGTATCGATATCCCACGATCGGGGAAAGGCGACCCAGTCTCCGAGCAAGGGCTCTCCTAGAGTTGTCGCAACCTTTGTTCGAAGATAGTGGTGCGGTAGGTTTGAAGGATCAAAAACTGCATGCACGGCGGCGCCTTCCCAGACCGCTATGTAAGGTACGGGGTGCTCAGAATGTTGTGCTTGAAACGATGCCCAGCTATCGAAACTGATCAGCTCGTAGTCGTCCCGAACGCTCGCCGCTAGGTCAACATTTTTGGGAAGAAAGTGAACGTGTGCGTGATAACAGTGGTCCTCGCCGTGCCCTGGCGGCACGCAGGCACCAGCTCGACCATGCTCGAATGCAGTAAACTCGCCGAATCGGTCCGATAATTCGTCCAATATCCGACGAATGACTCGGCTAGTTTTCGGGATCTGAGATGGCGGTAGTTCCGCTGAACTTGGATAGTGGTCACGCGCGACAAGCATAAAATGCCCAGGGATGAGTGGCCCGAGCGAAAACATGATCGCGAACGAATCATCCAACTGCAATACCCGATCCTGGTCCGGCAGCTCACAGAATCGACAGCCGTCCTCTACTGGACCACGGGCCATGGGTTACTCCTTCACCGATAGCAACGCGATCGCGAACAACGCGTAGTTCAAGATGTCCTGAAACTGGTCACGGAGAACTGCTGAATCAGGTTCACTACCGTCAAGAATCGAGTTCACTCGCGATACTCGCACTAAGACTTCGTCTGTGATCGTCGTGACACGCATTGACTTCCATGCGCCGTCGTAGTCGTGGTCTTTACGTTCAAGCAGTTCGCGAGTCGCCGATGTGATGGACCCGTAGGTTGCCATTGCTCGCTGAGGCGTTGCCCACCGGTCTGCGGGAGGGGATCCAAGGCGGGGGCGGTCAAACCTTCGTGGTCGAGCCTATCCAATAGCATCACCGAGTAGTTGACTACCCCGCGGTACTCTGCTTCCACATCCTCCGGGATGCGCGGCTCTACGGCACGGGACTCGAGCTCCTCGAGGCGCCGGATACGCGCAGCTTTGGTCCACACTCGATCAACTAGCGACGGCACTCGAAGAATTGCCCAGGAGTACCCGTAAGTCGCGAACTTGGCCGCGAACTCCTCACGACAGGCCAGAACCGCATTCGCGAGCTCCGTTTCGTGCCTTCCAGTTGGTTGACCTTCTTCTACGCTCATGTGCACCCTCGTAGGTTACAGGGCAGCGGTCGGCCCCAAGCAATCTGCCGGGGACACGCCCGGTCGGTGCGATCGATGCGCTGCGCCGGAACGTTCAGCCATCTCGGCGCACGCGAGACGCGGTCTTGGACCACACCCACCGATCCTACTCATCTGCTCACTGGGAGTGGTTCGATCTGCAGCTCGACCTGATCGCCGGTGGCACCCTCACGCGCACTGTCGTGTTCCCGAACGGGACGGTCCCGACACGCCTGTCGGCGAACGCCCCAGCCTCCTAGTGGACGGACACCTGGACGCGGCACGCAAGCCCGAATGGCACGACAACCTTCTTTCGCACTGAGATCATCCAGAGAGCCTGGCCCCGGTGAGATAGACCGGGCGATTGGGCAGACGCCAGCCAGTCGTCAGACGCGGCGGTCGCAGCTGTCCAGCTTTTGCCTACGGGACAGACACCCAAACGATAGCCCCTTCGGTTGACCCGCCGTGTTGATCGACCCGGAGCGGTCTCCTGCCTCCATGACCACCGTCGCAGCCGAGGCTGCGGCGATGAGTCGGTTCCGCTGGAGGAATCGCCATTTGGACGGTGTGGACCCGCAGGGTGATTCGCTGATGACGGCTCCACCGGCCTCGCGGATCCGACGGATGAGCGCATCGTGACCGGCCGGGTACGGCCGATCGACCCCGCCTGCGAGGTAGGCCACGGTCACGCCCCCGCTCCCGAGGGCGGCTCGGTGCGCCGCGCCGTCGATGCCGTACGCGGCACCCGACACGATCGCGAAGCCCCGATCGACGAGCCCGGCCGCAGCCTCGAGGGTGACGTGCTCGCCGTAACCGGACGCGGCCCGGGCCCCGACCAACGCGATGGCGCGTTCTCCCGCAGGCGCGTCGGGAGAACCGCGCAGCCAGAGGGCGTGCGGCGCGTGCACACCAAGGTGGTCGAACCCCGCATGCCAGCCCGGAGCGCCTGGCAGGAGTAGTCGGACGCCGACCTCGATCGCCGTCTCGCACGCGGCGACGAGGTCAGCCGAGACGAGACGGGGGCGCCAGCGTTCCAGCGCACTTCCGAGCACGCGGGAGGCGGGCATCGCGGCGGGATCCTCGGACTCGGCATCGGCCGACGTCGAGCCCCTCGACCACTCGCTGCCGAGGATGCGGCGCTGCAGTTCGGTCGGCCCCACCCGGTCCAGAACCGCTGACAGTGCGCCCGCAGGGCCGAGCGCACCGACCACGAGCCCGGCCACGCCATCGCCCGGTTCGGCGATCATCGTCCAGGCTGCCCGAGCGAAGGCCGCCCGTATCCCGGCGGTGCCGACGTTCTCGTCGGCCTTCGAGACGCGCTCGGCACCTCTATCTGCGCGAGGACCGTCCACGGACTCGGCCGACTCCGGGCCGCCGAGTCCATGGACGAGGCGCTCCACCAAGTCGCGGTCCAAGCCGAACCACGCAGTCATGAGATGCCCTTCCGCAGGAAGAGGGCGCGCCCCAAGTGCTCGGCTGTGGGGCTACCGGCGCCGTCGAGGTCGGCGAGCGTCCAGCTCAATCGGAGGATCCGGTCGTAGCCACGCATGGTTATGCCTCCCCGCTCGAGGGAGCGGTCCAACGCGCTGGTGACGGATCTGGGCAACCGCATCCGCGGGCTCCTGAGCCAGGTGCCGCTCGCCTGTGCGTTCGTGGTCCAGCCGGTGCCGGCCAACCGCTCGGCACTCGCGGCCCGCACCGCTTCGACGCGGGAACGGGCCTCAGCGGTGGAGACCCCGCCCTCCTGCGAGAGACTCGTCAGTGCCGAGGTGATCCGGTGCACCCGCACGCGGATGTCGATCCGGTCGAGGAGCGGCCCCGAGATCCGCCCGAGATAGCGTCGACGGGCCTGCGGTGGACAGGTACAGACGCCGTCCGCCGTGCCGTATTGACCGCAGGGGCAGGGGTTCGCGGCGAGGACGAGTTGGAAGGTGGCTGGGAACGTCGCGCTGCCGTGCGCACGATGCACGGTGACCACGCCGGCTTCGAGTGGCTGACGCAGCGAGTCGAGGACGTCGGCGCGGAACTCCGGTGCTTCATCGAGGAAGAGCACGCCGTGCGCCGCGCGCGCGGCCGCCCCAGGCCGGATCTGGCGCGAACCGCCACCGATGATCGCCGCCGCCGATGACGAGTGGTGCGGGCTCTCCCACGGTGGTCGTCGGGCGAGCGCGCCGTCCGGCGGCAGACCGATGAGCGAGCGGAGGCAGCTGACCTCGACCGCGGCCTCGGGCTCGAGGTCGGGAAGGATCTCGGGGAGCCGTGCGGCCAGCATGGTCTTGCCGGCACCGGGAGGTCCGACCATCATGACGTGGTGCCCGCCGGCCGCCGCAGCGACCATCGCGTCGACCGCCTCCGGCTGTCCGACCACGTCCGCGAGATCGAGTGGGTCGGGCATGGGCAGCCGATCGACCCGCTGTCGGACGGGTTCGAGGTCGATCGCGGACAGTTCTGCACCGTGCCAGATTGCCGCATCGCGCAGCGAGGTCGCCCCGATCACCGTGACGCCGGGCACGAGCTGCGCCTCCTCGACGTTTGCCGTCGGCACCATCACCGCGTCGTATCCGGCGCGGGCGACGGCGAGGACGGCCGGCAGCACGCCGACGAGCGGACGGAGCCGACCGTCGAGCCCGAGCTCACCGAGGTGCACGACCCGCTCGGCGGACTCCCGGCGGACAAGGCCGCCCACGGCGAGACAAGCGATCGCCATGGAGAGGTCGAAGGCGCTCCCCTGCTTGGGCAGCGACGCGGGAGACAGGTTGATCGTGAGCTTGCCACCGGGCAGCTCGCAGCCGGAGTTCGCCGTCGCACTCTTGATGCGGTGCGCGGCCTCACCGAGCGATTTGTCGGGAAGGCCGACGATCGCCATGCCCGGTACGGTCGCGGCGGCCGACGCCTCGACCTCCACGATCGCGCCGGTGAGGCCGGCGAGTGCGACCGACCAAGTGCGTGCGACGGCCATCAGGAGACTCCCCGCAGGTGCTGGAGTCGCATGTCCCCTTCGGACGGCAGCACGATGCCGACGAC
The DNA here is from genome assembly GCF_006065115.1 of Plantibacter sp. M259. Lineage (NCBI taxonomy): Bacteria > Bacillati > Actinomycetota > Actinomycetes > Micrococcales > Microbacteriaceae > Plantibacter > Plantibacter sp. M259. The sequence continues at coordinate 3,639,230 of NZ_CP040750.1, read as the reverse complement.
GTCGACGCGCATCCGCCTCGATCGCGGTCGGTGCTCAGCGCACCAGGCTCCGGCGAGGCGACCGATCCGGGCCAGCTTGCTCGGCGTGACCGCCTCAGCGGGATCACCGAAGCCGACGCCGGAACGGGTCTTCACCTCGATGAAGACCAGCGTGCCGTCGTCGTCCGCGACGAGGTCGAGTTCGCCCTGCGGGCATCGCCAATTGCGGTCGAGGATGCGGTATCCGCACGCCTCGAGATGATCCGCCGCCACCTGCTCGCCGCGTCGGCCGAGCTCGTCCTTCCGTGCCATGTGCACCTCCTGGCATCCAGCCAAGCGTGCAGACGAGGCTCGTTACCCGGAGATGGGTCTGTCGTCGACGAGCGCGTGGCGAGGCGGGCCTGTGGAGCGCTGTCGGTCGCCGGGGCCTCGCCCTACTCGTCGAGCGTGAGTTCCTTCGGGAGCTCGAAGTCACGCGAGGACAACTGCTCGACATTGACGTCCTTGAACGTGAGCACCCGGACGCTCTTGACGAACCGGTCGGACCGGTAGACGTCCCACACCCAGACGTCGGTCATGGAGAGCTCGAAGTAGAAGTCGTTCGCCGTGTCGCGTCGCACGAGGTCGACCTCGTTGGCGAGGTAGAACCGGCGCTCGGTCTCGATCACGTACTTGAACTGACCCACGACATCGCGATACTCGCGGTAGAGGGCCAGTTCGACCTCGCGGTCGTAGTCTTCGAACTCGTCTTCGTCCATGGTCTCTCCAGTCTACGTGTAGGCGGGCAGCCAGCTGCTCCGGTGGTGGAGGGTCAGGCCGTGCTGGGAGAGGGCCGACAGATGCTGCGCCGAACCGTATCCCTTGTTGCCCTCCCACCCGTACTCCGGCAGTGCCTCGTGCAACTCGATCATGAGTCGATCGCGGTGCACCTTGGCGAGGACGGACGCCGCGGCGACCGACGCGCAGTCCCGATCCGCTTTGACCCTCGTGGTGATGGTGAGCGGTCGCTGGAGCGCCCGGCTCAGCCAGTCGCTGTTGCCGTCGAGCAGGACGGTCGATCCCGTGACGTCCGCGCCGACGGCGTGCAGTTCGAGCAGCGCCCGACGGCCGGCGAGTCCGAGGCACGCGGTGATACCGAGCTCGTCGACCTCAGCAGGGCTGGCGAGCCCGACAGCACCGTACATCACCCACTCGCGGGCCAGCGGTTCCAGGCGGGTCCTCGCTCGCTCGCTCAACAGCTTCGAGTCGCGGAGTCCCTCCGGGAACGGCCCGCACGCCGGGGCGACGACCGCGGCACCGACGGCCACCGGGCCGGCGATCGCTCCGCGACCCACCTCGTCCATGCCGATGACCGACGGGACACCCGCGGCGAACAATTCGTGCTCGACTTCGAGGGTCGGTTCGCTGACGGCCATCACTCCTCTTCTGGGGCGGGGATGCCCTGGAAGACGGTCGGGTAGTTGTCGAGCCAGGCCCAGTTGCTGGACGGCCAGGTGATGACGAACGCGCGCCCGACGACGTTGTCGATCGGGACGAAGCCACCACCGGGTGTGTCGCCGTTGTACCGGGAGTCCTTCGAGTTGTACCGGTTGTCGCCCATGACCCACAGCGAGCCCTCGGGGACGACGATGTCGAACGGATCTCCGGACACCTTCTCGGTGCCGACCGGGAGCTTCACGTACGGTTCGTTCAGCGGCACCCCGTTGACCGTCATCTGCCCGAGGGGGTTGCAGCACGACACGTGGTCGCCCGGCAGGCCGATGACGCGTTTGATGAGGTGGTCGTCGCTGTCGGGAGCGACGAGGCCGAAGATCGACAGCACCCATTCGACGGCTGCGGTGACGGGAGGCTGCGGAGCCTCGACCGTCTGCGGGAGCCATCCGCCCGGATCCTGGAAGACGACCACGTCGCCTCGGTTCAGCGAGACCACGTCGGGGACGAGCTCGTTCACCAGGATGCGGTCCTGGATCTGCAGCGTGTTCTCCATCGACCCGGACGGGATGTAGAACGATCGCACGAGGAAGGTCTTGATGAGGAAGGAGACCAGCAGCGCGACCACGAAGATGATGAGGAGGTCGCGAAGGAAGAGCAGCGCTCCGCGTTTGCCGCGGGGGCGCTGCTGGTGGTCGGGCGACGCGTCTGCCGCCAGGGAATTGTCTGTCATTTAACCGCCTGAGCTCCCCACCAGCTTATCCGGTGGGGAGCTCAGGAATGATCGCGGAGGGCGACCGGGAGGACGACTAGTTGTCGCGCTTCTCCTTGATCTTCGCCTTCTTGCCACGGAGTTCGCGGAGGTAGTACAGCTTCGCGCGACGGACGTCACCGCGGGTGACGACCTCGATGTGGTCGATGTTCGGGGAGTGCACCGGGAAGGTACGCTCGACGCCGACCTGGTAGCTCACCTTGCGGACCGTGAAGGTCTCGCGGACACCCTCGTTGGAGCGGCCGATGACGACACCCTGGAAGACCTGGATACGGGACTTGTTGCCCTCGATGATGTTCACGTGCACCTTGACGTTGTCGCCGGCGCGGAAGTCGGGGATGTCCGACTTGAGGGATGCTGCATCGACTGAGTCGAGAATGTGCATGATGATTCCATCTCTGCGACCGCCACAGGTCGACCGCTGAATACGTTCGGAAGGAAGAGTGTGCCCGATGCCGGCGTTCCCCTGTGGCAGAACTGCGGAGGCACAAACAGCAATTGTGTCATGAAAGGGCCCCGGATGGGAAACCGGGCCCCGGACAGTGCTGGCGTCAGCGGCGGATGCGATCGCTCAGCGGTGCTCGTCGGGCTTCGACTCCTCGATCACGATGAACTCGCCGCCGTCGATCGGACCGGGATCGAACCGCGGCTGCGGCGGGATCGCCGATCCGGGGACCGTGCCTGGCCCGGCTGCAGCGGCCATGCGCTCGAATTCGGCCATCGTCTCCCGGGCGCGGCGTGCCGTCTCGGAGATGAGTTGCGCGATGACGCCCCAGAAGGCGGCGAGGCCCGCGACGACGCCGAGGACCGCCCAGAGGGCGACGCCCGAGCTGAAGGAGCCGAAGCAGATGATCGTGATGTGCCAGAGCGTGAGCAGGCCGACGTCCGTCCACGACACGAGCTTCGTCGTGCGGACGCTGGCCCGGGCGGAGATGAGGAACGCGATCGCGGCGAGCGCGATGGCGAGGATCGGCATGGCGATGAAGAGCCCGAACAGGCTCCAGCCGCTCTCGCCGAAGAGGCCCCATCCGACGAACGGCCAGGCGGGCAGCACGAAGATCGCGGCGAATCGCCAGTAGTAGAACGCCCGACGGATGATCATGCCTCTCAGGCTACCGCCGGGCTCCTGAGCGCGCACTGGTCGTTCGCTGTCGGCCGATGTCGGTCCCGGCCCGAGTGGTCAGAGGAGCTTGCGCTGCAGGGCCCAGGCGGCGAGTTCGTGGCGCGAGGACAGCTGCAGCTTGCGCAACACGCTCGACACGTGGGTCTCCACGGTCTTCACGGAGATGAACAGCTCCGTCGCGACCTCCTTGTAGGCGTAGCCGCGGGCGATGAGGCGCATGACCTCCTGCTCACGGGCGGACAGCCGGTCGAGCTCGTCGACGGACTCCGCGGTCTCTCCCGTCACGGCGCCGAAGGCGTCCAGGACGAAGCCCGCGAGGCGAGGCGAGAAGACCGCGTCGCCGTCGTCCACCCGCCGTGCGGCCTCCGCGACCTCGGCACCCGAGGAGCTCTTCGTGATGTAGCCGCGTGCACCGGCCCTGATCACCCGGACGACGTCCTCGGCGGCGTCCGAGACGCTGAGCGCGAGGAACCGGGTGGCGGGCGCGGTCGTCACCGAGCCGGCGATCACGTCCGCGCCACCGCCGCCGGCCCCACCAGGCAGGTGGACGTCGAGCAGCACGACCTGCGGGCGCGTCTCCCCGATCACCCGGATCGCCTCCTCCACGTCGCCGGCCTCCCCCAGCACCTCGATGCCGGGATCGAGTTCGCTGCGCAGCCCGGAACGGAAGATCGAATGGTCGTCGACGATCACGACGGTCAGTGGTCGGTCGCTCATGGTCGGCTCCTCGGAACGGTCGGGACGGTGTCGGGCTGCGGCGCTGTCGCCGCGGCGTCGTGGACGGGCAGGACGAGACGGACCTCGGTACCTCGTCCGCCTGGCCTCGAACGGATGGTCGCCTCGCCACCGATGCGCTGCATGCGGCCGATGATCGACTCCCGCACCCCGAGGCGGTCCCGCGGGACCTGTTCCAGGTCGAAGCCGGGGCCGCGGTCGGAGATCGACACCTCGATCCGCTGCGGTGCCGTCTCCAGATAGACGGAGACGTCGCCGCCGGCGTGACGTGCCGCGTTGAGCACGGCCTCCCGTACGGCGGCGAGGAGCGGCTCCGGAGCGTCGTCGATCGCGCGCCCGACCGCGACGACGTCGACGCGCACCGCGTGGTCGGCCTCCACCGCGGCCGCGATGGTCCGCAGCTCGGTCGCGAGGTCGCCCGTCGGAGCGGTCCCGCCGGAGAAGAGCCAGTTCCGCAGCTCGCGCTCCTGCGCCCGCGCGAGACGGGACGCCTCACTCCCCGGACCGGCCTGCTGCTGGATGAGCGCGAGTGTCTGGAGCACGGAGTCGTGCAGGTGCGCGGCGATCTCAGCGCGGTCGGCCTCTCGCATCCGCGCGGCACGCTCGTCGGCGAGGTCGCGATTGAGCTGGAGCGCCCAGGGGGCGATGACCACGGCGACCCCGAGCAGCACGGCGATCGCTGCGACGATGACCGTCCACATGTTCGGGCGGTCACCGGTGACGAAGAACAGGAGGATGCCGAGGACGACGAGGACGAGCGCACCGAGCACGCGGATCAGGAGGGCACGTGAGCCCTCACCGCGACCACGCTCGCCGAACTGCCGCCACGCGAGTGCGGCTCCCGCGAGGACGACGATGACGGGGATGACGGCCTCGAGCGGGATGTCCAGCCCGGTCCGGGTCGCGATCAGTGCGGTCCCGGCCGCGAGCAGGGCGATCCCGAGCAGCACCTCCGTGATCGGCGCGCGACGGGGGCCGTCGAGGTCGCCGCCGTCATCGGTCGAGGCCGGCCGGAGCAGGTGCTCCCGAGGATCGAGCGGTGCGTCCGCACCCTGCGTCGGCGTCATGACCCACAGCCACACGTAGAGGAGCAGGCCCGCTCCGCCGCAGCACGCGAGGATGACCGTCGCCGTCCGGACCGCGGCGACGGGGAGACCGGTGTGCTCGGCGAAGCCGGCGCAGACACCGCCGAGCAGGCGGCGCCTCGGACGGATCATCACCTCGGTTCCCATGGAGCCATCCAAGCAGTTCGGGGTGCGGTCGGCACCCTGGGACGGCAGGATCAGGGTGCACTCAGGGTCATGCCTGATAGGCCCGACCCGGATGCTTCGCCAGAATCGGACCATGACGAACCACAGCACGCCGCCCACCGGAGCAGAACCGGGGGCACCAGCCCCGCAGGATCCGACGACCCGCTTCTTCGACTGGTGGCGGTCCACCGGTCTCCGTCGCTCGAGTGACTCGTGGCTCGGCGGTGTCGCCGGGGGTGTCGCGGCCCGGCTCGGCCTCGATCCGATGATCGTGCGCGGAGCAATCATCGTCATCGCGATCCTGGGCGGGCCGGTCCTCTTCGTCTACGCCGCGGGCTGGGCGCTCATCCCCGACCAGCAGGGTCGGATCCACCTCGAGCGTGCGATCCGGGGCGTCTTCGACCCGGCGATCGTCGCGATCGGCATCCTCGCGGTCCTCACCGTCGTGCCGTTCATGCGCGGGCTCTGGTGGGACGGCGTGCCGCACGCCTGGAACCTGCCCGGGTGGCTGGAATCGACCATGACCGCCGGCTGGGTGATCGCCCTGGTCGCCGCAGCGGTCTGGCTGATCGTGATGTTCTCCCGCCGCGACCCTGGACGGGCGGCTCCGCCTGAGACACCGCCGCAGCGCGACCCGTGGACCAGCGACGCCTCGATCCCGAAGCCGACGGCACCATCGCCCACGACCTCCCCCTCGGGCCCTGCCGGCCCGGCCCCGGCCTTCCCAGGTGCCGCGAACCCGGTGTCGCTCGCGAAGGTCGACGGTTCGCCAGGTGATGCGGGCGCGACCGTCCCGCTCCCTGGAACCACCACCGCCACCGCCACCGCGTGGGACGGGGCTCCGAGCCAGCAGCGCGGCTGGACGAGTCAGGAGTTCCGGGACGAGATGAGCCGCCAGCGAGCCGAGCAGCAGGCCGAGCGTGAGACGAAGGCTCGTGAACGTCGTGCCCAGCACCCTGGAGCGGCCTTCGTGGCGATCGCCCTCGGACTGGCGCTGCTCGCCGGCGCCGGCGCGGCCGTCATCGCGGCGAGCGCCGGGTCCTCGGTCCCGGTCGTCGCGGTCATCGGGCTCGCCGCAGCGCTCGGTGCGCTCGCCGTCGCGACGATCGTCGCGGGCATCAGCGGACGTGACAGCGGCTGGCTCGGGCTCTTCACCTGGGCCGCCGTGATCTCCTTGCTCGCCACCGGGGTGTTCCCACTCGGCTCCTCCTTCCTCCCGGTCGGACGCACGACCTGGACCGTGACGTCGACGGATGCGGACGACCGACGCGGCTACGTGATGATCGCCGGCCAACCCACGCTCGACCTCGGCGAGCTCGCCGACGACGACGCCTTGCGCGGTGGCACGATCGACGTGTGGATCCTCGCAGGAGAGGTCGACGTGCTCATCCCCGAGGACGTGCCGGTGATCGTCGAGTTCTCAGCGATCGCGGGCACCCTCGAGACGGGACGCGATGGTCGGGACCGGACGGACCGCCGCGGCGGAGCCCTCTTCCAGGATGAGGCACGGTACGGACGTACGGCGTCAGGAGACACGACGCGGGTACGGGTGTGGACGGTCGCCGGCAGCGCCGTCGTGACCGAGGAAGCGGAGGCGGGACGATGAGCGAACAGGACGACCGGACCGGAGCGACGAGCATGTCGTTCCCAGTCGACGCGGCGACGGAATCGGCTCCGTCGGAGACCGATCAGACGGCCGCCGTGGAGTCGGACGCCACGCGGCCGACCACTGCGCAGTCGGCCACAGCGCCGAAGGCCGGTGAGCCGAGAACCGATGTCGGCCCGACGGATCGGGGTGGTCGGGCGCCGCGCTTCGGCACGATCCTCTGGGGCGTGCTCCTGCTCGTCTTCGCCGGGGCCATGCTCGTCACCAACCTCACCGAGGTGCGCATCGACCCCCTGGGGTGGATCACCGGGGCGATCATCGCGACCGGGGCCGTCCTCGTCGTCGCCGGCATCGCCGCCGCCGTGCGACGTCGGCCCTGACAACCGTCACGCACAGGACCCCGGCGCTCTCAGGCGTCCGGCCCGTCAGCGGGCAGCAGATCCGGGCGGACCTCGCGGGTCCGCTCGATCTGCTGCTGACGACGCCAGGTGGCGATCGCACCGTGGTTGCCGCTCAGCAGCACCGGCGGTACCGGGAGTCCTCGCCACTCGGCGGGCTTCGTGTAGCTCGGGTACTCGAGGAGCCCGTCTTCGTGCGACTCCTCGACCAGACTCTCGGGGTTGCCGACGACCCCCGGGACGAGCCGACCGATCGCCTCGATCATCGCCATCACGGCGACCTCTCCCCCGTTGAGGACGTAGTCGCCGAGGCTCACCAGGCGGACCCGCGCTCGGCTGGCGGTGTGGTCGAAGACGCGGTGGTCGATGCCCTCGTACCGGCCGCAGCCGAAGACGAGGTGCGGCTCGGCCGCGAGCTCGCGGGCCATGGCCTGCGTGAACACCTCACCCGCCGGAGACGGGAAGATGACGAGCGGCTCCTCCTCGGTGTCGTCACCCAGGATGCCGTCGAGCGCCTCACCCCAGGGCTCCGGCTTCATGACCATGCCGGCTCCCCCGCCGTACGGGGTGTCGTCGACGGTGCGGTGACGGTCGTGCGTCGAATCCCGCAGGTCGTGGACGTCCCATTCGATGAGCCCGCTCTGCTTCGCCTTGCCGAGCAGCGAGAGGTCCAGGGCATCGAAGAAGGTCGGGAAGATCGTGACGATGTCGATGCGCATGAGGAGCAGTCTATTCGCGCGACGGTCGTCGTCCCGGTCGCGCCGGTCAGCCCGACAGTCCGGCCGAAGCCTCCTCGTAGCGGTCGACCACGAGGTCGACGATGCCGGGATCGGGAACCTCTCCGAGGTGCAGGAGCGGCTGCGTCACGAGGTCCGCTCCCGCCTCCTCGAGCAGCCTCGCGAAGTAGCCGGGCGCCAGCAGGTAGGTGGCGATGATGACCCGCCCTCGCGGTCGGCTCGTTCGCGCCGCCGCCACCGCGTCGGGCACCGACGGCTGAGCCGCGGAGACGAACGCCGTCTCGACCGGCACACGCAGTCGCGATTCCAGCCGACGTCCCATGTCGACGCAGTCGGCGACGGCCCTGGCGTCGGTGGACCCGGCCGCTCCGAGCACGATCCGATCATCCGGCGTCACGTGCAGCGCCTCCAGTCGCCTGGCGAGGACCGTCACGAGGCGGTCGTCCGGTCCCATCGCCCGCCCGAGTGCCGTCGGCCGATCCGTCGCGTCGAGGTCCTCGACGAGGTCGACGTGGACGTGGAACCCCGCGGACAGGAGCAAGGGCACGACCACCGCGGGCCGCTCGGGCTCGATCGAACCGAGAGTGGCCGGGACGTCGGGCTGCTGGACGTCGACGAAGCCGCCGGCGACGTGGAGGTCGGCACGCGCCCGTCCGACGGCGTCGACGAGCGCGGCGACGGAGGCCTGTCCGATCGGGCAACTCGTCCCGTGGGACACGGCCAGGAGCGCCGGACTCGTCCGCGTGCGCGTCTGCGGGCGGCGCGCCGCGGTCTCGAGCAGGGTCATGCGTCCTCCCCCAGCTCGATCTCCACGAAACCGCCCACGATGCGGGTGCGGAAGGTCTGGAGGAAGAGGTTCGGGTCGGTGAAGCACTCACCCGTGCCGAGGTCGTACACCTGCTTGTGCAGCGGTGACGCGATCGTCGGTCGCTCCCCTCGGGAACCGACGATGCCGCGAGCCATCACCGGCGCGTCCGTGTGCGGGTCCCGATGGTCGACGGCGTAGACCTCATCGGCCCCGATACGGAACACCGCGATCTGCCGGGCTCGGAGCAACGCCACCTCGCCCCAGGAGAGCTCGAGGTCGTCGATGGCGCAGACGCGTCGCCACTCGGCGAGCGCCGTCCGCCCGGTGTGCTCCTGCATCGTGATGCTCATCGTCGGCCTCCTGGTCGTGCGTCGGAGCACCGACGCTACGGGTGGGGTGTTTCGTCGGATCACCCGTGACGTTTCCGTGAGGTGAAACCGACCTCACATCCGCCCGGGCGTCGTGTGCGGTCCTGGACGCGTTCGGGACACATGCGGGCAACGGTCCGGAAACGCCGCGTCAGTACGCTCGCTGGAACACGAACCGAGGGGGCCCATGATGATCGATCCCACCGCAGGAGATCTGCCGCGTCGCGTCGTCGTGGTCGGTGGCGGCCCGGCCGCGCACCGTCTGGTCGATGCCCTGCACAGTCGCGATGCCGGGCGCACGATGCACATCACGGTCGTCTGCGAGGAGCTCCACCACCCCTACGATCGTGTGGCGCTGAGCAAGCGTCTCGACGATGCGGCGATCGACCTCACGCTCGCGCCGACGGGCGTCTGGGACGAGCAGCACGTGTCGCTCCTGCTGGGCGAACGCGCCGAGCGGATCGACCGCGAGGCCCGGACGGTGCACACCTCCCTGGGGCGGGTCGTCGCGTACGACGAGCTGGTCCTGGCGACCGGCTCCTCGGCCCCGGTGCCCGAGATCGACGGTTCGGAACACGCCCTCGTCTACCGGACGATCGACGACGTGGACCTGCTGGTGTCGGAGATCGAGCGCATCGGCTCCCTGCGAGGTCGTCCCGCCCGGGTGATCGTCGCCGGCGGCGGGTTGCTCGGGCTCGAGGCTGCCGGTGGTGCGGCACGGCTCGGTGCCGAGGCGAGCGTCGTGCACTCCGGGTCGTGGCTCATGTCCGCCCAGCTGGACGAGGGAGCCGGTCGAGCCCTCGGGCGCATCATCGGCGGCCAGGGCATCGGTCTGCACCTGGGGACGAGGCCCCGGTCGATCCTCGTGGACGAGCAGGGCGGTGTCTCGGGCGTGAAGTTCTCGAGCGGCCAGCAGGTCGACGTCGACATCGTGGTGTTCGCGATCGGGATCCGCGCCAGGGACGAGCTGGCCCGCGATGCCGGGATCGAGCTCGGTGACCGCGGCGGTGTCGTGATCGGGACCGACTGCAGGACGTCTGCGCCTCGTGTCTGGGCCATCGGCGAGGTCGCGTGCTTCGACGGTCGATGCACCGGTCTCGTCGCGCCGGCGAACGCGATGGCCGAGGTCGTCGCGGATCGGCTGCTCGGTGGCCAGGCGGAGTTCACGATCGTCGACGACGCGACGAAACTCAAGCTCTCCGGTGTCGACGTCGCGAGTTTCGGCGACGCACTCGCGCGCACCGAGCACAGTCTCGAGATCGTGTACGCGGACCCGGCGCGTGGGCTGTACCAGAAGCTCGTCATGACGGACGACGCCAAGACCCTTCTGGGCGGGGTCTTCGTCGGCGACGCCTCGCCCTACGCCTCGCTGCGTCCGCTCCTCGGCGCTGAGCTGTCGAGTGAGCCGGCCGCCTACCTGTCGGCCTCAGGGATCGAGGCACCGGCCGGGGACGAGCTCCCCGACGCAGCGCTCGTCTGCGCATGCAATGCCGTCACCGCGGGGACCGTCCGAGACGCTATCGCAGGCGTGCACGGCGAGGCGTGCACCGAACTGGGAGCGCTCAAGACCTGCTCCCGCGCCGGGACCCAGTGCGGCTCCTGTGTCCCGCTCGTGAAGAAGATCCTCGAGACGGAGCTGACCAAGTCCGGCATCGCCGTCTCGCGGGCGCTCTGCGAACACTTCGAGCTGTCCCGGCAGGAGCTCTTCGAGACCATCCGGGTGCTCGGCCTCACCTCCTTCGACGAGATCCTCGCGCGCTACGGCACCGGACGCGGCTGCGACGTGTGCAAGCCGGTGGTCGGTTCCATCCTGGCCAGCCAGCAGGGTGGGTACATCCTCGACGGTGGTCGGGGGACGCTGCAGGACACGAACGACCGGGCGCTCGCGAACATGCAGAAGGACGGCACCTACTCAGTGGTCCCTCGGATCCCCGGTGGCGAGATCACGCCGCAGAAGCTCGCGGTGATCGCGCAGGTCGCCACCGACTACGGGCTGTACACGAAGATCACGGGCGGTCAACGCATCGACCTGTTCGGCGCCCGCCTCGAACAGCTGCCCGACATCTGGCGCATCCTCGTCGACGCCGGCTTCGAGTCCGGACAGGCGTACGGGAAGTCGCTCCGCAACGTGAAGAGCTGTGTCGGGTCCAGCTGGTGCCGCTTCGGCGTGCAGGACTCCGTGGGTATGGCGGTCCACCTCGAACTCCGGTACCGCGGCCTCAGGGCACCGCACAAGTTCAAGTTCGGGGTCTCCGGGTGCGCGCGCGAGTGCGCCGAAGCACGTGGCAAGGATGTGGGGATCATCGCCACCGAGCAGGGCTGGAACCTGTACGTCGGCGGCAACGGCGGGTTCCAGCCGACCCACGCGCAGCTCCTCGCCGGAGACCTCGACGACGAGACGCTCATCCGGTACATCGACCGGTACCTCATGTACTACATCCGGACGGCGGATCGACTGCAGCGCACCGCCAGGTGGATGGAGGACCTCGACGGCGGACTCGACCACGTGCGGGAGGTCGTCGTCGAGGACTCGCTCGGACTCGCCGCCGAACTCGAACAGGCCATGGCCGCCCATGTGGACGGGTACGAGGACGAGTGGGCGGCGACCCTCGCCGACCCGGAGCGCCTCCGCCGGTTCCGTTCCTTCGTCAACGAGCCGGGCGACGCCGAACCGCGACTCGCGCGGGTCGCGGAGCGAGGCCAGTACCGGCCCGCGACGACGGAGGAGATCGAGCGCGGCGAGGCCGTCTATCTCGCAGGGCCTACCATTCCAGTGAGGGAAGGGGCGTAGATGTCGGGTCCAGGCAGGGTCACGCTCGTCGGCGGCGGACCGGGCGATCCCGCGCTGCTGACCGTCGCCGCCGTCGAGGCCCTCCGCGACGCGGACGTGGTCCTCTACGACCGGCTCGCACCCCACGACACCCTCCCCGAGCTCGCCCCGAACGCGCTCCTCGTCGACGTCGGCAAGCGCCCCGGCCATCACCCGATCGGACAGGACGGCATCGAGACCGTCATGGTGCAACACGCGCTCGACGGCGCGGCGGTCGTCCGCCTCAAGGGAGGCGACCCGTACGTCTTCGGGCGCGGCAGCGAGGAAGTCCTGGCCTGCCACCGCGCGGGCGTCCCCGTCCGCGTGATCCCGGGCGTCTCGAGTTCCGTCGCCGTGCCCGCGGCGGCAGGCATCCCCCTCACCCACCGGAACCTGAGTCACCTCTTCACCGTCGTCAGCGGTCACGCTCCGCTCTCCGACGAGGAACACCGGCACCTCGCCGGACTGGGCGGGACGATCGTCGTCCTCATGGGCGTCGGCACGCTGCCCTCCATCTCCCACGGGCTCCTCACCTCGGGGCTCGCCGCCGACACCCCCGTCGCGATCATCGAGCGCGGCTACAGCGAGACCCAGCGCACCACCGTGGCAGACCTCGGGACGATCCTCCACGTCGCCGCGGCCGCCGGTGTGCGGTCACCGGCCGTCATCGTGATCGGCCATGTCGTCGCCTTCGCCTTCGAGGGCGATGCCGAGGCCTCGGAACTGTTGGCGCGGGCCGAACGACTGGCGGCGCCGGCATGACCGACATCACGCCACCGGCCGCTGACGCGGGCCCGGACGTCACGACCCCGGTTCCGGGATTCCGCGCGGACCAGCTCGAGGGCTTCCGGATCGGCGTGACGAGCGACCGTCGATCGCAGGACCTCATCGACGCCTTCGAGCGGCGCGGCGCCACCGTCGTGCACGCACCGACGCTGCGGATCGCACACGCACAGCACGACGAACCACTCATCGACGACACCCGCGACATCATCGCCGCACGCCCCGACGTCCTGCTCGCCACGACCTCGTACGGCATCCGGCGGTGGTTCGAGGTCGCGGACGCCGCGGGACTCGGCGACGAACTCCTCGAAGCGCTCGCCGAGACGGCCATCCTCGTCCGCGGGCCCAAGGCACGCGGCGCCATCCGAGCAGCCGGTCTGAACGACGTGGGCATGAGCGACCGCGAGACCACCGCCTCCCTCGTCGACAAGGTCGTCGCCGACTACCCGGCCGGGCTCCGCGTCGCCGTCCAGCTCCACGGGTACACCGACGAGCGCCAGCTCGAACGCCTCCGTGACGTCCACCAGGAGGTGCACACGGTCGCCCCGTACCGCTGGACGGACCCCGACGCGACCGACGAGCGCGTGCGGCGACTCGTCGAGGCGATCGTGAGCGGCTCGCTCGACGCGGTCACCTTCACGAGCGCCCCATCGGTCGTCGCCCTGTTCACGGCCGCGGAAGCACTCGGTCAGGAGGACGCCGTCGTCGACGCCTTCCGTCGCGACGTGCTGTGCGCGGCCGTCGGACCGGTCACGGCGGCGCCATTGCTCGCTCAGGACATCGAGCCCATCGTCCCCGAGCGGTTCCGCATGGGGGCGCTCATCCGGCTGCTGTGCGAACACCTCGAGCAGCACGCGATCCTCCGAGCCGAGACCGTGCACGGCCCGATCGCCATCCGTGGCGCCATCGTGGAACTGCCCGGGTCCAGGGTCCGGCTCCCCCGAACTCCCTCGCGCTCCTCCGCGCCCTCGTCCGCGCGAACGGAGCCGTCCTCTCGCGCTCCGCACTGGCCGACGCGCTGCCCGCAGCCGCGGACCACCACGCGCTCGAAGTGCAGATGAGCCGCCTCCGCCAGACGCTCGGCGTCCCCGGACTCATCAACACGATCGTCAAGCGCGGCTACCGCCTCGACGTCTGACGGCGGCCGATCCGGCCCCTGGACCGCGCGCCGTCATCCGCCTCACCGGGGTGATCAGTGCCTGTGAGCAGGCGGTGATCCAGGTGTTACCTCGCGGGTGGGGCCCCGAAACACGGCGTCGGTAGCTTCGGAGACAGCACACGTCCCGTCCCGCTTCACCGAACGCTCGGAGCAGCCATGACCACGAACCTCGAAGCAGCCGACGCACCACCGACCACGGCGACACCGACCGTCACCCAGGTCGCCCTGACCCACCGCCCCGGTCGTTGGATCGACGGGTGGAATCCCGAGGACAGCGCGTTCTGGGACCGGGAGGGCCGCGGCATCGCCGGGCGGAACCTCCGGTGGTCGATCTTCGCGGAGTTCCTCGGCTTCGTGGTCTGGCAGCTCTGGAGCATCGTCGTCGTCATGCTCCCGACCGCCGGGTTCTCCTTCTCCACGGCCGAGACCTTCTGGCTCATCTCGATGCCGAGCCTCGTCGGAGCGACCCTCAGGTTCCCGTACTCGTTCATGGTCCCGCGCTTCGGCGGGCGGAACTGGACGATCATCTCGGCAGGACTGCTCCTCATCCCGTCCATCGCGCTCGCGCTGTGTGTGGGCAATCCGGACACCCCGTTCGGTGTCATGCTCGTCGTCGCCGGACTCGCCGGCTTCGGCGGTGGCAACTTCGCCAGCTCCATGTCGAACATCACCTACTTCTACCCGCAGCGGGAGAAGGGCTGGGCGCTCGGGCTGAACGCGGCGGGCGGCAACCTCGGAGCAGCGGTCGCGCAGTTCGTCGTCCCCATTGCGGTCACCGTCGGAGCCGCCGCCACCCTCAACCTGAGCCTCGCCGGATGGATCTGGGTCCCCTTCATCCTGCTCGCGATGTTCGGCGCCTACCGGTACATGGACAACCTGTCGTCAGCGAAGGCGGACCTCCGCGGATCCGCCGCCGCACTCCGGGAACCGCACCTCTGGCTCCTCGCACTCCTGTACATCGGCACCTTCGGCTCGTTCATTGGCTTCGCGAGTGTGTTCCCCAAACTCATCGCGGACCAGTTCCCCGACTTCTCCTCCTTCGCCGTCGGTTCCGCGTCGATCTCGCTCGCGTTCCTCGGTGCCCTGATCGGCTCGCTGGCACGACCCTTCGGTGGGCGTCTCGCCGACCGCTTCGGTGGGGCCGTCGTCACGATGAGCGCGTTCGCCGTCATGGCCCTGGGGGCGCTCGCGGTGCTGTGGACCCTGCCGCTGGCGAACTTCTGGCTGTTCCTCGGGTGCTTCCTGCTCCTGTTCGTCGCCGCCGGTGTCGGGAACGGCTCGACGTACCGGATGATCCCGAGCGTCTTCGCGGCGCGATCCGGCCTGCGCGACGCCCACCACCGCAGCGGCGACGTCGGGACGCAGCGCAAGGCCGCCGCCGCGCTCGGGCTCATCTCCGCGATCGGTGCCTACGGCGGCTTCGTGATCCCACAGATCCTCGGGCTCTCGCACGGCGCGACCGGCAGCTACTCGGCCGCGTTCATCGGTTTCATCGGCGCGTATGTCGTCCTGTTCGCGGTCACCTTCCTTGTCTACTTCCGCAAGAACGCGTCACTCGCCGGCCAACGACTCTGAGTCGTCGCTCCACCCGCTCCTGATCGAAGGACAACGCATGCCTCGTCCCACCGCCCCGGTGACCGACACCCACTGCCCGTACTGCGCGTTGCAGTGCGCGATGTCCCTCACCCGAACGGCGGCGGTGGACGGCGTCGCTCCGAGGCTCCCGGTCGACGTCGCCGGGCGGGACTTCCCGACGAACCGGGGCGGCCTCTGCAAGAAGGGGTGGACGTCGGCCGAGCTCCTCGCGCGGGACGATCGCCTCACGGCCCCCTTGGTGCGCGACGCCACCGGTGAGCTGGTCGAGACGAGCTGGGATGCGGCCCTCGACCTCGTCGCATCGACCATCCTCCGCATCCGCGGTGAACGCGGGGCGGACGCGATCGGGGTCTTCGGAGGCGGTGGCCTCACGAACGAGAAGGCCTACCAGCTGGGCAAGTTCGCCAGGATCGCGATCGGTACGAGCCGGATCGACTACAACGGTCGGTTCTGCATGTCGTCCGCCGCGGCAGCGGGCAACCGCGCGTTCGGGATCGACCGGGGGTTGCCGTTCCCACTGGAGGACCTCGACGACGCGTCGACCATCCTGCTCCTCGGATCCAACGTCGCGGAGACGATGCCCCCGTTCATCGGTCATCTCGTCGGTGCTCAGGCCGCCGGCGGCCTCATCGTGGTCGATCCGCGCCGCTCGGCCACCGCGCGACTGACCGAGGCCGGTCGTGGACTCCACGTACAGCCCGCGCCGGGGACGGACCTGGTCCTACTCCTGGGGCTCACGCACATCGTCCTCGCCGAAGGACTCGCCGACGAGGCCTACCTGGCCGAGCGCACGACCGGGTTGGATAGCCTGCGCCGCAGCGTGAGCGCATGGTGGCCGGAACGCGTCCAATCCGTGACCGGCGTGCCGGCGCCGGTCCTCCGAGACGTGGCTCGTCGGCTCGCAGCCTCGGACGGCACCTACATCCTCACCGGTCGCGGCGTCGAGCAGCATGTCGACGGCACCGACACGGCCACCGCCGCCATCAACCTCGCACTCGTGCTCGGACTACCGGGCCGGCCGGGATCGGGCTACGGCACGCTCACCGGCCAGGGCAACGGCCAGGGCGGTCGCGAACACGGTCAGAAGTGCGACCAACTGCCCGGGTACCGCAAGATCACCGATCCGGAAGCCCGCCGTCACGTCGCCGAGGTATGGGGTGTGCCGGTCGAATCGATCCCCGGTCCCGGGCTGCCGGCCGTCGCCCTCCTCAGCCGTCTCGGTGAACCGGAGGGCGTGCATGCCCTCCTGGTCCACGGCTCGAACGTCGTCGTATCCGCTCCGAACGTGCAGACGGTCCGGGACGGACTCGGCCGCCTCGAGCTGCTCGTCGTCTGCGACTTCTTCCTGTCGGAGACCGCCGCGCTCGCGGACGTCGTCCTCCCGACGACGCAGTGGGCGGAGGAGGAGGGCACCATGACCTCGCTGGAGGGGCGCGTGATCCGCCGCCGGCGGGCGCTCGATGCTCCGGTCGGCGTCCGCAGCGAGCTCTGGATCATGCACGAACTCGCTCGTCGTCTCGATGCTCCGGGCCGATTCGAGCTGGACCCGTCGATCGTGTTCGACGAGTTGGCGGCCGCATCCGCCGGAGGCCTCGCCGACTACTCGGGATTGAGCCACGCCCTCCTCGACACCGGGCTCGCCGCGCACTGGCCGTTCCCTGTCGGCAGCGGCGGCACGCCCCGGCTGTTCACGGAACGGTTCGCACACGACGACGGTCTCGCCCGCATCGTCCCAGTCCGCCCCGCGAAGGTCTCGGAATCACCGGAGACCGGGGAGGAACTCACCCTGACGACCGGACGCCTCCTCGAGCACTACCAGTCGGGCACCCAGACCCGCCGCGTCCCCGAGCTCGACGACGCCCGTCCCGAGGTCTTCGTCCAGGTCCACCCCGCGACGGCGGCACGACTCGGCATCGTCGAGGGCGGATTGGTCGAGGTGTCGAACCGTCGGGGCGCGCTGACGGTCCGAGCCCATGTCGACGGCGACATCCGTCACGACACCGTCTTCCTGCCGTTCCACTACCCGGGCGACGCGTCGGTGAACCTCCTGACGCAGGACGCGGTCGATCCGATCTCCGGGATGCCGGACTTCAAGCGCGCGGTGGTGCGGCTGCGCCCGGCCGCTGGCGCACCACTGCCGGAAGCCACAGCGGCCGGAGCCCTCCGATGAGTCCGCGATCAGGTCGACCACTCCGCATCGTCGTGGTCGGGTTCGGGCCGGTCGGAGCGCGATTCGCCGAGGAGGTCGCCCCCGGCGTGCGGGACGGCTCGCTCCAGGTGACCGTGGTCGGGCAGGAGCCGGTCGACGCGTACAACCGGGTGCTGGTCGCCGATCACGCGGTCGGCTCGACCGGACTCGCCGACATGACACTCGTCAGTGCCGAGGACCTCGCCCGGGACGGCATCCGTGTCCTGCGCGGCACGACCGCGATGCAGATCGATCGCGAGACGCGGACCGTCGAACTCGACACCGGGGAGACGCTCCCCTACGACCGCCTCGTCCTGGCGACCGGTGCGCGCGCGAACGTTCCGACACTCGACGGTGTCGATCGACGGAAGCGGGACCTCCCGGCGCTCGAGAAGTACGGACGGTCGTTGCTGCTGTCCGACCACGACCTCCCCCGAGGCGTCTGCACCATGCGTGACCTCGCGGACGCCGACGTCGCCGCCGAGGTCGTCCGGTCCGGCGGCCGGATCGTCGTCCTGGGTGCCGGCGTGCTCGGGCTGGAGTTCGCGCTCTCCGCCGCGCGCGCCGGGGCCGACGTGGTCATCGTCCACCACGGCCCCACCCCGATGCCGCGGAACCTCGACCGTGGCGGCGGCTCCGTGCTCGCCGCGGCGCTCCGGGCAGCAGGTGTGGAGGTCATCGCGCACAGCCGCGCCGAGGCGGTCGGTCATCGGGACGACCCCGCGGGCGGGAGGCACTTCGACGCACTGATCACCGCTGACGGGAAACGGATCACCGGCGATCTGCTCGTCCTGTCGTGCGGGGTGAGCGCACGCTCCGATCTGGCGATCCTCGCCGGGGTCCGTGTCGGCTCCGGGGTACTCGTCGGCGAAGACCTCAGCAGCTGGTCGGACGAGCGGATCTTCGCCATCGGCGACTGCGCGCACGTGCTGGCGCCGACACCGGACCTGCGCCGCGAACGCATCGTCCCCGGCGGCCCGTCGGGGCTCATCGGCCCAGGATGGCGGCAGGCCGAGTGGCTCGCCGCTGGATTCCTGATCGAGGCCGCGGCCGGCGGATCACCGCTCGAGCTGGGTCCACCACCGGTCGAGCGGGCGAGCACCGTCGCACTCAAAGCCGAGCGGGTCGACGTCGTCGCGGTCGGCGATGTCCAGGCCGAGCCCTGGGACGTCGAGCCGACGACCGCTGACGCGTGCAGCGTGCATCCGGCCGCTCCGCGCAGCGTCTCGGTGTGGGCGGACCCCGACCACGGCCGCTACGTCAAGATGATCACCCGCGCCGGGGTCCTCACCGCCTTCGTCTGCGTCGGCATGCCGCGCACTGCAGCCGAGCTGACGCTCCTGTACGACGGCGGCGGCGAACTGCCGGCGGATCGCTCGGTCCTCCTCCGGCTCGACGGGCCGGACGCGACCGGTGGTGCCTCCGCCGATGCGTTCGCCCCCTCGACGACCGTCTGTACGTGCAACGGCGTGACGGTCGGCAGGATCATGGATGCCGCACAGTCGGGCAACATCACGGTCGCCTGCATCGGCAAGGCGACCCGCGCCGGTACCGGCTGCGGTGGGTGCACCGGCCGGATCGCCGCGGTCCTCGAGCGGGTCGCGGACAGTGATCGTCAGAGCGAGCCAGTACCGGCGTGATCGGCCGGAGACGACGACGGAGGCGCCGGTTGCACGCAACCGACGCCTCCGTCATGGGTGTTCCGAGCCGGGAGAACCGACTCGGAACGGGATCTACTGCTCCGGCTGCGACGATCCGGTGTCGTCCTGAGCCTCGTCGGAGGCCTCGGACTCGACTGGACCGGCCGTCGTCGTCTCGGGGGCGTCGTCGGCCTCCGGGAGTTCCTCGAACAATCCGGTGGGCGGCGTGACCGTGACGATCCCGGCAGCGATGTCGACCGTAGGGACGATCGCCTTCACGAACGGGACCATGACCTCGCCGTCACCGGTCTTCACGATCAGGAGGTCCTGAGCCGGGAAGTGGTCGACGCGAGCGACGGTACCGACGGCGACGCCATCGCGGTGCACGGCCAACCCGACGAGCTGGTGGTCGTACCACGCGTCGTCGTCGACCGGCAGCTCGGTAGGGTCCTGCTCGACCCAGAGGATCGCCTTCACGAGGGTCTCCGCCTCACTGCGATCGGAGATGCCGACGAAGAAGGCGACCGGCTGGCTGTTGTACCAGCGCAGCTCGATGAGCTCGAGCGTCTTGCCGCGCCACTTCGATCCTGCGGGGACCTGGAGCGTGAACGTCGCGCCCGGGGTGAACCGGTGCTCCGGCTCATCCGTGTAGAGCTCGACCTTCAGGGCGCCCTTCAGGCCATGGGCTTTCGTGAGCCGACCGACCCGCAACTGGGTCTTCGGCTCCGTCTCGTCCGCCACCTACGCGCTGGCGCCGGAGGCGTCCGTGTCGACCACGTCGACTCGGACCCGCCGACCGTCTGCCAGCGCTGCCACGAGGGTGCGCAGGGCTTTGGCCGTCCGGCCGGCACGACCGATGACCCGGCCGAGGTCCTCGGGGTTCACACGAACCTCGAGGACCTCGCCACGGGCGGAGTTCTGTGCCGTGACGCGAACGTCATCCGGGTGATCGACGATCCCCTTGACGAGATGTTCGAGCGCGGGAGCGAGCAAGACTACGCCTGCTCTGCTTCAGCGGCGTCGGCAGCGGGCGCCTCGGCCTCGGCCGGAGCAGCCTTGGCCGCGGGGGCCTCCGCCTTCGGCTTGAGGACGGGCTTCTTCTTCTCGTCGGCGACGAAGGCGGCCTTCGGCTCCTTGACGCGGACGGTGCTCACGGCGTCCTTGTCGCCCTTGAACTTGCCCCAGTCACCGGTGAGCTTGAGGAGTGCTGCGACCTGCTCGGTCGGCTGGGCGCCGACGCTGAGCCAGTACTGCGCACGCTCGGAGTCGACCTCGATGAACGAGGGCTCCTCGGTGGGGTGGTACTTGCCGATCTCCTCGATGACACGACCGTCGCGCTTCGTGCGCGAGTCTGCGACGACGATGCGGTAGTACGGCGCACGGATCTTGCCGAGACGCTTGAGACGGATTTTGACAGCCACGATTCTCCTGAATGATGTGATGTTTGATGTGCTCGCTGCCGAAAGGTGGGGCCACACGCTCGACGCGAAAACTGTGGTTGCTGCGGGCGTCGGATAGAGGGTCGAACTCCGCGCAGACTCAACTCTCTATTCTGCCAGACATCGGGCGATCTGGGTAATCCGGCGACACCGATACCGAAGGACCCCTCCACCCCGTGTGAAGATGGGCTGGCGCGCGGCATCCGGCCGCGCCTTGCGGGAGGTCGACGCCAATGCCCATCGAGTTCGCCAGATCCGAGCGTTCGACCGTCGGCCTTGAATGGGAGGTCGCCCTCGTCGACCGCGACACCGGCGATCTCGTCGGCGCAGCGGACACCGTCCTGTCGGAACTCCGCCCGAGCGACGGTTCCGATCATCCGCAGATCACCAACGAGCTGCTGCTCAACACCGTCGAACTCGTCTCGGGTGTGCACCACACGGTCCCCGAGGCGATCGCGGACCTCGAGGGCCAGCTGGCCGAGGTGCGGGCGATCACGGATCCGATGGGCGTTGAACTCATCTGCAGCGGTTCACACCCGTTCGGCCAGTGGTACGACCAGCAGGTCACCGACAAGCCCCGCTACCACAAGCTCATCGACCGCACCCAGTGGTGGGGTCGCAACATGATGATCTGGGGCGTGCACGCGCACGTCGGCGTCGAGACGGTCGACAAGGTCCTCCCGATCATGAACGGGCTGCTGACCTATCTGCCCCACCTCCAGGCGTTGTCGGCGTCCAGCCCGTACTGGGGTGGGGTCGACACCGGGTACGCGTCGAACCGCGCGCTCATGTTCCAGCAGCTCCCGACGGCGGGCCTCCCCTACCAGCTCTCGGACTGGGAGCAGTTCGAGGCCTACGTCGACGACATGACGGTGACCGGCATCATCGAGGACCACACCGAGGTCCGCTGGGACGTGCGACCGTCGCCACAATGGGGCACGGTGGAGATGCGCGCGTGCGACGGAGCGTCGACCGTCGCGGAGTTCGGCGCCCTCGCCTCGCTCATCCACTGCCTCACCGAGCACCTGTCCGACCGCCTCGACGCCGGTGAGCGCCTGCAGACCCTGCAGCCGTGGTACGTCCGCGAGAACAAATGGCGCGCTGCCCGGTACGGTCTGGACGCCGAGATCATCCTCGACTCCTCGGGCCACGAGCGCCTCGTGACCGACGACCTGCACGACCTGCTCGACACCCTCGCGCCGGTCGCCCGTCGGCTCGGCTGTGCGGACGAACTGGCGAGCATCGCCACGATCATCGACCACGGCGCGAGCTACCAGCGACAGCTGGCCGTCGCCCATGCGAACGGCGGCAGCCTGCAGGCGGTCGTGAGCTCGCTCGCGAAGGAGCTGCGACACGGGGTCCAGCCCTCCGCTTGACGAAGCGGCGTCACTCCGCGCGGTCGAGCGTCCCGATCCGCGTGCCGGCGTCGTCGGTCACGGTCAAGCGCCCGCCGTCGTCCGAGAGCGTCACCTGTGCGATCCTCCGCAGCCAGGTGTCGACGCCCGGGCACGCCATCAGGGTGCTCGCGACATCGGAGACGACGACCGCGTCGTCCTCGGCGCGCCAGGAGCCAGACAGGCTGTTGCAGCCGTCCGAACCGCTCACGCGGCCGTCGTCGGCGAACACCAGGTGTGGGTCGGCGGCACCGGTGCCCTCACCCCAGGCGCCCAGGACGCGTTCGCCCGGAGACGGAGCGGCGCACCCGGCGAACATGCCCGCGGCCAGGACGACTGCGACGACCGAGGCCGCTGCCCTCAGCGCGCGCATACCGTCTCCGCTCGACTCAGCGACCCAGGAACTTCTGCAGCTCGGCGAGCTCAGCCTCGGTGGGGGCTGCCGATCCCGACGACGAACCGCCACCGAGGCCGAAACCGGCACCCGTGGCGGCAGCCTGCGTCTCGACGGCGCCGGCGTTCTCCGCCGCGCGCTTGGCCGGGTTGCCTGAACGGGAACCCTTCTTCTTCGCCTGCGGCTTCGGTCGGTTCGTCCGCGCACCGGGAACCGGACCCATCCCGGGGATGTTCGGCACGCCCCCTTGGCGACGGTCTTCATCATCTTGGCCGCCTGCTCGAAGCGGTTGACGAGGGCGTTGACCTCGGTGACGGTCATGCCGGAACCCTTGGCGATGCGCAGGCGACGGGATCCGTTGAGGATCTTCGGGTTCGTGCGCTCGGCCGTGGTCATCGACTGGATGATGGCCTCGGTGCGGACGATCTCGCGCTCGTCGAAATTCTGGAGCTGCTCCTTCATCTGCCCCATGCCGGGGAGCATGCCCATCATCTTCTTGATGGAACCCATGCCGCGCAGCTGCTGCATCTGCTTGAGGAAGTCGTCGAGCGTGAAGGAGTCGGTCGCGAACTTCTCCGCTACCTTGCGCGCCTCCTCCTCGTCGAAGTTCTGCTGCGCCTGCTCGATGAGGGTGAGGATGTCACCGAGGTCGAGGATCCGGCTCGCCATGCGGTCGGGGTGGAACGGCTCGAAGTCGTCAAGACCCTCACCGGTCGACGCGAACATGATCGGGCGTCCGGTGACGGAGGCGATCGAGAGTGCCGCACCACCGCGAGCATCGCCGTCGAGCTTGGAGAGCACCACGCCGGTGAAGTCGACGCCGTCGAGGAAGGCCTTGGCCGTCGCGACCGCGTCCTGACCGATCATCGCGTCGATGACGAAGAGGACCTCGTCGGGATCGACCGCCTTGCGGATGTTCGACGCCTGCTTCATGAGCTCGGCGTCGACGCCGAGTCGTCCGGCGGTGTCGACGATGACGGTGTCGTAGAGCTTCTGCTCAGCGAACCGCACACCGTCGCGGGCGACCTTGACCGGGTCACCGACCCCGTTGCCGGGCTCGGGAGCGTAGACGGGGACGCCCGCCTGCTCTCCGACGACCTGGAGCTGGTTGACGGCGTTGGGGCGCTGGAGGTCGGACGCGACGAGGAGCGGCGTGTGGCCGTCCTTCTTGAGCCACTTGGCGAGCTTGCCCGCGAGTGTCGTCTTTCCGGCACCCTGGAGCCCGGCGAGCATGATCACGGTCGGCGGCTTCTTCGCGAACTCGAGACGCCGCTGCTGTCCGCCGAGGATCGTGACGAGCTCGTCATTGACGATCTGGACGACCTGCTGCGCCGGGTTGAGGGCCTTGCTCACCTCGTCGCCGAGGGCGCGCTCGCGCACGCGACCCGTGAAGTCCTTGACGACGTCGAGTGCGACGTCCGCGTCGAGGAGGGCGCGACGGATCTCGCGGACGGTGCCGTCGACATCGGCCGCGGAGAGCTTGCCCTTGGTGCGGAGGTTCTTGAACGTATCCGCGAGGCGGTCAGAGAGTGTGCCGAACGTTGCCATGATCCCTCCAGTTTAGGGCAGACCGCGGCGCGACCCGGTCGATCGCCGCCGCGTACGGAAGATCAGTATTTGGACGGCGTCCAACAATGCTATCGTGGCGGCCATGACACAGCTCCTCATCGCCG
This sequence comes from Plantibacter sp. M259, assembly GCF_006065115.1. Classification (NCBI taxonomy): domain Bacteria; kingdom Bacillati; phylum Actinomycetota; class Actinomycetes; order Micrococcales; family Microbacteriaceae; genus Plantibacter; species Plantibacter sp. M259. The sequence continues at coordinate 3,614,948 of NZ_CP040750.1, read as the reverse complement.
GGCTCGCGCCCGCATTCGTCCCGTACCGCGAGGGTTGGGCGCTGCAGCGTCGGGTCCACGAGGCGGTCGTCGGCGGTGAGGGGCCCGAGCACCTCATCCTGTGCGAACACGAGCCCGTGTACACGGCGGGCAAACTGACCCGGCCGCACGAACGTCCCGACGACGGCACACCGGTCGTCGAGGTCGACCGCGGTGGCCGCATCACCTGGCACGGACCCGGACAGCTCACCGGTTACCCGATCGTCCGCCTCCCGGAGCCGGTCGACGTCGTCGCCCACGTCCGCCTGCTCGAGGAGGTCATGCTGCAGACGATCACCGAGCTCGGCGTCATCGGTCGCCGCATCGACGGCCGGTCGGGTGTCTGGGTCGACCCCGTCGCTGGCGGACCGGCCGCGAAGATCGGCGCCGTCGGTGTCCGGGTGCAGGCGGGGGTCACGCTGCACGGCTTCGCGCTCAACTGCGACAACTCCCTCGAGCCCTTCGGCCACATCGTCGCGTGCGGTATCGCCGATGCCGGGGTCACCACGATCAGCGCCGAGCTCGGTCGACGGATCACGCCGAGCGACGTCGCCGAGCGCGTGTCCGACATCTTCGAAGCGCTCCGGCCCGGTTGGACGGCCGCGTCCGTGACCACGATCGGAGCGGCCGCGTGAGCGGCTGCGGCGCACCGGCACCCGCTCCCGCGGCGGACACCGGCGGACGGAAGCTCCTGCGACTCGAGGTCCGGAACGCCCAGACCCCCATCGAGCGGAAGCCCGACTGGATCAAGACCCGCGCGACGATGGGACCCGAGTACCGACAGCTCCAGGCGCTCGTGCAGGATGAGGGCCTCCACACGGTCTGCCAGGAAGCCGGCTGCCCGAACATCTTCGAGTGCTGGGAGGACCGCGAGGCGACCTTCCTCATCGGCGGGTCGCAGTGCACGAGGCGCTGCGACTTCTGCCAGATCGACACCGGCAAGCCGGCCGACTACGACCGTGACGAGCCGCGGCGGGTGGCCGACTCGGTGCAGCGGATGCGGCTGCGCTACGCGACCGTCACCGGTGTGGCGCGCGACGACCTCCCCGACGAGGGGGCGTGGCTGCACGCCGAGACCGTCCGGCGCATCCACGAGACGAACCCGGGGACGGGGGTCGAGATCCTCGCGACGGACTTCTCCGGCAAGCCCGACCTCCTCGGCGAGGTGTTCGCCTCACGACCGGAGGTGTTCGCACACAACGTCGAGACGGTCCCACGCATCTTCAAGCGGATCAGGCCCGCCTTCCGCTACGAGCGCTCCCTCGACGTCCTGACCCAGGCGCGTGCCGCCGGCCTCATCACGAAGTCCAACCTCATCCTCGGGATGGGCGAGGACCGGAGCGAGATCAGTCAGGCGCTCGAGGATCTGCACGAGGCCGGCACCGACATCATCACCGTCACCCAGTACCTCCGGCCGACGCCTCGACACCTCCCCGTGGACCGCTGGGTCAAGCCACAGGAGTTCCTGGAGATCAAGGAGGAGGCCGAGGAAATCGGGTTCCTGGGTGTGCTCGCGGGTCCGCTCGTCAGATCGTCCTACCGTGCCGGACGCCTCTGGGCGCAGTCGATGACCGCGAAGGGCCGCGAGGTCCCCGAGGGACTGCAGCATCTCGCAGACGCCTCACTCGGCTTCGCCCAGGCGGTCTGAGGCCGACGCCTGACCGTCAGGCTCAGTCCTCGCTTGTGACCCCGGTGACCTCGCCATCGGAGGTGTACGCGACCATGAGTACGCCGTCGAGCTGGTCCGCGTCGAGCGAGTACTCGAAGATCGCGAACGCCTCGTCGCCGTTGTGCTGATGCGGCGCGAACCCGACGCTCAGCAGCGTCATCGACCGGATGACGTCGACGTCGCGGTCTCCGGACTCGTCGACCAGGACGTCCGGCAGGGACTCCCCAGCTCCTCGACGGCCTGGATGATGTACTCGGTCACCTCGGAGGTGCGGTCGTCGACCTCGCTCAGCATCGCCTCGCGCGAGCGCAGGTCGAAGCCCTCGAGGGCGAGGATCATCGCGGCCGCCAGGTCGAGAGCATCGGCCGGGATGTCGTCCTCGTCGGGGGCGCTCAACGAGATGGAGACGGACTGCTCCCCGACGTCGATGTTGTCGGACCAGTAGACGCCACCGCCAGGCTCGGTCGCGATGATGCCGAAGTAGTCGTGTTCGATCGCCATCAGCTGCCCACCAGGTTCTGTGCGAAGACGTGCGGCGTGAAGCCGGTGAGGTCGCCGATGCCCTCACCCTGACCGACGAGCTTGATCGGGATGCCGGTCTTCTCCTGCACGGCGAGGACGAACCCGCCCTTCGCGGAACCGTCGAGCTTCGTCAGGACGAGCCCGGTCACCCCGGCGTGCTCGATGAACGCCTGCGCCTGCGACAGACCGTTCTGACCGGTCGTCGCGTCAAGGACGAGGAGGACCTCGGCGATGGGCGCCTGCTTCTCGACGACGCGACGGATCTTGGACAGCTCGTCCATGAGCCCGCCCTTCGTCTGCAATCGACCAGCGGTGTCGATGATGACGATCTCGGTGCCGGTCTGCTTGGCGTACTCGATCGTCTGGAAGGCGACGGACGCCGGGTCCTGTCCCTGCTGCTGGGGGCGGACGATCTGTGCGCCCGCGCGCTCGGCCCAGGTCGCCAGCTGCTCCACGGCAGCGGCACGGAAGGTGTCCGCGGCCCCCACGACGACGGTGCGGTCGTAGTTGCGCAGGAACTTCGCGAACTTGCCGATGGTGGTCGTCTTGCCGACCCCGTTGACGCCGACGACGAGGACGACCGCCGGACGCTCGCTGAGCTTCAGCGTCGTGTCGAACTTCGACAGCCGCTCCTCGACCTCCTCGCGCAGCATGCGCTGGAGGTCGCGCGGGTCGGTGGTCCGGTAGCGGTCGACGGAGGCGTGCAGGCCCGTGACGATCGACTCGGTGACATCGGGACCGAAGTCGGCGCCGATGAGCGCGTCCTCGAGGTCCTCCCAGGTGGTCTCGTCGATCGTCGGACGTTGGAACATGCCTTTGAGGGCACCGGAGAGTGACCAGGGTGTGCGTGCAGCCATGGTCTCAGCGTAGCCGTCGGCGACGCGGTCCCGTCGCGTGGGGACGAGACCGGATCAGCTCGCGCGTTCTGCTGCCACGCGCTGACCGACGACGGCCGACACCCCGTCCTGGCGCATCGAGACGCCGTAGAGGGCGTCGGCGATCTCCATGGTGCGCTTCTGGTGCGTGATGACGATGAGCTGGCTCGTCTGACGGAGGTCCTCGAAGATGGTCAGGAGCCGCCCGAGGTTGGCGTCGTCCAGGGCCGCCTCCACCTCGTCCATGATGTAGAACGGGCTCGGCCGGGCTTTGAAGATGGCGATGAGGAGGGCGACCGCGGCGAGCGAGCGCTCCCCACCCGACAGGAGCGACAGGCGCTCGATCTTCTTGCCGGCGGGCTTGACCGACACCTCGATGCCCGTGGTGAGCATGTGCTCGGGGTCGGTGAGCGAGATGCTGCCCGTGCCGCCCGGGAACAGGATCGGGAACACCTCAGTGAAGGCGGCTTCGGTGTCGGCGAACGCCGAGGCGAAGATGACCTCCATCTTCCCGTCGATGTCCTCGATGATCGACAGCAGGTCGGCGCGGGTGCTGGTGAGGTCGGCGAGCTGTTCGGTGAGGAAGCGGTGGCGCTGTTCGAGTGCCGCGAACTCCTCGAGCGCGAGCGGGTTGACCCGCCCGAGTTGGGCGTAGGTGCGCTCCGCTGCGGCGAGACGCTTCTGCTGCTCGGCGCGGACGTAGGGCGTCGTCGGTACGTCGTCCGACTCCTCGGTAGGTTCCTCCTCCGGCTCGGCGTCCGGCGTCGCGGGTCCGTCGGCAAGTGCCTCGGGCGCCTCGTCCGAGTCGGGCGTCGTCGTCTCGGGCGAGACCTCCGGACCGGTGTCGTCGGCCGTTCGCACAGCCGAGCGGGCGGTCGCGCGGGGTGTCGGAGGGTCGACGGGCACCGGAACCTCAGGCCCGTACTCGGCGACGAGCACGTCCTCGACGAGTCCCAGCTCCGACCCGGCGCGCTCGAGCAGACCGGACAAGTGGAGCTTCTTCTCGTAGATCTGGAGTTCGAGGCCGTGGACGCTCTCGGTGACGACCTGCAGCCGCTGCCGGAGCGTGTGCTCCTCGCCGCGCAGTCGCACGAGTTCGGCGTTCCGGCTGGACCGCGTCGCCTCGGCTGCCGCGAGCGCGACGCGGGCCTCGGTGACCGACCGGTCGACCGAGTCGAGGGCGGGCGGGAGTGCCTCCGTCACGGCGGTGGCGGCCGCGGCCTGGCGCGCACGGATGACGGCACGCCGAGCCGCCTCCTCCGCTGCCGCCTGGTCGGCCTGCCGCTGCCGCTCGAGGTTCGCGACCGCGAGCTCCTCTGCCCGCACGCGTTCGCGCGCGGTCTCGAGGAGGAGGCGGTGCTGCACTTCGGCCTCGCGCGCCGCGTCCAGTTCGGCGGAGAGCCCATCGCGTGCCGACACGTCGAGGAGCGGTCGTGGACGCGCGCGAGCGGTGTCGTGGTCCAGCTTGGCCCGCTCCACGGCGGCAGCGGCGTCGGCGACGGCCGCCTCCGCCGTGCCGGCAGCGACGAGCAGGCGGTCGTGTTCGGCCTGCGCGGATTCGTATCGGACCGTGACCCGGTTCACGCGCTCGGCCTGTGAGGCACGGTTGGCGTCGAACTCGCGGAGGGCGCTGAGCGCCGCCTGCGCGGTCTGCTTCGCCTCCTGCAGGATTGTGCGCTGCTCAGCCAGTGCGAAGCGCGCCCGTTCGATGAGCGACTCGACCTCGCCGTGTCGATCGGCTGCCGCATCCCGTTCGGCCAGCAGTTCGATGCGGCTCTGGGCTCCGCCGCTCCCCCCGCGGACGATGCTGTCCGTGACGACCGCCCCGTCACTGGTCACGAGGGTGAACGCGCTGAGCGACGAGCCGAGTCGGTCGTACGCCGCGATCGCGTCGTCGAGCGAGTCGACGACGAGGACCGAGGCGAGGATCCCCAGCACGCCAGGAGGAGCCTCCACCAGCTCGGCAGCCGAGGTGAACCCGGCGGGCACGTCCGGGACGTCTCGCGCACCGTCGGCGATGACGATCTCGACCCGGCCGAGATCCTGCTCGGCCGCGTGATCGAGCGCCCGACGGGCAGCGTGCCGGTCGACGGCGACGGCGGCCTCCGCGAGCGTGCCGAGCGCTGCGGCCACAGCAGACTCGTGGCCGGGTCGGACCTGCACCCGGTCCGCGACGATCCCGTCGATCCCGTCGATCCCGCTCGCAGCGAGTTCGGCCGAGCCGGTCTTGAGGTCGAGGGCGCGCGAGAGTGCGCTGGTCTTGGCACCGAGCGAATCACGTTCACGTTCGAGGGTGTGGAGCTGCTCGCGCAGGCCCTCGATCTCCCCTTCGGCCTCCGCTGCGCCGCGTTGGGCCGCCTCGTAGGCGTCGTCGAGTCCAGAGTCGGCGGCGTCCGCCAGGGTCGGGTCGTCCTCGAGCGCTTCATACTCCAGCCGCGCGGCGTCCAGACGGAGGGCAGCGGCGTCGATCGCGTTCTGCTGGCGCAACGCCTCGCCACGGACCGCGGCGAGTTTGGACCCGGCGGCGTCGACGGCGCCCGCGAGCTTGGAGAGCTCCAGGTCGTGTCGTGACACGAGCGCGCTCTGCGCTGCGATCTCGACGTCCACCGCGTCGAGTGCGGCGCGCTTCGCCCGGGTGTCCGCCTGCGCCTCCTGCAACGCGCGCTCCGCGTCGGCGACCACCACCCGCAGTCCGTCGATCTCCGCGGTCGCGTCGGCGACCATCTGCTTCGTGATCCGGGGTTCGGCGGCCGTCGTGTCCGTCGATGATCCGAGCAGCGCGAGCCGCTGGTTGGCAAGCGTGTACAGGTTCCGGAGGCGCTCCTGCACACTCTCGAGCTCGAAGGTGATCCGGCGGGCGTCGTCGACCGCGTCGCCGAGTTGAGCCTGCTCGATCCGGTTGATCCGCAGTTCCGCCTGTTCCAGCTGCTCCTGGAGGACGAGGCGCTCGCTGTGGCGCTCGCTCTCCGAGCGGTTGTGCTCGTCGAGGGAACGCCGGAGGCCCACGACGTCGTCCGCGAGGATCCGAGCACGGGCGTCGCGGACGACCGCGGCGATCGTCTGCGCCTCCCGGGCGATCTCCGCCTGACGACCGAGCGGCTTCAGCTGCCGGCGGATCTCGCCGGCGAGGTCGCTCAACCGCGTGAGGTTGGTCTGCATCGCCTCGAGCTTCCGGAGCGTCTTCTCCTTGCGTCGACGGTGCTTGAGGATGCCGGCCGCCTCCTCGATGAAGCCACGTCGCTCCTCGGGCGTCGCCCGCAGCACCGCGTCGAGCTGCCCCTGCCCGACGATGACGTGCATCTCACGGCCCAGCCCGGAGTCGCTGAGGAGCTCCTGGACGTCGAGCAACCGGCACGTGTCGCCGTTGATGGCGTACTCGCTCCCGCCGTTGCGGAACAGGGTGCGGCTGATCGTCACCTCGGTGTACTCGATGGGCAGCGCGCCGTCGCTGTTGTCGATGGTGAGCGTGACCTCGGCTCGACCGAGCGGTCCCCTGGTCGACGTGCCGGCGAAGATGACGTCCTCCATCTTGCCGCCGCGGAGGGTCTTCGCCCCTGCTCGCCCATCACCCAGGCGAGCGCGTCGACGACGTTCGACTTGCCGGAGCCGTTGGGACCCACGACACAGGTGACGCCCTGCTCGAACGCGAAGGTGGTGGGGTGCGCGAAGGACTTGAACCCTTTGAGCGTCAGGCTCTTCAGGTACACGCGCACCTCCTCTCCCGCGTCGCGGATGCTGTGCACTACGGTAGCGAATCCGCGGACGGACGAGGGACACCACGCTGTGCCGGCCCGCCGGGGCGGTCGTACCATGGACCGCATCACCCAGGACGGTCTGGTGTGGGAGGGAGGCGACGATGCGCGTCACGATCGACGAGGTCGAGATCCCGGCGTCCGGGAGCTCAGCCGTGTTCGAAGCGGTCCAGGAGGTCGCGAACACGCTCGAAGCGGAGATCTGGTCCACCGACGACTTCGCCCTGACCTCCGCCATGACCCTTCCCGAGTACCGCGACCAGCGGTTCCAGCGACGCGTTCTGCTCGCCGCCGTCCTCGACGGCCGTGTGGTCGGTCGCGGCTGGCTCGGGTATGGCACAGAGGCCGACGCGGTGACGGCCTCCCTGGACGTCGGTGTCCTCCCCGAGGCGCGTCGTCGTGGGATCGGCACAGCGCTCCTGTCGGAGTTGGAGCGACGGGCCCTCGCGGCCGGCCGCCCGACGGTGACCGCCTTCACCCAGCACGCCGTCGACGACATCCCGGCCGGCGAACCGCTCCTCGGTGCGAGCGTCGGCGAACGGGCGATCCCCGCGAACGCCGCGGCGAGCCGCTTCATGTTCGATCGCGGATACGCCCTCGCGCAGGTCGAGCGGACCAACCGCTGCGACCTCGCCTCGATGCGCGGGGAGCTACCGGACATCGTCGCGGCGTCGACCGCCCGAGCCGGGCACGAGTACCGCCTCGTGCACTGGTTGGATCGCACCCCCGACGAACTGCTCGGATCACTCGCCACGGCCCGCGAACACATGGCGACGGACATCCCGGCCGCCGATCTGGAGCTCGACCCCGAGGTCTGGACGCCCGAGCGGGTCCGCGCCCGCGAGGACCAGCTGGCGGCGTCGGGCGACCACGCGATCGTCGTCGCCGCCGTCCACCGCGACAGCGGTGCGGTCGCCGGGTACAGCGAGCTCGTCCTCGGCGAGGGCAAGGAACACGCTGAGCAGTGGGACACGCTCGTGCTCGCCGACCACCGGGGACACGGCCTCGGACTCTGGATGAAGGCGGCGAACCTCCTCGCACTCGCCGATCAAGCACCCGAGCGGTCCCGGATCTACACCTGGAACGCCGACGAGAACGAGCACATGCTCGCGATCAACGACCGACTCGGGTTCCGCATCGTCGGCTACTCCGGAGAGTGGCAGCGCCGACTCCCCCGCAGCGACTGATCGTCAGGTGCGGCGCTGGCACACGGGACAGCGGTGCGAGCCGCGGTTCATGAACTGCTCGCGGACGATGAGCGTGCCGCAGCGCGCGCACGGTTTGCCCTGCCTGCCGTAGGCGTTCAGGCTGTGGGCGAAGTACCCCGCCTGACCGTTGACGTTCACGTACTGGGCGTCGAAGCTCGTCCCGCCCTCGGCCAGGGCCTTGGCGAGCACGGCACGGACCTCCTCGAGCAGCCGGCCGGCGCGTCCGAGCCCGAGACGGGCGGTCTCCTGCTCGGGGTGGATACGCGCCGCCCAGAGCGACTCGTCCGCGTAGATGTTGCCGATCCCGCTAACCAGGGTCTGATCGAGGAGTGCCCGCTTCACGCCGGTGCGTTTCTCGCGCAGTCGTCGGAGGAAGCCGGCGTCGTCGAAGGCCGGGTCCATCGGGTCGCGGGCGATGTGCGCGACCTGGTCGGGCACCATCGCGACCTCGTCGCCGAACCCGCCTGCGGCTCCGTCCGTCGTCGGGACGAGCGCGGTCACCGCCATCGACCCGAAGATCCGCTGGTCCACGAAGTGCAGCCAGAGCTCGCCGTGCTCGGGATGCTCCAACTGCAAGCGGATGCGCAGGAGTCGGTCGGCGTCGTCGCCAGGTGACCGGAGCAGCATCTGCCCGCTCATGCCCAGGTGACCGACGATCGCCTCATCGTCATCGAGGGGGAACCAGAGGAACTTCCCGCGTCGGACGGCCGATCGGATGGTCCGCCCCGTCAGCCGAGCGGTGAAGTCGGCGACACCACTCGCGTGGCGGCGCAGGGAGCGTTCGTCGAAGACCTCGACGCCGGCGATCGTCGCCCCGCTGACGGCGGGCTCCAGGCCGGCGCGGACGACCTCGACCTCAGGGAGTTCCGGCACTGATCCTCGACCAGGCTTCCAAGGCCGCCGCCATCTCGGCGTGCTTCTTGCTCGTGCCGGAGCCCGTCGCCGTGACGGCGGTGCCCACGGTGACCGTCGCGACGAACCGTCGGTTGTGGTCGGGGCCGGAGCTGGCGATCTCGTAGACGGGCGCCGGCGCACCGATGGCCGCGGCGGCCTCCTGGAGGCTCGTCTTCGGGTCCATCGCCGCGCCGAAGCGCTCAGGGTTCTCGAGGAGGGGGTTCACCAGGCGCAGGACGAGTGCCGTCGCGGCGTCGGGTCCGGCCGACAGGTACGTCGCGCCGATGACGGCCTCCATCGTGTCGGCCAGGATGGACGCCTTGTCGCGGCCACCGGTCTGGTCTTCGCCCTTGCCGAGCTTGATCCGCTCGCCCAGCCCGATCGAGCGCGCGACCTCGGCGAGCGCGATCGTCGACACGAGGCTCGCACGTCGCTTCGCCAACTGCCCTTCGTCGAGGTGCGGGAAGTCGCGGTAGAGCATGACGGTGACGGCCTGCCCGAGGATCGAGTCGCCGAGGAACTCGAGGCGCTCATTGTGCGGGAGTCCACCGTGCTCGTACGCGTACGAGCGGTGCGTCAGCGCCAGGTCGAGCAGCTCGTACGAGACGTCGACACCCAGTTGCCGTGCGAAAACGACCACACCGGGATCGGTCTCCGATGCGGAGCCGATTCCGGTGTGGTCGGAATGATTCGTGTTCACGCTGTTCGAACGCGGACGTTCAACGCGCGGATCAGACGTCTGCGACCTTGCGGCCCTTGTACTCGAGGTACAGGGCGGTGCCCTGCGAGTCCTCGACGACCTTGGCGCGGTGCGGCAGGCTGTACGTGACGCGGCCGTTCTCCACCGTCTTCACGAGCGTCGGCACGGCGGCCTTCCACTGCGAGCGACGCGAGCGGGTGTTCGAGCGCGAGACCTTCCGCTTCGGGGGTTTCCAGCCATGATCTATCTCTCTTCTGTGTCTGCAGCAGCGCGCTGGGCGCTACTGGCGTCTGTGTCAAGTACGGAGTCTGAGGACAAGCCCGCGAGCGCAGACCAGCGAGGATCTGCGATGTCGTGAGGGTGTCGTTCCGGACGTTCGGCCAGCCGCTCACCGGTCTCGGGGTCGAGTCCGGGGCAATCCGGCTGGCACACCGGCTGAAACGGTAATGCGAGAACTACCGCATCTCTGACCAGAGGTTCAAGATCCACGTGGTCGTCGTGAACCTCGAAGTCAGACGCTTCCGAATTAGGATACGCGAAAAGTTCCTGAATCTCGACTTCGACAGGCAGTTCGATGTCGCGGAGGCAGCGTCCGCACTCGCCGGTCGCCAGTGCGTCGACGTCGACGGTCACGAGGATCCCCTCGTGCACGGACTCGAGACGCACCTGTTCGGAGAGCGTCGTGCCCTCCTGGACGGCGACCAGACCCTCGCCCCAGCGCTCGGCGAGCACCACCTCGAGGTTGTGCTCGCGCATCTCCCCGGGACGGTTCACCAGATCGCGCACGTTGACGCTGAACGGCGAATTGTTCGTTCTCTTCCTAGTCACGATCGACGATTCTACGCCGAACCCGACCGGGAGGACGCCCTAGCCCTCCTGGAGGAAGGTCGCCACCACGTGCGGGACGTACGGGCTGACATCGCCACCGAGCGCGGCCACCTGCCGGACGAGTGAACTGGAGACGTGCGCGTGCGCCGGATCAGGCAGGAGGAAGACCGTCTCCACGCCGGCGAGGCTGCGGTTCATGATGGCCATGGGCGTCTCGTACGCGACGTCGACCTGCGAGCGGATGCCCTTCACGAGCACGCTCGCGCCGACGTCCGTGCAGTAGTCGACGAGCAGGCCGACGTTCCACTGCGCGACGACGATGTTGTCGGGCAACCCGCCGTCGGCGATGGAGCGCTCGAGCAGGGACACCCGCTGCGGCATCGGCAGCAGCGCCGACTTGTCGGGGTTGTGCACCACCAGCACGTGCAGTTCGTCGAAGATGCGCGCCGCCCGCTCGATGACATCCAGGTGACCGAGGGTGACTGGGTCGAACGATCCGGGGACGACGGCGATCCGCTTCATGCCGCCAGCCTATCGGTGCTCAGTTCTTGGCGAGCGCGGCGCGGTCGGATTCGTCGAGGCGCCGGCGGAGCGCTTCGGCCAGCACCGGGTGGTCGGCGAGGTCGGGATCGGTGTCGAGGAGCTCGGCGGCATCCGCCCGCGCCTCGATGATGACCTCGCTGTCGTGCACGACCCGGAGCAGCTTGAGCGAGGACCGTCCGCCCGACTGCATGCTGCCGAGGACGTCGCCCTCGCGCCGCAGCTCGAGGTCGACCTGCGCGAGGTCGAAGCCGTCGAGCGTCGCGGCCACCGCGTCGACGCGCTCGCGTGCGGTGCTCTCCGCCTCCGCTGCGGTGACGAGCAGACACAGCCCGGGGACGCCGCCTCGACCGACGCGTCCGCGGAGCTGGTGGAGCTGCGACACCCCGAAACGCTCCGCGTCGAGCACGACCATCGTCGACGCGTTCGGGACGTCGACGCCCACCTCGATGACCGTCGTCGCCACGAGCACGTCGATCTCACCGGCGGCGAAGGCCCGCATCGTCCGGTCCTTCTCCTCCGCGCTCATCCGGCCGTGGAGGACGTCGATGCGTCGGGACGCGAGCAGCGGGTGGGTACGCAGCTGCTCCACCGTGGTGAGCACGGACGCGATCGGGCGCGCCGGGTCGGCGTCCTCCTCGAGTTCCTCACCGGGCTCGACCTCCTTGGCGTCGATCGCCGGGCACACCACGAACCCCTGCCGCCCCTGCGCGAGTTCCTCGGCGAGGCGCTCCCAGACACGGGAGATCCACCGCGGGTGATCGGCCAGGGCGACCACGAAGCTCTCGATCCCCTGCCGCCCGCGTGGCAGCTCCTTGATGATGCTGACGTCGAGGTCGCCGAAGACGGTCATGGCCACGGTCCGTGGGATCGGCGTCGCGGTCAGCACGAGGACGTGCGGCGGTGTGCGTCCCTTCTGACGGAGCTGGTCGCGCTGCTCCACGCCGAAGCGGTGCTGTTCGTCGACGACGACCATCCCCAGATCGGCGAAGGTCACGGCGTCACCCAGCAGAGCGTGCGTCCCGATCACGATCCGTGCCTGGCCTGCGACGATCCGCAGCAGCGCCCGTTTGCGATCGGACGTCGGCAGCTGGCCGGTGAGCAGCGTCGGCATGAGCTCGGCCGAGAGGTCGGGGCCGAGCGCACGGACGATCGACCGCAGGTGCTGCGCCGCGAGGACCTCGGTGGGCGCCAGCAGCACCGACTGTCCCCCGCTGTCGGCGACGGCCGCCATGGCCCGGAGGGCGACGAGCGTCTTGCCCGAGCCGACCTCGCCCTGGACGAGCCGGTTCATCGGATTGGGCTGCGCGAGGTCGGCCGCGATCTCCGTGCCGACCGTCTGCTGGTCGCCGGTGAGCTCGAACGGGAGCGCGGCATCGAGGCGCTCGAGGTACCCGCCGGCTTTCGGCACGCGGGGTTCGGCCGCCAGGGCTCGGGTGGCGGCGCGCTGCTGGAGCAGGGCCGTCTGGAGGAGGTACGCCTCCTGGTACCGCAGGCTGCGGCGACCGCGCTGCCAGTCGCGGTCGACCGTCGGGCGGTGGACGGCACGGATGGCGGCGTCGAAGGAGAGCTCACCCCTCGCCGCCCGGACCGACCGCGGGACCGGGTCCTCCTGCGGCGGCAGGGCGTCGAGCACCAGCTCCACGGACTGCTTGAGGTTCCAGCTCGTGATCGTGCTCGTCGCCGGGTAGATCGGGATGGGCGCCTCCGACCACGCCTTCGCCTGGGCGTCCGCGAGCGCGGGTGCGTCGGCGTCGTCGGGGAAGAGCTGATATTGCGGGTGCGCGAGCTGATAGCTGCCGCGGTAGTCGCCGACCTTGCCCGCGAAGATGCCACGCAGGCCCGGCCGGAGTTCGTTCGCTCGCCAGGGCTGGTTGAAGAAGGTGAGGTTGAGTCGACCCTGACCGTCGGAGATGACGACCTCGAGGATGGAGCCCTTGCGTTGCTTCATCTGGCGGTCGCGGACCTCGAGGACGTCGGCGACGATCGTCACGTCCTCGCCGAGTGGCAGCTGGCCGATGACCGTCAACTCGCCGCGCTTCGCGTAGCGACGCGGGTAGTGCTCGAGGAGGTCGCCGACGGTCTCCACGCCGAACGCCTTCTGGAGTGCCGTCGCCGTTCGTCCGCCGAGGACACCGCCGAGCTTCGTGCCCAGCTCGATCCCCGTCATGCCGTCGATTCTATTCGGGACCTCGGACACCGCGGTTCGCTCGGCTTCGCACAGCCTGCGAGGATGGGACCATGGCCGGCATCAGGATCATCTCGGGTTTCGCCGGATCACGCACGATCCGGGTCCCGGGCAGCGGGACACGACCGACGAGCGATCGCGTCCGCGAGGCGCTCTTCTCCGCGCTGGAGGCCCGCGACGTGATCGCCGGCGCCGAGGTGCTCGACCTGTACGCAGGCTCGGGGTCGCTGGGGCTCGAGTGCGCCAGCCGGGGTGCCGCCGTGGTCACCCTCGTCGACCGGGGGTCTGAGGCCGCGAAGCTGTGCCGGGACAACGCGAGGATCGTGACCTCGGCGGCACCTCGCGGTGCGGCACCACGCATCACGGTGCACGCGAAGTCGGTCGGCGCCTATCTGTCCGGGGCGACGGTCCCGTCCGACCTCGTCTTCATCGATCCCCCGTACGACCTCCCCGAGGCGGAACTCACGGCCAACCTCGCCGCGCTCGTCGGTCTGGTCACCGACGACGGGCTCGTGCTCGTCGAGCGGAGCTCACGCTCGCCCGAACCGACCCTTCCCGCAGCGCTCGAGGTCCTGCGGAAGAGCACCTACGGCGAGACCGTCGTCTGGTGGATCACGCCGGTCTGAGTCACCGCGTCACCGTCACCGCGTCACCGCAGTCGCCTCGCGCCACGGCGGCCGGCACACCGCTCAACCGGACGCATCGTCCCAGTCGCGGTAAGGATCCCAGCCGGCGCGACCGTCGTAGGCCACACCGTCGACGAGGACCCCGGCACCGGTCCGGGCCGTGCCGATGGCACGGAAGCCGACAGGGATCGTTGTGGTGGCCGGGAACGTCGCCAGGAGGGAGTGGTCCTCGCCACCGGCGAGGGCGAGCGCCACGTCGGCACCCAGGTCCTCGGCCCGCAGATCGATCGCGACCCCACTCGCCCGCGCGAGGCGGCCGGCGTCGAGCGCGAGCCCGTCCGACAGGTCGAGCATCGCCGTGGCACCCGCGACGGCGGCGACGACCCCGGCGGCGATCGGAGGTCGTGGGGCGAGTTGTGCCTCCACCTCGACCCGGTGATCACGTCGCAGGCCGGCCGCTGCCTCGGCGGAGGGCACACCGTCGGTGTCGACACCCCGCCCGAAGAGGAGTCGCAGACCTGCGGCGGCCGAACCCAACTCCCCCGCGACCGCGACCACGTCGCCGGGCCGCGCTCCGTCGCGTCGGACGGGGGCACGACCCTCGAGGTCGCCGAACGCCGTCACTGCGATCATGAAGACGTCGGACACGGCCAGATCGCCGCCGACGACGCCGCAGCCGGGCGCGAGCTCGGCACACGCGTCGCGCAGTCCGTCGGCGAACCCGTCGAGCACGGCGACCGGCAGCTGTTTCGGCATGGCGAGTGCGACGACGAGTGCCGTCGGACGAGCCCCCATCGCCGCCACGTCCGCCAGGTTGCTGGCCGCAGCCTTCCACCCCAGATCGTGGGCGCTCGACCACGCCAGCCGGAAGTCCGGCCCGTGGATCATCGTGTCCGTCGTGACGACGAACCGACCGTCCGGCGCGCGCACGACCGCGGCGTCGTCACCCGGCCCGAGGAGTTCGGCGTCGGCGTGCGGGAGACGGGGGAAGATGCGCTCGAGCAGCTCCCCCTCGGCGAGGTCCCCGACACAGGGCCCGACCGTTCCGTGATCGTCGGACGCGCTCCCAGACTCGTTCATGTGATCAACGGTAGCCTGGTGGGCGATGTCCCCGATTCGTGTGCTCCTCGCCACCGCCCTCGCCGCAGCCGCAACCCTGGCCCTGGCGGGCTGCGCGCCCGCCGTCGCGCTCGAACCCGCCGCCGATGCGAACAACCCGCAGTGCGCGGAGGTCACGGTGCGGCTGCCCGACGTCGTTGCCGAGCTGCCGGAGCGAGGGACCGACGCCCAGGCCACCGGCGCCTGGGGCGATCCGGCGACGGTCCTCCTGCACTGCGGCGTCGCGATCCCCGGCCCGACCACGCAGCAGTGCCAGTCGGTGAACGGCGTCGACTGGATCATCGACGACGCGGACGCGCCGAACTACCGGTTCACCACCTTCGGACGCACGCCCGCGGTCGAGATCGTGCTCGACGGCGACGCCGTCGCCAGCAGCACCGTCCTGGCCGATCTGGCGCCTGCCGTGTCCGTGCTCCCCGTCACCGGGAAGTGCACCGCCCTCGGCGACGCCGACCTCCCGATCCCCACCGACGGCTGACCGTTCCGGGCACCACGCCGTTCAGGAGCGGGCGCGCGCGACCTCGATCAGCTCGGTGATGAGCTCGGGGTAGCTGAGCCCCGAGGCCAACCAGCAGCTCGGGAACATCGAGATCGGGGTGAACCCCGGCATGGTGTTGACCTCGTTGACGACGAAGCCGTCCGCGGTCAGGAAGAAGTCGACCCGGGCGAGGCCAGCGCAGCCCAACGCCTCGAACGCCCGACGCGAGAGGTCCTGCATCTCCGACAACTGCTCGGGACGAAGGTCGGCGGGGCAGACGAGCTCGATACCGGGGGCGTCGAGGTACTTCGCCTCGAAATCGTAGAAGTCGCGTCCGGTCACGACGACCTCGCCGGCCACCGAGACCCGAGGTGCCTCGCCGGGGAGGGACTCGAGGACCGCGCACTCGACCTCTCGGCCCACCAGACCGGTCTCGACGAGGACGGTCGAGTCTTCGGCGAGGGCCAGTTCGATCGCCGCACGGAACCCGTCCGGCGTCGACACCTTGGACACGCCGACGCTCGAACCGGCTCGAGCCGGCTTCACGAACGCCGGTGACCCGAGCGATCCGAGCGATGCGAGCACCTCCTCGGGTGCCGTGGCCCAGTCGTGGGCGGTGAACCGCACCCACGGGGCGACGGCGATCCCGGCGGCCTGGAGCACCGTCTTCGTGAAGTGCTTGTCCATGCCGAGGGAGGACGCGAGGACGCCGGAGCCGACGTACGGGAGGCCGACGAGCTCGAGCATGCCCTGCACGGTGCCGTCCTCGCCGAACCGGCCGTGGAGGATCGGGAAGACGATGTCGATGGGGCCGAGGGTGACCGGGACGCCGTCCTCCCCGACGACGGTCAGCTCACGGCTCCCGACGCGCTCAGGCCAGCGCACGGCCGGCCGCGAGGGGTCGACCTCCGGCAGGTGGGCGGGGTCGAGCGCGTACCGGCTCGGGTCGTCGACCTCGAGGACGTACGAGCCGTCGTGGGCGATCCCGACCGGGTAGACGTCGTACCGTTCGCGGTCAATCGCGGCGAGGACGCCGCCCGCCGTTGCGCAGCTGATCGAGTGCTCGCTTGAACGGCCTCCAAAGAGCACCACCACTCCGGTCTTGTGCGTCATCGTTGCTTCTCTCCCCCTGGGGTTCGTCGTCGTCGGTCGTGAGGTGCGGTGCGATGTCCTTCGGGTCGAGCGTGCCGTCGAGCACCTGCTTGACCTGTTCGACGATGGGCATCGCGACCCCCTTCGCCTTGGCCAGCTCGAGCACCGGTGCCACGGACGCGAGCCCCTCCGCGGTCTGCTGCATCTGTTTGACGACGTCGTCGAACTGATATCCCTGGCCGAGCAGACGCCCCGCCGTGTTGTTGCGGGACAGCGGCGACTGGCACGTCGCGATGAGGTCACCGAGCCCGGCGAGGCCCGAGAGGGTCTCCGGCTGCGCGCCGTGGGCCACCGCGAAGTCGGTCATCTCGACCAACCCGCGCGTGATGATGGAGGCCTTCGTGTTCTCGCCGTAGCCGACGCCGTCGACGATGCCGATCGCGACGGCGATGAGGTTCTTGAGCACACCGCCGAACTCGGTGCCGATGACGTCGGTGTTCACGAAACTGCGGAAGTACCGGTTGCGCGCGAGGAGCGCGACCGTCTGCGCCGTCTCGAGGCTCTCCGAGGAGATCACGGCGGCCGTCGGCTGCTCGCGGGCGATCTCGAGCGCGAGGTTCGGGCCGGAGGCGACGGCGATGCGTGACGGGTCGATGTCGAGGGTCTCGCGGATGACCTCGCTCATCCGGGATCCGCTGCGACGCTCGACGCCCTTCATGAGCGAGACGACGAGGGTGCCGTCCTCGAGGTGCGGACGGAGCGCGATGAGGTTGTCGCGCAGGGACTGGCTCGGGACCGACAGGAACACGACCGAGGCACCGCGCACGGCGTCGACCATGCTCGCGGTCGCCGTCATCCGCATCGGCAGATTGATCCCGGGCAGGTAGTCGCTGTTGCGCTTGGCCTCGGTGATCTCGCGAGCGAGCTCGGGCCGTCTGGCCCACATGACCACGTCGGAGCCACCGTCCGCGAGGATCTTGCCGAACGTCGTGCCCCAGCTGCCCGCTCCGAGCACGGCGACCCTCGTGGCGGCCGGTGGTTGCGGAACGTTCCTAGGACTCAAAGCGGCCTGTCTCCTTCTGCTGGTGTTTCGAGGGATCCCAACGCTCCGTGGGAGCTTGGGCACCGCGCAGTTCCTCGCAGAGGGCGGTGATGGCCTGCATGACGACCTCGGTCGCCTCGTTCAGCGTCTTCGAGTCTAGCTGCCGCCCGGCGAAGGCCGAGAGGTCCACCGGCTCGCCGATGGCGACCTCGACGCGCTTCCGCAAGGGGAACACCCGCAGCTTGCCGTACCGGGGCATGACCTCCTGCGTGCCCCAGTGCGCGGCGGGGATGATCGGCAGGCCGTGCGTGAGGGCGATCCGGACCGCGCCGGTGCGCCCGCGCATCGGCCACAGGCCCGGGTCGCGGGTGAGCGAGCCCTCGGGGTACACGACGACACCCTGCCCGCGTTCGGTCAGGTGGGCTACGGCGCTGACTGGGTCCATCCCACGGGCGGAGCCCTCGCGCTCGACGGGGATCTGTCCGGACTTCCGCAACAACCACCCGACCACCGGGACCGTGAACAGACTGCCCTTCGCCATGAAGCGGGGCTGTCGCCCGAGCCGCCAGACGGCCACGCCCATGATCAGCGGGTCGAACTCGCTGTCGTGGTTGGGCGACAGGATGAACGGCCCCTCCTGCGGCAGGCGTTCGCCGTGCCGGACGCGGAGCTTGACGAGAGCACTGAACGGCGGGATCGCGATCGACGACAGCAACCAGTAGATCGACGGCCTCGACCGTTCCACCCCCACGGCGGACTACTTCGTTTCGAGGACGAAGTCAGCACCGAGCTGCTGGAGCTTCACGATGAAGTTCTCGTACCCACGGCTGATGATGCCGACGTTGCTGACCGTCGACTTGCCCTCGGCGGTGAGCGCCGCGATGAGGTGGCTGAAGCCACCGCGGAGGTCGGGTACCTCGATGTCGGCACCGTGCAACGGCGTCGGGCCGTTGATCACGGCGGCCTGCTCGAGGTTGCGCCGCGGCACCCGACGAGGCGTACCCGACAGCCCGTTGGGGTGCACGACGATGTTCGCGCCCATGGTGTTGAGCGCGTCTGTGAAGCCGAAGCGGTTCTCGTAGACGGTCTCGTGGACGATCGACTCGCCCGTCGCCTGCGTCAGCGCGACGATGAGAGGCTGCTGCCAGTCCGTCATGAAGCCGGGGTGCACGTCGGTCTCGATGACCACGGGCTTCAGCTCCTCCTTGCGGTAGAACCGGATGCCATCGTCGGTGATGTCGAACCCGCCACCGGCCTTGCGGAAGATGTTGAGGAACGTCATCATGTCCTGCTGCTTCGCGCCGCCGACGAAGACGTCGCCGTCGGTCGCGAGCGCGGCCGACGCCCAGCTCGCTGCCTCGTTGCGGTCGCCGATGGCCGTGTGGTCGTACCCCTCGAGCTTGTCCACGCCCTCGATGAGGATCACGCGGTTCGGCTCGTAGGAGATGATCGCGCCCATCTTCTGGAGGACGGCGATGAGATCCATGATCTCCGGCTCGATCGCCGCACCCTTGAGCTCCGTGGTGCCCTTGGCACGGACCGCCGTGAGCAGGACCTGCTCCGTGGCGCCGACGCTCGGGTACGGCAGATGCACCGTCGTCCCGTGGAGACCGTTCGGGGCCGAGAGACGGATGCCCTGCGGGAGCTTCTCCACGACCGCGCCGAACTTGCGGAGCGCGTCGAGGTGGAAGTCGATGGGGCGGTCGCCGATGCGGCAGCCTCCGAGGTCGGGGATGAACGCCGCCCCGAGGCGGTGGAGCAGCGGCCCGCAGAACAGGATCGGGATCCGGGAGAAGCCGGCGTGCGCGTCGATCTCCTCCATGTGGGCGGACTCGACGTTGGTCGGGTCGAGGCGGAGCTCGTTCGGGTTCTCGCCCTCCGTCACGTCCACGCCGTGGATCTCGAGCAGGGAGCGGACCACCCGGACGTCGCTGATGTTCGGCACGTTGCGCAGGACGCTGACGTTCTCGCCGAGCAGCGACGCCACCATCGCCTTGGTCACGAGGTTCTTGGCACCCTTGACCTCGATGCGGCCCCGGAGCGGGATACCGCCGTTGATCGTGATGCGGTCGACATCGAGTCCGACCGACGAGCCTGCCGCCTGTGACGCCTGGACGAGTGAATTCAAACCGGTACCTACTGCCTTGCTACTTGACGGGAATGGTGCGGGGCAGCCAGTTCGGCCGCCGGGCTTCGAACGCGGTGATCTGCTCCTCGCTACGGAGCGTCAGCCCGATGTCATCGAGTCCTTCGATGAGCCGCCACCGAGTGTAATCGTCGACCTGGAACGAAACCGTGAGATCGCCGACCGTGATGGTCCGGGAGATGAGGTCGACGACGGAATCCGCGCCCGGAGCGGCCTCGATCGCGGCCCAGAGCTGCTCGAGCTCCTCCTCCGTGACCTGGGCGGCCAGGAGGCCCTGCTTGCCGGAGTTCCCGCGGAAGATGTCGCCGAAGCGGGACGACACGACGACCTTGAACCCGAAGTCGCGCAAGGCCCACACGGCGTGCTCACGCGACGACCCGGTACCGAAGTCGTGCCCGGCGACGAGGATGCTCGCGCCCTGGTAGGCCGGCTGGTTCAGGACGAAGTCGGGGTCCTGACGCCACCCCGCGAAGAGCGCGTCCTCGAAGCCGGTCTTCGTGACCCGCTTCAGGTAGACGGCGGGGATGATCTGATCGGTGTCGACGTTGGAGCGTCGCATCGGAGCGGCGACGCCGGTGACGGTCGTGAACTTGTCCATCAGGCGTGCACGCCTTCCTGCTCGGTGGCCGCGTGTCTGCCGGGCTCGACCTCGAGATCGGCCGGGCTGGACAGCGTGCCGCGGATGGCGGTCGCCGCGGCGACGAGCGGCGAGACGAGGTGCGTGCGGCCGCCCTTGCCCTGGCGACCCTCGAAGTTGCGGTTCGACGTCGAGGCGCAGCGCTCCCCTGGAGCGAGCTGATCGGGGTTCATCCCGAGGCACATTGAGCATCCGGCGAACCGCCACTCCGCACCGAAGTCGGTGATGATCTTGTCGAGCCCCTCGGCCTCAGCCTCGATCCGAACCCGGGCGGAACCCGGAACCACCATCACCCGCACACCCTCGGCCTTCGTGCGGCCCTCGATGACGGACGCGAACGCCCGCAGGTCTTCGATGCGGCTGTTCGTGCAGGAGCCCATGAAGACCGCGTCCACCGGGATCTCCTTCATCGGGGTGCCGGCTTCGAGCGCCATGTACTCCAGGGCGCGCTCGGCGGCGGACCGCTCGTTCGGGTCGGTGATGGCCGCGGGGTCGGGCACGTTCTCGCTGAGCGAGACGCCCTGGCCGGGGTTGGTGCCCCAGGTGACGAATGGTTCCAGCGTGTCGGCGTCGAGGAAGACCTCGGCGTCGAAGGCGGCGCCTTCATCGGTCGCGAGGGTGTCCCAGTAGGCGACGGCCTCGTCCCAGTCGGCTCCGGTCGGAGCGTGCGGGCGGCCCTGCAGGTAGTCGTAGGTGATCTGGTCGGGGGCGACCATGCCGGCCCGGGCCCCGGCCTCGATCGACATGTTGCAGATCGTCATGCGGCCCTCCATGGAGAGCGCACGGATCGCCGAGCCGCGGTATTCGAGGACGTAGCCCTGCCCACCGCCGGTGCCGATCTTCGCGATGACGGCGAGGATGATGTCCTTCGCGGTCACGCCCGGCCGCAACGTGCCCTCGACGGTGATCGCCATGGTCTTGAACGGCTTCAACGGCAGCGTCTGCGTGGCCATGACGTGCTCGACTTCGCTGGTGCCGATGCCGAAGGCCATGGCCCCGAAGGCGCCGTGGGTCGAGGTGTGCGAGTCGCCGCAGACGACCGTGATCCCGGGCATCGTGAGGCCGAGCTGCGGCCCGACGACGTGGACGATCCCCTGGTCGAGGTCGCCGAGGGAGTGGATCCGCACCCCGAACTCCGCAGCGTTGCGACGGAGGGTCTCGATCTGTGTGCGGCTCGTGAGGTCGGCGATCGGCTTGTCGATCGCGAGCGTCGGGGTGTTGTGGTCCTCGGTCGCGA
The DNA here is from genome assembly GCF_006065115.1 of Plantibacter sp. M259. Classification (NCBI taxonomy): domain Bacteria; kingdom Bacillati; phylum Actinomycetota; class Actinomycetes; order Micrococcales; family Microbacteriaceae; genus Plantibacter; species Plantibacter sp. M259. Next base: position 3,593,377 of record NZ_CP040750.1, on the reverse strand, counting down.
TCGTGAGGTCGACGCGACGCAGGGGCCGGTCGGCCAGGCGCAGACCGTCGAAGGCCTGCGGGCTCGTCACCTCGTGGACGAGGTGCAGGTCGATGTAGATGAGGTCGGGTGTGCCGTCCTCACCCTTGACGACGAGGTGGTCGTCCCAGACCTTCTCGGCGAGCGTGCGCGGGTGCTCGGGAATGCTCGGGACGGACGGATCGGCGTTCAGCTGCGACATGTCGTGGAATTCCTTCAAACGATGAGTGGTCAGGCGTCAGCGACCTCCGCGACGAGGGAGCCTGGAACTAGGCCTCGTCGCGGCTGGGAAGGAGGAGCAGCCCGGACAACATTCGCCCAGCGTACCACCCGGTCCGTGACGAAGCCGTCGGCACCGTCGTCGCTCGAGGGGACGCCAGCACCGACACCGTGCTACTTCGGCGCGTCGATCCCGACGCGGTACTGCCCCTGGTCGTTGATGACCTCGACGGCCACCGGGTAGCTCTTCGCGTTGTACGAGAAGGTGCACTCGAACTGTGTCCCGGTCGTGGCTGGCTGGTCACTCGGGCACTCGACCTTCTCGACGTCTGCGAGTCCGAAGTCCTGCTTGAGCACCTCGGCCACGCCGGTCTGCACCGAGCCGCGGTCGAGCATCGGCGTGAACAGGCGACCGACCGAGAGGAGGGTGAGCGGGACGGCGATGAGCGATGCGGCGACCGCACCGACGAGCACGCCGATCCAGAGCTTGCGCCCGAGCGGCTTCCGGGCGGGTTTCCGGCTCGCAGCAGGCTGCTGGCCCGCGACGCCGTACTCGGGGCCGGGACGGAACGGACCGGTCTGCTGTGGACCGGACTGCGATCCATGCTGCTGTGGACCTGGCTGGAACGGGCCGTTCGGGTGCTGCGCCTGTCCCGGACCGAAGGGCTGTGGCGCGGTCGGGCGTGCCTGACCGTAGGGCGGCTGACCCTGCGGCCCCTGAGGCTGGCTCTGAGGCTGACCCTGCGGCGCGCCGAGCGGACGTCCCTGTGGAGCCTGGCCGGGGGCCTGACCCTGCTGAGGACCCCCGGGCGCGTGACCGGGCTGACGATTCGATGTCGGGGGCCGGAACCCGTCCGGACCGCCTGGCCGCCCCTGCTGCTGCGGCTGCTGGTTCGGAGCTGCGTTCGATGGCCGCTGCTGCTGCACCCACGGCTGCCCACCAGGCGCGCCGGCGAACGGCGCTCCAGGCTGGGTGGGCGGCTGCGGCGCTGGACCGTTGGACTGCTGCCCTGGGACGCCTCCCTGCGGGCGGGGCCCTCCACCGGTCTGACCAGGCGCGGACGGCTGGGACGGGCCGTTCTGCGACGGGACGCCCTGCGGTGGTCCGTTCTGACCCTGCGGCGCGCCGTTCTGGGGTGCACCGTTCTGCGGCGGCGTCTGACGCTGCGGGCTGCCCGGTCCGAACTCCAGGCGGGGTGCGTTCGGGTCGGGGAATCCCGGCGGCTGCTGGTCGGGGCGCAGGGGGCCGCCGACCGGGGGCTTTCCGAGGTCCTCGGGCTTCTGGTCGTCGGTCATTTCCTCAACTCCTCGATCCGATCCCAGAACGCGGCCTGATCGGCCGCCGGGATCACCGTCACGTCGAATCCTGATGGTGCGGTCGGCAGGTCTTCGAGCGTCGACGTGCCCGACACCTCGAAGCCGGCCTGCAGCTGCAGCTTGGTCTCGCTCTCGACCGTCCCGCTCAACTCCATCTTCACGAGGCCACCCTCGGCGTTCTGGAAGATCGTCACCGGCAGGAGGGTCGCCAGGTCGTCCTCGCTGAACGACGACACGAGGTCGTCCGGGAGGTCGAAGAGCGTCCCGACGGCCAGCACGCTCTCGAGGCTCGCGCTCGTCGAGATCTGTGAGGAGCCGTCGTTCCGCATCGAGACCACGACGCTGCTGAGCGCGCCGTCCCCCGAGCTGCGGGTCGTTTCGACCGCGGTGTAGATGTCGCAGGCGATGGAGATGCCCGGGTAGACACAGGCGGGTCCGAGTGACCCCTCCGCGTCCTCCTCGGCCACGTACTGCGTCTGGACGGCCACCCACTCCGTCGGCGCGAGCTCCTTGAGTTCACCGCCGAGCAGCAGGAGGTCGTAGTCGACTCCCGCCTGGTGATAGATGTCGACGGTGTCGCCGTCGGCGGAGCCCTTGTCCTGGCTGAACGAGGCGGTCGGGTCGCCGAAGAGGACCACCGAGTCGTTCTCGTGCGACTCGAGGTCTCCCGAGACGGCGTGGACGTAGGCCGACCCGATCACGTCCGGAGCCTGGCCGATCTGGGCCGACAGCAGCTCGAACCTCGCCTCGGCAAGATCCTGCATGTAGCTCTGCTGAGCGGCGGCGTCGGGGAACGCCGATCCGGGCGTCGTGCAGGCGCTCAAGGCGAGTGCGGCGCTCCCGGCCAGAGCCAGGACACCGATCCGGCGTCGGTGTCGCGTCATGCTCGTGCGGGCGGTCACGACCCCTCCGCCAGAGCGTCGTTGTACAGGGTGAGTGCCCGCTGTCCGAGGACGGGGCCCTCGAGCCAGGAACCGTCGCCGCGCGAGGTGACCGAGGTGACGTACCCGGCGCCGGTGGCGGGATCCAGCCGGGTGAGCCAGCCGCCGCCCGAGCAACCCGGGGTCATGAGGCAGTCGACCCGGTAGCCGGCATAGCCCTTGGTGGCGGCCTGGCTCGCGCAATAGCGCTGCGACTGACCGTCGAACGGGGCGGCCGACGGGTAACCGATCACGGTGATGCCCTCTGGCGGGGTACCGAAGGAGATGCCCTGACCGCCGGTCACCTCCTGGATCTTCTGACCCGACGCGTTCGGGGCGAGTCGGATGAAGGCGAAGTCGTAGGCCCAGCCGTTGCCGCTCGTCGCACCACTGGCGTCCGAGGTCGCCTCACTCGTGAACTCGTCGGGGACGTAGGTGCTGACCCCGGCCCACTGCCCGTAGGGCTGGGTCTGGCCGTTGGCCGCGTCGGCCGGGATGAAGATGATGTTCTCGGCGAGCTGTTTACCGTACGTGTCCCAGACGCAGTGGCCCGCCGTCAGGACGAGGTCCATGGTCGGCGCGTTGACGACGCTCGCGGAACACACGTAGGTGGCGCCACCGATGGAGAAGTAGAGACGTCCCTGCGTGGCCGCCGCCAGTCCGGTCGCCGGGTACGGATCGCCTGCTGCTGTCGGGGCGATGGCCTTGACGTCGACGTCGGGACCGACACCGGTACTCGGGTGCACGACCACGCCGGTGGCCTGGTCGCCCGTGAGCGTGTCCTCGCCCGGCTTCAAGTCCGGTGCGGTCGCTCCCCCGAACTTGTCGTCGGTCCAGTAGTCGTTGACCTCCTGGGGACTCGCGTCGAAGTCCTTGCGCAGCGTGTCGTCGGTGCCGCCGGCGACGCCGACGACGGGGCCTGCACCGCCTGCTACGGGCTCCCCCGTCACCGGGATGGAGCACCCCGTCAGCAGGGCGGCGAGGATCAGGACTGCGGCTGTCGCCGGAGCGCGGCGCTTCTGCTTCACGGTCACCCGGCCAAGCTAGCACGCAGCAGCACTCGGCGAGATCGGTGCGGGCCCTGCCTTCCGCGCATCCCGGAGGGCCTGCGTGGACATCCAGGGGCATGCTCGAGCCGCCAAATGAACGAAGCCCCGCTCCCTGATGACTCAGGAAAGCGAGGCTTCGTTCGGTGTTGTGACCCCAACGGGATTTGAACCCGTGCTGCCGCCGTGAGAGGGCGGTGTCCTAGGCCGCTAAACGATGGGGCCGTAAGCAACGGATATGAGTATGCCATACGATTTCGAGCCGTACAAATCGAGGCCACCAGCGGCATCCGACGGGCGTGTCGCGCGGTGGTCGCGGTCGGCGGACAGGCTCAGGCGAGCACGCGGAGGGCACCGGGGACCACATCGATCGTGACCGGCAGCGGACCGATGCGCTCCCCGTCGGCATAGGCCGTGATGCCGTCGGCGGCGATCGAGACCGAACGGACCCGCGACAGTCGCACGATGTCGAGATCCGTGTGGGCACCCGAGAAGACCTTGGGGAACAGCCGGAGGAACCGGAACCGTGACACGGGTGCGACGACGAAGAGGTCGAATCGGCCGTCGGCGAGGTCCGCCTGCGGCGCGATGAGCATGCCGCCACCGATCGAGGTGTTGTTCGCGACAGCGAGGAGGACGGCGTCGACCGTCTCCGGCGCCCCGTCCACGGTCAGCTCGTACCGCCGGGGTCTCAAGGCGAGGAGCTCACGGAGGATCGCGATCGTGTACCGACTGCGCCCGCGCGGCCGTCGCATGCGATTCGCCCGCTCGTTGACGAGGGCGTCGAAGCCTGCGGACACCGCACCGACGAACCAGGTCGTCCGCTCGCCGTCCGTCACCGTGCCGGCGTCGATCACGCGCGGCTCACCCTCGAGCGCACGGAGCAGGGACGCGATCGCGGCTGCGGGATCACCCAGCGGGATCCCGAGTCCCCTGGCGATGTCATTGCCCGTACCGGACGGGACCACGCCGAACGGCAGGCCTGAATCACGTACAGCCTCGACGGCCAGACTCACCATGCCGTCGCCACCGACGACGACGAGCGCGTCCAACCCTGCCTCGATCGCGGTCTGCACCGAACTCCGGAGCTGCCCGACGGTCTGCTCCTGCAGGCGGACGGCGCGGTGCCCGGCGTGCTCGAGGGCGTCGAGCACCATCGGGCCAACGGCTCGGGTCGAGCCGAACGACGCGGTCGGGTTGATGGCGACGCCGATGCGTCGGGGCTGCGTGGTCACCTGCCGATTCTGACAGGCCCGCAGCGGGTGGATGCCCGGACGACCGGGTTGCCCCCGGCGCTCCCACGGTATTCACTCGTCCTATGAGACTCACGAAGTTCGAACATGCAGCATTCCTCCTCGAGACGGACGGCGCCAAGCTGATCGTCGACCCGGGCGCGTTCACGTCCCCGATCGCCGATGTGGAGCACACCGCGGCGGTCCTGATCACGCACCTGCACCCCGACCACTGGACCGCGGAGCACCTCGACCGCATCCTCGCCGCCAGCCCGGAGGCCGTCCTCTACGGACCAGCCGGTGTCGCCGCCGCCGCGGACGGCTACGACATCACCGTCGTCGCCCCGGGAGACGTGGTCGAGGCCGGGCCGTTCACGCTCCGCTTCTTCGGCGGGACCCACGCGGTCATCCATTCGTCGATCCCGGTGATCGACAACGTCGGCGTCCTCATCAACGACCTCGTGTACTACCCCGGCGATTCCTTCGCCGTCCCCGAGGGCGTCGACGTCGACCTCCTGGCCGCGCCGGCGGGTGCACCGTGGATGAAGATCTCCGAGGGCATGGACTTCGTCACCGCAGTCGCACCGAAGCGCGCGTTCGGGACGCACGAGATGGTGCTCTCAGGGCCGGGACAGAGCATGTCGCACGACCGCCTGCAGTGGGCGACCGAACAGGGCGGCGGGACCTACTACCCGCTCGCCCCGCTCGACACCCTCGAGGTCTGAGCCCGATCGACTACCGGCGGCGGAAGTTCGCCGCCGCCGGGCAGTCGAACGGGTCGCGGGCCGAGAGCCCGACCCGGTTGAGGTACTCGATGACGATGGCGTAGGACTGCAACAGGGTCGTCTCCGTGTACGGCACCTGCTGGGTCTCGCAGTGCTCCCGCACGATGACGCGAGCACGGGCCAGAGCCGGGCGAGGCATGCTCGGGAACAGGTGGTGTTCGATCTGGTAGTTGAGGCCGCCCATGAAGGTGGCCATGCCGAAGCCGCGGACGTTGCGCGAGGTCAGCACCTGCTTGCGGAGGAAGTCGAGCTTCATGTCGGCCGGGATGATCGGCATGCCCTTGTGGTTCGGTGCGAAAGACGCACCCATGTAGACGCCGAAGACCGCGAGCTGGACGCCGAGGAACGCGAACGCCATGCCGACGGGCAGGAAGAGGAAGATCGCGGCCAGGTACAGACCGACGCGGGCGACGATCATGCTGATCTCGGCGGCGCGGCCGTCGACCTTGCCCGGACCGAAGAGGGTCTTGAAGGACAGCGCGTGGAGGTTGATGCCCTCCAACATGAGGAGGGGGAAGAAGAGGTAGCCCTGCTTGCGGGTGATGAGCGCCTGCAGGCCCTTGGCCTTCGCCGCATCCTCCTCGATGAAGGAGATCGTGTCGATCTCGATGTCGGGGTCCTTGGTGACCTGGTTCGGGTTCGCGTGGTGGCGCGTGTGCTTCGTCATCCACCACGAGTAGCTGATGCCGACGATGCCCGCCGCGAGGAAGCGCCCGGCGCGGTCGTTCGCTCGGCCCGACTCGAAGACCTGACGGTGCGAGGCCTCGTGGGCGAGGAAGGCGAACTGGGTGAGGATGATGCCGAGCGCGCCCGCGATGAGCAACTGGAACCAGGACTCGCGGAGCAGGACGAAGCCGGTGACGCAGCCGAGGAGCGCGATCACGAGGAACGAGAACGTGAGGATGTAGAACGTGCGGTGGCGGCGGAGGAGTCCCGCTTCGCGGACCGTCTTCAACAGCGACGAGTAGGAGCTGGTGACGTTCGCAGCACCGGGCTTGCGGGGGCTCGTGGCACGAACCGGGCCGAGGATGGCTTCAGTTGACATGGGCACTCCGGAGGAATCGTGTCGACTTCCCAGCCGGGGCGATGAGCGGATGCTCGGACGAGCGCGAGCTCTGCAGATGGCCACAGCCTACGGTCGGTGTCTGAAGAATCACCCCACATCACGACATCCGACCCCAGATCAGGCCGATCACCCGCCAGTTGTCGAGAAAAGACGCAGAATTGGCCAATCCGTTACGTGTTCGGCTGCCGTTTCGAGCCGAGATGGGCTAACGTGGATCGAAGTTGTTGTGTTGCGCAGGTATTTCAAGCCGCGTTTCCACCGATGGATACGCTGCTTTTCTGAGGAGCGAGCAAAGAACACCGCGACGAACGGGCCCGAAAGTCGGGAACGGTCACTCATGAAAGAGGAAATACATGTCAACTGGAACTGTGAAGTGGTTCAACGCCGAAAAGGGCTTCGGATTCATCACTCCTGACGACGGCAGCGCCGACGTCTTCGCACACTTCTCCGCCATCGCGACGAGCGGCTACCGCTCGCTCGAGGAGAACCAGAAGGTCGAGTTCGAGACCAACCAGGGCCCCAAGGGCCTGCAGGCCGAGAACATCCGCCCCCTCTGATTCTCTGATCAGTCGGAGCTGACGATCCGAGTGGCCGGTCATTCCAGCCCTCGCGTCTGAGACACCGAGAACCGCCCCTGACGTTCGCGTCAGGGGCGGTTCTGTGTGTCCGGGCCAGTTCTGTGCCTCCGGCGCGGTTCCGCCTCCGGGCGACGCTCCTCCTGCGGCTACTCCTGGACGGGGAGGATGAGCTCAGGTCCATCGCCCTGCAACGGCGCCACCCGGTGGAAGACGAGCTGCTCCGCGACGTCGGTCGCTGCGGACACCATCTCGTCGACCTCGTCCTGATCGGCCTCGTGGTGCGGATCGAGCCAGGCGTCCCAGCATTCCGGCGGCAGCGTCACGGGCGTCCGTGGGTGCAGCTCCTGCAAGGGACCGACCGCCGGCCGCGTGAGGATCGTCGCGCTCAGCACCCAACGCCGCGGGTCGTCGTCCGGTAGCGAGCGGTCGCGCCACCACGAGTAGAGGGCCGCGAAGACGATCGGTTCACCACCAGCGGTCTGCACGTAGTACGGAGTCTTCGTCGCGCCCTCGGTGTGCCACTCGTAGTACCCGGCGGCGGGGACCAACGCGCGCTTCTGTTTGACCGATGGCGCGAACGTGGGCTTGGTGGTGATCTCCTCCGCGCGAGCATTGAAGGTCGGGTACTGACTCTTCAGCTCGGTGGCGAACGACGGCACGAGTGACCACCGCGCCGATTCGAGCCGGCGGACCACCGGCCCCGTCTTCACCGAGTCGAGGATGATCGGGATCTGCTCGGTCGGGCGCACGTTGTACGAGGGCCCGGGCAGCTCGGCAGCCGCGTGGTCGATGTCGAAGAGCTCGATGAGTTCCTCGGTGGATTCGGTCACGACGAAACGTCCGCACATGGGCCCAGCGTACCGGGCGCCGCTGACACCGCGGACCGCGTGTCGGTGGGATGCGGGACCATGGTCGAGTCATCCGTCAGTCGTCGTCGAGACCGGATCGAGCCGGTTGACTTGTTCGAAGATATGTTCGAATATTGAGCCATGGCCCTCCGCGCACTCGTCGACTCCCCCGTCAAGGCGGACACCGCGACCGAGCTGCACGAACTCCAGGGGCGCATCAAGCGGATGCAGGGGACGCGCCTCGACACCCGGTCCCTGCCGACCGCTCCTGAGCTCTCCCGGCTCCTGCCCGGTGGCGCCCTCCAGGCCGGAGGCAGCTACTCCGTGCTCGGCTCCACGGCACTCGCCATGTCGCTCATGGCCGGGCCGTCCGCAGCCGGGACCTGGTGCGCCGTCATCGGTCTCCCGTCGTTCGGCGTGGAGGCGGCGGCCTCCATGGGCATCGACCTCGAACGACTCGTCCTCGTCCCCCAGCCCGGTCCGGACTGGCTCACGGTCACCGCGGCCATGGCCGACGTCGCCGGCGTGCTCATCACAGCGCCTCCCGGACGGATCGCCCCGAGCGACGCCGCCAGACTCGCGGCTCGCCTCCGGCAGCGCGAGGCCGCACTGATCGTCCTCGGTTCCTGGCCGCAGAGCGATGCGACGTTGCGCGTGACCGAGAGCTCCTGGAGCGGCCTCGGGGCGGGGCACGGACATCTCCGGCATCGGCGGCTCACCGTCAGCTCGATGCTCGGCCAGGGGGCTGCGGGCCGGCCCAGGACCGCGCACCTGACGCTGCCCCTGGGATCGACCGAGGGTCGCACCGCGCCGCTCGCCGGCTCCGGCCTCCTCCACGACGACACGGTCGTCCGGCTCCCGATGGTCGTGAACCGATGACGACCGAACCGCCTGCGGGACCGGTCGAGCGCACCATGGTCCTCTGGTGCCCCGACTGGCCGATCGTGGCGGCACGACTCTCTGGAACGCTGCCCGAGGACACGACCGACGCTCCGCTGGCCCTGGTCGAGCATGGTGAGGTCCTGGCCTGCGACGCCACCGCACGTGCAGCGGGAGTGCGGCGAGGACTCCGTGTCCGCGAGGCAGAGGCCCGCTGTCCGGAACTGGCGACCGCCGATTACGACCCGGTCGTCGACACCCGCGCCTTCGAGCCGATCCTCCTCGGCATCGAGGAGCTCATGCCGGGCGTCCAACCCTTCCGGGCCGGGCTCTGCGCCATCCGATCCCGAGGACCGAGCAGATACTACGGCGGCGAGTCGGCTGCGGCAGAGGTCCTCCTGGCCCGTCTCGACGAGCTCGGTGTCCCCGATGCACGGATCGGCATCGCCGACGGCCCCTTCGCCGCGGAGCAGGCCGCGAGGTCCACCGCGTTCCAGCAGGACGGTTCCCGGATCATCGTCATCCCCTCCGGAGCCTCTCCCGCCTTCCTGGCCCGCTCCCCTGTCCACCCTGGGGCGCCCCGAACTCAGCTCACTGCTGCACCGGCTCGGGATCAGCACCCTGGGGGCGTTCGGCGCGCTGCCCGCGACCGAGGTCCGCGACCGCTTCGGCCCCGACGGCGCCCGAGCGCACCGCCTCGCAGCCGGCGCGGACGCCCGAAGCGTCGTCCCCCGCGTGCCGCCGACCGAGCTGGCCGTGTCGATCGCCTTCGAGCCCCCGCTCGACCGCATCGACCAGCTGACCTTCGGGTTCCGGCAGTCCGCGGAACGATTCATCACCGGCCTGACCGAGGCCGGCCTCGTGACCACAGCGATCACCATCAGCATGCGGAGCGAGCGCGGGGAGCGCTCCACCCGCACCTGGCTCCACCCACGCTGGTTCACCGCCGGCGACGTCCTCGATCGTGTGCGTTGGCAGTTGCAGGGCTCGTCGAACATCGATCACGGACTCGCCTCCCCCGTCGAACTCGTCGAGGTCGTCCCGGAGACCCTCGACGACGCCGCGGAACACGAGGAAGGACTCTGGGGCAGCGGACCGGACGAACGCATCCACAGCGGACTCGCCCGCGTCCAGAGCATGCTCGGTCACGACGGCGTCGTGACCGCGGTGCCGTCCGGCGGACGCCTCCTCCTCGACCGCCGCATCCTCGTCCCCTGGGGCAGTGTTCCACCGGGTGGTGAGGCGGCCGTGGCCGAACGCCGGAACCGGCCGTGGCCCGGGACCATCCCGGGAGCGGCTCCGTCGACCGTCTTCGACACCGCCGTGCCGGTCGAGGTCGTCGACGCGACGGGGCTGGCGGTGGCGGTCGACGAGCGCAGCACCGTGAGTGCAGCACCCGCACGGTTCTTCGCCCTCTCGGACTGGCACGTGATCGACGGCTGGGCCGGCCCCTGGAGCATCGACGAACGCTGGTGGGACGACGACGGCCACCATCGCGTCCACCGTCTCCAGGTCCTCGACGACTCGGGTGAGGCCTGGCTGCTCATCTTGGAGGAGCAGCACTGGAGAGCCGAGGCCCGCTACGACTGAACCGCATCACGTCCACACCACACCGCACCGCACCGCATGACGAAGGAGCCCAGCATGGGATGGAACAACCCCCCGGTCTCATGGTCGGAGTTCGAGCGCCGTCTGTCCGACGCGAGCCGACCGGCCACCCTGCCGCTGGGAGCCGACGGCGGGGACAGCCCGGCCTGGTCGCGGAAGCGTCAGCCGTACGTCCCCGAACCACCCGAGCAGCGCCCGCCGACGACGCGGGTCCCCTATGCGGAACTCCACGCGCACTCGAGCTTCAGCTTCCTCGACGGCGCGAGCCCGCCGGAGCGCCTCGTCGAGGAGGCTGCGGCACTCGGCCTGCACGCACTCGCGCTCACCGATCACGACGGTTTCTACGGCGTCGTCCGGATGGCCGAGGCGGCGGAACGGTTCCCCGACCTCCGGACGGTCTACGGTGCCGAACTGTCCATCGGCCTTGACCGGCCGCAGAACGGCGTCCCCGACCCCGTCGGGCACCATCTGCTCCTGCTCGCCCGTCGAGCAGAGGGGTATCACCGCCTGGCCGGCGCGATCACGGACTCACAACTCGCCGACGGAGCAGAGAAGGGCCACCCGATCTACGACCTCGAGCGGCTCGCCGCCTCCGTCGCCGGCCACGTGACCGTGCTCACCGGGTGCCGCAAGGGGTTCGTCCGCACCGCGCTCCGTGAGCACGGTCTGGAGGCCGCCGCCGCCGCGGTCGACCGACTCGTCGCCCTGTTCGGTCCGGAGCACGTCGTCGTCGAATTGAGCGACCACGGCCACCCGGAGGACTCGGCGGAGAACGATGCACTCGCCGAGATCGCGGCGTTGCTCGACCTCACCGTCGTCGCGACCGGCAACGTCCATTACGCCACCCCCGAGCAGCATCGACTCCAGACCGCGTTGGCGGCCGTCCGAGCGCGACGCAGCCTCGACGAGCTCGACGGCTGGCTTCCCGCGGCCGGAACCGCCCACCTGCGGAGCGGAGCCGAGATGGCGGACCGGTTCGCCAGATACCCCGGGGCGGTGGCACGGAGCGTCGAGCTGGCCGACGAACTCGCCTTCAGCCTGCGGGCGGTCCGCCCGAAGCTCCCGCGACAGCGCGTCCCGGAGGGCCATACACCCATGAGCTGGCTTCGGCACCTCGTGCTCGAAGCCGTCCCCGTCAAGTACCCCGACGCCACTCCTGAACACCTCCGACGCATCGAACGGGAACTCGAGGTCATCGAGCAGAAGGACTTCCCCGGGTACTTCCTGATCGTGCACGACATCGTCAGTTTCGCCCGCGGTCGGGGCATCCTCTGCCAGGGACGCGGTTCCGCCGCGAACTCGGCCGTCTGCTACCTGCTCGGGATCACCGCCGTCGACTCGATCTTCTACGAGCTGCCGTTCGAACGGTTCCTCTCCAGCATGCGGGAGGAGGAGCCCGACATCGACGTCGACTTCGACTCCGACCGGCGCGAGGAGGCCATCCAATACGTCTACGAGACCTACGGACGCCGCAACGCCGCTCAGGTCGCGAACATCATCAGCTATCGGCCGAAGTTCGCCGTCCGCGACACCGCCAAGGCGCTCGGGTACAGCCCCGGTCAGCAGGACGCCTGGTCGAAACAGGTCGAGCGTTGGGGCGGGGTCATGTCGAGCACCGACCACGACATCCCCGAGCGCGTCGTCGGCCTCGCACAGCAGATGCTCACCCTGCCCCGGCACCTGGGCATCCACTCGGGTGGCATGGTGCTGACCGATCGACCGGTCGGCGAGGTCTGCCCGATCGAGCACGGGCGCATGGACGGTCGCACGGTCCTCCAGTGGGACAAGGACGACTGTGCCTGGATGGGTCTCGTCAAGTTCGACCTCCTGGGTCTCGGCATGCTCTCGGCCATCCAGTACTGCTTCGACCTCGTGGCCGAGCACACCGGAGAGCGCTGGACCCTCGAGACCATCCCGAAGGACGAAGCAGGGGTCTACGACCAGCTCTGTCGGGCCGACACCATCGGGGTCTTCCAGGTGGAGAGCCGCGCGCAGATGGGCATGCTGCCGCGTTTGCTCCCCCGCCGGTTCTACGATCTCGTCATCGAGGTCGCCATGATCCGCCCTGGGCCCATCCAGGGCGGCGCGGTGCACCCCTACCTGCGCCGGAAGACCGGCCAAGAGCCCATCACCTACCTCCACCCGAGCCTCGAACCGGTCCTCGAACGCACGCTCGGCGTGCCGTTGTTCCAGGAGCAGCTCATGCAGATGGCGATGGCCGTCGGTGGGTGCTCGGCCGAGGATGCGGACCTCCTGCGCCGGGCGATGGGATCGAAGCGCGGCGAGGAGAAGATCGAGAGCCTCAAGGACACGCTGTACCTCGGCATGGCCGGCAACGGCATCGTCGGTGCGGACGCCGATGCCGTGTACGCCAAGATCCAGGCCTTCGCCAACTTCGGCTTCGCCGAGAGCCACTCCCTGAGCTTCGCCCTCCTCGTCTACGTGAGCGCCTGGCTGCGCCTGCACTACCCGGGGGCGTTCCTCGCGGCCCTGCTCCGGGCGCAGCCGATGGGGTTCTACTCGCCGATGACGCTCGTCGCCGACGCCCGCCGACACAGCGTCTCCGTCCTTCGTCCCGATCTGCATCGCTCCGGCGCACAGGCCGGCCTCGAAGCGCTCGACCCCGAGGCCGCCCCCGGTGCCCCGGTCGCTCCCGGCGGGCGCACGCGCTGCCTCGAACACGAGCAGGGACCGACCGGGCTCTTCGATCCGCTCCTTCCCGACGATTCGGCAGGACACCGGCGCGACGGCGCACTCGCCGTCCGGCTGGGTCTCTCCTCCGTCCAGGGGATCGGTGAGGAGCTCGCGAAGCGGATCGTCGCCGAACGGGAGTCCGGAGGGCTGTTCACCAGCCAGGCCGACCTGGCCAGGCGGATCGGCCTGAGCTCCTCGCAGTTGGAGTCGCTGTCGGCGGCGGGCGCCTTCGACGGATTCGGCCTCACCCGTCGTGAGGCGATGTGGGGCGCAGCGCAGGCCAGTCGGCATCGTCCCGACCAGCTCGAGGGGACGTTCACGACCGTGCAGCCGCCGTTGCTCCCGGTTCCGACGGCCGCCGAACAACTCATCTCCGACATCTGGTCGACCGGGATGTCGACCGACGACCACCCCATCCGCCACGTCCGAGCCGAACTCACGCGACGAGGGGCGCTGCGGTCCGACGAACTCCTGACGGCGCAGACGGACCGTCGCGTGGAGGTCGGGGGTGTCGTGACGCATCGGCAACGGCCGGCGACGGCGAGCGGCATCACCTTCATGAACCTCGAGGACGAAGCGGGACTCGTCAACGTGATCTGCAGCGTCGGTGTCTGGAACCGGTATCGCCGCGTGGCCAGGGAAGCCCCGGCGATGGTGGTCCGCGGCATGCTGGAGCGATCACCGGAAGGCATCGTCAACCTGGTGGCGGATCGGTTGGAAGCGCTCCGGATCGGGGCGAACACCCGTTCGCGCGACTTCCAATGACCGCTCACGACCAAACCGCGGCGGCCTCCTCCTCCGAACACCCTCTACAGCACAGCACGAGACTCATGGGATTCCCAGGCAGGCCCCGGGAAGGAATGACCGGGAGCCACCCGGCGTTGTCCCCAGTGTTGAGTAGACCAGAAGGGGGTCACCCATGGCGAGAGTGTACGAAGAGATCGAAGGCCGGACCGGCGAGGTGGAACGGTACCGTCACCACCCGAACGGCAAGGGCATGGTCGCAGCTCGTGCACTGATCGATCCGTCGGCGTTCATCGAACGCACCACCTTCGTGGAGGCCGACGCGGACATCCGTGCCAACGCCTGGATCGGTGCCGGAACCTGGATCGACCGGTCCGCGGTGATCGGCGAAGGCGCCTTCATCGGCGCGAACGTCCACATCGGGGAGCGCTGTGTCATCGGACGCGGAGCGCGGGTCGGAAGCGACGCCCGTCTGGGTGCCGACGTCCAGGTCGCCCACGGCGCGAGCGTCGATCGGGATGCCAGGGTCGCAGACCGCACCGTGGTCGGCAGTGAACGACCGGTCATGACCGAACCGACGGTCCGTCAGACGAACCGCGCCCCGCGCCGACCTCGTGCGAACGGCACGGACCGGTTCGGGAAGGCCGCCTGAACGGCAGACCACCCACCATCGCACGCAGGGCCCGGACTCGTGAGTCCGGGCCCTGCGTCGTCTCCGCCGCGCGAGACGCACATGTCAGACGACTAACATATCAGGATGGACCTGAAGGACTATCTCCGCATCCTCCGCCATCGCTGGGTGCTCATCGTCGCGATCACCATCGGAAGCACGGCGCTCGCCCACGGGTACACCCTCATCACCCAGCCGGTGTACCAGTCGACCGGCCAGCTGTTCGTCGCCGTCACCGGCGGCGACTCCGTGGGCGACCTCAATCAGGGAAACGCCTTCGCCCAGAGCCGCGTCGCCTCGTACGTGATCCTCGCCACCGGTTCGACCGTGAGGTCCACGGTGGCGGAGCGCCTCGACCTCGACCCCGCGTCGCTCGTCGGGACGATCTCAGCATCCAATCCCGCGCAGTCGGTCCTGATCAACATCTCCGCCGTCGACAGCGATCCGGTTGCGGCAGCCCGCATCGCGAACACCGCAGCCCAGGTGCTCGTCGACCTCGTCGACGACGTCGAGAGCGCCAACGAGGTGGACTCCGCCGGCACTCCGGGCGATCCGACCCCGGTCGGGCTGACGATCGTCGAACAGGCGTCTCCATCCCTGTCCCCCATCGCGCCGAACGTGCTGCAGAACCTCGCTGTGGGCATCCTCATCGGCCTCGCCCTGGGTATCGGGATCACGCTGCTCATCGAGGTCCTCGACACCCGACTCCGCGGTCGCTCGGCGATCGAGAAGCTCACGGACACGAGCATCCTCGGCGCCTTCCACACGGAACCCACCGACGCGGCGCAACTCATCCTCGGATCGACGGAGAGCTACAGCCGGCGCGCCGAGAGCTTTCGGCAGCTTCGGACGCACCTCCAGTTCGCCTCCATCGACGGCGGACTCCGCAGTGTCATGGTCACGTCCTCGGTCCCGAGCGAGGGGAAGAGCACCACCGCGGCGAACCTCGCGCTCGTCCTCGCAGAAGCGGGGAACTCCGTCCTCCTCGTCGATGCGGATCTACGCCGACCCCGCCAGCACGAGATGTTCGGTCTCGAGGATGCGGTCGGGCTCACGACCGTGCTCACCGGCAGGATCAGTCTCGGCGATGCCGCGCAAGCGGTCAACGGGGCGGGGCGCCTCGCGGTCCTCACTTCCGGCGAGCTGCCGCCGAATCCGAGTGAACTCCTCGGTTCAGCGGCGATGGAGCGCGCGCTCTCCGAGATGGAACGCGCATACGACGTGGTGGTCATCGACACGCCGCCGCTCATCAACGTCTCGGACCCGACAGCACTGTCGACCCTCGCGAGCGGCGTCCTGCTCGTGGCGTCGGCCGACGGTCGACTGCACCGCGACCAGCTCCGACAGTCCCTCGAGAACCTCAGCTTCGTCCAGGCGAAGCTCCTCGGGGTCGTCCTCAACCGCGTCGAGGTGACTCGAGGAGAGCAGTCGTCGTCCTACGCGTACTACCACCGGACCGCCCCGACGCGTCGACCACGGCGGACCACGGCATGAACACCCCACTCGATCCACCTCTGACCCGGATCCTGATCGTCTGCACCGGCAACGTCTGTCGATCCCCGTACGCCGAGTTCCTCCTCACGAGCGGGCTGGCGGAGGTCGACGCGTGCGGCTTCGAGGTGCGGAGCGCCGGGACGGGCGCGCTGCGCGGACACCCGATCGACGCCTCGAGCGCGGCGATGCTCGGTCCGCTCGCCGCGACGTCCGCCGGGTTCACCGCGACGCAGCTCACCGCCGACCTCGTGAGTCGGCAGGACGTCATCCTCACCATGACGCGCGAGCATCGCAGCGCCGTCCTCAGGTTGTGCCCGGAGGCGCTGCGACGGACCTTCTCCCTGCGTGAGTTCGCCCGGCTCCTCGACACCGTCGACTCGGGACGACTCCCCCGCGCGCGCGCAGCACGCTGGATGCGTCTCGCCCCCGCGCTGGCGGCCAACCGGACGAGCGCACGACTGCCCGATCCGACCCAGGACGACGTCGTCGACCCGTTCGGTCAGGGCCCGGAGGTCTTCCGTCGGATGGCCTCGCAGATCATCCCGGCCGTCGAGCGCATCATCGCTTTCGAGCGCACATCCGTGGAGGAGGATTCGGAGCCGCGGTGAGAGACGTCGGTGGTTCGGCGGCCTCGCCGGCCCTCGGAGCTGCACAGCACGCCGGAAACGACGAAGGCCCGCGATGATCGCGGGCCTTCGTCGTGGTGATGCTGTACTGCTGGGGTACCTGGACTCGAACCAAGAACAACTGAACCAGAATCAGTCGTGTTGCCAATTACACCATACCCCACTGTCAGAACCGAAGCCCCGACCGAAGAACAACACTAGCCTACGGAGGCGGCCGTCTCAAATCGAAGCGTCCCGGGCGCGTCGCGGGTCACTCAGCTGGGGACACCCGCGAGGTCCCGGTTGAGTGCTCTGGACACCCGAGCGCCGTTCCCGGCCGCGACGATGAGCTGCTGCGGACCGGGAGGCGTGATGTCCCGGCGGCGTACACGCCCGGCACGGACGTGCGACCCCAGGCGTCGACCACGACGTACCCGTCGGTGTCGCGATCGAGTGAGAGCTGTTCCAGATATCCGAGGGGCGCGGCCCACTGCGGCCGCACGAAGCCCCCGGAGCGCGGGATGAGCGCACCGTCGGCGAGGCGGACACCGGTGAAGCCGTCGCGACCGCCCTCGAGCTCCGCGATCGCACCACGCTCGACCCGGATGCCCGAGGAGGCCAGCGCGGCCTCCTCGGGCCTGTGACGGTGTCGGTGCCGTTCGTGAAGACGATGAGGTCCGACGACCACTGTGCGATGAGGATCGCCCATTCCGCCAGGTCCGTCGTCTCGCCGATGAGCGCGAGCGGCGCGTCGGCCTTCTCGTACCCGTCGCACTCGACGCAGCTGTGCAGATCCGTACCGTAGAAGGCCCGCAGGTTCGTGACCTTCGGCAGCGTCTCCGTGAGACCACTGGCGACGACGACCGTCCGGGTCACGACGTCGCGATCCGGCTCGCCACGGACCCCCTGGGCGACGACGTGGAAGCCGTCAGTGGTCGCCTCGATCGACTGCACGGACGCGAACTGGACCTCCGCGTTCGCGTACGCCGCGACCTCCTCGCGCCCCATTCGTCGGAGATCCAGCGGAGCGATGCCGTCGCGGGTGAGGAAGCCGTGCGAGCGCAGCGTCGCAGCGTGCCGTGGGCGATTGCCGTCGAGCACGAGGATGCGCCGACGCGCGCGAGCCAGGTTCAGCGCGGCGGAGAGCCCCGCGGGTCCCGCGCCGACCACGACGACGTCGTACGAGTCGCTCATGAAGCGAGGTGCGCGGAGAGCCGATCGAGTCGCGTGATCGATTCCGTCTTCCCGAGGATCTCGAGCGACTCGAAGAGCGGCGGGGAGATCCGACGCCCGGACGCGGCGACGCGGAGCGGGCCGTAGGCGATACGGGGCTTCAGTCCGAGGCCCTCGATGAGCGCACCGGCGAGCGCGTCCTGGATCGATCCGGCCGTCCACTCCGACTCGGGGACGAGCTCGAGCGCGCCGATGGACGCGGCGAGCACCTCGCCGGCGTTCGCCGGAAGACCCTTGAGCGCGTCCTCCTGGTACTCGAGCTCCGCTGCACCGCGGAACAGGAAGCCGAGGAGCGCGGGGACCTCGCCGAGCAGCGCGATGCGCTCCTGGACGAGCGGGGCGGCCTGCTCGAGCACGGCCTGCTGCGCCTCGGTGACGGGCTCGCTCACCACACCGGCCTCAACGAGGTAGGGCGTGATGCGGCCGAGGAAGTCGGCCGGCTCCAGCAGTCGGATGTGGTCGCCGTTGATCGACTCCGCCTTCTTGAGGTCGAAGCGCGCCGGGTTCGGGTTGACGTCGACGACGTCGAACGCAGCGATCATCTCGTCGATCGAGAAGACGTCGCGGTCGCCGCTCAGCGACCATCCGAGCAGCGCGAGGTAATTGATGAGCCCCTCCGGCACGAAGCCACGGTCGCGGTGGTGGAAGAGGTTCGCCTCCGGGTCGCGCTTGGAGAGCTTCTTGTTGCCCTCGCCCATGACGTACGGCAGGTGACCGAACCGCGGGACGAAGGTCGTGAGGCCGATGTCGATGAGTGCGTGGTACAGCGCGATCTGCCGCGGCGTCGACGGCAGCAGGTCCTCGCCGCGGAGGACGTGGGTGATCTGCATGATCGCGTCGTCGACGGGGTTCACGAGCGTGTAGAGCGGCTTGCCGTTCGGGCGCACGAGGACGAAGTCCGTGAACGACCCGGCCGGGAAGGTGATCTCACCGCGCACGAGGTCATCGAAGCTGAGGTCGTCGTCCGGGACCCGCAGACGGAGCGCCGGCTCACGGCCCTCTGCTCGGAACGCGGCGCGCTGCTCGTCGGTGAGGTCGCGGTCGAAGTTGTCATACCCGAACTGCTTCGGCCGGCCGGCCGCCTCGTTGCGCGCGTCGATTTCGTCGGCGTTCGAGAAGCTCTCATAGAGGTGCCCGGCAGCCGTCAGCCGCGCGATCACGTCGGCATAGATGTCGCTCCGCTCGGACTGCCGGTACGGCGCGTGGGGCCCGCCGACGCCGACGCCCTCGTCCCAGTCGAGCCGCAGCCACGTGAGCGCGTCGACGAGCTGCTCGTAGCTCTCCTCGCTGTCGCGAGCGGCATCGGTGTCCTCGATCCGGAAGACGAGCTTGCCCCCCGTGTGCCGGGCGTACGCCCAGTTGAACAGCGCCGTGCGGACGAGACCGACGTGCGGTGTGCCGGTCGGCGACGGGCAGAACCGGACGCGGACGTCGGTGCCGGAAGCCGTGGAGAAGGGGTGCGTAATCGTGTCAGACATCGCCTGTCATCTTAGTCGCGCCGCCCAGGGACGCGGCGATCCGCAGGAGTGCAGCGACGGCGGGGATGCGGTCCGCGTGCTCGGCGCTGACGAGGTGGAGCGCCCGGTCGTCGTCGTTGCGCGTCGGCAGCACGACCACCTCGGTCGGCAGCTGCGCGGCCGCGAGCGCGAGGGTGGGCAGCAGGGCGACGCCGAGTCCGGCCGCCACCAGGGCGGTGACCGCGATCGCGTTGTCGGTCTCGTGGGCGATGACCGGCTCGAAGCCGCTCGACCGGCAGAGACCGAGGAGGTGACCTCGGCACCGCGGACAACCCGCGATCCAACGCTCACCGGCGAGCGCCGCGAGGTCGACCTGTCGGTCACCGGCTCGAGCATGTCCGACCGGGAGCACGAGACGCATCGGGTCGGTTCCGAGCCGGTGCACCCGGAGTCCGGCCGCGCTCTCCCGATGCGGGTCGTCCGGATCATCCGGATAGCTGAAGGTGATCGCGGCGTCGGCTTCGCCGGCACGGACCGCGGCGACGGCCTCCGGCGGTTCGGCCTCGACGAAGGAGACCCCGATCCCCGGATGCTCGTCGGCCAGACGAGCGAGGAGCTGCGGCACGAGCATCGACGACGCCGACGGGAAGGCGACGAGGCGCACCCGGCCACTCCGCAACCCCGCGAGTGCCGCGACCTCCTCGGAGGCCGCGCGTACCGCTCGGTCCACCGCCACCGCGTGTCCGGCGAGGATCGCACCGGCCTCGGTGAGGCGGACGCCCCGACCGACGCGCTCGACGACCGGCATGCCGAGCCGACGCTCGAGCCGGCGGAGATGCTGGCTCACCGCCGGTTGACTCGAGCCGAGCGCGTAGGCGGCGGCCGTGATCGACCCGGTCGAGGCGATGGCGCCGACGACGAGGAGGGAACCGGCGTCGAGGGCCGATGACGAGGGCGGCGGTGAGAGGGTGGACATCCTCGAAGCATAATCCTTCGTTATGGTTCTCATCGAGAGCCGGTCCTTGTCGCATGGATACCCGGCGAAGAGACTGGATGCATGAGCACCCTCAGCCTCCAGGAAGCCAGCGGATCCTTCCCATCCGCGCCCGGCTACCTGGCCGCCTGCACGCTGGGACTACCGACGATCCGCACGACGGACGCCATCATGGCCGACCTCGCCGCGTGGCAGGCGACTCGAACCGACGCAGCCGCCTACGGCGCCGTCGTCGAGCGGGTGCGCACCTCCTTCGCCGAGCTGGTCCACGTGCCGGTCCGCTCGGTCGCGATCGGGTCCCAGACCTCCGTCATGGTCGCCATGGTCGCGGCGTCGGTGCCGGACGGCGCCGAGGTCCTGTGCGTCGAGGGTGACTTCAGCTCGCTCGTCGCCCCGTTCCTCATGCAGGCGCACCGCGGCGTGCGTGTCCGCCACGCACCGCTCACCGAACTCGCCGCCCACATCGACGCCTCGACCTGGCTCGTCGCCTACTCCGCGGTGCAGTCCGCGACCGGCGCGGTCGCCGACGTGGTCGCGATCCGTGAGGCGGCGGCCGTCCACGGCACGCTGACGCTCAACGACCTCACGCAGGCGGCCGGGTGGCTCCCCGTCGACGCCTCGGCCGACGACATCACCGTCTGCCACGCCTACAAGTGGCTCTGCGCGCCACGAGGTGTGGCGTTCATGACGGTGCGCGACGAGGTGATGGACCGCCTCCGGCCGAGCCAGGCCGGTTGGTACTCGGGTGACGACGTCTGGTCGTCCTGTTACGGACCGTCGTTGCATCTCGCCGAGAGCGCTCGACGGTTCGACGTCTCCCCCGCGTGGCAGGCCTGGGTCGGCGCCGAGCCCGCCATCGCCCTCTTCGCGGCGGTCGACGCCGTCGCCGTGTACGAGCACGATACCCGGCTCGCCGCGGCGCTTCGGGCGGGCATCGGCGAGAGCCGGTCGCTCCTGACGGGGACGGCTTCGGCCATCGTGACGTGGACGGATCCCGATGGACACGACCTCCGGGCGCTACAGTCGGCCGGGATCACGGCATCGGGTCGCGCGGGCCGGGCGAGGGTCGCCTTCCACCTCTGGAACACCGACGACGACGTCGCAGCTGCGCTGACCGCTCTCGGCCAGCGCAACTGACGCGGGTCAGGGTCGGCGGCCGGTGTTCCGGAGGATGCCGATGCCCGAGACCTCGACCTCGACGACCTGGCCGTCGGTGAAGGGTCCGACGCCGGCCGGCGTGCCGGTCAGGATGACGTCTCCCGGGAGGAGCGTCCAGACGGCGGACGCGTACTCGACGATCGCGCCGATGGAGTGCACCATGTCGGAGAGCGGGGCGTGCTGCCGGACCTCACCGTCGACGCGGGTCTCGATCGTCGCGCCGTCGAAGGAGAACTCCGTCTCGATGTAGGGGCCGAGCGGGCAGAACGTGTCGAAGCCCTTCGCCCGGGCCCACTGGCCGTCGGACTCCTGGAGGTCGCGGGCCGTGACGTCGTTCGCGATCGTGTAGCCGAAGATGACCTCGTCGGCACGCTCCGCACTGACGTTCTTGGCGACGCCACCGATCACGATGGCGAGTTCGCCCTCGAAGTCGATGCGCTCGGACTGCTTGGGGAAGACGACGGCGTCTCCCGGCCCGACCACGGAGGTGTTGGGCTTCAGGAAGAGCAGCGGCTCGGTGGGAGCCTCCCCACCCATCTCGGCTGCGTGGTCGTGGTAGTTCTTGCCGACGGCGACGACCTTGGAACGAGGGATGACCGGCGCGAGCAGGACCGCATCCGCGAGCGGGACGCGCTCCCCCGTCGGCTCGAAGCCCGAGTAGAGCGGATCGCCGTCGAGGACGACGAGATCCGCATCGTCGATGATGCCGTAGCGGATGGCCTGATCGTGACTGAAGCGAGCGATTTTCACCAGGCCAGCCTATCCCGAGGTGCCCCGGCGACACGGAAGCCCCGCACGAGGTGCGGGGCTTCCCAGGCTGCTCGGAGGCTACTCGGCGTCGAGACGCGTCATCCACCCGTGACGGTCGGGCAGGCGGCCGTACTGGATGTCCGTCAGTTCCTGACGCAGCGACATCGTCAGTTCGCCCGCCGGAGCGTCGGCGTCACCCACGGTGAAGTCCTTGGCCTTCAGCTGCGCGATCGGGGTGACGACCGCAGCCGTCCCGCAGGCGAACACCTCGACGATGTCGCCACTCTCGACGCCCTCGCGCCACTCGTCGATCGTGACCCGGCGGCGCTCCACCCGGTGTCCGCGGTCCTCCGCGAGCTGCAGGATGCTGTCGCGCGTGATGCCCTCGAGGATCGAGTCCGACTCCGGCGTGACGAGCGTGCCGTCGCGCTTGACGAGGACGACGTTCATCCCGCCGAGTTCTTCGATGTAGGTCGCCTCCTGTGCGTCCAGGAAGAGCACCTGGGCGCACCCGTGCTCGTACGCCTCGGCCTGCGGGAGCAGGGAGGACGCGTAGTTGCCGCCGGTCTTCGCTGCCCCGGTGCCGCCCTTGCCTGCACGGCTGTAGTCGGTGGACAGCCAGATGGACACGGGGGTGACGCCGCCGGTGAAGTACGCGCCGGCCGGGCTGGCGATGACGTAGTAGTTGACCTTCTTCGCCGGGCGGACGCCGAGGAAGGCCTCCTTGGCGAACATGAAGGGCCGCAGGTACAGGCTGGTCTCCGGCGCGGACGGCACCCAGGAGCCGTCGACGGCGATGAGCTGCTTGATCGACTCGACGAAGTACTCGACCGGGAGCTCCGGCAGCGCGAGCCGCTTCGCCGAGCGCTGCAGGCGGCGGCCGTTGGCGTCGGGGCGGAACGACCAGATGGAGCCGTCGGCGTGACGGTACGCCTTCAGTCCTTCGAAGATCTCCTGGGCGTAGTGGAGGACGGCGGCGGCCGGGTCGAGCGAGATCGGACCGTAGGCCTGGACCCGTGGGCGGTGCCATCCACCGCGCTCGGACCAGCAGATGTCGACCATGTGGTCGGTGAAGTGCTGCCCGAAGCCCGGATCGGCGAGGATCGCGTCGCGGTCTGCGTCGGGGACGGGCTGCTCGTTGGGGGTCACGGTGAAGGCGAGTTCGCGCTGCGCCATGGGGAGGTTGATCGTCATGATGGTGTCTTCCGTCGTGATCTGCGTGTCTGGTGGGCGTCTACCGGTTCGCCGCGAGGGCCGCGATCGCATCGCCGACCTCGGTCGTCGTGCGTGCTGCGCCGGTGCGGGCGGCGATGTCGGCGGTGACGGCAGTGGCGACTCGCGCCGCCTCCGTCTCGAGGCCGAGATGCGACAGCATCAGGGAGACGGAGAGGATGGCGGCGGTCGGGTCGGCCAGCTGCTTCCCGGCGATGTCGGGCGCCGATCCGTGGACGGGCTCGAACATGCTCGGGTACGTGCCGTCCGGGTTGATGTTTCCCGAGGCCGCGAGTCCGATGCCGCCGCTGATCGCGCCGGCCAGATCGGTGAGGATGTCGCCGAAGAGGTTGTCCGTGACGATGACGTCAAATCTAGCAGGATCCGTGACGAGGAAGATGGTGGCCGCGTCGACGTGCAGGTAGTCGACCGCGACGTCGGGGAACTCCGCGGACACCGCGTCGACGACGCGCTTCCAGAGCGACCCGGCGAAGACGAGGACGTTGGTCTTGTGGACGAGGGTGAGCTTCCCCCGACGCGCGGCCGCAGCGGCGAACGCGTAGCGCACCACCCGCTCCACCCCGTAGGCGGTGTTGACCGAGACCTCGTTCGCGATCTCGTGCGGCGTGCCCTGGCGGATCGCTCCGCCGTTGCCGACGTACGGCCCCTCCGTGCCCTCACGGACGACGACGAAGTCCACGTCGCCGGGCTCGCTCAGCGGGCTCGGGACGCCCGGGTACACCACGGTCGGGCGGAGGTTGACATAGTGGTCGAGGCTGA
Source organism: Plantibacter sp. M259 (assembly GCF_006065115.1). Classification (NCBI taxonomy): domain Bacteria; kingdom Bacillati; phylum Actinomycetota; class Actinomycetes; order Micrococcales; family Microbacteriaceae; genus Plantibacter; species Plantibacter sp. M259. Next base: position 3,569,070 of record NZ_CP040750.1, on the reverse strand, counting down.
ACCGGAGCTTGAGGAGCAGCCCACGCTCGATGTTCGCGTTCGCGAGCCGGGGGTCGCCGGGCACGCCGCCGACCGCTCCGAGGAGGATGGCGTCGTGCGAGGCGATCGCGGCGAGGTCCGCGTCGGTCAGCACGTCACCGGTCTCGAGGAACCGCGCGGCGCCGAGCGAGAAGGGCGTCTGCTCGAACCGGACGTCACCACCCTGCACCGCCGCATCGAGGACCTTGAGCGCCTCGCCGACGACCTCGGGACCGATCCCGTCGCCGGGGATGACTGCGAGCTTGACGGTGCGGGACATGCGACTCCTGAGGATGCGACGACGGTGTGCGCCCAGCTTAACGCCTCCGACCTCGGGCGGATCGTGCCACCCGTCTCCGGGTGGCACGATCCACGGAGCCCTACCGGACCCGGCGCAGACCGATCGCCGCGACGAGCATGGCGGCCACGATGAGGCCGACGCCGATCCACGCTGCGACACCGACACCGCTGTCGAAGGCGTGCCGCGCGGAGTCCATGAGTGCACCCGCGAGGTCGCCGGGCAGCTGCTCGGCGACGTTCGCCGCACCACCCAGGGTCTCCCCCGCCGCCTGCTGCTGGGCGGCGGTCAGTCCGTCCGGCAGGACGACCGAGGAACGGTAGGACGCGGTGAGCACGGTACCGAGCGTCGCCGTGCCGAGCACCGCGCCCAGCTCGTAGGCGGTCTCGGACACACCGGACGCCGCACCGGCCTTCTCCGGCGGCGCACTCGCGATCACGAGCTCGTTCGACACCGTCTCGGCCGAGCCGATGCCGAGCCCGAGGGCGACGAACGCGAGGCCGATCCCGAGGGCCGACACGTCTCCTCCGGTGATCGCGATGGAGGCGTAGCCGACGGCCGACACGACGAGTGCGATCGGGACCACGATGCCCGGACGGACCCGCTTGGAGATGGGCACGATCACGAGGCCGGCGATGATCATCACGATGAGGCCGGGGAGCAGGACGAGCCCGGCGTCGAGCGGCTGCAGGCCCAGCACCAGCTGCAGGTGCTGCGACACGAAGAACAGCCCACCGACGAGCGCCGTCACACTCAACAGGTTGATGACCACGGCGCCGCTGAACGAGGCCCGCCGGAACAGGCTCAGATCGAGCAGCGGATGCTCGAGGCGGAGCTGACGGCGGATGAACAGGACACCACTGACCACACCGACGACCATCGAGACCACCGTGAGCAGGTCGAAGCCGGCCTCCGCCAGGTGCTTGATGCTGAACACGAGTGGCGTCATCGTCAGGAGGATGAGCAGGATGCTCGGCACGTCGATGCGTCCGGGGTTCGGGTCCTTCGACTCCGGGATGAGGAAGGGCGCGAGGACGACGAGCGGCAGGAGCACCGGGACGGCGAGCAGGAACACCGCGCCCCAGGCGAAATGCTCGAGGATGATCCCACCGACGATCGGCCCGAGCGCGCTGCCGGCGGCGAACCCGCTCGCCCAGACGGCGATGGCGAACCGTCGCTGGTCGCGGTCGAGGAAGATGTTCCGCAGCAGCGAGAGCGTCGACGGCATGAGCATCGCTCCGAAGAACCCGAGTGCCGCCCGAGCCGCGATCAGGAGCTCGGCGCTGGGCGCGAAGGCCGCGGCGACGGAGACGACACCGAATCCGATGGAGCCGATGAGCAGGAGGCGACGACGACCGATGCGGTCGCCGAGGCTGCCCATCGACACGAGCAGGCCGGCGAGGACCAGTGGGTAGATGTCGACGATCCAGAGCAGCTGCGTCCCGGTCGGGGTGAGCGCGCTCGAGATCGCGGGCAGCGCGAAGTTGAGGACCGTGTTGTCGACCGACACCAGCAGGACGGGGAGCATGAGGACGGCGAGCGCGAACCAGGCTCGCCGACCGGCACGGGGAGCGGCGACGGCGGTGGGTTCGGTGGCGGTGGACACGGTGACCTCTTTCAAAGCGTGGAGAACGGCGCCGGTCGGGCGCCGCCCGCTCGACTATACCGTCCAGCCGGTATAGTATCAATCCGAATCCGACGAGCCGAATACGATGGAGCCATGGCGAAGCAGACCGCAGCCCGAGAACGCGTCCTCGACGCCTTCGCCGAACTCCTCATCGAGCAGGGCGAACGCGCCGCCACCCTCGACGCCGTCGCCGCGGCGGCCGGCGTCTCCAAGGGCGGACTGCTCTACCACTTCGGCAGCAAGGAGGCCCTCGTCGACGGCCTCATCGAACGGCTCTCGGACATGAGCGAGGCCGACACGGCGCGGATGCTCGCGGCCCCGGAGGGCGTGGTCGAGTACTTCGTGCGGACCTCCGTCGACTGCGGCACCCCCTTCGACCGGACGATCATCGCCGTCGCGCGGCTGGCGCAGGGACAGCACGCCCAGGCGAGCGACGCGATGGCGGACATCCGCCGGAGCTGGTTGCGCACGGTGGAGGACGCCGTCGGCGACCCCGACACCGCCCGCGCGATCGTGTTGATGTCCGACGGCCTCTACGCCAACACGGCACAGCTCGGCATGGGCGTCAGCGACCCCGACGAGGGCAGCGACGAGTCGATCGAGCGGCTCCTCGCCGTCATCGCGCGACTGCTCCCCGCCGGCGGGCGCTGAGCCGCGACCCCCACCGGGCGCACCGGAACAGCATCGGCGCCTCGGCGCCAGCGCCTCGGCCTGCGGACGACGATGCCCCGCACCGGTCGGCGCGGGGCATCGGGTCGTAGCAGGGGTCGGGCTACTGCTCGGTGATGTCGATCTCGCGGAGTAGCGTCGCGTCGATCGTCTCGCGGATGACCTCGAGGACGTCGTCGGCGACCGGTGAGTCGACCGTCAGGACGCTGAGCGCCGGGCCACCGGCCTCGTGACGGGCGATCTGCATGCCCGCGATGTTGATGCCGGCCTCGCCGAACCGCTGGCCGTAGACGGCCACGATGCCGGGCCGGTCGGTGTAGACCATCACGATGTGGTGCTTCGCGAACGGCACCTCGACGTCGTAGCCGTTGATCTCGACGATCTTCTCGGTCTGCTTCGTGCCCGTCAGCGTGCCCGACACCGAGATCTGCGATCCGTCGCTGAGGGCTCCACGCAGCGTGATGACGTTGCGGTACTCCTCGCTCACCTCGTCGGTGAGCAGGCGCGTGACGACACCGCGCTGCTCGGCGAGCAGCGGGGCGTTCACGTACGAGACCGTCTCGCTGACGATGTTGGTGAAGATCCCCTTGAGCGCGGCCAGCTTCAGCACGCTGACGTCGTATCCGCTCAGCTCACCGTGGACCTCGACGTCGACGCTCGTGAGCGACGAGGTCGACAGCGCGGCGAACACCTGGCCGAGCTTCTCGACGAGCGGGATGCCGGGACGGACGTAGGGGTCGATCACGCCGCCGGCGACGTTGACCGCGTCCGGGACGAGTTCGCCGCCGAGCGCGAGGCGCACGGACTTGGCGACCGAGACGCCGGCCTTCTCCTGTGCCTCCTCCGTGGACGCACCGAGGTGCGGCGTCACGATGACGTTCTCGAGCCCGAGCAGCTTCGTGTCGGTGGGCGGCTCGCTGACGAAGACGTCGAGGCCGGCACCGGCGATGACGTTGTTGGACAGCGCCTCGTACAGCGCGTCCTCGTCGATCAGGCCGCCGCGGGCGACGTTGACGACGTAGGCCGTGGGCTTCATGAGCGCGAACTGCGGGCCGGCGATCATGCCCGTCGTCTCCGGCGTCTTCGGCATGTGGATCGTGATGAAGTCGGACTGCGCCAGGAGCTCGTCGAGCGTGACCAGCTGCACCCCGAGCTGCTGCGCACGAGCGGACGTGATGTAGGGGTCGTAGGCGATGAGGTTCGTGCCGAACGCCTGCAGACGGGCCGTGATGAGGGCACCGATACGGCCGAGGCCGATGATGCCGATGGTCTTCTCGTACAGCTCGGTACCCGTGTACTTGGACCGCTTCCACTGCCCCTGGGCGAGCGCGGCGTGCGCGGCCGGGATGTGGCGGGCGAGGCTCAGGATGTGCCCGACGGTGAGCTCGGCCGCGGAGATGATGTTCGACGTGGGTGCATTAACGACCATGACCCCGGCCGTCGTCGCCGCCTTGATGTCGACGTTGTCGAGACCGACACCAGCGCGCGCGACGACCTTCAACCGGGTGGCCGCCTGGATGGCCTCCTCGTCGACCTTGGTCGCGGATCGGACCAGGATGGCGTCGGCGTCGGCGATCGCCGCGAGCAGAGCCGGGCGGTCCGTCCCGTCGACGGAGCGCACGTCGAAGTCTGGCCCGAGGGCGTCGACGGTGGCTGGTGAGAGTTCTTCGGCGATCAGTACGACCGGTTTCGACACGGAACGGTTCCTTCTCGGTAGCAGTGGGGTGGGCAGCGCGTCGGTGTCCGGCGGCCATCGCAAGCCTATCGGAGGCGCACCGGGCGCTTCGTCGTGTGACGAGGCGGCGGCCGAGTCAGACGGAGAGGTCGATCAGCTGCTGCGCGCCGAACATCGCGAGGACCGACAGGGAGATCGCCGCGACGACGCACAGGGCGACGAGGTAGCGCACGGCCTGCTCGCCGAGCGACCGGTCGCGACCGGTCCAGAAGGCGATCGCGAAGGCCACGATCGGCAGGAGCAAGCCGCCGATGAGGACGACCCAGCCGAGGGGCAGGACCGGCACGGCGAGGCCGTTCGCCGTCCCGACGATGCCGACGAGGTTGCCGACGGCTTCGAAGACGTCGTAGGCGAAGAACAGGCCGAAGAGGACGGCGATGGACCAGCTGAGCCAGCCTGGGCGCTCGGCGGCGGGTTTCGACACGGGGTCCGCGGTGGTGGAGGGCATCAGGGTCACACTCCTCGGAGGAACGGCCAGGGCAGGATGAGCACGACACCGAGCAGGAGCATCGCGATCCTGACGACGGGCCTGCCGCCACGCGTCAACCAGAGCGTCGCGGCCATCCACACGGGGCCTGCGGCGACCGCGAGTCCCTGTCCGAGATCGAACATGAACCGGCCGACCGCGTCGCTCGGGACGGCCGCGTCAGGACGGAACGCCGAGATCAGCCAACCGACGCTGTACAGCAGGAAGACCCCGCCGAAGATGCCGAGCGTGACGAGCATGACCGAACTCATCTGCTCGCGCTCACCGGCGGCAGCCTCGTCCGTGACCCGGTCGGTCGGCTTCGCGACGTCGACCTCGACAGGAGGAGTCATCGGTTCCGCGATCGGACCGGCCGACTCCGCGGCCGGCTGGACCGCCTCGGTCGCCCGACCACGCGTGATCGGCTCCTGCGATGCGGGCTCGAGCGTGGTCCGGTCGCCGGAAGCCGAGGCGTCGAGCGTCGGATCGTCGTCGCCCGCCCAGCTCAGCGCGTCTTCGTCCCGCGGCTCAGTCATACCGCCAGCCTATCGCCGCCGGGCCGACCACCGTGTGCGGCGATCCGGACGCGACGGAGCAGAATTGCCTGGTGAACCCGTTCCCGCTCCTACAGTCCGTCCTGACCGTCGTCCTCGCGATCATGTTCATCGGCATGGGAGTCCTCCACTTCCTCCCGGGACCGGCGAGGACCATGGCCGCGATGATCCCGGGACCCCTGCGGGGCAGCACTATCACACCGCGGATGCTCGTCGCCATCACCGGTGTGTGCGAGATCGCGGGCGGCGTCGGCCTGCTCGTCCCACCCACCAGGCTCGCCGCAGTGGTCTGCCTGACCGTGTTCCTCGTCGCGGTGTTCCCGGCGAACGCCGCGGCCGCGCGGCAGCCCGAGCGGTTCGGCCGCCTCGCCGTGCCGTTCGTCCCACGGCTCATCGGTCAGCTCGTACTGATCCTCGCCCTCGTCGTCGTGGCGCTCTGATCGCTCGACGGGACCTGTCGACGGTCCGCTCGGTGCCGGCGGATCTCAGACGGCGACGGCAGCGCGCCGGGCAGCGGCCACCGCGCGAGCGACGGTCGTCGCGTCCGTGATGTCGTAGCTCGGCGACCCTCCGCCGGGGCCGGTCTCGGTGACCCGGCCGGCACGACGACGGGCGGAGAGGTGCACCGCGTCGACACCCGCCCGCGCGAGGGCGGGGATCGCATCGATCGTGACGCCGCCGCCAGCCATGATCTGCATCGAGCTGTCGCCCCTCGAGGCCATCTGCGCGAGCTTCTCGGCACCGTCGATGCTCGCCCGCGCGCCGCCGGACGTCAGCAGACGGTCGACACCCGCGTCGCGCAGCTGGTCGGCGGACCGGACGGGGTCGGTCGTCGCGTCGACGGCCCGATGGAACGTCACCGCGAGCGAGCCGGCAGCCTGACGCAGCTGCGCCAGCGCCTCCAGGTCGATCGTGCGATCGGACCGGAGGGCACCGACGACGATGCCCGCAGCACCCGCGGCCTCGAGCGCGAGGATGTCGCCGGACATGACGTCGATCTCCGCGGGCGAGTAGACGAAACCGCCCTCTCGCGGACGCACGAGGACGTGCACGAAGTCGCTGAGCCCGGCTTCGTCCGCAGCCCGGACCGCCGCCATGACCAGTCCGATGGAAGGGGTGAGCCCACCGGTGCCGAGGGCCTGGCACAGCTCGACCCGCTGGGCTCCCTCGCGGATGGCGATGCGGACCCCCTCCACGTCCTGGACGGCGATCTCGACGGCGATTGGCGACTGGAGGCTCATTGGACCCATTGTTCCAGTGATCCGCTCGAGCCGAGGACGCGCACGCCGCTGCGCTACTTGTCCGTGCCCTGCGACACCGAACCCTGCAGCTGGCGCTGGAAGATCAGGTACACGATGAGCACGGGGACCACGGTGATCACGGACGCCGCGAAGAGCGCGCCGAAGTCCACCGAGTACCCGGCCTGGGCCGCGAACGACGCCATCCCCTGCGTCAGGACGTAGTTCTGCGGGTTCGAGTTGAGCGCCACCGGCAGGAGGAACTGGTTCCAGAGCCCCACGAAGTTGAGGATCGCGACGGTCGCGAGCCCCGGCCTCGCCATGGGCAGCATCACCTGGAAGAAGGTCCGCCACTCCCCGCTCCGTCGATCGCGGCCGCCTCCGCGATGGAGACCGGCAGCGACTTGAAGAACGAGAACAGGAAGAACACCGTGAACGGGAAGGCGAACGCCGCGTACGTGAGGATGAGTCCCGGGAGCGAGTTGAGCAACCCGAGGCTCTGCAGCACGAAGAACAACGGCACGATCGCGAGGAACACGGGGAACGTGAGGCCGGCGAGCATCAGGTAGTAGATGGCCCGGCTCCCGAAGAAGCGGAACCGCGCCAGCACGTACGCGCACATCGAGCCGAACAGCATGGTCACGATGAGGGCGCCGAACACCACCACGATCGAGTTCAGGAAGAAGCTCCCGATACCGGCCGTCGTCCACGCGTTCACGTAGTTGTCGAAGTTCCATTTCGACGGCAGCGAGAACGGCGAGGCGAAGATCTCGGAGCTCGTCTTGAACGACGACATGACCGTCCAGAGCAGCGGGACGACGACCACGATCGACCAGATGATGAGCACCGTGTGCGATGCCGTCCCGACGACGCGGTCCCCCGTGGTCGGCTTGCGGCTGGCCGGTGTGCGCGTGCCGGTTCCGACGACCGCCGGGTTCGCGGTCGTCGCCGTGGTCTGGACGGTCATTCCGCCACCCCTTCATCGTTGCCGCCGGTGAGTCGGCTGACCAGGAAGACGACGCCCGCGAACATCAGGGTGACGAGCGCGAGCACGACCCCCATCGCGCAGGCGTAGCCGAACTGGCCCTTGGTGAACGCCGTCGTGAACAGTTGCTGCGACATCACGAGCGTCGTGTTGGAGGGCCGCCGCCGGGATTCAACGCGGCCATGTACACGAACGCGTCGAGGGCGAGGATGCCCATGTAGATGTACGCCGTCTGAATGTTGTCGCGGATCAGCGGGATCGTGATCGTGAGCGCGGTCCGCAGGCGGCCCGCGCCGTCGATCCGTGCCGCCTCGTACACCTCGGCCGGCACGCCCTTGATCGCCGCGATGAAGAGCACCGTATAGAACCCGATGAGTCCCCAGACGATGACGAACATGGTCGCGATCATCGCCGTGTCCGGCGAACCGAGCCAGGCGAAGGAGGTGAACTGGTCGAGCCCGATGCCGGTCAGGAAGCCGTTCAGCAGCCCGGACGACGGGTCGTAGATCTGCTTCCAGATGAGGCCGATGACGATGGCCGGCACGACGTACGGGAAGAAGGTGATCACGCGGTACACGCTCGAGTTGCGGAGGCCGCGGATCGGACCGTTGCTCGGCCCGCCGATCGTGATGAGGGAGGCGAAGAGGAACGCGATCCCGAGGGTCACGAGCGGCAGGACGATCGCGAGCGCGACGCTGTTGCCCATGGACTGGAGGAAGGTCTGGTCCTGGAAGAGCTTCGTGTAGTTCGAGAACCCGACGAAGTCCATGCCCGGGGAGAACCCGGACCAGTTCGTCAACGAGTAGTACGCCGCCTGCGCGAACGGCGAGACCACGAAGACGACGTACCCCACCACCGGCACGATCAGGAAGACCAGGAAGAACGAGACCCGGTCGAACGTGAAGTCCCGGCGGCGCAACCGCCGGGCGGCGGGAGGGGTAGCCCCTCCCACCTTCCCGATCGGCGTGCCGACCGCCGTCATTTGACGGTGACCTTGTCCACGGAGTCGTCGTTGCGGACCTTGTCGGAGATGTCCTGCATGCCCTTGGTGAGCGTGGGGACGTCGGAACCACCCTGCAGGAACGTGTTCCACAGGACGAGGAGGTCCGTGTTGAGCCCGTACAGGTCGATGAAGCTCCACGAGAACACGTCGGTGCCCGCGTCGTTCAACATCTTCACCTGGGACACGAGCGCCGTCGAGCCGAAGCCGTCCTCGGGGATCGTGTCCTTAACGATCGTCGACGAGAAGGTCGTCTTGGCGAAGTTCACCGCGGCGTCGTTCGACAGCATCGCCCGCAGGAACTCCTTGCCACCGCCGACGTTCTTGCCCTGCGACGGGACGATGAACCCTTCACCGGCGGTGCTGTGCAGCGCCGAGTACGGCAGGGCGGAGTCGGCGGAGACCGTCGGCTCGGGCGCGCCGGTCATCTTGAAACCGTCCTTCGTCTGGGTCTTCATCTCGTTCTCGATCCAGCCACCCGAGGGGTAGAGGATGAAGTCCTCCGAGTTGCTCCACTGCGCCTGCGCGGCGGTGAACTGCGTTCCGGCACCACCGGGCTTGACGTACCCGGCGTCGATGATCGCCTTGAGACCCTTGAGCACGTCCTGGACGGCCGGCTTCGACCAGCAGTCCGCCTCGAGGTTCTCGAGCGCCAGACGGACCTCGTCGCCGCCCTCCTTGATCGCGGACGCGATCGCCATCGTCAGGTAGTAGGTGGCCGCCTCGGTGCCCCAACCGAACAGGTACTTGCCCTGCGCCTTGGCCTTCGCACCGAGATCGAGTGCCTCGGCCCAGGTCTTCGGGGGCGTCCAGCCGTTCGCCTCGAAGAGCGCTGCCGAGTACCAGACCGCGTAGACCGTCAGCACGTAGTTCAGCTGCACGAACTTGCCGTCGAAGGTGCCCGGCTCGACGACACCCGGGTAGAGGGTGTCCTTGATGACCTTGCCCTCGTAGTTCTTCGCCTCGATGACGTCCGTCAGGTCGGCGAGCTGCTCGCGGATCGTGTTGATGCCGATGAGGCCGGCGCCGCTGTTGTCGATGACGTCCGGCGGGTTGCCGGCGACGAACCGCGGCTGGAGGGTCTGCGCGATGTTCGTCGCGGCCGTGACCTTGACGGTCGAGCCCGCCTGCTGCTTCTCGACGAGCTTCCCGGCGAACTCGGTGTACTCGATGCCGTACCCGCCCTTGAAGATGACGGCGTCGACCGTCGAGTTGGCGGCCATGCCGAACGGGTTGTCGGCCGAGACCGGTCCGCCGGTGGTGGTGGCCCCGCCTCCGCCGCCGACACAGGACGCGAGCGTCCCGCCCAGCGGGAGGAGGATCGCGGTCGCGAGTGCTCCTCGCAGGAAATCGCGGCGTTGGAGCGTTGCTGGCTGCTTGTCCATCGGTCTACCTTCCAGTGATTCGAGTGTTGCCCGGGTGTGGTGCTGTCGGGGTGATGTTGTCGGGTGTGTGGTGCGGGTGGTGCGACGCCTCGGGTTCAGGCGTCACGTCTGATCCGGCCTCGGTAGCGGTCCTCGAGCACGCTGTTGTGCTCGTCGCCGCCCGGGATGTTGGCCGAGATGTAGAGCGGTGGGGTCTCGCCGGTCGCCGCGATCCTCGCCGCGACGCCGATGGTGAGGAGCTGCGCGAGGTAGGCCGCCGTGATCGAGGACACCGCGCCGACCGGGACGCCGTCCTGGACCTCGATGGTCGCGTCGCCGAACGGAGCACGGTTGTCGAGCACCACGTCGGCCACCTCGGAGAGCCGCAGCCCGCTCGGGTGCTTCGGCTCGACGCGCGAGGTGTGCTCGAGCGAGGTCACGGCGATGACCGGGTGACCGTGTTCCTTGGCGATCAGGGCGAGTCCCACGATCGACCCGTTGACGCCGGAGTTCGACGCGATGATGAACACGTCACCCTCCCCCACCGGAGAGATCGCGAAGAGTTCCGCGGCGACGTCGCCGCTGCGCTCCAGCGCGGCACCACCGAGGTCGTCGACGGACCGTGCACCGCGGAGGACGACGTCCCGCAGGGCGATCTTGTTCGTCGGGATCAGTCCACCGGCGCGGCCGGCGATCTCCATCGCGAACGCCTCCGAGTGGCCGGTGCCGAACGCCTGGATGACCGCTCCGCGCTCGAGGGCCGCGACCAGCAGGTCGATCGCGGGGTCGAGTTCGCCGGACCGGGCCGCCTGGGTGATGTCCGCGAGGCGCGACGTGACCTCGTCGGTGTAGCGATCGACGTGATCGGTCCAGGTCGTGGTGGATGTAATGCTCATTCGGTTCCTCTCAGACGCCCACGGGCGAGGCGGTCTCGGACAGGGCTCCGGCCTTGGTCGGTCGGCGGTGCGGGGCGACCGCGAGGGCGGAGGCCGCGAGGCGCTTGGTCGTGCGCTCGAAGTTCTGCTGCGCGACGAACAGGTACAACAGATCCAGGACGAACAGCTGACCGTGCTTGGCGGAGAGGTCGTCGGGCTGCAGGAACCGCTCGTGGGCCGAGGTGATGATGGCCAGCGTCGACGCGGCGACGAGTGGGGAGTCCGGGTTGTTGCTGATCGCCACGGTGAGCGCGCCCGCGCGACCCGCCTGGCGGAGCATCTGGATGGTCTCCTCGGTGCGCCCGGTGTTGCTGATCCCCAGGGCGACCGAGTCGGGGCCCTGGATCGCCGCGCTCGTGAGGCCCGCGTGGACCTCCGACCATGCGTGCGTGCTGATGCCGATCCGGTACAGCCTGGCCTGCATCTCGTCGGCGAGCATCGCGCTACCGCCCACACCGTAGATGTCGACGTTGCGGCTGCGCGCGATGGCTGCGGCGATCTCGAGCATGACCTCGAGGTCGATCACGTCGGCGGTCTCCCGCAGCGTCCGGGTGTGCGCGTTGAGCAGCGTGCTCAGGACGTCCGGAGCCGAGTCGTCGGGGCCGAACGCCCGGCCGATGTCGGTCTGCCAGGAGTCGCGTGCGGTGCTGCGACCGAAGTCCTTGGCGAGGTCGACCCGGAACGGCGCGTAGCCGGTGTACCCGATGATCCGGCAGAAGCGGGTGATGGTCGCTGCCGAGACGCCCGAATCGGCTGCGAGCTCACCGATCGTGAGGGTGAGGGGCGCGTCGGGGTTCTCCAACAGGTAGTCCGCGATACGCAGCATGACCCCGGACATCTCCGGCATCCGCGACCGAATCCGGTTGGTCACGCCGGTGGCGTGCTCGACCGGTGGGTCGGTGCGGATGGAAACAGTCATGGAAATTCCTTTTCTCCTTCGTTGGAGTGACGCGAAACTGATTCTTACAGTACGTTGTGGCCCACGGCAACATGTTTCGAGATGATGACGATGATGAAAACAACTCTGGCGGTCGACGCCGGCGGCACCTCGTCCCGGGCGGTGCTCGTTGACGCCTCCGGACGTCGCCTCGGTTCCGGGCGCGCGGGCGGCGGGAATCCGACGTCGTCCGGCGTGGACAGCGCTGCCACGCAGATCGCGCTCGCGGCTCGTGCCGCCCTCGACCAGGCCAAGACGACCTCGTCCATACCGCCCCTCCCGTCCGGGTCGCTCGTGGTGATCACGCAGGCGGGGCAGGTGTCCGACGCCTACCGCCGCGCCCTGGATGCGCACCTCGTACCGCTCGGGCTCGGACCGGTCGTGCTCGAGCCGGATCTGCTCGGCATGTACGGCTCCGGCTCGGCGTCGCCGGACGGCGTCGTGCTCGTCGCGGGGACCGGGAGCGTCGCGGGACGGATCAGGGACCGTCTCGTCGTCCGGGAGGTCGGCGGTGCCGGCTGGCTCCTCGGCGATGGCGGCTCCGGGTTCTGGATCGCCCGACGCGTGATCCGCGCGGTCGCCGCCGACCTCGACGGCATCGGCCCCCGCACGGGCCTCACCCCGCTGCTCTCCCAGGCGGTCGGATTCGCTCCGGAGCCGTCTTCATCCGGTGACGCGGACCACCGCCGGTCCCCGGTACTCGACACACTCATCCGGTCGGTGAACGACGGTCCCCCCATCGCCATCGCCCGCCTGGCGCCGCTCGCCTTCCAAGCCGCGGACGACGACGTCGCGCGGTCCATCCTCGACGCTGCCGTCGACCGCTTGGCGGTCCTCGTGGAACGGGTGCTGGCTCCGGATTCGGACCACAGAGAGAGCACGCTCGTCGTCGGCGGCAGCGTGCTCGTCGACGGACTCCTCCCGTCCTTCCCTTCAGCCGCGGAGCGCCTGTCATCGGCTGCCGCCGGGGCCCGACTCATCCCGGTCGCCGACGGCCTCGTCGGAGCCGCCGCCCTGGGCATCAGGATGCTGGGCGGGGACGTCGACGACGCGACCCTCAGCCGCCTGCGCGAGGACCTGGCTGCTGGGGCGACGCGGTGACGGCGGACCGGATCGCCGTCATCGGCACCGGTGCCATGGGACTGGCGCACGTCCGCGCGCTCGCCGGACTCGGTGCTGCGGAACGGATCGCCTACCTGTGCTCGGCCCGGTCGCCGAGAGCCATGCCGGAGGCACCGGCCGCACGACTCACCACCTCGGTCGACGAGGTGCTCCTGGATGCCTCCGTGGGGATCGTCGTCATCTGCACGCCGACCGACACCCATCGGGACCTCGCCGTCAGCGCGCTCCGTGCCGGCAAGCACGTCCTGCTGGAGAAACCGATCGCCCTGACGCTCGCCGACGCCCACGCGATCCTGCGGGCCGCCGAAGAGTCCGGCCGGACGTTCATGGTCGCGCACGTCGTCAGGTTCTTCGGCGGGTACGAGGCGATCGACGACGCGGTGCGGGCCGGGGCCGTCGGCACACCCCTCGCCGTCACGGCCGAACGGCTGAGCTCCCCCGCCGCCCCGTCACCGTGGTGGCAGGACGAGCGACGCTCCGGCGGCCCCCTCGTCGACTTCGCGATCCACGACTTCGACCAGCTGAACCAGCTCCTCGGTCAGCCGCGATCCGTGTCAGCACGACGCACCGGCACCGGTCGCCCGATCGAGACGACGGTCGACTACGCCGACGGCGGGATCGGGCGCGTCCTCACCTCCATGGAGCTCCCGCCGGCCTTCGGATTCAGCTCGGCCATCGAGGTGCTCGGCAGCACCGGGCTCATCGCCCACCGATTCGTCGGCGCGTCCCCGACCCACGCACCGCCGCTCTCGGTCGACGCGCTGGGATCGGCCGCCGCGCACGGCCCCTACGACCTCGACGAGACCGACCCGTACCGACGACAGATGGCCTCCTTTCTCGACTGTGTGGAGCGAGACGTCCAACCGTTCCGAGTGACCGGCCCGAGTGCCATCGCAGCCCTGACGGTCGCGTTGGCGGCGAAGATGTCCCTGGACACCGGCACACCCGTGCAGGTCTCCGAACCCCACGACGCCTGAACCGTCGACGCGCGGCAGGTCCGACGTCCTGACCACGCCGGTCCACCGGACAGCAGACATCCGACCTTTCGTGTTAGCCTGCCCCCGCACCGCCGTGAACCCACTCGACGATCGAAGGGCCGCCGTGACCGAGACCACCATCCCCCGACCCGACACCGCCTGGTTCGACGAGGCGAGATTCGGATTGTTCCTGCACTGGGGCCTCTACGCCCTCCCAGCACGACATGAATGGGTGCAGACGCGGGAACGCCTCTCGGCCGAACACTACGAGCGCTACCGCGAGCACTTCGACCCCGACCGGTTCGACCCCCGCGCCTGGGCCAAGCAGGCCAAGGCGGCCGGCTTCCGGTACGCGGTCCTCACGACGAAGCACCACGACGGCTTCTGCCTGTGGGATTCGGCACTCACCGACTTCACGTCCGTGCACACGCCCGCCGGCCGCGACCTCGTGGCGGAGTTCGTGGAGGCCTTCCGCGCCGAGGGGCTCCGGATCGGCTTCTACCACTCGCTCATCGACTGGCATCACCCCGACTTCACGGTCGACGGCATCCACCCGCGACGCGACGACCCCGAGGCGCTCACAGCGAACGCCGACCGTGACTGGTCCCGCTACCGGGACTACCTGCACGGCCAGGTGCGCGAGCTGCTCACCGGCTACGGCCCGATCGACTACCTCTTCTTCGACTTCAGCTACTCGCAGGGCATCGAAGGTCTGCCGGGGAAGGGCGCCGTCGACTGGGGCTCCGAGGAACTCGTCGAGATGATCCGCGGGCTGCAGCCGGAGATCCTCATCAACGACCGCCTCGAGCTCCCGGGCGACGTCACCACCCCGGAGCAGTACCAGCCCGTGGTGACGCCGGTCGGTCCCGACGGCGACCCCCTCCGGTGGGAGGCCTGCCAGACCCTGAACGGCAGCTGGGGGTACGACCGCGACAACCTCGACTACAAGTCGCCGGAGCTGCTCCTGCGGATGCTCATCGATTCGGTCTCGAAGAACGGCAACATGCTGCTGAACATCGGACCGACCGCGCGCGGGACGATCGATCCTCGCGCGATCGAACGACTCGACGTCCTCGCCGACTGGTTCGCGCTCCACGAGCGGGCGATCCGAGGATGCGGCCCGTCGGAGTTCAGCAGTCCGACCGACGTCCGATACACGCAACGCGGCGACCGGCTGTACGTGCATGTCTTCGCCTGGCCGTTCGTGCACCTGCACCTGCCCGGTCTCGGCGGCCGGGTGCGCTACGCGCAGCTGTTGTCGGACGGCTCCGAGGTGCCGTTCCAGGTGCATCGCCCCGAGCACGATCTGCCGAACCAGCACACCCAGCCGAAGGGACTCGGTCCCGACACGGTGACCCTGCACCTGCCGATCGGTGAACCCGACACCCCGATCCCGGTCATCGAGATCTTCCTCGAGCCCGGCACGACCGGAGCAACGACAGCCTGAGGTCTCCCGCAGACGACGGAACGCCCGCCCCGACGGATCGGGGCGGGCGTTCTGGCTCGGTGCCGCTGAGCGGCTGGACGAGCGGAGACTAGCGGGCGACGCTGCCGTCGACGTAGTCGTCGTCGTTCGAGGCGTTCCACGCGAAGAGCTTGCGCAGCTCGCGACCGGTGGCCTCGATCGGGTGGTCCTCGCCCTTCTTGCGCAGCTCGAGGAACTCGGGCGCGCCGGCGTCCTGGTCGTCGATGAAGCGCTTGGCGAAGGTGCCGTCCTGGATGTCCTTGAGGACCGCCTGCATGTTGGTCTTGACGCTCGGGTCGATGACGCGCGGGCCGGAGACGTAGTCGCCGTACTCAGCCGTGTCGGAGACGCTCCAACGCTGCTTGGCGATGCCACCCTCCCAGATGAGGTCGACGATGAGCTTCAGCTCGTGGAGCACCTCGAAGTAGGCGATCTGCGGCTGGTACCCGGCCTCGGTGAGGGTCTCGAAGCCGTACTGGATCAGCTGCGAGACGCCGCCGCACAGGACGGCCTGCTCGCCGAAGAGGTCGGTCTCGGTCTCCTCGGTGAAGGTGGTCTTGATGCCACCGGCACGGAGGCCACCGATCGCCTTGGCGTAGGACCAGGCGAGCTCCCAGGCGCCACCGGTCTCGTCCTTCTCGACGGCGACGATGACGGGGACGCCGCGGCCGGCCTCGTACTCGCGACGGACGGTGTGGCCCGGGCCCTTCGGGGCGACCATGAAGATGTCGACGCCCTCGGGAGCCTCGATGTAGCCGAAGCGGATGTTGAAGCCGTGGCCGAAGACGAGCGCCTTGCCCGGAGCGAGCTGGTCCTTGATGGACTCGGCGAAGATCGTGCGCTGGTGCTGGTCCGGAGCGAGGATGACGATGACGTCGGCCCATGCGGAGGCGTCGGCGACGTTCTTGACGGTGAAGCCCTGCTCCTCGGCCTTGGCGATCGACTTCGAGCCGTCCTTCAGGCCGACGACGACCTCGACACCGGAGTCGCGGAGGTTGAGCGCGTGTGCGTGGCCCTGCGAGCCGTAGCCGATAACGGCAACCTTCTTGCCCTGGATGAGCGACAGGTCTGCGTCCTGGTCGTAGAAAATCTCAGTCACTGGTGGTTCTCTCCTTGGTTGTGGTTTCGCAATATGTCGCAGATGCGACTAGTTCTTGAAGACGCGTTCGGTGATGGACTTCGAGCCGCGCCCGATGGCGAGGAGACCCGATTGGGCGATCTCCTTGATGCCGTAGGGCTCGAGCACCTTGAGGAGCGCGGTCGTCTTCCCGGAGTCGCCCGTGACCTCGATCACGAGGGCGTCGGTCGCCACGTCGACGACGCGGGCCCGGAACAGGTTGACGGCTTCCAGCACCTGGGAACGGGTGGAGTTGTCGACGCGGACCTTGATGAGCAGGTGCTCACGCTGGACGGACTGCGCCGGATCCAGCTCGACGATCTTGATGACGTTGATGAGCTTGTTCAGCTGCTTCGTCACCTGTTCGAGCGGAAGTTCCTCGACGTCGACGACGACCGTGATCCGGGACAGGCCCTCGATCTCGCTGTGGCCGACCGCGAGGCTCTCGATGTTGAAGCCCCGGCGGGCGAACAACCCGGCGACGCGGGTCAGCAGACCGGGCTTGTCCTCGACGAGGAGGCTCAGGACGTGGCTGCTCATGCTCAGGCCTCCTCATCGAACGACGGACTGTGGTCCTTGGCGTACTGGACGTAGCTGTTGCTGACACCCTGCGGCACCATCGGCCACACCATCGCGTCGGCACTCACGACGAAGTCGATGACGACCGGACGGTCGTTCGTCTCCAGGGCGAGCTTGATGGCGGCGTCGACCTCCTCCTCCTTCGTCACGCGGATCGCGAGGCAACCGTAGGCCTCGGCCAGCTTGACGAAGTCCGGGATCCGAATGGTGTCGTGCCCGGTGTTCAGGTCGGTGTTCGAGTACCGACCGTCGTAGAAGAGCGTCTGCCACTGGCGGACCATGCCCAGTGAGGAGTTGTTGATGATCGCGACCTTGATCGGGATGTTGTTGATCGTGCAGGTCGCGAGTTCCTGGTTGGTCATCTGGAAGCAGCCGTCGCCGTCGATCGCCCACACGTGGCGATCGGGCTGGGCCACCTTGGCGCCCATGGCCGCGGGGACCGAGTAGCCCATGGTCCCGGCGCCGCCGGAGTTCAGCCAGGAGTTCGGACGCTCGTACTTGATGAACTGCGCCGCCCACATCTGGTGCTGACCGACGCCCGACGCGAAGACGCCCTCCGGACCGGTGATCTCGCCGATGCGGGAGATCACGTGCTGTGGCGAGAGCAGACCGTCGGTCGGCTCGGCGTAGCCCAGCGGGAACTCCTCGCGCAGACCGTCGAGGTAGGACCACCACTCGGCGATGTCGGGGGTGACCTCGCGGGCGGCTGCCTCGAACGCCGACTGGAGGTCGACGATGACGTCCTTCGCGTCGCCCACGATGGGGACGTCCGCGATGCGGATCTTCGAGATCTCGGCCGGGTCGACGTCCACGTGGACGACCTTGGCGTTCGGCGCGAAGAGCGAGGCCTTGCCGGTCACGCGGTCGTCGAACCGGGCACCGAGCGACACGAGCAGGTCGGCCTCCTGCAGCGCGAGCACTGCCGGGACGGTGCCGTGCATGCCGGGCATGCCGAGGTGCTGCGTGTGCGAGTCGGGGAACGCCCCGCGAGCCATGAGCGTCGTCACGACCGGAGCCCCGGTCGCCTCGGCCAGCGCGAGCAGTTCCTCGGAGGCCTTGGAGCGGATCACGCCGCCGCCGACGTACAGCACCGGCTTCTTCGCGTTGACGAGCAGCTGCGCCGCGGCCTGGATCTGCTTGCCGTGCGCCTTCGTCACCGGACGGTAGCCGGGCAGGTCGACCTTCGGCGGCCAGATGAACGGCGCCTCGGCCTGCTGGGCGTCCTTCGTGATGTCGACCAGCACCGGTCCGGGACGGCCGGTACCCGCGATCTCGTAGGCCGCGGCGATGGCCGCCGGGACCTCCTCCGGGGTCTTGACGAGGAAGGAGTGCTTCGTGATCGGCATGGTGATGCCGACGATGTCCGCTTCCTGGAACGCGTCCGTGCCCATGAGGGTCGAGAACACCTGACCGGTGATCGCGACCATCGGCACCGAGTCCATGTAGGCGTCGGCGATGGCGGTGACGAGGTTCGTCGCGCCGGGGCCGGACGTCGCGATGCACACGCCGATCCCGCCACCGGCGGCGGCGTATCCTTCGGCCGCGTGGCCGGCACCCTGCTCGTGTCGGACCAGGATGTGACGGAGCTTCGTCGAGTCCATCAGCGGGTCGTAGGTCGGCAGGATCGCTCCGCCGGGCAGACCGAAGATGTCGGTGACCCCGAGGAGCTCGAGCGATCGGACGATCGCCTGGGCTCCCGTCAGGATCTCCGGTGCGGCCGGGGCCGCAGGTGTTCTGGGATGAGGCACGGGTTGGGATTCCGTGGGCATGATGATTCCTTCAGCGATGAGATGCACGAACGAGATGCTCGGTTATCCCGTGATCGCGCCCTCCGCTGCGGAGTGCACGAGACGAGAGTACTTTGCGAGAACGCCACGGGTATAGCGCGGGGGAAGAGGCGCCCAGCCGTCGCGGCGGGCTTCCAGCTCTGCTTCGTCGACGAGTAGGTCGAGCGAGCGGCCAGCGATATCGACCCGTATCAGATCACCATCGCGCACGAAGGCGATTGGACCTGCGTCCACCGCTTCGGGTGCTATGTGGCCGATGCACAGTCCGGTTGTGCCGCCTGAGAATCGACCGTCCGTCAACAGTAGTACATCCTTGCCGAGTCCGGCGCCCTTGATGGCGGCCGTGATCGCGAGCATCTCGCGCATCCCCGGCCCACCCTTCGGGCCCTCGTAGCGGATGATGACGACGTCGCCCTTGTTGATCTTGCCCTCGGTGAGCGCGTCCATGGCTCCGCGTTCACGTTCGAAGACCCGCGCGGGTCCTTCGAAGACCTCGGCGTCGAATCCGGCCGTCTTCACGACGGCGCCCTCGGGCGCGAACGAGCCCTTGAGGATCGTGATGCCGCCGGTCGCGTGGATCGGGTTGTCGAGCGTGCGGATGACCGTGCCGTCGATCGGGTCGGGGTTGATGTCGGCGAGGTTCTCGGCGACCGTCTTGCCGGTGACCGTGAGGCAGTCGCCGTGCAGCAGACCGGCGTCGAGCAGCGCCTTCATGACGACGGGGACGCCGCCGTGACGGTCGACGTCGTTCATGACGTACTGGCCGAACGGCTTCAGGTCGCCGATGTGCGGCACCTTGTCGCCGATGCGGTTGAAGTCGTCGAGCGTGAGGTCGACCTCGGCCTCGCGGGCGATCGCGAGCAGGTGCAGGACCACGTTCGTCGATCCGCCGAAGGCCATCGCGACGGCGATGGCGTTCTCGAACGCCTCCTTCGTCAGGATGTCGCGCGCGGTGATGCCGAGTCGGAGCATGTTGACCACGGCTTCGCCCGAGCGGTGCGCGAAGTAGTCGCGACGGCGATCTGCCGAGGGCGGCGATGCCGAACCCGGGAGGCTCATGCCGAGCGCCTCGGCGACCGACGCCATCGTGTTGGCGGTGTACATCCCGCCGCAGGCACCCTCGCCCGGGGCGATGGCGCACTCGATGCGCTTCAGGTCCTCTTCGCTCATGTTGCCGGCCTTGCAGGCCCCGACCGCCTCGAAGGAGTCGATGATCGTGACCTCCTTCTCGGTGCCGTCGGAGAGCTTGACCCAACCCGGTGCGATCGATCCGGCGTAGAGGAAGACCGAGGAGAGGTCGAGGCGCGCAGCGGCCATGAGCATGCCCGGTAGCGACTTGTCGCAGCCGGCGAGCAGGACCGTGCCGTCGAGGCGCTCGGCCATGACCACGGTCTCGACGCTGTCGGCGATGACCTCGCGTGAGACGAGCGAGAAGTGCATGCCCTCGTGGCCCATCGAGATGCCGTCGGAGACGGAGATGGTACCGAACTGCAGCGGGTATCCCCCACCCGAGTGCACGCCCTCCTTGGCCCCCTGTGCGAGGCGGTCGAGCGAGAGGTTGCAGGGCGTGATCTCGTTCCACGAGCTCGCGATGCCGATCTGGGGCTTGTCCCAGTCCTCGTCGCCCATGCCGACGGCGCGGAGCATGCCGCGCGAGGTGGTCGCCTCGATCCCGTCGGTGACGGCACGACTGCGTGGTTTGATGTCGATCTCTGGCATTTTAAGAGTCTACGGCTTCCTTGTTGCTTCGATATTCCGCGAGCATGCCGAGGACGCGCGCGATCTCGGAGGGTCCTTCGACCCTGAAGTCGGCGGCGGTCACGCCGGTGCCACTCTTCACCCCGAGGTCGCCGGGGCCGAGTGCGCCGAACGCGTCCTCGTCCGTGACGTCGTCACCCGCGTAGAACACGGCATCTGCTTTGGTGTACCGCCGGAGGTGTTCGACGGCTTCGCCCTTGGTCGCGCTCCTGAGCGAGAACTCGAGGACGTTCTTGCCCTCTCGAACCGTCAGGGCGCCGAACTCGTCCTTGGTGTGGGCGAGTGCTTCGAGGTGGGCGATCCTGGAGTCTTCTTCACTGGCGAGCCTCGTGTGCAAGGCGAACCCTGCCGGCTTCCGCTCGATCCAGACATTATCGTAACCCTCCGCGACGTCCTGGAGGATCCGTTGGAGGGTCTCCCGCTGTTCGCGTTCCTCGTCGTCGAGGGCGAGGGCGTCGTCGGGGTTGTCGAGACGGATCTCGACGCCGTGCGAGCCGGCGAACAGGGCGTGGTCGGGCAGCTCGGCCACCGCCACGAGACTGTCTATCGCGCGCCCGGACACGAGTGCGACGCGCGTTCCTGGCAGGTCCATCAGCGCCAACACGGCCTTGCGAGCTGCTGGCAGCGCGCGCGCCTGATCCGGGTCGTCGACCTCGGGGGCCAGCGTGCCGTCGAAGTCCAGGGCCACCAGGAGCTTCGGGACGTCGGCCAGGCGGCGGAGTTCCGCACGCAGTCCGAGGGGAAGCCCCCCGAGGGTGTCGGTGGGCTCGTCGGTGGTGCTCATGACTGGGTGGTGCTCCCCTGCTCGATGGTCGGTGACTGGTCGCGCACACGCTGCAACTCGTCGAGGAAGGAGGCCGACCACCGCGCGACGTCGTACTCCATGACGCGCTTGCGCAGCGCCCGCATGCGACGACCACGCTCGGCCTTCGTCATGTGCACGGCCTGGAGGATCGCCGACTTCATCCCCTCGATGTCGTGCGGGTTGATCTTGAGTGCCTGCTTCAGCTCGTCGGACGCGCCGGCGAACTCGCTCAGCACGAGGACGCCGTCGTTGTCGTAGCGAGCGGCGACGTACTCCTTCGCGACGAGGTTCATGCCGTCGCGCAGGGCCGTGACGAGCATGACGTCGGCGGCGAGGTAGAGCGCGGCCATCTCGTCGCGGGGGTACCCGTGGTGCAGGTACTGGATCGCGGTGTGGCCGATGGTGCCGAAGTCACCGTTGATCCGGCCGACCGTCTGTTCGATGTCGTCGCGGAGCTGACGGTACGTCTCGACACGCTCGCGGCTCGGGCTGGCGACCTGGACGAGCGTGACGTCCTCGACAGCGAGCTTGCCCTGTGCGAGGAGCTCGCCGAAGGCCTTGAGTCGGTGGCCGATCCCCTTCGTGTAGTCGAGGCGGTCGACGCCGAGCATGATCGTCTCCGGGTTGCCGAGCTCCTCGCGGATCTGCTTGGCACGGGCGATGATCTCGGGGCGCTGCGCGAGGGCCTGGTACCCCTTGCTGTCGATCGAGATCGGGAAGTGCCGGGCGATCACCGTGCGGTACGGGGCGCCGCGCTTCGAGGCGACCGGCGCCGCATCCGTCGTGACCGACACGAGTGCCGCGTCGAGCGGGACCTGGATCGCGGCCCCCTTCGTCTCGTACCCGAACAGGCGGCGGACCGCCCGGGAGAAGTTGCCGGCGTCAGCGACGCGCTGGAAGCCGATGACGTCGGCGCCGAGCAGTCCCTCGATGATCTGGCGTCGCCACGGGAGCTGCGAGTAGATGCCGTAGGCCGGGAACGGGATGTGGTTGAAGAAGCCGATCGTGAGATCGGGTCGTAGCTCACGCAGGATCTTCGGGACGAGCTGCAGCTGGTAGTCCTGCACCCAGACCGTCGCACCGTCGGACGCGGCCGCTGCGGCCGCCTCCGCGAACCGTCGGTTCACGGCGACGTAGGAGTCCCACCACTCGCGGTGGTAGCTCGGCGGCGCGATGACGTCGTGGTAGAGCGGCCAGATGGTGTCGTTCGAGAAGCCCTCGTAGTAGCGGGCGATCTCGTCCTCGGACAGCGGGACCGGGATGATCCACATGTCGTCGTTGTCGAACGGCTCGATCTCGAGGTCGGCGGAGCCGGCCCATCCGATCCATGCGCCGTCGGCACCGCGCATGACGGGTTCGAGGGCGGTCACGAGTCCACCGGGTGAGGTCCGCCAGCTCTCGGCACCGTCTGCATCGACGACGCGGTCGACCGGCAGCCGGTTGGATACCACGATGAAGTCGAAGGTCGACGCTGATCCGCCGTCAGGCGCGGAATATCTGGTGATGATGGCCCTCCCGGGGTACTCGGGTTCGCTGTTCAGGCTAGCAGCGTTCCGCATGGCGAAACCGCGTGTTCAGACGGCGAGCATATGCTTGCGCTGATGATCCGCCATGGCATGAGCACGTCCTGCGTCTACCAGCTGGGAACCCGGCGCGCGTTCGAGTTGGCCGCCGAAGCCGGCTACGACGGCGTCGAGGTCATGGTCACCCAGGACCGCGTGACGCAGGACGCCGACGCCCTCCGCGCCCTCGCCGCCGAGACCGGGCTCGACATCCTCTCGATCCACGCGCCGGTCCTGACCCGGACCGCGTTCGTCTGGGGCCGCGACCATCGGGAGAAGCTCCGCCGCTCGGCTGAGCTCGCCGTCGCCGTCGGCGCGTCGACCGTCGTCGTCCACCCACCGTTCCGCTGGCAGCGGCGCTACGCGCGCGCCTTCGTCGACCTCGTGGCGGAACTGAGCGAGACGCACGGACTCGAGCTGGCCGTCGAGAACATGGCGTGCTTCCAGAGTCGCGGGCTCCGGGTGCAGCCGTTCGCTTTCGGGTACGACCCGGCTCCACTGGCCTGCGCCGCCCTGACGCTCGACTTCTCCCACGCGGCCCTCGCGGGCGAGGACTCGCTCGAGATCGCGACCCGCTACGGCGGCCGCCTCCGACACGTGCACCTGTGCGACGGGACCGCTCCATCGCCGCGTGGTGCCTTCCTCGACGAGCACCTCCTCCCGGGCGACGGTGAGCAGCCGGTGGCCGAGGTCCTCGAGCTGCTGCGCGCGGCGGACTGGTCGGGAAGCATCGTCGCGGAGGTGCATTTGCCCGCGACGGGTGGCGACGCCCTCCGCCTCAGCCAGCTGCGCGCCTCACTGGCCTTCGCGAAGCGTGCGTTCGCTAGCACAGGCGAGAACCCGAAGGAAAGCCCGGATGCGGGGGGCCTCCCCTACCGGCTAGCGTGAAGTCATGCGCAAATTCCTCTTCAACGGCAGCATGATCTCCACGGTCTTCGGCGGGATCTCCGCCCTCCAGGCGACCCGACAGGGACCGCGGGACTGGAAGCTCGCCCTCCTCTGGGTGAGCTGGGGCATCTCGCTCGCCCTCGCGATCAGCTCGGTGCTCGACGACAGCAAGCAGGCCGAGATCGGCCGCTGAGGTCGCGCCGACCGCGCTACCACGACCGCCCGGAAACCCCGGGAATTGGGGCGCTCACCCGCGTGTCTCCGCGTCGTTCCGCGCCTCGTGATCGACAATGAAGGCAGTCCAGCCTCACGGATGATCCGCTTTCGATGAAGGGCCCGCCATGTTCGGTCGCCGACGCCACGCAGCACCAGTCTCCGCATCGAAGCTGACCGAGAAGCAGCTGTTCGACCTCGTCCACGCTCGACTGGCGAGCGAGCTCGGTGCCAACGGCGCCTGGGTGCTGTCGCGCCGCACCCCGAGCTCCGGCGACGAGATCTTCCACGAGGTCTACGCCCAGCAGCTCGCCCACGACATCGCGACGGACATCGACCTCGAGCAGGCTGCGGTGACGGTCCGTGCCGAGGCCACTCCGGCGCGCGGATGGCGGTTGTGGTCTCGTGGACAGGAAGAAGCCGCGGTCGACGCCGCCGACGAGGTCGAGGCCGTCGAGGTCATCGAGCCGACCGTCGCCGAGGAACCTGCCGCCATCACCGAGACGATCGACGCGCCGTCCGAGGCGCAGACCGATGACGACCACCCCGATGCCGCGGCTGACGACGCTGAGCCGACGCTCGTCGAGCGGACCCTCCTCGAGCCGCAGCACTACCCCATCACCGTCTGGGCCGAACCCGAGTTCATCGACGCGAGTCTGGTCAACCCGATGCCGGCCCGCCGCAGCTCGATCGCCTGACCGGCGACGCACCTCGACAACGGCCGTCCACTCCGGTGGGCGGCCGTTTCGTCGTGTCAGGCCGCCGAGCGGGCATGACGCCTCATCGAACCCGAATCGATGAGGCGTCACGGCGCTGGTGGGCATGAATGCCCGACCGTCGCTCTGCTCCGCACGGTGGGGTGACCACGCGGAGGCTTTCGTCGGCACGGGCAGGACCCGATCCCGCCATGCTGCCGACCCTTCCAGGGTCTCATGCCTGCGCCCTCCTCCGTCCCGATGACGCGAATCGGACGGGAGCTGTCGCGAAACGTCCCCGGAGCGTTTCGTCGGGCTGCAAGCTCGAACGCGAGACGAGCCGAAACGCAGAACGGCCCCGTCCGAAGACGAGGCCGTTGCTGGTGTGGTGCACCCCCCGGACTTGAACCGGGAACCCACTGATTAAGAGTCAGTTGCTCTGCCAATTGAGCTAGAGGTGCGTGGTTTCGGAGTGTTCCGAACCGAGATATGACACTAGCACCCAACTGGCCCGGGTGCGAAATCGAGCCGGTCGGCGTGTCGCGGAGGCACGTCGCCGGCCCCTCGAGCGTCGTTCGATCAGGCCCGCGCGACCCTATCCTGGAGGGGTGACCGAACCCGTGACCGTCTCCCCCGCCGACCTCGATCTCGCGCTCCGGCTCGCCGACGCGGCCGACCGCATCGCGATGGAGCGCTTCGAGGCTCGCGACCTCGAAGTCTCCACCAAACCGGACCGATCGCACGTCACGGACGCCGACCTCGCCGTCGAACGCGCCATCCGCGGCATCCTCGAGACCGAGCGCCCGGACGACGGCGTGTTCGGCGAGGAGTACGGCGCGCAGGGCCCGACGGATCGCCAGTGGATCATCGACCCGATCGACGGGACGGCGAACTTCCTCCGCGGTGTCTCGAACTGGGCGACGCTCATCTCCCTCGCCGTCGACGGCGTGCCTGTCGTGGGCGTCGTGAGCGCACCCGCCATGCACGCCCGCTGGTGGGGTGCCATCGGACATGGCGCGTGGGGCGTCCGGTTCGGCGAGACCACCCCACGCCGGCTGTCCGTCTCGGGGGTCTCCGACCTCGCCGACGCGTCCTTCAGCTTCCAGAGCATCGCGCAATGGGCCTCGGTCGGGCGGATCCCCCAGCTGCTGGCCCTGTGCGGCTCCCTGTGGCGCGATCGGGCCATCGGTGACATGTGGCCCTACATGCTCCTCGCCGAGGGCTCGATCGACGCCGTGGCCGAATTCGGCGTGCAGGAGTACGACCTGGGCGCACACGTGCCGATCGTCCTCGAGGCCGGCGGTCGCTTCACCGACATCGACGGCATCGAGACCATCTCCACGCGGAGCTCCCTCGCGACGAACGGGCGCCTGCACGACGCCTTCCTCGCCGAGCTGCCTCCCGTCGGCTGACACGAGCGCACGGCACCGCGCAAGCCCGCAGAGTGGGGTCGGACCGCGCCGTACGCTGGGCGGATGGTACGACTGAGGCGCAGCGACGTGAACGGACAGGGCATCCGACGGGTTCGATCCGGACGCGGTTTCAGCTATCGGTTGCCGGACGGTTCACTCCTCGAGGATCAGGAGATCCGAGCCCGGATCGACGGTCTGGTGGTCCCTCCCGCGTGGAACGAGGTCTGGATCACCCCCTATGCGAACGGGCACATCCAGGCGACCGGGATCGATGCGGCCGGCCGACGGCAGTACCTCTATCACCCGTCGTGGCGCGAGCGTCAGGACCGCAGCAAGTTCGACCGAGCCCTGGCCCTCGCCGAGGCGCTCCCCGCCGCGCGAGGTCGGGTCACCCGGGACCTCCGGCTCGAGGGGTACCCGCTCGCACGGGTGTCGGCCGGCGCGTTCCGCATGCTCGACACCGGCTCCCTGCGCGTGGGCGGTGAGCAGTACGCGGAGGCCAACGGCAGTCACGGCCTGTCGACCCTCGAGGGTGCGCACGCTCGCGTGAGCGGCGACACCGTCGCGCTGAAGTTCCCGGCGAAGAGTGGGCAGCCCTGGGAGTCCGACATCGTCGACGCCGACCTGGCCTCGCTCATCCGCTCCTTGAAGCGCCGTGGACCGCACGCCCGCCTCCTGGCCTGGAAGGACGGGAACCGGTGGCGCCACCTCCAGGCGAGCCAGATCAACGACTACGTCCGGGCGCAGACGAACGGCGAGTTCACCGCGAAGGACTTCCGGACGCTGCACGGCACCGTCGCGGCCGCGGAGAGTCTGGCGAAGGCCGGACCCGTGCAGAGCAAGACGGCACGCTCGAAGGTCCTCGCGCAGGCCATGCGCGACGCCGCAGCGGTCCTGGGCAACACCCCGGCGATCGCGAAGTCGAGCTACGTCGACCCGCGGGTCGTCGACCGTTACACGCACGGCGAGACGATCCCACCGGACGGTCGCGGCTCACCGGAGACGGCGCTGCGCGTCCTGCTCGTCGGGACGGACGACCCGTCCTAGCCGTGGTCCTGGTCGTGAGGCTCGGTGCCCGCGTCGCGCGACGCCCCGTTCCCCGCGAGGTGACCCTCGACCTCGGACTCCGGGATGAGCTGCAGCCCTCGCGGGGTGTGCGATGAGTCCGAGAGGACCTCGAGCCACGCACGGTTGAGTTCCGGAGGGCGGCTCCCGAAGAAGCGGAACTGCAGCGGGATGCTCGGGGACAACCAGAGCGAGCGTCGTCCCGAA
The DNA here is from genome assembly GCF_006065115.1 of Plantibacter sp. M259. NCBI lineage: Bacteria > Bacillati > Actinomycetota > Actinomycetes > Micrococcales > Microbacteriaceae > Plantibacter > Plantibacter sp. M259. Next base: position 3,541,592 of record NZ_CP040750.1, on the reverse strand, counting down.
CCGTGTTCGGGATCGTTCGCCCAGCTGAGGAAGAAGCTCTCCTGTCGGCGCAGCTTCGCCCCGATGACGGCCTTCAGGTGCGCGAGCGCGCGGTCTTCGATCTCGTACTCGTCGCCGGACCCGTAGATGAGCATTCCCATGGGGACATTCTGCCGCTATTCGGGCGTGTGGCCGGGATGTCGTTCCTCGCCGAGTTCTTCGCGTCCCGCGAGCTCGTCGCGGACGAGGACGGCCTCGTCGAAGTTGCCGCTGCGGTAGGCCGCCCGGGCGACCATGTGTGCGGAGATCGGCGCGGTGAGGCTCTGGAACACGATGATCGCGATCGCGATCGTGATGGTCCCGACCGTCGGGCTCGAGACGGCGACGTCCGCCATGATCGCGATGAGCCCGAGGATCTGCGGCTTGGTCGCCGCGTGCAGGCGGGACAACACGTCGGGGAAGCGCAGGAGGCCAACGCCGGCGGCGAAGCACATGATCGCCCCGACGAGCACGAGGGCTCCGGTGACGATGTCGCGGATCAGCTCGCCGGTCATGCGTCGTCCTGCTTCGACATGAAGCGGGCGACGCTGACCGAGCCGACGATCGCGAACATCGCGAGCGCCAGGAGGACCGGCAGGCCGTCCGTGTGACGGTTGATCGCCATCTCGGCCCCGATCGCGCACATGACGGTGGCCACGAGCACGTCGGATGCGATCACGCGGTCGAGGAGGCTCGGCCCGCGGATGATCCGGTAGACCGCTGCGAGAGCCGCGGCACCGAACAGCACGGAGACGATGATGATCACGACGAGCATCACTGCCCCCTTCCGATCGAGACGTGGTCATGGTCGTGGCGGAGGGCGTCCGCCTCAGCGCGGGAACCGATCGCGAGGATGAGCCGTCGCTCCGTTCCGAGGACCTCGGCGACGACCGCGTCGATGTCGGCGTCGTCATGCACATTGAGCGCGTGCAGGTAGAGCGTCGAGGCCGTGCGGTCGAGGTCGACCACGATCGAGCCTGGGACGATCGATACCGCCTCGGCCGTCCAGCTCATGATGAGGTCGGAGGTCGTCCGCAGACGGACCGCGATCACCGCGTTACTGGACCGGAACCTCGGCTTGAGGACGAGCCACGCGATCTCCGCACTCGCCCGCACGATGTCGACGAGGAGCTTGCCCAGGAAGATCGCGGACCGCCAGAGGTTGATGCGGCCGCTCAGCTCGACGGCCGGCAGGTAGAACAGGAACGACACCAGCAACGCGACCCCGAGGCCGGTCACGAGCGTGAGCAGGTCGAACATCCCCCAGAGGAGACACCAGAGCAGGATGAGTCCGGCCAGGAGGAGGGCCTGGCTGAACAGCGCGCGACGACGTGACGGTTGCATTACTTCAGGTGCTCCGTTCCGTCGGGGAAGACCGCGGTGATGTAGTTGTCCGGGTCCTCGATGTTCTCAGCCGCCCGCGTGGCCAGTCCGAAGAGCGGCCCCGCGAAGACCGTCAGGGCGAGGGTCAACGCGACCATGCCGGTCGTGGCACCGATCATCGGGCGCGAGATGGTCTTGGTGTCGACCGAGCCCGAGTCCTCGGGGCTCTCCGCGAGCTGCTCGAGCAACGGCGAGGAGTATCCGGCGACCTCGTCCTTCCCACGCCAGAAGCCCATGTTCCACACGCGCGCCAACGCGTACAGGGTCAGGAGCGAGGTCGCGGCTCCGGCGGCGATGAGGATGTACGACAGCGGGTCGCCCAGGGCGACACCCGCCTGGAACAGCCCGATCTTGCCGAGGAAGCCCGAGAACGGCGGGATACCGCCGAGGTTCATCGCTCCGATGAAGAACAGCACACCGACGATCGGCGAGGCCTTCAGGATGCCGCCGAGCCGGGAGATGGAGGTCGTCCCACCGATCCGCTCGACGAGACCGGTGGTGAGGAACAGCGTGGTCTGGACGACGATGTGGTGGACGATGTAGTAGATCGTCGCGGCGATCCCGGCGATCCCGCCGACGGCGATGCCGAAGATCATGTAGCCGATATGGCTCACGAGCGTGAACGACAACAATCGTTTGATGTCGGCCTGGGCGACCGCACCGAAGATACCGATGAGCAGGGTCAGGAAGGCGATGACCATCAACGGTGTCGCCAGCGGCACGTCCTTGAAGATGAGCGTGTCGGTCCGGATGATCGCGTACACACCGACCTTTGTCAGCAGGCCGGCGAACACCGCCGTGACCGGCGCCGGCGCGGTCGGGTAGGAGTCGGGCAGCCAGAACGACAGCGGGAACACCGCAGCCTTGACCGCGAAGCCCAGCAGCAGTGCGGCGCAGAGGATCGCCTGCACCTCCATCGGCAGGTCGCGCACGCGGTCCGCCACGAGGGCGATCGTCACCGTGCCCGTCGCGCCGTAGATGACGGCGATCGCGGCGACGAAGAGCAGCGACGACATGAGGCTGATGACGATGTACGTGACGCCGGCGCGGATCCGCGCTCCCGTGCCGCCCAGGGTGAGGAGGACGTAGCTGGAGGCGAGCAGCATCTCGAAGCCGACGTACATGTTGAAGAGGTCGCCCGCGACGAAGGCGTCGAACAGCCCGGCTGCCAGGACCAGGTACGTCGGGTGGAAGATCGACACCGGCGTCTCGCGGTCGCCGTCGACGATGCCCTGACCGATGGCGAAGATGAGCACGCCCAGCAGCATCAGGGCCGCGACGAGCAGCATGATCGCGGACAACCGGTCGACGACGAGCACGATCCCCCACGGCGGGGACCAGCCGCCCAGCTCGACGACGATCGTGCCGCTCTGGTCGACGGCCGCGAGCAGGATCGCACTGATCACGGTCACCGCGGTGAGCGCGACGACGCTGATCGCCACCTGCGTCTTGCGGCGGTTGCGGAACATGAGCGCGATCGCTGAACCGATCAGCGGGATCATGACCACGAGCGGGACGAGTGCGTTCATTCGCCTGCCCCCTTCCTGGTCGTGTGGCTGTCGTCGCCGTGCTCGTTGCTCTCGTCGAGGACCCGTTGGATGGCCTCGTCGTCCAGGTCGACCTGGTTGAAGACCGCCTCCGTCGCCGCCTCGGTGTCGTCGGCGTGCTCGTCGCTGAGGGTGTCACCCTCGTCGCCGAGCTGTGCCAACCACCAGGTCCGGTAGATGAGCGCCAGGATGAAGGCGGTCACACCGAAGTTGATGACGATGGCCGTGAGCATGAGCACCTGCGGCACCGGGTCGACCATGCGGTCGTCGGAGGCGGTGCCCGTGACGAGCGGTGCGGTGCCGCTCGGGCCGCTCATGATCAGGATGAGCAGGTTCGTCGCGTTGCCGACGAGCACGAACCCGATGAGGAACCTGGTGAGGCTCCGCTCGAGCATGACGTACACCCCGGTGCCGTACATGACGGCCATCAGGACGACGAGGGTCAGTGAGGCGCTCATCGTTCGGCCTCACTCGCCGAGAACTCGTCCGTACTCTGCTCGTCGATGTCGGCTTCCTCCTGTTGACGGTCGACTTCGGCCCCGAGACTGCGCAGGATGTCGAGCGCCAGTCCGACGACGACGAGGTAGACGCCGATGTCGAAGATGCTGGACGTGCCGAACGAGAGGTGTCCGAGGATCGGGACGTCGGCCGAGAAGTACGCGGACTGGAGCGCCTCGCCGCCGAAGAACAGGGAACCGACGGCCGTCCCCACCGCGAGCAGCAGCCCGACGCCGAGCACCTTGCCCGCGTCGATCGGCACGGCTTCGCCGAGCTCGTAGCGTCCGCCGGCGAGATACCGCATCACGAGCGCGAGGCCGGCGAGCAGACCACCGGCGAAGCCGCCGCCCGGCTCGTTGTGCCCGACGAAGAGCAGGAAGACGGAGACGACGATCGCCGGGTGGAAGAGGAGCCGCACGAGGACCTCGAGGAGGATCGAACGGTTCGCCTCGGCGATCGCCCGGCCACCGATGAGCCATGAGTGCCGCCCCACCGCGTCGCGAGGTGCCTCCATCTCGCTGTCCGCGAGGTGGGGGTCCGACACGACCTGGGATCGGAGGCCCGGGATCCGTCGGCGCCGCGCACCGCTGAGGCGCGGGACCTCGGCGCCCCGCTGTGAGACGAAGAGCAGGCTCGCGATACCGGTGGCCACCACGACGAGCACGGAGATCTCACCCATGGTGTCCCAGGCCCGGATGTCGACGAGCATCACATTGACGATGTTCTTGCCGTGGCCCTCCTCGACGGCGAGCCGGGGCAGCTCGGTCGCGATGCTCTCGGCCTGTCGCGCGCCCAGGGCGATGACCCCGATGAGCCCCATGACCAGGCCGGTCAGCGTGCCGATGACGACCCGACGGACGCGGTGGACCGGGGCGTTGCGCTGGGCGATCTTGGCCGGGAGTCGGCGGAGCACGAGGACGAACACCACGATCGTGATCGTCTCGACGAGGGCCTGGGTCAGCGCGAGGTCGGGAGCGCCGTGCAGGGCGAACAGTGCGACGAGCCCGAAGCCGGTGACGCCGACGAGCAGCACGGCGGCCATGCGCTGCTTCGCCCGGGCGGCCGCGATCGCCGCGGTCGCCATGATGAAGGCGATGGCCACCTGGGCGGGATAGTCCCACAGCCGGATCTCGCTCGGCCAAGCGCGCCCGAGGAGGGCGATCGTGCCGAGGGTGAGGACGAAGACCACGAGGATCGTGGACAGGTACTGGACGAGCCCGCCGCGCTGGGCGAACAGGGTGACCTTCGCGGAGAGCCGGTCGATGCCCTGGGTCGCCGCCCAGTAGCCCTTCGAGGAGTCGATGAGGGGCGGCAGGCGGTCCTGCAGACGCGCGACCGGGAGCCTCCAGCGGAAGAGCAGCAGACCGAGCAGCACGACGACGGCCGAGATGCCGAGCGCCGGCTCGAGGCCGTGCCAGAGCGCGAGGTGGTAGTCGCCCTCCCCCACGGAGTCCGCGTACGGCGCGAGCACCGTGTCGATGGGCTTCGTCGCGAAGCCCAGGGCGATGGTCGCGACGGCGAGTATGCCCGGCGCGATCATGATCGTTCCGGATTCGGCATGCAGTTCGGTCGGCGCGGCGCCGCGTCGGTCTCCGAAGGCGCCCCAGAGGAATCGGGCGCTGTACGCGACGGTCAGCACAGACCCGACGGCGGTCCCGATGATCGCGACCCAACCCCACACGTCACCCTCGAGCGCGCCCTCCAGCAGTGAGGTGAAGACGGCCTCCTTCGCGACGAACCCGAAGAGCGGTGGGATACCGGCCATCGACGCGACGGCGATCGCCGCGATGACGGCGAGTACCGGCGTCTGGCGTCCCAGACCGGAGAGGTGCCGCCAGTCACGCGTCCCAGCACGGTGGTCGATGATGCCGACGACGAGGAAGAGTGCCGCCTTGTAGATGGCGTGGGCGAGCAGGAGCGCGACGGCGGCCAGGGCCGAATCGCGGGTGCCGTACCCCGAGATGACCATCAGGAATCCGAGCTGGCTCACCGTCCCGTAGGCCAGGACCAGCTTGAGGTCGTACTGACGCAGCGACCGCCAGGCTCCGGCGACCATGGTGAGGACGCCCAAACCGACGAGCATCGCGTCCCAACCCGGGGTGTCGGCGTAACCGGGAGCGAGCCTCGCGACGAGGTAGATCCCGGCCTTCACCATGGCCGCAGCATGCAGGTATGCGCTCACGGGCGTCGGTGCGGCCATCGCAGCGGGCAGCCAGAAGTGGAACGGCACGAGCGCGGACTTCGAGATCGCACCGACGAGGATGAGGAGGATGGCGACGGTGGTCGCAGGGCCGGTCAGGCCCTGCTCGACGATCGAGGCGAGCGAGGTGCTCTGCGCCTGCACGGAGATCATGATGACGCCGACGAGCATGACGAGCCCGCCGAAGGTGGTCACCAGGAGCGCCTGGAGCGCGGCACCGCGGCTCTCCTTGCGATCGGTGTAGTGCCCGATGAGCAGGTAGGAGAGCACACTCGTGATCTCCCAGAACATGAACATGACGATGATGTCGTCGGCGGTCACGAGGCCGAACATCGTGCCGGCGAAGGCGAAGAGGAGCGCGGCGAAACGACCGAGGCCAGGCTCGGACGAGGAGAAGTAGCGGCCGCAGTAGAGCAGCACGAGGGCACCGACGCCGGTGACGACGAGAGACAGCAGCCAGGCGAGCGTGTCCATCCGGAACGAGAGCGCGATGCTCAGTTGCGGGATCCACTCGATCGTCTCGACGACCGTGCCACCGGCCGTGACCGTGCCGGTCTGGAAGAGCGTCCAGACGAATGCCGCCGCGGGCATACACGCGATGACGTAGAAGACCTTCGTCGACAGCACTCGAGTGAGCGTGGGCGTGGCGACGGCGATCGCAGCAAAAACAAGCAGGATTGTCGCCATGCAGGTCTCCCGGGTGGTGGCGGCCTCTGGACTCCCAGGTTAGCAGCCCGTCGGTACCCCTCCGACCCCAGGAACGACGACAGGCCCCCGCCGAAGCGAGGGCCTGTCGTCGACTCGGCAGCGTGTGACAACGTCCGGAGTGGAGATGGGGGGAATTGAACCCCCGTCCACTGCTGTGATTCTGCGCCTTCTACGGGCGTATCCCTTGATACGTTCTACTCGGCCCCGACCATTGACAAGGGCATCTTGGTCGACGGGCCCAGCCGAAGAAAAGTCCCGGATGACGTCGCGGCTCCGTCATCCAGCAAGTCCCCTAGATGACGCCAGGATCCGAGACGGGGACACGCTCGGTCTGACGGACTATCGGGCTCGCTTAAGCAGCGAGGGCGAAGTCAGTGCGCTTAGAGTTGGCACTTGTTGTTTTGCAGAGATCGTTAACGAGATAACCCTGCATCCTCGACCCGCTTCTCGCAGTTTCGCAGGCAATGTCGAAACCGATCATCCCCATGGACTCAGCGCCTCGGAGAACGAGGCGAAGAGGGTCGTTGTCACACGCTGTCGAGTTGTCAATCCACCGCGAACGGTGAACGAGCACCTTGCGGTGCAGCTTTCAAGTGTACCGCGCCCGAGGGCCACCTGTCACCTACTCGCCGAGACGGTTCCTGGTGGCCATCGCACGCGCGGCCTCACGGGTGTCCTGCTTCTCGCGCAGGGCGTGCCGCTTGTCGTATTCCTTCTTACCCTTCGCCACGGCGATCTCCACCTTGGCCTTGCCGTCCTTGAAGTAGATCTTCAACGGCACGAGGGTGAATCCACCGGGGGCGATCTTGTGCGCGATCTTGTCGATCTGCTCGCGGTGCAGCAGCAGCTTGCGCTTACGCCGCGGCGGGTGGTTCGTCCACGTCCCCTGACCGTACTCGGGGATGTGCACCGCGTCGAGCCACGCCTCACGGCGGTCGATGAAGGCGTACCCGTCGACGAGCGACGCCCGCCCGGCTCGCAGCGACTTCACCTCGGTACCCGTCAAGACCATGCCGGCCTCGTAGGTGTCCTCGATCGTGTAGTCGTGGCGGGCCTTGCGGTTCGTGGCCACGACGTTCTCGCCCCGTTCCCTCGGCACGGTGTACTCCTGACGTTCTGGTTCGGATCCATCGGAACGGACCGGCCGCGATCGCGGCAGCCTGTCAGTCTAACGCAGAGCGAGCGGTGCGGTCGCCGCACCGCTCTCCCCGCTAGACCTTGAGGTACCGCGAGATCGCGAAGTTGGCCGAGATCGCCGCCAACAGCACGCCGACGAGCAGCAGGATCGGGAGGACCACGAAGGCGTCACCGAGATCGACGAAGTTGACGTACCGCATGCGGTCCGCCAGGTATCCCTGGACGAACACCTGGACGATGGTGATCACCGCCCCGGCCGCGAGGATGGAGCCGATGAGCGCGGCGAACACACCCTCGAGGATGAACGGTGTCTGGATGAACCGGTTCGATGCACCGACCAATCGCATGATGCCGAGTTCTCGGCGTCTCGAATAGGCCGACAATCGGATGGTCGTCGCGATCAGCAGGGCTGCGGCGACCAGCATGAGTGCTGCGATCCCGATCGCCGTGTAACTGGCGATGTTCAGGACCGAGAAGATCTGGTCGAGGTATTGGCGTTGATCCGTCACCTGCTCCACGCCCGCGACGCCGGAGAACGCCTCGACGAGCACGTCGGACTGCGAGGCGTCCTTCATGTTCACCCAGAAGGTCTCGGGCAGCTGGTCCGCCGTGACGAACTGTGCGATGTCGTTGCCCTTGAACTGCTCTTGGAAGTTCGTGAACGCCTGCGCCTGGTCCTCGAAGTAGAACTTGTCGACGAAGGGGGCGAGGGTCGACGACTCCAGGGCGCTCTGGACGGCGGCGCGCTGCTCCTCGGTCGCGGCACCGGCGGCGCAGGTGTCGCCCGCGCTGTCGGCGGTGCAGAGGTAGATCGCGACCTGTGCGCGGTCGTACCAGTAGTTCTTCATCTGGCCGATCTGCATCTGCAGCAGGACGGCCGTACCGACGAAGGTGAGCGAGATGAACGTCACGAGCACGACGGAGACGACCATCGAGACGTTGCGACGCAGGCCGTTCCAGACCTCGGACCAGATCAGTGCGAGTCTCACTTGGTCGGCCCCACGTTCTGCTCTCCGTCTTCAGTGCCGCGCGCCGCGGCACGCAGGCCGAGTCGCTCGGCGAGCGACAGGTGTTCGACCTCGATCGGGTCGATCTCGTTGCGTGCCGGGAGCCCGATGGGGCCCGTGGCGTTGCTCAGGCGTTGCGGAGGCGCGACCTCCGGCACCGCAGCCGCCGGTGGCACGGCGGGCTCCGCTTCCGGCGTCGTCGGCTCGGCCTCGGGCGCTTCCGGTGTCGACTCCTCGGCTCGGGTCGCCGGCGTCTCAGGCTCGGCGACGGGTGCTGCGGCCGGTTCCTGGATCGGCGTCGAGCCGGACACCCGGGTGACGACCTCGTCGGTGTCGGCCTGCGGCCTGGACTCGCGCGAGACCGCGGCGGGCGCGGTCGGTGCGGCTGCAGCGGTCGGCGTGACCGCGGTGGCGGCGACCGCGGCTGCGGCAACGGCACTCGTCGTGGGCTCGGAGCTGGCAGCGACGGACGAGGTCGTGGTCGTCACCGGAACCGAAGAGGTCTCGACGGCGGGAGCGACCGGGGTCGAGGCCGTTGCGGGAGCTGTCTGGGCCGAGGGGGCGGCAGCCTTGGAGGATCCTCTGACGAGACCCGGGATGGCCGCCGTCGTGCCGTATCCACCGTGGCGTTCATCACGGACGATCTGACCGTCCTGCAGCTCGATCACCCGGCGCTGCATCTGATCGACGAAGCCGGCCTCGTGCGTGGCCATGACGACCGTCGTCCCACCGGCGTTGATGCGCTCCAGCAACTGCATGATGCCGGCGCTGGTGGCGGGGTCGAGGTTACCGGTCGGTTCGTCGGCGAGCAGGATCTGCGGCTTGTTGACGATCGCGCGGGCGATGGCGACGCGCTGCTGCTCACCACCGGACAGCTCGTGCGGCAGGCGCTGCGCCTTGCCGTCGAGTCCGACCATCTTGAGGACGTCGGGCACGGCCTCCTGGACGAATCCGCGCGACTTGCCGATCACCTGGAGGGTGAAGGCGACGTTCTGGTACACCGTCTTGCTCGGCAGCAGTCGGAAGTCCTGGAACACGACCCCGAGGCTGCGCCGGAAGTACGGCACCTTGCGGTTCGAGATGGAACCGAGGTCGTGGCCGAGCACATGGATCTTGCCCTTGCTCGGCTTGTCCTCCTTGAGCATCAGGCGGAGGCAGCTCGACTTCCCCGACCCCGAGGCACCGACGAGGAAGATGAACTCTCCCCGGAGGATCTCGAAATCGACGTCGTTGAGCGCGGGACGCGAGGTTCCCGGATACTTCTTGGAGATGTGATCAAACCGAATCATGGCTCCTTGAGCTTAAGGAGCGACCTGCCGATTACGGGCAGGACACGCCCGCGATCCGTACCCTGTACGAGGGCTGGGCGAACACTATGCCGCGCCGCGCTACTCCGGCTTCGACATCGACCGCCAGCGGATGCCCGCGGCGATGAACCCGTCGAGATCGCCGTCGAACACCGCTGCGGGGTTCCCCTGCTCGTGCTCCGTCCGCAGGTCCTTGACCATCTGGTACGGCGCGAGCACGTAGGAGCGCATCTGGTCGCCCCAGCTCGCCGTGATGGTGCCGGCCAGCTCCTTCTTCGTCGCGGCCTCCTGCTCCTTCTGGATGAGGAGGAGTCGCGACTGGAGCACGCGCATCGCAGCGGCGCGGTTCTGGATCTGGCTCTTCTCGTTCTGCATCGAGACGACCGTGCCGGTCGGCAAGTGGGTGATGCGCACGGCGGAGTCGGTGGTGTTGACCGACTGCCCACCGGGACCGCTGGACCGGAAGACGTCGACACGGATGTCCGACTCGGGGATCTCGACGATCTCCGTCTCCTCCATGAGCGGGATGACCTCGACGGCGGCGAAGCTCGTCTGTCGCTTGCCGGCGGCACCGAAGGGGCTCATGCGCACCAGGCGGTGGGTGCCCGCCTCGACGCTCAACGTGCCGAAGGCGTACGGTGCGTCGACCTCGAAGGTGGCCGACTTGATGCCGGCCTCCTCCGCGTAGCTCGTGTCCATGACGGTGACCGGGTACTTGTGCTGCTCGGCCCACCGCAGGTACATGCGGAACAGCATGTCGGCGAAGTCGGCGGCGTCCACACCGCCGGCACCGGCGCGGATGGTGACGACGGCGGGGCGCGGGTCGTACTCGCCGCTCAGCAGCGTCTGCACCTCGAGGTCGCCGAGCACCTTCTGCAGGCTGACGAGCTCCTGGCGGGCCTCTTCGGCCGACTCCTCGTCCTGGGCGTCGGTCGCGAGTTCGATGAGCACCTCGAGGTCGTCGAGCCGGTTCGCGATGCTGGTGATGCGGGCGAGTTCGGACTGACGGTGGCTGAGGGCGCTCGTCACCTTCTGCGCGTTCGTCGTGTCGTCCCAGAGATCCTGGGCACCCGCCTGCTCGCTCAGCGTCGCGATCTCGGCTTCGAGACGGTCGACGTCGACGACGGTGCGGATGTCGTCGAAGGTCGAGCGGAGGGTACTGATCTGTGTGGAGAGGTCCAAGTCAAACATTTGGCTTCAGCCTACCGCGCAGGGCCGCGGGCGTACGATCGAGGGGATGACTTCCGACGAACGCCCGTTCCAGCTGCGCTCCGTGGCCGTCTCGGTCTTCCTCCCCACGCTGTTGTTCTCGATCGGTGAAGGCGCCATCATCCCGATCATCCCGGCCGTCGCCGGGAACCTGGGGGCGACGCTCGCCGTCGCCGGCGTCATCTCCTCGCTCATCATGCTCGGCGAACTCGTCGGCGACGTCCCGTCCGGGTGGATCGTCAGCCGGATCGGCGAACGCTTTGCGATGATGTGGGCGGCGCTGCTCGCGGTCGTCGGGGTCGCGACGGCCGCCATCTCCCCCAATCCGTTCGTCCTCGCCGTGGGCATCTTCTGTATCGGGCTCGCGACCGCCGTGTTCGGTCTGGCACGGCACGCGTTCATGACGACGTACGTGCCGATGCGGTACCGGGCGAGGGCGCTCTCCTCCCTCGGCGGTGTCTTCCGCGCCGGCACGTTCATCGGACCGTTCCTGGCCGCAGGCGTCATCCACCTCACCGGGACGTCGCAGGCGGCGTTCTGGGTGATGGTCATCTGCTGCGCCGGCTCCGCCGTGACCCTGCTCGTCCTCCCCGACCCGGCGGAGATGTTCGGGCGACCGCCGTCGACGCGCACCGCCGACGGCGAGGAGCGCACCGAGGGTGCGGAGCTCGCGTCCGAGGAGTCGAGCGGCCTCATCGCTTCGATCCGCGCGCACGGCGCCGTCCTCACCCGGATGGGCACCACCGCCGCGCTCGTCGGCGCCCTGCGGTCGTGTCGGGCGGTCCTGCTCCCCCTGTGGGCCGTGAGTATCGGCGTCTCGGAGACGGACACGGCGCTCATCATCGGCGTCGTCGGCGCGGTGGAGTTCGCCCTCTTCTACGCCAGCGGTCAGGTGATGGACCGCTGGGGGCGGATCTGGACCGCCGTCCCCTCGATGATCGGGCTGGGCTCCGGGTTCATCGTCCTGGCCTTCACGCACGACCTCGATGAGGCGCGGGTCTGGTTCATCGCCGTCGCGCTCGTGCTGGCACTGTCCAACGGGCTCGGTAGCGGCATCCTCATGACCCTCGGCTCCGACCTCGCGCCACCGGACCGTCCCGCGCCGTTCCTCGGCGCCTATCGCTTCCTGGGCGACGCGGGCACCGCCGCCGCTCCCCTGGCGATGTCCGGGATCACCGCGGCTGCGTCGATCTCCCTTGCCGCCGGCACCATCGGCGGTGTCGGGCTCATCGGCGCGTTCCTCCTCTTCCGGTTCATCCCCCGCTTCATCGACCGCGGCACGCGCCCCTTCCCCTGATCGTCGGGAGGCCCGTCCGCCGTCACCAGAAGACACTGCGCGCACTCGCGGAGGCCTCGATCCGGAGGCCCTGCGGGACGAACAGCGTCAGCATCGGCGGCCGCCAGTCCGACGCCAGCGATACCTCCGCACTCCGGCCGTCCGGGGTCCGCGCCGCGACGATCTCGACGCCGGTGAGCGCACCCGCACCGCCGGTGACGAGGTCGTCGCGTGCACTCGAACGGATCGAGTCGTCATCGAGGACGGGTCGGAAGGTCCCGTCGGGCTGGATCGTGACGTCGTCGATGGAGAAGGACTCCGCGGCGGTCGCGGCCAGGCGGTCGGCGAGGTCGAGGAGCCGCTTGTGCTCCACGTACAGGGAGGTGGCGGCGCTCCCGACGAGGACCACGGCGAGCGCAACGACGGCGAATCCGATCGTCAGCAGCATGGTGGACCCGTCCTCCTCGCCGACGTCCAGATGTCGTCGTCCGCCCGGCACCCTCATTCCGCCTCGCTGAACCGGTCGTCGAACCGGGAGATCGGTGCCGTGGCGGCGCCGGTCACGGGGACCGCGGCTTGGACGCCGAGGATCTCGGGCATCAACGGCAGGACGACGAGGATGTCGACGGTGACCGTGACGGCACCGCCGCGCTGCCCGCACGGGAGACCGGCTGGTGCGCAGTCGAGCGTGACGGACGACTGGGACCGGTCGAGCCCGAAATCGTCGAGCGCGAGTGCGAGCGCGTCCTCGACGCGGTCGCGACCCGTGGCGTCGTCGTCGGCCCGAGCGTAGAGTTTCGCCGCCTGCGCCGCGGCCCCGCCGGCCGCGAGCACTGCGGCCTGCACCTCGGCGAGCGCGACGATGAGATAGACGATCGGCACGAGGAGGACCAGACCGACGGTGATGAACTCGAGGGAGGCCGATCCGTCGTCGCCCAGTGCGGTCGGTCGGTGACGCAGCTCATCACTCGAGTGTCTCGAGGACCGCATGACCCTCCACCTCCAAGACGCCGGGCAGTCCGATCAATCCCACGACCGGAAGCGGTGCGCGGACGGTCACGGTGACGATGCCGGCTCCGCGATGTTCGGCCAGCGTGGTGCTGACGTCACCCGTGTAGCTCTCCCCCACGGCGACGGCGATGAGCTGGCGTGCTCGGTCGGCGCCGTCGAGCAGTTCGGTGTCGGCCAGTGCGCCGAACCGGGCACCCTCCGCCGCCGCGTCGATGAGCGTGTTCCGGACGTGGAGGGCGAGCGCGAGCTGGACCACGGACATCATCAGGACGGTGAGGATCGCTCCGACGAACACGAACTCGGCTACGGCTGATCCGTCCTCGCCGCGCGGGATTCGCGTCCGCCATCCGCCGACCTCAGGCTCAGATGCCGGAGACACGGTCGATGGCCTGTTCGAACACCTGCGTGAGCGCCGGGCCGGCGACACCCCAGATGAGGAGGACGAGCCCGGCCGTCATGAGCGTGATGAGGACCCAGCCGTTCTTTGGAGTGTTCAAGCGTGTTGTCAGGGTTGCGATTCGTCTCCCGCGCCCGGTTCAGCAGGGTCGAGGTGTAAGCGACTCACTCGCGGATCCTGCGTCGAACAACTCGCCATCGGGCAGATCATCTAGCAGTTGCAGATTCAACTTCGACGCTGAGGCAGCACATCTCGCGTCATCCATGCCGCTCGAGCTTCGCCAGCTTCCAAACCCTCATGGTCCGACAGGGCTCAATATGCGAGCGTTGCAGGGCCCCGCCGGTCACGCGCATCACGCGCACGGCCTCGACAGCAACTGTGGTCAGCGGCAGCGCCACGGGGCCATCCCAGCTGAACCGATTCGGTAGGTCAGGAATATCGAGGCACCCGTGGGACCCAACCGTTGGCCACGGCGGTCCCTTCGAAGCCTGCCTTTGGAACGCCGTCTGCCAACAATTTGTGCGCGTAGACCAGCCAGTCGCCGGAGTAGCGATGGGGCTCACGGGCAATTGCTTCAGCTAGTGGACGATTCGACTCGCGAGGTTTCGCCAAGTGCAGACGGCCCGGGGCGTCTGGCCCCAGCTTTGAAAGGCCTTCCAATAACAGTGGATCTACGCCAGTCAGAAGCCGCCTCGCCAACGCTTCGGCGATTGGCCATCTCGACTCTGCCGGGCTCGCAAGCTCGACCAACTCCTGGTCAGTGAAGAGCGGCTGATCTGCGCAGCTCCGATGCGGAGGGAGGAAGTACGAAAGAACAAGTCGGGTTCGCAGGCTCGCAGCCTCAGCCGCTGACGGTATGGATCTCTCCCTCTTCGTGGCACCATTAAGCGCGATGCGACTGGCCGCAGCTGCCGTTTCCTCAAATTCGGCCAAACTGAGCTTCGTCAGGACGTCATCCACTAGGGCAAACCCGCCAATGAATGCTTCGTCAGAAGCAGCCGCCAGCAGCGCCAATGCCCAGGTACGAAGCGACAAATTGTCGCTAAGGGAGCTGTGTTGTTTCAGCCACCAGTCCGCACCGGGCCGCCGGTGAACGGCGATGATCAGGTTGCCGTAGTCGATGTTTGTTCCAAATGGAGCCCCGTTGCTTGTGTGAGAGCCGGACGCTCGCAGATGATCTGCAGCAGCCGCAGCGACCGCAATCTCAGCCGCGAGCCAGGAAGGTCCGAACAGCTCAGCGAGGCGTCTGGCCGGCGCTCCCCATGGCTCCGTCGTTCCTGCTTGACTGCGTTGATGCAGGCGGGATGCGTCGCGGAGCTTCGCGTACTCAGGCTTGAGCTTCACAAGCTTCGACCACCAGGTATTGCGCAGCGCCCCACTTCTAGCGGAGTACGCCCGCTCAGAGAAGCCATCCGCAGCGCTGGAGAGGCTCTCCTGAATTAAGGCGTGAAACCACTCTGGTCGCATCGTGGCTAGAAGCAGACCAGCCTCGTTGTTCGTGTTCCGTGGAGGCAGTCCGAGGACTGATCCATCCAGAACCGACTGACGAAGCATGATGGCGACATCTGAATCTGGATCCGGGACAGCGCCCGCCCTAATCGCCGCCGCTCGCACGGTGCGATCCGTCAGGGTCAAACTGTTGCTCAACGCGGTGGGAAAGACTCCTTGCCGGAAAATTCCCGCGAAATCGAGCCACCGATGTTCATCCGGACCGCCGATTGCACGTTGCATGTTTGGCGTCCACCACGCGACAAAATCATCTCGACTTATCGATGAGAAATCTCTGAGCAACTCGATTCGAGCGAATGCAAGATCATCCTGCGGGTCTTGCTGAACACGCGTCGTGATTTCAGCGGCAAGTTGGCTACCGCCAGCGTCTGGGGCAAGGCGTGTCAGTTCCGACAAGCTGCCGTTGTGAACCAAGAGGATCAACAGCGCGTCATCAGCCAGGAGACGAACGACATCCCGCTGGACCCGCGGGTTGGAGATGAAGACGGCATCCGCAAGAAGGGTCCATGCCGCGACGCGTGTCTCTAGCGCGTTGATATCTGAGCTGATGGCTTCCTCAAGCCCGTATCGTAGGGCGCCAAGTTCGTTCGGAGACGCGAACCCAGCATAGAAGCGCAGGGTATTTCTCCAATAGCTACGGCCTACCATCTGCACGAGAACATCCTGCTTGGAAAGCGGCGACGAGAGGTCTCGCCCGGCCCACTCAGCAAGGAAGCAAGCAGCAAAATACTCACGTACCGGTTGCACGGCAAACTCAAAATAGCCGTCCACCTTGCTCGTGAGCGCCCAAAACCTATCAGTAGCCACTCGGAAGAGTTCTGCGGCGTCCTGTCCTGTCGCTTCAACATCCTTCAAGTAGAGGAGAAGCGTATTCTCTAGGTCATCTCGCATCATCGTGCCTGCCGCCGAGTTCTTCTCGACTCCTGCCTGCATGTGCCATCCAAGGAAGGCCGTCACCTCCTGCACCTGTGGCGCCGCATTCCGCCCGATGTGTCCGCCGGCAACCTCGCGGTCAAGCAGAGTCTGCATGTAGCTCGTATACAAGGGTGTCCTCGAAACCGGGACCGCGTCACCCTTTCGACTGATCAAGTACAGCAAAATCGCCAATTGCATTGGATTGTCCGCGAGCTTTGCGACGTGATCGAGTGCTTTGCGGTCCCGGAAGATCCTCCGAATCTCGCTCCGCTGCGCGCCATCGATGCCGCGCGCGTCGCACCATCGAACAACGTACTCGTTTTGCAATTCCTCATTGAGCGGCAGCAACTGCAACCGCTGAAAACGGCTTGGGTCAGGCTCTGCCAAGTTCGTCGAATTTGGCCGAGAAGTTACAACGACCTGGAAGTCCGGGCGTACGTCACCACTTCCCATTCGTGTGATGAGTAGGTCAACTTCTCCAACGGCAATTGTCCGAAGCTCAGGGTCGGCAATTTCATCAAGCCCATCAAACACCAAGAGAGTTGGAAACCTCTGAAGAAGACTCTGCACCTCCTCGACCGTGACTGTGCGACCACCGCTTAGGCCTGAGCACAAGTTAGCTAGGTAGCTCTCAACGCTTCTCTCGCCTCGGGTCCGTCGACGCCTGCCCTGCAGGCGCTCATTGAATGGGTCGAATCCATCAATCCACTCTGCGTAGGTCTTCAACTCCACGCGCAATGGGAGCCTCGGTTGACTAATTGGGATCGTGGTGGACGATGGCACCCCGACCTGTTGCGATGCAAGAATGGCACCTCGGTGCTGCTGGCATAGGAATTGTGTGAGCGTGGATTTTCCTTGGCCTGGAACTCCAATAAGAAAAGTGAACGGCACATCGGTCGCGAGTAACATCGCGGCGGCGGGCTGCTCGAACGGAAGACTAACGCGAAGGTCGTAGCCATGGGCACGCGGTGGAGAAATCAACGCGGCATGCACATCCACGAAGAGGTCTAGAAGACTGACTCCATCCAATTCCGTCTGCGAGAACCGAACCCGTGAATCCTCGGCCCACTGCGCTTGAATGACGTGTTGCATCGTCTCCCGCATGCGTGCGGCCTCGCCGTCGACATTCGTGCCGAAAATGAGGTACCGAATAGCGTCACTGCCGGATAGCATCTCCTGAAATGACCATTTGATGCCGTCGCCCATTCTGTTGATCTCAGCATCCACATCACCCTGCCACCAGCACTCCACTGGAATACCAAACTCTCTCGAATAGGCAGCTAGGTCTGGTTCCAGTTTTTGTATACTTCCAGTTCCCTTGCCTGTCGTCGTTCCAGCGACAGATGTGACAAGAATGTACTTCGTGATTCGCTTCTCAGTGACAAGCTTGCGTATTTTCGCACGTTCGCCATCGATCGTGTCTTTCAACCACGAAGCGGGGTTCTGCTCATATTTACTTGTCCACTTGACCTGGTAGATCACACTTCCGTCGACGATGCCATCGATTCCTTCATCGCCCATTCCGATTGGATAGCATCTAACGGAGTCAAATTTGTCGCGCAGTATGGTGCTGACCAGCTTCTGGAACTGACCTTCTGACAATCTCCAATAGAGGTAGTCGAAACTGTTTCCAGGCTGGTCCGATGCTGCTCGAGTTCGTCTAGCTTGGCGAGCTCGCCGAGGCGCGGCAGCACCGGTAGTTGTAGGCACCACATGTCTCCAAACTGATCACAAAGACCCCGAGAAGGGCACATCTCGAACGTAGCGCAGATTCAACGCTGCCTATATAGGAGCACGCCCTGAGTCCTGCCCTTCGCGGCACTGGGCACACCCACCGCCATTGCACTTGTGCACCTGAGCAGTCAGCACCCTCGATGCACGAACGTCGAGATGAACGGTGCCAGACGGCCCGACAACAGCTCAACCCGGCGCGCAGCAGACTCGCTGTTGTGCCGCTGCTACAAAGATGGACCGCACAAAGCAGTCAGGGCCTTCAGCGGAACAAGTCGTTGGCCGCGTCGTTCTGCGCGACTTCCGCGTTCCACCCTCATCACCGTCGAGCCCCGGAGCCCATCTGACGCGTGGATCGGGCCGTATCGGCCTGAGGGTTACGTCATCAACGAGCACTCCTCAACACTTCCGTGAACCACTTGCTTGAAGCGGGCCCCAGTTGTCACCGGAAACTCGTGTCGGGTATCGGTCATTGCTCCCTCGCAGCTAGCTCCTCGACGTCTTGCGGAGCAAGTCCACAACGTCTTCGGGCCCCAAACCGAGAGCCAGCCACTCGATTGGTGCGATCGGAACACCGTGCAGGCGCAGTCCCGCATCGGCGGACGTCATGAAGCGCTGGATCTGTTCGGGCATCCAGGAGTCAGGTACGGAGGAGAAAGACTCCCAAATACCCGCGAGGGTGCCTCGTTGAGGGCTGAATTGCCAGATCGGGTAGCGCCTCTTTTTCGCGATTGTGAAGTAGAAGAGGGTTCCCTCCTGAGCGCGCCGGCGCACCTGTCGCAGTCCGACGCCCAAGAATCCCGCTGTCTCGTCGTCGCTCCAAGAATCGACGATGGCACCGATCCGCTCGGTGGCCGCGAGCCCGAGTGAAGGCCTTGCCGGCTCGGCCCGACTCTCATGAGACCGGGTTCGATTGGCTTGGCCTTCCCCGACCTCAGCAGACTCGAAAACTCCGTCGCCAGCCTCATCCCAAAGTTCGATGCATGCGTGCAGTACCGCAAGGATCAGCTTGGCGTCGCGCCCTTGGGCGGCTGCTGCTTCGACGAGACGACGGAACGCTTCCAGGATTGTTTCGGAGACGTAGCCCTCCACTTCTGTCGATGCAGGACGACTATTACTCGCGTCTACACCCACCGACTGGGCGCGATTCATGTGGATCGCTCGCGGAGGACGGCAATAACCAAGACAGGGTCGCCTCCGCGAAGCAACCACATAGTCGGGCTCAGCCGCTCGCCGTCCATCTCGAGCGAGGAATGGACATCATCCATGCACTTGCGGATCCGGTCGAGCGTCCACGCGATGGGTATCGAGGGCGAGACCAACCGAATTCCCGGGACAACCGAGCGGATCTGTTGATCACGAAATTGCCAACGAGGGAAGTACCACTCTCCGTTGTGGTGCACTGTGTGCAGAAAACCGCCGTCGCTGAGTCTCTTCAAGTACCTCGGTGTGATCTGCAGCCAGTCGATGACCTCCGGCGCCGTGAGACCGTCTAGCAACCCCTTGTCAGCATTTGCGCGATCAGCGCCTTGGCTCATGGTGCCGGACATCGTCGGAGACCTGGAGCGACCAGCGCCCGAGCACTTTGCCGCGATCGCGACCGCTCTCGGAATCGCCTGCCGACTCGGAGGCTGTGCTTCACCCCACGATCGAACCCGACATATCCGCGTCGGCGCCATTCCAGCGCGCAATGAAGACGGAAGGCGCTCTGGCTACGGCGTCGATCCAGGATGTCCCAATCCGGCGGCAGGGGCGCAGGTACGCCCTCTGATTCGGGGAGTAGATGAAGGAACAGCTCTCGGAAGGTCGGTCCACGAGAGTGTCGACGACGGAACTGAGCCACGAAGATGGCCGCAGCTAGCGCCCATTCCTCCGCGAAGTCTTCGTCCGTGAACTGCTCGAACACGTAGCGCCAGGCAGCCGGCGGAGGAGCCGTCACCCCGCCCCACCAAACTGGGTTGTGCCAGTCCGACACGGTCACCATCACAATCGCGGTCGCACGCAGCGGGCCGACCCTGTGGTGCGACCGGAGCCCTCAGAGCGGCAGCACACGTGCAGAGCGGAGGTGATCCGGTGAAGGTCGATTGTTTCGTATGGCCTCCAGAATTATGGCATACAGGTAAGCCCATACGCGTATGCGTTTGTCGGAACGCTTGGGTGTGACCACACGATCGACGACTAGCGAGGATGAGTGGCGCGACTTCGCGCAGAGTCTCGCCTTGCAACTCCGTCGCCTGCGTCTCCGAACTGGACTCAGCCAGGAAGAAGTTGCCCATCGGGCAAACCTCAGCCGGTTCATATACCGGGAGTACGAGAATGGTGAGTCTCGGCCCGGGTTTCCCGCGAACCCCGCCCTGCGATCCATCATCGCGATCGCGCAGGTTTTCGAGGTCTCGATCGATGAACTGCTCCCATCACCACTTCCAGACCTGCGAAGCCGGTAGCCTCCCCCGGTCGGTGCAACTCCAATCGAGCGATCCGCTCCACCAGTTGCGAAGCATGCCGCGACGACTCGTGGACGTCGACGTACTGAAACGGGACACTTCCGCCGATGTGGGCTTCCGGCGGTGATCGAGTTGCGGGGCGAGACGAGGTTGCGGGAGTCTACCGATAGGGGCGACATCTCGATGGCGTAGCCCGTCAGATGACTTGAGTACCCTCAGGCGCAAGACACCACATGCAGGAACACCGGCGCATTCGGCGCAAGGTTTGGAACAGGGTTCGATGAGCTCACAGTTTGGCTCGCCCAGAAAGAACCGCCAGGGTTCACAGCAACCGCCGCGCGCTGAAGTTCGCGACCAAGAAGAGTTCGCCTCGTCAATCCACACCCCACCACCTACGCGAGAACCCCAAGCCGCACCCAGAAGGCCCAATCGACGCAGGCGCACGATGCAGCCGACCATCCGTGTCTGACCGAAGAATTCACAGTCACGACCGGATCGTGAAGTGCACAGCCCCTACCGCTTGCGCCAGGTCGCATCGGAGAATCAACCGACCGAATGTGACGAAAACACACTCAGATCGCACGAGAAGGAGTAGGAACGTTGATGGGAGATCCCACTTTGCCCCCGGATTACAAATACGACGCGACCCACGCGTCGCTTCTGACGCCAATCTTGAATGCGGCCGCGAACTCCGCGGAGTTTGTTTTCGAGGTCTCATCAGAAGTCGAGGAGGCAATGAAAGCGGCAGGCATCGCGATCTCGCCTGAGCTTCAGAGCGAGCTCTGGCAGGCCTTGGACTACACCCTCGTCGAGGGTGATCGGGCCGCCGTCACGCTCCAGCCAGTCTCGGATACGAACGGCTATTTTCTTCGCCCGATGAACCAAGCCAGTCATGACGTCCGGAAGCTCTGGGAGGACCTTGCCGCCGGCGTCTCAGCTCCGATGCTCGTCGCCCACTTCAGTGACCTCGTGTTGAGTTCGAGAGTACGGACCGGACTCCCGGCCGCGGAGGCCACCATCGACGCCTACATGGCCCTGAGCACCTCAGTTACGGCCGACACGTTCCACATCGTCGAAGGGCTGATGCGAGCGGCGACAATCGCTCGCCGGTACAAACTCGCCGCGCACGAGGCGCGGGTGCGCGAGAGAATGTACGTCCTCGCGGCGGAGCGTATAGGGGATCCCGAACCCACGGCCGGCATTGTGCTGCGGCTGCTCGAGTCGCTGAGCATCCTTCCCGGATCTGCGCCACCCACTAAGCCAACACCAGCGGAGGTCGAGGAGTTGCTGAATCAGGCTCGCTCGATCTTCTCTGACCTCACCTCGATCGATGCGATCGCGTCCATCGCCATCAACCTCGCCACTGATGATACTGAGCGGAACGCCGCGAGAACCGAACAGGTTTCAGGGTACATAGCGTTCGCCGACGAAGCAGCGGGCCTGGTCAAGATGCTCCACCTGAATCGCGCTGCGCAGCTCGCGAGTCGATACGGGTTGAACTCGCCTCGGGATGAAGCTGTCCGCAAGATGCAGGCGATCAAGCCTGAAGAGATCGAGTGGCAGGTCGCTGAGGCGTCAGTCTCGATTCCGATGCGCGGGATTCGTGCATGGCTTCGCCCGCTTGATAGGGCTCACGATTGGAGGCAAGCGCTTCAGCTGTGGTTGACGACCGAGTCACCCACCGGTAGCTATGCATCAAATGTGGCGGCCGCGAAGAAAGCTGCCGGTTCTTCGCTCGCGTCGAGGCTTTTTGCCACAACGGTGTTCGGCGCTCACGGATTGCCGCAGAGAACGTTCGCGTCGCTCAGTGACGCGGAGAAGCGACATCTAGGTGAGGTCGAGGAGAACTCCGCGAGATTCTACGGCGAACTCCATCGGGCAGCTCTCGACAAGATCCGTGACAGGTTCGGTAAGCCCGACCTTTCGGAGGTAACTGCCTTTCTCGTTACGACTTACCACAGTGATTCTGGCCTTGCCAAAGTTGTTGCCACCGCGCTAGATCACTTTTGGGATGGTCACGTCACGGCCGCCTCCCACATCGCCTACCCAGCCATCGAAGCAGGAGCTCGCGCCGTGCTGCTGTCGTTAGACGAGCCAATGTACCGTGTCGAAACGGCGAAAACCCCAGGTCGATTCCCGGCTCTCGACTTCTACCTAGACGCGTTAGACAAACACGGTCTCGATCCGGACTGGGGTCGCGCCATCCGCTCGATGCTCCTGTCGGAAGGCAGCAACCTTCGCAACCTAGCCGCCCACGGATTCCGTCGCTTCTTCTCCGAAGGAGAAGCAGCAGCCTTGATCCGACTCGCGGCGATGTTCGCGACGATAGCGCCGGCGGACTCAAGCGCCACAGATCAAAGGACCGTGGAGAGCTTCGTGCGTCGCCCGGCCGAAGCTGCTCAGCGGAAGCTGAAGCGACGAATCGGCGTCGTCTGGCGATAGTCGCGGGAGGGCCCACTCGGAAGAGGAACTCGCGAGACTCACGAGACCGATCGCCACTCAGATGATTTACCGACGCCCGATCATCAAGCCCGAATTAGCTTGCCTCACCGCTCTCCGGCACAGCTCAACACCACCGAGGTCGTCAACGTGCGTCGTGATCATCCGTTGTGCCAAGCCGCTGCGGAGAACACGCGCCGAACGGTGACAAGGAAACGAGATCACGGCGATCAATGCAATCCTGAGATATGCACAGATCTCAGCTGTCTCACCAAATCTCCGAACCCTCGGATGAGGAACTGGACCGGATCCGCAGCCTCCTGCGCCGAGTCGGTGGTAACAACGTAACTTGGGGGGCGCAGCAGTCACTTGACGTGTGGACCGTCGAGCAACGAGCAAAGCTAGACCAGCAGATGTCCGAGCGGCTCCGCCAGGCGTCCTGGGTTCTGGTTGCAGCGACAGTCGGGCTCGTTGTGTGCACCGCTGGCCTTATCTGGGCCACGCTTGCCACGTGAGCGGTTCTCGCCGTCGAGAGCAGAGACGCCCTAATCGAGAGTCAAGCAGCAGGGCTAGGGGATGCCTGGTCGCAGACCGCTTCCACTAGGTCGCAGTCGATGACGTCATCAACAACGAATCTCACCGGGTCGCCTGGGTGCAGGTGAACATAAATCGGCCAGTTCTCGAGTTCGCCCCTTAGACGATCTCCCTCGCGATGGGTCACTCGCACCCACATGCGTTCCCCGGGAAGACGAGCAACAGCCCACGCGAGCTTCACCAGATCTCCAGGCTCAATCAACTCCTTGAGTTCGGGCCCCGGAACCTCAAAAGTGTCCGGCGATTCCAGATGACGCGCCAGGCCTGACTCGACTTTGGAACGGTGCCATACGTAACGGCCCCACGCCCAAGAAATGCGCGGTGAGAGGCCGATTCGTAGAGCCACCTCAAACTGTTGCGCCACCCAAAATGGACGCTCCCAACGCGGCACCTCGTAGAGCTCGGCCTGCAGCTCTTGTCGCCGGTCAACGTCGGGGATGAGACGCACAATCGCAGCTAGCACCAAGCCCGGCGCGAAACCGAACAGGAGTACTGCAACTCCAAACGCACCCAAAGCGCCCGGCGCGGAGAGAAGGTCGGCGATCATGCGAGAGCCCCCCGTAGTGTCGAGAATCGCTGCTCTGTTTGGATGCGATGCGCTACAGCGCCGAGCTCCCGGCGTCCGGAGTCAGTCAGAGTGTAGTAGCGCCGAGGAGGCCGCTTTTGACCGTCCTGCCGCTCCTCCCAGTGGTCTTTGAGCCATCCTTCGTCCAGCATGCGGTCAAGCTGGGGATAGAGGACACCCGAACGAACCCCTGAACGTTTGGAGAGCTGATATCCCCAGATGTAACCGTCACCCTCGTGACCCATCTGCAGGATCGCGAGTGCCACTAGCGCGAGAGAATGGGTAACCTTCATAGGTCTAACTCTACATAGGTTGTAATCACATCGCTAGTGCGCGACACGAGCATGCCATGCATCTGGACCAGGATGGCGCGATCTACGAGCCGGCGGGACAGACGCAGGCCGCGGAAATTACTCCGACTCCACTTCGACGCATGCTCGATGAACGCGTCTAGTGGGGTACCAGGCTTCAACTGCCGGCGAGGAGCCGATTGGCAACCAGCACGATAGGGACACGAAAGAATTTCATTGGCTTGCTCACCTGAGGTGTCGTAGCGTAACTCGCATGATGGTTCGATACGCCCTTCGGTGCCCGGGGTGCGACGACGTCTTCGCAGCCCGTGTTGGCGTGGACTCCACATCGGGAACGAACTTCTACTTGTCCTGTCCAACTTGTTCCCTCCCAATTCGAGCGTCCGCGCGAGGTGATGGACCAGGAACTTTCTCCCTGGATTTTGAGTGCGAGGTACTAGACCTCGGGGCTGTCACGAGTGATGCATTCATCACAGTCAATCCGTTTCTCCCAGCCCGACGTGATCATGGTTCATCTGAAACATCTGCCTTCGGCATGGTGGCGCTCCTCGATCTCCTCGGACCTAACGCCCTCCAGTACCTCGGATCCATTGGGTCCGCACGCTCAGCCATCGCTCAGCAGTGGCAGCCGACGCGGCGAATATTTGAGTACTACCTCGACGAGAATTGGGTCCAGTTCGACCGCGCGATCGACTTGGTCTTCAAGGAGGTTGAGGCCATCGAGGACGTCAGTTGGCCGACCGGAGACACCACCCATGAACGCGCCACGCGTGCCTACACCTCCGTCCAGCTATTGACGGGTGAGCTGGTGATACCTAGCGTGCCAATGCACCATTTCTGGCAGAACTACTCCGAGACCCACTTGCGCGCCCTGGAGGTTGCAAGTTTCGTGGATATGCTCAGAGCGGACCGTGAGTCAGGCACTCTGCCACAGCTCGAACGCTCCACGTTCGACCTCGTCGATCTCTTCATACAGCGCCATGAGATGTGGGCGATGGGCGGAATTGGACGCCTTCTCGATCCCGATCGCAACAGCGTCTGGGACGAGCTTGAGCTTGCTCGAGATGAGTTTGGAGCCGTCCGCGATCTGTACCAGCAGGCGTTCGAAACCATCTGCAAGACCCTCCGCTACCTGATAGCGGCTCGCAACTCTGCAGAGCGGCAAGACCCAAACGACTTTGGGAGTGATCATCCAGAGTCCGTCCCATCCAAAAAGCGTCCGCGAAACATGCGCGATTTCGATCGTCTCCCCAACGCGTTTCGTATCGCTTATGTGAAACAGACTCTCGGATGGGAGGGACTGACCAACTCTCTCGACAGCCGAGAGCGCAACACGATCGGTCATGCATCCGTTCGTCATGATCTGCGGACGGGCCTCATAATCAGCCCTGGATATGCAGAAGGAATTACCTACCTGACTTTCTTGAGTCGCGTGTATGACCTATTTGATGCGCTCGCCATGACTATGCATGTGGTGCGATTTGCGCGAGTCGCATCCTCGCCGGATTTCGCGGTCAACAGCGCCGTTACTTGAGCCTGGCTGCCTCCGTGTCCCCGTCGGCCTGGCGGCGTTGACGCGCGCCGCGGCATGCCGAACCCACTACCCCGACCTCCCACGACGTGGCAGTCTTCGGTTTATGAATCTTGAAGGCCTACCCAACTTGTCGATCCACCATCGGTGGGTGTACATCGTCGGCCGGATTGCCGTCGAGTCGGTAAACGTGGATGCCCGGCTACGCGCAGTTCTGGCGGCCCTCAATGGGCGAACGGACCGGGATGCCCTCCTGGAAGCTTCTCCCCCTTGGACGACCACGCTGACCAACCTCAAAGCCCGCCTGAATGTGATGCCCTACAGCGCGAAGTCCAGAGAGGCGATACTGAAAGCGATCAGCGACGCTGATGCCGCCTGGAACGAGCGCAATCGATACGTTCATGACCTCCTCGTGGAGTCGATCGCTGCCGACGATGAACTTCACCCTGAGGCGACGGCCTCGCCCAGACGAGAGGATCGGCTCAGGGTTCGACTAGCTCGAGACAAGAAGCGGAGCGCGCCGGATGCTCAGATCGTGTCTCTTGACCAGGCCGTTGAGTTGACTCTGCAGTTAGTTGCGGTTGGCTGGCGACTGAGAGCGGCACAGGGGCATCTCGCTGGAACTACGACCTGGAACGGACTCCTTTTCGGATACGTCACAGGTAACTGGGACGGTTCCGCCGAGTGGGTCTCGGACAACGACGACGACGATTGATTCCGGCCCGCTGCGGTCCGCTAGCCGATCCGTCTCCGAAACCCCGGCCGGTTTTGCCTCTCCCTCCGCGGCGTCGTTTCCGCACGAAAAGTCCGACTGGCGCTTCCGGTCAGGGTTCCGATACGGAGGTGCCGCCGCCCTCGGATCGATCGTCGGACACGCGTTTCTTACCGATGGAGCGGATTCGAGTCGTTCTTTGCGAAGATCAGCGTGGACGGATCGGCACCACCACTGCCCCCGCACTGGGAGCAGCGGAGAGCCTTCGCCTCAAGCGCGCACTCTTCAGCTGCTCCTGACGCAACTCCTCCTGGAGGACATTGATCGCACGCTGAAGCACTTCGCAGGTTGCCTTCCACATGCGCATGTCTTCGTAAGTTCGCCTCTGCAGATCTTTCACTCGCGACAACTCGGCACGCGCTCTACCGGCCTGCTCACGGGCGGTGTCGACATCGACGCCTGTGTCGTCTGCAATCAGGAACCGGAAGCGTTCCCTCAGATCGCCATGTGACTGATATAGGTGGTGGCGGCCGACTCCTGCCTCGGTTGCCAGGTGGCGCACGGTCGACGCACCAGGAGGCACTCGCAACGGATGGCCGCTCACCATACGCTGTATCGCGCCCAATATTGCGCGCCTCACCGGATCACCCTCGCTCTGAATCTCCGCATTGTTTGGCACAGAGTTTCTCATGGCGAGGCTTCCCATCCGGTCGCTTTTGCTTGCCTGGCCTTCGCAACAACGTCGTCCAGATCTTCCGCGTTTGCGACCATCGACTGGGCGAGAGGAAGCGGGGATATCGCAGCGTTCGCGCGGAGGCTATCTGCGAGCCCAGCTATCTGGAGAAGGTGGCCCTCCGTATGTACGATGTTGGCGCAGCGCGGGTGGCAACGACCTAGCTGCGGGGTTGCCGACGGGCTCGTGTCGGACTCACGGTGGCACAGGGCTGTCGTTGCTCGATACGCACACAGAGCGATCGCCGCCGGATTGTCATACAGCACGAGCTCTGGATCACGCCGGAGTCGGCGTTCTTCGGCAGGGGTCACTTCGGCTGGAAGTCTCCGAACTGCCGTCACAGCATGAGCGGCACCGGGGCCATACACCGCCTCTCCCACCGCCAAGAGGTGGCCGAGCTGCTGAATCGTCGCTCTTCGATGAGCCCAGTCTTCATCGCTGAGGAGAGCGTTCATCCCGGATTCCTTCGTGCCGGCGTACCCGTTCGCCATCGCCGTGCTCAGATGCTGATACTGCAACGCCAACGTAATTTCCCCGCCCGGCCGATTGCTCAGAAACCATGCAAGCGTTCTACGAAATCGCCGAAGCGTGATTCGGCCATCCGGATCCGACCCGACGTAGAGCGAGCCGGAGTCGGCGTGTAGTGGGACGAGCCTGGCATTGACGAATTCGCGGAAGTGTTCTATCCAGTCAGTGACAAGCGAGCTCTGTTGTACAAGGCCAGTAGAAGACAACACAGCACCGGACGTGTGACCGAAGAACCTACGGATGCGCTCAGCCACTCGGACCGCATTCCAAGCGCTTCTCGTACTGGCCCACTCAACAGTCTTTGGTGGCACCGGCCTTCCCGTTGCGTCGCGGCGGAGTCCCTTCCATACTCGCCCTCTCACCAGGTATAGCCGCCCTCCGTCCTCGCGTTGGAGAGGCTCAGGACCCGCACCAAACTCAAGCCCGAGTACTTCTTCCGGTCGAGCGCCGGTCAAGTAGGCCACGACGATGATGCAGGCGGTCAGTAAGTGGCTCATGAGAGGACTGAAATTGTCCCGCCCTCGCGCCTGTCCGCGAGGGACCACATCGAGGACTTGAATCCCGTCAATCCACGTCCGTCCTCGAAACTGGGCACTCGGTACGAGTTTGAGGCCATGAAGCGACGGGTCGTCACTGAAAGTGAACTTGCTTCGATCGGCATGTCTAGAGAACGCTGATGCCATCCTCGAGCGCGAAATCCGGTGCTGATAGGAGACAACGTGCCAGGCGGCTTGGTCGGTACCTGGCTCGTTCCCGAGGGTCTGACCGGGTAGGCGAGCATCTGTGTACGTGTCGAGCACATCGAGACAGCGAGCCGTGACGAAGAACTTCTCCGACGGGAGATCAGCCGTTGCTGCCGCGTAATCGTCATGCGCCGCGAAAATGTCGTCCGCAAAGTCATCGACGAACGCACACGCCCAGGTGATCAAGGGCGCCATGATCTCTTGACGAATCCGTATCGAGCGATTCTCTTCGGGCCCCCTGGACAGAGTCCGCTCCAACAGCCAGCTCGGCTCGGGCCACCGCTGATCCGGCTGCAGTCGTGAGGAAAAGTGCCACGCTCGCTTGACCACGAGAAGCGTATTGACCTTGGTCTTCAGGCCTAGCTTGCTACCAAATACCCAGCTCCGCAGATCCTCGAGATGCCCAGCATCGAGGTCAGCTGGCTCGACGACAGGAGTCTCCGGGTGAAGACGCGACCAGTCTCCTGTGAACCACTTCACAACGCGGCCAAGGTCGACGAGAGCCATCTTAATCGTGCCGGGGCTTGGCCACGGAGTGTAAGGACCGTAAGCCTCTTCAATGAGCGACCGTGGGTTGCCAGAGTTGATCAGTTCGTACGCATATGCTTTCGCGAAAGCTCGGAATCCTGGCGGTATGACGTCGAAGTTGAGCACATACGCTAGACGTCCTGGATCGGTCTCAAGCGATCTAAGCGGCCATCGCATGTCACCATAAATGGGAATCGTGTGCGCGCCGGCGACTACACGGTGCGATTCAATCGCTGGGTCAGAGTCTTCGCGAAGTAGAAGCATCGCTTCCCCGCTGGCCGTTTCAGCCAAGTATCTGGTCATAATCCTCCGGGATCTCGTGGCGCAAGGCGGCAACAATCAAAGGACGAAACCGAGCGACTTGGGAGGAGGCATGATCCCGCTCCGCCTGCGTGCTCCTCTCGACCAACGCACGCAACATCAATACACGCTTGCGATACAGCTCATCCCAGCTCTCGCCTATCGCGTCGTGAAGCTGCTGCATTACTTCGAGAGCCGCCATCTGGCGCGGCAGCAGGCGCTCTACGGTGACGGCGTTCTCGCAATCCAAACAGTCCAGGAACGAGAAGTAGCCTGTAGTACATGGCAAACCCGTCACCGGGCTGCGTTCAGGTTCCACGCAATGGGCGATTAGAGCATCGTTCGGTCGCGCCGATGCGGGTATATCTGCGCGCCTCATAGTGAGTTCAGCACGAGCTCGGTTAAGCGCATCTTGAATGCCGGCCGCTGCCGAAAGTTGATGTTCAATCAGGGCCTCGGCGTCAGTTCGGACGTAGTGAAGATGCGTCGACGGGGAGTGATGCGTCGGCTCCTTGGCCACGCCTCCGAGTCCGACGCTCCGGCGGATCCGCCGAAAACGGACGCCACCGTCCATCTGAGGTAGCCAGCCCGGGTTGGCGATTTGTGCCGGTCCCAGTAAGGGGCTACCCGAATGTTCCCAACGCAGAAGAAGACGGTCGGTCGGGTCCCCTCTCAGCCGCAGATGCTCCCGCAGAGGCTCAGTCAGTTCGGCGATCATTCGCAGTGCTGATGCAGCCCCCTTACTCTCACCCCAATCGTCGACTATGTCAGGCCAGAACCGATTCCTAGCACCGCGGCGAGGCTTTTCAGTATCGCTCTGAGCGATTGTGTGGGCCATGAGCGTCGGCACCTTCATCGAAGCCACAGCCGACCAGTTCATGCCGCTTCGGCACGCAATTAGGACTGACGCCGCCACACTCTCGTCGCTTGTGGGAAACAAGTACCAGCGCGCCTGTTGCTTGTACTTGGCTTTGCCCTCCAGCGCTTCCAGCGCTCTCCATCCCTCGGTAGATTGCGGCTCCCCCAGGTTCAGAACCTGCCAGAGCGCCTTCTGCTTGACGGTTGCGGATGGCGTGGACCCGTGCAGAGCCTCCGCGTATGCAGTCGTGATTCTGCGGTGTGCGAGCTTGGTAGCGGTTCGTGCTGCACGCTGGAGCGCCGCGAAGTCCACCTTGCTGTACCTCTCAATCGGTTGAGCAGGCTTCTGCGTGAAACTAGCACGCCGCTTACGCGATTGCCATCGCACATCTGCAGTGACGGGAAGGTAGTCCATCAGCGTGCATATACGTCCGTAGTACCCTACGAAGCTCGTCTCCGATAGGGATCTTTCAGCATATTCGCGAAACTGTATGAGATCGAATGGAGTGAGATCCGCTGCAGAGTCAATTCGCGACGCCCTGCCGTCGATCCCCAATACGCCCACCCATCTGAGGAAGAGGGCACAGCTTCGACGCGCGTTCTCCACGGTACTCACGCGGCGAATTCCTGACGCCGAGGTAGACCACATTTTGACAGCCCGACACAACTGCTGGCGTAGCTCCACAGGCCCTTCGTACGCGCGGAGATCAAACAAGTATTTTGAATCATCCTCAAGCTCAAGGTACACATAGAGGCCACCCTCTTCGTCCGTGCGGCCTCCGGGGCGCCACCCTGACGGAGGCAGACTCGCTCGATGCCCCATCAGCTGCGACCTAGGCCAATCAATGGACTGTGCGCCACAACCTGGTCCCAGAATTCTTCTGCCGTGGAATGGCGAAGAAGGTCTGTACGCCGCAGGCCCTTCACTGGCTCCAGGTAGATGTCTCTTGTCGTGTCTGTGTTGGCGTGACCGAGCAAATCGCGAACGTCATCGAAGACCTGCGAGTATGTGGAGGCATGAAAGGCCTCGCCAGCGCCAGAACCAAGTCTATGGTCCATTGCTCGCACTCCTGCGAGAAGACTAAATAGGGCGAAGGAGAATCGCAACGAATGCGGAGTAACCCGTATCGTGCGCCCGCCACCGAGCAGGCGATGCCTTTCGGCAGACACACGCCGGTTCGCGGTCTCAAAGACTTTTGCCCATGAATCGGACGCTAGCGGTTCGCCCCGTTCACTCAGCCACAGTGCGGCTGGCTCGAGTCCATCTGCGGTCATTTGATACAGTCGCGATCTATGCTCGGAGGAAAGGAAGGTCGCTTCCTGAGTGCTGCCGTCACGCATCACAAGCCGGTGACCACGGCGCCCCAGCTCTACACGCTCGATCACTTGTCGGTCCTGAACTTCGGAGTATCGCCCCTCTCTGCGTGCCCGCTTGATGGATCGTTCGCGACCCATACGACGATAGTCGCGCACGGATTCAATGCCGATCGAGTGCATCACCCGATAGTGGCGGAATCGGTTACCTTTGCCCACAATCGGCATCTCTTCACCGACTGACGTCGGTAGCTCGAGAACGAGGATGGAGCTGGCCTCGCTGCGGCGAAGCCCTGTCACTAACAGGAAGTCAGAGTATGCTCGATTGCGATCAATACATCGCGCTCTCGAAGACGGATCGGGAAGAGCGGGCTCGATGCGGCCTCCTGGCGCGGGTCTCGCGCGGTAGCCCATAAGACCCACGCGGGACCACATCGCATAGTCACCCGGCGTGATCCATCGATCTCTCGATGTCCGTGCGTTCTTCTCGCGGTGGGCATTCCCACTCGTGTTGTCAAGAAGGCGATCGTATTTGCCTAGTGGACTCCGGTCGACCCATCCACGTGTTTGCGCCCAACTGTAGAAGTGACTCAGCGCGGCCCACCCCTTGTTCCACGTTGCGGGTGTTACCGTCGCCGGATTGGCTTCATCGTAGACTCGCCAGACCTGAAACGCCCTCACGTCTCCTTGCTGCACTTCGGCCCATTGGAGGCCGCGAGTGCGCAAGAAATTGAACCAGATCCTCAACTCTTTCGCATAGGTCATCGCCGTGCTCATCCTGTCCATGGCAAACGCCTCGCGGAAGTAGTCCGCGAGACGATAGTCAATCTCCAGCGGCGACAACAAAATCGGCTGCCCTGTTGGGATTCCTAGTGCTCGCTCACGAGCGGAGATGTCGAGCCACTCAGCCGCCTCGGTGGCGATCGTGGGCGGGACATCGGCACCGGCTGCGGAAACAAGCCAGTCGTCGCGGGCGGCGGTCATGAGGCCGAGACTAGGGCTCCCAGCGAACACCATTCAAGAAAACACACGATTTCTCCAGAGAACTTCGGGGGACGTCACCGCGCTCCTCGGCGAGGAGGGAACGACTCCGGTGAAGCGTGCGGTCGAGGAAGGAGGGGGAGGACATGTGGAACCTTTCGTCAGAAGCCGGTCCGGAGCACGAACACTCCGGGGAAGACGGCGATGATGATGGACAGGGGCAGGATCAGGAAGACGAGGGGCACGAGCATCGCGACCTCCTTCTTCCCGGCGGATTCGAGGAGACGGCGTTTGGCGGTGTCGCGTCCGTCGTGTGCGTGGTCGAGGAGCACGGCTGCGACCGGTGTGCCGCGTTCGAGCGCACCGAGGATCTGGTCGACGCATCGCGACAGCATCGGCATCGCGAGTCGTGCCTCGAACTGCCGGAGTGCGGTGGCGAACGGGATACCGGTGGAGACGTCCGCCATCACCCGGCGGAACTCCCTGCCGAGCTCCCCGCTGGACCCGATGCGCGCCACGCGGTCCATCGCGTCCGTGATCGCTTCGCCGGCCGCGAGACTCAGACTGAGGAACTCGAGCACCGTCGGCAGCTCCTCCTCGATCCGCGCGAGGCGCCGACTGGCGGCGAGCGCCAGCAGCTGGTCGCGGAGGACGATTCCGGCCACCGCCCCGACCGCGGGGAGCGGTGCTGCGAACGGGAGCGGCAGCCGTCCGTTGCTGAAGGAGAACACGGCGAGCGCCGCGGCGACCGCGAAGCCGCCGAGCCCCCACAGGAGTTGCAGCAGTCGGTACCGCTCGAGCGTCGGTCCCCCGGCTTGACCCAACCGACGGATGACGAGTTCCTGATCGGCGCCGACCAGCCCGAGCGACCATCGAACGGCGCGGAGGACCGGGACCAGCAGGGTCCCGAGGACCGGTAGCGGGTCGGTCGAGCGGCGCGCGGCTTGTGAGCGGGCGTCGCTGGAGAGGTCGGCGACATAGGGGGCGATGCGGTCCGCGAGCCGCGGTCGTCCGAGTGCCGGCAGGAGCATCGCGAGTGCCCAGAGGCCGACCCCGAGGATCGCTCCGAGACTGAGGGCCCACGCTCCGTCGGCACTCACCGGAACCACCGTCGTTCGGGCTGGAGCCGTCCGACACGGAGCATCGCCTGGTAGGCGAGAGCGGAGACCACGACGCCGGCGATGATCAGGACCGCTCCTTCCCGGGAGTTGTAGGCGGCCGAGGCCTCCGGCCGGGACGACAGGAGCAGGAGGATCGCCCATGGTGCTGCGACGCCCAGCCTGGCGGCGTTCACCACCCAGGACTGCCGGGCCTCGGCCTCGGCTCGGATGGCCGACTCCTCGCGCAGCCCCGCGGACAGCGCTCGGAGCACCGCCGGCAGTTCCGTGCCTCCCACATCGCGGGCCATGCGCACCGTCTCGAGGATGCGGTCGGCGACCGGGTCGGCGAGCGCGGTCTTCAGGTCGTCGATGCCGTCGGCGAAGCGGCCGGCAGCCCGGTAGTCGGCGCTGAACGCGGCAAACGCCGGGCGGAGCGGTGCGGGTCCGACGGTGTCGAGCGCGGCCACCGCATCCGGGAGCGAGAGCCCTGACCGGATCGCGGACAACAGGTGGTCCACGACATCCGGCCACAGTCCCCGCTGCAGGCGACGACGCGAGGCGGCGCGCGCTCGGAGCACGATCACCGGGGCGACGAGACCCGCGACGGCGACGACGGCGCTCAACGGCAGGACACGGCAGAGCGCCTGGACCACCGCGCCGGAGACGAGACCGGCGAGGACGGAGACCACGATGGCGGCTGCCCAGTACCGACCGGGCAGACCGGCCAGGATCAGGAGTTCGCGGAGCGCAGCGACCGGCCTCCACCGTTCCAGGGTGTCGCGCAGCGGCTCCGGGTCCGGCCACCACCAGGGCGCGACGGTGAGGAGGAGGCCTGCGGCGAGGGCAGCTCCGACGACGAGACTCATCGCTCGCCGACGGCGAGGATCGAAGGGAGCGAGATCCCGGCCGCACGGTACTTCGCGTCGTTCAGCGGGAAGCGACCGGTGGCACGGAGCTCTCCGTCGCGCTGCTCGAAGAGGGTGGAGGCCTCGATCGTGTGGGACTCCCCGCTCCCGCCGACCGCGATGATCTCCGCCACCCGTCGGCGTCCGGTCCGGTCGAGCTCGCAGTGCACGACGAGGTCGACACATGAGGCGACGGCCGGGCGCACGAACCCCGAGTCGATGTTCCGCCCCGCCAGCAGTGGCAGCGTGCAGAGCTTGCCGATCGCGTCGCGCGCGGAGTTCGCGTGGATACTGCAGAGCCCGGGCAATCCGCTGTTGAGGGCGATCAGCAGGTCGAGGCTCTCCGCCTCCCGGACCTCGCCGACGACGATGCGGTCCGGCCGCATCCGGAGCGCCTCCTTGATGAGCCGACGCAGCGTGATCTCTCCTGTGCCCTCCAGGCTGGCCTGCCGGCACTGCATCGCGACGACGTCGCGGTTGCCCGGCGCGAGCTCGAAGGTCTCCTCGACGGTGACGATGCGGAGGGCCGGGTCCAACGAGGCGATGAGGGCGCCGAGCATCGTGGTCTTGCCGGCCTGCGTCGCCCCCGACACGAGCAGGTTGGCGCCGGCCGTCATGCTCGCACGCAAGAACTCGGCGGCCTGGTAGCTGATCGACCCCGCAGCCACGAGCTGACCGAGGTCGCGGATCCGCGCGGAGAACTTGCGGATGTTGATGGACATGTGCCGACGAGTGACGTCGGGGATGACGACGTGCAGCCGCGAGCCGTCCGGAAGCGAGGCGTCGACGAACGGGTTCGCGAGGTCGACCCGTCGACCGGTGGCGCGCAGCATCCGCTCCACGAGATCGCGGACATCCCCCTCGCCGAGGACGACGTCCGTGAGCTCCGACACCCCACCACGGGCGACGAACACCTTGGTCGGCTCGTTGATCCAGATCTCCTCGACACCCGGATCGTCGAGCAACGGCTGGATCGCCCCGAACCCCGTCACCGCGGCGAGCACCTCGCTCGTCATCCCGTGCTCATCGTCGATGAGCGGCGTCGTGTCGTTCAGCGCGCGCTCGTTGTAGCGACGCACCTCCTCACGGGCGATCCGCCCCGCTCCCCCACGCCGACCCGGCTCCCCGAACTCCTCACGCACCCGGTCGCGCACGCGCGCCGTGATGATCTCCGCCGCTGTCCCCATGCCGCCATCCTGACGAACACCGGCCACACCCCGCAGAAGTTATCCACAGCACCACCCGCTCGACAACGCACATCGCCCCCGATCACGACAGCGCGCACTTCGTCTGGGCGGAGCACGCCGAAAATCACGTGGCACTCGGTATCGAGACCAACACCGCGGGTTTGCACGACAAAGAGGACAGATGCGATCCGGTGATCGCGGAGCACTGCAGGATCGTGGACCAGTTGCCAGCACTTCTGAACTGATCGCACGCGCGAGAGACACCTTCGAGGCACCAAATGTCCCCAGGCTTCGCCTTGTATTACCTAACCGGTCGCTTAGGGCATGCGCAGGAGCCCGCAATGAACCCCGTCCATGCTGCTGCGTGGAGAAGCGCTCCAGTAGACACGACCGCCCGCGCGAATTGGATGACTACGAGCTGTAAACGTTGACGCCTGTCGATCACTCACATGGATCGTTGCACTCGCGCGATATGGGAGTGTTCTAGGCCACGCAGACCCCATACGCGGCGCGAATTCGTTCGATAGCTAGCGCTACGTCTCCGGCCTTGTCGGCAAGCCGCCCTGAGTCGAAGCGTATCTGCTGTGTTCCGGCGAGGTTACTGAACTCTTCCACGCCGTTCTCAAGGACGACGATGGCCCTGCCCCAGCCGTGACGACCCTGAAAGAGTCCGATTTCATGTACGACATTCTGACGCGCGAGCTTGCGACCTTCGCTCGTTGTATCGCCTGCGCTCATTACAAATACACCGATGTCGCAACGTTCCAACACTTGTTGCAAAACTTGGTTGATCGCATCACCCACTCGTGGAACGGATTCGAACGCTTCCACATCGAGTTTATAGTTGTCCTGTAGGCGATCCTTGAGAATCCGCCATTGCTCATCCCCTCCGTGGCCAATGAAGAGCCGCCGAGGCTGAATAGGTGGACTCAAAACCACGTACTCTTTCAAAATCGCCTCGATGTCATCCAGTAGTGCCACCGTTTGTTCGTAACTCATCTGCGTGTAAGACGCGGACACCTGCACATCCAGAACGAAAAGGCCCGAAAGCGTCAGAGACGGGCCGTAGCTGTTCGACATTGTCACGGTTACGGATTCGTAGGGAGATGAAAGCTCTTTGAAGGGCCGGGGGTCATCCGCGCTCACCGGGACATCTCCGCGTATGCGGCCGCCCCGGTTTAACTGAGAAATACGAATGTCTTGGTATATCATTACTCCGGTTTTCTCATAGTTGCTGAGAAAGTCTCGATAATCCTCGTGCCACTCGTCTTTTTTCTCCTCCTGCTTTCGGGCGCTCTCGCGCATACAGTCCGCAGTCGCATCCATCATCCGACGATGAAGCCGTTCGTACATCTCCTCCGAAGGGGCAACGGACTGAACGTATGTCTGCAACTCGATCACGGACCATCTCCTAAGCTCTGGTCCAGTCTAGGAGCGCCCGCCGACCCGGCGACCGGCTTTGAGGCGGCGTGCCTATTTGATTTGTCTTGGCCTCTGTCCCCATGCCGCCATCCTGACGAACACCGGCCACACCCCGCAGAAGTTATCCACAGCACCACCCTCTCGACGCGTCACCGACCGGTCACTAGGCTCGGGGACCGTGCCGACCACCTTCCGCATCGACGGCTCCCGCATCCACGACATCTCCTCGTTCTACGAGGTGATGAACGAGCTCGTGATGCAGGACGAGGACTGGGATCTCGGCCCGAGCCTCGACGCCCTCGACGACGTCCTCTACGGCGGGATCGGCTCGCTCCGCGATCTCGACGACGTGCACTTCGTCTGGGCGGAGCACGACGCGAGCCGCGCCGCACTCGGCGTCACGGCGACCCGCGCCTGGTTGCAGGAGAAGCTCGAGCGGGGCGCACCGTTCGACACGGCCCGGATCGCCGCGCAGCTCGACGACCTCGACGCCGGCCGGGGCAAGACCTACTTCGACCTGCTCCTCGAGGTCTTCGCCGGCCACCCGGACATCCGACTCGAACTCGCCTGACCAGGTCCCGAACCGACGGTCGCGCTCAAGCCGTCGCCAACCGCCTCGCCGAACGCTCCTTCGCCTTCTGCGCCTCGACCTCGCGGTCCTTCGGCGGGGCGGTCGTCACGAGGTCCTCGAGCAAGTGGCGCGTGATGTGGGCGATCTCCGCGACCGCTCGATCGAAGGCCTCCGCGTTCGCTTGAGACGGCTTCGTCGACCCGCTGATCTTCCGCACGTACTGGAGCGCCGCGGCCTCGACCTCGTCGTCGGTCGCCGCCGGTTCGAAATTGTGGAGGGTGTGAATGTTCCGGCACATGCAGGCATGGTAGCCCCGGCGCACGCCAGGATCCAGAGGTGATTCCGGTGCTGGTCCCGCGCCGCAACCGCTTGCGGCGGTCGACCCGAGCCGGAAGAGTGGGCGCCATGATCAACGGCTACACCGCAGACCAGGTCCGAGCCGCAGAGGCACCACTCTTGGACGCAGGGGAACCACTCATGGCGCGAGCCGCCCACGGACTCGCCGAAGAACTGCGGACGGTCCTCGCCGATCGCGCTGAGGGCCTCGAGGGCGAGGCACCCGACGTCTGGAAGATCCTGCTGCTCGTCGGCTCAGGCGACAACGGCGGTGATGCCCTCTTCGCGGCGGCGGAGCTCGCCGGCACGACCGGTCCGGACGACGTCCCGCTCGACCTCGTCGTGGCTAGGACGGGTGACCACGCCCACGAGGCGGGCTACGCCGCGGCGGTCGAGGCCGGTGTCCGCTTCCTCATGAACTCCCCCGCCGAACCGGACGACACCGCCGACGAGGCCAAGGGCGCCGCGATCGTCGTCGATGCCGTGTTCGGCATCGGGGCAAGCCGGAACCCCACCCTGCGCGGTGCGCCGAAGGCGATCGTCGAGGCGGTCCTCCCGGTCGTGCAGAACTCCGGCGGACCGACGGTCGTCGCCGTGGACGTCCCGAGCGGCATCGACCCCGACGAGGGAAGCGTCCCCGAGGGTGCCGTCCTCCCGGCGGAGGTCACGGTCACCTTCGGCGCGGTGAAGGCCGGGCTCCTCATCCCGCCCGGCTCGGCCTACGCCGGCGACGTCCGCCTCATCGACATCGGTCTCGGGCCGCAGCTGGCCGACGTCACGCCGTTCACGACGCTCGACCAGGCGGACGCCTGACCGACTGCTCAGCCCGGCCCGTCGCCTGGGCGATCGGCAACACCGACCACCAAGGCAGTGCCTGACGCTCAGGAGCCGACGGCGGCAGCCGATCGCCCTGATGCGACCCCCGCGAGCGCGTGGCCCGCGAGCGAGCCGAGGGTCCGGAGCCCGTCGCGCGACAGCACCGACTCGAGGTGCCCCTGGACCGACGCGAACCCACGACCACGCATCGCGAACACGTCGCCGGACGCCGCATCGGCGGCGATCTCGACCCCACCGACCGGAGCCTCACCCGCCAGCCGTGCGGTGAAGGTGTTGTAGAACCCGATCAGCGACTGCTCACCGAAGAGGTCGAGGTCGAGCTGCAGCCCCTGTCGGGGCGCGTCGAGGCGTTCGATCGGCAGTCCGAGCTGGATCGCGAGCACCTGATGGCTCAGGCAGACGGCGAGCAGCGGCGCTCCGGCGGCGAGACGCGCTGACACGATCTCGTGCATCCGGCGGACCCGCGGCTCGGCGAGGTCGAGCGGGTCGCCGGGACCCGGACCGGCGACGAGGAGGTCGACGTCCACGAGTGCGTCGGTCACCGCCGACCAGTGCTCCACGCTGACGGTCATCCCGAAGTGGCGCAGCTGGTGGGCGAGCATCGCGGTGAACTCGTCCTCGGCGTCGACGATGACCGCGGTACGGCCCGACAGCGAACCGACTGGCGCCGGGTGCTGCGGCTGCAACCAGAAGGACGCCAACCGCTCGTTCCGCGCTCGGAGCGCGTCCTGCACTCCGGGTTCCGCCGCGAGGTCGACGGTCGGGCCGAGTTCAGCGGGTGCCATGACGCCCA
The DNA here is from genome assembly GCF_006065115.1 of Plantibacter sp. M259. Classification (NCBI taxonomy): domain Bacteria; kingdom Bacillati; phylum Actinomycetota; class Actinomycetes; order Micrococcales; family Microbacteriaceae; genus Plantibacter; species Plantibacter sp. M259. The sequence continues at coordinate 3,502,007 of NZ_CP040750.1, read as the reverse complement.
AAGCGGTCAACACGCCGGCCGCCTTCGCGGCCGTCTCGGCGACCTCCGACTCGGGGTCCGAGTGACGGACGAGCGTCGCACCGGCGGGAACGCGGACGAGGCCGGTGTCGTCGACATAGGCGGTACGGATGAGGATCGGTGCGTCGAGTTCGTAGTCGCCGTCGCCCACCGGGGTGAACAGCGCGAGCACGCCGGAGTAGTAGCCGCGCGCGTTCCGCTCGTGGCGGGCGATGACCGAGCACGCGTTCTGCATGGGCGAGCCGGTGACCGTCGGTGCGAACATCGTCAACCGCAGGACCTCGCGGACGTCGAGTTCGCTCGTCCCGGCGAGCAGGTACTCGGTGTGGGTGAGGCGCGACATCTGCTTGACGTAGGGGCCGAGGATGCGTCCACCGGAGGCGCACACCCGGCTCATCATCTTCATCTCCTCGTCGACGACCATGAAGAGCTCTTCCGTCTCCTTGACGTCGCCGAGGAACGCGCGGAAGTCGTCGCCGGTCGCCCCGGAGCGCGGGTGGCGGAAGGTGCCGCTGATGGGGTTCATGGTGACGGTGCGTTCACCGGTCGACGCGTCGCGGGCGACCGCGACGTGGCGCTCGGGCGTCGCACCGGCCATCGAGACGCCCGGCGTGTGCACGGCGAAGGTCCAGTAGGCGCCGGTCTCCCCCGACAGGAGCGCGCGCAACCACGCGAGGACGGCGCGCTCGGCCGGCACCTCGGTCGTCGCGGTGAACTCGCGGCGGATGACGAAGTTGGCGCCCTCGCCGCGTCCGATCTCATCCTCGATGACGCGGCGCACGATCGACGCGTAGTCCTCGTCGGAGACGTCGAACCCGCCGTCGACCAGCGGGACCGCGTCTGCGGGGAGTCGTTCGAGCACCTCGTCGAGGGTCACCGTCTCGCGCTCGCTCACCACGAGGCAGCGCAGCGGAGCGCCGTCGTCCATCGCCGCGAAGCCGCGCTCGCGCACCTGGCGGTAGGGCACGAGGGTGAGGACCTCGGGCTGGTGGTCGTCGCCGGCGGATCCGAGCGGGATGTCGGCGAGCGACTCGACGTCGACGACGTCGCCCGTGTAGAGGTCGACGGTGTCGCTGCCGTGTCGGCGGAGCACCGCGAACGGGAAGTCGGGGCCGGCGTGCAGCACGCGGTGGAGCAGGGTGGTCATGGTGGTGTCCTCAGGCTGGGACCGATCCGACAGGGCCTCCGAACGAGAACGACCGCCCTGTCAGGCGGTCGAGTCGTCGTGTGTGCACGTGCGCGGTCCGCCTAGGAGGCGGGCCACCAGCTCGTTGCACACGTCGTTCGCATGGAGCCGAGCATACACGGGCCGACCCGGGCTCTGCTGGCCGTGGCTCCTCCTCCGAAGCTCAGGACGTTCCCGACCTCGCTCCCGTAGACTGAGCGGGCCGCGGGAGTGGTGGAATTGGCAGACACGCAGGATTTAGGTTCCTGTGCTTTCGAGCGTGAGGGTTCAAGTCCCTTCTCCCGCACGCGACATCGTCGTACGCCGTTCCATCCCTCCCCCCCTACAGCAGGAGCTCCGCATGGTCCACACCGCCCTCATCCCCTGGCTCGACCCGGAGGGCATCATCACGGCCGTCGGTCCCTGGGCCCTCGTCGTGGTCTGCGCGATCGTCTTCGCCGAGACCGGCCTCCTCGTCGGATTCCTGCTCCCCGGCGACACCCTGCTCGTCATCACCGGCCTCCTCGCGTTCGGCTCCGCCCGCGTCATCGAGATCGACATCTGGTGGGTCTGTCTCGCGATCGGGTTCGCCGCGTTCCTCGGCGGCGAGGTCGGATACCTCATCGGGCACAAACTCGGGCCGAAGGTGTTCGAACGCAAGGAGTCCGGCCTCTTCAGCATCAAGAACGTCGAACGGACGAACGCCTTCTTCGAGCGCTTCGGTGCCCTCGCGGTCATCCTGGCGCGCTTCGTGCCGATCGTCCGGACCTTCGCCCCGGTCGCGGCCGGCATCGGCCACATGAACTACAAGAAGTACTCGCTCTACAACCTCATCGGCGCGCTCATCTGGGGCGCAGGGCTCACCTTCTTCGGCTACCTGCTCGGGTACATCCCCCCGGTCGCCACCTTCGTGCAGAACTACATCGACGTCATCCTCATCGGGGCCGTCGTCCTCACCCTCATCCCGACCACCTGGCACTACATCCAGTCGAGCCGGAAGGCGAAGGCGCTGCAGGGCACCATCACCGAGGAGGAGCGTCGGGCTGCGGCTTCGAAGCTCGCCGACCAGGACGTCTTCAAGCGCGACCGCGGGAACGACACGGTCTGATCACCGGTGGCGCCGCTCGCACGAGCGGTCGCGACAGCCGGGCCCGCCCCGCACGTCAGCGGTGGTGGGACTCCTCGTGAGAGGCGTGCTCCTCGGGTTCCAGCTGGAACGTCGAGTGCTCGACGTCGAAGTGGTCGTGGAGGCACGAACCGAGACGGTCGAGCAGCTCCCCCGTGCCACCATCGGCGAACACCTCCTGCTCGACGACGACGTGTGCTGAGAAGACCGGCTGTCCGGACGTGATCTGCCAGACGTGGACGTCGTGAACGGCGACGACGCCGTCGGTGCCGAGCAGGTGGTCCCTGATCTCCTGCACGTCCGTGTCGGACGGTGCGGACTCGCTGAGGACGTGGACGACGTCGCGGAGCAACGACCACGCCCGCGGCACGATCATCGCGGCGATCGCGAGCGACGCGATGGCATCGGCCTGAGCGAAACCCGTCGCCATGATGACCACCGCGGCGATGATCACGGCGATCGAACCGAGGAGGTCGCCGAGGACCTCGAGGTACGCACCGCGCATGTTGATCGACGTGTCACGGCCGCCGCGCAGCACCTGGAGGGCAGCGAGGTTCGCCACGAGACCGATGACGGCGACGATCAACATCGGAAGGCTCTTGACCTCCGCGTCCGCCGGCTCGAGGAGGCGGGACACGCCCTCGATGAGGACCGACACCGCGACGGCGATCAGGATGAGCGCGTTGATGAGCGCTCCGAACACCTCCGCGCGCTGATACCCGAAGGTCTGGCGGTCGGTGGCCGGGCGGGCGGCGACGATCGTGGCGACGAGCGCGATGATCAGCCCGGTGAGGTCGGACAGCATGTGCCCGGCGTCGGCGAGGAGGGACAGCGAACCACTCACCCAGGCGCCGACGAGTTCGACCACGAGGACGGTCGCGATGATGGCGATCGCCACCGCGAGTCTCCTGCGGTTGGCGGTGCCGGCGTGTGCGTGATCGTGACCCATGATGCATCAACCGTAGGAGCTTCCCAGCGCCCGCGGAAGGGTTTATGCCGAGATAGGAATGGTCCTGAGTATCATGCTCAGCTGGCGGTCGACGCGGGCCCCTCGGGCACGAGCCGCTGCAGCATCGGGACGAGCGCCCGGAAGGCGAGTGCGCGGTGGCTCAGCTCGTTCTTCTCAGCCGGTGACAGCTCCGCCGCCGTCCGACGCTCGCCGTCCGGGATGAACGCCGGGTCGTACCCGAAGCCGTTCGTCCCGCTCGGCTCCGTCGCGAGGGCTCCGCGCCAGGTGCCGACGGCGACGTGCTCGAACGGCTCCATCCCATCGATCCCAGGCGGCACCACGAGGGCGAGGTGGCAGGCGAACCACGCGGCACGATGCTCCTCGTGCACGTCCCGCAGCTGATCGAGGAGGAGGGCGAGGTTCGCGGTCGAGTCGTGCTGCGAGCCGGCCCAGCGCGCCGAGAAGATACCCGGCGATCCACCCAGGATCTCGACGCCGATGCCGGAGTCGTCGGCGAGCGCGATGGAGCCGGTGTGGGCGGCGGCGACCCGCGCCTTGATCAACGCGTTCTCGCTGAAGGTCGTGCCGTCCTCGACGGGCTCCGGGCCGTCGTAGGCGAGGACCGTGATCCCGGGGACGTCGCGGCTGACGAGCCGCTGGAACTCCTCGACCTTGTGCTGGTTGTGCGTCGCGAGGACGATCTCGACGCCCATCAGCGTCCGAGGGCCTCGAACTGGATGGCCTTGAGCGACGCAGCGCCACCGACGGCGAGGTCGAGCAGGGAGTCGAGTTCGCGGCGGTCGAACGGGGCGCCTTCGGCCGTCCCCTGCACTTCGACGAACGATCCGCCGCCGGTGACGACGACGTTCATGTCGGTCTCGGCACGCACGTCCTCGACGTAGGCGAGGTCGAGCATGGGTACACCGTCGATGATCCCGACCGAGACGGCCGAGACGCTGTCGGTGAGGGGCGACGCCTTCTGCGAGATGAACTTCTTGCCGCGCGCCCACTCGATCGCGTCGGCGAGGGCGACGTAGGCGCCGGTGATCGCCGCCGTGCGGGTGCCACCGTCCGCCTGCAGGACGTCGCAGTCGATGACGATCGTGTTCTCGCCGAGGGCCTTGGTGTCGATCACGGCGCGGAGGCTCCGACCGATGAGTCGCGAGATCTCGTGGGTACGACCGCCGATCTTGCCCTTCACCGCTTCACGGTCCATCCGCTCGTTGGTGGAACGGGGCAGCATCGCGTACTCCGCGGTGACCCAGCCGCGACCCTTGCCGTTCAGCCAGCGCGGCACCCCGTTGGTGAACGAGGCCGTGCAGAGCACCTTCGTCCGGCCGAAGCTGATGAGTGCCGAACCCTCGGCCTGCTCGCTCCAGCCGCGCTCGATCGTGATGGGACGCAGCTGGTCGTTGGTGCGGCCGTCGGCGCGCGCGATGTCACTCATGGATGTGCTCCTCGAACTGGTGGGATGGAAGGTCGATGACGCCGGTCTGGACGAGCGAGACGGTGGAGATCTCCCGGCCCATCAGACGGTTGGCGAGGGCGATGAAGTCGTCGGCACTGCTCCCGGTCGCCTCGTACCGGTGGGTGGCGGGTTCGCTGCTGTCGCGCAGCAGGTCACGGGTGACGAGCACGCGGTAGACGTCGTTCGCGGTCTCGGTGTCACTCGAGACGAGCGACACCTGCGGACCCATCACGTAGCTGATCGCGCCCTTGAGGAAGGGGTAGTGGGTGCATCCGAGGACGACGGTGTCGACGCCGGCGTGCCGGAGCGGCGCCAGGTACTCCTCAGCGGCCTCGAGGAGGTCGGGGCCGGTCGTGACGCCGGCCTCCACGAACTCGACGAACCGGGGGCAGGCCTGGCCGAACACCGTCAGCTCGGGATTGACCTCGAACAGGTCCTGATACGCCCGCGAGTTGATCGTGCCCTCGGTCCCGATGACGCCGATGCGCCCGTTCCTCGTGCTCCGGACCGCGGTCCGGACGGCGGGCTGGATCACCTCGACCACGGGGACCGAGTAGCGTTCGCGGGCATCGCGGAGCATCGCCGCCGATGCGGTGTTGCAGGCGATCACCAGCATCTTCACGCCCTGGTCGACGAGCGAGTCGAGGACCTCGAGCGAGTATCGCCGCACGTCGGCGATGGGCTTCGGGCCGTAGGGCGAGTGGGCCGTGTCGCCGATGTAGATCACGGACTCGGCGGGGAGCTGGTCGCTGACCGCTCTCGCCACCGTGAGTCCGCCGACGCCGGAGTCGAAGATGCCGATGGGTGCGTCGTTCACGATGACCCAGCCTACCGCCCCTGCCGATGGACGTCGCTGACCGACCGATCACCACGTTCCGAGCACGCTCGCGGCTAGGCTGAACGGGTGCACGAGTCCTCAGCTCTCCTCACCGACCGATACGAACTCACGATGCTGGACGCCGCCCTCCACCGCGGCACCGCGGATCGGGAGTGCCTGTTCGAGCTGTTCGCCAGACGCCTCTCCGGCGGCCGCCGCTACGGCGTCGTGGCCGGCACGGGCCGATTCCTCGAACTGCTCAAGCACTTCCGCTTCGGTGAATCGGAACTCGAGTGGCTGCGCGACGAGGGCGTCGTCAGCACGACGGCGCTCGACTGGCTCGCCGACTACCGCTTCTCGGGATCGATCTGGGGCTACCGCGAGGGCGAGGCCTTCTTCCCCGGTTCGCCGATCCTGGTCGTGGAGGGCACGTTCGCCGAAGCCGTCATCCTCGAGACCCTGGCGCTCAGCGTGTTCAACTACGACAGCGCCGTCGCCACGGCCGCCGCGCGCATGACCTCAGCGGCGGGCAGCCGTCCCCTGGCCGAGATGGGCTCCCGTCGGACGGGCGAGCGGTCGGCCATCGCCGCAGCCCGGGCAGCGTACATCGCCGGCTTCAGCGCCACCTCGAACCTCGAGGCCGGACGCAGCTGGGGCATCCCGACGATGGGGACGGCCGCGCACTCCTTCACCCTCCTGCACGACTCCGAGGAGGACGCCTTCCGAGCCCAGATCGACACGATGGGCGCCGGGACCACGCTGCTCGTCGACACCTACGACATCGAGGAGGCCGTGCGACTCGGCGTACGCATCGCCGGCCCGGAGCTGGGAGCCGTACGCATCGACTCCGGTGATCTGCCGATCGTCGTCGACCAGGTCCGCCGCCTCCTCGACGAGCTCGGCGCCACGTCGACCCGCATCACGGTCACCAACGACCTCGACGAGCACGCCGTCGCGGCCCTGGCCGCGTCCCCGGTCGACTCCTACGGCGTCGGCACCTCCGTGGTCACCGGCTCCGGCTCCCCCGCCATGGGCATGGTCTACAAGCTCGTCGCGCACCGCGACGACCAGGGCGACTGGATCAGCGTCGCGAAGAAGTCCGCGGAGAAGGCGACCGTCGGCGGCCGCAAGACCGCTGCGCGCGCCTACGACCGGCACGGGGTCGCCCGCGAGGAGCGCATCTACCTCGGCGACGGACCTGCGGGCGAACACGAGGGTGCGGCCGACGCCGCGTCGGAACGCCCCCTGATGGTCCAGCTCGTCGAAGGCGGACTCGTGGACGAGCAGTACCTCGGCGCCGCGGGGACGCGTCAGGCGAGGGAACACCGGGCACAGGCGGTGGCGGAACTGCCACCTCGGGCCGTCAGCCTCACCCGCGGCGACCCGGTGCTTCCGACCGTCTACCTCGAAGGCTGACCGCGGCGACGCGTTCGAGCGTCGACCGCGGTGCGCTCCAGCGTCAGTCGCGGAGGAGCTTCTCGTAGATCTCCTTGCAGGCCGGGCAGATCGGGAACTTCTCGGGGTCGCGACCCGGCGTCCACTTCTTGCCGCAGAGCGCCTTCACCGGCTTGCCACTCAACGCCGACTCGAGGATCTTCTCCTTCTTGACGTAGTGCGAGAACCGCTCGTGATCGCCGGGCTCGATGTTCTCGCTCTCGATCAGCTCCTCGAGCTCACGATCCATGATCGCCGTGCTCCCACCGTCGGGCGTGCCACCGGGATCGATCGTGCTCATCTGCTGCTTCGTGCTGTCATGCTGCGCCATGGCTCCATGGTACCGCCGGACGGCACCCGGGTCTCCTGCGGGCGGATCCGGTCGCGGGCGGCTGGTCAGTGCGAGCTGGCGAAGCCGACGATCTCGGGGCTGCGACGGTCGAAGACGCGACCGCCGGCGAAGATCCCGATCGCGAGGACCAGGATGCCGGTGCCCGCACCGACCGCGAGAGCCCCGAAGTTCCAGTTCGGCTCACCGGTGAGCCCGAGCACGGCCAACCAGCCGGCGGGAATCGTGAGCAGGACCGTACCGAGCAGGCTGAGGAACTGCGCGGACATGCCGCTGCTGCCCGGCACCTGCGGCTGCTGGAACGGGCTGTCGCCGGGAAGCGACGTCGGGTACGGGAACCGCGCGGACACGAAGCTCGCGATACCGGCACCGCTGAACAACAGGCACGTGCTCACCCCGATCATCGACGGCAGGGCGTCCCAGTCGCCGTAGAACAGGATGCTCAGCGTCGACCCGACCGCGATGAGCGGGATACCGATGAGGAGCACCGGGAAGAGCCGGCCGATCCGGTCCGATCGTCCGCGGACCCCCGAGGCGACGTGCAACCAGACCGCGGTCGAATCGAAGGCGAGGTCATTGTGCAGGAGCCAGCCGAGGAACCAGCACACGACCGGAAGTGGGACGAGTGCGAGGACGTTCATCGGGATGCCGGCGACGAGCATGGGCACGAAGAAGATGAAGGGCGCGATCGGGATGATCACGAGGGAGACGAGGTACCGCGGGTCGCGCAGCCAGTAGGTCATGCTCCGAGCGGCGATGGCTCCGGACGGGGAACCGGGGAGCAGGTCGAACCAACCCAGGCCGGTGCTGTCGCGGCCCGTCCCGAGGCGTTCCGGCGTCACGAGCAGTCGGGCGACGAACGCCTGCCAGGCGAACCAGAGCAGGGCGATGGTCGCCGCGGTGAGCAGTAGCTTGACGATCGCGGGCGCGATGCCGCCGAGTGCGGCATCACCGGGGAACGACCAGACGGCGCCGAGCGGGGTCCAACTGAGGATGTCAGCGACCCGGCCGAGGACGGCGAATCCGTCGCGCTGCCAGTCCACGGTGGTGAGGGCGATGATCGCCGGGGCCACGGCGATGATGAGCACCAGCCCGAGGACACCCATGACCTCCTTGGCGCGACGCGTCGACAGGAGGCTCGCGGAGATCGAGGTGGCGATCCGGGCCAGGAGCGCGCAGAGCAGCACGCCGAGAACCGCGGAGACCACGGCGAGGACGGCGGGCAGCGGCGACCGCGACCAGGTGACCACCGACGAGGCCGCGAGGACGGCGAGGACGAGCGACGGCACCGACACGAGCGCTGTCACGAGTAGGCCTGCGGACAGGGTGCGGTTGGGCAGCCCGAAGAGCGAGAACGCCCGAGGATCCAGCTGATCGTCGACACCGAAGACGAGCGGAAGGATGATGAACCCCAGGACGACGGCCGATCCGGCCAACACGAGCAGGTTGCGGGTGACCTCCGGATCGCCACCGCGCAGCGCGACGAGACCGGTGCTCGCGAGCACGACGATCCACACGCCGACCGCGATCGCGAGGACGAGCCCGACCAGTCGCCAGGGGCTGCGGCGGAACGCGTTGAGCGTCAGCTGCAGTTTCAGTCGGAGAAGCTGTGCAACCATTCCATTCCCTCTGCCGACTTGCGGCCCCCGGCGAGCTCGACGAACCGCTCCTCGAGCGTGCCCGTTCCGCGCACCTCGTCGACGGACCCGGCGGCCAGCACCTTGCCCTGGACGATGATGGCCACGTGATCGCACACGCGCTGAATGAAGTCCATGCCGTGGCTCGAGAGCACGACGGTTCCGCCGTTGGCGACGTACCGCTGGAGGATCTCGATGACGTTCGCCGCGGAGACCGGGTCGACCGACTCGAACGGCTCGTCGAGGATGAGGAGACGCGGCGAGTGGATGAGTGCGGCTGCCAGCGCGATCTTCTTCGTCATGCCCGCCGAGTAGTCGGAGACGAGACGACCGAGCGCGTCGTCGAGACCGAAGGCACGAGCCAGATCGGCGGTCCGCGACTTCACGGTCGCGGGGTCGAGCCCCCGCAGGACACCGGAGTAGTACAGGAGCTGGCTGCCGGTCAGGCGGTCGAAGAGCCGCAGCCGGTCGGGCAGCACACCGATCGCCCGCTTGGCCTCGGCGGGATCCTGCCAAACGTCGACGCCCTGGACGGTGATCGACCCGGCGTCAGGACGGAGGAGACCCGTGACCATGGACAGCGTGGTGGTCTTGCCGGCGCCGTTGGGCCCGACGATGCCGTAGAAGGAGCCCCGGCGGACCTCGAGGTCGACGCCGTCGACCGCGACCGTGTCGCCGAACTGCTTGACGAGTCCCGAGATCGACAGGACGACGGGATGGGCGTCGTCGTCGGCAGCCTCGGTGCGCTGCGCCGTCGTCGCTGCGGGCGACGAGGTGGCGGCGGACGGCGGGGTCGACGCGGGACGGCCGACAGGACGCTTGGGGGCTGCCGCCGGAGCGATGACCTCCTCCTGCGGAGGCGCCACCGACACGGACTCCGACGGTGACGGCGCCGTCTGCCGGGCCGTGTCGTCCGCAGCCTGCTCGGCAGTGGATGACGCGGTCGTCGGGGTCTCGGTCTGCGTGTCGTCGGACCGAGGCTCATCGACGGCGATCCGGTCGACGACCTCCGGGGACGGCTGTTCGGTCGGGGGCGACGTCGCCGTCCGGTCGACCGATCCGGGTGCGCTCACCTCGTCGAGCACGCCGGCCGCCGCGGCTGCCGTCTGTTCGGTCTGCTTCGCGGCGCTGGTGCGCGCCGGTGTGCGCTTGGCCGGCGTCCGGGCCGTCGTGGACTTCGTCGTCGAGGTCCGGGCGGTGGTCGTCTTGGCGCCTGCGGCCTTGGTCGCCGGCTTCGCGGCTGCGGGGCGCGCCGTCGTCGACCTGGGCGTCTTCGGGGCGGTGGTCGTCTCGGCCGACTCAGTGCTCTCCGCGTTACCGGCTGCAGCGGCCGACTTCGCGGACGTGCGCTTCGCGGCGGTGGTGCGCGTCGTCGTCGACTTGGTGGCCGTGGTCTTCGCCGCCGAGGTCCGAGCGGTCGTCGAGCGTGCCGTGGTCGTCTTGGGTGCCGGTGTGGTCGCGTCCCCGGACTCGCCCGAGGTCTCGCTCGCCGACGTGGTGCGGGTGCGGGGCGTGCTCGGCCGCTTCGCCGGGGCCTTCGCCGTTCCGGAAGCCCGAGGCGTCGTCGAGCGGGGTGCGCGCTTCGGTGCCGTCGGCGTTGCGGCACCCTGATCGTCGGAAGCGGTCGTCGGCGCAGGTGCACCAGCGGCGTCGGCGGGGTTCGGCGTGCCCGGACTCGTCGACGTGCCGTCGGCAGGCGCGGGCTGCTGAGCGGGATCTGGCGGAGTCGTGGAAGTCACCAAGCAAACCTACCAACAGCGGCGGCCGCAGCGGACAGCGGAGTCTCAGGATGAACGGTTGACACATCTCCCCCAAGCTGTGTAAACGCCGGGTGGTCGATCACAAAACGACAACGGACCCTGGGAACCCCTGACAGACGGAGTTCACCGCGGCTAGCCTGTATTTTGGCATAACGGAGTGTCTTTCAATGCACGTCTTGGTTAATCCTCGGTGAATCGTCCACAGCCTCGTGGCACCGCGTGATTCCATACCCACACTGAGGAGAACAACGTGACCACCCAGGTAGTGATCCTTGCCGCAGGGATGGGCAGCCGTCTCGGCCGCTCGCTTCCCAAGCCCCTGACCGAGCTCAGCGACGGCCGCACCATCATGCAGCAGCAGTTCGACAACATCCACCACGCGTTCGGAGCGAGCGCCAAGGTGACGATCGTCGTCGGCTACAAGCTCGAGCACATCATCGAGGCCTTTCCCGACGCCTCCTTCGTCTACAACGAGCAGTACGACCAGACCAACACCTCGAAGAGCCTCATGCGCGCCCTCGCCGCGTCTCAGGTCGGCGGCGTGCTCTGGATGAACGGCGACGTCGTCTTCGACCCGGCCGTCCTCGACCGCGCGGCCGCGATGATCGCCAAGGACCGTTCGTTCGTGACCGTCAACACCTCCAAGGTGTCCGACGAAGAGGTCAAGTACACGACGAGCGCCGAGGGCTACATCAAGGAGCTCTCGAAGACCGTCGTCGGCGGGCTGGGCGAGGCCGTGGGCATCAACTACATCTCGTCGCAGGACAAGACGATGCTGCACCGCTACCTGACCAAGGTCGGCGACCAGGACTACTTCGAGCGCGGCATCGAGCTCGCCATCGAGCGCGAAGGCATGCTCGTCGAGCCGGTCGACATCTCCGACCTCTACGCGGTCGAGGTCGACTTCGCCGAGGACCTCGAGCGCGCGAACCTGTTCGTCTGAGCATCCCGTCCACACCGCACCCGAACGCCGTCCCGACGCTGAGCGTCGCGGGCGGCGTTCCTGCGTCGCCTCGATAAGGTTGGTCACGTGAGTTCTTCTGCTGAAACGCGGCCAAGGATGTCGCGTTCGGCGAGGTATCGCCACGCGCTCTGGATCCTGACCGTCCGAGACCTGCGTGTGCGCTACTCGACGAGCGCGCTCGGCTACGTGTGGTCCATCCTCGACCCCCTCGTCATGAGCGGGATCTACTGGTTCGTCTTCACGCAGGTGTTCCGACGCGATGTCGGCGAGGAACCGTACATCGTGTTCCTCCTCGCCGCCCTGCTGCCGTGGATGTGGTTCACGGGCTCGGTGTCCGACAGCACGCGCGCCTTCCTGCGCGAGGCGAAGCTCGTGCGTTCGACGACGATCCCCCGGACCATCTGGGTGAATCGGATCGTGCTGTCGAAGGGCATCGAGTTCCTCGCGGCGCTCCCGGTCCTCGCGGCCTTCGCGATCTTCAGCGGCGCGCAGGTGAACCTCGACATCGTGCTGTTCCCGCTCGCCATCGTCATCCAAGCCGTCCTGACCATCGGGCTCTGCCTGATCGTCGCTCCGCTCGTCGTGTTCTTCCGCGATCTCGAGCGAGCCGTCAAGCTCATCCTGCGGTTCATGTTCTATGCGACGCCGATCATCTACAGCACGACGGCGCTGCCCGACAAGATCGAGCCCTTCGCGGCGTTCAACCCGCTCAGCGGCATCTTCGCGCTGTACCGTTCCGCGTTCTTCCCACAGGAACTCAACTGGCACCTCGTGGGCGTGTCAGCCGCCATGTCGGCAGTGATCCTCGCGGTCGGTCTCCTCGTCTTCAAGCGCTGCGAGCGCTCCGTACTGAAGGAGATCTGATGCCCACAGGTAACGCAACCGCCGGTCGACCGGCGATCTCGGTCGCCGACGCAGGCATCCGGTTCCGGCGCAACCGCGGCGGTCGGCGAAGTTTCAAAGACCTCTTCGCCGGTCGCGACCGTCGCTCGAAGCCGGGCGAGTTCTGGCCCCTGCGCCACGTCTCCTTCGATGTCGCCCCCGGCGAGGCGATCGGCGTCGTCGGTCGGAACGGTCAAGGCAAGTCGACGCTGCTCAAGCTCGTCGCGGGCGTCGTGCTGCCCGACGAGGGCACCATCGGTGTGCGTGAGGGTGTCGCACCGCTCATCGAGATCACCGGCGGCTTCGTCAACGACCTGACGGTCCGCGACAACGTGTACCTGACGGCCGGCCTCCACGGCATGTCGCGCCGCGAGATCGACGGACGGTTCGACGACATCATTGCGTTCGCCGAGATAGCGGACTTCATCGACACCCCGTACAAGCACCTCTCGAGCGGGATGAAGGTGCGCATCGCCTTCGCGGTGATCGCGCAGCTCGAAGAGCCGATCATCCTCGTCGACGAGGTCCTCGCCGTCGGCGACCGGGCGTTCCGCGAGAAGTGCTACCGGCGCATCGAGGAACTCCTCGAGGGCGGGCGGACCCTGTTCTTCGTCTCGCACAACGAGAAGGACCTCAGGCGGTTCTGCACGAGGGGCCTCTACCTCGACAAGGGTTCGCTCGTGCTCGACGCCCCGATCGACGACGTGCTCGACCGCTACAACGCCGACTACAACAGCTGAGGTCCGCCAGCAAGCGTCAGTCGACCCGCAGTGGGTCGACGTAGACTGGCCGCCCCGCCCACGAGGAGGTCGTCATGACCGGACCGCAGCAGGGACCCGTTCCGGGTCCCGCCCAGTTCCCCACCGCCGCAGCACAGCAGCCCATGCTGCCCGAGCCGGGATGGGTGCGGGCGCTCGATCGACTGCTCTGGGTCCAGCGACCGGTGGTCGTGGCGCACATCCGCTCGATCCGGCGGATGTACCCGAACGCGACGGCCGACCAGCTCATCCGCGTCCTGGAGCGCCGGTACCTCACGACGGTGACGACGACGGGAGCCGCCGTCGGCGCGACCGCCGTGGTCCCGGCGATTGGGACGGCGACGACACTTGCGCTCTCCGGTGTCGAGACGGCGGGGTTCCTCGAGGCGACCGCCCTGTTCGCCCAGTCGGTCACCGAGGTCCACGGCATTGCCCTGGCGGATCCGATGCGATCCCGCGCGCTCGTCATGACCATGATGCTCGGCAAGGCCGGAACCGACCTCCTGCGCAACTTCGGATCCCAGGCGGCCGGCAAGGGAGTCCCGCGGCAGGCGTTCTGGGGCCAGACGATCACGCAGGGTCTGCCGTCGATGATCGTGGGTCCCGTCGCCGACCAGCTGCGGGTGCGCTTCGTGAAGCACTTCGCGGCGAGCGGCAGCGCCGGCGTCATCGGCAAGGCGCTCCCCTTCGGCGTCGGAGCGGCCGTCGGCGGTATCGGCAACCACATGCTGGGCCGACAGGTCGTCCGTGCCGCTCGCCAGGCGTTCGGACCGGCGCCGTTCGTCGTCCCGCTCGATCTCGAACCGCGGATGCGGGCCGTCTCCGGCCAGTCCGGCCTCGGGAAGATCCGCGACCAGGTGTTCCGACGCCGGAAGCACCTGACCATCGAGTCAGGCGGCGATGCGGCCGTCGGCGACGGGACCGAGCAGCGCCCCTGACCGCCTGAGGCGGGTTCCGGGTCGGTCCCGACCGAGCCGCCCAGGATGCGGCATCTCTCCAGGTCCATCGCGTACCGTCGGAGGGTGAGACTTCCCTTCCTGCGCCGCCCCCAGAAGCCGTTCCCGGAAGGTCGCCACTTCGCGGTGACCTGGGGCCTGTCAGACGACTTCGGCGGCATGACCGAGGCGATGCTCCAGCGCTCCCGCGCGTTCATCCGACTGGCAGACACCCCGGTCGACGTCCTCACCTTCGACCACCGACCGGACTACCCCGAGTTGGAGTCGCGGCTGCGTACGCGCGGAGACCTGATCGACGGCCTCCGGGTCGTCAACCTCTGGGACTGGCTGCGCGACAACCCGCTGCCAGGTGGTTCCCTCGACCTGGCGCGCCACGGGTTCACCCCGCTCCCCCTCGACGACGTCGGCACGGAACGACGCCGCGGTGATGCCGTCCTCAGCCGCGAGCGACACGACGACGCGGGTCAGATCCTGCAGGTGGACGTCTACCGAGCCGACGGCACCCTGCTCCTGTCCGACCGCCGCGACACGCGTGAACGGGGCATGAAGGGCGGCCGCTCGGTCGTCCTCTGCGACGAGGAGGGTAGCCCCATCCGGTCCTGGGGACGCATCTGGTCCCTGTACCGCGCCTGGTTCGACGCGCTCACCGCGGGCGCACCGGCCTGGATGATCGTCGACAGCAAGACCATCGCCCCGTTCGTCCTGAGCTACCGGAAGCGCAACGTCGTCACCGCGCACGTCGTGCACGCCTCGCACCTCCAGGGCACGGAACGGCCACACGGCCGGCTGCGGGAGTCGCGGCGAGCGGTGTTCGAGGCGCTCGACGACTTCGACCTCGTCGCGCTCCTCAGCGATCGACAGCTCGCGGACGTGACGACCATGCTGGGCGAGCACGCCTCGCTCAGTGTCATCCCGAACTCGCGCGAACTCGTCGCCCCGGAGGTCGCACGCGCGCTTCGGCCTCGCAGCCGCGGGATGTTCCTCGGCTCGCTCACGGCTCGCAAGCGGCCGGCGCACGCGATCCGCGCCGTCCTCGCCGCCACGTCCACGGACGGGCCTCCCCCGACGCTCGACGTCTACGGCGGCGGCGAGCTGCTCGACGAACTGCAGTCGCTCCTCATCGCCGAAGACCCGGAGCACCGCGTCGTCCTCCACGGCTACGACCGCTCCGCCCGGCAGCAGCTCGGCTCGGGTTCGTTCCTCGTGATGACCTCGACCTCGGAGGGCTTCCCGCTCGTGCTCATCGAGGCGATGGCAGCCGGGTGTCTTCCCATCGTGGTCGACGTCCCCTACGGGCCGGCCGACATCGTCCGCGACGGTTGGAACGGGTACCTCGTGCCGTCCGCGGAACCGGCCGTCGTGTCCGCCGCCATCGAGCGCCTGCTCGCCCTTCCTGAAGCCGAGGTCGACGCGATGCGTCGCAACGCCAGAACGACCGCGGAGCAATACGACGACGAAGCCGTCACCCGTCGGTGGGCTCAGGAGTTGCACGCGGCCGCTCGTCGGAAGAAGCGGAACGCGCTCGTCCCTCGCGTCGGCTGAGCATCCGGGAGCGCACCGCCGCGACCCCCGTCTGCACCCCTCGGCCGACGCGGCGCGCCAGGCCATGGGACGGACGCTCGACGAGCTGGAAGAATCCGGCGGCGATCAGCAGGCTGAGTGGTACGCCCACGATGCCGACCAGCCACCAGCGCTCGTCGCCGAACGAGAAGGCGAGCGTCGCCAGGATCGGGGCGTGCACGAGGTACAGGCTGAACGACACCTTCCCGAGCCAGAGAACGGGTCGCGCCTCCAGGAGGCGCCGGGCGAACGGGCTTCCGATGGCGACGACGATGAGGCCGGCCGCGCCCACGCCCGACAGACCCCAGAGCGCCTGACCCAGCGTGGAGGAGGACTCGACGTACGGTCGGGAGAGCCAGCTCGCGACGAGCAGGAGCGCGGACCCGCCCGTGAGCAACGCCCACTGCAGGGGCGGGACCGATCCGCCGCCCAGGCGCGGAGGTCGTCGAGTCTGACGGCGATCAGCGTGCCGATGAAGAAGGCCGGCAGGTACACGGCGGCGTCCATCCCGGCGACCCGCCCGAGCACCATGACCACGGCCATCAGTGCGGCGACCGGCCACGCCCAGCGACGCAGCAACCGTGCGAGCAGGACGGCGACCGGGAGGAGGAGGGTGAAGATCAGCTCCCAGCGCAGCGACCACAGGGTGTTCACCAGGTCGTAGCTCACCGGCGTCAGGGTCGCCTCCGTCAGGAGGTGCAGGGGGTCGACGCTCGTCGCGTTCGCATTCGCGATCCACTCACCGGTGGTCACCGAGGCGGGATCCCTGGGGATGAGCAGGATGAGTGCGGCGGCGAACAGCAGTGAGCCCCAGACGGGGAGGTACAGGCGCACGAATCGGGCGGCGAAGAACCCCGGCCAGCTCGCGCCGCCTCGCAACAGGGGTAGCGCGACGACGAGACCACTCAGGACGAAGAACACCTGCACCGCCTCGGTGCCGGCGAAGAGCAGCTTCAGTGGTGTCTCGGTCGCGATGTCCCAGGCGGGCTCCGAGATCCGGCCCGTCGCGAAGGGTCGTGCGAGCAACGACACATGGTAGAGCACCACGACGACGCTGGCGACACCACGGACTCCGTCGAGGGAGGCCAGTCGCCCGGAGGACGGATTCACCTGCCCGACCCTACGCGGTTCTCCTGGGCGCGGACTCAACGGCTCAGGGCGCCTCAGGCGCGTCCTTCGTCGTCGTCATCCTCGTCTTCGTCCTCATCGTCCTCATGCTCGTCGAGCTCCGGCCGGCCATCGGCGTGCGCGAGTGCGAACCGTTCCCATTCCGACATCAGATGCTCGATGGCGCTGTGGAACCTCGCCGTCGTCACCCCGGGCGTCGTGTCGCCGAAGTAGTACTCGACCCAGTGCTGCAGTCGCGCGACCGTCTCGGGATCACCGAGGAGCCGGTCCACTCCGTCGACGATGTCCGCGGCGTCCGAGGCATCGAGCCATTCGCACGCCGAGAGGTACCCTCCGGTGTCGACCTCCGCCTCCGGGTTCACGGGACGGGTGATCATGAGCGGCTTCCCGCTCGCGAGGCGGTCGTAGACCATCGCGGAGATGTCGACGATCGCCGCGTCCGCTGCCGCCAGCTGCCACCCGAGGTCGGCACCCGTGTCGACGACGTGCTGGGCCGAGGCGTCCGCTCGGTTCGCCTCCTGGAGCGCGGCCATGATCTCGCGGTTCGCGCTCGCGTACGCCGGATCGACGACACCGCTCCTCGGGTGCGGGCGGTACACGACCCGGTGCCGCCCGGTCGCGATGAGCGCTCGGACGAGGGCCACGCCGTGGCTCGCGATCGAGCCGTACGCCGCGGCCGCGCGGTCGCCCTCCCAGGTGGGCGCGTACAGGACCACGGTCCGCTCATCGGGCGTGTACGGCAGTTCGCCCGAGTAGTGGTCCGCCTGCGGGCGGCCGATCATGATCGCGCGCTTGTCGAAGTCGTAGTCCCAGAGCACCCGCTCCAGCCGGTTCCTCGCCGCCTGGCCGGCGATGAGGCTGTAGTCGTAGGCCTTGAACTGGTTCGTGGTCATGTACATCTTGTCGCTCTCGCCATGGTTGACGAAGACGTGCCAGCGGGAGCCGTAGCGGAACATCTGGAAGTTCTTGGCGTTCTGGTTGACGTACAGCACGACGCGGATGTCCTGTTCGGCCAGCGTGCGCTCGAGGGCGACGACCGTCCGGACGTAGGCCGTCGGGATCGGCGACTCCTCGAACAGCTTCGCCGCAGCCGTCGCACCGCGGCTGAGGATGAGCACGGGCCACTGCTTCGACAGTTCGGCGAGGGGCCGGTACCACTGCCGGATCTGGTACATGTTGACGGCACCGTCCGCGAAGTACACGGCCACCTTGTAGCGCCCCGGCTCGATCACGGGAGCCGCCTGCATCTGCGCCGCGAGGACGGCTCTGGCCCGGCGGTTGGCGAGCAGGTCCTTGGCGAGCGTGATGGCACGACGACCGTCTCTGATCAGTCCCATGTCAGCTCCAGCATCCGTCAAGCGTAACGACGCCAGGTCACGGTGGGATCACGACGGGTGCCCGCCGCTCAGATGACGGGAGGTCGTCCTGCGCGCGTCATCCGCCAGACCGTCCGCCAGCGCAGTGGGCGACGTTGGCCGGGGTCCGTCCGCCAGCCCTCGCGCCAGCCACCGAACCAGGGGCGGAGGGCCTCCGGCTTCCGCCACCACCGGATCACCTGGATCGCGCTCCAGGAGCCCACGTACAACGGGATGAGCGGCACGGGGAGGTTCCGCCGCGCGAGCCAGACCCGGTTCCGCGCGTTGAGCCGGTAGTAGGCGGTATGCCTCGTCGGTTCGGTCACCGGGTGGTTCGCTTCGAGGGAGGCCTCGTACCAGGCTCGTCTCCCCTGGTCCCAGACCCGCCAGGCGAGCTCGATGCCCTCATGCGCGTAGAAGAACGGGTCTGCCCATCCACCGACGGCGTCGAACACCGACCGCGGCAGCAGGACGGCCGCTTCGAGGCAGGAGAACACGGCGCTGGAATGCCTGGGGTCCTTGTCGCGGGTTCGCGGCACCCAGCGGGACGGCGTCGCTGCACCGTCCGCGTCGGCGAGCCGGGGCTGGATGAGGCCGATGGAGCGGTCCGCGTCGAGCATCGCGATGGCGTCGCGGAGGAACGTGGTGGACGGGATGGTCGCGTCGTCGTCGAGGAAGAAGACGAACTCCCCCTGCACGGCGTCGGCACCACGGTTGCGGCCGGCCGGGATCCCGAGGTTCTCCGACAGGGCCAGGCCTCGAGCGCCGGCCGGAAGTCCGATCGGCTGCCAGCCGTTGCCGACCACGACCACGTCGAGCTCCACCGATTGCTGGGCGAGCACGCTCTCCACGGCTGCGGTGAGCTCGATCGGGCGGGTCCCCTGCGTCAAGACCACGACGCCGACGGAGCGCGTGACCGAGCTCGGGCCGGACATCACGCGTGGAGCCGCTTCGACGAGACGATCGCGATGAAATGCCCGACGAGCGTCAGGAACGCGAGCGGAACGAGGATCGCGAGCACCCAGCGCATCGCCTCGACATCGCCGACGAACAGGCCGACCACGGAAGCGGCGAAGATCACCATGGTGAGCTCGACCGAGTGGAACAGCCGGTGGAACGGGAGGAACCGCGCCACCGTCCGCGCCGTCGCGAGCAGTCCCCCGCGCGGCGCCGACTCCTCGGTCGAGTAGGTGAGTTTCGGCGCCCCGAACCCGGCGCGGGCGACTCGCACCATGTCGTTCAGCGACTTGTTGAGCACGACGAACAGCGCGAGTGCGAATCCGAGGGTGATCCAGACGAGATCTTCGGGCGCATCGACCGGCCACGCGGCGGCACGGATGCCGAGTGCGATCGCGATGAGCGACTCGGTGGAGTAGTGGCCGACCGAGTCCAGGAACGCACCGGCCGGACTCGACGTCCGCCGCCAGCGCGCGACCTCACCGTCGCAGCAGTCGACGAGCATCTGCGTCTGGCCGAGCACGAGCGCGAGGGCCGCACCTCCGAATCCGGGGATGAGGAGCGCGGCGGCCGTGGCCCAGCCGGTCAGGATCATCAGACCCGTCACGCCGTTCGCGCTGATGCTCGTGCGCAGCAGCAACCACGTGACGTACGGCGACAGGTCTCGCAGGTAGAGGTCGGCGGTCCAATGCTCGGCGTTCTTCCGCGCGCGGACCTCCGGCGGTTGCGCCACAGCGCGGAGTTCGGCGATCGTCCGCGGGGGCGTGAGCCTCGGCCCGGTTCCGGCCGTGCTGGGATCCGACATCTAGACCGCCTTCGGTGGATTGCGCAGCGCGGAGATGCCCTTCGCGAGCGAGCCGTAGCCGAGCACGAACCCCGTGCCCCAGCAGAAGTGGATGCACGGCAGGACGGCGAGCATCCAGAGGCTCGTGCGCACCCCGTCCCGCCCGGTGACGACGATGCTCGCGAGCAACACGATGGCCGCGTAGGCGATGGGGGCTGCGAACCCGAGAAGCAGCCACGGTGTCGCTCCCGCTCCCAGCTGGACCAGTCCTCCGAGCCCGAGCAGTGTGCCGAGCACGATGCCGAGCACCAGGACCGGCGGAGCGAAGTACCGGAGCGTGCCGCGGGTGGGGAAGCTCCGGCTGAGCTCGCCGCGCCAGAGCCCGGTGGAGAAGAACTGTCGCGCCAGGGCCCGCATGCTCGCACGCGGGCGGTAGACGACGCGCAACGCGGGCGTGAACCAGACGAGGCCGCCGGCCTGCTTGATCCGGCGGTTGAGCTCCCAGTCCTGTCCGCGTTTGATGCGCTCGTCGAACATGCCCACCCGCATGAGCATCTCGCGGTCGAAGACCCCGAGGTAGACGGTGTCGGCGGGCCCCTCTCGCCCGCCGACGTGGTGGGGTGTGCCACCGAGTCCGACGCGCGAGCCGTACGCCCGTGCCACCGCCTTCTCGAAGCTCGTGCGCCCCTGGGCGTCCATGATGCCGCCGACGTTCTGCGCCCCCGTGCGGAGCATGGTCTCGACCGCGAGTCGCGCGTAGTCGTCGGGCAGCTCCGAGTGGGCGTCAACCCGGATGACGATCGGATGCGTCGACGCGGCGATCGCCAGGTTGAGTCCGGCCGGGGTCGACCCGACGCGGTTCTCCAGCACATGGATGCGCGGGTCGGCCGCCTGGAGCTCTCGGACGAGCTCGGTCGTGCCGTCGATGCTCGGCCCGACGGCGATCGTGATCTCCACGTCGCCGGCGTAGTCCTGCGCCAGGAGGCTGTCGACGGCTGCCCGGACGTGGCGGACGTCGTTCAACACCGGCATCACGTAGGAGACTCCGGGCGACGACGGTGCGTCGGCCTGGCCTGTGTCGTTCGACATGGGGGTTCACTCCGTGTTTCGTTCGATCGAGCCTAGCAGCCGGTCGTCGGGGTGGCCCGGACGCGGAGGACGCCCGCACGGTGGCCGTGCGGGCGTCCTCCGGGGCGTGACGCCCCGGGTGTCAGAGCGCGAGCTCGCCGAGCGTGACCTCGGCGGTCTGCGAGTCGTTGCCGCGGGTGAAGGTGAGCTTCGCCGTCGCCCCCGCCGCGAGCGCCCTCACCTGAGCGGTCAGGTCGTTCGCACCCGTGACCGGGACGCCGTTGAACTCGGTGACGATGTCACCGGACTTCAGACCCGCGGCCTGCGCGGCGCCGTTGTCGGTCACCTTGTCGATGAGCGCGCCGGCGACCGTGCTCTTGGCGTCGCTCGAGGCGTCCTTCACGGTCGCGCCGAGCAGGCCGTGGGTCGCCTTGCCCGTCTTGATGATCTCGTCCGAGACGCGCTTGGCGATGTTCGCCGGGATGGCGAATCCGACACCGATGCTGCCGCTCTGCGACGACGAGTCGGTGCTTCCGGCGCTCGCGATCGCGACGTTGACACCGATGAGCTTGCCGGTGCCGTCGACGAGCGCGCCACCCGAGTTGCCGGGGTTGATCGCCGCGTCGGTCTGGATGACCGCGATGGAGATCGAGGAGGTCGGCGCGGTCGGGGTGGTCTGCCCCGGCACGTCGAAGTTCCACGGGCTCTGGTTGTCCCCGTTCGAGTCGCCGGACCCGCCGTCGTCACTCGATCCGGAGTCCGGGACTGCGGAGGACGCGACGGTGATGCTCCGATTGAGGGCGCTGACGATGCCGTCGGTGACGGTTCCGGCGAGTCCGAGCGGCGCACCGATCGCGACGGCCGTCTCGCCGACGTTGAGCTTGTCGGAGTTCGCGAACTCCATCGGGCTGAGACCCGAGGCGTCCTCGAGCTTGATGACCGCCAGGTCGTAGACCGGGTCCGTGCCGACGATCTTGGCGTTGTACAGCTTGCCGTTCGCATCGGTGACGCGGATGGTCGGGTCGGCGACCTGGCCGTCCAGGGTCACCACGTGCGTGTTCGTCAGGACGTAACCGTCCTTGCTGAGGATGATCCCCGAACCGGTACCGGCGCTCTGCCCGCCCTGGACCGAGAGGGTCACGACGCTCGGCCCGGCTGTCGCGGCGATGGCCGTGGTCAGGCTCACGTCGGCGTCGTCGTTGATGGTGAACGCTTTCGAGCCCGCCTCGTTGCTCGAGACACTCGACTTCGTCGCGTTCGTGACCCAGAGCGTCGCCCCGGCGCCGGACGCTCCTCCGATGAGGGCGCCGACGGCGAGCATCGCGACCATGCCCGCCAGCGGGCGGTTGGTCTTCTTCGTCCGCGCTGCCGGTGGCGTCGGGACGCCGGGGTGCTGCCCGGTCGGCTGCTGGGCGTACGGGGACGCACCGTAGGGACCGTGCTGCTGAGCAGGCTGCGGCTGGGCCGTGGGCTGCTGACCGGTGGGCTGCTGGTAGGCGGCGTACGGGTTCGGCTGCTGCTGACGGGAGAAGGCTGCGGACGGCTGCTGCGGCGCCTGCTGGTACGGCGAGCCCTGCTGGGCCGCGCCGTACGGCTGCGTCGGCTGACCGGTGGGCGGTGCGACCGGTGGCATCGCGGTCGGGGGCGGGAAGTACGCTCCTGTGGTCGACGGCCGTGCCTCGCTCGCGGGAGGCACTGTGCCGCCCGCCTGCTCAGCGGGTGCGGACTGCGGCGCGGTCTCACCGTTCGGGGTGGACTGGGGGTGTTCGGCGGGCTGCTGTCCGTCTGCGGTGTCGGTCATGGCGATTCTGCTCCTTCCAAGCGCAGTCAGCTTCCCGTGCTGAGCTGAGTGTTTCATTCGCGCCCGCTGTGCGCCGGCTAGGGCTTCGCCGCAAGGACCTGCGCACGGTGTCCTAGATTGGGAGCGGCCCGCGCCCGCGGCCACGGAGGGAGATCGACATGGTGGTTGACGGACCCTGGCGGCGCACCGCCGAAGGCGCCGGCCTCGTCGACGAGGACGGACACGTCTCGTCGACGATCTTCGCGGAGATGAGCGCGCTCGCGCTGCGGACCGGAGCCGTCAACCTCGGCCAGGGGTTCCCCGACGAGGACGGACCCGAGGCCGTCCTGGCCGAGGCGGTCGCGGCCATCGAGCGCGGCGAGAACCAGTACCCGCCCGGCCCGGGCACCCTCGACCTCCGCACCGCGATCAGCGAGCACCAGCGACGGTTCTACGGTCTCCAGCCCGACCCGCAGGGAGAGGTGCTCGTCACCGCCGGAGCGACCGAGGCGCTCGCCGCGACCCTGCTCGCCCTCGTCGAGCACGGCGACGAGGTCGTGACCTTCGAGCCGTTCTACGACGCGTACGGCGGACTCATCGCCCTCGCCGGTGGCCGGCACCGGACGGTCAAGCTGCGCGCCCCCGACTTCCAGCCGGACCCGGACGAGCTCCGCGCCGCCGTCACCGATCGGACCAGGGTCATCCTGGTCAACACGCCGCACAACCCGACCGGCACCGTCCTCGACCGGGCGACGCTCGACCTGGTCGCCGAGTTGGCGGAGCGCCACGATGCGATCATCGTGACGGACGAGGTCTACGAGCACCTGACCTTCGACGTCCGACACGTCCCCATCGCGACCCTGCCGGGTGCCGCCGGACGCACACTCACGATCTCGTCCGGTGGCAAGACCTTCAGCACGACCGGGTGGAAGATCGGCTGGTTGAGCGGACCCCGCGAACTCGTCTCGGCCGTCTCGACGGTCAAGCAGTACCTCAGTTACGTCAACGGCGCACCGTTCCAGCCGGCGATGGCGACCGGACTCCGACTGCCCGACGCCGCGTTCACGGCCATCGCCGACGGCCTGCGCGGCAAGCGGGACCTCCTGAGCGCGGGCCTCTCAGCCGCCGGTTTCGACACCTTCCGGCCGGACGGCACCTACTTCATCGTGGCCGATGCGGCACCGTTGGGCTTCGACGATGCTGCGGCGTTCTGCCGGGCACTGCCCGAGCTCGCCGGCGTCGTGGCGGTGCCGCTGTCGGCGTTCTGTCTCGACCGGCACGACCCGGACTACGCGTCGCTGGTCCGGTTCGCGTTCTGCAAACGCGTCGAGGTGCTGGAGCGGGCCGTCGACGGCCTCGCCCGACTCCGCAGCTGACGCTCCGATGCACACGACGACGGGCACCGGATCGCTCCGGTGCCCGTCGTCTCATCGATCCGCTACTTGGTGAGCGAGTCCACGTACTCCTGGTTGTCGCTGATCCACTGCTTGACGACCGGCGCGTAGTCCTTCGAGTCACCCTCGTTGAACATCGCGTTCTCGAGCGAGAACAGTCGCTCCGAGTCGAAGTCGAAGTCCTTCAGCCACCCGGCGAGCGTCGGGTACTCGTCCGCGAAGTCGGCCTTGCCGAAGCTGTGGATGCCTTCGGCATCTCCGAGGGCGCCCTTCGGGTCCTCGAGGTCCTTGATCGGGAACGCGTCGTAGGCCCAGTGCGGACGCCACAGCGTGACGGCGATGTTCTCGCCGGCGTCGGTCGCGGCCTTCAGCTCCGAGAGCATCGCCGGGGTGCCCGAGGTCAGGAACTCCCAGTCGTCGAGGCCGTACTCGGGGATGACCTTGTCCTGGGTGGCCTCGGTCAGTCCGGCACCGGGGTCGATGCCGACGAGGCGGCTGTCGAAGAGGTCCGCGTTGGCCGCGAGGTCCTCGAGCGAGTCGACCGGGGCGTCCTCGTTGACGGCGATCGTGAGCTTGGCGTCGGTGTTCCAGGCGCCGAGGTCGACGACGTCGTCACCGAACTTCTCGATGTAGCTCGCGTGCGTGGTCGGCAGCCAGACGTCGAGCGTCAGGTCGTAGTCACCGGTGCTGAGGCCCGAGAACACCGGGGCGGGCTCCGCCTCCTCGAGGGTGACGTCGTAGCCCTGCTCCTCGAGCACGGCCTTCCACAGCTCGGAGGCCGCGATGCCCTCGTCCCAGCCGCTGAACACGGCGATGGTCACCGCCTGCTTGTCGCCGTTCTCGAGCGTCTCGTCCGAGGCGCCCGCGGAGCAGCCGGAGATGGCGAGCGTCGCCGCCGCCCCCGCTGCGATGGTGGTTGCGATCTTGGTGCGGTACTGCATGTTCGATGATTCCTTTCGTCCCGCGTGACGCGGGGATCGGTGTCGTCGGATGGAAGCTGTGTGCCGGTGGGTCACCGCACGGCGGTCGGCGACTCGGCGGGAGTGCGCTGCTCCTCGCCTGAGGCGGTGCTGTCGGTCGTCGTGGTGCTCGAGGCAGGCGCCGGTCGGATCCCGCCGGGCGAGGACGGGGCAGCCTTCGTGCGCTTCCCGCGCTGTTTGCGACCGCCACCGAGGGAAGCCGTGAGGCGGTCCAGGAAGATCGCCAGGATGACGACCGACAGGCCCGCTTCAGAGCCGAGCTGGATGTCGATCCGGGAGAGGCTCTTGACGACGTCGCCACCCAGACCGCCGGCGCCGACCATGCCGGCGATGACGACCATGGAGAGCGAGAGCATGATGACCTGGTTGACACCGGCCATGATGTTCGGCATCGCGAGCGGCAGCTGGATCTGGCGGAGGATCCGCCACGAGGAAGCACCGAACGCGTTGCCGGCCTCGACGACCTCGCGGTCGACGTTGCGGATCCCGAGTTCCGTGAGACGGACGGCCGGGGCCAGCGCGAAGACGATCGTCGCGACGATGCCCGGGACGACGCCGATGCGGAACAGGATGAGCGCGGGGATGAGGTAGACGAACGCAGGAGTCGTCTGCATGAAGTCGAGCAACGGCCGGATGATCGACGATGCGACCTTCGAGCGGGCCGCCAGGATGCCGAGTGGGATCCCGATCACGATGGCGATGAGTCCGGCCACGAGCACGAGCGAGAGCGAGTCCATCGCGTTGTCCCACTGCTCGACGCCGACGATGATCAACAGCCCGACCGCGGAGCCGACGGCGAACACCGGGCCCCGTGCGACGAAGGCCAGCAGGGCGGCGACGATGATGATCACCCAGAACGGCGGACCGCTGAGCACGAGGTCGACGCCGTCGTACAGCCCCTGGAAGACGCTCCGGATGACGTCGAAGACGGGCTGGAAGACGTCGGTGATGAAGTCGACGAAGGCTTCGACCCACGCACCGATCTCGGGGCGGGTGATGGCGTCCAGGAACCCGGACGACTGGAGACGGATGCCGTTCATCGGACACTCCCTTCCGGCAGGCTCGCTGCCGGTTCGGCGGCGCTGGTCTCGATCGACGAGGTCACGTCGTCGGGGTGCTGCGGGTCCTCCGCGGTCGACCGCAGGGTCGCCGTGATGAGCTCGACGGGCACCGTCGCCGGCGGCCCGACGAGGCTGATCTCGTCCGTGTTGGTCGGGACGTTGCCGACGGCGGCGAGCAGGGTCACCCGCGGGACGACGCCGAGCAGGCGCGTCCGCTCGTCCACGACCGCGACGGGCAGGGCACTCTCGACGGCGGACTCGAAGAGGTCGACGAGCGCCGCCTCCGGCGAGACCGTGGCGAGGTCGGCGGTGATGACGCTGCCGAGCTCGTGGTCGCCCGCACGGACGAGACGCAGCACGTCCTTGTCGCGGACGACGCCGAGGAGCTGCCGACCCGGACCGACCACGAAGGCGGTCGAGGTCTGCAGATCGCGCATGATGCGCAGGGCAGCCCTGGGTCCGGCGGATGCGGAGACGACGGAGCGCGCGGGTTCCATCACGCCACCGGCGGTCAGGACGCGGGCGCGGTCGACGTCCTGGACGAACTGGGCGACGTAGTCGTTCGCCGGGTCGGTCAGGATGTCGTTCGGGGTGCCCACCTGGACGATCCGGCCGTCGCGCATGACGGCGATCCGGTCGCCGAGGAACATCGCCTCGTTGAGGTCGTGGGTGATGAACACGATGGTCTTGCCGAGCTCGGCCTGCAGCTCGACGAGCTGCTCCTGCATCTCGCGGCGGATGAGGGGATCGAGCGCGGAGAACGCCTCGTCCATGAGGAGGATGTCGGTGTCCGAGGCGAGTGCGCGGGCGAGGCCGACGCGCTGCTGCATCCCGCCTGAGAGCTGGCCCGGGAGCTTGTCCTCCCAGCCTGCGAGCCCGACGCGCTCGACGACGGCCTGGGCCCGCTCGCGTCGTTCAGTGGCCGGCACACCCTTCACCTCGAGTCCGTAGGCGGCGTTCTCGAGCACCGTGCGGTGCGGCAGCAGGGCGAAGTGCTGGAAGACCATCGAGATGTTGTCCTGTCGGACCGCACGCAGCTGCTTCGAGGACACCCCCGAGATCGGCTTCCCGGCGATGGTCACGGTGCCCGCCGTCGGCTCGAGCAGGCCGTTGAGCATCCGGATCAGCGTCGACTTGCCCGAGCCGGAGAGGCCCATCACGACGAAGATCTCGCCCTGCTTCACCTCGAACGAGGCGTCGATGACGGCTGCGGTCGTCCCGCCGGAGGCGAGTTCGTCTCGCGACGCACCGGCCTGCAGGCGTTTCACGGCTTCCTTCGGCTTCCTGCCGAAGACCTTGTACAGTCCCGTCGCGGAGACGGCAATCGTTTCGGTCATGTGTTCTCCTGGAAGCGCACGCGGAACCGCGGTGCGCTCTTCCTGTCGATCGTCAGGCCGGGTCGAACGGCTCTCGATCCGCCCCATCGGCGCACTGATGGACAGCGCGCGGGCTCGGATCACGTGGGGCGACAACGGCTACCGCGTGGCGTTCGACCGTACGTCCAGCACGCCGTCACGGGGCGACAGGGGGCGGGACGCGGTTACGTAGGTCAGCCCTTGCGGGCCGTCGACAACGCTAACGAAACTCACAGCTGCTGGCTAATCGACGATCCCCCAAAAGGCGGACATCGCGCACGGCCTCCATCGCAAAACCGAACATGGTCAGGGTTTTCCGCCCGAGTCCTTCGTTATGCGTTCGTGACCTTCGCCCGGCCGGTACAGCCGCGGATCGCCCTCACTCCCCCACCGCGACGCCGATGAACGAGTGATCGAACACCAGACTCGTGCGGGTCGAGGCGACCGTCGGATCGGCCGACAGATGCTCGACGACGAAGTCGCGGATGTGGGCGCTGTCCCGCGCCGCGAGATGGATGACGAAGTCCTCGGAGCCGCCGAGGAAGAACACCTGCACGACCTCCGGGAGCTGTCGGATGCCGGCGCTGAACTCGGCGATACGGGCGCGAGCCCCCGCCCTGATGTTGACGCTGATGAGCGCCTCGAGACCGAGCCCGACCGCGACCGGATCGATACGCGCCGAGAACCCCGTGATCACGCCACGATCGACGAGCGACCGCACCCGGGCGACGCACGTCGAGGGGGCGATGCCGACGAGCTCCGCCATGCGTGCGTTCGTCATGCGTGCATTCTCCTGCAGGAGCCGCAGGAGTGCGTGATCGACGTCGTCGAGGTCCGCGCTCCCGTGCAGATTGTTCGTCATCCTGCGCCCACTCCCCTTTCTAGCCGAATGATCATCGAATTCAGACATGATTTCCGCAAAACCTGCGGTGTTCATCCGACTGAAACGCAGCAACCTCAGAATAGTCCCATACCGTCCACCGACGAGCGGGAGAGCCGAGCCTTGGCCCAGCCTGCGAGAGGAACCAGCCATGCGAATCGGCATCCCCACGGAGATCAAGAACAACGAGAACCGGGTCGCGGCGACGCCAGGCGGCGTCCACGAACTCGTCCGACACGGCCATGAGGTCGTCGTCCAGGCGGGCGCCGGCCTCGGGTCCGGCAATCTGGACGAGGCGTATCGTGCCGCCGGCGCGACCATCGCCACCGACGCGGCCTCCGTCTGGGCGGCGGGCGACCTCCTGCTCAAGGTGAAGGAGCCCGTCGCCGCCGAGTACGACTTCCTGCGGGCCGACCAGACGCTCTTCACCTACCTCCACCTCGCGGCGGACCGTCCGCTCACCGACGCCCTGATCGCCTCTGGGACCACCGCGATCGCCTATGAGACCGTGCAGCTACCCAACCGCTCCCTGCCGCTCCTGCAGCCGATGAGCGAGGTCGCAGGACGACTGTCCGCGCAGGTCGGCGCCTACCACCTCATGCGCGCCACCGGTGGACGCGGAATCCTGTTGGGCGGCGTGCCCGGAACCCCCAAGGCGAAGGTCGTCGTCATCGGCGGCGGGGTCGCCGGCGAGCACGCCGCGGCCAACGCGCTCGGCATGCAGGCGGACGTCACGATGATCGACATCTCCATCCCTCGCCTGCGCGAGCTGGAGAACCGCTTCAGCGGGCAGATCCAGACCAGGCCGTCATCGGCGTACGAGATCGCGGAGCAGCTCCGCGACGCCGACCTCGTCATCGGCTCGGTGCTCATCCCCGGGCCCAGGCCCCGAAGCTCGTCACCGACGCCATGGTGGCGGACATGAAGCCGGGCTCGGTACTCGTCGACATCGCGATCGATCAGGGCGGCTGCTTCGAAGGCTCCCGGCCGACGACGCACGACGACCCGACGTTCCGCGTCCACGACAGCCTCTACTACTGCGTGGCCAACATGCCCGGCGCCGTCCCGGAGACCTCGACGCGTGCCCTGACCAACGCCACACTCCGGTACGCACTCGCCATCGCCGACCAGGGCACGGGAGCAGCGGTGGCGGCAGACGCAGCGCTCCGCGCGGGCGTCAACATCCACGCGGGTGCGGTCACCAACGCCGGCGTGGCCGCAGCGTTCGGCCTCCCCGTAGCGACGATAGGCTGACCCACCGCTCGCCGACCGCGGGCGGCCATCCCCGGAAACGACGAAATCCCGGTCTCGAGGAGACCGGGATTTCATCTTTTCTGTTGCAGGGGCAGGATTTGAACCTACGACCTCTGGGTTATGAGCCCAGCGAGCTACCGAACTGCTCCACCCTGCGGCACAAGAGATAAACCTAGCATGCATTCTGGGGCCGTGCAAATCGTGTGCCGCCAACCGCCCCGATTCCGGTCGGATCACGCCTCCTGGAACGCCGAACGGCGCCGCCCGTCAGGGCGACGCCGTTCGGATTGCAGGCTCGGAATCAGCCGTTCAGCAGTGCCAGCGCCTGCGCCAGTGCGTCGGAGATCTTCTTGTCAGCCACTCCGTAGGCAGCCCAGTCACCGCTCGCCATCGCCGCGTCCTTCTCGACCATGGCGGCCTTCGCCTGGTCGAGCAGCGTCTTGATCTGCGCATCCACCGTCGGGTCGCCCGTGCTCGGGGTCGAGCCCGTGTCGGTACCGCCGGTGTCCGTGCCGTCCGTCGGGGGCGTCGTGCTGTCTCCGGGGACGTTGGTGTCACCCGCATCCGCACCCGAGTCGCCGCCGAACAGGACGTCGAGCGCCTCGTCCAGCGTGTCTTCGAAGGCGATCTGGTCGCCGAAGGCGACGAGCACCTTCTGCAGGAGCGGGAAGCTCGTGTCACCGGTGGACTTCACGTAAACCGGCTGCACGTAGAGCAGACCCCCACCGACCGGCACGGTCAGCAGGTTGCCGTTCAGCACCTCGGTCTGGCCCTGCTTCAGGATGTTGATCTGGCTCGACACGCTCGGATCGGAGTCGAAGGTGTTCTGCACCTGGCCGGGGCCCGGCACGGTGTCGTCCTTCGGCAGTGTCAAGAGTCTGATCTTGCCGTAATCGGAGCTCCGCTTGCCGTCCTCGGCGCCGGCGTTCGCATCGACCGCGAGGTAGCCCGTCAGCACGTTCCGCGACTGCTCACCGCCCTGACGCGGGATGAACGTGGAGTACAGGGAGAAGGACGGCGCGTCCTGCTCGGGCAGCTGCATCGTCAGGTAGTACGGCGGCTGGTACTTCTTCTCCGTGTCGGTCGACTGCGGGTCGTTGGGGGTGACCCACGCGTCCTCGCTCGAGTAGAACGAACCGGCATTGGTGACGTGGTACTGGCCGAGCACCGAACGCTGGACCTTGAAGAGGTCGGCCGGGTACCGGACGTGGCTCATCAGATCGCCGGACATGTCCGACATCGGCTTGACCGTCGACGGGAACACCTTCTGCCAGGTCTTGAGGATCGGATCCTGGTCGTCCCAGCTGTAGAGCGTCACCTTGCCGTCGTACGCGTTGACGGTCGCCTTCACCGAGTTCCGGATGTAGTTGACGTCGTCGAGCGCGTAGTTCTGCGCCGGCGTGACCGAGTCGGAGATCGTGTCGGACAGGCTCACGGTCTTCGAGTAGGGGTAGCTCGCACTCGTCGTGTAGCCGTCGACGATCCAGACGATCTGACCGTCCACCACGGACGGGTAGGGGTCGGAGTCGAGCGTCAGGTAGGGAGCGACCTTCTGGACCCGGGTGAGCGGGTCGCGGTCGTAGAGGATCTGCGACTGGCTGTTCACGGAGTCGGAGAGGAAGATCTGCTCGGACTGGAACTTCAGCGCGTAGACGAGCTTCTTGAAGACGTTGTCGAGCTTGGGCCCGCCATCGCCGTCGAAGGTCGTGTAGGTCTGCGACTCACCCTGGGTGCCCGACGGGTAGTCGAGCTCCACCGGGTCCGCGCCCTTGGGAGCGCCGACGATGGAGTAGTCGGGCGACTGCTCACCGAAGTACACGCGCGGTTCGAAGTCGCCGAGCGCGCCGGTGGTTGGGATGCCCGACTCGAGGAAGACCGGCTCACCGGAGGCCGAGCGCTGGTTGCCGTACGCGGCGACCAGACCGTACCCGTGGGTGTACACGACCGTGTTGTTGATCCACGACTGCGAGTTGTCGAGGCCGGCGACGTTCAGCTCGCGGACCGCGACGACGGCGTCCTGCGTCTTGCCGTCGATGTTGTAGCGGTCGACGTCGAGCTGCTTGTCGAAGGAGTAGAACTGCTTGAACTGCTCGAGCTGCGCGACCGAGGCGCTCACGAGCGACGGGTCGATGATCCGGATGTTCGCCGTGGTCTCGGCGTCCTGACGGAGTGCTCCGGGGGTCGCGTCGGTGGTGGCCGCGTACTCCTCCTCCTCGACGTCGGCGATCCCGTAGGCGTCGCGGGTCATGTCGATGTTCCGCTTGATGTACGGCGTCTCGAGGCTCTTCGCGTTCGGCTCCACCTGGAAACGCTGGACGATCCACGGGTAGAGGCTGCCGACGATGAGGGACGCGACGATGAGCAGCGCGGTACCGACGAGCGGCAGACGCCAGCGGCCGGTGAACGCGGTGACGACGAACAGGACGGCGACCATGAGCGCGATCCCGGCGAGGATGACCCGACCGGGGATGGTCGCGGCGACGTCGGTGTACGAGGCGCCGGTGATGAGCGTGCCGGTGTCGTTCAGCGTCGTGTACTGGTCGAGCCAGAGGCTGACGGCCTGCAGGATCAGGTACAGCGCGGCGAGCACCGAGATCTGCACGCGGGCCGCCATTGAGATCCAGACCTCACGGCTGACCACCCGGATGCCTCCGTAGAGGTAGGTGACGACGGCGGTGGCGATGAGGGCGATCAGGACGACCGCCGAGGAGAAGGCGACCACGGCCTGGAAGAACGGCAGGTCGAAGAGGTAGAACGACACGTCGAGGTTGAACTGCGGGTCCTTGGTACCGGACGGGGTGCCGTTCATCCACAGCAGCACCAGCTGCCAGCGCGAAGCCGCGGCGACACCGCCGAAGAGCCCGAAGAGCGCGGGGATCCCGTAGGTCGCGAGTCGGCGGAGCGGCTCGACCACCTGCTGATAGCGGTCGACCTGCGAGCTGAGCTTCGCGTAGACCGGACGGGTCCGGTAGGCGATCTCGATGGCCAGCCAGACGGGGAGGGCCATCCCCACGAACCCGACGAGGAACATGGCGATCGCCGCGATCCACTGCGTGGTCAGGACCTCGGTGAAGCCAAGCTGTTGGAACCACAGCAGGTCGGCGTAGAACCCCGAGAACACGAAGAACCCGATCAGGAGCGCGGCGATGATCGCCACCGTGATCGCGATCGGGGCGCGTCGGCGCTGAGTGGACAGGGGCTTCTCTGCTGCTGCGGATGTCACGTGTGGCCTCTTCAGATAGGGGTCGTCCCACCCATCCTAAAGCGGCCGGGCTGGGAGAGCGCCCGAAGCGGTCAACCGGCCGAGCAGGTGGGCAGCTTGCTCGTGTCGGCTCCGTCCGCGATGGCCTTGAGCGCTGCGAGCGAATCGTCGAGGGTCTTCACGGCGAAGACCGTCAAGCCGTCCGGGACGTGTCCGGCGACCTCGTCGCAGTTGCTCTCCGGCGCCAGGAACCACTCGGCCCCGGCGTCCTTCGCGCCGAACAGCTTCTGCCGGATGCCGCCGATGGCGCCGACGTTGCCATCGGCGTCGATCGTCCCGGTGCCGGCGACGTCCTTCCCGCCGTTCAGCTCACCGGGGGTGAGCAGGTCGATCATGCCGAGCGCGAACATCATCCCGGCGCTCGGGCCGCCGACGTTGTCGAGCTGGATGGTGATGTCGACGGGGAGGTCGTAGGTGGTCTTGGTACCGATGCCGATCACGGTCGAGGTCGTCCCGTCCGACGCGGTCGCGGTCGTCGGCGTGATCTCGACGGTGCTCGCCGCTCCCCCGCGCACGATGTCGATCGTGACCGGCTTGTCCGTGCCGTTGGCGTTGATCGCGTCCCGCAGGGCCGCCAGGCCGGTCACCGGCGTACCGTCGACCGCGACGATCTCGTCATCGAGCTGCAGCACACCCTGCGCGGGGGCACCCTCCGCGATCTGTGCCACCACGATGTGCTCGGGGACCTCGTACCCGAGCTCACGCAATGCCGCCGCGACCGAGTCCTGCTGCGAATCGACCATGAGGGTCGCGTTCTGCTCGTCGCGCTGCTCGGTCGTGACGCCGGGCGGGAAGTAGAGGTCCATCGGCACGACGGCGCGGCTCGGGTCGAACCAGGCCGAGACGATGTCGAGCCAGCCCGGGCTCCGTTGCGGGTTCCCGACCAGCTGGACCGTCAACATGTCGAGCGTGCCGCCCGTGTCGTAGGTCTGCTCGTCGTGGACCTCGATGAGCGGGACGTCGCCGTCGTCACCCTCGGTCGTACCCAGCACGTTGAACACGGGACCCGGCTGTTCGATGACGTACGGCGCGGGAACCGCCGACAGCACGCCGAGGAGGACGAGCGAGAGGCTGAGCACGATCCAACCGAACCGAGCGCGACGATTGCGCCCCTGACCGGTCGGCGCCGAAGCGGTGGGAGCCTCATCGGCGAAGAGCGACATGCAAGCCTTCCGGAGTGTTCGCGGTGGGCGGAAACCCGACCAACCATACCCCGGCGATTCTTCAGCGAGGTGCGACTAGCGTAGAAGGCCCAGCACCGAGCTATCTGAGAGGCGGCTGACGTGCCAGAGGATTCCGACAAGAGTCCGGAGGACGAGTTCCGCGACATGCTCCGCGAGCTCCTCTCCGGCAACGGTTCGTTCGACCCGAGCCAGCTCGCCGGCGCCGCCGGCCTCCCCAGCGATCCGGCCAGTCTCGCTGCGCTCATGTCGCAGCTCCAGGGCGCACTCCGCTCCAGTGGCGACGGCATCAACTGGGACACCTCGCTCCAGCAGGCGAAGACCATCGCCGGAGACGGCTCCCAGGACACGACGCCCGAGCAGCGTGCGGCATTCGAGCAGGCGTTCCACATCGCCTCCCTGTGGCTCGCCGACGTCACCGACGTGGCCGAGCTGTCGAGCGAACCGGCCCTGTACACGAGGACGCGCTGGGCCACGAAGACGATGCCGTTCTGGACGCAGCTCGCCGAGCCGGTGGCCACGAACATCGCGAACGCCCTGACCGGCGTGCTCACGGAACGCGCACCCGAGGAGCTGTCGAGCATGATCGCGAACGCCGGACAGCTCGTCCGCGGCATCGGCGGCACGCTCTTCGCGATGCAGCTCGGACAGGTCGTCGGTCAGCTCTCCAAAGAGGTCGTCTCCGGCGGCGACATCGGCATCCCGCTGCTCGACGACAACGAGGCCGCCCTGGTGCCCCAGAACGTCGCCGACTTCGGCGAGGGTCTCGACATCCCGGCGGATCAGGTCCAGATCTACCTCGCGGTCCGTGAACTCGCGCACGCAC
The DNA here is from genome assembly GCF_006065115.1 of Plantibacter sp. M259. NCBI lineage: Bacteria > Bacillati > Actinomycetota > Actinomycetes > Micrococcales > Microbacteriaceae > Plantibacter > Plantibacter sp. M259. The sequence goes on along the minus strand of NZ_CP040750.1, from coordinate 3,466,899 downwards.
GACTCTTCCGCCACGCCCGCTGGCTCCGCCTGCACCTCATCTCCTCGATCACCGACTTCGCGCGCGGCATCCGGATCGACACCGAGCGACTCGAGGAGCTCGCCGAGAGCTTCGACCCGTCGAACCCCGAGGAACTCCGGGAGGCCATGACGAGCGGCGCGCTCATCCCCGCCCGCACGGAGGCACAGGACGCGAGCCTCGCTCGACTCGAGACGACGCTCGCCCTCATCGAGGGCTGGGTCGACGTGGTCACCGCGGCGGCCACCGAGCGCCTCCCCCGCTCCGCGGCCATCGCGGAGACCGTCCGCCGACGCCGCGCCGCCGGTGGGCCGGCCGAACAGGCCTTGGGCGCGCTCGTGGGACTCGAGCTGCGACCCCGCCGCCTGCGCGAGGCTGCGCAGATGTGGCAGCAGGTCACCGACGCCGTCGGTACCGCGCAGCGCGACGCCCTGTGGTCGCACCCCGACCTCGTGCCCACCGCAGCCGACATCGACGCCCCGGAGTCGCTCATCGCGCGCCTCGAAGCAGAGGCCAGGGGCGAGCGTCCCGAGCAGGACGAGATGGATCTCGCGCTCGAAGACCTCCTCCGTGGCGAAGAAGGCGGCGACCAGCACGACGACGAGCCCGGTTCGGAGCCCTCCGGCCCGAACGGTGCCGGCGGCCCCCCGGTCTGATCCACGGCGACGCTCCACAGCTCGTCCTTCCGGGCGAGCTGTGGAGAGTGCCGACGCGACCGGTCGTCGACCCGTCATCATCGATGGATGACGACGCGCCTCGATCCCAGGAGACCGCTGCTCTGGCGAACCCCGCACAGCCTGCAGGTGGGAGTCGATGAAGCGGTCCTACTCGACAGCGTGCGGACCGAGACCGAGCAGGTCGTCGCGGCACTGCGTGCCGGCTTCCCGGCTCTGGTCGAACGACGACTGCCGGACGCCTTCGACATTCCAGCCCAGGAGTTCGATCGCGTCCTCTCGACGCTCGACCCGGTGATCGAGCACGACGGCCCCACTTCCGGACCCACCGTGACGCACCGGGTCGTCGTGGATGGCGCGAGCCCGGCAGCCGAACTCCTCCGACGTCTCCTCTCCGAGCAGGAGCCGGTCGAACTCCTGCCGCCGGACTCCGGGTCGACCGAGCCCGGAGCGCAGCCCGACCACGTCGACGTCGCCGTCCTCTTCGCCGACTTCGTCATCCCGCCGAGTCGGTACAGGCGCTGGCTGCGAGACGACGTTCCGCACCTGCCGGTCGTCTTCAGCGATCGTGTCGTGAGGATCGGGCCGTTCGTGACACCCGGTTCAGGGCCGTGCCTGCACTGCGTCGAGCTGCACCGCACCGACGACGATCCGGCCTGGCCGGCCGTCGCCTCCCAGCTCCTCGGGCGCCGCTCGCCACTCGACACCCAGCTCCTCGGTGCGGAGATCGCGACCCGCGTGACCCGCCTGGTGCTCCGACACCTCGACGCGTCCCAGCCGATCCTCGCGAGCACCCAGCTGGTGGTCGACGCCGCGACCGGCGGGGTCAGGCGCCGCGTCGTCCGGGAGCACTCGAGGTGCGCATGCCGAGCTCTGCCAGGAATCGCGACGGCTCGCGTCGACCACCACGTTGCTGCATCTCGGACCAGGACAGGTTGAGCCGCCGCTTGGCGCGCGTGATGCCGACGTAGAGGAGCCTCCGTTCCTCGTCCGCCTGCTCGAACTGCTTCGCGTAGGAGATCGGCAGATAGCCCTCGGAGAGCCCGATGAGGTGCACGGCCTCCCACTCGAGGCCCTTCGCCGAGTGCAGTGTCGCCAGTGTGACCGCCTCGACCGTCGGCTCGTGCTGCGCGGCCTGCCGTAGTTGCAGCTCATCCGTGAAGGCGCGGAACGAGGTCCCCTCCGGCGCCTGGTCGACGAGCCCCATGATCGCGTTGAGCGACTCCCAGCGGTCGCGCACCGCACCGCCGCCGTCGGGCGGGTCCTGGCTCCACCCGAGCGACCGGAGCACGTCGCTCACGGACTTGAACAGGGGCTCACCGCTGATCGAGACGGAGGCCGCGCGGAGCTGGAGCAGGGCCTGCCGCACCTCGGGCAGCTCGAAGAAGCGCTTGGAGCCGTGCATGACGTAGGGGATGCCGGCTTCGCCGAGGGCAGTCTCCAACGCCGCCGCCTGGACGTTGATCCGGTAGAGCACGGCGATCTCCGAGGCAGGGACGCCCGCCTGCAGCTGCACGAGGATCTCCGAGGCCACGCCTCTCGCCTCGGACAGCTCGTTCGGGTACTGCCGCAAGCCGACCGCCGGCGTCTCGGGCCGTGCGGTCTGGGTGCCCTCGTCGTCGCGTGCGGTGGCCGCTGAGAGGTGCAATGCCCCCGGGCGCCCCCGCATGAGCGTGTTCGCCGCAGCCACGACCGGCGGGGCGGAGCGGTAGTTGCGCTCGAGCCGGACGACCGTGGCGTCGTGGTACCTGGTCGGGAAGTCGAGCAGGTAGTCGGAGCGGGCACCGGCGAAGGAGTAGATGGTCTGGCTCGCGTCTCCGACGACGCACACGTCCCGTCGTCCGCCCAGCCAGAGTTCGAGGAGTCGGTGCTGCAGCGGCGAGACGTCCTGGTACTCGTCCACGACGAAGAAGCGGTACTGCTCGTGCACCTGCATGGCGACGGCGGGCTCGGTCTCGATCATGCCGGCGCAGGCCAGGAGGACGTCCTCGAAGTCGATGCGCCGACGCTCGTCCTTCAACTGCTCATAGGTCTCCTGGAGCGAGACGACCTGCTCGAGGGACAGCTTGGCCGGCAGCGGCCGGTTCGACGCCGCGTACTGCTCGAGGGTCAGGCCGGACACCTTGCGCCATTCGATCTCACCCGCCACATCGCGGAGAGTCGCCGTGTCGACCCGCAACCGGAGCCGTTCGGCTGCGTGCCCGAGCACCCGGCCCTTGCTCTCGACGAGCGCGGGCACCTGTCCGCCGACGACCTGGGGCCAGAAGAAGTTCAGCTGCGAGAGCGCGGAGGCGTGGAAGGTCCTGGCCGAGACGCCCTCAGCTCCGAGCGCCCGGAGCCGACCACGCAGTTCAGCAGCGGCGCGGCTGGTGAAGGTGAGCGCCATGACGCGCGACGCCGTGTAGGTCCCGGTCGCGACCCCGTAGGCGATGCGATGGGTGATCGCGCGGGTCTTGCCGGTGCCTGCGCCGGCGAGCATGCACACGGGTCCGCGGAGCGCCTCCGCTGCGACGGCCTGGTCGGGGTCGAGTCCGGCCAGCAGTTCGGCCGGGCTACTCATCGGCGACCCTCGGTGGTACCGCGCCTCATCGAGACCAGGATCCGCGAAGCCACTCGTCGATCACGGCTCGTGCGATCGACGACGGTCCGGGGAGGATGACGTCGGTGGCCGGGTCCTCGAGTTCCTCCCGCGTGAACCACCGGAGGTCGAGGATCTCCTGGCCGTCCGGGACGAGCGCCTCCGGATCCTGATCCTCCGCGAGCGGGGCGACGAAGCCGAGCATGAGCGAGCGCGGGAACGGCCACGGCTGCGAACCGAGGTAGACGGGCGTACCGAGACGCATCCCCGACTCCTCGAAGATCTCGCGGGCGACGGCCTGCTCGAGGGACTCGCCGGCATCGACGTAGCCGGCCAGCAGTGAGTACCGGTTGTGCTCCCACATCGCGTTCGATCCGAGCAGAATCCGTCCCTGAGGATCGACGACCGCGACGATGACCGCGGGATCCATGCGCGGGAAGAGTTCGTTGCCGTCGACCGGGCAGTGCCGTGCCCAGCCGGCGTTGCGGACCGTGGTCGGCGAGCCGCAGTGCGCACAGAACGGCTCGGCGCGATGCCAGCCGGCGATCGCCAGCGACGTCGCCAGGATCCCGACGTCGCGGTCGGACAGCCGGTGTCCGCTTCGGCGGAGGTCGAACCATCGGTCCTCATCCTCGGTGATCGCGTCGGCGTCGGCGTCGGCGAGGACCCACAGCAGGATGTCGGTGCCCGGTGGTGTCCCCGGGCTGTCCTCGACGGTGCTTCCGAGGTAGACCATGAGCTCCGGCTCGGGCAGGTCCGAGGGATCCAGGAGGTCGAGCGCATCGCCGGTCACGAGTGCGCGCCGACCGCGGAGGACGACGGCTCGGGCGTTCGGATCGACCCGCAGTCCGTCGAGCACGTCCGGTCGTGAACGGAGCTCGCCGTGACGGTCGAGTCCGCCTCTCGCGAGCGGTAGACCGGCGAGTGCGCGAACCTGAATCGTCATGGACAACCTCTCTGAGGGCGTGGCGAGCGCGGCTCACCGGGACGGCCCCGTACCCTGGATGTCATGGCCAGATCCCATCTCACTCTAGCCGCGTTGGCCACCTCGGCCGTCGCCGACCTCCAGGTCCGCGGCTCCGGCGCGCACACCGCCGGCGGCGAGGGGAACTACGACGCGGCCCGTCTCGTGACGGCCGACGGGCGCGAGCTCATCGTGCGCATCCCGACCTCACAGCAGGCCGAGACGGAGCAGTCCGCGGACCTCATCGCCCTTCGCGCACTCACGCCCGGTATCCGCAGCAGGTTGCCCTTCGACGCCCCGACCGTCGTGGGCCAACTGCCTGTCGACGGCACTCGCGCCGTGGTGCTCGACTTCGTGGCCGGCAGTCACCTCGACCCGACCGCGCTCGGCCGCGACGAGGTCCTCTCGGACTCGCTCGGTGCTGCGGTCGCCGCGATCCACTCCCTCCCGACGGCCTTCATCGCGGAAGCGGGCCTCCCGCTGCTGTCCACCGAGCTCATCCGGGCGGACGCGCACCGCATCGTGTCCCGCGCCGCCGAGACGAGGCTCCTCCCGACCGCCGTCCGGGAGCGCTGGCAGGCGGCCGTCGAGGACCACTCGCTCTGGCAGTTCCAGCCCACCGTCATCCACGGATCCCTCGCCGCCGACCGGGTGCTCGTCATCCGTCAGGACGGCCACGGCCTCGTCAACGGCGTCATCGAGTGGGGCTCGCTGCGGGTCGGCGACCCGGCCCTCGACCTCCATTGGATCGCGACGCTCGGTGCGACCGGCGAGCAGGCCTTGTCCGCCTACGCGGCCTCGTGCTCCCGTGGACCCGACCGCTTCGTCACGCTCCGCGCCCGCCTCTACGCGGAACTCGAGATCGCCCGCTGGCTCCTGCACGGCCGCGACAGCCACGACGAGACCATCGTCGAGGACGCCGTCGCAATGCTCGACGGACTCGTCGACCGCGTGCTCGGCGACGTGACGGATCCCCTCGGCACCTCGACCGGACCCGTCCTCGACGTCGACGAGGTCGAGGACATGCTCGACCGCACACCGATCGGCTCGTCCTCCCCCGGCATCGCCATGCAGACCGACACCTATGACCGGTCAGAGCTCGAGCGCGCCCTCGGCCGCGATACCGGCGGCTCGGGCGATGACGACACCGACGACGGTGAGGCCGACGACGATCGCGACCACGCCGGAACCGACGCGGACGCGAACGCCACGGATCAGATCGACACCTCGTCGTTCGAGCTCTGGGACTCGGCGGCCTCCCCGAAGGACCGCTCCCACTCCGACAGGAGCTCCTCCTCCGAGTAGAGGCGTTCCGGCCGGAGCTGCACGTCGTGGCTGACGTAGTAGAGCACGGCGTCGATGCGCTCGGGGTCGACCTCCCGGTGGTGCGCGTACGCCAGACGGTAGAGCGCGAGCTGGAACGAGGCGTTCCGCACGTCCTCCGGCGTCGTGGGTACGGCGCCGGTCTTCCAGTCGACGATCTCGAACCGGTCCCCGCGCTCGAACACCGCGTCGAGCTTGCAGACCACCACCCGTCCGGTGTCGCCGAGCGGCACGTGGATCTCGGTCTCGACCTCGATCGGTCGGACGTCCGCCCATTCCGAGGCGAGGAACCGTTCGGTGAGCTCGTCGAACCCGATCCCCTCCGACGCGTCCGGGCCCGGGCGTTCGACGTCGAGCTCCTCGGGGAGCGCGTCGACCAGCTCCTGCAATCCGAAGCGTCCGTAGTGCGCCTCGACCCACGAATGGAACCGGGTCCCGAGACGGGTCTGCCGGTAGGGCCGCTGCGGGACGGGGCGGCGCAGACGTTCGAGTGCGGCCTCCGGTTCCGTGACGAACTCCTTGAACTTGGACGCGGGGATACGCACGGGGAGCTCACCGCGCGCGGTCGTCGTCGCGACACGGCGTCGTTCCTCGAGGAGCAGTGTGAGCTCGTTCTCGAGAGGGCCGAGGGTCGCCAGCAGCTCGGTCTCGGGCCGCCCGCGCCGCTGGTCGACCTCGGCCGCCGCCCGTTCGACGACGCTCCGACGCGCTCCGAGCGGATCGAGTGGCCAGTCGAGGACCGCGGCACCGGAGTCGACCGGGTTCTCCTCGAAGGCGGATGCGGCGGGGAGCGGTGCGATGACGCCCGCCGAGGCCAGCTCCAGGAGGTAGGTGCTCGCAGCACGGGGCCGCTTGCGATCGCCCGACCAGAACGAGCCGGTGAGCAGGAGGTCGTGCTTGGCGCGGGTCACCGCCACATACGCGAGCCGGCGTTCCTCGTCGAGCGCACGTTCTCCGAGCGCCTCAGAGAAGGCGAGCTGAGCGTCGACGACTTCCTTCCGCGTCTCAGCCGTCCGCCAGGCGAACTCCGGCAGCTCAGCTGCGTCGCCTCGGAAGTCGTACGGCAGCGTCCCGAGACGCACCCAGCCTTTGCCGTCCTTCGGTTTGGCGGGCAGTTCGTCGACCACGAGCCGCGGGATCGCGACATGGTCCCACTCGAGGCCCTTCGAACCGTGGATGGTGAGCAGTTGGACCGCACCCTGGTCGGGTGCGTCGCTCGCCGGTCCGAGGTCGTCGCGGGCGAGCGAGCGATCGATCCACGCCAGCAGGCTGCCGAGCGTCACCTGCTCCTCCGCCTGGATGAACGAGATGACCTCGTCGTGGAAGGCCTGCAGTCTGGCCGGGGCGCGCGCCGCGGAGCCGGTCGACTCGTTCGCGACGACCTCGATGTCGAGTCGCAACTCGCGCTCGACCGCTCTGACGAGATCGGGGAGGCCGCTGCCCGCACGACGCCGCAGCGAGGCGAACACCAGTCCGGCCTCCCGAAGACGCGAACGCGCCTCGTCGGTGAACCCGGCGGCGAGGCCGGCCGGCACGCGGTCGGCGGCGATGAAGTCGAGCGCGTCGATGATCGACCGCCCGTCGTCGTCGGCGACCGACTCGCGGAGCCGGGCGGCCAGTTCGGCGTCGTACCGCTTCGTCTTCCAGTCGATGGCCTGCAGGTACCGGGCCACCTCCACGAGGTGTCCGAGGTCGTGGACGCCGATCCGCCAGCGAGGCCCGCTCAAGAGCCTGATGAGCGAGGACCCGGCACCGGGATCGTGGATGACCCGCAGTGCCGCCGTCACGTCGACGATCTCCGGCGAGGAGAGCAGACCGCCGAGGCCGAGGATGTGGTGGGGGACGCCGAGCGCGGCGAGGCCGTCGGCGAACTCCTGCATCGGTCGACGCGCCCGGAACAGGATCGCGGCCGAGCCGGCCGGGTCTCCCCCGCGTTCGGCGAGCAACCGGTCCGCGCACCACTCGGCGACCACCCGGATCTCCTCGGCACCGGTCTCGGAGAACTCGACGGCGAGGGAGCCCGCCCCGGCGCCGGGCTTCGGCTCGAGGTCGAGGACACGCAGCTTCCCCGCCGTCTGCGCCTGCTGCTGCAACGGGCGGACGAGGACGTTCGCGGCTTCGAGGACCGTGCGGTCGTTCCGCCAACTCGTGGACAGGTTGAACTGGGTGGCGGCGACCTCCCGACCGAAGTCGCGGGAGAACCGTGCGAGGTTCGCCGCGCTCGCGCCGCGCCAGCCGTAGATGGACTGGTGCGGATCGCCGACCGCCATGACGGGGTGGTCGGCGAACAGGGTCGACAGCAGTCTGGTCTGCACGACCGAGGTGTCCTGGTACTCGTCGAGCAGGACGACGCCCGCGCGATCGCGTGCGACGGCGGCGACCTTCGGCGAACGTTCGCAGGCGGCGAGCGCGAGGGCGACCTGGTCGGAGAACTCCACGAGTCCCTGCCGGCGCTTCTCGTCGGCGTACCGGTGCGCGAGGTCGAGTAGGACCGGCAGGGCACCCACGACCTCGACGGCCTGGTCGATCTGCGCGTACGCCCCGCGACCGCCGTCGGGGAGCTCGCCGATGCCGACGAACCGTTCCACGAAGCCGAGCAGCTCCTCGGTGGTGCCGTCGATCTCGGCGAGCTCGTGACTCAGTGAGAGGACGAGCTCGGCCACCTGGTCGACGGACTTGCCGAGGGTGGCGAGCCGTTCGTCTCCGTGCCGGACCACGACGCGCCTCGCGAGTCGCCAGGCGGACGCCTCGGACAGCAGGACCGACTCGGGCTCACGGCCCACCAGGAGGGCGTTGTCGCGGAACAGGGCGTTCGCATAGGCGTTGTAGGTGGACACCTCGGGACGGTCGAAGAGCGCGTCGGCCGCGGGATCCAGGATCCCGATGTCCTGCAGGGCGGCGATCCGCTTGCCGATCCGTGCCGCCAGCTCACCCGCGGCCTTCCTGGTGAAGGTGAGCCCCAGGATCCCGTCGACGCTCACGTGCCGGTTGGCGAGCAGCCACACGACGCGTGACGCCATGGTCTCGGTCTTCCCGCTCCCGGCACCGGCGACGACGAGCACGGGCGCCATGGGGGCCTCGATGACCTCGACCTGCTGCGTCGTCGGTTGTGGGAGGCCGAGCAGGCCGGCGAGCATCTCGGCCGAGTAGGTCTCCTCCGTGCTCACGAGCTCACCGCCGGGACGACGTGGATGGCGCACTCGCCGAACGCGAACGGGTCATGACAGTGGGTCCCGACACGGGCCTCGAACACCGCGCCCGCCATGCCGACCGCGTCCGCCAGAACACGCTCGCGGAAGCGCTCGAGGGCTTCGTCGTCGAAGGCGGGCTGGGCCGGGTCGTAGTACTCCTTGCGCTTCGTGCCGGCCGACACGACGATGAGCTTCGCGCCACCGCTCAGCAGCCCCTCCGTACCGACGATCGCACCGGACGCCAGCGCGAGCTGGTAGGCACCGAGCTGCGCCATGTCGGCGACCTCCCGGTCCTGTCTGGGCGCCGAGCCGCCGGTCTTGAGGTCGGCGATCACGACGCGTCGCGTCCCGTCGGCGTCGGGCACGAGTTCGACGCGGTCGATCGAGCCGCCGAGCACGGCCGCGCCGCCCAATTCACCGATGGGGATGCGGAGGCTGAACCTGCTCTCGTTGCCGATCGAGGTGACTCCTGCGCGCTCCGCGTCGTGGAGGTACGCGGACAGCCGATGGACGAGTTCCGCCGCACGCCGTTTCGTCGCCGCGCCCTCCCAGTCCGCTTCGAAGTGGAGTTCGTCCCAGCGGTCCTCCACCGCCGCCCAGAGCGCGGCCTCGTCGGAGGACTCCGCGTGTTCGAGCGCGGCATGCACGATCGTGCCGAGACCGGAAGCGAACCCGGAGGCACCGCCGCCCAGTCGGGCGATCGCCCAGTGCAGCGGGCACTCCTCGAAGGCCTCCATGCGGGACGGGGAGACCGGCAGCTCCTCGACAGCGGGGTCGTGCAGCGGTGCCGTCGAGCTCGGTGCGGCCACGCCGTACCACTCCTCGGTCGGAGCGCCAGGGACTCCCGCTGCCGCGAGGATGGCCAGGGCCGAGGCGGACGCGGCACGCTCGGCCGGGTCCGCGGGGCGGATCCGCCGCGTGAGCGAGCGACGCAGGGTGCCGACGAGACCCCGGAGCGACAGGGGCGACAGGGACGCCCGGTGCGGATCGGGTTCCGGGAGCAGGGTGAGGAACGGGCTCGCCTGGTGGTCGTCGTCGACGACCGCGACCACCATGAGCGACCGGTGCGCACGAGAGGTCGCCTGGGCGAAGAGTCGGAGCTCGTCATGGAGGACCGCGCGTCGTGCGTCCGCCGTCGCGGTGGCCGTGCCCTCCAGCAGCTCCACGAGCTCCGAGGCGCCGAGCAGTGAGTCGCGGACCCGCAGGTTGGGCCACACGCCGTCCTGCATGCCGGCGACGACGACCGTGTCGAACGCGGTCCCGACCAGGGCGGCGGGCGTCGCGATCGTGACCGCCTCCCGGAGGCCCGTCGGCGCGAGGGAGTCGTCGCCGACCGTCTGTTCGAGCAGGCGGTCGAGGAAGACGGAGGCCGGGGTGTCGGGCTCCGCCTCGACGAAGGTGCGTGCCGCATCGGCCAGCTGGGTGATCGCGTCGAGGTCGCGGTTCGCCTCCTCGGCGGCCTGACCGCTGCCCTTCGACAGCGAGACCCAGGAGCGCTCGAGTCTGCTCCGCGACCAGAGGCCGTAGACGAGCTCCTCGGCGGACGCGCCCGCCGCGGCCTGCGCGCTCGCCTCGGCAAGGCTGTCGGCGAGTGAACGGGCGCGGGCGGCGGAGGGCGTCTCGAGTCCGATGAGTGCACCGGGGACGGCGAACGCCTCCTCCAGCAGGCGGTCCGCGCTGCGGTCGAGGCCCTCAGCGAGATCGGCGTGGCGGAGCGCGGCCCGGAGTCGCCTGACCCCGATCGAGTCCAGTCCGCCGAGCGAGCTGTGGAGGAGTTCGGTCACGACCTCGGCGTCGAGCGGCGTCCGCCCGAGCGCCACCGACATGGCGAGGAGGACCGACCTGACGAACGGGTGGTCGCGCAGCGGTGCTCCGCCGGTGCTCGCCCGGGTGGGCACCTCGAGGGAGGACAAGCCCCGTTCGATCGCCGGGATCAGCCCGCCGCTGCGGACGACCACCGCCATGTCGGCCCACGCGACCCCGTCGAGGACGTGGCGCTCGCGGAGGAAGCGTGCGACGACCGCGATCTGCTCGGCCGGGGAACCGGCCGCCACGGTGACGACGGAGTGTTCGGGCGTCTCCGCGTCATCGACCGGTGGCGCGGCCGTGCGATGGAGTCCGGCGCCGGCCGTGCCGATGCGCTCCGCGACACCGCGGACGGTCGCCCGGATGTCCGGTGTCCCGCGGTGGACCTGCCCGAGGACGAGCGTGTCCACCGGGCGGCCGAGCACCTCGGCGAACCGCCCGAGGGCGTCGGCACGGGCACCGTGGAAGGCACCCGTCGTGAGGTCGGGGTCGCCGAAGGCGACGATCGTGACCCCGTGTCGGGCGAGCGCGGCGAACAGCTGCAGGACGCCGTGGGTCGCCTCCTGGGCGTCGTCCACGAAGACCACCCGCAGGCTGCCGAGCACGCCCGTTCCCGGTTCCTGTTCGTCGAGGAGCCGGACGGCGCGGGCGAGGGCCGCCGCGGGCGTGAGGTGTCCGCGCCAGTCGTCGGCGAGGAACCCCTCGATGAAGCCCGCGGACGCGACCCACTCGGGACGCCCGTGCTCCGTACCGAGCCGGCGCAGCTCGGCAGGCGCGACGTCGTGTTCGACGCTGCGTTCCATGAGGTTCCGGAGCTCGGTTCGGAACCCCTGCAGGCGCCTGACATCGGGACCGAGCTCGGCGGGCCACAGCGGACCGGTCGCGTCCTGTTCGTCGCCGAGGAGTCGCTCGGCGATGGTCTGGTCCTGCTCGCCGCCCGTCAGCAACCGCGGTCGTCCTGAACCGGCGAACGCCCCGGAGCCCGCGATGACCTCGAGCGCGAGGGAGATGGCGGTGCGCGCCAGGGATCCGGGTGTGGCGCGCGCGACCCGTGCCTCGAGGCGGTCGCGGAGGACCTGCGCCGACGACCGGGAGGAGGCGATGACGAGCACCTCGTCGGTGCGCAGACCGCGCGAGTGCACGCGTTCCGCGACCGCTTCGATGAGCGTCGTGGTCTTGCCCGTGCCGGGAGCCCCGAGCACGACGGCGGACCGGTCGTCCGCGAGCCGCAGCACGGCCTCCTGCGAGTCGTCGAGCCGGACGCCCGTGCCGACAGCCGGGTCGCCGACGGGCGCGCGGTCCGAGTCACGGACCGCACCCGTCGAATCGTCGGAGGCGCCGGGAACCGTCATGGTCCGCACGTTACCGGAGCCTCCCGACATCGCCGCGACGGCCGACCGGCGTTCCGCTGTTCGCTGACAGCAGCCGACCCGCGCCGGTCGGAGGACCACGACTCCCGTAGTCTTGCCCTACGCAACCGAAAGGCACTCAAGGTGGAAATTCGCATCGGAATCCTCAACAGCCCTCGCGAGATCGGCTTCGAGACCTCGCAGCCGGCGTCGGAGATCGAGCAGGCGGTCAAGACCGCGCTCGAGACGGACGCCAAGCTGCTCGCACTCAAGGACGACAAGGGCACCAGCTACCTCATCCCGACCGCGGGCATCGGCTACGTCGAGCTCGGAACCGAGGAGTCCCGCCGCATCGGATTCGTCGGCTGACCATGGAACTCCTCTTCGTCGTGCTCGGCGGTGCCATCCTCGGTCTCGTCGTCCGCTACCTCCTGCCCGGCCGCGACCAGCACGGTGCCGCGCTCATCCCGGCGGTCGCGACGCTCGTCGCCGCCGTCGTCTGGGTCGCGGCGACGTGGGCCGGCATGGCGTGGGACGGCGGCTGGATCTGGGTGCTCTCCTTCGGCGCATCCGTCGTGGTGAGTGTGGTGGTCGACCTCGTGCTCGTCCGCGTCCGCACCTCGTCGGACGAGGCGATGCTGACCCGATTGCAGCAGGGCGTCGCCGCCTGACCCGAGGCGCTCGATCGATCGACGCCGTCGCTCCACCCGGAGCGGCGGCGTCGTCGTGTCTGCGTGGACGACCGGTCAGGCCGTGAGCCCGAGCGCGTCCATCCGTCTGGTGTGGTTCGCGATGAGCTCCGTGTAGACCGGTTCGACCCGGGCGTCGTCCGGCAGCGCCTTGCTCTCGGTCACGAGGGCCGACCTGGCGACGAGCATGGTGTCTCCGAGCAACCGGCGGCCCCACATCGCGAGCGTCGAAGCGCGCTCAGGGTGCGATGCGATCACCCGGTGCAGGATCCCGACGAGCGGGTCCTCCTCCGGACCGGGGGCGACGATCGCGGCGAGGTCGCGGGCGTCCGCTCCGTCCAGACCGCGGGCGAGCTGCGCGAAGAACTCGTCGAGGAAGCCCCGCGCCACGAGGACGCCCAGCAGGAGTTCGTCCCAGGTGCCGGTGCGTAGGATCGCCTGGAACTCGTCCCGCGTGCGTGCATAGGGTTCGAGCACGGCGCCCGGGTCGTCGCTCGTCCGGCGGAGCCAGGCGAGTAGCGCCTGGTGCTTGCGCAGCGCCGTGGCAGCGGCCTCGGCCACTGTCTCCCGGTCGGCGTCGTTCGGAGCGTGCTCGACCGCGAACGACAGCGTCATGAAGAACCCGAGCTGCAGCTGCGCCACCTGACCGAGGTAGTCCGCAGTGCTGGGCGCGAGCTCGTGGAGGTCGACGCGGGTCGCCTGGACGGCGTCCTCCCGCGAGCGCAGTCGAGGCGTCTGGGTGCCGGGACGCCGACGTCGTGCAAACCAACGAGCCATGCGACCACCCTATCCGCAGCGCGCCGATCGCCGTGTTCCGCGCGCCCAGCGGCCTCTCGGGACCTCCCGGGTAGAATGGCCGTGCCCCGGCGTCGGATCGGGGCCCTACACCTGTGTGCAATCGAAGGTGTAGACCATGACTGCACTGACAGGTATCTCCGTGACTTTCTCTGATCTCGGTGTCGACCAGGACATCGTCGACGCCCTCACGACCAAGGGCATCATCGAACCATTCCCCATCCAGGAGCAGACGATCCCCCTCGGGCTCGCCGGCCAGGACATCATCGGCCAGGCCAAGACGGGCACGGGCAAGACCTTCGGGTTCGGCATCCCGATCGTCCAGCGCCTCGGCCTCGACCCGGCTCCCGGCGTCAAGACCCTCGTCGTCGTCCCGACCCGTGAGCTCGCCGTCCAGGTGTCCGAGGACATCGAGATCCTCATCTCGAACCGCTCCACGACGCTCGTCTCCATCTACGGCGGCAAGGCCTACGAGGGGCAGATCGAGCAGCTGAAGGCCGGCGCCCAGATCGTCGTCGGCACGCCCGGCCGACTCATCGACCTCAACAACCAGCGCCTCCTCGACCTCTCGGGCATCACAGAGATGGTGCTCGACGAGGCCGACAAGATGCTCGACCTCGGCTTCCTCGCCGACATCGAGAAGCTCTTCTCCAAGACTCCCGCCGCGCGTCACACGATGCTCTTCTCAGCGACCATGCCCGGTCCCATCGTGGCCCTGGCCCGCCGATTCATGAGCAAGCCGATCCACATCCGGGCGAGCGACCCCGACGAGGGGCTCACGCAGGCCAACATCAAGCACCTCATCTACCGCGCGCACTCGCTCGACAAGGACGAGGTGATCTCGCGTATCCTGCAGGCCGAGGGTCGCGGCAAGACCGTGATCTTCACGCGGACCAAGCGTGCCGCCGCGAAGCTCGTCGAGGAGCTGACCGACCGCGGGTTCAACGCCGCGGCGGTGCACGGTGACCTGAACCAGGAGCAGCGCGAGCGGGCGATGGCGTCGTTCAAGGCAGGCAAGCGCGACGTCCTGATTGCCACCGATGTCGCCGCCCGCGGCATCGACGTTGACGACGTCACCCACGTCATCAACCACACGATCCCCGAGGACGAGAAGACGTACCTCCACCGCGTCGGCCGTACCGGTCGCGCCGGGAAGACGGGTATCGCCGTCACGTTCGTCGACTGGGACGACCTCCACAAGTGGGCGCTCATCAACCGCGCCCTCGAGTTCGGTCAGCCGGAACCGACGGAGACCTACTCCTCGAGCCCGCACCTGTTCACCGACCTCGGGATCGCCGAGGGCACGAAGGGCCGGCTGAAGCCCGCCAAGGCCGTCGAGCCCGCTCCACGGCGCGAGGGTTCGCGGAGCGCAGGCGGACGCGACGGTTCGCGGACCGGCGGCGGACGCGACGGTTCACGGACCAGCGGTGGTCGCGGTGGTGAGCGCGGCGGACGCGGAGGCGACCGCGCGCAGCCGACCAGCACCCGGCTCGAGTCCCAGCCGAGCACCCGCGCCCACTCGCGGACGCACGACGCCGCCTCGACCGACACCGTCGACCGCAGCGCGCCCGCAGCAGGCACCCACGACGGCCACGGTCCGGAGCACCGCGACGGCAACAGCGCTCCCCGCCGCCGGAGCCGGACGCGCCGCACCGCACCCCCGGCCCCCACGGCGTAGATCCGCCACGCAGAACGCCCGCACCCTTCCGGATGCGGGCGTTCTGCATGTCGCGAGCGCTGCGCTCGGAACTGCGGCGCCGCTGTGAGCATCTCGATCTGCGCCTCCTCGGATCAGCGAGAGACCCGTGGGCACTTCGACAAGCTCAGTGACCGGAAGAAGGCCGACCGGAGCAACCCGGTCCCTGAGCCTGTCGAAGGGCACTCCGACCGGGGGCACCCTCGGATCCGCGAGCACGTCGACAGGCTCAGTGACCGAGGGGAGTTCGACCGGGACTCCGGACGCGCCGCAGATCAGTCAGGCAGGACGGGCGCCGAGCCGGTGGCCTCGGCCACGATGCGTCGGACCACGTCGATGTCCGTGGTGTTCTCGCCGAGGCGGTTCGGCTTACCGGTTCCGTGATAGTCGCTCGAACCGGTCGCGACGAGACCCAGCTCGGAGGCGATCCGCCGCACGACGACCTTCCCCTCCTCGGTGTTCTCGCGATGCTCGATCTCGAGCCCGAACAGGCCCGCGTCAGCGAGTTCGCGGAAGTACGGCTCGGGCAGCATCCGGTCGCGGCCGGCCGGGACCGGATGGGCGATCACCGGGACGCCACCGGCGGCGCGGACGAGCTTGACCGCGGTGAGCGGGTCGGGCGCGTAGTGCGGCGCATAGTACCCGGTGCGCGGATGCAGGATGCCGTCGAAGGCTTCGCCGCGGTCGGCCACGATCCCGAGGGCGACGAGGGCGTCGGCGATGTGGGGCCGTCCGACGGTCGCCCCTTCGCGGGTCTGCGCGAGGACGTCCGCCCAGGACAGCGGGTAGTCGCCACCGATGCGTGCCACGATGCCTTCGGCCCGTCGGAGCCGGGACGCCCGGATCTTCGCTGTCTCCTGGAGCAGGTCGCCGTTCAGCGGATCGATGAGGTATGCGAGCAGGTGCACGCTCCGCCACTCATAGCGGGTGCTCAGTTCCATTCCGGGGAGCAGGGTGATGCCCTGGCGGCGCGACTCGACGGCCGCCTCGGCCCAGCCGGCGGTGGAGTCGTGGTCGGTGAGGGCGATCGTGCCGAGCCCCGCGGCACCGGCCGCGCGCATCAGCTGCGTCGGCGTCTCCGTGCCGTCCGAGACGCTCGAGTGCGTGTGCAGATCGGCGGGGCCGTGCATGTCTCGAGCGCTCACCACGCATCCACCCTAGTCGCAGGTCCTGCCCCGAGGACTCCCAGACCGCTCGCCTACGCTGACGCGGGTGCTGAAGACCGTCGGTGGCGTCATCGCGGCCGTGCTCGCGATCGCGACCACGGCCCTGCTCGTCGTGGCCGTCCTCCCCGGACTGTTCGGTCTCGAGCAGGCCCAGGTCGTCGTCCAACTGAGCGCGTTCCGCCTCCTCGTGGCGATCGTCGCCGCATGCGGCGCCCTCCTCTGCATCCTGACGGCGATCCTCGTCCGGGGATCCCGGCGAGTGCTCCCCTCGGTGCTGGCGATCGTCCTCGCCGCGGTCTCGGTCACCGGCGCCGTCGTCACGGCTAACCGCGGAATCGACGACCAGATGGTCGCCGGAGAGGCGACCGACCTCCCGGATCAGGTCACGGTCCTCGCCTGGAACACCCTCGGCGACGCCGTCGACCCCGGGACGATCGCAGCGATCGCGGTGCGTGAAAGCGCCGATGTCGTCTCCCTGCCGGAGACCTCGTCCGACACCGCGGCGGTCGTCGCCGCCGCGATGACCGCTGCCGGACGGCCGATGGTCGCGCATTCGACCGACGCCGACGCAGGAGGGACGAGCCTCCTCATCAGCACCGGACTCGGCGAGTACGCGGTCCGTGCACCGACGGCGACCGGCCCGACCGCCATCGAGCGCTCGGAGACCCTCATCGCCGATCCAGTCCTCGGTCGCGGACCGACCCTCGTCGCGGTCCACACCACGGCCCCACTGCCGAGTCGGCTCGGCGACTGGCGCGCGGAGCTCGCCGATCTCGCCGCCCGCTGCACCGACGACGCGGACGTGATCATGGCCGGTGACTTCAACGCGACGCTCGACCACCTCACCGGGTTGCGCGGCGTCGGCGACCTCGGCGCCTGCCATGACGCCGCCTCGGCCGACGCGGCAGCCGGGCTCGGTACCTGGCCGACCGAGCTCCCGGCGGTCCTCGGCGCGCCGATCGACCACGTCATGGCGACACCGGGATGGGTCACCGTGTCGGCTCACGTCCTGACCGACGTCGACGGCACGGGCAGCGATCACCGGCCCGTGGTCGCGACGCTGCTCCCCCGCACGGCGAGCTGAGCGACGGGCGCCTGTCGCGACCGCAGTGCGACAATGGAGGTATGGCGACTTCCGCAGACACATCCAGTTCGAACACCGTCCAGACCGAGGCGACCTCCAACCGGGCGGCCGCCTGGTCCGAGGGCTTCCGCGCCTTCATCGGCACCGGGTGGGCAGACCGCCCAGAGGTCCTGCCGGAGCCGCGGGAGACCGCCGGCCTCGCAGCGGCTCGTCGTGAACGCCTCTCGGCCCAGTTCCCCGGTCAGCGTCTCGTCCTCCCCGCAGGCGGGATGAAGCAGCGGTCGAACGACACCGACTACCTGTACCGGGCGCACTCCGCCTTCTCGTACTACACCGGCTGGGCGGCCGACACCGAGCCCGACAGCGTCCTCGTGCTCGATCCCGAGGAGTCCGGCCACACCGCGACCCTGTACTTCCGCGAGCGAGCGGGCCGCGACACCGACGAGTTCTACACGAACGCCGCGATCGGCGAGTTCTGGATCGGCGCGCGTCCGTCGCTCGCCCAGGTGGCAGCCGACCTCGCGGTCGCGACCGCCGACCTCTCGGCGTTCACCGCCGACGCCGCCGATCTCACGGTCGACGTCGACGACGACCTGACGCGCGCCGTGTCCGAGATGCGCCTCGTGAAGGACGCCTACGAGATCGCGCAGATGCGTCTCGCCGTCGACGCGACCGCGCGCGGCTTCGACGACGTCGTCGCCGAACTCCCGAAGGTCCTCGCTCACGAGCGCGGCGAGCGCATCGTCGAGGGCGTCTTCGCCGGGCGGGCTCGCGCCGACGGGAACGGCGTCGGGTACGAGACCATCGCCGCCGCCGGACCGCACGCCTGCATCCTCCACTGGACGCGCAACGACGGACGGGTCGTCCCGGGCGACCTCATCCTCATCGACGCCGGCGTCGAGCTCGACAGCTACTACACCGCCGACATCACCCGCACGATCCCGGTGTCCGGCACGTTCACCGAGGTCCAGCGCCGGGTCTACGAGGCCGTCCGTGAGGCGGCCGACGAGGCCTTCGCCATCGTCCGCCCCGGCATCCGGTTCCGCGAGGTGCACGCGGCCGCGATGGCGGTCATCGCACGCAAGACCGCCGAGTGGGGCCTGCTCCCCGTCACCGCCGAGGAAGCGCTCCTGAAGGAGAACGAGCAGCACCGGCGGTACATGGTGCACGGGACGAGCCACCACCTCGGCACCGACGTGCACGACTGCGCCCAGGCCCGCCGCGAGATGTACGCCGACGCCGTGATCGAGCCCGGCATGGTCTTCACCATCGAACCCGGCCTCTACTTCCAGGTCGACGACCTCACGGTCCCCGAGGAGTACCGCGGCATCGGCGTACGGATCGAGGACGACATCCTCGTCACCGAGGACGGCGCGGAGAACCTGTCGGCCGGCATCCCGCGCACCGCGGACGAGGTCGAGGCCTGGCTCGCGCGCTGACCCCGTCCGCCGGGCCACGGCCCGGAGCCTGATGCGGCTGGATCAGCCCGCGTCGGTCTCCGGGCCGCGCTCCAGGAGGTTGCGTGCGCGGTTCGCGAGCTCACCGCCGACGATGAGGTCGTAGCGCGTCGCCACGACGAGCGTGGCCGAGGTGTACTCCTGCCGCTTGCGGGTCACCGAGTACGACACGATGCCGAACAGCATGCCGAACGCGGCACCCATGAGCACCGCGGCACCCAGCAGCATGAGGTTCGTCTCGGGGTTGAAGATGACGAGGACGAGCCCGAGGAACAGTCCGAGCCAGGCACCGCTGACGGCACCGGCTCCCGCAGCACGGCCGTAGCTGAGGCGACCGGTGACGCGTTCGACGCTCTTGAGATCACTGCCGACGATCGAGATCTCCTTGACCGGGAAATCGGTGTGGGCGAGCGACGAGATCGCGGCCTGCGCGGACTCGTAGCTCTCGTAGCTGGCCACCGTCTCGCCTCGCGGGATGACGCCGAGCGCCGGGGCGCCCTTCCGGCCGAACTGTCGCGGATCACTCATGCCTCCATCCTCTCACCCCGCCCGGAGCGGGCACTCCAGGCCGACCACCGGCGGGTAGGTTAGTAGTCGTGAGTGCAACCAGAGTGTTCGTCGCCAGGCTCGCCGGGTGCACCGTCTTCGACCCCGCGGGCGATCGTGTCGGCAAGGTCAGGGACGTGCTCGTCGTCTACCGCACCGGCAAACCCCCGCGGGTCGTCGGCCTCATCGTCGAGATCCCCGGGAAACGCCGTGTGTTCGTGTCGATCGGCCGCGTGACGAGCATCGGCGCCGGGCAGATCATCACCACGGGACTCATCAACGTCCGCCGGTTCGAGCAGCGCGGTGGCGAGGTGCGCGTGATCGCCGAACTCTTCGGCCGACGCGTCGTCTTCCGCGCCACCGGCGAGGAGGCGACGATCGAGGACGTCGCCATCGAGGAGCAGGGGCCCGGCGAGTGGCAGGTGTCGCAGCTGTTCGTCCGCCGCCCGAAGACCACCGCCTCCCCCTTCGTGAAGGGCCCGACGACCTTCGCCACCTGGAACGAGCTGCGCGAGGAGCAGGAGCTCGGCGAGGCCCAGTCCGCCGAGCAGCTCATCGCGACCTACGCCGACCTGAAACCGGCCGACCTCGCGAACACGCTCCTCGACCTCCCGCGCGACCGGATGATCGAGGTCGCGGAGGAGCTGTCGGACGACCGCCTCGCGGACGTGCTCGAGGAGATGCCCGAGACGGACCAGGTGCAGATCCTCGCCCAGCTCGACGACGACCGCGCAGCCGACGTCCTCGATCAGATGCAGCCGGACGACGCGGCCGACCTCATCGCCCAGCTCCCCGAGGACCGCGGTGAGCACCTCCTCGAGCTCATGGAGCCGGAGGAGGCGGAGGACGTCCGCATGCTGCTCCGGTTCGACCCGGAGACCGCTGGTGGCCTCATGACGACCGAGCCGATCATCCTCTCCGCCGACGCCACCGTCGCGGAGGCCCTCGCGTCGATCCGACGCTCCGAGCTGGCGCCGGCGCTGGCAGCCGGCGTCTGCATCACCCTGCCGCCGTACGAGTCGCCGACGGGACGCTTCCTCGGGATGGTGCACTTCCAGCGCATGCTCCGGTACCCACCGCACGAGCGCCTCGGGACCCTGCTCGATCAGAGCCTCGATCCGGTGGGCGTGCGGACCTCCGCCGCCGAGGTCTCGCGGATCCTCGCGAGTTACAACCTCGTCCAGGTGCCCGTCGTCGACGAACAGCACCGGCTCCTCGGCGTCGTGACGATCGACGACGTCCTCGACTACCTGCTTCCGGACGACTGGCGCAGCATCGACGAGAACGATGAACTCCCGGCGTCGGAACAGCGGCTCGGATCGAACGGAAGGAGGGCAGGTCGTGGCACGAGCTCCCCGCAATGAGGTCCGGCTCGACGCTCCGAAGGGGCTTCGGAGTTCCGTCCGTTCCATCCGCCGCGCCCCGGCCTCGCGCGACCGCTTCGGCCGGTTCACCGAGTGGATCGCCCGGGCGATGGGCACGCCATGGTTCCTCCTCGGCCTCACCCTCTTCGTCATCCTGTGGATCGCGTGGAACACCTACGGTCCACTCGCCCTCCGGTTCGACTCCGTCGACATCGGCTTCGTCGCCCTGACCCTCGTGCTGTCGCTCCAGGCCTCGTACGCGGCGCCGCTCATCCTGCTCGCCCAGAACCGCCAGGACGACCGCGACCGCGTGCAGATCGAGCAGGACCGGCAGCGGTCCGAACGCAACCTCGCCGACACCGAGTACCTCGCCCGTGAGGTCGTCGCGCTGCGACTGGCCCTCAAGGACATGGCGTCGAAGGACTTCATCCGCGCCGAACTGCGCTCCCTCCTCGAGGAACTCGATCGGGATCGCACCGACCAGCCCGAACACGACGGGCCTGAGCGTCGGCGTGGCTGACGCCGGCGCGGCTGACATCGGCCTCGCCGAGCGGATCAGGACCGCGCTCGCCCGCGTCATCGACCCCGAGATCCGCAAACCGATCACCGAACTCGACATGGTCGGCCCGATCACGGTGGACGACACCGGTGCCGCCGATGTCACGATCAAGCTCACGATCGTCGGCTGCCCGGCAGCGACGAGCATCGAGCGCGACGTGCGTGAGGCCACCGCGGCGACCCCCGGGGTGACGAGCGTCGCGGTCGACGTCCAGGTGATGACGACGGCGGAGCGTCAGGCACTCACGGAGCGCCTGCGTGGCGGCCGCAGCGCCCGCGGCATCCCGTTCGGCCCGGACTCACTGACCCGCGTGTACGCCGTCACGAGCGGCAAGGGCGGTGTCGGGAAGTCGACGGTGACCGCGAACCTGGCCGTCGCACTCGCCGCCGGCGGCCTGCGGGTCGGCCTGGTCGACGCGGACGTCCACGGGTTCTCCATCCCGGGGCTCCTCGGACTGGTCGAGAACGGCCTGGCCGTCAAACCGACGCAGGTCGGCGACATGATCCTGCCGCCCGTCGCCCACGGTGTGAAGGTCGTCTCGATCGGCATGTTCATCGACGCACCGACGGACGGCACCACCGCCGTCGCCGTCGCCTGGCGCGGACCGATGCTCCACCGCACCATCCAACAGTTCCTGACCGACGTGTTCTTCGGCGACCTCGACGTCCTGCTCCTCGACCTGCCGCCCGGCACCGGGGATGTCGCCATCTCCATCGGCCAGCTGCTCCCCCACGCCGAGGTGCTCGTCGTCACGACACCGCAGCCGGCCGCCGCCGAGGTGGCCGAGCGCAGCGGCGTGGTGGCACGCCAGACCGGGCAGCGCGTCCACGGCGTCATCGAGAACATGGCGGGTCTCCCCCAACCCGACGGCAGCGTCCTGCAGCTGTTCGGCTCAGGGGGTGGCGAGGCGCTCGCAGAGCGGCTGTCGATCGGCCAGGACGCCCCGGTACCGCTCCTCGCCTCGGTCCCGCTCAGCGTTCCGCTTCGGGAGGGCGGAGACGCCGGGCTGCCGATCGTCCTCTCGGATCCGACGGATCCCGCGGCCGCCGAGATCCTCCGCCTGGCCGGTCAGCTCGCTGCGAGACCGCGTGGCCTCGCCGGTCGTCGTCTCGGCGTCAGCACGAACTGACCCGTCCGGGTCGGACGTGTGCGACCGAAGCGGACTCAGGTGGCTTCGAGGTCGAACGGGGGCGCGGCGGTCTCTCCGGCGGCGAGTCGGCGCAGGCGCTCGTCGGTCGCTGCCTGGATCGACTTCGGCTTCTCGAGCGACGGAACGGCTGCAGCGGCGGCCGCGGCCGCGGGAGCCGCGTCGAGCGGAGCGGTCGTCGCGACCGTCGGTGTCACCGGAGGCTCGTCGTCGAGGAGCGCCTCGCGGATGATCCGTCTCGGATCGTACTGACGCGGGTCGAGCTTCTTCCAGTCGACCTCGTCGAACTCCGGCCCCATCTCCTCGCGCATCCGATCCTTGGCGCCGGAGGCGAGGTCGCGGAGGGTGCGGACGAGTCGCGCCAGTTGGGAGGCGTAGTACGGCAGCCGTTCGGGACCCAGCAGGAACACGGCGATGACCCCGATGATGAGGAGTTTGTCGAAGGTCAGACCGAACACGACATCAGACTACCGCGCGAGCCTCAGCTGTCGGAGCAGTTGCAGGCCATACGCTGGGATCCGGAGGCAAGGTGTCAGAACACAATCTCAATTGGAAGTACGCGGGCGACGTGGTCGTCGAGAGCGCGGCGATGCTCACGGCGCGCGCTCACGCGCACGAACTGGGTGTCGAACCGATCTCCCCGGCGATCGGCGCGCAGATCGCGGTGGTGGCCGCGGCCACCCGCGCGGAGTCCATCGTCGAGGTGGGGACCGGCACCGGCGTCTCCGGGCTCTGGCTGCTCCGCGGTGCCACGAGCGCGGTGCTGACGTCCATCGACACCGAGATCGTGCACCAGCAGCAGGCACGCGCGGCGTTCACGGAGGCCGGCATCACGACCAACCGCATCCGCCTCATCACCGGCAGCGCGCTCGACGTCCTGCCGCGGATGAACGAGAACTCCTACGACCTCGTCCTCGTCGACGGCGACCCGGGATCGGTCATCGAGTACGTCGAGCACGGACTCCGTCTGGTGCGTCCCGGCGGCACCGTACTCGTCCCGCATGCGCTCTGGCGAGGCCGCGTGGCCGATCCGGCTCAGCGGGACGAGACCACAGGACTCTTCCGCTCGCTCGTCCAGGAGATCTCCGCGTCCGACGCGGTCGTCAGTGCCCTGTCCCCCGCCGGCGACGGCCTCCTGCAGATCACCAAACCGAACCTCTGAGCCCTCCGCACGACGACGAACCGGCCGCCATCCTGACTCTGAGAGCAGTGATGACGGCCGGTTCTCGGCTCATGCGGTGTCGGTGACGGGGATCAGCCCGCGCTCACCACACCCGCGAGTGCATCATGCAGTTCTTGAGCCTCTGCGTCGTTGACCGACACGACGAGACGCCCTCCCCCTTCAAGAGGCACTCGCACGATGATGAGCCGACCCTCCTTCACGGCCTCCATTGGCCCGTCTCCGGTGCGTGGCTTCATTGCGGCCATGCGAGTCCCCTCTCGTTATTCGACTGACCCCCATTATCTCGTATCACGGGGGCTCGTGATAATCCTGAGCGCGGCGAGGCGCAGGATGACGCCGGATTCGCGCTCAGGGAATGGTCCAATACGCGTTCGCGAGGCCGTACATGACGAAGATCCAACACCATTGCAACGCCAGCGAGACGATGACGACGCCACCGCGATACCAACGGTTCCGTGGGACGGCGACGGCACCGAGGAGCGGGAAGACCGGTACGAGCAGCCGGAAGACACTCGTCTGCGGGAAGAACACCGCGAAGAGGTAGAGCAGGTAGGACCCCACCCACAACCGGAGGTCGGCACCGAGCCGGCGCACCGGCGGGAGGAACAGGAGCACGACGGAGCCGACGAAGATCGCGGCGACGACGGCGATGCCCGGACCATCCCCGAACCAGAACTGGCCGCCCTGGATCCAGGCCGAGAACGGGACGAGGGGCTGCTCCCCGATGAAGGCGGCCCGCCACGCCAGCTCCGTCTCGAGGTACGCCTCCGGCGTCCCGGTGACGAGACCGGCGATGACCATCCACGCGAATCCGGCGAGGGCAGCGAGGGCCCCGCCCGCGAGAATGAGGACGACCTCCCGGCGCGCGAGCGGGTCGCGGTGTCGCGTGACGATCCGCACGATGAGATGGAGGCCCAGCAGGAGCGAGAAGGCCAGGACTCCGGGGCGGGTGAACGCCATGACCGGGATGACCGCGAGGAGCCAGCCGTACCGGCGCGTCACGAGCAGGAGCAGTGCGAGCGTCAGCAGCAGTAGGAACATCGATTCCGCGTAGGCGACCTGGAACAGGGCGCTGAGCGGGGCGATGCAGAACAGTACGACGGCGAACATCGCTCGCTCATCGCCGAGGCGGATGCGCAGGAGCCGGTGGAACAGCAGGGCAGCCCCCAAGCCGCAGCACAGCGAGACGATCACGGCCATGACCGGCCACGGCAGGAAGGTGACGACCGAGAGCGCCTTCACGACCCCCGGATAGACCGGCATGAACGCCCACGCGTTCTCCGCGACCCGGCCGGCGTCGTCGAGCGGCAGCTGGGTCGGGTAGCCGTACGTCGCGATCCACCAATACCACTGTCCGTCCCAGCCGGCGGCGAGCGTGCCGAGCGAGGGGAACGCGCCGAACCGGGAGTCCGGCGCCTGCAGCAGACTCGCGACCGCGAACATCACGGTCGTCACCAGGCGGGACACCACGTACACGATGGTGATCCGCCCCCACCAGGGCAGGCGGGCCCAGCGCCGGAGCATCGACGGCCGCTCCTCGACCTCGGTCGAGTGGGCCGCGTCAGCGACCATCGGGCCCGGTCAGCCAGGCGCGGAGCCCGCGCTCACAGTCCTCGATGTGCGCGAGCGGGACGCGCTCGTCGTCGGCATGGGCGAGGAGCGGGTCACCCGGTCCGTAGTTGACGGCGGGGACGCCGAGTGCGGAGAAGCGTGCGACGTCCGTCCAGCCGTACTTCGGGGCCGGTGTGCCGCCGACCGCGGCCAGGAAATCCTGGGCGATCGGCGCGTCGAGCCCGGGACGAGCGCCCTCCGCGACGTCCGTCTGCACGACCTCGAAGCCGGAGAAGAGCTCCTCGAGGTGGGCGAGCGCCTCGGCACCCGTCCGGCTCGGAGCGAAGCGGTAGTTCACCTCGACGGTGACGAGGTCGGGGATCACGTTCCCGGCGACGCCGCCGGTGATCCCGACCGCGTTGACGCCCTCCCGGTAGACGAGCCCGTCGACCTCGACCTCCCGTGGCGTGTACGAGGCGAGTGTCGCGAGGACCGGGGAGATCGCGTGGATCGCGTTGACGCCGACCCAGCTCCTGGCCGCGTGCGAGCGCTTGCCGTGGGCGCTCACGTGGACGCGCAGCGTTCCGTTGCAGCCACCCTCGACGCCGGCGCTGCTCGGCTCGCCGAGGATCGCGAAGTCACCGACGAAGAGGTCGGGACGGTTCCGCGCGAGACGCCCGAGGCCGTTGAGGTCGGATGCGACCTCCTCGTTGTCGTACCACATCCAGGTGATGTCGACGATGGGGTCGGTGAGCTCAGCCGCGAGCTTCAGCTGGACCGCGACGCCGCCCTTCATGTCGACCGTCCCCCGACCCCAGAGCACCGCCTCGCCGTCGCGCTCCTCGAACCGGGTCGGGACGTTGCCGTTGATCGGGACGGTGTCGATGTGGCCGGCGATGATGACCCGCTGCGCACGGCCGAGCGAGGTGGAAGCGACGACCGTGTCGCCGTCGCGCACGATCGTCAGGTGCTCGAGACCCTCGAGCGACGCCTCGATCGCGTCGGCGATGCGGGCCTCATCCCCCGAGACGGAGGCGATGTCGCACAGCTGCTGGGTGAGTTCCACGGAGGAGACGGACAGGTCGAGTACGGGGACTTCGGCTGGCATGGCACCAGTGTATTGGCCGTCGTCCTGAGTGTTGGCCGGTACCCTGGAGCCATGACCGCTGCGCCTGCCGAGACCCCTGTTCCGACTCACGCCTGGGGCTCCGGCCTCGCGACCATCGCCGCCGACGGCACCGTGCTCGACACCTGGTTCCCCGAGCCCTCGCTCGGGCGGATCCCCGAGGGCCGCGACCGCTGGATCGCCCCCGCAGACCTCGAGGCGCTCGCGACCGACGACGAGCGCAGGGCCGTCCGCATCGACATCGTCACGGTCGAGATCGAGCTGCAGGCCGCTCCGCAGAGCACCCCGGACGCCTACCTGCGGCTGCACCTGCTCAGCCACCTGCTCGTCCAGCCGAACACGATCTCGCTCGACGGCGTCTTCGCGCACCTCCCCATCGTCGTCTGGACCAACGCCGGCCCCGTCCACCCCGCGGACTTCGACCGCCTCCGACCGTCGCTCCTCCGCGCCGGCATCCACGCGACCGGCATCGACAAGTTCCCGAGACTCCTCGACTACGTGACGCCCGACAAGGTCCGGATCGCCGACGCTTCGCGCGTCCGGCTCGGCGCCCACCTGGCACCGGGCACCACCGTCATGCACGAGGGCTTCGTCAACTTCAACGCCGGGACCCTCGGCGCGTCGATGGTCGAAGGACGCATCTCGCAGGGCGTCGTCGTCGGCGACGGCAGCGACATCGGGGGTGGTGCGTCGATCATGGGGACGCTCTCCGGCGGCGGGACGCAGCGGGTGGCGATCGGTCAGCGTGCCCTCCTCGGCGCCAACTCCGGCATCGGCATCTCGATCGGCGACGACTCGGTCGTCGAGGCGGGTCTCTACGTGACCGCGGGCACCAAGGTCGTCCTCGCGGGTGCTGCGTCCACGGCCGAAGGCGCGCCGCGTACGGTCAAGGCGGTCGAGCTGTCGGGTGTCCCGAACCTCCTGTTCCGTCGGAACTCGCTCACGGGTGCCGTCGAGGTGCTCCCCCGCTCGGGCTCGGGCGTCGAGCTGAACGCGGCACTGCACGCCTGACCCGGCCTCCCGGTACACAGAACGGCCCCGCATCCGAGGTGGATGCGGGGCCGCCCTTCGACAGGCTCAGGGACCAAAGCGGAGGGGACTAGCGCGTCGGGAAGGGACGCTCGGGCGAACCCGTGTACAGCTGCTGCGGGCGCCCGATCTTGGTCTGCGGGTCGAGGTTCATCTCACGCCAGTGGGCGATCCACCCGGGCAGGCGTCCGATGGCGAAGAGCACCGTGAACATCCGCGTCGGGAAGCCCATCGCCTTGTAGATGACCCCGGTGTAGAAGTCGACGTTCGGGTAGAGCTTGCGCTCCTTGAAGTAGTCGTCCTCGAGGGCGATCTGCTCGAGCTCCTGAGCCAGGTCGAGCAGTGGGTCGTTGATGCCGAGCGCACGGAGCACCTCGCCGGCGCTCTCCTTGACGAGCTTGGCGCGCGGGTCGTAGTTCTTGTAGACGCGGTGCCCGAAGCCCATGAGCTTCACGCCGTCTTCCTTGTTCTTCACGCGGTCGACGAAGCGCTGCACGCCCTCGCCGGACTCCTGGATCCGGCCGAGCATCTGCAGGACCGCCTCGTTCGCGCCACCGTGCAGCGGACCCGACAGGGCGTTGATACCGGCGGACACGGAGGCGTAGAGGTTCGCGCCGGTGGAGCCGACGAGGCGGACCGTGGAGGTCGAGGCGTTCTGCTCGTGGTCCTCGTGCAGGATGAGCAGGAGGTCGAGCGCCTTCGACAGGACGGGATCGATCTCGTACGGCTCGGCGAGGTTGCCGAAGTTCAGCTTGAGGAAGTTGTCGACGAAGCTCAGCGAGTTGTCGGGGTAGAGGAACGCCTGCCCGACCGACTTCTTGTGCGCGTAGGCGGCGATCACCGGGAGCTTCGCGAGCATGCGGACCGTCGTGAGCTCGACGTGGTCGGGATCGTGCGGATTGGCGTCCGACTCGTAATAGGTCGACATGGCCTGCAGGGCGCTCGACAGGACGGCCATCGGGTGCGCCGTGTGCGGGAGCGCCGAGAAGAACCGCTTGAGGTCCTCGTGGAGGAGCGTGTGGCGCCGGATCTTCTCGTCGAATCCGCCGAGTTCGTCGGCCGTCGGGAGTTCACCGTGGATGAGCAGCCAGGCGACCTCGAGGAAGGTCGACTGCTTGGCGAGCTGCTCGATCGGGTAGCCGCGGTAGCGCAGGATGCCCTGGTCGCCGTCGATGTACGTGATCGCCGACTTGGTCGCCGCAGTGTTGACGAACCCGTAGTCGAGCGTGGTCAGGCCGGTCTGCCGCGTGAGCGAGGAGATGTCGATACTCGACGCGCCCTGGGCTGACTGGTGGATCGGGAATTCGGCCGTTCCGCCGGGGTAGTTCAGGGTGACCTGATGCGTCTCGGTGGAAGCCTGTTTCTCGACGTCGCCCACGGCGCCTCCTCATATCTTTGTGCGATAGGGACTCGACATCGCCCTCCGATACGACGGCGTGTCACATACAGCCTAATCGGCTTCGGACCCTACTGCTGTTTCCCACAGTGATCCGGCGACTTCCTTGGAGTTCACCCCGAAATCGGGCGGAGTCCCCGAAGTCGGGCCGCGGCCGCAGCGATGCGCTCGTCGGTGGCGGTCAGGGAGAGCCGCACGTGTTGCGGTCCGGCCTCGCCGTAGAACACCCCTGGACCTGCCAGGACACCGATCGACGCCAGGCGGTCGATACTCACCCAGGCGTCCTGGCCCTCGGTGATCCACAGGTACAGTCCCGCCTCGCTGCGGTCGACCCGGAACCCTGCCTCGCGGACGGCCGGGAGCAGCACCTCACGTCGGGCGCGGTACCGGGCCTTCTGCTCCGCCACATGGGCGTCGTCGCCGAGCGCCGCGACCATGGCGGCCTGCAGCGGGGCCGGCAGCATGAGACCCGCGTGCTTCCGGACGGTGACCAGCCGACGCACCAGGCGCTCGTCGCCCGCGAGGAACGCGGCACGGTAGCCGGCCAGGTTGGACTGCTTGCTCAGGGAGTAGATCGCGAGGACACCCTCGGTGTCGCCGTCGGTCACGCGTGGATCGAGCACGGACGGGGTCGGTGTGTCGGACCACTCCCCCTCCCAGCCGAGTTCCGCGTAGCATTCATCGCCCACGAGGACGGCGCCGAGTTCGCGGGCTCTGGCTCGGGCTGCGCGCAGCTCGTCGACCGACAGGACACGGCCGTCGGGGTTGCCTGGGGAGTTCAGCCAGACCAGCCGGGTGTTCTCCGGCCATTCGGACGGATCGTCGGAGGCGAACGCTTCGGCTCCGGCGATCGCCGCGCCGACCGCGTAGGTCGGGTAGGCGGCCACCGGGTGGACCACGGTGTCGCCGGCGCCGAGGCCGAGGAGGAAGGCGAGCAGCGCGACGAGTTCCTTCGAGCCGATCGTCGGGAGGACGGCGTCGAGGGTGAGCTCCTCCACACCACGACGGCGCGCGAACCAGTCGACGATCGCCTGCCGGAGTTCGGGCGTCCCCACCGTGGTCGGGTACGCGTGTGCGTCCGTGGCCGCCCGGAGCGCGTCGCGGATGAGGCCGGGAGTCGGATCGACCGGCGAACCGATCGAGAGGTCGACGATGCCGTCGGGGTGGCGACGGGCCTGCTCCGCATACGGGACCATGAGGTCCCAGGGGTAGTCGGGCAGCGGCTGCAGTGCCACGCGACTACTCTTGGGCTTGTGGCGGCAGCGCGGCGATGAGCGGGTGGTCCGAGGGGATCACGCCGACCTTCGCGGCCCCACCCGGGGAACCGATCTCGTCGAAGAACTCGACGTTGGCCTTGTAGTAGTCCGCCCACTCCTCGGGAAGGTCGTCCTCGTAGTAGATGGCCTCCACCGGGCAGACCGGCTCGCACGCACCGCAATCGACGCATTCGTCGGGGTGGATGTAGAGCGACCGTTCACCCTCGTAGATGCAGTCGACGGGGCATTCGTCGATGCAGGCGCGGTCCTTCACATCGACGCACGGCAGGGCGATCACGTAGGTCACGGGCGGGTGGCTCCCTTCACGAGCACTGAGTTGTCCAGTCTACGCCTGCGGCGAGACGGGGAACGGTTCGGGCGCCGGTCCCGCGGGACGGTCGTCGCGCGTGCGGGCGCGCTCCGGGAGCTTCGGCCACGCGACGACGAGGACGGCGATGAGACCGGGGGCGATGGTCCAGACGAGGCCCGAGACGCTCTGCGGGATGAGGACGGAGCCGCCGGTGCTCTCGAGCAGCAGGATCCCGATCATGAGGATGACCCCGAGCGCCGCTGCCGACGCTGCGAGCCGGTCTCCCAGGACGATGCGGAGTCCGACCAGGAGCATGGCCACGCCGAGGATCCCGAGCACCAGTCCGACCGGGAGGGCGACACCGAGGACGGAGGGCGCCCAGGCGTGCGCGACCGTCCCGATGGCGCCGTACGCCAGACCGACGAGGAACGCGAGGACGATCCCGATCACCCGCGACGCCGTGGACGGCTCGTGCGGAGCGTCCTGCTGCGGCGGTGTCGGCGGGAACCAGCGGTCGTCGCCGACCGTGCGGCCGTCTGGGAGGCTGGGGTCGGGGGCCGGATCGGTCATCCGCCGATTGTATCTGGACAGCCTCAGCATCAGGCGCTATGGTCGACGTCGGATAAGGTTAGCCTTACCCAACCGCGTTCCGAAGTCGCAGCGCCCCGCCCGGACCACGGTCCCCGCCCGGCGCGCCCTCGGATGCATCCCCACCCCGCAGACGACGGCCTCCCCCGGGCGACCGCCTGCTCGACGCCCGAAAGTCCGGTCACGTGCTCGCGAACTACCTCATCGGCCTCCGCGAAGGCCTCGAAGCCGGCCTCATCGTCGGCATCCTCGTCGCCTACCTGAACAAGCTCGGCCGCCGGGACGTCCTCCCCCGGTTGTGGCTCGGCGTCGCCGTCGCGATCGTCGTCTCCCTCGGCGTCGGTGCCATCCTCACCTGGGGACCGTACGGGCTCAGCTTCCAGGCGCAGGAGATCCTCGGCGGCGGGCTGTCCATCCTGGCCGTCGGGCTCGTCACCTGGATGATCTTCTGGATGGGGCGCAACGCCCGAGAGCTCAAGCACGACCTCGAGTCCCGACTCGACGCCGCCGTCGCCGGATCGGCGATCGGCATCGTCGTCCTCGGGTTCATCAGCGTCGGCCGCGAGGGCATCGAGACCGCCCTCTTCATCTGGGCGAGCGTCAACTCCGGCGAGAACGCCGTCGTCGGCTCGATCGGCGCGCTCCTCGGCATCCTCACCTCCGTCGTCATCGCGTATCTCATCTACCGCGGATTCGTCCGGATCAACCTCGGGACCTTCTTCACGTGGACGGGGCTCTTCCTCGTCGTCGTGGCTGCCGGCGTCCTCGCCTACGGCGTCGGCGACCTCCAGGAGGCGGGCGTCATCCCCGGCTGGGGGCAGGCCGCGTTCAACCTGAGCGCGATCGTCCCTCCGACGAGCTGGTACGGCACCGTCCTCGGTGGACTCTTCAACTTCACCCCTGCCCCGACCTGGGCGCAG
Organism: Plantibacter sp. M259; assembly: GCF_006065115.1. Classification (NCBI taxonomy): domain Bacteria; kingdom Bacillati; phylum Actinomycetota; class Actinomycetes; order Micrococcales; family Microbacteriaceae; genus Plantibacter; species Plantibacter sp. M259. The sequence continues at coordinate 3,435,134 of NZ_CP040750.1, read as the reverse complement.
TTCGGTGCGTGGCTGCTGTACCTGGTCGTCACGCTCGTCTGCTTCATCCGGGTCTCGGGTCTCGGCCGTCGGCGCCCGACCTCGGTCACGAAACCGGTCACGACGAACGCCTGACCGGTCCCCGACCCACCACGAACCAAGCACCAGCACCTTCCGACAGGAGTCTCCATGCAGCACCGCATCATCGCCGGCCTCGCCGGCGCGGGCGTCCTCGCCCTCGCCCTCACGGGATGCGTCCCGAACAAGACGGGAAGCGACGCACTCACCGTCGCCATCACCGACGACTCGTGCTCGGTGTCCGTGGCGAAGGCGACGGCCGGTGCCGTGACCTTCTCGATCACGAACAACGGCACCGACGTCAACGAGTTCGAGATCCTCGCCTCGGACAAGCTGCGCATCGTCGGCGAGAAGGAGAACGTGACGCCGGGCCAGACGGTGTCCTACGTCGCACAGCTGAACCCCGGCACGTACTACACGGCCTGCAAGTTCCAGCTCGTCGGCGCACCCGTCGGCCTCGCCGAGTTCACCGTCACCGGCGAGAACGCGGCCGTCTCGAAGGACGAGCAGGCGCTCACCGACCAGGCCGTGACGAACTACGTCGCCTACATCAAGTCGCAGGTGGCCGAACTCGTGCCGCAGGTGAAGGCCTTCACCGACGCGTACGCCGCCGGCGACGACGAGACCGCCCGTCAGCTGTTCGCGACGACGCGCGTCTCGTACGAACGCATCGAGCCGACGGCCGAGGCGTTCGGCGACCTCGACCCGAAGATCGACTACCGCGAGGTCGACGCCGTGGCTGAAGGACTCGACTGGACCGGCTTCCACCGGATCGAAAAGGACCTCTGGCCGCCGGCAGCCGACGCGCTGAACTCGGACGGCACGAGCGCGCTGACGGACTGGACGCCGTCGACGCCGGAACAGCGTCAGCAGCTCGCCACCGGACTCGTCGACGACGTGCAGCAGCTGTTCGACCTCGTCTCCGAGAAGGACTTCACCGTGAGCCTCGGCGACATCTCGAACGGTGCCATCGGTCTCCTCGACGAGGTCGCCGTCGGCAAGATCTCCGGAGAGGAGGACTGGTGGTCCCACACCGACCTCTACGACTTCGCGGCCAACGTACAGGGAGCCGAGGTCGCGTTCGGCAACGTCAAGGACATCGCCGCGAGCAAGGGCGACGCGGGCACGAAGCTCGTCGGCCAGATCGAGACCGAGTTCACGGCGCTGCAGGACCTGCTCGCGAAGTACGGCAGCCTCGACAACGGCTTCGTGAGCTACGACACCGTCACCGAGGAGCAGCGCAAGGAGCTCTCCGACCAGGTGAACGCCCTCTCCGAGCCGCTGTCGCAGCTCACCCACACGGTGCTCGGCGTCGCCGAGTAGCACCGAACGGATCCACCGCCGCCTCCGCGGCGCGCCGGGCCGGAACCGCTCAGAGCATTCTGGGGGTTCCGGCCCTGCGGCCTTCCAGCCATCCCTGAATAGCATGAGGTCCGATGACCGAGCACACTCCCCCCACCACGCCTGCACCCGAGGCAGGGTCGACGCCCACCGCGCCTGAACCCGGCGCCACGTCCGCACCAGCGAGCGATGCGCCGCGGCGCGGGCTGTCGCGCCGGGCGCTGTTCGGCCTGGCCGGAGCAGGCGCCGCAGGGCTGGCGGCCGGAGCCGGGGCGACCGCGGCCATCACCGCCGCCGTCAGCGCCTCGGCGAGTGCCGCGGGCGTCACGACGGTCTACCCGTTCAACGGGGCCCACCAGAGCGGGATCACGACGCCGGCGCAGGACCGCCTGCACTTCGCCGCGTACGACGTGTCGGCTGGGACCACCCGGGAGGAGCTCATCGAGTTGCTCCAGGACTGGAGTGTCGCCGCGGCACGCATGACGCAGGGGAAGGAGGTCGCCGACGGCGGTGCCGTCGACGGCTCCCCGCTCGCTCCCCCGGTCGACACCGGAGAAGCGCTCGGACTGCCCGCCAGCGGGCTCACGATCACCTTCGGGTTCGGACCCACGCTCTTCACCGCCGAGGACGGCACGGACCGGTTCGGCATCGCCGACCGGCGCCCGGCCGAGTTGGAGAAGCTCCCCCGCTTCACGGGCGACAACCTCCAGGCGGGCCTCACCGGCGGCGACCTCTGCATCCAGGCGTGCGCCGACGACCCGCAGGTCGCCGTGCACGCGATCCGCAACCTGAGCCGCATCGCGTTCGGACGCGCCTCCATCCGCTGGTCGCAGCTCGGCTTCGGTCGTACCTCCTCGACCTCCACCAGCCAGGTCACCCCGCGCAACCTGTTCGGCTTCAAAGACGGCACCGCGAACGTCAAGTCCGAGGAGACCAAGACGGTCGAGGAGCAGGTGTGGGTCCAGGACGGAGACAGCGCCGCCTGGCTGAGCGGTGGTTCCTACCTCGTGGTCCGCAAGATCCGCATGATCATCGAGACCTGGGACCGCGCGCAGCTCCAGGAGCAGGAGCGCGTCATCGGTCGGAGCAAGGGCGAGGGCGCACCGCTGTCGGGCGGTAAGGAGTTCACTGAGCCCGACTTCGACGCGGTCGGCGCGACGGATCAGCCCCTCATCGACAAGCACTCACACGTGCGCCTGGCGCACCCGACCCAGCTCAAGGGCACGAAGCTCCTGCGACGCGGATACAACTTCGTCGACGGGAACGACGACCTCGGGCGGTTGAACGCCGGGTTGTTCTTCATGTCGTACCAGCGATCGCCGAAGCAGTTCATCGACGTGCAGCGCGCGCTGGCCACCGATGCGCTCAACGAGTACATCAAGCACGTGGGGTCGGCGATCTTCGCAGTGCCGCCGGGCGCGGGCAAGGACGGCTGGGTCGGCGAGACGCTCTTCGCGTAGGAACGGCCCTTCGACAAGCTCAGGGACCGGAAGGGCGCTCAGGGAGCAGCCGCGGTCACTGAGCCTGTCGAAGTGCTACTTGACCGTCACCGTGTAGAGGATGCTGTCCGCCGAGGCGACGAGCTTCACGTCGTAGGCCGTCGTCGACAGCGTCACGATCGAACCGTCGCCGTTCGCGATCTCCCCGTCGACCGTGAAGCCCGCCGCGACGAGCGCATCCTTGGCTGCGGTGGCGGCGTCGGTCGCCTGCACCGTGACGACGAAGGTGTCCTTGCCGTCGACCGTTCCACGTCCGCCGTTGACCGTGCCGTCGACCACCGGGACCGCGTCGACGGGGTATCCGTCCGGCAGCCCCTCGTCGAGGTTCACGTCGAAGTCGCCACCGGTGGCGTCGCGGATGCCCTGCTCGACGGTGTCCTTGACGGTGGACTCGATGACGCTGCACCCGGCGAGCGTCGGAGCGAGGACGAGGGCGGCCAGCAGGGCGAGGGAGGCGGGTCGGCGCATGCGATCAGCTTAACGACCGGATGCCCGGTCTTCCTGAGAGGACCGGGCATCGGGTTGGAGCGGTTACTGCCTACTCGGACTGCTTCTTGAGACGCGAGTAGCTGCGCTGGCGGGCCTGAGCGTCGAGCTCGACCTTGCGGATGCGCACGTGCTCGGGCGTGACCTCGACGCACTCGTCCTCGCGGGCGAACTCGAGGCTCTCCTCGAGCGTGAGGACGCGCGGCGGCGTCATCGACTCGAAGTTGTCGGCCGAAGACTGACGCATGTTGGTCAGCTTCTTCTCCTTGGTGATGTTTACGTCCATGTCGTCGTTGCGCGAGTTCTCGCCGATGACCATGCCCTCGTAGACCTCTTCGGTCGGCTGCACAAAGAACGACATGCGTTCCTGCAGCGCGATGATCGCGAAGGGGGTGACGACACCGGAGCGGTCGGCGACGATCGAGCCGTTGTTGCGCGTCGTGATCGCGCCGGCCCACTCGCCGTACCCGTGTGCCAACGCGTTGGCGATACCCGTACCGCGCGTGGCGGTGAGGAACTCGGACCGGAAGCCGATGAGGCCGCGCGACGGGACGATGAACTCCATGCGGACCCAGCCGGTGCCGTGGTTCGCCATGTTCTCCATGCGGCCCTTGCGAGCGGCGAGGAGCTGCGTGATCGCGCCGAGGTGCTCCTCGGGAGCGTCGATGGTGAGGTGCTCGTACGGCTCGTGGACCTTGCCGTCGATACGCTTCGTGACCACCTGCGGCTTGCCGACGGTGAGCTCGTAGCCTTCGCGACGCATCTGCTCGACGAGGATGGCGAGCGCGAGCTCTCCACGGCCCTGGACCTCCCACGCGTCGGGTCGACCGATGTCGAGGACCTTGAGCGAGACGTTACCGATGAGCTCGCGGTCGAGGCGGTCCTTGACCATGCGCGCGGTGAGCTTGTGGCCCTTGACCTTGCCCATGAGCGGCGAGGTGTTGGTACCGATCGTCATCGAGATGGCCGGGTCGTCGACCGTGATGGCCGGCAGCGCGCGGACGTCCTCGGGGTCGGCCAGGGTGTCGCCGATCATGATGTCGGCGAAACCGGCGACGGCGACGATGTCGCCGGGGCCGGCGCTCTCGGCCGGGTAGCGGTCGAGGGCCTTCGTGATCATGAGCTCGGTGACGCGGACGTTGTGGACGTCGCCGTCGTGGCGGACCCAGGCGACCGTCTGGCCCTTCTTCAGCGTGCCGTTGAAGATGCGCAGGAGCGCGAGGCGACCGAGGAACGGCGAGGCGTCGAGGTTCGTGACGTGCGCCTGGAGCGGGTGCTCGTCGTCGTACTGCGGAGCCGGGATGTGCTCGAGGATGGCCTCGAAGAGCGGCTCGAGGTCTTCGCTGTCGGGGAGTTCGCCGTTGGCGGGCTTGTTGGACGACGCGCGGCCGGCCTTACCGGAGGCGTAGACGACCGGGACGTCGAGGACGGCGTCGAGGTCGAGGTCGGGGACGTCGTCGACCATGTCGCTGGCGAGACCGATGAGGAGGTCCTGGCTCTCGACGACGACCTCGTCGATGCGTGCGTCGGGGCGGTCGGTCTTGTTGACCAGGAGGATGACCGGCAGCTTGGCCTCGAGCGCCTTGCGGAGCACGAAGCGGGTCTGCGGGAGGGGGCCCTCGGACGCGTCGACGAGGAGGACGACGCCGTCGACCATGGACAGGCCGCGCTCGACCTCTCCACCGAAGTCGGCGTGACCCGGGGTGTCGATGACGTTGATCGTGATCGGGCCGTCGGTGGCGTGTTCGCCCTTGTACGAGATCGCCGTGTTCTTGGCGAGGATGGTGATGCCCTTTTCGCGCTCGAGCTCATTCGAGTCCATGGCGCGTTCTTCGAGGTGGGCGTGTTCGGCGAAAGAGTTGGTCTGTCGCAGCATGGCGTCGACGAGGGTCGTCTTGCCGTGGTCAACGTGGGCCACGATCGCGACATTGCGCAGATCGGAACGAGTGGCGAGCGCCATAAAAGGGTGGCTTCCTTCAAGTGGATGGGATTCGGGCACGATGGTGCCGACGGACCATCATACCGCAGGAGTCCTGGCCGGGGGCTGAACGGCGACGGGCACCGGCGGTTTCCCGCCGATGCCCGTCGTCCTCAGGGTTCAGGAGGAACCCGTCGTGTCGCTTACTTCTTCCAGCCCACGTTCTTCCAGTCGATGGTCTCGAACTGGGTCGGCCCGTAGTTCACGAGGCCGGTCTTGACGCCGTAGGTGTACGGCACCGGGAACAGCGGCAGCGTGGTCGCGAGGGCGACGATCTTCTTGTCGATCTCCTTCGCGATCTCGAGGCGCTTGTCGGGGTCGAGCTCCGCGTTGGCGCTCGACCACAGCTCACCGAGCGAGTCGTCGGTGACACCGGGGAAGTTCTGCCCGGAGTCGGCCGGGTAGAAGATCGACTCGGTGCTGGAGATCGGGAAGGCGGTACCCTGCCAGGCGAAGCTCACGGCGTCGAAGTCGCGGGTCTCGGTGGTGACGTACTTCGTGAAGAAGTCGTCCGAGGGGACGGTGTCGATCTGGAGGTCGAAGCCCGACTCCTTCACCATGGCCTGCACCTGCTGCGACGTCTCGGCGGAGACCGGGTTGTCGGAGTCGATGACGTAGCGGACGGTCAGCTTCTTGCCGTCCTTCTCGCGGATGCCGTCGCTGCCTTCCTTCCAACCGGCGTCCTCGAGCTGCTTCTTGGCCGCGTCGATGTCGTAGCCGAGCACCTTGGAGGCGTCGTCCTCGTAGCCGTCCTGGCCCGGGAGGAAGATGAGGTTGTTCAGCAGGTCGGTCGGTGCGTCGATCGCGGCGAGGCGGGCCTCGGCGATGGTCTGACGGTTGATCGACTTGGCGAACGCCTGGCGGACCTCGGGGTCGCTGAGGACCTCGGACGTGCCGTTCAGCGTGATGTGGTTGTACGTGGTGCCACGCGAACGCTGGATCTCGGCGTCGCTGCGCTTCTGAGCCGTCTGGTAGTTGTCGGCGTTGGAACCCACGCTGAAGACGTCGATCTCACTGTTGGAGAACGCCTGGGCGAGCCCGGCGCGGGAGATCTGCTTGAAGATGATGTTGTCGAGCTTCGGCTTGTCGCCCCACCACTTCGGGTTGGGCGCGAAGGTGACGACGGCACCGGTCTGGTCGATCTTGCTGACGATGTACGGGCCACCCGACACGTAGGTCGTGCCGTCTGCCGCGTACGGTCCGGTCGCCCAGAGAGTGTTGAACGACTCCGGCGTCGCGCCGAGCCACTTCGGCCAGATGTTGCCGAGGATGGACGGCCAGTCGGCGTTCTTGTTCTTGAACGTGATGAGGACGTCCTGCGGGCTGTCGCCGGCGGTGACGGACTCGATGTCCTTCCACACGTTCGTGGACGTGGGTGCGTACGCCTCGTTCGCGCCGTTCAGGGACTGCCACGTCGCAGCGACGTCGTCGACGCTGATCGCGGTGCCGTCGGACCACACGGCGTCGGGGTTGATCTTGATCTCGACGACCTGCGGGTCCTCGCTCTTCAGCTCGACCGAGGTCGCGTAGTCGGGGTTCGCCTCCCAGGAGCCGTCTTCCTTGATCTTGACGAACGACGGGGTGTACAGGTTCGTGAGGAACTGGTCGTCGACCGTGCCGGCGTCGAGGTTGTTGAGGTTCCAGTTGGCCGGGATCGTGTCGACCGCGAGGTTCAGTGTGCCGCCCTGGGCGATCTGGTCGGCGTCGGCGCGCTCCCAGCCGGTGCCGGACAGCTCGGCGGGCTTCGACGTCGAGCCGCCACCGCCTGAACCGCCTCCGGTGCAAGCCGTCAATGCGAGGGCGACGATCGAGACGCCGGCGAGGATCATCCCGCCGCGCCGCTTCGATCCCTGTGTTCTGGAACTCATCGAGATCCACCTTTCGTGACGTGTAACTGCGCAACGCCGCACCGATGCGGAGCGGAAGGCGCGCAGGCCAATGTGGACCATCTTGCACCCGCTCCGGGGATCCCCACAAGTGGGCACGAATTGTTACCGTTTCGATTTCTCGACGGTACGAGCCGGAAACATACGTTTCGTTTCCTGAGTACACGCGTCGTTTTCTGATTCCCGATGATTCGGGGTTACAGTGTCTCCACCCCACGAGGGGAGCACAGCTGACGGGACGACGCGGTCCCGCACAACGACTTCGCAAGGCTGGTACATGATCGGGTTCATTGCACGGCGGTTGGTCAACTACCTGTTCCTCTCCGCCATCGCCACCATGCTGGGCTACGTGCTCGTGAGCATGACGCTCCAGCCATCGGCCCGGTTCCTCGGCAAGAACCCGCCCATCCCGCAGTCCTCGATCGACGCGGCGCTCGACAAGATGGGCGTCAACCCGAAGGTGCCGCTGCTCGAACGCCTCTGGGACTGGGTCACGCAGCTCGTGACCACCGGGTCCCTCGGCGTCAGTACCCGCGGCACCCAGGTCACGGCCGACATCTTCGAGCGCTCGGGCACGAGCCTCCGACTCCTCGTCATCGGCACCATCCTGGGCGCGGTCATCGGCGTCGCCCTCGGCGTCTGGGGCGCCGTCCGCCAGTACCGGGCCAGCGACCAGATCATCACCTACGCCTCGTTCACGATCCTCGCGATGCCCGTCTTCGTCATCGGCGTCGTGCTCATGATCCTCGCGACGTCGCTCAACCAGGCGGTCGGCACGAACGTCATCAACTTCACCGGCGAGTACACCGCCGGCTTACAGGGCGGGTTCTGGACACAGTTCGGCGACCGGGCGATGCATCTGCTGTTGCCCACCATCACCCTCACCGTCGGCGCCGTCGCCTCGTACTCGCGGTACCAGCGCAGCGCCATGCTCGACGTGATGAGCGCCGACTACATCCGCACCGCCCGCTCGAAGGGCCGGACCCGCGGCTCCGCGATCATCCGGCACGGCGTCCGTGTCGCGCTCATCCCGATGTCGACGTTCTTCGCCTACTCCTTCGGGCTCATCCTCACCGGCGCGAGTGTGACGGAGAACGTCTTCAGCTGGCACGGCATGGGCGAATACCTCCTCACGAGCGTCTCGAACTCGGACATCAACGCCGCAGCCGGGACGATCCTCTTCACCTCAATCCTCGTCCTGATCGCCGGAACCCTCTCCGACGTGATCTATGCGGCGCTCGACCCGAGAGTGCGGGTGTAACGACATGGCACTGACCGACCCATCGACCCTCACCGTCGGGGAACCCGAGACGATGCGGGACGCACCCAAGCGGCCGCAGTCCCGCGGACGCACGATCCTCCGGAAGGTGCTCGCCACGAAGCGGGCCCGCATCGGTGGTGGCGTCCTCCTCTTCATCATCCTCTGGGCCTTCATCGGCCCGCTGCTCTCCCCCTGGTCCTTCACCGACCAGGACGGCCTCGCCTTCAGCCAGCCGCCCTCGCTGTCGCACTGGTTCGGCACGAACAACATCGGCCAGGACGTGTACGCGCAGACCCTCGTCGGTCTGCAGAAGTCCATCGTCATCGGCCTGATCGTCGGCCCGGGGGCGGCGATCATCGCCGGACTCGTCGGGGCCATCGCCGGCTACGTCGGCGGCGTCTGGGACAAGGCGATCGTCTGGCTCATCGACCTGCTGCTCGTCATCCCCGGCTTCTTCCTCCTCGTGCTCCTCAGCCCGGCGTTCAAGTCGCTCTCCTGGCTCGCCCTCGTCGTCTTCCTCGTCCTGTTCGGCTGGATGGTGCTCGCCCGCGTCATCCGCGGGCAGACGATGTCGCTCCGCGAACGCGAGTACGTCAAGGCCGCGCGCTTCATGGGCGTCCCTGGCTTCACGATCATCCGTCGGCACATCATCCCGAACGTCGCGAGCCTCCTCATCATCGACGCGACGCTCGGCATCGGCGCGGCGATCCTGTCGGAGACGACGCTGAGCTTCTTCGGCTTCGGCGTCCAGGCACCCGACGTCTCGCTCGGTACTCTCCTCGCCGCCGGTGCGAGTGCGGCCGTGACGCGGCCCTGGCTGTTCGTGTTCCCCGCAGCGATCCTCGTCATCACCGTGCTCGCCTCGAGCCTCCTCGGCGACGCCCTCCGCGACGCCATCGACCCGACCTCAGGAGCCAACCGTGACTGACCCCAAGGCGACAGCGCCGCTCCTCAAGGTCGACGACCTCAGCGTCACCTTCCCCAACGCCGGCACGCCGGTGCACGCCGTCCGCGGTGTCTCCTACGAGGTACGGCGGGGTGAGTTCCTCGGCATCGTCGGCGAGTCGGGCTCCGGCAAGAGCGTCTCCTCGATGGCCGTCATGGGACTGCTCCCGACCAATGCGCAGGTGAGCGGCAGCATCCGTTACGACGGCGTCGAGCTGCTCGGCCAGTCCGACAAGGAACTGTCCAAGATCCGCGGGCGCGACATCGCCATGATCTTCCAGGACCCGCTCTCGGCCCTCACACCCGTCTACACGATCGGTCAGCAGATCGCCGAGGGGCTCCGCCTCCACGACTCCGCGCTCTCGCAGCGCGCCGCCGAGACCCGGGCCGTCGAGCTCCTGAAGATCGTCGGCATCCCGAACGCGGAGCGGCGTGCCAAGTCGTTCCCGCACGAGTTCTCCGGTGGCATGCGCCAGCGGGCGATGATCGCGATCGCCATCGCGAACGACCCGCAGCTGATCATCGCCGACGAGCCGACCACCGCGCTGGACGTCACCATCCAGGCGCAGATCCTCGAGGTGCTCCAGAAGGCGAAGGACATCACCGGCGCCGCCGTCGTGCTCATCACGCACGACCTCGGAGTCGTCGCCGGCAACGCCGACCGGGTCGCCGTGATGTACGCGGGCCGGATCGTCGAGACGGCGCCCGTCGTCCCACTGTTCCGCGAACCCCTCATGCCGTACACGATCGGTCTGCTGCGCTCCATGCCGAACATGGCCGCGAACCAGCAGGAGCGACTCGTCCCGCTCGAGGGACGCCCACCGCTGCTGACGACCGTGCCGACCGGCTGCCCCTTCGCCCCGCGATGCCCGATCGCCGTGGCCGCCTGCCTCGAAGGTGAACCGGCGCTGCTCCCCGTCCTCGACGGTCCCGTCGAGGACCCGACGACCTCGGTCGACCACACCGCGGCGTGCATCCGCGCCGGCGAGATCGCCGACGGATCGCTGCGCCGCCCGGAGATCTTCCCTCGGCCGGACGAGGTGCCGGAGGAGCTCGTCGCCGAGGTCGCCCCGGAGACCGTCCTCGACGTCCGCGACCTGACCCGCGCCTTCCCGCTCACGAAGGGCGTCGTGTTCCGTCGCAACATCGGCACCGTCCGCGCGGTCGACGGGGTCTCGTTCAGCGTGCAGCGCGGGCGTACCCTCGGCCTCGTCGGCGAATCCGGTTGCGGGAAGACGACGACGATCATGGAGATCCTCGAACTCGCCAGGACGCAGGGCGGCAGCATCCACGTGAACGGGGTCGACACCGCGACGCTGTCGAAGCCCGACCGCCGGAAGCTGCGCAGCGACATCCAGGTGGTGTTCCAGGACCCGATGGCCTCGCTCGATCCGCGCATGACGATCGAGGACATCATCGGCGAACCGTTGACCGTCCACGGGGTCTCCCCCACCGAGATCCGCTCACGCGTCGGGGCCATGCTCGAACTCGTCGGCCTGGAGCCGTCCTTCGCCGGCCGGTACCCGCACGAGTTCTCGGGTGGCCAGCGACAGCGCATCGGCATCGCCCGGGCGCTCGTCGTCGAACCGAAGATCCTCGTGCTCGACGAGCCGGTCTCCGCGCTCGACGTCTCCGTCCAGGCGGGCGTCATCAACCTGCTCGAAGACCTCAAGCAGCGGCTCGGACTCTCGTACCTCTTCGTCGCCCACGACCTCGCCGTCGTCCGGCACATCGCCGACGACGTGGCGGTCATGTATCTCGGACGCATCGTCGAGTACGGACCGAGCGCCACGATCTTCGACGACCCGAAGCACCCGTACACGCAGGCGCTCCTGTCCGCGGTGCCGGTCCCGGACCCTGAGATCGAACGCAGCCGACAGCGCATCCTGCTGAACGGCGACCTCCCCTCCCCCAGCGACGACCGGGTCGGCTGCAGTTTCCGGAGCCGCTGCCCGCTGTTCCAGCTGCTGCCGGCGGAGAAGCAGGCGGTCTGCGAACGCGACGATCCGCGAGAGCGCCCCGTCGACGGACGGCTCGTGGCGTGTCACCATGCGGAGAGCGACCGGCTCGTCACCGCCTGATCGAGCCGTGCGGCCCCCGCGGGTCGGCGGCCTGGAAGGATGGTGGACGTGAACGACGCGACGAACGCCGGCAATCGGACCACCCTGCGGAGCACGAGCGGCTTCTGGATCCTCGGGGTCACCGCCCTGCTCATGGTCTTCTTCATCATCGACGCCGTCGGCCGCGGGGCCTGGGGCTTCGCGGTCCAGGCGCTCCCGTGGGAGCTCCTCGTCGTGTGGCTGGTCTACCTCGTCCTCGTCCGCCCCTGCATCGTCATCGAGCCGTCGCAGCTGACCATCGTGAACGTGGGGCGTCTCCACGACATCCCGTGGTCGCGCATGGAGGAGGCGACGAGCCGCTACCAGCTCACCGTGCTCCTGCGCGACGGTCGGAGGATCACGAGCTGGGGCGCGCCGAGCGCCGGTCTCGACCGCCCGTCGATGATCGGCGGACGCGCCGGACGGCGCGGGGTCGACCACCAGGACCGCGCGGCGGGTGTCCGCCGACCCGGTCGCGCTGGGAACGAGGGTCCGACGGCCGTCGACCTCATCGACCGCGCGCACGAACGCTGGGGCCGGATCGACCCGAAGGACGACCGCCTCGCCACCTCGCGCTGGGACGTCGTCGCCCTCGGCGTCACGGCCGCACTCGTCCTCTGGGGCGTCGCCTCGGCGCTCCTCGGCTAGCGGCCGGCGGAAGCCTCCCACAACGCCGAAGGGCGGTGCCCCGGATAACTCCGCGGCACCGCCCTTCGACGTGGTGCGCTGGTTACAGCGCGAGCTCGATCCCGGCGCCGGGGATGGCGTCGAGGAGTTCGCGCGTGTACTGCTGCTTCGGGTTCTCGAACACGCCGTCCGTGGTCGACGCCTCGACGATCTTCCCCTTCTGCATGACCGCGACGTTGTCGGCGATCACGCGCACGACCGCGAGGTCGTGGGTGATGAAGAGGTACGTCAGCTGCAGCTCCGACTGGAGGTCGGCGAGCAACTGCAGGATCTGCGCCTGGACGAGGACGTCGAGCGCGGACACCGCCTCGTCGAGGACGACGATCTCGGGCTTCAACGCGAGTGCGCGGGCGATCGCGATGCGCTGCCGCTGTCCACCGGAGAGCTCGTTCGGGTACCGGGTCGCGACCGCCTGCGGCAGCGAGACCTGGTCGAGGAGCTCCAGCACGCGAGCACGGCGGGAGGCCTTGTCGCCCACCTTGTGCGTGACGAGCGGTTCAGCGATCGTGTTGCCGATGTTCCGGAGCGGGTCGAGGGATCCGTAGGGGTCCTGGAAGACCGGCTGCATCTTCCGGCGCAGAGCGAGGAGCCCCTTGCGATCGAGGCCTTCCATCGCCTTACCACCGATGCGGATACTGCCCGAGGTCGGCGTCTCCAGCTGCAGGAGCAGCTTGGCCACGGTCGACTTGCCGGATCCGGACTCGCCGACGAGCGCCATGGTGGTGCCCCTCGGGATCTCGAACGACACGCCGTCGACGGCCTTGAGCTCCCGCTCAGCCGCTTTCTGCCCACGGATGTTGTAGACCTTCTCGAGGTCCTTGACCACGATCGCGGCTTCCGCGTCCGGTTGGGCGGCCTGCGCTGCGGCGCGGTGCTCGGCGGCGACGATGAGGTCGATGCCCTCCGAACCGACCGGAGCCTCGTGGTCGAGGGTCTCGAGCGATCCGGTCGCCGACTGGATGCGACGCGAAGCCAGGCTCGGTGCCGCTGCGACGAGCCGCTTCGTGTACGGGTGCACCGGGTTCTGCAGGATCTCGACCGACGGACCGGCCTCGACGATCTGCCCCTTGTACATGACGATGAGCTTCTCAGCGCGCTCGGCGGCGAGGCCGAGGTCGTGCGTGATGAAGAGCAGCGCCGTGCCGCTGTCTCGGGTCAGGCTCTCGAGGTGGTCGAGGATCTTCCGCTGGACCGTGACGTCGAGCGCCGACGTCGGCTCGTCCGCGATGAGCAGCTTCGGGCTCGACGACAGACCGATACCGATGAGCACGCGCTGACGCATACCGCCGGAGAACTGGTGCGGGAACTGCTTCAGGCGACGGTCGGCGTCTGACAGACCGGCCTGCTGGAGCACCTCGATCGCCTTGGCACGGACGGCTTTCTTGCCGTGGGCGATGCCGTTGGCACGGATGGCCTCCTCGACCTGGAAGCCGATGTTCCACACCGGGTTCAGGTTGGACATCGGGTCCTGCGGCACGAAACCGATCAGGCGACCGCGGACGTCCTCGATCTCGTTGCGGGAGAGCTTCGAGAGGTCGCGCCCCTCGAAGAGGATCTCGCCCCCACTGATCTTGCCGGTACCGGGCAGGAGGTTGATGATCGCGTGCGCGGTCGTCGACTTCCCGGATCCGGACTCACCGACGATCGCGACGGTCTCCCCGGGCATCATGGTGAACCCGGTCTTGCGGATGGCCTGGACGGTTCCGCTCTGGGTGCGGAAGGTGACCTCGAGGTCCTTGACCTCGAGCAGCGGCTGCTGGGTGTTCATCTGGCTCGCGTTCAACGCAGGGCCCTCGCCTTCGGGTCGAGCGCGTCTCGCAGGACTTCGCCCATCATGATGAAGCTGAGCACGGTGAGCGACAGCGCGATCGACGGGTAGATCAGCACCTGCGGGGCCGTGCGGAGGTCACGCTGCGCCTGGCTGATGTCGTTGCCCCAGGACATGGTCTCGCTCCCGAGCCCCACGCCGAGGAAGGACAACGTCGCCTCGGCGACGATCGCGGACGCCAGCGAAATCGTGATGACGACGATCACCGGAGGGATCGCATTCGGCAGCACGTGGCGCAGGAGGATCTTGAAGCGGGAGACACCCAGCGCGATGGACGCTTGGACGTAGTCCGCGTTCTTGACCCTGAGCACCTCCGCTCGAAGCACTCGGGCGACGGATGGCCAGGCGAACAGACCGATCGCCAAGGAGATCGTCCACACGCTCCGGTACTTCGCGAGCACCGACATGACGACGACGGCCGCGAGGATGTACGGGATGGAGAAGAAGATGTCGCCGATGCGGGACAGCACCGAGTCGACCCAACCGCCGTAGAAGCCGGCGAACGCGCCGAACACGATCCCGAGCGTGGCGGTGATCAACGTCACGATGAGCCCGACGGACAGCGACGTGGAGGTCCCGTAGATGACCCGCGCGAAGATGTCGCAGCCCTGCTTCGTGAACCCGAGGATGTGACCGGCCTCAGGCCCGCCGTTGCTGTTCTCGAGGAAGCACTGGTTGTTCGGGGGCGTCTGCGTGAAGAGGAAGGGGAACAGGCCCACGACCACGACGAGCAGGATGAGGACGGACGAGATCCAGAACATGGGACGACGGCGCATGAACGCCCACGCATCGGTCCAGAGGTTGCTGACCTTCTCGTCGACCTTGACGGCGTCGATGACCGCGAGCGGGGTCTCTTCGAGCGGCGCGACGAAGTGATTCGGGGATCGCTTGATCGTCGGCTCCTGATCATTACTTGACATAGCGGATCCTTGGGTCGAGCACGGCGTAGAAGAGGTCGATGACGAGGTTGATGATGAGGTAGAACAACACCATCACCGTCACGAAGGACACCACGGTCGGGCCTTCTCCTCGGAGGATGGCCTGGTAGAGCGTGCGGCCGACACCGGGGACGTTGAAGATGCCCTCGGTCACCGTGGCGCCGACGATCAGCACACCGAAGTCCACCGCGAGGTAGGTCACGACCGGGATCAGCGAGTTGCGCAGGATGTGCACGGGGATGACCCGGCGACGGCTGAGGCCCTTCGAGTACGCCGTACGGACGAAGTCGAGCGACTGCGTCTCGATGACCGAGGACCGGGTCAACCGCACGATCTGCGCGAAGCTGATGGTGGCGAGGACCAGTGCGGGAAGTAAGAGGTCTTGTATCGGCGCGCCCGGGCCGACCGTCGGTCTGAACCACCCGAGCTGGATCCCGAACACGTACTGCGCGACGAACGCGATGACGAAGACGGGGAGCGAGATGAGGATCAGGCTGACCACGAGGAACGAGGCGTCGAAGATGCCGCCCTTGCGGATGCCGGAGATGAGACCGATCGTGATGCCGGCGACCATCTCGAAGAAGACGGCGATGACGGCGAGCCGCAGCGTGACCGGGAAGGCCTGCGCAAGGATCTCGCTGACCGGCTGCCCCGAGAAGGACGTTCCGAGGTCGCCGGTGAAGATGCCGCCGAGGTACAGGAAGTACTGCACGATGAACGGCTTGTCGAGGTTGTACTCGGCGTTGAGTTGAGCGATCTGCGCGGCGCTCGGCGTCTTGTCGCCGAACAATGCGAGCACGGGATCACCGGGCAACGCGAAGACCATGAAATAGATGAGGAAGGTCGTGCCGAGCAGTACGGGGATAGCCTGCAGGACACGACGAAGAATGTAACCGCCCATGGTGTGGGACTCCTGAACTCGTGAAGCTGGGTGGGCCCGGAAGAACCGGACCCACCCAGCTATGCCGCTACAAGACTACTTGGTGATCTCGTAGTACAGCGGCACCGAGTTCCAACCGAACTCGACGTTCTGCACGCCTTCGCCGAAGCCGCCGCTCACGTTCTGGTACCAGAGCGGGATGGCCGGCAGGTCCTTGAAGAGGACCGCCTGGGCGTCCTGGAACTTCTTGTTCGCAGCGTCCAGGTCGGTCTCGGACGAACCCTCGGAGAGGAGCTTGTCGAACTCGGGGCTCGAGTAGTCACCGTCGTTCGAGGAAGCACCGGTCGCGTAGAGCGGAGCGAGGAAGTTGTACAGACCCGGGTAGTCGGCCTGCCATCCGGAGCGGAACGCCGTCTCGATGGAGCGGTTGGTGATGCCGGCGCGGAAGTCACCGAAGACGGCAACCGGGACGCCCGAGGACTCGATGCCCAGGACGTTCTTGATGCCGTTGGTCACTGCGTCGACCCAGGCCTGGTGCGGCCCGTCGGCGTTGTACGCGATCTGGAAGGAGCCGTCCCACGGGGAGATGGCGTCGGCCTCGGCCCAGAGTTCCTTGGCCTTCTTCTCGTTGTACTTCAGGACGTCGTTACCTTCGATGTCCTTCGAGTAGCCGTCGATGACCGGCGAGGTGAAGTCGGTCGCCGGCGTGCGGGTCCCGTTGAAGATGACCTTGGTGATCTCTTCACGGTTGATCGCGTACGAGATGGCCTGACGACGCAGCTGACCCTCTTCACCGCTGAAGTGCGGGAGGCGGGAGGGGATCGTGAAGGACTGGAACACGGCGGCCGGCTGGTTGACCGCACGGTCGCCCAGGTCGTCCTGGTAGGTGGAGAGCGCGGAGTCCGGGATCTGGTCCAGGACGTCGAGGTTGCCGCTCAGCAGGTCGGCGTAGGCGCTGTCGAAGTCCTTGTAGAACGTGATGGTCAGGCCACCGTTCTTGGCTTCGCGGCCACCCTTGTACTCGTCGTTCTTGACGAGCTCGATCGACTCGTTGTGCTTCCACGCCTTGGCGCCGTCGACCTTGTACGGGCCGTTGCCGATCGGGTTCTGTCCGAACTCGTCCGTGACCTTACCGGCCGCGTCGAACGCTGCAGCGGGCAGCGGGTAGAAGGCGGAGTAGCCCAGACGCAGCGGGAAGTCCGATGCAGGTGCGGACAGCTTCACCGTGAAGGTGGTGTCGTCCACGACGCTCAGGCCGGTCAGGGGCTGGCCGGTCTCGTTGTAGCCCTCGACGTCAGCGAAGAACGAGGCGTTCTTACGGAGGTTGACGACGGCGTCCTGCCAAGCCATGACGAACGAGTCAGCGGTGACGGGGTCGCCGTTGGTGAACTTCTGATCAGCCTTGATCTTGATCGTGAACGTGGTCGAGTCGTCGGTGTCGATCGACTCGGCCAGGTCGTCGACCGGCTTGCCGTCGGCGGCGTAGTACCGCAGACCGGCGAAGATCTCGTCGATGATCTTGCCGCCACCGACCTCGTTGGTGTCGCTGGGGATGAGGCCCGACTCCGGCTCGGAGCCGTTGGTCGTGATGATGGATGACGTGCTGCTGGTGCTCTCGCTGCTGGAACCGCCACCGGAACAACCGGTGAGGACGAGAGCCCCTGCTGCGATGATGGCGGCGGCAGAGCCGAACCGACTGAACTTCACAGTTCCTCCTTGGGGAAAGGGCAAGCGAAACCAGCGCATCGTGTGCGCTGGATCGCTCTTTGAATACTCTGACGATAAGCAGAAGCAGGACGGCGAGCAAACTGGGACGCCAAACGTTACACAGCGGTAACCCAATCGACGGATTGTTGCTCACGGATGCTTTTTCGTGCACGGATCCCGCCCACGACGCAACAGAACGATCATGTTCGCAAAACTCGTGCGGTCACTTCCTCGTTCCGGATACGAATCGTAAGGCGTTCATCTCCCGATATCCGCCGAGCGGACGTGCAGATGGTATGCGGTGCGCTCGGAGCCACCAGACAGCAGAATGGACCGGTGAGCGAGCAGAACACCACCGAGCGGGGACCGTACCTCCCCGAGGGCGCCGGAAACAGCCGTCGGTGGTGGGAGATCGGCATCGTCCTCGCGCTGAGCCTCGGGGCGTCGGCGGTGTACTCGATCATCTCGCTCATCGCGAAGCTCACCGCGGGGCCGCCGCTCTCCGATCAATCTGCGGCGATCAACACCACGCAGGCCACCCGGGAGTGGCTCGACTTCAGCTACCAGTTCCTCGGGCTGTTCTTCCAGCTCGCGCCGGTCGCCCTCGTCATCTACCTGCTCTGGCAGCCCGGACGCAGCGGCTTCGCGCGGATGGGACTCGACCTCCGCTCCCCCGGACGCGACCTCGGCCGCGGTCTACTCCTCGTCGCCGCGATCGGTGTCCCCGGCATCGGTGTGTACGCGTTGGGACGCGCACTCGGCGTCACGGTCGCGGTCTCGACGTTCCCCGACACCATGTACTGGTGGACGATCCCGATGCTCGTCTTCTCCGCCCTCCGCGCCGGCCTCCAGGAGGAGGTCATCATCATCGGTTACCTGTACACCAGGCTCCGTGAGATCGGGTGGGGGTGGTGGACGATCATCCTGTCGACCGCCGTCCTCCGCGGGAGCTACCACCTGTACCAGGGCATCGGGCCGTTCTTCGGCAACGTCGCCATGGGGATCGCGTTCGGCTGGTGCTACAAGCGCTGGGGTCGGGTGATGCCCCTCGTCGTCGCGCACACGGTCATCGACATCATCTCATTCGCCGGCTTCCCGCTCGCCGTCGCCTGGTGGCCGGAGATCTTCGCGGCGACGCCGTCCTCCTGATCGTCCGTTCGCCCATCACTGGGCGAACGAGAACTCCCTCGCCCATTCCTGGGCGAGGGAGTGCTCATGGACCGGCTAGGCGAAGGCCTCGGGCGGCGGGCAGGCGCACACGAGGTTGCGGTCGCCGTACGCCTGGTCGATGCGACGCACCGGCGGCCAGTACTTCGTGCGCACGAGCGTGTGCACCGGGTAGACGGCGAGCTCGCGCGAGTACGCGTGCGTCCACTCCCCCTCGATGACCGACTGGGCCGTGTGCGGCGCCCCGACGAGCGGGTTGTCGTCGGCGGGCCATTCGCCCGCCGCGACGGCGTCGGCTTCCGCCTTGATCGCGATCATCGCGTCGACGAAGCGGTCGACCTCGGTGAGGTCCTCGCTCTCCGTCGGCTCGACCATCAGCGTCCCCGCGACGGGGAACGACATCGTCGGTGCGTGGAACCCGTAGTCGACGAGGCGCTTGGCAACGTCGTCGACGGAGATCCCGGTCGCCTCCTTGAGCGGACGGAGGTCGAGGATGCACTCGTGCGCCACGAGATCACTGTCGCCCGTGTACAGGACGGGATAGTGGTCGCGCAGTCGCGCAGCGATGTAGTTCGCCGCGAGCACTGCGGCTCCGGTCGCCTCGCGGAGCCCCTCCGAACCCATCATGCGGACGTACGCCCACGAGATCGGCAGGATGCTCGGGCTGCCGTAGGGAGCCGCCGAGATCGGACCGCCGTCGTGCACGACCGTCCCGCCGCCGAGCAGCGGGTGCTCGGCGCGCTGCGCCAGCGGGTGACCGGGCAGGAACGGCGCGAGGTGCGCCTTCGCCGCGACCGGCCCGACACCGGGGCCGCCACCGCCGTGCGGGATGCAGAACGTCTTGTGCAGGTTCAGGTGCGAGACGTCGCCGCCGAACTCCCCGAACCGCGCGTAGCCGAGCAGTGCGTTGAGGTTCGCGCCGTCGACGTAGACCTGGCCGCCGGCGTCGTGCACGGCCTGGGTGATGGTCTTCACCTCGTGCTCGTACACGCCGTGGGTGGACGGGTAGGTGATCATGAGCGCGGCGAGGGACTCGGCGTTGGCCTCGATCTTCGACCGGAGGTCGTCGAGGTCGACGTTGCCCTGCTCGTCGCACGCGACGACGACCACACGCATCCCGGCGAGCACGGCGGAGGCCGCGTTCGTACCGTGCGCGCTCGACGGGATGAGGCAGACTGTCCGCTGTTCGTCGCCGTTCGCGCGGTGGTAGCCGCGGATAGCGAGGAGACCGGCGAGTTCACCCTGGCTGCCGGCGTTCGGCTGGAGCGACACGGAGTCGTACCCGGTGACCTCCGCCAGCCAGGTCTCGAGCTGGTCGACGAGCTCGAGGGAGCCTGCGACGTCCTCGCGCGGCGCGAACGGGTGCAGCCCTGCGAACTCGGGCCAGGTGACGGCCTCCATCTCGGTGGCGGCGTTGAGCTTCATCGTGCACGAACCCAGCGGGATCATCCCCCGGTCGAGCGCGTAGTCGCGGTCGGCCAGCTGCTTGAGGTACCGCATAATGGCGGTCTCCGAGTGGTGAGTGTTGAACACCGGGTGCGTCAGGTACTCAGTCTCGCGCGTGAGCGCGGCCGGGTACTCCGACACGGCACTCGGACCGAACGCCGAGGCGGACGACCCCTCGTCGAAGACGTATGCCGACGGCTCTCCGGCGGTGGCGGTCCCAGCGGTCGTGAGCACCTCGACGAGGGTCGGGACGACGCTCTCGACCGCGCTCACCTCGTCGAAGCTCATCGAGATGGTCGTCTCGTCGACGGCCCACAGCAGGAGGCCGCGTTCGTGCGCACCCGCCACCACCGCTGCGCTGTCGGCGACGCGCACCTGCAGGGTGTCGAAGTAGTGCTCCGTGAGCACCTCGACACCGGCCGACCCCAGCAGACGGGCGGCACTCGCGGTGGTCGCGTGCACCGACTGTGCGATCCGCTTGAGCCCGTCGGGCCCGTGATACACGGCGTACATCGCGGCCATGACCGCCAGCAGGACCTGAGCCGTGCAGATGTTGCTCGTGGCCTTCTCGCGGCGGATGTGCTGCTCGCGCGTCTGCAGCGTGAGCCGGTAGGCGGGGTGACCCGCCGCGTCCTGGCTGACGCCGACGAGGCGACCGGGCATCTGGCGCTCGAGGCCCTTGCGGACCGCGAGGTACCCCGCGTGCGGCCCGCCGAAGCCCATCGGCACGCCGAAGCGCTGGCTCGTCCCGACCGCGATGTCCGCGCCGAGGGAACCGGGCGAGGAGATGAGCGTGAGGGCGAGGAGATCGGCCGCGACGACCGACACACCGCCGGCCGCCTTGACCGCTGCGAGGACCGCCGACGGGTCCCACACGAGCCCGGAGGCACCGGGGTACTGCACGAAGACACCGAACGCCGCCGGGAGCTCCTCGGGCGAGGTGGTCGACAACGGCAGCTCGACGAGGTCGATGCCGACCGCTTCGGCTCGGCTCCGGAGGAGCGCCTTCGTCTGCGGGTACGCGTCGGCGTCGACGATGAACGTCGCGTCGGCGAGCTTCGAGGCCCGGCGCGCGAGGAGCATGCCTTCGACGACCGCGGTGCTCTCGTCGAGCATCGAGGCGTTGGCCGTGTCGAGACCGGTGAGGTCGGCGACCATCGTCTGGAAGTTGATGAGCGCCTCGAGGCGGCCCTGCGAGATCTCGGGCTGGTACGGCGTGTAGGCCGTGTACCAGGAGGGGTTCTCGAGCACGTTCCGCTTGATGACCGCCGGCGTGATCGTGTCGAAGTAGCCGAGACCGATCAGGCTCCGGTTCACGGTGTTGCGGCCGGCGAGCTCACGGAGTTCGGCGAGCGCCGCGCGCTCGGTCGCGGCGTCGGGGATGCTCGACGAGGCGAGTTCGGCGGCCGTGATCGCGGACGGGACGGCCGCGGCGAGCAGAGCGTCGACGCTGTCGTACCCGACGGCGGCGAGCATCGTCGCCTGGGCGGCGGTGTCCGTTCCGATGTGCCGTTCTGCGAAGCGGTCCGCCATCACTCGCCCACCAGCGCGGCGTAGTCGTCCCAGCTGAGGAGCGTGTCGGGCAGCGCGTCGTACCGGACCGAGACGAGCCAGCCGCCACCGAACGGGTCGCTGTTGACGAGCGAGGGGTCGTCGACGACGGCGTCGTTGGCCTCGACGACCTCGCCGTCGAGCGGGGCGAAGAGCTCGCCGACGGACTTCGTGGACTCGATCTCGCCGACCACGGTGCTGGCCGAGAGCGCCGCGCCGACGGCGGGGAGGTCCACGAAGACGACGTCACCGAGCTTCTCGGCGGCGTAGTCGGTGATCCCGATGACGGCGAGATCGCCCTCGACGCGGATCCACTCGTGCTCGGCGGTGTACTTGAGGGTGGTCTTGTCGGCCATGGGTTACTTCTCTCTCGAATAGAAGGGGAGCGTGGTGACGGTCGCGGTGATCCGCGTGCCGCGGACGTCGATGTCGAGCACGGTGCCCGGCTCGGCGTGGTCGGGGTGCACGTAGGCCATGGCGATCGGGTGTCCGAGGGTGGGCGACAGTGCCCCGCTCGTCACCTCGCCGACGGTCGTGTCGCCGGCGAGGACGCGGTAACCGGCACGACCGGCGCGACGCCCCTCGGAGACGAGGGCGACGAGCACCGGTGCGCCGTCCGCCGGGCCGGCCTCGACGGCGTCGCGACCGATGAACGTGCCGTGCTTGCCGAGTGCGACGACGCGACCGAGTCCGGCCTGCACGGGCAGCACGTCCGGACCGAGCTCGTGGCCGTACAACGGCATGCCGGCTTCGAGGCGGAGCGTGTCGCGACTGGCGAGCCCGGCGGGGACCAGTCCGAGCGGTGTCCCGGCGGCGACGATGGCGTTCCACAGCTCCACGGCGTCGGCGGCGTCGACGTACAGCTCGAACCCGTCCTCGCCGGTATAGCCGGTGCGCCCGATGAAGACCGTGCCGTTCTCGAAGGAGGCACCCGTCGCGCGGTAGTACTTCACCTCGTCGAGGAAGGGCAGTTCGTCGAGGATGTGGAGCCCCTCGGTCGCCTGGAGGATGGCGCGGGAGGCCGGCCCCTGGACGGCGATGAGCGCGATCTCGTCGCTGCGGTCCATGACGACGACGTGCTCGAACGCCGCGGCCCGCTCGGCGAGCGCTGCGACGACGGCGTCGTGGTTGCCCGCGTTCGCGACGACGAGGTACTCGTGCTCGCCGTTGCGGTAGACGACGAGGTCGTCGATGATGCCGCCTGCCTCGTTCAGCAGCAGGGAGTACTTGGCCTGGAGGAGGTCGATGGCGGACAGTTTGCCCGCGAGCGCCTGGTCGAGGAAGTCGGCTGCGTCGTCACCCACGACCTGGATCTCGGCCATGTGGGAGATGTCGAAGATGCCGGCGGCGGTGCGCACGGCGTGGTGCTCGGCGAGGTCGCTCGAGTACCGCACGGGCATCTGCCATCCGGCGAAGTCCGTGAAGCTCGCGCCGGCGGCTTCGTGGACGGCATGGAGCGGGCTGGTTCGTTCGAGGTCGGTCACGAGTTCTCCGGGGTCGCGTGGTGCGCTGCGGACACCTGACGGTGCCCGTTGGGAACTCCCCCTCTGTCATTGGCCTGAGAGCTTCACGAGCGCCGCTGCTGCGGACACTGCTTTCACCGTCGGCGAGCGCACCACGAACGTGCGCTGCTTTCCAGAGTGGCCAGTCCGATGCGGTACAGGACCTGAGAGATTGGCGGGGAGGCTTGCTCCTTCGGTGCCGGCGTACCGGCTCTCCCGCATCGTGTTTGCGGCCCGATGTTCGATTGAGCCGCCAGCATATCGCGAGTGGTCGCCTCGGCGCAGGACCTTGTTCGAGTCAGGTGTACACTAAGCCAGTATTGAGTACAGGTCACTTCTACCTGAAGTGCCGCCGGTGCTCCGGAACACGGAGATCCCCCATGCAGCGATCGACGACTCCCGTGGAGCAGACGGACCCGCAGGTCGGCCTCGCGGTCTCGACCGTCATCTTCACGCTCCGAGCCGACGACGGGTTCGGCGCGACCGATCCGGCACCGGGCATCTGGCTCCCGCTCGTCCGGCGCATCCGCGAGCCCTACGACGGCCTCTGGGCGCTGCCGGGCGGCCCGCTCGGTGCCGCGGAGTCCCTCGCGGACGCGGCCTCGTCGACCCTGGAGACGACCACCTCCCTCCGCCCGCGGTACCTCGAGCAGTTGTACGCGTTCGGCGACCTCGACCGCTCCCCCGCCGAGCGCGTCGTCTCGATCGTCTACTGGGCGCTCGTCGGGTCCGACGAGGCGAAGCGCACGCGACTCGGCCAGAACGTCCGGTGGTTCCCGGCCGACGCACTCCCCCGTTGGCCTTCGACCACCGCGACATCGTCGAGTACGCCCTGTGGCGGCTCCGCAACAAGCTGGAGTACAGCCACATCGCGCACGCCTTCCTCGGCGAGACCTTCACCCTCTCCGAACTCCGGGAGGTGCACGAGGCGGTGTTGCAGAAGCAGCTCGACCCCGCGAACTTCCGACGCCAGGTCGAGTCCTCCGGCCTCGTCCTCCAGACCGACGAACTCCGTACCGGTGGGCGCCACCGCCCGGCGCGGCTCTACCGGTGGACCCAGCCCGTCACCCGACCGGAGACCCCGTCGCCCGGCCGGTCGACGAGCCGCAGGCCCACGACGTCCATCACGACCACCCGTCAGCAGTCCGAGGAGCCAGCATGACCATCACCGCATCCGTCGACGACACCATCCAGCAGATCACCGAGGGTGCGTCCGACGGCGCGACCTGCGCGCCCGAACTCGCGGCCGGGCCCTGGGTGTTCGACCTGCAGCCGCCGAGCTACGGCCCCGGCGCGTCGATGGGCGACGTCATCCCGACCGGTTCGCCGCGACAGGGACAACTCCCGGCCGCGTACCGCGACGCCTCCAACGATGAACTCCACCGCCGCATCGTGGCCGCGAAGCAGACCC
This sequence comes from Plantibacter sp. M259, assembly GCF_006065115.1. Classification (NCBI taxonomy): domain Bacteria; kingdom Bacillati; phylum Actinomycetota; class Actinomycetes; order Micrococcales; family Microbacteriaceae; genus Plantibacter; species Plantibacter sp. M259. Next base: position 3,410,465 of record NZ_CP040750.1, on the reverse strand, counting down.
TCGGAGACCGCGTCGTGATCCTCGGGCACTTCTACCAGCGGGACGAGGTGGTCCAGCACGCCGACTACATCGGCGACTCCTTCCAACTCGCGAACGCGGCCAAGGCACGCACCGAGGCCGAGGCGATCGTGTTCTGCGGCGTGCACTTCATGGCCGAGACCGCCGACCTCCTGTCCGGACCCGAGCAGGCCGTGATCCTTCCGAACCTCGCCGCCGGATGCTCCATGGCCGACATGGCGGACATCGACCAGGTCGAGGAGGCGTGGGAGGCCCTCGAGGCGCTCTACGGGACCGAACCGGACGCCGACGGCCGGGTACCGGTCATCCCCGTCACCTACATGAACTCCTCGGCGGCACTCAAGGGCTTCTGCGGTCGGCACGGCGGGATCGTCTGCACGTCCAGCAACGCGGAGACGGTCCTCCGGTGGGCCTTCGAGCGCGGACAGCGGGTGCTGTTCTTCCCGGACCAGCACCTGGGTCGGAACACCGCCAAGAAGCTGGGCGTGCCGCTCGAACACATGCCGATGTGGAACCCGAACCGCCCGCTCGGCGGCAACGAGGCGATCGACCTCGAGCAGGCCGAGGTCATCCTGTGGCACGGCTTCTGCTCGGTGCACAAGCGGTTCACCGTCGACCAGATCGACCGCGCCCGGGCGCAGCACCCCGGCGTCCGGGTCATCGTGCACCCCGAGTGCCCGATGGCGGTCGTCGACGCCGCCGACGAGGCGGGATCGACGGACTACATCCAGAAGGCCATCGCGGCGGCGGCGGACGGCACCACGTTCGCGATCGGCACCGAGATCAACATGGTGCAGCGCCTCGCCGCGCAGTACCCGCAGCACACGATCTTCTGCCTCGACGACGTGATCTGCCCCTGCTCGACGATGTACCGCATCCACCCTGGCTACCTGGCCTGGGTGCTCGAGGGACTCGTCGCGGGCGAGATACTCAACCGCATCACCGTCTCCGACGACGTGGCCGTCCCGGCCCGCCTGTCACTCGAGCGCATGCTCGCCGCGAAGCCGCCGGTCGCCACCGGAACCCAGGCCGGCTGACATGGCGACGGTGCTCGTGGTCGGGAGCGGGATCGCCGGTCTCGTGGCCGCGATCCACGCGAGCGAACGGCACGACGTGGTGGTCGTCACCAAGGACGTCCTCGGCCAGAGCAACACGCGCTACGCGCAGGGCGGGATCGCCGGGGTCATGTTCGACGACGACCGCGTCGAGGACCACGTCCGGGACACACTGCTGGCCGGCGCGGGGCTGTGCGACGAGGAGGCCGTCCGGGTGCTCTGCACCGAGGGGCCCGAACGGATCCGCGAGCTCATCGCCTTCGGTGTGGCGTTCGACCGCGACGGCGACGGCTTCGCGAAGGGCCTCGAAGCGGCCCACTCCTACCCCCGGGTGCTGCACGCAGGCGGTGACGCGACCGGCGCGGCGATCGAGACGGCGCTCGTCGAGACGCTTGCGGCCCGGCGGGTCACCGTGCTGGAGCACACCGTCCTCGTCGACCTGGTGGTCACCGCCGGGACGGTCACCGGTGCGCACCTCCGGTCCTCCGAGCGCGGTGCGTTCACCGTCGACGCCGACCAGGTGATCCTCGCCACCGGCGGTGTCGGGCAGCTCTACCCGTTCACGACCAACCCGTCGGTGGCGACGGGCGACGGCGCCGCTGCAGCGCTCCGTGCCGGCGCGGTGCTGGCCGACGTGGAGTTCGTCCAGTTCCACCCGACCGCGCTCGCCGCACCCGGCAGTTTCCTCGTCTCCGAGGCCGTCCGCGGCGAGGGGGCCGTCCTCCGGGACGCGAACGGTGAACGCTTCATGCGGGAGCTCCACCCCGACGCCGAGCTGGCACCACGCGACGTGGTCGCCCGAGGGATCGCCCGGGCCATGGCCGCGCAGGGCGGTGCCCCGGTGACACTCGACGCGACCGCCCTCGGCGCGGACCGCCTCGCCGCGCGGTTCCCGGGGATCGACGAGCACCTCCGAGCCTCCGGCGTGGACTGGTCGCGCACACCGGTCGCCGTCGCCCCGGCCGCACACTATTGGATGGGCGGTGTCGCCACGGACCTCGACGGCCGGACCACCCTGCCCGGGCTCCTCGCCGTGGGCGAAGTCGCACGCACGGGCGTCCACGGGGCCAACCGCCTCGCCTCCAACTCGCTCCTCGAGGGTGCCGTCTTCGCGGCCCGCGCCGTCGCGGCGATCGATGCGGCACCGGGTCCGATCGCCGGTCGCCCGAGGCTCGGCAGCGCACGGGTCGTCCTGGATCCCCTTGCGGCCGATGACGATCCCAGGCTCCCGACGGATTCCGTCGACTCCTTCAGCCGGTCGGCGCTCCACGCCGTGATGTGGCGGAATGCCGGGCTGGTCCGTGACGCGCGTGGTCTCGAGCTCGCGCGCCGGACCCTGGACCGGTGGTCGACCGAACTCGACGACATCGTCACCACACCGCGATCGGTCGCGGCCGCCGAGGACCGCAACCTCCTGCTGCTCGCCAGGGCCGTGGTCGCCGCTGCTCTCGCGCGCACCGAGTCACGCGGTGCCCACGCCAGGGACGACCATCCCGGTGTCGATCCGGATCAGGCGTCGCCCATCGCGATCGTCCTCGCCACCTCGGCCGACGCGCCCCAGCCCACCACCCACCCATCCGTGAACGGAACCGTGCTCGCACCATGCTGACCCCACACCTCATCGACACCACCGTCACCGCGGCCCTCGTCGAGGACGCCCCGTGGGGCGACCTGACGGCAGCGACCCTCATCCCGGAGGACGCCACGGCCTCGGCATCCCTGACCGCACGCGAGGCGGGCGTCTTCAGCGGGTCGGCCGTGTTCGAGGCGGCGTTCCGACTGACCGACCCACGCATCACGGTCGCGTTCCTCGTCGCCGACGGCGAGCCCTTCGCCGCTGGCGACACCATCGCCATGGTGTCGGGTCCGGCTCGTGCCGTCCTGACCGCTGAGCGCGTCGCCCTGAACTTCGTGCAGCGGATGAGCGGCATCGCGACCACCACTGCGGCCTACGTCGAAGCCGTGTCGGACACCCGCGCCCGCATCGTCGACACCCGGAAGACGACCCCTGGCCTGCGCGTCTTCGAGCGCCATGCGGTGCGATCGGGCGGCGGGCACAACCACCGCCATTCGCTCTCCGACGCCGTCATGGTCAAGGACAATCACCTGGCGGTCCTCCTCGAGCGCGGCCTGACGGTCACCGAGGCGTTGCTGCGGGCTCGTGAGGAGCTCCCGCACACGACGACGATCGAGGTCGAGGTCGATCGCCTGGACCAGATCGAGGCGGTGCTCGCGGCGGGCGTCGACACGATCATGCTCGACAACTTCAGCGTCGACCAGCTCCGCGAGGGCGTCGCACTCATCGCCGGCCGCGCCATCGTGGAGGCGAGCGGGAACGTGACGCTGACGACGGTGCGGGCCATCGCGGAGACCGGCGTCGACGTCATCTCCGCCGGTGCCCTCACCCACAGCGTCCGGTCCCTCGACCTCGGGCTCGACGTCGCGGTCGACTGAGATGCTCTACCTCGACAACGCCGCGACGACGCCGGTGCGCCCCGAGGTGCTGGAGGCGATGTGGCCGTACCTGACGAGCACCTTCGGCAACCCGTCGAGCCATCACACTGTCGGCGAGGCGGCGGCCGGGGCGTTGCGGGACGCCCGGCGACGCGTCGCGACCGTGCTGGGCGTCCGACCTGGAGACGTGGTGTTCACCTCGGGCGGCACCGAAGCGGACAACCTCGCGGTCAAGGGCATCACCCTGGCGGCCCTCGATCGCGGACGCCATGTCGTCACCTCGCCGATCGAGCACGAGGCGGTCGCGGAATCGATCGCGTACCTCACGCGGTTCCACGGAGTCGAGGCCACCGTCCTCCCGGTGGACGGGACCGGCCTGGTCGACCCGGCCGAACTCGCCGCTGCACTGCGGCCGGACACGGTGCTCGTCTCGGTGATGGCGGCCAACAACGAGATCGGCACGGTCCAGGACCTGTCGGCACTCGGAGCCGTCGCCCGGGCCGCAGGCGTCCCGTTCCACACCGACGCCGTGCAGGCGGCGGGATGGCTGCCGCTCGGACTGGATCGCCTCGGCGTGGACGCCCTGAGCCTCGCCGGCCACAAGCTCGGTGCTCCGAAGGGCGTCGGACTGCTCGCCGTGCGCGGCTCCCTGCCGTTGGAACCACTCCTCCACGGCGGCGGGCAGGAACGCGGGCGCCGGAGCGGGACCGAACAGGTGGCCGCCGCCGTCGGGCTCGCGACGGCACTGGAGCTCGCCGAGCGTGATCGGGAGGAAGCGGTGGACCGCGTCAGTGGGTTGCGCGACGCGTTCATCACGAGGGTCCTGAACGAGGTCGCGCGTGCTCGGTTGACGGGCCACCCCGAACGTCGCCTGCCGGGTATCGCGTCGTTCGTGTTCCCCGGGACCTCCGGCGAGGCGGTCCTCCTCGAACTCGAACGGCGGGGCGTCATCTCCTCGAGCGGCTCCGCGTGCGCCGCCGGCAGCGACGAGCCGTCGCCGGTCCTCCTCGCGATCGGCTTCGTTCCGGAGGTCGCGCAGACCGCCGTGCGCTTCAGTTGGACCGCCGCCGTCACCGCGGCCGAGCTGGACCGGACGGCGAGCGCCGTCGTCGCCGCGGTTGAGGCCGTCGCTGGCCTCCGCTGAACCCTACGACGACCGACCGGAAGGGGATCAGGCCGCGCGCTCGGTGTCGGGTGTCCGATGCCGGGTGTCCAGCGCCACCCTCCGCCGGAGGCTGGGCTACGGTGGGATCCATGAGCACGGAGCAGGACGCGGCAGACCGCGCACGACGTCGACACGACAACGAGGACGCTGACGCCGTCACCCGGTTCCTCGCCGAGCGTGACCCGGAGTACGACCTCCACACCGAGCGTCTGGTCGACCCGGAGGAGGTCATCCTCAAGGACTGGCTGCCGCACGCGACCCCGACCGACGGTGGCGCTCCCGCTCCCTGAGCGACGACGCCCGCCCGCGCCGGATCGTCTCGTGATCTAGCCGTCCACGCCTCGTAACACAAGTGGTTGCCGCGCGGGCGCGGGCCCGCGAGGCTTGAACTGTGACCGAGAGTCGGGATCAGAGACGGAGCTGACATGGGATTCCTGGACAACGCCAAGGACGCTGCTGAGGCGACCGGCCGGAAGATCGGCGAGACCGTCGAAGACGCCAAGGACCGGATCGGCGACAAGGTCGACGAGGCCAAGGCCGACGCGAAGGTGAAGCAGGCGGAGGCCGACGTGAAGAAGGCCGAGGCCGAGCGCGACACCACCGAGGCGAAGAACGACTACAAGGAGCAGCTGCGCGACTGACGCGCCCTCTGAACGACGAGGACCCCGCCTGGCGAACGCCGCGGGGTCCTCGCTCATGTCCGGGGCATGCGCGGTGCTCCCCGGCGACGACCGGACCCGGTGAAACCGATGCGACCGCCGACGTTCGCCGAAACGGGTTCTGACAGCGCCGACCTCGAGTGCCATCATGAACGGTAGCCGCGGACACCCGGCCCGCGACCCGTTCCGACGAGGTGGCCGACATGTCGATCCTCCGCACCATTCCCGAAGCCGATGCCGATGCGACGACGGCCGCGATGTATGACGACGACATCGCCGACCAGGGATTCGTCGCGGCGCACACGAAGGTGATGGCGTTGAACCCCGGGGCCTACGCCGCGTGGGAGGCGCTGATCGGTGAGATCGCCCGACCGCTCGGCCTGCGCCGCTACGAGCTCGTGACGCTCGCCGCGGCGCGAGGGACGCGGTCACGGCACTGCCGTCTCGCTCACGGCCGGAGATCGCTTGCGCTCTTCGAGGAGGACCAGCTCGTGCGCATCGCGGCGGACTATCGCGACGCCGGCCTGAGCCCCGCGGAGGTCGCGATGATGGCCTACGCGGAACGGGTGGGTCGCGACTCGGACCGGATGACCGACGCCGACAGCCTGACCCTGCGCCAGCACGGCTTCTCCGACCGGGAGATCCTCGACATCACCCTCGCTGCGGCCGCCCGCAACTACTACAGCCGGGCGATCCAGGCGCTCGCGGTCGATGTCGACGTTCCCGAGGACATCGGACCCGAACTGCGTGACGCGCTCGTCCGCGGCCTCTGAGCCGCGACGCCGCGGGCTAGCGCTCCGAGACCTGGCCGGCCTCGACGACCCATCGCCGTTCGATCCGGACGGTGTCGAGCATGCGGCGGTCGTGGGTGACGAGGAGGAGGGTTCCGTCGTAGCTCTCGAGTGCCTCCTCGAGCTGTTCGATGGCTGCGAGGTCGAGGTGGTTCGTCGGCTCGTCCAGAACCAGCAGGTTGATCCCCGTCGCCTGGAGCACGGCGAGCCCGGCGCGGGTGCGCTCCCCCGGCGACAGCTCGTCGACGGGCCGGTTCACGTGGTCGGCCTTCAGCCCGAACTTCGCCAGCAGCGTCCTGACCTCTCCCGGGCTGAGGTCGGGCACGATCGCCTCGAAGCGGTCGGCGAGTGGCTCCGAGCCGACGAGTAATGAGCGGGCCTGGTCGATCTCGCCGATCCGCACACTGGAGCCGAGGCTCGCGCTGCCCGCGTCGGGTTCGCGACGACCGAGCAGCGTTGCGAGCAGGGTGGACTTGCCGGCGCCGTTGGGCCCCGTGATGCCGATGCGATCGCCCACGTTCACCTGGAGCGACAGGGGGCCGAGCTGGAAGTCGCCCTGCCGGACGACGGCCTCGGAGAGCGTCGCGACGACCGTGCTCGAGCGCGGTGCGCTGCCGATCGTGAACTGCAGCTGCCACTCCTTGCGTGGTTCCTCGACCTCGTCCAGCCGAGCGATGCGGCTCTCCATCTGCCGGACCTTCTGGGCCTGCTTCTCCGAGGACTCCGCCGAGGCCTTCCGCCGGATCTTGTCGTTGTCGGGCGCCTTCTTCATCGCGTTCCGCACGCCCTGGCTGGACCACTCACGCTGCACCCGGGCGCGACCGACGAGATCCGCCTTCTTGTCGGCGAACTCGTCGTAGGCGTCGCGGGCGTGCCGCCTGGCGACCTCGCGCTCCTCGAGGTAGGCCTCGTATCCGCCCCCGAAGACGCGGTTGCTCTGCTGCGCGAGGTCGAGTTCGAGGACGCGCGTGACGCAGCGGGCGAGGAACTCGCGGTCGTGGCTGACGAGCACCACACCCCCGCGCAATCCCTGCACGAAGCGTTCGAGCCGCTCCAAGCCATCCAGGTCGAGGTCGTTGGTCGGTTCGTCAAGGAGGACGATGTCGAATCGCGACAGCAGCAACGCCGCCAGTCCGACACGAGCGGCTTGCCCACCGGACAGTGAGGTCATCATCGTGGTCGTGACATCCGCGTCGAGGTCCAGTCCGAGGTCGGCGAGGACCGCGGGGATCCGCTCCTCGAGATCGGCCGCGCCGCTCGCCAACCAGCGGTCGAGGGCGGCGGAGTAGACGTCCGCGGGGTCCGTGCCTGCCTGCGGGGGCTCGGCGAGCGCCGCGGCGGCCGCGTCCATCGCCTCGGTCGCCGCAGCGCAGCCAGTCCGCCGGGCGATGTAGGCGGCGACGCTCTCACCGACGACACGCTCGTGTTCCTGCGGCAGCGCGCCCACGAATGCGTCGGACGGCGACAGCGTGATGGTTCCGGCCTGCGGTTCGAGGGAGCCGCCGAGGAGCTGCAGCAGCGTCGACTTCCCCGCGCCGTTCATCCCGACGACGCCGACGACGTCGCCCGGCGCAACCGTCAGATCGAGGCCGTCGAACAGGGTGCGGTGGCCGTGTCCTCCGGCCAGGCCTTGGGCCACGAGCGTTGCAGTCATGCTGCAATCGTCTCATTCCGTCCGGGCCTCGGTGAACGTTCATTTCGCGCCACGAGTCGGCGGAGTAGCGTATCGCATCACGATAACGATTGGGTACGTCAGGAGCGCTAGCTGATCTAGCGACCCCCGAAGGTGGTACACAGGGAACAGTTGCGGTTGATGTCGCCATCCTCTTTGGCTTCGCGCCCCTCCCACACGGAAGGGGCCTTCATGCGCCTCGAACTCTCTCCACCTGACCACAGCGCCAGACCCGCTCGCACTCGCCCACGGCTCTTCGCCGCAGCGGCAGTGGTGACCGTCGGGCTCCTGGCCATCGGTGCCGGACCGGCGAACGCCGCGACCACGATCGACGGCCCGATCTTCCTCGGTACGGCAGCCGACTACGGCGTCCTCGCCGCATCGGCCGTCACCAACACCGGCGCGACCACGATTAACGGCGACCTCGGGCTGAGCCCGGAGAGCTCCGTGACCGGCTTCCCGCCGGGCCTCGTCAACGGCACCCAGAACGTGACGAACGAGCCCGCCGCCCTGGCCAAGAACGACCTCCTCAAGGCGATGGGCGTCGCCTCCAGCCTCACGCCGGCCCCGCAGCAGGTCGGTGAGCTCACCGACCTCAACCTCACTCCCGGAGTCTACGCCGGCGGAGAGATCTCCCTCACCGGAAACGTGACGCTCACCGGCACCGCGGAGTCGGTCTGGGTCTTCCAGGCGGCGAGCACGCTGAAGACCGGCATCGGTTCCTCGGTCACCCTCGTCGGCGGCGCGAGCGCCTGCAACGTGTTCTGGCGTGTCGGCAGCGACGCCACGCTCAACGGAGGCGCGCCCTTCGTCGGCACGATCCTCGCCGACACGTCCATCTCCACGGGAGCGGGCACGGTCGTCGAAGGACGTCTCCTCGCGTCCACCGGCGCCGTGACGCTCATCAACACCGTCATCAACCGGCCGACCGGCTGCGACGACGGCAGCGGCTCCGAGGTCACGACGAGCCCGGAGATCACCTCCGCTCCGCTCCCCGGCGGCACCGTCGGCACGACCTATGACAGCACGGTCACCTCGACCGGCAGCCCCGACGCGACGTACACGGTCACCTCGGGTGTCCTGCCCCCGGGACTCGTCCTCGACAGCGTGACCGGTGGCGTGACCGGCACGCCCACGACGCCCGGGACCTACACGGTCACCATCACTGCGAGTAACGGCAGCGCGCCCGACGACTCCATCGAATCGACGATCGTCATCGTCCCACCGGGCACCCCGCAGGTCCCCGGGCAGCCGGCGGTTCCGGCCGGAGACATCACGAGGCTTCCCGACACCGGGTTCCAGGGATCGACGCTGGCGATCGCAGCCGGCTCCCTGCTCGGCCTCGGCCTGCTCGCGGGTATCGCCTCGGTGATCGTGCGGCGTCGCCGACGCGACCAGCTGGGTGGCTGACGCGACACTGGTCGGCAGCCTGACGCCGTGACCGTAGGCTGAGGGCATGGATCACAAGCAGCTGCGCTCCTTCGTCGCCTCCGCGGAGACCCTCCACTTCGCGAAGGCGGCCAAGGCGCTCGGTGTGCCACGGAGCACCGTCGTCGCCGACGTCCGGAAGCTCGAGGAGAGCGTCGGAGCGGAACTGTTCGCCCGCGACGTGGAATCCACGCAGCTGACGGACGCCGGCTACGCGTTCCTCATCGAGGCGCGTCGCCAGCTCGACGCCTCTGCGGCAGCAGCAGCGAAGTCGGCTCCCGCGCCGGGCGGCAAAGCCAAAGCGAACAAGGGCAAGGGTCGCGCGCCGAAGGTCAAGGGCGAGCCGCTGCCGTACAAGAAGCGCCAGGGTCGCTGAGCCGCACGCGCCGTCAGCGGTCCTGCGTCTCCGACGCGGACTCGACGACCCGCACCGATTCGCCTCGCCGCTCCGCGTCAGCTCGGGCCGTCCGTGCGATCGACACGAGGGTCTCGACGGGCGTCGGCGCGGCTGAATCGACCGCGACGCCGAGGTTCGCAGCACCGGCGAAGCCGTCGAGCTGCTGTGTCACGGCCTCTCGGTAGCCGGCGGCGATCGGTGCCGCGAGGTCGTGGAGACCGGAGAGGCCGGTCGGCCCTGGTTCGACCGACGTGGCCACGAGGATGGTCCCGCCCCACACTCGCGTACAGACAGACCCGGCCGGCAGCTCCCGGAAGACCGCGGCAGCGAGCAGTGCCTCCAGCTCGCCCGCCGTCGCCATCCCGTAGGCGCGGCGGAGGTCGCCGTAGCCGTCGATCGCCACGACGAGGATCGCGAGGCGACGATCGGGCTGCTGCCTGTCCCGGAGTCGGGTCGCCTCGGCGATGAAGGCGCGGCGCCCCACCGTGCGGACGCCCACCCGCTCCGAGGAGAGGCGTTGCTTGCGCTCCCAGGAACGCAGGAGGACGAGGCCGACGGCGATCGCGACGACGAACACGAGGTTCATGTAGGTCACGATGGGCGTGCTGAACAGCCGCTCGAAGATCTCCGAGTGAGGACCCGCCGCGAGGTAGACCGCGAGGCGCACGGCGGTGAACACCGCGTGCAGGATCATGACGACGACGAGCACCAGCGACGCCGGTGCCGTTCGCATCCGCCCCCGTCGTGCCTCGTACGCGACCAGGAGCGACAGCATGATGAGCGAGATGAGCCGGGCGATGGTGCCGGCCCACTCCGGGTCGTCGGTGGGGTCGAGGACGGCGGAGATCGCCGTCACGCCGACGAAGAGGGTGCCGAGCAGCACGAGGCTGCGTCGACCGTTGAACAGCCGGCACCCGACCCACAGGGCGGCGATCGAGGCGACCATGGCGGCATTGGCGACGGCGACGATCCAGACCGAGTCGCCGTTGAGCGTGGCGGCGAGATAGCTGACCGCGGAGAGCAGGGTGGTGGCGAATCCGGACATCCAGGCTGCCATGTGGCGTCCGGCGAGGGTTCGCGCGCTGTCGAGTCCGTAGAAGATCCCGCACGCGGCGCAGACGATCACCGCCACCACCAGCATGCTCGCCAGATCGATCGTCACCCGTGGCCTCCTGTGGCGCCCGTTCGGGTGGCGCCTCATCGAGCGTACCGCCGGAGCGACACTCCGCTGGCGGCAGGGGCTTCGGAACCACCAGGGCGCTGAACGAGGATGACCCGATGTGCCACCATCGATCCATGCGCGAATCGCCCGACCGTCCCGTCGCCGTCCGCGCGACGGCGTTCCGTGGCACGTCGAGATGGCGCCGACGGCCGCTGCGGTTCGTCGGCTACGACGCCCTCCTGCCGGACGGTTCCATCAGATTCGACGTGGATCTCGCCGCAGCCATGCCTGCCCACCCGGCGGATGCCTCGACCCGCGACACCAACGTCCACGATCGCTGTCCCGGGATCGGTGCCGGTCCGTGGGTCGACGAGTTCGGTCGTGCCGTCGACGGGCCGGACGACGGCGGACCGCCGCTGAGCGCACGGCGCCGCGTGCGCCCGCGACCCACCGACCTGCCCGGCCGCCGCCCATCGGCGAAGGTCGGGCGACGCTGGCGCACCGGCTTCGGCGTGGTAGCGCTCGGCCTCGGCGCCCTGCTCGTCATCGGCCCGCTCCGCGACACCCCTGTGGGCTTCCTCGGGGTGGTCAGCGCTTTCGCCGGGCTCGCAGCCCTATTGGGCTTGGTCCCCCGCGCCAAACGCTGGTGGTGACGGCCGATCACCTCGACCCGGAGCGCGCGTTCCGTCCTACAACCCGCGCGCAAACGACAGAACACGCACTCTCGGCGTGAAGTATGACGCTACGCGGCAGCGGGCTTCAGTGGCGTGATCGCCGCGATCTCTTGCGAAAGCCGATCCTCGGCGAGATCGAGCTCGTAGCGCATCTGCAGGTTGAGCCAGAACTGCGCCGAAGTGCCGAAGTACTTCGCAAGCCGGAGCGCGGTGTCCGCTGTGATGGACCGTTTGCCGTGGACGATCTCATTGATGCGACGTGGTGGGACTCCGATGGACACCGCCAGCTTGTTCTGCGTGATGCCGAACCCCTCGATGAAGTCCTCCATGAGGACTTCACCGGGGTGAATCGGCGCGAGCTTGTCGCTCGAGTCAGTGATAGTCAACGATCTCCACCTCCTCGGGCCCCGTGGCCGTCCACACGAAACAGATTCTCCACTGGTCGTTGATCCTGATGCTGTGCTGCCCGACACGATCGCCCTTGAGCGGCTCGAGTCGGTTGCCCGGTGGGACCCGAAGATCGTCGAGCATCTCTGCGGCACCCACCTGGCGAAGTTTCCGGAGCGCGACCCGATGTATCCGAGGATCGATCGACCGCACTCGTTCCCGACGCCACAATCGCTCGGTATCTCGGTTGCCGAACGACCTGATCATCGTAGCAGGGTATAACGCGCCTCGTTAATAACGCGAGTCGTTACATCCTCATTGCAGTGAGCGCCTCACTGGCCACACGTTCGACCGAAACCTCGCACCGCCACCGCCCTGCGTGACAGAGCAATGCTCTCGGCGGAGCGGCTACCACCCGCACAGGCGTGCGCGACCGACTCGGTCTCGACGCAGTCACCGACATGTTCCGCATGTATCAGTCCCGCTGTACGACTTCTGACATTCGCCAGACGAGAGTAATTGCGGGCGCAAGTAGGCGCGACCGGAAAACATCCAGCTGAATACCGTCCACTAATACGCTCTCACTCAATAAAACCAAGGTACGACGACTGTCTGGCTCGCGGAAGGCCGTCCACCCAAACTTGCGCGTCAACATGGTCTCAGAGGACGTTTCAACTGGAATGATCTCCATGTAGAAACGCTTCCAAAGCTCTGGATCAACTGCTGGGTCGGGCGCATTACCGCTTTCATTATTGAACGGTTCGTCCGTCGAGTCGTGATCAAGGATCTCTCGCAACTTTCCCCTCGTAAGGGTCAGGACCCCGTGAGGCGTGGCCTCGTGGACCTCTGAGCTGGCTCGCGTGACCAGAGGCCGAAGGCACCAGTCGCCAGTCTCTGACATCTCCACGATTAGTAGCGTCAGTCGCCAAGCTCCGGGCTTTAAAAAAAGCGCCGCCCCAACCGCGTCAAGGACAGCCTCAGGAGTGGATGAGTCGAGTTTGCCGCGCAATTCGCTGAGCTCACCTTCTGCAGACTGCGCCCGCGCCACTGCGACACTCTCGCGACTAAGCCTGCGCTGGACGCCGTACAAGCCAGCGCCAGCCAGCGCCAGTGCTAGCACCCCGACGACCACCCTCCACCAAACATCGATCACATCGGTGAAGAATCCGCCAAGCGCGAGGATGCCAGTCGCAGCCGCGCCACCATAAGGCGCAAGTCTCTCCGCAACCGACCGAACCATCTCGGCAGTCGACGGACCGCCATCAGCACCAGCCATCAGGCGACTCCGGCCTCATCCGCGTCGCCCTCGTCGAGCGCCTGTTCAATGTCTCGAACGAGTTTGGCAAGCAACGCGCTGGAGACCCGTCCCTCCGCCACTCCAGGACTGAACTGCGGTGCAACTCGAGCACTCAATTCGTCTGAAAACCAGGTCGGCATACTTCCGCTTGCATCACGGACCAGTCGCGCGATTACTGAATCGAGCCCCGAGACAAGAGAGCGCAACTCTTGAAGGTCGATACCCAGGAACTCGACGAGGTCATCTTCGGAGGTCCAGCTTCCCTCGGGCATGGCCTGGAGTGCATTCTCGATCCGATCCGATACGGCTGCTCCGGAATGCGCTCGCTCGTCAACGATGTCCTGCCTCACTGAGGGTCCAGGGAACGCCGTCAGCAGCGCCTTCGCGAGACGGCGGCTACGTTCCGAAATTGCAATAGGAGTGAATGGTAACGACAATGCCAGATCTTCGTTCAGTCTCAAACTGGACGGCTGCAAAGTGAGTAGACTCTCCTCGAGCGACTCATGACTCATGACCGCTGTGGCATCTGCGAGCGTCAGGTTACCCAGAGTGTTATACAGAGCGCGGGCATCATCTAAGTCAAAGCCACTAGCAACAAGTTCTTGCTCCCACTGGCGCGAAATCTCCGGAGGCATCACATGTTTTGCCGCAAGTTCGAGAGCATCCATCGGCCGAGCGGAGAGGATGCGCTCCGCCTCCGCGAGGAGGAACTTCACTTGCCGCTTTGCCGACACGTAGATTGGTTGACTAGCTGCAGCCAACAAGACCTCAGCATCCGGCGGCCAATACGACCCTGGAGCGTTCAGGATACTACGCAGGGAATCTACTGCCGAGCCGTCGCGACGCGTCGACAACCGACTCGCAATCGGTGTCAGTATTCGATTGAGCAAGTTGGTTGGAACCCCAGCGAGAGCCCGTCTGCCAAGGTATCCGATCAGGACATCAACAGCTTCAGCAGCATCAATCTGGTCGATTTCACCTCTCTTTGCCGCACGAAGGAGCCAAAGCGCAAGGGGTGTAGACGGCTCTGATCCCCATTGTCTGAGCCGATCCAGCGAGACAGCCAACTCGTCGCTGATGTCAAAATCTCGCAGATATTCATCTCGGGGGTCACGCAAGTACAGAAAGAGCAGATGGTCGTTGTACATCTCTTCGAAGACATCCATAGCTTTGTCACGACGAAGAGCCGACGGCAAAGTATCGAGCTCACGTCTCAAGCGACGTTCGAAAGTGGGAAAGAGGTCTTGCCTGGTCGACTTCGCGTCATACGCGACCTCCCGAGACCAGAGAAAAGTGACAAATTCGCGATCATCGAAGCCGGCTTTACGCTCGATAACCAGCGCATGTTCCATGGGCAGCCAGAACCGCTCGTATGCGATGCGACTTTGCTCCTCACCTACATGGAGTAAAAGTTCGTTTCGTACCAGATCAGCCGCCGTGAGGGGCCGCCCTTTCGAATTGAGTGTATTAAAAATATTGTTGACAGAATCACCAGAGCTAGTGTTTATTTCTACAACCAGCATATGGAGCAACAACGTGTCCCCCAAGGTCGAGAGGTTCCCTCCGCGATGCCGGTGGAGTTCGCGTATACGTTTGTCGAAAAACGTATAAGCCTGGCCTATGCCTTCAGTCGGGTTCTTACGCCGAGTAGTCTCCACATATGCCGCTCGATCCAGTTCAGTAGGCACCAAGCGGTTTGGGTGCTCGGGATCATATGGGTTGGTGAGATATTTTGTATCATATTCACGCGGATCCCAATCTGGCTCAACCTCTGCACGAATATCACGCAACGCTGCTAACAGGATGAGGATGGTCGTCAATCGTTGCTGTCCATCAATGACGAGATGTTGCATCAATACGGAGGCCGCACCTGTAGCCGGGTGTAGGACGATGCTTCCCAAAAAGTGACCGTCAAGCTCCTTCGTGTTATCGCTGTGGTCGATGTCCATCTCTCGGAGGAGGTCCGCCCACAAGAGCTCCCACTCCTTCGCCCGCCAGGAGTATCTCCTCTGAAAGTTTGGTATGAGAAAAACCTTCGAACCCTGAAGCAACTTCAGGATGGTCGTTTCGCCCGCTTTCAATGCCCCCACCTACCTGGCGCTTCGCGCCTCAATCTGGTCTTAGTGTCCACCATAATGCCCGAATTTTCGCGCGGAAGCGATCTTGCCGGCAGTTTTGTTCTGAGGTCGGTTTTACTTCGCCGAATTGGCAGGTCACGGTAGTGCCGTCGGTCCAGTGGCTCGCGAATTCTGTCGAGCACTCCTAGCAGAAATGCTCCTCGCAGCGCGTTAGGGTCAACCCTGGTAGATCTCCTAGCGGGCCGTCGTAGTCGACGTTTGATATGCGATGAAATGGGGCAGCTCGGTGTGCCATGTTCGACATATAGGGCACTGACTTGACACTCCAACATTCAGAGGCTTCCCGCGAATGAATATAGGTGTGCAGTATGTTGGCCGGTTTCATCACGGGCGTTGCTGCAGCTCGACGACTCGGACGGAGGCATCCTTGGCGGGATCCCCCTGGTACGCCGGGGCAGGCGCACTCGTGATCTCGCGGGGCTAGTCGGGTCCAGGCGCCTCAACCCGGAGTCAGCCTGGGACGAAGCGTATTCACCCTGGCCATGATTGCTCTATCGTCTCGTCGTTGTTGTCGGTACTCCGGTCCGTGAGAGGTCGGCGGACGCGCAACGCGGGTCAAGATCACACCAAACCGCGGCCCCTGCTCCAGCATCGGAGCAGGTGGGATCTTGCCACGGGCCCTCGCAACCGTCGCAGACTCTATACGCGCTGCAGAGAACGTTCACACGTCGGCTGCATGGCTTTTGCGCGCCCGGCGCGCACGAGTCGTCATCCGTTATCCCGAGCCTGGAACAGACCAGCGGGAACGGCGTCTTGCCCATGGTCGCTGATGCCACGGGTGACGACGCGCCAAGCTGATAGACGATGAACACAAAGAGGCCGACCGCTAGGAGCCCGCACCTTTGAACGATGTGCCGGTGGGCTCAGCGTGGCGATTGCCGCGGCTGCGACGAGGAGGCTTGGTGGGCTGAACATCCCTGGCTCGCCGCCACCGGCGAACACAGTTCGCTCCGCCCAAGACCTGGCACAACGGTGTCACCCTAGACAGCCTGGCAGCCGATGCCTATTCCGATATATGGGTTTGAGACTCAAATACCTGAATGGCGAGCTCCGCGCACGCGATATTGCCGACGGTCGATCCTTCGACGGCCGCACCCTGGCCTGCGAACAGGTGAATCGACCGCTTCGCGGACTCAGATGCGAACCGAGAAGCTCTCTCCACTTTCGTCTAGCGAACAAAACGGGTCACATCAGACGTTGAAGCGGAACTCCACGACGTCGCCGTCCTGCATGACGTAGTCCTTGCCCTCCATGCGGGCCTTGCCCTTGGAGCGGGCCTCAGCGACGGAGCCGGTCTCGACGAGGTCGTCGAACGAGATGACCTCGGCCTTGATGAAGCCCTTCTCGAAGTCCGTGTGGATCACGCCGGCCGCCTGGGGCGCCTTGGCACCCTGCGGGATCGTCCACGCACGCGACTCCTTCGGGCCCGCCGTGAGGTAGGTCTGCAGGCCGAGCGTCGCGAAGCCGATGCGTGCGAGCTGGTCGAGGCCGGACTCGGTCTGGCCGGTAGACTCGAGCATCTCGCGTGCGTCGTCCTCGTCGAGGTCGACGAGCTCCGACTCGAGCTTCGCGTCGAGGAAGACGGCCTTCGCCGGCGCCACGAGGGCGGCCAGCTCGTCGAGCTTCGCCTGGTCCTGGAGCACGTCCTCGTCGACGTTGAACACGTAGATGAACGGCTTGGCCGTGAGGAGACCGAGCTCCTTGATGGGCGCGAGGTCGATCTTCGTCGCCGAGAGCGGGGTGCCGGCGTTCAGCGCGTCCTGCGCCTCCTTCGCCGCCGTGAGGACGGAGGGGTCGAGCTTCTTGCCCTTGACCTCCTTCTCGAACCGGGTGATCGCCTTCTCGAGCGTCTCGAGGTCGGCGAGGATGAGCTCGGTGTTGATGGTCTCCATGTCGGACGCCGGGTTCACGTCGCCGTCGACGTGCACGACGTCGGGGTCGGCGAAGCCGCGGACGACCTGCGCGATGGCGTCGGCCTCGCGGATGTTCGCGAGGAACTTGTTGCCGAGCCCCTCCCCTCGCTCGCGCCCTTGACGATGCCGGCGATGTCGACGAAGGACACCGCGGCGGGCAGGATGCGCTCGCTGCCGAAGATCTCCGCGAGCTTGCCGAGCCGGGCGTCGGGCAGTTCGACCACGCCGACGTTCGGCTCGATCGTCGCGAACGGATAGTTCGCTGCGAGCACGTTGTTGCGCGTGAGCGCGTTGAACAGGGTGGACTTGCCGACGTTGGGCAGGCCGACGATGCCGAGAGTAAGAGCCACGAGGGTCTATCGTACTTGGCCGCGCGTCCCCGTGGGTCGCGCCTCCGCTCCGGGCACGGATCGGCACCGTCGATCGAGCGGCATGCGGCGTGCCACCCGAGCGGTGTCGGACGCTGGTGCGAGGGTGAGGACGTGCCACTGGATTTCACCGCCATCGACTTCGAGACCGCGAACTCGTCATCCGCCTCCGCCTGCAGCGTGGGCCTCGTCAGGGTCCGCGACGGCATCGTCGTCGACCGGGCGGGCTGGCTCATCCAGCCCCTGCCGGACACGACGCGTTCCTCGAGTGGAACACCCGCATCCACGGGATCGTCGCGACCGACGTCCTCGGGGCGCCGGGTTGGGCGGACCAGCTCGACACGCTCCTCGACTTCGCCCAGGGTGACGCCCTCGTCGCCCACAACGCCGGCTTCGACATGGGCGTCATCCGCGGTGGCTGCGCCGCCACCGGCCTCGACTGCCCCGACCTCACCTACCTGTGCAGCCTCAACGTCGCCCGCAAGACGTATCAGCTCGACTCCTACCGGCTCCCCGTTGCCGCTCTCGCCGCCGGGTTCGACGACTTCCAGCACCACGACGCCACTGGCGACGCCGAGGCCTCCGCGCACATCATCATCCACGCCGCCGCCCGCCATGGCGCCTCCTCGATCGCCGAACTCGCGCAGCTCACGAGCGTGAAGATCGGCCGGATCGGGACGGCCGTCGCCGCCTGAGCCCGCGGTCGCCGCGCGGCCTCCGACCGATGTCGGCGGCCCGCGACACACTGAGGGCATGGACAGCGCACTCGCCCTCGGGATCGGCCTCCTCATCGGACTCGTCATCGGCGCAGCCGTGGCGGTCCTCCTGCTGCAGCGGCGCACCGGCACGGGTTCGGTCGACCCGGCGCTACTCGAGGCCAGGCACACCGCCCAGCTCGCCGACCTCCGCGGCCAGCAGGCGCAACTCCTCGCCGACGCTTCTGCACGGGAGGCGGAACTCCGCGCCGCGCTGCGCGCCGAACTCGCCGCCCTCGACGCCACGGCCGACGGTCTCGGACGTGAGCTGAACGCCCAGCGCGAGCAGTACCGCGAGCTCGCCGAGCGCCACCGCGCCGACGCCGAACGACGATCGCGCCGGGAACACGAGGAGAGTCAGGTCCTGCAGGCCCTCGCGCCGGTGCAGCACAGCCTCGAACACATGCAGGCGAAGGTCGCGGAACTCGAGCAGCAGCGCAGCCGACAGCACGGCGAGCTCGCCCAGCAGCTGAAGACGGCTTCGGAGTCCGAGGAACGCCTGCGGTCCACGACGGAGTCGCTCGCCTCGGCGCTCCGCAACAACGCCACCCGCGGTGTCTGGGGCGAGACCCAGCTCCGGAACGTCGTGGAGGCCGCGGGCCTCACGCAGCGCGTCGACTTCGACCTGCAGTCGAGCATCACGTCCGACAACGGCATCGGCCGACCCGACATGGTCGTGCGACTCCCCGGTGGCAAGTCGATCGCGGTCGACGCGAAGGTGCCGTTCGCCCAGTACCTCGAAGCCAGCACCATCCCCGTCACCGCGACGGGCGAGGAGGCGGCACGACGCACCGCCCTCCTCGCGCAGCACGTGAAGGCCGTGCGGTCGCACGTCGACGCCCTCGCGGCGAAGGGCTACTGGCGCGGCCTCGAGTCGAGCCCGGAGTTCGTCATCTGCTTCATCCCGAGCGAGTCGCTCCTCGCCGCAGCGCTCGAGGCCGACGCGAGCCTGCTCGACTACGCCTTCGGCAAACGGGTCGCCCTCGCCTCCCCCGTCAACCTGTGGGCGGTCCTCAAGACGGTCGCGTTCACCTGGCAGCAGGACGTCCTCACCGAGGACGCGAAGCGACTGTTCGACCTCGGCAAGGAGCTCTACCAGCGGCTCTCGACGCTGTCGGACCACGCCGACCGCCTGCGCCGGTCCATCGAGAGCACGGTCACCAACTACAACCAGTTCGCCTCCTCGTTCGAGACCCGCGTGCTCGTCACGGCGCGCAAGCTCGACGCCCTCGACGAGGCGACGGTCATCGGTCAGGTGAGCCAGAGCGACGCCTCACCGAAGCGCCTCACCGCACGGGAGGCGCAGCCCTCGCCGGAGCCGTCCGATGCCGAGCCGAGCGACCTCGAGGCCCGGCTCGCGCACCGGCTCCAGGACTGACCGGCACGAACACCGCACGACGAAGCGCCCGGCTCACCGTGAGGTGGAACCGGGCGCTTCGCTCTGCTGGAGGAGCGGCTACAGCCACTTCGCAGCGAGGTGGTCTGCCTCGACGCGACGGATGGTGCCGGAACGCGACCGCAGCACGAGGCTCTCGGTGCGGATGATCGGACCCTTGCGCTGCACACCGTCGACGAGTTCACCGTGGGTGACGCCCGTCGCGACGAAGTACGTGTTGTCGCCTCGGACGAGGTCGTTCGCGCCGAGGACGCGGTCGAGGTCGTGACCGGCCGCGAGCGCACGCTCACGCTCGGCGTCGTCCTTCGGCATGAGCTTGCCCTGGATGAGCCCGCCGAGCGCCTTCACCGCACACGCGGTGATGATGCCCTCAGGCGTGCCGCCGATGCCGACGCACATGTCGATCCGCGAGTCGTAGCGCGCGGCGTTGATGCCACCCGCGACGTCGCCGTCGAGCAGCAGCCGCGTCCCGGCACCGGCCGCGCGGATCTCCTCGATGAGCTGCGCGTGGCGCGGTCGGTCGAGGACGGCGACGCGGATGTCCTCGGGCTGCTTGCCCTTGGCCTTCGCGAGCTCGCGGATGTTGTCGCCGATGGACTGGCTGATGTCGACGACACCGATGCCGTCGGCGCCGGTGACGATCTTGTCCATGTAGAACACCGCGGACGGGTCGAACATGCTGCCGCGGTCGGACACGGCGATGACGGAGAGGGCGTTCTGACGCCCGGCGGCGGTGAGGCTCGTACCGTCGATCGGGTCGACGGCGATGTCGCAAGACGGGCCGCGGCCGTTGCCGACGTGCTCGCCGTTGAACAGCATGGGCGCTTCGTCCTTCTCGCCCTCGCCGATGACGACCACGCCGTCGAAGTTGACGGTGCCGAGGAAGGCGCGCATGGCGTCGACCGCTGCACCGTCGGCGGCGTTCTTGTCGCCTCGCCCGATGAACGGCGCCGCCCGGATCGCGGCGGCCTCCGTCGCTCTCACGAGCTCCATGGCGAGGTTGCGGTCGGGCTGCAGATAGTGGGAGCCGGTTTCAGGCTGGGTCACTGGATCCTCCATGGATCGCTCGCCTCGTGGGACACGACGCTTCGGTGGATGAGGGTTTCAGCCTATCGAACCGGGCTGGGAAGGCCGCTGGGTGCGTCTCGATCGAGGCGCTTCCGTGACCTCGTCAGCGGGCTCCCGGGACCGACGACGACGGACTCGACCGTGACACCGCCGTCCGCTTCGACCCGGACTCCGGCGAGTTCGGCTCCGGCGGCGAGCGCGGTCGACGTGACGGCGCTGAGCAGCAGCCAGGCGTCATCGCGGCAGAGTTCGTCGAGCGGGACCTCGCGGTCGAGATCGGTCCCTGCCTCGACGAGCCGCGCACGTTCCTCCGGCGACTGCGGTGCGAAGCGCGCCGTCATCCAGCCGCCGAGGGCCCGGACCGCGGCAGCCGTGAGGATGCCCTCCGGGGCCCCGCCCACGCCGAGGAGCAGATCGAGGTCGCCGTCGGCGGCCGCGGCCCGCAGGGACAGGGCGACGTCGCCGTCCATGAAGCTCACGAGCTCGGCACCGGCGGCGGTCACGGCCTGGGCGGTCGCCGCATTCCGAGGACGGTCCTGGACCGCGACCCGCAGCTGCTCGACCGGCCGCCCCAGCCGGGCCGCGAGCCGATCGAGGGTCACCGCGATCGGATCGGCCAGCGACAGCTCTCGTCCCCCACCGGCGGCGACGAGCTTCTCGAGGTAGTACGCCGGCCCGATGTCGAACATCGCACCGCGCGGGGCGATGGCGATCACGGCGACGGAGTCCGGCTTGCCCGTGGCCGCGAGCTTCGTGCCGTCCACGGGGTCGACGGCGAGGTCGATCGCCGGCCCGGCACCTGTGCCGAAACACTCCCCGACGAAGAGCATGGGCGCCTGGTCCTTCTCGCCCTCCCCCGCGACGACGCGCCCGTCGACCGGGAGCGATTCGAGCGCCCGGCGGAGCGCATCGACGGCGAGCCCGTCGATGCGCATGCCGTCACCGCCACCGACGAGACCCGCGACGGCGGCAGCGGCGGCCCTCGTGGCGTCGAGGAAGCCGTCGAGGAGGTCGGTGTCCGGAGCGCGCTCGATCATGTCCCCATCGTGCCGTATGCCTCGGAGCCCGAGTCACTAGACTTCAAGGCGAATCGTCCCCACGCAAGGAGAAGACATGCCCGTCGCCACCCCGGAACAGTACGCAGCGATGCTCGACAAGGCGAAGTCGAACGGGTTCGCGTACCCGGCGTTCAACGTCTCGAGCAGCCAGACCATCAACTCCGTCCTCCAGGGCCTCACCGAGGCCGGTTCCGACGGCATCATCCAGGTCACCACGGGCGGCGCCGACTACTTCGCCGGCCACACCGTGAAGAACCGTGCCGCCGGCGCGATCGCCTTCGCCAAGTTCGCGACCGAGGTCGCCAAGAACTACCCCGTCACCGTCGCGCTCCACACCGACCACTGCCCGAAGGACGCGCTCGACGGCTTCGTCATGCCGCTCATCGCCGCCTCCGAAGAAGAGGTCAAGGCCGGCCGCAACCCGATCTTCCAGTCCCACATGTGGGACGGCTCGGCGGTCCCGCTCACGGAGAACCTCGAGATCGCGACCGAGATGCTCAAGCGCACCAAGGCCATCAACGCCATCCTCGAGGTCGAGATCGGCGTCGTCGGCGGCGAAGAGGACGGCGTCAGCCACGACATCAACGAGCACCTGTACACCACCCTCGACGACGCCATCGCGACCGTCGAGGCGCTCGGCCTCGGCGAGCAGGGCCGCTACATGGCTGCCCTCACCTTCGGCAACGTGCACGGCGTCTACAAGCCCGGCAACGTCAAGCTCCAGCCCGAGCTGCTGAAGACCATCCAGGACGGCCTCACCGCCAAGTACGGTCACGGCCCCAAGCCGCTCGACCTCGTGTTCCACGGCGGGTCGGGTTCCACCGACGCCGAGATCGCCGAGGCCGTCGCGAACGGTGTCGTCAAGATGAACATCGACACCGACACGCAGTACGCGTTCACCCGCTCGATCGCCGGTTACATGCTCTCGAACTACGAGGGTGTGCTGAAGCTCGACGGCGAGGTCGGCAACAAGAAGGTCTACGACCCCCGCGCCTGGGGCAAGGTCGCCGAGTCGGCGATGGCCGCTCGCGTCCTGGAGTCGACGAAGCAGCTCGGCTCGTACGGCACCAGCACCTCCTAGTCACCTGCACGAAGAACGGGCCCGGCATCGCTGCCGGGCCCGTTCTTCGTCGGTGTGCGACTACGGCTGCTGCGACCGGACGTACTCGAGGACCGCCGGGTCGGCTCCCAACGCCACGGCGACGAGGATCACGACGGCCACGTTCGCGACGACCCCGGCGACGAGCGGGATCCAGAAGGTCAGTCGACCCGCGCGAAGCGAGCGACTGGACAGCAAGACGGCCACCACCCACAACAGGATCTGCAGGCCCAGGGCGAGGCTACCCATCGCGCTCGCCAGCCCGTCGGTCGAGTAGCCAGAGATTCCCGCCCGGAACAGCAATGCCCGGATCTGGCCCGGGAGGTCGAGCAGTCCCGGCATGGTCACGATCAGGCCGACGAGGCCGAGACCGAGCAGGATCGACGTGGCGAGGCGGTCTCCGGCGACGGGCCGTCTGCCAGCCGCTGCCGCGGTACCGGGCGGCATCGTCGCAGGCTCCCGCGTCTGCTCGCGGAGGGTCGGCTCCTGCTGCTGCCGCGGTTGCCGTTCGACGGGGACGACCGGTGCGATGCCGAGCTCCTCCGCCCGCTGCTCGTCGATGGGCTCGGCGATCCGGGCACGCTGCTCCTCGGGGACGCGTACTCACCGAACTGCGGACGGGGCGGGATTCGCTCATGGTCGACGCCCTCCCAGGGCGCGCGGATCGGTCGTGCCGGCAAGGTCTTTGCGCAGCTCCTTCGGCAGGGAGAACATGAGGTCCTCCTCGGCCGTCTTGACTTCCTGCACCGCGCCGTAGCCGGCCCCGGAGAGTTCTTCGAGGACCTCGTCGACGAGGACCTCCGGCACGGAGGCGCCGCTCGTGACACCGACCGTGACGACGCCGTCGAGCCAGGCCTGCTGGATCTCGTGCGCGTAGTCGACGCGGTAGGCGGCCTTCGCCCCGTATTCGAGCGCGACCTCCACGAGGCGCACCGAGTTCGAGGAGTTCGCCGACCCGACAACGATCACGAGGTCCGCGTCCTGGGCGACCTTCTTGATGGCCACCTGGCGGTTCTGGGTCGCGTAACAGATGTCGTCGCTCGGCGGATCCTGGAGCTTCGGGAACCGCTCGCGCAGGCGGCGGACCGTCTCCATGGTCTCGTCCACCGACAGCGTGGTCTGCGACAGCCACACGACCTTGTCGGGGTCGGCGACGACGAGGTCGTCGACGGCTTCCGGGCTCGTCACGAGTGTGACGTGGTCGGGCGCCTCACCGGCCGTCCCTCGACCTCCTCATGCCCCTCGTGTCCGATGAGCAGGATCTCGTAGTCGTCGCGGGCGAAGCGCACGGCCTCGCGGTGGACCTTGGTGACGAGCGGGCAGGTGGCGTCGATCGCGAGCAGCCCGCGGTCGGCGGCGGCATCGACCACGGCGGGCGAGACGCCATGCGCACTGAAGACGATGTGCGCGCCGGACGGCACCTCGTCGACCTCTTCCACGAACACCGCGCCCTGCGCCTCGAGCTGGTCGACGACGTGCACGTTGTGGACGATCTGCTTCCGGACGTACACCGGTGCGCCATAGTGCTCGAGGGCCTTCTCGACGGCGACGACCGCGCGGTCCACGCCGGCGCAGTAGCCACGAGGGGCGGCGAGCAGGACGCGCTTCTCGCCGGCGACGGGGAGGTCTGCGAGGCGTCCGGCGATGCGTCGGAGCCTCGGCATGCCGAGGCCGATGGCTGGGGCGTCGCGGAGATCGGTCACGTGTGGATTCTACGCGGCAGCGCTCGGGAGTCGGCCGTGAACGGCCGGGTGGTCCGCGACCCCGCGCCGTCGGTGCTCGCGGCTAGGCTGGAGGGATGAGCGATGCACCGGCCACCATGGAAGCCCCCTGGCCGGTCGCGCTCCTCGGCACGAAGCTCCGCGACTACATCGACCGTCTCGGCACGGTCTGGGTCGAGGGCGAGATCACGCAGTGGGGAGCCTCGGGCGGCAACGTCTACGGCAAGCTCAAAGACCTCGAGATCGATGCGACGGTCGGGTTCACCATCTGGTCGTCCGTCCGGGCGAAGATCCCCGCCGACCTCAAGCAGGGCGACCACGTGGTCGCGTTGGTCAAGCCGAACTACTGGCTCAAGGGCGGCACGCTCACCATGCAGGTCATGGCGATGAAGCACGTCGGCATCGGCGACCTCCTCGAGCGACTCGAACGGCTCCGCAGGCAGCTCGCCGAGGAGGGGCTCTTCGACGCGTCCCGCAAGCGCCCACTGCCGTTCCTCCCACAGTGCATCGGGCTCGTCACCGGCAAGGACTCCGACGCCGAGAAGGACGTCCTGCGCAACGCTGAGCTGCGCTGGCCGTCGGTCCGGTTCCGCGTCGTCCACGCCGCCGTCCAGGGCGACCGCACCCCTGGCGACGTCGTGAGCGCCTTGCAGACGCTCGACGCCGACCCCGAGGTCGACGTCATCATCGTCGCGCGCGGTGGTGGCGACTTCCAGAACCTCCTCGGGTTCAGCGACGAACGCGTGGTCCGAGCCGCGGCCGCCTGCACCACGCCCCTCGTGAGTGCCATCGGCCACGAGGCGGACCGCCCACTCCTCGACGACGTCGCAGACCTCCGCGCCTCCACGCCGACGGACGCCGCCAAGCGGGTCGTCCCCGACGTCGCTGAGGAGTTCGCGCGGGTGCAGCAAGCCCGCGTCCGGTTGTCCTCCCGGGTGACCTCGTTGCTCGGTCACGAGATCGACCGACTCGCGACGCTCCGCACCCGTCCCGCGCTCGCCGACCCGTCCTGGATCGTCGACTCACGGGCCGACGAGCTGACCCGCACGGTCGCCAGAGGTGCCGAGCTCATCGACCGTGCCGTCGAGCGCTCCCAGCGCGAGG
The DNA here is from genome assembly GCF_006065115.1 of Plantibacter sp. M259. Lineage (NCBI taxonomy): Bacteria > Bacillati > Actinomycetota > Actinomycetes > Micrococcales > Microbacteriaceae > Plantibacter > Plantibacter sp. M259. The sequence continues at coordinate 3,384,686 of NZ_CP040750.1, read as the reverse complement.
TGACGGAACTCCGCGCACATCTCCGCGCCCTGTCGCCGCAGCGCACGCTCGACCGCGGCTACGCCATCGTCCAGCGAGCGGACGCGGAGGCCGGTGTCCCGGGCGGCGCGGTCGTCCGTGCGGAGGGCGACGCCCCCGCCGGGATGGAGCTCCTGGTCACCCTCGCCTCCGGCGCGATCGGCGCCTCCAGTACCGGCCCGGCCACGGCTGCCGCCCGGACCGACGACGAATAGGATAGAAGCATGCCAACCCCTCCGATGTCCAGGAGCTCAGCTATGAGCAGGCACGCGACGAGCTCGTGCGTGTCGTGTCCGAGCTGGAGCAGGGCTCGGCGTCGCTCGAGGACTCCCTCCGACTCTGGGAACGCGGCGAACAGCTCGCCCAGCGCTGCGAGGAGTGGCTGATCGGCGCGAAGGCACGGCTGGACGCGGCTCGCGCCGCCCAGCTCGGATCCGGCACTCCGGACGCATCGCGGTGAAGGACACCAAGCCGCCGCGCGTCGTTGCCGAACTCGGCCGCCCCGAGACGCCGCAGGAGACCGCCGATCGCAAGGCGGAGAACTCCCGCCTCTACCGCTCGCGCAAGACCGTCAACAACCTCGTCCTGTCGCTCCTGGCCACGGTCGGCCTGGTGGTCGTGATCGTGCTCGCCGTGCCCCGAGGTGAGGCCCCGGAACGCCCGACCGTCGACTACGCGCAGCTCGCCGGTCAGGCGCAGCCCGACCTCCCCGTCCCGCTCCTCACCCCCGAGCTCGGCGACGACTGGGGCAGCAACTACGCCGACGTCCGCACCGCAGCCTCGCCGGTCGCCGGCACGCCCGACATCCGCTCCTGGAACGTCGGACTCATCTCCCCCGACGACGAGTTCGTCGGCCTCGTCCAAGGCGTGGACGCCAACGACACCTGGCTCCTCGCCGAGCTCGACGAAGCCCGGCCCACCGGAACCGTCACCATCGACGGCGTCGAGTGGGTCGAATACGCGAACGGCAGCGGCTCCGACGACGGCAACGTCGCGTACGCGCTGTCAACCGTCGCCGGTCGGAGCACGATCGCCGTGTTCGGCACGGCGAAGCCCGAGTACGTCCTCGATGTCGCACGTTCCGTGCGCACCGGGGTCACCGCCAACCTCGACGCCCCGTCGGGCGCCCCTGCAGAAACGGACTCAGAATGACCCAGAAGCGCCCCGGTGCCGTCTGGCGCGAGATGCAGCGCGGTAACGCGCGGTTCGTCGCCGGTCAGCCCGCCCACCCCGCCAGGACGTCGAACGCCGCGCCACCCTCGCGCACTCCCAGGCCCCGGAGGCGGTCATCTTCGGCTGCTCCGACTCCCGCCTCGCGGCCGAGATCATCTTCGACAAGGGACTCGGCGACCTCTTCGTCGTCCGCAACGCCGGCCAGATCGTCTCCGACTCGGTGCTCGGCACCCTGGAGTACGCCGTCGGCGTCCTGCAGGTCCCGCTCATCCTCGTGCTCGCGCACGACGAGTGCGGTGCCGTCCGCGCGGCGATCGACTCGCAGATCGAGGACGCCACCCCGCTGCCCCCGTACATCGACCAGCTGATCCAGCAGATCGTCCCCGCCGTGAGCGCGGTCGCCGGCCCCGCACCGATCGACGCCGCCTCCGTCGACACCTCCGAGGTCGGACGACGCCACCTCCGCCGCACCGTCATGGAGGTCGTCTCGCGCTCCGAGCTCATCAGCGATGCCGTGGCGGCCGGGACGGTCGCCATCATCGGCGCGAACTACAAGCTCCTCGAGGGCACCGCCGTCGCCGACATCGTGATCGGCGACGTCACCGTCCCCGAATGACCTCCACCCCGCTCACCGACCGGTCGAGCGCAGCACCACCGCAATCGCACGAAGGAGAACGAACAGCGTGGTAGACACCTCAGCAACCGAGTACCGCATCGAACACGACACCATGGGCGAGGTGCGGGTCCCCGCGAACGCGCTCTACGGTGCGCAGACGCAGCGGGCCGTCGAGAACTTCCCGATCTCGGGCAGCGGGCTCGAGTCGGCGCAGATCGCCTCGCTGGCCCGGATCAAGAAGTCCGCGGCACTCGCCAACGCCAAGCTCGGCGTCCTCGACCAGGGTGTCGCCGACGCGATCGCCGCAGCGGCCGACGAGGTCATCACCGGCGCACACGACGCGCAGTTCCCGGTCGACACCTACCAGACCGGCAGCGGCACCTCGTCGAACATGAACATGAACGAGGTCCTGGCGACGCTCGCGAGCGCGCGCCTCGGCAGCCCGGTGCACCCCAACGACCACGTCAACGCCTCGCAGTCCTCCAACGACGTCTTCCCGACCTCGGTGCACATCGCGGTCACGAGCGCCCTCATCGACGACCTCATCCCGGCCCTCGACCACCTGGCCGTGTCGCTCGAGCGCAAGGCCGAGCTGTGGAAGACCGCGGTGAAGCCGGGCCGGACGCACCTCATGGACGCCACGCCGGTCACCCTCGGCCAGGAGTTCGGTGGCTACGCCCGCCAGATGCGTCTCGGCATCGAGCGTGTGCGCACGGCGCTCCCCCGCGTCGCGGAGGTCCCGCTCGGCGGAACCGCGACGGGCACCGGCATCAACACGCCGAAGGGCTTCCCCCAGCTCGTCATCGAGCTGCTCGCGCAGGAGACCGAGCTGCCGATCACCGAGGCCCAGGACCACTTCGAGGCCCAGGGCGCTCGCGACGGACTCGTCGACGCCTCGGGAGCCCTCCGGGTCATCGCGGTGAGCCTCACGAAGATCTGCAACGACCTCCGCTGGATGGGCTCGGGCCCGAACACCGGTCTCGGCGAGCTGCACATCCCCGACCTCCAGCCGGGATCCTCGATCATGCCCGGCAAGGTGAACCCCGTGATCCCGGAGGCCGTCCTGATGGTCGGCGCCCGGGTCATCGGCAACGACGCGACCATCGCCTGGGCCGGCGCTTCGGGCTCCTTCGAGCTCAACGTCGCGATCCCGGTCATGGGCACGGCGCTCCTCGAGAGCATCCGTCTCCTGTCGAACGCGACCCGGGTCCTCGCCGACAAGACCGTTGACGGCCTCGAGGCCAACCTCGACCGCGCTGCTGCACTCGCCGGCTCCTCGCCCTCGATCGTCACCCCGCTGAACAAGATCATCGGCTACGAGTCGGCGGCGAAGATCGCCAAGCACTCCGTCGCCAAGGGTCTGACCGTCCGCGAGGCCGTCGTCGACCTCGGGTTCGTCGAACGCGGCGAGATCACGGAGGAGCAGCTCGACACTGCGCTCGACGTCCTCTCGATGACGCACCCCGGCTGAGTCGACCCGCTCGTCGAACGACCGGACGGCCCCGGAACCCTCGCGGTTCCGGGGCCGTCTCCGTCCGTGCGGTCACGCCGAAGCGGCGACCGCGATCCAGCAGCCGAGGAGCAGGAACGGGCCGAACGGGATGCGCGTGCGCCAACCGGCGGAGCCCCCACGTGAGCGTGCGAGGAGCACGACGACCACACCCGCGAGGCCGGCAGAGGAGACCGACACCACCGCGAAGAGCAGCACCGCGGACATCCCGAAACAGCCGACCGCGAGGCCGAGCAGCGTGCCGAGCTTCACGTCCCCCATACCCAGCCCGCCGAAGAGGGCGCACACGTACAGGACGGCGCCGACCGCGAACCCCATCAGGAGCGGTTCGAGCGGGGCCACCTGACGCACTGCGGCATCGATGGTCGTGACCGGCACCGCGATGGCGAGCGCCGGCAGCACGAGACGGTTCGGGAGCCGCCGCTCCGCGACGTCGATGCGCACGAGCGGCGGCGTGATGCACGCGAGCCATCCGAGCACGATGACGACCGGACGCGGCTCGAGGCCGAGTCGGGCAACGGTGACGGCCACGAGCAGCAGCGTCGAGCCGGCCGTCGCCGCGGTGGCGACACGCGGGCGGAGCCGCCTGCCGGTGGAGGTCGGTCGCGGGGGCATCCCGTCAGGATAGGAGGATCCTCGTGCCGGCCTTCGGCGTTCTCCACAGGTGGCCGGAGCCGGCGGAGCGAGCCTTGCGAGCCCGCTCCGCCGACGGCCGCTAGGCCAGCTCGTTCCCTTCGAGCATCTCGGTCACGAGTGCCGCGATGGCCGAGCGCTCCGAGCGCGTCAGGGTGACGTGCGCGAACAGCGGGTGCCCCTTGAGCGTCTCGATCACCGAGGCGACGCCGTCGTGTCGGCCGACGCGCAGGTTGTCGCGCTGCGCGACGTCGTGCGTGAGGACGACCCGCGAGTTCTGCCCGATCCGGCTGAGGACCGTGAGGAGGACGTTGCGCTCGAGCGACTGGGCCTCGTCGACGATCACGAAGGCGTCGTGGAGCGACCGGCCGCGGATGTGCGTCAGCGGGAGCACCTCGAGGATGCCCCGCTCCACCACCTCGTCGAGCACGTTCTGCGAGACGACCGCGCCGAGCGTGTCGAAGATCGCCTGTCCCCAGGGGTTCATCTTCTCGCCCTGGTCACCGGGCAGGTACCCGAGCTCCTGGCCACCGACCGCGTAGAGAGGGCGGAACACCATGATCTTCTTGTGCGCCTGTCGCTCGAGGACGGCCTCCAGACCCGCGCAGAGGGCGAGCGCGGACTTCCCCGTCCCTGCTCGACCTCCCAGCGAGAGGATCCCGATCTCGGGGTCGAGCAGGAGGTCGATCGCGAGCCGCTGCTCGGCCGAGCGTCCATGCAGACCGAAGACGTCACGGTCGCCGCGGACGAGCTTGTAGCTGCGCTTGCCCGTGACCCGTCCGAGTGCGGATCCCCGGTCGGAGTGGATCACGAGGCCCGTGTTGATCGGCAGGTCCTCGATGATCGGCGTCGTCCCCTCCTCGCGCTCCCACAGCGTGCTCATGTCCTCGGAGCCGAGGGTGATCTCGGACATGCCCGTCCAGCCGGAGTCGACCGCGAGTTCCGCCCGGTACTCCTCCGCCTGCAGACCGATGGAGGCCGCTTTGACGCGCAGCGGCAGGTCCTTGGACACGACCGTGACCGTCAGGCCGTCGTTCGCCAGGTTCAGCGCGACCGCGAGGATGCGCGAGTCGTTGTCGCCGAGCTGGAGACCGGACGGCAGCGAGGCCATGCTCGAGTGGTTGAGTTCGACCCGCAGGGATCCGCCGTCACCGACGGGGATCGGGAAGTCGAGGCGTTCGTGCTCGATGCGGAGCTCGTCGAGGATGCGGAGTGCCTGACGTGCGAAGTAGCCGATCTCGGGGTCGTTGCGCTTGCCCTCGAGCTCGCTGATGACGACGACCGGGATGACGACGGCGTGCTCCGCGAACCGGAAGAGCGCCTTGGGGTCCGACAGCAGCACGGAGGTGTCGAGCACGTAGGTGATCTCGGCCTGCGCCTGATCTCCCCCGCTCGCCGTGTGGTCGGCAGGTCGTCGGCTCGGTCTCGTCGACGCGTCCCGCGTCTCGGTCCCGGCTGACGTGTTCTGGATTTCTCGCGAGGCCACAACCACTCCCACCCGAGCATCTGATGCTCGGATCACTGTGCGAAACGGCCGCCTGCAGGGTTTCGAGCCGAACTTGTGTGGCCGTCTCGACCGGGCTCCATGCCCGATGAGATGAACGTACGTCCGGCCACCGACATCGATGCGACGACACGCCCCGTGTCCTGTTACGGGGAGGTGAACAGATGGGGGCCGTCTCCTGGCCCGCCGGTGGTCGGACGGCGGCTCAGTAGCTCGCGGCCGTCGCGAACGAGAGCAGCGCACCGCGCAGCTGATCCAGCGTCTGCCGGCTGGTACCGGCGTGCACGCTGAGCCGCACGGCCCCGGCGCGGATCGTCGCGGTGACGCCGTGGTTCTCGAGCGAGGTCCACAGCGTGCCGAGGACGGACTCCTCCGGCTCCAGGACGACGATGCCCGCGCGTTCACGCTCGTCTCGCGAGGAGACCACCGCGACGCCGAACTCGTCCGCGAGCTCGATCACCTCGGCCGTGAGCTCGGCGATCGCGGCGTGGACCGTCGCGGTGCCGACGGCGACCGTGTCCTCCAAGGACGCCGCGAACCGGGCCGCCGCGAGCGGGTCGGGCCTGGTGATCGAGTATGCGCGCGCCGATCGGCTCGGTGCCGGGGTCGCGCTGAACGGCCAGGGCTCGTCGGTGCCGGTCACGCCGGAGAAGACCGGCTCGAGTCGCTCGACGGCGCGGTCGCTCAGGGCGAGGAATCCGGTGCCCCAGCCTGCCCGCATCCACTTCTGCCCGCCCGAGGCGACCACGTCGGCGACGGCGTAGGGGGCGTCGACCACACCGAAGCCCTGGATGGCGTCGACGATCAGGAGGCGGTCGCCGATCGCCTCGCGGACGGCTTCGAGGTCGCAGACGTATCCGGTGCGGTAGTCGACGAGGCTCACGGCCACGGCGGTGATGGTGTCGTCCAGCTGCTCGCGCACGCTCTCGGCCGTGACGTGTCCGCGTCGCGTCTCGAGCCATCTCGGCGTGAGCAAGTGCCGGTGCTCGGCGGCCCGCTCCGCGGCGAGCGGCAGCGTGGGGTATTCCAGGCGGGAGAGCAGGACCGTGCCGCTCAGGCCGAACATCGCGTGCATGAGGCCCTGCGAGGTGTTGGGCTGGGCGACGACCTGGTCGGCTCGGAACCCGGTGAGCGTCCCGACGGCGGTCCGCATCCGTTCGTCCTGCCCGTCGACCGCGCCGAGCGTGCCGGGGGTCGCACTCGCGAGCACGTCGTTCCAGCGGGCGGCCTCGAGGACGACGGACGCGGCCAACGGACCGACACTGCCGTAGTTGAGATAGCCGTCGACCTCACCGAATCCCGCTTGGAACGTCTCCAACCGGGACGCCGTCTCCGGCTCGTCCGGCTCCGAGGCGGGCGTGGACCGGCTCATCCGCCGAACCGCCGCTGCCGCCTGGAGAAGTCGCGGAGGGCGCGGAGGAAGTCGACCTCGCGGAGGTCGGGCCCGAGCGCTTCGACGAAGTAGAACTCGCTGTGGGCGCTCTGCCAGAGCATGAAGTCGCTCATCCGCTGTTCGCCGCTGGTGCGGATGACGAGGTCGGGATCGGGCTGGCCTCCCGTGTAGAGGTGCTCGCCGATGAGATCGGGGGTGAGCAGCGCTGCGAGGTCTTCCAGGCTCCGACCCTCGAGGTGGTGCTTGGCGACGATCGCACGCATCGCGTCCACGATCTCGGTGCGACCGCCGTAGCCGACCGCGAGGTTGATGTGCATGCCGGCACGGTCGGCCGTGCGCTCCTCGGCACTCGTCAACGCCGTGCGCAGCGACTCCGGGAGACCGTCGCTCGAACCGACGTGCTTCACGCGCCAGTCACGGTAGTGCGACAGCCCCTCGGCGAGGTCGGCGATGATGTCGACGAGGTCGTCCAGCTCGTCCGGTGCGCGGTTCACCAGGTTGTCGCTCGACAGCAGGTACAGGGTGACGACGCCGATGCCGAGGTCGTCGCACCAGGTCAGGAACTCGCGCATCTTCGCCGCACCGGCCCGGTGGCCGTGCGCCGCGGTGTCGTACCCGAGCTGCTTGGCCCACCGCCGGTTGCCGTCGATGATCATCGCGACATGGTGCGGCAGCGTCTGCGGTGTGAGCGCCTTCCGGAGGCGCCGTGCATAGACGCCGTACAGGAAGCCGTCCACCGGTGCGGAATGCCTCGTCATCACCCTGCAACGCTAGTGCAGTTTCCTGCATCGCTCCCAGTACGCGTTCCGCGCCACCCCGTATCCTGGAGCCATGACGAGTGGAGATCCCGAGCTGCCGAAGCTGCCGTTGCTCGAGGTCGCCGCCGACGATGCCGCCGCACCGGAGGAGGTCAAACCGACCTGGCGCGGATGGCTGCACGCCGGGATCTTCCCCATCTCGATCGTCGCGGGAATCGTCCTCGTCGTGCTCGCACAGGGTGCGGCCGCGAAGTGGAGTTCGACGGTGTTCGTACTCACGTCGATGCTGCTCTTCGGGAACTCGGCGCTGTACCACCGGTTCTCCTGGCGCCCCTCGGTCAAGCTCCTCCTCAAGCGGATCGACCACGCCAACATCTTCCTGTTGATCGCCGGCACCTACACGCCGCTCGCCGTGCTCGCGCTGCCACCGGCGCAGGGCAACCTCCTGCTCGTGCTCGTCTGGGGCGGCGCGCTCCTCGGCATCGGTTTCCGCGTGTTCTGGATCAACGCCCCGCGGTGGCTCTACGTCCCGCTCTACCTCGCACTCGGGTGGGGTGCGGTCGCCTACCTCGGCGACATCGCCCGCGGCAACTTCGCCACGATGGTGCTCGTCGCCGCCGGTGGTCTGTTCTACACGGTCGGCGCGGTCATGTACGCCATGAAGCGACCGAACCCCTGGCCGGGGCGGTTCGGGTTCCACGAGCTCTTCCACCTGTGCACGGTGCTCGCGTTCCTCTGCCACTGGACCGGGATCCTGCTGATCGCGATCGACCCGGTCTACAACCGCTGACGACCCGCGGCCCGCCGAGCGGCGAGACGTCGCGGTGGCGCTGTCAGCGGGCGGAGTGGTCCGACGGCGGGCGAGGGTCGTCCTCGACGCCCGCAGGGGACGCCTTGCCGGTATCGCTCCCCGCGCGGTCCGCGGCTGCCCGCTCGGCGACCTCGGCCTGGAGCCGCTCGTCGATCTCAGCGCGGTAGTTGACCCGGCGCACGCGACGCACCATGTCGATGACGAGGAACACGACGACGCCGGCGATGGCGAAGGTGATCATGAAGCCCCACGGTCCCGGTGTCACCTGGTTCTCGTCGAACGCCGGCGACGGCGACGGCGACGGCGTGACCGCCAACAGGACCTCGGTGAACAGGTGGTGCATCATGCGGTTCCTTCGCTGGTGTCGATGCCGTCGAACAGCTCCGACTCTGGGGTGGTCGACGCGACGTGCGACGTGACCAGTTGGTAGTCCTCGAACGGCCATGCGGCACGGAGGACGTCGTTGGGCCAGAAGAAGAACGGCGAGTCTGGCGGCACCTGGCTGCCGTGCGCCCGGAGCGCGGCGTCGCGAGCCTCGAAGAAGTCGCCGACGCGCACGTGCGTCGTCGCGAGATCGGGCCGGCCGGCCATCCACTCGCGCATCTCGGCCAGTCGCTCGACCGCCGGGTCGTCGGGGTGGTGCTCCAGCAGGTAGGCGTACACGGCCTCGAGCCGGGCGGGGCTGAACGAGCGGTCGTAGTACAGCTTGTCGACCCGCCAGGGCTCGCCCGCTTCGGGATAGCGCGTGGGATCTGCCGCCGCTTCGAACGCGGCGACGCTCACTTCGTGGCACCGGATGTGGTCGGGGTGCGGGTAGCCCCCGTTCTCGTCGTAGGTGATGATGACCTGCGGCCGGAAGGAGCGGACGATGCGCACGAGCACACCGGTCGAGACCTCGAGGGGGATGTCGGCGAAGCTCGCGGGTGGGACCGTACCGTCGTCGCGGGCCATCCCGCTGTCCTGATAGCCGAGCCACCGGTGCTGGATGTCGAGGATCTCCTGCGCCGCGGCCATCTCGAGGCGACGGTAGCCGGGGAGGTCGCGCTCGATCATCGCGACGTCGGCGAGCCCGGGGTTCTGGAGGTCGCCGCGTTCGCCACCCGTGCAGCTGACGACCATGACCTCGGCGCCGAGGCTCCGGTAGTGTGCGAGCGTCGCCGCCCCCTTGCTCGACTCGTCATCGGGGTGCGCGTGCACGGCGAGCAGTCTCATGGTCATGGTGCTCCGCCTTCCGGCTGGTCTGCGCGAGGGGACCGCTTCGCGACTCGTGACGTGACGACGCGGTCGGGACTCCGCATCCAGGAAGAGGCAATACGCTTGAGGTGTCGACCTCGAGGCGTCTCGCACTCCTGGTCCAGCTTAACCGTTCGAACCGGAGCCCGTGACGTGACCTCTCCCCTGCAGGATGCCGGCCCTCAGGACGCCATCGCGGCGCGATACGGACGCACCCCTGGCAACCGTGCCCGCGACCGCCGCCTGATCTGGCTGGCCGCCGCAGCGTTCGCCGTCGTCTTCGTCGCCTGGGTCGTGTGGGCCGGTCTCGACGGCAGTCGGCCGAGCATCGAGTCGCGCAACACGGCGCACGAGATCGTCGACGACACGATGGTCAGCGTGTCCTTCGAGGTCACCGGTCCGCAGGACACCCCCATGGCCTGCTCGGTCCAGGCGCTCAACGAGCAGTTCGCGGTCGTCGGATGGAAGGTCGTCGAGCTGCCGCCGTCCGAGCAGCGCACCCGCACCTTCACGGAGAGCGTCCGCACCACGGAGCTCAGCAACACCGGCGTCGTCGACACCTGTTGGGTGGTCGAGCACCGCTCCTGACCCGCGACGGCGTCGGCGCGTGCACCGCACTCCCGCGCCGATCGTGCGATACTCGAAGGCAGTACTTCATACGCCCCGGCATTCCGCCGGGGCGTCTGGCATATGACGGGCGTTTCGTCCGTCGTGTGCGGACCCACCATGCAAAGGAGTTCCATCGTGTCCGAGCAGATCCAGGAGACGTTCCTCACCCAGCAGGCCTTCGACCGGCTGCAGGCGGAACTCGAGCACCTCAGCACGACGGGCCGCGAGGAGATCGCCAAGCGCATCGAAGCGGCTCGCGAAGAGGGCGACCTCAAGGAGAACGGCGGCTACCACGCCGCGAAGGACGAGCAGGGCAAGCAGGAGGCCCGCATCCGGACACTCACGCAGATGCTGCGTGACGCCAAGGTGAGCGAGGCACCGCAGTCCAGCGGTGTCGTGGAGTCCGGCACCGTCATCACGGCCGTCGTCGCGGGCGGCGAGGAGCGGTTCCTCCTCGGCAGCCGCGAGATCGCCGGCAACACCGACCTCGACGTCTACAGCGAGGGCAGCCCGCTCGGGGCCGCCATCCTCGGTCTGAAGATCGGCGAGAAGACCACCTACGAGGCGCCGAACGGCAAGGAGATCACCGTGTCGATCAGCGCGGTGGAGACCTACACCGGTTCCTGATCCGGCAGGTCGCGCCCTCGCGACCGACCAGACGCACGCAGGGCCCCGCCGACACGGCGGGGCCCTGCTGTGTTCCGTCAGTCGGATCAGTCGTCGACGATCTGCGGGTCGTACCCCGCTTCGCGGAGCGTCTGCACGACGAGGTCGCGGTGGTCGGGCCCGCGCGTCTCGATGCTGAGCTCGAGTTCGACGTCGCTGATCTGCAGACCGTGGCCGTGTCGGGTGTGCAGCACCTCGATGACGTTCGCATTGGCCTGCGCGACGAGCTCCGCCGTGCGTGCGAGCTGCCCGGGTCGGTCGGGCAGCGGGATGCGCAGCGTCAGGTAGCGGTCCGACGCCGCGAGGCCGTGGCTGACAACCCGCTGCAGCAGGAGCGGGTCGATGTTGCCGCCGGAGAGGATGGTGACCGTCGTGCCGGTCGGCTCGATCTTCCCGGCCAGGATCGCTGCGACACCGGCGGCACCGGCAGGCTCGACGACGAGCTTGGCGCGCTCCAGGAGGACCACGATCGCCCGGGCGAGGTCGTCCTCGCTGACGGTGACGACCTCGTCGACGAGGGCGCTGATCATCTCGAAGTTGAGCTCACCGGGACGGGCCACGGCGATGCCGTCGGCGATGGTCGGCTGCACGGTGATGGTCGTCGGGGTTCCGGCCTCCAGCGACGCGGGGTACGCTGCCGCGTTCGCTGCCTGGACGCCGATCACGCGGATGGTGCGTCCTTCGAGGGCTGCGCGCTGCTTCATGACCCCCGCGACACCCGAGATGAGCCCGCCGCCGCCGATCGGCACGATGACGGTCTCGACGTCGGGGACCTCCTCGAGGATCTCGAGCCCGAGCGTGCCCTGCCCGGTGATGACGTCCGGGTGGTCGAACGGCGGGATGAGGATGGCGCCGGTCTCCGCGGCGAACTCGGCGGCGGCGATCAGCGGTTCCGCCACCGTGTGGCCGCGCAGGATGACGTGCGCACCGTAGTCGCGCGTGGCGGCGAGCTTCGGGAGCGGGACGCCGACGGGCATGAAGATGGTCGCGGTGATGCCGAGCTCACGGGCGGCGAAGGCGACGCCCTGCGCGTGGTTGCCCGCTGAGGCGGCGACGACGCCGCGCGCGCGCTCCTCAGGGGTCAGGCTGGACATGCGGTTGTACGCGCCGCGGATCTTGTAGGAGCCGGTGCGCTGCAGGTTCTCGCACTTGAGGTGCACGGGCACACCGAGGACGTCGGCGAGGTAGCGGGAGCTCTCCATCGGTGTGCGCTGGACGGTGCCGACGAGGGTGTCCCTGGCCTGCTCGAACGCGGCGAGCGACGGGCCGGGGAACACGGGGTGGTGGTCGTTGTATCGGTCATGGTGTGCGGGGTCCTGGACTTTCTGGGGACGAGGTCTCTCGGAGGTCTTCGCTGGGGTGCTGGGGCTCCTGATCGCCTGGGCGATCCTGCGGCTCGTGGGACGAGCGGGAGCCCGGACGGATTCGCCTGGGGGTCGGGACGGTCTGCCAGATGGCGCCGTCGGCGTCCGGCACAGGCGGAGCACTGCCGCCGGTCCGCCAGGTGCCGCTGGCGATGGTGTGGACCATCACGTTGATCACGGCCACCACGGGCACCGCGAACAGGGCGCCGGGGATGCCGGCGACGAGCGTGCCTCCTGCGACGGCGAGGACGACGGCGAGCGGGTGGACCTTGACGGCCGTGCCCATGATGAGCGGCTGCAGGACGTGGCCTTCGAGCTGTTGGACGAGGAGCACGACGCCGAGCATGAGCAGCGCGATGACGGGACCGTTGTAGACGAGCGCGAGGAAGACGGCCACGGCGCCGGTCACCACGGCGCCGACGATCGGCACGAACGAGCCGAGGAAGACGAGCACGGCGACCGGGATCGCGAGTGGGACGCCGAGGAAGAACGCACCGAGTCCGATACCGACCGCGTCGATCGAGGCCACGAGGATCTGCGTGCGGACGTAGTTGCCGAGCGTCCGCCAGCCTGCACGGCCGGCGCTGTCGACGGCCGGGCGTGCCCGCTGCGGGAAGACGCGCACCGTCCAACGCCAGATCGTCCGACCGTCGATGAGCATGAACAGCAGACAGAAGAGCGTCAGGAAGACGCCCGTCGCCACATGGCCGAGCGTCGAACCGATCGACAGGGCGCCCGAAAGCAGGACCTGGCTGTCCTGCTGGAGCGAGTCGAACGCCTGGGCGATGAAGTCGTTGAGCTGTGCCTCCGTCACGTGCAACGGGCTGGCGAGCAGGAAGGCCTTGAAGTCGCCGTAGGCGGTCATGGTGCGGGCCTGCACGGAGGCGAACTGCGAGGTGATCTGCGAGATGGCGAGGAAGATCAGTCCGCTCACCACGGAGAGCGTGCCGACCATCGCGAGCGCGATGGCGAGACCCTTCGGCCAGCGGTGACGCACCAGGACGTCGACGACGGGCTTCAGGAGCGCGGAGACGAGGACGGCGATGAGCAGCGGGATCACGATGAGGCGGAGCTGCACGACGAGGAAGACGAGCAGCGCGACGACCGCGGCCACCAGCAGGATCCGCCAGGACCACGCTGCGGCCACGCGCATGCCGCGCGGGACGGTGCTCGACCCGCTCAGGTCCGGTTCGCGCACGGGCGAGGCCGCTTCGGGAAGGAAGCGTCCCCACCAGGTCTTCGGAGTGTCGTCCGCCATTGCTCAAGTGTATGGCTGGCACATGCCGGTGAGCGCATGCGGACGCCGGTCGGGCGGCGGCGCTTCCGCCGGTGCACGGCGGGTGTCCGACGCCGGTGCTAGCGTCGGGCCGTGTCCGCTTCCCTCTCTCCCGCCCTCGCCCGACGGATCGCGCTCGGTGCGCAAGGGCTCGGCGCCCCGCAGCGCACGACTCCGGCGGGTACCCGCACCCTGCGCTCGACGATCGATCGCCTGGGTCTCCTGCAGATCGACTCCGTCAACGTGTTCGAGCGCAGTCACTACCTGCCGGTGTTCGCAAGGCTCGGCGGGTACGACAAGACACTGCTCGATCGACTGACCCTCGGGGCCGACGCACCGTACCTCGAGTACTGGGCGCATGAGGCCGCCTTCATCCCCCGCGACTCGTGGCCGCTGTTCCGGTGGCGGATGGACGCGCACCGCGCGAAACATGCCGGCGACGAGACCACCTGGGCGAGCCAGAACACGGAGATGTTGGACTGGGTCCGAGCGCTCCTGCGCGTCGAGGGGCCGCTGAAGGCGAGCGAGATCGAGCACGATGCGAACGTCCGACGCGGACCGTGGTGGGGATGGTCCGATGTGAAACGGGCGTTGGAGGTCCTGTTCCTCTACGGCGAGGTGGTCACGGCCGGTCGCGACCGGTTCGAACGCCGGTACGCGCTGGCCGAGCACGTGCTGCCGCAGCACCTCCTCGACCTCGACGTCGCCCGGCCCGACGCGATCCGTGCGCTCGTCGAGCAGGCCGCGGCAGCGCAGGGCGTCGCGACCGTCGCCGACCTGGCCGACTACTTCCGGATCAAGCCGCAGACCGCCGTCCGCCGAGCGGTCGATGACCTCGTGGACGAGGGTGTCCTCGAACCCGTGACCGTGGCCGGCTGGGACCGACGCGGTGGGCCGCAGGAGGCATGGCTGCACCGCGACGCCCGACGGCCGCGACGGATCGAGGGGGCCGCGCTGCTCAGCCCGTTCGACCCCGTCGTCTGGTTCCGCGAACGCGCCCTCCGCATGTTCGGACTCCACTACCGGATCGAGATCTACACGCCGGAGGCCAAGCGCGTCTACGGCTACTACGTGTTACCGGTCCTCATCGACGGCGAGATCGTCGCGCGCGTCGATCTGAAGAGCGACCGCCAGGCCGGGGTCCTGCGAGTCCAATCCGCCTGGTTCGAGCGTGGACACCAGGATGCCGTCGCCAGAGGGCTTCACCCCGTCGCCGACGACGCGATCGCGGGACGCCTGGCGGAGCTCCTCGGACAGACGGCCCACTGGCAGGGACTCGATGCGGTGGTCGTCGTCGACCGCGGGACGCTGGCGGCGCCCCTCGCGCATGCGGTCGGCACCCGGCTCCTCCCCGGCTCGCCCACGCTGGAAATGGGTACTACTCCCCATGCTCAAGAGGCGCAATCACTCTCAGGGGATGCACACCGACTGCTAAGTTGATGAGCACCTTCATGGTCCGAAACGAGGGGAACCCGCCCATGAGCAACGACGACACCACACCACAGCAACCAGGCCGACCGAACCCGGGCGAGCAGCAGAACCAGCCGTCCCAGGGCGACCAGCAGCCCTCGTACCAGCAGGGTCAGCAGCAGCCCAACCCGTACCAGTCCGGCCAGCAGCAGACGCCGAACCCGTACCAGTCCGGACAGCAGCAGACCCCGAACTCGTACCAGCAGGGTCAGCAGGGTCAGCAGAACCCGTACCAGTCCGGGCAGCAGCAGACGCCGAACCAGGCACCCCCGACTCCCTACGGTCAGCAGCAGACCGGTCAGCAGCCGGGCGCGCAGAACCCGTACCAGCAGGGCCAGCAGCCCAACGGACAGTACGCGACGGCGCAGAACCCGTACGCGACCGGCGCTCCGAAGCAGCCGATGGACCCGAAGCAGAAGAAGCGGATCATCCTGTGGTCGTCGATCGCCGGTGGCGCACTCGTGCTCATCGCCGCCGCCGCCATCACCATCAGCGTGCTGAACACCACGGCGTTCGGCCCGCAGGCGAAGGTCGAGGAATACCTCAAGGCCATCGCCGCCGGCGACGCGAAGCTCGCGACGAGCCTCGTCGCACCGGACCCCTCGATCGTCGGCAGCACCGACGACGAGTCGGCAGCGCCCGAGGAGTCCGCAGAGCCCGAGGCGACCCCGGACCCGTCCGCGTCGGCCGACCCGGATGCGGACGCCGAAGCCGAGGCCCCGGCCGCCGTCAAGCCGACCGCACTGCTCACCAACGAGGTCCTGAAGGGCGCCGACGAGCGCATCAAGAACCCTGAGGTCGGCCGCGTCTACAACCGCAACGGCGAGGCACGCGTGCAGGTCACGTACGAGCTCGGTGGCAAGAAGTACGAGGACTCGGTCACGCTCGAGAGCGAAGGCAAGCAGTTCCTGTTCTTCGACCAGTGGAAGCTCGCCAGCTCCCTCGTCGGCAGCATCAACGTCTACACCGGTCTCGGTGGCACGGCGTTCAGCGTCAACGGCGTCAACTTCGACGGCGCGTCCGACGAGAGCCTGTTCGCCTACCCGGCCATCTACACGGTCGCTCCGCCGGAGAGCAAGTTCCTGCAGGGCGATGCCCAGACCATCACGCTGAGCTCGTACAGCGCCGGCGAGGGTTCGGCCTTCATCGACATCGACGTGACCGCCACCGAGGCACTCACGACCGAGGTCACGAAGCAGGTCGTAGCGATGATCGAGAAGTGCCTCGACGCCACCACGCTCGACACCACCTGTGGCGTCATGCCTGACTGGCAGCAGAAGCAGTTCACGAGTGTCGGCCCGGTGACCTGGACGCTCACCTCTCCCCCGACCGTCGAGGTCGATGAGAGCGGTTCGTACTTCTACACCTCGGACGGCCGGATCGACGGCTCGTTCGACGCCTCCTGGTACGGCAGCGCCGTGGCGGGTCAGCAGGTGTGGGACACGTACCTGAACTTCCCCGGCAAGATCACGATCGACGCCGACGACAAGGTCACGGTGACGTTCGACTCCGACGAGCAGACCGAATAACGGTTCTCGCCTGAACGCCGAATGGGGCGGCACCTCCGGGTGCCGCCCCATTCGTGTGTTCAGGACAGGGGCACTCTCGCTTAGAAGCCGCCGCCGATGGTGCTCAGGCGCTTGATCCGTTCGACGAGCGGCGGGTGGGTGCTGAACAAGCGTGCGACCGCGCCGGGCTTCAACGGGTCGGAGATCCAGAGGTGCGCCATGGACGAGTTCTGCTTCGCCATCGGTCGACCGTAGGCGGCGAGCTTCCCCAGCGCGCTCGCGAGCGCTTCCGGGTGACGGGTCGTGAGGGCGCCCGTCGCGTCGGCGAGGTACTCACGCTGCCGTGAGATGGACAGCTGGACGAGCGTCGCGAGGAGCGGTGCCACGAGCATCGCCACGATGCCGATGATCAGCATGACGGGGTTGCCGCCGTTGTTGTTGTTCCGGTTGCCGCCACCCCAGATCGTCATCCGGAGGAGCATGTCGGAGAGGAACCCGATCGCGACGACGAGCCCGAAGACGATCATGGACACGCGGATGTCGTAGTTGCGGACGTGACCGAGTTCGTGGGCCATGACCCCTCCAGCTCGGCGTCGTTGAGGATCTCGAGGAGCCCGGTCGTCGCGGCCACCATCGCATGCTGGGGGTCGCGACCCGTCGCGAAGGCGTTGGGCGCCGGGTCGGCGATGAGGTACACCTCGGGCATCGGCGTCCCGGTCGTGATCGCGAGGTTCTCGACGATGCGGTACAGCCTCGGGTTGTCGGCCAGCTCGACGCGCTGCGCTCCGGTCATCGCGATGGCCTGCCGCCCGGCGAAGAAGTACTGGATCACCGCGTACACGACGGCCACGACGAGCACCACGATCGTGATCGTCAGGTTCTGGTAGAGATACCCCGCGAGCCAACCGAGCCCGCCGATGATGACGAGGAAGACGACGAAGATCAGGGCCGTGTTGAGCTTGTTCCTGGCGATGGCGCGGTACATGGGACTGCGCTACCGCACGTCAGAACTGGACGCGCGGCGGTTCGGCGATCGCCGCGTTGTCGGTGACCTCGAAGAAGTCGTGCTCCGAGAACCCGAGGCCCTTGGCGAACAGATTGTTCGGGAACACCTTGACCTTGGTGTTCAGCTCCCGGACACCACCGTTGTAGAACCGGCGCGAGGCCTGGATCTTGTCCTCGGTGTCGACGATCTCGGACTGGAGCTGGAGGAAGTTCTGGCTCGCCTGGAGCTGCGGGTAGGCCTCCGCGACGGCGAAGATGCTCTTCAGCGCCTGCTGCATGTGGGTCTCGGCCTCGCTCACGGCCGCCGGCCCCTGTGCGGTGAGCGTCTCGGCACGAGCCTTCGTCACGTTCTCGAACACGGCCTTCTCGTGCGCCGCGTACCCCTTGACCGCCTCGATGAGGTTCGGGATGAGATCGGCGCGTCGCTTCAGCTGGACGGTGATGTCGCTCCATGCTTCCTCGACCCGCACGTTCAGCGTCACGAGCGAGTTGTACGTCACCCAGAAGTAGATGCCGACGATGATGACCAGGGCGACGACGATGAGGACTGGGATCAGCCATTCCATGAGGATGGGCTCCTTGTGAGTCGATGGAGAGCGGGTCTGCTCATTCTACCTGCGACCCGCCGGTGCCCTTGGGGAGTTCGGAGGAAGCACGCAGCAGGCGTGCAGCGCGGACGCACCGGACACCCGGCGGGCCGTCACTCGCCGAGGACGCGGGCGAGGTACCGGTTCCCAAACAGGCGGCCGGGGTCGAGTCGGTCGCGGAGGCGGACGAACTCGTCGAAGCGAGGATAGGCGCAACGCAGGGACGATGCGTCACGGCCATGCAGTTTGCCCCAGTGGGGCCGACCGCCCAACTCGATCATGATCGCCTCGACGGCGCGGAAGTACTCCCCCGGGTCCTCGCGGAAGAAGCGGTGTACGGCGACGTATCCGGTCGCTCGTCCTGATGCAGTGGAGAGCCACAGCTCGTCGGCCGCTGCGACCCGGACCTCGATCGGGAAGGAGATCCGCCACCCCCGCTCCTCGATGAGCGCGCGGATCCGGGCGAACGCGGTCGGGAGGTGCTCGAGCGGCACCGCGTACTCCATCTCCACGAACCGCACCGTGCGACTGGTGGTGAACACCCGCGTCGACCGATCGGTGAACTCACGGTCGCCGACGAGGCGGTCCGCGAGCCGGTTCACGCGCGGGACGATGGCCGGCGCGACGACGCCCGTGTTGCAGAGGACCCGGTAGACCCCGTTGGCGAGGAGTGTGTCGTCGACCCACTTCGCGACCGGGCGGAGTGGCCTGGTGGGCGCGTCACCCGGCAGCCGGTGGTTCGTCTTGGTGAGGGCGGTCGCGGTGTGCGGGAACCAGTAGAACTCGAAGTGGTCGACGGCGGCGGCCCGGTCGAGCAGCGCGGGCAGCAGCTCGTCGAGCGGCTCCGGCCGTTCCACCGCGTGCAGCACGAACGCCGGGACGCACTGCAGCGTGACCTCGACGAGGATCCCGAGCGCGCCGAGCCCGAGCGCCAGTGCCGGGAGGAGTCCTGGTTCCTGCTCGGCGTCCGACGTCAGCAGCTCGCCGTCCGCCGTCACCATCGTCACCCCGACGACCTGCGTCGCGATGCCGCCGAACGCCGCCCCGGTCCCGTGCGTGCCGGTGGAGATCGCGCCGGCCACGGACTGCCGGTCGATGTCACCGAGGTTCGGCATGGCGAGACCGAACGGTTCGAGGAGGCGCGGGATGTCATGGAGGCGCGTGCCGGCGCGGAGAGTCACGCGGCTGCGTTCCCGATCGACCCGGACCAGACCGCTCAGGGCGTCGAGTTCGAGCAGCACACCGGGCGCCACGGCGATCCCGGTAAAGCTGTGTCCGGCTCCGACCGCCTTGATCGGGAGGCCCGCCCCCGCTGCGGCACGCACGAGGCGCTGCACCGCGCCGACCGAGTCGGGCCGCTCGACCCGCACGGGCCACGCCCGCTCGGTCCGCGCCCAGTTCGTCCACGCTGTCGTCCTGCCCATCAGACGAACCCCTGTCCTTCGCCCCGGTACGTCGGTAGGACGGCTTCCACCCCGTCGTCCCCGACCACGTGGAAAGCGTCCACCCGTTCGCTGAGCTCCCCGGACTTCGTGTGCCGCAACCAGACGCGGTCACCGAGCCGGAGCGACGCCGCCGCAGCCCCGGAGACCGGCGTCTGCACCTCGCCGGCCATCTCCCGCGGGAGCATCTCGAGGCCCTCCGGCCACGCGATGAGTGGGAGGCGGTCGAGCCCTGGCGGACCGGAGGCGACCCATCCGCCGCCGAGAATCGTCGCGAGCTCCGGCGACGGCTTCCGGACGACCGACAGACCGAACGCCGCTGCCGGTGCCGGGGTGAACGCCCGGTAGTGGTCGAAGAGGTGTCCGCCGAAGACGCCGCTCCCCGCGGCGATCTCGGTCACCGAGTCGTCGGACGCGGTGAGTTCCAGGGATCCCGTCCCGCCGCCGTTGACGAACTCCAGCTCCGCGACCGCTCGGACCTCCGCGACCACGGCGGCACGACGTTCCCGGAGTTCGGCCCACGAGTGTCGCTGGATCGCGCGGAGCGCAGCCGACCACGCCGGTCGGCCCGCGAGGTCGTCCCCCTGCCCGGCGATCTGCGCTTCGTAGGCCATGATCCCGACCAGGCTGAAACCGGGTCGGGCGACGACCGCCTCCGCGAGAGCCCGGACCTCGTCCGGCGTGCGCAGGGGCGAGCGGCGGACACCGACGTGGCCGAGGGCGGGCGCGCGGAACGAGGCGTCGAGCTCGATGCACACGCGGATGCGTGCACGTCGCTCCGGAGGTGTCACCGCGTCGACGAGGTCGAGGTGCTCCAGGGAGTCGATCATCAGGGTGATCCGCGAGGCCGCCCGTTCGTCGGCTGCCAGCCGCGCGATGGCGCCCCGCTCCGCCGTCGGGTAACCGACCACGATGTCGTCCACCGTCTCGGACAACCAGAGCGCCTCGGACAGGGAGTAGGCCAGCACGCCGGCGTACCCGGGTTGTCTGAGGAGCGCGTCGATCACCGCTCGGACGCGGATGGACTTGCTGGCGACGCGGATCGGTTTCCCCGCGGCCCGTCGGAGCATGTCGTGCGTGTTGTGGCGGAGGGCTCCGAGATGCAGGACGGCGACGGGCGAGTCGACGTCCGAGACGGCCCGTTCGATACCGCCCCAGTACCGCCTCGGGTCGAGCCAGGGCATCGGTTCGGACACCCGGCCGCCGGCGGTCAGTTCGATGCTCATCAGCGCACTCCTCGTACTCGGGTGACAGCGACCGCCCCTGCGACGGCGCAGGCCGCGGAGACGAGGTACAGGCCGGCGAATCCGCCGAGCCAGGCGACGAGGCACGCGCCGATGAGCGGAGCGACCGCCTGCGGCACCGCCTGGGCGATGTTCATGATGCCGAGGTCCTTGCCGTGCGACGCCGGGTCCGGCAGGACCTGTGTCGCGAGCGCCTGGTCGACCGACATGAAACAGCCGTAGCCGAGCCCGATCAGTGCCGCCGAGACGAACCCCATCGGCAGCGAGGGCCAGATCGCGAGCAGGAGTGCGGCGAGCGCCTGTGAGGCTGAGGCCGCGACGACGAAGACGCGTCGTCGTCCGATGCGGTCGGACAGTCGGCCGAGCAGGATCGAGGACCCGACGACGAACACCGTGTAGACGACCGTGACCAGCAGCAGGTCGGTCTCGGCGTTGGCATCCCCCAGCCCGAAGAGCAGGAAGTAGAACAGCAGCGAGGTGCTGAAGGCGTTGCCGAGGTTCACGAGGACGCGGCTGAGCATGGTCCAGGCGAAGTCAGGGTGCCGTCGCGGTGAGATCCAGAGGCTCTCCAGGAGCGCGTGCACGGTGAGTGGCGAGGGGCGCTCACCCGTCGGGAGTGGATCGGGTAGCCGCAGGAACGGCACGACGAGCACGATCAGGAGGACGGCGAGTGCCAGGTACCCCACGACCATCTGGGTGCCGAGCAGGAGCAGGAGGGCGATGCCGAGGATGACCCCGACGGCCTGCGGAGCGGAGATCCACCCCGAGACGAAGCCGCGCTGCCCGACGGGCACCTGATCGGAGATGGTCGCGGTGAGCGCCGCTCCCAGGATGCAGAAGCCGATGATGGCGAGGCACCAACAGACGCCGATGCCGCCGATGCCGGTCTGCAGTCCGAGGAGGACGAGCCCCAGGGCGAAGACGAGCGCTCCACCTGCGATCCACGGGCGGCGTCTCCCGAACCGCGACCGTGTGCGGTCGGACAGGGCGCCGGTCAGCGGATACACGACGATGGAGCAGAGCCCGGCGGCCCCGGCGACGACACCGAAGGCGACGACGCTGTCCACCCAGTGTTCGGGAGCGAGCGTCGCGTCGATCTGCGCGGGCAGGAGGAGCTGCAGCGGGGCGAGCTGGGCCATCCAGACACCCAGCCAGGCGACCGCGAAGGCGGCGACCCAGCGCCCGGTGACCCGTCGGTCGGCCGGGTGGTCGACTGCCGCGGTGCCGAGGCCGCTCATCTCGGCCCCGGTTCGGCGAGGGTTGCGACGAGGCGCGCCACCGTCCCGACGAGTCGCCGGGCTTCGGCGTCATCGCGTCGCACCAGCCAGCGGAGTGTCAGGCCGTCGGTGAAGGCGATGACGGTCCGCGCGATCTCGTCGACGGGCTGCGTCCAGGTGCTGCCGCTGACCGTGGCCGCGAGCGCGAGCGCCTCACGCGCGAGCTCCTCGTACCGTCGGTACTGCTCGAGCGCGAGGTGCCCGAGGCCCGGCGTCCGCATCGCGTAGGCGCTGAGCTCCTGCATCGCCGCCTCCCGAGCCGGATCGGCGCGGAGGAGGTCGACGTAGCGTTCGAGGCCGGCACGGACGACGGCCTCGAGGGTCGGCGGAAGCTCCTGAGTAGCCTCCTCGTCCGTCACCAGCTCGCCGACGTCGAGGACGACGCGTTCATGCTCGACGACGTGTGCGACCAGTTCGGCGAGGAGCTCGTCGCGGGAGGCGAAGGCGTAGTGGAAGCTGGCGAGCGACATCCCGGCCTCGGCCACGATGGCCCTGGTCGTGGCGGCGGCGACGCCCTCGGCTGCGACGACGCGGAGGGCGGCGCTGATCAGCTCGGCTCGTCGGTCGACAACGGAGATCCTCGGCATCGCAACCCTTCCCGGGGCGCCTGCGGGTCGTGCCGCTCCATTGCGGCCGACTCGACTGGGACGGATGACCCAGTCGCGCAAGTATGGCGGACCGCCGGCCCGAGTGCACCTGTCGCGACGGTTTTCCCGTGCGGATCGGCCGAGAATGTGACCCGATCTGGCGCGGGAGGTTGACTTCCCGCGGTGATCTTGGGGGAATGGAGACGGTGACCGGGGAACACGCGCGCGCAGGAACAGGAGTCCGATCGAATCGCTCGATCGGACGCGTCGCGATCCTCCTCGCCGTCTTCCTCTCGGCCGGACTCTGGACGACGACCGTCGCGGGTCCTGCATCGGCGACACCCGAACCGCTCCCCACCCCGAGTGAAAGCGCTGCGACGCCGACCCCACCGCCACTCGACGGTCCGACCATCACGAGTCCCGGCTCCGGTTCCTTCATCGGCAGCGGCAGCACCACGGTCACCGGGACGAAGGACGCCGGCACGGGCGTCCAGCTGCAGGTCGGCGACGGTCTCGAGCCGGTCTGCATCCTGCCGCAGGACGACAGCACCGACTGGTCCTGCACGATCGACCTGCCCGACGGCGGCGGACTGCTCATCACCGCCGTGGAGGTCGGTGGGCCGGAGACGCTCTCCGCACAGATCTCCGTGTCCGCGCTCGGCCCGCCCACCATCACCGAGGGGACGCCGAGCAACGGCGGCGTCCGCGGCACCGCCTACCCCGGGGCGACGGTGACCGTCCGCGCCGACTCCGGTGCCACCTGCAGTTTCGCGGCGGACAGCTCCGGAAGTTGGTTCTGCGTGCTGGGCGAGCCGCTGCCGACCGGCGACCTCTCCGTGACGGCGACGCAGCAGGCGTCGTTCAGCGGCAATCAGCGCTCCGACGCGTCCGCTCCGATCGTGCTCACCATCGACCGCGACGCTCCGGCCCCGCCCGTGATGTCCTCACCGACGGCCGGACAGGCGATGCCGATCTCGGCGGCGAGCTACGCCGGCACCGGCGAGGAGGGCGCGACCGTCACGGTCTTCGCCGACTCGACGTCGGTCTGCACGGCGGTCGTCACCGGTGGCGCCTGGAGCTGCTCGGGCGGTGGCGTGCCGGCGGGCGCGCACGTCGTCCTGGCGATCCAGCAGGATGCCGCGGGCAACACGAGCGGGGCGAGTAGGGCGATCACCCTGACGTTCGGCGATGCATCGGCCACGCCCGCCACGCCGGCACCGTCCGCCTCCCCATCGCCGTCCGACGGCACCGAGCCCGCGCCCGCGCCAGGGGCACCCGCTCCGGGGACGCAGCAGCCGACCCCGTCGCCCAGCGGCGAACCGGTGCCCGGCGCCGCCCCGCCCAGCGGCGGTGGCGGGCTCTGGTCGGGGACGACACCGTTCACGCAGACCCTCGCCTCCACGATCGACGGCCGCGGCCAGCCGGTCTGGTGGCTCGCCGCCCTCCTCGCCCTCGCGGCGGTGGCACTCATCGCGATCCCGGCCCGACTCCTCGCGATCTCCATCGCCCCCTGGCGCGCCACGATCGCCGACCGTCGTCGTGCAGCGGTGACCGGGCGCAACCGACCGAGGGACGAGTTCGAGCGGGTCCCGTCCGTCCCGCTCCCGAGTCGCACGGCGATGGCCGTCGTCACCGCCGTGCTCGCGGCAGGCATCCTCATGTTCGCGCACCCCGTGAGCGGTCAGCCGGCGTATCTCCGGCTGTGGTTCGCCTCGCTCGTCGCCGTGGTCGCGATCAACGTCGTGGGCCTCCTCGCGCAGCTCGTCGTCGCCCGCCGAGCCGGGCTGGGCTCGATGCGCGTGAGCGTCCGTGTCGGCGGACTGGTGACGGTCGGCATCGTCACCGCGCTCTCACGCCTCCTGGCCCTGCAGCCGGCTCTGCTCTTCGCGCTGCTGACCGAACTCCGGCCGACACGGAGACCCGAAACGCATGAAGTCGGCTCGACAGCTTCAACGGAGACCGATTCCGACGCCATCACGCCACGCATCGCCGGCCGCCTCGCGCTGGCCCGGATCGCTGCGGCCGCCGGGCTCGGCGCGATCGCCTGGCTCGTATCGACCTTGGCCGGCGAGCCGAACGGCGGTGTCGGCGCGATGCTGGTCGAGGCGGTGAACCTGACCGCGATCGCGGGGATCGGATCCGCGTCGATCGCGCTCCTCCCCTCGGGCCGCTCGGTGGACGCGCCATCCTCGCCTGGTCGAGGCCGGTGTGGCTCGGCAGCGCGTTCGTGGGCTTCACGCTGCTGTTCGGGCTCCTTGGCCCGACGGCGACGGTTCCGGGTGCGGGTGAAACGCTCGTCGGGCTCCTGCTGGGGTCGCTCGCCTTCGCGGCGGTCGGAGCCGGGACGTGGGCCTGGAACCGTCACCTCCGGCCGCTCATCGACGCGCACTAGTCCGCTCCGGCGACGGTGGTCGGGAAACTGCCCTGCCCTACAATCGCGGTGAAGGCCACACACCGGGTCGAGAACCCGGTGCCGAGGTGCGGGAGGGTTCGGGATGTTCGGTTCGAAGAGGAAGCTCGACGATCTCATGGCGCAGCTCAGGCCTGACCTGAGTCGGGAAGCACTGGGCGTCGGGCCCGCATTCCCCGGCGTCGCCCCGAATCCAGTCCTCAGCGGAGATGCTCGCAAGCGGAACGCCGAACTGCGCACGGGGACGCTCGCGCTCGGTGTCCTCGTCGACTGGCGGGAGGTCAACAACAATCCACGCCTGGTCCTGATGCTCGACGTGGAGACCGCTGACGGTGTGTCCTTCCGCGGGATCGCCGACGAGAGCTTCACGATCACGGAGCTCACCCGACTCGCCCCGGACAGACGTTGCCCGTGCGCTACCGCCCAGACGTCATGGACCACTACGTCGCCCTCGCGCGCGACGCGGATCCTGCACTGGTGCAGCAGCTCTCGGATGAGATCGCGAGACGCAAGCGGCGCTGATCCGATCGCGCGGGCGCCACGGCTCGCGACGATCGCGATCCGCCCGTCGGGGACGACTCAGCCGGCGTCGGCGGGACGCTCGACGGGCAGGCCGCTGGCAGCCCACTCGGAGATGCCCCCGGTGACGTTCACGGCGTCGTAGCCCTGCTGCTCGAGGTAGCCCGTGACGCGGGCACTGCGGCCGCCGGAGTGGCACATGACGTACACGGTCTCTTCACGGGGCACCTCGTCGAGGTGGTCGAGGAAGGACGA
The DNA here is from genome assembly GCF_006065115.1 of Plantibacter sp. M259. NCBI lineage: Bacteria > Bacillati > Actinomycetota > Actinomycetes > Micrococcales > Microbacteriaceae > Plantibacter > Plantibacter sp. M259. The sequence goes on along the minus strand of NZ_CP040750.1, from coordinate 3,358,818 downwards.
CATCGGCAGGTGCCGGGCACCGGGCACGCTGGCGACGGCGACCTCGTCGGCTTCGCGGACGTCGATGATGACGGCCTGCTCGAGCTTGCTCAGTTCGGTGGGGGTGATCTCCTGCATCGTTTCAGCCTACCGTCGAGGACGTGCGGCCGGGCCGGAAGATGCGGCGGGCAAGCGTGAGGGCGAGGTAACCCGAATACCTCGCCCTCACTTGAGGCGTCTAGCAACCGGTCGACCAAGAAGCTTGCGGCTTCCGGGACCGGCTCACGGGTGACGCCCCCACCTCGAAGGTAGCGGACCGGAGGCACCTTGCGTGACGCAACACCGCCGTGTCGCGTTCGCGTCGTGCGTTTTGTGCACCCCGTTCAGGGGTCAACGCCCGAGGCATCGTTGTCTCAATGCGCACTGTCGGGATCCCGAGGGATGTGGAGCTCACCTGGGTCGACGTCGACGTCGCCAGTGTCGTCCGGACCACCGGTGCCCGGGGCGACGTTGATCATGCCGGAGGCGATGTCGGGATCGCGGACGACGGGCTGCCCGTCGTCCTGCTTGGCCGCCGTCTCCGCCTCGCTGGAGGGGCTGTACGTGCGGTCCTTGCTCGTCTGCTCGTCGTCGTTCAGTGCGTGGTCGTGGTCGCTCGGAGTACTCATGCTGAGCACGCTAGTCGCGCTGCCACGCCCGGCAGGGACCCTTGCAGGATCGAGGCGAACGTGCAGACCGCTCAGTGCAGCCGGCGGAGCGATGCCGACGCGATGACGGGTCGTGCGGCCTCGACGTACGACGCCAGCGTCTCGCGCAGTGCCGCCGCGTTGTCGTCGTTCAGGTCGATCTCGTAGTTCTCGCCATCGATACCGAACCGGACCGTCTCCCCCAGCCCGCGAGGGATGTCGGAACCATCGAGGTCGTCGACGAGCATCGTGATCGTGCGGGTAGCCATGCGTCCATCCTTCCATGGGAGTGGCGGCAGTAGTCCACGTCGTCTGCGGGGACGACTACCCGCACCGGAGTGGGATCGAGGATCGTGGTGAACTCGAACAGGACGGGCTCGTCGGGGTGCATGATCACGCGCCGTTGAGCGATGCCTGCGCCCGGCGAGAGGAGGGTGAGCTCAGATGATCTGGCGGTTCGGAACCGGATGAGGATCGTGTGGTCCAGAGCGCCCACAGGGCAGAAGTACGCCAACTCATATGCGGACATCGGCGTCGTCCGGTGGGACGAGCCGGGCTGCTCACTCAGCGGAGCGGGACGCCCCGGAGGCGGCGTTCTCCAGGGTGGTCGCCAGCAGTTCCAGAGCGGCCTCGACGGTCTTCATCACAACCGTTCTCGGATCGCCCGGGAACCAGCACTGCTGCACGGTTTCGTCGTGCTCAGTACGGACGGCGATGAACACGGTTCCGGCGCGCTGCCCTTCCTGTGGTCCCGGGCCCCCCGCGCCCGTGACCGCGACAGTCGCCGTGCTTGCGAGCACGCGCGCGCACCCTGACGCCATCCGCTGCGCGGCAGTCGCGGTGATGACCGGGCCCGGCGGAACATGGAGTACGTCGAACTTCACCTCGGGTCGGTAGGCCACGATTCCACCCGAGAACCACTCGCCTGCATCTGACGCGGCGCCGAGCGTCGCCGCGATCGCCCCACTGGTCAGAGACTCGGCCACACCGACACGAATACCCCCTTGCAGCGCGGTGGCCGCTATGCGTTCCGCGAGTGTCTCACTCGGATTCTCCGTGCCGGCACTGTCCACGGTCTCCACGGGAATAGCGGAGCCGTCCATCGCGTCTCTGGCGAGCTCGTGAGGCGTCGGCACCGCAATCAGCGCGTCACCCTGTGCTGCGTTCTCCTTCGGATCCATGCCTCGCACGCTAACTTCAGCCCACACGCACCGCCAAGGCCTTGACCGCTCACGATCCACCGGGCAGCACCTGCTCGGACACGACACCGGATTCGGACTGTTCGGTCGACCTTGAGCGCCCCTGGCGCTCGAACGGCACCACCCGGTTACGGCTCTTGCAGCGGCTTCACCGTCGCTGGGTGCCGAGCAGCGCCGGTGAGATCCGTCGGTAGCCTGGACGGAGGATGACGCGTTTATCGTCGAGGCGCGCAATGTCCTCCCAGTGCACGAGGAACGAGCCTCGGTGGTGCCAGCGGAGGATGCGGGCGATGAGCGCCGGCCGGCCGTCGTCGTGGCGCTCGTAGCCGAGGAACGAGCTACCCGTGTGGGGACTGACGATGAAGCCGACCAAGCGCGCGTCGGCGAGCGGGCCATGCGGGACGCCGTCGAGCACGAACCGGGCGTCAATGACGATGCCGACCGACCGCCCCTCGTCGTCGAGGACGCGCGAGCGCAGGACGTCACTCAGGATCATGGTGGCCTCCGGGAATGCGGGAGATGATGCGGTCGCGCACCCAACGCTCGACCCACGTCACGTCGAGCGTCGAGCCTGCCACGCCGAGGTGTATCGCGATGCCGATCTCCGCGATCCGGTCCCACGACACGCGATGGAACCGACTCGAGGGCGGACGTCCGCCGAATATCCGCGTGCCGAGGACGGGGCCGCTGAGGATCGACTCGATGACCGGTGCCGGCGTTTCCGAAGGGATCGACTCGCCGAAGGGGACGTCACGGAGTTCGAGGTCGTCGACGACCTGCACCGGGACACCGTCGCGGTCGAGTACTTGCCGGTCGAGGAGGTGCAGCCGGGCGTCGAGCACCTGTCCGGCGTACTGTTCGGCCGGTTCCAGCCCCGGCAATGGTGCGTCGAAGCGCTTGGATCGGCGGGTCATGCTCCGGCTCCTGTCAGGATCATCAGGGGGATGGCTGCGACCGAGGCGACGAGGATGATCACCAGATAGACGAGCGCGAACGCGTTCGTCACCCTGCCGTTGCGCGCATCGCCCATGTACTGCTTGTCGTTGGCCACGATGAGGATCGGTAAGTAGGTGAGTGGCAGCGCGATCGCGGAGAACACCACCGAGTACTCCGTCACGAGGATCGGGTCGACACCGGTCGCCAGAACGGCGAGGCCGACGAGCAGACAGATGATCATCGCGACATGGAACCGCGCCGCCTCCGCCGGCTTCCGGAACTTGCCCCACGACCAGCCGAAGAACTGCGCCAGCGTGTAGCCACTCGACAGGGTCGTCTCGAGGGCCGCGCCGAACGTCGCTGCGACGATGCCGACGATCACGAACGCGACCGCGAGCTTGCCGCCGGCCTCCGCCACCGGGAGGACGATCTGCGACAGCGAGGACACTTCGATCCCACGGGGCAGCAGCACGATGGTGGCGCAGGCGGCGATCGCGACCGACAGCACACCGCCGAGGGGGAACCCGACGAGCACGTTGATGCGCGATTGCCCGATGTCCTTCTTCGTCCATTTCTCCTCGACCGCACCGGAGGAGAAGAAGAACACCTCGTAAGGTGTCATCGCCGCTCCGAAGAGAGCGACGGCGTAGTACCAGTACGCGTCCGCCGACTCCGAACCCGGCACGGACGGCGCGAACGCCTGCTCCGCGAGCTTCGACCAGTCCGGGCCGAGGAGGAACAGGGCGACGGCGAACACGATCAGGCAGAGACCTACGAGCCCGGTGACGTTCTCCATGATCGAGAACTTCACCCGCCAGATCACCAGCCAGACGGCGAACGCGGCGACCGGGACCCACAGGCCTGGAGACACGCTCGACGCGAGCTGCAGAGCGAGGGCGATACCGCCGATCTCGGCCGTGAGCGTGAGGAGGTTGATGAGGAACGACGCGCCCAGGTTGGCGAGCCCTGCTTTCGGCCCGAGGCGCTCCCGGATGATCTCGAACGTCGCCCGGCCACTCACCGCAGCGACGCGCCCGGACATCTGCGCGAACAGGCAGATGCCGACGACGCCGACGAGCACCACCCAGGCGAGCGACAGCCCGAACCGCGAGCCGACGACCGCGTTGGTGACGAGGTCTCCGATGTCGAGGAAGCCACCGATCGCGGTGAGGACACCGAGCGCGACACCGAGAACACGCTTCATCACACCGCTCACGAGAACTGCTCCCACCGCTCGCGGAGTTCGGCCGTCTGCTTCGCCGTCTGCTGCAACTGCTCCACGGTGTCGGGGAGGTCGTCGCCGGCCTGGAGTGCCGTGCGGGCGTCGTCGAGGACTGCGACGGCGTCCTGCAGCACGGCCGTGGCCTCACGCTTCGCATCCTGCTCGCGGCCGGTCTGAACCGGAGTCTCGCTCAGCTGCGTCGAGACGTCGTCGACCTCGGTGATCGCGTTCTCAAGCGTCGTCTCCGCGACGGGCGTGAAGGTGATGTCGGCGTCCGCCTGCTGGAGAGCAAGGGATGCCGTCTGCACGGCGGAGTCAAGCTGCACCGCCGCCGCCCCGATCGCCGGGACCGCACCCCCGAGCAGCCACTCAACACCACCACCATGGCGAGGGGAACGGCTATGGCACCGACCCGAGCCCTCACCGACGAGCGACCCCGCGCGATGTTTCGACGTCTCACATCCAGATTCACCAGCCAGACGGTACTCCTTCGTCGCTGCAACGCAAACGCCCTTGACCTGCCACGTTCCACTTTGCTCAGTTCGGCGTGCTGCCCGCCGACGTCGACACGTTGAGGCGTCCAGTGAGCTTGGCTGGCCGCGCCTCGGACAGCCGCTGGACATCAGTTGCTCGTGACATCGCCGGCCGTCTGCACCATCACCGACTGCAGTTCAGGGCAGGTGGTTCCGACGAGGCTCGACACCATGATCCACAACCGCTTCGCCTCATCATCGGTGATCTGGTCGGCGGTGACGTGGACGACAAGCTCGATGACGCCGAAGGAGACATCGCTGATGGGCGCGATGTACTCCTCCCGGATCCGCGTGACCTCGCAGCCCAGGGCAGTACCCCCGGTGGGGTTCGAACCCACACTGCGGCGATTTTAAGTCGCCTGCCTCTGCCAGTTGGGCTACGGGGGCGTGCACCTCATCGTATCGAGGCGTCGAACGCCGAGAGGCGCATGCCCCGGCGGACCGGATGACATGCGCCTCTCGAGGAACGGAGCTGGGCTCCGGACCGGACTACTTGTTCGCGCTGACTTCCTCAGCGGGCGTCGCGTAGGCCTGCTCGTCGTCGGCACCGGTCGGGGCGCCTGCAGCAGCAGGAGCCTCGGCAGCGGGCGCTGCGGCCTCGGCCGGGGCGGCCTTCGGCTTGCGCTTCACGGGAGCCTTGCGAGCGGGCTTCTCAGCCGCTGCGGGAGCCGCCGGAGCCGCTGCAGGGGCCGCAGCGTCTGCCGGGGGCTTCGGGCGCGACGCGAAGGTCTCGAAGGCCTCACGGGGCGTCTGCACGGCCGACAGGGAGACGATGTCGCGTCCCAGCCAGAAGTTGTTCCACCAGCCACCGAACACGCGGAACTTGCGCTCGAAGCTCGGCATCGCCAGCCCGTGGTACCCACGGTGCGCGAACCACGCCGGGAGGCCCTTGATCGCGAGGTTGCCGGACTGGAAGACACCGACGCCGATGCCGAGACCGGCGACCGCACCCATGTTCTTGTGGAAGTAGTTCTTCGGCTCCTCGCCACGGAGGACCGCGGTGATGTTCTTCGCGAGGAGCTTGCCCTGACGGACCGCGTGCTGAGCGTTCGGCACGCAGAAGCCACCGACGCCACCGCCGCTGAGGTCGGGGACGGCGGAGACGTCGCCGGCCGCCCAAGCACCCTCGACGATGTCGTCGTCGGTGCCGACGCGGAGGTCGGCGCGGGTCTTGATGCGACCGCGCTCCTCGACGGGGAGGTCGCCACCGCGGACGACGCCCGGGTTCGCCATGACACCGGCGGTCCAGACGATGAGGTCGGACTCGAACGACTCACCGGTCGAGAGCTCGATCTTGCCATCGACAGCCGACTGCAGCTGGGTGTCGAGGTGCACGAGCGCGCCGCGCTCGGCCAGGTTCTTGAGGACCCAGTGGCTCGTCTCGATCTTGACCTCGGGCATGATGCGACCCATGGCCTCGATGAGGTGGAAGTGCGTGTCCTCGAAGGACAGCTGCGGGTAGAACTTCAGCAGCGAGCTCGCGAACGAACGCAGCTCGGCGAAGACCTCGATACCGGCGAAGCCGCCACCGACGACCGTGAAGGTCAGGAGACGGTCGCGCTCGGGGCCGGCCGGCAGGTTCGCGGCCTTGTCGAAGTTGGAGAGCACGCGGTCGCGGATCGCGACGGCCTCTTCGATGGTCTTGAGACCGATCGCGGTATCGGCGACACCGGGGATCGGGAAGGTGCGGGAGACGGCTCCGGCGGTGACGACGATGATGTCGTAGTCGACCTCCCAGGGCTCACCGACCTCAGGCGTGATGGTCGCCTTCTTCTCGGCGTGGTTGATGCCCGTGACCTTGGCGGTGATCACGTTGGTGTGCTTCAGGTGGCGACGCGGCGAGACGACCGCGTGACGCGGCTCGATGGAACCGGCGGCGACCTCCGGCAGGAAGGGCTGGTAGGTCATGTAGGGCAGCGGGTCGACCATGGTGACTTCGGCCTCACCACGACGAAGCTGCTTCTCGAGCTTCCATGCGGTGTAGAACCCGGCGTAACCACCACCGACGATCAGAATTTTGGGCACGGCGAACGATCTCCTACGTCAAGACGATTGGTTCAGATGAGTGTCTGAGAATATCGGAACAGAGTACTACTTCTGCAGCACCCGCTTGAAATGCCTGGTAGCGCCTATGACACCGAGCGTGACCAGGCTACCAGTTCCGAGGAGGAGCGCCAGTGGCAGCGACCCGTAGAGCAGGGTGCTCGGCGTCGGGAGGAACGGGTTGGCGCGCACCTCGACGGCCTCGTTCTCCGGGATCGCCGGGGGTACCGGCTCCGGTGTCGGCGACGGCTGCTCGGCACCCGGATCGGGATCGGGGACCTGCGGTGCCCGTCGGTAAAGCGTGATCCAGTCGGACAGCTGTTGCTCCGGCGAGGTCGCCGCCGGACCGACGGAACCGCTGACCGCCTTCGCGGCGTCGATGAGTCCTGCACCGTAGATGGGACTTTGTGCGGAGTCGCCCACCTGCTTCGCCGTGGCCGTCACGCGCTTGATGGCGTCGGCGGCGCTGAGCTCCGGCCAGGCGGAGCGGACGAGGGCCACGAGTCCGGAGACGATCGGCGCCGCCCCGCTCGTCCCCTGCCACTGCACGTAGGACCCGGCGGGCGTCACCCCGACGAGTTGCTCGCTCGGCGCAGCGACGGCGATCGTGATGCCCTGGCTCGAGGCGTCGAAGCTCGCCGACCCGGTGCGGTCCACACCGGCGACGGTCAGCACCCCCGGGATCGTCGCCGGAGCTCCGACCTCGACCGTCCCGCTCCCCCGGTTGCCCGCTGCAGCCACCACGACGACGTCGTGCGAGAAGGCGTAGAGGAAGGCGTCGTCCCAGCTCGTCGGCCAGTCGAGACTGTTGCGCGTCAGCGACATGTTGATGACGTCGGCACCGTTGTCCACCGCCCAGCGGACAGCGGTCGCGATCTGATCGTCCCAGGGGACGACGGCCGACCCGTCGGAGCCGAACCCGACCGAGACGGAGAGCAGGCGCGCCTCAGGTGCCACGCCGATGACCCCGGCACCGCCCGTGCGACCACGACCGGCGATCATCGAGGCGACCAACGTTCCATGCTCGCTCCCCTCGGAGCCCACCGGTGTCCGGCCGTCGGGACTCCCGAGCCCGGAGACGTCGACACCACCCGCGACCGCACCGGTCAACTCCGCCGGACCACTCGCGATGCCGGTGTCGATCACGGCGACGGTGACACCGGCGCCTTTCGTCGTCTCCCACGCCGTGGTGAAGCCGTAGTCGCCAAGCCAGTACTGCATGTCGCGCACCGTGTCGGCCGACGCCGGGAGCGCCTGCGTCCCCACGAGCAGGAGGGCCAGGAGCACCGCGGACAGCGCCGACAGCGCACCTCGGAGGCCGCGCGGACGACGACGGTCTCCGCGTCGCGGTCCGTCACTCCCCCACAGGCGACCCCCGTCGCGTGCGGGCCTATCCCTGCCCCGCCTGGCCGTCCGCGCATGCGCACACCTCGGGGCTCCAGCTCGCGCGGTCGAGCGCGAGGTCGCCGATGGGGTTGACGCCCGGGCCAGCCGCCAGGGCGTGGCCGACAAGCGCGTGGAGGCACTTGACCCGCACCGGCATACCGCCGGCGGAGATCCCGTCGATCTCGGCGACCTCGGCGATGGAGGTGCGGTCGGCGAGGTAGGCCGTGTGTGCGGTGGCGTAGTCGGCGCGGACCGCTTCGTCCTCGGCCAGGAGCTCGTTGTACTCGTTCATCACCTGGGTCGCCTCGAGCGAGGAGACCGCGGCCGTGGCGGCCGGGTGGGTCAGGTAGTAGAACGTGGGGAACGGCGTGCCGTCGGCCAGGCGAGGAGCGGTGGAGACGACCGTCGGGGCGCCGCAGACGCAGCGCGCCGCGATGCCGACGACGTTTCGGGCCGGGCGTCCCAGTTGCGCCGACACGATCTCGACGTCGCGCTCGGAGACGGGGCCGAAGGGAGGGGTGCTCATGGTTCCATTATCGCCGGGTTCACCACTGCGTCCGGACGTCAGCCGCCGGCGGGAGGCGTCGTCTGCGCGGGAGCAGGGGTCTCGGTCGCGACCGGGGCCGGCGAGTAGCCGGTGGCGACGAGCGAGGACAGCAGACCGTCGAGCCAGTCGGACTGCGAGTCGACGAGCGTGTCGCTCACGGGTGTCTCGGTGGTGGGCAACGAGGCCGGGTCGACGTCGTTGATGATGATGTAGCTGACCTCGCCGGGCAGGGCGTAGAACAGGCGGTCGCGCGCCTGCGTCATGACGTAGCTCTGGTCGTTCCAGCGCTCGCGTTCGGCCTGCTGCGCGTCCACCTGCCTCTGGGTGTCGGCGACACCGGCCTCCAGCGCGGCGATCTGCTGCCGCTGCTCGAGGAAGGTCTTGAGGTTCGGCGCGAGGACGACGACCCCGAGCACGAGGATCCCGAGGAGCAGGACGCTGAACCCGGACAGTCGCAGACTCCGCAACCAGCCGCCGGCATCCGACTGACCTGCCGGGGCGGTCCGGGTCGAGCCGGTCCGCGAGCGCGGTGCGGAGGAACCGGCCGACGCGGATCGCGGGGCCTTCGTCGTCGACCGCGGGGTTGCGCCTGCGGAGCGTGCGGGCTTCGCGGTGGCTCCCGTCGGGCGCTTGGCCGACGAGGAGGCGCGCTTGGAGGAGGCATCCGCGGAGCTCGACCGGGGCTTCGACGCCGGTCGCTGCTTCGACGAGCCGGAGGACGAGGAGGACGCTGCTCCGCTGCCGGACGGCGTGGGCTTCGACTCGCCGCCGGCCGGCATCGATGGCTTCTTCACAGGCGCCTCCCGCACACGACGAAGGCTCTCAGGGGTGCCGATCGGCACCCCTGAGAGCCTTCAGGTGACGATGCTTAGGCGGTGAACCGGGGGAAGGCGCTGCGGCCGGCGTAGACGGCTGCCTGGCCCAGCTCCTCTTCGATCCTCAGCAACTGATTGTACTTCGCGACCCGCTCGCTGCGCGCAGGCGCACCGGTCTTGATCTGGCCCGCGTTCGTGGCGACTGCGAGGTCGGCGATCGTGGTGTCCTCGGTCTCGCCGGAGCGGTGCGACAGGATCGTCGTGTAGCCGGAGCGCTGCGCGAGGGAGACCGCGTCGAGCGTCTCGGTGAGCGTCCCGATCTGGTTGACCTTGACGAGCAGCGAGTTCGCCGCACCCTTGGCGATGCCGTCGGCGAGACGCTTCGGGTTCGTGACGAACAGGTCGTCGCCGACGATCTGGACCTTGGAGCCGAGCTCGGGGGTGAGGTGGGCGTAGCCCGCCCAGTCGTCCTCGGCCAGCGGGTCCTCAATGGTGATGAGCGGGTAGTTCGCGACGAGGTCGGCGTAGTACGCGGTCATCTCGGTACTGTTGAGCGCCTTGCCCTCGAACTGGTAGGCGCCCTCCTTGTAGAACTCGCTGGAGGCGACGTCGAGGCCGAGCGCGATGTCGGTGCCGACCGTGAAGCCGGCTTTCTCGATGGCCTCGACGATGAAGTCGAGGGCTGCACGGTTGTGCTCGAAGTCGGGGGCGAAGCCACCCTCGTCGCCGAGGCCGGTCGCGAAGCCCTTCGACTTCAGCAGGCCCTTGAGCGTGTGGTAGGTCTCGGTGCCCCAGCGGAGCGCCTCACGGAAGCTCGGAGCGCCGATCGGGAGGATCATGAACTCCTGGATGTCGACGCCGGTGTCGGCGTGCGAGCCACCGTTGATGATGTTCATCATCGGGACCGGGAGGACGTGGGCGTTGGCGCCGCCGACGTAACGGTAGAGCGACAGGTCCGCGGAGTCCGCAGCGGCACGGGCGACCGCGAGGCTCGCACCGAGGATCGCGTTCGCGCCCAGGCGGCTCTTGTTCTCGGTGCCGTCGAGCTCGATCATGGTGTGGTCGACGAGGCGCTGGTCGTCCGCCTCGATGCCCTCGAGTGCCGGGCCGATCTCGTCGAGGACGGCGTCGACCGCCTTCTCGACACCCTTGCCGAGGTAACGCGCGGCATCGCCGTCACGCAGCTCGTACGCTTCGAACGCACCGGTCGATGCGCCGGACGGGACTGCTGCACGGCTGACCGTGCCGTCTTCCAGGAGCACCTCGACCTCGACGGTCGGGTTGCCTCGGGAGTCGAGAATTTCGCGAGCGCCTACTGCCTCGATGAGTGCCACTGATGTTCTCCTTGTGGGGATTGGGACGTGGGACGGGTACGACGGCCGCCCGCGCTCAGTCTAGTGACATCGGCTGAACGGGCGCAGAGCCGCGGATCGTCGCCCGAGGTGCGCGATCAGCGGTCGAGCCGGAAGCTCGACACGATGCCGTGGTGGTCGCTGCCCTCGGCGTCGCCGACGGCGTTGTGGGTCGCGGTCATGCCGCGGACGAAGACGTGGTCGAGTCGCATGAGCGGTGTCCCGGCCGGCCAGGTGAGTCCGAAGCCGCCCTCGCTCTGATTGGGCTCCGACACCTCGCTCTGGAGTGCGGCGAGCGCCCGGTCGGAGGCGGAGGCGTTGAAGTCACCCATGACGACGATCCGATCGCGGGCGTTCGCCGCGACGGTGTCGGCCAACTCCGCGAGCATCACGTCCCGTTCGGCGTGCGCACCCGGACGCGCGGAGTCGGCGTGGATCACGTAGACGCTCACGGCCCCGGACGGGGTGTCGACGACGGCGTTGATCGCCCGGTACCAGTCGAGGCCGAGCTTCAGCCCGACCGAGTCGGCGATCGGATAGCGGCTCCAGAGACCCACCGTCCCCGTGAGCACGGAGTACGGGTACTGCTCGTCGAGCGTCGCGGCGAGCGGTTCGCGGTCGTGGTCCTCGATCTCCTGGAGCGCGATGAGATCCGCCCCACTGGCCTGGAGGGAGGCCGCGATGACCGCGGGATCGCCCTCCGGCCCGAGGTTCTGGCTGGCGACCGTGAGGGAGGCCTCGGCGGGGACCGCCGAGCGTGCGTCACCCATGGGGACGACGCCCGGGCCGAACAGAAAGGCCCAGACGAGCGTCGGCGCGAGGAGACCGATGACGGCGCCGGGCGTGCGGGCGACGAGGAGGACGAGGAAGAGCACCGGCAGCACGACCCACGTCCACGGCAGGGCGTTGTCCCAAACGAGTCCGAGGCCGAGGATGTCGGGGACGAGGGCGTGGGCGGCCGTCAGCAGGGCGAGCGGGACACCGACGGCCAACGCGAGCGTGGTCGCCCGGCGCCGCACGAGGCTCACCCGGCGGCGCGGGGAGCCGGTCGACTCCGGGGCGCGCTGCGGGCGCGCTGCAGGGGCCATGACGCTCATCGGGGGAACCAGTTCTTCGATCGGGGGCAGAGCAGACGGATCGCTCGAGGGAGGGGATCCGGCCGAATGCTCCATCCTGCACCGACGAGCTGGGCAGCGGCTCGGAAGCGCGCCGAGGAGCGGGAAGCGGGTGCGGGAATCGTCAGTCGAGCGCTTTGAACTCGAGCGACTCGAGGGTCGAGTCGGCCGAGACGAACGCGAAGGCTCCGAAGCCGGCTGCCGACACGCGGTCGAGGAGGGCCTTGAGGTTCTTCACGCGGGCTTCGAGGCGCACCCGACGCCCCTGGGCGACGAGCTTGGCCTTCAACGCCACGAGCGTCACGGGAGGCACGTTGCGGTCGTGCACGAGCACGACGGCTTCCGCGGCCGCACCTGCGGGGAGCTCGATGAGGTCGACGATACGCTCGAAGCCGATCGAGAAGCCGACCGCCGGCACGTCCTGGCCGAGGAAGCGCCCGATCATGCCGTCGTACCGACCGCCGCCGCCGAGCGAGTACCCGAGATCGGGGTGCGCGATCTCGAAGATGGCGCCCGTGTAATACCCCATGCCCCGCACCAGGAAGGGGTCGAACACGAGCGGGTTCGCGAAGGGGTCGGCCGGCTGGCCTTGGAGGGAGGTGGCCGCGGCGACGGCCTTCCCGAGTGCGTCGAGCTCCGCGACGACGGCGTCGTCCGCTCCGAGCGGCAGCGCCTTCCGGATCGCCCGCTCGCCGAAGGTGTTGAACTCCATCGTCTGCGGACGGGAGAAGAAGGCCTCGAGTGCATCGACGGCGGTGGCATCGACGCCACGGTCGCGCAGTTCGGCGACCACGCCCTGCTGACCGATCTTGTCGAGCTTGTCGATCGTGATGAGCACCTGCGCGTGCTCGTCGGCCGGGAAGCCCAGCGACTCGAGCATGCCGATGAGGAGTCGGCGGTCGTTGATCCGCACGCTGCAGCCGGTGATGCCGAGCTCGGCGAGAGCCGCGAGGGTCGCGATGATGAGCTCGGTCTCGGCGAGGTTCGACGACTCTCCGATGACGTCGATGTCGCACTGCACGAACTGGCGGTACCGGCCCTGCTGCGGCCGTTCGCCGCGCCAGACCGGAGCGATCTGGATCGACCGGAACACCGGCGGGAGCTCGGCCCGGTGCGTCGCGTAGAACCGGGCGAGCGGCACGGTGAGGTCGAAGCGCAGGCCGAGGTCGGTGAGTTCGGTCTGGTTGTCCGCCGCGGCCACGATGGCCTCCGGGGTGAGCTTGCGCCGGAGGATGTTGAACGCCATCTTCTCGTTGTCGCCGCCGAGCCCGGAGTGCAGCCGGTCGTACTCCTCGACCACCGGCGTCTCGATCTCGTCGAAACCGTGCGCGGTGAAGACCCGACGGATGGTGCCCAGCGCGTGCTCCCGACGGGCCTTGTCGGCGGGGAGGAAATCGCGCATGCCGCGCGGCGGGTTCACTGGAGCTGCCATGCCTCAATTCTGGCATGGCAGGGAACGGGCACCGTGAGCAGGCGCCCGGCGACCGCTCGCTCAGCCGTCGGTCGGTGACGCCACCGAGCGCTCGGCGTCCTGCACTCGCGCGCTCAACCGACGGACGGCACCCCGGAGCGCCCGTTCCGCGTCGAGCCCGTTCGCCCGTGCTGCGGCGACGACGGCGAGGAGCTGCTCCCCCAGCGCGTCCTCGTCATCCACGACATCGGCGTCGACCGTCGGCCCCACCCCGAGCGGCACGGCCCTGCCCAGCACCTTGTCGGCGAGGGCGAGAGACGGCATCCCCTGCGGGATCCCCTCGAGTGCGCTGCTGCGCTTCGCCTTCTCCTCGGCCTTCGCGGCGTTCCAGACGCGCACCACGTCCTCCGGGGTCGGCGCAGCTTCACCACCGAACACGTGTGGATGACGGTGGACCATCTTGCGGGTGACGGCCTCGGCGACGTCGTCGAAGTCGAACGGTGCATCGGCCTCGCGGGACGCGATCTCCGCATGGAAGACGACCTGCCACAACACGTCGCCGAGTTCCTCGACGAGTTCGTCGCGCGTCCCGGCCTCGACCGCTTCGACGAGCTCGTAGCTCTCCTCGATGAGGTACGGCACGAGCATGTCGTGGTCGATGCCCTGCGTCCAGACGCAGCGGTCGCGGATCTGCCGCATGGCGTCGACGAGGCGCTCAGCGGAGGTGTCGCCGACGGGCTCGCTGCTCACCGGCGGGCTCCCCACGGGCGGCGGTCGTCGGTGCCGCCGGTCTTCGAGATCAGTCGCGCGATCCGGTCGCGCGCTTCGGTGAAGGGCGGGTAGACGAGCGACAGCGTGTCCGGGGACAGGGGCTTGGAGAACACCGCCTTCGCGTGACTGAACGTGTCGAAGGAGTGGCGGCCGTGATACGCGCCCATCCCGCTCGCCCCGACACCGCCGAACGGCAGACCCGGCACGAGGAGGTGCGCGGCCGGCACGCCGAACGCCAATGCGCCCGAGGAGGTGTCGCGCGTGAACCGCTTCCGCGTGGCGCGATCGTCACTGAAGACGTAGAGCGCGAGCGGCTTCTCCCCTGCCCGGATGTGCGCGATGGCCTGTTCGAGCCCGGACACGTGGAGGATCGGCAGGATCGGACCGAAGATCTCCTCCTGCATGATCGACGCCGAAGCGTCGACGCCGTTCACGACCGTCGGGGCGATGTACCGCTCCGAGGCGTCGACCTCGCCGCCGAGGGCCGGTTCGAGACCGTCGAGCAGACGGCTGACCCGGTCGAAGTGCCTGTCGGAGATGATGCGGCCGTAGTCGGCACTGTCGGCGGGGTCCGGGCCGTAGAGGGCTGCGATCGCGTCGCGCAGGTACGGGACGAGCCGATCGGCGACCGACCGCGTCGCGAGCAGGTAGTCGGGGGCGACGCAGGTCTGGCCGGCGTTCATGAGCTTGCCCCAGACGATACGGCGGGCCGCGTCCGCGAGGTCGACGGTGTCGTCGACGTACACCGGCGACTTCCCGCCGAGTTCCAGGGTGATCGGGGTCAGATGCTCCGCCGCGGCCCGGGCGACGACCTTGCCCACGGCGGCGCCACCCGTGTAGAAGATGTGGTCGAACCGCTCGGCGAGGAGGGCGGTGGCGACCTCCGCATCGCCCTCGACGACCGCGACGGCACGGTCGTCGAGGTACTCCGGGAGGAGGCGCGCGAGTGCGGCGCTCGTGGCGGGGGCGAGCTCGCTCGGCTTCAGCAGGACGGCGTCACCGGCGGCGAGCGCCCCGATGACGGGACCGATGCAGAGCTGGACCGGATAATTCCACGGGCCGATGACGAGGACGACGCCGACCGGTTCCGCCACGACCGATGCCGACGCCGGGGCGAGGGTGAGCGGCACCGCGACGCGTCGGGGCCGCACCCAGCGCTTCAGGTGCTTCAACGTGTGGTCGATCTCGCCGACGAGGAGCCCGATCTCGGTGATCTGCGCCTCGGTACCGCTCTTGCCCAGGTCGGTCGCCAGCGCCCGCTCGAGCTCGCCGCCGCGTTCGAGGAGCAGTTGCTTCAGCGCACGGAGCTGGCGGAGCCGCCAGGCGACGGGCTTCGTGGTGCCGCGGTCGAAGGTCTGTCGGAGCCGGGCCACGGCGTCGGCCACGACCACCTTCGGCTCCTGCTTCGTCCGGATGCTGGTCGCCATGGGTTCCTCCGACTCGACGGGATCGTGGGGCACCAGCATACGTCCGTCCGCAGGCCGACGGCCGGGCCCGGCGACCGGCTACCCGACGCCAGGAGTCGCGAGGAAGCGGTCGACGTCCGCGGCGATCTCACGGGACTTCGTGTGGTGCAGGTAGTGGTCGGCGTCGAGCGGCACGACCTCGCCTCGGTCGACGCTCGCAGCCTGTTCCTCGTGGAGCGGCAGCCACCCCTCCACCGTCGGGTTGTCCCGCTGGGCGAAGAGCAGCACCGGGAGGTCTGCCGGGAAGGTCTTCCCCTTCGCCGCTCGGAAGTTCGCCGCGATGCGCGACATCTCGTCCGAGGACGTCGCACTCGAGGTGTTGCGCAGCGAGATCATCCCGAGCTGCTCACGCGTGTGCTGGTCGTACGGCGGATCCGGGTACGGGTCGCCCGACAGCGCCGTGACGACCCGGGTGATGCCGAGCGCCTTCGCCGCACGCAGGGCGTCGACCGGCAGCGCGGCGTCCATACCCGGCTGGTCGGGCACGCTGCTGTCGATGCCGACGAACGCCGTCACCTCGTCGCGGAACCGCTCGACGTAGTCCAGCGCGTAGATCCCCGCGATGGAGTGCCCCATCAGCACGTACCGGTCGACGCCGAGTCCGGCGACCGCCTCGTGGATCTCCGAGACGATGTTCTCGGTCGTCCGCGGCACGTCGGTCTGGTCGCTCAGCCCGTAGCCGAAGGGCTCGACGACGACCACCCGGTACGACGATGAGAGCTCGCCGACGAGCGGCGAGAAGTCGAGCACGGGCGAACCGGTGCCGAAGCCGGGCAGGAGGACGATCGTCTGGTCGCCCTCCCCCGTCACCGACACGTTCATGCGTTTGCCGTCGACCTCGACCCGCTGCCCGTACTCCTCGATGCGCGTGGCTTCAGAAGCCGATGCGGCGGTGTTGACGATGGTGGTCGTGAGGAGCCCGGCGAGCACGAGCGCGACGAGCGCCACGACCCCGGTGAGGACGATGCGGAGGAACTTCTTCATCCCTCCACGCTAGGGATGGACGACGAGCGTCGGATCGGCCGCGGGTACCGACGCTGTCGTCCCGCGGGCCCATCTCCTACTGCCCGCTAGGACGACGTCGAGCCCTCCGGCAGCGGGTAGATCGCGTTCAGGAACTGCTGCACCCAGGCGATGAGGTCGGTGTCGGCCAGCGGTTCGTCGCCGACCCGCGGCAACGGCACGATGACGGTGTTCGTCTGGGCCAGGTACTTCGCTCCGGGATACATGCGTCGCAGCCGCGTCTGGATGGAGTCGGGCAGGTCGGCAGGGGTGACCCGCAGGTTCGGTCCGACGGCGATGAGGTCGCTGAGTCCCGAGCGCTGCGCACGCTGGCGGAGCCGCGACACGGCGATGAGCGTGCTCACCTGCGCCGGCGGTTCGCCGTAACGGTCGGTGAGTTCGTCGATCACGAGGTCGATCTGGCCGTCCTTGGCCGCAGGTCCGGACGCGGCCGAGAGCTTCTGGTAGGCCTCCAGCCGCAGCCGCTCGCTGTCGACGTACTCCTCGGGGATATGCGCGTCGACGGGCAGTTCGAGCCGGAGCTCGGTCTGCCCCTCGGCGACGTCGCCACGGAAGGTGGACACGGCCTCGCCGATCATGCGGAGATAGAGGTCGAAGCCGACGCCCGCGATGTGGCCGGCCTGCTCGCCGCCGAGCATGTTGCCGGCGCCACGGATCTCGAGGTCCTTCAGGGCGACCTGCATGCCGCTGCCGAGCTCGTTGTTCGCCGCGATGGTCGAGAGCCGGTCGTGGGCGGTCTCGGAGAGCGGCTTGTGCTCGTCGTACAGGAAGTACGCGTAGGCGCGCTCGCGACCGCGACCGACACGACCCCGCAGCTGGTGCAGCTGGCTCAGGCCGTACTTGTCGGCGCGGTCGATGATGATCGTGTTGGCGTTCGAGATGTCGAGGCCGGTCTCGATGATCGTCGTGCAGACGAGGACGTCGAAACGGCGCTCCCAGAAGTCGACCACGACCTGTTCGAGCGCCGCCTCGCCGAGCTGCCCGTGGGCGATGGCGATGCGCGCCTCCGGGACGAGCTCCGCCAGGTCCGCCGCGACGCGGCTGATGGACGAGACCCGGTTGTGCACGAAGAAGATCTGACCTTCGCGCAGGAGCTCGCGCCGGATCGCCGCGCCGACCTGCTTGCCGTTGTACGGACCGACGAAGGACAGGATCGGGTGGCGGTCCTCCGGTGGCGTCGCGAGGGTGGACATCTCCCGGATGCCGGTGACCGCCATCTCGAGCGTGCGCGGGATCGGGGTCGCGCTCATCGCCAGGATGTCGACGTTCGTCTTCAGCTTCTTGAGGGCGTCCTTGTGCTCGACACCGAACCGCTGCTCCTCGTCGATGATGACGAGGCCGAGGTCCTTGAAGTGCACCTTGTCGGTCAGCAGCCGGTGCGTCCCGATGATGACGTCGACCGTGCCGTCGGCGAGTCCGGCGAGCGCCTCCCGCGCCTCCTTGTCGGACTGGAACCGGCTGAGCGGCCGCAGGTGCACGGGGAACCCGGCGAACCGCTCCTGGAAGGTCTCGAAATGCTGCTTGACGAGCAGGGTGGTCGGCACGAGCATCGCGACCTGCTTGCCGTCCTGGACGGCCTTGAACGCGGCACGGACGGCGACCTCGGTCTTCCCGAACCCCACGTCTCCGGAGAGGAGGCGGTCCATCGGGATCTCGCGCTCCATGTCGGCCTTGACCTCGTCGATGGTCTGCAGCTGGTCGGGGGTCTCCGCGAACGGGAACGCCTCCTCGAGCTCACGCTGCCACGGGGTGTCTGGGCCGAAGGCGTGCCCCTTCGACGCCATGCGAGCCGAGTAGAGCTTGACCAGCTCGACGGCGATGTCGCGGACGGCCTTGCGCGCCTTGCTCTTCGCCTGCGACCAGTCGCTGCCGCCCATCTTGCTGAGCTGCGGAGCCTCGCCGCCCACGTAGCGGGTGAGGAGGTCGAGCTGGTCCGTGGGGACGAGCAGCTTGTCGCCCGGGTAGCCGCGCTTGGAGGGTGCGTACTCGAGCACGAGGTACTCGCGGGTGCTCTTCACCGGGTTGCGTCCACCGCTCGAGACCTCGCGCTGGGTCATCTCGACGAACTTGCCGATGCCGTGGGTCTGGTGCACGACGAAGTCGCCGGACCGGAGCTGCATCGGGTCGACGACGTTCTTGCGCCGGGTGGCGAGCTTCTTGACCAGGCGCGAGTCGTACCCGGCGGTGCGTCCGTAGAACTCGGTCTCGCCGAGCAGCATGAGCTTCGACGTCTCGAGCTCGAAGCCGCCCTCGACGTCGGCCTGCAGCAGGTAGGCGACTCCGGGCTCCGGGTCGGCCGGCAGCTCGTCGACCATGCGGGCCGCGATTTCGTGCTCGGCGAGGACGTCCGCCGCGCGCTCGACGAGACCGACCCCACGGGCGGCGACGATGACCGTCCACCCCTCGCGGATGCGGTCGGCGACGTGTTCGATGGCGCCCTCGACGTTGCCGTGGAAGCTCGGCACGGTGTCGCCGTCGACCGTGACGGTGAGGAGCTCGTCGAGTTCAAGGTGCTCCGGGAGGGTCTCGACATCGGGGCCGGCGCGGAAGCCGCTGAACGTCCACCACGGGTGGTCGGGTGCCGGCTGACCAGGAGCGCTGAAGGTGACGGACTCCTTCAGGGCGCCCAGCGAGATGAAGTCGCCGGAGGCGAGGTCGATCGGCGCGTTCGCACCGACGGTCGCGGCGCTCCATGCGGCGGCGAGGAACTCGCGGTTCGTCTCGGCGAGGCTGATCGACCTCGTGACGACGCGCTCCGGCGAGACGACGGCGACGGCCGCTCCATCCGGCAGGTAGTGGGTGATCGGGACGAGGCGGTCGACGAGGGCCGGGGAGAGCGACTCCATGCCCTCCACCGCGATGCCCTCCGCGATCTTCTCGAGGATCCCGGTGAGGCTCGGGAACTCGTGCTGCATCTCCGCGGCGCGCTGCCGGACGGCCGGGCTGAGGAGCAGCTCCCGGGACGGCGGCAGGCGGATCGCGTCGACCGGCTCGGGCAGCGATCGCTGGTCGGCGACCGAGAACGCCCGGATGCCGTCGACCTCGTCGCCGAAGAACTCGACCCGGTACGGGTGGTCGGCGACCGGCGGGAAGACGTCGAGGATGCCCCCGCGCAGCGCGAACTCACCACGCCGCGACACCATGTCGACCCGGGTGTACGCGAGTTCGACGAGTCGCAGCGCGATCGCGGCGAGGTCGTGTCCGCGACCGCCCTGGACGAGCTCGATCGGAGCGGTCTCGGTGAGGTTGTCGGCCACGGGCTGCAGCGCGGCGCGCACCGAGGCGACGAGGAGGAACGGCCGCTCCCCCGTCCAGGCGCCGAGCCGCCGCAGCGCCTCCAGGCGTCGGCCGACGATCTCGGCGCTCGGGCTGAGGCGCTCGTGCGGCAGGGTCTCCCAGGCGGGGAACTCGACGATCTCGGCCTCGGGCATGAGGTCGCTGAGCGCGGAGCGGAGCCGCTCGGAGTCGCGGCCGGTCGCGGTGACCACGAGGGCCGCCTGGGCGGCACCCTGCCGACCGCGCTCGTCCATGAGCGCCGCGAGGAGCGGTGCACGCAGCCCGTCGATCACGGAGAAGTCCGCGCTCTTGCCCGCATACGCGAGGGCATCGTCGATCGTTGCGGCGCGCCGAAGCGCGTGAGTCAAACCCTGAAGCGTCACCGGGACAGCCTACGCCGAGCCACCGACACCCATGACCCGAACCCCCGCCGGCCACCGCTGTCAATCGGCTGCGGACGACGCGTCACGCGGCATCCTCGCGCGCCGGACGCGTCATGATTGACCCATGACGAGCACGGAGCCCCGGTCAGACCGACACCCCGAACGGACCGGCGGCTTCCCGCTCCCCCCGATCCGCCAACCGATCCGCCGGATCGGAGCGCGGACGTTCGACTTCTCGAAGCAGGTCGCGGTCATGGCGATCATCAACCGTACGCCGGACTCCTTCTTCGACCAGGGCGCGACGTTCTCGCTCGACCGAGCCGTCGACGCCGCCGTGACCGCCGCAGAACAGGGCGCCGACTGGGTCGACATCGGCGGAGCCAAGTTCGCCCCCGGGCCGGAGATCCCCACCGCCGAGGAGCTCGACCGCGTGCTCCCTGTCGTCGAGGCGCTCGCCGCACGGAGCGACGTCGTCATCTCCGTCGACACCTTCCGCCCCGAGGTGGCGGCGGCCTGCATCGCGGCGGGCGCCTCGGTCATCAACGACACCACGGGGATCCACGACCCGGCTCTCGCCGACGTCGTCGCCGCGAGCGAGGCCACCCTCGTCATCACGCACAGTCTGGCCAGGCCGAGGCAGCCCCATCCCCGCCCCCACTACGACGACGTCGCCGGTGAGGTCGCCGCCTTCCTGACGGCCCGCGTCGACCTCGCGCTGTCCCACGGCGTCCCCGATTCACGGCTCATCGTCGACCCAGGGCACGACCTCAACAAGAACACCGTGCAGACGCTCGAACTCACCCGACGGTTCGACGAGATCGCCGCGCTCGGGCTGCCGGCGCTCGCCGCGGTGTCGAACAAGGACTTCATCGGCGAGTCCCTCGACCGCCCGAAGTCGGAACGTCTCGAGGGGTCCCTGGTGTCCGCTGCGGCGTGCATCCTCCTCGGCGCCCGCATCGTGCGGATGCACGCCGTGCCCGAGTCGATCGCGGCCGTGCGGATGACCGAGGCGATCCTCGGCTTCCGCGCACCGGTGGCGCCCGTCCACAACGTCTGATCCGGAACCCTCGAGGAGTCACATGAGCACCCCCAGCATCACGAGCCTGGTCCCCGCACAGGACCGACCGCTGTCGGTCGACGAGCTCGTGGCGGCCTACACCGTCGAGGACCGCTCCGCCACGACCGTCCGCGTGAACTTCGTGACGAGCCTGGACGGTGGGGCGACCGTCGACGGCGTCTCCGGCGGGCTGGGCGGCCCGGCCGACAAGACCGTGTTCGACATCCTGCGTCGACTCACCGACGTCGTGCTCGTCGGTGCCGGGACCGTGCGCGACGAGGGCTACGGTGCCATGCGGCTCGACGTCGATGCCGCGACGTGGCGCGACGACCACGACCTCCCCCTGCACCCGGTGTTCGCGATCGTGTCGGGATCGCTCGACCTCGATCTCCGCTCGGAGGTCTTCACCCAGGCACCGGTCCGGCCGCTCGTCGTGACGACCGACCGCGCCGACCCCGCGAAGCGCGCGGCACTCGAGGCGGTCGCCGACGTGGTGGCGTGCGGCGACGAACACGTCGAACCGGCGCGTGTCGTCCAGGCACTCTCCGACCGCGGCCTGCGGCAGATCCTGTGCGAGGGTGGTCCGGCACTCTTCGGCTCGTTCATCGCTGCCGACGCTGTCGACGAACTCTGTCTGACGATCAGTCCGGCGCTCGTCGGTGGGGACAGTGTCCGGCTCTCCGCCGGTCCCGCGTCCGAAGCTCCGCGACCGATGCGGTTGCAGCACCTCCTGCGATCGGACGACCTCCTGCTCTCGCGGTACGTGCGCGCTTAGGCCGTCGGCTCCCGTTTCATCGGACTTCCATCCCTCGATCGTCTGATATCCCAGAAGACCAGCACTGCTACGCTGGCGGCCTCCCCCATCCGATGATTCCTTGGGATGCTGCATGCGCGTTTCGACCAGCCCACTCCGTCCGATCCTGACCACGACACTCGTGCTGGCGGTCGGTTGGACCCTCTCGATGATCCAACCGGCACCGGCAGGAGCGACGGCCTCCGAGCCACCGACTGACGCACCAGGCACTCCACGCGGTGAGGTCTTCCACGAGGACTTCGAACGCGCACCCGACACCGGCACGCCCATGTCGGTCCGCGACTACCTGGGTCGTTCGGACGTGCGGTTCGACGCCGACGACTTCTGGACGGACCGAGCGGCGTGTAACGGCTTCATCCTGTCCGCCTCCATGACCGGCGCCGAGCCCGGTGACTGCCTGGACGCCGCGAGCGCCATGGCGAACGTCCGTGCCCTCGCCGGAGTGCTTGGCGTCCTCAACGGCACGGATCCGGGCACCAACTCCGCCGTTGCGGCCTACACCCAGACGAACGGTCCCGACGGCGCGGTCGAACTGGAGACGACCACGCCGATCCCACTGGCTACCGGCACCGGCCGCTTCCTCACCGCCTCCGTGAACGTCGCGTCCCTGAACTGCTTCGCGGCGGTCCCGACCGCGCTGCAGCTGGCGCTGCGAACCTCCGACGGCGTCGAACACCCGGTGTCCGAGCAGGCGATCGACCCGTGCACGGACGACCGTGCCGAATCGGTCAGCCACGGCGGCGTCTCCGCTCGCGCCGGCCGCTTCGCCGCCGATGCCTCCATGCTGGTTGACGCGGCGTCGATCGGGGTCGTCATGCGCAACGCACACGGCGGCGGTTCGGGCAACGACCACGCCTTCGACGATCTGAGCATCATCGACGTGACCCCGACCCTCGATGTCGAGCTGTCGCAGGACACCGCCTTCGTCGGTGAGACGGTCCGTCTCCGCTTCATCGTGCACAACACCCCGGAACTCGCCGCGAAGGCCGGCTGGTCCGTGCAGACGGCCTTGCCCGATGGCCTCACGGTCGCTGCCGATCCGCGAGTGATCGCGAGCTGCTCGGCGGAGGTGACCGCTCCCGCGTCCGGGGCCGACATCGCGTTCACCGGCGGCCTCGCGGCGAGCGAGGAGTCCTGCACGATCGAGGTCGACGCCACACCGGTCGCTCGCGGCGCGCTGAGCGTCGCCGTGGCGGATGACGCCGTCCGTGGGCTCGACCTCGGCTCACAGCCGGCCCTGACCGCCATCGACCGGGTCGCGATCGAGAGCCCGGCATCCGGCGCCCTCGTGGAGTCCTCACGACCGACCTCCGCCGGAACGGGCGAGCCGGGCGCCGACATCACCGTGCGCGACGGCGAGGGCCAGACCCTGTGTGAGACCACCGTGGACCCGTCCGGCCACTGGAGTTGCGCGAGCACGGAGGTCGTCGAGTCCGGCGAGGCCATCGTCCGCGTGGAACAGACCGCCTCGGGGCTCAGCAGCACGGACGAGACCACCTATCGCGTGCTCGTCCCCGCGCTGGCCGTGGAGGGCACCGTCCGCCTCGAGATCCAGGGTGCCGATGGATCGTGGATGCCGGTCGAGGGCGAGACCGTCACGACCGACCCCGGTGACCGGTTGCGCGTCATCGCGACGGTCACCAACACCGGCGAGAACGCGCTGGGCGACATCACCCTCGCGGAGACGCCGGACACCCGCCTCACCTGCAGCAGCGAGCTCATCGAACCTGGTACCTCGACGGTCTGCACCAGTACCGAACCGTTCGTCCTGACGCCGGCCGCGCTCGACGGCGGCTCGTTCGCCCACTCGTTCGAGGCGGCCCTGACCGGATACTCGCGCGCGTCGGACCACGCCACCACCGGGTCGGTCACGTCCACCGACACCGGTCGCCTGCCGCTCCCGGACGCACCCAGTGTCTCGACGGGGGCGCTCCACACCTCGCTCGGCATCGTGTGGCGGGTCGCGCCACTCGAACCGCAGGCGCCGTTGGTCCGGACGGGAGCCGAGATCCCGCTCTCCACCGCGCTGCTCATCAGCGGACTGCTCCTGGTGGGCGCGGTGCTCGTCGGCGCCGGCACGCGCCAGGGCCGACGCGTCCGCTCACCGCTCGGCTGAGCGGGCGTCAGGCGCCGTGGAACCTGGTCTGTGCAGCCAACAGGCCCTCGTTCACGAGGAGCTCGACCGCATCGGCCGCGTCGGAGACCAGCATGGGAAGCTGCTCCCGCTCGGTTCCCGCGAAGTCCTTGAGGACGAAGTCGGCGGCGTCCTGACGGCCCGGCGGCCTCCCGATACCGACGCGGACGCGCAGGAACTCGGGGGTCTTCAGCGCTGAGGCGATGTCGCGGATGCCGTTGTGCCCACCGTGCCCGCCGCCCTGCTTGAGCTTGATCGAGTCGAACGGGATGTCGAGCTCGTCGTGGACGGCGATGATGTGGTCGGGGTCGACGGAGAAGAACTGGGCGAGCGCTGCGGTGGGGCCGCCGGAGAGGTTCATGTAGCTGTTGGGCTTGCCGAGGACGAGCTTCGGACCACCCGGCACGAGCCGCCCCTCGGCCACGCGCGCGTTGCCCTTGTGGGTCTTGAAGGTTCCGCCGATGCGCTTCGCGAGCTCGTCGAGGACCATCTGCCCGACGTTGTGCCGGTTGCGGGCGTACTGCTCGCCCGGGTTCCCGAGCCCGACGATGAGCCACGTGTCTGCAGCCATGCTGCCTTCCTGATCGAACGCCTCGGCGCGACCGGTGAGACCGGCCAGAAACCGAGCGAACCTGCCGCCTGCCATGCACCGAGACTATCGGGGCGGGCGGGCGACAGGTTCGTCTGCTGGAGTGGTGACTACTCCGCGGCCTCGGCTGCGGTCTCCTCGGCGGCGGCCTCAGCGGCCTCCGTCTCCTCGTCCGCCGGAGCGGCCGGGACGGTGATCGCGACGATGAGGACGTCGGCCTCGGTGATGAGCGAAGCACCCTTCGGGAGCTCGAGGTCGCCGGCCAGGATCTGGGCGCCCTCTTCGAGGCCCTCGACGCTGACGGTGACGCGCTCGGGGATGTGGGTCGCCTCGACCTCGAGGCTCACCGTGGTGGCGTCCTGGTTGAGGATGGTGCCGGCGGCGGACTCGCCCTCGATGGTCACGGGGATGTCGACCTGGACCTTCTCGCCCTTCTTGACCACGATGAGGTCGAGGTGCTCGATGATCTGGCGCACGGGGTCCTTCTGGACGTCCTTGACCAGCGCGAGCTGGCCCTTGCCGGCGATGTCGAGCTCGAGCACCGCGTTGGACTTGCGGAGGATGAGCAGCATCTGGTGGCCGGGCAGCGAGACGTGCACGGGCTCGGTGCCGTGGCCGTAGAGCACGGCCGGGATCTTGCCGAGGGCACGGAGCTTGCGGGCTGCGCCCTTGCCGAACGATTCGCGGAGTTCCGCGGTGACCTTCAGGTCATCGGACATGATGTTCTCCTCACGGGTCTTGCACCCGGTTGGTCGTGCCGCGACGATGCGCGGCGGAATGGATGAGTCAACTCGAACGCGTATCTGCGTGAGGAAAAGCCGGAAGCCAGACCACCGCGTCGATCACGGAAGCTGCCACGGGCCGCTTCCCTCGCCGAAGTTCAGTGGGAGAGTCTATCGCACCGCGCTGAGGCCCGCGACCGCCTCGTCCACGATCTCGTCGACGGTGGCGTCGACGTCGACGACGAACCCCGGCTCGTCGGCGTCCAGGTCCTCGAGGAGCGCGAACTGCGAGTCGAGGAGCGACGGCGGCATGAAGTGACCGCTCCTGCCCTCCATCCGGCGTCCGAGCACCTCGCGCGAGCCGTGCAGGAGCACGAACCGCACCCCGGGCGCCTCCGCGAGGATCGCCTCCCGGTAGGCCCGTCGGAGTGCGGAGCAGGCCATCACGAGGCCTGTGTCCGAGGCGTCGGCGAGTGCTTTGCCCACGAGGGCCAGCCAGGGCCAGCGGTCGGGGTCCTCGAGCGGTGTGCCGGCGGCCATCTTCCGCACGTTCTCGAGCGGGTGCAGGGCGTCGGCGTCGACGAAGGGGACCCCGAGCCGGTCGGCGATCAGTACTCCGGTCGTGCTCTTCCCGGACCCGGACACGCCCATGACGACGACGAGCGGTGCATTCACACGGAACCCCCTGTGGTCTCCGGCCGACGGCCGGGTGGCCGGCTCGTCCGACCCGCACAGCACGATACCGGACACCCCCGCACGGTCCGCTGGGACCTCACCTGCACGCGCGGTCATTGAGAGGTGGAGCGACACCTCCCTTTGCTACGGTTGCAGGACGGGCCGTGCCCGGATCGACGAGGGTGTCGCCGCTGTCCTGCAGCCGCCCCGTCGACTCCTGAGCACTCGGAACGCTTCCCGCATCACCCACTCTGAAGGAGAACCACATGGTGAACACCGCCGAAGCTCGCGCCAACATCGGCGTCGTCGGTCTGGCCGTCATGGGCAGCAACCTCGCGCGCAACCTGGCGAGCCGCGAGGGCAACACGGTCGCCGTGTACAACCGCTCCCCCGAACGCACCGATCTGCTCGTGAGCGAGCACCCCGAGGCCGGCTTCGTCGCGTCGAAGACCATCGAGGAGTTCGCCGCGTCGCTCTCGAAGCCACGCACCGCGATCATCATGGTGCAGGCGGGTAAGGGCACCGACGCCGTCATCCAGCAGCTCACCGAGGTCTTCGAACCCGGCGACATCATCGTCGACGGCGGCAACGCACTCTTCACCGACACCATCCGCCGCGAGAAGGCCGTCCGCGAGACCGGCATCAACTTCGTCGGCGCCGGTATCTCCGGCGGCGAGGAGGGTGCCCTCAAGGGACCGTCGATCATGCCGGGCGGCTCCGCCGAAGCGTGGGAGACCCTCGGCCCCATCCTCAAGTCGATCGCCGCGATCGCCGAGGGTGAACCCTGCGTCACCCACGTCGGCACCGACGGCGCCGGCCACTTCGTCAAGATGATCCACAACGGCATCGAGTACGCGGACATGCAGCTCATCGCCGAGGCCTACGACCTCATCCGTCGCGGTACCGGCAAGTCGCCGGCCGAGATCGCGGAGATCTTCGCCGAGTGGAACCGCGGCACGCTCGAGAGCTACCTCATCGAGATCACCGCCGAGGTCCTCAAGCAGGTCGACGCGAAGACCGGGCAGCCGCTGGTCGACGTCATCCTCGACCAGGCCGGCGCCAAGGGCACCGGCGCGTGGACCGTCCAGACGGCACTCGACCTCGGCATCCCGGTGTCGGGCATCGCGGAGGCCGTGTTCGCCCGTTCGCTGTCGTCGAAGCCGGCGCAGCGCGCAGCGGCCCGCGAGCTCGCCGGTCCCTCCGAGGAGTGGACCGTCGCCGACCCCGACCAGTTCGTCGAGGACGTGCGCCAGGCGCTCTACGCGTCGAAGATCATCGCCTACTCGCAGGGCTTCGACGAGATCGTCGCCGGTGCCGAGCAGTACGGCTGGGACATCAAGAAGGGCGAGATCGCGAAGATCTGGCGCGGCGGCTGCATCATCCGCGCGCAGTTCCTCAACCGCATCACCGAGGCCTACGAGGAGAACCCCGAGCTGGTCGCCCTCGTGACGGCGCCCTACTTCAGCGACGCCGTCGCGGAGGCGCAGGACAGCTGGCGCCGCGTGGTCGTCGCGGCCGCCCAGGCGGGCATCCCCTCGCCGGCGTTCTCGTCGTCGCTGTCGTACTACGACGGCCTCCGCGCCGAGCGTCTGCCCGCAGCGCTCGTGCAGGGCCAGCGCGACTTCTTCGGAGCGCACACCTACAAGCGCGTCGACCTCGACGGCACGTTCCACACCCTCTGGTCGGGCGACCGCAGCGAGGTCGAGCAGGCGGGCTCGAGCCACTAGCCCACGGCCTGCAGACGCAGAACGCCCGGTCCGAGTTCGGACCGGGCGTTCTGCGTACCAGCGGAAGGTGACGCGCTACGCGGCGCCGTCGAACATGCTCGTCACGGAGCCGTCGTCGAAGACCTCGTGGATCGCGCGGGCGATGAGCGGCGCGATCGAGAGGACGGTCAGCTTGTCGAAGCGCTTGGCCTCGTCGACCGGGAGCGTGTCGGTGACGACGACCGAGTCGATGGCGTCGCTCTGTAGGAGCTCGACCGCCGGGTCGGAGAAGACCGCGTGGGTTGCCGCGACGACGACGCCGATCGCACCGGCGTTCTTGAGCGCCTCGGCCGCCTTGACGATCGTGCGTCCGGTGTCGATCAGGTCGTCGACGAGCAGGCAGACCCGGCCCTCGACCTGGCCGACGATCTCGTGGACGCTGACCTGGTTGGGGACCAGCGGGTCGCGGCGCTTGTGGATGATGGCGAGTGGTGCACCGAGCTTGTCGCTCCAGATGTCGGCCACACGGACGCGGCCCATGTCGGGCGAGACGACCGTCAGCGTCGACGCGTCGAGCTTGGCGCGGAAGTGCTCGAGGAGGACCGGCATCGCGAAGAGGTGGTCGACGGGACCGTCGAAGAAGCCCTGGATCTGCGCGGCGTGGAGGTCGACCGACATGATGCGGTCGGCACCGGCGGCCTTGAAGAGGTCGGCGACGAGGCGGGCCGAGATCGGCTCGCGGCCGCGACCCTTCTTGTCCTGGCGCGCGTACGGGTAGAACGGGGCGACCACGGTGATGCGCTTGGCGCTCGCCCGCTTTGCCGCGTCGACCATGATGAGCTGCTCCATGAGCCACTCGTTGATCGGAGCGGTGTGCGACTGGATGACGAAGACGTCGGTGCCGCGGATGCTCTCGTCGTACCGGGCGTAGATCTCGCCGTTGGCGAAGGTCCTGGCATCGGTGGGGAGGAGCTCGGAGTCGAGCTCCGCCGCGATCGCCTCGGCGAGTTCCGGGTGGGCTCGTCCGGAGACGAGGACCAGCTGCTTCTTGTTGTCCGCCGTGATGCCTGACACAGACCCTGCCTTCTGCCGGAATGCTCCGGCCTCACTCACGAGTCGACGTTACCAGCCGCAGCCGTGTCGTCCGACACGGCATCCACGGTCGGTGCCGCCGAGGCAACGCCGGCAGCCGTCGCAGCCGCCGTACCCGGGCGCTTCTGCTCGACCCAGCCCTCGACGTTGCGCTGCTGCGCGACCGTCAACGCCAGCGCCCCTGCCGGGACGTCCTTGCGGATGACGGTGCCGGCACCGGAGTAGGCGCCGTCGCCGACGCTGACCGGGGCGACGAGCGTGTTGTGCGCGCCGGTGCGGACGTGCGATCCGATGGTCGTGCGGTGCTTGTGCACGCCGTCGTAGTTCGAGGTGATCGTGCCGGCGCCGACGTTCGACTCGACGCCGATCTCGGTGTCGCCGATGTAGCTGAGGTGCGGGACCTTGCTGCCCTCACCGATCTGTGCGTTCTTCGTCTCCACGAAGGTGCCGATCTTGCCGTGCTCGCCGAGCACCGTGCCGGGTCGCAGGTAGGCGAACGGCCCGACCTCGGCACCGGCACCGATGACCGACAGCGTCGCGTCCGTGCGGCGGACGCGCGCACCAGCGCCGACCTCGGTGTCGATGAGCGTGGTGTCCGGACCGATCGTCGCACCGGACTCGACGACCGTCGCGCCGAGGATCTGCGTCCCGGGAAGGAGGGTGACGTCGGCGTGCAGCCGCGCCTTGATGTCGATCCACGTCGTGGCCGGGTCCTGGACGGTCACGCCGGCGAGCTGCCAGGCGCGCACGAGGAGGGCGTTCAGTTTGGCCGCGGCGGCGCTCAGCTGGGCGCGGTCGTTGATGCCCTCGACCAGCCAGGAGTCGCTGACGGGGAGCGCGGAGACCTCGGAGCCCGCGCGCCGCAGGAGACCGATGACGTCCGTGAGGTACTTCTCCCCCTGGGCGTTGTCGGTGGTGACTTCGGCGAGCGCGTCGCGGAGCTGGCTCACCCCGAAGAGGTAGACCCCGGCGTTGATCTCGTTCACGGCGCGCTCGGCGTCGGTCGCGTCCTTCTGCTCGACGATGTAGTCGAGTGCCCCGGACTCGGTGCGGATGATGCGTCCGTAGCCGGTCGCGTCGTCGGGCATGGCCGAGAGGATCGTCGCCGCGACGTCATGGTTGCGGTGGCGTTCGATGAGCGTGGTGAGCGTGGCGGCGTTCAGCAGCGGGACGTCGCCGTTGACCACGAGGACGTCGCCGTCGAAGTCGTCGGGCAGTGCCAGGAGCGCCTGCTCCACCGCACGCCCCGTGCCGGGCACCTCGTCCTGGTCGACGATGGTCGCACCCGGGAGCTCCGACTCGATGGCCTCGACGAGGCGGTCGCGCTCGTGGCGGACCACGGCGATGACGTGCCCGGCATCGAGCGAGCGGGCGGTCGCCAGCACGTGGCCGACGATCGGCACGCCGCCGAGCGGGTGCAGGAGTTTCGGCAGCGCCGACTTCATGCGGGTTCCCTGGCCAGCAGCCAGGATGATGATGGCCAGACGGTCGTCGGTCACGTGTGCTCCCCCTCGGTCCGGGCACTCGCCCGGTCGGTGATCGGTCGCTCCGCCACCAGGATTCGAACCTGGACCGAACAGCTCCAAAGGCTGCCGTGCTGCCGTTACACTATGGCGGACCACCACCCGGAGGCCGGGCAGCGTGGTCAATTCTGCCAGACGGATCCTGTGCTGCCGACTCGGATCCGATGCGACACGAGCGTTGCCTCGATAATGGTGGGATGCCAGCTAGCACCGATGAGGTCGACCGGATCGTCGACGCCTGGAACCGCGAGCGCCCGGACCTCGACTTCTCGCCCCTCCAGATCCTCTCCCGTGTCGCACGGCTGTCACGCCACCTCGACCGGGCGCGTCGGGCGGCCTTCACCCGGTCGAACCTCGAGCCGTGGGAGTTCGACGTCCTCGCGGCGCTCCGTCGCGCCGGCTCCCCCTACCGGCTGAGTCCGAAGGCCCTGCTCCTCCAGACCCTCGTCTCGAGCGGCACGATGACGAACCGCATCGACCGCCTCGTCGAGCGCGGACTCGTCGAACGCCAGGGCGACCCCAACGACGGCCGCGGCATCCTCGTGCAGATGACGAACGCGGGACTCAACACGGTCGACGCGGCCATCACACGCCTCGTCGACGCCGAGGCGGACCTGCTCGACGGCCTGAGCTCGACCGAACAGGCCCGGCTGACCGTCCTGCTGCGGAAGCTCAGCCTCGACTTCGACTAGCGGAGCACGCTCGGTCACTGAGCCTGTCGAAGTGCGCCCTTCGACAAGCTCAGGGACCGGGTGGGAATGGCTCAGGGACCGGACCGGGGGGCTCAAGGACCGATCAGCGGCGGAGGATCTTCCGGGCCAGCCAGTTGCCGAAGAACTGGATGAGCTGCACGAGCAGGATGATGATGATCACCGCGGCCCACGTGACGACCGGCTCGAACTGCCGGAAGCCGTACTGGATCGCGAAGGCACCGAGCCCGCCACCACCGATGAAGCCCGCGACCGCCGACATGTCGACGATGACCACGAACACGAAGGTGTAGCCGAGGATCAGCGGACCGAGCGCCTCCGGGAGGACGATGCTCAGCAACGTCCTGAGCCGGCTCGCACCCGCGGCACGCGAGGCCTCGATGACACCGGGCGACACGGTCAGCAGGTTCTGCTCGACGATCCGGCTGATGCCGAAGGTCGCCGCCAGGGAGATGATGAAGATGAACGCGTTCGCACCGATGCCGGTGCCGATGACGAGTCGTGAGAGCGGCTGGGCGGCCGCGAGGAAGATGATGAACGGGATCGGCCGGAAGATGTTCACGATCACGTTGAGCACACCGTAGAGCACCGGGTGCGAGTAGAGGTTGCCGGGCCGCGTCACGTAGAGCCCGGTGCCGACGACGAGTCCGGCGATCCCACCGAAGAGCAGGCTGAAGGAGACGAGGTAGAGGGTCTCGACGGTCGCGTCGCCGAGCTTCGGGAGCAGATCGATCAGTGCGTCCATGTCAGCGCACCTCCGTCACGGTGGCCTGGGATCCGATGGCGGTCAGCGCTCCGTCGATCGTCTGGTCGTCGCCGCGGAGGGCGAGCGTCAGGTGGCCGAACGCGCGACCCTGGATGTCGTTGATCCCACCGTAGACGAGCTCGAAGTCGACGCCCGCCTGCGCGAGCGTGAGGAAGACGCCGGCCTGCGAGGCGTCGCCGTCGCGGAAGGACAGGGTGACGATGCGCCCGACGTGTCGTTCCTGGAGCACCGCCAGCTCGGCCGGCGACGGGACACCCTTGATGACCGTCGACACGAAGCGCTTGGACGCGGCGTGCTGCGGGTCGGAGAACACCTCGAAGACGTCGCCCTGCTCGATGACCTTGCCGCGCTCCATGACGGCGACCTTCGTCGCGAGCGACTGGATCACCTCCATCTCATGGGTGATGACGACGATGGTGACGCCGAGGTCGCGGTTCACCTGCTTGAGCAGCGCCAGGACCTCCTGCGTGGTCTCGGGGTCGAGGGCGCTCGTCGCCTCGTCCGCAAGCAGGATCCGGGGCGAGGTCGCGAGCGCGCGAGCGATACCGACGCGCTGCTTCTGCCCGCCGGAGAGCTGGTCGGGGTAGTTGTCGGCCTTGTCGGACAGCCCGACGAACTTCAGCAGCTCGTCGACCCGGGTGCGGATCTCCGCGCGGGGACGTCCGGCGACCTCGAGCGGGTAGGCGATGTTCTTCCGCACCGACTTGGAGTTGAAGAGGTTGAACTGCTGGAAGATCATCCCGATGCCGAGGCGGAGGTCGCGGAGACCACGCTCCGAGAGCGTCGTCACCTCGGTGCCGTCGACGACGATGCTCCCCGACGTCGCGGGCTCGAGCGCGTTGATGAGGCGCACGAGGGTCGACTTGCCGGCTCCCGAGTAGCCGATGATCCCGAAGACGTCACCGGCCTCGATGTCGAGGTCGACGCCGTCGATCGCGGCGATCGGCGCGGCGCCCTTCTGCGGAGACGGGTACCGCTTCGCGACGTCTCGGAGGCTGACGAGTGGCATGGGGGTGTCCTCGGTGTGTCGGGTGATCAGGAGGCGATGAAACGACGAAGCGTTCCTGTGGGAGCGGATGACAGCCTCCCACAGGAACGCTCTGAACGTCGGATCAGCCCTTGGCCTTGATGTCCTTCTGGACGGTGTCGAGCGACTTCACGAGGTCCTTGACCGGGGTCTTCAACGGAACCGCGGTACCGCCGGAGTTCTCCACGACGCCGTCGACGACGGACTTCGTGTCCTGGTAGATCTTCACGAGCTTCGCGTACGTCTCGTTGTCGGCGTCGGCGGCCTTCGCGGCGAAGATGTTCACGTACGGCAGCGCGTTCGGGTCGGACGGGTCGTCCTCGGCGATCGCGTCGGACGCCTTCAGACCGGAGTCGTTGATGAAGTCGTTGTTGATGATCGCCCCGGTGACGTCAGGCAGCGAAGTCGGCGTCAGCGAGGCCTCGAGCGAGGTGACGGTGACCTTCGACTTGTCGGCGATGATGTCGTCCGGCGTCGAGAAGATGTTGCCGCCGTCCTTCAGCTCCAGCAGGCCTGCGGACTGCAGGACGAGGAGCGCACGAGCCTGGTTGCTCTCGTCGTTCGGGATGGCGATCGTGTCGCCCTTCTTGATGTCCTTGACGCTGTCGACCTTGGTCGAGTACAGGCCGAGGGGGTAGATCGCCGTCGAGCCGATCGGCGTGAGGTCCTCGCCGGAGGCCTCGTTGTACTGCGCGAGGTAGACGATGTGCTGGAACTGGTTGAGGTCGATCTCGCCCTCGGTGAGCGCCGGGTTCGGCTGCGTGTACTCGCCGAAGTCGACGATGTCGACGAAGATGCCCTCCTTCTCGGCGGCGTCCTTGTACGTCTCCCAGTAGGGGTCGCTCGCGCCGACGACGCCGATCTTGACGGGGTTCGCCTCGGTGCCCTTGTCTTCAGCGGCGGCGCCTGCGCCTGAGCCGCCGGCGCATCCGGCGAGGAGCGCGATGGCGGGGATGATGGCCAGTCCGGCCAGAAGCTTCTTCGAGAAGGTCATTGCTGTGATTCCTCTTTCGGGTGGTGCGCGCCGATGGACGCTGATTCGACGGTACGTCGGCCTAGCAGGGATGACGAACCGGTGCGTAACACTTCGGAACAGAGCGACGAACGACGTGATCCGGTCGCCGCGAATGGACTACTCGACGAGTTCGGAGAGCTCCAGCCAGCGGACCTCGAGGTCGGCGATCTCGCCGTACATGGCCTGGATCTTGGCGCCGAGCGCGGTGATCCCGGCGAAGTCGCTCTGGTCGTGGACCGCGACCTTCTCGTGCGCCTGCTCGATCTGACCGTTGAGCTTGTGGAGCTTGCGGTCGATCGCCTTGATCTCCTGCTGCGCGTTCCGGAGCTCCGCACCGCTCAGCTTCGGCGTCTTCTTGGTCGGGCCACCGCCGGAGGCCGTCGGGCGGTCGTGCTCCTGGGAGCGGCTGCCGGCCGTCCCGGCGTTGAGCTCCAGGTACTGGTCGATGCCGCCGGGCAGGTGCCGGAAGTGACCGTCCATGATCGCGTACTGCTGGTCGGTCACCCGCTCGAGGAAGTACCGGTCGTGCGAGACGACGAGCAGAGTGCCCGGCCACGAGTCGAGGAGGTCCTCCATGGCGGCGAGCATGTCGGTGTCGAGGTCGTTGGTCGGTTCGTCGAGGACGAGGACGTTGGGCTCGTCGAGCAGGATGAGCAGGAGCTGCAGGCGGCGGCGCTGGCCACCCGAGAGGTCCTTCACCGGCGTCGACAGCTGCGCACTCGTGAAACCGAGGCGTTCGAGCAGCTGCCCCGGGGTCATCTCCTTGCCGCCGGCGACGTAGCTCGTGCGCTTACGCCCGATGACGTCGCTCACGCGGTCCTGCTCGTACTCGGCGAGCTCGTCGAGCTGCTGCGTGAGTGTCGCGACCTGCACGGTCTTACCGCGCTTCACGCGACCCTCGGTCGCTTCGACCTCGCCTGTGACGAGCCCGAGGAGGGTGGACTTGCCGGCGCCGTTCACGCCGAGGATGCCGGTGCGCTCGCCCGGGGCGATGCGCCACTCGACGTCCTTGATGACCGTCCGGTCGCCGTAGGACACGGTGACGTCGAGGATGTCGACGACGTCCTTGCCCAGGCGGGCGGTCGCCATGCCGGCCAGCTCGACCGTGTTGCGCACGGGCGGCTCGTCGGCGATGAGCGCGTTGGCGGCCTCGATGCGGAACTTCGGCTTGGCCGTGCGGGCGGGAGCGCCACGGCGCAGCCAGGCGAGCTCCTTCTTCATGAGGTTCTGGCGTTTGGCCTCGGACACCGCGGCGGAGCGGTCGCGCTCGACGCGCTGCAGGACGTACGCCGCGTAGCCACCTTCGAACGGTTCGACGATGCGGTCGTGCACCTCCCACGTGGCCGTGCAGATGGCGTCGAGGAACCACCGGTCGTGGGTCACGACGAGCAGGCCGCCCGAGTTCCTCGACCAGCGGCGGTTGAGGTGCTGCGCGAGCCAGGTGATGCCCTCGACGTCGAGGTGGTTCGTCGGCTCGTCGAGGAAGAGGATGTCGTGGTCGCCCACGAGCAGGGCGGCGAGCGCGACCCGGCGGCGCTGACCACCGCTGAGGTCGGCGACGAGGGCGTCCCAGGCGATGTCGGAGGCGAGGCCGGAGATGACGTCGCGGACCTTCGGGTCGCCCGCCCACTC
Source organism: Plantibacter sp. M259 (assembly GCF_006065115.1). Taxonomy (NCBI): domain Bacteria; kingdom Bacillati; phylum Actinomycetota; class Actinomycetes; order Micrococcales; family Microbacteriaceae; genus Plantibacter; species Plantibacter sp. M259. The sequence continues at coordinate 3,323,213 of NZ_CP040750.1, read as the reverse complement.
GTGCTCGTCGAAGCCGCCGACGATGGTCTGCCCGACGGTCTTGTCGTGGTCGAGGGTGTCGGACTGGTCGAGCACGCCGACCGTGACGCCGTTGCGCACCGTCACGCGGCCGGAGTCGGGCTCCTTGCGGCCGGCGAGGAGGCCGAGGAGCGTGGACTTGCCGTCGCCGTTGCGGCCGACGATGCCGATGCGGTCGCCCTCGTTCACCCCGATCGTGATGCCGTCGAAGACGACCTTGGTCGGGTACTCGAGGTGGAGCGCTTCAGCGCCGAGAAGGTGTGCCATATCCGGTCAACGATACCGGGCCCAGGCGTCGACCACCGCCCGTGCACCGTAGGCTGCACGGGTGCCTCTGTTCTCTCGTTCCCGCCGGCTGCCGTTCGGCCGTCGCGACGCCCGGATCACCCTCCTCGACAAGCGGACGCTGCGCTACGAGCTCAGCGTCGACGACATCCCGCAGTCGGTGGTCTCCCTCGCGGATCCCCGCTCGCTCGAGTACCCCTACATCCGGCACATCGCGCGCGTGATCGACGCCGAGGCGCCGGCGGGCGAGGAGCTCTTCGTCGTCCACCTCGGAGCCGGGGCGTTGACGCTCCCCCGCTATGTCCAGGCGACGCGTCCGGGATCGCCGCAGCTCGTCGTGGAGTTCGAGCCGGAGCTGTACGCCGGGATGCTGGAGGCGCTGCCACTCCCGGACGGCCACCGGGTCGAGGTCCGCTTCGGTGATGCCAGGGCCGTCGCGGACGAGCCGATCGACGAAGCAGCCACCACCGATGGGGACGTCACGGCGTGGCGGGACGCGAAGGTGACCGTCGTCGACCTCTGGGACGCCGCGGTGATCCACCGTCGGGTCGCGAGCCTCGAGTTCTATCGCCGAGTGGCGGCGCGGTCCGCGGACGACGGCGTGATCGCGGTGAACCTCCTCGACGGCAGCCCCTTCGACTACTCGCGACGCCAGGCGGCGACCCTGCGAACGGTGTTCGCGCATGTCGCCGTCGTCCTCGACTTCGACCCGGTCGACGACGAGGGGCCGCTCGGCAACGTCGTCGTCTTCGCGAGCGACGCACCGCTCGCGGCCGTGACCCACCCGCAGCTGTTCGGCGCACCCGCGCCCGTGCAGCTGCACGGTGACGCGCTGGCGGCCTGGATCGACGGGGCGACGGTCATGACCGATGCCGACGGCGAGGACTCCCCCGACCCCGACGACCCCCGCTGGGACTGACGACCGCACCGTCGCCGAGGCCTCCCTATACGCACCCATCCCGTTGCGCTACGGTGGGCGTAGCGCAATGGACCGATCCGACCGGAATCCGGCGTCGCGCGGAGGAGGTTGGTCGGTGCCCGTCTCCCGACGCGTCTCCCGCGCTCAGCAGATGAGCGACCGCATCCTCGACGCTGCGCTCGACCTCATGCGCTCCCGCGGCTCGGTCGCGGTCAACATCGAGGCGGTCGCCGAGACCACCGGCGTCGCGAAGACGACGATCTATCGGCGCTACCGCAACCGTTCCGAACTGCTCACGGCGGCCGTCGCGCGTGCCATGGAGACGCCGGTCGAGATCCCCGAGAACCTCTCGACCTACGACACCTTCACCTGGCTGCTCCATGAAGCCCGCGCGATGATCGAGGACGTGGTGGGCCGGGGTACGATCGCGTCGATCCTGCTCCAAGACGACCCCGAGTTCTCGACGCTGCTCCGCAACCTCACGAGGAACCGGGCGCGCGCGCTGTCCAATCTGGTCGACGAACGGATCTCCACCGGCGATCTGAAGCCCGGACTCGACGGCCGCCTCGTCGCGACCCTCCTCCTCGGTGCGGTCCTCGGACAGCTCGTCCGCGGCGCCGACATGGACGACGACTGGGCGGACCAGGTCCTGTCCGTCCTCTGGCCGGCACTGGCCGCATGACGCGAGGCAGCACCCCACCGCACGCTGCGGTGATCTACAACCCGACGCGCATCCAGCTCGAGCGCGTGACGAGGCTCGTCGACGCAGCAGCCGCCGAGGCCGGCTGGGGACCGACCAGCTGGATCCCGACCCGCGAGCGGTCGACCGCGGTCGACCAGGTCGCCGAGGCGCTCGGAGGCGGCGCGTCGCTCGTGATCGCCGCCGGCGGTGACGGGACGGTCCGCGAGGTGGCCGGGGCGATGCGTCACACCCGGACGCCGTTCGCCGTCGTCCCCGTCGGCACCGCGAACCTCTTCGCCCGGAACGCCGGCATCCCGATCGACACGGCCACCGCGGTGCGGGCCGCGTTCACCGGAGAGGACCGGAGCGTCGACGTCGGCGTCATTGAATACCGGAACCCCGACAGCGTCCGGCGCAGCACCCCGTTCCTCGTCATGTCGGGCTTCGGCGTCGACGCGGACATGGTGGCCTACGCCGACCCCGTCCTCAAGCGCCGCTTCGGCTGGATCGCCTACGTCGTCCCGATCATCCGCGGGCTCTTCCGCCGCGACCGGCCCCGCGTCTCCTGGAAGGAGGACGGCGGACCGATCCGGAGCGGACGCACGCACACGATGTTCGTCGGGAACTGCGGCACGGTCTCGGCGGGCCTCGACGTCCTCCCCGACGCACTCCTCGACGACGGCGTACTCGACGTCCTCATGGTGCGGTCCCTCGAGGGGTGGGACGGCGTGCGGGTCACGCGCTGGCTGCATCGCGCGAACAACCCCGTCGCCCGGTTCTCCAAGGGCAGACGGACACGGGGCCGCCGCGTGCAACCGAGCGCGGTCGAGACGGCCCGTTCCGCCGGAGGTGCGCTCCGCTACCTGCGCGTGCGACGGATCGACGTGACGGTCTCACCGCCCGCCGAGTTCCAGGCGGACGGCGACGGCATCGGCCCGGTTTCGGCGGCCCGGCTGACCGTCGACCCCGGCGCGCTCATCGTCCGACTACCGGCGACGGCGGCGCGATCGGGTCGCCTCCAGCCCTGAGCCGCCCTTCGACAGGCTTAGGGACCGGAGGAACGGCTCAGTCCGCGAGGATCTTGCCGGGGTTGAAGTTCGAGCCTGGGTCAGCACTGTCGAAGAGGCCGCGCATGATCGCGACGCCCTCGGTCGAGATGTCCTGCTCCATCCACGGCGAGTGCTCGACACCGACCGCGTGGTGGTGCGAGAGCGTGCCACCGTGGTCGACGAAGGACTGCTGGATCGCCGACTTGACCTGCTCGTACTCGCCGATGGGGTCGTCGCCGGTGATGAACGCGAAGGTGAAGTACAGGCACGCGCCGGAGTGGTACGAGTGCGAGAGGTGGCACATGATCCACCCGTGCACCCCGAGCTTGTCGTACGCGGCGTTGGCGGCGTCGTTCGCGGCGTCGTAGACCTCCTGCAGGCGCGACCAGGGCGCTGCGGTCTCGGAGACGTCGGCTGCGGCTCCGCGGTCGAGGAGGAAGTCGCGCAGGTACGGGGTGTCGAACTTCTTCTGGTCGTAGAGGGCACCGGGGCCCTTGCCGACGCCGATGCCGCCGTGCTTCCGGACGATCGAGCCGACGAGGCCCTTCTCGTACCGCACGTGGGACGCGCTGCCCTCGTAGCCGATGAAGGAGAGGCACAGCTGCTCGAGGTCCCAGCCCCTGGCCGTGAGCACCTTCATGAGACCCTTGGTGACCTGCGCCGAGACGCCGGTGCTGGCCTTGCGGGTCGCGAGCGAGAAGCCGCTCTCCCGGGCGTTCGACACCCGGGTGACCGAGGGGCTGGCGTCGCTCTCAGCGATCTCGTGCATCGCCGCGAGCCCGGCCTCCCAGGTGGGGAAGAAGTAGCCGAGGACCTCGCGGACGGCGGGCGTCCGGTGGACCTGCACGGTGACCTCGGTGATGATGCCGAGTCGACCCTCGCTGCCGATGATCATCTCGCGGACGCTCGGGCCGGTCGACGCACTCGGGACGGGGCGGATCGCCACGATGCCGTTCGGGCGCACCATCCGCAGGCCCTTGGTGATGTCGGCGATGTCGCCGTACTTGTCGGACTGCATGCCCGAGGAGCGCGTCGCGACCCATCCGCCGAGCGTGGAGTGCGTGAAGCTGTCGGGGAAGTGGCCCATCGTCCAGCCCTTGGCGCCCAGCTGCTCCTCGATCGAGGGGCCCTGCGCACCGGCCTGGATGGTGGCGAGACCGGAGCCCTCGTCGATCGACAGGACGCGGTCGAGCCGGCCGAGGTCGAGCGAGATGATGACCCGCTCCTCGGTCGGCTGCGGGTCGAGCGAGCCGGCGATGTTGGTGCCGCCGCCGAACGGGATGATGACGGCGTCTGCGGCGACGGCTGCAGCGACGACCGACGCGACCTCGGCCTCGTCAGCCGGGTAGACGACGAGGTCGGGCGTGCGGGGCAGGTCGTTCGCGCGGATCCGGAGCAGGTCGCGGATGCTCTTGCCGTAGGTGTGGACGACGCGTTCCTGGTCGTCCGTGGTCACGTGCCCCTGACCGACGAGCGTCGAGAGCTCGGCGATGAACTCCCCGGACGCGCGCGATGCGGGGACGGTGAGCTCGTCGAAGCTGAGGTGTGCCTGCGCCGGCTTCCGGAGGTCGAGACCGACGGCCTGCTTCACGAACGGCGCGAAGTCCGGCTTGTTGCTGTGCTCGAAGGCGACCCCTTCGACTCCCCAGCCCCACCACTTCATGTGCTCCACAGACGTCATCCGGCTTCCTTTCGTGGTGTGTCGATCGAAACGTGTGTTCCCGGCTCGACCGAGGCGCGCAGCGCGACGATCTCGGCGACGACGCGGTCCATGAGCTGGACCGGCGTCTCGTTCGGCTGCGGGTGGATCGGTTGCCCGAAGACGACTCGCACCGGCGGTCGTCCGGGGACGGGCCAGTTGCGACCCTTCGGCATGGCGGAGTGGGTGCCGAGGACGGCCACCGGGAGGCAGGGGATGCCCTGGCGCGTGGCGAGTGCTGCGGCACCGGGCTTGAACCGGCCGAGCTCACCCGTCCGCGATCGGCCGCCCTCGGGGAAGATGAGGATCGGGACGCCGCTCTCGAGCAGCTCCCGTGACACGCCTGCACGCTTGCGGTCACCCGAGCGGTCGACCGGGAACGCGTTGAAGAAGAGCGCGGCGAAGATGCGGCGGGCGGGGACGTCGAAGAAGTAGTCGGCCGCGACACCGGCGGCGAGATAGCGCGACAGTCGACGCGGCATCGCCCCGACGACGAGCGGTGCGTCGAGGTGCGACTGATGGTTGGCGACGACGATGTAGGGCCCGGTGACGCCCGACAGGCGCTCGCGACCAGTCACCGTCACGCGGGTCAGCGACCAGACGAGCGGCTTCAACAGCAGACGCTGGGCGACGAACCGCGCGTTGGCGTGGAGGGAGGAGGTGAACCGCGGCTCTGCGGTCATCGGCGGGCTCCTGACTGGGCGGCGTTGGCGGCTCGACGGCTCGAGGACATCCGGCCGGAGATCCACCGGATGGACGCACGGGGCGCGAACTTGACGAGGGCCATGAGGGCCTTGAAGCGGAAGCTCGGGATGGAGACGACGACCCCTCTCCCGGCGTCGCGGAGGGCGTCGGCGACGAGCCGGTCCACATTGATCCACAGACCTGACGGGATGGAGCGGGTGCTGATGCCGGCGCGATCGTGGAACTCGGTGCGGACCCATCCGGGGCAGAGCGCCGTGACGCGGACACCCGAGCCGGCGAGCTCGACCGCGAGCGCCTCGGTGTAGGTGGTGACGAACGCCTTCACCGCAGAGTAGCCCCCGGTGGTGATGTACCCCGCCGTGCTCGAGACGTTGATGATGGTGCCGCGTCCGCGTTCCCGCATGGCGCGGGCCGCAGCGCCCGAGAGCGTGGTGACGCTCCGGCACATGACCTCGATCGCGTTGTCGAGCTCGCTCGTGTCGGGGTCGGTCAGCCGGGCGTGCACGCCGAACCCGGCGTTGTTCACGACCACGTCGATCGGTGACCCCTGATCCTCGATCCGCGCGGCGAGTCTCGCGACGTCGGCGCGGTCCGAGAGGTCGGCACTGATCACCTCGACGGTGCGACCGGTCGCGCGCAGTCGCTCGGCCGACTGCTCGAGCCGCTCGATGTCACGGGCGACGAGCACCAGGTCGAAGCCCCGTCCGGCGAGCGCCGTGGCGAACGCGGCACCGATGCCGGACGTCCCACCGGTGACGAGAGCTGTAGCCATGGGGATCAGAATACGCTACGCGTTGCGTATCGTTGCAAGCTACAGTGATGAGGTCGGATCGTCACGGAACGGAGACGCCATGGTGAACCGGGATTCGCCGCGCGGAACAGCACCCGCGGCCCTCGAGGACGCGGAGCAGGAGAGCGCCATGCTGCGGCCTGCCCACGGGTTCAGCGTCCGCGACTACGCGAAGTCCGCCGTCGGCAGTCGTCGCAAGGAGATCGACGCCGCGGCCTTCGCCGAAACGCCGCTGAGTGCTGAGACGGTCGCGCTGCTCCGCGCCCTGTCGGACATCGAGCGCGCGACGATGCAGTACCTCCGCGGGGTGCTCGTCACCCCCACCCACAAGGACGCCAGGGTCACCGCGTTCCTGATCACCTGGGCGTACGAGAAGTACTGGATCACCGACACCCTCGACACCGTGCTCAAGGCGAACGGGACCCCGCGCGACAAGACGCGTTCGACGGGTCTCCGCCGCACCATCCACGGTGTGCGCGACCGCTTCGCGCCCATCGGCCAGGCCCTCATCGCGAACGTGCTCGGCGAGGACATCATCGCCTGGCACATGACGATCGGGACGATCGACGACCTCATCACCCACGCGGCCTACCGTGCGGTGCGCGAGCGCGAGCCGCACCCCGTGCTCGACCGCCTCGTCGACGAGATCCTCGAGACGAAGGCCAGGCACCTCGAGTTCTTCACCGCTCAGGCGAGTGACCGCCTCGCCGCGTCGCCCCGTGCACAGGGCATCACCCGTCGCCGCATCCGGAACGCCGTGTGGCCCACCGGCTCCGATGCGAACGGCCCCCGACAGACGGCGCGGTTCGCCGCGCTCGTGTTCCGCAGTACCGCCACCTGGAGCGACCCCGCCGTCCTCGGCATCGACGCGTCGATCGACGCGCTGCCCGGTCAGTCGGGCCTCCATCTCGCCGCCAGACTTGCCCGCCGCGGACGCCGCGGCAGCCTCGAGGAGAACCGATGACCGACACCCCCACGCCAGACGCCGAGCAGCCCGACGCCCAGCAGCTGGAGGCTCAGCAGCCCGCCACCGCCACGGATGCCCTCGACGGCGCGCACGTGCTCGTCACCGGCGGCACCGGCTTCCTCGGCCAGGCGGTGCTCGAGCGCCTGCTCGCCGATCACCCGACCACCCGCGTCAGCCTGCTCATCCGGAAGAAGGGGTCGGTCCGCGGGAGCGACCGCCTCCAGACACTGCTCCGCAAGCCGGTGTTCAAGGCCTGGCGCGAACGCGTCGGCGCTGAAGCCGCTGCGGCGATCGTGGCCGAACGCGTCAGCGTGATCGAGGGTGGCCTCGACGAGATGGCACTGCCGGCCGACCTCGACGTCGTCATCCACAGCGCGTCGACCGTCTCCTTCGACCCGCCGATCGACGAGGCCTTCGCCACGAACGTCGGCGGCGCGACCACCCTGTACGCGGCACTCGCGAAGAGCGGCGCGACCCCGCACGTCGTCCACGTCTCCACCGCGTACGTCGGCGGCACGCGGAAGGGCATCCAGCCGGAACGCAGCCTCGCGCACGACGTCGACTGGCGCGTCGAGGCCGAGGCAGCCCGCTCGGCGCGCGTCCGCACCGAGGAGTCGTCCCGTCGTCCGGAGGTCTTGCGCAAGCTCATGCAGACCGCCCGTCGCGAGCACGGCAAGGCCGGCCCCCAGGCCGTCTCGAACGCCGCCGAGGCCGCACGCATCGCCTGGGTCGACGCCCGACTCGTCGCCCACGGCCGCGCACGCGCCGAGAGCCTCGGCTGGACCGACGTCTACACCTTCACGAAGGCGATGGCCGAGCGGGTCGCCGAAGAGCGCTGGGCCGGCGAGGGCAACCGACTCTCCGTCGTGCGTCCCTCGATCATCGAGAGCGCGCTCGCGCACCCCTTCCCCGGCTGGATCGACGGCTACAAGGTCGCCGACCCGCTGATCATCGCCTACGGCCGCGGACAGCTGCCCGACTTCCCGGGCCTCCCCGACAGCGTGCTCGACATCATCCCCGTCGACTTCGTCGTCAACGCGATCTTCGCTGCTGCGCAGACCCCGCCGGAGCCGGCTGCGGCGCGCTACTTCCACGTGAGCTCCGGAGCCAGCAACCCGCTGCCGTTCCACAAGATGTACGCGAACGTGCACAGCTACTTCACCGAGCACCCGATCCCGGCCGACGCCGGCGACATCAGTGTGCCGACCTGGAACTTCCCCGGCGGGCGCGCCATCGAGCGCTCCATCGACCGGCGGCAGAAGGCGACGACGGCGGCCGGCCGGGTCGTCTCCCACCTGCCGGCGAACGCGACCACCCGCGGGTGGCAGGACCGGATCCGCAAGGCGTCGAGCGACCTCGGCTCACTCCGTGACTTCACTGGGCTCTACCGCTCCTACGTGCAGAGCGAGATCGTCTTCGACGACCAGCGCACCCGTGCCCTGCACGCCTCGCTGACGCCCGAGCAGCAGACGGACCGTGGGTTCGACGTCACGACGATCGACTGGGACGACTACTTCCAGCGCATCCACTTCCCCGCCGTCACGACCCTGACCCGGGCCTTCGCCAACCGCAAGGCGGGCGCCGCGAAGCAGCAGAAGATCCTGCCCGTGCGCGACGACGTCCTCGCGGTGTTCGACCTCGAGGGCACGGTGCTCGCCTGGAACCTCATCGAGCAGTACCTCTGGCTGCGGCTCGCCGCGACCTCGCAGTCGCGCTGGCCCATCGAGATCGCCGCGCTCGGCGCCTCCATGCCGGGGTACATCGGTGCTGAACTCCGCGACCGCGGTGAGTTCATCCGCACGTTCATGCGTCGCTACGAGGGCGTCGACGTGGCGCAGCTCGAGAAGATCGTCCGGGGCGGCTTCGGCAAGGCCGTCCGGTCCCGCCTCCTCCCCCAGGCGCTCGAACAGATCGCCGCGCACCGGGCGGCCGGTCACCGGACGATCCTCGTCACCGGCACCATCGACCTCATGACGGCTCCGCTCGAGCCGTTCTTCGACGAGGTCGTGGCCGGGGCGATGCACGCCGAGAACGGACGCCTCACGGGCTACCTCGACAGCCCGCCGCTCGTCGACGAAGCGCGCGGCGCCTGGCTCACGCAGTACGCCGAGCAGCACGGCATGGACCTCACGCACTCCTACGGCTACGGCGACTCCCATGCGGACGCCGCCTGGCTGCAGCTGGTCGGGAACCCGGTCGCCGTCAACCCCGACCACACCCTGTACAAACTGGCGCAGGCCGGCCGGTGGACGGTGCGAGAATGGGCACGAACCACCGGAGGCGTCCGCTCCGAAGACGAACTGACCCGCGCACCGCGCCCCGCACAGCCGAGAGGAGAGCGGACGGCCGAGGACACGATCCCCGACCGCCCCACCGCACATGGCGTTTGACATCGACAAGTTCACCGAGACGAGTGTCTCGGTGAACTGGAGCGACCTCGACTTCGACGAGTTCAAGACGAACCCGCTCCCCGCTTCCACCCTGCGCAGCCTGCGCTACATGTGCGACATCGAGTACCACACGGTCTGCTACCTGCGCGACATGCTCATGACGCCGTCCCACGAGGACGACGAGGTCGGCGCGTTCATGACGATGTGGAACCGTGAGGAGTTCTGGCACGGGGAGGCGCTCGCCGCCGTCCTCGCCGCCCACGACATCACGGTCGACTTCGACGAGCTCAAGGCGACGCGCCTGAAGCTCGGCTGGAAGGACCGCCTCGACCCCATCAAGCAGTCGATCCTCGGCAACCTCGTGGGCACCGACTTCATCGCGGTGCACATGAGCTGGGGCGCGGCGAACGAGTGGTCCGCGACCGCCGCCTACACCCGCCTCGCGCAGTTGGAGCGGCACCCGGTGCTCTCGGTGCTGCTCAAGCGGATCGCGAAGCAGGAGACGCGTCACGTGGCGTTCTACGCGAGCCAGGCCAAGGCACGCCTGGAGTCGTCGAAGAGCGCACGTCGACTCACCCGCTTCCTGCTCCGCAAGGTGTGGGGCCCCGTCGGTTCCGGCGTCATGCCCGACTCCGAGGTCACGCACGTCATGGGCCACCTCTTCGGCGACGAGGACGGCCTGGCCGAGGTGCGCCGCATCGACGGGCACATCGCCAAGCTCCCCGGTATGGAGGGGCTCACGATCATCGAGAACTCGCTCCGCGTGCGCGGCGTCGCGGCCTGAACCGCGCCACCTCGTCCAGCAGCCCCGGTCGGATCTCCGACCGGGGCTGCTTCGTGTCGTGCGGGCCGCGTCTCAGCTCTGCGAGACGATGCGGGCGCCGTGGACCGGTCCGTGGGCACGGATGACCTTCAGCCCGTACGAGGCGAGCGTCACCTGCAGTTCGACGGCGTCGTCGGTGTCCGCCGCCAGGAAGGCGATCGTCGGCCCGGAGCCGGAGACGAGGCTGCCGAGGGCACCCTGGGAGTCGCCGAACTCGAGCACCTCGCCCAGCACCGGGCGCAGCTGCAGCGCGGCGGCCTGCAGGTCGTTGTGGAGGACCTCCCCGAGGAGGTGGGCGTCGCCCGCCCGCAACGCCTGGAGCACCGCGGCGTCGACCGTCGGCTGGCGACCGGACGGCGAGATGTCGAGGATGTGCCGCGCCCGGTGGGCGTCGAGCTCCTGGTAGACCTGCGGGGTCGACATCCCGAAGTCGGCGAGGGCGAGCACCCACTCGAACTGCCCCTTGGCCAACGCGCTGCTCAGCTGGTCGCCGCGGCCGGTTCCGACAGCGGTGCCGCCGAGCAGGGCGAAGGGCACGTCGGCGCCGAGGCGTGCCGCCAGCGCCAGGAGGTCGTCGCGGCTGCATTCGGTCCCCCAGAGGGCGTCACAGGCGAGCAGCGTGGCCGCGGCGTCGGCTGAGCCGCCGCCCATCCCGCCGGCGACCGGAACGTGCTTCTCGATCTCGAGCCGGACACCGCCGCGGTACCCGGTCCGTCTCGCGAGGGCCTTCGCGGCGCGGATGGCGAGGTTGCTCGTGTCGGTCGGCACACCCGACACGTCCACCGAGCCGGAGAACGACACACTGAAGTCGTCGGCCGGATACGCGTGCACGTCCTCGTACAGCGAGATCGCCTGGTACGCGGTCGCGACGTCGTGGTAGCCGTCGTCCATCACTTCGCCGACTTTGAGGAAGACGTTGATCTTCCCCGGTGCTCGCACGTGGACGTGCTTGAGGATGGCCTCAGTGGTCATTGTTCCAAGTTAGTCGATCGAGCAGGCGCCTCAGACCGCGTCACTTGTCGGAGGAGTCCGCCCAGATGTTGACGTCGGCGCCCTCCGCGAGTCGGTCGATCTCCTCGAGCTCCTCGGTCGTGAACGCGGGGCCGTCGAGCGCCGCCAGGTTCTCGTCCAGCTGCTCGGGGCGGGAGGCGCCGATGAGGGCTGAGGTGATCGCGGGGTTGTTCAGGACCCAGGCGAGCGACATCTGCGCGAGGGTCTGCCCGCGCTCCACGGCGATGTCGTTGAGGGACCGGAGGCGGGTCGCCATCTCCTCGCTCACCTGCCGGTCGGGCAGGGACGGACGGTTCGTCGCACGCTCGGCCGGGCGGTCGCCGAGGTACTTGTCGGTGAGCAGGCCCTGCGCGAGCGGCACGAACGCGATCGCGCCGAGGCCGGTCTCGGTCAGCACCTCGGTGAGGCCGTCCTCGACCCAGCGGTTGAGGATCGAGTACGACGGCTGGTGGATCACGAGCGGCGTGCCGAGCTCGCGAGCGACGGCGTGTGCGGCGGCCGTCCGCTCGGCCGAGTACGACGAGATGCCGACGTACAGGGCCTTGCCGGAGCGCACGATCGCGTCGAGCGCGCCCACGGTCTCCTCGATGGGCGTGACCTCGTCGACCCGGTGCGAGTAGAAGATGTCGACGTAGTCGAGACCCATCCGCTCGAGCGACTCGTCGAGGCTCGCGGTCAGGTACTTCTTCGAACCGAAGTTGCCGTACGGGCCTGGCCAGAAGTCGTAGCCGGCCTTCGAGGAGATGATGAGCTCGTTGCGGTACGGACCGAAGTCCTCGCGCATCATGCGACCGAAGTTCGTCTCGGCGGAGCCGTAGGGCGGGCCGTAGTTATTCGCGAGGTCGAAGTGCGTGATGCCGTGGTCGAACGCGTGGCGCAGGAGCGCGCGCTGCCCGTCGAACGGCCGGTTGTCGCCGAAGTTGTACCAGAGGCCGAGCGAGATCGGCGGGAGGAAGAGGCCCGAGGTGCCGACCTGGCGGTAGTCGTTCCGCGCGTAGCGGTCGTCCGCCGCAGCGTACGGGCGGTGGATGTCGGGGACGTTCAGCGGGAATCGAGCATCAGCGGTCATGCGCCAACGTTATCGTCCCGCACGCACGATCGACAGGAAGTCGTGGACCGTGAGCTCCTCGCCGCGGGCCGTCGGCTTCACCCCGGCGGCCTCCATCTGCTCCGTCGCGGCCTGGGAGCTGCCGAGGACGCTCCCGAGTGCCTGCCGGAGCATCTTGCGACGCTGCTGGAACGCCGCGTCGATGAGCGCGAAGGTCTTGATGCGCTCCTCCTCGGTGCCGATGACGTCGCTGCGCCGCTCGAATCCGACGAGCACGGAGTCGACGTTCGGAATGGGCCAGAACACCTGGCGGCTCACCTGGCCGGCGATGCGCCACGCGCCGAACCAGGCGGCCTTCGCGCTCGGTGCGCCGTAGACCTTGCTCCCCGGGCCGGCGGCGAGTCGGTAGCCGACCTCGGCCTGCACCATGACGACACCGGCCGTCAGCGAGGTGAAGTGCTCCAGGAAGTGCAGGAGGACGGGCACGGAGATGTTGTACGGCAGGTTGGCGACGAGTCGGTTGGGCTGCGCCGGGAGTTCCTCGATGCGCATCGCGTCCTCGTGGACGACCGACAACCGGTCGATCATGCCCGGTGCCATCTCCCCCACGGTGAGCGGCAGCTGCTTGGCGAGCCGACCGTCGATCTCGACGGCGACGACGCTCGCGTCGGCCTCGAGCAGGCCGAGGGTCAGCGAGCCGAGTCCAGGGCCGATCTCGACGACGACGTCGCCCGGAGCGACGTGCGCGACCGACACGATCTTGCGGACGGTGTTCGCGTCGATGACGAAGTTCTGACCGAGCTTCTTCGTCGGCGTCACGTCCAGCAGGGTGGCGAGATCTCGGATCTCGGCGGGGCCGAGCAGGGCGACGGAGGCGGTCATCCCTCCAGTATCCCTGATCGCGGAGCCGGTCCTCGTCGGGCGACGGGCGCGAGGCTCGGTGACGGGCTCAGTCGCTCAGTCGGCCCAGGAGCCGTAGACGCGCTCGGTGTTCGTCGCGAGCTGCGTCGCGAACGCGGCGACGTCCTCGCCCAGGTGCTCGGCCATGCCGCGCACCGTGTACGGGAGGAGGTACGGCGCGTTCGGCCGACCGCGGAACGGTGCGGGCGTGAGGTAGGGCGCGTCGGTCTCGACCATGATCAACTCGCGGGGCATGATCGCGAGCGCCTCACGCAGCGGTGCGGCGTTCTTGAACGTGACCGTCCCGGCGAAGGAGGCGTACCAGCCGTGCTCGGCGCACAGCTCGGCGAGCTCCGGGCCGCCCGAGAAGCAGTGGAAGACGGTGCGTTCCGGAGCGCCCACCCGCAGGAGCGTCTCGACGACCTCGTCGTGGGCGTCGCGATCGTGGATCTGCAGCGCGACACCGTGGCGCTTCGCGATGGCGATGTGCGCTTCGAACGATGCGAACTGCGCTGCGCGGCCGTCCTCCTCGGTGCGGAAGAAGTCGAGGCCGGTCTCGCCGACGGCGCGGACACGAGGCTCCGCCGCCAGCCGGTCGATCTCGGCCAGCGCCTCGTCCAGGGTGCCCGCGCGGTCGAGGTCCGGTGCGTCGTTGGGGTGGATCGCGACCGCCGCGAGCACGCGGGGGTCACGAGCGGCGATCGCCGCCGACCAACGCGAGGTCTCGACGTCGGTGCCGACCTGCACGATGCCACGGACCCCGACGGAGGCCGCCCGGTCCAAGTGCTCCGACGGGGTCAGCGGGGCGTCGCCGTCGGCGTGCTCGAGGTGCGTGTGGTTGTCGTAGACCGCGACCGGCAGCGCCTCAGGTGCCTCGGGGTAGCTCAGCTGCTTCCGCTCCCCCGCTTCGCGCTGCCGCAGGTGCGGTGTGGCGGCCGGATCCGGCGCGACGCCCTCGCTCATTCGGCGACGGCCTCGATCCGCGGGAACAGCGGCTCGAGCCCTGCCACCGAGGTGCCGGCGGGCAGCTGCCCCCAGGTGCCGACATCGCCGATGCGCTGTGCCCCGAGCTCGCCGAGGGCTGCTTCGGCGCCGAGGGCCGACCACAGCTTGGTGGTCGCCTTCGGGACGAAGGGGTGCAGCAGGACCGACAGGGCGCGCAGCCCCTCGACCGCCGTGGCGAGCACGGTGCCGAGCCGCTCCCGCTTGGCCTCGTCCTTCGCGAGCGCCCACGGCTCCTGCTCGGTGATGTAGCCGTTCAGCTCGTCGACGATCCGCCAGATGGCGGCGAGGGCGTCCTGGATGGCGAGGCGCTCGATCGCGGCGTCGGCGTCGGCTGCAGCGCGGGCGACCGTCTCCTGGATGGCCACGTCGGCCGGTTCGGCAGGACCGCTCGCCGGCACGACGCCGTCGAAGTACCGCGTCACCATGGCGAGCACGCGCGACGCGAGGTTGCCGAAGCCGTTCGCGAGCTCCGCCTGGTACCGCGCGGAGAGGTCCTCCCAGCTGAACGAACCGTCCTGCCCGAAGGCGATGGCGCGCATGAAGTAGTAGCGGAACGCGTCGGAGCCGAAGGTGTCGGTGATCTCACTCGGTGCGATACCGGTGAGCTTCGACTTCGACATCTTCTCGCCGCCGACGAGCAGCCAGCCGTGACCGAAGACCCGCTTCGGGACCTCGAGCCCGGCGGCCATGAGCATGGCCGGCCAGATGACCGCGTGGAACCGCAGGATGTCCTTGCCGACGATCTGCGTGGCGGGCCAGCGCTCGGCGAACGCCTCCTCGTCGGAGCCGTACCCGGCGGCGGTGATGTAGTTGAGCAGGGCGTCGAACCAGACGTAGACGACGTGGCTCTCGTCCCACGGCACCTTGATGCCCCAGTCGAAGGTCGAGCGGGAGATGGACAGGTCTTTAAGCCCCTGGCGCACGAACTGGATGACCTCGTTGCGCGCCGACTCCGGCTGCACGAACTCCGGTCGCTCCTCGTAGAGGGCCAGCAGGCGTTCGGCGAAGTCACTCATGCGGAAGAAGTAGTTGCTTTCCTGGAGCAGTTCGACCGGCTTCGAGTGGATCGCGCACACGAGCTGCCCGACGTACTCGCCGGTGCCCTGTACGAGGTCGCTCTCCTGCTTGTACTCCTCACAGCCGACGCAGTAGTACCCCTCGAACTCACCGGTGTAGATGAAGCCGGCGTCGTACAGGCGCTGGAGGAAGAGCTGGACGTTCTGTTCGTGCCGCACGTCCGTCGTGCGGATGAAGTCGTCGTTCGAGATGTCGATCGTGTCGAGCAGCGGGTACCAGGACTCGCTCACGAGCTTGTCGGCCCACTCCTTCGGCGTCACGCCGTTCGCAGTCGCTGTGCGCAGGATCTTCTGGCCGTGCTCGTCGGTCCCGGTCAGGAACCAGGTGCGGTCGCCGGCCTGACGGTGCCAGCGCGCGAGGACGTCCGCGGCCACCTCCGTGTAGGCGTGCCCGATGTGCGGGGCATCGTTGACGTAGAAGATGGGCGTGGTGATGTAGAACGAGGTGCCGTCGGCCATGGGGTCAATCCTAGGACGAGCGGGCGTCGCCACCGTGCCTGTTACGGTGCGGGACGCACCTGCGCGTCCGGCGACGCCTTCGGGGGCCGGGCGGCGAGGGCCGCCTGGTACAGGTCGCGCTTCGAGAGGCCGGTGGCCTCGGCGACCTCGTTGGAAGCGTCCTTCAGGCGCGTGCCCGAGGCCACGAGCGCGAGCACCTGCTCGAGCGCGGTGGCCGGATCGGCCTCGACGGCCTCAGCACCGGCGATGACGATGCAGATCTCGCCCTTCACACCCCCGGACGCCCATTCGGCCAGTTCAGCGGCCGTTCCCCGTTTGACCTCCTCGAACAGCTTGGTGAGCTCCCGGCACACGGCCACGCGACGATCGGCTCCGAGCACGGAGGCGATGTCCTCGAGGGAGGAGGCGAGTCGGTTGGGCGATTCGAAGAACACCATCGTGCGCGGCTCGGTCGCGAGCGCTCGGAGGCTGCTGCGTCGGTCGCCCGGCTTCCGCGGGAGGAACCCCTCGAAGGTAAAGCGGTCGGTCGCGAGGCCGGACACGGCGAGCGCCGTGACGACCGCCGACGGCCCGGGGATCGCGGTGACCTGGACGTCTGCGGCCGCCGCCGCGTCGACGAGGTGGAAGCCGGGGTCGGACACGGTCGGCATGCCGGCGTCGCTGAGCACGAGCACGTCGGTCTCGCGGGCCAGTTCGACGATCTCGGCCGCGCGTTCGCGCTCATTGTGGTCGTGCATGGCGATGAGCCGCGGCCGCGATTCCACACCGAGGGCGCGCAGCAGGTGGATGGCCGTCCGGGTGTCCTCGGCGACGATGACCTCCGCCGCGGCCAGCGCCTCCCGGAGTCGTGGCGACGCATCGCCGAGGTTGCCGATGGGGGTCGCTCCGAGGATGATCACCGGACCAGTCTCCCATCCGGTCGGGGTGGTTAGATGAGACGGTGTCGGTCGATCTTCTGGAAGCCCCTGTGACGGGATCCCGCCTCGACCGCTGGTGGGAGCGGATGCTGCGCACCGAGCGCCGCCGGAAGCTCTGGATCTGGGGCGGCCCGGCCGCGGTGACGCTCCTCGCGTTCGTGCTGCGGTTCTGGAACCTCGGTCACCCGCACTCGCTCGTCTTCGACGAGACCTTCTACGTGAAGGACTCGTGGTCGCTGTGGCTGAACGGCTACGAGAGCACCTGGCCGGACGGGGCCGACGAGGGCTTCGCGAACGGCGACGCGGGCAGCCCGAGCACGAATCCCTCCTACGTCGTGCACCCACCACTCGGCAAGTGGCTGATCGCGCTCGGCATCGCCGTGTTCGGCATCGACGACAGCACCGGGTGGCGCATCTCCACCGTGATCGCCGGAACGCTCGCGGTCCTGCTCGTCACGCTCATCGCCAAGCGGTTGTTCACCTCGTCGATCCTCGCCGTCCTGGCCGGGTTCCTGTTCGCGATCGACGGCCACGCGATCGTCATGGCCCGGGTCTCGCTGCTCGACAACTTCGTCATGTTCTTCGTACTGGCGGGATTCGGCGCGATCCTGTTGGACCGGTCGTGGCACGCGTCACGCCTGGCGGCGAAGGTCGCGTCAGCCCGGGCGAGGGGCGCCGATCCGGCCTGGGGTCCCGTCCTCTGGTGGCGGCCGTGGCTGCTCGCAGCAGGGGTCGCGTTCGGCGCGGCCACCGCGGTCAAGTGGAACGGACTGTACTTCCTCGCCGCGTTCGGCGTGTACGTGATCGTCACGGATCTGCTGCTCCGACGTCGACTGGGCCTCAGCCTGTGGGCGAGCGCGGCGGTCCTCAAGCAGGGCCCCGTGTCCTTCGTGACCCTCGTCCCCGTGGCCGCCGTCGTGTACCTCGCCAGCTGGACCGGGTGGATCAGGACATCCGGCGGGTACGACCGTCAGTGGGCGGACGCGGTGGGCAACGCCTGGACCGGCACCTTCGCGTGGGTCCCCCACTGGTTCCAGAGCCTGCTCCACTACCACCAGAGCGCCTACAGCTTCCACGTCGGCCTCAGCACCCCGCACCCCTACGCCGCGAACCCGCTCGGCTGGCTGCTCATGATCCGGCCGACGAGCATGTACTACCAGTCCCCCGCCACCGGGACCGACGGCTGCGCGTGGGACGCCTGCTCCTCCGCGATCACCTCGATCGGCAACCCGCTCATCTGGTGGGGCGCCGCCGGCGCGCTCGGCTACTGCGTCTACCGGCTCGTCCGGTACCGCGAATGGCAGGTCGGGCTCATCGTCCTCGGAGTCGCCGCGGGGTACCTGCCCTGGCTGCTCTACCTGAACCGGACGGTGTTCCAGTTCTACACGATCGTCTTCGAGCCGTACCTCATCCTCGCGCTCGTCTTCGCGATCGGGAAGATCCTCGGGTCCCGCGACGACCCGGAGGAACGACGGTTCGCCGGCATCGGCGTCATCGGGGTGTTCGTGACCATCACGACGCTGTTGAGCATCTTCTGGTATCCGCTCTGGACCGCCATCACCGTGCCCTACTGGTTCTGGCACCTGCACGCCTGGTTGCCGTCATGGGTGTGACGGGAGGACGACGATGAAGGCGCTCCCCGGGGTGCTCGTCGCCGGTGCCGCGGCGCTCGCCGCCCTGGGCCTCCACACCCTCCTGCCGGTCGTCCCGCTGCTGACCGCGAGCGTGCTGCTCGGCATGGTGGCGGGCCAGCTTCCGCCGTTCCAGCGGCTCGCAGCCGGTGTCCTGAAGCCGGGACTCGGCATGAGCGCGAAACGGTTCATGCGGATCGGTGTCGTGCTGCTGGGGTTGAAGCTGAGCCTCGTCGACATCGCCGGCCTGGGGTGGGTCACGCTCGCCACCACGGTGGCGATCGTCGTCGTCACCTTCTTCGTCACCCTCTGGTTCGGCCGGAGACTGGGGCTCACGGGCCCCGAACCGCTCCTCATCGCCACGGGCTTCTCCATCTGCGGCGCCTCCGCCATCGGCGCGATGAGCGGCGTCGTGAAGGCGAAGGACGAGGAACAGGCGACGCCCGTCGCGCTCGTCACCCTCTGCGGGACCCTCGCGATCTTCGTCCTCCCGGCGCTCCGCGGCCCACTCGGACTCAGCGACGAGCAGTTCGGTCACTGGGTGGGGGCGAGTGTGCACGACGTGGGTCAGGTCGTCGCGACCGCCCAGATCGCCGGCACGAGCGCACTCGCGATCGCCGTCGTCGTCAAGCTGACCCGCGTCGTGCTCCTCGCCCCCATGGTCGCCGCCGCCGCGACGATCGAGCGCCGTCGACTCCTGACGGTGTCGGCCGGCACCGGTGCGCAGGTCGATGCCGACGGGACCGCGACCGCAACCCGACCGCCGATCGTCCCGCTGTTCGTCGCGGGCTTCATCGCCGCGGTCCTCGTCCGCACCCTGCTCCCGGTGCCCGAGCTCGTCCTCGACGTCGCCGACGGCGTGCAGACCGCACTGCTGGCGATGGCGCTCTTCGCACTCGGCGCCGCGATCCGCGTCCGCACACTCGTCACCACCGGGTGGCGCGCGCTCGTCGTCGGGCTCGTCTCCTGGCTCCTCATCGCGGTGCTCGCGCTCGGAGCGGTGCACCTGGCCTGAGGCAGGGGTGCATACCTGACCAGCGCGGCTAGTGCTCGCCGCCCACGATCTTCAGGCCGATGACGCAGCCGATGAGTCCGAGGATGAGCAGCACCTTGACGACCGACAGCTGCTCGCCGCCGAAGGTCATGGCGTACCCGACGGTGAGCGCTGCGCCGATCCCGACCCAGACCGCGTAGGCGGTACCCACCGGGATGTCGCGCATGGCCCAGGCGAGGCCGGCCATGCTGAGCACGAGCGCCCCCGCGAACGTCACGGTCGGCCAGAGCTTCGTGAAGCCCTCGGACTTGCCGAGCGCCGTCGCCCAAACGGCCTCCAGGACGCCGGACGCGATGAGTACGATCCAAGACATGACGATCACTCCCAAGTGGTCAGTCTTGTCGCGTTCCGGGTACTGCGCCCTCGTCCGGCAGCCCGATCAGGGCTGTGCCCCACACGATACGCCGACGCCCTGGGCAGGCCCTGTGCAGTGCGGTCGAATGCGACGCAATGTTGCAGCACGGTGAAGCGCTCGACGGTGCTCCGGTAGCGTGAACGCATGGCAGATCGTGAGTATGGCTTCCGCACGCGTGCGATCCACGCGGGCAACATCCCCGACCAGGTGACCGGCGCACGGGCGCTGCCCATCTACCAGTCGAGCGCCTTCGTCTTCGACGACACCTCCGACGCCGCCGCCCGCTTCGCCCTGCAGAAGTACGGGAACATCTACTCCCGCCTCGCCAACCCGACGGTCGCGAGCTTCGAGGAGCGCATCGCCAGCCTCGAAGGCGGCCTCGGTGCCGTCGCGACCGCCTCCGGTCTCGCCGCGCAGTACATCACCTTCGCCTCGCTGGCCGGACAGGGCGACCACATCGTCGCCTCGGCCAACCTCTACGGCGGCTCGATCACGCAGCTCGACGTCACCCTCCGCCGGTTCGGCATCGAGACCACCTTCGTGCAGTCCTCCGACGCCGCCGACTACGCCGCCGCCATCCAGGAGAACACGAAGCTCGTCTTCGCCGAGACGGTCGCGAACCCCTCGGGCGAGATCGCCGACATCGAGGGCCTCGCCGACGTCGCGCACGCACACGGCATTCCGCTCATCATCGACTCGACCATCGCGACGCCCTACCTCAACCGCCCGATCGAGTGGGGCGCCGACATCGTCACGCACTCGGCCACCAAATTCCTCGGCGGCCACGGCACGACCCTCGGTGGCGTCGTCGTCGAAAGCGGGCGCTTCGACTGGAACACCGACAAGTTCCCCCTGTTCGGTCAGCCTGTCCCGAGCTACGGCGGCCTGCAGTGGTCGGGCAACTTCGGCGAATACGCCTTCCTCACCCGGCTGCGCGCCGAGCAGCTCCGCGACATCGGTCCGGCGCTCGCACCGCACTCGGCCTTCCTCCTCGCCCAGGGCGTCGAGACGCTGCCGTTCCGGATCCAGGCCCACGTCGACAACGCGCGCATCGTCGCCGAGTGGCTCGACGCCGACCCGCGCATCGCCGCCGTCAACTGGGCCGGACTCCCGGCTCACCCGCACCATGAGCGTGCGAACAAATACCTGCCGAAGGGGCCGGGCTCGGTCTTCAGCTTCGAGGTGAAGGGTGGCCGTCAGGTCGGCCAGAAGCTCATCGAGTCCGTCGACCTCGCGAGCCACCTGGCGAACATCGGCGACGCGAAGACGCTCATCATCCACCCCGCGTCGACGACGCATGCGCAGCTGTCCGACCAGCAACTCGTCGACGCCGGTGTGCTGCCGGGCATCGTCCGGCTGAGCGTCGGCATCGAGGACCCTGACGACATCATCTACGACCTCGACCAGGCGCTCGCCGCAGCGGTGAAGGAGTAGTGGCATGAGCACTTCGACAAGCTCAGTGACCGGTGTGGACGCGACCGTGACCGGTGCGGACGCGACCGAGACCGGTGTGGACGCGACCGAGACGGTCCGGCTCACCAACGGCCTCACCTGCTCGCTGCCCGCCGATTCGCCGCTCGCGAAGCTGCTGCGTTCGCAGCGCACCTGGGCGGGCCCCGACGCGAAGGCCCGCCTGAAGCTCCTCCGCGAGGCGAAGTCCGTCGCGATCGTCGGCGCCTCCCCGAACCCGGCGCGTTCCTCGTACTTCGTGGGCACCTACCTGCAGCAGTCGAGCGACTTCACGATCTACTTCGTGAACCCGAACGCCACGGAGATCCTCGGTCAGCCCGCCTACCCCGACCTCGCCTCCCTGCCGGAGGTACCCGACATCGTCGACGTCTTCCGCAAGGCGAGCGACATCCCACAGGTCATCGACGAGGTCGTCGCCATCGGAGCACCGACCGTCTGGGTGCAGCTCGGCATCTGGAACCAGGAGGCAGCCGAGTACGGCGAGTCGAAGGGTCTGAACGTCGTGATGGACCGCTGCATCAAGGTGGAGCACGCCCGGTTCCACGGCGGCCTCCACCTGCTCGGCTTCGACACCGGCCAGATCACCGCCCGCAAGACCCTGCGCTGAGGGCAGTCCGGCTCACGACGACTCCACCAGCTCCGGGACAGCGCCCTGGATACACTCGAGACGTGCCTGCGTCGAACCTTCGAGTGACCGTCCTGGGGCCGGTGCTCGTCGAGGGACGCACCGGACGGCTCGTCGAACCCGGCGGCCGGCTCGCCAAAGCGCTGGTGACGATCCTGGTGCTCGCGGACGGGCGCGCCGTGTCGACGGCCGCCCTCATCGACGAGCTGTGGGACGACGCACCGCCCGCGGGTGCCAAAGCCGCGCTGCAGACCCTGGTCTCGCGGGTTCGCGCCGTGTCGGCGCCGGACCTCATCGACTCCTCGGCCGCCGGCTATCGACTGTCGATCGACCAGTCCTTGGTCGACCTCCACGTCGCCGCGCAGGCGGCCGATGCGGCGTCGACGGCCATCCGCGCCGCCGACCCGCACACCGCGGGCACGCTCACCCGGGACGCGCTCCTCCTCTGGACCGGTGATCCCGGCGCGGAACTGGAAGGCCCACTCGGCGAGGAGCTGGCGCACCGCGCGGCGCGGCTGCGCGACGAGCTGCGCCGGGTGCGTGCCCAGAGCCGCCTCGAACTCGGCGACGGCGCGGCCGTCATCACCGATCTCGAGGCGCTCGTCGCCGCCGATCCGCTCGACGACGCCACACAGCTGATGCTCTTCAACGCCTACGCGCAGAGCGGACGTCGCTCCGACGCGATGCAGCTCTTCGCCGACCACCGTCATCGGCTCCGGGACGAGCTCGGCGCCGACCCGACATCGGCGCTGGTTGCGGCGCACGCGGCGCTCCTGCAGGACGCCGTCGAGCCGTCACCTCCGGCGGCCACTCCCCCGACCGCCCGGGTCTCCAGCATGGTGCTCGGGCTCCGAACGGCGCCGAACGAGCTCCTCGGTCGCGACACCGATCTCGACGCGATCGGCACGCTCGTGTCCGAGGTCCGCCTCACCACGATCCTCGGCCCCGGTGGCCTCGGGAAGACCCGACTCGCCCAGGAGGTCGCCCGGCGCGCCACCACGACCACGCCCGGCGTCGTCGTGGTGGAACTCGCGAGCGTGCGGGACCCGGACGATCTGCCGCTCGCGGTCGCGACCGCACTCGGCATCCGCGAGGCCCCGACCCCGCGTCGGCTGAGCGAAGCGATCATGGCGCAACCGGTCGAACTGCACGAGCGCATCATCGACCGACTCTCGGAGCGGCCGACGCTGCTCGTGATGGACAACTGCGAGCACCTCGTGGACGCGGCGGCACGTTGGATCGCCGATGCGCTGGCCTGGGCCGGCGACCTCAGCGTCCTCGCGACGAGTCGGAGCCCGTTGTCGATCGCCGCCGAGCACGTCTACCAACTCGACCCGCTGGACGCTGCCGTGGACGGCGCCGACCTCGAACACGCGGGCCCGGCTGTGCGGCTGTTCGTCGAGCGTGCCCGCGCCGCCCGCCCGGGACTCCATGTGCCACTCGACGCCGCGGCGCGTCTCTGCGCGAAACTCGACGGCCTTCCGCTGGCCATCGAACTCGCGGCGGCGCGCACCAGATCCATGTCGGTCGAAGAGGTCGAGCGACGACTCGGGAACCGCTTCACCCTGCTGACCGCCGGTGATCGCAGTGCGCCTGAGCGCCACCGCACCCTCCTCGCCGTCATCGACTGGAGTTGGAACCTGCTGGGCGAGCACGAACGCATCGTCCTCCGTCGCATGTCCAGGTTCCCCGACGGCTTCGATCTGGAGGCGGCTGCAGCGCTCGCCCCCGAGGTCGAGGTCGTGGAAGCGCTCGACGCGCTCGTCGGGCAGTCGTTGCTCACCGTGCAGGACGACCCGGCCACCGGCACCGTCCGATTCCGCATGCTCGAGACGGTCCGCGAGTTCGGCGCGATCAAGTCGGCCGAGGCGCACGAGGACGACCTCGTGCTCGACCGCACTCGGACGTGGGCGGTCGCACTCGCGGAGACGCTCCTCCCCGCCATGCAGGGACCACGACAGGTGGCGGCGTTCGCGCGCCTCGCCCTCGAACAGGACACCCTGGTGGACGTACTCCGCGGTGCGGTCGCCGACGATCGCGCCGACGTCGTCGCCCCGGTCTTCGCGGGACTCGCCCTCTTCTGGACGATCCGCAGCGCCCATCAGGAGGTCCTGGTCTTCGGAACGGCCGTCCTCGACGTGCTCCGCCACCAGGACCCGGAGTCGGTGTCGACCGACACCCCTGCCATCGCCGTCGCCATCATCACCGTGACCTTCCTCGCCACCGATCCCCGCACGTCCGCGCGGGCGATCGGCGTCCTCCGTCGACTCGAACGGGCGCGGACGACACAGGCCCCACGGATGCGCGCGATGGTCAGCCTGTTGCTGGTCGCGGGTCGCCCCGAACGCGCGGAGGCCCTCCTCCGCGAGTACTCCCGGTCGACCGACCCGCATGTCGCGAACCTCGGGAACCTCATGGCGGCCCAGGCGGCGGAGAACGACGGCGACCCCCGCGCCGCCGAAGCGGCCGCCCTGCGCGCGAACGACCTCTCGCTCACGCTCGGCGACGTCTGGGGCGCGGCCATGAGTGCGCACATGCTCGCCCAACTGCACAGCCAGAACGACGAGCCGGAGGAGGCGCTCGTCTGGGCGGCCCGCGCTGCGGAGGGGCTGACCGCGATCGGTGCCGAGGCGGACCTCCGTCAACTCGAGTGGCTGATCGCGATCGGCGACATCGCCCGCGGTGACCACGCCGCCGCCACCACCGTGCTCGACCGGTTCCTCTCGGACGACGTCTCGTTCTCCGCGTTCGCCCCGCTCCCCGAACGGCGGTCGATCGGCTGGGCCGGTCTCGCCGAGATCGCGCGGGCACAGGGCGACGTCGAACGGGGAGCCGAGCTCTACGGGAAGGCGCTCGTGGCGTTCACTCCGGGTGAGTCGCGCCGATCGCCGTGGTTCACCCTCGTCGGCTCCGCCGCGATCGCCGCCGCCGTGCTGGACGGTGTCCCGGGCGCCACCGAGGTCCAGCGTCTCGTGCGGCGGGTCCGCACCCGCACCATCGCGCTGGGGCGCCTCCTCCCGAACCGGTTCGACCGACCGGTGCTGGGTTCCACCGTCATCGCCCTCGGCGCCTGGTACGTCCGCTCGGACGACGACGAGGTGCGGTTGATCGGCGCCGAGCTCGTCGCGCTCGCCAGTGCGCTCGCCTCCCGTCAGGACATCCCGTCGCTCGTCCGCACACCACATGAGGCAGCAGCGGCGGCGCGCCTCACGGCGACCGAGCGCGACCGCCTCGCCGAGCGGACCCTCTCCCTGCAGGCGCACGAGAGCGCCGCCAGGGCGTTCGAACTGCTCGGCAGTCCTGCCCTGGCGGCGCACTGATCGGTCGCTGCGGTCGTCTCGTCGTCAGGCGCGGCGCATGTACGCCCGCACGGTGAGCGGTGCGAAGACCGCGACGATGACGGCGGCACCGAGGAGCGCCAGCCAGGCGTCACCGCCGAAGACACCCGTGTTCGCGAGATCGCGGACCGCGGTCACGAGGTGCGAGACGGGGTTCACGTCCACGAAGCCCTGGAGGAAGCTCGGCATCGTCTCCGGGTTCACGAAGGCGTTCGAGAGGAACGTCAGCGGGAACAGGACGAGGAACGAGATGCCCTGCACGCTGCTCGCGCTGCGGGCGATGACCCCGAAGAACGCGAAGATCCAGCTGATGGCCCAGGCGCAGACGATCACGAGGAGCCCGGCGAGGGCCACGAAGCCGATGCCGCCCTCCGGTCGGTACCCCATGACGAAGCCCATCGCGAAGGTGAGCGTCGTGGCGATCGTGTACCGCACCGTGTCGGCGAGGAGGGCACCGGCCAGCGGTGCGATGCGGGCGATGGGCATCGACTTGAAGCGGTCGAACACGCCCTTGTCCATGTCCTCGCGGAGCTGGATGCCGGTCACGACCGAGGTCGTGATGACGGTCTGGACCAGGATGCCCGGGATGATGATCGGCAGATAGCTCGCGACGTCGCCGGCGATCGCGCCGCCGAAGATGTACGTGAACATCAGGGTGAAGATGATCGGCTGGACCGTCACGTCGATCAGCTGCTCGGGCGTGCGCTTGATCTTGAGCAGTCCGCGGTACGCCATGGTGAAGGAGTTGCGGACCGTCTGCGAGAGGCTGACGTGGTTCCGGAGGGACCGGTCTGCGGCCGGGGTGATGGTGATCGTGCTCATGCGTGGACCTGCTCTGCGGTGTCGAGGGAATCGGTGTCGGACGTGGCGTCGGCGTCGTCCGCCTCGACGCCGTGCCCGGTGAGGGTGAGGAAGACCTCGTCGAGCGTCGGCTTCTGGACGCTCATCTCCGCGAGCCGGATCCCGGCTTCCCGGAGCGTGATGAAGAGGTCGGTCACGGCGTCGGGGTCGCGCATCGGGGCCGTGATGCGGGTGGCCTCCGGCGAGACGACGGTGTCGACGCCGAGGACGCTCGAGATGACCCGACGCGCATCCTCCAGGTCGGTGGGGTCCGCGAGCCGCAGCTGCAGGGACGACTCGCCGACGGAGGCCTTCAGCTCGTCGGAGGTGCCCTCGGCGACCACGAGACCGCGGTCGATGACGGCGATGCGGTCGGCCAGCTGGTCCGCCTCGTCGAGGTACTGGGTGGTCAGGAGGACGGTCGAGCCCGTCGCGACCAGGCGGCGGATGGTGTCCCACATCTGCGCGCGGGTCCGCGGGTCGAGGCCCGTGGTCGGCTCGTCGAGGAAGATGAGGGGCGGCTGGGCGATGAGGCTCGCCGCGAGGTCGAGACGACGACGCATGCCGCCGGAGAACTTCTTCAGGGGTCGCGACGCCGCGTCGCTCAGGCCGAACTCCTCGAGGAGTTCGGCGCTCTTGCGCTTCGCCTCCGCGCGGCCGAGCCCGAGCAGTCGCGAGAAGATGACGAGGTTCTCGGTGGCCGAGAGGTTCTCGTCGACGGACGCGAACTGCGCCGTCACGCCGATGAGCTGGCGGACGACCTGCGACTCGCGCTGGATGTCGTGTCCGAAGACGGTGGCGCTGCCGGCGTCGGGACGCAGGAGCGTCGCCAGCATGCTGATGGTGGTGGTCTTGCCGGCGCCGTTCGGGCCGAGGACGCCGTAGACGGTGCCGGTGCGGACCGAGAGGTCGACGCCGTCGACCGCCCGGTTGTCGCCGAAGGTCTTCACGAGGCCGTGGGCTTCGATCGCCCAGTCGGAGCTGATACTCATGCGGATGCCTTTCGAAATCAGGTGTGGGCCGCCGGTGGGCGACCCGGACACCAGTGTGGGCGGGGGCACTCACGGATCGCTCACCTGCCGCTGACACCCGCTGACACCCGCACCCGGTGCCGAAAACGCTTAGAGTGAGAGGAGCCAGTCGCACCGAAGGGGGTCGTCCAGTGACCGCATACGTGTCCGCGTTCGACCTCTTCTCCATCGGGATCGGGCCGTCCAGCTCGCACACGGTCGGACCGATGCGGGCAGCCTTGGCGTTCGCGACCGGGCTCGCGGACGACGGCCTGCTCGACCGGGTCGACCGCGTCACGTGCTCGTTGTACGGATCGCTCGGCGCGACCGGCATCGGCCACGGCACCCCCGACGCCGTCGTCGCGGGACTCCAGGGGCTCACCCCCGAATGGTGCGATCCCGCCGAGGTCCGACGGGCCTGGAGCGACCACCCCGACGGCGCTCCGCTCACGCTCGCCGGGACGCGTGCCATCGCGTTCTCGAAGGACGACGTCTCGTTCGTGCCCAGGACGAGGCTGCCGGGCCACCCGAACGCCATGACGCTCCACGCCTGGGATCAGCGGAGCGACCTCCCCGTGCGCTCCGAGACCTACTACTCGGTCGGCGGCGGCTTCATCCGTCGTGACGGCGACGACCCGAGCACGGTGCTGCCGTCGACACCCGTGCCGATGCCGTTCCGGACCGCTGAGACGCTCATCGGGCTCTGCGACGAGACGGGGCTCCCGATCGACGCGATCGCGAGACGCAACGAAGAGGCCCTGCGGACCGCGGTCGAGGTCGACGCCGGCCTCGACGCCATCTGGACGGCCATGCGCGAGTGCGTGACCGCCGGGCTCGCCGACACCGGCACCCTCCCGGGCGGTCTCGGCGTGAAGCGCCGTGCACGTGCCGTCCGAGAGCGCCTCGACGTGGCCGAGGCCGAGAGCGGGCGCGAACTCCCCACGGAGTGGCTGCACGCGTTCGCCCTGGCGGTCAACGAGCAGAACGCCTCGGGCGGGCGGGTCGTGACCGCGCCAACGAACGGGGCCGCGGGGATCATCCCGGCGGTCGGGAGCTACTACCTGCGGTTCGTGCCGGGCGCCTCGCTCGACGGCATCCGTCGGTACCTGCTCACGGCGACCGCCATCGGCTCGCTCTTCAAGGCGAACGCGTCCATCTCGGGGGCCGAGGGCGGCTGCCAGGCCGAGGTCGGCTCGGCCTGCGCCATGGCCGCCGGTGCCCTGTGCGCCGTCCTCGACGGCACACCGCGTCAGGTCGAGAACGCCGCGGAGATCGCGATGGAGCACCACCTCGGCCTCACGTGCGACCCGGTGGGCGGGCTCGTCCAGGTCCCGTGCATCGAACGCAACGCGATCGCCTCCTCGACGGCCGTCAGCGCCGCACGCCTGTCGTTGCACGGCGACGGGACGCACCTGGTGTCCCTCGACACCGTGATCGAGACCATGCGCCAGACCGGCGTCGACATGTCGACGAAGTACAAGGAGACGAGCGAGGGCGGTCTCGCGGTCAACGTCATCGAGTGCTGAACCGCGGCGTCGTGTGACCGAGTGTTGCCGACCACCGTGGTCATCCGGGCCGCGGCCTCCTACGGTGGGCGCATGACCTCCACGCACGCGCCGTTCCTGGTGGACCCGCTCGTCTCCACCCAGTGGCTCGCGGACCATCTCGGCAGCGAGAGCCTCATCGTCCTCGACGCGAGTGTCGTCGAGCTGCCTGCGCTGGACGGCGGCCCGGTGCGGCTGGTGAGCGGCTACGACCTGTACCTCTTCGACGGGCACGTACCCGGCGCCGTGTTCGTCGAGCTGCTGGACGCGCGCCAGGGGCTCGGAGCATCCTCACCCGACGAGGTCCGGCGTGGCGCGGCGGCCATCGGCGTCACGGAGCAGCACACGGTCGTCCTGTACGACCAGTTGGACGGGCGCTCCGCCGAGCGCCTCCGTGCGGCGCTGACCGGAGCCGGGTACGAACGTGTCGCGCTCCTCGACGGTGGACTCGGGCGATGGCGTTCCGAAGCGCGCGAGCTGCGCTTCGGCCGACCGGACGGCTCGTTCGGAGCCTGACCCACCCAGGTGTCAGGGTCGACGGGCGCGCTGGATCAGCGGGCGTCGAGCTGCGCCGCGTCCGTCACCGGGAGGCGGCAGACGAAGTCCCGGCAGTGGTAGGCGGTCAGTCGGCCGTCCCGACTCGTCCGTTCGGCGAAGACGTCGAACCCGCCCGCCGCCCAGGCCACCGCCTGCCGCTCGGAGACCACCGCCACGACGTCGTCCCGGCGCGTCCTGACCACGTCGCGCATCGCCCGGTCCGCCGTCGCGCGATCCTCGTCCTCGTCCCGGTCCGCCCGATCCGGCCCGACGACGATCAGTTGCGACGCCGGCCCGGTGAGCGATGCCGCCAAGGCCAGACTCGCGCCGAACGCGGTCGGTGCCGACAGCGCAGCCGACGCGGCGAACCGGACCGCGCCCTCGGCGGCGTGCCGGAACCGGCCGTCGGCCGTCAGCTGGAACAGCAGCAGCGACGCGCGTCCGAGCGAGGATATCCCCGAGGGATACGCGCCCTCCGACGGGTCGCCGTCGATCCGCATGCCCTGGGCCGACAGCACCGGGTCGCCGCCGCCCGGCAGGATGAAGCCGGCCACCGTGGCGGAGGAGGTGTCGGTCACGGTCTCGTCGGTCACGGTCTCGTCAGGCAAGCACCGGTCGACGAGGTCGCGGGCGAGCTCCGCGTAGCGGACCTCGCCCGTCGCGAGGCCGAGGCGCAGGAGCCCCTCCGCGAGCATCCCGTAGTCCTCGAGGGCCGCAGCCGCACCCGACCGCCGTTCGTCGAGCGAGGCCCGGGCGAGCGTGCCGTCCGAGCCGAGGTGGTTCTCGACCACCGCGTCCGCCGCCCACCTCGCTGATTCGAGCCACTCGGGGCGGTCGAAGACCGTCGAGGCCTCCGCCAGCGCGCCGATCGCGAGCCCGTTCCAACCGGTGAGCACCTTGCGGTCAACGGCCGGCGGGGTCAGCATCGCCCGGCCGTCCACATCGCGTCGGTAGTAGCCACCCTCCGATCCGACGCCGTCGACGACGCTCTCGGAGTCCTGCGCCGACCCGAAACCGCCGCTCGGCTGCTGCAGCGTGCCGATGAGGAACTCGGCGATCCCGGCGGCGACACTGGCCGCCCACGAGCTCGGGCGCTCGGCCCAAGCCCGCGTGTACGCGGTGAGGAGGAGCGCGTTGTCCGTCAGCATGCGTTCGTAGTGCGGCTCGGTCCAGTCCCGGTTGACCGCGTACCGGAAGAACCCGCCTTCGACCGGATCCCGGAGTGCCGAGGCCCCCATCGTCCTGAGGGTGCGTTGCGCGAGGTCGACACCGCGGTGAGCGACCTCCCCCTCGCGCGGCGTCAGCAGGAAGTCGAACAGCGGGGCCATCGGGAACTTCGGAGCCGTGCCGAAGCCGCCGAGCTCCCGGTCCTCGAGCGCCTCGACCGCCGCGATCGCCGCGTCGAGGTCGCCGGGCTCCGGCAGTGGGGCGTCCTCCGTGGACGACATCGTCTCGGCGATCGCCCGCGCGAGTCCGTCGGCGCTCGCGACGACCTGCTCCCGTCGCTCGGTCCACGCGACGCGGACGGCCTCGAGCACCTGCGGGAACGAGGGATGCCCGCGGAGCGGGACGGGAGGCGAGTAGGTCCCCGCGTGGAAGACGTGTCCGCGCGGCGTCACGAACACGTTCAGCGGCCAACCCAGGTCACGGGT
The DNA here is from genome assembly GCF_006065115.1 of Plantibacter sp. M259. NCBI lineage: Bacteria > Bacillati > Actinomycetota > Actinomycetes > Micrococcales > Microbacteriaceae > Plantibacter > Plantibacter sp. M259. Next base: position 3,292,414 of record NZ_CP040750.1, on the reverse strand, counting down.
GAACGCGCCGGCGGCGGCGAGGTAACTGGCGTCGACGTCGGGATGTTCCTCGCGGTCGACCTTCACCGCCACGAAGTCGCGTCGGAGGAGCCCGGCGATGTGCTCATCCGAGAACGACTCGCGTGCCATGACGTGACACCAGTGACACGTCGAGTAGCCGATCGAGACGAGCAGGGGGACGTCACGACGGGCCGCCTCTGCGAAGGCCTCGGGTCCCCACGGGTACCAGTCGACCGGCTGCTCGGCGTGCGAGCGGAGGTACGGGCTCATCGCCTCAGCGAGCCGGTTCGTCATGCGGGATCCGTGGCCGGGACCTACTGGCCGAGCGGCAGTCGCTCGCCCGCCGTGATCCGCGTACGGAGCCGGTTGTTCGGCGCAGGCAGCGGGCACACGTAGTGGTCGCTGAACGCGCACGGCGGCAGGTACGCGCGGTTGAAGTCGACGAGGACGTGGCCGTCCGCGGTCGGGGCCGGCATGCTGATGAACCGGAACCGGTAGCTCTCGTCGCCACTCGTGCCGTCGGAGAAGACCGCCCAGAGTCCGTTCGGGCCGCCCGTGACCGTCAGCGACACCGCTTCGTCACCGAGCTCGAACTCGACCCGGCCGACGGGGGTCTCGGTCGTGACGTGGCCGTCGATCGACTCGGTCTCGACCGTGACGTCCGGGGACGGCACGAACCGCGCCGGCCGGATCCAGGCGACGTCGGGGGCGAACGCGCTGATGCCCGCGAGCGAGGTCCGCGTCGGCGCCTCCGGGTCGAGCACTCGGAGGGCGTAGACGCCGTCCCGCTCCATGCCTCGGAGCAGCGCGTCGCCGAAGTGCAGTTCGTCACCGTGGACCAGCTCGACGCGGTCGGTCATGATCTGCGCGCCGCTCGGCGTGGTCAGTCCGGTACCCGTGAGCCGCTCACCGACGATGCCGGTCGCGTCCGCACGCCAGGTGCCCGGCGCACCCTCGAGGGCGGTCGCCTCCTCGGTCAGCCAGTGGGTGAACCGGAGGGCGGCGATACCGTGGGGTGCTCGGACGGAACGCTCGCGAGCGGTGTGCCAGGCGGTCCACGACGCGATGAACTCTGCGGGGGTCTCGGAACTCATACCCTGACGCTACCAACTCCTCAGGTGTCGGAGACCCCCTGGACATCCGGCCGCAGCCGGATGCGCTCCCCGCGAACAGCGCGATGGCGCCGCCCGGAGAACCGGACGACGCCATCGACGTGTGGCTGCTGCTCAGCTGAAGAGCTTCTTGTCCTTCAGCCAGTCGGCCGCGAGGGTCTTCGGAGCGGCCTTCTCGTCGCCCTGGTTGCGGGCGTTGAGCTCGATGAGGTCCTCGGTGGTCAGCTCCGCGGACACGGCGTTCAAGACCTCCTTGACCTTGTCGCTGGCCTTGGCCGAGTTGATCAGCGGCAGGACGTTCTGCGGGAGGATCAGGTTCTCCGGGTCCTCGAGCGTGACGAAGTCGTTCTCGGTGATCGACGGGGTCGTGGTGTAGATGTCGGCGAGCTGGACCGTGCCGTCGAGCAGGGCCGCGGTGGTCTGTGCGCCGCCGCCGTCGCTGATCGGGACGAAGGTGAGCTTGTCGGCGGGGACGCCGTACACCTCGGTCAGGCCCTTCGGGCCGTACGGCCGCTCAGCCAACTCGGGTGCGCCGCCGATGGCCAGCGGGATGGTCAGGGCCGCGAGGTCGGCGAGGCTCGTGACGTTGTTCGCCTCGCTGAACTCCTTCGTGACGTTGTAGGAGTCCTTGTCCTCCGCCTTGGACTGGTCGAGGACCTCGTAGCCCTTCGGCGTGGCCTCCTGGAGGGCGGAGTAGACCTCGTCGCTCGACGTGGCCGTGGCGGAGTCGTCGAAGAACTGCAGCAGGTTGCCGCTGTAGTCGGGGACGAGGTCGATCGAGCCGTCTTCGAGCGCTGCGATGTAGACGTCGCGCGCGCCGATGTTGAGGGACTCGGCCGTCTTGATGTCGTTGGCCTCGAGCGCCTGGATGTAGATCTGCGCGATGATCTCCGACTCGGGGAAACCGGCGGAGCCGACCGTGATCGTGTCGGACGCCGCGGTCTCCCCGGCGGTCGGATCGCCTGCGGAGCAGGCGCTGAGTGCGAGGGCCGCGACGGCGGTCGCGGCGATGCCGACGGCGAGGCGTCGACCCTGTCGAACTGTGAACATGGTGTTTCCTATCTGTGATGGGCGAGAACGGTGGTGCCGTTGTGGGTCTGGGAGCCGGGCGGTGCTGTCACCCGGGCTGGTGGGACGCGTCAGTCGTTGCGGTATGCCGCGGTCTGCATGTTCGCCTCCGCTTCTGCGACGACGGGGTCTGGTGCGGTGGACCGGTCGCCGCCGGTGGCGTGACCCCTGGTCTCGTCGACCCGCGTGTGGGTCGCCTGGACGCCGCGCGGCACGACGGCGCGCTGCAGCAGGGAGAAGACGCCCTCGAGGAGGAGGGCGAGCACGATGATGATGATCGAGCCGGCGAGCATCTGCGCGTAGTCCCGTACCGGGAGGCCGTCGAGGATGTAGCGACCGAGACCGGGGCCGTTGGTGAGGAAGGCGACGACGGTGGCGGTCGCGATCGTCTGCAGGACCGCCGAGCGCACGCCACCGATCATGAGCGGGAGGGCGAGCGGGATCTCCACCTTGCCGAGGATCTGCCACTCGTTCATCCCGACAGCACGCGCGGCGTCGATGGTCTGGCGGTCGATCGACTCGACCCCGCCGTACGCACCGGCCAGGACGGGCGGGACGGCGAGCACGACGAGAGCCGTGATCGCCGGGACGAGACTCGTGCTGGAGAAGCCCCACCCGAGCGTGATGAGCGCGAGGAGTGAGAGCAGACCGAGGGTCGGCAAGGCCCGGAGCGCGCCGGTGATCGCGACCGCGACCTCCCGTCCCTTCCCGGTGTGCCCGATGAGGAGCCCGAGCGGGATCGCGATGACGCAGGCGATGAGGACGGTCAGGCCGGTCACGGCCAGGTGCTGGAGCACCCGCACCGGGATGCCACCTGGGCCATCCCAGTGCGCGGGGTCGAAGATCCAGGCGAAGGCGGCGAGGAAGTTGATCATGCTGCTCCTCCCCCGGCGGTCGCCAGCTCACGGGCTTCCGTGGCCGCACGACGACGACGGATCGCACCCTTCGAGCTGATCCGCGTCCACGGCATGAGGAGCCGGCCGAGGAGCACCAACAGGACGTCGAACACGATCGCGATCACGACCGTCCCGACGATGCCGGTCAGGATTTCGATCGGGAACTGCCGGTTATAGCCGTCGGTGAAGAGGTAGCCGAGGTTCGTCACGCCGATGAGGGCGCCGACACTCAGCAGGCTGATGGTGCTCGCGGAGACCACGCGGATGCCGGCGAGCATGAGCGGACCCGCCAGCGGGAACTCGACCCGCCAGAACCGCTGGCCGGTGGAGAACCCCACGGCCTGGGCCGACTGCCGGACCCCGGCGTCGACGGCGTCGAGGGCATCGGCGACCGTGCGGACGAGCAGGGCCACGGCGTAGATGGTGAGCGCGATCACGACGTTCGCCGGATCGAGGATCTTCGTTCCGATGAGGGACGGCATGAGGACGAACAGCGGCAGGGACGGGATCGCGTAGAGGATGCCGCTCAGCGTGAGCAGCACGCCACGCGACCACCGGTACCGGTGTGCGAGCCAGCCGAGGGGCAGGGAGATGAGGAACCCCAGGATGATCGGGGGCAGGCTCAGCTGGACATGGGTGAGGGTGAGGTCCCAGATCATGTCCCAGTTCGCGATGACCCAGCTCATGTGGAGGCGCCGTCCTTCCGGACGTCGAGGCCCGGGCGGTCGCCTGCGCCGGGCCCGGCTCCGAGGACACCGGCGGGGCGGCCCGACTCGTCGACGACGACGTCGCGTCCGTCGACGCGCTCGACGTGCAGGGTCCGCTGGCCGCGATCGGCACCGATGAACTGGGCGACGAAGTCGTCGGCCGGGTTGGCGACGATCTCGGACGGCGTGCCGACCTGGGCGATGTGGCCGCCCTTCTGCAGGATGACGACCTGGTCGCCGAGGAGGAAGGCCTCGTCGATGTCGTGGGTGACGAACACGATCGTCTTCGCGATGTCGCGCTGCAGCCGGAGCAGCTCCCGCTGGAGCTCGGCACGTACGAGCGGGTCGACGGCGCCGAACGGCTCGTCCATCAGCAGGATGTTCGGGTCGATCGCGAGGCCTCGTGCGACGCCGACGCGCTGCTGCTGGCCGCCGGAGAGTTGGCTCGGGTACCGGTCGGCGAGCGCGCGGTCGAGTCCGACGGTGTCGAGGAGGGTGAGGGCGTCCGCCCGGGCCTGCTTCTTGTTGACGCCGGTGAGCATGGGTACCGTGGCCACGTTGTCGATCACGGTGCGGTGCGGGAGGAGACCGGAGTTCTGCATGACGTAGCCGATGCGGCGACGGAGACGGACGGGGTCGACGGCGGAGACGACCTCGTCGTCGATGACGATGCGTCCCTCGCTCGGATCGACCATGCGGTTGATCATGCGCAGGAGCGTGGTCTTGCCGCAGCCTGAGGACCCGACGAAGACCGTGGTGGACCGCGACGGGATCGTGAGGGAGAAGTCGTCGACCGCGAGGGTGCCGTCGTCGAAACGCTTGGAGACGTGTTCGAAGGAGATCATGCTGGACCGATGCCTCTTCTCTGCACGGCTGTTCGTGACAGGTCGTCTTCCAAGGGTCGTCGCCGCCGCGGTCGGTGGCTCGCTGAACGTCTCTCGGTCGGTGGTCCGAACCTACCGGAGGGCACTGACATCGCCCACCCCTCGACACGTGTCGAAATACATGGCATGCGACGACGTGGGTGCGCCCTCGCACGTTCGACGGCCGGCCGCCGTCGCTCAGGATCGGTCGACGCCCAACGCGGCGAGCGCCGCCGTGACGAGCTGCTGACCTTGCAGCTCCTGCTCGATCGCCGACCGGAGGCCGGCGTGGGCGACGGAGAACCCGACCGACCATCCGTCGTGCTCCGCCGGGCCGAGCGCGTCCGCCGCGACGACCGCCTCGACCGCCAGCACGTCCGCGAGGAGGGCGGTCGAGCGTTCGAGCAACCGCAGCGAGGTCCCGGCGAAGGAGGCCGGGGCGTCCGAGTCCTCGTTCGGCACGCCCGCGGCGACGACCGGGGTCGCGAGCACGCGCAGTTCGGCGACGAGGTCCGCGGCCGACTGACCGAGCCGACCTGGTACGAGCCCGTGCCCGGTCCCCCGGCGGTCGGCACCGCCTCCGTCGATGCGTCCGAGCCGTCGCTCGGCGGCAGCAGCGGTGTACGCGATGGCCGCGCGCAGCCCGTCGAAGGTGCGGGCGAGCCGCGCGCCATGCAGCAACCCGCCCGTGCGCAGGACACCCGACGCCTGATCGACGAGTGGATCCTCCGAAGCCGTTCCGAGCGTCGCTTCGACGAGCAGGACGGCCGCCGCGACCTCGTCGGCGAGGGCACCGTTGATCTGCGGCGTCGACCCGAGCCGCAGTCCGTCCAGGTCCCGTCCGCCGCGCGCACCCTCTGAGCGGACCGACGTCGCCAACACCTCGGAGATCCGCTCGCCGCTGGCCCGGGTACCCGCTGACGGGCTGCCGGCGAGGACCCTCGGGTCGAACGCCGGTCCCCACCCGCCGAGCCCGGACCGCGCAGCGGCCCGCGACGAGAGCGCGCTCGTGGTGTCCGTCAGTCGGCTGAGCGCGCCGAGCCGGTGGAGTGCGAGCGCACCGACGCCGAGGGAGTAGGCGTTGTGGTGGACGAACGCCAACCCCTCGTGCACAGCGAGGTCGAGCGGTGCGAGCCCGACCCGCGACAGGGCGACCTGCGCGGGGAGCCGCTCACCCGCGAGGACCGCCTCCCCCTGCCCCATCACGAGCGTCGCGACGGACGCCAGGTGGGTCTCGTCGCCGTCGCCGAGGGATCCGACGGACGGGATCACCGGGGTCACCCCACGGTTGAGGAGCTCCGCGACGAACACGGCCGTCTCGAGGCGGATCCCGGATGCGCCACGGGTCCATCCCGCGAGCCGGGCGGCGACCACCGCCCGAGCACGGTCCACCGAGAGCGGCAGTCCGATGCCGCCACGGCGATCGTGGACGACGCGCTCCTCCACCGCCGAGGCATCCAGCGTCGCGGTGCGCGGAGCCGCTCGTCCCCCGGCGGGACCAGGGATCCGTGGACCCTGGGACCGAGGACCCGGCGCACCGACTCCGACCGGCGTCGTCTGCCGGTCGACGATGGCCCTGCCAGCACCGATGCGGTCGAGCGCAGGGGTGTCGAGGACGACGATGGCGTCGTCGCGGGACACGGCCACGAGGTCGTCGACCGAGATCGGACCGGTGCCGAACACCACAGGCGCCCCCATCAGCGCGCGCCCGTCGGTCGGTCGGCGGCGTTCGTCTGGTCTGCGCTGCTGGACACGGGTCGCTCCATCCGCTCGTCATGGGCCGTGGTCCGGCCGGGATGGACGTCAGCGTACGAGCGCCCGGCGGCAGGTGCACGGTGTGTGTCGACGTGTGACAGAACATGGAGACGGCCGGTGCTCGGCGAGGTGTCCGTCGACCTCAGCGGTAGCGGCGGCCCTCGTCGCGGCGGTAGAGGGCGAGGACCACGACGGTCAGGACGAGGGTCCAGGCCAGGACGCCGACCCACGACCACCACGGCAACTCGCCACCCTGGACCGCCCACACGACGAGCTCCCGGGTCTGACGGCTCGGGAGGAACATCGACAGCCGGTCGAGCCACGGGGCGAAGAGGAACGGCGGGATGAACAGTCCGCCGGCGAAGGCCAGCGAGAACATGACCACCTGCACCACGGCGATCGCGGCCTTACTGGGGAGGGCGTACCCGATCGCGGTGCCGATGAGCATGAACGGCAGGGCACCCACCGGGAGCGCCACGATGCTGCCGAGCAATCCCATCGGAGTCGTGGTGGCGGCGGTCAGGAGCGCACCGAGCACGACGACCGGGATGACGGCCGCGAACCCGAGGAGGCCGACCGAGCACAGGTGCGAGAGGACCCGGGCGACACCCGTCACCGGAAGCGTGCGGAGGTACGGGTCCCACGCCTGCTCCCTCGCCTGGGCGATGGTCAGCCCGAACCCGAACAGGGAGTTGGCGAGCACGGCGAAGACGATGAGGGAGATGACCGCCTGGGTGGCGATGACGGGATCGCCGGCGACCTGCGCCTGCGGGACGACGAAGAACAGCAGCGAGAGCGCGGGGAAGACGAGCGAGCCGATCAGCGCGATCGGGACGCGTACGGTCTCGAGCAGGGAGTACCGCGCGTGCAGGGCGGTGAGCTGGAGTGTGGTGGCCATCAGGCGGCGCTCCGTTCGACGTCCTCCCGGGCATCCGCGGTGAGGGTCAGGAACGCCTCCTCGAGGGTCGCTCCGCGCACGGCGAGATCGGTGAACGGGGCCTCGGACCGGACGAGCTCGCGCACGAACGCGTCGGCGTCACGGACGTCCAGTTCGACGGCGTCACCGTCATGACTCGCCTGGACGACCCCGGCGAGCCGCTCCATCGCTCCGGGGTCGGTGGTCCGGAGCCGCACCCGGTGGATACCGACGAGCCCGAGCACGTCGCGCAGTGGGGCATCGGTGACGACCCGTCCGCCGCCCAGCACCACGACGCGCTCGGCGAGCGCTTCGATCTCCTCGAGGTAGTGACTGGTGAGGACGATCGTCGCCCCGAGCTCGTGTTGCCGGCGGATCGCGTCCCAGAGGGTCCGACGGGCGTCGACGTCGAGGCCCGTCGTCGGCTCGTCGAGGAGCACGAGACGCGGTCTGCCGACGAAGGCGAGTGCGACAGCGAGTCGGCGCTGCTGGCCGCCCGAGAGCGAGCCCGTCTGGCGTCGGAGGAGGTCGCCGAAACCGAACTGCTCCGCCAGGGCGGCCGTCGGCACGCGGTCTGCGAAGTGCCGTCCGACGAAGTCGACGACCTCTCCCACCCGGAGCGTGGGCGGCAGTGCCGTCTCCTGCGGTGTCGATCCGAGCCGCGTGCGGTTGACCGCTTGGGCGGGATCGCCGCCGAAGAGCGTCACCGTGCCGGTCGTCGGACGTCGGGTGCCCTGCAGCAGGGAGAGCACGGTGGACTTGCCGGCGCCGTTGGGCCCGAGGAGCCCGACGAGCGAGCCCGGCTCGATCCGGAGGTCGACGTCGTGCAGCGCGGTCACCTCGCCGTAGCGTCGTGTCACGCCCTCGAGGGTGGCCAGTGGTGTGATCGTCATGATGTCCCGTTCCCGACGCGCCGCCGAGCATCGCTCGAAGGCCGGTCATGTAGTCCTCGAACGCGCGGCGCCCGAGCGTGGTGAGTTCCAGGTAGGTGACCGGAGTGCGTCCCCGGTGGGTCTTCGTGACGAGGACGTAGGCGCCGTCCTCGAGTTTCCGCAGGTGTGTGGACAGGTTCCCGGCGGTCATGTCGAGCATCTCCTGCAGGCGGGGGAACGACATGCTGCTGTCCGCATCGATCGCCGCGAGCGTCGACATGATGCGCAGGCGGGCTTGAGCGTGGATGAGGGGGTCGAGTTCGTCCATCGGTCACGCCGCCGATCGGTGGGCACGCCGACGGCGGGTCGCCTCGAGGAACGTCGCGTACACGAGGAACCCGCCTCCGCCGGCGATGGACATGATGAGCGCGTTGCCCGGCGAGCCGAAGAACGGTGCGGCCATGCCGACCACGATGATCCAGATGCCCATGCCGTACATGAGGCGGTCGCGCCAGACTGCTCCACCTGCGAGGTACAGCAGACCGACCACGAGGCTGTAGATGGCCGGGTAGAAGATGGCGGCGAGTGCGGGTGCCATCCCCGCAGCGAACAGGGCGCCTCCGAACACCGCCGCTGCCGTGCACCCGATCGCCCAGGCGATGCCGTACATGGTCCCCTGCACCTGCTGTGCTCCCTGGATCCCGCGCGACACACGGGAGCCGATGATCGACGACGAGACGATGCCGCCGACCATCAGGATCCCGAAGAGCCATCCGGCGACTGTCGGCGGCGTGGTGAACCAGGGGTTCTCGTCGCTCGCGGACCAGAGCGCGAGGAACCCGACGGTCCACGCGACACCCCAGATGTACACGATCGCGATGGTGGGCCTCGTGAAGATGTCATCGACACGGCTCGCCTGTCGCTCCTGCAGAGCGAGCATGGCGGCCGGGTCGAGCGCGTCCGAGCCATCGGTGGGTTCCATCGGTGAAGTCATATCTACTTTGTAACGCAAACCACTCTGCGAAGCAACTCTGTTTGCGATACAGCGCGTAGACCTGCCCGCTTGACGCCGAGGTGCCGCAGCCCAACTGCCCTTCGACAGGCTCAGTGACCGGGTTCATCCGGCCGCCCCTCTCCCGCCCACCCTTCGACAAGCTCAGGGACCGGACCATCTCCGGCGAACCCCTCCCGGTCACTGAGCCTGTAGAAGTGCGGCACAGCTCGGGGACCGAAACGGTGCGGGCAGACTTCTCCCGGTCACTGAGCTTGTCGAAGTGCCCGCGAGGAATCCTCATCGTTCCGGGCGCACCTCTTCCGGTCACTGAGCTTGTCGAAGTGCCCACGAGGAACCCTCATCGTTCCGGGCGCACCTCTTCCGGTCACTGAGCTTGTCGAAGTGCCCACGAGAACCCTCGACAGGCTCAGGGACTCAAGCTGGTCAGAACGGTGCGGGGTCCGGTTCCGTCCGGTGGTGTTTCCCGTCGGGCGTTGTCCAGTCGAGGACCCCGCCGGGCTCGTGGTCGAGGTTCCAGCCGGGGAGGTGCTTCAGCCGGTGATGATGTCGACAGAGACAGGCGAGGTTGCCGACATCTGTGGTGCCGCCGTCTTCCCAAGCGACCGAATGGTCGAGGTCGCAGGCCCTCGCGCGTCTGCCGCACCCCGGTGCCCGACAGGTGCCGTCTCGCAACCGCACCGCCCGTTGGAGGTCGGCCGGAACGCGGTACTGATTGCGTCCGACGGAGAGCACCGCGCCGGTCTCCGGCTGCACGAGGATCCGGGCGAAGCTGGGTGCGTTGACCGCGATACGTGCGGCGGTCTCGGGGTCGATGGGACCGTATCCGTCGAGCGTGGCCGGGGTATCGCTGACGCCGGCCATGCTCAGCGCCGGGACCGTGATCTGCACGGTCGGCGTGATGTGCTCCTGCACCTCGATCGGATGCGGAAGGACCGAGCTCGACATGATGTCGTCGGGCGTGACGCCGGTGAGGGCCAGTGTCGCGAGCGCGTCCGCCTGCAGCTGGGCGCACGTGCGGGTGTCGCCCGCCTGGCGTGACTCCGCCGCGGCGGCTTCGACCCGCTCGATGAGCCCCTGCGCGATGGGCGCGGTGGTGAAGAGATGCACCCAAGCCATGCCGTCGGCGGCGGGTTCGAACTCGACTCGGCGGTCGGCCTCGGAGCGAACCGCGCGGACGATGATGGATTCCGGGTGGAGGCGCTCGCGCAAGACGCGGGCACTCGTGCGGAGGCCAGTGGCCGTGGTGCGCTCGGCGACGACGAGAACCTGTTCGAGGAACGCTGCCCGGCCCGCGGTCGGGACGTCGCAGAGCTGGTCGGTGATCACCTGCGCGTGCCGGGCGGAGATGCGGCCGGCCTCGAGCGACGCCAGCACGGCCGGTGCGTCGTTCACGAGACGTTCCGCGTCGTTGGTCGCCCGCTGGATCGTCCGTTCCGGCGTCCGCGTCGCCATCGCAAGGGCTGCGTAGGTGGAGCGGCGGGAGAGGTCCTGCCGCTCGGCCGGCGGAAAGACGGTCGGGACCGTGGCGTCGGCGAACGCGTCCGCGTACGCGGCTGAACGGGCCAGGAGGCGCGCCTTCCGTGCGTCCAGGGCAGCCTGCTGCCGGTGGAGCTCCGCCCACTCGTCCGAGAACTCCGCCAGCTGCGCGGCGTACTCGTCGCCGACGCGGATCGCGGTGGCAGTGGTCTCGGTCATGAAACAAGTCCACCATGGACCACTGACATTCCAGATGGTGAGTGGGATCGGTTGTGGAAGTCCCTCGTGCGCCCTTCGACAGGCTCAGGGACCGGAAGAAGATCACCAGAGCGGGAGGTCCCTCGTGTGCCCTTCGACAGGCTCAGCGACCGGTGGAAGGGCGCCGGATTCGTGGGGTGCTCCGTGTGCCCTTCAACAGGCTCAGGGACCGGGAGAAGATCACCGGAGCGGGAGGCCCCTCGTGGGCCCTTCGACAGGCTCAGGGACCGGCGGAGGACCACCTGGAGCGGGAGGCCCCTCGTGCGCCCTTCGACAAGCTCAGGGACCGAAGGAGGTTGCTCAGGGACCGAAGGAGGTTGCTCAGGGACCGGAGGATGGGTTCGCCGGATCAAGAGGCCCGGAGCGGCAGCACACCGCGTCCAGCCCGATACGATGGAGGGCTGATGTCCGACCTCCGAATCTCCTACCCGCCCGAGCTGCCGGTCAGTGCCGCCCGCGCGGACATCGCGCGTGCCATCAGCGAGAACCAGGTCGTCATCGTCGCGGGAGCCACGGGTTCCGGCAAGACCACCCAGCTGCCGAAGATCTGCCTCGAGCTCGGTCGCGAGTCCATCGGGCACACGCAGCCCCGACGACTGGCCGCGCGCACGATCGCCGAACGCATCTCGGAGGAGCTCGGCCAGGAGCTCGGTGGCATCGTCGGCTACCAGGTCCGCTTCACCGATCAGGCGTCGAAGGCGACGAAGATCAAGCTGATGACCGACGGCATCCTGCTGAACGAGATCCACCGCGACCGGATGCTGCGCAAGTACGACACGATCATCATCGACGAGGCGCACGAGCGCAGCCTCAACATCGACTTCCTGCTCGGCTACCTCAAGCAGCTCCTCCCCCAGCGCCCCGACCTCAAGGTCATCATCACGTCCGCGACGATCGATCCGGAGAGCTTCTCGAAGCACTTCGACGGAGCACCCATCGTCGAGGTCTCCGGCCGCACGTACCCGGTCGAGATCCGCTACCGGCCGCTCGTGGCCGACGAGCCCACGGACGACGATGAGGACGCCCCGGAGTCCGAAGCCGCCGACCGCGACTACCTCGAAGGCATCAACGCGGCCCTCGACGAGCTGGCGCGGGAGTCGATGGGCGACGTCCTCGTCTTCCTGTCCGGCGAGACCGAGATCCGCGACGCCGCCGACGCCATCCGCGGGCGCAACCTGCCCGGCACCGAGGTGCTGCCGCTCTACGGCCGGCTCTCCTCCGCCGACCAGCACCGTGTTTTCCAGCCGTCGACCGTGGCAGGCCTCCGCCGCCGCATCATCCTCGCGACGAACGTGGCCGAGACGAGCCTCACGGTGCCCGGCATCAAGTACGTGATCGACGCCGGAACCGCCCGCATCTCGCGCTACAGCGTGCGCTCCAAGGTGCAGCGGCTCCCCATCGAGGCGATCTCGCAGGCGTCGGCGAACCAGCGTTCGGGTCGGTCCGGCCGCACGAGCGACGGCATCGCCATCCGCCTCTACTCGGAGGACGACTTCGCGAAGCGCCCGGAGTTCACCGAACCGGAGATCCTCCGCACGAACCTCGCCGCGGTGATCCTCCAGATGATCTCCCTCGGCCTCGGCGACATCGCCGCCTTCCCCTTCCTCCAACCGCCGGACGCACGTGGCATCAAGGACGGCGTCGACCTACTGTCCGAACTCGGCGCGATCGAAACCCGCACCTTCGCCGACGGCTCACCTCGCGGCGGCGGCCCGCGGCTCACGCGGGTGGGGCGTGACCTCAGCCGCCTGCCGATCGATCCGCGGTTCGCGCGCATGGTCGTGGAGTCGAAGCAGCACGGGGTGTCGCGGGAGGTGCTCGCGATCGTCGCGGCGCTCACCATCCAGGACCCACGCGAACGACCGCTCGAGCACCGGCAGAAGGCCGACGAACTGCACCGCCGTTTCGTCGACCCCACGAGCGACTTCCTCGCCCTCCTGAACCTCTGGAACTACCTCGAGGAGAAACAGGACGAGCTGTCGTCGAGCGCGTTCCGCAGGCTCTGCAAGAACGAGTTCCTCAACTACCTCCGCGTCCGCGAGTGGCACGACGTCTACCGCCAGCTGCGTCAACTCGCGAAGCCCCTCGGCCTGACGATCAACGAGCCGGCGGTGAAACCCGACGGCATCCACAAGTCGCTCCTGGCGGGGCTCCTCTCGCACATCGGGCTGAAGGACCAGACCGTGGCTCCGGTCGTAAAGGGCCGGAACGCTCCACCGGCGACGAAGACCGCGAAGAAGGGCGACTACATCGGTGCCCGCCAGACGCGCTTCGTCCTCTTCCCGGGGTCCGCGCTCGCGAAGAAACAGCCGAACGCCGTGATGAGCGCGGAACTCGTGGAGACGAGTCGGCTGTTCGCCCGCACCAACGCCTCGATCGACCCGGCGTGGGCTGAGCAGATCGCCGGGGACCTCTGCAAGCGCTCGTACAGCGAGCCGCACTGGGAGAAGAACCAGGGCTCCGCCGTCGCCTTCGAGAAGGTGACCCTCTTCGGCGTGCCGATCGTGCCGCGCCGCCGGGTGCAGTTCGGTCGCATCGACCAGGAGCAGGCCCGCGAACTGTTCCTGCGGCACGCGCTCGTCGACGGCGAGTGGACCCACGACATCGGTCGCGACAAGCTGTTCGACTTCCACCGCGCGAACCGACGACTGCGCAAGGAGCTGAGTGAGCTCGAGGAGCGGACGCGACGCCGCGACATCCTCTTCGACGACGAAGCCGTCTTCGACTTCTACGACGCCCGCGTCCCTGCCGAGATCTCGACGACGCGGGGCTTCGAGTCCTGGTGGCGCAAGACGCGCGTCGACCAGCCCGAGCTGCTCACGATGCGCCAGGAGGATCTCCTCCCCGAGGACGCTCCGGCGGTGGATGAGGACCGCTTCCCCGCCGAGTGGGTGCAGGCCGACCAGCGGTTGAAGCTCAGCTACCGTTTCGAGCCCGGAAGCGACGACGACGGCGTGACGGTCATCGTCCCGCTCGCCCTGCTCGACCGGCTCTCGCCCGCGGGCTTCGACTGGCAGGTCCCCGGTCTCCGTCGGGACCTCATCACGGCGATGATCAAAGCGCTCCCGAAGGCCCTGCGTCGGAACATCGTGCCTGCGGCCGACTGGGCGGCGAAACTGCTCGCCGAGCTCCCCGCCGACGTCCCGGCGGTCGCCCCCGGCAGTCCCGCCGCCGAGGACTCCTTCGCCACCCGTCTTGCGAACGCCATCAAGCGGCTCTCCTACATGGACATCACCGCCTCGGACTTCGAGATGGAACGCGTGCCCGAACACCTGCTCGTGACCTTCCGGGTCATCGACGAGCGCGGCCGGACGCTCGCCAGCGGCAAGGACCTCGTCGAGCTGCAGCAGCGCCTCAAGCAGCGCACTCGGGCGAGCGTCGCCAAGGTCGCGGCCGCCAGAGTGCCCAACGCCATCGAGCGCTCCGGGTTCACGCGGTGGGACTTCGACGACCTCCCCCGCTTCATCGACATCCGCCAAGAGGACGGCGTGATCCGCGGCTACCCCGCGATCGTCGACGACGGCACGAGCGTGTCGATCCGGATCATGAGCACGGAGGCCGACCAGGCCCGCGCTATGCCCGCGGGGGTGCGCCGCCTCCTCCTGCTCGCGATCCCGTCCCCGACGGCGTATGTGCAGCAGCACCTCAAGGCCAACGAGAAGCTCGCGCTCGCGACGAGCCCCTACCGGTCGACGCCGGCGTTGTTCGAGGACTGCCTCGCCGCCTGCATCGACGACGTCCTGTTCCGCGTGGTGCCTGACGGCCAGGTGTTCTCCCGGCTCCAGTACGAGACGCTGCGCGACCGCGTCTCCGCCTCGGTCATGGACCGCATGTTCCAGACGGTCGCCATCGTCGCCCGCATCCTGCAGGCCGCTCGCGACACGGAGAAGGCCATGAAGGCGGCGACGAGCATGACGCTGCTCGCGGCACTCACCGACATGCGGGGCCAGCTCGACGGACTGGTCTTCCCGGGCTTCGTCTCCCGGACGGGCTCAGCACGGCTCGAACATCTGCCCCGCTACCTCGCCGGCATCCGTTACCGCGCCGAGCGACTGACGGACAACCCGAACCGCGACCGGGTGTGGATGACGGAGGCGCAGACGGCGTTGGCGCGGTTCGAGGCCGCCGGCGGCACGATCCCACTGCCCGCCGAGGCTCCGGAGCACCTCGTGAAGGCCCGGTGGATGCTCGAGGAGCTCCGGATCAGCCTGTTCGCCCAGCAGCTGGGCACGGCCGAGTCGGTGTCGTTGCAGCGCCTGCAGAAGGTCCTCGCGGACTAGCGCTCCCCGGTCCCTGAGCCTGTCGAAGGGCGCATCTCGACGAGCTCGTTGTCCGGAGTCGGCGATTCAGGCGTCCGGTCCCGTCGCCACCGGACGCTCCGGGTGGTTCGCCCACTCGCTCCACGACCCGGGGTACAGCACCGGTTCGAAGCCGGCCAGGGTGAGTGCGACCGCGTTGTGCGCCGCGGTCACCCCACTGCCGCAGTAGGTGGCGACCGTCGCGTCCTCAGGCACGCCCGCCGCGAGGAACTGCTCGCGGAGGGTCTCAGGCGGTAGGAACCGGCCGTCTGTGCCGACGTTGGCGGTCGTCGGTGTGCTGAGCGCGCCCGGGATGTGACCGGCCCGAGGGTCGATCGGTTCGACATCGCCCCGGTACCGTTCGCCGGCGCGCGCGTCGAGCAGCACCCGTCCCTCGCCCGCCCACGTCGCGGCGGTGTCGATGTCGATGGTCGGCAGGACACCCGTCGTCAACGTGACCGTCCCGGGTTCCGGGACGACCTCGCCACGCTCCACGGGCAGTCCGGCGTCCGTCCACGCCCGGAACGCGCCGTCGAGGATGCGGACGTCCGCGATGCCGGCGTTCCGCAGCACCCACCAGGCTCGTGCTGCCGACAGGCTCGTGAGGTCGTCGTAGACCACGACGACGTCGCCGTCGTCGACGCCCCACGATCGCGCGGAGGCCTGAAGCGCCTGACGGTCGGGCAAGGGGTGGCGGCCTCGGACGGCCGGTTCTCCGGGCGGCACGTGGTCGGCCAGCTCGTGGTCGAGGTCGACGTACACCGCGCCGGGCAGGTGACCCTCGAGGTAGGCGGGCCGTCCGTCCGGTGCGTCGAGTCGCCACCGCACGTCGAGGACGCGCACCGGCGTCTCGGAGGCGATCAAGGCGGCGAGGTCGTCCGGGGCGATGAGGATGGGCATGCGTCCAGCGTACGCACGCGAGGTCGACGGGACCTGCGCCCGACCACTCGGTCGCCGTCACACCGGGTAACAGAGTTGCAGCTCCGGCCGGATGAGCGAAACGTAGCCTGTGCAGCGTCCAACGAGTCGGCGTTGCAGCAGTCGTCCACAGTCGTTCGAAGGATCCCCCGTGAGCTCAGTCCACCCGGCAGCCGCCTCCGTGACCACCTTGCCGTCCCCCATCGACGGTGGCGAGGTCGCCCCCGGTTTCGCCTCCCTGTCCCCCGACGACTTCAAGGCGGCGTTCCGTCAGCACCCGGCCGGCGTCTCGGTCATCACCGCGGACGACGGCAGCGGGCCGGTGGGACTCACCGCCACCTCGGTCTTCTCCGTCAGTGCGGAACCGCCGCTCCTCGTCTTCTCCGTGTCGTCGCTGTCCTCGAGCGCGCCGACCATCACCGCGTCCGACACCGTCGTGGTCCACCTTCTGGGTTCCGAGCAGCTGCACATCGCGAAGCTCTGCGCGACGAGTGGGATCGATCGTTTCGCCGACACCTCCATCTGGGACCGCCTGCCGACGGGCGAGCCGTACTTCACGGGCAACGGCGTCTGGATCCGCGGACGTATCGTCAACCGCATGGAGGCCGGGACCTCCACGGTCATCGCGGTGCACGCGCTGGAGTCGAGCGTCTCGCAGCCGCAAGCGGCCGAGGAGCCGGTCCGGGCCGAGCCTGCCGCCGAGGCGCCCGCTCCCGCCGCCCCGACATTCAGCCCCAGCTTCGACGGCGCACCGCTCGTCTACCACAACCGCACCTGGCACCGTCTCGACGCGAACTCACAGATCGACGGCTGAGCGGCCTGCTGCTGGACATCTGTGCACTCGCAACCCGCCGTCGGTCCACCGATCTCCGGATAGCGTGGTGACATCACCATCGTCGAGAGGACCATCATGGCTGGATCGAAAGCCCGCACCGCCGCACGCCTGCTGCTCGGAGGCGCACTCGTGTTCGCCGGCATCAGCCACCTGACCTTCGCTCGGAAGGACTTCCAGGCGCAGGTGCCGGAATGGGTCCCGATCGACGAGGACACCACCGTGCTCGCCTCGGGCGTCGTCGAGATCGCCCTGGGTGCGGCACTCGCCTCAGGTGTCAAGCGGACGGCCGTCGGCAACCTCGCTGCGGCGTTCTTCACCGCGATCTTCCCGGGCAACCTCTCCCAGTGGCTCAACCGCCGCGACGCCTTCGGTCTCGACACGGACAGCCGCCGGTTCACCCGCCTCTTCTTCCAGCCCGTGCTCATCGCCTGGGCCCTCTGGTCCACCCGCCGCTGACCACCAGCCGTCGCTGAGTCGCCCGGATCTGCGCGTTTCCGCGTGGGATTCGAACATCCTCGGGCGAGTCAGCGGCGCACGGCGGATCGCCAGGTAGGGTCGAGGACACCAGAACCACAGGGAGAACGATGCTGACGACCGAAGCGACCATGGACGAGCTGCTCGTCGCCGAACCCGTCGAGACGCCGAGCGCCGGACGCAACGGTGTCGTGAGTCTCGTCTCACTCGTCGTCATCCTGACGATCGTGGTCACCGCGATCGCGGCGCTCTTCCTCCCGGTCGTCCAGGGCGCGACCGCGTTCTTCTACTTCTTCCTGGCCGGCTTCGGTGGCATCAGCACCGCCTTGGGCGGCTGAGCGGCTCAGTCGTGCAGGGGTGAGATCTCCACACTCCCTGATGCGAACGGGAACGGGAACAGTACGTCGATCGGGCCTCCATCCCAATTGGTCACGTCCAGTTGAGCGAACCAGAGCTGCGCGACGAGGATGCTCACGAGCGCAACGCCGCAGACAATCCAGCGGGCACGGGAGATGAACCGCAGGGCCCGGACCTGAGATGAGGCTCGGCGGAGGATGACACTCAGCACCCCGATGATGGTGCCGCCGATGATGCCGTAGACGATCGGACTCGGCAGCAGGGAAACGGTCAAGCACGTGGGGGCTGTGTCCGTCGGTCCGCCATCGGCATCGATGAATCCACCGCTGCCGTCGAACCCGCCGGGACAGATGCCCTCCGTCGCGTGCGTCAGCGCGGTGTAGACCAACGACGCCAAGACGGCCCAGATGAGCAGCGCGCGGATCGCGCGGATGACGTCTGTACCAGGCAGCTCCGGACCGATGGCCTCGCGGTGTTGTTCGAGTGTCGCGCTCACGGTGGTCTCCCCCAAGATCGATCGTGCGTCCCTCCACGCTAACCGCTGAGGTCGCTCAACGCACGAGGGCCGGATGGAATCGTGGATTCCATCCGGCCCTCGTGCGTTCAGCGCAGTGCTCGCGCGGTGACTAGAAGTCCCAGTCCTCGTCTTCCGTGACCACGGCCTTGCCGATCACGTAGGAGGAGCCTGAGCCCGAGAAGAAGTCGTGGTTCTCATCGGCGTTCGGTGAGAGCGCCGACAGGATCGCCGGGTTCACGTCCGTGACCGTCTTCGGGAACATGGCCTCGTAGCCGAGGTTCATGAGCGCCTTGTTGGCGTTGTAGTGCAGGAACTTCTTGACGTCCTCGGTCAGGCCGACCTCGTCGTAGAGGTCCTGCGTGTACTGCACCTCGTTGTCGTAGAGCTCGTAGAGCAGCGAGAACGTGTAGTCCTTGACGTCGTCGCGCTCGGCCTGCGTGAGCTTCTCGAGGCCCTTCTGGAACTTGTAACCGATGTAGTACCCGTGCACGGCCTCGTCACGGATGATGAGGCGGATCATGTCGGCGGTGTTGGTGAGCTTCGCGCGGCTCGACCAGTGCATGGGCAGGTAGAAGCCGGAGTAGAAGAGGAACGACTCGAGGAGGGTCGAGGCGGCCTTCCGCTTCAGCGGGTCGTCACCGTGGTATCGGTCGAGGACGATGGACGCCTTCTTCTGCAGGTTCGGGTTCTCGACCGACCAACGGAACGCCTCGTCGATCTCCTTCGTGCTGCTGAGCGTGGAGAAGATCGAGGAGTAGCTCTTCGCGTGCACCGACTCCATGAACGCGATGTTCGTGTAGACGGCCTCCTCGTGCGGGGTGATCGCATCGGGGATGAGGGCGACGGCGCCGACGGTGCCCTGGATCGTGTCGAGGAGCGTGAGGCCCGTGAACACGCGCATGGTGAGCTGCTGCTCCTGCGGCGTCAGGGTGTTCCACGACTGGACGTCGTTCGACAGCGGGATCTTCTCGGGCAGCCAGAAGTTGTTGACGAGGCGGTTCCAGACCTCGACGTCCTTCTCGTCCTCGATCTTGTTCCAGTTGATCGCCTGGACGCGGTCGACCAGCTTGAGCTTCTCTGACATGAATTGGTGTCCTCTATCGGGAAGTGGGGTTGGCCCTTCGACAGGCTCAGGGACCGGTGATGCTGGTGGCCCTCGACGGACCGGTGATGCTGGTGGCCCTCGACGGACCGGTGATACTCGTGGCCCTCGACGGACCGGTGATGCTGATGCCCTTCGACAGGCTCAGGGACCGGCGTCGGGCTCAGTGACCGGGACCGGAATACCGGTCACTGAGCCTGTCGAAGTGCGGATGACGAAGCGCGAAGCTCCTTAGAGCATGCAGCTGACGCAGCCGTCGACTTCCGTGCCCTCGAGCGCGAGCTGGCGGAGACGGATGTAGTAGATGGTCTTGATGCCCTTCTTCCACGCGTAGATCTGCGCCTTGTTGATGTCGCGCGTGGTGGCGGTGTCCTTGAAGAACAGCGTCAGCGACAGCCCCTGGTCGACGTGCTGCGTCGCCGCGGCGTACGTGTCGATGATCTTCTCGGCACCGATCTCGTAGGCGTCCTCGTAGTACTCCAGGTTGTCGTTCGTCATGAACGGAGCCGGGTAGTACACGCGACCGAGCTTGCCTTCCTTGCGGATCTCGATCTTCGACGCGATCGGGTGGATCGACGACGTGGAGTTGTTGATGTAGGAGATCGAACCGGTCGGCGGGACGGCCTGGAGGTTCTGGTTGTAGATGCCGTACTCCTGGATGGACGCCTTGAGGGCCGTCCAGTCCGCCTGCGTCGGGATCTGCACACCGGCCTGCTCGAAGAGCTCGCGTCCACGAGCCGTCTCGGGCTCCCAGACCTGGTCGATGTACTTGTCGAAGAACTCACCCGACGCGTACTGCGAGTCGGCGAAACCGTCGAAGGTCTCCCCGCGCTCCTTGGCGATGAGGTTCGAGGCGCGCAGCGCGTGGAACACCACCGTGTAGAAGTAGATGTTCGTGAAGTCGATGCCCTCGGGGCTGCCGTAGTGCACGCGCTCGCGGGCGAGGTAGCCGTGGAGGTTCATCTGGCCGAGGCCGATGGCGTGCGACTTGTCGTTGCCGTCCTCGATCGAACGCACCGAGGAGATGTGGCTCTGGTCGGACACGGAGGTGAGGCCGCGGATGGCGGTCTCGACCGTGCGACCGAAGTCGGGCGAGTCCATCGTGAGCGCGATGTTCAGCGAGCCGAGGTTGCAGGAGATGTCCTTGCCGATCTCCTTGTACGAGAGGTCCTCGTTGTAGGTGGTCGGCGTGTTGACCTGGAGGATCTCCGAGCAGAGGTTCGACATGTTGATGCGGCCCTTGATGGGGTTCGCCTTGTTCACCGTGTCTTCGAACACGATGTACGGGTAGCCGGACTCGAACTGGATCTCCGCGATGGTCTGGAAGAACTCGCGGGCGTTGATCTTCGTCTTCTTGATGCGGGAGTCGTCGACCATCTCGTGGTACTTCTCGCTCACCGAGATGTCGCCGAAGGGCACACCGTAGACGCGCTCGACGTCGTACGGGGAGAACAGGTACATGTCCTCGCCCTTCTTCGCCAGGTCGAAGGTGATGTCGGGGACGACGACGCCGAGGGACAGCGTCTTGATCCGGATCTTCTCGTCGGCGTTCTCACGCTTGGTGTCGAGGAAGCGCAGGATGTCGGGGTGGTGTGCGTTGAGGTACACGGCACCGGCGCCCTGACGAGCACCGAGCTGGTTCGCGTAGCTGAAGGAGTCCTCGAGGAGCTTCATCACGGGGATGATGCCGCTCGACTGGTTCTCGATCTGCTTGATCGGTGCACCGGACTCACGGATGTTCGACAGCGAGAGCGCCACGCCGCCGCCACGCTTCGAGAGCTGGAGCGCGGAGTTGATGCCACGGGCGATCGACTCCATGTTGTCCTCGATGCGGAGGAGGAAGCAAGAGACGAGCTCGCCTCGCTGGGCCTTGCCCGAGTTGAGGAAAGTGGGCGTCGCCGGCTGGAACCGACCCGCGATGATCTCCTCGACGAGCGCGACCGCGAGCTGCTGGTCGCCGTCGGCGAGGCCGAGGGCGGTCATGACGACGCGATCCTCGAAGCGCTCGAGGTAGCGCTTGCCGTCGAAGGTCTTCAGCGTGTACGAGGTGTAGTACTTGAACGCGCCGAGGAAGGTCTGGAAGCGGAACTTCTTCGAGTAGGCCAGGTCGTTGAGCTCCTGGATGAAGTCGAACGAGTACTTGTCGAGCACTGCCTGCTCGTAGTACTCCTTCTCGACGAGGTAGTCGAGCCGTTCCTTCAGCGAGTGGAAGAAGACGGTGTTCTGGTTGACGTGCTGGAGGAAGTACTCCCGCGCGGCCTCACGGTCCTTGTCGAACTGGATCTCGCCGTTCGGGCCGTAGAGGTTGAGCATCGCGTTGAGCGAGTGGTAGTCCATCTGGCTCGTCGACGGTGCGTCGATCACTGAAACTGGCGCTGCTGCCAAAATGATTCCAATCCATTGTGGACGGTGGTGACATCGTCCTGGGTTCCGAAGAGTTCGAAGCGGTACAGGTGCGGGACCTTGCATTTGCTGGCGATCACGTCGCCGGCGAGCCCGTAGGCCTCGCCGAAGTTCGTGTTGCCGGCGGCGATGACCCCGCGGATCAGGGAGCGGTTGGCCTCAACGTTGAGGAACCGGATCACCTGTTTGGGCACCGCTCCGTCGCCGTTGCCCCCGCCGTAGGTGGGGGTCACGAGGACGTAGGGTGCCGTGGCGTGCACGGCTTCGTCTTTCGCATACAGCGGGATCTGCAACGAGGGCAGGTCGAGCTTCTGCATGAAGCGATGCGTGTTGCCGGAAATGCTGGAGAAGTAGATCAGCCGTGGTTGCACGGGAGGCCTCCTCGTCGCCGTCCGGACGGGCGGATGTTGCGGTGCTGCTGGAGCCGGCTCATGATGACGCCTGCGACCGTGGGCTCAAGCCAGACGTGCGGCGAGCTCTTCGATCTTGTCGGGACGGAAGCCCGACCAGTGGTCTTCCTCGGTGATGACGACCGGTGCCTGCAGGTAGCCGAGGGCCTTGACCTGCTCGAGTGCGTTCTCGTCGACCGAGAGGTCGAGGATGTTGTACTCGATGCCCTTGTTGTCGAGTGCGCGGTACGTCGCGGTGCACTGCACGCAACTGGGCTTCGTGTAGACCGTGATTGCCATAGCTCTTCGTGCCTTCCCCTCAAAATCTGGTGATTCCCGCGGCGTCCTGCGCCGGGGTTCCAATACTACATATAGTTGGCGACCTTCAGGCCAACCCCAAGGGCTAGTAGTTACAGCCCTGTAGTTTTCCACCGGGTTCTCCACCGTTTCGGGCGAGTTATCCACCGGTTCTCCACTGGGTACAACACTCGTGGGCGACGCGAAAATCCCGGATTGACGGCCTTTTCTCCCCCGTCTGAGGGATATCTATCCACAGGCGAGATTCTCCTCCGGACCTCCGACATCCGTTGTCGCTTTGGGCGTGTCGCGGGCGTGTCGCGCGTGTCGGAGCCGGTCCCTAGACTGGTGTCCTTGTGAGCAGCTACCGTGACCTTCTTCGTACCCCCGGCGTCGCCCGGATCATCGCGGCGCAGCTCACCGCACGCTTCCCGTTCGGGATGCTCTCCCTGGCCTTCCTGCTCCACATCGAGCAAGTCACCGGGTCCTACGGAGCCGCCGGGCTCGTCCTCGCCGCGACGAGCATCGGGCAGGCGATCGCCGGGCCCCTCACGAGTCGGTGGATGGGCGTCTGGGGCATCCGCAAGGTGCTCCTCCTCACCCTCGCGGTCTGTGCCGTCTCCGTCACGACCATCGCCCTCGTCACCATGACCGTCCCCGCGTACATGGCGGTCGGATTCGTCGCCGGGCTGAGCACGCCGCCCGTCCAGCCCGCGGTCCGCACCATCTACCCGAAGCTCGTCACCTCCCAGCAGCTCACCCCACTGTTCTCCCTCGACGCATCGGCCCAGGAGATCATCTGGGTGCTCGGGCCCGTCGTGACCACCTTCGTGTCCACCCAGGTCGGCACGGTCTGGGGCATCGCCCTGGCGGCGGTGATCATGGTCGCCGGCTGCCTGTGGTTCATCTCCTCACCGGAGGTCGGGCGTGTCCGCATCCCGAGGAGCCGTCGCAAGCTCGGGCAGGTGCTCAAGCGCCCGCCGGTCCTCCTCGCCACCGTCGTCGGCTTCCTCCTCATCGGCGCCTGTTCGGCCGTCGAGGCGGGCGTCGTCGCGACCTTCGGGCACGACGGCCTCGAGGCCGGTATCGTCCTTGCGATCTTCTCGGTCGGCTCGCTGGCCGGCGGCCTCGCCCTCGGACACACCCCGATCGGTCCCTACGCGCTGGCGCGCCGCATCTTCATCGTCTTCGCCGGACTCGCCGTCGCGAGCCTCTTCCTCAACGCCTGGTGGCTGTCGGTCACCCTCTTCGTCGCCGGCATCGGCATCGCGCCGGCCCTCGCCGTGCTGTTCGCCATCGTCTCGGCGAGCGTGAAGTTCAGCGACACGGCCGAGGCCTACGGCTGGGTCGGCACCGGCCAGCTCATCGGTGCTGCCATGGGCTCGGCGGCGGCCGGCTTCCTCATCGACGGTTCCGGAGCGGTCGGTGCGTTCTGGGTCGCCGGCGTGTTCGCCCTCTTCGGCTTCGTGATCCCGTGGATCGGTCACCGGTGGCACCCCGACCTCCGCGGCCGCGATGCGAGCCCGATCCCCGACACCGAGCCGATCAACACCCACCCGTCCTGAGCCGCCCCGCTTCAGTCGGCGGCGCGCAGCGGCGCGAGGGCCCCGTCGAGTGCGGCCAGTTCGCCCAGCAGCATCGGCAACATGGTCGTCTGGCGGTCGTTGGGCGTGAACACGCCGTCGGCGATCTGCCGTGAGACGTACGGGATCTCCACGTTCGCACCGGTACTGACGAGACCGAGTGCCTGCAGGACAGGTCGAAGCGCGACGACGCCGCGGGTTCCGCCCGACAGCCCGCCGTAGCTGACGATCCCGACCGGCTTCCGCGCCCACTCGTGCATGAGGTAGTCGAGCGCGTTCTTGAGGGCGGGCGCATAGCTGTAGTTGTACTCGGGCGCCACGAACACGAAGGCGTCCGTCCGGTCGACCCGCTCGCTCCAGGCGATCGTGTGCGGGTGGACGTAGGCACGCTTCCGCGGGTGCGCGGGCTCGTCCATGAACGGCAACGCCAACTCGCGGAGATCGACCGCGTCGACGGTGAACCGCTCGTCCGCCTCTGCCACGCCCTCGACCCACTCGGCGACGGCACCGCCCACCCGCTCGGGACGGACGCTCCCGGTGACGATCATGAGTTGCGGCATGGGCTCCCTTTCGACGATGACGGTGGCCCTGTCGAGGATACTGGTGCCATGGCAGACAGCACCCCGACCGTCCTCCTCAACGACGGGCACACGATCCCCCAGCTCGGCTTCGGCGTCTACAAGGTCCCGGACCTCGCCAGCACCGAGATCGTGCGGACGGCACTCGAGGTCGGGTACCGCCACATCGACACCGCCTCGCTGTACGGCAACGAGCGCGGCACCGGCGTCGCGATCCGCGAGTCGGGCATCCCCCGCGACGAGCTGTTCGTCACGACGAAGGTCTGGAACACCGATCAGGGGTACGAGGAGACGCTGCGCGCGTTCGACACGAGCCTGGACCTCCTCGGCCTCGACCACGTCGATCTGTACCTCATCCACTGGCCGGCTCCTCGGCAGGACCGCTACCGCGAGACCTGGCGCGCACTCGAGCGGTTGCGGGCCGAGGGACGTACGCGCTCCATCGGCGTCTCGAACTTCCACCGCAGCCATCTCGAACGGCTCCTGGAGTCGGCGGAGGTCACCCCGGCCGTCAACCAGATCGAACTCCACCCGTTCCTCCCCAGCGGGAGTTGCGCGCCGTCAACGCGGCACACGGCATCGCGACGGAGGCCTGGTCGCCACTCGCCCGCGGCCGCTTCTTCACGCCCGACGCGGACGGATCCGACGCCACCTCCGACCTCGGGGCCATCGCACAGAAGCACGGGCGTACGGTCGCGCAGGTGGTGCTGCGCTGGCACCTGCAGCTCGGCAACATCGTCATCCCCAAGTCGGCCACACCGGCGCGGATCTCGGAGAACTTCGCCGTGTTCGACTTCACCCTCGACGCCGACGACCTGGCCGCCATCTCGGCGCTCGAGAACGGCGAGCGCACCGGCACCGACCCGGACCGGCTCGACTGACGCGAGACCGTAGGCTGAACGCATGACCGAGCCCGTCGTCGACACCGCTTCCAGCCTCGCCGCCCGCACGATCACGCCCGTGGAGCTCCCGCGTCACCGCTGGGGTCGCCACGACGCGCCGGCTCGGGCGCTCGTGGTCCACGGACTCGGCAGCAACGGTCCGAGCACCTGGCGCCTCTGCGCAGCCCTGGCCGATCGCGGTTGGCTCGTGGAGGCGGTCGACCTCCGCGGCCACGGCGTCGCTCCTCGTGCGTTGGACTACCGGGTCGAGGCCTACGCCGCCGATCTGCTGGCCACCAGGCCGACCCCCGTGCCCGGCGTCGGGCACGCCGCGTGGGACCTCGTCGTCGGACACTCGCTCGGAGGCGCCGCCACCGCGGTCGCCGCCGCAGCCGATCCCCGATGGGCGGCGGCGGTCGTGCTGCTCGACCCCGCCATCGCGCTCGACGACCACGACGCCGAGATCATCCGGGCCAGCCAGGAGGCCGCCTTCGCCGACAACACGATCGCATCCGTCCGCGCGAAGAACCCCGAGTGGCACCCACTGGACGTGGAGATCAAGGTCCAGGCGGTGTCCGAGGCGAGCCGGTGGGCGATCGAGCAGACGAGCGAACAGAACCGTCCGTGGGACGTCCGCCCCGCAGCGGCCGCTCTGCGCAACCCGACCTTCGTGATCGCCTCCGACCCTGAGGTGTACAGCCTCTTCCGCGGCGCGCTCGCCGCCGAGGTCCTCGCCAACCGCCAAGTCAGCCTGACGATCGTCCAGGGCGCCGGTCACAACGTGCACCGGGACCGCCCGGCGGAGACCACGAAGGCCATCGGCGATTGGGCCGAGCTGCAACTCGAACAGCGATCGCGTCGCGAGACCTGATCACGACCCGCTTCCCACGGTCCCTGCACCTCCGCGGTACAGCGGCTCCCTCGGGTGATGCGCGTCGCGAGACCTGATCGTGACCCGCTTCCCAGGGTCCCTGCACCTCCGCGGTGCGGCGGCTCTCTAGGGTGATGCCATGAAGCGCTCAGCAGTGACCCGCACCACCACCGTGTTCGTCTCCGCCGTCCTCGTCGGGCTCGTCCTCTCGGGCTGCTCGGCCGGGTCGAGCACCGAGGCCGGCAGCGACTCGCGAGCTGCGATGCCCGTGACCGGCCAGGTCGCCGGCGACGCACAGGTCGGCGTCGACGGCGCCGCCTCCCCCGACCTCACGCAACAGCAGGTGGTCACGACCGGTTCACTCACCGTCACCGCTGACGACCCGATCAGCACCGCGACGGACGCCACCCGGATCGTCACCGAGGCGGGCGGGCGCGTCGACAGCCGCGATGAGACTCCGGGCACCTCCGACCAGGCCGCGCAGGCGACTCTGACGGTCCGCATCCCCGCCGACGACTTCGACGACGTGCTCGCGCAGCTGCAGGCGCTCGGCACGGTGAACAACCTCTCCGTGTCCGCGGTGGACGTCACGGCACAGGCCGCCGACCTCGACGCGCGGGTCACCGCCCTCCAGGCCTCGGTCGACCGACTGCTCGGACTCATGGCGGCTTCGACCACGACGGCCGACCTCCTCGCCGCCGAGACCAGCCTGTCCCAGCGGCAGGCGGAACTGGATGGGCTCGTCGCCCAGCGCGACGCGCTCGCCGATCAGGTCGACTTCTCCTCCGTGTTCGTGAGCTTCGTGGCCCCAGGCGTGGTCGCACCGGGTGTGCCCACCGACTTCTGGGGCGGCGTGGTCGCCGGGTGGAACGCGCTCGTCGCCGCCGCCTCGGGGCTCGTCGTCGTGGTCGGCGTCCTGGTGCCGTGGCTGCTCCCCCTCGCGGTCGTCGCCGCGGTCGTGGTCCTCCTCGTCAGGTCGGGCCGTCGGCGCGCTGCTCGCCGCTCGCAGACACCTGCCACCTCGGCCGGGCCCGATGCGACAATGGACCGGTGACCGCTCAAGCGCAGCACCATCCATCCGATCGGTCGTTCGACCCCGCCTCGATCCTCAGTGACGGGCTCGTCGAGCGCATCCGCGAACGTGCCGCCGTGGCGGACCGCGAGAACGCCTTCTTCGACGAAGACCTCGCCGAGCTGCGAGCGTGCGGCTATCTCCGGGCGTTCGTCCCCGAGGAGTTCGGCGGCCTCGGCCTCGGCCTGAGCGAGGTCACGCTGCTCCAATCCCGGCTCGCCACCGCCGCCCCGGCGACCGCCCTCGCGATCAACATGCACCTCGTGTGGACGGGGGTCGCGCGACTGCTCCACACCCGAGGAGACGACTCGCTCCGCTTCGTCCTCGAGGGAGCTGCCGGGGACGAGCTCTACGCGTTCGGGGTGAGCGAGGCGGGCAACGACCTCGTGCTCTTCGGATCCGACACCGAAGCCCGTCCGGGCCCCGACGGTTCCTATCGGTTCCACGGCCGGAAGATCTTCACCTCGCTCTCACCCGCGTGGACCTGGCTGGGGACGACCGGGCTCGACACGACCTCGGCCGACGGTCCGAAGGTGGTCTACGGCTTCATCGAGCGCTCGCGCGGCGGGTTCGAGATCCTCGACGACTGGGACACCGTCGGGATGCGCGCCAGCCAGAGCAGGACGACCCTGCTCCAGGGCGCCGAGTCGACGGCCGAGCACATCGTCCGACGCCTCGACCCGGGGCCCAACCCGGACCCCATCGTCTTCGGGATCTTCGCCTGCTTCGAGACCCTCATCGCCGCCGTGTACACGGGCATCGGCGAACGCGCCCTCCGGCTCGCGGTCGAGACCGCCCACCGGAAGACGTCGAAGAAGGCCGGTGGCGCGAGCTACGCGGCCGACCCCGACATCCGCCGTCGGATCGCGGCGGCCGCCATCGCGTACGACGGCATGCTGCCACAGCTCGCCGGCATCGCCCGGGACCTCGACGACGGGGTCGACCATGGCGCGCTCTGGTTCCCGAAACTCGTCGGGCTCAAGGTCCGCGCGACGGAGACCGCCCGCGAGGTCGTCGATCAGGCGATCCGGGTCGCCGGCGGCGGCAGCTACTTCGCCGCGAGCGAATTGGGCCGGCTGTACCGCGACGTCCTCGCCGGGATGTTCCATCCGTCCGACGACGAGTCCGCCCACGCCACCGTCGCGAACGCCTGGCTCGGGCCCGTGTGACGGCTCGGGCCGGCCTGACGACTCGGCTCAGCCGCGGTTGTTGCTGAGCTCGAAGATCCGCAACAGCTCGCCGACCGCGGCGTCCTTGCTGTCCCCGCCCTCCTCGAACATCTGCGTGACGTGGGTCAGCAAGTGGTTCTCGACGAGGAGTTTGTTGAGGGATCCCAGCGACTTCTGGATGGCGAGCGACTGCGTGATGATGTCCATGCAGTAGTCCTCGTTCTCGATCATCTTCTCGAGACCACGCATCTGGCCCTCGAGGATCTTCGTCCGGTGCAGGGCCCGCTTCTTGATGTCTTCGATCACCGGCTCAGGGTACCACCAGGGGGTACGGTATCCTCCTGCTCCATCCGACCGGAGGACACGGTCGACGAGCCTAGGATGGGCGGATGACGAGCTCCCCCACACTCGAACTCACCGCCGCCGACGCGGACCGCGCGCGAGCCCTGCGCGCGATGAAGCGCCTGGCCACCGGACTGCTCCTCGTCATGGCGGTCATCTTCGCCGTCGCGTTCGCGCTGGAGGGACGCTACCCGTGGTTGGCGTACGTCAGGGCCGCTGCGGAAGGCGGCATGGTCGGGGCGCTCGCGGACTGGTTCGCCGTCACCGCCCTCTTCCGGCACCCGCTCGGCATCCCGATCCCCCACACGGCGATCATCCCGAAGCGCAAGGACGAGATCGGCGTCAGCCTCGGCGAGTTCGTGGAGACCAACTTCCTCTCCGAGGAGGTCGTGCGGCAGAAGCTCGCGTCCGTCTCCGTCTCGGAGAAGCTCGGCGGATGGCTGTCCGAGCCCGCGAACGCCGAGCGGGTCACCGCCGAGGGGTCCATCGCCGTACGGGGTCTCCTGGAGACGCTGTCCGACGACGACGTCCGCGAAGTCATCGAGGCGTTGGCGTCCAAACACCTCATCGACCCGCAGTGGGCTCCGAACATCGGCCGTTGGGTCGAGCATATCGTCGGTGTCGGCGCGCACCACGACGCGGTCGACCTCCTCCTCGACCGCACAGGTGAGTGGCTGAGCACGAACCCGAAGGCGTTCGAGCGCCTGGTCTCGAGCCGTCTGCCGACCTGGGTGCCGTCCTTCGTCGACCGGCTCGTGGACGACAAGCTCTACCGGGAGGCCGTGTCCTTCGTCCAGGCCGTCCGCGCGGACCCCGACCACCAGCTCCGTCATGCCCTCGACGGGTACCTCGGCGAGCTCGCGGAGCAGCTGCAGCACGACGACGCGACAATCACCCGCTTCGAGAACGCCAAGCACGAGGTCATCGACAGTCCTCGTGTCCGGGAGGTCGCCGGCAAGACCTGGACAGCCGCGAAGAGCGCGTTCCTCGAGGCACTCGACGCCCCCGACAGCGACCTCCGTGTGCGGATCGCCGGCACCATCGCGGACTTCGGCCGGCGACTGTCGACCGACCGAGCGTTCTCCACCCGCGTCGACACCCGCGTCGCGGACGCCCTGTCCTACGTCGTCACCCGCTACCGGCACGACATCGCCAGCATCATCACCGAGACCGTCGAGCGTTGGGACGCCCGGGAGACGACCCAGAAGATCGAGCTGCTCGTCGGACGCGACCTGCAGTTCATCCGCTTGAACGGCACCATCGTCGGTGCGCTCGCCGGCCTCGCGATCTTCACGGTCGCGCAGGCGGTCCTTCGCGCGTTCTGACGCCGGGGCCGGTCAGCGCTTCGGGAGCAGCTCCACGGAGATGAGGTTCACGACGTCGTTCGCGAGCAGGTCGAGCGACCCCTGGTCCTTGCACGTGAAGGTGAAGACGACGAGGATCCCCATCTTCGTGAGCGACCGGACGCCCCAGTACGTGCGCTCCCCCGACGGCTGCGTCCACGACAGGACCCGGAACTCGATGAGGCCCCCGCCGCTGTTGTAGTTCAGTTGTTCCGTCGTGCCGTCCGCTTTGACGTAGTCGGCCCCGACGTACTTCGCCATGTAGGCGTCACTCGACTTCTCGTCGTCTCCGACCGCGATCTCGTCAGGCGTCAGCGCGATGTCGCCGAGTCCGACGTCGCACGAGGTCGCCGCGTTCCGGTAGATCTCGACGCCGTTCCGGTCCGGACCGATCGCCGCCCAGGACGAGTCCAGGTCGTTCGTCAGGTAGGCCGTCCATTCGGCGGGGACGTCCTGCCCGGCCGCGAAGTCGAGGTCGGGCGGGATGGAGACGTAGGTCTTCGTCGGCTCGGGCGTCGAGTCCGTCTCCGTGGGCGTCGGCGACGCGGTCTTCGTCGGGGTGGCCGAGCGGGTGGGGCTCGGGTCCGCGACCGGTGCGCCACCCTGCGTGAGGACGAGGGCGACGACGGTGATGATCGCCGCCAACATGAGCGGGACACCGACGGCCAGGGCGATGATGAGCCCCGTCCGCTTGCGCTTCGGGGCACCAGGAGGCGGCGGCTGCTGGCCGTACCCGGGAGGGCCCTGCGGCGGCTGCTGCTGGTACGGGGCCTGCTGCGGCTG
Organism: Plantibacter sp. M259; assembly: GCF_006065115.1. NCBI lineage: Bacteria > Bacillati > Actinomycetota > Actinomycetes > Micrococcales > Microbacteriaceae > Plantibacter > Plantibacter sp. M259. Next base: position 3,261,264 of record NZ_CP040750.1, on the reverse strand, counting down.
ATAGGGCTGCTGCGGCTGCCCGCCGGAGGGGTTCTGCTGCCCGCCATACGGGTTCTGCTGGTACGGGTTCTGCTGCTGCGGTCCCTGTCCATACGGCGGCTGCGGCTGCTGGCCGGAAGGGTTCTGCTGCTGCGGTCCCTGGCCGTGCTGCGGCTGCTGCTGGCCGTACGGGTTCTGCTGCTGACCATACGGCTGCTGCGGATGCTGACCGGAGGGGTGCTGCGGCTGCTGACCCGTCGGCCATTGCGGCGGGCGGCCGTCAGGCTGCTGCGGGTCGGGAGGCGGTGCATCGGTCACGGGAGTGGCCTTTCGACGGAACGGCGGGCGGAGCGGGTGAACTGCCCGGCCGCACGCCTGCAGTTCGTGTCGTCAGCCTATCTGCGACGGACCGGCGCCGGTGGGCACATCCTGCACCAGAATGGTGACGTGTCCACCGCCCCCACCACACCCCGTACCCGCAGCGAGCGCCTCGACGCGCTCCCGTTCACCAAGGCCCACGGGCGACTGCTCGTCGGTTCCGGCGTCGGCTGGGCCCTCGACGCCATGGACGTGGGGCTCGTGTCCTTCGTGCTCGCCCAGCTCGCCGTGCAGTGGCAGCTCGGGAACACGGAGCTCTCCTGGATCGCCTCAGCGGGGTTCCTCGGCATGGCGATCGGTGCGACGCTCGGCGGTCTGCTCGCCGACCGGGTCGGTCGGCGCCACGTCTTCGCGATCACCCTGCTCGTGTTCGGCATCGCGACGGGCGCGTCGGCCCTCGCCTGGGGACTCGGCGTGCTCATCGTGCTGCGGTTCATCGTCGGCCTCGGACTCGGCGCCGAGCTGCCCGTCGCGTCGACCCTCATGAGCGAGTTCGCCCCGCCGCGGATCCGCGGGCGGATCATCGTGTTCCTCGAGGCGTTCTGGGCCATCGGATGGATCGCCGCCGCGCTCATCGGCTACCTGGTCGTGCCGACGAGCGACGACGGGTGGCGCTGGGCGCTCGCCATCGGCGCGTTGCCCGCGGTCTACGCCGCCATCGTGCGGACGCGACTGCCGGAGTCGGTGCGGTTCCTGGAGTCGCGTGGGCGCCACCGCGAGGCCGAGGACGTCGTCCGCGAATTCGAGGCCTCGGCCGGCGTCGCCCACCCGGAGGCCGCCGGTGAGACCACCACCGACACCCTCGTGAGCGTCGGCCTCTCCGCCGGTCAGCGCCTCCGTGGACTGTGGGTGCCCACGCACCGCCGCGACACCGGGGCGCTCTGGATCGTGTGGTTCTGCGTCAACTTCTCCTACTACGGCGCGTTCATCTGGATCCCGACGATCCTCGTCGCCTCCGGCTTCTCGCTCGTCCGGTCCTTCGGTTTCACCCTCATCATCACCCTGGCCCAGATCCCGGGCTACGCCGTGTCGGCCTGGTTGATCGAGGCCTGGGGACGGAAGCAGACGCTCGCGACTTTCCTCGCGGGCTCCGCTGTGTCGGCGGTCCTGTTCGGCACGGCGACGACCGAACCGATGATCATCGTGTTCGGCATGTGCCTGTCCTTCTGCAACCTCGGCGCCTGGGGTGCCCTGTACGCGACGACCCCGGAGCTGTATCCGACGGCGCTCCGTGCGACGGGGGCCGGGTGGGCCGCCGGTATCGGCCGCATCGCCTCGATCATCGCCCCGCTGTCGGTTCCGGTGCTCCTCCTCGCAGGACAGGCCCTGCTCTTCTCCGTGTTCGCCGCCTTCTTCGTCGTCGCCGCGGTCGCCGCGCTGTTCCTGTCGGACATGCGCGGCCGCTCGCTCGACTGAGCCGCGTCACACCGGCAGACCCGTACCGCCAGCCGCCCGGGTCGGTCGGCGTCGATGCGACAGAATGGGGCCGTGACCGAATCCACCAGCGCCGTGTCCCCGTCCGCCTCCGTCGACCGACGTCCGATCTCGGGACGGCGTGTCGATCTCGAGCACGGTGCGTACACCGCGTCGATCGCCTCGGTCGGTGCCTCACTGCGGTTCCTGCGACACGAGGGGCGGGACCTCGTCGTCCCGTTCGACGCCGAGGAGGTCCGTCCGGCGTTCCGCGGCGCCATGCTCGCCCCGTGGCCCAACCGCGTCGTCGACGGCCGGTACACCTTCGCGGGCGTCGACCACCAGCTCACACTCACGGAACCCGCTCGCGGCCACGCCCTCCACGGGCTAGCCGCCTGGTCGGAGTGGGACCTCGTGGCGTCGAGCGCCGCGTCCGCGGCGTTCCGAGTGATCATCGAGGCGCAGGAGGGCTACCCGTTCCGCGTCCAGGTCACGGCCACCTACACGCTCGACGACGACGGACTCCGCACCGACGTCGAGGCGCTGAACCTCGGCGACGTCGACGCGCCCTACGGCACGGGACCGCACCCGTACCTCGTCGCGGGTGAGGGCCGCGTCGACGACTGGACGCTCGAACTGCCCGCTGCCGAGGTGCTCACCGTCACGCCGGACCGGCTCATCCCGGTCTCGCTGGAGCCCGTCGACACGGAGGCGACGGAGCACTTCGACTTCCGCGAACCCCGGACCATCGGCGACACCTTCATCGATCACGCGTACACGGCGCTCGACCGCGACGTCGACGGCCGGGTCACGGTGCGCGTGACGACGCCATCCGGCAGCGGCGTCGCCATGCACTGGGGTGATGGTCTGCCCTGGGTCCAGGTGCACACGGCCGATCAGCCCGTCGCGGAGCTGAACCGACTGGGGCTCGCCGTCGAACCGATGACCTGTCCCCCCGACGCCTTCTCGACCGGGACCGATCTCGTCGTCCTGGCTCCCAATACACCACACCGGGTGTCCTGGACCATCGCAGCACTCTGACAGTCGTCGGGGCTAGGCTGGCGGCATGTCACAGACTCTTGCGAAACTCACCGGCGGCCCGCTCGACAGCGAGATCATCCCGCTCGAAGACGGTCAGGACGGCGAGCTCGTCCTGCCCTACGGCGAAGGCCAGCTCATCTACCGTCCCGTCGGCGAAGCGACGAACACCGGCGACCACGACGGCCCGACGACGACCGACTACGAGTACGTCGAGTCGACGGAGGACATCTCCCCGACGAACCGCAACGGCAACGGCGACGACGACTCGATCGGCTGACCCGAACCACCCCGTTCCACCTGAACGCCGGTAGCTGAGCCTCAGCTGCCGGCGTTCGGCGTTCACTCCCCCTGGTCGTCGACCGTGACCGTGAAGGTCTGGACCCGGAGCGGAAGCACGGGTGTCATCCGGACCTCCAGGCGGAGGCGGCCCTCCGTCCCCTCGACGAACCAGACCAGGTGGTCCGGCGAATCGCAGATCGGCGTCGCGCGCCCCGAAGCCACCTCGGCGATACCACCGACGGCGGTGACAGCGGTGTCGACCGCCTCGCGTCGCTCGTCCAGCGGGCGGTCGAGGGCGACGTTCTCGGCGAACAGCGACGCGGCGACACGGTCGTCCCAGTGCGACAGCAGCCCGGTCGCGGTCATCGACGCCACGAGGGTCTCCGGCCAGGGGCGGATCGCCGGTTCCGGCAGCTCGCCGGAGGCCTGTGCGCCGGCGATCGCCAGCCGCAGGGCCTGTTCGGCGGGCTTCGCCACGGCCGCGTAACCGGCGTTCTCGAAGGCGACGACGCCGAACCCGGATGTCGGGTGCCACCGCATGTGGGCGCTGTAGCCGGGGTAGCCGCCCGAGTGCGAGACGAGCGTCCCGAGGTCGGCGTCCTCCTCGACGAAGAGGCCGAAGCCGTAGCCGAGCGCGAGTCTCGGCGGCACGCCGTCGAGGGTGGGCCGCGACGGAGCCAACCGGTGCAGCTGCTGCATCTCGCGGCGGCTGGCGCTCGACAGCGGTCCGGTCTCGTCCCCGGTCCAGGCGCCGTCGAGCCAGCGCGCCCATCCGATCAGGGTGGAGGCCGAGGCGAAGAGCCCGCCGATCGAGGAGAAGACCCCGGGGCCGGAGAACGGGACCTCGACGAATCGGCCGTCTTCATCGACGGCCCGTTCGCGGCGGACACGATGACCGGTCGCCGTGACCGCCCCGTCGCCCTCGGGTCGCTCGAACACGGCGCCGAGCCCGAGCGGCTCCAGCAGGAGCGAGGTCACCGCATCGATGTAGGAGCCACCGGTCACGCGCTCGATGACCTGCCCGAGCAGCGCATAGCCGAGGTTCGAATAGGAGAACGCCGTCCCGGGTGTCGTGACGCATCGGACGCCGCGCACGAGCAGCCGCCGGAACTCGTCCACGCTGATCGACTCCTGGCGGTCACCCCACGGATCGTCCGTTCCGAGCCCACCCGACATCGTCAGGAGCATCCGCACGGTCGGCCGGACGGCGATGCCGTCAGGGAGCACCGGCGCGAACTCCGGCACGAACCCGTCCACGGGCGCGTCCAGGTCGAGGCGGCCGGCGTCGCGGAGGATGAGGAGCACGGCCGCGGTGAAGCTCTTGGTGCAGGAGGCGATGCGGAACAGCGTGTCGGCGTCGGGCACCGGACCGCCCACGGTGACTCCGCCGAACCCCTGCTCGAACCGGACCCGCTCGCGGTCGAACACGGCGACGTACGACCCCGGGGCGACGCCGGAGGCGATCCGGTCCTGGAAGACCCGCGTGATGTCCGTCTCCGTGCTGTCCTCGACCAGGTGCATGCCGCCTCCTCCTCGGCGGCCCTCGGCAGCCGCCCGCGATCTCGTCGCGCTTCGAGCGTACGACCATTCCGCGCCACCGGGCGCCATCACACGGGGTGCCGGGCGTAGGGTGCTCCTCCGCCAGGACGAAGTCAAGGGGCACCGATCAGCGACGTCCGATGCCCGCCGCGGGAGTAGCGTCATCTCCCGGATCGACCGTCGACGGGACGGCCGTGGAAGGAGTCATTCCATGTCGAACACGTCGACCTCCGGGCGACCGGCCCCGGTCCGGAGCCTCGTCCCCGCCAGGATGGACCGATTGCCGTGGACCCGGTTCCACTGGATGATCGTCGTCGGTCTCGGCTTCTCGTGGGTGCTGGACGGCCTCGAGATCCAGATCGTCGCCTCCGCCGGGTTCCAGAAGTCGCTGGGCCTCTCGGCGGCTGAGGTCGGCCTCCTCGGGACGATCTACCTGCTCGGCCAGGTGACGGGTGCCCTCGTCTTCGGCCGCATGGCGGACCGCCTCGGCCGCAAGAAACTCTTCATCCTGACCCTCGCGATCTACCTCGTCGCGAGCGGCATCGCCGGCCTGTCCCCCACGTTCTGGTTCCTCGCCATCTTCCGGTTCTTCGCCGGCATGGGCATCGGCGGCGAGTATGCGGCGATCAACTCGGCCATCGACGAGCTCATCCCGTCGAAGTACCGCGGGCACGTCGACATCGCCATCAACGGCACCTACTGGGGCGGCGCCGCCCTCGGATCGGCGGCGAACCTGTTCCTGCTGAACACCGACTACTTCGCCGAGGACGTCGGCTGGCGCATCGGATTCTTCATCGGGCCGGTCCTCGGTCTCGCCATCATCTTCCTGCGCCGCCACATCCCCGAGAGTCCGCGGTGGCTCATGACGCACGGTCGGGAACAGGAGGCGGAGGCCACGGTCGACGACATCGAGGCGACCGTCCGCAAGCAGGGCGGGACGATCGAGCCGGTCGACGAGTCGAAGGCGCTCACGGTCCAGGCCCAGGGCCACATCCCGATCCGGACCATCTTCGGCGTCCTCTTCTCGAAGTACCCGAAGCGCACCTTCGTCGGCCTCGCGATGATGATCACCCAGTCGTTCCTGTACAACGCGATCTTCTTCACCTACGCGCTCGTGCTGCAGAACTTCTACGGCACGAGCCCCTCGTCGACGCAGTACTACTTCTTCCCCTTCGCGATCGGCAACCTGCTCGGCCCGCTCCTCCTCGGCAGGCTGTTCGACACCTGGGGTCGTCGCCAGATGATCTTCCTCACCTACGGGGTCTCCGGTGCGGTGCTGGCCGTGTCGGCGGTGCTCTTCAACGCCGGTGCGCTCGACGCGACGACGCAGACGATCTTCTGGTGCGTCTCGTTCTTCTTCGCCTCCGCCGGCGCGTCCAGCGCCTACCTGACCGTGAGCGAGATCTTCCCGCTCGAGCTCCGCAGCCAGGTGATCGGCTACTTCTTCGCGATCGGACAGATCGCGGGTTCGGTCGCGCCCCTGCTCTACGGGATCCTGATCGGCGACGGCACCGACCGCGGGCCGCTCACCGTGGGCTACATCGTCGGTGCCGGCGTGATGGTCCTCGGCGGGTTGATCGCCCTCATCTTCGGGGTCGACGCCGCGCGGAAGTCCCTCGAGGACATCACGGAACCCTTGTCGATCGTGCGCGAGGGGAAGGGCTCGGGAAGCTGATCCCGGTCCGCGCTCAGTCCTCGTCGGAGACGTAGACCCCGAGCGTCTCGGCGAGGCGCTCCCGCTCCACCGCCCGACGGCCGGCGCCCTTGGCGCTGGCCGTCGTGAGCGTCGCGAGGATGTGCAGCGTGAGCGCGATCCCGATCGAGGAACTCGGGTGCCCGTCCTCGGCACGGCCGAGCACGATCGTCTCGTCGGCGTACGGGGTCAGCGGGGCGTCCGGCGCGTCCGTGATGAGCACGAGGCTGCCTCCCGCCTCGGCGAATGGGACGACGGAGTCGATCGTGTACTTGCGGTACCGCTGCAGCGACACGGCGATCATGACGTCGCTCGTACGCACGTCGCTGAGGACGTCGAGGGGACGCACGATGGTGCCGTCGATGAGCGTGACGTTCGCGAGGCCGTAGCTGAGGTCCGCGGCGAGGAGTGACGCGTAGGTGAACGACTTCGACGCCCCGATGAGGAAACGTCGTCGAGCGGAGACGATGAGGGCCGCTGCGCGTTCGAGGGCGCCGTCCGCCTTGGCCGAGGCGAGGGACTCCTCGAACTGCTTGCGTTCCTGCTCGAGGAGTCGGTGCTTCAGGACGGACGCGGAGCGTCGTTCGAGACGCTGTTCCGGGCGTTCGCCGGGGACGGCGGTGTCCTCATCGGTGAGGAAGAGGGTGTCGTCGTTCACGCGCGGTCTCCTTCGCATGCCGTCGCCGGGTTCGGGCCGGCGCCGTCCGTTCGTGTCGGCAGCAGCACCGACGGCCCACCGGTGGGTCACCCGGCGAGGTTCCCTTGATGGTAGCGACGGGAAGCGCATACAGGATCGCCGGAACGACAACGATTCGGTGCACACACGCCCGGTCGGGCGACGGTCAGCGTTCGGGCTCGTCGTCCAGGTCGGGCAGGGTGATCGATGAGGTGAAGAGGCTCGCGCGCTGCTCGGCCTCGGCGCTGCCGCTGAACAGCCCGACGGGCTCGGTGACCGGCCCGCCGCGCTTCGGCACCGGACGAGCCTCCTGCTCGACCATCTGCACGCGGTTGCGCGGGATCGCCGACGGGTTCTGCGCGAGGATCCACTCGACCATCTGCTCGCGCACGAGGCACCGGAGGTCGAAGAGGGTCGGTGCGTCCACCGCGGTGACGAGGATGCGGATGCGCACGTAGCCCCCGACGGCGTCCGTGACCTGCAGCACCTGTGCCCGGCCGTCCCAGAGGTCGGTGCGGTCGAGGATGCGCTCCAGCTCGGTCCGCATGACCGCGGGGCTCACCCACCAGTCGAGGTCGAACTCGACCGACCCGAGCAGCTCGCTCGTGTTCCGCGTCCAGTTCTGGAAGGGCGTGGAGGTGAAGTAGGTGGACGGGAGCACCATGCGGCGATCGTCCCAGATGCCGACGACGACGTAGGTGAGGGTGATCTCCTCGATCCGGCCCCACTCCCCTCGACGATGACGACGTCGTCGACCCGGATCGCATCGCTGAAGGCGAGCTGGATCCCGGCGAACACGTTCCCGAGGACGGACTGCGCCGCGAGGCCGGCGACGATGCTCACGACACCGGCGGAGGCCAGCACGCTCGCCCCGACGCCCTGGACGCCGGGGAACGTCAGGAGGATCGACGCGACACCGACGATGACGACGACCGCGATCGCCAGGCGACGGACGAGCGCGAGCTGTGTCTGCATGCGGCGGGCGACTTTGTTGTTCGGGACGTCGATGCGATACCTGGCCTGGCCGAGCCCGATGACGAAGGCGAGCAGCGCGGCGACCAGCCACGTCGCTGCGGCGATGACGGCGATCCGGAAGGTCTGGTCGATGAACCCACGGGTGGTCTCATCGGGAAGGGTCGCTGCGACCGCGGGCCACACGGCGACCAAGACCACGAGGGCCCGGAAGGGGTGCCTGGCACTCCCGGCGAGCGCACCCGGCCAGTCGCTCCGCCGCGCCGCCATCCGGAAGGACACCGACACGATCACGATGACGACGAGCGCTGCGATCAGCGCTATCCCGGCCGCTGCGGCGACACCCCACCAGCTCTGCCAAACGAACATCCATGCCTCCTCGAGCCGGTCGTGCACTCTGTGTTCCTCCGCCGACCGATGCCGTACGGCGCAAGCGTCAAGCGTAGGGGCGGGTGCATGCCGCGCTCGACCGCTTGCGCGGCCTGCCACGAACCTCTCAGGCCGAGTTCACGTGGCCGGCGGGTCCCACGTGAACCGAGCGAACCTCCCCGTTCACCCAAGTGACACGGCCCGGGCCGCCCTTCGACAGGCTCAGGGACCGAAATGCCTCCGAGCACAGTCCAGCCCGGTCACTGAGCTTGTCGAAGTGCCCACGAGGACGCTTCATCGTTCCGGGCACACCGCTTCCGGTCACTGAGCCTGTCGAAGTGCCCACGAGGAACCCTTCGACAGGCTCAGGGACCAAAACTGGTCAGAAGGGCGCGGGATCCGGCTCGGTCCGATACTGCTTCCCGTCAGGTGTCGTCCACTCGAGCACGCCACCGGGCCCGTGGTCGAGGTTCCACCCGGGGAGGTGCTTCATGCGGTGGTGATGTCGACACAGGCACGCGAGATTGCCGACATCTGTTGCGCCGCCGTCCTCCCACGCGACGGAGTGGTCGAGATCACATGCTCTGGCTCGTCGCCCACAGCCCGGTGCCCGACAGGTGCCGTCCCGAAGCCGGACCGCGCGTTGCAGGTCGGCCGGAACGCGGTACTGATTCCGCCCGACGGAGAGCACCGCTCCCGTTTCCGGCTGGACGAGGATGCGGGTGAAGCTGGGGGCGTTCACCGCGATACGTGCCGCGGTCTCCGGGTCGATCGGCCCGTATCCGTCGAGGGTTGCCGGGGTGTCGCTCACGCCGGCCATGCTGAGCGCGGGCACCGTGATCTGCACGGTGGGTCTGATGTGCTCCTGGACCTCGATCGGGTGCGGGAGCACCGGGCTCGACATGACGTCTTCCGGAGTCACACCGGTGAGAGCCAGGGCTGCAAGGGCGTCGGCCTGGAGCTGGGCGCAGGTGCGGGTGTCGCCCGCCTGGCGTGACTCCGCCGCGGCGGCTTCGACCCGCTCGATGAGCCCCTGCGCGATCGGCGCACTGGTGAAGAGATGCACCCAAGCCATGCCGTCGGCGGCGGGTTCGAACTCGACTCGGCGGTCGGCTTCGGAGCGCTTGGCGCGTGCGGTGATCGATTCCGGGTGCAGACGCTCGCGAAGGACTCGAGCTCGCCTGCCGAGCTCCGCATCGGTGGCCTGCTCCGCGACCGGGAGCACGTGGGCGAGGAACACGGCCCGCCCGTCGGTGGGCACGTCGCAGAGCTGGTCGGTGATCGTCTTGGCGTGCCGAGCCGAGATGCGGCCCGCCTCGAGAGACGCGAGCACGGCCGGGGCGTCGTTGACGAGCCGCTCGGCGTCGTTGGTAGCGCGCTGGACCGCCTGCTCGGGCGTGCGCGTCGCCATCGCGAGGGCCGCACAGGTGGAGCGGCGGGAAAGTGCCTGGCGTTCGGCCGGCGGGAAGATGGACGGAACCGTGACGTCTGCGAAGGCGTCTGCGTAAGCGGCAGAGCGGGCGAGGAGCCGGGCCTCCTCAGCGTCCAGAGCAGCCCGACGACGCTGGATGTCCGCGTAGTGATCCGAGAACTCCGCGAGCTGCGCGGCGTATTCGTCGCTCGCGCGGATCGCGGTGAGGGTGGTCTCGGTCATGGAACCAGTCCATCATGGACCACTGACATTCCAGATGCTGAGTCGTCTCGATTGTGCAAGTTTCCTCGTGCGCCCTTCGACAGGCTCAGGGACCGGCGAAGGTTGCTCGGAGACCGGAGTGATTGCGGGCGCCCTTCGACAAGCTCAGGGACCGGAGGGGGCTGCTCAGGGACCGCGATGGTTGCTCGGGGACCGGGGTGAAGCCGGGTGCACATCTCCCGGTCACTGAGCCTGTCGAAGTGCCCACGAGAGGCCTCCCGGGCGCGGTGCCTCCGTCAGCGGTTCACCGAGAGGCCCGCCGCGGCCCCACTGCTCGCGCAGTCGGCCAAGAACCGATCAGCCCGGCTGGACCTCATGCGGGTACTCGGCCGACCGGTGTTGGAACTCGGTGATCGCCGGGTTCAAGATGACCCCGTCCTGGATCTCCACAGCCCGCTGGACGGTCAGGCTGTCGACCCAGGCGTCCGGCCCTGCCAGCACCGTGGGCAGGAACGGCAGCAACGCCTCGCTGTTCTCCCAGCTGGACGAGTTCCACAGGAGCGACGGACTGTGGTCGACCGCGTAGTAGTTGATCTCCCCGCGCCCGACGGTGAACATCGGGTCGTCGAACCCGGTCGTGCGCGCCCACTCGAAGGCCATCCCCTCGTCGCAGGAGACGTCCACGATGAGGCTCCCTGGCCGGAACGCGCCGAGGTCGTCCTCACGAAGGTAGAGCAGTGGTGCGTTGGGGTCCTGCAGGGTGCAGTTGACGACGATGTCGCTCTCCGCCAGGAAGGGTGCCAGTGGCACGCGACCCTCGTCGGTGATGACCTCGCTGAGGTACGGGCCGTCGTCGTGGTCGAACTGGATCATGCGGGCGGAGTGGATGGGCGCCGCGACCGCCGCGACCCGGCGGTTGGTGAGCACGCGCACGTCGTGGATCCCGTGGGCGTTGAGCGCGGTCACGGCACCTCGGGCGGTCGCGCCGAAGCCGATGACGACCGCGGTCAGGCGACGGCCGTAGCTGCCGGTGGATCCGCAGAGTTCCAACGCGTGGATGACCGAGCTGTAACCGGCGAGCTCGTTGTTCTTGTGGAAGACGTGCAAGCCGAAGCTACCGTCAGCGGCCCAGTGGTTCATCGCCTCGAAGGCGATCAGCGTCAGCCGTTTGTCGATCGCGAGCTGCGTCAGCGCGGTGTCCTGGACGCAGTGCGGCCAGCCCCAGAGCGTCTGCCCGTCGCGGAGCTCCTGGACGTCCTCGAGCTGCGGTTTCGGCAGGAGGACGACGTCGGCCTGCGCGACGACCTCGGCGCGCGTCGCGAACGAGCGGACGTAGGGCGCGATCTCCTCGTCGGAGACGCCGAACCGGGCACCGTAGCCGTGCTCCACGACGATCCGAGACCGGAACTCCTCCGGGATGCGCTCGAAGTGCGCCGGGTGGATCGGCACGCGTCGTTCGTCGGGCTTCAGCGAGGTGCCGATCACCCCGAGGACGGCGTCGTGCTGCACGGTCGGTTCGGATGCTGCTGGCATGACTGCTCGTCCCGTTCACGGGAACCGAAGCGGCGCCGTGCCCCTGACCGTACAGGACGCGGGGCGCCGCCGACACGGGACAGGACGCTGCCGACACCCGGAAACACGACAACCCCGCACCGTGAGGTGCGGGGTTGTCGTTGCAGCTGGTGGACCCAAGGGGATTCGAACCCCTGACCCCCTCGATGCGAACGAGGTGCGCTACCGGACTGCGCCATGGGCCCAACTACTTGTCCAGGCTAGCAGAACCGGCGAGCCGTTTCGAACCGGCCGCGCTAGTCCTCGTAGGGGTTCGGGCCGTCGTCGACCGGCATGCTGCCGTCCTTCGGATTGGCGGCGATGAGGGCAGCGAGGTCGAGATCGCGGAACCAGCGGAGCCGCTGGCTCCGGGCACGCCGGTAGTGCTCGTCGACGACCGGCTCGTCGAGGACCCGGTCGAGCTTCGCCTGGATGGCGCGCTCCAGGTCGCCCCACGCACGCTCACGAGCGGATTCCGCGATCGCCGCGACGAACTCCTCGTCCTTGCTCACCCGACGGAGTTCGGCGGCGAGCCCCGAGTACACCTCGCGGCGACGGGACAGGGCGCTGAGGTCGCCCGCGCGGTAGTCGTGCTGGTGTCGTGCACTCCCCCGACGCTGGAACGCCGTCTGGCGCGCCTCCCGTGCGAGGTCCGCGTACTCCTCCTGCTCGTCGGCCATGCGTCCCAGTTCGCGTCGGACAGCCGCCTGCGTCGCCTCGGCGTCGTAGGACGCGCCGTCGCGGAGTGCTCGCTCGATGATCCAGTTCGTGACCTCGACTACGGTCCAGGACCGCGCGATCAGGAGGCCTTCCTCGACCGCGTGCTCGACCGGCGGCGGAGCCACCTCGGGGGGCGCGACGTAGGGCTTCATCGGCTTCCGCCGGCTCTTCCGCCACACGCCCATGGTCACCTTTCGCGTTCCAGGGCGTCGACGAGAACCGAGCGACGAACCCCCTCGACGAGTCTATCCGTCGCCGGTGACCGGTTCATGAACGACCGGACGGGCGCGGTCGGGACTCAGCCCGCGGCGCGCCGACGCTGCAACAGAGTGGAGCCGCCGGCGGCGATCTCGCCCTCGTCGATGACACCCATCGAGGCGAAACGGCTCGGGGCCTGCTGCGGTTCGACGCGCTCGGGCTTCGGAGCGGCGACGGGCTCCGGACGACGGACGATCGTCGGTACGACCGGTGCGAGACGCTCGGCGCGAGAGGCGATGGCCTCCTGCATGGCCGCCTGGCGCAGGCGGTCGTAGGCATCGGCCTTGGCCAGCTCGGCGGCAGCCGAGGAACCCTCGGAGAGGTGGAGCGGCTTCGGGATGGATGTCGGCGTCCAGGTCTGCGCCTGCGAGGCCGCCTTGACGGGCTCGTTGTACTCGAAGAGCGCCGACTCGACGCGCCTGGTCGTGACCGCGACCGCCGGTACCGGCGCGACGGCGCGGTGGGCGATACGCGACATCCGAGAGAGCGCAGAGAGCGCGAGCAACCCGACGACCGTGGACGTGATACCGAGGACGAGACCGCCGCCCGCGAGGAACGCGGTCACGCCGGAGCAGAAGCCGATGATGGAGGCGACCAACACGGTGGTCGCGAGCAACCTGGAGCGACGCCGGCTCCGCGCGAGCTTCGCCGCTCGGGCGTTGCGCTGGACGGCACGGGCTGCGGCAGCGGCGGCACGACGAGCGTCCTCCGCGGCACGGGCGGCGGCTTCGGCCTGCACTGCCCTGGCCTCCTCCTCGCGGCGGATCCGGTCGGCTTCGGCGAGTTCGACGCGGGCCGCGGCCTCGGCCGTCGCCTTCGTCCTGGCCTCGAGCTGTTTGAGGAGCTTGCGCTGCGCGGCGACCTCACGCGACGTCGCCTCGAGCCGGACGGCCTCCGGGACCTCAGCCGTCTCGGCGAGCACACGGAGCGTCTGCTGCAGCCGGATCGCGTTCCGCTCGCTGGCGGAGAACTGACTGTCGCGCACCCACGACGGCACCAGGTACACCAGCCACAGCATCGCTGCGACCAGAATGATCACCCCACCGCTCAGGAATCCGCCGTCCATGTCCCTGACCGTAGCGGGTCGACGACCTGAGACCGATCAACAGGTGGGTGTGTCCCCGGATGGAGGGGGAAAACGGCTACCGGGTCAGCGGGTGGGGAACGGCGACGCGGCCGCGAGACGGTCGGACTCGGGGATCACGCACGCGTCCTTCGGGACCTGTCCGTCCAACCACCGGTTCAGGACGCCGCCCGGGACTTCTTCGCGGACGAGGCCGAAACAGAAGTGGTCGCGCCAGTCGCCGTCGATGTGGATGAAGCGGCGTCGCAGTCCCTCATACCGAAACCCGAGTTTCTCGACGACCCGCAGGCTCGGAGCGTTCTCGGGCCTGATGCAGATCTCCAGCCGGTGGAGCTGCAGGGCCGTGAAGCAGTGGTCGGTCGCGAGGGCGGTCGCAATCGGCGTGGCGCCGAGCCCCGCGAACCGCTGGGACACCCAGTAACCGATCGACGCCGAGGCCAGCGAACCGTAGGTGATGCCGGAGACGTTGAGCTGGCCGGCGAACTCACCGTCGACCTCGATGACGAACGGGAGACCGGCACCCGAGCGTGCGTGGTTCTGCAACGACCGGATCGCCGCACGGCTGTCGGCCGGGACCGGGCCGTAGGGGCTCGTCGCCTCCCAGCGGCGCAACCAGGCTCGGTTCTCCGCGAGCTCGCGCTCGAGCGGCCTCGCGTCACGGACCTTGATGGGCCGGATGCTCACTCGCCCACTGCTCAGAACGGGTACGACCTGCGCCACCGTGCCACCCCTCTCGCGTTCTGTGGTGAGCCTAGTGGAGCGCTCACGGATGCACCGACACGACCGCGCCCCGAGATCCGCTGCTGCGGTCCCGGGGCGCGTCGTGTGTCGTCGGGTGGACTCAGTCCAGGTTCCCGGCGAAGCCCTTGAGCCACGGACGCAGCTCGGGACCGAGGTCCTCGCGGTCGACCGCGAGCTGCACGATCGCCTTGATGTAGTCGAGGCGGTCGCCCGTGTCGTAGCGACGGCCGCGGAAGATGACGCCGTAGACGCCGCCCGTACCCTCGACGTCGGCGGCCATCTCCTGGAGCGCGTCGGTCAGCTGGATCTCGCCACCCTTGCCCGGCTCGGTGCGCTCGAGGATCTCGAACACCTCGGGCTTCAGCACGTAGCGGCCGATGATGGCGAGGTTGGACGGGGCGTCCTCCTTCGCAGGCTTCTCGACGAGGCCGGTCACTCGCACGACGTCGGGGTCGTCGGTGGCCTCGACGGCTGCTGCACCGTACATGTGGATCGAGTCGGGGTCGACCTCCATGAGGGCGATGATCGTCGCGTTCCGCTTGTCCTGCTCGTCGAGCATGCGCTCGAGGAGGACGTCGCGGGCGTCGATCAGGTCGTCGCCGAGGAGCACGGCGAAGGGCTCGTGGCCGACGTGGCGCTTGGCCCGCAGGACGGCGTGGCCGAGGCCCTTCGGGTCTCCCTGGCGCAGGAAGTGGATGTCGGCGAGCTCACTCGACTCGTTGACCTTCTCGAGGCGCTGGGTGTCGCCCTTCTTCGCGAGGTTGAGCTCGAGCTCGGTCACGCGGTCGAAGTGGTTGGCGAGGGCGTTCTTGTTGCGGCCGATGATCATGAGCACATCGGCGAGCCCGGCGCTGACGGCCTCCTCGACGACGTACTGGATGGCCGGCTTGTCGACGACGGGGAGCATCTCCTTCGGCAGGGCCTTCGTCGCCGGAAGGAACCGGGTGCCGAGACCTGCTGCGGGGATGACTGCTTTGGTAACACGAGTGGTCATGAGGGAAAACCTATCGTGTGGAGCCGGTGAAGTCGCCGAATACCCCCTCGATCGAGGGTGAAATCCCCTGAACCCCTGGACGAGGCGGCGGATGTCCGGTAAGACGTCGGGCAACGAGCCTGGCGCGACGACGAGCCGCTTAGAATGGGTCGCATGACGAGCCCCGCCGAACACGAGAAACGAGCGCTGCGCGCCGAGCTCCGTGAGCGTCGCGAGCTGCTCACCTCCCTGGAGAAGGAGCGGTCGACCACCGGCCTGACGGACAACCTCCGCGCCCTCGTCTCCCGCTTCGGCGCGAGCTCCATCGCCTGCTACCTCTCCTCCCCGAGCGAGCCCGACACCCGTCCCTTCCTCCAGTGGGCGCAGGAGGCGGGCATCCGCATCCTGTTCCCCATCACCCGCACCGACGGGCTCCTCGACTGGACGATCGGCGAAGAGGGCATCGAGACGGTGGGCTTCGCTGGCACCCCCGAGGTCGTGGGCACCACCCTTGGCCCCATCGCCATCAACGACGTCGACCTCATCCTCGTCCCCGCGGCCGCCGTCGACGCCCGCGGCATGCGCATGGGCTGGGGTCGCGGGTACTTCGACAAGACGCTCGGCTCGATGGAGCGCTGCCCTCCCGTCTACGCCGTGCTGTACGACACCGAGATCCTCGACGAGGTCCCGAGCGAGATCCACGACGAACCCGTCGGCGGTGCCGTGACCCCGAGCCGCATCCTCGACTTCGACCAGGTCAGACCGCGCCGCTGAGCGCGCCGACCCACCACATCCCAGGAGACCCCGTGCCCACCTACGCCTACCGCTGCACCGAGTGCGGCAACGCCTTCGACGTCCAGCAGTCCTTCACCGACGACTCCCTCACCGAGTGCCCGGCGTGCTCCGGCAAGCTGCGCAAGCTCTTCAGTGCGGTGGGTGTCACGTTCAACGGCTCCGGCTTCTACCGCACGGACTCCCGCGCCGGTGCCGGCAAGGGCTCGAGCTCGATCCCGGCCTCCTCGAAGTCCTCGGAGGGGTCGTCGAGCTCGTCCTCCTCGGACGCCAAGAGCGGATCCTCGTCCTCGAGCGGCTCCTCCAGCTCCAGCTCGGGCTCCAGCGCCACACCGGCCTCCGCCGGGAGCACCGCGTCCTGAGCCGGTAGCGTAGCCAGGGTCCTGCCCATCCCCGATCCTCAGGGAGACCCCATGCTCAAAGGCTTCAAGGAGTTCATCCTCCGCGGCAACGTGATCGACCTGGCCGTGGCCGTCGTGATCGGGGCCGCGTTCACCGCCATCGTCAACTCGCTCGTCGAGAACATCTTCAACCCGCTGCTCGGGGCGCTCTTCCGCGCGGAGAGCCTGAACGACGCGTTCAACGTCTCCATCCCGACGGTCGACGGCGACCCTGCCGTCATCCACTTCGGCGCGTTCATCGGCGCGACCATCCAGTTCCTGTTGGTCGCCGCCGTGGTCTACTTCGTCATCGTGCTGCCGATGAACCACTTCAAGCGCGTCACCACGAAGCCGACGATCGCCGACGAGGCCGCAGCTCCAAGCGAGCTTTCGCTCCTCACCGAGATCCGCGACGTGCTGAAGACGGGCACGAGCGCTCCGCTGCCGCCCGCACGCGACGACACGACCGACGGCCGCTAGTCCGGCCCGTCCAGCAGCACCGACGTCCCGTCCCGCTCACCAGTGGGGCGGGACGTTGCGTTGCAGCTCGTCGTCGTTGCCACCGCCGCCAGCGGGTTTGGTGGTGCCACCCCAGGCGGCGTCGGTGTCCTCCGCCGCCTTGACCGGACCGGCGGGCAGCTGCGGTGCGGGATCCGTCCCGGGAGCACCGGGGCGGATCGCCCGCCTCGATCCTCGGGGACGGACGATCCGTGGCTCCTGATCGTCGTGCATGATCAGTGTCCGACCATCAGTGGCGTGGCACCTGCACGGCGATCGGCGCGGTGTCGAGGTGCTCGGTCGTGTTGAGCCCGAGCACACCGGCCACACGCTGCGCGACCGCCTCGGCGTCGGCGAAGAGGTCGAAGCTGTGGACACGGACGTAGTGCCAGCCGAGGCGGCGCAGGACGTCGGGCCGGAGCCGCAGCGACTCCCGGAGGCTCGCGTCGCCCAGTTCCTCGTCGCACTCGACGACGACCGCTCGGCCACCCCACGAGGCGACCAGGGCGAGCTTGCCGCGATAGCCCATGTCGACCCGCATGCCGAGCGTCTCGAGGCGCGTCGCGAGGTCGACGAGCATCGGCTCGGCCTCGTGCGTCGCTTGATCCTCGGAGGCGCGGCGCGACGTGTCCGTGAGGATGCGCGCCAGGGCGAGGATGCCGTGCTGGATCCGGTTCTGATCGAGGTCTTCAGGACGGACGCAGGAGACGATCACCATGGACCGCCGTGCACGCGTCATGCCGACCGCGAGCAGCCGGTCGCCGCCGGGCTGACCCAGCGCGCCGAAGTCGGACAGGACCCGTCCGTGCGGCGTCAGGCCGTACCCGATCGAGAAGATGACGCGGTCGCGGCTCTCGGCCACGGACTGCTCGAGCGTCAGGACGGTGAACGGTTCCGCCCGCTCGCGGAGGAGGAAGTCGGAGAGGTCGGCACGACGGGAGAACGCTGCGAGGACCGCCTGCTGGACCCGGACCGCATGCTTGTCACTCGCGGTCACGACCATCAGGGATTCCTTTGGACGGTTCGACGCGTGCTCGAGCACGAGTTCCACGACCCGATCGACCTCGACGTCGACACTCTCCACCGCTCCGGTGACCGGGTCGGGCATGCCGAGCCCGCCGGGGACGTAGTCGAGGCTCAGGCTGCCGTGGCCGAGGAACGAACCCGCCCACGGCAGGGAGTCGATCTGGCCACCGTAGAACCGCTCGTTGACGAGTTCTGCGAGGTCCTCGCCTCCGGCGCGGTAGGAGCGCGTCAGCATGAGGGTCGGCAGCACGGAGCTCAGTTGTTCGAGCGCGGACTCCCGGTGCAGCTCGGCGATGTCGGCATGCTGCTCGGGGTTCGCCTCCTGATCCGTCAGACGGATCTCGAACGGGGACGGACTCTGTGTGACGGGGTCGCCGAACGCGACGACCTGACGCGCGCGACGGATGGCGTCCACGTTCTCGGCGAGGAGCGTCGCCCCTGCGTCGACGAGGAAGACGGCGTCGAAGGACGCGCTCTCGGGGATGCGCGGCACCTCGTACGGTGAGACGAGCCAGACCGGCGCGAGGACACGCGACAGCGTGGGAGCCGCCTGCTCGAGCTCGGCCGCCCGGAGCGGTCGATCGCGCTTGAGGAGCGAACGGAGCGCCATGCCTTCCGTCGCGTGGTCGACGAGACCGATCTTCCAGGTGTCGGCCAGCAGCGAGGCGAGGAGCTGCCCGGAGGCGGAGGCGTGCGCCTCGTCCACCAGCCGGAAGTCGGACTCCAGACGCTCGACGACGCTCGTGTTCGCGCCGAGCAGGCCGCGGTCCTCGGTGAGCACGAGTTCGAGCATCGACTGCCACCAGGCGAGTTCGAGCTCGTCGGCAAGACGCGTCCGCGGCACGTGCCGCTGGGACAGGTCGACGATGAGCTCGCCGAGACCCTGCTCGCGCAGGCCGGCGAGGATCGCGGTGCGCTCCTGGAGGTTGTGGAGGACCTCGGACTCAGCGGCTAGCTCGGAGATCGTGCGGACGAGGCTCGGGATCGCGAGGCGTCCGAGGCGGTCCGGGGTGTCGGCGATGCCGAGCGGCTGATCGACCAGCTCGAGCTTCGCGGCGACCGTCTGGTACGCCTGCTCGACGTCCGCGATGCCGAGCGGCACCTCGGGCGGCGCGCCGGTCGTCACATAGCGCTGCCACAGGGTTCGCTGCTGCTGGATGCGGCGGAGGGCGGCGTTCATGTCGGGCACGTGTGCGCCGGGCCGCAGGTACTCCTTGGCCAGGGCCTTGAGTCGTCGGCGGCTCGCCGACGACATCGCGGCGGAGTCCTTCCGCGGGCTCGTGGCGACGATGAGGTCGGCGAGCGACCGGTCGAAGACGTCCGGCTGGAAGCGGTCGAGCGTCTCACGGATGTCCGCGAGGAGTCGCAGGTAGATGCCCAGCTCGTCGATGGACTCGAACGGCCGCATCTGCGTCTGCCCGATGAGGCCGTACGCACGCTCCAGCAACTGCGGCAGGTCCTTGCGGTGCAGGCGCTTGGCGAGGTCGTGGGTCTCCTGGGCTTCCGCGGTCGTGTCGAACGACGCGCCGTACCAGGGCGAGTCGCCCGGTCCGTAGCGGAATTCACCGAGGGCGGCCGCGCCTTCGAGCGCCTCCGCCGCGCGGGAGCGGCCCGCTGCGAGCCCGACGAGCGTCTGGCGGTCGAGTCGGACCAGGGTTCCCGGAGGGTGCGGCAGCTTGGAGAGCTTCGAGAGCGCTTCGAGAGCGTCGATGACCGAGACCCGCAGATCGGGGTCCTTCGCCTGCAGCGAGGTGCGGTAATCGATGAGGACCCGACGCAGCCGGACGAGCGCGTCGTCGACCTCGCCGACCTGCGGCGGGATCGCGCGCTCGTTGCGCGTGATCGCCTGGATGAGGTCGCGGCGGAGGGTCGACGGCGACGCGCACAGACCGGGCAGACCGACCTTGGTCAGGCGGTGGCGGATGCCCTCGAGCGTGGAGCGGCGGGGGCTGACGACGAGGACGCGCTTGTGCTGCGACGCGAGCACGCCGATCGCGTTCACGATGGTCTGCGTGCCGCCCGTGCCCGGAAGGGTCGTGACGACGAGCGAGTTGCCGGCACCGATCTGCGCGATGACGTTCTCCTGCTCGACGTCCGCGTCGAGCAGCAGGGTGTCGGTCGACGGCGGGCGGTCGTCCTGGCCCGGCGCGTCGACGGGCGTGAAGCTGCTGCGGACGAGGCCGACCGCACCCTCGTCGCCGGCGACGGCGTCGAGGATCGGGTGGTCGAGCTTGGCGGCGTCGTCGAGCAGGGAGTGACCGACGGCGGCGAACGAGGAGACGAGCAGACGCGGCTGGACGGTGAACCACTCGAGCCCGGCGGCGAGCGAGCGGAGGCGGTCGATGACGGGCTGCGGCTTGAAGACCCCGCCCGATTCGCTCAGCGCGACGAACTCGTCGGGATCGAGGACGATGCCGAACTGCTCGCGGAGGGCGCGGACGAGTTCCGGGTTCGCGGTCGTGGCGCCGCGCAGCTTGACCTCGTAGTCGCGACCGTACCGGCGGATGGCCAGCGGCCGGAGCAGGACCGGTGCACTGAAGTCCTCACCCTGATGCGTCCACTGGGCGAGGCCGACGGCGAGGTGGACGGCGTCGATGCCGCGGACGGTGGAGAGCTCGATGCCCTTCGTCGTGATGCGGTCGGCGGCGCGCTTCGCACCGCGGAGCGCGATCTCGTCGCGGATGAGGTTCGACAGCAGCGTCGACTTGCCCGAGATGAACTGCGGCAGACCACCGGGATGCGTCGAGCTGAGCTCCACCCGGGTCGTCGGGGCGTCCACGAAGTGGAGCAGCGGCGAGGGGCCGCCGACCGTGCTGAGCTGCTGGCGCCAGGCGTGCAGCGCCGTGTCGACCACGCCTGCCGATGCCGCCACGGGACCTTCGCGGAGTTGCGCCTCCGCTGATTCCCGTTCGACTCCGGACGTCACGTCGCCGTCATCCCGTCTCTTCTCTAGCCGCCACACACTTGCACCATACGTGCCCGGTAGTGGAAACACCGGGAAGCGGTGCGGTTTTTCGCCGAGTCCGCCGAGGAAATGTGCGACGCGCGCGTCGTCCGAAGGTCAGGAGACGCCGAGGAGGCCGGAGAGCACCATCACCGCGGTGCCGCGCAGGACGATGTCGGCGCCCTGCTCGCTCATCCGGATCTGCACGCCGCCGTGGAACTCGGTCATCGTGCGCGCCCGCACGGTCTCGATCGCCGCATCGAGGAGCACGCCGGCGAGCAGTTCCTCCGGGCCGCTCACGACGATCTCCGACAGGTTCAGCGCACCGACGATCGCGGCGAGCGAGACACCGAGGCGCTCCCCCGCGGCGCGCAGGATCTCCTCACGACGCTGCTCGACCTCCGCGGCGGGAAGATCGCTCGCCTCGGCCGCCGCGAGGAGCTCACGCAGGTGCGGTACGGCCAGCCAGGCCTCGAGACACCCCCGCTTCCCGCAGGCGCACAGCGGCCCGCCGTCGGTGCCGACGACCACGTGGCCGATCTCACCGGCGGCGAACCGGCTCCCGAAGAGCGGATGGCCGCCCACGAGCAGCCCCGCCCCCACGCCGTTCCCGACGCTCACGAGCATGAGGTCGCCGTCCGCCCCGCCGAAGCTGTACTCCGCGAGCACCGCGGCATTGGCGTCGTTCGCGACGAGGACCGGCACCTGGGCGACCTGCTCGATCGCCCCCTGGAGGTCGACGTCGGTCCAGCCGAGGTTCGGGGCGCTGCGGACCGTGCCGGTCATGTCCACGACGCCGGGCGAACCGACCCCGATGCCCAGCACCTCGACCGTCGCCTCCTCGACGAGGTCTGCGGCGAGCGCGACGGCCTTCGCGATCGCGTCCGTCCCCGTGGCGCCGTCGAGCGGCACCTCGAGCATCGTCACGACCTCGCCGTCGAGGGTCAGCACAGCACCTCTGAACACCTCGGTGTCGGAGAGGTCGAGGCCGACGATCTGGAACTCGTCGCGGTTGATGTCGATGAGCGTGGCGGGCTTGCCCGGGCGAGAGGTCTCGCGGAGGCCGACCTCGACGATGAGGTTGTCCGCGATGAGGGAGGCGACGAGGTCGGAGATGCTCACCCGGGTCAGGCCGGTGGCGCGGGCGATGTCGGCCCGACTCATGGCACCGCTGGCGAAGAGGGTCTGGAGGACGAGTGCCCGGTTATGACCACGGGCGTGTTCCGGCAGGACCTTCGCGTTCGGCCGCAGCCGCCGCGCCGGAGTGTATGAGAAGGATTCGATCCGCTCCGACGCGATCCCGCCGCCGCTTCCGAATCCACCAGCACTCATGGGATAAGTAAAGCAGGCTGCGCCTTATCGTGCGGCACCGCGATGTCACCCGATGGTCACCGACACGTCGCCCGCCGGGCACCGCTGCGACCCGTACGACGCGGAGCATCAGGGGTGTGAGGATCGCAATCGTGACCGAGTCGTTCCTGCCGCAGATGAACGGCGTCACCCACTCCCTGCTCCGCATCATGGAGCACTTCGCGGACCGAGGGGACGAGGTGCTCGTCATCGCCCCCGGCGCAGGAGCCTCGACGCCGCGGCTCCACGAGGGCTTCCGGGTGGACGGCGTGCCGTCGATCCCGCTCCCCCGCTACCGGAACGTGCGGGTCGCCGCCGGCGGGGTCGGCCGGATCACGGAGCTCCTCCGCGGCTTCCGTCCCGACGTGGTGCACCTGGCCTCGCCGTTCGTCCTCGGCTGGCGCGGTGTCCAGGCCGCCGAGCGCCTGGGCGTCCCGACCGTCGCCGTGTACCAGACCGACATCCCTGCCTACGCCGGACGGTACGGGTTCCCGGTCGCCGAAGCGTTGCTGTGGCAGCACGTCGAGCGCCTGCACGGCCGGTCGACGCTCACGCTCGCGCCGTCACGGCAGTCGATCGCGCAGCTGGAGGCGCACGCCATCCCGCGGGTCCGCCTGTGGGTGCGCGGCGTCGACGCCGTCCGGTTCTCCCCGGAGCGGCGCAGCGAGGCCTGGCGTCGGTCCGTCGCTCCCGGCGGCGAACGGATCGTGGGCTACGTCGGTCGACTCGCGGCCGAGAAGCAGGTCGAGGACCTCGCGGTGCTCGGTGGGCTCCCGGGCGTCAAGCTCGTCATCGTCGGCGAGGGGCCGCTGCGCGCCTCGCTCGAACAGCGACTCCCGAACGCGGTCTTCACCGGATTCCTCGGCGGCGATGAGCTGGCGGTCGCGATGGCGGGACTGGACGTGTTCGTCCACCCCGGCGAGTCGGAGACCTTCTGCCAGACCATCCAGGAGGCGATGGCCTCTGGCGTACCCGTCGTCGCGACCGGTCGAGGTGGACCGGTGGACCTCGTCGACTCCAGCCGCACCGGGTGGCTCTACGAACCCGGCAGGCTCGAACAGCTGCGCGGGTTCGTCCAGGACCTCGTGGGTGACGAGGTGAAGCGGGCGGCGTTCGGTGCCGCAGCTCGGGCAGGCGTCCTGCCGCGCAGCTGGAAGAGCGTCAGCAGCGCCCTGATCGGGCACTACAGCGACGCCATCGAGTTGCACGAGGGCGCTCGGGCCCGGCGGAGCGGTCTCGACCCGCGTGTTCAGGTGCCTCGGGTCACTCGCCCGGGTACCGGACGCCGATCTGGCGCCTGACCTCGTCGAGGGTCTCCATGATCGCGACCGTCTCGGCGAGCGGCATGATGTCGCCGGAGAGCCGGCCCTCGGAGGCGAGCCGTTCGAGTTCCCACGCCTGGAAGTGCATCCCACGGCCGTCCACTTCGGAGCGGTAGGTCTCCACGACCTCGCCGTCGGTGCCGAACACCTGGAAGGTCGTCGCCGTGTACCAGACGCGGTCGAACTCGATCCAGCCGTCGGTCCCCACGATGGCCGCGCGGTTCGGGCCGACGGTGTTGCTCGCCGACAGGGTGTTCGCCACCTGGCCGTCCGCGTAGCCGAAGAGGGTCGCGACCTGCATGTCCGCCCCCGTGTCGCGGAGCGCGGCCGTGGCCTGGATCGTCGTCGGGGTCCCGAAGACGGACGACGCGAAGGAGACCGGGTACACGCCGAGGTCGAGCAGTGCGCCGCCGCCCAGCTCGAGGTTGTTCATGCGGTGCTCCGGGTCGTCCGAGAGCAGCTGGGTGTGATCGGCGACGAGGCTGCGCGGCTGTCCGATGACACCGTCGGCGAGCAACTCGCGGAGCCGGACCATGTGCGGGAGGAACCGGGTCCACATCGCCTCGAGGACGACCAGGCCGCGCTCCGCGGCGAGCGCCACGACCGCCTGCGCCTCGGCGGCGTTGAGGGTGAACGGCTTCTCGATGAGGACGTGCTTCCCGGCGTCGAGCGCCAGCACCGCCTGCTCGGCGTGGAACGGGTGCGGGGTCGCGATGTAGATCACGTCGACCTCGGGGTCGGCGGCGAGCGCCTCGTACCCCACGTGGACGTTCGGGATGTCGAACTCGGCGGCGAACGCGGCAGCGGTCTCGGCGGACCGCGAGGCGACGGCGCGGACGTCGAAGCCGTGCCGTCGGAGGTCGGCGGTGAAGCTCTTCGCGACGCCGGCGGGGCCGAGGATGCCCCATCGCAAGCCGGTGGACGGGCCTGCCGCTGGGGTTCCCGTTCCGGTCTGGTCGATGTCGTGCTCCGTCATGGCTCTCCTTCGATGCGCGTTCCAGCAGCCTACTGGAGGGCCTCTGGCGCTCGGGATTTCGGGGCTAGCCCTGCTCGGGCTCGCGGCGCCTCGCCGTAGGCTGAGGGTTCGACCGAGCCCCGCCGACCGCGCTGAGGGCCCGGTCCATCCTGGGGGATGCGTTGTGGGGCCGAAGGAATCGACCGGACGTCGTCGTGCGCTGTCGCACGCCCGGAACCTCGCGATCGGCGTCGTCGGTCTCCTCGCCCTGAGCGGCTGCGTCTCGGAGCCGGCCCCGCCTCCGGTGACGGTCGTCGTCACCCAGCAGCCCGACCCGTCACCCTCGGTCGCTCCGGTCCCCACCTCGACCGCGCGCGACGCCTTGCCGCCTGAACCGGCGCCGATCGTGCCGAACGCGCCGGCGGAACCGGCGGAACCCCTTCCGGAGGGCCCCGCGTTCGACCTCGGGCCGCGGGACGGCGCGCTCGGCCCGGTCGTCACGGATGCCGATGGCAACCCGCTCACCTACACGGTGGTCGCCGGCGACGTGTTCTTCGACATCGCGCAGCGCTTCGACCTGCCGCAGCAGCAGCTGCTCCGCATGAACCCGTCGATCCCCGGCCTCGGACTCGACATCTACATCGGCGACATCGTCAACCTCGACTGGACGACCACGCGTTGAGCCTCGGCGCCCGCCGGTGTCAGCCGAACGGGATGGTGCCGACGAGCACGCCGACGACGAGCATCACGAGCGAGACGATCGCGGCGCGCCACAGGACCTTCTTGTGGTGGTCGCCGAGGTTCACGCTGGCGAGCGAGACGAGCAGGAGGATGGCCGGCACGAGCGGGCTCTGCAGGTGGACCGGCTGACCGGTGATCGACGCACGCGCCATCTCGACCGGTTCGATGCCGAAGGTCGAGGCGCTCTCGGCCAGCACCGGCAGGATGCCGAAGTAGAACGCGTCGTTGCTCATGAAGAACGTCATCGGGATGCTGAGCACCCCGGTGATGACCGCGAGGAACGGACCGAGCTCCGTCGGGATGATGTCGACGATCCAGTCGGCCATGGCGGTGACCATGCCGGTCCCGTTGAGGACGCCGATGAGCACACCGGCCGCGAGCACCATCGAGACGACGCCGACGATGCTCGGGGCGTGGGCGACGATCTCCTTGGACTGCTGCGCGAGCCGCGGGAAGTTCACCAGGAGGGCGATGGCGGTTCCGACCATGAACACGTAGGGCAACGGCACGAGGTCGAGCACGAGCAGCGTCATGACCGCGACCGTGAGCACGAGGTTGACCCAGATGAGTCGCGGGCGCAGGGTGTCGCGCTCGGGGTCGAGCATCGTGTCGGCCATGGCCGTGTCGTCGGGGCGGACGAGGGTCGCGAGGCGCCCACGGGCACTGGTCGAGAAGGTCGTCGACATGCCGCCGGTGAGCGGGTGGTCCGCGGGCCCGGAACCCGAACCCGGTGCGGCGACGCCGGAGGCACCGTCGCCGAGGAGGTCGACGCCCGCGAGGCGCTTGCGCTCCCCCAGCCCGAGGAACCAGGCGAAGGCGAACACGAGGACGAGGCCGGCGGCGAGCGACGGCAGCATCGGGACGAAGATCTCGGTGGGCGAGACGCCCAGGGCCGAGGCGGCGCGGACGGTCGGCCCACCCCACGGGACGATGTTGAGCGTGCCGTTCGCGAGCCCGGCGACGCAGGTGAGGACGACCGGGTTCATGCCGAGCCGCAGATAGATCGGCAGCATCGCGGCGGTCGTCACGATGAAGGTCGTCGACCCGTCGCCGTCGAGTGACACCGCGCCCGCCAGGAGGGCCGTACCGACGACGATCTTCGCCGGGTCGTTGCCCAGCGCACGGACGATGAACCGGACGAGCGGGTCGAAGAGCCCCACGTCGATCATGATCCCGAAGTACATGATCGCGAACATCAACAGGGCGGCGGTCGGAGCGAGGCTGCCGATCGCCTCGATGACCATGTCGCCGAGCCCGAGTCCGGCACCGGCGAACAGCCCGAAGACCGTGGGGACGATGATGAGCGCCACCATCGGGGTGAGGCGCTTCGTCATGATCAGCACCATGAAGGTGAGGATCATCGCGAATCCGAGAATGACCAGCATGTCGACTCCTTCGTCTGCGTGCACCGCGGTGTGCACGACGGGACGCCACGCGGCGACACGGGCGATGGACCGAGCGCGGCGGGCGTTCCCGGAACCGTACGGGAGTGGCACGGAGCTGTCTCGCTTGTGGGCGTTCGGCTCGGATCTGCGGGTTACACCACCTTCTGCGCATTCTGCTCATCACGCGGTCGACGCCGCCCATCGCCCCGGCGACGTACGATCGGAGCCATGATCGGCGAGGAAGCGGAGCTGCCAGGTCGGCGACGGGGCGGTCGCTCCAGCTTCGCGGCGCAGGTGCTCGTGCTGCAGCTGGTCGTCGTCATCGCGGTCGTCGCCGTGTGCACGGGCGTGTTCGCCTGGATGAGCAGCGAGCGCCTCGTGCACGAAGCCCAGTCCACCGCCCTCGCGATCGCCCAGAGCGTCGCGAGCGATCCCGACGTCCGGACCGCCGTGACGCTCGAGGCACGTACCCCGGGGACGCCGACGGCGGCCGACCTCCGGACCGGTCCCCTGCAGGGACTCGGCCAGGAGGTCGGCACACGGACCGGGGCGCTCTTCGTGGTCATCACCGACGAGCGCGGTATCCGTCTGGCGCACCCCGATCCCGACCAGCTCGGGCTCCGGGTGAGCACCAGTGCGGAGGCGGCCCTGGCCGGGACGGAGTCGGTCTCGTGGGAGACCGGCACCCTCGGGCCGTCCGCCCGCGCCAAGGTGCCCGTCTTCGCGGCCGAATCGTCCGACACCGGTGGGGCCGTGGTCTCGTCCGGCGCCGGCGAGGTCGTCGGCGAGATCAGCGTCGGGTTCGCTCCACAGCGCGTGTTCGCCGACGTCGTGGGAGAGACCATGCTGGTCGCGGGCGCAGCGCTGCTCGCGCTGACGATCGGCCTGATCGCCTCGATGCTCATCCGGCGGCGACTGCGGCGGCTGACCCTCGGCCTCGGACCCGAGGAACTCGCCGCGCTCGTGCAGAACCAGGCCGCGGTCCTCGGCGGGGTCGGCGAAGGCGTCCTCGGTGTCTCGCCGGACGGCGTCGTGACGGTGTGCACCGATCAGGCGGCCAGGCTCCTCGACATCGGGTCGGTCGTCGGGCGCCGGTTCGACGACCTCGACCTGCCCGAGCGACTGGTGGACCTCGTCGCGGACGACTCCGCGACCCCGACCTCGGCCCAGCTCGTCGTCGGGTCCCGCGTCCTCTTCGTCGACGTCCGGCCCGTGTCCCGGGACGGCGTCGACCTCGGGCGGGTGGTCGTCGTCCGCGACCGCACCGACGTCGAGGCGCTCACCCGTCGGCTCGACGCGGTCGCGACGATGACGACCGCCCTCCGCGCGCAGCGGCACGAGTTCGCGAACCGGTTGCACGCGATCTCCGGCCTCCTCGAGACCGGGCAGGACGCCGAGGCCCGCGAGTATCTCGCCAACGTGCTCGACCATGGACCGCTGAAGTACCCCGTTCAACACGCGGACCGCCTCACCGAGCCCTACCTCCAGGCCTTCCTCGGCGCGAAGGGGGTCGAAGCCGCGGAACGCGGGGTGCTGGTCACCATCGGCTCCGAGACCCTCGTCACCGGCTCCCTGTGCGATCCTGAGGACGTGACCACCGTCCTCGGCAACCTGCTCGACAATGCGGTGAACGCGGCCGTCGCGGGCCGGGCCCGACCGGCCTGGGTGGAGGTCGAGGTCCTCGACCACGGCACCGAGCTGCACTGCTCCGTGATGGACTCAGGTGACGGCGTCGCGGCGACCGGCCAGGACGACGCTCCACCCGCTGCCCCGACCATCGTCCACGGCGACCCGGACGACGTCCACGGCCACGGGTTCGGTCTGCCCCTCTCACGCGACATCGCCCGTCGTCGAGGCGGGGACGTCTGGTTGGCCTCCCCCGGCGTCCGTGGCGAACACGGAGCGGTCTTCTGTGCGCGGCTCCCCGGGACGGTCGAGCCGGCGCCGTCCATGGCGGGAGACGGATGATGGCGGCCGACCTCTCCGTGCTGGTCGTCGACGACGACTTCCACGTCGCCCGCCTGCACTGCCGGATCGTCGACGAGGTCGACGGATTCCGCGCGCTCAATCCTGCCGGGTCGGCAGCCGAGGCCGCACGGAGCATCGCCGCCGAGCCACCCGACCTCGTGCTCCTCGACGGCTACCTTCCCGATCGGAACGGGCTCGAGCTCCTCGTGGACCTCCCGATCGACACCATCGTCGTCTCCGCAGCGTCGGACGGTGCGTCCGTGCGCAGAGCGCTTCGTGCGGGAGCCCTCGGCTACCTGGTGAAACCGTTCCCGCCACAGGTACTCCAGGACCGGCTCGCCGCCTACGCCCGGTTCCGGAACGTCCTCGGCGAGGCGGTGAACGCCGACCAGGAGACGATCGAGCGCGCCCTGCGCATCCTGCACTCCGGCGACGCCGGGTCGACGACCCGGTCGAGGTCCGCGACGGAGACGGCCGTCCTCGAAGCGGTGACGGAGGCGGACGGCGAGCGCTCGGCCGCCGAGGTGGCCGAGCTGGTCGGCGTCTCACGCGCGACGGCGCAACGGTACCTCTCCGCGCTGGCAGCACGAGGTCTCCTGACGACGCAGCTGCGGTATGGGACCACCGGGCGTCCAGAGCATCGATACGCGCCGCCAGCCATCGGCCGCTGAGACGTCCACACGCCGTCGGCTGGGCGATCCCCCCACGACATCGCCCAGCCCGGCACGTGAACCAACTCTTCGCCGATGGAACGCGGAATGCCCCCGCACACCGTGATCCATCCGTCGTCGCACGACGATCAGCAAAGTGAGTTAATCACCCGATTCAGTTTAGGGTGACCTCACGGCGCATGCGTCAGGGCTACCCCCTAACGTGCACCCGACCGCTCAGGCGTCCTGCGCGTCGAAGGCGGCGTCGAGCACGGCGAGCACCTCGGCCTGGCGATCCGCGACGATGACCGCCGCGATGAGGATCCGCCACATGGTGTCGACCGCGTTGAGGAGGTCCGTCCGGCCGGCCAGCAGGTTCGAGATGAGCTGCGTCCCGGTGAAGAACGCGACGAAGGACCTCGCCAGTTCCGCCGGCTCGAGCGGAGACTGCAATTCACCGAGCTCGATCGAGGCCTGCACCCGCTCCTCGACGCTCGCGATCCACTGCTCGTGGAACGCGGTCGTCGGCGCCTGGATGACACCCTGCTCGAGGGACAGCCGCAGGCCGGCACGCGTGATGGGGTCGGTGAGCAGCTGCTCGGTGATGAGGCGGGAGGCCTGGACCAGCCCGCCGAACGGCGAGGGTGCGGTGGTCGGCGCGGTCAGCGCGGCGATCGAGCGCGTGCTCTGCTCGTTGATGACGGCGATCGCCAGTTCCTCTTTCGAGGGGAAGTAGAAGTAGAGCGAACCCTGCGTCGTCCCCGCCTCGCGGGCGATGTCCGACAGGCTCGCCTGTCCGTAGCCGACCCGGTCGAACATGCGGGCGGCACCTTCGACGACGGTCTGGCGTCGTTCATGACCTCGTTGCTGCTGTGGTCGTCGTTCGGGCATGTGCGTTTCCTGCTTCTGTCATCCCCCGATTCAGGGATAAGCGTACCCACTCCGAGCTGAGAAGACGGTGTCGAACGCGGCAGAAATTCGGAACAAGTCGACCGACTTGATCGGGAGAAGATCCCGGTCGGGTCGCAAAAGGGCGCATCGAGGGTGTCATCACCGATCGAGACCGAGCGGACTCACTCGCGTCGGGTGACCAGGGCGAACCGCTCGCGGAGCTCAGGTGCGTCGGCGAACGGCCGCCAGCACAGGCCGTCGCCCTCCCGCATCGCGGCCACCGGACGGAGGGCGACGAGTCGCTCACCGAAGCGCAGGGCGTCGAGGAACAGGGTGTCGTTCCCGGCATCGATGGTCAGCGAGCGCGGGTACCAGCCGCGCGCGGCGAGCGCGCCGGCCAGCCAGGCCGAGTACGCCGGGTCCTTGCCGGGCTCGGGACGGAGCAGCTCCTGGTCGGCGAGATCGGACCACTCGATGACGTCCTTCCCCGACAGCGGGTGCGCCGCGCGCATGACGACGCCGAGCGGCAGCGCAGCGATCTCCTCGGCGGCGAGCTCGGCCGGCAGCTCGATCGGGAGACGCACGATGGTGGCGTCGAGACGACCCGTGGTGACGAGGTGCAGCTGCTCGACCGGTTCGATCGCGACGGCGACCGCGGGGACGTCGATGCGGCGACCGGCTTCGGAGACGACCGCGTCCCACGTCGTCGGCGGACGGCCGACCCTGATGTGCCGAGCCGGTGACGCGGGATCCATGTCGGCGACGACGTCGATGAAGGTGCGGACCTTCAACAGGAAACGCTGCCCCTCACGCGTCGGGCGGTACTCCTCCCCCAGGACGCTGAACAGCTCGACCCCGAGCGCGGCCTCAAGCCGCCGCAGCTGCTGCGCGAGACTCGGCTGCGCGACCCCGAGCAGGTTCGCAGCGGCACCGAGCGTCCGAGCATCCGCGACGACCACGGCCGACCGCAGCTGACGAAGGGTGATGGCGTCGCGTTCGAGTTGGCGGTGGAGGTCGTGCGTCATGCTTCGAGCCTACGGCGTGCTCGCAGCCCTACCCGACATGCGAAGCCATGCTCGCCCGGACAGCCGAACCTCCGGCAGTGCCCCTGGAGGGACTCGAACCCCCAACCCTTTCCTTAGGACGGAACTGCTCTTCCATTGAGCTACAGAGGCTGACCCGTCGAGTTTAGCCGGTCGCTCAGGCGGCAGGCGCCAGGTACTGCTCCCAGTCGGGCTCCGAGCGCTCGACGCCCCGCACCATCCACTGCGAGCCGTGCGGCGTCCCCGGTGAGACCCGAAGGCTCCAGTTCATCTCCATCGGCGTGCGGTCGCCCTTCACGTTGTTGCAGCGCAGGCAGCAGGCCACGAGGTTCTCCCAGCTGTCCACACCCCCGCGCGAGCGCGGTTGCACGTGGTCGATCGTCGTCGCCGCCTTCCCGCAGTAGGCGCAGCGGTGGCCGTCACGGCGCAGCACCCCGCGGCGGGTCACGGGCACCCGGCGGGCGTTCGGGATCCGGACGTATCTGGTGAGCAGGATGACCGACGGCCGATCGAACGATCCACTCGTCGCCACCACGGGATGCGAGGAGTCGATCTCGACGACGGTCGCCTTGTGATGCATCACGAGCACGAGGGCCCGCTTGAACGAGACGATCGCGAGCGGCTCGTAGCCCGCGTTCAACACCAGTGTGCGCATGCACGTTCCCTTCCGAAGGGCCACGACGGCTGCCGCGACCGGTCGACGATCACCACCTGCAGCGTCCCTGACGCGCCGGATCGAGTCGTTTCCGGGGAACAAAAAAGGGCACTGTCATGACGACAGCACCCTCTTGACCCACGGCGGAGCCGCGGCACGCTTGGCTGGAATGCCGCAGCACGTAGAGGCCGCGACCATTCGCGACCACGTGGCGACGTATAGCGTGCATCAGCTCCTGAACCTCTCCGAGTTGCAGAGCACCAGATTAACCCACACCGACCGGATTTCCGCACGTTGCAGGAGAATTCCCCTCCGCGCCACCTCGGCTTCGGACGACGGACACCGCCTGGTCGCGAACGGTCACCGCGCATCGACGACGAATCGCGTCCCTCCGATGGAGGGACGCGATTCAGGTCGAGCGGGTCGGATCAGCCGACGCCCGGCGGGTAGAGGTAGAGCGCCACAGCACTCGCGGCGATGGTGCGCGTGTTGTAGCTGTGACGCGCGGATCCCCAGTTGTACTCCTCCAGGGTGACCGTCCCGTCGGCGTTGACCGACTGTACGTAGGCCACGTGGTTGTAGTTGAACCAGGCGACGGAGCCGGCGATGGCGTTCGTCCCCTTGTTGTACTGCCACGAGTCGGCCCAGCCATAAGCACTGCTCGGCGGCAGGCCGTTGCCCCAGGTGAAGGCCCAGTTCCCGCTCGGCGTGCCCGCGTCGCGGTTGAGTCGCCAGGCGACGAAGTCCACGCACTCACGGTAGTAGTAGCGCAGTGGCGAGAGCCCGCCGCCCTCGTCGTCGGTCGCCTGGTCGAACCAGGGGTAGTCGTCGCCCGCCTGGCGTGCGCCGACGGTGATCGAGTAGGTGGCGTTGCTGGCCGCTGCAGCGGCGTCGAGCTGCCGCTGGCGCTCGGCGAGCTCGTCCGGCGTCGTCGCGCTGTAGAGGTCGCGCGAGATCGGGGCGTCGGCGACCTTGTCGGAAGCGACGACGCTCTGGGCACCTGAGGTCTTCAGCTGCTCCGAGGCGGAGGTCCCGTACTCGGTCTGCGCGCTGCTGCTCGCCGCGTACGCGGGGAGGGCGACGGTGGCGACCAGGGCCGGCACGAGGAAGGCCATGGTGGCGACGCCACGGACGGAGCCGGGTCGGGCTCCGGACGGCTTCGGCTTGCGTACGGCGACCGTCGACGCGGTCGGCTTGATGGGGGCCTTACTGCGGGCGACGCGGTCCGCACCGGTGCGGAGCGGGGCGACGGTCGCGAACGAGGCGTCGGTGGCGGATGTCACGGTGAAGGACTGCGGGACCGTCGGCTCCGGCGCGGCGGGCTTCGTCAGCGGCCGCTCGTCCAGACGGACCTCACCGGTCGTGACGGCGGCGTCGGCCTCCTCGACCACGGCATCGTCGAGGACGATCTCGGGGTGCTCGACGGGTGCGTCCGGTGCGACGTCGGCGACGAGCGCGTCGTCGGTTGCCGACTGGGACGGGGTGGTCGCCTCCGCCTGCTTCGCGGCCTGCTCCTGGATTCGGAGCTGCTTCCGGGTGAGGGGGACGTTCGGGGTCGTCTCGGCCTGGTCGGGGCCGCTCTCGCCAGCTGCAGTCAAGTGGATTCCTCCGGCACCCCGCATGAGCGACGACGATCGCGGTGTGGCGATCGGCATGGCACAGCCCCATCCGACGATTGATGTCGGTTCGTGTGGCCGAGGGACGGGCTAGGGGGTGCCTCGGTCGTCTTCCTGGGGCCAGATCATGGCCTTCAGGACGAGTGACAGCCTACGGGTTACCCCTCAGAAAGTCACGTTTCGATCACGGGAAAACGGGCACATGAGGGAATCCTCATACGCGTCTCATGCTCACGCGGCAGGGGTCTCCACGAAGATGTGCGTCGCGAGCTCGTTGGGCAGCTCGAGGCCGCCCTCGACACCGTCGATGGTGACGAGCACGTAGCCGCCCGCTGCCGCGAAGGTTCCCGAGCGACCCGGCATGACGCCGGCCTGCTTCAGCTGCAGGAGGAGTTCGGGGTCGACCTGCGCCGGTTCGCCGAGACGTCGGACCGTCGCCGTGACCGGCTCGGAGCGTCCTTCGACGAGGCCGACGATGTTGATGACGCCCTGCGAGAAGGCGACGGCAGGGCTGTCGCCGAACTCGTCGAGTCCGGGGATCGGGGTGCCGTACGGCGACTCGGTGGGGTGGTTGAGCATGTCGAGCAGCTTGCGCTCGACCTGCTCGCTCATGACGTGCTCCCAGCGACAAGCTTCCTCGTGGACGAACTCCCATTCCAGGCCGATGACGTCACTCAGGAGGCGCTCCGCCAAGCGGTGCTTCCGCATGACGTGGACAGCCTTCCGTCGGCCCGGTTCGGTCAGCTCGAGGTGTCGGTCGCCCGACACGACGACGAGTCCGTCGCGCTCCATCCGACCGACCGTCTGCGAGACCGTCGGTCCGGAGTGCCCGAGGCGCTCGGAGATCCGCGCACGAAGCGGGATGATGTTCTCCTCCTCGAGCTCCAGAATGGTGCGGAGATACATCTCTGTGGTGTCAATCAAATCGGTCATCGACGCCCTCCCTGCCCGATTGCACGTTCCCGGTAAGCCTAGTGCTCGGCGGCGACGTTCCCGCGCCAAGCCACTCCGCCCCGCGTGGACGCATCCGGGCACCGTGGCACGACGCCACAAGGCCCCCGCCTCTAGAATCGCCGTATGCCGGAGATCACGATTCCCACGTCCCTTCTGCCCGCCGATGGTCGATTCGGCTGCGGCCCCTCCAAGATCCGACCTGAGCAGATCGCAGCGCTCTCCGAGGCCGGCCTGTCCCTTCTCGGCACCTCCCACCGTCAGGCTCCCGTCAAGCAGCTCGTCGGCCGCGTGCGCGCCGGCCTGGCCGAGTTGTTCCGTGCCCCCGAGGGCTACGAGATCATCGTCGGCAACGGCGGCTCGACCGCGTTCTGGGACGCGGCCGCCTTCGGCCTCATCGAGCAGCGCAGCCAGAACCTCGTCTTCGGCGAGTTCGGCGGCAAGTTCGCCAAGGCGGCGGGTGCCCCATGGCTCACCGCTCCGGACGTCCGTGAGGTGCCGGGTGGTTCCCGCATCGATCCCGAGGTGGTCGAGGGCGTCGACGTGTACGCCTGGCCGCACAACGAGACCTCGACCGGCGTCATGGCCCCGGTGCGACGCGTCTCCGGCGACGCCGGCGCCCTCACGGTGATCGACGCGACGAGCGCCGCCGGTGGTGTGGACTTCGACGCGAGCCAGGCGGACGTCTACTACTTCGCACCGCAGAAGAACTTCGCATCCGACGGCGGCCTGTGGTTCGCGCTCTGCTCCCCCGCGGCGATCGAGCGCATCGAACGGGTCGCGGCGAGCGGCCGCTACATCCCGGAGTTCCTGAGCCTGAAGAACGCGGTCGACAACTCCCGACTCGAGCAGACGCTCAACACGCCCGCGTTGTCGACGCTCGTGCTCCTCGAGGAGCAGATCTCATGGATCAACGGCAACGGCGGCCTCGCCTGGGCATCGGCACGGACGGCCGAGTCCTCCGGTGCCCTGTACGAGTGGGCCGAGCGCACCTCCTACACGACGCCGTTCGTGACGAACCCCGACCACCGCTCGCAGGTCGTCGTCACGATCGACTTCGACGACGCCATCGACGCCGCGCTGGTCGCGAAGACCCTCCGGGCGAACGGCATCGTCGACACCGAGCCCTACCGCAAGCTCGGCCGCAATCAGCTGCGCGTCGCGACCTTCACAGCGATCGACCCCGCAGACGTCCGTCAGCTCATCGCGAGCATCGAACACGTCGTCGGGGCGCTCTGATCCGTCTCACCCGCTGAACGCCGGACGGGCGGTCGAACCCTCTCGAGGTTCGGCCGCCCGTTCGCCTGTCTCGTGGTGCGCGAGTGCTACTCGTCCTCGAACCGGTCGTCGTCCTCGTCGGAGTCCTCGTCATCCGAGTCATCGTCGTCGGAATCGTCGTCGTCCGAGTCATCGTCGTCGGAATCGTCCGACGCCGCCTCGACGTCGTCCTCGTCGTACTCGAGTTCGATGCCGTCGCGGTCGCGGTCGCGCGGATCCCCGGACAGCGCGACGTCGTCGTCGTCGAACTCGTCGGTGTCATCCGCGTCGTCGAGCGCGTCGTCAGCCGCAGCCGCTGCCGCTGCCTCCTGCGCGGCACGGTAGTCCGCGAGGCGTTCCGACCACGGCACCCACTGCGGAGCCAGCAATGCGCCATCGCCGGGCATCAGCTCCGTCTCGAGCACGTTGGGCGCGGCGTCGTCGGCGGTCCGCGAGAGCGTCACCGTCCAGAACCATCCGGGGTAGCCCGCCATCGTGTTCGCGAACAGCAGCGACACGACGTGATCATCGACCACGACGTGCCCGGCCGGCTCACCGACCGTGCTCGCGGGCGTGATCTCCTGCAGCGCTTCGCGCGCGAGCTCCACGGCCGCGATCAGGGTCTCGTCCGGCACGGGTGCCGGGGTCGACTCGCCATCGGTGCCCTCGTCCGAGCGATGCTCGTCCGACTCGGCTCGTGTGTCCGTGTCGGCCGTGGCGTCGCGATCCTCGACGGGCGTCTCCTGATCGGCGTCAGGCATCCAGCTCGTCCGCGACCTTGCGCAGCACAGCAGCGATCTTCGTGCTGTGACTGCTGTTCGGATACTTGCCGCGGCGCAGGTCGCCACCGATACCGTCGAGGAGCTTCACGAGGTCCTCGACGATGATCGCCATGTCGTCGGCCGGCTTGCGCTTCAGCTTGACGAGGCTGGGCGGAGCCTCGAGGACGCGCACGGACAGCGCCTGGGCGCCGCGCTTGCCGTCGGCGATGCCGAACTCGAGCCGCGTCCCCGGCTTCACGCCGGCCGTGCCCGCGGGCAGTGCGGAAGCGTGCAGGAAGACCTCCTGGCCGTCATCGGAGCTGATGAAGCCGAAGCCCTTCTCCTCGTCGTAGAACTTGACCTTGCCGGTGGGCATGGGAACCTCGCTGTGTGTCGTGCGCAGAAATGCAGCGCCGTGCGGTGATCGCGCAGGAAGCGCGATCGAGAGGACCATCGGTCCTCGGCCCCAGCCTATTCGGTGCAGCAGCCGCGTGCCTCTATCCTGGGAGCGTGACTGATGAGCAGACGCCGAGCATCTCGCGGCCCGAACGGATCCTGGCCTACATGGTCGTGACGATCGTCGCCGTGTCGATCGCCGCGTTCGTCGCGGTGATGGTCGGCACCGCCACCGGCCTCGAGCAGGGCGACTTCGCCGTCGGCGTCTGGCCGGTCGTGACGATCCTGCCGCTCGTCGGACTCCCGATCGCCTTCCTGATGCTGATCACGCTCATCATCGTGGGTGCCGTACGACGGTCCCGCGAGTCCCGCGGTCAGTCGCCGCGCTGACGACCATGGGCGAGGCCTTCGCGATCGCGCGCCGCCTCCGGGAGCTCCCGGACGACGCGCTCCGCAGGCTGACGCCCGACCGCAGGGCCTCCTCAGCCCGCATCGCAGATTTCTTCGACTTCGCCGAGGCCCTGTTGGACGATGCGAGCGTCGCCCGCCGGATGGCACTGCTCGACCGGGACACCCTCGCCGTGCTCGCCGCCGCGCTGGACGGGACGGAGCGCCAGTCGCTTGCGACCACGCTCGGACGGGACGAGTCGGAGGTGGATGCCGCCCTGGAGCGGCTGGAGCGCGACATCCTCGTGCTCGACGACGGGGCCGGTCCGATCAGACCGGTGAGCGCGGTGGTCGCGGTGTTCGAGGAGTGGGCGGCGAGCGGGAAGCCCGGCCGTGCCGAACTCCAGCTTCCGGCTGAGGCGCCGACGTCCCGCGCGACCCGGCCCTCGCCCGACACGGACGCCCTCGCGAGCGAGCGTGCGGCCGGCGCGGTCGGCATCGTCGGCGAGAGCCTCCATGAACTCGACCGCGAGCCCGCACGCCTGCTCGGCCGTGGAGCCCCGTCCATGCCGGACCTCAAACGGCTCGCAGCCGCGGCGGCGAGCACGCCCGACCAGATCGAGCTCGCCCTGTCCGTGGCGTCGGCTGCCGGGCTCACGGACGCGATCGGCTCCGCCATCCGCCTGAGCGAGGTCGGCGAGGCCTGGCTGGCGTCGGCCACCGCGGAACGCTGGCTCCGTCTCGCGACAGCCTGGCGCGATGCGATCCCGGCCACGGTCCGCGATCACGTCCTGACGGCGTACCGGCGCGGTTCCGCCGACCTGGTCGAGGAGCTCAGCTGGTGGTACCCGTTGGCGGAGGATGCCGTCGTGGCACCGACGCGGGCGGTCGACGCCGTCGCCGAGCTGCTCGGGATCACCGTGGACGGCGCGACCAGCGGGTTCGGACGACTCCTCGTCGACGGCCACGCGGCCGACGCCGCCTCGGCCCTGGCGTCGATGCTCCCCGCCGAGGTGTCGCAGGTCGTCCTCCAGGACGACCTGACCGTCATCGCGCTCGGTCCCCCGACGGCGGAACTCGACGTCCGACTCCGGGCCCTCGCGGAGCCGGAGGGGCGCGCCCAGGCGTCGAGGTACCGCATCACGACCGCGAGCGTCACCCGCGCCCTCGCCGACGGAGACACGGCAGAGGACCTGCTCGCCTACCTCCAGTCAATCTCCCTGACCGGCGTCCCCCAACCCCTGCGGTACCTCGTATCCGAGGCCGCATCCCGGTTCGGCCTCGTCCGCGTCGGGACGATCCGCGCGTCAGCCGACGCCTCGGCCGATCCTGGACGCAGCAGCTACATCCGCTCCGACGACGCCGGCCTGATCGCGGCGATCTCGGTCGACCAGAGCCTCGTGGCGCTCGGTCTCCGTCCGAGCGACGAGCACCGGCTCACCAGCCGGATCGAGGCGGCGACGGTCTACTGGGCCCTCCACGACGCGCGCTACCCGGTGGTCGCGGAGGACGACGACGGCGCCCCGCTCCGGATCCGTCGGCAGCCGGTCATGCGCACCGGCCTCTCCGCTCCGGCCGCCTCGACGGAACCGGATCTCGTGTCGCGGCTCCGCGCCGACGACCGCGGGGACACGAGCAGCGCATGGTTGGCCAAGCAGCTGGAGATCGCCGTCCGCGACCACACGCCGGTCACCGTGCAGCTGCAGCACGGCGAGCGCCGATCCACGTTCACGATCGAGCCGGTGAGCCTCGCCGGCGGTCGCCTGCGCGGTCTGGACCGGTCGGCCGACGTCGAACGCACCCTGCCGCTCGCGATGATCACCGAGGTCCGGATCGCCGGCTGAGCGCTCGCTCAGGGGGGTTGCGCACCGGATCCGCCGGTAGACTCGACCGTTATGTCTGATGGACCACTGATCGTCCAAAGCGACCGCACCGTGCTGCTCGAGGTCGCCCACCCGCTCGCCGAGGACGCCCGCCACGATCTCTCGGTGTTCGCCGAGCTCGAGCGCGCGCCGGAGCACATCCACACCTACCGGATCACCCGTCTCGGACTCTGGAACGCGCGGGCCGCCGGGCACGATGCCGACCAGATGATCGAGACGCTGGAGCGGTACTCGAAGTTCTCCATCCCCGCGTCCGTGACGATCGACATGCGCGAGACCGTCAACCGCTACGGCCGGCTCGTGATCGAACGCTCCGAGGAGGGCGAGCTCGTCCTCCGCTCCACTGACCTCCCGATCCTGACCGAGGTGGCCGGCGCCAAGCGGATCGCGCCCCTCCTCATCGGGCACCCGACGCCGGACACCTTCCTCGT
The DNA here is from genome assembly GCF_006065115.1 of Plantibacter sp. M259. Taxonomy (NCBI): domain Bacteria; kingdom Bacillati; phylum Actinomycetota; class Actinomycetes; order Micrococcales; family Microbacteriaceae; genus Plantibacter; species Plantibacter sp. M259. The sequence continues at coordinate 3,221,683 of NZ_CP040750.1, read as the reverse complement.
CGAGCCGTGGGCACGCGGCGCGCTCAAGCAGGAACTCGTGAAGCTGGGCTGGCCCGCCGAGGACCTCGCCGGGTACACCGCCGGCACGCCGCATCAGATCGACCTGGTCGAGGACGGCTGGCACCTCCGCGACTATCAGCAGCAGGCGGTCGACAACTTCTTCTCCGGCGGTTCCGGCGTCGTGGTGCTCCCCTGTGGTGCGGGCAAGACCCTGGTCGGCGCCGGGGCGATGGCGACGGCCTCCACGAACACCCTGATCCTCGTCACGAACACGGTGTCGGCACGGCAGTGGCGCGACGAGCTGTTGAAGCGCACCTCCCTGACCGCCGAGGAGATCGGCGAGTACTCGGGGCAGGTGAAGGAGGTCAAGCCGGTCACGATCGCGACCTACCAGATCCTCACCGCCAAGCGGAAGGGCGAGTACGCCCACCTGGCGCTGCTCGACGCCATGGACTGGGGCCTCGTGGTCTACGACGAGGTACACCTGCTCCCGGCCCCCGTCTTCAAGCTCACCGCCGAGCTGCAGGCGCGGCGTCGCCTCGGCCTGACGGCGACGCTCATCCGGGAGGACGGCCGCGAGGGCGACGTCTTCTCGCTCATCGGCCCGAAGCGGTTCGACGCCCCGTGGAAGGAGATCGAGGCGCAGGGCTTCATCTCCCCCGCCGCGTGCTTCGAGGTGCGCGTCGACCTGCCCCAGGCCGACCGACTCACCTACGCCGCATCCGCCGACGACGAGCGGTACCGCCTCGCGGCGACCGCCCCGGCGAAGCTCGACGTCGTCCGGCAGCTCGTCGAACGGCACCGTGGCGAGCAGATCCTCGTCATCGGGCAGTACCTCGATCAGATCGAGGAGCTGGCAGAGACGCTGGGTGCCCCGCAGTTGACGGGCGCAACGCCGGTCGACGAGCGCGAACGGCTCTATCAGGCCTTCCGCGACGGCACCGAGCAGGTGCTCGTCGTCTCGAAGGTCGCGAACTTCTCGGTCGACCTGCCCGAAGCGACCGTCGCCATCCAGGTGTCGGGATCGTTCGGTTCACGACAGGAGGAGGCGCAGCGTCTCGGCCGCCTGTTGCGCCCGAAGTCCACGGGACTCACCGCGAGCTTCTACACGCTGGTGTCGCGCGACACGGTCGATCAGGAGTTCGCGCAGAACCGCCAACGCTTCCTCGCCGAACAGGGCTACAGCTACACGATCCTCGACGCCCACGCCCTGCAGCACGCGTGAAACAGGCTCTCAGAAAAGTCTCAAGAAACGTGCAGATAATGGTGTCATGACCGGACCCCGCATCCTCATCGTCGACGACGAACCGAACATCCGCGACCTCCTCACCACGAGCCTGCGATTCGCCGGCTTCGCCGTCCGTGCCGTGGGCAACGGCGCAGCCGCCATCTCAGCGGTCCTCGAGGAGGAGCCCGACCTCATCATCCTCGACGTGATGCTGCCGGACATGAACGGCTTCGGCGTCACCAAGCGTCTGCGCAGCGCCGGCTACACGGCGCCCATCCTCTTCCTCACCGCGAAGGACGACACCGAGGACAAGATCACGGGCCTCACGGTCGGCGGCGACGACTACGTCACCAAGCCGTTCAGCCTCGATGAGATCGTGGCACGCATCAAGGCCATCCTTCGCCGGACCATGCAGGCCGACGAGGATGCGGTGATCCGCACCGGCGAGCTGACGATGGACCAGGACACCCACGAGGTCCTCGTCGGCGACACCCCGATCGACCTCAGCCCGACCGAGTTCAAGCTCCTCCGCTACCTCATGCTCAACCCGAACCGTGTCCTGTCGAAGGCCCAGATCCTCGACCACGTCTGGGAGTACGACTTCAACGGCGACGCCGGCATCGTCGAGAGCTACATCTCCTACCTGCGCAGGAAGCTCGACCAGTTCTCCAGCGAGCCGCTCATCCAGACCAAGCGCGGATTCGGCTACATGCTCAAGGCCGGAAAGGCGTAGCCCCCACCCGATGGCCGATTCCCTGTCCACCTGGTGGAGCAGCGTCTCACTCCGGACGAAGATCACCGGGGTGACGGTGCTCGTCCTCGCCTTCGGCCTGCTCGTCGCGGGCATGGGGACGACCCCGCTCCTCAAAGAGGTCCTCACCCAGCAGGCGAACGACAGTCTGGTCACTGCCGCCAAGGGCAAGATCGTCGGTGAGATCTCCGAGGACGGACAACTCCAGCTCGACGCCCCCTCGACGCTGTTCGTCGCCGTGTACGACACGAACGGCGAACTCCGCGCCTCGTCCGGGTGGGACGACAGCGTCGCTCCCGAACACCCGGCGCACCTCAGCGCGAACGACGTCGCCGCGAGCGGGACCCAGATCTACACGACCACCAACGCGAGTGGCACGATCGTGTACCACGCGGTCTCCGTCCCGGTCACCCTCGACGGGTTCCGCACGGGAGCGGCATGGGTCGCCATCTCGATGCAGGGCACCGACAACACCATCGCGACCTACCTCACGATCTTCTTCGTCCTCGGCGTGCTCATCATCGTGGTCGGAGCACTCCTCACCCGGTGGCTGGTGACCGGCACGTTCGAACCGCTCCGCCAGGTGGAACGGACGGCCGCCGCATTCGCCGATGGTGACTTCAGCCAGCGACTCGCCGGCTCGACACCGAACACCGAGGTGGGGCGACTCAGCCGATCACTCAACACGATGCTGGCTCGCATCGACCGCGCGTACTCGGATCGCGGGAAGACCATCGAGCAGATGCGGAACTTCGTCGGGGATGCGAGCCACGAGCTCCGCACCCCGCTCGTCTCCGTGCGCGGCTACGCCGAGCTCTACCGGATGGGTGCCCTCCAGACGCCGCAGGACGTGGCACAGGCCATGGAGCGCATCGAGAAGGAGGCCATCCGCATGGGTGCGCTCGTCGAGGACCTCCTCCAGCTCGCGCGCCTCGATGAGACGCGACCACTGAACGTCGCCCCCGTCGACCTGCTCCCGATCGCGCGCGACGCCGCGCTCGACACCACCGCCCAGGCCCCGGGCGCACGGTACAGGTGGTCCGCGACGAACGCATGGCGCGAGCCGTCGACGACGATGCCTCCGAGACGACGGGCGGGTCCCCGGCCGCTGTCGACGCACCAGCCCAGACGGGCTCCACCGGGCCGATCTTCGGCGCGACGTTCAACCGCTTCCGGCGTCGGCCGAAGCCGTCCGGCGACGCCACGCCTGACACGAAGCCCATCGCCGAACCACTGACGCTGGCCGTGCCGCCGATCGTCCTGGGCGAGGAGAACAAGATCCGGCAGGTCGTCACGAACCTCATCGGAAACGCCCTGCGCTTCACGCCCGCCGACAGCCCGATCGAGCTCGCGGTGGGCACGGACGCCCGGGCCGGAACGGCCAGCATCGCCATCGTCGACCACGGCGAGGGTATCCCGCCGCAGATCCGCGAGAAGATCTTCCAGCGCTTCTGGCGCGCCGACAGTTCGCGAACTCGCGAGACGGGCGGCAGCGGCCTGGGACTGGCGATCGTCGCGTCCATCGTCGCGGCGCACGGCGGCACGGTCGACGTGACCGAGACCCCCGGCGGCGGCGCGACGTTCCGCGTCATCCTGCCGCTCGCCCCGTCGGCGGCCACAAGCCCCATCGTCATCGCGGGCCCTCCGGCCTGACCCGGCGGCGGACTGCTCGACCCTCCTCCACAGGCTGCGGCCTCCACCGGACTGCGCGTCCGGGGTCTCCCTCATCGGTTCCGGCCGTCGGTGAGCGCCTACCGTCTCGGTAGCGGCGATGACAGGCATCGCCCGGACGAACGGAGTTCCCGATGGCCACTTTCCAGGTCGACAGCGACGCGGTCGAGCGCGCCTCCACGGCGGCACGCGTCACGATCGAGCAGATCCAGAACGAGGTCGCCCGCCTGCACACGCAGCTGGCGGCACTCGACGGCCAATGGACCGGCGCGGCGGCGGCGGCATTCCACGGTGTCGTCGAGCGCTGGAGAGGCACCCAGCGCCAGGTCGAGGAGAACCTCGGCGAGATCAGCCGAGCACTCGCCGTCGCCGGCACACAGTATGCCGAGATCGAGCGGGCGAACGCGAGTATGTTCAGCGGCTGATCCGTGCGCGGGAGGTCCCGCCACCTGGCATCCCGGTGGCGGGACCTCCCGCGCGGGGTGCGAGGATCAGGGACGAGCGGCGATACCGGCGGCGGCGAGTGCTGCGTAGGCGAGAGCCTGCTGACGCAGCTCGTCGACGTCGTAGGTTTCGTCGAGGGAACTCACATTGTTCGCCTCGACTTCCAACCAGTGCCCGGCGACCGCCATCTGCACGCTGCACGTGGACCACGGGCTCGTCTTGCACTCGATAAAGGCGTCCCGGACTCCGAGCCCGTCGATCGTCAGGAACTCGATGTCCGCTCCCGCGCTCATGCGGGTCTCGACCAGCTGCTCGTACGCCCAGCGTCCGCCCGGGAGCGCTTGCAGGATGCCTCGCGACGAGTCACTGTCGGGGAGGGAGAAGATGCAGTCCGGCGCTCCGAAGTCGTCGGCGGCGACGCCTCGGTTCCACAGTCGCTTCTTCGGTGCAGAGTTGTAGGTGAGCTCCTGGCCGAAGGCCTCACTCATCGCCGCCGCAGGCACGAACGCCTCGCACTCCGTCGGCAGCGCGTTCGCCCCCGGTGTCGTCCCGCCCCAGGCGTACCGTGGCGCCGTCCCGACCGGTTCGAGCGCCGAGCGGATCGCCTCGATGAAGGGTGTGACCGCGGCGACGGCGTCCTCGTCCGACGCTGCGGCGTCGTCGGCCGGGCCGTACATGATCAGGTCGACCCAGCTGTCACCGACCAGGAAGTTGATGCTGCAGACGCCGGGCACAGCTCCGTTCTGGGTGAAGCAGGACAGCTTCGTGGAGTCCGGCCACGGCCCTGAGTCGCCGTTCGCCCAGCGCTCGTAGTAGAAGTCCCAGTCGGCGTGCGACCCGGGCAGGATGGTCAGCTCGGCCCACCGTTCCGTGCCGACCGGCGTCCCACCCTCCGCCAGGTCTCTCGGCTCACCATTGCTCCACGTGCAATGCATGCCCCCGAGCGAGGTCGCCGCCCACAGCGTCGGGTTCGCACTGGACGAGTCGGCGAAGGCGGGCTCCAGGGCCGCTGTGGGGGCGAGCGCCGTCGCCACCACGTCCTGGGGGACGAGGTTCTCGCACCCGAATCCGTAGGAGCTCACCGGCGCAGTGGGTTTCGCCGTCGCCGAGGGCTTCGGCGACGACGACACCGTCGGTGATGCGGTCGGAACCGCTTCGCTCGGCGCGCACGCGCTCAGCCCCAGAATCAATACGGCGGCGATCGCCGCTCCCCCGATACGTCTCATAGCTCGATCATAGAAACTGGCACGCGCGTCGATATGCCGTTCCGATCACGTCTCTACAACGACTGTCGGACCCATGCGGAAACAGGCATACAGTCGAGGGTCCTCCCCGATGCGTCTGGTGGAAACGACGCAGGGCGCCTCCCGAAGGAGACGCCCTGCGCAGGTGTTGCTGTCGGACTTAGAAGTCCATGCCTCCGGTCGGGTCGCCGGCCGGAGCCGGGTTCTTCTCCGGCTTGTCGGCGACGACGGCCTCGGTGGTGAGGAACAGACCGGCGATCGACGCTGCGTTGAGCAGCGCGGAGCGCGTGACCTTCACCGGGTCGTTGATGCCGGCAGCAAGCATGTCGACGTACTCACCGGTCGCGGCGTTGAGGCCGTGTCCGACGGGCAGGTTGCGGACCTTGTCGGCGACGACGCCAGGCTCGAGGCCCGCGTTGAGCGCGATCTGCTTGAGCGGAGCGTCGATGGCGACCTTGACGATGTTCGCACCGGTCGCCTCGTCGCCGACGAGCTCGAGCTTCTCGAACGCGGTCTTGCCGGCCTGGATCAGGGCGACGCCACCACCGGCGACGATGCCCTCTTCGACGGCAGCCTTCGCGTTGCGAACAGCGTCCTCGATGCGGTGCTTGCGCTCCTTGAGCTCGACCTCGGTCGCTGCACCGGCCTTGATGACCGCCACACCGCCCGCGAGCTTGGCGAGACGCTCCTGGAGCTTCTCGCGGTCGTAGTCGCTGTCGGTGTTGTCGATCTCCTTGCGGATCTGCGAGACACGACCGGCGATGGCGTCGGCGTCGCCGGCACCCTCGACGATGGTGGTCTCATCCTTGGTGATGACGACCTTGCGTGCACGGCCGAGCAGGTCGAGGGTGACGGTCTCGAGCTTGAGGCCGACCTCCTCGGAGATGACCTGGCCACCGGTGAGGATGGCGATGTCCTGCAGCTGAGCCTTGCGGCGGTCCCCGAAGCCCGGAGCCTTGACGGCGACGGACTTGAAGATGCCACGGATCTTGTTGACGACGAGCGTCGCGAGAGCTTCGCCGTCGACGTCCTCAGCGATGATGAGGAGCTGCTTGCCCGACTGGATGACCTGGTCGACGATCGGCAGGAGGTCCTTGATCGCGGAGATCTTCTGGTTGGCGATGAGGATGTAAGGGTCCTCGAACACCGCTTCCTGGCGGTCGGGGTCGGTCACGAAGTACTGCGACAGGTAGCCCTTGTCGAAGCGCATGCCCTCGGTGAGCTCGAGCTCGGTGCCGAAGGTGTTCGACTCCTCGACGGTGACGACACCCTCCTTGCCGACCTTGTCGATCGCCTCGGCGATGATCTCGCCGATGGTGGTGTCGCCGGCGGAGATGGAAGCGGTCGCAGCGATCTCCTCCTTGGTCTCCACCTCCTTGGCGTTGGCGATGAGCTCGACCGTGACGGCCTCGACGGCCTTCTCGATGCCGCGCTTGAGGCTGATGGGGTCGGCGCCTGCGGCGACGTTGCGGAGGCCCTCGCGAACGAGCGCCTGTGCCAGCACGGTCGCCGTGGTGGTGCCGTCGCCGGCGACGTCGTCGGTCTTCTTGGCGACCTCCTTGACGAGCTCCGCGCCGATCTTCTCGTACGGGTCGTCGAGTTCGATCTCCTTGGCGATGGACACGCCGTCGTTGGTGATCGTGGGGGCGCCCCACTTCTTCTCGAGGACAACGTTGCGACCGCGCGGCCCAAGGGTGACCTTGACCGTGTCAGCAAGAATGTTCAGTCCACGCTCGAGGCCGCGACGGGCCTCCTCGTCGAAAGCAATGATCTTAGCCATGTGTGTTTTTCGTCCCTCCCGGACGTCATGAACGTTGTTAGCACTCAATGAGTACGAGTGCTAAGTCGATTCTGGCACTCAGGGGGTGGGAGTGCAAGTGAGCACCGGAGCCCTGAGCGAACTCCCGGGAACAGCCCCGGAACGACGAACGACGCCGCCCACCGAAGTGGACGGCGTCGCAGGAATCGCGTACCTGATCAGCGGCTACGCCAGGCGCACACCCTCGGCCTGAGGCCCCTTTGCTCCAGTGCCGACCTCGAAGACGACCGCCTGGCCCTCTTCCAAGGACTTGTAGCCGCTCATGTCGATCGCCGAGTAGTGGACGAAGACATCCTGTCCGCCGTCGTCGACCGTGATGAAGCCGAAGCCCTTCTCAGCGTTGAACCACTTGACGGTTCCGTTCGCCATTTCATACTCCCATTGCTGCGTGCTCGCAGGCATCGACTGTTGCCGAACCCGGACCTGCCATCCGGGATCGGGACCCCGGTGACCACCCTGCGCCGAAGCGGACCCGGGGCGAGTCGAGACGGGACGGGATGAGCGGCCAGTTCCAGATACTAATCCGGAGCACCGCGCGGATTCACCCCGAAATCGACAAACGGGGCGGAACGATACGACAACTCAACACGGAGGAAACACTCCGGAAACACGGCGTGCCGGCGACCTGCCCGATCGACCTGCTCCAGCCGCGCTCAGGCGGCTGGCTGGTAGTCCGCGCCGACCACGACGACGATGCGGAGGACCGGTGCCTCGCCCTCCTCGACGGGGATCGCGTACGTGTCCGTGATCTGGATCGGGATGCCGCCGAGCGCGTTCGCGATGGCGCGGGCGACGCCCTCCTGCGACGGATCCTGGTAGTAGACGCCGCTCGCCGTGACATCCTCCGTGCTGGCGTCGCTCGTCGGGATCTGCTGCGTGAAGCCGGCGGCCGTGATCGCCGCCGCCGCCGATGCGGCCAGGCCGGCGGTGGGTGTGCCGTTCAGGACGAGGATGCTGGCCGCGGGGTCGACGACGGGGCCACCTCGGTCGGGGTGGGGGTCGGCGTTGGCGTGGCGCTCGGGCTCTGCGAGCCGCCGAAGAAGTCGATCCGGTCGTTCAGCCCGAAGAGGGCGAAGGTGCCGACCCCCACGAGGACGAGCGTGGCGACGACGGCGACGAGGAAGGCGATCCAGCCGCGTCCCTTGGGAGCAGGGGCACGGTGCGCGCCGACGCGCTTGAGGTCGGGGACCTCGTCGAAGCGGTCGGGCGGGAAGGATTCAGCCATGGTGTGGTCTCCGAGAGCTGCTCAGCCGTCGGTGCGGGGAGCCGAGGCTCCTCGCGCCGAGAGTCGGGCGTCGCGGGTGCGCTGCAGCCGCTTGATCAGCATGGGGTCGTGGGCGAGGGCGGACGGCGAGTCGATGAGCGCGCCGAGCAGTTGATAGTACCGGGCCGGGGACAGGGCGAAGCGGTCGCGGATGGCGGCCTCCTTGGCCCCGACGTGCTGCATCCAGTGGGACTCGAACTCGAGGATCTCGAGCTCGCGCTGGTCGAGGCCTCCCGTCGGCGTCGACGCGTCGTCATCGGCAGGCGTGCGCGACGCTGGCTGCATGCTCATCTCCTGCCGATCGGTGCCGATGCGGCGACCGTGGAGTCATGCTCCGGTCCGCCGCCGTCCAAGTCTATTCAGCCGATGGCCGCCGAGCCGCATCCACCCCGGCGAGGGCCGACGTTCACCGGGAAGGATCAGGCTCGGTGCAGTGTTATGGAATACGTCGGGAGCCGCATGCACGAGGCAGCCCCGCACGTAGGATGACCGAGACGAATGGAGCAGCATGACGTACGACGTGTCGAAGACCGATGAGCAGTGGCGCGAGGAACTCACGCCGGAGCAGTATCAGGTCCTCCGCGGAGCGGCGACCGAGCGGGCCTGGACCGGTGAGCTCCTCGACGAGTCGCGCGCGGGCCTCTACACCTGTGCCGCCTGCAACGCCGAACTCTTCAAGAGCGGTACCAAGTTCGATTCCGGCTGCGGATGGCCGAGTTTCTACGAGTCCGTGAACCCCGAGGCGGTGCAGCTCATCGAGGACCGCACCCTCGGCATGGTGCGCACCGAGGTCCGCTGCGCCAACTGCGGCTCGCACCTCGGCCACGTGTTCGACGACGGCTTCGGGACGCCCACCGGCGACCGCTACTGCATGAACTCGATCGCGCTCAACTTCGCCGCGGCCGACACCGCCGAGCCGACGGAGTGACCGAACCGATCGAGCGCCCGGTCCTCGCCGCCGTCGCCGGGCGCCGTTCGTGGTCAAAGGTCACCGACGTCGCTCCGAGTGACGCGGAACTCCTCGAGGTCCTCGCGGCGGCCGGTCGGGTGGCTGACCACAGCGCCCTGCGTCCGTGGCGGGTCATCACCCTCCGGGGCGACGACCGGGTGAAGCTCAGCCGGGCGCTCGCGAAGGCGGAGGGCGACTCGAAGCCCTCGACGAAGCCGCTCCGCGCTCCCCTGTTGCTCGCCGTCGTCGTGAGCGTGAAGAAGTCGAAGGTGCCCGCCTGGGAGCAGGAGGCGGTCGCGGCCGGAGTGGCCCACATGGTCAGCCTCCTGCTCGACGACGCCGGATGGGGCGTGTTCTGGCGCACCGGCGGCGCGACTCGCGCCAAAGCGGTTCGGAAGGCACACGGTCTGAAGAAGGGCGAGGAGCTCCTCGGCTGGCTGTACGTCGGAGGGAAGCCGGGCAACGCTCGCACAGGGCGCCGCAAGACGATCAACGCGAAGGCGCACCTCAGCTCCATGCCCTGAGCACGGAGTCGCTCACGGCATCCGACGACTCGACGGCTCGACTCAGTCGGCGGACGACGATGCCGTGGGACGACGCCTGAACCGCGCCGACGCGATCGCCACGGCGGCGAAAGCGAGGAGCGTCCCGACGACGGTCGCGACATGCACGCCGCCGTCGTCGGTGGGCAGCAGTACGTCCAGCGCGAGCGCGCTCAGGGTCTGACCGGCCACCGTGCCGAGCCCGAGGATGAGCACGCCCGTGTGCTGCACGAGGAACGCTGCCACAGCGATGAACACGCAGCCGATCGGGCCGCCGAGGTAGAGCCACCACTCCCCGGGAGCGGACCGGGAGGCGCGACGATGACCGCGTGCAGCACGGCGGCGATGACCAGCACGAGCGTCCCCACGATGAAGTTGATGAACGTGGCGGCGAGCGTGCTCTGTGCCCGCATCTTCACGCGGCCGTTGACCGCCTGCTGCCAGCCGATCCCGATCCCGGCGAGCAGCGGCAGGACGAGCAGGCCGAGGGGATGCTCCCGCCGAGTTCGCCCGAGACCGCGACGCCGACCGCGATGAGGGCGACGACCGCCCCGAGGACGCGCTGGACGCTGAACCCGACGACGCCTCCCGGGCCGAAGCCGATCCGGTCGAGCACGAGTCCGCTCGCCGTCTGGCCGGCGACGACCGCGACCGTGAAGAGGGCGACGCCGAGCGTGGCGGCGGTGAGCCCCTGCGACAGCACGAGGAACGCGCCGGCACACCCACCGAGCACCGTCCACCAGGGCATCTCCCGGCGTCGGACGGCACCGGCCACCGTGGAGAGACCGCGACGACCGGTACGGGACAGCGCCAGTCCGACGGTGAGGATGATCAACCCGCCGCCGAACGAGATCGCGGCTGCGGTGAACCCGTCGCCGAGTCGCGCGCCGAGCTCGCCGTTCAACCGGGCCTGCACCGCGATGAACGCTCCGCTGACGACGGCGATGAGGAGCGCGAGCGGCGCTGGGACACGGGTCACGGGAGGGTTCCTTCCAATGAGGAACCGCCCACTCAGCGAGGCTGAGCGGGCGGTTCTCGGCTGGAGCCGACGACGGGACTTGAACCCGTAACCTACGCTTTACAAGAGCGTTGCGCTACCAATTGCGCCACGTCGGCCGACAGAGGCTGGCCCCGGTCTCGTCCATCCTACGATGACGGCGGATCAGCCGTTGGTCACGGGCGACTCGCTGGCGCCAGGCGTCGGCGTACCGGTGGAGTAGCTCTCGCTCGAGACGGCGAGGACGAATGCCGCGAACTGCTCGGCGTCGGTCAGCGAACCCGTGTACTGCTTGCCGTTCACCAGGATGGTCGGCGTCCCCTCGACCTTGGCGACGTCGGTGCCGGGCAGCGGGCCGCTGCGCGCACGGTCGGTCGAGTCCTTCACCCACGACTTGTAGGTGCCGTCGTCGATGCAGGCGTTGATCTTCTTCTCGCCGCCGGAGATGACGCCCTTGGCGATCGACTTCAGCTCGGCGTCGGTCAGGCCCTCGGTGTTCTCCTTGGGCTGGTTCTCGAACAGTGCGGTGTTGAAGGAGAAGAAGTCGTTCGGCGAGTACTCCGCGACACAGGCCGCCGCGTTCGAGGCGCGCAGCGAGTACTGCGTCCCGAGCGAGAGGTTGCTCAGCGTTGCGAGGGGTGGACCGTGTAGGTCGCGGCGCCGGCCTCGAGCCAGCCCTTGACCTGCTCGGCGTTCGTCGTCTCGAACTGACCGCAGTAGGGGCAGAGGAAGTCCTGGTAGACGGAGATCTCGACGCCGTCGGCGGCCGGGGTCTCGGTGGCTGCCGGCGTCTCGGCCGGGGCGGGCTCCGCGGGGGCGGCCGGATCGGTCGCGCTCGGCGTCGGCGTGGACGCACTGGCCGGGGCTCCGACCAGCTGCAGCCCGGCTGAGACGGTGAAGCCGTCGTTCTTGGCCGCGGTCGGGACCGGTCCGGCGGGCTTGATCGACGTCACGATGATGACCGCCACCACCGCCACGATCGCGAGCGCACCGAGCACGATGCCGCCCTGGAGCAGCACCCGGTTGCGGCGGTCGCGGCGTTTCTGCTGCTCGCGCAGCACCCGCGCCTTCTCGCGTGCCGCGTCGCGTCGTTCGTTCTTGGTCGGTCGGTTCTGCGATCCAGCGCCAGACATTGATCCTCGTTTCGGGGGGCTCGCGCTGCGGAGACGAGGCAGCGCCAAACAGAGTAATCGTAGACCTGCCGCCTGGGAGAGGCCCAAACCAGGCCGGGAGCCGGCTGTGCGTCCACCGAGAGATCCACTGGCCGCTGGACCTTCCATTCACAGGTGGTCGTGGCATACTGGGACGGCGAACCTGCCATCGATGACGGGTTCGCGTCCATTCACAACGGATCGTCCGGCACGTACCTGCCGGTGAAGGAGAACAACCATGGCGTCTGTGACGTTCGACAACGCAACCCGTTTCTACCCGGGTGGCACCCGCCCCGCGGTCGACAAGCTGAACCTCGAGGTCGCCGACGGCGAATTCCTCGTCCTCGTCGGCCCGTCCGGCTGCGGCAAGTCCACCTCCCTCCGCATGCTCGCCGGCCTCGAAGAGGTCAACGACGGCCACATCTTCATCGGCGACCGCGACGTCACCGACGTGCCGCCGAAGGACCGCGACATCGCGATGGTGTTCCAGAACTACGCGCTCTACCCGCACATGACCGTCGCCGAGAACATGGGCTTCGCGCTCAAGATCGCCGGTGTCGGCAAGGAAGAGCGTGCCACCCGCGTGCTCGAGGCCGCCAAGCTCCTCGACCTCGAGGACTACCTGACCCGCAAGCCGAAGGCACTCTCCGGTGGTCAGCGTCAGCGCGTCGCGATGGGTCGAGCCATCGTCCGTCAGCCCCAGGTCTTCCTCATGGACGAGCCGCTGTCGAACCTCGACGCCAAGCTCCGCGTCCAGACCCGCACCCAGATCGCGTCGCTGCAGCGTCGTCTCGGCGTCACCACCGTCTACGTCACCCACGACCAGACCGAGGCGCTCACCATGGGCGACCGCATCGCGGTCCTCAAGGACGGCATCCTGCAGCAGGTCGGCACCCCGCGCGACCTCTACGAGAAGCCGAACAACGTCTTCGTCGCCGGCTTCATCGGCAGCCCGGCCATGAACCTGTTCGAGGGCGAGATCGCCGACGGCGGTATCAAGCTCGGCGGCTTCATCATCCCGGTCGAGCGCGAGATCACCGACGCCGCTCCGTCGAAGAACGTCACGGTCGGCGTGCGCCCCGAGGACATCACCGTGTCCAGCAACTCGGGCTCCGGCATCGAGGTGACCGTCGACCTCGTCGAGGAGCTCGGCGCCGACGGCTACCTCTACGGCCACACCGACGTCTCCGGCAAGCGCACCGACATCGTCGCCCGCGTCGACGGTCGCAACCACGCGCACATCGGCGACACGGTGTTCCTCGCGCCGACGCCGCACCACGTGCACGCGTTCGACTCGGCATCGGGTGAGCGTCTGGGCAACAAGCCGGTCGTGTCCTCCTCGATCTAGTTTCCCGCCGACGATGGTCGAGCGGTCGGTCTCCGATCGCTCGGCCATCGTCGTTTTCGCTTGTCCAGTCTCAGTACGACGATCCCCGAGGAGCGCTCCGCACCATGTCCGGCGCATTGAACATCACCGCTGCCACCGTCGACCCGGCGCTGCTCGACCTCCCCTGGGAGCTCCCCCTCGAGAACTGGCCGAATGAGGCCATCGCCTCGCTCCCGAAGGGCATCTCGCGCCACCTGGTCCGGTTCGCGAACCTGTCCGGCTACGTCATCGCCGTCAAGGAGACGACCGCGGAGATGGCGAAGGGCGAGTACGACATGCTGCGCACCCTGCAGCGGCTCGACATCCCCTGCGTCGACCCGCTCGCGGTCATCACGAACCGGAGCGATCGCAAGGGCCGTGAGCTGCCGAGCGTGCTCGTGACGCGGCACCTGAAGTTCTCACTCCCCTACCGTGCGCTCTTCCAGGGCACCCTCCGGCCCGACACCGCGACCCGCCTCGTCGATGCGCTCGCCGTCCTCCTCGTCCGCCTGCACATCGTCGGGTTCTTCTGGGGCGACGTGTCGCTGTCGAACACGCTCTTCCGGCGCGACGCGGGCGCTTTCGCGGCCTACCTCGTCGACGCCGAGACGGGCAAGCTCTACGAGGGCGGCCTGTCGAACGGGCAGCGTGAGAACGACCTCGAGATCGCCCGGGTGAACATCGCCGGCGAGCTCCTCGATCTCGAGGCCGGCGGACGCGCCGACGCCGAACTCGACCCCGTCACCGTGAGCAACGGCATCGTCGCCGCCTACCGGTCCCTCTGGAAGGAGCTCACGGGCTCCGAGTCCTTCGACGCGTCCGAGCGCTGGCGCATCACCGAGCGCGTCCACCGTCTGAACGAACTCGGCTTCGACATCGAGGAACTCGCGATCAAGACGACCGACGAGGGCTCGACCGTGCGGATCCAGCCGAAGGTCGTCGACGCCGGGCATCACCAGCGCCGCCTCCTGCGGCTCACCGGCCTCGACGCCGGCGAGAACCAGGCGAGGCGCCTGCTCAACGACCTCGACGCCTACTCGGCCTCGTTCGGGAAGGACGGGTTCGACGAGGAGATGGCGGCGCACGAGTGGCTCATCCGCGTGTTCGAACCGGTGGTGAAGGCGATCCCCCGCGAACTCCGCGGCAAGCTCGAGCCCGCCGAGATCTTCCACCAGCTCCTGGAGCACCGCTGGTTCCTCGCGCAGAACGAGGGTCGCGACATCCCTCTGGCGGAAGCCGTCGGTTCCTACGTGAACACCGTCCTGCGCCACCGCCGCGACGAGGCGACCATGATCGTGCCACCGACCGAGGCGATCAGCATCCCCGCCGCCATGACCGGACCGGTCGACTGGCGAGACCTCGTCTGATCGGGTCCGTCACCTCGTCTGACGACAGACAGGCCCTCGGAACGGAGATCCGTTCCGAGGGCCTGTCCTCGTTGGTGCGACGCGAGCGCTGGTCGCCTACTCGGCGTTCCGGCGACGCGCGATCTCGTACAGCGTCACGCTGGCCGCGATCCCGGCGTTGAGCGATTCGGTCGAGGCCGAGATCGGGATCGACACGACCGCGTCGCAGGTCTCGGTGACGAGGCGGGACAGGCCCTTGCCCTCGCTGCCGACGACCACGAGGATCGGCTGGTCGGCGAGTTCGAGCCCCGGGAGAGAGACGTCGCCGTCGCCGTCGAGACCGATCACGAAGACGCCGCGCTCCTTAAACGCCTTGAGCGTCTGGGTGAGGTTGGCGGCCATCGCAACCGGCGTCCGAGCCGCCGCTCCTGCCGAGGTCTTCCACGCGGAGGCGGTGAGGCCCACGCTCCGGCGCTGCGGCAGGATCACTCCGTGACCACCGAAGGCTGCGGTCGATCGGATGATCGCACCCAGGTTCCGGGGGTCGGTGATGCCGTCGAGGGCGATGAACAGCGGGTTCTCACCACGGGCGATGACCTGGTCGAGCAACTCCATGGGGTGCGCGTACTCGTAGGGCGGCACCTTGATGGCGAGGCCCTGGTGCACGCCGTCGAACCCGGCCATGCGGTCGAGCTCCGGACGCATGACCTCGAGCACCGGGATCCCGCGCCGGGTGGCGATGCTGAGCGCCTCCTTCACCCGGTCGTCCATCTCGATGCGGGTCGCGACGTACAGCGTGGTGGCGGGGATCTTCGCGCGGAGCGCTTCGAGGACGGAGTTGCGGCCGGTGACGACCTCGGACTCGTCGCTCGACTTCTGCTTGGTCCGGCCGTTCGTGGACGGGCGTCCGTTCTGGCCGGCCGCCTGCCTCGGCTTGCCGGTGCCGCCGGAAGCCGCGTAGCGCTCCTGCGCGGCCTTCCGCTTGCCGGCCGGGTGCCAGGCGCGGTCCTCGGCCTTGGGGGTCGGTCCACGACCCTCGAGCGCCTTGCGGCCGAGGCCGCCGGTGCCCTTGGTGGGACCCTTCTTCGCTTTCTTCGGCCCGGTCGGGCGGGAAGGCTTACTTGCCACTGATACTCCAATGTGCTCCGGACGGGGTGTCTTCGATGGTGATCCCAGCCGCTGTGAGTTCGTCGCGGATCCGGTCGGCCGCTGCGAAGTCCTTGGCGACCCTGGCGTCCGCGCGATCGACGAGCAGACGCTCGACGAGTGCGGACAGGGATCGGTGAGTGACGGGGTCGGTGCCCGACGACCACGAGGGGTCGGTCGGGTCGATGCCGAGCACCCGGGTCATGTCGAGGACGGCGACCGCACGCTCGCGGGCTGTCGCCAGGTCGTCGCCGCCATCGAGGGCGGCGTTGCCGACGCGCACGGCGTCATGCAACACGGCGAGCGCGCGGGGGATGTTCAGGTCGTCGTCCATCGCCTCGACGAAGGCGGCCGGGAGCGTCGCTCGACTGGCGACCGTGGTCGTCTCGGTGAGCAGGTCGGCGCGGGCGGCACGATCGAGGAAGCCCTCGATGCGTCCGAGTGCGGCCTCGGCCTCGGCGAGTGCGCCCGGATGGAACTCGAGTGTCGATCGGTACTGCGCTGCACCGAGGTAGTAGCGGACGACGAGCGGCCGGGCTGCTGCCAGGAGGTCGGCTGCGTAGACGGAGTTGCCGAGGGACTTCGACATCTTCTGCCCGCCCGTGACGGCGACCAGTCCGTTGTGCAACCAGTACCGGGCGAAGGGGTCGCCGGCTGCGCTCGACTGGGCGAGCTCGTTCTCGTGGTGGGGGAAGCGGAGGTCGAGTCCGCCGCCGTGGATGTCGAACTCCTCACCGAGGTACTTGGTCGACATCGCCGAGCACTCGATGTGCCAGCCGGGCCGTCCCTCGCCCCACGGAGACATCCAACTCGCCGAGCGCGGCTCCCCAGGCTTGGTGCCCTTCCAGAGCGCGAAGTCGCGGGGATCGCGTTTGCCGCGCGGGTCGGCGTCGGTCGCGGCCTCCATGTGCTCGGCGCTCTGCCGCGTGAGTTCGCCGTAGCGGCTCCATGAAGCGGTGTCGAAGTAGACGTCGCCGGAGTCGTCGGGAGCCGGGTAGGCGTGCCCGGCGTCGATGAGCCGCTCGATGAGTTCCTGCATCTCCGGGATGCTCGCCGTCGCACGGGGCTCGTAGCTCGGGGGCAGGATACCCAGGGCTCCGTAGGCGGCCGTGAACTCGAGTTCGTACCGGTAGGCGAGCGCCCACCACTCCTCCCCGGGCTGGGCGAATCCGCCCTCGACGCCGGCGGCGGCGTTCGCGAGGATCTTGTCGTCGATGTCGGTGACGTTGCGGACGAGCGTGACGCGGACCCCGGAGGCGGTCAGCCAGCGTCGCAGCTGGTCGTAGACGAGCGCGCTGCGCAGGTGTCCGATGTGCGGAGAGGACTGCACGGTCGGTCCGCAGACGTACAGCCCCGCCTCGGCTTCGCGGAGCGGCACGAAGTCCCGGAGGGACTGCGTTTTCGAATCGTAGAGTCGGAGGGCCACGAGACCAGACTAGCCGCCGTCGTCCGGGCATGATGGTCCCATGACCACGGGACGCGACGACCAGCAGGTTCTCCGCCCGCGACTCGCGGCCCAGCTCCTCGACGGAGCCGATCACCGCTCCCCCACCGGTGTCGTCTCGCGGCTGCTCGCGGTCCAGGCCCAAGACCTCGCTTCGTCGCTGTGGGCGGTCGGCGTCAGGTCGATCGGCGCCACGATGGTCGAGGTACTCGCCGCGCTCGAGGACTGCTCGATCGTCCGGTCCTGGCCGATGCGCGGCACCCTGCATCTCGTCGCCGCGGAGGACCTCGGGTGGTTGCTCGGACTCGGTGTCCCACGGGTCCGGTCGACGATCGCCGCCAGGCACCGTCAACTCGAGCTCGACGCCGAGACCTTCTCGCGCTCCCGTGCGCTCACCGAGGGGCTGCTCAGCGGGCATCGGCGTGCGACGAGGGACGAGCTGTTGACAGCCCACACCGACGCCGGGATCCCGATCGACGGACAACGGGCCTCCCACCTCATCATGGAGCTCGCGATGTCGGGCGTGGTCTGCTGGGGACCGCCCGCCGGGAGACAACAGGCACTGGTCCTGAGTGAGGAGTGGATCTGCGCTCCGCGAGTGCTCGAGGCCGACGAGGCGCTCGGCGAGTTCGTCGTCCGGTATCTCACCGGCCACGGCCCGTCGACGATCGCCGACCTCACCTGGTGGTCGAAGCTCACGGTCGCCCAGGCGAAACGCGGCGTCGAGGTGGCCGCCGGACGGCTGGTCTCCGAGTCGCGCGACGGAATCACCCGCTGGTCGACGGCCGAGGGTGTCGAGCCGCCGTCCGCTCCACGACCACCGCGGGTGCTCGCGCTGCCCGGATTCGACGAACTGCTCCTCGGTTACCGCGACCGCGAGTTGACGCTGCCGGCGGCGTTCGCTGATCGCATCGTGCCCGGCGCGAACGGCATCTTCCTCCCGATGATCGCCGTCGACGGACGCGTCGTCGGCACCTGGCGCCGACGGACGAGTGCGACCGGCGTCGTCGTCACCCCGACGCCGTTCCAACCGCTGTCGCAGCGGGTGCAGGCGGGGTTCCGACGAGCCGCTGGCGAATACGGCCGGTTCCTCGGGCTCGGTGCGTCGGTCGACGAGGGCACGTCCACCGACTGAGGACCGACCCGTCAGCGGCGCTCGATGAGGGCGGTCGCGATGGCTGTGACACCCTCACCACGGCCGGTGAAGCCGAGCGCATCCGTGGTCGTCGCCGCGATGCTGACCGGCCCGTGGACCAGCGCGCTCAGCACGCCCTCCGCCTCCGTCCGACGCGGCGCGAACCGCGGGCGGTTGCCGACGAGCTGTACCGCGACGTTGACGACGACGAAGCCCGCAGCGTGCAGCCGTTCGACAGCTGCCCGCAGGAAGACCTCGCCGCTCGCCCCGGCGAAGCGGGGGTCGTCGGTGCCGAACATGGAGCCGATGTCGCCGAGGCCGGCAGCGGACAACAAGGCGTCGACGATGGCATGGGCGACCGCATCCCCGTCGCTGTGTCCGGCCAGCGGCCGTTCCCCCGGCCAGCTGAGGCCGGCGAGGCTCAGCTCGCCGACGTCGGCGAAGGCATGGACGTCGATGCCGATGCCGGTCCTGATCGACGAGGTCGGCCGTGCGCCCACCTCGCGCTCTCGGCCTCGGTCCCGGTCCGCCAGAAGTCGCTCCGCGCGCTGGGCGTCCCACGGGGTCGTGATCTTGAACGCCGCCTCCGAGCCGCCGACGGTGAGGACGGGGTGTCCGGCGTCCGCGTAGAGCGCCGCATCGTCGGTGGCCGCCGCCAGGCGGTCCTCGGCGACGCGGAAGGCCGCGACGAGGGCATCACGCGGGAACGCCTGCGGTGTCTGGACGGCTCTGAGGGCGGCCCGATCAACGGTCTGCTCGACGAGATCGCTCGCGTCGACCCGCTTGATCGTGTCCGTCACCGGGAGACCCGGCACGACCCCCCACCCCGTCCGCGCGGCGGCGTCGATCACCCGTTCGAACTGCTCGGTCGGGGTGAGCGCTCGTGCGGCGTCGTGGACGAGCACCGTGCGGACTCCCGGCCACAGGGCGGCGAGTCCGGCGAGGACGGAGGACTGTCTCGTGTCGCCTCCGACGACGACACGGAGGTGGTCGGCCGCCTTCCCCGCCGCGCGACGACCGATCGTCTCCGCCTCACCGACGCGATCCGCGGGGACCACGACGACGACCTGGACCGCGTCCCGCAGGCGGAACACCGGAGCGAGCGCGTGTTCGAGCACGGTGCTGCCGGCGAGGGACACGAACGCCTTCGGGATCCCGGCACCGAGGCGCGTCCCACTGCCCGCCGCCACGACGATCACGCCGACCGCCGGGCCGTCCAGGGAGGGGTCGGCAACGGCACCCGGTTCGTCGATCGCAGTCATGCCACGAGCCTACTTCTCGGGCGCCGCGCCCGAAGGGACGGTCGGCTCAGGAGGCGAGGACCTCGTCGAGGACGGACGACGCCTGTTCCTCATCGGTCTGCTCCGCCAACGCCAGTTCGGAGACCAGGATCTGGCGGGCCTTCGCGAGCATCCGCTTCTCGCCCGCGGAGAGGCCTCGGTCCTGGTCGCGACGCCACAGGTCGCGGACCACCTCGGAGACCTTGATGACGTCGCCCGAGGCCAGCTTCTCGAGGTTCGCCTTGTAGCGGCGGGACCAGTTCGTCGGCTCCTCGGTGAACGGCGCACGGAGCACGTCGAACACGCGGTCGACGCCCTCGCGTCCGATGACGTCGCGCACCCCGACCAGGTCGACGTTCTCGGCCGGGACCTCGATCATGAGGTCGCCCTGGGTGACGCGGAGCTTGAGGTAGAGCTTCTCCTCGCCCTTGATGATCCGGGTCTTCACCTCGGTGATGGTCGCGGCGCCATGGTGCGGGTAGACGACGGTCTCGCCAACTTCGAAGATCATGGGTCTCGGTCCCTTCAGCGTCTTCCAGAATACCACGGGACCCCTGATCAGAGCCGGGTACCGGGTGTCCCGTGGACCGGGTGGCGCACCGGCCGATCACGGGTCGACGACCCGGCCACACCCCTTCGCAGCCGTGGGCTAGACTCGAATCCGGATCCCGGGACACCTGTCACTCGTCTGCGCCCGGGGCCACCACATCTTGGAGGGTTCTGTGAAGGCGCGTCTCATCGCTTCCATCGTCGTCGCGGGTGCTGTCGCACTCGGCATGAGCGGTTGCAACCTCATCGCGCCGCAGGCGACCCTGAAGCAGTACGACGCCTCGGACGGCGTCGGTGTCACCGTCGGCTCGGTGGCCGTCCGCAACGCCATCGTCGTGTCCGACGACGGCGAGACCGGCAACCTCGTCTTCATCGTCGCGAACCGCGACGACCGCGCCCACACGGTGCTGATCGAGATCGAGGGCAAGGACGAGCAGTTCCAGGTCCTCGCGGAGCCCGGCCTGACGACGTTCGACGGCTCCGGAGCCAACGACCCGCTGCGCATCGAGTCCCTCGGTGTCCAGCCCGGAGCCATCCTGGACGTCTTCTTCCAGTACGGCGACGAGACGGGCGCCACGGCGAGCGTGCCGGTCCTCACCGGCCAGCTGCTCGAGTACTCCACGCTCGTCCCGACGCCGCTGCCGACGGATGAACCCACCGAGACGCCGACGCCGCTCGCGACGCCCACCACGGAGCCGACCGAATAACGCTCCGTCGCCCCACACGACCGAACGCCCCGCACCTCTTCAGAGTTGCGGGGCGTTCGTCCGTCCTGGACCTGCGTCAGGCCTCGAAGCGGTAGCCGAGCCCACGCACGGTGACGAGCATCACCGGTTCCGAGGGGTTCGCCTCGATCCGGGAACGGATGCGCTTGATGTGGACGTCGAGCGTCTTGGTGTCGCCGTAGTAGTCGCTCCCCCACACCCGGTCGATCAGCTGACCACGGGTGAGAACCCGTCCGGCGTTCCGCAGGAGCAGCTCGAGCAGCTCGTACTCCTTGAGCGGCATCGGGATCGGCGCGCCGTTGACCTCGACGACATGGCGCTCGGTGTCCATCCGGACCGTGCCGGCCTCGAGCAGCACCTCCTCCTGCGCCTGGTCCGCCTCGACACGGCGCCGCAGCACCGCCCTGATCCGCGCGAGGAGCTCGCGGGTCGAGTAGGGCTTCGTGACGTAGTCGTCGGCGCCCAGCTCGAGCCCGACGACGATGTCGACCTCGGAGTCCTTCGCGGTCAGCATGATGATCGGCGTGCTCGAGACCGCGCGGATCTGACGGCAGACCTCCGTCCCGGGGATGCCGGGGAGCATGAGGTCGAGCAGCACGAGGTCCGCGCCGCGAGTCGTGAAGGACTGCACCGCCGAGGGGCCGTCCTCCGCCACCTCGACCTCGTACCCCTCCCGTTCGAGCAGGTAGCTCAGTGGTTCGCTCAGGGATGCTTCGTCTTCGACGAGCAGGATGCGGGTCACGGGGTACTCCTTGCCGTGCCGGTGGAGAGGTCCTCCGGCGGGGTCGTTGCTCTGGGAAGGCGGATGGTGAACGTCGAGCCACGGCCCAGCTGCGACCAGACCTTCACTTCGCCGCCGTGGTTCTGGACGGTGTGCTTGACGATGCTGAGGCCGAGGCCGGTGCCGCCCGTGTGGCGGGACCGCGCCTGGTCGACGCGGAAGAACCGTTCGAAGACCCGGTCGCGGTCCTCTTCGGCGATCCCGACGCCCTGATCGGTGACGGCGATCTCCACGACGTCGTCGACCGCCCGGACGCCGACACCCACGTGCGCGCCGGTGGGCGAGTAGTGGATGGCGTTCGAGATGAGGTTGTGCACGGCGACGACGAGCATGGCCTCGTCACCGTACACCTCGAGGTTCTTGCCGCCTTTGAGGGAGAGCCCCACCCCGGTCGCCTCGGCCGGCACGCGGTTCTGGTCCACCGCCGCGGCGATGACCCGATCGAGGCGGACGAGTTCGGGCTGATGGAGCGCGTCGGCCGCCTGCAACCGGGAGAGGTCGATGATCTCCGCCGTCATCCGGGTGAGTCGCTGTGACTCGGTCGAGAGCCGGCTGGCGAACCGCTTCACCCGTTCCGGGTCGTCGGCCGCGGTGTCGAGCGCTTCCGAGAGGAGCCCGATGGCGCCGATCGGCGTCTTCAACTCGTGACTGATGTTCGCGATGAAGTCCCGGCGGACCTCGTCGAGTCGACGCGCCTCCGTGTGGTCCTCGGCGAGGAGCAGGATGAAGCGCGACCCGAGCGGCGCCGCACGCACGCGCAGGTGCCGGGTGGCCTCACCGAAGCGCCCGAGTGCGAGTTCCAGGTCGCTCGTGACGGCCTCGCCGGTGCGTCGGACCTCGAGCGCGAGGTCGATGAACTCCTGGTTGTCGAGCACCCGGTCGCGTACCAGGCCGAGCGCGAACGCCCCAGGAGAGGCCTTCAGCACGTTGTTGGACGGATCGACGACGATGCCCGCGCTGTCGAGGGCCTCGAGCACCTGGTCGACCCCGTCGGGCACGACCGGGTTGACGACCGTCGCGGCGCGCTCGCCCCGTCGGAGGGCGAGGGTGATGAGGGCGACGAAACCGCCCCCGACGATGAGGCCGAGTGCCAGGGCGATCAGCACCAACCACATGGTGTCCATGGGTACTACGTTACTCAGTCCGCCGAACGCCGAACTCGCGAATACCCCGCCACTTCGACGACTGTTCACGCTTGAGGCCCCAACTGTTAACCTTGGTTCGGCATCATCGGCGGAGCGGGCATCTGCCTGCCCACCGCCAGGTCACGGAAGGACGGCACCCAGAGCCATGCGCGAGGTATTCCAGCAGTCACTGCGAGAGGTCCAGGATCGCCTGGTCGAGATCGCCGAACTCGTCACGATCTCCATCGAGAAGGCGACGCAGTCCTTCGGCAACTCGGACGTCGCGGTCGCTGAAGAGGTCATCGCCAACGACAACCGCATCGACCAGCTCGCGATCGAACTCGACGAGCTCGCCATCGACATCCTCGCCCGTCAGCAGCCGGTCGCGCGCGACCTGCGCATCGTCGTGAGCGCGCTTCGGATCAGCGCGTCGCTCGAGCGCATGGGCGACATGGCCGAGCACATCGCCCAGCTGTCGCGGTACCGCTTCCCCGACAAGGCCGTGCCGAAGGGCCTGCGGACCACCTTCGCCGAGATGGGTCGACTCGACGTCTCGATCGCCCGCAAACTGACGGAACTGCTGCGCACCCAGGACCCGCGCATCGCCGACGAGATCCGCAACGACGACGACGACGTCGACGAGCTGCACGCCAGCGTCTTCGAGAAGGTCCTCGGCGACACCTGGAAGGGTGAGCCCGTCGCGACCGTCGACGCCACCCTCGCTTCCCGGTACCACGAGCGCTTCGCCGACCACGCCGTCTCCATCGCCAAGAAGGTCCAGTACCTCGCGACCGGCGACTGGATCCCCGAGGCGACCACGCCGGTGCACCACTGACCAGCTGATCCCGGACACCCCGACGAGCGGTGTCGACCCGAGACCAGGTCGGCACCGCTCGTCCGTTCGTGCGGGACTAGCTCATCCGACGACGGGTGATCGCGCCGCCTGCCAGGAGCAGGAGGCCGAGGACCGTTGCGAAGCCGGCGAACGGCAGGAGCTGACCCGCGACGCTGCCGGTGTCGGCGAGCGTCGGCTCAGCTGAACGCGCGGCCGAGGCCGTCGTGTTCGAGCCGGTCGAGGACGCCGCCGTCGTCGTGGTGATCACCGTGGCGGGGACCGTGGGCACGACGGGGGTCACCGGGGTGGTGGGGTCCGTCGGGTCGGTCGGGTCCGTAGGGTCCGTCGGGTCGACCGGGGTGGTGGGATCGGTCGTCCCGGGACCACCGGTCTCGCTGTCCCCGATCACGGAGATCGCGTTGCCGCCGATCGTGATCGGCAGCTCCAGGCCGAGGTCGATCTGGTTCCCACCGCCGAGGCTGTCGTCGCCACCGGTGGTCGACGTGCCGCCGCCGGACGATGCCGGAGCGGAGGCCGAGGTGCCCGTCGACTCGGAGTCGCCGATCACGCTGACGGCGTTGCCGACCACGGAGATCGGGAGCCCGACGTCGCCGAGGACCTGGTTGCCACCGGCGACACTGTCGTCACCGGTCGTGGTCGACGGCGCCACCGGTACAGCCGCACCACCCGACGTGGCAGGCGCACCCGCCTGCTCACTGCTCGAGTCACCGAACAGCGAGATGGCGTTCCCACCGACCGTGACCGGAACGGTCACCACCGGCGACACCTGGTTGCCACCGGCGACACTGTCGTCACCGGTCGTCGTCGACGGCGCCGCCGGAACAGCCGCACCACCCGACGCTGCAGGCGCACCCGCCTCCTCACTGCTCGAATCACCGAACAGCGAGATGGCGTTCCCACCGACCGTGACCGGAACGGTCACCACCGGCGACACCTGGTTCCCACCGGCTACACTGTCGTCACCGGTCGTCGTCGACGGCGCCGCCGGAACAGCCGCACCACCCGACGCTGCAGGCGCACCCGCCTCCTCACTGCTCGAATCACCGAACAGCGAGATGGCGTTCCCACCGACCGTGACCGGAACGGTCACCACCGGCGACACCTGGTTCCCACCGGCGACACTGTCGTCACCGGTCGTCGTCGCCTCGTCGGCGACCGGCGAGGCGGACTCCCCCGCCACCGGTCCGGACGTCGAACCCGACTGCTCGGCATCGCCGATGATCGAGATCGCGTTGTCCTCGACCGTCACCGGGATGGAGACTGGCAACTGGACCTGGTTCCCACCCGCGACACTGTCGTCACCACTGGTGGTGGCGGCCGGCGCGGGCTCGGGTACCGGTGCGGGCTCCGGCGCAGGTGCCGGTGCTGGTGCCGGCTCCGGCGCGGGTGCCGGCTCAGGCGCCGGTACAGCCTCCGGTGCGGACGTCGCCGTTGAATCGCCGACGACGCTCACCGCGGTGTCGACGATCTCGACGGGGGCCTCGAGGACCACGTCGACGAGGGTTCCGCCGAGGATGCTGTCATCCCCGGACGTGTCGGCGTTGGCCGCCGTAGCGCCGAGGAACGTGAGTCCCGCGACGAACAGGCCACAGTAGAGGCCTTTCTTGACATACGAATTCATGATTCCTGCTCCTTGCAGAGTGACTGATGTGCTCCCGTGATCGGGAGGCTTCGGACCGTTGAACCGCCCAGTGGGCGGGCCTCCGCCGCGAACGGCAGAGTGGTCCGGGGTCAGTCAGGAGAGGTATCGGAGGGGAACGTGGGTGAAGCCGGAAGGTCTTCGTCTCGCGCGGGTCCGCGACGGTCGTCGCCGGGCGCAGGGAGGATGACGGAGATCGACTGTTCGGCCGCTGCGGGACCGCCGACGGCGCCACCGGAGCCGGAGGACCCGGAGCCGCTCGGCGTGACGGCCCAGCGGCCGTCGGCGTCCGGCAGCAGCGGAAGGTTCGCAGGGGTGGCGGGGAGGCTGGACGATCCGACGGCGGCGGCGGGCACGGCCGTGGTGGACGACGTGTCTTCGCGATCCTGGCCGCCCGACACGATCGTCGAGTCGCCCTGCTGGACGGACGGCGGTCCGAGGACCGTCGTCGGGAGGATCGCGCCGACGGCGGTCGAGTCAGTGGCCGACACGTCCTCTGCCGGGCCCTGCGGAAGCGCTGGGACGACCGGATCGATGATCGGCGTGCTGGGAACCGGGACCGCGGCGACGACGTCGGCGACGCCGGTCAACGTCTGGTCGACCGTCTGCACGACCGGATCGACGATCGCGGCGACGGGTGCTGCGCCGACGGTCTCCTCGACCACGTCGTTCACCACCGGTACCGCAGCGACGGTCTCGTCGACGACGTCGACCACCGGTTCGAGCACGGTGGTGTCGACGACATCGACGACCTCGGCGACAGCATTGACGGGCTGTTCGAGCGAGCCGACGACCTCGGTCACCGCGCCCAGGAGCGACGGATCGGTGGCACCGTCGTCGGCATGCGCGGAGGAGGGGGACCCGAAGAGGGCCACCGCCGTGAACGCTGCGGCGGCGAAGCCACCGAGCGCCAGGGCGCGCCACAGGGGGAAACGGGTGCCGTCGGTCGACTGCTCCATGAGTATCCCCCAATCGGGTTACAGTGCAGTCACTGTACGCCCAACCCCGAGGCGGTTCAACCCCTTTTTTGCGACATGGAAAACCCCGGCCAGGAGCACTTTCGGCGACGATGTCGCCAAGCCGCACTCCCGACCGGGGTGGTGGTTTGGTGGGGTTTCCGCTACTTCTTCCCCTGCGCCGCGACAGCGGCGGCGCCTGCTGCTGCGGCCTCGGGATCGAGGTACCGGGCCGGTGCGACCGGACGGAAGTCCGCGTCGAGCTCGTAGACGAGCGGGATGCCGGTGGGGATGTTCAGCTCGGCGATCTCGTCGTCCGAGATGTCGTCGAGGTGCTTCACGAGTGCGCGGAGCGAGTTGCCGTGCGCCGTCACGAGGACGGTCTTGCCGGCAGCCAGGTCGACCGTGATGTCGGACTCCCAGTAGGGCAGCATCCGGTCGATGACGTCCTTCAGGCACTCGGTGCGGGGCAGTTCGCCGTCGATCCCGACATACCGGGGGTCATCGGCCTGCGACCACTCGTTGTCATCGTCGATCGGCGGCGGCGGCACGTCGAAGGAACGACGCCAGGTCTGGAACTGCTCCGGACCGTATTCGGCGAGCGTCTGCGCCTTGTCCTTGCCCTGCAGCGCGCCGTAGTGACGCTCGTTGAGGCGCCAACTGCGCTTGACCGGGATCCACATGCGGTCGGCGGTCTCGAGGGCGAGGTTCGCCGTCTGGATCGCACGGGAGAGGACCGAGGTGTACAGCACGTCCGGGGTGATGCCGGAGTCGGCGAGCAGTTCGCCCGCACGCTTGGCCTCGGTGACGCCGAGTTCGCTGAGTCGGACGTCGACCCAACCGGTGAACAGGTTCTTCTGATTCCAGTCGCTGTTGCCGTGGCGCAGCAGGACGAGGGTGTAAGTCTCAGGCATGTCCCCAGCATACCGACGGCGCATGACCGCGAGGTGGACGATGACCCCGCTCCGTGAGGGAGAATGGATCCATGCCCGTCGGATCGATCACCCGTGGGACGACCGGCACGAACCGGCTCCGACGGGTGGACCGCTGGATCGCGACCCACCCCTCACTCAGACGGACGACGAACCCGCTCGTGGTGGACCTCGGCTACGGCGCGAGCGGCGTCACGGCGTTGGAACTGCACGACCGGCTGAGCGCCGTCCGCCCCGACGTTCGGGTCATCGGATTCGAGATCGAGCCGGGGCGCGTCCGCACCGCTGACGCGCAGCTCCAGCAGGTGCGAGCGGGCACGACCCGGTTCACGCCGACGGCTGCGGTCTCCTTCGCACGCGGCGGGTTCGAGGTGCCGACCGGCGACGACCGTCCCACGGTGATCCGGGCGTTCAACGTGCTCCGGCAGTACGACGAAGCCGAGGTCGCTGGGGCCTGGCGCCTCATGGCGTCGCGGCTGCAGCCCGGCGGAGTACTCGTCGAGGGGACGTGCGACGAGATCGGACGGGTGTCCAGCTGGATCACGGTCGACGACCAGGGGCGTGCGGAGACGTTCTCGATCAGTCTGCGGCTCGCCGACCTCGAGCTGCCGTCCATCGTGGCCGAGCGACTGCCGAAGGCGCTGATCCACCACAACGTGCCGGGCGAACGCGTTCACGCCCTGATGAGGGACCTCGACCGCGCGTGGCGCACGCATGCACCCCTGGCGGTCTACAGCCCGGTCCAGCGCTGGTTGGCGACCGTCCGGACGCTCCGGGACAGCGGGTGGCCCGTGCTGGCCGGCCGCAACCGCTGGCGCCTCGGCGAGCTGACGATGCCGTGGTCGGCTGTCTCCCCGGGGACTTCCTCGACGGACTGAATGTCGGGGATCGGTCCCGTCAGAGCGAGGGCAGCGCCGCCTGCGCCTCCGGCGTCGGCAGGCCGGTGGCCGTGAGCAGGTCGACGAGGTACGGCCGGAGCACGAGCACGAGCGCCTGCTCGGAGACCGAGGCGTCGGGAAGGACGGCGACCGGCTCGAGGTGCTTCGCGATCTCGAGCAGGGACTGCCTCGCAACCGGCTGCTGGGCGATGTCGCCGATCGACTGCGACAGGATGCCGAGCGCGACGGAGGTGCGCGCGAGCAGGTCCGCCAGCTCGGGGCGGCTCGTGGCGTCGCGCGACACATAGTCGATGCGCCGGGCGATCACCCGGAGGTTGCGGGTCGCGAGGTCCATGCCGTCGAGCATGGTCCGCTGCCGTTCGAGGTCGAACACCGCCTTGCGGAGGAACGGCGAGATGCGCGCGATGGCGAGCCCTGAGTCGAGGGTTCCGCGCCACGCGTCCAGGGCCGGCTGGGTGGCCCTCGCCCGTGCGAGCGCGCGGTCGGCCTCCTCGAGGTCGCCGAGACGGAGAGCGGCGACGAGCGAGGCGAGCGTCCGGACGTGTTCATCGATGAGCCGCTGGCCGTCCCGGCGAGCGCTCCGGCGCGGGTCGCGCGGGATGAGCGCGGTCGCGAGCAGGGCGAACACCCCGCCGATCAGACCGTCGAGGGTGCGCACGAACGGGCCGCCGTCAGGCACGGGCAGGAGCATGACGAGGACGGACTGCACCGCCGCCGCGATCGCGAACGACGCCGCCGGCGACAGGAACCGGGCGACGAGCAATGTGAGCACGAGCGCGACCGCGAGTTGCCACGTCCCCTGACCGAAGCCGAGGAGCAGGATCTCGGCCAGCGCGATCCCGACGCTCATCCCGACGGCCGTCTCGAGGACCCGGATCGGGCGGGCGTCGCGAACGAACCCGAGACTCGAGATCGTCACGGTCAAGGCGAGGAGTGGCACGGCGTGCCCGAGCACGTAGTGGGAGAACGCGTACGCGCCGATAGCCGTGGCGCTGACCTGCAGCACCGCCGGAATGGATCCGACGAGACGATGCCAGGCGTCGCCGAGTGCGATGCGGCGACGAACCGCGGCGGTCCATCGGTCGACCCGTACGCCCGGGTCCGAGGCGTCGTCGCTCCCCACCGGGGTCAGCGCCGGACGGCGCCGAGTCGCGGCAGCCGCGGCACGTTCGCCGTGGCCCCGGCATCCGCCGGCACGACGATCTCCTGCGACGCCGCGACGTCGATGCCGTCGGCCTCCACCGTCAGCACGGCCGCCGGATCCGCTGAGCGCTTGACGATCGCCAACGCCACCGGGCCCAACTCGTGGTGGATCGCGCTCGAGGTGATGCGTCCGACGGATTTCCGGGTCGCGTCGTCGCCGTCGCCGACGAGCATCACGTTCGAACCGGCCGGTGGCAGCACCGCGTCGGAGCCGTCGAGGAGGAGCATGACGAGGCGACGCGGCGGGTGCCCGAGGTTGTGCACCTTGGCGACCGTCTCCTGACCGCGATAGCAGCCCTTGTTCAAGTGGACGGCCGAGCGCAGCCAGTCGAGCTCGTGCGGGATGCTCCGCTCGTCGACCTCGGACTGCAACCGCGGGCGCCAGGCGGCGATCCGCAGGGCCTCGGCGGCCAACGAACCTGCGGCGGAGAACGTCCCCGCACGGACCTGCTGCACGAGCGATTCGAGCTGCTCGCGCGCGACGATCGTCTCGGTCCATGTCCACGCTGCACCCGGGTGCTCACCCGTCGCGTACTGATGCCCGCCGACCGCGACCTCGGACCATGGATCGTGCCAGACGAGCGGCATGCCGTTCGGCTGGGCGGCCTCGACCGCGAGACCCGCCGCCGCTCCGATCACGGCGTACTGCTCGGTCGCGATGGCCACCTCGACGCGCAGCATGAACCGCATCCGGTCGAGCCAGGCGTGGAGTGCCGCAGCATCGGCGGCCTCGGTGACGAGCCACGTGGTCGTGCCGTCGTCGAGCAGCTTGACCGCGTGCTCGATCCGGCCGCTCTGGTCGAGGAAGAGGGTCTCCGTCGAGATGCCGGCCGACAGCGAGCGCAGCTCCTGGCTCGTGATGGAGTTGAGCCAGCTCAGCCGATCGGGGCCGGTGACCGTCACGATGCTACGGTTCGACAGGTCGACGATCGCCTTACCGTTGGCGATGAGGCGCTGTTCGATGTTCGGGCTGCCGTAATGGGAGGGGACACCGTGGTCGACGGCGTCCGCCTGTTCGACGGCACCCGGCAGCGTGAGGAAGGGCGAGCCCGGAATCGGTTCCGGTGTGACCGCTCCGTTGGGAATGGTCACGTCAGTCGGCTTTGGCCAGGCGCGCCGAGGCGTGCGTCCGGAGGTCCTGTCCCAGGGCGGCGATGTCCCAAGCCCAGAGCAGGTGGTTCTCGACGAGGCCGTAGAGGCGGGTCGCGGCGGCGTACTCCTTGGCTCCCGCGGTCCGGACGACGGCATCGGTCGCGAGGTCGATCCGCGGACCGTCGATCTGGCCGAGGTAGAGCTCGCTCACACCGTTCGGGTGGACGATCGAGACCTGCAGGGGGAAGGCGCCGGTCGACGTACGCAGGGTCTCGACCGATTGCGCGGTGCCGAACGGGCGGGGGCCCTGCCCTGGGAGCATGCCCGGGCCCGGGTCGCCCTCGATCAGCGGGCGTTCGAGGCGCCAGTAACCCGTCTCGGTGACGAGCGGCTCGGGCACACCGGACTCGGCCGCCGAGGCTCCGTCAGGCGCGACGTCCGCAGCGGTGTCGTCCGACAGGGCGGCCTCGTCCGTGGACGAGGCCCCCTCGGCGTCGCGCGGGGGCTGCTCGGGCAGGAGCCAGGTGTAGGAGTTGTAGTTCAAGTAGGGCAGGCCGTCGTGGCTGAAGCTCACGCGCTGACCGAACTCGCGGGTCACGGTCTCGTCGCCGACCTGGTAGTCGATGACGCCGGTGCCCTCCCAGACGCCGATGAGCCACGACAGCGGGACCAGTTCGCTCGGCAGGCCGCTCGGGATCTCGATCATCGAGGGACCCGGACTAGCGCTGACCGCGGTACAGGTTCTTCAGCACGACCACCGCGGTGAACGCGATGGCGAGGCTGGCGAGGACGAGCAAGCCGATGAAGAAGATTTCGAGAGCGAGCAGCATGGGGAAAGTCTACCCCGAGGCCAGGGCGATGAGGCCATACACGGCACCGCCGATGGCGAGGATGAGGACGGCGCCGGTGACGCTCGTCGACATCCGATCGACGAATCCCACCTTCTGTCGCGTCAACAGCTGTGCCGAGAACGCGGCCAGGGTGCAGAGGCCGAGCGTGGCCGACAGCCCGAAGAAGGTCTCCCCCGGGCTCCAGAGCAAGCCGGACACGACGACGCCGACGAGCGCGAGCGCCCAGATGGAGACGACACTGATCCAGCGCAGCCGGGGGGAGAGAGTGGTTTCGCTCACGGACCCATTGTCACAGAGCGGACGCCATCGGACCACCAGCGGGCGCCCGGTGCGACGTGGGGTGCGGTCGTTCGCCTAATATGGTTCCAAACTCAGTCGGGAGGATGCGCGTGGCGCAAATTTTGGTCTTGACCTCCATGGTCGGCACCGAGGTCCTCCCATCCCTCGGGCTCCTGAGCCACCGCACCCGGCAGATCCCAGCCGACCCCGCACAACTCGTGAACGCTCCGAGTTCGGACCTCGTGCTCGTCGACGCCCGCCAGGACCTCGCGAGCGCCAAGTCGCTCTGCAAGATCCTCGGTGCGTCCGGGCTGTCGGTCCCGCTCCTCCTCATCCTGACCGAAGGCGGCCTCACGGCCGTCAGCGCCGACTGGGGCGTGAACGACGTCATCCTCGAGTCCGCCGGGCCCGCCGAGGTCGACGCGCGGATCCGGCTCGCGATCGGCCGCGCCTCGCAGGAGCACTCGGCGAGCAAGATCCAGGCGTCGGGTGTCGTCATCGACGAGGCCAGCTACTCCGCGAAGGTCCATGGCAAGCCGCTCGACCTCACCTTCAAGGAGTTCGAGCTGCTCCGCTTCTTCGCGACCCACCCCTCCCGCGTGTTCACGCGCGAGCAGCTGCTGAGCGAGGTGTGGGGCTACGACTACTTCGGTGGCACGCGAACCGTCGACGTCCACGTCCGCCGGTTGCGCGCCAAGCTCGGCGACCTCGAGCAGCTCATCGGCACCGTGCGCAACGTCGGCTACCGCTTCAACGTCTACGAGGACGATCATGCCCCGGCTGACCCTGTCGGTTCGTAGCGTCGACGACGCCCGCACCCGGGATGCGCTCGAGCGCGTCGTGCGCACGGCGTCGCTCGTCGACGGCCAGCCGCCGTTCAGCGACCAGTCACTCATCGACGCCGCGTCCGGCGCGCGGACGCTGATCCTCGCCGTCGAACCGCAGGACCCGCCGGTCGACCCCGACGACTTCGCCGTCGTGGGTGCGGCCATCCTGGGCCATGGCGAACTCGAGTTCGTCGTCGAGCCCGAGTGGCGGGGTCACGGCTACGGTCGCGCCGCACTGCGCGGCGTCCTCGCCAACTGTCCCCCGCAGGTGCGCATCTGGGCACACGGCGACCACCCCGCCTCCCGGGTGCTCGCACAGGAGTTCGGCTTCTCGCCGATCAGGACGCTGCTGCAGCTCCGCCTGACGAAGGCACCGGCGAGCCGCGCACGACCGGCCACCGCAGGGCACGCGGATGTCACGGTCGGCACGTTCCGGCCGGGAGTCGACGAGGAGGAGTGGCTCGAGGTCAACGCGCTCGCCTTCGCCGACCACCCCGAGCAAGGACGCATGACCCTCGACGATCTCCGCGCCCGGGAGGCCGAGTCCTGGTTCGACGCCGACGACTTCCTGCTCGCACGAGGCTCCGACGGCGACCTCCTCGGGTTCATCTGGTTGAAGGTCGAGGACACGGTCGGCGAGGTCTACGCGGTGGGCGTGCACCCTGCGGCCAGTGGTCGAGGGCTCGGGCGACTCCTGATGGAGGCCGGCCTGGCCCGCCTGCGGGACCGACGGGTCGAGGCGGTCACGCTCTACGTCGAAGCCGACAACCTCCCTGCGGTGTCGCTGTACCGCTCACTCGGATTCACCGACCACACCATCGACGTGCAGTACGCGAGAACCGACGCCTGATCCCCTCCACAGCGGCGCGGCGCGGCGGCATTTACACAGTGTTCACCGCAGTCGTCGCGACCACGCCCGCCACGGTGTCATGATGAAGTCATGCCAGCAGACCCAACCGTGCTCGATGTCGGCCTCGATGGAGACGAAGAGGACTTCGACCCCGCCTTCGAGCGGAACGATCCCGCGCTGCCCGAACACCGCTACCTCGACCGCGAACTCAGCTGGCTCGCCTTCAACCAGCGTGTGCTCGAGCTCGCCGAAGACCCGGCGCTGCCCGTCCTCGAGCGCGCCAACTTCCTCGCGATCTTCGCCTCGAACCTCGACGAGTTCTTCATGGTGCGGGTCGCCGGCCTGAAGCGCCGCATCCTCACGGGCCTGGCGGTCCCGACGAACGTCGGCAACGCGCCGGCCGACGTCCTGTCCGAGATCTCGCAGCAGGCGCACGTCCTGCAGGAACGGCACGCCCGCGCCTGGCACGACCTCGTCCGTCCCGACCTCGCCGAACGCGGCGTCACGGTCGTCACCTGGGACTCACTCGACGCAGCCGACCGCGAGTACCTCAGCGAATACTTCAGCAACCAGGTCTTCCCGGTGCTCATGCCGCTCGCAGTCGACCCGGCCCACCCGTTCCCCTACATCTCAGGCCTCTCGTTGAACCTCGCGGTCCGAGTGCGGAACACCCGCACCGGGCGCGAGGAGTTCGCCCGGCTCAAGGTCCCGCAGATGATGCCGCGCTTCGTCCGCGTCGGTCCGGCGGAGCGCCGTTCAGCGTCGCTCGACACCGCTCCCAGCGTGCGCTACATCGCCCTCGAGGAGGTCATCGCCAACCACCTCGGCCACCTCTTCCCCGGCATGGAGATCGTCGACCACCACGTCTTCCGCGTCACGCGCAACGAGGACATGGTGATCGAGGAGGACGAGACCGAGAACCTCATCCAGGCCCTCGAGAAGGAGCTGCTGCGCCGCCGGTTCGGGCCGCCCATCCGGCTCGAGATCACCGACGACATGGACGACGTCACCCTCGGACTCCTCGTCCGCGAACTCGACATCACCGAGCAGGAGGTCTACCGCCTGCCCTCGCCGCTCGACCTCGGCGGACTCTTCAGCCTCGCCGGCATCGACCGCCCGGATCTCCAGTACCCGAAACGCGTCCCGACCACGGCGCTGCAGTTCCAGCCCGACGAGCCGAACGGCAAGCCCGACCTCTTCCGATCGATCGCCCGCGAGGACGTCCTGGTCCACCACCCGTACGAGTCCTTCGCCACGAGCGTGCAGGCGTTCATCGAGCAGGCCGCCGCCGACCCGCACGTGCTCGCGATCAAGCAGACCCTGTACCGGACCTCGGGCGACAGCCCCATCGTCGAAGCACTCATCGACGCGGCTGAGGCCGGCAAGCAGGTCCTGGCGCTGGTCGAGATCAAGGCCCGGTTCGACGAGCAGAACAACATCTCCTGGGCCAGGAAGCTCGAGAAGGCCGGCGTCCACGTCGTCTACGGGCTCGTCGGACTGAAGACGCACTGCAAGCTCGCGCTCGTCGTACGACAGGAGCGCGGGGTCCTGCGCCACTACAGCCACATCGGTACGGGCAACTACAACCCGAAGACGAGCCGCATCTACGAGGACCTCGGTCTGTTCACGGCCGACGACCAGGTCGGCAAAGACCTCACCCGCCTCTTCAACGAGCTGTCCGGGTACGCGATCGAGAAGAAGTTCAAGCGCCTCCTGGTCGCGCCGCGCCACCTGCGCAAGGGCCTCCTCAAGCACATCGAGCAGGAGCGCACGAACGCCGAGGAGGGCAAGCCCTCCGGGATCCGCATCAAGGTCAACTCGATGGTGGACGAGTCGATCATCGACGCGCTCTACCGGGCCAGCCAGGCAGGGGTCCCGGTCGACCTGTGGGTTCGCGGGATCTGCGCGCTGAAGCCCGGCCAGCCGGGGATGAGCGAGACGATCCGCGTGCGCTCCATCCTCGGGCGGTACCTCGAGCACTCGCGCATCTTCTCGTTCCACAACGACGGCGACCCGCACGTGTTCATCGGCAGCGCCGACATGATGCACCGCAACCTCGACCGCCGCGTCGAGGCGCTTGTCCGGCTCACCGACCCGAAGCACCTCGAGGCGACCGCCGCGATGTTCGAGCAGGCCCTCGACGAGCAGACGTCGTCGTGGTGGCTCGACGCCGACGGCGTCTGGACGCGCCACGCGGTCGACGCTGACGGACGACCGCTCACGGATCTGCAAGACTCCCTCATGCTCGAGACCGCGGCCCGCCGCCGGCCGAGGAACCGTCGCTGACGACTTCGTACCGCGACCCACCCGAGCACCACGACACGACGAGGCAGTGACTATGACGACGACGGCAATCTATGCAGCCGGTGCCGTGTGCTGGCGTCTCATCGACGGCAAGGTCCACCTCCTCGTCATCCACCGGACGGTGTACGGCGACGTCACCATCCCCAAGGGCAAGGTCGATCCCGGAGAGACGCTCGCGCAGACGGCCGTGCGGGAGATCAAGGAGGAGACCGGCCTGAGCGTCCACCTCGGTGTGCCGCTCGGTGTCTCCACGTACCCCTTGTCGAGCGGACGCGAGAAGATCGTCCACTACTGGTCGGCCGAGGTCACCGACCAGGCCGTCCGCGAGAGCACCTTCATCCCCAACGGCGAGGTCGCCGCCCTGGAGTGGGTCACCATCAAGCGGGCACGGAGCTACCTCAGCTACGAACGCGACGTGGAGATCCTCGACGCCTTCGCCGCGCTGGTCGACGAAGGGGTCACCGCGACCTTCGCCCTCATCGCGATGCGCCATGGGAAGGCCACGTCCCCCTCCGAATGGTCCGGCGAGGACGCGACCAGGCCGCTGGCACCACGCGGCGTCAAGCAGGCCGCGGGGAACGTCCCGACCCTGCTCGCCTTCGGTCCTCGCAAGATCGTGACGAGCACGGCCGTGCGCTGCGTCAGCACCGTCAGCCCGATCGCCGCGGCCGCGGGCATCGAGCCCAAACGCTCCGACCTCATCAGCCAGGACGCCTACGAGCGGGGCGAATCGGACGTCCGCCGGGTCGTCGGCCGCCGCGTCCGGGCGCTCAAGACGGCGATCCTCTGCAGCCACGGGCCGGTGCTCCCCGAAATCCTGCACGAGATCGCGCTGGCCACCGGGTCCACCCGAGGCTCCTACCTCGGGAGTGCCGCCGCACTCGAGACCGGAGCGTTCTCCATCGTGCACCTCTCCCGGACGAACCCGAGCTCCGGCATCATCGCGATCGAAACGCACGAACCGCGCGTCTGACCCCATCCGTGCGAACCCCCTGAACAGGGGCCGTTGGTAGTGGATTCGCGGCGTCGCCACCTCGGCCGCCATGAAGCCGTCGATATCCGTTCACCCGTTGTTTACCATCACGGGGGATGCTCGTCATGCCACGTGGTTAGCGTCACTGACGAGCCAGCACCGGCTCGCACCCACACCAATGAATGGACATCCCTGTGAAGTTCTCACGTTTCGGCCGCGTCGCGGTCGTAGCAGCAGTCGCAGCCGTCGCACTGACCTCCTGTGCGGCCAACGAAGGCGGCGCCACCGCCACGAGCGCAGCCGCCAGCGACCTCAAGGGCAGCCTGGCCGGTAGCGGCGCATCGTCGCAGGGCAGCGCCCAGGAAGCCTGGGTCGCCGCCTTCCAGACGGCCAACCCGGACGTCACCATCAACTACTCCCCCGACGGCTCCGGCGCCGGCCGCAAGGCGTTCATCGCCGGCGGCGTGCAGTTCGCCGGTTCGGACTCCGCACTCTCCGACGAAGAGCTCTCGAGCACGTTCGCCGCATGTGCAGCCGACACCAAGGCGATCGACCTCCCGGTCTACATCTCCCCGATCGCGGTCATCTTCAACGTCGAGGGCGTCGACGAGCTCAACCTCGACGCAGCGACCATCGCGAAGATCTTCGCCGGTCAGATCACCAGCTGGGACGACCCGGCGATCGTCGCACTGAACCCCGAGGCCAAGCTCCCCTCGACCCCGATCACCGCCGTCCACCGCTCGGACGACTCGGGAACGACGAAGAACTTCGCCGACTACCTGAACAAGAACGCTCCGGACGTCTGGACCGCTGAGCCGGCCGACACCTTCCCGTTCCAGTCGGGTGAGGGTGCCAAGGGCACCTCCGGCGTCGTCGACACCGTCAAGGGTGGCACCGGCACCATCGGCTACGCCGACGCGTCGAAGGCCGGCGACCTCGGTGTCGCGAAGATCAAGGTCGGCGAGGAGTTCGTCGAGTACAGCGCCGAGGGTGCTGCCGCCGTCGTCGAGGGCTCGCCGCTCGTCGAAGGCCGCGAGGCGAACGACATCGCGATCAAGCTCGACCGCGAGACCACGGACGCGACCCACTACCCGATCGTGCTCGTGAGCTACCTCATCGCCTGCCAGGAGTACGCCGACCCGAAGGTCGCCGACCTCGTCAAGGCCTACGCCGGCTACATCGCCAGCGACGCCGGCCAGGAAGAGGCTGCGAAGTCGGCCGGTGCTGCGCCGCTCTCCGCAGACCTCGCCAAGAAGGTCCAGGACGCGATCGCGTCCATCAAGTAATCCAACGGTCGAGCGTGCCGGGTCCTGCCCGGCACGCTCGACCTGCGTCACCAGCACCCGCAGTACCCCGCTCCCCGAGTCTGTCGAGGGGCACCACCATCGCATCGAGAGAACGGGAACCCATGGCTGTCGAGGCCCTAGCTGCGAGACCCAAAGCCAAGCAACGAGTCGGCGACCGCGTCTTCTCGACGCTCTCCGTCGTCTCCGGATCGCTCATCCTCGTCATCCTGGCGGCGGTCGCGATCTTCCTCATCGTCCAAGCGTTCCCGGCCCTCACAGCCGACTCCTCGTCGTTCACCGGTGCTCCGACGAGCTTCTGGGCCTACGTCGGCCCGTTCGTCTTCGGCACCATCTGGGCGGCCATCCTCGCCCTCGCGATCGCCGTGCCGCTCTCGCTCGGGATCGCCCTCTTCATCACCCACTACGCGCCGCGCCGACTCGCGGTCGCCCTCGGCTACGTCATCGACCTCCTGGCCGCCGTGCCGTCGGTCGTCTACGGCCTCTGGGGCGCGCTCGTCCTCGCACCGTTCGTCCAGCCCTTCTTCGCCTGGCTGTCCGAGAACCTCGGCTGGATCCCGCTCTTCGGTGGCACGGTGTCCGGCACCGGTCGCACGATCCTCACCGTCGCCCTCGTGCTCGCAGTCATGATCATCCCGATCATCACGGCCATCTCCCGGGAGATCTTCCTCCAGACCCCGAAGCTCCACGAGGAGGCCGCACTCGCGCTCGGCGCCACGCGCTGGGAGATGATCCAGATGGCGGTCCTGCCGTTCGGACGCCCAGGCATCGTGTCCGCCTCCATGCTCGGCCTCGGACGCGCCCTCGGCGAGACGATGGCCGTCGCGCTCGTGCTCTCCCCCGCCGCCGTCTACTCGTTCTTCCTGCTCACCTCGAGCAACCCGAACACCATCGCGGCGAACATCGCCCTGAACTTCCCCGAGTCCTTCGGCATCGACGTGAACAAGCTCATCGCCACCGGCCTGATCCTGTTCATCATCACCTTCGTGGTGAACTTCATCGCCAGACTCATCGTCAACCGTCGTAAAGAATTCTCGGGAGCGAACTGATGACCGCCACGACCGACCGCCGCCAGGCGTCCATCGCAACCCCGTTCTCGAACTCGCTCACCGCGGGCAAGCTGCCGAAGTTCGCGCCGCTCACCATTCTCGCGGGCAGCCTCATCGTCAGCGGCGTCATCTTCCTGCTGCTGCAGCAGTCCACGGCCGACAAGAGCTACAACGTCCCCGGAGCCGTCGTGCTCGGTGCCGCGCTCTACGCGGTGACGGTGTACGTCTCGTCGCTCATGGTGGAGGGACGCCGGAAGGCCAAGGACCGCCTGCTCACCACCCTGGTGACCGCAGCCTTCGTCGTCGCCCTCCTGCCGCTCGTCTCGGTCGCCATCACGGTGATCTCGGCCGGCGCCGCCCGCTTCGACATCGAGTTCTTCTCCCTGTCGATGCGGAACGTCGTCGGTGAGGGCGGTGGAGCACTGCACGCCATCACCGGCACGCTGCTCATCACGCTGGCCACGTCGGTCATCTCCATCCCGATCGGGATCCTGACGGCGATCTACCTCGTCGAGTACGGTCGCGGCAAGCTCTCCCAGGGCATCACCTTCCTCGTCGACGTGATGACCGGCATCCCGTCCATCGTCGCCGGACTGTTCGCCTTCGCCCTGCTGGCGATCTTCTTCGGCCCGGGCGTCCGGCTCGGCATCGGTGGCGCCATCGCGCTGTCGCTGCTCATGATCCCCGTCGTGGTCCGTTCCAGCGAGGAGATGCTGAAGCTCGTGCCGAACGAGCTGCGTGAGGCCTCCTACGCCCTCGGTGTGCCGAAGTGGCTGACCATCCTCAAGATCGTCCTCCCCACGTCGATCGCCGGCATCATCACCGGTGTGACGCTCGCCGTCGCCCGCGTCATCGGTGAGACCGCGCCCCTCCTGATCATCGCCGGCTTCACCCAGAGCATGAACTACAACCTCTTCGACGGCCCGATGATGACCCTCCCCGTCTTCGTGTACACCCAGTACGCGAACCAGGGCACCGACGGGGCAGCCTACGTGGACCGCGCCTGGACCGGCGCCCTCGTCCTCATCCTCATCGTCATGGCGCTGAACCTCATCGCCCGACTCATCGCCAAGATCTTCGCCCCCAAGTTCGGCCGCTAGGCCGCGAGCAAAGGAACCCCGTGTCCAAGAGCATCGAAGTCAACGACCTCAACGTCTTCTACGGCAGCTTCATGGCTGTCGAGGGCGTCTCCCTCCAGATCCAGCCCCGCACGGTCACCGCCTTCATCGGCCCCTCCGGCTGCGGCAAGTCCACCTTCCTCCGCACCCTGAACCGCATGCACGAGGTCATCCCCGGCGCACGCGTCGAGGGCGAGGTCCTGATCGACGGCAACAACCTCTACGGCCCGGGCGTCGACCCGGTCCTCGTCCGCCGTCAGGTCGGCATGGTCTTCCAGCGCCCGAACCCGTTCCCGACGATGAGCATCAAGGAGAACGTCCTCGCGGGCGTCAAGCTCAACAACCGCAAGATGTCGAAGTCCGACCAGGACGCGCTCGTCGAGCGTTCGCTCCAGGGCGCCAACCTCTGGAACGAGGTGAAGGACCGCCTCGACAAGCCGGGCTCCGGTCTCTCCGGTGGTCAGCAGCAGCGTCTGTGCATCGCTCGTGCCATCGCCGTCTCCCCCGACGTCGTGCTCATGGACGAGCCCTGCTCGGCCCTCGACCCGATCTCCACGCTCGCCATCGAAGACCTCATCGAGGAGCTCAAGCAGGAGTACACGATCGTGATCGTGACGCACAACATGCAGCAGGCGAGCCGCGTCAGCGACAAGACCGCGTTCTTCAACATCGCGGGCACCGGCAAGCCGGGCAAGCTCATCGAGTACGACGACACCACGACGATGTTCTCGAAGCCGTCCGTCCAGGCGACCGAGGACTACGTCTCGGGTCGCTTCGGTTGATCTGACGCCGGCATCACGACAGCCCCGCCCGGGAATCCCGGGCGGGGCTGTCGTCGTCTGCAGCGGGTCCGCGAGTCTGTCGAGGCGAAGAGCCTGCCGACAAACGCTCTTGGACCGGAGCGAGCGGACTACGCCGTCTCGATGACCATGATCGGGTCGGTGGTGGGCTGCTTGGAGCCACCCTGCGGCTCGACCGTCACGCCGACCTTGTCGCCCGCGCTCATGGCGCCGTCGAGGACCCGCCAGGTGGTGCCGCTGGCTGCTGAGAAGGTGCCGGCTGAGACCGGGCCACCTTCGCCGATGTACCAGAGTTCGTAAACCTTGTCGGACGGCAGGGAGCCGAGTCCGTCGACGAGCAGGGCGGACTTGCCGAGCTCACCCGACCAGACGAGGGTCGCCGTCGCATCGTCCATGGACACCTTGGCGCGCTGGACGTCGGATGCCGCGTTGATCTCCGCGAGTGCGACCGTCTGGGTGAGGGATCCGCCACCGAAGGTGTTCGCGAGTCCGACACCGCCGAAGATGAGGCCGACCGCTGCTGCGGCGCCGACGACCATGCCGACGGCACTGCGACGCCACCGTGAGGCGGCCTTGCGCTCCGCCGCACCGGCCACCGGGGTTGCCGGGGTGGTCGCTGCTGTGGGGGCCGGCGTGGCGGTCGGTGTCGACACCGGCGCATCGTCGACGTCTGGGACCGCGGTCGGGAGTGCCTGCACCTCGGCGACAGGAGCATCGACGGGGGCGTCAGCGGGCAGCTGCGGCAGGTTCTGGATCGCGGCCATGAGCGAGTTCTTGAGCGCTGCCGACGGCTGCACGGGAGGTGCTGCGAGGT
The DNA here is from genome assembly GCF_006065115.1 of Plantibacter sp. M259. Taxonomy (NCBI): domain Bacteria; kingdom Bacillati; phylum Actinomycetota; class Actinomycetes; order Micrococcales; family Microbacteriaceae; genus Plantibacter; species Plantibacter sp. M259. Next base: position 3,179,981 of record NZ_CP040750.1, on the reverse strand, counting down.
CGAGCATGGCGACGGTCTCCTCGAATTCCGCCGCTTCCTCGCGGACGGACTCGTGTTCGGCGCGCAGGCGGTCGAACCGCTCCTGCTCGCGCGGGGTCAGGGTGTGCAGCGCGTTACCGGCTGCCAGGTCTGTTGCATCGTCTCGCTCGGTCATGTACGCACCCCCAACTCGTCTCGAAGTCTGATCATTCCGTCTCGCAGCCTGGTCTTCACCGTACCGATGGGCACGCCGAGCAGGTTCGAGATCTCGCTGTGACTGTAGCCGCCGTAGTAGGCGAGCGAAACAGCTTCGCGTTGCAGCTCGCTCAACCGGACGAAGGCCCGCTTGACGCGTTCGTGCTCGATCCGGATCTCGACCGTCTCCTGCACGTTGTCGACACGCTCGTCGAAGTCGCGGATGCCGATCTTGAGATCGCGGTCGCGTCCGGCCTGTGAGGCACGCACGCGGTCGATCGCGCGACGGTGGGCCATGGTGAGCACCCAGGTCGTGGCCGTGCCCTTGCCCGCCTCGAACTTCTGGGCGTTCTGCCAGACCTCGAGGAACACCTCCTGGGTGACCTCTTCGGACTGCGCGTGGTCGACGAGCACCCGCTTGACGAGTCCGAGGACCCGTGGAGCGATGTGGTCGTACAGCTCGCTGAATGCGACTTGGTCGCCGCCGGCCACGCGGATGAGGAGCGCGTCGAGCACGTTCGCCAAAGACACCTGCGGTGCAGCGTCGGCTTCCGGTCCCGTGGTCACAAGTCTTAGCTTCTCACGGACACCGGCCGTTTGCGCGACGCCCACCCGAGGTCGGGTCTGCGTGTACAGTGCGGCGGTCATACACGGAGTTCGGTGCCGACCGGGGATCCGATTGGAGGAATCGACCGGATTCGGCCCCCCAGTTCCGGTGTCATCACGGAACGGGCGGCAGGCGGCTGAAGACCTCCGCACAAAGGAAGTGCCAGGCCGCAGGAACGCCTCTCGGCGCAAGGCCGCTCGAAGCGGCGATTTTTGGAGCCCGGGGTTACTGCGGCCCGGCTAGAACAGTGTAGCAAGGGATCACCTGTGGACATTCCCAGCTCGTGGGCCTTGACCAGTGCGCCTCGGTCAGTCCAGGGAGTCGGTGCGCCACAGTCGGGCGCATCCGGCGAGCTCCTCGGCGATGGTGCTGAACCGTGCGGCCTTCGTGGTGAGTCGCGCGGCGTCGGCGGGGTCGACCGCGTCCCGGTCGTTTGCGAGGGAGGTGCAACCGACCGCGTTGATCCGGCAGAAGGACGCCGCCCGCTCGAGGGCGATCGCGAAGTCACCGGTGTACAGCCCGCGGAGGATCTGGTCGGCGAGGACGATGATCTCCTCCGGCCCGGTCGGCTCGGCCGCGCCGGCGATCACGGGGTCGACGGTGGTGATGAGCTCGGTGCCCCGCTGGAAGCTGAAGCTCGTCCCCACCGGGTCCTGCCGGATGAGCAGGCGCAGTAGGTAGATCCGCCAGAGGGCTCCGGGGAGACTCCGCGGGCTGGCGTGCGACCAGAGTTCGGCGATGGCGTCGATCCCGTGCTCGTCCGTGTACGTCACGAGGCGTTCGACCACGGCAGGGTCCGGATCCGCCCGCACCCGGGTGAGGAGCGCGACGGCCGTCTCATGGGTGATCCTCGAGACCGCCTCCGGGTCGAGGCCGCCCTGGATCGCTTCGAGCATCGACGGCGGGAGCTTCGTCGGACGATGGAATCCCTCGGTCATGCCTGCTCCTCCCTGCGACGCGTTTCGCGCACCCGACAACGGTACTCGCCCCGGCGCGCGATCCTCCCCTCTGGCCCGGACCTGCGCGTCAACGGGTGCCGTCGAAATCTCGTAGAGTAGAGCGCGTATGGGCCTGTAGCTCAGTTGGCAGAGCATCGGACTTTTAATCCGCGGGTCGTGGGTTCGAGCCCCACCGGGCCCACCACCGACGCGGTAGTCGATCGCGTCACGTCGAAATGCATGGTCGTCACCCGTCCATCGCCGAGCGTGGATGGTTACATCGACGCGGCAGGTCGTGTCGTGCGCGGGTCGCCCACAGCACCGAAGGCGTCCTCGCGGGCCTGCGTCGCCGCTGACCGCCGCGTCTCGGGGACGATGGCGTCGATCGCGAGCCGCCACATGCGGTCCACCGACGCTGCGATGTCCGAGCGCCCGACCGTCGCCTGGGCGGTCAACTGGACACCGGTGAAGAATCCGATCAACGTGCGGGCCAGATCCGGCGCCGACATCGAACTCACCAGATCCCCGGCTTGCAGCGCGACGTCGAGCTGAGCGGCCGTCCCCGAGATCCAGTCCTCGTAGAACGCACCGGCCGGTTGGCTCAGCGAACCCTCATCGAGCGTGAGCCTGATCCCGGCACGGACCACCGGGTCGTTCTCGAGTTGGTCGACGATGGCGCGCGAGACCCGGATGAGCCGTTCAAGAACCCCGTCGTATTGTTCCGACACCCGCGCCATGAGCGGCATCGACCGGTCGTGCTGCTCGTGGATGACCGCGAGGGCGATCTGCTCCTTCGACTTGAAGTGGAAGTACATGGACCCCTGCGAGATCCCGGACGCTTCCGCGATCATCGACAGACTCGCGTTCCCGTAGCCGATGCGGTCGAAGACGGTCGCGGCGCCCTCGACGATCGCATCCTGCGTCACCTGTCCGCGTTCCTGCGTGGGCGTTCGCCGTGTCCCCGGCATCCTGACCTCCTCGGGCAGCCTGTGTTCCGGCCCCGATCCATCGGCGCCGTATCCGTCGACCGTGGGGCCGGTCGGGGCCTCAGCCTAGGGGCTCGGAGCTCACACAACCGACCTCTTCTCGATAAGTGGTACGAACGACTTATTCGTGTCACACTGGTGGAGGTGATGCCGCCGCAGTCCACGCTTCAGTGGACTGTGTGTTCGCGACGGGGGTTGCGACGCTCACCGCCTCGACCGGTGGGTCACGCAGGGATCGGGGGATCCAGCGCTGCGTGACCCACCCGGTCTCACACCCGACGTGGTCCACCCCGTCACGCCCCACGTGATCAGCGCGCGAGCAGCTCCGGGAGGCCAGCCGCCGTCGCCTCGTCCGCGAGGCTCGCGTCGATCGAGACGAATGACAGGACCGTGATCGCGACCCCGAGACGCGCGGCTGCTTCCAGCTTGTGGTGGCCGTCGAGCACGAAGTGCACGAGACCCGTGTGGGCGTCGAAGCTGTCGAACGGCTGCGTCCGGTCCAGCACGGAGACCGCGAGCACGGTCGCCGCTCCCCCGGCGCGAAGCCACTCCTCATACGAGGCCACGCGCTCGCGGTCGTTCCAACCGGGCGGCACCATCGGCACGAGGAATTCGAAGAGGGTCTCGTGCTCGCCGGTCGTCCGGGTCGGGCCGCGGTAGTAGCCGGTCGCCGGGTCCTCCGGCGCACCAAGCGTGGGGTCGATGCCGCGGTGCGCGACCTGTTCCCGCGAGAAGTAGTCGTGATCGTCACCCGGAGCGACCAGGACGGGCTCGATGGACAGCAGGAGCGGCAGGTAGGTCCCCTCGGGCAGGATCGTCGACACGAGGTCGCGTAACGAAGGATCGTCGATCGCGGGCACGCCCTCGTCCAGGTGATCGTGCAGTGCGTCTGCGGCGAGCGCCCGAGCACCCTCGTCCAGACGACGGAACAGCAGCGCGCAGCTTCCGCACGGGAAGCTCAACTCGAACGCCTCCGCGCCATCGACGATGAGGTGGCGTCCGCCCGGATCGCGGAAGCCGGAGAAGCTCAATGCGGCGTCGGGCGTCCCGACGTGGACCGGCGCCGCGTGATCGAGCAGCCCGGTTCGAGGTCGGACGGGTCCGTCGGTCATCGAGCTACTTCCGGACGGCCGGGATGATGACGCCGTCGATCACCGAGATGAGGAAGTCACGCGTCACCGGCTCGCGCAGCATGAGGACGCGGTAGCTGACCATCGCCTGACTCACGAGTGACAACGTCTCCACATCGGCGTCCGCACGGATCTCACCGCGGTCGATCGCGCGCTGCAACAGGAAGCGGTTGACGGCCATGCGCGGCTCCACGATCGCCGCGTGGATGGACTCGGTGAGCTCCGGGGCATCCGAGATCATCGACATCACGCCGGCGAACACGCGCATCTTGCGCTCACCCTCGGCGATGGACGGCGCCTTGATCATCGCGACGAGATCGCCGCGGAGCGAGCCGGTGTCGGGCAACTTGGAGAAGTCGGGATCGATCTGCTTCATGCAGGCGACCGCGTCGATCACGAGTTCGGACTTCGACGCCCATCGGCGGTAGAGCGTCGCCTTGCCGGCCTTCGCCCGCGCGGCGACCATGTCGACCGTCATCCCGGCGTAGCCCGTGTCGGCGAGGACGTCGAGCGCGGCGTCGAGGATCTCGGCGTCCCGTGTGTGGTCGCGCTTCCGGCCGAGCTTCGGCGCTGCGGGTGGGGTCTCGAGCTGCGTCATCGCGGCTCACCTCCCTTTCGTCTCCCGGAACAGCATAGTTCAGGAACTTGAACGTTCTGGAACTACGCGGTTCCGAAACTGTCCAGTTCCGTATAGAGTCCTCAGCATGACTTCGAACCTCGCCGCCGGAACCCCGGCAGTCTCCTCACGCCGCTGGTGGACGCTCGTCACCGTCGGCCTCGCCCAGCTCATGGTCGTGCTCGACGCCACCGTCGTGAACATCGCGATGCCCGCCGCGCAGGCCGACCTCGGATTCTCCGACGGCGACCGCCAGTGGATCGTCACCGCCTACTCCCTCGCCTTCGGCAGCCTGCTGCTGCTCGGCGGACGCCTGTCCGACCTCATGGGCCGGAAGCGGGCGTTCATCATCGGGCTCGTCGGGTTCGCGATCGCCTCGGCCCTCGGAGGCGCCGCGGACTCGTTCGGCACCCTCGTCGCCGCGCGGGCGCTGCAGGGCGTCTTCGCCGCCCTCCTCGCACCGACCGCGCTCGCGATGCTGACGACCACCTTCACGATCCCGAAGGAGCGCGCCCGCGCGTTCGGCGTCTTCGGTGCGATCGCCGGCGCAGGTGGCGCGGTCGGTCTCCTCCTCGGCGGATTCCTCACCGAGCAGTTCGACTGGCGCTGGAACCTGTACATCAACGTCGTGATCGCCGTGGTCGCCATCGTCGGGGCGGTCCTCTTCATCACCACCCCGAAGGCGACCGGCCCCCGCCCCAAGCTCGACGTTCCGGGCACCGTCCTCGTCTCGGGTGCGTTGTTCAGCCTCGTGTACGGCTTCGCCAACGCCGAGACCGACGGGTGGGACTCGCCGCTCAGCTGGGCCTTCCTCGCCGCCGCAGCCGTGCTCCTCGTCGTGTTCGTCCTCTGGCAGCGCCGGGCTGCGCACCCACTCCTCCCGTTGTCGATCGTCCTCGACCGCAACCGCGGTGCCGCGTTCATCTCGGTCATGATCGCCGGAGCCGGGATGTTCGGCATCTTCCTCTTCGTCACGTACTACCTGCAGGCCTCGCTCGGGTACTCACCGCAGCAGACGGGCTTCGCCTTCCTCCCGATGATCGCGATGCTCGTGCTCGCCGCACAGCTGGGGACCAACCTCCTCGTCCCGCGCTTCGGACCGAAGGTGATGGTGCCGTTCGGCATGACGCTCGGTGCGATCGGCATGCTCCTCCTCACCCGACTCGACCTCGACAGCTCCTACGTCGCGAACGTCATGCCGGCCCTCATGGTGCTCGGCTTCGCGATGGGATCGATCATGCCCGCGTCGATGCAGACCGCGACACTCGGTGTGGACCGGGCGTTCGCCGGGGTCGCTTCGGCGACGGTCAACACGAGCCAGCAGGTCGGCGGTTCGATCGGTGTGGCGCTGCTCAACACCCTCGCGGCGAGCGCCGCCACGTCCTACGTGACGGACAACACGCCGCCCACCCCCGAGGTGCTGGCGCAGGCCGCGATCCAGAGCTACCAGACCGCGTACTTCTGGGGTGCGGGCTTCTTCGCGGTCGGCGCGGTGACGGCGGCACTGCTGTTCCGCCGACGCAACCAGGGACTCGCGCTGCACCACGCCCCGGAGGCGTCTGCGGAACCGGTGCTCGCGCACTGATCCCACCGGGTTCCGAGCACACGGCCGTCGCGCACTCGCGCGGCGGCCGTCTGCGTCATCGGAGGGCCACGCGGTCGGCGGTCAGGCGGAGGCGCGGAGGATCGAGGTCATCTTCTTCCCCTTCGCGACCTCGTCCACGAGCTTGTCCAACTGACGGACGCGCTGCATGAGGGGATCCTCGATCTCCTCGACGCGAATGCCGCAGATGAGCCCCGTGATGAGCGATGCGTTGGGGTGCATCGCCGGTGCTTCGGCGAAGAAGGTCTCGAAGTCGGTACCGTCGGAGAGCACCCGTTCGATCGCGGCGTCGTCGTAGCCCGTGAGCCAGGTGATGACCTGGTCCACCTCGTCCTTCGTGTGGCCCTTCCGCTCCGCCTTCGCGACGTAGAGCGGGTACACGCTGGCGAAGCTCGTCGTGAAGATGCGGTGTCCGGCCATACCGGTCAGTCTCCCACCGTCGCGCGGCGGGGACCAGACCAATCACGGCCTATCCGTCGCTCGTCGTCCATCGCTCGGGGGACGCGTTCTGGCGCGACCGCTGCCTACCCTGGCAGCATGACGAACCCTGGACAGCACCCGCAGACGCCTTCGCCATCACCCTCGACGACACAGGCCTCGACACCCGTCGATCCAGCCGTACCCCAGCGGCAGCTCGCGACGTACGACCACGCCCTCCGCGCCGCACCGGCCTGGTGGCGCGGCGCCCTCGCACTCCTCCTGCTCGTCGTCGGGTTCCTGATCCTCTCGATCGCGCTCGGTGGCATCGCGCTCATCGTGGACGTGGCCACCGGGGCGTACACGCTCGACGACGTCGCGAACGGCCTCATGACCCTGACGCCGGTGACGATGCTCGCCAACAACCTGTCGCTCGCCGCGCTCATCCCGGTGTCGATGCTCATCCAGTGGGCGATCTTCGGCGTCCGTCCGCGGTGGCTGTCCTCGGTGGAGGGGCGCTTCCGCTGGCGCTGGTTCGGGCGTCTCGCGCTCATCATCGTGCCGGTGTGGATCGTGTACGTCGGCGCGTCCGTCCTGCTCTCCCCACTCGATCCCATCGTGGTCGACGGCACCATGATCGCGATGCTGGCCGTCGTGATCCTCACGACGCCGCTGCAGTCGGCCGGCGAGGAGTACGGGGCGCGCGGCCTCATCCAGCGTTCCGTCGGATCCTGGTTCAGTCGACCGATGACGGCCTTCCTCGTCGGCACGGTGGTCTCCGGCGCGGTCTTCGCCTCGGTGCACTTCGCCGGTGACCCCTGGCTCATCGCCTACTACTTCGTGTTCGGCGCCTCGATGTCGTTCGCCGCCCGCGGGACTGGCGGTCTCGAGGCTCCGGTGCTCATCCACGCGACGAACAACGTCCTCCTCCTCGTCCCCACGGCCCTCATGTCACAAACCGACCAGGTCTTCGAACGGGGCGAGGGCGCCGGCGGACCGTTCATGCTCATCCCGATGGCGCTCTGCATCGCCGCAGCCGTCGTGAGCACCTGGTGGGGGCGCAGGAACGGCGTGACCGCGACGGCTCCGCTGCCACCGAGCCGGGTGACGAAGCAGCACGAGACGCCGCCGGCCTCCATGGCCGCTCCGGTGGCTACACCGACGCAGCTGCCGACGACCCCGCAGGATCCTTCGGCGGCTCCACCGCGATGACCTGCCCGCCGGTCACCCGCACGAGCTCCTCGAAGGTCGTCGGGAACACCGTGTGCGCATGGCCTGCTGCGGCCCAGACCTCCGGGTAGGCGGCGAGCGCCTCGTCCACATAGGTGCGGATCGGTTCCGGGTGACCGACGGGCGCGACGCCACCGATCACCTGTCCCGTCGCCGCCTTGACGACCTCGGCGTCAGCACGCTTCAGGCGTCCACCGAGCCGCTCGCCGACCCAGGCGGTGTCGACACGGTGGGCGCCGCTCGTGAGGATCAGCGTCGGCTCGCCGTCGAGCGTGAAGACGAGGGAGTTCGCGATCGCCCCGACCTCGATCCCCAACGCCTCCGCTGCGAGCGCCGCCGTCCGTGCAGCACCGTCGAGCCACGTGACCTCCCCCTGGGCCCCGCGATCACGCAGCGTCTGCTCGACGATGGACACGGCCGGATGCGCTCGATCACTCATACGACCATGCTGCCGCATCGGGCAGTCAGGGCGCGAGTAGTGGGGCACGGCGCGACGCCGCGTGAGGTCAGTCGCCGAGTGGGACCAGCGTCACCGCGAGTCCGGCTTCCCGGAGGAGTGCGATGGTCTCGGGTGCGGCCCCGTCGTCGGTCAGGAGGGCGTCGAAGGCCTCCAGGCCGGCGATCAGGCCGAGCTGCCGCACACCGAGCTTCGAGGCGTCGGCGACCACGACCACCCGCTCGGCGGCGCGGACCATCCTGGCCTTCACCTCGGCCTCGGGCAGGTTGACGTTGGTCACGCCATGGGCAGCGTCGACACCGTTGCAGCCGATGAAGGCGAGATCGGCGTGGACCTGGCCGAGCAGCGACCCGGCGAGTGGATCGACGAGCGAATGCTGCAGCGGTCGGAGCGATCCACCCGTGACGATCACCGAGAACCTCGGGATCTCCGACTCGAGTTCGAGCGCGATCGTCAGGCCGTTCGTGATGACCACGACGTCGGCAAGGTCGCGGCGAGCCTTGAGCGCGCGGGCGAGTGCGAGGCCGGTGCTGCCGACGTCGACGATCACGCTCTGGCCGGAGCGCACCATCGCGGCCGCCGCCTCACCGATCCGCTGCTTCGCGTGGGCCGAGGTCGCGGTCGCGAGTTCGATCGGCGACTCCACGGCGCCTCGTCCCTGCACCGGCATCGCGCCGCCGTGCACGCGGACGGCCTCGCCCTGGTCGACCAGGGTGTCGAGGTCCGTCCGGGCGGTCACCCGGGAGACACCGAAGTCGTCGGAGATGTCGGCCACGCGCACGAAGCCGCGCTCGTCGAGGAGCTCGCGGATGCGGTCGCGACGCAGTGGGGCGGGCAACTGCATCGGCTCGTCGTCGGACATGCTTGAATCTTCGCTGACTTGCCTATACTTTTCAAGGCGAAACGTTGTACGTTTCCTTTCGACAACCCGTTCTGAGGATCCCCATGCCCCCACTCGACGACACCTTCGTCATCGACCCGGCGATCGCGAGCTCGACCCAGCGCCTCGCCGACGGTCGCGAACTCATCTACTTCGACGACGTCGACACGACGCTGCCCGCGGAGCGCCTGCCCGACGCACGCGAGCTCGCGCCACGACCACCGACCGCGTCCATGCGCCAGGACCCGCTGACCGGTGAGTGGATCTCGATCGCCGCCGCTCGCCAGAACCGCGTGATGCTGCCACCCGCGAACCTCGACCCGCTCGCACCCGCGAGCCCGTCCAACCCCTCCGAGATCCCCGACCAGTACGACGTCGCGGTCTTCGAGAACAAGTCGCCGTCCTTCGGACCGCTGCTCGAAGACGAGAACGCACCGGTCGATCTCGCCGACCTCGAGACGATCGGGATCGGCCGGACGCGCACCTCGGTCGGCCGCTGCGAGGTCGTGAGCTTCAGCCCGTCGAGCACCGGCTCCTTCGGTTCGCTGTCCCGCACGCGGGCGCGCACGGTGATCGAAGCGTGGGCCCGCCGGACGCACGCGCTGTCGCAGATCGACTCGATCCAGCAGGTGTTCCCCTTCGAGAACCGTGGAGAGCAGATCGGTGTCACGCTCCACCACCCGCACGGACAGATCTACTCCTACCCGTACGTGACCCCGCGCACGCAGCGACTCATCGCCGCGAGCGAGGCCTACGGTCCCGGACTCTTCGCCGACATCCTCGCCGCGGAGCAGGCTGACGAGCGCGTCGTCCTCGCCGGCGAGCACTGGACGGCGTTCGTCCCGTTCGCGGCGCGCTGGCCCATCGAGGTGCACCTGCTCCCCCACCGGCATGTGCCCGACTTCGCCGCGACCTCGCTCGAGGAACGCGACGAACTCGCCGTCCTCTACCTGCGACTGCTCCGCGGCGTCGACGCCCTGTACGACACCCCGACCCCGTACATCGCCGCCTGGCACCAGGCCCCGACCCGCGTCCACCGCGACGAGCTCCGACTGCACCTGCAGCTCACCTCCCCGCGTCGTGGAGCCGACCGCTTGAAGTACCTGGCTGGCTCCGAGGCCGCCATGGGCGCCTGGATCGGCGACGTCCCGCCCGAGACCACCGCCACCGCCCTGCGCGCCGCGATCGCCGCAGCCGACGAGGAGAACCCCGTATGACCGACCTGCAGCGCACCGCCACGAACGGATTCGAGAACGCCTTCGGCAGCGAACCGCACGGCCTCTGGACCGCGCCCGGCCGCGTGAACATCATCGGCGAGCACACCGACTACAACGACGGCTTCGTGTTCCCGATGGCGATCGACCGCCGCACCGTCGCAGCCGTCCGGCGTCGGGACGACGACCGCATCCGGGTGTCGAGCAGCTTCTCACCCGAGATCGTCGAGGTCTCGGTGCGCTCGCTCGATCCCGACGCCCTGCACGGCTGGTCCGCCTACCCGCTCGGCGTCGCGTGGGCGCTCGGCCAGTTCGGGGCACCATTGCAGGAGGTGCCCGGGGTCGACATCTACATCGACTCCGACGTCCCGGTCGGGGCCGGCCTCTCCTCCTCCGCGGCCATCGAGGCCTCGGTCGCCGTCGCACTCACCGAGATCTGGCACCTCGACCACGACCGCCGGACGCTCGCGAAGATCTGCCAGCTCGCCGAGAACCGGGCGGTCGGTGCTCCGACCGGCATCATGGACCAGTCGGCGTCGCTCCTCGGCCAGCGTGACTGCGGCGTCTTCCTCGACTGCCGCTCGCTCGAGACCGACGTCATCCCCCTCGGCTTCGAGCAGCACGACCTCGAGCTGCTCGTCATCGACACGCGCGTCGAGCACGCCCACGTCTCGGGCGGGTACGCGGCACGTCGGGCGTCCTGCGAGGCGGGGGCTGCAGCGCTCGGCGCCGACTCGCTCCGCGACGTCACGGTCGGCGACCTCGACCGCGCTCGTGAGCTGCTCGACGACGAGACCTTCCGTCGCGTCCGTCACGTCGTGACGGAGAACCAGCGTGTCCTCGACACCGTCCGGACCCTGCGCGAGCACGGCCCGACGTCGATCGGCGAGCTGCTCGTGGCCTCGCATGCGTCGATGCGTGACGATTTCGAGATCTCGGTTCCGGAACTCGACCTGGCCGTCGAGACGTCGATGGCGGCCGGTGCGATCGGGTCGCGGATGACCGGTGGTGGGTTCGGGGGCGCGGCGATCGCGCTGGTCCCCGTCGCCCTGGCGTCGGCCGTGGCGGAGGCGGTCACGGCAGCGTTCGCCGGGGCGTCCTTCACCGCCCCGACCATCTTCCCCGTCCGCCCCGCCGCAGGAGCCACCCGAGAATCCTGACCCTCCCCTCCCCTGCCCGCGAACTGTCAATTCCGGCTAGTACCGGCCGCTCGGACTAGCGTCGAGTGACAGTTCGCGGGCAGGGTTAGGGGGTGGCCATGCGGACGACGTTGGCGAGGAGTCCGACTCTCGTCATGGGACCGACACCACCGGGGTTCGGGCTGATCCACGAGGCGACCTCGGCCACGTCCGGGGCGACGTCGCCGACGACCCGGGACTTGCCGGTCTCGGGGTCGGTCTCACGGCTCACACCGACGTCGAGGACGATCACGCCCGGCTTCACGGCATCGCGCGTGACGATCCCGGGGACGCCCGCCGCAGCGACGATCACGTCGGCGGTGCGGAGGATGTCGTCGAGTCCGACCGTTCCGGTGTGCGTCAGCGTGACCGTCGCGTTGTACTCGCGACGGGTGAGCAGCGGGCCGATCGCGCGACCGACGGTGACCCCGCGGCCCACGACGACGACGTGCTTGCCCGCCCAGCTGATCCCGTGACGTTCCACCAGCTCGATGACGCCCTTCGGCGTGCATGGCAACGGCGTGTGGATCGGGCGGTTCACGTTGAGCACGAGACGACCGAGGTTGGTCGGGTGGAGCCCGTCGGCGTCCTTCTCAGGATCGATGCGCTCGAGGATCGCGTCGGTGTCGATGTGCTTCGGCAACGGCAGCTGCACGATGTAGCCGGTGCAGCTCTCATCGGCGTTGAGCTCGTCGAGGACGGCCTCGAGTTCCTCCTGCGAGACCGTCTCGGGCAGGTCGCGTCGGATCGACTCCATGCCGACCTCGGCGCAGTCGCGGTGCTTCCCGGCGACGTACCACTGCGAACCCGGGTCGGACCCGACGAGGACGGTGCCCAGCCCGACCGAGATGCCGCGCTCCTTGAGCGCGGCCACCTCGATCGCGAGTTCGGACTTGATGGCGGCGGCCGTGGCCTTACCGTCGAGGATCTGTGCGGTCATGCGCCCGCGCCCTACTGCTGGAGGCCGGGGTAGAGCGGGAAGCGCTCGGCGAGCGCCGTGACGCGCTCCCGGAGGGCTCCGGCCTCGGCACCGTTGCGCAGCGCGAGGGCGATGATGTCGGCAACCTCGGCGAACTCGGTGTCGCCGAAGCCACGCGTCGCGAGTGCCGGGGTACCGATCCGCAGACCGGAGGTGACCATCGGCGGGCGCGGGTCGAACGGCACCGAGTTGCGGTTGACCGTGATGCCGACCTCGTGGAGGAGGTCTTCGGCCTGCTGGCCGTCGAGCTCGGAGGTGCGGAGGTCGGCGAGCACGAGGTGCACGTCGGTACCGCCGGTGAGGACGTCGATGCCGGCGGCCTTGGACGCCTCGGAGGTGAGCGCCTCGGCGAGGAGCTTGGCACCGCGGAGCGTGCGCTCCTGACGGTCCTTGAACTCCGCCGTGGCGGCGAGCTTGAACGCCGTCGCCTTGGCGGCGATGACGTGCATGAGCGGTCCGCCCTGCTGGCCGGGGAACACGTTCGAGTTGAGCTTCTTGGCGAGCTCCATGTCGCGGCTCACGATGAAGCCGGAGCGCGGGCCGCCGATGGTCTTGTGCACGGTGGAGGACACGACGTCGGCGAACGGCACGGGCGACGGGTGGACACCTGCGGCGACGAGGCCGGCGAAGTGCGCCATGTCGACCCAGAGCTTCGCGCCGACCTCGTCGGCGATCGCGCGGAACGCGGCGAAGTCGAGCTGGCGCGGGTAGGCGGACCAACCGGCGATGATGACCTGCGGCTTGTGCTCGAGCGCCTTGTCGCGGACGACGTCCATGTCGACGAGGAAGGTCTCGGGGTCGACGCCGTAGGAGACGGCGTTGTAGAGCTTGCCGGAGAAGTTGAGCTTCATGCCGTGGGTGAGGTGACCACCGTGGGCGAGCTCGAGACCGAGGATGGTGTCGCCGGGGGTGGCGATCGCCGAGAGGACCGCGGCGTTGGCCGTGGCGCCCGAGTGCGGCTGGACGTTCGCGTACGCGGCACCGAAGAGGCTCTTGGCCCGCTCGATCGCGAGGGACTCGGCGATGTCGACGAACTCGCAGCCGCCGTAGTAGCGACGACCCGGGTAGCCCTCGGCGTACTTGTTGGTGAGGACACTGCCCTGCGACTGCAGGACGGAGACGGGCACGAAGTTCTCGCTCGCGATCATCTCGAGGGTGTTGCGCTGGCGACCGAGCTCCTGCTCGAGGACCGCTGCGATCTCGGGATCGACCTCGGAGAGTGGCGCGTTGAAGGTGTCGGACAAGACTGGCTCCCTTTTGTGACAGAACGGATGTCGGTGATGTGCCGTTTCGGCCCAGGCGTGCGGCCGAATCCGCCCTTGTCTTCAAGGTGCAGGGTCGCTCCCCGATGGTGAACCATCTGAGGCGGAGCGGAACTCCGTCTATACGCCAGTTGCGACTGCTAGCAGCATAGCAACGGGACGCCCGACGCGCACCGTCCTGTGGAGAGGCCGGGCAGCGGCGGGGGCCGGTGTGTCAGGATGGCCCGACGCTTGTTCACCCTCTGAACAAACCCCGTTCCAGCCCCCACGATCCCGCGTCGCCGACGCCGAAGGAACCGCGCATGAGCCTGCTGCCCCGCCCCGTCTTGCAGACCACGGACGTCTCCGCTCCCCCGTTCCGGTTGTCGGCGGATTCGGTGATCCGTACCGACCCGTCGGCGGCGACCACGGCCCGGATCCTCGCCGACGCCCTGCGCGCTTCCACGGGGTTCACGCTCCCGGTCGAGACCAACGGCACGGAGGAGATCGTGGATTCCGCGGGTACGGACATCACGCTGTCGATCGACCCGCGCCTGTCGACGACGAGCGGGGCCTACCGATTGACCGCCGCGGCCTCCGGTGTCGAGATCGTCGGCACGGACGCCGACGGAGTGCACCACGGCACGCAGACGCTCAGGCAGCTCCTCCCGCCGGCCAACTGGGCACCGACGGCCGGCGCACAGGACTGGATCATCACCGCGACCGTCATCGACGACGCTCCGCGCTTCGCCTACCGCGGCGCGATGCTCGACGTCGCGAGGCACTTCTTCACGGTGGAGCAGGTGCAGCGGTTCATCGACCAGATCGCCGCACTCAAGCTCAACCACCTGCACCTGCACCTCACCGACGACCAGGGGTGGCGCCTCGAGATCGCCGGGTGGCCGGAACTCACCGGGATCGGTGCGGCGACCGCGGTCGGTGGAGGCACGGGCGGCTCGTACAGCGCCGACGACTACCGGGCGATCGTCGAGTACGCCGCCGACCGCCGCGTCACGATCGTCCCCGAGATCGACGTCCCAGGACACACGAACGCGGTCCTCGCGGCGTATCCGGACCTCAACCCGGACGGCGTCGCGCGCGAGCCCTACACCGGCACGGAGGTCGGCTTCTCGAGCCTCGACATCCATGCCGAATCCACCTACGAGTTCCTCGACGACGTGTTCAACCAGCTCGCCGCGATGACCCCGGGCCCCTACCTCCACCTGGGCGGCGATGAAGCGCTCGCCACCACCGAGGACGACTTCCTCCACTTCGCCCGTCGGGTGTCCGAGCTGGTCGCCACGACCGGGAAGACCGCGATCGCCTGGCACGAGTTCGGCGCGTCACGCGACCTCGCCCCCGGCACCATCGGCCAGTACTGGAACTACGTCTCGCCCGAGGACGGGCACGCCGACAAGCTGCGCTCGTTCGTCGATCAGGGCGGGCGGGTCATCATGTCCCCGGCCGACGCCGCCTACCTCGACATGCAGTACCCCGACGTCGCGACGGCCGGCCTCACCTGGGCGGACGGCCCCACGAGTGTCGAACGCTCCGCCGTCTGGGAGCCGACCGCGATCGTCGAAGGCGTCGGTGAGCAGGACATCCTCGGCGTCGAGGCCCCGCTCTGGACGGAGACCGTGGCCGACGTGCAGACGCTCGAGTTCCTCGTCTTCCCACGGGTCGCGTCCATCGCGGAGATCGGCTGGTCGGAGCGACGCACGCCGGAGTGGAGCGACTTCCGGGTCCGGCTGGCCGAGCTTGCTCAGGGCTGGTCGGCCGCGGGCATCGCCTTCCACCGCTCCCCCGAGGTCAGCTGGATCGACTGATCCGCGCGGCGGACAGGAAAGCGGCCGGGAGTGGCGCTCGCCCCCGAGCGCCACTCCCGGCCTGTCGACGGGTACGCACGAAGGCGCCCCCTCCCGTCGAGATCTGCAACGTTTCGGGTCCGTTGCCCGATGCGCACCGGCCGTGGCGCGCACCGTGGCCGTCCGAGGACGACCCAGCCGGGTCCCCGTCGCCGGGAATCCTGCTGTTCATCCTGAGAGAGTGCATCCCGGGCAGGTCATGACGCGGTTTCCCAGAACAATCGGAACGGATCTTCCTCGGCTCCAGCGGCGGTCCGCGAGGCACCTCGTGCCAAGATGAGGAATCGGCGTCATGATCCCGCTTCACCCGACTCTCTTGAGCGGGCACGGTGCCCGGTAGTGCGCAGCTCGCAGACGGAGGCATCATGAGCCTGGACACATCCCCGGCTTCATCGCTCACCGAGCGATCTGATGCCGAGCTCATCGAGCACACCCGGACGGGGTCGCAGGACGCTTACGCGGAGCTGTGGCGACGGCACTCGAACGCCGGACGGACCGTCGCCCGGTCCGTCACCTCGAGCCTCGATCCCGACGACCTCGTCTCAGAATCCTTCGCCCGCATCTATCAGGCGGTCCGCCGCGGGAAGGGACCCACCGGCGCCTTCCGCCCGTACCTGTTCACCACCATTCGGAACACGGCGGCCGCATGGGGCCGGTCGCGTCGGGAGACCTCACTCGACACCCTGGACTCCTTCGAGGACCCGGACACGAACGAGGCGTCCTCGATCGAGGCCCTCGACCGCAGCCTCAGTGCTCGAGCGTTCCGAAGCCTGCCGACCCGGTGGCAGGAGGTGCTCTGGTACACGGAGATCGAGGCGATGACGCCTGCGGAGGTCGCGCCGCTCCTCGGGATGAAGGCCAACTCGGTGGCCGCGCTCGCCTACCGAGCACGCGAGGGGCTGCGCGAAGCGTGGATCCAGGCGCACCTGCAGGCCGTCGACGACGATTCGGAGCACGCCTTCACGATCAGCAGGCTCGGAGCGTACGCGCGCGGGAACCTCTCCGCGCGGGACACGGCCAAGGTCGAGTCGCACCTGGACGCCTGTCAGCGGTGCACCATCGTGGCCGCTGAGGCGAAGGAGGTCGGCTCGCGCATGGCGCTCGTCCTCCTCCCCTCGTCGCAGGCGCCGCCGGTGCGGCCGGCTACACCGCGTGGTTGCAGACGAACGGTGCGTCGACGACCGCGGTCGCCGCGATGCCGGCCGGCGTCACCGGCGGGGTCGCGTTGACGGCGCACCTGAGCGCCTCGGTGGCGGCCGGGGCGGAGCAGCCGCTTCCGGTGCAGCCGGTTCCAGCGGCGCCGCATCCGGTGCCGGCGTCGCGTCGGGTGCGGGCGTCGCGGGTGCTGCGACGGCAGGTCTCTCCGGCGGGATCATCGCCGCGATCGGCGTCGGCGTCGTCGCGGCGGTGACCGCCGCCGCACTCGTCCTGGGTCCGATGGTGTTCCCGCCCGGGGCCGACTCGGCGACCTCCGTCTCCGCCGGCGAGACCAGCGACCCCGTCGCCGCGCCGACACCGGGCGCGACTCCGACCACGGGTCCGACGACGCAGCCGACCGCACCGACGACCCCGACACCCTCGGGACCGGTGCCCACTCCCCGGCCGACGCCCGGCCCGGGCACCACGCCGCCTCCGGTCGCCGACCCGCTGGTCCCGTCACCGACGGCTCCGCCCGTCGCCCCTCCCGTCGATCCCGTCGATCCGGTGGACCCCGTCGATCCGACGGACCCCGTGGAGCTCCCGGCGCCGACGATGGTCGCCGACACCGGTGGTGGCTTCCTCTGGCCCGCCTTCAGTGGCACCGCCTCGGCCGGCGCCACCGTCGACATCCTCGACGGCGACGTGGTCGTCGCGTCGACCGTCGTCCCGGCCTCGGCGCGGCGGGCGTCCGCGACAGCCACTCCCGAGACCGGGACCTGGTCGACCGGCCCGGTCGACCTCGGCCGCACGGGCACCTTCGTCCTGACCGTCCGCCAGACCCTGGGCGACGAGGTCTCCGTGTCTGCCGAACCGGCCACCATGTCGATCAGCGGGCCGGCCGTCACCGGGCTCCGGACGGTGCTGTCGGTGCAGTTCCTCGATCCGACCGGCTCGCTCGTGGTCGTCGGTGCTCCGAACGGCGCGGTCGGATACACGGTCGACGGTGGCGACGAGCAACGCGTCGCGCTCGACGCCGACGGTCGAGCGACGCTCACCGGCGCCGCCGTCGCCGTCGGGTTCCACGAACTCAGCGTCTGGAGCGTCGACCCGTCCGACCCATCTCGCGTGGGACCTGCGACCTCCGTCGAGTACCTCTCCCTGACCGGACTCCTGAGTACCGACGCCGCCGTCGATCCGGCGACGGCCCCGCTCCCGGAAGCGGTTCTGGACACCGCACCGGACGCGGCTCCCGTTCCGGTCCCGGTTCAGGCCGTCGTCGAACCGATCGCGGAGCAGACCCCGGCGGAAGCGGCTCCCGCGACGGAGACGGACGCGCCGAGTCCGACCGAACCGGCTCCGACGACGGAGACGGAGACTCCGGCGGAGACGGAGACTCCGGCGGAGACGGAGACTCCGGCGGAGACCGCGCCCGACGTCACCGCGCCGTCCGAAGCCGCAGACGCCTCACTGGAGCCGGCGACGGACGCACCGGCAGCGCCGTAAAAACGCTCGCGCGACACTCCCGCAAGGGTCTCTCGCTCGATCAGACGGACTCGCGCCTGCGGGTGCGCAGCACGTCCGCCGCGAGGAGTGAGGTCGCGACCACGGCGAGGCACACGTACACCCACGGCAGCACGCCGAGACCGATCTCGGCGAGGAGCAACGCGCCGAGCGCCGAACCGCCACCGATACCCGTGTTGAACGCGGTCGTGTAGAACGCGTTCGCGGTGTCGCGGATGCGCGGGCTCGCCGCGTGCAGCAGGCGCGTCTGCATGAGCGGCGGCAGCATGCCGAAGGCCGTCCCCCAGAGGAAGAACGCGACGAGCGCACCCGGAAGCCAGCCTGCCGAGAGGGAGAGGACGCTCACCATGGCCGCCGACACGGTCAGGGCGACGAACAGGCCCGTGGTCGCACGCCTCGCGAAGACGCTGCCGGTGAGGATGAGGCCGATCGCGCCCGCGACGCCGTAGACGAGGAGGAGGATGCTGAGCTGGCCAGCCGGGACACCGACCTCGCCGATGAGGAACGGCGCGATGTAGGTGTAGAACGCGTAATGTCCCGCCATGATGACGCCGACCGCGATGCAGACGATCGCGACCGGGACGATGCTCGGATCACGGCCCGTGGCGCCGGAGGCGGCCGCATGCGACTCCTCCCGACCGACGGGCGGCAGCTTCCACCACACGACGACGGCGCCGAGGAGCATGGCCGCGGCGAGCACGCCGAACGCGAGTCGCCAGCCGAGCGCGTGCCCGAGCGCGGTGCTGAGCGGGACACCGAGGACGAAGGCGAGCGTGCCACCGGCGATCGTCACGGACACGGCGCGGGCGAGCTGTTCCTTCGGGACCAGGTGACCGGCGTACGCGCCGACGACCGCCCAGAAGACGCCGTGGGCCAGTCCGCCGAGCACCCGGGTGGCGACGAGGAGCTCGTAGTTCGGTGCGAGCGCGCCGAGACCGGTGCTCACGCCGAGGACGACGATGACGGCCACGAGCAGCGCGTGTCGTGGGACACGCCTGGTGAGGTGGATGAGCGCGGTGCTCGACAGCACCACCGTGAACGCGAACACGCTGACGAGGAGCCCGATCTGCGACTCGGTCACGCCGAGCGAGGTACTCATCTCCGGGAGGAGCCCGGTCGGGATCATCTCGCCGGTGACGGAGAGGAAGGTGCCCGCCGCGAGTGCGATCAGGCCGACCCAGGGGAACGGCGGCGGTGACGAGGGCTTGGCGGGTTCGGCGGCGCGCGCCGAGGATGGCGAAGAGGAGGTCATCGGATTGCTCCAACGATGGCGTTCACTCGTCGGCTGACGTGGCGGACGAGTTCGTCTACGCGCTGATGTGCGCGCCCAGGGTCAACCGACATCCGGCGACCGCGGACGAGTCTACCCGAGGGCGGGAATGCGGAGGGCTCGATCCGACGTTGCAGCTGACGTGAAGGTGACAGAGAGGCCGCTCATGCGCATTGCAGAACTCGCTGAACGAACGGGTGTCCCGGCCACCCGGCTCCGCTCCTACGAGGAGGAGGGACTCCTGGCGCCCGTGCGCGCGTCGCACGCGCCCGACGAGTACGAACCGTCCGCGATCGACCACGTCGTCACGGTCGACAACCTGTTCGACGCGGGGCTCACGACCCGTCTCGTGCGCGTGGTCCTCGATCTCGACGACGCACGCACCTCGCGTGCCGTGCCCGACTGCTCCCGCGCGACGGCCGAGTCGCTCCACGCGCAGATCGCCTCGATCGACGCCCGCATCGACTGCCTGCGGCAGAGCCGCGAGACGGTGCGGTCGTACCTGCGTCAGTCCTCCCACGCCGACCTCGTCGACGAGCGGTCCGTCCCTGCGGCTTGAACCGCCGGGTCCCGGTAACCTGAGTCGGTGACGAACTCGACCGATCCCTCCGCTGTGCCATCGACCACGCACGAGCGCTCCGTCCACTGGGTGCTCTCGATCATCTGCGAGGATCGGCCCGGTATCGTGCACGCGATCAGCGGTGCGATCGTCGAGGCCGACGGCAACATCACCGAGAGCCAGCAGTTCTCGAGCGATGACACCGGGCGGTTCTTCATGCGGCTCCAGGTCGAGGCGGCGGTCTCGCGCGATCGGTTCGAGGCGGCCATCGCACCCGTCGTCGAGCGATACGCCCTCCAGTGGCGGCTCGACGTCGTCGGTCGTCCGCTCCGGACGCTCGTCCTGGCTTCGACGGCGGCACATTGCGTCAACGACCTCCTCTTCCGCCAGCGGGCCGGCCAGCTCCCGGTCGAGATCCCCCTCGTGCTCAGCAACCACGGTTCGCTCCGCGATCTCGCCTCGTTCTACGGCGTGCCCTTCGAGGCACTGCCCGTGACGGACGCGGCATCGAAGGCGGCGTTCGAGGCCAGGGTCGTCGAGGCCGTCGAGGAGCACGACATCGAGCTCGTCGTCCTCGCGAGGTACATGCAGATCCTCTCCCCCGAGCTCTGCGAGCGCCTCGCCGGTCGCGCCATCAACATCCACCACTCCTTCCTGCCCGGTTTCAAGGGCGCGAACCCGTACAAGCAGGCGCATGCGCGCGGCGTCAAGCTCATCGGCGCGACGGCGCACTTCGTGACGAGCGACCTCGACGAGGGACCGATCATCGAGCAGAACGTCGTCCGCGTGGACCACTCCCGCTCCCCCGCGGAGCTCGTCGCCATCGGTCAGGATGAGGAGAGCCGCACCCTCACCCAGGCGGTGAAGTGGTTCGCCGAGGACCGCGTCCTCCTCGACGGTGCGCGCACGATCATCTTCCGCTGACCCGGAGCGGGCTCGCGGCCACGCGCCGTAGAATCGTGTGGTGTCTGAACGAACTCCCGCCGATGTGAAGATCGGCCCCAACGAGATCCTGCGGTTCTTCCTCGAACTCTTCGCCTTCTTCTCGCTCGGCTTCTGGGGCGTCGCGGTGTGGCCGTTCCCCCTGAACGTGGTCGTCGGGATCGCCGCGCCGGTCGTGGCGATCATCCTCTGGGCGCTGTTCCTCTCGCCGCGCGCCGTGATCCGCATCGACCTCTACGGCCAGGCGGTCGTCGAGCTCCTCATCTTCGCGGCGGCGGCGCTCGCCTGGTTGCACCTCGGGCAGCCGATCATCGCGACCGTCTTCGCCGTGGTCGCCGTCGCCAGTGGTGTCGTCCGCGGCCGGAAGCAGCTCGCATGACCGAGCTCCTGATCCACTCCGCCACCAAGGTCGACGTCGACGGCCACCAGGACGCCTTCTGGCTGCACGCGGTCGACGGCGTCATCCGCTCCACCGGCACCGGCGACGACTGGCGCTCCATCCCCGTCGGCGACGGCGCATCCGTCCACGACGCACACGGCGGCCACCTCACGCCGGGGTTCATCGACCTCCACGTCCACGGCGGCGGCGGGTCGTCCTTCGACGACGGACGCGACGCCATCGGACGCGCACTCGCGGTGCACCGGGCACACGGGACCACGAGGACGCTCATCAGCCTCGTCTCGAACCCGGTCGACGCCCTCGTCGCGAGCCTCGAGGGGATCGCCGACCTCGTCGCCGAGGATCCCCTGGTCCTCGGAGCCCACCTCGAAGGTCCGTTCCTCTCACCGGTCAAGAAGGGCGCGCACGACCCCGGTGCCCTCATCGACCCGAGCCCGGCGGTCGTCGAACGCCTCATCGACGCGAGCCGAGGCACGCTGCGACAGATCACGATCGCTCCTGAGCTGCCGAACGCCCTCGAGGCGATCCAGGTCCTCGTCGAGGCCGGCGTCATCGTCGCCGTGGGACACACCGACGCCGACGAAGCACTGACGAAGACGGCGTTCGATCTCGGCGCCCGGCTCGTCACCCACGTGTTCAACGCGATGAACGGGATCCACCACCGCGCGCCCGGACCGATCATCGCCTCCTTCGCCGACGAGCGGGTCACGGTCGAGCTCATCCTCGACGGCGAGCACGTGCATCCCGACGTCGCCAAGCTCGCCTTCGAGCAGGCCCCGGGCCGCGTCGCGCTCATCACGGACGCGATGGCCGCAGCCGGCTCTTCCGACGGCCGTTACCTCCTGGGAGCGCTCGAGGTCCAGGTGACGGACGGTCTGGCGCGGCTCGTGGAAGGCGACTCGATCGCCGGCTCCACGCTGACGCTCGACCGGGCGCTCCGACTCGCCGTCGCGAGCGGTGTGGCGGCGGACGCGGCGGTCGGTGCCCTCACGAGCACCCCGGCCCGTGTCCTCGGTCTCGCCGACCGCTTCGGACGACTGGCCCCGGGATACGCCGCGGACGCCGTCCTCCTCGACCACCAGTGGAACGTCCAAGCGGTCTGGGCCGACGGATCAGCCCTGGCGCGATGACGACGCCTCCCGTCCTCGACGCCCTCCGTGACGCCCTCGGCGACGCGGTCTCGACGACGGACGCCGTCCTCGCGGACGCACGGTCCGACAAGTCGGGTCACGTGTCCGACGCCCCACCGATCGCCGTGGTCTCCGCGCGTTCCATCGAGGACGTCCAGACGGTCATGCGCATCGCCACCGCGACCGGGACGCCGGTCGTGACGCGCGGCGCCGGCACCGGACTGGCCGGCGGCGCGCTCGGCGGCGCGGGCGAGATCGTCCTGTCGACGCTCGCGATGCAGCGCGTCCTGGAGATCAACGAACCCGACCTCCTCGCGGTGGTCGAACCGGGCATCATCAACGGCGCCTTCAACGACCTCCTGCTCGCCCGGGGACTCTGGTTCGCGCCCGACCCGGCGAGCCGCGCGATCTCGACCGTCGGTGGGAACATCGCGACCGGCGCCGGCGGCCTGCTGTGCGCGAAGTACGGCGTGACGCGCGACGCCGTCCTCGCCCTCAAGGTCGTCCTGGCCGACGGCCGACTCATCAGCGTCGGGCACCGGAGCGTGAAGGGGGTCACCGGCCTCGACCTCACGAGTCTCATGGTCGGCTCCGAGGGCGTCCTCGGCGTCATCGTCGAGGCGACCGTCCGCATCCGGCGCGTGACGCCGGGCACCGTCGCGACCATCGCCGGCTACTTCCCGAGCGTGGTCTCGGCAGCGGAGGCCACCGCCGCCGTCACCGCGTCCGGTGTCCAGCCGTCGATCATGGAACTGCTCGACCCCGTCGCGCTCGTCGCCGTGCACCGCTACCTGCAGCTGCCGACCCCGACCAGCGGCGAGGCGCACGTCGTGATCCAGACCGACGGCCCGAACGCCGAGGCGGAGGCCGCCGCGATCCTCGACGTGCTCCACGCCGGCGGCGGGCGTGCCGAGATGTCCACCGACCATGCGACGGGTGAGCATCTGTTGGCGGTCCGCCGCGCCCTGCATCCCTCGCTCGAGCAGTTCGGCACCCCGCTCATCGAGGACGTGTCGGTCCCCCGCAGCCAGTTGGCGGCGATGTTCACGGCGATCGGCGAGATCGAGCGCCGCTACGGCATCTCCATCCCCACGGTCGCGCATGCGGGCGACGGCAACCTCCACCCGAACTTCGTCTTCGAGGGGTCGAGGTACCAGACCTCATCTGGCAGGCCGCCGACGACCTCTTCACCACCGCACTGCGGCTCGGCGGTACCCTCACCGGCGAGCACGGCATCGGCCTGCTCAAGAAGCGCTGGCTCGGCGACGAGCTCGGCGAGGATCAGCTCGCGCTCCAGCACGGGATCAAGCGGCTCTTCGACCCCGAGAACCTCCTCAACCCGGGCAAGATGTTCTGAGACCCTTCGACAGGCTCAGGGACCGGAACAGGCTCCGAAAACTGCGACAGGCCCAGGGTCCGGACGGATCCGGTCCCTGAGCCTGTCGAAGGGCGTTACGCGAGCGATGCCTGTCGGGCGACGACCTGCGCGAGCACCGCGGGAGCCAGCGGGTGCTCGGGAGCGAGGCCGGTGACCTCCTCGACGAAGGTGCCCGATGCGAGCTCGTGGAGCTTCGCCTGGAGCTGGACGCTCTGCTCGTCGTCGGCGACGTCGAACTCGAGCGCGGCTCCGATCGCCGAGACCAGTGCGTCGTGGGCCATGCCGCGCTCCGCCAGCTCGGCGGCGGGTCCGATGAACCGCTCGGTCCGGCTCAGCTTGCGCAGCGGCTGCCGACCGACGCGCTCCACGGTGTCGGGCAGGTGCACGTTCGCGAAGCGACGGAGGATCGTCTCGCGGTACTCGCGTTGCGCGTCGACGTCGAGCCCGTGCTTGGCGACGAGCAGCGCGGAGGTCTCCTCCAGCACCGCACCGACGGCGACGGCGATGGACGGCTCGGCGAGCGCTTCGGCAATCGTCTGGATACCGGCGCGCGCACCGAAGTAGGCGACGGAGGCGTGGCCGGTGTTCACGGTGAAGAGCTTCCGCTCGATGTACGGCGCGAGCTCCTCGACGAAGTGGGCACCGGGGATCGACGGCAGCGAGCCGTTGAACGCCGGGGTCTCGATGGCCCATTCGTAGAAGGTCTCGACGGTCACGTCGATGCCCTGCCCGGCGGGCTGGCCCGGGACGATGCGGTCCACGGCCGTGTTCGCGAACACGGCCCGGGTCGACAGCGACGCCCAGGCCTCGTCGCCGACCGCCTGGCGCACCTCGGTGGCGAGCAGGTCGGTGGCGTTGATCGCGTTCTCGCAGGCCATGACCGCGAGCGGAGCGGCGTCGGCCGGACGGGCGGCGATCCCCCGAGCGATGACGGGAGCGACGAAGCGCAGGATGGTCGGCCCGACGGCGGTGGTCACCACGTCGGCGGCGGCGATCTCCTGGACCAGGGCCTCCTCGTCGGTGGCACTGTTGATCGCGCGGAACCCAGTGACGACCGTGTCCTTCGCGCCGTCGCCCACCTCGTGCACCGTGTAGCTGTCAGCCGCGGCGATCGCATCGATGAGCTCGGCGTTGACGTCCGCGAAGACGACCTCGTAGCCGCCCTCGTGGAGGAGCAGTCCGACGAAGCCGCGCCCGATGTTGCCGGCGCCGAAGTGGACGGCTCGCATCACTCGTTGACCTCGCTCAGGAGCGCGTAGAGCTCCTCAGGCGTCTCGGCTGCGAGCAGCTTGGCGACCTCGTCGTCCTCGGAGAAGATGATGGCGATCTTGGAGAGGATCTCCATGTGCCCGCCGTCCTTGCCGGCGATGCCGACGACGAAGCGGACCTCGTCGCCGTCCCAGTCGATGGGGGTCTCGTAGCGGGTGAACGACAGGGCGGAATCACGGACCGCCTCCTTCGCGTCGTTCGTCCCGTGCGGGATGGCGAGGAGGTTGCCCATGTAGGTCGACACGGACTGCTCGCGGGCGAGCATGGCCTCGAAGTACTCGTCGGTCACGGCGCCGGCCGCTTCGAGGGCGTCGGCAGCGCGGCGGATGGCCTCCTCCTGCGTCACCGTCCCGGTGACGATGGTGATCCGATCCTGGGTCAGTACCTGCGACATGTCTTCCTCTGCATTCGTCGTGCGGGGCTCCGCCGGTGCGGTCCGGAGCCGGGTGAAGGGCGGTGGCTGGAGCCCCGGGGCGCACGCCCTTCGCGTGCGCCCCGGGATCGTTCCGTTGCTAGTGTGCTCCCTCTCCGCGGAGCAACTCCACCACTTCGTCGTACTTCGGAGAGTTCATGAAGTTGTCGACCGACATGTGCACGGCACTCGGGGTCTTCTCCTTCGCGCGCTCCGTCAGCTCGCGCTGGGTGATGACGAGGTCGACGTCGTCGGCGAGGTTCGCGATCGCCTTGTTCGTGACGGTGATCTCGTCGATGCCGGCCTTCTTGATCTTGTTGCGGAGCACCGAGGCGCCCATCGCACTCGAACCCATACCGGCATCGCACGCGAAGACGATGTTGCGGATCGGTCCGCGCTCGAGCGTCGTGACGACGCCCTCGTCGACGACGTCCGCTCCGGCTGCGGCGCTTCCGGCGGAGAGGTTGCCGAGCACGCTCGACTTCTTGCCCTTGGCGGCCTCGGTCGCGGCGACGGCGGCCGAGAGGTCACCGGCGTTCTCGTTCTCGAGGTCGCGCTTCCGGCTGGCCCGCAGGATGATCGCGGAGATCGCGAACGAGACGGCTGCTGCGACGATGACCGACAGGATCACGCCGAAGTAGCTGTCGGGTGCCGTCTGGATGAGCACGGCGATGATGCTGCCGGGCGAAGCCGGGGCGCGGAGACCCGTGTTGAACGCGACGTTCGTCGCCACACCGGCCATGCCGCCACCGATCGCGGCCAGGACCAGCATCGGCTTCATGAGCACGTACGGGAAGTAGATCTCGTGGATGCCACCGAAGAACTGGATGATGACCGCGCCGGGAGCCGACGCCTTCGCGAGACCGATGCCGAAGAAGCAGAACGCGAGCAGGATGCCGAGGCCCGGACCGGGGTTCGCCTCGAGGAGGAACAGGATGGACTTGCCGGTCTCCTCGGACTGCTGGACACCGAGCGGGGTCAGCACACCGTGGTTGATGGCGTTGTTGAGGAAGAGGATCTTGCCCGGCTCGATGAAGATGCTCGCGATCGGCAGGAGCGAGTTGGCGACGAGCCAGTCGACGATGCCCTCGAGGAAGCTGCTGAGCGCGGTGACGATCGGGGCGATGCCGTAGAACCCGCCGATGGCGAGGAGGGCTCCGAGGATACCCGCGGAGAAGTTGTTGACCAGCATCTCGAAGCCGGCCTTGATCTTGCCGTCCCAGATCCGGTCCACCTGCTTCATGAGCCACGCGGCGAGCGGGCCCATGATCATCGCGCCGATGAACATCGGGATCGCGCTGCCGACGATGACGCCCATGGTCGCGATGGAGGCGACGACGCCGCCACGCTCACCGTAGATCATGCGGCCACCGGTGTTCGCGATGAGCAGCGGGAGCAGGTACGTGATCATCGGGCCGACGAGCCCGACGTACTGCGGGAAGGTCGTGCCGTCATCGGCCTGCGCGAGTGCCGTCGCGGCACCCTGCCAGCCGATGAGGTCGGCGTTGCCGAAGCCGCCGAGCACGCCGTTCGGGAGCCAGCCGGTGGCGATGAAGAACGCGGTGATGAGGCCCCAGGCGATGAAGGCCGCGATGTTCGGCATGACCATGCCGGAGAGGAAGGTGCCGAATCGCTGAACGCCGACTCGTGCACCTCCCGGCTTCTTGGGAGTAGACGTCGTTGTCATGATGATGTTGCCTCTTTCATTTCGGGAGTCGTTGCAGCGGTGGCCGCTGCCCTGGCTTCGGCCGCACCGTCGGCGGCCAGTGCTGCTGCCGCGATGCGCCGGGCATCGTCGAGCGTGTACTGCTGGAGGGAGTGACGGACGTCGGCGAGCGCCGACGGTGACATGGACAGGGTGGTGGCGCCGAGTCCGACGAGGACGACGGCGAGGAGCGGGTCGGCTGCTGCTTCGCCGCAGATGCCGACCGGCTTGCCGTGGTGCTGGCCGGCTTCGCCGACGAGCTGCACGAGGCGAAGGACCGCCGGGTGCCACGGGTCTTGGAACGCGCCCACGGAGCCGAGCAGGCGGTCCGCGGCGAGCGTGTACTGCGTGAGGTCGTTGGTCCCGATCGACGCGAATCCGGCGTGGGCGAGGACGCGGTCGGCGAGGAGGGCGCTCGACGGCACCTCCACCATGACGCCGGGCGTCTTCAGGCCGTACTCCGCAGCGATCGCCATGAAGTACTTCGTCTCCTCGACGGTCGACACCATCGGGGCCATGACCCAGAGGTCGGCGTCCGTCGCGGCGTCGGCCTGGGCGAGCGCCGTGAGCTGCTCGCGCAAGATGTCCTCGCTCGCCCGCAGCGCACGGAGGCCGCGGAGTCCGAGCGCCGGGTTGTCCTCGTGCGCGTCGTTCAGGAACGCCAACGGCTTGTCGGCACCGGCGTCGAGGACGCGCACGACGACCTTCTGGCCGGGGAAGGCGTTCAGGAGCTTCTCGTAGTGCGCCCGCTGCTGCTCGACCGTCGGCGCGAGCGCCTGGTCGAGGAAGAGGAACTCGGTGCGGAAGAGACCGACGCCCTCGGCGCCGAGCTCTGCGGCGGCGTCGGCGTGTTCGGCCGAGCCCAGGTTCGCGAGTAGCGGCACGGGGGTGCCGTCGGCCAACGCACCGGGGACGACCGGCGCGTTCACGAGCGCGAGTCGGTCGGCGATACGCTGCTCCGTGGCGGCGACGAGCTCGGGGGTCGGATCGACCGTGACCTCACCGGCTGCTGCGTCGACGACGAGCGTCGTGCCATCCGTCAGCTCGGCTGCTCCGACGACGCCGACGATCGCGACGATCGACTTCTCGCGGGCGAGGATCGCCGTGTGCGAGG
Organism: Plantibacter sp. M259; assembly: GCF_006065115.1. NCBI lineage: Bacteria > Bacillati > Actinomycetota > Actinomycetes > Micrococcales > Microbacteriaceae > Plantibacter > Plantibacter sp. M259. The sequence continues at coordinate 3,151,626 of NZ_CP040750.1, read as the reverse complement.
TCGGACCGCCGTCGCTCGTGACGAGGCCCAGGACCAGGTCGAGGTCGAGGAGTGCGGTGTCGGCCGGAGCGAGGTCGCGGGCGACGAGGATGAAGGGGTGGCCGGGCGAAGGCACGCCGGGTGCCGGCACGCCCATGAGGTCGGCGATGACCCGCTGCGACACGTCGTCGAGGTCGGCGGCGCGCTCCCCGAGGTAGCCGCCCATCGCGGCGAGCTGGTCGCGGAACGAGGCGAACGCCGCGTGGACGGCCCACTCGGCGGTCTTGCCGTCCGCGAGCCGCGTGGCGATCTCCTCGGCGAGGGTCGGGTCCTCCGCCATCATCGCTTGGGCCTCGAGGACGTCACGAGCGGCACCACCGGCGGCGGCGCCTCGGGCCTCGAGCTCGCGGGCGACCGCGGCGAGGGAGGTGTTCGCGCGCTCGGTCTCGGTCGCGAGGTCGAGGGTGCTGGCGACGTCGGCGGGCGCGGGGAGCGGGTCGGCCATGCGGGCCACCGGGCCGACGGCGACGCCCTGGCCGATACCGATGCCCTGGAACGCGGTCATCGGACTACTGCTCGTCATGGTCGGTCACCAGGAGCTCGGAGAGCGTGTCGAGGGTGCCCTCGGCTGCGGCGCCCTCGCCGTCGACGGACAGGGTCACGTAGTCACCGTGCTCGACGGCGAGCGCGATCACGCCGAGGATGCTCGCCGCGTTGACGGGCTTGCCGCTGCCCTTGGCGATCGTCACCGGGACCCCGGCGTCCTTCGCAGCCTGCGTGAACAGCTTCGCGGGCCTGGCATGCAGGCCGTGCGACGAGCCGATGCGGACGGTTCGAGTTGCCATGGGGTTACCTCCTGGTTGGTGATTGGATCGAGAGGACGAGTTCGAGGGCTCGCGCGCCACCCTCGACGCCGAAGACGTCGCCGGGCAGGACGGCGACCGCGGTGCCGGTGGGCTCGGCCGCTGCACGCAGCGCGGCCTCGTGGTCGGCGAGGTGGGCGCCGACGAGCAGGACGTCGACACCGTCGAGGGCGATCGTGCCGCCGAGGACCTGCGATTCGGTACCGGCCGCGACGGAGACGTCGATCGATCGGTCGGCTGCTGCGCGACGCAGGCGTTGGGCCATGAACGTGCTCGACGCACCCGCGCCGCAAATCACCAGGATCTTCATCGAACCTTCTCCAGAACCGCCGATTGCCTACCAACCCATCATTCCGTCACGCCTCTCGCGGCTCCACCAGAAGCTCTTCCGCCCGGGCGGAAAGGTCGTCGAACGCGCGGAAGCAGCCGGGAAGGTGGTTGACTCGGTGGAGCGGTTCGCCCGGACCGCGCGACGGCCGACCGACGGAGAGGGCATCGTGGCACGCGAGAAACACGACCGCATGCTCGGCTACCTCGCGGGACGGGACGGCTGGACGACGGCCACGGAGGTCGCGGAGGTCCTGGGCGTCACACCGCGCAGCGTCCGCAGCTACGTCACGGCGGTCAACACCCGCACGGCACCGCACGACGTGGTCGAGTCCGGGCCGAACGGGTATCGGCTGAACGCCGACGGGTATGCGGTCTACCGGCGCCGAGCCGCATCGGCGTTCGAATCGGAGACGCCCCGGGACCGGCTGTACGGGCTCGTCCGGCTGCTCATCAGCGCCCCCTCGGGCATCGACGTGCACGAGACGGCACAGCGGCTCCACGTCAGCGAGTCGACCGTCGAGGGCGATCTGGGCCGGGTCCGCGCCATGCTCGCCGATACCGCCCTCACGCTCGACCGTTCCGGATCGACGGTGACGATGGCGGGCGGTGAGACCGAGCGGAGACGTCTCCTCAGCCGGATGTTCCGCGACGAGACCGATCGCGGCATCGTCGAACTCGAGGCGCTCCAACGCGCGTTCGCGCCGAACGAGTTCAGCCCGTTCAAGGGCGAGCTGCTCGAGGCGTTGACCGCGCGCGGGTACTACGTGAACGAGTACGGCATCGCGAACGTCCTGCTCCACATCGCGATCGCCATCGACCGGGTCACGAAGGACCGTCCGGCGGAGCCCGCGGACCATGCTCCGCGCACCCCTGAGGTCGAGGCGGTCGCGGAGGATCTGGCGCGGCTCGTCGACGCCCACTTCCACGTCGCGCTCGGCGAGGGCGACCTCGTGTACCTCAGCTACCTGCTCGTGACACGGGTGGTGACGCCGGGCAGTGGGGCTCCCGCCGAAGTCCTCGTCGACGACTACGTCAACCAGGACGACCTCGCCGCCGTCCGTCAGGCCGTCGACCGTGCCGGCCGCGAGTACCTCGTCGACCTCTCCGACGAGGACTTCATCGTCCGGCTCACCCTCCACGTCCAGAACCTCATCCGTCGTGCACAGGACCAGTCCTACTCACGCAATCCGCTGACCCGCTCGATCAAGACCTCGTACCCGATGATCTACGAGCTCGCGGTCTTCATCGCCAGCCAACTGCAGCGGCACGGCTCGATCATCATCAACGACGACGAGATCGCCTACATCGCGATGCACGTCGGCGCCCAGCTCGAGCAGAAGGCCCGCAAGGAGGCCCTGCTCGGCTCCACGATCGTGTCCGCCGGCTATTACGACATGCACGAGGTGCTGCGCAGACGCGTCGAATCGCAGCTCGGCGACGTCCTCGACGTCCGATCCGTCATCACCCGCACCGATGTCGACTGGGCCGCCATCGACACCGACCTCGTGCTCACGACGATCGAGCCACCGGCCCCTGCCGACGGCATCGTCGTCATCCAACCGTTCCTCACCGCGGCCGACGTGGAGCGCGTCCGCACCGCGGTCAGCCGCGTCCGTCGATCGTCCCGCTTGTCGGAGATCACCGACGAACTGCTGCAGTACTTCCACCCGGACCTCTTCCTCCGGAACGCGCATGCCGAGGACGAGGAGGGCATGATCCGCCTGCTCGGCGAGCGCATGATCGCCCGGGGATCATCGACGAGAGCTACCTCACCGCGGCGATCGAGCGGGAGCGCATGTCGTCGACGGCGTTCACCGACACCTTGGCCGTGCCGCACGCCATGGCGATGACCGCGTACTCGACGGCCATCGCGATCGCCGTGAACGAGACGCCGATGGAGTGGGGTGGAGCGCGCGTGAGCGTCGTCGCACTCGTGGCGTTCAGTGAATCGGGCCGCGCCGCGTTCCAGACGGTGTTCGACCAGTTCGTCGAGGTGTTCTCGGAGCGCTCGAGCGTCGCCCGGATCATCCGCCGTTCCGAGGACTTCGCCGGCTTCATCGACGAGCTCGTGCACGTCATCGACGGCTGACCACTCGTCGCGCCGTCCCGGTCACCGAGCTGTCCCAGTCACCGAGTCCTCCCGGTCACCGAGCCTGCCGAGGTGCTCAGACGTGCTCGGTGACCACCACCGCGGTCGTACCCGGCTCGAGCGCCTCGAAGACGTGGGGCACGTCCCCGGCGTGGGCGAGATAGTCCCCCGGGCCGAGTTCGACCTCCTCGCCGACGGGTCCGATCGACGCGCGACCGGTGCTGAGGATCCAGTGCTCGACGACGCCCGGCATGTGCGGCTCCGAGCGCCTCGGCTCCCCCGGTTCGACCACGATGCGGTAGATGTCGCGTCGGGCGTTCGGCGGGCAGGCCGACAGCACCGTCGCGACGTAGTCCGCCCCGGACGCGGCGAGGGTCGGGCCCTCACCGGCACGGATCACCTGGACCGGCCGTCGCACCGGCTCGACGAGGCGGGCGAACGGCACGTCGAGGGTGACGCTGAGTGCCCAGAGCGTCTCGAGACTCGGGTTCCCGAGCCCCGCCTCCAGCTGCGAGAGGGTCGACTTCGCGATCCCGGCTCGACGGGCCACCTCGGCGAGTGACAGCCCGGTGCGCTGCCGCTCGCGGGTCAGTGCCGCCGCGACCGCGGCGTGCGGTGCTCCGTCGTCGGATGGTTCGACCTGCGTCATGCGTTCGCTCCAAAGTGTTACGCGTTCGATTTGACGAACGTTCGATCGTCGTTCAATATAGTGTACGTGCGTTCGATATGGAGTCACCTCGGTCGGCCGACCACGCGGGCCATCGCGCTGGTCTGCATCGCCGACGGACTGGTCGGCATCTCCTACGGAGCCGTCGCCGTGCACTCTGGCATCCAGCCCTGGGTCGTGCTGGCGCTCGCCCTGCTCGTCCTCGCCGGCGCATCGGAGATCCTGTTCGTCGGGATCGTCGCGGCCGGCGGGAGTCCGCTGACCGCCGCCCTGGCAGGGCTGCTCGTGAACGCCCGCCACCTGCCGTTCGGCCTCGCGATCCATGAGGTCGTCGGCACGGGCTGGCGCCGCGTGCTCGGCACACACCTCCTCAACGACGAGTCCGTCGTCTTCGCGCTCGATCAGGACACCCTGGAGCGGAAGCGCGCCGCGTTCTGGGCGTGCGGCCTCGGCATCCTTCTCTGCTGGCCGGCGGGCGCCGCACTCGGAGCCTTCGCCGGCACCGTGATCGAGGACACGGACGCCTTCGGACTCGACGTGATGTTCCCCGCCGTCCTACTCGCCCTCATCTTCCCCGCCCTCCGCGAGCCCCGCACACGCCGAGCCGCGCTCGTCGGCGCCGTCGTCGCTGTCGCCGCGACGCCGTTCCTCCCGGCGGGGATCCCCGTCCTGTTGTCGCTCGTCGGTCTCCTGTTCGGCTTCGGCCGGAAGCAGCCGAAGCAGGAGGTCACCGCGTGAACCAGTCGATGCTCGTGCTGGTCGGGATCCTGATCCTCGCGGTCGGCACCTACACGTTCCGCCTGGCCGGGCCACTCCTGCGCACCCGTGCCGAGGTCTCGGAACGGGTCGAGACGCTGCTCGCGGACGCCGCCATCGTCCTGCTCATGGCGGTGCTCACGACCACGGCCCTGACCCAGGACCAGCAGTTCGCGGGATTCGCGCGACTCTCGGGCGTCCTGGTGGCCGGCGTCTTCGCCTGGAGGAACGCGCCATTCGTCGTCATCGTCCTCGTGGCAGCCCTCACCACGGCGCTCCTCCGCCTGGCGGGCGTCGCCTGAGCCGTCAGATGCCCTGCCACGCGGGCTTGTTGGCGTACGCGTAGCGGTAGTAGTCGGCGTGCTGCAGCTCGGACGCCGCCGCTTCGTCGAGGACCACCGTGGCTCGCGGGTGCAGCTGCACGGCCGAACCGGGGAGGTTCGCGGAGAGCGGTCCCTCGAGCGCGGCGGCGATCGCAGCGGCCTTCCCCGCACCGAAGGCGAGGAGGACGAGGTGTCTCGCGCGGAGGATGGTGCCGAGTCCCTGGGTGATGCAGTGCATGGGTACGTCGTCGATCGAGTCGAAGAACCGTGCGTTGTCCCGGCGGGTCTGCTCCGTCAGGGTCTTCACGCGGGTGAGCGAGGCGAACGACGAGCCCGGCTCGTTGAACCCGATGTGGCCGTCGGTCCCGATGCCGAGGATCTGCAGGTCGACGCCACCGGCGGCCTGGATCGCCGCTTCGTAGTCGGCGCCGGCGTGCTGGATGGTCTCGGCCGCACCGTTCGGCACCTGGATGCGCTCGGGCACGAGGCCGAGCGGCTCGACGACCTCACGTGTGATGACGGAACGGTACGACTCGGGGTGCCCGGCCGGCAGGCCGACGTACTCGTCGAGGGCGAACCCGCGCACCTGCGAGAGGTCGAGGCCCTGCGAGCGCGCGGCGAGCGCCTCGTAGACGGGGAGCGGTGTCGAACCCGTCGCCAGTCCGAGGACGGCGTCTGGACGCTCCTCGATCAGGGCGACGATCGCCTCCGCGACGAGGGCGCCTGCGGCACCGGTGTCCCCCACGATCACGACTTCAGCCATGCGACGATTCTCCTCTTCCCACGAGTGCTGCGCCGATCGCCGCGACGGGGGATCCCGTCGGCACGAGGCGCACGCGCTGTTCCAACTGCAATGATGCGACGAATCGAGACCCGGCGGCGGATTCGGCCAGGGCCTCGCGGATGACGACGAGCAGTCGCTCGCCGAGTGCGGTGAGTCCTCCTCCGAGGACGATGTCGTCGGCGTCGACGGTGAGGGTCAGGATGCGGACGGCCGCGGCCGCGCCGTGGCCGAGGCGCGCGCGGAGCGCGATGGCCCGTGGGTCTCCGGCATCGGCGTGGTCGAAGAGGTCGAGGACCGGCAGTGCCACGTCGGCTCCCCAGGCGGCGGAGACCGCGCCACCGGCGGCCATGGTCTCGACGCACCCGCGCTGTCCGCACCCGCAGCGGTCGCCGAGCGGATCGACCGACAGATGCCCGACCTCGCCGGCGACCCCACTCGAGCCCTGCCAGAGCCGGCCCTCCGTGACGATGCCGGCGGCGACGCCCGTGCCGAGGTTGAGGTAGGCCATCGTCCCGGAGCCGTCGAGCAGCTGCCACGCACCGAGGGCGGCGGCCTTGACATCGTTCTCCACGGCGACGGGGAGCCTGAGGCGCTGGGCGAGGATCGCGCCGAGCTCGAGTTCCTCCACGTCGAGGTTGACCGCGTGGGTCACCCGGCCGGTGCCCGGGACGATGAGGCCGGGGATACCGACGCCGACCGACGTGAAGGCGTCGATCGGACGCGCGACGGCGTCGGAGAGTCGACTGACGGCCTCGACGGCGGTTTCGACGACCGCGTCCGGACCGCGTCCGGTGACCAGCCTGAGCCTGTGCAGGAGCGCGCCGTCGTCCGTCACGACGACGGCATCGGTCTTCGTGCCGCCGATGTCGAGTCCCACCCTCACGCGGTTCGTCTCCGGGGGCGTCGTGGCGCGTCTGCATGCTGTGGTTCCTTCGGTCCGTGGTGCGACCCGCTCGCACCACCGGTTTGTTCGCCAAGCTTACAAATAAACGCGGCTCGCGTCCATGCCACCGACCGTCGGCGTCGATCGTCGACGAGCCTCGTCCGTCATGTGTCGTGTCACAGCGGGTACCCTGGAGGCCGACCCGCAGCGCGCGGGCGGGCCCGTCACGGGCACCGGACACGGGGGAATCACACCACCATGAAGAAGAACGCAGCAGCATTCCTCGGCGCGATCGCCGTTTCGGGCCTGCTCCTCACCGGCTGTGCCGGCGGCGCCCAGAGCAAAGAGGATGCGTGCAAGCTCATCCAGTCCGAGGTGACGGAGTCGGCTTCCCAGCTGCAGTCCGGCCTGAGCTCACTCTCCTCCGACCCCGAGGCGGCCGTCACGCAGCTCGACGACTTCTCCGGAACGTTCAAGGCGGCGGCCGACAAGGTCACGAACGAGGAGGTCAAGACCGCGGCGAACGACTCGGTGAAGGCGCTCAACGACTTCATCGACGTCGCGAAGACGGCTGTCGACGACCCGCAGAACGTCGACCAGGCGGGGCTCACCGATTCACTCACGAAGCTCCAGGACGAGTTCACCACGCTCGGTAACACCTGCAGCCTCTAGCTCGACACGACTGACGACGGGCCCCGGATCGGCTGATCCGGGGCCCGTCGCCGTCTCCGGGCCGACGGCTACTTCACGGATCCCTCGGTGAGCCCGCCACGCCAGAAGCGTTGCAGCACGATCATCGCGATCGCCAACGGGATGATCGACAACAGCGCGCCGCCGGTCGTCAGCTCGTAGAACTCCGGCAGGCGGTCGACCTGGCTCCGCCAGTTGTTGAGGCCCAGGGTGATCGGGTACAGCGTGCTGTCGGACAGCATGACGAGCGGCAGGAAGTAGTTGTTCCAGATGCCGACCAGCTGGAAGAGGAAGACGGTCACGAGCGCGGGCGTGAGTATCTTCAGCCCCACGGTGTGGAAGATCCGCAGCTCGCTCGCGCCATCGATCCGTGCTGCCTCGATGAGCGAGTCGTCGATCGTCGCGTCGGCGTAGATCCGGCAGAGGAACAACCCGAACGGCGAGACGAGCGACGGCAGGAGCACCGACCAGTACGTGTTCGCGAGCCCCATCTGGCTGAAGAGCAGGAACAGCGGGAGCGCGGTGGCCGTCCCCGGCACGAGGACTCCGCCGAGGATGGTGCCGAAGACGAGGTTGCGCCCGCGGAACCGGTACTTCGCGAGCGCGTATCCACCTGCGGCGGCGAGGTACGTCGCGATGAGGGCTCCCACGCCCGCGTAGAGCACCGAGTTGCCGAACCAGCGGACGAAGATGCCGCCGTCGTAGGTGAGCACCTCGTGGAGGTTCGACCACAACGAGAACTCGGAGCCGAGGAGGAAGCCGTTGCTGCCGAACAGATCCTCGGTGCTCTTGGTCGCAGCGATCACCACCCAGTACACGGGCACCAGGAAGTAGACCGCGACGACGACGAGGATGCCCGTCACGAGCACCCGCATCCCCCTGGACCCACCCGGTCGTCCCTGCTGGTCGCTCAGCCGCTGGGCTCGCTTCGACGAGGTCGCGGTCGTGATGCTCCGGGTCTCGCTCATGATGCCCTCCTCGACGTCAGACGCAGGAAGATGAACGACAGTGCGAACGCGACCACGGCGATGAGCACCGCCTGCGCTGCGGCGACGTTGTAGTCGTTGTAGGCGAACGCGGTCGTGTAGGCGCTGAGGTTCGGCGTGTACTCGTTGTCGATCGCGGGCGACACGGTCTGCAGCACCTGGGGCTCGGCGAAGAGCTGGAGCGTGCCGATGATGGAGAACACGGTCGTGAGGATGAGCGCCGGCCGGATGAGCGGGAGCTGGATGCTCACGGCCACTCGGAACGGTCCGGCACCATCGACCTTCGCGGCTTCGTACACCTCGCCGGGGATGGCCTTCAACTGGGCGACCACGATCATCATGTTGTAGCCGGTGTAGGTCCACGTCACGATGTTGGCGATGGACCAGAGCACGGTGCCTGCGCCGAGGAAGTCGAGCTCGATCCCCATCGCCCCGGCGATGTCGATGATCGGGCTGAGTCCCGGGACGTAGAGGAACGACCAGAGGATCGTCGCGATCACGCCGGGGATGCCGTAGGGCAGGAAGTACACGGCCCGGAAGAATCCCGGCCATTTCGCGGAGGCGGACTCGAGGAGGAGCGCCAGCAGGGTGCACAGGGCGATCATGACCGTGACCTGCACGACGCCGAAGAGGAGCATCCGGCCGATCGAGGCGATGAAGTTGCCGTTCTCCAGGGCCTGGGCGTAGTTGGAGAACCAGGCGAACTCGGTCGTGACGCCCTCCTCGCCGAAGACGCCCCTCCGTGAGACGCGGAGGAAGCTACTGCCGATCGCGACGATGATCGGCAGGATGAAGGTGAGGACGAAGAGCGCCAGGAACGGTCCGAGGAGGACCCATGGAGCCGCGACCGAGGTCCGGCGTCGGCGCTGCGCTCCCGACCGCGACGGGTCGTCCGCCGCACCACGCGTGTGGCGTTCCGTGACGGCGCTCACGACGCCGCCTCGATCCGGAGGCCCTTGTTGCGGAAGGCGGTGATGACGTCGCGCTGTCCCTGGACCACGGCGTCCACGAGGGTGCCGCCCGAGGCCTTGGCCCGGAACCCGTCAGCGAGGATGTTGAAGGTCTGCTGGGTCAGCGGCCACCACTGCCACTCGTTGTTCTGTTCCTTGGCCGCCGGCACGAAGACCTCCTCGTTGTAGTTCTGACCACCGAAGAACTCGCTCGGCTGCTGTCGGCGCGCGCCGATGTAGGCGTCGTTCGGCGACCACCCGATGCCTGAGTGCTCGATCATGGCGTCGATACCGGCGTCGCTCGTGGTCATCCACACGGCGAACTCGAGCGCCTCCCTCGGGTGGGCGCTGTTCGCCAGGACGGCAGCCGTGGACCCGCCCTGGAAGGTCGAGCCGTACCCCTCGCTCCCCCACCGCGGCAACGGCGCGACCCGCCACTTGCCCTCGGCCCCTGAGACGCCCTGCAGGAGGGCGTCTCCCCAGCTGGCTCCGGCGAGCGATGCGATCGAGTCCTTCGCCGCAGCGGCGAACCAGGCCGGTGAGAACTGGCTGTAGGAGGTGGTCATGACGCCCTCGTCGATGGCCCGGTCGAAGAATCTGGCCGTCTCCAGCGTCGCGTCGTCCGTCATGTCCACGATCCACCGGTCGCCTTCGACACGGAACCAGGACGCGCCGGCCTGGGTCGCCATGGCCGCGAACCACGACGCGTCGTCGAGGGCGAAGCAATCCAGGTACATGCCGGCCTCGCGCACCGCCCCCGCCACCTGGAACCAGTCATCCCAGGTGGCCGGTGGCTTCGCGCCCACCCGGTCGAGCAGGTCCGGGCGGTAGTAGAGCGCCATCGGACCGGAGTCCTGGGGTATCCCGTAGACCCCGTCGACGTAGGAGACCTGGTTCCAGAGGGTCTCGTTGTACCGCGACGCGACCTCGTCCGCGCCGTAGCGCCGGAGGTCGACCAACCCGTTCACGAGCAGGAACTCGGGAAGCGTCCGCATCTCGACCTGCGCGAGGTCCGGACCACCACCCGCGGCGAGCGCCGAGTAGAGCTTCTGATACCCGCCGTCGTTGCCTCCGGGGATCCACACCGCCTCGACCTGCACGTTCGGGTGGTCGGCGTTCCAGACGTCGGCGACCTTCTGGAGGTCCTTCAGCCAGGCCCAGTACGTGAGCGTGATCCGTTCGCCGGCGGCGGCCGGGGCGATCGTCGGACCGGTGTTCGGCGACACCGTCCCCGGGGTGGAACAGCCCGCCAGGAGTGCGGTCGCACCACCCGCTGCAGCCCAGGCGAGCAGTTGTCTTCTCGTCATCGGTGACATCGATGGTCCTCACTTCGTCGTCGAGGTGGTCCATCGACGCTAACACGACCGTCCGGACCGGCGTCGAGACCCGGACGGCGGACGGGGCCCGGGAGCGTGTGCTCCCGGACCCCGTCCGTGTGGTGCTGGTGTCGGTCAGGCCGACGTCATCAGGCCAGGCGCGCCTTGAGGTTCGCCGAGATGGTCTCGAGGAACTCCTCGGTCGTCTGGTAGGCCTGGTCGGGGCCGACGAGGAGCGCGAGGTCCTTCGTCATGGCACCGGACTCGACCGTCTTGATGACGACGTCCTCGAGGGTCGCCGCGAACTCGATGAGCTCCTGGTTGCCGTCGAGCACGCCTCGGTGCTGCAGGCCACGGGTCCACGCGAAGATCGAGGCGATCGGGTTCGTCGACGTGGGCTTGCCCTGCTGGTGCTGGCGGTAGTGGCGCGTGACGGTGCCGTGTGCGGCCTCCGCCTCCACGATCTTGCCGTCGGGCGTGGCCAGCACGCTCGTCATGAGACCGAGCGAGCCGAATCCCTGCGCCACGGTGTCGGACTGCACGTCGCCGTCGTAGTTCTTGCAGGCCCAGACGTAACCGCCCTCCCACTTCATGGCCGAGGCGACCATGTCGTCGATGAGGCGGTGCTCGTAGGTGATGCCGGCAGCCTCGAACTGCTCCTTGAACTCCGCGTCGAAGATCTCCTGGAAGATGTCCTTGAACCGGCCGTCGTAGGCCTTGAGGATGGTGTTCTTCGTGGAGAGGTACACCGGGTAGTTGCGGTTCAGGCCGTAGTTGAGGCTGGCACGGGCGAAGTCGCGGATCGAGGCGTCGAGGTTGTACTGCACCTGTGCGATGCCGTCGCCGGGCGACTGGAAGACCTCGAACTTCTGCGGCTCCGAGCCGTCGTCGGGCGTGAACTCGACCGTGAGCTTGCCCTCGCCCTTGAACAGGAAGTCGGTCGCGCGGTACTGGTCGCCGAACGCGTGGCGGCCGATGATGATCGGCTTGTTCCACCCGGGCACGAGACGCGGGATGTTCGAGATGATGATGGGCTCGCGGAAGATGACGCCGCCGAGGATGTTGCGGATGGTGCCGTTCGGACTCCGCCACATCTTCTTGAGACCGAACTCCTCGACACGGGCCTCGTCCGGGGTGATGGTCGCGCACTTGACGCCGACGCCGTGCTTCTGGATGGCGTGTGCGGCGTCGATCGTGATCTGGTCGTCCGTCTCGTCACGCTTCTCGATGCCGAGGTCGTAGTACTCGAGGTTCACATCGAGGTAGGGGTGGATGAGCGAGTCCTTGATGAACTGCCAGATGATGCGAGTCATCTCATCGCCGTCGAGTTCGACGACGGTGCCTTCGACCTTGATCTTCGACACTGGTTGTCCTTTCTGATGCCGCCCTGAGCCGAGCGGCCTACGGAGGTGCGCACGCGGTGGAGTGCTCCGCATGGCATGGAGGAGACCGCATCCGAAAGGTGGACGGCACGGCCACGCCCTAGCTTACAAGACCTGCCAGGTCTCTTGACATCGAGACAGTTGCGGATGGCCTGGTTCCGTCCCCGACCCCAGCTGTGGGTCGGCCGTGGAAGTCGGCGGTCACCGCGTGTCGCCCAGGGCCCGGACTATCCGCGGTCGGCTCGACCGGTTAGCCTAAGGACATGGCTGAGCTGCGTCTGGAAGAACTGTCCGCATCGACGATCGTGGCGGTCAACGCGCTCACCATGAAACCCGGGCAGGAGCAGTTCATCGCCCCGGTGTCGTACGCGGTGGCGGCTGCGGTCGTGAACCCCGCCACCTCCTGGCAGCGCGTCATCCTCGACGGCGACGAGGTCGTCGGCTTCATCTCCGCCAACTTCGACCACGAGTCGACGCAGGAGGAGTTCCGCTCCGCCCTGTGGCGCATCAACGTCGACGCCGACGACCAGGGCCGCGGCGTCGGCCGGTTCGCGGTGGCCTCGCTGATCGAGGAGGCCAAACGGCGCGATTTCGACCACGTCAACGTCATCTACGAGCCCGGCGACCTCGGACCCGAGGCGTTCTTCCTCCGTGTCGGCTTCACCCCCGTCGGCGAGACCCAGTACGGCGAGACCATCGGCAGCATCAGCCTCTGAGGCCGTGAGCGGGTCGTCACCGACGGACTCGGCTGAGGCGTTCGCCGAGGCCGTACTGGCCGTCGTCGCCGACATCCCCGAGGGGTGCGCCCTGAGCTACGGCCAGGTCGCCTCGATCATCGGGTCGAAGTCCGCGCGCGGCGTCGGTCGCGTGATGGCGCAATACGGGCACGCCGTGCCCTGGTGGCGGGTCGTCCGCTCGGGCGGTCTCCCTCCGACGGGGCACGAAGACCGCGCGCTCGAGCACTACGAGGCCGAGGGCACCCCGATCGTCCCGATGAGCGGCGGGCGATACCGCCTGGGTCGCGAAGCCCTGCTGTACTGACCCGCTTCGCGCCCGATCAGCCGGGAAGGTGGATCGAGACGACCGTCCCGGCACCGATCGGGCTCTCGACACGCATCGTCCCGCCGACGGCGTCGACCCGGTCCGCGAGGCCGCGCAACCCACTCCCCCGCGCAGGATCGGCACCGCCGACCCCATCGTCCGCAACGACGACCCGGAGCCCGCCGTCGGGGTCGTCGGAGACGACCACCTCGCAGCTGGACGCCCCGGAGTACTTCGTGACGTTGGCCAGGCACTCCGAGACGACGTAGTAGACCGTCGCCTCGATGAGCTGCCCGGGCCGCTCGCGCAGCTCGACGGTGACCTTGGTGACGACGGTGCACCGGCGCCCGAGTTCGGCGATCGCCGGCACCAGTCCGCCCTCGGCCAGGAGCGCCGGATGCAGTCCTCGGGCGAGCTCGCGGAGCTCCTTGATGGCGCTCGCGAGCTGATCGATGGTGGTCTCGAGGCCGTCGGCCAGCGCGAGTTGGCCGTCGGCGCGTGCCGCGTCGCTCGCCATCCGGAGTCGCAGTGCGACGGAGAACAGCTGCTGCTGGGAGCCGTCGTGCAGGTCACGCTCCGCCCGCCGGCGCGCTTCGTCGGCCGCCTGCACGATGCGCAACCGCGATCGGCTCACCTCGCGCAACGAGTGGCGGAGCTCAGCGGTGAGTCGTTCGTTGTCGATCATGATGCGCAGCGACGCCGACACCGACCGGAGCAACTGCGGATTGTCGAGCAGAGCCGCGTCGTGCTCGATGTACACGAGCGGCGCGTCCGCATCGCCGACGCTCGACATCGCCCGACCGCGTGGGTCCCGGTCGGTGGTCCGCTGCGATCCCGGCCAGACGAGCCGGGCGGTGCGGTCGCCGAGGACGGTCTTCACGGCACCGTCCCAGCGGTCGTGGCCGGTCTCGCTCAGCTGTCCGGTCTGCACCAGGTCGACGGCCCTGGCGCGGATCGTCCGCATCCGGATGAGACCCGTCGCGTACGCCGCGGGAACGAGCACCACCGAGAACGCGTTGAGGTCCTCGACGACGAGCCGGAGGTGCTCCGGCCATCCCCCGAGGCGGACGAGGGACCACGCCACCCCGATGACGAGCCACAACACGAACGCGACCGGCATGATGAAGGCCACCTGTCTGGCCGCTCCGCTGCTCCGCGCCCACCTCAGGAGCACGACACCCGCGACCACGACCGCGAACGCCCCCATGACGCCCGCGTGGACCCGCCCGAGCACGTCGGCGACGTCTCCGGTCGCGAGGACGGCGTACCGACTCCGTTCGTGGCTCGCGTCGAGCACGTGGTTCGGCGTCACGAGGAGCGTCACGATCGCATACGTGACGAGATAGATCGAGGCGGTGATGACGAGCCGCCGATCGAAGCCGCGCCGCAGCCGGCCGGCGGGGAAGGCCAGAGCCAGCCACACCAGCGCGACCCCCGGGAGCACGGAGATCGACATGAGGAGCGGCCAGAGCCAGCCCGCGTCGACGCCGTACGCCCACATGTAGGCCGTCTCGGCAAGCGCGTACCCGACGATCACCCAGCCCGGAGTGGCCGTCGGAGCCAGCCACCAGATCAGGCCCGCAGCCACCAGCGCCGCGAGGTGGCCCACCAACCAGGGCAGACCGTTGCCGTCGGCGACGCCCGGCTGGACGACGCCGAACACGACCGACAGGACGCACACGAGCGCGGCGGCGAGCAGGATGCCGAGTCGCAGCGGCCACGGCAGTCGACCGCGGCCGGCCGGTGCCGGGATCGGCAGCGATGTCGCCCGTCCGTGTGCGCGACCGTCAGCCATCCGTGTGTTCCAGCCATCGCACGACCGCGAGGACGCGGCGGTGGTCCGCCGGAGAGTCCTCGAGTCCGAGCTTGGCCAGGATGCGGCTGATGTGTGCTTCGACGGTCTTCAGACTGACGACCAGCGCCTTCGCGATGCCGGAGTTCGACCGTCCCTCGGCCATGAGGGTGAGGACCTCTCGTTCCCGCTCCGTGAGGTGGTCCAGACCGTCGGACCGGGTCCGCTCCGCGACGAGGAGGGAGACGACCTCGGGATCCACGACGGATTCACCCGCCGCCACGCGCTCCACGGCGTCGACGAGCGTTCCGGAGTCGGCGACGCGATCCTTCAGCAGGTAGCCGGTGCCACCACCGGAGCCGAGCGCGCGGACCGCGTAGGACGGAACGGCGTAGGTGCTCAGCAGGAGCACCCCGGCGGCGAAGCCCGACGTCCGTAGCTGCTCAAGGGCGACGATGCCCTCGTCGGTGTGGGTGGGCGGCATCCGGATGTCGAGCACGACGGCGTCGAGCTGCAGGCCCGCGTCGATGCGATCGACCAGGTCGACCGCCGAGCCGAACGAGCCGACCACGTCGTGACCACCCGCCTTGAGGATCTGCGCGACACCCTCGCGGAGGAGCACCGCGTCGTCCGCGACGGCGACACGCAGCGAACGCGGTTCCAGACTGGTCATCCGCTCATTGTGGCAGGTCGACGAGACGAGGTGTAGTGCCCACGGGGTCACTCCGTCACCGGAGGACCCCGTGGACACGCCCGCGCGGTCCGGGTCAGCCGACCGAAGACCGCCAGGCGGCGTGCATCGCGGCGAACCGACCCGTCCCGCCGATGAGCTCCGCGGGCGCGCCGTCCTCGATCACCCGGCCGTGCTCCATCACGAGCACCCGGTCGGCGATCGCGACGGTCGACAACCGGTGCGCGATGATGATCGCGGTGCGGTCCGCGAGCAGGGTCTGCAGCGCCTCCTGGACGAGTCGCTCGCTCGGGATGTCGAGCGAGGCGGTCGCTTCGTCGAGGATCAGCACGGCCGGATCCGCGAGGAACGCCCGTGCGAACGACAGGAGCTGCCGCTGGCCGGCCGAGACCCGACCACCGCGCTTGTTCACGTCGGTGTCGTAGCCGTCCGGCAACGCTTCGATGAAGGTGTGCGCACCGACGGCCTTCGCGGCGGCGGTGATCTCCTCGATCGTCGCGTCGGGCTTGCCCAACGCGATGTTGTCGGCGACCGAGCCGGAGAACAGGTACGCCTCCTGCGTCACCATGACGATCGCCCGACGGAGGTCCTTCGGGTGCAGGTCGCGCAGGTCGATGCCGTCGAGGCGCACCGCACCGTCGGTCGGATCGTAGAACCGACTGATGAGCTTCGCGAGCGTCGACTTGCCCGCACCGGTCGTACCGACGAGCGCGATGGTCTGCCCTGCCGGGATCTCGAGGTCGAACTTCGGGAGCACCACCCGGTCGGCGGCGTACGCGAACGTCACGTCGTCGAAGGTGATCCGTCCCTGCGACGTCCACAGGTCGACCGGCGCGACCGGGTCGGGCACCCCGGGACGCTCCTCGAGCACACCGGAGATCTTCTCGAGCGCCGCAGCGGCCGACTGGTAGGAGTTGTAGAACATCGCCATCTCCTCCATCGGGTCGAAGAACCGACGCGTGTAGAGGAGCGCCGCGAGCAGCGCACCGATCGCGAGCTGTCCGTCCGCGACCCGGAACCCTCCGACGAGGAGCACCACGGCGACGGAGACGTTGCCGATGAACACCAGTCCGGGATCGAACACCCCGAACAGCTGGATGACCCGCGCGTTGGTGTCGCGGTACTGCTCCACGAGCTCACCGAACGCGCGCTCGTTCCGTCGCTCCTTCCGGAACGCCTTCACGGCACGGATGCCGGTCATCGCCTCCACGAAGAACACGATGAGCTTCGCCGAGCGGACCCGCGACTCGCGGAACATCCGCTGCGAGCGGAGCTGGAACCAGCGGGTGAGCACGAACAGCGGGATGAGCGATCCGAGCAGCACCAGACCGCTGACCCAGTCCACGAGGACGAGTGCCGCGGCGGTGAACCCCATGTAGAGCACACCGGACACGAGCTGGTTGATCCCCGAGTCGAGCAACTCGCGGATGGAGTCGAGATCGCTCGTCTGCCGGGAGATGATGCGACCCGAGGTGTAGCTCTCGTGGAAGTCGAGGCTGAGCCGCTGCGTCTGCAGGAACACGCGCTTCCGGAGGTCGATCAGGATCGCCTGACTGATCCGTGCGGCGAGCACGGTATACCAGGAGATGAGCGTCGCGCCGAGGGCACCCGTCAGCAGGTACGCACCCACCACGAGGAAGGCCGGCATCCAGTCGGCGCGTTCCAGGACGGCCGGGAGGGCGCGGTCGATACCGAGGGCGATCAACGCGGGCCCGGCGACCTGGGCGGCGGTCGACACCACGACGATGGTCATGGCGGCGATCACGCGCAGGCGCAGGGGCGCGAGCAGCGATCCGAGCAGCCGCAGCGAACGGCGCCGGATGTGCGCCGACTCGTCGCGGGTGAGGTCGTCGCGCTCCTCACCCTCCACTCCGTGGACGGTCGTCGGCGGGGTCACAGGTTCACCTCCTGGCGGTTGGACTCTCGTTCGTCGTCTTCCAGACTCGAGATCACGTAGCGGTAATGGGCGTTGTGCTGCAGCAGCTCACTGTGGCGACCCACGGCGGTGATGCGACCGTCCTCCAGGAGGGCGACGCGGTCCGCGAGGGTGACGGTACTCGGTCGATGGGCGACGATCAGGGCCGTGGTGGAGGCGAGCACTCGGCGGAGCGCCGCCTCGACGAGCGCCTCGGTGTCGACGTCGAGCGCCGACAACGGGTCGTCCAGCACGAGCACCTCCGGTCGGGCGGCCACCGCGCGGGCGAGTGCGAGCCGCTGACGCTGCCCACCGGACAGGCTGAGCCCCTCTTCACCGACCATCGTCTCGACGCCGTTCGGCAGGTCGTCGACGAACCCGGCCTGGGCGATGTCGAGCGCCTCGCGCAGGATCCGATCGGCCTCCGCGGAGTCGAGGTCGATGTCGTCCCGCCCGAGGAGGACGTTCTCCTTGACGCTCGCCGAGAAGAGGGTCGCATCCTCGAACGCCATCGCGATGTGCCGGCGCAGATCCTCCCGGGTGAGCGCGCGGATGTCGACCCCGTCGAGCAGGATCCGCCCGCCCGTGACGTCGTACAGGCGGGTGGTCAGGGCCGTGATGGTCGACTTCCCGGAGCCCGTCAGACCGACGAGTGCCATGGTCTCCCCCGGCTCGAGCCGGAGGTCGACGCCGTCCACCACGTCCGCGTAGCGGTCGGGTGCGTCCTGGTAGCGGAAGTGCACGTCCTCGAACACGAGCTCACCGCGCGGCTCACGGATGCGCTCGGGGTGCTCGGGGTCGGTGATCGTGTTGACCGAGTCGATGACCTCGAAATACCGGTCGGTCGCCGTCCGGGTGTCGAAGGTCATCGCGAGCAGGAATCCGATCGACTCGATCGGGAACCGCAGGATCGTCGCCGTCGCGAAGAAGGCGAACAGCTGACCGACGGTGAGTTCACCGATCGACGCGAGCCAGACACCGGCCAACAGGCAGAGCGCGAACGCGACGTCCGGCAACAGGACGAGCCAGAACCAGATCCCCGCGATGGCCTTCGCCTTCTCGATCTCGGTGCCCCGCAGGTCCTCGGCGCGCGAGGCGAAGCTCCGCAGCGCGTGCTTGCCGCGACCGAACGCCTTGAGCACCCGGATGCCGTGGACGGACTCCTCGACGGCGGTCGCCAGGTCGCCGGCCTGGTCCTGACTGCGCCGGGCGATCACCGAGTACCGCCCCTCGAAGGTGAACCCGAACACCCACACGGGGATGGCGAGCGCGATGAAGATGAGCCCGAGCAACCAGTTCCAGGTGAACAGGATGACGGCACCGATGACGATCGTGACGCCGTTCACGATCAGGAGCACGAAGCCGAACGAGATCCACCGGCGGATGAGTCCGAGGTCGCTGACCGCACGGGACAGCAGCTGTCCGCTCTGCCAGCGGTCGTGGAAGGTCACGGGGAGGTCCTGCAGCTTGGCGAACAGCGCATTGCGCATCCGCGCCTCGACATGCGTTCCGGGGGTCAGCACGAACCAGCGGCGCAGCGCGATCATGACCGCCTCGAGGACCCCGAGGGCGAGGACCACGAGGACCGCCGGCCAGATCTGCGAGGAGTCGCCGGTCGAGAGCGGACCGTCGACGAGGGCCTGCAGGACGAGCGGGATCGCGAGGGCCACCAGGCCGGCGACGAGCGCGGCGACCATGCCGAGCACGATCCGCGGCATGGCCGTCTTCGCGAACGGGTAGATCCGCATCAGGGCACGGAAGGTGCTCTGACGAGGTTGGACAGGACGGCGTTCATCGCCGAGCGGAGTCATTGCGGGGATTCCTTGCGAGAGCGTCGGTGAAGTCGATCACCGACGGAATGATGGTCGTGGAACGGCCGGACGGCGAGGTCGCTGTGCGAGGTCGCAGCATCCGGTGACGGGCCCGGACGAGGCCGGACGGATGGTGAGGTGGACTGCCTGGCGCTCGTGCTAGGCGCCGGCGTCCGCTGCGGCGGCGCATCCGGCTGGCGCCGGGACGACCACAGGGCGGCGGCTCGAGGCGGAGCGGGCACGATCGACCGTCGGCGCGAGCGCGGTGTGGTTCGAGAGCGTCATGGCATCCTCCTCATCCTGTGGGGCGAGAGCCGCGGGCCGGGTGCACAGGTCGCACTCGAACGCGGGCGGCGACGGATCCCGGTGAACGAGGTTCGGCGCAGCAGACCAGACTATGGGTATCGGCCATCCCGCTGCAAGGGATCCATGCGGTTGCACGCACCACACCGGTTGGGCTGGTCGTCAGGAGGTCGGTTCGTCGACGATGCCGACGAAGGCTCCGATGCCGTCGACCTCGCGCCGACGCGCGCCCTCGGGCACCGGCGGCAGCTCGTCGGCGCCGTGCCATGAGCAGCTCACCATCGAGAACTCCGGCCACCACTTCTTGGGGCGGAGCGTCTCGCTCGTGCCACAGATGGTGCAGCGAAGCTCGACCCAGACCGGCCGCTTCCCGGTCCGGTTCGCGCGGGACTGCACGTACCAGGCCGGCGGATCGGCAAGGAACGCCGCCAACTGGTCAGCCGACCAGAACGGCGGGATCCCGTGGTGTCTGGCCATCTCGAGTGGGATGTCCAATCGCTGGGCGACGGTCCTCCGGCTCAGATCCCGACCGCCGCGCGCTCCAGCCTGCTGCTCCACGATCGGCTCAGCTGACCCGCACGGACAGGCAGGTCACGCAGCCCTCGAGCTTCTCGAACTCGCTGATGTCCACCTGGACCACGGTGTAGCCGCGGTCCTCGAGCAGCGCAGCCGTCTTGGGAGCGGCTGCGGAGATGAGGACGGTGTCCTCCGCGAGTTCGACGACCGCGACGCCCTCGCGCTCGGGTACGACGAGGTGGCGACCGAAGAAGGAGGGGTCCTCGACGAGGTCGGGGTGGACGAGCACGGTCCCGTCGGGAAGCGCGGTGACCGTCGACTTCAGGTGGAGGGCGGTCGTGACGGGGACCGCCACGACGTCGAACCCGAGCGGCGCGAGGATGGCTCGGAGCTGCCGGACGCCTTCGGCGTTGGTGCGGCCGCTGCGACCGACGTAGACGGTCGTGCCGACCCGGAGGACGTCGCCGCCTTCAAGCGTGCCGTCACCCTCGATGCGGTGGATTCGGAGGCCGAGCTCACGGGCGGTGGTCTCGGCTGCGACGACCTCGGGGCGTCTGCTCTCGGCGCCCGGTCGGGTCACCACGGCGACGTCGCCGATCACGATGACGGCGTCCTCGATGAAGACGGAGTCGGCGAGCTGGTCGGCCCAGGAGACCTCGGTGGTGTCCCAGCCGGCGGCGTCGAACGCTGCGACGTACGCGTCCCACTGCTTGTCGGCGAGCTCGGTGTCGATCGGCGTGCGCTCCAGGTGCGTCACGAGGCCTTCGGCGAGGTTGGAGGCGGGCATCCGCACGAGTGCGATGCGGCGTCCGTCGTCGAGCACGGCGTCCTGCGTGCGGACGACCATCCAGTACACGGGGTATCCGATGAAGGCCGCGGAGAGCGCGACGACGACCACGAACACGAGGTTGAGGCTGATGAGCGTCGCGACGATGCTGCCGAGCACGGTGCTGTCGATGGGCTGCCCTGTCGTCGCCACCTGGACGATGAGTCCGAGGAGCGCTCCGATGACGGCGAGGGCGGCGCCGCCCAGCAGGGCGAGGAGTCGGTACCGGTGGAGGCCGACGACGCCCACGATCAGCAGCAGCACGAAGGTGATGATCGTGCTCTCGAAGAAGTACGGGCTCGCCTGGGCGAAGATCGTCCCGGCGAACTGGTAGCCGACGAACGTGACGAACATGACCCCAGGAAGCCCACGACGATGGTCGCGACGGCGGCGGCGGTGGATGCGATGAGCTTGCGGCTCCAGGTGGCAGTCATCCGACAACCGTAGCCCAACGACACAGCGGCGTCGGGCCACGAGGGCCCGACGCCGCTGGGAGATCACCACGAGCCTGCCCAGAACCCCCACAGGGGCGGGCGGCGCGACCTAGTGGAAGAAGTGACGCTCCCCCGTGAAGTACATGGTCACGCCGGCGGCTTCGGCCGCGGCGATGACCTCCTCGTCGCGGACGGAACCTCCGGGCTGCACGACCGCGCGCACGCCGGCGTCGAGCAGGACCTGCAGGCCGTCGGCGAACGGGAAGAAGGCGTCCGAGGCCGCGACGGAACCCGCGGCGCGGTCACCGGCTCGGCTCACGGCGAGGTGGCAGGAGTCGACGCGGTTGACCTGCCCCATGCCGACACCCACGCTCGCGCTGCCCTTGGCGAGCAGGATGCCGTTTGACTTCACCGAGCGGCACGCCTTCCACGCGAAGATGAGGTCGAGCAGGGTGTCGTCGTCGGCAGGTTCGCCCGTGACGAGCGTCCAGCCCTTGGCGGTGTCCTGGGGGTCGTCGGCGAATCGGTCCGCGTCCTGGTAGAGCAGGCCACCGGAGATCTGCCGGACCTCGCGGTCCTCGCGCGCGAAGTCCTCCGGCAGCTGCAGGAGCCGCAGGTTCTTCTTCGTCTTGAGCACCTCGAGCGCGGCGTCCTCGAAGCCCGGGGCGACGAGCACCTCGGTGAAGATCTCCTTGACCGTCTCGGCCATGCCGAGGGTCACGACGCGGTTGGCGGCGATCACCCCGCCGAAGGCGGAGACCGGGTCGCACTCGTGCGCGCGACGGTGGGCCGAGGCGATCGGGTCGGGCGCCTTCGGATTCGCGAAGGCGATGCCGCACGGGTTCGCGTGCTTGATGATCGCGACGGCGGGGTTGGCGAAGTCGTAGGCCGCGCGGACTGCCGCGTCGGCGTCGACGTAGTTGTTGTACGACATCTCCTTGCCGTGCAACTGCGTCGCCTGGGCGATCCCGGCACCGCCAGGACGGACGTACAGCGCCGCGGCCTGGTGCGAGTTCTCGCCGTAGCGCAGCACCGCCTCGCGACGACCCGTGACGGTCAGCGTGCTGGGGAAGGCCTCCGCCTCGGTCGCCTCCGTGCTCGCGAACCACGCGGACACCGCGGCGTCGTACGAAGCGGTGTGGTCGAAGGCCTGCGCGGCGAGCGAGCGGCGCTGAGCGAGCGTGGTGCCGCCGGCGGCGACGGCCTCGGTGATCAGCCCGTAGCGTTCCGGAGAGACGACGATCGCGACGTTGGCGTGGTTCTTCGCCGAGGCGCGCACCATCGCCGGTCCACCGATGTCGATCTGCTCGACGACGTCGTCACCGGCGGCGCCGCTCGCGACCGTCTCGACGAAGGGGTACAGGTTCACGACGACGAGCTGGAACGGCTCGATACCGAGCTCGGCGAGCTGGGCTTCGTGGGACTCGAGCCGCAGGTCGGCGAGGAGCCCCGCGTGCACCGAGGGGTGCAGGGTCTTGACCCGACCGTCGAGCGACTCGGGGAATCCGGTGACCTCGGACACGTCGGTCACTGTGTGGCCCGCACCGCGGATGGTCGCGGCGGTGGACCCGGTGGAGACGATCTCGACGCCCGCTGCGGCGAGTGCGCCGGCGAGCTCGAGCAGCCCGGTCTTGTCGCTGACCGAGATCAACGCCCGGCGGACGGGGACGAGGTCGCGTTCGCGGTAGAGGCTGTGGTCGTGGCTGAGACCGCTCATGACTGGGGTGCTCCTTCTGCTGGCGGGCGGGACGCCGTGGAGAGCGCCTCGAGGTCGATGGTTCCGGTGGCGAGGTCGCGGACGGCCTGGACGAGGAGCCGACGCTCCACGGGCTTGATCCGCTCATGGAGGCTGTGCTCCGTGTCGTCGGGCAGCACGGGGACGCGCTCCTGCGAGATGATCGGGCCCGCGTCGACGCCGTTGTCGACGACGATGATCGATGCCCCGGTCTGCGAGGCTCCTGCCGCCAGGGCGTCCCGGACGCCATGCGCACCCGGGAACTCGGGGAGGTACGCGGGGTGCGTGTTGATGATGCGCGGCGAGAGGGCGTCGACGACCACGGGTGGCAGGAGGCGCATGAGGCCGCTGAGGACGAGGACGTCCGGGTTCCAGACCCGGATCTGCTCGAGGAGGGCTGCGCCCCACTCCGCCCGTGAGTCGAAGGACGAGTAGGGGACGGTGAACGACGGGATGCCGAACTCCTCGGCGTGAGCGAGACCGTCAGCCTCCCGATCGGCACCGACGGCGATGACGCGAGCGGGGAAATCCGCGTCGCGTGAGGCTTCGAGGAGGGCGCGGAGATTGGATCCGCCACCGGAGATCAGCACGACGAGTGACAGCACCAGAGCATCCTATCGGTCGCGGGCACCCCGGCCGCTCGGCTGGGCGTGCAGCTCCGGGAGGCGGTCCTCCTCGGCGAGATGCGTCGGACCGGCCGCCATGCCGACCACGGCTGCGATCCCGACCGTCAGGGTGGTCCACAGGCCCGTCGCCCAACCGTTCGGGCCGACCTCGATGAGGCGACCTGGGCCTGCCGCGCCCGCCGAGAGGGCGGCGAGGACACCGACGATGATGCCCGCGGTGACCCCGACGCCGAGACCGACGACCGCCAGTCGTCCGAGCCCGCCACGCCCGTCGAGGTCGACGAGCAGACGGCGGCGCAGCACCACGGCGGCGGCGAATCCGATGACGACCGGAACCACGAGGACCGCGAACCCGAGCGGGCTCTCCCCCGTCGGGATGGCGCCGAGGACCGGCACGGCCGGCATCGGCCCGACGAGCGTGCCGATCGGCGAGATCGCCGTGCCGCTCCCGATGGCGAAGCCCGCGCCGGTGATCCAGCTCATGGCCCAGATCACGAGGTTCGGGAGGTACAGGAGTTCGGCGCCGGTGACGATGGCACCGCCCAGGACGCCGAACTGCGCGCTCTCGTGCAGGGAGATGATGGCACCGTAGCCGACGGCGATGAGGATGGCGGTCAGGACCGCGGAGACCGCCACGAGTCCGGTGGCGGCGAGTGCTCCACCGCGCAGCGCCGCGACGACCATCGACCAGGTCCCGTCCGGCATCCGGTCTCGCATCGCGCGGAGTCCGTCGAGGATCGGATCGGCCGCGTCCTGCTCGCGGAACCGGACCCACAGCGCGGCGACCACGACCCCGCCTGCGAAGCGCACGGTCGGCGCGAGGGTCCCCTGGACGATCGAGGGACGCACCGCCGGGTGGAGGGCGGTGAGGGTCACGAGGAACGACAGCAGGGCGAACACGAGCACCGACAGCACGACGGCACCCTGCCACCAGGTGCTGCGTGCCGCGCGCGCCCCGGTACGCAGGCCGAACAGGACCGTGCCGATCGTGAAGGCGAGGGGCGCCAGGGAGACGAGGAACGGCTCCATCCCGGCCGGCAGTCCGAGCTGGGTGACGAGGGCCGTGTCGAGGGTGATCCGCATGCTCGAGCCGTTGCCGAGCGCCCAGATGTCGACGGCCCCCCGCCAAAGCGCGGCCGGGTCGACGTCCAACTGGAAGTGCAGGGCCCACAGGGCGAGGAGTGGGACGAGTGCGACACCGATGCCGATGGCCACGGCGAGGGTGGCATCGAGGGCGGCGAGGAGGGCGACGGTCAGACGGTTCATGCGCCTTCGACCCTACCTGGAGCCGCGCGTGCGGACGGTCAGGCACACGGCGTGCGTGGGCCGAAACGCCACGACGCGACGCCCGATCCGGGCGCCGCGTCGTGGTCGCAGTCGAGCTGCGGGTGTTACAGCGAGGCGATGATCTCGCGCATGAGGTCGGCGGTCTCGCTCGGCGTCTTGCCGACCTTGACGCCGGCGGCCTCGAGGGCTTCCTTCTTCGCCTGCGCGGTGCCTGCGGAGCCCGAGACGATCGCGCCGGCGTGGCCCATCGTCTTGCCCTCGGGCGCGGTGAAGCCCGCGACGTAGCCGACGACCGGCTTCGTGACGTTCGCCTTGATGAAGTCGGCCGCGCGCTCCTCGGCGTCGCCACCGATCTCACCGATCATGACGATGGCCTTGGTCTCGGGGTCTGCCTCGAACGCGGCGAGCGCGTCGATGTGCGTCGTGCCGATGATCGGGTCGCCGCCGATGCCGATCGCCGTCGAGAAACCGATCTCGCGCAGCTCGTACATCATCTGGTACGTGAGGGTTCCCGACTTCGACACGAGGCCGATGGGGCCCTTGCCAGCGATGTTCGCGGGCGTGATGCCGACGAGGGATTCGCCAGGCGTGATGATGCCGGGGCAGTTCGGGCCGATGATGCGGGTCTTCGAGCCCTTCGACTGGGCGTAGGCCCAGAACTCGGCGGAGTCGCCGACCGGCACACCCTCGGTGATGATGACGAGGAGCGGGATCTCGGCGTCGATGGCCTCGATGACCGCGTCCTTGGTGAATGCCGGGGGCACGAAGGCGATCGACACGTCTGCGCCGGTCTCCTTGATGGCCTCGGCGACCGTGCCGAACACGGGCAGCTCGACGCCGCCGTCGTGGGTGACGGTCGTGCCGGCCTTGCGGGCGTTGACGCCGCCGACGACCTGGGTGCCGGCCTTCAGCATGAGCGCCGTGTGCTTGGTGCCCTCGCCGCCGGTGATGCCCTGGACGATGACCTTGGAGTCCTTGTTGAGGAAGATTGACATGCTTGTGCGATCCCTTACTTCGAAGCCAGCTCGGCGGCCTTGTCGGCGCCTTCGTCCATGGTTGCGGCGAGCGTGATGAGCGGGTGCGCGGCCGCGGCGAGGATCTCGCGGCCCTCCGCGACCTTGTTGCCGTCGAGGCGGACCACGAGCGGCTTCGTCGCTGCGTCACCGAGGATCTCGAGCGCCTTCACGATGCCGTTCGCGACCGCGTCGCAGGCGGTGATGCCACCGAAGACGTTGACGAACACGCTCTTCACCTGGGCGTCGCCGAGGATGACGTCGAGACCCGCGGCCATGACCTCCGCAGAGGCGCCGCCGCCGATGTCGAGGAAGTTGGCCGGCTTCACGCCGCCGTGCTGCTCGCCCGCGTACGCGACGACGTCGAGCGTGGACATGACGAGTCCAGCCCCGTTGCCGATGATGCCGACCTCGCCGTCGAGCTTGACGTAGTTGAGGTCGTTCTCCTTGGCCTTGAGCTCCAGGGGTCCTCGGCTGCGGTGTCTTCGAGTTCGGCGTGGTTCGGGTGACGGAAGGCGGCGTTCTCGTCGAGCGAGACCTTGCCGTCGAGGGCGACGATGCGCCCCTCCTCCGTGAGGACGAGCGGGTTGACCTCGACGAGCGTCGCGTCCTCACCCTTGTAGACGTCGTAGAGCTTCACGAAGACGTCGGAGACCTGGTCGACCAGCTCCTCGGGGAAGTTCGCGGCCTTCGCGATCTCCACCGCGGCAGCCTTGTCGACACCGGTGAGCGGGTTCACCTCGATGCGCGCGAGCGCCTCGGGCTTCTCGACCGCGAGCTGCTCGATCTCCATGCCGCCCTCGACGCTCGTGAGCGACAGGTAGGACCGGTTGGCGCGGTCGAGCAGCACCGAGAAGTAGAACTCCTGGGCGATGCGTGCGCCTGCCGCGACCATCACGCGCTTGACGACGTGACCCTTGATGTCGAGTCCGAGGATGGCCTTCGCCGCCTCGTAGGCCTCGTCGGGGGTCTTGGCGACCTTGACACCGCCGGCCTTTCCGCGGCCTCCGACCTTCACCTGTGCCTTGACGACGACCACGCCGCCGAGACGCTCGGCCGCGGCCCGCACCTCGTCCGGAGTGTCGGCGATGATGCCGGCGAGGACCGGCACCTCGTACTGCTCGAACAGGTCTCGTGCCTGATACTCGTAAAGATCCACGTGTCATTCCCATCCGCGCTTCGCGCGTTCTGCTGTGATTGTCGTGGCGATTTTCGGCCGCGCGTTATCTCGGCGGCGAGAGAAAAAGGGCCAGTGACGACTCTACCCCCAGCGCTGCGCCGCAACCGGACGTTCACAGTGAACGACTAAGGTCGGGTCCATGACCGGCATGGCGGACCTCGCGCGCGAGGGCATCCTCGTCGCCGGCGCCGGGCGGGCCATCCTGCTGCAGATCGCGGACCCCTCGGTCGCCGCCGGGGTGGCCCGGCACAGCGACTTCAGTTCCCGTCCGCTCGACCGGCTGCACGCCACCCTCACCTTCGTCTACGCGCTCGCCCTCGGCACACCGGACGAGCAGCGCAGCGCGGCCCGCCGGGTGAACCACGCCCATGGACCGGTGCGCACCCAGCCCGGTGAGGCGGCTCCCGGGTACTCGGCGTTCGACCACGATGCGCAGCTCTGGGTCGCGGCCACGCTGTACGACACCGCCGTCCAGGTCTACGAGCTCGTGTTCGGCCCGCTCGACGAGGAGTCGCGGGAGCGCCTGCACCGTGAGTACGCGATCGTGGGGACGAGTCTGCAGCTCCCGCCCGACCGTTGGCCTCCGACCCGCGCCGCGTTCGACGAGTACTTCGCGGCCCGGGTCGCCGGACTCGAGGTCACCGCGGAGGCGCATGGCGTCTCGGTCGAGCTCATGACCGCGCGCGCGGCACCGGTCGCCGTCCGGTGCCTGCTCCCGCTCGTCCGGCTCGTGACGGCGGGGCTGCTACCCGACGACTTGCGGGCCGCGTACGGGTTCCGGTGGACGCCGCGGCAGCAGCGTCGCTTCGCACGGCGGGTCGCCGTCGCGCGAGCCGTCTGGCCGCGTCTTCCGCAGCGGCTGCGCGCGGCACCCTCCGCCTGGTACCTCCGCGCGATGCGAGAGCGCGATCGCACGGAAGCGGTCCGCCAACGCGGCTGACGACGTTCCAGCACCGCTCCACAGCCCACTGGCGGAGCCCTCCCGTCCACATTCGGATCCCCGCCCGGCTGACCGCGGTACCGAGGTTCGCACGATGGGGGCATGACAACACACCACCTCCCCAGACCAGCCGCATCTTCGACGGCAGACCACGGATACTCCGTCTCCTCGCCGCCGTCCCGATCCTGCTGACGCTCATCCTCGGCATCGTCCTCGGCGGCGCCACCGCGTCCTCCGCACTGACCGCCACCGGTGCGGCCTACGGCCACCGCGACGCCTCGAACGGCCGCTGGCTCGGCTCGTGGGCCTTCGACGACGGGACGGTCGGATTCTGCATCAACCTCGACCTCCCGATCCCGCCGGGTCACGCCTACGAACACGTCGACGGAGACTCGCTCGGGTGGTTCACCCCGGAGGATGCCGCACGCCTGGCCTACCTCTCGCGTCATTGGGGTGCCAGCCAGGACGCCGACGAAGCGGCCGCCGGTCAGCTCGCCACCTGGATGATCACCGGCCTGAACGGCATGACACCGGCGCAGATCGCCGCGAGAGCCGGAGCGAGCGCCGACCGGGTGCTCTCCCTCGCCCAGCAGATGCTCGCCGAGGCGGACGGCCCCGGGGGCGCGAGCCGGGGAGCGAGCGCCACCATGTCGATCGAACGCGGCGAGGACGGATTCGACCTCGTCCGAACGGAACTCGCCGTCGACTTCATCTCATCCGGGGTCACCACGCTGCCGCCGGGTACCCACACCGGGACGGTCTCCCTCGACGGCGCGACCTTCGAGGACGGCACCACCGAACGGGTCGTCGGGAACGGCGAGAGCCAGCGGATCCTGCCCGCCACCGACGGGGCCGTCGTGTCGTTCTCGGCGAGTGCGACCTTCGGCGAGCTGCCGTACGGTTCAGGGCTCACGATCGCCCGCAGCGCGGCCAACGTGCAGAGTGTCCTCGTCGCCCGCCCCATCACGGTCTCGGCCGGGGCGAGTGCCGACCGGGAACGGCCGACGCCACTCCCCTTCCAGCCGATCGTCGCCACCACGACCTCGCACGCGACGGCGACTCCGGGAGCGGAGATCACCGACCGGCTGTCGGTCGGGATCGCGACCGGCGCCGGCCTGGCCGCGGAGTGGGGCCTCGTCGGCCCGGAGGGCGGACCGTACACGCCGATCCCGGTCACCGTTCGCAGCCAACTCCTCGGACCGTTCACGGAGCGGCCGGTCGAATCGCCGGAGGTACCGCTCGGCGCGCCCGTGGTCTGCGAGGTCGAGACCCTCGTCGACGCCGGCCCCGGTGAGTACACGACGCCGTCCTGTGTCCTGCCCGCGGACGGCTACTACGTCTGGGTCGAGCGCATCGAACCGAGTGACACCCTGCCGGAGGACGGTGGCACGATGATCCGTCCCTGGCGGTCCGCCTTCGGGGTCGCATCGGAGATCACGCTCGCGTCGACACCGCCCGTCCACGAGGAGCGCCTCGCCGAGACCGGTGCCGACGACCGGTCTCTGCTCCTCGCTGGCTCGGCGGCGATCGGAGCACTGGCCCTCGGTGGTGTCCTGCTCGCGTTCCGACGTCGGCTGGTTCCCAGTGGATCGGGTGCGGGGCTCAGCGGACGTCGAGCAGGGGTGCGAGCTGCGCGCGGTTGACGTCGAGCCAGGGCGCTGCCGGGTTCACGATGATCCCGGTGATGCCCTCGTCGCTGCGGAGCGCGGCCGCCAGTTCCGCGGCGGTCACGGGATACGCGTCGTCGCCACGGCCGAGCGCCGCGATCTCGATGGGCGAGGTGAAGACCTCCAGCAGACGACGCTCGCCGAGGCGGGTCTCAGCGATGCCGACGGTCTTGCGGTTGCCGTCCTCGTCGACCTCGGCGCGACCGGCCACGAACCCGCCGTGCGCGGCGAGGGCGGCGACCAACCGCTGGAGGGCATCGGGTTCCCGCGGCTGGGCGAGCGCCTGCTTCGCGAGGTCGTTGTTCCGACCATCCCCGAACAGACGCACGATCAGCGTCTTCGGGACGACCGCACTCGCCTTACCGTCGGCGGGGTTCAGGACGATGCCGGCGTACCCGTCGCCGGTCGCCTGACGGAGTGCCCAGACGGCGTCCACCGCGACCCCGGTGACGGGCCCGTCCGCCGTCCGCGTCTTCTCGAGCTCACGCGACGAGGTGAAGGCGAGGAGGTAGACGGCTCCTTCCGGGTCGCGGTGGACGCCGAGCGGGATGCGCCCGGCGGCCTTGTCCTCCTCGGAGACGCCGTCGAGGCTCGTGGACAACAGCAGCTTGCCCTGGATG
Source organism: Plantibacter sp. M259 (assembly GCF_006065115.1). Classification (NCBI taxonomy): domain Bacteria; kingdom Bacillati; phylum Actinomycetota; class Actinomycetes; order Micrococcales; family Microbacteriaceae; genus Plantibacter; species Plantibacter sp. M259. The sequence goes on along the minus strand of NZ_CP040750.1, from coordinate 3,121,231 downwards.
CTCTGCCGCAACACGTGCATCATCGCCCGTTCATCGCCACCCTCCGCCAGCGCCGTGAGCGCCTGCGCGAGGTCGACGTTGGAATCAGGCTCGACGGGTGCGGGCGCCGGGGCCGGCGACGCAGCAGGCACGGAGACAGGCGCCTCCGGAGTCCGAGCGGCCGCGTTGACCGTCGTGACCGAGATCGACACCTGCGGCACGGTCTCCGTCGCCTCGGCAGCCGGATCCACCTCATCCTCAGGTGCCGAGGTCTCGGCCTCCACGGCTGCAGATCGGGCATCGGACGCGTTGCGCTTGGAGAACAGACCCATGGTGCATCAGCCTAGATGCTCGATCCGGCGCAGGGAACCGCCCGGACCGACGGCACGCGCCTCAGCGGTCTCAGTCGAGCTTCTCGATGGGTGCGATCTTGATCAGCAACTTCTTCGCCCCGGCTGACTCGAACTGGACGTGGGCGATGCGCTTCGCGCCCTCGCCGGTCACCGCGTTCACCCGGCCCGGTCCGAAGTCCGCGTGGGAGATGCGGTCGCCGGGAGCGAGCTCGAGATCGCCGTTGTCGCGGACCTTCGCCGTGATGCGGTTCGCCCAGGCCGTCTCCGGCTTACTCGAACCGCCGGAGAACCGGGTGTCGCCCGCGGAGGCGCCCTCGGGGAGGGAGCGGACCGACCAGCGGTCGCTCGAGGGGGCACGACGGGCGTTCAACGCACGCGACTGCGTGCCACCACGACCGTTGACGTTACCGGGCGACTGGCGCCACTCGATGAGTTCCGCCGGGATCTCCTGGAGGTAGCGGCTGGGCATCGCGACGGCCGTCTCGCCGTACTGCGCACGCGTCATCGCCAGCGAGAGGTACAGGCGCTTGCGGGCGCGCGTGATGCCGACGTAGAACAGGCGCCGCTCCTCGGCTGGTCCGCCCGGCTCGTTCGCCGACATCCGGTGCGGGAGGAGGTCCTCCTCGATGCCCGTCAGGAAGACCGCGTCGTATTCGAGCCCCTTCGCCGTGTGCAGGGTCATGAGCGACACGCTGCCCGTCGCGTCGTCGAGGTCGTCGGCCGCAGCGACGAGCGAGACCTCGGTCAGGAAGTCGACGATGCCGCCGTCAGGGTTGTTCTTGGCGAACTCCTTGGTGACAGCGATGAGCTCGTCGACGTTCTCGGCGCGTGCTTCGTCCTGTGGGTCGCGACTGTTGCGCAAGGAGTCGAGGTAGCCGCTCTTCGTCATGAGGAGCGACAGGACGTCGCCGACCGCGGTCGCGGACGCCGTCGGGCGGTCGGCTGCAGCGGCGTCGTCGAGCGCGGCCTGCGCTTCGTCGAGGAGGGCTGACAGCTGCAGGATCGCGCTCGTGACCTTCGGCCCGAGCCCGAGCGCGTCGGCGCGCCGCATCGCCTCGCGGAACGTGACGCCGTTGTTCTCCGCGAAGCTCGCGAGCGCCGTCTCCGTCGCCGGCCCGATGCCACGCTTGGGCGTGTTCAGGATGCGCCGCAACGCCATGATGTCGGCCGGGTTCGCGACCGACACGAGGTAGGCGAGGGCGTCCTTGATCTCGGCGCGTTCGTAGAACTTGGTGCCGCCCATGATCCGGTACGGGAGGGCCGCGCGGATGAAAATCTCTTCGAGCGCACGCGTCTGGGCGTTCGTCCGGTAGAACACGGCGATGTCGCTGTAGGCCGTACCGGCGTTCCGGAGCTTCTCGATCTCGTCGGCGATGAACTGCGCCTCGTCGTGGCCGGAGTATCCCGTGAAGCCGACGATCTTCTCCCCGTCGCCGACGGCCGTCCAGAGCTTCTTGTCCTTGCGGTCGAAGTTGTTGGAGATGACCGCGTTCGCCGCCGAGAGGATGTTCTGCGTGGAGCGGTAGTTCTGCTCGAGCAGCACCACCTTGGCGCCCGGGAAGTCGCGCTCGAATTCGGTGATGTTCCGGATGTCGGCCCCGCGGAACGCGTAGATCGACTGGTCCGAGTCGCCGACGACGGTCAGCGAGGCACCCTCGGTGCGTGTGACGGCGAGCTGATCCGTGCCTGCCTCGGGCGCGCGGGTGAGCTCCCGGATGAGCGAGTACTGGGCGTGGTTGGTGTCCTGGTACTCGTCGACGAGGATGTGGCGGAACCGCTGCTGGTACTGCGCAGCGACGTGCGGGAACGCCCGGAAGAGGAACACCGTCTGGCTGATGAGATCGTCGAAGTCGAAGGCGTTCGCGTCGGCCAACGCGCGCGTGTACTTCCGGAAGACCTGCAGGAACACGAGTTCCTGCGGGTCGTTCGTGTTGATCGTGCGGGAGTACGACTCGACGTCCGACAGCTCGTTCTTGAGCTTCGAGATCTTCGCCGAGGTGTTCGACGGCGTGAAGCCGTATGCGTCGGCCTCGAGCTCCTTGATGATGCGCTTCAGGAGGGCACGTTGGTCGCCGCTGTCGTAGATCGTGAAGTTCTTGGTGAAGCCGAAGTGCTCGGCCTCGCGGCGGAGGATGCGGACGCAGGCGGAGTGGAAGGTGGAGATCCACATGCCCTGCGCGGCCTGGCCGACGAGCGCCTGCACGCGCTCGCGCATCTCGGCGGCGGCCTTGTTGGTGAAGGTGATCGCCAGGATCTGGCTCGGCCAGGCCTCGCGCTGTTCGAGCAGCAGCGCGACGCGGCGGGTGAGCACACTCGTCTTGCCGGACCCGGCACCGGCGACGATGAGCAGGGCCTGGCCCCGGTACTCCACCGCGATCCGTTGCTGCGGGTTGAGCCCTTCCAGCAGCCGACTCCCGCCGGCATGCTCGTCGGAGGACGACTCGGGGACGGTTGCCGTGGGCCAGCCGACGATCACCGGTTGCACGGCGTCGGCGTTCGAAGAAGGAGAGCTCGCCATATCGCCTGCAAGTCTAGGCGCTGCCTCCGACATCGCTCGGCCGAGCACCGCCGTCGCGGTGATCCGGACGGTCGCCGGCCGCCGACCGTGCGGCGACACCGAGATCGGCCTGGTCGACGAAGCAGCCGTCGACCCCCGAAGAGAGCACCAGGACGAACTCCTCGAGCCAGCGGCCGACCGCCGCCGGATCGGCCCCGTCCCGGAAGGGTGGCGCGAGGAACCGGTTCTCGGGGCGGAGCGTCCAGGTGTAGACACGCAGGCCAGCCGCGTGGGCGCGCTCCACGAGGTCCGTCGGCCGGGGACCGTCGTCGTCGCCCAGGTCGATGAGCATCGCCTTGTCCACGCTGATGGCGTCGACCTCGAGGGCGAGCGCAGCGAGTCCGGCGTCGGTCATCGCGTCGGCGTAGGACGGGGCCGAATCCCCCAGCCGGGCGACGAGGTCACTCGGCCTGCCGGACCGCTCGATGAGGTACACGAACTCCGCCTGCACCCGGCGGGCTTGCAACGCCATGAGGACCGATTGCTCGAACGACTCGATGATGAGCGGCTCGGCATCGGGATCGGTGCCGAAGCCCAGGGCGGCAAGCTCCTCGGCCAGGAGTCGATCGAGCGGGAGGCCGATCGACGCGAAGTAGTCGGCGTGTTTCACCTCGGCCACGATGCCGACGGGTCGTCGGTGCGTTCCGGAGGCACTGCGCACGACCGCGACGAGGTCGGCGAACCGCAGGATGCCCTCGGTGCCGTCGAATCCCGCACTCACTGTCCGCACCTCGGGGATCCGCTCACGTGCGGTCAGGGTCGACAGCTCGGCCCAGGTGAAGTCCTCGGTGAACCACCCGGTCAGCTCGTGGCCGTCGACTCGCTTCGTCGTCCGCCGGTCGGCGAACTCCGCTCGGGCGGCGACGTCGGTCGTCCCGGAGATCTCGTTCTCGTGTCGGACCACGAGGACTCCGTCCTTCGACGCGACGAGATCGGGCTCGACGGCGTCCGCACCGAGCGCGACGGCCAAGCGGTAGGAGGACTCGGTGTGCTCGGGGCGGTAACCGGGAGCCCCGCGATGTCCGATGACGAGCGGGTTGGGCAGGGAGTCGATGCGCACGCCATCAGCCTAGGACGACGCTCCGGCGTGCGCGCAGGGTGCCGGCTGTCAGCCCGCCGCGAACATCGGCGTCCGTTCGGGGTTTTCCACGCGCGACCCGGCTGATTCAAAGGGAACTCGGATACTCTGGGTGTCAGCAGCGCCGCTTGGCGCGACACAGCCTCCACGACTGAGAGTAGGAATCAGCCATGGCCCTCGACAATCCCGCGTTCTCGAAGAACCCGGCATTCGCGAAGCAGGGAGGCGGGACGCTGCAGGCAGCTCAAGCAGCGAACCCCTCGCTGACCGCCGAACAGCTCCGCAAGATGTACGAGCAGCCCACCGCACCGGCGGGCGTCGGCACCGCCGACCGCATGACGATCGAGAACACGCTCGTCAAGACGCTCGGCTCGTTCGCCGTCCTCGTCGTGTTCGCCGTCATCTCCTGGATGTGGACGACCTCCCTCCTGCAGGCAGGTAGCGGCTACGCCCTCCCCATGATCATCGGCATGATCGGTGGCCTGGGCCTCGGCCTCGTCAACTCCTTCAAGAAGGAACCGGTCCCGGCGCTCATCCTCGGATACGCCGTGTTCCAGGGACTCTTCGTCGGCGGCATCTCGCGCGTCTTCGAGGCGAACCCGGCCTGGTCCGGTGTCGTCGTCCAGGCGGTCCTCGCGACCCTCGCCGTCGTCGGCGTGACCCTCGCGCTCTTCGCGAGCGGCAAGGTCCGCGCCTCCAAGAAGCTGACGAAGGTCTTCCTCGTCGCCATAATCGGCTACGGCGTCTTCCAGCTCCTCAACCTCGTGCTCATGTTCACGGGCGTGCTGAACAACCCGTTCGGCCTCTACGGCGCGACGATCTTCGGCATCCCCCTCGGGATCGTCATCGGCATCTTCGCGGTGCTGATGGGTGCGTACTCGCTGGTGCTCGACTTCGACTTCATCCAGCGCGGCGTGCAGAACCGCGCACCTGCCAAGTACGGCTGGACCGGCGCCTTCGGCATCATGGTCACGGTCATCTGGATTTACGTCGAGATCCTGCGTCTGCTGGCCATCTCCCGCAACTAGGAGCCCACGCATGGCAAGGCCCGTCCCGTTCGCGGGGCGGGCCTTCGTCGTTCGCCGGGCCGGACGCCGAGTTTTCCCCGGTCCTGAGCCACCCACCGCGGTCCCTGAGCTTGTCGAAGGGCGCGGACGACGGAAGGCCGCCCCGCGAACGGGACGGCCTTCCGATGACTCAGGGAGCGATCACTCCCACTCGATGGTCCCCGGTGGCTTCGACGTGACGTCGAGCACGACGCGGTTGACATCCTTCACCTCGTTGGTGATGCGGTTGCTGATGCGCGCGAGGACGTCGTAGGGCAAGCGGGTCCAGTCGGCGGTCATGGCGTCTTCAGACGAGACCGGTCGCAGCACGATCGGGTGACCGTAGGTGCGGCCGTCGCCCTGGACGCCCACGGAACGGACGTCCGCCAGCAGGACCACGGGGCACTGCCAGATCTCCTGGTCGAGCCCGGCCGCGGTCAGTTCCTCGCGGACGATCGCGTCGGCGTCGCGGAGGAGGTCGAGACGCTCGGCCGTGACCTCACCGACGATGCGGATACCGAGTCCGGGACCAGGGAACGGCTGACGGCCGACGATCTCCTCCGGGAGGCCCAGCTCGCGGCCGATCGCCCGGACCTCGTCCTTGAACAGGGTACGCAGGGGCTCGACGAGTTCGAACTGGAGGTCTTCCGGCAGGCCGCCGACGTTGTGGTGGCTCTTGATGTTGGCCGTACCGGATCCGCCACCGGACTCGACGACGTCCGGGTACAGCGTCCCCTGGACGAGGAAGCGGATGGGCTCGCCCTCGCTCTGGGCCTCCTTCACAAGGTCGATCTCGGCCTGTTCGAAGGACCGGATGAACTCGCGGCCGATGATCTTGCGCTTCTGCTCCGGGTCGCTGACACCGGCGAGGGCCGACAGGAACTGCTCGCGGGCGTCGACCGTGACCAGCCGGACGCCGGTCGAGGCGACGAAGTCCTCCTCGACCTGGCGTCGCTCGTCCTTCCGGAGCAGGCCGTGGTCGACGAAGATGCAGACGAGCTGGTCGCCGACGGCCTTGTGCACGAGCGCCGCGGCGACGGCCGAGTCGACACCGCCGGAGAGCCCGCAGATGACCTTGGCGTCGCCCACCTGGGCGCGGATGCGGTCGACCTGTTCGGCGATGACGTTGCCGCTGTTCCAGTCGGCCGGGATGCCCGCCGCCCGGTGGAGGAAGTTCTCGAGCACCTGCTGACCGTAGGCGGTGTGCTTGACCTCGGGGTGCCACTGGACGCCGTAGAGGCCGCGTTCCGCATTCGCGAAGGCGGCGACCGGGGTCGAGGCGGTCGAGGCGAGGACCTCGAAGCCCTCGGGGGCCTTGGAGACGGAGTCGCCGTGGCTCATCCAGACGTTCTGCTCGGTCGGGACGCCGTGCAGGAGGGTGCCCGGGACGTCAACGACGCTGGTCGCGTCGGTGGCGCCGTACTCCCGGAGACCGGTGTGCGCGACCTCTCCGCCGAGCTGCTTGGCCATGACCTGGAAGCCGTAGCAGATGCCGAAGGTCGGGACGCCGAGCTCGAGGATGCCCTCGTCGAGCGACGGAGCGCCCAGCTCGTACACGCTGGACGGACCGCCGGACAGCACGATCCCGACGGGGTTCTTGGCGGCGACCTCGGCGGCGGACACGGTGTGCGGCACGATCTCGGAGTACACGCCGGCTTCGCGGACGCGCCGCGCGATCAGCTGCGCGTACTGCGCGCCGAAGTCGACGACGAGGACCGGTCGGGCGGCGGTCTGCTCCGCTGCGGCGGCGGGGGTGGTTTCACTCACTGCATGGACTCCACGGGTTCGGCGGCCGCTGCTGCTTCGCGGCCGGAGAGGTAGCCCTTCACTTCCCGCGGGATGCGGCTCTCGAAGAAGAAGGACAGGAACGGGATGATGCCGCCGAGCGCGAGCCAGAGCAGACGCAGGACGTTCCACCGCATGAGGCTCCAGAGCCGGAACGCGGCGAACAGGTACACGACGTAGAACCAGCCGTGGATGATGAGGATGCCCGTGCTGAGGTTGACCGCGGTGGCGGTGCCGGAGGGCACGAAGGCGAGGAAGCCGTAGGCACCGCCGAGCTCGAGCTCGAGGCCGAACGCGTACTTCATGAGCATCTCGGCGCAGAGCGACAGGAGCAGCACACCGGTGATGGGGGCGGCCACCTGGTAGAACTTCAGCGCGCCTCGGATCGCGGGAAACGTCGACGGTTTCGGCTGGAGGGGCATGCCCCCATCCTACCCGCGGCCGCCCTGCGACCGGACATCACGGACGGAGCGCTGCGGCTTCCTCCTCGGCGTCCTCGAGCTCCTCGATCTCGCGCTCCCAAGCGTCCTTGGCGAGCCGGAACCAGAGGAACACGGCGAAGCACGCGAAGACGACCCACTCGGCTGCGTAGAAGATGTTCAACCAGTTGAGCTGGATCTCCTGGCTGGGCGCGGGTGACGAGATGGGCTCGAGTCCGTCGACGGCGACGTCGTCCACGACGAACGCGCTGAACACCCGCAGGCCGTCGGCGTCGTTCCAGCGGTTCAGCAGGGCGGCGACCGACATGTTGTCGAGGTCGGTCGGTGCGGCGTCCGCAGCCGGCTCCTCCGGGCCCTCCGGCGGGTTCAGTCGCCCTTCGAGCTCGACAGCGCCGGTGGGGGCGTCCGCGTTCAGGACCTCCGCGACACGGTCGGCGGTCTCGCGGTCCTTCGTCCACCCGAGCGCGACGGCGAGACCGGCCTGGTCGGAGCGGTCGGTCGCCAGGTGGCCCGTCACCCAGTACCCGAGCGTGCCGTCGTTCACCCGGTTGCCCACCACCAGATAGTCCTCCGGTACCCACGTACCTGAGACGCTCACCCGCTGGCCGGCGTCCGCCTCTCGGATGCCGACGCCCGGCTCGAGGACGTCTGCGAGCGGCCGGACCGACTCGGTCTCAGTCGGTACCACCTGCCCGGATTCGATGGCGCGAGCGAGCTGCCACTGCCCGAGCGCGGCGAACGCGCCCGCGACGGCGAGACAGAGGATGAGGACGCCGATCCACCGGGGACGCAGCATGACGGAGCGGAGCGTCGGACGGACCTGTCCGTGGTTGTCGGGGCCTGGTGCCGACGGGGCGGTGCTAGTAATCGGGCTCTCGCTTTCGTGCTGGTGGTTCCTGGTCGTTCATCGCCTGCTCGACGAGTCGGTCGATGGCCGCCTGATCGGTGTCGACGGGCGTCGTGTCCTGGTCGTCGCCCGCGCCCTCGACGAGCGCGATGGCCTCCTCCGCCGTCGTGTCGACCTGCTCCGCTCGGCGCGCCTTCCGGCGACGCGGACGCAGGATGACGGCGCCGATCTGCTCGGACCGACCGGCGACGATCGGGCCCATCACGGCCATGATGAGCACGTAGAGCCCGGCGAACGGTTGGATGAGCGGGTTGAGACCCGCGCTCAGCGAGAGCGTCGCGAGGATGAGGGCGAACTCGCCGCGATTCTGCAGGATGACCGCGGCGTTGATCCCCGCTTGCGGCCCGAGTCCGTTGAGCCAGGCGACGAACTGACCGGCCAGGACGTTGAGGACCACCGTCATGAGGACGGCGAGGAGGACCGGGACGAGGACGCTGCCGAACTTCGTCGCGTCGAGCGCGAGCCCGAAGTTCAGGAAGAAGAACGCACCGAACACGTCGCGGAGCGGGATCGCGATCTGCTCGATCTTGTTGCGGAACCGGGTAGCACCGAGGACCAGCCCGATGAGGAAGGCGCCGATCGCGTCGGTGACCCCGAGGAGCTCGCCGATGCCGCCGAACGCGACCGCGAGGCCGAAGAACAGGATCGTGAAGAGCTCGTCGTCCTTGGTGCGGAACAGCCGCGACACGAACCGTCCGCCGAACCGCGCGATCGCGAACATCACGAGGATGAACGTGAAGGCGATCGCGAGCTTGCCGATGACGGGCCACACCTCGGTCTCGCCGCTCAGGACGACACCGACGATGGCGAGGTAGATCGCGATGAAGATGTCCTCCACCACGGTGACGCCCAGGATCATCGGCGTCTCGTCGTTCGTCAGCCGTTTGAGCTCGATGAGGAGCTTCGTGACGATCGCGCTCGAGCTCGTCGCCGTGATGCCGGCGATGATGAGCGCCTCCCGCGTGCCCCACCCGACCAGGAACCCGAACACCAGCCCGGCGGCCATGTTGACGAGGATGTAGGAGCCGCCGGAGACGATGAGCTTCCCGGCGTTGCCGAAGAACTCGTCCTGATCGAACTCCAGGCCGAGGTTGAACAGCAGGAGCACCAGGCCGAAGACGGCGATGAGTTCGATCTGTGCGCTGGCGAAGTCGAGCGGGAACCAGCCCGTGTACGGACTCGCGAGCAGGCCCACGAGCATGTAGACGGGGATCGACGGGAGGCCGATCAGCTTGCCGAGGCGGCCGAGGATGTAGGCGATGACGAACAGGACGCCGAGGATGAGCAGATCCTGGCCGAGGTGGGGTTATCGGTCGCGGCGTGCAGCATGCCTACCCTCCGGGCGGAGCGTCGACGGCGACCTTCTTGACGGCGCCCGAACGGAAGTAGGCGAAGGCCTTGGCGACCTTCTCGGGGCTGCCCGCGACGACGAGGGTGTCCCCCGGGAAGACCCGGAAGTCCGCCGCGGGGGCCGGGTTTGCGGAGTCGCCGCGCACGACGGCGACGACGGTCAGCCCGACCATGCCCTTCTCGGCGGGGTTGCCGAGCGGCTGCCCGGCGATGTGGTCTTCATAGTCGACGGTGAACCAGTCGATGCTGAGGCCGGGGATCTGGTCGAGCGCGCTGAGCGACTCGGTGATCTGCGTGCCACCGAGGAGTTCGGCCAGCGTGTGCGCCTCATCCTCGTTGAGCCGGAGCGACACCTTGCCGGCATCGGCACCGTCCTCGTGGTCGGCGAAGGTGATGAGGTCGCTGTGGCCGGACCGGTGGGCGATGACGCCGACCTTGCCGCCGTCGTCCGTGACGAAGGTGTGGAGCACACCGACCCCGGGAAGTTTGACCCGCCGAACATCCACCATGGCTGTACTCCTCAGGCTTGTTGTGGCAGTCCTCCTAGTCTATCCGCCACACCTGGCCCGCTCGCCCGAGGCGCCCGCAGCCGTTGCGCTGCGGGCGATCACCGCCGGTTCAGGCCCCTGGGACGATGTCCGGTGCCTCCAGGCGCACGCGGTCGGCGGCCTCGTCGTTCGGCTGTTCCTGCGAGGCCCGCTCCGCTGCGACGCGCGTGAGGTAGTAGGAGACCTCCTTCTCGATGCGCTCCTCGTCCCACCCGAGGACCCCACCCATGAGCTTCGCCGCGACCGGGGCCGCCGAGACACCGCGGTCCCAGGCCTCGATGGAGATGCGGGTCCGACGGGCGAGGACGTCGTCGAGGTGGAGGGCACCCTCGTGGGAGGCCGCGTAGACGACCTCCGCCCCGATGTAGTCGTCCGCCCCCGGCAGCGCTTCGGCGAGCGTCGGGTCCTCCTTGATGAGGTCGAGCAGCTCGTCCGTCAGGACGCCGTAACGGTTCAGCAGGTGCTCGATGCGCGCCGTGTGCACCCCGAAGGCCCGCGCGATCTTGCCACGCTTGTTCCAGGCCGCCTGGTACCCCTCGGCTCCGAGGAGGGCGATGTTCTCCGTCGCGCTGGCCGGGATCTTGCCGTCGAGTGCGTCCACCGCGGCGTCGATCGCGTCCTTCGCCATGACCCGGTAGGTGGTCCACTTGCCGCCGGCGATGACCACGAGACCGGGCACGGAGTGCGCGACCAGGTGCTCGCGAGAGAGCTTCGACGTCTGCTCCGATTCGCCGGCCAGCAGCGGACGGAGTCCGGCGTAGACGCCCTCGACGTCCTCTCGGGTCAGCGGCACGGCCAGGATCGTGTTGACGTGGTCGAGCAGGTAGTCGATGTCGGCCGCCGTCGCCGCCGGGTGCGCCTTGTCGAGGTGCCAGTCCGTGTCGGTCGTGCCGATGAGCCAGTGCCGGCCCCACGGGATGACGAAGAGGACGCTCTTCTCCGTGCGGAGCAGGAGGCCCATGTTCGACTGGAAGCGGTCGCGCGGGACGACGAGGTGGATGCCCTTCGACGCGCGGACCTTGAACTGGCCCCGCTCCCCCACCATCGACTGCGTGTCGTCGGTCCACACCCCGGTCGCGTTGACGACCTGCTTGGCACGGATCTCGAAGCGCTCGTCGGTCTGCAGGTCGTGCGCCTTGACGCCCACGACGCGCTGTCCGACCTTGACGAACCCCTCGACCCGTACGCGGCTCGCGACGTGCGCGCCGTAGGCGGACGCCGTCCGCGCGAGGGACGAGACGTAGCGGGCGTCGTCGACCTGGGCGTCGTAGTAGGTGAGTCCGCCGACGAACGCGTCCGACTTGAGGCTCGGGATCGAGGTCAGGACCTGACGCTTGGACAGGTGCCGGTGGTGCGGGACGCCGGGCGGACGGCCACCGCTCCAGCTGAAGAGGTCGTAGAGCAGCATGCCGGCGCCGATGTAGAGGCGTTCGAAGACCGGCTTGTTGAGCGGGTACAGGAACCGGACCGGCTTCACGAGGTGCGGCGCGATGCGCTGCAGCAGCAACCCGCGCTCGATGAGCGCCTCCCGGACGAGTCGGAAGTCGAGTTGTTCGAGGTAGCGGATACCGCCGTGCACGAGCTTCGAGGAGCGGCTCGAGGTACCGCTCGCCCAGTCGCGTGCCTCGAGCAGACCGGTGCTCAGACCGCGCGTGACGGCGTCGAGCGCAGCACCGGTGCCCACGATGCCACCACCGACGACGAGGATGTCGAGCTCTTTCGACTTCAACGCTTCGATCGCGGCGTCGCGCTCCTCCATCCCCAGCTTGGTGGAACGTGACACGTTGTTGTGGGTGGTGGCCATCGTCGAACTCCGCTCGCTGGAACCGCCCTCGCGATGATCCTGCCGGAGGCAGGTGCTCGTCCACGAGGCTCTGCCTCAGAGGCTAGTCGGCGCGATGCGACCCGACAACCGCTTGCGGAAGCGACTCGCTTCCGGCAGGGCTAGGCGCCCTGGTACGGCGCGACGACGACCTCGACCCGCTGGAACTCCTTGAGGTCGGAGTAGCCGGTGGTGGCCATCGAGCGACGGAGCGCGCCGATGAGGTTGGCCGTGCCGTCCGACTTCGGCGACGGGCCGTAGAGGATCTCCTCGAGGGTCGCGACGGTGCCGACCTCGACACGGCGACCGCGCGGCAGGTGCAGGTGGTGCGCCTCGGCACCCCAGTGCCAGCCACCACCGGGTGCGTCGGTGGCGCGGGCCAATGCGGTCCCGAGCATGACGGCGTCGGCACCCATCGCGACGGCCTTGACGATGTCGCCCGAGGTTCCGAGACCGCCGTCGGCGATGACGTGCACGTAGCGGCCGCCGGACTCGTCGAGGTAGTCGCGACGCGCACCGGCGACGTCGGCCACGGCGGTCGCCATCGGGGCGTGGATGCCGAGCGAGGCCCGCGTGGTGGAGGCGGCACCGCCGCCGAAGCCGACGAGCACACCGGCCGCCCCGGTCCGCATGAGGTGCAGGGCCGCGGTGTAGGTGGCCGCGCCGCCGACGATCACGGGGACGTCGAGCTCGTAGATGAACTTCTTGAGGTTGAGCGGCTCCTGGTTCTTGGAGACGTGCTCGGCGGACACGGTCGTGCCGCGGATGACGAAGAGGTCGACCCCTGCGGCGACGACGGTCTCGTAGAGCTCCTGCGTGCGCTGCGGCGAGAGGGCTGCGGCGACGGTGACTCCGGCCGCGCGGATCTCGGCGAGCCGGGCGGTGACGAGTTCGGGCTTGATGGGCTCCGAGTAGATCTCCTGCATGCGCGCGGTCGCTCGGCCGACCGGCAACGACCGGATCTCGGCGAGCAGCGGCTCGGGGTCTTCGTACCGCGTCCAGAGGCCCTCGAGGTCGAGGACGCCGACGCCGCCGAGCTGGCCCATCATGATCGCGGTCGTCGGCGAGACGACGGAGTCCATCGGTGCTGCGAGCACCGGGATCTCGAACTGGTAGGCGTCGATCGACCAGGACACCGAGACGTCCTGTGGGTCGCGGGTCCGCCGCGACGGGACGACGGCGATGTCGTCGAACGCGTAGGCGCGCCGTGCGCGCTTTGACCGGCCGATCTCAATATCCATGCTCACCGCACCAGCCTACCGGTCGCCTGGTGGACGAACACCGGATCCCGTCAAAACTCTGGACGTTTGATTCAGAAATATCTATATTAACGACCAGGTTCGCACCGCGGCGCACCAATCAGAGAAGGGGATACCAAGTCATGCTCACCACTTCACGGGCCTTCAGTCTCGGAACAATCCTGGCGGTCGTCATCGCTCTCGCTGCGCCGGCAACAGCCAACGCTGCTCCTCCACCTGTTACCGCGACGCCCCTGAGCACAGCAGCTCAGCACGAGATCACTCCCGAACAGCTTCGACTGGCCGTCGATGAGTTGAAGGCAGCACAAGTCCCGTTCACCACACAGCGGGTAGGTGAGGACACGATCGAGACATTCGTATTCGAGAACGGGTTCAGCTTCTCGGTGGGACAAGGCCCTTCCGAGACGCGTCTCGGCGGAGGGCAGGACTCCGGTGGGATCTATGTCCTGTTCAATGCCTTCGACCAAGGCCTCATCATCGGTGGAGGCGCGATGGCCCTTCAAGGAGCGTTGTGCCTCCTCCCAGGGGTCGGCGCCGCGCTGTGCGTCGTCTTCGGAGCCATCCTCTTAGTCGCATCCACCGCTCTCGCGACGAACGGCATCTGCCAAGGAGGACGAGAGATGAAGATCTACATCGGCGGCAACCAAGGCCGCTGCGTCTACGTATGAGCCCTGAGACCCACAACGTTCCTCCTAAGCGACCGCTTCGCGTCCGCCAATCAGTCCTCGCCAGCACCATTGTCGGGATCGTCATCTGTGGCACGACGGCGGTCCGTTTGGGATTCGGCCTCGATGGCTACCTGCTATACGCCCTGTGGATCGGAGGCTTCGCCCTGGTCATGTGGGCGACGCTAACCGCTCTGAACAAACGTCGGATGCGCTGACCACACCTACGCCGACGGTCCGGCAGGCGGAAGCCTGCCGGACCGTCGGTGTTCGTGCGGGTGCCTACTTGCGGTAGTTGGGCGCCTCGACGACGATCTGCACGTCGTGCGGGTGCGACTCCTTGAGGCCCGCGGAGGTGATGCGGACGAACTTGCCCTTGGCCTTCAGCTCGCCGATGTTGCGCGCGCCGACGTAGAACATGGACTGACGCAGCCCGCCGATGAGCTGGTACGCGACGGCCGACACCGGGCCGCGGTAGGGCACCTGGCCCTCGATGCCCTCGGGGATCAGCTTGTCGTCGCTCGGCACGTCGGCCTGGAAGTAGCGGTCCTTCGAGTACGAGGTCTTCTCGCCTCGCGTCTGCATGGCTCCGAGCGATCCCATGCCGCGGTAGTTCTTGAACTGCTTGCCACCCACGAACACGAGGTCGCCGGGGCTCTCGTCGGTGCCGGCCAGGAGCGAGCCGAGCATGACGGTGTCGGCACCCGCGACGAGTGCCTTGGCGATGTCGCCCGAGTACTGCAGACCGCCGTCGGCGATGACCGGGACGTTCGCCTCGCGCGCCGCAAGCGACGCCTCGTAGACGGCGGTGACCTGCGGGACACCGACACCCGCGACGACGCGCGTGGTGCAGATGGAACCCGGACCGACGCCGACCTTGATCGCGTCCGCACCGGCCTCGATGAGGGCCTGCGCGCCGGAGCGGGTCGCGACGTTGCCGCCGATGACGTCGACACCGGCGAACGCCGGGTCGGCCTTGAGCTTGCGGATGATGTCGAGCACGCCTGCGCTCTCACCGTTGGCCGTGTCGACCACGATGACGTCGACGCCGGCGTCGAGCAGCTGGCCCGCACGGGACCAGGCGTCGCCGAAGAAGCCGATGGCCGCTCCGACCCGCAGACGACCGGTGTCGTCCTTCGTGGCCAGCGGGTACTTCTCGCTCTTGTCGAAGTCCTTGACGGTGATGAGGCCCTTGAGCTTGCCCGCCTCGTCGACGAGGGGCAGCTTCTCGATGCGGTGCTGCGCGAGGAGCGCCATCACCGCGTTGCGGTCGGTGCCGACGGGAGCGGTCACGAGACCGGTGCTCGTCATGACCTCGCTGACGCGGGTCGTGGCCTTCTCGAACGGCGACACGAAGCGCATGTCGCGGTTCGTGATGATGCCGACGAGCACACCCTTGTCGTCGACGACCGGGAGGCCCGAGATGCGGAACTGGCCGCACAGCTCGTCGACCTCGGCGACGGTGGCGTCGGCCGTGGTGGTGATCGGGTTCGTGATCATGCCCGACTCGCTCCGCTTCACGCGGTCGACCTGTTCGGCCTGGTCGGAGATCGACAGGTTGCGGTGCAGGATGCCGATGCCGCCCTCGCGAGCCATCGCGATCGCCATGCGAGCCTCGGTCACGGTGTCCATCGCGCTCGACAGCAGCGGCGTGTTCACGGTGATCCGCTTCGTCAGGCGGGACGAGGTCTCCGCCTCGCTCGGGATGACGTCGGTGTGCCCGGGCAGCAGCAGCACATCGTCATACGTGAGTCCTACGAATCCGAACGGATCAGGCTGGTCCATTTATCCCTCTCATAGCCACGAACACACCGGAGAAACGCAGACCTGCCGGTATCACCATCGTAACCGAGCACGGCCTACCCCTATTCCACGATCCCGACAAATCGATGCGGAGAAATACGCACGGGCGAAACATGTAGGCAATAATCAGGTTCTATCGTCGAACAGCGTTGTCCGACGCAGGAGAACGGTCCACGGAAGTGGCCCGGCACTGGAGGTGCAGTGAAGTTCGCTGGAACGACCCGAAACCCGAGACTGGCACGGAGATTCGTGCTCCTCATCGCCCTGTTGTTCGGGGCAATCACCCTCACGTCCGTCATGAGCGCCGTCCCGGCTCATGCTGACGAGGTGGGCGAGGAGTACGACTTCTACTTCGCTGGGAACGTCAAGTACGACGACAAACCACTCGAAGGCGTGAACATCACGGTCGACGGCAACGGCTACAAGGCCGATGTCGACACCGACGCCGACGGCAAGTGGAAGATCGGCGTCCCCGAGAAAGGTACGTACAAGGTAACGCTCGACGAGGAGACCCTCCCGAAGGGCGTCATCGTCGCCGAGGGCGGCTCGACCATCGAGGCGAAGTTCGGCCTCACCCAATCGAAGTCCGTGAACTTCTTCCTCGGCGAAGGCGTCCGCGTCACCGTCAGCTTCTGGGATCAACTCGCCGAACGACTCGTCAACGGTCTGAACTTCGGACTCATGCTGGCGCTCGCCGCCATCGGAGCCTCCCTGGTGTTCGGCACCACAGGACTCAGCAACTTCGCCCACGCAGAGATGGTGACCTTCGGCGCGATCATGGCGCTCGTGTTCGGGGTGTTCCTCCAATGGCCGATCTGGCTTGCCATCATCATCGCCCTCGCCCTGAGTGCCGCGTTCGGCTTCGCGCTCGACGCCGGCATCTGGAGACCCTTGAGACGCAAGGGCGTCGGCATCGTGCAGGTGATGATCGTCTCGATCGGCCTGTCGCTGGCGCTCCGCTACGTCTTCCTCTACTTCGTCGGCGGCGGCACGTTCCAGCTGCCGGGTTCGGGAGAGGAGAACATCAAGCTGTTCGGCACGGTCTCGCTCAGCGTCACCGACATGATCAGCATGGCGGTCAGCGTCGTGGTGCTCCTCGGCGTGGCCTGGTGGCTCATCAAGACGAAGACCGGCAAGGCGACGCGAGCCATCTCGGACAACCCGAGCCTCGCAGCGGCCAGCGGTATCGACGTCGACCGCGTGGTCCGCATCGTCTGGATCCTCGCAGCGACCCTCGCCGGCCTCTCCGGCATCCTGTGGGCGTACTTCCGACCGGGCATCAAGTGGGACATGGGAGCGCAGCTGCTCCTCCTCATCTTCGCGGCCATCACCCTCGGCGGGCTCGGAACCGCCTTCGGCGCCATGGTCGGCGCCCTCATCATCGGCATCCTCGTCGAGGTCTCGACGCTCTGGATCCCGTCTGACATCAAGTACGTCGGCGCCCTCGTGGTGCTCATCGCGGTGCTCCTCGTGAGACCGCAGGGCATCCTCGGACGTCGCGAGAGAATCGGTTAGGGGCACGCGCATGGACTGGGGAAGCATTCTCTCGAACACGCTCGCTTGGGTCATCAGCCCGGAGACGATCGCGTACGCGCTCGCAGCACTCGGCTTGGCCGTGCACTTCGGCTACGGCGGTCTGTTGAACTTCGGTATGGCGGGGTTCATGGCGCTCGGCGCCTACGGCTACGCCATCTCGATCCTGAGCTTCAACCTCCCGTGGTGGGCGGGCATCATCGTCGGCTGTCTGGCCTCGGTGGTCTTCGCTTTCATCCTCGGCATCCCGACCCTGCGACTGCGGGCGGACTATCTGGCCATCGTGACCATCGCCGCGGCGGAGATCGTCCGACTGCTCTTCACGACGCAGGTCTTCGACGAGTTCACGAACTCGGCCGACGGCCTCGGCAACTACCACGAGGGCTTCCGCGCCGCGAACCCGATCCCGGAGGGCATCTACGGCTTCGGCCCGTGGGAGCTCAACGCGAACCAGTGGTGGGTCCGCATCTTCGGCATCCTGCTGCTCGCCGTCGCCGCACTCCTCGTGTTCCTCCTCATGCGCAGCCCGTGGGGCCGCGTGCTGAAGGGTATCCGCGAGGACGAGGACGCCGTGCGCGCCCTCGGCAAGAACGTGTTCGCCTACAAGATGCAGGCGCTCGTCGTCGGTGGTGTCTTCGGCGCACTCGGCGGGGTGGTGCTGGCACTCCCCTCCGCGGTCGTGCCGAGCGTGTACGTCACGAGCCTCACCTTCTTCATCTGGACGATCCTCCTGCTCGGTGGAGCCGCGACGGTCTTCGGGCCGCTGCTCGGCTCGGTGATCTTCTGGGTGATCATGGCGTTCCTCTCGAACGTCCTCCCGGCGCTCGTGAAGGCGGACGTCCTGCCGTTCATGAGCTCGACGCAGGCGTCGACGCTCCGCTACGTGCTGGTCGGTGTCGCGCTCATGCTGATCGTCATCTTCAGGCCGCAAGGCATCCTCGGAAACAAGAAGGAGCTGACCTTTGTCAAGTAACAGCTCACCCACCTCGCGACCGGTCAAGACCACCGGCCTCCACGTCGGCGAGATCGTCCCGGGCGTCAAGAAGGTCGACCCGATCCTCATCGCGGATCAGGTCACCCGGACCTTCGGCGGCCTGCAGGCGGTGAACGTGGAGCACCTGGAGGTGCCCCGCAACGCGATCACCGCCCTCATCGGCCCGAACGGTGCCGGCAAGACCACGCTGTTCAACCTGTTGACCGGCTTCGACAAGCCGAACACCGGGACGTGGAACTTCGACGGCAAGAGCCTCGGGGGCGTCCCGGCGTTCAAGGTCGCCCGCATGGGTCAGGTCCGGACCTTCCAGTTGACGAAGGCGCTCGGCCTGCTCACGGTGCTCGAGAACATGAAGCTCGGCGCGACCGGCCAGACCGGTGAGGGCATCTTCTCGAGCCTGGTGAAGCCGCTTTGGCGGAAGCAGGAAGCCGACCTCGAGGTCAAGGCGATGGATCTCCTCCGCCGCTTCAAGCTCGACACGAAACGCGACGACTACGCGGCCAGCCTCTCCGGTGGGCAGCGGAAGCTCCTCGAGATGGCGCGGGCGCTCATGAGCGATCCGAAGCTCGTCATGCTCGACGAGCCGATGGCCGGCGTCAACCCGGCGCTCACGCAGTCCCTGCTCGACCACATCCTGGCGTTGAAGGACGAGGGCATGACCGTGCTGTTCGTCGAGCACGACATGCAGATGGTCCGGCACATCGCCGACTGGGTGGTCGTCATGGCCGAGGGTCGCGTCGTCGCCGAGGGTCCGCCGGACACCGTCATGGAGGATCCCGCCGTCATCGACGCCTACCTCGGGAGCCACCAGGACGTCGACCTCGGGGTCGTGACCGGCCGGATCGCCGGAGAGGACAGAGCTGCGGCCGAGGAGCTGCTCGCCGAGATCGAGGACGAACGGCTCGCGGCTGGTGCCGAGCCCGAGGAGGAGCGGAAATGAGCGAGGTGAAGGGTGCCCCGGTCGGTGGCACCGCGGTCAAGGACGCCGAGATGGTCGTGGAGGTCACTGACCTGACCGCCGGGTACCTCCCCGGTGTGAACATTCTGAACAGTGCGAACCTGACCGCCCGGAAGGGCGAGCTCATCGGCATCATCGGACCGAACGGTGCGGGGAAGTCGACGCTGCTGAAGGCGATCTTCGGACAGGTGAAGGTGCGCAGCGGACAGGTGCTCCTGAACGGCGAGGACATCACGGGGCTCCGGGCGAACAAGCTCGTGGCCCGCGGCGTCGGGTTCGTCCCGCAGACGAACAACGTGTTCCCGAGCCTCACCATCGAGGACAACCTCAAGATGGGGTTGTTCCAGAAGCCGAAGCAGTACAACGAGCGCCTCGAGTTCGTCACCGGGATCTTCAGCGAACTCGGCAAGCGGCTCAAGCAGCGCGCCGGTTCACTGTCGGGTGGTGAGCGCCAGATGGTCGCGATGTCGCGGGCCCTCATGATGGATCCGCACGTGCTGCTCCTCGACGAGCCGTCCGCGGGCTTGTCGCCCGTGCGTCAGGACGACGCGTTCATCCGGGTCTCGGACATCAACAAGGCCGGCGTCACCACGATCATGGTGGAGCAGAACGCGCGTCGCTGTCTGCAGATCTGCGACCGCGGGTACGTGCTCGACCAGGGTCGTGACGCCTACACCGGGACGGGCCGCGAGCTCCTCTCGGATGACAAGGTGATCGGCCTCTACCTGGGCACGCTCGGCCAGGACGAGGACTGATCAGGGCGTTCCCCACTCGCGGGTCGGCGGGTACTTCGGTACCCTCGAACATGCTCGTCCCGGCCGCGTGCCGAGCGACGGGCCAGAAGCCACCGGATCCCGACCGGTGAACGAACCACAACTCCTCCCTCCCCCGAGGGGCACCGTCGTACCAAGACGGCCTCCTGAGACGGGGACGGAGGAGTTGTGCATTCTCCCTCCCCCTTTCGCCAGCGCGGTGCGCTGACGCGAGCGCGGTCCTGGCGCATGAGCGCGGGTCTCCGGAGGCGCGCGCTCACGCGCTGGACCCGCGCTCACGCCGAATCCCCGCCCCCGCGGCACAGCGACCCGCCCTGAGGCCGACGACCCGCGCTGGCGTCAGCGCACCGCGCTGGGGGCCGCTCCACCCTCGCTCCACCGGAGGCTGGATGGGAGTAGTTCTCCACATCGCTTCCATGACACGAGGTGACGGCGGAGGCGAACGGGCACGGTGAGGCGATGGAATCCTTCGATCTCAACCTGCTCCTCCGCCCGAACGGACTCCTCCTCGTCCGCGACGCACGTCGGGTCGGTGCCGAGCGCCTGGTGAGCGCCGCCCACCGCGACGGCGACCTGGTGCGTCTGCGGAAGGGCATCTACGTCCCTGAACCGATATGGAGTTCCCTGTCCCCCGATGACCGCTACCGGGTCCGGATCGATGCGGCGGCCGTCGCGCTCCGGAAGGACGCTCTGTTCAGCCACTACTCGGCGGCGCGGTTGTGGGGACTCCCGATCGTGGGTCCGTGGCCTCCCGAGGTGCACACGCTGACGAGCGGTGATCGCGGAGGGCGTTCGGCACCCGGCATCATCCGTCACACGACGCAGGGCTCCGTCGCCCGACGGATGCGGCACGGGCTCGCGGTCACGGACCCGGCTCGGACCGTCGTCGATCTCGCTCGGATCGCCCGCCTCGAGGATGCCGTCGCCGTCGCCGACGCTGCCCTCCGGCTCAAGCTCACCGACGAGACGGCGCTCCGCTCGCTCGCACGAGACCTGCCGGGCCGTCGGGGAGGACGGCAGGTGCGCTTTGCGATCGAATTCGCGGACCCCCTCGCCGCGAACGGTGGCGAATCGAAGATGCGGGTCGTGATCGCGCAGCTCGGTTTCGCCCTGCCGGTGCTGCAGCAGGCCTTCTCCGACGCGGACGGACCGGTCGGTGTGGTCGATGCGGTCTGGCCGGACGAGCGCATCATCCTCGAACTCGATGGCCGGCAGAAGTATGTGCGGGAGGAGTTCACCCAGGGACGGGACGTGGCCGACATCGTCCTGGCGGAGAAGCATCGGGAGGATCGGCTGCGCGCGCTCGGCTACACCGTCGTCCGCGCCACCTGGGAGGACCTCGTCCATCCGAGCCGGCTCGCCGCGAAGCTCGAGCGCGCTGGACTGCAACGCGCGTTCCGTTGACCCGGGCGCCCAACTGGTCGCTGTCAGCGCGGTGCGCCGACGTGACCGCACCGCACCCTCCGTCGGCGCGGTGCGCTGGCAGGCGCCCCTCACGTCGCCAGCGCGGTGCGCCGGCGTGAGCGCGCTCCGCTGTGCCGCATGGGCTCGGAATCGGCGTGAGCGCGCCGCAGGCGCGTGGGCGCGGGTCTCTGGAGACCCGCGCCCACGCGCTGGACCCGCGCTCGCGTCAGCGCATCGCGCTGGCGCTACCACATACGAGGGACCACACAGGGGGCGGGGTGCATCGGGGGGCGGACACGACGAAGGCCCCGGATCGCTCCGGGGCCTCGTCAGTCGCGTGGGCGACTAGTTGGTGCGGGTGTACTTGTTGTCGTCACCGTACTGGTAGATACCGATGGTCGCCTCGGTCGGGTCGCCGTTCTCGTCGAACGTGATCGGACCGGAGTTGCCGTCGTAGTCGATCTTCTTGCCGTCGGCGATGGCCTTCGCACCCTCTTCGAAGGTGGTCACCTTGTCGCCCTTGTCCTTACCACCGGACACGGACTGGAGCTGGGCCGCCATGTCGGCACCCTCGGTCGAACCGGCCTGCAGCGCAGCGAGGGCGAGCAGGATGACGGCGTCGTAGGATTCAGCCGCGTAGCTGTAGTCCTTCAGCGGCTCGCCACCCTCGTCCTTCACGAACGCCTGGAGGCGGTCGGTGAAGTCACCGAGCTTCGCGGTGTCGAGACCGGGCAGCGTTCCCTTGGCGCCCGTCAGGGTGCCCGGAGCGAAGTCCGCGCTGTAGTCGGCGAGGTTGCCGTCGACGAAGTAGAGCTTGTCCGACGGGAAGCCGGCGAGACCGGGGACGATCGTCTTGGTCTCCTCGAACGCGATGATCGCGATCGCGTCGGGGTTCTCCGCCTTGACCGCGCTGATCTGCGCGTCGAACGAGGTGTCACCGGTGTTGTACGACTGCTCGGCGACCACTTCACCGCCGGCGCTCTCGAACGCCTCCTTGGTGAACTTCGCGAGGCCGGTGCCGTACGAGTCGTTCAGGTAGATGATGCCGAGGGTGGCGTTGCCGTCCTCCGCGATCAGGTTCCCGAGGACCTCGCCCTGCAGCACGTCGGACGGCGCCGTCCGCCAGTAGAGACCGTTGTCGTCCCACGTCGTGAAGTCCGCGGAGGTGTTCGCCGGGGAGAACTGGATGACGCCTGCGCCGGTGACTTCGTCGATGAAGAGCTTCGACACACCCGAGGACGCTGCACCGATGATGGCTGTGACACCCTCGGAGAGCAGACGGGGACCTCGGTCGCGTACGCCTTGTTGTCGGAGTCACCCGAGTCGCCGAGCGTCAGGTCGATCTTGATGCCGAGGTCGGCGTCGTTGACCTCCTTGACCGCGAGACCGACACCGGCCTCCTCGGGCGGGCCGAGGAACGCGAGGTTACCGGTCTGCGGCAACGCCGTGCCGAGCTTCAGGGTCAGGTCGCCAGCAGGCTTGCTGCTGCTGCCGCTGTCGCCGCTACCACTCGAGGCGCAACCGCTCAGAACCAGCGCGCTGGCTCCGATCAGTGCGATACCACCGAGAACGATGGAACGTGGGCGGGAGCGAGCGGCCGTGGCCTTCGAAAAGACGCTCATGGTACTCCTTGCTTGTCAGAAGAGTGGCAGCTCCAGGGGCTGCCGTTGAGTCAAGTTATCCGCTGCACGTGCGCTGGACAATGTCGTTGACGTTACAAGCGTGTAACACGACCAAATCGTTACCTCAGGAGGGCTTGTTTCGCGCTTTTCCTGCAGTGGTCGCGCGATCAGCGCTGGAATCCGCTGTTCCGACCCTCGTCGAGCGGCGCCGTTCGGCCCCGGCGGCCCGACGACCCCGGGTCGAGGCGACAAGCATGTCGACGGTGAGGATAGCGAGCGCCAGCCACACGAGACCGAAGCCCAACCAGCGCTCAGGCGGCATCGCCTCGTGCAGGACCGCGACACCGACGACGAACTGGATGATCGGTGCGAAGTACTGGATGAAACCCATCCAGGTGAGCGGGAGGCGGCGGGCCGCCGCCGCGAACAGCAGGAGTGGGACAGCGGTGATGACGCCGGCGCCGACGAGCAGCAGGGCGTGCCCGACGCCCGCGGTGCCGATCGTCAGCCCACCGGTCACGCCGACCGCGATGAGCTGGGCGATCGCGACCGGCATCAGCCACACGGTCTCGAGCGTCAACCCGGACACGGCGTCGACCGAGCCGCCCACCAGTTTCTTGATGTACCCGTAGAGGCCGAACGAGAAGGCAAGGATGAGGGCGATCCAGGGGACGCTGCCGTGCCCGATCGCGAGGACCAGGACCGCGATCACGCTCACGACCACCGCGGCCCACTGGGCTGGACGCAACCGCTCGCGGAGGAAGAAGACGCCGAGGAAGACGGTCACGATCGGGTTGATGAAGTACCCGAGCGACGCCTCGACCACTTGGCCGTTGAGCGCACCGTAGACGTACGTCTGCCAGTTGACGTAGATGAGCGCTCCGGCGAGACCCATCGTCAGGACGATGCGGCGCTGGCGGAGGATGCCGAACAGTCGACGCCAGGAACGGGTCGCCAGGATGAGGACGGCGCAGAAGACGAGGGAGAAGAGGATCCGCCACGCCACCACTTCGAAGGCCCCGGCCGGCGCGAGGGCGATGAAGTAGAGCGGGAGCGCTCCCCAGAGGCAGTAGGCGGCGACCGCCGAGAGCAACCCAGACCGGCTCCCCTGCTGGGGCACGGCGACGCTCGCACGTCGATCCCCTCCCCCGTCGACGGTGACGGGGTGGATGTCGACGTCGGCTGGATCGCTGGGGTTCTGCACTGGTCCAGGCTAGACCCGCGACTCCCCGCGACACCCTCCGGAAACGGACACAGCCCGAACGGCGAATGCCATTCGGGCTGTTGAGCGGCCTGGGCCGCCGGATCCGTGCGCTGGTGACTAGCGGACGACGACTGCGAGGACGTCGCGCGCGGACAGGACGAGGTAGTCCTCACCGGCGTACTTGACCTCGGTGCCACCGTACTTGGAGTAGATCACCTTGTCGCCGACGGCGACGTCGAGCGGGACGCGGTTGCCGTTGTCGTCGATGCGACCGGGTCCGACCGCCACGACCTCGCCCTCCTGGGGCTTCTCCTTGGCGGTGTCGGGGATGACCAGACCGGAAGCGGTGGTCTGCTCTGCCTCGACCTGCTTGATGACGATGCGATCCTCGAGCGGCTTGATGGAGACCGACACGGTTGACCTCTTTCTTGAAACGAAGACGTGGTTAGCACTCACACTGCGAGAGTGCTGATTCCAGTGTAGGCATCTTCTGGCACTCATGCAATGCGAGTGCCAATCAACGACTGCTAGCGTTGCCGGATGCATCCTGCTCCGCCCGAGGCCCGCTGACCATGGACCGTTCGGAACTCGTCGAACTCCTCACGGCCGACGGCCTCAAGCTCCTCGACTCCCTCCCGCCCTATCCGACGAAGGACGAAGCCGTCCGCCTGGTCGGGCGCCTGCGCAAGGAGGGCCACTCCCCCGAGCTGGTCGCGGCGGTCCTCACGCAGTCACGGCTCAGGCAGAAGGCCGTCGGGAAGTTCGGACCGTTCGCCGGCCGCATGCTGTTCACCGAGGCCGGGCTCGAACAAG
Source organism: Plantibacter sp. M259 (assembly GCF_006065115.1). NCBI lineage: Bacteria > Bacillati > Actinomycetota > Actinomycetes > Micrococcales > Microbacteriaceae > Plantibacter > Plantibacter sp. M259. The sequence goes on along the minus strand of NZ_CP040750.1, from coordinate 3,096,338 downwards.
CCACGCGCCTTCCCGTCGCCGCATTGCACGCCGGGCGGTTCGCCCGGGCCGACCTCACGCGGATCGCCGACCTCGGCAGCGGCATCGGCGCCGACTCGATGGCCATGGCCTCGCTCGACCTGGAGGTCACGGCGGTCGACATCGACGAGGTCACCGCGGCCATCGCCAGCTACAACCTCGCTCCGTTCCCCACGGCGACCGTACGGAACGCCGCCGCCGAGGACGTCGCCCTGGACGACTTCGACGCGGTCTGGTTCGATCCCGCGCGGCGCACCGCAGGACACGCCGACACCGCGCGGCTGTCGAGTGCCGCCGACTACACCCCGTCCCTCGACCTGGTCTTCGGTGCAGCGGCCCGCCTTCCCACAGGCGTCAAGCTCGGGCCCGGATTCGACCGCTCCCTCATCCCCGACGACGCCGAGGCGCAGTGGGTGTCGGTCGACGGACAGCTCGTCGAGATGGCGCTCTGGTTCGGCCCGCTGGCCCGTCCGGACGTCCGACGGTCCGCGCTCCTCCTCGCGGACGGCGTGCACCACGAGTTGCACGCCGAGGCCGACGCCGACGACGCCCCCGTGCGGGAGCTCGGCGACTACGTGCACGAACCCGACGGATCCGTGATCCGGGCCCGACTCATCGGAGACCTCGCCATCCGGTTGGAGGCCGGCATGCTCGGCCAGGGCATCGCCTACCTGACCTCCGACACGGCGACGAGCTCGCCGTTCGCCACGACCTTCCGGGTGCTCGAACGGCTGCCGATGGACGAGAAGGTCCTCAAGCGCACGATGCGTGATCGCGGGATCGGCGTCCTCGAGATCAAGAAACGCGGCGTCGACGTCGACCCCGCGGCGTTCCGGAAGCGCCTCGCGCTGAAGGGCGACGGCTCGGCCACGATCATCCTCACGAGGATCGCCGGCAAACACAGTGCGCTGCTCGTCGAACGGGTGACGCCGGCCACCGACGCCTGACCCGACGGCGTCCGCCGCGCCGCAGCGCCCCGAGGAGGATCAGGTCGAGACGTAGCCGATGATCACGACGACGCTGTAGACGAGCCAGCCGACCGAGCAGGCGAGGCCGACGAACCCGGTCACGAGGCCGGTGAGGGCGCGACCTCGGCCCTGCGGCTCGCGACGCCTGGCTCCGAACCCGAGCACGATCGCGGCGATCGACAGAGGGAAGCCCCAACCGACAAAGACCGACACGACGAGCCCGACGACACCGGTGATGAGCGACCAGGTGCTCCGCGAGGTCCCGGTCGAAGCGGCAGGGGTCTGCGTCTGCGACTGCTGGTATGCGGCGTAGCCTCCCTGGCTCGGTGCCTGGTAGACCGCCGTCGGCACCGTCTGGAGATAGGTCGCGTGATCGCCCTGCCAACCCGCCGGAGGCGCCGAGGGGGACGCCCCCTGCTGGGCAGGGCGCGTCGGCGGTGTGACGGGCGCGCCGGCGCCGCGCTGCCAGTCCGTGGGCGGCGGGGATGCCTGACCCTGAGGCTGGTACGGCTGCTGGCCCTGGGGCTGAGGCTGATACGGCTGCTGCTGACCCTGCGGCCCGACGCCGGCCTGCTGGGAGGGCTGTGGCGGCTGGTACGGCGACCAGGGCTGCTGGGGCTGGTGCGGAGGCTGCTGCCCCCACGGCTGCTGGGGCTGGTGCGGAGGCTGCTGCCCCCACGGCTGCTGCGGCTGCCCGTTCGGCTGCTCAGCCTGCGGCGGGCGCGACTGCCCGTCCACCGCACCGTCCTGGTGCTGAGGTCGTCCGTCGGGGTGCTCGTGCTGATCCATCGCCGCTCCTTCGATCCGTGACCGGGTACCGGCCCATCCTATGCGCCGACGTCCGCGCACCCGGTCGACGGCCGGGAGACGGCTCGTCGAGCGGTCAGTGCACCTGGATCTCGGTGACCGGCAGGGTCGAGTCGGCGCCGAAGTCGAGCGAGGACGGCTCGTGTCCGGCGGAGATGAGCTGCGCGGCGAGCGCGGCGATCATAGCGCCATTGTCGGTGCACAGCTGCAACGGCGGGATGCGGAGTTCGATCCCGGCCGAGGCGGTGCGTTCGGCGGCCACCTCGCGGAGCCGCGCGTTCGCGATGACACCGCCCCCCAGCAGCAGGCGGGGCACACCGAGCTCGGTGCACGCCTTGACCGCCTTCGAGACGAGCACGTCGACGACGGCCTCGCGGAAGCTGGCGGCGACGTCCGCGACGGGGACCGGCTCCCCAGCGTCCTGCTTCGCCTCGACCCAGCGTGCCACGGCCGTCTTCAGGCCGGAGAAGGAGAAGTCGTAGCGATGCCGCTCCATGTCCTTCGGCAGGCTGAGCCCTCGGGGGAACCGGATCGCCGTCGGGTCGCCGCCGACGGCCGCCCGATCGATCTGCGGCCCGCCCGGGTAGGGCAGGCCCAGGATGCGCGCGACCTTGTCGAAGGCCTCTCCCGCTGCATCGTCGATGGTCTCGCCGAGCAGTTCGACGTCCGACACGAGATCCCGCACGAGCAGCAGCGAGGTGTGCCCGCCGGACACGAGCAACGCGATCGTCGGATACTCGATCATCCCGTCTTCGGAGTCGAGGACGTCCGCGCCGACGTGACCGACGAGGTGGTTCACGGCGTACAGCGGTTTGCCGAGGGACACGGCGAGCGCCTTCGCTGCGCCGACGCCGACCATGAGCGCACCGGACAGGCCGGGGCCACTCGTCACCGCGACCGCGTCGAGGTCGGCCAACGCGATGCCGGCCTCGGCGAGCGCCGCCGTGAGCGTCGGCTCGAGCGCCTCGAGGTGGGCTCGTGCGGCGACCTCCGGGACGACGCCGCCGTACCGTGCGTGTTCGTCCATGCTCGAAGCGATGGTGTTCGCCAACAGGTGGTGTCCGCGGACGATGCCGATCCCGGTCTCGTCGCAGCTCGTCTCGATGCCGAGGACGAGCGGTTCTGCACGGTTCACGCAATGCTCCCGGGGTGCTGATCGGTCTGTTCGAGCGGGGACTGGCCGTGGGCGGGCATGGGCGGCCTCGGCTGGACCGTGAGTCGCATGACGATGGCGTCGACGTCGTCCGGCTGGTAGTACCCGGGGCGGACGCCGAGTTCCTCGAAGCCAAGGCTCCGGTACAGCGCGATCGCCACGGGGTTGTCGGCCCTGACCTCGAGGAAGACCTGGGCGACGTCCTGCTGCCGGGCCTGCTCGATGAGCGCCTGCATGAGGAGTCGTCCGAGCCCTCGTCCTCTGGCGTGCCCGGCGACGGCGATGGTCTGGATGTCGGCGTCGTCGGACCGGGAAGGCGCGAAGAGACCGCCGTAGCCCGCGAGTGCCGCGTCGTCGGCGTCGACCTCCGTCGCGACGAGGTAGTACCCGTGCGGCGACGACAGTTCGGCGCTCATCATGTCCGCCGACCAGGCGTCGTTCACGAAGACGGTGTGCTCGAGCTCCATGATCGCGTCGAGGTCGGCGACACCGGCGCGGCGCAGCGACCAGCTCACGCCGTCACCCGCTTCGCGCCTGCGGACATCGTGACGTCGGGCGAGCGGAGGTACAACGGCTCCTCCCCCGCGAACGCGCCATCGGTGGCGAGGAGTGCGGCGGCGACCTGTCCCAACGCCCCGGCGGGGACGACCAGCGCGTCGAGGCGCACGGATTCGGAGGTCGGGAGGTCGTCGGGTTTCGCGAGCGCCGGCCCCTGCACGCGGACCGGGAGGCCGGCTGCATCGAGTCCGGCGTAGCTCGTCCAGTAGCGTTCGCGACGGCGGGCGTCGGTGACCACGAGGAGCGTGGCGTCGGGTGCGGCGGAACCGGAACGGTAGGCGTCGAGCGCGATCGCGTCGTGGCTCACGACGGGGTGCACCGGGAGGCCTGCGCCGATCCCGAAGCTGCGGGCCGCGGCGATCCCGATCCGGAGTCCGGTGAACGGTCCAGGGCCCATGCCCGCGACCAGCCCGGCGAGCGCGGCGACCTCGATGCCGGCGTCGTCGAGGGATCCGGCGATGAGCGTGCCGATGACCTCGGCGTGCCGCATCGGGTCGTCGGAGGACCGTTCGGCCAGCACCTCGCCACCCAGGGTGACGACGGCGACGCTCGAACCCGCGGATGTATCGATCGCCAACAGCACGCCGTCCAGCCTACCCGGCGTCGATGGCGGGGTGCCGCGAGAGCGTGAGGGTCCGGCGCTCGATCGGCTCTTCGCCGGCATCGTCCGTCGCGGGTTCGTCGCCGGCTCCGGTCGGACGCTCGATGACGAGCTCGAACCAGGTGGGGACCACGCCGTCGAGCAATCCGGCTCCCCACTCCACGACGACGACGGATCGGGCGAAGTCGATGTCGAGGTCGTCGAGTTCGAGCGCCGAGCCGAGCCGGTAGGCGTCCACGTGGACGAGCGGCGGACCGCCGACGAGGCTCGGGTGCGTCCTGGCGAGTACGAAGGTGGGGCTGGTGACGGGGCCGCGGACCCCGAGTCCCTCGCCGATCCCTCGCGTGAGGGTCGTCTTGCCCGCTCCGAGCGGCCCGGTCAGGACCAGGAGCTGCCCTGCACGCAGTTCCGTGCCGAGTCGGACGCCGTACGCGTGCATCTCTTCGGGCGTCGCCACCTCGACGGTGCCCGGGGTGAGGACGTGATCGGTCATGACCGCTCCCTGGTCGTCCGGACCACGCGCGGTCCGATCCGGGTGACGAGTTCGTAGTTGATGGTGCCGGCGGCCTCCGCCCACTCCTCGACGCGCGGCGCGCCGGACGCCGGATCGCCGAAGAGCACGGCGTCGTCACCCACGGCGACCATGTCGTCGCCGACGTCGACGACGAACTGGTCCATCGCGATCCGCCCGCACACCCGGTAGCGGCGTCCGTTGATCACGACCGGACCGGCGTTCGAGGCGCTCCGCGGCACACCGTCGGCGTATCCGAGCGGGATAAGGGCGAGCGTCGTCGCCGTGCTGGTGCGGTAGCTGTAGTCGTAGGACACCCCGGCGCCCGGCTCGACCCGACGCACGGCTGCGACCGTCGCCCGGAGGGACATGACGGGCCGGAGGCCGAAGGCGTCGGCCGAGCGGCCGGCGTCTTCGGTGGGTTCGAAGGGCGAGAGGCCGTACACGGCGAGTCCGAGACGGACGGCGTCGTAGCGGAGGGACGGCTCGCCGAGCGCTGCCGCCGACGCGGCGAGGTGCAGACTCCGCGGAGCGAGACCGGCTTCCGTGGCGAGGGCCACACCGCGTTCGAAGCGGACGGCGGCCGCCCGGTCGTCGTCGGTGGAGGTGTTCGAGACGTGCGAGAACAGCCCGTCGACCCGGACGAGCCCGGCGGCCTCGGCGGCTGCGGCGGCCCGGAAGAGTTCCGGCCAGTCGGCTTCCGCCGCACCGTTCCGGCTGAGCCCGGTCTCGAGTTTGAACTGGACGACCGGCACGACGGACGGCCGATGCCGAGCGGCCTCGATCACGCGGTCGAGCTGCTCCATCGACGACAGACCGAGCTCGATCCCGGCGTCGAGTGCGGCGCCGAAGGCAGCCTGCGGGCCGTGCAGCCAGGCGAGGATCGGTGCCGTGATCCCGGCGGCGCGCAGCGCGACGCCCTCCGTGATGTCGGCGACACCCAGGCGATCGGCCCCGGCCTCGACCGCCGCGCGGGCGATCGTCTCGGCACCGTGCCCGTAGGCGTCGGCCTTGACGACGACGATGAGTTCACCGACGCCGGTCAGCTCGCGCAGGCGACGGACGTTGTGGCGCAGGGCGTCGAGGTCGATGATCGCCTCGCGGGTCGGTCGCTCGTCGTGCTCGGACACGGGCGTCATCCCTCCCGCTCCGCGACGACGAACGCGACGGCGACCCCGGCGTCGTGCGTCATGGTCAGGTGCATGCTCGTGATCCCCCGCTCGGCCACGACACCCGCCGTGACGCCGGACAGCGCGAAGTCGGGCTTCCCCTCCGGGCCGTTCACGATCGCCATCTCCTGCCACCGGATACCGTCAGAGGAACCCAGCGCTTTGATGAGGGCCTCCTTGGCGGCGAACCGTCCGGCGAGCGACCGCAGCGGGAGGTCGCGTTCCGACGGGACGAAGAGCCTGGCCAGCAGGTTCGGGGTGCGCGTGATCGCCCGTTCGAACCGTGCGAGGTCGACCAGGTCCACCCCGATGCCGATGATCATCCCTCTACTCTACGGCCGTCGTGTGCGGCCCGGAGGCCCGCTCGACGGGCCACCTCGGACCCCGCGGACCGCCCCTACTCGACCGTGACGGACTTCGCGAGGTTCCGCGGCTGGTCGACGTCGAGGCCCTTCGCCGTCGCGAGCTCCATCGCGAAGATGTGCAGCGGGATGACGGCGAGCAGGGGCTCGAACAGCGGACCGGCGAGCGGGATCGGGATGACCTCGTCGGCCGAGGGCAGGACGGCGGCGTCGCCCTGCTCCGCGATCGCGATGACCCGGGCACCACGTGCGCGGATCTCCTCGATGGTCGAGATGACCTTCGGGTGCAGGATCGCCGAGCCACGTGGGCTCGGGACGACGACGAAGACGGGCTGGCCCGGCTCGATCAGGGCGATCGGGCCGTGCTTGAGCTCGCCACCGGCGAAGCCTTCAGCGTGGATGTACGCGAGCTCCTTGAGCTTCAGCGCACCCTCGAGCGCGATCGGGTACCCCACGTGGCGGCCGAGGAAGAGCACCGCGCGGGAGTCAGCCATCCAGTGGGCGAGCTGCGCGATCTTGTCGGAGGCGCCGAGGATGCTGGCGATCTTGTCGGGGACGGCCTGCAGCTCCTCGACCTGCGACGCCAGGAACGCCGGCGTCTGGGTGCCGCGGACTCGCGCGAGGTGCAGCCCGAACAGGTACAGCGCGGTGATCTGAGCGGTGAACGCCTTCGTGGACGCGACCGCGACCTCGGGTCCCGCGTGGGTGTACACCACGGCGTCCGACTCGCGCGCGATCGTGGCGCCCTGGGTGTTGCAGATCGACAGGGTCTTCGCGCCGGACTCGCTCGCGAAACGCACCGCCATGAGCGTGTCCATGGTCTCGCCCGACTGGCTCACCGAGATGACGAGCGTGCGCGCGTCGATGACCGGGTCGCGGTAGCGGAACTCGTGGCTCAGCTCGACGGTGACCGGGATCCCGGCCCAGCGCTCGATCGCGTAGGTGCCGACCGTGCCCGCGTAGGCGGCGGTGCCACACGCGATGATCACGATGCGGTTGATGTCGAGGAAGAGCTCATCGAGACCGGCGAGTTCGGGGATGACGACCTGGCCGCCCTCGACCCGCCCGCGGATCGTGTTCGCGACCGCGTCGGGCTCCTCGCTGATCTCCTTCGCCATGAAGCTCGACCAGCCACCCTTGTCGGCCGCCGAGGCATCCCACTGGATCTCGAACGGCTCGGTCACGACGTGGTTGCCGGAGAAGTCGGTGACCGTCACGTCGTCGGGCGTGATGACGACCATCTGGTCCTGACCGATCGCGACCGCGCGCTGGGTGTACTGCACGAACGCGGCGACGTCCGACCCGAGGAAGTTCTCGCCGTCGCCGAGCCCGATGACGAGCGGCGAGTTCCGACGCGCACCGATGACGACACCGGGCAGGTCCTGGTGCATGGCGAGCAGCGTGAAGGCGCCGTCCAGGCGAGCGACGACGCGACGGAAGGCTTCGGTGAGGTCGCCGGTGGAACGGTACTCGCGGCCGATGAGCACGGCGGCGATCTCGGTGTCGGTGTCGCTCTCGAAGGTGAAGCCGTCCGCGAGGAGCTCCGCGCGCAGTTCGGCGAAGTTCTCGATGATGCCGTTGTGGATGAGCGCGAGGCGTCCTTCGTCACCGAGGTGCGGGTGCGCGTTGCGGTCCGTCGGTCCACCGTGGGTCGCCCACCGGGTGTGTCCGATACCGGTCGAGCCCGGCGCGATGGGGTTCGCGGCGAGGTCCTCGGTGAGGACGGCCAGCTTCCCGGCGCGCTTCCGGGTGTTCAGCGAACCGGTCGCGTCGAGCACGGCGATCCCGGCGGAGTCGTACCCCCGGTACTCGAGCCGCTTGAGTCCGCCCATGAGGACGTCCACCGTCTTGTCGTTCCCGACGTACCCTACGATTCCACACATGTAGAGCAGCATAATCGCGCGAGTTTGCGAGGATCCTGCACCAACCTCGAGGCGCCGCCGCTCAGCCCGACAGCGGGAGGATCCTGTCGGGATCCTCGGGTTCCCGGGCCCTTCCCCTGCCGCTGCTCAGAGCTTGCGGAGCAGCACCGAGGACACCGTGTGATCGGAGTCCTTCCGCAGCACGAGCTTCGCGCGTGAGCGGGTCGGGCGGATGTTGTCGATGAGGTTCGGTTCGTTGATCGAGCGCCAGAACCCGCGCGCCTGATCGGCCGCCTCCTCGTCGGAGAGCTCGGCGAACACGTTGAAGAAGGAGTTCGGGTTCGAGAACGCGCCCCGCTTGAGCGCCATGAAGCGGTCGACGTACCAGGACTCGATGTCGCGCGTCCGTGCGTCGACGTAGATGCTGAAGTCGAACAGGTCGCTGATCGCGAGTCCGCTCGCCGTCGCAGCCGGTTGCAGCACGTTCAAGCCCTCGACGATCAGGACGTCGGGGCGCCGGACGACGACCTGCGCCGTCGGGATGATGTCGTAGCGCAGGTGCGAGTAGAACGGTGCCCGCACCTCGGCGGCACCGCTCTTCACCGCGGTGATGAACCGCAGGAGCGCGCGCCGGTCGTAGGACTCGGGGAAGCCCTTGCGATCCATGATGCCGCGCCGCTGGAGCTCCTCGTTCGGATAGAGGAAGCCGTCGGTCGTCACGAGTTCGACGTGCGGGGTGTCCGGCCAGCGCGACAGCAGTTCGCGCAGCAGTCGCGCGATCGTCGACTTGCCGACGGCCACGGAACCCGCCACGCCGATCACGAACGGCGTCCGGAGCGCCTGGTCGCCGAGGAACCGGCTGGTCGCGCGCCCGAGGTCCTGGGTGCCCTTGGCGTAGAGGCTCAGCAGCCTGCTGAGCGGCACGTAGACCTCCTCGACCTCCCGCATGTCGAGGCGGTCGCCGAGGCCACGGATCTGCACGACCTCGGTCTCGCTGAGCGGTGTGGCCGTCTCTGGAGCGAGTCGCGCCCATTCGGCACGGTCGATCTCCACGTAGGGCGTCGGCTGCCCGGAGGCACCGCCCGTCGTCGTCGAAGTCATGCGATCACTCTTCCACAGCTGAGGTACCGACCCGCCGCCGGACGACTCAGATGGCGAGGCGCTCGCGGACGACGTCGGCGAGGCGGTGCGCCAGGCGATCGGCGGTCGGCTGGTCGGCCGCCTCGACCATGACTCGGACGAGCTGCTCGGTGCCGGACGGCCGCAACAGCACGCGGCCGTCGTCTCCGAGCTCGGCTTCGGCAGCCTGCACGGCAGCGTCGACGACCTCGTCGCCGGCGAGGCGCGTGCGGTCGACACCCGTCACGTTGATGAGGATCTGCGGGTAGACCTGCATCACGGCGGCGAGCTCCGCGAGCGTCTTCCCGGTGCGGGCCATCTCGGCCACGATGTGCAGACCGGTCAGGATGCCGTCGCCGGTGGTCGCGTAGTCGGCCATGATCACGTGGCCCGACTGCTCACCGCCGAGCGAATAGGCGTTCGCGTTCATCGCCTCGAGGACGTAGCGGTCGCCGACCCCGGTCTGGACGACGTTGATGCCGTGCTCGCGCATTGCGACGTGCAGGCCGAGGTTGCTCATCACCGTGGCGACGAGCGTGTCGTCCTTGAGCTTGCCGCGCTCCTGCATCGAGACCGCGAGGATGGCCATGATCTGGTCGCCGTCGACGATCTTGCCCGCAGCGTCGACCGCGAGGCAGCGGTCGGCGTCGCCGTCGTGTGCGATGCCGAGGTCGGCACCGTGCTCGAGGACCGCCTTGGACAGGAGGTCGAGGTGCGTGGAGCCGACGCCGTCGTTGATGTTCATGCCGTCGGGGTCGTTGCCGATGATCGTGACCTTGGCCCCGGCGTCGCGGAAGGTCTCCGGCGACACACCCGCGGCCGCGCCGTGTGCGCAGTCGAGGACGACGTGGATGCCGTCCAGGCGGTTCGGGAGGCTGCCGAGCAGGTGGAGGACGTAGCGGTCCTCGGCGTCGGCGAAGCGGATGATCCGGCCGACGTCTGCGCCGGTCGGGCTGAGCTTGGGGCGGTCGAGGTACTCCTCGATCCGGCGTTCCACGGCGTCGGGCAGCTTCGTGCCGCCGCGGGCGAAGATCTTGATGCCGTTGTCGGGCGCGGGGTTGTGCGAGGCGGAGATCATCACGCCGAAGTCGGCGTCGATGTCGGCGATGAGGAACGCCGTCGCGGGCGTGGGCAGCACGCCGGCCTCGAGCACGTCGACGCCCGAGGACGCCAGGCCCGCCGCGACGGCGGCGGACAGGAACTCGCCGGAGATACGCGGGTCGCGTGCGAGCACGGCGACCGGGCGCTTCCCGGCGGCACGGCGGGCCTCAGCACTACGGCCTTGCCCAAGCACCACTGCGGTGGCTTGGGCAAGGCCGAGAGCGAGGTCTGCCGTCAGGTCGGCGTTCGCGAGTCCGCGTACGCCGTCGGTACCAAACAGCTGAGGCATCGAGCTTCGCTTGTCTTGAGAGCGCTTAGCGCTTCGAGAACTGCGGAGCCTTACGGGCCTTCTTGAGTCCGGCCTTCTTGCGCTCCTTGACGCGAGCGTCGCGGGAGAGGAAGCCGGCCTTCTTCAGGGTCGCGCGGTTGTTCTCCTCGTCGATCTGGTTCAGCGAGCGAGCGATGCCGAGGCGCAGCGCGCCGGCCTGGCCCGAAGGGCCACCACCGGAGATGCGTGCGATGACGTCGTAGCCGCCGGCCAGGTCGAGGACGGTGAACGGGTCGTTGATGAGCTGCTGGTGCAGCTTGTTCGGGAAGTAGTCCTCGAGCGTGCGGCCGTTGACCGTGATGGTGCCGCTGCCGGGGACGAGGCGCACGCGGGCGATGGCCTGCTTGCGACGGCCGACGGCTGCGCCGGGGACGCTCAGCACGGCGCGAGGCGCGGTGACTGCTGCTTCAGGAGCCGACTCGGTGGAGTAGCTCTGCGGGGTCTCTTCGATGGAATCTGCGATGTTCGCCACTGTGTAATCCTTTTTTCTTGTCCGGTGCTTACTGGGCGACCTGGTCGAGCGTGAACGGCTTGGGCTGCTGAGCGGCGTGCGGGTGCTCGCTGCCCGTGTAGACCTTGAGCTTCTTCAGCTGGTCGCGGCCGAGCGTGTTCTTCGGCAGCATGCCGCGGATCGCCTTCTCGACGGCGCGGATCGGGTTCTTCTCGAGGAGCTCGGCGTAGGTGACGGCCGAGAGCCCGCCCGGGTAACCGGAGTGGCGGTAGGCCTTCTTCTGCAGGAGCTTGGCGCCGGTGAGGGCCACCTTGTCGGCGTTGATGATGATGACGAAGTCGCCACCGTCCATGTGGGGGAGAAGGTCGCCTTGTGCTTGCCGCGCAGGAGCGCTGCAGCGTGGCTGGCCAGGCGGCCGAGGACCACGTCGGTGGCGTCGATGACGACCCAGTCGTGCGTGATCTCACTGGCCTTCGGGGAATACGTGCGCGTCACAATAGTGCTGCTTTCTGGTCGGAGTTGGTCGTTCGTGAATCCCGCTCCTGTTGGGTGTTCCGAACGGAACGCCCGAGGTGGAGGGCTCAACTTCGGGTACCGCGCCGCAGAAGGCGCAGGCACCAACGGGAGAGTCTACGCGACGACGTCCCGGCGGTCAATTCCCACCGGGAACCTCACTCGGCGCTCGCTTCCACGTGCTCGTGGCTCCGCCGCTGTCGGGTCTCGGCGGCCCGCGCGTGCAGCAGCCCCGGCTCGGGGTACCCGACCTCGACGAGGGTGAGCCCGCGCGCCGGCATCACCCGGAAGTCGATCTCCCGCCGCCCGCCGTCGCGGAGCCGGACGACCTCGTCGAGCGACATGCGCCCCTCCCCCACGGCGACGCAGGCGCCGACGAGCGCCCGCACCATGCTGTGGCAGAACGCGTCGGCGGTGAGTCTCGCCACGAGCACGCCCGCCTCGTCCCGCTCCCAGCTGAAGGACTGCAGGGTCCGGATGGTCGTCGCGCGCGGTCTCGGTTTGCAGTACGCCTGGAAGTCGTGGAGCCCGACGAGCGAGGTGGCCGCCCGGTGGAGCAGCTCGACGTCGAGCGACGCCGTCGTCCAGCTCGTCGTCCGCCGGAGGATCGGGTCCTTGCGGACGTCGGCGTCCGCGAGGCGGTAGCGGTAGTGACGCCAGACCGCCGAGAAGCGCGCGTCGAAACCCTCGGGCGCCGGTTCCGCCGTGTGGATCACGACGTCGCGGTCCATCCCGAGCACGCCGTTCAGTCGACGCACGAGGAGGGAGCTCGCGGTCTCGTTCCGCGGCGTCCCGTCGTGGAACTCGGCGTGGCGCCCCTGCAATCGCATGATCTTCGCGAGCTGTGGCTCGGTGAGATCGAGGTGGGCCACCTGACCGGCCGCGTGCACCCCGGCATCCGTCCGTCCGGCCACCACGAACCGTGGCATGGGCGGGACGGTCTTCCCGAGCACGCGGTAGAGCGCCTCCTCCAGGACCCCTTCGACCGTGCGGAGCCCCGGTTGCTTCGCCCATCCGGCGAAGTCCGTGCCGTCGTACGCGATCGCAAGCCGGAACCGCCGGGTCGGGAGGACGTCCGCTGCCGCGACCTGCTCAGCGCTCACGGACGTACGCCAGATCACGCGTCGTCGCGACGAAGCCCTGTCGTTCGTACAGCCCGAGCGCACCCGTGGGACTGGCCGTGTCGACCTCCAGGGTCGCCCGCTCGAGGCCGGCTGATTGGATCCGACGAAGCGCGGTGGCCAGCAGAGCCGGCGCGAGTCGTCGGCCACGCCAGTCGCGCACGGTCCCGACGAGGGCGATGTACGCGCTGGTGAACCCCTGCGCGGACCAGCTGTCCTCGTCCACCTCGGCCAGCGTGAAGCCGACGACCCGTCCGTCGCCGTCGATCGCCACCACCGAGAGGTCGTCGCGGAAGTGGGATCCGCCGACGAACTGCGCCCACATCGCCGGGACCGTCTCCAGGCTGCCCCAGTGATCCCGGAACGAGTCGTTCCGAGCCTCCCTCGTGCGTTCGGCCACGTCCGGGTGGTACGCCTCGAGTCGGACACCGTCGGGCACGTCGATCTCGTCGACGGGTGCGGAGAGATCGCGTTCCATGATCGTGAAGTACCTCGCCACGGCGAAGCCGAACCGTTCCAACAGGCGCGCCGCCCCCGGGTTCCGTTCGTCGACATAGGCACGGGACGAAGCCGGAGCACCCGTCTCGACGGAGGCCAGCTGCTGCTCGGACCGTTCCAGCGACCACGCGAGCAGCGCTCGGCCGATCCCACGCTCACGCCATGAGGGATGCACGCCGCCGAAGACGTACGAGTACACGGACACGTCTCGTGAGGGCGACAGGATCACCATCGCGTAGGCGACCAGCGTGCCGTCGGCGGCGATCGCCAGCAGGCTGTCCGCAGCCATGTCGATCCACGCGTGGTCGAACTGGTCCGCGATCTCGTCACGGCTCGTCACCCGGTGGGGGTTGTCGAACGGATCCATGGCGCGGCACAGCGCCACGATGTCGTCGATGTCCGCGCGGACCGCCGGACGCCACTGGACGACATCGGGGTGCTGTGGCAGGGCCGGCTGGCCGGCCGGAACGGCGGGAGTGGTACTCATGTCTCCAGCCTAGGACACCGTCGCAGCGCCGCCAGGAACGACGAAACCCCGCCCTCCAGGTGGAGAGCGGGGTTCCGTTCGTGTGTCGCTGAACCTACTTGGCGTCCTTCGCGGGAGCCTCGTCGGTGGTCTCGCCGGCGTCGACGGACTCGCCGTCGGTCTCGGTCGCCTCGACGGCTTCCGTCGCCTCGGCGTCGGCCGAGGTCTCGGCGGGGGTCTCCTCGGCCGGAGCCTCGTCGACCGGCGCTGCGGCGTGCTTCGCGGACTGCTTGGCCGGCTTCGCCTTCGGCGTGACGGGCTCGAGGACGAGCTCGATCACGGCCATCGGAGCGTTGTCGCCCTTGCGGTAACCGGTCTTGATGATGCGCGTGTAGCCACCCTGACGGTCGGCGACGAGGGGCGCGATCTCCGTGAAGAGCTCGTGGACGACGCTCTTGTCGGTGATGGTCGCGAGCACCCGACGGCGGGCGTGCAGGTCGCCGCGCTTCGCGAAGGTGATCAGGCGCTCAGCGAGCGGACGCAGGCGCTTCGCCTTGGTCTCGGTGGTCTGGATGCGCTTGTGGGTGAACAGCGCAGCAGCGAGGTTGGCGAGCAGGAGACGCTCGTGGGCAGGTCCGCCTCCGAGGCGGGGTCCCTTGGTGGGAGTAGGCATTCTTGTCTCTCTTCAGGTTGGAAAGTCGTCAGGTGGATCGCGTGCTAGGAGACGGTCTCGTCGTCGTAGCCGCTGTAGAAGTGGGCGCCGTCGAACCCGGGAACCGAGTCCTTCAGGGAGAGGCCCATTTCGGTGAGCTTGTCGCGAACTTCATCCACCGACTTCTGTCCGAAGTTGCGGATGTTCATGAGCTGCGTCTCCGACAGCGCGACGAGCTCGCTGACGTTGTTGATGCCCTCGCGCTTGAGGCAGTTGTACGAGCGCACGGAGAGGTCGAGGTCCTCGATCGGGATCGAGAGCTCGCCCGGCAGCACGGCGTCGACCGGCGCGGGGCCGATCTCGATGCCCTCTGCGGCGGTGTTGAGCTCGCGAGCCAGACCGAACAGCTCGGTCAGCGTGCGACCGGCCGACGCGATGGCGTCGCGCGGCGTGATGGCCGGCTTCGACTCGACGTCGACGACCAGGCGGTCGAAGTCGGTGCGCTCACCGGCACGAGTCGCCTCGACGCGGTAGGTCACCTTGAGGACGGGCGAGTAGATCGAGTCGACGGGGATCTGACCGGCTTCGCTGAACTCGTTGCGGTTCTGCGTGGCCGACACGTAGCCGCGGCCACGCTCGATCGTGAGCTCGAGCTCGAACTTCGCCTTGTCGTTGAGGGTCGCGATGACGAGGTCCGGGTTGTGGACCTCGACGCCGGCCGGAGCCGAGATGTCGGCTGCGGTGACCTGGCCTGCGCCGGTCTTGCGGAGGTACGCCGTGATCGGCTCGTCGTGCTCGCTGGAGACGACGAGGCCCTTGATGTTCAGGATGATCTCGGTGACGTCTTCCTTGACACCGGGGATCGTGCTGAACTCGTGCAGCACGCCGTCGATGCGGATGCTGGTGACAGCTGCACCCGGGATGGACGACAGCAGGGTGCGACGGAGCGAGTTCCCGAGGGTGTACCCGAAGCCTGGCTCGAGCGGCTCGATGATGAACCGGCTGCGGAACTCCGAGATGGATTCTTCGGTGAGCGTAGGGCGCTGTGCGATGAGCACTATGGATTCCTTTCGGCTAAGTGTCCGCTATATGACACTTGCGTTGGCGAGGTAGTGAATGGTGTTCGCTGGCCCTGGTCACCAGGACCATGCCGTGATCCGTCCGCGGCGATCAGACGATCGCTACGGACGGATCACGGCCGGTGAACCGAAGGAATTAGACGCGGCGACGCTTCGGGGGCGGCAGCCGTTGTGTGCCTGAGGCGTGACGTCGTTGATCGAGCCGACCTCGAGGCCTGCGGCCTGGAGGGAACGGATCGCGGTCTCGCGGCCGGAGCCAGGTCCCTTGACGAAGACGTCGACCTTCTTCATGCCGTGCTCCTGCGCCTGACGCGCAGCCGACTCGGCGGCGAGCTGTGCGGCGAACGGGGTCGACTTACGCGAACCCTTGAAGCCGACGCCACCGGACGAAGCCCAGCTGATGACCGCGCCCGAGGGGTCGGTGATCGAGACGATCGTGTTGTTGAACGTCGACTTGATGTGAGCCTGGCCCACGGCGATGTTCTTCTTTTCCTTCTTACGCGGCTTCCGAACGGCCGACTTTGGTGCTGCCATGAATATCTCCTGAGTCCTATGACGAGGCGACTAGGCGGGGCCTAGCGAGCCTTCTTCTTGCCGGCGACGGTGCGCTTCGGGCCCTTGCGGGTGCGCGCGTTGGTCTTGGTGCGCTGGCCGCGGACCGGAAGTCCACGACGGTGACGGATGCCCTGGTAGGACCCGATCTCCACCTTGCGGCGGATGTCGGCGGCGACCTCACGGCGGAGGTCACCCTCGACCTTGAAGGTGCCCTCGATGTAATCGCGCAGGGCGATCAGCTGGTCATCGGTGAGATCCTTCACGCGGATGTCTCCGCTGATGCCGGTGTCGGCGAGGGTCTTGAGTGACCGCGTGCGGCCAACACCGTAGATGTACGTCAGTGCAACTTCCACGCGCTTGTCGCGTGGGATGTCTACGCCGGCGAGACGTGCCATGGTGGCTTCTCCTAGGAGTTGTGGAGGTGTGGAGCAGTTCCGGTGCTCGGGCCTCCGACCCGAGGTGTCACCCGCGGTGCACGATGTGCTGCGGGATCTGGAACTGCCGTTAGAGGGGTGGTGCTGTGGTGCTCAGGGCTGCGTGCTGCAGATCCTCTGAGATCAACCCTGGCGCTGCTTGTGGCGCGGGTTCTCGCAGATGACCATGACGCGGCCGTTGCGACGGATGACCTTGCACTTGTCGCAGATCTTCTTGACGCTGGGCTTGACCTTCATAGTTCTCTCTTTTCGCTGTCATCGTGCCGGGCCCACCACCGGATGGTGGCGGCGCGTCCGGCCGTTACTTACAGCGCGACCTACTTGTAGCGGTAGACGATCCGACCACGGGTCAGGTCGTAGGGGGTCAGTTCCACGATCACGCGGTCCTCTGGGAGGATGCGGATGTAGTGCTGACGCATTTTGCCCGAAATGTGGGCAAGTACCTTGTGTCCGTTGGTCAGCTCAACGCGGAACATCGCGTTGGGCAGAGCCTCGACCACTTGGCCCTCGATCTCGATGACGCCGTCTTTTTTGGCCATAGCCTCACTGTCGCTCAGGTTGAGTCGCACTGGTCGTGCGGATGGATTGCGGTGCGGATGTCGGCTCGCCGAAGGCATGCAGAAAGCACCAAAGATCGATTCTATGCTATGTTTCCGGGTTTCGCCAACTCAACGTCGGCCAGGGCCCGTCAGTCGGTGCGGGAGAGCAGCGCGTCGTTGATCCGCGCCGTGAGACCGGCGTCCATCGGCAGCGGACGTCCGTCCACGGCACGCACCGGCGCGGCCAGTCGGACGCTGGAGAGCAACCACGCCGCTTCCGCGTCGAGCATGTCCTCCGGTGTCAGCATCCGGTACTCGTGCGCGAGCCCCTGCTCCTCGAGGTGGGCCCAGAGCGCGAGCTGCGTGGTGCCGGGCAGGATGCCGCTCGACGGTGGCGGCGTCACGAATGTTCCGCCGATCCGCACGACCACGGTGGAGGTCGGGCCCTCGAGGACGAAGCCGTCGCTGCTGACGAAGAGCACGTCGTCCGCTCCACGTCGGTGCGCCTCACGGAGCGCGGCCATGTTGACCGCGTACGACAGCGTCTTGGCACCGGCGAGCAGCCACGGCGAACGCGCCTGCACGTCGCTCGGGAGGCCTCGGTCGAGCAGGACGACCTCGATGCCGTTCTCGCGCTCGGGGAAGCCGTCCGCCGGCGTCGCCGAGATCCACCCGGTCGGGCGTCCGCCACTCCCCCGCGTCAAGACGAGTCGGACGGCGCTCTGATCGACATCGGGGAGTTCCGCGACCGCGCGCGCGATCGCGAGCCGCCACTGAGCGTAGTTCGGCGCGGGCAGATCGAGGATCGCCGCCGACTCGGTCAGTCGATCGAGGTGCGCCTCGACCGACTGCGGGTGCCGGCGGACGACACCGATCGTCTCGAAGATCCCGTCCCCCGCGCGGGGCCGAGGTCGAAGACGCTCAAGACGCCGGACCCGTCGCCGGCCGGCGTGATCGTTGCCGTGAGGTCGGCGTCGTCGATGACGGTGTCTGCGGGGAGGACGTCGAGAAGGAACACGATCGGCACGCTCATGCCGAGCAACTCTACCGGGACGTGCGAGGTCCGGACGGCGACCGGGCGGCCGCTCGGTCAGGCCGGACGGACGGGAGTGACGCCGAACGCGGCGAGAGCCTCAGCGCCGCCGTCGTGAGCGGTCAGGACCCAGATGCCGTCGCGGTGCACGGCGACGCTGTGTTCCCAGTGCGCCGCCGAGCCACCGTCGAGCGTGGCGACGGTCCATTCGTCGTCGCGGACGAAGGTGTCGGGGCTCCCGGCGACCACCATCGGTTCGATGGCCACCACGAGTCCGGGCTTCACTTCGGGGCCACGCTGGCGGACCCGGTAATTGAACACCGGTGGCGCCTCGTGCATCGTGCGTCCGATGCCGTGCCCGACGTAGTCGGTGAGGATCCCGTAGGGCTTCCCCTCGGGTGAGTGGTCCTCGACGTACTCCTCGATCGCGGCGCCGACCTGGTTGAGGTGTCGGGCGGTCGCGAGCTCGGCGATCCCGGCCCACAGCGAGCCCTCCGTCACCGCCGAGAGGCGCTCGCGCTCGGTGACGAGCTCCGGGCGCGAGGGATCGGGCAGCACGATGGTCATCGCGGAGTCGCCGTTCCAGCCGTCGATCTCGGCGCCGCTGTCGATCGACACGATGTCGCCCGCCTGCAGCACGCGAGACCCGGGGATGCCGTGGACCACGTCCTCGTTGACCGAGGTGCAGACCGTGTGGCGATAGCCGGGCACGAGCTTGAAGTTGGAGTGCCCGCCGGCCGCGACGATGGCCGCCTCGGCAGCCGCGTCGAGTTGCAGCGTCGTCACCCCGGGAGCGACGAGCGCGCGAACCGCATCGAGCGATGCCGCGGTGGCCAGCCCCGGCGCGATCATGGCGCGGATCTGGTCAGGGGTCTTGTAGATCGACTTCCGGAACACCGTGGTGGATGTGTCGGTGCGTCAGACGGCCGGGACGACGATGCCGCGGGCAGCGAGGGCGGCGTCGATCCGCGCGGTGACCTCGTCGACCTCGCCGAGACCGTCGACGGCCACGACGAGCCCCCGGGCGGTGAAGACCTCGATCAGCGGGGCGGTCTCCTGCGCGTAGAGCTCCAGCCGGTGACGGATGACCTCTTCCGTGTCGTCGGTGCGGCCCTGCTCGGCGGCACGCTTGAGGAGTCGTGCGACGACCTCCTCGGTGTCGGCCTGCAGTTGCACGACGGCGTCGAGGCGTGCATCACTCTCGGCGAGCAGGGCGTCGAGCGCGACGACCTGGTCCGTGGTCCGCGGATACCCGTCGAGCAGGAACCCGTCGACTGCGTCCGGCTGGTGGAGCCGATCTCGGACGATCTCGTTCGTCAAAGAGTCGGGGACGTACCCGCCCTCGCTCACGATCGCCTGGACCTGCTTACCCAGCGCCGTACCCTCCTTGATGTTCGCGCGGAAGATGTCGCCCGTCGAGATCGCGGGGATGCCGAAGCGCTCCGCGAGGAAGGCCGCCTGCGTGCCCTTGCCGGATCCCGGAGGACCGACGATGAGCAGACGGGGCTTACCTGCCGCCGCGCTCAACGCAGGAGCCCTTCGTAGTGGCGCTGCTGGAGCTGCGAGTCGATCTGCTTGACCGTCTCGAGCCCGACGCCCACGATGATGAGGATCGATGCGCCACCGAACGGGAAGTTGGCGTTCGCGCCGACCAGCGCCAGGGCGATGAGCGGCAGCAGCGCGATCAACCCCAGATAGATCGATCCGGGCAGGGTCACGCGGGTCAGCACGTAGTCGAGGTACTCGGCGGTCGGGCGTCCGGCACGGATGCCGGGGATGAACCCGCCGTACTTCTTCATGTTGTCGGCGACCTCTTCAGGGTTGAAGGTGATCGCGACGTAGAAGTAGGTGAAGCCGACGATGAGCAGGAAGTACATGAGCATGTACAACGGGTGGTCACCCTTGGTGAGGTACTGCTGGATCCACAGGACCCAGGGCGCCGGGGTGCCGGTCGTCGGCTGGTTGAACTGCGCGATGAGGGCCGGCAGGTACAGGATCGACGACGCGAAGATGACGGGCACCACACCGGCCATGTTGACCTTGATGGGGATGTAGGTGTTGTTGCCGCCGTACGTCCGGCGTCCGACCATCCGTTTCGCGTACTGCACCGGGATGCGACGTTGCGACTGCTCGACGAAGACGACGAGTCCGACGATCACGAGGCCGACGGCGAGCACGAGGAGGAAGACCTCCGGGCCCTTCGCGGTCCAGATGGCGGCCAGCGAGCCCGGGAAGGTGGCTGCGATCGAGGTGAAGATGAGGAGCGACATGCCGTTGCCGACACCGCGCTCGGTGACGAGCTCGGCCATCCACATGACGAGGCCGGTGCCTGCGGTCATGGTGACGACCATGAGGAGCATGCCGTACCAGGTGCCGCCCTGGGCGGTGATGAGGTCGGCGCAGACGCCGCCCTGGTTGCCGAACAGCGCACCGCTCTTGGCGACCGTGATGAGCGTCGTCGACTGGAGGATGCCGAGGAAGATCGTGAGGTACCGCGTGTACTGGGTCAGCTTGCCCTGGCCGGCCTGGCCTTCTTTGTGCAGCGTCTCGAAGTGCGGGATGACCACGCGGAGGAGCTGGACGATGATCGACGCGGTGATGTAGGGCATGATGCCCAGCGCGAAAATGGAGAGTTGGAGGAGCGCGCCACCACTGAAGAGGTTGACGAGCTCGTAGAGGCCTGATGCGCCGGCGGCCTGCTGGTTCGCGAGGCACTGCTGCACGTTCGGGAAGTTCACGAACGGAGCGGGGATGAAGGACCCCAGCCGGTAGATGGCGATGATCCCGAGCGTGAACCCGATCTTGCGACGAAGATCCGGGGTCCGGAAGATCCGGCCGATGGCGCTGAACAAAAGGGGCCTCCTGTGAGATGTTGCGGGGTCGGCCCGGGTGACCGGCATGATGCCGGCCACCCGAGTGAGCTCCTGTGCGGAGCCGGCCGAGGGCTACTTGACGCTGCCCCCGGCTGCCACGATCTTCTGCTCAGCTGAGCCGGAGACCTTGTCAACCGCGACATTCAGCTTAACCGAGATGTCACCGTTTCCGAGAACCTTGACCTTCTCGTTCTTCCGGACGGCACCCTTGGCGACGAGGTCCACCGTGGTGACGTCGCCACCCTTCGGGTACAGCTCGGCGAGCTTCTCCAGGTTCACGACCTGGTACTCGACGCGGAAGGGGTTCTTGAAGCCACGGAGCTTCGGGGTGCGCATGTGCAGCGGCATCTGCCCACCCTCGAAGCCGACCTTGACGTTGTAACGGGCCTTCGTACCCTTGGTACCGCGACCCGCGGTCTTACCCTTGGACGCCTCACCACGACCGACGCGCATCCGGGACTTCTTGGCCCCGGCGGCCGGACGCAGGTGGTGCACCTTCAGGACCTGCTCGCGCTTCTCAGCGGGCTCGTCCTTCGCGGGCTTCTTGGCTGCAGCAGCCTTGGGGGCCGCCTTCGCCTTGGGCTCGGCCTTCGCGGCAGCCGTCTTCGGAGCTGCCTTGGCAGCGGCCTTGGGGGCCTTCTCCTCAGTGGTTTCGTTCTTCTCAGCCATTAGTCGATCTCCTCAACCTGTACGAGGTGAGCAACAGTGTTCACGTAGCCGCGGTTCTGCGCGTTGTCCGGGCGGACGACGACAGCACCGATGCGACGGAGACCCAGGCTGCGAAGCGTGTCGCGCTGGTTCTGCTTCTCACTAATTCTGCCCTTGATCTGGGTGATCCTCAGCTGGGCCATCAGGCACCTACCTTCGCAGCAGCGGCCGCCTGAACGGCCTCTGCCTCTGCACGGAGCAGGCGGGCCGGAGCGACCTGGTCGAACTCGAGACCACGACGGGCTGCGACGGCACGAGGTTCCTCGAGCTGCTTCAGCGCCGTGACGGTCGCGTGGACGATGTTGATCGTGTTGGACGAACCGAGCGACTTGCTCAGCACGTCGTGGATGCCGGCGCACTCGAGGACGGCGCGGACGGGACCACCGGCGATGACACCGGTACCAGCGGCGGCGGGGCGCAGGAGCACCACACCGGCTGCTGCCTCACCCTGGGTGGGGTGCGGGATGGTCGAGCCGACGCGCGGGACGCGGAAGAAGTTCTTCTTCGCCTCTTCGACGCCCTTCGCGATCGCGAGCGGGACTTCGCGAGCCTTGCCGTAGCCGACACCGACCATGCCGTTGCCGTCGCCGACGACCACGAGGGCGGTGAAGCTGAAGCGACGACCACCCTTCACGACCTTCGAGACACGGTTGATGGTCACGACGCGCTCCAGGAACTGGCTCTTGTCGCTGTCACGGCTGCCGCGGTCGCGGTTGGGGTTGCGCTCGCGGCCTCCGCGGCGCGCTTCGCGCGGCTCGCGGTCGCCGGTGGGCGCGGTCGATGCCGCGGTCTCGACCGGGGCCTCGGCCACGGTCGCCACAGGCTCTTGCTGCTGCTTGTTGTCTTCGCTCACAGGTTCAATCCGCCCTCTCGAGCACCATCGGCAATTGCTGCCACGCGACCTGCGTAGCGGTTGCCTCCACGGTCAAATACGACATCGTCGATGCCGGCTGCCTTGGCACGCTCGGCGATGAGTTCGCCGACCTTGCGCGACTTGGCGGTCTTGTCGCCGTCGAACGTCCGGAGGGTGTCCTCCATGGTCGAGGCGGAGACGAGGGTGTGACCCTTCGTGTCATCGACAACCTGCACGAACACGTGACGGGCTGAACGGTTGACGACGAGGCGCGGACGGACCGCGGTGCCCTCGACCTTCTTGCGCAGACGCGTGTGGCGACGGCCACGTGCGGCAGTCTTCGTTGGACGAGCCATGATTACTTACCAGCCTTTCCGGCCTTGCGACGCACGATCTCGCCGGCGTAGCGCACACCCTTGCCCTTGTACGGCTCGGGCTTGCGGATCTTACGGATGTTGGCGGCGACCTCGCCGACGGCCTGCTTGTCGATACCGGCGACCGTGAGCTTGTTGTTGCCCTCGACGGTCAGCGTGATGCCGACCGGCGGCTCGACGGTGACGGGGTGCGAGAAGCCGAGCGCGAACTCGACGGCGCTGCCCTTCTGAGCGACGCGGTAACCGGTACCGACGACCTCGAGGCCCTTGGTGTAGCCCTGGGTGACGCCGATGATCTGGTTCGCGATGAGCGTGCGGGTCAGGCCGTGGAGCGAGCGCGAGTTGCGCTCGTCGTCGGGACGCGTGACGAGCAGCTGTGCGTCTTCGAGCTTGACCTCGATGGGGCTTGCGACGGTGAGCTGGAGCTCACCCTTCGGGCCCTTGACGGTGACGTTCTGACCGGCGACGTCGATGGTGACGCCTGCCGGGATGTCGATGGGGAGTCTTCCAATACGAGACATGACTGGCTACCACACGTAGGCGAGGACTTCCCCACCCACGCCCTTCTTCTCGGCCTGGCGGTCCGTGAGGAGGCCGCTGGAGGTGGACAGGATGACGACGCCGAGGCCGCCGAGGACCTTGGGGATCTCGTTCGACTTCGCGTAGACGCGGAGGCCGGGCTTCGAGACGCGCTTGATGCCGGCGATGGAGCGCTCGCGGTTCGGGCCGAACTTGAGGCTCAGCGAGAGCGTCTGTCCGACGGCCGCGTCAGCGACCTCCCAGCCGGAGATGTAGCCCTCGGACTTGAGGATCTCGGCGATGTTCACCTTGAGCTTGGAGTGCGGCATCGACACGGTGTCGTGGTGCGCCGAGTTCGCATTGCGCAGTCTGGTCAGCATGTCTGCGACCGGATCTGTCATGGTCATATCGAGTGTTTCCTTTGTTCACCAGGTTTCGACATCCTGTGCAAGGGTGCCGACCTGTGGTGGTTGAACCGTTCTGGGCAGGAGTGCCCCGAACGGGCGGAAGCCCGGTCCTCGACATACACCGAGGACCGGGCAGAAGCTCAGCCTACTTGGACTCAGCCGCCTTGAACGGGAAGCCGAGCGCCTTGAGCAGCGCGCGACCCTCGTCGTCGTTCTTGGCCGTGGTCACGACGGTGATGTCGAAGCCGCGGACACGATCGATCTTGTCCTGGTCGATCTCGTGGAACATGGACTGCTCCTGGAGACCGAAGGTGTAGTTGCCGTTGCCGTCGAACTGCTTGTCCGAGAGACCGCGGAAGTCGCGGATACGCGGAAGAGCGAGGCTCAGCAGGCGGTCGAGGAACTCCCAAGCGCGGTCGCCACGAAGCGTGACGTGGGCGCCGATGGGCTGACCCTCGCGCAGCTTGAACTGCGCGATGGACTTGCGTGCCTTGGTGACCTGCGGCTTCTGGCCGGTGATCTTGGTGAGGTCCGAAACAGCGCCGTCGATGACCTTGCTGTCGCGAGCGGCCTCGCCCACACCGGTGTTGACGACGACCTTCACGAGTCCGGGCACCTGGTGCACGTTCGTGAAGCCGAAGTCCTTCTGCAGCTGCGGAAGGATCTCAGCGCGGTACTTCTGCTTGAGACGGGGCTGGATTTTGCCAGTCGCCACTTCTGTGTCGGTCATTACAGGTCCTTACCTGACTTCTTGGCGTAACGAACGCGGACCGTCTTGGTGACGCCGTCCTTCGTGACTTCCTCGTTGCGGTGGCCGACCTTGGTCGGGCCCTTGGTCTCCGGGTCGACGAGCGCGACGTTGGAGATGTGGATCGAAGCCTCGACGGTCTCGATGCCGCCGGTCTTCGTTCCACGCTGGGTCTGGCCGACACGGGAGTGCTTCGTGACGTAGTTGACGCCCTCCACGATCACCCGGTTCTTGTCCGCCAGGACCTCGATGACGCGACCCTGCTTGCCGCGGTAACCACCGCGGTCCTGCTTCGGGCCGGAGACGACCTGAACCAGGTCGCCCTTCTTGATCTTTGCCATGACTTAGATAACCTCCGGCGCCAACGAGACGATCTTCATGAACTTCTTGTCACGAAGCTCGCGACCGACCGGTCCGAAGATGCGGGTACCACGGGGGTCCCCGTCAGCCTTCAGGATGACAGCGGCGTTCTCGTCGAACTTGATGTACGAACCGTCGGAACGACGGGTCTGCTTGCGGGTGCGGACGATGACCGCCTTGACGACGTCGCCCTTCTTGACGTTGCCACCGGGGATCGCGTCCTTGACGGTCGCGACGATGGTGTCACCGAGGCCCGCGTAGCGGCGGCCGGAGCCACCGAGCACGCGAATGGTCAGGAGCTCCTTGGCGCCGGTGTTGTCGGCGACCTTGACTCGTGATTCTTGCTGAAGCATTGTTCGCTTTCCTCTCAGTAAGCCGCGAGGCCTACTTGGCCTTCTCGAGAATCTCGACCAGACGCCAGCGCTTGGTGGCGCTGGTGGGGCGGGTCTCGCTGATCAGGACGAGGTCGCCGATGCCGGCGGAGTTCGCCTCGTCGTGAGCCTTGACCTTGGAGGTGCGGCGGATGACCTTGCCGTAGAGCGGGTGCTTCACGCGGTCCTCGACCTCGACGACGATGGTCTTCTCCATCTTGTCGCTGGTCACCAGACCACGGCGGGTCTTGCGGTAGCCACGAGCAGCGGCGTCCTTGACGTCGTGCTCGGCCGACTCGTGACCCTCGGGGGCCTTGTCAGTAGCGGTAGCCATGTCTAGGCCTCCTTCGTGGTCTCGGCGTCGGCTGCAGCGGTGTCCTCGGACTTCGGTGCGGCCTTGGCCTTCTTGGTCTTCTTCTCAGCCTTGGCCTCGACGACCTCGACGGTCGGCGTGGCCCGGATGCCGAGCTCGCGCTCACGGATGACCGTGTAGATGCGAGCGATGTCGCGCTTCACGGCGCGCAGGCGGCCGTGGTTCTCGAGCTGCCCCGTGGCCGACTGGAAGCGCAGGTTGAACAGCTCTTCCTTGGCCTTGCGGAGCTCCTCGAGGAGGCGCTGGTCTTCAAAGGTGTCGAGCTCGACGGGGGTGAGCTCCTTGGATCCGATCGCCATTATGCGTCGCCCTCCTCGCGCTTGATGATGCGTGCCTTGAGGGGCAGCTTGTGGATTGCACGGGTCAGCGCCTCGCGGGCCAGGGTCTCATCGACTCCGGCGACCTCGAACAGCACACGACCCGGCTTGACGTTCGCGACCCACCACTCGGGCGAACCCTTACCGGAACCCATGCGGGTTTCAGCGGGCTTCTTGGTCAGCGGACGGTCGGGGTAGATGTTGATCCACACCTTTCCGCCACGCTTGATGTGACGCGTCATGGCGATACGAGCGGACTCGATCTGACGGTTGGTCACGTAAGCGGGCGTCAGGGCCTGGATACCGTACTCACCGAACGACACCTTGGTGCCACCGGTCGCCTGGCCGGAACGGCCGGGGTGGTGCTGCTTCCGGTGCTTGACTTTGCGTGGGATCAACATGGTTATGCCTCAACTCCTGCGGCGGCGGGCGCCTCAGCAGCTGCCTTGGGGGCGCTGCTCGGACCGGCGTTCCGACGGGGGCGGTCGCCACCGTCGCGACGTTCCGGACGCGTCGACTTCTGGTTGGCCTGCTCGCGAGCAAGCTCCTTGTTGGTGATGTCGCCCTTGTAGATCCAGACCTTCACGCCGATGCGGCCGAACGTGGTCTTCGCCTCGTAGAAGCCGTAGTCGATGTTCGCGCGGAGCGTGTGCAGCGGCACACGGCCTTCGCGGTAGAACTCGGAACGGCTCATCTCGGCGCCGCCGAGGCGGCCGGACACCTGGATGCGGACACCCTTGACGGTGGACGTGCGCTGAGCGCCCTGCAGGCCCTTACGCATCGCGCGGCGGAAGGCCACACGTGCGGAGAGCTGCTCGGCGATGCCCTGCGCGACGAGCTGAGCGTCGGCCTCGGGGTTCTTGACCTCGAGGATGTTCAGCTGGATCTGCTTCTTCGTGAGCTTCTCGAGGTCGGCGCGGATGCGCTCGGCCTCGGCGCCACGGCGACCGATCACGATGCCCGGACGGGCGGTGTGGATGTCGACGCGGACGCGGTCACGGGTGCGCTCGATCTCGATGCGGCTGACACCAGCGCGGTCGAGCGAAGTCGCCAGCAGACGGCGGATCTTGACGTCTTCCGCGACGAAGTCGCTGTAACGCTGACCCTTCTTCGTGCTGTCGGAGAACCAACGCGACACGTGGTCGGTCGTGATTCCCAGACGGAAGCCGTATGGATTGACTTTCTGACCCATTACTTGCTCACCTTCTTGGCCTTGGCAGCGCCGGCAGTCTCATCAGGCGTCGAGAGCTCGACGGTGATGTGGCTGGTGCGCTTGAGGATGCGGAACGCGCGGCCCTGTGCGCGGGGACGGAAACGCTTGAGGGTTGCACCCTCATCGACGTACGCCTTCGCGATGTACAGGTCCTGCTCGTCAAGGAACACGTTGTCCTTGTCGGCCGTGACGCGAGCGTTCGCGATGGCCGAGGCAACGAGCTTGTAGATGGGCTCGCTGGCGCTCTGTGGTGCGAACTTCAGGATGGCCAAGGCCTCCTGAGCCTGCTTGCCACGGATGAGCGCGACGACACGACGGGCCTTCTGGGGGGTGACGCGGATGTGTCGCACGCGGGCGATCGACTCCACCATTTCTCTTCCTCCTTCACGTCACCGCGTTAGCGGCGACGGCCCTTCTTGTCGTCCTTCACGTGTCCACGGAAGGTGCGGGTGGGCGCGAACTCGCCGAGCTTGTGCCCGACCATCGTCTCGGTGACGAACACCGGGATGTGCTTGCGACCGTCGTGGACGGCGATGGTGTGACCCAGCATCGCCGGGATGATCATCGATCGACGCGACCAGGTCTTGATCACGTTCTTGTTGTTGGCCTCGTTCGCCGTGACGACCTTGCGGAGCAGGTGGTCGTCGACGAAGGGGCCCTTCTTGAGACTGCGTGGCATCTTCTCTTACTCCTACTTACGCTTCTTGCCGGCGGTACGACGACGAACGATGAGCTTGTCGCTTTCCTTGTTGGGGTGGCGCGTGCGGCCTTCCTTCTGGCCCCACGGGCTGACCGGGTGACGTCCACCGGAGGTCTTGCCCTCACCACCACCGTGCGGGTGGTCGATCGGGTTCATCGCGACACCACGGACGGTCGGGCGGACGCCCAGCCAGCGCTTACGGCCGGCCTTACCCCAGTTGATGTTCGACTGCTCGGCGTTGCCGACCTCACCGATGGTGGCGCGGCAGCGCAGGTCGACGTTGCGGATCTCACCGGACGGCAGACGGAGCTGCGCGTACGGGCCGTCCTTCGCGACGAGACGCACCGATGCACCCGCGGAGCGGGCCATCTTCGCGCCGCCGCCGGGACGGAGCTCGATCGCGTGGATGACCGTACCGGTGGGGATGTTCTTCAGCGGCAGGTTGTTCCCGGGCTTGATGTCCGCGCCGGCACCCGACTCGACCACGTCGCCCTGGCTGAGCTTGTTCGGAGCGAGGATGTACCGCTTGGTGCCGTCCACGAAGTGGAGCAGCGCGATACGCGCGGTGCGGTTGGGGTCGTACTCGATGTGAGCGACCTTGGCGTTGACGCCGTCCTTGTCGTTGCGACGGAAGTCGATCAGACGGTACTGGCGCTTGTGGCCACCACCGATGTGACGCGTCGTGATGCGGCCCTGGTTGTTGCGACCACCGGTCTTCGACAACGGACGAAGCAGCGACTTCTCCGGCGTGGTGCGGGTGATCTCCGCGAAGTCCGCGACAGACGAACCGCGACGACCAGGAGTCGTGGGCTTGTACTTACGAATAGCCATTTCTTATTCCTCTTCGTTCCCGGCCGTCTTAGCCAACAGCCGTGAAGATGTCGATGGAACCCGACTTGAGCGACACGATGGCGCGCTTGGTGTCCTTGCGCTTGCCGGTGCCGAACTTGGTGCGACGGGTCTTGCCCTGACGGGTGAGGGTGTTGATCGAAGCGACCTCGACACCGAAGATCTTCTCGATGGCGAGCTTGATCTCGGTCTTGTTCGAGCGCGGGTCGACGAGGAAGGTGTACTTGCCCTCGTCGATCAGGCTGTAGCTCTTCTCGGAGACGACCGGCGCGAAGATGACGTCGCGGGGGTCCTTGTTGATCGCGGTCATGCCGAGACCTCCTCGGTTGCGGCCGTGTTGCCGGTCTTGCTGGCGACGAATGCCTCGAAGGCGGCCTTGGTGAAGACGATGTCGTCGGAGACGAGCACGTCGTATGCGTTCAGCTGGTCGTACGACAGCACGTGCACGTTCTGCAGGTTGCGGACGCTGCGGAGGCTGACCTCGTCGTCGCGCTGGAGGACGATCAGGACGTGCTTCGAGGAAGCGACGTTCGTCAGGTACTCGGACACGGCCTTCGTCGACGGCTTCTCACCGATCGAGAGGGAGTCGACGACGTGCAGGCGGCTGCCGCGTGCGCGGTCGGAGATGGCGCCGAGGAGAGCCGCGGCGATCATCTTCTTGGGGGTGCGCTGTGCGTAGTTGCGGGGCACTGGACCGTGGACGATGCCACCGCCGGTCATCTGAGGTGCACGGATGGAGCCCTGACGAGCGTTACCCGTACCCTTCTGCTTGAACGGCTTGCGGCCGGCACCGGACACTTCGCCGCGGCGCTTGGTCTTGTGCGTCCCCTGGCGGGCGGCAGCGAGCTGCGCAACGACCACCTGGTGGATGAGCGGGATGTTGGTCTGAACGTCGAACACCTCGGCAGGAAGGTCGACGGTGCCGGCCTTCTTGAGCTTGGTGTCGAGCACGTCGAGAGTAGCGATAGCCATGGAACTACGCTCCCTTCACTGCGGTGCGGACGAATACGATGCGGCCACGAGCGCCGGGAACGGCACCCTTGACGAGCAGCAGGCCCTTCTCGGCGTCGATGGCGTGAACCCGGAGGTTCAGCACGGTGACGCGCTCGCCACCCATACGACCGGCCATGCGCATGCCCTTGAAGACACGGCTCGGGGTCGAGGAGGCGCCGATGGAGCCCGGCTTGCGGTGGTTGCGGTGAGCACCGTGAGATGCGCCCGTTCCCTTGAAGTTGTGACGCTTCATGACACCGGCGAAACCCTTACCCTTCGAAGTGCCGACGACGTCGACCTTCTGGCCGGCCTCGAAGACACCGTCGACGGTGAGCTCCTGGCCGAGCGAGTACTCGGATGCGTCGGCGGTGCGGACCTCGGTGAGGTGGCGACGCGGCGTCACGCCGGCCTTGTCGAAGTGACCCGCGTCAGGCTTGCTGACCTTGCGGGGATCGATCTGGCCGTACGCGATCTGCACGGCGTCGTAGCCGTCGACCTCGGGGGTGCGAACCTGCGTGACCACGTTGGGCGTGATCTCGATGACGGTGACGGGAACGAGCTTGTTGTTCTCGTCCCACACCTGGGTCATGCCGAGCTTGGTGCCGAGCAGACCCTTGCTGGTCTTCGTGTTAGACATGTCTTCCTTCCGTCTCTACCGAGCTCAGAGCTTGATCTCGATGTTGACGTCCGCCGGCAGGTCGAGACGCATGAGCGAGTCGACGGCCTTCGGGGTCGGGTCGATGATGTCGATCAGACGCTTGTGGGTGCGCATTTCGAAGTGCTCCCGGCTGTCCTTGTACTTGTGCGGCGAACGGATCACGCAGACCACGTTCTTCTCCGTCGGAAGCGGCACGGGGCCGACGACGGTTGCGCCTGCACGGGTGACCGTGTCGACGATCTTGCGCGCCGAAGTATCGATGACCTCATGGTCATACGACTTCAGTCGGATGCGGATCTTCTGTCCCGCCATGTGTGACTCACTCTCTGTCTCGCGTCGTGCGGATCGCTCCGTATTGGACGCATATCGTGCGCTTTGCAACGTTCGGTTGCTCCGCGCCATTGGCACTACTGGTGTCGCACCACTGTTCTGCTGTCAACGACCACTCGTGTCTTGCGACCCTCGTGGTCATCCACCGGCTTCCACCCCGACTCGTGGTCGGCGCTGGGCGTAGCACTGCTACGACCTGGATTGCGATGAAGTGATTGGTGTTCTGCTACCCGCGGCCTAGGCTCGATCCCTGTCGCGTTGCCGCGTCTGGGAGCTCCTATGCACTACCTGGCAGTGATCCGCCGGAGCGCGCACAGGCACGCTCGTCCGAAGTACTGAACTGGACTAGTTTGCCACGGATCCACCATGCGTGCAACCCGGGCGTGTCGCGGGCGGCCGATGGTCAGGATCCGCCCAGGCTCGGGCATCGAGAGCACCGAGGCACCGCTGCTCAGCAGGGCTCGACGACGTTGTCGACCTCGACCGGACGCACCCCCGGGGTGCCCAGGAACCGCACCGCGTCGACCGTCGCACCGGACACGTCCGCATCGACGTCGAGCGTCACCGTCGAGCCCGGCGCGATCGTCACCACCACGTAGGCCACGGGTCGTCCGTCGTCCGATCCGGCCGTGTACGGGACCTCCGCGCCGTCAACGCGAACCGAGCGGATGTCGGCGCCGTCGGGCGCGTAGGCCATGACCCGCAAGCGCATCCACCCACGCGGGAGCCCCTCACGCTCGTGGAACCCCGCGATGTAGTCGAACGCCTCCGTGTCGACCTCCGGCTCCGTGTCGATCGTGTTGGAGAGCTCGGACGTGACCATCACCGTGCGGGTCCCGTCGACGTCGCACGACCCCGCACGGACACGGACCTGCTGTCGGAGGTAGTACTCGAGTTTGGACCCGACCGCGTCCGAGAGGTACAGCCCGAACGGCACCGAACGGGACGAATGCTCGGGCAGGGCGCCGCCGACCCCGGCGAGCACCAACGCCCGCTGCTCGACGCGGTCGGGACTCCAGGCGAGCAGACGCCGCTCGTCGACCGCCTGGACCCAGCCGTCGATCGCCCGGGGCACCTCCATGGACCCCGCCTGCAGCTGCGACGTGAGCGCGTGCACGACCGCGGTGAAGGTCGCGTCCTGCGCCCGGTTCGCCTCGTCGCTGAGACCGGGGTGGTCTCGGTACACGCCGTTCAGGAGCGCGTCGACGACCGTCTCGCTCGACACCTCCGTGCCGTCCGCCAACACCACGGGGCCGGTCGCTCGCAGCAGGTGGGACAAGGCGACCGGGTCCACGGCCAGCACCAGGTCGGGCGTGACGCCCTGGCTCTCCTGCCACAACCGCGAGGCCACCTCCGCACCGTACGGGAAGTCCGGCCGCGCCGTCACCTCGTGGATCGAGGTGCCTGCGGCAGCGTATCCCTCGGTCCGGTAGAGCGCGTCGGCATCGGCCGGCAGGGGCACCACCGGATCGGCGTGCGACACGAAGTCCGCGCCGCCGAGGGTCCTGGTCACGCTGAGCACGCCCTCCTCGACGTGCACGAGCACCGAAGCACCTGCGATGCCGCCGAGGGCTCGGCTCTCCGCCGAGTTCTGGAACAGGACGACCACGTCTCGCGGCCCTTCCTCCCCCAGGAACCCGGGCAGCGCCCGAAGCACCGGTGCGAGCCGCGCTGCGAGCGATGCGGCCTCGCGCAGCGGTCCGTCGAGTCCGCCCAGCGCCGACGCCACCTGCGGCAGGAGCACCGAACGGTCGAGCCGGTCGAGGCGCGCCACTTGCTCCTCGAGTCGCTCGAGCGCACGCGCCGAGGTCCGGGCGAGTCTCCCCACCCGCTCCGTGTCCAATCGCCCGTCGAGAGCCAAGCCGTCGAGGGACAGGGCGAGGACCGGCTCGACGACCTCGTCGACGACCACGTGCGCCGCCTCGACGGCCGTGCGCACCGCCTCGAAGTTCGCCCCGGAGACCGGCACGCGTTCGGCGAGCCACCAGTCAGGCCGCTGCGTCGACGCCAGGGCCCGCTCGACCGCATCTCCTGCGCGCTCCACGGCGGCAGGATCGATCGCGTCGGTGCCGTCACCATCGACGCCCGCCCGGATCGTCTCGAGCTCCGGCAGGACCGACGCCAGCTGCTCCCGGATGGACATGGCCTCCATTGCCGCCGACACGGTGGCTCCAGCGATGCCGAGCAAGACGGACAGGGCGACGATGCTCGGGATCAGGACACGTGGGCGTAACAGGCGACGCGGACGGTTGGACGAACGGGACACGGTCACCTCGGGCGGCTCGATGCAGAATGGGTCGCTCGATATCTTACATATGAGTCACCTGGTTGCCGACCGGTCGACGGCGCGCACGACGAAGGGCCCGGAGCGAAATGCTCCGGGCCCTTCGTGTGGAACCGTGTCGACCCTGAGGTCGATCAGGGGTTCGCGTCAGTGGATGCTTACGCGAGCACCTTGGTGACGGTGCCGGCGCCGACGGTGCGGCCACCCTCGCGGATGGCGTAGCCGAGGCCGACCTCCATGGCGATGGGCTGGATCAGCTCAACGGTCATGTCGGTGGTGTCGCCGGGCATGACCATCTCGGTGCCCTCGGGCAGCGTGATGACGCCGGTGACGTCGGTGGTGCGGAAGTAGAACTGCGGACGGTAGTTCGCGTAGAACGGGTTGTGACGCCCACCCTCATCCTTGGACAGGATGTACGCGGTGCCCTCGAAGTTCGTGTGCGGCGTGACCGAACCCGGCTTCACGACGACCTGGCCGCGCTCGACGTCTTCACGCTTCGTGCCACGGAGCAGGAGACCACAGTTCTCGCCGGCCCATGCCTCGTCGAGCTGCTTGTGGAACATCTCGATACCCGTGACGATCGTCTTCTGCGTCGGGCGGATGCCGACGATCTCGACCTCGGAGTTGATCGCGAGCGTGCCACGCTCGGCGCGGCCCGTGACGACGGTTCCACGACCGGTGATCGTGAAGACGTCCTCGATCGGCATGAGGAAGGGCTTGTCCTTGTCGCGCACGGGGTCGGGGACGTTGGCGTCCACGGCGTCCATGAGGTCGAGGATGCTCTGCACCCACTTCTCGTCGCCCTCGAGCGCCTTGAGGCCCGAGACGCGGACGACCGGTGCGTCCTCAGCGAAGCCCTGCGAGGCGAGGAGCTCGGAGACCTCGAGCTCGACGAGCTCCAGGATCTCCTCGTCGTCGACCATGTCGGACTTGTTCAGCGCGACGAGCAGGTAGGGGACGCCGACCTGCTTGGCGAGCAGCACGTGCTCACGCGTCTGAGCCATCGGGCCGTCAGTGGCGGCGACGACCAGGATCGCGCCGTCCATCTGCGCAGCACCGGTGATCATGTTCTTGATGTAGTCGGCGTGACCGGGGGCGTCGACGTGCGCGTAGTGGCGCTTCGGGGTCTCGTACTCGACGTGCGAGATGTTGATCGTGATACCACGCTGACGCTCTTCCGGCGCGGAGTCGATCGACGCGAAGTCGCGCTGCACGTTGGTCGCGGACGGGAACTTGTCCGCCAGGACCTTCGAGATCGCCGCGGTGAGCGTGGTCTTGCCGTGGTCGACGTGACCGATCGTACCGATGTTGACGTGCGGCTTGGTCCGCTCGAACTTGGCCTTTGCCACTGTGAGTCCTCCTCAGGACGTTGTGCGGGACGCCGGGCACCATTCGATGCCCGACGCACTGCAGGGATGTGTATTCATGTTACGCGATCCGCCCGGGTGTTCGCACACCCGGCCGGACCGCGGTGAAGAGAGAGTGAGTGACTACTCGCCCTTGTTCTTCTGGATGATCTCGTCGGCGACAGCCTTCGGGACCTCCGCGTAGCTCTCGAACGTCATCGAGTACACGGCACGACCAGAGGTCTTCGACCGCAGGTCGCCGATGTAGCCGAACATCTCGGAGAGCGGCACGTTGGCACGGATGACCTTGACGCCGGTGGCGTCGTCCATGGACTGGATCTGTCCACGGCGCGAGTTGAGGTCTCCGATGACGTCGCCCATGTACTCCTCAGGAGTACGCACCTCGACCGCCATGAGCGGCTCGAGGAGGACGGGGTTGGCACGCGAGTAGGCCTCCTTGAGACCCATCGAGCCGGCGATCTTGAACGCCATCTCCGAGGAGTCGACGTCGTGCGCCGCACCATCGGTGATGATCGCCTTGACACCCACGACCGGGTAGCCGGCGAGGCCACCGACCTGCAGGGCGTCCTGGAAACCGGCGTCGATCGACGGGATGTACTCGCGCGGGATGCGACCACCGGTCACGGCGTTCACGAACTCGTAGGTCGTCTCCGGAGTGACGTCCATCGGCTCCAGATCGAACTGGATCTTCGCGAACTGACCCGAACCACCGGTCTGCTTCTTGTGCGTGTAGCCGTACTTCTCGACCTTGCGCTTGATGGTCTCGCGGTACGCGACCTGCGGCTTGCCGACGTTGGCCTCGACGTTGAACTCGCGCTTCATGCGGTCGACGAGGATGTCGAGATGGAGCTCGCCCATGCCCTTGATGACCGTCTGGCCGGTCTCGGTGTTCTGCTCGGTGCGGAACGTCGGGTCCTCTTCGGCCAGCTTCTGGATCGCGGTGCCCAGCTTCTCCTGGTCGGCCTTGGTCTTCGGCTCGATCGCGACCTCGATGACGGGCTCCGGGAAGCTCATCGACTCGAGGACGACCTGGTTCTGCGGGTCGGACAGGGTGTCACCGGTGGTGGTGTCCTTCAGGCCGATGACCGCGTAGATGTGACCGGCGGTGACGAAGTCGACCGGGTTCTCCTTGTTGGCGTGCATCTGGAAGATCTTCCCGATGCGCTCCTTCTTGCCCTTGGTCGAGTTGATGATCTGCGCACCGGAGTCGAGACGACCCGAGTAGACGCGGACGTACGTCAGGCGACCGAAGAACGGGTGCACCGCGACCTTGAACGCGAGCGCGGTGAAGGGCTCGGTCGAGTCGGGGTGACGCTCCACGACCTTCTCCTCGTCGCGCGCGTCGTGGGCCTCGATGGCCGGGACGTCGAGCGGGGAGGGGAGGTAGTCGATGACGGCGTCGAGCATCGGCTGGACGCCGCGGTTCTTGAACGCGGAGCCACAGAGGACCGGGTACATGGTGCTCGTGATGGTGAGGTGACGGATCGCGGCCTTGATCTCCGCGACGGTCAGCTCTTCGCCACCGAAGTACTTCTCCATGAGTGCGTCGTCGGTCTCGGCGACGGCCTCGAGGAGCGCGGTGCGGTACTCGGCCGCCTTCTCCTTGAGGTCTTCCGGGATCTCCTCGATGGCGTACTTGGCGCCCATCTCGACGTCACCCTTGGCGTCTCCGCGCCAGGTGAGCGCACGCATCTCGACGAGGTCGACGACGCCCTCGAAGTTGGACTCGGCACCGATCGGCAGCTGGATGACCAGCGGCTTCGCGCCGAGGCGGCTGATGATCGTGTCGACGGTGAAGTAGAAGTCGGCGCCGAGCTTGTCCATCTTGTTGACGAAGCAGATGCGCGGGACGTCGTACTTGTCGGCCTGACGCCAGACGGTCTCGGACTGGGGCTCGACGCCCTCCTTGCCGTCGAACACCGCGACCGCGCCGTCGAGGACGCGGAGCGAACGCTCGACCTCGACCGTGAAGTCGACGTGGCCGGGGGTGTCGATGATGTTGATCTGGTTCTTGTTCCAGAAGCAGGTCGTCGCGGCGGACGTGATGGTGATGCCGCGCTCCTGCTCCTGCGCCATCCAGTCCATCGTCGACGCACCGTCGTGGGTCTCGCCGATCTTGTGGTTGACGCCCGTGTAGAACAGGATGCGCTCGGTGGTGGTGGTCTTGCCGGCATCGATGTGGGCCATGATGCCGATGTTGCGGACCTTGTTCAGGTCGGTGAGCACGTCTTGTGCCACGGGGTCCTCCGGGGATAGGTAGGGGTGAGCTGATTCACTCAGGTGTGCGAGGGCGGGCGGATCGCCCGCCCTCGCATCGGGCGGGCGACTACCAGCGGTAGTGCGCGAACGCCTTGTTCGACTCGGCCATCTTGTGCGTGTCTTCACGACGCTTGACGGCTGCACCGAGACCGTTCGATGCGTCGAGGATCTCGTTCTGGAGACGCTCGGTCATCGTCTTCTCGCGGCGGCCCTTCGCGTAGCTCACAAGCCAGCGCAGGGCGAGGGTGTTGGCGCGGTGAGGCTTGACCTCGACCGGCACCTGGTAGGTGGAACCACCGACGCGGCGCGAACGCACCTCGAGGGTCGGGCGGACGTTGTCGAGCGCCTTCTTGAGCGTGACGACGGCGTCGCCCTGGTTCTTGGCGGTGACGCCTTCGAGTGCGTCGTAGACGATGCGCTCAGCGAGGCCCTTCTTGCCGTCCAGCAGGATCTTGTTGACGAGCTGGCTGACGATGGGGGCGCCGTAGACGGGATCGGCGACGACGGGACGCTTCGGAGCTGGACCCTTGCGAGGCATTACTTCTTCTCCATCTTCGCGCCGTAGCGGCTGCGAGCCTGCTTGCGGTTCTTGACGGCCTGCGTGTCGAGGGCGCCACGGACGATCTTGTAACGGACACCCGGGAGGTCCTTCACACGACCACCACGGACCAGGACCAGCGAGTGCTCCTGGAGGTTGTGGCCCTCACCGGGGATGTACGCGGTGACCTCGGTGCCGTTGCGCAGCTTCACGCGGGCGACCTTGCGCATCGCCGAGTTCGGCTTCTTCGGGGTGGTGGTGTACACGCGGGTGCACACGCCGGCCTGCTGGGGGTTGCTCTTCAGGGCGGGCGCCTTGGTCTTGACGACCTTGGGGCTGCGGCCCTTCCGAACCAACTGCTGAATGGTTGGCACTACTTGCTCCTTGATGATGACTGCACGGTGACAGTGGTACTGCAGCATTCGTGGACCGGTCTCCCGGATCACGAGGTCGTATGGACCCACCGGCGCCGCGCGAGTGCGCGTCGCTTTCGTGGTGGGTATGCCGTGGGGGCGATCTGCAACCGGGACCAGCCCGGCGGGGATCAACCCGATGGTGCAAGACTGCTGTCCACTCCCCCGAGCCAGGCTCCGGAGAACGTGGACAGCACGAGAGCGCACGACAGCGCGCACACCCAACCAAGACTAGCCCGCGGACAGGCTGTGGTCAAACGATGACGG
Organism: Plantibacter sp. M259; assembly: GCF_006065115.1. Lineage (NCBI taxonomy): Bacteria > Bacillati > Actinomycetota > Actinomycetes > Micrococcales > Microbacteriaceae > Plantibacter > Plantibacter sp. M259. The sequence goes on along the minus strand of NZ_CP040750.1, from coordinate 3,058,666 downwards.
CCCCTGGGAGCATCGCTCCCAGGGGCCGTTCAGCTCGGCGTCTACGGGGACGGGACGAAGGTCGCGCCCTCGTCGGTGAAGCCCTCGATCGTGCCACCGACGACGAAGTCGACGGGGTTGATGCTGTAGCCCGGGCCGGTCTGGCCGGTGGCCGGGTCGGTCAGCGTGCAGGTCATGGACATGCGTCCGACGGTCTCGGAGTCGACGGTCCAGCCGCCGCCCGCGAAGTCGCCGACCGTGAAGGTCGGGCGCGTGTCGAACTTCCAGGTCACGCCGGAGGGGGTGAAGCCGGTGTCGTTGCGGATCTCGAAGGGGCACCCCTCCGGGGCGAGCTCCGTCGCCGCACCGCAGCCGTCGATGTACGCGTTGACGGCCTCCTCGACGGCGGTCGTCCCGGCGTCGGTGAGGGCGACGGAGAGCGTCGCGGGTTCCGCGGCCTGACCGAAGCCCACGGCCGTCGTGGTCGTCGCCTCGGCGGTGTACCAGTCGCTCTCGCTGAGGGCGACGTCGTAGGTACCCGGGAGGGCGCGCAGCTGGTACGAACCCTCCGCGATCGGTTCGACATCGGTGAGGTCGACGCCGCCGACCGTCGCGACCGCGTCCTCAGGGGCGACCACGTCGACCTGGACCGTGCTCAGTTCGGGTGCCTCGAGCTTCCACTTGTCGAAGAGCACGGCGTCCTTGCCGACCTTGGTGAGCGTGAACTCCTGGTCGACGCTCTCGCCACCCTGGGTGAGACGGGCCTCGACGGTCGCGGTGTTCCCGCTGGTCGTCGTCTTCCCGATCGTGTAGCCGGAGACCTTGCCGGACGCCGCCTTGTACGCGTCGTCGGTCAGCAGCACGTCGGCCGCCGACACCTCGGTACCGGAGAGCTTGAGCGCCTGTTCGGCGTCGCCCGACTTGAGGGCGTCGAGGTAGCTCTTGACCGTCACCTCCGGGGCGTGGAGGGCGTTCCCGACGCTGACCCCGACAACGCCACCGACGATGATGAGGAGGAGGGCGCTCCCACCGGCGATGATGCCGGTGAGCCCCTTCTTCGAGAGCTTCTTCTTGGGCGGCTGCTGGCCGCCGCCGTACCCGCCGGCGCCCTGCGCGTAGGGCGCCTGGCCGTACTGCTCGGTGGGCTGCTGGCCGTACTGCCCCGTGGGCTGCTGTCCGTACTGACCGGTGCCCTGCTGACCGAACTGCTCGGTCGGCTGCTGGCCGTACTGCGCCGTCTGGCCGTACTGGCCGGTCTGCTGGCTGTACTGACCGGTCTGCTGGTCGTACTGGCCCGTCTGCTGGTTCTGCTGGCCGGACGACTGCTCACCGTACTGGCCGGACTGCTGCCCGTACTGCCCTGACGGCTGCGTCGGCGACTGCCCGTACGGCGACTGCTGTCCGTACTGGCCCGTCTGCTGCTGGCCTGAGCCCGACTGCTGCGGGCCGTTGCCCTGCCACCCCTGCTGCGGGTCGGGCTGAGCGGGCGGTCGCTGCCACTGGGGCTGCTGCGGGTTCTGATCTCCGGGATCGGTCATGGTGTTGCGCCCCCAATGAGCATGGATCGTGCTGATGACAAGTGCTCGAAAGTATAGTGACGGGTGTCGGACAGCACGATGGGGAGATCTCCCCTCCTGCGTCCGGGTGAACCCCGACGGCTACCAGGGCGAGGTGGGGGAATCCAGCTCCAGCGCGAGGTCGTCGAGGAGCGCGGTGACCTGCGGTTCGACGTACCGCTCCACGGCGTCGTGGATGGCGAGGCGGTGCCCGACGAGGAGTTCACAGATGCGGCGCCCGGTCTCGTTCGCGCACTGGTCGGCGAGGGCGATCTCGGTGCGCAGCGCCTCCTTCGCGTCGTCCGACAACGGCGGGGGTGGCGGGACGGTCCTCGCCTGGGATTCGCCGAGCTCCGCGAGGGTGAAGAGGTAGGGCTGCTCGGGGTCCGGGTCGGGGTCGAGCTGCAGCCCGTCGAACTCCGGGTCGAGCCCCTCCCCCGGGCGGTAGGCGCGCTGCGCCTCGCGCAGGTCCGCCGCGCGCAGTTCGGCGCGGAGGACGGGGAGGTTCCGCTCGGTGTACTCCGCCACCGCGTGGTCGACGAGGGCCTTCATCCGGGTGGCCAGGCCGTGCTGCACCTGGTGCGGGACGTCGTCGACGAGGCCGGCCGCCCGCAGGATCGGCGACCCGATGCACCGGCGGCAGATCCGGGTGCGTCCGCGATGGGCGGCGGGGTGCCAGCGCGGCAGCCACCGGAGCCAGGCGTCGACGGCCTGGCTCACGCTGGTCTCGAGCGAGCGCTCCATACTCACCGAGGGTAGCGCCTCGGCGGTCCTATCGGCCTCAGCGGCGCCCGGCGGCGCGCTGGTCGCGTGTTGCTCGACGGGCGAGCGAACCGGACGGCTGCAGCCGACTCACGAGACTGCGCTTCGCGCGGTAGCGGAACCGGCTCCGCTGGCGGGCGAACCAACCGAGCGCTCCCTGTGCCCGGGAGGCCTCGGCCTCCGACCGCTGCCACAGCTCGTCGGCCGTCGTGTCGTCCACGTCACGACCGGAGAAGACGACATCGTCGGTCGTCCCCGCGAGCGCGATGAGCGTGGTCGCGCCCTCCGGTTCCTGGGCACCGAGCATGGACGCCGTGGTCGACCGCGTGGCGGCCGGGGGCACCGTGTACCCGAGCTCGGCGTAGCGGTCGATCAGCTCGTCCCACGCACCGGCGGCGCTGCGATCACCAGTGCCCGCGCGGCGACGCTTCGTCCGTCGACGCTTCGCGCCGGTGATGGCGAGGAGCGGGATGCCGTACAGCGACACCGGGACACCCACGATCAGCGCGAGCCACCACACCCACTCCGGGATCACGAGTCCGTCGTTCTTGTCCTTGTCGTCGCCGTCGTCGATCGACGCCTCGGTGAGGAGGCTGTCGTCGAGGTTGTCGCTGCGCGGCGGCTGACGCACCTGCGGCTGCGGCTCGGTCTTCGGCTTCGGGTCCTGGTCCTGCGGGATCTCGGTCTCATCGGGGGTCGGTGAGAACGCCACCCAGCCGTAGCCCTCGAACGGAACCTCGACCCATGCCGTGACGTCGTCCCCGACGACCTGCACCGAACGCTGGCCCTCGGTCACCTCGGGCGCGAAGCCCATGACGACCCGCGCGGGGTAGCCGAGCGAGCGGGCCATGAGGGCGAACGCCGACGCGTACTGCTCCTCGTCGCCGACCATCGGCGTGCGGGTGAACAACTCGGACATCCGGTCGGCACCGTGGCCGGCGCGCGACGGCGAGCTGTCCGAGGCGAGCCCGTGGCTGAGGAACCCGGTGGTGCGGAGCTTCTGCTCGATCGCGCGCAGCTGCCCCATCGGCGTCGTCTCGGTGCCGACGAACTCCGACGCCTTCGCGACGACGATGTCGGGGATGTTCGTGACGGGTGGCAGCTCGACCGCTGCGGTCGGCGTCGTCGCGAGGGCTGTGTCGCTCGGGACCGCCTGCGTCGTGGTCCGCTCCTCGTAGTCGTCGCCCGTGCCGATGCCCGAGGTGATGACGGCCGCGCCACTCTCGGCGTTGTAGCGGATGTCCTCGGATCGCTCCGCCGCCTTGCCGTCGAGGGTGAGCGCGCTCGGGTACCCGACGCTGGGGACCCAGATGTCGTCGTAGCCGGTGATGTCGATCGACACCTGTCGTTCGCTGCCCGGGGTCATGAGCTGCGGTCCGGGAAGGTGGTCGCCGACGAGTTCGAAGGCACCGGAGCCGTCGGTCGCCGTGGAGGGCCCGGAGACGGTCCACAGGCGTCCGTCGTAGCTGTCCATGGCCGCCAGGCGGATCCGATCCCCCGGCTTGAGGCCGGTGGCGGTGAAGAGCTTCGTCTCGGCGAGGTCCTTCGTGTACTCGCGGAACCCGGCGAGCGGGCTCGGGTACTCCAGTGGGTCGAACGGCGGGGTGACGACCTCGCGGAGAACGAACCGGGAGTCCGTGGGCGGTGAGGCGACCACGGCCGCGCCGCCGCCCGCGACGACCGCGACGGCGGCGAGGACGGCCGTGCCGATGATCTTCTTGCGACGGAGGACGGCGGTGGTCGACGCCGCAGCGTTCTCGCCACGACCGGCACCCGGCCGCCACCCGAGCCAGAGGAGGGCGATGAGCGCGAACGCGATCCCGCGGACGGCCGCCAGGAACGGCGTCTGCGTGCCGAGGAGGACGCCGAGCGCGTACAGCACGGTCGGGCCGACGAGCAGGATGGCACAGCGCACGGCGACCTGCGGACGCCGCGGTAACCAGCGGACGGCGAGCACGGCGGAGACGACCCCGACGAGCATCCCCGCGACGTAGGGCAGGGTCATGATGTACGCGGGCGCGCTCAGCGGGGTCTGCAGGGTGACGAAGTCCTTCCACCCGAACACGGCGCCGATGCTGATCCCACCGAGGGTCCGCAGATTCGGGAGGACCGCGAACGTCGCGACCGACGGCATCGCCAGGGCGCTGCCGAAGACGTAGAAGACGAGGACGGTCGAGAGGCCGGTCAGGAGGGCGTTCAGCCGGAGGGCGTGGGAGGCGACGCCCACCGCCATGCCGAGCGCGAGGCCACCGAGACCGGCGAGGAGGAACCCGGTGCCGCTGAGCGCCGCACCGAAGCCGAGCAGGCCGAGGGCCGCGAGGACGAAGACGACCGCGAGGTCGATCCAGGAACGGCCGGGCAACGGCCACGGCGCGACGAAGGTCGGGACGATGCCCTGGACGTCGACGTCCGCGGCCGAGCCGGCGGGAACGCGTCCGGGGCGCACCGTCGTGCGCTCGTCGACCCCGCTCACAGGGCCCTCGACATGACCTTGGCGAGGTCGCTCAGGGCCCCGACCGTCATGACGTTCATCCCGGCGACGTCCTTGATGCCGGCGCGTGCACCGCGTTCGACGCGGATGCCGAACACGTTGACGTCGGGGCCGAAGAGGCGTTGGATCCCCCGGTACTCCTGTGCCTCGAGTCGCGAACCGGCGACGATGATGACGACGCTCGGTGCCGGCAGGCGCTTCGTGGTCTCCCGGGCGAAGGTGCGTGGGGTGTCGAAGGTGCCCTCGGCGAGCTGCAGCCTGCAGCTGTCGTCGAGGAAGGAGGTCACGGTGTGGGTCCGCAACGCGAGCCGGTCGGTCACGACGCTGATCGGCACCTGGTCGAGGATCACCTGGGTCGCGATCGACGCGGTGAGCGACACGGCCAACTCGAACTCGTCCTCGTCGGCGGCGTAGTAGCGGGAGTCGGTCGTCATCACCATGGTGAGCTGCGACCGCCGCGTCTCCTCGAACTGCCGCACCATGAGCTGGCCCGTCTTCGCGGAGGACTTCCAGTGGATGTAGCGGCGGTCGTCGCCGGGGACGTACCCGCGGAGCGCGTGGAAGGAGATGTCGTTGTTCGTGATGGTCTTCGTGACGAGACCCTCGAGGTCGCGGATGAGACCGGCGGCCGTCGGATGGAGGCGCGTCGTCTCAGGGTGCACGAAGAGCTCGACCGGTTCCGTCCAGCGCACCTCGCGGCGCAACAGCCCGAGCTGGTCGCCGCGGACCGACACGGCGGGCCCGGCCGGGATGACGGCTCGCCGGTTTGTCGGGACGGCGAACAGCTCCTCGTGCTCGCCGTCCTTCGGGATCGCCGGGATGGCGAACTCCGCGAGGCCGTAGCCCACGGGGACCTCGAGGCGCGTGGGCGTCGTGGCGCGGTTGCCGGGGTTGGCGATGAGGACCTGCCCGATCGCGCGCTCCCCGACGGTGACCCGGCTGGGGTTCAAGTGGATGGAGATGCGGAAGGTCGACCGCCCGAAGAGGTACGCGACGGAGGCCAGCAACGCGGCCAACGGCACGAAGCCGAGGAAGACGAGTTCCGCCCACCCCAGGATGAAGCCGGCGACGGTGGCGATGACGCCGATCGCGAGCACGACCCAGCCGAGACCGCTGACCACAGCGAGCACGGGTTGCGCCGCGGTCCAAGCGACCCTGGCCCAGGGCACGACGACGGCACTGACGCCCCGAGCGCGCTGCGGAACGGGTTCGGCCGTCGAGCGGGGGCCGGCGCACCGTCGACATGCGCATCGCGACCCTCTGGGCCCGCCTCGGCAGGCGCGCCGACCGACGCCGTGCGGACCGGATCGGATCCGTCCGACGCGGCGGCGGCGCGCTGCTCGAGGGTCTCGCTCATGCTGCGCGGTACGCCGGCGGAGCGATGCTGACGAGGACCCGGGCGACGACATCCTGCGCGGTCACGCCGGCGAAGTCGGACTCGGGGTCGATGATGATGCGGTGCGCGAGGACGGCCTGCGCGAGGTCGTTGACGTCGTCGGGGGTGACATAGGTGCGTCCCTGCGAGATCGCCCAGGTCTTGACGGCGCGCACGAGGGCGAGGGCACCACGCATGCTCACGCCGAGCGCAACGTCCTGGTCGTCCCGTGTCGCCGCGACGACGTCGGCGACGTACTCGAGGATGCTGCCGTCGACGTGCACCTCGGTGGCGAGCTGCGCCATGGTGATGACCGCGCTGGAGGCGATGATCGGTTGCACCTTCGTCGCGCGTGCCCGGTTGGAGGCGTCGAGCAGCAGGTTCACGGAGGTCTGGCGGTCGGGGTAGCCGAGCGTCGTCTTGATGAGGAACCGGTCGAGCTGGGCCTCGGGCAGCTTGTACGTGCCGGCCTGTTCGATCGGATTCTGCGTCGCGATGACCATGAAGGGCTGGCCGGCCTCGTAGCTCGTGCCGTCGATGGTGACGATGCCCTCCTCCATGACCTCGAGGAGCGCCGACTGCGTCTTCGGCGAGGCACGGTTGATCTCGTCCGCGAGCACGATCGAGGCGAAGATCGGTCCCTTGTGGAACTCGAAGATCCCCTTGCCCTGGTCGTAGATCGTCACACCGGTGACGTCGGACGGCAGGAGGTCGGGCGTGAACTGGATCCGCGAGCTCGTGCCGTCGAGCGTGTTCGCGAGGGCCTTGGCGAGCACGGTCTTGCCGGTGCCCGGGTAGTCCTCGAGGAGCACGTGGCCCTCCGAGAGCATGGCCGTGACGACGAGCTTGATGACGTGCTCCTTGCCGAGGATGGCCTGCTCGACGTTGCCGACGAGCTTGCCGAACGCGTCGGCGAACCAGGTGGCCTGTTCCTGCGTGACAGTCATGGGTGTGTGGGGTGCTTTCTCATCGGGTGGGATTCGGAACGGAGGTCACCAGTCGGTGCCGTTGGTCTGTGCGACGTCCCAGGTCTTGCCGTCTGACAGACGGGTGAACTTGACGTACAGGGAGAAGTTGGTCTTGCCGTACAGCCGAGTGAACTGCGCGCTTCCACTCGCGCCGATGTTCTGGCCGTCGAGTCTGCTGACGACAGAGCCGTTCTCATAAAGATGGATGTTGTACGCGCCGGGTTCGAAGTCGTTCCAGTTGATGACGACGCGGTAGCAGCCGGGACGTCCGTCGCTCGGGCAGGTGACAGGCCCGTCTCCGCGGCTGATCGAGCCGCTCGGGTTCTTCGGCGGCGGGTCCTTCACGGTGACCTCCACCGGTCCGCTCTCCGGTCCGGTGCCACCGGGCCCGGTAGCGGAGACGTACAGCTGGTAGGTGCCGGCCGGGACCTGCCCCTGGATGATCTTGGTGCCAGCGGTCTTGCCGGAGTAGGCGACTCCCGAACCCTTCATGACACGCCAGCTGTAGCTGTCGACGCGACCACCGTCGTCGGCCGGGGCGGACCACTGCATGGTGAGCGTCGTGGGAGCGTCGCCAGACCCGCTGATCGACAGGCTGCGCGGCTCACTCGGGACACCGAACGCTGTCGCCGTCTCCGAGCCTGATTCCGCACTCGGACCCACGGCGTTCCGCGCGTAGGCGCTGAACGTGTAGCTCTGACCGTTGGCGACGTCGAAGGAGCAGTCGTTGCCGGGAGCGCACTGCCGGTCGCCGCCGCCGGACCACTTCACCCAGTGCGATTCGATGGGCGAGCCGTTGCTCGCCGGCGAACCGCCGACCACCACGACGATCTTGCCGCTCTTCGCGCTCTTGACCGCGATCGTCGGCGGATCGGGGACGTCCTTCACAATGACGGTGATGCGACCCTGCACCCGTCGGTTCGGGTCGTTGGTCGCATCCTGAATCGTGTAGATGACGCTGACGGTACCGCTCTTGGACGACCCGGGCGTGACCGTGACCGAGCCTCCGGAGACGGTGGCCGTCGCCCCACCCGCCGGAGCACTCTCCACCGTGGCGTCGAGGACCTTGAGCGGGGTGTCGGGGAACGGGTTGTAGTCGTTCGCGAGGACGTTGATCGACTCGGCCTTGTTCTTACGGCCCTCCTCGACACGGTCGTCGATCGCCCGTGGGAGGGGACGGGTCGAGGACACAACCTGCACCTGCACCGATCCGGGGATCGAGTACTCCTTGTAGGTCACCGTGAAGTTCAAGGTCGCCGAGGTCCCGGGCTGCGTGCCCTGCGGAGCGGACACCGTGAGCTGCGACCCGGACAGACTGCCCTGGACGCCGGCTGTGGTCCCGGTCAGCCCCTGGTAGGACAGAGCAGCGAGGATCTTCGGGTTCGGGTGGTCGCTCGAGGCGCGGAGGTCGACGACGATCGCCGGTTCACCCGCCTCGACGGGGATCGTCACCGGCGTGAACGTCGGCGGGACGTCCTCGAGGTCCGGGTCGCCCACCGTGATCGGCAGCGTGAGCAGCTTGCTCTCGCGGCCGTCCGTGGCCTCGAAACTCACCGAGGCGGGTCCGCGGTAGTCCTTCGCCGGGGTGAAGGTGATCGTGGCGTCGTCGACGTAGCTCGAGGTGCCGTTGCTCCGGAAGTTGACGACGCTGCCCTCGGAGGCGATCGTGACGGGCTTCCCGGACGGCGCCTCGGTGATGTCCGAGAGCTTCCAGGTGCGCGTCTCGTTGACCTTGACGATCTGCTCCGGCAACGGACTCTTCATCCGCGGCGGCTCGCCGTCGGTCGCAGCCGGCACGATGATGAACGCGGCGCCGCTCAGCTGCGTGACCGGGTCCGTCAGGCGGTAGGCGATCGCCTGGCGTCGGTCGGTGAGGGTCACCCGGATGGTGCCACCGTCGCGGACCTCGCCGGAGGCGGCGTTCACACCTTCGACGCTCGGCTTCAGGTCGTCGATCAGCCCACCGGGGTTCTGCGCGCCGTCGAGCACGTCGATGTCGATGGTCTTCTTGCCGACGATGTCGGCGTCCTCGAGGACGTGATCATCCGCTTCGGGGAACTGCGGCTTCGCGTCCTTCGTGACCTTGACCTGGATGTAGGCGCTGTCGATGCCACCCTTGCCGTTGGTGATCTGGTACCGGACCGTGAAGAACGCCTCCTCCTCCGGCACTTCGATGACGACACGGCTCTTGCTGACCTCGGCGGTGAGGCCGTCGTCGACCGAGAGCAGCTTCGGTTCGAGCTTGAGCTTGTAGCCGTTCGGATCGGAGTCGTTGGAGAGCACCGGCACGGAGGCGACCTTGCCCGGGAGGACCTCGATGTAGTCGTCGACCGCGTTCGGCTGGCCGTCGACCTCCGGACGGCCGATGACGCCGATCTTGATCGTGCCGACGGCGACCGCGCCGTAGGTGTCCTTCACCCGGTACTGGAAGGTGTCGGTCCCGGAGGAGTCCGGAGCCGCCTCGTAGACGAACCACGTACTCCCCTGCTCGATGACCCGACCGAGCAACGGTGCCGAGGCGATGTCGTCGACGACGACGGAGTCACCGTTCGGGTCCAGGCCGTCGAGCGGGACGTCCACGCGGACCGTCGCACCCGCGAATACGCGCGAGGTGAGCAGCTGCGGCACGGGCGGCTGGTTGTTCTTCTTGTCCTCGCCGACCACGTTGAACGTGACCGTCGCCGTGTCGGCCTCACCGAACGTGTCGTACACGCGGTACGTCGTCGTGTAGGTGCCCGGTTCGCTCGGCGCCTGGAAGCGGACCTCGTCGTCATCGACGAACGCGAGGCCGGCGGTCGGATCCTCGACGAGCTCGCGGTCGACGAGCATGACCGCCGCGTCCGGGTGGTAGTCGTTCTCGAGCACCGCGACGTTGGCGATGTCGCCCGCCCGGACGACGACCGCGTCATCGGTCGCGACCGGTGCCTGATGCTTCGGCAGCGGTGGCACCGGGACGACGGTCACGGCCGCCGTCGCCGACGAGGTGCCGTCGGACACGACGTAGGTGAACTGCAGCTGCTGTTCGATCGGCGCGGAGGAGGACACGCGGATGACCGCGCTGTCGAGGACCTCGACGGACAACGAGGTGGACTCGTCGGGAACGGAGACGGACTGCACGGCGAGCACCTGCCCACCCGGCGACTCGTCGTTCGCGAGGACCGGGATCGTGATCGTCTCGTTCGGACGCAGATAGCCTTCGTCCTTCACGGCGACCGGCGGCCGCACGTCGGTGGGCTTCTCGAGGACGTCGACGCGGATGAGCCCGATGCTCGAGGCGATACCGGCGCCGAGTGTGTACTTCAGGTAGTAGGTGCCGGGCTCGTTCGAGGAGACGGTGACCGACTGCTTCTCGAGGCTCGGCGAGGACACGAGTCCGCCCTGCAGGGCCTCGACACCGATGAGGCCGAGCGGGGCCCCACTCGGGGACTGGTCGTTCGCCAGCGGTTGGACGAGCGCGGACTCGCCGACGAAGGTCGAGACGAAGTCGGGTGTCCCGATCGGGCTCAAGGCTCCGGCGGGCTGCACGTCGACCTTGAGGGTGCCCTCCGCCGAGTTGACCCCGTCGGACACGACGAACTTGACGTCGCGCGGGCCCATCTCGGGCGAGGCGTGCGTGAACGTCACGAACCCGTCCGGGGTGAACCGGACGAGGTCGCTGGACGCCGGCGACGCCGACTGGAGGAAGATGTCGTCGCCGTCGGGATCACGCCAGTCGGCGAGCACGTTGTAGGTGACCGTCTGCCCGGCCTCGACCGACACGGCGGCCTCGCGATGGGACGTCGGCGGCTCATTGACCTCGGGCGGCTTGATGGCGATGCTCACGTTCGCTTCGGCCACGCCGCCTGGGCGGCCGTCGTTGACGGAGTAGCGGAACGACGTCGTCCCGGCCACGAACCCCTCGGCCGGGGTGAACTGGAGCGCACGCCCGCCGTCGATGTACTCCAGCTTGCCGGTCTCCGCCGCGACGTCGCTGGTGTTCTGGATCGTCAGGACGTCGCCGTCCGCATCGGAATCGTTGTCGAGCAGCGGCAGGACCGTCGCGCGACCCGGACGGACGCCGAACGCGTCGTCGCGGGCGATCGGCGGACGGTTCTCCTCGGTGCGCTCGGCGAGCGTGTCCTCGAAGGACTGCTCGGACGCCTTCTCGTCGCCGTCCTCGCCGTCCTCCTCCTGCGGGGGTGTTACCTCGTCCCAGTTGTCGACGAGGCGCATGTTCGCCTGGACGAGCCAGGAGTTGCCGGTCTGGACGTTGTTCAGGGCGATGACCGAGCGGTTCACCCGGAAGACGAGCTGCTGGCCGATGGTCTCCGGGTTGATGTCCTCGATGACCGGCTTCTTGTCGGCGCACTCGGCTGCGTACCGACTCGAGGAGGCCCAGGCTCCGTGCATGCAGCCGTCGAGGTTGACCGGTGCCGTGACCTCGGCCGCACTCGTCGCAGCTGTGGTGACGTCCGCGTCGAGCACCTCCGGGTCGCCGCCGCCGAGTGGGACGCGGACGAGCGAGTCACCGGTCGCGATGACGGCGGCGTCGTCCGATGCCGACGGCTCCTGGATCTTCAGCGGCTTGCCCGGCAGCTCGACGACGGAGCCGTCCTGCTTCACGAGTTCGCCGGACTTCAGGTCGAGGATGACCGCCTGCTCACCGGCAGCACTCAACTGGTAGTCGTCGAGCTTCGGGAGCTTCGACTCGGTCTTCGTGCCGTCGGGCAGGATGCGGTAGAGGCGCCCCTTCGCGGGTGCGACCGCGAGGATGGTGCCCGTCGAGGTGACGACCGCTTGACCGGCCTTGCCGATGGACACGATCGGCTTCGTCTCCGTGGGGTCGAAGCGGAGCTCGCCCGCGGCGTCGACGGACCAGAGCTTGCCGGTCTCCCCCGCGACGACCGAGAGTCGGTCGCCGCCGTAGTGCACCGTCGCGCCGGTCGGCAGCGAGACACGCTGGATGAGGCTCGTGAAGGCCGGATCGATGCGCTCGAGCGAGGAGAGCGCCTTGTCCTGGAGGAAGACGTCGTCGCCGTCCTGCAGCACGTCGGCGTTGTTCGACGCCGTCGACACCGCTCCGTCGAGTTCGGAGATCTGATCGTTGAGACGCCCCGCGAGGAGCGACTCGCCGTTGGTGACCCAGACGTCGCGGGACTCGAGGTCGACCTCCGTGACGGGGAAACCCTGGTGGATGAGCGCGGCGGTCACCGGTACGGCGACGAGGACCGACAGGGCCGTGATGGACGCCGCCGTCTTGCGCTTGCGCAGCCAGGCGCTCCAGTTGCTCACGGTCCCCCAGGTGATGTTCGGTCAAGCATCGGTCGATGCGCCACGCTGCAAACGCGGAGTCACTCTAACAAACAAGTCGGCAATGGAAAACGGTTGCGGGGTCAACCGCGAGCGGGTTGTCCCCGCCGACGTCCGCCTGATCGGCGTGGTCGAGGAGCGGGAGGTCGCTGGCGTCCACGAGTCGGGTCGAGACCGCGTACTCGACCAGCCGCGCACGACGGCCGGTCGCGAGCTTCCCCGGCCCGCCGCGCAGCCCCTGGACGCCGAACTTGTCGAGCTTGTCGCAGACGTTGTCGAGCTTGCGGTTGAAGGTGGTCTGGCTCCAGCCGAGGCGGGCGGCGGCGGCGGCGGACGCCGGAATCTCGCCGCGACCGGGCGATGCCTGGCGCAGGACGTCCTCGGCCAGGGCGACGATGAGGAGGCGCTGACTGCTCGTCAGGTGGATCGGCCCGACCGTCGTGGTCCCGGCGGTGGTCGTCGAGAGCTGCGACGGACTGAAGTACTCGAGGTCCGAGGTGATCGTGAAGTCGTAGGTCGTCGTCCCGGCACTGAACAGCACCTGCAGCTCGGGGAACACGATCGGGAGCCGCGCGCCGGGCGCCAGCCACGCCTGCACGTTGCCGGTCGTGTCCGTCACCGTCGCCGAGAGGGTGTTCCCGATGTTCGTGAGCCACCAGAGCCCGGCATCGAAGGTCACGCTGAGGAAGGTGCGGTGCAGGAAGGGGTTCTCGTCGACGACGAGGTCGCCCTCGCGCCCGATCAGGAACGGCTTGCGTGCGTCCACGGCGTACTCCTCGCCGCAGAACTCGACGCGCACCGCCGTCTTCGTCGTCGCCGTGTCCGTCGCCTCGTCCATGGTCATCGTCTGGTCCCCCTGTGGTCGGTCATCGTCTCGGTCCCGCTACTGCTGCGAGCACATCTCGAGTGGATCGGGTGAGGTGACGCCGCCTCGGACGATCACCACCTCGATGCACAGTTGCGCACCCGGAGCGCTCGGCTTCAGATCGACCGCGTACGTCGAGGTCGGTACCTTCGGCGAGTTCTTGCCGCTGCTCGTCACCTGGTAGATGTACGTGTCGCCGTCCTGCGGGTCCGGGTTGTCCCAGATGAACGTCACGACGCTGCCGTCCTCGCTGATGTTCACGCCGAACGCCTTCGGCGAGGGGACGTCGCTCAGTTGGATCGGCGCCCCGGTCGCGGCGGCCGTCGGCTTCGGGTCGGCGGCCGCTCCCTGCCAGATGATCCCGGCCGCGATCCCGCCGACCGCGAGCACCGCGACGCCACCCGCGACGAGGAGGCGGGTCAGTCGGCGGCGTCTGGCTCGTCCGGCCGCATCGGCATCGGGGTCCTCCGTGGGAACCGCAGCCGCGGTCTCGAGGCGGTCGCGGCGGATCGTCTCGGAGGGCACCGAGGCCGCTCCGACGGTGATCGGGGCCGATGGCTGGATCGGTTGGACGAGCGGCCCGGCCGAGCGCACGACCGTCTCGTCGCCGATCGACGGCTGCACGCTCGGCACGCCGGGTCGGGGCTGGGCCTCGACCGTCGGGACCTGCCGGACGCGAGTCTCGTCCGACGCACTGCTGGACGTGTCCGGTCGGGGGGTCTGCGACTGCGGCTGCACGAGGTTCGGGATGTCGATGGGCGTCGGCGCGTAGGCCAGCTCCATCTCGACCCGCTGCAGCGCACGCGCGAAGTCGACGGCGCTCTCGAAGCGGTTGGCGCGATCCTTCGCGAGACCCTTCTGCAGCGTCGCGACGAGGGACGCAGGCGCGTCGTCGCGCCCGAGCGGGGTGACGGTCCCGCGCTCGATCCGGCTGATGAGGTCGGCCGCGCCGTTCGACTGCCCGGGGATCTCGAACGGCGTCCGTCCGGCGAGCAGCGTGTAGACCGTCGCGGCCAGGGAGAACACGTCGGACCGGACATCCGGATGCGGCTCGTCCTCGAACATCTCAGGCGGCGACCAGGGATGGAGAGACCGACCGTCTGCGTGCCCGAGGCACCGGTGGAACCGACGTCGCCAGGGCGCCCGGGGCCGGCGGTCGTCGGAACCTCGAGTTCGACGGCCTGCGAGATGCCGAAGTCGGTCAGCGCCGGCCAGCCGTACGCGTTGGTGAGCACGTTGGCCGGTTTGATGTCGCGGTGGAGGATGCCGGCCGCGTGGGCGGTCGCCACCGCACTGGCCAGGCGGACGCCGGTGCGCAGTGCATCGGCGACGGCGAACCGCCGCAGCTTCGCCTGCTCGGCGAGACTCGGCCCCGCGCAGTACTCCATCGCGAGGTACGGTCGTCCGTCCGGAGCGACGTCCGCCGTGTAGATCGTGACGATGTAGGGGTGCGCGGAGAGCTGCGCCATGAGGTTCGCCTCGGCGACGAAGGCCTCGCGGGTCTGCTCGCTGAGGTGCTCGGCGAGGAGCACCTTGACGGCGACTTGACGCCTCGGCAGCTGCTGCTCGTACAGGAAGACGTCGGAGAACCCACCGGCTCCGAGCTGTCGTTCGAACCGCAGCCCGGGGATGGCCGGCGGTTGCGAGGGTGAACGGCGCACGTCAGCCCTCTCGGACGCGCAGCGCGACGCCGCCGCCGAGGTCGATGACGGTCCCGACGATCACCGGCGTCGGCTCCCCTGGTCGCAAGGACTGCGGTGCCTGACCGGGCAGGACGACCTGCGTGCCGTTCCGCGAGTGGAGGTCGGTGACGACGACCGTGCCGCCCTCGACCGCGACGCGCACGTGACTCCGCGAGATGTCGTCTCCCGTGAGCGTGACGAGCGTCGGGACGACGGACGCCGGGACCTGCGAGACGCTCGGCGCCCGGCCGAGGACGACGGGCGAGGCGAGCGACTGGCGAGTGCCGCCGGGGAGCTCGAGGTAGGTGAGCGGCGTGGCCGACGGAGTGGACGACCGTGCGGGCGGGGTCTCGGCCGCGCGACGCGCACGCAGCGCGGCGAGATCCTCGGCCAGGATCGTGTGGCCGTCGTGGTCGCCGAGGTCCGATGGTCCGGCTGCTGCGGGTTCCGGCGCGGCGACGGCGGTGGCAGCCGCTTGCTGGTGCGCCGACGCCTCGGCCGCCGCACGTTCGGCGTCGCCGGCCTCGTCGACCGCCGCTGCACCGACCGGACGGAGCACGGTCTGGCCGAACAGGAAGTCGTAGCCCTCGTCGACGGGCTCCTCCGGGGTCGTCGAAGTCTCGTCCGGGTCGTCCTCGTCGTGGAAGAACTGGGTGTCGGAGACGGACGGCACGATGTGGAGCGGCTGAACGGGCTCGACGTGCGCCACCGGGGTCGCCTCATCGCCGTCCGTCTCGTCACCCGCGTCGTCCGAGGTCGCCGCGGATGCCGCGGGCTCGGCGGGGGCCGGGACGGGCGGGGCCGCGAGCTGCTCCGCCGCGGTCGGTGCGCTCGTGGACGACTCGGTCGGCCAGCGCTCGTCACTGGTCGGAGTGGCGAGCGAAGCCGTGGCCTCCTCGTCGAGGGTCGCCGTGATGGAGGTCGTCCAGACGGCTCCCGACCCGAGCGGGAGGCGCACGCCGGACGGGTTCGGCTGGTCGCTCCGGAGCGTGACGCTCACCGCGTCGGCGTGGTGTTCCTCGACCCAGGTGGTCGCGCGGGCGCCCAGGACCGTCTCGGTCCCGGCGGCGCTCGTCACGACGGCCGCCGCGAGCCCGCGCACGATGACCGTCGCGCCCGATTCGTCCCAGACGGCCGCGGCGAACGCGGGCGTGTTCGAGAGACCGCCGGCCGCGAGGCGGTCGACGATCAGCGACAGCGAGGCGTCGCCCGGGAGGTCCGCGGCGAATGCGGCAGCGGCGGTGTCGTCGCCCTGGGCGTCGACCAGCACCAGTCTGCCGGGCCCCGCCACAGCGAGCCAACGGCGGACCTCGGCCGGTTCCATTTCGTACGAGTACACGGCCACTCCTCTAGCCTCGCGGCATCGTCTCTTCAAGATACCCGAGACCACCCGCGTCATCGTAGCCGGGGCCGCTGGACATCAGCGAGGTCGACACGACGTCGACGACGAGCGCGGTCACGTTGTCCCGTCCGCCGGCGGCCAGTGCGAGCTCCACGAGGCGGTCTGCGGCTCCCTCGAAGCCCTGGGACAGGACCTCGGCGATCCGCTCGTCGGACAGCTCGCCGGTGAGCCCGTCGGAGCAGAGGAGGAACCGCTGCCGCCCGGCGACGGGGAGGAGCCAGACGTCCGGGTCGATGCCGGCCTCGACGCCGATCGCCTTCGTCACAATGTTGCGGTCGGGGTGTTCGCGCGCCTCCTCCTCCGTGATGGAACCGGCGTCGACGAGTTCCTGGACGGCCGAGTGGTCGACGGTGATCCGACGGAGTGCGCCGTCGGCCCAGGTGTAGACCCGTGAGTCCCCCACGTTGAACACCATCCAGTGGAGGTCGGTCTGCGGCGACAGCGCCACGAGCGCGAGGCCCGCGACGGTCGTGCCGATGACCCCGTTCGGTGTGGGGATGCTGCGGATGACCGCGTTGGCGGTGACGATCGTGGTCACGACCGCCTCGGTCGTCGTCGGCATGCCGATCGGTATGCCGCGTTCGAGCGCCGCCGCGACCTCACGGCTCGCGACCTCGCCGCGTTCGTGCCCGCCCATGCCGTCCGCGACCACGAAGGCGGGCGCGCCGGCGTAGAACGCGTCCTCGTTCAGGCGTCGGACCAGCCCGGTGTCGGTCCGGCCCTCGCTGCGCAGGGTGTGCGTGGACCGCGCGGTCTCGATCGTCGTCATCCCGCACCGCCCAACGCGGCGGGAAGGGTCGGTACCTCGCCCGGCCAGCTTCCGTACCTCGCGTCGAGGTCAGCGCTCGAGAGCTCCACGGAATCGCCACCGGCGTACTGCTCGGAGGCGATGTCCAGCGTCGCGAGGATGGCGATCGTCGACTCGACGGTCTGTCCGGGCGTGTCGAAGGCGAATCGCACGAAGCGTCCGCGATCGACCTCGTCCTGGGAAGCGAGCTGCGCGAGGGAGTAGTCCACGAGGGCACCGGGGTCGCCGGTGAAGGCGTCGGTCGCCGAGAGCGTCGCGGTGACGTACGCCGTCGTGCCGTCCCAGGCGCGGGCGGCCCGGAAGCCGGCCCCGGGATCTCGGCGATCGCTTCCTCGACGGCGGCAAGTGTCCGGTCCGGGGTGCGGGCCGGGGTGCGTTGCGCCGTCGGCGCTGCGGTCCCGCAGGCGGTGAGGAGCCCCAACAGGACGACCGACACGGCGCCGGATCGGACGATGGTGCTGATGCGCATGGAAGGCCTCACGATCGGGAACGGGCTGTGGACGGGCGACCCGGTGTCGGGCCGTGGTCGATCATCTCCGCGTCGGACTGTAGTCGGTCACCTGTTGATCACCGCTGAAGAAGCCGCTCGCCGAGTCCAGGTAGGCGTCGACGCTCGGGTCTCCCGACGACGACGTCTCGTCCGCCATCATCTCGTACCGCTGCGCGTTGTGGGCACTCGCGATCCCCGGATCCTGCTGTTCCGGGTTGACGCCGCCCAGTCGCGGGGCGTCACCCTGGACCGTCGTCCAGTTGGCCGAGTCCGGGTTCCCCTGTCCATCGAGCCGGGCGACCGGATCCTCGTTGAACTCCATCGAGAGGACCTGCACGTCGTCGGGGATGTCGAAGCGTGCGATCGGCGAACCCGCCGTGACGAGGTGCGTCACGTTGTAGCCGAAGTCCGGGTCCGAGGCCAGCGACCCGGCCGTGATCCCGCCGAGGCTGAAGCCCTCGAGCATCACCGGGTCCGTCGGCGAGATGCCGGCGGCGGCCATCGCGTCCTTCACCGCCTGGCCGAGCGCCGTCTGTTCACCCTGCATGGCAGCGATGTCCGAGGTGAGGTCGTTCGAGATCGCGCCACCGTGCGGATCCCAGACCTGCGTGCTCGGGATCTGCACGATCCAGCTCGGCGGCGGTCCGGCCGACTGGATCACGCGGATATTGCTGAGCTCCTCCTCACCCTTGTCGATGTCCGCCGAACCCTGGAGGAGGTCACCGAGGTCGGTGACGGTTCGGTCCCGAGGCATGGCGAGCGGCTGTGAGGGTCGTCGGGATCCATGGCGAGGCCGCCCTGCCCGTCGTCGAAGAGGCCGAACCGGCCGCCACCGGTGGCGATGGCGTCGATCGCCTGCTCATAGGTGAGCGGCGGCCAGCCCTGGCCGGTGACGACCGACATGAGTCCGTTGAAGCCGGGCAACAACCCGGGGAGGAAGGTGAGGCCGGCCAGCAGACCTGGGGCACCGTCCGTGAGGATGTCCTCGATCCACGCGTTGTCGCCCAACCATTCGTTGGCGGCCTGGGCCGCGACCGGGGCGAGCTCCTGCAGCCGCGACAGCGCGTCGGCGTAGGTCGCCGCCGTCCGGTCGACGACCTCTTGCGGCGAGTAGGCGGAGATCGAGTTGGCGGTGAACAGTCCCGCGACGCCGGCCGGCGAGAGCAGCAGCCAGGGGTTGTCGCCGATCTGGTCCAGCGTCTGCTGGGCGCCCTCGACGAGCGAGTCGACACCCTCGACTACGATGTTGACGCCTGCCACGGTGAGCATCCACGCCCCGCCCACCACCGCCACGCCCGCCGCTGCGACGAGGCCGACCGGCACCGCGAGGACGCCGATGACGAAGGCGACCCCGTTGTGGAGGGCGACGGTCGCCGCGGCGATCAGCTGATCGGCGGTCTCGTAGGCGACCACGGCGCCCTCGAGGAAGACGGCGGAGACGCCGGTCTCGGTCGCCACGAGGAGGAGGGAACCGGAGGCGAGGACGATGGCGCCTTCCGCGGCCGCCCCCGTCACCGGCGACAGGATCATGGACTCGAGCAGGTCGCCGTCGACCGCCTTCGCAGCGGCCGTGCCCGAACGCCCGATCAGCTCGGTCGACAACGTGGCGAGCTGCTGCGCCTGCAGTCGCATGTCGTCGAGCCTCGCGCCGACGCCGCCGGCTCCGCCGGAGACCGTGATGCCGCTCATGCCCGTGCTCCCTGGATGGTCGCGGCGATCGCCAACACCTCGGCGACGATGTCCGCGCGACGGACGGCCCGGAGCGAGACCCGGGTCCCCTCGGCGACGGTGGACGGGTCCATACCCGCCGCTTCGACATCCGGAGTGTCGACCGACACGGCGACCCAGCCCTCGGCACCACGGAGCCACGTGTCCGTCCACCGTCTCATGGGCTCCCCGCTCCGGGAGAGCGCGTCGAGCCGGAAGCCGCCGTCGATCCGCTGCGCGACACCGCCGAGGAGCACTGCGGCCTGCGGGCTGTGGAGCTGTTCGACGACCGCGCCGACGACGTCGGGTCGGTCCTGGCGGAGCGCGAGGACGAGCGCCTCGGCGTCCGCGAGCGGGAGGACGACCACGTCGGTCGAACGGCCCCGCGCGTCGGGGACGTCGTGGAGCGCGGAGAGGGGTCGCAGGAGTTGCTGGGCCAGCCCGGCGGTGTCGAAGGCGCGGATCTCGACGGCGTCCTCGTCGCGCGCGGCCGTGCCGTGCTCGGCGACGGACGCGTCCGAGTGGTCGACCCGCTGCGTCCGCAGCAGCGCCAGGGCGTGCGCGCCGATCACGGAGACGGACTGGATCGCCGTCCGGTCGAGGGTCCAGCAGGAGGCGTCGACGGCCGCCGTCGCGAACTGCGGCATCGACAGGAAGGCGGCGAAATCGGGATCGACGTCAGCGGTGAGGTCGTCCGGGAGGCTGTCGTCGCCGCGGGCGAGGAGTCGCCGCTCCCGGAGCCGCGCGACGGCTCGCTGCTCGCGCTCACGGACTTCGGCGGGCGACACGTCCGAACCCCATTCGGTGTGGAAGGCGGGCGGCAGCACGATGTGCGGGGTGCGGTGCTCCAGGACGTGGAGTTCGTCCGCGGTCAGCAGGAAGGCTGCCGCCGCCGGAGCCGGGCGGGTACGGGTCATGGGCATCAGGGGGTCCATCCTCGGCTGCGGTAGAGGTCGGCAAGGTCCAGCCAGCTGCGGTCACCGGGTGTCGGCAGCGATGGCGTGGAGGCGACGATGTCCTTGGCCTGGTGCACGAGGAAGTCCGGGACCTCCTGGCCGAAGAACTCGAAGACCTTCGCGGCGCCGTCCTTCACGGTCTCGACCGCGCCGGAGACGAGGTTCACGGCGTCGTTCCAGCGGTCGCCCACCCAACGGGCTGCGTCCTCGATGAGCTGCTTCACGTGCTCGACGGCGGTCGCGTGCGCGTCGAGCTTGTCGGCCGCGTCGTCGAGCTGCGTCGCCGAGTTCTCGAGCGAGACCGCCCGGGTGCCGAGCTGCTCGATGAAGGTCTCCGCCGCGGTGGAGGTCCACGCGAGCTCGGCGGCCGAGCGGAGGTCTCCGGCACGGCTACGGACCTCGGTCGCGAGGGTTCGCAGCTCCGTCGCGCGGAGGCGGATCTGTTGGGTGTCGCCGTACACTGCTCGCTCCTCGTCGCGTGGTGCTGCGTCGCTGTCGCCGTGGGTCGCCTTCGCCGGAAAACCCGCGCGCCCTCACCGACACCTGGTCGGGAGGGCGCGCAGAGCGAAGCCGACGGTGGTGACTACTGGCCGGCGCCGGCAGCGAGCGCTGCGTCGGTCTGCTCGAGCGTGGTCACGGCGTTGTTGAGGTAGCCCGACAGCTTGTCGAGGTGCTGGATCGTGACCGTCGCGCTCTGCGTGAAGGCCGTGTAGGTCTCGTTGAAGGTGCCGGACGCGGTGTCGGTCTGGAACCCGGAGGACACGAGGTTGTTGATGAGGGTCTGGAGGCGGTTGAGCGTGGTCTCGACCTCGCCCTTACCCGTCGTCAGGTTGACGGCGGCCTGCTTGATCTCGCTGTAGTTGACGTTGATGTTGGCCATGAGTCTTGCTCCTTCGTTGTGGTCACCGGCACCGTCGGTGCCTTCATCATGTAACCACAACGCCTCGCGGGAGCACATGGGGAGCACTCCCCATGCAGTCCCCATCCGGGGACGACGCCGCTCAGGCGACGGGGAACTCGGGCGCGATCGGCAGCTGCACGCGCGACAGTGCACCGCGGTTCGCGTAGATCCCGCGCCCCTGCGGGAAGTCCTTGCGCGCGAGCCTCGGGAAGGTCGTCCGGAGGACGAGGTCGCCCTCCATCTGCTCCGGCTGCAACAGGATGCCCCGCCTGGCGCTCTTGATCTCGCCCATGAGCGGCCAGGACGACGACCAACCCGACACCTCGTTCTCGGCGATCACGAGGTGGTCGCTACGCTTGATGGCCTTGATGAGCTCCACGAGCGGCGGGTCGGCGATGCCGTTGAGGTAGTCCGACAGCGTCTCGATGACGACGACCGTCCGGCCGGTGACCGTCTCCCCCGCGATCGCCGCGGACAGCGCCTTCGCCTGCTCGGCGATCGTCTCGGGGGTGACGGCCGACTCGTCGAAGCGCAGCTCTCGCAGCAGCTCCGAGCGCTTGGAGCCGAAGTAGACGAAGCGCGTCGCAGGATCGAAGCGACGCATGGCGCCGACGAGGGAGGCGACGGCGTTCGTCCGACCGCTGCCGGGAGGGCCGCCGACGAGGAACGCGCCGGAGGGGTCGAACCCGATCGGTGCGAGGTCGGCGTCGCCGATGCCGAGCACGGGGCGGTCGCCGACCCGATCGGGCAGCTCGCGCGCCTCGATCTCCTTCGGCAGCGCGCCGATCGGCGGGGCCGTGATCGTGGCTCCGGCGCGCGACATCGCCTCTGCGAGCCGGACGGTGGCCACCGACTGGTCCGAGAGCACCGGCGACCCACCGAGGATCGCGACCTGGACCTCGAGACCGTCGACGATCGCCCGGCCGGCGGGCGACTCCGGGCCGAGGATGTCCTTCGGCACGCCGAGGAGCTGGTAGCCGGTCTCGTCCGCGAGGCGCAGCACCACGCGTCGCTGCACACCGGAGCTGATGTTCGTCGGGACGGAGCCCGGGCGGTCGGCCGAGAACGCGATGTTCACGCCGAGCTGCCGGCCGTCGGTGATGAGCTGCTGGAACAGCGTGTACCAGGAGGACAGGCCGAGCGTCGTCTCGTACTCCTGCCGGAAGGACTGGAAGCCGTCGACGAGCAACAGGATGCGGCGCTCGTCGTTGCGACCCGAGACGCGGCGGTAGTCGGTGATGGAGGACGCGTTCGCCTCGGCGTACCGGACGCTGCGCTCGTCGATGATCTCCTTGATCCGGCGGAGCAGTCGGATGACGCGCTCCTGGTCGTCGCCGGGGATGATCGAGCCGACGTGCGGCAAGGCCTCCAGCATGCGGAGGCTGCCCGCGCCGAAGTCGAGGCCGTACACCTCGACCGGACCGCCACGCGGCGTGATGCCCGCCGCCGTGGCGAGGGTGCGCAGGACGGTGCTCTTGCCCGATCCGCCGGTGCCGAACACGGCGATGTGGCCGTCGACGTCCGGCCGGAAGTAGACCGGGCGCTGCTCCTGCGAGTCCGGGAGGTCGGCGACACCGATGAGCAGTTCGGCGTCGGACCGCTGGCGGAGCTTGCTGAGGTCGTAGACGGGCGCGAGCTCGTCGAGCCAGGGCCGTCGCGGCGCCGGGATGGATGCCCGGTCGGCTGCGGCGATGATGCTCGCGACGAGCCGCTGCTGGTCGGTGGGGCCGAGGTCGCGTTCCTCCTCGGCGTCGGCCGCGCGGGGCTCCTCCCAGCGCGTCTCGCCGCCGAACCGCAGCTCCCGGACCTCGATGTCGGAGCGCTTGGGCTCGTCGCTCGTCCACCCGCCCGCGTAGCCGGACTGGAAGATGCTCAGGCGGCCGGGGCCGGTCTTCGCGATGCCGCGGCCGGGGACACCCGGGTCGAAGTGCGCCGCGTCCTTGACGCCGACCACGTCCTGGCTGTCGGACTCGTCGGCCATGCGCAGCGCGACGCGGAGGTTGGTGTTCGCGCGCAGGTTGTCCTTGATGACACCGGCGGGCCGCTGGGTCGCCATGATGAGGTGGATCCCGAGCGAGCGACCGCGCTGGGCGATGTCGACGACACCGTCGACGAACTCCGGGACCTCGCCGACGAGGGCCGCGAACTCGTCGATGACGAGGACGAGGGCGGGTGGTGAGTCCGGGTCGCCGCGCTTCTCGAGCTCAAGGAGGTCCTTGGCCTTCTTCCGGTTGAGCAGGTGCTCGCGGAAGTGCAGCTCGGCGCGGAGGCTCGTGAGCGCCCGCCGGACGAGGTGCGGGCTGAGGTCGGTGACGAGTCCGACGCAGTGCGGGAGCGTCACGCAGTCCGCGAAGGCGGAGCCGCCCTTGTAGTCGACGAAGAGGAACGAGACGCGGTCGGGGCTGTACTCGGCCGCCATCCCGAGCACCCAGGCCTGCAGGAACTCGCTCTTACCGGCACCCGTCGTCCCGCCGACGAGGGCGTGGGGGCCCTGTGCGCGGAGGTCGAGGTGCATGGCGTCGACACCGCCCGATCCGACGGTCGCGCGCAGCTGGCCGGCCCGGCGGGGCTTCGGCGGCAGCCCGGGCGTGCGGTCGTGGATCGAGGAGTTCTGCCGCCAGCGGTCGACAACGGCGTCGCTCGAGGTCGTGAGCTCCGGCCCGAGCAGCGTCACCATCGACACCGACCGCGGGAGGTCGCTCGAGTCCTCGACGAGGGCACCGGCGTCGATCACGGACGCCATGCGGCGCGCGTAGTCGAGGGCTGTCACCGGGTCGACGAACTCCGGGCGCGCGTCATCGACGGAGTAGCCGAGGCGGACCATGCCGACCGTCGCCGGTGCGTCCACGCCGGCCCCGGCCTCCGGGACCTGCAGGAACGTGCGGCAGGCGGCGGGGAGCGAGACGACGTCGTCGGCGATCCAGATCGGGAAGACCCCGCGTCCGCCGCGATCTCGGCGAGCTGGACGAGGCGTGCGCGGTCGACGCCGACGTCGTCGGAGATGAGCAGGACGATGGCGGGGATCGGGGACTTCGTGCCGGTGTCGTTCGAGCTCTTCGTCCCGATCTCCGCGCCACGCTCCTGCGCCGCTTGCTTCTCGGAGATGGCGCCGCGTCGGGCGTCGCCGGCCCGGGCCGCCTGCAGGCGGGTCTGGACGAGTTCCTCGATCGCGGCCAGCAGGAGGTTGCCGCTCGACACGCTGTCGGCGAGGTGACCGACGTCGAGCGGGCTGTTGGGCGACGACGCGTGCGGGAGCCACTTGACCCAGGAGAGGGCGTTCGACCACGCGGGCGAGACGATCGCCGAGACGACGACCTCGGCCGGCGAGTGGAGGGCGGTGAGCTGGACGAGGATGCCGTTCACCGCTCCCCGGCGGTCTGCGGTGAACCGGCGATACCGAGCGCGCCGGCGTCGTAGAGGTTGTCGATGATCGGCACGTCGGCAACCGTCGCGTACTGGTCTTTGAGCTTCTCGAGTCGCTCCTGGAACTCCGGCAGGAAGCTGTCGCGTGCCTTCGCCGAGACCTCGTTGCGCGAGGGCATGGTGCCGACGCCGAGCCGGAGGTTCAGGAAGGACCAGTGCTCCGGGCGCCTGGTCCACAGCAGTGGCCCACGCGTGAGCGCGTGCTTGAGCGCCTCCGAGGTGGACGGTGCCTCGCGCATGCGGACGTCGTGCTCGATCTCCCGCTCAGCCGCGAGCTGCTTGCCGAGGGACTCGAGGCGCTCGTCGAAGATCTTGATCTGCTGCTTGAGCTTCCGCTTGTTGCGCCCGCGACCCGTAAAGTAGTTGCCGATGAGCATGAGCGGCGTCATCGCGATGAAGATGAGCGACAGCGGGTTCCGCGTGAAGAAGTACATCGCGCCGCCGAGGAGCATCGGCGTGAGCATGCCGAGGAGCGGGAACGGCTGGTTCTCGCGCTCGGTCGGCGGCTCGGGGGCGGGGAAGGTCTCCCCCGCGTAGCGCTGTTCGACCCGCGGCGACCGGTTGAAGTACACCGGTCCGGCCTTCGGGACGACGCCCGCGCGACCGACGGTCCCGGCGAAACCGATCTCGACCTCGGTGTCGCCGATGAGCACGCGCTCCGGCTCGACGACCTTGAGTCGTGGCACGATGCCGCCGTCGACGACGATGCCGTTGGCCGCGCCGAGGTCGACGAGTTCGATCTCGCCGCCGACCTCGAGGCGTGCGTGCCGCTTCGAGACGAGCGGATCGTCGAGGACGATGTCGCAGCTCGCCTCGCGACCGAGGGTCCAGCTGCCGGCCGGCAGGGTGAACTCACGGCCCGCGTCGTCGCCGGAGAGGACCCGCACGACGGCGACGGCGGGCGCCTGGCCGGTGCGCGCCGCGGAGTAGTAGACCCCCGCGTCGGCGAGCTCGATGACGGCACCCGAACCGACCCAGGCCTCACCGATGGGAGCCTCCGGCGGGAGCGGGAGGGTCTCGGTCGAGCCCGGCAGGCGGGCGTGCAGCGTGAAGTCGGCGTTCGCGGAGTCGGGCCCCTGCGGGTCGACGCGTGCAATGGTCGACGCGACCTCGGCGATGCTCGCCGCCGCGTCCGTCGTCACGACGATGTCGGCGGACGACCCGGACGGCCTGGTCAACGTCAGCTTGATGCGCATGCAGGATCCCCTTGGAAGTGCGGGCCGCTCGACGCGACCTCGATCAGCCTAGCGACGACGGAGCGAGCCAGGATCCGGCGTGCGCCGTGTCCGACGTCCGACCAGGTCAGTCGGTCTGTGGTCGGACGATCTGATCGACATCCGTCACCGAAGACTCCTTCGGGGCCGGATCGAACAGCCCGACGGCGGGATCAGCAGTCGCGCAGTCGAGGTTCGGCAAGCCGACGATGGCGTCGAGGACGGTCCGGCCGTCCTCGGTGCGCTCGAGGCGGTACTCCGCTCCGGCCGTGTCGAAGGATTCCGGAGGAGTGCCCTGGGGCGACGACCAGTCGAGCGCGACGCATGCCTGGACGCTCGCACGTCGACCGTCCGCCGACACCTCGACGCTCTGCGGTTCCAGCGGCTGCGGTCCGGGATGCACGTCGGTCCGCTCGCCGGACTCGACACGATCGCGCGCTCCTCGCCAGGCCGCCGAGCGCACCTGGTACGTCGTCGACTCGACCAGCTCCGGCAGTTCGAAGTCGTTGCGGTTCTGTGCCACTGCGAGCGCGGTCAGCGCCGACCGGGCCGCCTGCACCCACGCATCCTGTTCGAACTCGCCCGAAGGCTCTCCGTCAGCCCAGACGACATCCGGGAACGGTTGTCCGGAGGTGGATGGCGCCGTCGGCGTGCACCCGGTCAGGGCGATGAGGGCGGCGGTGAGTCCGCCGACAGCGATCAACCGCATCCGGATCGTCACTCCGGGTCCTCCGCTCCGCCGGCGCCGCGATAGGCGTCGCGGTAGCGGCTGGCGAAGGTGTCCGCGGTGAATCCGCCGTCCTGCGAGTCGAGCGCTGCGTCGAGCTTCGTCTCGTTCGTGGTGAACCAGTCCTCGAGCGCCTCCGCGTCGAGCCCGGTCGGGTCGGGCACACCTTCCGGGCGCTGCGATTCCCACACGATCTGAGAGACCATGATGCGGACCGCCATCCGGTTGTCGGCCGCCTCCCCACCGAGTTCCTCGGCCAGGGTCGCGTGATTGTCGGCGAACGCGGCGACGTCGTGTGCCTCGGCGGCACCGATCAACTGTCCGAGCACGTAACCCTGGGCGATGTCCGCAGCACCGCCGAGTCCGGGCACGGGGATGAGACCGATGGCGTCGGAGAGCATCCCGAGTGCCGCCTCGATGGCCTCGTCCTGGCGGGTCGCCTCGCCGAGCGCAGCGCCGTCCGCCGCGCCGTCGAGCAAGCCTTGGAGGACGACGACACGCTGCGTGAGGCCGGGCACGGACGCGTTCTCCGCCGAAGCGGCCTCTGTGAGCGCGACCTGGTAGTTCGACACCACGTCCCGCAGCGCCTCCGCACCGGCGGCGTGGTCACCGACCGCGCCGAAGATCTCGGCGAGGACCGACTTCGAGACGCGGGCGTATTCTCTCGGATCCCCCGCGCCGAACACTTGCGACACCAGCGTCGAGCCGCCGTCGTCGCCCTCGGCGTTCAGCGGATCCTCCACGAAGCCGGGGATCTGCGGTGTCAGGGCCGCGACCATCTTGACCGACGCGATCTCGCTCACGTTCTCGGTGATGAACTGGTCGTTGCCGGCCAGCGCGTTCATCACGTCATGGGTCAACGTCGCGGCACGCCCCCAGACTTCCGGAGAGTATGCGCCGCTCCCGTCCGCCGGCCCGCCGGTGGCGTTCTGGGCGCCTGCCCAGAGGCCGGCCGGGCCCTCGAACTGGTCATATGTCGACCAGTCGCGCTCGCCGTACCAGTAGTCGACCCGGTTCTCGCCGAGCGTCCCTTCACCCGTGACGCCGTCCGCCTCAGTGCTCGTCAGCCACTCGAGCGCCTCGTCCGGGTACTGACCCAGCGTGTCGAGGACACGACCGGCCAGGTCGACGACGCGAAGCCCTGAGAGACCCGTCTGCTCCTCCTCGAGCAAGGCCAGCGTCGTGCCGCCGGGCATCGGGGAGCCGTCCTGCCAGATGTGGTAGTTCCCGCGCTCCTCCTGATCGATCATGTCGGCGAGCGCGAGCGTGGTGGTGACACCGATCGGGGCGTTCGTCGGGTCGCCGAACAGGAAGCCGATCGCCGCGGGGTCGCCGCCGACGCCCGTGCTGGCGTTCGCCATCATCTCCTCGGCGAAACTCTGCCCCGTCAGCGGAGACCATCGTTCCGAGCCGACCGACAGGCCGCCACGCACGCTCTGCGCCAACGCGAGAGCCGCTGCGGCCGGGATGCTGCCGTCGAACGCGCCGCGGCCCAGCTCGTCGATGAGGCTGACGACGTTCTCGCCGCCCATGGCGAGGTTCATCTGCGCCATCACCTGCGGGTTCTTGCCGTACAGGTCGTAGAGCGTCTGCAGGTTCGAGACGTCCGCCTCGGAATAGTCGCCGGAGGCGATCTGGTTCCCGAGCTCGGCCATCGCCTGTGCCACTGCGGTCGGCGTCAGCGAGCCGGAGTCGGTGATACCGATGGCGGCGAGTGCCTGACGCTGTGCCTCCCAGGCGGTCGCGTTCGGTGGGGTCAATGCGAGCACCAGAGTGCTGTCAGCCAGGGTGCGCTCATCGGCCAACCCCTCGAGCGCGTTGCGGGCCAGCGTGAGGTCGCCCATCGCCGCCTGCTCCTGCAGCTGGCGGTGCTGCGCCTGCTCCGGAGTCGGGCCACCTGCGGGGTCCGCGTATTGGCGGTTGATGACCTGGTTCGACTCGAACATGGTCTGCTTCACCGACGTCGCACGCGTGGCGATTCCGGATACGGTCTCGGAATACGCGCCGATGGCCGTCCGAGCTGCGCTCAGGGCGGTGGTGACCGCATCGATCGTCGCGGCCGGGGTGTCGAGCGAAGCGATCCACGTGGTCGAAGCATCCCCGCCCCAGACGTCGGGCGTCACACCCGCTTGCGCGTTGGTCGCGGCCGTCCGAGCCTCGCCGAGGGCCGTCTCCACGGTCTGCAGGCCGGTCGCGGCCGTTCCGAGCGATCCGGCATCGAAGAGTCCCGGATCCTCCCTCGTCCAGTTCCCCATCAGTTGGCTCCTTCTGCCATCAGTGCCTCGGTCTCCTGCCACGTGGCCGCGGCGTCCCTGGCGATCTGCGCGGCGTTCGTGATCTGACCCGACGCGAGCATCGTCTGCACGGTCGCCCACATGGCGAAACTCTCGGCGGCGCCTGAGACGGTCGAGCTGGAGCTTCCACTCATGTCGACGGCCACCTCGGTCGGGAGGGCGTAACCGCTCGTCTCCAGTCCGGACGCGATCGTCCGAATGGTGTCGACGTCGACTCTGAGCTGATCCCCGGCCATAGTTCCCCTTGGGTCGTCACGGAACCGGCGACCGTCTGAGAGTCACCGACAGCGGGTTTCGCCCCGCCGGCCACCAGCGTATCCGAGAGCACGGGGCGCGACGATGGGGAGCACTCCCCATGCCCGACGGCGTTCTCAGCCGACGACGACGCGGATCGGGAACTCGCCGATCCCGATGGTCGATCCGGCTTCCACGACGTAGGCCTCGCCTGGCTGGCAGACGGTGACGGCGCCGGACGCGTCCGTGATCGTCGTGCCGTTCGTGGAGTGCAGGTCGGTCACGCGGAGCGACCGTCGTCCGGGTACGACGACCGTGTGCGTCTTCGAGACGGACATGCGCGGGTCGACGAGCGAGCGCAGCTCGGCGTCAGGCTGTTCCGGCCGCGCCGCAGGGTTGCGTCCGAGCAGGATCGGCCCGCGGAGCGGGATGCGCTCGCCGTCGGGGAGCTCCAGCGCGAAGTCCCCGGCCCGCAGCGACGCCGAGACGACGGTGGCGCCGAGGTCCGCTTCCGGCGTCGGGATCAGGGCCTCCGCCACCGGCCGGGCCGGCGCCGGTGCATTCGGCTCCGGCGCAACCGGGGATGCCGGCGCGCCGGCGATCAACCCTGGTGGAACGGTGATCTGCAGCTCGGGTGGGACGGAGGACGTCGATGCGGCCGGAGCGCGCGTCTGAGCGGGCGCGACCGGCGGCTCCCGGAACTGCGGGGCGGCGGCGGGGGGCTCGACGACGACCGGCGTCACGTCGGGTGCGGAGCCCGCGGGAGCCCACGTCGGTTCGGGAGCCGGAGCTGCGGGAGCCGGAGCCGCGGGGGCTGGAGTCTCGGGAACGGCACGCTCAGGAGCCGGCACCTGGGCAGCCGGAGCCTCGAAGACCGGAGCCGGTTCGGCGGACGTCGGGGTCGAGACATCAGAGGACGGTGTCGGCGCCGGTGCACCGGGCGTCGCTGGAGCCCAGCCCGGAACGACCGAACCGTCCGTGACTGGGGCGTATGCGGGTGCACCTGCAGGAGACGCTTCTGCGCTGCCCGGCGCCGCTGCCGGACGAGGAGCGAGGACGGTCCGGGTGCCGTGCACCCGCAGGGTGGCGGACGCGTCGGGGTCGGACTCGGTCGCCAGCTCGGCGACCGCGCGCAGGAAGGCCAGGAACGGCTCCTGCCCGAGCAACGAGCGTTGACGTCGACGCTTCTGGACGCCGTGCTGCATGATGAACGTCGCCGCGGCCGTTCCCCGTGCGGACGGGGCGGTCGTGATCGCGAACGCGAGCAGCGGAGCCGGGTCGTCGACCGAGACGACCCGCAGGCGGATGTCCGCGCTGGTCCCACCGTCGATCGCGACGTAATGCCTCGTCTGCTGCGCGTCCTCACCGGAGGCGGCGACCGCACGTTGGACGAGCGCGACGACGTCGTCAGCGGTCCCCGCGAGGTCGAGATCCAGACCGGTGTCGGTCAGGTCGGGTGATCTCATCGGTGGTTCCTCCCCAAGCGTCGTCGGCCGACGACGGTAACGGATCGATTATCGCCTACGCCGTCGCCCTCGTGGGGAGGGAGGAGCGGTGCACCTCGGCGAGCGTCCGGGTGGACGTCAGGGCGGCTCACCGTCCGTCGTGCTCCCACGGCCAGCGCGGCGTCGGGCGCCGCCCCGTGGACGACGTGGCGACGGCGGCGGCTGCGAGCACGATGACGAGCGCCAGCACCCCGACGGTGACCGAGAACGGCCCGGTCAGTGTCGTCACGGCGAAGGCGGCGGCGTCCGCTCCGTCCCGGCTCGCGATCGCGTCGAACACGCCGCCGCTCACGCCGTACGCGAGCCAGGCGAGGAGCCCCGCGAGGACCGCGGAGCCGACCGAGACGCGCAGCGGTGTGCGGCGCGTCTCACGGATGATCGCCCAGAGGACCACGATCGTGGCGACCACGACCATGAGCGGACCGGTCAGCGGGCCGGCATCCCGGTCGGTCACGACGTCGAGGTCCGCCAGCAGGCTGATGAACCCGAACGCGCAGACGACGAGCGCCACGTAGGTGACCGCCGCGAACGGGGCGATCCACCAGGGACCGCGTGCTCCGTCCGCGTCACCGGTCATGCTCAGCGGGCGGTCGTCGGTCCGGCTTCGAGGACGCGCTCGTACTCGGCACGGGCCTCGAGGTTCGCCTCGCGCACCTTGCGGCCGCGGGCGGCGATCCAGCCACCGAGCCAGACGGGGATCTCGCGGGCGACGACGAAGGCGAGGACCGGCCCGAAGGTGAAGGCGACGCCGGTGACCTCGGCGAGGATCTCGTCGATGCTGAGCGTCCAAGCGCGCTCCTGGATCAGGAACCCGCCGACCCACGCGAGGAAGACGACCAGGCCGATGATGAAGCCGCCGAGCACCCAGTGCACCCAGCCGGAACGGTTCACGATGGTCGCGGTCACGACCCAGGCCAGGAAGAAGCCTGCGGCGGCCATGAGGAACGGCCAGCTGGTGGCGATCTGGATAAGGTTCTCGACGAACGTACCGTCGCCTTCCAGCACCAGCTGGAGGCCCGCGACGGCGGCCGCGTAGAGGCCGGCGAAGATGATGGTGCCGAGGAGACCGATGAGGATGCCGAAGCCACGGTTGCCGCGGACCTCCGGCTCCGACGGCGCCTGGACGTACAGCGGGAAGGCCTGCTGCTGCTCGGTCTCCGCGGCGGTGGCGGTCTCGGTCGCGCCGGAGCGGGCGACCGGCTCGTAGGCCGCGGCGGGGTACGGGTGGGCACCGGTGTCGGCCTGTCGGGAGGTCGACGTCGACGTCGGGGTACCGGAGGTGTCGTCGTCGTCGAAGTCGATGTTCGAGTACGCGCGCTGCGGCGTGTGCGGTTGGTACGGACGCGTCTCGCGCACACCGGCGTCCGAGGCCGTGTCGGCGCGGTCGGCGACCCGACGGTCGTCGACGACCGGGTCCGCCCCGACGCCGTCCGCCGTGCTGATGGTGTCCTGCTGCACGGTGTCCTCGGAGAGGATGTCCCGCTCGGCCACGGGTCGCTCGGCCACAGGCTGCTCGGACGCGGTCGTGGGACGCGCGGAGCCAGACGCGGTCTGGGCAGCCGCCGGAGTGCTCGGGTCGGTCGGCGATCCGGGCTCGGGGTTCTGGGTGCTCATCGCGTACTCCTTCGGCGGAAGCCAGTTCAGGAGCGCCCTCACGGCACTCCGCTCGCCACGGTAGCAAGCCGGGGCACGGATGCCCGGCAACCTCGCCGGGACTCGCGCACTCCCGTCGACCCGATTCAGGTCTGATTCATATCCGGAGGAAACGGTCTCCTCAGCTCCGCGCGGTTGGGTGGGAGTCCTAACAGACATCTGTCGGATCACTGCCGATCCCGCGACGCCGATCCCCCACGGCGCATCCCCCGGAAAGGCCCCATGCCAGAGCAACTTCCCCACGACCGTCACGCCGACGCCCGTTCCCCGTTCAGGCGGCTCTCCTCCGGCTACCGCGCCCTCCCCCTGCGCGGGCGACGCGTGGTCGCCGGGACCGCTGCGGGAGCCGCCCTCCTGCTCGCCGCCGCGGTCATCACCCCGATCGCGCTGCAGCAGGGCGACACGACCGCCTCCGCACCGGCCGCGCAGGCCGTGGAGGAGACGACGTCCACGGTCCCGGCCTCCACGGTCAACGCCACGGCGGTCACCGCGATCTCAGCCACGACCGGTTCCGTCGCGGGTGGCAGCACCCTCACCGTGAGCGGAGTCGACGTGGACGGCGTGACCCGCGTCGTGTTCGGTGAGCAGGAAGCCCGGATCCTGTCGGCGACGAGCACCGAGGTGACCGTCGCAGTGCCGGCCGCCACCGGCTTCTCCCCCGCCGACGTCGGCATCGCCGTGTACGCGGACGAACTCCGGGTCGACGGCGACGCGTTGAGCTACAGCTACGACATCACGAGCCCCGTCGACGCTCAGATGGCCTACGTGTTCACGCATTGGAACGACTACAACCTGGCTGAATACGGCTCTCTGGTCGACACCGACTGCGCGAACTTCGCCAGCCAGAGTCTCCTGGAACGCGGGTGGACGATGGACGAGGACTGGTGGGCAGAAGGGACCGGCGACGACTTCGACTTCTCGAAGGCCTGGGTCAGCTCGACGTTCTTCATGAACTACGTCGAGGAGCACCCCGAGCTCGCCACCGCCCTGGACGACACCCAGCGCGACCAGGTGAAGGTCGGCGACATCGTGCAGTTCGACTGGGACAACAGCGGCGACCGCGACCACACGGGCATCGTGTCCAAGGTCGAGACCACGGACGCCGGCACCCAGGTGTACTACGCCGGGCACACCGACGACACCGACTACCGCACCGTCGACGAGGCGATCACCGTCCTCCACCCCGGCGCCTCCGTGTACTACTGGAGCATCGCCTAGCCACCGCTCCGCCATCTGTCGTCAACGCGCCGCAGGTCGTTCGCGCGCTACGCTGCGAGACATGCCACCCGAGCCAGCGCGGATCGCCCTCCCCGACGCTTGGGGGCTCTATCTCCTACCGCCCGTCTTCGCCGAGCACGTCGATGCGCTGGCCGCACACTGCTTGGAGCTGCGGATCCCCGCGGCCATCTCGGCACCGCTGACAGCGGGGTCTCACGTTGTGCTCCGGGTACCGGTGTGCGACACCGGGAGGGTGCTCGCTCTCGCGGACGACGCCGGCCCAGACCTCTCCTTCGTCAAGACCGAGCCGGGCCAATTCTCCGCCCACCTGCGTTCGATCGCGCCGGAGTTCAGCTTGGAAGAGCTCGATCCGTTCACTGAACCCGCTGTGCACGCCATCGCCTGGACGGCTCCCGCGGAGACCTCCGCTCTGCGTTTCGAGGCGACCCAGCGGTCCATCACGCTCGCCACGGCCACGGCCGAGGACTGCCGGTCGGTGGTGTTCCCTGTAGGCGATCCCGCGGCCTGCTTTTCGACGGGGATCTGGGGCGGTGCCGAGCTGACCCTGACCCGCTTCGAGGATCAGCTCATCGCC
This sequence comes from Plantibacter sp. M259, assembly GCF_006065115.1. NCBI lineage: Bacteria > Bacillati > Actinomycetota > Actinomycetes > Micrococcales > Microbacteriaceae > Plantibacter > Plantibacter sp. M259. The sequence continues at coordinate 3,024,572 of NZ_CP040750.1, read as the reverse complement.
CGGACGACCTTCCGCAGGCGCCCCCTGGTATTCTCCTGGACGCCCGGCTGGCGACTCGTCGATCCGAGCCGTCCGGACCAGCTCCTGATCACCGAGCAGACGGTCACGGACGAGCTCGAGCACCTCGTCGGCGAGTGGTCGTCGCCGCAGGAGTGGGCCGACCGGTTCCATCTCGACCCGAGCCGGTCCGAGCGCCTGCGCATCCTGATGCGTCTCCCGTCGAGGTCATCGACCGCGCACGAGCTGGCCGACATCCTCGGGCTGCCCGTGGAGCTCGCCCTCGCCGTCGCCCCGCGTGCATCAGTACTGGACCTGCCGAACGTGCGTCTCCTCCACCCGGCGAACACGCGCGATCTGCTCGCCGAGGCGTGGCACTCCGCTCCGTCGAGTCGGCTGGAGACCCGGCTGCAGGAGTTGTCGGAACGGTTGGAACGGGCGGACGCGCGCAGCTGGTGGACCCGGTTCGGCGGGAGCCGCCCGCGCCTCCGCTTCGCCCTCATACTGTGCCTCGCCGCGGCGAGTGCCGCGCTCGCGATCAGCGGCCTCGCCGCCGGACGCGGGACGGCGTTCCTCCCGGCGGTAGCGGCGTGCTTCTGGACCGTCCTGGCTGGAGTCGACCTCGCCACACTTCGCACACGGATCCGCGGTCTCGGCACCGCAGCCGGAGCGGGAGGCGACCCGGATTCGAACGGCCGGTAACCCTCAGGCGGGGAAGAGCGTCGAGACGATGGTCTGCGTCCACCCCGTGATGGCGACGTTCGCCCAGCGGGTAGCGACCCAGGTGCCGTCGCGGAGGAAGTGGCGCTCACCGGTGGTGTTCCCCGAGGGGTCGTCACGCTCGGTGAAGCACATGGTTCCACCCGTCTCCTCAGAGCAGGTGAAGCCGGCCTCGTTCATCCGCGCGATCGCCGCCGCTTGGACATCCGCCTCCACCCAGGCCACGTTCGTCAGGATGAAGACCTCGCCGGCGCCGCTGGCCTTGTTGAGATCGCACGTGAGTCGGTCCGTCGGGGTGAGCAAGGCCACCAGCGCCTCGTCGTTCGACCCGAAACTCTCGGACAACGTCGGCTGCGCCCAGGCTGGATTCAACTCCAGGAAGCCGTCAGCGGTGAGTGACTCGATGTAGCCGTCGGGGAAGAGCTGCGTGCACTCGGTCGGACGCGCCGGAGCGGCCGGCGTCTCTGCGGCGTCCGTCGTGGTCGGAGCAGGAGTGGAGCCGGCGGTCGCCGTCGCACTCGGTGTACGGGTCGAGTCGGCGGCGGGGGTGCCGCCTGGACCGACGACCAGGAGCCCGACGACCACGACGAGTGCGATCGCCAGCACGCCGGCGAGCACACTCAGGCCGATGACGACCGGATTGCGCTTCCGCTTGGGTGCTGGAGCACCGTAGCGGACGTCTGGCTGCACCGGGGTCGCGTCCGGCTCCAGCGGCTGGAACTGGCCGGTGGGCTGCTCGGGCTGATCACTCATCGGACCAGCATGTCGTGCGGAGACCCGCCACACAACTCACCGGTACCCGATTCGTTCGCCCATTCCTGGGCGAACGGGCATTCGCTCGCCCAGGAATGGGCGAACGAACGACGGAGGGCCCGTCCCGATCGAGAAACGATCGGGACGGGCCCTCCGGGTGAGTCGTTCAGCCCTAGTTGTAGTTACCGGGGGTGAAGTCGTCGGAGCTGAAGCTGTCGAAGTCGACGAAGCTCAGGTCGGACTCGTTGAACGCGCCGTCCTCACCGAAGATGCGGTTCGGGTAACGCTCCGCCTTCGCCTCCTCGGTTGCCTCGACCGTCACGTTGCGGTAGCGCGCCAGGCCGGTACCGGCCGGGATGAGCTTACCGATGATGACGTTCTCCTTGAGGCCGACCAGCGGGTCGCTCTTGCCTTCCATGGCGGCCTGCGTGAGGACACGCGTGGTCTCCTGGAAGGAAGCGGCCGACAGCCACGACTCGGTCGCGAGGGACGCCTTGGTGATACCCATGACCTCCTGGCGAGCCGATGCGGTGCGACGACCCTCCGACACGGCCGAGCGGTTGAGCTCGGCGTAGCGCAGGCGGTCGACGAGCTCACCAGGCAGCAGGTCGGTGTCGCCGTGGTCGACGACGGTCACCTTCCGCAGCATCTGGCGCACGATGACCTCGATGTGCTTGTCGTGGATCGGGACACCCTGCGAGCGGTACACGCCCTGGACGCCACCGACGAGGTGCTTCTGGACCTCGCGGACACCCTGCACGCGCAGGACCTCCTTGGGGTCGACCGCACCGACGTGGATCTTCTGACCGAGCTCGACGTGCTGTCCGTCCTCGACGAGGAGGACCGCACGCTTCAGCACCGGGTAGACGACCGGCTCGTCGCCGTTGTCGGGCGTCAGGATGACCTTGCGAGCCTTGTCGTTCTCGTCGATCGTGATGCGACCGGCGGCCTCGGCGATCGGGGTCGCACCCTTGGGGGTACGAGCCTCGAACAGCTCCTGCACGCGGGGCAGACCCTGCGTGATGTCGTCCGCCGATGCCGAACCACCCGTGTGGAAGGTACGCATCGTCAGCTGGGTACCGGGCTCACCGATCGACTGGGCCGCGATGATGCCGACGGCCTCGCCGATGTCGACGAGCTTGCCCGTGGCGAGCGAGCGGCCGTAGCAGGCTGCACACACACCGACGGTCGACTCGCAGGTCAGGACCGAGCGCACCTTGATGTTCTCGACACCCGCGGAGACGAGCTTGTCGATGAGCACGTCACCGACGTCCTCGCCGGCCTCGGCGACGACCTCACCCTTCGGGTTGACCGCGGCAGCGGCCAGCGAACGGGCGAACACGGAGTTCTCCACGTTCGGGTCGCGCACGAGCTCACCGGAGCTGTCGGCGTTCGCGATCGCGAGCTCGAGACCCTTGGTCGTGCCGCAGTCGTCTTCGCGGATGATGACATCCTGCGAGACGTCGACGAGACGACGCGTGAGGTATCCCGAGTCGGCGGTACGGAGCGCCGTGTCGGCCAGACCCTTACGAGCACCGTGGGTCGCGATGAAGTACTCCGCGACCGACAGGCCCTCACGGTAGGAGGAGATGATCGGGCGAGGGATGATCTCACCCTTCGGGTTGTTCACCAGGCCTCGCATACCCGCGATGTTGCGGATCTGCAGCCAGTTACCACGAGCACCCGACGACACCATGCGGTTGATGGTGTTGTCCGCCGGGAAGTTCGCGCGCATGGCCTCGGCGACCTTCTCGGTGGCCTCCGTCCAGATCTTGATGAGCTCCTGACGACGCTCGGCATCCGTGGTCAGACCCTTGTCGAACTGGCTCTGGACCTTGGCGGCCTGCTTCTCGTAGCCCTGCACGATCTCGCGCTTGTTCGGCGGGGTCAGGACGTCGCTGAGCGCAACGGTCACACCGGAACGCGTCGCCCAGTGGAAACCGGCGTCCTTGATGTTGTCGAGCGTGGCGGCGACGACCGTCTTCGGGTACCGCTCCGCGAGGTCGTTGACGATCGAGGACAGCTTGCCCTTGTCCGCCACGTCTTCCACGTAGGGGTAGTCCGCCGGCAGCGCCTCGTTGAAGAGTGCGCGACCGAGGGTCGTCTCGACGAGTGCGACACCCGAGCCCTCGTAGCCCTCGGGACCCGTGCCCTCGGCAAACGTCACGTCGGTCAGACGGATGCGCACCTTGGCGTTGAGGTCGAGCGAGCCCTGGTCCTTCGCGAGGATGGCCTCGGCGACGGACGAGAAGGCACGGCCCTCACCCTCGACACCCTCCTTGAGGGTGGTCAGGTGGTGGAGACCGATGATCATGTCCTGCGTGGGCAGGGTGACCGGACGGCCGTCGGACGGCTTCAGGATGTTGTTCGACGCGAGCATCAGGATGCGCGCCTCGGCCTGGGCCTCGACGGAGAGCGGGAGGTGGACAGCCATCTGGTCGCCGTCGAAGTCCGCGTTGAACGCGGCGCAGACGAGCGGGTGCAGCTGGATGGCCTTGCCCTCGACGAGCTGAGGCTCGAACGCCTGGATGCCGAGACGGTGCAGCGTTGGCGCACGGTTCAGCAGCACGGGACGCTCGCGGATGATCTCCTCCAGCACGTCCCAGACCTCGGGACGGCTGCGCTCGACCATGCGCTTCGCGGCCTTGATGTTCTGAGCGTGGCTCAGGTCGATCAGGCGCTTGATGACGAACGGCTTGAAGAGCTCCAGCGCCATCTGCTTGGGCAGACCACACTGGTGCAGCTTCAGCTGCGGGCCGACGATGATGACCGAACGGCCCGAGTAGTCGACGCGCTTGCCGAGCAGGTTCTGGCGGAATCGACCCTGCTTCCCTTCAGCATGTCGCTGAGGGACTTCAGGGCACGGTTGCCGGTACCGGTGACGGGGCGACCACGACGACCGTTGTCGAACAGTGCGTCGACGGCCTCCTGCAGCATCCGCTTCTCGTTGTTGACGATGATCTCGGGAGCCCCGAGGTCGAGCAGACGACGCAGACGGTTGTTGCGGTTGATCACACGACGGTAGAGGTCGTTGAGGTCGGAGGTCGCGAAGCGGCCACCGTCGAGCTGCACCATCGGGCGGAGCTCCGGCGGGATGACCGGGACCACGTCGAGCACCATCGCGGCCGGCGAGTTGCCGGTGATGAGGAACGAGTTGACCACGCGCAGACGCTTGATGGCGCGGATCTTCTTCTGACCCTTGCCCTCCGCGATCTGGTGGTGGAGCAGCTCGGACTCGGCTGCGAGGTCGAAGGACAGCAGGCGCTTCTTGACCGCCTCGGCACCCATGTAGGCCTCGAAGTACAGGCCGAAGCGGTCCTGCAGCTCGTGGAACACGGAGTCCTCGGGCTTGAGGTCGCCGACCTTGAGGTTGCGGAAGTCCTCCCAGACGCGCTCGAGGTGAGCGATCTGCTCGTCGTAGGACTTGCGGGTCTGGCTCATCTCCTTCTCGGCGGCGTCCTTGGTGCGACGCTTCTGCTCGCTCTTGGCGCCTTCCTCCTCGAGGGCGACGAGGTCGTCCTCGAGCTTCTTCAGGCGGTCTGCGATGCGCGAGTCGCGCTGGTCGCCGAGCGTCTTGATCTCGAGACGGAGCTCGTTCTCAAGGCCGGGCATGTCCTGGTGACGTGCGTCCTCGTCCACATCGATGACCATGTAGGCCGCGAAGTAGATGACCTTCTCGAGGTCCTTAGGCGCCATGTCCAGCAGGTAGCCGAGGCGCGAGGGGACACCTTTGAAGTACCAGATGTGCGTGACCGGGGCGGCGAGTTCGATGTGGCCCATGCGCTCACGGCGCACCGACGACTTCGTGACCTCGACACCGCAGCGCTCGCACACGATGCCCTTGAAGCGGACCCGCTTGTACTTGCCGCAGGCGCACTCCCAGTCGCGGGAAGGACCGAAGATCTGCTCACCGAACAGACCGTCCTTCTCGGGCTTGAGGGTGCGGTAGTTGATGGTCTCGGGCTTCTTGACCTCTCCGTGCGACCAGGCACGGATGTCGTCTGCGGTGGCCAGACCAATGCGAAGCTCGTCAAAAGTTGTGACGTCGAGCAATGTATCTCCTATGAAAGGTTTCGTCAGTCTCTACAGTGGTCAGGCTTAGATCTCGTCGATGGACGACGACTCGAACCTGGAGGAAATGTTGATCCCGAGCTCCTCGGCGGCGCGGAACGCGTCGTCGTCGGTGTCGCGCAGGCTCACCGCGGTGCCGTCGGCCGAGAGGACCTCGACGTTCAAGCACAGCGACTGCATCTCCTTGATGAGCACCTTGAAGCTCTCGGGGATACCCGGCTCCTGGATGTTCTCGCCCTTGACGATGGCCTCGTACACCTTGACGCGGCCGAGGATGTCGTCGGACTTGATGGTCAGGAGCTCCTGGAGCGCGTACGCGGCTCCATAGGCCTCGAGGGCCCAGACCTCCATCTCACCGAAGCGCTGTCCACCGAACTGAGCCTTACCACCGAGCGGCTGCTGCGTGATCATCGAGTACGGACCCGTCGAACGCGCGTGGATCTTGTCGTCCACGAGGTGGTGCAGCTTGAGGATGTACATGTAGCCGACCGAGACCGGTGCCGGGAACGGCTCGCCGGAGCGGCCGTCGAACAGACGGGCCTTTCCGGAGGAACCGATGAGGCGGTCGCCGTCGCGGGTGACGTTGGTCGAGTCGAGCAGACCGGCGATCTCCTCCTCGGAGGCGCCGTCGAACACCGGGGTCGCGACCTTGGTGTTCGGCTCGGCCGAGTGCGCGGCAGCCGGGAGCTTCTTGGCCCAGCTGGGCTTGCCCTCGACGTTCCAGCCCTGCTTCGCGATCCACCCCAGGTGGATCTCGAGGACCTGACCGAAGTTCATTCGACCGGGGATACCGAGCGGGTTGAGGATGACGTCGACCGGCGTGCCGTCTTCGAGGAACGGCATGTCCTCGACGGGCAGGATCTTCGCGATGACACCCTTGTTGCCGTGACGGCCGGCGAGCTTGTCGCCCTCGGTGATCTTGCGCTTCTGGGCGATGTAGACGACCACACGCTGGTTGACGCCCGAGCCGAGCTCGTCGTCGCCGTCCTGTGCGTCGAACACCTTGACGGCGATGATCGTGCCGGCTTCACCGTGGGGAACCTTCAGCGAGGTGTCGCGGACTTCGCGGCTCTTCTCATTGAAGATGGCGCGGAGCAGGCGCTCCTCGGCGGAGAGCTCGGTCTCACCCTTCGGCGTGACCTTGCCGACGAGGATGTCGCCGGGGCGGACCTCGGCACCGATGCGGATGATGCCGCGCTCGTCGAGGTCCTTGAGCAGCTCCGGGCTGACGTTCGGAAGATCACGGGTGATCTCCTCCTTGCCGAGCTTGGTGTCGCGGGCGTCGACCTCGTACTCCTCGATGTGGATCGAGGAGAGGACGTCGTCCTTCACCAGGTTCTGGCTGAGGATGATCGCGTCCTCGAAGTTGTGACCCTCCCACGTCATGAAGGCGACGAGGAGGTTCTTGCCGAGCGCGAGCTCGCCGTTCTCCGTGGCGGGGCCGTCGGCGATGACCTCGCCGGCCTCGATGCGTGCACCCTCGGAGACGATGACGCGGTTGTTGTAGCTCGTGCCCTGGTTGGAGCGGTCGAACTTGCGCAGGTAGTAGGTCTGCGTGCCACCCTCGTCGAGCTGGATGGTGACGGACTCGGCCGACACCTCCTGGACGACGCCGGCCTTGTCGGCGGTGACGACGTCACCCGCGTCGATGGCTGCGTAGCCCTCCATACCGGTACCGACGAGCGGCGAGTCCGACATGAGGAGCGGGACGGCCTGACGCTGCATGTTGGCACCCATGAGTGCGCGGTTCGCGTCGTCGTGCTCGAGGAACGGGATGAGGGAGGTCGCGACCGACACCATCTGGCGCGGGGAGACGTCCATGTAGCCGATCTCCTCGGACGGGATGAGGTCGACCTCGCCGCCCTTCTTCCGGGCGAGGACGCGGTCCTCCTGGAAGTGGCCGTCGCTCTTCAGCGGAGCGTTGGCCTGCGCGACGATGTAGTTGTCCTCTTCCATCGCGGTCAGGTAGTCGATGTCCTCGGTGACCCGGCCGTCGACGACGCGACGGTACGGGGTCTCGATGAAACCGAACGAGTTGATCCGCGCGAACGATGCGAGCGAACCGATGAGGCCGATGTTCGGGCCTTCCGGGGTCTCGATCGGGCACATGCGGCCGTAGTGCGACGGGTGGACGTCTCGCACCTCGACGCCTGCACGCTCACGCGACAGACCACCGGGGCCGAGCGCCGAGAGGCGACGCTTGTGGGTCAGACCCGCGAGCGGGTTGTTCTGGTCCATGAACTGCGACAGCTGCGAGGTCCCGAAGAACTCCTTGATCGCGGCGACGACGGGGCGCACGTTGATCAGGGTCTGCGGCGTGATGGCCTCGATGTCCTGCGTGGTCATGCGCTCGCGGACGACGCGCTCCATGCGGGACAGACCGGTGCGGACCTGGTTCTGGATGAGCTCGCCGACGGCGCGGATGCGACGGTTGCCGAAGTTGTCGATGTCGTCCGTGTCGAGACGGAGGTCGACGGGCTTGCCGTTGCGGACACCCGGGAGGGTGGCCGTGCCGCGGTGGAGGGCGACGAGGTACTTGATCGTGGCGACGATGTCGTCGGTCGTCAGGACGGAGTCACTGAGCGGCTTGTCGAGACCGAGCTTGTTGTTGATCTTGTACCGGCCGACCTTCGCGAGGTCGTAGCGCTTCGAGTTGAAGTAGAAGTTGTCGAGGAGTGCACGCGCGGCCTCGGCTGCGACCTGCTCGCCCGGACGGAGCTTGCGGTAGATGTCGCGGAGCGCGTCCTCCTTGGTGAGGATCGTGTCCTTCTCGAGGGTGAGCTCGATGGACTCGTAGCCCTTGAACTCCTCGAGGATCTCCTCGCTCGTCATGCCGAGCGCCTTGAGGAACACGGTGACGGACTGCTTGCGCTTGCGGTCGATGCGGACGCCGACCTGGTCGCGCTTGTCGATCTCGAACTCGAGCCAGGCACCGCGGCTCGGGATGACGCGAGCGGAGAAGATGTCCTTGTCGGAGGTCTTCTCCTGAGCCGACTCGAAGTACACGCCCGGGCTGCGGACGAGCTGCGAGACGACGACACGCTCGGTGCCGTTGATGATGAAGGTACCGCGCTCGGTCATGAGCGGGAAGTCGCCCATGAAGACCGTCTGGGTCTTGATCTCACCGGTGAGGTGGTTCATGAACTCGGCCTCGACGTAGAGCGGAGCCGCGTACGTCTTGCCGCGTTCCTTGCACTCGTCGATGGAGTACTTCTCGGGCTCGAGGTACGGGTTGGCGAAGGAGAGCTGCATCGTCTCGCCGAGGTCCTCGATGGGCGAGATCTCCTCGAAGATCTCGTCGAGGCCGCTCTTCGTGGGCAGGTCCTGTCGGCCGGCCTGGGTGGCTTCTTCGACGCGTGCCTTCCACACGTCGTTGCCGACCAGCCAGTCGAAGCTCTCGGTCTGCAGAGCCAGGAGGTCTGGAACCGTGAGCGTGTCGGTGATCTTCGCGAACGAGAGGCGGGATGCTCCGCGGCCGTTCTTGGGTGAGTTGGTGGTTGCGTTGCGCGCAGCAGCCAAGGGGATAACCTCCGGAGGCCTGTTGGGGGCCGAGTTACTGGTCGTCAGTGGAGTTACTCACCAGAAAGAGAACATGTGGCGGGTTGGACCCGCACACCAGCCGACCGCAATATGAAGGCATAGAGATTCTGGGAGCGCAAAGAACAACTATATGCCGGAATATCCGGCGTGTCTACTCTTTCCTTGACGAGTTTTCGACTTTCCGGTATAACCGCCGCGTCGCCCCCGGTGTTCCCGTCACCCCGTGCTGAACCGCAGGCGCTGACCGGGCCGGAGTTGCGCCAGGAGGTCGCGGTCCGCGGCACGCACGACCGCGATGACCGGATACCCGCCGGTGACGGGGTGGTCGGCCGACAGGATCGTCGGCAGACCGCTCGGCGGCACCTGGACCGCCCCGGCGACCATGCCCTCACTCGGCAGTTCACGACCGTGATCGAGTCGCTCGAGCGGCGTCCCGTCGAGGCGCATCCCGATGCGATCGGCGTCGGCCGTCACGCTCCACGACTGCTCGACGAGACGCTGCAAGGAGGCGGCGTCGAACCAGTCCCGGCGGGGTCCCGGCGAGACCCGTACGAGCCGTTCCCCGGCGCCCGGCCGCGTCCACGGGGCGATGTCGAGCGGAGGGATGCGGCGGCGCGGGGTGGGGAGGACGACGAGTCGATCGCCCCCGACGACCGGTGCCGGACCGAGGCCGGCCAGGGTGTCGGTCGACCGGGAGCCGAGGAGCTGCGGTCCGTCGAAGCCGCCGCGGACGGCGAGGACGTACCGGAGCCCGTGGGTCGCCGCGCCGAGCTCGAGCCGGGAACCGGCCGCCACGCGGACGGCGTGGTGTCCGTCGACCGCTCGGCCGTCGACGGTGATCGCACCCCACGCGCCCGTCACGGCGATCCAGAGGTCGACGTCGGGGACGGCCACGAACGGGCCCAGGACGACCTCGAGCGCCGCACGGCCCTCCGGGTTGCCGACGAGACGGTTGGCGAGGCGCAGGGCGCCGCGGTCGAGCGCGCCCGACGGGCTGACCCCGAGGGCCGCGGCGCCCGGTCGACCCAGGTCCTGGACGGTGGTCGCCGGTCCAGCCGCCTCGACGAGCAGCGTCCCGCCCATCATGCGGGGACCTGCACGAAGCGGACCCGACCGCCGGGGACGAGGAGGGCTGGTGGATCCGCTACGTCGTCCCACAGCACGGCGTCGGTCGTCCCGATGATGCGCCACCCGCCCGGGGAGGCTCGCGGGTAGACGCCGCTGAACGTCCCGGCGAGCGCCACCGAACCGGCGGGGACGGTCGTCCGCGGCACGCTCAGGCGCGGGATCTCGATCGGCGGGCCGATCGCCTCGTCCTCCCGCTCCGGCACGAGGTAGGCGAACCCCGGCGCGAAGCCGCTGAAGGCGACGGTCCACAGGCGACCGGTGTGCCAGGCGATGAGACCGTCGGCGTCCATGCCGAGCAGCGCCGCGGTCTCGGCGAGCTCCTGGCCGTCGTAGCGGACGTGGATGAGGGTGTCCGGCCGCCCCACCTCCTCTGCGACAGCGCCCGTCGAGCCTCCCGCGCCGGGTGCGAGCGCCCGTTCCGCGGTCGCGAGCAGCCAGGCCCCCACCGCGGCGAGCGCCGGGCCCCGCGCATCAGTCACGGCGAGCACCGTCCGGGCGGCGGGGACGAGGTCGACCAGCCCTGCCGGGCGTGAGGCGGCGAGCGCCCGGTGCACGAGCAGGACGTCCTCGAGCGATGCGAGTTCGAGGAGTACGGCCTCCTCCCCCATCGCCCGGAGCACGGGTCCGGTGGAGGTGTCCGGGGTCACCACGGCGCGACCAGTTCGACGCCGACGTCCAACAGGGCGGCTCTGACCGCCGTGGCGAGCGACACGGCCCCGGGGGTGTCGCCGTGCACGCAGAGCGAGACCGCGTCGAGTTCGACGTCGTCATCGTCGACGCTGCTGATGCGTCGATCGAGGACGAGGGAGACGGCCCGGCGGACGGCCTCCGTCTCATCGGTGACCAACGCCCCGGGGGCGTCACGCGGGACGAGCGAACCGTCGGGGCGGTAGCCGCGGTCGACGAAGGCCTCAGCGACGAAGCGGAGCCCGGCGGCGAGGGTCTCGCGTTCGATCACGGAGCCGGGCAGACCGAGCACGGGAAGTGGTCGCCCGAGCTCCTCGGAGGCCGTGACCACCGCCCGGACGACCGCGCTCGCCTGCACCCGGTCGAGCGCGATCCGGTTGTAGAGGGCACCGTGCGGCTTCACGTAGGCGAGCGCCACGCCGGTCCCGTCGGCTTCGCCGACCTCGTCGACCGCGCGCTGCAGGGCGCGGAGCTGCTCCAAGACCTCGGCCTCGAGCACCTCGGCCGGTACGTCCTGGTCGCGTCGACCGAAGCCCGCCTCGTCCCGGTAGGACGGGTGGGCGCCGAGCGACACCCCGTGGGCCGTCGAGCGGCGGACGGCGTCGCGCATGGACGCGTCGTCCCCGGCGTGGAAGCCGCACGCGATGTTCGCGCTCGTGATCAGGGCGAACATGGCGTCGTCGTCGGCGGTCGGCACACCGCGCCAGACCTCGCCGAGGTCGCTGTTGAGGTCCACCTGCGCCACGGCCGCACCCCTTCCGCTCCGCCTCCCGCCACTGCGGGAAAGTCTAGGGTGGGGGTATGGACGAGGCACAGGTACGACTCGGCGTCAGCGGATACCTGGCCAGGATCGAGGCCGACCGCTTCGTGCCGGGCACCTATCAGTTGGTGGTCGACGGCACGCCGCAGTCGCACGTCAACCTCGATCAGCCCGAGGAGCTCTTCTTCGAGTACATCCAGCGGATCGGTCACATCATCGACGAGATCGCCGACCCCGGTCAGCCGATCACGGCGGTGCACCTCGGCGCCGGCGCGCTCACCCTCCCCCGCTACGTGGAGGCGACGCGGCCGGGCTCGCGGCAACAGGTCGTCGAGCTCGAGCGCGAACTCATCGATCTCGTGCGCGAGCACCTCCCCTGGTCGAAGCGCGCCCAGATCCGCGTCCGCTACGGCGACGCCCGCGAGATCGTCGCGAAGCTGCCGCCAGGCCTCCGCGGCACCGTCGACCTCGTCGTCGTCGACATCTTCAGCGGCGCCAACACGCCGGCCCATGTCACCAGCACGGAGTTCTACGCCTCGGCGGTCGAGCTGCTGTCGCCGACCGGCGTCATCGTCGTGAACGTCGCCGACGGCCGCGGACTCGCGTTCGCCCGCGGACAGGCCGCGACGCTCGCCGACTCCGTGTCGCACGTCGCCGCCCTCGCGGAGACGCAGATCCTCAAAGGCCGCCGCTTCGGCAACGTCGTCCTGGTCGGATCGAACACCGCCCTCCCACTCGACTTCCTGCCGAGGCTCCTCGCGGCCGGACCCCACCCAGCCAAGGCGGTGGCGGGCGCCGAGCTGCGCGCCTTCATCGCGGGGGCACAGGTCGTCACGGACACGACCGCCGTCCCCTCCCCGAACCCCGCCCAGGGCATCTTCCAGACGAAGGGCTGACCATGGCCACCACGCAGACGCCGCGACGACGGGGCCTGCGCGCGCCCGCCTCGCTCACCACCCTGCTCGCCGCCACCGCCCTGGCGCTCGTGGCCTGCATTGACGGGGAGCCACGATCACCGGGTACGGCCTCCCTCTCGCCCTCCCCCGCGCCGAGCGCGTCCGCGTCGACGCCCACATCCGCGGTTCCCACCGGACCGGTCGCCCCGACCGGTGAGGCCACCACGGTCGTCGGCGGCCTCGACGCGCCCTGGTCGATGGTCCGACTCGCCTCGGGCAGCACGCTGGTGAGCCAGCGCGACGCGGGCGACGTCCTCGAGGTCGTCAGCGGCGGCGCGGTGCGGCAGGTCGGCGTGGTCCCCGGGGTGGCCGCGGGAGGCGAGGGCGGGCTGCTCGGGCTCGCCGTCCTCACCCCGGAGCAGTCCGGCGACGATCACACCTGGCTCTACGCCTACCTGACGACGTCGTCCGACAACCGCATCGTGCGGTTCCCGCTCACGGGAGCGGCCGGCTCGTACGCGCTCGGCGGCGTCGAGGAGATCCTCGTCGGCATCCCCCGGGCCGGGAACCACAACGGCGGACGCATCGCGTTCGGACCGGACGGCATGCTCTACGCCACCGCGGGTGACGCCGGTGACCGCAGCCTGGCTCAGGACGTGGACAGCCTCGGCGGGAAGATCCTGCGGCTCACACACGACGGCGCGGTACCGGGCGACAACCCCTTCCCGGGATCGCCCGTCTACTCCCTCGGCCATCGCAACCCGCAGGGCATCGCGTGGGATCGCGACGGCGGCCTGTGGGCGAGCGAGTTCGGGCAGAACACCTGGGACGAGCTCAACCGGATCACCCCCGGTGGCGACTACGGCTGGCCGGTCGCCGAGGGCGTCGCCGGAGTCCAGGGCATGATCGACCCGGTCGCGCAGTGGGCCACGGAGGACGCGAGCCCGAGCGGTCTCGCGATCATCGACGACACGATCTTCATGGCCTCGCTCCGCGGCGAGCGCCTGTACGGCATCACCGACGGCGTGCACGTCCCGGCGGGGAGCAGCGCGCTCGTGGGCGTGATCGACGCGGTGCCCTACCTCGTCGGCGAGCTCGGACGGATCCGCGACGTCGTGGCCGGCCCGCCGGGGACCGCCTGGATCCTCACGAACAACACCGACGGCCGCGGTTCGCCCGGGTCCGAGGACGACCGGATCGTCGAACTCCCCCTCGCCCCGCTCGCGGCCCGCTGAGGGTCCACCGCCACACCTGTGGGTCATCCCGCGCCTGCGGTCCGGTGTCGGTCGCCGGGAGTACCATCCAGGCATGGCAGAACTCAGTCGGGTCACGGCGTGGGCACAGGCGCTCATCGTGCTGCACCTCGACCCGACGGTCTGGACCTTCGGTTTCGACAACGCCAAGCGACGCGCCGGCCTGTGCAACTTCACGACGAAGCGGATCACCGTCTCGCGCTATCTCGCGGCACGCTACGACGACGACGAGATCCACCAGATCCTCCTCCACGAGGTCGCGCACGCCCTCGCAGGAGCGCGCGCCGGGCACGGACCCAAGTGGCGCAAGGTCGCCGAGGAGATCGGCTACGAGGGCTCGCGGCTCCACGAGGGCCAGACGGCTGACGAACTCGCCCCGTGGGTCGGCACCTGCCCCTCGGGCCATGTCCTCTACCGGCACCGGCGCCCGAGCCGGGCGACCTCCTGCGGCAAGTGCTCGCGTTCCTGGGACGAGCGCTTCCTCCTCAGCTGGGTGCACCGGGAGGTCACGCCGGCCATGCGGCGTCGGGCCGCCGCGTTCGACGGCTCCACTCCTCCCGAGCCAGGCATCGGGTCATGACCGGCGGCGCGGTTCCCGCCGACAGCTGGATCGCGCTCCTGCGCGGGGTCAACGTCGGCGGCGTCACGATCCCCTCCGCCGACCTCGCCGAGGTGTTCCGATCGGCCGGGTTCACGGGAGTCCGCACCGTCCTGGCGAGCGGCAACGTCGTGTTCGACGACCCCGAGCACCAGCCTGGAGACGCCGAGGACCACGCGCGCGGTGCACTGAAGCGGCGCATCGAACGGTCGCTCGCGGAGGCCTTCGGATACGAGGCATGGATCGTGCTCACGCATCAGCACGCACTCGCCGACGTCATCGAGGCCTACCCCTGGCCGGAGGCCGAGCACGTCCAGCCGTACGTCATGTTCTCCTCCGAGCAGGCCTCACTCGACGCCCTGCTCGCGTTCTCGACGGAGGCCGTGGAGCAGCCCGACCGCGTCGCATCCGGCGACGGCGTCCTCTACTGGGAGGTCCCGAAGGGGTCGAGCACCGACACCGCCTTCGCGAAGGAGTCCTCGAAGGCCCGGTTCAAGCCGCACGTCACCACGCGCAACCTGCGGACGCTGCGCAAGCTCCTCTGAGCAGGCTGTTCGACGGCACCGGCGCAAGCCCCCGCGAGGTGCTCCACGATGACGTACGCTGAATTGATCAGCTAGCTGCACAATTCTGGAGGCATGCGTCATGACCGGCACCGATTCACCCACCACCGCGGACCGCGTCCGGCAGATCGCCGTCGCCGTCAGCACGGTCCTCGCGATCATCGGCTCCTACATCGGGTCGGGAGCCGCCGGGGGTACGCAGGTCCAGAACGCGGCGAACGGCGCGTTGAGCGCCTCGTCGACGCCGATCGCACCGGACGGGCCCGCGTTCTCCATCTGGAGCGTCATCTACCTCGGGCTCGTCGCCTACGCGGTCTGGCAGTTCGTGCCCTCGCAGACGACCCGTGAACGCCACCGTCGTCTCGGCTACTGGGTCGTGGCGAGCCTCCTGCTGAACGCGGCGTGGATCCTCGTGGTGCAGGCGGGCTTCCTGATCCTCAGCGTGTTCGTGATCATCGCTCTCCTGGGTGTCCTGGCCCGCATCTTCGTGATCGTGCTCCGGACCAGGCCGTCCGGCGTGACCGACGCGATCATCACCGACGGCACGATGGGCCTCTACCTCGGGTGGGTGTGCGTCGCGACGGCGGCGAACATCACCGCTGCGCTCGTCGGATCCGGGATCGGGAGCGCGGACGGCCCGGCCGCCGGTGTCTGGGCGATCATCGTCCTCGCGGTCGCCGGAGCCGTCGGGATCCTGCTCGCGGT
This sequence comes from Plantibacter sp. M259, assembly GCF_006065115.1. Classification (NCBI taxonomy): domain Bacteria; kingdom Bacillati; phylum Actinomycetota; class Actinomycetes; order Micrococcales; family Microbacteriaceae; genus Plantibacter; species Plantibacter sp. M259. The sequence continues at coordinate 3,008,901 of NZ_CP040750.1, read as the reverse complement.
CGTCGGCCGTGGACGGATCGCCCCCATGCTGTCGCTCTGCTGGGGGCTCGCGTGGGTGGCCGTGGGCCGATTCACCGGCGAACTGCTCTCGACCGAAGCCGGGGTCACGGCGCTGATCGTCGCGGTCGTGGTCGCCGTCGTCACCGTGGTCGTCCGCGTCTCGCGGGGGCGCGACCGCGCAGCACTCGTGGGAGCCTGACGCTCCGCACGCTCGACGGCCGCGGCGCTACTCGCCCGTGCGGCCGTCGAGCTGTTCGCGGAGGACGTCGATGTGCCCGAGATGCCGGGCCGTCTCCTCGATCATGTGGAGCTCGATCCACCGCAGCGTGAACCGCTGGTCGTTGCCGAGGCAGACATCGTCGAGCCGATACCGCGACGCCACCTCGCGGGACTCCGCGCAGGCCGCCTCGTAGTCGGCGATGATCTCGGCCAGGCTGTCGTCGGCCGTGACGCGCCATTCGCCGTCGGGGTCGTCGTCGGTCCACCGTGCCGGGACATCCGACTGCCCGTCCATGTCCTCGCGGAACCAGCTGCGCTCGACATCGGCGAGGTGTCGGATGACGCCCGAGACCGTCGTGATGCTCGGCAGCAGGCGTTTGGCCGCGAGCTCGTCGGTGAGTCCGCGTGCCTTCCAGACGATGCTCGCGCGCTGCAGATCGAGGAACCCCTCGATCGTCTCGCGCTCCCCACCGCGCTCAGGCGGCTGCGGGCGGTCGCCCCAGTCGGCCATCAGTCGACGACCTCGACCTCGTTCCCGAAGGCGACGTAGCCGGAGAAGTCCTTGCCGACGCGGTCGAACGCGGTCGGATACGGGGTCGGGTACGACCAGGCCACATCGGGCTTGACCTCGCCGCCGTCGGTGACGCCCCAGTACTGGGCGTCGCCCTTCCACGGGCAGTGGTACTGGGTGTCGGTCTCGACGAAGCGTTCGCGGTTGAGGCTCGACGGCGGGAAGTACCAGTTGCCCTCGATCTTGATGAGCTCCGATTCGGGGGCTTCGGCGAGGACGGTGGTTCCGAGGAGTGCGCGCATGCGCCGAGACTACGCCCGGAACACGGCTCCGTCCAGGACCGGGACGACGCTTGACACGTCGACCTCGCGTGCCGCCTGGACGTGCTGCGTGGCACCTGCCTGCGCGAGCTGCTGGGCGGTGGCGGACGCGGACAGCAGGTGCCCGACGCCATTCCGCAGACCCTCGTACGCGGCGGCAGCGGCGGCGGCCTCCGGAGAGGTGAAGTCGATACCGCGGAGCCCCAGCGCCTCGATCACGGCACCGGCCCCGAAGAGGTCCTCGACGGCGAACCGGGTCTCGGCCGTGTCGTCGAGTTCGCCGACCGCGATGACGACGATGCTCGTGCGCCGACCGAGTTCGGCCTGCTTCGCGATGATCCAGTCCGCGACCGCCGACCGGTTGCGCAGGCACCCGGCGACGACGGTCGCACCCGTGTCGGCGAGGAGCGTGGCGATCTGCGCCGTCTCCCCGCGGTCGTCCAGTTCGGTGACGGCGACGGTCTCCCCGCCGCTCACGCGCCGCTCGACGGAGGTCGTCGCGTGGAGCACGTCCACGACGACCGCGACGTCCGCCGCCTCGACCCGCCCGGCTCCTGCCACGCCCCAGTCGAACCTGACCTGGTACTTGGTCTGGGCGAACGGCGGGTGGACGGGCGGCGGTGTGGCGGCTGCGGTACTCACCCGTTCATCGTATCCAGGCGCACCCACCCACCCCACGAGTGTTGCGTCCGAAGACCTCCGTGGGGGTGGTCGCCAGCGCGGTGCGCTGACGCGAGCGCGGGTCATCGGACGTGAGCGCGGGCCTCTGGAGGGGCGCGCTCACGCGCGAGACCCGCGGTGACGTCAGCGCACCGCGCTGGCGCACGGGCAGGGGGTCAGCGGGAGGCGGTGGGGAAACGACGGTCGTCGGGGTGGGGCGGGCGCATCTCGTTCCTGATGAGCTCGAAGTCGTGGCGACTGAGCTCAAGGAACCCCCGGCGGAGCTGGACACCCCAGTTCCGGGTGAAGCTCGTGAAGTCGAGGAGCGCGAGCATCGGACGGATGGGCGCCTCGACCGCGTCCGGGTACCAGTCGACACTCCGCCGCCATGGTCGCCAATCGGCGCCGTCCGGTCGCGGCACGGCCGCCTGGTAGACGGTGTCGTCGGAGACCCGCCCGATCGCGGTGAACGCCTTGAGCGGCTCGCCGTCCGGGGTGCTGACCCGCGGCGAGTAGTACACGAAGCCGTCGGACTCGCGCATCTGGTCAAGACCGCCGCGCTGCCCGTGGTTGATCTGCACGAAGCCCTGCCGGACGCCGAGGACGACGTGATCCCGCTGGATCACGCCCAGCCAGTACCGGATCGCCATAGGCACAGTCTTCCCTACCGGCGCACCCCCTGCAGCCGCCGAGCCGCACATGCGACACTGAGGCATGCGCGTGATGCTGAAACTCGTCCTGGACTGTGATGTCGACGTCGCCTGGCGGGCACTCCGCTCCCCGGCCGTCCTGCGGGAGCTCTACAGCCCCGTCATGGGACTCGAGGCGCTCGACGCCGACGGGTTCCCCACCATCTGGGAGCCGGGAGCGCACCGCGTCCGCGTGAAGGCCGCCGGCGCGATCCCGGTCGGCGACCAGATCATCGACCTCGAGTTCATCGAGCGCCGCGACGGCACCCGCATCCTCCACGACCAGGGCGACCCGGTCAGCGGGCCGCTCAGCAAGCTCGCCGGGTGGGACCACCAGATGGCCGTCGCCCGCGACAAGCACGACCCGACGAAGACCCTGTACCGCGACCGACTCGTGATCACCGGCGCGATCGCCCCGCTCTACTGGTACCCGCTGTGGGCGACGTGGCAGTGGCGCGGTGCCCGCATCAAGGCGCTCGCGCCGAGCTGGGCCTACGACCCGCCACTCCCCGGCGACGAGGAGGACGACGAGGTCGGCGCGACGGTCGAGGGCGCCATCTGACGCCTCGCCGTCCGGAGGCCCGGCCAGCCGTGCCTCAGCGCTGAGCCGCCTCGCCCCAGTGCGTCGACTCGCCCGCGGGCGCGACCGTGCGCGGGACACCCGTGGCCGACGATCGCAGCACCTCCGGCAGGAACCGGTCCGGCATGTTCTGGAACGCGACCGGCCGCAGGAAACGGGTGATCGCGGCCGTCCCCACCGAGGTGCTCGAGTCGTTCGTCGTCGCCGGCCACGGTCCGCCGTGCTGCATGGCGGGCGTGACCGCGACGCCGGTGGGCCAACCGCCGAACAGCACCCGGCCGGCGTGCGCCGAGAGCTGCTGGACGAGCTCCACGAGGTCGTCGCTCGTCTCGTCGGCACCGGCGTGCAGGGTGGCCGTCAGGTTGCCCTCGCAGAACTCCGGCACGAGCGGTGCGAACGCCGTGTCGGCCGGGACCTCGACGAGGATCGACAACGGACCGAACGCCTCGTCGAGCAGGGCGTCCCGACCGGCCCGCAGCGCGTCCAGTGAGACCGCGACGATCGTGGGGGTCGCCCAGCCGTCGCCGTCCTCGTCGACCCGCAGCGAACCCTCGGCGATGAGCCGCACGCCGTCGGTGCCGAGGATGGTGTCTCGCCTCGCCTCGTACCCGGCCGTGATGCGGGCGTTCAGGAGTCGGTGCTCGGGAACCGCGGCAGCAGCCTCGCGGATCGACTCGTCGAGCCCCGCGCCGTCCGGCAGGTAGACGAAGCCGGGCTTCGTGCACAGCTGACCCGCCGAGCCCGCGACACTCGTGACGAATCCCGTCGCGATGGCCGTTGCGGACTCGTCGAGGGCGGTCTGCGTCACGAACACGGGGTTGACGCTGCCGAGCTCGCCGAAGAACGGGATCGGGACGGGGCGTGCCGCCGCGAGGTCGGCGAGGATCCGACCGGCCCGGAGGGAGCCCGTGAAGGAGCCGGCCCGGACGCGCTCGTCCTGCAGCGCGACGACGCCGGCCTCCTGGCCGATGATCGTCTGGAAGACACCGTCAGGAGCCCCGGATGCCCGGAGCGCGGCCTCGACGACGGCCGCCGTCGCGAGCGAGAGCCGTGGGTGACCGTCGTGCACCTTGAGGATCACCGGGCATCCGGCCGCGAGGATCGACGCGGTGTCACCACCGGCGACGGAGAAGGCGAACGGGAAGTTGCTCGCCGCGAAGTTCACGACCGGGCCGAGCGGCACGAGGACGCGGCGGAGTTCCGGGCGCGCTCCGAGCGCGAAGTCCGGGTCGGCCTCGTCGATCCGGACGTCGAGGTAGGAGCCGTCGACGATCGTCTCCGCGAAGAGCCGCAGCTGCACGGCGGTGCGGAGGAGCTCGCCGCGGAGCCGGGCCTCGGCGAGACCCGTCTCCTGCATGCCGACGGGGACGAGCTCGTCCGCGTGGGCCTGCAGGGCGTCGGCGACGGCGACGAGCGCTCGCGCACGGGCGTCCGCCGGCGTCGCGGCCCACGCGGGTGCCGCAACGGCAGCCCGACGGAGGACCTCATCGAGCTGCTCGGGGGTGGTCTCAGCGATGGTGGCGTCGGGGGCTGGCGTGGTCGTCATGTGATCCTCCGGGATCGTGGTGTGGTTCAGAACTGGAAGCCGGTCGGGAACGGATCGGCGGGGTCGAGCAGGTAGGAGCCGATACCGGTGACCCAGGCCCGACCGGAGATGGTCGGGATGACGGCCGGCCGGCCCGCGACCGTCGTCTCGGCGATCAGCCGGCCGGTGAACCGGCTGCCGATGAAGGACTCGTTGACGAAGTCCTGGTCGAGCGGCAGCTCACCGCGGGCCCAGAGCTCGGCCATGCGCGCCGAGGTGCCCGTGCCACAGGGCGAGCGGTCGAACCACCCCGGGAAGATGGCCATCGCGTGCCGGGACAGCACGGCGTCGGATCCCGGCGCGATGAACTCGACGTGGTGGCAGTGGTCGAGCCCGGCGATCTCGGGGTGCACGGGCGGCGCCTGCTCGTTGATCGCCGCCATGATGCGCAGCCCCGCGTCGAGGATGTCCTGCTGACGGTCGCGGTCGAAGGGCAGGCCGACGTCGTCGAGGTCGACCATCGCGTAGAAGTTGCCGCCGAACGCGAGGCTGTACGGCACGGTGCCGAGCCCCGGCACCTCGATCGTGGCGTCGAGGCGGTCGACGTAGCTCGGGACGTTCTCGATCGTCACGCGGTCGGCGTGCCCATCGCTGACGTCGACGCGCGCGATCACGAGTCCGGCGGGGGTGTCGAGCCGGATCGTCGTGACCGGCTCGACCACCTCCACCATGCCGGTCTCCACGAGCACCGTCGCGACCCCGATGGTGCCGTGCCCGCACATCGGCAGGCAGCCGGACACCTCGATGTACACGACGCCCCAGTCGCAGTCCGCACGCGTGGACGGCTGCAGGATCGCCCCGCTCATCGCCGCGTGACCGCGAGGCTCGTTCATGAGGAAGAGCCGCAGGTCGTCGAGGTGCTCCATGAAGTGCAGGCGCTTCTCGTTCATGGTCGCGCCAGGGATCACGCCGACCCCGCCGGTGACGACGCGGGTCGGCATGCCCTCGGTGTGCGAGTCGACCGCACTGATCATGCGGGAGGACTTCATGGTGTGCCTCTCAGGACTGGTGGTCGTGGTCGGGGTGTCGCGTCGGCCGTCAGGCTCAGCGCGCGGCGAGGTAGTCGAGCGCGCGACGCGTCTGCGTCGTGACCTGCTCCGTCTGGAGCGCGTTGAGCGGACCGCGCGGCGGACGCGTCGGACCACCGTAGCTCTCGCCGGCGATGTCGATCGACAGCTTGATGGCCTGCACGAACTCCGTCTTCGAGTCCCACCCGAAGACGGGCACGAGCTCGCGGTAGAGGGTGCGGGCCTCGTCGACGCGACCCGAGGTGACGAGCGTGTAGAGCTCGACGGCCTCGCGCGGGAAGGCGTTCGGGTAGCCGGCGAACCAGCCGACCGCGCCGGCGACGAGGGACTCGAAGAGGAGGTCGTCCGCCCCCGCGATGACGTCGAGGTCGGTCTTGTCCTGGATCTCGAGCACCCGACGGATGTCGGCCGAGAACTCCTTCACCGCGACGACGTGCTCGAGCTTGGCGAGTTCGACGAGCAGGTCGGGCGTGAGGTCGACCTTGGTGTCGATGGGGTTGTTGTAGGCCATGATCGGCAGGCCGACCTCGTCCACGCGACTGTAGTGCTCGATGACCTCGTCGTCGTTCGCCCGGTAGATGGTGGGCGGCAGGAGCAGGACCCCGTCAGCGCCGTCCTCCTTCGCGTACTCGGCCCACTGCTGGGCCTGGTGCCAGCCGACGCCGTGCACTCCGGCGACGACGAGGCCGCGGTCGCCGACGGTGTCGACCGCGACCTGGATGACCTTGCGACGCTCGGCGTCCGTCAGCGACGAGTACTCACCGAGCGAGCCGTTCGGGCCGACGCCGCGGCAACCGTTCTCGATGAGCCAGTTGCAGTGCTCGGCGAAGCGGTCGTAGTCGACGGCGAGGCCGGCGGGCGCCGAGGCGTCCTCCTTGAACGCGAGGGTGGTCGCGACGATGACGCCGCCGAGGTCGAACTGCTTGGCCATGGGTGGTTCCTTTCCGAGGGAGTGGTGCGGAGACCGGTCGGTCATCCTGGGTGTTCGGCCGTCGGGGTCGACGGCGGTTCGTGGGGAGGGTGTCCCGGTGCCTGCGCGGCGAGTTCGCCGATGCGCAGCGGGGAGGCGATGGGCCGGCGGTCACTCGAGACGCCGTCGATGAGGCCGCTGCCGCCGGATTCGGAGGAGACGCGGTGGAGGAGCTCCTCGACGGTGCGACCGCACATGCGGCCCTGGCAGATCCCGAGCCCGGCACGCGTGCTGAGTTTGAGCGAGCGCAGGCCGGTCGCGCAGGTGGCGGTCGCCGTCGTGCGCAGGGAGCCGTAGTCGACCTCCTCGCAGCGACAGATGGTGGTGTCGTCGTCGAGCAGTCGCTCCAGCCGGCGCGGATGCCGTGGGCGCGTTCGAGCCGGTCGGCGAAGGCGAGGAACGTGTCGCGTCGGCTCACGGCGGCACGGATCCCGGAGGCGCCGGGAAGTCCGCCGGCCGCGGCGTGTCCCGCGATCGCGCCCTCGGCGAGCGCGGCGTCGACGCCCCCGATCCCGGTGATCTCCCCCGCCGCGAAGACGGTCGAGACGCTCGTGCGCTGCTCGGCGTCGACCTGGACGAACCGGGCTTCGGTGAGCGCGCAGCCGACCGCGACGGGCAGTTCGAGCCGCGGGGTGAACCCGTGGCTGACGCAGACGGCGTCCGCTTCGATCGTGCGCTCGGTCCTGGGGATCGGCGACCAGTCGGCGTCGACGGCGGCGATGGTCACCCGCTCGACCCGGTCGGTGCCGTGCGCGGCGACCACGGCGTGACCGACGCGGTACGGGATCCGGTGGCGCAGGTGGCCGCCGACGTAACCGAGCAGCTCGCCGGCCTTCCCGGTCACGCCGAGCAGCTGCCAGGGCTTGGGGAGCCAGCCCCTGGCGAGCCCGCCGACGGTCGTGGCCTCGTAGACCCCGAGGACGCGTGATCCGGTCGCGGTCAAGGACGCGGCCACCGGCAGCAGGAACGGTCCGGCGCCGGCGACGACGACCCGCCGACCGACGGCGACCCGCTCGCCCTTCGCGAGGGCCTGGGCGGCACCGGCAGAGAACACGCCGGGGAGGTCCCAGCCGGGGAACGGCAGGGTGCGGTCGTGCGCGCCGGTCGCGAGGACGAGCGCGTCCGGTCGGAGGGTGATGGGCGTGCGGTCGGTGCCGTCCGGCGGTCCGACGAGGACGTGCAGGCGCAAGCCGGTCGCCCCGGAGGTGTCGTCGGCCCCTCGGTCGGCGGCGGCGCGGTCGACGTCGATCGCCCACACCTGCGCCTCGGTGATCACCGTGCAGCCGTCGTCGGCGTCGAGCGCCGCGCGCATGGCGACGAAGCGCTCGAACCCGTGGTGCAGCGAGGCCTCGGCCGCAGACGGCCGACTGGCCGGCAGATGCCGCCAGTACTGACCGCCGAGCTCGTCCGAGGCGTCGAGCAGCGTGACGCCGGCGCCGAGGGCCCGGGCGGCGAGTGCGGCCTGGAGGCCGGCGGGACCTGCACCGACGACGACGACCTCGCGCTGCCGGGCGCTCATGCCTGGTCCCCGAACGGGTCGTTCTCCGTCGTGGGCTCCGGAAGGGCGTCGTGCTGCGTCTCGATGCGGTCGCCGTCCGCGGCGCGACGTTGGCAGGCACGGACGTCCCGCTGGCCGTTCACCGTGACGATGCAGTCGAAGCAGACCCCGATGCCGCAGAAGACGCCGCGTGGGTTCCCGGACCCGCTCGTGCGGCGCCAGGCGAGGACGCCGGAACCCAACAGGACACCGGCGATCGTCTGGCCACGGAGCCCGTCGACGGGCGTCCCGTCGAGGTCGACGCGCAGCGCGTCCTCCGTGCCTGGCACGATCCGGTCGCTCGACGCGGGCAGTCGTCTCGAGACCATCAGGCCACCTCCGCCGGCCGGTCGACGCGCAGGTGCGGGGCGAGGCCCGGGCGGTCGAGTTGGAACGGGGCGGCGTCGAGGTCGGTGGATCCACCGAGCAGGCGGGCGGCGATGAGCTCGGCCGTCGCGAGGGCCAGTCCGATGCCGGCGCCCTCGTGGCCCGTCGCGTGCCACAGGCCGTCGACACGGTGGTCGGGGCCGATGACCGGCAGGTGGTCGGGCATGTACGGCCGGAAGCCGCCGTAGCTGCGCATGACCGAGGCGTCACGGAGGAACGGGAAGAGGCGCAGCGACTTCGCCGCGACCTCGCGGAGCACGTCGACGTCGAGGCGTGCGTCGAACCCGATCTGCTGCCGGCTCGATCCGATGAGCACGGTGCCCGCGGCGGTCGACTCGACGACGCTCGAGGTCTGGAGCGAGGCGTCGCTCGACTGCGTCGCTCCGAAGTAGTCGCCGTCGTAGACCTTGTGGTGCACGCGGTGCGGCATGCGGGTGGTGACGAGGACCATGCCGCGTCGGGGACGGACCGGAACGGGTGCCCCGAGCAGGTCGCCGAGTTCGGCCGACCACGGTCCGGCGCAGACGAGGACCGCGTCGCCCGAGACGTCGCCCACGGAGGTCCGGACACCCGTGAGGCGACCGGTCGCACTCCGGACGCCGCCCGTCACGGTGACGCCGGTGCGCACGACAGCGCCCGCACGCCGGGCCGAGGCGAGCAGGGCCTCCGTGGCGATGACGGGCTGGACCTGTGCGTCTTCGGGATAGTGGACGGCCGCCGTGGACGAGCGGGTGATCGACGGCTCCGCCGCGACCAGCTCGTCCTCGGTGAGGGGTCTGGCGTCGACACCGGCGGCGCGCTGGGCGGCGGCGAAGTCGAGCAGGGGCTGCGCGCCGGCTTCGGTGGTGGCGACCACGATGCCGCCCTTGCGCTCGAACTCGATGCTCGGGAAGGTCGGTCCCAGTTCGGCCGCGAGTTCGGCGGTGACGACGGGCCAGAGGCGTGAGGCGTACCGGGCGAGGTCGAGTTCGGGGCCGGGCCCCTTGTCGGAGACGAGGAGGTTCCCCTCCCCGAGCCGCTCGTGCCGCCGGCGGCCGCCGAACGGTCGAGCACGACGACCTCGGCGCCGCGGCGGGCGAGGATGCGCGCGCAGGCCGCACCGACGATGCCGGCGCCGACGATGACGATGCGGGTCACGGGCGGTCCTCTCGGTCGGTGCGGGGAAGGGCTTTCAGTAATGTGTCACACATTCACTGAACAGGCAAGCATGCATGATCGCGGATCCTGGTCAAGGCCCGCGCACGCACGCCAGGGGCTACTCGGCGTCGGATTCGGGCTTGCCGGCCCACCAGCCGGTGGTGTGCCCGATGTGTCGGTGCATGAGCTCGCGAGCGGCGACCCCGTCACCCCGCTCGAGGGCGTCGAGGAGCTCGTGGTGCTCCACGGCCGAGCGGTCGAGCTGCTGCGAATCGAGCATGGCGGCCAGTCCCACGAGCCGGGTACGTCCACGGAGGTCCGCGACGAGCTCGACGAGCAGCGGGTTGCCGAGTTTCGCGGTGAGCGCGAGGTGGAACGCCTGGTCGGCTTCGAGGTACCGGGTCAGGTCGCCGTCCCGGGCACCGGCCACGATGTCGTCAGCCTGCTGCCGGAGCTCGGGCAGCGACCCGTGATCGAAGACCTCCGCCAGGTCCGCCATCGCGGGCGGCTCGAGGAGCTGGCGGATCTGCGCCGTGTTGCGGAGCGAGGCCTCGCTGACGACCGTGACGCGGAACCCCTTGTTCCGGACCGCCTCCACGAAGTCGCGCTTCTCGAGATCGAGCATCGCTTCGCGGACCGGGGTCGCCGAGACGTTGAACTGCACCGCCAGCGTCGGTACCGAGATCATCGTCCCCGGCGCGAGCTCGCCCGAGATGATCGCCGCGGACACCGCCCGCTCCACCTGCGCCCGCAGGCTCAGCCGTTCCTCGGCCGGTCGGATCGCCGACATGCTCATCGCGACTCCCATCCTTCGTCTCCCACCACGGTCCGCTCAGGTTACTGGGCGCGCATCCACGCTTCGATGCCCGACGCGTCGATGGGCAGCGCATCCGACAGCACCTCGGCGCCGTCGGCCGTCACGAGCAGGTCGTCCTCGAGCCGGACGCCGATGCCGCGCAGTTCCGGTGGAACCGTCTCGTCGAAGGCGTGGAAGTACAGCCCCGGCTCGACCGTGAGCACCATGCCGGGCGCCATCGAGCCGCCCTGGTAGGCCTCGTAGGAGGACTTGGCGCAGTCATGCACGTCGAGGCCGAGGTGGTGACCGATGCCGCACACGAGGTACCGCCGGTGCTGTTGCCCGACCGGGCTCAGAGCCTCGTCGACGGACACCGGCAGGAGGCCCCAGTCGTGGAGTCCCTGCGCGATGACCTCCATGGCCGCGTGGTGGAAGTCGGTGAAGTCGCGGCCCGGACGGACGGCGGCCATCCCGGCGCGGTGGGACGCCTCGACGAGGTCGTGGACGAGACGCTGCTCCGGGCTGAAGGTGCCCGAGACGGGGAAGGTGCGGGTGACGTCGGCCGTGTAGAACGCACGCGTCTCCACGCCCATGTCGAGCAGGATCGCGTCCTCAGGGCGGACCGGGCCGTCGCAGCGCACCCAGTGGAGCGTGGGTGCGTGCGCGCCGCTCCCGACGATGGTCGAGTAGCCGGGGCCGTTCCCCGTGGTGCGGGCGTGCCGGTCGAAGGTCCCCTGCAGCCAGCGCTCACCGCCCCCGGCGACGGCCGTCGGCAGCTCACGGATCACGGCGGAGAACCCACCGACGGTCGCGTCGACCGCTCGTCGCAGCTCCGCGATCTCCCAGTCGTCCTTGATCATGCGCAGTTCCGAGAGCACGCGTCCGAGTTCCGGCGCGACCGTCAGCGGCTCGAGCGCGCGGTGCCGCGAGGTCAGGGTCCCCGCGAGAAGCGGTCGGTCGACGCCTCGGAGCGCGTCGGGCAGCGCGGCGAGCACCTCGACGCGGAGGTCGAGGACCGCCGACCAGTCGGCCGGCCCCGGCGCCGAACCGACCCAGAGTTCGCCGTGGTTGGCGTCGGCGAAGAAGCCGGTCTCGCCCGGGTGTGCCGGTGCCGGGATGTACAACGTCGCGTCGTGACCGGCACCGATCGGACGCAGCACGAGGACCGCGTCCTCGGCGGAGCAGCCGGTGAGCCAGAAGAAGTCACTGTCGGGGCGGAAGTCGTAGTTCGAGTCGTTGGCCCGGACGGGCGCGCGACCGGCGGCGACGACGAGCGTCCGCCCGACGAAGGCCTCGCTCAGCCGACGACGGTGCTCGGCTGCGGCCGCGGCGATCCCGGGCTCGACCGGCGGCGTGCGGTCGGGGGTGCCCCAGCCGGTGCCGAGGAACTCGCGGAACGCCGGCACCTCGGCCAGGCGGGGCAGCTTCGGGTCCGGGTTCGCCGGGCGCGGCATGGACGTGGCTGGTGCCTCAGTGGTGGCCGGCGCGTGGCCCGCCGTCTGCTCGGGTGCCTGCTGCTGCGTGTCGGTCATGCCTGCTCCTCATCCGCGCGACGGCCGCCGCGCTCGTCCACCATCGAGAACAGGCGGCGCACCACGGCGGCGTCCTGGATCCCGTCGTGCTCGTACTCGTTCGTGACCCACGCGGTCGCCCCGCCGACGGCGTCGACCGTCTCCAACTGCAGCTGCGCGTCCACGTACATGTCGTCGAAGTACACGGCCGCGGCGAGCGGCACCGTGCTCGCCTCCAGGACAGCGGGGTCGTACAGCGGGTCCCAGTCGGTCTTGGCCGCCAGTCGCTCCACCGCACCCTGGAAGGGCCGGAGCGAGCGGATCTCCTCGAACATCCAGGGGTAGACCATCTCGCCCGTGAACAGCAGCGGCCTGGCCGTCTCGGCGAACGCCGGGCGTGCATCGCGCTCGGCCTGCGCCGCCCACGCGGTCGCCCCCGCGCCGGCCGCGCCGTAGATGCTCTCCTGCAGGGCGATGAAGAGGGGTTGTCGACGTAGGACGTCCTCCCCCAGACCTGCGCCAGGAAGGTGTCGCTCAGGCGGTCGCCGCTGTCGAACGCCTCGTCGAGCAGCCAGTGGAGGCGCTCGTAGCCGGGCTTCATCCCGAAGTCGATCCCGAGGTTCTGGAAGCGCCGCACGGTGAGTCGGTCGCCGTCCGGCAGGAGCACCTCCTCGGCGGCGAGTCGGTCGGCGATCCGCGCGACGGTGTCGACGTCCTGCGGGTACCGCTCGGCGAACGCCCGGTTCTTGCGCTCGGTACGTGGATAGGTGCGGCGGTACACCTCCGCCGCCGACGGGTGGATGCCGGCCAGACCGCCGGTGACGTAACAGGCGGCCAGTCCCTCCGGGGCTCGGGAGAGGTAGGTCAGGGTGAGGAAGCCACCGTAGCTCTGACCGAGCGTCGACCAGCGACGGCCCCCGAAGACGGTGCGGCGCAGGTACTCGGCGTCGTCGACGATCGAGTCGGCCCGGAAGCGTTCCAGGTACTCGGCCTGTGCTGCAGGGTCACCGACGGCCGCGATGGACCGCCCGTCGATCCTGGTGCTCCGGCCGGTGCCGCGCTGGTCGAGCAGCACGAGCCGGAAGGTGCGGAGGGCCTCGGCGATCCAGCCGTCCCTGGACACCGGACGCGGGCCTTTGCCGCCCGGTCCGCCCTGGAGGAACACGAGGACCGGGAGCTGCTCGTCGCGACGCAGGGGGTCGACGAGTTCGCGGGCGAACAGGCTGATCGTGCGGCCGTCGTCGGGCCGCCGCCAGTCGAGCGGGACGTCGACGGTGTGGTCGGTGACGTGGATCCCGGGCAGCAGGGAGGTGGTGGTGCGGTGGGTCATGCCTCTGTCCTTCCGGCGGACGATCCGTGCGTCCGCTTCTGTTCGAGCATGGTGGCACGCGCGGCCTCCCAGCTCGGGTCGATCGTGGGCACGGCGGCGAGCAGGGTCTTCGTGTACTCGTCCTGCGGGTGGTCGAAGATCGCTTCGCGGTCACCCTGCTCGACCACCTTGCCCCGGTGCATGACGGCGACGTCGTGGGCGATCTGCCGCACGACGGCGAGGTCGTGCGCGATGAACAGGTAGCTCAGGCCACGCTCGGCCTGCAGGTCGCGCAGCAGGTCGATGATGCGTGCCTGCACCGACACGTCGAGCGCCGACACCGCCTCGTCGCAGATCACGAGCTTCGGGGAGACGGCGAGCGCCCGGGCGATCCCGATGCGCTGGGCCTGGCCGCCGGAGAACTGCCGCGGGTAGCGCTGGAGGTGGTCGGGGTTCAGGCCGACGCGGTCGAGGAGGTCGCGCACGAGGGCGCGCTTGCCCTGCTTCGGGGTGATGCCCTGGTAGTCGAGCGGCGCCGACACGATGCGCTCGACGGTGTGCCTCGGGTTGAGGGAGGAGAACGGGTCCTGGAAGACGACCTGCACCTTCGTCCGGAACGCGGCGAGCGCCGGCCCACGCGCCGTGGTGACGTCCTCACCGTCGAAGGTGATCGTGCCGGCGGTCGGTTCGATGAGCTTCGCGATCATCCGTGCGGTCGTCGACTTGCCGCTGCCCGACTCCCCGACGATGCCGAGCGTCTCGCCCGAGCGGACGGTGAACCCGACGTCGTCGACGGCGCGGAACTGGGTGGTGCGGGCGCGGAACGCCCCGTCACCCTTGGTGGTGAAGTCCTTCGTGAGCCCGGTGGCCTGCAGGAGCACTGGTGCGTCGTTCATGCCCGTCCCTCCTCGGTCGTGGCGGGTGCCGTCGGGCGCTCGGTGAACGGGTCGTCGATCCGCGGGAGGGCGTCGAGCAGCGCGCGGGTGTAGGCCGCCTGTGGCCGGGAGAAGATCTGCTCGGCCGTGCCCATCTCGACGGAGTCGCCGCCGCGCATGACGAGCACGTCGTCGGCGACCTGACTGACGACGGCGAGGTCGTGGGTGATGAAGATCATGCCGGCACCGGTCTCCCGTTGCAGTTCGGAGAGCAGGTCGAGGATCTGCGCCTGGACGGTGACGTCGAGCGCCGTCGTCGGTTCGTCCGCGATGAGCAGGTCGGGTTCCAGGCAGAGCGCCATGGCGATCATGATGCGCTGCCGCATGCCGCCCGAGAACTGGTGCGGGTAGTGGTCGACGCGTCGGGAGGCGTCGGCGATGCGGACCCGTTCGAGGGCCTCGATCGTGACGGCCCTGGCGGCCTTCCGGGAACCGCCGCGATGGGCGCGGTACGCCTCCTCGATCTGCAGCCCGACGGTGTAGTACGGGTTGAGCGAGGAGAGCGGGTCCTGGAAGACCATCGCGATCCGGTCGCCGCGCACGCGACGCATCTCGCGGTCGCTCCGACCGACGAGCTCGTGTCCGCTCAGTCGGACGCTGCCGGTCGTGCGCCCGCCGTTCGGGAGCAGTCCCATGATCGCGAGCGAGGTCATGGACTTGCCGGAGCCGGACTCGCCCACGATGCCGAGGGTCTGGCCGTGCTGGACCGCGAACGACGCCTTGCGCACCACGTCGACGTCGCCGGAGGTGGTCGGGAAGGTGACCGTGAGGTCGTCGACCTCGAGCAGCGCCGCCCCGGGGACGGGCAGGGAGATGGTCCTGGTGACGGTGGGGCTCATGCGCTCTTCACTCTCACTCTCGGGTCGAGGAACGTGTACACGACGTCGACCACGACGTTGCCGATGACCACGAAGAACGCGGCCAGGAGGGTGACGCCCATGATGACGGGCTGGTCGTTCTTCGCGATCGAGTCGGCGGCGAGCTTGCCGACGCCGTTCAGTCCGAACACCGTCTCGGTGATGAGGGCGCCTCCGAGGAGGCCCGCGAAGTCCATGCCGAAGAGTGTGACGACGGGCGTGAGCGCGGGCCGCAGCGCGTGGCGGCGCAGGATGAGGGGCGCGGGCAGGCCCTTCGCCCGGGCGGTCCGCATGAAGTTCTCACCGAGGGTGTCGATGACGTTCGCCCGGACGAGCCTCGCGTACATCGACGCGTAGCCGAGGGCGAGCACGATCCACGGCATGAGGTAGTTCTGGAACCACCGGACCGGGTCCTCGGCGAACGGCACGGCCTGCGGGAACGGCAGGATCTGCAGTTGCACCACGAGGACGTACTGCAGGAGGAGCGCGAGGAAGTAGTTCGGCAGGCTGATGCCGGCGAGCGCGACCATCATCGCCCCACGGTCCCAGCCGGTCCCCTGCTTGACGGCGCTGAGCAGGCCACCGCTGACGCCGACGAGCAGCCAGAGGACCGCCGCACCGATCGCGACCGTCGCGGTCACGGGGAAGCGCGCGGTGATCATGTCCATGACGGACTCGTTGGTCTGGAAGCTGAAGCCGAGGCACGGCGCCGCGCAGGAGACCGCCGAGGCGCCCTCCCCGTAGCTCCGGCCCATGACGATCCCCCGGATGAACTCGAGGTACTGCTGCCAGAACGGCTGGTCGAGCCCGAGCTGCGCCCGGATCTGGTCGATGCGGTCGGGGGTGCAGGTCTTGCCGCAGATCTGCACCGCCGGATCGGGCGACAGCAGGAAGAAGATGACGTAGGTGAAGAGGCTGATGAGCAGCAGGATGCCGATCGCCGACGCGATCCGGCGCAGGAGGTAGAGGGTCATGAGGCGGCGTCTCCCGAGTCGAGGGCCTTGCGCAGGCGGTCGCCGAGCACGGTGAAGGACAGCACCGTGAGGAACAGGAAGGTGCCGGGGATCAGGAAGTACATCGGGTCGACCGCGTACCAGCCGACCGCGGTCGCGATCATCTGGCCCCAGCTCGGCGTGGGCGGGGTGACGCCGACGCCGAGGAAGGAGAGGCCCGCCTCCGTGCCGATGTAACCGGGAACGGCGAGGGTGGCCAGGACGATGATGGTGCCGCGGAGGTTCGGCAGGATCTCGCGGAAGACGATGCGGATGCCCCCGGCGCCCGAAGCACGCGCCGATTCGACGAACTCGCTCGTCCGCAGCGACATCGCCTGACCGCGCACCACCCGGGCGGTGTACGGCCAGCCGAAGAGGCTCAGCACGACGACGAGCAGGACCGGTCGGTTGCCGGCGGGGAGGGCCGACAGGAGCGCGATCATGAAGATGAGCGACGGGAACGCCATGAGGAAGTCCATGACGCGCGAGACGACCTGGTCGACCCACCCGCCGCAGAAGCCGGCGAGCATGCCGAGCACGACGCCGAGCACGGTGGTGACGATGGTCGCCGAGACGGCGATCGACAGCGACACCTGCGCACCGAAGGCGATGCGCGCGAAGATGTCGCGTCCGTTCCCGGGTTCGACCCCGAACCAGTGCTCGGCGGAGATCCCGCCGAGGTTGCCGATCGGCACGCCGCCGAGGTCGGAGTCCACCGCCGACTTGTCGAAGGTGTACGGACCCCAGCCGCTGATCGCGGTGATCAGCGGGGCGAGGATCGCGAGCAGCACGACGAGCACGATGAACGCGACGCTGAGCAGCACCGGTGGGCTGGAACGGAGGGTGGCGATCACCCGCCGCGCGGGGGTGGGCGCACCGACCGGCGCACCCACCTCCTCGGCGACGGTGGTCAGCTCACTGGGAACGGACGACGACATCTGCGGCTACCGGCTTTCCGACTACTTGCCGGCCGAGGACAGGCCGACGGACACGTAGTCGATGCCACCGGAGTACCCGGCGTGCGAGTACGCACCGGCGACGTTGGCTCCGACGACCATGACCGTCTTCTCGAACAGCAGCGGCACCGTCGGCACGAGCTTCTGGATCTGCTCGTCGAGCGCGCCCCAAGCGGCGTTGGCCTCGTCGGTGTCGGTCATCGCGCGGATCTCGGCGATGCGCTCGTTGACGGCGGGGTCGTTCAGCTGCGCGATGTTCGAGTTGCCCTTCGGGAAGATCTGCGAGCCGTCGAAGAGCGGCGGCAGGAAGGTCGAGCCCGAGGCCCAGTCCGGGCACCAACCGGTGATGGCTGCGTCGTTCTGCTGCGACGTCGTGCCAATGACCTCGTAGTAGGTCGAGGTGTCGATGAGGTTGAAGTTCACCGTGATGCCGGCCTTCGCGAGCGCCTGCTGCACCGCCTCGGCCTGCGCCTGCATCTTGGGCTGGCTGCGGATGTCGAGCGTGAAGGAGAAGCCGTCGGGCAGGCCCGCCTCGGCGAGGAGTTCCTTGGCCTTCTCCGGGTCGCCTGCGTTGTCCTTGCTCGGGTAGAGGTCGAACTCGGTGTGACCGGCGACGGTGGGCGGCAGCATGGTGGTCGCGATGTCCGCGAGCTGCGATCCGCCCGACGCGTCCTTCACCGACTCGCGGTCGATGGCGTAGGCGATGGCCTGGCGGACCAGCGGGTTGTCCATGTTCGGCTTGGTCGTGTTCAGGCCCATGTACGTGGTGCAGCCCTGGAGACCGGCGATGGTCCGTGCCTTGAGTGCCGGCGTCTGGATCCGGGAGATGGAGGCCGCCTGGACGGACCCGGCGATCGCGTTCGCGTCGTCACCCTGGCCGGCGATCATGCGCTCGTCGATGGTCGAGGCGTCGAGGCCGAAGGTGAAGTCGAAGCCGTCCGGGTAGGCCTTGCGGACGTCGTCCGTCTTCGGGTCCCACGAGTCGTTGCGGACGAGCTTCAGCTGCGAACCGCGCTCGTAGCTGTCGACCTTGTAGGGGCCGGAGGCGATCGGCATCTTGTCGAGGCTCGTCGTCGTCACCCGCTCGGTGTCGGCGGGGAAGGGCGTGAAGCTGTTCTGCCCGACGACGCTCGCGAAGTCGGCGAACGGCTCCTTGAGCGTGAAGACGATGGTCTGGTCGTCCGGCGTCTGGATGGACGGCAGGTCACCCGTGATGTACGGGCCCTCGTACGAGTCCGTGCCGGCGATGGTGAGTCGGGCGTAGGGCGATCCGACGGCGATGGCCGGGTCGAAGGAGCGCTCGACGCCGAACTTCACGTCCTTGCTCGTGATCGGCGTGCCGTCCTCGAACTTCAGGTCGTCCTTGAGCGTGAACGTCCACTGGAGGCCGTCGTCGCTCACCGTGCCGAGGTCGGTCGCGAGGTCGGGCACCATCTCGGTGCCCTTGGCGCCCTCGCCCGTGGACTGCGTCGTCAACGTGCGGTAGATGAGGCGGTAGAAGTTGTTCACGCCGCCGTCGAAGCCCTGAACCGGGTCGAGGTGCGAGAAGTCCGCGTTCAGGAGGACGTCGACGGTGCCGCCCTTCACCGGTGTGCTGGACGGTCCGTCACCTCCCGAGCCCGAACCCGCGGAGGTACACCCCGCGAGGAGGAGGACGGCCGCCGCCGCGAGGGCGGGGATGGAGAATCGTTGCTTCATGACGCTCTGCTTTCGTGTCGATCGGGCGGGTCGCCCGCGGGTGGAGAGGGTGGAGCGGGGTCGAGGGACGGGAGGAGGTCAGCGGGTGCGGAACCAGACGCGCATGGCGCCCGGTTCGCGGTTGCCCCAGAGGGCGTAGGGGATGAGGGTCGCGGTGGTCTGTGTCAGCGAGGCTGCCGTCTCGGTGTCGGCGAGCGGTGCCGCGGCCGGCTCGGCGTCGGGCGCACCGGAGAGGACCGGGTAGAGCACGGCCGGAGCGGGGGCGTCGACGGTCGCCGGGACGAGGAGCGCGACGGCGTCGATCCCCTCCCGCTCCAGGATCCGACGGTGCTCGACGACCGCGCGATCCGCGTCGGCTCCGGAGAACCGCAGGAGGTCGAGGTCCGCCATCGTGTCCTGCTGCTCGGCGCAGGAGACGATCGGTCCGCGGACGAAGGCGATCGAGCCGCGGAGGGCGTCCACGGAGGGGTGCGCGCCGTGCGCCCGGACGGGCATCGGGAGGTCGAGCTCCACGGTGTCGCCCGCACGCCACCAGCGCCGGACACGGATCCACCCGTCGACGGGTTCGAGCGGCGTGGTCGATCCGCCCACGCGGATGGAGCCGCCCACGACCCACGCGGGGATGCGGATCGCGAGCTCGACCTCGTCGTCGGCGGCGGTGTCCACCGTCACGGTGACCGCTCCGTCCCACGGATACGCGGTGTCGACGGTGAGGGAGAGCCGCTCGGTCGTGATCGACGCCGCGGTGAGGTGGACGATTTCGACACCGGCGGGGGTCGACGTCGCGAGGTGATCCTGCAGCTCTGCGGTCCAGCGCACGATGTTCGGCGGGCAGCACGGACAGCCGAACCAGCTCCGCCTGAGAAGTTCGCCGTCCGCCTCCGCCCCCGATCGCTGCAGGTGGTCGGGGCGACGCTGCAGCGGGTTGTCGTAGAAGAAGGCCATGCCGTCCGCGGAGAGGCCGGCGGCGTACGCGTTGTAGAGGACGGTCTCGACGGTGTCGAGGACGGCCGCCGACCCGGTCGCGAGGTACAGGCGCCAGCCCCACTGCATCACGGCGATCGCGGCGCACGTCTCGCTATAGGAGCGTTCGGACGGCAACTCGTAGCGGTCGCCGATCGCCTCGTCGGAGTGTCGACTCCCGAGGCCGCCCGTGAGGTAGAGCTTCGTCTCCACCATGTCGTCCCAGAGCCGCTGCAGCGACGCGAGCAGTTCCTGGTCGCCTCGTTCGAGGGCGACGTCGGTCGCTCCGGCAGCCAGGTACGCCATGCGGACGGCGTGTCCGGTCACGGAGTCGAGGTCGCGCAGTGGGGCCGAGTCCTGGAAGTACTCGGCGGGGAAGACCCGGAGCTCGACCGTGCCGTGGCCGCGTCGGTCGATGAACGCGCTCGCGAGCTCGAGGTAGGACCGCACGCCGGTCTCGCGGAAGAGCTCCACCAGGGCCATCTCGACCTCAGGGTGCCCGCACACCTGCGGGTCGCCGTCCGGTCCGAACCGTTCGACGGCGAGGTCGGCGAACGCCCGGGCGACGATCAGCAGACGGTCGTCGCCGAGACGACGCTTCGCGGCGATCGCCGCCTGGATGAGGTGACCGAGGTTGTACAGCTCGTGACCCCAGGCGAGGTCCTCCCAGGGTTCCTTCTCGATCTCCGGAGCCTGGAAGTACGAGTTGAGGTACCCGTCCTCGCGCTGCGCGGCTTCGATGACACCGACGGCCTCCTCGTAGAAGTCGCGGACGTCGCCCGCCACCGTCTCCTCGGCGAGCAGGTAGGCGAGGCCTTCGAGGGTCTTGAAGACGTCCGTGTCGAGGAACGGGTAGCGCCCGCGGAAGCGTGACGTGCCGTCCCCCGGGTCGGCGATCCGGGCGAGGTTGTCGAGGTTGCCGGCGAGGCGGAGCTGCTCGATGGAGTGCGGAACCGTCGCTCGACGATTGCGTTCCTGCCACCGGCCGAGTTCTCCGTCTCCGAGACGGACCTGACGGGCGCCCAGTGGGATGCGGACTCCTGCGATCGGTGCGACGGCGGCGTACCGGCCTCCCGCGTGCACCGCGGTGCTCGCTGCTCGGGCGTCTTCGTCGAAGCTCATGGGCGACAGGCCTTTCTGTACCGTGTGACACAGTACACGGGTCCGGGTTTGTGGTGGGTGACACATTACTCACCTGTTCCAGCGGACTGTCAAGCGCCGACGACCGATTCCAGGAGATGGAAACACAGCCGTAACGCGCCACTCCCAGCAGACTCCTCGCCGGATGCGCTACGCTGGAGGAACTTGCGTGCGATCGCACCCTCCGGTGCGGTACTCGCTTGCGTCGTAGAACGCTCCCTCTCTCCCCTGCACGGCACCCAGCGGTGCATGCCAGGGTCGATGACACTTCATACGGCGAACGGATGCGCGACCTGCGCCTTCGCCACCTCCCACCAGCGACGACGCCGACGGAAGCACGCCGTACCATCCACGTGAGTCATCACGTGCGTGGTCATCCCGGCAGTGCCCGCTACCGCACATGAGTGCGCCGGCAGCCGTCATCGAAGCTCGTGGCCGTGCCTGAAAGAGACACACACCCATGACCGAAGCAACCATCACCTTCGACGCCCTCGGCGTCCCGGCACCGCTCGTCGCCTCCCTCGCGAAGGACGGCAAGACGAGCGCGTTCCCCATCCAGATCGACACGCTCCCCGACACCCTCGGCGGACGCGACGTCCTCGGCCGCGGCAAGACCGGCTCCGGCAAGACCCTGGCCTTCAGCATCCCGATGGTCGCCCGTCTCGGCGGCGCGCTCGCCGGTGGCAAGCGCCGCCCGGGTCGCCCGCTCGGACTCGTCCTCGCACCGACGCGCGAGCTCGCCACGCAGATCGCCGCGGTCATGCAGCCGCTGGCCGACGCCTACTCGCTGAAGACCACCACGATCTTCGGCGGCGTTTCGCAGAAGCGTCAGGAAGAGGCGCTCCGCGCCGGCGTCGACATCGTCATCGCCTGCCCCGGCCGCCTCGAGGACCTCATGAAGCAGGGCTTCGTGAACCTCGACGCCGTGGAGATCACCGTCCTCGACGAAGCCGACCACATGGCCGACCTCGGCTTCCTGCCGGTCGTCACGCGCATCCTCGACAAGACGCCTCGCGGCGGGCAGCGTCTGCTGTTCTCTGCGACGCTCGACAACGGCGTGGACAAGCTCGTCCGCAAGTTCCTGCAGAACGAGGTGCTCCACTCCGTCGACGAGGCGAACTCGCCCGTCGCCGCGATGACCCACCACGTCTTCACGACCCCCTCGGTCGAGTCGAAGAAGGACCTCATCCAGGCCCTCGCCTCCGGCAGCGGCCGTCGCATCCTCTTCATGCGCACGAAGCACCACGCCAAGAAGCTCGCGAAGCAGCTCACCGACTCCGGCATCCCCGCGGTCGACCTGCACGGCAACCTCTCGCAGGTGGCCCGCGACCGCAACCTCGCGGCCTTCAGCGCCGGGACCGCCAAGGTCCTCGTCGCCACCGACGTCGCCGCCCGTGGCGTGCACGTCGACGACGTCGAGCTCGTCATCCACGTCGACCCGCCGACCGAGCACAAGGCGTACCTGCACCGCTCGGGCCGCACGGCTCGTGCGGGCAGCGCCGGTGACGTCGTCACCCTCGCGATCCCCGGCCAGATGGAGGACCTCAAGAAGCTCCTCCGCAAGGCCGAGATCAACGTCACCCCGCAGGCGGTCACCGCGACCTCCCCGGCGGTCCTCGAGCTCATCGGCGACGTCGCCGCCTACGTGAAGCCCGCGCCGCGTGCGGCCGTGCAGCAGCAGGGTGGTGGCGGCGGTGGTCGCTCGCAGGGTGCCAACGCGCAGCGTAAGCGCGCAGCCCGCGACGGCAACGGCCTCGGCAACGGTCACCGCGACCGCGACGGCGCCCGTGCCGGCGCAAGCCGCGACAGCGCTCCTCGCGAGGGCGGCCAGGGCGGCGGCGGTCGTCGTGGCGGTCGTCCCGCAGGCGGCAACGGCGGTCAGGGCGGACAGCGCTCCGGCGCCGGTCGCTCGGGCGGCGCCCGTGCGGGTGCCGGTGCCGCAACCGGTGGCAGCCGTACGCACTACAGCACCGGCTACGCCGCGAACTCGGGCGCTCCCGCCGAGTCCTCGCGTCCCCGGACCAACCGTCGCGCGTCCAGCGGCAACTAGCAGCGAACCGCTCGAACGAAGCGCCGTCCACCGCAGGGTGGGCGGCGCTTCGCCGTTCGCGGAGCCGCTCGATTTCGCGACACGGGGGCGCTCGGGATACGGTTCCACCATGAACGTCAACGCAGTCGTCCGCCCCGTCCGCGACGTCGATGCCGAGTCGCTGGGACGCGTCCACGCCACGTCCTGGCACGAGACCTACGACCACCTCATCAGCGCTGCGACGCTCGCGAAGCTGTCGCCGCGTCGCATGGCCGAGCTCTGGACCCACTGGGCGGCACAGGGCCCCGAGTACACGCACTTCGCGGCCCTCGTCGACGGCGAGATCGTCGGGTTCTCCGGTTCAGGTCCGGCCCGCGAGGAGGACGCACCCCGCGAGCGCGAGCTCTACTTCATCTACCTGCTCGACGCGTGGCACGGCACCGGGATCGGTCAGCAGCTGTTCGACGCCGCCATCCCCGACGGCCAGCCGTCGTTCCTGTGGGTCGCCGCGGACAACCCGCGTGCGCACCGCTTCTACCAGCGCAACGGGTTCGTCCTCGACGGCGGGGCCAAGACCGAGCCGTTCCTCGGCGAGATGATCGACGAGGTCCGCTACACCCGCTGACGCACGCCGGTCCTTGAGCTGGTCGAATGGCCGGTCCCTGACCCTGCCCCCCGGTCCCTGAGCCGCTCCCCGGTCCCTGAGCCTGTCGAAGGGCTAGCGCAGGCGGCCGACGGAGGCGAGGGCCGCTCGGAGGAGCGTGCCGCGGCCTCCCTCCATCTCGGCGGCGATCGCGTCGGAGGACGCCGCCTCGGGCGTCATCCACGTGAGTTCGAGCGCGTCCTGGCGGGGTTCGCAGGTGCCGGTCACCGGGACGACGTACGCCAGCGCGACGGCGTGCTGGCGGTCGTCGGAATACGGCGACAATCCGGGCAACGGGAAGTACTCGGCCACCTGGAACGGCACGGGCGACGCGGGGAGCAGCGGGAACGCCATCGGACCGAGGTCCTTCTCCAGGTGACGGAAGAGCGCGTCGCGGATCGTCTCGCCGTACATGACGCGACCGGAGACGAGCGTGCGCGTCATCTCGCCGAGCGCGGTGGCCCGGAGCAGGACGCCCACCTCGGTGACGACACCGAAGCCGTCGACGCGGACCGGCACGGCTTCCACGTACAGCAGCGGGAGCCGGCGGCGGATCTCCTCGAGTTCGACGTCCGACAGCCAGCCCGGATTGGAATTGCCGGGGAGATCGGGTTCCGGGTTGGGATCAGGGGTACGAACGCTCATAGCTCCTTCATACCGTATGGAGCCGAGCGGCGATCCAGGTGGGCGGCGGTTCTACCGGACACCGCGCCCGACCCGCGGCGGGATCATACGGGGCCACGCGGCCGCGCGCGACGCCGGTCGCGGTGTCGGTGGGGTGCAGGATGATGGAACCCATGACCGAGGTGCTCGAGCGCTTCTCCCCCGCGACGCGCGACTGGTTCGAGGGGGCGTTCGTCGCGCCCACGCCGGCGCAGGCGGGTGCCTGGGATGCGATCTCCCGCGGCGCCAACGCCCTCGTCGTCGCGCCGACCGGTTCGGGCAAGACCCTGTCCGCGTTCCTCTGGTCGATCGACCGGCTGCTCTCCGAGGCTATCGCCGAGCACGCCGTGCGGCCGCGCACCGGCGTCCCGCTCACCGGGCTCGAGGCCGACGAAGCGGAGGCCGCCGCCGCCCAGCGCGAGCGCTCCCGCGGCACCCGCGTCCTCTACATCTCGCCGCTGAAGGCCCTCGGCGTCGACGTCGAGCGCAACCTCCGCACCCCGCTCGTCGGCATCGCCCAGGCGGCGCGCCGCCTCGGCACCGAGCCACCCACCATCAGTGTCGGCGTCCGCTCGGGCGACACCCCGTCCGCCGACCGCCGGGCGATGGCCAAAGAGCCACCGGACATCCTCATCACCACCCCCGAGTCGCTCTTCCTCATGCTCACGAGCGCGGCACGGGAGACCCTCCGCACGGTCGACACCGTCATCATCGACGAGATCCACGCCGTCGCCTCGACGAAGCGCGGCGCGCACCTCGCGGTGTCGCTCGAGCGGCTCGACGCCATGCTCGAGAAGCCGGTGCAGCGCATCGGGCTCTCCGCCACGGTGCGCCCCGCCGAGGAGGTCGCGCGGTTCCTCGGAGGCCGCGCACCGGTCGAGATCGTGGCTCCGCCGGCCGCGAAGACCTTCGACCTGCACGTGGTCGTCCCGGTCGACGATATGACCGACCCCGACGCCGGCATGCGGACGCCCGGCGAGGCCGACGACGACGGCAGCGGTGGCGGGTTCACGGGGTACACCCCGAACAGCGACGGCGGCGGCGAAGACCGCGTCGGCAGCATCTGGCCGCACGTCGAGGAGGCGATCGTCGACCGCGTGCTCGCGCACCGCTCCACCATCGTGTTCGCCAACTCCCGTCGGCTGGCGGAGCGGCTCACGGCCCGGCTCAACGAGATCAACGAGGCCCGACTCAGCGACGCCACCCTCACGACGCCGGGAGCCGGGCGTCCACCGGCGCAGCTCATGGCCCAGAGCGGCCAGACCCGAGGCTCGACGAGCGTCGCGGCCGCAGCCGCCCGGCCGGCAACCGAGGAGAGCGACGACGACATCCCCCTCCTCGCACGCGCCCACCACGGGTCCGTCTCCAAGGAGCAGCGCGCGGGCATCGAGGAGGACCTCAAGTCCGGCCGCCTGCGCTGCGTGGTCGCGACCTCGAGCCTCGAGCTCGGCATCGACATGGGCGAGGTCGACCTCGTCATCCAGGTGGAGTCCCCGCCGAGCGTCGCGAGTGGCCTGCAGCGGGTCGGCCGCGCCGGCCACCAGGTGGGCGAGGTCTCCCGAGGCGTCCTGTTCCCGAAGCACCGCGCCGACCTCATCAGCACCATGGTCGCGACCGAGCGGATGGAGGCCGGGCTCATCGAGGCGATCGAGGTCCCCTCGAACCCGCTCGACATCCTCGCGCAGCAGACGGTCGCGGCGGTCGCGCTCGACGAACTCGGTGTGGAGGACTGGTTCGAGACGGTCAAGCGCAGTGCCCCGTTCGCCTCCCTGCCCCGCTCGGCCTTCGAGGCGACGCTCGACCTCCTGGCCGGACGCTACCCCTCGGACGCCTTCGCGGAGCTACGCCCGCGGATCGTCTGGGATCGCGACGCCGGGGTCTTGACCGGTCGGCCGGGAGCGCAGCGCCTCGCCGTCACGAGCGGCGGCACCATCCCCGACCGCGGGCTCTTCGGCGTGTTCATGGTCGGCGAGTCGGGCGCCGGCGCGCGCGTCGGTGAGCTCGACGAGGAGATGGTCTACGAGTCCCGCGTCGGCGACGTCTTCGCCCTCGGCGCCACGAGCTGGCGCATCCAGGAGATCACCCACGACCGCGTGCTCGTGACCCCGGCGTTCGGCCAGCCGGGGCGACTGCCGTTCTGGAAAGGCGACGGCATCGGTCGCCCGGCCGAGCTCGGTCGCGCCATCGGCGCCTTCGTGCGCGAGCTCGACACCACCGGCACCGGCTCCACCCCGCGTCTCGAAGCAGCCGGCCTCGACGAGCGTGCCATCAGCAACCTCGTCGCCTACGTCCGCGAGCAGCGCGAGGCGACGGGCGTCGTCCCCAACGACACGACCCTCGTCGTCGAACGCTCGCGCGACGAACTCGGCGACTGGCGGGTCATCCTCCACTCCCCCTATGGACTCCGTGTGCACGCCCCCTGGGCACTGGCGGTCGGCGCCCGGGTGCAAGAGCGCCTCGGGGTCGACGGCTCGGCGGTCGCGAGCGACGACGGCATCATCGTCCGCCTGCCCGACACCGAGAGCGAGCCACCGGGAGCCGAACTCTTCGTCTTCGAGCCGGAGGAGCTCGACGCCCTCGTCACGCAGGAGGTCGGCGGCTCGGCGCTGTTCGCCTCACGGTTCCGCGAGTGCGCCGCCCGTGCCCTGCTGCTCCCGAACTACTCGCCGCAGAAACGCTCGCCGCTCTGGCAGCAGCGCCAGCGCTCGGCGCAGCTCCTCGAGGTCGCGAAGCAGTACCCGACGTTCCCGATCATCCTCGAGACGCTCCGCGAGTGTCTGCAGGACGTCTACGACCTCCCGGCCCTCGACCACCTCGCCCGCGAGCTGCAGTCGCGCGCGATCCGCATCGTCGAGACCACGACGGATCAGCCGTCGCCCTACGCCCGTTCGCTCCTGTTCGGCTACGTCGGCGCGTTCATGTACGAGGGCGACAGCCCGTTGGCCGAGCGCCGGGCCGCCGCGCTCGCGGTCGACAGCACCATGCTCGGCGAGCTCCTCGGCCGTGTCGAACTTCGCGAACTCCTCGACCCGGGCGTCATCGAGCAGACCGCGCTCGAGCTGC
The DNA here is from genome assembly GCF_006065115.1 of Plantibacter sp. M259. Classification (NCBI taxonomy): domain Bacteria; kingdom Bacillati; phylum Actinomycetota; class Actinomycetes; order Micrococcales; family Microbacteriaceae; genus Plantibacter; species Plantibacter sp. M259. The sequence continues at coordinate 2,981,723 of NZ_CP040750.1, read as the reverse complement.
AGCGTCTCGACCCCGAGCGTCGACTCAAGGGGGTCGAAGGCGTCGCCGACGCACTGCGGATGCTCGGCCCGCTGACCATCGACGAGATCGCGGCCCGGACGACCTTCGACGGTGTCACCGTCTCCACCGACGGCGAGGCGAGTCGCGGCGACGACCCGCAAGGCTGGTCCCCCGATCCGGCTCGCTCAGCGGCGGCCGTCGCCGAACTCGAACGCTCGAAGCGCGTCATCCGCGTCCCGATCGCCGGGGAGGAGCGCTTCGCCGCGATCGAGGACGCCGGTCGACTCCGCGACGCCCTCGGCACCCCGCTGCCCATCGGCGTGCCGGTCGCGTTCACCGAGCCGGTCGCCGACCCATTGGGCGACCTCCTCGCACGCCACGCGCGCACGCACGGGCCGTTCACGACCGGGCAGACGGCCAGGCGCTTCGGTCTCGGGACCGCGGTGGTCCAGCACACGCTCGCCCGGCTGGCCGACGCCGGCCGCGTGGTCAAGGGCGAGTTCCTCCCCGCCGGCCGGCAGCAGGTGGGCGAGGGCGACGACACCGACCGCAGCCCCACCGATGCGACGGAGTGGTGCGACGCCGGCGTCCTCCGCAAGCTCCGCATCCGGTCGCTCGCCGCGCTGCGGCACGAGGTCGAGCCGGTCGAGCAGCAGGCGTTCGCCCGGTTCCTGCCGGTGTGGCAGCACCTCGGCGGGACGCTCCGCGGTGTCGACGGCGTCGCGACGGTCATCGACCAGCTCGCGGGCGCGCCCATCCCCGCCTCGGCCTGGGAGTCGCTGATCCTGCCCTCGCGCGTCGCCGAGTACAGTCCCGCGATGCTCGACGAACTCACCGCGACGGGCGAGGTCGTGTGGTCGGGCAGCGGTTCGATCCCCGGCAACGACGGCTGGGTCGCGCTCCACCTCGCCGACACGGCACCCCTCACGCTGCCCCTCGCTCCGACGCCACATACCCCCGACGCCCTGCAGACCGAACTGCTCGCGACGCTCGGCGGCGGCGGCGCGTACTTCTTCCGGCAGCTCGCCGAGTCGGTCGGGTCGACGGACGACAAGCTCCTCGTCGACGCCCTCTGGGAGCTCGTGTGGGCCGGGCTCGTCACCAACGACACCTTCTCACCGCTCCGCACGCTGGTGGGTTCCGGCTCGGGGAACTCGGCGCACCGGGTGCAACGGCAGACCCCGCGCTCGAAGCTGTACCGCGGACGCAACCTGCAGCGCCCCTCGATGTCGACGCGGGCGAGCCAGACCCTCGGCGGCCGATGGTCGATCCTGCCGCTGGCCGAGCAGGACGCCACCATCCGTGCCGTCGCCACGGGCGAGACCCTGCTCGAACGCTACGGCGTCGTGACGCGCGGCTCCGTCGTCGCGGAGGGCGTGACGGGCGGCTTCGCGCTCGCCTACCGCGTGCTGAAGCAGTTCGAGGAGAACGGTCGCTGCCGTCGCGGGTACTTCGTGGAGCGTCTCGGCGGGGCGCAGTTCGCGTCCTCCGGCACCGTCGACCGCCTGCGCGGGTTCATCCGGACCGACGACGAACCACCACTCGACGCCGTCACCCTCGCCGCGACCGACCCGGCGAACCCCTACGGCGCCGCCCTCGGGTGGCCGGGCCAGGAGGTCACCGGGGTGAAGCACCGGCCGGGGCGGAAGGCGGGTGCGCTCGTCGTCCTCGTCGACGGAGCACCGGTCTACTACCTGGAACGCGGTGGCAAGACGGCGCTCGTGTTCTCGGAGGACGACGACCAGCTCCGTGCCGGGGCGCGTTCCCTGGCGTCCACGGTGCGGGCCGGTCGCATCGAGAAGCTCGGCATCGAGCAGGTCAACGGCGCGTTCGTGCTCGGCACCCCGACGGGATACGCCCTGCGCGACGCCGGATTCGTCGAGACGCCCCGTGGATTGCGGCTGCGGCGTGGGTGAACCGGCGCGCGGCCGTTCCGCCACGGGTTGCGCCGGACACCCTGCCGGTGGCACCGTAGCCGGAACGGACGGAGCGGTTCATGCCAGAGGGTGACACGGTCTTCCAAGCCGCGCACCGGTTGCGGCAGGCGCTCGCCGGCGAGGTCGTCACCGGCTTCGACCTCCGCGTGCCCGCCTTCGCGACCGTCGACCTCCGGGGCGACGTCGTCCACGACGTCATCCCCCGCGGCAAGCACCTCCTGCACCACATCGGCGACCACACCCTCCACACGCACCTCAAGATGGAGGGGCTGTGGCACGTCTACCAGCCGGGCGAGCACTGGCGTCGGCCGGCGTGGAAGGCCCGCGCGATCGTGTCGACGCAGCACTGGGTGACGGTCGGGTTCGAACTCGGCCTCGTCGAGGTGTTCCCGTCCCGCGAGGACGAGGAGCGCTTCGGCTGGCTCGGTCCCGACCTCCTCGGCCCGGACTGGGACGAGGAGCGTGCCATCCACAACCTTGAGGCCGACGGCCGCGAGATCCACGTCGCGCTGCTCGACCAGCGCAACCTCGCCGGACTCGGCAACGAGTATGTCAACGAGCTATGCTTCATCCGCGGCGTCCTCCCGACGAGGCCCACCGCCGAGGTCGACCTGCCGGGTGCCGTGCGGCTCGGCTACCGGCTCATCAACGCCAACCGCGACCGCCGCAACCGGGTCACGACGGGCGACACGAGGCCCGGACGGAAGACCTGGGTGTACTCACGCGACGGTCAACGCTGCCTGCGCTGCGGCACCCGGATCCAGCGGGGCAAGCTCGGCGCCGACCCCACCGCGCTCCGCGACACCTACTGGTGTCCCCACTGCCAGACCTGACCCGCAGGCAAGCTTCCGGTCCCGGAGCCACCATCACCACCGGTCACTGAGCCACCACCACCGGTCACTGAGAGCCACCACCACCGGTCACTGAGCCTGTCGAAGTGCAGCACCACCGGACTCACCCCACCCTTCGACAAGCTCAGGGACCGAAACACGCTCACGAACCAGAAAGCCACCGGTCCCCGAAAGCCACCACCACCGGTCACTGAGCCTGTCGAAGTGCAGCCCCACCGGACTCACCCCACCCTTCGACAAGCTCAGGGACCGAAACACGCTCACGAACCAGAAGGTCACCGGTCCCCGAGAGCCACCACCACCACCACCACCGGTCTCCGAGAGCCATCATCATCGGTCACTGAGCTTGTCGAAGTGCAGCCCCACCCGACTCACCCCACCCTTCGACAAGCTCAGGGACCGGAAGGCTCCCCGGTCCCTGAGCTTGTCGAAGGGGCGACCCGGTGCCGCCGGCCTCCGATCCACCCGATCGGGAGCGACAGCAGCAGGAGGTACAGCGCCTGGGCGCCGAGCCCCGGCACCGTCGCGGCCAGCACACCGGCGAGCAGCATCAGGCCGATCGGGAACCACACGAGCACCCACGGCTGGCGCGGCGCGGCGGCCGCTTCGTCGCTGAGCAGCCCGTCCCGCTCGACGACCACCTGCTGGAGTCGCACCGCGACCATCGACACGAGCATCGTCGCGATGTAGAGCGTGGGGGCGCCGCGGTCGTCACCCGTCCCGTCGAAGAGGAGCACCGTCGGCAGCGGCAGGAACACGATCCCGGCGAGCCAGAGGAAGTTCAAGGTCACGAGCCGCGTCGAGTACTTGGCGGTGCGCTCGAACAGGCGGTGGTGGTCGCGCCAGAAGTTGGCGATGACGACGAAGCTCAGGGCCGCTGCGGCAAGCCCGGTCCAGTTGTCGCCGAGGAACACGGCCACGGGACCGCCGTCGTCCTCCTGCGCGAGGTCGACGAGCGGGAGGATGATCAGCGTGATCGCGATGGCGACGACGGCGTCGCTGAAGTTCACGACGCGGTCGAGCCCGCGCTCCGTCGTCGGACCGGGTCGACGGCGGCCCGTCGGACGCCCCTCCTCGCCGGCCATCGTCAGCTCACGTCGGTGTCGTCGGTCGCGGTCCCCTGCACCATGGCGACCCAGCGGGCCAGGAAGGCCGCGCCCGCTTCATCGTGGATGAGCGTCGGGTGGGTCAGCACCGGGTAGGGCTTCTCGGGCACGCCGTCGGCAGGGCGGACGTCCACATGCGCGACCTCGAACCCGTGCTCGAACAACCAGTCGGCCATCGCGTAGTCGCTCCGCGAGTCGCCGACGGTGCGCCAGGCGAGCGGGAGCGCACCGCCGTCGGCCTCGAGGAGTTCGAGCGCGCGCTCGGCGCCGAGGTCCTTGCCGAGCCGGACCGACTCGATGTCGGTGGAGATGATCGTGGGATCGATGCGGTACTGCACGAGGCCGGCGTCGTCCGGGTAGCGACCGGGCGCGTGCTCGACCCCGAACCCGCGCCGGGCGAGCTCGGCTCGGGCGTCGTCGTCGAAGTGCTTCCGCACGACCGCGTAGTCCGCTGCCGGCACCTCGACGTGCTGCTCGACCGAGACCATCGCGCGCTTGGTGTGGTCGAAGAAGACCGTCTCGGCGTACCGTTCGTCGACAAGGCGCTCGATGACGTCGCCGTAGCCCTCCGGCATCGCGACGTCCTGATCGAGGCTCAGCTCATCGACGCCCGCCGCCGAGAACCCGAACCACACGGCGCCCTTCTCGCAGATGCCGTAGAGCCGGACGTCGTCCGCGAGCCCGGCGGCCAGGAGCGGTGGGACGACCACCTCGCGGAGGAACGCGTCGCTCCGCCCGGTGTTGAAGGCGATCGGGACCCCGGCGTTCGCAAGCGTCGCGAGGTCCTGCGCGATGCTCGGGAGGTTGATCGTCCGAGTGATCGGACTGGCGATGGGGCCGTCGACGTCGAGCAGGAGACCGAGGATGGGGCGGGACGCGTTCACGGGTTCAGCCTAACGAGCACCCGGCGTGGATAGACTCACTCCACCATCACCGGTGTTCGAAGGAGATCACTCGTGTTCACCAGCCCGCATCCCGACGTCGAGATCCCCGACCTGAGCGTCTACGACACCCTGTTCGGCGGCATCGCCCCGAGCGACCTCGACCGCATCGCCCTCCGCGACGGCACGACCGGCGCCGAGACGAGCTATCGACAGCTCATCGGCCAGATCAACGCCCTGGCCGGCGCCCTCGCGGCGGCCGGCATCGGGGTCGGCGACGTCGTGGCCCTCCACGCGCCGAACGTCCCCGCCTTCGCCACCGTGTTCCACGGCATCCTGCGCGCGGGTGCGACGGCGACGACGGTGAACGGCCTGTACAACGCCGAGGAGATCGAGGCGCAGCTGCGCGACGCCGGTGCGACGATGCTGTTCACCGTCTCCCCGCTGCTCCCCCAGGCCTGGGCGGCGGCGAGCGCCTGCGGCATCCCCTCCGACCGCGTCGTCGTCCTCGACGGCGCGGAGGGGCACGCGTCGCTGAGCGACCTCCTCATGCGCCGCCTCCCCGCGCCGGACGTCTCGTTCGACCCGGGCACGCATGTGGCGGTGCTGCCCTACTCCTCCGGCACGACGGGCCGGCCGAAGGGCGTGATGCTCTCGCACCGGAACCTCGTCGCGAACGTGCAGCAGTCCATCCCCCAGCTCGGCATGGTCGCCGACGACCGGATCCTCGCGGTTCTGCCGTTCTTCCACATCTACGGCATGACGGTGCTGCTCAACCTCGCCCTGTCGCGGCGCGCCTCGCTGGTGACCATGCCGCGGTTCGACCTGGCTGAGTTCCTCCGGATCATCCAGGACCTCCGCTGCAGCTACGTGTTCATCGCCCCACCGATCGCGGTGGCGCTGGCGAAGCACCCGCTCGTCGACGAGTTCGACCTCTCGAGCGTCCACACGATCTTCTCCGGTGCCGCGCCGTTGGACGCGACGCTCGGGCGGGCGGTCGAGGAGCGTCTCGGCTGTCGGATGCGACAGGGCTACGGCATGACCGAGCTCAGCCCGGTCAGCCACGCGATCGCGTTCCAGGCCGAGGGGGCGTCCCTCGACAGCGTCGGCACGACGCTCCCGAACATGCAGTGCCGGATCGTCGATCCGGAGACCGGCGCCGAAGTGGACTACCCGGCCGAGGGCTCGGACGAGGAGAGCGCGGCGGGCGAGCTGCTCTGCGCCGGCCCGAACGTCATGCTCGGGTACCTCGGCAACGAGGAGGCCACCCGCGAGACCCTCGAGGCCGACGGCTTCCTCCACACCGGCGACATCGCGACCGTACGCGGTGACGGCACCGTGCGGATCATCGAGCGGTTGAAGGAGCTCATCAAGTACCACGGCTACCAGGTGGCCCCGGCGGAGCTCGAGGCGCTGCTGCTCGGCCACCAGGCGATCGCCGACGCGGCCGTCATCGGGGTGCTCGACGATGAGGGCCAGGAGGTGCCGAAGGCGTTCGTGGTCCTACAACCGGGCCAGGACGTCACCGCCGAGGCGCTCATGGCGTGGGTCACGGAGCGGGTCGCCCCGCACAAGAAGATCCGGCGCGTGGCGTTCGTCGACGCCATCCCGAAGTCGGCGTCGGGGAAGATCCTCCGGAAGGACCTCCGGGCCGCGGAGGCCACCCCCGCCGGTTCCTGAGCTGCGCCGCACTGAGCCTGTCGAAGTGTCGAAGGGCGTGACCGCCGCCGTCGGTCCCTGAGCTCAGCGACCGACGGCGGCGACCATCCGGTCGAAGGCCGCGTCGAGCTCCGGCTCGGCCGGCTGCCAGTGCGGGTTCGCGTCGTGGAACGCGACCATCTCCGCCGCGCCGTCCCAGAACGGGATGGCGGGCCGGAACTCCGGGACGAGACTGCGGATGCGGGTGTTGTCGAAGACCATCGGGAACGCCTTGTCGCCGAGGAGCGTCGGCCCGAGGGGCGGGTGGATCTCCGCGATGACGTCGGACGGCACGTGCACGATGTCGGCCTCCACGCCGGCCGCCTCCGCGATCCACCGGGTGATGTCGTTCCAGCTCGGTGCGTGGTCGCCCGTGATGTGGAAGGCCTCCCCGAGCACGTCGCGACGACCCAGCAGGCCGACGAACCCGACCGCGAAGTCCTCGGTGTGGGTGATGGTCCAGAGGGTCGTCCCGTCGCCGTGCACGACCACCGGCTTGCCCGTGCGCATGCGGTCGAGGTCGGTGCGCCGCCCCATCGTGGGGATGAGCGTCCGGTCGTAGGTGTGCGACGGGCGCACGATCGTCGCCGGGAACCCCTGCTCACGGTAGGCGTGGACGAGGACGTCCTCGCAGGAGATCTTGTCGCGCGCGTACTGGGAGAACGGGTTCCGGAGCGGCGTCGACTCGACCACGGGCAGGCGCTGCGGCGGCTTCTGGTACGCGGATGCGGAACTGATGAACACGTACTGGCCGATCCGACCGGCGAAGCGGTCGATGTCCGCCTGCACCTGCGGCGGCGTGAACGCGGTGAACTGCGCCACGACGTCGAACTCGCGCGAGCCGAGCGTCTCGGTCACCGCGTCGGTGTCGCGCACGTCCGCGCGAAGGAGTTCGACCTCCTCGGGAAGGGGGCGGACGTGGGACAGGCCGCGGTTCAGGACGGTGACGTCATGGCCGAGCGACACCGCTCTGGCGACCGACGCCGAGGAGATGATGCCGCTGCCGCCGATGAACAGGATGCGCTTCGTCGTCATTGGTCCATCCTCGCGCACCAGAGACAGACTCGCCCAGGCCTGGACAGGATCGGACCGGGCGGTTCGTCGTGGGCACTTCGACAAGCTCAGTGACCGGGAGGGGGCTCAGTGAGCGGGCTGTCCCTGACGAAGGGCGCAGACGGGCCACCCCTGTCCGGTCCCTGAGCCTGTCGAAGGGCAGCGAGTGGACGGGGTCAGCGCTCGCGCTTGACGAACGCCATGGCACCGACGACGAGGGCGAGCAGCACCCCGGAGACGAGCCCCCACACGACCGGGGCCTCAGGTCCGAGGACCAGGAGCATCAGCAGCGCGGCGAGCGCGAGGACTCCGGCGACCACGAGCGCCGTCGTCCATTCGTTCCATCGCATCCCACCAGCCTAGGCTCCCGTCCCCCAGGCCGGGTGGCGTGAGAGCCGCTGAGACGGACCGGCGGGACGGCTCAGCGGTGCTCGGCGAGCAGCTCCTCGGTCCGTTCCCAGAGCCCGCGGGCGAGGGCGACGTCGGCGGCGAGCTTGTTCGTGCGTGCCGGTTTCCGCTTCACGAAGTAGCCGCCCGAGGTCCAGTCGAGGCCAGGCTGACTCTCGGCCAGCCAGAAAAGTGTGTCGGCGCCCTCCTCGGGGGTGTTCAGCAGGCGACGCCCGAGCGGGTTCGCATAGAGGAACCGCATCGCGCCGTCGGGCGAGCTGGAGAAGTTCGTCGAGATGACGCCCGGGTGGAACGCCGCCGCGGACAGGCCGCGCGGGCCGTACCGGCGGTCGAGTTCCTTCGTGAAGAGGATCTGCGCCAGCTTCGCGTTGCCGTAGGCGCGCGTGGGCGAATAGGAGCGTTCGGCGTCGAGGTCGTCGAGGTCGAGCTTCCCGAACAGGCGGTTGGCGACGCTCGAGGTGTTGATGACCGTCGCCTCGGACTCGACGAGGCGGTCGAGCAGGAGGTGGGTGAGGAGCGCGGGTGCCAGGTAGTTGATCTGGAACGTCTGCTCGTGGCCGTCGGCCGTGACCCGGCGGTCGGCGCCGAAGATGCCGCCGGCGTTGTTGGCGAGGACGTCGATCCGCGGGTACTGCTCAAGGAGCTGTTCGGCGAGGAGCCGCACCTGCGCCAGTTCGGCGAAGTCGGAGATGAACGAGGCAGCCCCGATCCGCTGCGCGACGGCCGCCGTCTTCTCCGGTGACCGCCCGACCACCACGACCTGCTCGCCCGCGTCCGTCAACGCCTTCGCGGCCGCGGCACCGATGCCGTCGCTGGCGCCGGTGAGGACGATCACCCGGTCGCTCACGCGGAGGACTTCCGGGGCGGGGCTCGCTGACGTTGGTCGGGCGCGCCCGCTGGTCGATGTCGGGGACCTCACGGCCGATGGCGAGGTCGCCGGTCTTGTTGGCGTCCTGCATCATCGACTCGAGCCAGCTGCGGTTGAGCTCCGGACGCTGCTCCTGGTCGAACTCGAACTGCAACGAGATCGACGGGTGCACCCAGATCGTCACGCGTCCGCCACCGGTCTCGAGCGAGCGCGGCCAGGAGATCGTGAAGGACTCGTTGCGCCGCAGCTTCATGACCGCGATCGACTTCACGTGCGCGAGCATCCGGTCGTCGAGTTCGAGTTCACGCGATGAACTCCCGTAGATCAGCTTTCCCACCAGATGTCTCCCTCTGTGCCGGTCGTCTCGCGCACCCTCGAATCAGGGCATCACGACGCCCGAGCACACCGGGCGTTGCCCCCATCGTAGGCGACCGAGGGATCGCCGTCGTGCCGGTTGACGAGCGGGCGGCGGCCCAGTTGAGGGGGCCGCGGTGTTGTCCCCCACAGCCTCGCGAATACGTCAACTTCCGCGGAAAATCAAGGGATTTCGGCCCTGTTTCGTGAACCTGGCAAAGCCCTGGGCGGTGTCGCCGCCGACCAAACCGCGGTCGGCGCCGCCCCCGAACGGCGTGCATGACCGTGAAGCCCGAATCTTCCGTCGTGCACCCGAGCCAGCCGTCCGTCCTCGAACGATCCGTCGCTCCGGGAACGCGTCCCCGCCGTGCACGCCAGCCGTTGCGTCTCCCCAAGCTCGTCTCCCAGCTGGTCACCTTCGGCCTGGTCGGTGGCACCGCGTTCGTCGTGGACGTCGGCGTGTACAACCTCCTCCGGTTCACCGTGCTCGACGACAAGCCGATCGGCGCGAAGGTGATCTCCGTGGCCGTCGCCACGATCGTCGCGTGGCTCGGCAACCGGGCGCTGACGTTCCGGACCGAGCACCGCCGCGCGGTGTGGAAGGAGGGCGCCCTCTTCGCCCTCATGAACGTCCTCGGCCTCGGGATCGCCGCGGGGTGTCTCTTCGTCTCGCACTACGTCCTCGGCTACACCACGCCCCTCGCCGACAACATCGCGGGCAACGGCGTCGGACTCGTCCTCGGCATGGTGTTCCGCTTCCTCGCCTATCGGTTCGTCGTGTTCCGGCCCGCCGAATCGGCGGCCGCTCGCCGTCGGAGCACGACGACGCAGGAAGCGCCCGTCTCGAGCCCGGCCGCACCGGCACCCGCCGCCGCACCGCGCACCACGACCCTCGTCGATCCGCACCGACCCACGCACTGCCGACCTCTGGAGGCCTGTCCTGATGGCACCCGCACTCGCACCGCTGCTCGGAGCGCTCGCGCTCATCCCATCCCGCCCGTTCGCCGCCGCGGACGAGCCCAGCCCCCTGCTGACCCCGCAGCCCGCGGCACCCACGGAACCGCTGCCGAACCGCGGCACCCTGGTGGACCCGGCGTCGGCGGCCGACCCCGGCTCCTGGAGCATCGGTGAGTGGCTCGGCTACGGCACCATGCTGCTGTTCGCCGCCGCACTGACGATCATCGCCGTCACCACCCTCTACTGGATGCTCCACGCCTGGCGGTCGACCGGCCACCTGAAGAACACCGGGTTCGCCGCGGTCCCGCTGCCCGCCAAGCACTCCTTCACCCTGCTCGTCCCGGGTCGGCACGAGGAGGAGGTCATGGGCCAGACCCTCGACCGCCTCGCCGAACAGGACCACCCCGACTTCGAGATCATCGCGATCGTGGGCCACGACGACCCGGGGACCGAACGCGTCGTCCGCGAGGCCGCCGCACGGCACCCCGACCTCATCAAGGTCGTCGTCGACGACAGCGTCCCGAAGAACAAGCCGAAGGCCCTCAACCGGGCGCTGCAGATCGCCCGTGGCGACGTCGTGGGCGTGTTCGACGCCGAGGACGAGGTGCATCCGCGCCTGCTCACGCTCGTGGACTCCCGCTTTACCGAGAGCGGCGCCGACGTCGTCCAGGGCGGCGTGCAGCTCATGAACTTCCAGTCGAGCTGGTGGTCGCTCCGGAACGTGCTCGAGTACTACTTCTGGTTCCGGTCGCGCCTGCACTTCCACGCGAACTCCCGCTTCATCCCGCTCGGCGGCAACACGGTGTTCGTGAAGAAGACCTGGCTCGACTGGTCGGAGGGCTGGGACGACGGCTGCCTCGCCGAGGACTGCGAGCTCGGCGTCCGACTCTCGAGCGCCGGCGCGACGGTCGTCGTCGCGTACAGCCCGGAGGTCGTCACCCGCGAGGAGACGCCAGGCACCCTGCAGTCGCTCTACAAGCAGCGCACGCGCTGGAACCAGGGCTTCCTGCAGGTGCTGAAGAAGGGCGAGTGGCGCAAGCTGCCGACGTTCCGTCAGCGCATGTTCGCCCGCTACCTGCTGTCGATGCCGTTCCTCCAGGCGGCGACCGGTCTCCTCATCCCCGTCTCGGTCCTGCTGGTGCTGTTCGCGAAGGTGCCCGCACCGATCGCGCTCCTCACCTTCATCCCGCTCGCACCGACGATCGTCACCCTCGCGGTGGAGGCCTCCGGGCTCGGTGAGTTCGGCCGCCTCTACGGCCAGAAGGTCCGCCTCCGCGACTACGCCCGGCTGATCCTCGGCACCTTCCCGTACCAGATCTTCCTCGGCCTGGCCGCCGTCCGCTCCGTCTTCCGCGAGTGGAAGGGCGACCACTCCTGGGAGAAGACGGAGCACACCGGCGCCCACCGCAGCGAGGAGGTCGCCGAGGCCACCGAGGCCGCTCCCGTCTCCGTCGACCTGCCCGACCGCGCACCCGAGCTCGTCCTCCAGAACGGAGCAACCCGATGACCGGCATCCTCGAACGACCGGCGGCCGCCGGCCGACCAGAGCTCCACCTGGAGAGCGACCGCCTCGGCTGGCTCGCCTCAGGGCCACCGACGCAAAGAGGCCCCGGCGTCGTGCGACGCTGGCTGTCGCGCCACGGTCGCACCCTGGCCTTCCTCCTGCCCGTGCTCGCCATCGCCGCCGTCGTGCAGGCCATGAACCTGGGCGGATCCCCGCAGCGCATCGACGACGAGGGCACCTACACCGCCCAGGCGTGGAGCGTGCTGAAGCTCGGCGAACTCGCCCACTACACCTACTGGTACGACCACCCGCCGCTCGGGTGGCTGCAGATCGCGGCCTACACGGGGCTGACCGGTGCGTTCGACCGCTACGACATCGCCGTGGTCGCGGCACGTGAGGCCATGCTGGTCGCGACGCTCATCGCCGTCGTGCTCGTGTGGGTCCTCGCCCGCCGCCTGCACCTCAGCCGGGCCATGGCCGCCGTCGCCGCACTCGTGTTCGCGATCTCGCCGCTCGCGGTCCAGTTCCACCGCACCGTCTACCTCGACAACGTCGCGGTGCCCTGGCTCCTCGGTGCCTTCATCCTCGCGACGAGCCGCAAGCACCAGCTCGTCGGCTTCGCGGGTTCCGCCGCCGCGTTCGGCATCGCCGTGCTGAGCAAAGAGACCTTCCTGCTCGCCCTGCCCTTCCTCGCCTGGACCATGTGGCGCGCGGCTCGGAAGGAGACCCGCCGGTACACGCTGCCGGTCGCCGCGACGATCGTCGTCGTCATCGGCTTCACGTACGTGCTCTTCGCCGCCATCAAGGGCGAGCTCATCCCCGGCCCTGACCGGGTGAGCCTCCTCGGCGGCGTCTTCTTCCAGCTCGGATCCCGCGTCGCGAGCGGATCGCTGTTCGACCCGGAGAGCCTGTCGGCGAAGACCCTCGGCATGTGGTGGCAGTTGGACGCGGCACTCCTCGTCACCGGCGCGGTGGCCGCCGTCGCCGGACTCTTCATCTCGCGGCTGCGGGTCATCGCCGCGATGACCGTCTTCCTCGGCCTGTTCATGCTGCGTCCGGGCGGCTACCTGCCGGTGCCGTACGTCATCATGCTGCTGCCGTTCATGACGATCCTCATCATGGGTGTGACCGGCGCGGCCATCCGCCGGTTCCGTCGCCGCTCGACCGTCGAGGCCGGTGCACCGCGCCGTCGTCTCCTCGGCGGACGTGCGGCCGGAGCCGTCTGGATCGCCGCCGTGCTCACAGCAGCCGTCGTCGCCGTCCCGAACACGGCGACCCAGCTCCGCGGCTTCCTCCTCGCCGACCTCGACAAGCCGGTCCGGCAGGCCCAGCAGTGGGTCCAGACCAATGTGCCGAAGGAGTCCCGCGTGATCGTCGACGACGCGATGTGGGTCGACCTCGTCGAGAGCGGCTTCGATCGCGACAACGTCATCTGGTACTACAAGATGGACACCGACTCCGCCGTCCAGGCCCAGTCGCCCAACGGCTGGCGCGACGCCGACTACATCGTCACGACCGACTCGATGCGGACCTTCCCGACCACCTTCCCCGAGGTGAAGGGTGCGATCGACAACTCCGAGCTCGTCGCGACCTTCGGCTCCGGGACGCAGGCCGTCGAGGTCCGCCGCATCGACGCCGACGGTCTCGACGCGGCAGCCGAGCAGGCTGCCGGACGCACGGCGGCTCGGGCGGCGCTCGGCGCGCAGCTCCTGCTGAACCCCTCGCTCAGCGTCTCGGCGGAGGCCGCGCAGACCCTCAGCGACGGCCAGCTCGACTCCCGCGCCCTGCTCGCCCTCGGACAGGTGCTCGCCACGACGCCGGTCCGGCTCGAGAGCACCCCGGTGCTCGACGGCGAGACGGGGGACGTGCGCCGGACCATGGTGCTCCGCACCGGCACCGAGGCGGGCGACGGCCGTCTGGCCGACTCCATCCGCTCGATCCAGGGCGACTACGCCGCTGATCGGGTCGATGAGACCGCGGCCGGCGTCCGCGTCACCTACTCCGTCGTCGAACCCGACGTCGTCCGCTGACCGGCTTCCCGAGCACCGGCTCGGGCCGGACGCCCGAACCATCCGACCCCCCGAACCACCCGAAGAACAGGAGTTCCACCATGCGAACCACCACCACGAGGCGACTCGCCTTCAGCGGCCTCGCTGCCGTCGCGACGGCAGCACTCATCGGCTTCGGCACCACCGCCGCGAGCGCGGCCACCACCGATGCCGCAGGCTCCGGCTGGATCCGCGTCGGCCACCTCTCGGCCGACACCAAGACCGTCGACGTGAAGCTGTCGGCGCTCTCCGGCGGCGCGACCGTGTTCGAACTCGACGACGTCGCCTACGGCCAGGTCTCCCCCTACACAGACCTGGCCGCCGGCACCTATGTGGTGTCGATGGTGCCCGCCGGGTCGCCCGACAGCACGAAGCCGGTCATCAGCACCAACGTGACCATCACGGCAGGGGAAGCGGCCACCGTCGCGGCCTACGGTCCCAACAAGGACCTGCAGACGAAGGTGTTCGAGGACGACCTCACCGGTCCGACCGAGGGTGCGGCGCGCATCCGACTGATCCAGGCATCGACCGACGTCAAGAGCGTCGACGTCAGCACCTCGACCGGCATGCCGATCGCGAAGGGCGCCACCACCGGAACGGCGACCGATTACGCGAGCGTCCCAGCCGGCCCGTGGGATCTCAAGCTGACCGGCGGCAAGCAGGCGGCCGAGGCCTCGGTGAACCTCGCGCCCGGCACGGTGAGCACACTCTTCGTGCTCGACAACGCCGCAGGTGGCGTCACCCTCATGCCCGTCCTCGACAGCTCAGCGGCCGGCGACGCTCCCGAGGGTCCGGTGGAGACCGGTGGCGGTGGACTCGCCAAGGAGTCGTCGACGCTCGGGTCCGTCCTCGACGACCTCGACGCGAAGCTCGCCCGGCTCGTGCGCGACCTCGGGACGGCGGCGAGCTGACCATGAGCGCCAAGAAGACGATCGGCATCGCCGCGACCGCGGTCGCCGCGGTCACCGCGACCGCCGTGATCGCCTCGCTGGCGACCGGGTTCCCGGCGAACCTCCTCCACGGCCCGACCGCGGCGTCACCCGGCTCCGCCGACGCCGACGGACAGCCTGGCCCGACCTCGACGGTCACGGACCGGACGACCACCGAGGCCGCAGACGCGTTCCTCGCCGACTGGGTCGACGACGGCCGCGTCGTGCGCCGGGACCAGGGTGACGACACGGTCAGCGAAGGGCAGGCCTACGGACTGCTCGTCGCGGCCGGTGTCGGGGACGAGCAGTCCTTCACCGAGATCTGGGACTGGACCGAGCAACACCTGCAGCGCCCCGACGGGCTGCTCGCCTGGCAGTGGAGCGACGGCGAGGTCGTCGACGACGAACCCGCCAGCGATGCGGACCTCGACGCCGCCCGCGCGCTCGTCATCGCCGGCACCCGCTTCGACGAGCCGCGGTTCACCGAGGCCGGCGTCACGCTCGCCGGCGTGATCGCGGACCGCATGACCGCCGAGACCGCCGCGGGGAGGATCCTGCTGCCCGGCGTCTGGGCCGCAGCGACCGAGCCCTACGCGTACAACCCGTCCTATGCCTCCCCCGTCGCCTTCTCGGTGCTGGGTGCGGCGACGGGTGACCCGCGGTGGGCCGAGCTGCAGGCGGGTTCCGCAGCGGTCACGACCACCCTGCTCGACGAGAGCCCGCTTCCGCCGGACTGGGCCCAGGTGCACGCCGACGGCTCCGTCGACGCCATGCCTGGCGCGGCAGGGACCGGGCAGAGCGTCCGCTACGGCTACGACGCGGCCCGACTCCCGATCCGCTACGCCGAGTCCTGCGACACCGCCGACCGGGCGACCGCCGCCCGCCTCGCCTCGACCCTCGCGCGGTCGAAGGAGCTGCGGGCGGAGACCGACCTCGGCGGATCTCCGCTGACCTCGGACGTGCACCCGCTCGCCCTCCAAGCCCGAGCGGCCGCGCGTGCCGCGGTGGGCAACCTGCCGGAGTCGGCGGACGATCTCCGAGCCGCCGACGAACTCGCGCAGGAGGTGCCGAGCTATTTCGGCGCCGCCTGGGCAGCCCTCGCGCCCATGATGCTCACGACCGGTGAGCTGGACGGGTGCCCGCCGCTCACCGAAGGAGCCACCTCATGATCCGCGCACACCGCCGGACGATCGGCACGCTCGCCGCGGCCGGAGCACTCCTCACGGCGCTCGCCCTCTCGGGCTGCGCCACGACGCACGCCGGGCAGACGCCGACCTCGCCGAACGCCGCCGACGGGCCCATCACCTCATCGGAGGCGACTGACCGTGGCGCCGCCGGCGCGAAGCAGGACCCGGTCGCCCAGGCGCCGGCCGCCGATGTCAGCGCGCTGAGCGTGAGCCGGGTGCAGATCCCGTCGATCGGTGTCGACGCGGCGGTCGAACCGCTCGAACGCGATGCGTCCGGTGTCCTCCTGCCGCCCGTCGAGTGGGAGGACGCCGGGTGGTACCGCGCCGGCGTCCTGCCCGGCCAGGTGGGGCCCGCGGTCATCGCCGGTCACCTCGACACGACCCTCCGTGAGGCGGTGTTCGTCCACCTCAAACAGCTCGTGGCGGGCGACCAGGTCACGGTCACGATGTCCGACGGCTCGACCGCCACCTACGCCGTGGACCGCGCCATCGACGTCGAGAAGAAGACCTTCCCCACCGAGGAGGTCTACGGGCCGACGCCCGACGCGCAGCTCCGGCTCATCACCTGCAACGGACCGTTCGACGACGCCGCGAACACCTACGCGAACAACTACGTGGTCTTCGCGTCGCTGGTCGGCACGACCCCGTAGCGCCGCTCCTCGCCGCCCCCACCCCTCGCTCCCGTCGAGGGGCCGCCCCGCTCCGAACCACTCCCAACGACCCGAAAGGAACCGACGTGAACCGCTCACTCGTCGTCATCCCCACCTACAACGAACTCGACAACCTGCAACCGATCGTGAACCGCACACTCGCCGTCCCCGGGGTCGACATCCTCGTCGTCGACGACTCGTCCCCCGACGGCACCGGGTTCCTCGCCGAGCAGCTCGCAGCGCAGCACCCGCAGGTGCACGTGTTCCACCGGGCCGTGAAGGACGGGCTCGGCGGGGCGTACCTCGCGGGCTTCGCCTGGGCGCTCGCGCGCGGCTACGAGGTCATCGTCGAGATGGACGCGGACGGCTCCCACCACCCCGAGGACCTGCCCCGCCTGATCGGACTCCTCGACGACCACGACCTCGCGCTCGGCTCGCGCTGGGTCCCGGGTGGCATCGTCGAGAACTGGCCCGCGCACCGGCTCGCGCTGAGTCGCGGCGGCAACCTCTACACGCGACTCGCCCTCGGGATCGGTGTCGCCGACGCGACCGGCGGGTTCCGCGCGTTCCGCAGCGAGGCACTACGTCGCATCGACCTCGCCGACGTCGCGTCGCAGGGGTACTGCTTCCAGGTCGACCTCCTCTGGCGGGCGCTGCAGCGCGGGCTCCGGGTCGTCGAGACGCCCATCGTCTTCACCGAGCGGGTGTCTGGCGAGTCGAAGATGAGCGGCGGCATCGTCTCCGAGTCGCTCAAGAAGGTCACGATGTGGGGCGTGCGCCGTCGCCTGCAGGAGCTCCGTGCGCTGCTGCACGGCCACCCGCTCCCCTCCGTGCGCGTGCTGTCCACCCGCTGACACCGGGTGGTGCGGGCGGCGGCGGCCACGGGCTGACGACGGCTGCACATCTTCCCAGGTCCTTCCGGTTCCGCCGCCCACGCCGGAGTCGTAGCGTGAGGGCATGACCAATCCCACGCGCACCCCGCAGCACCCCATCGGTTCCGGCTTCGGCCACTCGAGCACCGCGGCGGAGGTGCTCGAGGGCATCGACCTCACCGGCAAGCTCGCCATCGTCACCGGCGGGTACTCCGGTATCGGCCGCGAGGCCGTCCGCGCTCTGGTCGGCGCGGGCGCCCACGTCATCGTCCCCGCCCGACGCCCGGAGACCGCTCGCGAGGAGCTCGCCGGCATCGACGGCGTGGAGGTCGACGAACTCGACCTGGCCGACCTCGCGAGCGTCGAGGCGTTCGCCGACCGCTTCCTCGCCACGGGTCGGGGCATCGACCTCGTCATCACGAACGCCGGGGTCATGGCGGCTCCCGAGACGCGTGTCGGTCCCGGCTGGGAACTCCAGTTCGCGACGAACCACCTCGGCCACTTCGCCCTCGTCAACCGCCTCTGGCCCGCCATCGTCAAGGGCGGCTCGTCGCGGGTGGTCGCGCTGTCTTCCAGCGGCCACAAGCGCTCAGGGATCCGCTGGGACGACGTCCAGTTCGAGCACGGCTACGACAAGTGGGAGGCCTACGGGCAGGCGAAGACCGCCAACGCGCTCTTCGCGCTCCAGCTCGACACGCTCGGCGCCGAGGAGGGCGTCCGCGCGTTCTCCGTCCACCCCGGTGGCATCCTCACGCCGCTCCAGCGGCACCTGCCGCGCGAGGAGATGATGGCCCTCGGCTGGGTCGACGCCGACGGCAACCTCCTCGTCTCGGGGTTCAAGTCGCCCGAGCAGGGTGCCGCCACCGAGGTGTGGGCCGCGACCTCGCCGTCGCTCGACGGCCTCGGCGGGGTGTTCTGCGAGGACTGCGACATCGCCGGCCCGGCCGAGACCGCGGTCTCCCCGGCCTCCGGTGTCGCCGACCACGCGACCGATCCGGAGGAGGCGGCCCGACTCTGGGCGCTCTCCGCCGAACTCACCGGGGTCAACGCCTTCGCCGCCCGCGACTGATCGGCCGGCGCCACCCCTTGCAGCCACCCGCCCACGGACCTACCGTGAGAGCGGATCAGCGCGACGATGCGCGAGACGGAGACCGCCCAGGCGGATCTCGGAAGGAGCACCCCATGAGTGACCAGAACGCCGACATCAACAACCCGGGCCCGCACGACGAGGCCGTCGACGACGCGGCAGCCGAGCGCGTGGCGTCTACGACGAACCCCGGCCCGCACGTCGCCGCCGACGACCCCGCGGCGAGCGGCGAGGCCGACATCACGAACCCCGGTTCGGAGACCGAACGCGACGCTGCGGCCGAGCGCGAGGCGGAGCGCGTCGCGAACATCACCAACCCCGGCGGGAGTTCCTGACCCCACCCACATCCTGCTTCATTCCCTAACTCAGGAACGCCTCGGCGTGTCGCGCTCTACGCTCGCGGACGGGCGGCGACACACCACGGGAGTCCTGAGTTAGGGAACCGGGGTGGGGGGTCGGGCTAGTGGTCGGCGCGAGGCGGCCGCAGGCGCGTCTCCTCGATGTCGAGCATCGTCTGCGCCTCGGCGAGGATGCGCGACGGGTACGCACCGCGCGCCCGGGCGTCGAGGAGCCGCTCGCGCTCGGCCTGCACGACGGCGAGGCGCAGCTGGCGGTAGAGCCGGTGCGGTGTCTCGGCGTGCGTCTCACTCGGCGAGACCGACTCGCGCGAGCGTTCCCAGGCGGCTTCCGCCCGCAGGAACGTCGACTGTCTGACGCGTTCGAGCAGATCGGGGTCGATCTCCTCCTCGATGCCGACCGCCGAGGCCGGGTCCTCCAGCACGCTGATGCCCGCGTAGCTGATCTCGTCGAGCAAGGTCGCGAGCTGTCGACGGTCCTCGGACTCGTCGATCCCCTGCACCTTGAGCAGCCGGATGAGCCACGGCAGCGTGCCGCCCTGGACGACGAGCGTCACGACGGCGACCGTGAAGGCGATGAGGACGAGCTGTTCGCGGTACGGGGTGCTCTGCGGCAGTGACTGTGCGGCTGCGAGCGTCACGACGCCGCGCATGCCCGACCAGCTGAGGATGACGCCGCCTCGCCAGTCGATCTGCTCCAACCGCAACTGCTCGAGGTCGGCGCGCTGCCGCTCGTAGGCGCGCTCCCGCCGCCGCCGTCGATGCCATCGGCGGTTCTGTCTCGGGAACCGTTCCGAGTACCCCATCGACAGCCACCGTTGCAGGGTCTGCCGCTCAGCCCAGCGTTCTCGTGCACGGAGCCCGAGCACCAGCGGCCCCACCCACAGGAACCGCAGCGCGATGAGCGCGGCCGTCGCGACCAGACCGATCCCGATGGACTCCTCGACGGACAGGATCTCGGCGTCGACGGCGCCGATGAGGGTGCGGATCTCGAGTCCGATGAGGAGGAACACGGCGTTCTCGAGCAGGAACTGGATGGTCCGCCAGTTGATGCGGTCGCTGATCCGCGCCTGTGCCGAGAACGCGGCCGAGCTCGCGTGCCCCGTGTACAGGCCGGCGATGACGACGGCCAGCACGCCGGACCCACCGAGCGCCTCGGTCGGCATGAACGCCACGAACGGGACGGCGATGGAGATCGCAGTGTCGAGGACGGAGTCGTTGAGCTTCGACCGCAGCCAGACGGTGACGTACCCGGCGATGAAGCCGACGATGATCGCCAGGACGACCGCGTAGACGAAGTCGCCGACCGTCGCCCACGGCGTGAGCATGCCGCCGGCCGCCGCAGCGCTCGCCGATCGGAGGAGCACGAGCGCAGTCGCGTCGTTCACGAGCCCCTCGCCCTCGAGCACGGTCAGGAGGCGGGGCGGGAGGCCGAGACGGCGTCCGATGGAGGTCGCAGCGACCGCGTCGGGCGGGCTGATGATCGCGCCGAGGGCGATGGCGGCGGCCAGGTTGAGGTCAGGCAGCAGGCTGAAGAGGAGAAACCCGGCACCGAACGCGGTGACGATGACGAGCACGACCGACAGACTCGTGATGGTGGCGAGGTTGCGGCGGAAGTCCATGATCGGGACGCTGATCGCGGCGGCGTAGAGGATCGGCGGCAGGACGACGTCGAGCACGAGTTCCGGTTCGACCTCGATCTCCGGGACGCCCGGGAGGTAGGAGCGCCCGACACCGACGATCACGAGGATGATCGGCGCGGCGACACCGAGCTTGCGGGAGAAGGCCGCGACGGCGACGATCACCGCGATGCCGACGACCGCATACACCCCGAGTTCCATAGCGATCAGGCTATCGGTCGCTCGGCCGGCCCCACCCCGACGGCTGTCGTGGGCGCCGGGATACTATTCGAGCAGGCCTCGGATGTCCTCCGCGGTGAGCGCCTGACTGAACACCGCATCGTCGTCGAGGACCGCGGCGAAAAGCTCCGACTTCTTCGCTTGGAGCGCCATCACCTTCTCCTCGATCGTGTCGGCGGCGACCAGCCGGTAGACCATGACGTTCTCCGTCTGGCCGATGCGGTGCGTCCGGTCGATGGCCTGCGCCTCTGCGGCCGGGTTCCACCACGGGTCGAGCAGGAAGACGTAGTCCGCCTCGGTCAGGTTGAGGCCGAACCCGCCGGCCTTCAGGCTGATGAGGAACACGGGCGCGTCACCGGTGCGGAAGCGGTCGATGACCTCACCCCGACGACGGGTGGACCCGTCGAGGTACTCGTACGCGATGCCCTGCTCCTCGAGCCGACGAGCTGCGGTGCCGAGGAAGCTCGTGAACTGGCTGAAGATGAGCGCCCGGTGCCCCTCGGCGACGACGTCGTCGAGCTGTTCGAGGAGTGCGTCGAGCTTGCTCGAGGGGATGCCCGCGTGCTCCTCGGCGTCGATGAGACTCGCGTCGAGGCTGAGCATGCGGAGGAGCGTGAGCGAGCGGAACACGATGAACCGGTTGCGGTCGAGGTCGTCGACGAGTCCGAGGAGTTTCTGCCGTTCGCGCTGGAGGACGAGGTCGTAGAGCTTGCGGTGGGCCGGTGCGAGCTCGATGCGCAGCACCTGTTCCTGCTTCGGCGGCAGTTCGGGCGCGACCATCTCCTTCGTCCGGCGCATGAGCAACGGACGGATGCGTCGGCGCAGGGTCTGCAGCCGACTCGAGTCGAGACCCTTGCCGATCGGCTTGACGTAGTGCTCGGTGAAGCGCGGCGCCGACGCGAACAGCCCCGGCGCGACGATCGACAGCAGCGACCACAGCTCCATGAGCGTGTTCTCGATGGGCGTGCCGGTGATCGCGAGCTTGAACGGTGCCCGGAGGTCGACCGCGCACTCGTGCAGCTTGGCGCGGTGGTTCTTCACGAACTGCGCCTCGTCGAGGATGAGCGCCGACCACTCGACCGCCTGGTACGCCGGTGCATCGAGCCGGAACAGCGCATAGCTCGTGACCACGATGTCGGCGCCCGCCGCGAGGTCCGCGATCGACGCGCTCCCCTTCGCCTGCGTGGTCGCGATGCTGCGGACGACGAGGTCGGGCACGAAGCGCGTGGCCTCGGCGACCCAGTTGGAGACGACCGATGTCGGGGCGACCACGAGGAACGGTGGTGCCGTGGTCCCGGTGGTCTCGCGCGCGTGGGCGACGAGGGCGAGGGTCTGCAGCGTCTTGCCGAGGCCCATGTCGTCGGCCAGGATGCCGCCGAGTCCGTGCTGCCAGAGGAACGCGAGCCAGCGGAAGCCCTCGACCTGGTAGGGCCGGAGGTCGGCGTGGAGTCCCGACGGCAGCGGGGTGTCGGGGACCGCTTCGATCGCGTTGAGTCCGGCTGCGGCCTCGCGCCAGGAGACGGCCTGCTCGGTCTCGTCGGCGAGGTCTTCGAAGTCGGCCCAGAGGCTCGCCTGGTAACGGCTGATGCTCGGCTTCGTCTCCCACTCCTTGAGCGCGGCCGCCTCGGTGAGCAGCTCGCGCAGGCGGTCGAAGGCGGGGTGCTCGAGCGAGAGGTAGGTGTGGTCGACCATGAGCAACTTCGTGCGCCCCTTCGAGAGGGCCTTGAAGAGGGGCTCGAAGGGGACGCTGTACTCGCCGATGTGGATGACGATCCCGAGGTCGAACCAGTCGCGTTGCTCCGTCTCCACCGTGGTGACCGAGATGTGGGGCGTGCCCGTGAGCTCCCGGTACTCGGGGCGGTCGCCGGACACCTCGACGAGGACGTCGTCGAGCGATTCGAGGACGGGCAGGGTGCGCTCGGTGACGAGTGCCGCGTCGAACTCCGTCAGGACCTGCGGCCTGGGCGGCCAGACGCCCGGGGTGGTCAGCTCGTCGAACGAGCCGGCGGCGAGCGCCCGGCGTTCCGGTTCCGCTGCGGCGGCGATGGCGGCACCGACCCGGTCGAGGATGGCCCGCTCCGCGCGTTCGTCGCGGAGGACCTCCGCAGCGGGACCTCCGGTGGCGGCGTCGGTCGGCACGCCGTGGGGCACCGTCGACACGAGCGGTCGTCCTGCAGCGAGCGCCGGGGTGCCGCCACCGATCGGCACGCGCTGCGCCGGCGCGTACTGCCAGAACCAGGCGAGGCGCAGCGTCTGCTTCGGCTCGAACGAGGCTGTGAGGACGAGGACGGGCGGCACGATCTCGGGCAGGGCCACGGTGCCGTCCGTCGAACTCAGCGAGATGCTGCGGCGGAGTCGTGGGACGTAGTGCTCGAGGAACTCCGCCACCTCGGCTTCGGGGACGACGACGGGCTCGCCTGGCCCGAGGAGTCCGCGGGCCTCGTCCGTCAGCGGTTCGGCGAGGGGCGCGAGCACGATCGCCTGCTGGGGTTCGAGCGTGTAGTGGTAGAGCCCGTGGTCGCCCAGGGCTCCGCTCGTGGCCGCGTCGACGTCGGTGCCGTCGATCGTCACGACGGATCGGAGGACCACGCCCTCGTCGTCGTGCGCGGCGTCCAGCCGGATGGCGGCTGCGGTGCCGAGGGTGACCGTGCCCTTGCGCGTGCCGACGAGTTCGATTCCGAGTTGGGTCGCCTCCTCGAAGAGATGCCAGAGGACGGGGCTGCCGAAGTCGTCGAGGACGAGCCAGTCCGAGTCGCCGGCACCGGCGTAGGCGCCGGCCGGCGGACGGGTGGCACGCAGGAGCGCCTGGAACTGCGTGAACCACTGCTGGTGCGCCGGATCGAGCGACAGCCGGTGGCCCTGGTGCGTGAACGAGGTCCACGAGATCGTCGACTTCACGAACCCGCCGCCGGCCTTCTTGACGACGGGTCGGACGGCGATCCGGCGGGGGTGCCGCGGCTCGGGCGGGCCGTCGGCCGTGCGGGAGGTCGGTCCGCGCCAGCGTTCGGCGGTGCGCGGGATGCTCTCACGGACCTCGAACTGGAGCCCCATGGCCGTCGGTGCCGTGGCGCGACCGGCATCGCCGGCGAGGGAGTCGAGGCGGTTCCGCCAGCTAGGAGGTGCCAGCGGCGCCTGCGGACTCGGGGTCCACCGTGCTGCTCGCCGTTCCGCCTCCGGACGCCAGGAGGCGGGGAGGTCGTCGAGCTCGTCGAGGGCGTACATCGGCTGGTGCTCGGCCGGTTCGTCGAGCGCGGGGTCGTTGATGGGCGCGGTCCAACGCCGGTCGGAACGCCAGGCCGCCTCCTTCCCCGAAGGCGGCCGTTGTGGGGCCACCCACCGGTCCGAGCGACCTTCGGCCCGGAGGTGGGCCGCGTTGCTGTGCAGCAGGGTGGCGACGATGTGCTTGCAGTCACCGCGGAGGGGGCAGGAGCACGCGCTGCCTTCGATCCGTGCGAACCCGCCGGTGTCGTCGCCGAGGTCGATGATGCAGGCGTACGGGACGTCGGTGGAGCCTTCGACGATCCCGTGGAGCCGACGCTTGTCGGGGTCCCAGTCGGCGGCGGTGACCCGACCGTCCCTCGCGTAGACCCGGCCGCGGTCGAACGCCACCCGCCCGACGAGCCGGACGAGGTCGGCCACGTCGACCAGTGGTGCGGGCTTGGGAGTCATCGCCCCATGGTCTCACGCACGACGGACACCCTTCCCTCGGGCCAGCGCGGTGCGCTGACGCGAGCGCGGGTCTCAGGCGTGAGCGCGCCCCTCCGGAGGGGCACGCTCACGCCTGTGGGTCGCGGTCGGTCCAGCGCCCCGCGCTGACCACAGCACCGCCCGAGGCACGTCCGGCGGCTCGTAGAATGAAGCAATGACCTCTCTCCCCCACGACGAGCCTGCGAACCACGCTCCCGGCGACGACGCGGGCATCGATCCCACCGATCTCGAGGTCACGCTGCGCGTCCTCCAGACGATGGCGACGATGGACGAGGAGCACCCCGACTACCTCCAGGTGCGCCGTGCCACCGCCAAGATGTTCAAGGCGGTCAAGAAGGAGCGCCGACTCGACCGCCGGGCCCGGATCGCCGACGCCGACCGCGCCGTGATCGCCGCCACCGCGACGGGCGCCCCCGACCGCATCGACGACGAGACGCGGGGCATCCCGCTCGCCACCACCACGACGGCTCCGACCGCCGGCGAACTGCTGGTGCCGCGCAACTGCTACATCTGCAAGCAGCCGTACACGACGGTCGACGCCTTCTACCACCAGCTCTGCCCGCAGTGCGCGGCGATGAGCCACGCGAAGCGCGACGCCCGCACCGACCTCACCGGCAAGCGCGCCCTCCTCACCGGCGGTCGCGCGAAGATCGGCATGTACATCGCGCTGCGGCTCCTACGCGACGGCGCCCACACCACCATCACAACGCGGTTCCCACGCGACGCCGTCCGCCGCTTCAGCGCGCTCCCCGACAGCGCCGAGTGGCTGCACCGCCTGCGCGTGGTCGGCATCGACCTCCGCGACCCGGCCCAGGTCATCGCCCTCGCGGATTCCGTGGCCGAGCAGGGTCCGCTCGACATCCTCATCAACAACGCCGCGCAGACGGTCCGCCGCACGAAGGGCGCGTACCAGCCGCTCGTCGACGCGGAGCTCGCCCCGCTGCCCGACGGCCCACTGCCCGAGCTCGTCACCTTCGGCCACACGAACGACGCACACCCGCTGTCGCTCGCGGCGTCGGTGTCCGCCCACCCGATCCTCGCTGCTGCGGCCGCCAAGGCCGATGCGCTCACCGAGGCGGCCATGACGGCCGGGTCGTCGTCGCTCGAACGCCTCGCCGCCGGCACCGCGATCGACGCCGGCGGACTCGTGCCCGACGTCGACCACAGCAACAGCTGGGTGCAGAACGTCGACCAGGTCGAGCCCATCGAGATGCTCGAGGTCCAGCTGGCGAACGCGACCGCCCCGTTCATCCTCATCAGCCGGTTGCGCGCCTCGATGGCGGCATCCGACTTCCCGCGCACCTACGTGGTCAACGTCTCCGCGATGGAGGGTGTCTTCGGTCGTGGGTACAAGGGTCCAGGCCACCCGCACACGAACATGGCGAAGGCCGCGCTGAACATGCTCACCCGGACGAGCGCGCGGGAGATGTTCGAGACCGACGGCATCCTGATGACGAGCGTCGACACCGGCTGGATCACCGACGAGCGCCCGCACCCGACCAAGGTGCGGCTGGCGGAGGAGGGCTTCCACGCCCCGCTCGACCTCGTCGACGGCGCGGCACGGGTGTACGACCCGATCGTCCGCGGCGAGGCCGGCGAGAACCTGTTCGGCGTCTTCCTCAAGGACTACCGCCCGAGCTCCTGGTGAGCTGCGACTCGCGGTCGTGGTCGAGGACCCGGCCATGATCGGTCCGGCGGCCGTCCGCTTCCTCCGGGAGGCACCGCTCGGTTCGCGGGTCGTCGTGCGCTTCGCACTGCCCGAGAGCGCTGAGGCGGGTGCGACCGACGCCCTCGGCGAGCTCGTCGAGCGGTCGGAAACGGGCTGCACGGTCGAGACCAAGCGCGGACCGGTCGTGATCGCCGAGGCCGACGTCATCGCGGCGAAGCCCATCCCGCCGGCACCGGCACCACGGGAACGCCGCCGCTCGCCCTAGGCTGGGCCGATGAGCAGCGAAGCCACCCAGGACCCGTCGCCGACGCAGCATCGCGTCGAAGTGACACTCCGACGTCCCTGGTACGGCGCCTTCCAGCGTCCGACGGTGGTGTTCGACGGTCGCGGCCAGCCGGCGCAGTGGGGCACGGGGAGCTGGCAGGTCGGCGGGACGGACGTCTCCTTCGAGGTCTTCCTCTACAACCGGGTCTGGCGGTACGGCGCAGCCCGGACCACCTTGACCGCCGGCGTCGACACGTCGCTCGTCTACCGCGCTCCGCTCCTGCCGTTCCTCCCCGGTCGGTTCGCAGCGAGCTGAGCGGTGGCTCGGAAGCCCGTCGGCGGCCGCCCCTAGGCTGGCCGGATCACCCCATCACGCACGGGCATCGGGAGAACACGGCATGGCGAAACGCACTGGAACGACAGCACCACGGCTCGACCCCGTCCGTCTCATCGGATTGACCGACGGCGACGAGCGCGCCCTCGACGCGCACGACAGCGTCGAAGGCCTGCGGTTCGCCGACCTCGACCTGTCG
Organism: Plantibacter sp. M259; assembly: GCF_006065115.1. NCBI lineage: Bacteria > Bacillati > Actinomycetota > Actinomycetes > Micrococcales > Microbacteriaceae > Plantibacter > Plantibacter sp. M259. Next base: position 2,954,944 of record NZ_CP040750.1, on the reverse strand, counting down.
CACCGTGACCTCTCGGGCATCACGATTTCCGAGTCCTTGCTCGCGGGCATTCGAGCCGACCAGACCGACTTCCGGGCGGCGTCCTTCCTCGACACCCGGCTCGAGCGGTGGGACGCGCCCATCCTCCTCGCCCCTCGGATTCGGCTGCGCGACGTCGAGTTGGAGGGGTCACGGGTCGGTTCCGCCGACTGCTACGACGCGAACTGGCAGTCCGTGCGGGTCACCGGGTGCAAGCTCGGGTTCGTCAACCTGCGAGGTGCTGTGCTGCAGGACGTCCTCTTCGAGGACTGCACGATCGACGAACTCGACCTCGCCGATGCGACGGCCACCCGGGTCCGGTTCGTCGACTGCACCCTCAACAGTCTCGACGTCACGCGGGCGAGGCTCACCGACGTCGACCTCCGGACGCTCGAGCTGCGTCGCATCGCGGGCATCGAGCATCTGCGGGGCGCGACGATGACCCCGTTCCAGGTCGGTGAGCTCGCGGCCATGCTCGCCGAGCAGTTCGGCATCCGAGTCGAGGACTGACCTCCCGGGTTGCGCCAGCGCGGTGCGCTGACGTCACCGCGGGTCTGACGCGTGGGCGCGGGTCTCCGGAGACCCGCGCCCACGCGTGTGCCCCGCGCCCACGCCGGTTCCCCAGCACTCGCGCCAGCGCACCGCGCTGGCACCCGATCGCCCGCGCTCACGTCAGCGCACCGCGCTGGCAAACGAGCCATCGGCACCCGCTACCGGGGCAGACGGACCCCGATGCGCTCCAGGTGCGCGTTCGAGAAGGTGCCGGCCGGGTCCAACTCCTCGAAGAGGTCCCGCGCGTCGGCCAGCCGCGGCACGACCTCGGCGATGCGCTCGGCCGTCAGGAGGTTGAGCTTGCCCCAGTGCGGGCGGGCACCGAAGGGGCGAGCGCATCCTCGATCGCGGGCAGCACCGCCCGGACCTCCTCAGGCAGGTTGCGCCAGGTGAAGTGCACGGCGAGCATCTCCCGGTGGTACGCACCGCTCAGCCAGAGCTTGTCGGGCGCGGCCGTGCGCAGTTCGGTCACGAGCAGCAGCGGGGCGATGCGGTCACCGAGCGCGCGCAGGGCAGTGATCGCGGCGGGTCCGTCGGCGCGGTCGATGAAGTACTCGGTCTGGATCTCGTCGCCGTTGCTCGGGGTCGATTCGAGCCGGAAGTGCGGCAGCCGTTCCCACCAGTCGCCGGGGACACCACCCTGCAGCGTGAGGTTGTCGGGGTCCGTCTCGACGAGGTTGCCGGCGGTCAGAGAGTCCCGCTGCACGCCGAGCCACGACTCCGGAACCACGGGCAGATCGTCGTTACCAGCGGCCAGGCGGGTCTTCCACCAGATCTGCTCGACGGTGTCGCCGAGCCAGTTCGTGAAGATGCTGACGCTGTATGCACCACCGGTGACGCCCTCGAAGTCGGCGAGGACGGCGTCCCACGGGACGTCGCGGTAGACGTCCTGACGCACGCGGTAGGCGGGCTGCACGTCGACCGTCACGCGCACCACGATGCCGTACGCGCCGAGCCCGATGACGAGGCCGTCGAAGCCGGGGTCCCCGCGACGGACGTGGACGAGTTCGCCCGTGGCGTCGACGTACTCGAGACCGCTGACGGCCGAGGACAGGATGCCGTTGTCGTTGCCGGATCCGTGGGTGCCGGTCGCGATCGCGCCGCCGATGGAGATATGCGGGAGCGAGCCCATGTTGTGGAAGGCGAGGCCCTGTTCGGCGAGCCAGGCGGCGGCGATCCCGTATCGGGTCCCGGCTCCGATCGTCACCGAGCCGGCGGCCTCGTCGAACACCAGGTCGGCGGGGATGTCGAGCACCGTGATGAGCGTGCCGTCGGAGTCGGCGAGGTCGGTGAACGAGTGTCGGGTGCCGAGGGCTCGGACCCGCGTGCCCGTCCTGGCGGCCTCCGCGACGAGCGCGCGGACCTCGTCGATCGACGTGGCGTTCACGATCCGCGGCGCTGCGAAGGTGTGTGTACCGGCCCAGTTGCGTTCAAGCGTCATGAGCGCAAGCTTGCCAGAGCCGGGACGACCCGCAGGCGTTCCCGAAACATTTCCGATCAGGCGGGCGGGGCGGCGTGCTTGTTCTCGAGCAGGACACCGACGGAGACGAGCACGACCGCGCCGAGGAACTGCGCGATGATCCAGGGGATGCCGCTGAACGGGAGCGGGAGGACCGGGTTCCACACGATCGCGACGAGCAGCGTCGGGATCATCCACAGCGGCTGCTTGGCCTGCCAGGCGAACACGGCCATGATGAGCGCGAGGATGCTCACCACGAACAGCACGATCGTGAAGGCGTCGAGTTCGAGCAGCGCGAGACCGAGCATGAGCGCGACCGCACCCATGATGCCCGGGATGAGCGCCGGGCGGAGGGCGAAGGGTGCGGGTGCGGGGGTCGGACTCGGCATCCCACGAGTTTACGCGGAGCGGCGGGGCGTCGCCGAGCGGTGCGGCGGGGCCGATGCGGCACAATCACTGCATGGGCGTTCTCATCTACGGTGCCGGAAGTCACTACGACTTCGACGACCGCGTGCTCGCCCACCTCAGGGCGGCGATCGGGAACAAGCTGCGGCGTCGGGAGTCCTTCTTCGTCGAGTGGACGAAGGGGGCTGTGGACGGCGGTGGGCGGGTGAGCCTCTGGATCACGAGCGACGTCCCGCTGCAGTTCCGGTTCGCGCAGCCGGAGCCGTCGGTCAACCAGGCGTGGGTGCGCGCCCTACTCGACTCCTCCTACACGCCGGGCGGCATGATGCTGACGCCAGAACCCAGCACTGCGACCGATCCGGAGACGGCGTGAGTGGAGGGCTTGCTCAGCGCTGCTCCACCAGCGCGGCGAGTTGCTCCGTGACGATCCCCCAGCCGGCGTGGAAGCCGAGTTCGAGGTGTTCGTCGCGCTGGGCGACCCCGCTGTGGAGCGCGGTCGCTCGGTAGCGGGTGCCGTCGGGGTGGTCAGCGAGGTCGATCACGGCGGTGATGAACGGCTGCTCGGCTGGCCGCCAGCCTGCGGTCAGCGCCGTCGTCCAGACGAGACGCTGCTCCGGAACGACCTCCAGCACGCATCCGGTGATCTGCGGCACGAAGTCGACGCCGTCCTCACTGAACTCGGTGCGGAAGGACCCGCCGGGTCGCAACTCGAACTCGACGACCCGACACACCGCCGGCGACGGCACCCACCACTGCCCGAGCGTCGCGGGGTCGGTCCACGCCGCCCAGACGGCCGATCGCGGCGCGTGGATGATGCGCTCGACCAACAGGTCGCGTTCGTCGGCCGGTTCGGGCTGCGTGTGATCGGTGTCGGTCATGCGGTGCTCCTCCGTGGTCAGTCGGCGTCGTCCTCGACGCGGGCGAAGCGCGGTCCCTCGTAGCCGTCGCGCGAGACGGGCTCGACGAACATCGCGAGCGGTCGCACCCACGACGTCGGCGGGGTCGTGGTCGTCCGGTAGAAGACGTACGGCTCCTCGGTCTCGCTGTGGCGTCCGACGCCGATGACCTCGTAGCGCGCACCCTTGAAGTGCCGGTAGGTGCCGGGCTCGACGCCGAAGGACTCGCCGTCGTCGGTGCTGGCCGTGCTGTCGTCGCTCATGTCGCGATTCTAGCCAGCGGGCGTCGCGGAGTCAGTGCTCGCTTCGTCGGCCCGGAGCTCGGACACATGCCGCACCAAGTCCTGCATCTGACGGGGGAACGCCTCGCCGATGTCGATGCCGAACCGGTCGGCGAGCACGAGACACGACCAGATGGCATCACACAGTTCGTGCTCGAGCTGTTCGAGTCCGATGCCGTCGATGCGACGCGTCCCGTCGAGCGTCATCACGATCTTGGCGAGGTCACCGACGTCGCCGACGAAGCCGAGGGCGACCTCCTGGTTCGTCCACGGGCGTCCGATCCGCTTCGTGCTGAGATCGTCGTAGGCGGCGGCGACCTCCATGGCGTGGGCGTTCAGCGTTGCGAAGTCCTGAGTCATCCCCAGAGCCTAATGAGCGCGCAGCTTGGAGGGCCGACAATCACCCGGCGGTCGGCACGACGTCCCAGTGCTCGCGGATGAGCTTGTCGTCGACCCGGAAGATGTCCGCTGCCAGAACGGGGTCGTCGGCCTTCGCTCCGACGCTCTGCGAGAAGGTCCACACGAGGTCGCCGTCGCTCAGCGAGATGACCGACTCCTGCGGCGGGAAGGTCGCGGAACCCGAGAAGAAGGATTTGAGCGCTGCCGTGCCGTTCGGTGCGACCGGGTTGTGCTGGAGGTAGGCGGGGTCGAACGCTTTGTCGAGGATCGAGACGTCCTGGTCGCGGAACAGCGTGTTGTACGCGCTCACCGCGAACGTCCGGTTCTGCTCCTCCTGCGACTCCGACGGCGCGACCGCGGGCTTCGCCGGGTTGTAGAGGTCGCTGAACATCGTGTTGGTGTTCCCACTCGCGGGCGTCCCGGTCGCGATCGGCTGATCGAACGCCCAGCGCTCCACGACGGCGCCGTCCCGCACCCGGAACAGGTCGACAGCGGCCTCGCCTGTCCGTTCGTCGGCCGGGTCGGAGGCGACCTGGTAGTGCACGGCGACGAGGTCGCCGTCGGCCGCGGTGTGCTTGACGACCGCCTGCGCCCCGGGGACCCGCGTCCGGTCGGCGGTGAACTCCGCCAGGAGTCCGCTCGGACCGGACTTCTGCCCGGAACCGTGCGCGACGGCGTCGGCCGCGACCAGCTTGTCGGTCGTCGCCACCGCCTTCGAGGAGGCGGGGTCGGGGAAGGCGTCCGTGTAGAGCTTGAGCACGGCGGCGAGGTTCTTCTGTTCGGTCTTCGAGTCGCTGCGGTCGCCCGTCGAGCCGCCGTCGGCGCTTCCCTTCCGCGCCGACGAAACCGAGGACGACGGATCGGGCACGGCTGCCGAGGTGGCCTGGCACCCCGCAAGCAATGAGACGCCGGCGAGGACGGCGGCGGTGCGGACGAGGGGGACGACGAGGGCACGTGATCTGGTCATGGAATCACTGTGCGACGGCGTTCTGAACCTCAGGTGAGGTGTCCCTGGGCTTCGCTGGGAATCGGTGTTTTTCAGTTCTGCGGTGCCTCGTCGAGACTCTTCGTCTTCGAGGTTTCGATTCCGGCCTTCTATGCGTCAGGTGGCATACCGCCCACGCGACGATAGTCGGATGAAGATCTTGATTGTTGGAGCCGGCGCAACAGGAATAGCTGTCGGGGTTCGACTGGCGGAAGCAGGTCGGGATGTCACCTACCTGGTTCGACCAGAGCGTCGACGACGACTCGAGCGGCACGGGGTGACGCTGACCGAACCCGCCGGAAAGCACGTGCTCGATGCTTCCGCGGTCACTGCCGACGCGCTGACCGGTCCCTTCGACCTGATCGTCGTCGCTGTGAAAGCAAGCGCACTCGCCGCGGTGGTCGAAGACCTCGCTCCCGCCGTCGGCCCAACGACGGTCATCGTTCCGCTCCTCAACGGGTTGCGACACCTCGACATCCTCTCCGATCGCTATCCAGCACGGGTCGCCGGCGGCCTCATGAAGATCGTCGCCACCGTGGATGAGGAAGGCGGCGCCGTGCAGATGACCCCGCTGGCCGAGATCACCATCGGGTCGCTCTCCTCGGACTCACCGCTGGGACCGATCGCCACCCTGCTCGACGTGCCGGGCCTGACCGTCATCGACGCGGAGGACATCCGACTGCGTCTCTGGGAGAAGTGGGCGTTCATCGCAGCGGCAGGCATCATCACCTGCCTGTTCGACAACACCGTGGGTCGGATCCAGGAAGCCGGCGGCCGCAGGTACATCGAAGCGGCGATCGCGGAGACAGCGGCTGTCGCCATCGCGGCCGGCTATCCGCCGCGCGCGGCTGCTCATGCACAATCCGTCCAGATTCTGGCCGAACCCGGCTCGACCTTCACCTCATCGCTGTTCCGCGACCTCAAGGCGGGGAACTCGACGGAGGCCGAACACATCCTCGGCGACCTGGCAGACCGTGCACGCGATCTCGAGATCCCGACGCCGCTGCTCGATCTGACCCTCGTGCGCCTCCGTGCGGCGGAAATCGACCGGCTGGATCCGGCGAACTGACCTGACACCGAGAGGCGTCGCGCGGTCGCACACAGGGCTCGTCAGCCCCTGCGCCGTGCTGAATCCGCGCGTCAGATATCGCCTACTCCAGCGAGCGCGATGGGAACGCGGACCTCAGACGCTCTGAGCCGCTGCCCGACATGAGCAGAGACCGCACTCGTTCTGGGCACTGTCGATACGCCCCGATCTTCCGAATCGTTTCCTCTACCCTGGGTGCAACGATCGTGATATCCGGGGGGGTGCATCGTGGGCCTGATTGAAGACGTGGGTGGTGGGCTGCTGCTCGCCCTCGGACTCCTGCTCGCCGGGCTGGTCCTCTTCCTCGTCCTCGCGCTGGGCACCCAGTACGTGCGGATGCGCCGCCGACGGCCGCAGGGCAAGGTGGCGCGCGCCGACGCCGAGCTCCGAGCGCACTTGTTCGAGGACGGCTTCTCCGATCACGAGGTCGCGGACGCGATTCAGACATCCCGGCCCCGTGATGATGCCTGATCGATGCGACGAAAGGCTCCGTGCATGCTGAACCGGTACGCGCTCGCTCGCACCCTCGGCGGTCTGCTGGGCCTCGGGGTCGGCTACCTCTTTTGGGAGGGGCTGCGGAACGCGATGCTGCGCGAGATCCCCGCTGGTGTGTGGGAAGCGGCGACGGCTTCCGACGCCTTCGTGTCGCTCATGTGCATCGCGGCTGTAGCACTGATCATGACGCCCGGGCTGGTGCTGTCCGCTGTCGCAGAGGAGGCGACGAAATGGTTGTCGCGCTTCGTACCTCGCCGTGCCGGCATCGAACAGCGTCCCTCATCGTGAACGAGGGGTTGCTCCGACGGTCGGTCGTCGGGCTGGGCTAGCCGCTCGGCCCGGTCAGCCAGACGATGACGACGATCGTGATGACGACGATCAGGAACCCGATCGCTGCGCGGATGATTCGGCGGCGACTGAACGTGCCCTTCCGCAATGAGTCTCGGGACACGCGGTCCAGATTCGGGAAGATCGCCTGAAACGGCGGCTCAGGCGCTCCTGGTGGGCTCGGAGGCGCCGCTTCTCCTGTCGGCAGATGCGCGTTCCGGTCACGTTCCTCATCGAAGTTCCCCATACTCGACGATAGCGAGCGTCCCTGCGACCTATAACGAACGAAGCCCACTCCGTCTCAACTTCATCTCACGCGCGGGCGGATGACGCCGGATCGAGGGGGACCGATCGCTCCACGCCACGCGCAGTTGAGCGCAGTAGAGTTTGGGACATGTCGAGTCCCGAGTCAGACAGGCCAGGGGTTGTCGGTCACACCGCCAGCCCCGTGAACCAGTAGTTGCGACGCCCACAACCGGTGTGGGCGTATTTCTGGCGTGCCCGGGGTACTGGCCGTGGTGACAAGAAGAACCATTTCTTGATCTCTCACCTCGGAGTATTCGATGCCTTTTGCTCTCTACATGCTTGCCCTGGCGGTTTTCGTCATGGGCACCTCAGAATTCATGCTCGCGGGATTGCTCCCCGCGATCGCGACCGAGCTTGACGTCGCGGTCGGCACGGCAGGCCTGCTGACCTCGGCCTTCGCGGTCGGCATGGTCGCCGGCGCGCCAGTAATGGCGGCGTTCGCTCGCCGTTGGCCACCGCGGCTCACGTTGATCGTCTGCCTTCTCGTGTTCGCGGGAAGTCACGTGGTCGGAGCGATGACACCCGTGTTCTCGCTCCTCCTCATCACCCGGGTGCTCAGCGCTCTTGCGAACGCAGGATTCCTCGCCGTAGCACTGAGCACGGCAACTACCCTCGTGCCAGCGAACCAGAAGGGGCGGGCACTGTCGATCCTGCTCTCCGGCACGACGATCGCAACCGTCGCGGGTGTCCCCGCGGGGTCTTTACTCGGCACAGCGCTGGGCTGGCGAACGACGTTCTGGGCTATCGCAATCCTCTGTATTCCGGCGGTCTGCGGAGTTATCCGAGGGATCACGAACGACGCCGGTCAGACCGATTCAAGCGCTTTCTCGCCACGGCTTCATGCCGAGCTCAGCCAGTTGGCACAGCCACGCCTCATCCTGGCCATGGCACTTGGAGCGCTGATCAACGGAGGGACCTTCGCGGCATTCACTTTCCTTGCACCCGTCGTGACCGAGACCGCGGGGATGACTGGTGGGTGGGTGTCCGTCGCGCTGGTGATGTTCGGCATGGGATCGTTCCTTGGCGTCACGATTGCAGGGCGACTGTCGGATCGACGCCCGGGCGTCGTGCTTGCGGTCGGCAGTCCGCTGCTGCTGACAGGCTGGATCGCATTGGCATTGGTCGCATCGCATCCCGTGGCGCTCATCATCCTTGTCTTCGTTCAGGGCTTCCTGTCATTCGGCGTGGGTAGCACCGTGATCACTCGTGTGCTCTATGCGGCGTCGGGTGCGCCAACGATGGGCGGTTCGTACGCAACCGCAGCATTGAACATTGGAGCTGCCGCGGGGCCCGCGCTTGGCGCATTCGGGCTCGCGACCGGGCTGGGCTTACTCGCTCCGATCTGGATCGCATCGACGCTGACAGCGATCGCTGTCGTCATCATGCTCCTCGCGGGGCGCGCGCTCACAAAGGCTGCTGCAGAGGCGAATCGATGACTCACCCGAGTGCGCTTCTCAAGCTTCATACGTCCTCGACACCTGAGCCGTCATGCGAGGTCGGACCTGACCCCATTCGAACCCCGCCGAATGAACCTTGATCGGCACACTTGTCCGAAGACCTGCATGACGCTCGCACCACGCCACAGCCAGAAATGCAGAAAACCCCTGGATAACCAGGGGTTTTCTATGGCGGTACCGGTGGGATTTGAACCCACGGTGCTCTTTCAAGCACACAACTTTTCGAGAGTTGCACCTTCGGCCGCTCGGACACGGTACCGGGGTCGAGTGTAATAGAAGACGAGCGCCGACGCGAATTGAGCGATGCCGGTTATCCACAGGCGGCGCGGAGGGCCGGCGGTGTCGGCGGTCGCGCTTAGGCTGGCCGCATGGCCAAGGCACCCTCCCCGCATTCCGCTGCACCGAATGCGGCTGGACCACCGCCAAGTGGGCCGGTCGCTGCGGCGAATGCCAGCAGTGGGGCACGGTCGTCGAAGCCTCCGCTCCCACCGGTGTCCTCGGCAAGCTGACTCCGATTCGCGCGACCGACGAGCGCGCCGCGCGTCCCATCACCCAGGCAAGCGCCGATGAGGCTCCACGCTGGTCGAGCGGCATCGCCGAGTTCGACCGGGTGCTCGGCGGCGGCATCGTCCCCGGCGCCGCGATCCTCCTGTCCGGTGAGCCGGGCGTCGGCAAGTCGACCCTGCTGCTCGAGGTCGCATCCCGCGCCGCGAAGACCGGCGCCCGCGTCCTCTACGTCAGCGCCGAGGAGTCGGTCAGCCAGGTCCGCCTCCGCGCCGAACGCACCGGTGCCCTCCACGACGACCTCTACCTCGCCTCCGAGACCGACCTCGCCACCATCCTCGGCCACATCGACCAGGTGCAGCCCAAGCTCCTCATCGTCGACTCCGTCCAGACCGTCTCCTCCTCGCAGTCCGACGGCCTCGCCGGACAACCCGGCCAGGTCCGCGAGGTCTCAGCCGTCCTCACCCGCATCGCCAAGGAACGCGACCTCCCGATCCTCCTCGTCGGCCACGTCACGAAAGACGGATCGATCGCCGGCCCCCGACTCCTCGAGCACCTCGTCGACGTCGTCTGCCAGTTCGAGGGCGACCGCCACACCGCGCTCCGCTTCCTCCGCGCGCAGAAGAACCGCTTCGGCGCCACCGACGAGGTCGGCTGCTTCGAGATGGCCGGCGACGGCATCGCCGAGGTCCCCGACCCCAGCGCCCTGTTCCTCAGCCAGAACGAACCCGTGGCCGGCACCTGCGTCACCATCGTCATGGAGGGACGCCGCGCACTCCCCGTCGAAGTCCAGGCGCTCATCAACAAGACGCAGGCACCAAACCCCCGCCGGGTCACCAATGGCGTCGACCCGTCACGTGTCGCGATGATCCTCGCGGTGCTGCACGGCCGCTACTCCTACGACCTCACCGACCACGACGTCTACATCTCGACCGTCGGCGGCGTGAAGATCAGCGAACCGGCGGCCGACCTCGCGATCGCCCTCGCCCTGGTCTCCGTCATCCGCGACTTGGCCCTCCCCCGCGACCTCGCGGCCTACGGTGAGATCAGCCTCAGCGGCGAAGTGCGCCCGGTGAGCGTCGCGAAGCAGCGCGGCTCGGAGGGCAACCGACTGGGCTACAAGCTGCTGCTCAACTCCGACGTCAGCAACGACCTCAAGTCGGTTCTGGGCATCGCGAAGACCGCAGCCGAGGCGGCGCGCCCCGCCCGACGCGAACGCGAGCTCGACGCCGCCTTCTGAGCGCACCCGACCACCTGCTCCACGAACCAGGATCGGGGCGTTCTTGTTCACAACTCCTGCGGACTGGTCCCGTAGGGCCCCAGAACGGGACCTGTCCGTGTTCGGACGACGACCTGCAGGAGTTGTGAACGGCGGACGACGCCGAGAGCAGGGCCCGCGGGTCGAGCTATTCGGCGGCCGGCGCCTCGAGCTCGAGGACCCGCAGCAGTTCCTCCGGCGAGGCCTGCAGCGAGTGCGGACCGGCGACGTCGAAGAGCACCGTCTCGATGTCGTCGCCGTAGGTGCGGAGGAAGCTCGCCAGCCAGGTGCCGTCGTGCAGGCCGACGTAGGGCGGCAGAGCGGCCGGCTTGTTCTTCGCATCGGAGAAGAGGAGCAGCGCGAGCCTCGCGGTCTCGGGCTGACGGAACATCCAGACCTCACCGGTCTCGGTCGGCTTGTCGGGGTTGCCCGGCTTCATGAGCGGGACGACGAACCGGCCGTTCCGCAACGCGAGTGCCACGGCCACCATGTCGCCGGCGGCGAGCGCCGCGGCCAGGGGCTCGGAACGGAACTCGGGTCGCTTCTGCTTCGCCATGCGTCCATTGTCGCAGGCCGGTGCGGGGCTGCGGGTCGAGCAATTCGACAGGCTCAGTGACCGGGGCGGGACGGCTCAGTGACCGCGGGAGGCTCCGCGATCGGGGTGGCTCAGTGACCGGGGCGGCTCGACGAGCAGGTTCCGTCAGTTGAGCAGGAACTGCGCGCTGTCGGCGGAGGCGAAGCCGCCGATCGAGGTGTTCAGGTGGTACGAGGCGCCACCGGCGGGCACCGGGTCGCGCGGCTGGTCGCAGGTGTCGGGCGCCGACCGCGTGCGGTCCCAGGTGATCGGCGGGTTCGACGAGACCGTCTTCCCCGGCTCGAGGAGCACCTGCTGGTCGCTCGGTGCCGTCTGGCAGTCGGTCGACGTCCAGTACGGCTCCTCACCGCTCGAAACCGTGAAGACCTGCTGGCTCGTGCCGGCGTTCATCGTGCACGCGGCCGAGCCGGTGTTCGTCACGCTCAGCGAGAGCTGCGGGAGTTCGTCCGCCGCGAAGCTCGTCCCGTTCACGACGGCCTCGACGCGGATCTGGTCAGCGGTGCACGCGGCCGCCGAACCGGGGTCGGTGGTCGCGGCCTCGTCGATCGGTGCGGTCGTCGACGCTTCCGGCGCGGCCGTCGGCGCGGGGGTCGCGGTGGGCGTCGGGGTCGTCTTCGCCGCGGTGTTCTCGGTGCCCGGACCCGACGCGAGCCGGACGATGAGCACGATGACCAGGACGATGACGGCGAGCAGGACGCCGAACACGATCAACCTGCGTCGCCAGTAGACGGCGGGCCGCTCCGGTCCGCGGGGATTCGTGAGGCTCGACATGCTCACAGATTAAGTGCAGTGGCGCGGAAACGCCCGATGCCCCGCCGTCGGCGCGGACCGTGGTCCGACCGATGACAGGGCATCGGGATGGTGCTGGGTATTGCTGGGTGCCGCGAGCGCCTAGAGCTGCTGCGCCGAGCGACGACGGGCGATCACGAGCGCGAGACCACCGACGAGGAGCAGAGCGGCGAGCGCCGCGTTCCCCCACGGCTCGGCACCGGTCTTGCTCAGGCTGCCGTCCTGGCTGCCGCCGGCCGTTCCCGAACCGGTCCCGCCGCCCGCACCGGGCTGGGTGCCCGGGTCGGTGCCGGGGTCGACCGCCGCAGCCTGCACGACGATGTCCTGCCAGCCGATGACGTTGCCGTCGGCGTCCTGGACGACGAGGCGGTGGGCACCGACCGGCGCGTCCTCAGGAACCGTGACCTGCACGTTGCCGTCCGCGTCGACCTGCACGAGGCCGTCGCTGACGAGGATCGGTTCGGAGTGCAGCCAGACGCTGACCCAGGTGCCGGCGTACTCCTTGCCGACGTGGATCGTGGCGAGCTTGCCGATGATGAAGTCGGTGATCGCCTTGATGAGGTCCTTGAGCGCCTGGATGAGCGCGGACTCCGGTGCGGGCGTCGGCGGCGTGACCACCGGCGGCGTCGCGACCGTGAGCGGCACCGTGAGCGTCGTCCCCGACTCGAGTGCCGTGAGGCGCACCGTCGCCGCGCCGTCAGCGGTACCCGCCGGCACGGTGAAGGACACCGTTGCTGCACCCGCGGTGACCGGGACCGTCCCGATCGGCGAGCCGTTGAGTTCGATCGCCAGCGAGGTGTTCACCGGGCTGCCGGTCGAGGTGAGGTCGAGCTTCGCGACGTCGAACGAGACCGTCTTCCCTGCGGCGACCGCTGCGGTCGGCGCGTTCGTGACCTGCACGCTCTGGCGGGCGAAGTCCGGGGCAACCGGGCTGTTCGCCGTCAGGTAGGCGATCCACGCGTCGCGGTCGACGAGACCGGAGTCGCGCGTGTCCGTGCCGTTCGCGAACTCACGGAAGTTGTCGCCACCCTGCAGCAGGAAGCTGAAGGAGCCGATCCGGTAGCTCTTGCTCGGGTCGATCGGCGCACCGTTCACCGTGATGCTCGTGATCCGCTGCCCCTGGGCCTTCGTGGGGTCGAACGTGTACTGCACGTTCGACGACAGTCCGAGCTGCAGGTACGGACGGGACGGGACGTTCCCGGCCGCGTCGAGCTGCCACTGCTGCTCGAGCACGGTCTTGAACTGTGCACCCGTGAGCGAGGTCGTCCACAGGTTGTTGAGGAACGGCAGCACGGCGTTCGCCTCGGCGTACGTGATGTCGCCCGCGAGGATCTCCTCACGCATGCCACCCGGGTTGACGATGCCGATGTCGGCTCCACCCCGGTCGGCGCTCGAGAGCGAGGCACGGAGCGAGTCGGCGACGAGCGCACCGAGCGTCGACTCCGCACCGCGGTCGTCCTTCACGCCGTTGTTGAACGCGCGGGTGATGTCGGCCTTCGCCTCACCGATCTTCTGGTTGCCGATCTCCGCCGCGACCGCGAGGGCCTTGTCGGTGATCGTCTTGACCGTCGCGACCGCCGGGAACTGCTTGACCAGGTCGGCCTCGGCCACCGTGGTGCGTGCGACGTTCTTCGCCGTGTAGGCGGTGACGTCACCCGACGCGCGGTCGACGGTCAACGTGATCTGACCGATGAACTCGCCGTAGCTGCCGGTCTGGAGCACCGGGCGGGTCTTGCCGGTCACGCCGGGGATCGGAGCGTCCCACGCGTACTGCTTGTGCGTGTGGCCGGTGAAGATGGCGTCGACGTCCGCGCTCGTCGTGGTGACGATCTCGGTGAAGGCGCTCTGTTCGGCGAGCTCCTGCTCGAGGGTCGCGCCGTCCGGCGTGCCGGCCCCGGCACCCTCGTGGTACTCGGCGACGATGACGTCCGCCTCACCGTTGGACTCGTCGCCGTCGGTCAGCTGCGCCGCGACGCGGTTCACGGCCTCGACCGGGTCCCCGAAGTCGAGGTCGGCGATGCCTGCGGGCGACACGAGCGTCGGCGTCTCCTGGGTGATGGCACCGACGACGGCGACCTTCACTCCGTCGATGTCGAGGATCGTGTACTCCTTGAGCGCGGGCTTCTTCGTGCCCTTCTCGTACACGTTGGCCCCGAGGTACGGCCAGGCCGCGTTCTTCCCGTCGGCCATGACGCGGTCGACGAGGTCGCCGTAGCCCAGGTCGAACTCGTGGTTGCCCACCGCGGAGGCCTTCAGGCCGAGTGCGTTGAGCACGTCGATCGTCGGCTGGTCCTGCTGCGACGACGAAGCGAAGAGCGAGGCACCGATGTTGTCACCAGCGGAGATGAACGCCGTCTGGTCGGGTGCGAACATCGCCTTGAGCTGCTCGATCGTGCCCGCGAACTTCGTCGTGTTGGCGTCGATCCGACCGTGGAAGTCGTTGATGTTGAGCAGGTTGACGGTCGCAGACTCGCTCGCGTCGGCGCTGATGCCGATGATCACGGGGTCGTGGTCGCTCGAGCGGAACATGTCCGGCACGTTGAAGTCGGTCACGTTCGCGTTGTAGCGGGAGTACTCGAGGGCGATCGACTCGACGGAGTTGATGTTCCACACGTCGGCACCGGTGACGCTCTGGTCTGCTTCCGGCGACGCGAAGATGTGGTCGAGGGACCCGACCGCACCGTCGAACGCGTAGGTGTACTCGCCGGTCTTGGCCTCCTGGCTGATGTAGCCGGCGTCGCGGAGCACGTCCAGCGGGTCCTCGGCGTCGTAGGAGTTGAAGTCGCCGACGAGGAAGACCTTCTTCGTGCCGATGTCCTTCGAGACCGTGTCGGCGAAGGTCACGAGGGCCTTGGCCTGACGCGTGCGGTCGCCGGTGAAGGCGCCCTGGCCGGTGTTGGCGTTGTCGCCCGTCGCGGCCTTCGAGGTGCTCTTCGACTTGAAGTGGTTCGCGATGACGAGGAAGGTGGCCGCGTCGTCCGCACCCTTGGGCTTGAACGCCTGCGCGTCTGGCTCACGGGCGTTGTCGAAGGCCGGCTCGTCGAGCAGGATGCGCGACTCACCGACGGTCTCGACGGCGGCCGACTTGTAGATGAACGCCGTCCGGATGACGTCCTCGTCCGCGGGGACCTTCGCGGGCGACGGGACGAACGTCCAGGTGCCCGCACCGGCATCGGCGTTGAGCGCCGCGGTCAGGGTCTTCAGCGCGTCGTCGCGGTCGAGGCCGATCGAGGCGGAGTTCTGGATCTCCTCGAGCGAGACGACGTCGGCGTCGAGGGCGTTGATCGCCGAGACGATCTTCGCCTGCTGACGCGCCAGGCTCTCGGCCGTCGCCGCTCCTCGGACGCCGCAACCGGCGGCATCGGAGTCGTCGACGGTCGTCTTGCCGCCCTCGCGATCAGTGAAGAAGGTGCAGCCGGTGCGCGAGTCGCCGGTGGTGGCGAAATAGTTGAGCACGTTGAAGGTCGCGAGGGACACGTCGCCGCCGACCCCGCGAGGCGAGGTGGAGCGGGTGTTCTCGAAGGACGCCGGCTGCACATCCGCGGCGTTGGCGCCGGTGAGGTGCTGCGTGGGCTGGAACTTCCAGTTGCTGTTGCGGAAGTCGAAGACGACCGGTGCGGTGAAGTCGACGGCGGCACCGACCCGGACGGGCGCGGTGGTCGAGACGTACGGGAGCGGGATGCCCGTGTTCTCAGCCTTCGAGAAGTCCACGGTAGAGCCGTCGTCGAGGACGACCTTCTCCGCCGGCACACGGGCCGCGGCCGCGAGCGCCTCAGCAGAACCGGGCTTGCCGAGGACCGTCGGCGTGACGAACGGCGTCGTCGATGCCGCGAGCGCGACCTCGCCGTAGCGGTTCGTGCTGTAGGTGTCGGTGACCGTGTAGTCGCCGGCCGGGTCGAGCAGCATGCCCTCGAGACGCTCGCGTTCTTCGTCGGTGGCCGGGAAGGCGACACTGGCGGCGGTCGGAGCGCTGACACCGGTGGCGTCGAGCACGGAGACGGCGGCCGGGTCGGTGACCTTCAGCTGCGTGAGGCCGTAGTACTCGTCCACGACGCCGGTGACCTGCAGGTACTGGCCGACGGCGACGGAGCCGACGGTGGCCGGCGAGTAGACGAAGACGCCGTCGGACGCGAGGTGCGTCGCGGGGTCGATCGCTCCACCGGTGCCCGCGGTCTGCAGGTAGTAGCCGTTGAAGCCGCCGGTCGGGAAGCTCGCGGTGACGAAGCCCGTGGTGGTGACCGTCTGGCCGACCATCGTGCTCGCGGCACCGGTGCCCTGGATTTCCGCGATCGTCGCCGTACCGGGCTCGACCGGGGTGGTCGGGTCGGTGGGCTCGGGGGTCGGCTCCGGCGTGGGCTCGGGGTCGACCGGGGTGTCGCCGGCGCTGTTCTGCGGCGTGACCGTGTCGCTGAGCGTGAAGTCGGCGGCATTGCTGTCGGTGTCGGCGAAGGTGGTGCGCACGATCGACTGCGGAACGGTGTTGCCCGACGGGGACGGCGACGCGGCCGTCTCGAAGGTGTTCGACGTGCCGTAGCCGAGGAGGTCGACGACAGCCGGGTCGCCGACGACGGAGCCGGGCGTGAGCGTGACCGCAGTGGTCGAGGCGACGAGCGCGAGCGTGCCGTTCTGGCCCTGGGGGCTGAGGGTGCTCGTGACGTCGGGGGTCGGCAGGGCGACGCCGTTGGCGCCGTTCGAGGAGCCGGAGACGAGGTAGTAGCCGCCGGCCGCGATGGAGCCGGTGAGTGGCACGACGGTGGACGAGGCGCCGACGCCGTCGAGCTTGCGGTACTGGATCGACCAGCCGCTGACATCGACCACCGCGTCGCTCGGGTTGTAGAGCTCGACGAACTTGTTCAGGTAGGGCGCGTTCGCGCTCCCGCCCGAGAGGTAGGCCTCGTTGATGACGACACCGAGGCCGTCGGTCGAGGCGACGGCTGGTGTCGTCACGAGGGGCGCGGCGACGAGCCCGGCAAGGGCGGCGAAGGCGGACAGCCTCCACGGGTGTTTGAACGACATGTGGCTCCGAATCGAGGGCCGTCCTCGTTCGGAGCGCGCGACAACGCACCCCCCATTCGAGGCACAGACGATGGGTAGTGCCTCACAAGCTAACCGACATGCGTGACGGAAGACCACCGCGAATGTGAACGGCACGTAAATCCGGGCCTGCTCATCTGAGCACGGGCTTCGCGTTGGAAATGTGCGAAATCGCTGATCAGCGAGGTATTGTGAACGGTCTCATCGGTCACTCCGACGAGCGTCAACCTTCAAGCTGTGGTTCAGAGCAGCTTGAGCATGCGGGTGTTACCGAGCGTATTCGGCTTGACCCGCGCGAGGTCGAGGAACTCCGCGACACCTTCGTCCGAGGAGCGCACGAGCTGTGCGTAGACCTCGGGTGGGACGATCTCCTCGCCGATCTCCTGATAGCCGTGCCTCGTGAAGAAGCCGGTTTCGAAGGTCAGGCAGAACAGGCGACGCAGGCCGAGCTCGATCGCGTCGCGCTCGAGGCGCTCGACGAGCGCGTGGCCGACCCCGGTGCCGAGGTGGTCTGCGGAGACGGCGAGCGTGCGGACCTCACCGAGGTCCTCCCAGATGACGTGCAGCGCGCCGCAGCCGATGAGTTCGCCGTCGGGTGTCTCGGCGACGCGGAACTCCTGGACCGCTTCGTAGAACACGACGTCGTCCTTGCCGAGGAGGATGCGCTGCTGCACGAGTGGTTCCACGAGCGCCTGGATGCGGCGGACGTCGCTCGTGCGGGCGCGACGGACGATGTACCCCTGCTGAGCCTGCTCGACCATCCCGCCTCCTCACGTCAGAACCTCCGAGAAGTCTACTGACGCCAGCGCGGTGCTCCCGACCGAGCGCGGGTTGGTGGGCGCCAGCGCGGTGCGCTCGAGCGAGCGCTGCCGAAGCGGCATGAGCGCTACCCAGCCGCGCGAGCGCGAGCCTCCAGAGGGGCGCGCTCGGTCCGGTGGGGCGCGCTCACGTCAGCGCACCGCGCTGGCGCCAACGCAGGAAGTACGATCAGTGCCAGGACCTCGGGCCCGCGGTACCGGCCGGGTAGGTGTCGATCGACACCTCGTCCTTGCGCCACGCCTTGAGGACCGGCGCGACGATCCGCCAGCACTGCTCGGCGACGTCACCGCGCACCGACAGGGTCGGGTCTCCCTCGAGGATGCTCGACAGGACCTCGCCGTAGGCGCTGAGCTGCCCCGCCTGGAGTTCTGCGTGGAGGGCGACCGGGTCCAGCTCGAAGGGATCGTCCTCGCCGTTGATCATCAGGTCGAGGTCGAGCGACGCCGGCTTCAGGCCGATGCGGAGCCGCGCCGGCGTCTTCATGCCGTGCAGGCCGGACGGGAGGTGCGGCACCGGCTTGAAGGTGAAGACGATCTCCTGACGGGTGTCCGCCAACGCCTTCCCGGACCGCAGCACGAACGGGACACCGGCCCAACGCCAGTTGTCGATCGCGAGGGTCATCTCGGCGAGCGTCTCCGTGTGGTGCGACGGGTCCACGCCCTGCTCGTCGATGTAGGCGGGCAGCTTGCGGTCGCCGATCGTCCCGGCGCCGTAGCGTGCACGCCGACTCTCCGTGCCGTTCGCCTTCCACGGGCGGGTCGCTCGCAGCACTTGGGCCATACCGCCGCGCAGATCCTCGGCGTCGACG
Organism: Plantibacter sp. M259; assembly: GCF_006065115.1. Classification (NCBI taxonomy): domain Bacteria; kingdom Bacillati; phylum Actinomycetota; class Actinomycetes; order Micrococcales; family Microbacteriaceae; genus Plantibacter; species Plantibacter sp. M259. Next base: position 2,936,470 of record NZ_CP040750.1, on the reverse strand, counting down.
CTCGCCGGTGGCTCCATGGCCGCGAACGCGAGGACGAGGAGCAGGTGGCTCTGGATCATGTCGATCAGGGCGCCTGCGCGGTCGTAGTATCCGGCGCGGCCCTCGAGTGCCAGCTGCTCGTCGAAGACGATGTCGACGCGTTCGACGTTGTCGGCGGAGAGGAGCGGCTCGAAGATGCGGTTCGCGAAGCGCAGGCCCAGCAGGTTGAGGACCGTCGACTTACCGAGGAAGTGGTCGACGCGGAACACCTGCTCCTCAGGCACCAGGTGCTGGAGCAGGCGGTTGAGCGAGCGAGCGGAGGCGTAGTCGGTCCCGAAGGGCTTTTCGAGGGCGAGCATGATGCCCTTGGGGAGCTCCAGCTTCCGCAGTGCCTTGCACGCGAGCAGGGTGATGGCGGGCGGCAGGGCGAAGTAAAGGGCGACGTTCGGTCCGGCGGCCGCGAGGACGCGTTCGAGTGACGCCGGGTCGGAGACGTCGGCCTGCACGTAGGTGGTCTCGGCGACGATCGTCTCGGCGAGCGTCGACGGGGCGTCCGCGAACGCGGTCTCGACGCGCTTCCGCCAGGCCTCGTCACTCGACTCGGAGCGGTCGACGCCGATGAGGCGCACCGCCTCGCCACGCGAGGAGGCGAGGAGCGACGCGAGTCCCGGCAGGAGGAGCCGGGCCGTGAGGTCGCCTCCGGCACCGAGGATCACGAGGGTTCGAGGGGCGGAGGATTCCGAGGTGGCGGCGGTCATGCGGCGATCCTACGCGGTGCGCCGACGAGGTCGCGCGGCCTTGCGCCCTCCCAAGTCCCACCCCACCCATGCCCAGCGCGGTGCGCTGACGCGAGCGCGAGGGTGTGGGCGTCAGCGCGGTGCGCTGACACGAGTGGCGCGGTATCGGCCTCACCGCGGGTCAGGGACGTGGGCGCGCCCCTCCGGAGACCCGCGCTCACGCCCTGGACCCGCGCTCACGTCAGCGCACCGCGCTGGTGAACGACCACAGCAGACGCGGGAGGGCAGGCAGTACTGTGAGCGCATGCGACTCGGAGTCCTCGACGTGGGATCGAACACCGTCCACCTGCTCATCGTCGATGCCCACCCGGGAGCGCGGCCGATCCCCCAGTCGTCGCACAAGTCGGTGCTGCGACTCATGCGATACCTCACGCCCGATGGATCGATCAGCGAGGAGGGCGTCGCGGTCATCCTCGAGTCGATCGGTGCAGCGGCAGCGACCGCCCGGGAGAGCGGCCTCGACGAACTGCTCTCGATGGCGACCTCGGCCATCCGTGAGGCGACGAACGGGCCGGAGGTCCTCGCCCTCGTCGAGGAACGGACCGGCATCGCCCTACAGGTCCTCTCCGGTGACGACGAGGCGAAGCTCACTTTTCTCGCCGTCCGCCGCTGGTACGGCTGGTCGGCCGGCGAGATGCTCCTCCTCGACATCGGCGGCGGCTCGCTCGAGATCGCGGCCGGCGGCGACGAATACCCCGATGTCGCGATCTCCCTCCCGCTCGGCGCCGGCCGCTCCACCGTCGGCTTCCTCCACGACGACCCGCCGACCGCCGCACAGCAGGAGGCACTCCGCCTGCACGCCCGCGAGGTGCTCACCGCAGCACTCCCCGCGTTCGCCGAGGAGCCCGACGCCCATCACGTCGTCGGGTCGTCCAAGACCATCCGCTCCCTCGCACGCCTCGCAGGATCGGTGGCCGACGGCATCGGTGGCACCGAGCGAGCCCTGCTCCGGCGCAGCCAGCTCGACGACTGGATCCCCCGGCTCGCCCGTATTCCGGCTGAGGCCCGCCCCGCGCTCCCCGGGATCACCGCCGACCGCACCTTCCAGATCGTCGCCGGCGGCATCGTCCTGTCCGAGGCGATGGCCGCCTTCCGCGTCCGCGAGCTCGACGTCTCCCCCTGGGCGCTTCGCGAAGGCATCATCCTCCGCTACCTCGACCGCCTCGGCTGACCGCCACCGTTCGTTCGCCCAGGTTTGGGCGATCCAGTGCTCGCGCGCCCGAAGATGGGCGAACGAACACGTCCCGACACGACGAAGGCCCCCACTCCGCGGAGTGGGGGCCTTCGGTGACTCGGGACTACTCGCCCGTGATCGCGAGATCCGGCGTGGCCGAACCCGTACCGAGCGACGCCTGCGCGTTGACGCCGGCACCGACCGACTCGCCACGAGCCGAGGTCGTGAAGGCGAACGCACCGTTCACGAAGTCGACGTGCACGTGGTCGCCGGCGTTGAGTTCACCGTGGAGGATCTGCTCGCTGAGCTGGTCCTCGACCTCGCGCTGCATCGCACGACGCAGCGGACGAGCACCGAGGGTCGGGTCGAAGCCGACCTCGATGAGGCGCTCCTTCGCCGGCAGCGTGAGCTCGATCGTCATGTCGCGGTCGAGTAGACGCTCCGAGAGACGCTTCGTGAACAGGTCCACGATCTGCAGGAGCTCCGGCTTCGACAGCTGCGGGAACACGATGATGTCGTCGACACGGTTCAGGAACTCGGGCTTGAAGTGCTTCTTCAGCTCCTCGTTCACCTTGCCGCGCATGATGTCGTACCCGGTCGAGGCGTTGCCTTCGATCTGGAAGCCGACCGGACCACCGGCGATGTCACGAGCACCGAGGTTGGTGGTCATGATGATGACGGTGTTCTTGAAGTCGACGACGCGACCCTGACCATCCGTCAACCGGCCCTCTTCCAGGATCTGGAGGAGCGAGTTGAAGATGTCGGGGTGGGCCTTCTCGATCTCGTCGAAGAGCACGACGCTGAACGGCTTGCGGCGCACCTTCTCGGTGAGCTGGCCGCCCTCTTCGAAGCCGACGAACCCGGGAGGAGCACCGAACAGTCGCGAGACCGTGTGCTTCTCGCCGTACTCCGACATGTCGAGGGAGATGAGCGCGCCTTCGTCGTCGAACAGGAACTCGGCGAGCGCCTTCGCGAGCTCGGTCTTACCGACACCCGTGGGGCCAGCGAAGATGAACGAGCCCGAGGGACGCTTCGGGTCCTTGAGGCCGGCACGCGTGCGGCGGATGGTCTTGGAGAGCGCCGAGATGGCCTCCTCCTGACCGATGACCCGCTGGTGCAGCGCCTTCTCCATGAAGACGAGTCGCGAGGACTCCTCTTCGGTGAGCTTGAAGACGGGGATACCGGTCGCCTGGGCGAGCACCTCGGCGATCAGACCCTCGTCGACCTCGGCGGTCGTCTTGACGTCGCCCGAGCGCCACTGCTTCTCGAGGCGCAGACGCTCGCCGAGGAGGTTCTTCTCCTCGTCGCGGAGCGACGCTGCCTTCTCGAAGTCCTGCTCCTCGATGGCCGTCTCCTTGGCCTCGCGGACGCCGGCGATCTTGTCGTCGAACTCGCGCAGCTCCGGCGGGCTCGAGAGGATCGACAGACGCAGGCGTGCGCCGGCCTCGTCGATCAGGTCGATGGCCTTGTCGGGCAGGAAGCGGTCGGAGATGTAGCGGTCGGCGAGGTTCGCCGCCGAGACGAGCGCGCCGTCGGTGATGGACACCTTGTGGTGTGCCTCGTAGCGGTCGCGCAGCCCCTTGAGGATGTTGATCGTGTGGGGCAGCGACGGCTCCATGACCTGGATCGGCTGGAAGCGACGCTCGAGGGCTGCGTCCTTCTCGAAGTGCTTGCGGTACTCGTCGAGCGTGGTGGCGCCGATGGTCTGGAGCTCACCGCGGGCGAGCAGCGGCTTGAGGATGGAGGCCGCGTCGATCGCGCCCTCGGCGGCACCGGCACCCACGAGAGTGTGGATCTCGTCGATGAAGACGATGATGTCGCCGCGGGTGCGGATCTCCTTGGTGACCTTCTTCAGGCGCTCCTCGAAGTCACCGCGGTAGCGGCTACCGGCGATGAGCGAGCCGAGGTCGAGGGAGTACAGCTGCTTGTCCTTCAGCGTCTCCGGGACATCGCCCTTGACGATCGCCTGAGCGAGACCCTCGACGACGGCGGTCTTGCCGACGCCGGGCTCACCGATGAGGACCGGGTTGTTCTTCGAGCGACGGGAGAGGATCTGCATGACCCGCTCCATCTCCTTGTCGCGACCGATGACCGGGTCGAGCTTGTTGTCGCGCGCGGCCTGCGTGAGGTTGCGGCCGAACTGGTCGAGGATCTGCGACCCGCCCTGCGCCTGCTGCTCACTCTGGTTGCCGCCGACCGGGGCTGCTTCCTTGCCCTGGTAGCCGGACAGCAGCTGGATGACCTGCTGGCGCACACGGTTGAGGTCGGCGCCCAGCTTCACGAGGACTTGGGCTGCGACGCCCTCGCCCTCGCGGATGAGGCCGAGCAGGATGTGCTCCGTGCCGATGTAGTTGTGGCCGAGCTGCAGCGCTTCGCGCAGACTCAGCTCCAGCACCTTCTTGGCGCGCGGCGTGAACGGGATGTGTCCCGTCGGCTGCTGCTGGCCGGTGCCGATGATGTCGGTGACCTGCTCGCGCACGGCATCGAGGGAGATCCCGAGGGACTCGAGCGCCTTGGCGGCGACTCCTTCTCCCTCGTGGATGAGGCCGAGCAGGATGTGCTCGGTCCCGATGTAGTTGTGGTTGAGCATCTTGGCCTCTTCCTGGGCCAGGACGACGACACGACGCGCACGGTCGGTGAATCTCTCGAACATGATCACTCTCCTCCGGCACCGGGCAGGGTGGTGATGCCGTTAGTAGGAGCGTAACGACCGCCGCAGCTCTCTTCGCCCCTGTTCGCCGTGGGCGTGATGCTCGGCCGCCGGGAACGCCGCAGCGCACGTGCACCGGGCACGTGCGCTGCGGGTGTCGGCTGATCGCGGCTCGATCAGACCGGGAACCGGACGGTCGCCGCGAGGGCGCCCCCACCGGGGACGTCGTCGGCGCGGACGGCGAGGATCCGGGCGTCGGACAGCAGCGCCCGGCGGAGGATCTCGTCGATCACGCCGTAGTTCGTCGCGTCGGCGTCGTCGGCGAGCGTGACGACACCGGTGGTCTCGTCGACCGTGCCCGGCAGGTTGCTGTCGATGTCGACGAACAGGGTGTCGACCGCGTTCGCCGTCGCGGCGCGCGCGACGTCGCCGAGGTCGGTCACGGCTCGCCCGTTCGACGCGCGCGTGCCGAACTCCTCGCACAGCGCGCGCAGTTCGGCGGCGTACAGCTCGTCGAGGATCGGGCGGGCCGCTGCGGCGAGCTGCTCGTCCGAGCGCTCCTGCTGGTTGCCCTCGATCTCGGGCTTCACGAGGTGCTTGTAGCTCGAGACGGACCGGAAGATCCCCGTCATCGGTTCGGCGCCCGCGAGGATGAGCGGCTCCTTCGAACCGGCGAGCACCGGCGACAACGCCTTGTTGATCGCCTGCGCGTACTCCTGCATGCGGATCTTCTGCCCCTCGGCGCCCTGGATGCGACCCAGCTGTTCGCGCCCGTTCGAGCCCCGGCCCCGGATGGAGTCGACGTGGGCGGCCGCGGCGACGTCCTCGGGGACGTCCAACTCGATGCTGGTCGCCGGGAGGTCCCGCGCGACCGCGACGAGCCGGACCCCGCTCTGCGCCAGGGCGAGGACATAGGCCGACTGCGGGAAGGTGAGGGCGCGCATGAGCGGCTTGATGTAGAAACGGTCGGACACCTCGGAGCAGGACCGCAGGACGTTGGGCACCCGGAAGTAGCGGGTGAGGGACGGGCCGACGAAGATCGCCAGGCTCGACGACAGATACCGCAGGAAGTCCGGATCCTCCAGGAGACGATCGATCTCCGACGTGAACCGCGCGATGTCGGCACGATCCGCTCCCGCGGCCGTCAACTGCTCCACGGCGTGTTTGACCTGGTTCTTGAGGTCCAACCGGATGTGGCTCGTATCGGCCGGGTTGGTGCTCGTCTCGAGGTAGATGGACACGCTCGAGGCTTCTCGGGCGGTCGCGAGCTCGACGATGTCGGAGCGGGTCGGAATATCGGTGTGGTGCACTGATGCCTCCTTCGATCGCGTCAGGCGAAGGGTCGACCGGGAGCAGGCGACGCCGTCGTGGGCCTGACTTGCCCCCAGTATAGGGAGCCACCGGAGCCCGGTCCTGGACCGATGCTGCGGAGATTCAGAGCCGGTGTTCAGGCGCGACGGCCGGCGCAGGCACGCTGACCAGCGCCCTCAGGCGGAGGGGTCGCCCACTCGGTGGCCGACCCCTCCGCCCGGGTCACGCTGCGGAGTCGTCCGTCCTGCGACGACGGAGCATCATGAGCCCCGTGCCTCCTCCGAGGAGCACGATCGCGGCCACGACGCCGGCGAACACCCAGGCGGTTCCGGTGTCGGCCAGGTCTCCCGCGCGGCCGGCCGCAGCGGGTGCGTCGTCCTTCGGGATCCCCGGCGGATCGACCGGCGGGACCGGAGGTTCGGCTCCGGCCACGAGCCCGCCGTTCCAGGTGAGATCCTCGGCGTCGGCACCGGTGGGAGACGGGTCGATGATGGAGATGTCCTGCATCACGCCCGTCTCGGGCACCACGGCGGAGTTCAGCAGGTCGTCCGTCCCGACCCGAAGTGCCGTCGCGCCCGCGTTCGCCGGCACGTCGACGAGGATCGCGTAGTCACCGGACACGAGCCCGGAGAACCGATAGGAACCGTCGGCGTCCGTCGTCGTGTCGGTTTCGACGGGCGAACCGAACTTGTCGACGCCGGACAGGTGCAGCGCCACGTCCGGAACTCCGGCACCGGGCGTCCCGTCCGGCCCGTCGTTGTCGAGGCCGTCCTCGTTCGTGTCCCACCACAGTCGTTGACCGATCGAGGAGGACACGACCCGGGTGCTCACGAGCGGCGAGCGTGCGCCGAGCGTCTGTGTCGCCGAACGGACGGTCGCATCGTTGCCGAAGGAGGACCCACTCGGGGCGCCGCTCGAGACCAGTGTGTACTGCACCTCGACCCGCTCCATCGCAGCGAGCGAAGCGACGTCCAGACGCAGGGCCGTGACCTCCCCGAACGATGCGGCGCACCCGGAGGTGCCGAGCTCGGCGGCAGTGCACCAGGCGGACCCGGCCGGGAGGTCCCCGTACCCGGCGCTCCCGTCCACCGCGGAGGACGCGGTGACGGCGACCGGATCGGCGTCGGTGTACCGGACCGTGACGCCCGCAGGGGCGTCGACCGCGCCGATGAGCTTCCCCGCGGCGGAGGAACCACGCTGGTCGCCGACGTAGGGAAGGACGTCGATCGACGACGCGTCCTGCTGCGGGGTGTCGGCGTTCATGTTCGCGAAGGACACGGTGTAGTCGACGTCGTCGCCGGACTCGATCGCCGTCTGCGCGACCGACTTCTCGATGCGCAGCCCACCCGGCGAGCTGAGGGAGACCGTCTGACGCGAATAATGGGCGTCGGAGGTCGTCGGGGATGCGGGGATGTCGGTGAGTGACGACGGGTCGTCGGGGCTCGAGACGACGACCTGGTTGACGAGATCACCGATCATCGTGGAATCGGTCTTCGCCCAGTAGGTGATCACCGGTTCGCTGCCGCGGTCGATCCGGTCGAACGACCAGGTCAGTTCCGTGGTGCCGTCCTCGGCCACCTCCACGGAGTCCGGTACGTGGGAGACGTCCGTCGGATCGTAGGTGAGCCCCTTCGGGAGCCGATCCACCACGACGACGTCGCGTGAGGAGTCGACGAGTCCGGACTTGCTGGCGATCTGCGGGGTGAGTGCGAACTGCACGCGATCCCCGGAGGCGACGTGCGCGGGTGCTCCAGGCTCGACGGCCGGCGCGACGGCCCGCTTGGCGATCGCGACGGACCCCTCGGAGACGAGCACGCGGTCGCCGCGTGGAAAGTCCTTGTTCGTCGCCTGCACGGGGTCGTATTTCGCGTGGTACCAGTCGTCCTCGGTCCAGTAGGTCGGCTGGTCGACGTCGTCGTGATAGAAGGTGGGCGACTTCACCGAGTAGGTCTCGGTCACCGTCTCGCCGACAGGGAGGCCGTCGCGGAGCTGCAGGGTGAGCGCCGCGTTGAACTGCGCGCCAGGCGGGAGGGCGTCACCCACGGGGCGGTACCGGACACGCGTCACCTCCTCGAGGTCGAGCGACTGCCAGTTCGCCGTCCACGAGGCGTCGTCATCGTCGCAGGTCGCCGCACTCAGGTCGCGCCAGCGGGTCGCGTCGTCGGCACCGGGGTCGGTGACCGGGGTCGTGCCGTACTCGACGATGACGTGGCTGGGGTTGAAGTCGCCGAGCGAACTGGACGCGCGCACCGTGACCGGTGGCCAGGTCGAGTCGATGGTCGAGACGTGCTGGGTCTTCGGGTCGAACACCTGGCAGACGATCGCATCCTCCATCGATGCGGTCGTCGAGGAGTTGTTGATCGCCGTGTTCGCGACGAAGGTCTGCCCGGTCGTCACCGGCCCGTCACCGGACCCGATCGAGCTCTGACCGGGGATCTTCGTCAGGTTCGCCGGGTTGTCGACGTACCGCGTGCTGTGGCCGATACCCAGACGGCGGGTGAGCCGGGTGGTCACGGTGTTGTCGTCCAGCGGCTCGGCGGCGTTCGCGATCCGCTCGCCCGCCGCGTTCTCCCCGAAGGCGACCAGGTCGCGCAACGTGACCACCGAGTCGATGCTGCCGTCAGCGGGGACGTCGGTGTGCGCGACGAACACCGCGAACTTGCCGATCCCGACATAGCCACGAGTCGCGATGTTGTAGCCCGCGGCAGACTTGGTCGGCAGGTGGTCCGCGCTGAAATCGGCGCCCGAGATCACGACGTGGATGAGGTTCGGATTCGAGGCGTCGGGCGTGCAGGTCCACGTTCCGGAGTCGGTGACGCCGTTCGGCCCACCGCCCGAGCTCTTCGGGAAGGCGCCGACGTCGTAGGGGTTCATGGCGCAACGCTGTCCGGCGAAGTCGACCACCTCGGCGTTCTCGCTGAAGTCGGAGAGGTCGATGTCGAAGGCCACGTCGCCGACGACGGCCGACTGTCCGCGAGCGCCGAGCGCTCCCGCGGAGTTGTAGCCGGCCAGGTCGACGTAGGTGTCGAAGGACACCCGGTAACCCGCGACGCCCTCCGCATTGACCACGGCGTGGTCGGTGTTGTACCGCTTGGCGCCGATGTTCAGGCGGGGCCCACTGCTCACCACGAGGTCGTCGGGCGTCGTGGACGACGACACCGTCTGCCCGCTCGTGGCGTCCACCGCCGACGCCTGGACCGCTCCGGTGGGAGCGGGCAGGACCGTGCCGTCGGGCAGCGCCGTGCTGGCCGTCGCGACGAGATCGTACGTGGACACCGAGTTGGGAGCGACGTCGTGCACCACGCAGTCGACGGTGCGTGCGTCCTCACTCACGGTCGAGCCCTCACCGCAGTATCCGGGGAGCGAGCCGACCGCCGGCCAGGTCAACCCGGACGGGAGCGTCTGCCGGACGGTCACGACACCGTCCTGGGGTGCGCCGTTGACCTGCACCTCCACGCGATAGGTGACCGTGTCGTGGGAACGCAGGACGAGGTCGTCCCCGCTCGTGTCGTGACCGGGGCCGGCCTCCTCGTCGAAGGGCGCAGTACCGGTGATCGTCCGCTGCAACTGGGTCAGCAGCGTCAACGCCACCGGGCCGCCGGAGGCGTCGGGGGACGGAACGGGATCCGGTGTCGGCACCTCCTCGGGCGACGTGGTGGAGCTGTCGTCGGGCGGCGGCGGATCGGTGGCGGCCGAGGCTGGCACGATCGCACCGAAGCCGATCAATGCCGCAGCAGCAGCGGCGGTGCAGGCCGCGAGGGGCCGGGGCGGGGAGTTCAGGAGGGACATGCGTCACTTTCTCGAGGTGGCCGACCTGGAGAGAATATCAGACAGATATATCTGTACCGACATGACACATGTTTATTATTTCAGTGGTGTGCTATTGAAGCGCGGAGGTCAGCCTCGCGAGGTTGTCGAGCACCGTCGAGCGGAGGGGCTGCTTCAGCCACTCCGCGAGCGTCAGTTCCTTGCTGATCTCCCGGTACCCGTCCTCGACGCCGCGCATCTCCTGGACGAACTCGCGCCCGCGGACCATGAGCGAGACCTCCAGGTTGAGACCGAAGGAACGCATGTCCATGTTGCTCGACCCGATCACGGCGACGTCGTCGTCGATCGTGAAGTGCTTCGCGTGCAGGATGTACGGCGCCGGGTATTGGAAGATCCGCACACCGGCCCGCAGGAGCGCCTCGTAGTAGGAGCGCTGCGCGTGCCAGACCATCGCCTGGTCGCCGATCTCCGAGACGAACAGGTCGACCGGCACACCACGCTGGACCGCGGTCGTGACCGCTGCGAGCAACGACTCGTCGGGCACGAAGTACGGGCTCGTGATGACGATGCGCCGCTGCGCCGCGTAGATGAGCGTGAGGAACAGCTTGAGGTTGTTGTCGCCGTCGAACCCCGGCCCGCTCGGCACGACCTGCAGCTCGAGGTCGCCCACCGGTCGGGCCTCGAGCAGGCCGACCTCATGGGACAGGACGTCGCCCGTCTCGCTGTACCAGTCGCTCAGGAAGATCGTGTTGATCCCCGCGACCCCCGGACCCTCCACCCGCGTCATGAGCTCCTGCCACTGGAGACCCCGCTTGATGTTGCCCGGCTTGTTGTAACTCCGGTCGATCATGTTCTGCGAACCCATGAACGCGACCGCGCCGTCGACGATCACCATCTTGCGGTGGTTCCGGAGGTCGGGACGTTGGAACTTGCCCTTGAACGGCTGGAGCGGGAGCATGAGCGCCCACTGGGCCCCCATCGAGGTGAGGCGCTTCAAGGTGTGCTTGTAGTCGGGGGTCCGCCAGCTCGCGAAGTGGTCGAGGAGCACCCGGACGGTGACGCCGCGGGCCACCGCGCGCTCGAGCGCGTCGAAGAACGGCTTCGTGGTGCGGTCGCAGGTGAGGATGTAGAACTCGACGTGCACGAACTGCTCGGCACGGTCGACCTCATCGGCCATGGCGTGGAGCGAGGCCTCGTAGTCGCCGATGAGACTCGCGGTGTTCCCGCCCTGCAGCGGCATCGACCCGAGGTTGCGGTTGAGCGTCACGACCGACCGGAACCAGGCCGGTGCGTTCGACGTCAGGTTGGCCTTGACGAGGTCGCGGGTCGTCTGGCGGATGTAGACGTTGATGTCGTACTGCTTCCGCCGGCGCACCCGCGGCAGTTTCGGGTTGCCGATGAGGAGGAAGGCGATGACACCGACATACGGGATGAGGAAGATCGCGAGCAGCCAGGCCATCCCGGCGGTGGGGCGCCGGTTGCGCGGAACGACGATCACCGCGATGACACGGATGATGAAGTCCAGGACGAGGGCCGTGATGCCCAGCCAGTTCCAGGAGAACTCGATCGTCATGTCGCCCATCCGCTCAGCTGCCGAGGCTCCAGCCTACTGACCATGCCGGACAGCTGTGGGGTGAGCTCGCCACGTGATACGGACGGGTCAGACCTCGCGAGGTCCGGAGGGCTCGACCGGCGGGAGCCCGAGCTTCGCGCGCTGCTCCGCCTCGACCTGCGCGTACGCCTTGCGCTCGTTGCGGTCGGACCGCAGGATGGCGCGCATGACGACCCAGAAGATGATGCCGACGACCACGGTGGGCAGCAGCGACCAGAGCGCGTTGAGCCAGTAGTCTTCGATCACCCGTCAATCGTACCGCCCTTCGACAGGCTCAGGGACCGGAAAGCTGACTCAGGGACCGGAGGCTTCGCTCAGGGACCGGAGAGCTGGCTCAGGGACCGGAACGACGTGGTCGTGCGGTCCCTGAGCTTGTCGAAGGGCAGGGACCGGAGGGTCAGGAACCTCCGGCGAGGGCGCCCCACAGACCGCTGACGACGAGGTACAGGCCGATCCCGCTCACCACGATCCAGATCGTGATGCGCGCCGTCGTCGGCCCCTGCTTCTTCGGGTCCTGGTGGTCGCCGGGGTCCATCATGCTCATCGTCGCGCCTGACTGTCGGTGGTCGTGCTGCCGGATGGCCGCTACTTGACCAGGGGGAAGAGGATCGTCTCGCGGATACCGAGACCGGTCAGCGCCATGAGGAGTCGGTCGATGCCCATCCCCATGCCTCCGGACGGCGGCATCCCGAATTCGAGCGCCCGCAGGAACTCCTCGTCGAGACGCATGGCCTCGACGTCGCCCTGCGCGGCGAGCTTCGCCTGCTCGATGAAGCGTTCGCGCTGCACGACCGGGTCGACGAGTTCGGAGTAGCCGGTGGCGAGCTCGAAGCCGCGGACGTAGAGGTCCCACTTCTCGACCGCACCCTCGATGGAGCGGTGGGCACGCACGAGCGGGCTCGTGTCGACCGGGAAGTCCATGACGAAGGTCGGGCGCTCGAGGCCACCCTTGACGAAGTGCTCCCACAGCTCCTCGACGTACTTGCCGTGGATGGGGTGCGGGACCTCGACGCCCTCACGCTCGGCGAGCGCCTTGAGTTCCTCGATCGGCGTCTGCGGCGTGATCTCCACACCCGCGGCGGCCGACAGGCTCTCGAACATCGAGATGCGGTCCCACTCGCCACCGAGGTCGAACTCCGTGCCGTCGGCCCAGGTGACGACGTGGCTCCCGCTCGTCGCGAGCGCGGCGTTCTGGATGAGGGTCTGCGTGAGGTCGGCCATGGTGCCGTAGTCGCCGTAGGCCTCGTACGCCTCGAGCATGGCGAACTCGGGGCTGTGCGTGGAGTCGGCGCCCTCGTTGCGGAAGTTGCGGTTGATCTCGTAGACGTGGTCGATGCCGCCGACGACGGCGCGCTTCAGGTACAGCTCGGGCGCGATGCGCAGGTAGAGCTCGGTGTCGAACGCGTTCGAGTGGGTGACGAAGGGGCGGGCCGAGGCTCCTCCGTGCATGACCTGGAGCATCGGCGTCTCGACCTCGACGAAGTCGCGCTCCGTGAAGGTCTGGCGGAGACTGGCCACCGTCTTGGCCCGGTCGAGCACGTTCTTGCGCGCCTGATCGCGGGCGATGAGGTCGAGGTACCGGCTCCGGACCCGCGTCTCCTCGTTCAGCTCGTTGTGGAGGTTCGGCAGGGGCAGGATCGCCTTCGCCGCGATGGTCCACTCGGCCACCATGATCGACAGCTCGCCACGACGACTGGAGATGACCTCGCCGGAGACGAAGACGTGGTCGCCGAGATCGACGAGCTCCTTCCAGGCGGCGAGCTGCTCGTCGCCGACGCTGGCGAGGCTCACCATCGCCTGGATGCGGCTGCCGTCGCCGGACTGCAGGCTGGCGAAGCAGAGCTTGCCGGTGTTGCGGAGGTGCACGACGCGGCCCGCGACACCGACCGTGACGCCCGTCGCCTCGTCGGGCTGGAGCTCACCGAAGCGGGCTCGGACCGCCGGGATCGTGTCGGTGATGGGGAGGCTGACGGGGTAGGCGCCACCGGCACCCGACGTCGCCTCGTCGATGAGGCGCTGGCGCTTCGCGAGCCGGACGGCCTTCTGCTCGGAGAGCTCTGCCTGCTCTGCTGCGTCGTCGATCGGCTCTGGCGTCGTGTCAGTCATGCGGTGGGATTCTCCTCGTGCGGTCACTGGAGTTTACCGGGGACCGTGCAGGCCGTGCGCACGGCCAGGTTCCTATGAACCGGCTATCGACGCCCTGACAAGGGTCTGCGAACAACCATTCGGAGGACACCGCCGGGTACCCGGGCCGTGCTTGGCTCGAAGGACAGGAGTCCCGATCGGGGGCACCGACGCCGGAAACGAACTCGAAAGGCTCGTCATGACGACGCTCTCCGACCACCAGCACACCGACCACCGCGAAGCCACCACCGTCCCACCGGTCCCGGCCTCCCCCGCCGTGCCGCGCGGACAGGCGGGGATCGACGCCGGTCTCCTCCTCCTGCGCCTGGCCCTCGGCGTGGTCTTCATCGCGCACGGGCTCCAGAAGTTCCTCGTCGACTCCATCCCGGGCGTCGCCTCCGGATTCGGGGGCATGGGCATCCCGGCTCCAGAGGTCGCGGCGGTCGTCGTCGCCGGCCTCGAGGTGGTCGGTGGCCTGCTGCTCATCGTCGGTCTCGGCACGCGCATCGTGGGCGCCCTGCTCGCGGTGACCATGGCCGTGGCGATGGTGCTCGTGCATCTGCCGGCGGGGTTCTACGCCGCCGACGGTGGCTTCGAGTACGTCATGCTGCTCGCACTCGCGTCGCTCGCGCTCACCCTCGCCGGCCCTGGCCGACTCGCGATCGACGCGCTGATCCGTCGCCGCCGCACCCGCTGACACGGGTCCGCTGACACGGATATCCGCCCGCCTGCCCGGACTCGGGTGGGCGGGCGGCGGTCCGTCCACCCGGCTAGAGCAGCTCGTCGACGTCGGGCGTGGTCGCCCCGCGCAGCGCCTCGTCGACCGACGACCGCACGAGCGAGGACAGGAAGCCGCCGGCGTTCTCCACGCCGATGTCCTGGAGCAGACCCGTCGCCTGCTGCACGACCGCGCGGGAGAAGCTCGCGGCCGTCTCCACCGCTTCAGCGTAGGCCGCTCGATCGGCCTCGGCGATGATCACCGGCTCCGCGCCCATCTCGACGACGAGCGCCTGTCCGATCGGTTGGACCGGGGCCGGTGCGGTCACGGCGAACGACGTCTCGTGGAGCCGGGCGAGGTCGAGGCTCGTCCCGGTGAACACCATGGCCGGGTGGATCGCCAGCGGGATGGCACCGGCGCGCGCGGCCGGAGCGAGGACCGCTGTCCCGAACCGAGCCGAGGTGTGGGCGACGAGCTGGCCCGGCTGCCACGCACCGACCGCGGCCAATCCCTCGACGAGCGAGGCCAGTTCCCCATCGGGAACGGCGATCACGACGAGCTCACTGCGCTCGACCACGTCGGTCGGATCGAGCACCGGCACATCCGGCAACAGGGCGTTCGCCCGTTCGAGGCTCTCCTCCGACACGGCGGTGATGCCGACGATCGCGTGTCCCGCTCCCCCGAGCGCCGCTCCGATAACCGGGCCGACGCGCCCACTCCCGATGATCCCGACGCCGAGCCTGGCGCTCCGTCGTTCCGCGCTCACGTGGTCCTCCGGTCCTGGTCGGTCGTCGGGGGCGGCACGGACGGTGCCGGGCTCTGCTCCTGCCACGGCTCGGCGTCCGCCTGCGTCGTCGGCTGGGTGTCCGACTGCGCCATCGGCTCATCGAGGTAGGGCGCCGGCGCCTGCGCCTCGTCGGGCTGGTGCTCGGGGTCGAAGCTCGCCCACCGGTGACTGCGGTCGGTCGACTGCGCGACCACGATCGCCGCCGACGCCGCGTCGAACATCCGCACCGCCTCGTCGCGGGCCATAGCGGGGAGCTTGGCGATCACCGGGCCGGGGACCGTGTGCGCGGTCGCGGAGGCGAGGTCGAGCGCGCGCAGGAGCGGCCCCTGGTCGATCCGGAGGCTCTGCAGGCGTGCGAGCGGGAGGATGTGGAGTTTGCGCCAGACCACCCCCTGCCGGAACAGCAGCATCCCGTCGCGCAGGGCGTAGCCGGTACGACGCCACGAGAACCAGTTGATCCATCGCGAGCGGCGGGGCGAGCCCACGAAACCGACACCGTCGCGCGTGGCGAGGGCCGACTGCAGGGGCGCCCAGGCGCTGCCGTCGATGCGGCCCGCAAGCATCAGCTCCACGACCTGGGCGGCGTCCACGAGCGACCCGACCGGCAACACCGTGTTGCTCGTCGCACCGCGAGCGGCCTGCTCGAGCGACAGGCCGGCCTTGTTGATCCGCACCCGCCACCAGCCGAACGGGCGCCAGATGATGGGCTGTGACACCTCGATCGCGTGGATCCGGCCGGGCGGGACGGTGTCGTTCGTCGTCGAGAAGAGCCCGAAGCCGATGCGGACGCCCGAGGGCGTCGCCGCGATGCTGTAGCGCAGCGACTTCGTCACGCTCGACCAGACGAAGGCTCCGAGACTCAGCACCATGGGGACGAGCCAGAACCAGGCCCAGTCCAGTCCGTTGACGAGGAGCACGACGCCGACCACGACCGAGATCAGGACGATCACGGTGAACGGGCTGAGCAACGTGGACCCGACCAGGCGCCCGAGCGTCAGGCGCACGACGGAGTCGGGCACCGCCTCCTCCGGGTCGAGTTCGGGCGAGATGAAGTCGTCGACGCGCTCGGTGACGAACCGGGACACCCCGCCGGTGCCGTCGGGCGCCGACTGCGGCGGCAGGGTCGGCTCGGCCGGGTCGCCGGCTGCAGCGGTCTGCCGACGTTCGGCGAGCTTCACCCCGCTCGCGAGCGTGAGCACGTCCCGGCGGAGGCCGTCGGCGTCGGCACCGTACAGGTACTCGAGTTTGACGTTCGCGTCCTGGCCAGCGACGCTCACGTTGATGCGCGAGGCCCCGATGAGCCTGGCGAGGAGCGGCTTCTCGATGGAGACGCCCTGGATGCGGTCGAGCTTCGCCTTGCGGTTCGTCCGGAACAGGATGCCGCTGCGCACCTCGACCGCCTCGTCGGTGACGCGGAAGGTGTGCATGCGCCATGAGAACCAGAACACGGCGATCACCACGATGAGCCCGACGGCGATCGCGAGCAGCACCCATCCGACGAAGCCGTGGTTGAGGATGTAGTCGATCGGGTCGGTCGGCTGCTCCATCCCCGGCGCGGGGATGAAGAACTCGATGAGGCGCTCTCGGAGGTTCGCGATGACGATGCCGAGGATGGCGACGAACGCGATCCCACCTCGGAGCAACGGCGTCGCCGGGTGCAGCCGGTGCCACTGCCCGTCGACGAGACTCTGTCCGGCCATCCGTGGGACGATCGCCTCGGCCGTCGGCTTCACCCGAGGACCCGCGGCCGGAGCCTCGAACCGCTCCGGCGGTCCTGCCGCCTGGTGCTCGCTCACAGTCCGGTCCGCCGGCTCTCCGCCACGGCGACCAGGTGGTCGCGCAGCCCCTCGGCCTCGGCTTCCGGCAACCCGTTGATCACCACTCCGGTCGAGGCGGAGGCGGTCACGAACTTGAGGTCGGCGAGGCCGAACGCCCGCGAGAGGGGCCCGCGGTTGATGTCGACGAGCTGCATGCGCCCGTACGGCACGGCGACGAAGCGCTGCCACATGATCCCTCGGCGGAACAACAGGTCGTCCGCGCGCAGCTGATACCCGATCGATCGGATGCGGCGCGGGATGAACGCAGCGGCGACCAGGGAGATCACGGCGAAGGCGGCGAACGGCCACCAGATCCACGTCCAGTCCCAGACGAGCGCGACGAAGACCACGGCCGCCGTGACGAGCACGAGGCCGGCGCCCTCGGAGATGAACTCGACGGCGATGAGCTTGCGACTCACGCGGCGCCACTCGGCATCAGGCAGTTCGAGCCGCTTGCCGCTCTGCTCCGCGGGGTCGGCGTGGACCGTCTCCGGTGACGTCAGCTCCTCGAGCGGCGTCTCGATCAGCGGCCGTTCGGCGGGCTGATCAGGTGTGGGACGGGGCTCCCCCGGGTGCGGCGTCGTCATCATCATCCTTCGGAACGGTGCAGAACCACTCGGCCACCAAGGCGGCGACGACGAGCGCGACGGATCCCACGATGGACGCGATCACCAGCCACAACGAGCCTATCGCGGGCAGGATCGGGCGGGTCAGGACGAAGAGCAGGATCCCGACGGTCGCCCCGGCGACCAGGGAGCCCGCATGGCTCGAGGCCTTCGCGAGCGCCGCGACCCGCATGGCGCGGAACGGATCGATCCGACGGGTGGCGCGACCGGTCGTGCTGCGGCGGATCGGCCAGGACAGGGCGATGAGGATGATCGCGACCGCCACGAGCGAGACCGCGAGGGTGACGGGCGGGATGATCGACGCGCGTCCGCCGGAGACCATCGCGACCTCGACGAGGAAGCCGAAGACGACGCCCACCCCGGCGAGGACGATGAGCGGTGTCGCGGTGGTGCGGGTCACGGTTGCGTGCCGTCGTCGGGGACCACGGAGCCGTCCTTGGCGGCCGCGAGGGTGTCGAGGCGGCCGACACCGGGCAGCGTCGCGTCGGGGTCGAGCAGCAGCCAGGGCACGACGACGAACCCGCGCTCGGCGGCTCGCGGGTGCGGGACCGTCAGGCGTTCATCGTCGATCGTCTCGTCGTCGTAGGCGATGAGGTCGAGGTCGAGCGTCCGGTCGCCCCAGCGCTCCTCGCGGACGCGGCCGTGCGCGAGTTCGATCCGCTGGAGCTCGTCGAGGAGCGCGTGCGGCTGGAGGCGGGTGCGGACGACCGCGACACCGTTGAGGTAGGCCGGAGCCGACTCGTCGACACCGGACGACTTGACGGCCGCGCTCGAGACGAGCGGCGACGGCCGCACCTCGAGCACCCCGTCGACGGCGGCGAGGTCGTCCACCGCCTGTGCGATCGTCGCGCGGCGGTCCCCCAGGTTCGCCCCGAAGGCCACGACCGCCCGGACGGCACGGGGCTTCGGTGGTCCGGGCCGGCGGGCGGGGTCGTGGATCGGCGTGCGCGAGACCATCAGACGGCCCGCCCGGCCTGGGTGCGGTCGGCCTGGGTGCGCTCGATCGTCACCGCCACGTCCGCGAAGGGCACCGTGATGGGGGCGCTCGGCTTGTGCACGGTGACCCGGACCGCCTCCGCGCGCTCGTTCGCGAGCACCACGTCGGCGATGCGCTCGGCGACGGTCTCGATGAGGTCGACCGGGTCGCGCTCCACGGCAGCGACGACCGCCTCGGCGAGCTCGCCGTAGTGCATGGTCGCGCCGAGTTCGTCGCCGCCGGCGGCCGGGCGGAGGTCCAGCGACACGGTGACGTCGATGACGAACTCCTGTCCGGCCTCGCGCTCGAAGTCGAAGACGCCGTGGTGCGCGAACGCCCGCAGGCCCGTGAGGGTGATCGAATCAGTCATCGGCTCCACCTTGCCATGCATCGAGGGTATCGAGAGCGAGCCTGGTGGTGGCGACGTCGTGGACGCGCACACCCCAGGCTCCGGCCTGCGCGGCCAGCACGCTCACCACGGCGCTCGGCAGGTCGCGCGCCTCCATCGGTGCGTCCTCGGGGAGGAGCGCTCCGATGAACCGCTTGCGGGACGCGCCCACCAGCACGGGGTACCCGAGCTCGCGCAGCAGGTCGAGTCGGGCGAGGATGCGCCAGTTGTGCTCGGCGTGCTTCGAGAACCCGAGGCCGGGATCGACGACGATCCGGCCGGGGTCGACGCCCTGACCGCGGAGGGTCGTCACCCGGTCGTCGAGTTCCCGAGCGACGTCGACCGCCGCGTCGGTGTACGTGGCACGGCTCGCCATGTCGGCCGAGTGCCCGCGCCAATGGCTGATGACGCAGTCGAGACCGGACGCCGCCATGACGCCCGGCATGCGATCGTCGGCGAGGCCACCGGAGACGTCGTTGATGATCGAGGCACCGGCGTCGGCCGCGGCACGGGCGGTCTCCGCGTTCATCGTGTCGATGCTCACTCGCGCGCCAGCGGCGGCCAGTGCGGCGATGACGGGTGCGACCCGGTGCTGCTCCTCACGGGTGTCGACCCGGGCGGCACCGGGCCGCGTCGATTCGCCGCCGACGTCGATGATGGTCGCGCCGGCCGCGATGAGCTCGAGCCCGTGGGCGACGGCATCGTCGACGTCGAGGTACCGACCGCCGTCGCTGAACGAATCGGGTGTGACGTTGACGACGCCCATGATCTGGAACATGCGATCACCCCGCCTGGTCGGCGGACGCGCCGATCAGGACCATCAGCTCGGCCCGTGCGGCCGGATCGGCCAGGGCTCCACGGCTGGCGATGGTGACGGTGGTGCTCGTCAGCTGGCGTGAACCACGCATCGAGACGCAGCCGTGTGCGGCCTGGAGCACGACGAGGACGCCGCGGGGCGCGAGCCGTTCGACGAGGGTGTCGGCGATCTGCTCGCTCAGGCGCTCCTGGACCTGCGGGCGCGACGCGAGTGTGTCGACGAGCTTCGGCAGGGCACCGAGTCCGATGACGAGTTCGTCGGGCAGGTAGGCGATGTGCGCCGTACCGAGGAACGGGAGCAGATGATGTTCGCAGACGGAACGGAAGGCGATGTCGCGGACGAGCACGACGTCGCTGGTCGCGCCCTCCTCGATCGGGATGGGGCGCGCCAGGTGCACACCGGCGTCCTGGCCGACGCCACCGAAGAACTCCGCGTACGCGTCGGCGACACGCGTCGGGGTGTCGGCGAGGCCGTCGCGGGAGGGGTCCTCGCCGATCGCCTCGAGGATCTCGAGGATCGCTGCGGCGATCCGCTCGCGGTCCACCGACGACCGCGAGGCCGAGCCCTGATCGGGCTCGGCCTGCGCGGCTGCGACCGCGTCGTCCGCGGTGTGCTCGCCGTGGGTCATGCGGGCTAGGCGGTCGCCGGTCGCGGCTTCGTCGCGCGGGTGCGCTTGGGCTTCACGGGTGCCTCGGGCTCGGGCTCCGAGCTCACGCCGCCGTCGGCCGCACCGGAGTCGATGGGGGCGGTGAACGATGCGGAACCGACAGCCGAACCCGACCCGACGGGACGCTTCTTGCTGGACAACCAGACGGGGCGCGGCGGGAGCTTCTTGACGTCCTTGAAGATCTCGGCCAGCTGGTTGTGGTCGAGGGTCTCCTTCTCCATCAGCTCGGCGGCGAGGCGGTCGAGCACGGCCCGGTTGGTCGTGATGACCTGCCAGGCTTCGTCGTGCGCGGCCTCGATGAGCTCGCGGACCTGGGCGTCGACGCGCTGCGCGATCTCCTCCGAGTAGTCGCGCTGGTGGCCCATGTCGCGGCCGAGGAACATCTCACCCGAGGACTGCCCGAGCTTGACGGCACCGACGTCGGTGGTCATGCCGTACTCGGTGACCATCTTGCGAGCGATGCCCGTGGCCTTCTCGATGTCGTTCGACGCACCCGTGGTCGGGTCGTGGAACACGAGCTCCTCGGCGACGCGTCCGCCCATCGCGTAGGCGAGCTGGTCGAGCAGCTCGTTGCGCGTGACGGAGTACTTGTCTTCGAGGGGCAGCACCATCGTGTAGCCGAGGGCACGGCCGCGCGGGAGGATCGTGACCTTCGTGACGGGGTCGGTGTTGTTCATCGCTGCCGCTGCGAGCGCGTGACCGCCCTCGTGGTAGGCGGTGATGAGCTTCTCCTGCTCGCGCATGACGCGCGTGCGGCGCTGCGGACCGGCGATGACGCGGTCGATGGCCTCGTCGAGTGCGCGGTTGTCGATCAGCTGGGCGTTGGAGCGCGCTGTGAGCAGCGCGGCCTCGTTGAGGACGTTGGCGAGGTCGGCACCGGTGAAGCCGGGCGACTTGCGGGCGACGACCTCGAGGTCGACGCTCGCGGCGAGCGGCTTGCCCTTGCCGTGCACCTCGAGGATCTTCTTGCGGCCGGCGAGGTCGGGGGCGTCGACGCCGATCTGGCGGTCGAAGCGGCCCGGGCGCAGCAGCGCGGGGTCGAGGATGTCGGGACGGTTGGTCGCGGCGATCAGGATGACGTTCGTCTTGACGTCGAAGCCGTCCATCTCGACGAGGAGCTGGTTGAGGGTCTGCTCGCGCTCGTCGTGGCCGCCGCCCATGCCGGCACCGCGGTGACGACCGACGGCGTCGATCTCGTCGACGAAGATGATCGCGGGCGAGTTCTCCTTGGCCTGCTGGAAGAGGTCGCGGACGCGGCTCGCACCGACACCGACGAACATCTCGACGAAGTCGGAACCGGAGATCGAGTAGAACGGCACACCGGCTTCACCGGCGACGGCGCGGGCGAGGAGCGTCTTACCCGTTCCGGGAGGACCGTACAGCAGGACACCCTTCGGGATGCGGGCGCCGACAGCCTGGAACTTCGCGGGCTCCTTGAGGAAGTCCTTGATCTCCTCGAGCTCTTCGATCGCCTCGTCGGCGCCGGCGACGTCGTCGAAGGTCACCTTCGGCGACTCCTTCGAGACGAGCTTCGCCTTCGACTTGCCGAACTGCATGACCTTGTTGCCGCCGCCCTGCATGCCGGAGAGCATCAGCCAGAAGAAGACACCGATGAGGAGCAACGGGAGGAGGAGTCCGAGCATCGACAGGAGCCAGCTGGGCTGGGGCACCTTGTCGTTGTAGCCACCGGAGGGGTCTGCCGCGTCGACGGCCTCGACCACGTCGGCCGCGCGGGCGCCGACGTAGTAGAACTGCACCTGCTTGCCGAACTCGTCGTCGGCCTTCGTCAGCGTGAGGTCGACGCGCTGGTCGCCGTCCGTGATGACGGCCTCCTTCACCTGACCCTTCTCGAGGAAGGCGAGACCCTCCTGCGTGGAGACCTCACGGAAGCCGTTCATGCTCATCAGGCTGATGCCGATCCAGAAGACCAAGGCGGCGATGATGAGGTACGGGATGGGACCCTTGAAGAGACGCTTGACGTTCATAAGTTGAGAGGCCGGGGCTGGCCCGTTCCCTTTCTGCAGGAGGGGTCGACGGGCGGAGCCGCGTCGCAAATCAGGCTACCCCCTCGCCGCTGGATGCCTCCCCTGTGTTTGCCGTGGGCTTAACGGGGGTGCGGTGTGAGGTTCGTGGAGTGGTTCAGGCGTAGACGTGCGGGGCGAGGACACCGACGTCGCGGAGGTTGCGGTACTTCTCGTCGAAGTCGAGACCGTAACCGACGACGAAGTCGTTCGGGATGTCGAAACCGACGTACTTGCACTCGACGTGCACCTTGGCTGCCTCGGGCTTCCGCAGGAGCGCGCAGACCTCGATGGACGCTGCGCCGCGCGAGGCGAAGTTCTCGAGCAGCCAGGAGAGGGTGAGGCCGGAGTCGATGATGTCCTCGACGATCAGGACGTGACGGCCCGTGAGGTCGGCGTCGAGGTCCTTGCGGATCTGGACGACACCGCTCGACTTGGTGCCGGCGCCGTACGAGCTGACGGCCATCCAGTCCATCGAGAGCGGGATGCGGAGTTCGCGCGCGAGATCGGCCATGACCATGACCGCACCCTTCAGCACGCCGACGAGCAGGACGTCCTTCCCGGCGTAGTCGCTCTCGATCTGCCGGGCGAGTTCGGCGAGCTTGTCGCGGATCTCCTGCTCGGTGACGAGGATGGTCGTGAGGTCGTCGGAAATGTCGCTCTGCTCCATGCGTCGAGTGTATGCGAGATGACCCGGACGCCCGTGCGCCTCCTGCTCGGGGAGCCCCGGGTCAGCGGGCCGCGAAGACGACGCGCCCCGCGTGCCGGGACGCCGTCAGGCCGGGCAGGTCGATCGGACCCTGGCCCGCCCAATCGGTGACGAGCCGCGCGACCTCGATCGTCTGCGACCTCGTGAGCGAGACACCGAACTCGCTCTGCACGATGTAGCGGATGATCCGCTGGCGGAGCGCCGCCGGATTGGCGGCGAGTGCCCCCGCGCTGACGGAAATCCCGGCCTCGGCGTGCTCGACGAGCTCCTCGATGGTCTCCTCGATCATCTCCTCGAACGCGTCCGCGTCCTCGCGAGCGGCGTCGGCGGTGCGGGCGAGGGCTTCGGCGATCCCCGGCCCGAGTTCCGCCTCGAGCACCGGCAGGACCCGTTCCCGGACCCGGACCCGCGCGTAGGCGTCGTCCGTGTTGTGCGGGTCGTGCCACGGTTCGAGTCCTTCGGCCGCGCACGCCTCGCGGGTCTGGGAGCGCCGGATCCCGAGCAGCGGTCGGAGGAGCGCACCGGAGACGGGCGCCATGCCCTGGAGGCTGCCCGTGCCCGACCCTCGGGCGAGGCCGAGGAGCACGGTCTCCGCCTGGTCGTCGAGGGTGTGCGCGAGCAGCACCAGGGACGCACCGACCTCGACTCGCGCGGCGTCGAGTGCGGTGTACCGGGCCGCCCGTGCGGCGGCCTCCGGTCCCCCTCGGAGCCCACCTCGACGGCCCGGACGAGGACGGGGTCGAGCCCGAGGGCACGCGCCTGGTCCGCGGCACGCGCCGCGACATCGGCCGAGCCCGGTTGCAGTCCGTGGTCGACGATCACGGCGCCGGCCCGCAGACCGGCCTTCCCGGCCTCGAACGCGGTCGCGGCGGCGAGCGCGAGCGAGTCCGCACCGCCGCTCAGCGCGACGAGCAGGTCGGCACCGACGGCGTCACGCGACGGCGTGGACGCCGTGCCCGCGATCGCGTCGCGCACCGCCTTCCGGAGGGCGGCGACGGACGGGTGGAGCGGGGGTCGGACGTCGTTCACGCGGACCACGCTATTGCACCGCGCCGAGCGCCTCCCCACACCGTTCGCTCCGGGACGCATCGGTTATGGTTGGTCCTCGTCGGCGACCGCGCCGACTCCACGTCATCCAACCGCGCAAGGAGCAGGCTTATGGCCGAGTACGACGCCGTCATCGAGATCCCGCGGGGCAGCCGCAACAAGTACGAGATCGACCACGAGACCGGTCGGGTCTTCCTGGACCGCGTCCTGTTCACGAGCTTCGTCTACCCCGCCGACTACGGCTTCTTCGAGAACACCCTCGGCGAGGACGGCGACCCGGTCGACGTCCTGGTGCTGCTCGACTTCCCGACCTTCCCGGGCGTCGGCATCAAGGTCCGCCCCGTCGGTGTGCTGCACATGACGGACGACGGCGGCGGCGACGACAAGGTCATCGCCGTCCAGTACAAGGACCCGCGCTGGTCGCACATCCAGGACCTGAACGACATCCCGCAGGCGACGCGCGACGAGATCGAGCACTTCTTCGTCCACTACAAGGACACCGAGCCCGGCAAGTGGGCGCGGATCGACGGCTGGGGCGACGCCGCCGCGGCCGAGAAGATCATCCTCGCGGGCTTCGACAAGCTCAAGGCGGAGGGGCACTGACCCACTGCGGATCTCCGCACACCGCATGACGAAGCGGCCGGCACCCTCGGGTGCCGGCCGCTTCGTCATGCGGTGCGATGCGCTCGATCAGCCGAGCGGCGCCCCGCGGTCGGCCATGAACGGCTGCGCATCGATCGCACTGCCGTTGATCCGGACCTCGAAGTGCAGGTGGCAGCCGGTGGAGGCGCCGGTCGTGCCGACGTAGGCGATGACCTGTCCGGCGGAGACCTGACTACCGACAGCGACCTGGATGCCGCCGTTCACGATGTGTGCGTAGCCGGTCGAGACGCCGGCCCCGTGCTCGATGAGGATGAAGTTGCCGTAGGTGCCGTACCAGCCGGCGTAGCTGACGGTGCCCCCGGTCGCCGCGTAGATCGGGATCCCGCAGCCGCCCGCGATGTCGGTCCCGCGGTGGAAGCTGCCCGAGCTGCCGCCTCCGGTGGAGATCGGGTCACGGTAGCCGTAGGTGCCCGAGATGCTGCCGGAGGCCGGGATCGCCCAGCCCTGGCTGCTGAGCTGACCGCCGTCGGCACTCTGTCCACGCGCCGCCGCTTCGGCCGCGGCTTTCGCCTTCGCGGCCGCGACGCCCGCCTCGTAATCCTTGACGGTCTTCGCAGTGGAGTCCTGCAAGGCGCTGAGCTGCGCGTTGAGTGTGACGATCAGTTCCTGGTTCTGCTCCAGTTTGTCGGCTGCCGCGGACGCCGCCGCCTGGGCGGCCTCCATGGCCGTCTGCGCCGCCTGCCGGAGCGACTCGCGCTCGTCGCGGGCCACACCGGCCTGCTCACCGAGCGCAGCCGCGGTGTTGCGTGCGGCGACCGCCTGCTCGTAGACGCCGTTGCTGTGCTCGGCGACCTGGTTCATGTTGCCGAGCTTGGACAGCAGGTCGGTCGCGCCCTTACTCTCGCCGTCGAGGAAGAGGCTCAGGCTGAGGTCGGCGCCGCCAGAGCGGTAGAGCTGCGAAGCGACCCGACCGGCCTGCTTCGTGGCGGTGTCGGCCTCGGTCGTCTTGGCGTCGGCCTGCGACTGGATCGCGGTGGCCCGGGCGTCGGCCTCGAAGAAGGCCTCCTCAGCGGCCTGGAACTCGGTACCGCGTTTCTCGGCCTCGTCCTGGGCGACCTGCAGCTCGTCCTGCAACTGGACGATGAAGTTCTTGATGTTCGTGACCTCGGCGGCCTTGGCGGCCTCATTGCCCTTCGCGGCCTGGACGTCGTCCCACGAGGGGTAGTCGGCTGCTGACGCCGGACCGGCGACGCCGAACGAGCCGACGATCGCGAGCGACATGACGATGGCGGCGGTGAGGCGTCCTCGCCACCGCACGGAGGACGCCGATCCGGCGTTGGTCGTCCGGCTTCGGCGCCAAGCGCCGGCAAGCTTCTTGCTCATGAAGTAGGGGCCCATCTCGGTTCGCTGCAGTCACATCGGTCACATCGGTACCACTGTCCACGCTAGCCCGACGGGGGTCGGGACCGGCTGCGGACACTCCCGTCGGCCGCGGCATCCGGGAGTGGTCCACGCCAGAGGCTAACCCCGGCCGGGGGCCGTGGAGCGGTCATTCGGTGCCTGTCGTCACATCCGGCATGGAGCGCAGATCGCTGCTCCGCGAACCCGATTTTGGATTCGGCCGTTTCATCCGTATGCTTGTCGCTCGGTAGTCATGAAGCTTCAGGGCTTCGCGGCCCTATCGTTTAGCGGCCTAGGACACCGCCCTTTCACGGCGGCAGCACGGGTTCGAATCCCGTTGGGGTCACCACCGACTACTGGAAAAACAGCCGCTCGGATTCAGGTATAGTGAATCTGCGCGACTGCGAGAAGCACCGAGTAACGCCAGCATCACCGCAGTTCGAATCACCAGCAATTCAACATGTATGGCCCTGTAGCGCAGTTGGTTAGCGTGCCGCCCTGTCACGGCGGAGGTCGCGGGTTCAAGTCCCGTCAGGGTCGCAAAAGGTCGGAAGCCCTCTCGCAAGGGAGGGCTTCTGCTTTTGAGACATCGTCGCCGTTCGTGCAGCTGATGTACTCGGCTCTGTAGCTCAGTTGGTAGAGCGCACGACTGAAAATCGTGAGGTCACGGGATCGACGCCCGTCGGAGCCACGGAACCCCCACCTAGCTTCTACATGGTGGGGGTTCTTTTTTTGCCCGGATGCCCGTGAACACCCACGCCACCACCTGAGTTGCCACTCCTGGCCCACGGCGGACAGACTCGCACTGTGGAATCGAAACCGTCACGCTGGGTGACCGCCTCCGTGCTCGCGGTCCTGCTGGGGACGTCGCTCGCGGCGTGCTCGGGCACGAGGTACGGACTGCCACGTGATGAGGCCGTCGGCACCTGGCGCAGCGGGGACACACGGCTCGAGCTCGCCGACGACGGGACCTTCGAGGCCACCGCCTGGCCCTCGGAGGTTCAGTGCAGTCTTGACGACGACCCACGCGTGGACGACCCGATCGACTTCTCCGGGACCTGGATGGTTGACAACGAGGGGACCCACCGAGACCTCGTCCTGCATCCCGGCGACGGCGCATGCGAGACGTCCCGGATCACGTCCGACGTGCGGAGCGACGACGGTCTCGCGCGCCTGTGCGTCCACGCCCGCGGATCCTTGTCCGGCCCGGCCGAGAACTTCTTCACCGTGTATCAGGGTGACCCTCCGGAGACCGAGGATCCGGATCGCTGCCTGAACTACTAGCCCATCCGGACCCAGCGACCGCGCGGGCAGACGAGTCTCGCCCGCCCGATCCCTGACCCCCCTCCGCTCCCTGAGCTACCCCCTCCGGTCCCTGAGCTTGTCGAAGGGCCCACGGAGCACCTGCCGAACCCGGCAACGCCCACCGGTCCCTGAGCTACCCCCACCGGTCCCTGAGCCTGTCGAAGGGCACATGAGGAAACCCCTGCCACTCCGGTGGACCCCCCTCCGGTCCCTGAGCCTGTCGAAGGGCCCGCGGAGCACCTCACGAATCCGGCACCCCTCCACCGGTCCCTGAGCTATCCCCTTCGGTCCCTGAGCCTGTCGAAGGGCACACGAGGCCCCTCCCGCTCCGGTGATCTCCTCCCGGTCCCTGAGCTTGTCGAAGGGCACACGAGCAACTTCCACAACCGACTCGACTCACCATCTGGAATGTCAGTGGTTCATGGTGGACTTGTTCCATGACCGAGACCACCGCCGCCGCAGTTCGCGCTGGCGACGAATACGCCGCGCGCCTCGCGGAGTTCTCGGACCGCTACGCGGACATCCAGCGTCGGCGCGCGGCTCTCGACGCCGAGGAGGCCCGCCTCCTCGCCCGCTCTGCCGCCTATGCGGACGCCTTCGCTGACGCCACGGTCCCGGCGATCTTCCCGCCGGCCGAGCGCCTGGCGCTCTCCCGCCGCTCCACCTGCGCAGCCCTCGCCATGGCGACCCGCACCCCCGAGCAGACGGTCCAGCGGGCGACGAACGACGCCGAGCGCCTCGTGAACGAAGCGCCGGAGGTCCTGGCATCACTCGAGGCCGGCCGCATCTCAGCCCGGCACGCGCAGACGATCATCGATCAGCTCAGTGACGTGCCGGTCGCGGGCCGGGCGGTGTTCCTTGCTGAGGTTCTGCCGGTTGCGGAAGAGTCCACCAACGCGAACCTCCGCAGGCGTGCCCGCGTGCTCCGCGAGCGTCTCCACCCCGAGTCGATCACCGCCCGCACGGTCCGATCAGAAGCAGACCGTCGGGTGGAGTTCGAACCGGCCGCCGACGGCATGGCGTGGGTGCACCTGTTCACGACCGCACCCATCGCGCAGGGGCTCATCGAGCGGGTCGAGGCTGCGGCGGCAGAGTCACGCGCTGCGGGTGACACTCGCACCTGCGCCCAGCTGCAGGCCGACGCCCTCGCGGCCCTCGCGCTCACCGGCGTGACCCCGGAAGACGTGATGACGAGCCTGGTCCTCCCGCACCCGGTCGAGGTGCAGGAGCACATCACGCCGACCGTGCAGATCACCGTCCCGGCACTCAGCATGGCCGGCGTGAGCGATGCCCCGGCCACGCTCGACGGCTACGGTCCGATCGACCCCGAGACCGCGGCACGTATCGCGGTGAACGCGCCCAGCTTCACCCGGATCCTCGTCCAACCCGAGACCGGCGCGGTGCTCTCCGTCGGTCGCAACCAGTACCGCGTTCCGGCCGACCTGCAACGCGCGGTGCGCCTCCGGGACGGCATGTGTCGGGCACCGGGCTGCGGGCGACGCGCCAGGGCTTGTGACCTCGACCATTCGGTCGCGTGGGAAGACGGCGGCACGACGGATGTCGGCAACCTCGCCTGCCTCTGCCGACATCACCACCGGATGAAGCACCTCCCCGACTGGAACCTCGACCACGGTCCCGGCGGGGTCCTCGAGTGGACGACACCCGACGGGAAACACCATCGGACGGAACCTGATCCCGCACCGTTCTAACCTCCACCGGTCCCTGAGCCTGTCGAAGGGTTCCTCGTGGGCACTTCGACAGGCTCAGTGACCGGGAGAAGTACACCGGAACGATGAGGGGTTCTCGTGGGCACTTCGACAGGCTCAGTGACCGGAGGAGGTGCACCCGGAACGATGAGGCGTGCTCGTGGGCACTTCGACAAGCTCAGTGACCGGGAGAGGTGTGCCCGGAACGTTGAGGCGTGCTCGTGGGCACTTCGACAAGCTCAGTGACCGGGAGAAGTCCACCGGCGACGCTCCGGTCCCTGAGCCTGTCCACCAGCTCGGAGCGCGGCAGGACGTCCGCCGGCTCACATCGTGCACCTCCGTCCGCAAGCCCCAGACATCCGGCGCCGATCGGGACAGACTGGTCGCATGAGTTCTGCAGACGACCGCACCACCGACGGCCCCGACGACGCGCACCGAGTCCCCGCAGGGGTCGACGACGCGACCGTGGAAGCGGTCGGCAAAGTGACCGAGGCGCTCGAGGTGGTCGAGCAGGCGCGCGGCATGCTCTACGGATTCCATCGCCTGACCGGCAAGGCGGACCTCGCGCTCGGCGAAGCCGCGGACGCCCTGCGCGAAGCAGGACACGACGCCCTCGCCGACCGGATCGACACCGAGCTGGTCGGACGCAACGTCATCGACGGACGCTGGACGTTCCAGATCGTCGAGGACTACGACGGCAACTACTGGGAACCGTTCCGCACGCTCGAGGCGGAGGTCCGGAACGAACTGGCGGGCGGCCGACGCCACCTCGCGGAAGCCGCCATGAAGGAGGACCGCCGCACGCACGGCGCACCCCACCACGAGGCGACACCGCCGACGGTCTGACGCCGCACGGCATCAGGGCCGCAGGCCGTTAGGCTCGATCCGATGACCGATGCACCCGTTCCCCGGACGAAGTTCTCCCGCCAACGGGTGATCGTCGGAGCCGCCGAGTTCGCCGACACGCACGGCGCCGACGCCCTCACGCTCGCCGCCCTGGCCCGCGAGCTCGACACCTCGGCACCGGCCCTGCTCAAGCACGTCCGCAGCACCGAGGACCTCCGCGCCGCTGTCGCCCAGCTCGCCCTCGCCCAACTGGCCAGTGGGCTCGACATCGCGACGACCAGCCTGAGCGGATCCCCCGCACTCACCGCACTGGCCGACGGGTACCGCCGCTTCGCCCTCGCCTACCCCGGTCGGTACGCCCTCGCGTTCTCGATCGAGGACGTCCGCACCGACACCGGCGAGCCGGCCGACCGTGAGCTCGTGATGCTCGTCGAACGCGCCCTCGCGGGGCGCGGTCTCGACAGTGTGGCGATGACGGACGCCGGACGCATCGTCCGGGCGGCCCTCCACGGCTTCGTGTCCCTCGAGCTCGTCGGCGGTTTCACCCGCGGTGCCGACCCCGCCACCAGCTACGCTGCCCTCGTGGACCTGCTCGACCATTCGTCCGCGCTCGGCTCACGCCACCTCCAGGAGACGCCATGACCACCACGATCCCGACCGTCCTCTTCGTCTGCGTGCACAACGCTGGTCGCTCCCAGATCGCAGCCGGCTTCCTCGGCGCCCTCGCCGGCGACCGGGTCGACGTGCTGTCGGCCGGGAGCGAGCCGAAGGACCGGATCAACACCGTGGCGGTGGAGGCGATGGCAGAACACGGCATCGACATCACCGCGGCCGTCCCCCGCATCCTCACGACCGATGCCGTCCGAGCGTCCGACGCGGTCATCACGATGGGTTGCGGCGACGCCTGCCCGATCTTCCCCGGCAAGCGCTACGAGGACTGGGAACTCGAGGACCCTGCCGGACAGGGCATCGAGGCCGTCCGCCGCATCCGCGACGACATCGAGGAGCGGATCGCCGCGCTGTTCGTCGAACTCGTGCCCGCCGAGGCGTCCGAGTTCCCGGCCACCATCGGCTCGGTCGCCCACGAGGCGCTCGGCGCGCACGGCTTCACCCGGTTCGAGCAGCTCGCGCGGGTCTCCCCCGCCGCCCTGCTCCGCATCCATGGCGTCGGCCCGAAGGCCGTCGACGTCCTGACCGCCGAACTCGCAACCCGCTCGCTCGCCTTCGCCTCCTGAGCGCGATCGTCGACCGGCGCCCGGCGTCGGCACGCAACCCCATTGCCCAGCGCGACACCCGTCGTATCGTGGTCGTATGAGCAAGCACGCAGCGAACGACGACAACCTCCCCGAGGACCACGAGACCACCGAGGACTCCATCGAGCAGGAGGTCGACGGCGAGGACACGTTCCTCCCCGTCGCCGAGCCGACCACCGGTCCCGCTCCCGCCCCGTAACCCGAGGCACCTCCGGACGCCTCGGCTCAGGGGCCGACGAGTGCCCGGAGGTCGTGCAGGGAGCCGTCGAAGACGTTCACGTCGATGAACTCCTCCTTGCCGACGTACCCGGGCATCCGTTCCCGGCTGGTGTACTGCCAGAGGTCCCACGCCCGCCCGTCCGACAAGACCGGCGGCGTGATGACCGAGCGGATCCACATCGGGTTCCGCTCGTACGAGCCCGCGAGGAACGCGTCGTAGTACCGCATGGTGGCGTAGATGATCGGCGGCCGACCGTAGTGCTCCTCGAGTGCCGCGAGGAGCGGATCGAGTACGGCGGCGACCCGCTCCGCACTCGGTGGCGTCCGGCAGTAATCGGCGTAGCACTCGAGATCGATGGTGATCGGGAGAGCGCCCGCCGTGACCGGCACGGTGTCGAAGATGTTCTGCGCCTGCGTCTCGGCAGGGCTGTCGAAACTCAGGAAGTGGTACGCCCCGATCAGCAAGCCGGTCTCGTCGGCCGCCCGCTGTGCGCCCGCCCAGTTCGCGGCGAACCGTTCGTCCTGATCGCCGGATCCCTCGGTCGCCTTCATGATCGCGAAGTCGATGGGCTGAGCCGCGAGGACGTCCCAGTCGATCTCGCCCTGGTACGAGGAGACGTCGACACCGCGCACCGCGTACGAGGCGGCCAGGATGGCGTTCGGCCGCACCAGCCCCATGGCGACGAGCGCCACGCAGATCCCGCCGATCGCGAGCGTGCCGGCGGCCCCGACGACGAGCGGCCACCAGTGTCTCCAGAATCGGTTCATCGACTCACTCTGTCACGTCCCGGCCGTGTCCCGGTGCAGGATGCCTCAGCGCGGGTAGAGGACCGCTGCCCGCGGGTCGACCACGAAGTCGACGACGTCGCCCGTCGACCACCCCGCGGCCGCGAGCTGCTGCACGGCGACGTCGGCGGTGATGACCGCCGAGCGGACTCGGACGACGTCGCCCCTGGGTTCGAGGTCGGTGATCGCCGCGCGGACGGCTCCTGACGTGGTCGGGCCGCCAGCCTCGCGGGCCTCGCGCACCTCGACGCGGGACGGGCGGAACGCGCACGCGACGGCGACCCCGACAGGGATCGGGTCGGCCTCCGCGGAGGAGTCGACGTCGACCTCCGTTCCGTCCGGGAGACGGAGTCCGCGTGCCGTGCGGACGCCCGTCAGCAGTTCGAGTCCCGCGAGGTCCGCGGTGAACGCCGTCCGCGGCCGCTCGAGCACCTCCACCGTCGGCCCCTGCTCGACGATGCGCCCGGCGTCCAGGACGATCACCCGGTCCGCGAGCGTGTACGCGTCGAGCACCTCGTGCGTCACGAGGACGGTCGTGCGCCCTCGCAACTGCTCACGGAGCATGCGGCGCAGGTGCGGGGCGACCGTCGCATCGAGCGCGGCCATCGGTTCGTCGAGGAGGAGGAGGGCCGGATCCGGGGCCAGCGCGCGGGCGAGCGCCACCCGCTGCGCCTGGCCGCCAGACAACTCGGCAGGACGGCGCCCCTCGAGCTCGGACGCCTCGACCTCCGCGAGTCGTCGTCGGGCGATGTCCCGAGCTTCGCCGCGCGACGCACCGGCGACCAGCGGGCCATAGGAGACATTGTCGAGCACGGAGCGGTGCGGGAAGAGCAGCGCCTCCTGCGCCAGGAGCGAGATCCCTCGCCGGTGCGGCGGCAGCCAGTGGTCCCGACCCGATCCACCGACCGCGAACAGCTCGCGACCGGCGAGGGTCGCGTGACCCGTGTCCGGACGCAGGAGCCCGGCGAGGACCGCGAGCAGCGTCGACTTGCCGGCGCCGTTGGGGCCGAGCACGGCGACGGTCTCCCCCGCGGCGAGTTCGACGGCGAGCTCCCAGTCGCGTTCACGCAACGTCGCTCGGAATTCCAAGGCCGCCCCGGTCATCGCACCACTCCGGCGACGGTCCGTCCACGGCGGATCGACCCCTGCGCCCCAGCGACGCCGACGACGAGCACGGCCACGACGACGAGGACGAGCGACAGCGCGACCGCGGCATCGGGGTCGGACTCGCGCTGCAGGTAGATCTCGAGCGGCAGCGTCCGCGTGACCCCCTGCAGGCTGCCCGCGAACGTGAGAGTAGCCCCGAACTCGCCGAGGGCCCGCGCGAACGAGAGGATCGCGCCCGACACGACGGCGGGCGCGAGGAGCGGCAACGTGACGGTGCGGAAGACCGTGGTGGGACGTGCGCCGAGCGTCGCGGCGACGGCCTCGTACCGCGAGCCGGTCGTGCGGATCGCCCCCTCCAGGCTCAACACGAGGAACGGCAGGGCGACGAACGTCTGGGCGAGGACGACGGCGGTCGTGGAGAACGCGATGTTGATCCCGGCATCCGCGAGTGCCGGTCCGAGCAGGCCGAGCCGACCGAAGGTGTAGAGCAGGGCGATCCCGCCGACGACGGGCGGGAGCACGAGCGGGAGGAGGACGAGCGACCGCAGCAGGCGCTGCCCCGGGAACCGGGTGCGCGCGAGGACGAGGGCGAGCGGCACGCCGAACACGATGCAGAGGGCCGTCGCGAGTGACGACGTCCGCAGACTCAGCCCGAGCGCCGCGACCGACGACTCGGAGGTGACGAGTGCACCGAAGTCCGCCCAGTCCACCCGCAGGACGATCGCGACGAGCGGCAGCAGGACGAACGCCGCGCCGACCATGGCGACGACGACGATCCAGCGGGGCACCCCCGAGCCGAGTTCCCTCACGGCGTCACGGTGCGCCGAAGCCGGCGTCGGCGAGCACCCGCTGTCCTTCGGCGCTCACGACGTAGGCCGCGAAGGCGGCCGCGACGGTGGGGTTCGCACTCCCTGCGAGCGGCGCGATGGGGTAGGTGTTGACGGCCTTCGACGACTCCGTGAAGGTGATGCCCCGCACGGCGTCGCCGGCCGCGATGACGTCGGTCACGTAGACGAGCCCCGCGTCGGCCTCGCCCGAGGTCACCTTGCCGAGGACGTCGGTCACGGACGACTCCTCGCTGACCGGGCTGAGTGCGACACCCGTGGCGTCCTCGACGACGACGGTGGCCGCTCCACAGGGGACCTGCGGCGCGCACACGACCGTCTTGACGCCCGGACGGGCGAGGTCGGCGAAGGTCTTCACACCGGCGGGGTTCGACGGGGGCACGGCGATCTGCAGGACGTTGGTCGCGAAGTCGACCGGGTCGCCCTCGACGAGATCGGCATCGGTCAGCTTCGCCATGTTCTTCTCGTCTGCGGAGGCGAACACGTCGCCGGGAGCACCGTTCGTGAGCTGCGTGACGAGGTCGGAGGAGCCGGCGAAGGTCAACTCGACGGTCGTACCGGGGTGCGCCTCCTCGAAGTCCTCCGCGAGCGCGGTGAAGGTCGTCTTGAGCGACGCCGCCGCGTACACCGTGATGGAGCCGCTGAGCTCGTCCGCGGTGGTCGAGGCGGTGGGGGTCGGCGTCGCCGCTGGGGCGGCGCAGGCGGACGCTGCGAGCAGGACCCCGGTGCCGATGGCCAGTGCGCTGAGCAGTCGGAGGGATCGACGGGGTGCGATGCGGTTCACGAGCTCGCCTTCGGGGTTTCGATGAGGACCGTCGTGGCCTTCACGACGGCGATGGCCGTGGAGCCGAGTTCAAGACCGAGTTCGCGCACAGCTTCACTGCTCATGAGTGACACCACGCGATGCGGCCCGCACTGCAGTTCCACCTGTGCCATGACCGTGTCCATCGTGATGTCGGTGACGATGCCGACGAAGCGGTTGCGTGCCGAGCGTCCGATCTCCGAGGGGTCGACGGGGAGGACGGCGTTCTCCCGGGCCAGCCGAGCGAGCGACAGGCCGTCCACGACCGCTCGGCCCGCCTCGTCCTTCGCACTGACGAGTGCGCCCTGGTCGATCCAGCGACGGACCGTGTCATCACTGACCCCGAGGAACAGGGCGGCGTCTCGGATACGGATCTGCGGCATGGAGACAGGCTAGTGCACGCATTCGCGTTGACACGACCTAGCTGCATCCGCATTCGCGCTTCGAGTCGCCGGCAGTCGACCGGTGCTTCGGCCCTCCGCGACGCCCACCGCTCCGAAGCATCCGCATGAGATCACGACTGCTCGCCGCCGTCACCCTGCTCGCCCTCGCCACCGGCCTCACCGCCTGCGCGTCCCCCGGCTCGGGGACCGGCGGCGCCACGGGCGACGGACCGCTCGTCGCGTTCTACGGCGACTCGTACACCCTCGGCACCGGAGCGAGCGACCCGGCCGACCGCTGGTCCACCGTCGTCAGCGAGGAACGCGGCTGGTGGGAGTTCAACCCCAGCGTCAACGGCCTCGGGTTCGTGAACCACCGCGACCGCTTCGGCGACGGCAGCGGCGACCTGCCCTCCCTCATCATCGCCGAGCAGCCCGACATCGTCTTCGTCACGATGGGCCTCAACGACGCGTTCAGTTTCGACGATGCCGCCGACCGGATCCACGAACAGATCACGACGGACCTGCATCGCCTCCGCGACGCCCTCCCGGAGGCCCGCTTCATCGTCGTCGAACCGTTCTGGTACACCGACGAGCGCCCGCAGTCGATCGAGACGATCATCGGCTGGGTGGCCGACGCCGCGCAGGAGATCGACGCCGACACCATCCCCGGGGCGTCTCGTTGGATCGAGGGGCACCCGGAGTGGATGGCCGCGGACGGCCTCCACCCGAACGACGAGGGGTACGCGGAGATGGCTCGGCGGATGGACGCCGAGCTCGAGCGCCTCGGGCTCTGACGCCCCGGTGCTCGTCGCCGCTCAGCCCAGGCGGATGCCCCGGTCCGCCATGAACGGGACGGCATCGACGCGCGAACCGCCGATCCTGACCTCGAAGTGCACGTGGCAGCCGGTCGAGGCACCCGTCGTCCCGACGAGCGAGATGTTCTGACCGGCGGACACCCACTGCCCCTCGCCGACGAGGATGCTGCTGTTGTGCGCGTACCCGGTCATGACGCCGCCACCGTGGTCGACGAGGACCCAGTTGCCGTAGGTGCCGAGCCAGCCCGCGTAGACGACCGTGCCGGCGTTCGCGGCGTAGACCGCTCGCCCGCAACCTGCTCCGATGTCGGTGCCCGAGTGGAACGGGTTGACGCCGGGCACGGGGCGACCGGGTCGCGGTCCGTAGCTGTCGGTGATCCGGCCGGAGATCGGCAGGGCCCACCCCTGGCTCCCGACGGCACCCGAGGCACCGCCGCCTCCGCCTCCGCCACCTCCGCCGCCGCCGCCGCCGGCGTTCGCAGCGGCCTCGGC
Source organism: Plantibacter sp. M259 (assembly GCF_006065115.1). Taxonomy (NCBI): domain Bacteria; kingdom Bacillati; phylum Actinomycetota; class Actinomycetes; order Micrococcales; family Microbacteriaceae; genus Plantibacter; species Plantibacter sp. M259. The sequence continues at coordinate 2,899,919 of NZ_CP040750.1, read as the reverse complement.
AGCCGCCCGTGCAGCCTCAGCCGCACCCGCAGCGGCTGCAGCAGCGGCGGCCGCAGCCGCCTTCACTTCCTCGCCCTTGCGGTAGTCGGCCTCGGTGGCTGCGCGGTTCTCCTTGAGGACCACGAGCTGGGCCTCGAGCGTCGCGAGGTACTCCTGCTGTTCGGACACGGCGGTCTCGGCGTCGGCACGGGCTGCGACCGCGTCCCCGAGGGCGGTCTCGGCCGCAGCGGCGAGCTCGCCGAGGGCGGCCTCGGCTATGGTCGCCTGCTCGGTGAGCAGCGACGCCGTGTTCGCATCGGTCCTCGCCCGGTCGTAGGTGCCGTCCGTCGACTCGCTGAGCTTCGTGATCGTGCTCAAGCGCCCGAGGAGCGACTCCGGCTCCTGGCCGTCGAGGAATGCGGCGGTGCTGAGGTCGATGTTCCCCGACCGCAACCACGCGGCGACGAGCGCGCCGGCCTGGCGTTTGGAGGCCTCTGCCGCGGTCGTCGCGGCGACGGCCTGCTCGCGGAGCGAGACGGCACGGTAGCTCGCCTCGTCGACGGCCAGCTGAGCAGCCTCGTACTCGTCGGCACGGAGGACGGCCTCAGCTTCGGCGAGCGCCGCAGCGGTCTTCAGCTGCTGGACGAGCCCTTCGATCTGCCCGATGGTCGACTGCTTGGAGGACTCGCTCGAGCGGGCCGCCTCGACGTCCTCCCAGCTGGGGTACTCCGCAGCGGCGGCCGGCTGGGCGAGACCCATCGAGAGGACGATGACTCCGGCGAGGGCCGCGGCGATGGAGGCGCGACGGCGCGCGGGACGGAGGCGTGGCATGGTGCCATCGTGGCAGTGGTCAGCCCTGTTCGGGGGAGGCTCGCCCGCCTGGGAACGAACCGGCTCGGCCCGGTGGGCGCGCACGAGGTCGAGCAGCCGGTCGGCGATGCTGCGCTTCGAGCCGGTCGCCTCGCCGACCACCTCGCCGGCGCCGTCGATCACGACGACCTCGTTGTCGGGCGTGCCGAAGCCGTCGGTCCACCCCACGCGATTGAGCACGAGGAGGTCGGCGCCCTTGCGTGCCACCTTGGCTCGGCCGAGGGCCAGCAGCTCCTCGCGGTCGGCGGCGGTCTCCGCGGCGAACCCGACGACCAGTCGTCCCGGCACCCGCGCCGCGGCGAGTCCGGCGAGCACGTCGGGGTTGCGCACGAGTCGCAGGGTGAGCTCGTCGCCGGTGTCGTCTTTCTTGATCTTCCGTTCGGCGATCTCGGCGGCGCGGTAGTCGGCCACGGCTGCCGCCATGACCACGAGCGTCGCGTCGGCCGCCTCGTCTTCCATGGCCGCTGCGAGTTCCGCTGCGGTGCCGACCGGGACGACCCGCAGACCGTCGACCGCAGCCGCTTCGGCCGCGACGTCGGCGTCCAGGTGCGCCGCGACGAGCACCGCGTCGGCCCCGCGCTCGGCGGCCGCCTGCGCGATGGCCAGCCCCTGCCGACCGCTCGAGCGGTTCCCGAGGAACCGCACCGGGTCGAGCGGCTCACGGGTGCCACCGGCCGAGACGACGACACGCTCGGCGCGCAGGTCGTCCGGGTGCGCGTCGGTTCCGCCGGCACGTCCGGCGAGCAGTGCCAAGCCGGCGGCCACGATGTCGTCGGGCTCGCTCATGCGTCCCGGCCCCGTGTCGCCGCCCGTCAGCGCACCGTGCGCGGGCCCGATGACGGCCACCCCGCGCGATCGCAGGAGGGCGACGTTCGCGGTCGTCGCCGGGTGCTCCCACATCTCGGTGTGCATCGCCGGCGCCAGCAGGACCGGTGCCCGGCTGGCCAGGATGGTGGTGCCGAGGAGGTCGTCGGAGAGTCCCGCCGCGAGTTTCGCGAGGGTGTTGGCCGTCGTCGGCGCGACGACGATGAGTTCCGCGCGCTGCCCGAGGGCGACGTGCCGGACTTCGGCGACGCCGTCGTACAGCGAGGTCGTGACGGGGTTCCGGCTGATCGCCTCGAGCGTCGGCAGGCCGACGAACCGGAGGGCGCTCTCGGTCGGCACGACGTGGACGTCGAAGCCCGCGAGGACGAACCCGCGGACGACGCCGACCGCCTTGTAGGCGGCGATCCCGCCCGTGATCCCGACGACGACCGTGCGCCCTGCCGCCTCCCGCGATGCGTCCTGCACGCCCATGCCGCCTCCTCGCTTCCGGCGCTCCCGCGCCGGGTCCTCGTCTAGTCTGTCCTAGTCCGGCCGGCCGAGGAGGAACCAGCGTGTGCACCGTCATCATCGACTTCGAGCCGGGGCGCCCGTGGCCGATCGCCGTTCTCGGGCTGCGCGACGAACAGCCCGGGCGTGCCTGGGACCCACCCGGCGCCTGGTGGCCCGGACTCGGTGACAGCGTCCGCGGCATCCACGACCGCGAAGCGGGCGGCGCGTGGCTGGCGACGAACGACGACGCTCCGGGCGGCCCCCGGGCGGCGGTGGTCCTCAACCGACGCGAGGACCTCGACATGCCCGCCGCCGGGTGGACCTCGCGAGGCGTGCTGCCGCTGGAGGCCGTCACGACCGGCCTCGATGCGGACGACGCCCGCAGCGCCCGGTCCTGGAACCTCGTGGAGCTGCGCCCTGACCGCGTCACCGTCACGAGCTGGGACGGTACCTCGCTCCGGTCGATCGACGTCGCACCCGGTCTCCACCTCGTGACGCACGAGGGCCCCGACCACCTCGACGTCCCACGGGTCCACCGGTGGCGGCCGGCCTTCCTCGACATCCCGTCGCCCATCGGTCCGCTGGACGGTGCGACGGCCGCGTCCTGGGAGCCGTGGTTGCGCACGTTGCGCTCCACGACGACCGTCCCCGCCGACGCCGACGAGGCGATCGTCCGTGTCGACGACCATGACGGCCTGCGCCTCGCCTCACTCTCGGTGACGGCGCTCTCGCTCGGCCCCGACGGCGCGGTCCTCCGGAACGCCCGACTCGCCGAGCCCGGCCATCTGCCGGAGGAGCTCGTCTGGGAGTGACCCGGGCGGCGACGGTCAGCACCCTCCGGGAGCCACGGGACCCGGATCGGACTGGGACCCGTGTGGAGGGCGCCCTGGCGCGCTCGATACTGTTGCAGCATGGCCCTGAACCCCGTGCGACTGCGACTGCTCGAGGCGTTCGACCGCCTCGGCACGATCCGCGCCGTCGGCCGTGAGCTCGACCTCAGCCCCTCGACCGTCTCGCAGCAGCTCTCCGTGCTCGAGGCCGAGACCGGCGCCGCGCTCCTCGAACGACGCGGCCGGACGCTCACCCTGACGCCGACCGGTGCGCTGCTCGTCGAGCGCGCTCGGGCCCTGCTCGCGCAGATGGACGCCATCGAGGTCGAACTGGCCGAGGTCGAGTCCGAGCCGTCCGGTCGGTTCCGCATCGCCGGGTTCGCGAGCGTCATCGCCCCCATCCTCATCCCCGCCGCGCGCTCCCTCGCACGACAGTACCCGCGACTCGAGGTCGAACTCATCGAGGTCGAACCGCACGAGAGCACCACCGCCGTCCAGCGGGGCACGTGCGACGTCGTGATCACCGTCGATCAGGAGGACGGGTTCCTCCTCGACCCCTCGGTGCACAGCGTGCCGCTCACCACCGACCCCCTCCTGCTCATCGCGCCGCTCGACCACCGACTGGCCGAGCGGGAGCAGGTCACCTTCAGCGAGCTGCAGACGGAGTCGTGGGCCCTCGACGCACCGGGCACCTACCTCGGCGAACTCGTCCCGCTGATCTGTCGCCGCGCGGGGTTCGAGCCGAGGGTGGCAGGACGGTTCACGAGCTACGAGGTCGTCATCGACCACGTCGCGGCCGGGCTGTCGATCGCCGTGCTCCCGGACATCGCGATCGGCTCGCGGACTGACGTCGTGCGGAAGCCCATCGCCGGGATGAGCGAGCGGAAGATCGTCGCGACGGCGAGGAAGGGCTCACTGCAGCGCTCTGCCGTCGCGGCAGCGATCGCGGCGGTACAGCGTGCCACGGACGAGGCCGTCGCCCGCTGAGCCATGGCGGAACCAGCCGAGACTCCCTTCGGGGAGGATCAGCCGTGGTAGCCGGACTTGGCCATGGCGACGAGCGCCCCGACCAGGCCGATGCCGCCGAAGACGGTGATGAAGGCGATCACGCCGATGAGGATGTCGTTGACGGTCATGCACCCATCGTACTGAACCCGACGGGCCCCACGACTAGGGTTGGTCCGTCCCCCGACACCACCCGGAGCAGCACCATGATCACCTCATCGAGCGAATCCCAGGCTGCCGCCTTCCGCGACGGCCGGATTCCTGCGACGGAGCACCTCGACGCCGACACGGTCGTCATCGCCGTCCCGACCGGCGACCCCGGCAATCCCTTCACCCTCTGCTCGGTCCTCTTCGGCACCGACGGTCGTGCGATCGTCGTCGACCCCGGGACCGACACCCCCGAGGGCCGTGAACACCTGCTGCGGGAGCTCCGCGGCATCGGGGTGACGACGCTCACGGGTGTCGTCGTGACCCACCTGCACCCCGATCACCTGGGCCTCGCCGGCACGCTCCGCGACGAGCTCGCCGCACCAGTCCTCATGCACCGTCTCGAGGATGAGGCGGCCGGCTCGACGCCCCCGCGCCCGGCCGACCTCGCTGCAGCGTTGGACGAGTGGGGCGTTCCGGCGGACGACACGACCGTGCGACCCTGGGCCACTGGTGCGACGGCGCCCGCCGGGCACCTCGGCGACACCCGCGCGGACCGGACGCTCGAGGACGGCGAGCTGCTGACGCTCCCCGGTCGCTCGATCAGGGTCCTGCACACACCCGGCCACACGACGGGTCACCTCACCCTGCGCGATGAGGACCGCGGCTACCTGTTCACCGGTGACCACGTGCTGCCGACGATCTTCTCCGGCCTCGGCCTCGGGGCGCGCACCTCGGAGAACCCGGTGACGGCCTATCTGTCGTCGCTCGACCGCGTCCGCGCGTACGACGGCGATCAGGTGATCCCCGGACACGGCTTCCGGTTCACGGGACTCGCGGACCGGTGCGACGAGCTGGCCGCGCACCATCTGCGGCGAGCGGACGAGGTGCGCGCCGTCCTCGCGGACGACCCCGACGCGAGCGTGTGGACCATCGCCTCCCGCATCGGCTGGTCGGCCGGATGGGACGCGCTGACGGGTCTCCTCCGCGTCTCGGCCCTCACGCAGACCGACTGGCACCGGGCACGCCTTCAGCAGCTCGCCGGCTGACCGTCCCCGCTACCGGCTGAGGCCGGCCCACCCGCCTCGACGACGGGCCAGCGCCCGTTCGAAGGCGAAGAGCCCACCGCCGGCCGCCACCCCGGCGGCGAGCACCGCGAACACGACGACCCCGATCGTCGAGGCGAGTCCGATGGGTGCGGCGATGAGGCCGCCGACGATCAGGACGAGGAAGGCCGCACCACCGCCGGCGATCCAGGCCCGGTGGACCGGGCCCCGCTCGCCCCAGTGGTCGAGGATGCCGAGCGCCAGCAGCGCACCGACCGCCCCGACGGCTGCGAGCATCCCACCGACGAGTCCGCCGACGAGGAGGGCGATCCCGCCGAGATCGGCCGGATGCACCGAGACGGTCCCGACCGTCCCGAAGAGCTCTGCACCGGCCGCGAGGGCCGCACCGGCGACCGCACCGACGCTGACTGCGAGGCCGAACAGCGGGACGACGCGGAGGAGGGACCAACCCGGGTCCCCTGCTTCATCGAATGCGTCCATGGCCTCGACCGCCTCCTGCGCGCCTCGTCGTCGACGGCGCTTGGCGCTCAGCGTGGCACGAGGGTGCGTGGTGCTCCAGGGCGTTGCGCGCGAAGGAGGAGGGGTGTAGGACTGCGGCGTCTGCTACCAGCCGCGCGTGCCCGGGGCGCCCTTGAACGGACCGACGATCCCCGGCGTGATCCATCCGCCGTAGAAGTCGCCCTCCTGCGCCTGCACCGGCACGCCGTCGACCTCGCAGGCGTCCATGCGTCCCGGATAGACGGCGATCATGCCGAACAGCGGCGCGTATCCCGGACGCGGATCGGGGTAGGTCCACGCGGCGGCACCGGCGACCGCGTCGCCCACCCGCACGTCGAGGTAGTGGGCCTCGCCCTTGAACTCGCACATGGTCGTCCCGTCGACCGGCACCAGGACCCCCGGCGAGAAGTCCGCCGCCGGGACGTAGTACACCGGCGGGTGGCTCGTCTCCAGGACCCGGACCGCGGCCGTCGACTCCGCGATGACCGTGCCGCCGAACCGGATCACGACGCGCTCGTCGCGCGGCTCGACCCGCGGTGGACGCGGGTATTCCCAGACGGACTCCTCACCGGGTCCGGGCTGGACGGGCAGGGGGCGGCGGAATCGCGAGGAGTCGGGCATCTCCCCATGCTGCCCGGTCCACCTGAGCGACGACCGCGAATCAGGCGCACCGGCCCACGGTCCGGAGCGCGAGCCAGAGCAACCAGGCACCCGCCGCCGCATACCCGATCAGTAGCAGCACGACGGCCGTCGACCCGAGGTCGGAGACGACGGGGATCACCGGCGAGCCACCGACGCCGGCGTCCGTCGACTTCCAGTTCGCGGTCAGGAGGGCCAGGACGAGCAGCACCGCGGCACTCGCGAGGATCGGTCCGCCGGTGGCCCAGACCTTCTGCTTGGTCGTCCAGGCGCGCGACCGCCACAGCATGACCATGCCGGCCACCCAGCCGACGAACGGCACGACGAGCCCTCCGAGCATCACGAACAGGGCTGCCGTGATCGCGAACCCGCGGCGTTCGAGGACCTGCTCCGCGAACGGCCGGCCGTCCTCGGGTGGGCTCGCGCCATCCTGGTCGTCGTGTCCGATCACGCGCTCCTCCTCGTCGACGTCGCACGGACATGCATCCGTTCGCCCTGCTTGCCGAACAGGCTGAGGAACTCCACCGGTGCGGCCTCAGCCCGGCCGAACCAGTGCGGGACACGGGTGTCGAACTCGGCGACCTCACCCGCGGTGAGGACGATGTCCTGGTCGCCGAGGAGGAGCCGCAACCGACCGTTGAGGACGTAGAGCCACTCGTATCCCTCGTGGACCTTCTGTGTCTCGGGCGTCTGCGGACCGTCGCCGCCGTGGATGATGCTCTTGAACGCGTGGAGGCCGCCCGATCGACGCGTCAGCGGCACGATCGTCTGGCCGTACCGCTGGACGGGCTTCAGATGGACGCGGGGATCACCCGTCTGCGGAGCACCGACGAGGTCGTCCAGGGGCACCTGGTGCGCCTTGGCGAGTGGCAGGAGCAGCTCGAGGTTCGGTCGGCGCTGGCCGGACTCGAGCCGGGAGAGGGTGGAGACCGAGATGCCCGTCTCGGCCGACAGCGCGGCGAGGGTGGTGCCACGATGCTGCCGGATGGCTCGCAGCCTCGGCCCGACGGCATCCAGCACGCCGTCGATGGACCGTTGCTCGTCGTGTGCATGCGCCATGGGTCGATTCTCGCTCCCACGTTGCCGCTTCGGCAAGTCTTCTTGCCACTTCGGCACCGGTCGGCGCACCCTGGACACCTCCCAGCACGTCGACCGAACGGAACGATCCATGAGCACCCCCGTCACCCCAGCAACCAGCACCGACCTCGTCGACGCCGTCATCGTCGGCGGTGGCGCCGCCGGGCTCAGCGCAGCCATCATGCTCGGACGATCACGACGGTCCGTGATCGTCGTCGACGGCGGCGAGCCGCGGAACGCACCCGCCGACGGCGTGCATGGCTTCCTGACCCGCGAGGGCACCCCGCCTCGTGAACTCCTGCGCCTCGGCCGAGCGGAGGTGGTGTCGTACGGCGTCCGCATCGTCGACGGCCAGGTCGTCGATGCCGGGCGCGACGGCGACGGGTTCATCCTGACGACGGCGGACGGCACGATCGTCCAGGGCCGCCGTCTCCTCATCGCCACCGGCACCGCCGACGAGCTCCCGCCCATCCCCGGCCTCTGGGAGCGGTTCGGCCGCGACGCCCTCCACTGCCCCTACTGCCACGGCTGGGAGGTCCAGGACCGCGTGATCGGTGTCCTCGGCACGAATGCGGAGGCCGCAGCTCACCAGGCGCAGCTGTTCCGGCAGCTGAGCGACCGGGTCGTCGTGCTCCGCAACACCGCGGGCGCCTTCACGGCGGAGCAGGAGGCGGCGTTCGCGGCGCGCGGCATCGAGGTGGTCGACGGCGTCGTGGAGCGGCTCGAGATCGCCGACGACCGGCTCGTCGGCGTGCGTCTGGACGACGGCCGCACCGTCCCCGTCGAGGCGCTGGCCGTGGCCCGGTCAACCGGGTGCGCGCCGACGCGTTCACCGGTCTCGGGCTCCACACGCGACCGCACCCGCGGGGAGCCGAGTTCGGTGACGCGATCGGCGTCGACGAGCTGGGCGCCACCTCGGTGCCGGGTGTCTGGGCGGCCGGAGACGTCACGAACCTGCGCACCCAGGTCCTCCAGGCGGCGGCCGCAGGATCGATGGCCGGCGCGATCATGAACGCCGACCTCGTCCAGGAGGACGTGCGCCGCGCACTCGCGAAGCGGTAGAACCACCCCTGTCGCGCGGGACGCGGACATGGGACGATGACGGCACGGGGGAAGCGGCTCCCGTGCCGTCTCCGTTCCGAGGAGGAGAGACATGCCGGGTGCACCCACCACGATCGACGACTACCTCGCCGCGCAACCCACCGACGCCGCGGACGCCATCGAGGAGATCCGACTCCGCGTCCACCGCATCGTGCCTGGAGTCACCGAGGCAATCCGCTACGGCATGCCGACCTTCATGCTCGACGACCGATACCTGCTCTACCTCGGCGCCTGGAAACACCACATCGCCCTGTACTCGATCCCGCCGTTCGACGGCCCCCTCCAGAACGCCGTCGCCGACTACCGGGCGGCGAAGGACACGCTGCAGTTCCCGTTCAGCCGGCCGATCCCCTTCGAGCTCATCGACCGCATCGTCACGGAGCTGTTGGAGCGGCGGCGCGCGGGCGACGCACGACACGAGCACTGAGGGAGAGCGACGCGTCGCCGCCCTTCGACAGGCTCAGGGACCGGGGAAGGGCGCTCAGGGACCGGGAGGGGTGCTCAGGGACCGGGAAGGGTGCTCAGGGACCTCAGGGCAGGATCGCGCCGGCACCCTGCGCCAGCCAGAGCCCGACGGTGGCGAGGGCCACCGTCAGCGGGGCGACCACGAACCCGAGCGCGATGAACCGGCCCCAACCGAACTCGACGTCCGCCGCGGTGAGCCGCGCGTGCCAGAGCAGCGTCGCGAGCGCCGCCCACGGGGTGATGAGCGCGCCCGCGTTCACGCCGATGAGCAGGGCGGCGAAGCGCACGGGGTCACCGGCCACCGGCTCGAGGGCGAGGTAGGCCGGCAGGTTGTCGACGAGATTGGCACTCGCCATGCCGACCCCCGCCAGCTGCAGGAGCGCCAGGAGCGAGTCGCCGGTCCCCGCGATGGACGCCAGCGCCCGCGCGAGTCCGAGGGCGTGAGCCGCCTCCACCACGAGGAACAGTCCTGAGGCCAGCAGGACGAGCTGCCACGGGACGAGCGCCGGACGCAGCGCCGCCGGACGCCGGACGAGGAAGACGACGACGAGGATCACCGCCGCACCGACCGCAGACATCCACACCGGGATGCCGGACACCAGCAGCGGCAGGAGCACGAGCACCACGAGCCCGGACGTCCACAGCAGCACCCGGTCGTCGTCCTGCGCCTCCACGTCCACCGTGTAGGCACCGGCGAGCTGACGGCGGTACACGATCGCCAGGACCACGCACGGGACCACGACCGCGATGATCGCGGGGACGACCATGAGCGCTGCGAATCCGCCAGGGCCGAGCGGACCGCCACCCGACGCCGTGGCGGCCTCGTCGATCGCGTGCTCCGCGAGGAGGTTGGTGAGGTTCGACACCGGCAACAACAGCGACGCCGTGCACGCCAGCCAGACGGTGGTCAGGGCGAACGGCACCGGCGACAGCCCGGCGTGCCTCGCGAGCGTGATGACGACCGGCGTCAGGAGGACGGCCGTGGTGTCGAGCGAGAGGAAGACGGTGCTGAGCGTTGCCAGCGCGACGACGAACAGCCAGAGCAACCAGGTGCTCCCCCGACCCCAGCGCACGAGCCGCGAGGCGACGAGGGTGAACAGGCCGGCGTCCGCAGCGAGTTCGGCGACGACGGTGATGGCGACGACGAACAGGAGGATCGGCCAGACGCGGTCGGCGATGCCGAGGGCTTCCGGGGCGGGGAGGACACCGGTGAGGATCGCGATCGTCCCGATGACGAGCAGCACGACGCCGAGCACGGCACTGCGCACGAGGCCTCCTTCACCACCGGTCCGTCGGTGCGCTGTCGCCCGCTCGGCAGTCGATCATACGACGGCTCGCCGACCGCGTGCTCCCGCGCTCGTCGACAGGTGTCAGGCCCGCACCCAGCGCCCGATGAGTTCGAGCAGGGCGGGCTCGGCGTCCGCCGCCGCATCGATGGTCGAGAAGGTGACGACACCGCGGTCCGGTGCCGCCCACACCACGAGACCGGAGGGGTCGTCGAACCGGAAGGCGTCGGTGTCGTCCCGCTGATGCACGCCCCGGTGCAGGATGATCCGGATGCGGTTCGCCGGGTGCAGGGCGAAGGTGACGCGGTCCTCGCCGTCGTAGACGAAGCTCGGCGCCTTCCACTTGAGGTGCTCCGACATGCCCTCGTCCGAGGCCATGATCGCCTCGCGCAGCCGCATGACCGCCGGCTTCAGCTGGTGCGTGAGGGAGGTGAGGTAGGCGTCGACCTCGGCGGAGCTCATGGGATCAACCCGTCGGGCGACCGACGTAGGGTGCGACGTCGCCGGATCCCCAGATGCCGCCGACCCGGGTGCCGGCGCGCTCGTTGGCCGCTTCGACGATCTGGCCGTTCCCGAGGTAGATGGCGACGTGGTAGTAGTCGTAGCCGCTCGACCAGAAGATGAGGTCGCCGCGCTGCTTCTGGCTGTAGGGCACGAGGCGTCCCTGCGACTGCATCGTGTAGTACTGGTTCGTCGCCGAATGCGTCCCGATGCCGCTGCCGTAGGCCGCGCGGGTGAGCCCCGAGCAGTCCCAGACGTTCGGGCCGGAACCGCCGAGCTGGTAGCCCTTGCCGACCTGGGCGAGCGCGAAGGCGATCGCCGACTCGACGCCGGCGGAGTTCGGAGGTGCGACCGAGCCGCCGCCACCGCCACCGCCGCTGGACGCACCGCCGCCGCCACCACTGCTCGATCCGCCGCCGCCACCGGACGAACCGCCGGACGGCGCGGGAGGGGTGTTGGCCGCGGCGGCAGCCGCAGCGGCTGCCGCCGCCTCCGCCGCCTGACGAGCGGACTCGCCGGCCGCGTACCCGCGCTCGGTCTCGGCGGTGGTGTTCTTCAGCGAGGCGAGCTGCGCGTAGAGCTGGTCGGCCTGCTGCTCCTGGGCGGCCACGGCTGCGGATGCCGCCGCCGAGGCACTCTCCGCCTCGTCGTACTTCGTCTGCGCTTCGCCCTCGAGGCGTTCGCGTTCGGTCTTCGCGACCTCCGCCTGGTCGGTCAGCCCGCTCGCCGCGTTGCGGTCGGTCACCGCCTCGGCGTAGCTCGCGGCGTTCCGTTCGCCCAGCTTGTCCATGACGGACAGCCGGGACAGCAGGTCGTCGGACTTCCCCGCGCCGAGGACGAGGTCGAGCGAGACGTCGCCACCGCCGCCACGCGACAGCTGTGCGATGAGCGCACCGGCGCGCTGCTTCGAGACCTTGGCGGCGGCCGCAGCGGCCTCGGCCTGCTCGCGCAGCGCCGACTCGCGGGCGGTCGCCTCGGTCACGGCGTCCTGCGCCTGACGATAAGACTCGGCGGCGATCTGCGCCGTGCGGAACGCGGCGTCGGACTGCTCTTGCAGCGAGGTGATGAGTGCGGTGATGTTCGTGATCTCGGCGGCCTTGGCGGACTCACTCGACTTGGCCGCTTCGACATCGGCCCAGCTCGGGTAGTCGTCCGCGTGGGCCGGCAGGGCGCCGACGGTGAGTGACGCCGTGACGACGCCGACGGAGAGGGCCATCGCCAGCCAGGGACGGCGGCGGCCGTACTGCGCACCGGGCGTTCGTGCGGGGGTCATCATTCTCCAGTCCGACGACACGATCACGGCGACCTCGGCGGGTCGCGGCCGTCATCCTGTCACAACAGTCACAATAGAAACTTTGATCACACTAGCCACTCTCGTCCCGGAGCACCAGCTCGAATCCCCCCGGACGGGGCACGGGGGCGCCTGGTGTGCCCCTGAGCGGACACCCGATGTGCAGCCCCGGCCGGACACCCTCGCATCACGGAGGTTCCCCGTGGGCGCTTCGACAAGCTCAGCGACCGGGAGAGGTACACCCGGACCCGGAACGGTCCCTGAGCCTGTCGAAGGGCAACCCCGGCCGGACACCCTCGCATCACGGAGGTTCCCCGTGGGCGCTTCGACAAGCTCAGCGACCGGGAGAGGTACACCCGGACCCGGAACGGTCCCTGAGTCTGTCGAAGGGCAGCCCCGGCAGGCGGGTCAGGCGGGTTCGACGTCCTCGGGTGACCAACGGGCGGACTCGCCAGAACGGATGATCGCGAGCAGCTGCGACCGCAACGCCGACTCGTCGGGCAGCTCTGGGAAGACATCGGCTTCGAGCCGGTGTGCGGCCAGCCAGGCCTCGTCGCCTGCGGGCGTCCGGCTCACCACGTGACGACGACGGTCGTCGGCCGCGGCGATCCGCTCGATGTGGCCGGCCCGCTCGAGTCGGTCGAGCGTGCGGGACATCGTCTGGTTCTGCACGCGGGCTCGTCGAGCGAGCTCCTTCTGACTGGCGGGGCCGCTGTCGAGCAGGTGCAGCACGATGAGCCCGGCGTGGGTCACACCGATGCCGTCGAGGGCCTGCTGCCAGGTGTGCTCGATCAGTCGCGACGCCGTGGAGAGGAGCCGTCCGGTCGGCCAATCGGCCATGGGATCGCGGGCGGCGTCGGCGATCACGCCTTCGGTCGCGCGCGCTCCATCCATGGCACCAATGTAGTCGCTGAGCCTACGGCCGAGCCGCCACCCACGACCGGTGTGACGTCGGCAGTAGGTGCTGTCCCCCACCGGGCGGCGACGAGAGCGACCGACGAGGTCCGTCGTCATCTCGGCCGATGACGACGGAATCGCGCGTCGGAGGCCCTCCACACCCCCAGCATTGGGGGCGGCGACCCCCCTGGAGTGGGGGATCCGCCGATGACCCCCGCTTCCTACAGTTGAGGGATATCCAAGGGGGACGCTCATCTCGACCGGTTTCGCCGGTCGGTCGTGGGCACACGAGCGACGTCGCGTTCTCCGCGGGCGGCCCGAACCGCCCTTGCGCATCGCGCATCCGAAGCACACCCGAACCCCACAAGTGGATAGCAACCTCATGACGACGTACCCGAACCGCCGTCGGTCCTCCCGACAGACCCGTCCGCGCACCCGAAGCGCGGCGTTCGCCCAGTTCCGCTGCGAGGGGTCGACCCGAGCATGAGTGCCGACGTGAACGACAACGCCTTCCCGATCACGGGCCCCATCGCGCTCGTCCGACGCCGAGCTGCTGCGCTCGGCGCGGAGTCCTCCACCGTCGCGGTCAAGTCCATGACGCAGCGCGAGTGGTCGAAGCGCTACCGTCGCTGGCTCATCCTCACCGACAGCGTCATCGCGCTCTTCGCCGTCTCCGCCGCGTTCGTCGTGCGGTTCGGCGACGACCCGGTCGGCCCCGAGGCCCAGCAGCTCTACATCCTGCTGTCGGGGGTCATCGTGCTCGTCTGGCTCGCCTTCCTCGGCTTCACCAGGACCCGGGACAGCCGCATCATCGGCTCCGGTGTCGCCGAGTACAAGCGCGTCGTCAACGCCAGCGCCTTCGCCTTCGGCATCCTCGCCATCGTCTTCCTCATCCTGAAGATCGACATCGCACGGGGGTATTTCATCCTCGCGCTCCCCGCCGGGACACTCGCGCTCCTCGCCTCCCGATGGATGTGGCGACGCTGGCTGCTCAGCCGCCGTCGGGTGGGCGAGTACACCGCGCGGACGGTCGTCGTCGGCAAGCGTGACGACGTCGCCTACGTCCTCGAGCAGGTCGCCAAACAGCACAGCATGAGCTACACCGTCGTCGGTGCGGCCGTGGTCGATCAGGAGACGGCCGAGCCGTTCTCGAGCCGGGGAACCTCCGTCCCGGTCATCGCGCACATCGACGGCGTCGCCCAGGCCGCCGCGAACCTCACCGCCGACGCGGTCATCATCGCCGGCCCCGTCGACGGCGGCAGCGACTACGTCCGCCGACTCGGGTGGGACCTCGAGGGCACGGCGACCGAGCTCGTGCTCGCGGCCCGACTCACCGACGTGGCCGGGCCCCGCATCCACTTCCGCCCGGTGGAGGAGCTGCCACTCATCCACGTGGAGATCCCGCAGTTCGAGGGCGGTCACCACATCATGAAGCGCGCACTCGACATCGGGCTCACGAGCCTCGGGATCCTCCTCATCTCGCCAGTGCTGGCCCTCGTCGCCCTCGCCGTCAGGCTCGACAGCCCGGGCCCGGTCCTCTTCCGGCAGGAACGCGTCGGCAGGAACGGTGAGCGCTTCACGATGTTCAAGTTCCGGTCCATGGTCACCGACGCCGAAGCCGTCCTCCCAGCCCTCATGGCGCAGAGCGAGGGCAACGGCGTGCTCTTCAAGATGAAGAACGACCCGCGCGTCACCCGCGTCGGTCGCATCCTGCGCAAGTACTCCCTCGACGAGTTGCCGCAGCTGTGGAACATCCTCACCGGCGACATGAGTCTCGTCGGGCCCCGGCCGCCGCTGGCGAGCGAGGTCGCCGAGTACGAGAAGGACGTCCACCGGCGTCTGCACATCAAGCCGGGCCTCACCGGCATGTGGCAGGTCTCCGGACGTTCCGACCTGACGTGGGAGGAGAGCGTCCGCCTGGACCTTTACTACGTCGAGAACTGGTCCATCACGGGCGACCTGATGATCATGTGGCAGACCGTCAAGGTCGTGCTCAAACCGGTCGGCGCGTACTGATGTCAGGACTGCTGTCGGTGATGCCCCCAAAGCGAGGGGTGTCCTTCGAAAAGAGGACAAATCCCCTTCCAGAGGGGGCAACACTTCGATACAGTCGTCTCCATCACCGCCCGCAGTCGCACGACGAGTCACCCGAAAACGGCTCGATCGCACAGCTGCTCACTGGCGAGACCCGCACACCCGAACCCTCCCGCGACGCACTGCTGCGACGACTTACCCGAGCCGTCGGCGCATCACGTCCGGCACCGTGCGCGCCTCGCCACGATTCCCGCACTCCGGCACCCGCCCGGTCGCGGAACACCCGAACCCGGGCGCGCCTTCGTCGCCCGACCGCTCACGACCGCTCACCCGAATCAGCGATCGCCTGCAGCGCCCACATGAGAACACAAGGACCGGCATGACCCGAACTGCCCCCATGACTCAGCCCACGGAAGACCCCGAAGTCGCCGAGCGGTACTCCGACATCGTCGCCCGTCTCGCCGGTGCACAGAAGAAGCGGACGCGAGGCGCTCCGGCGTACTCGATCTACGTCAACCGCAAGGCGGGTCGCTACCTCGCCGCGGCGGCGTACCAGCTCGGTCTCACGCCGAACATGGTCACCGTGATCAGTGCGGTCTTCACGTTCAGCGGCATCATCATGCTCGCGACCCTGCCCCCGAGCATCGGTCTCGGTGTCGGCGTGTGGCTCTGCCTCGCGATCGGGTACGCCTTCGACTCGGCCGACGGCCAGGTCGCGCGACTGCGCGGCGGCGGGTCACCGTCCGGTGAGTGGCTCGACCACGTCATCGATGCGACGAAGATCTCGTCCCTGCACCTCGCCGTCCTCATCAGCGCGTTCCGGTTCTTCGAGCTGCCGACCCCTGCGCTGTTGCTCATCCCCATCGGCTACTGCGTCGTGGCGGCCGTCGCGTTCTTCGCGATCATCCTCAACGAGCAGCTCAAGCGCGTCTACGGCGCCGACCCGGCTCCGGAGAACGGCCACAGCACCATCCTGCGCTCACTGCTCGTCATCCCGACCGACTACGGCTTCCTCTGCCTGATCTTCGTCCTCCTGGGTGCCCCGCAGGTGTTCTTCGCCGCCTACACCCTCATGTTCCTCGCCAACGCCGGCCACCTGCTGCTCGCGTCGGTGAAGTGGTTCCGTGACATGGAGCGGCTCGGCTCGGTCGGGACCGCGTCCGGCGGCCAGCCCGTCGCGCTCGGCCGGTGACCGCCATCGACGCATCGGAGACCACCCTGGACGCTCACGAGCTCGCCGGCACCTCGGCCACCGATGCCGGTCAGACGGTCCTCATCGCGAATCCGTCGGGCGACGTCTACGGGTCGGACCTGCAGATGCTCGAGAGCATCAGCGCGTTCGTCGGGCGCGGGTACCGGGTGATCGTCGCCCTCCCCGCCGACGGCAAGCTGGTCCCGAGGTTGCTCGCCCGCGGCGCGGAGGTCCGGTTCGTCCCCTTCCCCGTCCTCCGGCGGGCCAACGCCTCGCTGGGCGGCGTCGCCTCGCTCGCGATGGAAGGCCTGCGCTCCGTCCGCTTCCTGCGGAGGGTCATCGAGGAGATCGCGCCGACCGCGGTCTACGTCAACACGGTGACGCTCCCGTGGTGGATCCTCGCCGCACGCCTGACGCGCACACCGGTCGTCTGCCACGTGCACGAGGCGGAGACCGCGGACGGCAGGCTGGTCCGGTTCGCCCTGAACTCGCCGCTGATCCTCGCCGACGCGCTCATCGTCATCAGCCGTGCGGCGGTCGAGGCGACCACCACGGCCGCACCCGGACTCGCCCGGAAGGTCCGGCTCGTCTTCAACGGCGTCGCCGGCCCCGACGTCGATCCCACGCCGGCCCCGATCGGTTCCGAACCGCATCGACTCGCGATCGTGGCCAGGCTCTCCCCACGGAAGGGGCCTGACATCGCGCTCGACGCGGTCGGGATCCTGCGCCGTGCCGGACGCGACGTCCGGATCGAGATCGCGGGTACGCCGTTCGAGGGGTACGAGTGGTTCGAGCAGCAGCTCCGGGACCGTGCGGACCAAGCGGACCTCCGTGGTGCGGTCACCTTCTCGGGCTACGTCTCGCCGATCTGGTCTGCGCTGGAACGCGCACACCTCGTCGTCGCCCCCTCGCTGCGGGAACCCTTCGGCAACGCCGTGGTCGAGGCCCAGCTGGCGCTGCGGCCCGTCGTCGCATCAGCGGCGCTCGGCCATCTGGAGAGCATCGAGGACGGCGCGACCGGCCTGCTCGTGCCGGCGGGTGACGCCGAGGCCATGGCAGCAGCGGTCGCCGAGCTCCTCGACGACCCGGCCCGGAGCGCACGGATCGCCGACCGGGCCCGCCGCTCGGCGCAGGAGCACTTCTCCCCCGAGCGGTACCGCTCCGAGATCATCCAGGTGGTCGAGTCCGTCCGTCGCGTCCGCGTCTGACGGCGAGGTCCACGACGGGTCCCGCGCACCGACCACATGAGGAACGGCCCCTGGCATGCCAGGGGCCGTTCCTCGTGTCAGCTGGGCTCGCGCCCGATCACACCCCGAAGAACTCGTCGACCAGGCGTCGCGTGCTCTGGATGTTCTGCCGGCTGGACGCTCCGAACACCATCGACTCGATGTTCGGCTGCTCGGAGAGCCATTCGATCGCCTCGCGCGGCGGGATCGCGCCTGACGCGTAGACGGACATCGCGACGGCACGGAACGGACGCTCCGCGAGCACCCGCTGGTAGCCCTCGATACCGCCCGACATGCGGAACCCGATCTTGTTGATGTTCGAGCAGACGATCGGGTTCTCGAGACCGGCCTCGTCCAGGGCGTCGAGCAGGAGGGGCAGGTTCATCGTGATGAACCCGGGCTGCGCATGGTACTTCGTGCGCACGTGGTGGTCGAAGATGGCGAACGCGTCCTTGAACCCGAGACCGAGCAGGAGGTCGACGACGACGTTCTGCAGCCAGATCACCGGCGTGTCGACGCCTCGGAACATCGCCATCTCGGCGTCGATGAGCAGCGTGATGATGCCCTCGACGTCCTTCGTGGCGAACGCCTTCCCTCCACGCAGGGCCGCGTTCATCAGGCCCTCCTCAGGCAGGAAGCGCTTGAGCGCGCCGAGCATGCCGTTCTCCGTGACGGCGTCCGCGTACTTGTGCGCGTACGGCATGCACGGTTGGAACGTGAAGTCGGCGTATCGCGTCGGGTCGAGCCGTACCCGCTCCGCGACCTCGGCGATCCGATCGTGCGTGGTGCACATGAACGAGGTGATGCCCTCGTCGTACGCCACGTCGAGCACGTCCATGATCGCGCCGGTGTCCTGGAAGCGCATGGCCTGGGCGCGCGCCTTCTCCTCCGACATGTGGTTGACGCCGAAGAACTGGTTGTCTCCGAACAGGAGCCGGGGAAGCTTCGGGGCAGCGGTCGCGGCCGCGCCGGTCTGGGTCTCTACGCTCGTCGCCATGGGAGGAGGCCTTTCTTCTTCGCGACGGGAGCGGGTGCGGCCGTCGCGGCTCGGGTGGACGGGCCTGCCGCCGCGTCGATGGTGAGGAGTTCGAGGACGTGGTCGGTGGCGGCCGCGCTGGTGAAGGAGTTCGTCCCCAGCACGGCGCCCTCGACGACCCGGGTGACGAAGTGGTCCAGCTGTGCGCTGTACTCCTCGCCGCGCAGGTAGTACCAGACCTCGTCGGTGAGCTCGGTGGTGTACTTGACGTTCCAGCCGGTCTCGTAGCCGTCGATCTCGGGCGCGGTGTCGCGCAGGTAGACCTGGCATTCCTGCCGATCCGCGTGGATGCGACCGGCGGTGCCGGTGATGGTGATCTGCGTGGTCATCTTGCGGTAGGACTCGTCCGACCAGTTGACGGAGAGCTGCGCGCTGACGCCGGCGTCGAAGAAGAGGGTCGAGAAGACCTCGTCCTCGGTGTGCTCGGAGAACACGCTCCCGAGGACCGTGCCGCCGACGCCGATCGGCTCGCCGGCGTACCAGGTGAGGAGGTCGACGGGGTGGGCGGCGTAATCGTACAGGCAGCCACCGCCCTCGTTGCGGTTGCTCCGCCAGGTCGAGCCGCGGGACTTCAGCACGACGGGACCGTAGGCCTCCGCCTGGATGTGCGTGACGCGACCGATGGCGCCGAGGTCGAGCAGACGCTTGACCTCGCGGAAGGCACCCACGAAGCGGTTGTGGTACCCGACCTGGGTCACGACGCCGCGACGCTCGGCGAGTGCGGCGAGCTCGTCGGAGTCGGCCGCGCTCAGGCTGAGCGGCTTCTCGCAGAAGATGTGGAGACCGCGCTCGAGCACCGACTTCACCATGGGTGCGTGGAACTTGGTCGGGGTCGCGATGATGACCGCGTCGAGTTCGACCGCGGCCAGCATGTCGTCCACCGAGGTGAAGGTCGTGAGGCCGGTGTACTTGCCGAGGACGTCGAGGATGTAGCCGGTCGAGTCGACGACCGCATCGACGCTCACCCACGGGTGGGCCTTGATCATGGCGAGGTGGGAGAGGCCCATCTTGCCGAGGCCGATGACGCCGACCCGCACGCGGGCCGTCTCGATGGGCACTTCCGCGGCCGGGGCGTTCGTTTCAGACACGTGCGACACGTGCACCTCCAAGGTAGGTCTGCAGGACGGTTTCGTATTGGCCGGCGACGTGCTCCCAGGTGAACTCCTCGGCGTGCCGCGCGGACGCGGCGGAGGACAGGGCGGCACGACGGGCGGGGTTCTGGAGCAGCTCGCCGATGCGTGCGGCGGCGTCGTCTGCGGTGGTGAAGTAGAGGGCGCCGTCGCCGGCGACCCATCGGTTGTACGGGTTGTCGTGGGCGATCACGGCGTTCCCGGCGGCCATCGCCTCGACGAGCGAGGGGTTCGTGCCGCCCACGGTGTGCCCGTGGAGGTAGCCGAGCGCGTGGAATCGGAGGGCGGCGAGTTCATCGGGGTCGTAGACCGACCCGACGAACGCGACCTCGTCGCTCGCGGCGTCGACGACGGCGCGGTGGTACGGATCCGTCTCCGGGGTGTAGGTGCCGAAGACGGCGAGGGTGACGCCGCGTCGTTCGGAGGAGAACGCCTGCACCAGCTCCAGGATCGTGTTCTCCGGGATCGGGCGGCAGATCAGCGTCAGGTACTCCCCCGGCGTCAGACCGTGGGCCGTCAGCGGGGCGAGGGGTGCCGAGTCGACGCGGTGCGCGCCGTAGGTGATCGTCGTCAGCTTCGACCGCTTCGCCTTCTTCGCGAGGTAGGTCTCGATCTCGGGATGGTCCGCGATGAGCGTGTTCCCGACCCAGCAGGCGATGCGTTCGTTCACGTAGAGGATCGCCTGCTTCATGAATCCCCAGCGCGCCCGTGACCACTCGATGCCGTCCATGTTGATGACGTTCGGGATGCCCTTGAGACGCTGCAGGACGTTGAAGACGGCGGTGTTGTAGCCGAACGTGAGGCAGACGTCGTCGAACCGCGAGGCGTGTCTGATCGACTTCAGGTCGAACAGCGAGGTGCCCTTCCACCCGTCTGGACCGACGGGGATCGTCACGCGTTCGATGCCGCGCCACTCGTCCTCGACGATCGGCCCGTCGCCGTCGGACTGGCAGTAGACGATGACGCGCCACCCCTGATCCCGGAGGAAGACGGCGATGTTCTCGGCTGCCGTCTCGAACCCGCCGTAGGCCGCCGGGATCCCGTGCGTGCCGAGGATGCGAACCGTCGGCTGCCCCTGACGCCGTGCAGCGTTGTCCCCCATCGAGCTTCTCCTCATCGCTCCAGGCGCCGTTCGGGCGGCGCGGACACGAAGCGTGTCTCGGCTGGAATGCTGAAGAGCCTACCGCCCAACATTCGTCGGAAAACGGGAAAATCGCGCCCTGCGTACCCCCAAAGACAGGGGTAGTGATGACCCTCGAACCGCTACCGCGTGAGGGCTTCCACGGCGGCGCCGAACCGCTCGACCGAGCGCTGGACGGACCGCAGGGTCGTCCGGTGCGCCCGCTTGCCGAGGTTGTGTCCGTCGGCGATGTCGAGCGGGTCGACGTCGCTCCCGAATCGCGCGAACAGCCCGGTGCGCTCCGGCTTCGGAGCAGGAGCGAGACCTCGACGGGCGTTGAGCAGGGCCGCCAGGTCGGACAGACGCTGGTCGGCCGTCGTGCCGGCACCGGGGCGCCATGTGGCGATCGCCTGGTCGGGCGCCTCGGCGAGCGCGGCCGCCTCGCGGAGCGTGAAGACCTTCGATCGGGCCTCGGGAGAGAGCCTGGCGAGGGCGGAGCGCTCGGTGCGGCTCGCGGTCAGCACGAGCCCCGCACCGCCGATCATCGACTTCGTCACTCGTCGTGCGCGATGGGCGGACGACTTCGGGCCCTCCGACGGCAGGCCGAGGACCGCGGCCGCGTCAGCGCACATCTCGTGCCCGCGACTGACCTCGATGCCGGCGCTCGAGCAGACGAGGCGGTCGAAGCCGGGAATGGTCGAGAGTCGGGCTTGGAGGAGCTGTTCCGCGAGCGGGGAGCGACAGACGTTGGCACTGCACACTACGAGGATCCGCGCCATGACGTCCTTCGGTTTTCGCTCGGGGGAAGAATTCCGACAATCGTAGCGTGAGCGCCACACCCCCTTGACCGAAGCCGGCCGAGGCCTCTGTGCACCCCGTCGAACGGGGGTCATCCGCGGGGGTGGACACCCTCGGACTGGGGGTCATCAAACGGCCCGTACCCCCTGAGTGGGGGCGTCTTTCCCCTGATAAACCGGGAAATCGTCGGTACGCTGAGGTGTTGGGTGTCAACAAACCAGGGGGAGTCAGATGGATCTCGGCGACTACATCGCAACGCTGCGCAAGCAGTGGATCGTCATCGTGGTGCTCGCACTCGTCGGCGCGACCGGAGCCTATGTCTTCGCACAGACGATGGCACCGCAGTACCGTTCCACGACGAGCGTGTTCGTGACCACCGAGGCCGGCAACTCCACGACCGAACTGGTCCAGGGATCCACGTACGTGCAGAACCTCGTGCAGTCCTACGCCGTCCTCGCGTCCTCCCCGATCGTGCTCGAGCCGGTCATCAACGAGCTCGGCCTCGACATGAGTGTCCAGGACCTCGCGGAGTCGGTCAGCGCCGACGCTCCCCTCAACACCGTGATCGTCGAGATCTCCGCGGTGTCGACGAGCGCCGAGCAGGCGCAGAGCATCGCGGCGGCCGTTGCGAACTCCCTGTCCTCCGCAGTGGACGGCATCTCCCCGAGGGACGATCAGGACCGCCCCGCGGTCCAACTCACGATCATCGCGCCGGCCAAGCTCCCCATCTTCGCCTTCGCGCCGAACACCAAACTCCTCGTCGCCGGCGGCGGACTCGGCGGACTGCTGATCGGCGTGCTGTACGCCTTCGGCCGGGAGCTCCTCGACACGAGGATCCGGTCGCTGCGCGAGCTGCAGCAGGTCTCCGACACCCCCGTCCTCACGACGGTCGCCCGCACGCGGAAGGGTGAGCTGCCGACGCAGGCCATGATGCGGAACCCGAACGGCATGATCGCCGAGGGGTTCCGGAGTCTCGCGACGAACCTCAGCTTCGCCGACGTCGACGAACGGATCACCTCCGTCATCGTCACCTCCGCGCTCCCCGGTGAGGGCAAGAGCACCGTCGCGCTCGGCCTCGCCCTCGCCATGACCGAACGCGCACCGCGCGTCCTCCTCATCGACGCCGACCTCCGCCGCCCCTCCATCGCCGGCTACACGCAGATCGAAGGCGAAGTCGGCCTGACCAGTGTCCTCGTCGGCGACATCACCCTCGAGGAGGCCGTGCAACCCTGGGGTCGGGGCAACCTCGACGTCCTCGCCTCCGGTGGGGTGCCGCCGAACCCGAGCCAGCTCCTCGCCTCCGACGCGATGCGCCAGCTGGTGGACCGCGCCAAGGAGTCGTACGACTTCGTCATCATCGACACCGCGCCGATCATCCCGGTCACCGACCCGCTCTGGCTCACGCACATGACCGACGGTGCGATCGTCGTGTCCCGGTACAAGTCCACCCGCCGCCAGCAGCTCCACCGCGCGCTCGAGACCCTCGACGGCGCGAACGCCCGCACGATCGGGCTGGTCCTCAACGGCCTCAAGCAGGACGAGACGAGTTCCTACTACCGCTACAACTCGTACCGGTCGGCTCCCGACGCCGTCCCGCTCGGCCCCGCCGCGACGGGAACGGCCGCCCCCGCGGCGAACGACTCGGCGCGCACGCCGTCCATGGCCGGCCGCTGAGCCGCTGCCCGACGACGCGCCCGAAGGGACCGAGGAACGATGCCAACACCCGCCCGCCTGAGCCATCCCCGCGCCAGGCTGTACGAGGTCGTCCGCACCGCGCACCTCGAGCGCGCTCGTGAGCTGGCGCCTGCGAGCATCGTCTACCGTCGCCGCCGCTACGACTTCGATCCGAGCGTCGCCCCGGGCGTCGAGCTCGTCCAGGCCGAGCCGATGGCCGCAGCACGGCTGCTGGTCCGCTCCGGCGTGACCGCGCTCGAGGTCAACGAACCGCTCCAGCTGTCCTCCGCCATCGCCACACTGAGCACCCTGATCGCCCTCGACCTGCGAGGACGCCTCCGTGGAACACGTCCACTCGTGGTGACGTACGCCATCGAGAACCTCGACCCGATGGCCGCTCGTCCCGCCCGGCTCAGGTCCCGCGTCAAACTCCGGGCACAGCGGTGGGCCGCCGGTCGTGTGTGGCGTCGTCTCGACCGCATCGTCTACGGGACAACCGGGGCCCGCGATCTGCACGCCCGGGTCCTGCCCACACGACGCGACCTCGAGTCCACCGTCATCGAAGCCCTGCCCGCGCCCATGCCGGAGCGGCGCGACGTCGTCCGGGACCCCATGCAGATCGTCTTCCTCGGAGCCCTCGTCGGACGGAAGGGGTTCCCCCTGCTCGTCGAGGCGTGGTCGACCGTCCTGCAGCGCGAACCGCGCGCCTCCCTCGTCATCCTCGGTTCCGGTGAGCTCGAGCCCGCGGCGGCCGCGCTGAGTGATCGCCACCCGTCCGTCACCTTCCACCGCGACCCGGCCCGCTCCGTGATCTTCGACACCCTCGCCGCGAGCCGCACGCTCGTCCTGCCGTCCCAGCCGCGTCCCGACTGGCGCGAACAGGTCGGCCTGCCGATCGTCGAGGGCCTCGCCGCCGGCTGCCTCGTGGTGACCACGACGGAGACCGGCATCGCCGGCTGGCTGGAGGAGCACGGCCACAGGGTCGTCGAGCCGGGGGACGACGCGGTGGTGCTCGCCGAGGCCATCCTGACGACGCTCGCCAGCACCCGGACCCCGGAGGACGTGCTCGCGGACCTTCCCGCCCGCGACGGCCGTCTTGCCGCGGACACCTGGCTGTTCCGTGACGCCGGCGGTGATCGCTGATGGCGCGCGGCAGGGGTGGCATCTGGGCCTCCGTCAGCCAGACGGCCATCGCGAAGATCTTCGTGATGGGGCTCTCCGGTGTCCTCGGCATCTTCACGAGCCGGATGATCATCGAGCACTTCGGCTCCGGCGCCTACGCACAGTACGGCCTGCTGACGAGCCTGCCGGCCCTGCTGCCGTTCGCCGACCTCGGCATCGCCGCCGTGGTCATCAACGCCATCGCCGGATCCGACGACCCGAAGCGCGACCTGCAGGTGCGGCGCTCGATCGTGACGGCGTTCCGGATCCTCACCGTGTCTGGCGCGGTCATCATGCTCGTCGCCATCCTC
Source organism: Plantibacter sp. M259 (assembly GCF_006065115.1). NCBI lineage: Bacteria > Bacillati > Actinomycetota > Actinomycetes > Micrococcales > Microbacteriaceae > Plantibacter > Plantibacter sp. M259. Next base: position 2,875,270 of record NZ_CP040750.1, on the reverse strand, counting down.
ATCACCGTCCTCGACCTGTGGCCTGCCATCCTCGGCAACGGCCTCGCACCCGACGGCGGCAGCGTCGCTGCGTTCCTGTGCCTCGCGACGTTCGGACTCGTCCTGCCGATGACCGTCGGTCAACGCATCCTCATCGGGGTCGGCAAGACGAGCACCCAGGTCGCGACGCAGGCGATCGCCGCTCCGGCGATCTTCCTCGGCGTGTGGCTCTTCGTCGTCACCGGGTTCGACGGCGGCTCCTTCGTCGCCGTCCTCTCCTACGCAGCGAGCGGCGTCGTCGCCGCCGTCTGCCTGGTACTCGCCGCGCGCTCGATCAAGCCGCAGGTCTGGCAGGCGATGAAGGAGGTACCGAAGCTCCGCAGCGCTCCGGGCGTCCCCGCGTTCGCCCTCGCCTGGCCGATGGTCGTCCAGATGATCGCGTTGCCCATCGCCATGCAGACCGACCGGTTGCTGCTCAGCCACCTGACGACCGGACCGGAACTCGCCCAGTACAACCTCGCGACGCAGCTCTTCGGCCTCGTCATCCAGACGATCGGAGCGGCCGGGCTGGCGCTGTGGCCGATCTACGCGAAGGCGCGCTCAGCGAAGCGCGTGGAATCGCCACTCGTCCCGACGCTGTGGTTCCTCGGCGGTGGGCTCGCCCTCGCGGTCGTCCTCGCGGCGATCTCCCCGTGGATCGCCGGGTTCGTCTCCGACGGCGAGATCACCCTCGGTTGGCCGATCCTCGTCTCCTACGTCGTGTTCGTCGCCCTCCAAGCGGCGAAGTACCCGGTCGGCATGTACATGACGGACGCGAAGGGCCTCCAGTTCCAGGTCCTCCCCATCCTGTTCATGGTGCCGCTCAACCTCGGCCTCTCCTGGGTGCTCATCCCCGTCCTCGGCGCCGCGGGCCCCATCGTGGGATCCGCGGTCGCCGTCGCGATCTGCCAGGTCGTCCCGAACCTCTGGTACGTCCAACGTGATCTCGCGAAGCGACGCAGGCTCGCTGCGGAAGCGGAGCCCGTCGATGTCGCTCAGTGACCCGAAGACGAACCTGGGCCCGCAGACGAGCGCGGACCCGAGGACGAACGCCGTCCCGCGGTGGCGTGCGGCGCGGCCCCGTCCCGCGTCCCGCGGCGTCGTCGGAGCACCCGCGGACGAGCGACTCGAACCGCTCCCCGTCCTCCGGCCACCGACCGATCCGACCATGGCGACGGTCCACCGCGTCATCGCCATCGTGTTCCTCGTGCTCCTCGGCGCTCGCCTCCAGGTCTTCCAGGGCTTCACCGTGGGCTTCGGCGTGGCCCTGATCCTGCTCCCCCTCTGGGTGGGCGAGCTCCGGAGGTACCGCGGCGGGGTGGTCCTGCTCCTCGGAGGGGTCGCTGCAGCGGTATCGGGGCTCTGGCTCACGGCTGCCATGGCCGACGACCACCAGACCGGCCAGGGCGTCGCCATCGGCGCGACCATCGTGCTCCTCGGCCCGCTCGTGTCGGTCGCGTGCATCGTGTGGACGCGGACGGTGCTGACACCGTCGCACATCATCGTGTTCTACGGCCTCGGACTGCTCGTCCGTGCCGTCATCGCCGGCCCGGGCGGTACCGCCTACATGTCGAACGTGTGGAAGTTCCAGTACTCCGTGCCGCTGACCGTGATCCTGCTCGGACTGGCCCTGGCGACCCGCCGCCGCTGGATCGAGGTCGCCGTCGTCGCCGCCCTCGCCGCCGTGTCGATCCTCAACGACTCGCGGTCGCTGTTCGCGATCCTGCTCCTGACCCTCTGCCTCGTCGCCTGGCAGATGCGATCCGCCGGCAAGAGCCGCAAGGCGTCGACCGCCCGGGTCATCATCGGGATCGGCATCGCCGCGGCGTTCGTGTTCAATATCGGCCAGGCCCTCCTCCTCGACGGGGTGTTCGGCGCGGAGACCCAGAGTCGCACCGTCGCGCAACTCGATCAGTCGGGATCCATCCTGCTCGGCGGACGACCGGAGCTCGCCGCCACCGCCGCCCTCTTCCTCCACCAGCCGACGGGGTACGGGAGCGGCACCTACGCCTCCCTGAGTGACGTGCTGGTCGCCAAGACCGGTATGGCCTCCATCGGGTACGACCCGAACAACGGCTATGTCGAACGCTTCATGTTCGGGACCGGGTTCGAGGTCCACTCCACCATCGGCGACCTCTGGGTCCGCTTCGGTCTGATCGGGCTCGCCCTGGCAGTACTGATCGCCTGGCTGACCATCTACGGCCTCGGGCACGGCATCGCGCGACGCAACGCGAGCGCGGTCGTCATCTTCCTGGGGGTGCGGACCTGTTGGGACCTCTTCTTCAGTCCGCTCTACAGTTCCGTCCCGACGCTCACCCTGTTCCTGGGGCTCGCCCTCGTCCTGAAGGTCGGCACCGACGGCCCTGCGGCGGGACGACACCCGGCGGCCCTCGCGTCCGAGCACCGCCGCGGGGACGCAGCATGACCGGACCCGTGCGTTCACCCGAGCGGATCGGCATCGTCGTCGTGAACTACGGCGACCCCACACTCCTCGAGCAGAACCTCGCTGCCCTGACCCGCGCCGTACCCGGCCTCCGGACCGTCGTCGTCGACAACTACTCCTCCCCTGCCGCACGCGACGCCGTCACGCGGCTCGCCGACGCGGAGTGCTGGGACCTCCTCCTGCCCGAGGACAACCTCGGGTTCGGCGCCGGCATGAACCTCGGCGTCGCCCGGGCGATCGGACTCGGCGTCGAGCAGGTGCTGCTCCTCAACCCGGACGCGACCCTCACGCCCGCGGCGCTCGACGTGCTCTCGCATCGTTGCGCTGAGCAGCCGATGACGATGCTCGCTCCGCGGATCGAGCGACCGGACGGCAGCCTCTGGTTCGACGGGGTGGACCTGTACCTGCACGACGGGACGATCCGATCGCGGAGACGACGCGAGGACCACCCAGGGCGGCCGTGGCGCCCTGGTTGAGCGGCGCCTGCCTCATGCTGAGCGCGGAACTCTGGGCGCGCACCGGCGGCTTCCACGACGCCTATTTCCTCTACTGGGAGGACGTCGACCTGTCGCACCGAGTGGTCGCCGTCGGCGGTTCGCTGGCCGTCGTCGAGGAGGCCACCGCGGTCCACGACGAAGGCGGCACCCACGACCGCTCGGACGCCGCCTCGGCGCGTGCCAAGTCGACGACCTACTACTACTTCAACATCCGGAACCGACTCCTCTACGCGGCCGAGCATCTCTCGCCGGCCGAGGTGCGGGCCTGGAGACGCTCGACCATCCCCGTGGCCTGGTCCGTGCTCCTGCAGGGTGGTCGCCGGCAGTTCCTCAGTACCCGCAGCCCGCTCCGCGCCGGCATCCGCGGGGTCGTCGATGGGCTCCGGCTCTCGAAGGCCGCCGCGCGCGGTCGCTGACGTACACCGTCACGCGCACACGCAGGCCGTCGCCTCGGCGTCGCCGCTGCGCGTGAACGCCCCCGAACGTCGAACGGCCGGTCATCCCGAAGGACGACCGGCCGTTCATCTGCGGTGGGTTAGACCGTCGGCTTGACGAGGTACTCGTCGAACCGGGCGATGATCGGTCCGTTGGTCGCAGTACCGGAGATGTACTGGCTCAGTCCGACCGTGCCGGCCGCCTGCAGCGCGGCCGTCGAGTCGACGCTCGTCAGCTGCCAGTTCGTCGGTTCGGTCGTGCCGGCCGCCCAGACCTTCGCCCGCACCGTGGTCGGTGACGTGCCGAAGACCTGCAGGCGGACCTGCAGCTGCTGGCCGGGGACGTACACGAGGTCCGCGATGTTGACCGCGGACAGGGTGGTCCCGCCCTGCAGGAGCTGCAGCTGCACCCCGCTGTTCGAGCGGATCCAGACCCGCGCCGCGTAGTTCGCCGAACCGACCTGACGGCCGATCACCGAGACGTAGTTGCCGCCGCCGGTCGGTCCCTGATCGAACGAGACCTTCACGCTGCTGTCGGAACTCGTCTGGCTCACGCCGTTGAGCGTGGTGGCCCGCGTCTGGCCGGCCGGGGTCGTGATCACGGCCTTGCCGTCGGCGAGGCTGAACGCGGACGGGTTGTTCGCCGGTGTCCACGCGCCACCCGCCTCGGCCGTCCCCCACCCGGCACCGGCGGGACGCTCGAAGGCGTCCTGCGCGGTGGCGGGGGTGACCGGGGGCACGACGACCGTTCCGGCCACGGTGACCTGCTTCTGGGTCACCGCGGTGGCGCCGGCGTTGTCGGTCACGGTCAGCGTCACCGTGAAGGTGCCGTCGGCCGCATAGGTGTGGCTCGCGGTCGCACCGGTGGCGGTGGCCCCGTCTCCGAAGTCCCAGGCGTACGCGGCGACGGTGCCGTCGGCGTCGGTGGATCCCGATCCGTCGGTCGTCAGGGCGAGACCGGTCGCGCTCGTCGTGAAGGCGGCGGTCGGTGCGACGTTCGGCGGCGGCGCCTGCACCGTGACCGTGCTGGTCTTGGTGGCGGAGGCTCCCGCGTTGTCGGTCACGGTGAGCTTCACCGGGTAAGCCCCGGCGGCCGCGTAGGCGTGGCTCGCGGTCACTCCCGTCCCCGAGGCACCGTCTCCGAAGTCCCAGACGAAGGACGCGATGGAGCCGTCCGAGTCGGTCGACGTCGAAGCGTCGAAGGAGGCGGTCAGGAACGTCGCCGCCTGCGTGAACGCCGCGGTGGGCGGCACGTTCGCCGGCGGGGCCGTGACCGAGCCGGAGGGCTGCGCGATCAGGTTGCCGAAGCGCGTCACGACGGTGCCGCCGGTGGCGGTCCCCGAGATGTACGAGCGGAGGCTCACCGAGCCGGCCGCCTGCAGCGATGCGGTGCTGTCCGTGGCCGTGAGCTGCCAGGCCGCGGGCTCCGTGGATCCGATCGCCCAGACCTTTGCCTTGAGCTCGGTCGGCGAGGTCCCGACGGCCTGGAACCGGACCTGCAGCTGGGTGCCGGGCAGGTAGGTCAAGCCGTCGATGTTCACCGCCTTGAGGATCGTGTTGCCGTTCATCAGCTGCAGCTGCACGCCCTGGTTGTTGCGGATCCAGATCCGCGCGGCGTAGTTGTCGGCTCCGACGACGCGGCCCATGACCGAGGCGTAGTTCCCGCCACCGGTGGAGCTCTTGTCGAAGGACAGGCGGACCTGCGTCTCGGTGTCCGTGGCGCCGACCGTGGTCAGCTTGGCGGTCCTGGTCAGGCCGACCGCGGTCGAGATGAGACCGCTGCCACCTGCGACGGAGTAGTTGGACGCCGCATCGAGGGTCCAGGCTCCTCCCACATCGGCGGAACCCCATCCGCCGGTGACCGAGCGGGCGAAGGTGTCCTTCGCCAGCACGGTCGCCGCGGGCGGAGCGACCACGGTCACGGACTGCGAGGTCGTCGTGCTCGCCCCACCGTTGTCGGTGACCGTCAGCGCGAGCGTGTACGTCCCTCCGGCGGCGTAGGCGTGGGCTGCCGTCGCACCGGTGCCGGTCGCGCCGTCACCGAAGTTCCAGGCGTACGAGGCGATGGTGCCGTCGGGGTCGCTCGACGCCGAGCCGTCGACCGTGACCGTGAGGCCAGTGGCGGTCGGGGTGAACGCTGCCACCGGCGGCTGGTTCACGGGGACGGTCGTGACGACCGCCTGGCTCGTCTCTCCGAGGAGCCCCTTGTCGTCGGTCACCGTGAGGTGCACGGTGAACGAGCCGGCGGCGGCGTACGTGTGGCTCGGGTTGACCCCGGTCCCGGTCGTGCCGTCGCCGAAGTCCCAGGCGTACGAGGCGATCGTGCCGTCGGAGTCGCTCGACGCCGAGGCGTCGAACTGGACGCCGAGCGCGTTGACCGCTGCGGTGAACGATGCCGTAGGGGCGACGTTCGGGGCGACGACGGTCGCCGGGTGCTGCAGCGTCCCCGTGCCGCCGCGGTTGTCGGTCACGGTGAGGGTCACCGTGTAGGTGCCGGCTGCGGCGTAGGCGTGGTCGGCCGTCACCCCGGTGCCGGTGGTGCCGTCGCCGAAGTCCCAGGCGTAGGTCGCGATGGTCCCGTCAGTGTCGACCGAGCTCGAGGCGTCGAAGTGCGCGGTGAGGTCGGTGTTCGTGACGGCGAAGCCGGCGGTCGGAGCGACGTTCGGCAGGATGCCGAGGCCGAGGTCGTGGTGCTGCGTGACCTGCGCCGAGGTGAGCGGCTGTGCGTAGACGGCCACCTCGTCGATGCGCCCGCTGAACGTGCCGGCGGTGCCGCCCCACGTCGTGTCGGATCCCACGCGCCAGTAGCCCGTGTAGTCCTGCGCACCCGTCTGCGGGTTGGTGCCCTGGAGGACACCGTCGACGTAGAGCTTCATGCCCGCCGACGACTGCTCGGCCACGACGTGGTGCCAGGTGCCGTCGTTGAACGCGGCCGGGGTCGTGATGGTGTTGGTCTGACCGGTCCAGGTCCCGAAGGTCAGCTGACCGCCGTTCTCCATGTAGACGTGCCGGTCGTACCCGCCGGAGCCGCCCTGCTGGTTGGCGCCGAAACCGATGATCTTGCCACCGTTCGTGGTCGTGGTGTTGAACCACGCCTCGAGCGCGTAGCTCGTCGGGTTCGTGTAGGCGGTGTCGCTGGCGACACCCGAACCATCGGGACCGAACTGTGCGGAGCGGTTCCCAGCGACGCCGGCGAGCGCGCCGTTCTGGTCCTTGGCGACGTCACCGTAGTACGTCGCGGGGCTCTCGTTCCTACCGGCATCCTTCGCCGTGGTGCCGGTCGTCTCGTCGAAGCGCCAGTAGGACGTCGGATCGAGGTTGAACACCGCGGCACCGTACGCGTCGGTGGGAGCAGCAGGGACCGGCGAGGTGCGGCCGGAGGCGACGTAGTGGTTCACGATCGTGTCGCGGTCGAGGACCGTCGGGTAGATCGCGGTGTCGTCGATGGCGCCGGCGAAGTAGTCGCTCGAGCGCGAGCCCGGCCAACCACCGAGGTTGTCGCCGCCGACCCGCCAGTAGCCGGTGAAGTCCTGGCCGCTCGTCGTGTCGGTGCGGCTGTCGAGCTTCTTGCCGTCCACGAAGAGCTGCATGCCGTTGGAGCCGAGCGTCGCGACGACGTGGTGCCACTCGCCGTCGTTGTAGGCCTTCGAGGACTGGACGGTCCGGACGGAGCCCGGGTAGACGCCGAACATCAGGCGCCCGTCGTTGTTCATGAAGATCATGCGGTCGTAGTTCCCGGAGGTCCCGGTCGACGATCCACCGAATCCGAGGATCTTGCCACCGCGATCGGTGGTGGTCTTGATCCACGTCTCAGCGGTGAAGGTGTTCGGCGACGGCTGTGCCGTCGTGGTCGAGGCGGCGCTGTCGCTCGTGCCGGCGAACGTCGTCGCGGTCGTGTTCGAGCCGATGATCGCGCCCGCCGTCCCCCGCGTCGTGTTGCTCGTGAGCGTCAGGTCGTCGCCCGTGGCCCAGTCGTAACCCGCGGTGCCGCTGGCTTCGCCGAGCGGCCAGAACGACGTGGGGCCGGACGCGAGGACGGCCTGCGCGTACGCGGACGTCGACCCGTCGGCGGACACGGTCACCGGGACGTTGTCGCTCATCGTCGAGTTGCCGAGCGGGTCGGTCACCTTGACGCGGTAGTTGACGGTCGTCCCCGGTGCCAGGCCGCTGTCGGTGTACATGAGGTTGCTGACCTTCCAGAAGGTCGAGCGGACGGACTTCGTCATGATCGGCGTGGCCGTCTGGTTGTTGCGGATCAGCTCGTACTTCAGGAGTTCGTTGTCGCGGTCGTTGTTCGTCTTCCAGGAGACGCGCACGGTGCCGCTGGCGAGGGAGATCGCGGTGATGGGGAAGGCGCTCCCCTTGAGCTTCGGACCCTCGAGGTTCGGTGCGACCGCCTTCGTCGCGAACCGGACCAGTCCCTGCTGCGACTTGTTGTTGACGGCGAGGAACTCTCCGCCGTAGACGACGTAGTTCGTGCTCGCGGCGACGCTCCACGGACCCTGGTTCTGGTTGGTCGCGGTGCCGGGCGTGAAGTCCGGGAACCAGCTCAGGATGCTCGGCGTCGGCTGACCGGCGTAGTTGTAGTAGCCGTACGGGTCTGCCGTGGCCGTGCCGGTGGTGGTCTTCGAGAACGCCAGTGCGTTCTGGAAGGTCCACGGCTGCGTCTGCGGGAAACCGCCGATGTTCCCGCAGTAGTGCGGGTGGCCGGCGATGTAGACGGCGTCGCCGTGAGAGGCGACCGAGTAGGAGTCGCCGTGGCAGTCCTCGACCCAGTTCATGTCGCCGTTCGCCCAGCCGGCGTTGAAGGCCCCCTCGAGGTTGCCGCCCGAACCGAAGACGTAGCCGGTCCCGTAGACGTTGTTCGCGTCGCTCGTGAGCGAATAGATCGCGGCGTTCGCGCCACCGTTGCGGATGAGGCCGTTGACGTTCCACGGGAGGAGCGCACCGGCGGTCGCGTCCACGGCGCCGAGGCCGTAACCGGGATTGCTGCTGCCGTTGAGCGTCGTGAAGGCTCCGCCGAGGATCACCTTGGACTGGTCGGGCGCGATCGCGAGGGCGCGGACGACGCCGCCCTCGGTGACGGGAGCCCAGGGCAGGAGAGCACCGGCGTTCGTGAACGCCGCCGCTCCCTTGCGGGTCTGGCCGGCCGCGTTGGTGAAGCCGCCACCGACGTACACGGTGCTGTTCGTCGCCGCGACGCTGTAGCCGATGTAGTTGAGGATCGGAGCGAAGGACTTGAGGGCACCCGTCGCCGTGTCGAATGCGGCGATGCGCGAGCGGTCCTGCCCGTTGACCTTGGTGAAGCTGCCGACGACGTAGAGGGTCTTGCCGTCCGGCGAAGCGGTGACGGCCTTGACCTCGGCGTTGAGGACCGGGGCGAAGGAGTTGATGAGCACGCCGGTGGTCAGGTCGTAGGCGAGCAGGTAGGTGCGGTCGACCTCGCCGACGCCGGCTGCGTTGCCGGCCGGACGGGCCTTGGTGAAGGTTCCACCCGCGTAGACGGTGTTCCCGACGACGACCTGCGACCACACGGTCTTGTTGATCTGCACCGTGGGAAGCGCGTCCGCGGAGACGGTCGACGCCTCGCCTGCGCCCTGGGGGACCGTGTCGGCCACCGCCGGAGCCGCCGTGGTGGTGAACGTGAGGAGCGCGGCGAACACCGCACCGATCACGCCGAGCGCCAGGGGCTTCTTCAGCTTGGACGGGACGCTGCGGGCGTCGTTGCGGCTCGGCGCGTGTGCGCTCGGTCGATCCTGGGATCGCAGAAATCTGGACACGGGTTCTCGGGTTTCGCTGGAGGCGGGCTCGGGGCGCGACAGGGCTCCGCGGACGGGCCGAGGGGTGCGATCGTGTTTCGGATCCACGATCGCCGGCCAGGTGCAGGGGTGCCTCGCTCGTGAACCATAACGCGGGGGGCATCAGGGGCGTCACCCCCAAAACAGGTCCGATTTCTCGGGGATCCTGCGGGGGTCAGCGCGGACCCGGATCGGTTCAGCGGGGAGCGGTGACCTGGAACACGGCGGCGGGCACGCCGGCCTGGTAGTCGACGATGATCGTCACGTCGTCCCGCTGCTCGACGGGCACCGTGTACACGAACGTCGCGGTCGCGGTCTCACCGGCCGCGACCTCCGGCTCGAAGGGCACGGCACCGGGTTCGGTGAGGGGCTCCGCGGGTACGCGGTCAGCTCCGGAGTACGCGGTCACCACGACGGTGCTGAGGTCGATGCTCGCGTCGGTGTCGTTCACGATCGTGACCGTGAACCGGACCGCCGGTCCCGCGGTCTCACCGGGTGCGTTCGCCTCGCCGTCGACGGCTTCGAGCGCGCCCAGGCTGACGGTCACGCCGCTGACGATCTCGACGGGTGCGTCGCCGGCGACCGGGTCGCGCTCGGGAAGTGCTTCGGCAGGGTCGGTGATGATGGGGCTCGGCGTGGGAGTGCCTGTGATGGCAGGCGGGTTCACGACGTCGCCGGTGCCGACGCGGTTGGCGTTCACCGCGAACACCACGACCACGGCCACGATCACGACGACGACCGCTGCGAGCACCGAGATGACGACCACCCGGCGTCGGCGCCGCGGGTCGGGTGTGCTCGACGCATGGTCCTGCTGCTCTGCTGCCGGCTCGCTCACGCCCGTACCTCTCCTCGACGACGGCCACCCGGCGCTCGATGCCCCGAGTGTACTGCCTCGGCTTCGTCCCGAGCCTCGTCCGGCTCGCGACCTCGGCCGTCGCCCATGTCACAATGGCTCACACCACCCGACGCCTCCCCGATCTCGCAGCGGACCCTCGGATGCCGGAAGGCACCGACGGACGCCGAGCGTGACCGATGCACCCGAGCACCGACCCCTGGAGGGTTCATGAGCGGACACCTGACCGTCCTGCAGCAGTTCCCCGTGCCACGCCCGACGACGAACCCGTATCTCGTGATGCTCGCCGATCACCTCCGCGCGGTCCCCGACGTCGCGGTCCAGAACTTCACCTGGAAGGGCGCGCTCCTCGGGCGGTACGACGCGTTCCACATCCACTGGCCCGAGATCCTCGTGTCTGGGCACACCCCGCTGAAGCAGTTCCTCCGCCAGTGCCTCACCGTGCTGCTCGTCATCCGGCTCGCGATCACCCGGACCCCCATCGTCAGGACGGTGCACAACGTCGAACTCCCGCAGGGCATCTCGCGGGTCGAGATCGCACTGCTCCGCCTCATCGACCGACGCACGGACTTCCGGATCACGCTCAACGAGACGACGACCCTGCCCGAGCACCAACCGTCCATCCTGATCCCGCACGGCCACTACCGTGAATGGTTCGCCCGTCACCCGCGCGCGGCACAGCAGGACGGCCGGTTCGGGTATTTCGGGCTCATCCGCCGCTACAAGGGTGTCGAGACCCTCATCGAGGCGTTCCGTTCCGCGGCGTCGACGGCCCGAGGACTCTCGCTCCGCATCGGCGGCAAGCCGTCGACCACCGAACTCGCCGAAACCCTGACCGCGCTCGCGGGCGAGGGAGACGACGTCCTCCTCGACCTCCACTTCCTCGGTGACGACGAACTCGTGGACATCGCGACCTCGTCGGAGCTCGTGGTCCTCCCGTACCGCTTCATGCACAACTCCGGCAGCACCCTCGCCGCCCTGTCACTGGACCGCCCGGTGCTCGTGCCGGACAACGCCGTGAACCGACTCCTCGAAGCCGAGGTCGGGCCCGGCTGGGTGCATCGGTTCTCCGGTGAGCTCGACGCCGAGGCACTGCTCTCGGCGATGGAGCACGTCCGCGCCGCAACGCGCGGCCCGGTGACGTTCGTCGACCGCGATTGGGACCTCGGAGCCGCTCGACACGTCGAGGCCTACCGACGCGCGATCGCCGCGCGACGTGGGACTCCGGCGCCCGCGGTCGAGGCCGCGCGATGACCGGGTCGTCCGCCGACAGGCCCGACGCCCGCACGGCCGAGGTCCGCCTCGTCGTCGGCATCCTCACCTTCCGACGCCCGGCGACCCTCGCCGCGAGCCTGCCGAAGGTGCTGGAGCAGACCCGGTGGCTCCGCGACGCCGACGCGTCCGTCGTGAGCACCGAGGTCCTCGTGATCGACAACGACCCCGCGGCGAGCGCCAGGGAGGTCGCCGGTTCGACGCCCGGCGTCCGCTACGTCGTGGAACCGACACCGGGCATCGCGGCGGCGCGGAACCGCGCGCTCTCGGAGGCGGACCCGGCCGAGCTCCTCGTCTTCATCGACGACGACGAGGAACCGGGCGAACACTGGCTGCTCCCGATCGTCGAGACGTGGCGGGCGACGGGAGCTGCGGCAGTCATGGGCCGCGTGCAGTCGCACCTGCCGGAGGGCACCGACCCGTGGGTCGTCGCGGGTGGGTTCTTCGACCGCGTGCAGCGCACGACGGGCACCGTCATCGGCGAGGCCGCGGCGGGCAACCTCCTGCTGGACCTCGACCAGGTCCGCGCCCTCGGCGTGCGGTTCGAGTCGAAGCTCGAGCTGGGCGGCGGCGAGGACACGCTCTTCAGCAAGCACCTCGTCCGTCGTGGCGGGCGGATCGTCTGGTGCAACGAGTCCGTCACCCACGACTTCGTCGAACGGGACCGCGCGACGAAGCGCTGGGCGTTGCAGCGCGCGTGGAGCCATGGCAACACCAGGATCACGGTGGAGCGGTACTTCGCGGCGGGGCGCCGTGACCGAGCGCGGATCCGTGTGGTCGCGGCGGTGGGCGGTGCCGCTCGGGCCGCGGTCGGTGTGGCACGTTCCGTGTTCGGGACGCTCACCGGCTCGCTCCATCACCGGGCGCGTGGCGCGCGAGCCATTCGGAAGGGCGGCGGCATGTTCGTCGGCGCCTTCGGCGTGGTCTTCCGGGAGTATGCGCGGGACGAGCGGTCATGAGCGGTCTCGGAACACGGCTGAAGGACCGCGTGAAGCGGTCACTGCCGGCCCTGGGCTCGATCATCGAGGTCGAGACGTCCACCCCGACCGTCGTGTTGACGTACGACGACGGGCCGCATCCGGTCGGCACGGACGGCGTCCTCCGATCCCTCGCCGACGCCGGGGCAACCGCCACGTTCTTCGTCCTGCTGAGCAGCGCTCGCCGTCACCCGGAGCTCATCCCGCGGATCACCGCGGAGGGGCACGAGATCGCGTTGCACGGTGTCGACCACCGTCGTCTCACGGCGTTCACCGCCGAGGAGGTCACCCGTCGCACCGTCGACGCGAAGCACGAGCTCGAGGACCTCGCCCGCATGCCCGTCCGATGGTTCCGGCCGCCGTACGGCGCGCAACATCTCGCGACCTGGCGCGCCATCCGTCGGGCCGGCCTCGAATCCGTCCTCTGGTCGGCGACCACCTGGGACGCACGCGCGGTGGCCACCGAGGAGCGTGTCGCCCACGCCCTGTCCGCCTGCCGCCCCGGCACGATCCTGCTGGCGCACGACGCCTTCGCCGGCCCGTCCGACGGTGTCGACGACGGCCCCGAGCCCGAGGTCGACCGCGGGGCGCTCACCGCGACCCTGCTCGCCGAGTTCCGGGCGCGAGGCTGGGTCGGTCGGTCCCTCGCCGATGCGCTCGTGCACGGGCGCGCGGTGAAGAGCGCCGTCTTCTCCTCCTGACTCCCGGCTGCGCTCGGCGGGGATCGCCCCTGCGCCCCGTCCGGGTGCCACTCGAAAGTGGACTCGGCAAGCGCTGATGACCCTCATAGGCTCGCAACAGGCCCGATGGATGTGCCGGATGCACGGAGTCGATCCCGACGGCTCCGTGCGCACACCACCACGAGCATGCCAGGGGGCAGACCATGACGGATCGCAGTGCAGTCGGACGCGTCGGCTACGCCGCAGGGGCCTTCGACCTCTTCCACGTCGGTCACCTGAACATCCTGCGCCACGCCAAGAGCGCGTGCGACTACCTCATCGCCGGGGTCGTCTCGGACGAACTGCTGCGCACCCGCAAGCGCATCGAGCCCATCGTCCCGCTGACGGAGCGTCTCGAGATCGTCCGCCACATCGGCTTCGTCGACGAGGCCGTCGAGGAGACCTGGGAGGACAAGCTCCAGGCGTGGGAGGCGCTCCGCTTCGACATCTTCTTCAAGGGCGACGACTGGCGCGGGACCGCCGAGGGCCTCCGGCTCGAGGCGGAGTTCGCCAAGGTCGGCGTCGAGGTCGTCTACTTCCCGTACACGATGAGCACCTCGAGCACGGCACTCCGCCGGGCGCTCGCCCACCTCGACGAGCAGCGCGAGCTCGACACCACGCTCGTCCAGGCCTGACACCCGCCTTTCCCACCGTCCGTCCCGCCGCCGCGCCCGCGCTCCCGTTCGCCACGACAGCGAGGTACTGTTGGACGGATCGACTCACAGGGCGGTGGACACATGACGAAGGCTCGGCAGGCACTGCTCGCACGCCTCACCGGTTCGCTCCCCGTCCACGGTTCCATCGTCGGTGTCGCCACCGAGGAGCGCACGGTCGTCATGACCTACGGCGACGGCCCGAGCCCCGACGGCACGCCAGGGGTCCTCGACGCCCTCGCCGAAGCCGGCGCCACCGCGACCTTCTTCGTCCTCGTCGGCCGCGCGCGAAAGCACCCCGAGCTCCTCGAACGCATCGTCGCAGGCGGGCATGAGCTCGCCCTGCACGGCGACGACCACGTGCGCCTCACCGACTTCCCCGAGGAAGTCGCCTACCGGCGCACCCTCGCGGCGAAGCAGGAGCTCGAACAGCTGAGCGGCCAGACGATCGAGTGGTTCCGGCCGCCGTACGGCGCGCAGAGCATCGAGACGTGGCAGGCGGTCAAACGGGCCGGCCTGCAGACGGTGCTGTGGACGGCGACCGCCTGGGACGTGAAGGACGTCGGTGAGCACGAGCGCGTCGCCCACGCCGTCCGGCACTGCCACCAGGGCTCGATCCTGCTCGCCCACGACGGCTTCGCCGGCCCGGCCGACGGAGTCGACGACGGCCCGGAACCCGAGGTCGACCGCGGTGCGCTCGCAGCCGAGCTGCTGAGCGGGTTCGCCCGCGAAGGCCTCGTCGGCCGCTCGCTCGGCGAAGCGCTGCGGATGGGCAAGGCCGTCCGCCGGGCGCGCTTCACGGAGTGATCATCCCCGGTCCCTGAGCCGACCCCGGTCCCTGAGCCTGTCGAAGGGCGTCGTCAGGGACCGGAGCAGCCCCTCAGTCCTTCGCGAAGCGGTCCGTCGCGTCGATGAGCGCCGACAGGATGCCCGGCTCGTCGAAGGCGTGCCCCGCGTCGGGGACGATCGTGAAGTCCGCCTCCGGCCAGGCCCGGTGCAGGTCCCACGCGGTGAAGACCGGGGTGCACATGTCGTAGCGGCCCTGGACGATCACGCCGGGGACCCCGGCGAGTTTGCCGGCGTCGCGGATGAGCTGCTCGGGTTCGAACCAGCCCTTGTTCGTGAAGAAGTGGTTCTCGATGCGCGCGAACGCCACCGCGAAGTGCGGGTCGGTGAACCGGGCGACGGTCTCCTCCTGCGGCAGCAGGGTGATCGTCGACGACTCCCACCGCGACCAGGCGACGGCCGCCGGCCCGTGGACGGCCGGGTCCTCGTCGAACAGACGCCGGTGGTAGGCCTCGATGAGGTGGCGGCGCTCTCCGACCGGGATCGGCTCGAGGTAGCCCTCCCACAGGTCGGGGAAGACCGCGGAGGCACCGCCCTCGTAGAACCAGTCGAGCTCGGCGTCGCGCAGGGTGAAGATACCTCGGAGCACGAGCTCGGTGACGCGCTTCGTGTGCTTCTGCGCGTACGCGAGCGCGAGGGTCGAGCCCCAGGACCCGCCGAATACCATCCAGCGCTTGATCTTCAGCGCCTTCCGGAGCACCTCGAGGTCAGCGACGAGGTGCCAGGTGGTGTTCGTCGACAGGTCGGCCGCCGGGTCGCTCGCGTGCGGGGTGCTCTTGCCGCAGCCGCGCTGGTCGACGAGGACGATGCGGTACCGCTTCGGGTCGAAGAGCCGACGGTGGATGGGGCTCGTCGCGCCGCCCGGGCCGCCGTGGAGGAACACGACGGGCTTCCCGTCGGGGTTGCCGGAGGTCTCCCAGTACAGCGACTGCCCGTCGCCGACGTCGAGCATGCCGGTCTCGTACGGCTCGATCTCGGGATATGGCTCACCCATACGGTCCACTTCCTCCTGTGTTCACGACACGTGTCTCATCTAGCATGCCGCACCCGGCGCGCCGATCAGAGCTGGTCGGCGGACACCGAGAAGGTGTCGCACGCGGACGGACCGGACTGGTAGCCGGTCATGAACCAGCGCTGCCGCTGCTCGGCGGAGCCGTGGGTCCACGCCTCGGGGTTCACCTGGCCGGTCGCGGCCTCCTGGATGCGGTCGTCCCCGACGGCCGCCGCGGCACTCAGCGCGTCGTCGATCTCCTGTTGGGTCACGGGCTTCAGGAAGGCGACCCCCTTCGCGTCCTCGGTGTCGGACGCCGCAGCGACCCACGCACCGGCGAAGCAGTCGGCCTGCACCTCGATGCGGACGGAGTCGGAGGCCGGACCCGTACCGCTGCGGTCGGCGCGGTCCATGACACCGGTGAGCGCCTGGATGTGGTGACCCCACTCGTGGGCGACGACGTACATCTCGGCGAGCGGTCCGCCCGAGGCACCGAAGCGGTCGCGCAGTTCGTTGTAGAAGCTCGTGTCGATGTAGATGGTCTGGTCCGGCGGGCAGTAGAACGGGCCGGTGGCACTCGTCGCCGCGCCGCAGCCCGTGTTCGTCTGCTGGTCGAAGATGATGAAGTCGGCCGGCGAGGTGTAGTCGGCGCCGAGCGCGGGCAGCTCCTCCGCCCAGTACGCGTCGAGCGACGAGTAGGCACCGCCCATGCGGCAGTCGACGCTCGCGTTCGCGTCGGCACCGGTCTGGCATTCGTCGGAGAGCTGGCTCTCCTCCTGCTGACCCCCGCCGATGCCGCCGCCGAGGATGCCCGACACGTCGACCCCGAGGAACTGCGAGATGAGGGCGATCACGATGACGCCGACCGCGCCGCCACCGACGGCGATGCCGGTCGTGCGGCCCCGTCGCTTGACCTTGTTCTCGCTGATGTCGGCGTTGTCGTTGAACGTCATGTCGGCACCCTATCGCGCAGCGTGAGGTGAGGCATATCGTCGCCGGACCCTTGCGCCGACGACGATCTGCCTCCCGTCAACCGCGCGTGGTCAGCGAGACTTCTTCGTGAGCGTCTTCTCGTCGACGGGTGCGTCGCCCGAGGCACGGAGCTCGGCGAAGTAGTCGGCGGCCTCCTGCTGGCGCTGCGCCTCCTGACCGGTCGCGATTGGTGCGCGCACGTGCTCGGGGGCGAAGCCGAACGCCTCGACGAGGTCGAGGGCGTGCGGACGCAGCCGCGCGATGAGGCGGTCGACGTAGGCGCTGACGGCCTGACCGCGCTGCGGCGAGAGGCGCCCGTGGATCAGGTACCAGGCGAGGTGCTTCTCGATGAGCGAGAGCCCGAAGAGGTCGTGCACCCAGGTCAGCACCTGCTTGGTGCCGGGGTCCTGGATCTTCTCGACACCCTCGGTGAACGCCTCCCACTGGAGGAGTTCACCGTGCGCCCGCGCGGCCTCGATGAGTTCGTTCTGGTGCGCGTTGAACAGGTCGGACGCGGCCTGCTTCGAGAGCTTGTTCGCGCCGCGCAGCTTCGTCGCGACCTCGGCGATCATCGACTCGACGCGCTCGGTCAGCAGCTCGCGCTGGACGTTCGTGTCGCGCAGCTGGCTCACCGAGCGGGCCGTCGACCCGAAGTCCTTCACCGTCTGCGCGAGGCTCCGGAGTCCACTGCTGTGGACGGCGCGGTCGGTCGCCTGCTCGACGACGTAGCGGGCGAGCGCACCGGCGTCGACCTTCGCGAACTTCCGGCTGTAGTCGGTGAGGAGACGCTTGGCGACGAGCTGCAGGAGCACGTTGTTGTCGCCCTCGAAGGTCGCGTAGACGTCGAGGTCGGCGCGCAGGCCGGTGAGGCGGTTCTCCGCGAGGAAGCCGTTACCACCGCACGCCTCGCGCGCCTCCTGAAGCGTGTCGAGCGCGTGCCAGGTCGACAGCGGCTTGAGCGCCGCCGCGAGCGTCTCGAGGTCCTGACGGTCGTCGTCCGAGTCGGCCTTGCCGCTGAACACCTCGTCGAACTTCACGAGCAGTCGGTCGTGGGCGAAGATCTGCGCGTACGTCGTCGCGAGGCGCGGCAGGAGCCGGCGCTGGTGGCGCTGGTAGTCGAGGATGACCTCCTCCTGGGTGTCGCTGCCCGCGTTGAACTGCCGACGCTCACTGCCGTAGGTGATCGCGATCTGCAGGGCGAGGGCGGAGGCCGACGTCGCGGCTCCGTCGAGGGACACGCGACCCTGGACGAGCGTGCCGAGCATGGTGAAGAAGCGTCGCCCGGGGCTCGTGATGGGCGAGGAGTAGGTGCCGTCCTCGGCGACGTCGCCGTAGCGGTTGAGGAGGTTGGTGCGCGGCACGCGGACACCGGTGAAGTGCAGCCGGCCGTTGTCGATGCCGTTGAGCCCACCCTTCAGGCCGTCGTCCTCGCCGCCGATCCCGGGGAGGAATGCGCCCTCGTCGTCGCGGATGGGCACGTAGAAGCAGTGAACGCCGTGGTTCACGCCGTTCGTGATGAGCTGCGCGAACAGGGTCGCCGCCTTGCCGTGCACGGCCGCGTTGCCGAGGTAGTCCTTCCACGCCGCGCGGAACGGGGTGTCGATGACGAACTCCTGGGTCTCCGGGTCGTACGTCGCGGTGGTCGCGATCGAGGCGACGTCGGAGCCGTGACCGGACTCCGTCATCGCGAAGGCACCGGGGACGTCGAGGTTCATCGCGCCGGGCAGGAACGCGTCGTGGTGCGGCTCGGTGCCGAGGTGCAGGATCGCCGCACCGAAGAGGCCCCACTGGACACCGGACTTGATCTGGAGGGACGGGTCCGCGAGGACGAGCTCCTCGAACCCGGCGATGTTGCCGCCGTGGTCATCGGCACCGCCGAGGCGCTTCGGGAACGCCTTGAGCACCTGGCCGTTCTCGACGAGGAGCTTCAGCTGGTGGAAGACGCGGTCGCGGTGGTCGTCCATCGACTGGCCCTCGATGCGCTGCATCTCCGGCTTGGCGGCGAGTGCGCGCGACGCGACACGTGCCTCCGGCCAGGTGCCGAGCAGCTGGTGCGCGAGCGTCGGGACATCGATCCGCGCGTCGGACGGCGCCACCTCGACCGTCGCTGCCGTGGTACCGCTGACGCTCGTCCGGATCGCTGTGTCGACCATCGCTATGTCCTGCCTTTCACCCATGAAAACCTCCCACAATGGTAGGACTGTCATAACGATGGGTGAAAGCGCCTGTGGGATGTGGACAAGGGGCCGCCCGATCGTCGTCGATCGACTTGGTCCTCCCCACAGCTGTCGCAGCTCGCTCCCAGGAGCGGCGTCAGGCGTTGGCGGCGACGACCTCGATGAGCGCCTGCCCGTAGGCGTCGAGCTTCTTCGCACCGATGCCGCTGATGCCGTCGAGCGCACCGAGCGAGTCGGGCTTCGCCGTCGCGACCTCCCGCAGGGTCGCGTCGCCGAACACGATGTAGGCGGGGACGCCCTGCTCCTTCGCGACCCCGGCCCGCCAGGCACGCAGGGCCTGGAACAGCTCGGCCGCGGCCGGTTCGAGCTCGGCGTTCGCGCTCGACGAGCGGGAGGACGACCTCGACGAGGAGCGGGCGGCACGTTCCGGCTCGCGACGCATGGCCACCGGTCGGTTCCCCGCGAGCACCTCGGCGCTCCCGTCGGTGAGGCCGAGCGTGCCGTACTCGCCGACGGTGGCCAGGAGGTCGCGTGCGAGCAGCTGACGGACGACGCCGCGCCACTCCTGGTCACTGAGGTCCTCGCCGATGCCGAAGGTCGCGAGTTCGTCGTGTCGCTGCTGGGCGACGCGGTCGGTCCGCTTGCCGCGGAGGATGTCGATTATCTGCCCTGCGCCGAAGGACTGGTTGCGCTCGCGCTTCAGACGCACGATCGTCGAGAGGAGCTTCTGCGCCGGCACGGTGCCGTCCCAGGTGACCGGGGGTTCGAGGCAGGTGTCGCAGTTGCCGCACGGCGTGGAGGGCTGACCGAAGTAGCGCAGCAGGTTGACCCGGCGGCAGTCGACGGTCTCGCACAGGGCGAGCATCGCGTCGAGGTGGGCGCTGAGGTTGCGCTGGTGCGCGAGGTCGCCCGGCGACTCGGCGATCATCCGCCGCTGCTGGACGACGTCCTGGAGGCCGTAGGCGAGCCAGGCGATGGACGGCTCGCCGTCGCGCCCCGCACGGCCGGTCTCCTGGTAGTAGCCCTCGACGCTCTTCGGGAGGTCGACGTGGGCGACGAAGCGGACGTCCGGCTTGTCGATCCCCATGCCGAAGGCGATGGTCGCGACGACCACGACGCCGTCCTCGCGGAGGAAGCGGGACTGCGCAGCCGCTCGCACGGAGGCGTCGAGTCCGGCGTGGTACGCCACGGCGTCCACCCCGTTGTCGCGCAGGAGCTGCGCCGTCTGTTCCACCGTCTTGCGACTGAGGCAGTAGACGATCCCGGCGGTGCCGGCCGGCTGTTCCTTCACGAACGCGACGAGCTGCTTGCGGACCTCGTTCTTGCCGACGATCCGGTACTGGATGTTCGGGCGGTCGAAGCTCGAGACGAAGTGCTTCGCCTCGCCGAGGTGGAGCCGCTGCGTGATCTCCTGGTGCGTCGCGTCGGTGGCGGTCGCGGTGAGCGCGATGCGCGGGACGTCGGGCCAGCGTTCGGCGAGCTCGCCGAGCATGAGGTAGTCGGGACGGAAGTCGTGCCCCCACTGCGATACACAGTGCGCCTCGTCGATCGCGAGCAGGGCGATGGTGCCCTGGCCGAGGAACCGGCGCGTCGCCTCGGAGCTCAGGCGCTCGGGCGCGACGTAGAGGAGGTCGAGCTCGCCGGCGAGGTAGGCCTGTTCGACCCGGGAGCGCTCAGCGGGATCCTGCGTCGAGTTGAGGAACGCGGCGCGGACGCCGACGGCGAGCAGCGCGTCGACCTGATCCTGCATGAGGGCGATGAGCGGGGAGACGACGATGCCGGTGCCCGGTCGGAGCAGGGCGGGGATCTGATAGCAGAGGCTCTTGCCCCCACCCGTCGGCATGAGGACGACCGCGTCGCCGCCGCCGGCGACCTGCTCGATGATCTGCTGCTGCTCGCCGCGGAACGCGTCGTACCCGAAGACCGTGTGGAGTGCCTCCTGCGCCGTGGCGAACTTCTGGCCCGCTGCACGCGCGGCCACCGGAGGCACAGCGGACGGAGCGGACGCGACCGCTCCACTCCCCCACGCGACACCACCGCCGAGGTACGCATCGTCGGGCGGTGGGGCGTCGAAGTCGTCGGGAGCGTCCGCGTCGTCCGGGATCCAGTCGGGTTCGGTGCTCCAGCTCATCCGTCGATCGTAGCCGCAGCGGCTGACACCCAGGCGCCCCTCCACAGGATCGGATCCGAAGAATTTCATTCCTCTTAATGCACGACCCCGCCCGACACGCGATCGGATCTTTTTCCAAACCACCCCCGTGGGGGCTCCGAAGTGTCATCGAGGGCCGGTTCTGAGAGGCACTCGACAACCGGTCCAAACCTCATCAAAGGAGAATCACATGCGTACCATCAAGCGAAACCACATGGCAGTGCTCGCACTCGCCGCCGTCGCGACCTTCGGCCTCGCAGCCTGTTCCAGCGGCTCCAGCTCCGACAGCGGTTCCTCGATGGAGCCGAGCTCCGCTCCCACCGAGTCGATGGCTGCAGACCCCGCAGCGGACCTCGTCGGCTCGGGCTGCGCCGCCTACGCTGACGCCGTCCCGGACGGTGCTGGTTCCGTCGCCGGCATGTCGGCCGACCCCGTCGCCGTCGCCGCGTCCAACAACCCGCTGTTGACCACGCTCACCGCTGCGGTCTCCGGCCAGCTGAACCCCGACGTCAACCTCGTCGACACGCTGAACGGCTCCGAGTTCACCGTCTTCGCCCCGGTCGACGACGCGTTCAAGAAGATCGACGCCGCGACGATCGACAGCCTCAAGACGCCTGAGGGTGCCGCGACGCTGACCTCGATCCTCACGTACCACGTGATCCCCGGCCAGATCGCTCCGTCCGACATCGATGGTGAGCAGACCACCGTCGAGGGTGGAACCGTCAAGGTCGAGGGCTCGGGTGACAACATCACCGTCAACGGTGCCAAGGTCATCTGCGGTGGCGTCAAGACCGCCAACGCGACCGTGTACCTCATCGACTCGGTGCTGATGCCGCCGGCAAAGTAGCCGACCGCGGGTTCACCCGCACGCTACACCGGTAACAACCGAACAGCCCCGTCATCCTCTCGAGGATGGCGGGGCTGTTGCGTTGTGTCGGGACCGGGACCCGCTCGCCCGACCCCGGTCACTGAGCCTGTCGAAGTGCCCACGAGACACCTCGCCATCCGAAAGCACCACCGACCGGACTACCCTTCGACAAGCCCAGGGACCGAAGCGTGTCACCTCCCCCGGTCACTGAGCCTGTCGAAGTCCCCCCGAAGAACCTCACCAGCCGAAAGCACCACCGACCGGACTATCCTTCGACAAGCTCAGGGACCGAACGGGGTGGCGCTCAGGGAACGCGCGGGATGCCGGCACAGGGACCGGACGATGCGCGGCACAGGGACCGGACGGGGTGCGGCTCAGGGACCGGACCGGGTGCGGCTCAGGACGCGGGGGTGTCCGTGCCCTGGTCGTCCGAGGTCGGCTCCGGCTTCCGCCGGGTCACGAGCAGGACGCCGATGCCGGCGATCAGGACGACGCCGATCGCGCCGACGATCCACCACACATCGCCACTGAGCCCGCCAGCGGACGACTCCGGCTCGACACCACCCGCCTCCGACGAGGGCTCGACCGTGGAGGCACCGCTCGTCGCGCACGCGGGCTTCGCACTCCCCGCGGCGAGTTCCTGGCCCTCGGCCGGCGCCCACTCGAAGGTGTAGCTGCCCGACAGCGGGTGGCCGTCGGTCGAGACGAGCTGCCAGACGACGGTGTACTCGCCGGCTTGCCCGAGCTGCAGCGGCATGACGAGCGCAGGGCCGTTCACGGCTGCGCACGCGGTGCCGTAGTACAGCCGCTCGTCGCCGGGACCGGTCACCTGGATCTGGTTGGACTGGCCGGCTTCGCCGAGGTCGAGCAGGTTGTCGTTCGTCGTGATGACGAGCTGCTCCGGCTGCTCCGTGATCGTCGACCCCTCGGCCGGCGTCGTCGAGATGATGCTGTTGTGCGCTGAGGCCGGCTGGGCCACCGCGAGCACCGCCGCGACCGCGAGGAACGCGGTCGCGGCGGTGCCGACGAGACGGCGACGACGGGAGACCGTCATCAGGCCTGGCGCTTCGCGTCGGACGCTGCGCGGCGTGCGGAGGCAGCGATGACGATGCCGGCGGCGCCGACGACGAGACCGGCGATGCCGAGCACGCGGCCCAGCACGTCGGTGGTGCCGGCGTCGCTCGCGGCGGCGGCCTCGGTGTGGTCGCCGTCACCGTCGTCGTCCATGGCGGCACCACCGTGGTGGTCGCCCGCCTCGGCAGCGGTCACGACGACGACCGGCGCCGGCGACTCGAGGTCGTCCTCGGTCTGACCGTCCTTCGCGACGTCGGTCCAGTCGGTCTGGCCGACCTCGCACGTCTGCGTCACCGGGAAGACGAGGGTCTTGCCCTCGGCGTCGGCCGGCAGCTGGACCTGGAAGGAGACCGTGTCGCGGTAGCCGTCGGCGAGCGGCGTCTTGGCCGTGTAGACGACGGTGCCGACGCGCTCGGCGAGCTGCTCACCGTGGCTGTCGGTGATGGGCTTCGCGAGTGGGGCCATCTGCTTGTCGATGGTCCAGTTCGGGTTGACCGTCGGCGTCACAGCGTTGATCTCCTCGGGGATCTCGAAGGAGAGGCTCGTCGTGGGCGAACCGTCACAGCCGTGACCGACGGCGAAGCTCAGCACCGTGTAGGAGCCGGCGGCCGTGGAGGTCGGCGTGACGCTGACGTGGGCGCTGGCGGCGAGCGGTGCGCCGACCGCAAGGAGCGCTCCGGCGCCGATGGCGATGGCACCGAGTACGGCGGGCTTGCGGAAGGTCGGGCGGGGGTGGTTGCGTTCATGATCGTCCTGTCGACTGATCCGCACGGCGTCGAGCGTGCGGAAAGGGGTGGCTCACGCCGGATGGCGCGCCGAAGGGTGCTGCTGTGCTGCGGCCGACCCGGCCACGCACGGCACCCGTCCCGGTCGGAGGGTGGTGCGTCGGTCAGGCGGCGGCGAGCGCCGGCGGACCGCGGTGTCGCAGGTGGAGCAGGACCACCCCGAGGTTGCGGGGACGACGGTTGACGCGGACCCAGCGCACCCGGCGGGGCGCGGGGACGAGGTGCGTCGGTGCGGCACGGCGGGCGAGGATCCGGACCGTCAGGGCGGCGAGCGCGGCGAGCGTCGCGCGTTCGGCGAACAGGATGGCTGCGATGGTCGCGACGGCTGCGACGAGGTGCGCCGCCCACATCGTGGTGTCGCCGTGGGTGTGCGCCGCGGTGACGCCGCCGGTCGCGAGTTCGACGACACCGTGCCGGTGCCAGTTCGCGGGGCCGGTCGCACCGCCGGATGCGACCGTGGCGCTGACGGTGCTCGGGACGAGGGTGAAGAGCGCGTGGTAGCCGAGCTGGCTCACGAGCACGGAGGCGACGACCCCGAGTGCGGTGATGCGGCGGCCGGCGAGGAGGACGCAGACCAGGACGGCGAAGGTGCCACCGACCAGGAGCACGAACGCGGACGGTGCGGCTGCCCCGCCGATCGTGTGCGAGAGGGCGGCGGCGAAGGTGGCGAACGCGGCTGCGGCGGTGCCGCGGGCGACACGGGCCCACCGTTCCGTCATGCGATGCCTCCGGGAGAGCGAGCGGACCAGGTGTCGACGCTCGTGTTCACAGCCTACCCGAGCGTCGCCCTTCGACAGGCTCAGGGACCGGGGAGGGGGTGGCCAGGACGATCGGAGCCCGGACCAGGGGGCACTCGGGGGCATTTCGACAGGCTCAATGACCGGGAGGATGGCCCTTCGACAGGCTCAGGGACCGGGAGGGGGTGCTCTGGGACCGGGGAGCGGGAGCTCAGGGACCGGGGAGCGGGAGCTCAGGGACCGGGGAAGAGGTACTCAGTGACCGGAAGGAGGAGCAGGTGCTCAGGCCCCGGTGTCGGCGACGAACAGCAGCACGATCGAGGCGATGGAGCAGACGACGCCGATGCCGAAGGTCACGCCGAAGAGCAGCCGGAGCGCCCTCGTATGGTCGGCCGTCCGGCGGAAGCGTGCGCGAGACGGTTCCCGGCGGGCGTAGAAGACGTTCGGCTCCTCGGGGTCGCGCAGGGCGTCGAACTCCGCATCCGTGACGGGCCGTGAGTACAGCTCGGCCGCCTCGGTCATCCAGCGGACCTCGCGCCCCTGACCTCGATCGACGTCCCCGCCGCCCGCGTCCTCCGGCACGTCCACTATGACTCCGTGCGTCTCCACCCAGCTGCCGTCCGCCGCCCGCGCGATGAGCATGACGAGCAGCACGACGACGGCGCTGCCGAAGCCGATCCAGGTGAAGACCTCGAAGACGAGGCCGAGGAGATCGTGGGGGTCCACGGTCACATGCTATCCGGCGGGCGGACCCACGACCCTGACGGGCTCCCTCAGACGGACTCGGGTCGCTTCTGCCGCATGGGCTCGGCCGGCTGGTCCGGCCCGTTCCAGACGCCGATGATGCCCCAGGCGACCGCCGCGATCGGGACGGCGAGGACCGCGCCGACGATGCCGCCGAGGATGGTGCCGGCGGTCAGGGCGAGGAGGACGACGAGGGCGTGCAGCTTGAGCGAGCGTGCCATGACGACGGGCTGGAGGAAGTTGCCCTCGAGCTGGTTCACGAGCACGACGATGCCGACGACGATGAGGGCGGCGACCGGACCGTTGGCGACGAGCGCGACGAGGGCCGCGAGGATGCCGGCGGCGGTCGCACCGACGATCGGGATGAAGGCGGTCAGGAACACGATGACGCTGAGCGGCAGGGCGAGCGGGACCCCGATGATCGCGAGGCCGATGCCGATGCCGATCGCGTCGACGGCCGCGATCGTGGCGGTGCCGCGCACGTACCCGCCGAGGGTGTCCACCGTCTTGCCGCCGATGCGCTTGGCGCGGTCGTACGCGGTTCCGGTGAAGGGGCGGAGCAGGAACTCCCAGAGCCGCGGCCCGTCCTTGAGGAAGAAGAACAGGACGACGACCATGAGCACCAGGCCGGTGAGGAAGCTCGCCGTCGCGGAGACGCCGGCGAGTGCCCCGCTGCCGAACTGGCTCGAGGTGAGGAAGTCGACCGCGGTCTGCTTGGCGTCCTCGATCTGCTTCTCGTCGATGTCGAACGGCAGGGTGCCGAGCCAGTCCTGCAGCTGCCCGAAGCCCTTCGAGGCGGAGTCGACGAGGTCGTCCCACTGGCTGCGCACGGCCCACACGATGAGCCAGCCGATGCCGCCGAGGACGACGAGGATCGAGACGAGGGCGATCCAGGTGGCGAGGATCGACGGGAGCCCCTTCGACCGCATCCACCGCATGAGCGGGTAGATCGCCGAGGCGAGGATGAGCGCGATGACGACGGGGATCATCACGAGCGAGAGCTGGGTCAGCGCGAAGACGATCAGCGCGGCGACCGCGACGATGGCGAGCGTCTGGATGCTCCGGGTCGCGAACGTGCCGATGCGGTCGTGCCAGAGGCCGCGGGCGAGCGGCTCCGGTGCGTCCTCATGCTTGTCGAACAGGCCCATGGGATCCCCAATCTCGGCAGCGGCGGAGCCGGACGGGCCCCGCGCCCAGTCAACCACGTCGGTGCGGGCCGAGGTCAGGCCGAGCGGGAGTAGCGTTGTCCGTGATAAGGAGGCGCTCATGACGAGACTCGACGCCGACCCCGTACCCAGCGTCTGCCACGCATCCGACGGATCCGGGACGAGACTCCTC
Organism: Plantibacter sp. M259; assembly: GCF_006065115.1. NCBI lineage: Bacteria > Bacillati > Actinomycetota > Actinomycetes > Micrococcales > Microbacteriaceae > Plantibacter > Plantibacter sp. M259. The sequence goes on along the minus strand of NZ_CP040750.1, from coordinate 2,848,925 downwards.
GAGGCTCGCGAGGTCCCACTCGGCGGCATCCGCGGCCTGAGCGTCCATCGCACCCTCCCGCAGCGGGAGCTGCCGATGATCGGCGCCTGGTGCTTCCTCGACCGCTTCGACGAGGACCGATCGCTGATGCGCGTCCTGCCGCATCCGCACACCGGCCTGCAGACCGTGACGTGGCCGCTGGTCGGCGACATCCGGCACCGCGACAGCGTGGGCAGCGACGTGGTCGTCCGCCCGGGCGAGCTCAACCTCATGACGAGTGGCCGAGGCGTGTCGCACTCCGAGTTCTCGGTGGGCGAGGAGGAGGCCGCCATGCACGGCCTCCAGCTGTGGGTGGCACTCCCGGAGGCCGCCGCCTCGGTGCCGGCCGCGTTCGAGCAGCACACGGACCTGCCCGTGCACCGCGCTCCGGGCTTGGAGGCGACCGTCCTCGTCGGCACGCTGGGCGGGGTGACGTCGACCGCGACCGTCCATTCGCCCCTGCTCGGTGCCGACGTGACGCTCGAGGCCGACACCGTCGTCGAGGTGCCGGTGGATCCGGCCTTCGAGCACGGCGTCCTCGTACTCGACGGGGTGCTCGAGGTCGGCGGCGTCGAACTCGGCTCCGGCCCGTTGCTCTACCTGCCGCCCGGGTGCGATCGCCTCGAGCTCCGGAGCGCGACCGGTGCCCGCTTCGTGCTCCTCGGAGGGACGCCGTTCCCGGAGAAGCTGGTCATGTGGTGGAACTTCGTCGGTCGCAGTCACGAGGACATCGCATCCGCCCGGGAGGACTGGGAGGCGGGGTCGCCGCGCTTCGGGTCGGTCGCCGGCCACGGTACGGACCGCATCCCGGCGCCTCCGTTGCCGAACGTCCGTCTGACCCCGCGCCGACGCTCGATCTGACCGCTCGGATCGGGCGCTCCGGACCCCGTTCCGAGCGGTGTCCGTCGGCGTCTCGACGGGCTGATAAAGGATAGGCTGTCCTCAGGAGATCGGCTGCTCGTGAAGGTGGGCTCATGCAACGTCTGAGTACGCGACTGCTGCTGACCTGCGCCGCCATCGGCGTCGGCGGCGGCCTCGTCTTCGTCGTCTCCGGGTACGTCGGCGGCACGATCTCCGCGACCGCCCCCGTGCTCTACGGCCTCATCATCGGCGTGTACTTCCTGCCGGGCGTCGTCTCGCAGGCGCTCCTCCGACGTGGTGGTGTGGCCCTCATGACCGGGCTCACCGCCGGCCTCGTCTCGGCGGCGTTCAGCCCGCAGTGGTTCTTCCGCTACTTCGGCACCGGCCTCGCGATCGGGCTCCTGCAGGAGATCCCCTTCGCTGTGTCGCGCTACCGCGTCTGGAAGGCCTGGGTCTTCTACCTGGCAGCGGGCATCGCGGGACTCGTCTTCGGCGGCTCCGTGCTCGTCGTCCTCGGGATCGAGCATTTCGCGCCCCTCGCCCAGACGGTCTACATCGCCCTCTTCGTCCTGAGCCCGATCGCCTTCACCGCGCTCGGGCGGGCGGTCGCAGCGGCCCTCGCGAGAGCCGGCGTGGGGCGGTCCATCGCGAAACCCCTGCAGCGCGATCGCGGCTCGGCCGGCACGCGGGCCTGAGTGGACCCCGTACCGCCGACGCACCCCGCCACCGTCGTCCGGCGGGTGCGCATCCGTCACGACGAACGCGAGGAGTGGACCCCGGACGACGTGTCGTTCCAGGTCGCACCCGGTGAGGTGGTGCTCCTGCTCGGGCCGAGCGGCTCGGGGAAGTCGACGCTGGCGCTGGCCCTCAACGGTCTCGTCCCCCACGCAGTACCGGCCGAATTCGAGGGTGCCGTGATCACCGGCGGGCTCGACACGGCCACCTCGACGGTCGCGCAGTTGAGCGAGCACGTGGCGATGGTGTTCCAGGACCCCGACGCGCAGATCGTCACCGGAACGGTCCTCGACGAGGTGTGCTTCGGCCCGGAGAACCTCCTGCTCCCCGTCGAGGAGGTGCTGTCCCGCGCCGAACGCGCGCTCCGGCAGGTCGGGCTCTGGGAGCGCCGGGCCGAGAACCCCGACCGGCTCTCGGGCGGAGGCCGACAGCGACTCGCGATCGCCTGCGCCCTGGCCATGGGGAGCGACCTCCTCGTCCTCGACGAGCCGACGGCGAACCTCGATCCGGCCGGGATCGAGGAGGTATACGCAGCCCTCCGTTCACTCGTCTCCGGACCGGACGGCGCCGGGAAGCGGCACGCGATCCTGCTCGTCGAGCACAACCTCGACGCCGCCATCGACCTCGTCGACCGGGTCGTCGTCCTTGATCGCGACGGACGGCTCGCCTTCGACGGCCCGACCCGCGACGTCCTGCTCGGGTACCTCGACGAACTGCTCGCGATGGGGGTCTGGCTGCCGGTCGCGACGCTCGCGGCCCTGCGGCTGCGGGAGGGCGGTGTCATCGTGCCGAACCTCCCCCTGACACCCGCCGAGCTCACCACCGCACTCGACTCGACCGCACTGCCGACGCTGCCGACGGCGCCCGTCGCCCCGGTCACCGCCGAGCGGTCGGTGGCGGTCCACGTCGACCGGCTCAGCGTCGATCGCGGTCGCGGCCGCCGGCGCACCTCGATCCTCCATGAGGTGAGCCTCGAGGTCGGGACGGGCGACTTCCTCGCGGTGATCGGGACGAACGGTGCCGGCAAGACGACCCTGCTCCAGGCGATCGCCGGGGTGGTCCGGCCACCCCGCGGCCGCATCGACGTCGGCGGGATCGACCCGGGGCGCAGCGACGTCCGGACGATCGCGGCACACATCGGATTCGTCTTCCAGAACCCCGAGCACCAGTTCATCGCCCACACCGTCCACGAGGAGCTCGCGCACGGCCTGCGGATCCGGCGCGTAGACGACACCGAGATCGAGCGGCGCGTCGGCGACCTGCTGCGGCGGTTCGGCCTGGAATCCGCACGCGACGTGCACCCGTTCCTCCTCTCCGGCGGCCAGAAGCGCCGACTGTCCGTCGGGAGCGCCCTCATCGCCGGAGCCCCGGTGCTCGCGCTCGACGAACCGACCTTCGGTCAGGACCGGGCACGGGCGAATGAGCTCCTGGACCTCCTCGCCGGCCTCAACGCGCAGGGCACCACGGTCGTCGTCGTGACCCACGACCTCCAGCTCGTCGCCGATCACGCGAGTCACGTCGCGGTGATGGCCGGCGGTCGCCTGCTCGCCCACGACACGACCGCCGCGGTCCTCAGCGACGAGGAGCTCCTGCGCCGCGCGGGGCTCCGGCCACCGCCGCTCGCCCAGGCGATGCGCTCGCTGACGAACCACCCCGACTGGCGGCACCTGTCGAGACTCGACGACCTGCCCGGGGCGGCCGCCCGATGAGCGCCACGACGATCGACCCGTACGCCTCGAGCACGGCACCCGCCGGTCGATTCCTGTACCGGTTGAACCCGCTCGCGAAGCTCGGCGCTCCGCTCCCGGTGATGATCCTGCTCGCGTTCACGAGGGACCCGGTCACGCCGGCGCTGTTCATCGCCCTCGCGGTCGTCGTCATCCTCGTCGGAGGCAGCCTGACGCGGACGGTCGCCCTCCTGCTCTTCGTGGCGCTGCCGCTCCTCGTCGCGATCATGTCGTTCAGCTTCGGCCTGTGGACCGACCCGAGCCGCGTCGACCAGTCCGTCCTGCTGTTCCAGGTCGGCGACTACCGGTTCTTCCTCGGCGCGCTGCTCGTCGGTCTCTCGACGGCACTGCGGCTCGCGGCCCTCCTCGTCCTCGCCTGCATCGGCGGCCTCACCTCGACCGGCCCGGAGTTCGTCCGCGCGATGATCCAGCAGCTACACGTGCCCTACCGGATCGGGTACACGGCGCTCGCCGCCTACCGGTTCGTGCCGCGGTTCGGGCACGAGCTGGAGGTGATCCGTTCCGCCCACCGGGTCCGCGGCATGGCCGAGGGTCGCGGACCGATCGCCGCCGTCCGCCGCGCCGCCGGCACCGTCGTGCCACTGCTGGCCGGTGCCATCCGTCACGCGGAGCGGGTCGCGCTCGCCATGGACTCCCGCGCGTTCGGCGCCCATCCGCAGCGCACGGAGCGGACCCGCATCCCCTTCCGGACCCGCGACTGGTGCTTCATGGTCGCGTTCTGGCTCGTGAGCGCCGCCCTCCTCTGGTGGAGTCTCGCCGTCGGTCCGGGTCCCGTCGCCCGGAACTGATCACCCGGAGTCGTCCGTAGAACTCGAACATATGTTCTAATGGAGACATGCGGTGGAGCGGACAGGAACTCGGGGTCGAGGCGACGTCGGCGCTGCCGGGCCTCGCGAAGCTGAACAACCTCGTGCGCAGCGTCCAGACGCCCGAGTTCGCCGGGATCACCTTCCACGAGGTGCTCGCGAAGTCCGCACTCAACCGCGTACCCGGCCAGTCCGTGATGCCGTTCGGGTGGACCATCAACCCCTATCGGGGCTGCTCGCATGCGTGTTTTTACTGCTTCGCTAGACCGACTCACACATATCTGGACCTCGATGCCGGGAAGGACTTCGACTCACAGCTCATCGTCAAGGTGAACGTCGCCGAGGTCCTCGAGAAGGAGCTCGCGAAGGCGAGCTGGGGCAGGCACCCGGTGGCACTCGGCACGAACACCGACCCGTACCAGCGCGCCGAGGGCAAGTACCGGCTCATGCCGGGGATCATCAAGGCCCTCGCCGACTCGGGAACCCCGTTCTCGATCCTGACGAAGGGCACGCTGCTCCGGCGTGACCTGCCCCTCCTCGCCGAGGTCGCTCAGCGCGTGCCGGTCGACCTCGCCATGTCGATCGCGATCTACGACGACGAGCTGCAGCAGTCGATCGAACCCGGCACCCCGACGGCGGCGGCCAGACTCGCGACCATCCGCGCCGCTGCCGACCTCGGCTTCGACGTCGGGGTCTTCATGATGCCGATCCTCCCTACCTGACCGACACCGTCGACCACCTCGACCTCGCCCTGTCGCGCATCCGCGAGGCCGGCGCGAGCACCGTCCTCTTCTCGACCCTGTACCTGAAGGCCGGCGTCAAACCCTGGTTCATGCAGTGGCTGTCGCGGGAGCACCCCGAGCTCGTCGACCGCTACACCTCGATGTACGCCGACGGCGCCTACGCCCCGAAGGAGTACCGGAAGTGGCTGGCCGCGCGTATCCGCCCGATGATCCGCGAGCACGGGCTCGAGCGCGGCACCGAGGACCCCGCCACCGGGGGCGTCCGCTCGTCAGCGCTCGGCATGTTGCGCGACGGGTACGGCGAGCGGGCCGAGCTGCGCAAGCGCGCCCCCGAGTTCGTCACGACGGGCCTGCAGGTCCAACCGACCCTCTTCTGACCCGTTCGTTCGCCCATTCTTGGGCGAACGAGACCTCCCTCGCCCAAGAATGGGCGAACGAACCGCGGTCAGGCGTCGGGGATGAGCCGCTTGCTGAGCAGCGCGACCTCGTCGGTGCCGTACCCGAGCGCCTCGTAGAACCCGATCACCCGGTCGTTGCCCGTCCGGACCATGAGGTTGATCTTCGGGCACCCGAGTTCGATGAGCAGGCGTTCGGCTTCGGCCATGAGCACCCGACCGAGTCCACCACCTTGCTGGGCCGGCGACACTGCCAGGTAGTGCACCCACCCGCGGTGGCCGTCGTACCCCACCATCGCCGTGCCGATGAGGGCGCCATCGGCATCCACCGCGACGAGGAACAGCTCGGGCTGCGTCGTCGACTTCCGCTCGATGTCCTTCGCCGGGTCGTTCCACGGTCGGGTGAGACCGACGGTGTTCCACAGGGCGATGACGGCGTCGGTGTCGGCTGGGGTGAACGGACGGATCTGCATCGTTCCAGTCTTCCGCACCCGTCTCCCGTCCGATGCACAGGCACGCGTACGACCGCCGTCGATACAGTTGGTCACCCGAGCATCGACGAACGGACGCGTATGAGCATCGACCCTGGGCTGGAACCGGCCGACGACGACACCCGGTCGGACGACCACCCCACGCCGATCACCGTCGACACCGGCAGCGGCCCGGTCACCGGACGCAGCGCGGGCGGTGTCTCCAGCTTCCTCGGCATCCCGTATGCGGCGGCGCCGTTCGGCGACGACCGGTTCCGGCTCCCCCAGCCGGTCGAGCCCTGGGACGAGCCGCGGGACGCGACCCGGCCCGGCGCCACCGCACCGCAGGCCCCGTACACCGGCGCGGTCGGCGACCTCCTCTCCACGGTCACCGTGCCGGGGAACGAGATCCTCAACGTCAACGTCTGGGCGCCGGCCGAGCCGTCGGTCGGGCCATTCCCGGTGATGGTCTGGATCCACGGAGGCTCGTTCGTCCACGGCTCCAACGCGCTCGACGCCTACGACGGCACCGCGTTCGCCCGCGACGGCGTCGTGCTCGTGTCCGTCAACTACCGCCTCGGCTCGGAAGGCTTCTCCGTGCTCGACGACGTCCCGCTGAACCTCGGCATCGCCGACCAACTGGCAGCCCTGACCTGGGTCCAGGACGAGATCGCCCGGTTCGGCGGCGACCCCGACAACGTCACCGTGTTCGGCGAGTCCGCGGGCGGAGCCTCGGTGGCGACACTCCTCACCCACCCGGACGCTCCGGCCGTGATGCGGCGGGCGATCATCCAGAGCGGGCCGCTGGAGGCGCAGACGCGCGAGCGGGCGGGCCGCATCTCGAAGCTCATGGCGAAGGATCTGGGGGTCCCCACCACCCGAGCAGGGTTCCGACGTGTTCCACCGGAGGGGCTCGTCGCCGCGCAGGAGCGGGTCATGGCGGGCGGCAACCCGCTGAACGGCGGCGCCGGCTTCGCGGTCGCGACGGCCGCACCGCTCGTACCGGACAGTCCGTTCGACGCGTTGCTCGCCGGGCGGGCGGCCGGCATCCCCGTCCTCATCGGCAGCACGACCGAGGAGTACCGACTGTGGTTCGTCCCGACTGGACTCCTTCCGACGATCAAACGCGTCCATCTGCTCGCGGCACGCCTGAAGCTCGGGATCTCCGCGGCGACAGTCCGCACCTTCCGACGGAACCGACCGAAAGCGCCGACCGGGGAGGTCCTCGGCGCGATGGCGACCGACGTCCTGCTGCGCGTCCCGCTCAACCTTGTCGCCGATGCACGGGCCGCCGCCGGCGCCGACACATGGGTGTACGAATTCGCGTGGCGAAGCCCGGTCGGTGAGGACGGCCACGGTGCACTCGGGGCCGCCCACGCGATGGAGATCGGTTTCGTCTTCGACCACCTCGACTCCCCGGAGGCCGTCCGCATGGCGGGCCCGTCCGCCCCGCAGTCGCTCGCGACCGCGATGCACGACGCCTGGGTCGCGTTCGCGACGACGGGCGACCCGGGTTGGCAGCGCTGGGACGGCACCCGGCCCGTCCGCACCTTCGACGGGGTCGACGACGCCGTCGTCCTCGCGCCGCGCGACGACGAACGGGCGGCCCTCACCCGATAGCGGTCGCTTGACAGGGCGACTCGTCCACGAGACGACTCAGGCGGCGAAGTGCCGTCGGAATTGTCTCGGAGTTCGCACCTGAGCCGCGGTGACGAACCACGACTCGTCATCGATCGGCGGCCAGCCTCGTCTGCGTTGTCTGGCAGTCACGCGGGTCGCTCGTCGCTGCGCTGACGCACTCCACACCGTCAGAACGAGGCCTGCCAGCGCCATCCATCCCCAGGGCACCGCTGCGGCCAGGCCGTTTTCGAGCACCGACAGCGCCGAACCGGCGAGGACGACCGTGAGCGCCGCCCACAGCATGGCCAGAATCGCGCCTCGCATCCGCACCCGATAGAGCGCCGCGGCCCTCGCCTCGTCGATCCGTCGGCGGAACTGCCAATCAGCGGATTGCTGCGCGGCACGAAGCGTCTCGGACCTCGGCCTCGCAACCGGCGCTGTGGTGGACGGAGGAGCAGCGCTCCGCGCTGAACGCCGTGAACGCTCCTGAGCCTGTTCACGCGCGAGCGAGGTGATCAGGCTTCCAAGCATGGTCGGTGTGGCCGCCGAGGCGAAGGCCGCTCGATCCGCGACGGTCTCATCCGCCCAGTGACCCACCCCGGTGAACACGGGGGCTGCACAGTCGATGATCGATCGGACGACCTGGATGTCGTCCAGCGCCGAGCGGTCACTCCAGTGTCCGCCTCCCCGATGGATCGCCACGATGACATCGTCGGCCGGCTCGATCGCGTCGAGCGCCGCGGAGAGACCAGTCGGGTCGAACGGCACCGATCGCTGCTCCTCCTGGAGCCCCGCTCGGCCGAACCCCGGGAGAACTCGTCCTGGGTCTGGGAGCTGGCCGGCCGCAATGTGATGACCCGCTCCACACGGACCCTCGATTGGAGAGTTGCTGTGCCAGATCCTTGGCGCGTCCCCGGTACGGGCGAGTCGCATCCCTGTCGCCGTACTGCTCCGGATCCTGCGCGAAGGCCGACTCGAGGAAGGACTGAGCCTCCGTTCGGGCCAAGAAAGCGGCTCCTGCGTCCTCGACAGCAGTCGCACTGATCTTCTCGACGCGCAGTTGTCGCTCGCCGCTTCGTCTCCCCGGCACGAAGCGACCACTGACCGCGAGGACCTTGCCCTCGGTCAGGAACTCGAGGAGGTCCATGCCGAGGAAGCCCTCGATCCGCTTCCGCTCGGGCGGCAGCACGAGCATGGACGTCCACTGACCATTCGGATCTGCAAGGTCGAACCAGGCCGTGCGCCGGTCGAACGACGTCTGGGCGGCTCGACACTCTCCGACCAGGGCCACGGACCCGATCGCTGCAACCGCATCGGCGTAGAGCGTTGCGCCGCGGCTCACGTCGACCGGTCGGCGGCCCAGCGGTTTCCGCGCAGCATCGACGACGCGTTCGGTTGCTGCATTGACGATCGCTTCGCGGGGTTCACTCATATATTTTGAGCCTACTCATCACCATCGGCCGCTTCAAGAGAGGCTGCAGAACGCCGACCGGAACGCGGAACGCCCGCCGAGCGTGAGCTCGGCGGGCGTTCCTGATGCGGTGAGGACTACGCCGTGGCGATGTCCTCGACAAGCTGGTCGCCGGGGGCGGCGTCGTCGAACGCGGCCTCGATCTCGGCGCGGTCGAGCAGTTCGGTCATCCGACGGCGACGGGCCTTGGGGATGATCGTGACGACGCGACCGATCTTGCCGGCACGACCGGTGCGGCCGGCACGGTGCAGGTACGTCTTGTACTCGTCCGGGGCGTCGGCCTGCACGACGAGCGTGATGTCGTCGACGTGGATGCCGCGGGCGGCGACGTCGGTGGCGACGAGCACGTTGACCCGACCCGAGGTGAGCTTCTCCAGGTTGCGCGTGCGGCGCGCCTGGTTGAGGTCGCCGTGGAGCGAGACGGCGGGGATGCCCGCCATGCCGAGCTGCTCCGCGAGACGCTCGGCGTACGCCCGGGTGCGGGCGAACACGAGGGTCTTCTCGGTGCGGTTGACGAGCTCCTCGATGAGGCGGTCCTTGCCCTTGTGCTCCACCACCAGCACGCGGTGGTCGATCGTGGAGGACGCCTGGTCCTCACCGGCGACCTCGTGCACCGACGGGTTCGGGAGGAACTCGTTGACGAGGGCTGCGACACCCTTGTCGAGGGTGGCGGAGAAGAGGAGCTTCTGGCCGTCGGGCGCGGTGCGACGCAGGATGCGCTGCACCGGCTCGAGGAAGCCGAGGTCGCACATGTGGTCGGCCTCGTCGAGGACGGTCACGGTGACCTGCGAGAGGTCGAGGCGACCCTGCTCGATGAGGTCCTCGATGCGACCGGGCGTGCCGACGATGATGTCGACGCCGCGCTGCAGGGCGCCGACCTGGCGACCCTGCGGGACACCGCCGTAGATCTGCGTGGTGAAGAGGCCGACGGCGCGCGCGATGGGCTGCACGGTGCGGTCGATCTGCAGGGCGAGCTCACGCGTCGGGGCGAGGATGAGGGCGCGGGGCTTGCGACCCGGCTTGCGGTTCTTGCCGCCGCCGTTCTCCATGAGCTTTTCGACGAGCGGGGCACCGAAGGCGATGGTCTTGCCGGAGCCGGTGCGGCCACGGCCGAGGACGTCGCGGCCCGCGATGACGTCCGGGATGGTCGCCGCCTGGATCGGGAACGGGCTGTCGGCGCCGAGCTCGGCGAGCGCACGGACGATGTTGCCGCCGAGGCCGAGGCTCTCGAAGGTCACACCCTCGACGTCGCCCGCCTGGATCGCGTCGGCCTCGAGGCGCTCGAGCACCACGTCGTCCTGCGGCGTGTAGGAGCCGGCGTCGCGCTTCGGGTAGTAGTCGCTGCCACGGCCGGCGTCGGACGAGCCGCGGTCGTCGAACGAGCGCTTCGGGCGGTCGTCGAAGGAACGCTTCGGGCGGTCGTCGTACGAACGCGCCGGGCGCTCCTCGAAGGAACGCTTCGGACGGTCGTCATAGGAACGCGCGGGGCGGTCGGTGCGGTTCGCCTGACGCGGGTCACCCTGACGAGCCGGGCGGTCACCGTAGGAGGGACGCTCGGTCCGCTCGCCGCGGTTGTACGCGGGACGTTCGGTGCGGTCGCCATAGGAGGGACGCTCGGTCCGCTCGCCACGGTTGTACGCGGGACGCTCCGTGCGGTCACCGTACGAGGGACGCTCCGTGCGCTCACCCCGGTTGTAGGCCGGACGCTCGTTGCGGTCGCCGCCACGGTTGTACGCGGGACGGTCGTTCCGGTCGCCGTACGAGGGACGCTCGGACCGCTCACCACGGTTGTAAGCAGGACGCTCGGTGCGGTCGCCACCACGGTTCGAGGCCGGACGGTCGTTCCGGTCGCCATACGAGGGACGCTCGGACCGCTCACCACGGTTGTACGCAGGACGCTCGTTCCTGTCGCCGTAGGAGGGACGCTCGGTCCGCTCGCCACGGTTGTAGGACGGGCGCTCGTTGCGGTCGCCATACGAGGGACGCTCGGTCCGCTCGCCGCGGTTGTACGCGGGGCGCTCGTTGCGGTCGCCACCACGGTTGTACGCAGGACGCTCGTTCCGGTCACCGTAAGACGGACGTTCAGTCCGCTCGCCACGGTTGTACGCAGGACGCTCGTTCCGGTCGCCGCCACGGTTGTAGGCGGGACGCTCATTGCGGTCGCCGCCACGGTTGTACGCGGGACGCTCATTGCGGTCGCCACCACGGTTGTACGCAGGACGCTCGTTGCGGTCGCCGCGGGGTGCGCGGTCGCCGCGCTCCTCCGACTCGAAGCGGGCGGCGCGCTCGGCACGCTCGTCTGCGTTCCAGCGAGACTTCTGCGGCGCTCCACCGGCGTCGGGGCGGTAGCCGCGGTGGCCTTCGCTCTTGCTGCCGGACTTCGCGCCGGGGCGTGAGCCGAAGGGCCGCTTGTTCTCGCCGTACTTGGACTTGGGGTCGAAGTTCTTGGCCGGGCGTTTGCCGGCGGGGGTGTTGTTCTTGGGCATGGAGAAATGCTTTCCGGGTTATAACTCGTTCGCATGAACAACCTGCATGACTCACACAGCGCCATCCGAAACCTCGGCTGCGCTGCGGCATGCTCATACCCGGGCGATCACTGGCCGGGGCCGTCCACATCATGTGTGTGTTCGCGGAGTTCTCTCCGACGAAACCGGCCCACCAGACTGACATAACCCTCCGCGGTACAAACGCGGTGTCTAGAGCCGACTCACCTACGTTACCCGATCCACCCTGAGAAGTCACGGAGCATGGCTCCCAGGCAGGCCCGCGGCGGCGTGGCAGCATGGGTGCATGCCCAGCCCCATCGAGGATTACGCCCTCATCGGTGATTGCCACACCGCCGCGCTCGTGTCGTCGGAAGGCAGCATCGACTGGCTGTGCCTCCCCCGGTTCGACTCGCCGTCGATGTTCGGTGCACTACTCGGCACCGACGACCACGGCTGCTGGACGGTCCGGCCAGCCGACGCGCGGGCGACGGCGAGCCGCGCCTACCTCGACGACACCTTCGTCCTCGAGACCGTCTGGACGACCCCCGACGGCCAGGTGCGTGTGACCGACCTCATGCCCCACGGCGACCGCCGGGCGGATCTGGTCCGCCGGATCGAGGGGCTCAGCGGCACCGTCGCGGTCGACGTCGAGGTGCGCCTCCGCTTCGGGTACGCCGACGCGATCCCGTGGGTGCGGCAGCTCCCGGACGGCTCCGGGATCGTCGCGGTCGCCGGCCCTGACGCCGTCGTGGTCCGCGGCGTGCACCTGACGGCGTCCGATCACGCCCACTCGGCGACCGTCGAGGTCTCCGCGGGCGACACCGTCGACCTCACCCTCACCTGGTACCCTCGCATCGCGAGGTACCGGACCCGGTCGACGTCGGCCCGCGCATCGACCACACGATCGCCTGGTGGCGCGACTGGGCGTCCCGCTGCGATCCCGCCGACGAGTACGAGGAGGCGGTCGTGCGGTCGCTGCTCGTCCTCCGTGCACTCACGCACGAGGACACCGGGGGCATCGTCGCCGCCGCGACCACGAGCCTGCCGGAGTCGTTCGGGGGCGTCCGCAACTGGGACTACCGCTACGTCTGGCTGCGTGACGCCTCGCTGACCCTCGAAGCCCTCATGCAGCACGGCTTCACCGAGGAGGCGCACGACTGGCGCAGGTGGCTCCTCCGGGCGATCGCCGGTGATCCGAACGACCTGCAGATCATGTACGGCCTCGCCGGCGAACGCCACCTCGTGGAGGAGGAGCTCGACAGCCTCCCCGGCTACCTCGGTGCCGCCCCGTGCGCGTCGGCAACGGCGCCTACACGCAGTACCAGGGCGACGTCTTCGGGTCCGTGATGATCGCCCTCGACGAGGCGCGCTCGGTCGGTCTCGCGGACGACGACTTCTCGTGGAGCCTCCAGCGCGCGCTGCTCGGCGTCCTCGAGGAGCACTGGAACCGTCCCGACCGCGGCATCTGGGAGGTCCGAGGCGACGAGCAGCACTTCACCCACTCGCGCGCCATGATCTGGGCGGCGCTCGACCGCGGCGTCCGAGCGGTTCGCGAGCACGGCATGGACGGGCCCGTCGAACGTTGGGAGGCCCTGCGCGAGACCCTCCGCGAGACGATCGAGCGCGAGAACGTCGACCACGCACGCGGGTGCTACGTCCAGCACGCGGGGACGACCGAGGTCGACGCGTCGCTACTCGTGCTCGCGCAGATCGGCTATGTGGCGCCCGACGACCCGCGCATGCTCGCGACCGTGGCCGCGATCGAGGAGGACCTGCTCCAGGACGGTCTGCTCCTGCGCTACCGCACGACGAGCGGGGTCGACGGCTTGCCGGGCGACGAGCACCCGTTCCTCGCGTGCTCGTTCTGGCTCGTGCAGCAGTACGCGGCCTCGGGCCGACTCGACGACGCCCGCGAGCTGATGGACCGGCTGCTGTCCTTCCGCAACGACCTCGGCCTGCTGTCCGAGGAGTACGACGTGCAGCAGGCGCGGCAGGTCGGCAACACCCCGCAGGCGCTCTCGCACCTCACCCTCGTCCGAGCCGCCGACGCCATCGCCGCAGCCGCCTCCTCCTCCAGCCCGCGAACTGTCACCAAACGCTAGTCGCGGGCCCCGGAACTGTCCGCAAGTGACAGTTCGCGGGCAGGTGGAGGGACGTCAGCGGGTGAAGCGGGCCTCGCGCTCGTCGGAGGCGGCGAGCGCGATCCGGGTGCGGAAGTTCTGCGAGACCTGCTCGGGCAGGGCGTCGAGCGGGAACCACCGCGCCTCGGAGTTCTCGCCGTCCGCCGGGTACGGCTCGCCCGACTCGTATCGGCATCGGAACACGAGGTCGATGTACTGCGTGATGTCGCCGTTGTCGTAGACGTTCTGCGGGAGCACCTGCACCTGGGCGAGTCGTTCGGCCACGGCGACCACGGCAGCCTCCTCGAGGACCTCGCGCTCCGCCGCCACCGCAGGCTCCTCGCCCGGGTCGATGATGCCGGTGACCGGCGTCCACGCCCCGTTGTCCTGGCGCCGGACGAGCAGGACCTCAGCCTCCGGCGTCCCGAGACCGCGCAGGACGACCGCGGTCACCCCGGTCAACCACAGGGGCGCGTGCCCGATCCGCTCGCGGAGGGCCAGTACGAAGTCAGGAGTCGCCATGCCTCGACTCTACGGGGGCGGCCGCGGGACACGAGATCGAAACACGAGTGCGGTCTACTGGGCGCATGGAACACGATCCCATCACCGTCTCGATCGAGCGACGCGTCAACCCGGCGTCGATCTCCGAGGCCACCATCTGGGTCCAGGCGGGCATCAACCTGGCGAACCGGTACCCCGGCTTCCTCGGCTCCGGCTGGGTGCGCGCCGGCGCCGAGAGCGACGTCTGGTACATGCTCTACCGCTTCGCGGACGAACAGACGCTCACCGACTGGGAGGAATCGAAGGAACGCGCCTGGTGGCTCTCGAGCGGCCGCGAGTTCATGGAGCAGTCCCGCGTCGAGCGGCGCAGCGGGATCGAGGGATGGTTCGACGCGCCCGACGGCATCCTCCGCGTCGAGGAGGCCGAGCTCTCCGGCGACCCGGACCCGATCCCGCCCGCACCGCCGCGCTGGAAGCAGGCGGTGAGCATCTGGTTGGGCTTCTTCCCGCTCAACCTCGTCTTCACCCTCCTCGTCACGGCGCTCGTGCCCGGGTGGGAACCGCTCGGCGTGTTCCTCCACGTGCTCATCTCGACGCTCATCCTGACGCCGATCATGACCTACTGGCTCCTGCCACTCGTCACGAGGCTGCTGCGGCCCTGGTTGACGGCCCCACGTCGAAGCGGGCGCACCGCAGGCTGATCCGGCGCACTCGGACGGCGCCACGACGTCAGGCGTCCTCCGCCTTCGTCTGCTCCCGGAACTGGCTCGGGCTGAGACCGGTGTGCGCCACGACCGCTCGTCGGAGGTGCGCCTGGGAGTGGTAGCCGCATCGGGCCGCGACCTCGGCGATCGACAGGCTCCGGTGGTCGGGGTCCGAGAGGAGGGCGAGCGCGAGCTGCACCCGCCGCTCGGCGATCTCGCCCGCGGCGCTCGTGCCCGAGCCCTCGAACACCCGCTGCAGGGACCTGGTCGACATGTTGAAGCGACGCGCCAGCGTCTCCGGTCGCAGCTCCCGCTCGGCGAAGGACGCGGCGATGTGCTCGATGATCCGGAGCCGGAGCGGAACCCGTCCGGCCTCACCCTCAGCCCGGAAGAGGTCGTTCTCCGCGTAGAGCGTCGCGAGCATCGTGTCGATCACGCGGCAGAGTCTGAGCTGCGCGGCGCCGCCGATCGGTTCGAACGCGGAGATGACCTCCACGAGGAATGCGGCGCTCCCCCGCAGCAGCGGCGACGGCGCCAACGGGCCGAGGGCACTCGTCGGGGTGATGCCGAGGCGGCGGAGCGCACGCATCGGAACGAACACGTACAGATAGGTCGCATGGTCGTGGATCGTCGTCCGGTACGTCTCGGCACCCTCCGTGAGCGTCCCGGTCCCGGGGAGCAGGTCGAGTTGCTGTCGGCCATGGACCAGGCTGGCGGCGCCCTCGATGAGCATCACGATCGTCGCGACCGGCTCATCGAGCCCGTAGGCGTCGGCGACGAGGTCGAACGTCCCGGGTCCGACGGTGTTGCGATGGACGACGTACTCGCCGAGCATGACCGAGTCGACGGTCATCGAGAACCGATCGGGGTCCACGTCCACGAATCGGAGGGCGCCCGACACCTCGCGCATCCCGGCCGCACCCTCGAACCGTCGTGTGGTGACGCGGCCGCGCGCAGGGAACCGACCGGAGAGGCCATCATCAGGTGCGGGCATCATCGGACCCTTCGAAGAGATCCTCCACCCTCGCACAGGGTTCCATCCGAATCGAGGGGTTGCCAGCCGCATCGCGCAGTGGTCGGCGATACTGGACTGATGATCTCCGCTGACCTCGCCCGAGCGCTCCGCACCGCCGGCCTGCGCTGGACCCCCGAACCCGGCGACCGTTTCACCATCGACGGTGGCGAGCTGGCCGGCGACGTGTTCACGGTCAGCGAGATGACCGTCGAGGTGCACGAGCACCCGGGTGGCCGCAGCTTCGGCTTCAACGGCACGACCGAGTGGGCGTTGGACTCCGTCGATCAGGAGGAGACGCTCTGGCTGCCGTCGGAACACCAGCTGCGCGCTCTGCTGCGTGGCTCGTTCCGGTCGCTCGAGCGCGCGGTGTCCCCGACGGCACCGACCGACGGCGAGCCGACGCTCGACGACGAACTCGACGTCCTCCTGTCGTTGGGCGACGCCGAGGCGTACACCGTCGTGGTCGAGCTCGGCGGCGAACTGCGACGGTTCAGCGCCGCGACGGCCCCCGACGCCTACGCGACCGCACTGCTCGAGCTCATCCTGCGCTCGGTCGCCTGACCACGGTTCCGGAACCGCCGCACCGCCCGCACGCACCGCCGACCGCTCAGCGACCCCGGATCCGCCGGGACAGCTCGGCCGCCGCCGGGTGGATCTCGCGGGCCAACCACGCCGGGTCGAGCCCGGCATCGGCGTCGTAGGTGACCGCGATCGCTGCCGCCGGCCACCCCGTGTGGTCGCGGACGACCACCCCGACACTCGCGAGACCGACCGTGACCCCGCCAGCTTCGCGCGCATAGCCGTCCTGGGTCGTCTGTGCCAGGACCTGCCGGAGCTCCCGGTACCGCTTCGGCCCGTGGCCGGTGCGGTCGACGAACGCCGCCTGGTCGGGGAACAGGGCGCGCAGCTGGCCGGCCGGGAGCGCGGCGAGGATCGCGCAGCCGCTGGCGGTCAGGTGGGCCGGCAGGCGGACGCCGACGTCGGTGACGAGGTGCGGCCGACGCGGGGCCCGCTCGTCCACGATGTAGAGCACGTCCCGGCCGTGCAGCACGGCGAGATGCGCGCTCTCTCCCACCCGGTCGACCAGCTCGGCGAGCAGCGGGCGCCCGAGCATGCTGAGCGGCTCCTGCCGGGCATACCCGCCGGAGAGTTCGAAGGCGGCGACCCCGAGCCCGTAGCGACGGGCTTCGGGCAGGTGGACCACGAAGCCGTGCTCCTGCAGCACGCTGAGGAGGTGGTAGACCGTCGATCTCGGCAGGTCGAGTGCCGAGGCGATGGCTGCCGCCGGAAGCGGGCCGCGGGCGCCGGCGAGATGGCTCAGCACGCGCAGGGTGGCGTCGGCTGCCGGGACCTGACTCACCGTGGGCCTCGTCTCCGCGGCTCGAACGCGGCCGCCTGGTCGTCCATGTCTGTCATCCCAGACACGGACGACTCTACGCGCACCGCCGCGGTGGGCGCCCGGGTGTTCCATCGGAACATGGACATCCAGCCCGGCACGACCCCGACCACCAGCGACCCGACGACCTCCGGTCGTTCGCATCTCGAGCCCGTCGGCCCGACCTCGGTATCCCTCGGCGCCGGGCCGCTGTCGATCGACGAGGTCGTCGCCGTCGCCAGACACGGCGCGCGGATCGACCTCGACGGCGAGGCCCTCGACGGTGTCGCCGCATCCCGCCGGATCATCGAGGCGCTCGCGTCCGACCCCGAGCCCCACTACGGGATCTCGACCGGGTTCGGTGCGCTCGCGACCACGTTCATCGAGCCGACGCGCCGCGCGCAGTTGCAGGCGAGTCTCGTCCGCTCGCACGCCGCCGGCAGCGGTGAGGTCGTCGAGCGGGAGGTCGTGCGTTCCCTGATGACGCTGCGCCTCTCGACCCTGATGACGGGCCGCACCGGGGTGCGGGTGGAGACGGTCCGCGCCTACGCGGCGATGCTGAACGCCGACATCACCCCGGTCGTGCGCGAGTACGGGTCGCTCGGCTGCTCCGGCGACCTCGCGCCCCTCGCGCACTGCGCGCTGGCGGTGATGGGCGAGGGCGAGGTGACCGACGCGCACGGACGCCGTCGTCCTGCAGCCGACGCCCTCGCCGACGCCGGCCTCGTCCCGGTACAGCTCGCCGAGAAGGAGGGGCTCGCGCTCATCAACGGGACGGACGGCATGCTGGGGATGCTCGCCCTCGCCGTGGACGACCTGCGGATGCTCCTGCGCACCGCCGACGTCGCCGCGGCGATGAGCGTCGAGGGCCTGCTCGGCACGGACGCGGTGTTCGCGGCCGACCTGCAGGCCCTGCGCCCGCAGTCGGGTCAGGCCGAGAGCGCCGCGAACCTGCGGTTGCTGCTCGACGGCTCCCCGATCGTCGCGAGCCACCGGGGTCCTGAGTGCACCCGGGTGCAGGACGCCTACTCACTGCGCTGTGCCCCGCAGGTGCACGGTGCAGCCAGGGACACCGTCGACCACGCCGCGATGGTCGCCGAGCGGGAGCTCGCGAGCGCCGTCGACAACCCGGTGCTCACGCCGGACGGGCGCGTCGAGTCGAACGGGAACTTCCACGGTGCCCCGGTCGCCTACGTGCTCGACTTCCTCGCGATCGCCGTCGCCGATGTCGCGTCCATGTCGGAGCGCCGAACCGACCGTTTCCTGGACCGGAGCCGGAACAACGGCCTCCCGCCGTTCCTCGCGCACGAGGTCGGTGTCGACTCGGGCCTCATGATCGCCCAGTACACGGCGGCCGGCATCGTGAGCGAGCTGAAGCGCCTGGCGCACCCGGCGTCCGTCGACTCGATCCCGTCCTCCGCGATGCAGGAGGACCACGTCTCGATGGGTTGGGCGGCGGCGCGGAAGCTCCAGAGGGCGATCGACGGTCTCAGCCGGGTGCTGGCGATCGAGGTCATGACGTCAGCCCGGGGCCTCGACCTGCGCGGCCCGCTCGAGCCGGCCGTCGGCACCGGGGCGGTGCTCCGCCGGGTGCGTGAGCAGGTCACGGGTCCCGGCCCTGACCGGTTCCTCTCCCCTGAGATCGAGGCGGTCACCGCGCTGGTGCAGTCTGGCGAGGTCGTGCGGGCGGTCACCGGCGCGGTCGGCGATCTCCGCTGAGTCGGGCGTCACACGACGAAGCCCTCGGGTGCCGGTGACGGCGTTCCCGAGGGCTTCGTATCGAACGGCTCGAGCCTCAGCTCAGCGACCGAGCGGCAGGTGGTCGATCACGGCCACTGCGCGCGGCGACGCTTCGGCCGTTCGGTGCCGGGTGCCGTATCGGCGTCAGGCGTCGGTTCGGCGTCAGGCGTCGGTTCGGAGTCAGACGTCGGTTCGGCCTCAGACGTCGGTTCGGCGTCAGACGTTGGCGCAGTGTCGCTCGTCGGGCTGGAGTCAGCAGGGCGCTCGGACTCCGCCGCCGGCTCAGCCTCTCCGACCGGCTCCGTCTCCAGGACCGGTTCAGCCTGCACGTCCGGCCCAGGCTGCACCGCTGGGGCGGCGTGCTCGCCGGAATGCACGACCTCGTCCGCAGGGGCGTCGGACACCGCGTCGGGAAGGGTGATCGCCTCGGTGCGCGGCAGCTCGTCACCCGTCGCCACATGCGCCCCGTGCACCTCGTGGGCTTCGTGCACCTCGTGCGCGGCGGGCCGCGTCATCGGTCGATCCACCGCCGGCTCACTCGGTGCATCGACCGGCGGCTCGGTCGCCGCATCCGAGTCCGTGGGAACAGCATCGACAGGTTCGGCGTCGGCGGGAACCGAATCGGTCGGGGCCACCTCCGCCGGTTCCGCGTCAGCGGGAGCGGCGTCGTCTGGAGCCGCGTCCACCGGAGCGACGTACGCCGAGTCCGACGGAACGGATGCGTCAGTCTCGCTCGGTGCGGTTGCAGCGCTTCCGCCACCGGCGCCGACGAGGACCGGCTCCTCCGCGGGGACCGTCGCGGCCCGCGGCCCCTCGATCGCGGCGACCGTGCGCGGCGTCGGCTTCGGCTCGGCTGCAGCCCGCCGCTGCTCGCGACGTTCCCGGAACCCCTCGACGAGGTTGTAGAGGGTCGGGAGCACGACGAGCGTCAGGATGGTCGACGAGACGAGCCCGCCGATGACGACGATCGCGAGCGGCTGCGAGATGAAACCACCGTGCCCGGTGATGCCGAGTGCCATCGGGGTGAGGGCGAAGATCGTCGCGAGCGCCGTCATGAGGATCGGGCGGAGCCTGCGTGCGGCACCGTGCTCGACGGCCTCGATGACCGTCATGCCGCGTCGCCGGTACTGGTTCACGAGGTCGACCAGCACGATCGCGTTCGTCACGACGATACCGATGAGCATCAGCACGCCGATGAGCGACGGGACGCCGAGCGGCACGCCGGTGATGATCTGGAGCCCGATCGCGCCGGTCGCGGCGAAGGGTACCGACACCAGCAGCAGGAGCGGTTGCCGCAGCGAACGGAACGTCGCGACCATGATGACGTAGACGATGAGGATCGCCGCGAGGAGCGCGAGGCCCAGCTGTCCGAACGCGTCGCTCTGCGATGCCGTGACACCCCCGAGGGTCGCCGTGGTGCCGGCGGGCAACTTGACGTCGTCGATCGCCGTCTGCACCTCGGCGCTGGCGGTACCGAGGTTGTCGCTGCCCGGCGTCGCACTGATCGTGGCCGAGCGAAGCCCCTTGACGGTCGAGATCGTCGCGGGTCCGTCGACCTGCGAGACCGTCGCGAGGGTGTCGAGGCGTTTCGGGCCGGTAGCGGTCGGGACCTCCGTCGCCGCGAGGGCGTCGACGGTGGTCGGCGGGTCCTGGGCGTCGACGTAGATGGTGAGCGTGGTGTCGTCGATGACGATGGAGCCCACGGTGGTCGGCTGCATGAGCTGCGAGACGTACGCACCGAGCGCGACCTCGCTGAACCCTGCGGCGGCAGCGGCGTCGCGGTCGACGGCCACTTGGACGTACGGTCGCGATTCGCTGAGGTTGCTCGTGACCTGGTCGATGCCGTCGAGGCCGGTGACGGCCTGCTGGATCGCGTCGGCGGCCTTCGCGAGATCGCTCTGCCGGGCCGAGGTGATGTCGATCTCGATGTCGCTCGACCCGCCGAAGCCCGCGGACGCGGCGACCTCGATCTCTCCGACGTCGTCGAGCCCGGACAGGTCCTTGCGGACCGTCTTCTGGAGTGCCGTCTGGTCGGCGTCTTCGCTCGTCGTGATCGAGTAGGTGATGGCGCCGCCACCGCCGCCCGAGAACGCGTCGCGCAAGGAGCTTCCGCTCGACCCGATCGAGAGCTGGACGGTGTCGATGCCGTCGATGTCGCGCAGCTTCGTCTCGACCTGCTTCGCCGCCGCGTCCTGGGCGTCGAGGCTCGTCCCGACCGGCAGGGTCTGCGTGACCGTCAGCGTGTTCTGGCCGGAGTCGCCGAGGAAGTTGGTCTTCATGAACGGCGTGAGTGCGAAGGTGCCGACGAGCACCAGCACCGACAGCAGCAGCGTGGTGACCGAGTGTTTGAGGGTCCAGTGGATGATCGGGAGGTACGCCTTCTGGAGCCGTGACGGCTTCTCGAGGTCGTCTTCGTCCTGCACGCTGACGCGACGCTCTCGGCGGCTCCGGACCGGTCCGGTCGTCGCGTCGGACGGCGCCTCCTCAGCTGCGGCTGCGGCTGCGAGGCGCTGGGCCTTCGGGGCGCGGAGGAACCAGTAGGCGAGCACGGGCACGATGGTGAGCGCGACGAGGAGCGACGCGAGCAGGGCGATCGTGACGGTGAGGGCGAAGGGGCGGAAGAGTTCGCCGGTGACGTCGCCGACGAACGCGATGGGCAGGAACACGGCCACCGTGGTGATGGTCGAGGCGGTGATCGCGCCCGCGACCTCCTGGACGGCGCTCAGGATCGACCCGGCGCGCTGCGCACCCGTGCGGTTGTCGCCGAAGGAGAGGTGCCGCTTGATGTTCTCGATGACGACGATGGAGTCGTCGACCACGCGCCCGATGGCGATCGTCAGCGCGCCCAGCGTGAGGATGTTGAGCGAGTACTCGGCGACCTGCAGCCCGATGAAGGTGATGAGCACGGACGTCGGGATGGAGATCGCCGTCACGAGCGTGGCCCGGACGTCGAGGAGGAACACGAGGATGATCAGCACCGCGAAGACGAGGCCGAGCAGGCCTTCCGTCGTCAGGGCCTCGATGGACTGCTCGATGTAGGGCGCCTGATCGAAGACGACGGTGAGTTTGGCGTCGGACCCGATGGTGCGCTCGAGCTCGGGGAGGATGTCGCGCACACCCTGCGAGACCTCGACGGTGTTCGCCGCGGGCAGTTTGGTGACGGCGATGGTGAGCGCAGGCTCGCCGTCGACGCGCGAGATCGACGTGATCGGGTCGTCGCTCAGGGCGACCGTCGCGACGTCGCCGATGGTCAGGACGGAGCCGTCGGCGGCGAAGGCGCCCGTGATCGGCAGGGCGGCGATGTCGTCGACCGAGGTGAGCTTCGTTCCTGTTTGCACGGAGAACGTCTTGTCGCCTTCGGTGATGTCGCCCGCGGGCTGCAGGGAGCCGTTCTGCTGCAGCGTCGTCCCGATGACCCGGCTGGTCTGCCCCGCGAGCGCCAGTTTGGCGTCGTCGGGGGTGATCGTGACCCGCTTGCCCACCTCACCGACGATCGCCGCGTCGCGGACGCCGTCGACGTCCTTGATGTCGGGGACCACGGAGCTCGAGAGCACCTCGGCCAGGGAGTCCTGGTCGGCCGCACCGGACACGGCGATCTGGATCACGGGGAGGTCGTCGATGCTGCCGCTGACCACCTGCGGGTCGACGGTGTCGGGCAGGGTCGACTTGATGCGGTTGATCGCCTGGGTGATCTTCTGCTCGGCGGTCGCGAGGTCCGTGCCGTAGGTGAAGGTCGCGCTGATGAGGCTCGTGTTCGTGCTCGACGTCGCCGAGGTGGACTCGATGCCCGGCACACCCTGGATCGCGGTCTCGATCGGGGTCGAGACGTCGTCGTTGACGACCTCGGGCGCCGCCCCGGGTAGCTCGTGATGATCGCGAGCTGCGGGAACTGGACCGATGGGATGAGCTCCTGCTTGAGGCCGCCCACCGCCAGGACGCCGAACACGGCGGCCACGATGGTGACGAGCGCGATCAACGCGCGGTTCTTCATGCTGAGGACGGAGAGCAGGTGCACGGAGCCGCTTTCGGTTGATGCGAGAGGTGCCGACTCTGCAAGTATGTCACCGCACACCCGTCCGACGGCGGTCTCGCGCGGAGGCTCGACACGGCACGCACGAGCACTGCGTGTGGAGCGGTGTCACGCTCGTCGGAGACGAGGTCAGACGACGTCTTCGAGGTAGTCCAGGGCCGGCACGTGCCCGAACATCGCGGAGTGCCACGTCTGCGTCAGCAGCTCGACCGCCTGCTCCGTCTGGGCCCACGGATAGCTGATCGGGATGCGCAGGTAACGCTCGAACGCACCGTCGATCCCGAACCGCGGCCCCGCGACGATCACGAGCCCGTGGCTCCGAGCCGCGAGCGAGAGCTGCGATGACGCGGCCTCGCCGAGGTTCACCCAGGTGGCGATCCCACCGTCGACCCGCGGCACGGTCCACTCGGGGAGGCGGTCGGCCAGGAGGTCGACGAGCCGGTCGCGGGTCTCGCCGAGCGCGACCCCGCGCCGGGTGACGATACCGTCCATCGCCGGCATCAACTGTTGGACGGTCAGCTGGTCGAGGATCGGGGTGCCGAGATCGCCCAGCGAGCGTGCCGAGACGAGCTTCCTGATCGTGCCGCGCTCGGCCCGGATCCACCCGATGCGGAGGCCGCCCCAGATCGTCTTGCCCACCGAGCCGATCGTGATGATCGACGCCGGCGCGCCCTGGAGTGCGGCGAACGGGGTGCCGTCGAGGCCCTCGTCCGTCGGCCGGTCGATGTCGAGCTCGGCCGTGGTCTCGTCGATCACGAGCACCGTCCCGTGCCGCTCGGCGGCAGCGGCGACCCGGCGGCGGGTCTCGAGCGGCATCGACGCCCCGGTCGGGTTGTGGAAGTCCGGCATGAGGTAGGCCATCGCAGGGCTCGTGCGCTCGAACCACTGCTCGAGTTCGCGGACGTCCCAGCCGGTCTCCGAGGAGACGGTCGCCGCGCCGAGCCTGGCCCCGGCCGCCCGGAGCGCCTCGTAGGCGTGGGGATAGCTCGGCATCTCGACGAGGACGCGGTCACCGCGGCTGAGCAGGGTGCGGGCGATGAGCGCGATCGCGTGCTGGGCCCCGACGGTCACCATGATCTCGTCGGGGTCGGTGGGCAAGCCGCGCGCGGTGTAGCGGTCGGCGATGGCCTGCCGGAGCTCGGGCATGCCGACGAGGTCGTAGTCGAAGTCGTGCATGTACCGCGGCAGTTCTGCGGCGGCGGTGGCGACGGCGTCGATGATCTCGGGGCACGGCGGGACGGCCGCCTTGCTGAAGTCGAGGAACCCGCCCTGTGGCACGGGTGCCAGCGCAGTGGGTGCCGACGGCAGGAGGGTGACGCTGCCGGAACCGCGGATGCTGCGGAGGTAACCGGCTTCGCGCAGTTCGCGGTACGCCGCGGTGACCGTGGTGCGGCTCAGCGCGAGCCGATCGGCCAGTTCCCGCTCGGCCGGCAGACGGGTGCCGACGGGGATGCGTCCGTCGAGGACGAGGAGTCGGATGCGGTCGGCGAGACCGCGGTACGCGGGTGCAGCGGTCTTCCACTGCCCGAGCAGGGCGGCGAGCGATCGGGCACTCAGGGTGATGGAAGCCATTGAACCACGATACCCGGATTGGCCTCTAGCGCCAAAGCCAATCGTGCAATTGGATTGTCCACCATGACCCGTCGTGTGCTCCAACTCCTCATCGGCCTCTTCCTGTACGGCATCGCCATCGCGATGATCGTGCGCGGTGCCGTCGGCGTCGCCCCGTGGGACGTCCTCACCCAGGGACTCAACCTGCGGACCGGCCTGAGCTTCGGACTCATCACGATCATCGTCGGCGGGCTCGTGCTCCTCGCCTGGATCCCGCTCAAGCAGCGGCCGGGTGTCGGCACCGTCCTGAACGTCCTCCTCGTGGGCCCTCGGCCGACATCGGGCTGGCGTTCATCCCCGCGGACCTCGACCTGTGGGCGCGCATCCTGCTGTTCGCCGGCGGGCTGCTCCTCCTCGGCGTCGCCTCCGGCCTCTACATCGGCGGCAACTTCGGCCCCGGCCCGCGGGACGGCCTCATGACCGGCATCCACCGTGTCACCGGGTGGCCGATCTGGGTCGGGCGCACGGGCGTGGAGCTCGTCGTCCTTGGCGTCGGGTGGTTGCTCGGCGGGAACGTCGGCATCGGAACGGTGGTCTTCGCCGTGCTCATCGGCCCGATCTGCGGCTACACGATCCCGTTGTTCCGGATCGCTCCGCGGACGGAGCGGTCAACCACCACCGTGGACGAGGCGGTGCTCGAGGGCGACACCCCGCCGTCGAAGCCGATCGTCGACTCCCCGGCCAACTGAACGCCCTTCGACAGGCTCAGGGACCGGGAGCGACAGGCTCAGGGACCGGATGTCCGGTTCCTGAGCCTGTCGAAGGGCAGGAACCGCCCCCTGTCGAAGGGCCTGCTGATCAGCGCTTCGCCACCGCCACCGCGCCCGTGTGGTCGTCGACGCTCATGGTCGCCTCGTCGAACCGCGAGCGACCGGAGAGGACCTCGCCGACCTGCACCCGGTCGACCTCCTTCACCCACGTGCCGATGATGATCGTGGCGACCGCGTTGCCGGTGAAGTTCGTGAGCGCACGCGCCTCCGACATGAAGCGGTCGATGCCGACGATGAGGCCGACCCCGTCGACGAGGTCGGGGCGGTTGGCCTGCAGGCCGCCGGCGAGGGTCGCGAGACCGGCGCCGGTGACGCCCGCGGCGCCCTTCGACGCGATGATCATGAACACGAGCAGCGAGATCTGCTCCCCGAGGTTCATCGGGACGCCCATGACGTCGGCGATGAAGATCGACGCCATGGTGAGGTAGATCGCGGTGCCGTCGAGGTTGAAGGAGTACCCCGTCGGGACGGTGATGCCGACGA
The DNA here is from genome assembly GCF_006065115.1 of Plantibacter sp. M259. Classification (NCBI taxonomy): domain Bacteria; kingdom Bacillati; phylum Actinomycetota; class Actinomycetes; order Micrococcales; family Microbacteriaceae; genus Plantibacter; species Plantibacter sp. M259. Next base: position 2,823,223 of record NZ_CP040750.1, on the reverse strand, counting down.
CCGGCTTGGAGACACCGAGGTGTTCCATCTTCGCGATCAGTCGCGGCAGCGCGGCCTCGGAGGAGGAGGTGCCGACGATGAGGAGGTACTCGCGGCCGAGGTACTTCATGAGCTTGAAGATGTTGAAGCCCGTCGCGAGGCGCAGGACGCCACCGAGCACGACGACGATGAACAACGCGCAGGTGATGTAGAACGCGATCATGAGCGTGGCGAGCCCGACGAGTGCACTCGCACCGGCGGACCCGGTCACGGCGGCGATCGCGCCGAACGCTCCGATGGGCGCGATCCACATGATCATCGCGAGCACCCGGAACACGAGCGCCTGGATGAGCTTGATGCCGCGCAGGATCGGTTCTCCCGTCGCGCCCATCTTCTGCAGGCCGAAGCCGACGAGCAGGGCGACGAAGAGGACCTGCAGGATGTTGCCGCCGGTCAGGGAGGACACGAGCGTCGTCGGGATGATGCCGAGGATGAACTCGGTCGTGCTCTTGGCCTCCCCCTCGACCTGGTAGCTCGTCTCGGCGAGGTTCAAGCCGGCGCCCGGCTGGATGAGGTTGCCGACGACGAGGCCGATCGCGAGGGCGAAGGTCGACATCACGATGAAGTAGAGCAACGCGAGCCCGCCGACCTTCCCGACGGTCGCGGCCTTCGCGATGGACCCGACGCCGATCACGATGGTGCAGAAGATGACCGGGGCGATCATCATCTTGATCAACGCGACGAAGGCGTCGCCGATGGGCTTGAGCCCCTTCGCGAACTCCGGCGCGGCGAGACCGACGACGATGCCGGCGAGCACCGCGAGGATCACCGCGAGGTAGAGGTAGTGGGTCTTGTCCAGCCGTTTCAGGGAGGAGAGCGTCATTGCCATTCCGGATCCGTTTCGTCGGCCGCGTCAGTGCGGCAGCGGGTGGTCGATCGACCCATGCTGCGACCGCGTCGGCGGATCGACCGGGTTGTGGTCGTAGTGGCCGCTTGTGGTCGTACTGGTCGCGGTCGGCGACACCTGACGCCCTCGTCACCACCGATACTTGAGGGGTCGACGCGACGGAGCAGACGGAGGTGACGCGATGGCCGGTCGGTCCAGGAGCATCGCCTCGCGGCTCTTCCTCGTGCAGCTCGTCGCGGTCGTCGCGATGACGCTCGTCGCCGGTGTCCTGCTCTGGTTCCAGGCCCGCACCGAGACCGAGGACCGCGCGGTCGCGAAATGCCTCGACGTCGCGAACGGCGTCGCGGACAACCCCTACGTCGTCGCGCAGCTCGGCTCGGATCGGCCGTCGGACGCGCTCCAGCCCTACGCCGAGGCACTCATGCGCGACACCGGCGTCGACTTCGTGACGATCATGGCTCCGAATCGCACCCGGTACACGCACCGCGAGCGCGACCAGATCGGCAAGCCGTTCATCGGCACGATCGGACCGGCGCTCGAGGGACGGACCTTCACCGAGACGTACACGGGCACGCTCGGCCCCTCGGTCCGCGCCGTCGCGCCCATCCGTGACGAGGCCGGCGAGGTCGTCGCCCTCGTCGCCGCGGGGGTCACGGTCAGCAACGTGTCCGAGACCTTCGAGACCAGGGTGCCGTGGTTGCTCGGGACGGCCCTCCTCGTGCTCGTCATCGGCGCGATCGGCTCCTGGACGCTCCGCCGCTACCTCGCGCGGGTCACCGGGTCGCGCGGACCGGAGGACCTCGCCAGGATGTTCGACTACTACGAGTCGGTGCTCCACTCGGTGCGCGAGGGGCTCGTCCTCGTGGACCGCCACCGCCGTCTCGTGCTCGTCAACGACCAGGCTGCCGAACTGCTGGGGCTGCCCCTCGGCGAGCGCTCGCCGGGAACGGTACCGGTCGACGACCTGCCGATCGACGCCGGCCTGCGGGAGCTCCTCGCGAGCGGACGCCAGGCCGTCGACGAGATCCACCTCACGCGCGACCACGTGCTCGTCGTGAACCAGGAGTCGGCGGTCGGTCCGGGCGAGACGGCAGGACCACACCCGCGTGGGTGGGTGATGACGCTCCGCGACCACACCGAGATCGAACACCTGAGCGGCGAGCTGGCCTCGATGCGGACGATGAGTGACGCCCTGCGCTCGCAGACCCACGAGTTCGCGAACCGGCTGCACACGATCGTCTCACTCATCGAACTCGACCGGCGGGAGGAGGCGCTCGACCTCGCGGCGCAGGGGCTCGGAGCGAGTCAGCGGTTGACCGACCGCGTGCTCGCGGCGGAGCAGGAGCCGGTGATCTCGGCCCTGCTGCTCGGCAAGACGGCGCAGGCGGCCGAGCAGGGGGTCGAGCTGCACCTCGAGAGCGACCCGGCGCTCGGGCGCGTGCGCGTCGACCCGGCCGTGATCGTCACCATCCTCGGCAACCTCATCGACAACGCGATCGACGCGGCTTCCGGCGATCGCCCCTGGGTGGAGGTCTACCTCGGGCAGGGGCTGCCGGACGAGCTCGGCGCCGGGCGGTCCGCCGACGCCGAGACGACGGAGCTCGTGATCCAGGTGACCGACAGCGGACCGGGCCTGCCCCCGGAGGCGCTCGACCTCGCGTTCGTGCGCGGCTGGTCGACGAAGGAGCCTGGCCGATACGGTCGGGGGTTCGGTCTCGCGTTGGTCCAGCAGGCGGTGACACGGCTCGGCGGCACGATCGAGGTCGTCCGCGAGCCGTCCTCGGCGTTCGTCGTGACACTGCCGGCCGCGGTCGGGGTCCGGGACGAGGCAGGCACATGAGCGAGCGCATCCGGGTCCTGGTCGTCGAGGACGAACCGATCACCCAGCAGGCCCACGCGTCCTACCTGCGCCGCGTGGAGGGCTTCGAACTCGCCGGTGTGGCGGGCGATGCGGCCACCGCGATGCAGGCGCTGCGGGCCACCGCGGCCAATCGCTCCGCCGACGACCGGATCGACCTCGTCCTGCTCGACCTCAACCTGCCGGACGCGCACGGTCTCGAGCTGTGCCGACGCATCCGGACGGCGGGTATCGACGTCGACGTCATCGCCATCACCGCGGCCCGTGATCTCCGGATCGTCCGAGCGGCGGTCTCGGCGGGCATCGTCCAGTACCTCATCAAACCGTTCGCGTTCCCCGCGTTCGCCGACAAGCTGGAGGCGTATCGCTCCTTCCGGCACACGATGTCGGCGGAGGGTTCGGTGGCGAGCCAGCACGAGGTGGACCTCACCCTCGCCACGCTGCGAGCGCCGTCCTCCCGTCCGCAGTTGGCGAAGGGCCTCTCGGAGGACACCCTGCGCCTGGTCTCGGACCTCCTCCGGCAGGCGACCGGACCGCTCTCCGCGAGCGAAGCGGCAGCCGCCGGGTCCCTGTCGCGGGTGACGGCCAGGCGCTACCTCGAGTACCTCGCCGAGACGGGCGCCGTCGAGCGCTCACCGCGCTACGGCACCCCCGGACGACCGGAGCTCGAGTACCGCTGGCGCTGATCGGATGTCGGTCTCCACCGCGCCCGGGGTCCCTGAGCCACTCCACGGGGTCCCTGAGCCACCCCACGCGGTCCCTAAGCCACCCCACGCGTTCCCTAATCCACCCCACGCGTTCCCTGAGTCACTCCACGCGGTCCCTGAGCTTGTCGAAGGGTCAGCTCGGGTTCACGACGGCGTAGATCTGGTTCCAGTTCGCGAAGCCGGTGACCGGGTCGTCCGAGCCGTTCAGCATGATGTCCTCGTTCACGGAGTTCGTCTCGCCGGTCGACGGATCGTAGATCTCGTAGTCGCCGTCGTGGAAGCCGATGATGAGTACGTAGTGCTGCGGGATGGTGTTGTCGCTCGGGCCGACGAGGAGCGGGACGGGCGTCCCGTCGTTTGCTGCCGCCGCGGCCTCGGTGAGTGCCGCCCCTCGGCCCGAGTCACCACCCAGGGCGTTGGTCCAGTCGATGTGGTAGTCGGTACCGGTGCGGTCCGACTCGTCGACCGCGCCACCGGGCGCCGTGCCCGCGACGTTCGGGTAGTCGATCGGGCCGGGGAACAGGTCGTTCGCGCGGTCCTGGACGGCCTGCTGCAGGAACGTCATCCGATCCTCCGTGTCCAGACCGGCCGCGTCGGCGAGGTCGAGTCCCCGGAGGTAGTCGGGCACGTGGCCGTCGAGGAACTCGCCGGTCTGCAGCCAGTAGGCGAGGAACGGGTCCGACTGGGCGGCGAGCGTGATGAGCGTCGTCGACCCGCAGGTCTTGTTGTTGTACTGGTCGAAGGTCTCGCCGTTCACCGTGGCGTCCCCGTTGTCGCCGACGCCGAGGTTCGTGAGCTCGTCGATCATGCGCTGGCGTTCGCCGGGCGGAGCGTTCTTGATCGCGTCGGCGAGGGCGAGCACGGAGGAACTGCCCGCGCCGGTGGCGATCGCACTCATGAGGAGGGCGCTGACGGCAGGGTCGCCGGACTCTTCCATCGCCGCGAGGATGCGTTCCCGTTCGTCGTCGCTCATCGCGTTCCAGTTCTGGACGTAGTTCGCCCACTCCGTCTCGGAGAGGACCGAACTGTCGGGGTCGCCGTTCGGGAACTGCGTCCGCGAGACGAGGACGTCCAGCCGCGTCTGGCCCACGGGCACTTCGACGCCGGCGAGCACGGCGTAGCCCTCGGAGTCCGACAGTGCCCGCTGCAGCGCCTCACCGGCCGCCCATGCATCGTCGTAGGCCTCGTGGCAGACGGATACGCCGTCGAGGATCTGACCGGCTCCGCGGACGAGGTCCGAGATCACCCCGGCGACCTCTCCTGCTCCGGTGATCGGGTTCGTCATCGCCCACGGGTTCACGGAGATGTTCCCGATGGTCCGGTGGCCGTCGCGGATGCTGTCGGCACCCGGCTGGTGGGCCGTGCGCGCGGAGGTCATGGCGTCCGCGTAGTCGCGGAGACCGGTGGCCCCGGTCCGGAGCCCCTCGATCTCGCTGCCGACGAGGGTGTTGACGGACGCCAGGACCTGCGTCGCGCTCGCGCCGGTCACCCCGACGAGTGCGTCGGGCAGGCTCGACGCGGTGACGGTGGAGAGCGTGGTCTGGATCGCCTCCGCGGCGAGCACCGCGCTCTCGTACTGCTCCGCGAGCCCGTCGATGGTGGCCGGGTCACCCGGCGGTGGGGTGTCCGCGAACGTCGAGGATCTGGGGATGAGCCCGACTGCGCGATCGACGAACGAACCGATCGAGGTGATGAAGCTCAACGGGTCGCCGCTCAGCGAGCCGATGAAGGTGGCGAGCACGTCGATCTCGGCTGAGCTCTTGGTGCGGAGGTCGGAGAGGTTCATGGTCGGTCCCCGTTTCCGACGGTGCCACTGGTCACGGCGAGTCCGGAGAGGAGCCGCAGGACGACGGTCTGCAGCCTGGCGACCGCGCGCAGTTCGGCGGCGGTCTCCGCACTGTCGGCTCCTCGGCGACGCGCGTCGATGAGGGCGTCGAGCAGCACGGCCCCCGCCTGCTCGTCCGTCAGCATGCCGGCACCGAGGCCGATCACGGCGTCGAGACCGGCCGTGCGGACCACACTCGCGACCTGCTCGGTGACGCCGGCGGGGACGCCGGCTCCTCGGAGTTCCGCGGCCAACGACGCGACCCGTGCGCCGGTCTCGGCCCGCTCGGCCGCATCACGGCGATCGGGCTGAGCAGCGGTGCGTGGCCGAGCCAGCGGCGACGGCGCGGTCATGAGGCGTCCTCAGCGAGCGCCGCGTCCGTACCGGCCATCGTGTCCGCGACGTTCTGCATCCACCGCGCGAAGTCGTCGAGCGTCTTGCCCGCCTCTGTCATCTCGGTCCGCCACGTCAGTTCGAAGGCGGCGGCGTTCGAAGCCACCTGCTCGTCGAGGAACGACGTGTCGAGGCACGTGGAGAACATCCCCGTCGCGCTCGAGGCCGCCCCGGCGACCGCTTGGACGACCGCCGCCAGGCCCGCGTCGTCCACCTGCATCGTGCCACTCATGGGTCCCCACTCTCCGGTGCTGCTCGCGCTGCCCGGCCGAGCCCGGTGATGCGCCTGATCCGATGGTTCCACCTTGTCCCAGGCGGCTCCCCAAGACGATGGGCAGCACTCCCCATCACTCGGTGGGCGTCGGACGTGGCGCATGTCGGGGCGTCGGTTACGGTGAGGGAGACGCGTCCACCCGGGCGCCGCGGAAGGGGCCGTCATGCAGCAGATCCATCGTCGCCTCGCGACCGTGTCACTGACCATCCTCGCCACCGCGCTCTGTTGCACGGGATGCGGCCTGTCGGCGACCCCCGTCGTGGCGGACGAGACCGACGACGCCCGGCTCACCGCACTAGCCGATGATCCGCTCTTCACCCACGGCAGCGTCACCGGGCCACGGGTTCCGGACACCTCTGCCAACGTCAGCGTGCAACGCGGGGCGGTCACGGTCGAGGACCTCTGGCCCTCGGACGTGACCGCGGAACCAGGACCGAGCGGACCCGCCTGGCCTGCCGCCACCGCCATGTTGGTCCAGCTGCGCGAAGCAGGGTGGCGACCGGTGGCCGTCTCCTGCGAGCTGGATCCGTCGTCGGGGTTGGAGGGCGCGACGGTGTACGCGACGAAGGAGTTCGACGACTTCACCGCTGCGCTCGAGGCCGAGGTGAGGCCTCCGTCCTCGAAACTCGTCGGGTACGTGCCCTTCCATGCGGAGGCCGACGACCCCTGGTCGGCGCACTCGGAGGTCCCGACCGGTTCGAGTTGCCTCGACGGCGATGGGCCGCCGAGCGACGAAGGGTCCGTCCCCGACGACCTGGCCATCGCTCCCTGGTACTGAGCCTCCGCCGCTACAGACCGACGTGCGCCTCGGCGACCGCCCGGTCGCCGATCCCAGGGTCGACTCAGGGCGATCCCGGAGGTTTCAGGGGTTGCCACGCGCCGACACGCGATATATCGTGAATTCCAGTTCAACGCGATATATCGCGATCACTCGGAAGGAACCGCACCATGGCACAGGAGAAGTGGATCATCGCTCCCGGCGAGAGCCGCATCATCGACCTCGAGCTCGTGAGACGACTCAAGGTCGGCCTCATCGGCGGCCAGGTCGACATCATCGGACACGACGAGCCCGGCGCCCGCATCGAGGTCGGGGCCGTCACCGGCAAGGACCTCAAGATCACCATCGACGGCGACGTCGCCGAGATCGACCACCCGCAGCTGCGCTGGGACAACTTCCTCGAAGTGTTCTCGAACTTCGGCGCCAACCGCGCCACAGCCCAGGTCAGTGTCCTCGTCCCCCGCGACATCGCCCTGACGTTCGGTGTCGTCAGCGCCAGCGGACTGGTCGCGGGCCTCACCGCAGACGCCAAGCTCAACACGGTGTCCGGCGACCTCGTGGCCGACCGCATGACGGGGCGACTGGACCTCAACTCGGTGAGCGGCGAGCTCACGGTCCAGAACCACACGGGTCGCATCCAGGCGCACACGGTCTCGGGCGACGTCACCGTCTCCGGCGACATCACGCGCGCCTCGATCGACGGCGTCTCCTCCGACCTGCTCCTCGACATCCACGGTGCGTGCGAGCAGCTCGACCTGAACACCGTGAGCGGCGCGATCACGGTCCGTCTCGACGAGGAACTCGCCGCTCGCTACACCGCGAACTCGGTCGGCGGCCGACTGGCGATCGACGGCGTCGTCCTCAAGGGACTGCGCGGCGGCGGGTACAACTCGCACACCGGCGCCCTGTCCGGACAGTTCGCCGAGGTGCGCATGAACACCGTCGGGGGCGCGGTGACCGTCCTCCGCCGCCCGGCTGCCGAGCCGGCGGGCGCGGCCACCACCGCAGGGAGCGAGGCAGGCGCATGAGCCCCGTCTTCGCCCACGGCAGCCTGCGGCTGTACCTCCTGAGCCTGCTCGACGAGTCACCGAAGCACGGCTACGAACTCATCCAGGCGCTCACCGACCGCAGCGGTGGCACCTACAGCCCGAGCGCCGGCACCATCTACCCGCGCCTCGCGAAGCTCGAGGAGGAGGGACTCGTCACGAAGACGAGTGACGGCCGGAAGACCGTCTACGAGATCACCGAGGCGGGCCGGGCGGAGCTCGCAGCGCGGGCGGGCGAGCTCGACGGCATCGAGGACCAGCTCACCGATTCCGTCCGTCGTATCGCCGACGAGGTCCGCAGCGGGGTCACGGCGGCGATGAAGAGCCTCCGGGCCGATCTCGCCTCCGCCGCGCGCGAGGCGAAGCAGTCCGCGAAGCCCGGTCCGAGCTGGACGTCGACCGCCGAGGAGAGCGCCGACCAGAAGGTGCAGGGTCGCCTGGCGCTCCACGAGACCGACGTGTCGATCAACGAGTTCCGGCAGGCGGTCCGAGCCGAACTCCGCGAGCACGTCGCCCGTGGAAACGCGCTCGACGACGACACCGTGTCGGCGCTGCGTGCCGACCTCGTCGCCGTCCGCGACCGTCTACGCGAGCGCCTGCAGGGCTGAGCGCCCCGACACGCAGGCCGAGACACGGAACCGCCCGACCCCTCACGGGAGTCGGGCGGTTCCGTCGGTACGACGTGTGCGGTCGGCCTAGCGTGCCGCGCCGGCCAGCGAGCCAGTGGTCGCCGCGGAGTCGTAGATCACGCAGGTGACGAGCCGGTCGTCCACCCCGTTCCAGCTGGCCTCGGTCGGCGTGTAGTAGTTGAACTCGAGGCTGGAGTCCTCGTAGACGATCCCGACGAACGCCTGGAACTGCGCGTAGCACCCGTCGTCGGCCTGCTGCGTGACGGCCTCCTCGCCGGGCCACTCGTCGCCGGTCAGCGTGACCTCGCCGTACACCTCGTACTGGTGCGGCTCGGAACAGGGCACGGTCGGCACCTCCGTGACCTCGTCGGACGACGACTCGTCGTTCAGGCAGTCGCCGACCGAGAGGGTGAAGACGTCCGTCGTGCCTCCACCGACGATCTCGCCGGACTGCGCGTCCCGGGTCTCGGCTGGCTTCGGGAGGATGCCCTCCACGACACTGCAACCGGAGAGCGTCAGGGCCGCGGCGAGGGCGGCGAGGGCGAGCGGGAGGAGACGACGGCGAGCGGTCACGATGAGGGTCCTTGAGGTGGGTGGTCGATCACGAGCGGCTGTCCGGGCTCACAGCCAGGCAACAGCCGTCGATCAGGATATTGGTCGACCATCCGGGTCCGCCACTCCCCCGCTCGATGAACACTGCGTCACGGTCGGGTGACGATGCCTGTCCATCCAGCTCATCCCCGCTTGACTCCGGTTCCCGAAGGAGTAATATCGCCGCTCGTGACAACTGAGGGTCGAGAGCCCGGGATAGAACCACGATCGGCAAAACGCTGGTTGATCGGGGACCCGCTGCCGACCGAGAATCTGGAGGGCCAGCTCCTCCCCAAACGGCTCGCGCTGCCGATCTTCGCGAGCGACGCGCTGTCGAGTGTGGCGTACGCGCCGCAGGAACTCCTCATGATCCTGACGCTCGGCGGGCTCGCCTTCCTGAGCTTCGCGCCGTGGGTCGCGGCGTGCGTCGTGATCCTCCTCGTCGTGGTCGTCGCGAGCTACCGGCAGCTCATCAAGGCGTACCCGTCGGGTGGTGGCGACTACGAGGTCGCCCACCGGAACCTCGGCGAGAAGGCCGGCCTCGTGGTCGCCTCAGCGCTCCTCGTCGACTACGTCCTCACGGTCGCCGTGTCGGTGGCCTCCGGCGTCGACAACATCATCTCCGCGATCCCCGGGCTGAACCCGTGGCGCGTCGAGCTGGCCGTCGGGTTCGTCCTCGTCCTCATGGCCGTGAACCTTCGTGGCGTGCGGGAGTCGAGCAAGGCCTTCGCGATCCCCACCTACTTCTTCATCGCGAGCGTGCTCGTCATGATCGTCGCAGGACTCGCCCGCACGTTCATGGGCGACGCCCCGGTCGCCTCGAGCGCCGAGTTCACCGTGCAGGGCGAGAGCCTCACCCAGGCGGCATTCATCCTGCTCCTCCTCCGCGCCTTCTCCTCCGGGTGCTCCGCGCTCACCGGTGTCGAAGCCGTCTCGAACGGTGTCCCGGCGTTCCGTCGCCCACAGATCAAGAACGCCCAGAAGACGCTGGTCCTCATGGGCGGCACCGCGATCGTGCTGTTCGTCGGCCTGACAGCGCTCGCCCTCATCTCCCGCGTGCACTACGCCGAGAACGCCTGTCACCTCGAAGGGTTCGCGGACTGCGCGACGACGCCGCAGCCGAGCCTCATGGCCCAGGTCGCGACCGCGGTCTTCGGCGCGAACAGCATCCCGTTCTTCCTCATCCAGGCGGCGACCGCGTGCGTCCTGCTCCTCGCGGCCAACACCGCGTTCAACGGCTTCCCGCTGCTCGGCGCCGTCCTCGCGCGCGACTCCTACGCCCCCAAGTCACTCAACACCCGTGGCGACCGCCTCGTGTTCTCGAACGGCATGATCATCCTGGGCCTCGCCGCGTGCGCGATCCTCGTCGTCTACCAGGCGAACCTCACCCAGCTCATCCAGCTGTACATCATCGGGGTGTTCGTGTCGTTCACGCTCGGCCAGACGGGCATGGTGAAGCACTGGCTGCGGATGCTGCGGGAGGGCTGCGACAACCGCGGCTCCGTCTACCGCGGACTCGCGATCAACGCCTTCGGCGCCCTGCTCACCGCGAGCGTCCTCATCGTCGTGACGATCACCAAGTTCACCCACGGCGCCTGGCTCGTCTTCGTGCTCATGCCGATCCTCTTCGTCCTCATGCTCGGCGTGAACCGCTACTACCGCGACGTCGAGAAGGAGGTCGAGGTCGACCCGACCACGACCTTCGGCGCGACCGGGGACCACGCGATCGTCCTCGTCGGCAAGATGCAGAAGCCGATCCTCAAGGCGCTGGACTACGCGATCGCCGCGAAGCACGACAGCCTCGAAGCGGTCCACATGTCGATCGATCCGGAGGCCACGAAGCTGCTCGAGCAGCAGTGGATCGAACAGAACATCCACGTTCCGCTCGTCATCCTCGAGTCGCCGTACCGCGAGTTCGCGATGCCGCTCGCGAAGTACATCAAGGCGCACCGTGCCGAGCACGGCGCCGAGGTCGTGACGGTCTACATGCCGCAGTACATCGTCGGGCACTGGTGGGAGAGCCTCCTCCACAACCGGCGGGCGTCGCGGATCCGCAACCAGATCATGCTCGTCCACGGCGTGACCGTCGCCCTCGTGCCCTGGCTGCTCGACTCCTCCGAGCTCATCTACGGACGTCGGTCACGGCCACTGCCCGGCCAGGAACGACGTGGCGAGATCGTCCGCGTCAAGAAGCCGATCGAGCGGAAGCCGCACATCGACCGCAACACGGGGCAGCCCCGCTCCTGATCGGCCACGCGCTCCGGCGACGGCGGGCTGGCCTCATCCGCGCGGGTCGGCCTCCGCATCCCGTCGATAGGCACGGGGAGCGAGTCCGAGTACCCGTCGGAAGTCCGAACTGAGGTGGGCCTGGTCCGCATAGCCGAGGTCCGCCGCGACCTGGGCGATGGCCACGGAAGGATCCTCGCGGAGACGCTGCGCCGCCTCCTGCAGGCGGTAACGTCGGATGGTCGTCAACGGAGGCAGGCCCACGTGACGCTGCGACAATCGCTGCACGGCACGGACGGTCGAGCCGAGGCGTTCCGCCAGCTGGTCGACCCGGACGATGTCGCGATCGCCTGCGATGAGATCCTCCATCGCGTTGGCGAGCAGCGCTTCTTCGTCCGGCGGCGGCAGACGAGCTGCGCACCACGCGGCGCAGGCGGCCGCCGCCAGCTCCCGACCGGCTGAACCGTCGGGTGTCGCCATCGCCGCCGTCACCGCCGCCGACAACTCGGGAGCGTGGAACGGCACCTCACGATCGCGCAGCCGACTGGGATCGCGGACGAGCGTCGGAACGGCGGCCGGGCGTAACAGCATCCCCACCGCCCAACCGGACCCGACGAGGTCACGGTGGGAGGAGCTCGTCGTCGGCCCTGCGAGGTTCACCCCGTCCGGCCCCACCACGAGGTTCGACGCAGGGAACGGAAGCAGCTGCTGCCGCGAGATCCGTCCGTGCTCGAGCCGCCACTCCGGGATCCAGAACCACCGCACGAGTGCTGCCAGGTCGACGGGGGCAGCGATCCGGTGGAAGGTCGGGAGTCGCGCGGGGTACAGCACGCCCCGGCGATCAGCGACACCGTGATCGTCGTCCGGCACCGTCACCGCATCCTCCCGTCGTGAATCTTCAAGACGCGCCATCGGCTTCATCCGTACCGTCGGGGTATGGACGAACACACGCACTCCGGGATCGGCATCTCCGGCGACCACACCACTGACGGCATCCCCGACGGCTCCACGAGTCTCACACCGTTCCTCGTCGTCGAACGAGCGATGGACGCGATCGGATTCTACCGATCCGTGTTCGGGGCCCGCCTCGTCGACACCACCGAGGTCGGGGGCGTCATCGTGCACGCCGAGCTCGACTTCGGCGCCGGTCGCCTGCAGCTCGGCGAGCCGAATCCGGACTACGGCCTCGTGACGGCGCCGGACGGTGATGCGGACTGCTACTCGCTCGGCCTGTACTGCCGCGATGTCGACGAGACGGTCGCACGCGCTGAGGCGGCCGGTGCGATCATCCGTGAGCCTCTCGCCGACTTCGTATCCGGTGACCGGTACGCATCGATCCGTGACCCGTTCGGCGTCCGGTGGTCCGTCATGTCCCGCGTCGAGGACCTCTCAGAGGAGGAGAGCGCGCGACGGGTCGCCGCCTGGGCCGCGGCGGCATCGGGGTCGGGGTCGGCCGCAGACTGACAGACTGGTGACATGTTCACCTGGGGTCTCTCGCTGCTGTTCCTCGCGGCCGTCTTCGGGACGCTGTCGATGGTCCGCCTCATCGCCGCGAACCCGGACTCGCCGCTGCCGATGTGGCAGGGCCGCCCGCAGCGACTCCCGCAGTTCACGATCATCCTGCGCGGGCTGTCGGGCGGACTCGGCGTCTTCGGGGTCTTCCTGCTGTGGTCCGAGATCGGCTTCTGGAGCATCCTGCTGCTCATCGTCGCCCTCGGGATCCCGATCGTGCTGAACCTCCGGCACAACCGCCGCTTCGAGGCATAGCCGCCGTGTTCGTTCGCCCATCTTCGGGCGAACGAACGCTCATTCGCCCAGATTTGGGCGAACGGGCGGTCAGGCGAGGAGCGAACCGAGCCCGTAGCCGACCAGGGCTGCGACGACCGACGCGACGAGCATGCCCAACGCGTTCGTCAATCCGGCCCGGGAACGTCCGTCGTGGAGCAGCCGGACGGTCTCGATGCTCGCGGTGCTGAACGTCGTGTACCCACCGAGCAGCCCGCCGCCGAGGACGAGCCGCCACGCCTCGTCGACGACCCCGCCGAGGGCCAGCGCGGTAACGAGGCCGAGGAGGAGCGACCCGCTGACGTTGATGACGGTCGTGCCCCAGGGGTACGCGCCATTCACGCGGGAGCGGATGAGGCCGTCGACGACGAAGCGGGCAGCGGCGCCGACACCGCCGGCCGCCGCGATCGCGAGGAAGAGCCAGGGCGTCACGAGCGGCCACCGCCGATCCGTCGGGCGAGGACGATGCCGCCCCAGCTCGCGAGGGCTCCCAGCACGACGCTCCCCGCGGCGTACAGCACCCCCACCAGAGCGTTCCCCTCGATGAGGAGGACACTGCTGTCGGCCGCGAGCGCGCTGTACGTCGTGAAGCCACCGAGGACGCCGGTGCCGAGGAAGAGGCGGAGATCACGTCGACGGCCGTCGTCGGGTCCGCGTCGGAGGAGCGACTCGAGGAGGAGGCCGAGCAGGAAGGCGCCGACGACGTTGATGCCGAGGATGGCCACGGGGACACCGCCGATGGGCGGGATCGCGAGTGAGATCGCCTCGCGGGCGCCCGTCCCGATCGCGCCACCGAGCGCGACCATCGCGATCGTGGCGGGTTGGAGGTGCGGAGCCCGTGTCCCCGTCGGAGCGGCCGTCACCGCAGGTCGCCGGCGGGGGCGTCCCACAGCGGTTCGTCGGTGGCGCTCGGCGCGAGCGGGACCACGATCACCGGACGCGCCTGCCGGTGGGCCAGCGTCGCGGCGACGGAACCGTTGAAGAACTCGAGGATGCCCTTCCGCAGGCCACGCTCCCGGGTTCCCACGATGATCGCCCGCGCGGACACCGAATCGGCGAGCCGACCGAGGGCACGCGCCGGGTCGCCGGCGAGCTGGGTCAGCTCCCACGCGACGCCGGTGTCGTCGAGGAGACGATGCGCCGTCGCCTCGAGACCGGGATCGGCGGGTTCCGGCTCGAAGTCGTGCAGATCGGCGTCGAACGGCAGCGACGTGACGGTGCCGTCAACGTTCTCGACCACGACGAACCGGCTCGCATCGACGTGGGCGAGGACGAGCCGGCAGCCGAAGGCCTGAGCGAACGACGCCGCCTCGACGAGGACGGAGTCGGGTTGCCCCGGCGTGACACCGACCACGATCGCGGTACCCCGCTGCGCTTCGCTCATGTCGTCACTCCCCCTTCGCGCGCTTCGCGGCAGCCTTGGCAGCCTGCTTCGCCGCCCGCACCTGCGCGAGCGACTCCGGGTCGATGATGTCGGCGACGGACCGGAGGCTGCCGTCCTCGCCGTAGGGCGCCGACGCTTCCCGCCAGTCGGCCGCGTCGAGCCCGTACTGCTTGCCGAGGAGCGCGAGGAAGATCTTCGCCTTCTGCTCGCCGAACCCCGGCAGGGCGAGCAGGCGCTTCAGTATCTCCGGGCCGTCGGGCGCGTCGCGCGTCCAGATCGCCTCCGCGTCGCCGTCCCAGTCGTCGACGATCGCGGCGCAGAGCCCCTGCACCCGGCCGGCCATGGAACCCGGGAACCGGTGCACGGCCGGACTCGTCTTGAAGAGGGAGGCGAACGCCTCGGGTTCCTCCCGCGCGATGGTGGCCGCGTCGAAGGAACCGAGGCGGTCGCTGATCTTCAGCGGTCCAGCGAACGCGGTCTCCATCGGCACCTGCTGATCGAGCAGCATGCCGACGAGGAGGGCGAGGGGGTCGGTCGACAACAGGCGGTCGGCGTCCGCATCTCCGGTGATGTGCAGGGTTCCGGTCATGGGTCCATCGTCCCACCACTCGGTGTCCTGGCCCAGCCCCGTTCCATCGCGGTGCCGGCATCGGTGCCCGGCAGACCGTCCCCGTACGAGCGCCCCGTCCACGGGCGGCATGGTAAGCTCAACGCTAGTCTTTATCGTTCCCTGGTAGGCGAAAGCCCCGGACGCCCCGCAAGCGCGGCCGGTCAGAAAATCATGAGGGGGTCTCGCATGGGTCGTGGCCGTCAAAAGGCAAAGCACACGAAGATCGCTCGTGAGCTCAAGTCGTTCAGCCCGGACGTGAACTACAACGCGCTCGAGCGCGAGCTCACGGGGCACTCCGTCGACCACCCGGGCACGGGCGTCGACGAGAGCTACGACGACGAGATCGCCAAGTGGGCTGAATACGCCGAGAAGTACGCCGACGGTGAGGCGAAGGGCGCGTAGACGCGCCCTTCCCCCCGTTCCGGCGCGAGCCAGCATCGGCGGTTCGCCATCGCTCCAGCACCTCGCGGCTGGGTGATCTCTCAGACGAGTGTCGGCAAATGGAGTTCTCGCGGGGCGGAGACTAGCCTGGACGGATGAACACCGACGAACTCCGCGTTGCCGCCAAGAAGCGCCTGAAGGCGCAGCACGATTTCAAGCAGTTTCTCGCCGTCTGGGGTGCGGTCTCCGTCCTCCTGATCGTCATCTGGCTCCTCACCGGCGCCTGGGGATACTTCTGGCCGATCTGGCCGATCTTCGTGATGGGCATCGCCCTGGTCTTCGTCGGACTCGACGCCTACGGTCCACCCAAGCACATCACCGAGGACGCCATCGACGCCGAGGTCGCGCGCCTCGTGAACCAGCAGCAGCAGCGCGCTGCCGCCCGTGAGGCCTCCTCGCAGCCGAACCCCACGCAGGCACCGTACGCCGGTCAGAGCGGTTACGAGCAGCACCCGTACCAGGCGGGCCAGACCGGGCAGGCACCGGTGTACGACCCCGCACAGTACGGTCAGACGGCCGCCTACGACACCTCGCAGTACGCGGGTGGCCAGACCGGCGGCTACGGCACGCAGCAGACCCAGGGCGCCCAGGCCACGCAGCAGTACGGCGCCTACCAGGCCCCGTCGGCCGAGGCTCCGGCCTCCGAGGCTCCGGCGACGGAACCCACCTCGGACTGGGTGCGCGCCGCCGAGCCCACCCCGACCGAGCAGTTCGCCGCAGTCTTCTCCGGCACCGACCGCGCGCCCGAGGCCGCAACCGCGCCGAACACGTCCGCCGAACCGGCCGAGTCGATCGTCCTGGAGTCGACGTCCAACGGCGACGCGGAGACCGTCGCAGCCGCCGCCGATGAGACCGAGGCGCGCCTCGCGAACGACGAGACCGGAGCCGCCGACACGACCGGACGCGACGAGACCGTGTCGGCCACTGCACCGGCTGCGGCTGTGAGCGCGCCCCGCACCTCGACCAGCCGGTCGACGACGACGCGTTCGACGACGGCCCGGAAGCCCGCCGCGAAGACGACCACGGCGACGGCCGCGGGGACCACCGTCCGCAAGACGAGTTCGACGCGCGCCACCACCGGTTCGACGACGCCGAAGGCGGCAGCGGCCAAGACCACGACGCCGAAGACCGCAGCCTCGAAGGCACCGACGACGAAGACGACGGGCGCCGCAGCGAAGCCGGCCACCACGAAGGCACCGGCGAAGCCGCGCACCACGAAGCCGAAGGCGGCCCCCGCGGCCACGCCGGCGTCGCTCGAGCAGCCCGGTACGCCGGAGTAGCAATCGGTTCCTGAACGACGAAGCGCGCGATCCCCGAGGGGCTCGCGCGCTTCGTCGTTCAGGCGGGACTCAGGAGAGCTGCGAGCGCTCCACCCACTCGAGGTACTCCTCGGAGACGGTACCGGTGACGTACTCGCCGGTGAAGCAGCTCATCTCGAGGTCGCTGATGCCCGAGCCCTCGAGGATCGCGGCCTTCATGTCGGCGACCTCCTGGTAGATGAGGTTGTCGGCACCCAGCTCGCGGGCGATGTCGGGGATCTTCTTGCCGTGTGCGACGAGCTCCTGGCGGGACGGCATGTTGATGCCGTACACGTGCGGGTAGCGGACCGGCGGTGCGGCGGAGGTGAAGGTCACCTTGTTGGCACCGGCGAGACGCGCCATGTCGACGATCTCCTTCGACGTCGTCCCGCGGACGATCGAGTCGTCGACGATGAGGATGTTCTTGCCCTTGAACTCGGAGCCCATCGCGTTGAGCTTCTGGCGGACGCTCTTCTTGCGCTGCGCCTGGCCCGGCATGATGAAGGTGCGCCCGACGTAGCGGTTCTTGTAGAAGCCCTCGCGGTACTCGATGCCGAGCTTCTGGGCGACCTGCATGGCCGCCGGGCGGGAGGAGTCCGGGATCGGCATGACGACGTCGATGTCGCCCATCGGCGTGTACTCCGCGATGGTGTCGGCGAGCCGGTTGCCGAGACGCAGTCTGGCCTCGTAGACCGAGATGCCGTTCATGACCGAGTCGGGGCGCGCGAGGTACACGTACTCGAAGGAGCAGGGCACGAGCCGCGGGTTCTTCGCGCACTGCCGCGAGTACAGCTCACCCGACGCGGTGATGAAGACGGCCTCGCCCGGGGCGATCTCGCGGACGATCTCGTAGCCGCCGGCTTCGAGGACGAGCGACTCCGAGGCGACCACCCAGTCGTTGCCGACCAGGCCCGTCTGGCGCTTGCCGAGGATGAGCGGGCGGATGCCGAACGGGTCGCGGAAGGCGAGCAGGCCGTGACCGGCGATGAGGGCGATCGTCGCGTAGGAACCCTCGACGCGCTCGTGCACGTTCTCGACGGCGTTGAACACCTGGTCGGGATCGAGGTCGAGGCCGCTGATCTGTCCCTGTAGCTCCGTCGCGAGGACGTTGAGCAGCAGCTCGGTGTCGCTCGTGGAGTTCACGTGGCGGCGGTCGACGTGGAACAGGTCCTTGCTGAGCTCGCGGGTGTTCGTGAGGTTGCCGTTGTGGATGAGCGTGATGCCGTAGGGCGCGTTCACGTAGAACGGCTGCGCCTCGCTCTCGTTGGCGGCGTCGCCCTTCGTCGCGTAGCGCACGTGGCCGAGGCCCATGTTGCCGAGGAGCGAGCGCATGTCGCGGGTGCGGAAGGCTTCACGCACCTGGCCCTTGGCCTTGACCATGTGGAAGGTGCTGCCGTCGGCGGTGGCGATGCCGGTGGAGTCCTGACCGCGGTGCTGGAGGAGCAAGAGGCTGTCGTAGACCTGCTGGTTGGCAGGCTCGGTTGAGACGATGCCGACGATGCCGCACATGCGTGGGGACTCCTTGGGGTTCGTGCTGGGCGAGTGACGGAACGGAGGAAGGTGTGCCGGAGCGGTGCGGCTAGTCGCGGTAGGCGCCCACGAGGCGGACGGCACCGCCATCGACCCCCTTGGCACCCTGTTCGAACGCGCTGAGGTCTGTGGCGGCGTCGCCGAGGTGCACGGTGCCGACCTGCCAGGTCGCGATCCCGTCGGCCTCGAGCGCGGCCGTGACACCGGCGGCGACCGCCGGCGAGACCACGGCGAAGAACCCGACGCCCAGGTTCCAGGTGCCCTCGCTCGACTCGAGCGAGGATCCGGCCAGCTCGCTCAGCGTCCGGAACACCGGCGACGGGCTCCAGGTGGAGCGGTCGACCTCGGCCCAGGACCCCTTGGGCAGGACGCGCGCGAGGTTGGCGGCGATCCCGCCTCCGGTGACGTGGCTGAGCGAGTGGACGCCACCCGCGAAGGCCGGGGCGTCGAGCAGCCGCAGGAGGGGCAGGGTGTAGAGCCGCGTCGGCTCGAGGAGCGCCTCGCCGAACGTCGTGCCGAGGTCGTCGCTGTGGTCGGCGTAGCCGACGCCCGCCTGGGCGAGGATGTGTCGCACGAGGGAGAAGCCGTTCGAGTGCAGGCCCGAGGACGCGAGCGCGAGGACGACGTCGCCGTCCTCGACACGGTGCTCGCCGAGGATGGCGTCCGCCTCGACCGCGCCGGTGCAGGCGCCGGCGACGTCGTAGTCGTCGACCCCGAGGAGTCCGGGGTGCTCCGCGGTCTCGCCGCCGATGAGGGCCGTGCCGGTGTCGGAGCAGGCCCGGGCGATACCCGCGACGATGGAGGCGATGCGCTCCGGGTGGACCTTGCCGCAGGCGATGTAGTCGGTCATGAAGAGCGGCTTCGCACCGACCACGACGATGTCGTCGACGACCATGCCGACGAGGTCCTGGCCGATGGTGTCGTGCTTGTCGATGGCCTGGGCGATCGCGACCTTCGTGCCGACGCCGTCGGTCGACGTCGCCAGCAGAGGCCGACGGAAGGCCGTCAGCGCCGAGGCGTCGAACAGGCCGGCGAACCCGCCGAAGCCGCCGAAGACCTCCGGGCCGTGCGTCTTCGCGACGGCGGCCTTCATGAGCTCGACGGCGCGGTCACCGGCTGCCGTGTCGACACCGGCCTCCCGGTAGCTGGTGGATGAGGTCATGACCGTCCTGAACCTTCTGCGATGGGTGGATTCGGGGGGCCGGACTCACCTGGCTCGGCACTGACGGAACCGTTCGGTTCCGCGCCGGCCGCGGGGGTCCCGGCTGGATGCACGTCAACTCTATCCGCTGCGACGATCCGCGTCCGTCGCGCCATGGAGCGGTCGATGAGGAGACCGACGACGAGGGCGATCGCGCCGAAGATGACGACGCACACGAGCAGGAGGAAGCCGAACACCTGGGTGAGCGAGTAGTCGGCGCTCCCCGGGAACGCGAACGTGAGGATGAGTGCGGCGATGACACCGACGAAGGCACCGATGACGAGGAACCGCCAGTAGCGGGGCGACCGGCGCACCGAGACCGAACCGGAGGAGTACACGGTCGCGACCTCGGTGTCGGGCTCGGTCGAGGGCGTCGGACCGGTCGGTTCGGATGGGTGCTGAGCTTCCGGTGCTGGCTGCCCGGTGGCGTCTGTCATGCTTCCATTCTCCCCCACGATCCTGGGCATCGTGAACCGATGGTGAACGGCCGCGATCGACGTGCCGACGGGTACGATCGAGCGGTGGACACGACGGGGACCGAGACGACCGATCCCGCTCCGATCCCTCCCGACGACGCCCTGCTCTCGGCGGTCGAGTCCGCCGCCGCCGTCGCCGGGTTCACGCTCGAACCGGAGCAGCTGGAGGTGGCGTGGCACCTGGCGTCACTCCGGATCGGCGAGGATCGACCAGCGCACCTGTACCTGTGGGGTGCGGCCGGGCGGGGCAAGACCTGGCTCCTCGACGCGTTCTTCGCAGCGCTCCCGACGCATCGGAGGCGTCGCGTCCACTTCCACTCCTTCTTCCGTGGGCTGCACGCCGCGATCCACCGGGTCCGCACGGAGGCCGCCGACGCCGCCCGGGCGACGGGCGAGCCGGGCGCCGGGTCCCGCGCGGCGGCCGGAGCGGTGACGAACGCGGTCGAGCAAGCCGTCGACGAACTGCTCGACGAGGTGGACGTCGTGCTGTTCGACGAGTTCCAGGTGCACGATCCCGGCGACGGCGCGCTCATGATCCGTCTGCTCGACGCGCTCTTCGCCCGACAGGTGACCCTGTTGACGAGCTCGAACTCCGCGCCGCAGGACCTGCTGCCGGACCCGGGGTACCACCACATCTTCGAGCCCGGCATCGCCCTGATCGAGGCGAACATGCAGGTGCTCGAACTCGCCGGCTCGACCGACCACCGTCGCAGCTCCCCGGTCAGGCACGGCGACGGCTTCGCCCGCGGCAGCTGGTCCATCGCCGGCGAGGCTGCGGACGCCCGGCTCGCGGCACTCGGCCTCCGCCGTCCGGGGCCAGGCGAGGCGACGGCGCTGACGATCAGTGGCCACACGTTCCAGGCGGCCGCCGCGCGCGACGGCGTCCTCTGGTTCGCCAGCGCCGAACTCATCGAGCGTCCGACCTCGGTCGGCGACTACCTCGCCTGGGCGACGGACTACGACCGATGGGTCCTCGACGCCCTGCCCGACTCCCCCGCCCTCACCCGGGAGGCGCGCGCCCGGTTCGTCCATCTCGTCGACGCCCTGTGCGACCTCGGCGTCGAACTCCACGTCGTGGCCACCACCGACCAGGAGACCTTCATGACCGATCCCGCCCTCGGACCGGATGGGTTCGCCCGCGACGCGGTCAGGACGCGCAGTCGGCTCGCCCTCCTCCGCGAGATCCACTGACAGCCGTCAGCTCCCGGCGAGCACGGCCCGCTCGACGGCGCGGTCCAGCCCGACGACTGGCCGGTCCGGACGCTGCGGCGCCACGCCGCCGAGAGCCTGCAGCCACCCCCAGGTGTCGGCGACGGTCTCGGCGAGCGGACGACGACGGAGACCCGCCGCCATCGCACGCGAGACGTCGCCGTGATGCATCGCGTCGGCGTCCGGTCCAGTGGGGAGCCAGACGGGCAGTTGGGTCCAGGGCTGGATCCCGGCCGCGAGCACCCGCTCCTGATCCACCCAGCGGAGGGTCGCACCCGACCCGGTCGCAGCGACGCAGGCGTCGAGCAGCGCGCCCAGGGTCGTCACCCGCGGCTCGCTGACGACGTTGAACGCACCACTCGCGCCCGTCGAACCGGCCGTGAGGAGGAAGGCCGCGAGATCCCGCGCATCGATGTACTGGATGGGGTCGGAGGCGGCGCCGGGGGCGAGCACCTCACCGCCCTCGGCGATCCGGGCCAGCCACCACGGCAGTCGCCCGATGTTCTCGTGCGGGCCGAGGATGAGACCGGCTCGTGCAAGGACCGCACGGTCGCCGAACGCCTGTGCGGCGGCCAGCTCACCGCCGCGTTTGGCACGGGCGTAGTCTGCGAAGCCCTCGTCGTGCGCCGACCCGTCGACGACCGGCGCGCCCTCGTCGGCACCGGCGGGAAGCGGATCGGCGTAGACCGAACGACTGGAGACGTACACATAGCTCCCGACCCGGTCGGCCAGCAGCGCGGCCGCGTCGCGGACGGCGACCGGAGCCCACGACCAGGTGTCCACCGCGACGTCCCACGACCCGACCCGGAGCGCGTCGAGTCCGCCTGGCAGGGTCCGGTCGCCGTGCAGCACGGTGACCGCGTCCGACGGCGAGGACCGGTTCGTACCGCGATGGAAGACGGTGACCTCCCAGCCGGCGGCGATGGCCTCGTCGACGACCGCTCGCCCGACGAACTCCGTCCCGCCCAGGACCAACAGTCGATTCGTGCTCATGCCTC
Organism: Plantibacter sp. M259; assembly: GCF_006065115.1. NCBI lineage: Bacteria > Bacillati > Actinomycetota > Actinomycetes > Micrococcales > Microbacteriaceae > Plantibacter > Plantibacter sp. M259. The sequence goes on along the minus strand of NZ_CP040750.1, from coordinate 2,801,078 downwards.
CATCACAGCGCACGAGGCCGTGACGCACCACCCCGGTTCGCTCGCGGCAGCACGTGGAATCCCGCCGAACGGTCAGCGCGGCAGCAGCAGTGGCACGAGGCCCGTGAGGTCCGCCCGCTGGCCGGACGCGTGCACCGTGCCGCCGGCCATCGCCGTGGTCCAGTCGATGCGGCCGGAGGCGAGCGCGAGCCAGGTCGGCGCGTCCATCTCGATGACGTTCGGCGGCGTGCCGCGGGTGTGGCGGGGACCCTCGATGCACTGCACCGCACCGAACGGCGGCACCCGCACCTCGACGGTGTTCCCCGGGGCCCGCTCGACGAGGAGCTCCAACAGGTAGCGGACCGCGGTCGCCGTGTCCGTGCGCGACGCCGGTGCGTCCCCGAGCGCCTGCTCCAGGGCAGCGCGACCGACGGCGTCCGTGATCCTGGGTCTGGCCATGCATTCGAGGCTAGGCCATTGCGCCTTAAGCTAGACGGGTGAAGATCCTCGTCCTCGGTTCCGGTGCTCGCGAGCACGCCATCATCAAGGCTCTCCTCTCCGAAGAGGCCGGGCACCACATCATCGCCGCCCCCGGCAACGCGGGCATCGCGGGCGACGTGACCGTGGTCGGCATCGACCAGGAGAACCCCTCGATCGTGCGCGACTTCGCCCGCGACGAAGCGGTCGACCTCGTCGTCATCGGGCCCGAGGCCCCGCTCGTCGCCGGCGTTGCCGACAAGCTGCGCGCCGCCGGCATCCCGGTCTTCGGCCCCAACCGCTCAGCGGCCGCACTCGAGGGCTCGAAGTCCTTCGCGAAGCGGATCATGGACGAAGCCGGCGTACCCACCGGTCGCGCGGTCCGCGCCGAGGACCTCGACGCAGCGATCGCCGCGCTCGACGACTTCGGAGCCCCCTACGTCGTCAAGGCCGACGGTCTCGCAGCGGGCAAGGGCGTGCTCGTCACCCACGACCGCGACGCGGCCATCCAGCACGCCACGAACTGGCTCGGCTACGGCGGCGTCCTCGTCGAGGAGTTCCTCGACGGCCAGGAGGTCTCCCTCTTCTTCATCACCGACGGCGAGACGGTGCTCCCGCTCTCCCCCGCACAGGACTACAAGCGACTGCTCGACGGCGACGCCGGCCCCAACACCGGCGGAATGGGCGCGTACTCCCCGCTGCCGTGGCTCGACAACCGGTTCGGGAGCGAGACGGCCTTCGTCGACGAGGTCCTCGAGACCGTCGCGATCCCCGTCGTGCGGCAGCTGGCGGCGGAGGGCAACCCGTTCCAGGGCCTCCTCTACGCCGGGCTCATCCTCACCGAGCGCGGGATCCGCGTGATCGAGTTCAACGCGCGCTTCGGCGACCCGGAGACGCAGGTCGTCCTCCCCCGGCTCGTCACCCCGCTGTCGGCGCTCCTGCTCGGCTCGGCCACCGGGACGCTCGGCGAGCAACCACGACCCGCGTTCGCCGAGGCGAGCGCGGTGACCGTGGTGCTCGCGAGCCAGAACTACCCCGAGACGCCCGTCACCGGCCGGAGCATCACCGGCCTCGACGCCGCCGTCGCCGTCGAGGGGGTCCACCTCGTCCACGCGGCCACGGCCGACGTCGACGGTGGCCTGGTCGCCACCGGTGGCCGCGTCCTCAACGTCGTGGCGCTCGGATCCACGTTCCCCGAGGCACGCGGCCGTGCGTACGAGGCGCTGTCGCGCATCGAACTCGAGGGCGGTCAGTACCGCACCGACATCGCCGCACGCGTCTCCTGATCGCGGCCCGGATGAGCGCCGCAGCGGGAACCGGGTCATCGGCCGTCGTCGAGAGTCACGACGGCACCAGACTGCACGTGGACGTGATCGGCGACGACGCCCTGCCGCCCCTCGTCGTCCTCGCCGGTGGACCGGCGCGTCACCCGGTCTACCTCGGTGATCTCGGCGGCCTGAGCACCAGACGGCGCCTCATCGTGCTGCACCAGCGCGGGGTCGGACGGTCCGAGAGCGGACCGTCGACCGCTGCGGCGAGCTGGCCGGAACTCGCCGAGGACGTCGAGGCCGTGCGTCGCTGGCTGGACGTCGACCGCCTCGAACTCCTCGGGCACTCCGCCGGTACCCGCGTCGCCGTGAGCTACGCCGCGCGCTACCCGCACCGGCTCGATCGCCTGTGCCTCATCACGCCGCCCGCCACCTGGCTCGTCGACACGGACGACGACAGCGCGGAGATCATCGCCCGACACGCGGCGGAGGACTGGTACCCCGGCTTCCTCGAGGCGCTGCCCGCGCTGCTCGCAGCCCCGGACTCCGCGTCGGGGAACCGGTTGTTCCCGGCGGTCGCGCCCATCGCCTGGGGCGAATGGGACGACACCGCCCGCGAACACGAGCGTCTGGGCGCCTGGCACCCGGCCGCGCAGGACGCGTTCGTGCACACCCCCACGATCGACGAGGTCGAGGACATCCGCGACGCCCTGCGCACCGTGACGGCTCCCGTCCTCGTGGTCGCGGGCTCCGAGGACGGCCTGACGGGACTCGCGCCCGTCGTCGACCTCGCGAAGCGGTTCCCGCTCGGCCAGGCCATCGTGCTCGACGGGTGCGGACACTACCCCTGGGTGGAGCAGCCGCGATCCTTCGCCGCCGCCGTCCACGGCTTCTTCCCGATCGGCTGACCGGTGCGCAGCGTCGATCTGACGTTCGACGAGGCCCTCGAGGCCGCCGTCCGCGACCGCTGGCAAGCGCTCCTCGACCTCGGCATCAGCAGTCTCGCCACGCATCGCGGTGCGAGCAACCGTCCGCACGTCACACTGTCGGCCGGCGAGGACCTCGAGCTCACCGGGCGGCCGGCCTTCCGACCGTTCGACGTCCGGCTCGGGGCTCCGCTGTTGTTCCCGCGTCGCTCGGGCGCCGTCCTCGCGCTCACGGTGATCCCCACGCACGAGCTGCTGGAGCTGCACGGACGTGTGGCCGGAGACGTCACCGGCGCGTTCGAGCACACCCGGCCTGGCGGCTGGACACCCCACGTCACACTCTCCCGACGCGTCGCCGGCGAGCAGACCGCGGCGGCACTCGACGGGCTCCGGTCGCTCAGCGACCTCCCGTCCGGGCTCGTCACCGGGCTCCGGTTCTGGAACGGCGACACCAGGACGGTCACGGACCTCCTCAGCCCGTGACCGTCCGGTGTCGCCGTGTCGGCGGGGCCGCTACTCGGCTTCGGACCGGGCGGTGGCGGCAGCCGCGGCGACCGCGGCGGCCTGTCCGTGCTGGGTCTCCGGGGTCGACCAGGCGGCCGCCTTCGGCTTCTGGAAGAACAGGACCACGACCGCTCCCACGAGCGCGAGTGCTGCCGGGAGGAGCAACGACTGGGCCATGGCGGTGGTGAACCCGGCGTGCAGGAACTCAGGCAGCTCGCCACCCGTCACCTCGCTCACGCCACCGGCCGCCCCACCGGGTGCAGCGGGCAGCTCGGCCGCGAGGCGCCCCTGGATGAGCGCGGCGATGGCCGCGCTGCCGAGCACTGCGCCGATCTGACGCGTCGTGTTGAAGACGCCTGAACCGGCGCCGGCCTGGTGCTGCGGGAGCCCCCGGGTGGTGAGGTTGGACACTGGTCCCCACATGAAGCCGTTGGCGAGACCGAGGACGGCGCTCGGGAGGAGCAGCATCAGGATCGGCTGCTCGGGCGTGAGGAGGATCGAGTACCAGCCGAGCGCGAGGGCCAGCAGGAGGAGCCCTGCGAGAGCGAACCACTTCGGGTTCACGCGGTCGATCGCCCGCCCGACCACGGGCGCGAGCCCGGCGGAGAGTACGGCCATCGGGACGAGCATGAGCGCGGACTGCGTCGGGGTCAGGCCGCGGACGGTCTGGTAGAAGAAGACGAGCGGCAGCGACATGCTCGTGATCGTGAACCCGATCGTCGAGATCGCGAGGTTGCCGACCGAGAAGTTGCGATCGCGGAACAACGCCAGCGGGAGCAGCGGCTCACCGTTCATGACGGCCTGCCACACGACGAACAGGCCGAGGACGACGACACCGGCGATGATGAGACTCCACACGGTGATCGGACCGGTGATCGTGCCCCAGTCGTAGCTCTGGCCCTCCTGGATGCCGAACACGAGGAGGAACATCCCGAGCCCGCTCAGGACGACCCCGAGCACGTCGAATTTGTGCGGGTGCGTGGCGAGCGCGGGGACGTTCCGCCAGACCATGATGAAGCCGATGACACCGACGGGCACGTTGATGAAGAAGATCCACTCCCACCCGAAGCCGTCGACGAGCACCCCACCGAGGATCGGGCCGACGAGTGTCGCGACACCAGCGGTCGCTCCCCAGAGGCCCATGGCCGCACCACGGCGGTCCGGAGGGAAGATGCGGGTGATGACGGCCATCGTCTGCGGGGTCATGAGCGCGGCGCCGAGACCCTGCACGACGCGGGCGACGATGAGCATCTCGATGGAGCCCGACAGGCCGCACCAGAGTGAGGCGAGCGTGAAGACGACGAGGCCGATGAGGTAGAGGTTCTTCGGGCCGAAGCGGTCGCCGAGGCGGCCGGTGATGAGGAGCGGCACGGCGTAGGCGAGCAGGTAGGCGCTCGTCACCCAGATGACGTTGTTGATGCCGGTGTCGAGGCCGCGCATGATCGCGGGGTTGGCCACGGACACGATGGTCGTGTCGATGAGGATCATGAAGAATCCGATGACCAGGGACCAGAGCGCCGGCCAGGGGCGCACGGCCCCTGGCGTCGGGCCGGAGACGCCCTGAGGAGGCGTGGTGGGGGTGGTGGACATGATGTCCCTTTCTGCACTGAGTGACGGGTTCGCGTTCCGGACGCGAGGATGAGCGGGACCGCTAGCCGGACTGGTCGGCCGTCCCGGAGGTTCAGGTGGAGGGTGTCGACCGGACGGACGCGGGTGGGGTCGCCGCCTGCTCGTGGAGCGGGGCGCGCGTCCCGGCCACGTGCCAGGCGAGTGATCCGTCGGCGATCTCGGCGAGGAGCGATTGGAGGTGGGCGATCTCGGCACGCACCATGGCAGCCGAGTAGGGGACGTTCATCCAGTAGACGCGCGGGATGCGGCGCTCGAGTGCCCAGGCTGTGCGGCGATCGAGGTCGGCGAGCTCGGCACGCTGCCGGAGGATGCGGGTCTCCAGCAGCATCCGGACCTCGTCGGCACCGAGCTCGTGCACCTCGGACAGCGCGAGCCCGAACTCCGGGTACTCGTTCGTAGGGGTGCTGAGCAGCTCGCGCAGCCGTTCCCCGAGCAGGTGTCGGCCGCGTTCGGTGATCTCGAAGGTCGTCCGCTCGGGCCGGGCGCCCTCGCGGTCGGTCCCGGCCGCGAGCACGAGACCGTCGGCCTCGAGTCCGTAGACGGCGCGGTAGAGCGAGCCGGGGCTCACCTTGACGACGCGGTCCTCCTGACGGTGGAGCGCGAGTTGGTACATCTCGTAGGGTGCATGGGTCGCTCGGCCAGATACCCGAGCGCGGCGACGGCAAGCATGCCGAGCGGCTTGACCGTGCCCATGCCCATCCCATCACTCCGTACGAACTATTCCACGTGGAACATACGCGCACCATGCCGAGGTCGCAAGCCCTGGCGATCGGCCCGGCCACCGCCGATGCACGATAATGAACGGGTGAGCGCACCCTCGGAGACCAACGCCTGGAACCACGTCTACTCGGGCAAGGTCCGCGACCTGTACGAGCCGGCCGCCGGCCCCGACGACCTGTTGCTCGTCGTCGCGAGCGACCGGGTCAGCGCCTTCGACCACGTGCTCGAGCCGGGCATCCCCGGCAAGGGCGATCTGCTCACCAGCCTGAGCCTCTGGTGGTTCGACCAGCTCCGTGAGGTGCCGAACCACCTCGTCCCCGATCACGAGCTCGACGCCGCGGGTGTCGCGGTGTCCAGCATCCCGGCCGAGTTCGCCGGCCGCGCGATGCTCGTCCGGAAGCTCGACATGTTCCCCGTCGAGTGCGTCGTCCGCGGCTACCTGACCGGCTCCGGCTGGAAGGAGTATGTCGCGAACCGCACCGTCTGCGGCATCCCGCTGCCCGACGGCCTGCGCGACGGCGATCGCCTGCCCGAGCCGCTGTTCACCCCCGCCTACAAGGCGCCGCTCGGCGAGCACGACGAGAACATCTCGTTCTCCCGGATGGTCGAACTCATCGGCGAGGACGACGCGGTCGCGCTGAAGGACCTGTCGCTCGGCATCTACGAGACGGCATCCCTCACGGCGGAACGCCACGGCGTCATCCTCGCCGACACGAAGTTCGAATTCGGCCGCAACCCGACGACCGGCGTCATCACCCTCGGTGACGAGGTGCTCACCTCAGACTCCAGCCGATACTGGGACCGCGACGTCTACCTGACGAGCGACGACCCCACCGCACGGATGGCGAGCTTCGACAAGCAGATCGTCCGCAACTGGTTGGCCCACAACTGGGACCAGGACGACGCCTCGACACCCACACCACCGACGCTGCCTGCCGAGATCGTCACGCAGACGGCCGCTCGCTACCGCGAACTCCTGGAGCGCCTCACCGGCACCGGTCGCTGACCGAGGTGCCGGTCAGCCCGTCTTCCGGCGGGCGCGGAGCCGGGCGTTGTCGGCCAGGATGGCCTGCGCGTCGGGCAGCGGTCCCTCCGGCACGATGACGCCCATGAGCGTGGCCGTCTTCTCGAGTGCGTCGCGTGCATCGTCGGCCGCGAGCCGCGCCTCGACGAGATCGCATGAATCGTCACTGCCCACCTCGCTGCGGGTGCCGCTGCGCTCCACGAGTTCGCGCTGCAGCCGCTCCGCGGTGGCGTACATGCGCGTGAGCGTCCACAGCCAGGGCCAGGGAGGTCGTCACTCAGCCCGATGAGGTGATCGTTGAGCGGATCGATCCACCTCGACGGCTGGTGTCCGCCGTCCAGTCGACGGCGACGGTTGCGTCGCTCGGCCGACACGAGCAGGAAGATGGCGACGAGGATCGCACCGAGCAAGGCGCCGACGACGTCGAGTCCGGGCGCCCACTCCGGGTCGAAGCCGGGGAGCGACACCGTCGAGCGTTCGTCGTGGACGAGTGACCACTCGACGAGCACGCCCACCGTCGCGCCGACGACGAAGCCGGTGAGCAGGAGGAAGCCACCGAGCAGGAGCGTGATCCTCCGCCGCAGCTGGTGGCCGCGCTGCTGATCCTCGGTGAGCTCACCTCGTTCCGCGAACGGATCCACGACCATGAGGCGACCACCGACACGGACCACACCAGGGTGGCGAGTCGTGACCGTCATGGCCCGAGGATACCCCACAAGGTGGGTCATGGGGCGGGATTCACGAGCCGAGATCGGCGGAAATCCGGGGCGGATCGGCTGCCGTGACCCCCGGAATGGGGGCGCTCGAAGGGGTCACGCGGCCCTCGGACGCCGTCGCCGAGCCGACGACCGGATCCCGCGGGGCTCGCTGGAGGGCGCGAGTCGGCTCGCGTGACCTCCCGTGGGTCGTTCAGGGTCGGACACCGACACGCGGGAACGCCCCCGATGCAGCTGCGACGAGCGCGTCGTCGACCTCGTGCAAGGGGAACACCGGACCGACGAGTTCGGCGAACGGATACCGACGCCACGCACCGGTCAGGAAGTCGACCGCGCGCGCCAGATCCCGCGGTCGGTAGTTGTGCGCACCGCGCACCGTCAGGAGGCGTCGGACGATGCGTTCGGCGTCGACGCCGAGCGGCGCACCGGGCGACACGCTGCCGACGAGGACCGCCGTCCCGCCGATCGAGAGCGACGCGATGGCCGCGTCGACGGCACGGGCGTCGCCGGACATCTCGATGGCCACGGGGAAGCCCTCGACGCCCGCCGCGAGGTGCGCGGCGTCGAGGTGCTCGGCGGCGCCGATCGTGGGGTCGACGGTCGCGATGGCGCCGAAACGACCGGCGAGTGACCGACGAGCGGGGTCCGGATCGCTCACGACGACGCGAGCGCCCGCATCGGTCGCGATGGCTGCGACGGTCAGCCCGAGCATCCCGGCGCCGGTCACCAGGACCGCCGTGCCGGGCAGGTCGCGCTCGGCCGCGTCCAGGGCGGCGATCGCGGTGGCCGTCGCGCAGGACGCGGGAGCGAAGACGGCGGCGGGCGGCGTCTCCCCCACGATCACGATCGCCGTGCCCTCGAGGAGTTCGACGTGGGTCGCGAACCCGCCGCTCAACTCCCAACCGCGGTGCACCCGGTCGTGCCCGTACTTCGCGAGCCGACGGCACTTCTGCTCCAGGCCGGCGGAGCAGCGGTCGCAGACGCCGCAGCTCACGACGACCGACCACACGACCCGCATCCCCGCGACGAGGACGGTCCCGTCCACCGCGGTGACGGGTCCCCCGACCGCCACGACGCGTCCCACCTGTTCGTGCCCGAGGACGAGCGGGGTGGCGGCGTCACGGTGTCCGAGGACGGTGTGCACGTCGGAGCCGCACACGGTCGCCAGTTCCACCTCGACGAGGACGTCCCCCGGCCCGAGCGTCACCCCGGGCACCGCCATCGCCTGGTGCGGGTGCCCTGGCCCCTGCCAGACCATCGCGATCGGCGACGGTCTGATGAAGACGTCGTTGCCCTCGTGCGCGGTGAGCGTCGTGTGCATGGTTCCCCCGGTCGGTCGTTCAGTCGAGACCGAGGAGCGCGGGCAACTCGGCGATGCTCGTGATGATTTCGTCGGCGCCCGCCGCGAGCAGCGTCTCCTCGTCGTGCGCCCCGGTGAGCACCCCGACGACGAGCCCCGCGCCGGCGTTCACCCCGGACAGCATGTCGCTGGCCGTGTCGCCGACGACGACCATGGTGTCGACGGCGCTCGCACCGAACCGGAGGAGGGCGGTCAGCGGCAGGTCCGGTGCTGGACGCCCTCGGCCGGCGTCGGCGGGCGACAGGGCGTCCTCGGCGAGCTCCGACCACCCGAGGCTCGCGAGGAGTGCGTCGCGCGTGGCCGGGGCGAACCCGGTGGTGAACACGACGCCCACGCCGAGCTCGCGGAGCCGTCGCACCGTGTCCTCGGCTCCGGGGATCGCATCGACGCGCCCCTCGCCGACGAGGCGCTCGTAGGCCTCTTCGAAGGCGGCGTTGCCGGAAGCGGCTCGAGCCTCGTCGCCGTCGGTCAGCATGAGGAACACGTCGAGCTTCGACTGGCCCATCGTGTCGCGGACGAGTTCGATGGCCGCGTCGAGTGCGTCCTCGGTGTCGATGCCGATCGTCTCGGCGGCGACGCGGAAGGCGTCCTCGACGACGCCGTCGTCCGAGACCGTCGTCCCGGCGAGGTCGAGGACGACGAGTTCGAGGAGGAGGTCGTCCTCGTGCGCGTCGTCGAAGCCGTCCTCGAGCTCGTCGAGGTCGGCGAGGTCGGTCTCCACGTCGTCGTCGAGGTCGGGAGCCGCGGTGCTGTCCTGCTGGGGTCGATCGATGCTGGTCACGAGAGGCCTTTCTGAAGGTGGGCTGATGCGGCACGGATGCTGGGCGGCTGCGCCGGCGAGAAGGTCGGACCGAGGTGCTCGGCGACGGCCAGCTCGCCGAGTGCGGGTCCGGTCGTCATCCCGATGCCCGTCGTCGCGGCGACCACGCGGACGCCCGGGGTCGGTTCGTCGATGAGCAACTCCTCCGGGGCGGTGGCGTAGACGCCCTGCCAGCGTTCGAGGACGTCGAGCCTGGTCCCGAACAGCGTGCTTCCGGCCCGAAGGAGTTCGTCGAAGGCGTGCTCGGACTGGAACGGGGAGACCGCCTCGCCGCGGCTGTGGGTGTCGCCGAGGATGATCGAGCCGTCCGGCAATTGGGTCGCCATGAGGTTGACGTCGAGCGAGGCGAGCCCGGGGTGGTCCTGCTGCAGTCGCTCCCGGAGGGCCGGGATGGCGGGCGAGTCGGCGAATCCCCCGTAGCGCAGGAGCGACCACCCGGTCAGGAGCGGCGCCGGCATCGGCATCGGCAGCTCGCCGCGCACCCGGACCATGTCGAGCGCGCATCGACGGACAGCTGCCCGTTCGGCCAGCTCGGGGAGGAGGGTGTCGATGTCGTGGTTCACGGCGACCACGGTGAGGCCTGCGGCGATGACGCCGCGGCTGGTGTCGACGAAGCCGGAGCGCAGTCCGGTCACGGTCGTCCGGCGTCGGAACTCGACACCGCGGCGTTCCAGGTACGCCGTGACGGCGCCCAGCGCCTGACGCGGGTTCACCTGGAGGTCGCGCGGCAGCCAGGCACCGCCCACCACGTCGTCGGCGCTGACCGGCACCTGCTGCAGGAACTCGGCCGCGTCGTACAGACGGATGTCGGCCGCGGCACCCGCCTGGGCACGGGACGCCGCGAAGTCCTCGAGGACTCGCAGCTCGTCGAGGTGCCGGGCGACCACGTGCGTGCCCGAGCGCCGGACCCACAGCCCCGCGTCCTGCTCGAGTCGCTGCCAGATCTCGGCCGAGCGCGCGGCGAGGCGCGAGGCGAGCCCGGCCTGCGGCGTCGCTGCCAGGTGACCGAAGTTCCGGACCGACGCGCCCTGGGCTTCGGCCGAGCGTTCGACGACCACGACCTCCGCACCGGCGTCCACGGCGGCGAGCGCCGCCGACAGTCCGACGATGCCGGCTCCGACGATCACGACGTCGGCGCGGTCGGCCGAGGCTCCGAGCGACCCGACACCGAGGCCGACCCGCGGCGCAGACACCCCGCCGCTCATCCGTCGTCCGTTCACGAGAACACCCTCCGCATCCACATGGCGATGCCCTCGACGACGAGGACGACCGCGAGGATCATCAGCACGATGGCCGTGACCTGGTCGTAGTTCCCGCCCTGGTCCGCCTGGATCAGGTAGTAGCCGATGCCACCTCCGCCGACGATGCCGAGCATGGTCGCGGCACGGATGTTCGTGTCGAGCGTGTAGAAGGTGTGCCCGACCAGTGCGCGAGCACCCTGCGGGAGCGTCGCGGCGGCGTAGACCTGCGGTCGCGTCGCACCGACGGCGGTCAGCGCGCGTTCCGGTCCGGGCGCGACCTCCTCGAAGGAGTCGGCGATGAGCTTGCCGAGGAGGCCGATCCCGCAGATGCCGAGCGCGAGCGTCCCCGCCTGGGCACCGAGCCCGGTGACGACGATGAGGAGGATCGCGAGGATGAGCTCCGGGATGCCGCGGATGCCGACGAGCGCGAACCGGGCGCCGGTGCGGACACCGCGGTTCGGTGCGACGTTCCGTGCGGCGAGGGACCCGATGACGATCGAGCAGACGAGGGCGATGAGGGTCGCTGCGAAGGCGATCGCGACGGTTTCGAACATCGCCTCGACCATCTGCTCCGTCGTGCGCATGCCGAACGACGGTGGCCAGAGACGGACGAGGACGTCGGGGGCCTTGGCCCAGAACGTCACGAGGTCCCCCACTGGATGTCGGACACGACGACGCCCCAGACCACGACCGCCACGGCGAGCCAGGCACCGACGGTGTCGCGGACGCGGGCCGGCGTCCACGGGCGCTTCGCTGCAGCGGCGATCCGGGACTCGGCGCTCGGCGTGGCGGTCGTCCGGCTGCTCCCACTCGCCGCGCGACGTGCCTCCCGGCCCGCGGCCACCCGACGCACGACGCGGTCACCGAGTCCGCGTCCGGTCGGCTGCACCCCGAGCATCACGGTCCGCACGGTGCTCGACACGATCTCCATGACGACGCACAGCGCGAAGATGACGATCGCGAGTCCGATGCCGAGCGAGTAGTCGAGTGACTTGAACGCGAGCGACAGTTCACGGCCGAGGCCGAGGACGCCGACGTAGCCGAGGAGGACCGAACCGCGCAGGTTGATGTCGCCGCGGTGGAGGACCGTGGCCACCCAGGACGGGAGGACCTGCGGCAGGACGCCCGAGGTGAACTCCTGCAGCTTCGAGCCGCCGGCCGCGCGGATCGCGAGTCGTGGCCCTTCGTCGACCTGCTCGATCGCGTCCGCGAAGAGCTTCGAGATCATGCCGACGGAGTGCAGCCCGATCGCGATGATGCCGGGCAGCGAGCCGAGCGAGAACATGAGGACGAGGATCATCGCGATGACGACATCGGGCACGGCACGGCTGAGCACGCCGACGAACCGACCGACCGCGCGCCAGGCCGGTCCCGGGGTCGTGTTGGCGGCTGCGAGGTACGCGACCGGGATCGAGAGCACCGCAGCGAGGACGGTGCCGGAGATCACGATCCCCAGGGTCAGGGCGGTGAGCGACAGCAGTTCCCCGGGCGGCGGGAACGTGATCGTGCCCACCCGGTTGAAGAAGTTGACCGCGTTGCCCCAGCTCGCCACCATGTTCGGGATCGAGATCCCGACCTCGAGGAGCGAGTAGACCGAGAACGCGAGCAGCGCGACGAGCGTGAGCACGGCGGCGATCGTCTGCGGGCGGAGCCGACCGACCGGAACGGGTCCGGAGAGTCCTGGCGGGCGGCCGGCGGGCGGTGCCGTCTTCGCGGGCGCGGTGACGACCATCAGCGGGTCCTGCCAGGTCGACGGAGCTCGTCGGGCTCGCGGCCGTCGACGTCGGCGTCGAACTCCCACTCCGGGTCGTCGGGCAGTTCGTCCTCGCCCACGCGCTCCTCGACACCGAGCAGACCGCGGAGGTCGTCGTCGGGGTCGCCGAGCAGCTCGTCGCTCTCCAGCTCCACGGCGATCGCCTGCAGCTCACGGGTACTCGTCGCGACCCGGCCGTAGATCTCCATCACCTCGGTCTTCGACAGGCCGTCGGTCGTGGTGTCGAGGACCACCTCGCCGTGGCGGAGACCGACGATGCGGTCGCCCCAGGAGAGCGCGAGGTCCACCTGGTGCAGGCTGCACACGACGGTGAGTCCGCGGTCGATCGCGATCTCGCGGATGAGGGCCATCACCTGCTCACTTGACTCCGGGTCGAGGGAGGCGACGGGCTCGTCGGCGAGGAGGATCTCGGGGTCCTGCATGAGCGCTCTGGCGATGGCGACGCGCTGCTGCTGTCCGCCGGAGAGGGTGTCGGCGCGCTGGTAGGCGCGCTCGAGGAGTCCGACGCGGTCGAGGTGGCCGAGGGCCCTGAGTTTCAGGGTGCGGCCGTAGCCGAATATGCCGAGACGCGGTCCGCGGACGCCCGCCAGCGAACCGGTGAGGACGTTCTCGAGGACGGTGAGCGACGGGACCAGCTCGAACTGCTGGAAGACGAACCCGACGCGGGCGCGGAGCCGGCGCAGGGCGCGCTGCCCGAGGGACGGCACCTCGTCGCCGAGGACCGAGACGGACCCGGCGGTGGGCCGCTCGAGGCCGTCCAGGTGACGGAGGAGCGTCGACTTGCCGGAGCCCGACAGACCGAGCAGGACGACGATCTCGCCGCGACGGATGTCGAGGTCGACGCGCTGCAGGGCGACCGTCCGGTCGAAGCGCTTCGTGACCCCGCGGAGACGCACGAGCGGTTCCGCTCCGTCGGGTGCGGTGCGACGCGCCTGCTGCTCGGTGACGCTCATGGCTGTTGCCTCTCGTGGATTGCGGATCATCGACGGTCGTTCCCGCCCTTCGACAAGCTCAGGAACCGCTTGTCGAAGGGCGGGACCGGTGCTCAGATCAGGCCTGGCACTGCTTGGCGTTGGTCTTCTTGCAGATGTCGCGGATGGTGTCGTAGTACGCGTCGTCGACCGGCGAGGTGCCGTAGAAGGTCGCGCGGAAGGCGTCGCTGTCGGCGCTCTTCACACCGGAGTCGATGATCTGGTCGATCGTGACCTCGGACAGGGCCTTCTCGAGCTTCTCCTTCACGTCGGCGGGCAGCGAGTCGGACTCGACGATCGGTGCACCGGGGACCATGGTGCGGTCGATGACCTTCACGCCGTCGTTCTTCTCGACCTCGGAGTCCTCGGCGAAGCCCGCCTCGCACTCGACGCCCTCGGCGGTCTTCGTCACCGAGACGTCGTGCTTGCCTGCGAAGACCGGGGTGATGTCCTTCTCGGGGTCGATGCCGGCCTCGAGCAGGTTGTAGCTCGGGAAGAGGTACCCGGAGGTCGAGGACGGGTCGACGAAGCAGACCTTCTTGCCCTTGAACTCCTCGATCTTCGTGATCGACGAGTCCTTCGGGACGATCGCCTCGGAGTAGTAGCCCGGCTCCTGCCCCTTGTCGGTGATGATCGACGAGATCGGCGTGATCTTGGCCCCGTTGTTGAGCGCGGTCACGTAGGTGAACCCGGAGAAGGAGGCGACGTCGATCTTGCCGGCCACGGCCGCCTCGATGAGGGCCGCGTAGTCGGTCGACTCGTGGTACTCGACCTTCTTGCCGGTCTCCTTGGCGATGTAGTCCATGAGCGGCTGGTAGTTGGTCTGGGTGTCGACCGAGTCGGGGACGACGCCGAAGACCAGGGTCTGGTCGTCGACCGCGAAGGTCCCGGCTGCGGCGGAACCGGTGTCGCTGGCGGTGGCGCTCGAGCAGGCGGCCAGGCCGATCGAGAGGAGGACGGCGGCGCCGAGCGCAGCGACGCGGGTGAGGGAGAGCTTCATGTGCTGGGACGTACCTTTCAGAAGGACCGATGCACCCGCCCGCTCCGCGCGTGGCTCCGGTGGAGCGGAACCGCGAGTGACCGACGCGGGCACTGCTGTGTGCCGTACGTGTGATCACGCTACGAGCGGCACCCGAACAGGGCCGGGCCTCCCGGTGAACAGGAGGTGAAGCCCCGCGGAAGGATGGATCAGGCAGGCCACGGTCGTCGTCCACCGAGCCGCCTAGACTGCTGGAATCCGCCCATCCGAGCAGCAGAGCAGGTGAGTCGTTTGCCCCTCGACCCGATCTTCGTCGAACGAGCGCGGACGCACCGCGCCTACCTCATCTCGACCGCACTCGAACAGGCGAAGGCCTTCTTCCTGCGGCCGAAGACGACCACCGTCGCGCGCCCGAAGCCCGCTCCCGCAGCGGACCCGACGGCGACCCCCTCGAACGCCACCGGGCCGAAGGCGAAGCCCTCCAGTGCGACGGCGAAGGCCACCACCGCCACGCCACGCCGGAAGAAGACGCGCGCGCAGCACCGCAAGGCCGCGCGGAACTGGGACAAGAAGGAGCTCGCGACCGTCGGCGTCCCGGGCCCGGAGCTGCGCATCGAGGAGCACACGATCCCGGTCGCCGGCTTCCCCGACGTCAGGATCCGGCTCTACCACCCGCCCACGGCCGACGGAGACCAGGCGGTGCCCGCGGTCCTGTCCTTCTTCGGTGGGGCGTTCCGCATCGGCGGGATCGACTACCCGACGACCGACGCGGGGTTCCGTCGTCGGTCGGCCGACGCCGGCGTGGTCATCGCCGCCGTCGACTACGCGCTCGCTCCCGAGCACCGGTACCCGACGCAGCTGGAGCAGGCCCACGCGGCGCTCGAGTGGCTGTTCGCCGAGGCCGCGACGCTCGGGGTCGACGCGGGGCGGGTCGCCGTCGCCGGGGTGTCCGCCGGCGGCAGCATCGCCGCGGCGCTCACGCTCGTGAACCGCGAACGCGGTCGGCTGCCCATCCGGCTCCAGCTGCTCGAGGTGCCGGTCACGGACCTGACCGGCGGCCACATCGACCTCCGTCCCGTGCGGGAGATGGGCATCCCGAGGATCTTCGCGATCAAGGAGCTCCGCTCCGTCGCGAAGACCTACCTCCTGGATCGACGTCAGGCGAAGGAGCCGCACGCCTCGCCCCTCCTCGCCCGGTCGCACGCCGACCTCCCCCGCGCCGTGATCCTCACGGCGGAGTACGACCCGCTCCGCGGCGACGGGGCGGCCTACCTCGCCGCGCTCCGGGCCGACGGCGTCGATGCGAGCGGGACGATGTACCTGGGCGCGACGCACGACACCCCCATCTTCGGTGGCGTGCTCCCCGCGGCCCGCCGCTGGCACGAGGACGTCGTGACCGCCCTGCGATCACTCCACGACGCGGACTGAGCCGGTCGCCGCGCCCACCGGCTTCCCCTCGGGCTCGAAAACTGGAATCGTGTCGGCATGGACGCCCACGAGATCCGCAACGCCTACCTCGACTTCCTCGAACGGAACGGCCACGCGCTGATCAAGCGGGCACCGCTCGTCCCGCGTGGCGACACGAGCACCCTGTTCAACGGCAGCGGGATGCAGGCACTCCTGCCGTACCTCCTCGGGCAGGATCACCCCGACGGACGGCGGCTGACCGACAGCCAGCCGTGCGTCCGGGCCCAGGACATCGAGGACGTCGGCGACAACCGGCACACCACCTTCTTCGAGATGCTCGGCAACTGGTCGCTCGGCGACTACTTCAAGGAGACGCAGATCCGGCAGTTCTTCGCCTTCCTGGTCGACATCGTCGGGCTGGATCCGGAGCGTATCTCCGTCACCTGCTTCATCGGCGATCCCGCGAACGGCATCCCACGCGACGACGAAGCCGCGTCGATCTGGGCGTCCGTGTTCGCCGAGCGCGGGGTCTCCAGCGGGATCGCGGAGATCGGCTCCCAGGCCGACGGCGACGCCCGCGGGGTGCGGCCCGGTGAGCGGATCTTCTTCTACGACGGCGGCGAGAACTGGTGGTCCCGCGGCGGGTCGCTCGAGGGCACACCCATCGGCGACCCGTGCGGCCCCGACAGCGAGGTGTTCTACGACTTCGGCCCCGAGTTCCAGGATCCGTCCTACGGCCTCGCGCATCCCGCGAGCGACGGCGGACGGTTCATGGAGATCGGCAACCAGGTGTTCATGCAGTACCGCCGACGCGAGGACGGCTCGTTCGAGGAACTCGCTCGGCGCAACGTGGACTTCGGCGGCGGCCTCGAACGCATCGCCGCCGCGTCGATCGACTCCGACGACGTCTTCCGCATCTCGCTCCTGTGGCCCATCGTCGAGCGACTCCAGGAGCTCACCGGGAAACGCTACGAGGATGAGACCGCCGCCATGCGCATCATCGCCGACCACCTGCGGGGTGCGACCTTCCTGGCGGTGGACGGCGTGCGTCCGTCGAACAAGGAGCAGGGCTACGTCATGCGGCGGCTGCTCCGACGGGCGATCCGGCTCGCGCTCTCGCTCGACCTCCACGAGAACTTCTTCGGCGAGATCGTGCCCGTCATCGCCGGCTTGTACGCCGACGACTACCCGGAGGTGGCCGCCGCCCGCGACGAGGTCGTCGCCGTCCTCGTCAAGGAGGAGCAGTCGTTCCGACGCACGCTGGGCGCAGGGCTCCAGATGGTCCAGGGGTACGCCGGGCGGGTCATGACGGGACACGACGTGTTCCGGCTGTCGGACACGAACGGCTTCCCGAAGGAGCTGACCATCGAGGAGGCCGGGCGCCTCGGCATCGAGGTCGTTTCCGACTGGGAGACGGAGTTCGCCGCCGCCCTCGCCGAGCAGCGTGCGCGGTCCCGCGGGGCGACGCACCTCGGCGCCGCGGGACTCCCGGGCGGCGAGACCGCCTGAGGGTCGGCCTCCGCTCAGTCGCGCTTGAGCATGTCGATGCCGGCACCGGCGAACTGTCGGAGGGTCGCGTCCGGCAGGAACGCGCGGGTGAGCGCCGCGGCGATGCGCGTGAGGTCGCCCTCGTCGCGGTACAGGAGGTAGATCGGCTCCGATCGCGGGTTGAACTTCTGCTTGAACCGGTGGAGGGACGAGAAGCCGTAGACGGGCTCCAGGATGCCGCTGAGCTGACCGAGCAGGTGCGCGATGCGGCCCTCGTCGTCCTCCACCCGGTGCGCGAGCGGCGCACCCGAGAGCGAGAGGATCTGCGCACCTTCCTCGGCGAAGACTTTGGCCGAGGAGGCGATGAGGAACTCCATGACCGAGCCGAAGCCCTCCTCGCGTCGCCGCATGAGGTCGAGCGTCCACCCGCGGTGCTCACCGTCGGGGCCGAAGACCGGGAGCCAGCTGAGGAATCCGTCGACGTCGCCGTCCGGTGAGATCGCGAGTGCCAGACGGACCTCCTGGTCGTCGGCCTCTTGCAGGGTCCCGAGGGTGAACCGCATCTCCGGCAGACCCTTGTCGCCGACCCAGCCCTCGGAGATGGCGCGGATCTGCTGTCGGACGCCCCAGGTCTCGGCGGCGTAGGTGCTCATGCGGAAGACCATGCCCTCGCGCTCCGCCTTGTTGAGCGCCGTGCGGATGTTCGACCAGGCCTTGCCGGTGAACGCGAGACCGGGGAGGTCGACGATCGTGTCGTCGGCGATGATGAGGTCGCGCCATCCGTCGGGCATCGCGTCCTTGGTCGGCTTGCTGGAACTGAAGAAGCACGGGATGAGCGAGTCACGCTCGGCCGCCTGGACGAACTCCTCGACGCTCGCCTGGAGGTGCTCCGGTGGACCGAGCGGGTCGGCGAGCACGATCGCGACGCCCGCGTGCTTCTGGTAGGGCACGAGACCCACCGAGGTGCGGAAGTACTCCATGCCGTCCCACGTGGCCATCCAGGAGAGAGAGCCGCCGCCGTCGGTCCGGATGAGCGCGCGGGCGTCGTCCGACGATGGCAGGTCCTGCTGTTGCTTCCGCCCGACGCCGAGCTGCCGGCGTCGGTGGGACGAGAATGCGCTGCGGGTCGCAAGGAGGTAGACGAGGAAGGCGAGCCAGAGCACCGACGTCGCCAGGAACACGTCGGTGTCGCCCCAGTCGATCGGGAGGTCGGCGGGATCGAGCGGCGACAGCGCCAGGTACAGGACCGCGACCAGGACGTTGAGGATCGCCCAGACGACGCTCAGCACCCATGCCCACCGGCGACCGAGTCGCAGGCCGTTGGCGACGAGGATGATCACGACCGTGTCGATCGCGACGTCGAGCCACGGGCCCTCCGCGGGAGCGGTCGGACCGAACGGGCCGTTGGTCGGCACGAGCAGGGCGACGATCTGGACGACACCGAGGGCCACGCTCGTCGTGAACGCGAGCAGTCGGCGCTCGCGGATGCTGGCCCGCTGGATGCGGAAGGAACGGTTCACCGCGAGGACGAAGAGCACCGCGAAGGCGTGCTCGAGGTCCGCGAGCGAGCCGATGAAGAGGACCCCGATCGCGGCGTAGGACGCGACGATGATCCAGCCCCGCTGCCGCCACGGAGAGGCGAAGAGCGACACACAGGCGGCGAAACAGGCCATCGTCCCGCCGGACGGACCGACGTCGAGCATCCCGGCGAGGCTCGTCGCCCAGGGCCAGGGCAGCTGACTCGCGGCCCAGAGGAACCCGGCGGTGGCGAGGACGGCGACGAGCTGACCGGCGGCGAAGGTGATGAGCGCCACCTTCGATCCCCGCCACCACTCCAGCAGGCCGACCCAGGCGAACCCGACCACCGCGAACACGTAGGCCCATGGCTCCACGACGAGGAACGTCCCGGTGACGGGAGTCCACCAGCGCCCGGCTTCGAAGGCGGGCAAGCCGTAGGCGACCGCGTCCCACCACGGTTGCGCCGTCGTCGACTCCCAGAGGCCACGCCCGACGACGCCCACGACGAGGACGATCAGCACCAGGGCGATCGTGACCGGCACCCGGGCGACCACCGTTCGGATCCTCATGCGCGCTGCCCCCTTCGTGGTTCCACGGAGCACACGCGCGCCGTGCGGTCGAGGCTACAGAACGGCCGCGCGGGACCGCAACGCGTCGCCGTCCGGCAGGCTGACCAGCGCGAGCCAGACCTCGGCCCGG
This sequence comes from Plantibacter sp. M259, assembly GCF_006065115.1. NCBI lineage: Bacteria > Bacillati > Actinomycetota > Actinomycetes > Micrococcales > Microbacteriaceae > Plantibacter > Plantibacter sp. M259. The sequence goes on along the minus strand of NZ_CP040750.1, from coordinate 2,781,578 downwards.
GCGGCGAAGGTGTCGAGGGGTCGCCCGAGCACCTGTTCGACCCGGGTGATGCGGTTGCGGAGGGTGTGCCGGTGCACGCCGAGGCGCCGGGCGGCGGACTCCCATTGCCCGTTCGCCTCGAGCCAGCCGCGGAGGCTCGGCACGAGGTCGGAGCCCTCCTCGCGGTCGACGCGGAGCACGGGCTCGAGCAGTTCCTCGGCCACTGCGGCGGCGCGGACGGGGTCGAGCAGCCCGGCCATCCCCGCTGCGGCGAGCGCCCCGAACCGCACGACGGCCTCGCCTGCGGAGACCGCCTGCTCGTGCGCGGAGACCGCCTGGTCGATCCCCGTCGTCAGTTCAGCGAGCGCGACGGCTCGGGAGAGGCCGAGCCGCCGAGCCGGGGCCGCCGCGATCACCGCCTCGACCGCCCGATCGACGTCCGTCTCGGTGTCCCCCTCGGCCGCTGCGAGGAGGAGGACGGGCCGTCCGTCCTGTTCGGCGACGAAGAGCGAACCCGGACTGAGCGTCTCGGCTCGTTCCAGCTCGGTGAGGAGCGCCTCGCGCCCTTCGGTCGGCCCGGAGCAGACGCCGACACGAACCGCTCCGGTCGGCAACGGCGTACCGAGCTGTTCGGCGACCTCGCGCGCCGCGGTGGTCTGTCCGGCGCGGAGCAGCTGCCAGACGCCGGTGCGCAGCGAGCGCCCCGCCCGTCCGAGCGCGCCGCCCTGCTCGAGGGTGAGCCCGGCGATGGCGACGACGGAGGTCACGACGCTTTGGGCCGCGGCGTCCAGGGGCCGTCGGTCCCGGCGATGGCGAGCACACCCCGGAGGTCCCCGCGCCGGCCGAGGGTCTGCAGCGACACCGTCCGGGTGCGGCTCGCGAGCGTCGCACCCGACCGCTGTCCGCGGCTCAGGAGCATGGTGGCCTCGCCGGCCACCCGCTCCAGGAGGCGCTCGGTCTCGGGACCGGCGGTGGGCCCGTCGCCCGAGATCGCCACCGGCGTCGCATGCGCGTCGAAGAGCACGACCCAGGCACCGAGGGACCGCGCGAGTTCGGTGACGACGGCGACCGTCGCGTCGGGTCGGAGGGCGGCGAACGCGATGGCGCGCTGGGCGCCCAGGGCCCAGGCGTCCCTTGCCCGCGCCGCCTCGGTGAGGAGGTCGGCCGCGTACCGGATGACGGCGATGAACGGCGTGCGGTACGGAACCTCGATGAGCGGCATCCCGTGCGCCGCGCAAGCCTCGGCGAGTTCCGGCGGCGTCCCGGCCGTGATCACCTCGGTGCCGAACCCCAGTCCGGCGACACCAGCGTCGGCGAGCCGGGCGACGTACGCCTCGACCTGCGTGGTCGACACGGCTGTCCCGAACTGGGTGCCCGTCGTGAGCAGCACCTGGTCGGCGAGGAGAAAGGGCGTGGGGTCCGGCAGGTCCGACCCGGAGACCCAGGCGACCTGCCGGTCGAGCGCGCCCTCGGACCCGGCCACCACGAGCTTCAGGCCGAGCGCACGGTGGTCGAGGAGGTCCTGCAGCGTCGGTGCCATGGCGTGAGTCTACGCATCGATGCCGGATCGTCCAACTGATGCCAGTTGCATGGACAGACTGTCGACTGCCTCGACGCGAGCCGCTGCCTAGCCTGGGTGCACTGCTCGCGGACGACCTCGGCGCCCCCGCCGGACGCGGCAGCCGAAGGAGTACCGATGACGAGCAGCACCGCAGCCCCCGCGCCCTCCATCCTCGGCGGACCCTCGCTCCCCCAGGAACGTCGCCTCGTCACCGCCATCCCTGGACCGATCTCCGAGGAACTCATGGCCCGGAAGCACGCCGCGGTCGCGTCCGGCGTCGGCACCACGATGCCGGTGTTCGCGGCCGGCGCGGGTGGTGGCGTCCTCGTCGACGTCGACGGCAACTCCCTGATCGACCTCGGGTCCGGCATCGCCGTGACCGGCGTGGGCAACAGCAACCCGCGCGTCGTCGAGGCCGTCACCCGACAGCTCCAGGAGTTCACCCACACCTGCTTCACCATCACCCCTACGACTCCTACGTCGAGGTCGCCGAGGCGCTCAACCGCCTCACCCCCGGCGACCACGCCAAGCGGACCGCGCTGTTCAACTCAGGCGCCGAAGCGGTCGAGAACGCGGTGAAGATCGCCCGCAGCCACACGAAGAAGCAGGCGGTCGTCGCCTTCGACCACGCCTACCACGGCCGCACGAACCTGACGATGGCCCTGACCGCGAAGTCAATGCCCTACAAGAGCGGCTTCGGCCCCTTCGCCTCCGAGGTGTATCGCGCACCGCTGTCCTACCCCTTCCGCGACGGCGGACTGACCGGCCCCGAGGCGGCACAGCGCGCGATCACCCAGATCGAGAAGCAGATCGGCGCCGACAACCTCGCGGCGGTCATCATCGAACCCATCCAGGGCGAGGGCGGCTTCATCGTCCCGGCGGACGGCTTCCTGCCGGCTCTGCTCGACTGGGCCCGCGCGAACGACGTCGTCTTCATCGCCGACGAGGTGCAGACCGGCTTCGCCCGCACGGGTGCGATGTTCGCGTCCGAGCACTTCGACATCGTGCCCGACCTCATCATCACCGCCAAGGGCATCGCCGGCGGCCTGCCACTCTCCGCCGTCACCGGACGCGCGGAGATCATGGACGCCCCGCACGCCGGCGGCCTCGGCGGCACCTACGGCGGCAACCCACTCGCCTGTGTCGCCGCCCTGGCAGCGATCGAAGCGTACGAGGAGGAGGACCTCGCGGCCTCGGCCCGGTCGATCGAAACCCGTATCGTCGACCGCTTCACCGCGGCACAGGCCTCCGACCCCCGCATCGGCGACATCCGCGGGCGCGGCGCCATGATGGCGGTCGAGTTCGTCGACCCGGCCACCGGCGAGCCCGACGCCGCCCTCACAGCACGCGTCGCGAAGGCCGCCCACCAGGCCGGGGTCATCGTCCTCACCTGCGGCACCTACGGCAACGTGGTCCGCTTCCTCCCGCCGCTGACCATCCCCCTCGAGCTGCTCGACGAAGGACTCGACGTCGTCCTCGAGGCGCTCACCGCGAACTGACGCAACGCCCGCCGGTTCCGCCCTTCGACAAGCTCAGGAACCCCCTGTCGAAGGGCAGGGACCGAGGCGGCCCCCGCCCGTCGACAAGCTCAGGGACCGATGTGATCGTCCCCGAGCTTGTCGAGGGGCATGCACGCTGAAACACTGTGACCGACGGCACCGACACCACCAAGGAGCTCCACCCATGACCGACGCACGTGAAACCGATCTGCTCGCCAAGGTCCCGAACGGCCTGTTCATCGGAGGCGTCTGGCGCGACGCATCCGAGGGCGCGACGCTCGACGTGAGCGACCCGTCCACCGGCGACGTCATCAAGACGATCGCCGACGCCTCGGTCGCCGACGGCACCGCGGCCCTCGACGCCGCGGTCGCCGCCCAGGACGAGTGGGCGGCGACCGCGCCGCGCACCCGATCGAACATCCTGCGGAAGGCCTTCGACCTCCTCCAGGAGCGTCGCGAGGAGTTCGCCCTCCTCATGACGCTCGAGATGGGCAAGCCCCTCGCCGAGGCGAACGGCGAGGTCACCTACGGTGGTGAGTTCCTCCGCTGGTTCTCCGAGGAGGCCGTCCGCATCTCCGGACGCTACGGGTCGAACCCCGAGGGCACCGGCATGATGACCGTCTCGCAGCACCCCGTCGGTCCGTGTTTCCTCATCACGCCGTGGAACTTCCCCCTCGCGATGGCGACCCGCAAGATCGCCCCGGCGCTCGCCGCCGGCTGCACGGTCGTCGTCAAGCCCGCCGAGCTCACGCCACTCACGACCCTGTACTTCGTGAAGCTGCTCGAAGACGCCGGGCTCCCCGCAGGCGTCGTGAACGTCATCACCACCTCCAGCTCCTCCGCGGTCTCCGGCCCCATCATCGCCGACCCGCGGCTCCGCAAGCTGAGCTTCACGGGTTCGACGGCCGTCGGTCAGAAGCTCATCGAGCAGTCCGCGAAGAACGTCCTCCGCACCTCGATGGAGCTCGGCGGCAACGCCCCGTTCGTCGTGTTCGAGGATGCCGACCTCGACAAGGCCGTGGAGGGCGCGATGGCCGCCAAGTTCCGCAACATCGGACAGGCGTGCACCGCTGCGAACCGCTTCATCGTCCACCGCGACGTCGCGGACGAGTTCGCGAAGCGCGTCACCGACAAGGTGAACGCGTTCCGCATCGGTCGTGGCACCGAAGACGGCGTGACGATCGGTCCGCTGATCGACGACCGCGCGGTCACGAAGGCGAAGACCCTCGTGGGCGACGCCGTCGAGCGCGGCGCCGAGGTCCTCACCGGCGGCGAGGCCGTCGACGGCCCGGGCACCTTCTTCCAGCCGACGGTCGTCACCGGGGTCGTGCCGGGGTCCGACATCCTCCGCGAGGAGATCTTCGGCCCGGTTCTCGCGATCGTGCCGTTCGACGACGAGGACGAGGCCGTGCGGCTCGCGAACGACACCGAGTACGGGCTCGTCTCCTACGTGTTCACCACCGACCTCGCCCGCGGACAGCGCATGATCGGCCGTCTGCAGACCGGCATGATGGGCCTCAACGTCGGTGTCATCTCGAACGCCGCAGCACCGTTCGGTGGTGTCAAACAGTCGGGCATCGGACGCGAAGGCGGGCTCGAGGGCATCCACGAGTACCTGTACACGAAGTACACCATGACGCCCATCGGCTGACCCACCTCGGTTGGCGCGACGGAAACCGTCGCTGATCACCGATCCGACCGGCGACCTCGCCATCCTCGGTTCCATCCGACCACCGGATCCGCCATACTCGACTATCGGCGCCGGTCCCGAGCACAACACGGGCCCGACAGCACCACCCCGGCCCGCGAGCACCACCCGACAGCACCACCACCCGGTCCCCGAGCACCACCCGGTACCGACAGCACCACCCCGGCCCCCGAGCATCACCCCGGTCCCTGAGCTTGTCGAAGGGCCACGAACAGGAAGACACCTCATGAGCGCTATCGAACGCGACGTCGTCATCATCGGCGCCGGGGCCTCCGGGCTCACGGCCGCCACCAAGCTCCGCGCGGCGGGCCTGTCCGTCGCCGTCCTCGAGGCGCGCGATCGCGTCGGCGGTCGCCTCTGGACGAACCACATCGACGGAGCCATGCTCGAGTTGGGCGGCCAGTGGGTCTCCCCCGACCAGACCGCTCTGCTCGCCACGCTCGAGGAGCTCGGGCTCGACACCTACTCCCGCTACCGCGAGGGCGACAGCGTCTACGTCAATGCCGAGGGCGTGCGCACCCGCTTCACTGGCGACATCTTCCCCGTCGCCGAGTCGACCGCGGCCGAGATGGAGCGACTCATCACCCTGCTCGATGAGCTCGTGGAGCAGGTCGGCGTCACCGAGCCGTGGGCGCACGCCCGGGCGAAGGAGTACGACCGCATCTCGTGGAGCGCCTGGCTCGCCGAGCAGACGGACGACGTCGAGGCGCGCGACAACATCGCCCTCTTCATCGCCGCCGCGATGCTCACGAAGCCCTCCCACTCCTTCTCGCTCCTGCAGGCGCTCCTCATGGCGGCGTCCGCCGGTAGCTTCACCCACCTCGTCGAGGCCGACTTCATCCTCGACAAGCGTGTCGTCGGTGGCCTGCAGCAGGTCCCGATCAAGCTCGCCGAGGCCCTCGGCGACGACGTCCACCTGTCCTCGCCCGTGCGTCGCCTCGAGTGGTCCGACGCCGGCGTCTCGGCCGAGGCGGACAGCGTGACGGTCAACGCGCGATACGCGATCGTCGCCGTCCCGCCGAACCTCTACTCCCGCATCGACTTCCAGCCGCCGCTGCCGCGCCTCAGCCACCAGATGCACCAGCACATGTCGCTCGGGCTCGTCATCAAGGTCCACGCCGTGTACGAGACGCCGTTCTGGCGCGAGGACGGCCTCTCGGCGACCGCGTTCAGCCCGTACGAGCTCGTCCACGAGGCCTACGACAACACGAACCACGAGGACCCGCGCGGCACGCTCGTCGGGTTCGTCTCGGACGAGCGCGCCGACGAGGTCTTCAAGCTGAGCGCCGAGGAGCGTCGCGAACGGATCCTCACCTCGCTGTCGCACTACTACGGCGAGCAGGCCCTCTCCCCCGTCGTCTACTACGAGAGCGACTGGGGCAGCGAAGAGTGGACGCGAGGCGCGTACGCGGCGAGCTTCGACCTCGGTGGCCTCTCGCGCTACGGCGCCATGCAGTCGACGCCGGTCGGTCCGATCTTCTGGTCGACGAGCGACCTCGCCGCCGAGGGGTACCAGCACGTGGACGGCGCGATCCGCAAGGGCGCCGACACCGCTGAGGCGATCATCGCCCGCCACCAGGCGTAAGCGTGTCCGACCTCCTCGGTCCCTGAGCCTGTCGAAGGGCGCTCCGCTCCCCGCCCTTGTCGAGCGGCCACCCCCGTCGATACCCTGCACCAACGAAACACCCGCACACCGCCGTGCATCCTGGTCCCGGTCCCGCCCTTCGACAGGCGGTTCCCGAGCCCGTCGACAAGCGGTTCCTGAGCCTGTCGAAGGGCGCACCCGATCGAAAGCGAACACCAGATGAGATACATCGTTGGCTACACCGATACGCCGGCGGGACGCGACGCGCTCGCGCTCGGCATCCGGATCGCTCGGACCACCGGCGCCCGGCTCGACATCGTCCTCGTGCTCGCGAACGAGGAACGCCCGACGATCACCCCGGCCGATCCCGGGTACGAACGGTTCCTCCGTGAGACGGCCGACCGCTGGCTCGCCGAGGCGCTCGACGCGGTCCCCGCCGACATCACGGCCAAGACGCACCTCGTGTACGACGAGTCGTTCGCGGAGGGCCTCTTGGAGGCTTCCCGCATCCTCGAGGGCGGGCTCATCATCATCGGTGCGGCGCGCGGCGGACTCCTCGGCCGGTTCACGCTCGGCAGCGTCGCGAACACGCTCCTGCACTCGGCGGTCGTCCCGGTCGCCCTCGCTCCGGTCGGCAGCCGCGACCTCCTCGACGCGCAGCCCACCGGCGGCACGGTCAGCCGGATCACCTGCGCGATCGGCACCCGGGCAGGCGCGCACCAGCTGCTCGACGCGGCCATCGTCGTCGCCAAGAACGCGGTCATCCCGCTCCGCCTGGTCTCGCTCGTCGCACTCGACCAGCCCGAGGGCGCCGAGCACCCCGAGGCGACCGCCCGGGCCGAGTCGCACGCGGCGGAGGTCCTCGCCTACGCGACCGAGCACCTGCCGAAGGACATCGACGTGACCACCGAGATCGCCTCGGGCACCCGAATCGAGGACGCCGTCTCGCACCTCGAGTGGAAGCCCGCGGAGATCGTGCTCGTCGGTTCCAGCCGACTCGCCACCCCCAAGCACCTCTTCCTCGGCTCCACGGCAGCGAAGATGCTGCGCGAGCTCCCCGTACCCATGGTGGTCGTGCCCCGCGACTCCGTGCTGACCCTCGGAGACCCGACATGACTCCTCCCGAAACCACTCCCCCGCGCGACATCGCCCACCCCGAGACGACCGCGACGGGCGCCCTCTCCAAGAAGGGCCTCGGCGCCGGCACCGTCGGCCTCGTCGGCGCGATCGTCATCGGCATCTCGTGCATCGCTCCGGCGTACACCCTGACCGGTGCCCTCGGTCCGACCGTCGCGGAGGTCGGCACCCACGTGCCGGCCATCTTCCTCGTCGGCTTCATCCCGATGCTGCTCGTCGCCTTCGGCTACCGGGAGCTCAACAGCCGCATGCCGGACTCCGGCACCTCGTTCACCTGGGCGACGCGCGCGTTCGGCCCGTGGGTCGGTTGGATGGCCGGTTGGGGCCTCATCGCCGCGACCATCGTGGTGCTCTCGAACCTCGCGGGCATCGCGGTCGACTTCTTCTACCTGATGCTGTCGCAGATCTTCCAGAACCCCGACATCGCCGGCCTCACGTCGAACCCGTTCATCAACGTCATCACCTGTCTGGCGTTCATGCTCGGAGCGACGCTCATCTCCTATCGCGACATGCAGACGACGCAGAAGCTGCAGTACGTGCTCGTGGGCTTCCAGCTGCTCGTGATGGTGCTGTTCGGCATCGTCGCCTTCGCGCACGTCGCGGGCGGTGACGCGTTCGACGCCCTCCCGATCTCGCTCGACTGGTTCAACCCGTTCGCCGTCGGCTCGTTCAGCGCCTTCGCCGCCGGCCTCTCGCTCTCCATCTTCATCTTCTGGGGCTGGGACGTCACGCTGACGATGAGCGAGGAGACGAAGGGGTCGAGCTCGACGCCAGGCAAGGCCGCCACGGCCACGGTCGTCATCATCGTCGTCCTGTACCTGTTCCTGTCGGTCGCGCTCATCAACTACGCGGGCGTCGGCGACGGCGAGTTCGGGCTCGGCAACGAGGACATCCAGGGCAACGTGTTCTTCTCGCTCGCGGGGCCCATCCTCGGTCCGCTCGCGATCCTCGTGTCGATCGCGGTGCTGTCGTCCTCGGCCGCCTCGCTGCAGTCGACGTTCGTCTCCCCCGCGCGGACCCTGCTCGCGATGGGGCACTACGGCGCGCTGTCGCCGAAGTTCTCGAAGGTGCACCCGAAGTTCTTCACGCCCGGCTACGCGACGATCGTCTCCAGTGTCGTCGCGTCGGTGTTCTACGCGGTCATGCGCTTCATCTCCGAGGACGTGCTCTGGGACACGATCACGACCCTCGGCATGATGATCTGCTTCTACTACGGCCTGACCGCGTTCGCGTGCGTCTGGTACTTCCGGAAGCAGTGGTTCTCGAGCGCACGGAACTTCTTCTTCCAGTTCTTCTCCCCGCTCGTCGGCGGTCTCATCCTGGGTGTGCTGTTCTTCACCACGATCATCGAGAGCGCCGACCCGTCCTACGGCTCGGGGTCGAACATCGGCGGGGTCGGGCTCGTGTTCATCCTCGGCATGATCATCATCGTGGCGGGCATCGTCATCATGCTCATCCAGGCGAAGCTCCGACCGGACTTCTTCCGCAACAAGACGCTCGCCCGCGGCATCGCCGGAGACGCGAACGAAGCGGACGCCGCCCTTCCCGAATGACCCGATGACCACGACGCCCGTCCGACGCACCTCGTCGGACGGGCGTCGTGCGCTCGGCGCTAGACTGTTCGCATCCCCGCCGCGTCGCAACGAAAGAGACCTCCGTGCCGACCATCGTCGTAGAAGTCATGCCGAAAGCCGAACTGCTGGACCCCCAGGGCAAGGCCGTCGCCGGCGCCCTCGCGCGTCTCGGCAAGAGCGAGTTCACCGATGTCCGCATCGGCAAGCGCTTCGAGCTCACGGTCGACGGCCCCATCACCGACGCCACGCGCGCCACGGTGCAGCAGATCGCCGACGACATCCTGTCGAACGCCGTGATCGAGGACGTCGTGGCCATTCACTACCCCGAGGGCTCCGAGGCATGACGACCCGTATCGGTGTCATCACCTTCCCCGGTTCGCTCGACGACCGCGACGCCCAGCGCGCGGTCCGCATGGCGGGTGCCGAGCCCGTCGCGCTCTGGCACGGCGACCACGACCTCCAGGGTGTCGACGCCGTGATCCTGCCGGGTGGCTTCAGCTATGGCGACTACCTCCGCGCCGGCGCGATCGCCGCGGTCTCGCCGATCATGACCGAGCTGAAGGACGCCGCCGGCAAGGGCATGCCGATCCTCGGGATCTGCAACGGCTTCCAGATGCTCGTCGAGGCGCACCTGCTGCCCGGTGGCCTCATCCGGAACGCCCACCAGCAGTTCATCCGTCGCGACCAGCTGCTCACGGTCGAGAACGCCGACACCGCCTGGACCCACCAGTTCTCGAAGGGGCAGGAGATCACCATCCCGCTCAAGAACGCCGACGGCGGCTACATCGCCGACGCCGAGACCCTGGCGCGCGTCGAGGGCGAGGGCCTGGTCGCCTTCCGCTACGCGGGCGTGAACCCGAACGGTTCGCTCGACGACATCGCCGGCCTCACGAACCCGGCCGGCAACGTCGTCGGGCTCATGCCGCACCCCGAGCACGCGATCGAACCGGGCTTCGGTCCCGACACCCCGCTCGCCATGCGCTCCGGTGTCGACGGTCTCGCCTTCTTCACGAGCGCCGTGCAGGCCCTCCAGGCGGTCTAGCCAGCACACGTCGTCTCCACGCCCGTCCCGATCCGTCGGGGCGGGCGTGTTGCGTCGGTGGAGGGATCCCGCAGCGCCATTCCGGTCCCTGAGCCCCGATCCGGTCCCTGAGCCCCGATCCGGTCCCTGAGCTTGTCGAAGGGCGGCCCCCACCACCGGCTACCATCGACACTGGTCGGACCAATCGAGGGGGCAGCATGGCGGAGCCGCTCGAAGCGCTCGTGGCGAGGCTCGTTGAGCTGGCCACGCCGGAGCCCGGCACCACCGCGCGGCGACTGCCGCCGGAACGCGAGCTCGGCGAGGCACTGCAGATGAGCCGCGGCGCCCTTCGCGAACAGCTCGCGGTCCTCGAACGGCTCGGCTTCCTCCACCGCACCCAGGGCCGGGGCACCTCCATTGACGCCCCGGGCAACGACTTCGTCCGCAGTTGGTTCACCATCTCCCGGCAGCTGGGCTATCTGTCCGACGATCAGTTCGCCCGGTCGCGCATGATGCTGGAGGAGACCGTCGCCGAGGCGGCGGCCGGGCTCGTCACCGACGAGGCGGTCGCGGTGCTGCGCGACGACGTCGACCGCATGATCGCCGCGACGCTCGCCGGAGATCACGATGCGGCGCTCGAGGCCGACGTCGACTTCCACAGCCGACTGAACGCCATCGTCGACGACCCGATCTTCCGACTCATGCACGAGGGCTTCAGTCACGTGCTGCGCGAGACGATCCGGCAGCGTCGACTCCGCGCGATCGAGGTGGAGCAGCCGGACGAGCGCGGCGTCCGGCGGACCGACAGCGTGCACTACGCCGTCGTCGACGCCCTGGCCGCTCGAGACGCCGAGGCCGCCCGACGCGCGATGCGCCAGCACTTCGAGGACTGGTTGCAGCTCGATGCCGACGACGGCGCGAGCTGACGCTTCGCGGCCCCGACCCCGTCCGGGCCACCTCAACCGGTCCCTGAGCCTGTCGAGGCGCACACGGAGCACCCTCCGAGTCGACGAGTAACCCTTTCCCGGTCTCTGAGCCTGTCGAAGGGCCCACGATGGAACCCCGCGAGTCCGGCAAGGCGCCTCCGGTCCCCGAGCAACCCTCTCCGGTCCCTGAGCTTGTCGAAGGGCACGAGCAACTTCCACAGCCGAGACAACTCAACGTCTGGAATGTCAGTGGTCCATGGTGGACTTGGTCCATGACCGAGACCACCGCCGCCGCCGCAGTTCGCGCTGGCGACGAATACGCCGCGCAGCTCGCGGAGTTCTCGGACCGCTACGCGGACATCCAGCGTCGGCGTGCTGCTCTCGACGCCGAGGAGGCCCGCCTCCTCGCCCGCTCTGCCGCCTATGCGGACGCCTTCGCTGACGCCACGGTCCCGGCGATCTTCCCGCCGGCCGAGCGTCTGGCGCTCTCGCGCCGTTCCACCTGCGCAGCGCTCGCGATGGCGACGCGCACGCCCGAGCAGACGGTCCAGCGGGCGACGAACGACGCCGAGCGCCTCGTCAACGACGCACCCGCCGTGCTCGCATCACTCGAGGCCGGCCGCATCTCAGCCCGGCACGCGCAGACGATCATCGACCAACTCAGTGACGTGCCAGTCGAGGGGCGGTCGGCGTTCCTTGCTGAGGTCCTAACGGTCGCGGAAGAGTCCACCAACGCGAACCTCCGCAGGCGAGCCCGCGTCCTGCGCGAGCGCCTCCACCCCGAATCCATCACCGCACGCGCCGTCCGCTCCGAAGCCGACCGCCGCGTCGAGTTCGAGCCTGCCGCCGACGGCATGGCTTGGGTGCACCTCTTCACCACAGCGCCCATCGCGCAGGGCATCATCGAGCGGGTCGAAGCAGCGGCAGCGGAATCACGCGCAGCTGGCGAGACCCGCACCTGCGCCCAGCTGCAGGCCGACGCCCTCGCGGCCCTCGCGCTCACCGGCGTCACGCCCGACGACGTCATGACGAGACCGGTCCTCGCGCACCCGATCGAGGTCCAGGAGCACATCAAACCGACCGTGCAGATCACCGTCCCCGCGCTGAGCATGGCCGGCGTCTCGGACGCCCCGGCCACCCTCGACGGCTATGGTCCGATCGACCCGGAGACTGCCGCCCGCATCGCGGTGAACGCCCCCAGCTTCACCCGGATCCTGGTCCAGCCGGAGACCGGCGCCGTCCTCTCAGTGGGGCGGAATCAGTACCGCGTTCCCGCCGATCTGCAACGCGCAGTCCGCCTCCGGGACGGCACCTGTCGCGCACCGGGATGCGGCAGACGAGCCAGAGCCTGCGACCTCGATCATTCGATCGCCTGGGAGGACGGCGGGACGACGGATGTGGGCAATCTCGCCTGCCTGTGTCGACATCACCACCGACTGAAGCACCTCCCCGGGTGGAACCTCGACCACGGACCCGGCGGGGTCCTCGACTGGACGACACCCGACGGGAAACACCACCGAACCGAACCGGACCCCGCACCGTTCTGACCTCCACCGGTCCCCGAGGCTATCGAAGGGGTTCTCGTGTGCACTTCGACAAGCTCAGTGACCGGGAGAGGTGCACCCGGAACGCGGGGTCGTCCACTTACGCACTTCGACAAGCTCAGCGACCGGGGAGAAGCGCGCCCGAACCGTATCGGTCCCTGAGCTTGTCGAAGGGTTCCTCGTGGGCACTTCGACAAGCTCAGTGACCGGAGGAAGTGCACCCGAACCATTTCGGTCCCTGAGCCTGTCGAAGGGTTCCTCGTGGGCACTTCGACAAGCTCAGTGACCGGGAGAGGTGCACCCGGAACCGATTCGGTCCCTGAGCCTGCCGAAGGGTTCTTCGTGGGCACTTCGACAGGCTCAGTGACCGGGCTGGACTGCGCTCGCAAGCTTTCGGTCCCTGAGCCTGTCGAAGGGCACTCGGTTCGCGCCGCCTCGATGAGCGGGAGAGGAGCACCCGGATGGCCCCGGTCCCTGAGCCTGTCGAAGGGCAACCGAGCCGCGCCACCTCGGTCATCGGGCCAGGGTCGCCCGAATCACCCTCGATCTCTGAGGTGCGCCGCACTGAGCCTGTCGACGGGCGGCCGAGCGTCCACCTCAGCCCGCTTGCCCGTGTCGACCTCCGCGGTTACGATTGGTCCAACCAATCCCCCGGAGGACGCCATGGCATCGACGCCACAGCCCGCACACACCATCACCTTCGTCGGCATCGGCGCGATCGGCCTGCCGATGGCCACCCAGCTCGCCGCGGCCGGCCACCGGGTCACGGGCGTCGACCCCTTCCCCGCCGCACGGGAACGCGCGGCCGCCGCCGGCATCAGCGCGGTCGCGTCGATCACCGAGGCACCGCAGGCCGACACCGTCGTGGTCATGGTCGCGACGCCCGACCAGCTCGCCGAACTCGTCACCCTCGCCCTCGCCGACACCGATCCCGCCGGCCAGACCTGGATCATCATGAGCACCGTCGGCCCCGCCTCCGTCGTCGAGCAGGCTGCCCGTCTCGAAGCCGCGGGCGCAGCGGTCGTCGACGCCCCGGTCACCGGCGGCGTGGCACGCGCCAGCACCGGCGAGCTCACCATGTTCGTATCCGGATCCCCCACCGCGATCGCCGCCGCAACTGAGCCGCTCGCCGCCCTCGGCACCGCCAGGATCGTCGGCGAAGCCATCGGCGACGGCCAGGCGATCAAGGTCGTCAACCAGCACCTCTGCGCCGTGCACATCGCCGCTGCCGCCGAAGCCCTCGCCCTCGCGTCCTCGCTCGGCCTCGACCCGGCGGCCGTCCTCCCCCTCGTCGAGTCCGGTGCAGCCGCCTCCTGGATGCTGTCGGACCGCGGACCCCGCATGCTGCAGGACACCGACGCGCCGGTGATGAGCCGCGTCGACATCTTCGTCAAGGACACCGGCCTCGTCGCCGATGCGGCGAGCGCCGCCGGAGCCGCGACCCCCGTCCTCGACGCAGCGCGCGAACGCTTCCTCGCCGCAGCGGCGTCCGGCCTCGGCGCACGCGATGACTCCCGGGTGATCGAGACCTACCAGGGGCCCCACGCATGAAGACCCTCATCCTCGATGACGACCCCACCGGCACGCAGTCGGCCTCCGGCGTCGACGTCCTGCTGGAGTGGGACGCCGACCTCATCGAGGAGGCTCTCGGCGGAGCCGACGCGGTCTACCTGCTCACCAACACGCGTGCCGTCTCCGAGGCCGACGCGGTCGCGCTCCTCGAACGCACTCGGACTGAGGCGGAGGAGGCGGGACGCCGTCTCGGCGAACGGGTGCACGTCGTCCTCCGAGGCGACTCGACCCTGCGCGGCCACGTGTTCCCCGAGACCGCCGTCTTCACCGGCCCAGCGAGCGTCATCGTGTTCGTCCCGGCCTTCCCAGAGGGCGGGCGGACGACGATCGACGGTACCCACTACGTCCGGATCGGTGACGAGACACTGCCGGCCCATGAGACGGAGTACGCCCAGGACCCCGTGTTCCCGTTCCGCTCGGGGCACCTGCCGGACTACGTGCGCGAACAGTCCGGGCGGGAGACCGCCCACTTCGGTCTGGCGGGTCTCCGCGACGGCGCCGCCGAGTTCCGTGCAGCTCTCCGCGAGGCCGTTCCCGGAACAGTGCTCCTCCCGGACGCGGAGACCGGAGACGACGTCCGGATCATCGCGCAGGCCATCACGGCGGCCTGGGCCGACGGAGCCGACGTGGTCGTCCGGTCAGCGTCGCCCCTCGCTGCGGCCATCGCGGGCGTCGAGAGCGACGGCCTCCTCCCCTCGCCGCTCGTCGCGGAGCCGGTCGCCGCGCTCCTCGTCTGCGGCTCCCACACCATCGGTGCGACGCGACAACTCGCACCCGTCGAGGCGGCGTTCGGCCCCGCCGAGATCGTCCCCACGAGCGACGCCCTCCAGGATGCCGTCGCCACCGGACGGGCCGCGGCGGAGGCCGCTCGAGCGAGACTCACCGCGACGGGGTTCGCCGCGATCTCGTCCGAGCGGGAACGGGACGCCTCGCACAACACGCTCGACCATGGCGAGCGGGTGATGATCGCACTGACATCGGCGACCGCTGTGCTCCGACGATCGGTGGAGGTCGTCGTGTCGAAGGGCGGCATCACCTCCGCCGAGGTCGCCCGGGTCGGCCTCGGCGCCAGGCGCGCGCGCGTCCTCGGACAGGTGCTGCCCGGGGTCTCGGTGTGGAGCGTGGTGACGCCCGAGGACGAGGAGAAGCTCTACGTCGTCGTGCCGGGCAATGTCGGCGACCCGTCGACGCTCGTCGACGTCCTTGCAGCGCTCGGCCGGACCGCCTAGCGCCCCTCGTTCGCCCATCTTCGGGCGACGCGAGGCTCGTTCGCCCAAAGATGGGCGAATGAAGGCTCAGGCGCGTCCGAGTATCTCCGACGCGTTGTGGTCGATCCACGCCATCAAGGGCATCAGGTGCTCGTTGAGGTCGCGACCGCGGTCGCTCAGGCTGTACTCGACACGGGGCGGGATCTCGGGGTGCGCGACGCGGACGACGAGGCCGTCCTCCTCGAGCGTCCGGAGCGTCTGGGCCAGCATCTTCTCGCTGATGCCCTGGACCACCCGCCGCAGCTCACCCCAACGATGGGTGCCGTCGGACAGCGCCAGGAGGACGAGCACGCCCCACTTGCTGGTCACGTGGTCGAGCACCGTGCGCGAGGGGCAGGCGGCAGGCAGGACGCCGTCGGTGAATCCGGGGCGTCTTCCCAGCTGCGTGTCTACGCTCGTCATGACTCATTCCTTACTCGTTGGACAGTAGCTTACCTCAAAGTGGGTACTGCAGATCGGGAAGTAATGTGATCGGAAGCGGGTTCCTCCTCAGCGAACCCCATCGAAAGGACCTCACATGTCTCTCGTCGTCACCGGAGCCACCGGCCAGCTCGGCCACCTCGTCGTCGAGCACCTGCTCGCCCGCGGCACCGACCCCGCCACCATCGTCGCCACGGGCCGCCGGACCGAGGCGCTCGCCGATCTCGCCGCGCAGGGCGTCCGCACCGCGAAGGTCGACTTCGCCGACCCCGCCACCCTCGACGCCGCCCTCGAGGCCGGTGACACCGTCTTGCTCGTCTCCAGCAGCGAGGTCGGCCAGCGCGTCGCCCAGCACGCCGCGGTCATCGACGCCGCCAAGCGCGCCGGTGTCGCCCGCCTCGTCTACACGAGCGCGCTCCGGGCCGACACCTCCCCCTGATCCTCGCTCCCGAGCACAAGGCGACCGAGGAGCTCATCCGCGCGTCCGGCCTCCCCTTCACCATTCTGCGCAACGGCTGGTACACCGAGAACTACGGTCAGTCCGTCGATCAGGCGAAGGCGACCGGATCGTTCGTCGGGAGCGTCGGCGACGGTCTCGTGTCGAGCGCATCGCGCACCGACTACGCGGAGGCGGCAGCCGTCGTCCTCACCACCGACGGCCACGAGGGCAAGGCCTACGAGCTCGCCGGCGACGTCGCGTGGTCCCACCCCGAGCTGGCGCAGGCGATCGGCGAGGTCGTCGGTCGCGAGGTCGTGTACCAGGACCTCTCCCCCGAGGACCACACCAAGGCCCTGCTGGCCGCCGGTCTCGACGAGGGCACCGCGGGATTCGTCGTCGCCCTCGACGGCAACACGCGTGACGGGCTCCTCGCCGACACGAGCGGCGACCTCAGCCGACTGATCGGGCGTCCGACCACGCCGCTGGTCGAGGGACTGCGCACGCTCGTCGGCTGAGCCGCGTCGACACCTCCTGCAATCAGCCGGGCCCGGAGCGCTTGCTCCGGGCCCGTTCGCGCGCACTGACGCTCCGGCTGAAGGATTCCGTTGCAGAAACGCGATCGGACGCACGAATCCGTCACCTCGATCCGGGTTATGCTCTCGATACCGCTAGCGCGCCGAGGATGACGCGCCGGCCAGACGGCACCACCGACGCTTCGAGCAGGTGATATGACGAGCAACGCGGACACGGTCTTCACCGGAGGCACCGTCTTCCGGAACGCCCTGCTCACGCCGCAGTCCGGAGCCGTCGCCGTCGCCGACGGCCGGATCGTCGCCCTCGACGCCGACGCATACGCGGCGATCGATCCCGACACCGAGATCGTGGACCTCCGAGGCGGTCTCCTGCTCCCCGGCTTCGTCGACGCCCACGTCCACCCCGTCGAGGCCGGACTCGAACAGCTCGCGTGCGACCTGTCGGCCGAGCGCACCCCCGAGGGGTACCTCGCCACGATCGCCGCCTACGCCGAGACCCACCCCGAGCGCCCGTGGATCGTCGGCGGCGGCTGGCAACAGGCCGCCTTCCCCGGCGGCACCCCGCTCGCCGCGGACCTCGACCGGGTGGTGCCCGACCGTCCCGTCTTCCTCCAGAACCGCGATCACCACGGCGCCTGGGTGAACACCGCGGCACTCCGTCTCGCCGGCATCGACCACGCCACACCGGACCCCGCCGACGGCCGGATCGAGCGGGACGCGAACGGCACCCCGAACGGCATGCTCCACGAGGGTGCCCGCTCGCTCGTGTCGCGGTTCGTCCCGGTCGACACCGACGAGGACGTCGCGGCCGCCCTCGGCGCAGCCCAGCGGACCCTCCACAGCTTCGGCGTCACCGGCTGGCAGGACGCGATCGTCGGCGACTACGGCAGCCACACCGACACGAGCGACGCCTACCTACAGGCGATGGCGGACGGGTCGCTCACCAGCGACGTCGTGGGGGCGCTCTGGTGGGACCGGGATCGTGGACTCGAGCAGATCGACGACCTCGTCGCACGTCGCGACGCGATCGCACGCCACGCCGCCGCCCTCGGGACGACGACCGGGCGCTTCACCGCGGGCACCGTCAAGATCATGCAGGACGGCATCCCCGAGAACCGCACCGCGGCGATGATCGACCCCTATCTCCGCACCTGCCACTGCGGCGACACCGCGCCCGAGCACGGCATCTCGTTCCTGGAGCCCGCGATCCTCATCGAGGCGGTCACGAGGCTCGACGCCGCGGGGTTCCAGGTCCACTTCCACGCGATCGGCGACCGAGCGGTCCGCGAGTGCCTCGACGCCCTCGAGGCCGCGCGGGAGCGCAACGGCGAGAGCGACAACCGGCACCACATCGCGCACGTGCAGATCGTCCACCCCGACGACCTGCCGCGGTTCGCCCGACTCGGCGTCACGATGAACATGCAGGCGCTCTGGGCCACGTGGGAGCCTCAGATGCTCGAGCTGAACCTGCCCCTGCTCGGCGATGAACGCGCCTCCTGGCAGTATCCGTTCGGCGATGCTGCACGACTCGGCACTCTGCTCTGCGCCGGATCGGACTGGCCCGTCACGACCCCCGACCCGTGGCAGGCCCTGCACGTGGCCGTCAACCGGACGCTCCCGGCCGACGACCCCGATCACCACCCCGAACCGCTGAACCCCGGACAGTCGCTGACGCTCGGAGCCGCGATCGCCGCGTACACGCGCGGGTCCAACCGGATCGACCACCGCGACGACACCGGCGTGATCGAGGTCGGAGCCGTTGCAGACCTCGTCCTCGTCGATCGTGACCCGTTCGCCGGCCCCACCTCCGAGATCGCCCACACCAGGACCGTCGGGACCTGGATCGCCGGACGCCGCGTCTTCACCTCCACCACCACATCAACCGAGCAAGGAACCTGACATGAAGAACCGATACCTGCTCCCGGCCGCACTCACGGCCGCCGCCGCGCTGCTGCTCACCGGCTGCGTCAACAACGAGGTCGCCACACCCGACGCCACCGGCTCAGCGCCTGCGGTGACCGTCGACAAGGCCGCCGAAGCGCTGCTCCCCGACGACATCCGTCAGGCCGGCAAGCTCATCCTCGGCACCGACGCGACCTACGCGCCCAACGAGTTCAAGGACGCGAACGGCGACCCGATCGGGTGGGAGATCGAGCTCGCCGACGCGATGGCCGGCAAGCTCGGCCTCACCACCGACTACCAGGTGGCGAAGTTCGACAACATCATCCCGAGCATCACCGGTGGCAAGTACGACGTCGGGCTGTCGTCCTTCTTCGACACCAAGGAGCGCCAGCAGCAGGTCGACATGGTCGACTACTTCACCGCAGGGATCCAGTGGGCGACCCTCGCGGGCAAGTCCGTCGACCCCGACAACTCCTGCGGGCTGAAGGTCGCCGTCCAGAACGGCACGACGGAGGCCCTCGACGACGTCCCCGCCAAGTCACAGGCCTGCACGGACGCCGGCAAGCCCGCGATCGAGGCCCTCGGCTACGACACGCAGGACGAGGCGACGGCAGCGGTCACGCTCGGCCGCGCCGACGCGATGACCGCCGACTCCCCGGTCGTGCAGTACGCCGTCCAGCAGAGCGACGGCAAGCTCGAACTCTCCGGCGACGTGTACTCGACGTTCCTCTACGGCATGCCGATCGCGAAGGACCGCGGCGACCTCGGCAAGGCCCTCCAGGCCGCCCTGCAGTCCCTGATGGACGACGGCACCTACGGCTCGATCCTGAGCAAGTGGGGCGTCGAGTCCGGCGCCATCGACAAGATCGACATCAACGGCGCGACGAGCTGACCATGAGCGACTCCAGAACCACCGGAACGGCGTCCACGCCCCCGGTGCCGTTGAAGGTCGTCAAGCTCCGCCATCCCTGGCGGAACGTGTTCGCCGTCATCATCGTGCTCCTGCTCGTCGCCTTCGTGGTCGACGCGGCGACGCGACCGGCGTACGACTGGCCGGCCGTCGGCAAGTACGTCTTCGACCGGCGAATCACCATGGCAGCGCTCATCACGCTGCAGCTGACGGTGTACTCGATGATCGGCGCCATCGTCCTCGGCGTCGTGCTCGCGATCATGCGGCTGTCGCCGAACCCGGTGCTCAAGGCCATCGCATGGGGCTTCGTCTGGCTGTTCCGCGGGACGCCGGTCTACGTGCAGCTGGTCTTCTGGGGCCTGCTCGCGACGATCTATCCGACGCTCAACATCGGACTGCCCTTCCTCCCGCCGATCGCGCAGCTGCCGACGGACGCCGCGCTGAACACGTTCTGGATCGCCGTCATCGGGCTGGCGCTCAACGAGGCCGCCTACATGTCGGAGATCGTGCGCGCCGGTCTGCTGTCGGTGGACCGCGGACAGGAGGAGGCGTCGACGGCGCTCGGGATGAGCTGGGCGCAGACGATGCGACGGGTCATCCTGCCGCAGTCGATGCGGATCATCATCCCGCCGACCGGCAACGAGGTGATCTCGATGCTCAAGACCACGTCGCTCGTGACGGCCGTTCCGTTCACGCAGGAGCTCTACACGAGGTCGAGGGACATCTCGTCCGAGACGTTCAACCCGATCCCGCTGCTCATCGTCGCGTCGCTCTGGTACCTGCTGTTCACCTCGATCCTCATGGTGGGTCAGTACTTCCTGGAGAAGCGGTTCGCGCGGGGGCTCACCCGCATCGACGCCGGGGCACCGGTCACCACCGAGGCCATCCAGGTCCAGGAGGCCGAGGCAGCACGAGCGAAGCAGAGCCCGGTGGACGGCGAGAGCGGAGAACGACGATGACGAACACGGACACGACCGACATGGTTCGCGCCGAGGGCGTGGTGAAGTCCTTCGGCTCGAACACGGTCCTCAAGGACATCTCGCTGACGGTGCGACGCGGCGAGGTGATGTGCCTGGTCGGGCCGTCGGGCTCCGGCAAGTCGACCTTCCTGCGTTGCATCAACCACCTGGAGCGGGTCGACGGCGGACGGTTGCTCGTCGAGGGGGACCTCATCGGATACCGCGAGCGGGGCGACAAGCTCTACGAGTTGAAGCCCAAGGAGGCGGCCAAGCAGCGGCGCGACATCGGCATGGTGTTCCAGCGGTTCAACCTGTTCCCCCACATGACGGCGCTCGAGAACATCATCGAGGCGCCCATGCAGGTGAAGGGCCAACGGCGCGTGGTCGCCGAGCAGCGTGGTCGGGAACTCCTGGACCGGGTCGGTCTGAGCGACAAGGCGGCCGCATACCCCGGTCACCTGTCGGGCGGTCAGCAACAGCGGGTCGCGATCGCGCGGGCCCTCGCGATGGATCCGAAGCTCATGCTGTTCGACGAGCCGACCTCGGCACTCGACCCGGAGCTTGTCGGCGAGGTCCTCGACGTCATGAAGGGACTCGCGAAGGACGGCATGACGATGATCGTCGTGACGCACGAGATGGGCTTCGCCCGGGAGGTGGCCGACTCGCTCGTGTTCATGGACGGCGGCGTCGTCGTGGAAACGGGGGCGCCTCGCGAGGTGCTCGCCGATCCGCAGCACGCCAGGACACGCGCGTTCCTGTCGAAGGTGTTGTGAACACGAACGCCGCCCGCTCTCCCAAACCGGGACGAGCGGGCGGCGTTCCACCCGAGGACGGGCGGGCGAACGGGCTCAGTGGAGCTTCTTCTGGACTTCCTTCTGGGCCTTCGCCGTGGCCTTCTTCGCGTTCTTCACGGCCTTCTTGCGCGCCTTCTCGACGCGAGGGTCGTTCCAGAACTCTTCTGCGGCGTGCTTGATCTCGCGGTACCGGGTGCGTCCGGCCTTCGCGCCGAGCGTGTAGGCACCGAAGGCGATGAGGCCGACGATGATGAGGAGGATCTTCTTACCCATGGTGTTGCTCCCTCTCCCACGGATCGCCGTGGGGCGTTGATGTGTCCCGATGGTTCATCCCGCGACACTGGCATTCTGCGACGCGTGGCTGCGGATCAGCCGATTCGGACGGGGGCTTGCAATTGCACCGGCACGTCCGGATCAGTGACGCTCACTGGAGGACGCGCTTCGGCTTGGCGGCGCGGAGGCCGCCATCGACCTCCACGAGGACGGGGAGCTCGACGCCGAGCAGGCGGTCGAGCGACTCCACCGCCGTACTGACGGTCTCCACCGCCGTGCGGGGCGAGACGCCTCGCCGGCAGGTGACGGCGACCTTGAGCGCCTGCGACCGCTTCACGTCCCAGGCGGAGACGCGGACGGACGAGAACGCTTCGGTGTCGTCGAGGGCATCGCCGAGGGCATTGGCCGCGACGTCCGTCTCGAGCACGATGTCGCCGTGCTCGACGGTCGCGCGATGCACGACGCCGGAACGGCCCCGACCCTGACGCAGGATGAACGAGATGAGCAGGGCGGCGACGAGCACGAGCAGCACGATCCCGACGATCGGCACCAGGAGCGGGGCCGTCTGACCGGCGTCCGCGCCGAACGGGTTCCAGGCGAACCAGCCGTCGATCGTGTCGAGCACGGCGGCGCGGTTGTCGCGCCACCAGTCGGCGACGACGGGCACGGTGACGACGGCGAGCGCCGCAGCCCCGATCACGACGAGGACGAGTCCGATGAAGAGGATGAGCAGACGGTTCAGTCCGCGGTTGGTGGAGTTCACTGTCCGACCTTCCCGTTCGACGAGATGGAGGTGGTCGCCCGGAGCGACGGCTGCAGGCCGAACGCGTCGAGGTCTGCGGCGACGGCGCGGTCCACCTCGGACCGGTCGACGGGCATGCCACTGGCCGGGGTGATCCGGATCGCCGCGGTCCGACGACCCACGGCCACCGAGGTGCCGTCCGGGTGCGTGGCGGCCGTCGTCGAGGCACGTTGTGCGAGCGCCGACGCGATGACCTCGTCGTCGACGACCGCGAGCACGCGCCCGGTCGACAACAGGTGACGGTGCCGGCGTCCCGGTCCGAGCGCGATCCCGATGAGGATCACCCCGAGCAGGAGCACGAGTGCCCCCGCGACACCGAGGATGACGGGCTGCGTCGTCGGCAGGCTGGCCGCGGCGGCCGGGATCTCACCCGGGGCGACGAGGAGCGGGCGGAGGCCGATGAGGGCGAGCACCGTCTCCACGGCGATCCAGAGTGCGACGAGCACGAGCAGGACCGCGAGGAGGATCGCGGCGGTCGAGCGCGGCGAGTGCAGTTCGCGACGAGCCAGGCGCCGGAGCACCCTCGTCGGGCCGGCGACCGGGGTCGTGGCTGCGGTGGCGGTCATGAGACCCGTCCTTCCTGGTCGATCTCGAGTCCGCTCACGCGGATGGAGACGCGCGAGACGCTCGAACCGGACAACTGCTCGACGCGAGCAGCGATGGCACCGGTGGCGGCCGAGACGCGCTCGACGATGGAGCCCCCTGAGCGCTGGAGCGCGTCGGGGGTGGCCGAGACGCGCGCCAGTGGGATCGCACGCATCGGCGAGGTGACGACGAGCGCGAGTGCACCCCGGTCGTCGGCGAGCTCGACCTTCACGCGTCCCGCCGGGACCCCGAGCGATTCGGCCGCGATGTTCACGGCGACGTGCTCGAGGGCCTTCGCGGTGATCCGCGTCCGGCCCGGCCCGCCGTGCGGATGCACGACAGGCGCTTCGGCGACCGGGGACACACCCCGGTCGAGGACGGCGGTGGTCATGACGAGACGCGCTTCCCGCGGACGGCGTCGACGATCGCGTTCAGGTCGGTCTGGCCGGTGACGATGCGGGCCACGAGGGCGCCGACCCCCATCGCGACCGCGACGAACACGAACGCCCAGAACCCGAAGGCCACCCAGCTGAGGGCGAGGACGGCGCCGATCAGGATGCCGGTGTTGGTGGCGGTCACTGGACTCGCGCCTCAGCGTTCTGGTCCTCGTCGTCCGACGGGATGAAGACGTCGCTGACGGTCACGTTGACCTCGGTGACCTCCATGCCGACGAACTGCTCGATCGCGCGGATGACGGAGGCACGGACCTCGCTCGCGACGGCCTGCAGGTCCACCGGGTAGTCCGCGACGATCACGACGTCGACGGCGACCTGGGTCTCGCCGACCTCGACGCGGATGCCCTGCGACAGGTCGGAGGAGCCGATGGCGTCGCGGATAGCACCGAAGGCACGGGCCGCTCCGCCACCGAGGGCGTGCACGCCGCGGACCTCGCGGGCTGCGATGCCGGCGATCTTCGCGACCACGCCGTTGTCGATGACCGTCTTGCCGTGGGTGTTCGTCTGCGTGGCGGCGTTGTTCTCGCCGACGACACCCTTCGTGACGGTGGGCTTCGGGGAGTTGGTGGTGTTCGACATGGTGTTGCCCTTCCTGGTTCGTCTCGAGCGAGCGGTTGATCGCTTCGTTGGTGATAGGACGCAACCATCGCACCGATCGTCACGGTCGATCTCGAACCTCGTGAACAGACCCCGAATCCTGCACCGCGCCGTGACGAATCGGCCTCGACCGCCGACGCCCATCCGATGATCTGTTCGTCGCCGCGCGCCGCTAAGATTGGTGGGTCCGGCATCCCACCACTTCCTTTGGAGTCCTGCCCTCGTGACGACCACCACCCCCACCAGCTCCGCCGTCGCCGACACCGTCGAGAACGCCGTCGCGACACCGGACCGCGAGCAGCCCTACGGCGCCCTCGGCCTGAAGGCCGACGAGTACGCGAAGATCCGCGAGATCCTCGGTCGTCGTCCCACGAGCGGCGAGCTCGCCATGTACTCGGTCATGTGGAGCGAGCACTGCTCCTACAAGTCCAGCAAGATCTACCTGCGCCAGTTCGGCCAGAAGGTCACCGACGACATGAAGAAGAACCTCATGGTCGGCATGGGCGAGAACGCCGGCGTCATCGACGTCGGCGAGGGCTGGGCCGTGACCTTCAAGGTCGAGAGCCACAACCACCCCTCCTACATCGAGCCCTTCCAGGGTGCGGCCACGGGCGTCGGCGGCATCGTCCGCGACATCATCTCGATGGGCGCCCGACCGGTCGCCATCATGGACCAGCTCCGGTTCGGCGACATCGACCACCCCGACACCGCGCGCGTCGTGCACGGCGTCACCGCCGGCATCTCCTCCTACGGCAACTGCCTGGGCCTGCCGAACATCGGCGGCGAGACCTACTTCGACAAGGTGTACCAGGGCAACCCGCTCGTCAACGCCCTGTCGGTCGGTGTCCTGCGTCACGAGGACCTCCGCCTCGCCAACGCCTCGGGCGTCGGCAACAAGATCGTCCTCTTCGGTGCCCGCACCGGTGGCGACGGCATCGGCGGCGCGTCCATCCTCGCGTCCGACTCCTTCGACGCGAACGGCCCGACGAAGCGTCCGGCCGTCCAGGTCGGCGACCCGTTCGCCGAGAAGGTGCTCATCGAGTGCTGCCTCGAGCTCTACCGCGACAGCCTCGTCGAGGGCATCCAGGACCTCGGTGCCGCCGGCATCTCCTGCGCCACGAGCGAGCTCGCGGCCAACGGCGACGGCGGCATGTTCGTCGAGCTGTCGCACGTGCTGCTGCGCGACCCTTCGCTGACGCCCGAGGAGATCCTCATGTCGGAGTCGCAGGAGCGCATGATGGCGGTCGTCGAGCCGGGCAAGCTCGACGCTTTCCTCGCCGTCACTGACAAGTGGGACGTCGAGACCTCCGTGCTCGGTGAGGTGACCGACACCGGCCGCCTCGTCATCAACTGGCACGGCGAGGAGATCGTGAACGTCGACCCCTCGACCGTCGCGGTCGACGGCCCGGTCTACGAGCGCCCCGTCGCCTACCCCACCTGGATCGACGCGCTGCAGGCCGACTCCGCGTCGGCCCTCCCCCGCACCGACGCCCCTGCCGAGCTGGAGCAGCAGTTCCGCTCCCTCCTCGGCTCGGCGAACCTCGCCGACAAGAGCTGGATCACCAACCAGTACGACTACTACGTCATGGGCAACACGGCGCTGTCCTTCCCCGACGACGGCGGCATGATCCGCGTCGACGAGGAGTCCGGCCTCGGCTTCGCCATCGCGACCGACGCGAACGGCCGCTACTGCCAGCTCGACCCGCGCCAGGGTGCACAGCTCGCGCTCGCGGAGGCCTACCGCAACGTCGCCGTCACCGGTGCCGTCCCGGCCGCCGTCACCGACTGCCTGAACTTCGGCTCGCCGGAGAACCCCGAGGTCATGTGGCAGTTCTCCGAAGCCGTCGCCGGCCTGTCGGACGCCTGCCTCGAGCTCGGCGTGCCCGTCACCGGCGGCAACGTGTCGTTCTACAACCAGACGGGCGACGTCCCGATCTTCCCGACGCCGGTCGTCGGCGTCCTCGGCGTGATCGACGACGTCGCGCGCCGCATCCCGAGCGGCTGGCAGGACGAGGGCGACAACCTCTACCTCCTCGGCACCACCGCACTCGAGCTCGACGGTTCCGCGTGGGCCGGCACGATCCACGACCACCTCGGCGGACTGCCGCCCAAGGTCGACCTCGCCGGCGAAAAGACGCTGGCCGAGCTGCTGCACGCCGCAGCGAAGGAGGGCCTCGTGTCCTCCGCCCACGACCTCTCCGACGGTGGCCTGGCCCAGGCGCTGGCCGAGAGCGTCATGCGCTTCGGCGTCGGCGGCCGGGTCTTCCTCGGTGAGCTGCTCACCCGCGACGGCGTCGACCTCACGACGGCGCTCTTCTCCGAGTCCACCGGACGCGTCATCGTCTCGGTGCCGCGTGAGGACGACGTCAAGTTCCAGGGCCTGTGCGAGGGCCGCGGCTACCCAGTGCTCCGCATCGGCGTGACCGACGCCTCGGCCGTCGGCGACGCGACCGAGCCCGCCCTTGAGATCCAGGACGTCCTGACCATCCCGGTGTCCGAACTCCGTCGCGTGTCGAAGAGCGTGCTCCCCGAGCGGTTCGGCCCGGTCATCGGCTGAGCCAGCCGCCTCCACACAGCCCCTGCACCTGACGGCGCGGGGGCTGTGTCGTTTCCGGATGGGGTTCGAGACGCCGGGTGGGCGGATACCCGAAACCCACCCACCCGGCTCAGCACCGGGCGCTCAGGCCAGGAACCCGAATGTCCTGACCGGCGTCTCCGGAGGTGGTGTCGCAAGCGACGACTTCAGCATATCAGCATTTGGAATGCTTCACGGAAGCGTGGCGGCCATCCCCCATAGTCGCTCGACGGCCAGTTCCGCGCCGATGGCGTCCCCCTCCGCTACCGCGTCCCGGAGGATCGGGAAGTCCACCGCGAGCGACGGCCAATCGAGCCAGTCGGTGTCGGCGGTGACCTCGAGTTGCGGCGCCAGCAGCGCGAGCGCATCGCGAGCGGTCGTGACCAGGATGCGGTTCGGGCAGAGGGCGACGAGATGATCCATGAGCGGCCACGAGGCGTCGGCGTACGCGACCGGGTCCTGCACGCCGATCAACCGCGTCACCTCGTCCAGTTCGGCGACGAGCGCCGCGCGGTCGGCGTCCTCGAGGACCGGGACGGTCACCCTCGTCACCCCGCCCAGCAGGGCTCCGAGCGTCTGGAACAGGTGGATCCGACGATGCCGCGGCGTCCTGGCCGTCGAATCAGCCGACATACGTCCACCCTCCTGCGTCATCGGGCCCCGCCCGTGCGCGTCAGGATAGCAAGCTGTGACGTCCCCGACCACACCTGTGCTTCCGGCATGTTCTACAACACATGAAGCACAAACCTATCCAACACACCTTGGATATCGGTATTCTGAACTGGTCATATCCCAGCTCGACGATCGGAGTCCCATGCCTGTTCCCAAAACCGTCGAGACGAGCCCTCGGAAGCTCCTGCGCGACATCGTCTTCGAGCAGCTCCTGACCGCCATCGAGGACGGCACCCTCGAGCCGGGCGAGCGCCTCAACGATGAGGAGCTCGAGAAGTGGCTCGGCGTGTCCCGGACCCCGATCCGCGAGGCGATCAGCAAGCTGGCCGACATCGGCCTCGTCGAGACCGCACCGCAGCGGTACACCCGCGTCGCGAAGCCGACGCCCCAGCAGTACGCGGAGGCACTGCGCCTCCTGAACGGCTTCCACGAGCTCAGCGCGCGGTGGAGCATCCCGCAGTTCACCGACGAGGACGTCGCGGCGTTCCGCGAGCTCGGCGACGCCGTGCTCGCGGACATCGAGGCGCGCGACAAGCACGTCCTCCGCTCGTCCTCCGCCTTCGCCGACTTCATGGTCGAGCGTTCGGGCAACTCGCTGCTGCAGCAGGTCGCCCGTCAGATGAACACCCGGGTGACCTACACCTCGCTGCCGACGATCGACTTCTTCCAGTGGGACATCTTCGCCGCCTACGTCACCGGGTTGGTCGCGGCCGCCGAGGCACGCAGTGCCGAGGACGCCGAGCGCGTGATGCGGAAGCAGGCCGCCGCCACCGACGCCTTCCTCGAGCAGGTCATCGCCGCCGGCGGAGGACTGCCCGCCGCGAGCTAGCCGGCGAACACGGCCATCGAGCCGCAGATCGTCACAGAGCCGCCGCCCGATCGGGAGGCGGCTCTGCACGTTGTACGGTGGACCGTCGGTCGCGTGACCGTGCATCAGCTGGCGACGGACCCGATCGGAGGACTGCAGTGGGGATCCTCCTCTGGCTCTTCGATGCGACCTTCCGAGTCGGCGACCAGGTGGTCCTCTGGCGGGAGGTCGTTGGCAACCTCTTCGGCCTGGCGAGCGCCCTGGGCGGTATGCGTCGCCGAGCCTGGGCCTGGCCCGTCGGCATCATCGGGAACGCGCTCCTGCTGACCGTGTTCCTCGGCGCCGTCTTCCACACGCCCAACCCGACCAACCTCCTCGGGCAGGCGGGCCGCCAGCTCATGTTCATCGTCGTGTCGGTCTACGGCTGGGTGCAGTGGCGACGGGCCGAGCGGGTCGAGGTGACGACCGGCCCGGTCGCCGTGATCCGGCCCCGCTGGGCCGGATGGCGGGTGCGGCTCATTCTCGTCGGACTCCTCGTCGGTGGCACGCTGCTCCTGATCCCGGTGTTCCGGGCGCTCGGCTCCTACGAACCGGTCTGGGCCGACGCCTGGATCTTCATGGGTTCCCTGCTCGCGACCTGGGGGATGGCGAAGCGCTGGGTGGAGTTCTGGCTCATCTGGGTCGCGGTCGACCTCGTCGGCGTGCCACTGCTGTTCGGCGCGGGGTACTGGGTGTCGGCGTCGATGTACCTGTTCTACGGGGCGTTCACCCTCGCGGGCTTCTTCGTCTGGGCACGGGGCGAGCGCCTGGTCGCCGCAGGCTGACGACGCGGGTCCGCTCTACGCTCACGCCGCCACCACCGCCGGCTCCACGAACCGGAGCACGACCCGCAGACCACCGTCGGCGCGCGGTTCGAGCTCGAGCGCCGCACCGTGGGCCTCGGCGATCGCCTCGACGATCGCGAGCCCGAGTCCTCGCGAGGCTCCGCCGTCGTCGATCCGCCCGGATCCGCGGAAGAATGGCTCGGTGAACCGGGCGACGTCGGCCTCGGCGAGACAGGCGCCGGTGTTCTCGACGACCAACACCGGCGAGGCGTCCTCGGCACGACCGACGGTGACCGACACGCGACCACCGTCGACGTTGTGCCGCACCGCGTTGCGCAGCAGATTGCCCACGGCGTGCTCGAGCATCCGACCGTCGGCCGAGACGGTCGTCCCGCCCGCGCCACGCGTCTCGATGGTGATCCGCCGGGCCGCCGCGCTCTGACGCACCTCGTCGACCGAGTCGGCCACGATCTCCTCGAGATCGGTCGCCCGGCGGTCCGGCTCCGTCTGCCCGGCGTCCGCGAGGTCCAGGATCGCGTCGACGGTGCGGACGCTGCGGTCGTTCGTCTGTCGGAGCTTCGCGAGCAGTTCCCTGGTGCCGGGCGCACCGGCGGCCGCACCGTGCGCCGCGACGTCGAGCATCGCCTGCATGGTGGCGAGCGGAGTCCGGAGTTCGTGGGAGGCGTTGGCCGCGAACCGCTGGTAGGCGTGGAAGGAGCGGTCCAGTCGGCCGAGCATGTCGTCGAACGTCCGGGCGAGCTCGGTGATCTCGTCCGGCGGACCGTCCAGCCCGACTCGGTGGTCGAACGACCCGGAGGCCGCCCGCTGTGCCGCCTCGGTGATCTCCTGCAGCGGCCGGAGGATCCGCCCCGCGATGATCCAGCTGATCCAGGAGGTGATCCCGGCGAGGAGGATCAGGACCACGACGGACGCCACGAGGAGGGTGCTCAGGATGTCGGCCTGGTCGCGGATCAGGAGCGCGGCCGGCGAACCGTCGAGCGTGACGCCGATCGTGTCCGGCAGCGAGCCGACACCGGTCGGTGCGGGTGCCGCCGGCACCTGCTCGGGATCCGCCGTCGTGGCAAGCGCGTAGGTCGGCACGAAGCGCATGAAGGCGTAGATGACGACGACCATCACCGCGCCGGCCGCCGTCACGAGCGCCGATGAGGTGAGGGTGAGTCGCGCTCGAGCAGGCAGCCGACGTCGCCGGCGCGCGGATCCGTCCTCGGTCATGGGAGCGCCTCGATCCGGTACCCACTGCCCGGAACCGTCTGGATCACCCACGGCGCACCGAGGCGGCGGCGGAGGTTCGAGACGGTGACCCGGATCGTGTTCGTGAAGGGGTCGACGTTCTCGTCCCAGGCCTTCTCGAGGAGCGCCTCCGCGCTGATCACCCCACCATCCGCGATCATGAGTTGTTCGAGGACGGCGAACTCCTTCCGCGAGAGGCGGACCAGCCGTCCGTCCCGGTAGACCTCGCGCCGGAACGGGTCGAGCCGGAGACCGGCGAGCTCCAGGATCGGCGGCCTCGCCTCGATGTTCCGTCGCGCGAGTGCCCGCAGACGCGCGACCAGCTCGGGGAACTCGAACGGTTTCGTCAGGTAGTCGTCGGCGCCGAGCCCGAACCCGCTGACGGTGTCGTCCAGTCGGCGGGCCGCGGTGAGCATCAGGATGCGCACCCCCGGGTGTTCGCGGACGAGCACACGGCAGACCTCGTCGCCGTGCACCGTCGGGAGGTCGCGATCGAGGACGACGGCGTCATACTCGTTGATCGACACCGCCTCGAGCACCCTGCCGCCGTCGCCGACGACGTCGGAGGCGATGGCCTCGAGGGCGAGGCCGTCGCGGATCGCCTCGGCCAGGAATCGTTCGTCTTCGGCGATGAGCACGCGCATGGAATCTCCATCACTCGGGAATGTGGAATATCAGAATACACATGACGCATAAAGAACATGTCAGTTTCAGCGCTTACGCCCTCGCAACATCGGTCTCGATGAACTGGTCCGACGCCGATGACGCATCCAGCTCCGGCTCGCTCCACGAAAGGACCACCATGACGACCACGTCACGCCGCCCCTTGATCGCCCTCACCGCCCTCCTCGCCGTCCCGGGACTCCTCCTCGGGCTCAGCGCGTGCAGCGGCGAGGCCTCCACCGAATCAGCCTCCGCCGCTCCGGTGAGCTTCGAGGAGTGGCAGCTCAAGTTCAACGACTGCCTCCGCGAGAAGGGCGTCGACATGCCCGACCCGGAGGCGGACGGCTCCATGAAGATCAACGTCAACGAGGTCGACATGGAGGCCTATGAAGCCGCCGTGCCCCTGTGTCAGGAGGAGGTCGGGCCGCCACCCGCACCGACCGGCGGCGGCATGTCGGAGGAGCAGTCGCTCCAGCAGACGATCGAAGCCGCCGAGTGCCTCCGTGAACACGGTTTCGACGTTCCCGACCCGACCCGCGACTCCGGGCTGCGGGTACCCGACGGTGTACCCGACGACGTGACGGACGAATGCCTGGCGACGTTCCAGGGTACGGGCGCAGGCGACGGCGTGCCGAGCATCTCCCGCGAGGACTGATGCAGCCGTCGCCCGTCACACCGACTGTGCGTGGCTCGACAGCCACGCCCGGTCCCCGATCCCGAGGAGTCCTCGCATGAGCAGCACCCCCGTCCCCGCATCCACCGGCCATCCGACCATCGAGGACGAACTCGTTCCACCCGACAGACCCGGACGACGACGCGGCGCGATCGTCGTCCTCAGCGGCGCCGCCGTTGTCGCCGTCGTCGGGGCCGCCGCGTTCCTCGTCCTGACGAACGGCGGGTCCAGCGCCTCCACCACCGAGACGACGACCCCCGCGGCCGCAACCGTCCCGATCGTGCAGGGTGAGTTGTCCGGTGTCTCCGAGATGACCGGTGCGCTCGACTACACCGACAAACGCAAGCTCGGAAGCACACTCGGCGGGACGATCACCCAGGTTCCCGCCCCGGGAACGGTCATCGGCCTCGGTCAGTCGCTCTTCGCCGTCGACAATGTGCCCGTTCCGCTCCTGCACGGGCCGCTTCCCGCCTGGCGTGGTTTCGCCAGCGGCATGAGCGACGGCCCCGACGTCCTCGCCCTGGAGATGAGCCTGGCCGCCCTCGGACACTTCGACCGGGTACCCGACACCGAGTTCGCCTGGAGTACGCGCGTCGCCATCCAGCGCTGGCAGGATGCCCTCGGGCTGCCGGAGACCGGTGAACTCCCGCTGGGGTCCGTCGTCATCCAACCCGGCGACGTCAGGATCGGCGCCGTCGACGCCCCCGTCGGCACGCCGGCGAGCACCGACATCGTCACGGCGACGGCGACGACGAAACGGGTCGAGGTCGCGCTCAAGCCGAGCGACCAACAGCTCGCCGTCATCGGCGGCAAGGTCGACGTCCGGCTCCCCGGCGGATCGACGACCACCGGCACCGTCACGGACGTCGGCGTTCCGACCGAGCGCCAGGACTCCAACGGGAAACCCGAGGTCATCATCCCGGTCGGTATCGCGTTGGACGATCCTGCCGCCACCGGCGACCTCCAACGCGCGACCGTCACGGTCGGATTCCCCTCCGAACGACGGGAGGACGTCCTGTCGGTCCCGGTGGACGCGCTCATCGCCTTCGACGACCAGACCTTCGGCGTCGAGGTCGTCGACGCCGGCGGCACCCACCGCAAGGTCCCCGTGACCACCGGGCTCTTCGCCGGCGGCCTGGTCGAGATATCCGGCGAGGGCCTGAAAGCCGGCCTCGAGGTCGTGGTCCCTCGATGAGCGACGAGATCATCGGCCTCGAACAGGTGACCCGAAGCTACGGGTCACCTCCGACGCTCGCGCTCGCCGGCATCGATCTCACGGTGTCCCGCGGTGAATTCATCGCCATCGTCGGTCCGAGCGGCAGCGGCAAGTCGACGATGCTGAACCTCATCGGCACCCTCGACCGCCCGAGTTCGGGGACCGCACGGATCGACGGGTTGGACGTGCAGCAGATGTCCGACACCGAGCTGTCCGCGCTCCGGGCATATCGCATCGGTTTCGTGTTCCAGCAGTTCCACCTGGCCGAGGGGTTCTCCGCGGTGGACAACGTCGCGGACGGTCTCGTATACGCCGGCGTCGGACGATCGGAACGACGCCGCCGTGCTCGAGCCGCGCTCCTCCGCGTCGGTCTCGGACATCGACTCGACCACAAGCCGAACCAGATGTCCGGTGGCGAGCGGCAACGCGTCGCGATCGCCCGTGCGGTGGTCGGGGACCCCCCGCTCCTCCTCGCTGACGAACCGACCGGCAACCTGGACACCAGCTCCGGCGACAGCGTTGTCGAGCTGTTGCACGAGTTGAATCTCGCCGGGACGACCATCGTCGTCATCACCCACGACGTCGAACTCGCCGAACGCCTGCCGCGTCGCGTGGCGATCCGCGACGGCCACCTCGTCTCGGACTCCGGGATCGCCGCATGAGCCGCGACCCGTCGACCGATGCGGGCCGCGTGGATCCGCGTCGGCGGTCCCGTCTCCTCGGGAGCGACGTCTTCCGCCTCGGGACGACCGGGCTGCGGGCTCGCCCGGCTCGCGCGGTCCTGTCGGCACTCGGCATCGCCATCGGTATCGCCGCCATGATCGCCGTGGTCGGCATCTCGACGTCGAGTCAGGCGAAGCTGGCCGCGGAACTGGACACCCTCGGAACGAACCTCCTGCGGGTCGAGGCCGGCAAGACGATGACCGGAGAGCAGACCGAGTTGCCGGCGACGAGCGTCGATCGTGTCCGTCGCATCACCGGTGTCGAGCAGGTCGCCGGGGCGGCGACACTTCCCGACCGATCCGTGTACCGCTCACGGCTCATCGATCCGAACCGCAGCGGCGGACTCGACGTCCGGGCGGCGACACCGGATCTGCTCGAGGTGCTGGACGCATCGCTCGTCGATGGCGACTGGCTGAACGCCGCGACCGGATCCTTCCCGACCGTCGTCCTCGGATCGACGGCCGCCGAGCGGCTCGGCGTGAGCGAAGCCGGAACGCTCGTCTGGCTCGGCGACCGGCTCTTCACCGTCGTCGGGGTGCTCGCGCCCGTCGGCCTCGCACCCGAGATCGACACGGCGGCCCTGATCGGTGAACCGATCGCCGCCGAACTGTTCGGATACGAAGGACGGCCCACAACCGTCTACGAGCGCTCTGCGGACGAGGACGTCGACGCCGTCCGAGGTGTGCTCCCCGGAACCGTCTCGCCGAAGGCTCCGAACGAGGTGGAGGTGTCGCGCCCCTCGGACGCCCTCGCCGCCAAGAATGCGGCAGATCAGGCGTTCACCGGCCTGCTTCTCGGCCTCGGCTCGGTCGCGCTGCTCGTCGGCGGCATCGGTGTGGCGAACACCATGGTGATCTCGGTCCTCGAGCGGAAGCGGGAGATCGGACTCCGGCGCGCGCTGGGAGCGACGCGCGGACACATCCGCGCGCAGTTCCTGACTGAAGCGCTCCTCCTGTCGGCGCTCGGCGGTGCGGCCGGTGCCGCGCTGGGTGCCGTGGTGACCGCCGCCTTCGCGACGATGAACGGGTGGCCGGTCTCGTTGCCGCTGGGCGTCATCGGCGGAGGGATCGGGGCGACACTGGTCATCGGCGCGATCGCCGGCCTGTACCCGGCGATCCGGGCGTCTCTGACGCCGCCGACCAGCGCCCTGAGCGGGTGAAACGGCGAGGCCCGGTGGCCCGGCACCCACGGGTGTCGGGCCATCCGGCCTGAGCGACCGCGATATCGTTCACCGCATGGACATCAGACTCGAGAACGTCGGGATCGCGGTCCGCGACCTCGAGGCGACCATCGCCTTCTTCACGGACCTGGGGCTGAGCGTGGTCGGCCGCGACACGGTGAGCGGCGAGTGGGCGGACACGGCCGTGGGCCTCGATGGCAACCACGCGAAGATCGCCCTGCTGCAGACGCCGGACGGTCGCGGCCGCCTCGAACTCTTCGAGTACCTCCACCCGGCCGCGATCGAGACGGAGCCGACCCTGCCGAACGAGATCGGCATGCACCGGGTCGCGTTCGCCGTCGACGACATCGACGAGGCGCTGGCGATCGCCGCCAGGCATGACTGCCACCCGCTCCGCGGTGTCGCCGACTATCAGGGCGTCTACCGGCTCAGCTACGTCCGCGGTCCGAGCGGCATCATCGTCATGTTCGCCCAAGCGATGCAACCGCAGGGAGTCGACGAGTCGGCCTGACCTCAGTCGTCGATCGACTCCGTGAGGGCGCGGACGATGGCCGGGAGCGTGCGCATCGCCAGCTCGCGCGGTGAGCCCTCATCGCCGTCCGGATCCATGAGCACAGCGGTCTGGATGGCCGACTCGTAGAGGGCGACGACAATGTTCGCGATGTCGGGCGTGGGGATCGTGAACCGGACGTGTGCCAGTCCGGCCGCCTGGTCGAGCCACGCGGCGAGCTGTCGGCCCGCGCTCTCCTGGTGCTGGAGGTAACGGGCTGCGACGTCGGCGTCGCGCATCGCCAGCATCCGGAACTCCGACTGGACGAGGCACCAGCGGCGGTCATCGGGCTGGAGCTCGAGGAAGGCACGGATCAGAGCCTCGAGCGAACCCTCGGTGTAGCGGCCCGCTGCATCGAGGAGCGACGGGCTGACCGCCTGCAGTCCGGCCTCCAGACGATCGAGTCGGAGCTGGTTCTCGCGTGACTCGAGGGCGAAGAACAGCTCCTCCTTCGAATCGAAGTTGGAGTAGAAAGCGCCGCGCGTGAAGCCCGCGCGCTCACTGATCTGCTCGACCGACGCCGCGTGCACGCCGAACTCGGCGAAGACCTCGTAGGCGGCGTCGACGAGTCGCTCCCTGGTGCGTTGCCGACGGGCCGATTCGACCGGGGCCTCGTCGTTCTGGGACTCGACTCCTTCGCGCACGTGCATCCTGACACCTTACTGACAGCTTCTCCGGCCCCTTGCCGATACACGATTGTATCGAATACAGTCGTGTATCGGATACACCGCTGTATCGAATCTGTCCGAACCTCGGTCGGCCCGACTGCGGGCAGCGTGCCGACACCACTAGGAGCGACGCGTGTCCTCTCTGCTGTACACCCTCGGCCGTTGGGCGTTCCGCGCGCGGAAGCTCGTGCTGATCCTGTGGATCGCCGTGCTCGCCGTCGCGGGCGGTGGCGCACTGCTGTTCAACCAGGGAACCGACAACGCCTTCTCCATCCCCGGCACGGAGTCCCAGGAGGCCCTCGACTCCCTGGAGCACACCTTCCCGCAGGTGAGCGGCGCATCCGCTCAGATCGTCGTCGTCGCACCCGCCGGCGACACCGTCGACGACGCCGACGTCCGGTCCGCCATCGACGACGCCATCACCTCGCTCGGTCGGATCGACCAGGTCGAGCAGGCGGTCTCACCCTTCGACGAGAACATCACCGGCGCCGTCTCCGACGACCAGCGGGCCGCCCTCATCTCGATCCAGTTCGACAGCGCCCAGTCGGACATCACCGCCGGCACGGTCTCCGGCCTCGAGCGAGCAGAGGCGGCCCTCGCCGAGAGCCTGCCGGCCGGCGCGCAGTCGTCGCTCGGCGGTCAGCTGTTCAGCAACAGCCTGCCCACCCTGAGCCTCATCGAGCTCATCGGCGTCGTCGTCGCCCTCGTCGTCCTCGTCCTCACCTTCGGCTCCTTCCTCGCCGCCGGCATGCCCCTCATCACCGCGCTGCTCGGCGTCGGCATCTCGATGGCCCTCATCTTCGTCGCGACGGTCTTCGGGCCGATCTCCTCGACCACTCCGATGCTCGCGCTCATGCTCGGTCTCGCCGTGGGCATCGACTACGCCCTCTTCATCATCTCGAGGCACCAGGACGGCCTGCGCTCCGGCCTTGATCCGGAGGAGTCCACAGCGCGTGCGACCGCCACGGCCGGCTCAGCGGTCATCTTCGCCGGACTCACCGTGATCATCGCCCTGCTCGGGCTCGCCGTCGCGAACATCCCGTTCCTCACGACGATGGGTGTCGCCGCGGCGGTCGGCGTCGCGATCGCGGTGGTCATCTCACTCACCCTCATCCCGGCCATGCTCGGCTTCGCCGGCAACCGACTTCGCCCGAAGACGAGGCGCGTCAAGCGGCAGGCCCAGCCCCGTCGGTCGGTCCCTGAGCCACAACACCCGGTCCCTGAGCCACAACACCCGGTCCCTGAGCCACAACACGCGGTCCCTGAGCCTGTCGAAGGGCACCCCAACCGCTTCTTCCTCGGCTGGGTACGCGGCGTCACCCGACTCCCCATCGTCACGATCATCGCCGTCGTCGCCGTCCTGGGGGCCCTCGCCATCCCCGCCCTGTCGCTGCGACTCGCCCTGCCCGACGCCGGTTCCCTTCCGGAGGGTGACAGTGCACGGACCACCTACGACCTCGTGTCCGAACACTTCGGGGAGGGGTTCAACGGCCCGCTCGTCGTCACCGGAAGCATCGTCGGCAGCACCGACCCGCTCACACTCATGACCGACCTCAAGCAGGAGATCGAAGGACTCGACGGCGTCGCCGCCGTCCCCCTCGCCACCCCGAACGCGACGGCCGACACCGGCATCATCCAGGTCATCCCGAGCGGCAGCCCCGACTCCCAGGCGACGAAGGACCTCGTCGCCGAGATCCGCGGGCTCCACCAGTACTTCCAGGACGAGTACGACGTCGACCTCCAGGTCACCGGGTTCACCGCCATCGGCATCGACATCTCCGACCGCCTCGGCGGCGCCCTCCTCCCCTTCGGCCTGATCGTCGTCGGCCTGTCGCTCGTGCTCCTGACGATGGTCTTCCGTTCCATCTGGGTCCCGATCAAGGCGACCCTCGGCTACCTGCTGTCGGTCGCCGCGTCGTTCGGCGTCGTGGCCCTCGTCTTCGAGCACGGCGTGTTCGCCGAGGCGCTCCACGTCGCCAGGACCGGTCCCGTGATCAGCTTCATGCCGATCATCCTCATGGGTGTCCTCTTCGGGCTCGCGATGGACTACGAGGTCTTCCTCGTCTCCCGGATGCGCGAGGACTTCGTCCACTCGGGACTCGCGAAGCGATCCGTCGAGACCGGTTTCCTCGGCTCGGCGAAGGTCGTCACCGCCGCAGCCGTCATCATGTTCGCGGTGTTCGCCGCCTTCGTGCCGGAGGGTGACACGAACATCAAACCCATCGCCCTCGGGCTCGCGGTCGGGGTCTTCGTCGACGCGTTCATCGTGCGCATGACCCTCGTGCCGGCGGTGCTCGCGCTCCTCGGCGACCACGCCTGGTACCTGCCGACCTGGCTCGACCGCATCCTGCCGTCGTTCGACGTCGAGGGCGAGGGCCTGCAGCGCGAACTCGAGTTGCGCGAGTGGCGCAACGGCGACGAGGTCGCGATCGCCGCCGCCGGCGTCACGCTCGCCGGTGCGGACGGACCGCTGTACTCCGACGTCGACACGACGGTCGCCGTCGGCGGCGTGCTCGCCGTGCAGGGTGCCCGGCCGGTCTCGGTCACGGCCCTGCTGCTGACGCTGGCTGGCCGCCTCGAACCCGACCACGGGCGACTCAAGGTCGCCGGGCTGGTCCTACCCGTCCGCGCCGGTGCCGTCCGGTCCCGCGTCGCGTACGTCCGCCTGGACCACGGTGAACCCGTTCAGACGCTCGCCTCGGCGCTGGCCGAACGCCCCGCCGTCATCGTCCTCGACGGCGTCGACACCGTGCCCGACGACGACACGAGACGCGGACTGTACGAGCGCCTCCTGGCGGCGACCAGAGCCGCGGAGCACACACGCCGGCCGCTCACGATCGTCGTCGGCACCGCGGACGCGTCCTCGCTCGCCGGCGTCCTGCCGACCACGGCCGCCGAGGTACTCGACCTCGACCGTGCCGCCCCCACCCCCACCGCCATCGCTGAATCGAAGGTCGACGCATGAGCACCATCCTGAACCGCCTCGAACGGGCCCGCTCCGGCAAGGGCGTCACGGTCGTCTCGATCATCGGCCTCATCCTCGTGCCGCTCGTCATCGCGGGCGGACTCGTCTGGGCACTGTGGAATCCGGCGGAACGACTCGGTCAGGTGACCGCCGCCATCGTGAACGACGACAAGCCGGTGACCGTCGACGGCCAGACCGTGCCGCTCGGACGCCAGCTCTCCGCAGGTCTCGTCGACGGCGACCAGGAGACCAACTACACCTGGGTCATCACCGACGCGTCCGACGCGAAGGCGGGACTCGCCGACGGTTCGTACACGGCCGTCGTGACCATCCCCGAGAACTTCTCGAAGGCCGCGACGTCCTTCTCGGGCGACGCCGCCGACGCCGAGCGCGCCCGCCTCGACGTCACGACGAGCGACCGCAGCAAACTCGTCGACGACGCCATCTCGCAGACCATCACGCAGACCGCGGCCTCGCTCCTCGGTCGACAGCTCACCACTACCTACCTCGAGAACGTCTACGTCGGGTTCAACACCCTCCACGACCAGCTCGGTGAAGCCGCCGACGGCGCGAAGCAGCTCTCGACGGGCGGACTCTCGCTCGCGCAGGGTGCGCAGCAACTCGCGAACGGCACCACGCAGCTGGCCACGGGCGCCACGCAGCTCTCGTCAGGCGCGACGCAGCTGAGCGACGGGGCCGGGCAGTTGTCGAACGGTCTCTCCGCGCTGTACGCCGGCACACAGCCCGACGCATCGACCGGCAGCCCCGGGCTCGTCCCCGGTGCGGCAAAGATTGCCGGCGGTGCGAAGGAGCTGGCGGACCGCGTCTCGCAGCTCTCGACCGCCGCAGACGGTACGGCCGCCGCGACCACGCAAGTGGCACAGCAGCTCGCACTGCTCAGCGCCGGATGCGCCGCCTCCGGCGCGTCCGAGAAGTACTGCGAAGGAATCGCGCAACTCGCCACGACCAGCAACGTGATCGCGAACGGCGGTTCCCTCGACCCCTCGAACCCATCGGTCGAGTACCCAGGGACCACGGCACTCGCGGCTGGCACCACGGCGATCGCCTCCGGAGCGCAGGAACTGTCGACCGGTGCGGCGACCTTCTCCGCGAGCCTTCCCACGCTGGTGGACGGCATCGCCACCATCAACGCCGCTGCGGCACAGGTCGCGTCGGGTGCGTCCGCACTCGCCGACGGCGCGGCGCAGTCGGCGACCGGCACGACCCAGCTCGCCGACGCGTCGAACCAGCTCGCGTCGGGGGCAGGGACCCTGTCCGGCGGGATCACCTCGCTCGCGTCCGGTCTGCAGAGCGCGGTCGACAGTCTGCCGACCTACACGAGCTCCGACCGGCAGACGCTCGCGGACGTCGTGGCCGACCCGGTCTCGGCCGGTGACTCGGCGACCGTGTCCTTCGGCACGAACAGCGCTCCCTTCTACGCCGTCCTCGCCCTCTGGCTGGGTGCGCTCGCCAGTTTCCTCGTGCTGCGACCGGTGCCCACGCGGGCGTTCGGATCCACCCGCTCATCGCTGCGACTCGCGCTC
This sequence comes from Plantibacter sp. M259, assembly GCF_006065115.1. Lineage (NCBI taxonomy): Bacteria > Bacillati > Actinomycetota > Actinomycetes > Micrococcales > Microbacteriaceae > Plantibacter > Plantibacter sp. M259. The sequence goes on along the minus strand of NZ_CP040750.1, from coordinate 2,741,223 downwards.
AGCGCCTTCGTGCCGGCCGGAGCGATCGGGATGCTGCAGGGCCTGCTCGTCGCCGTCATCACCGCACCACTGCTGGACCTCGACGCGGGCGGCTGGCTCGGCTTCGCCGGGGTCGCCGTCCTCGCGGGGCTCGTCTTCGCCGCCGCGAACCAGGCGCTGAACGCGCTGTTCGGCGGCGCGGGTCGGTTCATCTCGATGATCGTCGCGCTCATCGGTCTGGCGACCGGGATCATCACGACCGCTCCGCAGGTGCTGGACCAGATCCTCGCCTTCCTGCCGATCGCACCGGCGCTCGGCGGCCTGCAGGCGATCGCGATCGGTGACACGGGAGCCGCGGCCGGCGTCGTCGGCCTCGTCCTCTGGCTCCTCGGATCGCTCGCCGCGACGACGTTCGCGATCGCGCGGGCGAGGACCACCTCGGTGAAGGCCCTCGTCCCGGCCGTCGCCTGATGCCGGCCGAGAACCCCGCCGGTAGGCTGGGGTGATGAGCAGCAGCGAAGACCGGGAACTGGCCGAATGGGGCGAGCAGCGCAAGCGTCGTCAGCGGCTCATCGCCTGGGTCCTCGTCGTCGCGCTCGTCCTCGGTGGAGGCGGCGCGACCGTCCTCGGCTTCATCTTCAACTAGCCGACCGCCCTCCCGGCTCGGCTGCCAGCGCGGTGCGCTGACGCGAGCGCACCCCACACGCGCGAGCGAGGGTATCCGGAGGGTCGCGCTCACGCTCCGGACCCGCGCCCACGCCCACGCCGGAACGGAGCATCTCGGGTCAGCGCACCGCGCTGGCGCCGGAACCCGACGTCTCGGGCCAGCGCGGTGCGCTGACCGCCGTCAGGGCCTGGCGTCGTGCAAGTCGCGCTGCTTCACGATGCGGTCCGGGTTCGCCGGGCGCATACCGACGATGATCTTGCCCCGCGCGTGCAGCCGCTCGAGATCCTCGAAGGCGTCGACGATCAGGTCGAACGGGTAGAACGCCGAGACGACGACCTTCAGCGCGTGGTCGCCGGCGTATTCCGCAAGCCGCTGCAACTGCTTGGTGGCGTGGGCGGCGAACTCCTCGTCGGGGTCGAGTGCCGAGAGCTCGATCGCCTTCCGGTCCTCGCTCGAACGGTACTTCTCCGGTGCGACGCCGAGTTCGAACGCGAGTTCCTGCCCGTCCTGACCGAAGTTGTCGATGAACGCCGTCACGCCGTCGGGCGCGAGCTTCCGGATCCGATCGGCCATGCCCTCGCCGTAGACGACCGGTTTGACGCCCTGTTCACGGAGGAAGTCGTGGTTCCGCTCACCGCACGTGCCGATGACCCGCACGCCCGCGAACTTCGCCAGCTGCGCCTCGATGTTCCCGACGCCGCCGGCCGCCGCGGAGATGACGAGGGTGTCTCCCTGCTTGAGGTGCAGCCCGTCGAGGGTGTCGAGCGCCGTGAGTCCAGCGAGGTACAGCCCACCGGCCTCCTCCCAGCTCACGCGCTTCGGCTTTCGGACGAGGGACGACGCCGGAACGACGACCTGGGTGGCGTGCGCGCCACGGACGGCGTGGCCGATCACCTCGTCGCCCCGCTTCCAGCCCTCGACCCCGGTGCCGACCTCGCGGACGAGCCCGGCGAAGTCGCTCCCCTGCCCCGTCGGCAGCTCGATCGGCACCGTCTCGGCGAGGTGACCCTCGCGGACGAACGCCTCGATGTGGTTGATGCCGCTCGCGAGGACGTCGACCACGACCTCGCCCCATCTGGGATGCGGCATCTCGGACTCGATGAACTCGAGTACGTCGGGCCCGCCGTAGCGGGCGTAGCGGAGTGACCTCGTCGTCTGCTTCGAACCGAACATGGTTCATCATCCCGCCGGATGTCGCTAGACGATCCAACTATCAGCCAGCTTGCAGGTTCGGACGATCGAGCACTGTCGTCCAGTGAAACATCAGCAGTTCTGTCTAGAATGACGGAATGCCACGTCGCCGAACCGTTCCCGTCCGCAGGTCAGCTCTGCTCGCCGCCGCCCTCGTCCTCTCCCTCGGAGCCTGCGCTTCACCGGCCGCTTCGCCATCGACACCGACGCCGACACCTCCTCCCGCGGCGAGCGCACAGACCGCGCTCGGCTCATCGCCGTCCTACCTCCAGGGGCCCACCGACACCGCGACGGTGACGGTCGTGGAGTTCTTCGACTTCCAGTGCCCGCCCTGCGGTCGACTCGCCCCCGTCCTCGAGCAGCTCGCCGACGACTACGCCGGTCAGGTCGACTTCGTCGCCCGCAACTACCCGCTCCCGATGCACGACAACGCGATGTCCGCTGCGATCGCCGGCGAGGCGGCCGCACAGCAGGGGGCGTTCGACGACTACTACAGCGCGGTCTTCGAACAGCAGGCGGCCTGGTCCGAACTCAGCGCGGGCGAAGCCATGCAGACCTTCCGGGTCATCGCCGAATCCCTCGACCTCGACCTCGCAGCCTGGGATGCGGCCGTCGCCGACCCGGCCACGCGAGCCGCGGTCCAGGAGGACCTCGACGACGGAGCGGCACTCGGCGTCCGCGGAACCCCGAGCCTGTTCATCGACGGCGTCCAGACCACGCCAAGCAGCGCCGACGACCTGAGACGGGCCATCGACGCCGCGCTCGACGCTGCAGGAGACTGACCGCCGGCGCGGCTCAGCCCTTGACCGCTCCGGCCGTCAGGCCCTGCACGATGTACCGGCTCGCGAAGGCGAACAGCACCATCGTCGGGATGATGGTCAGCACGGCCGCCGCCGACATTGAACCCCAGTCGATGTTGTAGCTCGTGATGAAGCCGTTGAGCGCCGTCGGGATCGTCTTGTTCGCGTCACTGTTGATGAGGGTCACCGAGAGGAACAGCTCGTTCCAGCAGTTCACGAAGTTGAAGATGAACGCCGCGACGATGCCGGGCTTCAGCACCGGGACGAGCACCCGGAAGAGCGCGCCGAACCGCGAGCAGCCGTCGATCATGGCCGCCTCCTCGAGGGCGTCGGGGATGTTCTCGAAGAACCCGCGCAGCATGACGGTGCAGAACGGGATGCACACCGCGATGTAGATGAGGATGAGCCCGAACCGGTTGTCGACGAGCTTGAGCTGCGTCATCAGCAGGTAGAGCGGTCCGAGGGCGATGAACGACGGGATCATCTGCGTCGCGAGGAACGCCAGCAGGATCGCCCCCTTGCTGCGGAACTCGAACCGTGCCAGCACGTAGGCGGACAGCATCGAGATGAACGTCGCGACGACCGCCGCGATCGTCGCCACGATGAGGCTGTTGACGACGTAGGTGCCGAACTGCGCCTTGCTGAACAGGCCGAGGTAGTTCTCGACCGAGAACACCTCCGGCCAGTACGTCAGCGGGTAGGAGAAGATCGCGCCCGGCTTCTTGAACGAGGTGACGACGATCCAGTACAGCGGGAACACCGTGATGACGAGCCAGAGCCCGAGGAAGAGGAACTTGACGACCTTCGCCGTCTGCGTCTCCTTGTCGATCATGCCTTCACCTTCTTCTCACGCATGGACAGCAGGTAGAACGCGGTGAACACCAGCAGGATCGCGACGACGATGAGGCCGATCGCGGAGGCCCGGCCGTAATCGCCGCGCTGGGTGGTCGCGATCATCCAGGTGGTGAGGATGTGGGTCTGGTTCGCCGGACCACCGCCCGTCATGCCGTAGATGATGTCGGGGAAGTTGAAGATCCAGATGACCCGGAGCAGCACGGTGAGCGCGAGCGTCGTGCGGATGTACGGGATGGTGATCTGGAAGAGCATGCGCGCCTTGCCCGCGCCGTCGAGCGCCGCGGCCTCGAAGAGGTCCTCCGGCACTGACTGCAGGGCGGCGAGGATCATGATCGCGAAGAAGGTGACGCCGTACCAGACGTTCGCCACGATGACGGCGAACATCGCGGTGTTCGGGTCGGCCAGCCACGGGATCGGGGTGTCGATGAGCCCGACCTTCTGGAGCAGGTCGTTGATCACGCCGAACTCGCTGTTGAACATCCAGCGGAACAGGATGCCGATGAGGAAGCCCGAGATGGCCCATGGGAAGAAGATCATCGCCTGGTAGAGGCCGCGGAACCGGAACTTCCGGCGCAGCCACAGGGCGATGCCGAAGCCGATGACGAACTGCGGGACGATCGAGGCCACCACCCAGAGCACGGTGTTCGCGACGACCTTGCCGAAGGCGGGGTCGGCGAAGACGGCCAGGAAGTTGGCGAAGCCCACCCAGGAGGTGTCGGTGAGGTTGGCGAGGTTCCAGTTGCGGAACGCCATCTGGGAGCCGGCGATCATCGGGTAGTAGATGAAGATCGCCACGAAGATGAACGCGGGGGCGAGGAAGGCGAGGAGGCCGAAGCCGCGGCGCACCGTGAAGGTGCGCCGCCGACGCCCACCGGCGGTCCGCGAGGGACCGGCCGGGGGTGTCGGGGTCGCAGGCTGCTGCCTGCGACCCGCTTCGTCAGTGGTGGTCGTCATGGACGGTTACTCGCTCTTCCACTTCTCGGTCCAGTACTCGTCCCAGCCCGCGAGGAGCTTCTCCGGCGTCAGCTGGCCGATGAGGACCTGCTGGATCTCGGAGTCGGACTTCTGGATCCACTCGGTCCACCAGGAGGAGCCGCGCGGCTGCGTGACGCTCAGGTAGGTGTCCGGGTTCTCGTTCATCGTGACGTAGCTGGCCCACGGGCCGGTCTTGTAGAAGTCGCTGTCCGCCGCGCTCTTCACGATCGGGACGAGGCTGTTCTCCTGGGCGAACGTGGTGGCCTGCTTGTCCTCGGAGAGGAACTCGATGAGCTTCGCGGCCTCGGCCTTGTGCTCGCTCGACGCGGCCGTGCCCCAGCCCGCGGTCGCCATGGGCTGCGCGGCCTTGCCGGTCGGACCGGTCAACAGCGGAGCGGTGCTCCACTGCTCGGCCGTGATCGCCTCGGACTGCTCGACGGTCGCGATGACCTCCGGGTCCTGCAGGAGGAACGCGGTCGAACCGTTCGAGAAGCCTTCGACCATCTCGGGGTAGCCCCACGCGACGGACGACGGCGGCGAAGCTTCCTTGAAGAGGTCGAAGTAGGTGTTGACGGCGTCGAGCGCCTCCGGTGCGGAGAAGATCGTGTCGCCGTTGGTCAGCTTGAACGCGTTCTCGGTGTCGAGGTCGTCGGCGACGTAGGCTTCGATGGCCGCGACGACGTTGCTGTTCGCGTTGGTGCCGCCACGGAAGGCGTAGCCGAACTGGTTCTTCGAGGGGTCCTGGATCGCCGAGGCCTGCTCGAGGAGGTCGTCCCAGCTCGTCGGGGCCCGTCGAAACCGGCCTCCTTGATGAGGTCGGTGCGGTAGAACAGGCTCAGCCCGTAGAAGCCGTAGGGCACGTAGTAGACCTTGCCGTCCTCGCCCTTCGCGTACTTCGTCGCGTTGTCGGTGAGGTCGTCCCAGCCCTTCCAGTCCTCGAGCTCGCCGCTCATGTCGTCGAGCCAGCCGTTAGTGGAGAACGGACCGACGGTGATGTCGCGGACCTCGAGCACGTCGACGCCGGAGCCGGACTGCAGCATCTGGGTGATCTTCTGGTCGGCCTGGTCGGTCGGCGGCGAGATGAGCTCGACCTTGATCTTCGGGTTGTCGGCCTCGAAGTCCGCGATGAGCGACTTCAGGACCTCGGTCCGGGCGGGGTTGGTCAGGCTCTCGACCATCTGCAGGGTGACGGTGCCGTCGCTCGCGCCGCCGGCACAGGCCGACAGGGCGAGGCCGGTGACGACGGACAGGCCGATGGCTGCCGTTGCGCGTGACTTCCTCATGCTCGCTTCTCCTTTGAGTGGTGCTGGTGGGGGTGCTGCGGGGGTGGATGCTGTGGTGCCGGTGCGGTGCGGTGGTGCGGGTGTGGTGGTGTCGGGTCGGGCGGTTCCGCGCTCAGCTCGTGGCCGCGCGCTCCTCCTCGGCCCATCGCGCAAGCACCGGGACGGCGTGCTCGGCGAAGTGTTCGAAGTCCTCGGGGGTGTTGTAGACGTGGGTGGAGAGTCGGACGTAGCCGATACCGTCGAGGCTCGTGAACGCACCCTCGACGCCGAGCTCGGCGGACACGCGGTCGCGGAGCCCGTCGGCGGTCGCGTGGGTCGTCGCGAGGCCGGTCGGGAGCTTGACGAGCCGGAGGGCGTTGACGGGCATGCCCACGTCGACGTGGCTGTCCTCGCCGGTGATGGCGGTCACGGCGTCGGCGACCACCTCGACGGCGTAGTCGGCGAGCTCGGTCATGTAGTCCCTGGCTGCCGACCATCCCCACATGTCCTCGATGAACCCGAGCGACGTCGCCGCGGCGAGGTAGCTCGTGACGTCGACCGTGCCCTGGGTGTCGAAGCGCTGCGGGAACGGGTACGGGGAACCCCAGGAGTCGATGAGCGGGTAGAGCTCCTGCGCGAGCGGGCTGCGGGCGACGAGGACGGCGGCACCGCGAGGGGCGCACCCGAACTTGTGCAGGTTGCCGACCCAGAAGTCGCAGTCGAGGTCGCGCATGGGGTCGGCGTACAGGCCGGGGACGTGAGCGGCGTCGACAAGGGTGGGGATGCCGGCGGCACGGGCGGTGGCGGCGATCTGCTGGACGGGCAGGAGTCGGGCGGTCGGCGAGGTGATCTGGTCCATCACGATGAGGGCCGTGCGGTCGCTGAACTCGGCGACGACGGCGTCGTGGGCGGTCTGCGCGTCGGCGTCGAGCGGGATGCGGGCGGTCCGGACGGTGCCGCCCCAGCGTCGCGCGAGTCGCTCGGCACCCATCGTGACCGCGCCGTAGCCGTGGTCGGTGACGATGATCTCGAGGCCGCGCTGCACGGGGAGGCTGGAGAAGACGACGCTCGCCCCGGCGCTCGCGTTCGGAACCATGGCGAGCTGGTCGACCGACGCCCCGAGGAAGTCGGCGATCCCGACACGGGCCGCGCCGACCTTGGCCGGGAGGGCCGGGAACCAGGTGAGGGGTGCCGCCTCCATCTCGCGGCGGAGGGCCTGCTGGTGCTCCTGCGCGACGATCGGGACCGCCCCGAAGGATCCGTGGTTGATGTGACGCTTGGTCGGATCCAGCGTCCACCCGGCCGTTGCCGGTCGGCCGTCGCCGAGCGTGAGCGGCGCTGGCCGTGCGATGGTGCGAGTGTCCACAGTGACGTTCCTCCGAGTCGATTATGCAGTGGATTGTCCGATAACCATAGGGGCAACGTTTGATGACTTGGGTTTCTGTCGTGTTACAAGTGATCGCTCGGGTCGTTTCGGGATCGAGTCATCAGATGACTCGCCTTTCGAACATGGAGTCGTCGGACGTCTATCGCTCCGCGGCAACTCGCGGATCACCGGTGAGGGGCCGCTACGATGGCGGGACGACCCCTGAGGAGGAGCCGCATGTCCGCAGTCGACACCGCGTTCCACGGCCTGCGACACATGATCGCGTCGGGACGGCTCGTGGCGGGGCAGCGGTTCCCGGCCGAGAACGAGCTCTGCGACGAACTCGGCGTGTCCCGCGGGTCCCTGCGTGAGGCCGTCCGCATGCTGGCCGCCCTCGGGATCATCGAGTCGCGGCACGGCTCGGGCACCTACGTGTCGATGCTCCGGCCCGAGGAGATCATCGGCAGCCTGTCGCTCACGGTCGACCTCCTCCCCCTCGACGGTCTCCTGCAGATGTACGAGCTGCGGCGGGTGCTGGAGACCCATGCCACTTCGCAGGCGGCTGCTCGCGCGAGCGACGAGGTGCGCGCCGAACTCGCCGAACTCGTGGAGGCGATGGAACGCACGACCGACCCCGCCGAGTCCAGCGAGCTGGACCACCGGTTCCACGAACTCATCGCACGGACGGCCGGGAACGCCACACTGACGGCCCTGCTGCAGGTCTTCCGGTCGCGCTCACGTGCCTACGACGTCTTCAGCCTGCCCGCCGGCGACGAGCTGCGTCGGGTCAGCAACCGCGGACACCGGGCGATGACCGAGGCGATCATCTCGCGCGATCCCGTCGGGGCGGCCGGGGCGGCGTCGGCGCACGTCGCGCAGACCGAGGAATGGTTGCGCGTCCTCCAACCGCCGGCCACCCCCGCCGACTGAGTTCGGTTTGCGCCAGCGCGGTGCGCTGACGTCAGCGCGGGTCTGTGGCGCGAGCGCGGGTCTCCGGAGGGGTGCGCTCAGCGCCATGCCCCGCAGCCACGCCGGTTGAGGCGCAGTCACGCGAGCACACCGCGCTGGGGCCGATTCCCCCGCGCTCGTGCCAGCGCGGTGCGCTGACGGCTGTGGTCAGGAGGCCGGGAGGATGGGCGTGCCGATGAGCCGCTCGAGGTCGGTCCAGAGCGCCGCCGCGACGTCCCGGTCGGTCGTGATCGCCGCAGGGGTCTGCCGCACGGCGTCACCCTTCGTGAGCCACTGGGGACCGAAGAACCAACCACCGTCGGCTGACTCGTCGGTGACCGCTCGGAGCGTCGGCTCGGCACCACGCTGCTTGCTCTGCGCGTAGACGGACTGCAGGGTGTCGGAGAAGCGGCGCCCACGGGTCGGCTCGTTGACGCCGGGGACGCGACGGTCGAGTCCGTTGACCGAGTAGCCGGGGTGCGCGACGAGCGCCCGGACGGTGCTGTGCGACGCCGCGAGCCGGCGGTCGAGCTCGAAGCCGAGCGACGAGAGGGCGATCTTCGACTGGGCGTACGCCTGCCAGCCGCTGTACCCGTCCCGCAGTTGCAGGTCGTCGCCGTGGAACCGGACGAGCAGGGTGGAGAGGCTTCCGAGGAGCACGACGCGCGGCGCGGAATCGTGCGCATCCGCCGTGCGCTGCAACACCGGCAGTGCCTCGGCGAGCAGGGCGGCGTGGCCCACGACGTTCGTCGCGAAGACCAGCTCGATGCCGTCGGCCGTCTCCTGCCGCTCCTTCGGCATGTGCACCATGCCGGCGTTCGCGACGAGGGCGTCGAGTCGGTCGAGGCCCGCGAGTCGCTCGCCCGCCGAACGCACCGAGTCGAGCGAGGAGGTGTCGAACGGGAGATGGCCGAGTCGGGCATCGGGCACCTTCACCCGGATCGCGCGCATCGCCGCCTGGGTCTTGGTCGCACTCCGCGATGCGAGGATGACCTCCGCGCCCGCTCGCGCGAGCCCGAGGCTCGTCCAGAAGCCGAGGCCGGCGTTCGCTCCGGTGACGAGGACGACGCGTCCGGTCTGATCGGGCAGGGAGTCGGCGTTCCAGGTCATGGACTCATGATGGCGCAGGACGCTGGACACCGCCCGAAGAAGCGTCACCCCTTGCCCAGGCCCACTCGAGGTGTCAGCGCGGTGCGCCGACGTGACCGCACGCGAACCGGGCCCAGCAGGGACGAACGGGCTTGACCGCACACGAACGGGCGTGACCGCAGGCCACACGCGTGGGCGCGGCCCTCCGGAGACCCGCGCTCACGCCACAGACCCGCGCTCGCGTCAGCGCACCGCGCTGGCGGAACGGAACACGAGGGATCAGTGCTGGTTGGCGAGACGCTCGTGGTGGTGGATGACCTCGGCGACGACGAAGTTGAACCATTTCTCGGCGAAGGCCGGATCGAGGTGCGACTCCTCGGCGAGCGCCCGGAGACGGGTGATCTGCCGCTGTTCGCGCGCCGGGTCGCTCGCGGGCATGTCGTGCTCGGCCTTCAGACGACCGACCTCCTGCGTGCACTTGAACCGCTCGGCCAGCAGGTGGACGAGTGCCGCGTCGATGTTGTCGATGCTGCTCCGCAGGCGGCCCAGTCGCTCGGTGGCCGCCTGGTCGTCCGCCGCAGGGGCGGCGGTGGTGGATTCGGGTTCCTGCTCGGCCTGGCTCATGCGAAAACTCTAGCAACGCACGCGGAATGGGCGATGGGACCCCGGGCGATCCTCAGCCGGTTCACCGCGGACCCTCGACGAGGCGCCCCGCCTCGAGGTGCACCCGTGCGTCCGCCTCCGCGACCGCGACCGGATCGTGCGTCACCTCCACCACCGTCGCGCCACGGTCGGCCTCCGCCCGGAGCACCTCGCGGATCGCCAGCCCAGCAGCACGGTCGAGGCCGACGGTCGGCTCGTCGAGCAGCAGGAGGTCGGCCTCACGCGCGAGCGCCTGCGCGACGAGGACCCGCTGGCGCTGCCCGCCCGACAGCTCACCGAAGGAGCGCCCGGCGAGGTGCAGGACGTCGAGGCGGGCGAGGCTCTCGTCGACGATGCGTCGGTCCCCAGCCCCGAGTCGACCCCACCAGCGACGCAGCGTCGGCCAGCGTCCCATCGACGCGACGTCGCGCACCGTGACCGGGAAGCGCTCAGGCACGGCGCTGCGTTGCGGGACGTAGGCGGCCGACCGACCGTCGAGGCCGTCGACGCCGCCCGAGGTCGGTCGGTGGAGGCCTGCGATCACCGCGAGCAACGTCGACTTCCCCGCTCCGTTCGCCCCGGTGACGACGGTGATGGCGGCCGCCCCGACCTCGACTGAGATCCCGTGCAGCACGCGCGCGCCGTCGTACTCGGCCGACACGTCGTGGAGTCGGATGCCGGACACGACGGGCCGTCCCGCCATCGGAGGGCGAGTGGTGCTCGTCGCGGATCGCATGTCATCACCCTATCAATACTGAGAATCATTTTCATGTAGAGTGCTCGACCATGACCTGGATCACCGAGCCGTTCACTGCGGCCTTCCTCCTGCGCGCCCTCGTCGGCGGTCTGCTGGTGGCGGCCGTCTGCGGTGTCGTCGGCACCTGGGTCGTCCTCCGCGGCCTCGCGTTCCTCGGGGAGGCGATGGCCCACGGCATGCTGCCCGGCGTCGCCACCGCGGCACTCCTCGGCCTGCCGCCGGTCGCCGGCGCGGCCGTCAGCGCGGTCGTCATGACCGCCGGCGTCAGCCTCGTCTCGCGGCGCGGCAGGCTGTCCCACGACACCTCGATCGGTCTCCTCTTCGTCGGCATGCTGGCCCTCGGGTCATCATCGTGTCGTCGAGCAGATCGTTCGCCACCGACCTCACGGCGATCCTCTTCGGCGACATCCTCGCCATCCGGCCCGCGGACCTGGTGGGCCTCGCCATCGCACTCCTCGTCACCGTGGGCGTCGCGGTCGCATTCCACCGCCCGTTCGTCGCCCTCGCCTTCGACCGCCGGGTCGCCCAGACCATGGGCCTCCGGCCGCGACTCGCCCACGCGATGCTCGTCGGCCTCGTGACCCTCGCGGTCGTCGCCTCGTACAGCGCCGTCGGCACCCTGCTCGTCGTGGCCCTCCTCCTCGGGCCGGCCGTCGCCGCGGCCCACTGGGCACGGCGCATCCCGCTCATCATGCTGCTCGCCGCAGGCTTCGGAGGCCTCGCCGTACTGCTCGGCCTGCTCCTCTCCTGGTACGGCGACACCGCGGCCGGAGCGTCCATCGCCGCCTGCTCGATCCTGCTCGCCACGGTGTCGTGGGGCGCGCGGGCGCTCGTCGGACGGCTCCGGCGGCCCACCGACCGACACCTCGACCACCCCGACCACCACCTCACCGAACCGACCCATCTGGAAAGCGCACCGTGCACCGACTCCTCCGACCGACCATCCGACCAGGCGGCATCCGCCCGACCGACGACCGGCTCACCCGCGCCACACGCACCGCGCTCGCTCTCGGCGCCCTCGCACTGACGCTCAGCGCCTGCGCGCCGCAGGGGTCGGCATCACCCACCGCGACGGCCTCGGACGAACCGCGCGGACACGGCTACGTCGAGGGCGCGAGCGAGCTCCCCGAGCCGCAACTGCACCTCGCGACCGCCGACGTCGACGGCACCGTCGAGCTGACCGACCTGCTCAGCGAGGAGCGCACGACGCTCGCCGAACTCGGCCCGATATCGGCGCTCACGGGCGACGGCCGGTTCGTCGCCGCGCAGTCCGAGCCCGCCGGCACCGTGACGATCATCGACACCGGCGTGTGGACGGTCGACCACGAGGACCACCAGCACTACTACCGCGCCGAGGCGCGGGTCGTCGGCGAGATCGAGGGCGACGGACAGGCGACGATCACCGCCGGTTCGACGACCACCGCCGTCCGGTTCGCCGGTTCGGGCGAGACGCTCCTCCTCGACACCGCCGCCCTCGGCACGGGCGACATCACGCAGTCCGGTCGGATCCGGACCTCGCCCGGTGCTCCCGGAATCACCGTGCCGATCGGCGAGACGGTCGTCGCGACCGACGGGACCGGCAAGCTGCATCTCCACGGCCTCGACGGCGACCTCCTCGACCCCTCGTCGGCGTCCGTGACCGCTGCCGATGCTGTGCTCGCCGGGTGCACCGATCCGGCCGGCAGCATCACGACCAACGTCGGCGTCGTCATCGGCTGCGCGGAGGGCGCGGTCCTCGCCGTCGTCGACCGCAGCTCGGGCGAGGCCGACCCGGTCCCCACGTTCGAGGCGATCCCCTATCCGCAGGCTGTCGCCGCCGCCGACCGTGCGACGTCCTTCCATGCGCGTCCCGGCCGTCCGACGGTCGCCGCCGTCGCCGGCACCTCCGGCGCCTGGCTGCTCGACACCCGCGAGCGCAGCTGGGCCCTGCTGCCGACCCCCACGCCGCTCCAGCTCGTCACCGCCGTCGACGACCGCGACCAGCACGTCGTCGGCCTCACGACGACCGGCGACCTCCTCGTCATCGACGGTGCCACCGGCTCCGTGACGGGGACCGCGGCCGCACTCGTCGGTGCAGCCGACCTCGCCACGGGCGTCCAGCTGGAGGTCGACCAGAACCGCGCCTACCTGAACACCCCGGGCACGCGCACCGTCTCCGAGATCGACTACGGCGACGCCGCGCGGATCGCCCGCACCTTCACCTTCGACACGGCACCGGCGTTCCTCGCCGAGACGGGACGCTGACCATGCGAGCGACCATCCCCCGCACGACCGTCCTCCTGCGCACGACCGCCGTCCTCGCGGCCGGCCTCGTGCTCGGAACCGGCCTGACGAGCTGTGCGGCGAGCGCCGACGACCGCCCGCTCGTCGTCGTGACCACGAACATCCTCGGCGACGTCGTCGGTGAACTCGTCGGTGACCAGGCCGAGGTCATGACCCTCATGCCGCCCGACGCCGATCCGCACTCCTTCGAGATCTCCGCGCGGCAGGCGGCACGCATCACCGGTGCGCAGCTGCTCGTGTCGAACGGCCTGGGACTCGAGGAGGGACTCACCCAGCACCTGGAGACCGCGGCCGACGAGGGGGTGCCGATCGTCGAGGCCGGCTCGCTCGTCGACGTCCTCGAGACCGCGTCCGGCGCGAGCGATCCGCACTTCTGGACCGACCCGACGCAGATGACGTCGGTCGTGGACGGGGTCACCGAGGCGTTGCTCGAGGAGATACCCACGCTCGACGCGGCCGAGCTGCAGGCGAACGCCGCCACGTACACGGCCGAGCTCGAGGCGCTCGACGCCGAGATGGCCGAGGCGTTCGCCGCCATCCCGGCCGAGCAGCGGAAGCTCGTCACCAACCATCACGTGTTCGGGTACCTCGCCGCCCGCTACGACTTCCAGGTCATCGGCGCCGTCATCCCGAGCGGCACCACCCTCGCGGCTCCCAGCGCCTCGGACCTCGACGAACTGTCGACCGCGATCGAGGAGGCCGGCGTCCGGACGATCTTCGCCGACTCCTCGCAACCCGACCGGCTCGTGCAGGTGCTCGCCGACGAGGCGGACGTCGACGTCGCCGTCGTCCCGTTGTTCACCGAGTCGCTGACCGCCGAGTCGGGCGACGCCCCCACCTACCTCACCATGATGCGCGCGAACACCGAGCGCATCGCCACCGGACTCTCGCCCTGAGCGGGCGTCCACGAACCGATAGGAAACCATGCAGCAGCACCACCGCAGTCCCCTGGCTCCGCGCCTGAAGCGCGGCCGGGTCCCGTTCCTCGCCGTCGGCACCGCCGCGGCCCTCCTGCTCACCGGATGCTCGACCGCGAGCGGCTCCGCGCCTGACCCGAGTGCGTCGACCTCCGCCGACCCGCAGAGTCGGATCACCCTGACCTACGACGGCGGCCTCCTCGTCCTCGACGCCGCATCCCTCGAGGTGGTCGGCGACCTCCCCCTCGCCGGCTTCAACCGGGTGAACGCCGCCGGCGACGGCCGGCACGTGCTCGTCACCACGACGAAGGGCTTCCAGGTCCTCGACACCGGGACGTGGACGGACGAGGACGGCACCTCGAAGCAGGCCGACCCGGTCCTGACCGACCTCGTCTTCCCCGCCGACACCGCAGGCCACGTCGTCCGTCACGCCGACAAGACCATCCTGTTCGCCGACGGCTCCGGCGACACGACGATCTTCGACAGCGCTGACCTCCTCGAAGCCACCGACGAGCTGCCCGAGACCGAGACGATCCCGTCGGAAGCCGCGCACCACGGTGTCGCCATCGAGCTCGAGGACGGCACCGTGCTGTCCACGATCGGCACCCCGGACGCCCGGACCGGTGTCCGGGTGCTCGACGACTCGCGCACCGAGATCGCCCGCAACGAGCAGTGCCCGTCGGTGCACGGTGAGGGCACCGTCAAGGACGAGGTCGTCGTGTTCGGCTGCAGCGACGGCGTGCTCGTCTACGACAGCGGCGTCTTCACGAAGATCCAGGCGCCGGACGCCTACGGGCGCACGGGCAACCAGTACGTCAGCGAGACGTCGTCCATCGCGGTCGGCGACTACAACAGCGACCCCGACGCCGAGGGCTACGACCTCCGCCAGCTCGCGTTCACCGACACGGTCACGAAGACGACGAAGATCGTCGACCTGCCGGAGGGCGTCGGCTACACCTGGCGCGACGTCGCCCGAGGGCCGAGCGACGAGGTCATCGTGCTCGGCAACGACGGTTCGCTGCACATCCTCGACGAGCAGACGGGTGCCGTCACCGACACCATCGAGGTCATCGACGCCTGGGAGCCGCCGGCCGAGTGGCAGGACGCCCACCCGGCGCTCGTCGTCCAGGACGGTGTCGCCTACGTGACCGACCCGGCGACGAAGTCGATCCACGCCGTGGATCTCGCGTCGGGCGACATCACGACGGGTGAACTGCCCGGCGTCCCGAACGAGATCGCCGTCGTCACGGGCTGACCCGAGCTCACCGAGAGCGCCCGTTCCGTCCTCCCCGCGTCATGCAGGGGACGGAACGGGCGCTCTCGTCGTGCGGGCCGGGCGGTCAGACGCGCTCGGGCGCTCGAAGCACCCCGGAGACGACCGGACGGGTCGCGCGAAGGGCCGCCCACACGAGCCCGATGCCACCGGCGAAGCACCCGACGATGACGAGGACCGACAGCGGGGCGAGGATGACACTGATGCTGGCCATCGGCAGGACGAGCAGGACGCCCAGTCCGGCCGAGCCCAGCGCGACCACCCGCAGGGGCAGCATGACCGCGCGACCGCGAGCCCGTTCCATGACGTCCCGCGGCACCCCCAGGCGGTCGAGACTGACGTACAGGTCTCGCCGGTCGAGGACCGCCGACGCCTGGTTCACCCCGACGGAGCACGCGACCATGAGGAACGACGCGACGAGCGTGATGATCACGCCGGTGCGGATGTCGTCGATGAGGATGGCGCTTTCGCGGTCGAGTTCGGAGCCGCCGGCGGCGTCCATGAGCGCCACACCGGTGCCCGCGACCACCGCGACGAAGCTCGTCATCGCGACGCCGCTGACCTGACGCCACGCCGCCTTCGGCGACTCCAGGATCGTGCGGGCAGCGAGCAGCCGCTCCGGCGTCTTGGCGCGCTTGGCCGACCCACGGCCGATCACCCCGACCACCCAGGGGCCGATCAACCCGAGCACCCCGACGCCGGCGGCGAACCCCACCCCGAGCACGGCGACGATGGCCGCGACCTCCTGCAGCCCCGTCACGACGGAGAGCATGCCGTAGGCGACGATCACGACGACGGCACCGACGACGATGCGCAGCCAGTGCACGGTCGGCGCCTGCTGTTTCGTGCGGACGCCGAGCGGGCTCACGTTCACGGCGCGGAGCCCGATGGCGGCACTCGCTGCTGCGAGCAGCACGACCCCGAGGACCACCGCGGCGATGATCGGGACACCGACCCAGACGCCCTCGACCCCGATTGGGGAACCGCCGAACGGGATGAGCCCGACGAGCGGCAGCATGCCGAGGTACAGCAGGATCCCGGCGAACGCGCCGAGGAGGGCGACGCCGGCCGATTCGAGGACGGTCATCGCCGTGACCGTGCCGGGTGTCGCGCCGAGGAGTCGGAGGGTGGCGAGTCGGTCGTCGCGGCGTCGGGCGGAGAGCCGCGCGGCCGCCCCGCCGAGCGAGCCGAGCGGGACGAGCAGCAGGGCCAGCGCCAGCACGCTGAGCACCTGGTAGATGAAGGCCGTCTCACCGGTCCACCGCCAGAACATCATGGCGCCACCCAGCACCGTGAGCACGAGTGCGGTGGTCACGGCGAACGCGACCGCCGGAAGGACGATCGTCGCGGGGCTCTGCGCGCCCGGGCGGGCGAGCATCCAGGTGAGACGGACGACGGGACTGCGGCCGCTGCCGGTGGGGACCGGGGTCCGGGTCGGTGCGACCCCGAGTGCGGCGGTCACGGTCGGGCTCCGTTCTGGACGACGCCGGTCGCCTGACCCGGGTAGGCCTGCGGCGGGTACGGCTGCGCTGCGGGTTGGGCGTACGGCTGCTGCGGGAACGGCTGCCCGGCGGGCTGCTGCTGGTACGGGAGCTGCTGCGGCGGGTACGGCTGCTGCATCTGCTGCGGCACGGGTGCCTGCCCGGTCGCGAACTGCTGCGGCGGGGTCGGCGCGCCGACCCCGCCCGGCTGCCCGACGATCCGACCGTCGGCCAGGCGAATGGTCCGCGAGCACCGCGCGGCGACCGTCTCGTCGTGCGTCACGAGGACGAGCGTGCGTCCCTGCCCGGTCGTCGCGTGGAGCAGGGCTCCCATGACGTCGGCCGAGGTCCGGGAGTCGAGCGCGCCGGTCGGCTCGTCGGCGAAGACGATGGGGGCGCCGGTCACCTGGGCGCGGGCGATCGCGACGCGCTGCGCCTGACCACCGCTCAGTTCGCCGATCCGGCGGGTCTCCATGCCGGCCAGTCCGAGGGCGGCGAGCCACGCCGCCGCGCTCGTCTCAGCGGCGATGCGCGGTGTCCCGCCGAGCATCAGCGCGATGGCGACGTTCTCGACGGCGGTCAGCTCGGGGATGAGCAGGCCCTGCTGGAAGACGAAGCCGAAGGACTCGCGCCGCAGCTGCGACCGGTGGCGTTCGTCGAGCTGATCGACGCGGACGACGCCCGTCGGGGTGTTGAAGGCGATCGAGCCGGTGTCGGGGGTGACGATCCCGGCGAGCGCATGCATGAGCGTGGTCTTGCCGGAGCCGGAGGCACCCATGATGGCGACCGACTCACCGGGGAGGATGTCGAGGTCGACGCCGGCGAGGGCGACGGTCGGCCCGTACTGTTTCGTGAGTCCGCGAGCGGAGAGGATCGAAGTGTTCATGCTCCCATCGTCGGCGGCGGGTGTCCCTCGTCGCGTCGGCCGGGCGATGCAAGCTCCGCCGTGCGGGTCATCCGCGAGGTGGACCCGGCGTGGACCTCGCGGTCAGTTACCGCGGCGGCGGTACTGGGCGAAGACCGCCGCGTCGGCTGCCCAGCCCGCACCGAGGAACCGGAGGCCTGTTCCGGCGTCGGTCCCGCCGGTTCCGGCCGCGGGCGCTTGCGTCGGCTCGACCGAGGCGGTGAGGTCGACCCCGGCAGCGCCGGCGGCGACGTGTGCCGTAGCGCTGACGCGCTCGGCGACCACTCCCTGCTCCGTGGCCTCGTCGCCCCGGCTCGGCACCGGCTCCGTCAGCGGGACCGCCCGCAGCGGTGCGGTGACCCGGGTGTGGACGGCGTGCGAGCGGGTGATCGATGACATGTTCCCATCGTCCTGAACCCGAGCACCCGGCACATCCCGCAGTCGGGTGATCCTGCGTGCCCCGGTCTCATCCTCCGGTACCACGACAGCTGTCGGGCAAACGGGCCGTGGGCAATACGCTTGCGGCATGACGAGTGCACCCCATCGCCACCAGCCGCTGCGTCCGGCGGCACGTCAGCAGCGGGTCCGGTTCCGCGCGCACCGCCCGGCAGCGGTGACGACCGCCGTCAGGACGACCCTTCAGCGCCCCTTCGCGATCGGCTTCGTCGGAGCGCTCGGAGCCCTCGCGGCCATCCTGCTCGTCCTCACGCTCGGCTCGCTGTCGACCATCCTCGTCTCCATCGCGGTCGGCCTCTTCATCGCGCTCGGCCTCGACCCGGTCGTCGTCCGGCTCGAGGCACGCGGCATCAAGCGCCCGTTCGCGATCGCGATCGTCTTCGCCGTCTTCGCCGTCCTGCTCGCGCTCCTCCTGGCCCTCGTCATCCCCGTCGTCACCCGGCAGGCCGTCGAGCTCGTGAGCAACGCCCCGGCCTTCCTGACCGGCATCCAGGACCAGGAGTGGTTCCGGTCCCTGAGCGACTACCTCGGTCCGGGCGTCGACCTCCAGGGCGCGCTCGACTGGCTCTACGGGGTGGCCGCCGACCCGAAGACGTGGGTCGTCCTGGCCGGCGGCGCCCTCAACCTCGGCATCGGCATCGCGAACGGCTTCTTCGGCGGCTTCATCGCCCTCGTCCTCGCGCTCTACTTCCTCGCGTCCATGCAGGCGATGAAGAACGCGTTCTACTCCCTCGTGCCCCGTCGCTCCCGGCCGCGCGTCGTGTCGATCACCGACCAGATCACCGCCTCGATCGGCGGATACGTGAGCGGCATGGTGGTGCTGGCCGGGATCAACGCCGTCCTCGGGCTCATCATGATGCTCATCGTCGGGGTGCCGTACGCCGGGATCCTCGCCGTCGTCATCTTCTTCGTGACGCTCATCCCGCTCGTCGGCTCGATCATCGCGACCGTCGTCGTCGCGACCGTCGGGCTGTTCGACTCACCGACGACGGCACTCATCGTCATCGTCTACTACCTGGTCTACATGCAGATCGAGTCGTACGTGCTGACGCCGCGGGTCATGAACAAGGCGGTCGCGGTGCCCGGCGCCCTCGTCGTCATCGGCGCGATGGTGGGTGGTTCGCTCATCGGGTTGCTCGGCGCCCTCGTCTCCATCCCGGTGACGGCGTCGATCCTGCTGATCATCAAGCAGGTCGTCGTGCCACGGCAGAATGCGAAGGCGTAGCCCTTCGACAAGCTCAGGGACCGGTGGTGGGCTCAGGGACCGGAGTTGGGCTCAGGGACCGGAGTTGGGCTCAGGGACCGGTGGCGGGCTCGCGGACCGGTGCTCAGGCCGTCTGCACCGGGACGGGACGACCGGCGAAGCGGATGCGGACGGACTCCCCCGCCTCCAGTCGTTCCGTCGCGCCGTGCTGCACCGCGACCAGCGTGCCGTCCGGCAGCTCGACGGTCGTGCGACGCACCGGGCCGAGGAAGCTGGACGTGAGCACGACCGCAGCAGACCCGACCGCGGGCTCCGTCGCGTCGGTGAACACGACGTCCTCAGGCCGGACGAGCGCGACGACGGCCCCGTCCCCCGGCTGCTCGCCGATCACCGGCAGCACCTGCCCGAGCACCTCGACCCCACCGGGCACGAGCTCCCCCGGGATCCGGTTGCTCAGGCCGATGAACTCCGCGACGAACGGCGACGACGGCCGCGAGTAGAGCTCCTCCGGCGTCCCGATCTGCTCGATGACGCCGGCACGCATGACGGCGACCCGGTCGGCGACGGCGAGCGCCTCCTCCTGGTCGTGCGTGACGAAGAGGGTCGTGATCTGCAGCTCCGACTGGATCCGACGGATCTCGTCGCGCAGCTGGACGCGCACCTTGGCGTCGAGGGCGCTGAGCGGCTCGTCGAGGAGGAGGACCCGAGGACGCGTGACCAATGCCCGGGCGAGGGCGACGCGCTGCTGCTGCCCGCCCGAGAGCTGGTGGGCGTAGCGGGCGGCGAGGTGGCCGAGGCCGACGAGGTCGAGGCTCTCGGCGGCACGCGTCCGTCGCTCGGCCGCGGGCACCTTCCGCATGCGCAGGCCGAACTCGACGTTCTCGAGCACCGTGAGGTGCGGGAACAACGAGTACGACTGGAACACCATGCCGAGGTCGCGCCGGTTGGTGGGCACGGACACGACGTCGACGCCGTCGATGAGCACGCTCCCCGAGGTGATGTCCTCGAGTCCCGCCAGGCTGCGGAGTGCGGTCGTCTTCCCGCACCCCGACGGCCCCAGCAGCGCGACGAACTCGCCGGGCGCGAGGTCGAGGCTCACGCCGTCGAGGGCGCGGGCGCCCGAGCCGTAGTCCTTCACGACGCGATCGAACCGCACCGCTGCGCCGGCCAGGCGTCCGTCTCCGGGCGTCGCTGCGGGTGCCGACTGGTCGATGGTGGTCATGGTGTCTCCCTGATGCGACGGATCGATCCGACGCGGCCGATGATGAACAGCAGGACGAAGGCGAAGGCGAGCGCCAGGAGCGCGAAGGCCACCGCCACGAAGGGGTCGCTCTTCGACACCTGCACGAGCGAGGTCTGCAGCGTGTTGCGTCCGAGGAGCGAGGCGATCGTGTACTCACCGAGGACGACGGCGACCGAGATGACCGACGCCGTCAGCACGCCACGACGCAGGTTGGGCAGCAGGACGCGGACGAGGACGGTCCCCCAGTCGGCGCCGAGCGTGCGCGCGGCCTCGGCGAGGGTGCCGACGTCGACCGACTGCAGGTTCGCGGCGATCGCCCGGTAGGCGTACGGCAGCACCGTGATCCCGTAGGCGAACGCGAGCGTCCACGGCGCACTGCCGAGGAGCTTGGCCACGACCGAATAGACCGGTGCGAGTCCGACGACGAGCACGATGGCGGGGACGGTGATCGGGATGATGCAGACGAACTCGAGGACGCGTTGCAGCTTCGGGAAGCGGAGCTTCACGAGGATCATCGTCGGCAGCAGCAGCACCACGACGATCAGGACCGTCACCGCGGCGAGCACGACAGAGTTGCCGATGCCCTGGAAGAGCACCCGGTACTTCCGTGAGTTCTCCGGGTCGAGGATCGCGGCCCAGTGGCCGAGGTCGTGGCCGCCGTCGATCCCGGCGCGCAGGGTGAACTCGACCATCGACAGGATCGGGACGGCGAACACCACCGCGACGACGACGAGGATGATCCGGCTGGTGAGCTTCGACGGCGTGGCCGAGTCGCGGACGGCGCTCATCGCTGCCACCGTTCCGTCCGCGCCTGCAGGGCGGAGTAGGCCGTCATCATGACGACCATCACGACGATCATCCCGATCGCGAGCGAACCGGCGAGGTTCTCCCGGCCGAGGACGGTCTCGCTGATGAGGGCACCGCGGATCTGCAGCGGCACGATCTGCGCCCCCTGGCTGATGAGTGCGGCGGCGGTGGCGTAGCTCGAGAACGCGTTCGCGAACAGCAGCAGGAGCGACCCGAGGAAGGAGGGGGCGAGGATCGGCATCGCGATCCGGGTCCAGTAGGTGAGGCGGGTGCCGCCGAGGGTCGCGTTCGCCTCGGACCAGGTCCGCTTCAACCCCTCCATCGCCGGCATGAAGGTGATGACCATGAGCGGCACCTGGAAGTACAGGTACGGCAGCAGGAGCCCGGGGACCTGGTAGAGCCAGACGCCGTCGGCGAAGAGGTCGACCCCGAGGCGGTCCTTGAGGAACACGGTCACGAGACCCTGGATGCCGATGGTCGCGATGAAGGCGAAGGCGAGCATGACGCCGCCGAACTGGGCGAGGACGCTCGAAGCCGCATCGACGAAGGTGCGGATGAGCCCGTCGGGTCGGACCGCGAGGAGCGCGTAGCAGACGAGGGCTCCGATGACGGCTCCGGCGACCGCGGTGACGGCGGAGACCCAGAAGGAGCTGGCGAAGGCCCCGAGGACCGCCGGCTCGGCGAGCGCCGTGAGATTGTCGAGCGTGAACGCGCCGTCGCCGTCGAAGAACCCGGTGGCGAGGGCGAGGAACGTCGGGACCGCGAGGAACAGCAGGGCGTACAGGGCGAACGGCGTCAAGCCGAGGAGTGCCCAGCGCGGACGGCGGTGTGCGCGCGCCGTGGCGGGTTCGGCCGGAGCGTCCGATGCGTCGGTCGGCGGGAGCGAGACGGCGGGGCCGGCGTGTGCCGACCCCGCCTCACTCCGCCGGGTGGCGGAGGCACTCATCAGGAGATCGCTGCCGCCCACTTCTCGGCGAGCAGCGAGGTGGCCTGCTCGGTCTGCTCCGGCGTGAACTGCACGAGGTCGGCGGGCATCTCGCCCACGGCGTCGAGGGCCTTCTGGTCGACGGTGTCGGCCTCGACCATCGCGGCGAGGGTCGACGGGTACGCGCCGGCGGCGAGGTACAGGTTCTGCGCCTCGGGGCTGAAGATGAACTCCTGCCAGAGTCGCGCGGCCGCGGGGTGCGGCGCGTCCACGTTGATGGCCTGGTTGTAGTAGCTGCCGACGGCCGAACCCGGGAGGACGGTGGTCTTCCAGTTGCGCTGGCCCTCGTTCTCGGTCGCCGCGGCGAGGTTGTTGTAGCTCCAGTCGATCACGACGGGGGTCTCACCCGAGGCGATGGTCGCGGGGGTCGGGTCGAGGGGCAGGAAGTTGCCCGCCTGGTTGAGCTTCTGGAAGAAGTCGACACCGGGCTGGATGTCGTCAGCCGAACCACCGGACTGCAGGGCGGCGAGGTAGACGCCGGCTGCGGCGGCACCGGCCTGGGTCGGGTCGCCGTTCAGCGCGACCTTGCCCGCGAACTCGGAGCCGAGGAGGTCGTCGAGCGACTTCGGTGCCGGGACGGCGTCCGCGTCGTAGCCGATGGAGACGAGGCCGGTGTAGTCGTAGACCCACAGGCCGGTCTTCTCCTTCGAGCCCTCCGGGATGTCGTCCCAGTTGGCGACCTGGTACGGCGCGAACTGGTCGAGGTTGTCGAGGGCGACGGCGGAGCCGAGGTCGAAGACGTCGGGAGCGGTGTCCTGACCTTGCTGGTTCTTCGCGGCCGTGATCTCCTCGGCGCTCGAGACGTCGGGGTCGGCCGAGTTGACCGTGATGTCGTACTTGTCCTCGAACGCGGAGATGATCTTCCCGTAGTTCGCCCAGGTGTCGGGGAGGGCGATGACGTTCAGCTGGCCCTCGGCCTTCGCCGCCTTGACGAGCGCGTCCATCCCGCCGAAGTCCTCGGCGGAGGTCGCCTGCTTGGCGTCGACGTCGGAGCCGGCTCCGGTGTCCGCTCCGGCGGAGCATGCGGTGAGCGCGGTCGCTGCGAGTGCGACGATGGCGAGGGCGGTCATACGCCTGGTGTTCACGGTTCCTCCAGTGACGTCGGCGGCCGCCCGTGCTGTCGGGCCGTCGGATACCGCGTCCGTCGTCTGGAGGACAAGCTAGGGTCGCGACGTAGCGCGATCGGGGCCTGCCGGTGTCGCGCAGGTGAACAGTGCCCGTCGCCATCGCCCAGGCCCACCTCCGGTCCCTGAGCCTGTCGAAGGGCAGGGGCGACACCGGGAGGGCAGCCCTTCGACAAGCTCAGGGACCGGGCGCGGGACTCAGGGACCGGGCGCGGGACTCAGGGACCGGGCGGGGGCTGAGGGACCGGGCGAGGGGGGGCTCAAGAACCGGGCGGGGGGTGAGGGACCGGGCGGGGCGAGGCTCCGGGGCCGCGTCAGCCGCGGAGGGCGACGGGGCCGGGGCTCCGGGTGAGGCGCTCCTCGAGACCGGCCCGGACCTCCGGCCACTCCTCGGCGAGCACGGAGAACAGCGCGGTGGTCCGCCACGTGCCGTCGGCCCGCTGCTTGTCGCGGCGGATGAGCCCCTCGAACGTGGCCCCGAGGCGCAGGATCGCGGTGCGTGAGCGCTCATTGCGCTCGTCGGCCTGGATCTTCACCCGGCCGAAGCCCGCGTCGAAGGCGAGTCCGAGCAGCAGCAGCTTCGTCTCGGCGTTGACGGCGGTGCCCCAGACGCGCGGGTCGTACGCGGTCCAACCGAGGTGGGCGGCCTCCCCCGGCTCGTCGAAGTCGCCGAGCGTGGACGTGCCGACGAGGAGCCCGTCGTGCTCGCCGCCGACGAGACGGATGACGTAGGTGTTGCGCACGCCGGTCGTGAAGTACCCGTCGGCGAAGGCGTCGAACTCGGCCTGCGTCGTCGGCAACCCCGCAGGTCCGCCGCCGTAGCCGCCGGCGAACACCTCCGGGTGCGCGATCGCCGTGAACAGCTCCGGATAGTGCGCGCGGTCCAGCGGTTCGAGGCGGATGGTCCGGCCGTCGATGGGGCGAGGCTCAGGGCGTCGTGCAGTCACCGTTCCACCGTATCCGGTGGCGGGCGTCGCGCGAGGACCGGTCTCGCGGTCAGGCGAGGATGAGGCAGGTGGGCGAACCGGCGTCGAGCGTCCCGAGGAGCGTCGTCGGGACCCCCGTGCGCTCGTCGAGCCGGAAGCTCGCGATGGAGTTCGACAGCTGGTTCGCGACGTGCAGGAAGCGACCCGACTCCCGGTGATGGCGCGGCATCGTCCCGCCGCACTCGACGTCGGCCACGGCCTCGACGCGCGAACCGTCGCCGGTGACGCGCAAGGTGGCGATGCGGTCGCTCCCGCGGACGCCGACGTGCAGCTGCTCCCGCGAGGCGGCGAGGCTGATCTCGGCACCCGTGTCGCCCTCGGACACGCCCTCCGAGGTCGCGACGGTCGCCGCGAGGATGTGCCAGTGCCCGTCGGTGCCGTCGACACCGAGCGTGAAGACCTCGACCGAGTACTCGGTGATGACGTGGAGGTGGCCGCTCGGGTGGACGACGAGGTGTCGCGGGCCCGTGCCGCGCGGGAACACGACGGTGTGGTCGAGCACCAACCGCGACCCACGGAGCTGCCAGATGCGGACCGTGTCGTGGCCGAGGTCGGTGGTCGCGATGCGGCCGTCCGGGAGGAGTGCCGAGGCGTGCGCCCGCGACGGTCGGGACGGCAGCGCCTCGCCGACAGCGGCCTCCAGCGCGAGGAGCGTGAGCGCGTCCTCGCCCGCGTCGGCGGACTCCGCCGCGAGCGCGGTGGGCGACGCCCACGAGTCGACGGACGCCTCGCCGAGACGCGGGTCGCCGGCGAACGCCGCGTTCTCCGCGAGCGGCACCGTCACGACCCGACCGTCGCCGTAGCAACTCGCGATGAGGACGTCGGCACCAGGGACCGTCGCGACGTGGCACACCGAGCCGCCGGCTTCGATGGGCTTGCCGAACGGCGCGAGCCCGAACTCACCCGAGCGTTTGAACGCTTCGACGGCGCCGGTCGACTCGCTCGCCGCATAGACGATCGGCAGCGTCGGGTGCAGGGTCAGGAACGAGGGCGACTGCGCCTCCGACGACTGCACGAGGCGGAGGGTGCCCGCCTCGTCCTGACGCAGCAGGCTGATGCCGGCACCGGTGCCGTCGGCTTCCGAGGTGTAGGAACCGAGCAGGAGGTAGGGGTTGTCGTCGCTCACCCCCACAGTCTCCCACCTGCGCCGTCTCGCACCGGCGCCCGCTCAGGAGATGCGGCGGGCGCGGACGCCGGCCGCGTACTCCTTCGGGGTCATGCCGATCGCCTCACGGACGATCCGGATGAGTGTCGCGCGGGTGATCCCGAGCGCGTTCGCGAGGGTGACGAGCGAGAGGTCGGGATCGTCGTCGAGCGTCGCCAGGGCGCGCCGGACCCGCGGGTCGAGCGCTCCGGCGTCGCGCTGGGCACGCACCGCCGGCCGAGGCCTGACCTCACCGTTCGTGAGCTCCTCGACCGGTGGCAGCCCGGGCAGGGACGGCTGACTGGATTCGTCCACCATGGCGCGTTCGACCCTCGTCGTTCGCTGCTCGGGTCAGTCGACGAGGTCGTGACGCACGACGATCGCGTCGCGGCCGGGACCCACGCCGATCGCGGAGATGCGCGAACCGCTCATCGCCTCGAGCGCCAGCACGTAGTCCTGGGCGTTCTTCGGGAGGTCCTCGAAGCGGCGGACACCGGTGATGTCCTCCTGCCAGCCGGGGAACTCCTCGTAGATCGGGACGGCGTGGTGGAAGTCGGTCTGCGAGACCGGCACCTCGTCGACCCGGACGCCGTCGACCTCGTAGGCGACGCACACCGGGATGGTGGCGAGGTCGTCGAGGATGTCGAGCTTCGTCAGGACGAAGTCGGTGACACCGTTGATGCGCGCCGCGTACCGGGCGATCGGGGCGTCGTACCAGCCGACGCGACGCGGGCGGCCGGTCGTCGTGCCGAACTCGAAGCCCTTCGAGCGGAGGTAGTCGCCGGACTCGTCGAACAGCTCGGTCGGGAACGGGCCGGCGCCGACGCGGGTCGTGTAGGCCTTGACGATGCCGATGACGCGGTCGAGGCGGTTCGGGGCGACACCGGAGCCGGTTGCCGCACCACCCGAGGTCGCGTTGGAGGAGGTGACGAAGGGGTAGGTACCGTGGTCGACGTCGAGCATCGTGGCCTGGCCACCCTCGAAGAGGACGATCTTGCCGTCGTCGAGCGCCTCGTTCAGCACGAGCGCGGTGTCGGCCACCATCGGGCGGAGTCGCTCGGCGTAGGCGAGGAGGTCGGCCACGATCTCGTCGACCGTGATGGCGCGGCGGTTGAAGACCTTGACCAGCAGGTGGTTCTTCTGGTCGAGGGCGCCCTCGACCTTCTGGCGCAGGATGTTCTCGTCGAAGAGGTCCTGGATGCGGATGCCGACCCGGTTGATCTTGTCGGCGTAGGCCGGGCCGATGCCACGGCCGGTGGTGCCGATCTGACGCTTGCCGAGGAAGCGCTCCGTCACCTTGTCGATGGTGCGGTGGTACTGGGTGATGACGTGCGCGTTGGCGCTCACGAGGAGGCGCGAGACGTCGATGCCGCGGGCCTGGAGTGCCTCGAGCTCGTGGAACAACACCTCGATGTCGATGACGACACCGTTGGAGATGACGGGGACGACGCCGCTCGTCAGGATGCCGGACGGCAGCAGGTGGAGGGCGTACTTCTCGTCACCGATGACGACCGTGTGCCCCGCGTTGTTGCCGCCGTTGAACTTCACGACGTAGTCGATGCGGTCACCGAGCAGGTCGGTGGCCTTCCCCTTGCCTTCGTCGCCCCACTGGGCGCCGACGATCACGATTGCTGGCATCTGGATGCCGCCCCTTCCGGATTCTCGTGTGCCCGGCGGATCCGCTGGGGAACCACGCCCTGACAGGCCGGACGCCCACCCTCTGCGGGCGGGCGTCTCGTGCACGCACCCCTCCATCGTACCGGAGGAGGGTCACGGGCACCGAGTCCCAGGCTGCGCTCGATACCATGAGGGGATGTTCAGGCCTCGGGCGGCCGTCCTGCCTGCCGATCGCCCTCGACGACCGTCCTCTCGACCGACCGAACGGAACCCATGACCTCCCTGCCGCGCCTCGTCGCCTTCGACCTCGACGACACCCTCGCCCCGTCGAAGTCCGCGCTCGACCCTCGCATGGCCGAACTGTTCGTCGCGCTCCTCGAACGCACCTCGGTGTGCATCATCTCGGGCGGCCAGATCGTGCAGTTCCAGAACCAGGTGCTCGACCGGCTCGGAGCTGCGTCGCCCGAGGCCCTCGGCCGACTGCACCTCATGCCCACCTGCGGCACCCGGTACGACCGCTTCGATGGCACCGCGTGGGTCACCGTCTACAAGCACGACCTCACCGACGATCAGAAGGCCCGCGCCATGGGCGCGCTCGAGACCGAGGCCAAGCGACTCGGCCTCTGGGCCGACGAGACCTGGGGACCGATCCTCGAGGACCGCGGCTCGCAGATCACCTTCTCCGCTCTCGGGCAGGCCGCGCCGGTCGCCGAGAAGACCGCCTGGGACCCCGACGGCGCGAAGAAGGAGTCGCTGCGCGCCGCCGTACAGGCGCTGCTCCCCGACCTCGAGGTCCGATCCGGCGGCTCGACCTCCGTCGACATCACCATGGCGGGCGTCGACAAGGCGTTCGGCATGACGCGGCTCGCCGAACACACGGGCATCCCGCTGGAGGAGATGGTCTTCGTCGGCGACCGTCTCGACGAGGGCGGCAACGACTACCCGGTCCTCGCGCTCGGGGTGCCGTCGGTGGCCGTGCACGGCTGGCAGGACACCGCGGCGTACCTGGAGTCGCTCGGCCTGTAGGCCGTCGGTCCACCCTTCGACAGGCTCAGGGACCGGAGACGCGGCCTGCCCTTCGACAGGCTCAGGGACCGGGGAAGGGCTAGTCGGAGCCGAGGATGACGATCGCGGAGGTCGGCGGGGCCGCCGCCGCGACGAGGTACTCGATCTCATCGGACGCGGTGGGGTCGGCCTCACGCAGGAAGGTGTCGAGACGCTCGACCTCTTCGGTCTCGCCGATCGCCTTCGCGGAGCGGCGGAGCGCGTAGAGCGAGCGCAGCACCCCGCGGTTCGGCGCGTGCGACCACGGGATCGGGCCCTGACCGCGCCAGCCGGCGGCACGGAGCGAGTCCAGGCCGCGGTGGTACCCGACCCGAGCGGCCGCGTAGCCGGGGATCGGCGACTGGGGGTCGTGGACCGCGTCGGCGAGGAGTGCCCAGCCGAGCGAGGAGCGGGGGTGGGCCGCGAGGAGGTCCGCCAGCGCCTCGATCGAACCGACGGCCGCGTGGAACTCGGCATCGGTGGCGCTGTCGTCCGGCAGCAGTGTCGGAGGGGTTGCCATCAGATTCTCACCGGTCATCGTTCAACCATAGCTCCGTTCCCAGGCCCTGGCGTGGGAGGAAGCTGGCAGCCCTCGCTGAGAGCTCGCCGCACCTGGCGACATCGATATTGCACACCGCTGTGCAAGATAGTACGATCGCTGTCATGACCACCACCCAAGCGCCTGCGAGCGGGTCGCGCGCCCCTCGTCGCGACGCCGCGGAGAACCGGGTCGCGCTGCTCGAAGCCGCCCGCCTGGCGCTCCGCAGCGACCCCGACGCCAGCCTCGAGACCATCGCGGCGGCCGCCGGCCTCACCCGCCGTTCGGTGTACGGACACTTCGCCACGCGCGACGAGCTCGTGAACGCCGTCGTCGTGGCGGGGGCCGAGCGCGTCGCCTCGTCGATCACGGCCGTCCAGGGCGACGACCCGCTCACCACCATCGCGCTCATCGGCGACGTCCTCTGGGCCCAGGTGGACCACGTCCGGATCATGGCGCCGCTCGCCGTCCGCGGGCCGCTCCGCGCCGTCACGGCGGCCGCCCTCGAACCGGTTCGGACCCTCCTCCTCCGCACCGTCGAGGCGGGCGTCGCGGACGGCTCCATCCGCCCCGACATCGACGCCGGCGTGCTCGCCCGACTCGTCGAGAGCACGGCCGTCGGGGTGCTCGAAGAGGCGACCCGATCCGGCCTCTCGACGAGCGCCGGCCGCCGCCTCGTCATGCTCGCCACCCTCGGGGCGGTCGGTCTGTCGTGGCAGGACGCCACGGCGGTCGCCGACCGCGCCGACACCGAGCACGCAGACACCCACCGCCACACCACCGGCACCGGTACGAACGAGGAGTCCTCCCATGCGCGTTGAACTCGACGGCGTCTCCAAAGGAAAGGGCGGCATCGTCCTCGAGCCGACCTCCCTCTCGTTCCGAACGGGCGAGGCGACCTTCGCCCGCGCTGAGACCGAGCAGCGGCCGACCGTCCTCGGCCTCATCGCCTCCGGCCGGATGAAGCCCGACACCGGGACCGTCCTCGTCGACGGGGCGACCGACCGCAAGACGATGCGCCGCGTGATCGCCCTCATCGACGCCCCCGACGTCTCCGAACCGGCCAGCGGCGTAGCAGTCTCCGGCGTCGTCGCCGAGGAGCTCATGTTCGCCGGCCGGGCGAGCCACCCCTTCGCCGTCGCGCGGTTCCTCGAGTCGCTCGACCTCGCGCACCTCGCGAAGCAGCCGATCTCGACCGTCGCGCCGACCGACCGCGTGCGGCTCCTCACCGAGCTCGCGGTCCTCCGGGAGGACGTCACCGCACTCGTCCTCGTCTCCCCCGACCGCCACGGCGGCGACCCGCTCGAGTGGTGGAACCTCGCCCGCAAGCTCGCCGCCCGCGGCTACGGCATCCTCGTGATCGCCGGCGACGCCTCGGCGACCGCCATCAACGCCACCGCCGACGCCCCGGTGTCCGAAAACGCCACGGACGAACTCGTCCCCCTCTTCCAGCAGGACTGGTCGTGACGCGCCTCATGCGTCACGACCGCCCGGCACTCCCCTCCGTCAGCACCACCCGTCCCCAGAAGGACCTCCTGTGAAGATCTTCGCGATGATCCGCGCCGAACTGTCCCGCCTGTGGGCCACGCCCATGTCGCGGCTCGCCCTCGTCGCCCTCATGTGCGTCCCGCTGCTCTACGGCGGCCTGTACCTCTGGGCGAACCAGGACCCGTACGCCAAGCTCGACCAGGTGCCCGTGGCGCTCGTCGTCGAGGACACCGGTGCGCCGGCGACCGACGACACCACCGGCGACGCGACCGGCGAGACGGAGAACTACGGCGACGACATCGCCGACCAGCTCATCGAGGACGGATCGTTCGCCTGGCACGAGGTCAGCGCGGCCGACGCCGCCCGGGGTGTGAACGACGGGACCTTCGACTTCAGCGTCACGATCCCCGCCGACTTCTCGACCTCGCTCACCTCCGCGTCGGGCGACGCCCCACAGCAGGCGACGGTCCAGCTCACGACGAACGACGCCAACAGCTACCTGGCGACGACGATCGGCGAGCAGGCCGTCAAGCAGATCAAGGCGACCATCGTGCAGACGGTGAACCGCCAGGCCGCCGGCCGGTTCCTCATCGCGCTCGACACGATCAAGACGAAGCTCGTCGACGCCACCTCGGGCGCGACGCAGCTGGCCGACGGTGCGCAGCAGGCCTTCGACGGTGCCGGGACCGCTCAGGCCGGTGCGGCGACCCTCGCCTCCGGCACCGCGCAGATCGCCTCGGGGACGGCCAGCCTGCCCGCCCAGACCGATCAGCTGGCCGCGGGTGCCGAGCAGGTCGCGTCCGGGACGTCGACCCTCGCCGGCAAGGGCGACGAGGTCGGCGCGGCCGCACAGCGACTCGTCGACTCGATCCCCGCGGCCCGCGCACAGATCTCCCAGACCCTCGCTAAGAACGGCTTCACCCCCGAGCAGATCGCCCAGGTGCTGGCACTGCTCGACCCGGTGGCCGCCGACGCCACGACGGCGAACGAGCGTGTCCAGACCGTCGTCTCGCAGGTCGACCAGCTCAACAGTGGTGCCCAGCAGGTTGCCGGGGGCGCCCGGACGCTGAGCGACGCCATGCCCGCGCTCGCCTCGGGGACACAGCAGGCAGCCGACGGTGCCGCATCGCTGCAGACCGGCCTCACGACCCTGCAGACGGGCCTCGGCACCCTCCGCGACGGCATCGTCACCCTCCGCGACGGTCTGCAGTCCGGCGCGGACGCCATCCCCGCGACCACCGCGGACTCCCGCGAGCTCCAGGCCAAGACGATCGCCGATCCGGTCAAACTGACCAACTCCTCGGTGACGAGCGCGGGCACCTACGGGGCCGGACTCGCCCCGTTCTTCGTCAGCCTCGCCGCCTGGATCGGCATCTACGCGCTCTTCCTCATCGTCAAGCCGGTCTCGCGGCGCGCGATCACCGCGCTCCACAGCCCCATCAAGGTGACCGT
Source organism: Plantibacter sp. M259 (assembly GCF_006065115.1). NCBI lineage: Bacteria > Bacillati > Actinomycetota > Actinomycetes > Micrococcales > Microbacteriaceae > Plantibacter > Plantibacter sp. M259. Next base: position 2,709,746 of record NZ_CP040750.1, on the reverse strand, counting down.
CGCCGGTTGGCTCACGCCGGGCCTCCTCGGCACGATCCAGATGGTCGCGCTGTTCGGGATCCTCGCCGGCGCCCTGCACTTCGAGGTCCACAACCCGCTCGCGACCTACGGGATGATGGCGCTCGCGTCCCTCACCTTCGCGGCGATCATCCTGACGCTCAACGTGTGGTTCGGCAGCGTCGGGCAGTTCCTCGGACTCGTGCTCATGGTCGCCCAGCTCGTCACCGCCGGCGGGACGTTCCCGTGGCAGACGCTCCCGGCGCCGCTGGCCGCACTACACCACGTGCTCCCGATGTCCTACGCGGTCGACGGCATGCGCCAGTTGATGTACGGCGGACGGATGGACGCCGCGCTGCAGGACGCCGGGGTCCTGCTCGCCTGGCTGGCGATCGCACTGAGCCTCTCGGCGATCGGCGTGACGCGGATGACGCACGCCAGGACGCTCCGCGACCTCCGACCGAGCCTCATCGGCTAGGCACCGGTCGTGCACGCAGGAGCCCGCGCAGGAGCGTCGTCCTCGGGTGGGACGACGCTCCGGCGCGTGTGGTCCGCCTGCTGCGTGCGACGCCCATTCGGGTCGGGCATCGTTCGACGTCGGCGTCCGAGCGCCGCGTCGATCCGGGTTCGGGTCCGCCCGACAGCGTTGCACTCCCTTGAGTGATCGACCGGAGGCGCGATCATGACGCGGAACGCGGCAGATTCTCTGGAACGTCGTCGAGCCACCGGACGGACCGGCCGTCGTCCGTGGCGGAGACCCCGCCGTCGTACCCCGGAAACACCGGAGGCCGCCGGGAGTGGGGGGACTCCCGGCGGCCACCGGTGCGACGGAACGGGCGCGTTCCGTCTGGAGCAGCTGAGCGACGCGGTTCGGGCCACGGCGACCAGCTGCGGGTGCAGCGCGCTGATCAGCTGGAGAGCAGCGACGCCTCCTCGCGCTGTTCGGCGAGCATCCGGCGGCGAGTCGCGAAGGCGGCTCCGGCCCCCCAGATGAGGAGCGAGGCGAACAACGCACCGGCCGGAGCGATGAGCTCGCCCGAGCCGGTCTGCGTCGCACTCATCGAGCTCGACGCCTCGTCGACCCGGGCGTCGGCCTGAGCCGGCGCGGCGACGCCGACGATGAGGGCGACCGCGAGGGCTGCGGGGACGGCGAGCGCGGCGATGCCACGGACCTTGGACGGGCGGGTTCCTCGTTCGGGCGAGGCTCCCAGGGCAGAACGGTGCGTCATCTTCGATTCATCCTTCGGGTGACCGCCGATTCGCACCGCACGGATTCGGGTCCGTGCGGTGGCCCTCGGTGGCTTCGGGTGCCGGAGGGATTCGGGTTCAGCGGTGGAGTGTTGCTCCGCTAGACAGTATGCCGGGCGGTGTCGGCACTTTGGGGGACCGCGGGGTCAATTGAGGGAATCTTGAGGTGTTCCTGAGGTAGGCGCAGCGCTGCCGTTGGAAACCACCCGCGGACGGGGGCCAACCCGATCAGGATGCGTTGAAGGAGACGTGCTGCATGACCCAGGCGTGCATCGCGACGGCCGCTGCCGCGGACGCGTTGATCGATCTCGTCGACCCGAACTGGGTGATCTCGAGCACGGCGTCGGCCGCGGCGAGCGCCTCCGGCGAGAGCCCCGGCCCCTCCTGTCCGAAGAGGAGGAGGCACCGCTCGGGGAGCCTGAACGTCTCGATCGGGACCGATCCCGGCACGTTGTCGATCGCGATGATCGGCAGCTGGGCCGCCGACGCCCAGGCGACGAGCGCCGCGACGTCGACGTGGTGCTCGACGTGCTGGTAGCGGTCGGTCACCATGGCTCCGCGCTTGTTCCAGCGACGGCGGCCGACGATGTGGACGGTGTCGGCGGCGAACGCGTTGGCGGTGCGCACGATCGACCCGATGTTCATGTCGTGCTGCCAGTTCTCGATGGCGACGTGGAACGGGTGGCGGTGGTCGTCGATGTCGGCGACGATGGCCTCCATCGACCAGTACCGGTAGCGGTCGACGACGTTCCGGGTGTCGCCGTCGCGCAGCAGCTCGGGGTCGTACCAGGGGTCGTCCGGCCACTCCCCCGGCCACGGACCGACGCCGGCCATCGGGCTCTCGGCCTGATCGGGACCGGCGACCGGGTCGTCCGGGTGGAGCGGGGTCTCTGGCACCAGCCAACCCTACCCGCGCCGTGCCACACTGGAGGTCCGGGCCCGACGCCGCGCCACCCCCGCGGCGCAGCGCTCGCGCAGCCCGCACGGAGCACCTGGAGGAACGCATGTCACGACGCGACGAGGTCGAATGCTGGCTCACCGACATGGACGGCGTGCTCGTCCATGAGAACCACGCCCTCCCTGGTGCCGCCGCGCTCCTGCAGCAGTGGCAGGACCAGCGGACGCCCTTCCTGGTGCTCACCAACAACTCGATCTTCACCCCGCGCGACCTGAGCGCCCGACTGCGTGCCTCCGGGCTCGACGTGCCCGAGGAGTTCATCTGGACCTCCGCACTCGCGACGGCCGCCTTCCTGGCCGAGCAGGAGCCGGGCGGCTCGGCGTTCGTCATCGGGGAGGCCGGGATCACCACGGCCATCCACGAGGCCGGCTTCACCATGACGGAGACGAACCCCGACTACGTGGTCGTCGGCGAGACCCGCAACTACTCGTTCGAGGCCATCACCAAGGCCATCCGCCTCATCGCCGGCGGCGCGCGCTTCATCGTGACCAACCCGGACGCGACCGGACCGAGCAAGGACGGCCCGCTTCCGGCGACCGGCGCCATCGCGGCCCTCATCACGAAGGCCACCGGCATGGAGCCCTACGTCGTCGGCAAGCCGAACCCGATGATGTTCCGATCGGCGCTCAACAAGATCGGCGCCCACTCGGAGAACACGGGCATGATCGGCGACCGCATGGACACCGACATCGTCGCGGGCATCGAGGCCGGTCTCCACACGATCCTCGTGCTCACGGGCATCAGCGACGAGGCCGAGATCAACCGCTACCCGTTCCGTCCGAACGAGATCCTGAGTGGCGTCATCGACCTCGTGAAGACGGAGCCCGTCGAGGTCGAGATCTAGGCCCTCCCGCCACCACCAGCCACACCGAACCACTCCGCCCCGCCACGCACCGAGGACTTCCATGCGCGCCGTCGTCTACGACCAGTTCACCGCCGAGCCCGAGGTCCGCGACGTCGCGGATCCGGTGCCGTCCGACGCAGGCGTCGTGGTGCGGGTGGAGACCACGGGTCTCTGCCGGAGCGATGCGCACGGCTGGCTCGGGCATGACGACGGCATCGCCCTCCCCCACGTGCCCGGCCATGAACTCGTCGGGCGCATCCACGCCGTCGGCCCCGCCGTCCAGCGGTTCCGCGTGGGCGACCGCGTCACGGTGCCCTTCGTGTGCGCGTGCGGACGCTGCGCCCAGTGCCTCGCGGGGAACGGGCAGGTCTGCCCGAACCAGACGCAGCCGGGCTTCACCCACTGGGGTTCCTACGCGGAGCTCGTCGCCCTGCACGACGCGGACGTCAACCTCATCCCGGTGCCCGAGTCCCTCGACGCCGGCGCCGCCGCCCTCCTCATCCCGGTGCCCGAGTCCCTCGACGCCGGCGCCGCCGCCCTCCTCGGGTGCCGCTTCGCGACGGCCTTCCGCGGGCTCGTCCACCGCGCCGGGCTCCGCAGCGGGGAGCGCCTGCTCGTCGTCGGCTGCGGCGGCGTGGGGCTGAGCGCGGCCATGATCGGCGTCGCGCTCGGTGCCGAGGTCATCGCCGTCGACATCGACGCCTCTGCCCTGGCGCGTGCGGCGTCGATCGGCGTCACGCACACGATCGACTCGAGCGGGCTCGACGAGGCCGCCGTCCTCACGCGCATCGCCGAAGCCGCGCCGGCGGGCGTGCAGGTCTCGGTCGAAGCCCTCGGGCGTGAGTCCACGATGCGCCTCAGCCTCCTGGCACTGGCGCCGATGGGACGTCAGGTGCAGATCGGGCTGTTCTCGAGCGAACCGACACTCCCGCTGCCGCGCATCATCTCGCAGGAGCTGTCGCTCCACGGCAGCCACGGCATGCCGGCGTCCGACTACTCGGAGCTGCTCGACCTGGTCGCGAGCGGCGCGCTGCGCCCGCAGGACCTCATCGAACACCGCATCGGCCTCGACGAGGCTCCTGCCGCACTCGTCGCCCTGGCGTCCGGCGACCGCTCGACGGGTGTGACCGTCATCGACGTCGCCTGACCCGCGTCATCAGCACGCATGCCTCGTCCGGCATGCATCCGCGGTGTGAGGTGTGTCGTCAGAGGGTGTCCGGGGCCCCGGCCGTCGACCATCCTGCGGAGGCGCTCGGCATCGTGGCGTCTGCAGCCGCACCGGCCGCGTTCGCGGCACCGACGAGCGTTCCGAAGTAGAACGCGAGCAGGAGCAGGACCGCGGCACCCAGGCCGACGACCGCCCAGAGCAGCGCCTTCGGGATGCCCTGATCCGCGTGCTCTCCGCGGTATTCGGGGAGATCGCGGTCGGGAGCGGACTGCGTGGCCTGAGGCGGCAGGGTGGCCCCGACGATGCCCGCGGCCGCGGCCGGGGTCGTGAGCGCGCTCGCGCCGTCGAGTTCCGGGAACGCGACCGTCTCGCCGGGCAGCGCGGCCGGGGCCGTCTGCGGCACGTTCGCGACCGGTCCCTGCGAGGGGATGGCGGCGGCGTGTGCGCCGAAGACGGACACCGAGGCGGGGGTCACTGGTGTGGGCGCGGTGTTCGAGGCGACATCGGGCTCGGCCTCCGGGGAGGTGTGGGGAGCGCTGTCGTTATCTCCGGCAGCGTGGGCCCCGGTTCGTCGTGACCCGCCGGTGTCGTCGTCGGGGTCCGTGTCGTCGACATCGGTACCGTCGGCGGCGACGAGGCCCGGGATGGGGGCCAGCGGGAGATCAGGGTCGGCGACGGCGTCGGCCTGGAGCGACCAGCCGCCTTCGGCGGCGAAGGCGTCTGCGAGCGACCGTGCCGAGGCCGCCTCCGCCGTGGCGGTGGCGGTGGCGTCTGGCTGATCGGACGGCTCGGACGGGGCGACCGTGGCCGTGCCGTCGGCCTGCTCGGTGTCGGCGGGCGGCGTGGCAGCCGGCTCACCGTCGGTCGCGGCGTCATCGGCCGGGGCGACCTGGACCGCATCCGTCTCGGGTCCGAGGTCGAACAGCGACTCGAGCCGCAGCTCCTCGCTGACCGGCTCGGGCTCGCCGACCGGCTCAGGGTCGATCGAGCCCTCGTCAGCGAGTGGGGCATCCGACGCGGCGGCATCCGCGGTGGGATCGGTCGCACCGTCGGCGACGGCCCCGTCCGGCACGAACGACGGAAGCGGGGTGACGCCCGCTGCAGCGAGCGGGGCGGCGTCGAACTCGACGATCTCCTCGTCGAACTCGTCGTCGAGCTCCTCCGGGTCGACGGCGAACGCCGGGGTCTCGGGTGCGGCCGTCTCGGCCACGGGGGTCGGTGCCGTCTCGGGAGCGGAGTCGGCGTCGAGGTCGGCCGAGGTCTCCGAGTCGTCGGAGTCGTCGCCCGAGCCGAGGCCGGAAGCGGCACCGGCAGCGGTTGCGGCCCCTGCAGCGGCGAGGCCACCGGCCGCGACGGCTGCGTCGAACCCACCGAGCGACAGCGTCGGGAAGAGGTCGACCGTGTCGTTCGCGGCGGGGACGATCGGTGCGTCGTCCAGCGTGGAGCTGTCGGTCTCGGTCGCGTCGTCGGTCCAGCTGGCGAACTCGTCACCGGGTCCGTCGACGAGCGGGCGACCGAGCGTGACGGCGGCGAGGCCCGGAGCGAAGGGTTGAACGTCGCCGGCGATGAACGCGGCATCTGGCACCTCGCCCTCGAGCGCGAGCTCCGAGAGGGACTCCGCGCTCACGGCTGGCGACTCGGCGCCCTCCCATTCCACCGGCGGGACCGGGATGGGCTGGGTCGTGGGGGCCGCGTGCACGAGCGGATCGAGGGCGTCGTTCGGCGCGAGGTCCCACACGAATGGCGCGGTGCCGAAGGGACTGACCGTCGGCTCGGGCTGCACGCCGTCGAGGGAGATGAGTTCCGTGATCGAACGCTCGGCCTTCGGGGTCGGAGGGCCGAAGGCCGGGGGGACGTCGGCGGTGTCCGTCGCGTCGTCGTCGACCGGCGCATCGTCGCGGCCGAGCTCGGTGTCGGGTGTCGGCGCAGGAGGAACGGCTGCTGCTGCGGCTGCGGCACCCGCCAGGGCCGAGAAGCCCGGACCGCCGAGGCTGTCGAACGGCCGCGTCTCATCGAGCGGCTCGGCGTCGACGTCGGGGACCGTCTCGGGCCACGGGACGTCGGCTGGTGAGGTCGGCTCTGCCGCGCTCGCGGGCGACGCCGCCGCGACCGTGTCCCAGCGGAACGGTGCCGCGGGGGTGATCGGCTCGGAGGCGACGATGCCGTCGGACGCGGGCTCGGGGTCCGAGTCGGCGGTCGGCTGGACCGGCTCGCTCGCGGTCGGAGACGTCGCCTCGTCGGTGGTGGCGACGTCGACGGACTCCTCCGCGGTGTCGACCTGCTGGGGTGCCTCCTCGACCGGCTCCGCTTGCGGTTCCTCGGACGGCTGCTCCTCCGGTGCCGCCGGCGCGGCGCCGAACGTCTCACCGAACGGTTCCGTCAACCAGGCCAGCGGATCCGTGCGCGGTGCGGAGGCGTCGGCAGTCGCCGGCTCGGCGGTCCAGACGTCGTCGGCAGCTGCTTCATCGGCAGCTGCGTCGTCGTCCGGGGTTTCGTCGGGTCGCGCGGCGGTGGGCGCCGAAGCGTCGATCGTCGTGTCACGGACCTCGACGGTCTCGCCACCGAGGACGTCGTCGCCGAACGTCTCGGAGAGGCTCCAGGAGCCCTCCGGGAGATCGTCGTCCTGCACCTCGGTGTCGGGTGTCGTCGCGGAGCCGGACGGCACATCGTGGTCCGCGGCGGCGGACATCGGCGTCACCGGCGGGGCGGTGGGCGGCAGCGGTGCGGCGGGAGTGCCGCCGGCGGGCGTCGAAGTGGAGGTCGTCGCGGCGGTCTCTTCTGCTTCGACCGCGGCCCAGGCAGCCGGGTCGTCGGCTGCGAGTGCTCGGGCCGTGGGCAGGACGGCCGTCGAGACGTCCTCCGCGGCCACTGGAGCGGCGTCGGTGTCGTCGCTGCCGCCGAGGCTCCAGGGCTCGTCGTCGACCGGTGGCAGGACGACCGGGTTCGTGGGCGCGGGCCGGAAGGTGCCGGCGGGCGCGTGCTGGAGGACGGAGTCGGTGTCGACCGTCAGCTCGTTGCGGGCGGGCGGCACGGGCGATGCCGGGGCAGGGGTCGGCGGGACGACCGGGAGTTCGAGGGCGTTCGGGTGGCGCAGACCCTCTGACCGGGCGGGGGCCTCCTCGTGCGTCGGGTCGGCCGGGGCTGCAGGCGTGGCGGGTGCGGCGGGCTCCGCGCTCGGAGCGTCCGGCGCCGACGGTGTCGGGACCGGTGTCGTGTCGTCGGCCGGGTTCGGCACCTGGCTCTGCCACCAGGCGAGGAGTTCGGCCTCGCTCGCGAACTCGCCGGGACCAACGGCCGAAGCTGCGGGCGTCGGCTCGGTGGGAGCGGGCGTGGGCTCGGTGGGAGCGGGCGTCGGCGCGACTGGCGCCTGAGCCACGGGGGCATCCGGAACGGGAGGGGCAGACCACTGAGGCTCGGCCGGCAGGGGGGAGGCGACCGGTGAGACAGGAGCCTGCGCATCGGCGTCGCCGATGACGGGCAGGACGCGCGTCCGGTCGTCGTCGTCAGCGGGCACCGAAGTGACGGCTGCCGACGGCTGCTCGTCGACCGCGTCGGTGTCGGGCTGCATTTCGATCGCCTCCGTGTCGTCGGCGTCGAGCTGCGAGAGCAGCCAGTCGGTTCCGTCCGCGGGTTCGTCCGGCAGCCCGGCCCCGCCGCTTCCGGTTCCGTCGCCGGACATCAGACGAGTCCCAGGTCTTCCAGGCCGATCGCGGCCAGGTACTGATAGCCCGCGGCCTCGATGATCTCGCGGGCGCCGGTCGCGCGGTCGACGACGACGGCGACGGCGACCACCTCGGCTCCGACCTTCTCGAGCGCTTCGGCCGCCTTGAGCGGTGAGCCACCGGTGGTGGAGGTGTCTTCGAGCACGATCACGCGCTTGCCCTGGAGGTCGGGGCCCTCGACCTGCTTGCCGCGGCCGTGGTCCTTCGGCTCCTTGCGGACGACGAACGCGTCGTAGGTGAGCCCGCGCGCGGCACCCTGGTGCAGGATCGCGGCGGCCACCGGGTCGGCACCCATGGTGAGGCCACCGACCGCGAAGACGTCGGGGACGTCGGCGATGAGGTCGATCATGACCTGCCCGATGAGGGGCGCGACGCGGTGGTCGAGGCTCACCTTGCGGAGGTCGACGTAGTACGTCGCTTTCTTGCCGCTCGTCAGGGTGAAGTCACCGTGGAACACGGCTTCCGCCGAGATGTGGTCAATGAGCTGAGCTCGTGCGTCCGTCACGTCGACGAGTCTACAAGCTGTGACCCCCATCGCCGCAGTCGCCCGGATGGGGGCGGTCCGCATCCCGGACGCAGGAGAGCCCCGGCGTGTCGGCACGACCAGCCGGGGCTCGGGGACGCCACGCCGCCACCGACCTGCGTCGGGGCGGCTGCGTCCGGGGGTCAACGCGCGGTGCCGGAGCCCGGGTCCTCGGGCCGGTCGGCCGCGAGCAGCTCCGCCTCGGTCGCGCCGCCGTAGCCGTCCGTCTCCGGGTCGCCGTGCAGGCCGCCGGAGACCGCGTACTCCTCCTCCGGCGACATGACGAGCCGGTGGCGACCCCAGACGGCGAAGGCGACCAGCATGACGACGTACACGACGACGATCGCGATGATCGCCGGCAAGAACGTCGGGTTGAGCAGGAAGCCGACGAAGATGAGCGCGGCGATGACGGCTGCGATGACCGCCCCCGGCACACCCCACGGGCTGCGGTAGGGCCGCTTGGCGTTCGGGAACTTCTTCCGCAGCAGCAGGAACGCGATCATCTGCATGAGGTACGCGAGGACCGCGCCCCAGACCGCGATGTTCAGCACGATCGCCCCGGCGACGCCGCCCGATCCACCGGCCGCGTCCACGACGAGCAACGCGATGAACCCGATGATCGCCCCGGCCACGAGGGCAACCCACGGCGTCTGCCGCTTGCCGGTGAGCGAGAGGAACCGCGGGTAGTACCCGGCACGGGACAGCGAGTACATGTTGCGACCGTAGGCGAACATGATGCCCTGCAGCGAGGCGAGGAGCCCGATGAGGGCGAAGAGGGCGAGGACCGCCGCCGCACCGTCACCGACGATGGCCCGGAAGCCGTCGAGCAGGGGCTCCCCTGCCGTCCCCGTCGCCTCGGCACCGATCACACCGGTGTTGAGGAACAGCACGAGCAAGCCGGTGACGATCAGGGTTCCACGAGCCCAGAACCCTGCCTTCGGGATGTCGCGCACCGGGTTGTGGGACTCCTCCGCCGCGAGCGGTAGCTCCTCGATGCCGAGGAAGAACCACATCGCGAAGGGAAGGGCGAACAGGATGGGGAGGACACCGTGCGGCAGGAACTCGGTCTGACCCGCGTCGGGGGCGATGTCGAACAGGTTGGCCCAGGCGAACTGGCCGGAGAAGATCGCCATCGCGGAGAAGACGAGCAGGATACCGATGGAGATGATCGAGACGACGATCGCGAAGCGGAAGGAGATGCTCGCACCTGCGGAGTTGAGCGCGATGAACGCGACGTACAGGATCGCCCACCACACGGGCGACGGCATGGAGAAGCCGAGCAGTTCGCTCGTGATGGCGTCGGCGTAGGAGGCCGAGAAGTACACGATCACGGCCGTGGTCGCGACGTACTCGATGGTCTCCGCGAGTCCGGTCACGAACCCGCCGAGCGGTCCCATCGCCGCTCTCGCGAAGGAGTAGGCCCCGCCGGTGTGCGGCATCGCCGCGGCCATCTCCCCGATCGAGAAGATCATGCCGTAGTACATCGCGACGAGGACGACGAAGGCGATGAGCATGCCGCCGAACCCGGCGAAGTCGATGCCGAAGTTCCAGCCGGAGAAGTCGCCGGAGATGACCGCCGCGACGGCGAGGCCCCAGAGGCCCCACACTCCGGCCGACCGCTTCAGGCTGCGTTTCTCGAAGTACCCCTCGCCAGCCGCGGTGTAGGTCACCCCGGAGATCTTGCGCGTGTCGTCAGCCATCGATGCGTCCTGTCGCTCGGGTTGCGCGCTCGTCGGGCTCGCACAACGTCCTCAGATTCGGTTGGCCCGACTCTAGGACCTGCAATGGTCGCGTGTACATACCTTTGTGGGGAAATCCATCTCGGAAATGCCTCGATCAGCCGGAGGTGCTGTGATGTAATGGTCGAGTTCGCGACCTTTCAGTTCTCCATCGAGGCAGAACGCCCACGACGGGTCCCCCGGATCAACGAGGAGCTGCCATGCACCCACGCTCAGGAAACCTGACGCTCGAGGAGCTCACGACGGCCGTCGCCGCGCGCGAGATCGACACCGTGATCCTCGCGTTCACCGACATGCAGGGCCGACTCGTCGGCAAGCGCGTCTCGGCCCGCCTCTTCGTCGAGGACGTCGCCGAGCACGGGGCGGAGTGCTGCAACTACCTGCTCGCGGTCGACGTCGAGATGAACACGGTCGACGGCTATGCGATGTCGAGTTGGGAACGCGGCTACGGCGACATGGCGATGATCCCCGACTTCTCGACCCTCCGCCGCGTGCCCTGGCTGCCGGGCACGGCCCTCGTCACCGCCGACCTCCAGTGGCTCGACGACGCCCCGGTGGTCGCTTCGCCCCGCCAGATCCTCATCGCCCAGCTCGAGCGGCTCGCCGAACGCGGCCTCGTCCCCTTCGTCGGCACGGAGCTCGAGTTCCTCGTCTTCGACGACACCTTCCGGGAGGCCTGGGCGAAGGACTACACGAAGCTGACCCCCGCCACCGACTACAACATCGATTACGCGATCCTCGCCTCGACCCGCATGGAGCCGCTGCTGCGCGACATCCGCAACGCCATGGACGGCGCCGGCATGTACTGCGAGGGTGTCAAGGGCGAGTGCAACCTCGGACAGCAGGAGATCGCGTTCCGCTACGACCACGCCCTCGTCACCTGCGACAACCACTCGATCTACAAGAACGGGGCGAAGGAGATCGCCGACGCCCACGGCAAGAGCCTCACGTTCATGGCGAAGTTCGATGAGCGCGAGGGCAACAGCTGCCACATCCACATCAGCCTCCGCGGCGAGGACGGTTCGGCCGTGTTCGCGGACCCCGACGCGCCCGACGGCATGTCGAAGCTCTTCCGGCACTTCCTGGCCGGGCAGCTCGCCGCGATGCGCGAGCTGACGATGTTCTTCGCCCCGAACATCAACTCCTACAAGCGCTACGTCGACGGCAGCTTCGCCCCGACGGCCGTCGCCTGGGGACACGACAACCGCACGTGCTCACTCCGGGTCGTCGGCCGCGGGCTCGGCATGCGCGTCGAGAACCGGGTGCCGGGCGGCGACGTCAATCAGTACCTCGCCGTCGCCGCGCTCATCGCCGCCGGACTGCACGGCATCGAGAACGAACTTGAGCTCGAGGACCCGACCAGCGGCAACGCCTACACGGGCGGTGCACCCCGCGTCCCGACGTCGCTCCGGGAGGCGGCCGAGCTCTTCTCGCAGTCGACGACCGCCCGCGAGGCCTTCGGCGACGAGGTCGTCGACCACTACCTGAACTTCGCGAAGGTGGAACTCGCCGCCTTCGACGCCGCGGTGACGGACTGGGAGCGGGTGCGCGGCTTTGAACGCCTCTGACCCGAACGTCCCAGCGACCGACCCGCCCGTCTCGAGCGCTCCGCTCATCGGCATCACGACCTACCTCGAACAGGCCCAGACCGGGGTGTGGGACGTCCCGGCGTCCTTCCTCCCGAAGGTGTACCTCGACGCCGTGACGGATGCGGGCGGGATCGCGGTCCTCCTCCCACCCCAGCCGGTCACCCGAGCGGTGGCCGCGTCCGTGCTGGCCCGCCTCGACGGACTCATCGTCTCGGGTGGCGCCGACGTCGACCCCGGCCTGTACGGGCAAGCCGCCCACCCCCGCACGGGTCGTCCGCGGACGGATCGGGACGCCTGGGAGGAGGCGCTGCTCACGGCGGCGATCGACGCCGAGCTGCCGTTCCTCGGCATCTGTCGTGGCGCGCAACTGCTGAACGTCGCGCTCGGCGGGACGCTCGTCCAGCACCTCCCCGACCTCGTCGGCGACGACTCCTTCCAGCCCGGCGAGGGCGTCTTCGGCCCGAAGACCGTCGCGATCGACGCCGACTCGCGACTGGCCGCGCTGCTCCGGCAGGACGACGACGAGCTCGACGTGCACGTCTACCACCACCAGTCGATCGACCGCGTCGCCGACGGACTCGTCGTCACCGCCCGCACCGAGGAGGGCGTCATCGAGGCGGTCGAGCTGCCGACGGTCCCCTTCGGTCTCGCCGTGCAGTGGCACCCCGAGGAGGAGACGGCCGACCGGCGTCTCTTCGCCGGGCTCGTGGACGCCGCGAGACGACACCGCGACGCCGGGACCACCGCAGGTCTCCCCACCAGCACCAGCACCACACCCGGCACCGAGAGCAGGAGCACCGCACCGTGAGCTACACGATCCTCAATCCGGCGAACGAACACGTCGTCACGACCGTCGAGCACCTCGACCTCGCGGAGACGGACGCCGCCATCGCTCGCGCCGCAGTCGCCCAGCGGTCCTGGGCGGCCGTCAGCCCCGCCGACCGCGCCCAGGCGCTCCGCCGGTTCGCCGCATCGGTCGACGCCGACCGCGAGCACCTCGCGAGCCTCGAGGTCGTCAATTCGGGCCACCCCATCACCCAGGCGCGGTGGGAGGCCGGACACGTCCGCGACGTGCTCGAGTACTACTCGGCGTCGCCCGAACGGCTCTTCGGTCAGCAGATCCCCGTCGCCGGCGGCATCGACCTGACCTTCCACGAACCGCTCGGCGTCGTCGGCATCATCACCCCGTGGAACTTCCCGATGACGATCGCGGCCTGGGGCTTCGCGCCGGCGCTCGCGGCGGGGAACGCGGTGGTCCTGAAGCCCGCGGAGTGGACGCCACTGACGAGCATCCGCCTCGGCGAACTCGCCCTCGAGTCCGGCCTGCCCGAGGGCCTGTTCCAGGTGTTGCCGGGCCGCGGATCGGTCGTCGGCGAGCGCTTCGTCACGAACGAGACCGTCCGGAAGGTCGTCTTCACCGGGTCGACCGCCGTCGGCAAGCGCATCATGGCCGGCGCGGCCGAGCAGGTGAAGCGCGTCACCCTCGAACTCGGCGGCAAGAGCGCCAACATCGTGTTCGCGGACGCCGACCTCGAACGCGCGGCCGCCGCCGCCCCCTACGGCGTCTTCGAGAACGCGGGCCAGGACTGCTGCGCCCGCAGCCGGATCCTCGTCCAACGGAGCGTCTATGAGCGGTTCATGGAGCTGCTGGAGCCGGCCGTGCAGGGTGTTGTCGTCGGCGATCCGAACGACGAGGCCACCGAGATGGGGCCGCTCGTCTCCGCTCCGCACCTGGCCGCCGTGCGCTCGTACGTGCCCGAGGGCGCGCCGGTCGCCTTCACCGGGAGCGCCCCGGACGGCCCGGGGTACTGGTTCGCGCCGACCGTGCTGACGCCCGGCCGCGACGACCGCACCGTCCGGGAGGAGATCTTCGGTCCCGTCGTCGCCGTCCTGCCCTTCGAGGACGAGGCCGACGCCCTCACCCTCGCGAACGACACGGAGTACGGCCTCTCCGGCTCGATCTGGACCCGTGACATCGGCCGTGCGATGCGGGCCGCCCGAGCGGTGGAGTCGGGCAACCTGTCCGTCAACTCCCACTCCTCCGTCCGCTACTCCACCCCCTTCGGCGGGTTCAAGCAGTCGGGTCTCGGGCGCGAGCTCGGTCCCGACGCGCCGCTCGCCTTCACCGAGACGAAGAACGTCTTCCTCGCCGTCGACCCCGGTCCCTGAGCTTGTCGAAGGGCCGCGCCACCCCGGTCCCCGAGCGCCACCCCGGTCCCTGAGCACCACCCCGGTCCCTGAGCACCACCCCGGTCCCTGAGCACCACCCCGGTCCCTGAGCTTGTCGAAGGGCGGGGCAGAGAGAAAGAGCACCACATGACCATCACCCCCATCGACCTCACCCAGCGGCTCGCCGGGAAGGTCGCCGTGATCACCGGCGGCGCGAGCGGCATCGGTCTCGCCACCGCGAAGCGCTTCGCCGCGGAGGGCGCGACCGTCGTCATCGGCGACCTCGACCCGACGACCGGCCAGGCGGCGGCCGAGCTCGTCGGTGGGCTCTTCGTCCAGGTGGACGTGACCGACCAGGCGCAGGTCGACCACCTGTTCGACACGGCGGCCGAGACCTACGGCTCGGTCGACATCGCCTTCAACAACGCCGGCATCTCACCGCCCGACGACGACTCGATCGAGACGACCGAGCTCCCGGCCTGGGAGCGGGTGCAGGACGTGAACCTCAAGTCGGTCTACCTGTGCTCGCGCGCCGCCATCCGCCACATGGTGCGGCAGGGGAAGGGCTCGATCATCAACACGGCGTCGTTCGTCGCCGTCCTCGGTTCGGCCACCTCGCAGATCTCGTACACGGCGTCCAAGGGCGGCGTGCTCGCGATGAGCCGCGAGCTCGGCGTACAGTTCGCGCGGCAGGGCATCCGCGTCAACGCCCTGTGCCCGGGTCCCGTCAACACCGCGCTGCTGCAGGAGCTCTTCGCGAAGGACCCGGTGCGCGCGCAGCGGCGACTCGTGCACATCCCCCTCGGTCGGTTCGCGGAGCCCGAGGAGTTGGCCGCCTCCGTCGCCTTCCTCGCGAGCGACGACTCGTCCTTCATCACCGGGTCGACGTTCCTCGTCGACGGCGGCATCTCCTCCGCCTACGTGACCCCGGAATGAGCTGACGACATGCCCGGGCGGGGACGCGACCCCGGGGAAATAGACTGATCCGATGAGCGAGACGCGGAAGGGCGACGAGGCGACCGAGGTGCTCAGCGCCGAGCTCCTCCTGCGTCCGGGCCGCGCCGGGAACGCCTTCGAGGAGACCGTCCAGCGACTCCTGCAGTCCATCCGTCTCGGGCTCATCGAGCCGGGCGGTCGTCTGCCGGCCGAGCGCGAACTCGCGACGATGCAAGGGGTCAGCCGCGACACCGTGCGGGATGCGATCGCCGCGCTCACCGAGGCCGGTTACCTGACCTCGCGGCGTGGGCGCTACGGCGGGACGTTCGTCATGGACGAGCTGCCCGACGACGATACGATCAACGCGGCCGACCGCCCCGAGGTCGGCAGGGTCACGATCTCAGCGGCGGAGATCGAGGACACGCTCACGCTCCGCAGCATCCTCGAGGTCGGAGCGGCGCGCGAGGCGGCGCAGTGCAAGCTCTCCGGCGCCGACCGCGAGCGCCTGTGGCAGGCGCTCGGAGACTGCCGGGACGCGGTGCCCGCCGACTACCGCCGCCACGACTCCCGCCTCCATCTGCTCATCGCGGAGCTCGTGGGTGCACCCAGCCTGCTGCCGCTCGTCGCCGAGTCGCGCATGCGCGTCAACGAACTCCTGAACGGCATCCCGCTGCTGGCCGTGAACATCGCGCACTCGGACGAACAGCACGAGCGCATCGTCAAGGCGATCCTGCGCGGTCACCCCGAGGAGGCGGCGCAGGCGATGGCCGAGCACGTCGCCGGCTCCGAGGCGCTCCTGCGCGGCTTCCTCGCCTGAGCGCCTCTCGCGGCGCGGACATGGAACGACCTCCCGGCGACGAGTCGCGAGGAGGTCGGATGCGCCGGTCGGGCCGGCGGGTGCGAGGTCCTAGAAGGACTTCGGGTAGGTGCGGGCCGGGATGGCACGGTAGCCGTCGCGCTTGACGACGACGACCGATCCGACGGCTGCACTCGCAGCGAGGAGGGCGATGATGCCGAGATAGATGGTCATGGTTCTATGAAACGCCTGTTGGACGTGAAGGACAAGCGAACAATACTGACGTCACTCGGTAGCATCGCTACATGGACGTCCGCCGACTCGACCTGCTCCGCGAACTCGCCGAGCGCGGCACCGTGCACGCCGTCGCCGAGGCCACGCATCGCACCCCGTCCGCGGTCTCCCAACAGCTCAAGGTCCTCGAGCGCGAGGCCGGCCTGCCGCTCACCGAACGGCGTGGTCGCGGGCTCGTCCTCACCGACGCCGGCCGGGCCCTCGCGGCCAGCGCCACGGACGTCGCCGTCGCGATCGAGCGGGCGACGAGCGTGTGGGACGAGTACCGCAACCGTCCGATCGGCACCGTCACGGTCGCGACCTTCCCCACCTTCGGGCAGATGGTCGTCCCCGCCGTGCTCCGCACGCTCGACGCGGTACCCGGCCTGCGGGTCGTCGTGAGCGACCGCGATCCCGATCTCGAGGACTTCCCCGATCTGGCGGCCGACTTCGACATCGTCATCGCGCAGGCGATCAGCGGCGAGCGTAACTGGGTCCGTCGCGGCCTCCGCATCACGCAGTTGCTCTCCGAGCCGCTCGACGTCGTGCTGCCGGTCGGGCATCGCCTCAGCGGCCAGACCGTCCTGACCCCGGCGGACCTCGCGGACGAGTCCTGGATCGGCGTGCCGGTCGGCTATCCGCTCGACCGCCTGCTCCGCAGCATCGAGGCAGAATCGGGCGGCGAGCTCCGAGTGGTGCAGCGGGTGAGCGACAACCGCATCGCCGAGGCGATGGTCGCGGCCGGCCTCGGTATCGGCCTCCTCCCGCGATACACGGCCAGCGGCCCGGAGCGCGGCATCGTCCTCCGCCCGCTCGCTGGGCTCGACGCGACGCGTCGGATCGTCGCCCTGTCGCGGCCCGACCGCGCCGAACGGCTGGCGGTGCGGACGGTCCTCGACGCGATCCGCGTGGAGGCGCAGTCGGTCGCCGCCTCGCACACCGCGCCGGAGCCCGAGGAACTCACCACGCCCCGCTGGGTGTGAGCGGGACCGTTCTCAGGAGTCCGTCGGTGCCCCGGTGGCGGCGACGGGGGACACACCGCAAGAGTCCTGAGAACGGTCCCGGCGGGGACGGTCAGCCCTCGGCCCGACCGGCGCCGCTGCGCTCCCGGCGGTAGCGCTGCACGCCACGCCAGACCGCGACGCCGACGGCGATCACGACGCCGGCGATGACCACCTTCTGGAGGATGCCCGCGTACTCCTCGACGATGTGCCACTGCTCGCCCAGGAAGAAGCCGGCGAGGACGAAGATGGTGTTCCAGATGGCGCTGCCCGCGAAGGTGAGGAGGGTGAACCGCAGGACCGACATCCGTTCCACGCCGGCGGGGATGGAGATGAGACTCCGGAAGATCGGGAGCATCCGTCCGAAGAACACGGCCTTCGAGCCGTGCTTCTGGAACCAGGCCTCGACGCGGTCGACGTCCTCGACGTGGACGAGTGGGACCCGCTCCGCGAGGCGGCGCATGCGGTCCCGTCCGAGGACGGCACCGATCGCGTAGAGGGCCAGCGCACCGATCACGGAGCCGGCCGTCGTCCAGATGAGGACCTCGACGAGCCCGAGTTTGCCCTGACTGGCGGCGAATCCGGCGAGTGGCAGGATGATCTCGCTCGGCAGCGGCGGGAAGAGGTTCTCGAGGGCGATGGCGAGCCCGGCCCCCGGACCACCCAACGTCTCCATGAGGTCGACCGCCCAGTCGGCGACCCCTCCGAGGGCACTGTCCCCTCCGGTCGAGGCGGCGGACAGGCTGAACGTGGCGGCGGTGGACGTCGTCATACCCTCGACGGTACGCGACACCTGCGCGCCATCCCTGGGAACCTCCGCTCAATCCCCCACCCGTCGCCCTACCCGACGCCTCGTCCTCTGTCCCTAACTCAGGAAGCCTCCGGCGTGTCGGGGCTCACCGGCGGCACGCCCGGGCGACACGCCCAGCGTCTCCTGAGTTGGGGACATCGGACGGAGACGGAGGGCGGGGCAGGTTCGATAGCGTTGGGGCATGCGCATCGCCACCTGGAACGTCAACTCGATCCGTACCCGCGTCGGCCGCGTGGTCGACTGGCTCGTCCGTGAGGACGTCGACGTCCTCGCCATGCAGGAGCTCAAGTGCAAGCCCGAACAGTTCCCGATGGAGGCCTTCACGAAGGCCGGCTACCAGGTGGAGCTGCACGGGCTCAGCCAGTGGAACGGCGTCGGCATCGCCAGCCGCCTCCCGATGGAGGACGTGCAGATCGGCTTCCCCGACATGCCGGGCTTCGGCAAGCCACCGGCGAGCCTCGCGCTCGACGGTCCCGGGTTCGACGCCGACGGCCTGCCGCTCGAAGCGCGAGCCATCGGCGCGACGGTCGACGGCGTCCGCCTCTGGAGCCTGTACGTCCCGAACGGCCGCGCGGTCGGCGACCCGCACTACGACTACAAGCTCCGTTGGCTCGCCGCGCTCGAGGCCGACACCCGCTCCTGGCTCGCCGAGAACCCCGAGCTGCCACTCGCGCTCATGGGTGACTGGAACGTCGCGCCGCTCGACTCCGACGTCGGTGACCCGAGCTTCGGCCCTGGCTCGACCCACATCTCCGCACCGGAGCGCGCCGCTCTCGCCGCCTTCGTCGACGCGGGACTCCAGGACACCGTCCGACCGTTCGTCCCCGAGGGCTACACCTTCTGGGACTACAAGCAGCTCCGGTTCCCACGGAACGAGGGCCTCCGCATCGACTTCATCTACGGCTCACAGGCGTTCGCGGACCACGTCGTCGAGGCGTCGATCCACCGCAACGAGCGCAAGGGCGACAGTCCGAGCGACCACGTTCCCGTCGTCGTCGACCTCGACTTCACCCTCTCCGACGAAGAGGACGACGACTCGCCGATGATCTTCGGCTGACACCGCTCCGCACCGCCCACAACTCCTGCTGTCGGAGCACGCCAGCGCTCGGCTGGGACCCCAGGCGCCGAGAACGAGCACTCAGCAGGAGTTGTGAACACGGCAGACGGCCTCGCCTGCGGACAGGCACCCGCTGGCCCCGCCTCACCCAATCGTCCGGCGCTCGACCGCCCGACCGTCCGAACCGTGTTCACAACTCCTGCAGGTCATGCCTCGGCGGCCCTGTCCGAGACCGGAGACGGTAGCCGCCCCGATCGAGCAGGAGTTGTGAACGTCCCCCGATCAGGACGCGGGCGAGGAGGCCTGACGACGGCGGCGGGCGAGGACCAGTGCAAGGGCACCGAGGGCGATCACGCCACCACCCAGCCATGCGGGAGCGAAGGACGAGACGCCCGTGTCGGGCAGCCTGGCCGCAGCACCGGCCACCGGTTCGGCCATGACGACCCCGTCGGCGCCGACAGTCACCTGACGTTGCAGGCTGTTCACGCCGGTCGCCGCGTCCCAGGTGCCGACGTTCGCGGTCTGGACCGCGTAGAGCGGGTTGGCCGCGACCGACTCGTGCGTGGCCGGCAACGACAGCGCGGTGTCGTAACGACCGGCCGGGACGTCGGCGAGTGAGGCCTGGAGCGTGACGGTCTCCCCTGCACCCCAGGTGCGGGCGTCCGAACCGAACGGGACGCGCACCGTTCGCTGGGCGTTCGACAGCACGAGGTACGCGGGCCGGCTGTTGTACGGTGCCGCCCAACCGTCGTTCCGGACCGTGAGCGAGAGCGTGCCGTCAACGACCGAGCTCTCCGTCATCACGAATCGGTAGCCGAGTCGCTTCGCGGTGGTGTCGAGGTTCTCCTGCCCCCAGGACTGCAGGACGTCCTGCAGGTAGTCCCAGTTGAGGTAGCTGAAGTTGTAGCGCTCCATCTCGGCCGAGGCGGTCGCCCACTCCGACCGCGGCGGATTCACGTTGCAGGTCTCACCGCCGACCGGCACCCAGTCGCTCTCCTGCGCGAGGTAGTCCTGATCGAGCGAGATCGGGTCGGACAGGTACGTGCCCCAGTCGTCGGGTGCCGCGAGGAAGCAGTCGTTGTGGTGACCGATGCGCGAGATGGCGCTGCCGTCGAACGCCTGCGCCTCGGTGATGGCCCCAGCGGTCCCGGACGGCACCCCGAGGATGTTCTGCTTCATGCTCATGGTCCGCACCTGGATGGAGCGGTCGGCGGGAACCGCCTCGAGGAGCGCATCGACGACCGCGCGGCGCTTCGCCCAGTCCTCGTCCGTGAGGACACCGGGGTTCGCCGGGTCCGCGGCGAAGTGGTCCGTGTAGTAGCCCTCGCCCCAGAGGCCGACGAAGCCGGCCTGGACGACGGAGATGACGTCGGCGTTGTCCTGGAAGATCGGCGTGAGCTGCTCGATGTGGGTGAGCACGATGTCGAGCGGTGCGTCGCCGTAGGGCGGCGTGTAGGGGAAGTCGCCGCCAGCGAGGTACGCGAAGCGGGGGATGATCGAGATGCCGGCGGTGCGAGCCGCGTCGAAGTCGGCCTGGACGAGTGCGAGCCAGGCCGGGTCGAGGGTCGGCTCGGCCACGAACCGTTCCAGGTAGAAGACGCGGACGAGTTCGGTGATGCCCTCCTCGCGGTAGGCCGCCAGCGTGGCGACGTCGAGCGGTGTGTACCCCGGCCCGCCCTCGGTCCCCTCGGGGTAGTAGTGCGTGTTGTTCGTGTGGTCGAAGCCGCGCTCGGGATTCGCGATGATCGCGTCGCTCGGCTCGTAGGCGACCGTGTCGGCCGGGGTCGGGGCAGGTGCTTGCGCCGCAGCGCTCAGCGGTGTGGCGACGACGATGCCGCACGCGGCGAGCACGGCGACGAGACGGAGACGACGGTTCACGGGAACTCCAGCGGGGTCCGGTGGTGCACGGAAGAGGTTGCCCACATCCTGCTGAACCGACATCCGAGGTGCAAGGGAATGCTCGAAACCGACCCGAAGTGATCACTATCGCTTAGCGATTCCCCGCGAACCACCGACCCGTCGGCACCTGCATCCCGCTAGGACCGCGGTGCGCCCCCGCGCTTCCGCTTGTTCGCATCGATGGCGGGGCGCTCGGCCACCACCGGCCAGGTGCCCGTGTGCCCCTCGCGTGCGGCCGCAGCGGCCATGATCCGCGGCTTGGCGGCGAACCATCCGACGATGAGCATCGGGATGAGGACGATGAGGGAGGCGAGGACCCAGCGCCCGGTCTCCGAGAAGCCCATGGTCACGAGGACGAACAGGAGGAACGCGAGCGTCAGATACGACGTGAACGGTGCTCCGAACAGGCGGAACGACGGCCGCTCGACCTTGCCCTGCTTCGCCCAGCGCTGCAGCTGGATCTGGCAGAGGATGATCGTCGCCCAGCCGCCGATGATGCCGATGGCCGAGATCTCGAGCACGAGCTCGAACGCCTTCGACGGGTAGAGCGCGTTCAGCAGGACGCCGAGCAGGGTGAGCGCAGCGGTGAGCAGGATCCCGCCGAACGGGACGCCGTTCTTGCTCATCTTGCCCGTGAACGCGGGGGCCGAACCGTTGACGGCCATCGAGCGGAGGATGCGACCGGTCGAGTAGAGGCCCGCGTTGAGGCTCGACAGCGCCGCGGTCAGGACCACGAAGTTCATGACGGACGCCGAGATCGCCCCGGCCTGCTCCGACCCGATGTGCGAGAAGAAGGTGACGAACGGGCTCTCACCGGCCTGGTAGGCCGTGTAGGGCAGCAGGAGCGACAGGAGCAGCACCGAGCCGACGTAGAAGATCGCGATGCGGAAGATGACCGTGTTGACGGCCTTCGGCATGATCTTCTTCGGTTCGGCCGTCTCACCGGCCGCCGTGCCCACGAGCTCGATGGCCGCGTAGGCGAAGACCACACCGGAGATCGCGATCATCGGGGCGAAGGCCCCGACCGGGAACAGCCCGCCGTTGTCGCCGATGACCGAGAATCCGACGGCGCCGATGTCGGTGCGTCCGCCGAAGACGATGAAGCAGACGCCGACGATGAGGAAGATCACGAGCGCTGACACCTTGATGAGCGCGAACCAGAACTCCATCTCCCCGAACAGCTTGACGGAGACGAGGTTGAGCGCCAGCACCACCACCAGAGCTGCGAGCGCGAAGACCCACTGCGGGAAGTCCTCGAGCTCCTTCCAGCCGAACAGCTTGCCGAAGGTCTTGATGTAGAGCGCTGCCGCGGTGACGTCGACGATCGAGGTCATCGCCCAGTTGAGGAAGTACAACCATCCCGCGCCGAACGCCATCTTCTCACCGTAGAACTCACGCGCGTAGGAGATGAACGAGCCCGAGGACGGGCGGTGGAGGACGAGTTCGCCGAGGGCGCGGAGGATGAGGAAGGCGAAGAACCCGCAGAGCGCGTACACGAGGATGAGCGCCGGGCCGGAGCTGTTCAGGCGACCGCCGGCTCCGAGGAAGAGCCCGGTACCGATCGCGCCACCGATCGCGATCATCTGGATCTGCCGCGGCTTGAGGGTCTTGTGGTACCCCTCCTCTTCACCGGAGAAGTCCTGCACGGCGAGCATCTCGTCGCCGACGGTCTCGCGGGATGCGGCCCAGTCTCCGGAACGCTCGTGTCGTGGGGTCGTGCCTTCGGTCATGTCGTCCCATCGGGTCGGGTCCGACGGCGCTCCGCCGGACTGGACGGTGGTATATCTCAGTCGTGCCCGCCCAAGAGTAGTCGCGATCGTTCGGCTTTTCCGGCCATCGCTGTCCATACTTCGGAGGACAGCGGCGCTCTGAACAGACCGGCTCCGGGGGTCAGGCGAGCAGGGCGGCGACGACGACGAGGACCGGCACGGAGAGGATCGTCGTCAGCAGGACGGTGTCGCGGGCGAGCGTGACACCCTGCTCGTAGCGGCTGGCGAAGTTGTAGACGTTCTGGGCCGCCGGGAGGGCCGCGAGGACGACGGAGGCGAACAACGGCGTGCCGCTCAGCCCGAACCCGAAGTGGGCGATGAGGTAGGCGAACCCGGGCATCACGACCGATTTGATCGCCGTCGCAACGAAGATCTCCCGACGTCCGCTGCCGGCCTGCAACGGCCGCATGCCGTGCAGCGACATCCCGAACGCCATGAGGATGAGCGGCACGGCAGCGCCGCCGAGGAGCCCGAACGGAGCCATGACGGGCTCGGGGAGCCGGACGCCGAACAGGTTGAGCACGACGCCGACGATCGACGCGACGATCATCGGATTGCGGAAGGGCTGCGTCACGATGCCGAGGAAGGAGACGGAGCCGCGTTGTCTGACGTCGAGGATGGTGAGCGCGATCGGGGCGAAGACGAGGAGCTGCAGCAGGATGACCGGGGCGACGTAGCCGGCCTCGCCGAGGACGTAGACCGCCACCGGGATGCCGATGTTGTTGGCGTTGACGTAGCCCGAGCCGAGCGCGCCGATCGTCGCGACCGAGAGGTCCTTGCGGAGCCACACGGCGTTCAGCAGCACGAAGAGCGCGGCGGCCGACAGGGCACTCGCGAGGGCGACCCAGATGAAACTGCTGAACACCTCGTGCAGGTCGGCCGTGGCGAGCACGGTGAACAGCAGCGCCGGGTTGGTGACGAAGAACGCCACCCGGTTGAGCACGTGCCCGGTCGTCGGACCCCCGACCTCGAGACGCCCGGCGAGGTAGCCGACGAGGATCACGGTGCCGATGATCGCGAACCCCGTCAGCACTCCGCCCATGCCGTCCAGCCTAGGTGCAGCCCGTCCGGCGGCCCGGTCGAGCCGACGGTTGTGGAGCGGGCGGTCGGCGTGGAGAATCTGGGGAGGAGAGCCGGGCACCACCATCGCCCTGCGATCCGCTCCCACCAGGAGCCCGCACCAATCACCCACGAGGAGATCCGACGATGACGTCATTCGACCCGGTCGCGTCCAGCGACGCGATGCACAGCACCACCCTCCCCCACGAACGCCTCTCCATCAGCCGCGGACCGCGCTCCGGGCTGACCATCAGCGTCGCCCTGCACTCCACCGCCCTGGGGCCGGCCCTCGGCGGCGCGCGGCTCTGGCGGTACGGGTCCTGGCTCGAGGCCGTCGACGACTCCCTCCGCCTGGCCGCGGGGATGACGATGAAGAACGCGGCCGCCGGTCTCGCGCACGGCGGCGGCAAGTCCGTCATCCACCTGCCCGTCGGCACGACCCTCGACCCCGCGGAGCGCCGCGACGCGATGCTCGACCTCGGCGACGCGGTCGAAGCACTCGGCGGCGCCTATCGCACCGCGGAGGACGTGGGCACGACCGCCGAGGACATGGCCGTCGTCGCCGAGCGGACCGACCACGTCAGCGGGCTGCCGGCCGACCGCGGTGGCGTCGGCGAACCGAGCGAGGCGACGGCTGCCGGCGTGCACGCGGCCATCACCGCGACGCTCGAGACGGTCTTCGGCACCCCGCTCGTCGCGGGCCACCGGTCGACGATCTCCGGGCTCGGCCAGGTCGGCGGCCGTCTGGCCCGACGGCTCGCGGCCGAGGGTGCTCGCCTCATCGTCACCGACGTCGACCCACGGAAGCGCGCCCTCGCCGAGGAGATCGGCGCCAGCTGGATCGAACCGGGCGACGAGCACCTCGTCGAGACGGACCTCTTCGTGCCGTGCGGCGTCGGCGGCGCCCTGAACGCCCGGGTGATCGGGCAGCTGCGGTGTCGCGCCGTGGTCGGGGCGGCGAACAACCAGCTCGCCTCCCGCGCCGACGCGGTGGCCCTCGAGGAGCGCGGCATCCTGTGGGCGCCGGACTTCGTCGCGAACGCGGGCGGCGTGATCTACCTCGCCATGGCGTCCGAACCGGGCGCCGATGCCGCTGCCATCGAGCAGCGGGTGTCGGCGATCGGGCGGACCGTGCAGTCGATCTACCGGGACGCCGCAGCGGAGGGCGTCACGACGCTCGTCGCCGCCGAACGCCTCGCGATGGCCCGCATCGATGCGGCCGGCGGGGTCCTCGCAGCGGTCTGACGACGACGAACGGCCCGTCCACCCGGAGCGGGTGGACGGGCCGTCGATCGCCGGTGTCAGGCGAGGTCGAGGGATCGCGTCAGAGCTTGACGACCATCTTCCCGGTGTTGGCGCCGCGCATGAGCGCGAGGAACGCGTCGAGCGTGTGGTCGAGGCCCTCGTAGACGGTCTCGTCGAAGACGACGTCGCCGTTCTGCAACCAGGCGCCCATCTCACCGGAGAACGCCGGGAAGTGCTGCGTGTAGTTGCCGACGGTGAAGCCCGTGAGGGTCAGCCCGCGGGTCACGATGTTCGACAGGTTGCGCGGGCCCTCGGCACGCTCGGTGTCGTTGATCTGCGAGATGACGCCGCAGAGCGCTGCGCGTCCGCCGTCGTTGAAGGCGTCGATCGCCGCTTCGAGGTGCTCGCCGCCGACGTTGTCGAAGTACACGTCGATGCCGTCGGGTGCCGCGGCCGCGAGCTGCTCGGTGACGGGGCCGTCCTTGTAGTTGAACGCGGCGTCGTAGCCGTACTTCTCCGTCAGCAGGGCGACCTTCTCAGCCGATCCGGCCGAACCGATGACGCGCTTCGCGCCCTTGAGACGGGCGATCTGGCCGACCATCGTGCCGACGGCACCTGCCGCACCGGAGACGAACACCGTGTCGCCCTCCCGGAACCTGGCGACCTCGAGCAGACCGACGTACGCGGTGAGGGCCGTCATGCCGAGGACGCCGAGGTAGGCGGACAGCGGGACGCCGGGGAGCTCAGGGACGACGCGGAACCCGCTGGCGTCCTCCTGGACGAGGTCGCGCCAGCCGAACTGGTGCAGGACGACGTCGCCGACGGAGAAGCCCTCGGCGGCAGACTCGACGACCCGGCCGATGGCGCCGCCGGTCATCGTCTCACCGAGCTGGTACGGCGCGACGTAGGAGCGGGCGTCGTTCATGCGACCGCGCATGTAGGGGTCGACGGAGAGGAAGAGGTTCTGAACTCGGAGCTGGCCGGGCGCGAGCTCCGGGAGTTCGACGGAGACGGTCCGGAAGTCGGACTCGGTCGGCCAGCCGACCGGTCGCGAGACGAGCTGGATCTGGGTGCTGAGCGCGGGGTGTTCATGTGGTGCCTTTCCTTGGTGCGGTGATTCGGTGGGAGCGCGCAGCACGTCGTCGGGTTGCGGACGGGGTGACGCCTGGGGCGTCGCGGAGGTGTCAGACGGCCAGTGCGATGACGAGCGCGATGAGTCCGAGCAACGGGGTGGTCCCCTGGACGATCGCGGCGCGGGCCTTCGTGCGGTCCGAGGTGATGAGGACGAGGGAGGCGAGGAGCATGGAGCCGGCCGAGGCGAAGACGAGGGCCGCGCCGATACCGGTCGAGCCAGTGATGAGGAAGACGATGCCGACGATCGTGCCGATCGCGAGGAACAGGTTGTAGAACCCCTGGTTGTACGCCATCCCGCGGGTGGTCTCGGCCTCGAGCTCCGAGGTGCCGAAGGTCTTGCGGGTTGCCGGCTCGGTCCAGCGCAGCGACTCGAGCACGAAGATGTAGACGTGCAGGAGGGCGGCGATGCCGACGAGGACGAGACTGACGACGAGCATGGGACGGGCCTTCCGGGAGATCGGCGTCGAGTCGTCCGAACGGAGCGACGTTCTGTACCGATGGGTCTACTATAATAGTAGAACGCTCGGTACACAACCCGCCTGTCCGGAGGGCCGGCCGAGCCAGGAGGAGGCACCCATGGGACGCACGCAGGAGTTCGACACCGTCGCCGTCGTCCAGGCGGCGCGCGACGTCTTCTGGGACCGCGGGTACGAGGCGACCTCGCTCGCCGACCTCGAAGCGGCCACCGGCCTGCGGCGGTCGAGCCTCTACCACGCCTTCGACAGCAAGCGCGGGCTGTTCGACGCCGCCGTGCAGGACTACCTCGACACCGTCATCCGACCGCGCCTCTCGGTCCTCGCGCGGGCGACGGACGGCAGAGCCGGGCTCACCACCTACTTCTCCGGCGTGCAGACGGTCATCGCGACCCTGCCCGACGACTCCCCCCGCCGCGGTTGCCTCCTCCTCAACAGCGCGGCCGGCCTCGCGGCCCACGACGATGCACTGCGCGAGGTCGTCGACGGCTACCGGGCCGAGCTCACCACCGCGGTCTCGGACGCCCTCGCCCTCGCCCGTCCCGAGGCGGACGCGGACGAACTCGCCGCGGCCGCCCGACAGCTCACGTCGTTGTCGGTCAGCGCGCTGCTGCTCGCCCGGGTCAACCGGGAGGAGGCCGTCGCCATCCTCGACGTCGCCCTCACGCAGGTCGGCAGCTGGTAGCGGACGCATAACACCGGAACCCTCCGGATGTCACCGGCGGAGGCCAATGTGACGCTCTGTTTCGGCGGCCGAGAGCGGTCCGTCACCCTCGCGTAGCATGGCGGGCACCCCACCCCTGGAGCCCGAGACCCATGACGAACGCTGCCCCAAGCCCGCTCGCCGCGAGCTCGCCGGTCACCCGCGACGCCGTCCACGTCGGCTCGGCGGATCGTGCCTCCACGGTCGCGTTCGCCGGGGTCGGCCGCACCTTCGCGAGCGGTGCCGGCAAACGCGCCGACGCCCCGCGGCCCGTGCTGCGCGACGTCACGATCACCGCCGAGGCCGGCGAGGTCGTGGCGATCCTCGGTACGAGCGGCTGCGGCAAGTCCACCCTGCTGCGGATCGCGGCCGGCCTCGACCACCCGACCGCCGGCTCCGTGCTCATCGACGGCACGCCCGTCGCCGGCATCGACCCGCGCACGGCCTTCGGCTTCCAGGAGCCTCGACTCCTCCCCTGGCGCACCATCGCGGCGAACGTCGCACTCGGTCTGCCCAAGCGGACACCCGCAGCCGAAGGGCGCGCCCGCGTCGCCGAACTGCTCGAACTCGTCGGGCTCGCGGACTTCGCCGACCACCGCCCGCGGGAGGTCTCCGGCGGCATGGCGCAACGCGCCTCACTCGCCAGGGCCCTCGCCCGCCGGCCGGGCGTCCTGCTCCTCGACGAACCGTTCGGTGCCCTCGACGCCCTCACCCGGCTGAAGATGCAGGACCTGCTGCTCGCCATCCACCTCGCCGCGCCCACCACCATCCTGCTCGTGACGCACGACGTCGACGAGGCCCTCCAGCTCGCCGACCGGGTCATCCTCCTGGGTCGCGAGGAGGGACAGCCCGGTTCGACCATCGCGCAGACCGTGACCGTCCCCGGCAACCGCCCGCGCGACCGCGGGTCAGCCGAGCTCGCCGAGCTGCGCGGCCGCCTCCTCGACGGACTCGGCATCGACCGCCACGGTCTCGCCCGCGGCGACCAACGACTGCCGTCCATCCCACACTTCCCGTACTGAGCCACCCACCACCTCCGCCGTCATCCCGCACCGATCCACAGCAAGGACCAACGCATGACCTCACGACGCCGCTTCACCACCTCCCGCGCCGGGCGCGCGGCCCTCGTCGCCGCGACCGCCGCCGCAGCGCTCCTCCTCAGCGGCTGCGTCGCGGGCGAGAACGCTCCTGCGGCCGGCGGCGACAGCACCGCCGGCACCACCGAGGGCGGCACGCTCAACATCGACTTCGCGACCTACAACCCGCTCTCCCTCATCATCAAGGACCAGGGCTGGCTCGAGGACGCACTCGACGACCAGGACATCACCGTCAACTGGGTCCAGTCGGCCGGCTCCAACAAGGCGAACGAGGCGCTGCGGGCCGACGCGATCGACGTCGGGTCCACCGCCGGGTCCGCCGCGCTCCTGAACCGGGCGAACGGATCGGCCATCCAGGCGATCGACGTCTTCTCGCAGCCCGAGTGGTCGGCGATCGTCGTCGGCCAGGGCTCGACGATCACGGACGTCGCCGAGCTCAAGGGCAAGAAGGTCGCCGCCACGAAGGGCACCGACCCCTACTTCTTCCTCCTGCAGGCGCTGGACGAGGCCGGCCTGTCCGCCTCCGACGTCACGATCGAGAACCTCCAGCACGCCGACGGCTGGGCGGCCCTGCAGAACGGCTCCGTCGACGCCTGGGCCGGTCTCGACCCGATCATGGCCGGCGCCGAGGAGGCGGGCGCGAAGCTCATCTACCGCAACGTCGACTTCAACAGCTACGGCATCCTGGCCGCCACCGAGTCCTTCATCGACGAGCGTCCGGACGTCGCGCAGACCGTCGTCAACGCCTACGAGCACGCTCGTGAATGGGCTGCGTCGAACCCCGACGAGACGGCGCAGATCCTCGCGGACGCCGCGGGCCTCGACCTCGCCGTGGCGACGAAGGTGATCACGGAGCGCTCGAACCTCGACGTCGACCCGGCCCCGGGCAAGGCGCAGGAGCAGGTCCTGTCGATCATCGGCCCGATCTTCGTGGAGTCCGGCGACGTCTCGTCGCAGGACAAGGTCGACGACGCCCTGGCCGACCTCTTCAACCCGAGCTTCGTGGACGACGCGGACCCGTCCGCCATCGGCACGAAGTAGTCCGGCCCCTGAACCGTCCCGAGAGGAACCCATGACCGAGTTCGCCGGTCTCGGCACCACCGCAGCCGCGGGTGCCCAGGCGACCCAGTCCGGCCGCGAAGCGCGCGCCGTCCTCGGGTCCCGCAGGATCGTCGTCGTCCTCGGCGGCTTCCTCGTCCCCGTCGTCATCCTCGGGGCCTGGCAGCTGGTCACCGCGTTCGGCCTCGTGCCGGCCTCGCAACTCCCGGCACCCGCCGAGGTCTGGGCGGCCGGCGTCGATCTCGCGCAGCGCGGCTGGCTGCAGCAGGACGTCGCCATCTCGGTGCAGCGCGTCCTCATCGGGTTCCTCATCGGCGCCGCCCTCGGCCTCGTCCTCGGCGCGGTCGTGGGGCTCTCGCGCCTCGGCGACATCCTGCTGTCGACGACTTTCGCGGCGATCCGGGCCGTCCCGTCGCTCGCATGGGTCCCGCTGCTCATCCTCTGGCTGAAGATCGGTGAGGAGTCGAAGATCACGCTCATCGCGATCGGCGCGTTCTTCCCGGTGTACACGACGGTCTCCGCCGCGCTCCGCCACGTCGACAAGCACCTGGTCGAGGCCGGCCGCGCCTTCGGGCTGAACGGTGTCGCGTTGTTCCGGACGGTGCAGCTGCCCGCCGTGACGCCCTCGGTCGTCTCCGGCCTCCGGCTCGCGCTGGCGCAGTCGTGGCTGTTCCTCGTTGCGGCGGAGCTCATCGCCTCGTCCATGGGACTCGGATTCCGCCTGGTGGACTCGCAGAACAACGGCCGGGTCGACCGCATCTTCTTCGTCATCATCGTGCTCGCGCTGCTCGGCGCGATCACCGATGCGCTCGTCGGTGTCCTCGACCGCTGGATCAAGCGCCGCTGGGGGTAGCGGCACGCCGCGGTCGGCCGTGCAGTTCCCCAGCGCGAACGGCCGAATGTTGCAGCGAAGTCGCTCCTGACGCAAGAAATCCGCACCCCCTCCGCCCCTACGCTCGAAGGAATCGTCACCCACCCCGGGCGACGCCTGCGCACGCGGAAGGAGGTTCACCATGTCGAACGTCGCCACCACCCACACGAAGAGCATCGTCGGAGAGCCGGAGGTCGTCGAAGACGCCGCCGCACTCGTCGGGCACCCGGCCTGGACGGACCTCAAGGCCGCCGCGACCGCGCTGCAGGCCGTCCAGGTGAAGGACGGCTCGATCCCCGAGGCGAGCGACCACGGGCCGGCGGCAGGGCACGTCGCCACGATCGTCGCGAGCGTCCGCACCCTCGCTCCGAACTTCCCGCACGACGCCGAGTACCTCGACGCCCTCGTCGCGGACTTCGACCGCTGGGAGCGCGACGGCTTCGGCGTCCCGGACTTCCTCGACTCGCTCGTCGCCTTCCACCCCGAGCGGCACCGCGTGGACGGCTTGGGACACCTCGTCGTGTTCCCGATGGTCACGCAGAACGGTTCGACCGACCGCCACATCGAGGCCGTGCTCGTCGAGGTCATCTGGCCCGAGTTCATCGCCGCGCTCGAGGCCGGCGACTACACGAACGCGCTCTTCGTGCCGATCCGCTTCCTCGACTTCACGCCGGGGTACGACACGAACTCCGCGGTCCTCTTCCCCGAGACGGTCGCGATGCGCGCGATCCCGGCGTTCACCTGGGGCGCGATCTTCCAGGACCGCGAGGCGGCCCGGTACCGTCGGGTCGTCCGAGCGGCGGCCGAGATCACCAAGCTGGAGCTCCCGGCCGACGCCGCGTCCCTCATGGACGACCAGCAGCTGGCCGAGGAGACCTTCGTCATGTGGGACCTCATCCACGACCGCACGCACATGCGCGGTGACCTCCCGTTCGACCCGTTCATGATCAAGCAGCGGATGCCGTTCTTCCTGTACTCCCTCGAGGAGCTGCGCTGCGACCTCACGGCGTTCCGCGAGTCGGTCCGGCTGGAGCGCACGCTGACGACCCGCGCGGAGACCGAGACGCTCGACGCGGCGGACGTGGCGATCCTCGAGCACGCGAAACTCGTGCAGTACGCGATCATCTTCGACCGCATCTTCCGGTTCGCCATCACCGGCTCGCGCGTCCGGAACTACGACGGCGTCGGCGGCCAGCTGCTGTTCGCGTGGATGCACCAGCACGGCGTGCTGCACTGGACCGACACCAGGCTCACGATCGACTGGGACGAGGTCCCCGACGTGGTCGTGCGGCTCGGCGAGAGCATCGACGAGCTGTACTGGCGATCGATCGACCGTCCGAAGACCGCGCACTGGCTTGCCGCGTACGAGCTCGTCCGGACGACGCTGACGCCGCACCCCGCGTCGCAGTGGGCGCGTGGGCTGTCCGACGAGATCCTCAGCGGACCGCCGCGCGGACTCACCGACGCGGTCCTCGACGACGAGTTCCCCCTGTCGATGTTCTACGAGGCGCTCGGCAAGAAGATGGCGGACGTCATCACGTCGACCGCCGGGATCACGGGGCGATCCGCGGCCTGACCCGACCGTGCCGCGGAGGAGCCCGGAGCAGCACTCTCCTGAGTGCCGCTCCGGGCTCTTGTTCGAGCACCGGACCGCCGCGCTCCGCCGCTCGACGGATGTCCCAGGCGGGGCGTCGCGCTAGCGTGGACGGCATGAGCGAGCCCGCCGTCGACCAGCAGGACCGCCCGGTCGACCCCTACGACGCCGAGTGGCGACGTCCGGCCGCGACGCCGTCGGAACAGCGGTCCGACATCATCCTCGCCATCGCCCTCGGCGTCGGCACCCTCCTCAGCCTCACGCTGTACACGATCGCCGGGTTCTACCCCGAGCCCGCACCGATGTGGGCGTCCGTCCTCTGGGCGATCGGCATCACCGCGCCGCTCGCGTTTCGCCGCCGCTTCCCGTGCGCCGTCTCGATCGTCGTCGCCGTCATGTTCATCGTGGGCGGCACGGTGCTCGTACCCGAGGTCCTCTTCACGAACATCGCGCTGTTCCTCGCGATCTACACGGTCGGGGCGTGGGTCCCGAACCGACGTCGTGCTGCACTCGTCCGCGTCCTCATCATCGTCGCCATGTTCGTCTGGCTGCTCATCTCCATGTTCATCCAGGCGACCGACCCAGACGCGTTGCCCAGCCTCTCCCGGGTGGGGCTCTTCTCGCCGCTCGTGGCGTTCATCCTCATCCAGATCCTGACGAACATCCTCTACTTCGGAGCCGCCTACTTCTTCGGCGAGCGCGTGTACCAGTCCTCCCGGGAACGGGCGGCGCTCGAGCAGCGCACGGCCGAGCTCGAGGCGGAGCGTGCCCGTTCGGCCCGACAGGCGGTCGCCCTGGAGCGGGTACGGATCGCGCGCGAGCTGCATGACGTCGTCGCCCACCACGTCTCGGTCATGGGGGTCCAGGCCGGTGCCGCGCGCACCGTGCTCGATGCGGACCCGGCTGCCGCGCGGGATGCCCTCACGAACGTCGAGCTGGGCGCACGGAGCGCGATCGACGAGCTGCGCAAGATGCTCGGCACCCTCCGCGCGCACGGCGAACCGACCGACGAGGAGAGCAGCCCGTCGACCGTCGGCGTCGGCCAGCTGGGCCGGCTCGCCGACGAGTCGACGGCGAACGGGTTGCCGACGCGGTTCGAACTCGTGGGCACACCAGTCCCGATCCCGGCCGTCGTGTCGTTCAACCTGTACCGGATCGCGCAGGAGGCGCTCACGAACGCCCGCAAGTACGGCGGCACCACGGCGACGGCCGAACTCAGGCTCCGCTATCTGGACGACGCGGTCGAGCTCGAGGTCACGAACACGGGGACCGTCCCGACGGTGGCCCGCCGCGGTGGGCTCGGACTCATCGGGATGCGGGAGCGCGTGGCGTCGTCGGGCGGCGTCCTCGAGGTCGGGGCACGCGCCCGCGGCGGCTTCCTCGTGCGGGCCGCCATCCCGCTCGGCCGGCCGGGCGACCAGGCGATGGAGCCCGTCGCAACGTCGATCGCCGACGCCCGCCTCGCCTCCGCCGCCGCAGGACGACCCCAGACCACCACCACGAAGGACCAGGCATGACCGAGCAGCCCACCCGCATCCTCCTCGTCGACGACCAGGAGCTGCTGCGCGCCGGCTTCCGCATCATCCTGGGCTCGCAGCCCGGGATCGAGATCGTCGGTGAGGCGTCGGACGGCGCCGAGGCCGTCGCGCTGGCGACGACGCTCGCGCCGGACGTGATCTGCATGGACGTCCAGATGCCGGGCATGGACGGGCTCGAGGCCACCCGCCGGATCGTCGCGGATCCCGAGGTGCACGCCGCAGTGCTCATCCTCACCACCTTCGACCGCGACGACTACCTGGCCGAGGCGCTCCGGGCCGGTGCGAGCGGGTTCCTCCTGAAGAACTCGTCGCCGGAGGAACTCGTCGCGGCGGTCTCGGTGATCGCGGGCGGGGAGGCGCTCCTCTCGCCGGCGGTCACGCGCCGGGTCATCGAGGGGTTCACCCGGCAGAGCCCCGTCGTCGAGGACGCCGTGCAGGACCCCGCCGTCCCGGCCGGGCCGACGACCGGTGCCGACTACGAGCAGCTGACGGAGCGCGAGCGCGAGGTCCTGCAGCTGGTCGCCCAGGGCCTGTCCAACCAGGAGATCGCGACCAGGCTCTTCGTCGGCGAGGCGACCGTGAAGTCCCACGTCTCGAAGGTGCTGCAGAAGCTCGCCCTCCGCGATCGCATCCAGGCGGTCATCTACACCTACGAGCACGGGCTGGCGTCGCCGCGCAGCTGAGGGTTCGCTCCGTCTCAGCGCAACCCCGTTGGTCGGTCGGATGCGAGGAGTAGCGTGACGACCATGGAATTTCGATACCTCGGTAACAGCGGACTCAAGATCTCAGAGATCATCTTCGGCAACTGGCTGACCCACGCCTCGCAGGTGGAGAACGACGTCGCCACGGCGAGCGTTCGTGCCGCCCTCGACGCCGGCATCACCACCTTCGACACGGCCGACGCCTACGCGAACACGGCGGCGGAGCAGGTGCTCGGCGACGCCCTCAAGGACGAACGACGCGCGAGCCTGGAGATCTTCACGAAGGTCTACTGGCCCACCGGCCCGAAGGGGCACAACGACGTCGGGCTGTCGCGCAAGCACATCATGGAGTCGATCGACGGTTCGCTCACGCGTCTCGGTACCGACTACGTCGACCTGTACCAGGCCCACCGCTACGACAGCGAGACGCCCCTCGAGGAGACGATGCAGGCCTTCGCCGACGTCGTCCGGGCGGGCAAGGCGCTCTACATCGGTGTGAGCGAGTGGAACGCCGAGCAGCTGCGCGCCGGCCACGCCCTGTCCAAGGAGCTGGGCTTCCAGCTCATCTCGAACCAGCCGCAGTACTCGATGCTGTGGCGGGTCATCGAGGAGGAGGTCGTCCCGGCCTCGCGCGAACTCGGCATCTCCCAGATCGTCTGGTCGCCGGTGGCGCAGGGCGTCCTCAGCGGCAAGTACCTCCCGGGCGCAGAGCTCCCGCAGGGCAGCCGGGCGACCGACGAGAAGGGCGGCGCCGACACCATCAAGCGCTTCCTCGACGACGAGGTGCTCACGGCCGTCCAGCAGCTGAAGCCCATCGCCGACGAGCTCGACCTCACGATGGCGCAGCTGGCGCTCGCCTGGGTGCTGCACAACGACAACATCGCCGGCGCGATCGTCGGGGCCTCGCGTCCCGAGCAGGTCACCGCGAACGCCGCCGCGGCCGGTGTGAAGCTCGACGACGCGGTCATCGCCCGCATCGACGAGGCCATCGGCTCCGTCGCCGAGACCGACCCCTCGAAGACGGTCTCCCCGGAGTCCCGCCCCGCCTGATCCAGCGCTCGGCCGATCCACGACGCCCGGTATCCCCCACTCGACGGAGAGGGATGCCGGGCGTCGTCGCGTCAACCCGCCCTGCGGCGGATGCCGGTGGCACCCTGCGCCGCGTAGCGTGATCGCCATACCGGGAGAACCCGACGCAGGACACTCGGTCCAGCACGCAGATCACAGGAGGCGGCCGATGCTCGAACTCAGCCACATCGACAAGTCGTACGGCGAGCGGAAGGTGCTCGACGACGTCAGCTTCCAGGTCGCCCCCGGCCGCATGACCGGGTTCGTCGGCGGGAACGGCGCCGGCAAGACGACGACGATGCGCATCCTGCTCGGTGTCCTCGCCGCGAACGCCGGGACCGTCACGCTCGACGGCACCCCGCTCACCCCGGAGGACCGCCGCCGGTTCGGCTACATGCCGGAGGAGCGCGGCCTCTACCCGAAGATGCGGGTCGAGGAACAGCTCGTCTACCTGGCCCGCCTCCACGGGTTCACGACCCACGCGGCCAAGCGCAACGCCGGCGAACTGCTCGAGCGCCTCGGCCTCGGCGAGCGCCGGAACGACGCCCTCGAGAGCCTGTCGCTCGGCAACCAGCAGCGGGCGCAGATCGCCGCGGCGCTCGTCCACGACCCTGACGTCCTCGTCCTCGACGAGCCGTTCTCGGGCCTCGACCCGATGGCGGTCGACGTGGTCGTCGGGGTGCTCAGCGAATTCGCCGCCGACGGCTCCCCCGTCCTGTTCTCGAGCCACCAGCTCGACATCGTGGAGCGCCTCTGCGACGACCTCGTGATCATCGCCGGTGGCAGGATCCGCGCCTCCGGCTCGCGCGAGTCCCTCCGCGAAGCCCACGCCGGCAACCGCTACGAGCTGCTCACCGCGGCCGACACCGGCTGGCTGCGCGAGCGTCCGGGCATCTCCGTCGTGGACTTCGACGGTGGCTACGCCCTCTTCGACGCCGACGACGCCCAGGCGGCGCAGGCCGTGCTCCGTGAGGCGCTGACCCAGGGCGACGTCACGAGCTTCGCCCCCCTCCGACCCACCCTCGCCCAGATCTTCAAGGAGGTCATCCAGTGACCACGGCAACCGAGTCCCCGATCCAGCCCGCCGGTCGTCGTCGCTCCGGCCCGGCCTCCCCCAGCCTCGTGCAGAGCATCGGCCTCGTCGCCGAGCGCGAGGTCAAGATGCGTCTGCGGAGCAAGACGTTCCTCATCTCGACGGGCATCCTGCTCCTCGTGATCCTCGCCGGCATCGTCGTCGGTGGGTTCCTCGCGAAGAACACCGCCACGGAGACCACGAGGGTCGCGGTCGTGGGGAACGCGGGTGCGGGACTCGTCGACGGCAAGACCTTCGACGTGACGGAGGCGGCCGACGTCGCCGCAGCTGAAGCCCTGGTGAAGTCGGGCGACGTGGAGGCGGCGATCGCACCGGCCACCGACGACAACCCCACCGGCGTCCAGGTCATCTTCGACTCCGAGGCCTCCAGCACGCTCATCATGCAGCTGAGCGCACAGCCGCAGGTCACCATCCTCGACCCCGACGCCGACGGCTCCGCCGGCTTCCTGCTCTACATCGTGTCGCTCGGGTTCGGTCTCGTGTTCTTCGTCTCCGCCACCACCTTCGGGGCGTCGATCGCGCAGAGCGTCGTCGAGGAGAAGCAGACCCGCGTCGTCGAGATCCTCATGTCCGCCATCCCCGTGAAGGCGCTCCTCGCCGGCAAGGTGCTCGGCAACAGCATCCTGGCGTTCGGGCAGATCCTGGCGATCGCGGCGCTGTCGGTCGTTGGGCTGACGGTGACGGGCCAGACGGAGTTGCTGGCCGGCCTCGGGACCCCGGTCGTCTGGTTCGTGGTGTTCTTCGTGCTCGGCTTCATCCTGCTGGCCGCCTTGTTCGCCGCGGCCGGTTCCCTCGTCTCGCGTCAAGAGGACATCGGTTCGACCACCACGCCGATTACGATGCTGATCATGATCCCGTACTTCGCCGTCATCTTCTTCAACGACAACCCGGTGGTGATGACGATCATGTCCTACGTGCCGTTCTCGGCAGCCGTGGGCATGCCCGTCCGTCTCTTCGTCGGCTCGGCGCAGTGGTGGGAGCCGATCCTGTCCCTGCTGATCCTCGCGGTCACTGCGGCGCTCGTCATCCTCGTCGGCTCGCGGATCTACGAGAACTCGCTGCTGAAAATGGGTGGCCGGGTCAAGCTCTCGGAAGCGCTCAAGGCATGAGCGGGCTCGGCGGGATCGACGAGGTCTTCAACCCGGGTGCCTTCGAGGCCAAGCAGTTCCTCGACGCCGAGCAGCGGCTCCCCGCTCCGGCCCCGCTCGCGGGCGACCCGGCGGGCGACATCTACGGCGATGAGCCCATCGTGCTCGACCTCGTGGACGAGGACGAGGAGGACCAGGACGCCCGACTGACGCCCGAACAGGCCGCCGCGCTGGCGGCCGAGCAGCCGGCTCAGCCCTCCGCCGAGGACGAGCAGCAGGCCGCCGTCGCCTCCTCGATCGCCGTGCACGCGCTCGCCTACGAGCATGCGCTCGCGCAGGAGACCCCGGACGCGGAGCCGGAGCCCGGTGCGCACGCCGACGTCGACGCCGCGATCGACGCCGTGCCCGAGGAGGTCGTCCCCTCCTCCGACGGCCCCCGTCACGCCGCCGACTGACCCCGTTTCCCAGTCCCCTAACTCAGGAAGGTCCCGGCGTGTCGCGGCGTGTCGGCCGCCCGCACCGGCCGCCACGCCGGGACACTCCTGAGTTAGGGGAGACCGACGACACCGACCCGAGCACGCAGGAAGTCGGCCCGCGATGCACGGAAGCTGCGTGTGGCATGCGCGAGGATGGATCAGTGACCGACTCTCTGCATGACACCACCATCCGCGGCTTCGCCTCCGACAACTACTCCGGCGTCCACCCCGAGATCCTCGACGCCCTCGCGGCGGCCAACGGCGGCCACCAGATCGCGTACGGCGAGGACGACTACACCCGTCGGCTGCACGAGGTCTTCGCTGATCACTTCGGCCGCGACGTCGCCGTGTTCCCCGTCTTCAACGGCACCGGCGCGAACGTCGTCGGCCTGCAGTCCATGCTCCCGCGCTGGGGTGCCGTCATCTCGGCGTCGACCGCGCACATCAACTCCGACGAGGGCGGCGCACCCGAGCGGGTCGGTGGCATCAAGCTCCTGACGGTCGACGCCCCCGACGGCAAGCTCACGCCCGACCTCATCGACCGCGAGGCGTGGGGCTGGGGCGACGAGCATCGCGCACAGCCGCTCGTCGTCTCGATCACGCAGACCACCGAGCTCGGCACCCTGTACACGCCCGAGGAGATCCGCGCGATCGCCGACCACGCGCACGGTCACGGCATGAAACTGCACCTCGACGGCGCCCGCATCGCCAACGCCGCAGCAGCCCTCGGCGTCCCACTGCGCGCGTTCACCGCCGATGCCGGCGTCGACGTGCTGTCCTTCGGTGGGACGAAGAACGGGCTCATGTTCGGCGAGGCCATCGTCGTCCTCGAACCGTCGGCGTCGGAGGGCCTCGTCTACCTGCGGAAGCTCAACATGCAGCTGGCGTCGAAGATGCGCTTCGGCGCGGCGCAGCTCATCGCCCTGCTCGAGCCGGCGGCCGACGGGGGCGACGGGCTCTGGCTCCGATCCGCGACCCACGCCAATGCGATGGCTGCGCGCCTCCGCACCTCCCTCGAGGCCCTCATCGCCGCCGGCGAGGCACCGGGACTCGGCTTCAGCCAGCCGACGCAGGCCAACGCGGTCTTCGCGACCCTGCCCGCGGGCGTCCCCGACCGCTTGCGGGAACGCTTCCGCTTCTACGACTGGGACGCGGCGAAGGGCGAGGTGCGCTGGATGTGCTCGTTCGACACCACGGAGGACGACATCGACGCGTTCGTCGCCGCGATCCGCGAGGAGCTCACCCGCGCGTAGCGGCCGGTCACGATGACGGCGGGCCTCTGCGCGTCGACCCCCGATATGGCAAGGTTGGAGATCGGGCTTCCAACCGGATGAGAGAGACGGTCATGCACTATCAGTCGACGCGGGGCCACGATCTGCCCCAGCACTTCTCGGACATCCTCCTCGGCGGGCTCGCCCCGGACGGCGGCCTGTACCTCCCGGCCGAGTACCCGCAGCTGACCGCTGACGAGCTCGAGTCGTGGCGCGAGCTGTCCTACGCCGACCTCGCGTTCGCCGTGCTGTCGAAGTTCGCCGACGACATGCCCGCCGCCGACCTCCAGGACATCACCCGTCGTACCTACACCGCCGAGGTGTACTCGAACGGCCGCGCCGGCGACGACGCCGCGCTCATCACCCCGCTGCGCACCCTCGGCGAGGAGAGCGGCACCGAGCTGCAGCTCCTCGGCCTCTCGAACGGCCCGACGCTCGCCTTCAAGGACATGGCGATGCAGCTGCTCGGCAACCTCTTCGAGTACACGCTCGCGAAGAGCGGCGACGAGCTCAACATCCTCGGCGCGACCTCCGGCGACACCGGGAGCGCGGCCGAGCACGCCATGCGCGGCAAGACCGGCATCCGGGTCATCATGCTGAGCCCGCACGGCCGCATGAGCAGCTTCCAGCGCGCGCAGATGTTCAGCCTCCAGGACGACAACATCGTGAACCTCGCCGTCGAGGGCAACTTCGACGACTGCCAGGACATCGTGAAGGCCGTCTCGAAGGACGCCCCGTTCAAGGCACTCCACGCCGTCGGTACGGTCAACTCGATCAACTGGGCCCGCGTCGTCGCGCAGGTCGTGTACTACGTGCACGGCTGGCTGCTCGCGACCGACGGTCCGGGCCAGAAGGTGTCGTTCTCGGTGCCGTCCGGCAACTTCGGCAACGTCTGCGCCGGGCACATCGCCCGATCCATGGGGCTCCCGATCGACCAGCTCGTCGTCGCGACGAACGAGAACGACGTCCTCGACGAGTTCTTCCGCACGGGCGTGTACCGCCCGCGCTCGGCGGCAGAGACGCACCACACCTCCAGCCCGAGCATGGACATCTCGAAGGCGTCGAACTTCGAGCGCTTCCTCTACGACCTCGTCGGCCAGGACGCGACCCGCCTCGGTGAGCTGTTCCGGTCCCTCGACGAGGAGGGCGGGTTCGACCTCTCCGGGACGCCCGAGTTCGAGCGGATCAGCGAGTTCGGCTTCGTCTCCGGTCGCAGCACGCACGCCGACCGCGTCGCCACCATCCGCGACGTCCACGAGCGCTACGGCGTCACGATCGACCCGCACACCGCCGACGGTGTCACGGTCGCCCGTCGGCACCTGCGCGAGGGCGTCCCGATGCTCGTGCTCGAGACCGCGCTGCCGGCGAAGTTCGCCGAGATCGTCCGCGAGGCGCTCGGCGAGGAGCCGGAGCGTCCCGAGGCGTTCGAGGGCATCGAGGGGCTCGAGCAGCGATTCGAGATCGTGCCGGCCGACGTCGACCGCATCAAGGCGATCATCGTGGAGCACACCGGCCGCTGACCCACCCCGGTCCCTGAGCCTGCCCCGGTCCCTGAGCCGGTCCCGGTCCCGGTCCCTGAGCCGGTCGAAGGGCACCGCGCTGTCACCGCCGCGTCCGGCCCGGCGGGAAGCGCGGAGGATAGGCGTCGAGCCCGCCGGAGCCAAGCCCCAGCGACGTCTCGGCGTCCGGCCTACGCTGCCGTCATGAGCAATCCCATGGATCCAGCAGCAGCAGACGCCCAACGCGACGCCCTTGCCCACGGCGGCCCGGGTGCCCAGGCACACGTGCCGGGTGAGGACCAGACCGACAGCTCGGTCGGCGGTGTCGTGCCCGACGGTGGTGCGGTCGACCGCTCGGCCGACGACGCGGCCCCCGGTGACGGCGGCCTGAGCAACGCCGGCGACGGCATCGGTGGTGACGACGTCGTCGGCGATGCAGGTCTGGACGACGACGCGGACACCGAGGACGCCGTCGAGGACCTCGACGACCAGGACGACCTCGCCGACCGCGCTCCCGTCGGTGACAGCTTCGGCGAGGGGCCGGAGTAGCGCTCCGGTCCCTGAGCCTGTCGAAGGGCGCTCCCGCTCAAGTCGCTCCGGTCCCTGAGCCTGTCGAAGGGCGCTCAGGGGATGAGGATGAGCTTCCCGCTCGGGTGGCCCGACTCACTCTCGCGGTGCGCATCGGCGGCCTCGGCGAGGGGCCGGACCGTCCCGAGCTCGAAGCTGAAGCGTCCCTGTTCGACGAGGGACGCGACCGCCGGGATGGCCTCCGCCCGCCAGGCCTGTTCCTGCGCCGTGAGCGGGAGCGGGTTTCCCCCGGACCAGGCCTGGATGCCGAGGTCGGCGGCCTTCGCGCCGACGACGATCGTGCCGATGTGCTGCCGGTCCTCGACCAGCTCGAACGAGGCCTCGAGCGCCTCGTCGGTTCCGACGGCGTCGAGCACGCGGTCGACGCCCTGCGGGGCGGCCTCACGAACGCGCTCGACGAGCCCGGGACCGTAGGTGACGGGGATCGCCCCGAGCTCCCGCAAGCGTGCGTGGTTGCCCTCGCTCGCGGTGGCGACGACGGTCGCTCCCCAGGCCACGGCGAACTGCACGGCGGCGTGCCCCACCGAGCCCGATCCGCCGTGGATCAGGAGGGTCGTCCCCTCGGTCACGCCGAGCGAGCGCAGTGCCTGATAGGCCGTGCTCACGGGGATGCCGATCGCCGCAGCCTCCTCGAAGGAGATGGCGGCCGGTTTGCGGATGATCTGATCGGGCGTGACGACGACGTGGGTCGCGTACGTCCCGGAGGCGTTGACGACGACCACCTCGTCGCCGATCGACCAGCCCTCGACCCCGTCGCCGACCTCGACGACGACCCCGGCGCCGTCGCTCCCGACGCGTCGGGTGCCGGTCAGTTCGCCGCCGCGGACGCCGCTCCGGAGCTTCCAGTCGATCGGGTTCACGCCCGCGGCGCGCACCTCGACGACGAGTTCGCCGGGGCCCGCCTGAGGCGTCGGCACCTCGACGAGCTCGAGGACGTCGGCCGAGCCGAGCTCCTGGTACTGGATGACGGTCGCCATGTCGTTCCCTTCTCGAGACACGCCGTGCGCGCTCCTGATCGACCTCCGCCGCGCATCGCGGCGGCCCTTCGAGGCTACTCCCGACGCTCCTCCACAGCCCCGCGGAACGTCCGGACCATGACGCCGCATGACCCGCGGATGGCACCGGCCCGGGCCTCCCGCGTAGCGTTGCAGCATGCCTCCCACTGATGGATCGACGTCCGCAGCGCCCGCCGCCACCATCGCGAACCTCCTCGCCGAGACCCGCAGCTACGCCCCGCCGACCGACCTCGCCCAGAGGGCGAACGTCGGCCCGGAGGAGTGGGCTCGCGCGGCCGCCGACCCCGTGGCGTTCTGGGAGGAGCAGGCCCGACGCCTCGACTGGGTCACCCCGTGGGAGACGGCGCACACCTGGGACCCGGCCCGGCCGGTCGAAGGGTCCGACCCGACGGACCCCGAGCCCGAGCTCACCGTACCCGCCGCCACCTGGTTCGCCGGGGGCACGCTCAACGTGGCGGTCAACTGCGTCGACCGCCACGTCGACGCCGGACGAGGCGACAAAGTGGCCCTCCACTTCGAGGGCGAGCCGGGCGACCGCCGCTCCATCACCTACGCCGAGTTGCAGCGCGAGGTCGCGAAGGCGGCCAACGCCCTGACGGAACTCGGCGTCGGCCAGGGCGACCGCGTCGTCATCTATCTGCCGGTCATCCCCGAGACGGTCATCGCCACCCTCGCAGTCGCCCGCATCGGCGCCATCCACTCCCTCGTGTTCGGCGGGTTCTCCGCCGAGGCGCTGCGCTTCCGGGTGGAGGACACCGAGGCGAAGCTACTCATCACCACCGACGGTCAGTACCGCCGGGGTACGGCCGTGCCGGTCAAGCAGAACGCCGACGCCGCCGTCGACGGTGTGCCGTCCGTCGAGCACGTGCTCGTCGTCGCACGCACGGGCGACGAGACGCCGAACGTGCCGTGGACCCCCGGTCGCGACGTCTGGTGGCACGACACCGTGGGTGTCGCCGCCGACACCCACGAGGCCGAGGCGTTCGATGCGGAGAACCCGCTCTTCATCATCTACACGAGCGGCACCACCGGGAAGCCCAAGGGACTCGTCCACACGTCAGGTGGCTATCTCACCCAGGCGTCCTGGACCCACTGGGCGATCTTCGACGCCAAGGACGACGACGTCCACTGGTGCACCGCCGACCTCGCCTGGGTCACGGCACACACCTATGAGATCTACGGTCCGCTGTCGAACGGGCTCACCCAGGTGATCTACGAGGGCACGCCGAACACCCCGCACCAGGCACGGCACTTCGAGATCATCGAGCGCTACGGCGTGACGACGTACTACACGGCGCCCACGCTCATCCGGACCCTCATGACGTGGTTCCCCGAGGGGCCGCCCGCCGAGTACGACCTCTCGACCCTCCGGCTCCTCGGTACCGTCGGTGAAGCAATCAACCCCGAGGCCTGGATGTGGTTCCGCGACCGCATCGGGCGCGGCGAGACCCCGGTCGTCGACACCTGGTGGCAGTCGGAGACGGGGTCGGCCGTCATCGCGCCGCTCCCCGGCGCGACCACCATCAAGCCGGGTTCCGGCAGTCGCGCACTCCCCGGCCTGGAGGCGCTGGTCGTCGACGAGGACGGCGAGACGGTGCCGTACGGATCCGGCGGGTATCTGGTCGTCAGCCGCTTCGGGCCGTCGCTCGCGCGCACGGTCTGGGGCAACCCGGAGCGCTACCGCGACTCGTACTGGGCGAAGTACTGGAAGCAGGGCTACTTCTTCTCCGGCGACGGCGCGAAGTGGGACGAGGACGGCGACATCTGGGTCCTCGGGCGCGTCGACGACGTCATCAACGTCTCGGGCCACCGCCTGTCGACCATCGAGATCGAGTCGGCCCTCGTGTCGCATCCCCACGTGGGCGAGGCCGGCGTGGTCGGCGTGCACGACCCGATCACGGGGAGTGCGATCGCCGCGTTCGTCATCCCGTCCTCGCGATCCCACGGGCCCGAGGCCGACGGCGAGGCGTACTGGTTGGAGCGCTCCGCGGCACTCCGCGAGGCACTGCGGTCACACGTCGCGAACGAGATCGGCCCGATCGCGAAGCCCCGCGACGTCTTCGTGGTCCCAGACCTCCCGAAGACCCGCTCGGGGAAGATCATGCGGCGTCTGCTCGGCGACATCGTCGACCAGCGGTCCCTCGGCGACACGACGTCGCTG
The DNA here is from genome assembly GCF_006065115.1 of Plantibacter sp. M259. Classification (NCBI taxonomy): domain Bacteria; kingdom Bacillati; phylum Actinomycetota; class Actinomycetes; order Micrococcales; family Microbacteriaceae; genus Plantibacter; species Plantibacter sp. M259. The sequence continues at coordinate 2,665,513 of NZ_CP040750.1, read as the reverse complement.
CAGGACGAAGCGGCCCCGCACCGGATCGCGGAGATCGTCGCTGCTGCACGGAGCCCTCGAGCCCGGGAATAGCACCCCGATCGATGCAGTTGCATCCATCGTCAACGGCGACGCAACCTCTGTCCACTTCCCTTGTTTCGCTTGGAGACCGCATGTCCATCGTCACCCGTACCGCCCAGACCGACGCCCCCATCCTCGACGTCCTCGCCGACCGCTGGAGCCCCGCGCCTTCGTGAGCGAGCCCGTCGACGCCGCCAAGATGGCCTCGGCCCTCGAAGCCGCGCGTTGGTCGCCGAGCGCCAACAACGTGCAGCCCTGGCGGTTCATCGTCGGCACCAAGGGCACCGCCACGTTCGACACGATCGCTGAGCAGCTGGTGGCCTTCAACCGCGGTTGGGCCGCGCAGGCCGGCGCGCTCATCGTCGCCGTCGCCGAAACCCTCGACGACGAGGGCAACGAGCGTCCCTGGGCGATCTACGACCTCGGCCAGGCGATGGCGCACCTGAGCATCCAGGCCCACAGCGACGGTCTCTTCGCGCACCAGATGGCCGGCTTCTCCGCCGACGGCATCCGGGAGGCGTTCTCGCTGCCGGACGGCCTCGTGCCGTTCACCGTCACCGCGCTCGGCGAGCTCGGCGACCCCGAGCTCCTGCCCGAGGGCATGCTCCGAGACCGCGAGACGGCTCCGCGCGAGCGTCGTCCGCTCGCCGACCTCGTGATCGTCCAGGAGTAGTCCGCTCAGTTCCTGCACCACCACGCTGCGCAGTCCGGTCCGCCGGGCTGCGCAGTCGTCGTCTCGGGGCTCAACGTCGTCGTTCCGGGGCTCACCGTCGTCGTAACCGGTCTCTGAGCACCATCCCCGGTCCCTGTCCTTCGACAGGCTCAGGAACCGCTTGTCGAAGAGCGTGTCCGTTGCGCCGCTACAGCCCCGCGACGAGGTTGATGACGGTCGCCAGGATCACGGAGCCGAAGAGGTATGACAGCAGGGTGTGTTTGAGCACGGTGCGGCGCAGCTCGCTGGACCGCAGCGTCGTGTCCGAGACCTGGTAGGTCATGCCGAGGTCGAACGAGAGGTAGGCGAAGTCGCTGTACTGCGGCGCCTCCTCCTGATTGAAGTCGATGCCGCCCTCCGGCGCCGCGAAGTACATGCGCGCGTACCGCAGGGTGTAGATCGTGTGGATGAGCGCCCAGGAGAGCGCCACGCTCACGACCGCGAAACCGGCGAGCACGCCCTGCTCCACCCCGGACGACGCCCTCGCCTGCAGGATGACGACGCTCAGGGCCACGAGGCTCCCGACACTCGCGAGCACGATGAGCACCTCACTCGTCGTCCGCCCGGGCTCCTCCGAGGTCGCGTGTTCGCGCGTCCGCTCGGGGCCCATCCGCCAGATGCGGATCCAGAGGGAGCCGACGAAGACCACGCAGGTGGTCCCCCACCCGGCGAGGATCGCACCCGCCCAGAACCAGTTCAGGCCGACGATCACGCCCACGGCGACACCGACGAGGGCGGAGACGGTCAACCGGAGCTTCGCGCCGTGCCGCACCATGATCGTTCCGGACGTCGATGAGCTCACGAGCTGATCGTGGCACCGTCCGCGGAGCGCGTGACGCAGACTCGCGGCCGACGCCGCACCTCACACCGCTTCGACGAACAACTCCTCCAACTCGGCGAAGACGCCGACGGCGAGGCGTTCGAACTGCTCGGCGCTCAGCCGGATCGTCTCGCCCGGCACGAGACCGGTGAACGACGACCCCTCGGCGTACTGCAGGACGGTCCCCACCGTGAACACCCGGTCGTGGTCGATGATCGATGCCACGATCAGCTCGAGCTCGTTGAGGGCCCCTGGACCCTTCCCGAGCACGGACCGCACCCGGTGGACGAAGGGTCGGTCGAGCACGAGCGTCAGACCGGTGAAGAACTCCGGGTCGACCACCGCCAGTGCCGCGGGGTCCGCTCCGGCCTCGGCCAGTGTCTCGCGGCCGGCGACGAGGGCGGCGATCATCGTCTTCGCCTGGTCGACCTCTCGCTGTTCGAAGGTCTTGCGTCCCAGCATGGGTGTCTCCTCGGCGTCGCGGATCAGGTGCGCTTCACGCTACTCCCCGGCATGCCCGGATCACCGCAGCCATCGCGAGGCTGGTGTCAGGCCTTCGTCCGCTCACGACGCGGGACGTGGAGCGACACGACACCCGCCTCGCGGTTGATGCGACGGACCCGCGCCCGCCAGATGAGCGCGAACGCCACGACGAGGATGACGAGGGCCGGGACGGTGAGCATCTTGAGTGCCGGCACGGTCGGGAACAACAGCCCCCACAGCACGGCGTTGCCGTCCCACAGGCCGTGCATGACCGCGACGAGCAGGTAGGTCAGGACCACGCCCACGGTGACCCGGAACCGACCGTTGCGTGCAGCCGCGAACACCGCCGCGGCGAACAGCGCCGTCCACAGCGGGTGTCCGACCGGGTCGAAGATGGTCCGCGCGAACGCCGCCCCGGCCGCATGGAACGCCGGGTGCGAGAGGATCGTCTCGAGTGGCGGCGACCCGGCGACGAGCTTCTGCGAGGCCTCGACACCGTTCGCCCAGCCTTGCCCGATGTACCAGAGGTTCTCGAGGACGGCGAAACCGATCCCGACGGCGCCGCCGACGAAAAGCCCACCACGGGCGGTCTTCACCGGCAACCGCCACGCCACGATCACGACGGCGATGATCGTCGCCAGCTCCTCGGCGACCCCGGCGAAGAACAGCCCGATGTCGTGCGGACTCTCGCCGGCATCGGTCGCGGCGACGCCGATGAGGGAGTCGAAGGTGCTGCCGAGGGTGATGGCGATGAAGCCTCCGACCAGGACCGCCCAGAGGAGCGTCGCCGTCGTGACGCCGTCGCCGGGCTGGAGACGACGGGCCATGATGAGCAGCAGGGTCGACGCGGCGAGCCCCGAGCCGAGCAGGATCCACGCGGGGATCACCGCCGGGTTGCCGAGGAGGACGTGCGGCACCAGCAGCAGGAACAGCCAGAGCGCCAGGCCGCCGAAGAAGAACCAGGCGGGGGCGTGTGCGTGACGCCAGAGTGGCACGGCGGTGTCGCTGGTCTCAGGCGTCGTGCTCGGGGCTGCGTGTGACATCGGATCCTCTCAGGGCACGCCGACCGGGCCCACCGCGAGGATCACGCTAGTGCGCGGCATCCGTAGCGCACCAGGGGTTTCCTCCCCCACTCGGGGGGGCTGCCAGCGCGGTGCTGTCGTGTGAGCGCGGCGCATACGCGTGAGCGCGCCCCTCCAGAGGGGCGCGCTCACATCGGTGGGTCGCGCTCGGGTCAGCGCACCGCGCTGGCCGCAAGCAGGCGGGCTAGGCCGGGACCACCGCTCGCTCGACCGTGAGGCCGTCGCCGTCGCTCGCGAGCCCGACGTGGACGGTGTCGCCGTCGCGGATCGAGCCGTCGAGGATCGCCCGTGCGAGGCGGTCGTCGATCTCCCGCTGCATGAGTCGACGCAGCGGACGCGCGCCGTACATGGGGTCGTATCCGCGCTCCGCGAGCCAGGCACGGGCGTCGGGCGTGACGGCGAGGTGCAGCCGACGCTCGCCCAGTCGACGCTGCAGGCGATCGATGTACAGCTCGACGATCTGGCCGAGCTCCGCCTCGCTGAGCGGCTGGAACACGACGATGTCGTCGAGACGGTTGATGAACTCCGGCTTGAAGGCCTGGCGCACGAGCTGCTGCACCGCCTCCTCCTTCTGCTCGAGGGAGAGCGAGGCGTCCATCAGGTACTGCGAGCCGAGGTTGGAGGTCAGCACGAGGATGACGTTCCGGAAGTCGACCGTGCGCCCCTGGCCGTCGGTCAGCCGACCGTCGTCGAGCACCTGCAGGAGGATGTCGAACACCTCTGGGTGCGCCTTCTCGACCTCGTCGAGCAGCACGACGGAGTACGGGCGTCGACGAACGGCCTCGGTGAGCTGCCCGCCCTGCTCGTAGCCGACGTACCCCGGAGGTGCACCGACGAGCCGAGAGACCGAGTGCTTCTCGCCGTACTCGGACATGTCGATGCGGACCATGGCCTTCTCGTCGTCGAAGAGGAACTCGGCGAGCGCCTTCGCCAGCTCGGTCTTGCCGACGCCGGTGGGGCCGAGGAACATGAAGGAGCCGGTCGGGCGGTCGGGGTCGGAGATGCCGGCCCGGGTGCGCCGGACGGCGTCGGACACGGCGGCGACCGCACGGTGCTGCCCGATGAGTCGGCGGGACAGCTCCTGCTCGAGGTGCAGCAGCTTCTCCGTCTCGCCCTGCAACAGGCGACCGACGGGGATGCCGGTCCACGCAGCGATGACGGCGGCGATGTCCTCGGCGGTCACCTGGTCGTTCACCATCCGGGGTTCACCGTCGGTGTCCTGCTCTGCCGACTCCGCGAGCGCGAGTTCGCGTTCGAGCTGCGGGATGTCGGCATAGAGCAGCTTGGACGCCTGTTCGAGCTTGCCCTCGCGCTGGGCGCGTTCGGCCTTGCTCCGGGCGGCGTCGAGCTGCTTCTTGAGGTCGCCGACCCGGTTGAGGCTCGCACGCTCGCGCTCCCAGCGCGCCTGCAGCTCGCCGAGCGCGGCCTGGCGGGTCGCGAGGTCCTCCCGGAGGCGGGCGAGGCGCTCCTTGGAGGCGTCGTCCTTCTCCTTCTTGAGGGCGAGCTCCTCGAGCTTCAGGCGGTCGACGCTGCGCCGGAGCTCGTCGATCTCGACGGGGGCCGAGTCGATCTCCATGCGCAGTCGGCTGGCCGCCTCGTCGATGAGGTCGATCGCCTTGTCGGGCAGCTGCCGCGACGTGATGTAGCGGTTGGACAGGGCAGCCGCGGCGACGAGCGCGTTGTCGGCGATGGCCACCTTGTGGTGCGCCTCATACCGCTCCTTGAGGCCACGGAGGATGGCGACCGTGTCCTCGACGCTCGGCTCCCCCACGAACACCTGCTGGAAGCGACGCTCCATGGCGGCGTCCTTCTCGATGAACTCGCGGTACTCGTCGAGCGTGGTCGCGCCGATGAGCCGCAGCTCGCCACGGGCGAGCATGGGCTTCAGCATATTGGCCGCCGCGACGGATCCTTCGCCACCACCCGCGCCCATGAGGACGTGGAGCTCGTCGATGAAGGTGATGACCTGTCCGTCGGACTCGTCGATCTCCTTGAGCACCGCCTTGAGGCGTTCCTCGAACTGCCCGCGGTACATGGCGCCGGCCACGAGCGCGGAGAGGTCGAGGGAGATGAGCTGCTTGCCCTTGAGGCTCTCGGCGACGTCGCCCGCGACGATGCGCTGGGCGAGGCCTTCGACGACGGCGGTCTTGCCGACGCCCGGCTCGCCGATGAGGACGGGGTTGTTCTTGGTGCGTCGTGTGAGCACCTGGCTCACGCGGCGGATCTCGGCGTCGCGGCCGATGACCGGATCGAGCTTGCCGGAGGCGGCGATCTCGGTCAGGTTGACGCCGTACTGCTCGAGCGCGCTGCGCTGATCCTCTTGCTGAGGCGTCTGGCCTGCTGGCATGGGTACGGTCTCCTGTTCAAAACTTGAGTGAATCTGACTCAAGTTTACCACTGCTGGTCGTGGCGGACAAGATCCGATCGACTGGTGCCCTCCCGTGCATCGAAGGGTAGGCTTACCTATCGATGCCTCGCCTCAGTGAACAGACCCCCGACTCGATCTTCATCCTCCTCGCAGCCGTCGTCCGGCGTATCGAGCAGGTGAGCCCGAGCTATCGGCGCTTCACGTTCACCGGTCCCGAGGTCCAGCACATCGCGGACAACCGCCACGACCAGCGCATCAAGCTGCTCTTCCCGTTGCCCGACACCGGCTTCGACGAGCTGCCGATGCACGACGACTGGTACCAGGCCTGGCGACTACTGCCCAACGACAAGCGTCACCCGATGCGCACCTACACGATCCGCGAGGTCCGGCCCGAGCTCGCCGAGTTCGACGTCGACATCGCCCTGCACGGCCGCGTCGGCCCCGCGTCCACCTGGGCGATGGACGCGAAGGTCGGCGACGAGCTCGTCGTCAACGTCCCGAACGCCCGGTCGGCCGTCCCGGCCGGCGGCATCGACTGGCACGCGCCGGCCACCGTCGACCAGGTACTCCTCGCCGGCGACGAGACGGCCCTGCCCGGGATCGCCGGGATCCTCGAGCGCCTCCCGAGCACCGCGCGCGGGATCGCCGTCGTCGAGCTGCCGCACGAGGACGACATCGCCGCCCTGTCCACGAAGCCCGACGGGGTCGAGGTCGTCGTCCTCCCCCGCGGAGACCAGCCCGTGGGCACCCTGCTCATCCCGGAGGTCGAGCGCATCGCGAGCCGCCTCGCGCCGAGCGTCGACACCGCCACGATCGCCACGCAGCCGGCGCTCGAGGACGTCGACGTCGACACCGAGCTGCTCTGGGAAGCGCCGGTCAACGCGACCGGAGGCCCCGTCCTCGAGAGCGCACCGCTCTACGCGTGGCTCGCCGGAGAGGCGTCGGCCATCAAGACGCTCCGTCGGCACCTCGTCTCCGGGTGCGGCGTCGACCGCAAGTCGGTCGCGTTCATGGGCTACTGGCGACACGGCAAGGCCGAAGACAACCGATGAGCCGGTGAGCGCCGACCTCGACAGCCTGCGGCTCCCGACCGCGGCCGCCCGCGCACGAGAGGCATCGACCGGCATCGCCCGATCGACCGCCTCGCGCTGGCTCCTGCTCGCCGCCGCGCTCGTCGTGCTCGCCGCCATCGCCGCGGGCAGCCTCTTCATCGGCTCGGGGACGATCAGTGCCGCAGAGGTCTGGCGCGCCCTCTCGCAGGGCGGCGACGACACCAACGCGATCCTCATCACCGGGTTCCGGGTTCCGCGCATGCTCCTGGCCATCGGCGTCGGTGCGGCGCTCGGCCTCGCCGGAGCGATGATGCAGGCCGTTACACGGAACCCGCTCGCCGACCCCGGCATCCTCGGCGTCAACGCCGGGGCGTACATCGCGGTCGTACTCGCCGTCGCTATCGCCGGCACCGCCGACCTGAGCTCCTACGTGTGGTGGTCCTTCGCCGGCGCTGGCGTCGCCTCCGTCATCGTGTACGTGATCGGCTCCCGGGGCCGCGCCGGGGCGACCCCGGTCCGGCTCGTCCTCGCCGGCGTCGCGCTCTCCGCAGCACTCCAGGGGGTGACCTTCGCCATCACGATCCGCAACCCCGACATCTTCGACAAGATCCGCTTCTGGCAGGCCGGCTCGCTGCAGAACCGTCAGATGGACGTGTTCCTCGGGGTGCTGCCGTTCCTCATCGTCGGGGTCGTCCTCGCCCTCGTCGTCTCCCGGTCACTCAACGCCGTCGCCCTCGGAGACGATCTCGCGACCTCACTCGGCACGAAGGTGCTCCGGACCCGGGTGCTGTCGGTCGTCGCGATCACCCTGTTGTGCGGCTCGGCCACCGCGGCGGCCGGACCGATCGCCTTCCTCGGACTCATGTCGCCCTACCTCGCCCGGGCCATCGTCGGACCGGACCAGCGCTGGGTGCTGCCGTTCACGATGGTGTTCGCGCCGATCATCTTCCTGCTGTCCGACCTCGTCGGGCGGGTGGCCGTCCCCGGCGAGATGCCGGTCGGGATCGTCACGGCGTTCGTGGGTGCCCCGCTCCTCATCGTGCTCATCCGCCGTTCGAAGGCGCAGGGGCTGTGACCGCGGTCGCCGAGCCGGGCCGGCGCACCGTGCGGGTCGGTCGGGTCAGCTGGGTGGTCCACCGGCGTGAGCTGGTCGTCATCGGCGCCCTGGTCGCCGTCGTCATGGGGGTCGGCGCCTTCGCACTCACCCAGGGCGAGTACCGCATCCCGCTCGACAAACTGCTCGCCGCGTTCACCGGCACGGGCTCGGAGAGCGTCCTCCGCATCGTGTTGGAGTGGCGCCTGCCGCGGGTCGTGATCGCCGTGGTCGGCGGGATCGCGCTCGGACTCTCCGGCGCGATCTTCCAGTCGATCACCCGGAACCCGCTCGGCAGTCCCGACATCATCGGGTTCAACTCCGGCGCGTTCACCGGCGCGCTCATCGTCACCCTCGTCGTTGGCGGGAACTATGCCGCGATGGTCTCCGGGGCGTTGATCGGCGGGCTCGCGACCGCGTTCCTCGTCTACGTGCTCGCGTGGTCCCGCGGCGTCCAGGGCTTCCGGCTCATCGTCATCGGCATCGCGATCAGCGCCGTCCTCAACGCGTTCAACGACTACCTGCAGTTGCGAGCCGACCTCAACGCCGCCATCGCGGCCGCCAGCTGGGGCATGGGTTCGCTCGCCGACCTCGGATGGCAGGACGTCGTGCCCGTGACGATCGCGGTCGCGGTCCTCGTCCCCCTCCTCGCGCTCCTGTCGCGGCGTCTCGGCATGCTGGAGTTCGGCGACGACATCGCGAGCGCCCTCGGCATCCCGGTCGAACGCACGCGACTGCTGCTGCTCGTGATCGGCGTCGCCCTCACCGCGACCGTCACCGCGGTCGCCGGCCCCATCATCTTCGTCGCCCTCGCCGCACCCCAACTCGCCCGGCGGCTGACGAAGTCCGCCGGCATCACCCTCGTCCCCTCGGCCGCCATGGGTGCGGCGTTGCTCCTCGTGAGCGACGTCGTGGCCCAACGGATCATCGCCCCGGCCGCCTTGCCGGTCGGTGCGGTGACCGTGACCCTCGGTGGCATCTACCTCATCGCCCTGCTCATCACGCAGGCGGGAAAGCGCTGACATGAAGACCGACACCCCCACCACGAGACTCGCCGGAACCGGCCTCCGCGTCGGCTACGACCAGCGGACGATCATCCACGAGCTCGACATCGCGATCCCCGACGACTCGTTCACCGTCATCGTCGGCCCGAACGCCTGCGGCAAGTCGACGCTCCTGCGTGCCCTCGCACGGCTGCTGAAGCCGACCCAGGGACAGGTCGTGCTCGACGGTCAGGAGATCACCCGGTACCCGTCGAAGGAGGTCGCGAAGCGCATCGGGCTGCTGCCGCAGACGTCGATCGCGCCGGACGGCATCTCGGTGATCGACCTCGTGTCGCGGGGCCGGTACCCGCACCAGTCGATCCTCCGACGCTGGTCGGCGGCCGATGAGGCGGCGGTGCTCGCGGCGATGGAGGCGACGAACGTCACCGAGCTGTCCGGTCGCCTCGTCGACGAGCTGTCCGGCGGCCAGCGCCAGCGGGTGTGGGTGGCGATGGCGCTCGCGCAGGAGACGCCGCTGCTGCTGCTCGACGAGCCGACGACCTTCCTCGACATCACGCATCAGGTCGAGCTGCTCGACCTCTTCACCCGGCTCAACCAGGAGGGTGGCCGCACCCTCGTCGCGGTCCTGCACGACCTCAACCAGGCGGCACGGTACGCGACGCACCTGATCGCGATGCGGGACGGACACGTGGTCGCGCAGGGTGCGCCTGCGGACATCGTGACGGCCGAGCTCGTCGAGGAGGTCTTCGGGCTCCGCTGCCGGATCATCGACGACCCCGAGTCGCACACGCCGCTCGTCATCCCGCTGATGGGCGCGCACTGACCCGTGGTGGTGACCGGCGTCAGCGCGGTGCGCTGGCGTGAGCGCGGGTTTGTGGGCGTGGGCGCGCCCCGCTGACGTGAGCGCGGGTCTCTGGAGGGGTGCGCTCACGCCGATGGGGCGCGCTGACGGGGTGGACGCGTGCCGGCGTCAGCAGCCGATGGCTGGTTTGCCGGGTCGGCAGGGTTTGTCGACGCCGACGGTCGAGTTCCGCACGATCTGGACCGTGTGGGGTTCTTCGGTCGGGATCGACAGGGTTCCGACGACGGGAAGCCACCCACTGTCGCCGATGCGATACTCGGCGGCGTACTCGACCTCCGCGGTGATGATCTTGGTCCCGACGCTCGTGTAGCGGTGGCTGGTCGGGGTCTTGGCGAACTCGGCCAGCCCGAGGGGCGCCCAGGTCGACCCGCCGGTCCGGCTGGTGGCGGTCTCGCCGTCGCCGTAGTCGAAGGTGAATCCGACGGGGATGAAGTTCACCTCCGCGGCCTGGCCGAGGAGCGTGCCGGTGCGGGTGTGGCCGGAGGCGCCGGCGATGACGTTGGTGTGGAGTCCGCGGACACTCCAGGCGGCGGGTTCAGTGGTGACGGTCGGGGCGGCGGGGGCGAAGCTTGCGACGTCGCGGATCGTGACGGGCTGCGCGGCGGGTGCTGCGCCGAGGTCGGTGCCGAGGTCGCCCGGGGTGAAGGTGTAACACTCGTCCGGCCGCATGAGGCTGCAGACCGTGCGTTCACCATTCGGGCCGTCGGTCACCCCGGGCGGCAGCTCACCCGAACCACCGCTGTCTCCGCCCGTCCCGCCACCGGAACCACCGCTTCCACCCGAACCAGGCTGCTCGATGCTGCCACCGATGTCGACCGAGCCGTTACCGATACAAGCGCCGATGGAATGGTCCAAGTCCGAGCACTGCGCAGCGACCGCCGCAGTCCCGGGGCCGAGTGCGAGGATCAGGCCGAGGACCAGCGCCCAGCCGGTGAGCACCGTCGGACGGTGAGATTCGTTCAGTCGCATTGGTCCTTCTCCTTCTGCTTGGAACTCACGAAGAGCGATCGATCTGCTTCTCGGTACGCGACTTCGACCGACCAGAGCGACTGGGTCGCGCGATCAGCTGGCACGACAGACGCCCCGGCGCTATCGAGCACCTGGACTTTCGAGATATCGACACAGACGTCTGCACGAGCCACGATCTGGAGGGAGTCCGGGTGGGGCAGCCAGAGGTCGAGGACGACCGATTGGATCGACGGCGTGCCGGTGACGGCGTACCCCAGCTCTGCCGATCGGCGGTACCCGTCGATCTCGACCTGGGCGACGTCGTCTGATGCCAGCGTCGAGATCCGTTCCGGGTTCGCTCCACCTTCGGCGAGGATCTGGAACGAGAGCTCCTGGAAACGCTGATACGTCTCGGTCACGGCCGCCAGCGCCTGTTCCTCGCTCTCGAAAACCGGCAGCGAAGTCGTCGGAGGTGGTGCGGGTTCAGGTCCGGTGCATGCGGTGAGGGCGAGGAGCCCCGCCGCGAGGACGAGCGTGGAGGCAGAGCGAGAGCGCGAGGTCCGTGGCATCCCTCGACGCTAAGCGCGCCCAGACTCCCGCCCAGGGTTATCCACAGAGCAGATATGCCTACACGGACATATGTCGCACAAGTGGTCCGTGTGCCAGCGCTGTGCGCTGGCGTGAGCGCACCCCAGGGGACGCGAGCGCGGGTCTCCGGAGGGGCGCGCTCGCGTCAAAGACCCGCGCTCACGTCAGCGCACCGCGCTGGCCGAAGCACAAGCGTTACCGAGACGTGACTTGGGAAGCTTAGGCTTACCTCATACCCCACGTCTTCAACGGAAAGCAGAACATGCGCCGCATGCCCCGCACCCTCACCGCCGTCGCCGCCCTCGCGGTCGCCGGCCTCGCCCTCGCCGGCTGCACCGCCGGGTCCTCCACCGACGACGCCTCCACCGGCACGCTCGGCACCGTCGACACCATGTTCGGCGAGGTGACCGTCCCGGAGCCCGCCGGCGACCTCACCGTCGTCGCCCTCGGCTGGTCCGACGCGGAGATGGCACTCTCCCTCGGCGTGGTGCCCGTCGGCGTGTACGACTGGCAGTCCTTCGGCGCCGACAACAAGGCCGTCGGCCCGTGGGCCACCGACCTGTTCGGCGACGTCACCCCCGAGATCATCGAGGACAGCGGCGACACCGTCAACTACGAGCAGATCCAGGCGCTCGAACCCGACCTCATCCTCAACACCCGCTCCGCCGGCGACGAGAAGCAGTACGAGCGACTCTCGGAGATCGCCCCGACCGTCTTCGCGCCCAAGGGGACCGCCGCGTTCGCGACCCCGTGGGACGTCCAGCTCGAGCAGGTCGCCGCGGCGCTCGGGAAGACCCAGGAGGGCGACGCACTCGTCTCCGCCACGAAACAGTCGATCAACGAGGCCGCCGACCTCCACCAGGAGTTCGCCGGGCTCACCACCGTCGCCGCGACGAAGTTCGGCGACGCCTACGGCGCTTACCTCGAGGGTGACGGTCGCTTCGACATCCTCGCCGACCTCGGCTTCCAGCAGAACCCGGCCGTCCTCGACCTCGAGGCCTCCGGCTTCTACGCGGCGGTCTCCGCCGAGCAGGTGTCCGCGTTCGACGCCGACGTCGCCGTCCTCCTCCCGATCGGGTTCAGCGCAGCGGACACCACCGCCGACCCGCTCCTCGCGAGCCTCCCCGTGGTGCAGGACGGTCGCGCGATCGTCCTCGACCCCACCGACGAGCTCACGCAGGCCTACAGCGCGGCGTCCGTGCTCAGCATCCCCGTCGTCCTCGAGCAGCTCGTCCCGAAGCTCGCCGAGGCCGCCGCCAAGGTCGCGAAGTAGGGTCCAGCCCACCAGCACCACAGCAGGAGATCCGCGCGAGAGCCGGACGGAATCGCGTCTTCCGTCCGGCTCTCGCGCGGTTCTCTGGCTCTCGTGCCTGCCGGGGGGCCGCTCGGGCTCAGGCCGGCCGGGACAACTTCCGCAACCGCGCGAACCCCAACGCCGCGACGATCACGAGCACCCCCACTAACAGGACGACGGCCGCGCCCGGCGCCGCCGGTGCCAGCGCCGTCAGCCCACCGCCGACGAGGAGCGCCAGCAGGATGGCGTCCGACTGCCAGAGCAGGACGTTCAACGAGGACGCGTCGCCGAACGGCGTCGGGACGGGCATGAGCAGCAGGATCGGCAGCGGTCCCTTCGCGGCGTCGAACGTCCGGAGCGCGACGATCCACACCGCGAGCAGCAGCCACCACCCGAGCGGCTGGAGCAGTGCCATGCCACCCGGCGCCGCAGAGGCGAGGGTACCGAGCAGGGCACCGATCCCACCGATCACGACCGCGGCCAACAGCGGGGCGACGGCTCCGGCGACCACGAGCGAGCGCGGGCCCCGACCGTAGAGCGTCGGCGTCCCGGCGCTCTCGACCCCGTGCCGCACCGCGTCGCACCAGACGCCCACCGCGAGGTAGGCGAGGAACGCCGCGGGGACGGCGAGCATCCACCGCACACCGTCCGGGAGGCCGAAGGAGAGACCGACCGCTGCACCGGACGCCGCCAGGACCAGGGAACCGAGGGCGACCCGCCCGGGTGTCCGCCGAGCTCCGACGATCGACCGCCGGAGGACGACGAGCCAGAACGGCCCGGTCATCCGCAGCGGCACACGGCGACCGCTCGTCGGGGAGGCTCGCAGCCCGCCGACGGCACCCGAGGCATCGCCGCTCTGCAGCATCATCCCGACCCGCTGCCAGCGCAGCGCCTGATCGAGGAGGGGTCCGCCCCGCAGCCCGTCCAGCGCCCTCGGGACGAGCAGGAGGGAGACCGCCCCGAGCACGACGAGCGCGACCGCCGGCCACCAGGACACCGGCACCCCCACCGACGCGAACCAGCCACCGCCGCCACCCCAGGTGAAGAGCCCCGCCCAGTCCCCCGTCGCGAGTGCACTGCCGAGCACCATGCTCTCGATGCCGCCCGCGACCGGCGACCAGAGGAGCCCCAGCCACCCCCACGGGGAGACGAGCAGCATGCCCGGGACGAGGAGACCGAGCACCCCGCCCACACCGGCGACGATGACCACGGCGGCCACCGTCCGTCGCGAACCGTGCTGACCGAGCAGCCACGCCACCGCGAGGAGCAGCGAGAAGCCTACGGCACCGATCACGAAGGCCACCACGGCGGCGGGGACGGTCGGTCCGGTCATGCCGATCACCGAGGCCGTGTCGGCGGCCACTCCCACCGAGACGGTCGCCCGCTCCCCCGGCACCAGGAGTCGCGACAAGCCGACCACCCCGGCCACGAGGACCGAGAGCCCCGCGAGTGCGAGCGTGGAGGCGACGAAGGGACGACGCAGGGTGAGCCGACGCGGCAGTGGCGAATCGGCGAGGAACTGCACCGCCGCAGGCCTCGGCACGACCGGTCCCCTCGTACGGCCTCCGAGCACGACGACGATCGTCGCGATCGCCGAGAGCAGCGCGACCACCCCGGGCTGGACGGCCGCCACGACGCCCGCGGCATCCGGCTCGATCAGTCCGAGGACCGCGAACCGCACGAGCGGAGCGCCCACGATGAGTGCGACGAGCAGCGCGGCGTAGACGACGAACGCGACGTCGGTGACCCGCGGACGCCCGTCGCGCGCGGCGAGCACCGCCCGGCCGGCGCGGAGGATCCGACGGTCGTCGCGCGAGATGCGCCCGGAGTCGGTGCTCACGGGGCTTCGACCGTGATCGCCTCGTCCGCGACCCGTTCGACGAGCCCGGCGTCGTGGCTCGCGAAGACGATCGCCGCACCGCGCTCCTTCGCGAGCAGGATGCGGTCGGCGACGAGGCCACGCCGCTCGGCGTCGAGGCGCTGCTCCGGTTCGTCGAGCACGAGGACGTCGAACGGCCTGACGAGCGCCGTCGCCAGGGCGAACAGCTGCGACTGACCCGAGGACAGCTCGGTGGCGAAGCGCCGCGCGAGCGTGTCGATGCGGAGGGCCGCGAGCAGCTCGTCGGCGGCGGCGTCCGCCGCCTGGCCGGTCACACCCCAGGTCGTCGAGATGTAGCGCAGGTGTTCGCGCAGCGTCAGGTCCGGCGCGTAGGCCGGGGTGCCGATGAGGGCTGAGACGGAGCGACGCACCGTGCGGTCGCGGTCGTCGATGGTCCGGCCGCCGATCGTCGCCGTCCCGCTCGACGGACGCAGCCGTCCACTGAGGATCCGCAGCAGCGTCGTCTTGCCCGATCCGTTCCGGCCTCGGACGGCGAGCGCCATCCCCCGCTCGACCCGGATGTCCGTCGGCGCCAGCAGGATCTCCCCGTCGATCACCGCTCCGACGCCGTCCGCCTCGATCAGCGGCTGCATCGCGGCAACCGACTCCCCCTCGTGTCCCGACATCGTCCCATCCTCGCAGGCGTCCGCCGAGGTGTCCTCCACCGTGCGGCGGATCGCGCGGTCGGGCGTCGGGGCTCAACACGTCGGTCGAGGGTGCAGAATGCAGAGCATGGGAATCGTCACCGGGCGCCGGAACGCGCGTCCGCCGAAGCAGCGCCGCGCAGGTGGACCAACCGACGGCGACACCTACGACGAGGTCGTCAGGGACATCCGTGCCGGACGACTCGACGCCGACACGGGCGCGGAGCGACTGATCGACCGGCTGACCGATGCGGAGCTCCTGGGGCTGCTCGACGGCGACTCCCCGCGCCGACTCCTCCCGCTGATCCCCGTGCTGCTCCACCGGCGTCCGTTCGTGGCCGGAGCCGTCCCACGGCTCGGGATCCCGGGGATCCGGTTCAGTGACGGCGCCCGCGGTGTCGTCATCGGCGAGTCCACCGCGTTCCCCGTGACGATGGCGCGCGCAGCGACCTGGGACCCGGAGCTCGAGGAGCGGGTGGGTGAGGCGATCGGTGCGGAGACGCGGACCCGGGGGGCGAACTACTCGGCGTCCGTCTGCGTCAACCTCCTGCGCCATCCCGCGTGGGGCCGCGCACAGGAGTGCTACGGCGAGGACCCGGTGCTGACGGGCCGGATGGGGTCGGCCATGACCCGCGGCGTCCGCGTCCACACGATGGCGTGCGTGAAGCACTTCGCGCTCAACTCCATGGAGGACGAGCGGTTCGAGGTCGACGTCTCCGTGGACGACCACGCACTGCACGAGGTCTACCTGCCGCACTTCAAGGCCGTGATCGACGCCGGCGCGGACTCGGTCATGAGCGCGTACAACCGGGTGCGGGGCGAGTACATGGACGTCAACCGTCCGCTGCTCACCGAGGTGCTGCGGGAGGAGTGGGGCTTCACGGGCTTCGTGACGAGCGACTGGGTCTTCGGGACCCATGACGCGGTCGGCAGCCTCGAGGCCGGGATGGACGTGGAGATGCCGCTCCGCCTGCGACGGGCGCACGAGTTGCCCGCCGCCCTGCGGGACGGCACCCTCGAGCACGCCACCGTCCTGCGCTCGGCCCGGCGCATCCTGCGGACGACCCTCCTGCATGCCGCGACCCGCGCCGAACCGCAGCCCTCGGCGGACGTCGTCGCCGGCTCGGCCCATCGCGCGCTCGCCCGACACGTCGCCGAGGAGTCGATCGTGCTCCTCGCCAACCGGCCGGTCGGCGACGGCGTACCGCTCCTCCCGCTGTCGCCGACGACCCGTCGGATCGCGGTGCTCGGTCGTCTCGCCGATCGCGCGAACCTCGGCGACCACGGCTCGTCACGCGTCCGCCCGCCGACCACCGTCTCGCCGCTGCAGGGGCTCCGTGAGGCACTCCCCGACACGCAGATCACGACCACCCCGGCCGGCAAGGTGCGGGCCGCGGTCGCTGCGGCGGCGGCCGCCGACACGGCCATCGTCGTCGTCGGCTTCGACCAGCACGACGAGGGCGAGTCGGTCGTCACCGGCGGCGTCGACGTCGGCGTCCTCGGGGCGGCCCTGGACTCGGGTCGACTCCGCAGCGCGATCACCGGCGTCGCGCACCTGGCGTCGCGGTTCGTGCGCGGCGGCGATCGCACCTCGCTCCGCCTCCGGCCCTCGGACGAACGCCTCATCCTGGCCGTCGCCGCTGCCAACCCGCGCACGGTCGTCGTGCTCATCGGCGGGAGCGCGATCCTCACCGAGGCCTGGCGTGACCGCGTCCCGGCCCTCGTCCTCGCCTGGTACGGCGGGATGGAGGGCGGTCGAGCGCTCGCCGACGTCCTGACCGGTGTGGTCGAGCCCGGCGGGCGACTGCCCTTCGTGATCCCGACCGATCCCGCGCACCTGCCGCCGTTCGACCGCGAGGCGAAGGCCGTCGTGTACGACGACCGCTGGGGTCAGCGGCGGTTGGACGAGGAGGGCCACACACCGGCCTTCCCGTTCGGCTTCGGCCTCGGGTACACGACGATCGACCACCGCCTGCTCGGGCACCGGTTCGACGACACCGGCGGGACCGCCGAGGTCCTCGTGACGAACACCGGTCACCGCGAGGGGTCGACCGTCGTCCAGCTCTACGCAGCCGACACCGCACTCGATCGACCGGTCGCCCAACTCCTCGGGTTCCGGAAGGTGACCCTGCAGGCGGGCGAGGAACGCGTCGTCCGGGTCTCCCTCGATCCGACGCCGACGCTCGAACGCGACCCGATCACCCGCCGCTGGTCGGCCCGCGTCGGCGACTGGGCCCTGCAGGCCGTCCAGCACAGCCCGTCGACCTGGACGACCGCGACCCCGCTGCGGATCGGTGACAGCGACCTCGACGACGACCCCACCCGACTGCCGGACACAGCCGGCTGACCCGAGCCGATCAGCTCGGGCCGGCCGACTCGAGGTCGGCGAGGCCCTCGACCCGCACGGCGAGCTCGTCGTCCCGTCCGAGGACGGCGCGGAGCAGACGCTGCGTGTCGCGCCGGACGGAGAGCACGGCGTCGTCGCGTCGAAGCACGAGGGTGCCGTCCGGGCCGGTGTAACGCTGTTGCAGGTCGTCCAGCTCACCGGCCCGGAGCAGCGCCACCGTGCTGGACGCCGCCGGGTCGACGAGCCGGACGAGCGCCGACTCGCCCTCGAGCTCACTCGCGACCAACCGCCGCGCGCTCGCGTCGAAGATCGTCTTCTGCGCTGCCCGGGTCACGACGAACGGTCGAGCGGGACCGTCGAGCAGCCGGTCGACGACGTCGCGGGCCGCGTCGGGGCGACCGACCCGTCGGGCCGCGGCCTGCATCCGCGCCAGACGACCCGGCTCGCCGAGGATCCCGTCGATCTTCCACCCGATCGTCGTCGCGGTGTTGCACCGGACGGCCGCACCCTGCTCCATGAGGTAGTCGCCGTTGCGGACCTCCTGCCCGGGGATGGGGTTCACGAGCACCATCGGCAGACCGGCGGCCATGCACTCGGACGCCGACAATCCTCCGGGCTTGCCGATGAACAGGTCGGCCCTGCGCAGGAGCTGCGGCATCTCGTCGGTGAAGCCGAGCACGGTGTAGCGGTCGTCGCCGGGCGCGATGAGGTCCTCGACGCTCCGCCGCAGCGCCTCGTTCCGCCCGCACACGATCGTCGCGGTGAACGGCGACCGCAGGTGCAGTGTCTGTCGGACGACCGCGAGCGCGTAGTCACCGCCGGACGCGCCGGCCGAGATGAGCAGCATGGGCGGCGCTGCCGGGTCGCGCTCGGCCGGGGCGCTCGGCTGAGCGGCGATGGGGATCCCCGAAGCCACGACGCGGTCGGTCGGAAGACCGAGGGCCGTCAGCTGGACCCGTCCCTCCTCCCGGGCGAGGAAGAGCGCGTGGAAGGCGCTCGTCAGCCACAGCCCCTGGAAGTCGTAGTCCGTGGTGACGATCGCGGTCCTGGCGTCGACGGCGCCTCGGAGGATGAGGGAGGCCAGCAACTGGGCCGGGAGGAAGTGGGTGCAGATGATCGCCGAGGGCCTGAAGCGTTTGATCGCGCTGACCACCGGCATGGCGTTCGCCCGCGTCCAGGGGTCGAGCGGGCCGCGACGACGGAACGGTGCGTCGCTGAGGTCGTAGCCCCACTCCACGAGCCAGGGCGTCTCCTCGACGAGCACGAAGTACCCCTTGCCGAGGACGTCGCGGTACAGGGAGGTGCTCGCCTGCAGGACGTCCAGCACCTCGACCTCGGTGACGTCGGGACGCCCGGCGCACGCCTGTTCCACCGCGGCGGCGGCGCTGTTGTGTCCGGACCCGACCCCGGCCGACAGGATCAGGACGCGTTCGCCGCCGTCCGGCCCGGGGTGCTGCTTCGATGTCCTGCGCATGAGCCGATGCTAGCGCGCGGCCTCCGGCGCCAGGGCCGCCTCGTACAGGGCGATGAGGCGGGTCGTCTGCGTCGACTGGCGCAGGGTGCGGGCGAGGCCCGGTGCGACGACAGGTGCGGTACCCGCCTCGATGTCGGCGACGGCGCGACGGATCGCTTCGGCGAGCGCCTCGACCCCACCGTCCGTCGGCTGCCACATCGAGTCGGCCGGGAGCTCCGCCGCGATGTTCGGGTCGCTGATGATCGACGGTGTGCCGAGTGCGGCAGCCTCGAACACGGTCATGCCCTGCGTCTCGAACCCGATCGACGTCTGCACGAGCGCGTCGGCGTCGGCGATCGCGCGCAGCGAGTCGGGGTAGGAGACGCGTCCGGCGAAGACGACGTGGTCGGCGAGGTCGTGTTCGGCGACGAACGCCTGGGCCTTCGCGAGCAGGAGCCCCGCCCCGTATAGGCGGAACACCGCGTCGACGTCCGCGAGCCGGACCGCCTCGAGGAACTCCATGAGCCGCTTCTCCTGGCTGAAGCGGCCGATCCACACGAACGACGGCAACCGATGCGGCACGTGGAGCGTGGTCGCGCGTTCGTCGAGGATCTCGTCGAGCACCGCGTCGTCGACGCCCGTCGACAGGACCTCGGCGTGGGCGGTCACCCCTTGCTCGCGGAGGACGCGTGCGAAGTGGTGCGATGGCGCGATGACGATGGACGCACGCTTGGCGAACTCCTGCAGGTAGGACCAGACGCCCGTCGGCAGGGTCGAGAGCCGCGGCCGGAGGACCCGGCGCTGCCACCACGACAGGGCTCCGACGACGAGGCCCGGCGCCGGCATGGTCTGCTCGATGCCGACGTCCATGCGGTTGTGCATCGTGTGGAGGGCCGGGATCCCGTGCCGTTCGGCGTAGCGGTAGGCCGTGAGCGCCTGCCAGAAGTCGGCCTGCACGTGCACGACGTCGACCGGGGGCAGCTCCGCCAGACGTGCGTCGAGCCAGCGGTCGGTGAGGCGGCCGGGCACGGTCATCGAATACTCGCGGTCGAGGGTGATGGGGATCGAGGGGGTGTCGAGGTAGTGCGGGTCGTCGTCGTGCGCCTGGTGCATCCGCGGCGAGCACACCGTGACGGTGTGCCCCGCGGCCTCCAGGAAGCGCCGCTGCAGCCGGATCGAGACCTGGGCCCCGCCGGACGACTCGGGGTGCTGGTCGCTGAAGACGAGGATGTGCATGGTCACCAAGGCTACCCGTGGCATCCGGGTCCCGGTTGTCCGGCGCCGCGACTCAGGCTTCGTCGAGGACGGCGACGATCGACTCCTGCAGGTACCCGAGCCAGGCGTAGATCGCCATCATGAGCTGCGGATCCTGCTCCTCGTCCGAGGTCGTCGGAGCCGGGTCGAACGGCTCCGCGTCGTCCTCCTCGATGCCGAGTCGCGCCGCGATGGTGAGCCGGGTGTCGTTGAGGAACCGCAGCCAGGTCCAGGCCGTCTCGCCCTCGAGGGTCACGGCTGCACCGTCCTCGTGCCCGACCGGGACATCCGTCGGCTGAGCTGCGTCGGAAGCATCGGCGGTGAGCGCAGCCAGGACGGTCCGCGCCGCGGTCACCTTGCCGCCGACGAGGTCGTCCGCGGTGAAGCGTCGGAACTCCGCGGCGGCCTCGGGGTCGTCGCGGTACCCCTCCGGCACCAGTCGCGCCATGGCGGGGTCGAGCTCCACGGCGGTCGCCAGCCCGGCGCGCGTCGCGTCCTCGAGCATGTCGACGAGCTGGCTCGCCAACTGTTCGAGGATCGACGTCTCCTGCTCGTCGAGACGCAGCACGACGGGCCCGATGGGCGGACGGACGAAGGCGCTCATGCGTCGGCCTTCGCGAGCGAGGCCCAGAGCCCGTACCCGTGCATGGCTTCGACGTGGCGTTCCATCTCCTCGCGGTTGCCGGTGGCGACGACGGCGCGTCCCTCGTGGTGCACGGCGAGCATGAGTCGCTCCGCCTCATCGTGGGTGTAGCCGAAGTAGCTGCGGAACACGAGGGAGACGTAGGACATGAGGTTCACCGGATCGTTCCACACGATGGTGACCCACGGTTGCATGGTGAGGGTCGCCTCGTCGACGATCGGCTGGTCGAGGATCTGCGCCATCCTCCAAGCCTCCCACGATGCGTGCCGCAGCGCCTCCCCGCCGGGGTCCGACTCAGGAAGCGGACGGTGCGCCGGCGCGCGGCTGGCGGAGCGGTAGGGTCACGGTGAAGGTGGAGCCGCGGCCCGGGCGGCTCGACACGGTGATCCAGCCGTGATGAGCCTCGGTGATGGACTTCACGATCGACAGTCCGAGGCCGACACCGGGCCGCGCATCGTCGCGGACCTCCCTGGCCCGGAAGAAGCGGTCGAAGAGCTGCCGCTGGTCGTCCGGCGAGATGCCGATGCCGGTGTCCGCGATCGTGACGGTGCAGGTCGTCCCGTCCACCGCGACGGTCACGACGACGCGCCCGCCGCGCGGCGTGTACTTCACCGCGTTCGACAGCAGGTTGTCGAGGACCTGGCGGAGTCGGCCACCGTCGCCCTCCAGTTCCACGTGCGGCGGGACCTCGGCTCGGACGACGACACCGGCCTCCGACGCCTGCGGCAGGACCGCGGCCGCGCTCGCCCGGGCGATGTCGGCGATGTCGGTGAGGGCGATCCGCACGCGCATCTCGGCGTCGCCCGCCGCGAGCAGGTCCCCGATGATCGCGTACAGCTGCTCCGCGTTGCGCTGGATCGTGGAGACCTCACGCTCCAGTCCGAGCTGCCGCAGGTCATGTCCCTCGGTGAGGAGGTCGAGGTAGCCGATGATCGACGTCAACGGGGTACGGAGTTCGTGCGAGACGTCGATGAGGAACGCTTCGCGCAGCGCCACCGCGTCGGCGAGGTCGGTGACGTCGTGACCGACGGTGATGGTGCCGACGAACGTCCCGTCGTCGGTGTGCACCTGTCGCGCGTTCCCGATGATGGCGCGCTGGTCGCCCGGCTCACCCACCCAGTACAGATCGCCACGGAAGCTCTCCCCGCGCAACGCCCGGTTGATGACCTGCTTCTCGGGTGGCAGCCGGGTCTTCCGGTCCGGTCCATAGACGTGGACGCCGGCCCGGGTCTTGGGGTCGAAGCCCGCCAGTCGGGCCTGCTCGTACGTGGCCTCGTTCCGGAGGGCGGCGGTCCCGTCGGGTCGGAAGAAGGCGACGGCGGCGTCGACGGACTCCGAGACCGTCGTCGCGATGGCCGCAGCCTCGGTCGCTGCGGCGAGCGCGATGCGCGCGCGTCCTTCATGGGCGCGGAGCTGACGCGCGGCCAGGTGCACGGTGACGGTCATGATGAGGACGAGCGCGGGCAGGATGCAGATCGCGCCCCACCCGCCAGGCGTCGTCGGCCACGCTCCGGCGCGCGCCACCGGGACGAGGGAGACGAAGATCGCTCCGAACACCGGCACGGGCAGTGCCGAGACCCCGAACCCGCCGGCGAGCCAGAGCACCGGGATCACGATGAGGAGACCCGACGTCGGCAGGTTCGGCAAGGTGTCGCGGAAGAACCCGACGGCGAGGATGTCGATGGTCGGCACGAGTACCAGCAGACCACGGAGCGCACCGGACGGCGGCACGGCGAACAGCAGGGACGTGGCCGCGGCGGTGAGGGAGAGCCCGATGAGGAAGTCGGGCTCCAGGAGCGTCCAGGTCGAGGTCAGTCCGACGTAGACGCCGAGCATCAGGATCGAGGCGATGAACGCGAACTGCGCACCGGCGAAGAGGTGGTTCGTCCGTGGCAGGGGTGCGGCGGCCGCTGCCGGGACGGAGATACCGACGATCGGTGACGCGGGCCGCGGGGCGGCAGCAGGTCGAGTCGGGGCGGGGCGGGCCGGGCCCGGCTGAACGGGACCCGCCTGCATGGGGCTGGCCGAGCGCCGCCACGATCACGGAATCGTGGGTCCTGGGGCTGACGCTGGGCCATGGCTGCTCTCCGGAGGGGACGAGCGATCACCGGGATCGGGCCGCTCACTCCCGAACCCTACCCGGTGCGCGGACCGCGTTCAGCAACCGTTGACAGCAGGCGGCTCAGGTCGGGAGTCGATCGGGCCGCTTCGGCGGGTACACCCAGGTGACCATCACCACCGAGATCATCATGAGCAGGAACCACGACACCAGCTTGGTGAGCGGGACGAGCTGCCAGCCGTCCTCCTGATTCGGGTACAGCCAAGCGCCCGTGATCGTCCCGATGTTCTCGGCGATCCAGATGAAGCAGGCGACGAGCAGGAACGCCACCAACACGGGCATGCGGTGCGTCCGACGGAACACGCGGAAGTGCATCATCGTCCGCGCGAACACGACGAGGACGGCGGCGAGCAGCACCCATCGCAGATCCACGATGAAGTGCTGGCTGAAGAAGTTCAAGTAGATGCCGGCCGCGATGATCGTCGTGAGCCACACCCGTGGATAGCGGTCGAACCGGAGGTCGAAGAGCCGGTACACCCGGACCATGTACGACCCGACGGCCGCGTACATGAACCCGGTGTACAAGGGCACGGCGCCGAGGTGCAGGACCCCGCCGCCGTCGTACTCCCACGACCCCACCCCGGTCTTGAACAGTTCCATGCCCGTCCCGACGACGTGGAACAGGACGATCACCCAGAGCTCGCGGCCCGTCTCGAGCCTGGTGACGATCATGACCACCTGGATGACGATGGCAGCGACGACGAGCGCGTCGTTGCGGGCGAGCCAGACGTCGTCCGGGTACCAGAGGCGGGCGGCGACGATGACCGCGAGCATCGCTGCGCCGAAGATGCACGCCCACGCCTGTTTCGCCCCGAAGACGAGGAACTCGACCAGCTTCGCCCGCGCACCGCCGTCGGGGGCGTCGCGCAGGAGCCGGTTGGCCCGGTCGTCGATCCAGCGCTCGACCGCGGTGAGATCGTGCTGATCTCGGCGGCGCGAGCCGCGAGGTGCTCCGTCTGCAGGAATGGACGGCTCGGACATCGGGCCAGCATACGGGCACATTCGGCGCCGCACCTGAGACGTCGGGAGCACCCCGACGCGGACCCGGGCACCGAGTCGTAGGCTTGTGTCATGCCACATCATCAGATGATCAGGATCGCCGCCTCTGCGCTGGTCGCGGTGGTCACCGCCGCGGCTCTCACGGGCTGTGGTGATGTCAATGCGGGCTCGGCGGCCGCCCGCGACTTCAAGCAGCTCCTGGCCGACGTCCCGGACGTGGTCGACATCGAGACGACGAGTAGCAACGATCTGCCCTGGAGCGGAACGGCGTCGGCGTTCGTCCTCCTGGACGACGCGGTCTCCGACGACCACCTCGGTGAGATCGTCGACCGCGTCGGCGGATTCCTCAGCGAGCAGTCCAAGCGGAGCGGCGGGGCCACCTGGGAAGGCGTCGATCTCACCGTGCGAGGGTTCTCCGTCTCCGTCCTCGGCCGACGCGAGGACAACGCGACGCAGCTGGAGCTGCTCGCTGCGCTCGAGGAGGAGGGCGTGCCGGGCGGCGAGTTGCAGCTCGCCGCCGCGGGGACGGACGGCGTGCGTGCCTCGTCCCTGACCCTCGTGGCACGTCCCGATGAGGACTTCCTCGACGCCTACGACCTGGCCAGGAAGACGGCCGACGAGACCCCCACCTACGCGACCGCGGTCGTCACCGGCACCAGCGACGACGGCCTCGACGAGGCGGATCACGACTTCCCCCTCCGAAGCGAAGCCGCACGGTTCTCGATCTCCTCGCGAGGCGAGGACGATACGACCGGGGGCGGCGACCCGGCGCCGAGCCGCGCCGCCTACCTGGCCGTGGCCGAACAGTTCGACGTGATCGGAGCCTCCCTGACCCCGGACGCCCTCGACCTGCGCGTCTCGAAGGTCGAGGATGTGCCGGCCGCGACCACGGTCGCGGCCGGCGTGGTGCCGGCGGACGTGGCCGTACAGATCCAAGGCGGCATCGTCACCTGGGACGACGGAGCGCCGGCGGCCGAGACGCTGCCGGTCGTCCAGGCCCTCGGCGCGGTTCCCGGCGTGATCACGATCGCGGCGTCGAGTGACAGCGTCAGGCTCACGGTCGCGGACCCGGCGGCGGGCCGCGCCGCCCTCGACGCCCTCGACGCCCTGCCGGAGGCTTCGGTCGTCGAGTCGCTCGGCATCGACGGCCCCGTCATCAACGGTTCGCCTGGCACGTTCTCGGTGCGCGGCACTCGCGGGGAAGCGACCGTGCTGTTCGCCCTGGTCGAGCAGTTGACCGCGACCGGCACACTGACCTCCTTCGAGGGCAGCGTCGATCACCTGCAGGTCGAAGTCCACGCGGGCGACGACACGATGCTCGGGACAGCGATCGGCCTGGTCAAGGCGGGTGTCGCTCCGGGGACGTCAACCAGCATCGAGCTCGACGGTGAGCCGGGGACCTGGTGGTTCGATGCCGCGGACACCATCTCGATCGACGCCTCCGAGTACGCCGACGAGTCCCCCGAGGAGACCGCACTCCGCGAGCGCATCGAGCGCCTCTGGAACGCCGCCTGACGTCCACAACTCCTGCAACACCCGTCCGGACCGTCGACGATGCGGGTGCCCGAGCGGCCGGTGCCCGTCGAGCGGTCCAAGCAGCAGGAGTTACGGACGCGGCTCGCCGGCGGCCCGGGGGCGCGAGACCGTCACCGTGAACTTCTGGTTGCGCGCGAACTGCGTCGTCGGACCGACGAGCCGCTCGAGGGCAGCCCGGTAGCCGAGGTGCGAGTTCCACACGACGGCGAGGGTGCCGCCCGGCTGCAGGACACGCGCGGCCTCGGCGAACAGGTCGTGTGCGACGCCCGTGTGGACGGTGGTCCCGCTGTGGAAGGGCGGGTTCAGGACGATGAGGTCCGCTGACGCGTCCGGCTGCATCGACAGGCCGTCGTCGCGGAGCACCGTGATGCGCTCGGCCAGTCGGCGGTCGGCGTCGTCGTTGGCGGCGATGGTCGCGGTGGTCGAGGCGACCGCGGCGGCGGACTGGTCGGTCGCGATGACCGCGAGCTCGGGCCGGGCGATGGCGAGCGACACCGCGAGGACGCCGGTGCCGCAGCCGAGGTCGATGGCCGTCCGGGCGTCGGGCGCGATCTCCGGCAGCGCCTCGAGCAGGAAGCGGGTGCCGATGTCGAGCTTCGTGCCGGCGAACGCCGCGCCGGCGGCGGCGATGGTCAGGCCGATGTCGGCATGGTGCTCGGTGCGCAGCGCGGCCGGGGCCGCGGTGTCGGCCTCGTCACGCGCTCCCTCGATGGCTGCGGTCGCCGGGTCGCTCGCACGGAGCACCCGGGACTTCTGCCGGGCGAGGCTCGCGGTGACGGTCGAGAAGCTCCGACCGAGGACCTCGTTCATCGCGGGCGTGAGGTGCTTCACCCGGCCACCGGCCAGGAGACGGACATCAGCGGCGCCCCAGCGGGCCACGGCGGCGGCGATCTCGTGCAGGGCTTCGAGGTGCTTCGGGAGTTGGAGGAGGACGAGTGATGCGCCCGTGAACAGCTCCTCGCCGAGCGGCAGGTTGCGGAAGCCGCCGTCGATGCCGAGCCGTTCGGCGTTGGCCGCGAGGGCCCGTTCTCCGACGGCGGCGTCCTGGTGGACCCGGACGTCGGTCGCCCCCAGGAGCGCGATGGCCCCGAGGGTGAGTGCCCCGTAGGCGTCGCCGACGACGACGATCTCGCCGGGTGTCGGCACCCGCCCGGCCAGGGCCACGGCCGCTTCGTCGAGCAGGAGCCGGTCGGTCGCGTCGACGGCGAAGAGGTTGGGTGCCTCGTGATCGGGGAACCGGCGCAGCGCGTCGAAGGAGAACTCGGGCATCCCCTCAGCGTACCGGCGGGCCGTCCGCACGGGTTCGCGTGGTCAGGACGCGGGGACCGCCGCCACGGCGTCGATCTCGACGAGCGCTCCCGGGCGTGCCGGGGCGACGGAGACGACTGTCACCGCGGTCCGGCGACCACCCCAGACCGCCGCGGTCGCCGCGTAGCCGTCGGACGGATCGATCCCTGGCGCAAGGTAGATGGTGAGTTTCGCGACGTGCTCGGGCCCGGAACCGGCCTCGGCGAGCACGGTGAGGACGTTGCGGAGTGCCTGCTCCGTCTGCGGGCCGAGGCCGTCGAGGAGGGCGCCCTCGGCGTCGACGCCGTTCTGTCCGCCGATGAACAGCGTCGGGCCGGCTGGGAGGATCATGCCCTGCGCGAAAGCGGGGCTCGTGTACATGGAGGGCGGATCGACGGCGATCGGCATCGTGGTCATGCTGGCGTCCCTTCTGGAGCGGCGACACAGCCTGGACCGGCTGCTGCAGCGATTCTGCTCCCGGGGACCGACGCCGTCCAGTGGTCAGCCGCGTCCGCGCGCGCGTCGGGCCGGCTTCTCCGCCTTCACGGCTCGGAGGACCACCGGGAACAGCAGGACGCCGAGCCCGGCGGAGACGAAGAGGTTGACGACCGTGGCGATCGCGACGCCCTGGCCGAAGGCGCGCACGGTCTCGAGGCCGCTGGCGTCCTCGGCTCGGACGCTCGCGATCGCTCCGAACACGATCACGACGCTGATGAACGCGAAGACGAACTGCAGCGGGACGGTGGCCCACATGCCCCAGTGCGTCACGGCTCCCGCGCGACGCACGCCGTGACGTCGCAGGATCCGCACGCTGAGCGCGATGCCACCGAAGAAGGCGATGACACCGAGCGCGACGTACCCCCACACCCAGGCCCCGAACGGAGGCGACAGGAACAGCAGGATGAAGCCGAACATGCGGGAGAAGCCGTCGACCCACTCGGCCTCACCCGCACCGAGCAGGACGCCGACGAGTATCGGGGCACCGATCACGATGAGCGTGAGCAGCGGGAGCACGCCCGCGATGAGACCGAAGTACATGAGGGGGTAGGCGGTCAGTCCGGTCAGCCGGGCGCCGCGCCGCCTCCGGGCCGTCGCGGGTGCGGTCTGCGCCGGATCCGGCTTCGTCACCACGGGCTGCGCGCTCATGCCCCAACCCTACGCGGCCGGCAGACGCGCGAAAGCGCACTCGTGGTCGTCATCCGTGCGGGATGACGACCACGAGTGCGCTTTCGTCGGCTACTCGGAGAGCGACGGCCGCCAGACGACGACCTCGGTCCGGCGGCGGGTGCGGGTACCGCTCCGCATCGGGACGACGCTCCCCTCCATACCGGCGGCGAACACCCGGTTGCCCGGGGTCCGCAGCAGGGCGTTGGCGAGCGCGTGCTCGAGCTCCCGCACCCGACCCTGGAGCGAGCTGACCTCGTTCTCCAGGGTCAGGATGCGGGAGATGCCCTTGAGGCTGACGCCCTCGGCACTGAGCCTGGACACCTCACGGAGCTGGGCGATGTCGCGCATCGAGTACCTGCGCGACTTCCCCGCGGTCCGCGTCGGCGACACGAGCCCGAGCCGGTCGTACTGCCGGAGGGTCTGCGGGTGCATGCCAGCGAGCTCGGCAGCCATCGCGATCGCGAAGACCGGCGAATGCTCGTCCATGCTCCCTGCCCTTCCGTGTGCTGCTGGCTACTAGCCCCGAGCCCGAGCGATGAGCTCGTCGCGGGGGTTGTCCTTCGGCTCCAGCTCGTGGAACCGTTCGAGTGCTTCCTTGGCCTCGCCGCCGAGATGCGCCGGGACGACGATCTGCACGACGGCCAGGAGGTCGCCGGTGCCCTTCGTCGTCGCGACACCGCGGCCCTTGACGCGCAGGACGCGGCCACTCGGCGTACCGGGGGCGACCCGCAGCCTGACGGGGTCGCCGCCGAGCGTCGGAACCTCGATCGTGGCGCCGAGCGCGGCCTCCACGAAGGTGACCGGCACGGTGACGCGGAGGTTCAGGCCGTCGCGTTCGAACACGGGATGCTTGCGGACACTCACGGTGACCACGATATCGCCGGGTTCGCCGCCATCCGGACTCGGCTGCCCCTTGCCGCGCAGGCGGATCTTCTGTCCATCCGACACCCCCGCCGGGATCTTCACCTTGATGGTGCGTCCCTCGGAGGTCTGCAGGGAGATGGTGTCGCCCTGCGTCGCCGTGATGAAGTCGATCGTCGTGTGCGCGGTGATGTCGCGCCCCGGCGTCGGCCCGCCGTAGCCGCGGAAGCCGCCGGAGGTCTGGCCGAAGCCACCCTGGCCGAACATGCCGCCGAGGATGTCCTCGTAGCCGGGAGGAGCCTGCTGGTAGCTGTAGCTCTGGCGACCGCCACCACCACCGCCCCCACCGAACATCGTCCCGAAGACGTCCTCGAAGCCACCCTGGCCGCCGCCGGCACCCGGAGCGGTGAAGCGGGCTCCACCGCCCATCGCACGAACGGCGTCGTACTCCTTGCGCTGCTCGGGGTCGCCGAGGACCGAGTGGGCCTCGCTGATCTCCTTGAACTTCGCCTCGGCCTTCGCATCACCCGGGTTGGAGTCCGGGTGGTACTGCCTGGCGAGCTTCCGGTAGACCTTCTTCAGCTCCGCGGGCGTCACGTCCTTCTTGACGCCGAGGACCTTGTAGAAGTCCTTGTCGAACCAGTCCTGACTCGCCATGGCTAGCTCGCCGGGACCGCGACGACCACCTTCGCGGCGCGCAGCAGGGTGGAGCCCAGGTGGTACCCGGTCTCCACGACGTCGAGGACGGTCTCGCCCTCGGCGCCCGGCGTGGGCTGCTGGAAGATGGCCTCGTGCACGTTGGGGTCGAAGGTCTCGCCGACCGCTCCGAACGGCTTCAGCCCGAGCTTCTCGGCAGCGCCGCGGAGCTTGGCCGCGATCTGCGTGAAGGGGGCGTCGCCCTCGAGGTCGCCGTGCTTGTCAGCGCGGTCGAGGTCGTCGAGTACCGGGAGCAGGACCTTGGCGACCTCGCCGGTGGTGCGCTCGCGCTCCACCTCGCGGCCGGCCTCGGTGCGCTTCCGGTAGTTCGCGTACTCGGCCGTGACGCGCTGCAGGTCGCCGAGGCGTTCCGCAGCGAGCTGCTCGGCCGGGGAGAGGTCGCCGCCCTGCACGGGCTCCTCGGGAGCCGCGTTGAGGATGTCCTCGACGGTCAGCTCGTCGTCGGCGGCCGGTGCGTCGGCGGATTCGGCAGGTGCGCCCGAGGGGGCCGACGCGTCGGCGTCAGCCCCCTCGGTGCCAGGCTGACGAACCTCGCCGGTCTCCGGGTCGATCCGTCGCTTGTCACGAATGATGGGATCGTCCTGGTTCTGGTTCTGGTTCTCGTCAGTCATGGTTACTTCTTGTCCTTGTCGTCTTCGTCCTCGACGACCTCGGCGTCGACGACGTCCTCATCGGAGGTCGCCTCCTCGGCCGGGGCCTCGGTTCCTGCGGCGGACTCGGAGGCCTGCGCCTGGGCGTAGATCGCCTCGCCGAGCTTGACCTGGCTCTCGTTGAGCTTGTCGAACGCGGTCTTCACCGCGTCCTCGTCCTCACCGGCGAGTGCGCTCTTCAGAGCGTCGACGTCGGCCTGGACGTCGGTCTTGACGTCCTCGGGCAGCTTGTCGTCGTTCTCCTTGATGAGCTTGTCGATCGAGTAGGCGAGCTGCTCGGCGCTGTTGCGGACCTCGGCCTGCTCGCGGCGGGCCTTGTCGTCCGCAGCGTGCTCCTCGGCCTCGCGGACCATGCGCTCGATGTCCTCCTTGCCGAGGGACGAGCCACCGGTGATGGTCATCGACTGCTCCTTGCCGGTGCCCTTGTCCTTGGCGGACACGTGCACGATGCCGTTGGCGTCGATGTCGAAGGTGACCTCGACCTGCGGCACACCGCGCGGAGCCGGCGCGATGCCGGTCAGCTCGAAGGTGCCGAGGTTCTTGTTGTCGCGGGTGAACTCGCGCTCGCCCTGGAAGACCTGGATCGCGACGGACGGCTGGTTGTCGTCGGCCGTGGTGAAGGTCTCGCTCCGCTTCGTGGGGATCGCGGTGTTGCGCTCGATGAGCTTCGTCATGATGCCACCCTTGGTCTCGATACCGAGCGACAGGGGGTGACGTCGATGAGCAGCACGTCCTTGCGCTCACCCTTCAGCACGCCGGCCTGGAGGGCTGCGCCGACGGCGACGACCTCGTCAGGGTTGACGCCCTTGTTGGGCTCCTGACCACCGGTGAGCTTCTTGACGAGCTCGGCGACGGCGGGCATACGGGTCGATCCACCGACGAGCACGACGTGCGCGATGTCGGAGACCTTCACGCCGGCCTCGGCGATGACGTCGTTGAACGGCTTGCGGGTGCGCTCGAGCAGGTCCTGCGTGAGCTCCTCGAACTTGGCGCGGGAGAGCGTCTCGTCGAGGTTGGCCGGGCCGTTCTCCGTGAGGGAGAGGTAGGGGAGCTGGATCGAGGTCGACATCGAGGAGCTGAGCTCCTTCTTCGCCTGCTCGGCGGCCTCCTTGAGGCGCTGCTTCGCGATCTTGTCGCCCGAGACGTCGACACCGGTCGAGTCCTTGAAGCGCTTGATCAGGTAGTCGACGACGCGCTGGTCCCAGTCGTCTCCACCGAGGCGGTTGTCACCGGAGGTGGAACGGACCTGGATGGTGGAGAAGTCGTCGTCCTTGCCCACTTCGAGCAGCGAGACGTCGAAGGTACCGCCACCAAGGTCGAAGACGAGGATGAGCTCGTCCTCCTTGCCGCGGTCGAGGCCGTAGGCGAGGGCTGCAGCGGTCGGCTCGTTGATGATGCGGAGCACGTTGAGGCCTGCGACCTCACCGGCCTCCTTCGTGGCCTGACGCTCGGCGTCGTTGAAGTAGGCGGGGACGGTGATGACCGCGTCGGTCACCGTGTCGCCCAGGTACTGCTCGGCGTCGCGCTTCAGCTTCGCGAGGATGCGGGCGGACAGCTCCTGCGGCGTGTACTTCTTGCCGTCGACGTCGAACTTCCAGTCGGTGCCCATGTGGCGCTTGACGCTCGCGATGGTGCGGTCGACGTTGGTGACGGCCTGGCGCTTCGCGGTCTCGCCGACGAGCACCTCGCCGTCCTTGGTGAATGCGACGACCGACGGGGTGGTGCGGAAGCCCTCGGCGTTGGCGATGACGGTGGGTTCTCCACCTTCGAGGACGGCGACCACCGAGTTGGTGGTACCGAGGTCGATGCCTACTGCACGTGCCATGTGTTGGTTCTCCTTGTGTTGACTGCCGGTTCGGAACTCGTCGACTCGGGCGGCATGCGGATGGCGTCCGGCCGACTCGACGAGCTCGGCACCGAGCTGGTTGATGGGGTGATGCTGGTGTGACGTCGAGACTTGAGCCCCGATGACTCAATGCTACCGAGGCCCGGTTTCGACGTCAAGAAAGTTGAGTCCGCCTGGCTCAACTCCCAGCGGATGGCCAGTTTGCGCGATCCCCGTGCTGCCCCTGATCCGCCGGACTCGGCGCGACTCCTAGGCTTGTGGGATGTCGCGCCGCCACTCCCCTCGTCTCCTGACCGCCCTCGTCGCAACGATCGGAGCCCTCGCCCTCGCCGGGTGCGGATCCGGAGCGCCGTCGCCGAGCTCCACGGCCATGAGCACTCCGAGCGCCACCCCACCTCGACGCCCTCCGCCGAGGCGACCGAGACGGCCGCAGCTGCGACGTGCGACACGATCCTCACTGAGCAGGGATATGCGGACCTCGCGCAGACCCAGATGGAACCGCGGGCGTACCAGGTCACACGGACCGACCTGACGTTCCTCGTCGACGCCGGTGGCGTCGCGTGCACCTGGACGAAGCCGCAGACCGACATCTCGGCGACGGTCGCGCAGGCACCGTTCGACGAGACGGCCTGGGCGGCGAAGCAGGTCGAACTCGAGGCCGCCGGATTCGTCGAGAGCGACGAGTCCGGACTTCCGTTCCTCCTCGAGCCGACCGACCCGGGCGGCAACCTCTCCGGTGGCTTCGTGTGGCAGGACGGGCAACTCTTCTACGTGAGCGCGCCGAGCCTGCTGGATTCGGTGCAAGGACTTCAGGAGTAGGAACACTCCGGGCTGCTCCGGTCACCGAGCCTGTCGAGGTGCCCGCGCGCACAGACGGCGACAGGCTCAGGGTCCGGAGGTCAGGTCCCTGAGCCTGTCGATCCATCTCCCGGCCTAGGCGGCTTCCGCCACCATCACAGACCGCTCGGTGACGACGATCCTCCCGCCGACCGCGTCGACGTGCACGGTCGAGCCGTCGCCGACCCCGCCGCCCACGACGAGCTCGGCGATGCGGTCGTCGACCTCACGCTGGATGAGGCGACGCAGGGGGCGTGCACCGTACTCCGGCTCGTAGCCGAGCTCCGCGAGGAGGGCGCGCGCTTCCGGAGTCGTCTCGAGTGACGCACCGCGCGCGGCCAACCGTTCGGTCGTGCGGCCGAGCATCAGCGCGACGATCTCCTGCAGCTGCTGCTGGTCGAGCTTGCGGAAGAGGACGATCTCATCGATGCGGTTGAGGAACTCCGGACGCATCGCCTCGCGCAGCTTGCCCATGACCCGGGCCCGCAGCGCCTCCTCGGAGCCGAAGCCCGTCGGGTCGTCGGCGCCACCGGCCACGAAGCCCATCGCACCGGACCGGGAGGCCAGGAACTCGGAGCCGAGGTTCGAGGTCATGACGACGACCGTGTTGCGGAAGTCGATCGTCCGCCCCTGACCGTCGGTCAGGCGACCGTCGTCGAGGACCTGCAAGAGCAGGTTGAAGACGTCCGGGTGCGCCTTCTCGATCTCGTCGAACAGCACGATCGAGTACGGGTTGCGCCGCACGCGCTCGGTGAGCTGGCCCGCCTCGTCGAACCCGACGTACCCGGGAGGGGCACCGACGAGTCGCGACACCGTGTGGCGTTCGCCGAACTCGCTCATGTCGAAGCGGATCACGGAGTGCTCGTCCGCGAACAGGGATCCGGCGAGTGCCTTCGCGAGCTCCGTCTTACCCACGCCGGTGGGACCGAGGAACAGGAAGCTGCCGACGGGTCGGTTCGCGTCGCCCATGCCCGTGCGGTTGCGGCGGACGGCCTTCGACACCGCGGTCACGGCGTCGTGCTGGCCGATGACGCGAGCGTGCAGTTCGTCCTCGAGGCCGGCGAGACGTTCCCGCTCGCCCTCCGTGAGCCGACTGACCGGGATGCCGGTGGCGCGGGACACGACGCCGGCGATCTGGGCCTCGTCGACGACGGCGTCGCGGTCGGTGCGCGCGCCGGGGCCGTTGGAGGCGGCGTCGAGCTTCGCCTGCACGGCGGTGATCTCATCGCGGATGCGCGAGGCCTCCTCGTAGTGCTCGGCCGACACGGCAGCGTTCTTCGACGCCTCGAGTGTCGCGAGCTCCTCGACGAGGGCACTCACGTCGACCGCCTTCCCGAGCCGCAACCGCAGTCGGGCGCCGGCCTGGTCGACGAGGTCGATGGCCTTGTCGGGCAGGACACGGTCGGGCAGGTAGCGGGCCGAGAGCTCGACGGCGGCGCGGAGGGCGGCGTCGGTGAAGCGGACGTCGTGGTGCTCCTCGTAGGCCGGACGGAGACCGTCGAGGATGAGGACGGCGTCCTCGATCGACGGCTCGCCGACGCGCACGGGCTGGAAGCGGCGTTCGAGTGCCGGGTCCTTCTCGATCCCGCGGTACTCACGGAGCGTGGTCGCACCGATGAGGTGCAGCTCACCGCGAGCGAGACGCGGCTTGAGCATGTTGCCGGCGTCCATGCCGCCTTCGCCGGATCCTCCGGCGCCGACGACGGTGTGGACCTCGTCGATGAAGACGATCAGCTCGGAGCGGTTGGCTGCGATCTCGTCGAGCAGGCCGGTGAGGCGCTCCTCGAAGTCGCCGCGGTACCGGGTTCCGGCGACCATGGCAGGCAGGTCGAGTGAGATGACGCGCTTATCGCGCAACTGCTCCGGGACGCCGCCGTCGACAATCGCCTGGGCGAGTCCCTCGACGACCGCGGTCTTGCCGACGCCGGCCTCGCCGACGAGCACGGGGTTGTTCTTCGTGCGGCGGGAGAGGATCTCGATGGTCTGCTCGATCTCCTCGGAACGTCCGATGACGGGGTCGAGCGACCCGCCTGCGGCGAGCGCCGTGAGGTCGGTGCCGAAACGGTCGAGCATCGGGGTGTCCGAGTCGAGGTCGTCGGCATCGCGGTCGTCCTGGTCGTCGGTGGCGACGCCGGGGTCGCCGACGGTCTGGCGCATGCCCTGCGTCAGCGCCTCCGCCGTGACGCCGGCGCGCGCGAGGACCTCACCGGCGGGCGAGTCCTGGTTGATGACGAGCGCGAAGAAGAGGTGCTCAGGGTCGACGTACGTCGATCCGGCGGCGCGGGCCACCTGGTAGGCGTGGAACAGCGCGCGCTGGGCCGACGGCGTGATGGCCGGGTCCTTGACGCTCGGCGAGGACGCCTGCGGCAGGCGCTGCTCGGCGGCCTTGGCGATGATCTTCGGGTCGACGCCGAGGCGCGCGACGGCGTCCTTGGCGGGCTCCTCGCTCACGATGACGCGCAGGATGTGCAGCGCGTCGAGCTCGTTCTGGCCGCGCTCCAGCGCGAACCGGCCGGCGCGCTGCAGGATCTCCTGCGTCCGTGCGGTGAGGAAGCGGCTGAGGTCGATGGTCCGCGCCGAACGCGCCCGCTCGCCCTCGAGGTATCGGGCGAGGAAGTCGTCGAACGACGACGATCCGCCGTCTGCTGCTGCGCCGCCCTGGGTGAAGTCTTCGGGCACGTGAACCTCCTGGATTCAAACTTGAGTGTCGTACGCTCAAGTCCAACGCGGGGTGCCCGAAGCTATTCCCGGCAACGATCCTCGTCCCAGCGAACCCCCAGCCA
Organism: Plantibacter sp. M259; assembly: GCF_006065115.1. Taxonomy (NCBI): domain Bacteria; kingdom Bacillati; phylum Actinomycetota; class Actinomycetes; order Micrococcales; family Microbacteriaceae; genus Plantibacter; species Plantibacter sp. M259. The sequence goes on along the minus strand of NZ_CP040750.1, from coordinate 2,630,125 downwards.
TCGCGCTCCGGGACGCGCGCTACCGCCCGCTCACCACGCGGCACTAGCCTCAGTGCATGAGCACGACTCCCCAGGTGGCACCGACGACACCGGCCGGACAGACGGGCCCGGCGACGAGGCCCCGCGTCTCGGATCCCGGCCCCGCAACTTCCCGCCACCACCGCTCGTCACCCCCGACGCCGCAGCAGCCACCGTCGACCTCGACACCTCGCAGGTCGCCGCAGTGAAGGCGCAGGCGGGTCGTAAGGGTCGCATCTTCGCGTGGAGCCTGTGGGACTGGGGCTCGGCGTCGTTCAACGCCGTCGTCACCACCTTCGTGTTCACCGTCTATCTGACGAGCGACTCCTTCGGCGAGGAGGCCGCGGTGTCGGCGTCCCTCGGGTGGGCGCTCGCCGCCGCCGGGCTGCTGATCGCGATCCTCGCGCCGGTCGTCGGCCAGCGGTCGGACTCCGCCGGGCGACGGAAGTTCTGGCTCGGCTTCAACACCTACGTCGTCGTCGCGATCACCGCGCTCCTGTTCTTCGTCGCCCCCGATCCGAACTTCCTCTGGCTGGGCCTCATCCTCCTCGCGGTCGGCAACATCGTGTTCGAATTCGCCGGCGTCAACTACAATGCGATGCTCGCCCAGGTGTCGACGCCCACCTCCATCGGCAAGGTCTCCGGTCTCGGCTGGGGCATGGGGTACATCGGCGGCATCGTGCTGCTGCTCATCGTGTACTTCGGCTTCATCTCCCCCGAGGTCGGACTCTTCGGCGTCACCGGTGACGACGGCATGGACGTCCGCGTCGCGATGCTCGTCTCCGCGGCGTGGTTCGGGATCTTCGCCCTGCCCGTGCTCTTCGCGGTGCCCGAGTACCACGCACCCCAGGCCGTCGCCCGGCCGCACGTCGGGTTCTTCGCCTCCTACGGGGTGCTCGCCAAGAGCATCGCGGAACTCTGGCGCGACAGCCGACAGACGCTCTACTTCCTGCTCGCGAGCGCCGTGTTCCGCGACGGGCTCGCCGGTGTCTTCACCTTCGGTGGCGTCCTGGCCGCGGGGACCTTCGGCTTCTCACCCGGCGAGGTGATCATCTTCGCGATCGCCGCCAACGTCGTCGCCGGGATCGCGACGATCACCATCGGCCTGCTCGACGACAAGGTGGGCCCGAAACCTGTCATCGTCGCGTCGCTCATCGGCCTCGTCATCGCAGGAAGCGCCGTGTTCTTCCTCCACGAGGGCGGCGCGACGATCTTCTGGATCTTCGGCCTCATGCTGTGCCTGTTCGTCGGCCCTGCACAGTCGGCGAGCCGCTCGTTCCTGGCGCGCATCATCCCGGAAGGCCGCGAGGGTGAGGTCTTCGGCCTCTACGCCACGACCGGCCGCGCCGTGTCCTTCCTCGCGCCGACCGCCTTCGCACTGTTCGTCACGCTCGGCGGGGCGCAGTTCTGGGGGATCCTCGGGATCGTGCTCGTGCTGCTCATCGGCCTCGGACTGCTGATCCCGGTGCACGCGAAGCAGGGGCGGCTCGCCTCGCGGGCGTGATGCGCGGCTCCCCGCTCCGAGCTCGGGAGCGATCGGCTTGATTTCGTAATTACGATATTTGTACACTTGGGTCATGACGACCATCGACCCCGGCGATCACGAGGCACGTCTCGCGCGTCTCGAAGCCGCCGTGTTCGCCCAGGCGGCCGACGACGACTCGACCGCCGGGCGACCGGACGACGTTCCGTCCGCAGCCGCGGCGGGCGCTGCCGACGACACCTTCTGGGCGCTCCGCGGCCTCGAACAGCGCACGACGGCGCTCGAGCACGGGGCGGTCCTCTTCACCGGATCGGTCGTCGCCGGTGGCGGACCCGTGCAGTGGCAGTACGCCCGAGCGACCGACGACCTCCTCGCGCTCGGCGACGACCCCGACGCCGTGGAGTCAGCGGGCTCCGGTCCGCTCGCGACCGCGGCATCGCGGCTCGCGGCCATCGGCTCCCCCGTCCGGCTGCAGCTGCTCCTGGCCGTCGCCAACGGCACGTCCGCACTCGCGGACCTCGGCGAACTCGACGGCATCGGGACGACCGGCCAGGTCTACCACCACGTCCGCGTCCTGACGGCCGCCGGCTGGCTGCAACCCGCCGGCCGCGGACGGGTCGCGGTCCCACCCATGCGACTCGTCCCGCTGCTCGTCGCCGTCGCCGCCATGGAATGACCACCGACCCCAGGAAGGACCCCGCATGACCGCCACACCACGCAGCACGTCCCGACCCAGACGGGTCTGGGCCATCGCCGCCGTCAGCACCGCTGTCGCCCTCGCGGTCGGGCTCGCCTTCCGGCCAGGGCCCTCGACGCTTCCATCCGAGGCCACCGGCGACGCCGAACTCGCGGCGACCGTCCGCGAGCTCGCCGGCCCCGACCGCAAGGCCCTGCTGGCCGTCGTCGTCACCCCGGACGGCACCCGCACCGCGACGATCGGCGCCCAGCCGGACACCCGGTTCGAGATCGGGTCGGTGAGCAAGGCCTTCACCGGACTGTTGCTCGCCGACTCGATCGAGCGCGGCGAGGTCACCCCGGACACCAGGCTCGGTGACCTCCTCGAACTGGGCGACGCGCCCGCGGCGGACGTCACCCTCGCGCAGCTCGCCACCCACACCTCCGGCCTGCCCCGGCTGCCGATCGACCTCTCGACGATCCTCTCCTCGACGTGGTTCGCGCTCACGACGGCGAACCCCTACGGCGAAGACCTCGACCAGCTGCTCGAGCAGGCGCGGTCCGCGTCCCTCGACACCCCGAAGGGCACCTACTCCAACCTCGGCTTCGAACTCCTCGGTGCCGCCCTCGGCGCAGCCGCCGGCACCAGCTACCCCGACCTCCTCGAGGAACGGATCACCGGTCCGATGGGACTCGACTCGACCGCCCCCGTGAGCGATGCGGGCGACCTCGGCGACCGCGACCTCCTCGGTGAGACCGCCGGCGGACGGACCGCCGCAGCATGGACCGGCACGGCGATCGGACCTGCCGGCGGCATCCGCTCGGACACAGCGGATCTCGCGCGTTTCGCGGAACGACTGGCCGACGGCAGCGCGCCGGGCATCGAGGCACTCGACCCACAGGCGGCGTTCGGCGATCGCGAGATCGGCTGGGCCTGGATCACCGATCGGCAGGCGATCGACGGTGAGGACCTCGTCTGGCACAACGGCGCCACGGGCGGGTTCGCGTCCTTCGTCGGCGTCGTCCCGGCGACCGGCACCACGGTGGTCCTCGTCTCGGCGACCCAGGAGTCGGTCGATGCGGCCGGCGTCGCCCTCCTCGAGCAGATCGGAGCAGCACGATGATCGAGATCCTGATCCCCGTCGTCGTCGCCCTCGTCGTCGCGTGGTTCCTCGCCCTCCAGGTCGCGCATGCGTGGAGTACGGGACGCTGGGCGGCGACCGAGCGCTACCGACTCGTCGTCGACGCGGTCGACAGCGTCGTGATCCTCGCCCTCGTCCGCGCCCTCGCCGCGCCGGTCGGCGTCTGGTCCTGGGCGTGGGTCCTCGCCGTTGCGATCGTCGGCTTCGGACTCGCCGGCGCAGCACTCCGCTGGCGCACACTCCCTTGGCACGCACCCAAGCCGAAGCGTTCACTCGACGAGCACGGGGCGACGGTCGAGACCGCGGCCGCACCCCGCACTCGCGGTCGGCAGGTCCTCTCGGGGATCTACGCCGTCGTCGGTGCTGCGATCGTCGCGCTCTGCTGGTGAGCGACAGCAGCCCACGGTCGGGTCAGGCGCCCGGGAGCACGAGGCCCTTCCGCAGGGTGACGTTCCCGTACTTCCTGGTCTCGCCCGTGCGGATGATGAGGAACGCCGTGGCGGCCTCGTCGTAGTAGGCGAACCGGTCGACGAATCGCACGGCGTCCTCGGTCGTGCCGGCGGCGGCGATGAGTTCCCGCTGGACGTCGAGCACCGTGCCGTCGGCACTCGTCATGAGGTCGAGCACGGGCTCGTCGTCGAGCGGGATCACCGTGCGCACCGCTCGGAGGACCTCCGGCGTCGACAGCGTCGGCAGCACGACGACGCGTTCGCCGAGCCGGGTGGCCGGGAAGTGCGCGTCGGCGATCACCACCGCGTCCGAATGTCCCATCGCGTCCAGGTGCAGCAGCAGTTCGCCGCTCAGCACCGGGTCGATCCCTGTCAGCATGGTGACCTCCTCGTCATGGTTCCGTGTCCATCCGTCTGCCCGATCATGTCAGTCCGTCGACGCCGACCGGCCCGCGGGGGTCGAGCCGGTAGACGCGCGTCGCTGTCCCGCCACGGAGTGCATCGCGTTCCGACGGCGACAACTCGTCGACGAGACCGGACAGCTCGTGCCAGACCGCACCGTACCCGCCGCTCGTGACGGTCATCGGCCAGTCGCCACCGAGCATCAACCGCTCGGGCCCGAAGCAGGCGAGTGCGGTGCCCCAGGCCCGACGCACCTCGGCCGCCACGAACGGCCGACCGGCCCGGTTGAGGCCGGACACCTTCGCGACCACGTTCGGTGACGCCGCCGCAGCCGCCAGCTCGGTCGCCCATCGTTCGAAGGCCTCATCGTCGCGCGGCGGCTTCGCGAGGTGGTCGACGACGATCGTCAGCCCCTCCTCCAGCCGCGCGAGTCCGGTGGCGTCGCGGAGCAGCCGAGGGAAGGCGTTCGGGAGGTCGAGCGGAAGCCCACGGTCCGCGAGGAGCGCCGCCAACCGGCGGGCGGGTGCAGCCAGGAGCAGTCCGTCCCGGGGATCGTCGTGCAGCAGCTGACGAACGCCGCGGAACCGTGGATGCGCGCACCAGCGGTCGAGCAGGGCCTCAGCCCGCTTCGCATCGTCGATCGGCACCCAGCCGACGACGCCGGCCACCCAGCTGAAAGCGTCCGATGCGCTGAGCATGGACATCGTGTCGAGCTCCGTGTCGTCGGCCTGGACGAGGATCGCCGCATCGACGCCGGCCTCCCGTAGCTCCGCGGCCGCGCGCTCCGGCGTGAAATCCTCGCGAAGTGCCTCGTCGGCCGAAGCGAGCCAGTGATACCCGTCGGCGCGATTCCACAGATGGAGGTGCGCGTCGATCGTCCGCATCAGCCGAGCAGCCCTCTGGTGCGCAGCTCCGTCCAGAAGGTCTCGGGGATCGGCGCCTCGAAGCGCTCCACGTTCTGGATCATCTGCTCCGGCCGTGAGGCACCGACCGCGACCGTCCGCACGGCGGGATGGCGGAGCGGGAACTGGAGGGCGGCTGCGGGCAGTTCGACCTCGAACCGACGGCAGATCTCGGCGATGTCGACGGCGCGGTCGAAGGCCTCAGGTGGGACAGCACCGTACTCGTAGCGTCCGTCGCGGTCGGGGACGGCGCGGGCCAGCAGGCCGGAGTTGAACACCGAGGCGGCGACGACGCCGACGCCGTGTTCCAGGCAGGCGGGCAGCACCTCCTCGCCCGCTGGTTGCTCGGCGAGCGTGTACCGACCGGCGATCATGATGAGGTCGGTCAGGCCCGTGCGCACCGCGGCGAGCAGCGCGGCGACGTCCATCGACCCGATCCCGACCGCCCTGACGAGTCCTTCGTCGCGGAGGGCAGCGAGCGCCGGTATCCCCTCGGAGATCCCGGATTCGGGGTCGTTCCGTTCCGGGTCGTGGAGGTAGAGCACGTCGACGTGGTCGAGCCCGAGTCGCTCGAGGGACTCGTCGAGCGAACGCCGCACGCCCGACTCACTGGCGTCCCACTCGCGCCGCAAGGTCGCCGGGACGACGAAGTCGTTGTCCGTGTCGAGCGCACCCTCCCCGCCGGGTTCGGCACGAGGAGGCGGCCGACCTTGGTGGACAGGACGTACTCGTCGCGAGGCTTCGTCCGCAGGAAGGCGCCGAGCCGACGCTCGGAGAGGCCGAGGCCGTAGTGCGGAGCCGTGTCGTAGAAGCGGACGCCGTGTTCCCAGGCCGCATCGAGGATCGCCCAGGCGTCCTCATCGCTGAGCTCGCGGTAGAGGTTGCCGAGGTTGGCGGCGCCGTACGCGAGCCGCGGGACGAGCAGGTCAGGCACCGGCGCCCCGGAAGGTGAACTCGGCGATCGACGTCGCGAGCATCTCCGAACCGCCGCCGGGGGCGACCGGCGCGCGGTACCGGCCGGCGACGATCTCGACGGGCTCGACGAAGTGCTCGTGCAGGTGGTCGACGAATTCGATCATGCGTCCATCCTCGCTCCCGGACACGGCGATGAAGTCGAACATCGAGAGGTGCTGCACCGCTTCGCACAGCCCGACGCCACCGGCGTGCGGGCAGACCGGGACACCGAACTTCGCGGCCAGGAGGAGGATCGTGATGTTCTCGTTCACGCCGGCGACCCGAGTGGAGTCGATCTGGAGCACCTGGAGGGCGTCGGCCTGCAGGAACTGCTTGAACATGATGCGGTTGGCCATGTGCTCGCCGGTCGCGACCGGGATCGGGGCGACGCCGCGCGCGATCGCCGCGTGGCCGAGGATGTCGTCGGGGCTCGTCGGCTCCTCGATCCAGGCGATGTCGTAGGGGGCGAGTCGGGACATCCAGTCGATCGCCTCCGCGACGTCCCACCGCTGGTTGGCGTCGACGGCGATTCGGATGTCGGGTCCCACCGCGTTCCGGGCGATGGCGAGGCGACGGACGTCGTCTTCCACGTTGCCGCCGACCTTCAGTTTGACCTGCGTGAATCCGTCCGCGACCGCTTCACGACACAGGCGGTCGAGCTTCTCGTCGGAGTAGCCGAGCCACCCGGGCGTCGTCGTGTAGGCGGGGTACCCGGCCGCGAGGAGGGCCTCGATCCTGGCCTCGCGTCCCGGTTCGGCGCGTCGGAGGATCGCGAGGGCGTCGTCCGGGGTGAGGACGTCGCTCAGGTAGCGGAAGTCGACGAGCTCGACGAGCTCCTCCGGGGTCATGGTGGCGAGCAGTCGCCAGAGCGGCAGGCCGGCGCGTTTGGCCTTGAGGTCCCAGAGCGCGTTGACGACGGCGCCGATCGCCATGTGCATGACGCCCTTCTCGGGACCGAGCCACCGGAGCTGGGAGTCGTAGACGAGTTCGCGCCAGAAGGCTCCGAGGGCGTCGAGCACGGGCTCGACCTCGCGACCGAGGAGGTGCTCCCGGAGGGCGTGGATGGCTGCGACCTCGACGTCGTTGCCGCGTCCGATCGTGAAGACGAAGCCGTGGCCCTCGTGGCCGTCGTCCGCGTCCGTCACGAGCCGCAGGTAGGCGGCGGAGTAGTCGGGGTCGGGGTTCATGGCGTCCGAGCCGTCGAGGGTGGTCGAGGTCGGGAACCGGACGTCGTGCGTCTCGAATCCGATGATGGTACTCACGTCGGCATGCTCCTTCGGGCTGGTGCCACCGAGCTTAGACATCCGATGTCTGACATGTCAATGCGCCCAGCGTGGACGAATTCACCTGTTGCAACGGTCGGATCGGGCGGTAGAGTTCAGACGTTATCGGCTACGGAGCCGGGTCCGCACGCGGGCACCGGCGGAACCGGAAGGACCAGCATGCGCTTCGCCAGACTCGGCCCCGTGGACGGGGAGACCCCCGTCGTGTTCGCGGGAGACACCGCCTACGACCTCCGATCGATCACCCCCGACATCGACGGAGCGTTCCTCGCCGGCGGTGGTGTCGCCCGCGTTCGCGCCGCCCTCGAGTCGGGTGCGCTCCCCACCCTCGACGGCGCCGACGACCTTCGGATCGGCGCTCCGATCGCCCGGCCGAGTGCGGTCGTCTGCATCGGGATGAACTACGCGGCGCATGCGGCGGAGTCCGGATCCGCTCCGCCCGAGATCCCCATCATGTTCCTGAAGACGCCCAACACGGTCGTCGGCCCGAACGACGACGTCCGCATCCCGCGAGGCAGCACGAAGACCGACTGGGAGGTCGAGCTGGGCGTCGTCATCGGCGAGCGCACCTCCTACCTCGACAGCCCCGAGGACGCCCTCGGCCGCATCGCCGGCTTCGTCACCGCGAACGACGTGTCGGAGCGCGACTTCCAGATGGCGGCGAGTGGCGGGCAGTGGTCGAAGGGCAAGTGCGCTCCGGGCTTCAACCCGACCGGCCCGTGGCTCGTGACGCCGGACGAGGTCGACGCCGGCGCCCTGCGACTCCGCAGCTGGGTCAACGGCGAACCACGTCAGGACTCGAGCACGGCCGACCTCATCTTCGACGTCGCCACGGTCATCTGGCACCTGAGCCAGTATCTGCAGCTCGAACCCGGCGACCTCGTCCTGACCGGCACACCCGAGGGCGTCGCGCTCTCCGGCCGCTTCCCCTACCTCGCACCGGGCGACGTCTGCGAGGTCGAGATCGAGGGCCTCGGCCGCCAGCGACAGCGGTTCGTCGACCCGGTCCCTGGAATCGCGCCGGCCGCGAAGCCGGCCGAGGCACTCGGAGCCCGCGCATGAGCGCCGAAGACACCGGCGAGTTCGACGGACTCGTCGCGATCGTCACCGGCGGCGCTTCGGGGATCGGGGCCGCCATCGTCGAACGCCTGGCCGCCGACGGCGCCAGCGTCGCGATCCTCGATCTGAACCCGTCGCCCGACGAGGACTCCGCAACCCGCCTGTCGGTGCGTGCGAACGTCGCCGATGACGCGTCGGTCCGCGCTGCGATCGAAGCCGTCGTCGCACGGTTCGGCCGCCTCGACATCGTCGTGAACAACGCCGGCATCGGTGCGCAGGGGACCGTCGAGTCGAACGACGACGACGAGTGGCACCGCGTCTTCGACATCAACGTCGTCGGCATGGCTCGCGTGACCCGCGCAGCCCTCCCACACCTGCGAGAGTCACCGTCGGCCGCGATCGTGAACACCGCGTCGATCGCCGCGACGGCGGGACTCCCCCAGCGCGCGCTCTACACGGCGACGAAGGGGGCCGTGCTGTCCTTGACGCGCGCGATGGCCGCCGACCACCTGCGCGAGGGCATCCGGGTCAACTGCGTGAACCCGGGCACGGCCGACACCCCGTGGGTGGGCCGGCTGCTCGACAGCGCCTCGGACCCGGCCGCCGAGCGCGCCGCACTCGAGGCACGTCAGCCGCATGGCCGACTCGTCGCCGCGACCGAGGTCGCCGGTGCCGTCGCCTACCTGGCGAGTCCGCGATCAGGCTCGACGACCGGCACCTCGATCGCCGTCGACGGCGGGATGCAGGAGCTCCGCCTCCGCCCCGAGTAGCGAGGGCGGGGTCCCGATGCCGCCTCACCGTTCACAACGCAGGAGCGCTCCGGCGATTCTCCCGTGAGACGGCCATCCCCAGGCCGACACGCCTGACTCCTCCTGAATTGCGAACCGCATGGACCGGCCGGGTCCGATTGTGCAGAACTCAGGCGCACGCCGGCGCGTCCGGCCACCGAGGGGATGATCCGGCTCGACTCACCGGGACGCTCCTGAATTGCGAACCCGGAGTCGAGGATCAGGCGGGCGAGCTACCGGTCGGTGTCGGGGCGCGGCCACGCGGCGACGAAGCGGTCGAGGTAGGCGGCGAACTGCGCCGCCTCCTCCGGCGTGAACCCCGAGAGCGCGGTCGTGACCGCGTCGCGTCGACCCCGGTGCGCCTCCTGCAGGACCGCGCGGCCGGCGGCGCTCAGCTGCACCACGCTGCGTCGACCGTCGTTCGGGTCGACCGCGCGAGCGACCTCGCCACGCTTCGTCGCTTCGGCCACGAGCCGGCTCGCGCGGGGCTGGTCGACGCCGATCGACTCCGCGAGCGCACTGATCCCCATGCCACCGGCCGCCTCGTCACGAGCGAGCGCGTCCAGCATCCGGAACCGGGCCGCCTGGGCGATCGCCTGCTCGCGCGGGTGACGGGCGCCACCGCCGGGACCCCAGGGCCCGCCGAAGCCAGGTCCGAGGCCCGGACCGCGCCCACGTCCGCGTTCGTCCTCAGCGCCGCCGTCGGCGTCGTGCCGATGACCGCCCCCGTGCTCATCGTGGTGGTGATGACCGGGCCCACCGCGCCCACCGCGACCGCCGAACCGACGGCCTGACTGGTCACGTCGGATCTGGACGAGGGCCTGCTCGATCATCTCCACCGGGTCGGTTGCTGTGGGTTCGCTGGGCTGCGCTTGACGATCATCGGACATACATGTCATTATACATTTACATGTAACAGAGCATGCAAATAAGGAGACCACCCATGAACACCCCCACGACTTCCCCAGAGCAGTCCACCACCCAGTCCGCCGAGCGACCGCTCGGGTTCTGGCTCCGCACCGTCGACCACGCGGTCAAGCACTCGATGCACGAGGTGCTCGCCGAGGACGGCCTCGGCCGCCGCAGCTGGCGCACCCTCGAGCTCATCGCCTCCGGCGCGTCCAGCGTCGAGGAGATCGACGCAGCGCTCCCGCCACACCGCCGCGAACCGCGCGGCCCCGAACGGTTCGGCCGCCGCGGCGGGTTCGGCCCCGGTCGCGGCTTCGGTCGCCCCGAGCGCACTGCCGAGACGACGGCGGACACCGCATCCGCCGAGCGTCCGAGCGGCCACGAGGACGGCCACCCCGCTCACGATCGGGCCTTCGGGCGCGGCCGCGAGTCCGGTCCCGGCTTCGGTCGCGGTCACCGTTCCGGCGGTGCACCGTTCGGTCCTGGACACGGCCACCACCGTGGGCACCGCGGTCCTCGTCGCTCGACCGCGGACATCGTCATGGACTTCGCCGTCCGCGGCTGGGTCATCGTCGACGCCGACGGCATCACCCTGACGGACACCGGTCGCGAGGCGCACGACGCGCTCCGCACCAAGGTCGACGCGGTCCGCCAGACCGTCGCCGACGCCGTCTCGCCCGAGGACCTCGCGACGACCCTCGCCAGCCTCGAGAGCATCGCCCGGGCCTTCGGCTGGGATGAGCGCACGGCCCACGAACGCGGCCCGCGTGGTCGCTTCGGTCGCGGCCCCCGCAGCGAACGCTGACCGGCCGCCGGCGTCTTCCGCCCATGCGGACCCCAGCCGAACTCCATGCACAGAGCCCCGCGCAGCAACCGCTGCCCGGGGCTCTCTCCGTTCGACCCACCGTCCCGTTCTCAGGACTCCGTCGCGTGTCACCCTCCCGCGAAGCCCCACACACCGGACGTCTCCTGCGTTGGGGACGAACGGACCACACGCGACCCCGACGTCCCTATCTCAGGACTCCGTCGCGTGTCGCCACCCACACGAGCCCGACACACCGGACATCTCCTGAGTTAGGCACGAACGGACCACACGCGACCCCGACGTCCCCATCTCAGGACTCCGTCGCGTGTCGCCACCCACACGGAGCCCGACACACCGGACATCTCCTGAGTTGGGCACGGACGGACCACACCCGACCCCGGCGCCCCTATCTCAGGACTCCGACGCGTGTCGCCACCCACACGAGCCCGACACACCGGACGTCTCCTGAGTTGGGGACAGCAACGGGGCGCTTCCGCTACTCCGTGAGGCCGTTCGCCTTCGCGACGTTTCCGAGCCACGCGAGGCTCGGCTTCGGCGTGCGAACGAAGGTCTCGCGGTCGACGGCGATGAGGCCGAAGGTCGGCCGGAAGCCGCTCGCCCACTCGTAGTTGTCGAGCGCGCTCCAGTGGAGGTAGCCCTCGAGCTGGATCCCGTCCTGGATGCAGGCGTGCAGCTCGCGCAGGGCGCCGTCCGTATAGTCGATCCGACGCGTGTCGTCCGAGGTCGCGATGCCGTTCTCGGTGATCATGATCGGCACCCCGCCCGACAGCTCCCAGGCGCTCCGCACACCCTCGGCGGCGGCCGGCGGGTAGAACTCCCAACCGGTGAGCGTCGTCTCGACGCCGTCCTCGACGGGCAGCGGACCCTTCGGCCCGATGAACGTGCGCGTGTACGCCTGGACGCCGAGGAAGTCGTCGCCGGCGGACTGCTCGAGGTACCAGTCGTCACGCGGGTAGCCGTACTCGCGCAGCATCTCGTCGGAGCCCGGCTCACCGTTCGACCGGAACGCCTGCGTCGCGATGGTCCAGCCGGACTTCAGGCCGGACACCTGCGACAGCACCTCGCGCGAACGCTTGTGGGACTCGAGGAGCGCATCCGCCACGAACAGGTCAGGGTTCGGCAGGCCGTACGCGACGAGGTTCGCCGCGTCCTCACCACCGGCGAGCATCGCGGCGATGTTCGGCTCGTTGATGGTGCAGACGTGGTCGACGCCCTCGCCGACGATCGGCAGGGTCAGCTCGGTGTACCGCGCGAAGAGGTCGGCGGCGTCCTTGGCCCGCCAGAACCCGTCACGTTCGAACCAGCGCGGCACCGTGAAGTGCATGAGCGTGACGACCGGGTTGAGTCCCAGCTCGTGCGCGGTGTCGACCATGCGACGGTAGTGGTCGACCTCGGCACGCGACACGATGCCGCGCTCGGGCTCGATCCGGGCCCACTCGATGCTGAACCGGTAGGTGTTGAGCCCGGCGTCGGCGAGCAGCTGCATGTCCTCGCGGTAGAGGTGGTAGCTGTCCATCGCGTCGCCCGAGGGCTCGACGATGTTCGTCCCGGCTTCGTGCTCGTGCACCCACCAGTTGCTGTTGATGTTGTTGCCCTCGATCTGGTGGGCAGCGGTGGCGGCGCCCCAGAGGAAGCCGTCGGGGAAGGTCAGCACGGGTGTTGCTCCTGTTTCATGTAGAGGTGTGGCCCTTCGACAAGCTCAGGGACCGGGAGGGAACCAGGCCCTTCGACAAGCTCAGGGACCGGGGAGGGGAAGGCTCAGGGACCGGGGGAAGCGCAGGGACCGGACGGGCGTCAGCGCTTGGCGCGGGCCGGGTTGGGGACGGCGTCGAGCAGCTGGATCGTGTACGGATCCTGCGGGTGCTGCAGGACGTGCGCGGTCTCGCCTCGTTCGACGACGCGACCCTGATTGAGGACCATGATGTTGTCGGTCACGAGTCGCGCCGACAGCAGGTCGTGCGTGATGTAGAGCATCGAGACGCCCCACTGCTCCCGCAGGTCCTCGAGCAGTGCGAGCACACCGGCACGCAGCGACACGTCGAGCATCGAGACGGGCTCGTCGGCGATGAGCACCTGCGGGTCGCTCGCGAGCGCCCGGGCGATCACGACTCGCTGCCGCTGTCCACCGGAGAGCTGGTGGGGCAGCTTCGCCGCGAACTGCTCGACGGGCGAGAGGCCCACCGTCTCGAGGAGTTCGAGCACGCGCTTGCGCACCGCGTCGCCCTTCAGCCCGGTGAAGTTCACCACCGGCCGGGTGAGCGTGTACTCGACCGTGTGCAGCGGGTTGAGCGCCGCGTACGGGTCCTGGAAGATCATCTGCACGTTCTTGTGCAGGTTCCGGATGCCCTTGCGGTTCAGCTGGGCGACGTCGAGGTCACCGAAGCGGACCGCGCCGGAGGTCGGCTTCTCGATGCCCGTGATGAGCTTCGCGATGGTCGACTTGCCGGAGCCCGAGGCCCCCACGAGCGCGAGTGACTGGCCGGGTTCGAGCGTGAACGACACGTCGTCGACGGCCGTGACCGCGGACTCACCGCGACGCGGCGGCGGGTAGACCTTCGAGACGGCGTCGACGATGACCGCCGACTCGGCCGAACGACCGGCGCGCGACGAGGCCTTGCCCGACTCGGAGCTCGCGCTCGTCGCGGTCGGGACGCTCGTCGTGGTGCCGGAGACGGGAGCCGTCCCGCGGTTCGCCCGCGAGGGGAAGCCGGGCAGCTCGACGACCGCGGCGCGCGGGTCGGCGTAGTGGCTGAGCAGCATCCGCGTGTACGGGTCCTGCGGACGCTCGAGGATGTCGCGGCTCGGGGCGTCCTCGACGATGCGGCCCTCATGCATGACGAGCACGCGCTGCGTCGCCTCGAGCACGACACCGAGGTCGTGGCTGATGAGGATGGCGGTGAACCCCTCGGCCTGCTGCAGCTCGGTGATCGTGTCCATGATCGCGTGCTGCACGAGGACGTCGAGCGCGGTGGTCGGCTCGTCGAACACCATGAGGCGAGGCTCGAGCGACAGGGCCAGCGCGATGGACACGCGCTGGCGCATGCCACCGGAGAGCTCGCCGGGGAAGCGCGCGAGCACCTGCGGCGTCAGCCCGACCTTGCCGACCAGCTCGGCCATCCGGGCGTCCCAGCGGTCGCGGGAGACGTGCCCGTGCGCCTTGAAGATGTCGACGAAGTGGTTGCGGATCGTGCGGACCGGGTTGAGTGCGTTCATCCCCGACTGCAGCACCATGGCGAACCCGCCCTGCCGCTGCTCGCGGAGCGCCTCGTCGCCGAGCTCGCGGATATCCTTGCCACCGAAGAGGATCTGCCCGCCGTTGATGCGGGCCGGCGGCTTCTGCAAGCGGGTGGCCGCGAAGCCGAGCGTCGACTTCCCGGAGCCGGACTCGCCGACGAGCCCGATGAACTCACCGGCGCCGACGGAGAACGACACGTGGTCGACGGCCTGGACCGGCGCGGCGCCGACCGACTCGTAGACGACGGACAGGTCGCGGACCTCGAGGAGCGCTCCGGTCCCGGCTGCCGGCGCGGATGCGCTCTCGGCCTGGAGGTTGACGGCGTTCATCGTGACTTCCCTTCACGGAGGCGCGGGTTGCTGATCGCGTCGACACCGAAGTTGATGAGGGTGAGGCTCATCGCGAGGAGCGCGATGCAGAGACCGGGGGCGAAGAGGAGGATCCACTGACCGGTGAGCAGGGCGTTGGAGTTCTGCGCCCAGTAGAGGATGGTGCCCCAGCTGACGATCGACGAATCGCCGAGGCCGAGGAACTCGAGGCCGGCCTCCGCGAGGATCGCACTCGTCGCGGCACCGAAGAAGCCACCGGCGATGAGGGACGTCATGTTCGGCAGGATCTCGTTGAACACGATGCGGAACGGTCGGTCACCGGAGAAGCGAGCCGCGGTCACGAAGTCACGCGAACGCAGCGACTGCGTCTGGCTGCGGAGCACGCGGGCACCCCACGCCCACCCGGTGATCACGATGACCGCAACGATCATCACGAGCCCACCGTTCTGGAGGTACGCGGCGATGACGATCATGAGCGGCAGGCCGGGCACCACGAGGAACAGGTTGACGATGAAGTTCACGACCTCGGCGCCGAAGCCCTTGATGTAGCCCCAGCTGAGGCCGATCAGGACGGCGACGATCGTCGACAGGATGCCGGCGATGAAACCGACCGTGACGCTGATCTGCGAACCGTAGATGAGCTGGCTGAGGACGTCCTCGCCCGCCGCCGTCGTCCCGAACCAGTGCTCGGGGCTCGAGTCGGCGTTCCGGGGGAACCCGTCCTGGCTCGCGCCGTACGGTGCGAGCACCGGGGCGAAGATCGCGACGAGGATGAAGAACGCGAGGATGATGAGCCCGAGGCGGGACTTCCAGTTGGCCCAGAGCGTCGCCGCCGATCGACCGATGAAGGCGAACTTCCTCGGCGGACGCACGGTCTGGTCGGACTGCAGTGTCTTGACGTGCTGTGTGGTGGTCATCGGCGGGTCCTTGGGTCGAGTACGCCGTACAGGATGTCGACGAGGAAGTTGGCGATGAGCACGCTCACGGTGATGAGCAGGAACAGCGCCTGCATGAGCGGGTAGTCCTGTCCGATCACCGCGTTGAACAGGAGGAAGCCGATGCCCGGGTACCCGAAGACCTGCTCCACGAGGATCGAGCCGCCGACCACACCGCCGAGCGCGAGCCCGAAGCCGGTGAGGTTCGGGAGGATCGCGTTGCGGGCCGCGTACTTAATGGCGACCGTGCGACCACGGAGACCGTTCGCCTCGGCGAAGGTCACGTAGTCGTCACCGAGGGTGTTGATCATCGCGTTGCGCATGCCGATGATCCAGCCACCGAGGCTCGTCACGAGGATCGTCAGCGCCGGCAGCACCGCGTGGTACGCGACGTCGACGATGAAGTCCCAGGTGAAGGCAGGCGTCGCCGTCGGGCCGAAGGCACCCGAGGTCGGGAACCAGTGGAGGACATAGCCGGCGAAGAACAGCAGGAGCAGTGCGGTCCAGAAGTACGGGAACGTGCTGGCGAACGTGCCGCTCAGCGTCGGCAGGGCGTCGAGCCAGGTGTTCCGTCGCCAGGCCGCGAGCACACCGATGAGGGTGCCGAGGATGAAGGCGACGATCGTCACGATCCCGAGCAGGATGATCGTGTACGGGAACGCCTGCCAGATGAGCTCACCGACCGACTGCGGGAAGAAGGTGTACGAGACCCCGAAGTCGAGCGTGACGACCTGGTGGAGGTACGTGACGTACTGCTCCCAGAGGTTGCCGCCGGGGACACCGAGCTGGGCCTCGATCGCCGCACGCGTGGCCGCGGAGACCGGGCCGTTCTGCGCGAGCTTCGCGATCGCGGCGTCGGTCGGGGAGCCGGGCATGAGCCGCGGCAGAAGGAAGTTCAGCGTGACCGCCGCCCACAGGGTGAGGACGAAGAGGCCGAGTTTGCGCACCATGTACACGGTCACTCACCGTCCTTCCGGAGCTTGAGGTGCGTGAACACGAGGAGCGGGGTCTGGTCGTAGGTCTGCAGCGGTGCGTACGGGTTGTCCGCATCGGGCCAGCCGGTGAACTTCTTGTCGTTGTAGAGGCCCCAGAGTCCGCCGTAGTACATGCCGATGACCGGGAAGTCGCTGTAGACGATCTGCTGCATCTGGTGACTCAGCCCCAGGCGAGTGGCCTCGTCGGTCGTCTCCTTGTACTGGGCGAGCAGCTGGTCCATCTGCGGGTTGCGATAGCGACCGAAGTTGCTGGACGTCGTCTCGCCGATCGGCTTCGCGAACTCGCTGTTGAAGCTGTTGTTGAAGCCCTGGAACATGATGCCGTTGCCCATGCCACCCATGGCGACCTCGAAGGCGCCGCTCTGGATCGCCTGCTGGTACCCCGGCGGCTGCGGCTGCTTGATCTGCACGTCGATGCCGAGGGCGCCGAGCTCCTTGCGGACCTCCTGGACCGCGCGGAGCCAGTCCGCGTAGCCGTTGGCGGTCGTGATCGAGAAGCTGAACTGCTTGCCCGCCGCGTCGACGAGCTTGCCACCCTGCTGGGTGTACCCGGCGGCCGCGAAGGCCTCGAGGGCGCCGGCGGTGTCCTGCGTGATCATGCCCTGGTTCGGCAGGGTCGGGTCGAGCTCGTCCTCCTGGTTGGGGAGCATGAGGCTCGACTGGCCGGCTGCACCGAGGTACCCCTCGGTCGCTGCGTCGGCGATCTTGTCACGGTCGAGCGCCAGGGCGATGCCGCGACGGACGTCGACGTTGTCGAACGGGGCGACGTCCATGTTGGGCACGAGCCCGATCACGCCTCCCGGCGGGAACCAGAACTTGTTGTGGTCGTTGGCCGCACCCCAGGTGCCTTCGACGTTCGACAGGAACGAGTACGCCCAGTCGAAGCCCTTGGTCACGATGTCGAGTTCGCCGGTGGCCGCGGGGATCACGAGGTGGTTGACCTCGATCTTGTCGGCCTGCCAGTACGTCTCGTTCTTGTCCATCGTGTACTGCTGCGAGGTGTAGTTGCCGAGGACGTACGGACCGGTGCCGACCGGGTTCGGGTTCCGCCAGGTGTCGGGGCTCTTGACGTCCTTCCAGATGTGCTCCGGGACGATGAGCGTCTGCGAGACGATGTCGGCCGCGGGGGCGTCGTCGTCGAGCAGGTGCATGATGACGTGCTGGCCCTTCACCTCGATCGTGTCGATGTGCTGCCAGGCGCCCTTCTGGTCGAGCGTCGGGTACTGCTTGATGAGGTCGAAGGTGAACTTCACGTCCTCAGGGGTGAAGGCCTCGCCGTCGGACCAGGTGGCGCCGTCGCGGATCGTGTAGTCGATCGTGCGGGCGTCCGGGAGGTCGACCTTCTCGGCGAGCCACGGCGTCTCCTTGCCGTCGAGCACGTTGATGATCACGAGCGGCTCGTAGATGTAGCTCGAGGCCGAGCGCTTGTTCACGAGGTAGGGGTTGAAGTTCCGCTCGAGCATCGGGGTGCCCTTGTCGGAGGCCAGCAGCATCGTGTCGGCGGGGATCGAGGGATCCGGCTCGCTCTTGATCTGGATGCTGCAGCCGGAGACGAGCAGGGCCGCCGCGGCGATCATCGCCGCTGCTCCGAGTCGTCTGCGCCTGCGGACCTTGGTCCGCTCGTGCGTCGTGTGCGTCATCGCCACCGTCCTTGCTGAAGTCTGTACCGGTTGAGTGTAAGCGCATACATTGCCCGGCGCAACCCGTGTCGGATTTCCCTAACTCAGGAAGGGCTCGGCGTGTCCGCCAACGTACTCGCGACCCACGGGCGACACGCCGCACACGTCCTGAGTTAGGGAAGGGACACGGAGACGCCCGACTCGGAGCTCTCGCGGAGGACGACCTCGACGGGGAGCCGGACGGACATCGCGGGCAGCTTCGGCTCGGCGAGGCGACGGGCGAGCGCCTGCACGGACACCCTGCCCAGCGTCTCCATCGGCTGCCGGACCGTCGTGAGCCGCGGAGCCGACAGGCGGCCGGCGTCGATGCCGTCGAAGCCGGTGACGATGAGCTCCTCCGGGACCGCGACCCCGGCGATCCTGGCGGCGTCGATCACGCCGAGCGCCATCTGGTCGTTGGCACACACGACGGCCCGCGGCAGTCCGTCGCGTCGGAACAGCTCCCGACCGACCCGTCGCCCGCCCTCCCGGGTGAAGTCGCCGCGGAGGGTCGGCTCCTCCGGGGCCTCGAGCGACCGGTCCGCGAGGGCCGCGCGGAACCCGCTCCAGCGCTCCGCGTCATCGGGCGAGCCGAGGCTTCCCGCCACGTACTCGAGCTCTCGGGCACCGAGGTCGTCGATGAGGTGCGCCGTGAGCGTGCGCATCCCCTCGGCGTTGCTCACGGAGACGTGGTCGAGGTCGTCGCCGCGCCGGGGCCCCGCCATCACGACGATCGGGACGTGCCGCGACAGGCGCGCGAGCTCCTCCTCGCTCGCGCTCCCGGCCAGCACCATGAGACCGTCCACCCGACCCGCCATGTCGCGCACGGTCTGCGTCGCCGTGGACCCGCGTCCGACGCCGACGAGCAGCGCGAACCCGCTCCGCCAGGACTCCAGCTCGCAACCGCGCAGCACCTCGTCGAAGTAGAGGTTGAGCGTCCGCGTGTCGGTCCGCTCCGGGATGTCGCGGACGATGCGCGCTCCCCCGGCCGCCGCCTCGTCACCCTCGAGGGCGATGTCCCCGAGGTCGTCCATCGCGTCGAGCCCCTGGAAGAACAGGCCGATGACGCCGGTGCGGCGCGCGGCGAGCCCTCGTGCGGCTCCACTCGGGACGTACCCGAGTTCACCGACCGAGGCGAGCACGCGGTCTCGCGTGGCCGGCTTCACGTCGTCGGGGCGGCTGAGCACCCGCGAGACCGTCGCGATGGAGACGCCGGCGTGGTGCGCGACGTCGTAGACCGTCGGCGGTTTCGTCATGGGAACGCCTTCCTTCGGCCACCAATGATACGCACGGCATCCTGCCCGCCCGGTCCACCGGCGGCACGGGATGACGCGCGGAGCGCCCTGGTCTTGCGTCACGGGAGCGGCCCATAGGAGCCGGGAACCGCAGCCAACCCGAACGTTCCCTGAATTCTCGACGCTTGTCGGCTGGGTGGTCGACGTCCGCTGACAGACTGCGGACATGACTGATCAGCATGCCAAAGCCGTCCTCCTCAACTCCCTCCACCAGCCGGGTTCCCCGCTCATCGTTACCAACGTCTGGGACGCCATCACCGCGAAGGTCGTCTCCGAGGCCCCCGGCGTCGTCGCCCTCGCCTCGGCGAGCCACTCGGTGTCGAACGTCCGCGGGCTCGAAGACGGCGGTGGTCTCGACGTCGACGAGGCGATCGCCGCCGCGAAGATCATCGTGGGCGCCGTCGACCTGCCGGTGACGATCGACTTCGAGAAGGGGTACGCGCCCGACGCGGCCGGGGTTCGCGAGAACGTCCGCCGCCTCATCGTCGAGTCGGGTGCCGTCGGCATCAACCTCGAGGACTCCGTCGGCGCCGCGAAGGCCCCGCAGTTCCCGATCGAGGAGGCCGCGGCCCGCGTCGCCGCCGCTCGCGCCGGAGCCGACGATGCGGGCATCCCGCTCGTCATCAACGCCCGGGTCGACACCCTCGCCGGCGATCCCGAGGCGTGGGACGAGGCCGTCGCGCGCGCCAACGCCTACCTCGAGGCCGGTGCGGACGTCGTCTTCTTCCTCGGACTCGGCACGGAGGAGCTCGTCGCCAAGGCGATCGACCAGGTGCACGGACGCATCTCCGTCATCGGCTACCCCGGCGCAGTCCCGCTCAAGCGCCTCGCCGAACTCGGCGTCTCACGCGTCAGCTTCGGCCCCGGCACCCTCGGCCTGACGCTCGCCGCCCTGCAGCGTGCGGCGACCGGCCTCACCGAGCTCGGCGAGTACCCCGAGGACCTCGGCTTCTCCTTCGAGCTCTGAGCCCGCCCCCTCCCTAACTCAGGACGCGCCCTGTGTGTCGCGCTGCTCCCGCCCGCGGGACGGGCGACGCGCCGCCGGGTTCCTGAGTTAGGGAGAGGAAACAGGGGTCAGGACGTCAGGAACCAGTACCAGATGATGAGCATCGTGACGAGGAAGCCCGTCAGGAAGTTGAGGCGGAGGAACCGCTTCCAGCCCGCGTTGGCCCGCTCGGCGTCCTCCTCGCGGAGGTTCCAGAACGGCAGCACACTCGCGGCGTAGGGCAGCGCGAGCAGGCCCGCCAGCGGGATCGGCCACGGGGTCACGAGCATCAGCGCACCACCCGCGAGGTAGGCGACGAAGGCGAACCGGACGGTCGCCGCCGCACCGATGACCGTCGCGATCGAGCCGATCCCGCCCTCCCGGTCGGCGATGATGTCCTGCACCGCACCGAAGGCGTGGCTGGCGATCCCCCAGAGGAAGTAGCCGACGAGCAGCGCCCAGAGCGCGGGGGTGAAGACCGCACCGGCGAGGACGAGGCCGTACACCGCCGGGCTCACGAAGTGCGTGCTCGAGGTGAGCGAGTCGATGAACGGCCGCTCCTTGAACCGCAGGCCGGGTGCGCTGTACGCGATGAGCGCGAACACACTGATCGCGAGGACGAGCCACGACAGCGGCGACCCGATGACGACGAGGTAGACGAGGAACGGGACGTTCGTCACGATCGCCGCGAAGATCGTCAACCGGTGCATCCGGCGGTCCAGGACCGCGCCCTCGACGCCGCCCTTGCGCGGGTTCCGCAGGTCGGACTCGTAGTCGAAGACGTCGTTGATGCCGTACATCGCGAGGTTGTACGGGATGAGGAAGTACAGCGTCCCGAGCCAGAACGTGAGGTCGAGTTCGCGCATGGTCAGCAGGTACGCCGCTGCGAACGGGTACGCGGTGTTGATCCACGACAGCGGTCGGGAGGACAGCACGAGCTGGCCGAGTCGGTTCATGCCGGGTCCTCCTGGGACGGGGATGGGGAGACGGGAGCAGGGGTTCGGCGCTCGAGGAGCACCCAGAGCGACGGGAGCAGGACGGCCGCGGCGATGGCGTAGGCGAAGTCCTCGAGCGGCGCGACGCCGATGAAGGCGCCGGAGATGAGTGCCGGGTCGTAGCCGACGAGCCCGATCCCGATCATGATGTTGTCGAACAGCGCGGTCATGAGCAGGAGGACGACGAGCCCACCGCCCACCGCGAGCAGCCAGGTGCCCGCCGTCAGACCGGTAGAGCGCGATCCGCTTGCACGGCGTCGATCGAGCCGCACGACCGCGAGCAGCGCGACGACCGCCACGACCGCGAGGAACCATGCGTTGAGGGCCCAGTAGGTCATCGTCCGCTCACCTCGGCGGCGCCGGTCGTCCGGCGGGACACCCGGCCGAGCGTGTGTCGCGCTGCACCGAACAGGTTCATCGTGAGGTAGCAGAGCAGCGTCAGGAAGAAGACCTCCTCGATCGGCAGCTCGGGCGCGACCTGCAACCCGGTCATGAACGCCGTCTCACCGCGGAAGAAGATGCCGGTGCCGATCCCGAGCAGGTCCCACACGAGGAAGAACACGACGCCGATCGGCAGGATGATCGCGGCCCGCCGTCGGTCGGCCCAGAAGAACAGCCGGAACCGCCGGTCGAGCATGACCATCCCGGTGATCGAGACGAGCAGCGCCAGCAGGTACAGCAGACCCATCAGCCGGTCGCCTCGGCGCGAGCGCGCAACGGCTCCGCCATCGGGCCGGTGGTGATGTCGCCGCGCATGCGCTTCACGACGAGCTCCGCGCTGATGAGGCACATCGGCAGGCCGATGCCCGGGATGGTCGAGCCACCCGTGTAGAACAGTCCGTCGACCTTCTTGCTGACGTTGCCGCTCCGGAACATCGCGCTCTGCGAGAGGATGTGCGCCGGCCCGAGGGCGGTACCCTTCCAGACGTTGAGGTCGGTCGCGAAGTCGGCTGGTCCGACGTCGCGACGCACCACGATGCGCTCGGCGAGGTCGGGGACGCCGGCCCACTCGGCGATCTGCGCGATGGCGGCGTCGCCGATCTCCGCGACCCGGGCGTCTCCACCGCCACCGATGGACGGATCGGCCGGGACCGGGACCAGGATGAACAGGTTCTCGTGGCCGTCGGGTGCGACGCCGGCATCGGTCGCGCTCGGGCGGCAGACGTACAGCGACGCGGGGTCGGGCACGCTCGTCTCCTCGCCGAAGATGCGACCGAAGTTGTCGCGCCAGTCGGCCGTGAAGAACAGGCTGTGGTGCAGCAGTTCCGGCAGCTCACCGCGGACGCCGAGCATGACGAGCACGGCTCCGGGGCCGGCGGTGCGCTTCTCCCAGTACTCGGCCGGGTAGGTCTGGAGTTCGCGGGGAAGCAGCGTCGTCTCGGTGTGGTGCAGGTCGGCGGCGGACACGACGCGGTCGGCGCGGAGCAGCTGCCGACGACCGTCGGCGTCGAGGTAGTTGACGCCGTCGACCCTGGCGCGGCGGCCGGCGGGCATCGTGGTGATGCCGGTGACCTCGGCGCCCGTGATGATCTCCACACCCTCGGCGCGGGCGAGCTCGGCGATCGTGTCGATGATCCGCGAGAAGCCGCCCTGCGGGTAGAGCACGCCGTCCTCGAGGTCGAGGTAACTCATGAGGTGGTACATGCTCGGCGCCTCGAAGGGCGAGGAGCCGAGGAACACGGCCGGGTAGCCGAGGATCTGCTGCAACCGGACGTCGGAGACGGTGCGCGCGGCCAGCGTGTCGAGGTCCTCCGTGAGGAGCTTCGCGAGCTTCGGCATCCGGGCGAGGACCTCACGGCTCGCGAGCGTCCGGTACGACTCGAACGTCGTGTACAGGAAGCTCCGGATGGCGATCTCGTACGTCTCCTTCGCGCTGCGGAGGTACTCGTCCATCTTCGCGCCGGCACCGGGCTCGACCGACTCGAACAGGGCGAGGTTGCCTGCCCGGTCGGCGGCGAGGTCGAGGTGCCCGTCGCGGCCCTCCGAGTAGACACGGTAGGCCGGGTCGAGTCGCCCGAGGTCGAGCTGCTCGGCCGCGGAGGTGCCGAGGAGCCGGTAGAAGTGGTCGAAGACCTCCGGCATGAGGTACCAGCTCGGGCCGGTGTCGAAGGTGAAGCCGTCCTGCTCCCAGGTGCCGGCGCGGCCGCCGAGCACCTCGCGTCGTTCGAGCAGCGTGACCCGCTGGCCGTCGCGGGCGAGGAGGGCTGCGGTGGCGAGACCGCTGATGCCGCCGCCGATGACGACGGTCCGGTTGTGGGAGGTGGTCATGACTGCGAACTCTCGTCGATCGTCGGGATGGAGGCGGTGGTGCCGGTCGTGGCCGGTGTGCGACCGGCGAGCGCGCCGGCGGCGATGCGGAGCTTGACCGGGTCGGGCACCCGGACACGCGTGCGGACAAGCGCCGAGGCCGGCGTCGTCCGGATGCGCCGGGCGAGTTCCGAGAAGAGCTCCTGAGCGAGGGCGACCGCGCGACGGCTCGACTTCGGCAGCCGCCCGAGGACGGCTGCCGAGCGGTCGAGATCGGCTTCGATGTCGTCGAGCAGGCTGTGCTTCTGCGCCTCGGTGAGCTCGTCGACGGCGACACCCGGGAAGTAGCTGCGGCCGAGCTCGTCGTGGTCGGCCGAGAGGTCGCGGAGGAAGTTCACCTTCTGGAAGGCGGCACCGAGACTCCTGGCGCCGACGACGAACGCGGCGCGCTGGGCGTCGTCGACGTCGTGGCCGCGCAGGAAGATCCGCAGGCACATGAGCCCGACGACCTCGGCGGAGCCGTACACGTAGTCGCGGAACGTCTCCGGGGTGTGGACGGTCCGCGAGAGGTCCGCGCGCATGGACGCGAAGAACGGACGGGTGAGGTCGGCCTCGATCCCCGCCGACCGCGCCGAGATGGCGAAGGCGTGGACGACGAGGTTGCTGCTGTACCCCGTCTCCATCGCGTCCTCGGTGTCCTGCTCGAGGGCGTCGAGCATGCGGAGGACCCGCTCGGGGTCGAGCCCGGCCGCCGCGGCCACGCCGTCGACGATCTCGTCGGCGATGCGGACGAGCGCGTACACGTTCTCGACGTCCTGGCGGATGTCGCCACCCAGCAGCCTGGCCGCCAAGCCGAAGGACGTGGAGTACCGACGGATGACGATGCTGGCGGTCTCCTGCGCGACCCGGTCGTAGAGCTGTCGTGCGTCGCCGACCGCCGAAGCGTCGTCGGCCGGTCGCCCGGTCCCGTCCCCTGCTGCGGTCATCGCGACCGCTCGAGCACGGTGGCGACGATGGGGCGGAGCTCGTCGCGGAGCTGCGCCGGGATGCTCGGCGAGGCCAGCTGCTCCCAGGCGCGGTTGGCGTAGTCACCGGCCAGCAGGGTCGCGTGCTGGCGGGCACCCGTCGTCGTGAGGACGTCGCGCAGGACCGCGGCACCCTCCTCGTCGAGATCGGGGTCGCCGAAGAGGTGCTCGACGGCGTGCCACTCGGGCTGCTCCGCCGCGAACGCCACCATGACCGTCAGCTTGCCCTCGCGGAGGTCGCCGATCGTCGTCTTGCCGGTCGTCTTCGAGTCGCCGAAGACGCCGAGGACGTCGTCGATGATCTGGTAGGCGATGCCGATCTGCTGCCCGAAGGCCCCGAGCGCGTCGATCGTCGCCTCCGGAGCACCGGCCAGGACGCCGCCCGACTGCAGTGGCGCCTCGAACGAGTAGTAGGCGGTCTTCAGGCGCTCCATGCGGATGATGTCGTCGACCGTCGGGACGACGCCGCCGACCGTGAAGTCGACGTCGGCGAGCTCACCGGCTGCCGAAGCGGAGATGGCGTCGTCGAGGATCTCGCGCAGGCGGGTGCGGACCGAGTCGGCACTCCCGGCGCGGTCGATCAGACGGTAGGACGCGGACAGGGCGAGGTCGCCCGCGATGACGGCGACGGACATACCGCGGTGCTCGGCGAGCGGCAGCGGGATGCCCGCGGTCTGCGCGATGTCGCGGTAGCTGCCGGAGACGTTGGGGCTGCCGCGCCGGACGAAGTCGCGGTCGATCACGTCGTCGTGGACGATCAGCGCGGTGTGCAGGAGCTCGTAGGCGGCGGCGACGTGGGCGGCCGCGACGATGTCCTCGCCACCCAGGGCCTCGTACGCGGTCATGACCATCCGGGGACGGAACCGCTTGCCGCCGGCCATGCTGCGCTCGATGGTCTCCCAGAGCCGCAGGTACCCGGCGCCGCCGAACGACACCGCCTGCGTCTTCGCCAGTTCGAGGAAACGCTCGAGGGCATCCTCGACCTGATGCTGTTGTCGATAGGGCACGTCGACGACGTGGTGGGTCTCCATATCACGAGGCTACTTCACGGAGCGGTGAGATTAGTACGCTAGCTGTCCATTCGCGTTCGCCCCGATCGTCGGGGAGAATGGACGCATGTCGGTACCCGAAGAACTCGTCGTCCTGCTCGCCGAGGACGGCACCCGCATCGGCACCACGCCGAAGGCGACCGTCCACACGCTGGAGACGCCACTCCACCTCGCGTTCTCCTGCCACGTCATCGGGCCCGACGGCCGCATCCTCGTGACGCGGCGCGCGCTCTCGAAGCTCACATGGCCGGGCGTCTGGACGAACTCGTTCTGCGGACACCCCGGCCCCGACGAGGTCAGCGTCGACGCCGTGCTGCGTCGGGCGAGCGCCGAGCTGGGGCTGCCGATCTCCGCGCCGGAACTGGTACTGCCCGACTTCCGGTATCGCGCGGTCGACGCCTCGGGTGTGGTCGAGTACGAGATCTGCCCGGTCTACGTCGCCTACACGGACGCGACGCCCGAGCCGAACCCCGACGAGGTCATGGAGTGGGCCTGGGCCGAGCCCGAATCGCTCCTGGCGTCCGTCGAGCAGGCGCCCTTCGCATTCAGCCCCTGGCTGACGCTCCAGCTGCCGCTCGTCGTGCCGTTGCTCGCGGAGTCCGCGGCCCGCTGAGGCGCCCGGATCTGCGCGGATCGAGCCGGTTTCCGAACAGATCCAGGCGACTGAGCGAGGTCAGGCACCACGGAGCGCTTCGACGGCCGCGGCGATCCGCTTGTCGCGCGTCGCGTCCGTCTTCGCCAGCGCGACCGGCTCGGCCAGCGCGCGCTGGCGGCTGAACGACAGAGCTCCGTAGGCGGCGAGTGCCTGCTCGTCTCCCGCGAGCGCGGTCTCGAGCTCGGGCGGCAGCGGGAACACGCGCGGTGCGTCGTCGACCTCGAGGTCCACGTCGACCTCGTCGCCTCCTGCGACCCCGGCGGCGGCGCGGTTGGCGGCACTCAACGCGATCAGGTACCGGCCACCCATCGGCGTGATGGTGCTGCGGTAGGTGGTCGCACCGACGGTGACGACGACGGGCACGCGCTTGCCCCGGTCCAGGCCCTCGACGACGGCGTCGGGGACAAGGATGCCGGTGTTGTTGCCCTGGAGTTCGATGACGGTGCGGAATCTCATGCGCTCAGTATGACCCGGGGGCGTCTCGCGGTGAAGACCAGGATGAGGGAGCCTGCGACGACCGCGATCCCGAGCACTTGGCCGAGGCTCAGCGCCTCGCCGAGGACCACGAGGCCTGCCAGCACGGCGACGACGGGACTCAGGAGGCCGAGGAACGACACCGACGACACGGGGAGCGCGGCGATGCCGCGGAACCACAGGGCGTACGCGAGGGCGGTGCCGACGAGGGAGAGGTAGGCGTACCCGCCGATCGCCGTTGCGTCCGGCGCGTCCGACGGAAGTCCCTCGACGAGGAGCAACACCGGCACGAGGACGAGACCGCCGGCGACGAGCTGCCAGGCGGTC
The DNA here is from genome assembly GCF_006065115.1 of Plantibacter sp. M259. Taxonomy (NCBI): domain Bacteria; kingdom Bacillati; phylum Actinomycetota; class Actinomycetes; order Micrococcales; family Microbacteriaceae; genus Plantibacter; species Plantibacter sp. M259. The sequence continues at coordinate 2,603,031 of NZ_CP040750.1, read as the reverse complement.
AGCGCGAGGCCGGAGACCGGCGCGCCGCCGGCCGTGGTCAGGCCGAGGTCCGGGCTCGTACGCCGGCGCGCGCCGATCCGGCGGCCGACCTCCGGTCTCCCCCACCGCTTGCTCAGCACCGATCCAAGCGACATCGAGACCGCCCCGGCGAGCGCGGCGACGACGCCGATCACATCGAGACGCGCGTCGGCCTGCAGCACGATGAGGGCGACGCCCAGCACCCCGGCGAACCCGGCGACGACGCGACGTACGGTCAACGCCTCGCCTACCAGCAGGCTCGCGAGCACAGCGACGAGCACCGGCCCGATCGCCCCCATGGTCGCGGCGACCCCGCCGGGCAGTCGGTAGGCGGCGAGGAAGAGGAATGCGAAGAAGGCGCCGATGTTGAGCGTGCCGAGCACGAGCGATCGCCACCACCAGCCACCGACCGGGAGGGTCCGCGTGATCGCGAGGAGCAGGAGGCCGGCGGGTAGCGCCCGGAGCACGGCTGCCAGCAGCGGTCGTCCCGGCGGGAGCAGTTCGCTCGTGACGAGGTAGGTGGTCCCCCAGCTGATCGGGGCGATGGCGGTGACGGCTGCGATGCGGAGTTGATTGCTAAGCACTGAGCAAGAGTAGCTCAGCACTAAGCGAATTGCTACGCTGGCTGCATGAGCACACGCGTCGACGACATCCTGAGCCAGTGGCGGACCGAGCGACCCGACCTCGACGTCTCGCCCATGGCCGTCATCGGACGACTGTCGCGAGCGGCTACGGCGGTCGACGCACGCCTGTCCACGACCTTCGCCGAGCACGGTCTCGACAGCGCCTCGTTCGATGTGCTCGCCACCCTCCTCCGCGCCGGCTCACCGCACGAGCTCGCGCCGAAGGACCTCGCCCACTGGTCGATGGTGACGTCGAGTGCGATCGCCCAGCGCGTGAACAAGCTCGTCGAGCGCGGTCTCGTGACGCGCCGTCCGAGCGAACAGGACGGGCGCGGCACCGTCGTCGCCCTCACCCCGGCCGGCAAGCGCCTCGTCGACGCAGCCCTGCCCGATCACCTCGCCGCCGAGGATCGTGTCCTCGACGGCTTCTCCACGGCCGAGCGCGAGCAGCTGGCGTCGTTCCTGGAGCGCCTGGCGCGCACCGACCCCTGATCGTCGCGGTGGAGACGGAGCCGCTCAGGCGATGCGGCGACCCTCGTTGTGCTCCTGCAGCCACCAGGTCACGCCCTCGTCGTCGGACACCCAGCTCTCCCAGGTGTACGAGTCCTCGGTGATGCCGCTGAAGTTCCACCGGATGAGCTTGTCGTCGTTCCGCGTGCCGTCCTGACGGATGCCGTCGGAGCGGTGCGGCGTCGCGACGAGCTGGCAGAACTCCCCGCGCCGTGGCTCGACGTAGTTCACGCGCCAGGCGCCCATCAACCGGTCGTAGACGCGGAGAGCCGTACTGACCGTCTCCCAGCCCGACGGTTCGGAGTCGTTCGCGACGAGCTGGACGTCCTGCACGGCCCGCCCCTCGAGGATGTACGACACGATCCAGCGGAAGTCGGACTCGACCCACTCGCCACTCTCGTCGTCGAGGCGCTTCGAGTGGACGTCCCAGGATCCGACGAACTGCCCGAACCGGACCATGCGACGCGGGTAGAGCGGCGTCGGCCCGTCGGCGGTGATCGCGCGGGCGAAGTCGGGTCGCTCTGACGTGCTCATGGCGGGCCTTTCTGCTGGTCCACCTGCTCGCCCGTCGTCGGGACGCCCGCCTCAGTCCTGCGTCAGCGCTGCGTCTCGCCGACGTCGGTCCGGTGGAAGTTCTGGAAGGAACGGGAGGCGGTGGGTCCACGCTGTCCCTGATACCTGGAACTGTACTCGCTCGACCCGTACGGGCGCTCGGCCGGTGACGTGAGCCGGAAGAAGCACATCTGACCGATCTTCATCCCCGGCCAGAGCTTGATCGGCAGCGTCGCGACGTTGCTGAGCTCGAGGGTGACGTGCCCCGTGAAGCCCGGGTCGATGAAGCCGGCGGTGGAGTGCGTGAGGAGACCGAGACGACCGAGCGAACTCTTGCCCTCGAGGCGTGCGGCGACGTCGTCCGGGAGGGACACCCGCTCGTACGTGGACCCCAGGACGAACTCACCGGGGTGCAGGATGAACGGCTCGTTCGGCAGCGTCTCGATGAGGCGCGTCAACTCGGGCTGATCCTCCGCGGGATCGATGAAGGGGTACTTGTGGTTGTCGAAGAGGCGGAAGAAGCGATCGAGGCGCACGTCGATGGACGACGGCTGGATCATCTCCGGCGAGTAGGGGTCGAGCGCGATGCGGGAGGCGTCGAGTTCGGCTTTGATGTCACGGTCCGAGAGCAGCACGGTGACAGTGTATCGGCCGGGAGCCCGAAGCCTCGGGCCGGTGACGACGCCCGGATTCGCTACGCTGCTCGCACGGCGCGGACCTCCGCGACCCGGCGGAGACCGGTCGCGCCGCCCCAGCGACCTGGAGGCATCCGATGACCAGACCGCACGTTCTCGTCCTGCAGCACGTCCCCTGGGAGCGACCGGCGGTGCTCGGCGAGGTGCTGACGGCGTCGGGGATCGATTGGACGCTCGACACCATCGTCGAGCGTCGTGAGCTGCCGCCGGCGCGCGAGATCACCGGGTTCGACGGGCTCGTCCTCCTCGGCGGCCCGATGGGCGCGCTCGACGTGGAGGAGCACCCGGGTCTCGGGCTCGAAGCACAGCTCGTGCGCGATGCGGCGGTGCTCGGCATCCCGGTGTTCGGGTCTGTCTCGGGCATCAGCTCATCGCGACGGCCCTCGGAGCCACCCTCCACTCGGCGGCCGCGCACGAGGTGGGTGTCGGCGACGTCGAGCTCCTGACCGAGAGCGAACTCGGCATGCGTGGCGAGCGACTGCCGGTGCTGCACTGGCATGGCGACGTCGTCGAGGCTCCATATGGAGCGACGGTCCTCGCATCGTCGCCGTCGACGCCGAACCAGGCGTTCCGGATCGAGGACCGGGTCTTCGCGACGCAGTTCCACCTCGAGGTCGACCCGCCGATGCTCGACCGGTGGCTCGCGGAACCGCTCATGCTCCGCGACCTGCCGTTCATCGCCGGGACCGCGGAGGAGGCGGCCGACCGGCTGCGGTCCGAGGTCGCCGCGGTGGCGGGGCCGATGCGCGAGGCCGGCGAGCGGTTGTTCGGGGCCTTCGCCGACGCGGTGCTCCGTCGGACGAGCGTCGATCCGTCACTGCGGTAGGACTCGGATCGCGCCCCGGACACAGCATCCCGGACACAGCGAAGCGGCCGGCCCCCGGAGGGACCGACCGCTTCGTGAACTCGAGTTCGAGTTAGAGGGCCTTGCGACCCGTGATCGTCCTGATCAAGAACGCGATGATCGCGATCGCGAGCAGCACGAGGCCGACCCACAGCAGGAAGTTGAGGGACTGGACGAACCCACCGGTGATGGCGAGAACGATGGCAACGACGATGACGATGATGAGCAGGATGTTCATGGTGAAGCTCCTTTCGCAGAACTCCGTCCACCGTATGGGGCCTGACCATTCCGTCCCGGGGTTGACATCGCCCGAAGTCGTTCCGCTACGCGCGCGGAGCGCCCCCGCGTTGCACACCTCCACCCTCCTGCGTTTCGGCTTGCGCCAGCGCGGTGCGCTGACGCGAGCGCGGGCCACACGCGTGAGCGCGGGTCTCCGGAGGGTCGCGCTCACGCGTGTGGGTCGCGCTCAGGCCTGATCCCGGGGGTTCGGACCAGCGCACCGCGCTGGCGGCGGTTCGTGACATCTCGGTCGGCAGCACCGCGCTGACCAGGGGTTTCAGCGGAACCGGCCGCCGCGGCGAGTCGCCCTAGAGGAGGCCCGGCTGGTCGGCGGGGTCGCCGTCGCCTGGCTCGGAGCCCGGGTCGTCGACCGTCGGCGCGGCCATCGGGTCGTCGCTCTCGGGGCGTTGTCGGGCAGCGCGCGGGAGATCGCCTCCTGTGCGTCACCGATCGGATCGTCCTGCTCGTCTCGTGGATCGCTCATGTTTCTTCCTTTCCTCGTGTCCCGACGGTAACGCGGGACGCCTCACAGCCACACCCCCTGGCAGAACAGCCCGGTTCGTCCTACGAATCGGGCGACCAGGTCTGTCAGGCCGGTGTCGACGTCGCTTCCGCGAGTCGCGTGGCCGCGGCGAGCACGCGTGCACTCGCGAACGGCTCGACCGCGGGCGCCCCGGCCGCGTCGAACACCTCGATCCCGGAGCCGTCGCGGTCGGACCGCGACCAGCCCGGTGACCCGTCCCTGACGAACGCCACGACCGCACCGTGGATCCGATCAGCGAGCTCCTGCGGCGCGTGCGGGCCCGCCACCCGGGTGACGTCCGGGTCGTCGAGCCCGTCGAAGATGAACGGGACGTCGAGGCAGTGCTCCGCGATCCCGCTCACCGCCGAGCGCCACACGAAGTCGGAGACCCAGGTCTCCGCGTCGTCCCGCAGCGCCAGCCAGCGGATGATGCGCTCCCGGAACATGACGTCACTCACGAAGCGCCCCGCGACGAGTCCCGTGCGTTCACCCGGCTGGGTCGCGACGTACGCCTCGGCGAGCGGTTCCGGCACGCCCATCAGTTCCAGCGCACGCGTCGGCGCCACGGCGTCGAAGTCGTCGAGCCGACCCGTGAAGAACCCGGCGAACTCCTCTCGGGTCGCGCTGACGAGCAACGGCTTGTCCACGCCTCGTCCCGCGATCATGCCGGCTTCGACGGTGTCGACGACCAACTCGCCGTCGACGACCGGGCCGAGACCGAGGCGGCCGTTCATCGTCGTCATCCCGCGGAGCACGGACTCCGGGTGGGTCGCGCCGCCGGGGACGAGTTCGAAGCGCTGGGCCTCGATCAACGTGTCCTCCGGGACGCTCGCGAAACCGGCCAGGGTCGCGGGTACCCCGAGGTGCTCGGCGAGTCGCCCGGTCAGGGCCTGCGCGTCGTGGAGCGGGACGTCGCCGGGGACGCCGGACACCGAGATCGCCCGGTGGAACAGGTGATGCGCGGACGGGACCGTGAGCAGGGTCATGACGGACCCGCCGCCGGCGGACTGGCCCGCGATCGTGACGCGCTGCGGGTCGCCGCCGAAGGCCGCGATGTTGTCGCGCACCCACTCGAGTGCGAGGATCCAGTCGAGGACGCCGCGGTTGGCGGGGGCGTCCGGCAGCCAGCCGAACCCGTCGAAGCCGAGGCGGTAGGACACCGAAACCGTGACGACGCCGTCGCGGTTGAAGGCCCGACCGTCGTACCAGGGGCTCGCGGGCGACCCGGCGATGAAGCCGCCGCCGTGAATCCAGACGAGGACGGGCAGACCGGCGCCCTCATCGGTCGGAGTCGGGTCGGGCGTGAAGACATTGACATTGAGCGTCGAATCGCCGGGGATCGACGGTTCCGGGATCGTCGTGATCTCGGCCATGGCCTTCCGCTGCGGTGTCGCGCCGTAGGCGGTCGCGTCGAGGACGCCGTCCCAGGGCGCTTTGGGCTCGGGGGCCTGGAATCGTCTCGCTCCGGTCGGCGGCTCGGCGAACGGGATGCCGAGGAAGGCGACCGAGCCGTCGGCGCGGCGCGTCCCGCGGACCGCTCCCGAGGTCGTCTGTGCGGTGGGCTGCTCGGGGCTGGAATCGGTCGTCATCGGCGGATCCTCCGGGTACTCGGCCGCGCGCTCATCCGACGAGCGTCGCGTGGTGATCCGCCCAGTATGCCGCGTCACGCCTGAATCCCGTCCGATGTTCGGACTTCACCCAGCCGCCCGACCCGATACGCCAGCGCGGTGCGCTGACCCGAGCGCGCCCCGGAGCCGTGAACGCGGGTCTCTGGAGACCCGCGCTCGCGTCCGATGCACCGCGCTCACGTCAGCGCACCGCGCTGGCCAACCCGACGGGTGCGGGGTTGGCGGAGGGGGTTACGCGACGATTGCCGCGCGGAGCGCTGCTGCGGAGGCCGCCGGGTCGTCGGCCGAGTAGATCGCACCACCGGCGACCGCGACCTGCGCGCCCGCCTGCTGGACCGACGCGATCGTCGACACGTTCACGCCACCGGCGACCGAGAACGGCACGGCGGCCGCTTCCCCGTCGGACAGGAGCGTCTGGAAGGTGAAGCCCTCCTCCGCCTGCTCGTCGAGACCGGCGTGCATCTCGACGAATGCGGCACCGAGAGCGGTTACCTCCTTGGCGCGCTGCACCTTGTCGGCGACTCCGATGAGGTCGACGACGACGGACTTGCCGTGCGCCTTCGCGGCCTTCACGGCGCCGACGATCGTGCTGTCACCGGCGGTCCCGAGGACGGTGACGATGTCCGCACCGGCGGAGAAGGCGATGTCGGCTTCGAGCTCACCGGCGTCCATCGTCTTGAGGTCGGCGAACACGATCTTGTCGGGGTGGGCGTCCTTGACCGCGGTGACGGCACGCAGGCCCTCGCTCTTGATGAGGGGCGTGCCGAGCTCGAGGATGTCGACGTAGGGCGCGACCTTCCCGGCGAGTTCGAGGGCTGCCTCGGTGGTGAGGACGTCCATGGCTACCTGGAGCTTCATGTGGTGCTGCTTTCTGTCGTGATGGGAGGCGTCCGACGTCTGCCGGGCGCGTAGGAAGGGATCGGGGCGACTACTCGAGGTTCGCGTGGCGCGGCCACAGCTCCTCGGCGCTGACGCCGTCGCACTGCCAGAGCGCATGGAACAACGCGTCGCCGAGCAGCATGACCGCCTGCTCGAAGAGGCTCCCCGAGTACTGCACGGAACGCGTGCCGCCGTGGTCGGTCTTCTGCGCGGCGGGGACGACGATCGTCTCGGCGGCCAACTCGGCGAGCGGGGATGCGGGATCGGTCGTGATGGCGATCACCTGGGCCCCGACGGAGACGGCCGTGTCCGCGGCACGCACCACACCCGTCGTCGTACCGGAGCCGCTGGCGACGAGCAAGACGTCACCCGCGACGATGGCTGGCGTCGTCGTCTCGCCGACGACGTGCACGGTGAGCCCGAGGTGCATGAGGCGCATGGCGGTCATCCGGAGCGCGAGGCCCGAACGACCGGCACCGGACACGAACACGCGGTCCGCCGTGCGCAGGCGCTCGAGTGCGCCGGCCAACGGGGCCGGATCGGCCTCCAGCAGGCTCGACACGGTGCGATGCAACTCGGCGTCGATCGCGGTGAGCGCACCCTGGACCGTCGAGGTCGCAGGCGTCACCGACGTGGATGGAGAGACGGTGGGGTTCGACATCCCTCCATCCTCGGCGTGATCGGGTAGGTGCGCCGCCGCTCGGCCGAACGGTTCCACCTACCCGAACGGGTGGGTGCGGACCGATGGGATAGGGTGCGGACATGATCGAACGCACTGTCACCTACCCGGTCGAGCTGCTCGACGGCCTGGCATCAGTCGCATCCAGCTCACTGCTGCGCATCGCCGGAGCGTTCCGGGAGGTGCTCGAGCCGGTCGTCGCTCACTCCGCGCTCGTGATCTTCACCGAGGACTGCACCGGTCGCCCCCGGAAGAAGGCCGGCGACCCGGCGATCGTCGAGGGCGTCACGATCGCCGAGCTCGACGCCGTCCGACAGCGCACCCCGCGCGGCCCGGTCACCACAGTGACCGCTGATGCCGGAACACACGCCGACCGGCCGACGTCGGCGGTGATCGCAGGAGCGGAGCGTCCGATCGCGGCGTGGTTGGCCGACACCGGCGCCCTCCTCGTCCTGACCGACCCGCAGGGACCGATCGACGACCGGCTCGTCGGCGCCCTGTGGGAGGTCGTCGCAGCCGGCATCCGCCAGCAGGTCGCGACGGCGGCCCCCGACTACCTGCGCGACTCGCGGGCGGCGTCGAGCGAGCGGGCCGGCGCGATCGCGGAACTCACCGACGCCCATGCGACGACGCTGGAGTCGATCCTCGCGGTCACCCGGTCGCGTCAGACGTCGGCGGAGGACGCCCGAGCGGCGGTGACCGAGATCGCCTCGGCCGCGATGGTCGAGCTGCGGGCCGTGTCTGACCGCGACCGCCAGCTGGCCGAGGAACCGGTCGCGCGCGCCTTCGCGAGACTCCGCGAGGACCTCCGCCCACTGGCCCGCTTCGGCGGCCCGGAGGTCCAGTTCATCGAGCCACCCGTCGATGGTCGAGCACTGCCCGGCGAGGTGGCGCATGCGGGACGGGCGATCGTCCGCGGCACGGTCCTCGCGCTCGTCGAGCAGTCCTCGGTCGGGCGGGTCCGGGTGCAGTGGGACTGCGACGGCAGCAACCTGCTCATCGGCATCCGCGACGACGGCCCCGGCGAGTTGACCGTCGACACCCCGAGCGTGCAGCAGCTCGGCGCTCGCGTCGCGGCACTCCGCGGCAGTCTCGATGTCCAGGCGACGCCCGGGTGGGGCTCGGAGCTGCACGTGACACTGCCGCTCGACCCGCCGCCCGCAACCCAGACCCGTTCCGACTCGGCGGCCGCCGCGCTGACCGAGCGCGAGTGGAGCGTCGCCGAGCTGGCCGCCGGTGGAGCACGGAACCGGGCGATCGCCGAGACCCTCACCATCAGCGAGAACACCGTCAAGTTCCACATCGCGAACGTCCTGCGGAAGCTCGGCGTCGCCAGCCGCGTCGAGCTGGCAGCCGCCTTGGCCGCCAGCCGCTGATCCCCTCCGGGCTCCGTCGCCGCCTACCGCTTCGAGCTCGTGCGACCCTGATCGCGATCGCGGTCGCCGAACCGTCGCGTGATGAGCGCCCACCCGAGGATCCAGCTCCCCAGCGCCGTGACCAGCCACACCACCAGCGGTGCGAGCACCCAGGCCAGCACCCCGCGGATGTGGAGGCCACCGGGGAGGACCGACACGACGAACAGCGACACGAGCGTCGTCACGAGTCCGATGCCGCCGAGGATCGCCGAGGCGTAGCGCCGCGCGAGGCGGAGGATGAACGGCCCGAGGACGCCCTGCGCGATCGTGAAGACGACGACGGCGATGATGAAACCGCCGAGCGACAGGCGGACGCCAGGGACGACCCAGTCGGCGACGAGCAGCCCGATCGCCGAGGACAGCAGGCTGACGGCGATGCTGAGCAGGAAGCGGGTCATGTGCCGACCCTAGCGCTGGGGCGTCGACCGCGTCGAGAGCGCGACTGAGCGGAGGCGGATCGTCGCTTGGCCAACGGCCGGACGACGACATGCCTCCCCTCGGGAGTGCCGGGACGGCTCAGTCGAGCGCGAGTACCCGACCGGTGCCGACACCCTCCACGGCACGGACGAACGCGAGGCCCACCACGTCGGACGCGACCGGTGCGAAGCCCGGGAACGCGTCGTGGTAGCCGGTTGCCTCGGCCAGCACCGTGGGGCTGACGGCGTTGATGCGGATGCCGCGCGGAAGTTCCGGGGCGGCACCGATCACGAAGGACTCGACCGCTCCGTTGGCCATCGAGGCCGCAGCGCCCGTCGCGATTGGCTCGCGGGCGAGGATGCCCGTCGTGAGCGTGAAGGAGCCGCCGTCGCGGACGAACGGGGTCCCGATCCGCACGACGTCGAGCTGGCTGAGCACCTTGCCGAGGAAGGCCGCGCGATAGTCGTCGCGGGTCAGCTCCCCCACGGGCTTGAACGGGACGGATCCGACGGCGACGATGACCGCGTCGACCTCGCCCACCTCGGCGAACAGCGCCTCGATCGACGCCTCATCGGTGGTGTCGACGGCAGGCGCCGTCGAGCGCGACACCGCGATCACCTCGTGACGTTCCGCGAGGGCGTCCTGCGCCGCTCGTCCGACATGTCCACTCGCACCGATCAACAGGATTCTCATGCGGGCGACGCTAGCACCGGCATCCGACGACAGCACTGTCGATCGACGACGTCAGTTGGCGTCGTCCATCCCGGTGACGTGGACGGCGTAGCCGTGGCAGCCGGCGAGCTTCCAGTCGTACGGTTGATCGTCAGGGTTCGTCCCCCACCGCGCCAGGAACGCCGCATCGGACGACTCCGACATGACCATGCCGAAGAGTGGATCGAGGATCTTGGAGGGGTCGTTCGTCCAGGCGTACCAGAAGCCCTGATCAGCCATGCACTTCGCGATGATCTGCTGCTGTGCCTCCCAGATCCCGTCGCTGAGGTAGGAGTCGGTGCTGGGCACGATCGAAGCCGGGTCGGTGGTCGCGTCGTACCAGCCCTCCGGCGTCTGCGAGTAGTCGACGCCGGCCGCCGGCGAGACGGGTTCGCCAGCGTCCGGCGTCGCTGCGGGATCCGCGGGCACCACGGGTTCGACGGGCGGGAGGTCGTCGAGCGACGCGGCGGCGTCGGCGACCGCTTCGAGGGATCGTGCGTCGTCAGCGGCCGCCTGAGCGTTCGACACCCCGATGAACACGCCGCCCGCTGCCACTGCGAGCACCCCGCTCATCGCGATGCCGAGCCCGATCCGTCGACGGAGCGTTCCGGGACTCCGGCGGACGGGTGCCGTCTCCTGCGCCGCATCCGGCCCGTCATGGATCTCGTTCCCGCTCATGCCGTCTCCCCTGCACCGACGCCGCTGCGTCCCGTTCCGTCGTTCGGCGACCCCCGGCCACCACCACACCGCGGCTCCGATGAACCCGAGCGCAGCACCCACCCCGATGGCCACGCTCATCACCCACCACGGTTCGACCCCGGCGCCGTGCGAGCTCAGGCGGGACACGATGAGCACGCCGGTCGCGCTGACGCGGTACACGATGTCGCCCGCGAGCACGCCGATGAGGACCGCGGCGGGTGCGAGGAGCGCCGAGCCGAGCCATCGGCGGTGCCTCGAGAACAACAGCACGAGCCCCCCGACGCCCAGGACCGCGGCGATCGCCACACCGAGCGCGCCCGCCGGCACCTCGACGACGTCGCCGATGACGAGCGCACGGACGATCCGGACGAGGAGGAACAGCGCCGCTCCGGTGACCAGGACGCCGCCCGTGACCACGAGGGCTGCGAGGACGTCGCCGGCCCGCCGCATGCCGAGCGGCATCGGATCGACGCCGTGGCCCGCGCGCAACTGCCCGGAGCGCCACGAGAGGTCGTGCGGGATCCCGCGGATGGCCCGCAGCATGATGTCGCGCCGCAGCCGCTGCGGCGTGACGCCCGCTTCCTCGGCCCAGACGGCGTGCTCGTGCAGGTCGGATGCGATCTCGTCGCGGCGCTCCCCGGCGACGTCGGGCGCGAGGTCGCGGGTGTACCACCCGCACCAGTTCAGGACGCGGTGGGCGGCCGTGCGGTATTCAGGCGTCCGGATGGCGGTCATGCGATCGCCCCCTGCGTCCACGCCGCACCCGCCGGCCTCGCCGCGGAGGCCTGCTCACCGGCGATCCTCGCGTGCTCCCGATCCCGGGCCGTCGCGCCTTCACCCGTGATCCGGTACAACCGTCGACGGGGGCGACCCTCCGCCTCCGCGACCTCCGGGTCCTCCCAGGTCGCTTCGATCAGGCCGGCGTCCGCCATCCGCGACAGGGCCTTGTAGAGCGTGCCGTGCGCGGTGAGCGCGGCGTCTCCGGCTTCGGCGAGCTGCTTCGCAAGGGCGAACCCGTAGAAGCTCCCCTCGGTCGACTGCAACACGGTGCCGACGTCGAGGATGTCGAGCTCGAGCGGGAAGAGCGTGCCGGGTCGTCTGCGTGCCATGAGGACACTTTAGGAAGATAGGTTCCGATACGTCAAGCTGCCCTCGCGCTGAGTCGCCCGGAACTGCACACGTATCGCCGGTTTCCGTGCAATTCCGGGCGATTCAGCGGGGGTCAGCTCCCGTCGCGGAGGTCCGTCGGGGGTGTTGCCCCGAAGGCGATCTCGTCGAACCGCGCCTCGCAGGGCGGACCGACCGGCGCCTGCGAGAGGAAGCCGACGCGCACCGGGGCGTCGCTGTGCAGACGGAAGACGCGGACGAAGTCCCACGTGACACCGTCGGGCGAGCTGTGGAACGCCCACGCCTCACCGAGGCGACTGACACGCATCCACACGTGGTCGGCCGTGACGTGCGTCGAGTTCACGTCGTCCGACCAGGTGTTCGTCACGACGCTCACCACCATCGCCTGCCCCTGCGGCGACTGCTCGAAGCAGAGCTTGGCCCAGTGCTCGTCGTCGATCCAGAGTGCGAGGGCACCGGCGTCGAAGGTGCTGCGCTCACTCACGACAGCGACCCGCGCCGAGAGCGTGAAATGTTCGGGTGCGTCGAAGGCGAGCGCCGTGGCACGCAGCTCACGCGGCCCACCGAGCGAGCTGTTGCTCCAGTCGACGCCGGCGGCGGAGGTGAGGGTGAGCGCTCCGGCATCGGCGTCGAACGATGCGATTCCGGGGGTCGAGGTCCAGGCGAGGTCGGGAAGCCCGTCGATTCGGGTCACGTCGGTGTGCATGATCCGACCCTATCGGGATCGCAGGTTCCCCTGAGTCGCCCGGATCTGCTCTGCATCCGGCTGATTCCGCGCAGATCCGGGCAGCTCAGCGAAGCGCCGGGACGTCGACGACGCGTTCCTCCCCGACGGCCACGGCGAGCGACCCGTTGGAGGCCGACGCCACGTCGGCCTGAAGCCGCTCCAGCTCGGGCGGCGGCACCCACAGTTCCAGCTCCGCCTGCGCCCCGTAGACCGGGTCGCCGAGGGTGGCACCGTGGGTTCCGGCCCAATCACGCAGCAGGTTGTCGTACCGCCCGGCGTCGGCGTGCGGGACGACGAGCGTTGCACGGGTCAGGGTCTCGCGGCGCACGAGCGCGGCGAGGTCGAGCGTCTCGGAGGCCGCCGAGGAGTACGCACGGACGAGACCGCCCGCCCCGAGCTTGACGCCGCCGAAGTACCGCGTGACGACGACGACCACGTCGGTCAGCTCGCGCCGCCGGATGACCTCGAGGATCGGCATCCCCGCCGTGCCGGACGGTTCACCGTCGTCGGACGAGCGGGCCTGGTCGCCGAGCAGCCCGGTGACCATCGCGACGCAGTGGTGTCGCGCGTCCCACGCCTGCTTCTTCACCCGACCGATGACGGCCTCGGCCTCCTCCGGGGAGGCGACCGGGTGCGCGAGGCCGAGGAACCGCGACTTCTTGATCACGAGTTCGTGCCCGACCGGCGCGGCGATCGTCGCCGGGTAGTGCCGCGCGGTGGTCATCCGTCCGAGCGTACCCGGCCGGTGCGCCGGAGGGGTCGGTCGGCTACGGCCGCAGCACGTCGTCGACCGGGTGGGCCTGCACGTGCCCACGGACGAAGATCAGGCCGATCACGGCGACGAGCATGATGAGCAGGTTGGCCGGACCGGCGATCGCCAGGAACACGCTCTGACCGGCGGCGGCTCCCGCGTGGTCGATCCCACCGGTCGAGAGGAAGAGCGTCGGGTCGTAGAGTCCGTGGATCAGGATCGGCCAGATGAGGTTGCCGGTCACCCGGAGCGTCAGGTACATGCACACGCCGAATCCGAAGGTGTAGACGACGGTCACGAGCACGGTCGTGACCGGCTGGCCCGACAGGAGGTTGGAGGCGTGCAACAGCGCGAAGACCAGCGAGGAGATCACCATCACGATCCACTCCGAACTTCCGGCGTCGCGCAGCATCTTCACGACCAGTCCGCGGGTCAGGATCTCCTCGGCGAACCCGATGAACACGCCGGACAGCATCGCGACCACGACCACGGAACCCTCGTAGCTCCCGTAGTCGATGCCGAGCAACCGCAGGACGACCGCGGCGAGGATCACGATCGGGGCAGCCCACATCCACCAGCGTCCACGGATCGGCTGCTTCGCGAAGAGCTCCCGGAACCAACCGACCGAGAGGACGAAGCCGGCCAGGAGGAGGGATCCGACGATGAGCGGCAGCATGAGCCCGAAGAACACGCTCTGCGGGGTCGCGAAGACGTCCTCGCCGATCTGCGAGCCGAAGAGCTGCCCGACGACCCAGCCGGCCCCGAGGTACAGGGCGAGGTAGACGATGGCCAACAGGAACGCCCGCCCGATGCCGCCCTTCGCCCAGAAGTCGTGCCATCCGCTGGTGGTGAGTGTCCGCTGACCTCTGTGCTCGCCCATGCGTCGATCCAACCACTCAACGGGCCCGAGCGTCGGACAATCCGGGAGGTCAGTCGGCGAGCGCCGCCGCGGCGTTGCTCCAGACCGAGTAGAGGACGAAACCGCCGAGGGCGAGGAGCCCGAGCACCGGTTGCGCGAGGACGATGAGGGCCCACGCGGCCAGGAGCACGAGCGACAGGAGCGAGGTGCCCGGCCGACGGACGGTCCGGACGAGCCCGCCGAGCAGCTGCGCCCGGAACCGCAGGCCCGGAGCGGCCGCCAGCCCGGCGAAGACGCCGAAGGCTGCGACGACCGCGAGCAGCAGCACGACGACGAGCAGCGGCCCGAGCAGCATCGCGAACGGCGTCCCCCACACGGCGACGAGGTCGATCACGACGACGAACGTGAGCGCGCACACGAGCGACCACGCGGCGAGCGCCGGACGCCAGGTCCGCAGGAGGCCGATCCCGACCTCCCGCAGCGGCCCGGCATCGGCGGCGTCGCGCGACCGCTGGAACGACCAGCAGCCGGCGGCGAAGGCGGGGCCGAGCGGGAGCGAGCACAGCAGCAGGAACGGCCAGCTCGCGAGTGGCTCGGCGACGAGGACGATCGCGGCCGCCAACGGGAGCGCGCCGATCCCGACGCCGACGCCGACCATGAGCGAGCGGTACACGACGCCGAACACTGACTCGAAGGTCTCCCGGCGCGGCTGCAGCAACCCGCGCACGCCGCCGGCACGGTCGTCCGCGCGCCGCTCGGTCACCGCGCTCATCCCTTCATCCCGCTCGTCGCGATGCCCTGGATGAAGTAGCGCTGGCCGAGGAGGAAGATCAGCACGATCGGGATGACGGAGACGACGGACCCGGCCATGATGAGCGCGTACTCGGCGTCGTACTGCCCGACGAAGGAGCGCAGACCGAGCTGCACGGTCCAGAGGTCGTTGCTCGTCAGGTAGATGAACGGACCCATGTAGTCGTTCCAGGTGGAGACGAAGGTCAGCAGCGCGAGACTCGCGAGCGCCGGCTTCGTGAGCGGCAGGATGATCCGCCACCAGATCGCGTACTCGTTGAGGCCGTCGATGCGGGCGGCCTCGCTCAGTTCGTCGGGGATGGTCAGGTAGTACTGCCGCATGAGGAACACCCCGAAGGCGCCGAACGCCTGCAGCAGGATGATCGAGAGGTGCGTGTTCACGAGGCCGGCGTTCTGCATCATGATGTACTGCGGGATCATGTAGGCCTGCCACGGCACGGCGATCGTCGCGATGTAGGCGACGAACAGGACGTCACGTCCCTTGAAGTGCATCTTCGAGAAGCCGTAGGCGGCGAAGCTCCCGGTGAGCACCTGCAGGATCGTGATCGTGACCGACAGGAACAGCGAGTTCTTGAGGTAGGTCAGCATCGGGATGCGGGTCCAGATGTCGACGTAGTTCTGCCACACGAACTCGGTGGGGATCCACTGGACGGGGATCGAGAACACCTCGTTGTTCTGCTTGAGCGAGGACGAGACCATCCAGAAGAACGGGACGAAGATGATCGCGGTCAGCACGGTGAGCATCACGTAGATGAGCACGCGGCGCAGCGGCGAGATCGGACCGTGGCGGCGCACCCGGGTGCGCTTGCCTCCAGCCCCGGGCAGCACGGGTGGGGTGATGGCGTCGGTGACCTCGGCGATCGCGACCTCCGCCGACGACGGGACCGTGGACGAGGCACGCGTGGTGGCACTGGTCGACATCAGCGTTCCTTCCTCTGCTGCAGCTTGAACTGGACGACGGTGAAGACGAGCACGATCACGAACAGCACGAGCGAGATCGCCGAGGAGTAGCCGAAGCGGTTCTCGGTGATGCCCTCGCGGTAGATGAGCTGCGAGAGGACGAGCGTGGACCGGCCGGGCCCGCCTCCCGTCATGACGACGATGAGGTCGAACACCTTGAAGCTCGCGATCGTCACCATGATGAGGACGAAGAACGTCGTCGGACGGAGCGACGGGATGGTGATGTTCCAGAACCGCTGCCAGGCGTTCGCACCGTCGACCTCGGCGGCCTCGTAGTACTCCTGCGGGATCGCCTGGAGGCCGGCGAGGTAGAGCACCATGTAGTACCCCATGTCGCGCCACACGCTCGTGATGATCACGGCGGGCATCGCCCACGCGGAGCTCGTCGTCCAGCCGGGCGGGTCGGCGACGCCGATGAGCTCCAGGAACTGGTTGATCGGGCCGGCGGTGGGGTTGAAGAGCATGTTCCACACGACGGCGACGGCGACGAGCGAGGTGATGTACGGGAAGAACATCGCGGTGCGGAAGAAGCCGAGGCCGCGGAGCTTGCGGTTGAGGAGCAGGGCCAGGCCGAGCGACGCCAGGATCGTGAGCGGGATGTGGCCTGCGGCGTAGTAGGCGGTGTTGCCGAGCGCGATCCAGAAGGACTCGTCACGCATCATGCGGGCGAAGTTCGCGAACCCGACCCACTCGGGCGGTGAGTACGAGTCCCACTTCATGAACGCGATGACGAACGCCGCGCACATCGGGATGAGGGTCAGGAGCGCGAAGCCGATGAAGTTCGGCAGGATGAAGCTCCAGCCGACGAGCGCATTCCTGCGGACGCGGCTGCTGGAGCGGGTGCGTTGCGGTGGGGCTGCGATCGCCATGACGAGCCTTTCGAGGACGGTGGTGCGGGGTCGGTGGGGACGCGCCGGGCGGACGCGAGGATCGCGGGGCCGGGCGTGCCGGCCCCGCGAACGCGGCTAGTCGACGAGGACGTCGTTCTTGACGCGGTCCTGCATCTTCGTGATGGCGTCGTCGACGTCCGACTCGCCGACCATGATGAGGTCGTGCTCCTCGTCGAGGATCGAGCTGACGTCGGAGGAGTACTCGCTCACGGGCATCTCGAGGACGACGTCCTTCGGCTCCTGGAACGCCTTGACCGAGAGGCCGTCGGTCGGGAGGGCCGTGAACGCCGCGGTGACGTCGTCAGACTGGTACGCGGGGACGACACCGATCGCGGCGATCGCCTTCGCGCCGGCCTCGCTCGCGGCGAACTCGAGGAAGGTCTTCGCGGCGGCCTGGTGCGTGGAGTTCTTGTTGACGGCGAACGCGGTCGGCGACCCGAAGGTCACCGTCTCCTCACCGGACTGCAGCTGCGGCATCTGCGCGACACCCCAGTCGACGTCGGTCGCGCCCGTCTCGATCGACTGCGCGATGCCCGCGATGTACCAGGTGCCCATCGGCATCATCGCGGCCTTGCCGGTCTCGAACATGGTGCGGTAGCTGATCTGCTGGGTCTTCGCCGTGCCGTAATCGAGCGCGTAGCCCTTCTCCTGCAGGTCGAGGGTGAGGTCGTACTGGTCCTGCATGAAGCCGTAGTCGCCGCTGATGAGGTCGCCGCCGGTCTGGGCTGCGGCGATCGACTGGACGACGGACCGCCAGTAGTGGTTGTACGTGCCGTAGACCTTGGAGTCGCCGTCACCCGAGGTGAGCTTCGCCGCGATGTCCGCGTACTCGTCCCAGGTGAGGTTGTCGGGGTGCTCGATGCCGGCCGCGTCGAAGATGGCCTTGTTGTAGTACAGCAGCCAGAAGTCCTGTCGGTACGGCGCCGCGTAGTAGGTGTCGTCGAGCGCGAACGGCTCGATCCCGGCGAGCTTGTCCGCGCCGATGTCGTCGACGACGTCGCCCACGTCGACGAGCTGGCCGCGGTTCGCGTAGCGCGCGTAGTCGGTCACGTTCTTCATGGTGAGGACGTCGGTCTTGTCGCCGCCCGCGAGCATCGTCGTGACCTTGTCGGAGTAGTCGTCGGCGAGGATGTCGACGGGCTCGATCGTGATGTCGGGGTGCTCGGCCTCGAAGGCGTCGAAGAGCGCCTTGAACTCGGGCGTCTGGTCGTAGTTCCAGACGGAGACGCTGAGCGTGACGGGGCCGTCCTCGTCCTGCTGGGCGGAGCCGGCACCCGAGCAGCCGGTGAGGGCGAGGCCGGCGGCTGCGGCGATCGCGGAGATGGTCAGGATGGGTCGCTTCATTGCGGATGCTCCTCGGTGAGTAGTGGTGCTGTCGGTGGTGATGGCGGTGCAGGTGGCGGTGCAGGTGGAACGGGGATGCTGCGGGATGGAGAGGTCGGTGGGCGTCAGTGCGACGCGGGCAGGTCGAGCGAGGTCGTCGCCCCGTCCGGCCAGGTGATGGTGCGGCCGGTGGACCCGGCGTCGCCCGCGATCGCCGGGGCGACGACGCCCGGCTGCGTGGCGCCGTCCAGGAGGAGCGCGAACGCGTGCCAGTGGTCCGGGCGGACGGGTCCGTCGGTCTCGCACCACGGCGTGCCCGAACGGGGTCCGAGCGGCGTGGCGTCGTCGAGCACGCGGACGCCGAACCGACGCGCGGCGGTCGGGACCTGGTCGTGGTCGCTCTGGAGCTCGACGACGGCCGAACGCACCCCGTCGGCGACGGCGACCGCCGAGGTCGGGTCGGTGGCGACGGCCAGGTCACGACCGCTGACGGTCCACCCGCCGACACGCAGCGCGCCGATCGGGACCTCGTCGCCCGCGCCCGGGACGACGCGGACGAACCGCACCTCCCAGGGACCACGGACTGCTGAACAGAGGTCGATCCGCGCGCCGGTGCGGATCCGGTCCGCAGCGTGACCGTGGCCGTGGTCCGGGCCGTCGGCATCGGCGTCGATCCATCGGGCGAGACCGGAGGACGTCGCCCAACCGGTGGACGACCCGTCGGAGGTCGGCAGCGTCGTCAGCCCACCTCGGGTGAACCCGGAACGGTGACTCGGGACACCCTCGGCGTCCAGGAGCACGACCGATCCGTCGAACGGGTCGCGGGCATCGGCCGAAAGCACGGGCGCATTCGCCGTCGAATAGCCGAGACGCGCGTACAGCGGGGCGTCGCGTTGGGCGACGCCGTCGTTCGCGTGGTCCGTCCCATGATTGACGACGCGCACGATGCCGTCGGCGGTCGTCCCGCTGACGATCCAGCCCGGGGCGACGACGGTGCGGAGGATGTCGCCCCGCTCGATCGGCAGTGGTTCCTCGATCGCCGTCCACACCGGGTGTTCGGCCGGGAGCGCGAGCCCGAGCATGCCTTTGGACGCCCAGTAGGGCGAACCGGGGCCGGAGTAGGACTGTGCGAGCTGCCGCCACTCCCGGTGCCAGCCGAGCGTCAGGATCCCGCGGTCGTCGGGGGCGCCGGCCGCGTCGAAGTGCGACACGACACCGCTGGCCGCCCGACGGACGAGTCCCGGCGAGAGCGCGGTGGACCCGGCCATCGCACCGGCCCAGAATGGTGCGGCGGCGGCGAAGCGGTAGATGAGACTCCGCCCCTGGACGAGCGGCGAACCGTTCGCGCCGACGAGCGCGACGGCGTCCTCCAGGTAGCGGTCGAGGTGGGCGTCGTAGCGGTCGAGTCGAGCCTGATGCGGGTGGCCCGGTGCGAGCATCGTGCGCCACAGGACCGGATAGAGGTGGAGCGCCCACCCGGTGTAGTGGTCGTAGGCGCGCGTGCCGCCGTCGGCGAACCAGCCGTCCTCGCGGAAGAAACCGTCCGCGATCGCGAGGTCCTCCTCGAGGTCCGCTTCCGAGAACGGGCCGCCGACCGTGCGGAGGAACTCCTCGACGACGATGCGGAACCACACCCAGTTGATGGGCGGGTACGGCTGGCCGATGACGGCGGCGAGCCAGTCGATCGTCGTGCGCTTGGTGCGGTCGTCGAGACGGTCCCAGAGTTCGGCGCGGGTGAGGTGGAGCCCGATCGCGATGGCTGCGGCCTCTACCTTGGCCTGGTCGACCTCGTCGGGCCGCGGCCATCGCTCCGGGGAGTCCGGGTCGGTACCCGCTGCGAGGCCCGCGGCGTAGCGCTCGACGAGGTTGCCCGTCCGCGCGGGATCACCGGCGATCCGGAAGGCGGCGAGCATGAACGTCCGCGCGAACCCCTCCAGCCCGTCGATGTCGGAGCCGTAGCCGCCCGGCGCACCCGGGAACAGGATACGGGCACGACCGGGCGAGGTGAAGGGTTCGGCACCGCCGAGCAGCCGGTCCGCGAGGTCCTCCCAGTGCCTGCGCGTCCAGCCGGTCGACGGTGACAGGGTGCGGTCCAGGGCGAGTGTCTCCGACGCCGGGGCGGTCAGGAGCGCGACCATCAGGCGCTCACCCCCAGGTCGGCGACCCGGACGGCTTCGCGCGGGTCCTCGCCGTTGACGAACCGCTCGAGGTCGTCGAGCGCCGCGTCCGTCATGCGCAGCGTCTCCCGGCCGAGGGAGCCCGCGATGTGCGGGGTGATCGAGACGTTCGGGAGGTCGAGCAGCGGCGAGTGCACGGGCAGCGGTTCCGGGTCGGTGACGTCGAGGATCGCGTCGAGGCGTCCGCTCGCGCACTCCGCCGCGAGGGCGTCGGTGTCGAGGAGGCTCCCGCGGGCCGTGTTGATCACCGTGGCGCCGTCCGGGAGCGCCGCGAGCTGGGCAGCCCCGATCATGCGCTTCGTCTCCGGGAGCTCCGGGGCGTGCAGCGAGAGCACGTCGACGTTCGGCAGGAGCTCGTCGAGCGGGACGAGGCGGGCTCCGGCCGCGGCGACGGCCGTGGCGTCGGCGTAGGGGTCGGCGACGAGCACCTCGACCGCGTCGAGCTGCTGGAGCAGGGCGACGACGCGACGGCCGATGCGCGAGAAGCCGACGACGCCCACGCGGCGTCCGAGGTTGGACAGGTTCGTGGTCTCGAGCAGGGTGCGCCACTCGCGACGGTGCGCCCGAGGGTCGCGGGCGAAGACCTGTGCCCGCTTGCCGGCGAGCACGATCGAGGCGAAGGTGAACTCGGCGACCGGGATGGCGTTCGCCTCGGCGGCCGTGGTGACGACGATGCCGCGCTCCCAGACCGCGTCGGTCACGAGCGAGCGGACCGTGCCGGCGCAGTGGAAGACCGCGCGCAGCCGGGGCATGCGGTCGAGCCGCTCCGCCGTGAGCGGCGGGGTGCCCCATGAGGTGATGAGCACCTCGACCTCCGCGAGCCGTGCGGCGAGCGCCGGGTCGTCGAGGTCGCCGGTGGTCTCGTCGTCGCGGACCTCGCACAGCTCGTGGAGCCGGGCCAGGCGGGCGTCGTCGAAGAGCGTCGAGAACACGTCGGGCCACATGGCGACCAGGGCTGCGGGGCGCGCGGCGTTCGACATCTGGTGCTCTCCTTCGAGTGGGCCGCGGTTGCATGCGGTTGTCAGGTAGTGAATACTCCAATCCGATCGGAGTCAAAACAGTCGATCACAAACGAACAAGCTCGATCGAAGATGATCATGGAGACGTCGTGCATCCACCCTCGCAGACCGCACCCGCCACACCGGCCACCGATGAGCGACGTCGGTCGCACGGCCCGTTGGTGACGGCGTGGTCACAGCGCCCGGCGACCGCACTCCGGTCCATCGTGCCGGACGGCGACTGGAGCTCGATCGACCGGCGGCTGCTCGACTCCTTCGTCGCCCAGGCGACCCGTGAGTCCGCGACCACCGACCATGCCGCGACGCCCTGGCCCCAGCCGCTCTTCTCGCAGTACAGCGCCTACCCGCTCGTCGGGGAGCGCCTCTCCTACGAGACGGCGGTCGGTGACCGGCTCGCACGCCTCTCCCGCGCCGTGATCCTCGCCGCCGCGTCCGCAGCCGGTGTCGCGGTCACGGCGCCGCACGACCCACTCGCCGAGGTCGCCGACGGCCTGTGGCTCCTCGCGGAGCAGACGACCTGGTGCTGGGCGGCCCACGACGACGCGTTCCGTCGGTTCGGGACGGTGACGCCGTCGCTCGACGAACCGTTCCTCGACCTCGGCGCCGGCGAGGCGGTCGCGGCCGTCGCCTGGGCGATCGCCGTCCTCGGCGACGAGCTCGACGAGCGCTACCCGGGCCTCACCGACCGGCTGCGAGCCGAGGCCGAGCAGCGGGTGTTCCGGCCGTTCCTCGACCGCGACGACTGGCACTGGCTCGGCCTCGACGTCGACCCTGACGGCGAGCCGGTCGTCCTCCACAACTGGAACCCTTGGATCCTCGGCAACACGATCGCCGCGGCGGCGGTGCTCTGCAGCCCCGACCGCGCCGAACTCGTCATCGATCGGGCGGTCGACGGCATCGACCGCTACCTGGCGGGCCTCCCCGGGACGGCGCGATCGACGAGGGTTGGGAGTACTGGTGGAACGGGGCGGCACGCGCGCTCGAAGCGGTCGAGACCCTCGATCGTCTCGCCGGAGGTCGCCTCGCGCTCGACGGCCTCGACCTGCTGCCCGAGTCACTGCGCTTCCCGCTGCGGATGCAGCTGTCCGCCGACTGGTACGTGAACGTCGCGGATGCCCGAGCACGCGGTGATCGCACGCTCCCGTTCGATCTCCTGCATCGCTGGGGCCGGCGACTCGCCCTGCCGGACGTCGTCGCGTACGCCACGGCGCATCGCGATCCCGATGCACCCGTCGCCACGGACCGGGCCGGACTCGGGCGCCTCGTCCGCGTCTGCCTCGATCGTCCGTGGGCGGTCGCGGACGCCCGGAGCGCCGCCCTGCCGCTGCCGGCATCGGTCGACCTGCCGTCGATCGGCGTGGGTCTCGCCCGGGAACACGAGGGGCGATCCGACGGACTCGCGGTCAGCCTCAAGGGCGGCCACAACGACGAGAACCACAACCACAACGACCTCGGGAGCGTGATCGTCGCACTCGACGGCGTCCCCGCGATCATCGATCCCGGACGGCCCACCTATGACGCGCGGACCTTCGGCCCGCACCGCTACGACATCTGGTGCATGCGCAGCGACTGGCACAGCGTCCCGGCTCCGCGCGGTCTGCTGCAGCAGCACGGACCGGAGTTCGCGGCGCGCGATCGCCGGGGCGGAGACCAGGGCGCACAAGCGAGCTGGTCGATGGATCTCGCCGCGGCCTACGGGCTGGCGGAGCACGAACACTGGCGCCGGACCGCGACGCTCGACCGCACGGCGTCGCGGGTCGTGATCGAGGACGTCTGGTCGCTCGACGATACGGCGGGCACGGCCGTCACCCTCATGCTGTGGGGCGACGTGACCGAGGTCGATCCGGTGACCCTGCTCGTGCGTCGACCGGTCGCCGACGCCCGGGACGTGATGCTCCAGCACGACGCGGCCGGGGTCGCGATCGAGGTCGTCCGGCTCGACGACCCGATGATGCGGTCGTCCTGGGGCGAGACGATCACCCGCGTGCGGCTGCTGCCGCGTCCCGATGCGGATCGTCTGCTGGTCACCGTGGAGGCCGCACGATGAGCGACGACGGCGTCTCCGGCGACCGGGGACCGACGGGCGGCACGGGACCCTCGCAGGTCTTCGGCATTGAGCGCCGCGAACGGATCATGGACGAGGTCCGACGCAACGGTTCCGTCGTCGTCCGCGAACTCGCCGTCATCCTCGGTGTCACGGAGCTGACGATCCGACGCGACATCACCGCACTCGCCGATCTCGGGCTCGTCACGCGCGTCCACGGTGGTGCGACCGCCCGGAGTTCCCTCGACCAGACGGTCGCGCGATCCGCCGACGCCGCTGGCCCCGCCCGATACCGCATCGGCATGGTCGTGCCGTCCCTCAGCTACTACTGGCCGCAGATCGTCAACGGCGCCCGTGCCACGGCCGCCCTCAGCCGCTCGCAGCTCGTGCTCCGCGGCTCGTCGTACGACCCGGCCGACCAGCGCCGACAGATGGCCGCACTCGTCGAGACGGGTGGGATCCATGGGCTCATCGCCGCACCCGACACCGCGGGCCAGGACGGGTACGCCCTCCTCGCCTGGCTCGATGCGCTGCCGATCCCGGTCGTGCTGGCCGAGCGTCGCGCGCCATCATCGCTCGCGCTGCGCTCACTGGAATGGGTGACGACGGACCACGAGTTCGGCGCGGTCCTCGCCGTCCGCCACCTGTACGAGCAGGGGCACCGTCGCATCGGCATCGCCGCGGCACGGCACTCCCCCACCTCCGACCACCTGCGGCGCGGGTGGGCGAGGGCGTCCGCCGACCTCGGGCTGGACACGGGCCTGACGGTGAACGCCGAGATCGACGACGTCGAGAACGGCGCCAGGGACGCCCGGCTGGGTGCGCTCGTCGACGAATGCCTCGCCACGGGGACGACCGCGCTGTTCGTGCACGCCGACCCGCAGGCGATCCTGCTGGAGCACCACTGCCTCGACCGCGGCGTGCGGATCCCCGAGGATCTCGCGATCGTCGCCTACGACGACGAGGTGGCGGAGAACGGCGAGCCGCCCATCACCGCGCTGCGCCCGCCGAAGCAGCACATCGGTCGGATGGCCGTCGAGACGATGGTCGCCCGTCTGTCCGAGGGCCGTCGTCGCCCGACGCAGCGCACCCAGGTCCTGCCCGAGCTGCAGGTCCGCGCCTCGTCCCTGACCGCCCCGCCCGCCTGAGTCGCCCGAATCTACGCGCAATCGGCTGGATTTCGCGCAGATCCGGGCGAGTCAGCGGACTTGTGGAGAACGTGGACAGGGAACCACTCGGCGCAGGCACAGTGAAGGGATGCCAGCAGAGCTTCCGGACGGACCGTTCCTCGTCGGCGACGCGCTCCGCAGCGGGATGACGCCCGGCGAACTCCGCAGTCGTCGGCTCGAGAAACCGGGTCACGGCATCCGGTCCGCCCGCCCGGTGGAGTCAGTCGAGGATCGCTGTCGTGCGTTCCTCCACCGCCTGTCCGACCGGGTCTTCGTCTGCGGTCCGACCGCTGCGCTCCTGCTCGGCCTGCCGCTCCCGTACCGGCTCTCCACCCCCGAACGCCTCGACCTCGCCGTGGCCGCACCAGCCCGCGCTCCGCACGCCGCCGGGATCGCCGGCCGGTCGGTCACGATCGACGACGAGGACGACGTGATCGTCCACGGCGGCATCCGGCTGACGAGTCCGGTTCGAACGTGGCTGGACCTTGCCGCGACGCTCCCGCTCGCCGATCTCGTCGCAACAGGCGACCATCTGCTTCGGACGAGTACCGCAGGCCTGGCCGAGTTGGAGGAGGCTGCAGCCCGTTATCCGAGCCGGCGCGGCCGTGGAGCCATCGCCGCCGCACTCCCGCTGCTCGATCACCGCGCGGAATCACCGCCCGAGTCCATCGTCCGCGTCGCGCTGGTGCGCGGCGGCGTCACCGGCTTCGAACCGAACCAGGAGATCCGGGCGGCGAACGGCTCGTTCCTCGCCCGCGCCGACCTCTGTCACCGTGCAGCGCGGATCGTCATCGAGTACCAGGGCGACTACCACCGGGTCGAGGTCGACCGGTGGCGCAAGGACCGCGCTCGCTCCAACCGCCTTCGGGCCGCGGGGTGGACGGTCATCGAGCTGACGGCCGACGATCTCCGTGACCTCCGCGCCGTCGTCGCCTCGGTGCGCGCCGCCCTCACTGGTCGCTGAGTCGCCCGAATCTGCGCGAAAACGGGCGGATTTCCGACAGATCCGGGCGACTCAGCGGGTCATCCGTACGCCGCCGAGGACGCGGGCGCTCGTGCGGGCGAGCGTCCGACGCGACAGCAGCCGAGTCGCGAGCGCGGCGAGGTGGTTGCTGCGGCCGGACACGACACTGGGGCCACCGTCAGCCCGGTCGAGCGCGCGGAACGCGGTGTCGATGACCTGCACGCTCGTCTGCTTGCGGCCGACGGCAGCGTCTTCGCTCCCGACGACGTCGAAGAACTCGGTCTTCGTCGGCCCGGGGCTCACGGCGAGCACCCGCAGCCCGGTGCCGCGAGCCTCTGCCCAGAGCGCCTCGGTGAAGCTCAGCACGAACGCCTTCGTCGCGCCGTAGACAGCCATGCCCGGCGTCGGCTGGTAGGCAGCGGTGCTCGCGACCGTCACCAGGGCGCCGGACCCCTCGAGCAACTGCGGCATGAATGCACGCGTGAGCTCGACGAGGGTCCCGACGTTGAGTTGGATCTCTCCCGTCATGCGCTCCGGGTCCGCCTGGTCGAAGGCACCGTGGCTGCCGAACCCGGCGTTGTTGACGAGCGAGGTGATCCGGATGCCGCGGCGATCCAGCTCCTCGTGGAGTGACTCGGCGGCACCCGCGACGCCGAGGTCGGCCGGCACGACCGTGACCTCGACACCCGAGGCAGACCGGAGTTCGGCCGCCAGCGCCTCGAGGCGATCCGCGCGCCTTGCGACGAGCACCAGGTTCGACCCTCGGTTCGCGAACCGTCTGGCGAACTCGACGCCGAGGCCGGAGCTCGCGCCCGTGATGAGTGCGGTGCCACCGCGGAGATCGAGTGTCATGGGGAATCCTTCAGCTGGCGGTACACGAATGTTGTCAGTGACATCATCTCCGTCTTTGCTCGTGTTGTCAATGTCAACATAACGGTAGGCTCGTCTCGTGTCAGCCCAGCCCTATCACCACGGAGACCTCCGCCGGACGCTCCTCGAAGCCGCCGCCGCAAGCCTCGAGACCGACGGCGTCGATGAGCTGTCGCTGCGCCGACTCGCCCGCGATGCCGGCGTCAGCCACGCGGCGCCGAGCCGACATTTCCGCGACAAGCAGGCCCTCCTCGACGCGCTCGCCGAAGACGGTTTCCGTCGTCTCTCCGCGGCGCTCGAGCGGGCGACCGAAGCCGAGGTCACGTCGTCGGCAGGGGCCCGCGAACAGGTTGACGCACTGGCCCGAGCGTACGTCGGCTTCGCGCTCGCTCAGCCGACGCTCCTCTCGCTCATGTTCGGCCTCAAGCACGCGCCCGATGCCCGGACGGAGTTGCTCGCCGCCGGTCACGCCTCGATGGAGATCGTCGTCCGGGTCGTCACCGCCGGGCAGGAGATCCGGGCGATCACCGCCGGCGATCCGCACCACATCGCGCTCGTCGCGTTCGCGACCTTCCACGGCATCGCCACACTCGCCTCTGGCAGCCTGCTTGACGGCGTCCCGCCCGACGACCTCGTGACGAGCGCCGTCGACCTCTTCTGGCGGGGCCTGACTCCCGAGCCTTGAGTCGCCCGAATCTGCGCGAAATCGGGCGGATTTCTTGCAGATCCGGGCGACTCAGCGGGTCAGCCGACGCCGTTCAGGACCGAGGAGGCGAAGGACGCGGCACGGACGCTGAGCGTCGCGATGCGGTCCTGGCGGGCCGCCTCCGCGTCGAAACCGACGTAGGCGAGCGGCGGCAGCTTCCGCACGTTGGCCGAGCACTGGAAGTCGGCGCAGACGAGCGTGCCGACCGTGTCGCCATTCTTGCCGGCCTGTCCGGCCCGCTTCGCGCTGTAGAACACGACGTCGTTGCTGAGCGTGATGTCCTGGCACCACGCGCACTGCGGCCGGGTGCGGGGCATCGCGTCGGCCTGCCGGAGCAGGATGCCGACGGGTTCGCCGTCGACGATCGTGACCACGTACGCGCGTCGCGGCAGCTTCTTGTCGCGCCACCCGAGGAAGTCACGCACCTCGAAGTCGAGCGTGTCGAGGTCGACGGGAAGGCTCACGTCACTGACCTCCTTGCGCGACGCGTTGACGAAGGAGGCTCGGATCTGGGATTCGTTCAGGGGGATCATGGGTTCACCGGTTTCGGCTGGGCCGTCGTGGAGACGGCGGAGAGACCCTCCGCGCGTCGGTGCGCTGCGGTGGGTACGTCAGGGTGCGCGGCCCCGTCGTCGTCGCTCGGACGAGCGCGATGAACGAGGCCGACGTCCTCACCGGGTGGGCGAGGTGGTCGACCGGGTGCGCTGCTCTCTCGGGCCGGCGTTGCGGACGCCGACGACCTCCAGACGCCCGACATGGGGCGGAGCGATGAGCTTGGACACACAGGCACTGTATCAAGCGATGGCGTGCTCGCTCCCCTGGTCCGCACGTTCTGGCTCCCGGCGCGGCAGGATGGACGCATGACCCTCGACGTCGCCCTCCTCCGCACCGCGTTCCCCTCCCTCGACTCCGGCATCGCCCACTTCGACGGCCCCGGCGGCACCCAGACGCCACTCGCCGTCGGCCAGGCCATCCTCGACACCCTCACCGGGCCGCTGTCCAACCGGGGCTCGTCGGTCGCCTCCGAGCGTCGGGCGGACGACGCCGTGACCGCCTTCCGTGCCGCGTGCGCCGACCTGCTCGCCGCCGATCCTCGCGGCATTGTCTACGGGCGCAGCGCGACCCAGCTCACCTACGACTTCTCCAGGCATCTGTCGCGGGGCTGGATCGCCGGCGACGAGATCGTCCTGTCCCGACTCGATCACGACGCGAACGTGCGCCCGTGGGTTCAGGCGGCGGACCGCGCAGGTGCGACCGTGCGCTGGATCGACCTGGACCCGGCGACGGGCGAGCTCGACCTCGCGGACCTCGACGCCCTCGTCACCGAACGGACGAGGCTCGTCGCCGTGACCGCCGCGTCGAACCTCCTCGGCACCATCCCGCCGGTGCGGACGATCGCCGACCGCGCGCACGCGGTCGGCGCGCTCGTCTGGGTCGACGGCGTCCACTACACGGCGCACCACGTCGTCGACGTCGAGGCCCTCGGCGCCGACTTCTTCGTCTGCTCGCCGTACAAGTTCTTCGGGCCGCACTGCTGTGTCCTCGCCGCGTCGCCGGCGCTGCTCGATTCGATCCACCCCGACAAGCTGCTGCCGTCGACGAACGTGGTGCCGGAGCGCTTCGAGTTCGGCACGCTGCCCTACGAGCTCATGGCCGGCGTGACGGCGGCCATCGGCGTGCTCGCATCGATCGACCCCGGTGACGCCACGACGAGGCGCGACCGTCTGGTCGCCTCCTCCGCAGCCGTCCACGAGTGGGAACTCGCGCTGCGCACCCGCATCGAGGACGCCCTCGCGGAGCTCGGCCCGCTCGTCGAACTGCACTCACGGGCCGCCGAGCGCACGGCGACCTTGTTCATGACGTTCCCCGGCAGGCGTGCAGCCGACGCGGCCGCGTTCCTCGCCGCTCGCGACGTCCTCGCACCGGCTGGCTCGTTCTACGCGGTCGAGCCGTTCGCGGCGCTGGGCCTCGAGGACGTCGGCGGCCTCCGCGTCGGCGTCGCCCCGTACACCTCGGACGAGGACGTCGACCGCCTGCTCGACGGCATCAGGGCCTTCCTCGCCGGTTGAACGGCTCGCGAGCGGACCGGCTCGCGAGCTGACCGGTTGGCGAACTGACCAGGCGACAGCGACCTCAGGACCGTTTGCCACTCTCGCGCCGCAGGACGACGAACCCGGCGACCATGACGACCGCCCCGAGGACAAGGGTGATGATCCGGAAGAACCCGAAGTCGTCGACACCGAAGATCAGGGGTCCGGCGAAGAGGAACGTGGCGCCGACGAAGTACCAGACGGAGGTCGTCCCACCGTTCATCGATGTGGGCGGCGGCGTCGATTCGGGCTCCGCCGCGGCGGGACCGTCCTGGGGCACCTCGTCCCCGTGTGGTGCAGGTTCGGGCTGCGTCGATCCGGTCATCATTCGCTCCGATCCGCGTCGCGCTCGGTGGTGTCTGCGACGTCGGGCCTCACGCTACGCACCCCTCGAGCGCCGCGAATCCCCCAGGGTGACGGAGATCAGGCCTCGCTGGCGAACATCCGGCCGTCAGGATCGAGCTTCGTCAGGAGGGCGGCGGAGATCTCACCGAGCTGCTCGATCTGCGCCGGCGTCAGTGCGTCGAGGACCAGGGATCGCACGTGCTCGACGTGGCCCGGTGCGGCCTGGACGACCTTGTCCCAGCCCGCATCGGTGAGCGTCACGTTCGTCGCCCGCCGGTCCTCGGGGCACGGCGTCCGCGCCACGAAGCCGGCCTCCTCCAAGCGCGTCAGCACCCGCGACAAGCGGGGCAGCGTCGCGTTCGTCCGGGCCGCGAGCGCCGAGGTGCGCAGCGTGCGGTCCGGCGTCTCGGACAGCATCGCGAGCGTGAAGTAGTCGAAGTGCGTCAGGTGCTCGTCCCGCGTGAGCTGGAGGTCGAGCGCGGCCGGGAGAAGTTCAAGCACCGCGGCGAAGCGCACCCAGGAGCGTTGCTCGTCCGCACTCAGCCATCGCGTCTCGGTCATGACTCCAGCGTAGCAATAGTTGCGCCTACAACTAACCGGTGTTACGTTAGTTGTACCAACAACCAATCGACCCGTGACCAGGCGGCCACGAGAAGGAGCATCGTCATGACGAACGTCACCATCTTCGGAACCGGCAACATGGGCAGCGCCATCGCCGGTGTCCTCGCAGCAAGCGGCGCGTCCGTCGACCACCTCGGGTCGGCCGAGACCGGCACGATCACCGGCGACATCGTCGTCCTTGCGGTCCCCTACCCGGCCCTCGCGACGATCGTCGAGCAGTACGCCGACCAACTCGCGGGCAAGGTCGTCGTCGACATCACCAACCCCCTCGACTTCTCGACCTTCGACGCCCTCACCGTCCCCGCCGGCAGCTCGGCTGCAGCGGAACTGCAGGCGAAGCTCCCGAGCTCCCACGTCCTCAAGGCCTTCAACACGAACTTCGCCGCGACCCTCGCATCGAAGCAGGTCGGCGACGCGGCCACCACGGTCCTCATCGCCGGTGACGACGCCGACGCCAAGGCCACACTCCAGCAGCTCGTGACCGCCGGTGGCCTCGAGGCCGTCGACGCCGGATCCCTCAAGCGCGCTCACGAACTCGAGGCGATCGGCTTCCTGCAGCTCACGCTGGCGGCGTCGGAGAAGATCTCCTGGACCGCCGGGTTCGCGCTCGTCAAGTAGTCGTCGGATCGTGATCCGGGAGGAACGATCCTCCCGGATCACGACGGACTGGAGGACGATGGGCGCATGACCTTCCGCGCCCTCGCCCCGGCCAGCGTTCCAGCGTCCTGCTCGGCGGGCCGTACGATGATGCGCCCGTCCTCCTCTTCGAGACCGACGAGCTCCTCGTCGAAGCGCCGAACTGGTCAGTCGACGGCCGGACGCTGTACCTCAACGGCAACGGGCGGCTCTGGGCGCTCGCGGTCGACGACCCGACCGCAGGGCTCACGCCGATCGAGTTCCACGGCCTCCCGGAGCTCAACAACGATCACGTCCTCGACCCCGACGGCGAGCACATCCTCCTCTCGGCGATGGACGGTCACATCTACCGCGGCGCGCTCACCGGCGGGCCGGTCACGAAGCTCACGGCCGACGACGACCGGTGGCACTTCCTCCACGGCGTCTCCCCGGACGGCACGCGGATCGCGTACGTCGAGCTCGAAGGCTTCGAGCACCCCGGTCGACTCGCGATCGCTCCGGCGGTCGAGGGCGGCGGTCCCGTCACCGTCCTCGACACGGGCGATGGCCACCTCGACGGCCCGGAGTGGTCGCCCGACGGCCGGTGGCTGCTCTGCAACACGGAACACTTCGGCACGGCCCCCGGCCATGCGCAGCTCGCACGGATCCCCGACGGCGGCGGCGAGCTCGAACAGCTCGTCAAGAGCGACAGCGTCGACTGGTTCCCGCACCTCTCGCCCGACGCCCGACTGGCCTCGTACATCGCCTTCCCTGCCGGCACGATCGGACACCCCGCCGACCTCGACGTCGAGGTCCGGCTCGTCTCGACCGACGACTGGGCGACCCCGCTCCGCCGCTACCCGCTGTTCGGCGGGCAGGGCACCCTCAACGTGAACAGCTGGGCACCCGACAGCTCTCGGTTCGCCTTCGTCGCCTACCCGATCACCCATTGAGTCGCCCGACGCTGCACGGTTTCGACGAAGAATCGCACCGATCCGGGCGACTCAGGGGGCTCGTCGATAGGGTCGAGTCGTGACCGATGCCAGCAGCGCCCACTCCCAGACGCTCTCGCGCGGCATCCGGATCCTCGAGGTCCTGGCCGACGCGCGCACCCCGCTCACGATCGACGCCCTGAGCGCGACACTCGGGCTGCACCGCAGCGTCACCTACCGGCTGCTGCGGACGCTCGAAGACCACCGCCTGGTCGTCCGCGACGGTGCGGGACGGATCGCACTCGGATCGCGCCTGGCGGCCCTCGCCGCCGGCGTCTCCCACGATCTGCAGGCCGCCGCCCTGCCCGAGCTGACGGCCATCGCGAACGAGCTCGGCATGACCTGCTTCATCACCGTGCTGGACGGCGATGAGATCGTCACCCTCGTCAGCGTCGAGCCACGGCACACGATGGGGTCGATCGCGCAGCGGCCCGGAACCCGGCACCCGGTCGGCGTCGGCGCTCCTGGCAAGGCGATCGCGTCCCGGCTGCCTGCGTCGCAGTGGCCGGACGCCCTCGACGACGACCACCGCGCCGAGCTGACGGTGGTCCGTGAACAGGGCTGGGCGTCGAGCCACGACGAGGTCATCACCGGCCTCCGCGCCGTCGCCGTACCGCTCGCCGCGCACGGCTCGCCGGCAGCCGCCCTCGCGGTCGTCTACGTCTCCAGCAGCCGCCCCGAAACCGAGATCGCGTCCCGCCTCATCGAGGGGGCCGCGACCATCGCGTCGTCCGTCTGACCGCGGCTACCTCCGCGCGCCGTAGACCTGACCACGGCTCTGCTCGTCCTCCGCCTCGCCACCGAGCGGGATGCCCGTGCGGTCACGCAGGAGGAGGGTCGCCGCGAAGGCGATGACGATCATGCCGGCGATGTAGAACGCGACACTCGTCGACGACCCCGTGACCTGCACCAGCCAGGTCGCGATCGTCGGAGCGAACGCGCCGCCGAGGATGGCGCCGATCGCGTAGGTGACCGACACACCCGTGTACCGGATCGAGGCTGGGAACAGCTCGGCGAAGTACGCCGCCTGCGGCCCGTAGGTGAAGCCGTTGCCGATCGTGAACAGCGCGAGCCCGAGGAACAACAACCACGGGTTGCCGGTGTTCACGAGCGGGAAGAGCACGAAGACGGTGGCCAGGAACGCGACCCAGCCGATGATGTAGGTGTTGCGTCGACCGATCCGGTCGGAGAGCGAGCCCGCGAACCACGTGACGATGAGCCAGACGATGGCCGACCCGGTCACCGCGAGCAGGACCGGTGTCCGCTCCATACCCACGAGGCCTCCGTCGGCGAGCGGCGTCGTCGCGTAGTTCTGGATGTAGCCGCCCGTGGTCATGTAGCCGGCGGCGTTGTTGCCGGCGAAGGTGAGCGCCGCGAGCAGCACGAGCAACCAGTGGTGGCGGAACAGCTCGACGATCGGGACCCGGCGACGCTCCTTGTTCCGGGCGAGGGCCACGAAGACCGGGCTCTCGTCGACCTTCCGGCGCACGACGTATCCGACGATGATCAGGACGAAGCTCAGCAGGAACGGGATCCGCCAGCCCCACTCGAGGAACGCCGCGCCGGGCGAGATCACGCCCGTCATGAGGGCGAGCATGCCCGAGGCGAGGAGCAGTCCGATCGGGACGCCGATCTGCGGGAACGCACCGAACCGGCCCCGGCGGCCGGTGGGAGCGTGCTCGACCGCCATGAGGACGGCGCCGCCCCACTCCCCACCGGTCGACAACCCCTGCAGGATGCGGAGGAACACGAGCAGTGCCGGGGCGATGATCCCGATCTGGTCGTACGTCGGCAGCAGACCGATGAGCGTCGTGGCGGCGCCCATGAGGAAGAGGGTGATGACGAGCATCTTCTTCCGGCCGATGCGGTCGCCGAAGTGCCCGGCGACGAACGCGCCGAGCGGCCGGAACAGGAAGCTCACACCGACGGTCGCGAACGACAGCAACAGCGCGGCCTGCGGTCCTGCCGGTTGGAAGAAGAGCTGCGAGAAGACGAGTCCAGCGGCGCTCGCGTAGAGGAAGAAGTCGTACCACTCGACCGTGGTGCCGATGACGGTGGCGAAGGCCACGCGCCGGAGTTCCGCGGGCGTCGTCGCTCGCGCCAGAGATGCGGTTGTCATTGTCTCGAGACCCCTTTGTCCGTCGCGGCCCGTCATTGGACCGCCAGAATGTACACCACATCGTATACAATCGTGGTCACCGCGCAAGAGGCAGTCGATGACGACGCACCGTATCGTGATCGCAAGCCGCAGTCGATGCAGATGAGGACGGGACGCGATGCAGGATCACGAACGACAGGCGATCGCCGACGAGTTGGCGGCGGCGCACAAGGAGCGGAGCGTCATCCCCCTCCTCACCGCCCGGCACCCCGACATGACCATCGAGGACTCCTACGCCGTGCAGGCGCTGTGGGCCGAACGCCGCATCGCCGCCGGTCGGCGCGTCGTCGGTCACAAGATCGGCCTCACCTCGAAGGCGATGCAGCAGGCCACCGGGATCACCGAACCCGACTACGGCGTCATCCTCGACGACCAGGTCTTCGATTCGGGTGCGACGCTCGACTTCGACGCCTTCTCCAACGTCCGCGTGGAGGTCGAGCTGGCCTTCGTCCTCGGCCGACCGTTGCAGGGTCCGCACTGCACGATCTTCGAGGTGCTCGACGCGACCGACCACATCGTGCCCGCGCTCGAGGTCCTCAACTCGCACATCGAACTCGACGGTCGCACGATCGTCGACACCATCGCCGACAACGCGGCGCTCGGCGCCATGGTGCTCGGCGGAACGCCCGTCCGCCCCGACGCGATCGACCCGCGCTGGGTCTCGGCCCTGCTCTACCGCAACCAGACCATCGAGGAGTCGGGCGTCGCCGGCGCCGTCCTCGGGCACCCGGCACTCGGCGTCGCGTGGCTCGCGAACAAGCTCGCCCAGCACGGCGGGAGCCTCGCCGCCGGGGAGATCATCCTGTCGGGCTCGTTCACGAGACCGATGTGGGTCGAGCGGGGCGACACCGTCCACGCCGAATATCAGGGACTGGGAGCCGTGACATGCCGATTCGAATGACCCTGCCGCCGACCTTCGGCGAGCGCCTGCGCACCGCGGACCGTCCCCTCGTCGGGATGTGGGTGGTGTCTGGCAGCCCGATCGCGGCGGAGATCGCGGCGGGCAGCGGGCTCGACCTGCTCCTCATCGACGGCGAACACTCGGCGAACACCCTGGAGAGCATCCAGCTGCAGCTGCAGGTGGTTGCCGCATTCCCGGTGTGTCCGCTGGTGCGGGTGCCGTTCGGCGACGCGGTCGTCATCAAGCAGGTGCTCGACCTCGGGGCACAGAACCTCATCGTGCCCATGGTGTCGTCGGCCGAGGAGGCGGTGGCACTCGTCCAGGCCGTGCGGTACCCGCCGCAGGGCGTCCGCGGGGTCGGTAGCGCGCTCGCGAGGTCCTCCCGCTGGAACCGGGTCGACGACTACCTCGCGCAGGCGAACGATTCGGTGTCGCTCACGGTGCAGATCGAGTCGGCGGAGGCCGTGGAGCAGGCGGACGAGATCCTCGCGGTCGACGGCGTGGACGCGGTGTTCGTCGGTCCGGCCGACCTCTCAGCGTCGCTCGGACTGCTCGGCCAGCAGGGGCACCCCACCGTGGTCAGTGCTGTCGAGCGGGTGCTCGATGCCGCCGCCGCCGCGGGGAAGCCGGCCGGCGTGAACGCCTTCGACCCCGTCATGGCCGAGCACTACCTCGACCACGGGGCGTCCTTCGTCCTCGTCGGTGCGGACGTGTCACTCCTCGCCCGCGCATCCGAGCAGTTGGCGGAGCGCTTCATCGACGGCCGGAGCGACGCGACCCGCAGCGACGGGTACTGACCCTTTCCGACCGCGTCCAGATCGTATACGATTCTGGATACCAACAACGAGGACGTGTGATGAGCAGCCACCAGGGCATCGAAGGCCTCCCCAACAGCGGGGGCGGCAAGATCATCGCCGTCCACCTCAACTACCCGTCACGGGCCGCCCAGCGCGGCCGCACGCCGGAGCACCCCTCGTACTTCCTCAAGCCGTGGTCCTCCGTCTCTGGCACGGGCGGCACCGTCGAGCGCCCGGCCGGCGCGGAACTGCTGGCCTTCGAGGGCGAGATCGCGATCATCATCGGGTCCGCGGCCCGCCGCGTCCGCGTCAAGGACGCCTGGCAGCACGTCTCGGGCGTCACCGCGGCGAACGACTTCGGACTCTACGACCTCCGCAGTGCCGACAAGGGGTCGAACGTGCGCTCGAAGGGCGGCGACGGCTACACGCCCCTCGGCCCGTCCGTCATCCCCGTCGAGCAGATCGATCCGGCCGCCCTCCGCGTGCGCACCTGGGTCAACGGTGTCGTGGCCCAGGACGACACGAGCGACACGCTGCTCTTCCCCTTCGCCCAACTCATCGCCGACCTCTCGCAGCTCTCGACGCTCGAGCCCGGCGACGTCATCCTGACCGGGACACCCGCCGGCTCCTCCGTCGTCGTGCCCGGCGACGTCGTCGAGGTCGAGGTCGACGCACCGACCGCACCCGGCACCCCGACCAGCGGTCGACTCGTGACGACGGTCGTCGAGGGCACCGAACCCTTCGGCGGGTTCGGCGCCAAGCCGGCCGTCGACGACCATCAGCGGATCGAGGCCTGGGGGGACGCTGCGGCGGCGGGTCTGCCCGCACCGGCTGAGCCTCCCACCGCTGCATCGCCCGCCGAACCGCTCGACCCCGCGGTCGCCGAGCATCTCGCCTCGGTCTCGACGGCGACGCTCAGCGCCAAGCTCCGGGCCCGCGGGTACACCGAGGTCTTCATCGAGGGCGTCCAAGCCTCGCGACCGGGCACGCGCATGGTCGGCGTGGCCCGCACCCTCCGCTTCGTCGCCTACCGGCCCGACCTCTTCGCCGAGCGCGGCAACGGCTTCAACGCGCAGAAGCGCATCTTCGACACCGTCGAGTCCGGCGAGGTCATCGTGATCGAGGCACGCGGCGAGCGCGGCACGGGCACCGTCGGCGACGTCCTCGCGCTTCGGGCACAGCAGCGGGGAGCGGCCGGGGTCGTCACCGACGGCGGCATCCGCGATGCCGAGCAGGTCGCGGCGTTCGACCTGCCGACCTTCTCGCAGGGTCCGCATCCGTCCGTCCTCGGGCGCCGCCATGTGCCGTGGGAGACCGATGTCGCGATCACCTGCGGCGGAGCGACGGTCCTGCCCGGCGACGTGATCGTCGGGGACGGCGACGGCGTCATCGCGATCCCCCGGGCGCTCGCCGCCGAGGTCGCCGCGGAGGCGGTCGTGCAGGAGGCGGAGGACGCGTGGATCGCCGAGCAGGTCCGTGGCGGTGCCGCCGTCGACGGCCTCTTTCCGCTGAACGCCGAGTGGCGGGCGCGATACGAGAGCGAGCAGGGACGATGAGCGGACCGCACCCGACCACCGGGCAGGAGGCGTCGCTCAGCAAGTCCGAGCGCGCCTACCGGTTCATCCGCGAGGCCATCGACGAGGGTCGCTTCGTCCCCGGGTACCGGCTGGTGCTCGGCCAGATCGCCGGTGAGCTCGACATCAGCGTCGTCCCGGTGCGCGAGGCGATCCGGCGGCTGGAGGCCGAGGGGCTCGTGACGTTCGAGCGCAACGTCGGCGCGCAGGTCGCGATGCTGCACGAGACCGAGTACCTCTTCACGATGCAGACGCTCGCCCTCGTCGAGGGAGCAGCGACCTCGATGAGCGCCGCTTACCTCACCGACGACCATCTGGCCCGCGCCGGCGAGATCAACGAGCGGATGCGCCGCACCCTCGACGACTTCGACCCGCACGCGTTCACGGCGCTGAACCTGGAGTTCCACACCGTCCTCTTCGAGGAGTGCCCGAACCCGCACGTCCTCGACCTCGTCCACCGCGGCTGGCGACGGCTGAACGCGCTCCGCGATTCGACGTTCAGCTTCGTGCCCGGCCGTGCACGGGAGTCGGTCGCCGAACACGACGGCATCCTCGAACTCATCGCCGCCGGCGCGCAGCCGCTCGAGATCGAGATCGCCGCCCGCGACCACCGCACCGCGACGCTCGACGCCATGCTCGCGTACCAGGCGGAGCACCAGCCGCCCACGACGGCCCGCCCGCCGTCGTCACCGCCGTCCACCACCGACCGGAGGAACCACTCATGACCCAGCACGTTCCGGCAGCGTTGCCCGACCGTATCCGGCACTACATCGACGGCGCGTTCGTCGACTCGGTCGACGGCGACACCTTCGACGTCCTCGACCCGGTGTCGAACGAGACCTACGTCCAGGCCGCCGCCGGCAAGCAGGCAGACATCGACCTCGCCGTC
Source organism: Plantibacter sp. M259 (assembly GCF_006065115.1). Lineage (NCBI taxonomy): Bacteria > Bacillati > Actinomycetota > Actinomycetes > Micrococcales > Microbacteriaceae > Plantibacter > Plantibacter sp. M259. Next base: position 2,565,180 of record NZ_CP040750.1, on the reverse strand, counting down.
GCCGCAGCGAAGCGCGCATTCGACGAGGGTCCGTGGCCGCGGCTCCTCCCGCGCGAACGCAGCCGGATCCTGCACCGGGTCGCCGACGCCGTCGAAGCGCAGGACGCCCGCCTCGCGGAGCTGGAGAGCTTCGACACCGGACTGCCGATCACGCAGGCGCTCGGTCAGGCGAAGCGGGCCGCTGAGAACTTCCGGTTCTTCGCCGACCTGATCGTCGCCCAGCACGACGACACCTACAAGGTGCCCGGGCGGCAGCTCAACTACGTCAACCGCAAGCCCATCGGTGTCGCGGGGCTCATCACGCCGTGGAACACGCCGTTCATGCTCGAGAGCTGGAAGCTCGCTCCGGCCCTCGCGACCGGCAACACGGTCGTCCTGAAGCCGGCGGAGTTCACCCCGCTCTCGGCAAGCCTGTGGGCAGACATCTTCCGCGACGCCGGCGTGCCCGACGGCGTGTTCAACCTCGTGAACGGACTCGGTGAGGACGCCGGCGACGCCCTCGTGAAGCACCCGGACGTGCCGCTCATCTCGTTCACCGGCGAGAGCAGCACCGGTCAGCTCATCTTTGCGAACGCCGCGCCGTTCCTGAAGGGACTCTCGATGGAGCTCGGCGGCAAGTCACCGGCCGTCGTGTTCGCCGACGCCGACCTCGACGACGCCCTCGACGCGACGGTGTTCGGGGTGTTCTCGTTGAACGGTGAGCGCTGCACCGCCGGCAGCCGCATCCTCGTCGAGCGGAGTGTCTACGACGACTTCGTCGAGCGCTACGCCGAGCGGGCCCGCAACATCGTCGTCGGTCATCCGAACGACCCGGCCACCGAGGTCGGCGCGCTCGTGCACCCGGAGCACTACGAGAAGGTCATGGGCTACGTCGAGATCGGTAAGACCGAGGGCCGCCTCGTCGCCGGTGGCGGTCGCCCCGAGGGGTTCCCGACCGGCAACTACGTCGCGCCGACGGTCTTCGCCGACGTCCCGCCGAGCGCCCGCATCTTCCAGGAGGAGATCTTCGGGCCGGTCGTGGCCATCACCCCGTTCGACTCCGACGCGGAGGCGCTCGCGCTCGCGAACGACACGAAGTACGGGCTCGCCGCGTACATCTGGACGAACGACCTCAAGCGGGCCCACTCCTTCTCCCAGAACGTGCAGGCCGGGATGGTGTGGCTGAACTCGAACAACGTGCGCGACCTCCGCACGCCGTTCGGCGGGGTGAAGGCCTCGGGGCTCGGGCACGAGGGCGGCTACCGCTCGATCGACTTCTACACCGACCAGCAGGCGGTGCACATCACGCTGAACCAGGCGCATTCCCCACGCTTCGGGACCGGCGGGCCGCTGCAGGCCGCGCACTGACCGCTCCCGGTCGACCTCCACCCAGCAACCGAGATCAGCAAGGACGCAGATCATGTCGAACCCCATCACCCCGTCGTCGGCCGAGCCCGTCGTGACCGCCGCCGACCCGATCCCCGTGCCGGTGAACCGCATCCCGACGCCCGCCGCCACCCCGCCCGACATCCTCCGCTGCGCGTACATGGAGATCGTCGTCACGGATCTCGCCGCGAGCCGGAAATTCTACGTCGACGTCCTCGACCTCGTGGTCACGGAGGAGGACGAGACGACCGTCTACCTGCGGAGCTTCGAGGAGTTCATCCACCACAACCTCGTGCTGCGGCAGGGGCCGGTCGCAGCGGTCGCGGCGTTCAGCTACCGGGTGCGGAGCCCCGAGGACCTCGACCGCGCGGTCGCCTTCTACACGGAGCTCGGGTGCCGGGTGGAGCGTCGTGCCGAAGGATACGTGAAAGGCATTGGCGACTCGGTGCGCGTCGAGGATCCGCTCGGGTTCCCCGTCGAGTTCTTCTACGACGTGGAGCACGTCGAGCGGTTGGCCTGGCGCTACGACCTGTACACACCGGGCGCGCTCGTGCGGCTCGACCACTTCAACCAGGTCACGCCCGACGTGCCGCGCGCGGTCGCGTACATGGAGGACCTCGGGTTCCGTGTCACGGAGGACATCCAGGACGAGGCCGGGACGACGTACGCGGCCTGGATGCGCCGGAAGCCGACGGTGCACGACACCGCGATGACGGGTGGCGACGGACCGCGCATGCACCACGTGGCGTTCGCGACGCACGAGAAGCACAACATCATCGCGATCTGCGACAAGCTCGGCGCGCTGCGGATGTCGGACGTCATCGAGCGCGGCCCCGGCCGGCACGGCGTCTCGAACGCGTTCTACCTGTACATCCGCGACCCCGACGGCCACCGGATCGAGATCTACACCCAGGACTACTACACGGGCGACCCCGACAACCCGGTGGTCACGTGGGACGTGCACGACAACCAGCGGCGCGACTGGTGGGGCAACGCCGTCGTGCCGAGTTGGTACACGGACGCGTCGCTCGTGCTCGACCTCGACGGCGAGCCGAAGCCGGTGGTCTCCAGGACCGACGACTCCGAGCTCGAGGTCACCATCGGTGCCGACGGCTTCTCCTACACCCGCAAGGGCGACGAGGCCCAGGGCTTCAAGCTCGGCAACACGCTCTAGGCCTCAGTTCATTCGCCCATCTTTGGGCGACGCTGTGTTCGCTCGCCCGAACATGGGCGAATGAACACGTCCTCAGACGCTCAGGATCTCGAGGAACGTCTGCTCGGTGACGATCTCCACGGACTGACCGCCGGCTGCCAGCTCCTGTGCCCGTTGGATCTTCGTGCTGAGCTTCGTCCCGGGACGAAGCGTCGCCGGATCGAAGCCGCCCATGACGACCAGAGACGTCTTCTTCGTCACGTTTGCGGAGACGGTCGCCCCGAACGATGCCACGATCTTCTGCGCTTCCGGCCTGGTGTAGCTGTCGAGGTCACCCGAGAAGCAGACAACCTCGCCGAAGAGCGGATGACCCGGATCCGCCTCGAGGCTGGCTTGGGGCAAGTCGGCCTGTTTCGTGTACGAACGGGCCGCTCTGGTGCGTGGGCGCGTCGGGATGGAGGACCACAGCTCCTCGAGCGAACTCGCACCGCGTTCCTCCGCGATGCGCAGCGTGATGAGTGCACACGCGAGCGAGTCGGCGCCGGCCTCGTGGTGGTCGAAGTCCGGCAACCCGAAGTGGGCGACGACGAGGGGCAGCCGGTGACTGGGCAACTGACAGTGGTGCCTGACGACGGCGAGCGCATCGAGGAAGTCGAATCCGCTGGGAGTGCTGCCCGTGAGCGTGTTGGCCGCGTTGTAGACGCCCTTGTCGAACGGGCTGTATGCGACCAGCGGCACTCCGGCCGTCACCCCGGCGATGCGTTGCAGCGTCTCAGTCCACGACGGCGCCGATGCCACGTGGGCGGGTCCGATGCCGTGCAGGTAGGTGTTCGTGAAGTCGAAGCCGGTCGGCGGTCGCACGAACCAGGAGTCGGTTGCGACCACTCGATCGTCGACGACTTTGGTCAGGCCGACCGCGCAGACGGATGCGCGATCGAAGTTGGCGGTCTCGAAGTCGATGGCGACGAAGTTCAGGGGCACCTCCCGATTCTCAGGCGCTCGACCGACTCTGCGGAAGCGGGATGACCCCATATCCGTCTGACGATCACGTGGTGAAGCTGCCCCGGCCAGCGCCGTGCGTCGAGGGGTCACCTGCGAGGAGTGCGCGCACCGCAAAGCGTGCTCCGACGAGGCGCGAGCGAACGGCCGAGGCTGAGATGCCGAGCATCTCCCCGGCCTCGATCGAACTGAACCCATCCCAGTAGGTCAGTCTGATGAGTTCCGCCTGCTCTTCAGGCAAGCTGGCGATCGCGTCGCGCACCGCGGATGCCTCGTCGGGCGCCGTCCTATCGGTCAGTGTCGCGTCGATCAACAGCTGTGTGGCGGCCGTTCGTCTGGCTCCAGCCCGCCGTGTCGATCGCAAGACGTTGCGGGCGATCCCGAACAACCACATCCGAGCCTGCTCGTGATCGACGGGCATCTTGCGACGCTGCTTCCACGCAACGAGGAGTACCTCCGAGAAGGCATCAGCTGCGTCCTCCCGGTCGACGAGGCGTCGCTGCAGATAGCGAAGGAGATCGGCATCGTTGGCGGCCAGCCGCTGCTCGACCTCCACATTCGTCAACCTCATTCGCCGGCTCCACAACGCTCGCGAATGTAGACGCTCACCGGCACAGGATCTGTCGGAAAGCCCTGCTCCCGGAGGCCTTCGAACACGGTCTCCGCAACCACCGCATCAAGCGCTTCTCGCCGGAGCTGACTCGGGCCGATAGCGCGAGGCCCATCGCCCGTAGCATCGGCGTTCTCGGCGACGATGCGACGCTCGGCGGCCGAGGTGTCCAGGTCATCGAGCGAGATACCGGAGGCGATCTCCCGCGCGGCGATCATGATCGGTGCGTCGTCAGCCACTCCTTCGGGTTCGACCCGCACGCCGGCGTAACACGAGGCTCCTCGATCGTCCACTCGCGCGAAGGTGTTCTCGGCGGTCCACCCCCACGGCGTGACCAGATCGGATCCAGCGGTGGCAGCTCCCCCACCGGCGAGTAGGACGATCACCACGGAACTGCCGACGAACCAGTTCCGCCGACGCATGGTCCTCGCGCGCGATCCAGCAGTCACGATGCGTCGACGGTGGTCGGCCAGCGCCAAGGGCACCCGGGTGGGCGGACCGCTCTCGCGGAGCAGTTCGGTCAGCTGGTCATCGTCCATGTCGTCCCTCGCAGTCTGTCGGTGCGTCTGGTCTGTACATGACCGCAACGCGCCGAAGTGTCCACACAGCAACGGGTCAATCGCCGACCGCGGACACACGTCCGTGAGAAGTCACGATCGGTTAGGGTCAGCTCCATGAACGCGGACGACGCTTGTGACTTCTGCACGAACATCACGGAGGGCACGTTCGACGTGGTCGCTCGGGGAACCGGTGTCATCGCTGTCCTCGACCGCCACCCGATCAATCGTGGCCATGTGCTCGTCCTGCCGACACGTCACGCGGCGGATCTCGCGGCGCTGCATCAGGAGGAGATTACCGAGATGGCTGTCGTCGCGCAGCGCGCGGATCGAGCGATTCGGAAGATCTTCGGAGAAGCCGTCGAAGGGACGAATCTGCTGATGTCGAACGGCGCGGCTGCGGACCAGGGCATCCCCCACGCCCACCTCCACGTCATTCCGCGTGCCACCGGCGACGGCTATGAGTTCCGCGAGGACGCGAGCCGTTATCCACTCGTCCCACTGGACGCAGCTGAACGCGCCGCCCTGAGCACGGAACTCCGGGCTGACGCACTGAGTTGAGTCGAACGGTCGCACGCTCGCCGCTCATGCGACGATCTGCCTCACTTCGCGGGCTCGATGCCCAACCACTTCCCTATGCTGGCTGGATGATGAGCCCGGTCGGCTACACCTCGTTCACCGGATCTGCACCCGACGGCGTGTGGGGTGAGGTCACGCAGCTGTTCGTCGCGGCGTTCACCGCCGAGCCGTACAACGAGGACGCGATCGACCTCGCGACCATCCGACAGTGGGGCCCGGAGCATCTCGGCCACCGTGGCGGACGCCTCGTCATCGCCACGGTCAACGGCCGGATCGTGGGCTTCGCGCTCGCCCACGGCCTCGATGCCGACCCGGCCTGGCTCGGCATCCTGGCGCAGCTGGCCGACTCCAGCAGTACGGCATCGGCTGCGCTCGAGCGGCCGGCGGACGCCGTCGTGGTCCACGAACTCGCCGTCGCGGAGGACCAGCGCGGACGTGGGATCGCCCGCGGCTGCCTGGCCGCGCTGCTGCAGGACCGGACGGAGACACAGACCTTCATCGGTGTCTACGAGCGCGCGACCGAGGCGGCAGCGATCTACCGCAGTTGGGGACTCAGCGAGCTCGGTCGCGTACCGATGCCAGGCGACGCGATCGCCCTTCGCGTCCTGACCGCACCCACAATCGAGCTGGTTTCGCGCCTGCGACCCACCAACCCCGAGTCAGCACGGATGACCCGGCGGACGCTCTGGCTCAGCCCCTGGGAGTGGGACTGCTGCGGCGGGCCGTTGGAAACCGGCCAACGGGTGACCTTCTCGGTCTGGCCCGTCGACGATGGACAGCGGACCTGGCTGACCGAGGCGATCGGTGCGGACCTCACCGCTCACATCGACGGTGTTGAGATGCACCACGAGGAGAATCCCGCGCCGGAGCGCCTGACAGGCAGGCTGGCGAAGCTGTCGAGGGTTTCGATCCCCTCGCGCCTCATCCACACCAAGCGACCACCGCTACCGCCCGGAGTCTCTTCCACCCCGGCTCGCTTCTTCGGCCCGCCAGACAGCCCATGGTTCGCGGAGATGCGACCCTCCGCGTACGTCACCCACCACGAGACCGTCCCCGGCCCGCCCGTCGTCGAGGAGACACCGCGGATCCCACTCACGCGCGGCATCGATCACCCCGACGCCCAGGCAGGGGCAGAGGCAGCGGCGGCCGCGGCACGCGCAGCGGCGCAGGCGGCAGAGGCTGCCGCTCGAGCGGCGCAGACGACGGACCCGCCACCACCGGGCGAGGTCGAACCACGACTTGTCGGCTACCTCGTCGAGCTCGAACTGGACGCCGACTGAGCCGGGCCCTGGAGGTTCAGCCCGCTCGGCGCAGGCCCCGCAGCGTCGCGTCGATCAGCCGTTCGGCGCGCTCCGGCGTCATCCGTTCCGACTGCTCCGCCGCTCGCGCCACCGCGATGCCGTCGAGGACCGCGAGCAGGAGCGCCGCATCGTCCGCGGCCAGGCCGTCATCCGGGAACGCGGCGACGAGCAGCCGTAGGAGGACCTCCTCAGTGCGGGCCCAGTCAGCGGCATGGATCGCGCGCACCTCGGTCTCCGTGCTCGCCCGCGCGGCGAAGGCGACCCAGACGATCCCGTCGGTCAGGTCATCGCCCTCGATGCAGGCGATCTCACGGCAGAAGATCCGAAGTCGCTCCTCCTCGGAGTTCACCGCCTCGAGCCGCGCTGCCACGCGCCGACGGAACCGCTCGTTGACCTCGGTCATCGCCGCGACGACCAGTCGGTCCTTCGTCGGGAAGTGATGCTGGACCGCGCCGACGGAGACACCGGCCTCGCTCGCGACCGTGCGGATGGTCAGCGCATCGGCTCCGCGCGACGCCATGATCCGCAGCAGTGCGTCGAGGATCCGATCCCTGTTCGTGTCCTGCTCGGTCATCGCCTCCGCTTTCGCCATCGCCCACTCGACAGGGTACGGTCTTCACATGACCAATACGAGCGTATTGCCGCCATCACCGCCGACCTCCCGACGCATCGCCGCACTCGACGTGGTCCGCGGACTCGCCATCCTCGGCACGCTCGGCACGAATATCTGGGTGTTCTCGCACCCCTGGGGTCTGCTCGGGATGCTCTCGGCCCCGGTGACGCCGGAGACCAGCCCTGCGGCCGGCACGATCCAGCTCGCCCTCATGGCACTCACGCAGGGCAAGTTCCTCGCCCTGCTGACCCTGATGTTCGGCGCGGGGCTCACGATCCAGCACGCCACAGCACGCCGACGCGAGCAGCGCTGGCCGGGCCGCTACCTGTGGCGCGCCACCCTGCTCCTCATCGACGGCGCCGTGAACTACATCCTCATCGCGGAGTTCGACGTCCTCATGGGCTATGCGGTCACCGGCGCCATCGTCGCCTGGCTCCTGCTCACGAGGCCCCGCGCCCAGCGCGCCATGATCGCCGTCTTCGGCGTGCTGCACGTCCTCCTCATCAGCGCGATCGTGGCGTTCATCGCCACGACACCGTCGGCGTCCGGCGACCTCGCGCTTCCCGCAGGCCCGAGCCCGTATGCCACGGACTCGTTCCTCGGTCTGGCGGTCTTCCGGCTCGACAACGTGGGGGTCTTCCGCGCAGAGCCCGTGCTGATCGGATTCCTCACGCTCGCGATGTTCCTCGCCGGCGCACACCTCTTCCACGCCGGGGTCTTCAGTGAGACCGGCGGTCGACTCCGACGCCGCCTGATGATCATCGGTGCCTGCGCGCTGCCGGTCGACCTGCTGCTGGGGATCGCGGGCGGCACCGCGGGGCTCCTCGCCGAACGCTACCTGGCTGCGCCCCTCGTGGCGCTCGGCATTCTCAGCGCCACCGTCGAGCTCTGTCGTCGCTTCGGCACCGACGGCTGGGTGGCCTCGCGTCTCCGCGAACTCGGGAAGGTCGCGCTCAGCGCCTATCTCCTGCAGAACCTCCTCGGCGGCGCGATCTTCTACGGGTGGGGCTTCGGCCTCGCCGAACTCACCGCTCCGTGGCGTGTCCCGGTCACCGTCGCCGCGTTCGTCGTCATCGCCGCGCTCGTGACCGGCTTCGCCCACCTCTGGCTCCGGCGGTTCGCACTCGGCCCCGTCGAATGGCTCTGGAAACGCGGCGCGGAGCTCGGGACGAAGCAGCCGGTGGGCCGACCCTCGCTACGGTGAGACCATGACCACCGTGCACCTGACCGGCCAGTTGATCTGCGCGACAGCGACCGACGTGGCGATCGTCGAGACCCATCTGCCGGAGCATGTCGCTCTCACCCGCGCCGAACCGGGGTGCGTGTCGTTCGAGGTGACGCCGACGGACAACCCGCTCGTCTGGGACGTCGCCGAGGTCTTCGAGGACGACGAGTCGTTCGCAGCACATCAGGCCCGCGTCGGGTCCAGCGCGTGGGGACGCGCGACCGCGGGCATCGAACGCCGCTACCAGGTGACCCGGTCGCCAGCGGGCCGGACCGTCATGGACGTCAGCGACGACGACCTCGCCGACCTCCGCCGCAGACTCCGCGACACCCGCTGGCCTGACCGTTGGCCGACCGCCGGTTGGGAGGCCGGCACCGACCAGGACGAGCTGAGACGACTCGTCACCTACTGGGCGGACGACTTCGACTGGGCGGCACAGCAGCGGGAGATCAACACCCTGCCGTGGCACCGGGTGGAGATCGGTGGGGCCACCATCACCTATCTCCGGTTCGACGCCGAGGCCCCGGGCGGCATCCCCGTCGTCCTCACGAACGGGTGGCCGAGCACCGCCCTCGAACTGGTCGGACTCGCCAGACGCCTCGCGACGCCGTCCCACTTCGGCGGAGACCCGGCGAGCGCCGTCACCGTCATCGTGCCCGCGCTGCCCGGGCTGCCGTTCTCGCCGCAACGGCCGACCTTCGGTGATCAGACGCACGAGCTGTGGCACACGCTGATGCACGATCACCTCGGCTTCGCCCGGTACGCCGCCCATGGAGGCGACCTCGGGGCGGGGATCACCTCTCGCCTTGCGCAGGCGCACCCCGAGGCGGTCGCCGGCATCCACCTTCTCGCGGTCGCCGCGCCGCTCGAGGTCGACGCCGAGACGCTCACCGAGGAGGAGCAGGCGCATCTCGCCCGGGTCGAGGCCTGGGACGCCGAGGAGGGTGCGTACGAGCATCAGCACCACACGCGTCCGCTCACGCTCGCTCCCGCGCTGTCCGACTCCCCCGTCGGCCTGCTCTCGTGGATCCTCGAGAAGCATCGGGCGTGGAGCGACTGCGACGGCGACGTCTCGTCCCGCTTCAGCGACGACTACCTCGCGACACTCGCCTCCGTCTACTGGTTCACGAACGCGATCGGCACCTCGCTCCGCCCGTACTACGAGTCCGCGACCGGGATCACGACGCGTGTCGATCGGGTCGAGGTGCCGACCGCGGTCGCGCTCTTCCCGCACGACCTCGCGAGCCCGCCGCGCAGCTGGGCCGAGCGGAGCTACGACGTGCGACGGTTCACGACCATGCCACGAGGCGGCCATTTCGCCCCGCACGAGGAGCCCGAGCTCCTCGCGGAGGACATCCGAGCGTTCCTGGCGACGCTCTGACGTCGGGAACGCCCGGGAGGGGTCCGGCGCCGCTCAGAGCTCGCGCTTGCGGTACAGCGGCACAGCGACGAGGACGCCGACGACGATCCCGACGGCGCCGAGCGTGAGCCCGAGGCCGACCACGAGCGGGAGCGGGACACCGGCGGCGGCCTCCTGCGCGCCGTCGAGCACACCGATCGCCTGCGCGACCCAGGCGAGGCCCGCGACCACCAGCGCCGGGGCATAGCTGATCAGCCGTCCGCGGGTGTACCCGATCCGGAACAGGACGGGCAACTGGATGCTGGCCGACAGTCCGACGAAGGCGACCGCGACGGCCTGGATGACGAGCAGCAGGCCCCAGTCGAGCGAACCACCGCGCACGCTGGCCATGAGCACGGTCACGGCGAACGCGATCGCCGAAGCGAGGAGGGCGAAGACGACGATGGAACCGGCCCGTCCCACCACGACGGAGGACCGCGAGACGGGGAGGATGCCGTAGAGGGTGTCGAGACGCCCGCGCTCATCCCCGAGGAACGGCGCGGCGATCATGAGCGAGGTGACGATCGCCGCGCCCATGAGGGCCATCCCCGGCACCGGGAGCAGGATCCCGATCACGGCGACAAAACCGAGGAGGAGGAGCGTCTGCCGCCGGGGCAGCCAGGACGTCAGGTCGAAACGGATGAACGAGCCGATCATGCGGAAGCCTTTCCGTGTGCTGCTGCCAGGTGGATGACGATGTCGTCGACGCTCGCGGCGTCGATCACGGTCTCCGGTCCGAAGTCCGCCATCCGCGTCGTGCGGATGAGTGCGGACCACTGCTCCCCGCGCCGCTCGAGCCCGAGCACCTCGCCGGACGGCGGTGCTCCCGCGCCACGCACCATGGCGAACTCGTCGACGGTGTCCGCGAACCGTCCGTCGTAGGCGACCCGGCCGTTCACGAGGACGAGCAGGTCGTCGGCGAGCTCGTCGAGATCCGTCGTGATGTGCGTCGAGAAGAGCACCGCGTGCTCGGGGTCGACCATGAACTCGCGGATCAGGTCCCCGATCTCGCGACGGGAGGCCGGGTCGAGGCCGCTGGACGGCTCATCGAGGATGAGGAGTTCCGGCCGCTGCGCGAGCGCCGTCGACAGCGACAGCTTCACACCCTGACCGCGGGACAGTTCGCTGACCCGCTGTTCGCGCGGCACCCCGAGGCGGTCGAGCGACGCCTCGAAGCGTTGCTGATCCCACGCCGCGTAGAACGGGCTGAGCCGGCGACCGATCGATGCGACCCGCCACTCCGGAGCCGCGGTCGGCTGGTCGAGGACGACGCCGATGCATGCGAGCGCATCCGGGGAACCGGCAGGCTGCCCCAGGACCTCGATGTCGCCGGCGTCGGGGGTCAGCAGGCCCAGCAGGGCCCGGATGGTGGTGGTCTTGCCCGCCCCGTTGGGTCCGACGAGGCCCGTGACGGTGCCGCGTTCGACCGCGAAGGAGACGTCGTCGACGGCGAATGATCGCCGCTGGACGCGCAATCCGTCGATGCGAAGGATGCTGTCAGTCATCGGTACTCCAAGTCTGATCGAGTCGTGTCTGGATGTCGGTCCTGCTGAGGCGCGCGTGCCGAGCCGCGATGACGAGCTCATGGATGACCTCATCGACCCGCGACTGCAGGAGGGTGCTCGCCGTCTCGGGGTCGACATCGAGGACGACGAACCCGCGTCCGTGCTCACTCCGCACCAGGCCCTCGGCGACGAGATCGTTGTAGGCCCGGGTGACGGTGATGACGCTCACCCGGAGATCCGCCGCGAACTGCCGCAGGGACGGGAGCGTCTGCCCGACGGGGATCTCCCCGGCGAGGATCGACGCACGCAACTGGGTCTCGATCTGTTCGTAGATCGGTGTTCCCGAACTGTTCGAGATCACAACACCCATGGCACCTCCATCTGTTTATAAACACCATAACAGTTGGGGTGCGAAACCGCGAGGGCTGCCCTCCGTCCCCATCGTCGAACCGAGCCGCGTGCTCGCTACGGTGGAGCCATGAGCACCGTCCGAGACGCCTATGCCCGTCGGTCCGCCGAGTACGCGACGCTGCTGGGCACGATGGCGTCAGTGCACCCGTCGGACCGGCAACTCGTGACGTCCTGGGCCGACCGGATCGCCGGTCCCGCGCTGGACGCCGGCTGCGGCCCGGGGCACTGGACTGCGTACCTCGCCTCGCGCGGGCTCGACATCCGCGGCATCGATCTGGTCCCCGAGTTCATCGCGCACGCCCGCGCCGAGCACCCGGAGACCCGGTTCGGCCTCGGCAGCCTCGACACCCTCGACGCGGAGACCGGCTCAGTGGGAGGAGTGCTCTCGTGGTACTCGCTGATCCACCACCGTCCCGACACGATCAGGACACCGCTCGCGGAGTTCGCGCGCGTGCTCCGGCCTGGCGGCGAGCTGCTGATCGGCTGTTTCGAGGGGCCGACCGTCGAGCCGTTCGACCATGCCGTGGTGACGGCCTATCGTTGGCCGGTCGTGGAGCTGGGCGAGCACGTGCGCCGGGCGGGCTTCGAGTTCGTCGAGACGCACACCCGGACGACCCTCGATCAGCGACCGCACGGGGCGATCCTGGCCAGGCGAGCCGGCGCGGTGAGGTGAGGCGGTTCGTCGCCCGGCCCGAGGCTGAGCGACCATCCGCCGCATCTCGCTGCCGCTGCAGTTCCAGAGTACGCCGGGCACCGGGGCTTGCCGCAAGACCCCCATCGGCCTCCAGAATGGGTGGCCGCGGTCGCCTCCGACCACGAGAACGGGGTCTTCATGCATGACGTCATCATCAGCGGTGGCGGCCCGACCGGCATGATGCTGGCCGCCGAACTCCGCCTCCACGGCGTCGACGTCCTCGTCCTCGAGCGGGACGCCGAGCCGAGCCCTGCCGTGCGGTCGTTGGGCCTCCACCCGCGGAGCATCGAGATCCTCGACCAGCGCGGCATCCTCGACCGGTTCCTCGCCGAGGGCACGCAGTACCCGGGGGCCACCGGCCACTTCGCCGGCATCGTCCCGCCGCGACCCGTCCCGCTCGACACCGAGCACGACTACGTCCTCGGTCTCCCGCAGCCGGTGACCGATCGGCTGCTGACCGAACGCGCGGTGGAACTCGGCGCCGAGCTGCATCGCGGGAGCGCACTCGTCGGCCTCGAACAGGACGACGACGACGTCACCGTCGAGCTGGACGACGGTGAGCGCCTGCGGGCACGGTGGCTCGTCGGGTGCGACGGCGGGCGGAGCACCGTCCGGAAGATCCTGGGCATCGGCTTCCTCGGCGAGCCCGCGCAGACCGAGTGGATCCTCGGGGAGATCCAGGTCACGCTCCCCGCGGACGACATCGCAGCCATCGCCGAGGAGGTCCGGAAGACGCACCGTGGCTTCGGCATCGGACCGGTGTCCGACGGCTTCTTCCGCGCGGTGGCGCCTGCGAGCGCCCCCACCGACGAGCGCCTGGCGACTCCCACGATCGAGGAGTTCCGGGCCCGGCTCGAGCGCTTCGCCGGGACCGACTTCGGCGCACATTCCCCGCGCTGGCTGTCGCGCTTCACCGATGCGACGAGACTCGCCGAGCGCTACCGGGTCGGCCGGGTGCTCATCGCCGGTGACGCCGCCCACGTGCACCCGCCCCTCGGCGGGCAGGGCCTCAACCTCGGGGTCCAGGACGCGTTCAACCTCGGATGGAAGCTGGCTGCCGAGCTCGCCGGCTGGGCACCGGCCGACCTCCTCGACACCTATGGGAGCGAGCGCCGTCCGGTCGCCGACGACGTCCTCACGCTCACCCGTGCGCAGAGCGTCCTCCTCTCCCCTGACCCCGGCCCGCAGGCGGTGCGTCGGCTGTTCTCGGAACTGATGCGGTTCGACGACGTGGCCCGTTTCCTGGGCGAGCGGATCGCGTCCACCGGCATCCGATACGACATCGGAGGTCCCGGCGCAGCGGTGGACAGCGGCTCGGACGAGGGGTCGCTGCTCGGTCGACGGCTCCGCGATCTGGCCCTGGCCGACGGCGGGCGCCTGTTCGCCCTCCTCCACGAGGGCCGCGGACTCCTCCTCGACCAGACCGGGACCCACGCCGTCACCGGGTGGGAGGATCGCATCGACCGGGTCGTCTCCACGACCCCTGCGCTCGCGTCCCCGGCGGCGCTGCTGCGACCCGACGGCCACGTGGTCTGGCTGGCCGACGGGCGGGAGCCGCTCGAGCCGGCCCTGCGACGCTGGTTCGGCGAGCCGACACGGTGAGGTGAGGCGGTTCGTCGCCCGGCCCGAGACTAAGCGACCATCCGCCGCATCTCAGCGAGCGCTCAGTCGTGATCGATGGAGGCGACCGCGTCGGCCACCTGCGACTTCCCCTCGGCCACGCGGTCGTCGTCGTCGGTGACGATGCCGATCGTCTCCTCGATCCGACCCCCGACGGCCTGGATGATGGCCGCTGGCTGCGGCGCCTCCGGCTCCTTGTCGTCGCTCCCGTCCGAGTCCTCGGGGTAGACCTGGAGTCGGTCGTCGTCGCCGTCCGCCACCGTGCGCCTGGCGTGGTCGACGCAGAGCTTCGCGACCTCCTCGGCGTGCGCGTACATGACAGAGTGCGCTGCGCCGGGGATCTCCCAGAGGCGTGAGGAGGGCAGGAGTTCTCCGACCCGCTCCACCCACTCGCGCGGCGCGACGGCGTCGTACTCGCCACGGATCACGAGCGTGTGCGCCTGTACCTTCGGCAGGGCCTCCTCGATCGGGTAGGTCAGCATCTCCGGCAGGACCCGCGAGAACCACTTGAACCCGCAGAAGATGTAGGCGCTGACGGCCAGCACCTTCACCGTGAGCGGTTCGTGCCAGCTCGACTGCAGGAACCTGACCGCCTGGGTGAGCACCCGCCGCTGACCGGGCACGACGACCGGACCGATGAGGATGAGGGTGGACAGCTCGGGGCGACGCGAGACGAGGTCGCTGACCACCTGGCTGCCCATCGAGTGGCCGACGATGATCGGGTCCTTGAGGTCGAGCTCGTCGATGACCCGGCCGACGAGGTCCGCGTACTCACGGATCGTCAGCGTCGACGAGGGGTGCGGCACCCCGCCGAAGCCGGGGAGGTCGAGCGCGTGCACCGGCCCGAACTCGTTGAGGTGCGGCGCGAGGCGCTCGAAGTACGTGGACGAGACGCCGATGCCCGGGATGAGGATGAAGGAGCGATCGCCGCTGGAGCCCACGGAGTTGACGCGGACGTAGACGTCGCCGTCGTACACGCGATCGACCCGCACACTCCGCTTGCGACGCTTGCGTTCGATCCTCGACATGCCCCAAGCGTACAAGCGGCCGGCGCCTGCACCGCCGGAGCTGTCAACCATGCGGGATTCGGATCGGCGAGCGCGATGATGGAGGCAACCGGAGCGGCAATCCCACGCTCCCCGAGAGGTGGCACCACGATGACCGTTCCCCGCGTCCTGATCTCCGGAGCCAGCATCGCCGGCCCCGGCTTGGCGTTCTGGCTGAACCGCTACGGCTGGGAGACGACGGTCGTCGAGCGCGCGCCGGCATTCCGCGACGGCGGCCAGAACATCGACGTGCGGGGCGCTGCTCGCGAGGTCCTGCGACGCGCGGGGCTCGAGGACGCGGCACGCGAGGCGACCACCGGTGAGCGCGGCACCCGGTTCGTCGGTGATGCCGGTGAGACGATCGCCGAGTTCCCGGTGTCGGACTCGGAGACCGACGGCGCGACCGCCGAGGTCGAGATCCTCCGTGGTGACCTGGCCCGCATCTTCATCGATGCGACGGACGGCACCACCACCTATCGGTACGGCGACCACATCACGGGACTCGATGACGACGGTGAACGGGTCCTCGTGTCCTTCGCACATGGCGAGGACGAGGCGTTCGACCTCGTGATCGCGGCGGACGGCATCCGATCGTCGACCCGTGAGCTGGCCTTCCCCGGCGAGGCGGTGACCCGGTCCCTCGGCCTCGAGATGACCTACCTCACGATCCCTCGCGACGACGCCGACGTGCCGTGGTGGCAGTGGTACTCGGGCGTCGGTGGCCGCAGCGTCACGCTCCGACCCGACCGGCACGGCACCACCCGCGCGGTGCTGACGGAGGTCACGTCCGACCGCGGCGACGGGGTCGTCCCCGCGCGCCGCGACCTCGACGCACAGCGACGGCATCTCAGGAACCGGTTCGTCGGACTCCCCTGGCAGGCGAACCGGATCCTCGAGCATCTCGACGACAGCGACGACGTCTACTACGAGTCCATCGGCCAGGTCAGGACGCCCCGCTGGGCATCCGGACGGGTCGCGCTGCTCGGTGACGCGGCCTGGTGCGCGTCGCCCGTCAGCGGCATGGGGACGAGCCTGTCGATCGTCGGCGCCTACGTGCTGGCCGGTGAGCTGGCCGCGCACGTGCACCACCGGGACGCCTTCCGCGGGTACGAACGGATCATGCGCCCCTACGTCGAGCAGGCCCAGTCGCTGCCGCCGGGTACGCCGCAGCTCGCCAATCCGACGTCGAAGGCCGGCGTCGCGGCGTTCCGCACCGCACTCCGCGTGGCCGGGTCGAAGCCGGCGAAGCTCATCGGTGCCCAGTTGTTCTCCCCGCCGGCCGACAAGATCGACCTGCCCGAGTACGAGCACCTGGCATGACCGGCGAGCCCAGGCCGATCGCCTCGAGCGCACCGGCACTGTCCGGCCCGGTCGTCGCCGCGCAGGAATGGCGGGACCTGGCGTTCGTCCACTGGCGCGTCCCGGCGAGCGCCGTCGCGCCACTGCTCCCGCCCGGGGTGGTCCCCGACGTCTTCGACGGCTCCACGTGGGTCGGACTGATCGCCTTCCAATTGGGCGACGCGAGAATCGGACCGCTGCCGCCGTCGCCGGTCGGCGGCTCCTTCACCGAGGTGAACGTCCGCTTGTACGGGGTCGACGCCGAGGGGCGTCGCGGCGTCGTGTTCCGGTCGCTCGAGGCGTCGAGCCTGCCGGCGGTCCTCGCTGCTCGAGCGATGTTCGGCCTGCCCTACCAGTGGGCGCGGACCGCGCAACGGCCGACGGACGACGGCTGGGAGTACGCGTCGCGGCGGATCGCCACGTCGCCGACGACACGAGGTCCGGGCTTCCAGCTCGGCGTCGACGTCGACCGGGCGACGACCGTCGACGACGAGCTGTCACAGTTCCTGACGGCGCGGTGGGGGCTCTTCCAGAGCCGCTTCGGTCGGACGCAGTGGTTGCCGAACGAGCACGAACCCTGGGTCCTGCACCCGGCGCGCGTCACCTCGTTGCGCGACGAGCTCTGTGCGGCGGCGGGCCTGCCGGGTGTCGTCGAGCACCAGCCCGACTCGGTCCTCTTCAGCCCCGGCGTGACCGCCCGATTCGGGATCGGCTCGTTCCTCGCCCGCTAGGGCGTGTTGCTCAAAGCAGGTTGTCTCAGCTACGGCGGCGCCAGGCCGGGTTAACGGGAAGCTGGTAAGTTTCCGCCGTGATCCTCATTCCCTCCTGCCAGCCTTGCGGAATTGTGTTGTTCGCCCCCGGTGCTGGTGGCGACCCTGCACGATATGAAGCGCTAACCAGTGCCGCGCGGAACGCGGGATTTATCGTCGCCGCACCTTCCCATGAGCGTTTCGATGTGAGGACCGTGACCGATGGGCAGGTCCGTGAACGTGCAATCGGACTCGCCGAGGTGCTCGAGGAGGCCGGCCATCACGATCTCCCTGTCATCGCGACAGGGCACTCGGTGGGAGGATGGGCTGCACTGTGTTTGGCCGGCGCGCAACCGTGGAGCCGAGACGGACGTCCCATTCCTGTTCCCGTCGACTCGCGAGTATCGAAGGTGGTTGCGTTAGCTCCGCCTCTTGGCTGGTTTCGCGCACCCGGTGCGCTCGACCAACTCATCGTTCCCGTCACCGTCATGATGGGGGCGTCCGACGTAGTCACACCCCCCGAGACTGCGGACATCCTGGACGCAGCCCCAGCGGCGGTGAGCGTTCGATCATACGCGGGGGTCGGCCATCTCGACTTCCTCAGTGTCCTTCCGCCTACGGTAGCCCCGACCCCCGGCCTTGATCACAGGGAATTCATGGCGTCGCTCGCTCACGACTTCGTCGAAGCGCTCGATTAACTCCTGCCTCCGTTCGTGATCGACCGTCCGTTCTGGAGGGACCTCTTGACCGGGCCCGCAATGGGCGGCCTGTTCGCGCTGGCCGGAGCCGTCATCGCGTTTGCAGCTGCCGCGGTCGCAGCTCGAATCTCGCGCCGCGCGGCGCAACGCCAGGAGTGGTGGGCACGCGCCGAGTGGGCTCTGCATCTGGCGACATCCGACCGCGGCTCCGAGCGCGACGTCGGGTTGGCCGCAGTCGAAGTGTTGTTCCAGGACGCGACGCGGACCGAAGCCGCACTCGTCAACGCGGTCACATCGGCACTCTTGTTCGAGCCACGCGTGGACAGCAACGGCCGATGACGCCCACAATGAATCACGGAGGGACACGTAATGGACGAGCAAGCTGAGCGGCGCACGCATGAACTGAACGGTCTCGAGGCGCGTATCGAGTCCGGTAAGGCAGACCCGGTGACGGACTCGCAGCGTGCCGTAGCCGCGCGAATCCGGGTCGCGTACGACAAACGGCGGGGACACGAGACCGCGGAGTGGATCAAGCGATTGGCGCGAAGCGCCTGAGCGCCTCGACCTCAGCCGTGCCGAGTCATGCTGCGACCGCAGCGAGCACCACGGGGTCCTCGCAGCCGCGCGCGAAGCCTCGGATGCGGCGGTCGATGTCGCGCTGCAAGACGATCGCACCGATGCGCTCGGCGATCGGCGCCAACCATTTCGGCTTGCACGTGAAGTTGTAGCGCCAGACGGCGAGCGTGCGCTGGTCGTCGCCCTCCACCGGGCTGAAGCGCCAGCCGCCGGCGAGCCGCTCGAAGAACCATGAGCCCTTCGTCATCTTCATGCCGACGTTGGTCGGCGGGTGGTACGAGACGTACTCGCTGACCATCCGGAACCCGAAGCGCTGGACGGTGAAGGTGCGGACGCCCTTGGCGGCCTCCTTCGCGCCGTCGAGGAAGTACTGCCGCCGGATGAACGGATCCCAGCGCATCCTGGTCTCGCCGGTGGTCTGGGAGATCGCGAACGCGACGTCGGGCGGGACGGGCACGGTGCAGCGGGATTCGACGACGGGCATGCCCCATCCTGACATGGGTGCTTGACGAGCGTCACTTGTTCGTGTTCAATCAGTCACATGAGCCGATCGACCGCCGAGGACCAACGCGTCCGCACCATCGCGAGTGCGGTGGAGGTCTTCTCGATCGCCGGTTACCGCGCCACCCCCGTCGCGGACGTCGCTGCGGCGGCCAAGATCTCCCCCGCCTACGTCTTCCGTCTCTTCGACGGCAAACTCGGCCTCTTCGTCGCCGCGGTCGAGCACTGCTACGAGCAGGTCGCGAACGCGATGTCCGCAGCCGTCGAGGACCACCCGGAGTGGAGCCCGGACGACAAGCTCGACGCGATGACCCAGGCGTACATCGAGCTCATCCGCGACCGCAGCCTCATCGCCCTCCAGGTGCACGCGCAGAGCGCCTGCGACGTCCCCGAGATCCAGGCGGCGGTCCGCTCCGGGCTCGCGCTCGTCGTGCGCATCATGTCCCGCGACTCGGGGGCGGACGCCGGCGCCGTCCAGCGCAGTCTCGCCTACGGGCAGCTCTGCCACCTCGTCGTACAGGCGGGCCTCGGCGACGTCGACGCCGACTGGGCGCGCGTCGTCGACCACGGCATCCGGCACGACTGATCGACTCCGAGCCACCGACCGCACCCACTGTTTTTCGTACCCGCAGTTGTGACTGTTCAGTCACACACAACTATCACGAGATAGGAACACACCATGCACACCACACCATCCGCGACCACCACCCAGGTCGTCCTGCCGGGCCTCGTCGAGCCGTCCGGCCTCGAACTGGCCACCGTGCCGACGCCCACACCCGACGCCGGTCAGCTCCTCGTCGAGATGGAGGCGACCGGGGTCTCCTTCGCCGAGCAGTCGATGCGCAAGGGCCGGTACTTCGGCCAGCCGGCGTTCCCCTTCGTCCCTGGATACGACCTCGTCGGACGGGTGCTCGAGGTCGGCATCGGAGGCGACGCGACCCTCATCGGCAGACGGGTCGCGACCCTGACCAAGACGGGCGCCTGGGCGACCCACGCCGTCGTGGCCGCGCGCGACAGCATCCTCGTGCCGGACGGCGTCAGCTCGGAGGACGCCGAGACGGTCGTCGTGAACGGGGTCACCGCCTGGCAGATGCTGCACCGCGCGGCGCGGGTCCAGCCGGGCCAGACCATCCTGTTGTTCGGCGCGAACGGCGGTGTCGGCGGAATCCTCATCCAGCTGGCGCGGCTCAACGGCGTCCGCGTCATCGGTGCGGCGTCACCCCGGCATCACGAGGCACTCCGCGCGGCGGGCGTCATCCCCGTCGATTACGCGGACCCCGAGCTCGGGGCACGGGTCCGCGAGCTGGCGCCGAACGGGGTCGATGCCGTCTTCGACAACGTCGGCGGCGAGACGACCCGCACGGCCTTCGGGCTCCTCGCGCGCGGCGGTACGCTCGTGACCTACTCGATCATCTCAGCGGTCGGCGGCACCGGACCGCTCATGGCGCCGTTCCTGCGGGCGATCGGTCAGGCGCTGCTCTGGACGGCCCTTCCGAACGGTCGCAGCTCGACCTTCTACGACCTGTGGGCAGGGCACCGTCTCCGTCCCGCCCGCTTCCGCCGCCACCTGGAGGCCGACCTCGGCGAGGTCTTCCGGCTCCTCGAGCACGGTGACATCACGGCCAACATCGCCGCCCGGTTCCCCCTCACCGAGATCGTCGCCGCCATGGAACTCGCCGAGTCGCGGACCCTCAACGGGAAGGTGGTACTGCACCCCTGAGTCGGGCCGCAGGCCGAGGTGAGGCAGATGGCCGCCCGGAACGCTGGCAGGCGACCAGATGCCTCACCTCAGCGGCGGAGCGCGGCGGGCAACACCCGGTCGACGAGCTTGAGCAGCACGGCGAACACGATCGCGACGACGAGCACCATGAGCGCGTTCCGGACGGCGCCGTCGAAGCCGAGCTGCGTCGCATCGAGGAAGGGGTAGGGGTACCAGCCGGTGATGCCGCCACGGATGAAGGTGAAGACCACCCAGGCGAGCGGCCAGAGGAACGCCCAGGCGACGGTGCTCCAGGTGAAGCGCGGACGCGGACCGAACACGAGCCAGGCGCCGAGTGTGAGCCACGGGGACAGGTAGTGGAACCCGATCGTGATGACGAGCGCCCACCCCGTGAGGTTGACCTGCGGTGCGAGGACGACCGCGTAGACGATGCCGGTGATGACGATGCTGAGCAGGGCGTCGAGCCGCGCCACCCGCCAGAGCCGACCGTCGCGCAGGGGGTCGATCGCCAGCAGGACGGACACCGCGAGCACGATGAGGTTGCTGAGGATCGTGAAGGCACTGAAGATGCGCGCGAAGCGGGTCGCGAGGCCGACGGACATGTCCACACCACCCGAGCGGGCGTCTGCGCCGCCGGTGATGACGAGGACGATCTGGATGACGAGCGAGATCGCGATGATCACGGCGATCAGGAGGTACACCACTCGGCTGGCGGTGACGACGGCTCGGGACGGCGCGACCTGCGTGGGATGGACGGTGGTGCTCACCCGCCAACCCTAGCCAGCCCGCCGCACCCCACCTCCCTCAAGCCCTGACGCGTGCGCTTTCAGGCCAACAGCGGCAGTCGCCCGACGATCCGGTCCACCCGGTTGCGCGGGCCGACCAGGGCGACGGCCAGCGGGGCGAGGGCATCCGACGCGGTCTCCGCCACCGCCGCGAGGTACTCGTCGTAGACCCGGGTGAGCTGGGCCGCCTCCGGCATGTCGACGACGAGTACGCCGTCCGAGCCCGCCGCCTTGGCTCGGATCGCCGCCAGTTGCTCGGCCGGAGCGGTCAACACACTGCACCCGGCCCACGGCAGTCCGGGATGAGCCGAGCCGTCGGCGTCGACGGCGTCCGGCCCGAGGAGCCCGTGGACGCCGGCTCCGATCGCCGCCGCGACGCAGGCCGCCGCATTCACGGCTCGGCCGGCCGGGAGGTCCTGCTGCACGACGACGACCCACTTCAGCCGGGCGGACCGCGTGGGCGCCGCCGTGTCGATCTCCTCCGGCGCGAAGCCGACGAGCTGCTCTTCCGTCATGTCTCTCCCTGATGTCGTACGCGAATCGACCCTCAGGCTACGTCGAGCGAACCCGCTATCGATTCGCTGCCGTACATCGTTCGGCCGAACTGGCACAATCGACCGCATGGACGAACTTGATACGGCGATCCTGCGCGAACTGCAACGCGACGCCCGGCGCACCAACCGCGACATCGCGGCCGCCGTCGGCGTCTCACCCACCACCGCACTCGACCGCACCCGGGGCCTGTACCGTCGCGGTGTCATCCGCGGCGCGCGACTCGACGTCGATCTGCCGTCGCTCGGCCGCGCAGTCCAGGCGCTCATCGCGATCCGGATCCGACCGCCGTCGCGCGTCAACATCGACGCGTTCCGCAGCTGGGCGATCACCCTCCCCGAGACCATCGGCGTGTTCGTCGTCTCCGGGAACGAGGACTTCCTGCTCCAGGTCGCCGTCACCGACAACGACGCGCTCTACGCCTTCGTCATCGACAAGCTGACCGAGCGCGAGGAGGTCGCCGACGTCCGTACGAGCGTCGTCTACGAGCACGTGCGACCGCAGGTGGTGATGCCGGCGGAGACGACGACCTGAGCGGCTGTTGGTGACGGATCAGCCGACGTGCTCGCCGAGGAACGTGCGCACGTCGTCGATCTCGGCTTGGTGGATCCCGTGGGCGAGCCCCGGGTAGGTGCGCTCGGTGAGGGTCGTGTGCAGCGGCAACCACGCTGCGGCGCGCGCGACGGCCGGCGCGGCGATGACCCGGTCCTCGAGCCCGCGCCCCCAGAACACCGCGGGCTTCGTCGCGGCCAGCACCTCGTCGCCGGGCTGCGGCGCACTCAGCACGAACCCGGCGAGGATGACCGGCGCCACGACCCGCTCGGGCCGCGTGCGCAGCAGCTGCGAGGCCATGAAGCCGCCCTGCGAGAATCCGATGGGCACGATGCGCGTCTCGGCCGACACGTGCTCATCGATCCAGTCCCAGACGGCGTCCGTGACGCGGGCGATCGGCTCCGGGTCAGGGTTGCCCGGCGTCGTGATCTCGAACCAGGCCGCCCCACCGTGACCCATCTCGAGCGGCGCGCGCAGCGACACCCAAGGCATCCCGAGCGCGAGCGGCCCGACGAGGCCGGTGAGGTCGTGCTCGTTCGAACCGTAGCCGTGGAGGAGCACCGCGACGACGGGAGCGGACGTCACGGCGTCGGCCCAGTCGGCGGAACGGACGTCGCGCAGTGCGGTGGTCATCGGGACAGCAGCTCCTCGGTCGACAGGTCGGGCAGGGCCACGGTCACGCGGGTCCCCCACGGGTCGGAGACGGTCACGGAACGACCGTCCGCGTCGAAGGGGATCGTGCGGGCGCGCAGCCGCGCGGCCAGCGTATCGAGGTTCGCGAGGTCGGGGACGGTGATCGACACGTCGCCGAGGCCGAGGGCGGCCGCGCGGGGACCGGCGCCCTGGCTGTTCCAGACGTTCATCGCGATGTGGTGGTGGTACCCGCCGGCGGAGGCGAAGATCGCGCCGGGGTACTCGGTCTGCGTCGTCTCGAATCCGAGGGCGTCGACGTAGAAGGCTCGGGCGGTCTGGAGGTCGCCGACCTGCAAGTGCACGTGCCCGACGGCACCGGCCAACGACGGCCCGGCGCCGAGGGCGTCCTCCGTGAGATGACGCTGCAGGTAGGCGTTCGGGTCGAGGTAGGTGGTGGTCATGGCGATCTGGTCGCCCGAGCGCACCCAGCTGCTGCGAGGCCGGTCCGTGTACAGCTCGACGCCGTTCCCCTCGGGGTCGGTGAAGTAGAACGCCTCGCTCACGAAGTGGTCGCTCGACCCGACGAACTGTCCGCGGGGGTCCTGTGCGGCCCGATAGACCGTCGCCGAGAGGCTCGACTCGTCCTCGAACAGGAACGCGGTGTGGAACAGGCCGGCCTGCCGCCGGTCGACGGCCGGCAGGTCGGGCGTGTGCACGAGCCGGACGAGCGGGGTGTCGCCACGACCGAGCACCCGGTGCACCTCGCGGTCGCGGCTGCGCTCCTCGAGCGGCTCCATCGCGAAGGCGTTGGCGTAGTAGCCGGACATGAGGTCGAGGTCGCCGACGCGGAGCGTGACCGCGCCCATCGACGTCTCGGGGGCGAGCAGACGCTCGTCGAGCACAGCGGACATTCGGTCTCCGATCGGGTGATGGGGTCGGTACAGGCTACCCCGTTTACTTGTAGATGTAACCAATTAAGGGTCGTCGTATTCCGTGATCGGCCGACACGCCTGTCAAGCCCTTGTCTCGCGCGCGCGAGCGGTGTGGGCTGGAGGACCACAACGAGAAGAGTGCTCACATGACCGATGCCAGCAGCGCGGCCGACCGCAGACGGAGTCGCCGCGGACTTCCTCCCATGAAGACCCTCCTCACCGACCTCCGCGAGGATGTCGTCCGCCTCGTCACGGGCGAGATCGCCCTGTTCAAGGCGGAGATGACGAAGAAGGCCAAGGACCTCGGGATCGGCGCGGGGATGCTCGTCGTCGCCCTCGTGCTCGTGCTCTTCGGCTTCGGGACGCTCATCGCGGCAGCCGTCCTCGGACTCGCCACCGTGCTCCCCGCCTGGCTCGCCGCCCTCATCGTCGGCGTCGTCCTCATCCTCGTCGCCGGGATCCTGGCACTCGTCGGCGTCAAGAAGCTCAAGGCCGGCGCGAAGCCCGTTCCCGAGCGCAGTGTCGAAGCCCTCACCGGCGACCACCTCGCAGAGCACCAGCAGCACGACTCGAAGCACGACACCAAGGAGGCCGCAGCATGAGCGACCAGGATCTCGCCCGACCCACTCCCTCCGAGGGCGCCGGACTGAACACCCTGCAGCTCGACGTCGAACAGACGCGCGAGCACCTCGCGCAGACGCTCGACCTCCTCTTCCAGAAGTTCGACGTCCGCACCGCGGTCGCGTACCACCTGCGCACCACCGCCATCGTCGTCGCGTCGGTCGCGGTCGTCGGTGCCGGCGTCCTGCTGTGGCGTGCGAACCGAGGGCACCGTGTCTGAGTCCGCCAAGGAGGACCGTCTCGATCGGAGCACGGCTGACGATCCGCGGAACCGCGATGCGGACCACGCGGAAGAGACGATGAACCCGCAGCGCGTCTCCGTGCCCTGGGGCTACGTCCTGAAGCGGACGCTGCACTCCTTCACCTCGAACCAGTGCACCGACCTTGCCGCGGGGCTCACGTACTTCGCGATCCTGTCGCTCTTCCCTGCGGTCCTCGCACTCGTCTCGATCCTCGGCCTCTTCGGGCAGAGCCGGAACGGGACCGACGCGCTCCTCGAGATCGTCGGCAACCTCGCCCCGGGCGACAGCCTCGGCTTCCTGACCGACGCGGTGAACCAGTTCGTCGAATCGCCCGCGATCGGCTTCGCGCTCGTCGTCGGTATCGCAGGTGCCGTGTGGTCGGCATCCGGGTACGTGGGCGGCTTCGGACGCGCGCTCAACCGCATGTACGGGGTCGAGGAGGGTCGCAAGATCTGGTCGCTGCGCCCCGTCCAACTCGGCGTGACCCTCGTCGTCCTCCTCGTGATCTCGGTGATCGCCCTCGCGCTCATCGTGTCCGGCCCGGTCGCGCAGGCCATCGGACAGGCGGTCGGTCTCGGTGAGACGGGCCTCACGGTCTGGTCCATCGCGAAGTGGCCGGTCATGGCCGCCGCGCTCGTCTTCGTCATCGCCGTGCTGTACTCCGCGACGCCGAACATCAAGCCGGAGAAGTTCCGCTGGATCAGCATCGGAGCGCTCGCCGCTCTCCTGATTCTGCTTATCGCCTCGCTCGGCTTCGGCTTCTACATCGCCAACTTCAGCAACTACGACGCCACCTACGGCTCGCTCGCCGGCATCATCATCTTCCTGCTGTGGATCTGGATCGCGAACCTCGCGCTGCTGTTCGGCGCCCAGCTCGACATCGAGATCCAGCGCGGCCGTCAGCTCGCCTCGGGTGTCGCCGCGGAGCAGGAGCTGCAGCTGCCCCTGCGGTCGGACGCCGCGATCAAGGCGCTCGCCGACCGCGACGCGAAGGACGCCCTCGAGGGCCGTCGGGTCCGGCGTGCAGCGGACCGCACGGACTGACCCAAACAGCCCGCGAACTGTCAGAAACGGCTAGTCGGACGGCGTCGGACTAGCCGGAACTGACAGTTCGCGGGCTGCTGCGGGGTGGGACGGGTTACGGCGTGGGCATACCGCCGTTGACGTTCAGGGTCTCACCGAGGACGTAGGACGACTCCGCCGACGCGAGGAACACGTAGGCGGGCGCGAGCTCGGCCGGCTGGCCCATGCGGCCGAGCGGAGTGTCCTCGCCGAACTCGGCGATCTTGTCCTGTGGCTGTCCGTCGGACACCTGGAGCGGCGTCCAGATGGGGCCGGGCGCGACCGCGTTGACGCGGATGCCCTTGGGCGCGAGCTGCTGCGCCAGCGCCTTTGTGAAGGCGTTGATGGTCGCCTTGGTCGACGCGTAGTCCACGAGGATGTCGGAGGGCGAGTACGCCTGGATCGACGTCGTGTTGATGATGGACGAGCCTGCCGGAAGGTGCGGGAGGGCGGCCTTCGAGAGCCAGAACATCGCGTAGACGTTGGTCTTGAAGGTGTCGTCGAACTGCTCGTCCGTGAGGGTGGTGAGGTCCTCGTTGAACATCTGCTTGCCGCCGTTGTTCACGAGGATGTCGAGTCCTCCGAGGCCCTCGACCGTCTGCGCGACGAGGTCGCGGCAGTAGGACGGGTCGCGCAGGTCGCCCGGCAGGGTGAGGACGGTGACGCCGGCCTCGCGAACGATGCCGGCGATGCGCTGCGCGTCCTCTTCCTCCTCCGGGAGGTAGGACAGGGCCACGGAGGCACCCTCGCGGGCGAAGGCGATCGCGGTGGCGGCACCGATACCGGAGTCGCCGCCGGTGATGAGCGCCTTGCGGCCGGTGAGGCGACCCGAGCCGCGGTAGCTCTCCTCGCCGAGGTCGGCCTTGGGGTCGAGCTTCGCGTCGAGGCCGGGCTCGGGCTGGTGCTGCTTCTCGGCGGTGATGTGGGCGTAGAGCTTCGCCGGGTCGGTGAAGGTGTACTGGTCGTTGGCCATGGTGATGGTCCTCTCGTTCAGTGTTCGGTCGTGGTCGGACAGGTCGGAATGGTTCAGGTCAGATGCGGTCGGTCGCCGGGTCGGGCACCGAGGTCGATCGGCGTCCGTAGGAATTGACGGGTCGGCCGGTCGCGAGTCCGTCGAATCGGAAGATGCCCCCGCTGAGCGGTGCGTCCACCAGGTCCGCCTCGGTGAGGTTCTCGCGGGCCGTTCCGACGAAGAGCGTCGTGAGCTCGGGCCCACCGAAGGCCACCGAGGTGACGCCTGGCGCCGGCACGGTGAGCTCGTCCTCGACGGTGCCGTCGGGGCTCCACCGGAGCACACGACCGTCGCCGTTGACGCCGTTCCAGAATCGACCCTCGGTGTCGAGCGCGAGGCCGTCGGAGTCGTAGCCGACGAGGAAGGGCTCCAGCGGCCCGAGGCGGCCGTCCTCGTCCGTGGCCGCCCGGTAGACCGTCTTGGCCGCGGTGTCGGTCACGTACACGGTGCGACCGTCGTCGGACCACTCGAAGCCGTTGGTGACGCCGAAGCCGCCGAGGAGCGTGCGGAGTCCGGTGTCGTCGAGCAGGTACAGGGCCGCATTCGGTTCGCCGGTGGTGACGTTCATGGAGCCGACGAGGAACCGGCCGAACGGGTCGACCTTCGCCTCGTTGCTGCGCAGGCCGGCGTGGACGTGGTCGAGCTTCACCAGGGTCTCGGCGATGAGCCCATCGTCGTCGAGGGTGACGATGCGGTCACCGAGTGCGGCGATGTATCCGCCGGCGGCGCGCGGCTGCACGGCGCTCAGCGGCGGTGGGAGTTCGGTGACGCGGTCGTCACGGCCGTCGACGGCTCCGTCGATCGGACCACGATGAAGCGTGCCCGCGGTGATGTCGACCCAGACGACCTCGTCGGTGCGCGCGTCCCACCAGATGCTCTCGACGAGGATCGCGGGGGTGTCTCGGAAGACCTGTGGGTGAACATCCATCGCCTCCACGGTACGGACCCGGACGGGTGTCCCCGCGGGGCTTGCTTTCCCAGCATCGGGCGGGTACCCGCGTGCGTGCCCTTCGACACTTCGACAGGCTCAGTGCGGCGCAGCTGAGGGACCGGGGACTTCAATCCTGCTCGGTGAGCTCCTTGATCGTGAGGGCCGCGTTGATGAGCGCGAGGTGGCTCAGCGCCTGCGGGAGGTTGCCCCAGTGTGCACCGTCGGCCGGGTCGATCATCTCGGCGAGGATCCCGACGTCGTTGGTCATGCCGACGAGCTCGTCCATGGCCGCGATCGCCTCGTCGTGACGGCCGACGCAGGCAAGCGCGGAGGCCCGCCAGAACGCACAGGCGACGAAGGTGTACTCCTCCTGCTGCACCCCCGAGTACCGGTACAGCAGCGCCCCCTCGCCGAGTTCGGCCGTCAGCGCGTCGATCGTCGAGGACATCCGGTCACCGCGGTCGAACCCGCTCATCGCGTGCAGCAGCACGGAGGCGTCGAGGTCGTCGCTCCCGGGGAACATGACGTACGCCCCGCGCTCTTCGTTCCACCCGTGCTCGTCGATCCACTCCCGGATGCGGGTCTGCTCAGTGCGCCAGCGGTCGGCACTGCCGGCGACCTGCCCGAGCTCCGCCAGGTGCACGGCGTCACCGAGCGCCTGCCAGCAGCCCATCTTCGACGACACGTAGTGCTCCTCCTGGGGCAGCTCCCACATGCCGGCGTCGCGGTTCCGCCACAGGTCGCAGGTGCGGTCGGCGACCTCGGCGAGGAGACGGCCGGTCTCCACGTCGAGGACGTTGCCTGCGTCGACGTAGGTGCGGCAGATCGCGAAGAGGTCGCCGTAGACGCCGAGCTGCAGCTGCCCCTGAGCCGGGTTCCCACTGACCACCGGACCGATGCCGCGCCAGCCGGCGACATCGTGCTCGACGACCCCGTCGGGTACGCCTCCTTCGAGTCCGTAGAAGATGTGCAGCTCCGGCCCGTTCTCGCGGATGGTGCGCAGCAACCAGGACACGGCCGCGTGCGTCTCCTCGCGGAGGCCGAAGCGTACGAGGGCGTGCGCGGTGTACGCGAGGTCGCGCACCCAGGCGAAGCGGTAGTCCCAGTTCTTGGCCCCGCGCGGGTTCTCCGGCAGCGAGGTGGTCGCCGCGGCCGCGATGGCACCCGTGGGGCTGAAGATCAGGAGTTTGAGCGCGAGCGCACTCCGCTGCACCTGATCCGCCCAGGGGCCTTCGTAGGAGAAGGCACGGGACCAGGCGCGCCAGTTGTCGATCGTCCGATCGATACCCACGTCGACGTTCGCCGGGACCGGGAGATGGATCGGCTCACCGTGGGTGGCGACGATGATCAGCAGGTGGCGGGAGTCCTCGGCTGTGGTGAAACGACCGGAGAGCTCCGTCGGCAAGGCCCCGTCGACCTCGACCGCCTCCGGCCCGTACTCGTCGCCGACGACCGCGATCGTCGTCGCACCGGATCGGATGATGGGGCCGCCGGTGCTGTCCTGGATCCACGGCGAGGCCGTCCCGAGCGCTGTCCCTGGACGCACCCGCCAGGTGAACTCGACGCTGCCGGACACCCCGTCGATCCGGCGCGCGAGTTCGGCCCAGGGCAGGCGACCCGCGATGCCGGTGACGAGCGCGTCCGTGATCGTCGCACGCCCGTGCTCGGTCGTGAAGGTCGTGCGCAACACGTTGGTGCCGGACACGTAGCGCCGCGTGACGGTGTACTCGCCGACCGGCTCGAGCTCGATGCACCCGCCGGAGTCGTCGTCGAGCAACCGGGCGAACACCGGCATGGAACCGAGGTCGGGGATCGGCAGCCAGTCGACCTGGCCACGGAGTCCGATGAGGGCGACGGTGCGGCCGTCCCCGATCGGTGCGTACGAACGGAGATCCTCGCCAGCTGCGGTCATGCGCTTCACCCTACGAGCCGCGACTCCGAATCGCCGGGGCTGGCGGCCCCGCCACGCGGCTGCTAGCGCGGGACGCCGGGTGCCGGGCGGGCGTCAACCCCTGGAGGCGGATCGCCCGGATCGGCTTGGGTGGAAGGACCGCAGACACAGCAGCACAGGGAGGAACACCATGAACCAGCCCGCTCAGCAGCAGCAGCCACCCGGAACCGAGGGTGAACTCACCCCGCAGGCCGACCACGGCGAGACCGGCTACCGGGGCTCGGGCAAGCTCGAGGGCAAGGTCGCCATCATCACCGGGGGCGACAGCGGTATCGGCAAGGCCGTCGCCATCGCCTACGCCCGCGAGGGGGCGGACGTCGTCGTCAGCTACCTCGACGAGGACGAGGACGCCGCCGACACGGTCCGCTGGATCGAGGAGGCCGGCCGGACCGCGCTCAGCATCGGTGGAGACCTGACGAGCCCCGAGCACTGCCGCGAGATCGTCCGCGCGACGGTCGAACGCTTCGGCAAGGTCGACATCCTCGTGAGCAACGCCGCGTACCAGATGACGCGGGAGACGCTCGCCGAGATCCCGGACGAGGAGTGGGACCACACGCTCGCCACGAACCTGAGCGCATTCTTCCACCTGAGCAAGGCGGCCGTCCCGCACATGGCTCCGGGCTCCTCGATCATCGCGACGAGCTCGGTGCAGGCCGACTCGCCGTCGCCGCAGCTCATGCCCTACGCCATGACCAAGGCGGGCCTCGCGAGCATGACCGCCTCACTCGCCCAGATGCTCGGCGGCGACGGCATCCGCGTGAACGCCGTCGCCCCCGGTCCGATCTGGACGCCCCTGATCCCGTCGACGATGCCGCCCGAGACGGTCGAGTCGTTCGGGACGGACACCCCGCTCGGGCGTCCGGGTCAGCCTGCCGAGGTCGCACCGCCCTACGTGCTGCTCGCCTCGGACGAGGGGAGCTACATCTCGGGCGCCGTCATCGCGGTGACGGGCGGCAAGCCGATCCTCTGAGGACCGGCGCGCCGGGCGCCGGTCAGGCGTCGGGCGACCGCTCCGAGCGCTCGATCTCGGCGTGGATGCGGCGCAGCGCGAACAGCAGGTTCTCGCCGCCCGCATCCTCCGCCGGGTCGTCGTCGTCCGGCTCCCGACCCGCCGCCCCGTTCGCGCCCGCGTGCGCCGAGCGCACCGCCCGTCGCAGCGTCGTCAGCGCCCGGTCGGAGGCACGCAGCGCCTCGGAGAGACGCTCGTCGTCGATCGCGGCCTCGACGAGGTCGGCGGACGCGTCGATCGCATCGGCGAGCGCGCTCTGGACGCCCTCATCGAGGTCGACCGGCACCGGGATCCCCCAGAGCGCCGCACGCAGGGCGTCACCGATCTCCACGACCACCGGGGCGATCCGCTCGAGGGCGGCGAGCGCCCCCTCATCCCCGCGGAAGTCGTGCCGGTTCCACCGCGTGCGCGGATTGGCCCGCCGGCTCTCCGCGGCGTCGCGCATCAGCCCGCGGGCTGCGTCGACGTCGTGCCGGATGGCGAGCAACGAGCTGTCCCAGGACGGTGGGTCGTCGGGGGTCGGTGCCGACTCGGATCGCAGGGTGTCCGACATGCTCCGGAGCGCACCGACCATCCGCGACCGCGCGGCCGATATCCCGGCTGCCGACTCGCGGACGAACAGCGGCGGCATGATGAGCAGGTTCACGAGGAGGCCGACGAGCACACCGAGCGCCATCTGCACGAGGTAGCCGACCGAGAAGTCGTTGGCGTTCGCTCCGCCGATGATGATGACGAAGAGCGCCGCGATCGGGACGTAGTCACGGCCCTGCCCGAGTCCCGGCAGGCCGGCGAGCAGCGTGCCGAGCCCGACCGACAGTGACACGGACACCCAGCCCGGCGCGGGCGAGATGATGAGCAGCCACGCGAGCCCGATGCCGAGGCCCAGCCCGACGAGGGTCTGCAGGCTCGAGCGCACCGAGTCCATGAGCGTCGGCGTGAGGCTCACGAGGGCGCCGAGTGGCGCGTAGTAGGAGAAGTCGCCGAGTTCGCCCGGGAGCAGGCTTCCGAGGAACCAGGCGGCGGTAGCCGCGATGGCCACCTTGAGCGCGAGCATGAGGCGCCAGGGGCGGAGCGCGGGCATGACCCACGCGCCGACCCGCTGTTTCGGCGTGCGGATGCTCCCCGTGGCGGTCGTGCGCCCGGTCACCTCATCGCCGCTCATCACAGCCGCCATGGTGGTCTGGCCCCGTCGAAGCGTCAACCCCCACGCGCTGATCAGCTCCGCGGCCTAGCGTTGGTCTGGTCATCTCCGATGGCGACACCCAGGAAGGAAGCGAACATGACGAACGCATCTGCATCATCCTCACGTCCCGACGCGGAAGAGATCCCCGACGGTTCGGGCTCCGACGGTTCCGAGCCGAACGACGGCGAGGACACGGCGTCGGGTGGCGGCGCCGACGACAAGTAGTCGTCGCCGGCCCTTGGTCGTCGACGAACGACCGGGCGGCGCTGCCGACGACGCGTGGTCGTCGGGCGCCGCCCAGGGTCACCGACTTCGGGTCAACGACTGCGGGTCGCCGTCCGGTTCTCCGCGCTGATCATCCACGCGAACTGCTCCAGCTGCTGGATGATCGCGTGGAGGATGTCCGCGCTCGTCGGGTCTTCCTCGTCGACGTCGTCGTGGACCCGACGCATCGTGCCGACGACCGCCTCGAGTCGGACGGTGATCAGGTCGATCGTCTCCGAGGTGTCGATCTCGCCCTGCGGGTACTCGGGCAGCGTCGTGGTCTCGGCGACGATGTCGCTGCGTCCGTCCGGCACGGCGTGCAGGGCACGCATGCGCTCCGCGACGGTGTCGCTGAACTCGCGCGCGGCGTCGATGATCTCGTCGAGCTGCAGGTGCGTGTCGCGGAAGTTGCGTCCGATGACGTTCCAGTGCGCCTGCTTGCCCTGGATCGACAGCTCGATGAGGTCGACGAGGACGGCCTGCATGTTGGCGTCGAGTTCCTTCGACGCGACGAAGCCCTTCTCGGCGTTCTGCCGACGGGTGGGCTTCGGCCCGGATCCTCCGGGAGCCGATCGGGTCGTGCTCTCGGTCTTGCTGGTCTTCTCTGCTGTTGCCATGGTTGGCACCTCCTGCACCGCAGGTTACGCACCGTACCTGTCGATCCCGGGGCCCTTGACATCGACGCCGAAGCATCCCATTCGCGCCCGCGCGGCCGCCAGCTGGGTTTTCGGAGCCGAGAGTCTTAAGGTGAAGCGACACCGCGATAGACACCGCGTGACGCACGACGAGGAGAGCACGGCCCGCCATGGGAAAACTGATCTACGGTTCTGAGGTCTCGATCACCTTCGAGGACCGGCTGCTTGCGCACCTGCAGTTCGTGATCGGTGCGAAGCTCCGCCGGAACGAGGCCTTCTACTTCGGTTGGAAGGACGACCCGCGCGCCGGTGACGGACGCAGCGTCATCTGGATCCACCCCTCGGTGCCGTTGCGTTTCAAGTACTCGGGCAGCGTCCCGATCGACCTCAACCGCGCGTGGATCGACGCGCTCAACGTCACGGCGAACTCCGCCCACGGCCTCTCGGTCATCGCGGAGCCCGCTCCGAGCCGGACAGGACAAGTCGCATGAGCCGCATGGAGATCGTCTACCAGGGACTTCCGTACTCGATCGCCGTCGAGGACCCGGACGAGTTCCGCGCCGAGGTGCTCGACAGCATCTCCGCCGGAGAGTACCGCTGGCTGCAGGTCGACCGTGGTGAAGGCCAGCTCGAACCGATCAACCTGCTCGTCGGTCCCGGGATCGGCATCGCGATGGGCACACCGGACGGCCCGTCCCAGGACACCCCGTCCTCAGCACTCCCCCAGGGGCAGGACCCCGACCTGCTGTCCTGACCTCCGCGTCGAAGCGCATAGCGCAGCCGATACCTCGAAATCAACAGTTGAGGGCGAGGATTTCAGGTTTTCTAGACTTGTCCGGCGGACGTTGAAGTGGGTCTCCAGGCTGGCCGCTCGACACCGGCGCATCTCGCCGTGTCGATCGTCGGAGGTCCGGAGAAGGGCACAGCACATGGGCGCGATCGTATACGGAACGGGCGAGAACCGGTTCCACCTCGAGGACCGGATGCTGGCTCACGTCAAGACCATCACCCTCATGAAGCTCCGCCGGAACGAGTCGTTCTCGGTGACGCTGCGCGACACCTCGACGGAACGCGGCCGCGTCACGCTCTGGCTGCACCCGTCGATCCCGCTGCAGTTCAGCTTCGATTCGGACGAGACGTTCGAGATGGACCGGCCCCTGCTGGAGGATCTCATGCACGGCGCCAACGGCGGCGAGGTCACCGTCCGCGCTGACGCGGACGAACTGGCGTAGTCGTCGCGAGCTCTCACGGGCACCGCACGAAACAGGAGGGACTTCGTGCGGCCCCGTGAGGGTCCCGCCGGCCGACGGCTCAGTCGGCGATCGTGAAGCGGACCGCGTGCAGCGCATCGGCCCGTGACGAGCCGCCCACCCGCAGCTCGAACTCGCCCGCTTCGACGACCCGTCGTCCCCTGGCGTCGACGATCGAGCAGTCGGCGACGGGCAGTTCGATCGTGACCGTCGCTGTGTCGCCCGGTTCGATCGCGACCTGCCGGAACGTCTTCAGCTCCTGGTCGGCCCAGCTCACAGAGGTGACGAGGTCGCTGACGTACACCTGTACGGTCTCGAGGACGGGGCGCGAGCCGCTGTTGTGCACCTCGACCTCGGCGCGCACGGTGGCGTCACGTCCGTAGACGACCTGGTCGAGGCGCGGCTCCCCGTACTCGACGCTCGAGTAGGACAGCCCGTCGCCGAACGCGAACGCGGGCTCCTGCGTGAGGTCGGCGTAGCGGTCGCCGTGCTGGCCGCGGATCTGGTTGTAGTACGTCGGCTGCTGGCCGGCGTGCCGCGCGAAGGAGATCGGCAGGCGACCGGTCGGCTCGATGAGACCGAGCAGGAGTTCCGCGATAGCGCGGCCACCCTGCATGCCGGGGCTCGCCGCCCACACGATCGCGTCGGCGTGCAGCGCGGACGGCGGCAGCACGAGCGGCTTCGAGGCGAGCAGGACCACGACGAGCGGCTTGCCGGTGGCGGCCAGGGCGTCGAGCAGTGCCACCTGTCCGCCGATGAGCTCGAGCGTCGCGGTGGAGCGGCCCTCCCCCACGAGCTCGATGCGGTCGCCCACGACGGCGACGACCACGTCGGCGTCCTCGGCCAGCGCGACGGCTTCCGCGATGAGCGCCTCGTCGGGTCGCGCGGGCGTGACGAGCGGCGGACGCGGCTGACCGTCGGGGAAGGTCGCCCCCGCGGGATCCGGTGACAGCGTGAGGATGTCGGCTCCGAACGCGGTCGTGACCGTGCTCCCGGCGGGTGCGACCGCGCGCAGGCCGTCGACCACGGTGGTGATCATCTCGCGCGGCTGGCCGTCGGGCAGCCAACCGGCCTGGCCGGAGTTGCCCGCCCAGTCGCCGAGCTGCATCTGCGCGTCGTCCGCGAGCGGACCCACGACGGCGATGCGCTGCGGCCCGGCCTCAGGCGTCGCGATCGCCCTGCCTGCCTCGTCCGCCCGGTAGCCGCCGGCGAGCGGCAGCACGCCCTTGTTGCGCAGCAGGACGAGCGAGCGACGCGCGGTCTCGAGGTTGAGTTCGGTGTGCTCCGGCGAGCCGATCACCGCGAGCTGCTCCGCGGCGTCCGGGTGCCGCGGAAGCTCGAACAGGCCGAGCGCGAACTTCAGGGTGAGGATGCGACGGACCGCCCGGTCGAGGTCGGCCTCCTCGAGCAGCCCGCGCTCGAGCGCCTCCAGAGCGCCCGCGAAGAAGCCAGGCGTGGTCATCACCATGTCGTTGCCGGCACGGATCGCGGCAGCCGAGGCGTGCACGTAGTCCGGGCTGACGTGCTGCTCCCACACCATGCGGCCCACGTTGTCCCAGTCGGTGATGAGCGTCCCCTCGTACCCCCACTCGCCGCGCAGCACGTCGTTGAGCAGCCACTCGTTGACCGTGATCGGCACCCCGTCGATCGACTGGTAGCCGAGCATGAAGCTGGCGCAGCCCTCGCGAGCGACCCGCTCGAACGGCGGGAGGAACCATGACCGCAGTTTGCGCGGGGAGATGTCGGCCTCGCTCGCGTCGCGCCCACCCTGCGTCTCGGAGTAGCCGGCGAAGTGCTTGGCCGTCGCGAGGATGGCGGTCGGGTCGGACAGGCCGTCGCCCTGGTAGCCGCGCACCATCGCGGAGGCCAGCTCACCGATGAGGAACGGGTCCTCGCCGAAGGTCTCACCGACGCGCCCCCAGCGGAGGTCGCGGGCGATGCAGAGCACCGGCGAGAACGTCCAGTGGACACCCGTCGCGGCGACCTCGACGGCCGTGGCCCTGGCGACCCGCTCGAGCAGCTCGGCGTCCCAGCTCGCGGCCATCGCCAGTTGCGTGGGGAAGATCGTCGCGCCGAGGTGGAAGGAGTGACCGTGGATGCAGTCCTCCCCCACGATCAGCGGGATCCGCAGTCGCGTCCGCCCGACGAGTTCATGGGCGACCGCGAGACGCTCCGGTGACGCATGCAGGATCGAGCCGACGTGCGTCTCGAGGACGTGCGCCTCGATGTCGTCGCGCGCGTCGAGCTGCATCATCTGCCCGACCTTCTCGCGGACGGTCATCCGCTCGACGAGGTCGTCGACGCGGGCCGCGATGGGCAGCGTGGCGTCGAGGTAGCGGGCGTCCTCGAGGTGAGGGGCGGTGTCGGTCTTCATCGTTCGGTGGCTCCAGCGCGTTCGGTGTGGGTCGTGTCGGTGATCGTGGACGGGCCGGTCGTCTCGGTGCGGACGGCGGTGACGCTCGCCCCGGGCTTGATGCCGCGCTTGCGGAGGGCCCTGGCGCGTTCACCCGCCGAGCGGAGCCTCGGGTTCACGTACTCGTCGATCCCGAAGTTGATGAGCGACAGCGCGACACCGAGCAGGGCGATGCAGACACCGGCGGGCACGTACCACCACCAGAAGTCGGGGAACGCACCGTTCTGCTGCGCCCAGAACAGGATGGTGCCCCAGTTGAGGTTCGTGATGGGAATGACGCCGATGAACGCGAGCGTGGTGAGCCCGAGCACTGCAGCGGTCACCGTGCCGACGAAGCTCGAGGCGATGATGGCGGTGAGGTTCGGCAGCATCTCGACGGTGATGATCCGGAAGAGGGACTCCCCGTTCGCCTTCGCGGCCTGGATGAAGTCACGGTTCCGCAGCGACATCGTCTGCGCGCGGAGCACCCGGCCGCCCCACGCCCACCCGGTGAGCGCCAAGACGCCGGCGATGAGGAACAGGCTCGGGTTGTCGTATTGGGACGCCACGATGATCATGAGCGGCAGCCCCGGGATGACGAGGAACACGTTCGTCAGCGCGGAGAGCGACTCGCTCGTGAACCCGGAGACGTACCCGGCGGTGACCCCGATGGCGACGGCGATGATCGTCGCGAAGATCCCGGCGAGGAAGCCGACGAGGAGCACGCCGCGGGTGCCGTAGATGAGCTGGCTCAGGACGTCCTCGCCCATGTGCGTGGTGCCCAGCAGGTGCGCGGCGGACGGTGCCTGGCGCAGCGCGGTGAAGTCCTTCTCGAGCGGGCCGTACGGCGCGATGAGGTCGCCGAAGACCGCGACGAGGACGAAGAACCCGAGGATGCAGAGCCCCGCGATCGACTTGCCGTTCCGGAACATCGCGAACGACGACGCGAACCGGGCGGCGAACGAGCGACCCGCGGGCGTCGGCTTGGGCGCCTCGGCGGTGGCGAGGGCCTCGGTGGTGGGGATGGTCATGTCAGGACTCCATCTGGCGGGTGCGGGGGTCGAGCACCGCGTAGGCGACGTCGGCCAGGATGTTCGCGACGAGGACGGTGAGCGTGATGACGAGGAAGAGCCCCTGCATGAGCGGGTAGTCCTTCGCCGTCGTGGCGTCGAGCAGCAGCTTGCCGACGCCCGGGTAGGAGAAGACCATCTCCATGACGATCGTGCCGCCGACGATGAAGCCGAGCGACAGGGCGAAGCTCGACAGCTGCGGCAGCATCGCGTTGCGTGCGGCGTAGTCCACGAGCACCCGGCGGGTCGGCAGTCCCTTCGCCTGGGCGACGGTCACGTAGTCCTCGTCGAGCACGGTGACCATCATGTTGCGCATGCCGAGGATCCAACCGCCGAGTGAGGCGAGCACGATCGTCGCCGCCGGGAGGAAGCCGTGCGCGATCACCTGGCCGATGAAGTCGAGCGTGAACTCGGGCCTCGACCCCTTGCCGTAGGCGTGGGAGGCGGGGAACCAGCCGAGCAGGGTGGAGAACACCGCGATCGCGATGAGGCCCATCCAGAAGTACGGCACCGTCGAGAAGAAGGTGGACAGCGGGACGATGAAGTCCGCCTTGCTGCCGCGTCGCCAGCCGATGAGGGCGCCGATGGAGGTGCCGAGGACGAACGACAGGATCGTCGCGATCCCGACGAGACCAACGGTCCACGGCAGGGCCGCGGCGATCACGTCGGTGACCGGCGCGAGGCCCTTCGAGAAGGACCGTCCGAGGTCGCCCGAGAACAGGAGCCGCCAGTAGTCGAGGTACTGCTCGAGCATCGACTTGTCGGCGTCGAGTCCGAACAGGGTGCGCAGCGAGTCCGCGGCCTCGGGACTGATGCGGCCCTGGTTCTTCGCGATGTACGCCGAGACCGGATCGCCCTTGAGCATGCGCGGTAGGAAGAAGTTGATCGTGATCGCGGCCCACGCGGTGAACGCGTAGAAGGCGGCGCGACGGAGGAAGAAGGTCATGCGATGGTCTCCGTTCCCGCGAAGTGGCGGTCGGGGTCGGGCGACGCGTTGCGGAGAGCGAGCGTGTAGGGGTGCTGCGGGCGGAGGATCACGTCGTCGGCCGGGCCCCGCTCGACCACCTCACCGTGGTGCAGGACCATGATCTCGTCGCTGAAGTGCCGCGCGGTCGCGAGGTCGTGCGTGATGTAGAGCACACCGAGTTGCGACTCGCGCTGCAGCTCGGCCAGGAGGTTGAGGACGCCCAGCCGGATGGAGACGTCGAGCATCGAGACAGGCTCGTCGGCGATGAGGAGGGACGGACGCGACGCGAGCGCACGGGCGATGGCGACCCGCTGGCGCTGACCGCCGGACAGTTCGTGGGGCCGGCGGTCGATCGTGCCGGCCGGGTCGAGCTGCACGCGCTCGAGGAGGCGGTGCACCTCGTCCTCCACCTCGGCCTCGGGGACGACGTGGTCGAGGCGCAGCGGTCGCTCCAGATGGTGACGGATCGTGTGCGACGGGTTCAGCGAGGCGAACGGGTCCTGGAAGACCATGCGGACCTGCTGGCGGTAGCGGCGGAGTGCACGACCACGACGCGGGATCGCCTTGCCGTCGAGCAGGATGTCGCCGCTCGTCGCCCGCTCCAGCTGGGTGAGGATCTTCGCGATGGTCGACTTGCCACTGCCGGACTGTCCGACCAGGGCGAGCGTCTGGCCGGACCGCAGGGTGAAACTGACGTCGTCGAGCGCGAGCATGTGACCGGAGCCACGGACCCGGTAGCGCTTCGAGACGTGCGAGAACTCGAGGGTGGTCATGCGGTCACTCCTGCCTGGGTGGCTGACGTGGCGGCACCGGTCCCGCGGACGAAGTCGCCGCGCTCGCCGGTGAGGCTCGGGAAGGACGCGAGCAGCTTCCGCGTGTACGGGTCCTTCGCCTGTCGATAGATGCGTTCCGCCGTGTCGATCTCCACGAGCCGGCCGGCACGCATGACGGCGATGCGGTCGGAGATCTCGAGGAGCAGCGGGAGGTCGTGGGTGATGAAGATGACCGAGAAGCCGAACTCGGTGCGGAGCTCGGAGATCTGCTGGAGAATCTCGCGCTGCACGAGCACGTCGAGCGCGGTGGTCGGCTCGTCCATGATCATCAGCTGCGGCTTCAGGGCGAGCGCCATCGCGATCATGACCCGCTGGCGCATGCCGCCGGAGAGCTCGTGGGGGTAGGACTTCAGGCGGTCGCGGCCGACCCCGACGATGTCGAGCAGCTTGCCCGCCTCCTCGCGACGTTCGGCGCGTGACATGCCCCGGCGGTGCGTGGTGAAGACGTCGTCGAGCTGCCGCCCGATCGAGGTGACCGGGTTGAGGGCGTTCATCGCACCCTGGAACACCATGGAGGCCTTGTCCCAGCGGAATGCGCGCATCTCCTCCTCGCCGAGCCGGCCGAGGTCGATGTCCTCGCCGGACTCGTCGTGGAAGACGGCGGTCCCGCCCGTGATGACCGCCGGTGGTTTGAGGAGCCGTTGCAGGCCGTAGGCGAGGGTGGTCTTGCCGCAGCCGGACTCGCCGGCCAGGCCGAGGATCTCGCCCCGGCGGAGGGTGAGCGAGACGTCGCGCACGGCTTCGACGGGTGGTTCCACGTCGTAGGTGACGCTGAAGGAGGACACCGTCAGCAGGTCGTCGTTGGTCACTGCATGAGTCCGTTCTGTGCTGATCGCGGTGCATGCCGTTGCGCATGCGGGAGGTGACGGGCGGGGCGGATGAGCGCCCCGCCCGTCGGTGTGGTGCCCGTGCCTACTTCGCGGCCTTGAGCTGCGTGAGGATGTAGACCGCGGTCGGCTGCGTCGGGTCGGCGGGCGCGTAGGGGTCGTCCTCGCTCGGCCATCCGGTGTAGTTCCGCGTGTTGTACGAACCGATGAACGGGCGCGTGCCGATCGGCATGGCCGGGACGTCGGAGACGAACAGCTTCTGCACGGTCTCGAGGGCGGCTGTGCGCGTGGCGTCGTCCGTCGCGTTGGCGTAGGCGGCGAGCGCCGCGGTGGCCTCCGGGCTGTCGTAGCGACCGAAGTTGAAGTCGGCCGCCTCACCCT
This sequence comes from Plantibacter sp. M259, assembly GCF_006065115.1. NCBI lineage: Bacteria > Bacillati > Actinomycetota > Actinomycetes > Micrococcales > Microbacteriaceae > Plantibacter > Plantibacter sp. M259. Next base: position 2,524,437 of record NZ_CP040750.1, on the reverse strand, counting down.
CGGCGACGAGCCAGCGGCCGTCCATGATGTCGGAGTACAGGTCGTACGGCGTCGCGCCGGTGTCGGTCCAGTGCAGGATGGCCTGGAAGTCGCCGTCCGACTTCGCCGCCCACCAGGTGTCCTGGTCGGGGGTGTCGACCGTGGCGGTGACGCCCAGTGTCTTGACCGAGTCGGCGATGAGGCTGATGCCGGTCACGTAGTCGTTCCAGCCCTGCGGCACCGACAGCGTGAAGGTGACGGCCTCGCCGGACGGGTCGGTGAGGACGTCGTCCTCCCAGGTGTAACCGGCGTCGGTCAGGACCTGCTTCGCAGCCTTCGCGTCGACGGTGTAGTCCTCGCCCTCGAACTCGGAGGCGATGAACGCGTCGCCCGCCGGGGTCGGGAGACCGGTCACGGAGCTGAGCTCGGGGACGCCGCCTTCACGGGCGATCTGCTGGTGCTGCTCGCGGTCGATCACGAGGTTCACCGCCTGGCGGAACGCGGGGTCGTTGAACGGCTTCGTCTGCGTGTTCACGAACATCGCGTCGACGGCGAGACCGGCGGCCGCCCAGTAGACGTTGTGTTCCTTGTCCTTGTCGAGGTACGCGGACTGCACGTTCGGGATGAAGGCCTGTGCCCAGTCGGCGTCGCCGTTCGCAAGGGCGGTGGTGAGGGCCGTGTTGTCGTTGTACGACACGTAGTAGAGCGTCGGCACGGCCGGCTGCTCCCCCCAGTAGTCGTCGCGGGCCGTGAGCTCGACGCTCTCGGTGCTGAAGCTCGTGAGCGTGTACGGACCGGTGCCGACGGGCTCCGGGTTCTCGAAGGTGGCGGGGTCGTCGACGGACTCCCACACGTGCTTCGGGACGATCTGCTTGAGGAGCACCTTGTCCTGCTTCACGAACATGGGGTTCGTGAACGACAGGGTGACGGTGTCGCCCTCGGTCGCCACCGAGGTGAGGCCGAGGGCCGAGTTGTCGAGCTCCGGGTGGTCGATGAACTGCTGGAAGGTGAACGCGATGTCGTCGGCGCTGAACGCCTCGCCGTCGTTCCAGGTGACGCCGTCGCGGGCGGTCAGCGCGACGGAGGTGTAGTCGTCGGACCAGGCGATCTCGGACGCGAGCCAGGGCTTCACCTCGGCACTCGGGTCGACGAGGTTGACGATCGCGAGCGGCTCCAGGATCGCGTTGATGTAGCCGAGCTTCATGGCGGACGAGTCGCCGACGTAGGGGTTGTTGGATTCGGTGGCGATCGAGCCGTCCGGCTTCGCGATCGTCAGGGCGGCGCCGCTCTCGGGGCCGTCGCTCGACCCGCCGCCACCGGTGCATCCGGTGAGCAGCAGGGCTGTGGCCGCGAACGCGGCCAGCAGTGGGGTTCTCAGCTTCATCGCTTTCTCCTCTTGGGTGTGCGCTGCGGCAGTGCGGCGCAAGTCGGGATTCGGTGATAACTTACTGACCATTCAGTAAGTTGGCAAGCGCGGTAGTGTCGGGCGCATCGAGGCCCCCGCGGAACGGACACCATGAGCACGGTGAAACGACAGAACACGGCGAAACGACCGGCACAGCCACGCCCGGCGACCGTGGCGAGGCGAGCCGAGGTCGTCCGCTCCGCGCTCGACGTCTTCGGCGCCAAGGGCTACGCGAACGGCACCCTCATCGACATCGCCGAGCTCGTCGACATGACGCCGGCGGGCATCCTGCACCACTTCGGGTCGAAGGACCAGCTCCTCCTCGAGGTCCTCAGCTACCGCGACGCTACGGATGTGCAGGACCTCGACGACCAGCACATCCCCGGCGGCATCGACCTGTTCAAGCACCTGATCCGCACCGCCGCCGCGAACGCGCAGCGTGCCGGGATCGTGCAGGCGTTCGTCGTCCTGTCGGCGGAGTCGGTGACGGAGGACCACCCGGCCAGGCACTACTTCGACGACCGCTACCGGACGCTGCGGCGCGAGATCGCGGAGGCGTTCGAAGTCGTGTGCGCCGAGCGTGGCGTGGATGCGCCCGAGACGATCCACCGTGCGGCGGCGTCGATCCTGGCGGTCATGGACGGCCTGCAGGTCCAGTGGCTCATCGACCCCGCGGACGTCGACCTCGCCGAGACGAGCGAGTACGCGATCCGGGTCATCGTCGAGTCGGTGCTCGAGCCGGGAGCGCTGGACGGCTGAGTCGCCCGAATCGGTCCGTTTTCCGGCTGATTGCGAGCACTCTTGGGTGACTCAGTGGGCTGAGCAGGATTCGAGAAGCGGCGTGGGGCTCGCAGGGCTACCGTGAGAAGCGGACCACAGCCCCGAACGGAAGGACGCCGACATGGCCGAGAAGCAGTCGAGCACGAAGAGCGGATTCAGCGCCGAGGAACGCGCGGCGATGAAGGAGCGCGCCAAGGAGCTGAAGGCGGCCGCGAGTCGCGAGGAGGCTCTGCAGGCCGTCGTCGACGCGATCGCGGACATGGAGGACGCCGACCGCGCGATCGCCGAGCCGTTGCATGAGCTGATCATGGGTGGCGACTCCGGCCTCGCGGCCAAGACCTGGTACGGCATGCCCGCCTACGTCGGTGCCGACGGGAAGGCGGTCGTGTTCTTCCAGGCGGCGGCGAAGTTCAAGGCGCGCTACGCGACCATCGGGTTCAACGACTCCGCGAAGCTCGACGACGGCGACCTGTGGCCGACCGCGTTCGGTGTCACCGCGTGGAACGACGCCGTCGCGAAGCGCGTCGCAGAGCTGCTCGCCCGGGCGGTCTGACCCCGTCCGGTCCCTGGGCCGGTCGCCAGTCGACCTCCGTTCCCTGAGCCTGCCGATGGGCCCATGAATCGGGCGCCGTTCCCCCGGTCCCTGAGCTTGTCGAAGGGCACACGGAGCACCTCACGAATCGGCGCCGTTCCCCCGGTCCCTGAGCCTGTCGAAGGGCACGGAGCACCCCACGAATCCGACGCCCTTCCCCCGGTCCCTGAGCCTGTCGAAGGGCACGGAGCACCCCACGAATCCGACGCCCTTCCCCCGGTCCCTGAGCTTGTCGAAGGGCACACGAACCAACCCCCACGAATCCGGCACCCCTCCGCCGGTCCCTGAGCTTGTCGAAGGGCACACGGAGCACCCCACGAATCCGGCCCCCCTCCCCCGGTCCCTGAGCTTGTCGAAGGGCACACGGAGCACCTCACGAATCCGACGCCCTTCCCCCGGTCCCTAAGCTTGTCGAAGGGCACACCGAGCAACTTCCACAACGGCACAACTCGGCATCTGGAATGTCAGTGGTTCATGATGGGCTTGTTCCATGACCGAGACCACCTCCGCTGCGATCCGTGTTTGCGACGAACACGCCGCGCAGCTCGCGGAGTTCTCGGACCAGTGGGCGGAGCTCCACCGGCAACAAGCCGTCCTCGACGCGCGCAAGACGCGCCTCCTCGCCCGTTCCGCCGCCTACGCCGACGCGTTCGCAGACGCCACGGTCCCGGCCATCTTCCCGCCGGCCGAGCGACAGGCCCTCTCCCGCCGTTCGACCTGCGCGGCCCTCGCGATGGCGACCCGGACACCGGAACGAACGATCCAGCGCGCGACCAACGACGCCGAACGCCTCGTCAACGACGCACCAGCCGTGCTCGAATCACTCGAGGCCGGCCGCATCTCGGCGCGGCATGCACAGGTGATCACCGACCAGCTCAGCGACGTCCCAACCACGGGCCGGGCGGCGTTCCTCGAACAGGTGCTGCCGGTCGCCGAGAGCACGACCGTCTCGTACCTCCAGCAACGCGCCCGCGTCATCCGCGAACGCCTCCACCCGGAATCGATCACCGCCCGAGCGGTCCGCTCAGAAGCGGACCGCCGGGTGGAGTTCGAGCCTGCGGCAGACGGCATGGCGTGGGTGCACCTCTTCACCACAGCACCGATCGCCCAGGGGCTCGTCGAGCGCGTCGAAGCAGCAGCGGCTGAGTCGCGCGCAGCTGGCGACACCCGCACGTGCGCTCAGCTGCAGGCCGACGCCCTCGCGGCGCTCGCGCTCACCGGCGTGACCCCGGAAGACGTCATGTCGAGCCCGGTGCTCCCGCACCCGATCGAGGTCCAGGAGCACATCACGCCAACCGTGCAGATCACCGTCCCGGCACTCAGCATGGCCGGTGTCAGCGACGCCCCGGCCACCCTCGACGGCTACGGTCCGATCGACCCGGAGACCGCGGCACGGATAGCGGTGAACGCGCCCAGCTTCACCCGGATCCTCGTCCAGCCGGAAACCGGCGCGGTCCTCTCCGTCGGGCGGAATCAATACCGAGTCCCGGCCGACCTGCAACGCGCGGTCCGCCTCCGGGACGGCACCTGCCGGGCACCAGGCTGCGGGCGACGCGCCAGAGCCTGCGACCTCGATCACTCGGTCGCGTGGGAAGACGGCGGGACCACAGATGTCGGCAACCTCGCCTGCCTCTGCCGACATCACCACCGCATGAAACACCTTCCCGGGTGGAACCTCGACCATCGGCCCGGCGGGGTCCTCGACTGGACAACACCCGACGGGAAACACCATCGGACGGAACCTGATCCCGCACCGTTCTGACCTCCACCGGTCCCTGTGCCTGTCGAAGGGTTCCTCGTGGGCACTTCGACAAGCTCAGTGACCGGAAGAGGTGTGCCCGGAACGCCCCGGTCCCTGAGCCTGTCGAAGGGCACTTCGGGCGTTCCGCTTCGGCGACCGGGAGAGGTGTGCCCTGATGAATCCGGTCCCTGTCGAAGGGGTTCCTCGTGCGCACTTCGACAAGCTCAGTGACCGGAAGAAGTGTGCCCGAACCATTTCGGTCCCTGAGCCTGTCGAAGGGCAGCCAAGCCGCGCAACCTCGGTCAACCGAAGAGGATCACCCGGATGCACCCGGTCCCTGAGCCTGTCGAAGGGTTCCTCGTGCGCACTTCGACAAGCTCAGTGACCGGAAGAAGTGCGCCCGAACCATTTCGGTCCCTGAGCCTGTCGAAGGGCAGCCAAGCCGCGCAACCTCGGTCAACCGAAGAGGATCACCCGGATGCACCCGGTCCCTGAGCCTGTCGAAGGGTTCCTCGTGCGCACTTCGACAAGCTCAGTGACCGGAAGAAGTGCGCCCGAACCATTTCGGTCCCTGAGCCTGTCGAAGGGCAGCCAAGCCGCGCAACCTCGGTCAACCGAAGAGGATCACCCGGATGCACCCGGTCCCTGAGCCTGTCGAAGGGTTCCTCGTGCGCACTTCGACAGGCTCAGTGACCGGAAGAAGTGCGCCCGGAACGCCCCGGTCCCTGAGCCTGTCGAAGGGCACTTCGGGCGTTCCGCTTCGGCGACCGGGAGAGGTGTGCCCTGATGAATCCGGTCCCTGTCGAAGGGTTCCTCGTGCGCACTTCGACAAGCTCAGTGATCGGGAGAAGTGTGCCCTGAACGATGAGGCGTCCTCGTGGGCACTTCGACAGGCTCAGTGACCGGGAGAAGTGTGCCCGAACCGTTTCGGTCCCTGAGCCTGTCGACGGGCAGCCGAGCCGCGCAACCTCGGCACCCGGGAGCGACCTGCCCGTGCGGCTTCCGGCCCCGCGGCCTGGCCCGCATTCACCTCCCGGGCAACGCCAGCCCGGTCGGTCGCCCTGACACCGCGAGCAAGAGGTCGAGCGCCGATCCCCGGACCTCGTCGCCCTCACCCCAGCTCGTCCCCGTGTCCTCGGCGACGAGCCGGACACCCTGGGCGCGTTCCTTGCCGCCGCCCATCGAGACACCGGTCCGGAGCTGGTACTCCAACGCCACCAGGACCGCGGCTGTCGGGTAGTCCGCGCGGATGCCGAGCGGCCGACGGACGTCCTCCCCGTGCACGATGGCCTCCACGAGCCTGGTCGCGAGGTTCGCCGGCGGCGTGCATGTCAGCTCGGCGGCGTCCGCCAGAGCGCGGAGCGTCTCCTGTGGATCGTTCCTCCGCTCCCGCTCGACCCCGCGTGCGTTGTCGAGGTCGAAATCGAACCGCGCGGCGATGAGTCGTCTGGCGAATCCCAGCCGCGTGGTCTTCGCCGAATCGACGAGATGGGCCACGACGTCGTGCACATCCCATCCGCTGCAGAGCGACGGCGTCCCCCACTGCTCTTCGCCCATCATCGACAGGTCCGCGACGAGCCGCCGACGCTCCTCGTGGACGACCGGCCACACGGTCCCCGGTGACACCCTCATCCGCGCCGATCCACCCATCCTCAGCGGTAGTGCTGCTCACCCCGGGCGGCCTTCTCGACCACGTCGGCGATGCGGGCGGCCCGCACAGCGGGTGTCTTGATGTTGCTCAGCCGGAAGAAGACACGGAAGCGCTCCGTCCGTTTCAGCGTCGCGAAGTAGGCCGCGGCCTCGGGGTTCGCATCGAGCGCCACCTGGAGATCGTCCGGCGCGACGGCGTCCTTCTGCCGGTACGCCACGTCCCACCGCCCGTCGGCCTTGGCGCGTTCGATCTCCGCGAGCCCACCGGGACGCATCCGCCCCTCCTCGATGAGGCGGGCGACGTGCTCCCGGTTGATCTGCGACCACGGGCTGCTCTTCCGCCGCGGCGTGAACGCCTGCAGCGTGTAGTCGTCGTCCAACCGCTTGCTCTGTCCGTCGATCCACCCGTAGCAGAGGGCGACGTCGAGTGCCTCCGACCAGGTGATCCCCGACGCCTTCGACGTCTTCTTCCGCAGCTTCAACCGAACGCCCGCGTCGCTCGGCGCACCGGCGAGGTAGGCCTCCCACTCATCGAGCGTGAGGTCCAGGATCGGTTTCTCCTCGAAGCTCGCCACGTGAGCGAGCGTAGCGCGCACGGGCGACGCAGCCCAGACCTCGGTGCAGCCCAGACCCCGGTGCCGTCCGGATCGTCACCCGGGACTGGATAGGGTCGAAGCATGCTGATGAACGACGAGACGCTGTCGCGCGCCGCCGACACCCTGCGAGCCTGGGCCCTCGACGAGGACCTCAAAGCGCGAGTCCTCGCCCACCCGGAGGCCGCCGCCGTCGCCAAGCGGGCAGCCCTGCGATACATCGCCGGCGAGGACGCGGCCTCGGCCTTGCGGCTCCTCGAAGCGAACGCCGATCGTGGGCACCGCTGGAGCATCGAACTCGTCGGCGAGTCCGTCCGCGACGCACGCGTCGCCGACGAGCAGACCGCGGAGTTCATCGACCTCGCCCGCCGGATCAGCGAATCCGACCAGACCGCGACGATCTCGCTCGACCTCTCCCACATCGGTTCGGTCGTCTCCCCCGAGCTCGGCCTGCGCAACGGCCTGGCGCTCGCGCAGGCGGCCAGGGACGCCGGGACCTCGCTCATGATCTCCGCCGAGGGTTCCGACCGCACGGACCTCGTGTTGTCGATCTACGAGCAGATCGCCGACGCCTTCCCGGAGACCGGCATCACCCTGCAGGCGCGACTGCACCGCACCCCCGCGGACCTCGACCGCGTGCTGGACCGACCCGGGCCGATCCGCGTCGTCAAGGGCGCCTTCCTCGAATCGACCGAGGTCGCCTACCCCCGCGACTCGGCGCCGATGACCGCCGCCTACCTCAGCATGGTCACGCGACTCGTGGGGTCGGGTCACCGGGTCAACCTCGCCACCCACGACGCGAACCTCGTCGCCGCACTCGAGGGCGCGCTCGGCGACGACCTCCGTCAGCCGCACGTGGAGTTCGAGATGCTGCAGGGACTCGGCACCGAACTGCTCGACGACCTCCGCCGCCGCGGGTTCACGACGCGCGAGTACCTCGTCTACGGACCCGAGTGGTGGCTCTACGTCCTCAACCGGATCGCCGAGCACCCCGAGCGGGTCATCGAGGCGATCGCTGACATCGGCCCGATCGCGCTCCTCGCCTGATCAACCGAGCGGGTCGGACTCCAGGCGGTGGAAGTTGCGGTTCTGGTAGACGAGCGCCGGCGCGTCCGTGCCGGGTGGGACGACCTCCAGCACCTCGGCGATGACGAGCATCGAGCTGCCGGCCGGGACCGTCTGCACGATCCGGCAACGCAGCGCCGCACGGGCGCTCGGCAGGTAGGGCTCGCCGGTCGCGAGTCGCTCCCAGTGCTGTTCCGGCGTGAAGCGCGGCTCCCCCGTCTTGGCGAACGCCTTCGCGACCTCCAGGTGGTGATCGGCCAGGAGGTGGACGACGACCGTTCCCGCGCTGAGTAGTCCGCCCGCGGACCCCGTGGCCCGCGTGACCGAGAAGGACAGCATCGGCGGGTCGACGGCCACCGACGCGACCGATGACGCCGTCAGCCCGACGTCTCCCCGATCGGTCGAGGCACTGATCAACGCGACGCCCGCCGGGTGGTCACGGAACGCCGTCTTGAACCCGTCGACGGTCGCGGCGCGGGCGAGGGCATCGGGATCAGCGGACGGCGTGGTGGGAATGGTCATGCTTCAACCGTAGAACCTCAATCGGTCTTGAGGTCAACTCAAGGAGCAGCGATCTCCGGCTACTCGAACATCTCCGCCAGGAGCTCGTGCGGGTCGCCGTCGACCCGGTGCTTCGAGCGGCCCTCGGGCCAGAACGTGACCCCGTCGTCATCCCAGCACGGGACGACGTGGAGATGGAGGTGGGGGACGCTCTGCCCGGCATCGGCACCGGACGCACTCAGCACGACGACGCCGGTCGCCCCGAGCGCCGCCCGCATCGCGCGTCCCACCCGCTGAGCGAGGGCGGTCGTCGCCTGCAGGGCTCGCGGATCGGCGTCGAGCAGGCCGACGCTGTGCGCCCGCGGCACGACCAGGGTGTGTCCGGGCGCGAGCTCCGACTCGGGCAACGGCCGGAAGGCGACCGCCTCGTCCTCGCGCTCCACCCAGGTGATGTCGTCGGGCTCGTCACGCAGGATGCGGCAGAAGGTGCACGTTTCGGGCATCGTCCCATTCTCGGGGCTCACCGCGGGCACGTCGATGACCTCAGGACACGCGGTCGCGCGCACCCCGGATCAGGCGCGGGCCGACGATCCACACCAGCCCGATGACGACGACCACGGCCCCACCCGCCCACAAGCCGACCGCAGGCGACGCGACGAAGTCGAAGACGAACAGGACGATCCCTGCGAACAGCAGCGACGCCGCCCCGAGACACACCATGAGGATCCTGCTGGACAGCCGCACTAGCTGTGGTTTCGCCAGCTGCCGGAACACCAACCGGTGCATGATCACCGGCGCGAGCGCCAGGAGCGTCACCGTGACGGCGAGGATCACGAGGGCGAGGTAGAGCACGTGGTCGAATCCGGTGAGCTCGGTGAACCGCGGCTGGAACGGCAGCGTCAGCAGGAAGCCCGCGAGGATCTGCGTGCCCGTCTGCAGGACCCGGAACTCCTGCAGCAGCTCCGACCAGTTGCGGTCGGACCGCTCGTTCAGGGTCTCGTCGCGACCGTCCCCGGGCGACGCATCGGCCGTGTCCTTCCCGTCAGGCATCAGCTGCCATCACCACCCGATACGCCTCGTCCAGATCGCATGGAGGGATGGTACCGCCGTCAGACGCTCCTCACGCCGCTTCCGGCGCCTTCCGCCGACGGACCACACGCGTGATCGCGTACAGCACGACGCCGACCACGACGATGATGCCGCCACGCAACCAGACCTCGGCGCTCTGCTGCGTGAGGAGGACGAGGCACGACAGGACCGCGAGGACCGGCAGGACCGTCCACGCACGGAAGTGGGCGTGCTCGACGCGCTCGCGCCGCAGGACGAGCACCGCGATGTTCGTGCTGAGGAAGACGATGAGCAGGAGCAGGACGACCGTCTCGGCGAGCGTCGCGATGCTGCCGGTGGCCGTGAGGACCATCGCGACACCCGTGGTCACGATGATCGCGACCCACGGCGTACCGCGCTTCGGCAGCACCTTCGTGAAGACGCTCGGCAGCAGGCCCTGGGAGCCCATGCCGTAGGCGAGCCGGCTCGACATGATCATCGTGAGCAGCGCACCGTTCGCGACCGCGACGAGCGCGATGATGCTGAACAACCATGCGGGGATGCCGACGCCGGTCGCCTGGATCACGGTCAGGAGCGGACCGGTCGATTCGCCGAGTTCGTCGGAGGGCACGGCGATCGAGGCCGCGGTGCCGACGAGGACGTACAGCACGCCGGCGGTCGCAAGGGCACCGAAGAGCGCCTTCGGGTAGACCCGCGACGGGTCCTTGACCTCCTCGATGACGTTTGCACTCGTCTCGAACCCGACGAAGGAGTAGTAGGCGAGCAGCGCCGCACCGAACACCGCGATGACGGGGCTGCCACCCTCCGCGAACTGCGTCGCACGACCGAGGTCGCCCCTGCCGCCACCGAGCATCATCGCGACCGCCACCACGACGAGGACGAGGCCGGTGGTCTCGATCATCGTCATGACCAGGTTCGCCCGGACGGACTCCTTGATGCCGCGGGCGTTGATGAGCGCGATCACCAGGAGGAACAGCACGGCGCCGAGCACCGGCGGCAGGTCGATGAAGGTCGCGAGGTAGTCACCGGCGAAGGCCAGCGCCAGCCCGGACGCACTCACGACACCCGCCGCGAGCATGCAGTACCCGACGAGGAAGGAGATGATCGGCCGCTTGTAGGCGCGCTCGGCGAACACGGCCGAACCACCCGCCTTCGGGTACTTCGTGACGAGCTCCGCGTAGGACGCCGCGGTGAGCAGTGCCAGCAGCAGCGCGACGATCATCGGGACCCAGGTGACCCCACCGACCTCCCCGGCGATCTGGCCGATGAGGGCGTAAATGCCCGCGCCCAGCACGTCTCCGAGGATGAACAGGTAGAGCATCTTGCCGGAGATGTCGCGTTTGAGCTGGGACGAGGTCTCGGTCCTGGCGGTGTCGGGTGCAGTCACTCGCGCAACGGTACGGGAGCGACAGAACCACGCGCCGCGCTTGCGATCCTGCCGCTGATGCGTTATCCGCGCAGGAGCTTGCGCGCCACCGCGACCACCGGCACGGCGACGACGAGGACCGACGCCACCCGCGCGAACAACGACCGCTTCGGGAACTCGGCGTTCTTCCGGTCTGCTGCCGTCGGTTCGGCCGCCTCCACGAGGTGGGTCCCGCCAGCGCCGCCCTCAGCGAGGTGGGCGAGTCGGCGCAGCGTCTCGATGTTGCGGAGGTGCAGCCCGATGTCGAGGAGCCAGACCGGGATCAGCGCACCGGGGCCCGTCACGGCGTGCTCGTGCAGGTGGATGATGCACCCGCGCTCGTGCGGCTCGACCTCGACCGCGACGCGGGCCTCACCGAGCGGCCACCCCTTCGGCTGGATGACGAACCGGTGCGGCGCGTCCCACTGGAGCACGGTCGTCTCGTCGTTCAACACCGCCGGCCAGACACCGAAGGAGTGGTGCAGCTTCCCGCCCACGTGCGGCCACCGGTCACCGACGTCGCGCATGCGGGACGCGCCGACCACCCACGCCGGGAAGAGCCAGCCGTCGGCGAGGACGGCGAAGACACGGTCGGGCGGGCAGTCGAGGATCCGAGTGGTGTGGGACACGGTGGTGTTCCTTTCGCTGGAGCAGGGACGGGTCAGGAGTTCGGACGCGGTCGGTCGGGCGCGAGCGACGGCATGCGGTCGCGGCCGAAGACCGAGCGGAGGGCGCTGCGGGCGGCGTGCCAGCCGGCGAGACCGTGGACGCCCGGGCCGGGCGGGGTCGACGAGGAGCAGAGGAAGATCCCCGGCGTCGGCGTCCGCCACGGGTCGTTCGAGAGCACGGGACGCGCGACGAGCTGTGCGAAGCTCGCGGCACCAGCGGCGATGTCGCCGAGGACGTAGTTCGGGTTGTACCGCGCCATGTCGCGGGCGGTCATCGACGCCGACGTCAGGATCACGTCGCGGAACCCGGGGGCGAAGCGCTCGATCTGCCGGATGATCGCCTCGGTCTGGTCGAGACCGGACCCGCTCGGCACGTGCGTGTAGGCCCAGAGGACCTGGGCGTCACCGGGAGCGCGACCAGGATCGCCGACATCGGGCTGCGAGACGAGGACGTAGGGCGACTCGCTGTGCCGACCGCGGGCGACGTCGCGCTCGGCGGCGGCGATCTCCGGGCGGGTGCCGCCGAGGTGGAGCGTGCCGGCCCGGGCCAGTTCCGGGTTCGTCCACGGGACGGGACCCGAGAGCGCGAAGTCGACCTTGGCCACGCCGTCGCCGTACCGGAACCGGGAGAGCCGACGGAGGTACGCGTCGGGCAGTCGACTGCCCGCGATCTCGGCGAGCGCCTTCGGCGTCGTGTCGAACAGGACGGCGCGGGCGGACGGCAGCTCGTCGATGGAGCGCACCTCGGTTCCGGTGACGATCTCACCGCCGTGGGCCAGCAGGTCGGCCGCGAGCGCGTCGACGATCGCCTGGCTGCCGCCGACGGGGATGGGCCAACCGCGGGCGTGCGCATACGCGCCGAGCGACAGGGCGGCGGCCGAGGTGGACAGGCTCGGCATCGGGCGGATGGAGTGGGCGGCGACACCGCTGAGCATCGCCGGAGCGGTCTCCTCACGGAACCGGAGGTTCCACGCAGGGCTGCCCTGCTCGAGCGCGCGGAGGCCGAAGCGCGCGACCGTGACCGGGTGGCGCGGCACCTGCAGGAGCTTGCCACCGGTGAACTGCGAGACGCGGTCGGCGTCGGCGGCGAGCGGGCCCATGAGCGAGCGCCAGGCGTCGCCGTCGCGTCCGAGGGCGTCGGCCGTGCGGTCGATGTCGCGGTAGGCGATCCCGGCCCGTCCACCGTCGAGCGGGTGGGCGTAGGAGATCTCCGGCACGACGAGGTCGATGCGGCGCTCGAGGCCGAAGGATCGGAAGAACCCGGACGCGAGCGCCATCGGGTGGACCGCGGAGCAGATGTCGTGGTGGAAGCCGGGCAGCGTCAGCTCAGCGGTCCTGGCACCACCACCGATCGTGTCGCCCCGCTCGACCACTTGCACGTGCAGGCCGGCCCTGGCGAGGGTCACCGCGGCAGCGAGCCCGTTGGGGCCCGCGCCGACGACCACCGCGTCGAACTGCTCGCGCCGCGCCATCGTGCTCAGCGCCGCTTCGCCGCGCCGGCCACCATGGCGACACCCGCTGCGAGGGTGCCGGCGGCGGTCGCGTACACGGCCCGTCGGTGGCGGATCGCCCAGGTCTGCGGGCTCCACGAGTGGGCCTTGTCGCTGAACACGCCACGAGCGCCGTGGTCGCCGGGGGCGGGCGTGTAGACGTTGTCGGGCATCCGCGGGTCGTCCTTGTCCGGCGCGAGCTGCCCGGAGTATCCGGTCCTGGCGAGGAACCAGTCGAGGAATCCACCGGCGAAGCGGTCGCCGAGGATCGTGCCGACGGTGGACTCCCCCACCCAGGTGCGTCGCCTCGGTCGGTCTGCGACGTCGGCGATGGCGGTCGCCCCGACCTCGGGCTGGTAGATCGGCGGCACCGGCTGCGGGTGCTCGGGCAGCTGCGACTTCACCCAGCTGAACTGGATGGTGTTGAGCGCCGGCATGTCCACGGTCGAGAGCTTGACGTTGCTGCCGTCGTGGAGCAGTTCGGCCGTCACCGACTCCGTGAAGCCTCGGGCGCCGAATTTGGACCCGCAGTACGCGGCCTGCAGCGGGATGCCGCGGTGGGCGAGGGCGGAACCGACCTGGATCACGTGCCCACGGTCACGTGGGACCATGCGCGAGAGGGCGGCCCGGGTGCCGTTGACGAAGCCGAAGAAGTTGACGGCGACGGCGCGCTCGAAGTCCGCCGGTTCGGTCGTGAGGAAGTCCCCGAACACGCCGACCATGGCGCAGTTCACCCAGAGTTCGATCGGTCCGAGTTCCGCCTCGACCCGGTCGGCCGCATGCTCGACGGCCTCCCGGTCGGCGACGTCCGTCGGCACGCCCAGCCCGCGACGCCCGGCCTGTTCGACCTCGGCGATGGTGGCGGCGAGTCCGTCCTCACCGCGGGCCAGGACAGCGACGTCCCAGCCACGGGCGGCGAGCTCACGGACGGTCGCGCGACCGAGCCCTGCGGTTCCGCCGGTGACGACGGCGACCCCGCGGCTCATCGTGCCGACCGATCGGTTGCTGCGGACCGGTTGGCGGAGGGGCGCGGTGGGGTTGTCGTCGTCAGAGGCATGACGCCACGTTAGGCGAATCCACGCCGCCAGGGCGGCCCCTTGCTTTCCCAGCCAGGACGGATCATCACCCGGCGATCGCGGCCGGATGGACGTACGATGAGCGGAGATCATCTTCGAGCCCGGAAGGAATGCGGACATGAGCGACACCTTCGCCATCGTGTACAGCGCACTCGACCGGGTCGACGAGGACGACCAGCTGGTGGAGCCGATCCTTCGACTCATGCCCCTCAGCGGCGTCTCGATCGCGACACTCGGCGACACCCTGAGCCCCGAGACGATCGCCGCGAGTGACGAGCAGATCGCGCTGATCGACGAGCTTCAGTTCGACCTGTCCGAGGGGCCCTGTTGGGACGCCGTCGGCAGTGGCCGCCCGGTGCTCGAGGAAGCCGTCAAGCGGAACGGCTACGACTCCTGGCCGTCGTTCACCGAGGCGATCCGCGAACACGCGGTCGGCTCCATCTTCGCCTTCCCGCTCCGCGTCGGACCGCTCCAGGTGGGCGCGGTCGAGCTGTACGACACCGACGAGCGCACGCTGGACGCGCAGGCGGTCGAGGACATGATGTCCCTCACCCGCCCGCTCAGCCGGTACGTGCTCCGACGCACCCTCGAACTCGCGAGTCTCCCCGACACGGCGCAGCTGAAGCCCCACGCCCGACGCCGGATCCATCAGGCGACCGGGTTCGTGATCGCGCAACTCGGCCTCACCCCCGACGACGCCCACCTGCTGATCCAGGCGCAGGCCTTCGCTCAGAACCGCTCGATGTCGGACGTCGCCGAGGACATCCTCGAACGTCGCACCGGGTACGTGCTGCACGACGACTCGATCGAAGACGAGCGATGAGCGCCCGCGGCGACGACGGGACCGGGTCCGATCTCCGTCATTCGACCGCCCTGCTCGACGTGTTCGCGACGCTCGCCGACACTCTCGTGGACGAGTACGACGTCGTCGACCTGCTCCAGGCCCTGGTCGACGCCACCGTGGACCTCCTCGACGTCCAGGCCTCGGGCATCCTGCTGGCGGACCCGCACGGCGACCTCGAACTGATCGCGTCGACCAGCGAGTCCGGGAAGCTCGTGGAGCTCATCCAACTGAGCGCGGACGAAGGCCCGTGCATCGACAGCTTCCGCACGGCGACACCGGTGTCGATCCCCGAGATCGCCACGGTCGCTGCCGACTGGCCGAGATTCGCCGAGATCGCGGCGACTGCCGGATTCCACTCGGCTCACGCGTTCCCGCTGCGACTCCGCCGGACGACCATCGGCACCCTCAACCTGTTCCGCACGGCTTCGGAGGCCTTCGACCGGTACGAGTCCCAGGCCGCGCAGGCGATGGCCGACGTCGCGACGATCGGCATCCTGCACGAGCGGACCCTCCGCGAGAGTGACGCGACGCGCGAGCAGCTGGAGTCGGCGCTGCAGTCGCGGGTCGTCATCGAGCAGGCGAAGGGCGTCGTCGCCTACACCGCCGCGATCTCGGTCGAAGCGGCCTTCGAGGTGATCCGCAAGTATGCGCGCAGTCGCCGTCGTCCGCTGGCGGACGTCGCTCGCGACATCGTGGAGCGACGCCTCGAGCTCTGAGGATGCACCTCACTCCGGCCGAGTAGCAGCTCGACGGCGGAAAGGCAAGAGCGCGCCGAACGGCCGTACGGGAACGACACTCGAAGGAGGGCACGGCGGTCTGACGACCGGTCGACGCAGCCGGCCCGCCTGACATCGGGTGCCACGACGCGCCCAGAGAGGAGATGCTCGTGTTCACCGAGCTCGACGAATTCCTGCGCGGCATGGAGTACCCCTGCCGCCCCAGCGACCTCACGCGTGAGGCCCGCCGCGACCTGCTGCCGAACCACCTGGTCGAGGCGCTGCGTTCACTCCCCGAGCGCAGCTACACCAGCCGCTGGGACGTCCTGCACCGCACCTCGATCGCGGAGACACTGCCGATCGGCGCCTGAACCGCGACAACCGCGAGAGAGGGGCACCGGTGCTGGCCGGTGCCCCTCTGTGTTCCGCCTCACTGGCTGGCAGCATCCCGCCAGTCGTGGCCGGTGATGTGGGAACCGGCCTGCGGGCCCATGAGCAGCATCCCGCCGTCGACCGGGATCGACGCGCCGGTCAGGTAGCTCGACCCCGACGACGCCAGGAACGCGATGACGGACGCGATCTCCCGCGCGTCGCCCGGACGGCCCACCGGGATGCCGGGGCGTTCGGCGTCGTGCGGGTCCTCGTCGGTCTGGCCTGTCATCGGGGTGGCGATCTCGCCCGGTGCCACCGAGTTCACGGTGATGCCGAACGGCGCCAATTCGATCGCCGCCGTCTTCACGAGTCCGCCGAGACCGTGCTTCGCGGCATCATATGCGGACGACCCGACGCGCGGCTGGTGCTCGTGGACGCTCGTGACCGCGATGATGCGACCACCGTTGCCCGCCGCCGCGAGGTGCCGTGCCGCACGCTGCATGCAGACGAACGCCCCGTCGAGGTCGGCGGCGACGACGTGACGCCACTCCTCGAGTTCGATCTCGAGGAACGGTGTGGAGGCTCCGGTGCCCGCATTGTTGACGAAGACGTCCAGTCCGCCGAGCTCGGCGACGAGCCCGTCGACGACGTCGCCACAGGACTGGAGGTCGGTGGTGTCGAGGCGGGCGACCACGGCGCGACGGCCGAGTGCGCGGACCTCGTCCGCGGTCGCTTCGGCACCCTGCTCATCGGTGTGCCAGGTGATGCCGACGTCCAAGCCCGCTTCGGCGAGCGCGACGGCGGCGGCCCGACCGATGCCGGAATCCGAGGCGGTGACGATCGCCCGGCTGGGCGAGTAGGCGAGGTCGAGACGATTGGGCGTTGCGGGAGTATCGGTCATGGCGACACGGTAGAACGCGCCGACCAGTGGCTGCGCAGGGTTGCGATCCGGCGACGACTGCTGCACCATACCCGCGACGCACTGCAGCACAGTCGTGGCCGACCGCAAGCCCCGGGTGCATCGTGGCACTTCCGGAGCACCGGGCCTACCGTAGGAGGGGACGGACCGAGCAGGAGAACCCATGGGCAAGATGATCTACGACGCCGACGTGTCGGTGACCTTCGACGACCGGGTCCTCGCCCACCTGCAACAGGTCATCGGTGCGAAGTTGCGTCGCGGCGAAGCGTTCTACTTCGGCTGGAAGGACGACCCGCGGTCAGGCGACGGCCGGACGACGATCTGGCTGCACCCGGCGATGTCCCTCCGGTTCAAGTACGCCGGCAGCGTCCCGGTCGAACTCAACCGCGCCTGGCTCGATGCGCTCGCGATCAGCGCCGACTCGAACCAGGGGCTCGTCCTCGTGCCGGAGCCCGGCCCGCGCGTCTGAACCTCGCCGACCGGGTCTCCGGCCCTGCTCACCTCGAACGTTCGTCGAACTCCAGGTCGTCGATGTCCGTGAGTTCCGTCGCCCACTCCGGTCGCGCCGGTTGCAGCTCGGCGGTCCGCTGTTCGAGTTCGACGATGGTCTGTTCGTCGAACGGTTCCTCCGAAGCATTCTCGACGGGCGTCGAGAACAGTTGGCTCGCCGGTCCGATGAGGAGGTGGGCGTATCCCAGGCTGCCGCCTTCCGAGATGGTCGGTACCATCACGATGTCGGACTCTCCGCTCTGGGAGAGGGCCCGTGCGTATCGCAGCAGCGCTTTACAGGTCTTGTCGGCCATCAGCAGATAGCCGCTGGCGTAGTGCAGCTTTCTCATACGTCCATTGTGGGAACGTGGGCGGTCGAGACGGCAGACCTTGCATCCGCAACCCGGAGGGTATACCGGGAGGCACCGGTGCCCGTGCGCTATCGTCTGGGCATGACCGACAGCGACCAGACTCCCAACACGCACGACGAGAACCGGCACGACCAGCTGACGACCGCCCCGAACGCGACCGAAGCCGACGCGGCTCCGCGCATCGACGTCACCGACCAGGGCGACGGCGTGACCCGGATCGACATCCGCGACGACGCGGCCGTGCGGCCGGGCGCGGACCCCGAGGACACCGAGCAGGGCTGAGCCCCGCCCGCTGCACGACGAAGCGCCGCCGACCCGAGGGTCGGCGGCGCTTCCACGTCTGACGGGGTCAGCGAGCGTCGGGGTCCTCCAACGGCGCCGCGTCCGGCTGCTCGAGTACGTCGGGCTCGTCCTCCGTGTCCTCGTGCGTGGGCTCGTCCGGGATCTCGGTGGGCGGGGTGCCCGCGACCATGTCCGGGTCGGTACCCAATGCGTCTGCTCCGGTGAAGTCACTCATGTCGCTCCTGCTTCCTGTGGTGGTGGTCTCGGTGTGGTGCTGGTGACGGTCTGCTGCTGGTCACGCGACGACGACGTGCAGTCCGCCCGTGATCTCGATCTCCTCGAGCATCTCGGCGGCCATGCGCTCGTCGATCGGCGGCTCGAACTCGGCGTCGAACGCGAAGACGATCGGCTGCTCGGGCGACACGGTGATCGGCTCGGACGACTGGAAGCGCCCACGGTGGAGCTGCAACCGGAACGACTGCTCGCCGAGCATGCGGGTGAGGATCACACGTTCGAGTTGGGCGAGCGTCTGGTCGTCGACCTGTGAGCGGAGCGCACCGAGGCGGAGGAATCCCATCGTCAGCTCCTTGTCTCAGGTGTGCCACGCTAGCCTGCGGACCTCGGCCTGCGGGGGC
The DNA here is from genome assembly GCF_006065115.1 of Plantibacter sp. M259. Taxonomy (NCBI): domain Bacteria; kingdom Bacillati; phylum Actinomycetota; class Actinomycetes; order Micrococcales; family Microbacteriaceae; genus Plantibacter; species Plantibacter sp. M259. Next base: position 2,505,796 of record NZ_CP040750.1, on the reverse strand, counting down.
CATTGCGCGAAGGGCCCGAGCAGCGGACAATGCGCGAACGCCCCGCCAATGGGCCGTTCGCGTTGTGGATAATCGGGCGCGCGCCAAGAATGTCTCGTATCCTGAGAGAGCGCTTCACCGGCCCGGACCCCGTCGGGATGCGCACAGCAGTCGGCCGTTCGCGTCGTCGGCCATCGCAGGGGTCGGAAGTCGAGGGATCCCATGGGACAACTGGTCTACGGCACCGGCGATGCACGCGTTCGGCTCGACGATCGAACGCTCGCCCATGTCAAGACGATCGCACTCATGAAGCTGCGACGGAACGAGTCGTTCGCGCTCACGATCCGACAGGACTCCACCACCGACGGACGCACGACGCTCTGGCTGCACCCGGCGATCGCCCTACAGTTCTCCTTCGACTCCGACGAGGTCGGCGACATGGACCGCGCGCTGCTCGAAGGCTTCATGCACGAGGCGAACACCGGCGAGGTCGTCGTCCACGCGACGACCGGTGACGACACGACCGCTCCGGCGAAGTAGCCCGGTCGGTCGCGCCGCCTGCTCAGCTGTCGCGGAGCATCGTGATCAGTTCGCTCTTCCGCTTGTCGGAGTAGCCGGTCAGGCCGATCTCCTTGGCGCGCTCGCGGAGCTGCGCGACGGTCCAGTCCTCGTAGGACCCGGCCTCGCCGCCCTTCTCCCCGATCGTCGAGCGTCCCTGCTTCGCCGCGGCGTTGGAGATCCGAGCGGCCTTGCCTTTCGACGCGCCGTCGTCGCGGAGCTTCTCGTAGAGTTCAGGGTCCTTCAGTGACGGGTTCTGCTTCCCGGGCATGTCGTCCTCCTCATCGTCCGGTCATCGGCCGATCGGCCTGTCACCAGCCTCTCGCTGCCCAACGGATCGGTGGAGGGGCTGGTGTCAGGGACGCGGACGCGCTAGTTCAAGAACCAGTCCCTCGGGTGCTGATCCGCGGTCGGCGGCGTGCGCTCGATCGTCGGGCGCGCCCACTCGGCCGCGTTCGCCAGCACTCGACGGATGTCGGGGTGGTGGTAGACCGGGTACTCCTGGTCGCCCGGCGAGAAGTAGAACACGCGCCCGCGACCGCGGTGGTAGGTGACACCTGACCGGAAGACCTCGCCGCCCGCGAAGGTGGAGAGGAACACCTCCTCGTCGGGACGCGGGATGTCGAAGTGCTCCCCGTACATCTCCTGGCGGTCGATGACGATGGGGTGCGGGACACCCTGCGCGATCGGGTGGTCCGGGAGCACCGTCCAGACGAGCTCCCGCTCGCCGTCGTTCCGCCACTTGAGGGCGCAGCTCGTGCCCATCAGCCGCTGGAAGACCCGCGAGTAGTGACCGGAGTGCAGCACGACGATGCCCATACCGGCGTGGACGTGCCGGACGACCCGCTCGACGACCTCGTCGGAGACCTGGTCGTGGGCGATGTGCCCCCACCAGAAGAGGACGTCGGTGTTCGCGAGGACCTCCTCGGTGAGACCGTGCTCGGGATCCTGGAGGGTCGCGGTCGAGACGGACACGGCGTCGCCGAGCGACTCCTCGAGGCCCGCCGCGATCACGGCGTGGATGCCGTCGGGGTAGTGGCCGAGCACCACGGCGTCACCGCGGGACTCGTGGACGAACTCGTTCCAGACGCGGATGCGGATCGGTGTCGTGGTGCTCATGCGGGGACCTCCAGTTCGTGCCCGGCGGCGGCCGAGGCGTAGGCGGCGTCGATGACGCGGCTGCGGTGCAGGGCATACTCGCCGTGGTGACCGGCGAACCGGAGCTCACCGCCGGCGGTCTCGCCCGTGCGGATGGTGTCGAGGAACTCCGCGATGACCGACTGGTGGTGGCCGGCCGGGACCTGGACCGCGGGACGTTCGATCGTCGGCGCACCGGCGACGTCGCGGTAGATCGTGACGGTCCCCTCGGTGTTGTAGTTGTCGACGTGGAGGCGGACGCCGCCCTCCGAGCCGAGGAGCTCGACCGAGATGTCCTCGTGGGCCTTCGAGTAGGACGCCCACGACGCCTCGAGGTGCAGGCTGCCGCCGTCTTCGAACCGCAGGAGGGCGGACGCGAAGTCCTCGACGTCGAAGGCGTGCGTGGACCGGCTCGAGACCGGACCGCCGCCAGAGGAGCCACCGCGACCGGCGCGGCCGAGCTCGTTGTACGCGACGGCCGAGACGTGCGTCACGCGCGGCTCGCCGAGGAGTGACAGCGCGATGTCGAGCACGTGGGAGCCGAGGTCGATGAGCGGCCCGCCACCGGCCGCGGCCTTGTTCGTGAACCAGGAGTCGATGCCGGGCACGCCCTGACGACGGAGCCAGGAGGCGCGCGAGTGGTAGACGCGACCGATCGGCTCCTCGGCTAGGTAGCGCGCGAGGTAGGCGACGTCGGCACGACGGCGGTGGTTGTACGCGACCTCGAGGACGCGGTCGGCGGCGGTCGCAGCCTCCACCATCTCGGCGGCGAGGTCGGCGGTCGTGGCGAGCGGCTTCTCGCAGAAGACGTGCTTGCCGCTGCGGAGCGCGGCCACGGCGATCGGGTGGTGCAGGGCGTTCGGCACACCGATCGAGACGATGTCGAGGTCGTCGCGGGCGACGAGGTCCTCCCAGTCGGCGTAGGTCTCGGGGACCCCGCGGCTCTCGGCCAGCTCGGCGAGGCGCGCCGGTTCCTGACCGGACAGGGCGACGACGGTGGCACCGGGGAGTGCGGTGAAGGCGTCCAGGTGCGTGGTCCCGGCGAAGCCGAGGCCGATGACGCCGACCCGGAGGTCCGAAGCGTCTGATGATGTCGGGGCGGTACTGGTGCTCATGCTCGGACGGTTCCTTTCGGGGTGCGGAGCCGAGCACTGTCGTGACCGGCGGTGGTCGACCTTCGCCACTAAATATAGCGGCCATATCTAGTAATGCAACCCTGCTACAGTCACCCCATGGCGGAACCGGGGATCGAGACGGGCAGGGCGAGCGTCGAACTCGTCGCCGCCTACGCCTTCGACCACGGTGCGTTCACGGCGAGCGACGTCATGGACGGGACCGGCCTGACCCGCGCGACCGTGTTGAACGCCTGCGACGCCCTCGCCGACCGCGGCTGGATCCGGGAGCTCGACGACGCCCGGGCCGCCGGCGACTACCGGCGAGGACGACCCGCCAGGCGCTACGAACTCGCCGCTGACACCGCGTTCGTGGTCGGCCTCGATGTGGGGCAGCACCGGGTCGCGGCACTCGTCGCGACCCTCCGTGGTGAGGTCGTCGGCCGCGCCGAACGGCCCATCGTGGGCGGGGACGAAGACCCAGACCTCCGCCTCGCGACCGCACGGACCGTCGTCGAGGAGGCGACCACGCAGGCCGGCGCGACCCCGGGGCAGGTGCTCGTGACGGCCGTCGGCGTCCCGGCACCGGTCGACGCGCACGGCCGCTCCCCGCGTGGCGATCACGACTACTGGGCCCGGATGAACCCGGACTTCGCGAGCCGCCTCGGCCCCTGGGGCGACGTCGTGCTCGAGAACGACGCCAACCTCGCGGCCACGGCCGAGCGCGCCCTCGGCGAGGTGGCGCGCGAGTCCATCGCCGTCCTCCTGGCCGAGGCGAGCTTCGGCGCGGGGCTCATCGTGGACGGCGTGCTGCTCCACGGCGGCGCGGGCGGTGCGGGCGAACTCCGCGTGCTCGGCATGGTCGAGGGCGTCGGTTCGCCGGAGGGCCTCGACGGTGCGGCACGGTCGTGGCTGGAGGAGGATCAGCGATCCGGCGCGGTGCCGGCGACCTCTCCCCTCGCCCGGATGCCGATCGGCACGCTCGACGTCGGCCGCATCATCGACGCCGCAGCCTCGGGCGACGCCTATGCCGGCAGACTCGTCGAACGTCTCGGGGAGCGCCTCGGGCGGGTCTGCGTCCTGCTCGGCAGCCTGCTCGACGTGGACGAGGTCGTCGTCGCCGGTGGCGTGGCCCGCGTCGCCTCCCCCGTCATCGCCGCGGCGCAGACCTGGCTCGGCGAAGGCACCTACGCCCCGACGCCGATCGTGCGGGCCTCGCGACTCGGCGCTGACGTCGTCGCCCTCGGTGCGATCACCCGGGCCGCCGCGACGATCCGCTCCCAGCCGTGGCGCTTCGCCGCGGCGATCCCACGCTGACCCCGCGCACGGCACAAGGCCGGCCGGACACGGCGCAGGGCCCCACCTTCCGCCAAGATCGGTGGGGCCCTGTGAGCGGTGTCACCGCAGTGCGAACGGTCGTTCCGGCCGTACTCGTTCAGACCGTTCGCAGGGGACGGGCGTCGCAGAGCGGCCCGTGTGCTTCAAGATTCGCAGCAGAAACGCGTTCATCCCGCCCCGAACGGTCGTTAAGAACCGCTGTTCTTACCGATTGCTGAAGTTCTGCGCCTCGGCGACTACTGCACCGACCATCCGCCGTCGGACGGCAGGATGACGCCGTTGACGTTGACGCCGTCGTCGCTCAGCAGGAAGGTGATGGACGCCGCGAGCTGCTCCGCGGTCGCGATCGTCGGGATCGCCGCCTGGAACGGTCCGAGCCGCGCCGAGCCGGCCTCGGAGACGTTCGGCGGGAAGGGGATCCCCGTCGCGACGCCGCCAGGAGCGACCGCGTTGACCCGGACGCCGTGCGGTCCGTACATGAAGGCGGCGCTCTTGGTCATGCCGACGACCGCGTGCTTCGAGGTCGTGTAGGCGTTCCCCGAGGCGTTGCCGCGGAGCCCGGCCTCGGACGCGATGTTGACGACCGAACCGGATCCGGCCGCGACCATCGACGGCAGGACCGCGCGGGTCAGCTTGAAGGCGCCGGTGACGTTCACGCCCATCACCCGTTCCCAGGTGGCGTCGGAGGTCTCGTGGAGCGGGGAGAAGTCGTCGTTGATGCCGGCGACGTTGGCGAGCGCGTCGATCCGCTCCCCTGCTGCGGCGACGATCGCATCGATGTCGTCCTGCTTCGTGATGTCGCCGGCGACCGTGACGAGGTCGGCGTCCGGCAGGCTCGAGGCGAGATCGGCGAGCTTGTCCTCGAAGAGGTCCACGGCGACGACCCGACCACCCTCGCGCGCGACACGGGATGCCGTGGCACGGCCGATCCCGGAGGCAGCCCCGGTGACGATCACGGTCTTCCCGGCGAACCGACCGACGGTGATGCGCTCCTGCCACCCCTGAGGCGCTTCGTCGACGGGTGCGACGCCGTCGTTCGCGGCGAGGACGAGCTCGTCGATGAGCGACTGGGGCAGCTTGCCCTGGCTCAGGGCGACGAGCTGCTGGAGCGGGAGGCCCGAGATCGGGGCGAGCTGCGACTCCTCGGTGCCCAGCTGGGTGAGGAGGCCGCGGATGAGCGGTCCACCGGTGGGGTCGGCGAGCCACGCGGCGATCGGGGTGTTGGCGGTGAGGGCGCTCATGAGGTTCCTTCGGTCTCGGGAGGGCGATGAGCGGCGGGATCATATGGACCTCGATCCATACCGGACATCATTGTCCGGTATACGTTACGCCGTCCAGGTCATGGCCACCAGCCCTCACGGCGGGCTCCCAGCCGGGTGCTCAGGACCGGCCGCGCGGCGTTACGCTACCGGGATGTCGTCCACGCCCCCGAAGCCGAACCGAGGCCCGAGCGCGGGACCCGAGAACCGCCGGGCGCTCGTCGCCGCAGCGCGTCAGGTCTTCGCCGCGGACGGCTTCAGCGCTCCCCTCAGCGCGGTCGCGAAGCGGGCGGGCGTCGGACAGGGCAGCCTGTACCGGCACTTCCCCGACCGACTCTCCCTCGCGCTCGCGGTGCTCGACGAGAACGTCGGCGAGTTGGAGGAGCACACCGGGCGACCCGATGCGACCCTCGACACCCTGCTCGACGTCGTGATCGACCAGGCCCTCGTCACCTCGCCCTTCGTCGAGGCGATCCTCGGCGAGGGCGACGACCCGCGCGTGATCGAGCTCGGCACCCGCCTCGACCGCCTCGCGCACGCCCTGCACGCGAAGGAGCTGGCTGCGCACCGCATCGCCGACCACGTCGAGCCCGACGACATCCTCATGGCGATCTCGATGGTGGGAGCGACCCTCACCCGCATCCCCGATTCCCATCGAGCCGACACCGCGGCGCGCGCGAAGGCGATGTTCCGCCGCTCGTTCGGCCGATGAACCGGGGCGGAATGATCGCTGCGGCTGGGTCGGTGGCACAGGACACGGGCGAACCGTGTGCCGACAGCCCATTGAGGCGCGCGAGGGACGTCCGTAGGGTCGGAGGGACAGAGAAGGGGTCCGCCATGCAGGCCAGCGCGTTCGCGTCGATCGACGTCGACACCATCCGTCGCTCCCTCGGCGAACCGGATCCCGCGGCGACGGCCAAGATCATGGACGAGCTCGACGAGAACTGCCTCGCCTTCCTCGCCCACTCGCCGTTCTGCACCATCGCGACGTCCGACGCCGACGGGCGGTGCGACAACTCCCCGCGCGGGGACTACCCGGGGTTCGTCCGGGCGCTCGACACCCGCACGCTCGTGATCCCGGAGCGCCTCGGCAACCGGCTGGCCGACTCCCTGCAGAACATCGTCCAGAACGGCCACATCGGCATGCTGTGCTTCGTCCCCGGCATGAGCGAGACCCTCCGGATCAACGGGACGGCCACCGTCACCGACGACCCGGCACTGATGGCCATGCTCGAGCAGGATCACGTGACCCCGCAGCTCGCGATCGTCGTGCGCACCGAGGAGGTCTACCTGCACTGCGGGCGGGCACTTCTCCGCGGCGGGCTGTGGGACGCCGAGATGCAGGAGCTCGCGGCCGAGGTGCCGAGTGCGGGCCGGATCTGGGCGAGCATGTCGGGGCTGAGCACCGAGGTCGGCGACGCCATCGACGAGGCGGTCGCCGTCGGGAACCAGAGCCTGTACTGATGGCTGGAAGCAAAGAGCCTGTACTGATGATTGGAAGCAGGAGGGATTCCTGATGCGCAACCGCGCGGGCATGACCGGTCCTGATCTCCAGATCGGCGATGCTATCGATACGAGGGACTCCTGATGCGCAATCGCGCGGGTATGACCCCGCTCATCGTGCAGGAGATCGTGCGCGAGACGCCGACGATCGTCAGCGTCGTGCTCGCCGATCCGGAAGGTCGCCGGCTCCCGCCGTGGGACCCCGGAGCGCACATCGACCTGCAGCTCATCACCCGCCACGAACGGCAGTACTCGCTCTGCGGTGATCCGGCGGACGAGTTCCGGTATCGGATCGCCGTCCTGCGGGAGGAGCACTCGCGGGGTGCGTCGCACTACATCCACAACTTCCTCAAGGTCGGTCGGAAGGTGTTCATCCGGCCGCCGCGGAACCTGTTCCCACTCTCGGACGCGAAGCGGCACCTGCTGCTCGCTGCCGGCATCGGGATCACGCCGCTGCTCTCGATGGCGCGCCGGCTGGCCGCGGGCGACGCCGACTGGACCCTCGTCTACGCGGTGCGCACGCGGGAGGACATCGCGTTCGCGCCGGAGCTCGAAGCCCTGGGCGACCACGTGCGGATCCATGTCAGCGCGGAGAGCGGTCGACTCGACCTGGCCGGCCTCCTCGCTGGACTCGAGCCGGGCACCGTCGTGTCGGCCTGCGGGCCGCGCGGGTTCACGGACACCCTCACGAACCTGGCCGAGACGCTGCCCGAGGACTGCCGGTTGCACCTCGAGCGGTTCGAGCCGAAGCCCCGCGCCTACCTGCCGAACACGGCGTTCACCGTCGAGTGCGCGAGGTCGGAGCGGACCGTCGAGGTTCCCGCCGGGCAGACGATGCTGCAGGCGATGCAGGCCGCGCGGGTCGGTGTCGCCGGGTCGTGCATGCGCGGCGTCTGCGGCTCCTGTGCCGTGCAGGTGGTGGACGGGACGCCGGAGCATCGCGACTCCCTGACGACCGACGACGCGTCGATGATCATGTACCCGTGTGTGTCGCGTTCGCTGACGCCGACGCTCGTGATCGACGCGTAGGCGGGGCGACAGCGATCCCCGCCCCTGAGCACCTACCCAGGTCCCTGAGCACCCACCCCGGTCCCTGAGCCCCCACCCCGGTCCCTGAGCCTGTCGAAGGGCGGCGTACCCCGTGGGCACTTCGACACTTCGACAGGCTCAGTGCGGCGCAGCTCAGTGACCGGAGGAAGACACAGCGGCCAAGAGCGGATCCAGTCCCAGAGCCGGACAACCTACCCCGGTCCCTGAGCCTGTCGAAGGGCGGTGTACCCCGTGGGCACTTCGACAAGCTCAGTGACCGATGGAAGAGGGCTCAGTGACCGATGGAAGAGGGCTCAGTGACCGATGGAAGAGGGCTCAGTGACCGGAGGAAGGCACCGCGGTGGTCAGGGGCGCCAGGTGGCGTCTGCCGAGGCCAGGACCGTGCCGTCGGTGGCACGCACGACGACCGAGGTGCCCTCCGGGCCGGCCGTCCCCGCGATGCGGAACGCCGTGTCGACGAGCACCGGCGCCTTCGCCCGGAAGCGGACCGACGCGAGCCGACGACCACCGGCGTTCGCCGTGAGGGCGTCGAGCACCAGGATGCGGGTGAGCGGGCCGTGCACGAGGAGGTCGTCGAGCCCCTCGACCTCACGCGCCCACTGGCGGTCGTAGTGGATGCGGTGCGTGTTGCCCGTCACGGCCGAGAAGCGGAACAGCTGGCGGGAGTCGAGTGACCGGGTCACCGTCCAGTCGGCTCCGGCGTCGGGATCGACCGCGTCCTCGGCGGCCACCTCGGACGCCGCCGTCCGCGGTGAGGGCACCGCGGGCTGCGCCTCGAGGAACACGTCGTGCCAGGTGCTGCGGACGGCGACCTCGCCGTCGACGAGATACTCACGCACGAGGTCGGCGAAGACCAGGCGGCCGGCCCGCCCCTGCTTCTCGATGAGCGAACCGAGGCTCGTGCGCTGCGTCACCACGTCGCCGTAGCGGAGCGGCGCCAGGAACTCCGTGTCCTCCCCCGCGTACATGCGGCGCGGCAGGTCGATGGTGGGCAGCACGCCGTCCTCCGCCGGTGAGCCGTCCTCGCGGAGCTGCGCGAACGGTGTCTCGAACGGGAAGTGGACGCCCTCCCAACCGGCGGGGAGCTCGTCTCCGAGGACCGGTTCCGGTGCCGCGGTCGCGAAGGTGCTGCGGTACCAGGAGGCGGGACGGAGATCGAGCTGCTCTGTCCGCTCCACAGCTCCCACTCAGATCACCCCGTCGGAACGCAACGCCGCGATGCGGTCGGCGTCGTACCCGGCGAGCGCCGTGAGCACGTCGTCCGCGTGTTCGCCCATGTGGTTCGCGGGGCGGTCGGTGGTCGCGGGGGTCGCGCTCAGTTTGATCGGCTGGCCGAAGGAGCGGAGGGTGCCGAAGGAGCCGTAGTCGGTCTCGACGACCATGTCGCGTTCGGCGGTCCCCGGGTCCTCGACGACCTCGCCGATGGTCTTCACGGCGGTGAGCGGGACGACGTCGCCGGCCAGCTCCTCGAGCTCGGCGCGGGTGCGGTCTGCGAACCAGGAGACGACGAGCGGCTTGACGCGTCGGGCGTAGACCTCCTCGTCGAAGCGCTTGCGCATGGTGTCGATCTCGGGGTCGGCGATCGCCTCGGGCGTGCCGAACAGCTCGCAGCTCGCCTTCCAGAGCTTGTCGGTGTACGCGCCGAAGAACACCTGTCCGTCGGCACAGGGGAACAGCTCGTAGGGCCGCACCCAGGCGTGTTCGTTGCCGGACGGCGAGGCTACCGTCCCGTCGACGGTGTAGTCGACGACGGCGGTCTCGGTCATCGCGATGATGCTGTCGACCTGGGCGACGTCGACGAGCTGCCCGACGCCGGTGCGCTCGGCGTGCCGGAGCGCGGCGAGGGTTCCGATGACGCCGAACATCGTCGCGGAGAGGTCACCGATCGTGACGCCGACGCGCACGGGCGGCTGGTCCGCGTAGCCGTTCATGGACCAGAGCCCGCCGGCGGCCTGCGCCGTGTTGTCGAACGCCGGACGGCGGCTCCGTGAACCCGTCTGCCCGTAGCCGGAGATCGCGGTGTACACGAGCTTCGGGTTGATGGCGGCGAGCGCCTCGTACGGCAGGCCGAGCTTCGCCATCGTCCCCGGGCGGAAGTTCTCGACGAGGATGTCGGCGCTCGCGACGAGGTCGCGCAGCACCTCCTTGCCGGCGTCGCTCGCGAGGTCGAGCGCCAGACCGAACTTGCCGCGGTTGTACTGGCCGTAGTAGCCGCTGAACTCCTCGTCGCCGTCACGCAGGTAGGGCGGGAAGCCCCGGGAGACGTCGGGGTCGTTCGGGTTCTCGATCTTGATGACGGTCGCGCCGAGGTCGGCGAGCATCGACGCGGCGTAGGGGCCCGCGAGGACGCGGGAGAGGTCGAGGACCACGACGCCCTCGAGCGAGCCGGGCGGGACGGCGAGTCGTTCCGTGGCGGCGAGGACCGCTTCGGTGTCGGCTCCGGTCGACGGCTGCTCGGCCATGCGTGTCCTCCTGATCGCTGTACTCCGTACCGGTCAACGGTATCGGGCGATGGAGGCCTCACCCATGTGTGAACCCCACACCTCCGGCGCCGTTCCATGGACCGCCCGTCCGTCGCGGACGAAGACGGGTGCGCATCGCGACCGGGATAGGTGAGGCTAGGCTAACTGCATGCGCAGCGCGACCCTCCTCCGATCGAGACGTGCGCTCGCCGTCGGCACACTGGCAGCCGCGCTCCTCGTCATCGCCCTCGCGAGTCTGATGCTCGGCAGCAACCTCATCAGTCCCGTTGCCGTCCTCACCGCCCTGTTCGACCCCACCCAGGACACCGGCGCCGTCGTCTGGGGGTCGCGGGTGCCGCGCACGGTGCTCGGCGTCCTCGTCGGCGTCTGCCTCGGGATCGCCGGTGCCGTCATGCAGGGGCAGACCCGCAACCCGCTCGCCGACCCCGGCCTGTTCGGCGTCTCGGCCGGGGCGAGTCTCGCGGTCGTCGTCGGGGTCTACGTGCTCGGCACGAGCTCGGTGGTCACCACCCTCTGGCTCGCCCTGCTCGGCGCCACCGTCGCCAGCGTCGTCGTGTTCTCCGTCGCCGCGCTCGGTCGCGGCCTGTCGAGTCCCGTCCCGCTCGCGATCGCCGGCACCGCCGTCTCGGCCCTCCTCGTCGCCCTGACCTCGTACCTCGTCCTGTCCGACGAGACGACGCTCGCCGCCTATCGCATCTGGGTGGTCGGTTCGCTCTCCGGACGATCGCTCACGGGCGTCGACGCGGCCCTCGTCTTCGCCGGGCTCGGCCTCGTGTTCGCGATCGCCAACATCCGCTCGCTGAACGCCCTGGCGCTCGGGACCGAGCTGGCGAACGGCCTCGGTGAGAACCTCATCCGCGCGCGACTCGTGGGGCTCGCCGCGATCACCCTGCTCACGGCGGCCGCCGTCGCCCTGACCGGCCCGATCGCGTTCGTCGGACTCACCGCCCCGCACATCGCCCGCATCCTCGTGGGCGGGCACCACGGCTGGCTCCTCCCCGCCTCGGGACTCGTCGGCGGGAGCGTGCTGCTCGCGTGCGACGTGATCGGTCGACTCATCGGTGGCACCGCCGAGGTGCCCGTGGGCGTCGTCCTCACCGTCGCGGGTGGGGTCGCCTTCATCGCCATCGTGCGCCGCGGACGGATGGCGGAGCTGTGAGCGCCGTGCGGGAGGGCAGCCGCTTCTTCGGCCGTCTGTGGCGAGGGCGGGTCGTCGGCGTCACGATCGCCTGCCTCGTCGTCGCGCTGGCGTTCGCCCTGCTCGGGATCGTCGCCGGCTCGTCGTCCCTGACGATCCCCGACGTCATCACCACCCTGCTCGGCGGCGGGACCGGCGGTCAGGAACTCATCGTGTTCGAGCTCCGCCTCCCCCGGGTCGTCGGCGGTCTCCTCGTCGGTGCATCCCTCGGACTCGCCGGCGCGCTGACCCAGACGTTCGCCCGCAACCCGCTCGCGACCCCGGACATCCTCGGCGTGACCTCGGGTGCCGCGCTCGGGGCCGTGGCCGCGATCGTCCTCGTCGGCGGCAGCTACTCGGTCGGCGCCGGCGCGCTCAGTCTCGGCCTGCCCGCCATGGCCGCGATCGGCGCGCTCGTCACCTCAGCCGCCGTCTACGCGTTGTCCTGGCGCGGCGGGGTCGACAGCTTCCGACTCATCCTCATCGGCATCGGTGCCACCGCGACGCTCGGCGGCATCACGAGCTACCTCATCGCCCGGGCGCAGATCACCGAGGCTGCAGCGGCGGCGCAGTGGCTCGTCGGCAGCCTCTCGGGCATCTCCTGGTCGAGCGTGTGGCCGGTGCTCGTCGCGCTGGTGATCCTGACGCCGATCGCGGTCCTGCAGACGAGCAGCCTCGACATCAGCCAGCTCGGCGACGAGTTGTCGACCGGCCTCGGCGTCGCGGTCCAGCGGCATCGGATCGTCGTCATCGCGTGCGCGGTCCTGCTCGTCGCCGCAGCCGTGTCCGCCGCAGGGCCGATCGAGTTCGTCGCCTTCGTCGCACCACAGATCGCCCGCCGCCTCGCCCGCACCGGTCGCCCGCCCCTGCTCGCCTCCGCGCTGCTCGGAGCCGTCATCGTCACGGGCGGCGACGCACTCGTCCGTGGCGTCCTGCCGGGCGAGATCCCAGTGGGCATCATCACCGCGATCGTCGGCGCGCCCTATCTCATCTGGTTGCTGACGCGCCGCAAGGAACGGGAGACCTCCGCATGACCGACCCCGCCACGACCGCATCGCTCGTGAAGGAATGCCTGACGCCCGCCCTCGAGGCGCGGGGCGTCTCCCTGGCCTACGACCAGACGGTGGTCTTCGAGGGGCTCGACCTCCGCATCGAGACGGGCGAGGTCACGACCCTCATCGGCGCCAACGGTTGCGGCAAGTCGACGCTGCTGAAGGCGTTCGGCCGCCTGCTCACCCCGACCGCCGGCACGGTCGAACTCGACGGTCGCGGCGTGCGGTCGATCCCGACCCGCGAGGTCGCGCGCCGCCTGGCGATCCTGCCGCAGAAGCCGCTGACGCCGTCGGCGACGACCGTCCGCGACCTCGTCTCTCGAGGGCGACACCCGCACCAGAGCCTCCTGAAGCCCTGGACGCCCGCCGACACGATCGCGGTCGACGAAGCGCTCGCCGCCACCGGTCTCGAGACCCTCGCCGACCGCGACACGGCCTCCCTGTCGGGCGGCCAGCTGCAGCGGGCCTGGATCGCCCTGGTCCTCGCGCAGCGGGCCCCCACGATCCTGCTCGACGAGCCGACGACCTTCCTCGACCTCAGCCATCAGCTCGACGTCCTCCGACTCGTGCGGTCGATCAACCGCGAGCGTGGCGCGACGGTGGTCATGGTGCTGCACGACCTCACCCTCGCCGGCCGGTACTCCGACCGACTCGTCGTCGTGGGCGGCGGCCGGGTCATCGCCGACGGCACGCCCTGGGAGGTCCTCACCCCGGCCGTACTCCGTGAGGCGTTCGACCTCGACGCGATCGTCATCCCCGACCCGAGCAGCGGGTCGCCGCTCATCGTGCCCGTCGACCCCGACGACGCGATCGCCCTCGACTCGGAGTGATCCGGGCGATCGGGCATTCCGATATCGTTTCGTGACTTAGGTTCGGCTACCCTAAGTATCATGACGATCTCTTCACGCCTCCGCCGCGCCGCACTCGTACTCGTGCCGGCGCTCGCCCTGGTCGGCCTCGCCGGCTGCTCCCCCACCGCCGCATCCGACGCCGACTCCAGCGGCGCCTGGAGCTACACCGACGACACCGGCACCACGGTCAAGCTCGACGAGCAGCCGAAGCGCGTCGCGAGCTTCGCCGACTACGCGCTCGGCCTGCACGGCAACGGCATCGACCCCGTCGCGGTCTTCGGTCGCGTCGACGTCGCCACCGACAAGCGGTTCTCGGACTATGACCTCGGCGACACGGCCATCGTCGGCAACAGCTACGGCGAGATCGACCTCGAGGCACTCGCCGAGGCGGCACCCGACCTCATCGTGACCGGGATCTACCCGACCGACCGCGACGGCACGCTCGACCTCAAGGGTCCGTACTACGGCGTCGCCGACGTCGAACAGCAGGAGCAGCTGGAGAAGATCGCCCCGGTCGTCGCCATCAAGGTCGGCGGCAAGGGTGCCGACGTCATCGCCTCGCTCAACAAGCTGTCCGAGGCGCTCGGAGCCGACGAGGACACCATCGCCGCGGCGAAGGAGAAGTACGACGCTGCAGCAGCAGACCTGACCGCCGCAGCGAAGGAGACCGACCTCGAGGTCACGCAGATGTATGCGGACGCGAGTGGCATCTACGTCGTCAAGCCGCAGGACGAGCCGGAGACCGAGCTGTACAGCGAACTCGGCGTGACGTACACGAACGCGAACCCGGACGGCTACTACTACTGGGACATCTACAGCTGGGAGAACGCGGGCCAGGCGATGACCGGTGACGTCCTGCTCGTCAACGTCGAGGGCTTCCAGCAGAGCGACCTCGAGGCGCAGGCGACCTTCGCCTCGCACCCGGCACTCGTCGCCGGTCAGATCCACTCCTGGAACACCGCCGCCCTCGACTACACGTCGCAGGCGAAGCAGATGGAGACGCTCGCCGGGATCCTCCGCGAGTCGAAGGCGCTGTAGCGAGCACCCCCGGTCCCGCCCTTCGACAGGCTCAGGAATCGCCTGTCGAAGGGCCACGTCACCCGTGTGCACTTCGACAAGCTCAGTGACCGGAGATGGCTCAGTGACCGGAGATGGCACAGTGACCGGAGATGGCACAGTGACCGGAGATGGGCACAGCCAACTGTCCGGGGTGGGGCGGCCCTCGGGCACCCCACCCCGTGTGCTCCCGACGCACCGGATCGGCTCCGAAGTGTGCCGACCGCACATGGGCTGAGCCTCCAGACGGCCGGTAGCCTCGTCAGGCGTCCCGGCCGTCCGGGTGCGCCCAACACGAAGGAGTGCCATGGCCATCCAGAGCGCGCGCGAGAGCGACCCACGCGGAGCAGACACCACCGCCGTCGGTCAGAGCGACATCGATCGCGACGGCCTCGACTCCCGGGTGCAGCGTCGCCGCGCCATCCTCGCCAGCTCGGTCGGCACCGTCATCGAGTGGTACGACTTCACCCTCTACGGGCTGGCCTCCGCGCTCGTGTTCGCGCCGCTGTTCTTCCCCGGCGCCGGTGACCTCGCCGGCCTGCTCGGCGCGTTCGCCGGCTTCGCGGTCGGCTTCGGTGCCCGCCCGATCGGCGGCCTGATCTTCGCCCACTACGGCGACAAGCTCGGGCGCAAACCGACGTTGCTCATCACGCTCCTCTTCATGGGCGTCGCGACCACCTTCATCGGCCTCCTCCCCACCGCCGACAGCATCGGCATCTGGGCGCCGATCCTGCTCATCGTGCTGCGGATCTTCCAGGGCATGGGCTCGGGTGCCGAATTCGCCGGCGCGATCACGATGGCGAGCGAGTCCGCCGACGTGAAGCACCGTGCGTTCGCCGCGTCATTCCCCGGTGCATCTGTATACGTGGGCATGGCGCTCGCGACCACCGTCTTCGCCGTGGTGAGCACCCTGCCGATCGAGCAGTTCCAGAGCTGGGGTTGGCGGATCCCGTTCCTCGCGAGCGTCGTCATCGTCGCGTTCGCGCTGTACTTCCGCCTGCGGGTGAAGGAGACGAAGGCGTTCGAGAGCGCCGAGGAGCGTGGCGCGGTCACCTCGGCACCGCTCGTCGGCGCCATCCGCTCGCACTGGCGGGTGATCCTCTGCGGCATGGGGCTCTTCGCGTTCGCGCTGCCGTGGGTCTACGTCGTGCAGGTGTTCTCGCTGTCGTACGTGACGGGCACGCTGAGCGTGAACCCGACGGAGGCGCTCATCGGCCTCATCGTCGCCGAGGTCCTGACCATCCCGACGGCGCTGCTGTTCGGTCGCCTCGCCGACCGCATCGGGCGGAAGCCCGTCCTCATGGGCGCCGCGATCTTCGGGGTGCTCTACGCGTTCCCGATGTTCCTGCTCTACAACACCGAGCAGTCGGTCGTCGTCGCGCTCGGCCTCATCCTCGGGTTGGCCGTCATCCAGGGCGCCACGATCGGCACCTCGGGAGCACTGCTCGCCGAGATCTTCCCGACCTCGATGCGGTGGAGCGGTATCGCGCTCTCGCGTGAGATCCCGGCCGCCCTCGTCGGCGGGACGGTCCCGCTGGTCGCGACCGCGCTCGTCGCCGCGAGCGGTGGTGCACCGTGGTTGGTGGCGGCGTACCTGCTGGTGCTCAGCGCGATCGGCATCGTCGGGATCGCGTTCCTCCCGGAGACCCTGCCGCGCAAGCAGCGCGGCTGACCCCTCGGTCCCTGCCCTTCGACAGGCTCAGGATCCGCCCGAAGGGCGACGTCACCCGTGGGCACTTCGACAAGCTCAGTGACCGGAAGAGGCGAGCTCCGCGACCGGAAGAGGCCCACCCGGAGAACTCGGTCCCTGAGCCTGTCGAAGGGCGACGTCACCCGTGGGCACAAGCTCAGTGACCGGAAGAGGTGAGCTCCGCGACCGGAAGCGGTGAGCTCGGTGACCGGAGGAAGTGAGCTCAGTGACCGGAAGAAGCCCACCCGGAGAACTCGGTCCCTGAGCCTGTCGAAGGGCGACGTCACCCATGGGCACTTCGACAAGCTCAGTGACCGGAAGGGGTGAGCTCAGTGACCGGAAGGGGTGAGCTCAGTGACCGGCGGAGGTGAGCGCAAGTGACCGGCGGAGGCGAGCTCAGTGACCGGCGGAGGCGAGCTCAGTGACCGGCGGAGGCGAGCTCAGTGACCGGGCGCGGCCCGGCCGAGCAGCCTGGGCCGCTACTCCTCGTCCCAGGTCATGCGGCGGCCCATCACGGGCACCGAGGCCAGGAGTTCGCGGGTGTAGGCGTCCTCGGGAGCGGCCAGGACGGTTGCCGTCGGGCCCGCCTCGACGACCCGGCCGGCCTGCATGACGCTCACCGTGTCGCACATGTAGTTCACGACGGCGAGGTTGTGGGAGATGAACAGCACCGTGAGTTCGAGCTCACGCTGCAGCTCGCGCAGCAGGTTGAGGACGACGCCCTGCACCGACACGTCGAGCGCCGAGGTGATCTCGTCGGCGATGAGGACCTCCGGTTCGGCCGCGAGCGCTCGGGCGATCGTGATGCGCTGCCGCTGACCACCCGAGAACGCCGACGGCAGGTCGCCCGCCCGGTCCGGGTCGATGTGCACGCGCTCGAGCAGCTCGCCCACCCGGGACCGCTGCTCGGAGCGACTCCAGGAGCGCCCGGTCGCCCGAGATCCCTCAGCGATCGACAAACCGATCGGCATGCGCGGGTCGAGCGCGGAGTACGGGTCCTGGAAGACGAGTTGCACGCGTCGGCGCGCACGCCGGGCAGCGGACGAGCGCCCGACGATGTCGGCGCCGTTCAGTCGGATGCCGCCGGCGCTCGGGATGACGAGACCGACGGCGGCCGCGGCGACCGTCGACTTGCCCGAGCCGGACTCCCCCACGAGCCCGTGGGACGTGCCCGGGCGGACGGTCAGGTCGAAGCCGTCGACCGCGGTGTGCGCGGACGCGCCGTGGCCGTAGCGGACCGTGAGGCCTGAGAACTCGAGACCGGTCATGCGCGCTGTCCTTCGGTGGTGATGGGCCCTTCGACAAGCTCAGGGACCGGCCCTTCGACAGGCTCAGGGACCAAGAACGACTCACCGATGACCGGGAGCGGCATGGTGCGGTCGGAGGTCATGTCGGGGACGCAGGCGATGAGCCCACGGGTGTACGGGTGCCGCGCCTCGTGGAGGCGGTCGGCGTCGAGCGATTCGACGATGCGGCCGTCCTTCATGACGAGGATGCGGTCGCAGAACCCGCTGACGAGGGCGATGTCGTGCGAGATGAGCAGGATCGCAGCGCCCGTCTGCTCCTGCGCCTCGTGGAGCACCCGGAGGACCTGACGCTGCACCGTCACGTCCAGCGCGGTGGTCGGCTCGTCGGCGATCAGCAGCTTCGGGCGTCCCATGAGCCCCATGCCGATCATGGCCCGCTGGCGCATGCCGCCGGACAGCTCGTGCGGGAACTGCTTCAGGCGCTTCGCCGGGAGCGGGATCCGCACCGACTCGAGTGCGGCCTCGGCACGCTTCGTCGACTCGGCCGCCGACAGTCCCTCATGGACCTCGACGGTCTCGCGGAGCTGCTTGCCGATCGTGAGCGAGGGGTTCAGCGAGGTGAGCGGGTCTTGGAAGACCATCGCCAGCTCGAGGCCGAGGCGGCTGCGCTCGGCCTTCGTGAGCGGTGCGGTCATGTCGATCCCGCGGAAGCTCAGCTCCGAGGCCTGTACCGAGGAGTCCGGCCCGAGGAGGGCGGCGATCGCCATCGCGCTCACCGACTTGCCCGATCCGGACTCGCCGACGACACCGACGACCTCGCCGGGCATGATCGTGAGGCTGATGCCGTGGACGCGCTCGACGAGTCGGCCGTCGCGGTCCGGGAAGGCGACGCGGAGGTCGCGCACCTGCACGACGGGCTCCTGGTCGGCCGGCGTCGCGGCCGCAGTCGAGGCGGTCGCGGGAGCCGCGGTGCGACGACGCGCGGGCGCGGGCAGGCCGAGGAGCCGCTTCGACGACTCGTTCCAGAGCTCGCCGAGCTGCGTGAAGATGACGCCGCACACGACGAGCGCGATGCCGGGACCGATCGCCGCCATCGGGTTGCCGTAGATGCGCGCGATCCCGAGGCCGAGGAGGCGACCCCAGTCGTACTCGGGCGCCTGCACACCGAGACCGAGGAAGGACAGGCCGGCGAAGGCGAGGAGCGTGCCGGAGGCGGAGACCGCCGCGTTCACGAGCATCGGCGGGAGCATGTTCGGCATGACGTGCCGGACGAGCACCTCCGCCTGCCCGACGCCGGCGATCCGCGCGGCCTTCACGTAGTCGCGACCGATCAGCGACGACGCGAGCGTGTAGGTGAGGCGGGCGAAGGTCGGCACGCCGGCGAACCCGACGGCGAGCATCGCGCCGGTGGCGCTCGCACCCCAGATCACCGAGAAGAACAGGGCCATCAGGAGCCAAGGGAACGACAGCAGGATGTCGATGAGTGCGGTGACGAGTCGGCGGAGCGGTCGAGGCAGGACCGTCGCGACGGCCCCGAGCAGGACGCCGCCGATGACGGAGATCGCCGTCGCGCCGAGGGTCAGCAGCACGGACACCCGCGTGGCGACCATGACCCGGGCGAAGACGTCCCGGCCGAGCTCGTCGGTGCCGAAGGGGTGGGCGAGGCTCGCACCGGCGAGGCGGTCGGCCACGGACGTCGTGTCGGCGGCGGACCCCCAGACGGTCGGGCCGACGACCGCGACCACGATGATGAGGAGCGCTCCGATCGCGCCGGTCAGGCCGCGCGGGGTGCGGAGGCGGTCGAGCACCGGGGACCGGCGTGAGGGCGTGGGACCGGAGGTGGTCGGACGGGTGCTCATGAGCTCAGCCCTCCGTGATCGAGGAGCGCGGATCGATCGTCGCGAGCGCGATGTCGATGAGGAGGTTGAGGCCGAGGACGAGGATCGCGTACACGAGGACGATGCCCTGGATCATCGGGTAGTCCTTCGAGGTGATCGACGAGACGATGCTCGTCCCGAGACCGGGGATGGCGAAGACCGTCTCGATGAGCACGGTGCCGGCGACCATGCCCGTGAGGATGATGCCGCCGATCGTGAGCGTGGACGTCACCATGTTCGGCAGCGCGTGCCGCAGGTAGACGAGGTGTGTCGGGAGGCGCTTGCTCCGTGCCGTGGTCATGTACGGCATCTCGAGGACCGCCAGCATCTCCACGTGCACGATGCGGGCGAGATACGCCATCGGACCGACCGCGAGGGCCACCACCGGCAGGATCGCCTGGTCGAAGCCTCCCCAGCCGGCGGCCGGGAGCACCTTGAGCCCGATGCTGAACACCGCGATGAGACCGACGGCGAGCAGGAGGCTCGGGATGGCGATCAGCACGCCGAGCAGACCCGAGACGCCGAGGTCCGCGAGGCGGCGGCGGCCGGTGCGCGAGGACACCGCGGTCGCGACGCCGATGGGGAACGCGCCGATCGCGGCGAGGAGGAAGGACGCGACCGCGAGGGTGAGCGTCACCGGGAAGCGCTGCGCGATCGTGTCGGCGACCGGCCGCTGCGACCCGATCGCCGTGCCGAAGTCGCCGCGGAACAGCCCGCTGACGTAGTTGACGAACTGCTCCGGCACCGGCACGTTCAGGCCGAGGTCGGCGCGCGTGCGCTCGACGAGTTCCGGCGTCGCGCTGTTCCCGAGTGCGGCCCGCACCGGGTCGCCCGGCACGAGCTGCACGATCAGGAACGTCGCGACGATGACGATGGCGAGGGAGACGAGCACCCGGCCGAGTCGTCGGAGGATGAACGAGGTCCGCGGGGAGAGTCCGCCGAGGACGCCGCGACCCCCTCGACGCGCGACCGCCGGGCCGCCGGGGCCCTGGGCCTGCTCGGTGGCCTGCTCGGTGGTCACGGTCGAGGGGATCGTCATGATCAGCCGACCATCCGGATGCTCGTCGGGCGGATGAAGTTCGGACGCTCGACCTCGGCGCCGTTCAGGTACAGGAAGTCCTGCGCGTCGGCGATCGGGAACACGTCCGTCCGCTCGATGAGCTTCGTCTCGGCCTGCTGCCAGAGGTCGCAGGTCTCCTCAGGGCTGGCCGTCTTGGCCTGCTCGGCGAGCGCGTCGTACTCCGGGTTGTCGACGAACATGAAGTTGTTGCCGCCCTTGTCCGGGGTCTCGCCACCGAAGAAGGTGTTCACGATGACCGGTCCGCCCGGAGCGATCTGCACGAAGCCGGTGTCCCAGTCGAAGGTCGAGAACAACTGCTCGGACCAGGCGTTCGCGTCGTTGCCCGAGAGCTCCGTCGTGACGCCCAGCTCGTCCCAGGTCTGCTGCACGAGCTCGGCCGCTGCCGCGTGGCTCGGGGTGGCCGCGTCGTAGATGAACTTGATCGTCAGCGGCTCACCGTCCTTCGAGCGCTTGCCGTCGGAACCGAGCGTCCAGCCCGCCTCGTCGAGCAGCTCGCCGGACTTCTCGACGTCCGTCTCGGGGAGCGTCCACTGCGGGCCGTCGGCGACGCAGAGGTACGGGCTCTTCACGACGAGCGACTTGGACTCCTCGGCGGTGCCGTCGGTGACGACCTCACCGACCTGCTCGCGGTCGATCGCGGTGACGAGAGCCTCACGGACGAGCGGGTCGGAGGTGGGGCGCTCAGGACGCTCGTTGAAGAGCATCTCGCCGATCGGGTTGCGCACGCCCTCGCTGCCGAGACCGGCGGCCTCGACGCGGTCCTGGTCGGCGCCGCCGATGCTCGCGGCGTTCACGTCACCGGAGAGCAGCAGGTTCGCGGCGGTCCCGGGGTCGGTGACGACGCGGACCTCGAAGGTGTCCGGCAGGCCCTTCGTGTCGCTCGTGACGTCCTCGGGACCCCAGGTGTAGTCGTCACGCTTCGTGAAGGTGTAGCTGGAGCCGGGGGTCGCCTTGTCGAGGGTGAAGAGGCCGGTGCCGTTCATCGTCTCGACGAGGGAGTCGGGGTCGTCGAGGCCGGCCTGGCAGACCATCTCGACGGTGCCGGTGTTGGCGAGGATGAACGGGTCGGGCGTCGAGCTCGTGACGGTGAGCTGGTTGCCGTCGGCGGTCGCGGTCATGCGCTCGGAGACCTGCGCGCCGTAGTAGAAGGTCGCGTTGGCCGGGTCGGCGTTGTAGGTGATGTTCGCCGCGGCGGTCTCCGCAGTGAACGGGGTGCCGTCGGCGCAGGTGATGCCGTCCTTGAGCGTGTAGGTGATGGAGGTGGAGCTCGCGTCCTCCTCCCAGCTCTCGGCCAGCCAGGGCAGGAGCTCGCCGTCGGCGTTGACGTACACGAGCGACTCGTAGTGGAAGCTGATGATCTCGCGGGCCTCGAGGCTGATCCCCGTCATTGGGACGAGGCTGCCCGGGTCGCCGCTCATCGCGGTGACGAAGGTGCCGCCGGAGACGTACTCGCCGGAGGAATCGGAGGATTGCGAGGAGGTGCACGCGGTGAGGGCCACCGCGGTGAGGGCCGCGGTGGCGAGTGCCGCCGCGGCTTTCCGCTTGCTGTTCATGCTGGATCCTTCGTACTCGGGTGGCCGTGGTGCGCGGGTGGCCGGATCAGATGGGGTGAGGTGCCGTGCTGGTGCTGGTGGAGAGCGGTGCTGGTGCGGTGGTGCGTCAGATGCGCTGTCGGGTCGCCGTGCCGATGCGGGCGAGGGGCCCCGCAGCCTTCACGGAGACCTTCAGGGTGGGACGGGTCGCGTACGAGACGGGGGTCTCGAGCACGTCGACGATCTCGACCGAGCGCGGGTCTGCGCCGGCCTGGATCGCCTTCTCGATCGCGGAGCGTCCTGCCTCCTCGATGGCGGCTGCGCGGTCGGCGAAGTCGCAGAGCTGATCGGAGCGCCCACCGGCGAGCGCGATGGCCGCGCCCACGGCGTTGGCGACGTTGCCGCGCGCCGGGCGCAGGACCTCGCTCGCGCCGAGGACGGCGTCCGGGACGAGGAATCCTCCGCCGCCGACGACGACGAGCGGGAGGCCGGTGCGGCCGAGCGACATGCGCTCCACGGCGGACTCGATGCGTTCGTGGGCGACGCCGAGCGCGTGCTCGAGCGCCTGGCGGGTCGCGCGATCGAGGGGCGGCAGCTCGCGGTCGGCGATGCCGAACTGGAGCGAGGCCGCGTCGGTGAGGGTCGGGGTGGTGCCGCCGAACAGCAGCGCCTCCTCGGTGAGCCGGTAGCCGACCGAGTCGTGCCGCGGGACGCCGGTCGCGGTGTCGACGATCGTGCCGCCACCGAGGCCGACGCTCAGGATGTCCGGCATGCGGAAGTTCGTCCGCACGCCGCCGACCTCGCGGGGCAGGGTCGACTCGCGGGGGAACCGGTCGACGAGCACGCCGAGATCGCTCGTCGTGCCGCCGACGTCGATGATGATCGCGTTGTCGGCACCGGAGAGGAAAGCGGCGCCGCGGATGGAGTTCGCCGGCCCGGAACCGATCGTCAGCACCGGGTAGCGCGCCGCGTACTCGACGGCCATGAGCGTGCCGTCGTTCTGGGCGAAGTACGTGGTCGCGTCGAGTCGCTCCTCGGCTACGACGGTCGTGAGCGCGTTCGTGACGTCGCGGGCGACGGCGTAGAGGGACGCGTTCAGGACGGTCGCGTTCTCGCGCTCCAACAACCCGAGCGCGCCGATCTCGTGGCTCAGCGACACCGGGATGTCGACCCCGACGTGGTCCTGGACGAGCGCCTCGACCTCGAGTTCCTGCTCGGGGAACGACGGGCTGAAGATGCCGCAGACGGCGACCGCGTCGAAGGTGCCGGCCAGGGCGTCGAGCTCCCGGCGGATGAGGTCGCGGTCGAGCGGGGCGATCGGGTAGCCGTCGACGAGATGGCCACCGCCCGCGAGGATGCTCCCTGCGAGGACGACGTCGCGCAGTTCCCGCGGCCAGCCAGCGAGCGGCGGGAGCGAGGTGGCTGCGGGCGAGCCGAGCCGGATGACGACGACGCGACCGAGGTCGCGGCGGTTGACGATCGCGTTGGTCGCGTGGGTGGTGCCGAGCATGACGCGGGTGACGAGGCCCCGGTCGTCGCCGAGCTGGTCGAGGACCTCGGCGAGCGCCGCCCGGATGCCGCCGGTGACGTCGCGGGTGGTGGGCTGCTTCGTCCACGAGACGACCTCGCCCGTGCCCGAGAGCGCGACGGCGTCGGTGTTGGTCCCGCCGACGTCGATGCCGATCGCGAGTTCGCCCGAGGTGTCGGTGACGGTGCTGGTGCCGGCGCTCATCGGGTCGCTCCAATGGTCTCGTCGGCGCTCACACCGAACGGCTCGTAGTCGAGGTCGTAGCCGAACGCGCGCGGGCCGGCGAGTTCGAGGCCGCGCTCGGTGCGCCACAGTGGATCGCACGCCCAGGCGAGGACGCTCACCCGCTGCCCGAAGCGCAGCATCTCGGTGGAGATCGCGTCGCCCGTCTCGGAGTCGACGATCGTGACGAGGTCGGGGACGCTGACGATGACCGCTCCGTCCTCCATGACGACGAGGTTCTCGTTCTGGATCTCCACGCGGGTGAGGCGACCGCGGTGCTCGCCGATCCCCTCGACCGTGACGGAGCCGCGGGTGAACCCGCCCTCGGTGCGGCGCTCGATGTCGACGACCTTGCCGCCCGTGATGAGGGACGCGCCGAGTTCGTCCGTGAGCGCGCCGACGGGGTCGGTGGCGGTGAGGAGCCGGCGCCCGACCTGCACGGCGCGGCTGACGCTGCCCTCGATGACCGCACCGCGGACGGTGTCACGGTCCATGACGTAGTTGGCGCCGATCGAGATCGCGCCGCTCGCCACGGTGAGGGCGCGGGCGTGGCGCTCGAGCCAGGCGAGGCTGACGGGCCGCAGGATCGAGACGTTGCCGATCACGTCGCTCAGGACCGCGTACCCGGGCGGGAGGTTCGCGACGTTCATCGCGGTCATCGGCGCTTCCGGGAAGGCGCGTCCCATGCCGTCGGCGTCGAGGATGCTGAGGCCGAGGCTCGCGGCCCAGCCGACGGGTCCGACGCCGTTGCTGCCGCCGATCTCCGTCGCCATGATCGTGGTGATGCGCTTGCCGGTGAGGCGCTCGATCTCCTCCACGATGATCTCGGCCTGGCCGCTCGCGCCGAGCATCTCGAAGCCCACCGACGGGGCGCCGATGCCGGACATGGCGACGACCACGTCGTCCGCGTCGAGGTCGGCGACCTGTTTGACGGGGACCGGGCCGAACTGCTCCAGGGCGATCTCGACGCCGAGCTGCGGGGTCTGCACCGCGCCGCCGCCACCGGTGCCGAAGATGGCGCATCCTGCGGCGAGCGCCGGCACGTCGGCCAGGGTGATGCTGGTGATCGGCGTGGCCGACGCTGCGGAGCGTGCAGCGGGGTGGTTCGTTGACATGTACCGAGCGTAGGCAGGGCCGGGAAGCACGACAATGTTCCCGCGGCCCACACAATCGGGGCAGAATGTGCTCATGGCCCAAGTCACCGTCGCCGACGTCATCCTCCAAGCCGAGCATCTCGGCGCCCGCTGCGTCGCCGGTGCCCCCGCGGGCGTGCCGGTCACCGGCGTCGAGATCCTCGCGCTCGACGAGCTGAACGACGCGACCGAGCACGCCATCGCCATCGTGACGACGCCCGACGGCGCCATCCCGAGGCCGTACCAGGTCGACATCGCCATCCGCCGGGCCATCGCCGCGGGCTGCGCCGGCCTCGTGTTCGTCGGTGCGTTCCCCGTCGCCGAGACCTCGCGGGCCCTCGCGGACCGCGGTGGTCTGCCGGTGATCATGAGCGAGGGCATCGCCTCCGACCTCGCCGTGCTCATGGACCGCACGATCCGCGGTGGGGCCGAGGAGGCGATGTCGCGCGCCGAGTTCGCGATCCAGCGGGTCATCAGCGCCTCCGCGGCCGAAGCGGAGCAGACGTCGGGTGTCGGCGTGCGGGAGGCGATCCTCGAGGTCGCCAGCACGACGCTCGGGGTGCCGGTCACGCTCGTCGAGGACGCGAGCGCGAGCTGGCTCGAGCCGGACGCGGTGTGCATCGGCGAGATCCCGATCGGCCGCGTCCACGCCGAGCGTGACGACCCGGCCGCGGCGATCGCCCTCCCGGTCATCGCCTCCGTCCTCTCGCGCGCCCTGCAACGGGAACTGCACGGACGGTTCGGTTCGGTTCGCTCGCGGGCGGAGCTCATCATCGAGCTGATCTTCGCCGAGTCGTCCCGCATCGACGGTTTCGCGATGGACGCGGTCCGGGCCGGCCTGCCGCTCCAGCTGTCGCACGCGGTGGCGTGGCTGACCCCGAAGCACGCGAGCGACCCGGACCGCCGGGCACCCACCGTCCTCGCACCCTCCGTCGAGCTCTTCGCGCTGCAACTCGTCGACCAGCGCGAGGAGCAGTGGCACCTCGCGATGCGGCGCGACGAGATCGTCGTCATCTCCTCGGAGGAGCTCGGCGCACCCGACCACCAGCGGCGACTGCGCGACGTGATGGAGCGGATCGTCGCGCACGCTGCGACGATCGCGGGGCCGGAGTGGACCTTTACGGTCGGGCTCGGGACGCCGCAGAGCGGGGCGGCGGGGCTCCGGCAGTCGGCGACCGAGGCGCGGGTCGCGGCGGAAGCAGCCATCGCGGGTGGTCGTTTCGGCACCATGGAGGCGACGGACGTCACCGGGTTGCGGCGGGTGCTCCTCGACTTCTACGCCTCACCGCTCAGCCGGACGCTCCTCGACGACATCCTCTCGCCGCTCGACGCCCTCGGGCCGGAGCGGGCCACGATCTCGGTGCGGACGCTCCTCTCCTACCTCAGCCATCGGAACTCGCTGGCGCGTGCCGGGGCCGAGCTGAACCTGCATCCGAACGCGGTGAACTACCGGATCCGGCGCATCGAGCAGTCGCTCGAACTCGACCTCGCCGACCCCGACGTGCGCTTCGCGGCCGAGCTCGCCTGCCGGGTGCGGCTCATCGGCATGCCGTAGCCGAGCGGTGCCCGGTCAGCCCTGGGACTCAGAGCTCCTCGCCACCCGGACGATGCCCGCGGCGAGCGTCGGCCAGAGCTCGGCGGGGATGAGGTGCCCCATGCCGGGGAGGACGTGGAGCTCGGCCGCCGGCATCGCCTGGGCGATGTCCACGGCGGAGGACCAGTGCAGCACGTCGTCCTCGCGACCGTGGAGCACGAGGGTCGGCACGGTCACGTCGCGCAACCGCTCGAGTCGCTCGGGCGCACGCAGCAGCGCCGCCCACTGCCGGCTGAACCCTTCGGGCGCGTACCCGCGGTCGTAGGCCTCCCCCGTCGCCCACACCTCCCAGGCCGTGTCCGGCTGGTAGCGCGCGCCGGGCACGGGTGCGGCGAGCTCCGCCATCGCGGCGACGGACTCCTCCCGGGTGTACCGCACGGGCTCGATCAGCAGCTCGGGCCGCTCACCGTGCAGGATGTAGCGCGGGTCCTGGCCGGGGATCGTGGACAGCAGGCCGAGGCTCAGCACGCGCTCCGGGTGGTCGAGCGCGACCATCTGCGCCATCATGCCGCCCATCGAGTGCCCGACGAGGTGCGCCTGCTCGACACCGAGGTGGTCGAGCACCCGCAGGACGTCGTCGCCCATGTCGCCGAGCGAGTACCCGCCGTCGAGGTCGGTCTCGCCACCGAACCGCTGCGAGAAACCGACGTCGCGGTTGTCGAACCGCACGACGCGGAAGCCCTCCTCCACGAGCATGGCCCGGAACGGGTCTCGCCAGGTGAGCAGCTGCGCACCGCCGCCCGCGATGAGCACGATCACCGGGTCGGCGGGGTCGCCCTCCACCTCGTAGTAGATCGAGACGTCGTCGGTGTCGGTGTACGGCATGCGGTGCTCACTCTCCTCGAACCTGCTCCCTGGTGGGCGTTCCGAGGCTAGCCCGCGGCCTGGCCGTGCACCATGTGCCCGGACACCACGGTTCCGGTGGAGACTGTGCCGACGCCCCAGCCGTCGGGACCGAGGGCAACGCGGGTAGGCTCGCGACATGAGCGCCGAACCCCTCTCCGGAGACGACACCCTGCAGCTGCCCGAGTTCGACACCCCGCCCGCCGAGCCCATGCTGCTCGCTCAGCAGTGGCTCGCCGCAGCGATCGAGCGGGACGTCAGCGAACCCCGGTCGATGACCCTCGCGACCGCCACCTCGGTCGGCGTCGTCAGCGCGCGCACCGTCGACGTGAAGACCCTCGACGATCGCGGCCTGATCTTCGGCTCCTCGACCGAGAGCCGGAAGGGCGGGCAGCTCGCCGAGAACCCGAGCGCCGCCCTCCAGGTGTACTGGCGCGAGACGATGCAGCAGCTCCGCTTCGAGGGCCGCGTCGAGCAGCTGAGCGACGAGGAGTCCGACGCGCTGTTCGCCGACCGCTCGCCCAAGTCACGAGCGGCGACGGCGGTCGCCCACCAGTCGACGCCGTTCCGCGACGGCCCGGAGGAGACCCTCGACGCCCTCATCGCGCAGGCCAACGAGCTGCTCGAGCGCGAGGGTGACGACGTCCCGCGGCCGACCACGTGGGTCGGGTTCCGGCTCGTCCCCGACATGGTCGAGTTCTGGCACGCCAGTCGCGACCGCATGCACCGGCGCCTCCGCTACCTCGCGGCCGACGGCGGCTGGATCGTGGACCGCCTGCAGCCGTAACGGAGAGGCGACCACCGGCCGCCTCCCCGCCCCGGTCATTGAGCCCTGACCCCGGTCATTGAGCCTGTCGAAATGCAACCGGACGAACCCCGCCCTTCGACAAGCTCAGGGACCGAGTAGTCCCGGTCATTGAGCCTGTCGAAATGCACCCGGACGAACCCCGCCCTTCGACAGGCTCAGGGACCGAAAGGCCCAACCCCGCCCTTCGACACTTCGACAGGCTCAGTGCGGCGCAGCTCTGGGACCGGGCAGACCGCGCTACCTCGGCGCGCGGACGACCACGACGCCACCGACGGGCGGCTCGACGACCGCGGTGCCGTTGTCGGCGTCGACCGCGATGACGTAGGCACCGACGGCCACGCGCTGCACACCGGCGGTCGCCGGGTGCACGATGACGTCGAGCCCGGGCTCCACCCGGGAGACCTGCTGGTCGGCCTGGTCGGGGTCGGTCGTGAGCACGTGCGCCGGGTGCGTCCGCTCGGCGGCGGCCGCCGCCTCCCGACGGGTCAGCTCACTCGACGGTGCGGCCACGTGTGCGGCCGTCCCCGCGGTCACGCCGGCACCGAGGGCCGCCGTCTCCGCGCCGTCGACCGCGTTCCGTGGCTCACCGCTCGACGGGGCGGTCGCGACCGAACCCGTGTCATGCGGGTGGCTGCGCTCGAGCGCGGCACCCTCGACGTCGACGTTCGGCAGGATGCGGTCGAGCCACTTCGGGATCCACCAGGCGCTCTTCCCGAGCAGGTGCATGACCGCCGGGATGAGGAGCATGCGGACGACGAACGCGTCGACGAGCACGCCGAACGCGAGCCCGAACCCGATCGACCGGATCATCGCCGAGTGGGAGAAGATGAACCCGCCGAAGACGGAGATCATGATGATCGCCGCCGCCACGACGACCGTCCGGCCGGCGTGCAGCCCGCGTTGGACCGCCAGGCGCGCCGGGGCACCGTGGGCGAACGCCTCACGCATGCCGGACACGAGGAACAGCTGGTAGTCCATCGCGAGCCCGAAGAGGATGCCGATGAGGATCGTCGGCAGGAAGCTCAGGATGGGTCCCGGGTCGTGCACGCCGAACACCGGGCCGAGCCAGCCCCACTGGAAGATCGCCGTGATGCCTCCGAAGGTCGCCGCGAGCGACAGCATGAAGCCGAGCGTCGCCGTGAGCGGCACGAGGATCGAGCGGAACACGAGGATCATGATGATCAGCGACAGGCCGACCACGAGCGCCAGGTAGAGCGGGAGCGCGTCGGACAGCTGCTTCGAGACGTCGATGTTGCCGCTCGCACTGCCGGCCACGCCGAGCTCGACGTCGCCCGACAGTGGCGAGAGGTCGCGCAGGTCGCGGACGAGCTGCTCCGTGGAGACGGCGTTCGGGCCCTCCTTCGGGATCACCTGGAAGGCGAGGACGGAGTTGTCGTCCGAGGCGCCCACCGGCGCGACGGCCTTCACGTCGTCCTGGTCGGCGATCTCCTGGCCGATCCGCACCTGCTCCTCGAGGACTTCCTCGTCGGTGGCGGCGTCGGGCAGCGTGGCGACGACGAGCAGCGGACCGTTGACGCCGGCACCGAACTTGTCCTCGATGAGCGTGTAGGACTGGTACTGCGTCGAGTCGACGGCCTCCGAGCTGCCGTCCGGCAGGCCGAGGCGCATGTCGAGCGCGGGGATCGCGACGACGCCGAGCACGACGAGTCCGGCGACGAGCGTGCCGACGGCCCGCAGCGTGCCCATGGGCTTGGTCGGGACGGCGTCCGGGCGCGGCGTGCCGATGCTGCCGCGTGCCTTCCGGCTGAGGATGCGGAGGCCGAGCAGCGACAGCAGGGCGGGCGTCAAGGTGACCGCGAGCAGGATCGCGACGGCGACGCAGATCGCGCCGACGGTGCCCATCAGGCCGAGGAAGGGGATCCCCGTGACGTTGAGTGCCAGCAGCGCGACGAGGACGGTCGATCCGGCGAAGACGACCGCGTTGCCCGAGGTGCCGTTCGCGAGGCCGATGGACTCGTGGAGTTCCACGCCCGCGAGCAGCTGCTTGCGGTGCCGGTTGAGGATGAACAGCGAGTAGTCGATGCCGACCGCGAGCCCGAGCATGACGCCGAGCACCGGCGTGATCGAGAGCATGTCGACGACGCCCGAGAGCGAGAGCGACGCGGTGACGCCGACACCGACGCCGACGATCGCCGAGACGAGCGGGAGCGATGCGGCGATGACCGTGCCGAGCATGACGAGCAGCGTGATCGCCGCGATGATGAGGCCGATCGCCTCACCCACGCCGAACAGCTGCGGCAGGCTCTGCGCGAGCTCGTTCGAGAACTCGACCTCGACGCCCGACGGGACGTCCTCCTTGACCTGGTCGATGACCGACTGCTTGGTCTCCGGCGTGACCTCCTGCTGACGCTTGTCGAAGACGACGTTCGCGACCGCGGTGGTGTCGTCGGTCGAGACGGTGCGGATACCCGAGGAGAGGTCGAGGAGCTGGGAGGAGAGTTCGAGCTTCGTGCTCTGCTCGTCGAGCTTCGCGAGGTTCTCGGTGATGGTGGCCTGCTGGGCGTCGAGCGCCGTCTGCTGCTGCGTGATCGCGGTCTGCTGGGCGTCGAACTGGGCCTGTGCGGCGGCCGGGAGCGTGCCGCCGGCGGCCTGCTGCGCCTGGGCGAGCGCGGCACTCAGCTGGGTCTGCGCGTCGGTCAGCTGCTGCTGTCCGGCGTCGAGCTGCGTCTGGCCGTCGGTCAGCTGGGTGCGGCCGTCGTCGATCTGCGTCTTGCCGTCGGAGATCTGCTTCGCCTGGTCGGCGATCGTCTCCTGCGTCTCGAAGGGGTTGACCGTGGAGTCGACGCCCTTGAGATCGGCCGTCTCGTCGAGCAGCTCGCCGATCGCGGTCTTCTGGCTGTCGGTGAAGGCGTCGCCGTCCTTGGTGTGGAACACCATCGCCCCGGTGCCGCCGGATGCGCTCGGGAACGACTCCTCGAGCTGGTCGGTGACCTTCGCGGTCGGGGTGCCCGGGATGGTGACGGCGCTCGAGAGAGTGCCGCCGAACGCGAGGAACGCGCCGACCGAGATGCCGAGGATCACGATCCAGGAGATGAGGACGGCCCACGCGCGACGCGCGGAGAAGCGTCCGAGGCGATACAGCAGTTCAGCCAAGGGAGTCTCGATTCTTCGGGAGGTGGTGCTGGTGACGTGTGCGGGGACGGAGCGGGAAGCGGATCAGTGCGTGGACGTGTAGCCGCTGCGGACGCTCGCGATGAGCCGTTCCAGCAGGTCGGTCCAGAGGGCACGGGCTTCATCGTCCGTGGTGGCGCCGGTACTCGCGATCCAGTGATGGGCGAGCACTTCGACGCCGTGCATGAGGGAGGACACCAGGAAGCCGGCCTCGAGTTCGTCGACGTCGGTGTTGCGCTCGGCCAGTTCGTGGGCGAGCTCCTGGGTGGTGCGGGAGAAGGTGGCCTGGAACAGCTGCTGCGGGCGCGAGTCGTCGGGTGCGAAGCCGCCGAGCGCGTTCCAGAGGAAGGCGATGACGCGGGGGATGTCGGTCGTGCGGAGCGCTGCGGCGACGTCCTCGAACATCGAGACGCGCGACCCCGGGCCCGCCGGTCGAGCGTTGACGGCGGACCGGAAGCTCTCGATCACGACGGCCAGCTCCTCGGTGCAGGAGGTGGTGACGAGGTCGTCGATCGAGGAGAAGTGGTTGAACACCGTGCGGCGCGAGACGTCGGCGCGCTCGGCGATGACGTCGACGTTGAACCCGGCGATGCCCTGCTCCGCGATCATGACGCGGGCGGCGTCGAGGATCGCGCGATGGTGGCGCGCGCGGAGGGCGGCGCGTCGATCCTCGGCGGGGGCGGTGGTGGACACGTGGGTACACTACGTGCACCGATGCACTCAGTGCAACTTGTTGACCATCGTCCCAGGCGACTCTCGGCAGGGCACGGCGCCTCCGGTGGACTAGCGGTCGGGTCGAGTGGACGGGAGGTCGGATGCGACCGCCTCCTCTCGGGCAGGCTTGAGCCATGACGACAGACGAGAAGCTCGACGCTCCACGAACGGGCTCGGTCCCCACAACGAACACAGCCGCGTCCGATGCTCCGCACACGCGGACCGCCTGGGCGGCCGTCGCCGTCATGATGGCGACGAGCTTCGTGCTCGTGCTCGCCGAGTTCCTGCCGCCGAGTCTGCTGCCGTCGATGGCCTCGTCGCTCGGGATCACCGAGGGCCAGGCCGGTCAGGCCGTAACTGCGACCGCGTTCATCGGCTTCCTCACCGCACCGACGATCGGGATCCTCGTCCCGCGACTCGACCGTCGCCTCCTGCTCGTCCTGCTCGCAGCGGCCGCCGCGGTGTCGAGCGCGCTCGTCGCGATCTCCGCCGACTTCGTGATGCTGCTCATCGCCCGACTCTTACTCGGCGCAGCCCTCGGCGCGTTCTGGGCGATGTCGATCGCGATCGCCGCCCGGTTGTCCGCTCCGCACCACCTCGGTCGGGCGATCATGCTCGTGAACACCGGCACCACCGTCGCGACGGTCGCCGGTGTCCCGGTCGGCACCTACCTCGGTTCGGTCATGGACTGGCGCCTCATCTTCGCCGGCGTCGCGGTCATCACCGCGGTGGTGGCCGTCGCACTGCGGCTCGTGCTCCCGCCCGTCGCGCCGGCACCGTCCAGCGGTGGTCTGCGGTCGCTCGTCGACACGCTCCGCGTCCCCGGCATCCGCGTCGGCCTCACGGGGCACATCCTGACCGTCCTCGGCCACTTCATCGCCTTCACCTACATCCGGCTCGCGATCGAGCGGGTGCCCGACCTCGACGCGGCCGGTGTGGCGGTCCTGCTCGCAGCGTTCGGCCTCGGCGGCGTGGTGGGCAACTTCGTCATCGGGCTCCTCGTCGACCGCCACCTGGCGGCCCTGCGCTACGTCGTCCCAGCCTTCATCGGCATCTCGATCGCGCTCGTGACCCTGTTCCCGGGGCAGCCCTGGATCGTGACCATCGCGATCACCACCTGGGGCATGGGCTTCGGTGCCTGGCTCACGACCCTCAGCACGTGGATGGGGCGGCTCGTCCCCGACCGGATGGAGTCCGGTGGCGGACTCGTCGTCGCGGGGTTCCAGCTCGCGATCACCGTCGGTGCCGGAGCGGGTGGACTGCTCGTCGACGCGGTCGGCATCGTCCCGGCGCTCACGGTCGCGGCGATCTCCGCGATCGTCGGCGGCATCGTCTTCGGGTCGGCGCGCACCGCGCGGTGAGGCAGAAGACTGCCCGGCCGAGCATCTACGCGGCGAGCGCCGCCTCGACACGCCAGCGGGCCGGCGTCAGGCCCGTGTACCGCTGGAAGGCGCGCGCGAAGCCGTCTTCCGACACGTAGCCGAGCGCGCCGGCGAGCTCCGCCACCGTCGCGTCGCCCGTGAGGATGAGCCCCTTGGCCGTCTCCATGCGAACGGTCGTGAGGTAGGCGCGCGGGGTGTGCCCGACGACCTCGCGGAACCGCTCGGCGAACGCCGACCGCGACATCATGGCGATGCGGGCGAGCGTCTCGAAGGTCCACGGTCGCCCCGGTTCGGCGTGCAGGGCGTCGAGGACCGCGCCGATGTGCGGGTCGCCGATGCGCTGCAGCCAGCGATCCGGCGCGCAGCCGGCCTCGTTCCACGTGCGCAGCGCTGCCGACACGATGGTCGTCGCGATGCGACTGCAGATGACGGTGTCGCCCGCCCGCGGACGACCAGCCGCCTGCGGGCAGCCCATGCCTGCGATGAGCGCCACCATCGAGGGCTCCTGCCCGGCGAAGTCGGCGACGTACAGGTGCTCGGGCAGGGTCTCAGCCACCTGTTGGCGCTGACCCGGCGGGGTGAAGGCGACGTCGAGCAGCTCGGCGTCCTCGAGCGCGAGCACCGTCGTGGCGTGGGCGCGGGGGAAGAAGACGAGGTCGCCGGCGTCGAGGTCGCGGGTGCCGTCGGCGGCGGTGAGGCGGACGCGTCCGCTGGAGAGGTAGACGAAGCCGGACGCCGTGTGAGCGCGTCGCAGCGGTGTGCCCGCGGCGAGGCGGTCGCGGTCGGTGCCGTGGATCGTCCATTCCAGGCTCGCGAGCGCGCGATCGAAGGTGTCGATCGTCGACGCTGGAGGGGTCGCGGTGAGGGTCACACCGATGCGAACGCGAATGCATCGCCGGATGTTCCGCGACCCTGCCCGCTGAGTCGCCCGGATCTGTCCGATTTCGGCGTGGATCCGAGCAGATTCGGGCGACTCGGTCGCGGCTAGCGCCCGTCGACCACGGACATGAACCCCGCGAAGGCGAAGGCTCCCGGGATGATGTACAGCAGCGTGCGGGTGACGAGCCAGCTGACCGCACCGACGGCCACCCAGATCGCATGGAAGCGCGCCCGGACGGTGAGGCGCCGACCCTCCTCGCCGACGACCGTCTCCTTCCGGGTCCAGACCTGCTCAGCCTCCATGGCGTCCCGCGCCGCTTCGAGGACGCTCTCCGCGTCCTGTCCAGCCACCCGTTCGTCGCGGTACCGCTCGGCCCTCGTGATGAGACGCGGGACGAGGTCGGTGAGGATCGCGTCGATGGCGACCCAGGGGGCGGCGTACGAGAAGTCGGCGGCCGGTCTGCTGAAGAAGACGACCCGATCGTCGACCATCTCCACGTTGTAGTACGCCGCGGTGCTGACGAGCGACGACATCACGTCGGGGGTCAGCACGTATCGCGCGTCCGTCCCGTACCCGGACGGTGCGTAGACGCGGAACCAGCGGTCGAAGTCGCCCTCGAGGGAGATGCGCAGCCCCCGGTCGAGGCCCGGCGGCAGGTCGCTGCGGACGGTGTCGTTCGTCGTCGCGTCGAGCAGGAGGTGCGGGAGCGGAGCCGGCAGCTGCACGGTCAGGTAGTGCCAGTCCCGCGACCGCTTCACGTCGTCGACGAGGTTGCCGAACTCGACCCGGTCGCCGACGAACCGCGGGTGGGACTGCACCTGTGGTCCCGGCGTGCTGATGAAGGCGTTGTTGTACTTCCCTGTCGTGGTGATGAGCGAGGAGAACATCGCCCGTCCCTTCGGCTCCTCCTCGAAGCCGTTGGCAACCGCGGTCAGGTGGCGTCGCCACTCGGCGAGGCGCGCCTTCGGCGACGGCGGACGTCGCGACCAGCGGTACAGGAGCCAGGCACCGACGAGCAACCCGACGAGGACGAGCACGATGACGACCAGGCCGACGACGTCATCGGCCTCGACGCGACGGTCGTGATACTCGTCGACGCTGACCCCGACCGAGACGAGGGCGATCGCGAGGTACCAGAGGACGAGGCTGAAGTAGAGATGGAAGAGCACCCTCCGCCCGGTGGGCACCCACTTGGACCGGCCAGAACGACGCTCGTCCGCCATCGCCGCGGCGACCTCGTGTTCGGGCGCCGTCAGCCACCGCAGTTCCACTGATCCAGATCCCCTCGACGCCCTCAGCCTCCCAGCGTAGGGCAGGGCGACTATCGGCTCGCGGCGTTGACGACGGCGCGGACCGATGCCTCGAGGACGGAGTGATGGCGCCCGGCCGTCCAGACCGTCTCCGCGCCGCGGCGGACCTCGAGGAGGGTCAGGGCCTCGGCGCCACTGCCGGCACTGAGCGAGGTCTGATGCAGGGACACGATCTCGACGGGGATGCCGTGGTCGGCGAGGAGACGGGTCGCCGCCTCGACCGGACCGATGCCGACGAAGGTGGCCTCATGGCGGTCCCCGTCGATCCGGAGACCGATCGTCGTCCGCGAGGTCTCGCCGCTCGTCGCCACATCGACCTCGAGCAGCTCGACCCGAGACGGCGTCGCCGACAGGTAGCTGCGCTCGAACGCCGCGAGCAGCGCCTCAGCGTCCAGTTCGCGACCGGTCTCGTCCGCCTGCTGCTGGACACGACGCGAGAAGTCGACCTGGAGACGACGGGGCATCTCGATGCCGTAGTCGCGCTCGAGCAGGTAGGCGATGCCGCCCTTGCCGGACTGCGAGTTCACCCTGATGACCGCCTCGTAGCTCCGGCCGAGGTCCGCGGGGTCGACCGGCAGGTAGGGCACGCGCCACGGGAGGTCCTCCGGGCGACTGCCGGTGGCCTCGGCCCGTGCCCGGTGTTCGGCGAAGCCCTTCTTGATCGCATCCTGATGCGTCCCCGAGAACGCGGTGTGGACGAGCTCGCCGACGTAGGGGTGGCGCGGGTGGATCTCGATCCGGTTGCTGTGCTCGACGACCCGACGGATGTGGTCGATGTCGGAGAAGTCGATCATCGGGTCGACGCCCTGCGCGTGCAGGTTGAGCGCGAGGGTCGCGAGGTCGACGTTGCCGGTCCGCTCGCCGTTGCCGAAGATGCACCCTTCGACCCGTTGGGCGCCCGCGAGGACCGCGAGCTCGGCACACGCGATCCCCGTGCCGCGGTCGTTGTGCGGGTGGACCGACAGGAT
This sequence comes from Plantibacter sp. M259, assembly GCF_006065115.1. Taxonomy (NCBI): domain Bacteria; kingdom Bacillati; phylum Actinomycetota; class Actinomycetes; order Micrococcales; family Microbacteriaceae; genus Plantibacter; species Plantibacter sp. M259. The sequence continues at coordinate 2,469,300 of NZ_CP040750.1, read as the reverse complement.
GACGGCGTCGCGCCGGTCGAGGTTCCGGTGCATGTACTCGATCTGGTCCGCGTAGACGTTCGGGCTCGCCGCTTCGACGGTCGCGGGCAGGTTGAGGATCACCGGTCGGTCAGGCGAGGCGTCCCAGAGGGTCGTCATGGCATCGCAGAGTTCGAGCGCGTAGTCCGGCTCCGTCAGGTTGAAGACCTCCGGCGAGAACTCGAACCGCACCCCGTCGAGGTCGCCCGCGAACTCGAGGACGTCGGAGCCGCCGGCGAGGATGAGCGCGCGGAGCGAGTCGCGGTCGTGTCCGAGGACGACCTCCCGCCAGAGCGGCGCCGTCGCGGTGTACAGGTGGATGACGACCGGGTTCCGGATCCCGCGGATCGACTCGACGGTGCGCTCGATCAGGTCACGACGGGCGGGCGTGAAGACGACGATCGTGACGTCATCGGGAGCGATGTCGGTCTCGGCGATCAGACGGACGAAGTCGTAGTCGGTCTGCGAGGCGGACGGGTAGCCGACCTCGATCTCCTTGTACCCCATCGTGACCATGAGCTCGAAGAACGCCCGCTTCCGCTCGGGGTCCATGGGCTCGGCGAGGGCCTGGTTCCCATCGCGCAGGTCCACCGGCACCCAGAGCGGCGCCTCGGTCAGTCGCCTCGACGGCCAAGTGCGGTCGAGGAGGGGGACGTCCACCCGCGAGTACAGGTCCTGGTACCGGTGGGACGGCATCTGCGAGTGGCGCTGGCGATTCCAGCTCGGCGCGGAGGACGGGACAGGGCCGGCGGGCGTGGAGAGTCGGGAGTCTGCGGGGATCACGCGGTAACGCTAACACAGCTTGTCAGACAAGCTGAGGACTATGATCGACACATGGACACCGTGCACCGTGAATCGCTCTCCGACCAGGTCGCACGCTTGCTCCTGCAGCGCATCCAGGCCGGCGAGTGGGAGATCGGCCAGAAGCTGCCCGGCGAGACGACCCTGGCACCGCAGCTCGGCGTCGGCCGATCGACGATGCGCGAGGCAATCCGCCAGCTGGCCGGCCAAGGCGTGCTGTCGAGCCGGCAGGGATCGGGGAACTTCCTCCGGTCGCGTACGCCGGTCCAGGATTGGGACGCGCTCGTCCTGCGGACCGCGATCGGCTCGGTCATCGAGGCGCGCATCGCCATCGAGTGTGAAGCGGCAGCCCTCGCCGCGCAACGCCACACGGCGTCCGACCTGACCGCCATCCGGGCAGCGTTGGCCCATCGGAACGCCGATCGCGTGACCATCGAGGGGCGGGTCGACGCCGACACGGCACTCCACCGGAGCATCGTCGCCGCGAGTGGGAACGAGATCCTCACCGAACTGTTCGACACCTTCGCCGAGCGCAGCCGTGAGGCGATGATCCAGATGCTCCGCCTCAGTGGCGAGCCGGGGACGGACCACGACCAGCTCGTCCACGAGCGGATCGTGCAGGCGGTCGTGGATCGCGATGCCGCCGCGGCGTTCGACCGCAGCCGCACCCACCTCGTCGCCCTCCGCGACGGGATCGCGCGCTCGGACTGATCGCGACGCGCGCGGGACTATACGCCTCTCGCCGCCGAGATCACACACCCTACGAGGATCGGATGACCGGCGCAGGCTGATGGTGAGCGCTCGGGGCGGACGGCTCCGGGGGACTCCGATCAGAGAGGAACACCATGTACTTCCACGTGCAGCGGTTCATCAACGAGATCGCCGAGGACGAGCCGGACCCCGCGGCAGCGGCGGCGTTGCAGGAGGGCCTCGGCGGGCAGTTCGGCGAGATGCGCACCATGATGCAGTACCTCTTCCAGGCCATGAACTTCCGCGGGCCGGCGGGGAAGCCGTACCGCGACCTCATCCAGGGCATCGGCACGGAGGAGATCAGCCACGTCGAGCTCATCGGCACCACGATCTCCCGCCTCCTCGACGGGTCGCCCGCCTACCAGGGCAAGCAGACCGACCCGGTGGACCAGCCGGGGGCTGGCGGCGCGACACCGCTGTCGATCGCGCTGTCGGAGGTCAACACGCACCACTACCTCGTCGCCGCGCAGGGTGCCATGCCGGTGGACGCGGCCGGCAACCCGTGGAACGGGAGCTGGGTCTACAACTCCGGCAACCTCGTCCTCGACCTGCTGTACAACCTCATGCTCGAGTCGACCGGTCGCCTGCAGAAGTGCCGGCTGTACGAGATGACGTCGAACAAGACCGCCCGCTCGACGATCGCCTACCTGATCGTCCGTGATCAGGCGCACGAGAACGCCTACGCGAAGGCCCTCGAGACCCTCGGGGTCAATTGGAAGAACTCCCTGCCGATCCCGAAGACCAACGCCGAGCAGTTCCCCGAGGTCAAGCTGCTGGTGGACCAGGGACTGCAGAGCAAGCAGTTCTCCTTCGACCTCGCCGGGCAGTCCGAGGCCGGCCGCATCTTCCAGGGCATGTCGCCGTCCAACGACGGCACCGAGCTGGACGCGAGCGAGCAGGCTCCCGAAGGCGTGCCCTCGACGATCGCACCCGAGCGGTTCGAGGAGTTCTCCCCCGGAGCCGACAAGGACCTCCTCGCGCTCATCCAGGCGACGGCGGAGATGGAGCTCGCCGACATCGACGCGACCTTCGGACCGCTGAAGTAGGCGACGCCGGGCCGGCGTGGTCCGTCGGCCCACGCCGAGTCCGCGGAACCCGCCAGCCCCACGACAGGGCGTCCCGAATCAGTCAGCGCTCGGGGCGCCCTGTCGTGCGCGGTGGGCGCGGACCCGGCCCCGACTGGCACAGGCCGGCGACGGGCACCAGTGCCGCCTGCCGGAGGTGTCGAGGAACACCCAGCGGCAGTCGACCTCGGCGCACTGACGCAACAGCTCCCGGTCCGGGCCCTGCAGCATCACCAGCGCCTGGACGGCGATTCCGGCGAGCGCCGCGTCGAGCGGGACGCCATCCGGAGCGGGACCGCTCCACAGCGCTCCGGCCGACCTCGACGCGTGCCCACGCACCTGCGCGAGATCGTCTGGGGCCGGTTCGCGCCCGGCGACCGACGCCATCGCCAGCTCGCGGAGCGACTCCCGCAGCCGCACGAGGCGATGGAGGTCGTCGGCGCTCAGCTCGCCATCCACCCCGAACCCGACCAGGCCGAGCCACCGCCGCCCCGCCTCGGGCGTCCCGATCCGCTCCACCGGCCGCGTTCCGAAGCGCTGCCCCTGCGTGGCGAGCAGGTTCAGCCAGGTGGCTCCGCCGTCGAAGCGGAAGTCGGTCTCGGTGGTCATGGTTCGAGTGTAACGTGTCAACCGTTACAGCCGAAACGAACGAGGGAGCGACGATGCAGGGAGCGACGATGCACGAGGTGTTCGATGTGGCGGCCGGCCGCGAACGACTGGCGGAGCTGCAGGACGAGACGACGACCGCGGCCTGGCGCGCGACGGTCGATGCGGCGGCGCCGGGCTTCGACGAGTGGATCGTCGGCGCCGTGTTCGGTGGGACCTACCAGCGCGAGGGGCTGACCCCGCGCGACCGACAACTACTCATCATCGGCGCGCTGACGGCACTCGGAGGCGTCGACCCGCAACTCAGCGGTCACCTCACGACGTCGCTCCGCATCGGGATGACCCGGATGGAGCTCGCGGAGGCGCTCGTCCACCTCGTGCCGTACGTCGGGCTGCCCCGGGTGATGGCGGCCCTGCGACTCCTCCCCGAGCCGGAGCCGGCGGCCGGACCAGCAGCGACCGACCGCGACGCCGACGCCCGATGACCCGGGTGCCGCTCGAGACCCGGGTGATCCGCACGGTGCTCGGTGACATCGACCCGGCCACGGCCGGCGTGGTCGACTCGCACGACCACCTCTTCCTGCGGACACCGGTCCTGGCCGGTGAGGACCTGGTCGACGAGCCTGACGCCACGACCGCGGTCGAGCGCTTCGCAGCGGCGGGCGGCAGGACCGTCGTCCAGTGGACGCCTCGAGGTCTCGGACGCGGCCTCCCGGCGCTCCGGCGGATCAGTGCATCGACGGGGTCCACGTCGTGGCGGCGACCGGACGTCATCTGCGACGCGTCTACCCCGACGGTGCTGTGGAACCCACGCGCTCGGCCGACGAGCTCGCAGCGGCGTTCGTCGACGACGTCGACCGGCACGGGTGCGGACTGATCAAGATCGGTGTCGGCCCCGACCGCCTCACCGAGGACGAGCGGGACGCGTTGCGGGCGGCCGCGGTGGCGCATCACGCCACCGGTGCGCCGATCGCGGTGCACCTCGAGCAGGGAGCGGCGGCCGACCTCGTCCTGGCGGCGCTGGACGCCGACGAGGTGGACCCGAGGTCCATCGTCCTCGGGCATCTCGGCCGGAACCCTCACGTCGAGCAGATCCTCGAGGCGGCTCGCTCCGGCGCTTGGGTGTGCCTCGACACGCCGTCGCCCGGCCACCCGATGGACCCCGCTCGACTGGCGCGGGTCCTCGAGCTCCTCATCGACGACGGGCGCCTGCCCGCGCTGCTCCTCGGCGCCGACACGACCACAGCTACGTCCCGCGCGCGGCCGGAGGAGTACGGTCCGGCCGCGCTCCTGACGACCGTCGCACCGCAGTTGGCGCGGGCCCTCGGCGCGGAAGCGGTGTCGACGATCACCCGCGACAACCCCGCCCGCGCGTGGGCGTTCGAGCCCGGGGATTCGACGCCGGAACAGAAAATCAGCCCGCGCCTTTCGGCAACGGGCTGATCATGATGACTCCAGCGTAACGGACGGAGACGTGCCGAGGAGCCTGGCGGCATTCGGCCTGTGGACAACACCACTCCGTAGGGAGGTCGTGAGGATCGACGCGGAAGGCGTATGGAAACCGTGAGGACCGCCGTCTGAGGTCGCTGACGGGTGTTGGCTCTGAGCTGTCCCGAACGGGACGCAGCACCACGCACCCGCACCACGCACCCACTGGAGTCCTCTTGCTCGACCTCGTCTACGTGCTCGGCGTCATCGCCGTGTTCGCTCTGGTCGGCCTCGTCGCCCGGGGAGTGGAGAGACTGTGATCGTCTTCGAACTCCTCGCCGCCGTCCTGGCCGTCGCCGCCGTCGTGTACCTCGTGTACGCGCTCGTGAAACCCGAGAGGTTCTGATGCAGACCCTCTTCGCGATCCTCCAGGTCTCGACCCTCGTCCTGGTCCTCGTGCTGCTCTACCGTCCGCTCGGTGAGTACCTCGCCCGGGTGTACACCTCCGGCAAGGACTTCGCCGTCGAGCGCGGCTTCTACCGCGTGATCGGTGTCGACGCCCGCTCCGAGCAGACCTGGCAGGCCTACCTCCGCGGGGTGCTCGCCTTCTCGCTCGTCGGCGTCCTCCTCGTCTACGCCCTGCAGCGCGCCCAGGCCGTCCTGCCCTTCGCACTCGGCCTCCCCGCCGTCCCCGAGGGCCTGTCGTTCAACACGGCCGCGTCGTTCGTCGCCAACACCAACTGGCAGTCGTACTCCCCCGAGGTCACGATGGGGTACACCGTGCAGCTCACGGGCCTCGCGGTGCAGAACTTCGTCTCCGCCGCCGTCGGCATCGCCGTCGCCATCGCCCTCGTCCGCGGGTTCGCGAGTCGCCGCAGCGGCACCATCGGCAACTTCTGGGTCGACCTCACCCGCGGCACCCTCCGCGTGCTGCTGCCGCTCTCCGTCGTCATGGCGGTCGTGCTCATCGCGGGCGGGACCATCCAGAACCTCAACGGCTTCACCGACGTGACGACCATCACGGGCGCGACGCAGACCATCCCCGGCGGACCGGTCGCCTCCCAGGAGGCCATCAAGCTCCTCGGCACGAACGGCGGCGGGTTCTTCAACGCGAACTCCGCGCACCCCTTCGAGAACCCGACCGCGTGGACGAGCCTCGTCCAGAACATCCTCATGCTCGCGATCCCGTTCTCCCTGCCGCGCACCTTCGGCCGCATGGTCGGCGACCACAAGCAGGGCTACACGATCCTCGCGGTCATGGGCGTCATCTTCCTCGCCTCGTTCTCGATCCTCACGGCGCTCGAAGCCCGCGGCCTCGGAGCAGCACCGATGGCCGCCGGCGGCGCGATGGAGGGCAAGGAGCAGCGCTTCGGCGTCTTCGCCTCGACGCTGTTCGGCTCGACCTCGACGCTCACCTCGACGGGTGCCGTCAACTCGATGCACGACTCGTACACGGCGCTCGGCGGCATGATGCCGATGATCAACATGATGCTCGGCGAGATCGCCCCCGGCGGCGTCGGCTCAGGCCTCTACGGCATGCTCGTGCTCGCCGTCATCGCCGTGTTCATCGGTGGGCTGCTCGTCGGCCGGACCCCGGAGTACCTCGGCAAGAAGATCGGCCCACGGGAGATCAAGCTCGCGAGCCTGTACATCCTCGTGACGCCGACCCTCGTACTCGCCGGCACCGCACTGAGCTTCGCCATCCCCGGCGTCCGCTCTGACGTGGAGACGACGTCGATCTGGAACCCGGGCCTCCACGGACTGTCCGAGGTCCTCTACGCCTTCACCTCCGCCGCGAACAACAACGGTTCCGCCTTCGCCGGACTCACCGCGAACACCCCGTGGTTCAACACCGCGCTCGGCGTCGCGATGCTCCTCGGCCGCTTCGTCCCGATCGTGCTCGTCCTCGCGCTCGCCGGTTCGCTGGCCGCGCAGGACCGGGTCCCTTCGACGGCCGGAACGCTCCCGACCAACCGGCCGCAGTTCGTCGGCCTCCTCACCGGTGTCGCCGTGATCATCACCGCACTCACCTACTTCCCCGTACTCGCGCTGGGTCCCCTGGCGGAAGGGCTGTCATGAACGACGCACACCGCGTGATCATCACCGCTCTCACCCACTTCCCCGTACTCGCGCCAGGTCCCCTGGCGGAAGGGCTGTCATAAACCATGTCCACCACGCACACGCTTCCCGCCCCGGCGGAACCCGAGCAGGAGCAGGACCACCACCACGAGCCCGCGAAGGCCGCGTTCGGTCCGGCGCAGTTGCTCGCCGCGACCCCGGGTGCCTTCCGCAAACTCGACCCGCGGCTCATGGTCAAGAACCCGGTCATGTTCATCGTCGAGGCCGGGGCTGCACTGACGACCGTCCTCGCGATCGCCGAACCGTTCCTCGGTGGCGCGCAGGAGTCCGGCGGGTCGGCCGTGCCGGGGTCGTTCACCTGGGGCATCGCGATCTGGCTGTGGCTCACGGTCGTCTTCGCGAACCTCGCTGAGTCCGTGGCCGAGGGACGCGGCAAGGCGCAGGCCGACAGCCTCCGCAAGACGCGCACCTCGACCATGGCGAACCAGGTCACGGCCTACGACGCCTCGGCGGACCCGTCCGCTGAGCACGCCGCCATCGGCCAGGTCTCCTCCGCGGACCTGACCCTCGGCGACGTCGTCGTGGTGACCGCCGGCGAGCTCGTCCCGGGCGACGGCGACATCGTCTGGGGCATCGCCTCGGTCGACGAGTCGGCGATCACGGGCGAGTCGGCACCGGTCGTCCGCGAGTCCGGCGGTGACCGCAGCGCCGTCACGGGCGGCACCCGCGTGCTGTCGGACCGCATCGTCGTCCGCATCACCTCGAAGCCCGGCGAGACCTTCGTCGACCGCATGATCGGCCTCGTCGAGGGTGCGGCGCGGCAGAAGACACCGAACGAGATCGCGCTCAACATCCTGCTCGCGAGCCTGTCGATCGTGTTCGTGGTCGTCGCGCTGACGCTCAACCCGATCGCCTCCTATGCGGCGGCTCCCGTCAGCGTCCCGGTCCTCATCGCCCTGCTCGTCTGCCTCATCCCGACGACCATCGGCGCCCTGCTGTCGGCGATCGGCATCGCCGGCATGGACCGACTCGTGCAGCGCAACGTGCTCGCGATGTCCGGCCGTGCGGTCGAGGCCGCCGGCGACGTCACGACCCTGCTGCTCGACAAGACCGGCACCATCACCTACGGCAACCGCCAGGCGGTCGAGTTCATCGCTCTCCGCGGTGTCACGCCGGAGGAGCTCGCGCAGGCCGCAGCCCGGTCCTCGCTCAGCGACCCGACGCCCGAGGGCAAGTCGATCGTCGACCTCGCGGCCGAGCGGGGCATCCACCTGGACGGGTCCGGGGCTGGCGAGATCGTCCCGTTCACCGCGCAGACCCGCATGAGCGGCCTCGACCAGCCGGACGGCGCCCAGATCCGCAAGGGTGCCGGCTCGGCCGTGCTGGCCTGGGTGGAGTCGTTCGGATCCCTCGCCGAGGCGACCCGCGCCGAGCTCCAGGAGCACGTCGAGGCGGTGTCCGCCGGCGGCGGCACCCCGCTCGTCGTCGCGCAGACCGACACCACCGGCACCGCGCGGGTGCTCGGCGTCGTCCGCCTGAAGGACGTCGTGAAGGCCGGCATCGCGGAGCGGTTCGCCGAGCTGCGCGCCATGGGCATCCGCACGGTCATGATCACGGGTGACAACCCGCTCACCGCGAAGGCGATCGCCGCCGAGGCCGGAGTCGACGACTTCCTGGCCGAGGCGACGCCCGAGCAGAAGCTCGAGCTCATCCGCAAGGAGCAGGAGGGCGGCAACCTCGTCGCGATGACCGGTGACGGTACGAACGACGCTCCGGCGCTCGCACAGGCCGACGTCGGTGTCGCGATGAACACGGGCACCTCGGCCGCGAAGGAGGCCGGCAACATGGTCGACCTCGACTCCGACCCGACGAAGCTCATCGACATCGTCCGGATCGGCAAGCAGCTGCTCATCACCCGAGGCGCTCTCACGACGTTCTCGATCGCGAACGACGTCGCCAAGTACTTCGCGATCATCCCCGCCATGTTCGCCGGGGTGTTCCCAGGGCTCGCACTGCTCAACATCATGCAGTTGCACTCCCCCGCGTCGGCGATCCTCTCGGCGATCATCTTCAACGCGATCATCATCGTGATCCTGATCCCGCTGGCCCTCCGCGGCGTGAAGTACCGACCGCTCAGCGCCTCGAAGGTCCTCAGCCGGAACCTGTTGGTCTACGGACTCGGCGGTGTGATCGCGCCGTTCATCGGCATCAAGCTGATCGACCTCGTCGTCACCCTGATCCCCGGCTTCTAGCCCCACCCAGCACACGAAAGCAGACAGATCATCATGAGTGCATCCCGCAGCGGCATCGCCCAGTACTGGGTCGCCATCAGGGCCATGCTCGCCCTCACCGTCGTCCTCGGCGTCGGCTACCCCCTCGTCGTCACCGGCATCGGGCAGGCGACGATGTCCTGGCAGGCGAACGGGTCCGCCGTCACCGAGGGTGGGAAGACGGTCGGCTCGGCGCTCATCGGGCAGTCGTTCACCGACGCCGACGGCAAGCCGCTACCGCAGTGGTTCCAGTCGCGTCCGTCGGCGGCCGGCGACGGCTACGACGGTGGTGCGTCGAGCGGCAGCAACCTCGGGCCGGAGAACACCGACCTCGTCGCCTCGATCGAGGAGCGCCGCGCAGCCATCGCGTCCTTCGAGGACGTCGATCCGTCGACCATCCCCGCCGACGCGCTGACGGCCTCCGCGTCCGGTCTCGATCCGCACATCAGCCCGGCCTACGCGCTGCTGCAGGTGCCCCGCGTCGCCGCCGAGCGCGGCCTCGACGAGGGCGAGGTCCGTGCCCTCATCGAGCGCCTGACGCAGGGCCCCGACCTCGGCTACCTTGGGGAGTCCACGGTCAACGTCCTGCAGCTCAACCTCGCCGTGGCAGGACTGGACGGATAACACCATGCAGCGCGGACGACACAGCGCGGCCCCCGGGGTCGGCAGGCAGAGCGCCATGCTCAAGGAGAACTGAACACCATGCAGCGCGGACGACTCCGGGTGCTCCTCGGCGCGGCCCCCGGGGTCGGCAAGACCTACGCCATGCTCGAGGAGGGGCACCGCCTCGCTTCGGAGGGTGTCGACGTAGTCGTCGCGGTCGTCGAGACCCACGGTCGGGCCGCGACCGCCGCCCTGACCGAGGGGCTCGAGACGTTGCCGCGTCGGGGCGTCGAGCACCGGGGCGTGACGCTCGACGAGATGGACCTCGAGGCCGTCCTCGCGCGCCGCCCCGGACTCGCGCTCGTCGACGAACTGGCCCACACGAACGCTCCCGGCTCCACGAACGACAAGCGCTGGCAGGACGTCGAAGCCCTGCTCGCCGCCGGTGTCTCGGTGCTCTCGACGGTGAACATCCAGCACATCGAGTCGCTCAACGACGTCGTCCGGCAGATCACCGGGGCGCCGCAGCGGGAGACGATCCCCGACGCCGTGCTGCGGGCGGCCGACCAGATCGAACTCATCGACCTCGCTCCACAGGCCCTCCGCGACCGGCTCGCCGGCGGCCGGGTCTACCCGGCGGAGCGGATCGACGCCGCCCTGTCCAACTACTTCCGCCTCGGCAACCTCACGGCGCTGCGCGAGCTGGCGCTGCTGTGGCTTGCCGACGAGGTCGACTCCGCCCTCCGCGACTATCGCGCCGAGCACGGCATCGACAGCACCTGGGAGGCGCGTGAGCGGGTCGTCGTGGCGCTCACCGGCGGCCCGGAGGGCGAGACCCTGCTCCGGCGCGGCGCCCGGATCGCAGCCCGCTCCTCCGGTGGCGAGCTCATCGCGGTGCACGTGACGACGCAAGACGGCCTCCGCACCGCGAACCCCGGCGCGCTCGCGCAGCAGCGGGCGCTCGTCGACACCCTCGGCGGCACCTTCCACCAGGTCGTCGGCGACGACGTGCCGCGTGCGCTCGTGGACTTCGCGAAGGCGGCGAACGCGACGCAGCTCGTCATCGGTGTCAGCCGACGCAGTCGCCTGTCCGCCGCGGTCACCGGTCCCGGCATCGGCAACACGGTCATCCGCGAGTCGGGCAACATCGACGTCCACATCGTCAACCACGAAGCGGCGGGCGGTCGGTTCCGACTACCGAAGCTCGGCGGTGCCCTGAGCGCACGGCGCCACATCGCAGGGTTCGCGCTCGCGCTCATCGGCGGGCCGCTCGTCACCTGGCTCCTCCACCTCGCCCGCACCGAGGAGTCGATCACGAGCGAGGTGCTCTCCTACCAGCTGCTCGTGGTGCTCGTCGCGCTCGTCGGCGGGTTCTGGCCGGCGGTGTTCGCGGCCGTCCTGTCGGGGGTCACGCTCGACTTCGTCTTCGTCCAACCGCTGTACACCGTGACCATCGACGATCCGGCGCACCTCGTCGCCCTCGTGCTCTACGTCGTCATCGCGGTGATCGTGAGCGGCGTCGTCGACCTCTCAGCGCGGCGGGCTCGCACGGCCAGGCGCGCGGCGGCGGAGTCCGAGCTGCTCGCGACGGTCGCGGGCAGCGTGCTCCGCGGTGAGGGCGCCCTGCAGGCGCTCGTCAGCAGGACCCGCGAGTCCTTCTCGCTCGCCGGGGTGCGCCTCGTCGCGGGTGAGCAGGTCCTCGCGGTCGACGGCGAACCGACCCGCGGAGGCGACTTCACGAGCATCCCGATCGGCACCCGCGCGGTGCTCGAACTCCACGGCGGGGTGCTCGCCGCCTCCGACCGCCGCCTGCTCGCCGTCATCGCAGCGCAGCTCGACGCCTCGCTCGAACACACCGATCTGCGCGCCACCGCCCAGGAGGTCGGCCCGCTGGCCGCGACCGACCGCGTGCGGAGCGCGCTGCTCTCGGCAGTCAGTCACGACCTCCGGCGCCCCCTCGCCGCCGCGACCGCCGCCGTCACCGGCCTGCGCGCGACCGACGTCGAGCTCACCACGGCTGACCGCCAGGACCTCCTCGAAACCGCCGACGACAGCCTGCGCACCCTCGCGGCCCTCGTCACGAACCTGCTCGACGTCAGTCGCCTCCAGGCCGGTGTCCTCGCCGTGACCGTCGCCCCGATCGACGTCGAGGACGCGATCCTGCCGGCCTTCGACGAGCTCGGCATCGGTCCGCACGACGCCGAGCTCGACCTCGCGCCCGATCTTCCACCCGTCCTCGCGGACGCCGGCCTGCTGCAGCGCGTCATCGTGAACCTCCTGACGAACGCGCAGCGCTTCAGCCCCGACGACACCCCCGTCCGGATCGCGACGAGCGGGTTCCGCGACGCCGTCGAGATCCGCATCGTCGATCACGGCCCGGGCATCGCGCCCGACCGACGCGAGGACGTGTTCGTCCCCTTCCAGCGCCTCGGCGACACCGACAACCTCACCGGTCTCGGCCTGGGACTCGCACTGTCGAAGGGCTTCGTCGAGGGGATGGGTGGCACACTCGAACCGGAGGACACGCCGGGTGGGGGCCTCACCATGGTGGTGTCGCTGCCGGCGGCACGTGATCAGGAAGGGACCGCTCGATGAAGATCCTGATCGCCGACGACGACCCGCAGATCCTCCGGGCCCTGCGCATCACGCTCACCGCTCGCGGCTACGAGATCATCACGGCCGAGGACGGCACCGCTGCGCTCAACGCCGCGACGACGCACCGCCCCGACCTGTACCTGCTCGACCTCGGCATGCCGGGACTCGACGGGCGGCAGGTGATCGAGGGCCTCCGCGGCTGGACCGACGCGCCGATCCTCGTGGTGTCCGGTCGTGCCGGCTCGACCGACAAGGTCGAGGCGCTCGACGCCGGAGCCGACGACTACGTGACGAAGCCCTTCGCGATCGACGAGCTGCTCGCCAGGATCCGTGCGCTCACCCGACGGGTCCCCGGCGCCGAGGCAGAACCCACCGTGCGCTTCGGCGACATCGTGGTCGACCTCGCCGCGAAGCAGGTCACCAAGCAGACCCCTGGTGCGTCCCCGGCCACCGTCCGCCTGACGCCGACGGAGTGGCAGGTGCTCGAGCTGCTCATCCGGAACGCCGGCAAGCTCGTGACCCGACAGATGCTGCTCACGGAGATCTGGGGTCCGACGCACGTGACCGACACCGGCTACCTGCGCCTCTACATCGCGCAGCTGCGGAAGAAGCTCGAACCTGAGCCGGCCACTCCCCGCCACCTGCTCACCGAGGCCGGCATGGGGTACCGCTTCCAGCTCTGAGCGAGCGCTCGCGTCGAGCCGGGCAGGGTAACAGGTTGCAGCGCCGGAGGCCATGCCCCCGGAATCGCAGCTTGCACGCGTACCGTCGCAGTCGCGTCCGGGCTTTCCGGACGAGACCCATGCAGGTACCGCAGAACCAGAGAGGATGGCGCCCATGACCCAGGTCATCGAAACCATCGACGTCGACGTTCCCGTCTCCGTCGCCTACAACCAGTGGACCCGCTTCGAGGACTTCCCCAAGTTCCTCGACGAGGTCGACTCGATCACGCAGGTCACCGACACCCTCACGGAGTGGACGGTCAGCGTCGCCGGACAGACCCGCACCTTCGAAGCGGAGATCACCGAGCAGCACCCCGACGAGCGCGTCGCCTGGAACAGCACCGGCGGCGAGGCGGACCACGCCGGCGTCGTCACCTTCCACCGCCTCGAGGACGCCAAGACGCGTGTCACCGTGCAGCTGGACTGGGAGCCCAAGGGCCTCCTCGAGCACCTCGGCTCCGCCGTCGGTGTGGCCGGTCATGCGGTCAAGAAGGACCTCGGCAACTTCAAGCAGCTCGTCGAATCCGAGGGCCAGACCGGACAGGGATGGCGTGGCGATGTCGAGTGACGGCCCCCGCCCCGGTCCCCCGCACACGCACGACGACGACGTGAAGCACGACGTGCCGAAGCCTGAGGAGGTCGATCCCGAGAAGGGGACCGACGCCGAGGGCGACCCGGTCGAGAACCCCTCGGGCTGATCATCCCGGCTCGGCCCGTCCGAGGCGAGCGCCGCCCCGAGACGGGGACCGACGCCGAGGGCGACCCGGTCGAGAACCCCTCGGGCTAGCAACACGCCCGTCACACCGCATCACCGCCTCTAGGCTCGGAGCATGAGTGCTCGCGCCGGTCAGGCGAACCCCCGCCCCGCGCTGTCCGCCCCTCTTCGGCGGCGGCGCGGGGCGATCTTCGTCTTCATGCTCACCGTCGGCGTGGGCCTGTCGTCCTTCATCGTCCGGACGCCCGCCGTCCGCGACCTCGTGCACGCGAGCACCGCCGAGATGGGACTCATCCTCTTCGGGATCTCCGTCGGCTCGATGACGGGCATCCTGTCGTCCGCGGCGCTCGTCCGCCGGTTCGGTGCGCGTCGCCCGATCGTCATCGGCGGGGCGGCGTTCGTCATCGGGCTCGCCCTGCTCGCCCTCATGGCGGGTGCCGGGCAGGGCGTCGGCGTCTTCCTCGGGCTGATCGGCATCGGCCTGGGCTTCGGCCTCGCCGAGATCGCGATCAACATCGAGGGCGCGATGATCGAGCAGCTGTCCGGACGGTCCATCCTGCCCGTGCTCCACGGCTGCTACAGCCTCGGATCCGTCATCGGCTCGGTCGCCGGCATCGCGCTCACGGCGATCGCCTTCCCGGTGACGATCCATCTGCTGATCGTCGCGACCGTCGCCCTGGTGGCGCTGCTGTGGGCGATCCCGAAGATCCCCGCCGAGACGGGACGACAGTCGGACACGGGTGCCGGCTCCCCCGGGATCCGTGCGCAGCTCGCGGTCTGGCGACAGCAGCGGGTCATCTTCCTCGGGCTCATCGTGCTCGCCCTCGCGCTGGCCGAGGGCGCCGCCGGCGACTGGTTGCCGCTCATCATGGTCGACGGGCACGGCACCACGGCCGCCGTCGGATCGATCGTCTTCGCCGGGTTCGCACTTGCCATGACGATCGGCCGTTTCGCCGGTGAACCGCTCCTCGCCCGCTTCGGCAAGGCCAACGTGCTGCGGGTGAGCGCCCTCGTGTCGGCGGTCGGGATCGCGCTCGTCGTGTTCTCCGACAGTGTGCTCGTCGCGGGGCTCGCGGTCCTGCTGTGGGGGCTCGGCGCGGCGCTCGGCTTCCCGGTGACCCTCTCGGCGGCAGGTGAGAGCGACGATCCGACGACGACCGTCGGGGCGGTGGCCTCGGCCGGCTACGTCGCGTTCCTTGTCGGTCCGCCGCTGCTCGGGTTCCTCGGAGAGCACTTCGGTCTGCGTGGCGCGATGATCGTGGTGCTCGCCGTCGTCGTGCTGGCGTCGTTCCTGACGTCCGCGGCGAAGCCCCAGGAGCGGCAGGTCACGCCAGCCGGTCCCTGAGTCATCCCGCTCAGCGCGGGTGGCGCCTGGCGCGCCGGATGTATCCGGGTAGCAGCACGCGGCCGGAGACGCCCGTGCGGCGGGCGAGGATCTCGCCGAGGGTGACGCCGGCGGCGAGCGCGAGGCCGGTGAGGCCCGCCTGCAGCAGCTGTTCGACCCCCTCGGAACCCTGCTCGCCGTTCACGAGCGCGAGCATGCCGCGGTAGATCGCGAGCCCAGGCAGCAGCGGCACGATCCCGCAGATGGTGAGGATGATCGCCGGGATGCGCAGCCGCGGGCCGAGCGCCTCCGCAGCGAAGCCGATGATGAGCGCGGCGAGCGCACTGGCTGCTGCGGGCGCGACGCCACTGCCGGAGACGAACACGAAGACGGAGAACGCGATCGCGCCGGTGACCCCCGCGAAGAACGCTGCACGGAGGGCCGCCTGCGAAGCCATCGCCCAGGCGGCGGAGGCCACGGCCGCGCCGACGATCTGCACGGCGACGGGCCACGGGCTCACCGGGAGGTCGAAGAGGACCAGGGAGATGCCGAGGCGCCGGGCGAGGTCGAGGACGCCACCGATGCCGACCACGATCCCGATGGTGAGGAGCATCACTTCGACGAGGCGTCCGCTCGCGGTGACCGGGAACCCGTTGATCGCGTCGTCGGCCGCTCCCACCAGGGATGCCCCGGCGAGGAGGACGACGATGCCCGACGCGACGATGAGGGCCGGCGGCAGGGCCGAGAGGTCGTCCGGGACGTAGGGGCTGAGGATCGAGATGAGGACGGCGACGGTCGTGGCGATGGCCGCCCCGGTGAGTTGGAGGAAGAAGACCGGCAGCTTCCAGACGTTCAGGGCCCGGAACGCGCTGTCGATGAGTGCCGTGGTGGCTGCGGCGAGCAGCATCGAGACGACGCCACCGCCGAGGAGGACGGCGACGGCCGCCGCCATGGTCGACAGCAGCACGGTGACGAAGCCGCGGCGGTAGGTGCGGCGTGCGGTGAGGATACGGTCGAGGTCGCGGTGGGCGGCGCCGAGGCGGGCGTGCAGTTCGTCACGGAGGTCGGCCTCGTCGTCGCGGGCGACGTCGGTGACCGTCATGATCGGTTCGGATCGGTTGGTGATGCCCTCGGCGACCACGACGACCTTGGCGAGGCGGTCGAAGTCGGCGGAGGGCGAGCGGACCACGCGGAGCACGGTGACGCCCGGCGACAGCTCGGACCCGTCGTGCGCGATGAGGATGGAGGTGAAGGTGAGGTCGACCTGGCATTCGAGGTCGAACGCGCGGCACACCCGGCGGATGGCGTCGGTGACCTCGGCCGCTGCGGCTCCGAGTGCCAGCATCGACTCGCCGATCCGGCCGGCCAACTCGAGCACCTCGCGCACGGGCCGTTCGGCGTTGAGGCGGACGACCGCCTGCTCGTCGACGCCCTCCGGCGCCGCTCCTCGGACTCCCCCGGCCAGCTGACTCAGCAGCGAACGCATACCCACCCGCTCATCGTACGAGCCACCGGTGACGGCGGGCTCGCCCTGGTGTTCGGCGGTCGTCTGTGCGAGGCGGTGGGCGGGTCCGAGCGGCCGGATACTCGTGATCATCTCGAATGTCAGTGGTCCATGTTGGACTGGAGTCATGACCGAGACCGCCACGTTCGATGGCCCCGAGGTGCACGAGCGCTCGGGGTATCCGGGGCACCCGGAGCACCCGAGCGATGTGTTCGCTGCTCGGATGGCGTCGTTCACCGACAGGTTCGTCGACCTCGCGCGCCGACGCGCGGCGCTCGAAGCTGAGGAGGCGCAGCTGCTGGCCGAGGCCTTCTCCTACGCCGATGCGACCGCGTCAGCACTCGTCTCCGCGAGCACCACCTCCACCGACGCCCGCGACCTCGCGAGGCGCTCGATGTGCGCGTCGCTCGCGATCGCCACGAGGATGTCCGAGCCGACGCTCCAGGCGCGGGTCGGCGACGCCGAGGCGCTCGTCCACCACGCACCCGCTGTGCTCGAGGCGCTCGCGGAGGGTTCCATCAGCGGCGGTCACGCCCGCGCGATCACCGACCAACTCCGCGACGTCCCGGCGGAGGGCCGCGCGGTGTTCCTGGAGCAGGTGCTGCCCGTGGCCCGCCGCTCGACGACCGCACGTCTCCGCCAACGCGCGAGGGTGGTGCGGGAGCGGTTGCACCCCGAGTCATTCACCGCCCGACGCACGCGCTCGATCTTCGACCGCCGTGTCGAGCTCGAGGCCGCGGCCGACGGCATGGCCTGGGTGCACCTGTTCACCACGGCCCCACTGGCGCACGCGATCAGGAACCGCCTCGACGCCGTCGCGGTCCCGGCGCGGATCGCCGGCGACGCCCGCACGCTCGCACAGCTGCGTGCCGACGCGCTCGCCTCCCTCGCCGTCGCCGGAACGGTGAGCGACGACGTCGGTCCCATCCCGGTCGACCCGGAGACGACCGGGACGTTCACGTGGCTCCCCGGTTCCGCGCCGCTCGACGACGCAGCGAAGATCGCCGAGGAGGCGGTCGCCGCCGAGGCCGACCCCCTGCTCGCCGAGCCCGTCGGCATCGAGGCCCGCATCCGAGCCACCGTCCAGATGACCGTCCCGGCACTGTCCACCCTCGGCGTCACCGACGAACCCGGCGTGCTCGACGGCTACGGCCCGATCGACCCCGACACCGCCGCCCGACTCGCCGTCACGGCCCCCTCCATGACCCGCATCCTCACCCAACCGGAAACGGGAGCCGTCGTGTCCGTCGGACGCGAGCAGTACCGGGTGCCGGCAGACCTCGCGCGTGCCGTCCGCCTGCGAGACTCCACGTGTCGGGCTCCGGGCTGCGGACGAGCCGCCCGGAACTGCGACCTCGACCACTCGGTCGCCTGGCAGGACGGCGGTACGACAGCGGTCGACAACCTGGCCTGCCTCTGCCGACATCATCACCGGCTGAAACACCTGCCGGGTTGGAACCTCGAACACCATCCCGGCGGCGTCCTCACCTGGACCACACCCGACGGCCGACGACACGAGACCAGACCCGAGCTCGCCGAGACGGGGTGAGCCTGGGCGACCCCGGGCTCAGTCCGAGACGACCGGCACCACGAACCGGTGTTCACCGTGCGCGACCACCTGCTCCTCCGCACCGGGGAGGGCGATCTCCGTGGTGACGCCGACGGGCACGACCACGTCGACCTCCAACGCCTCGCCGACGACCCGCCAGGACACACTGATGCGACCGTACGGCGACTCGTGTGCGACCGCGGCCGACGTCAGCCGCGGATCGGGTCGAGGCGCGATCCGCACCCGACGGTAGCCCGGCGCGACACTCGTGAGCCCACCGATGGTGCGGTGCATCCAGTCGGCGACAGCCCCCAGGGCGTAGTGGTTGAACGACGTCATCCCGCCGGGGTTCACGGTCCCGTCCGGGCGGAGGCTGTCCCAGCGCTCCCAGATCGTCGTGCCGCCCTGCTTCACCGTGTACAACCACGACGGGCACTCGTCCTCGAACAGGAGGTCGTAGGCGGTCGACAGGTGGCCGCTGTCGGTCAACGCGTCCGTGATGAGCGGTGTCCCCGCGAAGCCGGTCGCGATGCGGTTCCCGGCCGCGGCGACGAGCTCGGCGAGCCGACGACCCGCCCAGTCCCGCTGCTCCGGGGTCGGGAACAGTCCGAACTCCAGTCCCAACGAGTACGCCGTCTGCGCATCGCTCGCCAGCTCGCCCGAGTCGAGCACATACTCCGCGGCGAAGGCGTCCCGGACCGCCGCCGCGAGCCGCCCGTAGTGCTCGGCGTCAGCCGTCAGTCCGAGTTCGGCCGCCGTCTCCCCCAGCCGCTTCGCCGACCACGCGAAGTACGCGGTCGCCACGAGGTAGCGGTCGGTCGCGGCATCGGCAGGGTCGTTCGGAGGTGCAGCCGGGTCGAGCCAGTCGCCGAGCTGGAAGCCCGTGTTCCACAGATGGCCGGGCCCCGCGAGACGGTCGACGAGGTCCACCCACCGCTTCGCGCTCTCGTACTGCGTCGCGAGCACCCCGCGGTCTCCGAACCGTTCGAAGAGGGTCCACGGCGTCAGGACGGCGACGTCGCCCCACACCGCCCCCGGCCGGATCGGCGTCCACTCGCTGCCACCGGGGATGACCGGGACGTACCAGGGGATGGTCCCGTCGTCGATCTGCTCCGCCTCCACGTCCCGCAGCCACCCGCCGAGGAATCCCGCGCAGTCGTAGAGGAACGAAGCCGTCGGGGCGAACACCTGGATGTCACCGGTCCAGCCGAGTCGCTCGTCCCGCTGCGGGCAATCGGTCGGCAGTCCGACGAAGTTGCCGCGCATCCCCCAGACCACGTTCTCGTGCAATCGGTCGAGCAGCGGGTCTGACGATTCGAACCACCCCGTGCGCTCCATGTCGCTGTGGTAGACGAGCGCTTCGACGGCCGACGGATCGAACGCGCCCGGCCATCCCGTGATCTCGGCGTACCGGAATCCGTGGAACGTGAAGCGCGGCTCCCAGACCTCGACGTGATCCGGGCCATCGGTGCCATCGGCGGCATCGGCGTCGGATGCCGGACCACGAAGCGTGTACCGGTCGGTCGCGAGGGCACCACGCAGCGGACGGGTGTAGATCTCGCCGTCCTGCATGACCTCCGCATGGCGGAGCTGCACGGTCGTCCCGCGCGCTCCGGAGACCCGGATACGCAGGCGGCCCACGAGGTTCTGCCCGAAGTCGAGCACCGTGGCGCCGGACGGCGAGGTGGTCACCTCCACCGGCGAGACGACCTGCGTGTTCCGGACCGGCGGCCCCTGCGGCGCCACCAGTGTCCCGGTATCGCGCGACCCGACGGCGACGGGAGAGAAGCCCTCACCGTCGAACCCCGGAAGCGACCACCCGGCCACCTCCTCACGCGCGTCGTAGTGCTCGCCGAAGTAGAGGTTGCTGCGGAGGATCGGCCCGAACCCGGCCGTCCAGTCGGCGTCGGTGGCGATCGTCGTGCGTGTGCCGTCGGCGTGCATCACCTCGAGCTGCGCGATGAGCGACAGGTCGGCCCCGTACAGGTTGGGGTACCCGCCGTGGAAGCCGATGCGGCCGCGGTACCAGCCGTCACCGAGCCAGGCCCCGATCGCGTTCCCACCCGCACGCAGCGCGTCGAGGACGTCGTACGTGCGGTACGTGAGGCGCTCGCCGTAGACGGTCCAGTCCGGCGCCAGGGCGTCCGCCCCGATACGGACCCCGTTGATCTCGACCTCGGCGAGCCCGTGGGCGGTCACATACAGGCGGGCGGAGACGACGTCGTCCGGCAGCGAGAACTCCCGACGGACGAGCGACGGTCGCCGTTCGGCCTCGGGGTCCTCCTCCCACGCGCCGCCCACCGGTGCCGCCGTCCAGTCGGACGGCTCCAGCAGGCCGGCCTCCACGGTCGCCGACTCGCTCCACGCCGACCACGCACCGTCACGACCCTGGACTCGCACCCGCACCACGGCCGCCTCACGCGACGCGAGCGGGTCGAACGGCCAGTCGACGAGCACCTGCTCCGAGGAGGCGACCGGGTCGGTCTCCGATCGGCCACCGGCGCGCACCGCCTCGACCTGGTACGCGGACGGTTCGAAGCCGGACGGAGCGGTGAGCTTCCAGGACAACCGCGGCGAGGCGACGTCGATGCCGAGCGGCTCACGGAGGTGCTCGAAACGTGGCGCGGTCACGGTGACCTGCTCGGCGGCGGCAGCGGGAGGCCGACCGGCCTGGTCGGCGGTGGTGGCGGTGATGGAGGTGGTCATGGCGAGACATCGCCTTTCTCCCGGTCGGAACGGACCCGGGTGAGCGGAGTGGTGGGAAGCGCGATCGAGGGCGCTGGGACGGCGGCGACTGAGGGATCAGCCCTTGACGGAGCCCGCCGTGAGCCCCTTCATCACCCGCTGGTTCAGCACGAGGTAGAGGACGAGGGTGCCGAACACGTTGATGCAGATGGCTGCGAACAGCGGGCCGTACTGCGTGGCCCCGAACTCGCCGGTGAAGTTGAGCAGCCCGACCTGGATCGTGCGGAGGTCGGAGCTGTTCGTGAAGGTCAGCGCGATGAGCAGGTCGTTCCAGATGAAGAAGAACTGCACGAGGGCGATCGTGAAGATCCCGTTCCGGACCATCGGGAACCCGATGACGAAGAACGAGCGGATGATGCTCGCGCCGTCGAGGGTCGACGCTTCGAAGACCTCGCGCGGGATCGCCCGGAAGAAGGTCGCCATCATGAACACCGTCAGCGGCAGGCCGATCGCGGTGTAGGTGATGATGAGCGGCCAGAGCGTACCGGAGAGGCCGGTCTGGAAGTAGACGGTGAACAGCGGCAGCAGGATCATCTGCCCCGGCACCATGATGCCGGCGAGGAACGCCAGCAGGACGCCGTTCCGGCCCTTCCACACCATGACCTCGAGGGCGAAGCCGGCTGCGGTCCCGAGGACGATGATGAGCGCGAGCGCCGGGAACACCGCCAGCGCGCTGTTCGTGAGGTACTGGCCCATGTTGCCGGTGGTCCACGCTTCGACGTAGTTGCCCCAGGCGATCGAGGACGGCAGGGCGAAGGCGTCACCGTTGATGAACTCGTCGTTCGTCTTGAACGAGCTGATCACCAGCCAGAACAGCGGATAGATCGTGATGACGAGTATGACCGCGACGAGGACGTTCAGGGGCAGTTTGACCAGACCTCGACGGAAGCGCCGGGCACCGGGCGAGACGCGCGGTCGTCGCTCGGGGGTCTTCGTGGGAACAGCGGTGACGGGCAAGGTGCTGGAGGTCATCGGCTCAGGCTTTCGTGAGGTCGCGACGCGAGGAACGGAAGATGAACACGGTCACGACGAGGCAGATGATCGTCAGCAACAGGGCGATGGTGCTGCCGTAGCCGTACTCGCCGTAGGAGAACGACGTCTGGAACATGTAGAGCGTCAGGGGGCTCGTCGCGTTGCCCGGGCCGCCGTTCGTGAGCGCGATGATCGAGTCGAAGACCTTGAGCGTTCCGTTGATGCTGAAGATGATCGCCGACAGCAGGACGGGGAGCGACAGCGGGATCACGATGTGGCGCACGAGGCTCCAGCCGGTCGCTCCGTCGAGGCGGGCGGATTCCAGCGTGTCCTCCGGGATCTCGACGATGCCCGCGTACAGCAGGACGCCGTAGAAGCCGATGGAGCGCCAGATGTCCATGATCGCGATCACGAGGAACGCGTTCGTGCCGCTGCCGAACCAGTCGACGGAGTCGCCGCCGAAGCTGGTGATGACCGTGTTGACGACGCCGGTGGAGGGTGCCACTTCGAACATCTTCTGGAAGAGGAGCGCGACCGCCACGGTCGGCAGGACGACCGGGAAGAACACGAGTGTGCGGATGATGCCGGACGACCGCTTCAGGACGAACACGTACAGGAGCGACATCAGGTACCCGATGAAGACCTGCCCGATCGTGACGACCAGGGCGTACTTGACCGTGAAGAGGACCGCGTCCCAGACCTTCGGATCCCCGGCTGCGCGCACGAAGTTGTCCACGCCCACGAAGGTGAAGCCGGTGATGGCGTTGCCTTCGAAGACCGTGTAGCCGAGCGACCAGATGACCGGGACGAGCATCACCAGGGTGTAGACGAGGAGGGCGGGACCGAGCAGGATCGCGATCGCCCGCTTGTCGCCGAGTACGTGTTTCATGTCATGTCACTTCCGTGTGCAGCCGCGGTGGGAGGCGGGCGACGGCGCGAGACCGCCGCCCGCCGCGGGTCAGTTGTCGAGGTCCGCCTGGACGAGCTGCATGAACTCCTCGGGGCTGATCGCACCGGTCACGAGCTGTGCGGCGTTCGTCTGGCTGGTGGTCGTCGCCTTCGTGGAGAAGAGCGCCTCGAACCAGAGCACGCTCGACGTGGACTCGGAGATCGTCGTCTGGATCTCCTGGGTGAGCGGTGCGACGCCGGTCACCTCGGTGTTCGTCTTGAAGCCCGAGATGGTGCCCTGGTCCTGGAGGGCCGCGCTGCCGTAGTTCTCGGCGATGCAGCCGAGCCAGTCGCCGACCTTGTCGTCGTAGAGCTTCGCGTTCATGGTCGTCGGCAGCCCGACGTTCGCCGGGTACTCGTCGATCGAGCCCTTGCCGCCCTCGACGGCCGGGAACGGCATGAAGCCGACGTTGTCGATGCCGATCTGGTTCGCCGTCTCGTCGTTCATCGACTCGAGGATCCAGCTGCCCATGTAGAACATCGCGGCCTTGCCGGTGAGGAACTGCTGCGCGGCGGTGTCGTAGTCGATCGATCCGACGCCCTGCCCGAAGTAGCCCTTCGCGCCGAGGTCGGCGACGGCAGCGGCCGCCTCGACGTACTCGGGGTCGGTGAGCTTCGCGTCGCCGTCGGCCACCTTCTGGAGCGCATCGGCGCCGAGGTCGCGGAAGAGGTAGTCGCCGACGAGACGCGTGAGCGGCCAGCCCTGCTCCCCGGAGGCGGAGAACGGGGTGACGCCCGTCTTCGAGATGGTGTCGGCAGCGGTGACGAGCTCGTCCCACGTCTGCGGGATCTCGACACCGGCGTCGGCGAAGATCTGCTTGTTGTACCAGATCCCCTCGATGTTGTACTGGTAGGGCAGGACGTTGAACTTGCCGCCGTAGAGCGCCTTGATGGTGCTGATCGCCGCGGGCTCGATGTCGTCGAGCGCGTCGAGGTCGGTGAGGGCCTGCTCGAAGTCGACCACGTTGCCTGAGCCGTCGAGCGTCTTGGTGAGATCGGGGGCGTTACCCGCCGCGTACATGACGGGGAGGGAGTTCTGCCCGGCGAGCAGCTGGAGCTTCTGGTCGAGGTTCGTCTGCGGGACCGTCTCCACCTTGAGCGGCAGGGCCGTGTTCTCCGCCTTGCACTGGTTCTCGCTGAGGGCCGTGATCTGCCCCGGGATCATCGTGTTCTCGGAGTTGATGAGGTAGGTGAACGAGGTCGCCGTCGTCGAGCCACCGCCGCCACCGCAACCGGTGAGGACGAGAGCGAGCGCTCCGGCGCTGGCGGCCAGCGGAGCCAGGACGGCTTTCCGGCGCATGGGTCGTGTCATTGCGATTCCTCCTTGAATGCAGGCCCCGAGCGGTGCCGTGTCTTGTTGACGCGCATCAATTGATGCGCGTCAAGTGATGAGACTAGGTAAACTGGCCTCGATCCGCAAGGTTGAATCGGTAACGATTCACCGATCGACGCGGATCACGACGAGGGTGGGCGAAGATGTCGGAAGCGAGAGCACGGCGCGGGCAGCAGGGGGACTCGCGGATGGGCGACGTCGCCGAGCGCGCGGGCGTGTCGCACGGCACGGTGTCGAACTTCTTCAACCGACCCCACCTGCTCAGTGACGCGACACGCGAGAAGGTCGCCGCCGCGGTCGACGCCCTCGCCTTCGTCCCCAACGACGCAGCCCGCACACTCGCGAAAGGCACCGGCAACACCGTCGGCGCCGTGCTCGTCGACATCGGGAACTCGTTCTTCGTCGACATCGCGCGCGGGATCGAGTCCGCAGCGGCGGAAGCCGGGCTGAAACTCCTCCTCGCCAACAGCGACGTCGACCTCCAGCGCCAGAACGACTACCTCGACCTGTTCGACGAGACCCGCGTGCGCGGCATCATCCTCGCTCCACTCGACGGCGAACAGCGGGGCGCGGCCCGTGTGCGCAGTCACGGCCGCCCGGTGGTGTTCGTGAACTGGCCGGGCGATCCCGCGCAGTCCTGCGGCGTCATCGTCGATGAGGAGTTCGGCGGCTACCTGGCGGCGAGCCACCTCATCGGTCTCGGACGGACCAGGCTGCTGTACGCCGGAGGACCGCTCCACCTGCACGCCGTCGCCGACCGGCTCGCGGGCGTGCGACGCGCCGTGTCCGAGCACGCCGGCGTCGAGCTCGAGGTCGCCGAGACCCACAGCCTCACCACCAGGGTCGGCCGCATCCTCGGTGAGCAGCTGGCCGACCGCGCGGCCACGGATCGGCCCGATGCGGTCGTCTGCGCCGCGGACTCACTGGCCGTCGGGTGCATCGAGCACCTCGTCGCCGCCGGGATCAGCGTCCCCGACGACATCGCCGTCACCGGCTACGACGACAACCACTACGCCGCCGAGAGCGCCGTCCCGGTGACGACGATCGCGCAGCCAGGTCGGGAGATGGGCGTGATCGCGGCCGGACTCCTCGCCGATGAGGTCGACGAGCCGGCGACGCACGAGCACCGCACGGTCGTCCTCAAGCCGGAACTCGTCGTCCGGCGCAGCTCGGTGCGGTGACCGCGGCAAGCTCCGCCGATCTCCGCGGTTACCATGGATACCCGTGACTGATCGCCGACTCCCGCTCCTCGTGCAGCTGCGCCGGCGCATGCCGCTCGTCCGACTGGGGACGGATCCCGCCGACTCGGGGACGTCGCTCCGCCGTTCGCTCGGCGTCTGGCAGCTCACGATGATCAGTGTCGGCGCGACGCTCGGCACCGGCATCTTCGTCGTCCTCGGCACCGCCGTCCCGCTCGCCGGGCCCGCCGTCTGGATCGCGTTCGCGGTCGCCGGGCTCGCAGCACTCCTGTCGGCCCTGTCCTACGCCGAGATGGCCGGTTCGGTGCCGGTCTCCGGGTCCAGCTACTCCTACGCCTACGCGACCATGGGCGAGGGCGTCGCCTGGGTGTGCGGGTGGTGCCTCGTGCTCGAGTACGGGGTCTCCGTCGCGGCGGTCGCCGTCGGTGCCGGGCAGTACGTGAACGAGGCGCTCGCGGTCTTCGGCCTGGGACTGCCGCCGTCACTCGCGAACCCGATCGGCGTCGCCGACGGCCTGATCAACCTCCCGGCCGCGGCCCTCGTCCTGCTCGCGATGCTGCTGCTCGTGCGCGGCGCGAAAGACAGCGCCTGGGCGAACACGATCATGGTGTTCGTGAAGCTCGCCGTGCTGCTCGTCTTCGTCGTCATCGCGTTCTCGGCGTTCTCCCTCGGCAACTTCGAACCGCTCGCGCCCATGGGGGTCGCCGGTGTCGCGGCAGCCTCCAGTCGGCTGTTCTTCTCCTACATCGGCTTCGACGCGGCATCGACCGCCGGCGATGAGGCGACGAACCCGCGTCGCGACCTGCCGCGCGCGATCATCCTGTCGATGGTGATCGTCACGGCCGTCTACATCCTGGTCGCCGTCGCCGCGATCGGCGCCCGCCCGTGGACCGAGTTCGCGGACGACGAGTCCGCGTTCGTCGGCATCCTCACCGAGATCACCGGACAGCCGATCGTCGCGCTCTTCTTCTCCATCGGCGCGGTCATCGCGATCGCGAGCGTGGTGCTCACCGTCTACTACGGGCAGACGCGCATCCTGTACCGGATGGCGCAGGACGGCATGGTGCCGCGGGTGTTCTCGCGCGTCGGGCGCCGCAGCGGGACGCCCGTCGCCGGGACCGTCATCGTCGGTGCGGTCGTCGCGGTGGTCGCCGCCCTCATCCCGCTCGGCGAGCTCGCCGACGCCACGAGCATCGGCACGCTGTTCGCGTTCGCCCTGGTGAACCTCTCCGTCATCCTGCTGCGTCGCCTGCGTCCCGACCTCGATCGCAGCTATTCCGTCCCGCTGTTCCCGGTGGTCCCGGCGCTCGGTATCGTCATGTGCCTCGGGTTGATGGTGTCGCTTGGCGGGACGACCTGGATCGTGTTCCTCATCTGGATGCTCGTCGGCGCGGCGCTCTACCTCGGGTACGGGCGTCGGCACTCGACGGTCGGCGCGCTCAGTGACGCGGAGTACGCCGAGGCGATCGCGGCGGAGGACACCTCGCGCAGGTAGTGCGCTGCGCCCAGATGACGCCCTGTTACGGGCGAGGCCGATTGCCAGGCGACGTCCGGGACTCGTGATGCAGGATCGTGCGTATGACCCGACAGATCCGCTTCAACGCCTTCGACATGAACTGCGTCGCCCACCAGGCGTCGGGGATGTGGCGTCACCCCGACGACCGCTCGAGCACTTACAAGGACCTCTCCTACTGGACGGACCTGGCGCAGCTGCTGGAGCGAGGCAACTTCGACGGCATCTTCATCGCCGACGTCCTCGGCACCTACGACGTCTACGGCGACAGCAACGAGGCCGCGATCCGCAACGGCGCGCAGGTGCCGGTGAACGACCCGATCCTGCTCGTCTCGGCGATGGCCGCGGTGACGAAGCACCTCGGCTTCGGCGTCACGGCCGGCACCGCCTACGAGCACCCGTACCCGTTCGCGCGGCGCATGTCGACGCTCGACCACCTGACCAAGGGGCGGGTCGGCTGGAACGTCGTCACCGGGTACCTGCCGAGTGCGGCGCGCAACATGGGGCACGACGACCAGCTCGAGCACGACGAGCGGTACGACGTCGCCGACGAGTACCTCGAGGTCCTCTACAAGCTGTGGGAGGGCTCGTGGGAGGACGACGCCGTCGTGCGCGACCGCGAGACGGGCGTGTTCACCGACCCGACGAAGGTCCACGAGATCGGCCACTTCGGCAAGCACTACACGGTGCCCGGCATTCACCTGTCCGAGCCGTCCACGCAGCGCACACCGGTGATCTACCAGGCCGGTGCGTCGCCGCGCGGCATCCAGTTCGCCGCTGGCAACGCGGAGGCGATCTTCGTCGGTGCGTCGACGAAGGCCGGCTTGAAGGCGACGGTCGGCCGCATCCGCGACGCCCTCGAGGCCGCCGGTCGCGACCGGTACTCGGCGAAGATCTACACGCTGCTGACGATCATCACCGACGAGACGAGCGAGAAGGCCCAGGCGAAGCACGAGGACTACCTGCAGTACGCGTCGCAGGAGGGTGCGCTCGTGTTCATGTCGGGCTGGATGGGCATCGACCTGTCGCAGTACGACCCGGAGGAGCCGATCGGGAACGTGAAGAGCAACGCCATCCAGTCGGCGGTCGCCAACTATCAGGCGGCCAACGAGGAGGGTGGCGAGTTCAAGGTGAAGGACATCGCGCGCATGGGCGCGATCGGTGGGCTCGGTCCGCGGATCGTCGGTAGTGCGTCGGAGATCGCCGACACCCTGCAGGAGTGGGTGGAGGAGACCGACGTCGACGGTTTCAACCTCGCCTACGCCATCACGCCCGGCACGTTCGAGGACATCGTCGAGTTCGTCATCCCCGAGCTGCGACGTCGTGGTGCCTACCCCGAGGAGTACGTCGAGGGCAGCCTCCGCCACAAGCTCCACGGCCGTGGCGACCGGCTCCCCGACGAGCACACCGGGGCCCGCTACCGCTACGCGAAGTAGGTCCTGCCTGCTCGGTCCCTGAGCCAGCCCCGGCACCCGACCCCCTCGGTCCCTGAGCCGGTCGAAGGGCACCACGCACCCAACCGACCGTGACCCGCTCCCCCAACCACCCCGGTCCCTGAGCCTGTCGAAGGGCACACGGACACACCCCGCCCTTCGACGACTTCAGGGACCGACCATCACCCGATCAGCGCGCCCCGAGCCACTCCCGCACAGCCGCTTCGAACGCCTCCGGCGCGACGTTCCACTCCAAGCCGTGCGGCGCCGCGTCGACCTCGACGAGCTCGAACGACGGTGAGCGCCGAGCGACGGCCCGCGTGAGTTCCACGGGGATCGTCGTGTCGCCGGGCGAGTGGATCGCGAGCGTCGGCAGGCCGTCGATCGGCCCGGCGGAGAGCGCACGGACCGGAACCGCGCCGCGCACCCCGGCCGATCGCGCCAGCACCGGCGTCGAGAGCACGGCGAGCGCCGAGTGCACGAGCACCCGCGGCACCCCGGCGACCGCAGCCGCATGGAGCACCGTCTCGCTGAGTCCGAGCATCGGCGAGATGAGGATCGCGCCCTGCACCACCTCGGGTCGCTCGCGTGCCGCCGCGAGGCTCAGGGCGGCGCCGTAGGACCACCCGCAGACGATGACCCGTCGCGCACCGAGCGCCACGGCGTCGTCGATGGCCGCGATGACGCGGTCGACGTCCGTGGCGTCGGCCCCGGAGCGACGCTCGGCGAACGCGGACCCGAGGCAGGTGACGAGCGAGGGCAGTCCCGCGCGCTCCACGGCCTGCACGGAGCGGAGGGTCGCGAGCGGTGATGCCCCGAGCCCGTGGGTGTGCACGACCCAGGTGTCGTCATGTGCGTCGCCGTCGGCATCGCCGTCGAACTGCCATGCGCCCGAGGGCGTCCTCGGCACTTCCACCTCGTCCACCCCGAGGTCCGCGGGCGTCACGGCGGCGCCGGTGAACCGCGCACGGGTCGCCCCGGCTGGGACCCGACCGGCGACCACGGCTCGCATCACCGAGCCGTCCGTCGTCTCTCGACCGATCACGGGTCCGACGATGACCCGCGAGCCGTCGTCGAACTCGAGCCCGAATCGTCCCGGCAGCGCGGTGGCAGCGTTCCGTTCGAGCCGCACAGTCTTCGGAGACGAGGTCGGCAACACCTCGCTGTAGTGCACTCGTCCGGCCCCGATGACGCGCCGGGCGACCATGGCGCTCGCGACCCCGAACCCGGCGACGGCGGCGAGGCCGGCCACGACCACACCTGCACTGCGCTTCACGTCACACCCTCGATCCCGTCCC
This sequence comes from Plantibacter sp. M259, assembly GCF_006065115.1. Lineage (NCBI taxonomy): Bacteria > Bacillati > Actinomycetota > Actinomycetes > Micrococcales > Microbacteriaceae > Plantibacter > Plantibacter sp. M259. The sequence continues at coordinate 2,439,831 of NZ_CP040750.1, read as the reverse complement.
GCTCGGGGAACGGTGAACCAGCCTAGCTCCGGGCACCCCGGAGGTCCCTGGGCACCCCCGACCCGACCCCGAAGACCTCACCAGTCCTGGTCCCTGGTCCAGCACCACTCCCCGGTCCCCGGCCCAGCACCAATCCCCGGTCACTGAGCCAGCACCAATCCCCGGTCCCTGAGCTTGTCGAAGGGCATACGACGACACCCCGCCCTTCGACAAGCTCAGGGACCGAGGGTGAGACTCACGGGCCGAACGGTGCCCGCACACAGGGACCGAACGGAGGCCCGCCGGGTCATGTACGATTACTCAGGACGCTCCGGCGCCACGCGGATGTAGTTCAATGGTAGAACTTCAGCTTCCCAAGCTGATAGCGCGGGTTCGATTCCCGTCATCCGCTCCATACACCAGGTCAGCTGTCGCTCTAGAGTCGACGCCATGCCCTCGATTCGAAACATCGCCGTCGGCCTTCCCATCCGAGACGGTCACGTTCTCGTCTTGAACGGCGTGGACACCGTGAAGAACGAGGCCTTCCATCGCGCGATCGGCGGCGGCATCGAGTTCGGCGAAACCGCTGAAGCCGCCTTGCGCCGAGAGTTCGTCGAGGAGCTCGGCGTCACACTGGGCCGCGTGACGCTCCTCGACGTCGCGGAGAACATCTTCGAATACGAAGGTAAGCCGGGCCATGAGATCGCCCACATCTTCGGCGTCGAGTCCGCCGAGATCGATGCCATCCCGCTCGACGCCCGACTGCATGTCCTGGACGAGGGAAGTCCTGTTCGATGGGTGTCGATCAGCGAGACCGATCACCCCTTCTATCCGGCAGGTGTCGCACGCCTCCTCAGCTCGTCCGCGAACTGACGACAAGCAGACTGCGCGAGCCGGGAGGACTCCTGGGCGTCCGTTGCTGCGCTCGTCCGAAACCTCACGGCCTCATCGCGCCAGGTCGTTCCTCACGTCGACTCGCCGTGACAGCACCTGGCCCGGCCACGCATCAGCCCCGTCGCCGACCGTGAACGTCACGTCCCGCTCGTAGCCAGCGGCCTCGTAGAACCGTACGAGATCCCCCGAGCCACCCGCGTAGCAGTCGACCCGCATGCGACCGACCCCGGCGGCCCGCGCACGCTCCTCAGCGAACGCCAGCAACCGGCGACCGGTGCCCTTCACCCGCGGGTCGCGCGAGCCGATCAACACGCGGACGTAGACCTCTGGTTCGGTGGCGGCCGGCACGTACTCGAGCGCCTCGCCCAGCACGAGCGCTCCGCAGACGCCGACCGCGGGATGCTCGGCGACCCAGGCATCGGATGAGGCACACCACTGCTCGACACGCGTGATCCAGCGCTCCTGCCCAGATGCAGGTTCGGTACCCCACTGCCGTGTGTTGCCGATCCGCACGAACCAGGCGATGGCTTCGTCGAAGAGCGCCAGAACCGCAGCCGCGTCCGCCGGGACCGCCCGACGGATCGTGAACTGCACCCGATCGCCCACGCTCGACGCGGGCTCCGACCCACCCGTCATCGAGCTTTCCCAAAACGCTTCGACATGTCGCCCGCCTTCCATCTCATGCCAGGTTGGCATGAATCACCCACGGGATCCCAACGAGCACATCTCCGACTCGGACTCCTCGGGTGATCGCGGGCCTCTCTGCTGCGCGATTGTCTTGTCGCCGCGCTCAGCTGTGCGTCGTGTTCGCCCGCATCTCCTCGACGGTCATCTCGGGCGCGCCGCCGGCGGCCGCCTCCGGGTCCATCCAGACGAAGTCCCAGTGGTGGCCGTCGAGGTCGTCGAAGCTCTTCGAGTACATGAAGCCATGGTCCTGTTCGCCGGCAGGGGTAGCCCCGCTCGCGATGGCCTTCTCGACAATCGAATCGACGTCGCCTTTGCTCTCGGCACTGAGAGCGAGCTGCACCTCGGTGGAGGTGGTGGCGTCGATGATCGACTTGCTCGTGAACTCCGCGAAGAACTCCCGCGTGAGCAGCATCGCCGTGATCGTGTCGCTGATGACCACGCTGATCGCGTTCTCGTCGCTGAACCCCTCATTGATCGAGTATCCGAGCGCCTCGAAGAACACCCGTGACCGGTGCAGGTCGCTGACGGGAAGGTTGACGAAGATCATGGTGGACATCGGGGCCGTCTCTCTCGAGGGTGCCGGCGGCTCGTTGCCGTCGATCGTGTTCGAATGATGACGAGGATGGTCGACGACGTCAAGAGTCATCCGACGCGAAGCGGCTCGAGCAGCGCACGCCTGTCGTCACGACCGAACGTCCGCGCACGGATTCACGCCACCATGTGGTGGACAGCAGCCACCGACAGTGTCGGCCGGTCGGCCGGTCAGCCGGTGGCGACGAAGACCCGACCGTCCGTGGACACTGTCACCGGCTCCGGGCCCGGAGAGACGAACACCGCTGTCCCGCGCTCGAGCACGACGGTGTCCGCACCCTGTTCCACCCGCGCCGTACCACCGGTCACGAGGATCACCGCCGCCTGGCCGCGAGCAAGGTCGGTCGCCGTCCCGGGATCGATCCGGACGAGCTGGAAATCGTCGACCGGCACCGGGTACATGACCCCACCGCCAGTTCGCACGATCGGCTCGACGAACGGGACCGGCGATGGTTCGAAATCGAGAACCGCGAGAAGCTCCGGGACGTCGACGTGTTTCGGCGTCAGTCCGCCGCGAAGCACGTTGTCACTCGAGGCCATGACCTCGACCCCGAAGCCGGAGAGGTAGGCGTGGATGTTCCCCGCGGGCAGGAACAACGCCTCACCCTCCCGCAGCGTCACGAGGTTGAGGAGCGCCGCGACGACGATGCCGGGGTCCCCCGGGTACTCTTCGGCGAGCTGCAGGATGAGCTCGCGCTCGGCCGACCAGCGCGATCGACGGTCGGCGTCCGGGACCGCTCCGCTGGCGGTGCCGACACCGGCGGCCGTCACCAGGGCGGCGACCACGCCGGGCGTCCGTCGTTCGAGCACCGCTCGCACCGTCGGTTCCAGACCGGCGTCACGTAGCTCCGCCTCGAACGCCTCGAGCACCATCCGGTCCGGCCCCTCGACGTAGGCGGACAGGTGCATGAGGAATGCGCGCGACTCCTCGACCGCCCGGAATCCGCAGAGGGCGCGGAAGCCGTCCTGCAGGGCGACGATGATCTCCGGCTTGTGCCAGGCGTCCTTGTAGTTCCGATGCGGTGTTTCCAGTGACACGCCGCGGCGGTCCTCGTCCGCGAACCCCGCCCTGGCCCGGTCGGGCGTGGGGTGGACCTGGAGGGAGAGCGGCCTCGCGGCAGCCAACAGCTTCACCAGGAACGGCATCCTGGAGCGCCCACCGAGAGCCGCGTCGGGGTCCGACGCGATCCAGTCGTTGAGGCTGTCGGGACGACCGTGACCCGGCTCGACGAACTCGGTCACGCTGCCAGGGTGTGCCCCGAGCCAGAGCTCCGCCTGGGGCGAACCGTCAGCGGGTACCCCCAGCAGCTCCGGGATGGCCGTCGTCGACCCCCAGGCGTACCGCTTGGGGTCGCTGGTGATGCGGTGCAGCGCCATCAGAGAGCACGCCGTCGACCGCGGACCAGCAGCAGACCACCCATCGCGAGCAGCGCGAACGCGCCGACGATCCAGGGCGTGGCGTCCAGGCCGGTGCGGGCGAGGTCGCCCGTCGGCGCCACCGGGTCAGCGCCGTCAGACCCACCAGGCTGTCCCGTGCCCGGCTGTCCCGTGCCCGGCTGTCCCGTGCCCGGTTCCGGCTCCACGGCCGCAACCGTCGTGACGACGTCGTCGACCAGCAGGGTGCCGGCTCCTTCACCACCGAGGTAGAACCCGATCTGGGTGACGGAGGTCGGGTCGAACGCCGCCTCGCCAGCCCAGGCCGGCGGGGCGAAGGCGGAGAACGGAATCTCGATCAGCTGCCAGCCCTCGCCCTCGATGGGCGCGACCGTCTCCCAGTAGGTCCCACGCGTCACGAACTGGACGGTGACGTCGTCGCCCGGTGTCCCCTGCACCCAGAACTGGAGCCCGGTATAGCCCCACCAGTCCTGCGGTGTCTGGAAGGTGCGGACGACGCCGGCATAGCCGGGACCGGCGAGGTCGTACGCGGCCGACATCGCGTTCGTGCCGGTGTCGGGGTTCGGCGTGAGCGTCGGTGTCACGGCGCCGCCCCCGGTGTTCCGCACGTAGGCGGCCTGCAAGGCGGCGTCATCGGCGTACGACTCGAAGTCCTCGACGACGAGCGGTTCGCTCGGCAGCACCTTCATGAGGAAATCCGCCGCTCCCGTGCTCGAGGCGGTCGTCCCGGCTCCGTTGACCGCGGTGACCGACCACCAATACCGCTGCCCTGGTGTGAGGGAGACCGTCGGGGTGATGGAGGGGGTTCCGACACCGTCGACGACGACGACCGGGTCCCCGAGGTCGGCCTGCGCGGCGAGCGTGAAGCGGTAGTAGGCCGCGCCGGCCGCCGACTCCCAGGTGAAGGTCGGCGTCGCGGTCACATCGACGGTGCCGGGCGCCGGTGAGACGGATGCGAACGCCGCCGGCGGCCCGCTCGGAGCGTCCACAGCCGACCAGATGGTGGCCCGCGACACGGTCGCGTCGGCGGCGAGGGTCACCCGGAGGTACGGCCCCGCCAGATCGCGTGCGACCACCGTGCCGCCGGCTCCGACCTCGGCCGCGGCGGTCACCCAGGCTGAACCGTCAGCGCTGGACTCGACCACGACCGACCCGGAGACGATGAACGACGCCGCCGACAGACGGACCTGTTTCCAGGTGATGCTGGCTCCATCGGAGGCAGCGACCACGCTCGTCCCGTCCGCGCCTGGCGCGATCGCTGCGCCGTCGTGCGCCTCGGTGAGCAGCCAGGACTCGAGCGGGTCCACGAGCACGCGTGTGTCGGTCTCGGTCATGACCGGGTCCGACAGCGCCGCGTCGGCCCCGGCCCCGTCGACCGCGACGACGCGGTAGACCGCTCCCGTCGGCGAGGCGAAGTCCGTCGCGGACCCGGCATCGGCCCGAAGCGCGCCGGTGTCGACCGCGGTCCACGAGATCCCGTCGAGCGAGCGTTCGAGCCGGCACGAGACCGCGCCGCCGGCCCCGCGCCATCGGACGGTGTTGATGCCGTCCGCGCGGTCGACCGCTGTGATGAGCGGTGTCCCGACGGCGGGAGCAGCCGGCACGGCACCGATGGCAGCGGCATAGGCGGTGATCGCGGAGACCCGGGCGCGCTCGGCATCGGTCGCACCGGGTGCATGGATCGTGAACCCGTCGTCGTGCGGGACGAGCCCACCACGGTCGTTGTTGCCGAACAGCGACCAGAACAGCATGCCGGTCACGTTCGGGTCGGCGACGAGCGGTTCGAGCAACGCCGGGCTCGCAGCAGTGGAGGCGTACTCGCCGGCCAGGTAGACCTTGCCCGCGGCGGTGACCGTGGCCGCGTCCGCGGACACGCGTGCGGCGGTGGGCGGGTAATAGTGCACGTCGACGATGTCGAGCCCAGGCGCCGAGAGTGTGTCCGGGTCGATGTCGAATCGACGACCGGCCGCGACGAGCTGCTGCGGGGCGCGTTCCTTGATGAACGCGACCTGCCGGTCGATCCACGGCGCGGTCATCCCCTCCAACTCGTTCCCGAGCTCCCACGCCATGATCGTCGGGTCCTCGGTGTACCGGACGCCGGTGAGCGCGTTCGTCCGCTGCAGGATCGCGTCGACGTAGGCCTGGTACGCGGCGATCGGCCGCTCGTCGGTGTAGAAGTCGGCCGACGTCAGCCCGTACGGGGTCGTGAAGTCGCGATGCCCGCCGTGGTAGTACTCCCACTCGTCGGTGAGCGGGAGCACCAGCCGGATGCCGAGCTTGCCGGCGTACGCGACGGCGAAGTCGATCGTCGCGAACGCCTCGTCGTTCATCTGCCCGAGGGCCGGCATGATCGCCAGGGGGTTCGCACCGTCCTGGCCCGTCGAGGTCATCATGTGCGTCCGCACGACGGTCGAACCCATCCTGGCCGCCGCATCGAGGGTGTCAGCGATGCGGAACGCGGTCGGGTAGTCGACCCCGCCCACGTTCTCGTCGAGACCGAGCCAGTAGACGTTCGGGCCGCTGAAGCGGAAGGTCTCGCCGTCGAGCACGAGGCGGGAGCCGTCTCGCTCGACGAACGAGGTGTTGAGCGAGGTCCAGTCGGCCGGGGCGGCGGCTGCCGGCGACGCGAGCGCCGGGAGCAGTGCAGCGGTGACGGCCGCCGCGAGCATGCCGGCGGCGAGACGGCCGCTCGAGTTGCGGTGCGGTGGGCGGGGGTCGGGGGTGCGATTCATCGTGCCAGGCTCCTTCGTCTGGGATGGTGCATCGGGTCGAGCGGTGGGAGGCCGAGTGCCTCCGGTCGGTGGATGAGTGCTGCGGCGCCGAGGATCGGACCTGCGCCGTCGAGCGCGGAACCGGTGACGACCACGCCGGCCGCGTAGTCGAGGACGATGGCGTCCTGCACCGCGGCACGGACGAGGTCGAGGTAGTCGGTGCTGACGGCGGTGAACCCACCGCCGACGGCGACCGCTTCGAGGTCGAGGAAGGTCGCGGCGCTCGCGATCGCCTGGCCGACCGCGGTGGCCGAACGGACGACGGCGGACCGTGCGACGGGATCCCCTGCCGCGGCATCGACGGCGAGCGCCTCGCCGGTGTGCCCGTCCCAGCCGCGGGCCCGCGCCCAGGCGACGCTCCGTGGTCCGGAGGCGACGCGCTCGAGCGTCGCGTCGTCGGCCGACTCCCCCGGCACGCGCGAGGCGATCTGCACCTGACCGATGTGGCCGGCGTTCCCGCTCCGGCCGGCGATCAACCGGCCGTGCAGGATGACACCACCGCCGATACCGGTCGAGACGATCATCGCCATCGAGTTCTCGGTGCCGCGGGTCGCTCCGAGCCAGTGCTCGGCGAGCGCGATGCAGGTCCCGTCGAGGCGGACCACCACCGGGGCGTCCGGTAACAGCCGCGCGACGTGTGTCCGGAGGTCGAAGCCGTGCAGTCGCGGGAGGTTCTTCGGGCTCACGGTGCCGCGGCCGAGGTCGACGGGACCCGCCGAACCGATGCCGACGCCAACGAGCGCGGAACCGTCCGGCAGGTGCGCGATCGAGGCGAGGACCACTCGGTCGACGGCGTCTTCCAGTGCACGGCGCCCTGCATCGGGCCCCGTCGGCGCCCGATGCGCGCTGCCGTCGACCACGACGCCCTCGGCCGTGACGAGCGCGGCCTCAACTTTGGTGCCGCCGAGGTCGACCGCGAGCGCGACCGACCCCGACGGATCCCGCTCCGCGGTCATGTCCGCCAGGGTCACCGTGCCCAGTCCTCGACCAGCTGGTTCGCGGTGCGCACGACCCGGGTCGACAGGAGCTCGTCCTCGCCGAGTTCCACCTCGGTCCGCACGTGGAACGTCACGCGCTCTCCCGGCAGGAGGGTCACGAGCTGGTCGTCGACGACGGCGGCCGGGTCCAGCTTGTCGACGAGCAGCGTGAGGTCGCGGAGGAAGGACTCGGCCGTGATAGTCACGGCGTAACCGTCCTCCTGGCGGGCGACCTCGGCGCTGAACCGAGGGGCGGGGATCGTTGAATCACGTGCCTCGGCGAAGGACCAGAAGCCGCGTTCCGCCCCGACTGTGGCGACGAGCACTTCATCGGGTGCCGAGCCCGCGACCGCGACCGCTTCGGGGATCTCGACGAGCGTCGAGGAGCGTCGGTCCAGGTCGACCGGGACGCGCACCGAGGCGAGTTCGGTCCCGTCGAACCGGAGGCGCCGGATGACGAGGTCGTCCGCCCAGGCGTCCGGGCCGTCGTTGAGCACGGCGACCACGAGGGACTCCCCTCGCGGCTGCACGGTCACGAGGCGGTCGGCGTAGACGTGTCGCAAGGCGTAGAGCAGCGGCTTCGCGCGCTCGTCGCCGTCGACGGCCGCCCAGGACGTGACTGGCCAGCAGTCGTTCAGCTGCCAGACGATCGACCCCATGCAGCGTGGGCTCCACGACCGGAAGTGCTCGATCGCGACGGTCACGGCGTTGGCCTGGTTGAGCGACATCGCCCAGTGCCAGTCCTCGGTGTCGTCCGGCAGCGGCAGGTGCGCGACGAGTCCGTCGGTCAGTTTGTCGTTCCCGTCCGTCGCCTTCTGGTGGTGGATCATGCCGGGCGACTCCGGCGTGAGCGGGGAGTCCGAGATGGCTCGCTCGATCGTCGACCACGTCGCCGGACCCTGCCAACCGAACTCGGCCACGAAGCGCGGCGAGACGTCGCGGTAGGCGGGGTAGTCGACGCGGTTCCACAGCTCCCAGAGGTGCACTGATCCGTGGTCCGGATCGTTGGCCGGGATGTCCGGCGTTCCCGACCATGGGCTGCCCGCGGTGTAGTTGCCGGCCGGGTCGAGCTCAGCGACGAGCCGAGGCAGCAGGTCGAGGTAGTAGCCCATGCCCCAGGTACGGCCTTGGACGCGCTTCTCCCAGCCCCACTCCTCGAAGCCCCAGATGTTCTCGTTGTTGCCGTTCCACAGCACGAGGCTCGCGTGCGGCATGATGCGCGTGATGTTGTCGCGCGCCTCCGCCTCGACCTCGCTCCACAGCGGCTCCTCCTCGGCATAGGCCGCGCAGGCGAAGAGGAAGTCCTGCCAGACCATGATCCCGCGCTCGTCGCAGAGCTCGTAGAAGTCGTCGGACTCGTAGTAGCCGCCGCCCCAGATACGGAGCAGGTTGAGGTTCGCGAACTCGGCCTGGTCCATCCGGCGCGCGAGCCGGGCGCGGTCGACGCGGGTCACGAAGGCGTCGTCGGGGATCCAGTTGGCGCCGCGCACCCACACGGCCTCACCGTTCACGACGAAACGGAACGAGGTGCCCTCCGCGTCTGGTTCGAGTTCGACGGCGACGGTCCGGAACCCGATCCGCCTCGACCACTCGCCGAGGCGTGCCTCGTCCTGCCCGAGCACGACGTCGAGGTCGTACAGCGGCTGCTCGCCGTACCCGCGAGGCCACCAGAGTCCGACGTCCGGCACGGCGAGCTCGACCACGGCGGAGTCCGCGCCGGCCGGGAGCACGAGGTCGGCGTTCGCGCCGGCGACCGTCGCCGTGAGCGCGAGGGGCGCGTCACCGTCGCCGGCGCGTTCCACGTCGACGTGCACGGCGACCCGGCCCTCGCCGCCGTCGACGGTCACGACCGGACGCACCGAGTCGAGCCGGGCCGTCGACCACGACTGCAGGCTCACGGGCTTCCAGAGCCCTGACGAAGCGGCGTCCAGTCCCCAGTCCCAGCCGAAGTTGCAGGCGGCCTTGCGGATGGCGTTGAACGGGTGGGAGTAGGTGTGGGGGCGGTAGCCGATCTCGAGGCTGGCCAGGTCCGCCGCGGCGACGGGAGAGGCGAAGTGGACGACCAGTTCGTTCTCGCCCTCGCGCAGGACGGCACCGACGTCGATGCGGTAGGTGCGGTGCTGGTTCCGCGTGGTCGCGACGACCGAGCCGTTCACGGTCACCGTCGCGACGGTGTCGAGTCCCTCGAACACGAGGTCGTGCCGCTCGTGGCCGTCCGGCTCCCACGTGAAGGTGGTGCGGTACTCCCAGTCCGTCGATCCGATCCACGTCACGAGGTGCTCGTTGCGGTCGAGGAAGGGGTCGGGGATGAGCCCGGCGTCGAGGAGATCCGTGTGCACGAGGCCGGGCACCGTCGCGGGCACGCTCGTCCCGACGAAGGCCTCGGGGATCGCGCCACCGACCGCACGCAGACTCCACCCCTCGTGCAGGAGGCGGGTGGTCAGGGGACGGACGGTGGCGGTGTCGATGATGCTCACTTGGTTGCTCCAGAGGTCAGGCCGTTGTAGATGTATCGCTGCAGGAAGAGGAAGGCGACGAGCGTCGGGATGATCACGAGGATCGTCCCGGCCGCGATGATCTGCCACTGGGCGCCGAACGGTCCCATGAACCGGAACAGCGAGGTGGAGATCACCCCCAGGTCCTGCGACGGCATGTACAGGAAGGGGATGTAGAACTCGTTGTAGATGGCGATGCCCTTGATGATGACCACCGTCGCGACAGCGGGCTTCAGCAGCGGGAGGATGATGCGCCAGTAGATCGTGAAGCGGTTCGCGCCATCGAGCATCGCAGCCTCGTCGAGGGAGACGGGGATCGACTGCATGAACTGCAGGAAGATGTAGATCGCGACGATGTCGGTCCCCATGAAGAGCAGGATCGCGGCGCCTCGGGTGTTGAACAGCTCGAGTGCGGACACCACCTGGAACGTGGCCACCTGGGTCGTGACCGACGGCACGAGCGTCGCCAGGAGGAACAGGCCCATGACGAGCTTCCGTCCGCGGAAGCGGAACCGGTCGAGTGCGTAGGCCGACATGGTGCCGATCAGGATGGTCCCGGCGACGGACACGAGCAGGATGATCGCGGTGTTGAGGAAGCCGGTGACCATGCCGCCCTGGTCGAAGGCGACGACGAAGTTGTCGAAGTTGAACCAGTTCGACGGCGGGGTGAGGGGACCGGTCGTCCGCTGTTCGCGGTCGGTCTTGAACGCGAGCATGAAGATCGTGGCCAGGGGGACCACCGCGAAGAGGCTCGCGATGATGAGCGAGGCGTACTTGATGGTCGTCGCGGTGAGGGCGGCGGCGCCCTGTGGGCGCTTCGGCCCGCGGCGCGTCCGTCGCAGCGCGCGTCCGGGCTCGGGCGTGGCAGCGGAGACCGGTCGGTCGGCGGTGGCGGTCACGATTCGCCTCCCTTCTCGTCGGGGAAGACCCGGCGTTGGACGAAGGTGATGATCAGGACGATCAGCAGCAGGACGACGGCCATCGCGGACGCCAAGCCCACCTTCGAGAACTTGAAGGCCGTGTTCACCGTCTGGATCACGAAGGTCTCGGAGCCGTTGGCACCGCCGGTCATGACGTACGGCATCTCGAAGGCGGACAGTGCTCCGGCGATGGCCAGGATGAACGAGAGGCCGAGGATGCGCCGGATGCTCGGCAGGATGATGAAGCGGAACTTGTGCCACGAGTTGGCGCCGTCGAGGTCCGCGGCCTCGTACTGCTCGGACGGGACCGACTGGATCGCACCGAGGAACAGGACGAAGTTGAGGCCCATGTACCGCCAGACGGAAGTCGCGGCGAGGGAGGCGTTCACGAACGACGGGTCGCCGAGCCACTGCGGGGTGTCCTGCACGCCGACCGCCGCGAGCAGGGCGTCGAGGGTGCCGCCGGGGCGGAGGAAATAGAGGAAGACGAGCCCGATCGCGACCCCGTTGATGAGGTAGGGGAAGAAGATGACGCCCTTGAAGAGGTTCTTGAAGCGGGTGCGGAAGCTCAGCAGCGTGGCGAGGTGCAGCGCCAGGACGAGCTGGGCGACGGCTCCGACGAGGTAGTACAGGCTCACGAAGAAGACCTGGAAGATCTCCGGCTTCGTGAAGATCTGCACGAAGTTGTCGATGCCGACGAACTCCTGCTCAGGTTCGAGTCCGTCCCACGAGGTGAGGCTGTACCAGAACATGTTCGCGACCGGCACGTAGGTGAGCACGATCAGGAAGGCGAGCGGCACCACGAGGAAGAGCCAGGGGGTGACGCGCGACCCGGTGGCCTTCGGGGGTCTGCCCGGGCGCAGGGTCCGCGGCGGGCGTGGATGGTTCGTCACCACCGCTCGGGTGGCGGGTGACGCTCCCTGGACTGTGACCATGCTGGTTGCCTTCTTCGCTGCGCGGGGTGGAGGACACCCGGGCCCGCCGTGGGGACGGGCCCGGGTGTCGATCGGATGGGTGCTACTCGGCGACGTCGGCGCGGGCGGCTGCCCAGCGCTCGTTGAGGTCGGCGAAGGCGCTCTCCTTGTCGCCGTCGGCCGCACCGCGGGCGATGTCGATGAGCTTCTGGCGGTAGGTGTTGCCGAAGAGGTCGATCTCAGCGGCGTTCGCGATGTCGTTGATCACGGCCTCCTTGCCGACCGGGTCCGGAGCGAGCTCCAGGTAGGTGACGCCGAGATCGGAGAAGTCGGCCAGCGTGTCGGGCGCCGGGTCGCTGATGACGGGGCTGATGGCACCCTGGCTCGCGGCGAAGCCGGACTCGTTCGTGAACCAGTCGATCCAGGCCTTCGCGGTCGCCTTGTTCTTCGAGTACTTGCTGACCGCCAGGAACTTGTCGGAGGCGGTGACGGAGGTGAAGCCGTCGTCGGTCTTCCACGGCATCGGCCAGAAGCCGATCACGTCGCGGGACTCGCCGGCCTTCTCGGCGGCGTCCTGCATCTGCGAGACGGCCCAGGAGCCGAGCACCATCGAGCTGATCTCACCGGAGGCGAGGAGGTTCTTCGACTCCTCCCAGTTGGTGGTGGTGGGGTCGGGCTCGCTCAGACCGGCAGCGACGGTGTCGAACAGGAGACCGTCGATGTTGTACTGGTCGTTGCCCTCGGTCCACGGGCTGTCGGTCGCGATCATCTCGGTGCGCACCTTCGGGCCCTGCACGGCTCCGAGGTTGCCCTCGAGCGTCGCGAGCGGCCAGCCGTCCTTGTAGTTCGTGTAGTACGGGATCGAGCCGTTCGCCTTGATCTTCTCGAGTGCGGCGAGGTACTCCTCCTCGGTGGCGGGCGGCTCGGTGATCCCGGCCTTGGTCCACACGTCGCGGTTGAAGACGTAGCCCATGGCGGAGCCGAAGGTCGAGACGCCGTAGGCCGTGCCGTCGAAGGAGGCCTCGTTCGCGAAGCGGTAGGTCTTGGACTGCTCCTCGGTGCTGCCGAGCGGCTCGAAGAAGTTCGCGTACTGGTCCTTGGTGACGTTCGACGAGGGGATGAGGAGCACGTCGCCGTAGTCCTTCGAGTTGAGCCGGATCTTGGCATCGCCCTCGTAGTCGGTCAGAGCCTCGAACTTGACGGTGGTGCCGGGGTACTGCTTCTCGAACTCGGTCGCGTAGTCCTTGAAGGTGGTGTCGACGAGGTCGGTGCGGTTCGTGAGGACGGTGATCTCACCGCTTGGGTCGCCGTCGTCGTTGGCCGCTCCACCGGAGCAGCCGCTGAGGACGAGTGCCGCGGCCGCAGCCGTTGCGGCGAGGCCGATGATCGGTCTCCGGGACATGGGAACTCCTTCGTTCATGGGGGCGAAGGGCCGGGTCGCCTCGTCGCTCGCTGTCCAGCATCGTCTGCCGTCTCACGCCCGTCAAGACTAAACATTATTAATTTATATAACAAATCGATCACAGGGAACCCACCCCACTCGCGCCCTCGAAACCTCAAGCGACGGGGACGGGACCCGAGGTGGAGCGCTCGATGACCACGGCGTGCGGCGCTTCCCGAGTGGTACCTGGGCGACCCGCCAACAGCTCGAGCAGCTCCTCACCCGCCATCTCGCCGATGCGTTGCACGTCGTGGCTGAGCGCCGACATCGGCGGGTCCGACAGCTGGCATTGCGCCGAATCGTCCCACGCCACGATCGACAGGTCGTCGGGCACCCGCAACCCGGCCTCCTGCACCGCCTGCAGCCCGCCGAGCGCCATCACGTCGCTGTCGAAGACGACCGCCGTCGGTCTGGGCTCTCGGGCGAGCAGCGTCTGCATGGCCTGGTAGCCGGACGTCCGCGAGTAATCGCCGCCGATCGAGACCGTGTCCACGTCGGGCAGGTCGGAGGCGAGGGTGAACGCCTCCATCCGGGACAGCGTGTGGGTGAGCTCGCGCGGACCCGTGACGTGCGCGAGACGCCGGTGCCCGAGCGAGACGAGGTGGTCGACGGCCTCGTGCATCGTGACCGCGTCGTTGGTCCAGACCGCCGGGAGCCCCTGAGCCGTCGTCGGAGCGCCGATCACGATCGCCGGGATCGCGGACCGCTCGACGAAGGCCACCCGCTCGTCGTCGTCGATGAGGTCCACGAGGATGACGGCGCTCACCGTTCCGTCCTGCTGCCAGCGCCCGAGCTGCAGCAGTTCCTCCTCCCGCGTCGGCAGCACGCGGAGCAACACGGACAGGCCGTGCGGGCGGACGACGCGATCGATGCCGGCGATGAGCTCGTGGTAGAACGGCTCCGCGCCGTAGATCTCCGAGGCCCGGAACAGCGTGAGGCCGATCGGCCGGGGCTGCGCGATAGTCTGTTCGGCATCGAGACCCATCGGGACGCGGCCTTTCGTGAGGAGTGGTCGTGTGGCCCTCACACTACGCGCTCGAAGATCGCCGGGAGGGACAGTTGGCCAGACGTGAGTCCGTGCAGTCGGGTCCCGGCAGCCAGGCGCTCATCGTCGACCTCATCCGCTCGGCCGGCACCATCAGCCGCACCGAGCTCACCGAGGCGACGGGTCTGACCCAGCCGTCGATCTCCAACATCGTCCGCCGCCTCATCGAGGACGGACTCGTCCGCGAGACCGGTCGGGCCGCGCCCCGCGGCGGCAAGCCGCGGACCCTCCTCGAGATCAACGCGAGCGCCAAGTACGCCGTCGGGATCCAGCTCGGATTCGAGTCGATCACGCTCGTCGCCACCGACGTCCGCGGCGGCGTCGTCGGCCGACAGCTCGTCGACGGCGCAGGCTCGGCCACGCCGGAGCAGGTGACCGACCGGCTCGTCACGCTCTACCGCGACTTCGTCGCCGGCGTCGGGCTCGCGGCCCCGTCGATCGCGGGCGTTGCCGTCGTCGCCCCCGGCCCGATCGCCCAACTCGGCGGTGTCCTCCTCGGTCCGCCCACGCTCGTACGCTGGGACGACTTCCCCCTGCAGCAGGCGCTGCAGGAGAGCCTCGACGTTCCGGTGGTCGTCGACAACGACGCTGCCGCAGCGGCGGTCGGCGAGTTCTGGAGTCGCCAGGTGTCGCGCACGGAGTCCTTCGCCTGCGTCTACATGGGCACCGGGATCGGCGCAGGAATGGTGCTGGGCGGTGCGCTCTATCGTGGTTCGAGCTCGAACGCCGGTGAGCTGGGTCACATCAGCATCGAGGTCGACGGCGTCCCCTGCCACTGCGGCAACCGCGGATGCCTGGAGCGCTACGCGGCACCGGCAGCCGTGATGGCGGCGGCTGAGGCCTCGCGGGATCGCCTTGACGGACTCGGGCTCGGCTTCGCACCGGAGACGCTCAGCCGCGACTTCGACCAGCTCGCCCGAGCCGCCGTCAGCGGCCATGACGTGGCACTCGACCTCATCCAGAACTCGGCCGACCGGGTCGCCGCGGCCACGGTGACGCTCGCGAACCTGCTCGACCTCGATCGACTCGTCCTCGCCGGCCCTGGCATGGCGGTGGCCGGTTCGCTCTACGCCCGCGCGATCCGCGAACGTCTCGAACAGCGGTTCTTCGCCCGGCGGGCCCACCCGATCGTGGTCGAGCTCTCCGCCAACCCGCGCGACGCGGCAGCGATCGGCGCCGCGTCGCTCGTCCTACAAGGCACGATCGCCCCGGGACACGGGCCGGCGCTCACACGCTGAGTCGCCGGTTCGACGACGGCCCGGCCTCCCAGCTCGTTCAGGAGGTCGCCCCGACGGCCGCGCCATCGTAGCGGGCGCGGACCGACGAGGTCACCGCATCCCGCCTACGGCAGGACCACTTCGCCCTGATTGAACACCCGCGGATGGAAGTACGCGTTCTGGATCTCGGCATTGGAGTTGTTGCCACGCAGTTGCTCCGACCAGATCATGAAGTACGACCAACGCGTCTGCGACTGCAGGAGGTTCGCATCCGGCGCCTTCCCCAACTCCGCGATCGCGATCGGCTTCGTACCGGCGATCGTCTGCATCTGCTGGTAGTCGGCCGCGCTCGGATAGTTCTTGTACCAGACGTCGAGTGAGGCCACGTCGACGTAGGAGCTCCCCGGGTAGTAGTTCGCCCACCCTCCCGCAGGGTTGTCCTGCACGTTCCAGACCCAGATGAGGTTGTCGAGCCCCTGTGAGTCGAAGTAGTCACGCATCTGCTGGAAGATCTTCGCCCCGCCGTTCGCTCCCGATCGGCCGCCCCACCAGTTCCAGGTCTCGTTCATCTCATGGAAGGGCCGGAAGAGGACCGGGACTCCGGCGTCCTTGAGCTGCCGCAGATATGGGACGACCTCGGCCATCCGCTGCCGCCAGGTGGTGTTGAGAGCGGTGCCGCCCGTGACGATCTGCGTGAACTGCGCGTTGGTGATCTGCGTCTTGACACCGCCGTCGAACTCACAGGTCGAGGGGCCGGTCGGTGAGCATGCATGCCACGTCAACGCGACGAGCGAACCGTTCGCCCACTCGGTCTTCGCCTGATCGATCACTCGCTGACGGTTGGCCGCGTCCTGCGCTCGGAACATCAGGTCACCGCCCCAGAGACCGGGATACTGACCGGTGATGTCCTTCACTTGCTGCGTGTACTGGCCCGGCGCGCTCGCGGGCTCCTTGTTGTGCTGGCCCGACACGACGTTCGAGCCGGTGATCGAACGGAGGTATTGGATCACCGACGCTTTCGTCTTGGCCGGGAACGCCTCAGCGGGTGCCGGTTGCCCGACCGCCGCTCCTGCCAAGCCGAGCACGAGCGCGGTGGCGAGCGCCAGCCGTCCGGCACGAACATGTGATTTCATCATCGTCTCCTCCCCGCGCTTCCTCGTTGAAGCGGCGGTCCCAACAGGCTCCCCTGTCTTCCTGCAGAGGTCAAGAACTTTCATGACTAATTAATCAAAGTCGCCATCAGGTCAGCACAGTGATCACGAGGTCCACAAGCAGCCGCCGACCGAGGCATCCGGCCGCGAGGCGACCGGAACCCGCGGGCCGCCATGCCGCTCAGCGCGACAACGGACGCAGCTGGTCCTCGGTCACGGGGAAGGACACCTCGTAGTACAGCTGCGTGGCGGTCATGTCGCCCCAATCGTCCTTCTTCACCCGGATACCGGCGGTCGAGACCTCGGCGATCCGGACGCGCAACCATGAGCCGTCCTCCAGACGAAACTCGTGCGGGTCGGCCAGATAGCCCATGCCGATCTCGTCGAGCGCCTCCTCGGCATGGAACCAATCCAGCGCATCGGTTCGCTGACGCCCCAGGAGATCGATGACGACGAACCCCTCACCGACAGGCTTCATCCACCCCAGCCGCTCTCGGTCCTCCGAGCGCCGATGTTCGATCCAGTCCGGTTCCATGCAGCGAGCGTAACGGCCACCGAGAAACAACGCCTGACGGATGACTGACCGAACGCCAGCCCACCAACAGCACAAGGGGGCCGACTCGAAAGCCGGCCCCCTCGTGTGTCGTACGACGACGAGTGATCAGTGCTCGTCGTAGTGCTCGCCGTGCACTGCGTGCTGGTGGCCGTCGTGCACGTAGTCGACGTGACCGTCGTGCTCGACCGCGTCGTGACCGCACGCCGCACCGTGCTCGTGGTCGGCGACGGTGTGCTCAGCGACACTCTCGTGCTCGTCGTAGTGACCGTCGTGCAGAGCGTGGCGGTGCGTGCCATGCACGTAGTCGGTGTGGTCATCGTGCTGGACGGCCTCGTGGCCGCAGTCCGTTCCGTGCTCGTGCTCGGTGACGGAGTGCTCGGCGTGGATGTCAGTCGTGCTCATGGTTGCCTTTCGAAGGAAGAGATCGGGTGTCGCGACGGGCGGCGACGCGTCATCAGTACATCTCATCCATAAGCGAATTGCAATACATGCAGCTAATCGATAGTGGTTCTCGCTATCCCTCGAGCGCGTGCTGCACGGCATCGTCGACGATGTGCGAGACGTGCACGTCAGCGACGTCGTAGTGGGCCTCTCGGCCGATCCGCTGCACCGAGACCAGGCCGGCTGATCGCAGCGTCCGCAGGTGCTGCGAGACCAACGGCTGCGACAACTGGCTCTGCTCGGCGAGCTGACCGACCGTGGACGTGCCGCCTGCCAGGATGCGCAGCAACCGCAGCCGCGAGGAGGAGGACAGGGCCTTGAACAACTCGGCAGCGGGTTCGAGATCCTCGTTCATCTGTACATATAAGCAGATGTGAATGCGTCAGGATCGCCTGAACTCTCGAAGACCCCGTTCGACGGCCGCCCGCTGGATCATCTTTCTGACGATTAGGCTGGGCGACTGTGCTCGATGGACCGCTGATCGCCGAATGGCTCCCCGTCTCGGTGGCCGCGCTCGTCCTCCTCCTCGTCGCGGCGGGAGTGGCCGGCTGGGTCGACGCGGTCGTCGGCGGCGGCGGACTGATCCAGTTGCCCGCGCTCGTCATCGCCGTTCCGAGCGACGTCGCGACCCCGTTCATCCTGGGCACGAACAAGCTGTCGTCGTTCTTCGGCACCCTGTCGGCGAGCTGGGTGTACCTGCGCAAGATCAGGGTGCAGCTCGTGCTGCTGGTGCCCCTCGTCGCCGGGGCCTACGCCGGGTCGACCGTCGGTGCCGCCCTGTCGCGGTACGTCCCTCGCGACGTGTTGACGCCCATCGTGCTCGTGGCCGTGATCGCCGTGGCGCTGTACACCCTCTTCAAGCCGACCATGGGCCTGCGCCACGAACCCCGCCACGACCGCGCCACCGCCGTCGCCTGGCGGGCTGCGATGATCGGCCTGCTGGTGGGCTTCTACGACGGCATCCTCGGACCGGGAACGGGTTCGTTCTTCGTCATCCTCATCGTCGGCGTGCTGGGGTACGGCTTCCTGCAAGCCAGCGTCAACGCGAAGATCGCCAACCTCACCACGAACCTCGCCGCCCTCGTCGTGTACGGGGTGCACGGCGAGGTCCTGCTCGCGCTCGGTCTCGCCATGGCCGTGATGAACATCACCGGCGGGTTCATCGGCGCCCGGATGGCGACGAAACGCGGAAGCGGCTTCGTGCGGATCGTGTTCCTGGTGACCCTGTCCATCCTCATCGTGAAGCTCGCCTGGGACACCGTGGTGCAGTTCACCGGTTCATGATGCACCCGGCAGAGCGACCTCGCCGGCGGGTGTTCCGAGCAGTCGCCTCGTCCAGTCGGCCAGGGCCGCGATGGCGGCCCGCGAGATGGCCGCACTCGGCACCATGCTCGTGAAGCCGTGGAACGCCCCCGGCCAGACGTGCAGTTCCGCGTCGCCACCCGCAGCCCACATCGCGCTGGCGTAGGCGACCGTCTCGTCACGGAACACCTCGGCGCTGCCACAGTCGATGTAGGTACGCGGAAGGCCGGCGAGATCGGTCGCCCGCGCGGGTGCGGCGGAGATCGACACGTCTTCACCGGCACGGCGGGGTCCGAGGTACGCGTCCCAGCCGAACCGGGTCATCTGCCGATCTGCGACCCCGACCCCGTCGATCTGCTTCGTCGACACGGTGGCATCGCGGTCGTCGAGCATCGGCGAGACGAGGATCTGCCCGAAGAGGGCCGGCCCACGGCGGTCCCGGGCGAGCAGGGCGGTCCCCGCGGCGAGCCCGGCACCCGTACTCTGGCCCGCGATCACGATGCGGCCCGGGTCGATGCCGAGCTCATCCGTGTGGGCCTCCACCCAGACGAGTCCGGCGTAGCAGTCCTCCACCGGGTACGGGTCGGGGTACTCGGGGGCGAGGCGGTAGTCGACGCTGATGAGCACCACGTCGTGGTCGTTCAGGAGCCAGTCGTCGTAGGACTCGAGGTTGCCGAGGTGGTGGCCGAACATCATCCCGCCGCCGTGGATCGTATAGACCGCCGTCGTCGCGCCCGAGCGCCCGATCCGCTGGATGACGGCGAGCGTGATCGGATCGCCCAGATGGCCGGGCACCGTGACGGAGCGCCGCTCGTACCCGCGCGAGCGCAGCCGTTCGTCGAGGGCCTCCTCGGTCGTGTCGAGGCCGCGCATCCGCGGAAGCATCTCGGTCGTCAGCCTGAACGGCCCGCGCGCCTCGAGCGCGGCGAGGAAGGGGGTGAGTTCGGGATCGAACGGGGGACGGGGCATGAGGTCAGACATGGGAAGGCTCCTGGGTTGCGGGCTGAGATGGGAGGTGATGTGAACGGAGGGCAACGACAGCCACGAGGGCTGCAGCGAGGGCGGTGATGGTCGATCCCGCAATGAGGACCGCTTGCTGGAACGACGCGACAAGGGCCGGGGTGAAGTGCTCGGTCGCGATACCGCCGCCGACGAGCGCGGCGAGGATCGTCCCTGTGGCGGCGATCCCGACAGCGGTGGCGATCTCGCTCGCGGTGTCGACCAGGGCCGCACCGATGGACGTGCGGTCCGTCGGGAGACCACGGAGGACGTTATTACCGGCGACGACTCCGACCACCCGCATCCCGGCGGCGACGAGGACGAGTGCGACGAGGACCCACGGATAGCCGAACCGGCTCAGGAGCGCGAACACGGCGAGCCCCGAGACGACGACGGCGGCGCTCATCCAGGCGGCGCGGTCGAGGCCGACGCGCTGCACGAACGGCCCGACGAAGCGACCGCCCGCCAGCAGCACGACGACCTGCGGGAGCATCGCGACAGCGGCCAAGGCAGGCGGCCAGCCCCACGCGAACTGCAGCTGCAGGGTCGCCAGGTACGACAAGCCGGCCATCGCCAGCCCGGCGGCGGCCTTGTAGGCCAGACCGGAGGCGACGAGCGGCTGTGCGACGAGACGGAGGTCCAACAACGGGTGACGCGCCGTGCGCTCCCTGACCACGAAGCCGATCGCGGCGATCACCGTTGCCACCGCCGCACCCCAGGCCGCTGCGACGTCGGTGCCGGCGACGAACAGGGTCGGGGTGAGGAGGACGCCGACGACGGTCGCGGTCCCGAGCACAGCGCCGAGCACGTCGATCCGGTCCCGGTGCAAGTGCGACCGCTCGTCGGCACCGATCCCGGCGCGGATCCCGATCCAGGCGATCACCGCGATCGGGGCGTTGGCGACGATGAGCACCTGCCACGGCGCCACGGCGAGCACGAAGCCACCGATCGTCGGGCCGGCGGCGAGGCCCACCAGTCCGGCGGTCGAGATGACGGTCAGCGCACGGACACGCAGGTCGTCCCGGTCGAACAGGCGGAACGCCAGAGCCATCGATCCCGGAGTCGTCATCGCCGCGGCGACACCCATCAGGGCGCGCACGGCGATCAACTGCTCCACCGAGGCGACGAACACGGTCAGCACGCTGACGACGGCGAGCAGCGTCAGGCCGATCAGCATGACCCGACGCCGGCCGAACCGGTCGGCGACCGCACCGAACAGCAGCATCAGCCCTCCGAACGCGACGGAGTAGGCGCCCGAGACCCACTGCAGTGACGCGGTGGAAGCGGTGAGGTCACGGCCGATGGTCGGGAGCGCGACGTTCAGGACGAAGTTGTCGAGCATCTCGAACAGGAACACGGCCGAGAGGCCGGCCAGCGCGACCCATGCGTCGCGGAGGCGTGGCGGTGAGTCTTCGACAGGCGGGGAGGTTGAGGGTTCGAGCATGGGCGCACTCCTTCGATGAAGAAGTGACGGCTCCCATGAACCGCGTGCGCGTTTCCGTCGGCCGGAGCACGACGGGATTTTTCCCTCTGAGACGAGGGTAACGCATCATCGCCCGGTCCTGGCACCTGCGGTTCACCGCAGATACGCGTCGACCAACAACGGACCTCGGACGGCCCTGAGCGTGTCGACCAACCGGTCGAGCGCTCGACGGTTCCACGAGGGGAGCTGGAGATCGAAGGGGCCGAGGGGCTCGAGCTTCCCGGTGCGGAGGCGGACGACCTCCCAGCCAGCCGACCGCAGCGCGCGGTCCTTCCGTCGGTCCGCTTCCTCGCGGCGACCGACATGCTCGAGTCCGTGCCGGCCGATGCTGTCGTACTCGATGGCGACGCGCAGTTCCGGGTAGACGAGGTCGGGCCACACCTCGAGGTGCTGGAAGAACGGACGCTGCACCCGCACGGCGTTCAGCCCTTCGGTCAGCGTGAGTCGCCCGTGGAGATCCGCGCGCAGCTGAGCCTCGACAGCGGACGCCGGTTTTGGCGCGCACACGGACGTGAAGGCCTCCCCCACCGGCAGGTCCGGGGTCTTCTCGCACAGCGACGGCTTCGGGCGGGCACGACGCTCCCGGATGATCCCGGCGACCGCGGGCACCGGATCGGTCACCGACTCCCGCATCGGCAACGCGATGACCCTCGACGGATCGGCCGCATCGGAACACTCCGGGCACCACGCGCTGCGACGACGCTCCCGCCCGGGCCGTGAGCGCTGCTCGGCCGGCGTCGCGACGAACCGGTGTCCGCGGTCGCACTGCCACTGCAGCAGGACGTCGGCCGCCGGCGGCACCTGGGTGAGGACGATCCCGGCGTTGAGATCGGCGTGATACTGACGCCACAGCGCGGGGAATGCCGCCCACGCCTGCCGGTAGGCGCCCACCGGGTACGGCGTCTCGAGCCCCTTCGACCACTGACGACGGGCCCACCACGCTTCCACCCGTTCCGGCACGAGCCGAACCTACGACGGGCCCCCGACACCGGCCACGACTGAGGACGTAGTGGTCGTCACTCCAGCACCACGACTCGACCGTCAGACCGCGAAGTCGCTCGGCCACCCGTGGTCGGCGAGCGACCGGCGGACACGCTCCACGTCCTCATCGCTCGGCAGCTCCGCGGTGACGCGAGCGATCGCAGTTGCGACGTCGACCCGGCTGAGCGACGTGTCGCCCTCGGCCGCGAGGCGTGCGCCCACTTCGGCGACCTCGGCGTCGCTCAGCCGCCGACGGAGGAGCGCCACGAGCGGGACGAAGTCCTGTTCGGGGAATCCCGCAGGGTACCCGGCTCGGAGCCAGCGCACGATGCGTGCGACCAGCCCTCCGCGTTCCTCGAGGAGGGTCGCGCGCGCCTCCCCGCCATCATCGTCGTGGTCGGCCGCTCCCGCGCGGACGTCGTCCGGACTGCCGAGCGGCCACCCCGCACTTGCGAGCCGGGCGGAGACGCGGATGAGGTCCTCCGGGAGCGCCGGACCGAGGAGGAGCTGTTCGACACGCGTCCGCAGACGATCGTGGCCGACCGGCTCGCCGGAGGCATCGGCGTTCTCCGCCTCGACGAGCAGTCCCTCGACGACCTGGTCCAGTTCCTCGGGGGTGAGGCTCCGTCGGAGGATGCCGAGCAGCGGCACGTAATCGTGCTCGGGCACGCCCGTCGGGTATCCGGCGCGGAGCCAACCGACGACGCGCGCCACCACGCCGGACCCGTGGGCGGTGACCCCGACGCCGGTCGCGTCTGCGTCGTTCACGTCTGGGCCGTTCTCGTGCGACACGCTCAGTCCTTCGGCGTGAAGGTCGGGAACACGTGGTCGAAGCTGACCTCCTGCCCCAGACCGGTGGCCACGATGATCGTGAGTCCGACCAGCACTGCGGCGACGACGACGGCGAAGCACAGCACGCCGATGGCACGGAGGAGCCCCGACGGGATCGTCGGCGTGCCCGACCCGCTCCGGTCGTCCGACCCGGCGCCTCCGGCGACCGCGAACGAGCGGACACCCAGCGCGAAGAGCGCGGGAAGACCTGCGCCGAGCACGAGCGCGATGACGGCCACCTGGGCGGCGGCTTCGAGGAAGAGCATGAACATGTCCGACGTCCTTACGCTGCGGTCTTCTGCGACGAGCGGGCGGGGGCGTCCTGCCAGTCGTCGTTCACGTTGTGGGATCCGATGCTGTCGCGGCGCGACCGCAGGTAGATGGCGAGCGCGACACCCACGAGGATCGCGACCATGAGGATTCCGCCGATCGCCCCGCCCGCGAGGTGACCGACCCACCACATGACCGCGCCCATGAGCGCGGCAGCCGGGAGGGTGATGATCCAGGCGACGACCATCCGCAGGGCCACCCGCCAGCGCACCTGCGCACCTGGCCGTCCGACCCCGGAGCCGAGGATCGATCCGGTCGCGACGTGCGTGGTGCTGAGGGCGAAGCCGAGGTGGCTCGAGGCGAGGATGACGGCGGCGGAGGAACTCTCGGCTGCCATGCCCTGCGGCGTGTTCAACTCCACGATGCCCTTGCCGACGGTGCGGATGATCCGCCACCCGCCGATGTACGTGCCGAGCGAGATCGCGAGGGCGCACGCGAGCTTCACCCAGAGCGGAACCGACTCGGTGTCGTCCCAGCCGCCGGCCGCGATGAGTGCGAGGGTGATGACGCCCATCGTCTTCTGTGCGTCGTTCGTGCCGTGGGCGAGCGAGACGAGCGACGCGCTGCCGATCTGCCCGATCCGGAAGCCGCGGTGGAGCCGCCCCTGAGCGAGGTTGCCGATGACGCGGAAGACGAGCCAGGTGCCGATCGCAGCCACCGCGCCGGCGAGCAACGGCGACATGAGCGCCGGGAGGATGACCTTGCCGACGACGCCGTCGAGCTTCGAGCCGTCACCGGCCCAGTTCACGCCGTTCAGGCCGAGGCCCGCGAGCGTCGAGCCGATGAGACCGCCGAAGAGCGCGTGCGAGGAGCTCGACGGCAGACCGAGCAGCCAGGTGAGCAGGTTCCAGATGATGCCACCGATGAGCCCGGCGAGCACGATCAGCAGGAGCGCCGAGCCGCCGCCCTCGAGGAGCGCGGGATCGGGAGCTCCCGACGAATCCTGGATCTTCACGACCGCGTTCGTGACGGTGAGCGCGACCTCGATGCTGAGGAACGCGCCCACGAGGTTCAGCACCGCCGAGAGGGTGACCGCGATCTTCGGCGACAACGCACCGGTGGCGATGGAGGTCGCCATCGCGTTCGCGGTGTCGTGGAAGCCGTTGGTGAAGTCGAAGGCGAGTGCCGTGATCACGACGAGCGAGAGCAGGATGATGGGGTCCACGGCGACGAGCTTGCTCCTCGATCGCTGGATCGACAACGGGTGAGCGGGCGGATTCACCCGTTGTTCACGTCAGGGTGACCGGAGACCGAGCTGCGTGACGGTCGATCGTCAGCTCGGAAGGATCGCCCGCACCTGCGCTTCGATCTCGGCGACGATCTCGTCGATGGTGTTCCCGGCGTTGATCGTCGCCGCCATGCTGACGAACATGATCGCGGACACGATGTGCGCCGTCGTCGCTGCGCGCTCGGCGGTCATGAGGTCGTCACGTCGCAACACCGCGGCGATCGCCTCCTCGGTCTGCACGGTGAGGGCGAGCGCGGCGCGGTGATACGGCTCCTCGGGATCGCCGAAGACGATCTCCCGGAGGTAGGTGCGGCCGTTGTCGACCTGCTTCCGATTGCATTCCACGACCGGACGGATGATCGCCATGACCGCATCGAGCGGGTCGGCTGCAACGTCAGCGTCGGCCACCCCGCGGACGAGTGCATCCGCGTAGGTGGAGTTCTGCACGAGCAGCAGGAGCTCACCCTTCGTCTTCGCGTAGAGGAAGAGCGTGCCGGTGCCGATGTCGGCCCGGTCGGCGATCTGCTGCGTCGTCACGTCGTCGACCCCGTGCTCGGCGAACAGCTCGCCGGCGGCCGCGGTGATGCGTTCGAGTTTGTCGAGCTTGTTGCGCTCGCGACGACCGAGCGGCCGGGATTCGACGGTCATGGGTGTCCTTCGGGAATAGAACGTGATTATGCTCAGTTATGAGCAGAGTCACTACCGCGTGGGCTCGGATGGGGTTGCACTCATTCTTCCACGGGGGCATCGAACACGTCCCGAACCTCCGGCGGTGACGAGCCACGACGAACACGTAAGGAACCGCATCCATGACCGCTGCATCCCTCTGGCAACCGTTCACCCTCGGTCGGGTCGAGCTACCGCACCGCCTCGCCCTCGCTCCGATGACCCGGAACCGCGCCGAGCCCGACGGCACCCCTGGCGAACTCGTCGCCGAGTACTACGGACAGCGCGCGTCGCTCGGCCTCATCATCACCGAGGGCACGCAGCCCTCCGCCGACGGCCAGGGCTACCTGAACACACCGGGCATCTACACCGATGACCACATCGCCGGATGGCGTGGCGTCGCAGAGGCAGTGCACGCCGGCGGTGGTTCGCTCTTCATCCAGCTCATGCACGTGGGTCGGGTGTCGCACCCCGACAACACCCCGCACCACCGGCAGCCGGTGGCCCCCTCCGCGATCGCCTCCGGGCAGGAGATCTTCACCGCGACCGGTCCGCAGCAGATGCCGACCCCTCGGGAGCTCACCGTCGACGACATCCAGGCCACCATCGCCGAGTTCCGCCACGCTGCGGCCTCTGCGATCGCGGCAGGTGCGGACGGCGTCGAGATCCACGGCGCCAACGGCTACCTGCTCCACCAGTTCCTCTCCCCCAACGCCAACCACCGCACGGACTCCTACGGTGGATCGGTGGAGAACCGCTCGCGCTTCGTCGCGGAGGTCGCCCAGGCCGTCGCAGACGAGATCGGCGCCGACCGCGTCGGCATCCGCATCTCGCCCTCCATGCCGCTCGGCGGCATCGACGAAGGCGACACCGAGAGCGTGCGGACACAGTACCGGCAGCTGGTCGGCGCCCTCGCACCGTTGAACCTCGCGTACCTGCATGTCCACCACGTCGGCGACGACGAGCTCCTGCGGTCGTTCCGTGACGTCTGGCCGACCGCCGTACTCGTCGTCCGCTACGGCCGCACCCGTGAACAGATCGCCGACGACATCGAAGCCGGCCTCGCGGACATCGCACCGCTCGGCCGGTTCGCGCTCGCGAACCCTGATGTCGTCGAGCGCCTGCGCACCGACGCCCCGCTCAACGAGGTCGACCCCGCCACGATCTACAGCGGTGGCGTCACCGGATACACCGACTATCCCGTCCTGACCCGAGCCTGACGGGCCCGTACCGCCCATCCCGGCCGCTGCTCCGGCCGGGATGGGCCCCCACACTTCGTCGCAACACCAATCAGAAGGAAGCACCGCTTCATATGCCATCACTCACTGGATCAGTCGTCCTCGTCACCGGCGCGAACGGCGGTATCGGAACCCACTTCGTCCGCGAGGCGCTCGCCCGCGGTGCCGCCAAGGTCTACGCGACCGCGCGGACACCGAAGGCCTGGGACGACGAGCGCATCGTCCCCCTCACGCTCGATGTGACCGACCCGACCTCGATCGCAGCCGCAGTCACCGCCGCACCGGATGTCACCGTCCTGATCAACAACGCCGGCGCGAACACGTCGACACCCGGCATCCTCACGCACACCGACGAGGAGATCCGGTCGAACGTCGAGACGAACTTCTTGGGACCGCTGTTCCTCGCCCGAGCGTTCGCGCCGATCCTCTCCACGAACAGCCCCTCGGCCATCATCGACATCCATTCAGGCCTCAGCTGGTACGCGGTCGCAGGCATCTACAGCGCGACGAAGGCAGCCCTGTGGTCGGCGACGAACTCGCTGCGCCTCGAACTCGCCCCCGCGGGTGTGCACGTCGTGGGCGTGCACGTCGGTTACGTCGATACGGCCATGGCCGCAGACGCGACCGGACCGAAGCTCGACCCCGCCGTCCTCGTGACGAAGGTGCTCGACGCGACGGAGGCCGACGAGTACGAAGTCCTGGCGGACGACACCTCGGTGCAGCTGAAGGCCGCCCTCAGCGCTCCGCTCGAAGCGCTCTACCCGCAGCTCGCCGCAGGTCGAGCCTGACCACCCGCCCCGTGCACAAGACGCTCCCCGGAGTCATTCCGGGGAGCGTCGCATGCTCGCTCGCCGTCAGCGCGCGGCGCCGCGGTGGGCGATGAGCTCGACCAGTGCCGCGACGACCTCGGCCGGCGTCGTGAGCCACATCTGCGACGACAGATGCCCACTGGCGGCCATGCTCGCGACACCATGTGCGCTCGTCAACAGCATCGCGCCGTAGAGGTGCGCATCCTCGTCACCGACCAGATGCGCGACGATCCGCAGGAACTCGTTCTGCGCGCGCGCCGCAGCTTCGACGGCGATCTCAGGGTCCCTGATGGGCATCGTGAACATCATCCGGTACACCTCGGGCTCTTCCCGCCCCACGGTCATCAGTGCGCTCAGCGCCGCCCGCAGGAGTTCGGCGTCGTCGGACACCCCGGAACCCGGACGCAACTCGGCGAGCTCTGCGGCGATGCGGTCCCAGCTCTCCGCACCGACCGCGGCGAGCAGGCTCTCCTTGTCTGCGAAGTGACGGTACGGCGCACCACGGGAGACGTCGGCGCGAGCCCCCACCTCGCGCAGGGTGACCCGCTGCGGGCCGCCCTCGTTGAGCAACTCACGGGCGGCGTCGAGCAGGGCGCGACGAGTGGCTGCGGCGGATTCGACACGACTGACCATTGCTCGATCATACAGTTAGTTGACAATGTCATCTCAAGTGCTACTCTTCAGAGATGACAACGTCACCTGAATCAAGATCCCTCATCGTCGTCACCGGCGCCTCCACCGGTATGGGCGCGGCGACCGCTCGCGAGCTCGCCGCACGCGGCCACCACGTCCTCGCCGGCGTCCGGCGCGAGGCCGACGGCGCGGAGCTCGCCTCCGACCGCATCCGCCCGGTCATCCTCGACATCACCTCGTCCGATCAGATCGCTGACCTCGCCTCGCTCATCGAGGCCGACGGGCGCCCGCTCCGCGCGCTGGTGAACAACGCCGGTATCGCCGTCAATGCGCCGGTCGAGGTGTTGCCGATCGCCGAATGGCGTCGTCAGTTCGATGTGAACTTCTTCGGGCACATCGAGGTGACGCAGGCACTCCTACCCGCGCTCCTTCGGAGCCGTGGTCGCGTGGTGATGATGAGTTCCCTCGGAGGCCGACTCGCCCAGCCGACCTACGGGGCGTACTCGGGTTCCAAGTTCGCGTTGGAGGCCGTCAGCGACTCCCTTCGCCGCGAACTCGCTCCGCACGGCGTCACGGTGGCGATCGTCGAACCGGGCGCGGTGCGCACCGAGATGGTCGGCCGTGGTGGCGTGACCGCCAGACGACTGTCGGCCGGCATGACGCCCGAGCAGGATCGTCGATACGGCGGATTGATGCACGCGATCCTGGCCCAGTCCGAGGGCTTCCTCCGCGACGGCGTGGACGCCTCAGCGGCGGCGAAGACCATCGCCGACGCCGCGACGAGTCGTCGGCCGAAGACCCGGTACACGATCGGACGGGATGCCGCACTGCTCACCCGCCTCGCACGGATCCTGCCCGACCGCACGCTCGACCGGGTGCTCGCCTCGGCCCTGCGCCCGCTCCACCCCGAGCGGTGACCAGCGGAACATCGACCCCACCCTCCTGACCCGTCAGACCTCCAGAACGGAACACAACGACCATGACCTCTCTCCACGACGCCGTCGTCCTCGTCACCGGCGCGAACGGCGGTATCGGCACCGCCTTCGTCGACGCCGTCCTCGCCCGCGGTGCCGCCAAGGTCTACGCGTCCGCGCGCACACCCCGGGATTGGCACGACGAGCGTGTCGTCCCACTGACCCTGGACGTCACCGACCCGAGCTCGATCGCCGCGGCCGCCGAGCAGGCGAATGACGTGACGGTGATCATCAACAACGCCGGCGGCTTGCCTCCGACAGCGAGCCTGCTCGACATCGGCGAAGACGAACTCCGGCGGAACATGGAGATCAACTTCTTCGCTCCCGTGCTGGTGACCCGCGCCTTCGCCGACACACTGAAGGCGGCCCATGACGCCGTCCTGGTCGACATCCACTCGGTGGCGAGCTGGTATGCAGGGGCAGGGGTGTACAGCGCGTCGAAGGCGGCGATCTGGTCCGCAACGAACTCACTGCGGCTCGAACTCGCGCCCCACGGCGTCCTCGTCACTGGCGTGCACATGGGGTACGTCGACACCGCGATGGCCGCTCACACCGACGATCCCAAGATGACGCCGACGGACCTCGTCGACGCCGTTCTCGACGGTGTCGAAGCGGGCGCTTTCGAGGTCGTCGCCGACGACCTCAGCCGCAGCGTCAAGGCCGGCCTCGCCGCGCCGATCGAGGCACTCTACCCGGAGCTCATCGTCTCGGACTGATCCCTCGAAAGCGCGCAAAACGCTCCCGAACATCGTGTTCGGGAGCGTCTTGTGCGCTCTCGCCGTCCGCGGGCTACTCCGCGAGGAACTGCACCGCGACCGGCGCGAACCGCTCCCAGTACTGGAAGATGCCGCCGTGGCCGGAGTTCGGGTAGATGATCAGTTCCGATCCGGCGATCCGGCGGTGCAGGTCGTTCGAGAGCACTGACGGGACCATGCGGTCGTTGTCGCCGTTCGCGATGAGGGTCGGCTGGGTGATCTTCGACAGGTCGGACGGGGCCGAGCGGCCGAAGCGCTGGATGGCCTTGAGCTGCGTCTGGAACGCCTTCGTGCCGATGGCCTTGTCGCGGTCGACCGTGCGCTCCGAGAGTCGCTTGACGAACGCCTTCGCTGCGCGCTTGCCCTCGGCATCACGGTTGAAGAAGAGGAACTCCTTCGGGTCGGAGCGCGTCAGCGTCGCGCGCAGGATGTCCCAGTAGGTGGTGCCGACGACCTTGTCCATGTCCTTCCCGCCGCGGGGGCCGGTGCCCGTGAGAATGAGCCGACGGACGAGATCCGGGTGCGTGACGACGAGGTCCTGGGCGATCATGCCGCCCATGGAGAAGGAGAAGACGTCGATCGTCGTGTACCCGAGCGCGCTGATGAAGCCGTACGCGTCGTCGGCAGCAGCCTCCAACGTGTCCGGGACCTTCCCACTGGAGGCCCCGACTCCCCGCTGGTCGAAGGTGATGACATGGCGGTGCTCGGCGATGGGGTCGATGATGCGGGGATCCCAGTTGTCGAGCGTTGCCGCGAGGTGGACGAAGAAGACGACGGGGATGCCGCCCTTCGGCCCCAATTCGCGATAGGCGTAGGTGACGCCACCGGCGGCGATGGTCTTCGCCGGCGCCTTCGCGTACGACGTGATGATCGGTTCGTTCGAGCTGTCGCTCATGATGATGCTCCTTGAGATTCGTGTACTGCGGGAAAGAACGGGGTGAGGCCTGACGGTCAGGGGTTGCTGATGACGGCCTTCCCCCGGAACCCACCGGACTTCAGGGCGGCGAGCCCCTCGACGGTCTGATCGAACGGGAAGACACGGCCGACGACGGGACGGAGTGCGCCGCGTTCGATGAGCGCGGTGATCTCCCGGAGCTGGTCGCCGCTCGCGGACATGAAGAGGAACTCGTAGCCGACACCGAGCCGCTTGGCCTGCTTCCGGACCTTGCTGCTGAGCGCCGCGATGGCGGCTCGGAGCAGGCCGTTGAGGCCGGCCTGGCGCGCGAAGTCGGGCGTGGGCGGACCTGCGATGCCGATTGCTTTCCCGCCGGGACGCAGGATGCGGAGCGACTTCTCGAGGTTCTCGCCGCCGAGACTGTCGATCACGAGGTCGTAGCCGCTCAGGACCTGCTCGAAATCGTCGCTGCGGTAGTCGACGACCCGGTCGGCGCCGAGCTCACGGAGGAACTCGGCGTTCGAGGCGCTGGCGGTGGTCGCCACTTCTGCGCCGAGCTGCTTGGCGAGCTGAATGGCGATCGTCCCGACGCCGCCGGCGCCGGCGTGGACGAGGACCTTCTGACCCGGCTGCACGTCTCCGAGGACGACGAGTGCCTGCCACGCGGTCAGGGCGACGAGCGGCAGCGAGGCCGCCTCCTCCATGGTGAGCGATGCGGGCTTCAGCGCGACGTCGTCCTCGGCGATGGCGATGCGTTCAGCGAACGTCCCGATGTGGTGGTCCCTGGGGCGCGCATAGACTTCGTCGCCCGGCTTGAAGGCTCGGACCGCGGACCCGACACGGATGACCGTGCCTGCGACGTCGTGGCCGAGGATGATCGGCAGCTTGTAGGGCAGGATCTGCTTGAACTCACCGACCCGCACTTTCTCGTCCAGGTGGTTGATCCCGGCTGCCTGCACGCGGACCAGGACGTCGTGGTCTCCGACGGTCGGTTCCGGCACGTCCGCCTCGTGGAGTGGCGTCTTGTACTTCGAGAGGATGAACGCTCTCATGGGTGGTGCTCCTTCGATGTGGATGTCTGGTGGGTGGGTGTCTGCTGAAGTCGGAAGTGTCAGGAGGACGGGTCAGCGCCGCAGGAAAGCACGCATCGCGACAGCCACGTCCTGGTGGTATTGGAAGACGACGCCGTGGCCGGCGTCCGGGAACACGGTGACCGACGCCGACGGGAAGACCTGTGCGAGGGCGTCCACGTTGGCAACCGGGATCATCCGGTCACTGTCGCCGTGCAGGATCAGCACGGGTCCGTCGAACGGCGATCGCCCCGCAGCCGACGCCAAGCCCCAAGCGTGGACCGCAGCGAGCTGCGCGCGGATCACGGAGAGGGAGACGGCGCCGTCACGATCGGTGTCGCGCTCCCGGAGGCGACCCAGGTACTCGCGTGCGGCGGTCGTGCCGGCCGCCGTGCGGGTGAAGAAGAGTGGCGTCTTCGGATCGGTGAGGGAGAGGGACGCGCGCATCGTGCCGAGGACCATCGTGCGCGTCATGTCGGTGACACCCGGTCCGCCCGCCGGAGCAGCGCTCGAGAGGATGAGCCGGTCGATCCGACCGCCCTCCCCCGCAACAACCTCCCGAGCGACGATGCCCTGGGCGACCAGGCCTCCCATCGAGAGCCCGAGCAGGTCGAACCGCTGCAGTCCGAGTGCATCCGCTGCGGCGACCGCATCGGCGGCCATCGCTTCGATCGACGACCGGACGCGTCCGCCCGAACGGCCGACGCCCCGATATCCGAGCAGGATGACCCGCCGATCCGCCGCAAGGGCGTCGACCATGCGCGGGTCCCAGTTGTCGAGGTTCGCCCCGAGGTGGTTCAGCGCCAGGAGCGGCACGCCCGTGGACGGCCCGACCGCACGGTAGACGATGTCCGCGCCGTCGACGCGAACGATCTGCGTCGCCGCCTCGCGGAACCGACTGATTCCAGCCTGCGCTGCCATGTGGTGCCCTTCGGTCGCTTTCCCCGGTTTATCCGAGTAAGCTCAATCATGAGTCAACTCAGTAATTTTGTCAAGGAGGTTCCATGAGCACCGCTCACAACCCGCGTGGCCGTCGGGAACGCGCCAAACAGGACAAACGCGAACGGATCATGCTCGCCGCACGCGAGCTGTTCGCGCAGTACGGGATCGGCGGGGTGACGACCCAGCAGATCGCCGACGAGGCGGACGTCGCCATCGGCACGCTGTACCTGTACGCGTCGACGAAGGCGGAGCTCCTGATCATGGTCCAGAACCAGAAGTTCGCCGCCGCCATCGACGACGGCCTGGCGTCGGTCGCGGCGGCAGAGGCCCCGGCGACGGACAGCCGGGATGCCGTCTCGCTCGTCATGATGTTGATCCGTCCGGTCGTGGTCTGCGTGCGCGAACATGCTGAGAACGGCAGGACCTATCTGCACGAACTCGTGTTCGGCGACCCCACCGAGCCGTATCGGCGCGAAGGCCTCGCCCTCGCAGCACGGCTCGAGGCCGGCATCTCGACCATCCTCGAGCGGGACGCCGCGCTCGACACCGGCACCGCGAGTCTGCTCGCACGGGTGATCACCGCGATCATGCACATCAGCACGACGGCGACCGTCTTCCTCCCCTATGACGACCCGATCGTGCTCGCCGACATCCGCGATCAGATCGCCGCGACCCTGATGACCGACCACCTCACCGACCCGGCAACCCACCCGGTCCGCCTGTCCCGTCCACTCTCGACCTCTCTCTGAAGGAGCACCACATGAGCATCCACTTCGACCTCGTCATCCTCGGCGCCGGACCCGGCGGGTACGTCGCCGCGGTGCGCGCCGCCCAACTCGGCAAGTCGGTCGCCGTGATCGAGGAGCAGTACTGGGGCGGCGTCTGCCTCAACGTCGGCTGCATCCCGTCGAAGGCACTGCTGCGGAACGCGGAGCTGGCGCACACGTTCACACACCAGGCCGAGCAGTTCGGCATCGTCGGCGACGTGACGTTCGACTACGGCGTCGCGTTCGATCGCAGCCGCTCGGTGGCGAACGGCCGCGTCAAGGGCGTCCACTTCCTGATGAAGAAGAACGGCATCACCGAGTTCGACGGGCGCGGCACGTTCCGCGACGCCGGCACGATCGACATCGCCCTCACCGGTGGCGGGTCGGAGAGCGTCACGTTCGACGACGCCATCATCGCGACCGGTTCGACCGTCCGGCTACTCCCCGGCGTCGCCCTCAGCGACCGCGTCGTCACCTACGAATCGCAAATCCTCTCGCGCGAGCTCCCGGAGTCGCTCGTCATCATCGGCGCCGGAGCCATCGGCATGGAGTTCGCCTACGTCCTCGTGAACTACGGCGTGCGCGTCACGATCATCGAGTACCTCGACCGCGCCCTGCCCAACGAGGACGTGGAGGTGTCGAAGGAGATCGCCCGCCAGTACAAGAAGCTCGGCATCGAGATCCTGACGTCCACGAAGGTCGAGACCGTCGTCGACGACGGCAACGGTGTGAGGATCACCTACAGCTCCCCCTCGGGCGACGTGACGAGTGTGCGCGCCGACAAGGTCCTCATGTCCGTCGGGTTCGCGCCACGCGTGACGGGGTACGGCCTCGAGCACACCGGCGTCGAACTCACGAAGCGCGGCGCGATCGCCATCGACGAGTTCATGCGCACGAGCGTGCCGCACCTGTACGCGATCGGCGACGTCACGGCCAAGCTCCAGCTCGCACACGTCGCCGAAGCCCAGGGGGTCGTCGCCGCCGAGACCATCGCCGGCGTGGAGACCATGCCGCTCGGCGACTACCGAATGATGCCGCGCGCCACTTTCAGCCAGCCACAGGTCGCCTCGTTCGGGCTCACCGAGCAGCAGGCGCGCGACGAGGGCCACGACGTCAGGGTGGCGAAGTTCCCGTTCGTCGCGAACGGCAAGGCACAGGGGCTCGGCGATGCGAGCGGTTTCGTGAAGCTGATCGCCGACGCCGAGTACGGCGAGCTCCTCGGCGGACACCTCATCGGAGCCGACGTCGCTGAGCTGCTCCCCGAGCTCACCCTCGCCCAGAAGTGGGACCTGACCGCCGCCGAACTCGCTCGCAACGTGCACACCCACCCCACGCTCGGCGAGGCACTGCAGGAGGGATTCCACGGGCTCATGGGCCACATGATCAACCGGTGAACGCGACGGCTCCGCACGCCCGTCGATTCCGACGAGCGGGCGATCGCGGTACCCCTGCGCCGCTACGGCCTCGGGCTGGACCCGTGACGATCGCCGTCCTCGACGACGAGGATGCTCGCCGATCAGGGGGTCGCGTACGCGGGGATCGACGAGTCGATCATCCAGTACGTGTCTTCGACCCGCTGCGCCGAGTCGGTGAAGCCCGAGTCGGGGATCATGAGGTAGGCCGAGGGATCGCCGCCGTCGTTCCAGGTGGCGTCGACGGCGAGCCACTGCCCGTCCACAAACACCTTGTTCCATGCGTGCGGCCCACCGGAGAGGACATCCCCGGTCACGACCACCGTCTGCACACCCGCGGCGTTCGCGAGCGCGTTGAAGGCGTAGGAGTAGCTCGCGCACACGCCGAGTCCCTGCAGCAGCGTCCCGGTGGCGTTCCAGGCGTACTCGTAGCCGGCCGGGACCCCGTCGAACGCGTCGCCCTGCAGGGTCGCGAAGGCGGTGTCGTCGTACTCAGCATTCGAGACGAGCCACTCGTTGAGCGCGGTGACCTTCTCCCGATCACTCAGCCCCTCGGGTGCCACTGCCGCCACGACCTCGTCGACGCGTTGCTTGAGTTGCGCCTGCAGCGCCGCCACCTCGTCGTTCGGCAGCGAATACGTCACGAGCAGGGTGTCTCCCCCGTCGCGGAGTCCGACGTAGCTGACGTTGAAGACGTAGGGGTTCTGGGCCCGCGCCTCGTACACGGCGTCGTACGGGTCGGGCGCTCCCGGAGTGTCGACGAACTCGGAGATGTCGATCGACTTCGTCTGGGCGATCAGGTGCCCGGCGAGGAACCGGGTGAACTCGGTGCTGCCGTAGACCGGGTAGTCGGTGGGTGGCACCTCGGACACCGGTTCGGCGTCGGTGTTCTCGGGTGCCACGAAGGCGTCGAACCGCGGCATGCCGGTCGGCGGGGCAGCCTCCTGCGCTGCGGCGTTGAACTGGGCGATGGCTGCGACCGGGTCGGGGGTCGACCGCTTCGTGATCGGGATCCACTCCCCCAGCTGCGTGTTGCGCCCACGGAGCGGGACGACCCATCGATCGCCGTAGTCGAGCACGGCGCTGTCATCGAGGTACGCGACGGTCGAGCGGGTGCGCCCGTCGACGGAGACGAACGGCAGCACCTTCTGCACGTTCTCGATGCCCTCGATGTAGCCGCTGGCACCCCAGTTCTTCAGCGCCCGCGTGGAGTTCGACGCGACCTCGAGCGGGAGGAATCCGGCGGAGCGGGTGAAGTCGTACGGCTTGTACGGGGAGAAGGCTGTTCCGTCGGTGGCGATCACGCCGAGGTCGAACCCGATCGTCTCGGCGGCGATCTCCTCCTCGCCGGCGTCCTGCTCCTCGCCGCCGGTCACGTCGTCCTCGGTCTGCGAACGGTAGTTGTAGGCCTGCAGCCCGATGTTCTGACGACTGACGAAGGGGGCTTCCTTCGCCTCGAAGCTCTCGGTGTCGCCAGCGGAGGACCACTCGGTCCCGTCGACCTCGGCCACCAGCTTGAAGACGCCGTCACCCCGCTTGGTGACCTCGTGGTGCACGATCAGGTAGGTGTCGGCGCCTTCCACCGACTCCCAGGACAGCGTGACACCGCCGCTGTCGTCGGCCGCCCCGAAGGTCACCTCGGGTGCCGCGTACTCCGACTCGACGGTGAACTTGGTCACGAGCGGCTTGTCCCGCTCGGTGCCGTCCTTCTCGAGCCGACTTACGAGGAAGTACTCGTCGTGCAGGCCCCAGCGGCCGCGGGACGCTCCGGCTTCGTCGAGGATGTCCGCCTCGGTCTTCCCGAACGTCTTCCCGAGTTCGGTTCCGGAGATCGTGACGCCGCCACCGGAGTCGGACTGGTACACCGAGTACTCGGCCTGCTTCGTCAGAGCCGCGTCGTAGAAGACCTGGAACGCCCACGGGGGTGCGTTGCCGCCGCGGTCGAGGTCGTCGGCGTCCGCCCGCTTCTTGTTCTCTGCCTTCACGTCGTAGTCGACGTCGATCTCGAACTCGTGGTCGCGTTCGAGGCCCGCCTGTGGGGCGGTGAAGTCGTAGAGTGCGGACTGGTCGGTGGTGATACGGCCCTCGTCGCCGCCGGTCACGGCAGGGACCACGACGAACGCCGCCACGACGGCGAGCGCAGCCGCGATCGCGACACTCCCGGTGACGATGCCGATCGTGCGGCCCCGCCGTTTGCCGGGATGCTTCGACTGGTGTGGCTGCTGTGGCTGACGCTGAGCCTGCTGTGGGGCTGGTGGCTGCTGCACGGGTCGTGGCTGCGGCGGCTGCTGCGGCTGCTGCGAAACTCCGCTGTGCACCTGCGGGGTCCACTCCGAGCCGTTCCAGTACCGCTGCCCGGTCGGGTTCCACGGGTCCGCATACCAACCGGCCGGCGTACCCCCATGCGATTCCGTCACCCGACATCCCCTTCAATCCGAACGCATCACTGCGATGACCCCATCAAAGCAACGCAACATACGATATTCGATTCACGGGAATCGGGAAGCGAATCGGCCCGCCGTCACCGCACGACCTCGAGCGGTCAGATCGTCGCGCCGACGTCCCGGAACCCCTGGGGGGACGTGCCGGCGAGGCGCTGATCGGCGGACGAGCCGGCGCTCACAGGGCGAAGATCACAGCGCCTGGATGATGAGGGCGACACCGAATGCGACGATCAAGCCGTTGCCGACGATGGCCGTCCACCTCCGAAAGGACGCGCCCGTCCTCCGCCGGATTCCGGCTCCGAGCGCGACCAGCAGCGCCTGCCAGCTGAAGGATGCGAGCCCGACACCCACGATGAAGGCGACCGCCGTCGACCCTGACTCCGTGAACTCGGCCAGCCCGGTCAGGATCGCCGCGAAGTACACGAGGGTGGCCGGGTTGATCGCCGTCAGGCCGAGGAAGAGCAGGTAGCGCTGATGTGCGGAGCCCGAGCGCTCAGCAGGCCGTTCCCCTGCTGACGGCTTCGCACGGAGGCCTTGCACGAGACCGTGCGCTCCGAGCGCGATGACGGCGACACCACCGAGGAGCTGCGGCCAGGGAGACCATCCGCTCACGATGGGACCGGCGAGCGCACCGGCAGCGACGGCGGCGGTGCAGTACGCCACGTCCACCGTCGCAACGGCGGCGGCCGCGGGCAGTCCACGGCGCAGCCCGCGGGTGACGCCCTCTTGGAGGAGCAGTATCCCGATCGCCCCGAGCGGCGCGGCCGGAGCGAGGCCGGCGACGGACCCGGCGAGAAGGGCGAGGAGGACATCCATGCCGACGACTCTGGCGCAGCGACCCGGTCACGACAGTGCGTTCTGGCAGTGGGACGGCATACTGTGTCGCATGGACGATCTCGACAGTGAAATCATCGACGTGCTCCAGGTGAACGCGAGGATATCGTTCAGTGAGCTCGGCCGTCAGATCGGGTTGAGCACGAATGCGACGGCGGCCCGTGTGCGTCGCCTGGAGCACAGCGGCGTCATCACCGGGTACCGTGCGATCCTCGGCTCCGATGCCCCGGTCGCCGAGGACGGCCTGGAGGCGTTCATCGACGTCCGACTCGACCCCGCGCGTAAGTCGGAGGAGTTCCTGGAGTGGACCCGCCGGATCCCCGAGATCAGAGACGCGGTGCACGTCACCGGCGCCTACGACTACCTCGTCCACATCCGCGTCGCCGGCACCAGCGCGCTCGACCGCCTCCTGCGCAGCATGAAGAACGACGGAGGCGCGACCCACACGCAGACGCGGCTGGCGCTCCGCTAGGCATCGAAGCCGTGTTCCGATGCGACACTCGGACGGGACATCGATGGATCACCACCACATACGCCCGGCTCATCCCGAGCAGGCAGACTGACGCGACGGCTTCGGAGGCGCGAGACAGAACGCCGTCATCGAAGCGGTATCCGATCGACGCGCCCACAGACAGGAGCATCGATGCACCCGCAGCCCCATGGCACCGAGCTCGCGACCAATGACCTCGACCGACTGATCCTGCTCCGTCGACAGCTGCACCGTCACCCCGAGCTGTCCGGCAGCGAACACCGCACCGCGGCCGCGGTCGCCGAGTTCCTCGCCGCCACCAGGCCCGACGAGATCGTGACCGGGCTGGGCGGCCACGGGGTGGCGGTGGTCTACTCCGGTGCCGACACCGGCCCGACACTCCTGCTCCGCGCGGAACTCGACGCGCTCCCCATCACGGAGGTGACGGAGGTCTCGTACCGCTCCGAGCACGACGGCGTCGGTCACCAGTGCGGACACGATGGCCACATGACCGTCCTCGCCGGCGTGGGCCTCCTGCTCGGCCGTCGTCGACCGACACGGGGTCGCGCGGTGCTGTTGTTCCAGCCGTCCGAGGAGAACGCGGTCGGTGCGGCGGCCGTGCTCGCCGATCCCGCCTTCGAACGGTTGCACCCCGATCTGGCACTCGCGCTCCACAACCTGACGTCACTGCCGTTGGGTCAGGTGGTGCTCGATGAGGGCGTCGTGAACTGTGCGTCGCGCGGCGTCCGCGTGATCCTGGACGGCGAACCCACCCACGCGTCGGCGCCGGAAGGCGGCGTCTCCCCCGCCACGGCGATCGCCAGGCTACTCACGTCGCTTCCTGCACTCGGACGCGGAACCGAGATCGACTCGGACTACCGGCTCGTGACGGTAACCCACGCCGCCCTCGGCGAGCGGGCATTCGGCGTGGCACCCGGGCACGGTGAGATCTGGGCGACCCTGCGCACCATGACCGACGACGGCATGGACGCGCTCCGCGCCGATGCCGGACACCTGGCCGTCGACGTGGCCGAGCAGGAAGGTCTCCGTGTCACCGTCGAGGAGGCGGACGTCTTCCACCACTGCGAGAACCACCCTGCAGCCGTCACCCTCCTCCGTCGGGCGCTCGATCACGAAGGCGTGCCCCACACGACCGGTGTCGTCGAGCGAGGGTCGGAGGACTTCGGTCGCTTCCGAGCCGTCGCCCCCTCGGCCATGTTCTTCATCGGGTCCCGACGCAGCGCTGATGGCCCCGACTTGCACCACCCGGACTTCGACTTCCCCGACCAACTCATCGACACCGGCACACGGGTGTTCGCGCGTGCGGTCCGCGAATTCCTCGACTGAACGCTCAGTTGCGTTCATCGCAACCCACGACATAGAGTTGCGATCATGGAAAGCGACTTTGACGGCCGGATGGAGGACGCGCAATCGGCGTCAGACCGGGCAGCCCGGGCTCAGGCGGAGACCGCGCTCGCCGAGCTGGCGCGCGACCACGAGCGACTCGCCACGCGGATCATCACGCCGTGGTGGTACCACCCGGCACTCGGCCTCATCACAGCGGTCTTCGCCGGCGCCCACGCCCTTCCCGGCGTGTGGCCGATCGCCGCGATCACCCTGGGAATCGTCGCGCTACCCATCCTGACCACGACGTATGCCCGGGTGTCCGGGGTCGTCGTCACGAAGCCGGCTGGCCCTCGCAGCAGGCGCCTGCTGATCGCGACACTCGTCATGCTCGTCGCGGCCATGTCGTGCAGCCTGGCGTTCAAGTTCCTCGACGTCTCGCCGTGGTGGGCACTCGTCCCGGCAGGTGTGACGTTCGTGGCGACCGTCGTGCTGGGACGGCGATACGACGCGGCGCTCCGCCAGGAGATCGCCGCCTCGGGAACGATCCCCGCGCGATGAGCAGTCCAACACCCGCATTCAACGAACTGATCCACGCACCCTTGCGACTGCGGGCGTGCGGCCTCCTCCGGAACGTCGACGAACTGGAGTTCTCCGTCGTCCGCGACGCGCTCGCCATCGACGACGCCAAGCTGTCGAAGCACCTCAAGCTCCTGGTCGACGCCGGCCTGATCGCTCTGCGGAAGGAGCGGTCGTCGGCACGGGCCGACTCGCGGCGGCTCACCTGGGTGCGCCTGACCCCGGCCGGATCGACCGCCCTCGAGGCGCACCTCGCGGCACTGCGGAACATCGCCGACGGCACCCCCTTCGACTGAGACGGTTCGGTCATCCTGACGACGCCCGAAGCGTCCACCGTCACGCGCCTACACCGGCGCGAGCGGTTCGAGGGCTCCGTCCGGCAGCTCCACGGAGATCGGATCACCGGGCTGCACGACACCGCCGACGAGCACCACGCCCATGACTCCCGTCTTGCGGACGGTGCGCCCCTCGGCGTCGGTTCCGACGACCTGCTTGAGCAGGCCCGGTTCGAAGCGGTCGATCTGCACACACGGGTTCCGAAGCCCCGTCACCTCGACGACGGCGTCCGTCGCGAGTCGGAGCACGGCACCCGCGGGGAGGTCGAGGAGGTCCAGCCCCTCGGTGGTGATGTTCTCGCCCAGCTCACCCGGGGTGAGGTCGGCGTCCACCTCCGCGAACAGCTCCCGATGGATGAGGTGGACCTGCCGGAGGTTGGGCTGCGTGGGATCGCGTCTCACCCGGGATCGATGCTGCACCGTCGCTCCGAAATGCGCGTCCCCCTCGACGCCCAGCCCGGCGACGAGCGTGATCGCCTCGCGTCGCGGCTTGGAGAAACGGTGCTCATCGTCGCTGCTGACCGAGACGACACGGGCGTTTGTCATCACCCCAGTGTGCACGCAGCAAGCGCGGAACTCCACAGGCCTCGGCGCTGTGCGCCATACAGTCCGAGGATGACGGGGAGCCCTTCGGGCTGGCCTCAGCGACCGACGGGCTCGTCGCCTGCGTGGGCTCCGTAGAACTCGGACTGCCGCCGCATGAGCTCGCGCATCGACACCTCGGGTCCGACGCCGTACACAGTCGCGCCGAAGTCGAGCTGTCGCTGGATCGCCCAGATCTCCTCGTGACGTTCGGGCGGGAGGATCGATGCCGGTGTCCCGACCGCGACCCATCCGATGGGAACCACGGCACCCGGCTCCAGCACGGTGTTGACCTGGACGACACCGTTGATCCGGACTTCGGCACCGTGCCCGACTCGGCTGCCGGGGAACAGCGAGGCACCCGTGGCGATGAACGCCTCGTCGGCCACCACGCTGCCGTTGACATGCGTGTGCGGCCCGATCATGACGGCGGCTCCGATGACCGCTGGGTGACCGGACCGTCCGCGGATCAGGGCATGCTCCATGACGACGGTGTCCTCGCCGATGACGACCTCGCCGTCTTCGGCGGACACCACCGCACCGTGCAGGATCCGAGCACCCGCATCGATCCTGACATCGCCCACGATCGTGGCGGACGACGCGACGGTCGCGGTCGGGTGGATCGACGGTTCGCGGTCCCGGTGTCTGATCAGCATGCGCTCACGATAGCGAAGGCGTCCGGTCCGGGACGGTCAGCGGTGCAGGATCACTTGGTACAGGTTGTGGTCCTGCCAGGTCCCGGCGATCCGCAGGTACGACGGCGCCATGCCGATGTGCTCGAACCCGGCTTTGCGAAGCACCCGTTGCGAACCGTGGTTGTGCAGCAGGGTGCTCGCCTCAACCCGATGCAGGCCGAGCTCGTCGCGCGCC
The DNA here is from genome assembly GCF_006065115.1 of Plantibacter sp. M259. Classification (NCBI taxonomy): domain Bacteria; kingdom Bacillati; phylum Actinomycetota; class Actinomycetes; order Micrococcales; family Microbacteriaceae; genus Plantibacter; species Plantibacter sp. M259. The sequence continues at coordinate 2,397,585 of NZ_CP040750.1, read as the reverse complement.
ACCCGGACGATCGCCTGCACGGCCGCCGTCGCGAGGCCCTTGCCCGCGTACTCCGCATCCACCCAGTAGCCCAACCCGGCGTTCTGGAACGGGCCGCGGACGATCCCCGACAGGTTGAACCTGCCAACGATGGTCGTGCCGTCGAACAGACCGAGCGAGTATCCGCTCCCGGCGGCACTCGACGCGAGCTTGCTCATGAGGTCCGCCGATTGCCCGGCCTCGGTGAAGAACTCGTCGGATCGGGCCGGCTCCCACGGGGCCAGATGGTCGCGGTTCCGCGAGTACGCCGCGGCGAGTTCCCTCGCGTCGCCGAGTTCCAAGGGCCGCATGTCGATTCCGTCGGCGAGGTTGATCACGGTGAACATCCGTCAACGGTAGTCGCCGCCGGGCGTACTCGACCACCCCGATGCGATCGACGAGGAGTGGTACCGCCGACGGATACTCAGCGGCTGGCGATGGGGTGGGCCGGGTACTCGCGCAGCACCAGGGCCGTGCTGACGGGACCGAACCGGCCGATGGCGTCGATGATCTGCTCGAGGCGTTCCGGCGAGGAGGCGTGCACGTCGAGGACGAAGCAGTCCTCACCGGTTACGCGGTAGATCCGGTGGATCTCCGGCAGCTCGTCGAACTGGGCCAGTGACGCCTGGATCTGCGCGTGGGTCGTCCGCAGTCGGACGACGGCGTGCGTCGTGAGCCCGAGCTTCTGCGGCGACACCCGCGCTCCATAGCCGGTGATGTAGCCGGCGAGTTCGAGCTTGCGGACCCTCGCCGACACCGCCGGCTGGGACAGGTGCACGAGCCGGGCGAGGTCGGTCATCGTGGTGCGCCCGTCGACCTGGAGCACGTCGAGGATCGTCTGATCCGTTCGATCGAAGGAAAGCGAGGCATTATCCGTCATCTGCTTAGTAAACAACGGATGATGACGCTCCAGCTGCTGAGACCGAGGGTTCGACTGGCACGCTGAGGGCAGATCACCCAGCCACGACGAAGGAATCCCATGTCGATCATCACCATGCCCGGGATCGGTGGATCCGACGACGCCCACTGGCAATCCCACTGGGAGCGCGAGACGCCTGCGATCCGACGGTTCGCGCCGGCGTCCTGGGACGAGCCGGATCTCGACGACTGGTCCGCTGCGCTCGACCGGGCGGTGGCGGACGAACCGGCGATCCTGGTGGCCCACAGCCTCTCGTGTCTGCTGGCCGTCCGCTGGGCGGCGGCGAACCCTGCACGAGTCGCCGGGCTGTTCCTCGTCGCCGCCCCCGATCCCGACGGGCCGCGGTTCCCGAGGGTCGCCGCTGCGTTCGCCGAGGATCTCGATGTCCGGCCATCCGCACCCGCACTGCTCGTGACCAGCGACGACGACCCGTTCTGTTCGGAGGCACGCGCGGCCGGGTTCGCCGCAACGTGGGGCGTGCCTCGGATCAGCATCGGGCGGCAGGGCCACGTGAACTCCGCCAGTGGACTCGGCGCCTGGCCGGAGGGGCGGCGACTGCTGATCGCCTTCAGCGCGGGGGTCGGGAGTCGCGAGCGGTCAGCAGCGACATGAGGGCCGCGACCGCCGGCTCGAACCGCGCTCGCGACGGCGTGGCGAATCCGACGACGAGGGCCTCCGGGCGGTCGAGGCTCCGGGTGTAGCGCGCGAGGCGATGGACGCCGACGTGATCGGGTTGGGACTCGAGTCGGGACAGCACCGTCGGGGCGCCATCGCCGAGCGGAATGAGGCCGTGCAGCCCGGCGGCAAGACCGGGGACCTCGAGACCGACGGTGCGCAGCGCCTGCTGGAGATGGGCGCGACGGCGGGCGTACTCGCGGCGCTGACGGCGGATGTGGCGCTCGTACTCGCCGGTCCTGATGAGGTCGGCGAGAGCCAGTTGGTTCAGCATCGGCGCGCCGCCCGTGAGCGCTTCGGACGCGTCGACGACCGGACGCACGAGGTCGTGCGGCAACACGAGCCACCCGAGGCGGAGGTCTGGAGCGAGGGTCTTGCTCACGCTGCCGGCGTAGACCACGCGCTCCGGCGCCGACCGTTGCAACGCGGCGACCGGGCGGCGGTCGAAGCGGAACTCCCCGTCGTAGTCGTCTTCGACGATGAAGCCTCCGTTCGCCATCGCCCAATCCACGACGAGTCGACGTCGCACCGGGGCCAGCGCCCCACCCAGGGGGAACTGGTGCGACGGCGTCAGCACGACGGCGTCCGTGCGGGCATCGAGCCGACCGAGGTCCGCGCCGTCCTCGTCCACGACGAGGTCGGACACGGTGAACCCCGACGTCGACCATGGGCGTTCGATACCGAACAGCGACGGGTCCTCGATCGCGACGGACGACGCTCCGCCTGCCGCGAGCGCTGCCGCGAGGAGCGTGCTGGCCGTCCGGTATCCGGCGCAGATCACGATGGCGTCAGCAGTCGTCTCCACACCCCGAGCCCGGGCGAGGTAGGAGGCGACCTCGGAGCGCAGCGCCATGCTGCCGGCGCCGTCGGAGTCGACATCGGCAGCTGCGGTGCCGGCGCGCCGGACGGCGGTGAGCCAACGCGCGGTCGGAAAGGACCCGGCCTCAGGTCGCCCCGGCCTGAGGTCGAACTCCGGTCCGGCACTCGCTGCCGTCCGGCTTGCGCTGTGGAGTGGCGCGACGCTGCGCGCGACGAACGTGCCCGCGCGGGCTCTGGCCTCGAGAACACCTTCGGCGACGAGGTCGTCGGTGACGGCCACGATCGTGTTGCGAGCCACCCCGAGCTCGAGCGCGAGTTCCCTGGACGATGGCAATCGCATACCGGGTCGAGCCCGGCCATCGGCGATCGCGGCCCGGATGGCGTGTTCGACGGCACGGGTCTTCGGCAACGTCGGGTCCAGCTGGAGCATCAGGTCCACTGGACCAGGATATGGGACTCGTTCTGGCCCTCATCATCGGTCCACCGCCTGAATAGGGTCGAACCGTATCTTCTGGAAGGACGTGCTCATGCGGGTGTTCATCGCGGGCGGTTCGGGCGTGCTCGGGCGCGCGCTCATCCCACTGCTCAGGACAGCAGGTCACGAGGTGATCGCGACGACCCGGTCGCTCTCGAAGTTCGCGCGCGTCGCCGACACCGGGGCGACACCGTTCCTGCTGGACGTCCTCGACCGGACCGCGACGGTGCGGGCGGTGGTCGAGACCCGGCCGGACGCGATCGTGCACCTCCTGACCGATCTGACCGCGGGAGACTCAGGGAGCAATGCACGATTGCGCACCGCGGGCACCCGCCACCTCGTCGACGCGGCCCACGAGGCCGGAACGTCGCGGATGGTCGCGGAGAGCATCTCCTGGGTCCACTCCCCCGGTCGTGAGCTCGCGGCGGAGTCCGATCCGCTCGATCTGGACGCACCGGAGCCTCGACAGACGACGATCTCCGCGGTGCGTGCCCTCGAGGGCGCCGTGCAGGAGCTCGATGACGGCGGGGTCCTCCGGTTCGGCCAGCTCTACGGGCCCGGAACCTGGTATTCGACCGCCGGACGCTTCGGTGACGCCGCCCGCGCGGGCGGGCTCCCGGCCACGGAGACCGTCACCTCGTTCGTGCACACCTCCGACGCCGCAGCCGCGCTCCTGCTCGCACTCGGATGGGGTCGCGGGACGTGGAACATCGTCGACGACGAACCCGCCAGTGGCCACGAGTGGGTGCCGCGGTTCGCCGCTGCAGTGGGCGCGCCACCGCCGAGGACGTCGACCTCGGCCGACATCGGCCGTCCGGTGTCGAACGCGGCCGCCAGAGCGGCAGGTCTCACGTTGCGGTACCCGAGCTGGCGCGACGGGTTCTTCGCGTGAATCGGCGCCGATTCCGTCGCGGATCCTGGCGGCAGGCCGTCGTCACCCTCGCCGGGGTCCTGCCGATGAGCGTCGCGTTGAACATCGGCCTCGACCCGCTCACCATCGGCTGGCCACGCCTGGCCACGGTCGTCGCCAACGCGACCGTCCTCGTCGCGTCCCTCACGTGGGTCCTCCTACCGGCGCTCCATTGGGCGACGGGCGGGTGGGCCGCGCCGTACGCGAGGTCGCCCGGCGAGCCTCGACGTCGTCACGGTGAACCCTGCGATGAACGGCGTCCGCGCGCTGTGCGCCGGTCGGGCAGACTTGAGCCGTGACCCGAGCCGACACCACCCGAGCAGCCCTCCTCCGCGACCGCATCGTCCAGCAGGTCGCCGAGCAGGGCTTCGGCGCGCACGGCCTGCACGTGCTCGCCGGTGACGACGAGGCCGAGCATCGCTGGACCGAGGACGTCCGCGAGGACATCCACTCCGCAGCGAAGGGCGTCTGCGTACTCGCCGCCGGCCTCGCCATCGACGACGGCCTCATCACGATGGACACCACGCTGGGCACCGTGTTCCCGGAAGCCGACTTCGGCGAGGGCACCACCGACGTCACCCTCCGGCACCTCTTGAACATGACGAGCGGCGTCGACCTCCCCTGGTCGCCGACCCTGCTGTCCGACTGGCCGGACCTGACCCTCGAGTTCCTGAGCAGGCCGTCCCGTGGTCGCGTCTTCCAGTACTCGAACGCCAGCACCTACACCGCGATGCGCGCACTCGAGACCCGGGTCGGCGACGTCGGCGACTACCTCGAGCAACGACTCCTCGCACCGCTCGGCATCCGCGACGCGCCCTGGGAGCGATGCCCCCGCGGATTCATCGCATCCGGCGGCGGGCTGCAGCTCCGCACCACGGAACTCGCGCGAATCGGACGACTCATCCGCGACCGCGGCCAGTGGGCGGGCGAGCAGCTCCTGTCGCCGGAGTGGGTCGACGCCATGCACACCGACTGGGTGTCCTCCGGAACCGGCATCGGCTACGAGCGGTATGCGCTCGCAGGATGGGATGGTCCGGGCGCGGCCTGGCGACTCCACGGCGCCTACGGGCAGCTCGTCATCTTCGCCGACGACGCTGTGGTGACCATCACGGCCGAGGACCACGAGGGGGCCGACCGCATCGCGGCCTCCGTGTCCTCGCTCCTCACCGACACCGCGGACTGAGCCCGCCTGCGGGCGCGGGTCAGCTTCCTGCGCGGAGCACTCCCGCCGCCGCTTCGACGGTCGAGACGAACGTGGCGCCGACGCTCCGGTGTCCGGACCGGATCTCCTGCTGCGGGGCTTCGGAGAGCACGACCACGTCGATGTCGAGGATGCGACAGACACGCGCCTTGTACGCGATGTCGACGCGGTCCCCAGCTCGCGGGCACAAGACGACCGCGCTCGGTGGGAAACGGTCGTCCGTGAGCATCTCGCCCCAGGACGACGCCGCGATCGTCACCTGCAGGTCAGGTGCGTGGGAGCCGAGCCACGACACGGCGGACGCGCGGGCGCGATCGTCGCTGTCCAGTACGCCGACCGTTCGCATCGATACCTCGTCACTCGTCACCGCATCCGGAGTCACACCCCGATGGTGTCGGCGCCATCCGTAAGATACCAGCGCCGGGACCGCCCGCGGAGCACGGGATCCGAACCCCACCGCACCACCCACCCACGGCTCACGCGGACCGTCCACCACGGACGGCTTGCGGTGCTTGCGCCCCACAGGCCTGGCGGGCACGATGGACGGGTACCGCGGTGTCGTGGTGATCGTCGAAGCCCAGGCCGATTTGTCTGCCGACCGATCCCCCGCTCCGCCTCGGAGGCATCGTCCATGACGACTGCTCGCTCATTCCCGCCCTCCATCCTCGGCCCCTTCCGCTCGGCCGCCAGCCGGTATCGCGGCATCCTCGGCCGCCCCGGGGCGCCGCAGTTCTTCCTCGCTGCGGCCCTCGCCCGGCTCGGCGTCGCCATGACCGGACTCGGGCTGCTCTTCTCGATCCAGCACGTGACGGATTCGTTCGCGGTCGCAGGGGCGTCGACGGGGGCGTTCGCGCTCGCCGAGGCGGTGGTCGGTCCGCAGATCGCACGACTCATCGACCGGTGGGGACAGACGGCGACCGTTCCGGTGGCCGTGCTCGTGCACGTCAGTGCAGTCGTCGTCGCGATCACCACTGCAGGACATGCGCCGATCGGCATCACCCTGGCGATCGTCGTCGTCGCGGGTGCCGCGATCCCGCAGCCCGGCGCCCTGTCGGCGGCGCGCTGGTCACGGCTCCTCCCGGAGCCCGAGGCGCTCCGGACCGCCTTCTCCCTCGAGGCGAACATGAACGACGTCGTGTTCCTGTCGGGACCGATCCTCGTGACACTCATGAGTTCGTTGCTCGCGCCGTGGGCGGGATCCGCAGCTGCAGGGATCCTCGTGGCCGCCGGCTGCGTCGCACTCTCCCTCCAACGCTCCACCGCACCGATACCGCGATGTCGACCGGAGCGCGGGGCGGGCGCCCACCGGTCCACTCTCCTCGCCCCGCCGTTCCTCGCGGCGTTCGGGGTGAACCTCGGCCTGGGCTGCTTCTTCGGCGCGGTGCCGCTCCTCGTCACTGCGGCGGCGACGGCGCAGGGGCTCCAGCCGTTCATCGGACTCGTCCTCGCGCTCTCCAGTGCCGCGAGCATCGTCGCGGGCGCGCTGTACGGGGCACTGCGATCAACTCCGCAGCCTCCGACCGTGCAGCTGATCGCGTCCGTCGTCCTCACGCTCGCCGTGCTCGTCGGCACCGTCTGGCCGACCCTGCCTGGGCTGGCGATCATGCTCCTCGTCGGCGGGACCGCGATCGCACCGCTGCTCGCCTCGTCCTCGCAGATCGTGCAGGCGACGGTCGCCCCACAGGAACTGACGCAGGGGTTCACCTGGATCAACTCCGCTTCCGCTGCAGGTATCGCGGCGAGCGCCGCGTTCACCGGTTGGCTCGTCGCGCAGGGAGGCGTCGAGGCCGCGCTGCCGACGCTCATGGTCCTCGTCCTGATCGCGGTCGCGTCAGCAGGGTTGGCGCACGCGCGAGCGAAGGCGGGCCGACGTCGCGAAGATGTCTCGCGGGGGCCTCACCGGTGAGGCCCGAGGACTGTCAGCTGGGGATGCGACGTCGACCGGATCCCACGCTAGGACGAGCCACCGACACCATTCAGCTGGGATGGTGTTGCAGAGCCCGTCGCACTCGTCAAGCGGGCTCGCGAGGTCGGTGGGCGGAGGTACCGTCACGGACATGGGTTCCTCTCGCACATCCCCCGGTTCCGTCGATCGCATCGCCCGCGATGAGTTCGGATGGGAGACGTTCCTGCCAGGACAGCGGGAGGCGATCCAGTCGGCGGTCGCGGGGCGTGACACCCTGTTGGTCCTCGCCACGGGCGGCGGGAAGTCGGCGGTGTACCAGGTCGCCGGTGCTCAGCGCGGTGGCGTGACCCTGGTGATCTCGCCGCTGGTCGCGCTGCAGGCCGATCAGCTCGCCTCGATCGAAGCCGCGCCGGACGCGCCCCCGGCCGTCGCCCTCAACGCCTCCCTCGGGCAGGCGGCGGTCGCGAGCGCGTGGGAGCTCGTCGACCAGGGTGGCCCCGTGTACGTGCTGCTGGCTCCTGAGCAGCTCGCGAACGAGGAGACCGTGGACCGGCTCCGGACGGCCGGTGTCTCGCTGCTGGTCGTCGACGAGGCGCACTGTGTCTCCTCGTGGGGGACCGACTTCCGCCCCGACTACCTGCGCCTGGCCGACGTCCGCCGCGAACTCGGCGATCCACCCGTCCTCGCGATGACCGCGACCGCGTCCGGCCCTGTCCGCGCGGAGATCATCGACCGGCTGCGCATGCACGACCCGGACGTGCAGGTGCACGGCGTCGACCGGCCGGAGATCCGGCTCGTCGTCCACCGCCACGAGAGCGAAGCGGAGAAACGGGCCGCGGTCGTCGACGAAGCCCGCGCCTGGACGGCGCCCGGGCTGGTCTACGTCGCGACGCGGCGCGAGACGGAGCAGTACGCCGACGAGATCGCGGCCGAGGGCCGCCGGGTGGCCGCTTACCACGCGGGTCTGAAGAGCACCGAACGTCGTGCCGTCCACGATCGCTGGCGCGCCGGCGAACTCGACGTCGTGGTCGCGACCTCCGCGTTCGGCATGGGCATCGACCGCGCCGATGTGCGTTTCGTCCTGCACGCCACGACCACCGAGTCGCTCGACGCCTACTACCAGGAGGTGGGCCGCGCGGGACGGGACGGTGAGCCAGCGACCACCGCGCTGCACTACCGGGCGGAGGATCTCGGACTCCGCCGCTTCTTCACCAAGCGGTCGGTGTCGGAGTCGGCGTTGCGCGCCCTGTGGCGTGCCGTCCGCGCGACCCCGGGCGCGACCGTCGGCGATCTCGCGGAGCAGCTCGATCGGCCGCGGCGCACGGTCGCCCGCCTCGTCAACGACCTCGCGGACGCCGGGCTCATCGACACCGCCGACGGCGTCCGCGCCATCGACGAGGTCGGCCCGAAGCGTGCCATCGGTGCCGTGCGGGAGACGCTCGAGTCACGCGAGCGGATCGCGGAGTCGCGGCTGGCCATGATGCGCGCCTACGCCGAGACGTCGCACTGCCGCCGGCGGGTCTTGCTGGAATACTTCGGTGTCGAGGCCCCGGAGTGGTGTGGGAACTGCGACGGCTGCGAACGGCACGAAGCGCACCAGGAGCAGCAGCAGGCACAGCAGCACGCCGGGACGGCCAGCGCCAGCCACGCGTCGCCGTTGCACGTCGACCAGGCGGTGCAACACGAAGAGTTCGGTCCGGGCACCGTCATGGGCGTCGAACCCGACCGCGTCACCATCTTCTTCGACGCCGAAGGCTACAAGGTTGTGGCGCTCTCAGCGCTCGAGACCGGCGTCCTCTCCGCCCGCGAGCTCGCCTCGGCCTGAGCGCTCGGGCGCCTGCGCACCGCGAACCGGTACTCCCGCGGCGCGCAGGCGACCCTGAAGGTCGTCGACCGTCGTGAACCGGTGCGTGGACATCGACAGCCGTGCTGCTCCGGCGAGCTTCGCTGCCGAGTCATCGGTGAAGAACACATCCTCGCCCCGCACCTGCAGCGCATCGAGCACGTGCTGGAACGCTCGGACGTCGGGTTTCGCGAAGCCGATGTCCGCCGAGTTGAAGATCGCGTCGAAGTGGTCGGCGATGCCCGAGGCTGCGAGTTCAGCAGCGATGGTGTCCGTGCCGTTCGTGAGCACCGCCGTCGTCAAGCCAGCGGTTCGGATCTCGTCGGACAGCTCCAGCAGCGCGTCGTCGACCGACCACGTCTGAGCACCCCATTCCTCCGCCGCTGCCCGGTCACCGACGAGACCGCCGATCCGGCCGACCCATTCGGCTCTCGTGATCCGGCCGGTGGTGACCTCGTCGATGAGCGGCGCCGCGAAGGCGATCCCGGCGAGCACCCCAGGCTGGAGTCCGTACCTGGCCTCGATGTCGGACACCTGCGCCGGATCGAAGTGTCGGATCACGCCGTCGAGGTCGAACAGGACGACGCGGATCACGACTCGACCCGTTCCTCGCTGCCCGCCGACTCATGCCCAGGAGCGTCGGCGATGACGCGATCGATCCAGTCGCGTCGCGGCAGCGTCAGGATCTCGTCCCGAGCGAACCAGCCGAGTTCGAGGAGCTCCTCGGGATCCGCGGTCGCTTCGCTGAGCAGCTCGCAGTCGTAAGCGGTGGTCACGTACCCGACGTGGTCGCCGTTCGGGTAGCGCACCATCATCGGTTCGCCGCCGTACACCCCGACGATCCCGCGGATGCGGACCCGGGCGCCGGTCTCCTCGAGGACCTCGCGCAGGAGGGCGTCGGCGGGTTCCTCACCCGGCTCGACGCCGCCGCCGATCAGGCTCCAGAGGCCGGAGTGGTGATGGCGACCGAGGAGGAACCGGTCCCCGTCCCTGATCACCGCGGTGACCCCGGGGAGCATGAGGAACCCGGTCCCGATGTGGGCGCGGATCGAGGCGACGTAGTCGGACATCGGCATGCGGGGAGTCTACGGAACCGGTCTGACCGGAACGTGTCAGTCGGCGTGCTCCGGCGGCCACACCACGGCGAAGTGTTCGAAGACGATCTCCTCGGACTCCGACCACTCCGCGCCCCGGGCCGCACTGGTCCGTTCCCAGTAGCGTCGGTGTTCGCGCTGCCAACTCTCGAGCGTGCGGTCGTCCTCACCTTCGGCGAACGCGAAGTCGGCGTCGGCACTCGTGAACGGTCCGATGCGCAGCGCGGTGCTCCGGATGATGATCTGCGGAGCCCCGGTGCTGTCGCACGCGATCCAGTGCGACCCGATCCGCGGGAGCGGGTCCCCGCGATGCGCGAACTCCGACACGAGTTCGGCGGTGGCCCGCTTCCGCCCGGTCAGGACGATGTCGAGCAGTTCGTCGGCCAGCCCGGCCGTGTCGCCGAAGTGCTCGACCGTGTAGTCGGCGTCGTCCAGTCCCGCGCCGCCGCGATGCTCGGCATACGCCTGCCACATCGTCCTCGCGGCATCGACGTCGGGGCGGCGACCGGGCTGGCGGCGTGTGCGGAGTCCATACATCCGATCGTGCCAGACCATCCGACAGACCCGTCGACCATGGCTCAGCGCAGACGGCCTCCAGTGAACGCGTTCGTCGCGGCGAGGACGGTGTCGACGGGTGTGTCGATCGCCACTTCGCCGACCTGGAACCCGAGCTTGCCGAGCGCGGCGAAGGACCTCGGCGGGAGGGTCGTCGAGACGCCCGGAGACTGCGCGGTCAGACCGGGGACGAGGTGGAAGGTCAGGATCCGCCACTTGCCGCGTGAGCGTACCGAGATGCGCTCGATCGCTCCCCACGGGAGGAAGACCTCTCCTTGCGGGATGCTCCCACGAAGGCCGTCGGCGTCGAGCGTCAGTACCGTGCGAGCCACTGACTGCGCTCCACGGACCGTCGCGAACTGCACCACCGCGAACAGCATGAGCCAGGAGATGACGCTGAAGGACAGTCCGGACAGCATGCCGAGGGCGAATCCGCCGGACGTCGTGGTCAGCACGGCGAGGAGCATCCCGAGCACCGGGATCAGTGCCGCTCCGATCAGGGTGAAGACGAACGCCGGGCGGGTCACCCGCTCCGTACGCACCGGGTCGGAGCCGACGACGAGTGGCGGGAAGGACTGCGGTGCACCGTTCATGAGGACAGTATGCCGCTCACCGCGCGGTGAGGCCCGAGCCGTCCGCATCGGCGACGAACGAGGTGGAACCGTAGTCGTCCCCGACACTGAAGGTGATCTGCGGCGGTCCGGCCGAACGGGCGAACGTGGGGCTGTCGACGTCGGTGTCGGTCGACCGGACGACGTATGCGAGCGCGTCACCCACGGGCAGGCCGACCTGCTCTGCGCCGTCCTGCATCAACGCCCAGACGCGGTCGAGCGCGACGTCCGACCAGGAGAACTGCTCGGCCGCCGATTCGGGTTGGATGCTCGCCGCGCCGTCGTTGGTGACCTGGCCATACCGGTACTCCCACCGGTCGGTCTTCGTGTCCCCCACGGTGAGCGGCGCCTGGACGATGACGAAATCGGCGGCGACCGTGATCGACACCACACGGTCATGACCGATCGCTTCCTGGAGCGCGCGCTGCGCCTCCGCGAGCGCCCCGGGCGACGGAGGTCGGGTCGGAGGCGTCCGTCCTCGAGGGCAGCGATCGCCTGCGCGACGGACTGGTGGTACGGCACGACCACGATGGCCGCTGCCGCGATGGCGACGATCGCGAACAGGGCGAAGCGGCCGGGACGACCGGCCCGGCCGACGCCGAGCAACGGTCCGCGTCGCCGTCCGTCGACGATGCGCCGGTGCGGCTCGACGGGGAGGAACGGGACGGACGCGCGAGCCGGCACGCGCAACCGTGAACGCTCCGCCGGAGCGAGCTCGCCGGCGTCGATGAAGGCGACCTCGGGGCCGCCGTCGAGCAGGATCGCGACATCGCGCTCGGTGCCCGGCTGGAACATCGGGATGGCGGTCAGCGGGACGACGGTGCGCATCGTGCTCGCGAACGCCGCTCCGTGAAGCGGCTGGACGGTCAGGTCGAGTTCGCACAGCGGCTGGTCGTTGATCTGGGTGCCGGTCTGACGGAGCGCATCGACGCGGGCGACCCCGAGCCGACGAGCGTCCTTGGCCTGCTGGACGGCCTGAGGCGAAGCACCGACGGCGTTACCCACCGACCGGGCCACGAGCGTGAGCACCGAGGTCATGATGAAGACGGGGAGTGCGACACCGGCGACTGCGTACCCGACGTCGGGCGGACCGACGGTGATCACGATGACGCCGCCGAGCAGAGCACCGAGAGCCGCGAAGGCGATCAGACGAAGCATGCTTTCGACCTTATCGAAGCGCTCGATCCCACCACCGCCGGCGGTTCAGCCGGGTCCATCGCTCGCCGCGGCGAGCAACGGCACGATGACGTCGCTGATCGGCGTGGGGATGCCGTGCACGCTCCCCCGCCGCTGGATCACCGCGTTGCGGACGTCCCATTCGAGCGGTTGCCCCTGGTCGCGGCCGGCGAGGATCGACGTCCCACGGTCGACCGGAGCGGCTCGGAACTGGTCGAGGAGCCGTCGAGGTTCGTCCTCGGTCAACCGCGCACCCTCCGCGCGCGCGACGTCCGCGCACTCCTCGAGGTAGCCGAGCATCAAGCGGCCGATGTCGTCGCGCCGGTACATGCCGGATCGGCGTCCGGTCAACGCCATGAGTCCGGCGGCGGCGTTCTGCAGGAGCTTGCGCCAGGCGAGGGTCGCGAAGTCGGTCGAGACCTCGACGGTGCAGCGGGAGCCGCGCAACGCGTCCTCGACGACGATGGCACCGGGTGCCTCCGGCAGGGACAGGCGCGGCGGGCTCAGCAGGGTGACCGGGCCGCCGGGCTCACGGGTGGCCGGGAACCACACGACCGCGGGGACGACCGTTCCCGCTCTGACGAGTGGCTCCACCATCTCGCGTTGCTCGACGCCGTTTTGCAGGACGCACACGACCGTCTCCGGGCCGCACAGCGCGGCGAGCCAGTCCGCAGCGGCAGCCGTCTGGGTCGCCTTGACCGCCAGGAAGACGAGGTCCGCGGTGCCCGGAGACTCCGCCGGATCGGTGTGGACCGGCCCGGGGACCCTCACCGTCTCGTCATCGACCTGGAGCTGGAGTTCCGGCCGCTTCGACCGCCCCGCGATGAACGGCGTCCGTCCCTGTTCGTGGAGCGCTGCGGCGACCACGGTGCCGATCGCGCCTGGCCCGATCACCGCGATGCGGGCGGGCCCCCAGGGCGTCACGCCTCGCTCGATCCGGACAGGGCATCGCGGGTCGCGGCGATGACCGCCTGCGGGAACCGGCGGAGCTGGTCGAGGTCGACCCATTCCTCCACAGCGTGCAGTCCGCCACCGGCGGGGCCACACACGACGGTCGGGATCCCGGCCGCCTGCCAGAGCGCCGACTCCATCCAGTACGGCGCTCCGACCGCCGCCGGTGCGGCCTCCGCGTCCCGGGAGAGCTCGGCGGCGAGGACGTCGGCGAACCGCGCAGCCGCCCCGTGCTCGTCGGCCTCCCAAGACTCACGCTGATGGGTCAGCCGAGCGCTCGTGCGCAGACCAGGCATCTTCGCGGCGACCGCATCGAGCATCGACTGCACCTCGACAAGGGCGTCCTCAGCGCGTTCACCCGGCAGGGTGCGTCGCTCGATGGCGAGGGTCGCGTCGGCGGCGATCGTGAACGGGGCGCTCCCTGCCCGGACCACCGTCGTGGTGAACGAACCGTGGTCGAGCAACGGGTGCGCCGGTCGCCGATGGAGCTCGTCGTCGGCCCGCTCCACCTCCTGCAGCAGCGCGCCGAGGGCGCGGATCGCATCGACGGCCAGACCGGGCTGTGACGAGTGCGCGGCCGTCCCCTGCAGCGTGACCTCGACGACCGCGTACCCCCGGTGCGCCGCTATGCGGTCCAGCCAGGTGGGCTCGGCGATGAGGCACACGTCCGCCGTCACACCACGTTCGGCGAGGTGTCGGAGGACGGCTGCGGCGCCCACGCTCGCGTCCTCTTCGTCGGCGACGCCCGTGAAGACGACGGTGCCGGGGTGGTCAGCCGCGGCGAGTCGCTCCGCGGCGACGAGCAACCCCGCCAGGCCGGACTTCATGTCGCTGGCGCCGCGTCCGAAGAGCTTGCCGTCCGCGATCCGCGGGTTGAAGGGGTCGGCCATGCCCTCGACCCCGACGGTGTCGAGATGGCCGTTGAACACGACCGTCGGACCCGGCCACGATCCCGCGTGTACGGCCACGACGCTGACGCGCTGCGCATCCTCCGGCGCGGGAACGAGGTCGACCACGAAGCCGGCTCCCTCGAGACGCTGCGCGATCACCGCCGCGATCCGCCCTTCACCGGGAGCCCCTGGGACGAGGCTCGGACTGACGGAATCGATCGAGATGAGCAGGCGGGCTAGCTCGAGCGCGTCGTCGCCGGGGCTGAGGTCGGACATGCAACGACGATAGCGGGATGCCCTGCCCGCGCGTGAGCGGTCAGCGCCTCGGCGTCACTCCGCCTTCGGCGCGCGCCACGTGCCCGCTCCACCGAAGGACACCGACTCGAGCGTCGCACCCTCCGGCACCATGATGAGCTGGCACCCCTCCGCCTTGCCGTCGGACACTTCGCCGAGACCGGTGCAGTCGAAATCCCCACCGAAGTTGAGGACGTTGATGGGCGACGCCTCACCGTTCGACGCCTTGGCCTTCCAGAAGTTCTCGTTGAGGTCGCCGTCCGAGCCGTCGTTGAAGGCCACCTCGTACGTCACGAAGTAGGGCGTCTGGCCGGCGAGCTCGTCGAGTTCGAGAGCGGCGACGTCCTCCGCGGTCCGCTGCTCGATCCCCGTGACCGTCATCATGCCTTCCGAGATCCGGACCTCGTCGCCGATCTCGCCGCCCGAGCTCCCGCATGCGCTCAGGAGCAGCAGTGCCGGAACGGCCAAGGCTGCTGCCGAGGTGCGGATGATTCGCTGCCGGTATGTGTGCCCCATGGTGATGCTCCCCCTGATCGACGGTTGTTGGTCTCAGGGTCCAGCTTGGGGCACGCCACGACGACCGCTCAATGGGGACTGCTCCCCACCGCCGGCCCGTCGAGGTCGGCACCTGGGCGGATCGCGGCGCTGACGGCGAAGACCAGAACAGGCGCCCGTCTCCGTGAGGGGACAGACGCCTGAGCGCATCACCGACCACGACGGGCCGCTGATCAGGACTAGCGGTTCTTGACCCGCGTGACTGCGTCGGTGTTCTCCGAACGCGCATTGCCGGCCTTCTTGTCGGCCTTGGCGGTGCGCTTCTCCTTCAGCGTCTTCGCCGGTGCGGTCTTGCCGCCTTCTTTCCGTGCGGACTTCTCGCCCATGATGGTGCTCCTTTGCGAGTCACGGTGACCCGGTACCGCTGAGGGTACAGCCACATCCTGTCCCTCGGTCCAGCCGGCGCATCCTTGTTAGCATTCGGGGATGACGAACCCGGCACAGATCACCGACGTCCCGATCGGTGGCGACGCGATCCGCCTCGGGCAGTTCCTGAAGTTCGCCGGTCTGCTCGACTCCGGCGGCGACGTGAAGGCAGCGATCGCCGACGGCGCGGTGCGGGTCAACGGCGAGATCGATCGCCGACGCGGCCGGCAGTTGCAGCTCGACGACGTCGTCTCCCTCGAGGGGCGCAGCGTCCGCGTCCGCCCCTGAGCCCTGTGAGAGGAATCCTGTGAGCCCGAGCACACCCCGACCCATCGCCGTCACCGGATCGACCGGCGTCCTCGGCGGCCTGGTGGCGCACGACCTCGCCGCCCGCGAGATCCCACAACGCCTGCTGGTGCGCACGCCCGCGAACGCACCGCAGCACCCACTCAGCACCGTGCACCGGTTCAGCTACACCGACCAGGCTGCGGCCCGCGCGGCACTCGAGGGCGTCGACACCCTGTTCATGGTGTCGGGGGCAGAGAGCGCCGACCGGGTCGACCAGCACCGATCGTTCATCGATGCGGCCGCCGCCGCAGGCGTGCAGCACCTGGTGTACACCTCGTTCGCTGCGGCGGCACCGGATGCCGTGTTCACGCTGGCGCGCGACCACCATGCGACCGAAGAGCACATCCGGGCGTCGGGCATGCGTTGGACGTTCCTCCGCGACGGCTTCTACCTCGACTTCATGGAGGCCCTCGTGGGTGAGGACGGCGTCATCCGCGGGCCGGCCGGGGACGGTCGCGCCTCCTTCGTCGCCCGCGCCGACATCGCACGGACCGCTGCGACGATCCTCGTCGACCCGGTGTCCCACGCCGGTCGCACCTATGACCTCACCGGACCGGAGGCGCTCTCGATGGCCGAGGTCGCCGCCACGATCGGTCGCGTCCGCCATCGCGAGGTCACGTTCCACGACGAGACCATCGAGGAGGCCTACGCGTCGCGAGCCTCCTACGGCGCACCCGACTGGGAGGTCGACGCCTGGGTGAGCACCTACACGGCCATCGGCAGCGGTGTGATGGCCGAGGTGAGCCCGTCGATCGAGGACATCACCGGTGTCCCGCCGATGGACCTCGAGACCTACCTGCGGGCGAACGCGGGCTGAGGACTCCCCCGTCCGACGATCGACCGGGCACGACCACCCGCTGGATCAGAGGCCGTAGAACCCCAACTCCCAGTCGACCGCTTCCGTGGGGCTGAGGTCGACGTGCGTCAACTCGGACACGTCGTTGGTCGTGAAGTAGATCGACGTCCCAGGGCTCACGAAGACGCTCGCGAAGTCCTCGCCGATGACGTCGAGGTCGACGAAACCGCCTCCGGACAGCGCGGTGCGCTCCATCGTGTCCTTCAGGGTGGTGATGATCGTGCTCGGGTCGAGGTCGTAGACGAGCCCGCCGAGCGTGAGAGTGCTGCTTTCCATCGTGATGTCCTCAATGAGGTCATGGTGCGCGAAGGGCAACCGTACGCCATCGAGCGGAGCGAACCCGTCTTACGGCTCCACAGCGACGCGCTTGCGGCGGAACTAGGGCAGTTGCCCGAGGTAGGCATGGGGCCTCAGCGAGGAACGTGAGTGGTCGAGCACGGACACGAGCACCGTGCGCAGCGGAGGAACCATGTTGATCACGAGCGCCAGTTACAGCCCGTTCACATCCGTCGAGACGAGACGGTTCATCGAGCAGGAACTCCAGCGGGATCTCGAGCGGGAGCGTCACCGCCGGGAACGACGACTCGAGGAGCAGGGGCGACTCGCGGAGGCCGCGACCGATTCCGATGAGGGTGGGACCATGGAGTGGTGAGCCTGCCCACCACCAGCCCGACGATGATCGGGCGCGCCTCCGACCTCAGAGCGCTGCAGGCCGTGTTCGACGCCGTCGCCGCCGGCGAGTCACGCAGTGTGGTCCTGAGCGGCGAGGCCGGTATCGGCAAGACGCGCCTGCTCACCGAGTTCACGCGGTCGGTCCGGTCGTCGGCGCTCGTCATCACGGGCCAGTGCGTGGACCTCGGTGACGTCGCCGCGCCCTACGCACCGGTCCTCGGCCTCATGAAGGACCTCGTCGCGCAGCGCGGGCGCGACGCGGTGCTGGAGGCTGCGGGCCCGGGCAAGGCCTCCCTCGCGACGCTGCTCCCGACACTCGGTCCCGACGCGGAGGATCAGCGGGAGGGCGGCGTCGGGCGGCTCCACGAGACCGTCGCCGTGCTGTTCGAGGCGCTCTCCCGCGACCGGCCGGTCGTGGTCGCCGTCGAGGACGTCCACTGGGCAGACGGCGCGACGCTCAGCCTGCTCGCGTTCCTCGTCCGCGCGCTCACCTGCGATCGCGTGATGATCGTGCTCACGTTCCGGAGCGAGGACGTCTCCCGCGGACACCCGTTGCGCGGGTTCCTCGCCGAGCTCGACCGCACGCGGCGCGTCGAGCGGCACAGCCTCGAACGGTTGAGCCGCAGCGACGTGCTCCGCCAGGCGATCGCCATCCGGGGCACGTCGGTCGACACGGTCTCGATCGACAGCGTGTATGCCCGGAGCGAGGGCGTCCCGTTCTTCGTCGAGGAGCTGCTCGGTCTCGACCAGGACCGCGACGGCGAGGGCGACGAGCTCCCGGACACCCTCCGCGAACTCCTGCTCGCGCGCTACGAGCGACTCGCGCCCACGACCCAACAGCTGCTGCGCGTGATCTCGGCCGGCGGCGTCTGCGTCGAGCACGCCCTCCTGGAGCGGGTGTTCACGGGCGGCCCCGACGCTCTCGACACCGGTGTGCGGGAGGCGATCGGGTCGAACGTCCTCGTCGCTGATGCGACCACGTACGAGTTCCGACACGCACTGGTCCGGGAGGCGATCCACGACGATCTGCTGCCCGGCGAACGGAGCCGGTTCCATGCGGGGTTCGCCGAGGCGCTGGAGGCAGGCGTCGGTGGTGAGCCGGTCGCTGCCGCGGTGTCGCACCACTGGATGCTCGCCCGCGACTTCGGACGGGCCTTCCCCGCGACCGTCCGCGCCATGGAGCAGGCTCACGCGGCATACGCGTACAGCACGGAGGCACAGCTCGGCGAGCGTCTCCTGGAGATCTGGGATCAGGTCCCCGATGCCGCGGCGCTCGTCGGGCGCTCGCGTTCGGAACTCATGCGACGGACGGCGAGCGCGTTGCGGAACGCCGGCTGGACGGACCGGGCGATCGCCATGGTCGACGAGGTGCTCGCGACGCCGGAGGACCGCGACGACCTCGACCAGGCCAAGCTCCTCCGCGACAAGGCCTTCTACCTCGCCAACCTCGGGCGACCGGGCTCGGTGGACCTCCTCGAAGAGGCGCTCGACCGGGTCCCACCGGGCACCCCCGGCGACCTGCGCGGGGTGCTGCTGACGAGCCTCGGTGCGCGACACATGATCGTGGGGCGACTGGAGCGGGCGATCGAGTACGCCGACGAGGCCGCTCGGGAGGCCGTCCGCACCGGTTCGGCACGGAACGCCTCGGTCGCCGCGAACATCGGCGGGATCGCGCGCATCCACCACGGCGAACTGGAGAGCGGCAGCAGGATGCTCGCGACCGCGGAGACGCTGGCGGACGGCGACGGCAGCGCCCTGCTCCGCTACCGGGTGAACGCGTCCGACATGGCGAACCTGCTCGGCTCGTACGAGGAGGCGCTCGCGTCGGCGTTGGAAGGCGTCGCGCGGGCGAAGGAGCTGGGCGTCGAGCGCAGCTCGGGCCTCATCCTGTCGTCGAACGCGGTCGACCCGCTGGTGGCGCTCGGGCGCTGGGACGAGGCGGAGGAGCGCGTGCATCGAGCCTTGGCGCTGCAGCCACCGCTCGCGTTCTCGGTGTATCTCCGCCAGTCGCTGATCCTGCTCACCCTCTGGCGAGGCGACGCCGAGAGTGCGGCGACCATGTACCGCCGGTGGCGGAAGGGGATGCTCTCCCTGTCCGGCCTGGAGGTGCAGACGAGGTTCGGCGTCGCCCGCGTCGTGATGCAGGTCGGGCTGGCGGCCGGCGACCTCGCCGGGGCCTGGTCACCGGCCGGCGTCGGCGTGTTCGAAGCACCGGACCACCGCCCGATGCCGGCGTACGACCTGCCGGCGCTGGCGGACGCGGCGCGCGTCCTGGCGCGGGTCCGTGTCGCACTGGCCACCGGCACACTCGACGTGGCGTCCGGACCCTTTGCCGGCGTCGACGACGATCAGCTCCGGCAGCTGGAGGAACGCTGGCGGGCGCTGCTCGCCGAGGAGCGGTTCTGGCCGACCGCGCCGCTGTGGAGCGCGCTGGTCGATGCAGAACTCGGCGGACCGGACGGCACCGGTGACGACGTCGGTGCGTGGGAGGCGGCTCGCGCGATGGCCGAGCGTCCGTTCGCACCGGCCGCGCTCGCGCCCTACACAGCGCTCCGACTGGCTGAGGCGCGCGTGGCCGCCGGCGATCGCTCCGGCGCACAGGACACGCTCGTCATCGCGGTCGCCGAGGCGACGACGCTCGGTGCCGGCCTCGTGCTCGACGGTGCGCGGGCGTTGGCGGAGCGAGCGTCGCTGAACCTCGACGGCCGCCCCCGAGCGCGTGGCACGAGCGGCTCCATCGAGTTGACCGCCCGGGAGCGCCAGGTGCTGCAGCTCATCGCGGAAGGCCTGAGCAACCGACAGATCGGCGAGCGCCTGTTCATCAGCGCGAAGACGGCGAGCGTCCACGTCTCGGCCATCCTGCGGAAGCTCGGAGTGGCGACCCGGACCGAGGCCGCCATGGTCGCCGGAGCGAGCGGGTTGCTCGCGGCGAGCGCCGGACACACCGACTGACTCTGACGTCCGCCCTGGCGGTGAAGTGGGTCCCGGCCGGAATCGAGGGGAAGCCGGCCGGGAACCCCGACAGGGCGAAAGGGTCCTGTCGGGCATCAGCGTAATGACGGGGCGAGACGGCACGTGGCCCGTTGCGTTCTTTGGACAGCCGTGTCCGTGTAGACTCAAAAAACCGACACCTTTGTCGGATTATGCATACCAGTCAGCAACGGAGAGCACATGCGCATCGTCATCATGGGTCGAGGTGTCATCGGGGTGACCTACGGCTGCGTCCTGCGCGAAGCCGGACACGAAGTCCAGCACCTCCTTCGTGACGCCGACCCGCAGGCCCGGCCGGCGACCACCACGGTCGACCTCCTCGACGGACGCGAGCAGCCACCGGTCGACCGCTCGTTCCGATATCCGCTCACCCCGGTGACGTTCGATCCGGAGACGGTCGACCTCGTCCTCGTCTCCGTTCCGGCCGAGGCACTCGCCGGTGCGATCGAGTCGCTCCGTCGCCGCGGACTCGATCGACGCCTCCTGCTCATGGGCGGGTTCTGGGGGTCCTGCGAGGAGCTGCAGGCGCTCGTGGGCCACGACGACCACCTCCTCGGCTACCCGATCGCCGGCGGCCGACGCGACGCGGAACTCGTCGAGAGCGTCCTCTTCGACAGCGTCCGGTTGGCGCCGGCGTCCGCTCACACCACCGCACTTCATGCAGCGGCCTCGCAGGCGTTCCATGACGCCGGACTGACGGCGGAGCGGTCGCCTCGCATGCTCGAGTGGCTCTGGGTGCACCAGGCGGTCAACGCCGGGATCATCTCCGCGATCGCCTCCGAATTCCGCCCGGGCGACGAGATCGGCGACGTCGTCTCACGAGCGTTGGCGAGCCCGCGAACCCTCGCTCGGGGCATCGGCAACATCCGTGAATGCCTCCGGGTCGTGCAGGCCCGCGGGGTCCGGCTCCGCCACCATCTGCGGGACATCGCGCCGTTCACGCTCCTGCCGAAGGCGCTCGCCGCGCGCGTCATGGTCCTCATGTTCCGGAAGGACGTCCTCAGTCGGCGCATCATGGAGCTGCACCACAACACGGACGATATCCTGGCGCTCATGTCGGAAGTCCACGTGTCGGCCACCGAATCGGCTGTCCCCGTCCCCGGGTTCACCCGCGACCTCGGTCGCGCGCGGGACGCCCTCGCCTCGTGAACGCGCTCAGCCCGACGTCGTCACGCGCCCGCGAACACCTGCGGCAGGCCGCTGTCGCCGAGTTCCGGAAACGCGGCTTCTGGCGGACGACGATGGATCACGTCCGACTGGCGGCGGACGTCTCGCGCGGAGGCCTGTACTACCAATACGCCAACACCGAGGAGATCCTGCTCGACGCGCTTGCGCACGAGCGCTCAGGGGACGAGGCGAACGACCTCGAGGGTTTCCTCGCCGAACAGGCGACCGCTCTCCACGACATCGACGCGACCCTCCGCCCGATCGTCTACGAATACGTCCTCGGCCTGCCTGCTGACCATCGTCGAGCTCTCCTCGCGGAGCAGTTCCGGCAGGCCGAAGGGGTGGTGGTCGGGATGCTCGGCGAGGTCTCCGGCGCCGACGATCGGGCGTTCCTCGCCCGGCAGATCGTCAGGAGCCTCGAAGGACTGTCGATCGCAGCCATGGCGGGAGCACTCGACGACGTGGACCTGGAACGCGAGCTCGCCGACCTCCGCACCCTGGCTGCGGGATGAGCCGGCGTGTCCTGCGACGATGCGCCGTGTTGCGATACTGAAGGGATGCCAGCGTTGACCCTCCGCCCCGTCGAACGTCCACGGGACGACGACGCGTTCGTCGAGTTCCTGAGCGCACACGAGTTCCCGTTCCACATGCAGCCGCGACCGACCACGGAGGAGGCGCGCAAACGCCTGGCCTCCGGCATCGTCGACGGGCCCGGCGCCTTCGGATGTTGGGCACTCGCAGACGGTGAGGTGGTGGGAATCGTCACCCTCGAGGACCTGGAGGACGACACGGCGTTGATCGACCTGCGGCTCGCCGAAGACGCGCGAGGCCGTGGGATCGGCGCGGCGGTCCTGCCGGTCATCGTCACCGAGGTGTTCGGGCGGTTCCCGTCCGTCCGCAAGCTCGAGGGGCAGACCCGCGAGGACAACGTCGCCATGCGTCGTGCCTTCCGTCGGGCCGGCTGGGTGAAGGAGGCCCACTACCGCGAGGGCTGGCCCATGGCCGGCGGACAGCCGCTCGCCTCGGTCGCCTACGCGATCCTCCGCAGCGACGTGCAGTCGGGCACGACGACGCCGGTCCCCTGGGACGACGAGCCGTGAGGCGCCGTCGACGAAGTCCCGCAAGCTGATCGCGCGGACATCACAGCAGGAGCTGACGCAGCCTCTGTCGGGATGCCTCGTCGAGAGCCAGGGTGTCGAAGACCCCGTCCGCATCGGCGACGAATGCTCGCACGTGCGGCGTCACGTCGTCGAGGAAGGCGTCGACCTGCTCCGAGGTCCAGGAGGCCTGGCGGTCGTGGGTCGGGCCGCCGTGGGGTGCCGTTCCGGCCATGGCACGGACCGATGCCGCGTAGTCGTCGACGATGGCGTCATCGGGGACGCCGACGTTGGCGAGGAGGAGCGCACTGATCATGCCGGTGCGGTCCCGGCCGGCTGCGCAGTGCACCAGGATCCCGGGTTCGGATGAGGCGACCGCTTCGAGCGCACCGCGGACGAGCTCCGGCAGGATGCGCACGTTGTGCGGCCAGTACTCCGGGGAGTCGAGGATCGGAAGACACACCTCGCGGAACTTCGGATGGGTCTGATCCTCGGTCGGCGCGAGCGTCATCCCCAGCTCGGCTGGTGGCCGGACACCAGGGTCGGTTTCGCGCGCTCCGGTCTCATCGGCGCTGCGGAGATCGACCACGGACCGCAGCCCCCATCGCATCGCGGCGTCCCACCCTGCAGCGGTGAGGAGCTCGCGTCGGGGACCCCGCGCGATCCGCCCGTACGCTGTCAGGCCGGTGGACGACAGCGGTGTCGGCAGGCCGCCGAGATCCCTGAGGTTGCGCAGGCCGTCCCAGTCCAGATTCCGCATCTGGCAGAGCGTACCCGAACCGACCGGGCGGCTTCCGACTGCGAGTTAGCGCTTGCTGGCAGCGCGGCGGATGGCGCCGAAGACGATCGTGCCGATGAGGAGGACGATGCCGATGATCCCGAGCCACAGCAGGCCCTTCAGCGCGAAGCCGACGATGGAGAGGATCGCCCAGATGACGAGGAGCACGATGATGATCTGCATGGCTTGGGTTCCTGATTCCGTGGGGTGATGGGAGTGGTGATGGTGGCTCAGTGGATGCGGAGCTCGGCGACGAGCGGACACGCGAACGGGTCTCGGGCCCCGAGACCGACGCGGTTGAGGTAGCGGACGACGATCCCGTAGGAGCGTAGCAAGGTGGTCTCCGTGTAGGGGACGTCGAGTGCGGCGCAGTGGTCGCGGACCAGCCGTCGAGCCTCCTTGAGCGCGGGGCGCGGCATCGAGGGGAACAGGTGGTGCTCGACCTGGTAGTTCAGGCCGCCCATGAGGAACGACACCCACCATCCGCCGGCCACGTTCCGCGACGTCAGGACCTGCCGGGAGAAGAAGTCGACGTTCGCGTCATTGGCGATCGTCGGCATCCCCTTGTGGTTCGGGGCGAAGGAGGCACCCATCATGACGCCGAACACCGCGAGCTGCACACCGAGGAACGCGCACGCCATGCCGAACGGCAGGAACCAGAACACGACGGTGAGGATGATCCCGAAGCGTGCGACGAGCATCACGCCCTCGATCACCCGGTCGCGCACGCCGGCCCGCGTCCCGACACCGCTGACGACGGAGCGGATCGCGAGCCAGTGCAGGTTGAGGCCCTCGAGGGTGAGGAGGGGGAAGAACAACCAACCCTGGTGGCGGTAGAAGATCCTCGCCGCCCGGTTCCGCACGGTGTCGACGTCCTCCGGCAGGAAGCGGATCGTGTCGGGTTCGATGTCGGGGTCCTTGCCCACCGTGTTCGGGTTGCCGTGGTGGCGGGTGTGCTTGTTCATCCACCACGAGTAGCTCAGTCCGACGAGGAAGGTGCCGAGGAAACGACCGGCCCAGTCGTTCCACGCACGGGACTCGAACACCTGCCGGTGCGCGGCCTCGTGGGACAGGAAGGCGAACTGGGTGAACAGCACGCCCAGCGCCGCCGCCACCAACAGCTGCAGCCAGGAGTCGCCGAGGAACGCGAAGGCGACCCAGCAGCCGGCGGTGGCCAGCACCAGGACGGCGAACAGCGTCCAGTAGAAGCCGTAGCGTCGTCGAAGCAGACCTGCCGACTTCACTTCGGCGAGGATCGCGGAGTAGCTCGAGGTCCCACCTGTCCGGGGTCTCCCACTGGGGCCGGTCTTCCGGAACCCGCTGCTGCGCTCGACCGTCATCGGGCGCACGCTGCCGGTGGGACGGGCTGTCTCGTCGACCACGTGGGTCGCCGACGGCGCGCGAGAAGAAGGCCGACGGGGTGCGAACTCATGAGGCTCCTGGGCATCATCAGAAAGGACGAACATTCCGGCAACCGGGGTCTGGGGCAGCGCTCGTTGAGCGTAGAACGGCCTTGCGACCCGACGCAAATCCGCCTGAGCGCGTCTCGACCGCGGCGGTCATGGACGACCTCCGGCCTCGGTTACGGTTGATCCGCTGATCAACAGATGAGGACTGACACCGCCATGAACGACACGCGCGAAGCACGGCTCATCGAGACGTTCGTGACCCTCACCGACAGCCTCGTCGCCGATTACGACGTCGTCGACGTGCTGCAGACACTGGTCGACCGGGCGGTCGAATTGTTCGACGCCGCCGCAGGGGCGATCCATCTGGCCGACCGCGACGACGTCCTGCAGGTCGTCGCTTCCACGAGCGAACGGAGCGAGTTCATCGGCCTGCTCCAACTCAACGCGGGCGAGGGCCCGTGCATCGCGGCGGTCACGTCGGGTCGACTGGTGACGGCGGAGAGCGCCGCGGAGCTCCAGGAGCACTGGCCGAGGTTCGCGGAGGCCTCGAAGGAACGCGGATACGCGGGCGTGCACGCGATCCCCATGCGGCTCCGCGACACGACCGTCGGGTCACTGAACCTGTTCCGCGAGACCGAGGGCGCTCTCAACGGCGCCGACGCCCGCGCCGCCCAGGCGCTGGCCGATGTCGCGACGATCAGCCTCCTCCAGCAGCGGACGATCGAGAACGCGACGCTCGCCACCGAGCAACTCCAGCGCGCACTCGACAGCCGGATCGCCATCGAACAGGCGAAGGGGTATCTGGCCCGTGCGGCGGGTGTCGACATGGACACGGCCTTCGGGATGATCCGGCAGTACGCACGCACCCGCCAGCGGCGGCTCGGTGATGTCGCCGCCGCGGTCGCGCGCGAGGAAGTGCCGCTCGACGAGGTCACGGGGACCGGCTCGCCCGAGCCCGACGAGGCCTGACCGCCGCCCTCCACCGACCATGGGGTAGCCGGGCGATCCTTCACAACCCACTCCAAACTCAGCCGGAACAGGGCAGGATGGAGGTTCGAACATCACCGAGCACTCTCGAAGGAACACACCCATGGCAGGCCTCAGCCTCTCCAAAGGCAACAACCTCTCGCTCACGAAGACCAGCCCAGGGCTGACCATCGCCACGGTCGGTCTCGGGTGGGACCCGCGCACCACTGTCGGCGTCGCGTTCGACCTCGACGCCTCCGCCATCCTCGTCGCCGAGAACGGCAAGATCCGCAGCCCTGCGGACTTCATCTTCTACAACCAGATGTCGACGCCCGACGGCTCGGTCGTGCACCAGGGCGACAACCGCACCGGCGAGGGTGACGGCGACGACGAGCAGATCACGATCGACCTCCGTGCCGTGGAGCCCGACGTCTCACGCATCGTCATCGCGGTCTCGATCCACGACGCCGACAACCGCCGCCAGAACTTCGGCCAGGTCCGCGACGCCTTCTGCCGGGTCATGGACCAGGACCAGCAGGAGATCGTCCGCTACGACCTCACCGAGGACGCCTCGCAGGAGACGGCGATGCTGTTCGCCGAGATCTACCGGTACAACTCGGAGTGGAAGTTCCGTGCCGTCGGCCAGGGCTACACCACCGGCCTGGCCGGCATCGCGGGCGACTTCGGCGTCCCGCTCGACTGAGCCGGACGCAGGCGCCCGCACGACCGGCGGTCAGTGACCGCCGGTCAGCTTGCCGGCCAGCCGGCTGTGGATCCGCGTACTCGCGTCGTTCATCCCCTCGATGACGACCCGCTTCCCGCGACGCTCGTACTTCGTGGTGATCGCGTCGAGGGCGGCGACGGTCGACGCGTCCCAGACGTGCGACTGCGAGAGGTCGATGACGATCCGCTCCGGGTCGTCTGCGTAGGCGAACTGTGTCGTGAGGTCATTACTGGACGCGAAGAACAGCTCTCCGGTGACGGTGTACCGGGCGGTGGGCGTCGCGGCGGACAGGTCGACCGTGCGGTCGACGGAGGCGAGGCGGGCGACCCTCCTCGCGAACACGACCATCGCGGCGATCACACCGATGACGACACCGATCGCAAGGTTGTGCGTCAGGACCACCACGACGACCGTGGCGACCATGACGACGGTCTCGCCGAGGGGCATGGCGCGCAGGGTCCTCGGGTTGATGCTGTGCCAGTCGAAGGTCGCGACGGACACCATGATCATCACCGCGACGAGGGCGGCCATGGGGATCACCGCGACCACGTCGCCCAACGCGACGACCATGACCAGCAGGAACACCCCGGCGAGGAAGGTCGAGATCCGCGTCCGCGCGCCAGAGGCCTTCACGTTGATCATGGTCTGACCGATCATCGCGCAGCCACCCATGCCGCCGAAGAACCCGGAAAGCACGTTCGCGATCCCCTGACCCAGCGACTCGCGGGTCTTGCCCGACGGGGTGTCGGTGACGTCGTCGACGAGCTTGGCCGTCATGAGCGACTCGAGGAGCCCGACCAACGCCATCGCGGCCGCATACGGGGCGATGATCGTGAACGTCTCCAGCGTGAACGGCACGTTCGGGATGAACAGGGTCGGCAGGCTGCGCGGCAGTTCGCCCTGGTCGCCGACGGTCGGCACGTTCAGTCCGGTGACCACGGTCGCCGCGGTGATGAGCACGATCGCCACGAGCGGCGCCGGCACGACACTCGTGAGGCGGGGCATGACGACCATGACCACGATGCCGACAGCGACGAGCGGGTACACGAGCCACGGCACGCCGATGAGGTTCGGGAGCTGGGCGGTGAAGATCAGGATCGCCAGGGCGTTGACGAACCCGACCATGACGCTGCGCGGGATGAAGCGCATGAGCTTCGCGACACCGAGGACGCCGAGGACCACCTGGAAGACACCGCCGAGGATGACCGTGGCGATGAAGTAGTCGAGGCCGTGTTCGCGGGCGACCGGGGCGATGACCAGGGCGATCGCTCCCGTGGCCGCCGTGATCATCGCCGGACGCCCGCCGAGGAAGGCGATCGCCACGGCCATGACGAACGAGGAGAACAGCCCGACCTGCGGGTCGACACCCGCGATGATCGAGAAGGAGATCGCCTCCGGGATGAGCGCCATGGCGACGACGAGGCCCGCCAGCACCTCCCTGGTGAGGATGCGGGGGCTGCGGAGGGCGGAGAGGACGGTGGCGTCCGGTGCGGCGGATCTGGGGCCAGTGGCCATGAGTGCTCCTGTCGGAGTCGGGGTCCTCAGCGCGAGGACCGGATGGGAATGTCTGAGTCCGGCGCGGCGGTGCGCACGCCACCGACCGCACGGGGACGTCACGCGCGGGAGAATGGTGGGGAGATGCGGCCCGATCGGCCGCCATCGATAACTCTACCCTAACGTAAGGGTTGATTTGAAGTGAGGCGACCGTGACGAGCGAACCGACCACCATGCACATCGGCGAACTCGCCGAGCGCACCGGACTCTCGCTCCGCACGCTGCGGCACTACGACGACGTCGGTCTGGTCTCGGCCTCCGCGCGCACCGAGGGCGGATTCCGCTTGTACACGCAGGACGACTACGACCGCCTCATCCTCATCCGACGCATGAAACCACTCGGCTTCTCGCTCGAGGAGATGGCCGAGCTCCTCCGGGTGATCGACGCCATGGACACCGCACCCGACGACGACACCCGCGCGATCCTCGACGGATTCATCACCGATGCGGCCGAGCGTCGCGCCAAGCTGCAGCAACAGCTCGCCATGGCGGACGAGTTCGTGTCACTCCTCGAAGCCCGCCGCTGATCACAGCCGCGATCACGCCTTCCGACGACGTCCTGCCGAGCGCGGCGGGGCCGCCCGGAGGTGCTCGCTGACCCGCCCGAGGATACGGGCAAGCTCGCTCACGTCGGCGTCGTCGAGCGGGGCGAAGAGCAGATCCCGGACGGCCTGGATGTGACCGGGGAAGACCGCGGCGAGCACGTCCCGGCCGGCCGTCGTGATCGCCGCGACGGTGCTGCGCTCGTCGTCGGGTGATGGAGAACGGGTGATGAGTCCGCGCTGTTCAAGCAACTGCGCCTGGTAGGTGAGCCCACTGCGGCTGTAGACCACGCCGTCGGCGAGATCCGTCATGCGCTGGTGACCGTCCGGCGCATCACCAAGGCGCGCCAAC
This sequence comes from Plantibacter sp. M259, assembly GCF_006065115.1. Classification (NCBI taxonomy): domain Bacteria; kingdom Bacillati; phylum Actinomycetota; class Actinomycetes; order Micrococcales; family Microbacteriaceae; genus Plantibacter; species Plantibacter sp. M259. Next base: position 2,368,871 of record NZ_CP040750.1, on the reverse strand, counting down.
AACTGGAACTGGACGTAGCTCAACTCCCCCGCCTCGCGGAGCTGCTGCTCGACCGCCGGACGCAGCAGGCTACTCACCTCGGTGAACGCGAAGTAGGCGCCGAGCTCGGTCGGAGTGAGGGATGCAGAAATTTCAGCCATGCGTCCATCCTAGGTGTTGCTTCGAGTTCGAAGCAGTGTTACCGTCTTGCCAGTTGCTTCAAATTCGAAACACTTAATGAAGGAGAACATCATGCAGGCAGTCCAGTTCCACGAGGTCGGCGGACCCGAGGTCCTCCACTACGGCGACATCGAGCAGCCGATTCCAGCCGCGGGGCAGGTGCGCATTCGCGTCGCCGCGTCGGCGTTCAATGCGGCCGACAACGGCATGCGGGCCGGCTCCCTGCCGATCCCGGTCCAGCTCCCCCATGTCCCCGGGTACGACGTGTCGGGCACGATCGACGCGCTCGGTGAGGGCGTCGAGGGGCTCTCGGTCGGCGACGCGGTCATCGGCTTCCTCCCGATGGAGCTCGACGGCGGCGCGGCCGAGTACGTCGTCGCACCGGCGGAGGCCGTCGTCGCAGCTCCGACGACCATCCCGCTCGCGGACGCCGCTGCCCTCCCCTCGGTCGCCCTGACCGCCTGGCAGGCGCTGTTCGACGACGGCGGTCTCGAGTCGGGTCAGCGCGTCCTGATCGTCGGCGCCGGCGGGGTCGTCGGCAAGTACGCGATCCAACTCGCCAAGCGCGCCGGGGTGCGCGTCATCGCGACGGCCAGCCCGCGGAGTGAAGCTTCGGTCCGGGCCGCCGGAGCGGACGAGGTCGTGGACCACACGGCGTCCGACCTCCTCAGTGCGGTCTCCGAGCCCCTCGACGTCCTCCTCAACCTCGCTCCGATCGACCCGGAGCAGTTCGAGGAGCTCGTCAGTCTCGTCCGCGACGGCGGCGCGGTGGTGAGTACCACCGCGTGGATGCCGACGCCCGGGGACGAGGCGCGGCAGGTCCGCGCGGCGACAGTCTTCGTCCTGCGGAACCGCGACCGCCTGTCCACCCTCGTGTCCCTCGTCGACGACGGGTCGCTGACGGTCGAGGTGACGCGCCGGATCCCGCTCGCCGAACTGCCCGCGCTCCACGCCGAAGCCACTGCGGGCCGCATCGCCGGCAAGGTGATCGTCCTGCCGGCATGATCAGCCCGGGTCGTTGCGACAGAACAGCAATGATCCTGTCCGAGGTGACGATGGTCACCCCGGACGGGATCGATGCTGTGTCGGCGCGGGCTACGAGGCGACGCGTCGGCGACGGACGACCAGCCACGCACCGGCTGCGAGGAGCAGCCCGGCCAGGCCGAGGAATCCGACGACCGAGACACCGGTGGTCGACAGCGCACCAGGACCGGAGCCCGCAGCGCCGGGAGCCGCGGCATCCGCAGCCAGGACGGTCAGCGCCGCTGCAGCAGTGATGCCGGAGTCCGCACCCAGCGCCTGCAAGGTGTGTGCACCCGGCACCACCGAAGCGGGCACCGTGAGCGTCGCCACGAACGCACCCGAAGCGTCCGCGACGACGGTCCCGAGGTCGGTCGGGGTGGAGAACAGCGTGAACCGCACCTGCTCCCCCGCGGCGAAGCCGGATCCGGACACCGAGATCGACTCACCCACCCGCACCGACGGCTGGTCGATCGTCAGCGTGCCCTCGGCACCGGGCACCGCGATCCGCTGCGGACCGACGCTCTCGAGGGTCGGGACGACCGGGTTCATGAGGCCCGTCTCCGGGTCGAACGTCAGCCGGTCGATCGTCGTCTCGCGGTGCTGGCCGTCACCACCCGGGATGGCGAACCGGTGGTAGACGATGTACCAGTCGTCGGTGCCCGGCACGTTGAGGATCGAACTGTGACCGGTGGCGAGGATGCCGAGTTCGAGCTGCTTCTGCAGGATCACACCGCGGTACGTCCACGGGCCGTCCACACTCGTCGCCGTCGCGTACCCGACCCGGTAGTTCTCCGAACCGGTGTCGTCGATCGAGTACGTCAGGTGGTAGATCCCGTCCCGGTAGTTGACGAAGGCGCCCTCACGGAAGTCGGTGAGGCCGTCGATGCGCTTGAGCGTGTCGGCCTTGATCGACAGCATGTCGTCCGACAGCTCCGCGTACACCGGCGAGCCGTTGCCCCAGAACAGGTAGCTCTTCCCCGTGACCGGGTCGGTGAACGTGGCCGGGTCGATCGCCTGTCCCGACGTCACCGCTTCGTCGTTGAGGATCATCGCGTTCGGCTGAGCCGTGAACGGACCGGCCGGGCTGTCCGCGACGGCGACGCCGATGGTCTTCCGGTCGACCGAGGGGTTGTGGCCGCTGAAGTAGAAGAAGAACTTCCCGTCCTTCTCCCCGATCGTCGGTGCCCAGGCGTTGCCGGTCGCCCACGGCACGTTCCCGTTCGCGCCGTCGAGCGTGAGGATCGGCTCCGCCGAGCGCTCCCAGTCGACGAGGTCCTTCGACGACCAGACGAAGAACTCCTTGCCACCCCAACCGGCGAAGCCGTCGGTGGTCGCATAGATGTAGTAGGTGTCTCCCCAGACGAAGACGTTCGGGTCGGCGTAGAGACCGGGGATGACCGGGCTCTTCATCTCGACCGCCCGCATCGTCCACGTCACGGCCTCACCCGCGGCTGGCGTCAACGTCACGGTCACCGGGCTGCTGAGGTCGACGGCGGTCCCCGAGGCGGGGCTCGCCGTGACACCGGCCGCGGTCGTGAAGGTCGGGCTCAAGGCGGTGCGGTCCGTTCCGGGCTGTACGGGGAAGACGACCTCGTGGCGGTCGTTGTCGACGATCGGGGCGGTCTTCAGCACGTCCTCCTCGAGGCCGATGTCGGTCAGCGCCGCGGTGTTCCCGGAGCCGGCGAGCACCTCGTCCGCCGAGAGCGCGCGGTTGTAGATCGCGAACTCACGGAACGCGCCCTTCAGGCGGTTGTCGGCGTCGTAGTTCGAGCGGCCCAGGTAGTTGGCGCTCGTCCACCCGCCGCCGATGTCGCCCGGATCCGACGTCACGGTTCCGGTGCCGACGGCGATGCCGTCGAGGTAGATCGTGGCCGTGGTGCCCTGCAAGGTGTACGTCAGCTTCGCCCAGCGACCGCGCGTCAGGTCCTTGCCCTGTGACACCGCCTGCTCCGTGCTCCAGTTGCCGGTCGCGAGGCTCGTCCGATACGCGTTGCCGGTGCTGAACAGGTAGCCGTCGCCGGCGCCACCGGTGGTGTTGCCGAGCCCGTAGATGAAGTACGGGTTGGCCTGCGTCGGGTCGATCCAGACCTCGGCCTCCACCGTGACGTCCTGCACGCCGGCGAGCAGGTTGTCGGGCAGCTTGACGTAGTCGTCGCCGCCGTCGAGCTGCAGGGCGCCGTCGGAGAAGGACGCACCACCCTCGACCGCTGCGTCGAGGCCATTCCCGGACACGTCGCTGAGCGTCGAGCCCGCGGAGCCGGCGAAGTCGTAACGGACGATCTCGCCGTCCTCGTTCGCGGGCGCCGGCTCGGGTGCTCCGCCGAGGCTGTCCTGGAGCAACTGCAATTCTGCAGCCGTGACCGGGAGCACCGTGCCGTGGCGTGGGCTCGCGGGCAGGTCGTAGTCCTTCGCGACCTGCCAGTCCGGGTTCGCGATGTCCTCGGTCTCGAGCGGGATGTAGCCGCGTCCGCCGTACTCGTCGACGAAGAGGTAGAACTTGTCGCCGTTGACGTCGCCGGGGTTGGCGGCGAACGCCGTCGGCCCCTCGACCGCGCTGGTGCCGGCGTCGCGACCGATGCAGGTGTCGAGCACCGTCCAGGACTCGAGCGTGGCCCGCAGGTCCGTCGAGGACTCCTGGATGATGTCGGCGCACCCGGTGCCACCGGCGCCCTCGTCCTTGGTGAAGCGGTAGTAGGTGTCGCTCGACTTGATCACCGTCGAGTCGATCCGCGAGACGCCCTGGTCCTGCCAGACCTGCGGCTCGCTGAACGTCGTGAAGTCGCGGGTGGTCGCGTACATCATGCGGTGGTAGCTGTTCCCGGTGTGGTCCGGGTCGTCGGCGCCGTAGAGCGACGAAGCCCAGAAGACCACGTACGCGCCGATGGTGTCGTCGTAGTAGGCCTCAGGTGCCCAGGTGTTGCCGGCGTTCTCCGGTGCGACCTCGATGTGCCGCTGGTCGGACCAGGTCACGAGGTCGTGGGATTCCCACACCTCGAGGTAGTGGCTGCCCTTCCGGACCGAGTCACCCCAGGACGTTCCGCTGCCGATCGAGAGGTCGGTGGCGATGAGGTAGAAGGTGTCGCCCTCGGGAGACCGGATGAGGAACGGGTCGCGCAGCCCCTTCGTGCCCTCGTCCGAGGTGAGGACCGGGCGTCCGGCGTTGAGTTCGTTCCAGTCGAGCGCGTTGTTGCCCTCACTGGCGGCGAAGTAGATGTTCTCGCCGGCGAGCGAGTTGCCGGTGAAGTAGGCGAACGCGTAGCCCTCGTAGTCGGGGGCCGCGATCGCGGCGCGGACGGTCGCCGTGAACTCGCGCGTCGCGGTCGCCTCGCCCTGGCTCAGCGTGGCGGTCAGGGTGACGGTGGTGTCCGTGGCGGGCCGCGTCACGACACCGTCGGTGGTGATCACGGTAATGTCCGACGACGCCCAGGCGATGTCGATCCCCTCGGGGGCTCCCGGCAGGGTCAGATTCCCGCGCACGTCGTCGACGTTCGCGATCGAGAGCGCCGCCGCGGCGGCGTCCAGGTCCTCCTGCGCCGTGGGGGCGGCTCGGAAGTTGGACTGGGAGGTCGCTGCCGGGGCGATCCCCGGCGACACCGCTGCGGCGGCGCCGGAGGCACCGACGAGCGGCAGGATCAGGGCCGCGATGGAGGTCGCGACGACCGTTTTGAGGCGCAGTTGTCTCATGGGGGTTGGTTCTCCTGGTTCGGCGTCGTTGTCGAGCGGGATGGAACGGGTGGTGCTGCGGGGGTGTGCGGGCGTCAGGTCTTGCGTTTGCGCGAGACCACGAGTCGCTGGAGGAGGACGAAGACGAGCAGGATGCCGCCGGTGATGATGGTCGTCGCCTCCGGCGGGATACTGCCGTCGCGGGTGATGAGCACGTTCATGAGGCCGAGGACGAGCGCACCGACGACGGAGCCGAGGACGAAGCCGGCGCCTCCGGTCAGCAGCGTGCCGCCGATGATGACCGCGGCGATGGCGTCGAGCTCCCAACCGACGCCCGTGATGTTCTGGGCGATGCCGAGCTTCGAGGTGTAGACGACGGCCGCGAGGCCGGCCAGGGTGCCGCTGATGATGTAGACCATGAGCTTCGTGCGGACCACGGGCAGGCCCATGAGGAGGGCCGACTGCTCCGAGCCGCCGATCGCGTAGACCGTGCGGCCGAGGCGGGTCTTGTGGAGCACCACGAACGCCGCAGCGACGACCAGGACGGCGATCAGCACGTTCGGGGTGGTGATGAGGTCGTTGATCTTCGGGCCGTCGATCACCTTCCACTCGGTGGAGAGCGTGCGGATCGGCGAATCGTCGTCGAGGCGCTCCGGCGTGGTGCTGAGCATCGAGGCGAGACCGCGCCCGAGGAACATCATCGCGAGGGTGGCGATGAACGGTTGCACGTTGAAGTACTGCACGAGCACGCCCGAGAACACGCCGAACGCGGAGCCGATCAGGATCATGATCACCATGACCGCGATCGGGTTCCAGCCCGAGTTCGCGAGCATCACCCCGACGAGACTGCTGATGGCGATGATCGCGCCGACCGAGAGGTCCACGCCACCCGTGAGGATCACGAAGGTGAGGCCGACGGCGAGGATGATCAGGTAGGCGTTGTTGATGAGCAGGTTCGAGATCGTGCTGGCCTGGACGATGCGTCCGTAGGCGATCTCGCCGTAGACGACCATGCCGATGAAGATGACGACGGCCGCCAGGGTGGGCAGGGTCTCGAGGTTGGGCGTCAGCCGGGACAGCAGCGAGCGCCGCGGGAGCACCGGAGCGTCGGGCGCCGGTCGGTCGGTGAGGGTGCTCATGCGGACACCGTTTCCTTTCGCGTGGGGACCGACGCCGTGGGCGTCGTCCGGGACTTCCGCCGGGCGAACAGGGCTCTCACGCGCTGTGACTGGAGGAGGCAGATGATCACGATCACGACGGCCTTGAACGCCGGCGTCGCCGAGGAGGGGATGGAGAGGAACACGATCGTCTTGTCGAGCGTCGCGATGAGGAGCGCGCCGATCACGCTGCCGGTGAGGGAGAACTTGCCACCGGCGAGCGAGGTGCCGCCGATGACGACCGCGAGGATGGCGTCCATCTCCGCGTTCAGGCCGGTCTTCGCCACCTCGACCGTCATGACGCTGGCGGTGCTGAAGATCCCGGCGACGCCCGCGAGGACGGCGCTCACGATGTAGACGGCGATGAGGATGCCGATGGGTCGGATGCCCGCCATCCGGGCGGCGCGCGGGTTGATGCCGATCGACTCGATCATCAGGCCGAGGGCGGTGCGCCGGACGAGGAACGCGACGATCGCGACGATGACACCGGCGATGATGAAGACGACGGGGAAGCCGAACACGGTGCCGTTGGCGAGCCAGCGGAAGGGCTCGTTCGTGGCCGAGGTGTTCTGCCCCGAGGTGATGACCTTCGCGAGGCCGCGACCGGCGAGCATCGTGATCAGGGTGGTGATGAACGGCTGCAGGCCGACGATCGAGACGAGCACCCCGTTGACGGTGCCGAGGAAGGCGCTCACGGCGAGCGCGAGCAGCGCTGCGACGATGGCCGAACCCGCGTCCCCGCCGCTCTGATTGCTCATGAACTCCATCGACACGGCGCCGGAGACCGCCATGACGGAACCGACCGAGAGGTCGATGCCGCGGGTGGCGATCACGAGCGTCATCCCGACCGCGATCATCATGATCGGGGCGCTCGCGCGCAGGATGTCGATGGGGTTGCCCGACAGGTTGCCGGTCGTGCCGTTGACGGAGACGCCCAGGTAGCCGGGGTCCTTGACGAGGTTGATGACGAGCAGGAGCAGCAGGGTCACGATCGCCCAGATGTAGGGCTGGTGGACGATGGTGCTGACGACGGCTCGGGCCGAGCCCTGGCCTCCGCGGGCTGAGCCGTGCCCGCCGCGTGCGGAGGAACCGGAACGGGCCGGCCCCTGACTGGTGGCGCTCACGTGGCGCTCCCTTCGGTGGCGATCAGGTCGACGATGGTGTCCGCGGTGACCTCGGGTCCGTTGACGATCTCGCCGATCTTACGGTGGTCCTTCAGCACGACGATCCGCTCGCTCAAGCGCACGACCTCCTCGAGCTCGGAGGAGATGAACACGACGGACATCCCGTCCTCGGCAAGCGCGGCGATCGCCTCCTGGATCTCGGCCTTGGCGCCGACGTCGATGCCACGGGTCGGCTCGTCGAGCACGATGAGCTGCGGCTTCGTCGCCAACCATCGGCCGAGGAGCACCTTCTGCTGGTTGCCGCCCGAGAGGTTCTTGATGGGTCGTTCCGGGTCGGAGGGCCGGACGTTGAGTTCGAGCAGGTACTTGTCGCAGAGCTCGTTCTGCTCGCGGCGGGACAGCGGACGCGCCCAACCCCGGCGGGCCTGGACGGCGAGGATGAGGTTCTCGCGCACGGTCAGGTCGCCGATGATGCCCTCGTCGCGTCGGTTCTCCGTGGAGAAGGCGATCTGCTTCGACAGGCCGGCCATGGGCGTGTGGACCTCTGCGGTCGCGCCGTCGATCGTGACCGTGCCGGAGTCGGGACGGTCGGCGCCGTAGATGAGTCGGCCGAGCTCGGTGCGGCCCGACCCGAGGAGCCCGGCGAGACCGACGACCTCCCCGGCGTGCACCTCGATGTCGACGGGGTCGATGGAGCGCTTCCGCCCGAGGTCCTTGGCGCTGTAGAACGCCGGGGTGTCGGCGGTGGCGGTCCGGCCGCGGTTGGAGCCGAGGGCGGCGAGCGCGCCGTAGTCCTTGCCGATCATCTTGGAGATGAGCTCGGTGCGGTTGAGGTCCGCGGTGCGGTACTCCCCGACGAACTCGCCGTTGCGGAGCACCGTGAGGCGGTCGCTGATCGCGTAGACCTGGTCGAGGAAGTGGGAGACGAAGAGGATCGCGACGCCCTGGTCGCGTAGTCGGCGCATGACCTGGAAGAGGCCCTCCACCTCGTTGGCGTCGAGGCTGGAGGTCGGCTCGTCGAGGATGAGCACCTTCGACTTGGTGACCATGGCCCGGCTGATCGCGACGAGCTGTTGCAGCGCGAGCGAGATGCTCGAGAGCGGCTGCTTGGGGTCGATGTGCCCGAGCCCGAGACCGACGAGCGCTTCGTGTGCGGCTTCGTGGGTGCGGCGCCAGTTGATGCCGAAGGGACCGCGGACCTCGTGGCCGAGCATCACGTTCTCACCGACGGTGAGGTTGTCGCAGAGGTTCACCTCTTGATAGACGGTCGAGATGCCGGCGCTCTGCGCGTCCGCCGTTCCGGAGAAGGAACGGGGGCCTCCGGCGACCAGGATCGTGCCGGAGTCGATCTTGTACACCCCGGTGAGCGCCTTGATGAGCGTCGACTTGCCGGCGCCGTTCTCGCCCATGAGCGTGTGGACCTCGCCGGGGAAGAGACGGAAGTCCACGTCTTGCAGGGCTTTGACGCCCGGGAACTCGATGGAGATGTGCTGCATCTCGACGATCGGCTCGGTGATTGCCATGTCTGCCTGGTCGTTCTGCCGGTCGATCCGGCGTCGTCGCCGGGGAGTCTGGTCCCCGGGAAGCGGGTGGGCGGTCGCCCGGCAGCGAGGGGGTGGCTGCCGGGCGACCGGGTCGGATCAGTAGGCGCGTTCGGGCAGTGCTGCCGTCGCGGCGTCCGGGGAGTCGAACGTGACGCTCGGCACCACGATGTCCGATTCGACCTTGTCGCCGGCGAGTGCCTTCTTGACGATGTCGATCGCGGTCTCACCGAACAGCGGGTTGTACTCGGCGACGAAGCTCAGGCGTCCGGCGGCGAGAGCTTCGAGCGCTGCCTTGGTGCCGTCGATCGTGATGATCTTGACGTCGGTGCCGGGCTTCAGGCCGGCCTCCTCGACGGCGAGCGCGGCGCCGAGGCCCATCTCGTCGTTCTGCGCGAAGACGAGCTGGACGTCGTTGTTGTTCGCCTTGAGGATGGTCTCGAAGACGCTCTTCGCCTCTTCCGTGGACCAGTTGGCCGACTGCGACTCGAGCTTCGTGAAGTTCGGGTCGATGGTGTCGTCCCAGCCCTTGTTGCGGTCGTTCACCACGGAGAGACCGGGAGGGCCCTCGAGGACGACGTACTTGGCGCCGTCGGGGAACTGACCGTTCGCCCACTCGGCCGCCGAGGCGCTGATGCCGACGTTGTCGGGGGCGATGCGGCTCGTGTAGAGCTCGGTGTCGTTTGGCTCGATGCCGCGGTCGAGCAGGACCACGGGGATCTCGGCCTCCTTCGCGCGCTCCAGGACGCTCTCCCAGCCGGTCGCCTCGGTGGCGGACAGCAGGATGGCGTCGACGCCCTCGTCGATGAAGGAGGTGAAGGCGGTGATCTGCGAGTTCTGGTCGCCGTTCGTCGCCGGTGCGTACTTGAGGTCGAAGCCGTTCTCCTTCGAGAACGAGTCCTGGATGTTCTTCTCGTTCGCGGTACGCCATCCGCCCTCGGGGCCGACGGCCACGAAGCCGATGGTGGTGAGTTCGCCGTCGGAACCGGCGTCGCCGTCGGAGCTTCCGGATCCGCTGGAGCATGCGGTCGCGCTGAAGGCGAGCGCACCGACCAGGGCGAGGCCCGCGAGTGCGCGGACACGAGTTGTCTTGAACATTGTTCTCCTCTTTGAGACCCGCGGTCCCGACAATGGGTGCGGCATGAATGTGACGTGCGTGGTGCTGTGGTGACGCAGGTGGCCGGTGATTGTTAGCGATCACATCTGCGTTGTGCTGAACATTAGCCACGGCTCGAAGTGGTTGTCAACAGGCAATGTTAGCCCTCACAATTCGTGCGGACCGGCCTCCCGGCGGCGCCGTCGCGCGCGCTAGAGTCAGGTGATCAGCGGACACCCCGGCCGCGACCACCTCGATGGAGAGCTGCAGATGACCTCGCCCACGCCACTCGTGCAGTTGCGCGGTGTCTCGGTGAGCTTCCCCGGCGTCAAAGCGCTCGACGACGTCGACCTCCGACTGTTCCCTGGCGAGGTCCACTCCCTCATGGGCGAGAACGGAGCAGGGAAGTCGACCCTGATCAAGTCACTCACCGGGGTCCATCGGATCGACAGCGGAAGCATCCTCCTCGACGGACGGGAGGTCTCGTTCTCGAGCGTCGCCGACGCCCAGGCGCACGGGATCAGCACCGTCTACCAGGAGGTCAACCTCCTCCCCAACCTGACCGTCGCCGAGAACATCCTCCTGGGCCGCGAACCACGCCATGCCTGGGGAGGGATCTCGGGGAGACGGATGCGCGAGCGCGCCCGCGAACTGCTCGCCGTCGTCGGACTCGACATCGACCCGGCCTCGCAGCTCTCCGCCCACCCGCCGGCGATCCAACAGCTCGTCGCGATCGTCCGGGCGATCGCCGTGCGCACCAAGGTGCTCGTCCTCGACGAACCGACCTCGAGCCTCGACAACGACGAGGTCACCGAACTCTTCCGGGTCATCTCGATCCTCAAGGCCGAGGGCGTCGCGATCCTCTTCATCTCGCACTTCCTCGACCAGGTCTACGAGATCTCCGACCGACTCACCGTGCTGCGCGAAGGCCGACTCGTCGGCGAGTACCTCCCGCACGAACTGCTCCGGATCGACCTCGTCCACAAGATGATCGGCAAGGAGCTCGCGACCTTCGACGAGATCCGACGCGGGCTCGACACCTCCGACGAGGGCGACGCCCTGGACGGTGAGGACCCGTTCGTCGCGGCGATCGGGCTCGGGCGCCAGGGTGCGATCGAACCGATCGACCTGAAGGTCTACGAGGGCGAGATCGTCGGCATCGCCGGCCTGCTCGGCTCAGGACGGACGGAGCTCGCCAGACTCCTGACCGGTGTCGACCGGGCCGACACCGGATCGGTGGAGGTGGCCGGGAAGGCCACCCGCCTCGGATCCCCCCGTCGCGCCCTCAAGCAACGGATCGTCTACGCGTCGGAGAACCGTCGCACCGAGGGGATCATCGGCGACCTCAGCCTGCGCGACAACATCGCGCTGGCCCTCCAGGCCGACCTCGGGTGGTTCAGGCGGATCCCGCTGCGTCGGCAGAACGAACTGGCCGAGAGCTACATCCAGGCGATGGGCATCAAACCGGCGAATCCCGATGCGCTCATGAAGGAGCTCTCAGGCGGGAATCAACAGAAGGTACTCTTGGCGAGGTGGCTCGCGCTCGCTCCTCGGTTGCTCGTGCTCGATGAACCGACCCGAGGCATCGACATCGGCGCCAAGGCTGAGATCCAGAAGCTCGTGACCCGGCTCGCCGAGAACGGTCTGTCGGTCGTGTTCATCTCAGCCGAACTCGAGGAGGTCCTGCGCATCAGCCACCGGATCGCCGTGCTGCGCGACCGACGGAAGGTCGCCGACCTCCCGAACTACGACCTCACCGTCTCGAAGCTGCTGGCCGCGATGTCTGAGGGGCCGGACGAGGCCCCGCCGGAACCGATCACGACCGCCGACGACGAGAGGGGACCGCGTGGCTGAGCCGTCCCGTCATGCGACGATCTTCGACGTCGCGCGGCTCGCGGGGGTCTCGCACCAGACCGTGTCACGGGTGCTCAACGACCTCCCGAACGTGCGTCCGGCGACGAAGGCGCGGGTCGACGAAGCGATCAAGCAGCTGCGCTACGTCCCCTCCCCTGCCGCCCGGACGCTCGTCACGAAGCGATCCCGGACCATCGGCCTCATCGCCACCGGCGGCACCGAGTTCGGGCCGTCGTCTTCGGTCCTGCACTTCAACGCCGCGGCCCGCGACGCACGGTGGTCGGTCTTCACCGCGAACATGGTGGACAGCGACCCGGGTTCCGCGCGCGCAGCGGTCGAGGGGTTCCTGCGCCAGAACGTCGAGGGCATCGCCGTCATCAGCGCACGCGAGGGGGTCACCGACATCGTGGCGGGGATGGAACTCAGCGTGCCGCTCGTCGCCCTGCACGCAACGCCACGCGCGGGCATGGTGACCGTCGGCGTCGACCAGTACGCCGGCGCGCGTGCGGCGACCGCCCACCTCATCGGGCTCGGCCACCGGCGCATCGGGCACCTCGCCGGACCACCGGACGCAATCGACGCCCGCGAGCGCGAGCGCGGCTGGCGAGACGAACTCGCCTCTGCGGGTCTCGTCGCGCAGGTCGTCGGGACCGGCGACTGGACGCCGACGTCCGGATACTCCCTCGGGCGACAGCTGGACGACGAGGTCACCGCGGTGTTCGCCGCCAACGACCAGATGGCCCTGGGCCTCATGCACTCCCTCACGGAGCGCGGCCTCCGGGTCCCGCTCGACTTCAGCGTCGTGGGGTTCGACGACATCCCCGAGGCGGAGCACCTCTCGCCGCCGCTCACCACCGTGCGGCAGGACTTCGAACAGGTCGGCCGGACCCTGCTCGCGACCCTGCTCGACCACGTCAACGGAGAACCCCCGGGAGCGGTGCCACCCTCGGTACCGGAGCTGATCCTGCGGAACTCCACGGCGACGGCGAACGCCGAGCGCTTGGCGAGGCGCAGCGTCGACGTCCCCTGAGCATCTCCCGTCCCGGAGCCTCACCCGATTCCCAGGTACCCCGTCCACCCCCTGACCTACACTTGTCGGAGCAGGGGGAGTACTCCTTCGCGACATGCTCGTCAGTACGGATCCGCCATCGGGTCCCGGGGTGTCGGCTCTCATCGAGAGTGGAGAAGACCGTGTTTCGACCATCGCGTCGGAGTCCCGTCCTCGAGCCCCTGGAGCCACCATGGCCGTCACCCCGCTGATCTGGATCATCACCATCGGTGTCACGATCCTCTTCTTCGTCTACGAGTTCTTCGCGCACGTGCGGAAGCCCCACGAACCGACCATCGCCGAGTCGGCACGCTGGTCGATCTTCTACGTCAGCCTCGCCCTGCTGTTCGGCGTCGGCATCGGCCTCGTCTCCGGCTGGACGTACGGCGGTGAGTACTTCGCCGGGTATCTGACCGAGAAGGCGCTGTCGATCGACAACCTGTTCGTCTTCCTCATCGTGATGGCCGGGTTCGCCGTCCCAAAGGCGTACCAGCAGAAGGTCCTGATGATCGGCATCATCATCGCCCTCATCATGCGCGGCGCGTTCATCGCCGTCGGTGCCGCACTCATCGAGAACTACTCCTGGATCTTCTACCTGATGGGCGCGCTGCTGCTGTTCCTCGCGTACCGCCAGGCGTTCGGCAACCACGAGAGCGACCCGGCCAACGGCAAGGTCGTGGGCTTCGCCCGCCGCATCCTCCCGATCACCGACACCTACCACGGTGACCGACTCTCGGTGAAGATCGACGGCAAGCGCTTCTTCACGCCGATGCTGCTGACGATCGTCGCGATCGGGTTCGTCGACCTCGTGTTCGCGGTGGACTCGATCCCCGCGATCTACGGCCTCACCGAGCAGGCGTACATCGTGTTCACCGCGAACGCCTTCGCCCTCATGGGACTGCGTCAGCTGTTCTTCCTCATCGGCGGCCTGCTGGAACGCCTCGTCTACCTCGCCCAGGGCCTCGCGGTCATCCTCGCCTTCATCGGGGTGAAGCTCGTGTTCCACGCCCTCCACGTGAACGAGCTGCCGTTCATCAACGGCGGCGAGCACATCGACTGGATCCCCGACATCCCGATCTGGTTCTCGCTGCTCTTCATCGCCCTGACGATCACGGTGGCGACGGTCGCCTCGCTCGCGAAGACCCGCCGTGACGCACGGGCCGGCCTCGAGCGGTAGCCGACGACGACCCTGCTCGCGGCGCCGGTGATCCGTTTTCCGCAAGAACCGCCGGCCTGAGGAGATCCTCTGTCACGATCTCCTCAGGCTGGCCGCCGTGGGGGCGGCCGTCGCGATGAGGAGTGACGATGGGTGTGCCGCGCGGCAGGGTGTCCGGTGTGCTGGCGATCGTCCTCGCCTGCGGTTTCGTCGGAGCCGGCGCCCTCCCGGTAGCGGCTGTCCCCGCCGCGACCGCGGCTGCCTGCCGCTCGCTCCCGGCACCCGCCGTCGAACTCCTGAACGCCGGCGATGCCGAGACGCGGTTCGGCGTCGACGGCTCCGGCGTCCGGGTGGGGATCATCTCCGGATCCTTCGGGAACGCCGGAGAAACGGCCGTCTCAGCCGACGTCAGCGCGGGACTCCTCCCCGGGCCGGGCAATCCGTGCGGGTACGAGACGCCGGTCACGCTGGTGGACGATCCGCCGGGCGACGATGACGACGAGGGTCGGGCGATGGCGCAGCTGGTGCACGGGATCGCGCCGGGAGCGGAGATCCTCTTCGCCTCGGGGACCTCCGACTTCCCCGGGGCCGTCGACCGTCTCGTGGCGGCCGGTGCGGCGATCATCGTCGACGACGTGCAGGGCGGTGGCGACCGCCGCTATCGGACCGGTCCTGGTGAGGCCGCCATCCAGCGCGCGGTGGACACGGGCGTGTTCTACACCACCACAGCCGGCAACTTCGGCGTCCCTGGCGCGGAGGGGTTCCCCAGCGCCGGGTTCCCGATCGGCTCGTGGGCGACCGACCGTTATCGCCCCACCGACTGCCCGCAGAACGTCGCGGACCTCTTCGCCGCCGAGGCGATCGACTGCCTCGACTTCGACCCGGGGGAATCGACCGACGCGACGCTGGGCGTCACCCTGCCGCCGGCCTCGGTGATGGTCGGCGCACTGGACTGGGCCGAACCCGACGGAGCCGTCGCCACGAGGTTCGAGTACGTCCTGTCACTGGCTGACCGGACGATCCCGTTCACCCCGGGCGATCCGGCGCTCGCGACCGGCGCGGCACCGCTCCAGAACCTGTCGGACACCGAGGCGTCGGAGGTCCAGGTCAGTGTCGTGCGGCACGTGACGTCCATTGCCGCGACCCCTCCGGTCGCTCTGACCTGGCTCCCCGTTCCCGGACGGCCCGAGCTGATCGCGCAGGAGTACTTCCGCTCGACCGCGACGGACACCGTCGGCTCAGCGCTCTTCGGCCATCAGGCATACCCGGCGGCGTTCCGGGTCGCCGCCGTCGACGCAGCGGACTCCACCCTGGAGACCTACTCCTCCCTCGGGCCGTCGACCATCCTCTTCGGCGTCCCCACCGCGGTGACGGTCCCCGGCCCGACTGCGGCCGGCATCGACGACCTCCCCGTCTCGACCACCGTCCTCACCGGCTCCGGCAACTTCCGAGGCACGTCGGCGGCCGCCCCCACCGTCGCTGCCGCGGCAGCGCTCGTCCGCCAGCTCCGGCCGGATCTCACGCCAGACCAGGTACGAGCAGCGCTCACCGACCACGCCCGTCTCGACACCATCACCATCCCCTGGGACCCCTCCATCCCGACCGAACGTTCGGTCGGCGCGGGCCTGATCGACGTCCGCGCGAGCCTCGCCGCGCTCGCGGTGCCGACGCCGCCTGCGCCTACCGCCGACGCCGGGGTCGCGGCGATCGACGTCCTCCCGCCGACCGGCTTCTCGGCGACGACCCTGCTCAGTGCCGTCGTCATCGCCGTGGCGCTCACCGGGGGTGGGGCCGTGCTGCTCCTCCGACGACGGCCGAGGCGTCGGGTCTGACCCGGTCCCAAGGCCGCGTCCAGGCCTCGACCTCGCGGATCCCCGCTCCTAAGCTGAGCGCATGTGCGGTCGCTTCGTCGTCACCGATTCCACGTCCACCCTCCTCGCGGACCTCGTGGCCGAGTTCGAAGCGCCCGCGCCCGACTACAACGTCGCTCCCACCACCGAGGTGACGGTGGTCCGAACCCGGCACGAGGAACGGACCGCGACCAGCGCCCGCTGGGGCTTCGTCCCCGGCTGGGCCAAGGATTTCGCCAAGCAACGGCCACAACCCATCAACGCGCGTATGGAGACGGTCGCGACCGGCTCCATGTTCCGGAAGGCGTTCGCGTCAGCACGGTGCATCGTGCCGGCGACCGGTTACTACGAGTGGGTGGTCACCGAGACCGGCAAACAGCCCCACTTCATCCACGACCCCGACTCCGAGCTCGCGATGGCTGGCATCATCAGCGCCTGGCCCGACCCGGCCAAGGCGGAGGACGACCCCGACAAGTGGCGGCTGTCGATGGCGATCATCACCCGGGACGCGCACGTCTCACCGGGCGAGGTCCACGACCGCATGCCCGCCTGCCTCACCCCCGACGGCTACGACGACTGGCTCGGCGACCACCTCGACACCGACGAGCTGTTGCAGCTGCTCGACCGAGAGTCCTTCGCGGTCGCCCACGATCTCACGCACTACGAGGTCACGCGCGACGTGAACAACGTCCGCAACACGGGCCCGCACCTCATCGAGCCGCTCCCGGCCTGAGTGTCAGCTCAGGGCGGGTGTCGCGCCCGCTCGGGATCCGACCTGTCGCTCGTCTGTCCCCGTGATCACCCAGTACACGACCGCGACGGCGAGGATACCGATGACCGGCGTCAGGTAGGCCGCCCATGGCGTGCCGAGCGGGGCGAAGCCCACCGAGAACGCGGCGACGTCCCAGATGCCGTGCAACGCCATCGCCCAGATGAGGGAGCCGGTCACCCGCCGCACGATGTAGAAGCAGGTGCCCGACATCGCGGCGAGGACCACTTGTCCGAGCGTGTTGAGGAATGGAGCGCCGAGTGCTGCATTGACCAGATGCATGGCTCCGAAGAGCAGGGAGGTCAGCAGCCACACCCACACTTCGGAAAGACGTGAGCGGAACGCCGTCAGCAGCAGACCGCGCGACATCAGCTCCTCACAGAACCCGACCGCCAGGCCCAGCGCGAGCAGGGAGAGGAGGAACGACGGGTCGAATCTCGACCAGTCGGTGTTGACCAGGTTCGCCACGGCGACGACCAGCATGAGGGCGGGGACGAAGATCGGCCACTTGTGGTGCGAGCGTCTCCGCTCGAACAGGGCAGGCCTCCACCACCCCAACAGCCAGGTGGTGACGGCCAGTAGCACCGCACCGACCGCCAGGTCGAGGACCGCCCCTCGCCACGTGAACTCCGCGGACGTCCCGATCTCGGTGTACGCCACCCCGCTCAGCTTCGACACGACGAAGATGACCGCGACGTAGCCGACGTAGATCGCCAGGCCGATCCAGAAACGAGGGGTGACGCGCATACGCTGTTGCCTTCCAATCGGCGGGGGAATCGACGCTCCAATGTATCGGGCGACGGCGGAACCGGCGAAGAGCTCCCCGGCTGACCGCCGGTCGTCTGATGCGCCCTCAGCTTCCTCACAGACGCTCGTCTAAGCTAGACGAGCGTCTGACTCAGACGATCGTCTAGCGGCCCGATCGACGGGCCCTCCACCTCGAAGGAGCGCTCGTGAGCGGTCTGCGCCAGTACGCGATGAACCAGGTGCGCGATGAGATCATCGACGCCGCCGGACTCGAGTTCGGCCGGAACGGCTACGCCGGGACCTCGTTCTCCGGCATCGCGTCCGTCATGGGCAAGCCGAAGTCGGTCATCGGGTACCACCTGTTCCCGTCGAAGCGGAGCCTCGCGCACGCGGTCATCGCGGAGCAGGACGAACGGTGGCAGGCGGCGGACGCACGGATCGGCGTGCCCTACGGCGCGCTCCGTTGGGTGACGATGATCCTCGCCTCCGCGCAGGAAGCGCAGCGCTCCCCCATCGCGATGGGTGCCATCCGACTCCTGCACGAACTGCCACGGATGGACGACCCGGTCTACACGGTGTTCGACTGGCGCGCGTACACCCGTCTGAACCTCCGGATGGAGGCTGCGGCGCACGACCTCGATCTCCCCGACCTCGACGGCGTCGCCGACGTCCTGCTCGACGCCTGCTTCGGACTGGTCACCACGACGGTGGGCGACGACGATGCGGCAGAGCTCAGCGAGCGACTGATCACCCTGATCCGGCCGATCCTCGCGACCGTCGATCCGGCCGGCGCCGCAGCCACGACGGCCGCCGCAGCAGCCGCTCATGAGCTCGTTGCCGGACCGGCCGAGCACTGACCCCTCCCCGAGTACCGCCCCCCCCCGAACCCGTCTCCGCGATCGGAAGGACGCCCATGTCCCAGAGCGACCCCGCACACCTCGACGCCGTGCCGAACGGCACCACCCGCAGCACCACGGTCGCCGACCGGGTGCACCTCGTCCAAGGGCCTTCCGTCAACTGGGTCATCGTCGAGGGCGACCTCGGGCCGATCCTCATCGACACCGGCTACCCCGGCGACGGCGCGGCCGTCACCGCGACCCTCGGCGCGCTCGGCTACGCGGTCGAGGACGTGCAGGCGATCCTCCTCACCCACGGGCACAGCGACCACATCGGCAACGCGAGCTTCATCGCCGGGTTGGCGGAGTGCGACATCCTCGCGTCCCGCGACGAGATCCCCAACGTCCGCCGGGAGGTGCTCGAGCAGGTCGGACTCGCCGACGTCCAGCCCCACCTCGAGCGTCCCGGGGTCGCCGACTGGGTCAGTCACGCGGTCGAGGCCGGCGGACTCGAGGTCGTGCCGCCGACGTCGGTCACCGCCATCGAGGACGTGCCGGAGCTCCGGGCGACCCTCGGTGTCGCGGTCCGCCCGCTCCCTCTCCCCGGCCACACGCGCGGGCACCTCGGATTCCTCCTCGTCGAGCACGGCGTCCTCGTCGCGGGCGACGCACTCGTCACCGCCCACCCCACCAGCCCTCACGACGGCCCGCAGTTGCTTCCCGAGATGTTCCACGGCGACCTGCAGCGCGCCCGCCAGTCGTTGACCACGCTGGCCGGGCTCCCGGCCTCCGTCGTGCTGCCGGGACACGGCCCGGCGTTCTTCGGCTCGCCGGCGCAGGCGGCGGCGGAAGCCCTCGCCTTCGGGAGTGCGTTCTGAACCTCCGGCTCCCCGTCGGACCCCTGCGATAGCGTTGGTCACGTCTCCGAACCCGGATCCCGAGCCACGAGGAAGTGACCATGAAGAACCCGTTCCGCCGCGACGGCAGCCCGAACGATGGCAACTCGAACGACGAGCAGACCGACGCCCCGGAGCAGCCGAACCAGGGCCGCACCCTCGAACCCGCTCCCGAGGTCCTGGCCGAGCTCGACGCACTGAACGAGGCCTGCCGTGCGGCGCCGGACGACATCGACGCACAGATCCGACTCTGGCGGGCGGTCGCCGCACTCGACCGGTGGGTCTTCGTCAACCGCGGTCCGGAGGACAACCCTCGGCCGTACGCGCTCGCCGCGCAACCGGGGAACCTGATCGGGATCTACAGCAGCGGGACGCGAGCACAGGAGGCCGCGTACGCGAACGGGCTGGTCCCGCCGGACGCCACGGTGTCGCTGCTCGCGGTCCCGATGCCTGCGGCGATCGACTGGGTCCTGTCCTTCGGTGAGCACGGGGTCGTCGGCGTGACCATCGACTACCCGCGTCTCGGCGCCTGGTGCCCCCTGCAGAACCTGGCGGGGCTCAGGCCCGCGAACGACCAGGGCTGACGCCGACTCCGAGGAGGTCCACGATGCACGGCTCGGAGTTACAGGAGCGGGCGGCACGCCGCGCCGACGAACTCCCCGGTGCGGAGCTGACGCACCCGTTCGGCGAGGAGTGGGACGTCTACAAGGTGCGCGGCAAGGTCTTCATGCTGCAGACGGGGGCGACGGGCGAACCCATCGTCACCCTGAAGGCGCGCCCCGAGGACAGCCGCAGCCTCCGCGAGGCCTTTCCGGACATCATCCCCGGTTATCACATGAACAAACGGCACTGGATCTCGCTCAGGCCGGACGGCGAGCTCGAACCGGCGTTCGTCGACGACCTCGTCACGGAGTCGTACCTGCTCGTCGTCGAGGGGCTGCCGAACCGGCTGCGGCCGGTCGATCCCGCCACGTTCGGACAACGCCGCGACGGCTGAACACCGGGCAGGCAGTGCACTCAGACCGGGATGCGCCTCGCGCCGGTGCCGGTGTCGCCGAGCTCGTCGTCGGGGTTGAGGAGCGTGCACGCCTTCATCGAGAGGCAGCCGCAGCCGATGCAGCCGGTGAGCTCGCGTTCGAGTTGCTCGATCCCGCGCCGACGCTGTTCGAGGACCTTCTGCCAGCGGCGGGAGGCACGCTGCCAGTCCTCGTGACTCGGGGTGCTGGAGAGCGGCACGTCGGCGAACGCCTCCGCCACGTCCTCGAGCGGGATACCGAGGCGCTTCGCGACCGAGATGAGCGCGACGCGACGCAGCATGTGCCGGGGGTACCGCCGCTGGTTGCCGGCGGTCCGCTCGGAACCGATGAGGCCGAGCCGCTCGTAGTAGTGCAACGCCGAGACCGCGACGCCGGTGCGACGGCTCATCTCACCGACACTGAGCAACTCGTCCGGACTGTGCACGGTGTCCCACCCTCGTTCCTCGCATCGACCTCAAGCGGTGTTGAGGTCCAGTTGTCGTTTCGACGGTACACGACCGTCGCGGCCGGTCCGACCCCGGGCATCCCTGTGACTACGCGGGCCCGACCGTGAACGGTGCATAGCCGGGAGCCAGCTCCGTGACGCGAAGGTCGGAGAACACCAGGCTGATGTCGTGTGCGTTCGACATCAGGCGAAGCTCATGGAAGGGGATTCCCACCGATGTCGACCAGGATCGTGCGATCTCCGAGTCGGGTATCAGTTCGAACCCCTTATAGAGGCCCTGCTCTCTGACACCCCAGACGTACCCGTCAAGGTCCGTGCCGAGCTCGAGCAGTCGGTCGTCCAACGAACGCGCCCAGAGGTCCGGCGGAAGCACCGTCGACACGTCGGCCTTGACGCAGTTGACGAAGAGGAAGCGCAAGGACCTCCTCGGAATGCCCGTACTCGGAGCGGCGCCGATCTGGACGACCATCTCGTAGTCGCGCATGTACTCCGTGAAGCCGTGGAACACCACCGCCTGGTCGAACGCGTCGTCGAAGGCCGCTTGCATCTCACTGATCTCCACGGCTGGCAGCGCATCGGAGTGCACCCTCGAGCCGTGTACGAGGCAGCCCTTTCCGGGTGCACCTCTCGCGTTCATCGAGGCAACGTGACCCGAGCACCCTTCGACAAGCTCAGGGACTGAAAGCGATCCGGACACACCTCCGCCGCAGACCGAGGCGCCACGCCCCGAGCACCCTTCGAAGCTCAGGGACCGGATCGTTCCGGGCACACCTCTCCCGCTCACTGAGCCTGTCGAAGTGCCCACGAGGAACCTTTCGATCCGAGTACGCCGAGGCAGGTCAGAACGGCGCGGGGTCCGGTTCGGTCCGGTGGTGCTTGCCGTCGGGTGTCGTCCACTCGAGGACCCCGCCTGGGCCGTGGTCGAGGTTCCAGCCGGGGAGGTGCTTCATGCGGTGATGATGTCGACACAGGCACGCGAGATTGCCGACATCTGCTGCGCCGCCGTCCTCCCACGCGACGGAGTGGTCGAGATCACATGCTCTGGCTCGTCGCCCACAGCCCGGTGCCCGACAGGTGCCGTCCCGAAGCCGCACCGCGCGTTGCAGGTCGGCCGGAACCCGGTACTGATTCCGCCCGACGGAGAGCACCGCACCCGTTTCGGGTTGCACGAGGATCCGGGTGAAGCTGGGCGCATTCACCGCGATACGTGCCGCGGTCTCCGGGTCAATGGGGCCGTATCCGTCGAGGGTGGCCGGGGCGTCGCTCACGCCGGCCACGGTGAGTGCCGGGACGGTGATCTGCACGGTCGGCGTGATGTGCTCCTGCACCTCGATCGGGTGCGGAAGGACCGGGCTCGACATCACGTCTTCCGGGGTCACGCCGGTGAGTGCGAGGGCCGCGACGGCGTCGGCCTGGAGTTGGGCGCAGGTGCGGGTGTCGCCCGCGTTGCGTGACTCCGCTGCCGCTGCTTCGACGCGCTCGATGATGCCCTGCGCGATCGGCGCTGTGGTGAAGAGGTGCACCCAGGCCATGCCGTCGGCGGCGGGCTCGAACTCGACGCGGCGGTCCGCCTCAGAACGCTTGGCGCGTGCGGTGATCGATTCCGGGTGGAGCCGTTCGCGCAGGACGCGGGCGCGCCGTCGGAGTTCTGCGTCGGTGGTCTGCTCGGCAACCGGGAGCACCTTCGCCAGGAACACCGCGCGACCTTCGGTGGGGACGTCGCGGAGTTGGTCGGTGATCGTCTTCGCATGCCGAGCCGAGATACGACCTGCCTCGAGCGATGCGAGGACGGACGGGGCGTGATTGACGAGCGCCTCGGCGTCGTTCGTCGCGCGTTGAACCGACTGTTCGGTCGTGTGGGTCGCCATCGCGAGGGCTGCACAGGTGGAGCGGCGAGACAGGGCCCGACGCTCCGCCGGCGGGAAGATCGCTGGGACCGTCGCGTCCGCGAGCGCGTCGGCGTACGCGGCGGAACGGGCGAGGAGGCGAGCCTCTCGTCCATCGAGCGCAGCGCGCAGCCGTTTGATCTCCGCGTACTCGTCCGAGAACGCCGCCAGCTGCGCGGCGTATTCATCGCCTGCGCGGACTGCGGTGAGGGTGGTCTCGGACATGGGACAAGTCCACCATGGACCACTGACATTCCAGATGCTGAGACGGAGCGGCTGTGGAAGTTGCGCGTGGGCCTTCGACAAGCTCAGGGACCGGGAGAAGATTACCGGAGCAGGAGGTCCCTCGTGTGCCCTTCGACAGACTCAGGGACCGGGAAAGGACCACCGGATTCGGGAGCTCCCTCGGCAGGGACCGGAACGGGTTCGTCCCGGAACGCGCCGTTCCGTAGGCTTGAAGGGTGAAGCTCATCGCCACCGTCCGCGACCGCGCGACCATCACCACCGAAGCCTCCGCACCCGACGTCGCAGCCCTGCGGGCCGCCGTCCTCGCCTCCACCCCGCCCGGGCACGCCCTCGCCGGGCTGCACGGCGGCGGTCGGGTGAACGGCGACCTCGTCGGCACCGCAGTCTTCCGACCGACGGCAACCCGCACCATCGAGGCAGAGGGCCGTGACTACCCCAGTGCCCGCAAGGCCCTCGAGGCGCTCGTGCCGGAGGAGCAGGTCGTCCTCTCCGTCCACGCCGTGGACCAGTAGGGACACCGGCATGAGCGGCCATGCGTTTGCCATCGGGTCGATGGTGCGCTTCCACGAGATCGTTTCGCCGCTCCCGCCGGCCGACACCATGGCAGCCATGCTGTCGGCGCTGCAGACGGACGGGTTCACCGTGACTCCCGAGGAGTACTCCGCCGATCCCTGGACCATCCGCTACGCGGTCATCGGCGATGACGCGGCCTCGAACTGGAGCGGGTTCGCCCTGGAGATCGTGCCGCTCCTCTCGTTGTTCGGCATGCGCCGGCCGTTCGCACGATGCGCGGTGCCCGTCGCCGTTCGGCCGACCGAACACGGCTCCGTCCTCCACACGACGACGGTGTGGGGCTTCAGGGGCGAAGCCGGGACGGTCGGCATGGTCGCCAAACGCACCGCGGCCGCCACCGAGCAGGTCACCCGGGTCGTCGGCGGCACCCAGAACGCCGCACTCTCGATGATCGACCGCTCGGTCCCGATCGATGGCAGACGCTTCCAGCGACTCACCGGTTGGAAGCGGCGCTCGCGGGCCTGAGCCGCTGGAGTCACCACCGCCCGCTAGCAGCAGCGCGAGCCGGGCGTCCGGTCCTGCTCCGCGAAGCGCTCCCGCCAGAACGTGCGCTCGTCGGGGACGGCTGCGTCGGGATGGACGCGACGCTGGTGATCCACATAGGTGGCGTAGGCGGTGTCACCCATCAGCGAGGTGACGAACCACCGCAGCGCGGCCCAGCCCCGTCGTATGCCGGCCATCAGTGCCCCGACCGCGCGGGTCGCTTGTCGGCGTCCACGGTCGACCACTCGCGCTCGAGCACCTTCTCCGCCTTCGTGGCGATGAGCCCCGACGGCGCGTACCGCCGCGACGGCAGCGCCGGGTCCTCCGAGCTCGGCCCACCGCCCGAGCGGAACGACCGTACCGTGTGGAGGATCGCGAAGAAGATGACGATGATCGCGAGGGTCACGAACAGGATCGAGAGCACCCCCTGCACCGTGGTGTTCCGCACGACCGCCTCCATCGCCGCCCGCGTCGGTGCATTGCCGAAGCTGTCCTCGCCCGCCGCGAGCGCCTCACGGAACGCCGCGTTCTGCGCCCAGTAGCCGACGGCCGGAACCGGCGAGAAGATCTTGAACATCGACGCGGTGATCGTCACCACGGCGGTGAAGGCCAGCGGGACGGCGACGATCCACAGCCAGCGGAAGTTCCCGCGTTTCGCCACGATCGCCATGCAGACGGCGAGCGCGATGGCGGCGAGCAGCTGGTTCGCGATGCCGAACAGCGGGAAGAGGGTGTTGATCCCGCCGAGCGGATCGGTGACACCCATGATGAGGATCGCTCCCCAGGCCGCCACCATCACCGCGGTGCAGATCCACGCGCCGAGCCGCCAGTCCGGATCACGGAACTTCGGGATGATGTTGCCGAAGGTGTCCTGCAGCATGAAGCGCGCCACGCGTGTCCCGGCGTCGACGGCCGTGAGGATGAACAGCGCCTCGAACATGATCGCGAAGTGGTACCAGAACGACATGAGCGACGTGCCGCCGATGAGCTGCTGCATGATGTGCGCGAGGCCGAGCGCGAGCGTCGGCGCACCGCCGGTCCGGGAGACGATCGACTCCTCCCCCACGTTCGCCGCCGTCTGCGTGAGTACGTCGGGTGTGAGGTTCACCCCGGCGAGGCCGAGCGAGTTCACGAAGGCGACCGCCCCTCGACGGTGCCGCCCGTCGCGGCTGCGGAGGAGTTCATCGCGAAGTAGATGCCCCGGTCGATCGACAGCGCTGCGACGAGGGCCATGATCGCGACGAACGACTCCATGAGCATGCCGCCGTATCCGATGAAGCGCGTCTGGCGCTCCTTCTCGATCAGCTTGGGCGTGGTGCCGGACGCGATGAGCGCGTGGAAGCCGGAGAGGGCACCGCACGCGATCGTGACGAAGAGGAACGGGAAGAGCGAGCCGCTGACGACCGGGCCGGCGTCGCCACCGGCGAACTCGCTGAACGCCGGGACCGTGATCTCCGGGCGGACGAGGACGATCGCTCCCGCGAGCATGACGATCGTGCCGATCTTCATCAAGGTGGAGAGGTAGTCGCGTGGTGCGAGGAGCAGCCAGACCGGCAGGATCGCGGCGACGAAGCCGTAGACGATGATCCCGACGGCGATGACCGTGCGGTCGAGGGTGAAGGCCGCTGCGCCCCACTCGGTCTCGGCGACCCAGCCGCCGGCGACGATGGCGAACATGAGGAGGACGAAGCCGATGATCGAGATCTCGGTGATCTTGCCCGGTCGGATGAAGCGCAGGTACACGCCCATGAAGAGCGCGATCGGGATCGTCATCGAGACGCTGAAGACACCCCACGGGCTCTCGCCGAGCGCGTTGACGACCACGAGGGCGAGGATCGCGACGATGATGACCATGATCGCGAGCGTCGCGATGATCGCCGCAGTGCCGCCGATCACGCCGAGTTCGTCGCGAGCCATCTGGCCGAGGGAGCGGCCGCCGCGGCGCATCGAGAAGAAGAGGACGAGGTAGTCCTGCACGGCACCCGCCAGGATCACGCCGATGATGATCCAGATCGTGCCGGGCAGGTAGCCCATCTGCGCCGCGAGCACGGGCCCGACGAGTGGACCGGCACCGGCGATCGCCGCGAAGTGGTGGCCGTAGAGCACCCGGCGGTCGGTGGGGACGAAGTCCTTGCCGTTGGCGAGGTACTCGGCCGGGGTCGCCCGCCGGTCGTCGGGGCGCAGCAGCTTGCGTTCGATGAGCTTCGAGTAGAAGCGGTAGGCGATGAGGTAGGTGCAGACCGCCGCGAAGACGAACCAGATCGCGTTGACCGTCTCACCGCGGACGAGGGCGAGCATCGTCCAGGCGAGACCGCCGAGGAGGGCGATGGCGACCCACAGGATCACCTTCGCCGGGGTCCATCTCGGGGCGATGTCGGGCTCGTCGACCGCCGTGGGCGGCAGCTCCGGATCCTGGACCAGGACGGGTTCGGCCTCCCCGCCGCCCGCGGGCTGCAGCGCTCCGTCCCGCTTCGATCCTGCGCGTGCTCGGTCCTGTCGTCCGGCGTCGTTGCCCATGACGATTCCTCCCTCAACGGTGGTGTTCGTGCGTCGAGGGTAACAGCGTCGCTGCGGCGGGCGCTCGCGAGGTCGGGTCAGACGCGGAAGGTGGTGCCTCGGACGACCAGGTCGGGTGCGAGCTGGACCGATGAGACGCGGGCATGCTCACCCGAGAGCCGACCGAGCAGGAGGTCGAGCGCCGCGTATCCGGACTCCTCGAACGGCTGGCGGACCGTCGTGAGGTCGAGCGCCGACGCCAGTGGTCCGTCGTCGTAGCCGACGAGCGAGCGCCCCTCGGGCAGGTGCGCGCCGGTGACGCGGAACGCCCGATGCGCGGCGGCGGCCAGCTCGTCGTGGTTGGCGACCACGGCGGTCGCTTCCGGGTCGGCCCGGAACGCCCGCTCGAGCGCGGCACCGACGGCTTCGACGAGGTCCGCCGCGGCGACGTCGGCCACGGCCTCGGAGACGGAGAGCAGGTGACCCAGTCCGCGCGCCCGCAGCATGCCGGCCGACACGTACTCCTCGGAGCGTTGCGGCTCGTGGAGGAACACCACGCGTTCGTGACCGAGCTCCGCGAGATGTCGAGCGATGAGTTCACCACCCTGCTCGTCGTCGATGAGGACGGAGGGCAGCCCGAGCCGCCGCTGGGCGCCGTCCGGGACGTCGACGAGGACCACGGGTGGGCCGGGGAGCGCCTTCGACTCCAACGCGGCCGGCGACAGCGGCACGCCCATCACGATGATGCCGTCGATCCCCGCACGCATGGGCAGCGCGTCGAGGACGGGACTGTCGCTCCCTGCGGCCGACGGGAGGTCGTGCACGACGATCTCGACGGAGTCCGTCGCGGCGCGCTCCATGATCCCGGACAGTCGCCGGTAGTAGGAGGCGTAGCTGGAGAACGGTGCCGCGACCGCGATCCGCTGAGCGCCGCTCGCGGCGGCACCACCTCGGTAACCGAGCTCCGTCGCCGCGGCGATGACCGATCGTCGCGTCGCCTCGTTCACCCGCTGCGGGTGATTGATGGCCAGGGAGACGGTGGAGATGCTCACGCCGGCGCGCTTGGCCACCGCGTAGATCGTGGCCTTCTGCGGTCGCTCGTCCATGGCGCACCTCCTCCGACGATCCTAGCTCGTGAAAAGTTCTTTGATCGAAGTTCTTCGATAGCGGATACTCGAACCGGACACGGCATCGATGCCGGGATCGGAGGAACACCATGGCTCGGAGCAAGCCCACCGTCGACGCGTTCGTCACGGCGATCTCGGGGCGTCTGGCGGCACTGCAGACGCCCGAGCCGAAGGATCCCGTCGGGCGGCGAGCACACGCGGCCGCCTTCGACCGGGTGTCCTCCGAGGCGCTCGGCACCGAGACCCTCGTGGCGGCGACCGAGGACCACACCGTCCAGGTGCCCGGCCACCCGGACGCACGGCTCCGCGTCTACTGGCCGGACCAGCAGCGACTCCCCGCCCTGGCCGACGGCGCGTCCGGTGGTCGGCCCGTCCTCGTGTACTTCTTCGGCGGTGGCTTCACGATCGCCGGGATCGACTGGATCGGATGGGATGCGGGGTTCCGTCGCCGCGCCAGGGAGGCCGGCGTCATCGTCGTCGCCGGCGAGTACTCCTTGGCGCCGGAGGTCCGGTACCCCGCGCAACCGGAGCAGTGCTGGTCCGTGTTCGAGTGGGCGGCCGAGCACGCACGTTCACTCGGCGGCGACCCCGACCGACTCGCGATCGGCGGTGCTTCATCGGGCGGGAACCTCGCCGCCGCCGTGACCCTCATGAACCGCGACCGCGCCAAGCGACCGATCCGGCTGCAGCTGCTCGAGGCTCCGTCGCTCGACCTGACCCGCGGACACCTCGACGCCCGGGGGATCACGCAGGTCCCGGGTGCCATCCTGCGTCGCCTCGCGCGCCAGCTCGTGCTGCAGTACCTGGGGCCAGACCGGGCGACGCAGCGCGAACCGTACGCGTCCCCACTCCTCGCCACCGACCACCGGGGGCTGCCACCGGCCGTCATCTACACGGCGGAGATGGACCCGCTCCGCGGAGACGGCGAGGCCTACGCCCGCCTGCTGAGCGAGGCCGGCGTGCCGGTGAGCTGCGTCAGGTACATCGGGCAGACGCACACCTCCGGCGGGCTGACCGGTCACGTCCCCGCCGCAGACCACCTGCATCGCGACGTCATCACGACCCTGCGGACGCTCCACGAGGACCCGGCGACGTACGGGGCGCCGCTCCACGAGCCGGCGGAGGCCTCGCGGTGACGTCGGTGGAGGAGCTGCGACTGGATCCGGGCATCCTCGCCTGGGCTGCGCGGATCGAGCAGCACGCGGAGCAGTTGCCGGCACTCCGATCCTCGGACCTGGTGCTCCGGCGACAGGCGGCGCGGAAGCTCTCCGACCTCCTGGCGGAGGAGTTCACCGAACCCGCGCCGCCGTCGGTCGAGATCACCACGAGCTGGATCGACGGACCGGCCGGACCGCTCGAGCTCCGCCGATACCGCCCGGAGGGACTCCCGTCTCCGGCGCCGACCCAGCTCGCGCTGCACGGCGGCGGCTTCACGTCAGGCACCGTCCACGAGCTTTTGAACGACCGACTCCTCGCCGCCCGGGCCCTCGCCGCCGGGATCCAGGTCGTCGCGCTCGGGTACCGGCTCGCACCCGAGCACCCCTATCCGGCCGCGGTCGACGACACCATCCACGCCCTGCGGGTCCTGACCACCGAAGCGGGCCTGAGCTGTTTCGACGTCGACCCAGGCCGCCTGGGCATCGCCGGCAACTCGGCGGGCGCCGGGATCGCGGCGAGCGCCGTCCTCAACCTGCGTGACTCGGGTGACCTCCCCCTCGTGCATCAGGCGCTCGAGGTCCCCGCGGTGTCACTGACCCCGTCGGGCGACTCCGCCACACGGTACGCGCGCGGGTTCGGGCTGGACGATGCGGAGGCACTCGTGCCGCTCTACCTCGGCGGTCCGCGTGCGGCGGACGCCTACGCCTCCCCGCTCGAGGCCGACGACCTCTCGGGCCTGCCGCCCACGCTGATCCAGGTCGCCGAGCACGACCCGCTCCGCGACGCGGGTCTGGCGTACGGACGCCGACTCGTGGAGGCGGGGGTCCCGACGATGACGTGGATCGGGCGCGGCCACGTCCATGCGTCTGGTGGTCTCACGGCCGTCATGGCGGGGGCGAGGGAGTGGCAGGCGGTTCAGGCCACCGCGCTCCGTGACGCCTACGGGACGAACCTGCTCGCGCCCGAACCGATCCAGCCGAGGAGACGATGATGTCAGCTCACACCCCACCCACCGGTCCGTCCACAGGGCCCGCCGACCCGGAGCCGCGCATCGGTGACGCCGTCCCCGTCGCGGCGGTCGATCCGGACGCCGTCCCCGGGTCCCCGCAGGCGCGCGGCTTCCTGCCGCTGTTCGTCCTGGCCTGGTTCGGGGTCACGCTGGCGCTCGGCACCATCAGCGGGGCGTCGATCCCGAAGGCCCTCGCCTTCCTCGACGACGCGACGAAGGGGACGAACCTCTCGATCGTCGCGGCGGTCGGTGGCATCGTCATCATGATCATCACGCCGCTGTTCGGCCGGCTGTCCGACCGTTCACGTTCGCGCTTCGGGATGCGGCGACCGTGGATGCTCGGCGGCGCGATCGTGGCGCTCGGCGGGGTCGCGATCCTGGCGACGGGTGACAGTCTCGCGGTGACGATCCTGGGGTGGAGCATCGTGCAGCTCGGCTTCGGCGCGACGAACATGGCGGTGCACGCACTGCTCGCCGATCAGATCCCGGCACGGATCCGGGCGCGTGTCGCAGCCGCCGCCAGCGTCTCGGGCGGGCTCGCCCTGATCGTCGGTGCGCAGATCGTCGCCGCTCTCCCGAATGACGCGCGGTGGACCTGGTTCGTCGTGCCGGGCCTGATCGGCGGCGTGCTGAGCACCGCGCTCGTGTTCGGGCTCCGGGACATCGTGCGGACGGTCCCTGCTCCGCCGCTGCGCCTCGCCGACGTCCTGTCCACCTATTGGCTGAACCCCGTGCGCTATCGCGACTTCTTCTGGGCGTGGGCCTGCCGCCTGCTCGTGACGATGTCGATCGTCTCGGTGTCGATCTACCTGTTGTTCTTCATCATCGACCAGTTGGGCATCCCGAAGGAGCAGGCATCGGGCGTCCAGGCGAACGCGCTCATCATCTTCACGGTCGGGAACATCGTCATGACGGTGCTGTTCGGCTGGATCTCCGACCGGACCGGGCGACGGAAACCGATCGTGCTCGTCTCCAGCCTCCTGAGCGCCGTCGGGCTCGGGGTCGCGATCGTCTCCCCCGACGTCACCGTGTTCCTCGTCGGCATCTTCATCGTCGGAGCGGCGCAGGGGCCTACGTGTCCGTCGACATCGCCCTCATGACGGAGGTGTTGCCGTCGTTCGACGAGGCCGGCAAGGACCTCGGCATCGTCTCGCTGTCCTATCAGCTCCCGCAGCTGCTCGTCCCGATCGTCGCCGTCCCGTTGCTCGCGCTCGGTGGCGGGGAGAACTATCACGCGCTGTATCTCGCGGCGATCGTGTTCGCCGTCCTGGGCGGACTCGCCGTCCTGCCGATCAGGTCCGTGCGATGAGACCGGCACCTGCACGGTCAACGGATTGCAGGGGTTGGTTCCGGGGTGGTTTCCAGGTGGGATCCATCCCGGACCCAGGCCCCGGAGCGACACTGGAGCACACCCGACCCTTGACCACCGGATCCCCATGACCCTGCCGTTCCCGACCTCGCCCGATGACCTGCTGCAGCGGCGACCGCTCCGCACGGCGCTCGCGGAGGCCGTGCTGCAGGACTTCATCGACGACCTCCCGGTCCCCTCCGACCGACCGACCTCGCGACCCGGCTCCTCTACCCGCGCTGGCAGGTGTACTCCGACATCCACGAGGGCAGACTCGTCGCCGAACGGGTCCGGAACAACAAACGGTTGTTGAAGATCGACGTCGAGCGGAACCGGACGTGGATCGCTCGCGGGCTCGCCACCCGTCGGGCTCGCGCCGGGTCCGCCGTGGGCGAGGCGGGGCCGGAGTCCCCCGTCTCGGTCGTCATCGTGGATCCCGAGGCCCTCGAGCAGTTGAACACCCTCACGGCGACCGGCTTGAGCGTGCGGGAGGCGGTCGAGCTTGCACTCACCGTCCTCGGCTCACGCTCAGCGGCCACCACCGCCACGGTGCCCGACATCGACTCGCGTGGCCGACAGGTGCGGGCGGGCTGACGCGGCGGAGGCGTGTCAGATCGACGTGCGCATCGCGCGCTCCAGCCAGTCGACGCCACGCGAGGCACGGTGAGGCCTCCTCCGCGGCGAGATCGCGCGGCCGTCCGGGCGATCGCCGTCAACGGCCACCCAGTGCGAGGACGACGATGAAGCCGACGACGAGGACGACGGCCGCGACGATGATGACGGTCGCAATGATCCCGATGCCGACCGTGGGAAGCTGGTCGGCGGACGAGCGACGCCGCGCACCGCTGTCTCGTCCTGGTCTCACGTGTGGTCCCCCATGCAGATTCCCCTGGCTCCACGTCGGCATCCTCGACCCCGACGCGCCGGGCGGCGTCGACCGACCCGGTTGACTCAGTATCGACGGCGTGGCGATCCGTCCACATCCTGCTGCGGGCTATTCCACCCCCGCCACCTGGCGGGTTCAGCCTCCCGGCCGTCGCCGCCCGGTTCCCGGGACTCGTAGGGTGAGAGTCGAGCTGAGGAGGACACCGTGATCGGAGTGGCCATCGTCGACGACGAGGCGTTGGTACGGTCCGGATTCGAACTCATCCTGGGTGCCGTCGAGGACATCGAGGTCGTCGCCTCGGTCGACGGGGTCGACGCCGTGGAGGCGATCCGCTCGAGCCGTCCCGACGTCGTGCTCCTGGACGTCCGCATGCCAGGCCGCAACGGGCTCGACATCCTCGACGAACTGCAGACCTGGGACGACCCGCCCGTCGTCGCGATCCTGACCACCTTCGACTCCGACGACTACATCGCCCGCGCCCTCCGCAGTGGCGCCGCGGGGTTCCTCGTGAAAGACACGGACCCGGAGCAGCTCCCGATGCTGCTCCGATCCCTCTCCGCGGGCGGCATCGTGCTGTCCCCGCAGGTGTCCCGGACGCTCGTCGGCGGATTCGCCCGCACCGCCGACCGCGAGGCGGCGAAGCGACTGTCCGGGCTGACGGGCCGGGAACAGGACGTGCTCGCGGCGCTCCGGACCGGTGCGTCCAACTCCGAGATCGGCGAGGCACTGCACCTCAGCCGCGCGACCGTGAAGGACCACGTGAGTGCGATCCTCGGCAAACTCGAGGTGACGACCCGACTCGAAGCCGCCATCATCGCCGAGCGTGCCGGGGTCCGCGGCGACGAGGCGGCCCCGCGGTGAAGCCGCGCTCCCGGCTCTGGTCGGTCCTCCTCGAACTCGCCCTCATCGCGGCGGCGGCCGTCGAGAGCCTGACGACGCTCGAGTGGGCGACCCCCTGGGAGTCCGGCCTGGCGATCGCCGCTGCCGTCGGCCTCGTCTTCCGGCGACGCTGGCCGTGGCTGTCGCTCCTCCTGGCTGTGCCGGCCTTCACCCTCAACCTCGCGACCCTCGCCGGGTTGGCATCGCTCTTCTCCGTCGCGGTGCGGGAACGGCGACGCTGGCGGCTCGTCACGACGGGCGCCGTGGTCTTCGTCCTCGCCGCGGTGCCGTGGTGGGGTGGACGTCGCCCAACTACACGGTCCTGTCCATGGTGTACGCCGCGCTCTACGCGGCGGCTCCGATCGCCTTCGGCCTGCTCGTCCGCACCCGCCGTGAGCTGTTCGACCGCATCCGTGACCTCGAGCAGGCCCGCCGGAGCGAGCGGGCGCGCATCGCCTCCGATGTCCTCGTCGAGGAGCGCACGCGAATCGCCAGGGAGATGCACGACGTCGTCTCCCACCAGGTCAGTCTGATCGCCGTCCAGGCCGGCGCGATCCAGGTGCAGACCGAGGAACCCGGGACGAAGCGGATGGCGGTGACGGTCCGTTCGCTCGCGTCGCGCACGCTCGACGAGCTGCGGGACATGGTGACGCTGCTGCGCGCGGAGACCGGACACGCGCCGCTGGCCCCGCAACCGACGGTCGACGACCTCGACCGGTTGATCGCGGAGAGCGGCATCGCCGTCACCTCCGCCATCGAGTTGCCGGACGGCCTCCCCGCACCGTTGCAGCGTGCGATCTACCGGACGGTGCAGGAGGGGCTGACGAACGCTCGCAAGCATGCGCCGGGCGCCGCGGTCGACGTGCGCGCCGAAGCCTCCGCCGACGAGGTCACCGTGGTCATCCGGAACGCCCGCCCCGCGCGGTCGTCCGACAGCTCGTGGTTGTCCGCGGGCCACGGCCTCGTCGGCCTGAGTGAACGCGCCGAACTCCTGAACGGGTCCCTCCTCACCGAGGACACGCCCACCCGGTTCACCCTGACGTTCCGCGCGCCCTACTGAGCCTCAGGGTCACGGAGGCTCAGGGTCGGAGGTCCACCTCGTCGCCGAAGAGCGGTGTCTGGAAACGACGCTCGAAGCGCACGATGCAGCCGGTGCCGCGTACGAGCTCGTAGGCCTCGATGCACTCCGGATCCGTCGTCGCGGCGATGCGGTACTGCTCGTAGGCGGCGAGCGACGGGAAGCTGAAGAGCGCGAACGCCTCGTCGTTGTCGCCCTCCGCTGGGAGGAAGTAGCCGTGGTGGTCGCCACCGAGCCGGTTCACGAGGCGGATCCAGCGCCGCCCGTACTCGGTGAAGGTGTCGAGCTGCTCGGGGTCGATCTGGTAGCGGAGGTGGATGGTGATCATGGGTCCAGTCTGGCCGTCCGCGCGACGAGCGTCGTCATAGGGGGCCACCGGCCACATCGGACACCTACGCTGGAAGCCCGTCCCCACACCCCGGAAGGTGGTCGAGATGTCCTCGGAATACGATGACGCCGCCGCGAACGGGCTCGCCCGCGCCCTCCGCGTGCCGGCCTCCTCGGACCGGCTCCAGGCCGCACTCGCAGCGGGCACCACCCCGAAGACCACCTACATCGAGGTCCTCGTCGACCGCTGCGCCGTCGAGCCCGACTTCTTCGTGCGCGACATGCTCACCTGGGCGCTCGTGCGGCACGATCCCGAGGTGACCGTTCCTCGCCTGATGGAGGAACTCGGGTCGGTCTTCCCGCAGGCACGCAGCCAGGCGCTGCACACCCTCTCGAAGACCCGAGACCCACGCACCTGGTCGGCCATCACCCTGGCGCTGCTGGAGGACGAGGAGGATCAGGTCGCCCGAGCCGCGTGGCGCACCGCCGCAGGGGTCGTCCCGGAGCGGGAGGCGTCGGCACTCGCCGAGCTGTTGGCGAGGCAGTTCGGCCGCGGCGACCGCGAGGTGCAGCTCAGCCTCACCCGCGCGTTCGCCACGATCGGTGAGCCCTCGATCGAGCCCGTCGAGCACGCGGCCGCATCCGAGGCGATCGAGCGTGAGGCTCGCGCGCACGCCCGCGCGACCGCCCGGATCCTCCACGACCCCGAACTGGACTTCGACGAGGCGATGCAGGAGGCCCAGCACGCACTGCGCTCGACTGACTGAGCCATCACCCCGGTCATTGAGCCTGTCGAAATGCCCTTCGACAAGCTCAGGGACCGGAGAGGGGCCGTGCCTCCGAGTGCCTCAGCTGAGCCGGGCCGTGCGGAGCGTCGCCGTCGCGCTGTGCGCCGCCATGCCCTCCGAATCGGAGATGACCTGCACCGCGTCGGCGAGTTCGGGTGTCGCCGCCTCGGCGATCCGCTGGTAGGTGAGCGGCTTCAGGAACCGCGACACCGAGAGCCCGGCACTGTGCTTGGCGCCGCCTGCGGTCGGGAGCACGTGGTTCGTGCCTGCCATGCCCTTGTCCGAGTAGGCGACGGTGCTCCACGCGCCGAGGAAGATCGACCCGTAGTTGAGCAACCGGTCGTGGTACCAGGCGTCGTCGGCCGTGATGACCTCGAGGTGTTCCGGGGCGAGGTCGTCCATGAGCGCCGCGGCGGTCTCGCAGTCGTCGGCCACGGTCACGGAGCCGTAGTCGCGCCAGGCGGGCCCGCAGATCGACTCGGTCGAGAGCGTCGGGAGCTGGCGTTCGACCTCGGCGATGACCGCGCGGCCGAGCTCCTCCGACGTCGTCACGAGGGCGGCCGGCGAGTTCGGTCCGTGCTCGGCCTGCCCGAGCAGGTCGGCGGCCACCAGGATCGGGTCCGCGGTCTCGTCCGCGA
Source organism: Plantibacter sp. M259 (assembly GCF_006065115.1). Lineage (NCBI taxonomy): Bacteria > Bacillati > Actinomycetota > Actinomycetes > Micrococcales > Microbacteriaceae > Plantibacter > Plantibacter sp. M259. The sequence continues at coordinate 2,333,548 of NZ_CP040750.1, read as the reverse complement.
GGACAGCGACCTCGGACGGACCGGCGAGGAGGTCGATCGCGACCGTTCCGAACAGCTGTCGCTTCGCCTCGGCGACGAAGGCGTTGCCCGCACCGACGAGCATGTCGATCGGCAGCTCGCCGAGCAGACCGTAGGCCATGGCGGCGAGCGCCTGGACACCGCCGAGGACGAAGACGCGGTCGACGCCGGACACGTGCGCGGCGTAGACGACGGCGTCGTTCGCGCCGCCGTTCGGCTGCGGCGGGGTGCAGGCGATGACCGTCGGCACACCGGCCTGCTTGGCGACGCCGACCGTCATGAACGCACTCGCAGTGAGCGGGAAGCGACCGGCCGGGAGGTAGGCGCCGACGCGGGAGACGGGCACGTACTTCACGCCCGTGACGAGCCCGGGAACGAGCTCGGTCTCGAAGTCCTGCAGGTGGGAGCGCTGTTCCTGGGCGAAGGCCCGCGTGCGCTCGCCGCCGAGGTCGATGGCGGCGCGGAGATCGGCGGGGAGGCGGTCGCCGCTGGTCGCGATCTGTTCGGCCGTCAGCTCGACGTCGCCACCCTGGTAGCGGTCGAGGCGTCGCGCTGCATCGAGCACGGCGTCCATGCCGCGTCGTTCGATGTCGAGCAGCATCGCGGAGACGGTCTCGATGACGGCCGGGTCGCGCTGCGCCGGTGGGGCGTCGACGAGCGGGGTCTTGAGGTGACGGAAGGAGCCGTCGAGGGACTGGAGCACGGGAGGGCTGAATCGCATGGTGCGAGCGTACGAACGGGGCGCGAGGGCGACAACGGGGGACGCACCGGCGCGAGCCATCGGGTCATCCGATACGCCGGTCCGCAGGCGACGCTCAGCGCCTCGGGGTGGTCGCGATCACCTGGTCGGGCTCCGCCGCCGCGAGCAGCGTGTGCTCAGCCAGCTCGGCGATCCGCGCAGTGGCCGGCGACAGGTAGGCGCCCTCGCGCTGCACGAGCGCGATCGTGTCGTACAGCGGCTCGGCGAAGGGGGTGAGCGTCAACTGCTCCGGGAACCCGCCGGTGCGGGCGACCGTGCCGGAGACGATCGTGTCGGCCGCTCCGGTCGCGGCGAGGCTCAGCGCCGTCTCCACGTGCTCGACCTCGACGGCCGGCTCGATCGACCGCCCCTGCAGGCGGGCGCGCTCCAGCAACTGCAGCCGTGTGGGGTCCCGCCACCCGGCGTAGGCGTCGTAGAGCACGAGCTTCGCGTCGGCGAACTCGTCGATCCCGACCGGGCCTGCGGCGGGATCCCTGGTGGTGGAGGCGTAGAACACCTCATCGCGGAAGAGCGGCCGGATCGCGAGGCCCGCGACGGCCACCGGGAGGACGACGAGCCCTGCCTCGATCTCGCCACTCGCCACGGAGTCCGCGACGAGTGCCGAGTTCAGCCCCACGAGTCGCACGCGCACGTTGGGGTAGCGCTGGTGGAAGCGCTGCACCAGGTCGGACAGCTCGTAGTAGGCGGCGTTGCGGAGGACGCCGAAGGTGCACACGCCGCCGTCGAGCGAGGTGATCGCGGACAGCGCGTCGAGTCCGCCGTCGATCGCGGCGACCGCTCGCCTGGCGTGTTCACGAAGCTCTTCAGCGGCCGCCGTCGGGACGAGCCGACGCGCACCGCGGGCGAACAACTGCAGGCCGATCTCGCGCTCGAGGCGGCTGACGAGCTCGGACACGGAGGCCTGGCTGCTGTCGAGTTCGGCGGCCGCGGCGGTGAAGGACCCGCTCTCGTAGGCGGCGAGGAAGGCGCGGAGTTGCGCGAGGGTCATGCGGTCAGCCTAGCGAGGGAGCCTTCCCGTCACCGCCCCGTACAGCTCGGGCCGCCGGTCGGCGAGCACGTCGTTGCGCGGACCGATCCGGGTCGCACCCCGGTCGATGCGGACGGTCGCGTCCACCCGTCCCCGCGCGTCCTTCCGGCCGACGGGCCAGCCGTCGGCCGGGATGATCGTGGTCCCCTCGCTCCAGGGCTTGCCATCCTCGGTGCCGGAGCGGTCGCAGCAGACGATCGGGATCGCGGATGCCCGCGCCGCCGCCATCGCCTGGACGACCTCGGGTGCTCGCTCGCCGTCCGGCCGCTCGACCAGCGGCCAGTTCGTCGGGACGACGAGGAGGTCCGCGCCCCGGAGCGCCAGCCCCCGCGGCACCTCCGGGAACTCGAGGTCGTAGCAGACGAGGACGCCGAGCCGGCCGAGGGGCGTCTCGACCACCGGCTGGGTCTCACGACCCGCCACGAAGACGGACTGCTCCTCGTCCCACAGGTGCACCTTGCGGTAGACCCCGAGCACCCCCGACGCACCGAGGACGAGGGCGCTGTTGCGGATCTCCTCGCCGTCCAGTTCGCAGAACCCGACGACCACCACAGCGTCTTCGGGGAGCAGCGACGCCCAGTCGCTGAACACCGACACATCGCTCGGGAGTGCGACCGCGCGGGCCGCCTCCGGGCTGCCGAGGTAGTAGCCGCTCGTCGCGAGTTCGGGCAGTACGAGGAGCTGCACCCCGTCCGCGACGGCGTCCCGGATGGCCGCCTCGATCGTGCGCAGGTTGCCGTCGAGATCGCCCAAGACGGGGGCGAGTTCCTGGGCGCGGACCCGGATGCTGTGCGCGTCGGGGTCGCTGTGGTCGGTGGCCCCAGTGGGATCGGTGCTGGTCATCCAGCGATCATACGAAGCCCTCGCGGACGGGACCATCGTGTTCTCCGATGGCTGGGATCGGGGCATGGCCGATTGTGCCCGTCCGTGGGCTGCGGATACCGTCGTCGGCACGAGCGAGTCCCCGACCCGAGGCAGACCCCCGGCTGCCCGTCGCACTCCTCGACCGCCCGAGCCCTGGAGGCCAGCCATGGCGACACCTGCCGCCCCCACTCCCCCGTCCGGTTCCGCCGCCGGAGCGGGTGACGCCCAGCCGTCCCTCGTCGAATCCCGCTCCATCGACTGGGTCCCGCTCAATGAGCGTCACGGTCGCCCGCGCTCCCTGTTCTCGCTCTGGTTCATGTCGAACGCGCAGGTGACGACCCTGGCGACCGGCATGCTCGGTGCGGCGCTCGGCGCGAACCTCGCGACGTCCCTCCTCGCGATCGTCCTCGGCGTGGCCGTCGGCACCGTGTTCACGGCCTTCCACTCCGCACAGGGGCCGCAACTCGGGCTCCCGCAGATGATCCAGTCGCGTGCGCAGTTCGGCTACCGCGGTGTCGTCCTCATCTGCGCGATCGTCGTCTTCAGCCTCGTGGGCTTCAACATGTTCAACCAGATGCTCGGTGCGGACGTCCTCACCATGACGACCGGTGTCGACGCCGGTGCGGGCTGGTACGTGCTCATCAGCGGTGTCGCCGTCCTCCTCGCGATCTTCGGCTACTCCTGGATCCACCGCACACAGTCGTGGCTCACCGCGCTCTTCCTCATCACCTTCGGACTGTTCACCGTCGTCGTCCCCTTCGTCGTGCCGCTCCCGGCCGACGCGCTCTCGCTCGCGAACTTCAGCTGGGTCGCGTTCCTCGTGCAGTTCGGTGGTGCCGCAGCGTACGCACTCGGTTGGGCACCGTACGTCTCCGACTACTCGCGCTACCTCCCGCCGCAGACGAACCCGGGCGGGCCTTGTTCTACACCTACGGCGGCGTGTTCGTCGGCGCGGTCTGGCTGATGGGGCTCGGTGCGTTCGTCGCCAGCGCGTTCCAGGGCGCCGACCCGCTCGAGGGCGTCCGTGACGCAGCCGACGCGATCCTGCCGGGTTCCGGGACCTGGCTGCTCGTGGCCGCGTTGCCCGGGCTGATCAGCGTCATCACGGTCAACATCTACGCGGCGTCGATCGAGACCATCACGATCATCGACTCCATCCGACCGGTCCGGCCGACACGCACCCTGCGGGTCGTCACCTGTCTCGCGATCGCCACGGCCGCCGTCATCGGCTCGTTGCTGAGCACCGGCGAGTTCCTGGCGAACTTCAGCAGCTTCCTCGTCGTCCTGCTCTACGTCCTCGTGCCGTGGACGTCGATCAACCTCGTCGACTACTACCTCGTGCGGAAGGGCCACTACGTCGTCCGCGACATCTTCACCCCGAACGGCGTCTACGGCGCGTGGGGCTGGCGTGGCCTCCTCGCCTACGCGATCGGGATCGTCGCCATGATCCCGTTCGTCGTGACGGTGTGGTTCACCGGCCCGATCGCCCAGCTGCTCGGCGGGGCTGACCTGGCCCTGTTCGTCGGTCTCGCCGCCTCCGCGATCGCCTATGTGCTCCTCTCACGGTCGCTCGACCTGGACCGCGAGCGGGCCGCGGCCGAGCGCGACGTCACCGAGACCGGTCACCAGGCGGTCGCCTTCAGCTCTCGGCGTCGCTGAACTCCCGGCGACGCTGAGCTCCCGGCGTCGCCGAGCGACGGCTGGCGTCCGGGAGCGCGACGCCGCGGGATTACACTCGACGACGTGACGGAACCGGACGGCGTGGGCGACCCCGACACCCGTATACCGGATCCCGCACCACGGCACACGCCGCTGTGGACCGTCCTCTCCGCCTGGCTCCTGCGGGTCGAGCGATGGTTGCAGTCGCGTGGCGGCTCCCGCCTCCGCAGCGGGCTACGCCAGCTCTGGGGACTCGTCGCCATCGGAGGGATCATCCTCCTCGTCGGCCCGGTCATCAACCCACCCCTGACCCTCGACGACCTCACCGACGAGGCGTCCGACGTCACCGACACCTGGATCGCCCGCTCCTTCGCCGCCGACTACCGCGTGACGACGGATGACGACGGTCGCCTCGTCACCGACGTCGAGGAGCGCATCGACGCGTTCTTCCCGAAGGACCTCGACGACCGGACCATCGAGCGGGTGCTCGCGACCGAGTACCAGGGTCACGCCCTCGACCCGTCGGCGATCACGGTGACGTTGGACGGCGTGAAGCAGGACGTGACTCGGGAGCGGGCCGCGGTCTTCCTCAGGCTCGTCGTCGACCCCGGCGAGCAGCTCACCGGCGACCACGAACTCGTCATCAGGTACCGACTCTCCGATCTCGCCTACGTCGACGCCGACCCGGCGACCGGGCGACCCGTCGACCTCCTCCGTTGGGACGTCTTCGGGCCCGACCTGCAGCAGGCCGTGGCGAAGCTCGACGTGCGGGTGACCATCCCCCAGGACCTCGACGACCGCCTCGTCCGGCAGCCGTACGGTTCTCTCGCCTGGACCCTCATCGGTGCCGGGCAGTGGCTCAGCCCGGAGGCCGACTCGCCTCCCGGCGAGGTCGCCTACGCGTTCACGAGCGACGATGCGGCCCCGCCGCACGCGCAGGCGCGGTTCACCATGCCGTTCGAAGCGGGCTCGATCACGATGCCCCCGCAGTCCTGGATCTTCTGGGTCCAGACCTTCGGGCCCGTCCTGCCGATGCTCGTCCTCGCGGCGACGCTCCTGCTGTCGTTCGCGGCCCGTGCGGTCGCGTGGGGTGATGCCCGCGGACGTCCGTGGTACCTCGCCCAGTCGGAGCCTCCGGAGGGCATCACGCCGCGCACCGCCGCGCACCTCCTGCGGTCGCCCGCGACGATGGAGCTCGCCGAACGGCTCAAGGACGCGGCGATCAGCGGCTCGAAGGAGCAGGCCAAGCGACAGGTGCGCCTCATCGCGGCGGCGGGTGCGGCCAAGCGGGCCGGCCGTCTGGGCGACCGCCCCCGCGCCCTGCGCCGGTACCTGACCGGGCCGGAACGCGCCGGTCAGGTGCGCGAGGGCCTGCGCCGCGTGCCGAAGGGCTTCGTCCGCGACTGGTTCATCGCCGCACCGATCGCGCTGACCCTCCTCCAGTGGGGCATCGTCCGGCAGCTCTCCCACCAGACCGTGCTCGCGGTGGTGTGGTGGCCGCTCGCCTTCGTCGCCCTCTCCACCGTCTTCGCCGTCATCGTGCTCGCGATCGCCCTGACCGCCCGGCCACTGACCCGCAAGGGTGCGCTCGTGAAGCAGCACCTGCTCGGCATCCGCGTGTTCGCCGAACGGACGCAGCTGCTCGATCGCGCCTCCCTACGCGACCGTCTCCTGCCCTACGCCGTGCTCGGCACCCCGCCCCGGGCGACGGGCCGACGGGTCGCCGCGCTGATCGCCCCGGAGATCACGATGCCGGCGGCCGCGACCGATCCCACCTCGCCGCCCGACGGGTCGTCAGCAGGCTTCCTCACCGGTCCGCGGATCGCCGTCCGGGTGCTCGCCGTGCTCCTCGTCGTCGGCGCGATCGTCGCGGTCAACGTCCTCCCGGCTTCGTCGCTGGAGCCCGAGACGGCCCGCTCCTACACGGGCGACATCCCTGGATCGACCCTCGTCACGATCGCTGCAGCCGAGTTCGACGCACAGCTGACCCGGTCCGATGGCGACGGTGCGCGCCTGCGCGTGACCGAACGCCTCGGCGTCGACTTCTCCAACGAGGGGGCGGTGCCCGGTCAGGTGGTCCGCGAGTGGCCCGCCGTCGTCGACGGTCAGGATCTGGGTCTCAGCGTCGACCGCGTGACGATCGACGGCGATGACGCGCCCTTCACGACGGAACACGAGGACGGTCGGCTGCTGCTCCGGACGACCTTCGACGACGTGCGGACGGGTCTGCACGACGTTGTGATCCAGACGACCGCCACGAGGCCGGCCATCGCCACGTCCGTCGGCGGTCGGGACGTCGACCGCGTCAGCTGGGTCGCACTCCTCGACGGCTGGTCGAACAGCGTCCCGATCGACAAGGACATCCCGCCCGAACCGTTCCGACTCAGCTTCACCGCCGACGACGAGCTCCTCGACGACGCCGTCGACGCCGGGTGGACTCCCGCCGAGGCAGGGGCTTGGCGACCGGCGGCGACCGAAGGTGGTGCCGCCCGCTCGACGGCGACGCTCGACCTCGCGCCGGACGACGACGGCCGGTGGTCACTCGACGTCCGTGGCGACGACCTCGGTGTGGTCCTCGACCTCCCCGCCGGGACGGTCGCCGGTACCGACGCCGATGCCGCGGCCTTGGCTCGGACGGCCGCCCTGGCACCGGGGGTCTTCACGGTGGTCTTCGCCGGCATCGCGGTCCTCGGTTCCGTGATCGGCGCCGTCGGGTCGGCCCGGCGCCGGGCCCCGAAGCCGGGTCTGCTCCGCGATGCGGTGCGCTGGCTGACCCCGTCGGCACTCGCCGCCGCGGTGATCCTGGGCATCTGGACCCTGAACGGCGTCGCGGGCGACGACCCGTTCGGCGACCTCGTCCTCGGCGGGCTGATCGCCGGCGTCGTGGCGGTCATCGCCTGGTACGGCGTCGTCATGTGGGCCAGGCCGCGCGCCTGACCGCCGGCCGCCGTCAGGACAGCTTCTCGAGCTGCTCCTGGTACTCCGCCCGCACCTTGTCGTTCGTCGATTCCTTCCACGAGGCGATGCCCGACTTCACGGCGTCGAAACCGGTCCGACCGAGGACGTACTCGTTCATCGTCGACGACAGGGCGTTCGTCGCCGACGACGTCTTGCCGGCGGTCTCCGAGTACAGCCCGGTGATCGGGCTCTTCTGCAGCATCGGGGAGGCCTGCTCCTGCCACGCGTGCGAGCGACGCAGCCGTTCCTCCATCGGCACCGCGCTCGCGAGGATCTGCGGTGCTGCGGCGAGTCGGTTCAACGAGGTGGGGCCGATCTGTGCCGATCCCGCCTCTGTCAGGACGACGCGACCGTCCGCTTCACGCGTGTGGTGCTCGCCGGTCCGGCCGTACTGGAGGAAGAACCCCTCGGTGCTGCCGTAGGGCGCCGCGAGATGGTTGAGCAGCGTCAGCAGTTCCTTCACCCGAGCGTCGTCCGCCTGCTTGATGGCGGTGAAGGAGAACATCGACGAGCCCTGGTAGACGATGCCGGCGCCGCCGTCCGCCGCGAACGGGAGGATCGCGTCGTAGACCACGCCCTCGGGGGCACTGGGGTCGATGATCGCCGAGATGCCGTCCTGGTGCATGAGCACCGTGCCGTTGGCCATGTAGGTCTTCGCCTGGGAGCCGGAGATGCTCGGGGTGTCCGGGTGGTAGTACCCGGCGTCCTTCAACTCCTTGATGTACGACAGCGTCTCGAGCCAGCGGTCCGACTCCCACTTGTGGACGAGCTTCGAGCCCTGCAGCTCCCAACCGTTCGGCACCCCGAACATCGCGCCCATGAAGTCGTACCCCCAGTCGACGCTGTCGCCGTTGCTCTGCCCGCTGATCGCGTACCGGTTGCGCTTGGCGTCGGTGACCGCCTTGCAGAGCTCGGTGAACTCGTCCTTCGTCTTCGGAGCGGGTTCCGCTCCCGTGAGGTCCTTGATGACGTCCGGTCGGGAGATGAGCATGTTGCCGAACGGCGGGCGGTTCACCGGGACGCCGTAGATCCGACCGTTGATCCGGCAGCCCTCCCAGGACGGGGTGGGCAGGTTCGCGAGGTTGGGGTACGCCTTCACCTTGTCGCCGGAGAGGTGGTCGGACAGGTCCGCGAACTGGGCCTTCAGCAGCTGCGGGTAGGACGGCGGCAGCTGGAACGCGAGGAACTCGACGAGGTCCGGCACACTGCCGCCGGCCATGACCGTCGCGAACTTGGGCGCGAACGAGTCGGCCGGGACCACCTGCAGGTCGAGCTTGCAGCCGAGTTCCTGCTCGGCCGCCTGGAGGTAGCTGTTCGACGCGGGTGCCGGCGGGCTGTACGAGATGACGAACCCGGACACCGTGCCGCTCACGGCGGCCTTCCCGGACACCGAGGTGAAGAGCTCGGCCTCCTTCGGTGCCGAGAGGTAGACGGGCTGGACCGTGGCCGAGCCGGCGAGGTCCGGGGTCGGTCCCTTCGTGATCGGCACGTACGTGGGCAGCGGGACGAGGGCTCCGGAACCCGCGGCACCGGACGTCGCGCCGCCTGGCGTGCAGCCGGCGAGCGCGGAACCGAGGCCGAGGACGGCGAGGCCGACGCCGGCCGCGGTGAGGAAGGTGCGGCGTGACAGGCCGGAGGTGGTGTCGTTCATCGTGGTCTCCTTCGAGGTGGGGCTGGCGCCAGGGGCGCGGGTGAGGTCCCGGCGACGGTGCCGGGTGGAGGTGTGCGGACCGGTCAGCCCTTGACGGCGCCGGTCAGCACACCCTTCGTGAGGTGGCGTTGCACGAGTGGGTAGGCGATGAGGATCGGGACGATGGCGATGAGCACGACGGCCATCTGCAGGGACTCGGCCGGCGGCAGCACCGAGGCGTCCGAAGCTCCACCGACGAGCGAGGACCCTTGCAGCACGTAGGTGCGCAGGACGAGCTGGAGCGTCCACTTGGAGGTGTCGTTGATGTACAGCAGCGCGTTGAAGAACGCGTTCCAGTACCCGACCGCGTAGAAGAGGGCGACGACGGCGATCACCGCGCGGGACAGCGGCAGGACGATCGTGCCGAGGATGCGGAACTCCCCGGCACCGTCGATCTTCGCGCTGTCGATGAGCTCCTGCGGGATGCCCATCATGAAGCCGCGGACGACCACCATGTTGAACACGCTGAACGCACCGGGCAGGATGAGCGCCCAAACGTTGTCGAGCAGGCCGAGCTGCTTCACCATCAGGTACAGCGGGATGAGTCCCGGGGTGAAGAGGAACGTGGCGAGCACGATCATCAGCACGGGGCGCTGGAAGAACGAACGCCGGCTGAGGGCCCACGCTGCCGACACGGTGCAGACGAGGCTGATGAGCGTGCCGACGACGGTCACGAACAGCGTCACCAGGATCGCGCGGGTGACCACGCCCCCGGCGAGGATCTGCTGGTACGCGTCGAGCGTGAAGGACTTTGGCCACACGACGTAGCCACCGGCGGCCGTGACGTCCTCGGCGGTCGACACACTCGTGGAGACCACGATGAGGAACGGGAACAGGATGACGGCGAGGATCATGACGATCGCGAGCGCTTTGAGCGCGAGGACGACGGGCTTCGGTTTCCCCGCCCAGACCGGTCGGACGATGGTGCTCATGATTTGGAATACACTCCCTGCTCGCCGAGCATGTGCGCCGCCTTGTTGGCGACGAGGATGAGGACGAGACCGACGAGACCCTTGATGAGGCCGGCGGCGATGCCGGTACTCCAGTTCCCGTCGATGACGCCGTGGTAGTAGACGTAGGTGTCGAGCACTTCGGCGGCTCCGGGGCCGACGGCGTTGCGTTGCAGGATGATCTGCTCGAAGCCGACGGACAGCGCCTCGCCGAGCCGCAGGATGAGCAGCAGCACGATGATGGGCCGGATCCCGGGCAGGGTGATGTGCCAGAACCGGCTCCAGGCGCCCGCTCCGTCGATGGCGGCGGCCTCGTAGAGCGAGTCGTCGATGGCCGCGAGCGCCGCGAGGAAGATGATGGTGCCCCAGCCCGCGTCCTTCCAGATCACCTGCGAGGACAGCAGGAGCTTGAAGGTCGCCGGGTCGGACATGACGGAGACGGTCCCGAGGTCGAGCTGCCGCAGCCAGGTGTTGAGCACCCCTCCCGATCCGAGGCTCTGCTGGAAGAAGCCGACCACGATGACCCAGGACAGGAAGTGCGGCAGGTAGAGCACCGACTGCACGATGGAGCGGAGCCAGGGCCAGGTCAGCGAGTGGATGAAGATGGCCAGCGCGATGGGGACCGGGAAGAAGAGGACCAGCTGGATGAACGTGATCTGGAGGGTGTTGGAGACCGCGTTCCAGAACGCCGGATCACCGAAGAGCGCCGAGAAGTTGGCGAAGCCCACCCACGGGCTGTCCGGGATCGGGATGTACGGCTGGTAGTCCATGAACGCGATGACGTTCCCGAGCAGCGGGATGTAGACGAACAGCAGCAGCAGCACGACCGCCGGCGTCACCATGATGAGCAGTGGCGAGTCGCGACGGAACTGCATCCCGAACGGCACCTTGCGCTTCGTCGGCCGGCCGCCGGACCCTGCGGGTGCGATCGGTGGTCGGATGGTCTCCGGCCGATCGGTCGTCGTCGCGCTCACAGCAGCTCCTTTGCTCGCAGCGGAGGCCCCGTCGGGTGCTTCCGCGTCGTTCTCTCGAACGTTGGCAATCTTTCGCGGGGCCGTTGAGTAAAGTCAAGATCATCTAATCATCCGAACAGATATCGAACATCGGAGTCGATCATGGAGCTCTCGCAACGACACGACCGCATCCTCGCCGAACTGCGGATCCACGGCAGTCTCTCCGCGGCCGACTTCGCCGAGCGCATGGGCATCTCCGCGATGACCGTCCGTCGGGACCTGCGCGAGCTCGGGGAGCAGGGCCGCCTCCGTCGGGTGCACGGCGGTGCCGTCTCGATCGACACGCAGCCGACCACGGGCATCCCGCACCGGCCGGGTGCCCGCCCCACGCCGGCCCCCGGTGCGGCCGACACCCTGTTCACCTTCGGATTCGTCGTGCCCGATCCAAGCTACTACTTCCCGACGATCGTGGCCGGCGCCGTGGAGCGGGCGCAGTCGCTCGGCGGTCGGATCGTCCTCGGTGTCTCGCGCTACGACCCCGCCCGCGAGCGCGACCAGATCGAGCGACTGCTGGCCGGCGGGGTGGATGGCCTCCTCGTGACCACCTCGGTCCTCGACGCCTTCGCGACGCTCGAGCTCCTCGAGCGCGCACCGGTCCCCGTCGTCCTCGTGGAGCGCTCGGTCGCGGAGTCCGCGGTGGGCGACGGACTCGAGTTCGTGCGCACCGACCATGCCGCCGGCGCCGCCATCGCACTCCGGCACCTCGCCGCCCTCGGTCACGAGCGGGTCGGGATGGCGGCCTTCGACACCCCGACGACGCCGTCGTTGCGGCTCGGCTACGAGCGCGCCCGACGCCAGCTCGGCCTGCGCGAGGACGCCAGCACGGCGATCATCGACGACCGGCACGGCGTCGGCGAGCAGACGAGGCGATACCTCGAGGCGTGCGTGGCGTCCGGCACGACCGCGGTGTTCATGCACTCGGACCACTACGCCGTCGAGTTCGCGGACGCGGCGCTCGACTTCGGGCTCTCGATCCCGGACGACCTGTCGATCGTGGCGTACGACGACGAGGTGGCCGGGCTCGCCCGGGTGCCGCTCACCGCGGTCGCACCGCCCAAACGCGACATCGGCCGGTTCGCGGCGACGATGTGCTTCGAGCGCATCTCGGCCGCGGCCCAGCAGGGCTTCTCCGCACGCCACATGAGCCTGCGGCCGAGTCTGAGCCTCCGCGAGTCGACCGCGCCACCGCGATAGCCCTGTGCTGTTCGATTCCTGTTCGTTTGAACGGGCGTGCTTGACACGATCGGGCGGCTCCGATTGGGATTGAGCCTGCTGCCGAGACGACCAGGAGGCGACGATGCCGCAGAGCGAGAGCGCCCGCACGGGCACGATCGGCTTCCTCATGCCGGACGGCACCTTCGACCGGGTGTTCTCCGCGCCGGACCTCGCCCGGCTGCGGTCGGAGCCGTACGCCAGGCTGCCGTCGGACCGCCCGCTCCGGCTCGAGCGCGCGGAGGACCGCGCCCAGCTGGCCGCGGTCGAAGTGCTCGTGACAGGCTGGGGCTCCCCCGTGCTCGACGAGACGCTCCTGCGATCCCTGCCGTCACTCAGGGCCGTGGCGCACTCGGCCGGCAGCGTGCGCGGCATCGTCACCGACGCCCTCCTCGAACGCCGGGTCGCCCTCACCTCCAGTGCGACGGCCAACGCGGTCCCGGTCGCCGAGTTCACGATGGCGATGGTGATCCTCGCCGCGAAGCGCACGTTCTGGGCCGCCGAGACGCTGCGGGCCTCTCGAGCCCCCGTCGATGCGGAGCGGGCGTGGCCGACGGTCGGCAGCCACGGGATCACGGTGGGCGTCGTCGGCGCCTCCCGGATCGGCCGCCTCGTCGTCGAGCGCCTCGCCTCCCTGGACGTGCGGGTCGTCGTCGCCGATCCGACCCTCGACCACCAGGAGCAGGCGGCCCTCGGGGTACCCTGCGTCACGCTCGACGAGCTGGCCGCGCACAGCGACATCGTCACGCTCCACGCCCCGGCGCTCCCCTCCACCAGGCACCTCGTCGACCGGTCCCTCCTCCAGCTGATGCGGCCCGGGACCACGGTCATCAACACCGCCCGAGGCGACCTCATCGATCACGACGCGCTCGCCGACCGACTCGACCGCGGCGACCTGGTCGCGATCCTCGACGTCACCTCGCCGGAGATCCTGCCGCCCTCCTCCCGGCTGTGGTCGACCCCCAACACGGTCATCACGCCGCACATCGCCGGCTCGGCCGGGAACGAGCTCGCACGTCTCGCAGCCAACACGGTCGACGAGGCCCTGCACTTCGTCCGGTTCGGCACCTTCCATCGACCGATCACCCTCGCCGCCCTCGCGCTGCAGGCGTGAACCGACCGCCGAACACCAGAGGCCAGACCATGACCCTCGAGACAGACCACACCGCGCCGACGACCACGAGCTTCGCCGGACGGTTCGACGACCGGGCCCGCCGCGCACTGCGGGTCGGGGACTGGAGCGCCGGACCGTCGGTCGACGACCGCGAGGCCTGGGGCCGCGTCGCCGAGCGCGACCGGGTGGCCCTCGTCGACGCGGCCCACCGCTGGTGCGCGGAGGCGGACCGCAACCCGCCGACGCTGTCGCTCTGGGCCCGGTACAGCGCGGAGGGCGACCGGACTCCGTACGAGACGGCGCAGCAGGCGCTCCTCGGTTCGGTCGCAGCCTCGGCACTCGCGCTCGGCGCCAGCGGGGACGACGCTTGGGTCGGCGAGCTCAGCGATCGCGTCTGGCGGCTCTGCGAACTGACCGCCTGGTGTCTGCCCTCCCACTACGCGCTGCCCGAGTCCGGCGAGCGCCCCTTCCTCCCGATCCCCGGTCGTGACGTGCTCGACCTCTCAGACGCCTACATCGGCGGGATGCTCGCCGCGATCGACACGATCGCCGGGGACCGCCTGGAGCGGACCTTCCCGGGTCTGCGCGCACGGGTGCACGCCGAGATCCGTCGTCGGGTCCTGGACCCGTGGCGCGACGAGGTGGACTTCTGGCACGGGCTCGACGGACCGCCGAACAACTGGGCCCCGTGGATCGTCTCGAACGTGCTCGTGTGCTCCGCCGTGGTCGAGACCGATCGGTCCGAGCTGGCGGCGTCGGTGGACCGCGCGGTCGCCGTCCTCGACCGTTTCCGTGCCGGGTACGCCGAGGACGGGAGCTGCGACGAGGGTGCGACGTACTGGTGGTGGGCGGGCGCGACCCTGTTCGAGGCCATCGACCTGCTCGGCGACCTCACCGGCGGCGTCTTCGACGGCTTCGCGGTCCCGCCGGTCGCCGCGATGGCCCGGTTCCCGATGGTCATGCAGCTGTCGGCCACGTCACAGGTCAACTTCTCGGACGGGTCCGCGAGCCTGCCGGCGAACGCGACGTGGAACCTGCTCGCCCGCTTCGGCGAGCGCGTGGGCGACGACGAGGTGGCTGCCCACGCCCGCTGGATGGGGCGCTCGCATCCGCTCGGCTTCTCGGGGCAGTTGGCTCCGTTGTTCCGCCGCACGCTCGCGGAGCTGCTCGACCCGGCGTGGAGCACGGCCGGCGACGCCACGCCGGGGATGCCCTCCTCCTGGTACGCACCGGAAACGGAGGTGGCGGTGTTCCGCGAGCACGCCGGTCGCGTGGACGGCTGGGCGGTCGCCGCGAAGGGTGGTCACAACGACGTCAGCCACAACCACAACGACGTCGGCGGGGTCATCGTCTCGCTCGACGGCGAGCCCGTCCTCATCGACGTGGGTGTCGGCGTGTACCACCGCGACACCTTCATGCCGGACACCCGCTACGGCATCTGGACCATGCGGAGCGCCTTCCACAACGTCCCACTCCCTGCCGGGGTCGAGCAACCGTATGGTCGGGCCTTCACGGCGAGCGGGACACGGTTCTCCGACGAGGGCGACCGCTCCGTCCTCGCCACGTCCCTCCTGGGTGCGTATCCGCGCGAGGCCCGCCTCACGGCCCTGGACCGCGCGGTGACGCTCGACCGTGCGGCCGGTGCCGTCCTCGTCGACGACCACTGGGCGTTCGCCGAACCATCGCAGATGACGCTGACGTTCCTGACAGCCGTCGAGCCGATCGTCGCGGGCGGTGGGATCCTGGTCGGCGACGCCCGCCTGGACACCGACCCCGCGTTCGAGGTGGCGGTGGACCGGATCGACATCGACGACCCGAAGCTCCACGAGGTCTGGGGGTCGGCCGTCTTCCGCATCCGGCTCGTGCAGCGCGCCACCGCGACGAGCGGGTCACACACGCTGCGGGTGCGCCGCGCGCAACAGTACCCGGAACCGGGAGCACCGATGGAGGCCCCACGATGACGCCCGACCCGCTCCCGCCGTTCCGTCTACCGGCCGCGGACCCCGTCGCCGCACCCTTCACCGGGTGGACGCGGGCGCACTGGGAGGCCACGGCCGACCGGTGGCTGGCGGAGGTCCGCCGGTTCGAGAGTCCGCTCGGCGGCATCCCTCGGCTGCCCGGTCGGGTCACCCGCGACGGTGTCGTCCGCGAGGGCATGGAGGCGGTCGGTCGCTCCTTCCTCCTCGCCGCACCGCGGATCGCCGGCGGTGGAGACGGCGACGGGGTCGAGGACCTCGTCGCCTGGTACAGCCGGGCACTCCTCGCCGGTACGGCCACGGACGGTCCGGAGTCCTGGCCACTGGGCGTGACGTGTCGGGCCCCCGGCACGGGCGTCACCAACTCGATCGTGGAGGCGGCGAACATCGCGTTCGGCCTGTACGTCAGTCGCGACCGACTGTGGGCGGGGCTCACCCGGAAGGAGCAGGTGCAGATCGCCGACTGGCTGCGCCACCACGCGCGCCTCGAGGTCTGGCACAACAACTGGCAGCTCTTCCCGGCGATGGCGGAGGCGTTCCTCCGCTCGGTCGACGAGGACGTCACCGGGCTGAACGGCACGAGGAACGTCGCCCGGGTCGAGTCGTGGCACCTGGAGCAGGGCTGGTACACCGACGGTCCGGAACACGCGATCGACTACTACAACGCGTGGGCGATCCACCCCTACCTCTGGGCCTGGTACCGCATGACCGACCGCACGGGCACGGCCGACGGCTCACGGCATCTGGAACGGCTGCACGACTTCACCGGCTCCTTCGCGCGCATGGTCGCACCCGACGGGTCGATGGTGCACGTCGGCCGCTCGCTGAGCTATCGGACGGCCGCCCCCACCGCGCTCTGGTGCGCCGAGCTCTCGGGGTGAACCCGTTGAGTCCCGGCGCGACGCGACGCCTGGCCTCCGGGGTGGTCTCGGGGTTCGTCCGGCACGGCGTCGGCGTCAACGGCCCGCTGAGTCTCGGTTGGTACGGGCCGTGGGAGCCCACCGCGCAGAGCTACAGCGGCTTCGGCTCGCCTACGCGGGCATCGGGTTCCTCGGGCTCGCCATCGACCGCGACGACCCGGTGTGGACCGCTCCGGAACACCCGCAACCGACCGACGGGCCGCCGGAGACCACCGTGCTGCCGGCGGTCGGATGGATCCTGCGCTCGCAGCGGGACGGTGTCGTGACGCTCGCCAACCACGGCAGCGACCACTGCGAGATCCCCGTGGAGCCCGCTCGCGCCGACGCGGACGATCCGCACTACGCCAAGTTCGGGTACTCCTCGCACACGGCCCCGGGGACGGGCGCGGCGTGGGACGAGAACGTCGACGGCCATCTCGCGCTGCTCGACGAGGACGGGCGGGCGAGTCGACGCGCCGCGATCCGCGGGATGCGGACCGTCCGCGAGGTCTCCGGCTCGGTGCACCTCCCACAGCTCGACGGCCGGGTGTGGCTGGGCTGCGCCGTCACCACGGTCAGCATCGTCCACGGTGATCAGGAGCTCCGCGCGCACCTCGTCGAGTCGACGCGCGCGTGGACCGTCCGCGAGGGCGGTGCGGCCGTCGCCGACGACGCCATCCTGCGCACCGTGGTCGATCCCGCCGGGGCCGCGCCTCGGGCCACGGTGGTCGGTCGTGACGGGCTCGCAGCGACCACCGTCGGGCTGCACGGTTGGGACCGCGCGGAGGCCGTCGCCTACCGTGACGCCAACGCGTTCGGCCCGCACTCGGCGGTTCCGGCGCTGTACGCCGCCAGCACTCCGGGGCACACCGTCCTGGCCGCGCTCCACACCCTCCGCTTCGACGACGGCGAGACGCCCGACCTCCCGGTCGCGGTGGACGTGACCGGGACCCGACTGGTCGCACGGTGGACCGACGGAACCGTGCACGACGTCGACCTCGCCACCTTCGTCCCCTGGGACGGCCAGCTCGCACGCCCGTCCGCGGACTGACCACCGCACCCATCCGAAAGGACCCCATGTCCACCGACACCCGACAGCCCGTCGTCCACCTGCGATCGCGCGCCGTGAGCGTCGTGATCGACCTGCACGACGGTCGCCTCCCGTCGATCGCGCACTGGGGAGCCGACCTCGGTCCGCTCGACGATGCGGAGCTCGCCGATGTCGTGCGCGGCGCGGAGCGGTTCGTCACGGAGAACGCCCCCGACCGCCCGACCCGCCTCGCGGTGCTGCCGGAGCAGAGCGAGGCCTGGCTCGGTCGGCCGGGCATCACCGGCAGCCGGGACGGACGCGACTGGTCGCCGCTGTTCACGATGGAGCCGGCGCAGGTGACCCCGCGCACGGTGACCGTCGACGGCGAGGACGCCGAGGCGGGCCTGGCGATCCGGATCGAGTTCGAGCTGAGCGAGGCCGGTCTCCTGCGTGTCCGCGCGACGCTCCGCAACGTCGCCGACGGCGTCTACCGGCTCGACGACCTGCATCTCGCGCTCCCGATCCCGGCTCGCGCCCGGGAGGTCCTCGACCTCGCCGGCCGGTGGGGCAAGGAGCGGACGCCGCAGCGCTCGCCGCTCCGGGTCGGCGCCTGGGTGCGCGAGGACCGCCGCGGGCGGACCGGGCCGGACGCGCCGCTCGTCCTGAACGTGGGCGTCCCCGGGTTCGGCTTCGCCACGGGCGAGGTCTGGGGCGTCCACGTGGGGTGGAGCGGCAACCAGCGACATCTGGCGGAACGGCTCTCGACCGGCGACCAGGTGATCGGGGGCGGCGAACTGCTGCTGCCCGACGAGATCCGCCTCGCCAGGGGTGACGCCTACACGAGCCCCTGGGTGTACGGCGCCCACGGGGACGGGCTCGACGCCCAGGCCGCGCTGTTCCACGAGCACCTGCGCGCGCAACCCGGCCATCCGGCACGGGACCGACCGCTCACGCTCAACGTGTGGGAGGCGGTCTACTTCGATCACGACGCCGAGGCTCTGATGCAGTTGGCCGAGGTCGCGTCCTCGCTCGGGATCGAGCGGTTCGTCCTCGACGACGGCTGGTTCCGTGGGCGACGACACGACCGCGCGGGGCTCGGCGACTGGTTCGTCGACGAGGAGGTGTGGCCTGACGGGCTGCAGCCGCTCGCCGACCGGGTCCGGAGCCTGGGGATGGAGTTCGGTCTGTGGTTCGAGCCGGAGATGGTGAACCTCGACTCCGATCTGGCCCGGGAGCACCCGGACTGGATCATGCAGACGGGCGGACGATTGCCGATCCCCGCCAGGAACCAGCAGGTCCTCGATCTCGGCCGACCAGAGGCCTTCGCCGCCGTCCTGGAACGGATGACCGCGATCCTGACCGAGGTCGACATCGCGTACATCAAGTGGGATCAGAACCGCGACCTCGTCGACGCCGGGTCGGCACCCGACGGTCGGGCCGGCGTGCATCGTCAGACGGCGGCCGTGTACCGGTTGATGGACGAACTCACGCGTCGGTTCCCGGAGCTGGAGATTGAGTCCTGCTCCTCCGGCGGCTCACGCGTCGACCTCGGCGTCCTCGAGCGCACGCACCGCGTGTGGGCCTCGGACTGCAGCGACCCGCTCGAGCGGCAGCAGATCAACCGCTGGACCGCCCAGCTGGTCCCCCTGGAGCGGCTCGGCGCCCACATCGCCTCCGGGCGCTCGCACACCACGGGCCGCTCGCACGAGCTGTCCTTCCGTGCGGCGACCGCGCTCTTCGGCCATCTCGGGGTCGAGTGGGACCTGCGGCAGGCGTCCCCGGCCGAACTGGAGGAACTGCGCGGATGGTTCGGGCTCTACCGCCGGACGCGTGACCTGTTGCACACGGGGAGGCTCGTGCGCGAGGACGTCTTCGACGACGCGCTCCAGATCACGGGTGTGGTGGCCGAGGACCGGTCCCGTGCGCTGTTCTCGCTCACGTTCCTCAGCCGCTCGGACGTCGCGAGGATCGGGCGGTTCACCCTGCGCGGTCTGGACCCGGAGCGTCGCTACCGGGTTCGGCCGTTGCGCATCGGTGAGCCGTCCGGCGGTCGCGCCGTGCCCGCCTGGTTCGGCGAGGAGGACGAGGTGGACGGCCCGCTCGCCGGGTGGACCGGAGTGGTCGCCTCCGGGGCGGTGCTGTCGCACTCGGGCCTCCAGACCCCGTCGTCCGCACCGGAACGGGCCTGGATCGTGGAGGTCTCAGCAGTCGGCGAGGACGGCGACGCGGGTAGCATCGTCGGATGTCGACCACGCGACCTCCCGAGATCCTCCGCCTGACCGCCTTCGCCGCCGAGCAGGGTGGTGGGAACCCTGCGGGGGTCGTCCTCGACGCCTCGGCGCTCACCGATGCCGAGATGCAGGCGATCGCCACCGAGGTTGCGTATCCGGAGACGGCGTTCGTCGTCGACCCGGGTGTCGACGGCGACGACCGCCACGTGCGCCTGCGCTACTTCTCCCCCGGTGCCGAGGTCCCGTTCTGCGGTCACGCGACCATCGCCACCGCCGTCGCCCTGGCTGAGCGCCGTGGCGTCGGACGCTTCGCGCTGGAGACGAACGTCGGGCCGCTCGTCATCGAGACGGCCTCCGACGCAGACGCCGACACGAACGGCGGCACCGGCTCGATCACCGCGTCGTTCACGAGCGTCGAACCCACCGTGCGCGGTCTCGACGCCGAGGTCGCCGATCGCCTGCTGTCGCTGCTCGGGCTCGAGCCTTCCGACCTCGACGAGCAGTGGCCGCTCCGCGAATCGTTCGCCGGCAACCGGCACCCGGTCGTCGCGGTTCGCGAGCAGGAGGTCTTCGACGCCTTCACCTTCGACCCGACCGCCCTGCGCACGCTGATGGATGAGCAGGGTTGGGCCGGGACGGTGACGGTCGTACACGATCACGGGATCGACGCGGACGGCCAGCTGCTCGTCGAGGCCCGCAACCTCTTCCCGGTCGGAGCCATCACCGAGGATCCGGCGACCGGTTCCGCAGCCGCCTCCTTCGGTGGCTACCTGCGGGCGCTCGGCCTCCTCACCCCGCCGGCTCGGATCCTCATCCGCCAGGGCCACCACGTCGGCGCGCCCAGTCTGCTGACGGTCGACGTCCCGGTCACCGGCGGCATCACCGTGACGGGGACGGCGCAGCCGATCGCGGGCTGCGACGAGTCGACGCGCTAGCATCGAGCCAGTCGCGGTCGGGCGGCCACCCACTGAAGGGGATGGACATGTTCACAGGCACCAGGTCGAACCGGGGGCGCACCGCAGTCCTCGGTGTCATCGGCGCAGCAGTGCTCGGGTTCGCCCTCGCGGGATGCGCATCCGGCGCCGAGGGCGGCGCCGACGCCTCGACCACAGCGCCTGCCGCCGAGTCGGGCGACGCTGTCGGTGTCGTCGGTGTCTGGGGAGACCCCGGCGCGCAGAACACCCCATCGCTGGTGTTCGCGGAGGACGGCAAGGTCACGGGGACCGACGGCTGCAACCGCCTCATGGGCTCGTGGACTGCCGACGGCGACACGGTCGAGTTCGCGCCGCTGGTGTCCACACGGATGGCCTGTGAGGGAGTCGACACCTGGTTGTCAGGCGGAGCGTCCGGCACCTGGACCGACACGAGCCTCGTCGTCCTCGACGAGAGCGGCACGGAGATCGGCACGCTCGAGCGCTCGGAGTGAGCGAGCCTACGGTGCTCGGGCCATGTGGTGCCCAGAGCGGGTGGGATCATCGCGTGAACGTGACGACGGGGTGCCCTCGGCGGGGATCCAGCGTCACCTCGGCCGCCACGCCGTAGACGTCCGCGATGAGCGCTGCGGTCAGCACCTCGCTCGGCGCCCCGGCAGCGACCACCCGGCCGGCCCGCAGCACGACGACCGTGTCGCAGTACATCGCGGCGAGGTTGAGGTCGTGGATGGCGATGACGGTCGTGACCGGGAGCGCGCAGACGAGGTCGAGCAGCTCCAACTGGTGTCGGATGTCGAGGTGGTTGGTCGGTTCGTCGAGGAGGAGCTCGCGTGGCTCCTGGGCGAGTGCCCGCGCGATCTGCGCGCGCTGACGTTCGCCTCCGGAGAGGGTGTGCCAGAGGCGGCCGGCTTGGTCGAGCAGGCCGACGTGGGCGAGCGCGCGGTCGACGGCGGTCTCGTCGGCTGCGGTGTCACCGCCGAGTCCTGAGCGGTGCGGGATCCGGCCGAGCCGCACGATGTCGCGCACCGTGATGTCGACGTCGGTGTCGGCGTGCTGCGTCACCGAGGCGACCGAACGCGCGATGCGCCGTCGACCGACCGACGCCAGGTCGACACCGTCGAGCGTCACGAGTCCGGCGGTCGGCTTCACGAGGCCGTGGAGCACCCGCAGGAGCGACGACTTGCCCGACCCGTTCGGACCCAGGAGGCCGACGGTCTGTCCCGGCTCCGGGTGCAGGGTCACGCCGTCGACGACGAGCGCGCCGCCGCGGTTCCAGGAGACGTGCTCTGCATGCAGGGTCATCCGCGCCTCCGTCTCCGCGCCAGCAGGGCGATGAAGACCGGCACGCCGACGAGTGCGGTCCCGACGCCGACCGGCAGCGGCGTCGGCGAGAATGCGACGCGCGAGCCGGCATCCACCCAGACCATGAAGATCGCACCGATGATCGCCGTGGCCGGGATGAGTCGCCCGTGACGGGGTCCGACGAGCAGGCGGGCGGCGTGGGGCAGGACGAGCCCGACGAAGCCGATCGCCCCCGCGACGCTCACCAGCGTCGCCGTGATGAGCGCCGTCGCGATGAGCAGGATCGCCCGCGTCCTCGCGACGTGGATGCCGAGCGATGCCGCGACGTCCTCACCGAAGGCGAACGCGTCGAGCGCATGGGCGTACCGGAGGCACAGGAGCGAGCCGGCGACGACGACGATCGCACAGAGTGCCACGTCGTCCCAACGCACGCCCTCGAGTGAGCCGAGCAGCCAGAACATCACGCCGCGCGTCTCGTCCGAGTCGGCAAAGGCGAAGATGATCAGCGACGTCAGTGCGGAAAAGAGTTGCGTGCTGGCGACGCCCGCCAGCACGACCCGGTCGGTGCCGCCACCCGACAGGCGGGAGAGCAGGAGCACGAGTCCGAAGGCGACGAGCGCGCCGATGAACGCTCCGCCGGAGAGGCCGATCGACGCCCCGCCGAGTCCGAGGATCCCGATCGCGACCGCCCCGGTCGACGCACCGGAGGAGATGCCGAGGATGAACGGATCGGCCAGCGGGTTGCGGAGGAGTGACTGCATGATCACGCCGCAGAGCCCGAGCCCGGCTCCGCAGGCTGCAGCGACGAAGGCTCGTGGCAGACGTTCCTCCCACACGATCGCGTCCTTCGACAGCTTCACCGGGATGTCGGTGACACCGAGGTGGTTCGCGACGATGTCACGCACGTTCACGAGCAGGATGTCCGCCGGTCCGAGTGTGATCGCCACGCCGACCGAGGCGAGGAGGAGGACCACGCCCGCGAGGACGAGCAGGCCGGTGATCGTCGCGCGGCGTGCGCGTGAGGCGGGTCGCCGTGCCGTGTCGCCACCCGTCACCGTGTCGCCACTCGTCACCGTCTCCGGGTTCAGAGCTCGTCCTCGTGCTCGACCCACCACGCCTTGATCTTCTCGAGGCCGTCGACGAAGCGGATGGACGGGTTCAGCTCGGCGCCGTGCAGGGCGATGTACCGCTGGTTGCGCACCGCGTCCATGGTCTTCGTGAGCGGGTCGGACTCCAGGAACGCGACCTTGTCGTCGAGGCGGTCGCCGGGGAACCGGTCGCGCTGCAGGTCGCCGAGGACGAGGACCTGTGGGTCGCGGTCGACGAGGTCTTCCCAGGTGGTGGCCGGCCAGTCGTCCTCGAGTTCCCCGAAGGCGTTGTCGAGCCCGGTGGTCGAGGCGAGCAGTGCGGCGGATCCGAGCCCACCGCCGACGTACGGGGTCTTCGTGTCGGCGAACCAGAACGCGACCGTCGTGCCGTCGAAGTCGACACCCTCGGTCGCCTTCGCGGCGCGACCCTGCAGCTCGGCGACGAGCGTTGCTGCGCGGTCGGAGACGTCGAAGACCTCTCCCATCTCGGTGATCTCCTGGTAGAGCGCGTCGATGGTGAGCGGGGTCGTGCGCGTCCCGCCGCCGTTGATGCTCGTGCCGTTGTCGCAGTCGGTGGGCGAGAGGTAGCTGGCGACACCGGTCTCGGCGAACCGCTCGCGTGGTGCGACGCCGCCCTCGTTGTAGTGGCGGCCGAAGGACGCGGTGACGAAGTCCGGGTCGGCTCCGAGGACGACCTCGTAGGTCGGGGCGTTGTCGGCCAGGCGCGGGACGTCGGCGTTCGCGTCGGCGAGTGAGTCGAGGACGGGGTCCGTCCAGGAGGCGGTGCCGACGATGCGGTCCTCGAGCCCGAGGGACAGCAGGATCTCGGTGGAGTTCTGGTCGAGCGAGACGACCCGCTGGGGTGCGGCGTCGATCGTGACCTCGGTGCCGCAGTTGTCGAGCGTGAGCGGGTAGTCGGTCGCGCCCTGCCCGGCGGCGGCGGTCGATGCGGGCTCGACCGCTTCGGACGCGCCGCAGGCGGACAGTCCGACGGCGAGTGCCGCGGCGAGGACGAGGCTGATGGCGGCGCGCTGGTGCACGTCGTCTCCTTCATTCGAGAGGCGGGACCTAGGAAGGATAGCCTTACCTGAGTGTCGGAGGCGAATCGGTCCGCTCCCACCACCGAACGCAGCTCAGCTCGGGTCGACCAGCCCATGGCATGCCGGGCAGCCCGCGCCGCTGTGGAGGTTGTCTCCCACAAGCGCGCGGGCCACGAGCATCAATCCACGGGCGAGACGCGAATGAGATTCCCGTCGGGGTCTGCAATCACGAAGGTTCGACCGAAGACGTCATCGTGTGGCTCCTCCACGACGCTGACGCCCTTGGCCTTCCACTCCTCGAACACCTGGTCGACGGCGGCCTCCGAACCGGGAACCATGAGCCCGACCTCGAACGTGCGCGGGGTGCTGGGCACCGCGTGTTCGTTGCGGCCGGTCCAGAGGGCGAAGAGCACGCCGGGAGCAACCGGGAAAGCGACGTACCTCGGGCTGGTGAAATCAGGTTCGATCGTGAAGAGGTCGCTGTAGAACGCGGTGGCAGCCTCAGCATCCTGGACCTGGATCAGAAAGAGGTTGGGTGCGGACATCGGGTGTCTCCTGTCGAGTAGTGCTTGCGGTGTCACACAAGCCAATCGCCCAATCACGCCACCTGTTGTCAGGTTTTACGAGAAACTTGTCCAATGAAAGCCGCCCGGCTGCTGAGCCTGCTTCTCGTCCTCCAAACCCGCCAACGCGTGACGAGCGTGGAGCTGGCGGAGCGCTTGGAGGTGTCGGTGCGGACGATCCTGCGCGACGTGGAAGCACTCTCGACGGCCGGCGTACCCGTCTATGCCGAGCGAGGGAGATACGGCGGCATCGTCCTCCTCCCCGGCGCGCGCCTGAATGCGTCCCATCTCGAACCAGCCGAAATGGATTCGCTCTCGCTCGCCGGCCTCGACAGCGTGCAGCGCGCACAACTGGGGATCACCGCCGCTCACGACATGGCCATTCGGAAGATCGCGGCCCGCCGTGCTGCGAACGCAGCCGGGGACACGAACCTTGCCGAACTCGTCATCGTCGACAACTCAGGGTGGCTCGCCGCAGAAACCCGCGACACCGACGTCGCAGATCTAGCGTTGACGTTGCGCTCTCGCCCACGGCTGCGAATCCACTACCGCCGAAGCGGTGCCGAGCACGCCACCAGTCGGGAAGTCGACCCGTATGGGCTCGTTTCGAAGTCCGGGCGGTGGTATCTCGTGGCCGATGACGATGGAACGGCGAAGCTCTTCAACCTCGAACGGCTTGAACACTATGAAGCCCTCCTCGAGCCCGCGGCGACACGACCCGATCAAGACTTGCGATCGGTCTGGGCCGAACTGAAGCACCGCTCCGAGGGCCCTGGGGAAGTCGAGGTTACGGTCAGGTTGCGAGGAACGCGCGTCGACCTCGCCCGACGCATCTTGGGCAGCCGTCTGCAAGCGACCGGATCA
Source organism: Plantibacter sp. M259 (assembly GCF_006065115.1). Taxonomy (NCBI): domain Bacteria; kingdom Bacillati; phylum Actinomycetota; class Actinomycetes; order Micrococcales; family Microbacteriaceae; genus Plantibacter; species Plantibacter sp. M259. The sequence continues at coordinate 2,308,358 of NZ_CP040750.1, read as the reverse complement.
AGTGAAGACGGGTGGCACCTGTTCACGGTCAGCTACCCCGAAGTCGAGTCCGTACGCCAGCTCCTACAATTCGGCGATCACATCGAAGTGCTCGCCCCCGAACGCGCCCGCCAACGCATCGTCGAACTGGCAACAGATCTCATCAGCCGACACAACACACCGCCCGCCTGACGGTTCGCGTAGCGGCCGTAAACGTCAACGAGGGCTATCTACCGAGTGGAGGTTCCGACGACTCCCACATTCGCTGGAGCGCGGCGATCGCGGCATCGAACGCATCAGGTGGAAGATACGTCGGGCCGTCTGCGATGTTCACATTCCTGAGGGGATCGTCGGTCGCGTGCTGAGGGAGCAGGTGACAGTGCAGGTGGGGCATCCGGTGGCCCATGACGAGGTAGTCGATCTTCTTCGATCGGAAGACACCATCGATGACACGTGCCGCACATTGCACATCTGCCCAAAACCTCGCGAGCTGTTCTGGCGGGAGTTCCGACATGTCGACGACATGTTCTCGAAGGATCACGAGGCTGTATCCGGCGTGGTGTTGATTTCGAGCGAGCCGTACGTGACTCGTGCTGGTTGTCGCGATGAGGGCACTGTGCTCGTTCGTCGGCAAGTGTGCGTCCGCGCACATGCCGCATTGCTCGGCCGCCGTCAGCGCTTCCCATTCGCCATCCGACCACCACATGGCTTCCACGGTAAACGACCGATTGCAGCCGTCGCTGGAGACCGGGCAGTCTTGACCGATGGAAGATGAGCCGGCGGTCCGCTGGAACCACAACATCCACTACCACCGGCACATCCTCGATGTACTCCGAGACGCGACGACGCATAGTGCGACTGACGCACGTCCGTATGAGTGCGTCCTGAGTAGTTGCGCTCAAAATACTTCGGCAGCGCTCGTGACTGTTCTCAGTTACTAGCGTCACAAGGACGACCCTGCCCGACTAGCGAGGCTATCGTTTCCCGAGATCATCAGCTCGACCCGTCACGAACCTGCGAAGAACGGTTGATCTGGTAGCGGCCTGCCCACTGTTGAGGAACTACTCCGGGACGCGTTATGCAGGATTTCGCACGAGTATCGCTACGGCGGACATGACGGTCGCAAACGCCGCTGCTGCGGTCAGTATGGGAGTCGAGAGCTCAGAAGGCGCGAAGTACGACAGAGCGCCAACCAGAATTGCGCCCACGACACTGAGGATCCAGAAAGTCTTCTTCCGCAGCGTGCCTCGATTGACGCGGCGGGTAGCAGCTCGGATCAGCTTCGACGCCGACAATTCCGGGTATGCGTAGTCGCTTTGATCGAGGTACGGGAGCAAATCTGAAGCGTCGTGTCTAAATGGACGCTTCACCTCCAGTGAATGGAGCGGCGCACCACCGCGGGAGACAAGCCAAGCGACCGCGCCGGCCAGGGCAGTGTTGCGACAAGCAGTCACGTCAAACGCTGCCCCGGCTTGTTGCTCCTCATCCAGAAATTCTTTCAGGTCTGATTCAGCGACCGACCGATATGTAATCTGCAGAGAATACCAGTTCACCTCCGCGAGAAATGTTGCCATAGGTTCCGGGTTCACCAATGGAATCATTGTCGTTGCCTCAGTTGTAACCTTGAGGTATTTCGATTCGGATAAGCGATTCACCAAATCCTGTAGCCTTTTCTGAACCGCGTCACTCGAGGATCCAGATGGCAGCGTGGGTGGGTCTATCACCGCGACAACAAACTCGCGCACGTTTTGCCTCGCGTTGAAGGCGATGATATTGAAGTAAACATCCGGTTGTACGGAGGAAGCCAGAATTACGACCCTGCTAGGCATCGTTACCGCCACGACGTGTCTGGTTCTTACCATGAAGTTTCGCAAGATGCAGTTGTCGAGTCGCATCCGCTGCTGACGTACCAATGCCGCACGAAACGGTCCGACCTGTTGTTGTCTCGAACTTGGCGCGAAAACGCTGGACTAACGTGGGGTCGACCTCCGAATCTGTCACCGCCAGCACTTCGTCGCCAGCGGCGAAAATGATCCTCGCGCGAAAGGAGTATCGCAACTCCTCCGCGAGCCTTTCAATACCGTCTGATACCCGCGTGCTCACGAGGTGCGCGCCCGGAACATCCTCCTCTAGCAGACAGAGTTCGATGGCCGCGCCAACATCATCGCCGTCGAAGTAGAGGTATTGCCTCGGTGCACTGTCGATCACAGGTAGAGGGTACCGGCATCGGGCACAGAACCCTACATGCCCGTGTCACGGTGCAACTCAGTCACCTGGGCTTCCTTGTTGTTGCTCGTACGTCCTGGGTTCTTGCATCCAATGCAACCCAGGCAGATCCACCACCGACAGTTTTATTGCGTCTTCACGGCTCGCCATCCGGCCCTCAGCGCGGGTCGACGAGGCCCGCGCGGATGCCCCAGAGCACGGCCTGGAGGCGGTCACGCGCTCCCGTCTTCTGTAGGAGACCGGCGAGGTGGTACTTCACGGTGGTGGGTTCGACGAACAGGCGGTCGGCGATCTCAGCGTTGGAGAGTCCCTGCGCCAGGAGGTCGAGGACCTCGAACTCGCGTTCGGTGAGCGGCGACTCCGCCGGTGCCATCGTGGCCGCGGACGCCTCGCGCCGGCGCTCCGAGAACTCGCGCAGGATGCGACGGGTGAGGCGTTGGTCGAGCGTCCCCTCCCCTGCAGCGACGGATCGGATCGCAGCGAGCAGCGTCGCCTCGTCCGCGCCCTTCAGCAGGAAACCTGCTGCACCGGCCTCGAGCGCGGCGAACACGTCCGCGTCGACGTCGAACGTCGTGAGGATGAGGACGTCGGCGTCGAGCTCCGGGTCCGCCGTGATCGTGCGGGTCGCCGCGATCCCGTCCGTGCCCGGCATCCGGATGTCCATGCAGATCAGGTCCGGTCGCAGTTCCTTCGCCAACCGCACAGCGTCGGCGCCGTCGATCGCCTCACCCACCACCTCGATGTCGGGCTCGGCACCGAGGATCACCGAGAGGCCGGCGCGGACGACCGCCTGGTCGTCGGCGATGAGGAGGCGGATCATTGGTCACTCCGGTGCTGGTCGGGACGGTCGTCAGGACGGTGCTCATCGGGGATGGTGAGGCGGTTGCGCCACCCGCCGTCGTCCGTCGGCGCCGCGGTCAATCGCGCTCCGATGAGCTCGGCACGCTCGCGCATGCCCCAGAGACCGTAGCCGTCGCGCGACGGCGACGCAGGCCGGTGCGACGACGCGGCGTTCGTCACGGTGAGCTCGATCGCGTCCGCCTCGAACCGCACCGCCACACGGCAGACGGCTCCGGGCGCGTGCCGGGCGGCGTTCGCCAGCGACTCCTGGACGGTCCGGTACGCGGCCGTCTCCGCGAGCGGACCCAGCACACGAGGCTCTCCGGTCACGGTGTACGCGACGTGCTGCCCCCGTGACCGCGCCGCCTCGACGAGTTCCGGGATCGCCGCGATCGTCGGAGTGGTCGCCGGCCCGAGGGTCGATCCGTCTCCGCCGCCCTGGGCGTCCGCGTCGTCGCTGCGCAGCAGGCCGACCGTCCGCCGCAGGTCCACGAGCGTCGTCCGTGCGTCCGACTGCACCGTCTGGAGCATCTCCCGAGCGCGTTCCGGGTCGCGCTCCACTAGAGCGCTGGCCGCCTGCGCGCTGACGATGATCCCCGACAGGTGGTGTCCGGCGATGTCGTGCAGCTCCCGCGCGAGGGCGGTGCGTTCCGCGCGGAGGTCGTTCTGCACGCTGATCCGACGCTCGTTCTCGGCCATGCGCGCCTGGTCTTCGATCGCCGACAGCAGGCGCTCGCGACCCCTGGCGTACTCGGCGACACCGGCCGGGAGCACGTACTGCAACACGATGCGCGCAACGGCCGCGAACACGAGGATGAGCGGCTGCTCGGACGACCCGAAGATCATCGCGATGCCGCCGACCACCGTCGTCGCGACCGCGCCGGCCACCAGCGCGCGGATGACCGTCCGCCGCTCCTCGTGCCGAGCGAGCGCGTAGGTGGCGAGGATCACGCCGAACGAGCCGATCCCGAGTTCGCCACCACTGGACCCGAGGACCACGAGGTCGAGGAGGACCGCCACGCCGAACACCGCGACAGGGTGCCGACGCCGGAAGAGCAGGGCGATGGCCTGGAGCACGACCAGCCCCGCGTGCGCCCACGGTGACACCTGACCCGGCACGGCGTGCAGCTCGTCGACCCACGGGACGACCCCGAGGTACCCCACCGCGCCGGCGAGGACCAGGACCGGCGGGAGCGCCGAGTGCAGACGGGCCGCGAGCGGGGCGGGCCGTGCGGGAGAGGTCATGGGTCGAGTCAACCACGCCGAGCGCCGACCCCGGCGGGGGCCGGCGCTCGGCGTCCGGTGGGAAGTGATCATCACTCGCAGAGGGTCGCGTCGAGGGCGTCGACGACGATCCGGTACTGCTTCATCAACCGCTCGTTGTCGTCGGGCGAGACGACCGCCCACGGCAGGGAGGTGACGGCGATGGTGACGGCCGTGCCGTCGGGACCGACCGCGTTGCGCGTCTGGGTTCCGGGGATGTCGCCGCCATGGCCCCACGCCACGCCGCCGCAGCTCAGCGGGTAGCTCTGCAGGCCGAGCCCGTAGCCCGCTCCCGGCCACAGCTCGTCACCCGCCGGGACCGTGGTCTGCATCTCGGCGAGGGTCTCCTCGTTCAGGAGTTCACCGTCGAGCAGGGCCTTCATGAAGACGTTGAGCTCGTGCGGCGTCGAGACGAGCGCACCGGCGGACCAGGCGAACGAGGTGTCGAGGGCCGTGATGTCCAGGAGGTCGCCGACGGTCTTCGCGTGGTACCCGTGGGGGTGCTCACCGCGCAGCTCGCGTTCGCCCGGCGCCGGGAAGTAGGTGTGCTCGAGGTCGAGCGGCTTGACGATGCGCTCATCGATCTGCTGGGCGAGCGCCCGGTCGGTGACCTGCTCGACCATGAGCCCCAGCACGAGGTAGTTCGTGTTGCTGTACGCCCACCGCTCCCCCGGCGCGAACACGGCCGGCTTGGCGAGGGCGATGTCGAGCATGTCGCGGGGCGAGGTGTAGCGCTCCTGCGCGGCGAACGCATCGGCGGCGATCTGGTCGGCATACTCGGGGAGCCCCGCCGTGTGCTGGAGCAGCTGACGGACCGTGATGCGGGTGCCGTCGATGCCGTCGCCGGTGATGAGCCCGGGGAGGTAGGTGTCGATCGGGGCGTCGAGCGCGACCTTCCCCTCCTGGACGAGCTGCAGGACGACGGTCGAGACGAACATCTTCGTGTTGCTCGCGATCCGCACCTCGCCGTCGACCGGGGCCGGCTCGTCGGTCGCGAGGTCACCGATGCCGGCCGCGACGTCGATCGCCTCGCCGTCCGGTCCGATCACCGAGGCGAGTGCCGCGGGGTAGCCGGCGTCGACGAGCGACTGCATCCGGTCCTGCAGCGGGCCGGATTCGGAGCCGGGCCCAGCGGTCTGCTCCGTGGCGCTGGAACAGGCGCTGAGGGAGACGGTTCCGGCGAGCAGCGCGGCGGCGGCCGAGACGGCGATGATCGTGCGGTGACGGGTCTGGTGCTGTGTCTTGGTCTGAGTGTGGGTCTGGGTCTGGTCGTTCATGTGGGTGGTTCCTTTCAGATGTCGCGGCGCGAGAGCGCAGCGGATGCGGCCGCGGTGAGGGCGGCGGTGAGGGCCACGAGGGCGAGGATGACGACGATCGGTCCGAGCCCGTCCGTTCCGCCGTGGATGACGCCCTGGGCGAGGGCGACGGGCAGGAACTGGGTCCAGACCGGCACGATGCCGCCGGTGATCAGCTGGATCGAGGAGACGACGACCGGTTCGAGGATGAGGATCGCGATCATCGTCAGGACGCCGGCGAGCTGGGTGCGGACGATGAGTCCGACCGCGAGGCCGATGACCGACAGGGCGGTGACGGCGAGGACACCGAGCCCGAACCGTGCTCCGAGGTCCGGGAGACCGAGGACGAACGGCGTCCCGGTCGCGCCCAGGGTGATCACGAGCGTGACCAGGCTGACGAGGGCGAGCACGCCACCGAGGGCGGCGCCGACGAGTGCGACCGCGCCCGCCTTGGCTGCGACGATGCGGAACCGCTTCGGCGAGGCGAGGACAGCACCGACGATGCCGCCGTAGCGGTCGTCACTCGTGCCGGCGAGCACACCGAGCAGGGTGATCGCCAGGAGTGCGACGCCGATGGAGCCGCTGCCCATCGACGCACCGAGGGGGTTGAGCGCGTCGAGTTGGACGGCGCGGGAGGCGAGGTCCAGGACGGGGAAGTCGCTCCCGAGGGCGTCGAGGCCAGGGCCGATCTCGCCGTCGGCGAGGGCGGGCATGAGCGTGACGAAGGCGAGTTGCGTGACGATGAGTCCCACGACGGCGACCGCCGCGGTGACCTTCGTCGCGGTCGTGGTGACGAGTCCGATGAGTTCGGCGCGGAACATCAGCGCACCTCCCTGTTCTCGGTGAGTTGGGCCGTTCCGGTGACCTGGAGGTAGTACGCCTCGAGGTCGCCGCCCGATGCGGCGAGGATGTCGCCCATCGACGACTGGGCCACGACTCGCCCGTCGGTGATGACGACCACGTCGTCTGCGATGTCCTGGACGTCGGAGAGGAGGTGGGACGAGAGCAGGACCGTCCCACCCGCGTCGGCGAACGCACGCAGCCGGAGGCGGAGCCACTGCATGCCGGCCGGGTCCAGGCCGTTCGACGGCTCGTCGAGGATGAGCACGGCCGGCTCGCCGAGGAGAGCTGCGGCGATCGCGATGCGCTGACGCATCCCGAGCGAGTACCCGCCGGCGGGGCGGTCGGCGTCGCGTGCCATCCCCACCTCGGTGAGGACCGCGTCGATGCGGGCTGCGTCAACTCCGATCCGCGCGGCGGCGATGCGGAGGTGCTGCCGCCCGGTGCGAGTCGGGTGGAGTCCGCCCGCGTCAAGGACGGCGCCGACGGTGCGCGCCGGCTGCTCGAGCTCGCGGTAGGGGCGGCCGAGGATGAGGCCGTCCCCCGCGTCGGGACGGGCGAGTCCCAGCAGCAGCCGGATGGTGGTGGTCTTCCCGGCGCCGTTGGGGCCGAGGAGTCCGACGACCCGGCCGGGGTCGACGGTGAAGGACACGTCATCGACGCGCGGGCGACCGTGGAAGGTCTTGCGGAGCCCGCGAGCCTCGATGGGATGGGCGGTGGAGAGGTTCATGGCTCCAGCCTCGGCGCAAGCCGTTCCGGGCACCCCCGCCTGCCGCACAGTCCCGGGCTGGCCGAACGGACAGTGATCGACGACCTCTAGGCTGCTGGCATGGACACGACTGCTCGGATGCATGATCGACGTCACCGTCTCGCGCCGCGCGCGACCGTCGTGGCCGCGGTGGTCGCCGTGGTCGCCGGTCTGCTCGCCGGCTGCGCGTCGTCTCCTTCGCCGGACCGGACGACGGCTGCATCCGCAGCGGCATCGGACTCCGCCACCCGCTCGGGCACCGGTGAGATCCGCCACGAGCTCGGCCCGCTCACCGAGCGCTTCCCACAGCTCGCCTCCGCGCTCTCGGCGACCTGGATGTCGGGGACCATGGGTGACGAGCGGGTGCCGGGCCCGAGCACGTACTGGATCGACGCGATCGTCGTCCTGGACGAGGCCGGGTACGCGGAACTGCGCGCGCTCGCACCCGGTGAGGCGGGCTCGGACGCGGAGGCGGAGCTCCCGGACCTCGACCCAGGACTCGACGACGCGCTGCCGCCGGGACCGTTCGTGCGTTCGTCCGCTCTCGACGACGCCTTCTCACAGGACGGCCGCTCGACGCAGGTGCTCCTCGACGATGCGACCAGCTCGGTGATCCTCACCAGCCGGTTCCAGTAACGGGCGTGGGGCGTGCTGCCGCGTCCGCGGGCTCGCACGTTCTGCGGCGAATGACCACCGCTTCACAATCGCGGGCTCGCGGGTTTGACTGGACGCATGTCCGAACCAGCTGACACCACCGTCCCCGACAACTCCGACGACCGCATCGCGGTGCTCTTCGACATCGACGGGACACTCGTCGACTCGAACTACCTGCACGTCGACGCGTGGGATCGCGCGTTCGCCGATGCCGGCAGGCCGGTCGACGCGTGGCGCATCCATCGTTCCATCGGGAAGGACGGCGATGAGCTGCTCGAATCGCTGCTGGACGGTTCCGACGAGGTCGAGCAGTACGGCGATCGGGCGAAGGAGTTGCACAGCGAGTACTACCTTCAGAACACCTCCCGGCTGCGGGTGATCGGCGGTGCGCGCGAGCTGCTCGGCGAGTTGGCAGGCCGCGGGATCGCAGTCGTGCTGGCGACCTCGGCTCCGGAGAACGAGCTCGAGATCCTGCGGGACCTGCTCGACGTCGACGACGCGATCTTCGCGGCGACCTCGTCCGGCGACGTGGAGACCGCCAAGCCGGAGCCCGACATCGTCGAGGTCGCCCTCGATCGTGCGGGCGTGCCGGCGTCGCGAGCGGTCATGGTCGGCGATGCCGTCTGGGACATCGAGGCGGCTGCGCGGGCCGGCGTGGAGTGCATCGGGGTACGCAGCGGTGGCTTCGGTGAGCAGGAGCTCCGTGACGCCGGTGCGGTCGCGGTCTACGGTGACGTCGCCGAGCTGCTCGCGAACCTCGAGGACAGCCCGATCGGCAAGCTCGCGGGCTGACTGCGGGTGGGAACGCGGGCTTGAGCGCGGCTCAGCTCCGCGTGGCGCGGCTGCGGAACCAGCGGGCGAGTTCCTGCAGGGCGCGCATGGTGGCGGTCGGGTCGTCGCGGTCGAGGTCGTCGAAGGTGTCGCGGTAGCCGTCGAGCTCTGCGGCGGAGCCGGTGTCGGCGCGTTCAAAGCCCATGGTCCAGGCGGCGAACTGCCGTTCGCGGATGGGTTCCTCGAACATCACGCGGATGCCGGTGTGACGGGGATCGGCGGAGAGGGTGACCATCAGCTCACGGACGGCAGGCTCCGGTCCTTCGAGGACCTGCAGGAACCGGCCGTCGCGGTGGACGAGCATGCCGGTGAGTTGTTCGCGGGCGTTGTTCTCGCGGCAGACGGCGAGCAGGGCGGTGAGGTCGTCGTCGCTGAACGGCTGTGTCGCCGTGCTCGCGTACACGAGTGACAGCATCTGGTCTTCGTCGGTGCCCACGTTTGGAGCCTACCCGGCGGGGTGCGGAGGTGGTCCCGGAAGCCCTTCGACAGGCTCAGGGACCGAGACGTTCTGGGCACACCTCTACCGGTCACTGAGCCTGTCGAAGTGCCCACGAGGACCCCTCAACGCTCCGGGCACACCTCTCCCCGGCCACTGAGGCAGCGCACCCCGAGTGCCCTTCGACAGGCTCAGGGACCGAATCGGTTCCGGGTACACCTCTCCCGGTCACTGAGCTTGTCGAAGTGCCCACGAGGACGCCTCATCGTCCCGGGCATACCGCTCCCGCTCACTGAGCCTGTCGAAGTGCCCACGAGGAACCCATCGACAGGCTCAGGGACCGGTGGAGGTCAGAACGGTGCGGGATCGGGTTCTGTCCTGTGGTGTTTCCCGTCGGGTGTCGTCCACTCGAGGACCCCGCCGGGCGCGTGTTGGAGGTTCCAGCCGGGGAGGTGCTTCATCCGATGGTGATGTCGGCAGAGGCAGGCGAGATTGCCGACATCTGTCGTGCCGCCATCCTCCCAGGCGACGGAATGATCGAGGTCGCAGGCTCTGGCTCGTCTGCCGCAGCCAGGTGCCCGACAACTGCCGTCCCGGAGGCGCACTGCGCGTTGCAGGTCGGCCGGAACGCGGTATTGGTTCCGCCCCACTGAGAGGACTGCGCCGGTTTCCGGCTGGACGAGGATCCGGGTGAAGCTCGGCGCGTTCACCGCGATACGTGCGGCGGTCTCCGGGTCGATCGGACCGTACCCATCGAGCATGCCGGGTGCGTCGGAGACGCCGGCCATGCTCAGTGCCGGGACGGTGATCTGCACGGTCGGTTTGATGTGCTCCTGGACCTCGATCGGGTGCGGGAGGACCGGGCTCGACATCACGTCTTCCGGGGTCACACCGGCGAGCGCGAGCGCCGCGAGGGCGTCGGCCTGCAGTTGGGCGCAGGTGCGCGTGTCGCCGGCTGCGCGTGACTCGGCCGCGGCCGCCTCGACGCGCTCGATGATGCCCTGCGCGATCGGTGCTGTGGTGAAGAGGTGCACCCAGGCCATGCCGTCCGCAGCGGGTTCGAACTCCACCCGACGGTCTGCTTCTGATCGGACCGTGCGGGCGGTGATCGACTCGGGGTGGAGACGCTCGCGGAGCACGCGGGCGCGCCGACGGAGGTTTGCGTTGGTGGACTCTTCCGCAACCGGCAGAACTTCAGCAAGGAACACCGCCCGCCCCGCTGTCGGCACGTCACTGAGTTGGTCGATGATCGTCTGCGCGTGCCGGGCCGAGATACGGCCGGCCTCGAGTGATGCAAGCACGGCTGGTGCGTCGTTGACGAGGCGCTCGGCGTCGTTCGTCGCCCGCTGAACCGTCTGCTCGGGGGTGCGCGTCGCCATGGCGAGGGCCGCGCAGGTGGAACGGCGGGAGAGCGCCAGGCGCTCGGCCGGCGGGAAGATGGCCGGAACCGTGGCGTCGGCGAAAGCGTCCGCATAGGCGGCGGAGCGAGCGAGGAGGCGGGCCTCCTCGGCGTCGAGAGCAGCACGCCGACGCTGGATGTCCGCGTAGTGGTCCGAGAATTCCGCCAGCTGCGCGGCGTATTCGTCGCTCGCGCGGATCGCGGCGGCGGTGGTCTCGGTCATGGAACAAGTCCATCATGGACCACTGACATTCCAGATGCCTAGTGGGGGCGGTTGTGGAAGTTGCTCGTGCGCCCTTCGACAGGCTCAGGGACCGGCGAAGGGTGCTCGAGAAATGGGGTGAAGCCGGGTGCGCCTGTCCCGGTCACTGAGCTTGTCGAAGTGCCTGCGAGTACCCTTCGACAGGCTCAGAGGCCGGATGGGTGTCGCTGGTCTTGGACGCTTCCTCGTGGGCCCTTCGACAGGCTCAGGGACCGGGGAGGGCTGCTCGGAGACCGGAGTGAGTGCGGGTGCACCTCTTCCGGTCACTGAGCTTGTCGAAGTGCCTGCGAGTACCCTTCGACAGGCTCAGGGACCGGATGGGTGTCACTGGTCTTGGACGCTTCCTCGTGCGCCCTTCGACAGGCTCAGGGACCGGGGAGGGCTGCTCGGAGACCGGAGTGAGTGCGGGTGCACCTCTTCCGGTCACTGAGCTTGTCGAAGTGCCTGCGAGTACCCTTCGACAGGCTCAGGGACCGGATGGGTGTCACTGGTCTTGGACGCTTCCTCGTGCGCCCTTCGACAGGCTCAGGGACCGGGGAGGGCTGCTCGGAGACCGGAGTGAGTGCGGGTGCACCTCTTCCGGTCACTGAGCCTGTCGAAGTGCCTACGAGTGCCCTTCGACAGGCTCAGGGACCGGAGAGGGTTGCTCAGGTACGGGCGAGGGTTGCTCAGGGACCGGGGGCTCGGCGGCTCCCGGGCCATTCACCGGCCCATGAGCGCCTTCACGACGGCGACCGCGGCCGGCCCGTCGAGCGACGGATGACCGGCCCACTGGCCGCCGGTGACCGACACCTCCGTCTCCGGCAGCACCACCGTCGTGACGATCACCGCGGCGACACCGGTCTCGACCGTCGCGCTGTAAGCGGTCCCTCCGGCAGCCTCGATGGTCGCATCCGGGATCGGCGTGAGCCCGGCAGCGGCGAGCTCATCGGCCGACAGCGCCTCGCTCGATTCGGGCGACACGACGACCTCCACCGACCGGATGTCCGCCGCATCGATCGTCCCCTCCGGCGCCTCCCAGCCGCAGATGGTCCCGTACTCGTCCGCCCCGTTGTCCTCTCGTGCCACGAGTCCCTCGATGTACGGCGCGACGGCCGCCTCCACCGCCGCGCAGTCGACCTGCAGGGACGATCCGTCTCCCGAGCCCCCGCTCGACGTCTCCGCCGGCACCGACGCAGCGGGCGACGCACTGCCGGCGGAACCACCACCGGGCCCACCCCGCCAGTACACGCCGCCAGCGCGAGCACGATCGTTCCGGACACGAGAAGCGGCACTCCCACCCGCTGCAACAGACGCATGATGTCGACGATATGGGTTCCGGAGTAGTGTCCGGAAGAGACCGACGGGAGCAATTCGATGAAACCGACGACCCGCACCGACAGCGATCACGGCGACCACGCCGCCGACCACACCGCCGACCGCGACTGCGTCATCGCGGGTGGCGGTCCGGCCGGCATGGTGCTCGGCTACCTCCTCGCCCGGGCCGGCCTCCGCGTGACCGTGCTCGAGAAACACGCCGATTTCTTCCGCGACTTCCGCGGCGACACGATCCACCCGTCGACCATCACGTTGCTCGGTGAGCTCGGCCTGCGCGAGCGGTTCCTCCGGCTGCCGCTCAACCGGCTGCAGACGATGGACGCCGTGATCGACGGCATGCGGATGACGATGGTCGACTTCCGCACCCTGCCAGCACCCGACCGCTTCCTCGTCCTCGCGCCACAGTGGGACTTCCTGAACTTCCTCGCCGAGGAGGCCGCCGCGCTGCCGAACTTCGAGCTGCGTCTCCGCACCGAGGCGACCAGCCTGATCATGGAGCAGGGCCGGGTGCGTGGCCTGCACGCGACCACGACGACCGCCGACGACCCAGCGACCGGCACCGACCCGGCGACCAGCTCCTCCACCGACATCGAGATCCGAGCCACCCTCACGGTCGCGGCGGACGGACGCACCTCTGCCCTCCGCGACGCGGCCGGACTCATCCCCGACGAGAGCGGCGTCCTGATCGACGTCCTGTGGTTCAGCCTGCCGAAGCCGGCCGACCCTCCACCCCCGACCCTCGCCTACCTCTCGCCGCGCGGCATGGTGCTCACGATCGACCGGGGCGACCGGTACCAGTCCGGCATGGTCATCCGGAAGGGCGGCGCGGAGCTGCTCCAAGCCGAGGGCCTGCCGGCACTCCGCCGCCGGATCGTCGATGCCGCGCCCGTCCTGCGTCCGGTCGTCGACACCCTGACCGACTGGGACCAGGTCAAGCTCCTCTCGGTCCAGCTCAACCGCCTCGACCGGTGGCACCGCCCGGGCTTCATCGCCATCGGCGACGCAGCGCACGCGATGTCACCGATGTTCGGCGTCGGGGTCAATTACGCGATCCAGGACGCGGTCGCCCTGTCCAACGCGATCGCCGGCCACCTCGCCGCAGGGGACGCACCGTCCGAGGTCCTCGCGGCCGTCCAACGTCGACGTGAGCGGCCGGTCAGGATCATGCAGCGCATCCAGCGAGCGGGGCATCGGGTGATCTCCCGCACGACCACGGGCGCCCACATCGCGCCGCGGTGGGTGATCCGCCTCATGCGGCTCGCCGGACCCGTCGTCCGACCGCTTGCGGCGAGATTCATCGGGATCGGGCTCAGGCCCGAGCACGTCACCACCCCACAGCGCGAAGCGGAGAAGCGCGAGCGCGAAGCGTAGAAGAGCGGGCGCGGAGCCTCAACCTCCGACGACGGGACGGCCGCTGGTCGTAACGTGGACGCTGCAGACGCGACCTGAGCGTCTGCGCCGGCGCTGCTCCTCAACCTGGCGCCGGCGCGGCTGTGGGGCGCCGCTTCCGCAACGCCCCACAGCCGCCACCACGGACCTTCCTCCGCGCATCACTCGTAGCGGAGCGACTCCACCGGATCGGCCTTGGCGGCACGGGCGGCGGGCAGGGTGCCGGCGAGGAACGCGATCACCATGACGACCAGGACGATGATCCCGAGCGACACCGGGTCGAACGCGATGAGGTCGAGGCCCGGCAGGTCGGCGAGAAGCGATCCGGACAGCGCGGCGCTGATGCCGGTGCCGGCGAGCACCGCGATGCCGACGCCGATCGCACTGCCGAGGAAGCCGATGAACGCGGCCTCGAGGCTGAACAACCCGAAGACCTTCCCGCTACCCATCCCCATGGCCTTCATCAGCCCGATCTCACGGGTGCGCTCCTGCACGGACATGAGGAGCGTGTTCACGATCCCGAAGCTGGCCGCGAGGAGGGCGATGATCGCGAAGGCGTTGAGGACGAGGACGATCCCGTCGATCACCGTCTTGATGGTGCCGAGCTGGTCCGCGACGGTCGTGCCGGTGTAGCCCGCGTCGGCCAGTCGGTCCTTCAGCGCCGTGACCTGCTCGTCGGTGGCGTCCGCGCTGAACCGGATGGACGCCTGCGCGTACCGCTCGACCTGGTCGGACGGGACGCCGATGTTCTGCGTCGCGTAGAGGAGGTCGGTGAGCGCGGCGTTCGGCACGATCGAGGCACCGGTGGGCGAGGCGAGACTCTCCTCGGCGACTCCGACGACGGTCGCGTCCACGGTGTGCTGCGTGCGCTGCGCATCCGTGATCGCGACCGTGACCGTCTGCCCGACCGCGTCGGCGTCGCTTCCGAAGCCGAGCGGCTCCACATAGGACGTGGGGAGCACGAGCTGGAGCGTGTCGGTGTCGTCGTCGGGCTGTGCACCGTCCAGCAGCGTGACGCTCTGCCCGGAGATGAGTCCACCGACACCGACGACGTACTTCGTGCCGCCGTCCGACTCGATGTAGTCGGTCGAGATCGACTTCACGGCCTGCACGTCGAGGACGCCGTCGATCCCGCCGAGCTCGTCGAGATCGGTCGGTGTGAGGGCGACGACGGTCGATCCCGGCGCGCCGGCACCGGTGGAGGCGACCGCGTCCGGGTCGTACTCCTTCGGCCCGCTCGCCGTCGCACCCAACCCGCCGCCGGTGTCGGCCGTCTTGGTGACGGTCATCGTGTCGGACGCGCCGACGCTCGACACCGTGTCGTCGATGTAGGCGTTGATGCCGGTGCCGAGCCCGTTGGTGAGGGTGAGGGTGAACGCTCCGACGAAGATCGCCAGGATGGTCAGGATGGTCCGGGTCTTGGACCGGAACGTGTTCGCGACGGCGGTCCCGATGAGGTCGACGGTTCTCATGCGGCCACCGCCTCGTCCTCGACGAGCAGTCCGTCGCGGATGAGGATCCGCCGATCGCAGCGTGCCGCCAACTCCTCGTCGTGCGTGACGACGATCAGGGTGATGCCGCTCTCCCGGTTGAGGGAGAAGAGGATGTCCTCCACGACGGCACCGGTCGCCGTGTCGAGGTTGCCGGTCGGCTCGTCGGCGAAGATGATCCGCGGGTTGTTGACGAGCGCGCGGGCGATCACCGTCCGCTGCTTCTGCCCGCCGGAGAGGTTCACCGCGCGGTTCCGCGCCTTGTCCTCGAGCTGGAGCTGGGCGAGTGCGGCGAGCGCCCGGCGACGTCGGTCACCGCGGCGGACGCCGGCGATCTTCATCGGGAGCAGGACGTTCTCGAGCACCGTCGCGTTGGCGGTGAGGAAGAACTGCTGGAACACGAACCCGAAGGTCTTGTTCCGGGTCGTGTTGAGGCGGCGACCGCGGAGGGTGCTCGTGTCGACCCCCTCGAGTTCGACGGTGCCGGAACTCGGTGCGTCGAGGAGCGCGAGCACGTGCATGAGCGTGGACTTGCCGGAACCGCTCTTCCCGACGATCGCGACGCTCTCCCCGGCGTGGATGTCGAAGCTCACCCCCTTCAGTGCGTCGAACCGGTTCTGACCGCGACCGTAGGAACGCCGGACGTCCCGGACCGAGATGATCGGCGGCGCTGTGGTGCTCTGCATGATGTCTCCTCGTCTGGGGCCGGGTGCTCCGGCACCACTCCAGACTCGCGGCGTCGCCCGTCCGACGCGTCCCCTCCGGCGGACACCCGCGTACCGCTTCCGTGGTACCGCCGAATGCCACGTGCGGAGGAGTCGCCGGGCGCGGGTTCGCGGCAGACTGGGCCCATGACCTCCGCGACGCAGGATCACCGGGTGCGCGATCCGCATCCGAGACCCCCGGCGTGGGTGGGCGATGTGGTCGCCGCGGTCCTCATCATCGCCTCGGCGTTCATCCCGTTCCCCAACGCGGAGTTCCGGCCGGGCAGCCCACTCGTCGTCGCCCTGGTCGTCGCGCCCGCGCTCCTGCTCCCGCTCCGTCGGCGCTGGCCGATCCCGGTGCTCGCGGCCGTCATCGCCTGTTACGGTGCGGCGGCGATCACGGGGACCCTCGCTCCCGGTGTCGTGATCGCGGCCGCCATCGCGATGTTCGGGGTGGCCGTGCGCTCCGCGCGGCGGACGACCCTCATCACGGCCGTCGCGACGATGGTCGCCGTCGCCCTCCTCAGCCTGCTCGCGTCGATCGGCAGCTTCGATCCGCGGACGGTGCAGTTCGCGGTGATGATCGCGTTCGCCGCCGCGGCCGGTGACGGAACCCGCTCGCGCCGCGCATACATCCTGGCGATCACCGAACGCGCGGAGCGGGCCGAACAGACCCGTGAGGCCGAGGCGAGGCGTCGGGTGACCGAGGAGCGGCTCCGGATCGCGCGCGACCTCCACGACACCGTCGCCCATCAGATCTCGGTGATCAGCCTGAACGCCGGGGTGGCGTCGAGCTCCCTGGAGTCACGGCCGGAGAAGGCGAAGGAGGCGCTCGTCTCGATCCGCCGGGCGTCGCGGACGGTGCTCGGCGAGATCGGTGATCTGCTCGAGGTCCTGCGCAGCGACAGCGACGACGCTGGCGCGGGCTCCCGTGGAACGCTGCCGCAGCCGGGACTCGACCGACTCGACGCATTGATCGCCGAGTTCACCGCCGCAGGCCTCGACATCACGACACGGATCGACCCCGACGCGCCGAAGCTGTCGACCGCCACGGACATGGTCGCGTACCGCGTCGTCCAGGAGGGGCTGACGAACGCACTGAAACACGGCCCTGAGCGTCGTGCGCACGTGCTCGTGGAGGGCGGCGACGGGAGGATCGTCGTCAGCGTGAGCAACCCGACGGCCCCCGGCGTCCCGCGTGAGCAGGCCGACGCGGCGCCGACCACCGGACACGGACTCCTCGGCATCCGTGAGCGCGTCGCCGCCGTCCGCGGATCCGTCGACGTGGGTGCGACCCCGGGCGGCTGGCGGCTCTCCGCGAGCCTCCCGACCGGCGAGCCGACACACGCACACCCGACGCACCCCGAGGAGTCCCCGCATGACCACCGTGCTCGTCGTCGACGACCAGTCGCTCATCCGCCAGGCCGTCGCCGACATCCTGTCATCCGAGGCCGACCTCGAGGTCGTCGGCGAGGCCGTGGACGGCGCGCAGGCGGTGGCACTCGCCCGCGAGTTGCGACCGGACGTCGTGCTCATGGACATCCGCATGCCCGTCCTCGATGGCATCGGCGCGACCACCGCGATCTGCGCGGACCCCGACCTCGCGGACACGCGGGTCCTCATCCTCACCACGTTCGAGGAGGACGAGAACCTCATCGCGACCCTGCGAGCCGGCGCGAGTGGTTTCATCGGCAAGGGCTCGGAGCCCGAGGAGATCGTCCGCGCCGTGCGCGCGGTGCACGCCGGCGACGCACTCCTGTCCCCCGCGGCGACCCGGAGTCTCATCACGAAGTACGTCGTCGCTGCGGACGAACCGACGAGTCCACGCCCGGTCCCCGCTGAGCTGGCGCTGCTCACCGAGCGGGAACTCGAGGTGCTGCTCCTCGTGGCCCGCGGACGCTCCAACCAGCAGATCGCCGACGACCTCGTCATCTCACCGCACACCTCGAAGACCCACGTGAACCGCATCATGACGAAGGTCGCCGCCCACGACCGCGCCCAGCTCGTCATCCTCGCGTACGAGAGCGGCCTGCTGCGGCCGGGCGCCGACGACTGAACCGGTACTGTCGTCCTGTCCACGACGCCGTTCGGCGCGCGGGCCCAGCAGACGAGGAAACACGATGGCCGGATCCCCCACAGCCCGACAGTCGGCGAGCGCGCTGCCGGCTCTCACGCCCGGGCCGCACCGCCGCCACCTCGGCCTGATCTCCATCGTCGCCTGTTTCGGCGGGTTGCTCTTCGGCTACGACACCGGCGTGATCAACGGGGCGCTGCGTCCGATGACCGCCGAACTCGGGCTCACCCCGTTCACGGAGGGCATCGTCACGAGTTCACTCGTCTTCGCGGCCGCCGTCGGTGCCCTGCTCGGCGGTCGGGTGTCGGACGCGTGGGGCCGGCGGCGGAGCATCATCGTGCTGGCGGTGCTCTTCTTCGTCGGGACGCTCGTGGTCGTCTGCTCGCCGAATGTCGAGCTGCTCGTCGCCGGTCGCGTCCTCCTCGGGCTGGCCGTCGGCGGTGCCTCCGCCGTCGTCCCGGTCTACCTGGCGGAGCTCGCCCCGTACGAGATCCGAGGGTCGATCACCGGCCGGAACGAGGTCGCGATCGTCCTCGGACAGTTGTCGGCGTTCGTGATCAACGCGGTCATCGGCACCGTGTTCAGCGAGCACACGAGCGTGTGGCGCATCATGTTCGCCGTCTGCGCCCTCCCGGCGGTCGCGCTGTTCGTCGGCATGCTGCGGATGCCCGAGTCACCGCGCTGGCTCGTCGACCACGGTCGCCGCGAGGACGCCCTCGACGTGCTGCGGACCGTCCGCTCCGACGACCGCGCCGTCGCCGAACTCGCGGAGGTGGAGGCGTCCATCACCGCGCAGCGCGACGAACACCGGATCGGGCTCGGGGCCGTCCTCCGCAACCCGTGGCTCGTGCGCATCCTGCTCGTCGGTGTCGGCGTCGGGATCGCCCAGCAGCTCACCGGGATCAACTCGATCATGTACTACGGGCAGACCGTGCTCGTGGAGTCGGGCTTCGACGAGAGTGCCGCGCTCATCGCCAACATCGCGCCCGGCATCATCGCCGTCGTCGGTGGCTTCATCGCCCTCACCTACATGGACCGACTCGACCGACGGAAGACGTTCGTCATCGGCTTCTCGCTCACGACCGCGTGCCATCTGCTCATCGGCTTCTCGTCGATGGTGCTCGAGCCGGGCGACCCGATGCGTCCTTGGGTCATCCTGGTCCTCGTGGTCGTCTTCGTCGGCTCGATGCAGACGTTCCTCAACGTGGCGGTCTGGGTCTACCTCGCCGAGGTCTTCCCACTCCAGATGCGCGGCCTCGGGATGGGCGTCTCGATCTTCATGCTCTGGGTCGCCAACGGCTTCCTGGCGCTGTACTTCCCGTCCCTGGTCGACGGCCTCGGCATCACCGGGACCTTCTTCCTGTTCGCGGGTGTCGGCGCGCTCGCGCTCCTGTTCGTCGCCACCCAGGTGCCCGAGACGCGTGGGCGGAGCCTCGAGGCGCTCGGCGAGGACGTGTCGACCGGCGCCATCTTCACCCGGAAGCGGTGACCTCCGACTAGCCGGTGAGGTGGTCGATGAGGATCTTGGTACCGATGAGGATCAGGATGACTCCACCGGCGATCTCCGCCGGCTTGCCGAACCGCTGACCGACGCGACGGCCGATGAAGACGCCCAGGAAGGCGAGCACGAACGTCGTCAGTCCGATGAGGACGACGGCTTCGAGGATCGAGCCGGGCAGGAACGCGAGCGTGATGCCGATGGCGAGCGCATCGATGCTCGTGGCGAGCGCGAGGATGAGGAGTCGCCGGACGTCGATGCGGTCGGAGTCGACCTCGGTGTCCTCGTGGCTCGAGAACGCCTCCCAGAGCATCTTGCCGCCGACGAGGGCGAGCAGGCCGAAGGCGACCCAGTGGTCGACCTCGGTGATGTACCGCGCGAACTGCGTGCCGAGGAACCAGCCGATGAGCGGCATGACCGCTTGGAACAGTCCGAAGGTCCCGGCGATCACGAGCGCGTGACGCACGTTGAACCGCCGCATGTGCAGGCCCTTGGTGAGGGCGACGGCGAAGGCGTCGGCGGAGACGCCGAGCGCGATGAGGAGCAGCGGCCAGAACGTCATGTCGCGAGGTCTTCCTGTGATGCGTCCTGGACGCGGAGATGCGTTCGGGCGCCGTGCCGCGAGGACCCGTCAACGTTGCCAGCGCGGTGCGGCGGCGGCAAGCCGAGACGCCCGATTGCCAGCGTTTCGCCTCGCCTAACGCGGCTGTTCGGGCGACCGCGAGGCTTGCTCGATACAGCGTTTCGTGTACTGTCGTTCGCGTGACCGACACCATGACACCGACCGCGACCCTGACGCACACCGCTGCGCTCGCGAGGCTGGGGCACGCCCTGTCGGACGAGACCCGGGCCCGCATCCTCCTCACCCTGCGCGAGGCACCGGCCTTCCCCTCCGACCTCGCGGACGCACTCGGCGTCTCCCGACAGGTCATGTCGAACCAGCTCGCCTGTCTCCGCGGCTGCGGCCTCGTCGAAGGCGTCAAGGAAGGACGCAACACCTGGTACCGCCTGGCGGACAGCCACCTGGCGCCGGCGCTCGACGACCTCCTCCGGCTCGTCCTGGTCGTCGATCCCGCCTGCTGCTCGGGTGAGAGCTGCACCTGCGCATGAGCACCGTCGGCCTACCGAGCCCCCGTCTCCGCGCCCAGCTGAGCCCCGCCAGACGCGCGACGCTGCAGCGCCGCATCCGCTGGATCGTCGCGGCGACCATCGCCTACAACATCGTCGAGGCCATCATCGCCCTGTCGGCCGGGACCGTCGCCTCATCAGCGGCACTCGTCGGCTTCGGTCTCGACTCGATCGTCGAGGTCCTGTCCGCCGCCGCGGTCGCCTGGCAGTTCTTGAGCCCCGATCCCCATCGCCGGGAACGGGTCGCCCTCCGGGTCATCGCCCTGTCGTTCTTCGGCCTCGCCGCGTTCGTGAGCGTCGACGCCGCCCGTTCGCTGCTCGGGTTCGCCGAGGTCCAGCACTCGACCGTCGGCATCGTCCTCGCGGCGGTCAGCGTCGTGATCATGCCGGCGTTCTCGCTGTTCGAGCGCCGGACCGGCAAGGAGCTCGGATCCGCCTCCGCCGTCGCGGACTCGAAGCAGACGCTCATCTGCTCCTACCTGTCGGCCGCGGTCCTCCTCGGGCTGGTCCTCAACAGCACCCTCGGCTGGGCCTGGGCGGACGGCGTCGCCGCCCTCGTCATCGCCGGCTTCGCGGTCCGTGAGGGCGTCGAAGCCTGGCGTGGAGACGCGTGCAAGCGGCCGGTCTCATCGCTCACCTCGGAGAACACGGACACCTGCGACTGCTGCTGAGCGCGCGCACCCTCCCACATGGCCGGGATACGCTGCTGGCATGCCTGCCGCCGACGACGCACCAGACGCTCCCGAGATCGAAGCCCTCCTCGCCGCAGCCGCGAACGACCGCTCGAACGCACCAGCGTTCCTGACGGCGCTCCTCGAGAGCACCGTGATCGTGGCGGGGACCGTGACCGAGGACGGCATGGCGACCCTGGCGGACCTCCTCGACTCGGACGGCAGCTCGGTGCAGCCGTTCTACACCTCGAAGGCGCGCTTCCAGGAGACCCTCCAGGTCGTCCCGTCGTTCGAACAGCACCTCCTCGCCCTCCCCTGCCGCGTCCTCTGGCAGATGACCCGAGGCGCGAGGTTGGTGCTGAACCCGCACTCCACGCACGGCAAGGAGTTCCTCCCGGGCGAGATCGCCCAGCTGCTCGACGGCGAGGCGGTGCTCACCCTCGGGTGGTCGAGCGCGAGACCGAGGTCATGGTGGGACAGCCGGCTCGCATCCCACCGGGGATGACCGAGGCGCTGACCGCGGTCCTCGCCGAGTCCGGCGAGGTCGACGAAGCGGTGCTGGGCTGGAAGGTCACCCCGCAGGAGGGCGGCACGTTCGACGAGTGCTACCTCCTCGTCATCGTCGGCGCCCCGACCACACGCGAGACGATCAGCGGACCGCTCGCACGGGCCCTCGCGACGTACTCGGCGAGCGTGCCGATCGACGTCATGTACGTGGCGCCGGGCGCGAAGCATCTCCTGAGTGGTGTCCCGCCGTTCCACCGCCGCAAGCGAGGGCTGTTCCGGCGACGATGAGCAGTGGGCTGAGTCGAACGGTGCCCGCGATCGCACGTGGCGCACGCGTCCTCACGATCGCCGCGCTGCTGGGCGTCCTCACAGCGTGTAGCGCGCCACTGTCGCACGTACCCACCGGGACTCCGCCCGGATCCTCCCCGACGTCGTCGGCGGTGCTCCCACCCCCGCCGACGTCCGCCTTCCCGGGGCTCGCCTGCGATGCGCTCGTCCCCGACGCCGAGGTGGCATCCTTCCTGGGCGCCGCAGCCGCGCCACAGCCACTGACCATCGACGACGCCCCGGTCCTGCAGGACGCCGGGACCGTCTGCGCCTGGGCCGACGAGGCGGACGGCACCTCACTGACCGTCCGACTCGTCGGAGACGGCGTCGACCACTGGGCCACCTTCAACCACTGGTACGAGCACACCGACTGGAGCGCGAGCGTCGGCGAGATCAACGGGACGATGTGTTCGGACGGCGCCTGCTCCGTCCACGCCCTCGACGGCGAGCGGTTCATCGAGGTCGATGCGGCAGGGGTCGACGACCCGGCTGGGACGCGCACGGAGGAGTTGGCTCGCGCAGCGCTCGCGGCAGCCCCGGTTCCGGCGCCCGCCGCGCCCCTGTCCTCGTCGGCACCCACCTCGCGCTCCTGCGCCACGGCGCTGCCGGTGGACACTGCGGCGGTACACCTCGGCGCAGCCGCCACCGGCGCGAGCTACGTGAGTACCGCGACACCGAGCTACCACCTCGTGCAGGACTCGCTCCAGCGGATCGGCGGGCTCGACTGCCGATTGCTGTCCGCGGACTCCCGCGAGCTCGTCCGGTTCACGGTGCTGCCCGGAGGCGCGTGGGTGCTTCGCGAGGACAGTGCGGTCGGCGCCGTGGATGCGGCCGGGAGCGAGCACTCGGCGCACGCTCGACGCGGCGACGACTGGGTGCGCCTGCAGGCCCCGGGGCGAGCGAGGAGACCGCTCAGGCCTTGCTGGCCGAGCTGCTCCGCTGAGGCAGACGACGCGCGCTAGAACGTCGGCCGGTCCGCGATGGACACGAGGACCGCGGCGACCACGCTGGCGACGGTGAGCGCGACGGCGACGGCCCACTGCACCCGAGGCACCGCGCGTCGGATCACGAGGACCAGGTGGGCCAGGAGCGTCAGCACCGCCACGGCGGCGATCACGGTGCCGACCACCGCCGGTTCGAACACGGCGATCTGTTTCGTCGCCGCACCGTCGGCGCCCGGCGCCTGGTACCAGGTCATCGTGGTCTGCGTCGCCGCTACCAGCAGGCCGAGCGCGGCGATCACGAGCAGGGCTGACGCTCCGAGGATGCGTTGGACGCGGGACATGCCCCCAGTATGCCGACCGCCGGGTCTCACACGGGCGAACGCCCCGCCCACGAATGGTGGGCGGGGCGTTCGGTTCGTTCGGTTCGTTCGATTCGGACGGGCGCCGATCCCGGCTCAGTGTCGATCCCGGCTCAGGCGTTGATCGACTGCGGGTGGTCGGTCGTGGAGTCGACGGCGATCTTCCGCGGCTTCGCGCGCTCGCTCACCGGGATGATCACGGAGAGCACACCGCTGTCGTAGGACGCGGTGATGCCGTCGAGGTCGACGCCATCCCCGAGGGTGAACTGCCGGAGGAAGTGGCCGCCGCCGCGCTCGCGGGCGAGCCAGCGGACACCCTCGCGGCTGTCGGCCGTGCGCTGGGCACGGATGGTGAGCTGACCACCGTCGACGTCGACGTCGATGGATCCGGGGTCGATGCCGGGGAGGTCGGCGACCATCATGTACCGGTCGCCGTCACGGAAGAGGTCCACCGGCATGGGCCGGGGTGCGCGCACGGAGTCCAGTACGGAGGCCGCGAAGCGGTCGAGCTGGCTGATGGGATCGAAGGTCATTGCCATGGGTGTTCTCCTTCCCTGTCGCCCGATGACGGATCGGGCTCATCGATTGTCGGTGCCCGGAAGTCGCAGATCCGGGGGTTCGGATCTGCACTTCGTGGTGTAGATTTTTTATACATCTGAAACCTGATCCAGTGCAACCCGTTCAAAGGAAATCTCAAGCATGGCCGATCGTGACGGTGCGACACCCGTGTACGGCATCGCCGTCGCGGCCCAGCTCGCCGGCGTCCCGGAGGCGTCCCTGCGGCTCTTCGAGAGCAAAGGACTCCTCACCCCGTCCCGGACCGAGGGCGGCACCCGTCGCTACAGCGAGGACGACATCGAGCGACTCAAGCGCGTCACCGACCTCCGCGACGACGGCGTCAACCTCGCCGGCATCGCTCGCGTGCTGGACCTCGAAGACATCAACCAGGGGCTCCGCGACCAGCTCGACGCCGACCAGGACTGAGCGTCGGGTCGATCCCACCGCCGGCAGATGGCAGCATGGAGGGATGAGCCTGCAGCGAAGCACTCCGTCCGCCCAGCACGTCGACGCCGCCGGGATCGAGGCGTTCATCACGGCCCTCGAGCACACGCCGAACGTCGAACCGCACAGCCTGATGCTCCTGCGCGGCGGGAACGTCGTCGCCGAGGGCTGGTGGGCGCCGTACTCGGCTGATCGGGTGCACCTGCTGTACTCGCTGAGCAAGAGCTTCACCTCGACCGCCGTCGGCCTCGCCGTCGAGGAGGGTCTGCTCGGACTCGACGACACGATCATCAGCCACTTCCCGGAGCTCGACGCCGAGATCACCGACCCCCGCAGCCGCGCCATGCGCGTGCGACACGTGCTCGCGATGGCGAGCGGCCACCGCGAGGAGACGATCATGCGGGCCGCGGCGATCGACCCGACGAACCTCGTCCGCGGGTTCCTGCTCCTCCCGCCCGACGAGGACCCGGGGACCGTCTTCGCGTACAACCAGCCCTGCACGTACACGGCCGCGGCGATCGTCCAGCGCGCCACGGGCGGGACCCTCACCGACTACCTGCGACCGCGGTTGCTCGAGCCGCTGGGTATCGGCGAGTTCGACTGGCAGCAGGACGACGAGGGCTTCGAGCTCGGATACAGCGGCCTGCACGCCACGACGGAGGCGATCGCCGCGCTCGGTCAGCTCTACCTGCAGGGCGGCGCCTGGGAGGGTCGGCAGCTGCTGCCGGCCGCATGGGTCGCCGAGGCGACGCGATCGCACATCGCGAACGGCGACGACCCGGAGTCGGACTGGGCGCAGGGGTACGGGTTCCAGTTCTGGATGGCCCGGCACGGGTTCCGTGGCGACGGCGCCTACGGTCAGTACTGCGTCGTCCTGCCGGAGCACGACGTCGTCCTGGCGATCACGGGGCAGAGTCTCGACATGCAGGCCGCGCTGAACGCCGCATGGGAGCACCTGCTGCCGGCCTTCGGGACCCGCGAGGCCTCCGACGCGGAGCGCGGGGCGAGCGCGGACGCCGACCAGGCGTTGCTCGAACGTCTGGCGGGCCTCGCCCTGCCGCCGCTCGACGCCTCGGACGAGACCGGCTCGGCTGCGTCACTGCGCGAGCTCGTCGGACGGACGTTCGCTGCGGCAGCCGACACCGGCCTGGCGCAGCTGACGGCGCTCGAGGTGACGGCGGGCGAGGGTGACGACATCGTGCTGGTCGTGCACGAGGGCGACGACCGGGTGGAGATCGCCCCCGGTGTCGGCGCCTGGCGGACGCACGGACCGATCGTGGCGAGTGCCGCCTGGGGCACCGGCGGCGAGGACGGAGCGCGGGTCCTCCGCGTCGATGCGATCTTCATCGAGACACCCCACCGCATGCACGTCGAGATCGACCCGGCAGCCGGCACCTTCGACGCCTGGTGGGAGACGACGCCGCTCCGGACGTCACGCCTCGCCGAGGTGCAGCGGCCGAGTGCGGTCGTCGCAGGCGGAGGCAAGTCCTTCTGGTGAGCTGAGGAGGCGATCGCCCTTCGACAAGCTCAGGGACCGGGACGTTCCAGACGACCCCCCCGGCCAGTGACCCCGTTCCCGGTCACTGACCCCACTCCCGGTCACTGAGCCTGTCGAAGTGCCCACGAGGATGCTTCCGGCTCCCCGGCACTACGCTCTGACCGAGCGCCGTCACGACGAGGAGACCGCATGAGAGCCGTCCGCATCACCGCACCGCGCGAGGCCTCGGTCGTCGAGCGCCCCGATCCACACGCCGGCCCGGGCGAGGTCCTCGTCCGTATCGAACGCGCCGGGCTCTGCGGCACCGACGTGGCACTCTTCCGCGGCACCATGCCGTACCTCGCCGACGGACGGACGACCCTGCCGCTCCAGCCCGGCCACGAGTGGGCCGGCCGAGTGGTCGCCGTGGGCGACGGCGTCAGCCGTGTGGGGCCGGGCGACCTCGTCACCGGCGACACGTTCATCGGGTGCGGCGCATGCGCTCGCTGCGCCGCCGGACACCACCACCGCTGCCCCGACCACCTCGAACTCGGCGTCCTCGGCCAGCTGGACGGCGCACTCGCGGAACTCCTCGTGCTCCCCGAGCGGGCCGTACACCGCCTCCCACCCGGTGTCGATGCGGACCTGGGCGCGATGGTCGAGCCGGCGTCGTGCTCGCTTCGCGGCATCCGACTCACCGAGACCGGCCCGGGCGACCGCGTGCTCGTCTGGGGCGCCGGGACCCTCGGCATGTTCGCCGCCCTGTTCGCCGCGGACGCCGGCGCCGAGGTGGCCGTCGCCGCGCGCCGCGAATCCGACCGGGACTTCGCCACGGGGTTCGGCCTCGAGACCCGCGACCCCGCGACGCTCGGCGACGAGCGCTTCGACGTGATCATCGAAGCGACCGGCTCAGCCGAGGTCACGCGTCGGCTGCTCGACAACGCCACCGTCGGCGTCCGCATCGCGCTGCTCGGGGTCCCCGACGGTGACGTCGGACTCCCGTCGGGCAGACTCATCGCCCTCGATGCCGCCGTCCACGCGGTGCTCGGCGGCTCGGCCGAGATCGACGAGGCGGCACGACGGTTTGCGCTCATGGGTGACCGGATCCGACGACTCATCGGCACCGTCATCACCCTGGACGAGGTGCCGCGGGTCCTCGCCGAGGGACTCCCCCGCGCGAGCTCCGGCGGACCGAAGACGCAGATCCATCTCTGAGCACCTCGCCGAAGCGATGCCCTCAGGCGATGGAGGCCCGGGCGGCACGTGCCATCACGACGACGATCACGAGCTGAACGGCGAAGAGGACGGCGGTCAGCACCGCTGCGGTCATCGCCGTCGGTCCGCCTTCGAGCGGCGAGACGCCGGGGATGAAGCCGATGCCGAACACGATCAGCGCGTCGAGCAGGAACGTGGCGGACACGAGAGCTGCGAGCATGCGCGAATCTTCGGTGCGGCGCGTGGTGTCGTAGATCATGGTCACGAAAGGTAATATATCAAACAACCTACTGAAACAAAAGTTTGAAATTCTAGTAACTGTAGTCAGGTGCGGCGACTCCCGCCTACGAGCCCTGGCGGGGATCAGACCGAGGCGCGCTCCACGAGGTCGATCGGGATCGTGGTCATCTCCGGCACTTCCTCTCCTGCGATGAGGCGGTGCAGGGTCTCGACGAGCAGCGCACCCTTGTCCGCCGTGTGCAGGTCCACGGTCGTCAGCGCCGGATAGGCGTCGACCGCGAAGACGTTGTTGTCCACCGAGGTCATGGCGATCCGCGTCGGCACCGGGATCCCGCGGTCGCGGAGCACACCGAGCGCACCCGTCGCCATCTGCGCCGACGCCGCGAACACCGCATCGACCTGCCGGCCGTCTGCGAGGAGCCGTTCCATCGCCCGCGCGCCGCTCGTCGGTGTGAAGTCCCCCTCCTCCTCCGGTCCCGGCTCGAGTCCCGCCTCGAGGAGGGCGCGCCGCCACCCGGCACGGCGGTCGATACCGGCCGCGGTGTCGAGCGGGCCGGTGATCGTGGCGATGCGGGACCGACCGGCCTCCACCAGACGCCGGGTCGCCAGGGCGCCCGCCTCCACGTTGTCGACGTCGACGACATGTCCAGGTGGCGTCGTCTCCTCGAGCGCCCGCACCCCGAACACGACCGGGAGGGACGTCGACAGCTTCGCGTACGCCTGCATGCTCGTGTGATGCGAGAGGACGAGCGCGCCGTCCACGTTGCCGCCGGTGAGAAACCGACGGGTCTTGTCCGGGTCGACGTCGGATTCGATGAGCAGGGTCAGCGTGTAGTCGGTCGACGACGCGTACATCGCAGCACCCTGGATGACCTCGGCGAAGTAAGGGTCGGCGAAGAACTCGGCGGTGCGTTGCGGGATGACCATCGCGATCGTCTGCGCCCGCCGACGCACGAGGCTGCGTGCCGCGCGGTTCGGGACGTAGTGCAACTGCTCGACGGCCGCGGTCACGGACGCGACCGCCTCCGGCGTCACCTGGGAGGACCCGTTGATGACGCGGGAGGCGGTGGACTTGGAGACGCCCGCGAGCGCTGCCACCGCGATGAGCGTGGGGACGGTGGAGTCCGTCTCGGTGTCGATGGTGTGCCTCCTCAGTCGTGCCGGTGTGAAGACACTGTATGCGGCGCAGGCGTCACCCCTTGACCGCGCCCTGCATGATGCCCGCCACGAGCTGCTTCCCGGCGAGGACGAAGAGGATCAGCAGCGGGATCACCGAGAGCACCGCGCCAGCGAGCACGAGCGAGTGGTCCGGGGTCTGTCCGCCGCTCGCACTCAGGGCCGCGAGCGCCGTCTGCACACTCGGGTTCCGCGGACCGAGGACGAGGAGTGGCCAGAGGAAGTCGGTCCACGCGGCCATGAAGGTGAAGAGCGCGAGGACGGCCATCGCCGGTCGGGCGGCCGGCAGCGCGACATGCCAGAAGGTGCCCCACATCGACGCGCCGTCGACGCGCGCGGCCTCGATGAGCTCGTCGGGGATGACGTCGACGAGGTACTGGCGCATGAAGAACACGCCGAACGCGGTCACGAGCCCGGGCAGGATCACCGCCTGGAGCGTCCCCACCCACTCCCACTCGGCCATGAGCATGAACAACGGGATGATGCCGAGTTGGGTGGGGATGGCCATCGTGGCGATCACGGCGAGCAGCAGCCCGTTGCTGGCCCGGAACTTCAGCTTCGCGAAGGAGTAGCCGGCGAGGGTCGAGAAGAACACCACCGAGACCGTGATCGCGCCCGAGATGATGACGCTGTTCGCGAGCGCCTGCAGGAACGGCGCGGTCTCGAACACCTTCGCCGCGTTGCCGAGGAAGTTCGGGCCGGGGAGGACGGCGGGCGGCACGAGGTTCGTGTCGGAGGACTGCCGACTCGAGATGACGAACGACCACCACAACGGGAACGCCGAGATGGCGAAGAACGCGATCAGGATGGCGTAGGTGAGGATGCCCGGCCGCTCGTGGTCCTTGCCCTTGCGGTATCGCGGGGCCTCCGTGGTCGCGGTCGGTTCGGTCCGCGTGCGTTCCATCAGGGTGCTCATGCTCGTCCGCCTCGCTGGTCGGTGGTGCTCGTGGTCGTCGAACGCGAGCGGGCCGGGCTGGTGCTGACGGACCGCGTCGTGATGAGGGTGTCGCGCACCTTCGGGATCCGCACCGGACGTGCGTCGTTCGTCCGGATGGCCCTGGTGATCGCGAAGTTGATCAGGCCCGCGAGGATGATCACGAGGAACAGGATCCAGGCGGTGGCGGAGGCTCGACCGAAGTCCCGCCTCGGGAAGGCGAGCTCGTACAGGTACAGGACGATCGTCTGGAACTGCCGGTCGGATCCGCCGTTGCTCCGGGGATCGAACAGCTTCGGTTCCGTGAAGATCTGCAGCCCGCCGATCGTCGAGGTGATGACGACGAAGATGAGCGTCGGGCGGATCATCGGGATCGTGATCGACCAGAACCGTCGGAGCTTGTTCGCACCGTCCAGCGCGGCGGACTCGTAGACGTCCCGTGGGATCGCCTGCATCGCAGCGAGGAGGATGAGGGCGTTGTAGCCGGTCCACCGCCAGTTCACCATGCTCGCGATGGCGACGTGCGAGGGGAAGACGTCGAACGCCCACCGGATCGGGTCGAGCCCGAAGAGCTCGAGGAGGCCGGCGACCGGTCCGTGGTACTGGTTGAAGATCTGCAGGAAGATGACCGCGACGGCGACCGGCGCCACGATGTACGGCAGCAGGATGCTCATCCGCCAGAACGTGCGTCCGCGGAGCGTCTGGTCGAGGAGGGCGGCGATCAGCGTCGCGATGACGAGCTGCGGCACCGCCGAGAGCAGGAAGATGCTGATGGTGTTGCCGAACGCGTTCCAGAAGAACGGGTCCGAGAGGACGGAGACGTAGTTGTCGAGTCCGACGAAGTCGCCTTGGCCCTTCAACAGATGCCACTCGTACAGCGACACGTTGAAGGTGTAGACGATCGGGAAGATCCCGATGAGGGCGAAGAGGATGAAGAACGGCGCGATGTACAGGTACGGCGAGGCGCGGTAGTCGAAGCGGTTCAGCTTCTGTCTGAACGTCAACGCGGCAGGTGGCCGGCGGACGGTTGCGGTGCTGGTCATGGCTCTGCCAATCCGGGAGAGGGAGCGGGAGGGGTGCCGGGGCGTCCGCGTGCGAACGGACGCCCCGGCGAGCTGCGTCGGAGAGGAGGTCAGCCGACGAGCTGGTCGAGCAGCTTGAGCGCCTCGTTCCAGGCGGTGTCACCGTCGGTGATCTCGCCCTGGCTCACCCGGTCGAGGATCGGGCCGAACACGTTGTCCTGGATGTTGGAGTCCTCAGGACCCTTCACCTGGGCCACGACCCCCTCGGACCGTGCGGCGAAGATCTCGCCCACCGGTGCGTCGTTGAAGAACGGGTTGGTGGAGTCCTTCACGAGCTCCTGGCCGTCGAGCGTGCTCGGGAACGGACCGGCGAGTTCGAACGATGCGGCCTGCGCCTCAGGGGATGCGAGCCAGAGGGCGAGCTCGGCCGCCTCCTCCTTGTGCTCGGAGTTCTCGGCGACGCCGAGGAACGCACCGCCCCAGTTGGCCGCGCCGCCGGGCATCACGTCGGCGAAGTCCCAACCGCTGTCGGTCGTGCCCTCGTCGTAGTAGCCCTGCACGATGCCGAGCATCCAGCTCGGGCACATGTAGGTCGCGAACTTGCCCTCCTTGGCCTCCGGGCCGACGTCCCAGCCGGGAAGACCGGCACCGAGCCCGGCCTGTTCAGCCTCGACGATCTTCGCGAACTGCTCCTTCAGCACGTCGTTGCCCTCGATGTTCAGGGTCTCGCCGTCGGCCTGGTAGTAACCCTCCTCCTGCTGGTTCACGAAGGAGTTCCAGAAGAACCGGGGGCTGTGATAGAACGCCTTCCCGGTGGCACCGACGTACTCCTCACCGACCTCGAAGAAGCGGTCCCAGGTCGCGTCCTCCCCGCCGAAGTACGCGGCGACCTCGCTGCGCTCGCTCGGCAGACCGGCTGCCGCGAACAGGTCACCGCGGTAGCAGATGCCCTGCGGTCCGATGTCGAGACCGGCGCCGATCACGCGACCGTCGGCGTCCGTGCCCTGCTCGTACTTCCAGTCCAGCCAGGTGTCCTTGACGTCCTCGATGCCGTAGTCACGGAGGTCGACGAAGGAATCGCTGACCTCGGAGATGGTTCCGAGCCAGCCCTCCTCGATGGCCACGACGTCGCTGAGGCCGGTTCCGGCGGCGATCTTGGCGTAGGCGTCGTCACGCGCTGCTCCACCACCCTCCAGGTTGGTGGCCTCGATGGTGATGTTGGGGTGCTCCTCCATGTACTTCTCGTAGTTGGCGTCGACGCCCATGGTGCCGAACGTGGTGACCGAGAGGGTGATCTTCTCGTCTCCGCCACCGCCGGCGGGGGAACTGCACCCCGAGGCCAGGACGGCGAGGATCGATGCCCCCGCGATGGATGCGGCGGTGATGCCGCGGCGTTTGCTGTTCACAGTCACTCCTTTGTGTGTGCGCTTCGGTGTCGGCCGGCCACCCATCCGGGATCCACGGCGCGACGCCGTGGGAACGTTCCCACGGGCATGCAGGACACACTAAGCGCTGGGTTGGACGAGGTCAAGAGAGCGCTCTCATTTGTTGTGGAACGAGTGCGTGATCGTGAACGGTCGGTGACGTCATGGCCATCGGGTGGGTCCCCGTTCCGATTCGATCGGATTCATGATCGACTCATTGCCATGACCGGCTTCGATTCAGGCTTCCTCGACCTCGCCGACCAGCTGCAGCTCCCGGCCCCGGCCGACCCCGCCGAGCTGGCGCGCCTCCGCCGTCTCGACTACACGCACTTCACCGTGCTCCTCGACCCCGACCGCCGCCTGGCAGCCGCGACCGGGGTCGACCTCGACGGCGCCGCCCTCCTCGACCTCGGGCGCGGCGACGACTGGCATCTCGACGACCGCATCCCGGTCGAGGAGCAGGCCGGCCCGGGACTCTACGCCCGCAACGACCTCGACCGCGGCCACCTCGTGCGGCGGAGGGACCCGGTCTGGGGGCCCGTCGAGATCGCCCGGCAGGCCAACGTCGACACCTTCTGCTACACGAACGCCGCCCCGCAGGCTGCGGACTTCAACCAGTCACTCGAGCTCTGGAACGGCCTGGAGGACCTCGTCCTCGAGTACGCCTCGGCCGGGCGCCGGCGGCTGTCGGTCTTCACCGGGCCGGTGTTCGCCGACGCGGACCCGCTCTACCGCGGCGTACAGATCCCGCGGCGGTTCTGGAAGGTGGCGGCGTGGTCGAACGGCGGAGCGCTCGCGGCGAGCGGCTACCTGCTCGACCAGTCGGCGCAGCTCGACGACATCGACCTCGGCCGGTCCAGTGCGATCGACGACACACGCGACGGCGACGCCGTACCCCCGCTCGGCCCGTTCCGGACCTTCCAGCTGCCGATCCTCGACCTCGCGAGCCTCACCGGTCTGGACTTCGGGGCCCTCGCCACCGCCGACGTCCTCGAGCCGGCTCCCGCGACGGTGCGCCCGGACACCGACACCTGGATCGAGCTCAGCGTCCCAGCCGACCTGCGGTTCTGAGGCGGGGGTCGGGTCCCTGCGCCCGTCGAAGGGGCAGGGGAACAGACCCCTACCGACGCTCGAGCGCGGCGCCGATGACCCGGAGGCTCTCGATGAGCACCGCAACCTGCTCATGGCTGAGCCCGGCGAGCATCGCGTTCTCGTCGTCCACCAGCCGACGCATCGCCTCGTCGACCCGCTGTTGACCGAGGGTCGTCAGCACGACGATCTTGCTCCGACCGTCGGCCTCGTTCTTCTGCCGGGCGACGAGCGATCGTGCAGCCAAACGATCCAGCTGACTCGCGAGGTTGCCACTCGTGATGCCCAACCGGGTCGCGAGCATGGACGGCGTCAGGCCCTCCGCCCCGTGCTGGCGGAGGATGGAGAGGAACTCGAACTCCCACGGCCGCAGGTTGCTCGCGGCGAACGACAGTCGTCGGACCTCCTGGAGGTGCGGCACGAGCCGGCGGAGCCGCGACACCACGTCGAGCGGTGCGAAATCCACGTCGGGCAGTGCATTCGCCCAGGCGTCGATGACGATGTCGACGTCGTCGTCATCACCCTTCGCCATCACCGGCCTCCCTCACGTCCTGCCTGCACCAACGCTACCGTGGGCTGCCACCGATCCAGACGGTGGGCGGTTCCATCCACGCTGTGCTATCGGCGGACCCGGAGCGGTCGATGGAACCAGGGCCGTCAGCGGACCGAGAGCGCCGCCAGGCCGTCGACGAGGAGACCGACCCCGAAGGCGAACGCCTGGGCCTGGTCCTCCTGGCCGAGTGGATCCGCCGCACCGTCGGCCAGCACACCGACGCTGTCGTACTGCATCCGTTGCTGCTCGTGCGACACGTGTCCGAGGATGAAGTGGAGCAGCACCGTGCCCGCACGTCGACTCGTGGCCTCGTCGAACCCGGCCACCGACACCGCGTCCGTCAGCCGGGTGAGCGCACGTCCGGAACCGAGCCCGAGCGCGTAGGTGCTCGACACCACCTCGGCCCCGTCGCGATAGGCGAGGAGCGCGTCACGCAGCGCCTCCGCCTCCACGCGCGTCCGCTCGCGCCAGTCGGAGCCGGCCTCGGACACGGCGTCGTCCGGTGCCGGGTGGGCGTCGACGATCCGGTCGGCGAGCTCGGCGATGAGGGTCTGCTTGTTCTCGAAGTGCCAGTACAGCGCGCTCGGCTGGACGTCGAGCGACGCGGCGAGGCGGCGCATCGTGAGGTCGGCCAGGCCGTGATCGTCGAGGATGCGGAGGGCCACCAGAGCCACATCGTCGCGCCGATGACGACGCACTGTTTCGGGACCGGACATGAGCACCACTATAGTGAACGCTGTTCAGGTGAACACCGTTCAGGTGTGATCCACCCGCCCCAGGCGAACCGACCATCCCGACGAAGGACCCAGCATGAGCAGACTCCGGATCGACGCGACCGACATCGCACGCATCGCCGTGTTCGCCGCCATCGTGGCCGCCCTCGGCCTGCCCGGCGCGTTCTCGGTGCTCGGCGCGGTGCCCATCACGGCGCAGACCCTCGGCGTCATGCTCGCCGGCGCGATCCTCGGCCCGTGGCGCGGCATGCTCTCCATGCTCGTGCTGCTGGCACTCGTCGCCATCGGCCTGCCCCTGCTCTCCGGCGGTCGCGGCGGGATCGGCGTCTTCGTCGGACCAAGCGCCGGATATCTCTTCGGCTGGATCGTCGGCGTCTTCGTGATCGGGCTCATCGTGCACGCCGGCGGGCGTCGGCTGCGCTGGTGGCGCACCGCGCTCGGCGTCTTCGTCGGCGGCATCGGCGTCATCTACGCGTTCGGCATCCCGGTGCAGTCGCTCGTCACCCGCCTGCCACTCGGCGAGACCGCCCTGCAGAGCCTCGTGTTCGTGCCCGGCGACCTCGTGAAGGTCGTGCTCGCGACGGTCATCACGATGACGCTCGCCCGCGCCTACCCGCGCGCGTTCCGCAACGCGGCCGGCGCCGGCTCCACGCGTCCCGGCGAGCCCGCCCGGATCGGATGACCGTGCGCTCAGGGCACCTCGTCCCGCTGCGCGGCGGGGCGCCGACCGACCTCGTCCGTCGGGCGCTCGAGGTGCGGGCGGCCGGCGGCGTGCCGTTGATCGGCGACGACCGGTGGAGCGAGTCGTACTGGCGTTCCGTCCGCGACCGCAGCACCGCGTCCGGTCCACAGCCTGGCCAGGGGTGGGCGACGCTGACCTCCGGCACCACGGGCGAGCCGCGCATCGTGCTCAGGACCGCCGAGTCGTGGGCGGACTCCTTCCCGGCCGTCGGCGCGCTGCTCGACCTCGGGCCGGACGACGTCCTGGCGCTGTCGTCGCCGCCCGCGTCGTCGCTGTCGCTGTTCTCGGTCGCCCATACGGCCGCCGTCGGCTGCTCGCTCGCCCTCCCGACCACCCACGCGCTCACCCCCGACGACGCCCGTGACGCGACCCGGTTCCACGGGACCCCGAACGGCCTCCGGGCGCTGCTCGACGGCGAGGTGCCGCCGCGCCTGCGGGTGGCGTTGATCGGAGGCGCCTCACTCGACCCCGCACTCCGCGCCAGGGCGGAGGGCCTCGGCATCCGTGTCGTGTCCTACTACGGTGCCGCCGAGCTCTCCTTCGTGGCGGTCGACGACGGCGCCGATCCGGATCGACCGGGCCTCCGTGCCTTCCCCGGCGTCGAGCTCGAGGTCCGCGACGACGACGTCCTCTGGGTCCGATCGCCGTTCGTCGCGACCGGGTACCTCGAGGGCGACGGCCCGCTCCGACGCGACGACGACTGGTCCACCGTCGGCGACCGCGCACGGATCGACGACGGGATCGTCACGCTCCTCGGCCGATCCGACGACGCGATCCTCACGGCCGCGGCGACCGTCATCCCCACCGACGTCGAGGAGGCCCTGCGCCGACTCGACGAGGTGGACGACGCCGTCGTGCTCGGTCTGCCGAACGCCGGGGTCGGATCGCTCGTGACGGCCGTGCTGGAACTGCACCCGGGCGCGCGTCCGACCCGCGCGATGCTCCGCGACGCCCTCGCACCGCTGTTGCCGCCGACCCATCGGCCCCGCCGCTGGTTCGTCGTCGACGAGCTGCCCCGCACCGTCACCGGCAAGGCCGCCCGCGCGGAGCTCGTCGACCGGCTCGCGGCAGGGACGGTGGCGTCCCTTGACTGAGTCGCATGCCCTCCCGCGCATCGTCGCGGCCAGACGGACGCCGATCGCGACGCGCGGGCGTGCGCTCGCCGCGCTCACGGTCGAGCAACTGGCGGTCCCCGTCGTCCGCGCCGTGCACGATGACGCGACGCACGTGCTGGGTCTGCCGCCGGTGGTCGCGGACGTCGTCCTCGGCAACTGCATGGGGCCTGGCGGCAACCCTGCCCGTGTCGCGGCACTCGGGGCCGGACTCGGCTTCACCGTGCCCGGGCTCACCGTCGATCGGCAGTGCGGCAGCGGCCTCGCGGCGATCATCGAGGCGTCCACGGCGATCAGCGCCGGCGACCATCGGCCACGGATCGCCGGCGGGGTCGAGAGCGCTTCGACCGCGCCGACCCGTTCCGTCGACGGCGTCGCCTACGCACGCGCACCGTTCGCGCCGGCGGGGTGGCACGACCCCGACATGACCCGCGCCGCGGAGGACCTCGCCGAGCACGACGGGATCTCCCGCGAACGCCAGGACGCCTACGCGGCGCGGAGTACGCACCGTGCGGCGAGCGCCTTGGCCGCCGGGCGGTTCACCGACGAGCTCGTGCCGCTGGTCGGGGCGGCGGAGCAGGACGAGGCGCCGCGCAGCGGGATCGAGCGTCTGCTCCCCCGGTTCACGCCGCTCTTCACCGACGGCTCTCTCACCGCAGGCAACACCTGCCGGGTGAGCGACGGTGCGGCTGCCGTGCTCGTCGTGCCCGGCGGACCCGGCGGGCCCGCCCATGGAAGCACGACGCCCGGTCTCGCCGTCCGGGCGCACGCCGTCGTCGGCTGCGACCCGGCACTCCCGGGGATCGGGGCCGCGCCGGCGATCCTCGACGCCCTCGATCGGGCCGGCGTAGACCTCGCGCAGGTCGCCGCGTTCGAGATCGTGGAGGCGTTCGCGGCCCAGACGCTCGCCGTGCTCGACCGACTCGGTGTCGCCGAGGACGACGAGCGGCTCTGCGCCGACGGCGGCGCCCTCGCGCTCGGGCACCCGTGGGGCGCGAGCGGTGCGGTCGCCGTGGTCCGCCTGTTCTCGCGGCTCGTGCGCGGCGGGGCTCCGGCGGGCACGATCGGGGTGGCGGCAGCGTCGGTCGGCGGCGGTCTCGGCGTCGCCGCGGTGTTCGAGGTCGTGCGATGATCGGGGACATCGACCAGTCATCCGCCATCCGTCTCGACGGCGTCACCGCTCGTCTCGGCGACACCGTCGCACTCGACGACGTGACGCTCCACCTCGACGACGCGCGCATCGCGGTCATCGGGGCGAACGGCTCAGGCAAGTCCACCTTCGCCCGGCTCATCGGGGGCCTCACGCGAGCGACCGCCGGCAGTGTCCAGGTCCACGGCGTCGACGCCGCGAAAGACACGGCGACGCTTCGACGACTCGTCAGCATCGTGTTCAGCAACCCGGACGCGCAGATCGTCATGCCGACGGTGGCGGAGGACGTCGCGTTCTCCCTCCGCGGCACGAAGGCGTCGAAGGCCGACATCGCAGCCCAGGTCGCCGACGCGCTCGACGAGTTCGGCCTGACGGCCCTCGCCGACCGGTCCGCCTACGAACTCTCCGGCGGCCAGAAGCAGCTGCTGGCGCTCTGCGGGGCCGTGATCCGGCGGCCGGCGCTGCTCATCGCCGACGAACCAACCGCCTACCTCGACGCCCGTAACAGCGCCGCCGTCGCCGACCACCTCCTGCACCCCGAGGCGGGCCATCAGCTCCTCCTCGTCACCCACGACCTGGAGCTCGCCGCCCGCTGCGACACCGCGCTGCTCTTCGACGGTGGCCGGATCGTCGCGCAGGGCGCACCGGACGACGTGATCGCGGTCTACCGCGCGAGTCTGCGGTCGTGACGGCGTGATCACCCTCTACCGTCCCGGCTCCGGCTGGCTCCACCGCGCGCCGGCCGGCCCGAAGGCGCTCGGCATCCTCGTCGTGGTGCTCGCGATCTCGCTCCTGCCGACGAGTTGGTGGACCGCGGGCATCGCCACCACGGTGACCGTCCTCGCCTACCTCGTCTCGGGCCTCGGCCTCGGCGAGCTGGGACGGCAGCTCCTGCTCATCCGCTGGATCATCACGATCACGGTGGCCGGCCAACTGCTGTTCCTCGACGTCGAGTCCGCGGTGTCGAACACGTCCCGCATCGTCGCCGCCATCCTGCTCGCGGCCCTCCTGGTGCTGAGCACGCGCGTCGCCGACCTGCTCGACGCCTTCGAGCGCGTCCTCCGGCCCCTGGGTCGCTTCGGTGTCGACCCCTCGCGCATCGCCCTGATGCTCGCCGTCGCGATCAACACGGTGCCGGTCCTCGCCCGCCTGGCGACGAGCGTCCGGGAGGCGCAGCGGGCGCGTGGGGCCGGGTCGAACCTGGTGACCTTCGTCGTGCCGTTCCTCGTGGTGTCACTGAAGCACGCCGACGAGCTCGGTGAGGCCCTCACCGCCCGGGGCGTCCGGTGAGCGGCGGCGACACCGTGCGCGTCCTCGGGAAGACGGTCGACGACGAGACGCGCTGCGCGCACTACGCGACCCCGCTCGACGTCATCGCGATCCGCTTCGCCTGCTGCGGCGAGTACTACCCGTGCCACCTGTGCCACGCGGAGTGCGCCGACCACCCGGCCGAGCAGTGGCCTCGCGAGCAGCGCGACCGGGAGGCGATCCTGTGCGGCGTGTGCTCGACGGAACTGACGATCGACCGCTACCTGCAGGTCGACGCGTGTCCGAACTGCGACGCCCGGTTCAATCCGGGCTGCCGCCTGCATTCGGCGTACTACTTCCAGCCGTGACCGCACGCCGGTAGACCCGGTTGCGGGCGGCGAGTATCGCGGCACCGATGGTGGCGGCGATGAGCGACCCGGCGAGCACACCGACCTTGACGTGGTCGTCGGACTCGCTGCCGACACCGAAGGACAGCTCCCCGACGAGCAGCGAGACGGTGAACCCGATCCCCGCGACGAAGGCCATGCCGACGAGGTCGACCCAGCGGATCGAGGGGTCGAGCCTGAGCCCGGGCAGGCGAGTGACGAGGAACGTCGTCAGCGTGATGCCGATCGGCTTGCCGAGGACGAGCCCGGCGATGATCCCGAGTGCGATGGTGTCCTGGAAGGACTCGACGAGCCCCGAGATCCCGCCGATGACCACGCCCGCCGAGAAGAACGCGAAGATCGGCACCGCGACAGCCGTGGACACGACGCTCCAGCGGTCGGCGAAGTGCGCGGCGAGCCCGTCGTAGACCGGTCGTCCCTCAACGGTGGTCCCCACTTGCACGCGCGCGCGCTTCGTCGCGATGACGGGCACCATGAAGCCGAGGAGCACGCCGGCGACGGTCGCGTGGATACCGGACGCGTGGATGAGCGCCCAGGTGCACAGACCGAGCGGGATGAGCACCCACCAGGCCCGGACGCCACGCTGGACGAGCACGGCGAAGATGGCGAGCGGCACCGCGGCGAGCGCCAGCGGCAGGAACTCGATGTGGTCGGTGTAGAAGATCGCGATGATGCTGATGGCGATGAGATCGTCCACCACGGCGAGCGTGAGCAGGAAGGTGCGCAGTGCCGGCGGCAGGAACTTGCCGACAACTGCGATCACCGCGACGGCGAACGCGATGTCCGTGGCGGCCGGGATCGCCCATCCCTGCAGTGCGTCGGGCCCGGCGCTCAGGTTCACGAGGACGTAGATGACGGCGGGTACGACCACACCACCGACCGCGGCGGCGATGGGGAGTACCGCGGTCTTGGGGTTCCGGAGCTTGCCGGCGACGAACTCCTCCTTGAGCTCCAGGCCGACGACGAAGAAGAAGATCGCGAGGAGCCCGTCGGCCGCCCAGGCACCGACGGAGAGGTTCAGATGGAGCGCCTCCGGACCGAAGGTGACGTCGCGGACGCTCAGGTAGAACTCGGAGGCGCCGGTGTTGGCGAGCACGAGCGCGAGTGCGGTGGCGACGACGAGGAGGGCACCACCGACGGTGTCCTGTTGGAGCGTCTGGTGGATGCCTCGCCAGATCGAGTGCGGGGCCTGGTCGGCCGGCAGGTCGTGGGAGCGGTGAGCGTCGGGCATGCAGATCCTTCGGGTGAGGGTTCGGTCGAGCAGCAGAGCGATCCCGATCGATCGCCCGCCGACCAGACTTCCCGGCGCACCAGCCTCCATTCTAGGCGATCGGGCAAGCGGCCGGTCGGGAACCCTGCGCGGGCGGCCAGCGCAGTGCTTGGATGCATCCATGAGCTCATCACCACCACCCGGCGCCCACCCGGACGAACCGCATCGCGGTGACCTCGCGGGCCGCTTGAACTGGCTCCGTGCTGGTGTACTCGGCGCGAACGACGGCATCGTCTCCGTCGCGTCCCTCGTCGTCGGTGTCGCCGGTGCCACGACCGACAGCGCCCCGCTCCTCGCAGCGGGTGTCGCGGGGCTCGTCGGTGGTGCGATCTCCATGGCCCTCGGCGAGTACGTGTCGGTGAGCAGCCAGCGGGACAGTCAGCGGGCCCTCATCGCGAAGGAGCGGCGGGAGCTCTCCGACGACCCCGAGGCGGAGCTCGCGGAACTCGCCGGGATCTACGAGGCGAAGGGGCTCCAGCCGACGACCGCGAGGCGGGTCGCCGAGGAGCTGACCGCACACGACCCGCTCACGGCGCACCTCGAGGCCGAACTCGGCATCACCGAGGACGCGGTCGTCAGCCCGTGGGCGGCCGCCGGCGCCTCGGCGCTCGCCTTCACGGTCGGGGCGCTGCTCCCCCTGCTCGCGATCCTGCTGCCGCCGCCCGAGGTGCGCGTCCCGATCACCTTCGTCGTCGTGCTCATCGCGCTGGCACTCACCGGCTTCACGAGCGCGAGGATCGGCGGCAACCCGGCGATCCGCCCGACCGTCCGGGTCGTGGTCGGCGGAGCGCTCGCCCTCGCAGCCACCTTCGCGATCGGCACCCTGCTCGGCACGAGCGGCGTGGTCTGATGGCCGGGCTCCTGGCAGTCGAGGACGAACCGACGACGGGTGCACTGGTGCTGTGTGGTCCGGGGAGTTCTCTGGGAGTCTGCTGGAGCCCCGCCCGGACGTCGAGCTCCCGGGTGTAGAAGTGAAGGGCGTCCACCAGGTCGCCCTGTCGGATTCGATCAGTGCGGATCGACAGCCCGAAGAACATGTGAGGAGCACCATATGAGCGCAGGAGACAAGATCAAGAACGCCGCCGAAGACCTCGCGGGCAAGGCCAAAGAGGCCGTCGGCAAGGCGACAGACAACGACAAGCTCGTCGCGGAGGGCAAGGCCGACCAGGCCAAGTCCGACGTGAAGCAGGCCGGTGAGAACGTGAAGGACGCGTTCAAGAACTGACCTCCCGATCACACGGACGCCGGTGGCCCTCGCGGGTCACCGGCGTTCGTCTGTCTGCGGGGACGCCGACTCGGCTCACCTCCCCCGGTCTCTGACTCCCCTTCCAGT
Organism: Plantibacter sp. M259; assembly: GCF_006065115.1. NCBI lineage: Bacteria > Bacillati > Actinomycetota > Actinomycetes > Micrococcales > Microbacteriaceae > Plantibacter > Plantibacter sp. M259. The sequence goes on along the minus strand of NZ_CP040750.1, from coordinate 2,267,049 downwards.
CCCGGCACTCTTTGTCCGGTCCCTGAGCCTGTCGAAGGGCCCACGGAGCACCCCACGAATCCGGCGCCCTTCCCCCGGCCCCTGAGCCTGTCGAAAGGCACACGAGGGACCTCCCGCTCTCCTCGTGCAGCCGGAAACGGGTGCGGTCCTCTCGGTCGGGCGGAACCAGTACCGGGTCCCGGCCGACCTCCAGCGCGCGGTGCGGCTTCGGGACGGCACTTGTCGGGCACCGGGGTGCGGGAGGCGAGCGCGCGCGTGTGACCTCGATCATTCGGTCGCGTGGGACGACGGCGGCACCACAGATGTCGGCAACCTCGCCTGCCTGTGTCGACATCACCATCGGATGAAGCACCTTCCCGGCTGGAATCTCGACCACGGTCCCGGTGGGGTGCTTGAGTGGACGACACCCGACGGGAAACACCACAGGACGGAACCGGACCCCGCACCGTTCTGACCAGCTTGAGTCCCTGAGCCTGTCGAGGGTTCTCGTGGGCGCTTCGACAAGCTCAGTGACCGGGAGAGGTGTACCCGGAACGATTGAGGGGTCCTCGTGGGCATTTCGACAAGCTCAGTGACCGGAAGAGGTGTACCCGGAACGATCGAGGGATCCTCGTGGGCACTTCGACAAGCTCAGCGACCGGAAGAGGTGTACCCGGAACGATCGAGGGATCCTCGTGGGCACTTCGACAAGCTCAGCGACCGGAAGAAGTGTGCCCGGAACGATGAGGGGTCCTCGTGCGCACTTCGACAGGCTCAGTGACCGGGAAAAGTCAACCCGACGTTTCGGTCCCTGAGCTTGTCGAAGGGCACTCAGGCCTGCAGTACAGCTAGTCCTTGATGAGCAGGATCGGATCGCCGTCGAAGGAGTCGTACGGGTTCGGGTCGGTGAAACCGCCGTCGTACATGAGGCCGGCCGGAGCCTTGCCACCGGCCGGAGCCGCCGCGACGTAGCACTGCGTGATCGGCGCGCCGGCGTCGAACTCCTCGGTGAACGACTCGGATCCGCACTCGTCCCACCCGATGAGCGTGGCCTCCTGGACCTTCTCCCCATCGGCGTCGACGGGCGAGAAGGAGGTCGCGTCGCTGTTGAACGCCACCGGGTCGCCCGACACCTTGCTCATCTCGAGCCGGATGAGCGTGATGTCATAGCCGTCGAGTTCCCCGCCGTCGAACTGCGTCTTGAGGAACGCGACCTGGTCGGCCGTCGCGGGGGTGACCTCGGTCAGCTTCGCACTGATGAGTGCGGTGACGCCGTCGGTGCCCTGCGACTCGTAGACGATCGGCTCATCGATCCCGACCTGCGCTCCAGGCTCGGTGACCTCGCCGTCCGCCGATCCGGTCGAGGTCGGCTTCGACGTCGCGGACGACGAAGCCTTCTCCGTCGGCTTCGCGTCGGGGGCCGACGGCGTGGAGCACCCGGCCAGCACGAGCATGGCTGCGACGGGGAGGGTGATCAGGGCGGTGGCGCGGGAGAGCTGCATCGGGATTCCTTTCGGCGGCGGACTCCAGCAGTCTGTCCCGCGCGCCGCCGCCACGCGATGGGGACAACTCCCCACCGGGGCGGCCGGCCACCTGGCGTCCGGTCCCGCAGGATCCCCCGCGCCCTCTCAGGAATCTCTCTGCTGGCGTTCATTTGAGCGGCGGACGATGAGACGACGCGCCAGGTTGTCGCGTCCGAGGGGAACCCATGACTGCGACGATCACCGTCCCGACCGCGCCCTCGCGCCGTCGGTGGGACGCCCTCCACACCCTCCTCGGCGGCCGCGTCGCGCCCTGGGTCGTCGGCCTCTTCGCCACCCTCGTCTCGCTCATCGGCATCGGGACGCCGTCGTACTGGGGCGACGAGGCGGCGAGCGTCCTCGCCGCCGAACGCCCCCTCCCCGTCATGTTCGGGATGATCGGCCACATCGACGCCGTCCACGGCCTGTACTACGCGTTCCTGCACGTCTGGACCGGTGCCTTCGGGACCGCCGAGGCCGTCACGCGGTTCCCGAGTGCGGTCGGGGTCGGACTGGCCGCGGCCGGCACGGTCGTGCTCGCGAGGGCGCTCTTCACCCCGGCGATCGGCATCACGGCGGGCCTCGTGTTCGCCGTGATCCCCCAGGTCACCAGGATGGGCGCCGAGACGCGCTCCTATGCGCTGGGCATGGCCGCGGTCGTGTGGCTGACGGTCTGGTTCGTGTCGCTCGTGCGTCGCCGGTCCACATCACGCCGCAGCTGGGCACTCTTCGCCATCGCGAGCGCCGCCTCGATGTACCTGTTCCTGTACCTCGCGATGCTCCTCTTCGTGCACGCCACATGGATGGTGCTCCAACGGCCCGGGCGGCAGGTGATGCGAGCGTGGGGATGGTCCCTGGTCGGCGCACTGGTCCTCGGCGCTCCCATCGTGATCGCCGGCATCGCGCAACGGGAGCAGATCGCGTTCCTCGGCAGGCGGGACTACGCGACGCCGGAGTCGGTGCTCGTCGGCCAGTGGTTCCAGACGCCTGCCTTCGCCGTGCTCGCGTGGCTGCTGATCGTGCTCGCTCCGATCGGGGTGCTCGTGGTGCGCCGATCCTCCCGACAGCGTCGCGCCCTGGCGATGATCGCCGTCTGGGCGCTCGCACCGACCGCGCTGCTCATCATCGGCAACACCCTCGTGACGCCGATGTACAACCTCCGCTACGTCACCTTCTGCGTCCCGGCCGTCGCGATCATGATGGCGCTCGGACTCCGGACGATCGTCGACCTCCTGCCGAAGCAGGTGGACCGCGCGGTGGCGACCGCGGCCGGTGTCGCGCTCGTGCTGGCGCTCGCGATCCCGGTCCTCGCGGAACAGCGCGGCCCCTTCGCGAAGGACGACGGCAGCGACCTCCGGCAGACCGCCGAGGTCGTCGAGGCCCATGCCTCGCCGGGCGACGCGGTCGTCTTCGACCAGTCGGTGAAGCCCTCGCGCAAGTCGCGGCTCGCGATCGACCTCTACCCGCAGGCCTTCGCCGGCCTCGACGACGTGGCACTCGAGACGAGCTACCGCGACCGCCCAGAGCTCTGGGACCTGGCCGCGCCGCTGTCCGAGATCCACGACCGGCTGATCGGCCACGACACCGTCTGGGTCGTCGAGGGCTCGAGCACCTCTCCGAACGTGGCGGATCTGGAGGCGCTCGGCTACCACGTCGAGCAGCGCATCCCCGTCCACCGCAGCATCGTCTTCGAGCTGGTCAGGTCGTGACGCGATGGTGATCCGAGCCCTTCCCGATCCGCGCGCACTGCTCCGGCGACCGATCGTCCGCGAGGTCGCCGCCTTCGGCCTCGTCGGCGGCGCCGGCTTCCTCGTCGACGTCGGGGTCTTCAACCTGCTCGCGTACACGGTGTTCCTCCACACCGGCACCTCCGGGCTGCTCGTGGCGAAGGGCATCTCGACGACACTCGCCATCGTGGCCAACTGGGTGGGCAACCGGCTCCTCACCTTCCGCGCGCATCGGCGCTCGGACGTCGCCCGCGAAGCGCTCGAATTCGGTCTGGTGAGTCTCGCGGGTGGCGCGATCGCCCTGGCCTGCCTCTGGGTCTCCCATGACGCGATGCACCTGACGACGCCGCTGGCGGACAACGTGTCGGCGAACATCGTCGGGCTGGCCCTCGGTTCCGCGTTCCGCTTCGTGCTCTACCGCTTCTGGGTGTACGGGCCTCGGGCGGAGCGGACGGGACCGATCCCGGTGCGCATCGACCCGTGAGGCCGTCCGGTCACCGACTCGCGTTGTGCTGCGAGACGGCGTCGCTGACCCAGGAGAACTCGTCGACGAACCGCGAGAGCAACCGGGCGAGTTCCGCTCGATCGCGCTCGCTCCACTTGCCGACGAGGGTGTTGTAGACCTGCTGCGCCGCCTGCCGGTGTCGTTCGAGGGCCGTCCGTCCCTCCTCCGTCGCGCTCACGAGCACCGCGCGGCGATCACTCGGATCCGTCGCCCGGACGACGAGACCACCCTCCTCGAGGCGACGCACCTCGGCCGTCGCGGTCGACTTGTCGACGTCCATCCAGCCCGCGACCGTGGACATGCGGATCGGTCCGGCAGTGATGACGTATTCGAGGAGCCACGCGTCCGTGGCGGTGAGGGCGGCACCCTCGGCGTCGTGCAGCGAACGCCGGTTGTCGGCCCTGGTGGACCAGCGGAGCACCGTCGCGAGGGACGCCTGGATGACGGCTCCCGCCTCGGCGGGGTCGACGTCATCGCTCATAGCTGAATTCTTTCTGAATACGTGCATTCGGGTGTTGGTTCGACCATACCAACTATATAGTGGGACGGCACCAACTAAACATCACCCGTCCCCCACCTCGAGCGCTGCGGAGAACACAGCCCATGGAAATCCCCGGATACGTCTGGCTGCTGACGATCGTCGGCATTCTGGCCCTCCTCGCCTTCGACTTCATCTTCCACGTGCGCAAGGCCCACGAGCCGACGCTGCCGGAAGCCGCGAAGTGGTCGGCCCTCTACGTCGGTATCGCCATCGTCTTCGGCCTCGGCGTCCTCTTCTTCGGCGGTGGCACACTCGGATCCGAGTACTTCGCCGGCTACATCACGGAGAAGGCCCTGTCGGTCGACAACCTCTTCGTCTTCCTCATCATCATGTCGAGCTTCCGCGTGCCGCGGGCCGACCAGCAGAAGGTGCTCCTCTTCGGCATCGTCTTCGCCCTCATCGCCCGCACCGGCTTCATCTTCCTCGGTGCCGCCGCGGTCAACGCCTGGTCCTGGCTGTTCTACATCTTCGGCGCGTTCCTCATCTTCACGGCGATCAAGCTCCTCCGCCCGGAGGAGGAGAGCGACGACGCGAACAACTTCGTCATCCGTCTCGCCAAGCGTCTGTTCAAGACGACCGACCGCTACGACGGCGACAAGCTCGTCACCATCGAGAACGGCAAGAAGGTCCTCACGCCGATGCTGCTCGTCATGGTCGCCATCGGCGGCACCGACCTGCTCTTCGCGCTCGACTCGATCCCCGCGATCTTCGGCCTCACGCAGAACCCGTACATCGTCTTCACCGCGACGGCGTTCTCGCTGCTCGGCCTCCGTCAGCTCTACTTCCTCATCGACGGCCTGCTCGACCGCCTCATCTTCCTGAGCTACGGCCTGGCGGCGATCCTCGGATTCATCGGTGTGAAGCTCGTCCTGCACGCGCTGCACGAGAACACCCTGCCGTTCCTCAACGGTGGCGAGCACATCCCGGTGTTCGAGATCAGCACGGGCCTGTCGCTCATCGTCATCATCGGTATCCTGACCGTCACGGTCCTCGCCTCGCTCCTCAGCCCGGCCGGTCGTGCGCACACGATCATCAGCGACGCCCGCACCCAGGCGAAGAAGATCGTCGACCACGCCGACTCCCCGGAGGACATCCCGGACGGTCACCACGTGGACGAGGTCGAACTCGAGACGAGCTACACCCGCATGGTCGAGCGCCAGAAGTCCTTCGCCAACCTGAAGCCCAAGCACCAGGCGAAGGCGGCCGACGACGAGGAGCTCCAACGGCTGCTCGCCCGGGCCCACGAGCTGCAGGCGAAGAGCTCCGACTCACGCGGCCTGCTCTGAACGGACCGGGAATCCGGGCGTTCGCCCGGATGAACCGATAACGTTGACGTGCGCTCCCAGCCTCGGCCGGGGGCGCACGTCCCACACCTCACCACCAGCAACACGATGAAGCATCTAGGAGACGGAACCATGGGTCTGAGTCTGGAAAAGGGCCAGTCGCTCTCACTGACGAAGCAGGACGGCGGTTCGCTCACGCGGATCCGCCTCGGTCTCGGCTGGGACGGCGTCGCACCGGTGAAGCGCGGCTTCTTCGGGCGCTCGTCCGCACCCGACATCGACCTGGACGCCTCGGCGATCTTCTTCGACGCCACCGGCAAGGTGCTCGACACCATCTGGTTCCAGCAGCTCGCGAGCAAGGACGGCTCGGCCAGCCACACCGGCGACAACCTCACGGGTGCCGGCGACGGCGACGATGAGACGATCCTCGTCGACCTCTCGAAGGTCGCCCCGTCCGTTCAGCAGATCGTGTTCGTGATCAGCAGCTACAGCCGCCAGACCTTCGACACCGTGCAGAACGCCTTCAGCCGCATCATCGACGACTCGACCCCCGGCTCGCCCGAGGTCGCCCGCTACCAGCTCACCGACTCCGGCCCGCACACCGCGATGATCATGTCGAAGGTCTCGCGTGAGGGCAACGGCTGGACCTTCAAGGCGATCGGCGAGCGCGCCAACGGGCGTTCCGTCATGGACCTGCTCGGCCCGGCCGCCCAGGCGCTCTGAGCACCACCCGCAGCAGTCCCCCGCGCGACAGCGCAGTTCCGAAGGAGAAGCGATCACCATGGCAGGACTCACCCTCGAAAAGGGCAACAACCTCTCGCTCACGAAGACCAGCCCCGGCCTGACCGTCGCGACGGTCGGTCTCGGGTGGGACCCGCGCACCACGAGCGGTGAGGCGTTCGACCTCGACGCCTCGGCGCTGCTCGTCGGCGCGAACGGCAAGGTGCGCTCCTCCGCCGACTTCATCTTCTACAACCAGCCCGCCTCAGCGGACGGCTCCGTCAAGCACCTCGGCGACAACCGCACCGGCGACGGCGAGGGCGACGACGAGCAGATCTCGGTCGATCTGAACGCGGTCGGGGCAGACGTCGAGCGCGTGATCATCGCCGTGTCGATCGACAAGGCCGACGAGCGACGCCAGAACTTCGGCCAGGTCCGCGGCGCGTACTGTCGCATCGTCGACCAGGACGGCACCGAGATCGTCCGCTTCGACCTCAGCGAGGACGCCGCCCCCGAGACCGCCATGCTGTTCTCGGAGCTCTACCGCAACGGATCCGAGTGGAAGTTCAAGGCCGTCGGCCAGGGCTACACCACCGGTCTCGCCGGCATCGCCGGCGACTTCGGCGTCCCGCTCGGCTGAGCACCGACGCCTCCATCACGAGCAAGCCACACACGAGAGCAAGGTCGACCGCATGAGCACGCCACTCACTCCGCCAGACGCCAACGAACAGGCAGCAGCCTCCCTCGTGCTGCACGCTCCGGATGCACCGGACGTCGTGCAGGCCGAAGAGGCACCGGGCATGGTCCCGGTCCCGGCGGAGCGCCAGACGGAGATCCAGCAGCAGGCGCGCTCCTTCGTGACGGAGGTCGCGACGCTCGACCCGCGCTCGCCCGAGTTCACGCAGAAGATCGAGGGCATCTCCCAGATCGGCGGCAAGGAGATGGTGCAGTCGAGCGGGTACTCCTCCCGCATGCTCGACCGCTCGTCGACCTCGGTCGCCGGTGCGAAGCGCTCGGGTGACAGCGCGCAGATCAAGGTCGCTACCACGCTCGGCGACCTCCGCAGCACCGTCGAGGACCTCACGCCGAACCAGGCGGACCTCGGCGTCGGCCGCAAGATCCTCGGGTTCATCCCGGGCGGCAACAAGCTCGCCAAGTACTTCCAGAAGTACGAGTCCGCGCAGACCCAGCTCGACAAGATCATCAAGTCGCTCATGGCCGGCCAGGACGAACTCCTGAAGGACAACGCCGCCCTCGCCGGCGAGAAGGTCCAGCTCTGGGAGACGATGCAGGCGCTCAGCGAGTACGCCGTCTTCGCGAAGGCACTCGACGCCGCCTGTGTCGCCAAGATCGACGAAGCCCGCTCCTCCGGGCGCATCGAGGAGGCCCAGAAGCTCGAGGCCGACGTCCTCTTCCCCGTCCGCCAGCGCCACCAGGACATCCTCACGCAGCTCGCCGTCTCGGTGCAGGGCTATCTCGCGATGGACCTCATCCGCAAGAACAACCTCGAGCTCATCAAGGGTGTCGACCGCGCTCGCACCACGACGATCGCCGCCCTGCGGACCGCCGTCGTCGTCGCGCAGGCCCTCGCGAACCAGAAGATGGTCCTCGACCAGATCGACGCGATCAACACCACGACGAACAACATGATCCTGCAGACCAGCGAGATGCTGAAGGACCAGACCACGCGCATCCACCAGCAGGCATCCACCGCGGGTGTCAGCGTCGAGACCCTGCAGCGCGCGTTCGACAACGTCTTCCAGACCATGGACGCGATCGACACCTTCCGTGCCGAAGCCGCCAAGAACATGGAGGGCACCGTCAACGCGCTCGAATCTGGTCTCGAGAAGGCGAAGCCGTACCTCGAGCGCAGCCGTCAGGCCGAGCAGCGCGAACTGCGGTAGCCTCACGCTCGGGTGACCGGGCGCACGGGTCGCTGAGGACGAAGGGGACGAGGGATGGCATTCGGACGACTGCTGAACGCACTGCGGACCGGCGGGGCCGAGCCGCTCGGCGTCGTCGACGCCACGCCGGCGCCCGTCGGTGAAACCGAGGACGAGCAGACGGCCCGGCACCTCGACGAACTCCGCGACTCGGTGCGCTCCGTGGGGCGCGACCTCCCCACGCTGCTCACCTCGCAGCTCCGACAGATCGACGACCAGTTGCGCCTCGTCGTCGCGACCATCGCAGACCAGGGTGCGTCGACCGAGCAGCGCGTGCTCCTCGCCGCAATGGTGACGGACTACCTCCCGAGCCCACTGCGCTCCTTCCTCGCACTGCCGGCCGCGGACCGCACCGACGACTCCCGCAGCACGATCGTCTTCGCCCGTCAGCTGGAGCTCATCGAGGAGACCATCCGCGACCTCCTCAACCAGATCCGCATCGGCGCGATCGCCGAACTCTCGACGCACGGTCGGTTCCTCTCTGACAAGTTCCAGGAGCCCGACGCCGGTCTCGTGTTGGGTGCGCACTGATGGCGTCGCTGATCGCGGGCGCGAACGCCGCGCTCACCGCCGAGAACCCCGGTCTCGACGCCGTGCTCATCGGGTTCGGCTGGGACGTCATCGCGAGCCGCGGACCGCAGAGCGAACCCGTTCCGCTGGCGATCATGTGCGGCGACGACGGCAAGGCACTGTCCGACGACCACCTCGTGTTCTTCAACCAGGTCGAGAGCCAGGACGGCGCGGTCACCTTCTCGTCCGAGGCCGACGACGAGGAGATCGACGTCGAACTGTCGCGCGTGCCGGACGCCGTGTCGAAGATCGCCTTCCTGCTCTACATCGACCCCGACGTCCGCGGTCCCGGCGACTTCTCGCCCGTGCGCTCGGCGTTCGTCCGCGTCGCCACGCCCGACGGTCGGGAGCTCGTGCGCTTCGACGTGCCGATCGCCGAGGTCCGCTCTAGCCAGGCGCTGCTCCTCGCCGAGCTGTACCGGCACCGCTCGGACTGGAAGTTCCGTGCCCTCGGGCAGGGCTACGCCGGCGGGCTCGCCGGGGTGGCGCGCGACTTCAGAATCGACCTCTGAGCCGTGCCGCTCAACACCTCCCCGGTGCGACGGGACATCGACTACCTGCGTCGTCGGGTGAAGCCGCGGCCTGCGCCGGTCGCCCAGGTCGAGCCGGTGGCGAGCACCCCTGCGGCACCTGCCCCCGCGGCGCCCGCCGCGTCGCCAGCACCGTCGACAGGACTCACGCTCGGCGGGCCGTCGACGCCCGCCGCCGCACCCCCTGCCCCGGTGGCATCGGCAGCGCCGTCGGCACCGTCGGCACCATCGACGGGACTCACGCTCGGCGGGCCCTCGACGCCCGCCGTGGCGACCCCCTCGGTGAACGCGGCGTCGTCGCCCCCGTCGACGCCCAGCACCCCACAGCCCTTCCCCGCCCCGACGGCCGAGGAGGTCCGCGTCCTCGACGACGAGACCCCGCTGGTCCGGCTCGACCCTCGTCAGTCGGCGATCGGCAGCCTCATCGTCGGCGGAGCGACGGCGATCGTGTGGGAGACCGTCGAGCTCGTCACGGGGATCGCGACGGCCGACGGCATCGACGGCACGCCCGTGACGACGCCCGGCAACCGGCCGTTGCTGGGTTTCGACGGCGGCGACGCGATCCTCGCGCTCCGGCACGTGCACCTCATCCGGCGGGCGTTGTTCGTCGGCACAGCCGGTCACCCACTGACGGTGCAGCTCTTCGACGGCGAGAGCTTCGCCGCGGCTGACGACACCGGCGCACCGCCGGTCGTCTCGCTGCTGCGCATCGGGTCGAGACTCGAACTCCGCCTCGAACCCCTTCCCGCCGAGATCCCCCTCCAGACGCTCCTGCAGCAGTTCGGCTTCGAGCCGACGCCGTACGTCGTCGCCCGCGAACCCCGGAGACGATGACCATGCGCCACTTCAGTTACGTCGACGACAAGCGCGCGTCGCGGCTGTTCCACAAGCTCCCGAGCCCCATCAGCATCGACTCCCCGCCGGAACACGTGGCGGCGGCACTCGGCGCCACGCTCTACAGCCCAGGCACGCGCCCGACGCTCGCGAAGGACGTCGTGAAGCAGGCGAAGCACGGCTGCCTGAGCATGGTGCTGTGCCTCGAGGACTCGGTCCCCGACGACGCGGTCGAGTTCGCCGAGACGAACGTCGCGGAGGCGATGCAGCAGCTCGCCGCCAAGAGCTCGGGGTCCAAGCGCCCCGTGCTGCCACTGCTCTTCATCCGCGTCCGCACGCCCGAGCAGCTCGAGCGGGTCGCCGGGCTCCTCGGCCCGGGACTCGACCTCCTGAGCGGCTTCGTCATCCCCAAGTACGAGAACAGCGACGGGGTGGCGGACCGCTTCTTCGAAGCGCTCGGCCGCGTGCAGCGCGACTACGGGCAGGACGGGTCGAACGGCGCGCGCCGCCTCCGGGTCATGCCGATCCTCGAGTCGCCGCGGATGATCCACCGTGAGACCCGCGACGACACCCTCTCCGGGATCGTCGACGTCACCAAGGCCCACCGCGAGGACGTCCTGGCGGTCCGGATCGGCGCCACCGACCTCTCGAGCGCCTTCTCGCTCCGGCGCTCCCGCGACCTCACCGTGTACGACGTGAAACTCGTCTCCTCGGTCATCGCCGACGTCGTCAACGTCTTCGGTCGGCCGGGCGACGACTTCGTCATCACCGGCACGGTCTGGGAGCACTTCCACAACGCGGAGCGGCTCATGCGCCCACAGCTGCGCATGACGCCGTTCCAGGACGCGAACGAAGCGCAGCTGCGTCAGAAGCTCCTCCTCAAGGGACTCGACGGCCTCATCCGCGAGATCGCGCTCGACCAGGCGAACGGGTTGCTCGGCAAGACGGTCATCCACCCGAGCCACGTGCCGGTCGTCCACGCGATGTCGGTCGTGAGCCACGAGGAGTACGTCGACGCCCTCTCCGTCGTCGGCGACGTGGGCGGCGGCGCCAACGCCTCCCCCTACCGGAACAAGATGAACGAGATGAAGCCGCACCAGGCGTGGGCGCGCAAGACCCTGCTCCGCGCGGATGCCTTCGGGGTGGCAGCGGAGGAGACGACCTTCGTCGACCTCCTCGAGACGAGCATGCGGTGACGGCATGGACGGGCCGCTTCGTCAGTGACGCCGTCGGCATCGGCCTGCGCTCGGACGCGTCCCGGAGCCTGATCCCGGTGGAGGACCTCGTCGGTCTCGCACTCCGAGACAACCCCAAACGCGCGCAGCTGCTCGTGTCGACGGTCCTCGCCAAACACGTGCCGACCGTACCCGGACTGGCACTCACCGCCGGCGAACTGCTCGGACTGCTGGTGCGGAGCGCGCTCGACGACAGCGATCCGGAGACGGCGCCGTTCGACACGGTGGCGCAGCTCCTGGCCCGTCGGGAACGGCCGGATGCTGAGGGTCTCGCCGCCCTCACCGCCGTCCGCGAGCACCTCGCCCAGCTCCGCGATGCGGCCCCAGCTGCCGGCCCGGAGCTCGTCACCGTCGGCTACGCGGAGACGGCGACCGGCCTCGGCCACATCGTCGCCGACGCGCTCGGCTCGCCGTACCTCCACTCCACGAGGCACGAGGCGGACGTGCCCTTCACACCGTTCGAGGAGGAGCACTCGCACGCGAGCGACCACCGCCTGTACCCGAGCGACCCCGCGTGGGCCACGGTCGGCGGCACCACGGTGCTCGTCGACGACGAGTTGAGCACGGGACGCACCGTCCGCAACACGATCACCGCCCTGCACGCCACCACGCCGCAGGCGCACTGGGTGGTCGCGGGCCTCATCGACCTCCGTTCGGATGCGGACCGGCAGCGCTTCGACGACCTCGCCCACCACCTCGGCACCCGGATCACCGTCGTCGCGCTCGGCGTGGGTGCCGTCGACCTTCCGGAGGACGTCCTCGCCCGCGCGCGAGCGGTCATCGACGCTGCACCCGCCGCATCGGTCGCAGGATCGACCGCAGCCGGCGACGTCGTCGTCGTGGACGCCTCCGACCTGCCGCCCGTGCGGAGCGCGCGCTTCGGTGCGCCAGGACGCCTGGACGGCGCGGTGACCGCCGCGATCGCCGACCGGGTCCTTCCGGAGCTGCCGGACGGCGAGGTGGTGGTGCTCGGCTCCGAGGAGTTCATCGCGGTCCCGCTGGCCGTCGCCGCCCACCTCGACCGCGCGCGCGGAGCGACGCGCTTCTCCACCACCACGCGGTCCCCCATCGCCGTGATCGACCGTGACGACTACGCCATCGCGAGCGCGGTGTCCTTCACCAGCCACGACCGCACGATCGACGGCTTCGGACCCCGCTTCGCCTACAACCTCTCGCGCGGCGGCTCGCGGTTCGCGGCGGTGGTGCTGTTCCCGGAGCCGGGCGCCGACCGCGAGCTCCTGCTCCGGCCCGACGGCGTCGTCGAGGCGCTGCGGACCGTCACCGAACACGTCATCGTCGTCCTCCTCACCGAATCCGTCCCGACCCCAGCCGAATGGAACCCCGCACCGTGACCATCGACGCCGCCGCCCTCCCCGAGCCGCTCACCGGACCGGACTTCGGGTCCTACGACGCCTCGGAGGTGCGCTGGCTGCTCACCGACCTCGGCGACACCCGCCTCGAGGCCGACGCCTCCGAACGCGAGGCCGCGATCCAGAGCGGTCGCGCGCACTACGCCGAGTCGCTGCCCATCGAGTACCTGCCCTCCCCCGAGTACGAGGAGCTCTACCGGGACGCCCTCGCGCGGTCGAGCCGACGTCTCGCGGTGGCCGTCGGTGTCGTCACCGACCTCGTCCTGGCGTCCCGCGCGAACCGCCCCGTGCTGGTCTCCCTCGCCCGCGCCGGAACGCCCATCGGGATCCTCATGCGTCGCTGGGCGAAGGAGGTCCGCGGGATCGACGTGCCGCACTACACGATGAGCATCGTGCGCGGTGTCGGCGTCGACGGGACCGCGCTGCGCTACCTCGCGGCGCACCACGACCCGGAGCAGATCGCGTTCGTCGACGGCTGGACCGGCAAGGGCGCCATCGCGCGCGAACTGACGGCGGCGCTGGAACTCTTCGCCGAGACCGACGGCATCCGCTTCTCCGACGAACTGGCGGTCCTCGCGGACCCCGGCCACTGCGTGCCCGTGTACGGCACCCGCGACGACTACCTCATCCCCTCGGCGTGCTTGAACTCCACCGTCTCCGGCCTCGTGTCCCGCACGGTGTACAACCGCGAGCTGCTCTCCGACGACCAGTTCCACGGTGCCAAGTTCTACCGCGAGCTGAGCAGTCACGACGTCTCCGGCGCCTTCCTCGACGCGGTCTCGAGCCGCTTCGCCGAGGTGGTCGACGACGTCGCCGCGGGTGTGGAGGAGGCCTCGGCGGCCGATCGCGAGCCGAGCTGGATCGGCTGGGAGGCCGTCGAGCGGATCCGCGAACAGTACGACATCCCGACCGTGAACCTCGTGAAGCCGGGTGTCGGCGAGACCACCCGCGTCCTGCTCCGCCGGGTGCCGTGGAAGGTGCTCGTGTCGCCGGACGCCCTCGACGACGTCGCGCACGTGCTCCTGCTCGCCGAGCAGCGCGGTGTGCCGGTCGAGGTCGTGCCCGGGTTGCCCTACAGCTGTGTCGGGCTCATCAATCCGTTGAGCGACGCCGCGGCGGGAGACGCCCAGTGAGCGCCCTCGTCGCCTGCGACCTGGACCGCACCCTCATCTACTCGCCGAAGGCGTTCTGGCTCGAGACGCCGGACCCCGAGGCGCCGTCGATCATCGTCTCAGAGCTCTGGAACGGCGTGCCGATCTCGTTCATGACGCGCGAGTCGGAGCGCCTGCTGATCGAGCTGCGCTCGCACGCCGTCTTCATGCCCGTCACGACGCGGACCGTGGCGCAGTATCAGCGGGTGCAGCTGCCGGGCGGCGCGCCCGCGTACGCGATCACGAGCAACGGCGGCGAGATCCTCGTCGACGGCGTCCCCGACGCCGACTGGCGCGACCGGGTGCGAGCGCACCTCACCGACCACACCGCTCCGCTCGACGAGGCACTGGCGCGCTTCGAGGAGCTGGCGTCGCCGACCTGGATCCTCAAGACGAACGTCGCGGACGCGCTGTTCTTCTACTCGATCGTCGAGCGCGACGCGATCCCGGCGGGCTGGCTCGAACAGGTCGAGCAGGAGTGCGAACGGCTCGGCTGGACGGTCTCCCTGCAGGGACGCAAGCTCTACTGCGTGCCGCGGACGCTCACGAAGCACGACGCCGTCAGCGAGGTCGCCCGCCGCCTCGACGGCCCACTCGTCCTTGCGGCCGGCGACTCGCTCCTCGACCAGTCGATGCTGGAGACCGCCGACCTCGCGTTCCGTCCGGCGCACGGCGAGCTCGACGACGAGGGCTTCACGATCGACACGTTGACGGTCACCGAGCGGCGCGGCATCCTCGCCGGCGAGGAACTGCTGCGGCTGATGACGGCGGCAGCCGTCCGGGGCCGCTGACCCGAGGCCCGATCACCAGGGCAGGTCGAGACTCGGTACCAGGCCGCCCGCGGCCGCGCCGGAGCCCGGGCACACGAGCACACCGTCGGCGTCGGCGAGGCCTCGGAGCATGGCTGCCCCGTGCCACGGCGTCGGCTCCGCATGCGGCGTCGCCGAATCGGGATCGTGCACCGAGCGGTACGGACGCAGCACCGTCCCGGAACGGACCCCGTCGACGGGCGAGGCGAGCACCGCCGGTCGCAGGGCCGGAAGCTCGAGTCCCTGGAGGCCCGCGAGCACCGGGTGCACGAGCGTGAGGACACTGAGCAGTGCGGCGAGCGGGTTGCCGGGCAGCCCGACGAACAGGCGACCGTCCGGCAGCCGCGCGAGCAGCGCAGGGCCACCCGGGCGGACGTCGACGCCGTCCACGAGGAAGTCCGCTCCGGCGTCGCGGAGCAGCGCTCGGACATGATCGGCGCGAGAGTCGCCGGTGCCACCCGTGGTCACGATGAGGTCCCGCTGGTGGCAGGCAGGAGCGCCGACCGCACTCGTCAGCCCGAGGGCGTCGGCCGTGGTGGACGCGTCGTCGCCGACACGGACACTGGACGTGACGACGCCACCGAGCGAGGCGATCACTCCCGGGAGTGATGGACCGAAGCTGTCGCGCACGAACCCGGGGCGGGCACGCCGCTCGTGACGACCTCGTCGCCCGTAAGGACCAGGCGGACCCGCGGCAGCGGCATGACGGACACGCGGTCGAAGCCGGCACTGGCGGCGACCGCGAGGTGCACGGGCCCCAGGCGCGTGCCTGCGTCGAGGACGGTCGACCCCGCGGGTGACTCGGTTCCGGCGGGCCGGATGTGCCGCCCTGGCCGCGGCTCCCCGCTCGGTGCGGACGGCGCGAGGTGGAGGCGAGCTGATCCCGAGCCCTGCTCGACCACGCCGTGCTCGAGCTGGAGGACCGCGTCGGCGCCCGCCGGGATCAGCCCTCCGGTCAGGACGTCGACCGCGACACCATCGCTGAGTCCGACCGACCGTCCGCGTTCGGCGTCGTCGCCGGTCAGCAGGGTCCACGGGCCGTTCCCGGCCACCGCCCAGCCGTCCATCGCCGAGGAGGCGTAGTGCGGGATCGCGATGGGCGAGACGAGCGGCGCCGCGAGGACGTGTCCGAGGGCCTCGGCGAGCGCCAGGGTGTCGACGACGTCGGACCGCTGCGCGGCACCCGCCGCATGCGCGATGCTGCGGGCGTCCGACCAGGAGGACCTCGTCATGCGGTCGAGTCCGAGGCGACCAGCCGCTCGACGGCCGCGGTCGCAGCCTCGGCGGCGGCGACCGGATCCGCCCCGCTCGCGAGGGCCTTCCCGACGGCGATGCCGACGAGGTACGTGGTCAGCGGGGCGGCCGGACGCAGCACGGCGTGCGCGGCCGTGCCCGCGAGTCCGAGGACGGCGTCGATGTCGACCACGACGTCACCGAGCTCCAGCTCAGCGGACACCCGTTCGGTCCAGTCGGCGAGGACGGCATGCAGGTCATCGGTCATGGGAGACGCTCCTCAGGGTCGGCGGTCGGTGTGGTGGACGCGGTCGGCGCCGGCGACTCGACGGCGGTGACGACCCCGAGTTCGGTGGCGTCGGCCCAGGTGTCGACGTCGGCGGAGCCGCCGGCGGGAATGGGCACCTGTCGGAGGACGAGTCCGGCGAGCAGCTGGCGGACGGAGACGCCCGCGAGGTCACCGCTCGGTTGTGACGCCCGGAGTGCGGCGACCCGGCGTTCCAGGGCCTCCCGGCGGTAGACGGCGAGCAGCGACTGCTCCCGACCCGAGTCGTCCACCGCGACCCAGCCGTCGGTGTCGGTCCCGGTCGCGGCTGTCGCTGCATCGAGCACCGCGGCGAGCGCCGGTGCGGCATCCGGCATGTCGCAGGCGAGGACGGCGACCTGCGCGGGACCCTCGGCCGCGACGTCATCACGCAGGGCGTCCAGGCCTGCGGCGATGGCCGCGGCAGGGCCACCGAAGACGGGGCGCTCGCGGACGAAGCGGACTGGATCAGTCATCTCGACCTCGGGGCCGACCACGACGACACGGCCGTCCGCCACCCGCGCAGCATCGATCGCGAGCTGGAGGAGCGTCCGGCCGTCGCGGAGCAACGACGCCTTCGCGACGCCGCCGAGGCGGGAGGACCGCCCTCCCGCGAGGATGATCGCGTCGACGGACATGGCACCAGCCTAGGCCGCGATCCAGCCCCCGAGGCGGCTGCGGATCCGGTGAGGCACCTTGCCCTCGTCCGATGGTGGTGATAGCCATGAGCCATGACTCGCATCACGGCGCGCAGACGCGTCACCCGCATCACGGTGGGACAGCCCGCACGCACCCGCGAGGACGTCCTCGCCGTCGAGGAACCACTCGAGATCCGCGTCGGTGGTCGTTCGCTCGCCATCACGATGCGGACGCCCGGCCACGACGTCGACCTCGCGATCGGCTTCCTCGTCTCGGAGGGCGTCATCGCTCGGGGTGACGACGTCCGGACCGCGCGCTACTGCGCCGGCGCGACGGACGAGGGCGTCAACACGTACAACGTGCTCGACGTCGCCCTGTCCCCCGGCGTCCCCGCCCCCGATCCGAGCCTGGAACGGAACTTCTTCACCACCAGCTCGTGCGGCCTCTGCGGCAAGGCGAGCATCGACGCCGTCCGGACGAGCTCGCGGTACACGGTCGCGGACGACGACTTCCGCCTCGACCCGGCGCTCCTCGTGACCTTCCCCGACCGTCTCCGAGCACAGCAGGCGGTCTTCGAGCGCACCGGCGGTCTGCACGCGGCCGGCCTGTTCGACGCCCGGACCGGCGAGATGCTCGTCCTCCGCGAGGACGTCGGCCGACACAACGCCGTCGACAAGGTCGTCGGATGGGCGGCGAAGGAGGGGTTGCTCCCGCTCCGCTCCATGGTCCTGATGGTGTCGGGGCGCGCGAGTTTCGAGCTCACGCAGAAGGCCTCGATGGCCGGCATCCCGATGCTCGCCGCCGTCTCCGCTCCGTCCTCGCTCGCCGCCGAACTGGCCACCGAACTCGGGATGACGCTCGTCGGCTTCCTCCGCGGCGACTCGATGGTCGTCTACAGCGGAGCGCACCGGCTCGCCGACCCGGCCGCGTCCGACACCGACGGATCGGCACGTTCCGACGGTTCGGCATCGGCCGCACTCCAGACCGGAGCGAACGCATGAGCGCCGAACCACCCGTCGAGGACGTCACGGACGCCGACATCGAGGTCACCCACCCGAAGCACGTCGCCGTCGGCCTGCCCGGCATCCTGCATTCGATGGAGCCTGCCCTCCGGCAACTCGGGCCGAAGCGGACCGCGGAGCTGTTCACCTCGATCAACCAGCGCGGCGGCTTCGACTGCATGAGCTGCGCCTGGCCCGATCCGGACGACCGCAAGAAGCTCGAGTTCTGCGAGAACGGCGCGAAGGCCGTCATCTGGGAGGCGACGCCGGTCGTCGTCCCGAGCGCGTTCTGGGCCGAACACTCGCTCACCGATCTCGCCGACAAGTCGGAGTACTGGCTCGGCATGCAGGGTCGACTCTCGGAGCCCGTCTACAAGCCGGCCGGTTCGGACCACTACCGGCCGGTGAGCTGGGACGAGGCGTTCGCCATCGTCGGCGATCAGCTGCGCGGTCAGGAGTCCCCCGACGAAGCCGTCTTCTACACGAGCGGCCGCGCGTCGAACGAGGCGGCCTTCGTCTACCAGCTCTTCGTGCGCGCCTTCGGGACCAACAACCTCCCCGACTGTTCGAACATGTGCCACGAGTCCACCGGCACGGCGCTCGGCGAGGTCATCGGGGTCGGGAAGTCGACCATCCGGTACGAGGACTTCGAGCAGGCCGACCTCATCATCGTCATGGGCCAGAACCCGGGCACGAACCATCCGCGCATGCTCACGGCGCTCGAGGACGCGAAGCAGGCGGGCGCGACGATCGTCTCGGTGAACCCGCTCCCCGAGGCGGCGCTCGAGCGGTACAAGAACCCGCAGACGGTCCGCGGCATGGTCGGGCGCGGCACGGTCATCTCCGACCAGTTCCTGCAGATCCGGCTCGGCGGCGACATGGCACTGCTGCAGGCGGTCTCGAAGCGGGTCCTGGAGGCCGAGGCGGCAGCTCCGGGGACGATCCTCGACCACGCGTTCCTCGCCGAGCACTGCCTCGGACTCGAGGAGCTGACGGCCCACCTGGCCGACCTCGACGAGGCGGCGGTGCTCGAGGCGACCGGCCTCACGAGCGAGCAGATCGACGAACTCGCCGAGCGCTACATCGCGTCGAACGCGACGATCGTCACCTGGGCGATGGGTCTGACCCAGCACAAGGCGGCAGTCAACGGGATCAAGGAGATCATCAACCTGCTCCTCCTCCGCGGGAACATCGGCAAGCCCGGCGCCGGTGCATCGCCGATCCGCGGGCACAGCAACGTGCAGGGCGACCGGACGATGGGCATCTGGGAGCAGATGCCCGAATCCTTCCTCGCCGCCATGGAGCGCGAGTTCGCGGTCCCGATGCCACGGGAGCACGGGGTCGACGCGGTGAACGCGATCCGAGCGATGCAGCGGGGCGAGGTCCGCACCTGGATCTCGCTCGGCGGCAACTTCGTCGCGGCGATCTCCGACACCGCCGCCGCCGAGGCCGCGATCCGCGGCACGCAGCTGTCCGTTCAGATCTCCACGAAGCTCAACCGGTCGCACGCGGTCACGGGCGAGGCGGCGATCATCCTGCCGACCCTCGGGCGCACCGAGATCGATCTGCAGGCGAGCGGACCGCAGATGGTCAGCGTGGAGGACTCGGTGTGCGCGGTCCACGCCTCGCACGGACGCATCCCGCCGGCAGCGCCCGGTCTGCTCTCCGAGGTCGCGATCATCACGCGCCTCGCGCGAGCGACGCTCGGTGAGGACTCGGGCATCGCCTGGCAGGCGTTCGAGGATGACTACGACACGATCCGCGAACACATCGGACGGGTCGTGCCGGGCTGCGAGGGGTATAACGAGCAGATCCGCCGAGAGGACGGCTTCGTCCTACCGAACGGACCGCGGGACTCCCGCACGTTCACGAACCCCGAGGGTCGCGCCCTGCTGACGGTCAACGAGCTCGAACCGATCCACTGCCCGCCCGGTCGGCTGCTCCTGCA
Source organism: Plantibacter sp. M259 (assembly GCF_006065115.1). Taxonomy (NCBI): domain Bacteria; kingdom Bacillati; phylum Actinomycetota; class Actinomycetes; order Micrococcales; family Microbacteriaceae; genus Plantibacter; species Plantibacter sp. M259. The sequence continues at coordinate 2,247,207 of NZ_CP040750.1, read as the reverse complement.
GACCCTGCGCTCGCACGACCAGTTCAACACGACGATCTACAGCCTCAACGACCGGTACCGCGGCATCAAGAAGGGCCGGAACGTCGTCTTCGTCAACCCGGACGACCTCCGCGACCTCGGATTGGAGGACGGGCAGACGGTGGACGTCTTCAGCGAGTGGGCAGGGCAGCCGGATCGGGAGCTCCGCGGCTTCCGCGTCGTCTCCTACCCGACCGCTCGTGGATGCGCCGCGGCGTACTTCCCCGAGGCGAACGTCCTCGTCCCGCTCGACTCGACGGCCGACCGCAGCAACACCCCGGTCTCGAAGGCGATCGTCGTGCGGTTGCAGCCGGCCGCCTGACAGCCGGAGCGACGTCGACCCGGGCAACGGTCTGAGCGGTTCATTCGTACGCTCGGAGGAGCTGCCAGCGTCCGCGCGCGGTGTCGAGTCGGATGTCGAAGACGAAGGACCGGCCGTCTGCAGCGGTCGCCTGGAATCGCCAGGCGGGGGTCGCCGCGGGCGGATGGGTAAGGAACGAGACGTTCGGCTCGAGCGGGGTCGGGGTGTCGGTGACGAGGTACCGGGCTCCATCCCAGAACAGTCGCTCCGGCACGCCTGCCGGCGTCGTCCAGACCGCGATCTCGGTGCTCGTGATCAACATGCGTGGCCTCCCGTCATTCGAACATACGTTCGATAGAGAGTGAGCCTAACCCGACATCCGACGACACGCCAGCCCGGATCGGCCGGGGATTCAGTCTCCCGGCGTGTCGGCGAGGAACTGCTTGATGTCCTCGCCCATCACCGTCGCCTCGGTGTGGTGCAGGTAGTGGCCGCCGTCGAGTCGGACGAGTTCACCCCGCTCGACTCCGGCGAGCTGCTCCTCGTGGAGGGGCACCCAGTCGGAGAGTTCCGGGTCGTCGCCGACGACGAACATGAGGATCGGCAGGTCGGCCGGGAACGCTTGGGATCGGGCCGCCTGGAAGTTGCCCGGCGTGTGGGCGATCTCGTCGAGCAGCGTCGGCGACATCGCGTTGCGGTTCGTCAGGATCGCGAGTTGGCGCTTCGTGGCGGCGTCGTATGGGAGGCCCTCGTACGGGTCGGGCGCGATGGCGGTGAGGAGGCGGAGGATGCCGAGCGCCTTCAGCGTGTCGACGCCGTCGGTCGGCGTCGGCTCGTCGCTTCCGGGCTGGGTCGGGACGCTCGTGTCGATCCCGATGAACGCCGTCACCTCGGCGCGGAACCGCTCCAGATACTCGAGGGCGTAGATGCCGGCGATCGAGTGTCCGGCGAGGACGTACCGGTCGATGCCGAGGTGCTGCAGGGCGGCGTGCACCTCGCCGGCGATGTTGGCCGAGGTCCGGGGCACGTCGGTCTGATCGCTGAGGCCGTAGCCGAACGGCTCGACGACCACCACGCGGTACTGGTCGCGGAGCTCGTCGACGAGCGGCTCGAAGTCGAGGCCGGGTGCCGCGGTGCCCTGGCCGGGCAGCAGGACGATCGTCTCGGCGCCGGAACCACTGATGACGACGTTCATGTCCTTGCCGTCGACGTCGACCAACTGCCCGTAGGGCTGCAGTTCGCCCGCTTCCGACGAACTCGCGACGGCGTTCACGATGCTCGTCGTCGCGAGGCCCGCCGCGACGAGGCCGGCGATCGTGGCGATCGAGATCAGTGGAACCTTCAGGAGCTTGCGCATCGTCACCCATCGTGAGGAGTCGGCGGCGGGCGGTCGCACCGCGCCGATTCCATACTCACGGAGCGAGCGCATCGCCACATCCGCCGCTGGGCGAAGACGTGCCCGACGCGGCTACGCAGTTGTGCGCAAGCGAAGCGAGGCTTCGAGTGCGACCGACGACGGAGCCGACTGGAAGCGGTGGGCTTCCAGCCGGCTCGTGGTCGGTTCGCCTACTCGGCGGGCGGCGGGCTCTGCGGCTCCGCCGGCTGCGGCGCCACCGAAGGCTGCTTCGGTTCCTGCGGAGGACGGGACTCCTGCGGACGTTGCGGGTCCTGCTGCTGAGGCGCGGGCGGAACCGGCGACGACGGGACCTGCGGCTGCGGAGGTCCCCACTGCTGCGGAGCGGGCTGTGCCGGAGCAGGCTGGCCGGGCGCGGAGCCCTGCCAGGACGGCGTGGGCCACTGCTGGCCCGGCTGCTGCGGGGCGGGCTGCCCCTGGTACGGCTGCCCCTGGTAGCCCTGCCCGGGGTGCCCCTGCCCATACTGGCCGGGGTTCGGCTGGCCGGGGTTCGGCTGGCCGGGGTTCGGCTGGCCGGGGTTCGGCTGGCCGCCAAACGGCTGCTGCTGCCCCTGGTGCGGCTGCTGCGGGTACGGCTGCCCCTGGTACGGCTGCTGCGGTTGCTGCCCCGGGTAGCCCTGCTGACCCGGGTAACCCTGCTGACCCGGGTAACCCTGCTGACCCGGGTAACCCTGCACCGGGTACCCGGGTGCGGCCTGCTGGTAGACCTCCGGACGGTACGGCTGCTGCCCGTAGGACACCTGCTCGCCCTCCGGCTTCGGGGAGAACGCCCGCACGATCACGGGGATCACGGCGGAGATCGCCGCAGCGAGCGTCGTGGCCGCGGCGATGCGCCACCACCAGTCCGCCCAGGTTCCCTCGGGGAAGGCCATGGGCAGCACGAGCACGAGGACCGTGGCGATGATCAGCGCGATCGTCACGATGCCGGTGGCCCTGACCACGGTGGACGTGGCACGGGTGACGAAGTGGAGGAAGTACACCTGGATGATGATGAGCGCCAGACGCACGATGATGAGGATGCCGAGGAACAGCATGATCTGCGTGGACCAGACGAACCCGTCGGAGGTGTTCGGCGGCTGGAGCCACCCGTTCCACAGCTTCAGGAGGCCGACGGTGACGAGGAAGATGTTCACCAACGTCGACACCGCGAGGTACCACTTGTTGGGCCCGTGGCCGGCTGCGGCGTCGAGCGACACGGCCCCGACGAAGGCCGCGAGCAGCAGCAGCGTGAGCCAGACCCGCCCGGCGATGTCGGCCTGATCGCCGACGATGATGAAGTATCCGCCGATGATCGCCGCCGCGACGAGCGTTCCGATCGTCAAGGTCAGCGCGAGCACGGCCGACCGTGAGCGGCGCGGTGTGGTCTCGACCATTCGAAATCCCCAATCTGTCGTGAGTGCCAACAGTACCGGGGTGGCATCCGCATGGAAGGGAGGCCTCCCTACCTCTGGGGAGGACGCCCGCTTCTCCACAGCGGAGAAGCGCGGTCGCGGTCGGGCAGTCGATCAGGGGCGGTGGTAGTCGGCTTCGGCGACGTGCTCGAGCCAGGTCGTGCTCGCGGCGGGGTCGTCCGCCCGCTCGAACATCGCGAGGTGCTCCATGTAGTCGTCCGGCGTGGCCCCGTGCCAGTGCTCCTCGCCGGGCGGGGTGTAGACCGTCTGGCCCGGCTGGACGACGAGAACGGCACCGTCGCGCGTACCCATGAGGGCGACGCCCTCGGTGACGTGTAGCGTCTGCCCGTTGGCATGGGAGTGCCACGCGGTGCGGGCACCGGGGAGAAACCGCACCTTCGCGACCACCATGTGCTGGCCGTCCTCCTGCGGCGCGGCCAGCAGGTCGAGGTAGACATCGCCGGTGAACTGCTCGGCGGGGTTCTTGATCGTCGCGGGTTTCGGTTGGATCTGCATACGGACGACGCTACGGCCGTGCACGTCGGCGAGGGAGTGTCCAGCAGTACACCCTTCGGCGATCGCGACAGTACTGTGGACTCCGTCCCCGCCGAGCCCGCAGCGGTGTGACCCCCGAGCCAAGGAGAAGCACATGTCGGTCGGCCTGCTCGCCGTTGTCGATGACATCCTCAGCGCAGCCCTCAAGGCGAGTGCGAAGACCGCCGGCGTCGTCATCGACGATGCGGCCGTCACCCCGCAGTACGTGCAGGGGCTCACCCCCGCGCGGGAACTGCCGGTCGTGTGGCGGATCGCCCGCGGCAGCCTGATCAACAAGTTCGTCATCATCATCCCGATCGCCCTGCTGCTCACGGCGTTCGCGCCCTGGGTGCTGCCGTTCCTCCTCATCATCGGAGGCACCTACCTCTGCTTCGAGGGCGCGGAGAAGGTCATGGAGTGGTTCGGCATGCACCACGCGGAGGCAGAGGAGGACGTCCGCGACGAGAAGAAGCTCGTCTCCGGGGCCGTCCGCACCGACCTCATCCTCAGCACGGAGATCATGCTCATCTCCCTCGCCAGCCTCGACTCCGGGCTCGGCATCTGGATGACGCTGGGGCCCTCCTGGTCATCGGCCTCGTCATGACCGCGGTCGTCTACGGTGCGGTCGCCCTGCTCGTGAAGATCGACGACATCGGACTCCGGCTCATGAAGAACCCGTCACGCGGCGTCCGCCGCACCGGTGCACGGATCGTCGCGTCGATGCCCGCGGTCTTCCGCGTCATCAGCGTCGTCGGCACGGTGGCGATGCTCTGGGTCGGCGGCCACCTCGTGATCGCGAACCTCGCCGAGACGTTCTGGCACGGCCCGTACGACCTCCTGCACGTCGTCACCCACGCGATCGAGGCCGCCGGACCGGTCGTCGTCTGGATCGCCGACACCGCGATGTCCGCGGTGTTCGGACTCGTCCTCGGCCTGATCGTCGTCGCGATCGTGACCGGGATCTCACGCCTGCGCTCACGGAACCAGCCCGCGAAGGCTGCTCACTAGCGGCGATAGCCGCGCTGCCGAGCGTCAGCGGAGCGGGCGGGCGTAGCAGAGCGACATCGGGATGACCTCGTACGGCGAGTAGATCGGGATGGGCTCGTAGCCGAGCCACTCGTAGAGCCGCACGGCCTCGGGCTGGCGGTCGCCGGTCTGCAGGATGAGGCGGGACGCTCCCTCCGCACGGGCGGCGTCCTCGACGGCGGCGATCAGGCGCTTCGAGACGCCCCGGCCACGGTGGCTCGGGAGGGTGACGACTCGCTTGAGCTCCCATTCGCCGTGCAGTCGGCGCAGGGCGGCGTGGCCGACCGGCTCGCCGTCGATGAGGGCCAGGAAGGTTGCGCTGATGTCGGCAGGATCGACGGTGAACGCGGTCAGCGCCCGCTCGGCGGCCGCCGGGTCCCAGTCCTCCCAGGCCGACGCGTACCGTGCGTCCATCTCCTCGTCCATCGCGGCGCGGAGCCGCATGGCCCGCTCGTCGTCCCAGGCGACTCGCTCGATGACGACGGGGTTCAGCTCGGGCATGCGGTTCCTTCGGGACGGGCTGCTGCGGCGCGATCGGCACGTCGACGCCGTCTGCCAGTGTCCCACGCGAAACCCGCACCGGCCCCGTCAAGGACGGCCCGACCCGCAGCGGCGGAGGAGACCGGGCGATGGGGACTCCTGCCCAGCCTGCGCTGCTAGCGTGGCGACCCCCAGGAACCCGTCAACCGCGGAGGCACCGTGCTCACCATCCCAGGCGTCGTCGTCGGCCCCGCGCTCCGACTCATCCGCGCGAACCGTGCCTTCGTCAGCGAGGCCGGCGCGCGTCGCCGGATCCGGGAGCGCACCCTCCGGCCGGCGTCCTACGGTCCGCCCAGCACCCTCCGCAGCGACGTCCGGGTCGACGTCGAACGTTTCGGAGGCTGGCCGGTGTACACCGTGTCCCCCACGCGACGACCGGCGATCGGCGGGGTCGTGTACGCGCACGGCGGCGGCTGGGTCGGCGAGATCGCACCGCAGCACTGGACACTGGCCGCCACCCTCGCGGCGGAGACCGGCGCCGTGGTCACGCTCCCGATCTACCCGCTCGTGCCCTACGGCACCGCGGCCGTGGCGCAGAACGGCGTCGTCGAGCTGGTCCGGCGCAGCATCGAGCGGCACGGGCCGACCGTCCTCGCGGGCGACTCGGCCGGCGGTCAGATCGCCCTGTCGGCCGCGCTCCGGCTCAGGGACGAGGGCGTCGTCCTGCCGATGACCACCCTGCTGTCACCGGCGCTCGACCTCACCTGGAGCAACCCGCGGATCCCCCTCGTGCAGCCGAGCGACCCCTGGCTGGCGACGCCCGGCGGACGCGTGTTCGCGGAGCACTGGCGCGGCGATCTGGACATCACCGATCCGGCCGTGAGCCCACTCTTCGGCGACCTCGCCGGGCTCGGGCCGCTCACGGTCTTGAGCGGGACCCGCGACGTCCTCAACCCCGACGCAGAGTTGCTCGTCGAACGAGCCGAAGCGGCCTGCGTCGAGGTCGACTACCACGAGGGCGCCGCGCAGTTCCACGTCTGGGCGCTGCTGCCGACCCGCGCCGGACAGGCCGCCACGCAGACGATCGTCCACAGCGTCACGCACGGGCTGCGCTGAGTCGCCCGAAACGGCTCGACATCGCGGCGGAATCGAACACCTTCGGGCGACTCAAGGCCGGATCGAGACCGAGCTACGCGGTCCGGCGCTTGCGGACCTCACGCAGGACCATCTGCTCCGGACAGACGGTGGACAGGAAGTCGCCGACCGACAGCGCGAGGCGCTCACCGACGAGTGAGTAGAGGATGCGGTTCGCATCGCGGCGCTCGGAGACGAGGCCGGCCTGGCGCAGGACGCTCAGGTGCCGCGAGATGGTCGGACCGGTGGCGTCGAAGCGTGCGGCGATCTCCCCCGCGGCGAGCTCGCCGTCCTTGAGGTCCTGCAGGATCTGCCGCCGCGTCGGATGAGCGAGCGCGGCGAAGATGTCCGACGCTGTATCTGCCATGTTTGCAATCTAGCACAATTGCGATATACAGTTTCGCTATATTGCTAACAAGCGAAGGAGACAGCATGCGAGTGGCCATCACCGGTGGGACCGGGTTCGTCGGACGACACCTCGCCGAGCGGCTGCAGCACGACGGGCACGAGATCGTCGTCGTCTCCCGACGCACCGGCGTGGAGATCGACGATGTCGAAGCGTTGGCCGCCGCGTTCGCCGACTGCGACGCGGTCGCACACTGCGCCGGGATCAACCGCGAGCTCGGTGATCAGACCTTCCAGCGCGTGCACGTCGACGGCACCCGGGCGGTCGTGGACGCGGCCCGTCGCGCCGGCGTCGGTCGCATCGTGCTGGTGAGCTTCCTCCGCGCGCGCCCCGACTGCGGCTCCGGGTACCACGAGACGAAGTGGGCGGCCGAGGAGATCGTGCGGGGCTCGGGCATCGCGCACACCGTCCTCAAGTTCGGCATGATCTACGGCGCCGGCGACCACATGGTCGATCACGTCACCAAGGCAGTCCGCACCTTCCCGGTGTTCGCGACCGTGGGCTACCGCGAGCGTCTCGTGCGTCCGGTGCCGGTCGCGGACGCCGTCGACGTTCTCGTCGCAGCACTCGAGGGCCGGGTGTCGGAGCCGACCGTCGCGGTCATGGGCGCCGAGGAACTCGAGCTGGGTGCGGCCGTGCGCCGGATCGCGCACGTGGCCGGACGCCGCCCGCTGTACGTCCCGGTCCCCGTCTGGACGATCCGCTTGCTCGCACGCGCGACGGAACGCCTCATGAAGACGCCGCTCGTGGCGAAGGCGCAGGCGCAGATGCTGGCGGAAGGAGTGAGCGAGGCGGCCCCACCGGCACCGGAACTCCCTGCGGACCTCCGTCCCTCACGCCGCTTCGACGAGTCCCGGATCCGTGCCGCGCTCCCCATCGGACGGTTCACCCTCCGCGACCTCCGCCTGTCGCGCTCATCCCACTGAGTCGCCCGGAACTGCTCGAAATCCGTGCAGAATCGCACCGATTCGGGCAGCTCAGCGCGTTGAGGTTGGGAGGGGCCCCGTCGACTCGCGTTCGATAAGTGTGGTCGCGAGCTCGAGGTGGTGGGAGAACGGCTTCTCCCCGCGTGCAGGCGGAGCAGGGTGTCGACGGCGGCCCGGCCGATGTCGTGCATGGACGTGTGAACCGTGGTGAGGCGGGGGACGGTCAGCATGGCCGAGTAGGTGTCGTCGTAGCCGACCACGCTCACGTCATTCGGCACCCGGAGGCCGGCCCGCAGGACGGTGCGCACGACCGCGAAGGCGTCGGCGTCGTTGGTCGCGAACACGGCGGTCGGCGGATCCGTGCGTGCCAGCATGTGCGCGACGGCGTCCCCAGCGGCCCCCATCCCCTCCTCGGAGACGAGGTCGGGATCGAGCGGGATACCCGCCCCGCGAAGTGCTTCGCGGTACCCGACGGCGCGCGCCCGCAGGCCTGGATTCGCCGGGTTCCCTCCGACGAAGGCGATCCGCCGGTGGCCGAGACCGAGCAGGTGCTCGACCGCCTGCTGCCCGCCGGTGGCGTGGCTCGAGCCGATACTCGCGACCGAGCGGTCGAGCGGATCCGGCGAGTCGACCGCGACGAGCGCGATCCCCGCGTCGAGGCAGGCGTCGACGACGTCGGCGGCGATGGGCGTCGTGACGACGATCATGCCGATCGCACCTCGCGACGCGACGCCGTCGACGAAGCTGCGGTCGAGCGCCACCTCGTCTCCGGTCGCATCCGTGGAACCGAAGCCGGAACCGGGCGACAGCACCCGCGTCACGAGATCGACGTCCGACCGCTGTGCCGCGGCGACCATGCCGTCGAGGACACGGAGGGAGTAGACGCTGTGCAGGGTGTCGAACACGACGTGGATGGTTCGCGGAGCACCGGGGATCGACCGCGGTGTCGGGCGGTACCCGAGCTCGCGCACGGCCGCCTCGACCCGGGCACGCGTCGCCTCGGACATGCCCGATCGACCGTTGATCACCTTCGAGACGGTCGCGATCGAGACACCGGCGCGCTCGGCAATCGACGCCAGCGTCGGACCCGTCATCGGTGTTCGTGCCATGGAGTCCCCTTCCGCGTCCCACAGCGGGCGGCCGTCGGTCGCGCCCAGCCTAGCGAAACAGTTTCGAATTGACGCGTTGACGATGCCCTGCGGCCTCGCATACAGTCGGGATCTCGGCGTAAGAAGCCGAAAGACTTTCGCACCCCGATCTGCACTGGAGCACATCATGACCACCATCCCGTTCACCGGCGACTGGATCGTCCGTGCACCCCGAGGCCCCTTCGCCGCCGTTCAGGGCGGCGTGGACGACTCGCTGGCCGTGACCCTCCCGCACGACGCCCTGCGCGATGCCGAGCGCTCGCCGGACGCACTCGCCAAGGGCGGGGCCGCCTACTTCCCCGCCGGCGCGTTCAGTCACGTGAAGACCTTCGAGGTCCCCGCCGAGTGGTCCGGTCGCATCGTCCGGCTCGAGATCCAGGGCGCGTTCCGACACGCGATGGTGTATCTGAACGACGAGTTCGCCGGCAATCGGGCCGACGGCTTCGCGCGCTTCTTCGTCGAGCTCACCCCGTTCCTCCGCTTCGGCGAGACGAACACGCTGCGCATCGAGACCCGCGCAGGTCAGGACTCGCGCTGGTACGCCGGAGCCGGCCTGCACCGCCCGGTCCTCCTGCACGTCGACGACCCCACGCACGTCGAGCCCGATGGTGTCCGCATCACGACGATCCGGATCGAGGACGACCAGGCGGTGCTCGAAGTCGCGACGACCGTCGTCAACCGGGGACTCACCAGGAGTGCGGGCATCCTCGCGACGGAACTCGCCGGACCCGACGGGAGCGTGGTCGAGGGCGAGCGCACGCCGGTCACCGTCGCGCCAGGTGGTACCGCGCTCATCCGCCAGCGGCTGTACGTGCCGAACCCGGCCCTGTGGAGCGTCGATTCCCCCGCGCTGTACTCGGCGCGGACCTCGCTCGAGGTCGACGACCAGCCCGCCGACGAGTCGGCCGTCGTCCACACGGTCCACGGCATCCGCACGGTCACGGTCGACCCGCGGAAGGGTCTCCGCATCAACGGCGAACCGGTGCTGCTCCGCGGGCCTGTATCCACAGCGACAACGGTCCGCTCGGTGCAGCGTCGATCGCGCGCGCCGAGGAACGGCGTGTCCAGCTCCTCAAGGACGCCGGCTTCAACGCGATCCGCGCGGCCCACAATCCGGCGTCGCCCGCCATGCTCGACGCCTGCGACCGCATCGGCATGCTCGTCATGGACGAGGCCTTCGACATGTGGGGCCGGGGCAAGACGGACCACGACTACTCCCTCGACTTCGCGCAGTGGTGGCGGGCCGATCTGGAGTCGATGGTGGCGAAGGACATGAACCATCCGAGCGTGATCATGTACTCGATCGGCAATGAGATCGTCGAGGTCGGCACCCCGCACGGTGCGATCCAGGCGCGGGAACTCGCCGAGCACGTGCGCTCGTTGGATCCGACACGACTCGTGACGAACGGCGTGAACGCGACCCTGGCCGTGCTCGACGATCTGGACGGCATCATGGCGTCGGACCAGGGGTTGAACGAGCTGATGGGCGAAGCGGGCGCGAACATGATGAGCCTCATCGGTTCCTCCGACGCCGTCACGACGCGCACCGAGGAGTCCAGTGCGGCGCTCGACGTCCTGGGTCTCAACTACGCGGACGGCCGCTACGCGAACGACGCCGAGCGGTTCCCGCACCGCGTGATCGTCGGCTCGGAGACCTTCCCGACCCAGATCGGCGACCTCTGGCCGCTCGTCGAAGCGAACCCGAACGTGATCGGCGACTTCACCTGGACCGGGTGGGACTACCTCGGCGAGGTCGGCATCGGTGCGACCTCCTACGCCGAGGACCCCGAGGCGAACGGTGCACTCGAGCGCGAGTTCCCGTACCTCACCGCCTGGTGCGGCGACTTCGACATCACCGGCTGGCGGCGGCCGGTGTCGTACTACCGGGAGATCGTGTTCGGTCTGCGGTCCGAGCCGGCCATCGCGGTGCTCCGACCGGAACGGCACGGGCAGACGATCACAATGCAGTCCCCGTGGGCGTGGAGCGACTCGGTCGATTCGTGGACGTGGCCCGGTTTCGAGGGCGCGCCGGTGACGGTCGAGGTCGCCGCCGACGCCGACGAGGTGGCCCTGCTGCTCGACGGTGTCGAGGTGGCGCGGGGGCCGGTGGGTGGACGTCGGCCGAAGCTCGCCGAGTTCGAGACCGTCTATCGGCCGGGCACGCTCGAGGCGGTCGCGTTCCGCTCGGGCGCGGAGGTCGGCCGCACCGCGCTCGTCTCCGCCACCGGCCCGACCAGGCTCGTGGCGGCCGCCGACCGGACGACGCTCCGCGCGGACGACACCGATCTCGCCTTCATCGCGATCGAGCTGCGTGACGCGGCCGGCGTCCTGGTGACCGGCGCCGACCGCGAGGTCTCGGTCAGCGTCACGGGCGCGGGTCGGCTCGCGGGCTTCGGAACCGGCACCCCGAAGACGACCGAGCGCTTCGACGCGACCACGCGCACCACCTTCGACGGACGGGCGCTGGCGATCGTCCGGCCGACCGGGGCCGGCGCCATCACGGTGACGGCGAGCGGTCCCGGCCTGGAGGACGTCGTCCTGGATCTGGAGGCGGTGGGTCACTGAGTCGCCCGGATCTGCACGGAATCAGCCTGATTTCGCGCAGATCCGGGCGAATGAGCGCGCCTAGTGCGGGTCGAGGCGGTTGAGCATCGCGACCGTCTGGTCGTACTCGCCGCGGACCTCGGCGTAGCGCAGGAACTTGACGTTCTCGACCTGGATCTCCGTGGCGTCGGGCTGCGACTCGATGAGGCCCATGACCTCGTCGGCGAACGCGTCGAGTGGCATCGCGAAATCGCTCTCCTCCTGGCCGGGCATGAGCGAGGTGCGGACGGCCGGCGGGACGAGCTCGACGACGCGGACGCTCGTGGCCGCCAGCTGGAGACGGATCGATTCGCTCAGCATATGGATGGCCGCCTTGCTCGCGTTGTAGGTCGGCGTCACCCGCAGCGGGGTGAAGGCGAGCCCGGACGAGACGGTCATGATCGTCGCGTCCGGTCGGCTGCGGAGCTGCTCGATGAACGCACCGATGAGCCGGATGGGCCCGAGGACGTTCGTCGTGATGATCTCCTCGGCGGTCGCGACGAAGTCGGAACCGGTCCAGTCCTCCCCGCGCATGACGCCGGCCATCGTGATGAGCACGTTCAGCTCCGGGTGCTCCGCGATGACCTGCTTCGCCGCGGCTTCGATGCTCGCGGGATCGGCCGTGTCGATCCGCACGGCATGGAGGCCGGGCTCGTCGGCGGCGATCGACTCGAGGAGTTCGGTGCGTCGCCCGCCGATGATGACGGTGTTGCCGGCTGCGTGGAGACGTCGTGCGAGAGCGAGGCCGATGCCGCTCGTCGCGCCGGGGATGAAGACGGTGTTTCCGGTGATCTGCATGGATCGAGTCTCCGTCGGTGGCGACGGCCGCACCAGGGTCCGGCGATCCATGGATCCGCGATCCCTGGATCGCCTGGCCGCGGAGGCGGATACTGGCGGGATGGATCGCCCAGCGCTCGCCGACTTCCTCCTCCGACACCGATCGACGTTGCAGCCCGCGGACGTCGGTCTGAGCAGCGGACCTCGGCGACGGACGGCGGGGCTCCGACGCGAGGAGGTCGCACAGCTCGCGGCGATGTCGACCGACTACTACGCACGGCTCGAGCAGCAGCGGGGTCCGCAGCCGAGCACGCAGATGCTGGGTTCACTCGCGCGGGCGCTCCGGCTGAGTGCCGAGGAACGTGACTACCTGTACCGGATCGCCGGGCACAACGCACCGACCCGCCTCGCAGCGACCGACTACGTCGCGCCGGCGCTCCTGCGCGTCCTCGACCGGCTCACCGACGCCCCCGCGCTCATCCTGTCGGCGCTCGGCGAGACGCTCGTCCAGAACGATCCTGCCCGGGCGCTGTTCGGTGATGCGAGCCGGTACCGGGGCCTGGAGCGCAGCGCGATCTACCGCTGGTTCCTGCACCAGGAGGAACGCGAGCGATACCCCGCCGAGGACCGGGACCGGCAGAGCCGAGCGCAGGTCGCGTCGCTCCGTGCGGCCTACGGCTCGCTGGGGGCGCAGTCGCCTGCGGGCGAGATCGTCGAGGCGCTCACCGGGCACAGTGAGGAGTTCCGGCGACTGTGGGCGACGCACGAGGTCGGGCGGCGCTTCGAGGACCACAAGGTGCTCATCCACCCCGAGATCGGCCCCATCGAGCTGGACTGTCAGGCCCTGTTCACCGAGGACCAGTCGCAGGCGCTCCTCGTCCTCACGGCCGCGCCGCACACCGAGGCCGCAAGCAAGCTCAAGCTCCTCGCCGTCCTCGGCACCCAGAGCTTCGAGGGTGCGCGGTAGCGGAAGCGCCGGCCGGGCGATTCAGGCCGTCTTGGAGGACGAGCGGAGGACACTCCGAGAAGGCCGTCCGAATCTCCGCTGGAAATCCGCTCCCATCTCAGCAACAAGGGCTCGCTCTTCATCGCTGATCGGGTCGGCCTTCCCCGCAGCGATCCGCTCGGAAAGGACGCTCTTCATGCGATCGTCTTCTGCCACGGGAACCTCCTTCTGACGGAACTCCTATTGTCCATCGCTCCCTCACCGGTGTCCACGGCCCCTCCCGAGACGGCGTGGGTGACGGCGAGGATCATCTCGTACTCGGTTGCGGTCGCTTCCGTACGGAGCGGCTCGAGTGCTCGAATGCCGATCAGCCTGTCCACTCGATGATCCGACCGTGCCAGCGTCAGCGCCCATTCCGCTCGGTGCCACCACTGCTCGCGTTCGGCAGCCTTTCGAGTCACACGAGCCTGACGATCTGCCGCGAGGAACGCGATCCAGGCGGCCTGAACCGGGTCCATCTCGTGGGGAGCTGTTCGCAGAATGCTCCGGCCCAGTGATCCTGTGGAGCGCTGTCGTCAGGCAGTTGCAGCGATCTTCCGGCGACGCCGGACAGCCCCGCCGATCGCGACGCCGACGACCCCGACGATCACCGGGACGACCAGCCCGAGGACGACGACCGCAAGGAGTGCCAGGACGAAGCTCGGCATCAGGCCGCCGCCGATCAAGTCGACCACGAGCAGCGGGATGAACGCCAGCAGGACGAGCCAGGCGAGCCCCGGCTGACGCGACACCGCGAGGATGCCGACCGCGAGCCAGACACCCGCACCCCACAGCAGGAGCCCGAGGGTGAATCGCCAGGAGTCGTACGCCTGGTACGGCAGGAGTTGCGGACCGGGTGCAGCCAGATCCGGGTTGCCGATCACGACCAGCGAGGCGACGACGAGGCCGACGGCGGCGAGGACGAGGGCAAAGACACCGAAGACGCGCACGGCTACCTCCTAGGGTGACGCATTCAATCAGGTGTGGCCCAGCCAACCACACCGAGGGGAGATGTCCCCATTCCCCGGCCGTCGCGCACCGCGTACGTTCGAGGGATGAGCGACGACGGACGCACCGAGACCGGCGAACAATCACCCGCACCGGAGCAGGACAAGCTGCTGATCGAGTGGCTGGAGATCATGCACCCGCGCCTCGCACGATTCGAGGACTTCCTCACACCGCGCGAGGTCGTCACCGATTACTCGCGGGACTCGCTCGTCTCCCTCGAGCGGCTCATCCTCCACCGTTGGCCGGACCGCCACGCCTTCGCGCAGGAGCAGGACACCGATTTCAACGACGGCGCCACGCGATACATCGGCGAGACCTACCTGCGGATCGCCGGGGGCGGGTGGTTCGTGAACCACGATCCGAAGTTTTTGTACTCGGGTCGGCTCTGCATCCTGCTCGACGTCGAGATGCCCGTCCCGATCTCGCCGCTCAACCTGATCACCACGATGCTGAGCCGACGCACCGGCAATGTCCTCACAAGGATCTGGGACGGGCAGACGAAGAACGTCACCGAGCGGCGTCTCACCGAACCGGGCTGGGAGCCGAAGCGCGAGCCATTCCCCGGCGCGATCCCGATGTCCCGCTTGAGCTCAGCCCTCACGCCTTCCGTCCGCTGACCCCCTGGGTCTCAGCCACCCACGCGTCGAACGGCCAGGCGAGATGTGCTGGACTTGCCTGATGACCACACCGCTCGAACGCGCGCTCGCCCTGCAGGCGATGCACGTCTCCGGAGACCCGCTGATCCTGCCGAACGCCTGGGACGTCACCTCCGCCCGCGCCGTCCTGGCGTCCGGCGCCCGCGCCATCGCGACGACGAGTGCCGGGATCGCCTGGTCGCTCGGGTACCGCGATGGGAACGAGCTGACCCGCGACGTCGCCCTCGACGCCGTGCGACGGATCGCGTCCGCGGTGCCCGTCCCGCTCACCGCGGACATCGAGGGCGGCTACGGAGAGACACCGGACGAGGTCGCCGGCACGATCGCCTCCTGCATCGACGCGGGTGCCTCCGGGGTGAACCTCGAGGACTCGCTCCGCCCGATCGCGGAACAGGAACGACGGATCGCGGCAGCACGGTCTGCCGCTGACGAGACCGGGATCCCCCTCTTCATCAACGCCCGGATCGACACGCATCGACTCGGCGACATCGGAGGCGACCGCTGGTTCGACGAGACGGTGACGCGGGCCGCTGCGTATGCACGGGCCGGCGCGAGCGGGATCTTCGTGCTCGGTGCCCTCCGAGCCGACACGATCGAGCGGCTCGCCGATGCGACGACCCTGCCGCTCAACGTCGCCTTCGGTCCGGGAACGCTGACGATCAGCGAGCTCGCGCGAGCCGGCGCGAGCCGCATCAGCGCGGGTTCGTCGATCGCGGAGGCCGCCTACAGCCTCGCGCAGCAGTGGGCGACGGCGATGCTCGAGACGCCCGATGCAGCTCCCGCATCACCGCCCACGCTCGGCTGGGCCGCACTGAACCAGCTCGTCCGGGACTGAACTCCCGGCGGGATCAGCGGGACACCGACCACACGTCGCGGATCGCCTCGAGCTGTCGGTCGATCGTGAAGCCGGAGACGTCCAGAACGACGTCGACCTCCGGTGGCGACGCAAGCAGGTCGTGCAACAGATCGAACTCGGCGTCCGTCAGATACGCGGGGCGCGTCGCTGCACGTGCTCGCGCCTCCTCCACCGGGAGCGTGAGATGGACCACGAGGCAGTCGGGGAGTTCCTCACGGTAGGCCGCGAGCGTGTCAGCCGACACGACATCCGCGATGACCACGTCGAAGCCGGCGTCACCGAGATTGCGAGCGAGCGCCGCGGCGTTCCGGACCGCGAGCAGGTGCTGTGCTCGCCCCTCCGGACCGCTCCAGAGCGTCGCGTCACCGGCCACGATCAACTGCCGAACGTCGTCGGCATCGATGAACGCCGCTCGTTCACGCTCTCCGGCGAGGCGCCTGCCGCAGGTCGACTTCCCGACCGCAGGACCACCCGAGAGCACCAGTGGACGCATGAGCCCCGCCTTCCCTGAGCTGTCAGGCTAGCAATCCATGGCTCGTCGGGCTGATTCGGCATGGCCCGCCGCTTCAGAGGTCGATGAGCCCAGCGACGACCTCGTGCACGACACCGCGCGATACCCTGGGGGCAGTGAACCGTTCTTTCGCTCTGTGACCCAGAGGCCTTTCAGCGACACCCGTTCGCTCCTCCCACGAGGGGCGGTGATTTCGTGCGCCCGGAACGGGAGCTCCCTGCGGAGTTCCCCTGCACCCCGGCCCCCACTCGAAACCACTCCGGAAAGAACACCCACGCATGACGTCCATCGACGCTTCCTCGACCCCCTCAGACGGCCGCTCGGCTCTTCGCGCGAACTGCGGTGACTGCTTCGCGCTCTGCTGCACCGCCTTCGGGTTCCAACGATCAATCGACTTCCCGATCGACAAACCGGCAGGCACGCCCTGCCGCAATCTGGCGGACGACTTCTCCTGCACCATCCACGAATCCCTGCGCCCACGAGGATTCCGCGGATGCACCGTCTTCGACTGCTTCGGCGCCGGCCAACTCGTCTCGCGGGAGCTCTTCGGCGGCACGAGCTGGCGGGAACGCCCCGACACGAGCGCCGAGATGTTCGCCACGTTCTCCGTGGTGCGCCAGCTGCAGGAGATGCGCTGGTACCTCGTCGAGGCCGCAGAGCGGACGGCCGCGTCGGACCTGACAGCGAACATCAGCCGGATCCGTGCCGGGATCCAGCGGATCCTCGACGGCGGCACCTCCGAGATCCTCGCCTGCGACGTCGAGTCCCTCCGCGCCGACGTCCGGCACCTGCTGATCGACGTCAGCGAGGAGGCGCGGGGCGGCTACCTGGCCGGCGTCGAGCGGGACGACGACCTCCACCCGGCAGCGGACCTGGCAGGTCACGACCTGCGCGCTCGTCGACTGTGCGGAGCCGACCTGCGCGGTGCGGTCCTGATCGGCGCGGACCTCCGCGGAGCGGACCTGGCAGGCGTGGACCTGCTCGGTGCCGATCTCCGCGGCGCACGACTCGACGGGGCCGACCTCTCGGACGCCCTGTTCCTCACCCAGATGCAGCTCAACGCGGCACGAGGTGACGCGGCGGCGCTCCTGCCGACCGCCCTCGACCGACCTGGGCACTGGACGACGGCGAGTCGAGCTTCTTCCCCGACAGATGGGGAGTTGTCCCCGTAGGCCTCGGGCGGCCGTTCCCGATACCGTCGATGACATGATCCGCACGCCTCGCGCCCTCGCCCTGACCGCCCTCGTCGCAGCGACCGTCGGGGTCGCCCTGACCGGGTGCTCGAGCCCGCAGCAGGCTCCCGACGACGCTCTGGCGCTCGGCACGGGTGTGGCCGTCGAGGTCGGGACGGGCGTCGAGATGTCGTTCGCCATCGACGACGTCCGAGAGGGGAAGCTCAGCGACCTCGCCGAGATGGGCGTGCAGTCGACGCCGTCGGACGAGGGGAAGACCCCGTACTTCGTCACCTACTCGGTCACGCTGACGGACGGCGACATCAAGGACGCCGACCGCTCCGCACTCCCCGTGCCGACGACGGACGAATGGAAGCTCAGCGGCACGGGCACCTACCAGCCCATCAAGGTCCTGGGCCAGTTCGACTGCACCCCGGACGGCAATGCGACGGCGGGCGTCGCCCCCGACGCCCCGCTCGTCGCCTGCCAGGCCTTCCTCGGCGACAAGAACGCCCTGCCCACGGCCATCGAGGTCAAGGACCTCGGCACCTGGGCGACGAAGGACTGAGCTCCCGCGACTCGAGCTGCACCTGCACCGGCGAACGGTCTTCCACCGTGCGCCGGTGCAGGGTAGTGTCTGCCGTGCGATAAGCGAACAGCGTGTTCCATTATCGAATTCTTGACGATGAAGTGAGGAATCGATGCAGTTCCACCACCACGGCTATGTCTCCGGTGACCCGCGCGTCCTGCCCGCAGCGGGCGTGGGGGTCGATCGACCCGAGGACCTCCCGGACGAGGTCGACGTCCTCATCGTGGGCAGCGGGCCGGCGGGCATGATCGCGGCCGCCCAGCTGTCCCGCTTCCCGTACATCACCACGCGCATCGTCGAGCGTCGACCGGGACGCCTCGCGATCGGTCAGGCGGACGGCATCCAGGCCCGCAGTGTCGAAACCTTCGACGCCTTCGGCTTCGCTGAGCGCATCACCGCCGAGGCGTATCGCATCACCGAGATGGCGTTCTGGCAGCCCGACGCCGAGGACCCAGGTCGGATCGTCCGCGGCGCCCGACCCCTCGACGACACCACCGGCGTCAGCGAGTACCCGCACCTCATCGTGAACCAGGCCCGCGTGCTCGACTACTTCGCCGAGTACATGGCGAACGCCCCGACCCGGATGCGCCCCGACTACGGGTGGGGGTTCCAGGGACTCGAGATCGACGACGACGCGGAGTACCCGGTCGCGGTCACGCTGCTGGACACGAGCGACGAGTCCTCCGGTGAGACCAGGACCGTCCGCGCGAAGTACGTCATCGGAGCCGATGGGGCCCGGAGTGCCGTCCGCCAGGCGATCGGATGCACCTTGGCCGGTGACCAGGCGAACCACGCGTGGGGCGTCATGGACGCCCTGGCCGTCACCGACTTCCCCGACATCCGCACGAAGTGCGCCATCCAGTCGGGCTCCGGCGGCAGCATCCTGCTCATCCCCGCGAGGGTGGACACCTCTTCCGGATGTACGTCGATCTCGGCGAGGTGCCGTCGGGCGGAGGCGAAGCCGTGCGGTCGACCTCGATCGAGCAGATCATCGAGCACGCGAACGCCATCCTCAGTCCCTATCGGCTCGACGTGAAGCACGTCGCCTGGCACAGCGTCTACGAGGTCGGCCATCGCCTGACGGACCGCTTCGACGACGTCCCGCTCGACGAACTCGGCACGCGCACGCCGCGCGTCTTCATCACCGGTGACGCCTGCCACACCCACAGCGCGAAGGCCGGTCAGGGCATGAACGTGTCGATGCAGGACGGGTTCAACCTCGCGTGGAAGCTCGGACATGTGCTCGAGGGCCGCAGCCCGGAGAGCCTGCTCGCGACCTACTCGGCCGAGCGGCAGGTGGTCGCGCAGGACCTCATCGACTTCGACCGGGAGTGGTCGACGCTCATGGCGAAGCGACCGGAGGAGTTCGCCGACCCGTCCGAGCTCGCCGACTTCTACGTGCGCACCGCGGAGTTCCCGGCCGGCTTCATGACCGAGTACAGCCCGTCGGCGATCGTCGGCGAGGCGACCCACCAGCACCTCGCGAGTGGCTTCCCGATCGGCAAGCGGTTCAAGTCCGCCCTCACCTCGCGCGTCGCGGACGCCAACCACATCCATCTCGGACACCACGCCACGGCCGACGGGCGCTGGCGGATCTACGTCTTCGCGGATGCCGCTTCGCCAGCGTCTGGCCGATCGGCGGAGCTCGCCGCCTGGCTGCAGGACGACCCGGAGTCACCGCTCCGCGTGGTGCCCGACGGCGTGCGGGCCGACGACTGGTTCGACGTGAAGATCGTCTACCAGCAGCGCCACACCGACATCGACCTCGGCACCGTTCCGCCGGTGTTCCTGCCGCGCGTCGGCCCGTTCGACCTCATCGACTACGAGAAGGTCTACGCCCGCCATCCCGACGTCGACATCTTCGCCGACCGCGGCATCGACCGAGCGGGTGCCGTCGTCCTCGTGCGGCCGGACCAGTACGTCGCCCACGTGCTCCCGCTCACGGCCACCGCGGAGCTCGCGGCGTTCTTCGACGGCATGATGGGACGGCAGACGACGCACTCCTGACCGTCAGGCAAGCCCGGCGTCGATGTCGGCGAGGTCCAGCACGAAGCGGTACCGGACGTCGTTGCGGGCCAGCCGATCGAGCGTGACGTCCACGTCCGCAGCCGGCACCACCTCGACGTCCGCCGTCACGCCGTGGGTGCCGCAGAAGTCGAGGAGGTCCTGCGTCCACCGGCGACCACCGCTCCCGGCCGACGTCAGACGCTTCCGGCCGAGGAGCAGGTCCATGGTCTGGATGTCGATCGGCCCGAGGTAACCGAGCGAGCAGAGCGTCCCGTCGAGGTCGAGGACGCGGAGGTACGGCGCGAGATCGTGCCCCACCGAGACCGTGTCGATGACGAGGTCGAGGCTGCCGGCCGCCGCAGCCATGGCGTCGGCGTCGGTCGACACGACCACCCGGGACGCCCCGAGCCGCAGCGCGTCGGTCGACTTGCCCTCGGAGGTGGTGAACACGGTGACCTCGGCACCGAGCGCACGACCGAGGCGGACGGCGAGGTGACCGAGACCGCCGAGGCCGACGACGCCGAGTCGCGTCCCCTCCCCCACGCCGTTGGTGCGGAGTGGCTCCCAGACGGTGATGCCCGCACACATCAGGGGTGCGACGCCGGCCGGGTCGAGGGAGGTCGGGCGGTGGTAGACGAAGCTGTCGCGCACGACGTAGCGCCCGGAGTACCCGCCGAGCGTCGTACTGCCGTCGACGCGGTCGCGGCCGGCGTAGGTGAGCGTCGGGAACTCCACGCAGAAGTTCTCCTGGTCGCGCAGACACATCGTGCAGGTTCCGCACGAGTCCACGATGTTGCCGACGGCGACGGCGTCGCCGGGCGCGAAGGACGTCACGTCCGAGCCGACGGCGACGACTTCGCCGACGAACTCGTGACCGGGCACGAGCCCCGCATCCGGGCCCACGGAGGCGAGCGCGTGCAGGTCGCTGTGACAGACGCCGCAGTGCGTGACGCGGACGTCGACGTCGTCCGGTCGGAGCTCGCGGCGTTCGATGACGGTCTGCTGGAGCGACCGAGGGGCGACCGTGGACATGAGGGCGGTTGTGCGCATGCGGTCGATACTACCTACTAGTTGGTAGTATCGATACACTCGAGCGATGAACACCGCAGAACAGACTCGTCAGCGCATCCTCAACGCCGCGACCGAGGAGTTCGCCACCCACGGCATCGCCGGCGCACGGGTGGACAGGATCGCCCAGCGCTCGGGCATGAGCAAGCCGATGATCTACGCCTATTACGGTGCCAAGGACCAGCTGTTCGACGCCGTCTTCGACGCGCATGTCATCGCCAACGGCGATCGTGTGCCGTTCACGGCAGCCGAGCTCCCCGAGTACGCGGCCCGGCTGTACGACGACTACCTCGCCGATCCTGCGCTCGCCCGCCTCGTCATGTGGAAGCGGCTCGAGCGCGAGAGCACCGGCTACCTCTACAGCGGCCTCGAGGACCACGACCTCCGCCACCTCCGAGACATCGAGGCCGAGCAACGAGCCGGGTCGATCCGCGCCGACCTCGACCCGACCGACGTGTGGGCATTGCTCATCTCGACCGCGGCGACCTGGGCCCAGGCGTCCATGACGGTCGTCGCCACGTCCGCCGACTCACCTGAGGTGCACGAGCGCCGGCGCGCGGCACTGGCTGCGACGATCCGCGACGGTCTCTGCGCTCAGGAGTAGCGCGGCGAGGATCAGCACGACGGCGAGTGCCGCGGTGAGCACCGTCGTACCGATCACGAGGAGAGCAACGATCGCGCCCAACCCGAGGAGGACGGCGACCGTGATCCGGCCACGCGACTGGCTCGCGATCGGTGTCGGAACCGCCTCGACGCGCGCGAACACCGTCGCGACCAGTGCGGTCAGCGTCAGTGCCACCGCCAGCCAGAAGGGTCGTCCGAACCACCACTCGAGGCTGCCCGGCGCGGGGAGGGCGATGCCGGTCGTCAGCGCGAACGCGGCGGACGCGCCGGCCATGGCGAGGAGTACCGGCATGTGCCAGAGGTAGATCGTCATGGCGCGCCGGGTGACGAAGTCGGTCACGAACGCGATCCGGCGACGCGCGCTCAGCCGAGTGAGTCGTTCGCGGACGAGCGACAGCAGTGCCGTGTGGGCGACGCCGACGAGGAGCAGCGCCGCGGTGGGCGGGTTGATGTTCGCGATGAGGTCGCTTGAGTAGACGCCGGTCCACCAGGTGAACACGAGGACGACGACCGCCCCGACACCGGCGAGGACCCGGACACGCCCGCTGAGCGCGCCGATCGAGCCGTCCGCCAGGAAGAACCCGAGTTGCTGGAGCGCGGTCCAGACGAGGACGAGGTTGATGAATCCGAGGGCGTCGACACCAGTGGCCGCACGCAGGACGTCGACCAGCACGGCGGCGATGGCGAGCGCCACGATCGACCGGAGCGGTGCGCGCTCGTGAGCGGCGGCGAGCGCAGGCAGCAGTGCCTGGCAGAGCAGGAAGACGCCGAGGAACCAGAGTGGCTGGCCGAACCGGAAGCCGGCCATGGCGACGAGGTCGGCGGGGACACCGGCCACGGTCAGCATCGCGAGGGCGGCTCCAACACAGCCGATGGTGACGACCGCGGGGAGCAACAGGCGATGGAGCCGCGCGGCGACGAACGCCGAGGCCGGCGCACCGTGCGACCGGTGGCGTCGATACGCGAGCAGGCCGGCGAACCCGCCGATGACGAAGAAGAGCGGCATGACCTGCAGGATCCAGCTGAGCGGGGCGATCCAGACGGTTCCGTCACTCGCATTCTCGAACACCGGACCGGCGGAGGTCACCGTCACGCCGACCATCATCGCGTGCAGGACGACGACACCGACGATGCAGCAGGCACGCACGAGGTCGATCCCACGGTCACGGTCGCCCCGGGTGCGATCGGCTCGTGTGTGATCGGCTCGTGTGTGATCGGTTCTGGCGTCGATCGGTGCTGCGTGGGTGATGGCCATGACGGTCCTCCTCGGTGATGTCCGAGGAGGTTACGAACGCGGCACCCGAGGGCACATCACCCGGTGGTGTCGAGGTGCACCGTACCCAGGGGTGAGGCACCGACGGTCAGTGTCCGGGTCAGGACGGTGCGACGAGGCCGGTGTCGTAGGCGAAGATCACGGCCTGCACGCGGTCGCGCGCTCCGACCTTGGCGAGGACCTTGCCCACATGGGTCTTCACGGTCTGCTCCGCGATGAACAGGGTCGCGGCGATCTCGCTGTTCGACCGCCCATGGCCGATGAGGACGAGCACCTCGCGCTCGCGCTCGGTGAGCTCCGCCAGCCGCGCGGTGCCATGCGAGGCACGGGGCTTCTGCGCGGCGAACTGGGCGATCATCCGCCGGGTGACGCTCGGGGCCAGCAGTGCGTCACCGGCCGCCACCACCCGCACGGCGTGCACGAGGTCCTCGGGCAGCGCGTCCTTGAGGAGGAAGCCGCTCGCCCCGGCTTGCAGGGCGTCGTAGACGTAGTCGTCGATGTCGAAGGTGGTGAGTATGATGATGCGAGGGACCTTCGCCGCCGGGTAGCCCGGGCCGAGGATGCGCTTCGCCGCCTCGATGCCGTCGAGCTCGGGCATGCGGACATCCATGAGGATGACGTCGGGGTCGAGCCGCGCCGACAGCGTGACCGCTTCGGCTCCGTTCGCGGCCTGCCCCGTCACCCGGATCCCGTCGTGGGCGTCGAGGAGCGCGGCGAACCCGGCTCGGACCATGGCCTGGTCGTCGGCGATGAGGACGTCGATGGTCACAGGCGGTCCTTCGTCGAGCTGGATCGGGGGCGGGACGGCGTCGAGGTCGGCTCGCCGGTGGGCAGCACGGCCGTCACGAGCCAACCGCCTGCGCCGTCGGGGCCTGCGTCGAGGGTGCCGTCGAGGAGGGCGGCGCGTTCGAGCATGCCGCGGAGGCCGTGTCCGGCGCCGTGCTCCCCCGGGCTCTCTGCAGGACCGTTGTGGATGCGCAGCTGCACCGCGGTCGCGTCGACTCGGACGTCGACGACGATGGGCGCGCCCGGTGCGTGCCGGACCGCGTTGCTCATCGCCTCCTGCACGATGCGGAACGCCGCGATCTGCACGGTCGGCGGGACGGGGACGCCCTCGTCGCCGCGGTGCATCGAGAGGGTGATGTCGGCGCCGACGCGACGCAGACCGTCGGCGAGGGCCGGAAGGTCGTCCAGGCCCTGCTGCGGAGCGAGTTCTGCGACCTGGTCCTCGGTGCGCAGGACGCCGAGCAGACGCCGCATCTCGACGAGCGAGCCGCGCGCGGTGGCGGCGATGTCGTCGAACTCCGCTGCGGCGTCCTCGGCGAGGCCGGGCACGCGGTACTTCGCCGTCGAGGCCTGCACCTGGATCACGGACATGCTGTGCGCGACCACGTCGTGGAGCTCGCGGGCGATGCGGGTGCGCTCCTCGACGAGCACGCGCCGGGACTGCTCGGCGGCGGAGATCTCGCGCTCCCGGGTCAGCTCCTCCCCCACCCGGACGCGTCCGGACACGAGCAGCGCCACGAGGTAGGCCGCCCCGGCGACGGAGGAGGCGACGATGAGGTCGGCGGCCATGGCGGTCGCGTCGGCGGCGGACGGGACGAGGAGTGCCGCGACGAGCGAGCCCGCGATACCGACGAGCAGCGGGATGAGTCCCAGCAGCCAGCCGTGGAGGAAGGTGACGACGCCGACGAACACGGCGAAGGCGATGAGCGCGGGCACCGACCACGGCCACGGCCAGACCGGGTCGTGGTCGGGCGAGGCGACCAGCGGGAGCACGAAGGCCGCAGCGGAGAACAGCACGATCGCGACGCGTGGGAGCACGACGGACAGGAGCGGCGCGCCGCAGATCGCGGCTCCGAGGAGGAACGACGCCGGGAGCACGGTGCCGTAGAGGAGGCTCTGGATCGGAACGAGCACGCTCAGCAGGACGACACCGACGCCCGCGAGGACGAAGAGCCCGACGGTGCGGCGGGAGGTGCCGCGCGCCGTCCTATCCATGAGGGTCATTGTCCCATCAGCGCCAGGGCCGGCGGGTGGTCCTCGGTGTCTGATTCCGCCGCCGCCCCGTCGCCGGCCGGCTCGGACCGCTCACGGCGACGACGACGGACGGCTGCAACCCGGTCGACGACCAGACCGAGGACGAGCGCGACGCCCACACCGAGCACGGAGCTGAGGAAGGGCTGGTCCTCGAAGAGCTTGCCGGCGACGACGCCGATGATCGCGCTGTAGGCGGCCCAGGTCACTCCCCCGATGACGCTGAGCGGCAGGAACCGTCGCCACGGGTATCGGAGAGCGCCGGCGGACATGTTGACCACGACGCGGCCGACCGGGATGTACCGCGCCCCGAGGATCAGCGGGGCGCCGCGACGCCCGAGCGTCCGCCCTGCCCGATCGAAAGCCGCCGCGATCCGGGGACGCCGCATCCACGCGAAGCGCGTCGTGCCGACCCCTCGGCCGATGAGGTAGGCGATGTTGTCGCCGATCGCCGCACCCACGGCCGCTACTGCACAGAGGAGCAGGAGGTTCGATCCGCCGGTCGAGACCGCGACGGCGGCCGCGGCGACGAGCACCGTCTCGCTCGGGATCGGCGGGAAGAACCCGTCGATGACGGCGGTCGCGAACATCACCACGTACAGCCACGGTGAGGTCACTGCGTTGAGGATGAGCTCGTTGATGACGTCCATGCTCCGACGCTACGAAGCGGACGGCGCCGCAGCATCACCCTGGGGTATCGCGGACCCCCTACCCCGGTGGTGTTCTGCGGCGCCGTCGGTGCCGGTCCTCGCCGATGCCGGTCCTAGTCGACGACGGCCGGGACCTTCGGTTCGGCGTGCCCACGCGGGGCGAGCGCTTCGTGCGTGCTGATCTCGTAGGCGTTCTCGGCGTGGAGGACGACGTCCAGGCCCTGCGCCTCCGTCTCGACCGAGACGCGGATGCCCATCGTCTTGTCGAGCACCTTCGCGAGCACCCAGGTGATGGAGAAGGTGTAGACGAAGACGGCGACGATCGCGAGCGCCTGCTTGCCCAGGAGCAGGAAGCCACCGCCCGCGAGGAGCCCCTCTCCACCGCTCGGCGCGAGCGGCACGGCGAGGACACCGATGAGGAGGCCACCGACGACACCGCCGACGAAGTGCAGCGCGGTGACGTCGAGGGCGTCGTCGAAGCCGAGGCGGACCTTGAGGCTGACCGCGAAGTAGCAGACGACCGCCGCGGCGGCACCGATCGCGAGCGAGCCGAGCGGGGTGACCGCACCGCAGGACGGCGTGATGGCGACGAGTGCGGCGATCGCGCCCGAGCAGGCACCGAGGGTGGTGGGGTGGCCGTCGCGCAGCTTCTCGACGACGAGCCAGACGATGACGCCCGCGCAGGTCGCGGCGACGGTGTTGAAGACGGCGACCGCGGCGTTGTTGTCGGCGGCACCGAGGGCGCTGCCGTCGAAGCCGATCCAGCCGACGAAGAGCAGGCCGGCGCCGAGGAGCGTGAGCGGGAGGCTGTGCGCCTTGGGCTGCGACGGGAAGCCGTTCCGCTTGCCCAGGACGATGGCGAGGGCGAGTGCGGCGACCCCGGAGTTGACGTGGATCGCGGTGCTGCCGGCGTAGTCGATCGAGCCGATCGTGTTCGCGAGCCACCCGCCCTGCACGCTGCCGTCAGCGGAGTCGAAGGCGAAGACCCAGTGCGCGACCGGGAAGTAGACCAGCGTCGACCAGACACCGGCGAAGACCATCCACGCGCTGAATTTCATCCGACCGGCGGCCGCTCCGGCGACGATCCCGATCGTGAGACCGGCGAACATCAGGTGGAGTGCGGCGAGCGCCAGCGGCGGCAGCGTGCTCCCCTCGGGGGCGACGAGCAACTGGCCGAGGCCCGGGTACTCGGTGGGGTCGCCGACGAGTCCGAGGCCACCGAGGCTGTCGCCGAAGACCATCGAGTAGCCGAACGCGACCCAGAGGATGCCGACGAGACAGAACGACGCGAAGATCATCATCATCATGTTCATGGTGACGCGACGGCTGACCATCCCGCCGTAGAACATCGCCAGGCCGGGCAGCATCAGCGCCACGGCCACCACCGCCATCAGGAGCCATGCCGTGTTGCCCGCGATTGCAGCCGTGTCCATCCGGACCTCCAGGGTTCGCGCGGGATCCGAAACGGACGACCGCATTTTCAATAGGTCATCCAATTGTCGTGACGACCGGTTTCAATGCAGTATCGAATCCGTTTCGTGTTCGTTACATCAAGCACTCGTGGACTTCCGAATACATTCCGAATATCATTGACGGATGAGCGCTTCGACCTACCTCCCGACACTCAGTCGCCGTTCTTCCGATCTGAGCAAGCACTCGGCCGAGGTCTTCGCCGAGGCCGACGACCACCCCGTCACGGTGACCCGCCGTGACGGCGAGCCACTCGTCCTCATGTCACAGCGTGAGGCCGAAGCCCGCGCTCGCCTCCTGGACTTCGCTGCGCAGCTCATCACCGTGACCCTCGACGACACCGGCGCGCTCGCCGAGCGGATGTCCCGGGCGTTTCCCTGGATGCTCGCGCTCTCGAGCGCGGACCGGGCGACGTGCGCGCAAGACCTCGTCGACGCAGCCCGCGCGTCGATCGCGACTGATCAGCCGCACCTGGCGATCACCCGGCTGACCTCCTGGAAGGAGACGGCCACGGCCCTGGCTGCGGGCCTCGGCGCGGTCGATCTCGTCTGGTTCGAGACCGACGAGGCCGGGCCGGTGGAGCGCCCCTGACCATGGCGGCATCCAAGAGAGGCGCTCTGGTTCCGCGCCCGCCGAAGAAGATCCAGTACGAGATACGATTCGCGACGATCGAGGCCAGCCGCGGGTGGCAGGACCTCGTCGCCACCATTCGGAACTCAATGGCCGACGCCTGGGACTTCCTCACCTCGACGCCGTTGGACACCACGCTCACGAATTACCGACTCATGGGCGATCTCGGCGTCATCACCCGAGCTGGGCGGACGCACGAACGCTGGCAACACAAGCCGACCGCGAAGGGAACGGCGCGCATCTGGTACTACGTCGATGGACGCACCGTCTACCTGGAGCAGGTGCACACGAGCCACCCCAACGAGACGAAGTAGCGGCTCACTCCCCGGCGAGGTCGAGCGCGAGGGCAGCCCGCTCGACGTCGGCGAGCGCAGCGCGGTCGACCAACAGGCTGTGGAGGGTGGCGGAGGCGGTGCGCCGCGCGAAGGCCCTGATGCGGTCCGTCTCGCTCGAACCCTCGGCGGCCTCGACCAGCGGGTACTGCGCGGCGATGTCGCCGGAGCCATAGCGGTAGGCCTTCTGCATGCCCTCGTTGGCGTGCAGTGCGGCCGCTGCCGCCCACTCCGGCGTCTCGCTGCCGCCGAGGACGAAGGATCCCTGCTCCACCCCATCGCGGATGAGCCCGGCGATGAAGGTGAACAGCGTGCGGTAGTCGTCCCAGAACGACGCGAGGTCGTCGGGATGCTCCGCCGCGAGCCGCTCGATCTCGTTGTAGTCGAAGGGCGCCTCGCAGATCGCGACGCCGTCCTCGTAGAGGACGCGGTAGAGCTTCGCGGGAACGTCAGCCTCGATCGGACCGAGGGCCTCCGCAGCGCCGACCGACTGGCGGTTCGAGGCGGCGGTCGCCCGCAGCACCTCGCGCTTGTTCGCGAACCAGTAGTACAGCGAGGACTGCTTCATCCCGCACGCCTCGGCCAGCATCGTCATGCTCGTGCGCTCGTACCCGCGCTCCGCGAACAACCTGGTCGCGACCTGGATGATCTCCTCACGAGGATCCTCTGCGGCGATCCCACTCGCGCGAGGGCGACCGGGCGATGCTCCTGTGCGGCTGGCCATCGATCACCACTCCCTGCTCGCGGACACCTCCGCCAATCCTACGGGCGGGCACGGCAGCTCAGCTCTCGCCCAGCAGCTCCCGCATGGCCGCCTCGATCACGGCCGTCTCGGCCGCACGCACGCCAGGCCGCCCCGCCACATGGCCGAGGTCGGACTCGATGACCCGCACCTCGCTCCGAGGCATCATCGCCGACTCCAGGACGTTGTCCTCGACGGTGAAGTAGAGGTCGGTCGACGACGGCATGACGATGCTCCGCGCGCGCACGCCGCCGAGCGCCGCGGCCAAACCGCCCTCGACCGCTCGCCCGGGATCCGCCCGCTGCCAGGTGCGCAGCATCGCGAGCAGGTCGTTCGCGTCCCACCGCTCGTGGTCGGCCGCCCAGTCCTCGAGGAGGTCGGCGACGTCGGCGTACCCGAGCTCTCGGTAGGTGCCGTCGCGGAAGAACGCCTGCGAGTAGGCCCACCCGCGTACACCGTTCCGAATGCACGGAGTCCGGCCCGCGGCGGTGTCGTGTAGCGGCCGCCGTCGAAGGCTGGATCCGCCCGGAGCGCCGCCTCGACGCCAGCCAGGAAGACAGCGTTGTGGGGCGAACACCGCGCGGCACCGGCGACGGGGAGGAAAGCCGCGACGAGCTCCGGGTACCGCACCGCCCACTCGTAGGCCTGCAGCGCGCCCATCGACCAGCCGGCGATCAGCCGCCAGCGACGGACACCGAGGTGTTCGGCGAGCTGCCGTTGCGCACGGACATCGTCGCCGATCGAGACTTCGGGGAACGCTGCACCCCGCGCCTCCTCAGCCGCGTTCGACGGTGACGTCGAGACGCCGTTGCCGAACAGGTTGACCGAGACGATGAACCAGCGGGTCGGGTCGAGCGCCCGGCCCGGCCCTATCCACGGCTCGTAGCTCCCGTGCGTCCCGGTGTAGTAGCTCGGAAGCAGGACGGCGTTGTCGCCGTCGGCGTTCAGCGCGCCCTGCGTCGTGTACGCGAGCCGCGCCTCCGGGAGGTCCGCGCCGGACTCCAGCGCGAACCTCCCGAGGTCGAGGACCTGGTGCATCGGGATCAGAAGAACTTCAGGTAGCGGGCGGTCTCCCAGTCCGACACGTGCGCCTGGTACTCGTTCCACTCCTGGCGCTTGTAGTCGATGAACGCGTCATACATCGCGTCACCGAACACCGAGCGCGACAACGAGTCGGTCGCGAACTCATCGACCGCTTCGCCGAGGCTGCGCGGCAGCATGCCGATGCCGAGCTGCGCGACCTGCGCCTCGGTGTAGTCGTACATGTTCTCGGTGTGCGGCGCTCCCGGGTCGAGGTCCTCACGGATGCCCTCGAGGCCTGCGGCGAGGATGAGTGCCGCCCCGAGGTACGGGTTGCAGCTGATGTCGGCCGCCCGGCACTCCACGCGCCCGCCCTGGAGCGGCACGCGCAGCATGTTCGTCCGGTTGTTGTTGCCGTAACTCACGAAGACCGGAGCCCAGGTGGAACCCGACATGCTGCCCTGACGTACGAGCCGCTTGTAGCTGTTGACCGTCGGCGCGATGACCGCCGAGAGCGCCGGCGCGTGCTTGAGGACACCGGCGATGAACTTGTAGCCGAGCTCCGAGATGCCGCAACCACGCGGGTCGTCGTCGGTCTCGAACAGGTTCTCGCCGGTCTCGATGTCGGCGAGCGACATGTTGAAGTGCGCACCCGAGCCGCTGCGGTCAGCGAAGGGCTTCGGCATGAAGGTCGCGAAGTAGCCGTGCTTGCGGACGATCTCGTTGGCCATGAGGCGGAAGAACACGGCGCGGTCGGCCATGGTGAGCGCGTCGGAGTAGTTGAAGTCGATCTCGAACTGCCCCGGGGCGTCCTCGTGGTCGAACGAGTACACGCCCCAGCCCATCTCGGTCATCGCCTCGACCAGCTCGGTGAGCCAATCGAGGTTGTCGAGCGCCGCGGTCGCCGTGTAGCAGGGCTTCGCGAGGTCGTCGCGGTCGCTGACCTCGGTCACACCCTCCGGGGTGTCCTTCAGGACGAAGAACTCGGTCTCGATCCCGAGGTTGAAGGTGAAGCCCATCTCGGCCGCCGCATCGAGCTGGCGCTTGAGGATGTTGCGCGACGCCGCCTCGAACGGCTCGCCCTTCGTGTAGAGGTCGCTCGCGAAGAAGGCGACGTCCTTCCGCCACGGCAACTGCACGGCGCTGTCGAGGTCGGGGCGAGCGGAGAGCTCCTCATCGCTGATCGCCTGCGGGAGACCGTCGAGCGCAGCCCCAGTGAAGAGCTCCGATCCCCCGGCCATGCGCTCGAGGTGCGACAGCGGGACGAACTTGGTCTTGATGCTGCCGTGCATGTCCACGAAGCTCGCCATCGCGTACTTGACGCCGGCCTCCTGCAGTCGGGCGCGGACGGACTCCACGGTGGTAACGGTCTCGACGACGGTCATGGGATGCTCCTCCGGTAGCGTCGCTGCCCTCGCCGCGACTCATTTCGATACTGTATTGAAAGTATGCGGGTGTGGAGTTTCGATGCAGTGTCGAAAATGTTTCCGGGGTGTGAACCTGGCGCCGAGGTGCGCTGGAACGCCGAACCGGCGTCCGCCGCGAGTGCGACGGACGCCGGTTCCGGGAGTCGTCGTTACGGGACGATGACCGCGCGACCGCGGATCGTGCCCGCGTGCAGGTCCTCGTAGGCCTTCGGGGCGTCGTCGAGCGAGTACGGCTGCACCTCGACGTCGACCTTGCCCGCCTTCGCGAGCTCGAAGACCTCGATGAGCTCGCTCCGCGAACCCCAGTACGGCACCCGGACGGCGGCGTCGTAGGCGATCGAGCCGAAGCCGATGGTGGCCGAACCGCCGCCGATGCCGACGATCGTCACATCGGCCTCCATGGCGGCGACCGCGGTGGCCGTGGCGATCGTCGGGTTGGCACCGACGAAGTCGAACACCGCGTCGACACCGACCCCGCCGGTCAGCTCGCGGATCTTGCCCGCGGCCGACTCGTCGCTGATGAGGGTGACGTCGGCGCCGACGTGCTTCGCCAGCTCCAGCTTCTCGTCGTTGACATCGAGCACGATGACCGTGGCACCGGAGAGCGCCTTGAGCATCTGAATGCCGACGTGACCGAGACCACCGGATCCGATGACGACCGCGAAGGTGCCGGCTCCGAGCTTCGGCAGGCTGCGCTTGATCGCGTGGTACGGCGTGAGGCCGGCATCGGTGAGGGACACGTTCTTCACGGGGTCGAGGTCGCCGATCGGCACAAGGTGACGCACGTCGTCGACGATCATGCACTCGGCCATCGAGCCCTGGCTGCCGAGTCCGGGAGGACGGATCCCCTCGGCGACGGCGTTCGTGCAGTAGTTCTCCTTGCCCTGCGAGCAGTTCAGGCAGTGACCACAGCCCCACGGCCCGTAGACGGCGACCGCGTCGCCGATCTGCAGGCCCGTCTCGACACCCTCACCGAACGACTCGATGACGCCGGCACCCTCGTGTCCGAGCGTGAGCGGCAGCGGGTACTGCTGCGCGAGGTAGTCCTCCTCGGGGAGGCTCATGACGTAGTCGTCGGAGTGGCAGACACCGGCGGCGGTGACCTTCAGCAGGATCTCACCCGGCCCCGGTGTCGGCTTCTCGATCTCGACGACCTCGGGGGCCGAGCCGATCTTCGTGTACCGCAGTGCCTTCATGGTGAGACATCCTCCTCGAGCGTCGGAACCGCACGCCGCAGTCGCTCACTAAGCGACGTGTGTCAGATAAGTCTGAGGGTTCCAGTATGCGCCTCGATCCGGCGGCCGGCACCCCGTTGACAGCGCTCTGGCACCGACACTCGTCAGCGTCGCTCCCAGGCCAGGACGACCTCGAGGACCTCGGCACGAGACAGCCCGCTGTCGACCTGGAGGACCGGTTGCGGCAGCGTCGCGAGCCAGGCCTCGTGCGACGCCCGACTCCGGCCGTCGAACGCAGGGTCGTCGTAGCCGCTCGCCCACTCGCGAAACTCCCGCCACGCACGGTCATCATGCGGTTCGCCGGCCCGCCGCTCGATCTCTCGGGCCTCCAGACGCCGCAGTCGTTCCACCGGGTCCAGGGTCACGAAGGCGATCGCGTCGCACTCGGCGACGATCTCGTCGCCCCAGCCGGGCATCGAGCCCGACAGGACCCACGCCTCGCGCGGCACGAACAGCTCGCGCATGAGCCGCACCCGCTCCGCGTCCGAACGCTTGGTCACGTAGGGCGGGTCCGTCGGTACCCAGAAGTAGTCGTCGGTGTCGGCGTGCGGGACGGACCAGTGGTCGGCGAGCGCCCGCCCGAGCGTCGTCACGCCACTGCCACTCGCACCCATCACGTGCACTCTTGATCGTCGCATCCGTCCATTCTGACGCGTCGGGCACTGGACAGCTCAGGCGCGGTCGTGGAGGGTCAGCTGGTAGCCGTCGGG
This sequence comes from Plantibacter sp. M259, assembly GCF_006065115.1. Taxonomy (NCBI): domain Bacteria; kingdom Bacillati; phylum Actinomycetota; class Actinomycetes; order Micrococcales; family Microbacteriaceae; genus Plantibacter; species Plantibacter sp. M259. The sequence goes on along the minus strand of NZ_CP040750.1, from coordinate 2,214,067 downwards.
GTCGGCGAAGGTGAAGGTGCGACCGAACGGGCCGTCGATCGGCGCCGAGACGATCGTGTGGCCGTCGGCGACGAGGGCGTCGTGGATCTCCTGGACGTCCGTGGCGTGCAGCCAGATCGCCGCGCCGATCCCAGGCTGGGGCGCGGAGGCGAGATCGGTTCCGGCGACGATGTCGCGCAGGGCGAAGGCGGTCGGCGTCGTCTCGAAGACGACCGCATGCGGCGGGCCGGCCTGCGAGCGGACGAGGCCGAGGTACTGCTCATAGAAGGCCTGCGAGGCGTCGAGGTCGGTGACCTGGAGGGAGATGAAGTCCGGTCCGGTGACGGGCATGATGTGGGTCCATTTCTGTCGTGTCAGTTATCTGACACACTGAGCCTATGTCAGAATACTGACATGAGTCAAGACGGGATCGAACTGGACACCTCGCTGGGGTACCTCCTGAAGGAGGCGTCGAGTGCGCTCCGCTCAGCCATGGAGGCGGTGCTGCGACCACTCGGCATGACGATCACGCACTACTCCTGCCTCGAACTCCTCGCCCAGCGACCTGGGCTGTCGAACTCAGAACTGGCCCGCGGCGCCTTCGTCACCCGCCAGTCGATGAACGTGCTCCTGCAGGCCCTCGAGCGCGACGGCTTCGTCAGCCGCCCCGAACAGGCTCCCGTCGGCAAGGCACTGCCGACCCGGCTCACGCCGCTCGGTCGTGAGCACCTCGCGCAGGCGACCGCCGCCGTGCGATCGGTCGAGGTCAGGATGCTGAGCGGCCTGACCGCCGATCAGCAGCGGGAGGCACTCGTCGTCCTGCGGAGCATGATCCGATCACTTCGCGACGACGAGCGCTGAGGCGCCCGTCAGTCGGTGATGGGCAGGGTCTCCACGAACGCCTGGATCCGGTCCGCAACCGTGACCGGCACCTGCCAGGCCGTGAAGTGCGCCCCGCGATCCAGTTCCGTCCAGCTCCGGATGTCGCTGTAGGCCCTTGCCGCGTAGGAGCGCGGGAGTCCGCGTTCGCCCGTCTGCACGGCGACGGCCACAGGCACCTCGATCAGCGGGAGTTCGGGCTGCTTCGGGTGGTCGCGATACGGCCGGAACGATGATCCGATGGTCTGCGTGAACCAGTACAGCGAGACCGTGGTCAGCAGCTCGTCGTCGGTCCACCAGCTGCCGTCGCCCGCCCAGGCGAGGAGCTTCTCCGCGATCCATGCGGCGAGGCCCACGGGCGAATCGTTCAGGGCCGTCGCGAGGATCTCGGGCCTGGTGGCCTGCACACGGGCATAGGCGAGACCGCGAGCCCACTCCTGGTCGTGTCGATCGAGCCAGTCCTGCTCCTCGGCGGTGAGGTCGCGCGCTCGGGACGCCGACGGGAAGGCGGCGTGCGTCGCGAACTGGCCGATGACCGACGCCGGATACAGCGCGGCGAGCCAGTCGCTCGTCGTCGACCCGACGTCCTCGCCGTAGGTGAGGTAGTTCGCGTGCCCCAGCACCTCGGTCATGAGTGCGTGCATGAGTTCGGCGACCACCGGGCCGGTGAACGGCCGGTCCGCGAGGGGCGCCGAGAACCCGTACCCGGGCAGCGAGGGGACGACGACCTCGAAGCCGAGTGTCCGGCCGTCGCCGAGGTCGACCGTGCGTCCTGCGAGTTCCCTCGCCAGCGGCAGCATCTCGATGAAGGAGTACGGCCAACCGTGGAACGCGATCACCGGGACCGTCACCGCGACGCCGTCCGGCGCCGGTAGCCGCGCGACATGCAGCCGCAGCCCGTCGACCTCCGCCTCGAACTGCGGCACCTCCTGAAGCTCGCGTTCGATGCACCGCCAGTCGAAGCCGTCCCGCCAGTGGTCGACGAGCGACCGCAACCGGTCGAGCGAGAGGGCGCTCTCCTCGCCGGCGTCACCGATCGCGGCGGGGAGGCGAACCGCGTCGAGTCGCCGCTGCAGGTCTTCGAGGTCGGCATCGGGCACCTGGATCCGGAACGAACGCATGCGCTCGACGCTAGAGCAGACGTCCGACAGGGAGCACGAGACGAGGGCGCGATGCTGCACAACCCACTGATGACACCGCCCGGCCTGGCGCGTACCATCGTCCGTACCGGGACTTCCCTCCCCCGGTCGTGGCCCAGACCCCGCCGCCGCTTGAGCCGGCACCCGAATGTCTGGATCGCCGCGGCGGGGCTGGGACCATGTACGGCAGTTCGGATATCCATCTTGCGAACAGACGGGGCGTTCCGCCGACGCGCGCCGGGCCCGGCACCTACGATGTTCCTACCGGGCTCCCTCGCCCGGGTGTGGCCCAGACCCCGCCGCCGCTTGAGCCGGCACTCGGGTGCCTGGAGCGCGGCGGCGGGGCTGGGACTATGCGCCGGCGACCACCCGCAGGATGCGCCGCCGGTCTCGCATCAGGACCGGTAGTGCGCAGCCAGGCGCTCGAGGCCCTCGTCGATCGAGACCGCCGGCGTCCAGTGCAAGGCCGCGCGGGTCTGGCGCTGGTCGAACCAGTGGGCGGTCGACAGCTGTTCCGCGAGGAAGCGCGTCATCGGCGGCTCATCGGCGCCGGGGCGGATGCTCCACAGGCGCTCGACGAGTCCGCCGGCAGCTCGGGCGACACCGGCGGGGACGCTGAAGGTCGGCGGCTTCACGCCAGCAGCACGGCAGATGCCCGCGAGCAGCTCGCCGACCGGACGCGGCTCGCCGTTCGTCACCACGAACGCACGACCGTGTGCCGTCTCGGCGTGTTCGAGCGCCGCCGCGATGGCCGACGCCGCGTTCGCGACGTACGTGCTGTCGATGAGGGCGGTTCCGTCGTCGAGCAACGGCAGCCGGCCGCGGCGTGCGCGGTCCACGATGCGCTCGACGAGCTGCGGGTCGCCCGGACCCCAGACGAGGTGCGGCCGCACGACGACGACCGCGAAGCCGCGACGGTCCCGCGCGAGGGCGTGCAGTTCGCCCTGCGCCTTCGTCCGCGCGTACTCCCCGCGTGCTGCGTCCGGGTCGGCCGGTTCCGCACCGACACCCACGAGCGCCGAGCCACCGTGCGCGACGGACGGCGAGGAGATATGGACGAACCGTGAGACACCCGCGGTCTCGGCCGCGTCGAGGACGACCTCGGCCCCGGTGACGTTGACCCGCTCGAACTCCGCCGGATCACCCGCCAACGAGACCTTCGCGGCCAGATGCACGACCGCGTCGACACCGTCCATCGCCGACTCGACGACGGCTGCGTCGGTGATGGATCCCCGCACCTCCTCGACGTCGGTGAGCGCGGACGGCCCACGCTGCAACACCCGGACGCGATGTCCACCGCGGAGCATCTCGAGGGCGACCTCGCGGCCGAGCATGCCGCTCGCGCCGGTGACGAGGACGGTCACGGGGCGCTCAGCCGTTCACCGGCCAGGATGCCTTCCGCCCACACCGACAGGCGGGTGCGGTCGATCTTGGAGTTGTGGCGGATGTCGGTCGGCAGCTCGGGTACGACGAACACCGCGACGAGCGGCTGCGTCGAGGCGTCCCGCACCTGCGCTGCGAGCTGGGCCTCGGCGAGCTGGACCCGCTTCGTGCCCGTGGTCGTCTCGACGATCGCGACGCACTGGCGGAGGCCCTCTGGGCCGACGCCCACGAGGGCGGCGCGGCGAACGAGCGGCACCGTCTCGATCGCCTGCTCCGGTCCGACCGGAGCGATCGGTCCGTCCTGGGTCGCGATCACGTGCGGCAGACGGCCCTCGATCCAGAGGCGGCCATCGGTGTCGAGATGCCCGACATCGCCGGTGCGGTGCCAGCGTCCGTCATCGGCGACGTTGCGGACGGCGGCCCGGTCGGTCAGCCAGAGCCGGTCGTACTGCGACTTGAGGTGCTCGGCCGAGATGATGACCTCGCCGAGGCGATCCGCGTCCTGCGTCGGCGTACCCGTGGCGCGTCCGGCCTCGTCGAGCGGGCTGATGCGCACGTCGACACCGCCGATGGGCGTCCCGACGCACACACCCGTGTGCTCGGTGTCCTCGTCGGGCAACGTGTCGAGGGTGATGTCCGAGACGAGCAGACACTCGGTCATGCCGTACACCGCGTGCGCGGACGCGTTGGGCAGGAGGCCCACGAGTGCCGTCAGGAGCTGTCGGCTGACGGGCGCGCCCGTCGAGAGCACGGTCCTGACGCCCTGGAGCGCCTGACGATCCGCACCGTCGAGCGCGTCGGCCGTCGCGACCACGTTCAGGATCGCGGCCGGCGAGAGGAACACGATGTCGGCGTCCGTCTCGGCCACGGCGGCAGCGACCGCTCGGGCGGTGAGCGTCCGGGGCGCCGAGATGTCCATCTCCGGCGTCGAGGAACGGGCTCCGAGCGCCGGGCCGAGCAGCGCGAACGGCGCGAACCCGGTGACGAGGCCCGAGTCGGCGGTGATCGCGAAGTGCTCCGAGAGGACGTCGCGCAACGACGACAGCTGAGCGTGGGTGTACTTCACGCCCTTCGCCGGGCCGGTGGATCCCGAGGTGTACAGGATCGCCGCGAGGTCGGTCGGGCCGGGTTCGCCGGGCAGCTCAGGCGTCGTACGGGCGTCGAGCAGGTCCTTGAGGCTGTACGAGACGCCGAGGGCCGCCGCGGTCGCGCCGGGGAGGCGGGCCGCGGAGATCTTCACGCCCGGCCAACCAAGCGCACGCGCGGCGGCGAGCCCCTTGGTCTCGCCGATGACGTACGCGGGCCACGCGCCTCGGACCGCACGGTGGAGGCCCTTGACGCCGAGACCGGCGTCGGCGACGACCACGACCGCACCGATGCGCAGGCAGGCGTAGATCACGGCTGTGAGCGTGGCGCCAGGCGTGACGAGCAGCGAGACGCGGTCGCCGCGCCGGACACCGATGCGGTGCAGGCCGGCGGCCAGGCGTGTCACGCGGTCGTCGAGTTGCCGCCAGCTGACGCGACGGGCCGCACCCGAACCGCGCTGTTCGACGATCGCATCGCTGTCGTCGGTGCGCCGCTCGTCCAGTCGCCGCCAGAGCGGTTCGAAGCCGGCTTGCTCGGTCGTGGCGGCGGCGGACTCCAGCGGAGCTACTTCGACCGGCGCACCGTGCGGCAGCCGGTCGTCGAGCCAGGTGAGCAGCGACTCCGCGACCGGGGCGTCCTCGATGACGAGGTGCCCCGCGCCGGCGAAGCGGTGGACCTCGGCGTGCGGGAGGCGGTCGGCGAGGTCGGCGAGGTAGCGGTCGCTGAAGATCGGGTCGCGCGGACCCCACAGCATGAGGGCCGGGACGCGGAGCTGGGCGACGTCGTCGGCGAGGCGCTCGAGGCGAGGGAAACTGACATGCTCCGGGGTCGCCGGGATGTCGGCGACGAACGCGCCGATGCCGCGACGGCGCGCGGGCGCGGAGTACGGGCTGCGGTACGCATCGCGGACGTCGCGGTCGAGCGGCGGCGACGCGAGCGACAGTGTCGTGTCGAGGAAGGCGGTGGTCTGCACCGAGCCGGCGCCGAGCATGCCGCGAGCGCCGGCGAGCCGCAGGGGCGCGGGGATCGGGGTGCCCTCCGGGTGGTGCACGGCCGTGTTGAGCAGCATCGAACCGACGAGGAGCTCCGGGTGCTCGGTGGCCCAGCCGAGGGAGATGACGCCGCCCCAGTCGTGACCGAGGGTGACGACGGGACCGGTGAGGCCGAGCGCGTCGGAGAAGGCTGCGAGGTCGGCGATCCGCTGTTCGAGCGTGCGGGTGACCTCGGTGCGCTCCGACCAGCCCATCTCGAGCTGGTCGACGGCGACGACGCGCCAGGCGGTCCCGCCGGCGTCGGCCTGCTCGACGGACCGGGTGATGAGCGAGCGCCAGAGGTACGACCAGGTCGGGTTGCCGTGGACGGCGAGGATGGTGCCGACCGGCTCGACACCGGCTTCGCTGAGTGCGTCGGCGGTGTCGAGGTAGTGCCAGTTCCTCGTCACGCCGTCGTCGGCCAGGCGACCGGGGACGTCGATGCGGTGCGAGTACCGCGCGGGGAGGCCCGGCAGACCCGCGGCGCGCACGCCCATGGTCCGCAGGCCGACGTTCGCGGCGACCGTGCCCGCTACCACGCGAGTTCCATGAGGCCGGTGTTCAACCCCGAGCCGACGCCCATGAGGAGGACGCGGTCGCCCTTGTTCAGCGTCGACTGCTGGTCGGCGAGGGTGATCGGGATGGAGGCCGGTCCGACGTTGCCGAGGTAGGGATAGGTGACCGGCACGCGGCTGCGGTCGAGCGAAGCGGCCTTCACCATGGAGTCCGTATGGATGGACGACACCTGGTGGGTGATGTAGCGGTCCATCTTCGACCACCGCCACGAGTCGCCGGCGGCCTCCTTCCACGCGGAGACGACGAGGTCGAGCCCGCCCTTGAGGAGTGCTCGGGCATCGGTGAACATGCCGTCGACGCTGCCGACGCAGAGGTGGTTGAACTCCGTCGCAGCGCGGGTGACGCCACCGAGGATGCGGTGTCCCTCGGGGTGACGGTCGGCCGGCCCGATGACGGCGGCGGCGGCCCCGGAGCCGAGAGTGAGGGAGGCGAACTCGCTCATGAAGTCGTCGCGATCGATGGTGCTGCCGCTGAGGCGCTCGATGGTGTTGGCGTGCACCTCGCTCGCGTCCTCGCCGTTGACGATGAGCGCGTACTCGATCTGGCCGGACTCGATCATCGCGGCCGCCATGGTCATGCCGGTCACGAAGCCGAGACAGGCGTTGGCGATGTCGAAGTTGATGGCCGAGCTCGGCAGGCCGAGGCCGTCGTGGATGCGGACGGCGACGGAGGGCTCGAGGTGCTGCCGCGTCACCGAGGTGTTGATCATGAGCCCGATCTGGGACGGCGAGATGCCGGCCTCGGCGAGCGCACGGCGACCGGCCGACACCGTGGCGTCGTCCGAGTTCTCGCCGGGTCCCCAGTGTCGTCGCTCGACCACACCGGCGACGCGTCGCAGGATGCCCTTCGGGAGGCGGGCGCGTTTCATCGCGGCCGCGAGGCCCTCTTCGATCTCGACCGAGGTCACCACTGCGGACGGCAGCGTGCTCGCCACCGACAACATGGCCACATTGTCGAATCGGGTAGTTGCGTTTCCGGTCACGATTCCTCCGTGCCTCTGACCAGGCAGTCTTGACCGCCAGCGTCTGACGGTACTCCTCTACCCTGAACGTGGACGAATCGTGTCCCCGTTGTTGACAGCGGGCGTCCAGCCGGACAGCGCGCGGGGCGTCCGCCTAGGCTGGTGGGCGCGGCCCATTCCGCCGGTGCCGCTCGATCGGAGGATGTCACGATGGTGGTCCGGCCCTACTGGTTGAAGCGTGCGAGCATCGAGGACTTCGAGGCGGCCTACGACCCCGAGACCTGGCCCTCGTACACCGATTCGACCGGGCTGCCGCTGTTGGCCGAGGCGATGTCCAACCAGGATCCGGCGACGCGCGCGTTCATCGCCGGGCGGCTCCTTGACGACGGGGCGGATGCGACGGTCGTCCTCGACGAGGGGTACACGCTGCTGCACGTCCTGCTGGCGCAGCGCGCCCGGGACCCCGAGGTCGACCCTCCGCTCGTCCGTCGCCTCATCGCCGCCGGTGCCGACGTGAACCGGCCCGCCGGACGACACCAGCGCCGCCCGGTGGAGGAGGTCGACCACCCGAAGCTGTCCGAAGCGGAGCTCGAACCCTACTACCGTGCGTTCTTCGACCAGCCGGGCCTCGAGCTCCTCGCGCCCGACCCGCACGGGCACTCGGTGCTCGACCGGGCCCGCTCGAGTCGCTTCCGGCGGCCGCAGCTGTTCGACCTGGTGACGGCGTATCTGGATGCGGCCGGACTCGCCCCCGCCACCGAGGCGGTGACCCGCACGGCGACCTGGCAGAACCTCGACGAGCTCCGAGCCGTCTACACCCCAGGCCTCGCGTCCGCGGTCGACGAGAACGGCGACAGCCTGCTCCACGCCGTCCTGCGCAATCCCGACCTCACCGTCCGCTCCACGTTCGTCCCGCAGCTGCTGGCCGACGGTGCCGACGTCGCCCTACGCACCGCCGAGGGCGACAGCGTCCTCCACCTCGCGCTCGACCGCTCCGGCGCGCGGGACGCCGAACAGGACGCCCGGGTGCTCGGCGCACTCATCACCGCGGGTGCCGACGTCAACGCGTCGTCACCGGCGAACGGTGTCCCGCTGACCGCACTCGCCGGGCAGGGCAACTTCCCCGAGAACCGACTCGAACCGCTGTACGACGTGCTCCTCGCCGCGCCTGGCCTCGACCCGGCCGTCGTCCTCGCTGACGGCCGGACCGCGCTCGACGTCGTCCGCACGGCGCGGCCTCCTCGTCCGGTGCTCCTCGCCCGCCTCGAGGCCCCTGCCGTCTGACACCGGAGCCGACCGACCGTGGGAGCCGCGATCCCTGAATCGGCATTGTCGTGCGTTCACATCCCCGCAGTAGCCTGTGGGGATGACCACCCGCCGCACCCTCGACCAATCCTCCAAGCTGAAAAGCGTCCTCTATGAGATCCGGGGGAAGGCCCTCGTCGAGGCCGTGCGTCTCGAGGCCGACGGGCACCGCATCCTGAAGCTCAACACCGGCAACCCCGCGATCTTCGACTTCGAGGCACCGCACCAGATCGTGCGCGACATGATCGCCGCACTCCCCCACTCCCACGGGTACAGCGACAGCCGCGGCATTCTCTCCGCGCGTCAGGCCGTCTCCTACCGCTACGAGGAGATGGAGGGGTTCCCCCGGGTCGATCCGGAGTGGGTGTTCCTCGGCAACGGCGTCTCCGAACTCATCACGATGACGATGCAGGCCCTCCTCGACGACGGCGACGAGGTCCTCATCCCCGCGCCCGACTACCCGCTGTGGACCGCGATGACGAGCCTCGCGGGTGGCACGCCGGTGCACTACCGCTGCGATGAGGAGGCGGACTGGGCGCCCGACATCGAGGACATCCGCTCCAAGATCACGCCGAACACCAAGGCGATCGTCGTCATCAACCCGAACAACCCCACGGGTGCGGTGTACTCCCGCGAGGTGCTGGAGCAGATCGCCGGAGTCGCACGCGAGCACGGGCTGCTGCTGCTCGCCGACGAGATCTACGACCGCATCCTGTACGACGACGCCGTCCACATCCCGATGGCGACCGTCGCCCCCGACCTCCTCTGCCTCACCTTCAACGGCCTGTCGAAGACCTACCGGGTCGCCGGCTACCGCTCAGGATGGCTTGTCATCACCGGACCCCGCGACCACGCGCGCGGCTTCCTCGAGGGCATCAACCTCCTCGCGTCCACGCGTCTGTGCCCGAACGTGCCGGCGCAGCACGCCGTGCAGGCGGCGCTCTCCGGCGTGCAGTCGATCGACGCCCTCATCGCCCCGAGCGGCCGCCTGCTCGAGCAGCGCGACGCCACCTGGGCCGGCCTCAACTCGATCCCCGGCGTCTCCTGCACCAAGCCCATGGGTGCGCTCTACGCCTTCCCGCGCCTCGACCCCGAGGTCCACGAGATCCACGACGACGAGCTGCTCGTCCACGATCTGCTCGTGGCGGAGCACATCCTGCTCGTCCAGGGCACGGGCTTCAACTGGCCGGACCCCGACCACCTGCGGGTCGTCACCCTGCCGGAGGAGCGCGTTCTCACCGACGCGATCGAGCGGCTCGGCAACTTCCTGTCGTCCTACAAGCAGTAGCGCGACAGCAGGACATCAGCGCGGTAACAGGATGTTGTCGAACAGCACGTCCTGCTGCCGGGCGGATCTCCTGCGCTACACCCCGAGGTAGCGGCCCGGCCGGTGGTTGAGCGCGAGGATGAGGTTCAGCAGGACCGCACCGAGCGCCGAGACGAGCACGTTGAGCGGCGGCACGGCGACGAGCGACACGAGCACGACCACGGTGTCGACGGCCATGAGGACGTAGCCCGCGCGGATGCCGAACCGGTCCTGGAGGATCAGCGCGACGATGTTGAACCCACCGAGACTGGCTCGGTGTCGGAACAGGATGAGGATGCCGACGCCGCAGAGCACGTTGCCGACGACGGCCGCGTAGAACGGGTCGATGTGCCCGACCGGCAGGAACAGCGGGTGCACCCCGGACAGGACGGACACGAGCACGATCGCGCCGCCGCTCCGGAGCGTGAACACCCAGCCCTTGCCGCGGATCGCGAGCAGGAAGAACGGCAGGTTGATCGCGATGAACAGCACCGGGAACGGCACGGGTGCGAGGTAGCTGACGAGGAGCGACAGTCCGGCCGTCCCACCGGTCACCGCCGATCCCGCCTTCAGGATGAACAGCCCGAACGACACCACCGTGACGCCGACGAGCAGGCCGAGGATGTCCTCGACCACCCCGTGTCGAACGGGAGACGGTGCCGGGGCAGGCGTGGAGGGGGCCTGCTGCGCGCTCGACGTCGCGGCGCTCGGCTGCTGGGTGCTCATTCCGCCAACGATGCGCCAGCTCGTCGTCTTGCGCAACACGAGTAGAGTGCAGTGGTCATCGTGCTCGATTCCCAGCCCGAGAGTGAGCAACATGCCTCATCCCGCGACCATCGACCACCTCGACGCGCGCATCCTGACCGCGCTCGACGACGACCCTTCCATGACGGCGCTCGCCCTTGCACGCACCCTCGGCGTCGCGAGGAACACCGTCCACGCCCGTCTGCGTCGGCTCGAGACGAGCGGCGCACTCGGCGCCCCGAGTCGCCGGGTGCGACTGTCGGCGCTGGGCTACCCCCTCACCGCGTTCATCGAGATCTCCATCCGGCAGGACCTCGCGACGGAAGCCTACGCGGCCCTCGAGTCGATCCCGGAGATCGTCGAGGTGCACGCGACCACCGGAGACGCCGACCTCTTCGCGAAGGTCGTCGCGCACGACACGGAGGACCTGCACCGCATCGCCGGTGTGCTGCTCGCGGCTCCGGGCGTGGTCCGGACGAACACGAAGGTCTCACTCATCGAGGTCATCCCCTACCGCGCGTCGACCCTCCTCGATCGCCTCGCCGAGGGGCCGTCAGCGCACTGAAGCCGTCAGCGCGCCGAACGGGCGCGGACGACGGCGGCCGTGCCCGCGGCGATCGCGACGACCGTGCCGTAGCCGAGGACCGTGGCGTGGAGCCCGATCGCCGAGGCGAGGAGACCAGCGATGACGGCCGGGACCCCGAAGGACAGGTAGGCGACGATGTACAGCGCGGCGAACAGCTCGGCGCGTTCGTCGGCCGGCGCGAGCGGGACGAGCGAGGCGATCGTGCCCATGAACGCCGTGCCGAAGCCGGTGCCGGCGATCACGACGGCGACCACCGCGATCGGGAGCGAACCGAGGATCAGCGCGACGAGCAGGAGCACGGTCCCGGCGGACAGCGCGGACGCCCCGTAGACAGCTGCGACGACGGGTCGGCGACGGTGCAGCACCGCGGCGGCGACGGCCCCCGCGGCCGGCAGCAGCCCGATGAGTAGCGCACCCCCGAGCTGGCCGTCGACGCCGAGTTCCGTGTGCATGATGCTCGGTCCGAGGGAGAGGAACAGCCCGCCGGTCGCCCACCCGCCGAGGACGATCGGGATGCTCACGACGAACAAGCGTCGGGTGTCGACGGGGACGGCTGCGCGAGGTCGGATGGCACGGGCCCATCCGGGAGCGCGGGCGGAGGTCTCCGGCACGATCCAGATGGACGCCGCGATGAGCAGGTAGGCGACCGCCAACGGGAGGAACGTCCAGCTCGACGGATCGGCGACCGTCTGCAGCAGGACGCCCGCGAGGATCGTGCCGGAGGCGAGACCGATCATCGGCGCGATGGCGTTCAGCAGGGTCGCCGCTCGTGGCCGCTCGGGCGGGGCCAGATCGATGATGGTCGCCGACAGTGTGGAGAGCAGTGCCCCACTGGCGAGGCCTTGGAGCACGCGCGCGAGGTACAGCAGCGCTCCGGAGTCGACGTGCCAGAGGAGCAGCATGCTGGCGGCGAGCACGATGAACCCGGCGGTGATCACCGGGCGGCGTCCGAGGTGGTCGGAGACCGAGCCGATCGTGAGGAGCGCGACGAGCAGGGCGAGCGCGTAGGCCGAGAAGGCGATGGTGACGCCGATCGGGCCGATGCCGAGCCGTTCCTGGAGCTCCGGGTAGAACGGCGACGGGGCACTGGCGCCGGCGAGCATGAGCGTGCTGCCGAGCCCCGCGAGCACGAAGCCGAAGCGACGGCGCGGCAGCACGGGCGCGCCAGCAGCCGCGGTGGGCACGGGTCGGGTCGGGGGTGACGGGGTCGTCGTCTGCACGGGGCGGCATCCTTTGGTTCCAAAAATATCGAACGATTGGACGATACGCGCTTTCCGCTGATTGTTCAATTATTATCGAACCATGCCTGCACCAGCCGATCTCACGCACCCCGACCGCGAGGCGATCGAGCTGCCGGCCGTGCTCTTCGCGCTCAGCGATCCCGACCGACTCGAGATGGTGCGGCAGCTTCGGGACGGACCGATGGACGCCGCGAACTGCACCGCCCTCGACCCCGCGATCCCGAAGTCGACGAAGTCCCACCTCATGAAGGTGCTCCGCGAGGCCGGCGTCATCCGGAACGAGCCGAACGGTCGCCACCGCACGCTCACCCTGCGGCGTGACGACCTCGACACCCGGTTCCCGGGCCTCCTCGACGCCGTCCTCGACGCCGACTGACGAGCACTCCCGCTCTGGCATTCGCGCCGCATCCACGGGAGCTGCCAGAATTGTCGGCGCGGTGATCGAGCGCGCACACGACGACAGGGGGCTGGGGAACATGGGAACGCTGCGGTACGGGAACGAAGCACTCGAACTCGAGGATCGGACCCTCGCCCATGTGCAGATGGTCGTCGTCTCGAAGCTCCGCAAGGGTGAGGCGTTCCTCCTCTCCTGGACGATCGACCCCGCACACGGTTCGGGCCGCTACGCGATCTGGATCGAGACCGGTGTCCCCATCGTCTTCCGGTTCACCGGCTCACGCCCGGTCGCACTGAACCGCACCTGGTTGCAGGCCATGCTCGACCGCACCTACACGCCGGCGGGGCTCGAGCTCATGGCTGAGAGCGAGTATCCGGAGGCGGGCGCCGACAACTGAGGCGACGCCACCGGCACGACCGCGAGTAGCACAAGCGATCCGACCGTTCAAGCATCGGTCGTCCGACACGTGCTCGATTACCATCGGATCATCGAAGGTCGGGGACTTCTGAGAGTCGGCTCGAGCGGCGCCTGGAGGGCCCGCAGCGCGCGGTCGAAATCGTCGAAGACATTCGGAGGCGGGTCACACGGATCAGACCGTGCGGCCCGCCTCGCTGTTCCACCACAGACCAGGTGGGGCCGACCGAGTGACCCCCGGCCCATCGACGGCCCAGCGCTGCCGTTCAGTGCTGCGGCTGCCCCCCGGGCTCGGTGCGGTCGATCGAGTCGACGGCCTCGCGCATGCGGTCGAGGAAGTCGACGATGCCCGCAGCGATCTCCGGTTCGATCCCGGTGGTCGCCTCCATCATGCGGTGGTGCATGTGGCTGAGCGTCTTGCGGACCTCCGAGTCGGCGAAGTCGGTGGTCGAGACGGTGACGCGACGACGGTCGGTCTCGCTCGGCCGACGGACGACGTGACCCGCCGCCTCCAGGCGGTCGAGCATGACCGTGACCGAGGAGGTCTTGATGCCGAGGTAGGCCCCGAGATCCGTGGGGCTGACCAGGCGGTGCTCCTGCTTGGCGCGCAGCATGAACCGCAGCGCGAGGAGGTCGTTCTCGCCCATGTGCATCTCGTCGCGGGTCCGACGACGCATGGCGGCCTCGGCGGCACGGTACAGACGCATGGCCTCGAGCATGCGGCGGCCGCGCTCGTGCTCGTCCTGTTCGTACCAGTAGTGCTGCGCGTCAACGGCTTGGGCGGTCATGAAGTCCAACAGTAGTGGTTCTCGTAACGAGATTGTCTAGCGGAGTCCGGATCGCGATGTCAAGTGGGTACATGCAGACGCATGAATAGCTAGATTCTCTAACAACACGAACGTTGAGCAAGGAGCAGTCATGAGCACGGTGTTGGAGCGAGGCACAGGGACCACGGTCGCCTGGGCTGAGCCGGACGCGACCCTCTGGGTCGCCTCGGTCGACGGCGAGTACGCCGGCATGGTCGAGTTCCGGGACGGCCGCTTCGTCGCCGCCTCGAGCACCGGCAAGGACCTCGGGGTCTTCGTCTCCCTGCTCCGCGCCAAGGAGGCGGTGGAGAACGGCCCGGCGAAGACGCTCCAGTTTCCGTATGTCGCCACGGTCGCCGCGTCCGCGATCGTGTCCGCGACCGCCGTCGCCTTCACCGCGTTCGCCGTCCTCTAGCCACACCGTGAAGCGCTCGCTCGAGGTCCTCCCGGACGGCATCCTCGCCGAGCGCGCGGCCGACGGAGACGCCACCGCCTTCGAGGTCCTCGTCTTCCGGTACGGTTCCCTCATGCGCGCCTACGCCGTCCGCGTGCTGGGGAACCAGTCGGAGGCGGAGGACGTCGTGCAGGACGTCCTCATCCAGGCGTGGGGACAGCTCGACCGGCTGAACGACCCGAACGCGGTGAAGTCCTGGTTGATGCGCATGGTCTCGAATCGGGCGATCGACCGCATCAGACGCCGCCGCGAACACAGCGAGATCGAGGATTGGAATGCCCCCGCCCCGTCCCATCAGTCCCCGGAACGGGTCGTCGAGGTGCGCATGCAGATGAGCGCACTCGCTTCGGTCCTCGACCGACTGCCCGCCATGCAGCGCGAGTGCTGGATGCTCAAGGAGACGGGCGGGCTGTCGTACGTCGAGATCGCCGAGTCGCTCGGGGTCCCCACGTCGACGGTGCGCGGTCAGCTCGCGCGAGCCAGACAGACCGTCCTGCGGGAGATGGAGGTGTGGCGATGAACGACGACGACCACGAGTCCATGCTCGACGGCCTGGCCGGCGCCGACCTCGACGGGCACACCATCGACGAGCTCTCCGACTACCTCGACAGCGGCCGCGAGCCCCTCGATCCCGGCATCGAAGCCTCCCCCGGTTGCCAACTCGCCCTCGACGCCCTCCTCCGGCTGCGCACCCAGACCTGGGCGCTGCTCAAGTCGGAGGCGGCGACGCACTCCGAGCAGGACCGCTCCTGGATGCACGCGGTGCTCCAGAACATCTCGCTCGAGGCGCACGCCGGTCGGGACATCCCGCTCAGGCACCCGGACCCCGAGGTGCACCTGCGCATCACGGAGGGCTCCGTCCGCACCCTGATCCGCGGGGTGGGCGACAGCGTCGGCGGGGTCATCGTCGGCCGGGTCCGGCTCGACGGCGATGTGACGACCCTGGACGCGCCGATCACGGTGGCGATCACCGCCTCGGCCGCGTTCGGCAACAACCTCGAACGGCTGTCGCAGCTCATCCGGGATCGCGTCGTCGCTGAACTGGCCACGCACACCGAGCTCAACGTGGTCGCCGTCGATGTCACGATCATCGACATCCACACGCAGCGCGTCGCCCGGCCGGAGGACTCCTGATGGACACCGATGCCGCACTCTCGCAGCAGCTCACCGCCGTCGTCGCCGCGACACCGGGGGTCACGACGGTCTACGCGACCGGATCACCGATCCGTGCGGTCCTGCGGACCGTCGCCGATGCGGTCGGCCGTGACAACGAGGAGCCGACGAAGGTGGCCGTCCGTCGCGGAGCCGACGGCGCGGTGACGATCGGCGCGACGATCGGTGTGACCGACGGGGCTCCGGTCCCGGCGACCCTCCGACTCGTCGGCGACGCGATCCGCGGCGTGCTAGCGACGTCGATGGCGGAGACGCCGATCCACGAGATCGACGTCCGCGTGTGCCGGATCGAGGACGCAGCACCGCTGGGAACGCCGCTCACGGGCGCGGCGACCACGCTGTAGACCCCGTCAGACAGGCGCCGGCTCCTGCTGCACCGTGGGTGTCATACCGGTCGTCCGCGCGCGGTGGCGGCGTTCGATCGCCTGGCCCACATAGCTCGCCACGATGATCAGCGCCGCACCGAGCGCACCCAGCGGGCCGATCGCCTCCCCCGCGATGAG
This sequence comes from Plantibacter sp. M259, assembly GCF_006065115.1. Taxonomy (NCBI): domain Bacteria; kingdom Bacillati; phylum Actinomycetota; class Actinomycetes; order Micrococcales; family Microbacteriaceae; genus Plantibacter; species Plantibacter sp. M259. Next base: position 2,198,104 of record NZ_CP040750.1, on the reverse strand, counting down.
CACACCGACGAGGAGCGCCCAGACGGGTTCCGTCCCCATGAGGATGCTCGCGCGCGACGCCGAGGTCCGCCGCACCGCCCACAGCTGGACGACGAACGCGAACACGGAACAGAGCAGGCCGAGGAACAGCACGTCCAGCCAGCCGCGCAGGTCGAGCAGCGTGACAGCCGCAGCGAGACCGTCTCCGGCGATGAGGCTGAACGCCCCGGCGCACACGAGCATCTGGACGAACACCACGCCGAGCGTGCTGTCGGTTCGACCTCGCGTCAGGTGCGCACTCGACGTCACGTGCACCGCACGGACGACGGCGGCGGCGATCACGAGCGCGTCGCCCGCGGTGGGTGCTCGGAGACCGCCGTCCGACACGAGCAGCGCGACACCGACGACCGCAGCGACCGCGGCGACGAAGTAGGACCGCGGGAGCCAGGACCGCGACGCGACACCGTCGAGCACCGGCGTCATGACGAGCGCGAGGCTGATGAGCAGCCCGGCGTTCGTCGCCGAGGTCAGGTGCACTCCCCACGTCTCGAGGCCGATGATCGCGGCCTGCGAGCAGCCGAGCCCAGCCGCGATCAGCAGGCCCCGTCCGCGAGGGAGGCGCTCCCGCCGCACGAGGCAGATGAGCCCGATGGCGACCACCGCCACCAGGAACCGCAGGGCGACCGCGGCCGGCACACCGGTGACGGCGGCGAGGTCCTTCGCCGCGAGGAAGCTGGCGCCCCACACCGCCGCGACCCCGACGAGCAGCACGTCGACGATGAGTTCGGAGGGTGCGCGGCGGGCCATGCCGCTACTCTCCAGGAGACGGACACGACAGAACAACAGCCAGTGTCTGGATCGACGATGAAGGAAACACTTATGGATCCCGCGCGCCTCCGCCTCCTCCGCGAACTCGGCGACCGTGGCAGCGTCGCCGCGGTCGCCGCAGCCATGCACGTCAGCGCCTCGGCCGTGTCGCAGCAGCTCGCCGCGCTGCAGGCCACCATGCCGGTGCCGCTCACCGAGAAGTACGGGCGTCGCCTCGTCCTCACGGAGGCCGGCGAAGCCCTCGCGGTCGCTGCCGCGCGCGTCGAGGAGGCTCTTGCCGAGGCCAGGGACGCTGTGGACTCCTTCCTCCAGCACGAGCAGCGACCCGTGAGCGTCTCCGCGTTCCACAGCGCGGGGCTGGCGTTCTTCGGACCACTGCTCGCCGCCGGCTCCCCGCTTATAGCCGATGCGACCGGTCCGGTTCCGCGACTCCTGCTCGCCGACGCCGACGTCGCGCAGGACCGGTTCGCCGGGCTCACGGCGGACTACGACCTCGTCATCGCCCACCGCCTCCCGCACGAACCGGCGTGGCCGCTCGACCGCCTCGTCGTGACGCCGCTGCTCGTCGAACCCCTCGACATCGCGATGCACGAGACGCACCCGCTGGCCGCACGGTCGGAGGTGCGGCCGGAGGATCTGCGGGACGAACGCTGGATCTCCACGCACGAGGGGTTCCCGCTCGCCGGCGTCCTCCATCACCTGGGCGCGCTGAGCGGCCGGGCGCCGCGGATCGACCACCGCATCAACGAGTTCTCGGTCGCCGCCCAGGTCGTCCGCACCGGGGCTGCGATCGCCGTCATGCCACGCACCACGGCGGCACCGTTGGCCGTCGACGGCATGGTCCTCCGACCGGTCGCCGGCGCGGTCCTCGTCCGGCACGTCGACGTCCTGGCGAGACCGGAGGCGATGGCGCGGTCCGCGGTCCGGTCGGTGCTCGCGAGCCTCCAGCGCGTGGCCGCCGACGCGGCACGCTGAGCTCGTATCAGCCCTCCGCCGAGACGTCCACCCCCAGTCGCCCGACGCCCGGGAGGCGCAGGGTGGAAGGACAACGACGAAGGAGCATCCATGCGCGCACTCACGTACCAGGGTCGCCGGTCGGTGTCGGTCGAGACCGTCCCGGACCCCGCGATCACCGCCCCACAGATGCGATCATCCGTGTCACCTCGGCAGCCATCTGCGGCTCCGACCTCCACCTCTACGAACTGTTCGGCCCGTTCCTCGACCGCGGCGACGTCCTCGGCCACGAGACGATGGGTGTCGTCGAAGCCGTCGGCTCCGAGGTCACCCGCGTCGCGGTCGGTGACCGGGTCGTCATCCCGTTCACCATCGCGTGCGGCGAGTGCTTCATGTGTCGCAACGGGCTGCAGTCGCAGTGCGAGACGACCCAGGTGAAGGAGCACGGCAGCGGCGCGTCCCTGTACGGCTACACGAAGCTCTACGGCCAGGTACCGGGCGGACAGGCCGAGTTCCTGCAGGTGCGGCTCGCCGACGCGAACTGCATCGTCGTCGGTCGCGACCTGCCCGACGAGTCCTACCTCTACCTGAGCGACATCCTCCCGACCGCCTGGCAAGGCGTCGAGTACGCCGAGGTGCCGGACGGCGGCTCGATCACCGTGCTCGGCCTGGGCCCGGTCGGCCAGCTCGCGGCTCGCATCGCCAAGCACCGCGGTCTCGAGGTGTTCGCCGTCGACCCGGTGCCGGAGCGCCGTGCCCTCGCCGAGCGTTACGGCATCCGTGCCCTCGACCTCTCGGACGACGTGGTCGCGGAGCTCCGCGACGCCACCGGCGGACGCGGCCCGGACGGGGTCGTCGACGCCGTCGGCATGGAGGCCCACGGCTCACCGATCGCGGCTGCGGCGCAGACGGCCGTCGGCGTGCTGCCCGACGCGATCGCGCGACCGGCCATGGAGCACGCCGGCATCGACCGGCTCGCCGCCCTGCACACCGCGCTCGATCTCGTGCGCCGCGGCGGCGTCGTGTCCCTGAGCGGCGTCTACGCCGGTGAGGCCGACATCATGCCGATGAAGTCGATGTTCGACAAGCAGGTCTCGCTCCGGATGGGTCAGTGCAACGTCGCCCGCTGGATCCCGACGCTGCTCCCCCTCGTCGAGGACAGCACCGATCCGCTCGGCGTGCTCGACCTCGCCACCCACCGGGTCCCGCTCGCCGAAGCTCCGGCGATGTACGAGACCTTCCAGAAGAAGGAGGACGGCTGCATCAAGGTCGTCCTGAAGCCGTCGGCGTAGCTGCAGTTCTCGGCGTGACCTGACGGCACCGGGACGGCTGCATCAAGGTCGTCCTGAAGCCGTCGGCGTAACCGCCCACTGTACGAAACGACCCGCGCCGATCATTCGGCGCGGGTCGTTTCGTGTCAGGCGGTCAGCAGTGCGTCAGAGCCCAGTCACCAGTCCGTCGGACCGGCGCTCCCCGCCTCGTACTCCTCGAGCGGCGTCTCGCCGGCGGCCCAGGCGGTGACGACCGGGGTGACGATGCGCCAGCACTGCTCGGCGATGTCGCCGCGCACCGACAGCAGCGTGTTCTCCTGCAGGAGGCCGGCGAGCACCTGCGCGTAGGCGCTCAGGGTCGCAGCTCCGGGATCGGCCTCGAGCTCGACCCGGCGCAGGCCGTCGACGTCGTCGGCGCCGGTCACGATGAGGTCGAGGTGCACCGCACCGCCCTTGAGTGACATCCGGAGGACGGTGTCGGCGTGCCCGTCGGGAGCGTCGAGTCCGGTCGGCGCCGCCGAGCGGCGGAAGTGGACGGCGACCTCGCGGCGCGGGTCGCCGATGCCCTTGCCGGAGCGCAGGACGAACGGCACCCCCTGCCAACGCGGGGTGTCGACCTGGAGCAGGAGCTGTGCGAGCGTCTCCGTCTCACGGGAGGCGTCGACGTCGGGCTCGTCCACATAGGAGGGGAAGAGCCGGTCGCCGACCCTGCCCTCGGTGTAGCGGGCGCGACGGGCGGTCGACGGATCGTCCTTCCACAGCCGGACGGCGCCGAGGACCTCGGCGATACGGTCGTGGACGTCGGTCGGCGTCACGGCGTCCGGCCGCTCCATCGCGGTGAGGGCGAGGACCATCAACAGGTGGCTCTGCAGCATGTCGCGCAGCGCGCCGGTCTGGTCGTAGAACGCCGCACGACCCTCGAGCCCCAGCTCCTCGTCGTAGAGGATCTCCACCTTCTCGATCTGCTCCGCGTTCCAGCCCGCCTCGAGTAGCCGGTTGCCGAAGCGGAGGCCGAGCATCCCGAGCACGGTCGCGTTGCCGAGGAAGTGGTCGATGCGCCACAGACGCTCCTCCGGCACGACCTCGGCGAGCGCCGCGTTGAGCGCCTGGGCGTCGGCGAGGTCGTCGCCGAAGGGCTTCTCGATGGCGATGAGGAGGTCGTCGGGCAGGTCGATCTGCGCGAGCGCCTCGGCGACCTTGCGCCCGGCGGAGGGCGGGAGCGCGATGTAGAGGATCGGCGAGCCGGTGCAGGCGTCGAGCAGCGCACGCAGTTCGTCGGGGTCGGAGGCGTCGGTCGGGATGAACTCCGTCGTCGACACGAGCGCGTCGACGGTCCGGGACCCGATGCCGGCGTCCTCGAGACTGGCGCGGACGGTCGCACGCCACTCCTCGTTCGGCTGCGGCGTGCGAGCGGCACCGATGATCTGCAGCGAGATGTCGCGGGCGGCGTCGACGACCTCGCCGAGGCCGGGGATCAGCAGCCGCTTGGCCAGGTCGCCGTTGGCGCCGAGGATCGCGATGGTGCGCTTCGTCGGTTCCAGCGACTCCGCGTCCGGGATGCCGGGTACGGTGTCGGGATCGGGCTGGGTGGTGGTGTCGGACTGGTCGCTCATGATTCCATCCTGACCGAGCGTCGAATGATCGTCATGGGGTTGCGCACGCCCGCACCCAGGTCACTGAGCCACACCCGGTCACTGAGCCGCACTCGGTCACCGAGCCGCACTCGGTCACTGAGCCTGTCGAAGTGCGCCCTTCGACAAGCTCAGGGACCGGACGGGGAGCTCAGGGACCAGAACCCCGACCGCGCTACGCCGAGTCGCGGACCACGAGTTCCGTCGGGAGCGTGATCGCAGCGGGCCGCTCGCCCTCGATGACCTGGAGGAGCAGTCGCACCATCTCGGCGCTGATCCGCTCGAACGGCTGGCGCATCGTCGTGAGGGCTGGGTCGGTGCCGACCGCGATGCTCGAGTCGTCGAAGCCGCCGACGGCGACGTCCTCCGGCACGCGTCGGCCGGCGGCCTGCAGAGCGTCGATGGCGCCGGCGGCCATGCGGTCGTTGGCCACGAAGACGGCGTCGATCGTCGGGTCGGCCTCGAGCAGCTCGCGCATCGCCGCCTCACCGCTCGCGCGGCCGTAGTCGCCGTGCCGGACGAGCCGGTCGTCGAACGCCTCGCCGAGTTCGAGCCGGTAGCCCTCGAGCCGCGTGACACCGCCCGGGGTGTCCTCGGGTCCGGCGATCGTCGCGATCCGCTCCCGACCGAGGCCACGCAGGTGCGCCACCATCTCTCGGGCCCCCTCGAGGTCGTCAGCAGCCACGTAACCGAGGCGCTTCTGGAACCCGAGCGGGATGCCGCACGCGATGGCCGGGACCTTCGAGTCCACGATGTCGCTGATGAGCCGCTGCCCGCTGTGCGCCGAGACGAGCAGCACGCCGTCGACGTGACCCGCCTCGATGTAGGCGAGAGCCCGTTCCTGCTCGGCGGCACTGCCCGCCATGATGAGCACGAGCGACAGCTGCCGTTCGGCGAGCGCCTGCGCGGCTCCCGTCAGCAGCATCGAGAAGTTCGGGTCCTCGAAGAGCAGCTGGTGGTCCTCGGTGAGGAGGAACGCGACCGATCCGGTGCGGTTCGTCGCGAGGCTCCGCGCATGCGGGTTGACGCGGTACCCGGTCTTCCGGATGGCCGCGTCGACGGCCGCCTTCGCGTCCTGGCTGACCCAACGCCCACCGTTCAGCACCCGTGACACCGTGCCGCGGGAGACGCCGGCGGCCTCCGCGACGTCGTCGATCGTCGGGCGCCGACGGGACGGGACGGTGGTCATCCCGTCAGCCTAGTGCTGAGGCTTCGCGCGCGACGGCGGCACCTGCTGCCGCCGCAGCGCGGACCACAGCGGCTCATGCCTTCACGGCACCGGCCGCGAGGTCCACCCGCCAGAAGCGCTGCAGGATGAGGAAGATCAGGATGAGCGGCACGATGGCGAGCAGGGCACCCGTGATCACGAGGGTGTACAGCGCGGGGGCGGAGGCACCCTGGTTGAGCAGTCCGTTGAGGCCGACGGTGATCGGGAACAGCGAGTCGTCGCCGAGCATGATGTACGGCAGCATGAAGTTGTTCCAGATGGCGACGAACTGGAACAGGAAGATCGTCACGAGCCCGGGCAGCATCATCGGCATCGCGATGCGTCCGAAGATGCGGAACTCGCCCGCACCCTCCGTCCGGGCCGCCTCGATGACGTCGGTCGGCACCGCCGCGGCCGCGTAGATGCGGGCGAGGTAGATGCCGTAGGGGCTGATGATCTGCGGCAGGAGGACACCCCAGAAGGTGTTCGTCAGCCCGACGTTCGCGAGCAGGAAGTACTGCGGGATCGCGAGGATGACCCCCGGCACGAGCACGCCCATGAGCAGGATGCTGAAGACGGTGCGCTTGCCCGGGAAGTCGAACTTGGCGAGCACGTAGCCCGAGATCGCGGAGACCCAGGTGGAGGCGATCGCGCCGATGCCCGCGTAGAGCGCCGTGTTGACCATCCAGCGCCAGAAGAGTCCGTCGCGGTACTGGGTGAGCTCGACGATGTTGTCGAACAGATGGGTGCTCGGCACGAGGGTGAAGGTGGAGAACAGTTCGCCGCTGCTCTTCGTGGATGCCATGAGCACCCAGAAGACGGGGAAGAGGCAGTAGATCGCGCCGAGGATGAGGATGCCCGTCGAGATGCCGCTGGGCCGGTCGGAGCGCATGGTCGTGCTGCCGGCGCGTTCGCGGCGTCGCGCACCGGCGGGTCGGTCGAGTCGAAGCGTGGTCATGGTGTCAGTCCTCCTGACCGAATGCTCGCTTCTGCACGACCCGGAGGAAGAGGAAGGAGACGATGAAGGTGGCGACGGCGATGATGATCGAGGTCGCGGCGGCCGAGTAGATGTCGTCGCGGGTGAACGCGTCGCGGTAGACGAGCATGAGCGGCGACCAGCTCGTGGAGAGGCTGTTCGTGAGCGGCCGCAACGTCGTCGGCTCGGCGAACACCTGCAGGGTGGCGACCATGGAGAACAGGGCCGTCATGACGAGCGCGGGGGCGACGATCGGGATCTTGATCCGCAGTGCGATCTGGATCTCGCTCGCGCCGTCGATGCGGGCGGCCTCGTAGATCTCACTCGGCACGGCCTTGAGCGAGGTGTAGATGACGATCATGTTGAAGCCGACGCCACCCCAGAGGGCGATGTTCGCGATGCCGAAGATGATGGTCCCCGAGGACAGGATCTCCGGGGCGTCCCAGCCGAGGCTGTCGAAGATCGCGTAGAAGGGGCTCACGGCCGGGAGGTAGAGGAAGCCCCAGAGCAGCGAGCTGATCACCGCGGGCACCGCGTAGGGCAGGAAGATCGAGATGCGGGAGAACGAGACCGCACGGGTGCGACGGGAGTCGAGCAGCAGCGCGAAGAGCAGGGCGAGTCCGAGCATGCACGGGATGAGGATGAGGCCGTAGAGCAGCACTCGTCCGACACTCGCTGCGAACTCCGGGTCGTTGAACGCGCCCAGGTAGTTCTCGAAGCCGGCGAAGGCGGTCGTGCGCGCCCCGGAGCCGAGGCCCAGCCCCGTGACCTGCTTCTTCTGGAAGCTCAGGAACAGCGTGTAGACGATGGGCGCCGCCATGAACACCAGGAACAGGATGATGCCTGGGGCGAGCATCGCGTACGGGATGAGCACCCGACTCTTCAGGTTCTTGCGCGATCGGGCCGGCGGGCGCGAGCCTGTCGGCGGATCCTGGGTGGGCCGGATCGTGTCCAGCGCGGATGGTGCAGCCATGCCGATTCCTTGGGTCGAGGGCGGGGAACGGGGAGCGGGGCCGGCTCGGTGAGCCGGCCCCGTGGGACTACTTGACCGAGAAGCCGCTCTTCTTCAGGTCGTCGATGGTGATGGACTGCATCGCGGCGACGGCGTCGGAGAACGCCTGCGCGGTCTTCGCCTCGGCGGCCTTCGCGAACTCGTCGTTGTAGGCGCTGAAGGCGACGTTGACGTTCGGGCCGTAGGTGAACGGCGCGACCGATTCGGAGGCCTTCGACGCGATGTCGTAGAAGTCGCTCTGCTGGCTGAAGAACTCGGGCGACGTCTGGAGGGCGTCGGCGGCGACCTTCGTCGCGGCCGGGTAGACCCCGGACACGTCGGCGAGCGCAGCGACGGCCTTCGGGTCGGTGTTCAGCCAGGTGGCGAACTCGACCGCGGCTTCGGCGTGCTTCGACTGCGTGGTCACCGCGGTGGACGACCCGCCCCAGTTGCCGTTGGAGGGCTTCGAGGCGTCCCACTGCGGCAGCTCGGCCGCGGTCCACTTGCCGGCCGTGTCGGGGGCGTTCCCGCCGAGGACGCCGGGCGCCCAGACGGACGAGATCCAACCGACCTGCGAACCGTCGTTCAGGCCGGCGTTCCACTCGGGCGTGTACATCGGCTTGTTGTCGATCGCGCCCTCCTCGACGAGCTGACCCCAGTAGGACGCGACCTGCTCGGTCGGCCCGGCGTCGATGTCGACGCCCCAGCTGTCACCGTCGATGGACCACCAGGAGGCACCGGCCTGCTGGGCGAGTCCGGCGAACCAGCCGGCGTCGTTCGCGGAGAAGGTGCCGAGGTACTTCGTCGGGTCGGCCTGGTGCACGGCGCGGGCGACCTCGGCGTACTCGTCCCACGTCGTCGGCACGCTGAGGCCGAGGCTGTCGAGGATGTCGGTGCGGTAGTACGCCATCATCGGGCCGGAGTCCTGCGGGACGGCGTAGACCGCATCGCCACCGAGCGTGACCGAGTTCCACACGCCGTCGGAGAAGTCGTCCTTGAGATCGGCGGCGCCCTGCTTCGAGATGTCGGCGAGCGCATCTGACGCGACGAGCGTCGGGATCTTCTGGTACTCGGCCTGGATGAGGTCGGGAGCGCCGCTGCCGGCCTTGATCGCCGTGAGCAGCTTGGTGATGGCGGGGTCGCCACCGTCCTGCTTCTGCACGACCACCTGGATGTCGGGGTGGTCCTCGTTCCACAGCTCGACGACCTGCTCGAGGTTGGGCGCCCAGGCCCAGTAGGTGAGTTTGACGGGGCCGGACTCCGTGCCGCCCGAGGATGCCGAGCATCCGGAGAGCAGTAGGGCCGTCGTGGCGACCGTGGCGATGCCGATGTGGCGAAGCGTGCTGCGCATTCGTCCTCCTTGTCGAAAGCTGGAGCGCTCTGGTGCGGGGCAGCGACGCTTCGATGGAGAACGTCGTTGTACCTGTGAGCGGTTACAGTTATTCACAACCGTTTCGCGTTGTCAACATCGAGAATCCGTCGAAACCTGTCTCCTGGGTCTGTGGTAGAACTGGGAGCGCACACAGCCAGACGATCGAATGGATCCGCTCTCGGCCCACTGAGTCACAGGAGACGCAGCATGACCATCGAGCTCAACCCGCTCACCGCCCGGGCCACCTGGATCCCCGGCACCACCGGCCTCCGCTACGGCGGCGACTACAACCCCGAGCAGTGGCCGCGGGAGACCTGGCTCGAGGACATCGCCCTCATGCAGTCGGCCGGCGTCGACCTCGTGAGCGTCGGGATCTTCTCCTGGGCGGTCCTCGAACCGCGCGAGGGCGAGTACGACTTCAGCTTCCTCGACGACATCATCGGGCTGCTGCACGAGGCCGGCATCTCGGTCGACCTCGCGACGCCGACGACGGTGCCGCCGGCGTGGTTCTGGAAGCGACACCCCGAGGCCCACCCGGTCACCCGCGAGGGACTGCGGCTCGGCCACGGCTCACGCGGCATCGCGAGCCCCAGCTCCCCCGCCTACCGTCGCGCGGCAGCCGCGATCACCGAGCAGCTCGCCGCCCGTTACGGATCGCACCCGGCCGTCGTCCTCTGGCACGTGCACAACGAGTACGGCGCACCGATCAGCGAGGACTACTCCGACGGCTCGGTGCTCGCCTTCCGGGCGTGGTTGCAGCGGCGCTACGGCTCGATCGAAGCACTCAACGCCGCCTGGGGCACCCGCTTCTGGGGGCAGGACTACGGCGAGTGGGACGAGATCGACGCACCGCGCGTCTCGGCCTCCGTCGTCAACCAGACGCAGCGACTCGACTTCGCGCGCTACACCTCGGACATCCTGCTCGAGTGCTACGTCGCCGAGCGCGACATCATCAAGCGGTACGCACCGGAGACCCCGGTGACGACGAACTTCATGGCCACCAACTGCCGTTCGATCGACTACTGGGCCTGGAGCCGCGAGGTCGACATCGTCGCGAACGACTACTACCTCGTCGCCGAGCGGGAGGACAACCACATCCTGCTCGCGCTCGACTCGGACCTCACCCGTTCACTCGCCGGCGGCGACCCGTGGATCCTCATGGAGCACTCCACCTCGGCGGTGAACTGGCAGCCGCGCAACATCGCGAAGCGAGCCGGCGAACTCGCCCGCAACAGCGCCAGCCACCTGGCGCGCGGGGCCGACGCGATCCTCTACTTCCAGTTCCGCGCCTCGCGGTACGGCGCGGAGAAGTTCCACTCGGCGATGCTCCCCCACGCCGGCACGGAGAGTCGCATCTGGCGCGAGGTCACGGCGCTCGGTCACGACCTCGGCAAATTGGACGAACTGGTGGGCTCGCGGGTGCGGAGTGAGGTCGCGATCCTCTGGGACGTGCAGTCGTTCTGGGCCCAGGACCTCGAATGGCGCCCGTCGGTCGAGCTCGACCATCGCGAGCGTGTCGAGGCCTACTACGCCGCCCTCTGGCGCGCTGGCGTCACCGTCGACTTCGTGCACCCGCACGACGACCTGAGTGGCTACCGCCTCGTCCTCGCCCCGTCGCTGTACCTGGCGGACCGCGAGACCTCCGAGAACCTCACCGCGTACGTCGAGGGCGGCGGCGCCTTCGTCGTGTCGTACTTCTCGGGCGTCGTCGACGAGCACGACGCCGTCTGGGAGGGTGGCGCGCCCGGGGCGTTCCGTCGTGTGCTGGGCCTCTCGGTCCCCGAGTTCCTGCCGCTGCACGAGGGCGAGACCGTTCAACTGGACGACGGACGGACCGGGTCGAGCTGGAGCGACGACATCGTGCTCGAGGGCGCCGAGGCCGTGTCGAGCTACGTCACCGGCCCCGCCGCCGGTCAGCCCGCGGTGACCCGCAACCGGTTCGGCGCCGGGACCGCCTGGTACGTCTCCACGAAGCTCGACGAGGCCGGGCTGTCGGAGCTGCTGTCCGGAGCCTTGGAGCAGGCAGGCGTCGACGCGCCGCCGGTGCCGCCGCTCGGGCTGGAGGTCGTCACCCGCTGGAGCGACGAGGCGTCGTTCACGATCGCGATCAACCACGGCGACACGGATGCGCAGCTCACGACGACCGGTGCGGTCGAGCTCCTGACGGGCGAGCCGGTGGTGTCGGGTGCGGTGACCATCCCGGCGGGCGCGTTCCGCGTGATCCGGACGCCGCTCGGCGGCTGAGCGGGGGGGCTCGGGAGCCCTTCGACAAGCTCAGGGACCGGGTGCCCGTTCCGTGAGCCACACCCGGTCACTGAGCCACACACCCGGTCACTGAGCCACACACCCGGTCACTGAGCCTGTCGAAGTGCGACCCCGCTCCACATCCCGACCGCTCGCCGGGTTCGTCGAAGCGTCGTGACTGAGCATCTCGAATGTCAGTGGTCCGTGATGGACTGAAGTCATGACCGAGACCTCCACCACGCTCCCGCTGCGCGCGGTGGACGTCTTCGAAGAGCGTCTCGCGGAACTATCGGACGAGTTCGCCGCCATCACCCGCGAGCGTGCCGCACTCGACGCCCGGGAGGCTCGTCTCCTCGCCAGGTCGGCAGCCCTGGCCGACGCCATGGCGGACAGCCTCGTGTCACACGACGAGACGCCCGCCCAGCGGAAGGCGCTCATCCGTCGTTCCACCTGCGCGACGCTCGCCATGGCGACACGCGCCTCCGAGCTGACGCTGCAACGAGCCACCGGCGATGCCGAACGGCTCGTTGCCGATGCTCCGGATGTCCTCCGCGCGCTGGAGGACGGCCGCATCTCGAGCCGGCACGCACGGACCATCACCGATCAGCTCCAAGACATCCCCGCGCACGGGCGAGCCGCATTCCTCGAGACGGTCCTCTCCATCGCGGAGCAGTCGACCGTCGCGCGGCTGCAGCACCAGGCCCGCACCCTCCGCGAGCGCCTGCACCCGGAGTCCATCACCGTGCGGGCGGCCCGGTCGGAGGCCGACCGACGCGTGGTGATCGAGCCCGCGGCAGACGGCATGGCATGGGTGCACCTGTTCACCACGGCGCCCGTCGCCATCGCGATCGGAGAACGCCTCGACACGCTCGTCGGTGCAGCCCACCTGACGGACGACGACCGCACCTGTCAGCAGCTGCGCGCCGACGCACTCGGCTCGCTCTGCATCAGCGGCGTCACCACGGCCGACCAGACCGACCACCAGGGCCGACGGTCGCCGATCGCCCGGCCGGTGGAGGTGCTCGACGACATCCAGCCCACGGTGAACCTCACCGTGCCCGTGCTCAGCCTCCTGGGGGTCAGCGAGGCCCCGGCGATCCTCGACGGCTACGGCCCGATCGACCCCGAGACCGCGGCGCGGCTCGCGGTCAACGCCCCCTCGATGACGAGGGTGCTCACCCACCCGGAGACGAGTGCGGTCGTCTCGGTCGGGCGGCAGCAGTACCGGGTGCCCGCGGACCTGCAACGAGCGGTCCGTCTCCGTGACGTCACGTGTCGCGCACCGGGTTGCGGGAGACGGGCTCGGGCCTGCGATCTCGACCATTCCGTCGCCTGGGCCGACGGTGGCACGACGAGTGTCGGCAATCTGGCGTGCGTCTGCCGACATCACCACCGACTGAAGCACCTGCCCGGGTGGTCACTCGACCATCGCCCCGACGGTGTCCTCGACTGGACCACACCCAACGGCAGGCGACACCGCACGGAACCGGACGCGGTCCCGCCGTTCTGAGTGCGTGCGCGGTCTCCGAGCCAACCTCGGTCACTGAGCCAACCTCGGTCACTGAGCTTGTCGAAGTGCCCCCGAGCACACATCCACGGCCAGAACACGCCACACCGTGAGCCCTTCGACAGGCTCAGGGAACGGACCTCCCGCTCACCGAACCGACCTCCGTCTCCGAGCCGACCTCCGTCTCCGAGCCGACCTCCGTCACTGAGCCGACCTCGGTCACTGAGCTTGTCGAAGTGCCCCCGAGCACACGTCCACGGCCACAGCACGACCCCCCGCGGGCCCTTCGACAGGCTCAGGGAACGGGCATCCCGCTCACCGAGCCAACCTCCGTCTCCGAGCCGACCTCGGTCACCGAGCTTGTCGAAGTGCCCCCGAACACACGTCCACGGCCACAGCACGACCCCCCGCGGGCCCTTCGACAGGCTCAGGGAACGGGCATCCCGCTCACCGAGCCAACCTCCGTCTCCGAGCCGACCTCGGTCACCGAGCTTGTCGAAGTGCCCCCGAACACACGTCCACGGCCACAGCACGACCCCCCGCGGGCCCTTCGACAGGCTCAGGGAACGGACCTCCCGCTCACCGAACCGACCCCGGTCTCCGAGCCAACCTCGGTCACTGAGCTTGTCGAAGTGCCCCCGAGCACACGTCCACGGCCAGAACACGTGTTCACGGGGAGGCCTTCGACACTTCGACAGGCTCAGTGCGGCGCAGCTCAGGGAACGGGCGTCCCGATCACCGAGCCTGTCGAGGTGCGCGCCTACTTGTCGTTCTCGGCGAGCCAGGCGTAGGACTCGGCGACGCCGCCGAAGATCTCCTTGCTGTAGCCGTCGAACTCCACGACACGGGTCGCGTGCGGTGCGGCAGCGAGGATCGCCGGGATGTCGACCTGGCCCTGACCCGCGGGCTGCTGGTTCGCGAACGCCTGGGCGAGCGCGTCGGGCACGACGAGCGCACTCTCGCTGCTCGGCAGTGCGGTGGCGATGTCGCCGGAGATGATGCCGTCCTTGATGTGCAGGAACTGCACGCGGTCCCCGAGCGAACGGAGGAACGCCGGGGTGTCGGCACCGCCGACCGTCGACCAGAAGGTGTCGATCTCGAGGACGACCTCGGGCGACAGCTGCTCGACGAAGAGCTCGAAGATCGGGCGCCCGTCGACGTGGGTCGAGAACTCCCAGTTGTGGTTGTGGTAACCGAACTTCAGGCCGGACGCCGCTGCCTGGACGGCGAGCTCGTTGACGCGCTCGGCGAGACGTGCCGCGTCGTCGGCGGTCTGCCAGCGATCGGTGGGGATGAAGGGGTCGATGACCGTTCCGATCCCGAGCCGCGACGCCGCGTCGAACGCGACCGCCGGGTCGGCGGCGTCGATGACGGGCGCGTGGCCGGACGGGGCCGTGACACCAGCGGCGGCGAAGGCGGTCTCGAACTCGGCCGCGCGCTCGACGAACGCGTAGGGCTCGACCTTCGTGAAACCGATCTCGGCGATGCGGGCGACGGCGCCCTGCAGGTCCTCGGCGATGGCGTCGCGGACGGTGTACAGCTGCACGGACGGTGCGCTCATGGGTACTCCTTCGTAGCTTCGGGCGGGCACCGACGGGCGCTTCCCCGCGTGTCTCACACGGCGTGGAACCGCTTCTGTCGACTCGTCGACAAAAGTACCCGAGCCGAGTCTACCGACTGAGACTGGACGCGCGGGTCGCCGGGGTACTCATAGTCTGGAGATTCGACCGACCATCAGCGAGGGGCACCATGGCAGACCTGGACCGGACGAGGCGGAGATCACCACGCCGCGCGATCGTCATCATCGGCGTCCTCACCCTGATCGCCGTCGTGGTCTACGCGTTGACCCTGAACCCGAACGTGTTCACCCTGCTCGTCATCTGCATCGTGATCGTGATCTCGGTCGAGGCGCTGACGAGCAGACCCGACCGGCCGTAGTCCGACCGGTGGCGGGACCGCTACTTCTCGGAGCGCTTGAGCGACTTCTTGACCGCACGCTCGGCGAGGACGGTCACGTAATCCTGGACCGGACGCTCGGCGAGTGCGCTGACCTCTTCGCGCACGAGCTCGCCGATGCGGGCGGAATCGACCCCCGAGTACTTCTCGCTCAGCTTCGCAGTGAGCTGACGGATGATCTCTTCGTGGTCGATCTCAGTTGCCATGGACTCAGTATCAACCCACAGTTGTTGCCTGGGCTGTGAATCGCGACTTCCGTCCGCCGCTGTTCTCCCGCCGGTCACCTGGGCGCCGCGATCCGTTCACCCTCCCCATCGGGCACCCGCCGAGGATATTCTGACCGCGATGTCGATTTCCGTGTTCGCCGTTCGACGTCAGAGTGAGGCGGGCGATCAGCGCCCCTGACGACAGGAGAAGACGATGTCGAAATACATGCTCATCATGCGCAACAGCGGGTCCGTCGAGAAGCTCGAGGACATGGACTTCGAAGCGGTCATCAACGCGATGGGCGCCTACAACGAGTCGATGATCAACGCCGGCGTGATGGTCGGCGGCGACGGCCTCACCGACGCCGCACAGGGCGCCGTCGTCGAGTTCACGACCGAGGCGCCGATCGTCACCGACGGCCCGTACGGCGAACTCCACGAACTCTTCAACGGGTTCTGGACCATCGAGGTCGCCACCCGCGAGGAGGCCATCGAATGGGCCGGCCGTGCGCCGCTCGGCCCCGGCAACAAGATCGAGGTGCGCCGAGTGACCGACGAGACCGACTTCGCGGACCACGCGGACAACGAGTACCTCCAGAAGGAGAAGGAGTGGCGGGCGCAGGAGGGCGTGGCGAAGCCGGCGGCCGACCCGGTCTGAGCGCGACCGACGCGAGACGGACATGACCGACGCCGACATGACCGCAACCGGCGCGGCGGATGGCGACGAGGCCGCCCGCCGCGTGGTCGACGGCGTCTGGCGGATCGAGAGCGCGCAGATCGTCGCCACCCTCACGAAGCTGACCGGCGACCTCGGCCTGGCGGAGGACCTCGCTCAGGAGGCCCTGCTGGAGGCCCTCGAACAGTGGCCGCGCGACGGCGTGCCGCGCACCCCGGGTGCGTGGCTGACGATGGTGGCCAAACGTCGCGCGATCGACGGGTGGCGACGTCGGGCAGCCCTCGATGAGCGGTACCGGTCGCTCGCCCGTGACCTGGAGCAGGCGAGCGACCTCGACTGGGAGCCGATCGGGGACGACGTGCTGCGGCTCGTCTTCACCGCCTGCCACCCGGCGCTCTCGCGGGAGTCGCAGGTGGCGCTGACGCTGCGGGTCGTCAGCGGGCTCACCACCCAGGAGATCGCCCGGATGCTCCTCGTCCCGGTGCCGACGGTGCAGGCGAGGATCACCCGTGCGAAGAAGACGCTCGCCGCGGCGAACGTCCACTTCGAGGCGCCGGACCCGGCCGAGTGGCCCCGGCGCCTGTCGGCCGTCCTCGGCGTCGTCTACCTGCTCTTCACCGAGGGGTACGCGGCGACGAGCGGACCGACCTGGATCCGCGCCGAGCTCGCGAACGAGGCCCTGCGGCTGGGCCGACGCCTCGTCGCGCTCGTCCCCCGCGAGCCGGAGGCGCACGCGCTGGTCGCCCTCATGGAGTTCCAGGCCTCACGCTTCGCCGCCCGCGTCGCACCCGACGGCTCCGCGATCCTGCTCGCCGACCAACACCGCGAGCGCTGGGACCGGGCGCAGATCGTTCGCGGCGGCACCACCCTGGCACGGGCCGACGCGCTGGGCCGGGGCCGTGGTGCCTACGCACTGCAGGCGGCCATCGCGCAGTGCCACTCGGTCGCCCCCAGCGTGGACGCGACGGACTGGGAGCAGATCGTGATCCTCTACGAGACGCTCGGACGGATCGCCCCGAACCCGGTCGTCGAACTCAACCGCGCGATAGCGGTGTCGATGGCGACCGGCCCGGCGACGGCGCTCCGCATCGTCGACGGGCTCGCCGACGATGCGTCACTTCGGGGGTCGCATCTCATCCCGAGCGTCCGCGGCGAACTGCTCGCACGGCTGGGGCGCATCGAGGAAGCGCGCTCGGAACTCCTGACCGCCGCGCACCTCGCAGCGAACGACCGCGAGCGCGACGTCCTGCTGCGGAAGGCCGCCGAACTGCCGGCGTGAGGTGCGGCTCAGCGCCCGGGCGGCACCTGCGCCGGACGGTCGAAGCGCTGGCCCTCCGGTTTCGACGGCAGCAGCACGAGGACCAGGATGATGACGCTCCCGATCGAGGGGACGAGTGTGAAGAAGTAGTACGGGCCGGGGAAATTCGCGTCGTGCAGGCGCCGCCAGGTGATCGCCAGGCTCGGCACGATGAGGGCGAACCACACCACCAACAGCAGGATCACGCCGAGGATGAGGAGCACACGCATGCCGAACTCCATGGGCCCAGGCTCCGCGAAGTCATAGCCACCCCCGGACAGGTCTCCTTCCTGCGCAGCCGTCGCTGCTGCGACGCCGGTCATGATGGCACCGACCATGACGAGCAGCGTCGGGATGAGGATCAGGATCGTCGTGAGCAGCGAACTCCACCAGTACTCGCTGAGCGACGCGCGCCCCGAGAAGTTCGCGTACTGCTTGAAGAACCGCTTGGTGGCCTGGCGGAACGTGGCCCCGTAGAGCGGCAGGGTCAGGTCGTCCGGCGAGCTGGCACCCCGGGGCGGGGGCGCGATGTACTGCGGCTGGCCGTACGGTGCCTGGCCGTACTGCGGCTGGCCGTACTGGGGCTGGCCGTACGGTTGCCCGTAGGGCGCCTGGCCGGACTGTGGCTGGCCATACGGCGGCTGGCCGGAGGGGACCTCGGGGTTCGGAGGATACGTCATGGCTGCTTCCGGATCGCTGGTCGACAGGACACCAGTATGACGCGCTCCGCCCTCACGCCCGGGCAATCGGGATCCAGACACGCATCGTGGACGGCCCGCGCTCGGCCCAGGAATGGTACGGCGCGATGCTCGCGGTGAAGGTCTCATCGGGTCCCGACCCGGCGAACGCATCGCCGTACGGCCAGGCGGTGTCGGGGAGACTCCGGGTGCGCAGCTCGATCGACAGCCGACCGTCCGCGTCCTCGACGGGCACGACACCCTCCCCCACCTCGATGCGCGCGATCGCCTCGTCACCGCCCGGGAGGTCCACCGACTCGACGCAGTAGACCTCGGGTCCGCGCTCGATCGCGACGCTGCCACGGATGGCGTCCACGCGGGGATCCGGCAGGGTGACCCGCGGACGGACGCTGAACGCGAGCTCCACGACGTCACCGGGGACGAAGGACCGCTCGACGTCGGCGTAGCCCGGGGTGACGGCACGATCGGTGGGCTCCCCGTCGACGGGTCGGACGGTCACCACCGCGTCATCAGCCCACGACGGCACGCGGAGCGAGACGGTCACCGGTCCACTCGGCGCCTCCACGATCCGCATGGTGACGACACCAGAGCGCGGGTAGTCGGTCACGAGCTCGGCCCGGAACCGCCCGCCATGCTCGCCGCCGATGACCGTGTCGATCGCCGCCGATGCGAACTGATGGATCTGCACGCCGCGGTCGTCGCTCGTGGCGACGAACGCCGCCAGGCTCGCGAGTGTCCGGGCCACGTTCGGTGGACAGCAGGACACGTCGAACCAGGGCGCACGCTCGGAGGACGACGCCCGCGGCGACACCTCGTCGTCTGGACTCGACTCCCCCGGCGTGCGCTGGTGCAGGGTGTTGGCATAGAAGAACGCCGTGCCGGCGGCCGACGGCGAGGTCGCGACGACGTTGTAGAGGACGCGCTCGATGTGGTCGGCGTACCGGACGTCCCGGTCTTCGAGCAGCAGCCGCCAGCTGAACATGATCGACGCGATGCCGGCACAGGTCTCGGAGTAGGCGCGATCGGACGGGAGCTCGAAGTCCTCGCCGAACGCCTCGTCCTGGTGGTGCGAGCCCTGCCCGCCGGTGAGGTAGGTGCGGCGCGCGATCGTCCGGTCCCACTGGCCGCGGAGGGCGTCGAGCAAGCCGGCGTCACTCTGCTCGACCGCGATGTCGGTGGCACCGGCCGCGAGGTAGTTCGCGCGGACCGCATGACCCCGCAACGCCTCGGCCTCGCGGATCGGCACGTCGTCCTGGAAGTAGGCGCGGCCCCACTCGATGTCCTGGAGCACGCCGGTGCCGCGACGCTCGACGAACAGCGACGCGAGTTCGAGGTAGCGCGGCTCGCCCGTCACCCGTGACAGCTCCGCGAGCCCCACCTCGACCTCGGCGTGCCCGCACACGGACTGGATGCCGTCGGTGCCGAAGACCTCGCAGATGAGGTCCGCGGCCCGCGTCGCGATCCCGAGGAGCCCGTCGTCGGAGCCCGGGCTCGTCCGCTCCCGGGCGACGGCCGCCTGGAAGAGGTGGCCGAGGCAGTACAGCTCGTGCCCCCACTCGAGATCCGACCAGCGCTCACCCTGACCCGGGCGACCGAAGCGGGTGTTCACGTAGCCGTCGGCCTCCTGTGCGGCGGCGACCCGGTCGACGATCGCGCGGAACCGCGACTCGAGCGCTTCGTCACCGCCGAGCCGTCCGAGCTCCCACGCGACGGCCTCGAGGTACTTGTAGACCTCGGAGTCGGCGAACTCGCGCCCTCGGCGGCCCTCGGGAAGCGTCCCGGCGGCGGCGAGGTCGAAGTTGCGGAGCCAGCCCTCCCGCTCGAGCCAGTGTTCGACGTGCGGCAGCGTCGCCGTGCCGTTGACCCGCTGGCGATCGGCCCAGAAGCCGTCGGTGATGCGCACCTCGTCGAGGCCGAGCGGTGTGAGCGCACCGGTGGTGGGGACGACCGGGGCTGCTACGGTCACCGACGGAGTTGGCGGAGTGGACGTCGTGGGCGTGGTGCTGGTGGTGGTGCTCATGGTTACCCCTTGAAGGCGCCGGACATGAAGCCGCGCACGTAGTGACGTTGGAGGATGAGGAAGAGGAGGATGCACGGCAGCGCGAGGACCACGACGCCGGCTTCGGTCGCGCCGTAGTCGACGACGCCCTGGACCTGGCCGCGCAGGTTCGAGACCGCGAGCGGCAGGGTCATCTTCGCCGAGTCGTTGATGAGGATGAGGGGCGCCATGAAGTCGTTCCAGGCCGCGAGGAACGCGAACAGGCCGACCGTGATCAGCCCCGGCTTCACGGCCGGCACGAGGACCTTCCACAGCACGCTCCAGGACGTGCAGCCGTCGACCATCGCGGCCTCGTCGAGCTCCTTCGGGATCGACTCGAACGCGATGCGCATCATGAAGGTCGAGAACGGCAGCTGGAACATGGTGAGCACGAGCGCCACCCCGACGAGCGAGTTCGACAGCCCGACCAGGTTGAGGAGCACGTAGAGCGGGATGAGCAGCGTCGCGTACGGGACCATGAGGATCGCGATGGTGGCGAGGAACAGGGCGTTCTTGCCGCGGAACTGGAACCTCGCGAACGCGTACCCGCCGAAGAGTGAGATGACGAGCGTGAGGATCACGGTCAGCAGCGAGACGAACACCGAGTTGCCGATGTACTGCAGGATGCCGTCCTGATACCCGGCGAGGGTGATGTAGTTGCCGAGCCCCCAGCCCTCGGTCTGGTTCGTGCCGGCGAGCGGCGACACCGAGCGGACGGCGGTCCAGACGAGCGGGTAGAGGAAGATCACGGCGAGCGCCGCCGTGAAGATCCAGAACGGCATCCGGATGGCGATACCGAAGAAGTTCGTCGGTTTCCCGTCGCGTCCGCGGCTGCGATTGCGTCCGTGACCACGGACGTCGGGCATCGTCGAGGTGACGGTGGCCGGTTCCTTGCGGGTGATGGTCATGCTCAGTCCTCGACCTTCTTGCTGAACGCGCGGATCTGCACGATGTTGATGACGATGAGCGCGGCGAGCACGATGACCGACAGCGCGCCGGCGACGCCGAGGTTGTTCGGGCCCTGGAACGCCACGTTGTAGATGAGCTGGACGATGGTGATCGTGCTGTTGTCCGGGCCGCCCTTGGTGAGGATGTAGAACTGCTCGAACGCGAGGAGTGAGCCGGTGACGCACATCACCGTCGTCAGCGCGAGGGTCGGCTTCAACAGTGGGACCGTGATGTCGCGGAAGGTCTGCCAGCGTGATGCACCGTCGATGCGCGCCGCCTCGTAGACCTCCTCCGGGATGCCCTGCAGGCCCACGAGCATGAGCAGCATGTAGAAGCCGGCGAAGCGCCAGACGATGAGGAACACCGTCGACCAGAGCGCCGCGTCCGGGGTCCCGAGGAAGGTGAAGCCCATGGCCTTCGTGAGGTCGGCGAACGGCCCCGCGATCGGCGAGTAGAGGACGTAGAAGAGGAGCGACGCCGAGGCGAGGCCGAGGGCGCTCGGGATGAGGAAGGCGGTGCGGAGGAAGCCCTTCCACCGGCTGGACTCCTGCACGAGGAGCGCGAGGCCGAGGCCGAGGCCGATGAGCAGGACGGTCGCGATGGCCGTGTACTTGAGCGTGAAGACCACCGAGTCGAGGAAGAAGCGGTTGTCGATCGCCTTCGGGAAGTTCTCGGGGAAGTTCACACCCTGGTTGCCGCCGAGGAGCGGCCAGTCGGAGGCCGCCATCTGGAACACGAGCCCCAGCGGGACGAGGAACAGGAGGATGACGAACACGGCGGTCGGGAGCGCGAACAGCCAGCCGGTGCGGGCGTGCACGGCTCGGCGCTTCCGGGCACCGACCGAGTCCGTCGGGCCTCGTCTGGCGAGGGTGGTACTCATGGGTGGACCTTTCGAAGCGGGTGGATGCCGGTGCGCCGTCGCAGTGAGGGATGCGGCGGCGCACCGGCGGATCGGGCTACTGCGAGAGCACGTCCGTGATCGCGTCGCTGTCGGCGTCGACCGTGTCGGTACCCTCGAGGACCGCATTCCGCACGAGGGTCAGCCACGGGCTGGTCGGCGAGTTGAAGGCCTCCTGGAAGTTCAGCGAGTACGGAGTGTCACCCTTCGAGGCGACCTCGTTGATCGTGACGAGGCGCGGGTCCTTGCTCGAGTACTCGTTCTCGGCGAGGTCGGAGCGGGAGACGACGTCGTTGTCCTTCGCGAGGACACCGACCTGCGCGTCCTCGGACATCAGCCAGCTGAGGAAGTTCCACGACTGTGCGGCCTTCTTGCTGTCCTTCGAGACGCCGATCCCGTCGCCACCGACGAAGGTCGAGTCGCCGCCCTTCGGGCCCGGGATGCCGGACACGCCCACGTCGAAGGGAGTGGAGGAGAGCAGCGTGGCCGGGTACGGCATGACGCCGACCTTGCCCTCGGTGAAGCCGGCGGTCCAGGTGGGTCCGGCCTCGTCCTTCGAGGACGGGAGCACGGCGCCCGACTTCCAGAGGTCGGCCCACGTGCTGTAGACCTCCTTGGCGCCGTCCTCGGCGAGGAGCGACTCGGTGCCCTCCTTGTTCATGACCTGCTCACCGTCCGCCCACACACTGGGGAACCAGGTGAAGACGAGGCAACCGCCGCAGTTGAGGCCGGTCGCGGTGCCGTAGGTGTCGGGCTTGTTGAGCGCCTGGACGGCCTTCGCGTCCTCGGCGAACTCGGCCAGCGTGGTCGGGCCCTGCTCGGGGTCGAGCCCGGCCTCCGTGTAGAGCTCCTTGTTCCAGAACAGCATCGACAGGTCGAGCACGAACGGGAGGACGTGCTCCTTGCCGTCGGACGTGCCGGCGGCGAGGTGGCCCTGGTTGATCTCGTCCTTGAAGTCGAGGCCGTCGATGTTCGCGGTGAGGTCCTGGAACAGGCCCTGCTCGACCCAGTTCGGGACGTACACGATGTCGGCGGCGAACAGGTCGGGGAGGCTGTCGGAACCGGCCGCCGCACCGACCTTCGCGACGTAGTCGTCGTTCGGGACGACGGTGAGCTTGACCTGGTTCTCGTGCGAGGCGTTGTAGGCCTCGACGAGGAGCTTCGCCTGCTTCTCGAGTGGGGCGCGGGTCCAGAGCGTGAGCTCGGAGCCGTCGTCGACGCCCTCGGGCCCGGCGCTGGCGAGCGGGGAACTGCCGCCGCCCCGGAGGAACAGGCGGCGAGGCCGACGAGGAGGGCGCTGGCGGCCAACACCCCTCCGACCCGCTGCATCCGTCTGGTGTGCGTGCTGCGCATGGTGACTCCTCTGACTCATCGTTGAGCGGACCGGTCGGGTCCGGCGGTGCATGGGAGGTTTTCGAAACTGTCGAAACGCCTTTCGGTAAAGCTAGCCTGGGATCGGTGTAGCGTCAAGAGCGAAGTCCGGTAACGTTTCGGAAACGAAGAGGGGGAGCAATGCCAGACAGTGATGTCGGTGCTTCGGTGACCGGTACCCCCGGCCGAGCGGCGACCTTGGGCGACGTCGCCCGGATCGCAGGCGTCTCGATGGCCACCGCCTCGAAAGCCATCAACGGACGGAGCGAGGTCGCACCGAAGACCCGTCAGCGGGTGCTCGACGCCGCGAAGGAAGTCGCCTTCACCCCCAACGAACTCGCGCGCAGCCTCATCAACGGCCGGACGGGCACCGTCGGCCTCCTCACGAGCGACCTCGAAGGCCGGTTCGTGATCCCCATCCTCATGGGTGCCGAGGACGCGTTCGGTGCTGGCCAGGTGAACGTGTTCCTCTGCGACGCCCGCGGCGACGCGATCCGCGAGCAGCACCACCTCAACGCACTGCTCACCCGGCGCGTCGACGGCATCATCGTGGTGGGCCGCACGACGGACCCACGCCCCTCGCTCGGCCACAAACTGCCCGTCCCGGTCGTCTACGCCTACGCGCCGTCCGACGACCCGACCGACGTGTCGATCACCCCCGACAACCGCGACGGCGGGCGCCTCGCCGTCGAGCACCTGATCGCGTGCGGGCGTTCCCGGATCGCGATGATCACGGGTGAGCCGCAGTACGCGGCGGCCAGGGACCGCGTGACGGGGGTGCAGAACGCCCTCGCCGCGGCGGGTCTGGACCTCGTCGGCACGCCGATGTTCTCGGAGTGGACCGAGCACTGGGGTCGCGATGCGGCGGCGATGCTGCTCGCACAGCACCCGGAGATCGACGGCATCGTCGCCGGTTCCGACCAGATCGCCCGCGGCGTGCTCGACACGGTCCGCGACCTCGGGCGCGACGTCCCGAGCGACGTCGCGGTCGTCAGCTTCGACAATTGGGAGATCCTGGCCACCAACTCGCGCCCGGAACTGTCGTCGATCGACGCCAACCTGCAACAGCTCGGGCGCCTCGCCGCCACCCGCATCTTCGAGGCGATCGAGGGCACGGACGTCGCACCGGGCGTCGAGTACCTGCCGGGCCGCCTCGTCCTCCGCGGTTCCACGATCCCGAGGCGCTGAGGTCCGGGTCGGACGCCGATACTCACCGCGCGAGTGATGCGACAAGCGTCGGACATCGCTACGGTCGAGCCATGGACAGCTCAACCGTCATCATGATCGCGGTCCTCGCCGTCGTCGCGGTCATCGTCGTCACGATCACCGTGCAGGCCCGACGACGTGCTGGCGGGTCGAAGCATCGCGGGGGTACGACATCTGACTCCGGCATGCCGTTCATCGTCGACAGCGACGGTCACCATGGAGGCGGCCACCACGGCGGCGGTCACCACGGCGGAAGCGACTCCGGCGGTTGGGACGGCGGCGGTGGCGGCGACTCCGGCGGTGGGGGAGACGGGGGCGGTGGGGGCGGCGGTGACTGACCGGTCCGCCCGGGCCACGTCAGATCGTCAGCGACGTCGCTGCTGCTTCGAGCGGCGCTTCGGCTGCTGCTTCTGGCGCGGCTTGCGCTTGGCCGGCGGGACGACCGCGTTCCCCTCGCCCGAACGCTTCCTGCGCGAGACGTCGACGCCGCCCGCCGGCCCGCCGATCCACATCGGGACCTGGCTCAGCCAACCGGCGACGAAGAACAGTGCTCCGCCGACGACCAGACCGGCGACGCCGATGAGCTGCCAGATCGCGTTGTCGAAGACCACCGGCCCCACGGCCTCACCGTCGTAGAACAGTCCGAACCCGTTGTCGAAGACGACGACGAGGATCGTGAGCCAACCCAAGCCGAACACGGTGCCGGCTACCCACCCCCACCGGGAGATCGCCAGGCCACCGAGGACCGCGCCCACGGCCAGCGGCAGGCCGAACGCCACGTACAACACGATGGCGACCCAGGACTCGGCGTCGTCCCCGCCGATCGCGGCCCCGACGAGCGCGACGACGACGAGCAGCACCAGGGATCCGATGAGCGCACCGCTCAGCGTCGAGATGCGCCGACGACTCATGCGGTAGGGGTTGGTGCTGGACGGCTCTCGGTTCGGCATGGATCCATCCTCGACCATGGGCACCGCCTCCGTGCGCCGGACGATGAGCGCGGCGCACGCTACCCTCCCTGCATGGGGGAATCACGAGGCGCACTCGCGCGCCGGAACGCACGTCGGGCGATCGCCATCGGACTCGGCGCGGTCACAGCCGCGGTCCTGCTCACCGGATGCGGTTCGAGCGCCGGCGCTGACGCGGCGCGGGCTTCGATCGTCGAGGCCGTCGAGGACCTGCCCGATGTGGCGGACGTCAGCGGAACGGTCGAGGCGTCGAACGGCGGCGGGCTCGAGACGTACTACAACGCCAGGATCACCGTCGAGATGGCCGACGGCGCTCCGCCCGAGTCCTACACCGACGTCGCGACGGCGGCTGCCCGGTCGACCGACGGCAAGGAATCCGGCGAGGTGATCGTGGAGGATGCCGCGGGTGGTTCGGTCACATTCGACACCGGTGCGCCACCGGAGACGATCGATGCGACCGTGACGGCCTGGCGCGACTGGGCGGCCGACGGCGATCCGGCCGAGGTCGATGCGGTCCGCGTCGAGCTCGTCGAGGTCGAGCTCATCGCGCTCTCCGCCCGAGAGAACCGACCGGCATCGTCCGAGCTCAAGGTGTTGTTCGTGTATGCCGACCCGCTGACGCCGACGGATGCAGCGCGACTCGTGGGCGGATTCCAGGCGGAGCTCCCGATGCCGCTGGCGTCGGCGGAGATCTCGCTCGTGTTGTCCAACCCCGACCCCGGTTCCGCCGGCGTGCACGTCCTGGCCTGGGGCCTGCCGGTGCCGGCATCCGTACTGGAGACCATCGCGGTGATCGAGGGGACGACCGCCGTCCTCGCACCCCTCGGCGGCTCGGTGGCAGGCATCGACTGGTACGCGGAGCAGCTCGATCACGGCCTCGACCGGCCCGATGAGCTCATCGTCTCGGTCGCGTTCCCCGAGGACGCACCGCTGGGAGGAGTGCCCCTCGCGGAGCTGCAGGCGAGTCCGCAGTGGGCGGCCTACCAGCAGGTGACGACGCTCGCGAACACCTCGGCGACGGCGATCTCGTTCTCGATGAGCGCCGACAATCCGCGGATCGCCGGCTTCACGGCCCAGCCGTGCGGGAGCGCAGACGACGAGCTGGATCCACCACGCGACCCCAGCGAGGCCGACCAGGCGATCGCCGCCTGGTGGCTGGCCCAGGCACCCGCCTGCCCCGGCGTCGGCCGACACGAGTGAGTAGCGGACCGATGAATAGCACCTCGGCAAGCTCTCAAGCCTGGTTGGCACTGTCCTGGAGCACCTCCGCACTGAGTGCGGCGTTCCTGGGGGCAGGCGTCGTGAGCATCTCGACCTACGCGTCGTTCCTCGACTTCCCGCAGGACGATCCCGGCTGGATCAGCCACCACGACTGGCTCGCCTCCACCGGCACGGCTGCACTGATCATCGGCGCCGCGCTCGCGGTCTGCAGCGTGGTGGCGTTCATCCTGTGGCAGGTCGGGCTCCCGCAGCAGCCGGTCGGTCAGGGCGGTCGATCCTCCGCGGAACACCGCTGACCGACCGCGCCGCCATCGCCGTAGCGGGTGGTGGTGAGCGGCGGACCACGGCCGTCGTCGGTCTCAATCGGTCCGGTCGGTGTCGACACCATCACGCGCCGATTGAGACACTGGGCAGGTGTACTCCGAGCGTGTCCTCCTCTCCGGCGACGCGCTGTGGCGCTCGGAAGACAGCGCGGGCGGGGCGGCCGTCCCGGCCGACGGCTGCGTCGACCTGATCCTCCGCGACGGCCGGGTCGAGGTGGCCGGACCGTCCACACGGTGGCTGGCAACCGGTCCCGACGGGGCCGCCGGGTCGTTCGGCTTCAGGATGCAGCCGGGGCGGGCCAGGCTCCTGCTCGGCCTCGATCTCGCAGCGATCGCGGACCAGCTCGTACTGCTCGGCGACGTCACCGATCGGCGGACCGCGGCACGGCTGCGCGAGGCGATGATCCCACTCGAAGCCGGACCCTCCCCGATCGGTACGCTCGCGACGTTCGCAGCCCAGCTGGCCGAAGCGAGTCGCTGGTCGGACGCCGTCCGCCGAGCGGCGTCCGAGGCGACGCCGGCGCGTGACGTCGCCGCGACGCTGAGCGGCTCCGAACGGTCCTTCCGGCGGCGGATGCTCGCCACCTTCGGATACGGCTACGCCACGCTCGTGCGCCTCGATCGCGCACATCACGCTCGATCAATGCTCCGCTCGGGCTCGTCGATCGCCGACGTCGCCGCATCGGCGGGCTATGCCGACCAACCCCACCTCTCCCGCGAGTTCAGGCGTCTCGTCGGCTCGAGCCCCGCTCAGTTCGCGGCGAGCGCGGCGTAGAGGTCGACCGAGTTCCCGTCCGGGTCGAGGAGGGTCGCGTACCGCTGCCCCCACACGGCGTCCCAGGGCTCGACGTGCCCGGCGTATCCGGCATCGACGAGCGTGGCGAAGGTGGCGTCGACGGCAGCCGGACTCCCCTGGTCGAAGGCGAGGGCGATCCGGTGGCCGCCGGACGCCGGAACGAAGGTCGGGTCGAAACCGCGGATCGTCTCGACCGTGTCCCAAGCGAGCGCCACCCCTCCGTCCAGGAGTGCATCCACATGGGGAGCGTCGTCCTGACCGGGCTCGATGGGCACGCCCAAGGCTCGGTAGAAGGCGAGCGAGGCCGCCATGTCGTTCGTCACGATGCCGATGAAGCCGAGTCTCAGTGTCATGGTCTCACCGTACGACCGGGCGACGACGGGGTCGTGAACAGAACGGCCACGCTGCGCGCGCGACCGGTTCCCGGTCTGCTCGGTCAGCGACCCGCGAGGTCGCCGAGGCGGGCGCGCATCGCGCGGAGCACGTCGACGAGGAGCACGTCGTCCGGTCCGGCGAGCCACTGCTCGAGGGAGGCGTCGAAGAGTGCCGAACCGATGGACGCGGCGAGCGCCGCGTCGGCTGACGTGACACCACTCTCCATGAGGGCATCGCGCATCGCGTCGGTGAGGACCGCCGACTTCAGCCGTTCCCGCTCCCGCAGCTGCGGTTCCGACCGGACGACGGCGCGGCGGGCGGCGATGTCGTCCCGCCAGCGCTGCAGCTCACCGGCGGCCACGGTCTCGAGGCCGGACATCACCAGCGCGAGCGGGTCGAGTCCTGGTGGCGCCACGGCGACCAGCCCTCCGACCACCGTCGGGAGCTCGCGCTCGCGGAGGAAGAGCACGTCGCGCTTGTCGGCGAAGTGACGGAAGAACGTGCGGGTGGTGAGCCCGGCGGCTTCGGCGATCTCCGGGACCGTCGTCGCCGTGAAGCCCCGCTCGGCGAAGAGCGCCATCGCAGCGCTCTCGAGTCGGAGAGCGGCGTCGGGTGCCCAGCGTGCCATGCGATCAGGATAGTCGATGACACGTCGTGTCGTCAGGTGTACAGTGATGGCACACCGTGTCATCATCGCCACGCCAATCCGCAACGCACTTGGAGACCTCATGCCGACGAACACCGCAGCCTGGCTGCCAGCACCCCGCGCGGACCTCGTCGTCGGTCCGGCCGCGATGCACGAACCCGGCCCGGGCGAACTCCTCATCCGGAACCGTGCGGTCGCGGTGAACCCGCTCGACGACGTCAAGCAGCGGACCGGGAACCTCATGTACCGGTGGCTTCCCTCGCCCGCCGTGCTCGGTGAGGATGTCGCGGGCGAGGTCGTGGCCGTCGGGCCGGACGTCCGTCGCTTCGCCGTGGGCGACCGCGTCGTGGCCTACGCGGTCGGCATGGAGCGCGGTCGGCGCCATGACGCCGAGGGCGGGTTCCAGCAGTTCACCGTCGTGCGGGCGGACCTCGCTGCCCCGATCCCGGACGGTCTGCGTGACGAAGACGCGGTCGTCCTGCCGCTCGGGATCTCCACGGCCGCGACCGCTCTCTTCCAACGCGACCACCTCGCGCTCCCCCACCCCTCGGAGCACCCCGTCCCCACCGGGACGACCGTCGTCGTCTGGGGCGGCGCCACGAGCGTCGGGAGCAACGCCATCCAGCTCGCGGTCGCCTCCGGCCACCGGGTCGCGACCACCGCCTCGCCGCACAACCACGACCGGATGCGCGAGCTCGGTGCCGACCTCGTGTTCGACTACCGCAGCCCGACCGTCGTGGCGGATCTGGTCAGCGCCCTCCGCGGCTCCTCGGTCGTCGGCGTCCTCGCCGTCGGGACCGGCTCCGCAGAACCAGCCGTCGCCGCCGCCGCCGCCACCGGGGCACGCCGCGTCGCACTCGCGAGCCCGTCGGTGTCGTTCGGGTCACTGCCTCGTCGGGCCGGCCCGAGTCTGACGTTCGTCCGCACCATGACCCGGCTCGTGGCGGCCAACGTCGCGCTCCAGGTCCGTGCCCGTCGGGCGGGGATCTCGGCGCGGTACGTGTGGGGCAGCTCGCTCATGACCAACGAGGTCGGGCCGATGCTGTGGGAGGACTACCTGCCGGGCGCGCTCGCCGGCGGACGACACGTCTGCGCGCCAGCCCCCGAGGTGGTCGGCGAAGGCCTCGAAGCGATCCAGCCAGCCCTCGACCGACTCCACGGCGGCGTCTCAGCCCGCAAGCTCGTCGTGCGGTTGTGAGGCGCGGGACTCAGACCTCCCACACCGAGCGGTAGCTCCGCTCGGCGAGGAGCCCCGATAGCTCCGCGTGCACGGCCACCGTCCTGGCGAGACCAGGTCTCACACCTCCCAGACCGAGCGGTAGCTCCGCTCGGCGAGGAGCGCCGACAGCTCCGCATGCACGCTCATCGTCTTCGCGAGACGTTCGGCGCGGTCCGCCTTCAGCACCTCGGGACGCTCCCAGTCCCGCTCCGACAGGTAGGCCGTGTACGGGTTGATGACGCACTTGAAGTCCAGCATGAGCGACTGGCCGAGCGTGGCGGTCGCCATGTAGCTGTGCGGCAGGCCGGCGGCGCAGACGAAGGTCACGACCTTGTCGAACCAGGCGGCGACCCTGCCGTCCTCACCGGTCGCGCCGGTCGCCTCGATGAGCGACTTCACCGACGCGGCCGGCGCCCAGTTGTAGACCGGGAAGGCGAGGACGACGCCATCGGCAGCCGTGATCAACGCGTGCAGCCGACGGAACGCATGGCTCTCGAAGACCCGGTCGTTGTCGAACGGCGGCAGTTCCATCTCGGCCAGATCGATGACGGACGAGTCATGACCCTGCTCGCGCAGCAGCTCGCTGCTCGCCGAAGCGAGGGTCCGGCTCCGACTCGCCGGATCGAGGCTGCAGGAGATCACGGGCAGGTTCAAGGCGGCCATCCCTCTACGCTAACCCGCCTGCCCATGCTCCGACCGCGGCGGATGTGCGAGGGTGGAGCATGCTCTCGCCGCAGTCCCTCAGTGAAGCCGACCGCCGTCTCGTCGCCTCGTGGGCCGCCAATTGTGCCGAGCGGGTGCTGCCGCTGTTCGAAGCGGAGGCCCCGGACGACGATCGTCCGCGCGACGCGATCGCTCGCGCGCGGGCTTACGCGAGTGGCGAACTCGACACCGCCGGGGAGATCCGTCGACGCTTCGTCGCCAACCGCGCCTCGCAGGTGGTCACCGCACCCGCCGCCAAGGCCGCCGCCTGGTCGGCCGGGCAGGCCGCGGGCGTCGCACACATGGGCGCCCACGCGCTCGGCGCCGCCGCCTACGCGGCGAAGGCCGCCGAGCTGCAGCAGGCCGGAGCCGGCGCAGCCGAGATCGCTTGGCAGCTCGACCACCTGAGCGACCCGATCCGGTCGGCACTCAGCCTCCTGCCGGCACTCGGCACCGATCCGTCAGGGCCGCTCGGCAGCGGGCTGCTGGCCTCGGGTGCGCTCGGAGCGAACATCCGCGCCCTCCAGGACGGCTTGCGCCGACGCCCCCGCCACCAGGACGTCACCGCGCTCGAACTCGTCGGCGGCCCCGAGCCGGTCCGGGTCGAGTTGCACGACGCCGATCCCCAGTGGCCCGAACGGTATCTCGAGCACCGGCAGCGCATCCTCGACGCACTCGGCGCCAGTGCCGTCGCGATCGAGCACATCGGCTCGACCTCGGTGCCCGGACTCGCGGCGAAGCCGATCGTCGACATCGTGGTCGCCGTGGAGGACATCACGGCGGAGGAGGAGTACCTCGACCCACTGCTGGCCGCCGGCTACGTGCTGCGCGTCCGCGAACCCCGCCATCGTATGGTCCGGACGCCGGAGCGCGACGTCCACGTGCACCTCTACGAGCAGGGCGCACCGGAGATCGACGAGTACCTCCTCCTCCGCGACCACCTGCGGTCCGACGCCGACGACCGCGCGCTGTACGAGCGCACCAAGCGGGAGCTGCTCGGAAGGTCCTGGGACGACATGAACGACTACGCCGACGCGAAGACCGAGGTCATCCTCGCGATCAAGGCGCGAGCGCGGGCAGCGCGGAGCCGCTGAGTCGCTGAGTCGCCCGAATCTGCACGAATTCGGCGCGGTTTCGGACGGTTCCGGGCGACTCAGGGACGGACGGTCGCACGCACCGGCGGGATGACGACCCCCGTCAGGACCGCCGCCGTCTTGACGCCGACACAGAGGCTGATGAAGACCGTCAGCGCCGCCGTGACCGCTGAGCCCTCGAGCGTCGCGAGGGAGACCAGGCCCACGGTGCCCGGCACGAGCATGAGCAGGGCCGGCTGGAACGTGACGTTGGACGGCACCGCCGCCGAGTACCGCTCGACGATGCGAGCGACGACGAACACGAGCCCGGCGGTGAGCCCAGTCGCGACCGCGTTCCCCACGAGCGGGGCGAACAGGACGATGCCCGCGTAGGTCAGCGCCATCACACAGATGGTCAGCAGCGTCAGGGAGCGGCCCGAGCCGAACGCGATCCCGATCCCGGCCGCGAGCATCACGACGCCGATCCACGTGAACCACAGCGGCGGGACCGACTCCCACCCGACCAGGTCCGAACTCCCGCGGACCACCTGACCGACAAGCGCCGTCGAGTCGGGGTCGATCGACAGGCCGGTGAGCAGCGCCCCGGCCGAGATCCCGGCCGCCATGAAGGCGAGCACGATGAGCCCGTACATCAGGCGTGCCGAGCCCGTCACGATGTCCGTCGCGGTCAACTCCAGCAGGGCGTTGGTGATGAGCGCGCCGGGCACGAGGATCGCGATCGGCGCGCAGACGGCGAACAACGGCACGGGGCCGAGATCCATCGCCGATGCGAGCGTCCCGACGAGCGTCGTCGACACGAACGCCGTCACGAAGGGGGCGATCGCGACCGCTCCCCGCCACCGCGCCAGGAGGGTGATGACGAGGCCGACGAAGGCACCGACGAGCATCGATGCGACGATCGCCCACCATGGGCAGCGGAAGAGGAGCGCGAGCCCACCCGCGAGCAGCAGGTTCCCGACCACCCAGTGCATCGACGCATGCGGGCGCGGCGTCTCCCGGATCGACTGGATGCGGGCCGGCAGGTCACCGACCGGCCAGTGTCCGAGTTCGAGTTCGCGCATGAGCCGGTTCGCCCGCGCCGCGCCCCGGAACGACAGCTCGCCGTGCGTGTTGCCGGCCGCGAGCACCGCGCCGGTGCGCACATCGTTCACGATGATGAGCTGCGGCAGCACCGAGAAGGCCAGGCCCTCGTCGCCCGACGCGACCGTGGCGCGCTCCAGGGAGTCGCGGACGTCGGTGACGGAGGTGCCGGCATCGAGGAGCAGGCAGCCGAGCGCGCTGTAGGCGTGCGCAGCGGTCCTGCGGTGCTCCTCGGTCGCGGTGTCGTCACTCATCCCGCCAACGGTACGCGAGATTCCGGGGGCGCCTGCGGCGGCCCCGGACCTCAGCGGCGGTTGCGGAGCCCGACGGCTCCGGCCACACCGAAGTACAGGCCGGCGAGGATCGGGACGATGACGATCCACCAGAAATGGAAGCCGTACTCGCCGTGGGCGTTCGCGATGGCGACCGGGATGAGCGCCACCCCGAGCACGACAGCCACGATGCCGATGCCGAGCGCGAGTCGGGGTCTTCCCGGAGTGAACGAGGCCATGGGGACACGCTAACCCCGTGGAGCCCCCGGGCCTCGGGGGATATCCCCTGTGCTCGCGCGGCGCAAGCGCTTGTCCGGCCGCCGACACGCTGGCATCCTCACTGTCACGCCGCTCGCACGCGGCGTGGAGCGCCGAGGAGGCAGCATGGCAGACGTACGAGTGGGTGACCGCGTGTCGTGGGGCACCTCGCAGGGGCGGACGCAGGGGAAGGTCGTCGAACGGAAGACCGCGGACTTCCAGTTCGACGGCCAGCACTTCACGGCGTCGAAGGACGAGCCCGCGTTCATCGTGGAGTCGGAGAAGACCGGCGCGAAGGCCGCACACAAGAGCTCCGCGCTGCGCGTCCTGAAGTCCTGAGGCCCTGACCGCTGTCGTCCGGATGTCCGGGCGTACGCGGCGCACCCCGGCTGGGCGTAGCGTTGGCGCATGACCGTCGTGATCGCCTTCCTGGCCAACATCGTCGTCGCCATCGCCAAGTCCATCGTCGCCGCGCTCACCGGGTCGGCGTCGATGCTGGCCGAGGCCGCGCACTCGTGGGCCGACGCGGGGAACGAGATCTTCCTCCTCATCGCCGACAAACGGGCCGACAAGCAACGCGACGCCGCACATCCGCTCGGCTATGGCCGTGACGCGTACATCTTCTCGCTGTTCGCCGCCTTCGGGATCTTCACCGTCGGTGCGGTCGTCTCGATCCAGCACGGCATCCAGAGCCTCACGGCACCGGAGGCGATGGAGAACTACGCGCTCAGCTACCTCGTGCTCGGCGTCGCCTTCCTCCTGGAGGGCTTCTCCTTCACCCAGTCGATCCTCGAGGGCCGGCGCACGGCGAAGAAGTACGGCCGCGGCTTCTTCGACTACATCGTGAACGGCTCCAACACGACGCTCCGCTCGGTGTTCTTCGAGGACTCCGCAGCACTGCTCGGCCTCATCATCGCCGGGGCCGGCATCGGCCTCCACCAGGTGACCGGCGATCCGGTATGGGATGCGATCGGCTCGATCGCGATCGGCGTGCTGCTCGGCGGCGTCGCGCTGCTGCTCATCAACCGCAACCGGCGCTATCTCCTCGGAGCCTCGCCGAGCCCCGCCTACCGTGCGCAGACCATCACCGCGCTCCTGTCGCACCCGGAGATCGAGCGGGTCACGGCGCTGTACCTCGAGTTCAGCGGGCCGGAACGTCTCTTCCTCGTCGCGTCGGTCGACCTCGTCGGCGACGACCGCGAGAACGACGTCGCGCGTCAGCTCCGCCGACTCGAAGGCGACCTCGAGCAGGACGACCTCATCGGCAAGGCCGTGCTCACGCTCTCGGTGAGCGACGAGCCGTCGATCACCGTCTGAGCGCGACGCCCGGCCGAGGACTCAGGCGCCGAACAGCCGCTTCGACGCGATCGCAGCGCCCTCGACGAGCGCACCGAGCTTCGCCCACGCGACGTCGGTCGCGACGAACTCGTAGCTCGCGAAGGTGGAGAGCCCGCAGTCGGTACCCGCGATGACGCGCGTCGGATCACCGACCGCTTCGGCGACCTCGACGATGCGGTTCGCGATGACCTGCGGGTGCTCCAGGTAGTTGGTGGTCACGTCGACGACCCCTGGGATGAGGAGCGCGCCCTCGGGAGCGTGTGCTCGCGGAACGCCGGCGCCTCGTGCTGATGCCGAGGGTTGCCGAGCGGGATGCTGAATGCGCCCACCCGCGCCCGGTAGAGGTGCGGGAGGAGCACGTCGACCGGGACGTCGTCCTGGTGCGGTCCCTGCCAGTTGCCCCAGCAGACGTGGAGCCGGACCTGCTCACGGGGGATGTTCCGGATGGCGTGGTTGAGGGCGTCGACGTGCAGGTCCAC
This sequence comes from Plantibacter sp. M259, assembly GCF_006065115.1. Taxonomy (NCBI): domain Bacteria; kingdom Bacillati; phylum Actinomycetota; class Actinomycetes; order Micrococcales; family Microbacteriaceae; genus Plantibacter; species Plantibacter sp. M259. The sequence goes on along the minus strand of NZ_CP040750.1, from coordinate 2,163,079 downwards.
GGCCGCGAGGAACTCCTCGAGCGTCGCATCACCGAACTGGATGACCCGCTCCATGGCGAGGTCCGGGGCGTCGAGCTGCAGGACGTGACCCCGGGCGACGATCGCCTCGTACTCGATCCGCAGTTGCTCGGCGAGCGCGAACACGTACGCCCGGTCGTCGCCGTAGAAGGGGTTCGCGGCGTCGAGCAGCAGCGTCGTCGACACGATCCCCGGCGTCGCCGCGGAGAAGAAGGTGCCGGCAGGTGTGCGTCCCTGGTCCGCCTGCACGGCGAGCTCCCGCTCGAAGCCGTCCAGATCGGCGGTGATGCCGGACAGTGTGGGGTCGTACACGAGCTGCCCCTGGGCCATCGGCGGATCCCACACCCGTGCGACGTCCGCACCCTCGACGATCTGCTTCGCTTGGAAGGCCGCGTAGTCCGGGAATCGCACGGAATCGAGCGTCGGCTTACGGTGTCCGGCTCCACCGAACCCGTCGATGCGTTCCAGCACGTAGGTCGAGAACCCGACGCGCGGGACCTCGCCGTCGTTGATGAGATCGAGACCGGTGGCGAGCTGTGCGGCGACCGTCGCTGCCACCGCGTCCGCCGTGACCTCCTCCAGCTCGGCGACGTCGAACGGCCGCCGCTGGTCGCGCGCCACGAGCAACCGGGTCAACTCGGGCGTGCGCGGCAGGCTCCCGGCATGCGTGGTCAGGATGCGGTCGGTCATGCGTGAGCTCCTCGGTGCGTGGCGCAGGTGGATGTGGACGGCACGCTCACGCCATGCAGGGAGCCCACTCCTGATTGGACAGTTCCCGCTGCTCGTTCTCGGTCTGGAGGAGCCAACCGGTCTTCGTCGCGCCTCGGTACTGTCCGCTCACGAGGTCGGCACACCAGGAGCGACCGTCGAAGGCCCACCGGACGAAACTCGCCTCGCTCCCCTTGCGCAGGAGCGGGCGTTCGCGTTCTACCTGACTCATGTGTTCCATCTCGACCGTGGCTGACATATCTTCCAACCGTATCGAGGAACGTCTCCGGTGAACAGACTGCTTGCGTTTCGCGGTCGGTTGACCGAAAATACCCGGTCGCGCCCGGAAGCGGCGTCCTTCGACATGCTCGGAGATCGAGCGCAGCGGTCGTTCAACCCACGAACACGCGGAGCGCCTCGTCACTGAGCGCCCGGTCGGCGAACACGAGGCGCACGGCATCGGGATCCGGGTTGCCCGCGTCGGCGCCACGCCAGACGACCTCCAACCCCGCGCGTTCGGCAGCCCGTCGTGATCCCTCGTTGTGCTCCAGGAGGAACGCCACCACAGGCAGATCCGGTGCCGACGCCGACGCCGCGGCTCGCGCGGCCGCGATGAGCTCCTGCGCGTATCCGCGCCCCCAGGCCGCGGGCGCCAGACGGTAGTACAGGTTCCAGGCGAGGCCTCCCCGCAGGCTCGGGCCGCCGATGCCGACCAAGGCACCCGTCGCGGTGTCCCGCGCCACCCACACGTCGAGTCCGTTCGCCTCCCAACCGGCCTGGTACCGCTCGATCAACGCGCGGGTCTCGTCGAGCGTCGTGTGTCGGGCGGACGGCAGGTGCGTCCAGACCGCGGGGTCGGCATGGAGCTCGTGGAGCTCCGGCAGATCGCGCTCGGTGGGACGCGCGAGCGTCAGTCGTTCCGTCAGGGTCGGCGGAGTCGCGTCGGTCATGCCCTCCATTCTGCTCTCTGGTCGGCGGCTGCCCCACTCGATACCCTGAGCCCATGGCTGCGAAGAACGAACCGATCTCGGCGCGCGCGTGCGCGATCCTCAGTATCGCCATCGCCGCGTTCTCCATCTACCTCGTCGCCGCGACGGCGAGAGACGGCGGGTCATGGACGTTCTCGGTGCTCGCCTGCTTCGTGCCGCTGCTGTTCGCCGCCCAGGGCATCAGGATGAGTCGCCAACCCGGCGCCCGCTGGCCCACCTTCAGCCTCATCGGGTCGATCGTCGGCGCAGCACTCGGACTCGTGTCGTTCGCCGCGTTCGCCTGGTTGCTCGTGCGCTCCTGAGTGCAGCGACGCAGCGCGGCCTCGCCGCGTAGAGTCGTCCCCAGCACCGATGGAGGAGGGCCATGCGACTGCACGTCGAGGAACGCGGGCACGGACCGGTCCGGATCGCCCTCATCCACGGGTTCCTGGCTGACGGAGCCGCATGGACCGACGTCGTCGCAGCGTCCGACCCGGAGCGGTACACGTTCCTGCTCGTCGACCTGCGCGGTCACGGCTCCAGCCCACGCGCCGATCGGACCCGGGGCGAGCGCTACGACATCGCCTCGCTCGCGGCCGACCTCGTCGACACGCTGCCGACCGGCCTCGACGCGATCGTGGGCCACTCCCTCGGCGGGCGGCTCCTCATCGACATCGTGGGGCCGCTCCGGCCGGCGCACGCGATCTACCTCGATCCCGGGTTCGGGCTGAAACTCCCCGGTCGCGGTTTCGGAGCCCGCCTGTTCTGGGCGATCCCAGGACTGCCGCGGCTCTTGGCCTGGCTGTACGACCGCACGGACCCCGCGACGGGGCCCGCGAACGTCGCGCTCGCCGAGGCCGCCCATGCCGCGTGGGACCGCTCGATGGTCGCGGAGGTGCTGCAGGACGTCGCAGCGAACCCCGTGACGCCGTCGGCGCCGACCGTCCCCTCGACGCTGGTGCTGTCGGACGACGCGAAGCTCGTCCTTCCGAGAGCCGACGTCGAGCGCTACGAACGGTTCGGCTGGACCGTCACGCGGTTCCCGGGGATCCGCCACGACATGGCGGCGCTTGACGGAGCACGGACCTTCGAGGTGATCCAGGCGTCGCTCTGAGCCGGCTCAGGGACCGAAGACAACCAAGCCGCCTTCCTCGGTCACTGAGCCTCCTTGCCCGGTCACTGAGCCTGTCGAAGTGCACACGGAGGACACCCCCTTCGACAGGCTCAGGGACCGGGTGGGTCGCTCAGGGACCGGGTGGGACGCCCAGGGACCGGGTGGGGCGGGGCGCCTGTGCAGAGTGCTGATATCGCGCGCAGATTCCTGCATCATGCACATTCTGCTGCGGGCGGGCCGTCAGTAACGTTGCCGCCACCCGCACCGCTCCCTCCCCCACTTCTGGAGACCAGCATGGCTCGCATGGCACACGCAGACGACTTCGCCCTGTCCCGCGTCCGTCCCGACGCACAGAAGCCCTGGTTCGGCATCGCCGTCCAGCGCTTCGGACAGGTGTCGGCCCTGTCCCAGTTCCTCCTCGGCGCCACCCTCGGCTACAGCATGACCTTCGGCGAGGCGTTCCTCGCCCTGCTCCTCGGCTCGATCATCCTCGAGGTGATCATGTGCATCGTCGGCATCATCGGCCAGAAGGAGGGCCTCAACACCGCCCTCCTCGCCCGCTGGACCGGCTTCGGCGAGGTCGGCGCATCACTCGTCGGACTCGCGATCGGCATCAGCCTCATCGGCTGGTTCGGCATCCAGAGCGCGATCTCCGCGGAATCGCTCGACGCCCTCCTCCCCGGCTTCATGCCGGTGTGGGCCTGGAGCCTCATCTTCGGCCTCGCCGTCACCGCCATCGTCGCCTACGGGTTCAAGGGCATGCAGTGGCTCGCGAACATCACCGTCCCGCTGTTCCTCATCCTCGTCGGCTGGTCGATCATCAGCGAACTCACCCAGCACGACTTCATGGAACTCGTCACCGGCCCGGCACCCGGGCCCACCATGAGCGTCTGGGCCGGCACCGGCATCGTCGCGGGCGGCCTCATCGTCGGCGCCATCATCACCGCCGACATGACCCGCTTCAACCGGTCCCGCGCCGACGTCATCAAGCAGACCGTCGTCGGCGTCTCGCTCGGTGAGTTCGTCATCGGCCTCTCCGGGGTCCTGCTCGCCCACGCCGCAGCGTCGGGCAACGTCGTCGCGATCGTCACCTCGTCGGTCGGGCTCATCGGCCTCATCATCGTCATCACCGGGACGCTCAAGATCAACGACTGGAACCTGTACTCGTCGACGCTCGGGCTGGTCAACTTCATCTCGACCGCGTTCGGCAAGAACCTCAACCGCGTGACCACCACCATCGTGCTCGGCGTGGTCGGCTCCATCCTCGCGGCGGTCGGCATCCTCGGTCAGTTCTCCGGCTTCCTCATCATCCTCGGCGTCGCCTTCCCGCCCATCGCCGGCATCATGGTCGCCGAGTACTTCATCGTGAAGCGCTGGCGCGGCGAGCTCGACGAGACCCGCGCCTCGGGCCGCCTGCCCACGACCGCTCCGCGCATCGTCCCGGCGACCATCATCATCTGGGCCGTGTCCGCGATCACCGGCTACTTCGTCACCTGGGGCATCCCGGCCGTCCTGTCGCTCATCCTCTCGATGGTGCTGTACATCGCCGCCGGGAAGCTCGGCCTGGTCCGCGGTGTCGGCGTCGCCCACACCTCGCAGATCGAGGCGGACGTGACGACGGACACCCCCGCCACAGCCTCGAGCTGACCCGCGGGACGCCCGTTCCGTCCCGCCAGACCGTTCCACCGCACACCGCTCCACCGCACCAACAGAAAGCGAACCCCTCATATGCACATCGGTATCGATGTCGGCGGCACCAACACCGACGCCGTGCTCATGGACGGCACCACCACCCTGGCGGCCGTCAAGCACGCGACCACCCCGGACGTGACCGACGGGATCGTCCAGGCGATCGGCGAACTGCGCAGCGGCCACCACTTCGACGGCGAGCAGATCACCGCGGTGATGATCGGCACGACGCACTTCATCAACGCCCTCGTGCAGGCCAAGCGGCTCGCACCCACCGCGGCCCTCCGCCTCGGACTCCCGGCGACCCGCGCACTGCCGCCGCTCGTCGATTGGCCGGCGGAGCTCGTCGAGGCGATCAGTGCACGCAGCTACCTCGCGCACGGCGGCTACGAGTTCGACGGACGCCCCATCTCGCCGATCGACCCCGACGAGCTGCGGGCACACGCCGACGACATGCGTGCGAACGGCATCCGCTCCGTCGCGATCTCCTCCGTCTTCAGCCCCGTCAACCACGACCTCGAGGTCGAGGCGGAGCGGATCGTCGGCGAGGTCCTCGGCCCGGACGTCGCCATCTCGCTCTCGCACGAGATCGGGCGCATCGGCCTCCTGGAACGCGAGAACGCGACGATCATCAACGCAGCCCTGCGCGAGCTCGCCTCGGAGATCGTCGACGGGCTCACCGCCGCCGTCCGGAAGCAGGGCATCGAGGCACCCATCTTCCTCAGCCAGAACGACGGCACGCTCATGGACGAGGACTACGTGCGCCTCTACCCCGTCGCGACGTTCGCCTCCGGCCCCACCAACTCGATGCGCGGGGCGGCACTGACGAGCGGGCTCGCGACCTGCGCGGTCGTCGACATCGGCGGCACCACGGCGGACATCGGTCTGCTCATCAACGGCTTCCCCCGCGAGACGGCGAACGAGGTCAAGGTCGCCGGCATCCGCACCAACTTCCGCATGCCCGACGTCCTGTCCATCGGCATCGGCGGCGGCAGCATCGTCGACGAGGAGACCGCCGAGGTCGGCCCGGCATCCGTCGGGTACAAGCTCATGACCGAGGCCCTCGTCTTCGGCGGCAGCACCCTCACGGCGACGGACATCGCCGTGGCGGCAGGCCGCGCGTCGATCGGCGACGCGTCGAAGGTCGCACACCTCGACCCGGTCTTCGTGGAGCGCGTCCTCGAGCGGATCGGCGAACGCATCGCCGAGGCCGTCGACCGCATGCGCACCTCCCCAGAGCCGATCCCCGTGGTGGCGGTCGGCGGCGGGTCGATCCTGCTCTCAGACGAACTCCCCATCTTCGGCGCCGTACACCGGCCCGACAACTACGCCGTGGCGAATGCCATCGGTGCTTCCATCGCGCAGGTCGGGGGCGAGATCGACAAGGTCTACGCCATCGAACCCGGCCGGCGTGAGGAGGCGATCGCCGAGGTCCGTGCCGAGGCGATCGACAAGGCGATCGCGGCCGGCGCCTCCCCCGCGTCGGTCGCGATCGTCGATTTCGACGAGGTCCCGATCCCCTATCTCCCCGGGAACGCCACGCGCATCCGGGTGAAGGCCGTCGGCGACCTCGACATGGGAGGCCTCCGATGAGCTGGACCATCTCGGCCGAGCTCATCCCCGGCCTCGCCCGCGGTGCAGCCGTCCTCGGGACCGGCGGTGGTGGCGACCCGTACATCGGCGCGCTCCTCGCCGCGCAGGCGCTCCGCGAGCATGGCGACGTCACCGTCGTCACCCTCGACGAGGTCCCCGACGATGCGCTCGTCCTCACCGTCGCGATGATGGGCGCCCCGACCGTCATGGTCGAGAAGCTGCCGAGCCTCACCGAGGTCGTCGCACCGGTCCACGCCCTCAGTGCCTCCCTCGGTCGCCCGGTCACCCACATCGCGTGCGCCGAGGTCGGCGGGGTGAACTCGACCATCCCGATCGCCGCAGCCGCAGCGCTCGGGCTCCCCCTCATCGACGCCGACGGGATGGGGCGGGCCTTCCCCGAGCTGCAGATGGTGCTGCCGACCCTGTACGGCATCGACGCCTCCCCGCTCGCGTTCAGCGACGAGAAGGGCAACACGGGCGTCCTCACGACCGTCGACAACAGCTGGACGGAACGCATCGCCCGCGTCGCGTGTGTCGAGATGGGCTGCTCGGTCATGATCTCCGGTTTCCCCATGTCCGGTGCGCAGGCGCGCGAGGCGCTCGTGGCCGACTCACTGTCGCTGTGCCGCGAGATCGGCGACGGCATCGAAGCGGCCCGAGCGGAGAAGGCCGACCCCGTGGAGCGGACCGTGCAGTTGCTCGGCGGTCGCGAGCTGTTCTCCGGCAAGGTCGTCGACGTCGAGCGCGCGACCACCACCGGGTTCGCCCGCGGTCGCGCCCGGATCGACGGCGTCGACGCGAGCCTGGAACTGTCGTTCCAGAACGAGCACCTCATGGCCGCGCTCGACGGCGTCACCCTCGTGACGACGCCCGACCTCATCATGGTGCTCGAGCACGACTCCGGCGAGCCCATCACCACCGAGGGGCTCCGCTACGGACAACGCGTCCGCGTGATCTCGGCACCGAGCGACGACCGCTGGCACAGCCCGGCGGCGCTCGCGATGGTCGGGCCGGGGTACTTCGGGTACGAGGTGCCGTCCCACCGCTTCGACGGCACGGCCGAGACGCCTGCGCCGGACGCACCGGAGGTCGCCGCATGAGCTGGACGCTGACCGCGGACGACCTGCCCGACCTCGCCCGAGGAGCCACCCTCCTCGGGACCGGCGGCGGCGGCGACCCGTACATCGGCATGATGCTCGTGAAGCAGGTGCTCGGCGACCGCTCCATCACGATCCTCGATCCCGACGACCTGGACGACGACCTCTTCGTCATCCCCACCGCGCAGATGGGCGCTCCGACGGTCATGGTCGAGAAGATCCCGGCCGGGTTCGAACCGACACTCGCCCTGCGGACACTCGAGGAGCACCTCGGGCGCACCGCCGACGCGACCATGCCGATCGAGTGCGGCGGCATCAACTCGATGATCCCGCTCATCGTGGCCGCCGAGACCGGGCTGCCGGTCGTCGACGCCGACGGCATGGGCCGGGCCTTCCCGGAGCTCTCCATGGAGACCTTCGCGGTCTACGGCGTGCACGGTTCGCCGCTCGCCATCGCCGGGGAACGCGGCGAGCGCGTGATCATCGACACCGGCGACGACGACCGACAGATGGAGTGGTTGGCGCGCGGCATCGCGATCCGCCTCGGCGGCGTCGCGCACATCGCCGAGTACGCGATGAGCGGGGCGGACGTGCGTCGCACCGCGGTGCCGCGGACGATCTCGATGGCGTTGGCCCTCGGCCGGGCGATCCGGGTCGCGCGCGAGGAGCACCGTTCGCCGTTCGCCGCCATCGCCGACACGCTCTCCACGACGCTCTACTCCCACGTGCGGGAGCTGTTCGTCGGGAAGGTGGCCGACGTGGAGCGTCGCACCACCGAGGGCTTCGCCAAGGGCACGGCCGTCATCTGGTCGGCCGACCCGTCGAGCTCCGAACGCCTGGAGATCTCGTTCCAGAACGAGAACCTCATCGCGCGATGGAACGGTGAGGTCGTCGCGATCGTGCCGGACCTCATCTGCATCGTCGACCACGAGACCGCCGAGCCGATCACCACGGAGGGCCTCCGCTACGGCCAACGCGTCCGAGTCCTCGGGATATCGACGCCGGCACTCATGCGCACGCCGGACGCACTGCGCGCCTTCGGACCGACCGCGTTCGGGTTGACGGAGCCGTTCGTCCCGGTGGAGGGCGAGGCGATGGCTGCGGAAGCCGCGGAAGCGTTCGCGTTGGCTACGGAGGGCGTTGCCGGAAACCACGGTTGATCGACAGCATCCGCTACATGCGTCGCTTCTCTGAGGCATGGCCAGACCCGTCGGCAATTCGCCAACGGCCCATTGGCGAATTGCCCTGGGGCCATGTGATCGAAATCCTCGGCAAACTCGACGACCAGGGGAAGCACGACTGGTGCGCGGCCACAGACGTGCATGACCCCTGCGGCCTATCCGTGCAGGCACACCAGATCACGACGCATCTGCACGAGCGGGAGGCGGCAGCTCCGACCAACTTCTCAAGCACCAGGGACTCCCGAGCCTAGGCTGAGGGCATGCCGACCCTCCTCGAGCGCGATCGCCTCCCCGCCCTGGCGACGGGGTTCGCGATCCTGGGCTCGGGAGGTGGCGGCGCGACGACGATGCTCGAGCTGGCGCTCCGCGACGAGCGCGCCTGGCCGTTCGAACTCCACAGCGTCGACGACCTCGACCCGGAGACCCCGTGTCTCGCCGTCGGCTTCGTCGGTTCCACGATGCTGCTCAGCGAGCGCCTCCCCGGCACGGATCCGTTCGGGCGGCTGATCGGGGCCGCGGAACGCTGGCTCGGACACCGCATCCCGGCCATCTGTTCGCTGGAAGGTGGCGGGGTCAACGGACTCACCCCCTTCGCGTTCGCCGCGGGGAGGACCATCGTCGACGCTGATCTGACCGGACGCGCCGTCCCCTCGCTCGACCAGATGTCGATCCTCGTGGACGAGGTCCCGGGCATCGTCGTCACCTGCGACACCGGCGCCGGCGGGGTCGCCCTCGTCGAGACCGAGCGTGCTCTCGACATCGAACGCGTCGTCCGCGCGGCGATCGTGCAGGCCGGCGGGAGCGGCGGCATGGTGTTCGCGGGCTTCACGGTCGGCGACCTCCGAGCGCACGCCATCGTCGGGAACGCCGCCCGGGCACTCGAGCTGGGCGGGGCGTTCCTCGCACGGATCGACGGCCCGCTGACCGCCCTGGCCGAGTCGCTGGGTGGACGGCTCCTCGCCGAGGGCCGGGTCAGCAGCATCGAGCCGGACTCACGGGACCCGCACGTGCTCACCTTCGGGATCGACGGGAGCAGTGGCGCGCTGCACCGTCTCGTCGCCCGCTCCGAGACGCTCGCGTTCATGACCGACGGACGACTCGAAGCCGCCGCGCCGGACCTCATCGTCGTGGTCGACGCGGTCTCCCGGGACATCCTCGAGGTCACGGCGATCTCGATGGCGAGACACGTCGCCGTCATCCGGGTCGACGGTCCGGACTGGTGGTCCGGCTCCCCGGAGCGACTCCGCCACGTGCTCCCGTCCGCCTACGGCCTGGACGAGCTCGACGAGGTCCGAACCGACGAGGTCCCGGCATGAGCGATCGCCTGCAGTTGGGTGCCCTCCTCGCGCACCCCGACAACGGCGGCGTGCGGCTCGTCGCCGGCCCGGCCGACGCCAATTGGGCCGGCGTGGTGGTCGAGACGAACGAGGCGGCCCTCCCCGAGGACGGCGCCGGTCGACTCGCCGTGGTGACCGGCGTCCCACCCACGAGGCCGTGGCAGCAGGACGCGCTCGTCCGTCGCACCCGGGATCGCGGCTTCCTCGCCCTGGCGATCCCGGAGGCCGACGGCTTCGGCACGGGGACGCGCGCGCTCGCCGACCGACTCGGCTTCTCGCTCCTGCACGTCGACCGACCGATGCTGCTCGCGAAGGCGTGCTGGCAGCTCGTCGAGGCCCGCGATTCCCTGACCCTCGGGTACGTCCGCAAGGTCGCGCAGTCCATCGAGTACCACGCCGAGGGCCTGGCCGACCTCCTCCGCCACCTCTCGACGAGCATCGGCCACGGGATCGCCCTCATCGACAGCGAAGGGGTCCTGCTCGAGGCCGGCGGGCGGTTGCCGTCCGAGGTGCACGCGGCGATCGACTTCGGCCCCTGGGTCGACCTGACGAAGGCCGGGCGGGGCGCGGCGGCGTCGGTCCGGGTGGACAGCCCGAGTCGGGAGGGCCTCCGGGTCGCGTTCTTCGGGGACGGCCTCGACGACCGACAACTGAGCGCGCTCGCGGTCGCCGCCGAGGTCGCCATGCCCGCCGTCGCGGCGCGGATCCTCATCGACGAGGTCGCAGAGGTCAGTGACGCGTCCGTGTCGTCCGGCGTCCTGCGGGACTTCGTGGACCTCCGAGGCCGCCCCGATCCCGACGTCGAACGCCGCATGCTCGAGCGGGGCTGGCGGACGACCGGCTACCACCTCGCGTTCCGCATCGTCGGCCGGAGCCGGGTGGACGCCCTGCAACTCCTCCGCTTCGTGACCGGCGCACTCGGGCGGATCGCCGTGGACTCCCATGCGACGACGAGCGGCCGCGGGGTGAGCGGTTGGCTGACCTTCGCCGAACCGCCGGAGCCACCGCAGGTCGAGCGGTACATCGCCGCCCTCCGCGACCTGCACGTCGAGGCGCGGCGCTCGTTCAACGTCGCGACGGCCGTCGGATCGATGGCGAGCGGATCGGCGGGTCTCACCTCCTCACTCGGGGAGGCGTCCGACGCTGTGCGCATCGCCGCGAACCGGTCCACGACGGGCTGGTTCGTGCGGGTCGACGGTCTCGGCCTGGAACAGCTGCTGCTCGCCTGGACCGGGAACGACACCTTCGTCCCGGCTGCGCGGTCGCTCCTCGCGCCGTTGCAGACCGGCAACGGCGAGCTGCTGACGACGCTGTCCGCCTACCTCGACCACGAGTCCGCAGTCGCGCCGACGGCCGCCGCACTCGGGTTGCACCGCAACACCGTCGCGACGCGGATCACCCGCGCGCAGGAGCTCCTCGGCGTCGACATGGCGGACCCGGAGGTGCGCCTCGCGCTCCACCTCGCCTGCCGCGCTGTCCGTTGAGCGTGGGCGCTGAGTCGCCCAGAACTGTGCGGAAATCGCCCGGATCCGAACAGATCCGGGCGACTCAGTGGCTCAGACCGCCGTCGCGGTGAACTGCATCCGTGGGTTCGCGTAGCAGTCCTGCGCCTCGACGAGCTGCAGCTCGCGCTGGCCGGAGCGGTACGTGAGCTCGACGAGGTCGAACACACTCGACGCCGTGCGCTCCAGGGCGAGCTTCGCGTCGCGGGTCTCGCCATAGTGGGCGGCGAACAGGGCGGCCGTGACGTCGCCGGACCCGTTCGCCTTGAACGGCAGCAGCGGCGTCTGGACGATCCACCGACCGGCGCCGTCCACGACGAGCATCTCGATCGTCTCGGGGTCGCGGTCGGGACGCTCGACGCTCGTCACCAGGACGACCGACGGGCCCATCTCGCGCGCCAGCTCGACCGACGCCAGCGTGGACTCGAGCGACGCGGGCTCGGTGCCCGTGAGGAAGCCCAGCTCGAACTGGTTCGGCGTGATGATGTCGGCGTTCGGCACGACGCGGTCGCGCAGCAGGTCGGGGATCTCCGGGGCGACGAAGCAGCCGGACTTCGCGTTGCCCATGACCGGGTCGCACGCGTACAGCGCGTCGGGGTTCGCCGCCTTGACCCGCTGCACCGCGTCCACGATGACGTCGCCGATGCCGACGCCACCCTGGTAGCCCGAGAGCACGACGTCGATCTGCGGGAACGCACCGCGCTCCTCGACACCGGTGATGACCTCGCCGACCTGCTCGGGCGAGATCAGGGGCCCGCGCCACGCGCCGTACCCGGTGTGGTTCGAGAAGTTCACCGTGTTGACCGGGATCACCTCGACGCCGATGCGCTGGAGGGGGAACACGGCCGCGGAGTTGCCGACGTGCCCGTAGGCCACGGCTGACTGGATGGAGAGGATCTTCACGATGTCGCAATCACGATGGGGAGGCCGCCGCGGACACTGCGTTCGTGGCGGGCATGGACGGTGCCTGCAAGGACTCAACGATACTCTTCCGCCGCCTACAGAACCCACGTGCTGCGTCAACCCGTGAGCGGGATCCCCCTCACCCGCGTCTCCGCTCCTATGCTGATCGGATGACGACTCCTGAGAGCACGACCACGCCGAGCGACACCACGGCGACCAAGACCGCCGCCGTCATCTACAACCCCGTGAAGGTCGACCTCGACGCACTCCGGGAGTCGGTCGACCGCTCCGCCGCCGAAGCGGGTTGGGGCGAGTCGCTCTGGTTCGAGACGAGCGTCGACGACGTCGGCCAGGGCGTCACCGCCGAGGCGATCGCCGCGAAGGTCGACCTCGTCATCGCGGCCGGCGGCGACGGCACGGTCCGCGCGGTCTCCGAGGCGTTGCGGGGCAGCGGGATCCCCCTCGCGCTCCTCCCCTCCGGCACCGGCAACCTCCTCGCCCGCAACCTCGACCTCACCCTGAACGACCTCCCGGGCTCCGTCGTCACGGCGTTCACCGGCGACGACAAGCCCATCGACCTCGGCGTCATCGACATCGAGCGCGCCGACCACTCGCGCGACCGCCACGTGTTCGTCGTCATGGCCGGCATGGGCATCGACGCGAAGATGATCAAGAACACCGACGACGACCTCAAGGCCAAGGCCGGCTGGGCCGCCTACGTCGATGCGATCGTGAAGTCGCTGCGCGACCCCGACGAACTGCACCTGCGGTTCCGCATCGACGACGAGCCACAGACCCGCGCGACCGTCCACACCGTCATCATCGGCAACTGCGGTTCACTGCCGGCCAACATCCTGTTGCTGCCGGACGCGGTCGTCGACGACGGCCTGTTCGACCTCATGTTCATGCGCCCCGGCGGGATCCTCGGGTGGATCCGCATCTGGGCGAAGGTCGCCTGGGTGAACGGCGTCCTCCGACGCACGAAGGCGGGCAAGGCCCTCGCCGGCAAGCAGAAGGACGACGGCGACCTCCGGTACGGCACCGCGAAGCGCTTCGTCGCCCGCATGTCGAAGCCGGAGGAGATCGAACTCGACGGCGACGGCTTCGGCAAGGCCGTCGCGATCAACACCTGGATCGAGCCGGGTGCCCTCACCGTCCGCGTTCCGGCTGCGGCGGAATAGCTCGGGCGCCCTCAGCTCACCGATGTGCGTGGGGTGACCCGCCGGGCCCAGAGCAGCACGGGGATCAGCAGGAGGGCGAGCACGCCGCCCGCGATCGACAGCGCGCCGTAGCCGACACCCGCCATGACGACGCCGGACATGACACCGGCTCCGGCACCGGCGAGCGCGATGAGGACGTCGAGCGTGCCCTGGGTGCGTGCCCGGTTGGCGGGCACGGTGTGGTCGACGACGAGCGCGGTGCCCGCGATGAGCCCGAAGTTCCAGCCGAGTCCGAGGAGGGCGAGCGCCAGGATGAGCAGGCCGAGCGAGTCCGCCGGCGCGAGGGCTCCCGTGACACCGGAGAGCAGGAGGGTCACCCCGGCGGCGATCGCCATCGGGGTGCGGCCGATGCGGTCGACGAGGACGCCGGTCACGAGCGAGGGAGGTACATCGCGGCGATGTGGATCCCGATCACGAGCCCGACCTCGCCGAGGCCGTGGTGGTGGGCCCGCATGTGGACCGGGGTCATGGTCATCACCGCCACCATGGCGATCTGCGTGACCACCATGACCGCGGCGCCGATATAGGCACCGACGCCGGGACGCGGGCGTGCGGCGGTCGTCGGCGACACCTGCTTCGACCCCGCCTGCTCCGCGGCGGTCTGCTCCGCGGCGGTCTGCTCCACCTCCAGCTGCGCGAGCTCGGCGTCGAGACGGCGGGCGAGGAGGAACGGGTCGGGTCGGAGCAGCACGAGGAACGCCGTCCCGGCCGCGAGGTAGGCGACAGCGGCGAGGAGGAACGGCCCGGCGAGCGACGGCAGCCCGAGGCCGGTCGCGAACGCTCCCAGCGGCTCGACGAGGTTGGGTCCGGCGACGGCGCCGAGCGTCGTCGACACCATCGCGACGCTGATCGCCGAACCACGTCGGGCCGGGGTCGCGAGGTCGGTCCCTGCGTAGCGCGCCTGGAGGTTCGTGGCCGTGCCCGCGCCGTAGACGAAGAGGGACAGGAAGAGGAGCGGCACCAGGGCGGTGGTGGCGGCGACGACAACGCCGATCGCGCCGACGCCGCCCGCCGCGAATCCGAGTCCGAGCCCGATGCGCCGGCCGAGCCGCTGGGTCACGCGCCCGACGAGGAAGGCGGTGAGCGCGGAGCCGAGGGTCAGGAGCGCGGCTGCGACGCCCGCGAGGCTCATGCTGCCGAGGACGTCCTGCACGAGGAGCGCCCCGACCGTCACCCCGGCGGCCAGACCGGCGCCGCCGAGAACCTGGCTGATGACGACGACCGTGAGCGTCCGCCGCTGCACGCGGGCGCGCTCGGCGGCGATGACAGCTCTGGCGTCGGTCTCCCGGGAACCGCTCTCGCCGCGCTGGCTCATGCTCGGGCCGTCAGCGTCGCGTGGAGATGCGACCGTAGGCGTCGACCGTCACGATGAGCGACTCGACCTTGCGGTTCACGACGCGGATGATCACGACGATGAGCCAGAGCCCGCCGGTGATGAGCGTCAGGATCAGGTTCCAGAACCAGCCGATGCGCTTCTGTCGCTGCAGCACGGCCTGCTGGCCCTGCACCGACGACACCGTCCAACCGCGCGCGGCGTAGCGTGCGACTTCGGCGTTCAGGACGGCGGTGAGCTGCTCCATCGGGAGCGGAGTGGAGGAGGACATGCCTCGAATCTACCCGTCTGGAGCTGCGGACCCATCGGTCCCTGCACCCAACACCCATCGGTCCCTGAGTCGCACACCACCGGTCCCTGAGCTTGTCGAAGGGCGCTCTACGATCGATGTATGCGCATCCGTCTCGCCGAACCCGCCGACCTGCCTGGCGTCCTCGCCATCCACACCGACGCCGTCGCGAACGGTGTCGCGATCTGGACGGAGGTCACGCCCGACCTCGCCGAGCGCGAGGCGTGGCTCGCCCGCCACCAGGAGCCGGGTCGGGTCGCACTCGTCGCCATCGCTGACGGGCCCGACGACGCACTGCCCGAGGGTGGCGTCCTCGCCTACGGCAGCTACGGCCCGTACGCCGCGAAGGACGGATACCGTCACACCGTCGAGAACTCCGTCTACGTCCACCCCGACGCACAGGGGCGCGGCCTCGGCAAAGCGCTCATGGTCGAGTTGCTGGACCGCGCCACGGCCGACGGCCACCACGTCATGCTCGCCCTCATCGAGGCCGAGAACACCGCATCGATCGCCCTGCACACGAAACTCGGGTTCGAGCAGGTCGGCCTGCTGCCGGAGGTCGGGACGAAGTTCGGTCGCTGGCTCGACCTCGCCATCCTGCGTCGCACGCTCGCCTGAACCCTTCCGCCGGTTCACAACTCCTGCTCGCGTCGGTCGCACGTTCGCAGATCGGCTCAGCCCCGGCGTGCCGCTGCGCTCCCGCGACGAACTGCAGGAGTTGTGAACCGGCGGGAAGCTCGGCGAGGCGTCCTGCCGGCTGAGGCGCTCCGACCCGGATGCGCTGCGCACAACCCCTGCTGGTCGGTCAGAACACCGCCCAGGAGCAGCCCGACCCCGGGTACGCGCCCGGGATGCAGGAGTTACGAACCGGGGACGGGACCCGAGACGACCACCCGGGCGACCGCACCCGCAGCAAGGTCCACGGTGTGCGACTCGGGCGCACCGGTCAGGACGACCCGGACCGGTGTCTCGCCGAGGTTGCCGAGGATCACGACGGTCTCGCCGGCGGCGTCGACGGCGGCGATCGCGGTCACACCGGCCGACGAGACAGACGGCACGGCGACGGGCGACCCGGCACCGAGCGACACCCCGCCGATCTCGACGGCGACGCGCTGTCGGCCGCTGAGTTCGGCGATCCACTCGAGCGCCCGTCCCGCAGCCGTCAACGTCCCGTCGGCCGCGACGAGCCCACGCGGTCCGGTCGCCTCGAAGTACGACAGCGACTCGACACCCGGGACGGCCAGCGCCGCGACACTGCCGACCACCCACGCGCCGAGTGCCTCGGCCGACTGCCGGTCGTCCGTCGCGCCGGGTACGTGCTCCGCGCCGAAGCCCGCACGGAGTTCCGGGTCGCTGGCGTCGCCCGCGCTCGCCCGCGTGGTGGCGACCGCGTTGTATCGGGCGCCGAGCGTGACCGGGCCGACGTGCAGCGGGCGGCCGTCGGCGATCCTCACGGCGTCCGCGACGACGACGGCCTGCATGCCGAGCGACTCGACGAGCTGGTGCCCGCCACGGTCGTGCATGAACGGCGTGATGCTGAGGGCCACCGGGCCCGCCCAGCGCTCGAGACGCGCGTGGTTGCGGTTGAGCTCCGTGAAGTGCGCGCGCGTGCCGCCGACGAGCTCGGGGTGCGGCGTCGGGCCCTCGGCCCACAGGGCCTGCAGGACGTCGCCGAGCGTGGTCAGCAGCGTGACCTCCGAGAGGTGGGTACGGCGATGGAACGCCCCGACGCGCACGACGGGCACGGCCGCGTCGCGGAGCCGTCGCAGCACCGGCTCGGCCTCCTCGCCCGTCCCGAGCACGAGTCGGAGGTCGAGGGGTCGGGAGCCGGCCTGGCGCACGGCGCGGTCGAGGATGGCCGGCCAGTCCGGGTTGGTCGGGTCGATCTCCACGAGGATCCCGGCGATCGTGTCCGGGACGACCGCACCAGCGCGTCCGCCGTCGGGGTCGCTCGAGACCGAGGTCGAGATCGTCGGGACGACGCTGTCGAGCGGCGCGCCGATCCGCCCTTCGACAGGCTCAGGGACCGGGTCTGCTCGCTTGCCCGCGAGCTCCGTCTCGGGCACGACGGTCACGGCGAGCGGCGTCGCCAGTGGGGCGTCGGCGCGCTCGGCAGCGTCGACCCACGCACAGCTGACCTCGACGGACTGCTCCACGACGTCACCGACCGCCAGCGCCACGGGGAACGGCAACGAGAGCGGCGTCGAGTAGGTCTTGAACGAGGCGTCGGTCCAGTTGCGCTGGTCCTCCATCTCGAACACGTCACCGCTGAAGCGGGCCATGGTCGCGATGCGGTCGCCGGTCCAGGCCAGGGACTCGATGCGGATCGCCGGCTGATGCGGAGCGACGCGCTCCGGAAGGCGCGTGGTCGTCGTGGACCCCTCCGGGTGGCCGACGACGAGCTCGGTGCCGGCGAGGGCCGGTGACTGCAGCACGATGAGGCCGATGCGCGCGCGGCGGAACGCGGCGGTCACCTCGGCCCGGACGGCGACCCGCAGTGTCGACGCACCGAGGTCGACCGACAGGGACCAGGCGACGACCTCGCCGTCGTCACCGGCGCGGCCGCGCAGATGCAGGCCGCTCGTCGTGTGGTCGACCGCGTCGACGATGACGGGCAGCGTCTTCCAGTCCTGGTCGCGGACGACGAAGCGGATGCTGCGCAGCACGAGCTCGCCGTCGAAGGCGATGTCGTCCAGCTCCGACCCGCGGAGCGAGGCCGACCAGGGCCCCCGGCCGACGGCGAGGGCATCACGCTCGCGGTCGAGCAGGAGGTCGGATGCGACGCGGAAGGTGGTTCCCGAACGCGAGGTCATGATCGTCGGCTCAGAGGCTCGTCATGCCGCCGTCGACCCGGAAGGTCGCTCCGGTGGCGAAGCTCGACTCGTCGCTGGCGAGGTACACCATGATGCCCTCGACGTCCGAGGCCTGGCCGGGACGACCGAGTGGGATGCGGCCGACGATCGCGGCGCGGGACTCGGGGTCGCCGGAGATCGCGGTGACGAGCGGGGTCTCCGTGTAGCCGGGGACGACGGTGTTCACGCGGATCCCCTGATCGGCGTAGGCCGCGGCGACGGTCCGGCCGAGGCCGTGGATCCCGGCCTTGGTGGAGCTGTACGCCGTGAAGTCGGCGCCTTCGCCGTTGAGACCGGTCGGGCTGCCCGTGAGGATGATCGAGCCGCCCCGGCCGAGCATGGCGCGGACGGCGTGCTTCGTCGTGAGGAAGGTGCCGGTGAGGTTGATGTCGACCGTGCGCTGCCAGACCTCGAGGTCGAGGTCGGCGATCTTCGCGTCCTGGCCGAAGAGCTGCACGCCGGCGTTCGCGACGACGACGTCCGGGGTCTTGCCTGCTGCGTCCATGACCGCGAAGGCGGCCTCGACGCTCGCTTCGTCGGCGATGTCGAGTCGCACGGCGATGGCGGTCGGGAAGGGTGCCGCAGCATCGCGGGCGGCCTGGATGTCGCGGTCGGAGAAGACGACGGCGGCGTCCTCCCGCGCGAACCGTTCGGCGACCGAACGTCCGATCCCCGATCCGGCGCCCGTCACGAGCGCGGTCTTTCCTGCAAGTCGTCCAGTCATCGTCGCCTGTCTCTCGTGCGGTGTTGCGGGGGTGGTGTCGCGGGTGTCGCAGTGGCTGTCGCGGGTGGTGCATCGGGTCGTCTGCAGCCTATCCGGCACAACCGGTTGACCGCATGTGACGTCGGAATTGTCTGGTGCAGGATTCCCCAACTCAGGAGCCGGTGGGCGTGTCGGCCCGCCATGGGGGGCAGCGGACCGACACGCCGAAGCGCTCCTGAGTTGGGGAAGTGGGTTACCGCTCGATCTTGTCGAGGTGGAGCATGGCGGCGAGGTTCTTGTCGAGCTCGTCGTCCTGGAAGACCTTCTTCCAGTCGTCCTTGATGATCGCGCTGCGGCCGTAGTCCATCGCGATGAGGCACGCGTCGGAGAACGGGTTGTCGCCCTTGAGCGAGTTCGCGAGGGCGACCTGCGTGTGGCCGAGCAGGATCGCACGAGCGGCCGGCTCCGGCACGCCCATGGTGTTGACGGCCTCGTCGAGCGACTCCTTGAGGAGCGCACCGATCATGCAGGCGATCGTCTCGACGAGGGTCGGCTCGAGCTGCGCGAGCTGCTTGACCGTGACCCAGTGGACCTCGCCGACGGGGGCGAAGATCGCCCGGACGACGGCCTCGACCTGCGCCTGCTTCTCAGCGTCGTCGGATTCGATCGCCGCGATGGCGTCCTGGAGGGCGGCGATGCCACCGAAGGTGTCCGCGTACTCCTCGGGCGTGTGGCGCTCGACGAAGACCGACGGGTGGCAGGGGTGCGTGACGGCCTGGATGACGTCGTCGCGACGCGTCAGCAGACCCGCGTACGCTGCGGCCGGGTCGAGCGTGAGGAGCACGGCGCCCGACTTCATGAGCGGGACGACGCCGGCGGACACGGCCTTCAGGGCGAGGTCCGGGACGGCGAGGATGACGACGTCGGCGTCGGTGACGGCCGCGTCGGTCTCGGTGAGCTCGCGACCGGCCTCGGTCACACGCTCCTGGCCGGCGGGCGAGACCTCGCTGTAGAAGACGGTGTGGCTGGTCTTCACGAGGTTGTTCGAGACGCGCATGCCCATCTTGCCGCCCGCGCCGATGACGGCGATGGTGAGCTGGTCCGCGACGGTGGTGGTGTCGGTCATGATCTTCCTTCTCTCAGGTACTGCAGGTTGTGTGCGGTCCACGTGCGCTCGAGCTCGATCGTCTCCATGATGGAGTCGCCGAACGGGAGCCAGTGTTCGATGATCTGGTTGACACCGCGCTCGTCCGGTCGGACGACGGCGGTGAGGGCGGGGTAGTCGAGCAGGCCGGTGCCGAGCGGGGCACCCTCGAGGGTGAAGCCGACCCAGCCGCCCCGGCGGGTGAACGCGAAGTCCTTGACGTGGATGTTCCGGACATACGGAGCGGTGCGCTCGATGACGTCACTCGGGTGCTCGAGCCGGGCCACGGTGTTGGCGGGGTCGAGGCAGATGCCGAGGTTCGGGTGGTCGACGGCGGTCACGAGGTCGACGAGCTCCTGCGACGACAGCTGCTCGTAGGTCTCGAGCGCGATCGTCACGCCGGCCGCCTCGAACGCCGGGAGCACCGCGCGGAGTCGATCGACGGCGTCGGTGTGGGACGGCCGGTCGTCGCCGGAGGTGGCCATGCTGCGCAGGAGCTTCGCGCCCAGCATGGTGGCGATGTGGAGGAAGCGTTCGAGGTGCGCGACCGCGATCCCCTTCGTCCCGAGTTCGAGGGTGACCCCGCGCTCGCGGGCGACCTCGGCGATCCGGCGCAGCTCGTCGTCGGACATCGACTCGATGCGGGCGTCGTCGCAGATCTGGAACAGCTCGACGCCGGCGTCGGCCGTGCGCTCGATCATGCCGATGACGCTCAAGCGCTCGGGAGCGAGCTCGGAGCCCTCCCAGAAGAAGGTGTAGGTGCCGAAGCCGATCATGCTGTCCTCGGTCCCTGAGCCTGTCGAAGGGTGCCATCCTGAGCCTGTCGAAGGGCCTCGTCGAGCACGGCCTCGAGCGCCGCGACGTCGTGGGCGAAGCGTCCGAGGAACACGCCGTCGACGTCGTCACCGAGAGCGGTGAGCAGACCGGGACCCGCACTGCCGCCGTAGATCACGGAGCTGCCGACCCGGTCGGGCCGCTCGGCGATCGATTGCTTCAGGATCGCGCCGACGGCCCGTACGTACTCAGCAGACGCGGGTTCAGCCGCACCGATCGCCCACACGGGCTCGTAGGCGACGATCACCGGTCCCGCCACGGCGTCGGCGAGCGCGGAGTCCAGCTGGCGCACGCACTCCGCCGCAGCCGCCTCGGGCGTCGTGCGCTCGACCTCGCCGATGCAGAGGACCGGCGAGAGGCCGTTGCGGAGGGCAGCGGCGGTCTTCTCGGCGACGACCTCGTCGGTCTCGCCGAAGAGGGAGCGGCGCTCCGCGTGGCCGACCTCGACCACGGCGACGCCGACCTCGGCGAGCTCGGGGCCGCCGACCTCACCGGTGAACGCGCCACGGTCCGCGCTCGCGAGGTCCTGTGCTCCGACCAGCACGCCCGTCCCGGCGAGGGCCGCCACCGACGGTGCGACCGCGAGGTAGCCGGGGATGACGAACAGTCGCACGCGACCATCGACCACGGCCTCGTGCCGACGGGCCAAGGCGCCCACCTGCTCGATCCACTCGAGGGTCTGCGCGTGGCCGAAGTACATCTTCAGGCTCACTCCGACCACGCGGGGCGCGGTCGACGCAGGCACGGCCGACGGGAACGGGGTGGTCATCAGCAGGAGCCCGTCGCCTCGTACTCACCGATGACGGCGACCTTCTCGGCGCTCGCGCTGGTCTCGTCGAAGCGGTAGGTGAGCCACTCGCGGACGAGGCGGCGGGCGAGCTCGATGCCGATGACGCGCTGGCCCATCGTCAGGACCTGCGCGTTGTTGCTGAGGACACCGCGCTCGACGGAGAAGCTGTCGTGTGCCGTGACGGCGCGGATGCCGGCGACCTTGTTGGCGGCGATCGCGACGCCCAGACCGGTGCCGCAGAAGAGGAGCGCACGGTCGGCCTGGCCGGACGCGACGAGTTCCGCTGCGGCGATCGCGACGCGCGGGTAGGCGGTGTGGCCGTCGGCGTCCACGCCCACGTCGACGAGCGAGGCGACGCCGTCGTGCTGCTCGAGGTCGCGCTTGACGATCTCCTTGTAGTCGAACCCGGCGTCATCCGAGCCGATGACGATGCGCAGCTGATCGGTCATGCGTGTACTCCTTCGTTGGTGGTGGTGCTGGTGGAGCCGTCCGGTGCAGTGGTGCCGGCGGCGCGCTCGAGGACGGGGACGATCGCCGTGACGATCAGGCCGAACGAGTAGGCACCGGCGTCGACGGTACCGAGACTCTTCTCGGCGTGCGGACGGGCGCGGCCCATCTTCGGCAGGAGGTCCGCCGTCTCAGCGGCAGCGGTGGAGGCAGCCGCGGCGGCGGTCGTCCAAGCGGCGGCGAGGTCGGAACCGTCGGCGACGGCTGCGCTCAACGTGGTGGTGAACGGCACGAGCGCGTCGACCATCGTCTTCTGTCCGACCTCGGCCTTGCCGAACGACATGATGCCGTCGACCGCGGCCTGCACGCCGGTCGCGACGTCGGCGCGCCCTGGTGCGACCTCGTCACCGAGGGCGGTTCCGACCGAGCGGAGGGCGAGGCCCCACAGGGCGCCGGACGTGCCGCCAGCGCGGTCCGCCCAGGCGTCGCCGGCCAGGTGCAGGACGGTGTGGGCACCGGCCCCGGCATCGGCGGCGGCGTGCGCGGCGGTGACGGCGGCACGAGCACCGCGCTGCATGCCGATGCCGTGGTCGCCGTCACCCGCGACGGCGTCGATCCGTCCGAGCTCCTCGACGTTCGTGTCGATGACCTGGACCAGCGCGTCGAGGGCCTCGACCACGACCGCGGCGGCGGCCCGCGACTCGTCGGTGGACTCGGGGATCTCGGCTGCCGTCTCGGCGACGAGCTCCGAGGGGTCGAGCTGCTCGGCCGCTGCGACGACGCCCTTGCGGTAAGCGGGGTGTCGGCACCGGCAGCCCAGAAGCCCTCGAGCTCCTCGTCCAACCAGAAGAGGGTCAGCGAGACGCCAGCCATGTCGAAGCTCGTGACGAGCTCGCCGACCTCGGGGTCGACGATCTCCACCCCTGCGGCCTCGAGCTGCGCGGCGACCGCACGGTAGACGACGAACAGTTCCTCGTACTTCACGGAGCCGAGCCCGTTGAGGATGACGCCGACGCGAGCGCCCGTGGCCTCGGAGACACCCTCGGGCAGTTCCGCGAGCAGCGAGGAGACGAGCAGGGTGGCGAGTTCATCGGCCGTCGGCACGTCGGTCTCGTCGATGCCGGGCTCGCCGTGGATGCCCATGCCGACCGCCATGCGCCCCTCGGGCACGGTGAACAGCGGCTCGGTCGCGCCCGGCAGGGTGCAGCCGCTGAATGCGACACCGAAGGACCGCGTGCGCTCGTTCGCGTGGGTGGCGACGCGGACGACCTCGTCGAGGTCGTAGCCCGCCTCGGCCGCAGCGGCGGCCGACTTGAAGACGGTGAGGTCGCCCGCGATACCGCGACGTTTGTGCTTCTCGGCGAGGGGCGCGCTCGAGATGTCGTCGGTGACGGCGACGCTGCGGGTGGGGATGCCCGCCGCGTTCAGTGCGTCCTGCGCCTGGGTGAAGTGGAGCACGTCGCCCGCGTAGTTGCCGTAGCTGAGGAGGACGCCGCCCCCTCGCTGCGCTGCCTTCGCGACCGATTCGACCTGGTGGGCGGACGGCGACGCGAACAGGTTGCCCATCGCCGCACCGTGCGCGAGGCCCTGGCCGACGATGCCGCCGAACGCCGGGTAGTGGCCGGAGCCACCGCCGACGACGAGCGCGACCGTGCCCTCGGGCGTCCGGGTGCTCCGGACGACGCCACCGGTCACGCGCCGGACCTGGTTGCGGTTCGCGGCGACGAAGCCGTCGATCATCTCGTCGGCGAAGTCCGCCGGGTCGTTGAAGAGCCGCGTCATCGGGTCTTGCCCGTCAGATCGTCGTGCGAGACCCGCAGCTCGCGAGAGCTCCGCTGCTTCGAGAGGATCACCATGAGCGTGGCGGAGATCATCATGAAGCCACCGACGATGAACATCGGGACGACGTACTGCGGGGTGTCGCCGACCTTGGTGAGGTCCGCGACGGCACCGGTGATGTACGGCGCCGAGAACCCGGCGAGGTTGCCGACCGTGTTGATGAGTGCGATACCAGCGGCCGCTGCTGCACCGGTGAGGAACTGCGTGGGCAGCGTCCAGAAGTTCGGCAGCGCGGCGAAGATCGCCATGGCGGTGACCGCGATGATCGCGATGGTGAGGGCGGGCGAGTTGGCGAAGAGCGCGAGCGGGATGCTCACGGCACCGACGATCGCGGGAATCACGATGTGCCAGGTCTTCAGGCCACGGCGCGTCGCGTCACGAGACCAGAAGTACAGGGCGATGGCGGCCGGCACGTACGGGATCGCCGTGATGAGGCCCTTCTGCATGACGTTGAACTCGGTCCCGAACGTCTCCTGGAAGCCCTCGATGATCGTGGGGAGGAAGAAGCCGAGCGCGTAGAGGCCGTAGATGAAGCCGAAGTAGATGAACGCGAGCATCCAGACGCGACCGCTCGTGAACGCGTGCTTGAGGCTGACGTGGCCCTGCTTCTGCTCGGTGGTGGCCTTCTCGTGTGCGAGGGCCGCCGTGAGCCAGACCTGCTCCTCGGTGGTGAGCCACTTGGCGTCCGCGGGGCGGTCCTTCAGGTAGAACCAGGCGATGACTCCGATGAGGATGGCGGGGAGTCCGACGCCGAGGAACATGAAGCGCCAGCCCTCGAGGCCGAAGAACACGCCGTGCTGGCCGATGAGCCACCCGGCGAGGGGTGCGCCGATGACGGTGGTGAGCGGCTGCGCCAGGTAGAAGAGGGCGAGGATCTTGCTGCGGTGCTTGGCCGGGACCCAGAGGCTCAGGAAGAGGATCGCGCCGGGGAAG
The DNA here is from genome assembly GCF_006065115.1 of Plantibacter sp. M259. Taxonomy (NCBI): domain Bacteria; kingdom Bacillati; phylum Actinomycetota; class Actinomycetes; order Micrococcales; family Microbacteriaceae; genus Plantibacter; species Plantibacter sp. M259. The sequence continues at coordinate 2,138,585 of NZ_CP040750.1, read as the reverse complement.
AAGCCAGCTTCGGCGACACCGAGAACGAAGCGGAGGATCGCGAGCTGTTCGAAGTTGGCGACCCAGGTGAACAGGACCGCCACGATGCCCCAGGTGACCATGATGCGGGCGAGCCAGCGACGGGCACCGAACTTGTTGAGCGCGAGGTTGCTGGGCACCTCGAGCAGGATGTAGCCGATGAAGAAGACGCCGGAAGCGAAGCCGAACTGGGCGGCGGAGAGCGCGAGGTCCTCGTTCATGCCGTTGGGGGCGGCGAAGCCGATCGCGGTGCGGTCCAGGTAGTTGATGAAGAACATCAGCGCCACGAACGGCACGAGACGGATCGAGACCTTCCGGATGGCTGATCGCTCGACAGCCGGGTTGGCCGCGGGGCGGTGGTGTCCACTATGACTCCTCGGGTGGGCGGCATCGATGCCGCGGGCAGGGCGTGGTCCGGGCCGGACCGGAATGAACGATACATCAACCGGTTGACCAATTCAAGCATCGCTGGCCCCGAGCACTCGCCTCGTACCCGAACACCTCTCCCGGTCCCTGAAGCACCCCTCCCGGTCCCTGAGCTTGTCGAAGGGCCGCGATACAGTGAACCCATGCCTGCGTTCCCGGATCGGCCGACCGACGACATCTCGTCCAGCCTCGGACCGGTCGCCGTGGGATCCGCCGTCTCCGCCGTCGCGAAGCGCTTGCTCGACCACTTCACGAGCGGTGAGATCGCCCCGGGGACCCGCCTCCCACCGGAACGTCAGCTCGCCGCATCCCTCGGCATCGGGCGCTCTGCCGTCCGCGAGGCCCTCGCGGCGCTCGAGATCCTCGGCGTCGTCGACGTCCGCCCGGGCAGCGGCACCTACCTCCGCGGCAGCGTCTCCGAGCTCCTCCCCGAGACGCTCAGCTGGGGCCTCATGCTCGGCGAACCACGGACCCGCGAACTCATCGAGGTGCGCGGGCAGCTCGAAGTGTTCGCCGCCGGCCTCGCTGCAACGCGCATGGACGACATGGCGCGCAACCGACTGCGCAACCACCTCACCGCGATGAGCGAGGCGGGTGCCAACCGCACCAAGTTCATCGAGGCCGACCTCAAGTTCCACCTGGAGCTCGCCTCGGCCACCGGGAACCGCGTGCTCTCCGACCTCCTGCAGAGCATCCGCTCGCTGCTCCGTATCTGGGTGGAGCGCGGCATCCACGAGGACGTAGACGCCCAGCGCGCCTTCGAAGAGCACGAGGCCGTCTACGAAGCGATCATGTCGGGCGACCCGGCCGCCGCGACGGCCGCGATGCAGCACCACATGGACACCGCGACCGAGCGGCTGAACCGCACCCTCACGGCGTAGCACTTCGACAGGCTCAGTGACCGGGGTTCGGCTCAGTGACCGGGGTTCGGTTCAGTGACCGGGGTTCGGCTCAGAGACTGGATCCCGTCCGGGGCCGCACTTCGACAGGCTCAGTGACCGGAGGGGGCGACTCAGCGACCGGGAGGGGGCTCAGTGACCGGGGTTCGGCTCAGTGACCGGGGTTCGGCTCAGTGACGGTACCCGGTCCCTGAGCTTGTCGAAGGGCGGTCAGGCGCGGATCGCTCCGACGACCGCGTCCACCGCGGCCTCCACCGCACGCGTCCGGGCGGCGGCGTCCTCGCCCTCCGAGTCGTGGACGAAGGTCGTCACGCCGCGGCGAGCGCCGCAGAAGTCGACGATGCCGTGTTCGAGCTGCGTCCGCATCGCCAGCTCGTAGCCGTGGCGGTCGTAGACCCCGGCGTCGTCGCCCGCGATCGGTACGAGGTGCACGCGCAGGCGGTCGAGCTTCCGGACGATCCCGCCGTCCGCGTCGAGGCCGAACGCCCAACCGTTGACGAACACGCGGTCGAACCAGCCCTTGAGGAGTGCGGGCACCGACCACCAGTACACCGGGAACACGAGGACGAGGTCCGTGGCCCGGTCGAGCCGCTCCTGCTCGGCGGCCACGTCCGGGGTGAAGTCGCCGCCGACGCGGTAGGTGTGGCGGTCGGCGAGCGTGTACCGCGGGTCGAAGCCCTCCGCAGCCAGGTCTGCGACCTCGACGCTGGTCGAGCCCGCGGTCGATCGCAGCTCCTGCGCGAGCCGTTGGGCGAGGTGATGGGTGAGGGAGTCGGAGTCGGGATGGGTGGTCACGATGAGCGTCGGCACACTCCATCATCGCCTGCAACGGACGCGGGATCAGCCGTTCGGCACCCTCCGCAGGATGACCGGGGTCCGTCCGCCGACTGATGCCGACGGCGCGGCGAGCGCCCTACAGTTGTCGGAATGAGCGGATGGACATGGCAGGCGTGGGTCGGACTCGTCGGCGGCACGGTGATCTTCTTCGCCGTCCTCGGTCCGATCCTGCTCGTGCAGCTCCGTCGCTACGGCCAGATGTCGCTCCCCCGCGTGATCGGTGCTGCGGCGGTCAGTGTCTACGCGGTCGCCCTCGTGGCGTACACGCTGCTGCCGCTGCCGGACGAGCGCGCGAACTGCAGCACGGCCCACGGGGCGCTCGAGCTGATCCCCGGTCACTCGATCGGGGACATCGCACGGGAAACCGCCGGGCTGTCGGTCCTGAGCACCCTGACGAGCCACGCGTTCCTCCAAGTCATCCTGAACGTGATCCTCTTCATCCCGTTCGGCGCCATCGCGCGGCGGTACTGGAACCGTGGTCTCGGTGTCTCCATCCTGCTCGGGGCACTCGTCTCCCTCCTGATCGAGTCGACGCAGTACACAGGCATATGGGGCTTGTACGAATGCGCCTACCGGGTGGCCGACGTCGACGACGTGATCACGAACACGGCCGGCGCCGCGATCGGAGCACTCATCGCCCCGATCGTCCTCGGGTGGATGCCGAGCGCGCGAGCCCTTCGTGCCACCCGCGACCGGGCGCGACCCATCACCGTCTGGCGACGCTGGTTCGGCATGGTGCTCGACGCGTTCGCCGTGAACCTGTCGATCACGGTGTTGTCGCTCGTGTTCGTCGTCCCACGCGTCCTGCTCACGGGCGCGACCGGGACCGCCAACGACCCGACGCTGCCCGAGGTGCTCAGCATCGGCGCGGGCACGGTCGTCCTCGTGATCGTCCTGCCGGCGCTCATCGGGAGCGGCGCGTCGCTCGGGCAACGCCTCGTCTGGCTCGCCCCGCAGTGGCCGGACGGACGCGGATCGGCGGCGCGGCGCCTCTATCGCGGGTCGGTCGTGGCCCTGCCGTACATCGCCACGACGACCGCCGCGCAGATACCCGACGCCACGAGCGGCCTCACCCAGACGATCGTCGGGATCATCGGGATCCTCAGCTTCATCATCGTCACCACGGCCGTCGTCTCCGTACCGTTCACCCGGCACCGCCGCGGCGTCTCGTACGTCTCCGTCGGCGCAGACCTGCGCGACGCCCGCACGACCACGCCGTAGCGCGACAGCAGGAGATCAGCGCCGGAGCAGGACGCACTCGCCCAGAGGCTCCTGCCGCCGGGCGGATCTCCTGCTGCCGCGCCGATCGCTCGGTCGCTACAGCTCAGCGCCGAGGAGCCCCGACAGGAAGGCGTGGAGCTCGTCCGCCATGTCGACCGACTCCGGTGCGAGCAGCCACTGCACCTGCAGGCCGTCCATGAGCGCGAGGGTCATGAAGGCCGCGCTGGTGGTGGGAAAGTCGGCCCGCACGCGTCCTGCGGAGACGAGCAGCCCGAAGGTGCGCTCGAGCCGCCCGCGCGTGCCCTCGTAGCGCTCGACGAAGTAGTCGTGCGCCGGGTGGTCGGGCGACGTCGCCTCCGCCGAGAGCGTGCAGTAGAGCGCGACCACGCCGGGCACGGAAGCGTTGTACCGGGCGAGTGCGACCAACCCCCGGAGCGTCTCGATCGGGTCGTCGCCGTCCATCGGCACGAGCGTCGCCGAGAGGTCGTCGCGGTGCGAGAGCACGGCGGCGAGCAGCGCGCTCTTGTTCGGGAAGTGGTGCAGGAGTCCGGCCTCGCTCATCCCCACCTGCGCGGCCACCTCCCGAAGCGAACCCGCGCGATATCCCCCGTTGGCGAAGACGGCGAGCGCGGCGTCGAGGATCGCGACGCGCTTCATACCGGTTTTCGCATATGCACCGCGGGGCTTCCCCTGCGGCTTGTTCCCGGTCTTGACCGATGTCATCGGACGACCTCCCCTTCGGACGGCTTCACGATAGCGCGTTCCCCGTCGAACGCCGCGGCCTGGTCGTGATCCAACTGTGACATGGTCGAAAACAAAAAGCTAGTGACCACTCGGGTTTCATGCTAGCGTCCTCAATCACCAGCGATCCGATGAGGGATTGCTCACAGCGAATGGACAAAGATGTTCCGATGGAAGACGACCGCAGCCGTCGCGGTCACCGCTGCTGCACTCGTGCTCACCGGATGCTCCGGTAGCACCTCCGGCTCTGACAGCGGCTCCGGTGGCACCCTGATCCTGGGTGCGATCACTCCCCCCACCACGTTCGACCCGGCCGGCTCCGAATGGGGCAACCGCTCGCCCTTCTACCAGGCCGTCTTCGACACCCTGCTCGTCGCCACCGCCGACGGCGAGATCGTCCCGTCACTCGCGACCTCCTACGAGTACAACGACGACAACACCGTCCTGACGCTCAAGATCCGTGACGACGTCACCTTCACCGACAAGTCGAAGCTCACCGCCGACGTCGTCAAGCAGAACCTCGAGCGCTTCAAGACCGGTACCTCCCCCGACGCCGGCTACTTCGCGGGCGTCGCCTCCGTCGAGGCACCCGACGACACCACCGTGGTCATCACCCTGAGCGCGCCGGACCCGGCCATGCTCAACTACCTCACCCGCGACCCCGGCCTGATCGCCAGCGCCGAATCGTTCGACAGCCCCGACCTCGCCACCAACCCCGTCGGCTCCGGACCGTACGTGCTCGACACGGCCGCGACCGTCACCGGCACGAGCTACAGCTACACCGCGAACCCCGACTACTGGAACAAGGACTGGCAGCACTACGACAAGCTGACCATCAACGTCCTCCAGGACGCGACCGCCGGCCTCAACGCCGTCAAGTCGGGCGAGGTCAACGGCATCAAGCTCGCCAACAACGACAACCTCGCCGAGGTCGAGGGCGCCGGCTGGACCGTCAACGCCAACGAGCTCGACTTCCAGGGCATGCTGCTCCTCGACCGCGCCGGCACGATGAATCCGGCGATCGCCGACGTCCGCGTCCGCCAGGCCATCAACTACGCGTTCGACCGCCCGGCCCTGCTCAAGGCGCTGCAGAACGACAACGGCACGGTCACGGGTCAGGTCTTCCCGGAGAACTCCCCCGCCTACGACAAGTCGCTCGACGACCGCTACGGCTACGACCCCGAGAAGGCCAAGGAGCTGCTCGCCGAGGCGGGTTACGCCGACGGCCTGACGCTCTCGATGCCGTCCTCCACGGTGCTCGGCGCCACCACCTACACGCTGATCTCGCAGCAGCTGGCCGACGTCGGGATCACGGCCGAGTACACGGACCCGGGCAACAACTTCATCGCCGACCTCCTGGCCCCGAAGTTCCCCGTCTCCTTCATGGCGCTGGAGCAGAACCCGGACTGGCAGCTCATCCAGTTCATGATCGCCCCGAACGCCGTCTTCAACCCCTTCAAGTACGACGACCCGAAGGTCGACGAGTACATCAAGCAGATCCAGTACGGCGATGAGGCGACGCAGGGCAAGGTCGCCAAGGAACTCAACGCCTACATCGTCGAGCAGGCCTGGTTCGCCCCCTTCTACCGGGTGCAGGGCAGCTTCGCGACGGACGCCAACACGACCGTCAAGATGATCCCGACGAACGCGTACCCGTCCATCTACGACATCCAGCCGAAGTAGTCCGCTGATCCCTGAGCCGGTCGAGGGGTTCGCCCGTCGACAGGTTCAGGGACCGGGACCGACTGTTCGCACGTGTCGTATCGATCCCGGCCCGCCCGAGTGCCCAGCGCTCGGGCGGGCCGGCCCCAACACCCCTCACTCACCCACTTCCTGGAGTGACCCATGCTCGGATTCATCCTCAGACGCCTGGTGTCCGGCGTCGTCCTCATCTTCGTGATCTCCGTGATCGCGTACTCCCTCCTCTACCTCGGCGGCGGCGACATCGCCCGCCGGATCCTCGGCCAGAGCGCCACCACCGAGACCGTCGCGAAGAAGGCCGCCGAACTCGGCCTCGACCGCCCACTTCCGGTGCAGTACCTCGACTGGATCACCTCCGCCTTCCAGGGCGACCTCGGCCGCTCGTGGTTCACCGGCCAGCTCGTCTCCTCCGGCGTCACCGGCCGCCTCGCCGTCACCCTCTCGATCGTGCTCGGGGCGACCATCATCGCCGCGATCGTGTCCGTCATCCTCGGTGTCCTCGCCGCCCGTCGCGGTGGATGGATCGACAACGTCGTCCAGTTCATCTCCGTCATCGGCTTCGCGATCCCCAGCTTCCTCATCGCGCTCGTCCTCGTCATCACCTTCGCGATCAACCTGCGCCTGTTCAAAGCCACCGGGTACATCCCGATCACCACCTCCTTCTCCGGCTGGGTCGCCTCGGTGACATTGCCGATCATCGCCCTCGCGATCGGCGCCATCGCGACGGTCTCGCAGCAGGTGCGCGGTTCCGTCGTCGACGCGATGTCGAAGGACTACGTCCGGACGCTCCGCAGCCGCGGGCTCGGCACGGGCCGCGTCATCTACAAGCACGTGCTGCGGAACGCCGGCGGCCCCGCCCTCGCCGTCCTCGCCGTGCAGTTCATCGGCCTCCTCGGCGGCGCCGTCATCATCGAGCAGATCTTCGCCCTGCCGGGCATCGGTCAGCTCGCCGTGCAGGCCACGACCCAGGGCGACATCCCCATCGTCATGGGGGTCGTCATCGCGACGGCCATCATCGTCGTCGTCGTCAACCTGCTCATCGACCTCGCGCAGGCTGCGCTCAACCCGAAGGTGCGACTGTCATGACCGCCATCGAAACCCCGCTCACCGTCCCGACCCCGCAGGTCCGCGTCAACCTCCTGCGTCGGCTCCTCAAGCGTCCGATCGGCGCCGCGTCGCTCGTGTTCCTCGCGCTCATCGGTGTCGTCGCGATCTTCGGACCGCTCATCGCCCCGCAGGACCCGAATCTCGCGTCCCTGCAGCAGGTCCTGGCGCCTCCGAGCGCCGACCACCTCCTCGGAGCGGACAGCGCCGGGCGCGACGTGTTCTCCCGCCTGCTCGCCGCCACCCAGATCAGCGTCGCCGCAGCGCTCCTCGCCCTCATCGTCGCCATCGTCATCGGGGTCGTCGCCGGGCTGATCGCCGGGTACTACCAGGGCTGGTTCGACTCCGTGTCGTCCTGGTTCACGGGCCTCATCATGGCGCTGCCCGGCATCGTCGTCCTCCTCGCCGCCCGCGCCGTCCTCGGCCCGTCGGTCTGGATCTCGATGGCGATCTTCGGCATCCTGCTCTCGCCCTCCTACTTCCGCCTCGTCTATGCGGCGGTCACGGCCGTGCGCTCGGAGCTCTACGTGGACGCCGCCCGGGTCTCGGGCCTCAGCGACCCGCGCATCATCGGCAAGCACATCCTCTCCGTCGTCCGCGCACCGATCATCATCCAGTCGGCGATCATCGCGGGCATCGCCATCGCGATCCAGTCCGGCCTCGAGTTCCTCGGTCTCGGCGACCTGTCGGTGCCGACCTGGGGGTCGATGCTCAACGACGGCTTCACGAACATCTACAAGGCACCGATCCTCATGGTCTGGCCGTCGCTCGCGATCGCACTCACCTGCATCGCGCTCACCCTGCTCGCCAACGCGATGCGCGACGAGCTCGAGCGCACCGTGTCCGTCCGTCGGCGCCGTCGCAAGATCGTGACGACGTCGAAGACGGGCTCCAACACGATCGTCACGCAGTCGATCAGCACCTCCGGGATCAGCGAGGACGAGATCGTCGGCGTCCCGCCCATCCGCCACGACGACGACGCCCGCGCCGCCGTCCGCGCCGAGGAGCTCGTCCTCAGCGTCCGCGACCTCCGCGTCGGCTACGACCAGGAGGGCGGCCGGGTCACCGAGGTCGTCCACGGCGTCGACCTCGACATCCGCAAGGGCGAGGTCCACGGCCTCATCGGTGAGTCCGGTTCGGGCAAGACCCAGACCGCATGGGGTGTCCTCGGACTCCTGCCCCGCGGCGGCCGGGTCACCGACGGCACGATCCGCTACGAGGGCACCCGACTCGACACCCTCGGGGAGCGCGAGTACACGGCCATCCGCGGCAAGCGCATCGGCTACATCCCGCAGGAGCCGATGTCGAACCTCGACCCGGCGTTCACGATCGGCAGCCAGCTCGTCGAACCCCTGCGCGTCACCCTCGGCCTGAGTAAGAAGGAGGCGACGGACAAGGCACTCGCCCTGCTCGAGCGGGTCGGCATCCCGAACCCCAAACGCACCTTCGCCGCATTCCCGCACGAGGTCTCGGGCGGTATGGCGCAGCGTGTACTCATCGCCGGCGCCGTCTCCACGGACCCGGACATCATCATCGCCGACGAGCCCACCACCGCCCTCGACGTGACCGTGCAGGCAGAGGTCCTCGACCTGCTGCGCGACCTCCAGGCGGAGCGCCACATGGCGATGCTCCTCGTGACGCACAACTTCGGTGTGGTCGCCGACCTCTGCGACCGCGTCTCGGTCATGCAGAACGGCCTCATCGTGGAGACCGGGCCGGTGCGCTCGATCTTCAACCACGCACAGCACCCGTACACGCAGTCGCTGCTCGGCGCGATCCTCGACGAGGGTCCAGCCCGACCGGCACTCGCGACGAACCTGACAGGAGAGACCCGATGACGTCGTCACTGCTCGAGGTGAAGGACCTCGAAGTCGAGTACCCGGGCAAGGGGTTCCGTGCCCAGTCGTTCAAGGCCCTCAAGGGCGTGTCGATCGACATCAAGCCCGGTGAGACCGTCGGCCTCGTCGGCGAGTCCGGCTCCGGCAAGACCACGCTCGGTCGCGCCGTGCTGGGCCTCGCCCCGGTCACCGGCGGCAGCATCCGCTACCGCGACCAGGAGATCGGGCACCTGAAGCGCAAGGAGCGCCGGGCACTCAGCTCGGAGATCCAGGTCGTGTTCCAGGACCCGTACTCCTCACTCAACCCCTCGCTCACGATCGAGCAGATCCTCACCGAGCCGCTCACCGTCCGCGGCGTCTCTGGTGCCGACGCCCGCAAGCGCGTCGGATCCCTGCTCGACCAGGTGCAGCTGCCGACCGGCGCAGCCTCACGGCTCCCCCGGGAGTTCTCGGGCGGCCAGCGGCAGCGCATCGCGATCGCCAGGGCGCTCGCCCTCGATCCGAAGCTCATCGTGTGCGACGAGCCGGTGTCGGCCCTCGACCTGTCGACGCAGGCGCGGGTCCTCGACCTCTTCATCGACATCCAGGAGCAGACGGGCGTCGCCTACCTGTTCATCTCGCACGACCTCGCGGTCGTCCGGCACATCAGCCACCGCGTGGCGGTCATGTACCACGGCGAGATCGTCGAGTCCGGCGACGGCGACCAGGTGACGGCGCACCCGGCCCACCCCTACACGCAGCGACTGTTCATGGCGGCACCGATCCCCGATCCGGACCGCCAGGAGGACCGTCGGGTGGAGCGCCGCCGCCTCATCGACGAGCAGCGTGCGGCGGAGTCCGCCGCCTGACCGTCGCTTCGACCGCCCGGTCGGCCGGGGCCAGGAACCTGGCTGGCCGGGCGCACCACCGGTCCCCGAGCTTGTCGAAGGGCCAACATCCGGTCCCCGAGACCCACAACCGGTCCCCGAGACCCACATCCGGTCCCTGAGCTTGTCGAAGGGCCACCCCAGAACGGACCCACATCGCATGACCATCACCACTCCCCGGCACGCCGCCGCCACGAAGCCCGTCGACACCGCGGCGATCGACGCCCTCGTCGCCCGGCTCGACCTCGAGGAGAAGGTCGCGCTCGTCTCCGGCGCCGACTTCTGGACCACGGTGCCGCTCGAGAAGATCGGCCTCCGCGCCATGGTCCTGTCCGACGGCCCGGCCGGCGTCCGCGGTCCGCTGTGGGACGAGCGCTCGCCGTCGATCAACCTCCCGTCGGCGACCGCACTGGCGTCCTCGTGGGATCCGTCACTCGCCTACCGCTACGGTGCCGTCGCCGCGGCCGAGGCCCGCCGGAAGGGCGTCGACGTCGTCCTCGGCCCGACCATCAACCTCCACCGTTCCCCCCTCGGCGGGCGGCACTTCGAGGCCTTCAGCGAGGATCCGGAACTCACCGGTTCGCTCGCGGCCGCCTACGTCAGCGGCCTGCAGGACAACGGCGTCGCCGCCACCCCCAAGCACTACGTCGCCAACGACTCCGAGACCGACCGCTTCACGGTCGACGTGCACGCGAGCGAGCGCGCCCTCCGCGAGCTCTACCTCGCGCCGTTCGAGCGCACGGTCACCGAGGCGGGCACCTGGGCGATCATGAGCGCCTACAACTCCGTCGACGGCGTCACGATGAGCGAGAACGACCTCCTGGAGACGCCGCTCAACTCGGAGTGGGGCTTCGACGGCGTCGTCGTCAGCGACTGGACCGGCGTCCGCAGCCTCGGCTCGGCACCGGCGTCGCAGGACCTCGCCATGCCCGGCCCCGCTCCCGCATGGAGCGCGGCCCTCGTCGAGGCCGTCCGCGACGGCCGCGTCGCCGAGGCCGACGTCGACCGCAAGGTCGCCCGACTCCTCGCCCTCGCGGTCCGCGTCGGTGCGCTCGGCGACGAAGCGCTGGCGCCGGCCCCGGTCGACGGGGTCGCCTTCTCCCGCGAGGCCGAGACCGAGGGCGTCGTGCTGCTCGACAACGACGGCACCCTGCCTGTCGACGCGGCCACGCTCACCCGCGTCGCCGTCATCGGGCACAACGCCCGCGACTCGCGCACCCAGGGCGGTGGCAGCGCGACGGTCCTCCCCGAGCACACCGTCAGCCCCCTCGAGGGACTCCGACTCGCGCTCCCCGAGGCGACGATCGACTACGCCGTCGGCGCGATCGTGCAGGAGGGCGTCGCCGAACTGCCGCTCGAGCGCCTCACCAATCCGCGCACGGGTGACCCCGGTCTCGTCGCCGCGTTCCTCGACGCCGACGGCGCGGAACTCTTCACCGAGGACCGCCGCTCCACCGCGCTCGTCTGGTTCGGTGGCGACGCCCCGGTCACCACGGCGTCGCAGCTCGTGCTCACCACCACGTACACGCCGGAGGCCACCGAGCAGCTGCGGCTCGGCTTCGCCACGGGACTCCACGGTCGGCTCTTCGTCGACGGCGTCCTCCTCGTCGACGAGCAGCCCGTGGTCGTCGGGAACGACCTCGGTGCGGCGCTGCTCGCCCCGCCGTCGGCAACGGGGGCGTTCGCCGCCCAGGCCGACGTCGCCGTCGAACTCCGCGCGGAGTTCGACCTCTCCCCGAGCGAGAACGGTCTCGGCGCGATCAGCGTCACCGTCGGTCGCGCTCCCGACGACTCCGACCCCGACGCCCTCATCGCCCAGGCGGTCGAGGCGGCCCGCGCCGCCGATGTCGCCGTCGTGGTCGTCGGCACGAACTCGAAGGTCGAGTCGGAGGGTTGGGACCGCAGCGACCTCACGCTCCCCGGCCGTCAGGACGAGCTCGTCGGGGCCGTCGCCGCCGTGAACCCGCGCACCGTCGTGATCGTCAACTCCGGCGCCCCGGTCCTGCTCCCCTGGAGCGACGAGGTCGCCGCCGTACTCCTCGGCTGGTTCGGCGGACAGGAGATGGGCAACGCCCTGGCCGACGTGCTCCTCGGTGTCGCCGAACCCGGTGGTCGCCTGAGCACCACCTGGGCCGCAGCGCTCGACGACGTCCCGGTGCTCGACGTCACCCCGGTGGATGGCGTGCTCCGCTACGAGGAGGGCATCCACATCGGCTACCGCGCCTGGCTCCGCTCGGGTGCCACGCCCGCCTACTGGTTCGGCCACGGGCTCGGGTACACGAGCTGGTCCATCGACGGTGGCGAGGTCTCGGGTGACGTCGCCTCCGGTGACGCCCGCGTCGCCGGGACCGCGACGAACACCGGTGACCGCGCCGGCAAGCACGTCGTCCAGGTGTACGCGGAGCGACCGGACTCCTCGGTCGACCGCCCCGTGCGCTGGCTCGTCGGATCGGCCGTCGTCCGCGCGGGCGCCGGCGAGTCGGTCGCCTGGGAGGTCGCGCTGCCGGCCCGGGTCTTCGCCCACTGGGCGGACGGCTGGCAGGTCGAGCCAGGCGACGTCACCCTCCGGATCGGATCGTCCGTCGTCGACCTGGTTCACGAACACGTCGTCACCATCGCGGCAGGGACCTCCCGATGACCGCGCACGTGGCGCGGATCGGTCGGCTGCGGGCGGAGACCCGTGACGACAGCCCGGCGGTCGCGACGCCGACGCCTCGGTTGACCTGGACCGTCGAGACCTCGGCTTCCGACTGGGTGCAGGCCTGGGCCGAGCTCCGGGACGGCAGTGGTGCCACGGCGCGCATCGAGGGCCGCGACTCCGTCCTCGTCTCCTGGCCGTTCACCCCGCTCGCACCGGACGAGGTGCGCACCGTCGAGGTCCGTGCCGCGTCGACCGCGGGTGAGGAGACACCCTGGAGCGAGCCGACCGTCGTCGAGGCCGCGTTCCTCGCCGACGGCGCCTGGACCGCCCGCTTCATCGGTCTCGCGGCGCCCGAGCGTCCGGCGCAGCCGATCCGGGTGCGCCGCACCTTCACGGCCGGCGGGCCCGTCCGTCGCGCCCGGCTGTTCTGGACCGCGCTCGGTGCCGCCGAACCGCAGCTGAACGGGAGGCCCGCCTCGGAGGACGTCCTCTCCCCCGGCTGGACCGCCTACGGCGACCGCCTCGTGCACGAGACCGTCGACGTCACCGCGCTCGTCGAGCCGGGTGAGAACGTCCTCGCCGCGACCGTCGCCGGCGCCTGGTACACCGAGCGCTACGGGTTCTTCCAGTTCGCCGAGCGGATCTACGGCGACCAGCCACGCTTCGCCGCCCAGCTGCAGCTCGACTACCTCGACGGGACGACGGAGACGCTCGTCACCGATGCGAGCTGGTCGGCGGCCGACGGTGCCGAGCTCGTCGACAGCGGCATCTACGCCGGCGAGGCGATCGACACCACCCTGGCCGAACCCGGCTGGTCGACGACGGCGTTCGACGCGTCCACCTGGGCCCCGGCCCTCGTCGACGACGCTGCGCACCCGGTGCCGGAGGCCCGCATCGCCGCGCCCGTCCGTCGCATCGAGGAGCGCGCGGTGGCGGAGGTGCTCACCTCGCCCTCGGGCGCGACCATCCTCGACTTCGGCCAGAACCTCGTCGGCCGCCTCCGGCTCACCGTCGCCGGCCCGCGGGGCACGACGCTCACGCTCCGGCACGCGGAGGTCCTCGACGAGGGCGAACTCGCCCTGCGTCCCCTCCGGAACGCCGCGGCCACCGACCACGTCACGCTCTCGGGCGACGGCGAGCAGACGATCGAGCCGCGCTTCACTTTCCATGGCTTCCGCTACGCGCAGATCGACGGCTGGCCGGGCGCATTCGACCCGGCGTCGGTCACCGCCGTCGTCCTCCACAGCGACCTCACGCGCACGGGTTGGTTCTCCTCCTCGCACGAGCTGCTCGACCGCCTCCACGAGAACGTCGTCTGGGGCATGCGCGGCAACTTCCTGAGCATCCCGACCGACTGCCCGCAGCGCGACGAGCGGCTCGGCTGGACGGGTGACCTGCAGGTCTTCGCACCGACCGCGAGCTTCCTCTACGACAGCTCCGCCTTCCTCGACTCCTGGCTGCGCGACCTCGCGCTCGAGCAGGGACACCAGGACGGTGTCGTCCCCATGGTGGTCCCGGCCGCGCTGTCCGGATTCGCCGGTGGCGGGCCGACCGCGGCCTGGGGCGACGCCGCGACCGTCGTGCCGTGGGTGCTCCACGAGCGCTACGGCGACCTCGGGATCCTGCGCGAGCAGTACCCGTCGATGCGCTCCTGGGTGGAGGCCGTCCTCCGGGTGAGCACCGACGGTCTCTGGTCGAACACCTTCCAGCTCGGCGACTGGCTCGACCCGAGCGCACCGCCGGACCAGCCGGCGAAGGCCAGGGTCGACTCGGACATCGTCGCGAGCGCCTATCACGCGCGATCCCTCCGGATCCTCGCCGACACCGCCGGGCTCCTCGGTGAGACGGCGGACGCCGAGCGGTACGGCGACCTGGCCGAGCGGAGTCGGGCGGCCTTCACCGCCGAGTACGTGACGCCCGCCGGGCGGATGATGTCCGACGCGCCGACCGCCTACGCCCTCGCCCTGCGGTTCGACCTCGTCGACGACCCCGCCCTGCGACAGCGCCTCGCGGACCGCCTCGCCGACCTCGTTCGCGCCGACGGCTACCGCATCGGCACCGGCTTCGTGGGGACGCCGCTCATCACCGACGCACTCGCCGACGGCGGACACCTCCGCGCGGCCGGCCGCCTCATACTCCAGACCGAGAACCCCTCCTGGCTCTCGCCCGTCACCAAGGGCGCGACCACGATCTGGGAGCGCTGGGACAGCCTGCTCGATGACGGCTCGGTCAACCCGGGCGAGATGACCTCGTTCAACCATTACGCGCTCGGTGCCGTCGCCGACTGGCTGCACCGCACCGTGGCCGGCCTCGCTCCCGCGGCTCCCGGCTACCGCGAACTCCGGATCGCACCGCGGCCGATCGACGGGCTCGACCACGCCGAGGCCCGACATGTCACGCCCTACGGCGAGGCATCGGTGGCGTGGCGGCGCGAAGGGTCGTCACTCCGGGTGTCGGCGGTCGTGCCGCCGAACACGACGGCGACGGTCGCGTTGCCGGGTGCCCCGGAGGAGACGGTCGGATCCGGTCGCCACGACTGGACGGTCGAGGTCACGGACGCCGGCTCGAGTGCCGATGACGACATCACGCTCGGCCTCGACTCGCCGCTCTCCGAGATCATCGACCGACCGACCGCCTACGACGCCCTTCTCAGCTCGGTGGGTGCCCACGATCAGGCCAAGGCCGACGACATCCGCCGCGGCACCCAGTGGAGTCGTGGTCGGACCGTCCGTCAGCTCCTCATGTTCACGCCGCCGTCGATGCTCGACGACGTGGGCGCCGCTCTGGCTGCAGCCCGTCCGGCTCCAGGAGTTGCGCGATAACCCCCACCCGACTGTTCCACGTGCAACACTCGCACCGCCCGCACCAGTAGCACCCGCCGCCGACCCCGCTCGGCCGATCACAGGAGATCCATGTTCGACCGCAGTTCCGCCTTCGGAGACGTCATCGAGAGCCCCGCGGGCCGCACCGTCCTCGAGCAGTTCCTGCCCGGCATCGCCGCATCGCCGATGGCCAAGCAGTTCCGCAGCATCCGGCTCGGGCAGCTGTCGGCGATCGTGCCGGAGCTGCAGGACGACGCGGCGAAGGATCGCCTGTGGGCGGCGCTCGCACAGGTCGACGACGGTCCCGACGCCCGCGCACCCTACGGCGCCGCGATCGAGCCGGCCACCGACTACGAGGGCGAAGACGTCCCGCGCGGCTCGGCGACCCTGACGGTCCCCGGCGACGTCCCGCAGTACGGCGTCGTGGAGATCCGGCTGGACGGGCCGTCGCACGGCAACCCGTTCGTCGACGTGGAGCTCGGCGCGACGTTCACGAACGGCGCGCGCGAGCTCACGGTCGGTGGGTTCTACGACGGCGACGGCAGGTACCTGGTGCGGCTGCTCGCCGAGGAGCCGGGCGAGTGGTCGTTCACCACGAGCTCGACCGCCCGATCGCTCGACGGCGTCGCAGGCGCGTTCACCGTGTCGGCCGCGGCGACGGGCAGCCACGGGCCGGTGCGCGTCGACGGCTTCCACTTCGCCCACGCCGACGGCACCCGCCATCGCCCGCTCGGCACGACCGCCTACGCCTGGACGCACCAGCCCGAGGAGCTGCAAGAAGAGACCCTCCGCGCCCTCGAAGCCGCGCCGTTCACGAAGATCCGCATGTGCGTGTTCCCGAAGTCGTACCTCTACAACGCGAACGAGCCGGAGACGTTCCCCTTCATCGGCTCGCTCGCCGACGGCTTCGACCACGAGCGGTTCGACCCGGCGTACTGGGCGAACCTCGAGCGGCGCATCACCCAGCTCGGCGCGCTCGGCATCGAAGCGGACCTCATCCTCTTCCACGCCTACGACCGTTGGGGCTTCGCGGACCTCGGTCCAGCCGTCGACGAGCGGTACCTCCGCTACGCCGTCCGCCGGCTCGCCGCGTTCGCGAACGTGTGGTGGTCGATGGCGAACGAGTACGACCTGCTCTGGGCGAAGACGAACGACGACTGGGAGCGGCTCGCGGCGGTCGTCGGCGCGGAGGACCCGCACGGCCATCTCAACTCCATCCACAACTGCCAGGGGTTCTACGATTACGCGAAGCCCTGGATCACGCACTGCAGCGTGCAGCGCGTCGACGTCTACCGGACCGCGGAGAACACCGACGCCTGGCGCGAGCAGTGGGGCAAGCCGATCGTCATCGACGAGTGCGCTTACGAGGGTGACATCGACCAGGGCTGGGGCAACATCACCGGCGAGGAGATGGTGCGACGGTTCTGGGAGGGGGCGATCCGCGGCGGCTACGTCGGCCACGGCGAGACCTACCTCAACGACCGGGAGGAGCTGTTCTGGTCGAAGGGCGGGCCGCTCATCGGTTCGAGTCCCGACCGCATCGCGTTCCTGGAGCGCATCTCGGCGGAGTCCCCGACGGGCGTCCTCGATCCGCTGCCCGGCGACTGGGACGTGCCGTGGGGCGGGGTCGCCGGCCGCTACGTCATCGGCTACTTCGGCTTCAACCGGCCGCGGTTCCGCAACGTCTTCCTCCCCGAGGGCGAGTTCAACGTCGACGTGCTCGACACCTGGAACATGACGGTCGAGACCCTCCCCGGCACCCACACCGGTACCGTCCGGGTCGACCTGCCCGGCCGCCAGTTCATGGCGGTCCGCCTCCGCCTGGTGGAGTAGCCGAGCCGGGTACGGAGGGGCCCTGGGTGCTGAGCCACCTCCCCGGTCACCAAGCCACCCTCCCCCGGTCACTGAGCCTGTCGAAGTGCCGAGCAACCCTCCTCGCCGCCCCCGTCTCCACACCGTTGACACGTTTGTTCGGACCCTTTACAGTTGTCGGGCATTGACGCAACCCCCGTTGCAACATGCGCAATCGTCCGACGACTGGAGAGCGGCCCATGGATCACGGCACCGGCACCATCCTGCTCGACGGCGTCCTCCGCGGCACCGCCCTCACCGCCCTGCTGCCCACCTGGGTGACGGGCGGTGGCGGCGATGCCGTCATCGATCGTCTCCGAGACGACGCCGTCGTCGACGAACTCGAACGCGCCTTCGCCGAGCCGCCGTTCGACGAGCGCGTCGACTGGTCCGCTGTGCGTATCGCGCAGGTGTCGCACCCCGACCTCCGCGAGCTCGTCGGCCGCAGCATCGCCGAGCTCGCCGCCGAGGCCGGCCAGTCGCCGCTCACCGTCGTCTCGGATACGCTGATCGCCGACCGGCTCACCACCCTCGTCGACCGCCCGTCCTGACCTCCACCATCCGGGGCCGCTCTCAGGAGTCCTCCGGCGTGTCGCCGGGTTCCCGGCCAGCCGCGCCGCAGATGTCCTGAGAACGGCCCATCAGCACTCGAGGAGAGAACCACCGATGCTTCCACTGCCCGTGTCCATCCAGCAGCACGACGGCGCCTTCACGCTGAGCGAGACGACCGGGCTCGGTGGTGACCGCCGCTTCACGGCCGCGACCCGCTGGTTGCGCGGGGTACTGCAGACGTCGACCGGGTTCGACCTCGACGCACGGATCGACATGCGGACCGACAGCATCACGTTCATCCACGACGACACCGTCGCGGCCGGCGGCTACCGGCTCGTGGTCGACGCGGGCGGTGTGCGCATCGTCGCCGCCGACGCCTCCGGCGCGTTCTCCGGTGCGGTGACCCTGACCCAGCTCCTCCCCCCGGCGGTCAACCGCCGTGCGCTCGTCCCCGGCGTCGACTGGACCGTCCCGGCGACGACCATCGACGACGCCCCACGCTTCGGGTGGCGCGGCGTCATGCTCGACGTGGCCAGGCACTTCCTCCCCACGTCCGACGTGCTGCGGTTCATCGACCTCGCCGCACGCCACAAGCTCAACGTCCTCCACTTCCACCTCACCGACGACCAGGGCTGGCGCATCCAGATCGACGCCTTCCCGAAGCTGACCGAGGTCGGCGGCTGGCGGACCGAGAGCCAGCACGGTGCAGCGCGGCACGCTCCCGGCGACGGCCGCCCGCACGGCGGCTTCTACACGAAGGACGACCTGCGCGAGATCGTCGCGTACGCCGCTGAGCGGTCCATCACGGTCGTCCCCGAGATCGACCTGCCCGGCCATGCGCGAGCGATCATCGCCGCGTACCCGGAGCTGGGTGTGCCGGACGTGGCGCAGGACGCGGACGAGCCGTCGGTGTGGACACGGTGGGGCATCAACGAGGCGATCCTCGACATGGGTGAGGAGACGGTCGCGTTCTTCCGCACCGTGTTCGACGAGGTCATGGAGCTGTTCCCGTCGACCTTCATCGGCGTCGGTGGCGACGAGGCGAAGAAGACCCGCTGGGCGGCGAGCGCTCGGACACAAGCCCTCATGGCCGAGCGTGGGCTCGACTCCGTCGAAGCGCTGCAGGCGTGGTTCATCCGCCAGCTCGAGGCGCACCTGTCCGCCGCCGGCCGGCGCCTGTACGGCTGGGACGAGATCCTCGAGGGCGGCGGATTGCCGAAGGACGCGACCGTCGCCTCATGGCGCGGCGAGTTCGGTGCGGTCGCCGCCGCACGCCAGGGGTACGACGTCATCGCCTGCCCGGACGACCGCGTCTACCTCGACTACCGCGAGTCGGAGCTGCCGGGTGAGCCGATCCCGGTCGGGCCGCCGCTGACGGTCGCGGAGGTGTACACCTTCGAGCCGGTGCCGGCGGAGCTGACGGAGGCGCAGGCCGAGCACATCATCGGGGTGCAGGCGAACATCTGGACTGAGCACATGGACTCCGCCCGCGTCATCGACTACCAGGCGTATCCGCGACTGTGTGCCCTCGCCGAGGTCGCCTGGGTCGGCCGCGAGCGCGACCTCGCGGGCTTCGAGGCGCGGCTGCAGCAGCACCTCGCCCGCCTCGACGCCCTCGGGGTCGAGTACCGCCGCGCCACGGGTCCGTTCCCGTGGCAGGAGCGTCCCGATGCCGAGGGTCGACCGTCCACCCGCGAGCAGCGGGCCGCCCTCGTGGAGGAACTCACGAAGGACATCCGCGCCTGACGCCGGCCGGCGGGCCGTGGGCTCGCCGCCGGCCACTGAGCCCCACCCCGACTCTGAGCCCCCACCCGACCCTGAGCCACCCACCCGGGCCCTGAGCCTCCCACCCGGTCCCTGAGCCTCCCACCCGGTCCCTGAGCCTGTCGAAGGGCAGCCCCGCACGAGCCCCGTGTCCACTTCGACAAGCTCAGTGACCGGAGGAGGTCCACCGTCGCGCGCACCGGTCCCTGAGCCTGTCGAAGGGCAGCCCCGCACGAGCCCCGTGTCCACTTCGACAAGCTCAGTGACCGGAGGAGGTCCACCGTCGCGCGCTTCGACCCCTGAGCCTGTCGAAGGGCGTCCGACTCAGGTGACGAGCGCGTACTCGGTCCCCGAGCGCGTGCGTTCGACGAGCTGCGCGTCGACGAGGTACCGCCGAAGTACCGCGACGTCGTCGTGGAACGCGGACAACCGCTCGTTGATCTCGGCTTCGTCGACCACCTCGCCCGGCTGGAGCGCTGATGCCGCGACGCGCTGCAACAGCGCCTGCCGCTCGTCCGGATTCGACGGGTACTGCACGATCCGACCGTCGACCAGGAAGCGGTCGACCCCTTCGCGCTTCGGCGGCGCGGCGGCCGCGAGGAGATCGCGGAACACCTCGCCCGAGACGCGCCCGCCGTCGTCCAGCAGGCCCACCCGGGACAACGTCTGGACGCTCTGCTCGGCCCGCCGCACAGCACGCTGCGTGCCGCCGAGGTCGGGCTCCTGCCCGAGGACGAGTTGCGCGTACACCGTCCGGGTGTCGTCGTTCGCGAGGGCGGCGGCCAGCGCGCGCCAGTCCGTCGTCGTCCGTTCCTCGTCCGGCATGGCCCCTCCTCCTGCGGTCTACGACATCGTCCTCAACGGTACCCGCGTCGCGATCACCCGTCCTGTCGCCGCGAGGCCGGGACGATGACGACACTGCAGAGGTGGGTGCCCACCACCGACCATCGTCCGGCGAAGGTGCGCGGCATGCTCGAGCACACTGTCGGGCCGGCCGGCGCGACGACCCGCGCGTCGAACGAGCCCCGATCCGGGTGGATCACCACCTCACATGACGTGTAGTCGACCCATCGGCCGGTGAGCGGGTACCACGCCTTGAAGACGCTCTCCTTGACGCTCCACAACACGGCGCTCCACGCGACGGTCGGATGGCTCCAGGCGAGTCGCGTGAGCATGGACGGCTCACTCCCGCAGACGATCGTCGCCGCGACGGTGGGACGGATGGGCCGGTGCACCTCGACGTCGATCCCGATGGCGCTCGCGACACCGCCGTGGCCGACGGCTGCGATCGTGACACCCGGGCAGTGCGAGAGACTCCCGACCAAGCCGGTCGGCCAGACCGGTTGCCCACCCTCCCCCGTCGGGATGTCCGCGGAGCGCTGGCCGAGCATCGCGAGTGCCGCCCCGGCGCAGTCGCGCGCCGAGCGGGATTCGGCGCTGCGACCAGCCGAGGTCGGACGAGCCCGGAACGGCCCGGGTGCGGTGCCGACCGACGCCGAGACGACGACCCCCGGCGGCACCTGCGTCCGGAGCGCGTCGACCACCGCGGCTGCGGATTCAGCCACCCGACCGACGCGGGGACGCCACGCGCGCCGCGGGGTCGGAGGCGGGGATGCCGACCCGGAACCAGGCGACGAGCTGCTCGTCCGGAGCGACCTGCCAGCGTTCGTCGAGCATGGCCCGGGTCTCCGGACAGTCGAGCGGCGCGCTCTGGGGATGCACGTACAGGCCGTGACGTTGAAAGCCGAGCCAGAGCCGGGTGAGCAGTCGCCCAGCGGCGAGTTCCTGCCGGGCCCCGGTGGGTCCGACGACACCGAGGACAGTGCCGGAGCCCTGGGTCGCGGAGGCCGACATCCTCGCCAACAACCCGGGCAGCCCGAGCCCGCGAAGCGCGCGGAACACCCGCGGGCTGATCAGCGTCCGCAGGCCGGCTCGTTCGACCTTCGACACCACGAGCATCGCGTCGTTGAGGCCGTCCTCGTCGTACCGCGGATGTCTTGGTGAGAGCCTGGTCCACTGATCGAGCTCGGCGACGATCGCCTGCTCGCCGAAGAACCACCGGTTGGCTCGCACGAGGATCGGGCGCGCGTCCTGTGTCGGCATGGAGACGAGCCGAAAGTCCATGCGCTCCGTCTCCACCGCGGCCTCCTGGAGGAGGTCGGGTCCGGGAGCGCTGTCCCGCCATCGCCCTCGCCAGACACGTCGTCCACGGACGTCCGCCGAGGAGAACCTCGTCTGGTAGCCCTCCGGGTGGCGCGAGAACCGGCCGACCTCATCAGTCCCCGCGTCAGCGCCGGTCGAGGCCTCGAAGCCCAGTCCGACACCGGCCGACGCCGCGCAGATGAGGAGCGACTCGACGAACGCCCCGAACGACAGCATCGTGTCGCGTCCTCGCGGATCGCTCGCGCCGAGGGTGCGAGTGCGATCCCGGCGGAGGACGAGTTCGTCGCCCTGACGGTCCACGCCCCACGGCTGCGTGTTGTGGGCGTTCGCCGCGCGAGCCGCCTCGGACACGAGCGTCGAGAGGTCGTCGTCGGCCGACGGGGCATTGAATCGCGCGTCCACTCAGCCCTCCGTGATCCCGATGCGGCGGTGGATCGCCGCGAGCCACCGCGGCGCCCACCAGTTGTATCGTCCGGCGGCGCGCATGAAGACCGGGACGAGCACGCCGCGGATCAGGATGGCGTCGATGAGGATCGCGATGCCGGTTCCGATGCCGAGCATCTTGATGATCGACACCCCGGAGGTCGCCATGGCGAAGAACGACACCGCGAGGATCGCCGCAGCGGCCGTGATGATCGGGCCGCTCGCGCCGAGTCCGCTCCGCACCGCCTCCGCGAGATCGCCCGTGGCACGGAACCGTTCCTGGATCCGAGCGAGGAGGAACACCTCGTAGTCCATCGAGAGCCCGAAGGCGATGCAGAACAGCAGGATCGGGATCGAGATGGCGATGGGCGACGGGGTGAAGCCGAGCACGTCCGACAGGTTGCCGTCCTGGAAGAGGAACACGATGACGCCCAGGATGCCGACCAGCCCGACCACGTTCAGCACCAGCGCCTTGATCGGGAGCAGCACGCTCCCCGTGAACAGGAAGAGGATGATCAGCGTCATGAGCGCGATGGCCGCGGCGGCGAACGGCAGCCGCGCCGCGATGGAGTCACCGATGTCGATCATCTGCGCCGCGAGGCCACCGACCAGGACGGTCGAGCCGGCTCCAGGGTCCACCGCGCGGACGTCGCGGACGAGCTCCGAGCCCTCGGGCGAGTACGGGACGACGTCGGTCGCGACCTGCAGCCAGAGCGCCGAACCGTCGCGGAAGTGCTGCTCCGTCCGCGCCTCGGCCGGGACGACGAGGCGTCCGTCGACGAAGCTGCCGAGGGACGTCGTGACGGCGTCGACGCCCGTGATCGAGGAGAGTTCGGCGGCGTACTCGTCGAGCTCTCGGTCCGTCCCCGCCCAGTCCTCGGTGACGACGGAGACGGCGTCCGCATCGGCGACGTCGAAGTCGGACCGCATGATGTCCGCCACGACACGGCTCTCCGCGTCGGCGGGGAGCACCCGTTCGTCGGGCACCCCGAACTCCGCGTGCGTGAACGGCGCGGCCATGGCGATGAGGAGCGCGATGACTGGCACCGCCAACCACGGACGGCGATACGCGTGGTCGCCCACCCGATACCAGAACCGGCCCTCGGCCCCGACCTGGCGCCGGGAGCGCAGTCGGCCCCAGTCGAACCGGCGACCCAGGAGGGTGAGGGCGGCGGGGAGCAGGACGACCGCGCCCACCACGGAGCAGGCCACGATGACGAGTCCCGCGATGGCGAACGAGCGCAGGAAGTACTGGTCGAACAGCATCAGCGTGGCGAGCGCCGCGGCGACGACGACACCGCTGAACACGATGGTCCGGCCGGTCGTCCGCCGAGCGATCCGCAACGCCTCCTCGTCGGTCGATCCGCCCGAGCGTTCGTCCCGATAGCGGGTGAGGAACAGCAGGCAGTAGTCGATGGCGAGTCCGAGGCCCAACGCGGTGACCAGGTTGACCGCGAACAGGGAGACCGAGGTGAGCTGCGCGACCACGTTCAGCAGACCGAGGGAGCCGAGGATCGTGACCCCCGCGACGCCGACGGGCAGCAGCGCGGCCACCACGCCACGGAACGCGAAGAACAGCAGCACGAGGGTGATCGGGATGGCGATCGTCTCCGCGACGATGATGTCCGTCTTGACCTGCGCGTTCAGGTCGTCGTTGATCCCCGCGATGCCGCCGAACCGCACCGTGGCCGACGTCACCTCCTCGGTGATCGTCCCGCGGAGCGCGGTGGTCGCCCGCTGCACGGTGTCCTCGTCTCCGGCGAGCGCCACGAGCACGACGCCGCGATCGGTGCCGCTCCGCAGCTGCTCCGATTCGGCGTAGGAGCCGGTGACGCTGGCGCCGTCCACGTCGTCCACAGCGCCGACGATGTCGTCGAGCGCCTCCCTGCCGTCGGCGCTGTCGAGTCCGTCGGAGACGTCCACGACGAGGACGAGTTTCGGGTCGCTGCCAGGGAACCGGTCGGCGAGCACGTCCGCTGCGGCCACGGAGTCGGACTGCGGGTCGTCGAACCCGCCCGTCTTGAGGTTGTCGAGGACGTCGGCCCCCGCGATGCCCGCCACGATCGCGAACACCAGGCCGATCAGGAGCGTGATCACCGCCCGTCGTCTGGGGGTCGTTCCGGAGTGGTGCGTCATGCGGATACCTCGATGTCGTGGGTGATGCGGTTGAGTTCGGATGCCGTGATGTCCACGACCCGCTGGATCTGCTCGGCGGTGTGCTCCGCGGTGATGAAGAAGCGGAGCCGCGCCTGGTCGTCGGGCACGGCCGGGTACAGGATCGGGTTGACGCTGAAGCCGCGGTCGAAGAGCGCCGTCGCCAGGGCGAGTGCCCGTTCCGAGCTGCCGACGATGCACGGCACGACGGGCGAGTCGGCACTGTCGCCGATGTCGATGCCGGCGGCCCGGGCCGTCTCGCGGAAGAGGTCGGCGTTCTGCCGCAGGCGGCTGAGGCGCTCGGGCTCGTCGCGCATGAGCCGGAGGGCGGCGAGCGACGCGGCCGCGTTCGCCGGGGTGATGCCGACGCTGTACACGAACCCGGGCACGGAGTACTTGAGGTAGTCGATCGCGGCGGCGGTGCCACCGACGTAGCCGCCGCATCCGGCGAGCGACTTCGACATCGTGCCGCACCAGAGGTCGATGTCCGAGCGGTCGACCCCGAAGTGCTCGCCGACCCCGCCGCCGTTGGCGCCGACCGTTCCGATGCTGTGCGCTTCGTCGACGAGCACCAGTGCGCCATGCCGCCGCTTCAGCTCGATGAGCTGCGGGAGCGGTACGAGGTCGCCGTCCATGCTGTAGACGCCCTCCACGACGATGAGGACCCGCCGGAACCCGCCGCGGATCGCACCGAGGAGCTCGTCGAGCGCGTTCAAGTCGTTATGGGGGAACGACCGTCGCGTGGCTCCGGAGAGTTTGGCCCCCTGGATGATGCTGTCGTGCGCGAGGCTGTCGTGGACGATGAGGTCGCCCGGCTCCACGAGGTGGCCGATGACGCTCACGTTCGTCGCATGGCCGCTCACCAGGGTGAGGGCTGACTCCACCTGCAGGAGGTCGGAGAGCTCCTGCTCGAGCTCCGCGTGGATCGGGCGCTCGCCGGACAGGAACCGGCTGGCGGACACCGAGCTGCCGTACCGGGCCACGGCATCGGTGATCGTCTCGGCGACCACCGGGTGGCCGGTGACACCGAGGTAGTTGTAGCTGGAGAAGCTCACGAGCTGGGCGTCGCCGATCGTCGTCGTGGCGTCGATGATCCCCTCATGGAGCAGGAAGTAGGGGTTGCGGTCCGTCTGCTGCCGGCGTTCCCGCATGGCGACCGCCTCCGGGAAGCACTCGATGCGGGCGTCGGCCTCGGTCCATCGGGTCGGGCGGTCGACCGACGCCGGGAAAGCGGGAGCCACCGGTTTCGTCTCGACCCGCGGAAGCCGGTGCTGCGGCTCCTCGGCGAACGGGTGCAGCAGGGAGCCGACGCCGTCCAGCACCTGCTCCACCGTGGGCCGCCCGGCGAAGCGCTCGCCGAGCTGGGCGGGGGTCGGCAGCGAGGGCCACTCCGTGTGTAGCTGAATGATCAGCTCACGCATCATCAGCGAATCGAATCCGAGCTGCTCGACGAGGTGCATCTCCGGCCGGATCAGGTCCAGCGGGAACCCGCTGATGCGCGACACCATGCCGAGGATGACCGCGTCGGATTCCGCACGATGCGACCGGGAGGCTGCGAGGCCCATCCGTGCGACCACCTCCGCCTGCGGCGAGCCGGGTTCCGCGGACCAGCGGAACGCATCGGTCGACGCGGGCGCGTGACCGGCCTGCCCGGAACCCTCGATGAGGCTCAGCTGGCGGTTCATGAGGGCGAGCAGTCCGGGCAGGTGGTCGGCTTGGACGTCGGCGGCTCGCGGCTGGATCGACGGTCCTGCCGACGGTCGTCCGGCGAGGGGGGAGGACGGCAGATCGCGGGGGTTGTGGTGCATGGAGTGAGGATCCTGTTCGATGGGGGAGGGTGGTCGGTGCGGTTCGGATGTGAGTTCTCGGGGTGTCGTCGGGTCGGTGGCGTCCGGTCGGACGATCCAGTACGGCTCGGTCGGCAGCGGCGCGATCGGCAGCGCCACACCCGCGGTGTCTGGCGGGACGAGCGATGACAGGTCGAGGTCGGCGCCCAGCACCGTCAGCCGGCCGAGCAGTCGGAGGAAGGTCGCCGCGTCGTCCGGCGCCGACGCGCTGCTCGGGATGACGTGCACGTCGGGCGCATCACCCAGGGAGCGTCGGATGGACCCGAGCAGCGCCGACCCCCCACCGATCTGGACGTAGACGCCGATCTCGGATGCGGACGCCGACTCGATCGCCTCGCGGAACCGCACCGTGGAGAAGACGTTCTCCTCGAGCTGACGGCCCAGCTCCTCGCCCGTCTCGACCGTGCGGCCCGTCACGGTGGAGACGAGCTGCACCTGCGGCGCGCGAGGTCGGAATCGCGACAGGTCCGCCACGAGGGCCGGCCGGATCGGCTCGAGCAGGGGCGAGTGGAACCCGGTGGCGACGCGCAGCGGGTGTGTCGACACCCCGTGCTCGACGCACCGTTCCGCGACGGCGCGCAGGGCCTCGCCGGTTCCACTCACCACCGTCTGCCGGGGATCGTTGGCGGCCGCGATCCACGCGTCGTCGATGCCGCTGAGAAGCGCTGCGGCCTGCTCGGCGTCGCAGCTGAGGGCCGTCATGCCGTCGCCGGGTCGCGTCGCAGCCGACCGCATGTGGTGTCCGCGGACCGCGGCGAGCCGCACGGCGTCGGGCTCATCGAGCGCGCCCGCCGTCGCCATGGCGGGAAGCTCGCCGACGCTGTGCCCGATGACGAGGTCGGGCTCCACGCCGATCTCGCGCGACAGCGCCACGGCGGCGAGCGCCGTCACCGCGAGCGCGGGTTGGCAGACCTCGGTGGACGTCAGACGGTCGATTCCGGAGGGGGTGTCGGCGTCGGCCTCGGAGAGCGCCGCGAGCACATCGACCCCGGTCTCGTCGAGCACCTGCTCGTTCAAGGTCTCGGCCGCTGCACGGAAGGCGGGGAATCGATCGAGGAGGTCCGACTGCATCCGCGGTGTCTGGCTGCCCTGCCCGGGGAAGACGAAGGCGATCCGCCGAGCGGCCTCGTCGACACGGACCCCGGTGCAGACGTCCGCGGAGATCACCCCGGTGGCTCCGCTAGCGAGCTGCTCCACGGCGGCCGACAGCCCGGAGATCAGCTCGGCGGCGGTGCGGCACACCACCGCCAGACGCGTGCTCGCGAGCGCCCGAGAGCTCAGGGTCCGTGCGAGACCGGCGATGGATGGTGCGTCGGCGGCCTCGAGGACGGCGAGGACCGCACGGAGGTGCTCGCCGAGCAGCGTGGGGTCGGCGGCCGAGAACACGAGCAGGTGCGGGAGCGGTTCGTCGGCCGGTCCCCCGGCGGCACGCCGACGGACTCGACCTGCTCGCGCCGGCGGTGATTCGAGCACGACGTGAGCGTTGGTGCCGCCGAACCCGAACGAGCTGACGCCGATCAGGCCCAGACCGTCGTCGCCCGGGTCGATGGTGCGGGAGGCGAGCGCCAGGCGGCCGTCTCGGAGGGCCTCGGTGTGCGCCTCCGAACGCAGGCGGGGCTGCCCGGGGACGACCCGATGCCTCGCCATGAGTGCCGCTTTGACGATGCTGGCGATCCCGGCCGCCGCCATCGTGTGCCCCACGAGCGCCTTCACGGCCGTGACCGTGGCGGTCCGGTGCGGCGATGCCCCGAGGCGACGCAGCGCCGCCAGCGATTCCAGCTCGGTGCGGTCGCCCACCGGGGTGGCCGTGCCGTGCGCCTCGACGACGCCCAGGTCGGCGGGGTCGGCCGCGGCATCCTCGTAGGCCCGGCGGAGCGCCGCCAGCTGTCCGTCCGTCGTCGGCGTCATCGGCCCTTCCGCCCGGCCGTCGTTGGACACCCCTGAGCCTCTGATGACCGCGTAGACGTCATCGTGGTCGTCGATGGCTGCCTCGAGCGGTTTGACGACGATCATGCCGACGCCCTCGCCCAGGAGGAATCCGTCGGCGTCGCCGTCGAACGGCCGGCACACCCCGCTCCGTGACAGCGCGCCGATCCGCGAGAAGGCGACCATCGCGTCCGGGACGAGGCTGAGGTTGACGCCACCGACGAGCGCCGCCGAGCACTGCCCGGACCGGATGGCGGCGATCGCCTGGTGCAGCGCGACGAGGCTGCTCGAGCACGCGGCGTCGACCGCGAAGCTCGGGCCGCCGAGGTCGAGCGTGCTGCTCACCAGCGCCGGCCCCATGTTGGGCAGGCATCCCGGCATCGAGAACGCGTGGAACGGGCGCACACCGGCGACGCGCGCGCCCATCGCCGCCGTGAGGTCGGGGCCGGCGCGTTCCGCGTGGACCGAGTCGTCGCCGAGGAGCTGCGTCCGGATGCGGAGCGAGGAGAGTTCGCGGTAGTCGTTCGCCGCCATCCCGACGAAGACGCCGATGGACGACCGGTCGATGCGACGACGTTCGAACCCGGCGTCGATCCAGGCGGCTCGCGCTGCCTCGAGGAGCAGGCGATGTTGCGGGTCCATCGCGTGCGCGCGACTGGGTGGGATGCGGAAGTGCCGCGCGGCGAACTGCTCGACGCCGTCGATGAAGGACCCCTGGTCGGAGTAGGCGTGATGCACCGCTCGGGGGTCGTGCGGCGCGAAGAAGGAGGCGTGATTCCATCTCGAGCGGGGGACGGCGGAGCCGCTGCGCCGGGCTGTCAGGATGTTGCGCCAGTACTGGTGAGCGTCTGCCGCGCCACCGAAGCGGGCGGACAGGCCGACGATGGCGAGTGGTCGAACGGGCACGACGAGAGAACCTCCGAGGGTGTTGATCGCGGATGGAACGAGGGGGCAGGTCGGCATGTCGACGACTCCGAGCGGAGTGGGTCGAGGTCCAGGGGCCGCCTCGCCGTGAGGAGAGCCGGCCCGTGGGCACGCCACAGCTCGACTGTAGTCATCTGAAACATCAGTTCGGATGCTCGTTCGGAATCTGTGGATAACTCGCGAGGCAGCGCAACCCCCAGCCGGTGCGGAGGGTCGGCTGGAACACTGGCGATATGACGACCATCACGCTGACCAAGGGCCTGACCGCCTACCGCGCCGACCCGCCGAAGGGCGTCGAGCTCCGCGGCGGGCTCGTGCTCATCCACGAGATCTGGGGCCTCGTCCCGCACATCACCGACGTCGCCGACCGGTTCGCCGCGGAGGGGTACCTCGTCATCGCACCCGACATCCTGAGTGGCGCCGGCGTCACGCCCGAGATCGGTGCGGAGCTGGAGAGCCTCGTCTTCAACAGCGACGAGGCGACGAGGACCGCGGCACAGCCGAAGCTGCGCGAGAAGCTCTCGGCCTCGAAGTCGCCCGAGTACGCCGAGGAGGCGCTCGGGCACCTGGGGAAGGCCGTCGACGCCCTGTTCGACGAGGAGGGGATCGACGGCCGCGTCGCCGTCGTCGGCTTCTGCTTCGGTGGTGGCTACAGCTTCGCGCTCGCCGCGGCCGACCGCCGCATCCGCGCCGCTGTCCCGTTCTACGGCTACCCGCCGGAGCCCGAGGCCGTGACGAGCATCGCCTGCCCCGTCCTCGCGTTCTACGGCGACCAGGACGAGGGCCTCATGCAGAGCCTGCCCGAGCTGACCACGACGATGGAGGACGCACGGGTCGAGTTCACCGCGACCGTCTACCCCGACGCCGGTCACGCCTTCTTCAACGACACCAACACGATCACCTACCGCGAGGACGCGGCCGCCGACGCCTGGGTGAAGACGCTCGCGTTCCTCGACACCTCACTCGGCAACGCCTAGCCCGAGCGATCCGCATCCGTTCGCCCGTTTTTGGGCGAACGAACGCCCGCTCGCCCATTCTTGGGCGAGCGGGCTTCGCTTTCCTGTCTCGATCGCACGCAGAGCAGCACCCCGGTGGTCACCAGGACGGCACCCACCACCTCGTTCACGTGTGGCAGGCGCTGCTCGAGCAGCAGGTTGAAGACCGCTCCGAACAGGGTCTCCAGTGCGATCAGCTGGCCGAGCAGCACGGTCGAGACTCGCCCGGAGGCGCGGTTCCAGCACCAGGATGCGCACCACGACCCGAACGTCGCCAGCAGGACGCTCAAGACGAGGAAGCGGATCAGTTGAGCCTCGCCGACTTCCAGGAGCGAGACCTCGCCGTGCAGCACCGCCAGCGGCGGGAGGACGAACGAAGCGATGAAGGCTCCGAGGCCCAGCAACGCGGTCCATGACGTGCTGTCGACCGATCCCGCGCCGCTCCGGCGCAGGATCGCGCCGTTCATGACCACGAAGTACGACCACAACAGGCAGGCCGCAAGCGCCAGGAGGGTCGCCGGGATCATCCCCGCACCCGCTCCGTCGACAGCTGGAGCGGCCTCGGGGCGCTGCCAGTTCAGGACGACGAGGCCGGCCGTGGAGATCATGATCGGCCAGATGAGCCGGCGCCACGGGGTCTCTCGGTGCACGAGGTTCGCGCCGACCGTGACGGCTGCGGGCATGACGCCTGTCGCCATCGATGCCAGGACCCCTCCGCCGATGTCGGCCGCGAGCGAGAAGCAGAGGTAGAACCCGAGGTAGCCCACCGCGCCCAGGTGCAGCGCGATGAGGATCCTGCGAGGACCGATCGCCGAGACCAGCCGGCGGCGCACGGCCAGCACACCGATGGACAGCAGGCCGAACACCGCGTACCTGCCGAACACGAGTGTCAGCGGACCGACCGGTTCGGCTAGCGCCGGACCGAGGAACGTCGAGCCCCAGAGCGCGGTGGCCAGCACCGCCCACACCACTCCCGCGAGAGCGGCCGGGCCGCGGTTCACCCGCACTCCTGGGCCGCGACGAGGTCGCCCATCGTGATGACCGTGTCGACGAGGAGGTCGAGGTGCGCGGGAGCGACGGTGCGGTCGATTGCACGCATGGGTTCGATGCTACAAACTCTGAAATCTGAAATTCCAAAGTCGTCGGAGGCTGTGGATAAGTACCGACCCGCATCCGTTCGCCCGTTCCCGGGCGAAGAAACGCCCGCTCGCCCAGAATTGGGCGAGCGGGCGTTCGTGCGAAACGGCGGAGGCCTACGCGCCCTTGAGGCGGGTGGCGAGGTAGGCGTACAGCTCGTCGATGGCGACACGCTCCTGCTGCATGCTGTCGCGGTCGCGCACGGTCACGGCGTTGTCCTCGAGCGAGTCGAAGTCGACGGTCACGCAGTACGGGGTGCCGATCTCGTCCTGACGACGGTAGCGGCGGCCGATCGCACCCGAGTCGTCGAAGTCGATGTTCCACGAGCCGCGCAGCTCGTCGCCGATCTGGCGGGCGAGCGGCGACAGCGCCTCGTTGCGGGACAGCGGCAGCACGGCGACCTTGACGGGCGCGAGACGCGGGTCGAGGTGCAGCACGGTGCGCTTCTCGATCTTGCCCTTGGCGTTCGGCGGCAGCTCCTGCTCCTCGTACGCGTCGACGAGGAAGGCCATGAGCGCACGGGTCAGACCGAACGACGGCTCGATGACGTACGGCATGTACCGCTCGTTCTTGGCCTGGTCGAAGTAGCTGAGGTCCTTGCCGGACTGCTCGGCGTGCACCTTGAGGTCGTAGTCGGTGCGGTTCGCGACGCCCATGAGTTCGCCCCACTCGCTGCCGGCGAAGCCGAACTTGTACTCGATGTCGACGGTGCGCTTCGAGTAGTGCGCCAGCTTCTCCTGCGGGTGCTCGAACCAACGGATGTTGTCGGGCGTCATGCCGAGGTCGATGAACCAGGCCCAGCAGAGGTCCATCCAGGTCTGCTGCCACTCGTCGTCCGTGCCGGGCTCGACGAAGAACTCGATCTCCATCTGCTCGAACTCACGGGTGCGGAAGATGAAGTTGCCGGGCGTGATCTCGTTGCGGAACGCCTTGCCGATCTGGCCGATGCCGAACGGCGGCTTCTTGCGGGCCGTCTGCAGCACGTTCGCGAAGTTCGTGAAGATGCCCTGCGCGGTCTCGGGACGCAGGTAGTGGAGACCAGACTCGTCGTCGACGACGCCGAGGAAGGTCTTCAGGAGGCCCGACATCTGACGGATCTCGGTCCACTGGCCGACCTTCGAGGGGTGCTCGGGGTCGGGGATGTCGGCGAGGCCGTTCTCCGGCGGGTGGCCGTGCTCGGCCTCATACGCCTCGAACAGGTGGTCGGCCCGATACCGCTTGTGGGTGATGAGCGATTCGGTCAGCGGGTCGCTGAAGACCTTGACGTGACCGGACGCCTCCCAGACCGGGGTGGGCAGGATGACGGCGGAGTCGAGACCGACCATGTCGCCGCGGCCGCGAACGAACGCGTTCCACCACTGGCGCTTGATGTTCTCCTTGAGCTCGACACCCAGGGGCCCGTAATCCCACGCAGACCGCGTGCCGCCGTAGATGTCTCCCGAGGGGAAGACGAAGCCGCGGTGCTGGGCCAGGGTGATGACGGACTCGAGATGGGACTGCTCTGCCATGGGTGTGGATCCTCCGTGCCGCTTGCCACGCGGCGGTACCTTCCGGTGCTGACGCCTGGCTGGCGCCCGCTCCCGGAACCCCTCAATCCTATGGGCGAGCCCGTGAGGACGCCCAACAGCCCTTGTCCCGCTCAGGGCGGCCGCCTAGCCTGACAACCATCGCGGTACGCAGGATGGAGCATCGATGGACTGGCTGTGGAACCTCGACGTCATCGACGGTCCACTCGTCTGGGTGCTCGACGGGCTCAGCATCGCCGGCCTGCTGTACCTCGTCATCCGTCGGTCCGGGTTGCTGTGGTACCTGAGCGCCGCCATCGCCCTCCTGGCCGGCGCGCTCCTCGCCCTGGGGACGGTGTGGCTGGTCTTCGACGTGCTCAACCTCTTCGGCGGGCCGTTGATCCGCTCCGCGGAGCCCTGGTTGATCGGCGCCTTCGCCGGCATCGCGCTCGCCGTCCTCACGATCTGCTGGCGCGTCTCGTGGCAGCGGCGCGTCATCGCCGTCGCCTGCATCCTCGTCTTCGGCGCGACCGCGGCGCTGGGCGTCAACGGCGCGTACGGCGTCCAGACCACCCTCGGGTCGATGTTCCACGTCCAGAACCGCAAGCCGATCACCCTCGTGACGCCGACGAGCACGCCCACCGGCGATCCGGCCCGTCCGCTGTACGAGACGTGGAAGCCGCCGGCCGATCTGCCGAAGACGGGCAGGTTCGGCCCGCTTCCCACGGGCGACCGGATCCCGAACACGAACTCCGGGTTCAACGCCCGCCCGGCGCAGGTCTACTACCCACCCGCCGCGCTCGTGAAAGATCCCCCGGCGCTCCCCTTCGTCCTCATGATGATGGGACAACCGGGTGACCCCGACGCGAAGTGGATCGGCGAGGCGCTCGACGCGATCGCCGCCGACCACCAGGGGCTCGCCCCCATCGCGCTCGTCGTGGACCAGCTCGGCGACCCTTCCGTGGATCCGCTGTGCATCGACGGGCGGTACGGGAAGGTGGAGACCTACGTCACGCAGGACGTCCTCCCCTGGGCGAAGGCGAACCTGCACATCCTCCAGTCGCCGAAGGACTGGACGGTGGCCGGATACTCGGCCGGCGGCAGCTGTGCGATCTACTACGGAGCCAAGTACCCGCAGACCTTCGGCAACGTCGTCAGTGTCTCGGGTGAGGAGTATCCCGGAGCCGGCCTCCCGGCGGACAACCTGCGCGTGATGTTCAACGGCGACCAGAACGCGTACGACGCGATCAAACCGGCGACCATCATGGCGAAAACGAACTACGCCGACACGGAGGCGTTCTTCTCCGCCGGGACGGCGGACGCGGTCTACACCGACATGATGCGGCGCGCCGCAGCCACGGCGACGGCGGCCGGCTGGAAGGTCCAGACCTTCGCGATACCGGGCGGTGACCACGGCGCCAGCTCGCTCACGGGCGGGCTGGACCAGACGCTCCGCGCGCTCTACCCGCGGATCGGCCTCCAGAGACCGTGACGGGGACGGGGACGGTCGCTCCGGCGATCGCTCGATCGACGGTCAGCGCGGCGGCGGCGCGAGGGACGCGCCCTCGAGGAAGGCGCCCATGACGAGTTCATGACGCAACTCGCCGAGGGTGCCGTCGAGACGGCCGACGAGGGTCTCGACGCCCATCCGGCCGAGCTGGGCGGCGGGCAGCAACGTGACGGCGAGCGCCGGGTCGGCCGCTTCCGACACCTCTCGGGTGGAGGCGACGAGGACGACGGACAGGTCGTCGGGGACCGAGACGCCGCGCCGGCCGAGCTCGCTCACGAAACCGAGGGCCGCCCGATCGTTGAGCACGAGGACGGCGGTGACCTCGGGCGCCTCCTCCTGGAGGGTCGCCGCGATCGCGCGACCACCGGCCGGATCGGGAGTGCACTGGAGCGTCCGAGCGCGGAGTCCACGGGCCGCGCACACGGCGTGGAAGGTCTCCTGCACTCGGACCACCGGCCCGTAACCGTCGAGATCGGCCCGCTCGACCTCCTCGAGCAGGGCGAACTCCCGATGACCGAGGGCCTGCAGGCGGTCGATGGACAGCTCGACCATCCCCTCGAAGTCGACGTCGACGTAGTCGAGGCCGGAGGGATCGCGCGTCCGACCGATGAGCGTCAGCGGCGTCCCGGCCGCGAGCAGACGGTCGACCCGATGGTCGTCGAGCCGCACCTCCATGAGGATGACGCCGTCGATGAGGCCATCGGAGGTGAACTCGCGAAGCGCCTCGGGGTCGCTCGGCTCCGGCCAGAGGACGACGGTGTACCCGAGCTCGGCGGCAGCCTCCGCAGCACCGGTGAAGAAGCGGGCAGCGTTGTCGGACAGTCGATGCTGGAGCACCGGGAACAGCAGTGCGATGATGCGGGTCCGACGGCTCGCGAGCGCGCGGGCCACCGCGTTCCGGCGGAAGTCCAGTTCGACCATCGCCGACTCCACCCGCAGTCGGGTGGCCGGGGACACGGGCTTCGAATCGTTGACGACGAACGACACCGTGGCGACCGAGACCCCTGCGAGTCGCGCGACGTCACGCATCGTTGCCATGGATCCCCGTTCAGGTGCGGTGCTGTCCGGTCAGTCTCTCACGGATCACGATTCGGTAAACCGGTTAAATTGCTCCTTGACGACTCCCGCGGCGCGGTGCATGCTGGTTCCCGAAGCGCGCAGTAAACCGGTTAACTTTCCGGGCTGCGCGATCCGACCTCGACCGGCGAAGGAGCCGTGCTGATGCCTGTACCGACCACCGACGACCGCCGGTCCGAGCAGCCACTGCGCGTCGCGATCGTCGGGTACAGCTTCATGGGCACCATCCACGCGCAGGCCTGGACCACCGCTCCCCGCTTCTTCGACCTCGGCCGCGGGGTCGACCTCGTCGCCGTCAGCGGTCGCGATTCCGACGCCGCCCGCGCGTTCGCCGACCGGTTCGGGATCGCCGACGTCGAGACCGACTGGCGAGCGCTCCTCACCCGCGGCGACATCGACGTGATCGACATCTGCACCCCTGGCCATCTCCACGCCGAGATCGCGATCGCCGCGCTCGACGCCGGTATCCACGTCCTGTGCGAGAAGCCGCTCGCGAACACGCTGGAGGAGGCCGAGCGGATGAACGCCGCGGCCGAACGGGCGGCGGCGCGCGGCGTGCGCGCGATGGTCGGCTTCAGCTACCGACGCACCCCCGCGCTCGCCTATGCACGACGGCTCGTCACCGACGGCCGCCTCGGGACGATCCGTCACATCCGGGCCCAGTACCTGCAGGACTGGATCGCGGATCCCACCTTCCCGCTCGTCTGGCGACTCGACGCCGACCAGGCCGGCTCCGGTGCGCTCGGAGACCTCGGCGCCCACATCATCGATCTCGCACGGTTCGTCACGGGGCAGGAGCTGACCGGTGTGAGCGCGCTGACGTCGACCTTCGTCACCGAGCGGCCGCTCCCCACCTCGTCGAGCGGCCTCAGTGCCACCGCGGACAGCGGCCCGGCGACGGGCGAGGCGACCGAACCCCTCACCGGCCGGGTGACCGTCGACGACGCGGTCGTGTTCATCGCCCGCACCGACGGCGGCGCGCTGGCGACCTTCGAGGCCACCCGCTTCGCCACCGGTCGCAAGAACGCGATGCGGCTCGAGGTCGACGGTTCCGACGGATCGCTCGTCTTCGACTTCGAGCGCATGAACGAGCTGCAGTTCCACGACCACACGCTCCCGGCCGAGGAGGCGGGCTTCCGGCGCATCCTCGTCACCGAACCCGGTCACCCGTACGCGGACGCCTGGTGGCCGGCCGGGCACGGTCTCGGCTACGAGCACACCTTCGTCCACGAGGTCGCCGACCTCGCCCGTGACCTCTCCGCCGGTCGGGCGCCCGAACCGGGCTTCGCCGACGGCCTCCGGGTACAGCGCGTGCTCGCCGCGGTCTCGGCGAGCGCCGACGCAGGCGCCGCCTGGATCCCACTCGACCACTGAACGAACCACCCACCGCATCACGATCACCACCGCATCACGACCACCACTCACCAGGCAAAGGAGCCATGACATGAGATCCACGACCACCCGCGACACCCGGCCTCGCATCATCCGTCGGCCGCACGTGCTCGGATCGCTCGCGATCCTCGCGATCACCCCGTTCGCCCTCACCGCGTGCAGCGGTGGCGGTGGCGCGGCGGCCGGAGGCGACGCCGGCACCCTCACGATCCTCGACTACTACAACAACGAACCCGACAAGACCCTCGTGGGCGACGCCCTCGACCGGTGCGCGGACGACGTCGGCGTGAAGATCAAGCGCGAGACCGTCCCCGGCAAGGACCTCATCCAGAAGGTGCTCCAGCAGTCGTCGTCCAAGACGCTGCCCGACGTCCTCATGCTCGACAACCCGGACGTCCAGGAGATCGCCGCGACCGGCGGTCTCTCGCCACTCAGCGACTACGGCGTCGACACCTCTGGCTTCGCGAAGGGCATCCTCGACGCGGCGAGCTACGAGGGGGAGGTCTACGGCCTGGCGCCGACGGTCAACACCCTCGGCCTCTTCTACAACGAGGACCTCCTCGCGGCGAAGGGCATCACCCCGCCGACCACGTGGGACGAGCTCAAAACGGCCGCCGCTGCACTGACCGAGGGCGACACCTACGGGCTGGCCTTCAGCTCCATCGCCACCTACGAGGGCAGCTGGCAGTTCCTGCCGTTCATGTGGACCAACGGCGGCGACGAGGCCGACCTCACGACGCCCGCCGTCGCGGAGGCCCTCCAGCTGCAGGTCGACCTCGTGAACTCGGGTTCGGCGTCGAAGAGCGTCATCAACTGGTCGCAGGCCGACGTGAACGACCAGTTCATGGCCGGTAAGGCCGCGATGATGATCAACGGCCCGTGGCAGATCCCGGCCCTCAGCGCCGACACGAACCTCAAGTACGGCAGCGTCCAGGTTCCGGTCAACAAGGCCGGCCAGACGCCCGTCGCCCCGCTCGGTGGCGAGGTCTGGACCGTCCCCGTGACCGGCGACAAGGACAAGCAGGCGAAGGCGGCGAAGTTCGTCGAGTGCATCTCGAGTGACGAGAACCAGCTCGCCCTCGCGGAGGCCCGCTTCACCGTCCCGACGAAGACGGCCCTCGCCGAGCAGTACGTCGCGAAGGTCCCTGAGATGGCCGCGTTCACGGAGCAGGTCGCCAACGCCCGCTCGCGCACCGGTGAGCTCGGCGAGGAGTGGCCCGAGGCCGCGACCGAGATCTACACCGCCATCCAGCTCGCCCTGACCGGGCAGGCGACGCCTGAAGAGGCGTTCAAGCAGGCGGCCGCGGGCTGATCCCGATGAGCAGTGGCATCGCCGGAGCATCGCTCCAGGACCGGAAGACCGACCAGCGGTCCAGCGGCACCGACGGGGGCGCGCCGACCAAGCGCACCCCCGCCGGGGCCGGCCGCCGGAGCCGACGCTTCCGCCGCGAAGACCTGATCAAGCTCGGCTTCGTCCTCCCAGCAGCGCTCTACATCGTCCTCTTCTTCGGCTATCCGGTCGTCAAGAACGTCACGATGAGCTTCCAGGAGTACACGACGAAGACCTTCTTCACGGGCGAGGCCCCGTGGGTCGGGTTCGCGAACTACGTGACCGTGTTCGGTTCCCAGCTGTTCACACCGGCACTGCTCAACACGGCGCTGTTCACGATCGGGTCGATCGCCGGGCAGTTCGTGATCGGGCTCGCGCTCGCCGTGTTCTTCAAGCGACGCTTCCCCCTGAGCTCGTTCCTCCGCGCGATGCTGCTGCTCCCCTGGCTCCTCCCCCTGATCGTGTCGAGCGCCACCTGGCGGTCGATCCTCGACCAGGACAGCGGCGTCCTGAACGCCGCCCTCGGATCCATCGGCCTGTCGGGCGTCCCCTGGCTGACGAGCCCGTCGGTCGCCCTGTTCGCGGTCGTCCTCGTCAACATCTGGATCGGCATCCCGTTCAACGTCACGATCCTCTACGGCGGCCTCCAGGACATCCCCGACGAGCTCTACGAGGCGGGAGCGCTCGACGGCGCGACCGGCTGGAAGGCGTTCCGTCACATCACCTGGCCGAACCTCAGGCCCGTCGTCAGCGTCGTACTCGTGCTCGGCGTCGTCTACACGATCAAGGTGCTCGACATCATCCTCGGCCTCACGAACGGCGGGCCGGCGAACGCCACGCAGACCCTCGCGGTGCGGTCGTACCAGGAGTCGTTCGTCAACTTCGAGTTCGGTGTCGGTGCGGCCTTCAGCAACATCCTCATCGTCATCTCGCTCCTCTTCGCCATCGTCTACCTGCGCGTGAACCGACGCGCGGTCGACGAGTAAGGACACGGACCCTCATGACCACGACCAGCATCGTGACCGGCGGACGGCAGACGCGCCGCTTCGCCCCGGTCGGCCCTCGTCGACACCGCGGCGACCGACGCCACCTCGGCTACACCGTCGTCGGCGTCATCATCCTCGCGATCATGCTCTTCCCCGTCTACTGGATGGTGAACGCGTCACTGCAGCCGTCGGGCAACACACTCACGGGCGACTTCTTCCCGATCAACCCGAGCTTCGCGGGGTATGAGAAGGCGATCGCCGACCAGGGCGGGCACCTCGTCACGAGCCTCGTCATCTCGCTCGGTACCGTCGTCCTGTCGCTCGCGATCGCAGCCCCGGCGGCCTACGCCCTCGCACAGTTCCGGTTCCGCTGGATCAGCATCGCGCTCCTCGTGATCCTGATCGCCCAGATGATCCCGGGCATCGTGATCGCGAACGCCCTCTACTCGGCGTACAACGACCTCGGCCTGCTCAACTCGATCCCCGGGCTGATCCTCGCCGACGCCTCGCACGCCATCCCGTTCGCGATCCTCATCCTGCGGGCGTCGATGCAGACCATCCCGCCGTCGATCGTGGAGGCGGCACGGGTCGACGGCGCCGGGCATGTGCGGGCCTTCGTCTCGATCGTCCTCCCGGTGAGCCGCAACGTGCTCATCACCGCCGGTCTGTTCGCCTTCCTCTTCTCCTGGAGTGACTTCCTGTTCGCCCTGACGCTGACGACGACGGAGGACGTCCGGCCCGTGACGCTCGGCATCTACCAGTACCTCGGCTCGCAGGTCTCGAACTGGAGCGCGGTGATGGCGACCGCCGTCCTGTCGTCGCTGCCCGCGATCCTCCTGCTCGTCATCGCCCAGCGGTTCATCGCCGCGGGCGCCACGGGCGGTGCCGTGAAATGACCGACGACCACTCCGACACCCTCACCGACCACGCAACGCATCCTCGAAGGAGCACCACCATGTCCGACAGCAGCACCCCCATCCGCGTCCTCGTCTGGGGCGAGAACCGCCACGAGCAGATCGAGGAGAAGGTCCGCGCCATCTACCCGGACGGCATGCACACGACCATCAAGGAGGGCATCGAAGAGCACCTCGGCGCCGATGCCGTGGTCACCACGACCACGCTCGACGAACCGGAGCACGGGCTCACCGAGGAGGTGCTCGCCGCGACCGACGTGCTCGTCTGGTGGGGTCACGCGGCTCACGGCGAGGTCGCCGACGAGGTCGTCGAGCGCGTGCACCAGCACGTACTCGCCGGTATGGGTCTGCTCGTGCTGCACTCCGGTCACTGGTCGAAGATCTTCGGCAAGCTCATGGGCACCTCGTGCACGCTCCGGTGGCGGTCGGAGGAGGACCGCGAGATCGTCTGGACCGTCGACCCCACCCACCCGATCGCCCAGGGGATCCCGCACCCGTTCATCATCCCGGCGCAGGAGATGTACGGCGAGTTCTTCGACGTCCCCGCGCCCGACGAGCTCGTCTTCCTGTCGACGTTCACGGGTGGCGAGGTCTTCCGTTCCGGCATGACCTACAAGCGCGGCTTCGGCAAGATCTTCTTCTTCTCCCCCGGCGACCAGGACTACCCCGTCTACCACCACGAGCACGTCCGTCGCGTCCTCGCGAACGGCGTCCGGTGGGCGCAGACGCTGCGTCCCGAACGCGCGGTGCCGGTCCTGCTGCGGTACGAGACCGAGGACTTCTACAACGGCCGCGGGTATGAAGGGGCACTCGCGCGATGAGTGCTCCTGCCGACGGTGGCTTCGCGACGCTCGCGGACGCCACCAGGCCGGTCCGGCTCGTGCTCGTCGGTGCGGGCGGGATGGGACGGGCGTGGTTGCGGACGATCCTCGCGAACCCGGACACGGAACTCGTCGGCGTCGTCGACCTCGACACGGCCCTCGCCGAGTCGGCGGTGACCGAGGCGGGGCTCGGCGTGGGCCCCGGGGGTGTCGTCATCGGCACCAGCGTGTCGGTCGTCGCCGAGGCGACGGGGGCGGACGCGGTCGTCAACGTCACCGTGCCCGCCGCGCATCACCCGGTGAACACCGAGGCGCTCTTCGCCGGGTTGCCGGTGCTCTGCGAGAAGCCGATCGCGCCGACGGTGGCGCAGGCGCTTTCCCTGGCGGCGACTGCCGAGGTCAGCGGGCAGCTGCTCATGACGAGCCAGTCGCGTCGCTACTACGCGTCGATCGCCGCCTTCCGGGAGCAGGTCGCGACGCTCGGTCGGCTCGGGTCCGCGACCACGGAGTTCTTCAAGGCACCGCACTTCGGTGGATTCCGTGAGGAGATGCCGCACGTGCTGCTCGTCGACATGGCGATCCATGCCTTCGACGCCGCCCGTTACGTCCTCGGCAGCGACCCGATCGCCGTGTACTGCGAGGAGTACAACCCCGGTTGGAGCTGGTTCTCCGCCGACGCCGCCGCGACCGCGATCTTCGAGTTCGCCGGAGGAGTCCGCTACACCTACAGCGGCAGCTGGTGTGCGGACGGCGTGGAGACCTCGTGGAACGGCAGTTGGCGAGTGAACGGCGAGTACGGCACGGCCACCTGGGACGGCGACTCCGCTCCGCAGCGGCAGCTCGCGCCGCAGGGCGGATCACCGTCGGCGGTCGAGGCCGCCGAGCTCGAGCCGGACGTACCGGAGGAGATCGCCGGTTCGCTCGTCGAGTTCGTGGATGCTCTGCGCACGGGGCGTGTCCCGTCGGGTGAAGTGCACGCCAACGTACTGAGCCTCGCGATGGTGGAGGCCGCCGTGCGGTCCGCCGAGTCCGGCGAGCGCGTGGTCATCGCGGACGTGCTCGCCCAGGCGCACACGCAGGCGATCGGGGCCGAGCCGCGCGACGACGTCCGGGCTGCACTCGTCGCCTCCCGCTGAGGTGAGGCGGATCGTCGCCCGCGCACCCCGAGAGCGACGATCCGCCTCACCTCACCAGGTCCCGTCGAGGAGGTCTCGGGTCACGACCAGGTTGAGCACCCGCCAGAGGCCGGAGTGGCCCGGCGTCTGGCCCGGTCGGTTCGGCCACCCATCGAAACGTGCCACACGGACGAAGCCGACCTCGTGCCACACGGGGTCCGTCTTGCGGAAACGGTGCGGCTGCCAGACGACCGGGCGCTCCGGCAGGTTGCCCGAGGCCGGCTCGCGCTTCGCTCGCAACGTCGCCAGGGTCTCCGGCCCGGGGACCTGTTCGCCCACCCAGTCGAGCACGTCGAGCTCGGGTGAGTCGCCGTATCGGGACCGATGGATGCCGGCGACCCGGAACAGGGCGGTCCGTCCGTTCGGCGCCGTGAACGCGAGGACGTCACCCGGCGTCAGGTCGTCCTCCACGTGGCGCCACGATCGACG
Source organism: Plantibacter sp. M259 (assembly GCF_006065115.1). Classification (NCBI taxonomy): domain Bacteria; kingdom Bacillati; phylum Actinomycetota; class Actinomycetes; order Micrococcales; family Microbacteriaceae; genus Plantibacter; species Plantibacter sp. M259. The sequence goes on along the minus strand of NZ_CP040750.1, from coordinate 2,096,596 downwards.
GAGGCGCTTCGGCGCGGGCTGCGGGCCGAGGAGCTTCTCGCGGAGGCGGTCGAGGGCCGCGGCCCGCCTGGCGACCTCCCCCGGGCCCGCTTCGGCCCACAACTCGAGGTCGGCACCGCGATCGATCGCCGCGAGCGCCCGCGTCCGCACGTCGGGATCGAGTCGGCCGACCTCGCTCTGCGCGGCCGCGAGCGGGATCCACAGCTCGCCGTCTTCGCGCTCCACCAGGTGGGCGAAGGACGCGATGGTCCGTCGCGCCGCCTCGTCGTCCGGCACCCGGTCCTGCACGTACTCGCGGTACTCGGTGCGGATGTCCGACGCCGTGTCGTTCGAGAAGATCGCCGTTCCCCATGCACCCATCCCGGCATCCTGCCAGACCCGTCGCGTCAGCGGCCAGGTGAGGCCCATACGATGGATCCAGCCCGACTCCGAGACGAAGGACGCTGCATGCCATCCCGCCCCACCAAGCTGATCCCGCCGACCTTCTCCCGCACCCCCTCACTCGACGCCGAGGCGGTCGAGCTGAGCGTCGCGATCGAACTCCCCGAGGGCGTCGAGGCGGTCGGCCTGGGCGTCGCCCCCGCAGCCGACGGCGCCGGCGACGACATCCCCGCCGCGCTCGGACTCGACCGCGCGGCCCTGACCCGCGCCGGGTTCACCGGTGAGGTCGGCCAGACGCTCGTCATCCCCAGCCAGGACGCCCCGACGTACATCGCGGTCGGCGTCGGTGCGCCCGAGAAGCGCACCCCGGCAGCGCTCCGCGACATCGCTGCGGCCTTCGCCCGGGCGGCATCCTCCTTCGCGAGCATCGGCCTCGACGTGGCGCGCTCGTTCGACCTCGACCCGGCATCCGCCGGCCAGCTCGTCGTCGAGGGCGCGCTCCTCGCCCGCTACCGCTACACCGAGCTGAAGCGGGAGACGAAGCGCACACCGCTCGTCGCGCTCCACCTCGTAGCCGGTGCTGAAGACCTCCCAGAGACCGCGACCGGCGCACACCGTGGCGAGGTCCTCGCCCGTTCGGCGAACCTCGCGCGCGACCTCGCGAACACGCCTCCCGGACACCTCACGGCGACCGACCTCGCCGAGGTGGCCGAGACGTTGGGCGCCGCCAACGGGCTCGACGTCGAGGTCTTCGACAAGGACGCGCTCATCGAGCTCGGTCTCGGCGGCCTGCTCGGCGTCAACGCCGGCAGCGTCGAGGAACCGCGCATGATCAAGCTCCGGTACACGCCGAAGGACGACGACGGCTCGCCGATCGAAGCCGCAGGACACCTCGCGCTCGTCGGCAAGGGCATCATGTACGACTCGGGCGGCATCTCGCTCAAGCCGTCCGACCCGTCCCACGCGGCGATGAAGATGGACATGGCGGGCGCCGGAGCGATCCTGTCCGCCATGACGGCGCTGGAGGAGTTGCACTGCACGAGCAGCGTCACGGCGTTCCTCATGTGCACGGACAACATGCCCTCAGGCTCGGCCACGATGCTCGGCGACGTGCTGACGTTCCGCAACGGCACCACCGTGGAGATCAAGAACACCGACGCCGAGGGTCGTCTCGTCCTCGCCGACGGCCTGAGCCTCGCCGTCGAGGAGGAGCCCGACGCGATCGTCGACATCGCGACGCTGACCGGTGCCGCGATCATGGCGCTCGGCACGAAGACGGCGGCCGTGCACGGGACCGACCAGGGCATCGTCGACCAGACGCTCGCGTCGTCGAAGGCCACCGACGAGCAGCTGTGGCAGTTGCCGCTGGAACGCAGCTACCGCAAGCAGCTCGACTCGGACGTCGCGGACCTCGCCAACATCGGCGGCCGGTTCGCCGGTTCGACGCTCGCCGCACTGTTCCTCGCGGAGTTCGTCGGCGACGTCCCGTGGGCGCACCTCGACATCGCGGGCACGATGCTCGTGGAGTCGGACGAGTCGTGGCGCTCGAAGGGTGCGACCGGGTACGGCACGCGCCTCCTGATCGACCTGGCGCTCAACTTCCGCGCCTGACGCAGGACGCGGCGTCGATGCCCGGTCCCCTGAGCCTGTCGAAGGGCGGCGACCGGACCGTCTTTCCCCGCGAGCACTTCGACAGGCTCAGTGACTGGATCAGCCCATCCGCGACTCGGTCACTGAGCCTGTCGAAGTGTCGAAGGCCACCCGGCGACAACCCCCGTTGCCGTTCCGGCAAGAAACGGCCGTCCGCAGCCGGTGTCACGGCAGGCTGATGCCATGACCTCCGAGCACGAGCCCGCCATCACCGATCCCGCCGCCTTCTGGGAGCACCGCTACAGCAGCCGGGGCCAGGTGTGGAGCGGCAAACCGAACGCCGCACTCGAGCGCGAGGTGGACGGGTTGGCGCCCGGCACCGCACTCGAACTCGGCAGTGGAGAGGGCGCCGACGCCGTCTGGCTCGCCCGGCAGGGGTGGTCCGTGACCGCCGTCGACATCTCCCCGAGCGCGCTCGCCCTCGGAGCGTCGACCGCGGCAGAGGCGGGGGTCGCCGATCGCATCACCTGGGTGCAGGCCGACCTCGTCGAGTGGGAACCGTCGGCGTCGTTCGACCTCGTCACCGCGACCTTCCTGCACTCCCCCGTCGAGTTCCCACGGGAGGCGGTCCTGCGCCGCGCAGCCTCGGCGGTCGCTCCTGGCGGCACGCTCCTCGTCGTCGGCCACGCCGGTCCGCCACCCTGGGCGACCGAGCACATCGCGCACGCGCACTTCCCGACGCCCGACGAGGTCCACGCCTCGCTGGAGCTGGAGGCGAGCGACTTGGAGGTCGTCACCGCAGCCCTCGTCGCACGCGCCGCGATCGGGCCCGACGGTGAGCCCGCCGAGCTCGACGACAGCGTCCTCGTCCTCCGCCGCCGTCCCTAACTCAGGACCGTCCCGGCGCGTCGCGCCGACCCGTCGGCGTGTCGCACCCGACACGCCGCGGCGATCCTGAGTTAGGGACAGGAGCGAGGTCGAATCAGGTCAGCGGTGAGAAGTCAGGGGTCAGCGGGTCGGAGGCGCACCCACGGAGCCGCGCTCGATGAGCGTCTGGGCGAGCACGAACTCCTCCGCGTCGGCCCCCGCCCCACCGATCCGGGCGATCAACCGGCGTGCGGACTCGGCCCCGAGTTCGTAGATCGGCTGCGACACGACGGTGATCGGCGGCGTGGTGAGGTTCGTCCAGTCGGCATCGTCGAAGGCGATGAGCGACACGTCGTCGGGGATCGCGAGGCCGAGTTCGCGGATGGTCCGGAAGACCGCGGAACCGACCAGGCTGTCGGAGGCGATGATCGCGGTCACGGGGTCCGGATCGCCGAGGACCTTCCGGGTGATGACGTCGATCCCCTCCGCACGCGCGTTGAGGTGGACGGACGCGGCCGGGTCTTCGACGCCGGCCTCGCGGAGTGCACTCGTGAACCCGTCGATCCGATCGCCCACCGAGGAGGAGCCGACATCGTCCCCGGAGACATACGGCTCCCCGTGCCCGAGCGTCGAGATGAACGCGATCCGACGGTGTCCGGCGGCGAGGAGGTGCCGGGTGGCCGCGGCAGCCCCGGAGGCATTGTCGGCGACGACCGTGTCTGCCTCCATACCGGCCGCGCGACGGTCGAGGAGCACCACGGGACGCCCCTCGGCGAGCGCCGTTTGTAAACTTCTCGTTTCGATCGAGGAGGCCGGCGTGACGATGAACCCGTCCACGCGCTTGTCGAGGAGGAGCTCGATCGCGGCTGTCTCGGCGTCGACCTCCTCGTCGGAATTCGCGAGGATGAGGTCGAATCCGGCGGCCTGCGCGACGTCGGAGATCCCCCGGGTCGCACGGGCGAAGAAGGGGTTCTCGATGTCGCCGATGACCACCCCGATGGTGTTCGACTTCCCCGTGTTCATGCTCTTCGCGAGGGCGTTCGGGCGGTAACCGAGGCGTTCCGCGGCGGCCTGCACGCGGTCCCGCACGTCGTCGCTCACGGCCCCGTAGTCGCCGAGCGCGCGGGCCGCCGTGGCCTTCGAGACCCGAGCGGCCTTCGCGACGTCCGACACCGTCGCCTCGCGTCTGCCGGTACCCGGATCCGTTGCCATGTGCCCTCCGATGGGGTCTGCTGCGTCGTTGACGTTGTCCGAGAACCAGGGTACTGTCCTGGACAACCTGTTGAGACCGGTCTCAACCTACGACATTGAGACCGGTCTCACCAGCAGAACGACAGCAATGGAGCTGACGGCGTCCACAAGACACGAGCCGACGGTTCCCTCCACGCACCACGAACTCCTCCCCACGATTGGACTCGCCGTGACGAATCGCTTCACCCTCCGCAGGACGGCCCTCCTCGCCGTCGCTGCGGCGACCGCCCTCATCCTCTCCGCGTGCTCCGGTGGTGCCGGAACCGCGAGCAGCACCGAGGACAACCCGTACGGACTCATCACCCCCGGACAGATCCGCGTCGCCAGCCTCGGCGACTCGAAGCCGTACACCTTCACCGACGCCGACGGGACGTTCACCGGCTTCGACGTCGAGCTCTTCACCGACGTCGCCAAGCGGATCGGGATCGACGACGTCGTGTTCACCGGTCAGGACTTCTCCGGTCTGCTCTCCGCCGTCGCGAACGGACAGTTCGACGTCGGCGTCGCGGCCATCGGCATCACCAAGGAACGCGAGCAGACGGTCGACTTCTCCGACGGCTACCTTGCCGGATACCTCACGGTCATGGCGTCCAAGGACTCCGGCATCACCGACGCGGACAGCCTCGCCGGCAAGCGTCTCGGCGTCGTCCAGGGCACCCTCCAGGAGGCCTACGCGGTCAAGCACTTCACCGACACCGAGCTCGTGCGCTTCCCCGACAACAACTCGGCGATCTCGGCCGTCAACAGCGGCAGCATCGACGCCCACTTCCTCGACTACGAAGCGGCGAAGGAGTACGCGGCCCAGTACGGGCTCGTGAACGCGATCGACATCCCCTCCTTCGACGCGCCGGCCGGGTTCGCGATCGCGAAGGACAAGCCCGAGTTCAAGAAGGCCCTCGACAAGGCCCTCGCCGAGGCGATGGAGGACGGCACCTGGAAGAAGCTCTACCAGAAGTGGTTCCCGGGCTCCCCGATGCCCGAGCAGTACCTGCCGAAGGCAGAGCAGACCTCCAGCCCCAGCCCGACCTCGTCGACCGAGTAGTCCCCGTCTCGTGGTGCGGGCCGAGCACCGGCCCGCACCACACCATCCCACCCCTCAGGAGCAGACAGCATGGACTGGCTCGACAGCATCATCAAGACCTTCTTCGACTTCGACGCGATGTGGCAGGTGTTCCCGCAGCTGCTCGGCACCGGGCTCGTGAACACCCTCGTCATCTCGATCGCCGCCACGGTGATCGGCGTCGTCCTCGGCATGATCATCGCCATCATGGGCATCTCGCCCTCACGCTGGCTCCGAGTGCCCGCGCGGATCTACACCGACGTGTTCCGTGGCCTGCCGGCGATCCTCACCATCCTCCTCATCGGCCAGGGCTTCGCCCGCTTCAGCCAGCAGCTGTTCGGCCCCTCGCCCTATCCGCTGGGCATCCTCGCGCTCAGCCTCATCGCCTCCGCCTACATCGGCGAGATCTTCCGCGCCGGCATCCAGAGCGTCGACCGTGGCCAGCTCGAGGCCTGCCGGGCGCTCGGCATGAGCTACGGCAAGGCGATGCGACTCGTCGTGGTGCCGCAGGGCATCCGCCGGGTCCTCCCCGCGCTCGTGAACCAGTTCATCGCCATCGTGAAGGACTCGAGCCTCGTCTACTTCCTCGGGCTCCTCGTGAGCGAGCGCGAGCTGTTCCGGGTCGGTCAGGACGCCGCCGTCCTCACCGGCAACCTCTCCCCGCTCGTCATGGCGGGGCTGTTCTACCTCGTCATCACCGTGCCCCTCACCCACCTCGTCAACTTCTTCGACAACCGCTTCCGCACGGGACGCCGGAAGGCCACCCCGCCGAAGAGCGGCCTCGACGAACTCGACGAGGTGCAGCCACCCCTGCCAGTCACCACCGGGAGCAACACATGACCTACACCTCTCCCCTGCCCGTCACCGACGGACACTTCTACCGCGGCTCGAGCCTGGAACTGCGCGACGTCTCGATGGCCTATGGCGACATCGAGGTCATCCGCGAGGTGAGCATCGACGTCGAGCCCGGCACCACGACCTGCATCATCGGGCCGTCGGGCTCGGGCAAGTCGACACTGCTCCGCGGGGTGAACCGCCTGCACGAGCCCACCTCCGGCGACGTCCTCCTCGCCGGTGAGAGCGCCCTGAAGATGAAGCCGGAACGGCTCCGGACGCGGGTCGGGCTCGTGTTCCAGCACTTCAACCTCTTCCCCGACCACACCGCGCTCGAGAACGTGGCCCTCGCGCTCCGCAACGTGAAGGGCATGTCGAAGAGCGAGTCGCTCCGGGTCGCCGCAGCACGCCTCGACGACGTCGGACTCGGTGAGCGGTCGGACCACCGACCCCGGGACCTCTCGGGCGGCCAGCAGCAGCGCGTCGCAATCGCCAGAGCGCTCGCGATGGAGCCCGAGGTCATGCTGTTCGACGAGGCCACGAGCGCCCTCGACCCCGAACTCGTGAAGGGCGTCCTCAACCTCATGGCCGGTCTCGCGCAGCGCGGCATGACGATGCTCGTCGTGACCCACGAGATGGGCTTCGCCCGCAAGGTCGCCGACCAGGTCGTGTTCATGGACGAGGGCCGAGTGGTCGAGGCGGGCACCCCGTCGCAGCTGTTCGACGCACCGCAGAGCCCGCGCCTGCAGCGCTTCCTCTCCGAGGTCCTCTGATGGCGGCACGCGTCTCCGGCACGATCAGGACGGGCGTCATCGGCTTCGGCACCTCCGGCGCGGTGTTCCACGCGCCGTTCCTCGCCGCGGATCCCGACTACTCACTCGACCTCGTCGTGACCTCCGACCCGGATCGACGGGCCGAGGCGCTCGGCCGGTACCCGGGTGTCCAGGTCGTGTCGACCGTCGAGGAGCTCTTCGGCCGAGCCGACGAGCTCGACCTCGTGGTCATCGGCTCGCCGTCCGGCACGCACGCCGCGCTCGCGACAGCCGCCTTGAACGCCGGCCTGCACGTCGTGGTCGACAAGCCGTTCGCCGTCACCGCGGCTGAGGGCCGCGCGATCGTCGATCGTGCTGCAGCCGCCGACCGCCTCGTCACGGTCTTCCAGAACCGCCGCTGGGACGGTGACTTCTTGACCGTTCGGCGGCTGCTCGACGAGGGCGCGCTCGGGCGCGTCCATCGCTTCGAGTCGCGGTTCGAATGGTGGAAGCCCGATCCGCCCGCATCGTGGAAGACGGCCGCGACCGCAGCGGAGGGCGGCGGCATCCTCTACGACCTCGGCACGCACGTGATCGATCAGGCCATCCGACTGTTCGGCGAGGTCGAGGACGTCCAGGCGGAACTCGGTGTCGTCCGGCCCGGAGCGGTCGCGGACGACGACGCCTTCGTGGCGCTCCGTCACCGTTCGGGGGTCCGGTCGCACCTGTGGATGGGGTCGCTCGTCGCCCAAGCAGGCCCGCGGTTCCGCATCCTCGGCTCCTCCGGTGCCTACACCTCGTGGGGGCTCGACGGGCAGGAGCCCGCGCTGAAGGCCGGCGCCGACCCCCGCGACGACGGGTTCGGTCGCCGTGACCCGTCCGGTCGGGGATCGATCGGTGTCGACGGTGCGACGGAACCCGTCCCGATGGCCGACGGCGACTACGCCGCCTTCACCCGCCTCCTCGCGACCGCCCTCCACGACGGCGGACCGCCACCGGTCGATCCGGCCGACGCCATCGCGGTCCTCGAGATCATCGAGGCCGTCCATGCGGCCGCAGCACCGCACGAACGCACCACTCCAGAACAGAAAGAGCAGACAGCATGAGCAGCAGCACCCAGACCAGCCGACGCGTCGTCGTGATCGGCGGCGGCATCCTCGGAACGTCCAGCGCCGTCGCCCTCGCCCGCCGAGGTGCCGACGTGACCCTCGTGACCGACCGCTCCCTGGCCAGCGGCGCCTCGGGACGATCGCTCGCCTGGCTGAACTCCGCGGCCCAGCGGTCGAGCGAGTACCACGCGCTCCGCGTCCTCGGGATCGACCGCTGGCGGACCTTCGCCGCGCAGATCCCGAGCGCGGACTTCCTCCGCTTCGACGGCGGACTGATGTGGGCACCGGAGGGCGAGTCCTACGCGGAGACCTTCGCCTACGAGCGCGGCATCGGCTACGACGCCCGGTGGCTGGCTCCGGAGGAGGTCGCCTCGGTCACGCCGGGAGTCGATCCGGCCGCCGTGGCTGCGGAGGGCGCGATCTTCAACCCGGGTGAGGGCTGGGTCGAGCTGCCGTCCGTGATCGAGGTGCTGTCCCGCGAGTTCGTCGCCCGCGGCGGACGGATCGTGACGGACGCCGGCGCCGAGATCGCCTCGTCCGGCGGACGTGCCGTGGGCGCGGTGCTCGCGAACGGCGACCGCATCGAGGCCGACGCGGTCCTGTTGGCCACGGGTCCCGACGTCCCGGCCCAGCTCGCCGCACTCGGCATCACGATCGGCGACCAGAGCCCGGCCGCGTTCGTCGCGTTCACGAAGCCCGTCGCATCCGAGCTCGCCGCTGTCCTGAACACGCCGAAGGTGGCCGTCCGTCGCACCAGTGAGGGCGGCTTCGCGCTGGACTCCGCGTGGTCGGAGGAGGAGATCGAGGTCCGCGACGACGGCTCGCTGCACATCTCGGACTCGACCGTGGAGCGGCTGTTGGCCGAGGGATCGCGGGTGCTCGCCGGCAACCCGACCCTCGAACTCGACCACATCGGGGCCGGCTACAAGCCGATCCCGGGTGACGGCGAGCCGGTCTTCGGTGCGGTCCCGCAGCTGCCGGGACTCTTCACGGCCTTCAGCCACAGCGGTGCGACACTCGGGCTCATCGCCGGTGAACTCCTCGCGGACGAGATCGTCGACGGCGAACCGTCGCCGCTGCTCGCCACCTTCCGGCCCGAGCGGTACGCGGAGTCGCCCGTCCCCGCGTAGGCCTGGTCGGTTCGCAACTCAGGACGGCCCCGGCGGGTCACATCGGCCACCCGGCGTGTCCGGCGGGACGCGCCGCACCGGTCCTGAGTTGTGAACCCCCGCCGTCCCTAACTCAGGAGCCCTCCGGCGTGTCGCAAGCGCTCCAGCCCGCCACGCCGCAGGACTCCTGAGAAAACGGCTAGGACACACCGCGGTTGTCCTGCGCTGTTGACACCGCACCGCCTTCCTGCCCTCACTCAGGAGTCGGCCGGTGTGTCGGCGGGGTTGCAGGTCGACACGCCGCGTCCTTCCTGAGTTGGGGCAGGCAGCGCCGACGCGAAACGCCCGCCGCACTCCTGGAGTGCGGCGGGCGTTCTGCGTTGCGAATGCGACTAGTCGGTGCCGGAGTCGAACGCGGCGCCCTCGGAAGCGAGGTCGGTCGCGCGCTCGAGGGCGTCTGCGGTCGGGTCGAGGAGTTCGCCGCCGAGGATCTCCTGCGCCTCACCCTGCTCGAGCTTGCCGACGAGGTCCGCGGTCGCGCCGCCGACGATGCCGGCCGCTGCGTACTGCTCGAGCCGCGAGCGCGAGTCCGCGATGTCGAGGTTGCGCATGGTGAGCTGGCCGATGCGGTCGTCGGGACCGAACGCCGCGTCGCCGACGCGCTCCATCGAGAGCTTGTCGGGGTGGTAGCTGAGGCCCGGGCCCGAGGTGTCGAGGATCGTGTAGTCGTCGCCGCGGCGCAGACGGATGGAGACCTCGCCGGAGACGGCGGAGCCGACCCAGCGCTGGATGGACTCGCGCAGCATGAGCGACTGCGGGTCGAGCCAGCGGCCCTCGTACATGAGGCGGCCGAGTCGGCGACCCTCGTTGTGGTAGTTTGCGACCGTGTCCTCGTTGTGGATCGCGTTGAGCAGACGCTCGTACGCGATGTGGAGGAGCGCCATGCCGGGGGCCTCGTAGATGCCACGGCTCTTGGCCTCGATGATGCGGTTCTCGATCTGGTCGCTCATGCCGAGGCCGTGACGACCACCGATGGCGTTGGCTTCGAGGACCAGCGCGACCGCGTCGGCGTACTCGACGCCGTTGAGCGCGACCGGGCGACCGGCCTCGAAGGTGACGGTGACGACCTCGGAGGCGATCGCGACGTCTTCACGCCAGAACGGCACGCCCATGATCGGCTCGACGAGTTCCATGCCGGAGCTCAGCTCCTCGAGGCGCTTGGCCTCGTGGGTGGCGCCCCAGATGTTGGCGTCAGTGCTGTACGCCTTCTCGGTGGAGTCGCGGTACGGGAAGTCGCGGGCGACGAGCCACTCGCTCATCTCCTTGCGGCCACCGAGCTCGTTGACGAAGTCGACGTCGAGCCACGGCTTGTAGATGCGCAGGCGGGGGTTGGCGAGCAGACCGTAGCGGTAGAACCGCTCGATGTCGTTGCCCTTGTAGGTGGAGCCGTCGCCCCAGATGTCGACGCCGTCCTCCTTCATCGCGCGGACGAGCATGGTGCCCGTCACGGCGCGGCCGAGTGGCGTCGTGTTGAAGTAGGTCTTGCCGGCGTTGCGGATGTGGAACGCACCGCACTGGAGGGCGACGAGGCCCTCCTCGACGAGCGCCGACTTCGCGTCGACGAGGCGCGCGATCTCGGCGCCGTACTCCTTGGCGCGGTCGGGGACGGCGCCGATGTTCGGTTCGTCCGCCTGGCCGATGTCGGCGGTGTAGGTGCACGGGATGGCACCCTTCTCGCGCATCCAGGCGACGGCGACGGAGGTGTCGAGACCTCCGGAGAAGGCGATGCCGACGCGCTCGCCGACGGGGAGGCTGCTCAAGACTTTAGACACGCCTGCGATTCTACGGGTTCGCGGGGAGTGGAGCACGTCGCCGCCGGTACCGCCTCGCCCGGGCCGGGGGACGGCGGGGGCTATGGCGATATCGACGGCGACGCTGCTGTGAACCGGACGGATCGGACCAGGTCCGCTCAGGCGCTGTTCGGGTCTCGCGCCATGAGCTTCACGAGTGCATCGGGATGACGATTCGTCGACTCCGGAATGATTCTCGCAGCGACTGTCGGCCTTCCGCACGTCCCACTACTGGGGTCATCGGTAGGGGGCGACAGGCGGAACTGGCCCTTCGACAAGCGGTTCCTACCCTTCGACAAGCTCAGGGACCGGGTGGGACAAGCTCAGGGACCGGGTGGGACAAGCTCAGGGACCGGGTGGTGAGGGGCAGGGACCGGCAGGTCGGCTACCAGATGGTGACGCGCTCCTCCGGGGCGAGCCATGCCGCGTCGGACTCGGTCACGCCGAACGCCTCGTAGAAGGCGTCGATGTTCCGGACGATCTGGTTGCATCGGAACTCGTTCGGCGAGTGCGGGTCGATCGACAGCAGTCGGATGACCTCCGCGTCGCGTCCCTTCTGCTGCCAGGCCTGCGCCCAGGAGAGGAAGAACCGCTCCGCGCCGGTGAGGCCGTCGATGACCGGCGGCTCCGCACCCTCGAGCGACAGCAGGTACGCCTTCCAGGCGATGCCGAGCCCGCCGAGGTCGCCGATGTTCTCGCCGATCGTCAGGGCGCCGTTCACGTGGTGGTCGGGCACCTGGGCGGGAGCCAGCGCGTTGTACTGCTCGATGAGCGACGCGGTGCGCTCCTCGAACGCCGCGCGGTCGGCCTCGGTCCACCAGTCGGTGAGTCGGCCGTCGCCGTCGAACTTCGATCCCTGGTCGTCGAAGCCGTGCCCGATCTCGTGGCCGATGACCGCGCCGATGGCCCCGTAGTTCGCGGCGGCGTCGCGGCCGGCGTCGAAGAACGGGTACTGGAGGATGGCGGCCGGGAACACGATCTCGTTGAAACCGGGGTTGTAGTAGGCGTTGATCGTCTGCGGCGTCATGAACCACTCGTCGCGGTCGAGCGGCTTGCCGATCTTGCCCAGTTCGCGGTCCATCTCGAACCGGCTGGCACGACGGACGTTGCCGAGCAGGTCGTCGGCCTCGAGCTCCAGCGCCGAGTAGTCGCGCCACTTCACGGGGAAACCGATCTTGGGCGTGAACTTGTCGAGCTTCTCCAGCGCGCGCGTGCGGGTCTCGGGGCTCATCCACTCGAGGTTCTCGATGCTGTCGCGGTACGCCTCGACGAGGAAACCGACGAGGACGTCCATTTCGTCCTTCGACGTGGCGCCGAAGTGCCGGTCGACGTAGATACGCCCGACGGCCTCGCCGAGCATGCCCTCGACGAGCGAGACGCCGCGCTTCCAGCGCTCGCGCTGCTGCGGCGTGCCGGTGAGGGTCTTGCCGTAGAAGTCGAAGTTGGCGCGACCGAACTCTTCGGAGAGGTACGGTGCGGCACCGTGGACGACCTTCCAGGCCAGCCAGTCCTTCCAGGACTCGAGCTGCTCGTCGACGAGGAGCTCCCCGAGGCCCTCGAGGAAGCTCGGCTCGCGCACGACGATCTCGGCGAACACCGCGTCGGCCGCGCCGATCGCATCGCGCCAGACGGCGAGGTTCGGGCCGTCTAGGTCGGCGCCCGCGGCGAGCGCCGCCGCTTCGTCCCACGAGTACAGGTTGTACGTCTTCTCGCTGTCGCGAGTGGCGACGTTGTCCCAGTGCTTGGACGCGATGGCCGTCTCGAGCGCGAACACGCGGTCGGCGCGTGCGGCGGCGTCGTCGATGCCGGCGAGCTCGAACATCGTCTGGAGGTGTGCCCGGTAGGCGTCGCGGATGTCGGCGAAGGTGTCTTCACGGAAGTAGGACTCGTCGGGCAGCGTGATGCCGCCCTGTTCGGCGAAGACGAGGTAGCGCTCGGGGTTGCCCGGGTCGTTGTCGACGAAGAGCTGCAGGAAGCCGCCGACGCCCTCCGCCTCGAACTCGCCGGACAGGCGGAGGAAGGACTCGATGGAGTCGACCGCTGCGACGCGGGCGAGCTGGTCGGCGAGCGGGGTCGCTCCGAGGGCGTTGGCCCGATCGACGTCCATAAAGCTGGCGTACAGGGCGCCGATCTTCACGCCCTCCTCGCCATCGGGGTTCGTCTGTGACTCCTCGATGATGTCGCGGACGGCGTTCTCGGCGTCTTCCGCCAGCTGGTGGAACGATCCCCAGCGGGCCTTGTCATCGGGGATCTCGGTGCGGTCCATCCACTTGCCGTTCACGTGGCGGAAGAGGTCGTCCTGCGGCCGCACGGCCGGGTCGAGTTCGGAGCGGTCGATGCCGGAGGCGAGCTGCGCGTCAGTCATGCGGATCAGCCTAGCGACGGCACCTGACCACGGCTCGGGTGTTCTCTCAGAGCGGGCGTATCGCTCTGGACCGACTCCTGTGGAGGAGCGTCGCGAGCGCTTCGGGGAACGAGGGACTACCGTTGACCCACCCGGCCGGAAGGAGCCCGCGTGGACTGGTTGGCCGACTTCCCGCCCGGCGTCCTGCTCCTCGTCGTCTTCCTGGTCGTCGCGGTCGAAAGCCTCGGCGTGCCGTTGCCGGGAGAGACCGTGCTCATCGGGGCGACCCTCCTCGCCGCGTCGAGCGGCCTGAACCCGGTGTTCGTCGCCGCCGCGGCCGCCGGTGGTGCGATCCTCGGCGACTCGATCGGGTACTGGATCGGCAAGCGGTACGGCCGGCGGCTCCTGTCGGTGCTGAACCGCAGGTTCCCGAAACACGTGGGGCCGAAGCGGCTGGGCGCCGCCGTGCACCTGATGCGGCGATGGGGGCCGTGGGCGGTGTTCGTCGGTCGGTTCATCGCCGTCCTCCGCATCTTCTCCGGACCACTCGCTGGCATGTTCCGGATGACGTACCCGCACTTCCTCGTCGCCAACGCGGCGGGTGGCATCGCCTGGGCCTCGCTCGTGGTGACGGTCGTCACCGTCCTGGGGAGTGCCGCGACCGAGTTCCTGCACCGCTTCTCCTGGGCGGCGCTCGCACTGGCGGGTGCCGCGGCGCTCGTGATCGCCGTGGTCGTCGTGTTCCGGATCCGTCGTCGTGCCTCCCAGCCGGCCGCCGATCGCACGCCCGTGTCGATGACCGAGGCGGAGCTCGACGAGCTGCTGTCCCCGTCGGGCCCGGTCCCGGCTGTGACCGACGCCGACGCCGACGCCGACGCCCGCGTGGATGCACCACCCAGCCGGGCCCCCAGCTCTGCCCCGTCCGCACCGATCTGCGCGCCGCGATCGCCGTCGTCCTGACGCCGCTGCGCTGGGCCCTGCGGACGACCCCGGCGACCACCGCCTTCGTCACCGTCTTCATCACGCTCGGCGTCGTGACCGGTGGCCTGTGGCGCCCGATCGACCAGGCCGCCTGGTACCCGGCGTTCGCGTACGGGGTCCCGAGCCTCGAAGCCGGGCGCTGGTGGACGGTCCTGACGGGCATGTTCATCACCGCCGACCCGCTCGCCTACCTCGTCGCGATCGCCGGTGCGGCCGTGTTCGGCGGGTGGGTCGAGGTCCGCTTCGGCACGCTGCGGGCATCGGCGATCTTCCTGACCGGACACCTCATCGGTATCCTCGGCGCACTCGGTGCGGCCGTGGCGCTGGCGCAGCTCGACTGGCCGTGGGCACAGTCCCTCGTGACGACGCTCGACGTCGGTCCGAGCTGCGGCATCCTCGCCTGCGTCGCGACCGCGACCGCATTCATGCGTTCCCCCTACCGGCTGCGCTGGCGGCTGCTGCTCCTGTCGTGGGTGTCGATCGCGCTCCTCTACGTCGGGAAGATCGACGACCTCGAGCACTTCATCACGACCGTCGTCTTCGTGATCGTCGCCCGGCTCCTCCTCGGCGAGCACCGGTCGACCCCACGACCGACCATGCGCGACTGGCGACTCTTCGCGGTCTCCGGACTGCTCGTCATCGGTGCGGTGCAGCTGCTCGTCACCCTCGTGCCGCTCGACGGGCCGCTCGGTTCGACCACCCTGACACAGGGCTCCATCCTCGACGTCGGGGTCGACACCGTCGCGATCCTGGTGATCGCGAACTGGCTCCGTCGTGGTCATCGCTGGGCCTGGTGGGCGGCGATGGTCCTCACCGTCGGCAACCTGCTGGTCACCCTCGCCCTCATCGCCCTCGCCTCGCTGGCCCAGGTGCCGCTCGTGGCGTCGACCATCTGGATCTCCGCGAGCGTCCTGTGGGTGGGACAGGCGGTGGTCCTCGTGCTGTCGCGCCACGCGTTCCGGGTCGCGGCGAACCAGACCAGGCGACGCCTACCCGGGGCGATCGGTCCCGGTGCGCGGCGAGCACGCGCCAGGGCGGCGCAACTGCTGCGCGAACACGGCGGCGGACCGCTGGCGGCCTCGGCGCTCCGACCCGAGAACCGGGTGTTCGTCACGGCCGACGGTGGATATGCGGTCGCCTACCAGCAGCACGCCGGCGTCGCGCTGGCCCTCGGCGAGCCGATCGGCGACCCCGGCGGTGCAGTCGCCGCGGTGTCGGCGTTCGCGACGGCGGCCGAGCAGGAGGGACTCACACCGGCGGTCTTCGCCACTCGCGACGCGCGCATCGTGCCCGAGGGTTGGCGGGTGTCGCCGCTCGGTCGAGACCTCGTGCTCGACCTCAGCGGGGCGGATGCATCAGAACCCGCTGGTCCGGACGATGCAACGGGAGCCACCGGCGCGGATTCGACAACCTCGATCCTCCTGGCCGCTCGCGAACTGCCGTGGGAGCTCCGCAGCCAGATCCGCGCGCTGTCGTCGGTGTGGGTGTCCGACCGGCACGTGCCCGAACTCGGTCTCACCGTGGGTTCGAGCATCGACGCCCCAGATGGCGACGACCGGGAGCCGAGCGCCGCGGTCCGGGTCTCCGTCGTGACGGACGCCGCAGGCGCCGTGCTCGCGGCGGTGTCCTGGTTGCCGATCCCCGGGACCGGCGGCGCCGTGCACGGGTGGGCGCTCGATGCGGTCCGTCGTGCTCTGCCGGACGACGACGTCGACACGGCTGCGGGTGCGAGTGCGAGTGCGGGTGCGGGTGCGGGTACAGCGTCGGAGGAACACACCAGCCGAGCCGTCGAGCGGGCCCTGACCGACGCCTGCCGACGATTCGCGTCGGAAGGCGCGGCCATGGTCTCGTTCGCTGCTTCCGGGCTGGCACAGGACGGCACCGAGCCCGACGGCGTCGCCGTGCGCACGATGGCCGGCATCGCCCACCGGGTCGATCCGCTCTTCGGCTTCGCGGAGATCGCCGACGTCGCTGAGCGCCTGGGCGCCACCGCCGTGCCGCTGTTCCTCGCCTGCCGCGAGGACGCCGACCAACCGCGGGTCGCCTACGCCGCCGCGGCCGGCTTCCTCACGGGCATCCGCCTGCGCGACCTCCCCGGCCTGAGCGGGTCGTTGCTGGTGCGGTAGGCCGTCGACTCGTCCCGCCTCGGACGGCGACGCGGCGTGTCACCACCCGCGGCTAGGCTCGGCGGGTGACCACGGGACAGGACAGGCGACGGCTGCGGCCTGTCGACCGCGACATCCTCCGGCTCGCGGTCCCCGCGCTCGGGGCGCTGATGGCGGAGCCGCTGTTCCTGCTCGCCGACTCCGCGATGATCGGCCACCTCGGCGTCGTGCCACTCGCCGGCCTCGGGGTCGCGAGCGCGGTCCTGCAGACGGTCATCGGTCTCATGGTGTTCCTCGCCTACGCGACGACCCCGCGGTCGCCCGGCGCCTCGGGCACGGCGACGAGCGCGGCGCGGTGTCGCTCGGGGTGGACGGCCTCTGGTTGTCGCTCGGACTCGGCGTCGTGATCGGTGCGGCCGGATGGTTCCTCTCCCCCACGCTCGTCGGGCTGTTCGGCGCGACGGACGCCGTCGCCCAGCAGGCCGACACCTACCTCGGCATCTCGATGCTCGGCATCCCCGCCATGCTGCTCGTCTTCGGTGCGACCGGGCTCCTCCGCGGCCTGCAGGACACCACCACGCCCCTCGTGGTCGCCGGCGCCGGGTTCGCCGCGAACATCGGCCTCAACTTCCTCTTCATCTACGGCCTGGGACTCGGCATCGCGGGATCCGCCATCGGCACCGTCATCGCGCAGTGGGGCATGGTCGTCGCCTATCTCGTCGTCGTCCTGCGCCACGTGCGTCGGACGGGAGCGAGTCTCCGCCCGCACCGCAGCGGCCTCGGTGGCGCGGCCCGTTCCGGCGGATGGTTGTTCCTCCGCACCGTCAGCCTCCGTGCCGCGATGCTCATCGCCGTGTTCGTCGCGACCGACCTCGGCACCGACGAACTCGCCGGGTTCCAGCTCGTCATGACCCTCTTCGCCACCCTCGCCTTCGCGCTCGACGCCCTCGCGATCGCCGCGCAGGCGCTCGTCGGCAAGGGGCTCGGGGCCGGCGACGTGGCAGGGGTTCGCGCCGTCCTCGTCCGCTGCCTGCAGTGGGGCGTCGGCTCGGGGATCATCCTCGGCCTGGTCATCGCGCTCGCGAGCCCGGTCATCGGCCTGCTCTTCACGAGCGACCCCGACCTCGCGGCGCTCATCGTGCCCGCGATCATCGTGCTCGCCGTCACCACCCCGCTCGGCGGTGTCGTCTTCGTCCTCGACGGCGTCCTCATCGGCGCCGGCGACGCGAAGTACCTCGCGATCACCGGGCTGCTCAACACGCTCGTCTTCCTGCCGTTCGCGCTCGCGGTCCTCGCCTGGTCACCCGGCGGACAGACCGGGCTCGCCTGGTTGGCGCTCACCTTCTTCGTCGGCTACCTCGGTGCGCGCGGGACCACACTCGGGCTTCGAGCCCGCACGACGGCGTGGATGCGCACCGGGGCCTGACCGACAACTGGGGAGTTGTCCCCATTGAGGCTGCCGCCTCGGTCCCCCATCCTGGACCTGAGCATCCGTCAACGCTCACGATTCCAGGGGAACCACCATGTCACTTCGCTCCGCTCACCACCGTCTCCGCGTCTCCGCGGTGACCGCCGTCGCCGTCATCGGGCTCTTCGGGCTCGCCGCCTGCAGTAGCGGCGACGCACCGGCCGACTCCGAACCCTCGACGAGCGCCACGACCGCGCCCGAGGCCACGGAGGACGCTGCCCAGGAAGAGCCGGCATCGGGCGCGACGAAGTGCACCGAAGAGCAGGTCAACACGCTCAGCGCAGCCAGCGGCGTCGCGGTCCCGGCGGCCGCTGTCGCCGCGGCGAAGGCCACCTTCGCTCCGGCCGCGGTCCTCGGCGACCTGCCGACCGTGTGCATCCTCAGCTACGAAGCGGGTGCCGCCTCGGGCAGCTACGCCGTCCTCTCCGGCGGCGCTGCCTCCCTCACCGCAGCGGCCGCGAACGCGACGGCCGGTGGCGCGAGCGTGACCGAAGCCGCCGGTACGTTCACCGGATCGCTCGACGGGCTGACGATCATCGGCATCCCGTTCACCCAGCTCACCCAGGAGACCGCCGGGTTCGAGAACGTCGAAGACCTCGTCGTCGTCGTCTCCACCGCGGCACTCGGCTAGAGCGCCGCAGCGTCACGCCAACGCCCATCCGCCCTCGTCGGGCGGGTGGGCGTTCGTGCGTGTCGGCAGACCGAGCCGGAGCGACGGGGCGTCAGGCCGCTCGCGCATCAACCGATCGGTGGATACGAGGATCAGCCCCTCCACCGCTACCGGTGCGGGCCGCAGCGGACGAGCATGGACACCATGAGCACACGACCGATCATCGAGGTCCGCGAGCTGCGCAAGCAGTACGGCGATTTCACCGCCGTCGACGGGGTCTCCTTCGACATCCACCAGGGCGAAACCTTCGCCCTCCTCGGCCCGAACGGTGCCGGGAAGAGCACCACGATCGAGATCCTCGAGGGCTACCGGCACCGGACGGGCGGCGAGGCGAGTGTCCTCGGTGTCGACCCGGCGAAGGGCGGCCTCGACTGGAAGGCCCGCCTCGGCATCGTCCTCCAGTCGAGCGCCGAAGCCGCGAACGTCACGGTCCGGGAGCAGCTCACACAGTTCGCCCGGTACTACGCGGACCCGCGGGACGTGGACGAGGTCATCGAGGCGGTCGGGCTCACGAGCAAGGCGGGCACGCGCATCGGCAAGCTCTCGGGCGGCCAGCGTCGGCGGGTGGACGTCGCGCTCGGGTGGTCGGCCGCCCGGCCCTCCTCTTCCTCGACGAGCCGACGACCGGGTTCGACCCCGAGGCGCGTCGACAGTTCTGGGAGCTCATCCGCTCGCTCAAACGCGACGGCACGACCATCCTCCTCACCACCCACTACCTCGACGAAGCCGCCCAGCTCGCCGACCGCGTCGCCGTCATCGCGGCGGGTCGACTCGTGGAGATCGGCGCGGTCGACGAGATCGGCGGCGCCGAGGCCCGGATCCCCGTGGTGCGCTGGCGCGACGAGCACGGCCTCCACGAGGAACGGACCGAGGCGCCGGCCGCACGGGTCGCCGATCTCACGGCGACACTGGGCGGAGAGCCGCGCGACCTGGAGGTCATCCGTCCGAGCCTCGAGGACATCTACCTCGGGCTCGTC
This sequence comes from Plantibacter sp. M259, assembly GCF_006065115.1. NCBI lineage: Bacteria > Bacillati > Actinomycetota > Actinomycetes > Micrococcales > Microbacteriaceae > Plantibacter > Plantibacter sp. M259. The sequence goes on along the minus strand of NZ_CP040750.1, from coordinate 2,077,248 downwards.
CATGCGGCCGACGGCGCTGCGTCGTCAATCACCCCATCAGCAGCACCGTCACCGACCACGCAGGTCACCACGACAGGAGTCGGCGCATGACCACCATCGACCGCACCACCAACTCGCTCGTCCCGGCACTCCCCCGCGGACGCACCCTCCGGCTCGGAGCCAGCCGGATCGGCTACGAGACCCGCATCTACTTCCGCTCCGGCGACCAGGTGTTCTTCACCTTCCTCTTCCCCGTCGTGATGCTCGCGATCTTCTCGACCGCGTTCAGCGCGATGGGGAACGTGGGCGAGGCACCCGACGGCACCGGCGGGGTCAGCCAGGCCGCCTTCTACCTGCCCGGCATGATCGCCGCCGGCATCCTCCTCTCGGGCGTCCAGAACCTCGCGACCGACATCGCGACGGAGAAGAGCGACGGCACGCTCAAGCGTCTCGGCGGCAGCCCGCTCCCGGTCATCTCCTACTTCCTCGGGAAGATGGGGCAGGTCCTCGTCACCTCGGTGCTCCAGATCGCGCTACTGCTCCTCGTCTCGCGGTTCCTGTTCGACGTCAGCCTGCCGACCGAGCCCGAGCGGTGGCTCACCTTCGCCTGGATCTACCTGCTCGGTATCGCCACGTCGGCCGTCCTCGGCATCGCCCTGTCGGCGCTCCCCCGCACGGGCAAGAGCGCGACGGCCGTCATCATCCCGATCGTGCTCGTGCTGCAGTTCATCTCCGGCGTCTACCTCTCGTTCACGATGCTCCCCGAGTGGCTGCAGAACGTCGCGAGTGTCTTCCCGCTCAAGTGGATCGCGCAGGGCATGCGCTCCGTCTTCCTGCCGGAGGGGTTCGCCTCGCAGGAGCCGGCCGGCGGCTGGGACCTCGCGACGGTCGCGCTCGTCCTCGTCGTCTGGGCGGTCGTCGGCCTCGTCCTCACCCGCCTCACCTTCCGCTGGGTCCGCCGCTCCTAGCCCGCGAACTGTCAGTTCCGGCGGGTGTGCGCCGTCGGGATTAGCAGGAAGTGACAGTTCGCGGGCAGGGATGGGAGGGTTGGGACATGGACGGACGACGGTGGTGGGATGTCGCGTTCGGCGCGGGGTGCGTGATCGTGGGCGCGCTCGTGAGCGTCAGCGCGGCCGGGGCACCGGAGCGGGTCGTCGGCGTCTGGATCGTACTGGCGGCGCTTTGCCTCGTCTACTACACGGCCGGGCGCCGCACCCTCGAGCGTCCGCAGGGCGGCCTCTGGTTCGCGATCACCCTCATCGCCCTCACCGCCGTCGGCACGGCGTTCTCCCCGAACGTCCTGACGCTGCAGTGCCTCGTGTTCCCGCTGCTGTGGGTGCTGACACCGAAGACGCGGAACGCGATCGTCCTCAACATCGCGAGCGCCGCGACCCTCGCCGTCGGCTTCATCATCGGACAAGGCGCCACCCCGGACGCGATCCTGCAGGGGCTCGCGATCCAGAGCGTCTCGCTCGTCTTCGCGTTGTCTCTCGGTCTGTGGATCACCCGGATCGCCGAGCTCGGCGATGAGAAGGCACGACTCCTCGTGAGTCTGCAGACCGCTCAGGCGGAATCGGAACGGGCGAGCAGGGAGGCCGGGGCGGCCGCCGAACGCGAACGCATGGCTCGCGACATCCACGACACCATCGCGCAGAGCCTCACGAGTGTGGTGCTGCTCGCGCAACGCGCCCGTTCCGAGGTCGGCGAGACCGTCGCGGGCACGCCGGACGCCTCCCCGCTGGACGGTCGACCGATCGCCGCCCTCGACAGCATCGACCTCATCGAGAGCACGGCACGCGACGCCCTCCGCGAGGCGAGATCCCTCGTGGCCACGACGGCGGCGATGCCGGCCGCCGACACGACGCTCGGTGACAGCCTCCGCCGCTTGGGCGAGCGGTTCGCCCGCGAGACAGGTGTGGCCGTCGACATCGACGCTCCGTCCGAACGGTTCCAACGGGCGCCCGAGGTCGTGCTGCTCCGGAGTGCGCAGGAGGGTCTCGCGAACATCCGGAAACACGCCGCCGCCGACCGCGTCGAGCTGGCGCTCACCGTCGACGACGGCTGGGCCGAACTGCGGATCTCCGACGACGGGGTCGGGATCGCGGACCCGGACGGCGCGCTGCTCGGGACCAGTCCGGGCGCGGGCTTCGGGCTGCACGGCATGCACGACCGGGTGACGCTGCTCGGCGGAACGGTGGAACTCACGAGTGCCGCCGGAGCGGGGACGACCGTGCGGGTGCGAGTGCCGGTGACGATCGAAGCGGGCCCTTCGACAGGCTCAGGGACCACGGACGGCGTCTCGGCCGGCAGCCCTTCGACAGGCTCAGGGACCGTGGAGGAGGGACGATGACGCGGATCAGGATCGTCGTCGCGGACGACCACCCCATCGTGCGATCGGGCATCGTCGCGCTTCTGGGGCGCGCGGACGACTTCGAGGTCGTCGCCGAGGTGGCGGACGGCGCTGCGGCGGTCGCGGCTGCCGAGGAGCACCGGCCGGACCTCGTGCTCATGGACCTGCGCATGCCGGTCCTCAGCGGTGCGGAGGCGACGGCGCGCATCGTGCAGCGCGTGCCAGGCGTCCGGGTGCTCGTCCTCACAACCTACGAGACCGACGACGACATCCTCGGCGCGATCGAGGCCGGAGCCGGCGGCTACCTGTTGAAGGCGGCGCCCGAGCAGGAGATCCTCGCCGGCATCCGTTCGGTGGTCGCCGGTCAGACGGTGCTCGCGCCGACGATCGCGGCGACACTCGTCGGCCGCATGCAGGGTGGGACCCCAGCCCGCCCGCAGCTCAGCGCCCGCGAGCTCGAGGTCCTCGCGCTCGTCGCCGCCGGCAACAGCAACCGTACGATCGCGGCGGCACTCTTCATCTCGGAGTCGACGGTGAAGACGCACCTGCTGCACGTCTTCGAGAAGCTCGAGGTGGCCGACCGCACCCGGGCCGTCACCCGTGCACAGGAGCTGCGGCTGCTCTGAGCCGGCGCACGAGGCGGCGGGTCTGCTCAGTCAGCTCGTGGGACGGGACGGCGCACGTGCGTGCGCAGACCCACCACGTCGAGGACGAACTCGCAGAACATCGCGTTCGCCCAGGAGAACCAGGGGCGGGTGAAGCTGTCGGGGTCGTCCTTGTGGAACGACTCGTGCATGACCCCCGTGCCTGCGTCGGTCCGCAGCAGCGTGTCGAGCAGGCGGGCGCGATCCGGCTCGTCCTGCGAGGTGAGGCCCTCGATGGACAGGGCGATCGGCCAGATGTGATCGTCGGGCGTGTGCGGGCTCCCGATCCCACGGGCGGCGGACCCGACGAAGTAGCTCGGGTCGTCCTCACTGAGCAGAAACCGTCTGGTGGCGAGGTACCGGGCGTCGTCGGGCGAGCACCAGCCGAGGAACGGCAGCGAGAGCAGACTCGGCACGTTGGCGTCGTCCATCAGGAGCGCGTTGCCGAACCCGTCGACCTCGTAGGCGTAGACGTCGCCGTACTGATCGGTCGTCACGACACCATGGGCGTCGATCGCGGTCTCGAGCTCGCGTCGGAGCGCACCGGCCTCCGCGGTGAGTGCCGCGTCGTCGAGCACGTCGGTGGCGATCGATTCGACCCCGGCCAGCGTGACCGCGGCGAAGAGGTTGCCCGGCACGTTGTAGCCGTACCGCCCTGCGTCGTCGCTCGGCCGGAACCCCGACCACGAGAGCCCGGTCCACGCCGTCTCCGGCCCGAGTCCGTCGCGGACGAGGGTGTCGGAGAGCGGCGCGTCGAACCGCTGGAACCGGTACGGCGAGCGCTCCTCGTGGTGCTGCTCCATCCGCCAGACCTCCATCGCCGCGACGACGGCGGAGCGGTACCGCGCATCCAGGTGGTCGCGGCGCCCCGTCGCCAGCCAGATGTCGTGTGCGAGCTGGAGCGGGTAGCAGAGCGAGTCGATCTCGTACTTGCGTTCCCACACCCAGGGCGACGCGTCGGTGCGGTCGTCGCGGTGACCGTGTCCGTTCGGTTCGGCGTTGAACGCGTTCGCGTAGGGGTCGAGCGCGATCGCGTCCAGCTGCCGGCGGTTGACGGCGACGAGCAGCTCGGCCAGCTCGGGGTGGTCGGCTGCGAAGTGGAGATAGGGCGCGAGTTGGGCGCTCGAGTCGCGCAGCCACATCGCTGGGATGTCGCCGGTGAGCATGAACACGGTGCCGTCCGGCATGGGCGTCATCGTGCTGTGCAGCGTGTCGGCGAAGCAGCGCTCGAACATCTCGGCAACCCGTTCGTCACTGCGCTCCCGCACAGCCGTGGTCACCTCGGTGATGAGTTCGTCGATCCAAGCGGTCATGGGGATACTCCGTCGGTGTCGGCGCGGTGGTGGGACGGATCAGGTCGGGCAGGTCAGGGCAGGTCGGAACCAGAGCGCAACCGTCACCCTCCCGCGATCAGACGGCGCCGCGGGGTTTCGGGGCGTCGGGTTGTTCCGCCGCGTAGGCGGACTGGCCGGTCGCTCCGGGCTCTCCGGCGGGGATCGGGACGAGATACGCCGCGGTGCCGTAGGCGGTCAGCTGCGTCCACGCACCGCCGATGTCGGTGGTCTCGAGACGCATCGCGAGGACCGCGTTCGCACCGCGCTGTTCCGCGTCGGCCACCAGGCGTCGCATGACCTCCTGGCGGGACTCGAACAGCAGCTGGGTCATCCCCGGGACCTCGCCGCCGCCGAGCGCCGAGAAGCCGATCGACATCGAGGAGCCCCAGTCGCGAGCTCGCACGGTGAGCCCGACGACCTCGCTGAGGACGGCGTCGATGCGGTGTCCGGCGACGGTGTCGGTCGTCACGACGATCATGCGGTGGCCGCCGTTCCGGCCAGACGCGACAGCGCGGCGAGCGAGAGCGCGGCGATGCCGGTGTCGAGGGTGGGGTGGATGAGCGGCGCGAACTTCGAGGAGTGGTTGCCGGGGAGGTCCTGCTCCATGCGGCCCGAGGCGTAGGCCGCGGCGAAGGCCTGTGGATCGGCGCCACCGAGGATCCAGTAGACGATGGGAGCGTCGGCGGCCGTCGCGAGCATGCCGACGTCTTCACTCCCCGTGACGAGACCGGGGTCGACGACGCGGTTGGCACCGAACGCGTCGGCGAACACCGCCGTCACCGCGCCGGTCGCCGCGGGATCGTTCACGAGCACCGGGAAGGCCTCCGTGTGTTCGATCACCGGTTCGCGCTCGGCGCCCGACGCTGCGGCCTCGGCCCGGATGATGCGCTCCATGGAGCCGACGACGCGGTCGCGCACGTGCGGTTCGTAGCTGCGGATGTTGACGCCGATCTGCGCGGTGTCGGGGATGATGTTGTTCTTGGTGCCGGCGTGCATCGTGCCGACGGTCAGCACCGCGGTGTCGGTTCCGGCGACCTCACGGGACACGATGCTCTGGAGGCGGACGACCGCCGACGCCGCCATCACGATCGGGTCGATCGTCGACTGCGGGCGGGATCCGTGCCCGCCACGGCCGTGGAAGGTGACGCGGTACGCGTCGGTCGCGGCGAACGACGGACCGGCGTGGGTGCCGACGACACCGGCAGGCAGCGGGCCGACGTGCTGGCCGAACACGATGTCGGGCTTCGGGACGCGTGCGTAGAGGTCGTCGTCGACCATCGCCTGCGCACCCCCGCCGGCCTCCTCGGCCGGCTGGAACAGGACGACGAGCGTCCCGGACCAGGTGTCGCGCCGTGCGGCGAGCAGTTCGGCGGCGCCCAGCAGGCAGGTGACGTGGACGTCGTGGCCGCAGGCGTGCATGACCGGGACGTCGTTGCCCTCCGGGTCGACCCCGCGCGCGACGCTCGCGTAGTCGAGGCCCGTCTCCTCCAGGACGGGCAGGCCGTCCATGTCGGCCCGCAGCAGGACCGTCGGTCCCTCGCCGTTCTCCAGGACACCGACGACACCGGTGCCGCCGATCCCCGTCGCGACCCCGTACCCGAGGCCGGTGATGCGATCCGCGACCAGGGCGGCCGTCCGGTGCTCCGCGAAGGAGAGCTCCGGATTGGCGTGCAGGTCCTGGTAGACCGGGGCGAGGGACACGGCGAGCGCGGCCGCCTCCTGCTGGACGAGTGCGGCGGTGGCGATGGGCTGGTCGGTCATGGGTCTCCTTCGAGCGTCTCCTCCACCCTACGGGGCGGGTCCGCCGCGCCGCAGTGGCTGTCGAAACCCCGGCGAGACCTCAGCGCTGTGGAGCGGGGACCCGTGCCGTCGTCGCTCCGGGGTGGAACCGGACGCTGAACCGCTCGCACTCCGGATCGCGGCCGTCGAGCATGGCGACGATCGCGCGGCCGGCGGCCGACCCCTTCTCCCGCGAGGGCTGCCACACCGTGGTGAGGTCGTAGTCGAGCCCTTCGACCCGGATGCCGTCGAACCCGACCACGCTGAGCTCCGCGGGGACGGAGATGCCGAGTTCCTCGGCTGCTCGGATGACGCCGGCGGCCAGGAGGTCGCTCTGCGCTGCGATCGCCGTCGGGCGCTCATCTGCCGGGACGTCGAGGATCGCGTGTCCGGCGACCCGCCCCTCCTCGAGCGATGACCCCGTGGTGACGAACCCCTGCGCGTCGGGGAAGACGTCGCGGAGGCCCTGCAGGCGTTCGATGGCCGGGACGGTCGTGGCGGATCGCTCCCACTCGGGCGTGAGCGGGCCGCGGCGTTCGGTCGGGTCGAGGTTGAGGGTGACCACGGCGACGCGCTCGTGGCCGAGGTCGGCGAGGTGTCGCGCCTCCTCACGCACGCCGCCGCGGTTGTCGACGGCGATGTCGGGGACGCCGAGGGCTGCGAGCCCCTCGATCGAGACGATCGGCATCCCCCGTCGGCTGAGGATCGCGACCGAGCTGTCGAGGTTCGGGCTGCAGCCGATGAGGACGACGCCGTCCATCGGTGCGTTGCTCAACTGCAGCGTGCCCTCCTGCGCGTCGTTCAACAGGAGGAGCCCAGCACCGACCGCCCCGAGTTCGTCGGCGAGTCCGTCGAGGGTCTGGACCATCACCGGGTCGCGGAAGGAATGCCCGATCCGACCGGCGACGACCGCTCCGACGATGCCGCTGCGGCCCTGCCGGAGTGAGCGGGCGCGGGGGTCGGGGCCGGCGTAGTCGAGGTCGGCTGCGGCCTGCAACACCCGCTGCTTGGTCGCTTCGGAGACGGGTCCGGCGCCGCTGAACGCGAGCGAGGCGGTCGACGGAGACACCCCCGCGCGCTCGGCGACATCGGCGAGCGTCGGTCGCGAAGGGCGTGATTCCTGGTCCACGATCTGCTAGCTTAGTCGACGGAATCGAATCGATTCGATTCTCCGTAGATCCACCCAGATGCACGGGCCTCACCACCCCGCTCCACCGAGCGCCCAGGCGCACCAGCACCGATCCCGAGGACCCTGTGTCAGAGCCGACCAACCCGCACACCGCCCCCGTCGCCCAGCGCCCACGCCGCGAACTCCTCGCCTGGCGCAACGCGATCTTCGTGATCTTCGCCCTGAGCGGCCTCAGTATCGCGACGTGGGTGGCGCGCATCCCCGCCATCCGCGACAACCTCGAACTGACCACCGGAGCCGTCGGGCTGCTCATCCTCGGCATGTCGATCGGATCGATCCTCGGCCTCGTCGCCTCCCAGCACCTCCTCGCGCGTCTCGGCCCGCGACACGGCATGCAGCTGACGCTCGGGCTCGTCGCGACCGGCTTGCTCCTCATCGGGGTCGGCGCGAGCCTCGTGCCACTCGAGGGCATCGTCCTCGTCGGGCTCATCATCTTCGGCTTCGGGAACGGCGCGCTCGACGTCATGATGAACGTCGAGGGCGCCGCGGCCGAGCAGGAGCTCGGCAAGACGGTGATGCCGCTGATGCACGCGTGCTTCAGCTTCGGCACGGTCGCCGGAGCGGGGCTCGGCGCACTCGCGTCCGCAGCCGGCCTCGAGGTCTTCTGGCACGCGCTCGTCATGGCGGTCGTCATCGCGATCGTCGCCGTCGTCGCCGTGCGCTTCGTCCCGGCAGAGCAGGTGGTGGCCGACGAGCTGGACGACGCACCGAAGGCGCCGTGGCAGGACCGTCTCCGCGAGAGCCTCTCGGTCTGGGCCGACGGCCGCCTCATCCTCATCGGCGTCATCATGCTCGGCATGGCGTTCGCCGAGGGCAGCGCCAACGACTGGCTCGCACTCGCCGTGGTCGACGGCCACGAGCAGAGCAACACGACCGGCGCGCTCGTCTACGGCGTGTTCGTCACCGCGATGACCGTCGGTCGCATCGTCGGCGGGCCGCTCATCGACCGCTTCGGCCGGGTGCCGGTGCTGCAGGTGTCGGCCGCCGCGGCGATCGCCGGACTCGTCCTGTTCATCCTCACGCCGGTCACCGGACTCATGGTCCTCGGCACCGTGCTGTGGGGCCTCGGCGCCTCCCTCGGGTTCCCGGTGGGCATGTCCGCCGCGGCCGACGACTCCAAGCGCGCTGCGGCACGGGTGAGCGCCGTCGCGATGATCGGCTACTGCGCGTTCCTCGTCGGTCCGCCGCTCATCGGCATCCTCGGCGACGCCATCGGCCTGCTGAACGCCCTGTTCGTCGTGCTCGTACTCATCGTGTTCGCCGGCCTCGCGTCGCCGGCCGCCCGCGAGAGCAGCCGCCGCAAGCGCTGAGCCCCGTTCGTTCGCCGGCACGCCCCGCCCGGCGAGGGTTCACAACTCCTGCTTGCGGCCAGTCCGCCGCCCACGCACGGTTCGCAACTCCTGCTCCTCGCATTACGTACAACCCCGTCGAGCCGAGAACAGGGGACTCAGGCCCCGACGGAGGGAAGATCAGCAGGAGTTGCGGGCGGAACTGTCGCGAGGGGAGCGGCCGCTCTCAACGGCCGGCAGGAGTTGTGCACACCCACCTGGGTCCGAGTGCGCGTCGGACAGCCAGGCGCGGAGGGTAGGCTCGTCGTCGTGCGTTTGGTGATTGCGGAGTGCTCGGTCGACTATGCCGGACGGTTGTCGGCTCACTTGCCGCTCGCCAAGCGGCTGCTCATGGTGAAGAACGACGGCAGCCTGCTCGTCCACTCCGACGGCGGCTCCTACAAGCCACTCAACTGGATGAGCCCGCCCTGCGTACTCACGACGGTCGAGCCCGACGAGACGCAGGCGGCGGCCGGGATCACCGAGCTGTGGAAGGTCACGCACAAGAAGACCGGTGACGCCCTCATCGTGTCGATCCACGAGGTCCACCACGACAGCTCGCACGAACTCGGTGTCGACCCGGGCCTCCAGAAGGACGGCGTCGAAGCACACCTGCAGAAGCTCCTCGCCGAGCAGATCGAGCTCCTCGGCGACGGCTACCGACTCATCCGTCGCGAGTACATGACCGCGATCGGCCCGGTCGACATCCTCGCCACCGACGCCACCGGGGCGTCCGTCGCGGTCGAGCTGAAGCGCCGCGGCGACATCGACGGCGTCGAGCAGCTCACCCGCTACCTCGAACTCATGAACCGCGACCCGCTCCTCGCCCCGTGCAGGGTGTGTTCGCCGCCCAGGAGATCAAGCCGCAGGCACGCACCCTCGCCCAGGACCGCGGGATCCGCTGCGTCGTCCTCGACTACGACGCGATGCGCGGCCTCGACGACAGCGACTCCCGCCTCTTCTGACGTCGACTGAGTCCCTTTCTCAGGAGTCCTCCTGCGCGCCGGCTTCACCCGGCATCGACGCGCCCGGACACTCCTGAGAAAGGCACTGGACCGACGGTCACCACTCGGGCTAGACGAAGAGCCAGATGAGGGCGACCATCCCGAAGCCGACGACCGAGAGGATGGTCTCGAGCACGGTCCAGGTCGCGAGCGTCTGCTTCACCGACATGTTGAAGTACTTCGCGATGATCCAGAACCCACCGTCGTTGACGTGCGAGAGCGTGATCGAACCCGCAGCGATCGCGATGCCGATGAGCGCCAGCTGCGGCTGCGAGTAGTCGCCGGCGAGCACGACCGGCTGCAGGATCCCCGCCGTGATGACGATCGCCGCGGTCGCCGAGCCCTGCGCGATGCGGAGGCCGGAGCTGATGAGGTACGCCGACACGATGATCGGCAGGCCGAGCGAACCGAGCACCTCGGCCAGTGCCGCACCCACACCCGTCGCCGAGATGACCGCGCCGAAGAACGCACCCGCACCGACGACGAGCAGGATCATGCCGATCGGCCGGAGCGACTGACCGGAGAGCTCGCCCAGCTCGGCGAGCGTCATGCCGCGCCGCACCCCCAGCACGTAGTACGCGAGGCAGACGGCGATCGTGAGCGCGACCGCCGGGTTGCCGATGAGCGTCAACGCTTCGAGGACCGGGCCGTTCGGGAGGGCGAGGGCACCGAAGGTGGCGGCGAGGATGAGCAGGATCGGCGTGATGATGATGAGACCGACGCTCCAGAGCGAGACGTCCTTGCGCTCGGGGGCGTCGTCCTCGGGCTCCAGCACGTACTCCTCCGGGACCGAGACCATGACGCGCTTCCCGATCCAGAGCGGCCAAGCGATGCCCGACGCGATGAATGCCGGGATGCCGCAGAGGAAGCCCATGAGGATGAGCCAGCCGAGCCCGACCTCGAAGGTGCCGGCGAGCGCGGTCGGCCCCGGGTGCGGCGGCAGGAACGCGTGCGTCATGGAGAGGCCGGCGAGCATCGGGAGCGCGTAGAGCACGAGCGACTTCCCGCCGCGACGCGCGGTGATGTAGACGAGGGGCGCGAGGACGAAGATGCCGACGTCGAAGAACACGGGGATACCGAAGATGAGACCGGTCAGTCCCATCGCGATCGGAGCGCCGCGTTCTCCGAAGCGACCGAGCAGCTTCCGGATGAGGACGTCAGCACCGCCGGAGCGCTCGAGGATCGCGCCGAGCACGGTGCCGAGACCGATGATGATCGTGATGTGCCCGAGGATGCCACCGAAGCCGGTCTCGAGGAGCGACGCCCCCGGCTTGATCTGCTCGTCGTCGAAGGGGTCCGGCACGGCCACGCCGACGATCTGGTAGATGCTCGTCCCGGTCGCGAGCGCCAGGCCGATGCCGACGATGAAGAGCGAGATGAACGGTTCGAGCTTCACCCGGATGATGAGGAACAGCAGCACCGCGATGGCGACGGCGCAGAGGATGAGCAGGCCGGGGGTGGTCTGCTGCAGCCACCCGATGGGATCGCTCGGGGCTGGTGCGGCGGCGGCTACGACGCTGCGCGCGAGGGCGGTGATGGGCATGGGAGTACCTTCTGTGTCGGCGGTGAGGAAGGGGAAGCGATCAGGCCGGGCGTCGGCGGATCGAGCGGCCGGGGACGGCGTCGGAGCGGCGGCCGTCGGCGATGACGGCGACACCGTTCACGAAGACCCACGGGATGCCGGCGGCCTGTTGCCGAGGCTCGGCGAACGTCGCGCGGTCGGCGATGGTCGTGGGGTCGAACAGGACGAGGTCGGCGACGGCTCCGACGCGGAGCACGCCGCGGTCGCTGAGGCCGAGGCGCGCGGCCGGTCGCGAGGTGAGGTGGGCGACGGCGTCTTCCAACCCGAGCACCCCCTCCTCGCGGACGTAGTGGCCGAGGTAGCGCGGGAAGGTGCCCCAGGCACGCGGGTGTGGCTTCGCGCCGATGAGGATCCCGTCGCTCCCGCCGGTGTGGGCCGGGTGCACCATCATCGTGCGCACGTTGGCCTCGTCGCCGACGTGCTGGAGGATGCCGGTCGCGAGCCGATCGGCTTCGAGGAGCGCGAAGAACAGGGCTGTCGGGTCCCCCGACCACGCGTGTCCCGCATCCTCCGCGGCGATGTCGGCGACGGTCCGCCCGACGAAGCCGGCGAGCTCGGGGTTCGCGACGCCGGAGATCTCGATGGTGGTCCAGTCGGTGACGACACCGTGACAGCCGTCGGTGCCGAGCACCTCGAGCTCGTATCGGATCCGCGCACGGACGTCGTCGTCGCCCAGACGCTCGATCGTCGCGTCCGGCCCGCCGACCGCCGCCCAGCTCGGCAGCAACGCCGACAGCGTCGTGGACCCCGGCAGGTACGGATAGGTGTCGAGCGTGATGTCGACCCCGTCGGCGATGGCGGCGTCGATGAGCGCCACGAGTTCGGCGGCCCGGCCGGCGTTGATGCCGAAGTTCATCGTCGCGTGCGTGAGGTGCAGCGCGCACCCGGACCGGCGACTGACGTCGATCATCTCCGCGTACGCCTCGAGTGCGCCCTTGCCGTACGACCGCTGGTGCGGTGCGTAGAAACCGCCGTGCTCCGCGACGGTGCTGCACAGCGCGACGAGCTCCTCGGTGTCGGCGAACATGCCGGGCACGTAGGTGAGCCCGGAGGACATGCCGACGGCCCCCTCCCGCATCCCGGCGGCGACGACCTCCTGCATGTGAGCGATCTCGTCAGCGGTCGCCCGGCGGTTCTCGGTGCCGACCACGAGCATCCGGACGGAGCCCTGCGGCACCAGGTAGGCGACGTTCAGCGCGGCCCCGCGGTCGACCCGGTCGAGGTACTCGCCGACGGTCCGCCACGCGAAGTCGACGTCGTCGGGCTGGCCGTTCCAGCCGGCGATCTGCTGCCGGACGATCGCCATGGTGCGGTCGTCCGTCGGGGCGTAGGAGAGCCCGTCCTGTCCGAGGACCTCCGTGGTGACGCCCTGCGAGACCTTGGCGAGGTGCTCGTGGTCGCGGAGGACGGCGAGGTCGGAGTGGGCGTGCATGTCGATGAAGCCTGGCGACGCGACGAGACCGTCGGCGTCGATGATCAGGGCGTCAGCGGGTGCGTCGGACTCGGCGGACGCCCCGATCGCGATGATGCGGCCCCCGTCGATGAGGAGCGACCCGTGCACGCTCGGTCCGCCGGTGCCGTCGACGATGCGAGCGCCGCGGATGACCACCGCGCGCGTTCCGTCCGTCGGTCGCGATGTCACGGCAGGAGGGCCGCCGTGGTGAAGGCGGTCGCACGCTCGGTGACCCCGGCCCAGTCGGCGGCGGCGACGTCGGCGGCGCCGACCACGCTCGACCCCGCGGTCACGGCGGCGGCGCCGGCCTGGATGTACTCCCGCGCGTTGCCGGCGTGCAGTCCGCCCGACGGCACGAGCCGGAGACCCGGGAACGGACCCTTGAGGTCCTTGAGGAAGCCGGAACCCATGGCGGCGGCGGGGAAGATCTTCACCGCGTGGGAACCGAGCGACGCCGCGCGCATGACCTCGCTCGGTGTCATCGCACCGAGCAGGAACGGGATGCCGGCGGCGGTGGCGACCTCGGCCACCTCCTCGCTCAGACCGGGCGTGACCAGGAACTGCGCACCGCTGTCGATGGCGCGCTGCGCGGTGTCGCGATCCACGACCGTCCCCGCGCCGATCACGGCCCCGTGGTCGCCGATCGCGTCGGCCGCAGCGCGGATGAGTGCTTCGACGCCCGGCGTGGTGAAGGTGAACTCCACGCTGCGGATCCCGCCCGCGGCGAGCGCCCGGCAGAGTTCGACCGGGTCGGGGATGACGGGTACGCGGACGACGGCGATGGCGCGGTCGGCGTACAGGGCGTCGAGGGCGTGCGGCGTGGAGGGAGGGGTCTCGAGCGTCATGCGGGGCTCCTGTTCGGTTCGGCTCAGCCGAAGGTGGTGGTGACGGCGTCGACGGCACTCGGTTCGGCGAGACGGACGTCGTCGATGACCACGAGGGCACGCCACTTGTCGAAGGTGGTGCACGGGTGGGAGAGGCCCAGGCGGATGACGTCGCCGACCTCGACGTCGCTGCCTGGCGGCAGGGAGACGAAGGTGTGCTGGTCGTTCATGGCCGTGGTCGTCGCGCCTGGGAGCGGCTCGACGGTGGCGGATCCGGCGCGGCGGACGCCCTGCACCTCGGGGAGCCCCTCGTCGAATGGGAAGTCGCGCTTCCCGCCGTCGACGAGCGCGAGGCCGGGCTCGGGGCGGGAGACGATCGTCGCCCAGCCGTGGATCGCAGAGCGGAAGTCGCCGGTGCCGTCGTGGCGTCCGAGCGGGGTGATCCCGCGGTAGAAGCCGTCGTCGTGGGTGACGTACGCGCCGGAGCGCAGCAGCACGTCGACGGCGCGTCCGTGTGCACCGTCGAGGTCGCGCAGTCCGGCGAGGACCTCGGCGACCACGTCGAAGTAGGCGCTGCCCCCGGCGGTCACGAGGACGGTCCCGACGCGTTCGTCGTAGCGGCCGTCGGCGAGGAGTCCGGTGTGGAGGTCGGCGAGCGACTCCAGGTAGTCGCGGACGATCTGCAGCGAACCGTCGTCGCCGTGGTGGGCGAGCGCTCCCTCGTAGCCGCTGACGCCGGCGAGTGCGAGCTCGGGTGAGGCGACGACGGCCTCGGCGATCTCGAGCGCGGTGGCCTGGTCCCGAGCTCCGGTGCGGCCGCCCGGCGCACCGAGTTCCACGAGCACGTGGAGGGGGCGACGGGGCGGCTGCTCAGCCAGCACGCGCGACATGATCTGCACCGCGCGGACGGAGTCGGCCCACACGACGATCTCGGCGTCGCCGCTGTCGAGGGCCCGCCCGACGGCGCGCAGGTGTTCGGGCTGCACGAGGGCGTTGGCGAGCATCACGCGGGGGATCGACCAGTCGAGCGCGACGGAGAGCTGCCACGGGGTCGCGACGGTGATGCCCCAGGCACCCGCGTCGAGCTGACGCTGCCACAGGGCTCGGTTCATCGTCGTCTTGCCGTGCGGCGCGAGGCCCACTCCGGCGCGGTCGCACCACTGTCGCATGGTCTCGACGTTGTCGGTGACCGCCGAGCGGTCGAGCGTGACGAGCGGCGTCGTGAAGTCGGCGAGCGCCGGTCGACCGGCGAGGAACGTGGCGGCGTCGGTTCCGACGGACGCCGGCGGGAAGCCCTTGAGGCTGCCGTCGAGCACGCCTAGCTCGCCGGCATCGAAGTCGTCCGTCATCGTCTCCTCGTTTCGCGATCGAGCGCCGCACCCGCCGACGTCGTGAGCATCAGGCGTTGCGCATCTTGCAACGTACATTGCATCCGGCGCTACGTCTGTTCTAGCATTGCGTCCACAGGCCGTCAACCGGACCCGGCCGAGACGCGAGGGGAACCGTGATGACGACGTCACCGTCCACCGTGAGCACGATCGGCGAAGCGATGGTCGTCCTCCTGCCCGAGGGCCAGCTCCCCGTCGCCAAAGCCCGCGAATACCGGACGGGCGTCGGCGGTGCCGAGTTCAACGTCGCCTCCAGCCTGGCGCGCCTGGGCGTCCCAACCCATTGGATCTCGCGCCTCGGCGACGACGGGTTCGGCGACTACATCCTCGAGACGGCCCGGCACGACGGCGTCCTCACCGACGCCGTCGAACGCGACGACCACCGGCCCACCGGCCTCTACGTCAAGGAGACGGTCGTGAGCGCCGACGGCGACCGTCGGCCGCGGATGCACTACTACCGCAGCGAGTCCGCAGCGTCGCAGCTCGGCGCCGACACCCTGCGGCACGAGGCGACCCGGGCGGCCATCACCGCCTCCGCCATCGTGCACACCTCCGGCATCACCCCGGCCCTCTCCGACTCGACGGCGCTGCTCGTGGGCGGACTGGGCGACGCGCTCCCCGAGACACCGTCCTGAGCGTCGACCTCAACTTCCGGCCGCGACTCTGGGAGCGTCGCTCGACCGCCCCGCTGCACCGCCTGCTCGATCAGGCGTCCGTCCTGTTCCTCGGCGTCGACGAAGCGGAGCTGTTCTTCGGCCACACGGACGCCGCCCGCCTCTTCGCCGAGCTGCCGACCCTGCAGCGCATCGTGCTCAAGGACGAGGAGAACGCCGCGACCACCCTCCACCGCGGCTCCGAGGCGGGCATCGAAGTGCGTTCGTTGTCGGTCGACGTCGTCGAGACCGTCGGTGCGGGCGACGCGTTCGCCGCCGGCTACCTCGCCGGGCTGGCCTCGGGTCGCACCGACGCCGCCTGCACGCGGCTCGGCCACGCGGTCGCGGCGTCGACGCTCATCTGCCACGGCGACCGCCCCGAGCTCGTACCCGACGCGCAGGGCGTCAGCACCATCGTCGAGGCGGCCGATGAGGAGTGGGCGTCGTGGCGCATCACCGCGGACCACCCGCTGCCGTGGACGACCGTCGGAGCGCACGGGATGATCGACGCATGAGCCAATCGCTGTCCCGCGCGCTCGACCTCCTCCGCGAGATCGTCTCGGGCACCAACTCCCTCGACGCGCTCGCGGCGACGGCCGGCGTGCACAAGACCACGGTGCTGCGCCTGCTCAACACGCTCGAGGAGCACGGCTTCGTCACGCGCGACGCGTCGTTCCGGTACCACCTCGGGCGGGCGATGTTCGAGCTGACCCAGACCGCACTCGACGAGCAGGACGTCCGCGGCGTCGCCGCTCCGCACATCCGGGCGCTCGGAGCGGCCACGGGCCAGACGGTGCACCTCGCCGCCTACGAGGGCGGCTCCGTCTTCTACATCGACAAGGTCGAGTCCCGTCAGCCCCTCCGCATGTACTCGCGCGTCGGCCTGCCCGCCTCCCTGTACGCGACCGGCGTCGCGAAGGTCCTCCTTGGCGGACTCGACGAGGCGGAGCGTCGACGCGTCGTCACGGGCATCGTGTTCGAGCGGTACACCGACAAGACCATCACCGACGCCGACGCCCTGCTCGCCGAGATCGAGCGTTCGACCGAACGCGGATGGGCCGAGGACCACGAGGAGCACGAGAGCTTCATGAACTGCGTGGCCGCGCCGGCCTTCGGGCCCGACGGCCGGGTCACGGCGGCCGTGTCGATCTCGGTTCCGACGATGGTGCTCCCCCACAGCGGCGTCCGGGCGCTCCTGCCGCAGCTCCTCGCCACCACGACCGCGATCTCCGCCGAACTCGGCTACGCACCGCCGGCGCCCGCCGAGGCCCCCGCCACCGCCTGACCTCCCGCCCGTCCCGTCCCTGAGCCCCACCATCCGGTCCGAGAGACCACCTCCACCGGTCCCCGAGACCACCTCCCCCGGTCCCTGAGACCACCTCCACCGGTCCCTGAGCTTGTCGAAGGGCCACCAACCGAAGGACACACCCCCATGACCGAACGCACCGCCATCTCCACCACCGACGCCCCGGCTCCCGCGCACACCTTCTCCCAGGGGGTCCGCAAGGGCAACTTCGTCCAGGTCTCCGGCCAGGGCCCCGTCGACCCCGCGACGAACGAGTACCTGTTCCCGGGCGACGTCGCCGCGCAGACCACCCGCACGCTCCAGAACGTCGAGGCGATCCTCGCGGCCGGCGGCGCGACCTTCGACGACGTCATGATGCTCCGCGTCTACCTCACGAAGCGCGAGGACTTCGCGATCATGAACGACGCCTACGGCGAGTTCGTCGGTTCGCGCGTCAAGGGTGGCGTCCTGCCCTCGCGCACCACGGTCTTCACGGGTCTTCCCCGCGAGGAGATGCTCGTCGAGATCGACGCCATCGCCATCGTCGACTGAGGCAGGTCCGGTCGCCCAATTCTGGGCGACCGAGTGTTCGTTCGCCCATCTTCGGGCGAGCGAACACGCCTCGCCGGAGGCTGGTAGCGTGGTGCGCGATAGCGCCTAGGGTTCCGGAGCGACAGCTCGACTGGTCCGAGCGGCGCCACGGTCGGCGGCCAGCCGACGACCGTCATCTGACAGGATAAAAGCCCGGAGGACCCTGATCGTCGCGCCCGCGAGGATCGGAAGGGTCTCACGTGTCTCTGCTCGCCGTCACCATCGTCCTCGCCGCCGCAGTCTGCCACGCGGCGTGGAACATCATCGCCCACGGCGTCAGCCGGATCGGCATGCCCTTCCTCTGGTGGGGCGCCGTGGCGAGCACCGTGCTGTGGGCGATCGTCGTCCCGTTCACCGGCGGTCTCGGTACGGACGACCTCGCCGGCTTCGCCATCGGCGTCGTCGTCTCCGCCGTGCTGCACTACGTCTACATGCTCGTGCTGCAACGCGGCTACGCCAGCGGACGCCTCTCCACCGTCTACGCCACGGCACGCGGCACCGGCCCGACGATCAGCGTGATCATCGCCGTCCTCGTCCTCGGCGAGCGCCCGTCACTGCTCGCCCTCCTCGGTGTCGCGGCGATCGTCGTCGGCGTCGTCGCGATCGGGTTCGTCGACCACGGGAGCGACCCGGCACCGGTCGCAGTCGACGTACGTGCCACGCGCCGACGCGTCGACCCCGCGGTCGCCTTCGGGCTCCTCACCGGGGTCGCGATCGCGGCCTACACGATCTGGGACGCGCACGCCGTCCGCACGTGGGGCGCCTCGCCCGTCGCGTTCATGGTCGGCTGCACCGCGGTCGAGGTCGTGCTGTTCTCCGGTTCGCTCGGTCGCCGGGCACGCGAGCTGCCGGCGGTCCTGCGCGCGCACTGGCCGCGCATACTCGCCTTCGGGGTGCTCTCGCCGATGTCGTACATCCTCGTGCTCGTCGCCATCACCATGGCACCGGTCGCGCTCGTCGCGCCGATGCGCGAGGTGAGCGTCATCCTCGTCAGCCTGTTCGGCGCGCTCGTGCTCCGCGAGGGTCGGCCCGTGCGCCGGATCGCCGCGGCCGTCATCGTCGTGATCGGCGTCGCCCTCCTCGCAGGCTGACCTGGCTCCGACACGTTTGGTGAGCGCGCCCCTGCGACGTGAGCGCGGGCCTCCGGAGGGGCGCGCCCACGCCACAGGGGCGCGGTCGGGTCAGCGCACCGCGCTGGCCGCAGGGAT
The DNA here is from genome assembly GCF_006065115.1 of Plantibacter sp. M259. Classification (NCBI taxonomy): domain Bacteria; kingdom Bacillati; phylum Actinomycetota; class Actinomycetes; order Micrococcales; family Microbacteriaceae; genus Plantibacter; species Plantibacter sp. M259. Next base: position 2,058,657 of record NZ_CP040750.1, on the reverse strand, counting down.
CACCAGTCGTGGACGGTGCCGTCTGCGAGACGGTTGTAAGGCAGGTAAGCGCGCTGGTACGGGTACTTCCCCGCCTGGTCGACGTCCAACTCGACACCCAGCCCCGGTGCTTCTCCCGGGTGCAGCATGCCGTTCTCCCAGGTGTAGGACTGCTGGAACACGGCGTCGGTCTTCTCGCCGTGCTTCATGTACTCCTGGATGCCGAAGTTGTGGATCGCCAAACCCAGGTGCATCGCGGCGGCCATCCCCACCGGCGAGATGTCCGTCGGCCCGTGCATGCCCGACTTGATCTGGTACTGCGACGCGTAGTCGAGGACCTTCTTCAGATGGGTGATCCCGCCGGTGTGCGTGACCGCGCTGCGCACGTAGTCGATGAGCTGCTCCCGAATGATCTGCTGGTAGTCCCACACCGTGTTGAAGATCTCCCCGATCGCGAGCGGCGTCGTCGTGTGCTGCCGCACGAGCCGCAACGCCTCCGGGTTCTCCGCCGGCGTGCAATCCTCCAACCAGAACAGGTCGTACGGTTCGAGGCTCTTGCCGAGCTTCGCGGCCTGGATCGGCGTCATCCGGTGGTGCCCGTCGTGCAGCAACGGCAGCTCCGGACCGAACTCGTTCCGGACCGCCTCGAACACCGTCGGCAGGTGACGCAGGTACGACCGGGTGTCCCAGTCCTCCTCGTTCGGCAGGCCACCGCGCTGCGCCGGCTCGTGGTCGTAGCGGACGCCGGTGTTGCCCTCGAACGTCGCGTTCGACGCGATGCCGTAGATCGACTTCAGCCCCGGCACCGCCGTCTGGATGCGGATGGCCTTGTAGCCCTGCGCCTGGTGCTCGCGCACGCTGTCGAACAGCTCCTCGTTCGTCTTCCCCGACGCGTGCCCGTAGGCGAGCAGCCCCGTCCGGGACGCCCCGCCCAGCAGCTGGTACACCGGCATGCCCGCAGCCTTGCCCTTGATGTCCCACAGCGCCATGTCGACCGCCGCGATCGCCGCCATCGTCACGGGACCCCGCCGCCAGTACGCCGAGCGGTACAGGAACTGCCAAGTGTCCTCGATCCGCGACGCATCGCGCCCGAGCAGCAGCGGCACCACATGCTCGGTCAGATACGCCACCACCGCGAGCTCGCGGCCGTTCAGCGTCGCGTCGCCGAGGCCGGTCAGGCCGTCATCGGTCGTGAGCTTCAACGTCACGAAGTTCCGGTCGGGACTCGTGACGATGACCTCGGCCTTGTCGATGTTCATGGGTACTACTCCTTCGTGCGTTGCGGCCGATGTGGCCGGGGTGGTTCCGACGGACTGCGGGTCGGCTGCAGTGGCGGGTGTCAGGGGTTCCGTGGGCGTCCGGTCAGCTCGTCGACCAGCTGCTCCAGCTCGGTGACGAGCATGGAACCGTCATCCGGCTCCGCGTCGAGGAGGCGGGGATCGATCAGGCGCACGAGCGCAGCGGTCCGCTCCCGACCCTGGAATCGGAGCGCCTCTGCGACGGCGGCACCGCTCGCATCGCCCGGGCGGTCGTCGCTCTGCACGGCCGCCACCCACGCGGCGATCACGCGCAGGGACCCGGTTCCCGGCCGACCGGCGGCCCGTTCCGCGAGGAGGGTCGACACGATCCGCACCCGCAGTTTGGTGACCCCTCGAGCGCGATCTGCTGCAGTCGATGCTCGATGCGCGCGTTGTCGAAGCGCTCCAGGAGTGCGGTGCGATACGCCGTCAGCCCGAGGTCGTCAGGCAGGTGGCGTTCCGTCTCGTCCCAGTACTCCTCGACCCAGGCCCGGCACTGCTCGTCGCCGACCGCCTCGGCGACCGTCGTATGACCGCGCAGCGGGCCCGCATAGGCAAGGAGGCTGTGGGCGCCGTTCAGCAGCCGCAGTTTGCGTTGCTCGTAGGGCTCGAGGTCGTCGACGAACCGGGCACCCGCGGACTCCCACGCCGGCCGCCCGGCGGGGAAGTCGCCGCTCAGCACCCAGTCGGTGAAGGGCTCGGTGACGACGGGAGCGGCGTCGGCGAATCCGGTGAGGGTCGCGGCCGTCGCTTCGTCGGCAGGCGTGGGACGCGGGGTGATGCGGTCGACCGAGGACGAGACGAACGAGACCTCGTCGGCGATCCACCGAGCGGTCTCCGTGCGGACCCGGTCGGCGAGGGCGAGCATCGCGCGACGGACGAGCGCACCGCCGTCGGCGATGTTGTCGCACGGCACGATCGCGATCGGACCGGCCCCGGCGCGACGACGGGCTTCGAGGCCGAGGAGCAGCCTGCCGAGCGTCGTCGTCGGTCGGGCGGCGCGGAGGTCCGCCCGCTCGACGAAGGCCTCGGTCAGCAGAGCGACGTCGTGCTCGACCGCAGGATCCGACGCGTCCGGCCTCCCTTCGGCATCGAGCCGATACCCAGACTCGGTGACGGTGAGCGTGACGATGGCCGTCGTCTCGGCGGCGAGGAGGTCGTGGAGCCGTGCCACGTCGACACCGTCCCTCGCTTCGACGATCGAACCGACGATCGTGGCCGAGTCGCCGTCCGCCGAGCGCTCGACGACCGTGTAGAGGCAGTCCTGCGCGTCCAGGTCGACTGCGGCCTGCGGACTCCGGCCGGTGAAGGCGGCGATGCCCCACTCGTGATCGGGGTCGGCGAGCTGGGTGTACCAAGCCTGATGGGCGCGGTGGAAGGCGCCGAGTCCGAGGTGGACGATCCGGACCGGCGCCGATGGGAACTCGGGCAGCCGTGCTCGGGTCAGACGCGGGACCGCCTCCGCCCCCGGCCCTGCGGCGGCACCGGCCACGTCCGTCACGGTGCTCACAGCTTGAACACCCGTCGCGGCTGGTCGACGACGAGGTCGAGGATGATGCGTTCGGCCGTCGCCTCGTCGATGCGCCCCTCCCGCACGAGTCGCGCGAGGAAGGACGCGTCGAGGCGCCGGGACATGTCGTGTCGGGCGGGGATCGAGAGGAACGCCCGCGTGTCGTCGATGAAGCCCGATCCGCGTGAGAACCCGGCCGTCTCCGTCACGGCGGACCGGAAGCGCAGGACGGCGTCGGGTGCGTCGAGGAACCACCACGGTGCGCCGATGAAGACACTCGGGTAGAACCCGGCGAGCGGTGCGATCTCCCGCGAGTAGCTCGTCTCGTCGACGCTGAAGAGGACGAGGTGGAACCCCGGAGCCGTGCCGAACCGCTCCAGCAGCGGACGCAGGGGGCGGACGTAGTCGGTGCGGACCGGGAGGTCGTGCCCGGTGTCCGACCCGAAGCGGGCGAGCGTCGGCGCGTGGTGGTTGCGATGGACGCCGGGGTGCACCGTCATGACGAGGCCGTCCTCGACGCTCATCCGGGCGCTCTCGAACAGCATGTGCGCGGCGAACCGCTCGAGGTCGGCGTCATCGGCGGTCCCCGACAGCGCGCGGTCGAACAGCGCTGCGGCGTCCGCCTCCTCGAGTTCGAGCGTGAGTGGTTGCGGGACACCGTGGTCGGCCGACACCGCGCCGTGCTCGATGAAGTGGCGACGGCGCCCGGCGAGTCCTTCGAGATAGCCGCGGTAGCTGCCCCCCGGCGTCCCGTTCCAGGCGGCGAGCGAAGCGACTCGCTCCGCCCACCCGGCCTTCGCCGGATCGAGGTACGCGTCGGGCCGGAAGGTCGGCAGGACGCGCCCGCTGAAGGTGGGGTCCGCCGCGAGGGCGGCATGCGCGGCGAGGTCGTCCATCGGGTCGTCGGTGGTCGCGAGCACCTCGATGCGGAAGCGGTCGAACAGCGCACGCGGACGGAACGCCGGCGCTTGGAGCGCGTCCTGGATCGTGTCGAAGAGCCGGTCGGCGTTCGCTCCGTCCGGTTGCTCCGTGACACCGAACTGCTCACCGAGGATCGAGCTCAGCCAGTACCCGGAGGCGGTGCCGGCGTACAGGTGCCAGTGCTCGCAGAAGCGTCGCCAGGCATCCCGCGGCGCGGCGACGGCACCACGCTCCGCGAGGTCGGGCACGCCGACGTCCGCGAGGGAGAACCCGGCGGCGTGCAGCAGGCGGGTGACGTAGTGGTCGTGCCGGAGGAACAGCTCGGTGGCGTTCGCGAACGTGGTGTCCTCGACGAGGATCGCCGGATCCACGTGCCCGTGCGGCGAGATGATCGGCAGGGCCTCGACCGAGCGGTAGAGCGCCCTGGCGACGTCGCGCGTCCCCGGGTCGGCGGGGAGGAGGCGGTCTGGATCGTTCTGCAGCGTCATTGGCACGCCTCCATTGAAACCGGGGGACCGCGGTCTGTCAACCGATTGCCACACCCTTCTGGCAATCGCTTGCCAGATCGACGACCGTCTGCGAGACTGATCCCGCTTCCGCCCGGAACCGTCGTGGTCCAGCACCACTGAAACGCTTCAGCGACGCGAGGAGCAGACCCCGCTATCAAAGGAGATTGCAGTGGCAAACAGCGTTCGTATCGGAATCGCGACCGCGGGAATCCTCGCCCTCGCACTGACCGCGTGCTCGGGACCGGGTGGCGACGACTCGGCCGACGGCCCGGTGACGCTCGAGTTCTGGGCCTGGGGCTCGAACATCGACAAGCGCGTCGAGGTGTGGAACCAGGCAAACCCCGACATCCAGGTCAACATCTCGCAACCCGCGAGTGGAGCGGACATGCCGGTCCGCGTCCTGAGCGCGGTGCGCGCCGGTGACGGCCCCGACATCGCGCAGGCCGAGTACACGCAGTTGCCGACCTACGTGTCGGCCGGCGTCCTCGCCCCACTCGACAGCGCGAAGCAGGACCTCGAGGAGGCCTACTCCCCCACGGTGCTCGAGAGCGTGTCCTTCGACGACACCGTCTACGGCGTTCCGCAGGACCTCGGACCGGCGCTCTTCGTCTACCGGAACGACCTCTTCGCGCAGTACGGCCTCACCCCGGCCGCGAGCTGGGACGACTTCCGGGCCCTCGCGGAGCAGGTCCGCACCCTCGACGGTGACCGCTACCTCTTCAACTTCAGCTCGATCGACGCCGACCAGTTCATGGGACTCGCCCTGCAGAACGGCGCCCAGTGGTGGGACTACTCCGACGAGCAATGGGGCGTCGACATCGACAGCGCCGAGACGCAGGAGGTCCTGGACTTCTGGCAGGGCATGGTCGAGGACGATCTCGTGAGCACCTACCAGACCGGCAGCCCCGAGCAGATCGAGGCCACCGCGAGTGGCCGGGTGCTCGGCACGATCGCCGGCGCCTGGGCTCCCGGTCCGCTGCTCAACCAGTACCCCGACACGGTCGGGCTCTGGTCGGCCGCGCAGATCCCGCAGTGGGACGCCGCTGATCCGCGGGTCTTCGCCCGCGGCGGTTCGGCCAACGTCATCCTCAAGGAGAGCCCGCACTACGATCAGGCGCTCGAGTTCATCACCTGGCTGAACGCGTCCGATGAGGGCGCCGAGGGGCTCGTCGAGGTCAACAAGTTCACCGGTGCCCTGCACGGCCAGGAGATCGACCGCACGCCGCCGGAGCTCATGCCCGAGGACACCACCTACTGGCCGAGCGCCACGGAAGCGGCGTCGAAGCTCGTCACCGTGCAGTGGGGCCCGAACACGCAGGTGGCCTTCACCGCCATCACCGACGAGCTCGGCAACGCCATCGAGGGGACGAGCCCGTGGGCGGACGTGCTCCCGAAGGTGCAGGACATCGTGGAGAAGGACCTGGCCGGCTGATGACCGCGCCGACCATCGAGCGGGACCGCGGTCGGACGGAGGACGATCCGACCGCGGTCCCCACCAGACGGCGCGTCTCGCTGACCCGCCCGCACCACCTGTTCGCCTGGGTGCTCATCGCTCCCGCTGTGGTCCTGTTCGTCTTCGTGTTCGTCATCCCGATTGTGTACTCCGGCGGGCTCAGCCTCATGGGCACCGCGGCCGGCGCGAGCGCGTACGGCGTGCGCGAAGAGGTGTTCGTCGGCCTCGGCAACTACACGAAGGTGCTCCAGGACCCCACGTTCTGGACGAGCCTCGGCAACCTCGCCGTGTACGCGCTCTTCCTCGTGCCGATCATGATGCTCACGGCGATGCTGTTCGCGCTGCTGCTCGACCTCCCGAGAGCCCACCTCCGCGCGTTCAGCCGCATGGCGATCTTCCTGCCGTACGGCGTGCCGAGCGTCATCGCAGCACTCATGTGGGGCTTCCTGTACGTGCCCGAGATCAGCCCGATCTACCAGCTCGCCGAGACCTTCGGCCTGCAGTTCCCGACGTTGCTGCGCGGCGACCTCGTCATGACGGCGATCATCAACGTCGTGCTGTGGGGCGGGATCGGCTTCAACACGATCATCCTCTACACCTCGCTGCAGTCGTTGCCGAAAGAACAGATCGACGCCGCCCGCATCGACGGCTGCAACGAACCGCGCATCGCCTGGTACATCAAGCTGCCCCACATCGTGCCGGCCACGATCCTCACCGGGCTCTTCTCGATCATCGGCGCGCTCCAGGTGTACAGCGAGCCGCAGATGCTCTCGAGCCTCACCCCGGCCATCAGCTCGACCTACTTCCCACTGATGCGGGTGTACCGGGACGCCTTCGCCCACGACGACCTCAACTCGGCGTCGGCGGCATCCATCATCCTCGCCCTCGCCACGGTGCTGCTGTCGCTCCTGGTGCTCGGCGGGCAACGCCTCGCAGCTCGGAGGAACGCATGACCACCACCGCACGCACCGCGGAACGCGCGGAGGAGGACCGTCGCGCTCGCGAGACCGTCGTCCGCGCCGATCGTGGCCGCATCCGCAAGCCGAAGGAATCCGTCAGCCTCGTCCACAAGCTCGGTGGGATCCTCCCGACGATCGTCCTCCTGATCGCCGTCCTCTACTTCCTGCTCCCGATGGTGTGGGTCGTGTTCGCCGCCACCAAGAGCACCGGCGAGCTGTTCTCCACGAGCGCGTTCACCTTCGGGTCGAGCCTCGTCGACAACATAACCGACCTGTTCGCCTACGAGAACGGCTCCTTCGCGCGCTGGTTGGGCAACAGCTTCATCTACTCGATCGGCGGCGCTCTCCTGTCGACCGCCGTCTCGGCCGCCGCCGGCTACGCGCTCGCGCTCTACCGATTCCCGGGCAAGAAGGCCGTCATGGTCGGACTGCTCGCGGGCGTCCTGCTCCCGACGATCACGCTCGCGATCCCGCAGTACATGCTCTTCGCGCAGCTCAACCTCACGAACACCTACTGGGCGGTGCTCATCCCGATCTCGATCACCCCGTTCGGGATTTACCTCTCCTACGTGTTCGCACGGGGCTCGGTGCCGCAGGAACTCCTCGAGGCGGCCCGGGTGGACGGGTCGAACGAGGGGCGCACCTTCGTCTCGATCGGCCTGCCGCTCTTGTTCCCCGGCCTCGTGACGGTGTTCCTCTTGCAGTTCATCGGCGCCTGGAACAACTTCCTGCTGCCGTACATCATGCAGTCGAAGTCGGAGCTGTCGCCCATCACGGTCGCCATGTTCCTCATGCTCAACCGTGGCGGTAGCGAACCGGTGCTCTACTCGGTCGCCATCGCCGGGGCGCTCGTCGCCGTCATCCCCGTGGTGATCTTCGTGCTCGTCCTGCAGCGGTTCTGGCGCCTCGACCTCATCTCGGGGAGCCTGAAGTAGCGATGACCATCCCACCGACGACGGAACGGAACCACATGTCCGACACGAACCCGACCGCCCAGCGGCACCCGCTCACGGGGTACGGCGTGATCGTCCCCTCCGAACGCATCCCCGGTGCGTTCGCGTCCGGAGCCGACTACGCCGAACCGACCATCGTCGGCAACCTCGTCGTCGCCGACGGAGCCGGGTGGACGCGCCATCCCGACTACGACGCGAGCGTCCGACGCGGGTCGTTCGCCATCCTGTTCCCCGGCGACCTGTCGCTCGCCGACCCCGGATTCCCGGCGGAACGCGTCACGGCGTACCTCGACGCCGTCATGCCGATCATCGGTTCGGTCTCGGAGCCCGGCGCGAAGATCGTGTTCGGGAGCGGGACGGCGCGCACCATCCCCGCCGGGGTGGACGTCGCGGCCGCCCGCGCGCGGTTCGCGGAGGTCGTCGTCGAGACGCGCGACGCGGCGGAGCGGAACGGACTGCAGATCGTCCTCGAGCCACTGAACCGGGACGAGACGAACCTGCTCAACTCGCTCGACGAGACGGTCGCCTTCCTCGACGAGTTCGGGATCGACCGCGTGCCCGTCGTCGCCGACCTCTTCCACATCATGCTGGAGGAGGAGCCGCTCGCCGTCGTCCAGGCCCTCGGCGACCGCATCGGACACGCCCACATCGCCGACGCCGGACGACGGCCACCCGGCCAGGGCGACTGGCCGCTCACCGAGTTCATCACGGCCCTGCGTGACGGCGGCTACGACGGCCCCATCACCGTCGAGTGCCTCTTCGAGGACTTCGAACCGGAGCTCGAAGCCGCCCTCGCGCACCTCCGCCAGCTCGCCTGAGCCGGCACGGACACCGACCCACCCCACGCACAGAACTGGAGCGAACCCCCGCATGTCCCGACCGCACCGCATCGCCATCGCCGGCGCCGGCATCATCTCGAAGCAGCACGGCATCGTCATCGACCAGCTGCGCGACGAGTTGGAACTCGTCGCCGTCGCCGACCCTGAGCTCGCGAAGGCGGAGGCCCTCGTCGCCGAGCGCGGCGGACGGGCGTTCACGACCCTCGCGGAGGCGCTGGCGCAGACCGACCCCGACATCGTCGTCGTCTGCACGCCCACCGGTCTGCACGCCGACCTCGCCATCGAGGCACTGGAGGCCGGCAAGCACGTCATCATCGAGAAGCCGGCCGACGTCACCGTCTCGCGGACGGACGACATCATCGCCGCCCAGGAGCGCGCCGGCACCGTCGTGACGGTCATCTCCCAGCACCGCTTCGACCCCTCGACGGAGATCGTCCTCGCCGCCGCCGAGCGCGGAGACCTCGGGCGCATCACCTCGGGCATCGCCTCGGTCGACTGGTGGCGCGGGCAGAGCTACTACGACTCCGGCGACTGGCGCGGCACCTGGGCGCTCGACGGCGGCGGCGCGCTCATGAACCAGGGCGTGCATACGGTCGACCTGCTGGTCGCGCTCCTCGGACGCCCCGTCGAGGTCTTCGGCTACACCGCGCTCCTCGCCCACGAGCGCATCGAGACCGAGGACGTCGCGGTCGGTGTCGTCCGCTTCGCATCCGGCGCCCTCGGTGTCATCCACGGCTCGACGGCCGTCTACCCGGGCCTCGTCGCGCGGCTGCAGGTCCACGGTGACCGCGGCTCCGCGGTCATCGAGAACGACCAGCTGACGTACTTCCACTCCACCCCGCGGGGACCGAACGCGCCGAGGCCTTCTTCGGATCGCAGGGCAAGGACACGAACCAGGCGGCGCAGTTCGCCGACGAGACGCAGGCGGGCTCGAGCGTCGCCGGACAGATGTCGGACGCGCACCTGCACCAGTACCGGAACGTGCTCGCCGCGATCCGCGGGGAGGAACCGCTCCGCGTGACGCTGGCCGAGAACCGTCAGGCGATCTCGATCATCACGGGTCTCTACGAATCCGCACGCACGGGCCAGCCGGTCCGGCTCGACGCCGTTGCGGCGGTGGCCCGATGAGCGCGCAGCGGACGAACCGGGTGGCCGCGAACCCCATCCCGTACTGGAGTGCCCGCGGCAAGACCCGCGAGGTGTTCGAGGAAGCCTTCGCCGACTTCCAGCGCATCGGGTTCACCGCGGTGAAGGCCGACATCCCCGAGGGCATGACCGCGGACGAGTACCGCACGTGGATCGGCGGCTACGGCCTCGCACCATCGCTCAGCCTGTTCAGCAGCGCGTTCGACGAGACGATCGACCTTGCCGAGGTCCTCGAGGCGGCGAAGGCGTTCGGGGCGGCGCAGGCCTCCCTCGGACTCGACCGCACGATGATCTCCTCGATGGCGGTCCCGGCGCGCATGGCGACGCCGGCCATCGGCGCCGACTTCTCCCAGGAGCGTCTCGACCTGGCCATCGAGAACGCCGGCCGGACCTGCGAGGTCCTGCTCGCCGAGGGGATCCGCCCCCTGCACCATTCGCACGTCGGTGGTGTCTTCGAGACCGAGCACGAGATCCGCAGTCTGCTCGACACCCTCGGACCGGGTCTCATCGGGTTCGGGCCCGACACCGGACACCTCCGCTGGGCGGGGGCGGACCCGGTCGCGATGATCACCGACTACCGCGACCGCGTCGGCGGCATCCACATCAAGGACGTCTACGCCGATCACCTCGACGGCGCATCGGACGGCGCGTTGAGCTACCACGAGACCTCCCAGACGAAGCGGCTGTGGGCGGAACCCGGGCTCGGTGTGCTCGACTTCGACGCGATCGTCGCGGCGATGCCCGCGGACTACGACGGCGACTACATGATCGAGGTCGACTTCCCGAGCGTCGAGAGCGTCTACGAGTCGCACCGCCTGTCGTACGAATGGGCCAGCCACGCACTCGATGTCGCGACCCGCTGAACCGGCCGACCTGAGCCGATACGCCGGAGCCGCGGCAGTACGATGGCTCAGGTCGCCGAGGGCGGCGATCGAGAGGAGCGAGCCCCATGAGCACCTCTGACGCATCCGCCGAGATGGTCGCTCCCGAGCCCGGGACGCCCGAACCCACGGCCGGGGTCCCGAAGACGAAGCGTGCTGCGACGATCTACGACATCGCGCAGCTCGCCGGCGTCAACCCGTCGACCGTGTCGCGGGCGCTGAGCCGCCCCGGCCGCATCAACGAGAAGACGGCGCAGAAGATCCACGACGCGGCCAAGCAGCTCAACTACGTGGCGAACCCCGCCGCCAGGGCGCTCCCCACCGGGCGCACCGGCACGCTCGGCCTCATCGTCGCCGACATCACGAACCCGATGTTCTTCGACGTCGTCCGCGGCGCGGAGCGCGAGACCGCCGAGCGCAACTACACGCTCGTGCTCGCGGAGTTCAAGGAGTCGGCGGAGATGGAGCTGCTGACCGCCAGGCGGCTCATGCCGTCGGTCGACGGTCTCATCCTCGCGACCTCGAGGCTCCTGCCCGACGACGTCCGCGCGCTGGGCCAGGAGAAGCCGGTGGTGGTGATCAACCGTCAGGTCGACGACGTCGACAGCATCGTCGCCGACATCGACCCCGGCCTCACCGAGGCGATCGACCATCTCGCAGCCCTCGGGCACCGCCGCCTCGCGTTCGTCTCCGGCCCCGGTCGGTCCTGGATGTCGCGGCATCGGTGGAGCCGGACGCGGGAGCTGTGCGCCGAACGCGGCATCGAGACGGTGCGGGTGCCGTCGACGCAGCCCGACATGGCGGCGGGCAGGGCGGCGGCTACGGCCGTGCTCGAGACGGGTGCCACCGCGGTCCTCGCCTACAACGACCTCCTGGCCATCGGCATCATGCTGGAGCTGCGCTCACGTGGTGTCGAGATGCCCGCCCAGCTGAGCCTCATCGGCTTCGACGACATCTTCGGTTCGGACTTCACGACACCGGCACTCACCTCGATCCGCAGCCCGCACATCGCCTCCGGCTCCTACGCCGTGCAGACCCTCTTCGCGCACCTCGGGGGCACCGAGGTCCCGACCATCACCGACCTCGCGACCACGCTCATCATGCGCGAGTCGACCGCCCCGCCGCCGACCACGGACTGAGTCGGGGCGTCACCCAGCCCTTCGACAGGCTCAGGGACCGGGGTGGGCTCAGGGACCGGGGTGGGCCCAGGGACCCGGGATGGGCTCGGGAGCGGCCCTCGCCCGGGGACCGACCGCGGGGTACGCTCGATCCGATGATCGAGCTGAGCCCGCACCGGACGGAGTGGGCGGCGGCGTTCCGACACGAGGCGACACAGCTCTCGGACGTCCTCCTCGAACGCGTCGACGCGATCGAGCACATCGGGAGCACCGCCGTCCCCGGTCTCGTCGCCAAGCCGATCATCGACCTCGCCGCGAGAGCGACGGCAACCATCGACCCGTTCGACCTCGGACCACTCCTGGCCGGGCTCGGGTACGAGCCGAACGCTGCGGGACCGAAGACGCATGCCGTGTACGTCCGCTCGGAGGGAGTCCGTCGCACCCACATCCTCCACGTGTTCGGCTCAGACGCGTGGGAGCACTGCGACCAGCGGCTCTTCCGGGACAAGCTGCTGCACCACGCGTCCGCTCGGCGCCGGTACCAGGAGCTCAAGTTGGAGCTCGCCAGGACCGACGACGGCCGCGCCTACACGGCGGCGAAGTCCCCGCTCATCGAGGAGCTGCTGAACGAGGAGCGGACGAGCCGGGGGCTTGCGCCGACCACGGCCTGGGACAAGTAGGGCCTCCCTTGGCCTGGCCCTCAGGCGACCAGTTCGATCTCGACGCGCGCGCCGAGCGGCAGTCCGACGACCGCGACCGTGGTGCGCGCCGGGTATGGCGCCGAGAAGACCGTCTCGTAGACGCTGTTCATCGACGCGAAGTCGGCCATGTCGACGAGATAGACGTTCACCTTGACCACGTCGCCGAACCCGCGACCAGCGGCCGTCAGCACCGACTCGAGGTTGGCGAACACCTGGCGGGTCTGCTCGGCGACATCACCGTCGACGAGGGCTCCGGTCGCCGGATCGATGGGCGTCTGCCCGGACAGGTACAGCGCTCCGGTCGGCGCGACCGCGGCATGTGAATACGGCCCGACGGGCTTCGGAGCGTGCGGATCGGTCACCGTGGATCGCGTCATGGCCTCAGCCTAGGGAACGCTTGTGGGTTCCGCTGCGGCTCGACGCGAGGGTGACGCTCGGGTACTCGCCGAAGCGGGTCGTGTACGAGGCTGCGAAGCGCCCGAGGTGGGTGAACCCCATCGCCTGGCGACCTCGGCGACCGTCGTGAGGCCCGGTTCCGCATCCCGCAGCTCCTGTCGGACGCGATCGAGCCGGATCGACCGCAGGTAGTCGGTGGCGGTGACGTCGTACTCGCGGCGGAACGCCGCCTGCAGACTGCGCAGGCTGATCCCGGCGGCAGCGGCGATCTCGTCGGTGCCCATGGGCCGGTGGGCGTTCGCGATCATGAATTCGACGGCGGCGCGGGTCTTGCCGCCCGACGGCGCCGCCAGGTCGATGCGCGGCTGCAGGGCGACGTGCGGGAAGACCTCGAGCAGCGTGACAGCGGCTGCTCGGTTCGCCTCGGCGCGCAGCAGTGCGGAACTCCCGTCGTCGTAGACCACCCGGGCGACGGTCGCCACCGTCTCGGTCCAGCGCCGCAGGGCGTCGCCCGACGGGCGGAACGTGGTGTCGAACCGGATCGGACCCACCGACCCCTCGGTCTCCCCCGCGACGCCCTCGAGATAGGCGCCGCCGAAGTGCATCATGTTGAGCCGGTAGTCGATGAGGTCGAACTGCGCGGGGCGGTCGTTCGCGAACATCGCCGGCTGCCCGTGGAGGAACTTCATCGGCGAGCCGAGCAGGTCCGAGACGCCTTCGCCACGCGTCATCCAGGAGACGACGTACTCCCCTGAGTGAACGACGCGCCCGTGATCCGCCCTCGACCTGCGAGGCTCGGAGAGAGAGGTCGTCGTCTCCGGTGGAGGTGAAGCGGTATCCGAACTCAGCTGCCGTCGGCTCGACCGTCATCCTGCCGATCCGGTAGGCCTCACGGTAGAGCTCGCGAGCGTCGTCGACGTCGCTCCCCGCAGCCTCGAACCGCTCCGCGGACCCTGGTTTCGCGCTCATCCTGCTCAGAATCCCACGACTGTGCCAAAGCTCCACTTCTGCGCGGTCGGCGTTCGTTTATCGGATAACGCCGGTTCGCCACCGAGTGCCAGGCGTCACCCGATGTACGAGGTGTCGGAGCGGGCCTCTCCCGCCACGACGGCCGTCAGGTCGACCTCGCGGCCGTCGAGCCGGAAGGTGAACCGCCCCGTCTGCTCGACCGTCGGCGTCTCCGTGAGGTACTGGCGGAGTTCGGCGCGTTCGCTCTCGTGCAGCCAGACCACCGGGTCGGAGGTCGACTTGAACTCGAGGATGGCGGCGACGTCCTGGAGTATGCGACGTTCGACGGGATCGAGGAGGTTCCGAGCGCTGCGGAAGTAGACGGCGTCGGGGTCGACCTCGTAGACGTCCTTCAGCCAGACTCGGTTGACGGAGTCGACGATCGAGTTCCACGCCCCGACGCCCGACGGATCGCCGACGCGTTCGGCGTTGTCCCAGAACGGACCGACATCCGGCCCCACTCGTGCGCCGTCGAACACCCCGATGGACGGGATCATCGGAACGCCGCAGCCGAGCAGGTACACGTCGTCGCCGACGGTCTCCCTGATGAACGAGATCGCATCCCGGTAGGCGGTCTCGCGGTGGACGTCCTGGTGTCGCCGACCGGTGACGGCCCCCGCGTACATGAAGTCGAGCTTGAGATAGCTGAAGCCCCACCCGGTGACGCGCTCGAAGACCTCGCGGAGGTGGTCCTGCACCTCCCGCTGGGTGGTGTCGAGCGAGTAGTAGTGGGAGTTCCAGTTGTAGCCGGTCGCCAGCGGGCGGCCGGCGTCGTCCTGCACGAGGAGGTCGGGGCGCTCCCGCGCGATCGTGGAGTCGGGAAGTGCGATCATCGGGGCCAGCCAGAGCCCCGGGCGGAACCCGGCCTCGGCGATGCGACCGGCGGTGGCCTGCATACCGGACGGGAAGTCCGGGCCGGCCGTCCAGTCGCCCACGATCGGCTCCCAGCCGTCGTCGAGCTGGAACACGTCGAAGGGGTACCCGGTGAGGTCGGCGACGGTGCGGGCGACCAGCTCCTCGTCGATGCCCTCGTAGTAGGAGTACCAACTGCTCCAGACGCGACCGGCGCGCTGCGAGCGCCGCCCGAGCCGTTCGGACAGGATGGCCGCGTAGTCGGCGAAGGCCTGCTGCTCCGGCCCGAACGTGACGAACCACTCGGCTTCGTCGGTCTCGCTCCGCGCCCAGATCGTGTTGCGGTCGGCACCGACCCGGGGGTTGCCGAGCCCGAGGGTGCCGATGAGCAGGACGGTGCCGTCCGGGGCCGCGATGGCTCCGACACCACTGCCGGAGTGGAGGTGCGGGGTCTCGTTGACCGCGTCGTCGGCGGTGAGCAGCCGGTCGGGGCTGTTCTTGATGCCGATGGTCTCGCCGTCGGTGGTGGTCCACCCGCTCGGGCTCCACGAGTTCCACCCGTGCCGGTAGAAACCGGTGTCGCCGAAGGGGTGGAGCAGCGCGACCGGACCTGCGGGCACGACGAACCCTGTGCCCGTGGCGGTCGGTTCGCCGGCGAGGTTCGCGGGGATGCGGAGGTCACCGAAGGTGAAGGTGTGCAGCATGGCCGGCTTTCTGTGTGGGTGGGCGCTCTCGGGATCGACGCGGGATTCCCGACCGCCGCCGCGGGGCTCCCGCGGGTAGAGTCGAGGAGGCGGAGTTAATACTGCAACGTGCCGTGAAAAGTCGCAAGGGGGAATGACGAATGCCTCGAGAGGCGATGGTGGAGCAGTCCGGCGGATCGATGGGCAGTCGGTCGTTGCTCCGGAGGATGAACTCGCTCGGTGTGCTGCGCGCCCTGCTCCCGCAGCCGCTCACCCTGAGGGAGCTGGCGGACGCGTCCGGGCTGTCTCGGACGGCCATCGACGCGATCGTGACGGACCTCGTCGAGATGGGCTGGCTCGAATCCGTCGAACGCGCCTCGGCGTCCCGGGTCGGCAGACCCGCCACCGCCTTCCACGTGCGCGCCGGACTCGGCCACCTCCTGTCGCTCGACATCGGCGCGAACCACATCCACGCCGTCGTGACCGACCTCGCCGGTGCCGTCCTGGGCCAGCGCACGGCTCGCCTGCCCGAGGACACGGGCGCGACCGAGCGCATCACCCTGGCGCTGGCGACCGGCGATGCGGTGCTCAGCACCCTCGACCTCACCCGCGGGTCGGTGTGGATCGTCGCCGTCGGCTCCCCCGGCGCGATCGGTCGGGACGGCGAGGTACTGCACTTCGGCGGGACGGGACTCCCGGACTGGGTCGGGCTGAACCTGCGCGAGCGTTTCGAGCGGGAGTTCGACGGAGCCGTCCTGGTGGAGGGCGACGTCGCGCTCGGCGCCCGCGCGGAACTGACCGTCGGCGCAGCCCAGGATCACCGCGACGTCGTCTACCTCCTCTGCGGCGTGCGCACCAGCGCGGCCTCCATCGTCGACGGGAAGGTGCATCGCGGCGTGCACGGTGCGGCAGGGATCGTCGGCGAGATGCCCGAACTCCGGTGGTCCCGCCTGAACGAGCGGTACGGCGAGTCGGTCCTCGGCTCACCACGGCCGTCCCGCGAGGAGATCTTCGAGGCGGCTCGCGCCGGTGATCGGATCGCCCTGGCGGCGATGGACGAGTTCGCGGACGACCTGGCCACCGGCGCAGCGGCCATGGTCCTCGCTCTCGATCCGGAACTCCTCGTGGTCGGCGGCGGAAGCGCTCCGGGCGCGGACGTCTTCCTGCCGCGCTTCATCCGCACCCTCGGCGAGATCTGCCCGCTGCCACCGGACGTGGTCGTCTCCTCGCTCGGTTCGGAAGCGGTGGCGATGGGTGGCGTCAGCCTGGCGTCCCAGCACCTCGACACCGTCCTGCAGACGGCCGTCCGAGACGTGGAGCGGTTCCCCGACCCGGACGGAGCGCAGCTGCTCGTCAGGCGGACCGCAGCGTCCTGAGGCATCGCCGCCCGCGACGGGTGACGGTTCAGCGACCGCCGAGCTGCGCGGCGAGGACCGACGACCGTCGCTCAGGGATCGCCGCGTCGTAGACGTCCTGGATCACGTCGAACGCCTTCCGCGCTTCGGCGGGGTGGAGCCAGAAGGCGCCCGGTTCGTCGAGCCCCGCGTAGAAGTCCTGGATCAGCCGCTCGTGGGACACGCCCCAGTAGGCACGCGCTCCGCTGGCGGTCACGCGCTCGACGGTGGTCTCGACGCGCCCGTCGGCGAAGCGGGCGGTGAGCTCGGCCCCGAGGCTCAGCGTGCCCAGCTCGCAGACGACGTCGATCGTCACCGGCAGGTTCGCGACCCCCGCGACCGTCGCGTAGACCGTGCTCGTCGCGCCACCCGCGTGCACGATGCGCAGCTCGGCCGTGTCCTCGACCTCGATCACCTCGGCGAGCGCGCGAGTGGCGATCGATCCCGTCGCCTCGATCGGGTCGCCGACCAACCACTGCACGAGGTCGATCGTGTGGATCGCCTGGTTCATGAGGAGTCCGCCGCCGCCGGTGTCCCAGCGACCGCGCCACGGGCGATCCTCGTAGTAGGCCGCCGTCCGATGCCACGGCACGACCGCCGAGGCGCCGAGCACTGCGCCGAGCTCACCCGAGTCGAGGAGTTCCTTGGCGCGTTCCGCCGGCTGGTTGTAGCGGTTCTGGAAGCACACCGCGATCTTCGCGCGGCTGTGCTCCGCCGCGGCCAGGAGCCGCTCGGCCTCCTCGCGCGTGTGGGCGAGGGGCTTCTCGAGGATGACGCTGATCCCGCGCTCGAGCGCCCGGATCGCCTGGTCGGCGTGCAGATGGTGCGGGGTGCAGATGTGGACGACGTCCGGTCGCGCGTCGTCGAACAGTCGATCGAGGTCGGTGAATCCCGGGACACCCGTCGCAGCCCTCGCCGCATCGAGCCGGCCGGCGTCGACGTCGCACACCGCCACGAGCTGCGCACCGGGCACCGTCCCGATCGCCGCGAGGTGGAGGGCTGCGATGTCGCCGCACCCGATGACGGCGACGCGACGGAGGACGGGTGCGGGCTCGCGGCTCATCGCAGTTCGATCCCCAGCTCGTCGGTGAGCCTCCGGAAGGCCCGGGCGGCCGCGCCGAACGAGGCGGGACCGGAAAAGCCGCCGAGCGCGTGGGTGTCGGCGAGGTGCGGCTCGAGTGAGGCGAACCCGGCGTAGCCGTCGTCGCGCAACGCCGTGAGCGTTTCACGCAGTTGCCCGTCGCCCTCGCCGGACGGTACGACCTGGCCGCTCTCGGCGACCGCGTCCTTGACCTGCAGGTAGTCGAGGTACGGGCGCAGCATCGCGTAGCCGTCGTCGAACGGCGCCACACCTACCTGGACGAAGTTCGCGTTGTCCCAGGCGAGCCGCAGCGCGGGTGATCCGACCGACTCGACGAGGTCGAGGATGCGCTCCGGGACGTCGCCGTAGATGTCCTTCTCGTTCTCGTGCAGGAGCACGGCCCCCTCCCGCTCGGCCAGATCGGCGAGCAGGCGCATGCGGACCAGGACGTCGTCGCGGGTGGCCTCAACCGGCACGCCCTCGCCGCGGAAGAAGGAGAAGATGCGGATGTTCGGAGTTCCGAGGGCGTGTGCAGCCGCGATCGCTCGCGCGAGGCGGGCGACCTCCAGCTCGGCGTCGAGGGCCACGTCGACCTTGCCGATCGGCGACCCGATGGCGGACACCCCCATGCCCGACTTCTGCAGCTGCGCGCCGAGTCGGGCGAGCTGGTCGGCGTCGAGATCGATGATGTTGACGCCCCACGCGCTCCGGACCTCGATGTGCGATGCACCGAGCGCCTCCAGCACGGCGATCTGCGTCGTCGGGTCGGCGTCGATCTCGTCGCCGAAGCCCGACAGGGTCCAGCTCACCGGGTGTTGTGCATTCACGTGCGCTTCCGCCTTCGCGTTCGTTCTCGTCATCGGGAACCAGACAGTCGGGCTGCCGGCCCTGTCAGCCTACGGCTCTGGCAACCGGTTGACAACCCTCCCTGGCCGGAGGGGTCGCCCTAGGATGGAGCGTGTGACCGATCTCTACCTCGCGAGTACGACCGTGTCCTTCCACCGCAGCTGGTCCTGCGTGCTGTTCGACCTCGACGGCACGATCGTGGACTCGGCGCCCGGCATCATCTCGCGCATGAAGACGACCCTGGCGAACGTCGGTGCCGTCGTCCCGTCCGACGAATCGCTGCTGCGTTGGGTCGGGCCACCGCTGCTCGACTCCTTCCGCGACTTCGCGGACATGGACCCGCTGCAGTCGCAGCTCGCCCTCACCGAGTACCGTCGCCAGGTCGCCATCGAGGGCGCCGAGGTCGGCACCGCGGTGTTCCCAGGCGTCGCCGGGCTGCTCGCGCGCATCTCCGAGGCCGGGATCCCGATCGGGCTCGCGACCTCGAAGCCCGAGTCGCAGGCGAGCACGATCCTCGACCACTTCGGCCTGAGCCAGTACTTCACCGTCGTCACGGGCGCCTCCGAGGACGAGGTCCGCAGCAGCAAGGCCGACGTCGTCGGCGAGGCCCTCCGGCGCCTCACGGCCGCCGGCGTCGACACCTCCCGCACCGTACTGGTCGGCGACCGCCTCCACGACATCGAGGGTGCGGCGGCGCACGGGATCCCGACGATCCTCGTCGAGTGGGGCTACGGCTCGCCGGCAGAGGCCACCGGCGCCCTCGCCGTCGTCCACTCGATCGACGCGCTGTCGAACCTCATCACCGGCTGAGCGAGACCGGAACCACTTGGTGACCCCAGGAGGGCCTGGCTTCACCGACACCTGCTCACTAGGGTGATGACCATCCTGAGGAGGTCGACATGGCGGTGTTCACGCGCGGTTTCGGAGGACGGGCACGGGAGCAGGACGACCGACTCCCGCCCGGTCAGTTCCTCACCGAGGACTTCCCGGTGCTGTCCGCCGGGCCCACGCCGCGGATCGACACCGCCGAGTGGGAGTTCCAGATCCGCACGGAGACCGGCGAGACCCACCGCTGGGACTGGGCGGCCATGCAGGCCCTCCAGCAGGACGACATCACCCGCGACATCCACTGCGTGACCCGCTGGACGAAACTCGGCACGAGCTGGCAGGGCGTCTCCCTCGACACGCTCTTCGCCGAGATCGAGAGTGGCTACGACTTCGTGATGGCCCACTCCTACGGCGGCTACACGACCAACGTCCCACTCGACGACCTCCTGGACGGCAAGGCCTGGATCGCCACCGGCTTCGACGGCGAGCCGCTCGCCGCGGAGCACGGCGGCCCGGCGAGGCTCCTCATCCCGCACCTCTACTTCTGGAAGAGCGCGAAGTGGATCCGCGGCCTCGTCATGCAGCAGGACGACGAACCGGGGTTCTGGGAGCAGAACGGCTACCACGCCTACGGTGACCCCTGGCTCGAACAGCGGTACTCGTGAGGCGCACGGGCCATGTCGACGTCTGGAAGGCGGCAACCGTGGTCACGGCGACGCAGCTGACCCCATCGGGGCGGAGCCTCATCCTGGACGCCCCCGGCTGGGGCGGGAACCTCGCCGGGCAGCACGCCGACGTCCGACTCACCGCACCCGACGGCTACCAGGCGGTCCGCTCCTACTCGATCGCCTCGGCGGACGCCGGTGACCGCATCGAGATCGCCGTCGACCGGGTCCTCGACGGCGAGGTCTCCCCGTTCCTCGTCGACGCGATCGAGGTCGGCGACCAGGTGGAGGTGCGTGGCCCACTGGGCGGCTGGTTCGTCTGGCGCCCCGAGGACACGGAGCCGGTCCTCCTGATCGGCGGAGGTTCGGGCATCGTGCCGCTCATGGCGATGGTGCGAGCGCACGAGGCGGCCGGGAGCACGACGACGTTCCGACTCGTGTACTCGGTCCGCTCACCGCAGGACGCCTTCTTCGCCGACGAGCTCGCTGCGGCGACCGGGGTCGACGTCACCTGGATCTACACCCGGCGAGCGCCCGACGGGTGGCCTCGTCCCGCCGGCCGCCTGGTCGCGGCCGACCTGCAGGCGCTCGAGTCCACCGGCGGCGAGGCCCCGTCGGTGTTCGTCTGCGGACCGACCGGCTTCGTCGAGGCGGTCGCCGACACCCTGGTCGCGATCGGCCATGATCCCGCCCGCATCAAGACCGAGCGGTTCGGAGGCGCGTGATGACCTCGCATCTGGACGGGAACGTCCTCGCCGGAACCCTGTCGGAGTTGACCGGCACCGACCCGAGCGGCACGATGTCGCAGTGCCTCGGGTGCCGCGACGTCTCGCCCCTCGCCGCGGAGCTGGTGTTCGGCACCCCGGACGCGTGGGTGGTGCGCTGTCGACACTGCGACGACGTCCTGCTCGTCGTCCTCCATCACGAGGAGACCACGCGCGTCACCCTCGACGGCGTCCGCTGGTGGACGGACCTCAGCTGACGCGCCTCCCCGCACTCGTTCGCCCATGTTTGGGCGAACGGAGCTTCTGTCGCCCAAAGATGGGCGAACGAACCTCGTCCGTAAAAGCTATTGACATTAGCCAAACGGCGATGCAGACTAGCTTCATGAACACGAACCCGGCATCGACAGGGCCTGCCACCCGCTACCTCGACCGCCCCGAGGGCAAGATCGCCTACGAGATCCAGGGAGACGGCCCGCTCGTCGTCCTCGTCCCGGGAATGGGCGAGCTCCGCTCCTCCTACCGCTTCCTCGCTCCCGCGCTCGTCCAGGCCGGGTACCGCGTCGCCTCCACCGACCTCCGTGGTCACGGCGACAGCCACACGACGTTCTCTTCGTACGGCGACGTCGCGACCGCCTCGGACGTCCACGCCCTCATCCGCGAGCTGGGCGCTCCCGCCGTCATCGTCGGCAACTCCCTTGCCGCCGGCGCTGGCGTGATCGTCGCCGCCGAGCACCCGGAGGACGTGTCCGGTCTCGTGCTCGTCGGACCGTTCGTCCGCAACCCGAAGGCGGGCGCCGTCATGCAGGCGGTCTTCCGCGCCATGATGGCTCCGCTGTGGATCGCACGGGTCTGGAAGGCCTACCTCCCCACGCTGAACGCGGGCCGGAAGCCGGTCGACTTCGACGACCACCTCGCCGACGTCTTCGCGAGCCTGCGTCGCCCCGCCTACGGCAAGGCATTCTCGCAGACGACCAGACAGACCGACCACGCCCCGGCCGAGGCTGCCCTCCCCGGTGTGAGCGCTCCGACGCTCGTGATCATGGGCACCAAGGACCCCGACTTCCCCGACCCTGCGGCAGAGGCCCGCTGGATCGGCGACACCCTGCAGGCCGAGGTCGTCCTCGTCGAGGACGCCGGGCACTACCCGCAGGCCCAGCAGCCCGAGGTCACCTCGCAGGCCGTCCTCGGCTTCCTCCAGTCGGCACTGCACCGTGCCTAGGGCGGGACTCAGCCGCGCGCGCGTGGTGGACGAAGCGGCTGAACTCGCCGACGAGGTCGGGCTCGAGGGGCTGACCCTCGCCGCCCTCGCCGAACGGCTCGGCGTCCGGCAGCCCTCGCTCTACAAGCACCTCGACTCGCTCGCCGGACTCCGCAGGAGCATCTCCCTCCAGGCCAAGGGCGAGCTCGGCGACGTCCTGCTGCGCGCGGCCGTCGGCCGTTCTGGTGCGGACGCGATCACGGTGATGGCCGGGGCCTACCGGGAGTGGGCGCTGGAGCACCCGGCGCGCTACACGGCCGCGCAGTGGATCGCCGGGCCGGAGGACGAGGAGGACACGGCGGCGTCGCTCGGCGCCATCCAGGTCATCTCCGACGTCCTCACGGCCTACGAACTCCGCGGCGACGACGCCATCGACGCGATCCGCGCGTTCCGCTCCACACTGCACGGCTTCGTCTCGCTCGAGGCGGCAGGCTCCTTCGGCCTCGACCGCGATCTCGACCGCAGCTTCGACCGCCTCGTCCGTGGGTTCACGATCACCCTGACCCGTTGGGCCGAGACCGCTGGGGACGAGTCCTAGCCGATCCGCAACGGGTTCCACTGCACGACGCGTGCGGGGTAGCGTGCCGTCATGTCATGTCGCATCAGTGAACTCGTCCTGGACTGCCGCGATCCGGAAGCGCTCGCCCGCTTCTGGTGCGAGGTCCTCGACTTCGTCGTACTCGACCGCGACGAGGACGGGGTGGAGATCGGCGCGCGGGACGGCTTCGGCGGCTCGCAGCCGACGATTATCCTCAGCCGCAGCGACGACCCGCCGCAGCCGAAGTCGAAGCTCCACATCGACGTCAGCCCGACCGACGGCGACCAGGACGCCGAGCTCGAGCGCCTGCTGGCCCTCGGTGCGCGCCCGACGGACATCGGGCAGACGGGCGAGGAGTCGTGGCATGTCCTCGCTGATCCGGAGGGCAACGCCTTCTGCCTCCTGCGCACGCCGGTCAAGCCGGTCTGAGGGCCGGTCGGCACGGTGCCGGTGGGATAATCGGCGCATGTCCTCGACCGCGCGGTACGCCAGGCAGCTCGCCCTCCCCGGGTTCGGACTCGCAGCGCAACAGCGCCTCGCCGACGCACGGGTGCTGATCGTCGGCGCCGGCGGCCTCGGCAGCATCGTCATCCCCGCGCTCGCCGCTGCCGGTGTCGGTTCGGGAGACGGCGCAATCCACCTCGTGGACGACGACACGGTCGAACTCAGCAACCTGCATCGGCAGACCGTCCACAGCACCGCGGACGTCGGCCGTCCGAAGGTCGACTCCGCCGCCGACCGCGCCCTCGCCGTCAACACCGATGCGACGATCCTCAGGCACCGCCTCCGCCTCGGACCAGGCGAGATCATGGGCCTCCTGGCCGACGCGGAGATCGACCTCGTCATCGACGGCAGCGACAACTTCGAGACCCGGTACCTGGTCGACGACGCCGCGACGCTCGCCGAGGTCCCGCTCGTCTGGGGTGCGGTCTCGCAGTACGGCGGGCAGGCCGGGCTCAGCTGGTCGTCTCGCGGCCCGCGCTACCGCGACCTCTTCCCCCACCCGCCGACGGACGGTTCGGTGCTCTCCTGCGAGGCCGGTGGCGTCCTGCCCACCACGGTCGGGGTCATCGGGTCCATCATGGCGACCGAGGCGATCAAGGTGCTCAGCGGGGTCGGGACCCTCTCGCTCGGCCGCGTGACGATGTTCGACGGGCTGAGCGGCGGGTTCCGCGAACTCCGGTACGAGCGCGACCCCGCGGGTGCCCGGCAGGTGTCGCTCGACGAGCACTTGCACCGGACGCCGGGAGGGGATGCGGCGAGCGCCGCAGCCGCAGCACCCCACGAGCCGCGACACGGCGGACGCACGATCACCGCACCACAGCTCGCGGCGAACGACGATGAGGCCGTCCTGCTCGACGTCCGGGAGCCGTGGGAGGCGGAGATCGCCCGGTTGCCCGGTTCGACGCTGATGCCGCTCGGCTCGCTCCCTGAGACACTCCATGCTCTCGACCCCGAGACGCCCGTGGTCGTCTACTGCCACCACGGCATCCGATCCGAGTCGGCGCTCCGCCTGCTCCTCGAGCGCGGCTACTCCGCCGTCCATCTCGAGGGCGGCATCGACGCGTGGTCGCGCCTCGTGGATCCGTCCGTCCCCCGCTACTGACCGCGGCTCCGAACACCCCGTGCAGCCCCACCGACCGACCTCGACGACGGGAACCACCATGATGACGCCAGCGCCCACGAGTCGGAAGACCGTCGAGCAGCACGCCTCCGATGTCGCCGCCCTCCTCGACGACGTGACCGACACCGGCGCCGAGCACGTGCCGATCGACGAGGCCGCAGGTCGGGTGACCGCCGTGGCGGTGCCGTCACCGGTCGACCTGCCGCTGTTCCGCAACTCGCAGATGGACGGTTTCGCGGTTCGGGCAGCAGACCTCACGGGCGATGCGACGCGGCTACGGGTGGTGGGCGAGATCGCCGCGCGCCCCATCGACCCCGCGCCGCTCGAGCCTGGGACCTCGATACGCATCATGACGGGCGCGGTCGTGCCGCCGGGAGCGGACGTCGTCGTACCGGTCGAGGAGAGCGAGGTCGAGACGGATCCGGACGGTGTCGAGACCGTTCTCCTCGGTCCTGCGCGCGGCGGTGGCGAGCGACCGGTGGGGCTGTTCGTCCGGGAGCGCGGGAGCGACGTCCGCTCCGGTGAGGAGCTGCTGCCGGCCGGCGTACGCCTCGCTTCACGACACCTCGCCGTGTTGGCGGCGGCCGGGATCACGACCGTCGAGGTGCGTCGGCGGGTGCGGGTCGCGATCGTCACGACCGGTGCCGAACTCGTCGAACCCGGCGAGACGCCGACGCTCGGCCAGACCTTCGACTCCAACGGGACCGCGCTGGCGGCCGCCGTCGTCGCTGCCGGGGCCGAGGTCGCCGCCCGTGCGCGCGTCGTCGACGACGCCGACGTCCTGCTCGCCCTGCTCGACGACCTCCACGGCGAGGTCGATCTCATCCTCACCTCCGGCGGGATCTCGATGGGCGAGCACGAGGTCGTCCGTGACGTCCTCGGGCCGCTGGGTGGCTGGATCGGTTCGGTCACGATGCAGCCCGGCGGACCACAGGCGCTCGGCGCCCACCGGGGCGTCCCGATCATCGCGTTCCCCGGCAACCCGGTGAGCACCCAGCTCTCGTTCGAGGTCTTCGTCGCTCCGGTCCTCCGCCGGGTCGCCGGCCTGCCGCAGGCGTCGCGTGTGCCGGCGGAACTCGCGGTCGCCGTGCGTTCGGTGCCCGGCAAGCGCCAGTTCCTCCGCGGACGCCGACGAGACGACGGTCGGGTCGAGCCCGTCGCGGGCCCCGGCTCGCATCTCGTCGCCGGACTCGCGGCCTCCGATGTGCTGATCGTGATCCCGGAGGACGTCCTCGAGCTCGACGCCGGTGACGCTGTGGAAGCATGGGCACTATGACCGGGCTCACACACCTCGACGACGACGGCCGCGCACGCATGGTCGATGTCGGCGACAAGGCCACGACGAAGCGGGTCGCGACGGCGACCGCGACCTTCACCACCCGACCAGACGTGATCGCGCTCGTGCAGGCGGACGGCCTGCCGAAGGCGGACGTCATCGCGACCGCCCGCATCGCGGGGATCGCGGGAGCCAAGCGGACGAGCGAACTCATTCCGCTCTGCCACCAGCTCGCGCTGTCGTCCGTGAGCCTCGACTTCGCGTTCACCGAGGACTCCATCGTCATCACCGCGACGGCGAAGACCACCGGCCAGACCGGGGTCGAGATGGAGGCCCTGACGGCCGCGTCGATCGCCGGCCTGACCCTGCACGACATGGTCAAGGCCGTCGACCCGGCATCGGTCCTCGGCGACATCCGGCTGCTGGAGAAGTCCGGCGGCAAGCGGGGGAACTGGACGCCGGAAGCGTCGGAGCCGATCGAAGCACCTGTGGCGCGAACGGTCCGTCCGCGAACCGCGGCCGTCATCGTCGCGTCGACCGCCGGCGCGGCCGGCACGCGCGAGGACCTCACGGGGCCGCGTATCTCCGCCTGGTTGTCCGAGCACGACTACGCGGTCGATGCGGTGACGGTCGTGTCCGACGCCGACGTGCACCTCGCGATCACGGCAGCCCTGGGCGCCGCGCCCGCGGTGCTCATCACGACGGGCGGCACCGGCCCCTCGCCGAGCGACCGCACCCCGGAGGCGACGCAGCCCCACCTCGACCGCGAACTGCCCGGCATCGCGGAGGCGATCCGCACCCTCGGGTCGACCAAGACCCCGACCGCGGCGCTCAGTCGCGGGCTCGCGGGGGTATCCGGCGGCACCGTCGTGGTGAACCTGCCCGGGTCGACCGGTGGCGTGAAGGACGGGCTTACGGTCCTCGACGGCCTCCTCGACCACCTCGTCGCCCAGATCGCCGGAGGTGGCGCGCATGAGTGAGTCGACGGTTCCCGAGGTCCTCGCCCTCATCTCCGAGTCGGCCCTGGACGCGCATGCGATCGAGGACTTCGTCGCGGCGCCCGCCAACGGCGCACTCGTCGCCTTCCGAGGGATCGTGCGCGACCACGACCACGGCGAGGCGGTCGACGCCCTCGACTACCGGGCCCATCCCGATGCCCAGCGGTTCCTGGAGGACTGCTGCCGGACGGTCGCCGCGGAGACCGGCCTGCGGGTCGCCGCCGCCCACCGCGTCGGGTCGCTCGTCGTCGGCGACCTGGCCCTCGTGGCCGCTGTCGCCGCTGCGCACCGGGCCGAGGCGTTCGCCGCCTGCGAGCGTCTGGTCGAGGAGATCAAGCGCACCGTCCCCATCTGGAAGCGCCAGCACCTGGCCGACGGCGAGACGGAGTGGGTCGGTCTGTAGCGGCCCGTCCTCGATTCGCCCCGAGTGGTCGCACGCACGAAGCGCGGGCGACGATTCGCGGCGAATCGAGCTGTCAGCGCGGCAGCACGTCGTAGGTGATGCGCACGAGCCCGTCCTCGGGCGTCGCGTGGGTACCGCGGAGCCGCAGGCGGACGTCGGCGTCGAGATCGCCGAAGAGGCGGGCACCCGAGCCGATGAGCACCGGCGCGACCGACACGGTGATCTCGTCGACGAGGCCAGCACCGAGGAACGCCTGGATGGTCCTGCCGCCGTCGATGTAGACGCGGCCGGCCCCAGCCTGGTCGAGCAGGGCGGCCGCCTCGTCGAGCGACCCGGCGACCGTCATGCGGTCGTCCCCTGCCTCGAGCGTGGTGCTCAGCACGACGACGCGCTTGCCCTCGAACGGCCACTCACCGAAGCCGAGGACGGTGTCGTAGGTGGTGCGACCCATCACGAGGGTGTCGATCGTCGGGAAGAACGAATCCCAGTCGAGCGCCGGGTGCCTCCCCGGTGCATCCGCTGCATGCTCCCGCGGCTCGAGCTCCGTGAGCCAGCCGAGGTCGCCGTCGGGCTTTGCGATGAAGCCGTCGAGGCTCACGCCGATGAAGACACAGCCGTGCCAGGAACGTTCACGAGTCATGAGGACGATCCTGCCGTCCACCCCCGACATCGTTCACGACCGGTTCTCGCCAGACATCCTCACTCCACGTCGTACGGCTCGAAGCGCGTCCAAGGCTCGCGGCGCATCCAGCGCCGTGTCGGGGCCAGGAAGCCGTCGAGTCGGACGTTCTCCTCGACGGTGCCGTCCCGGAAGGTGACCCGCACGGCGAACCGGATCGTTCCGACGAGCTCCTCTGCGCGTCCGGCGATCGCGGCGTCGATCACCCGTTCGGCGAACGCGGTGTCGAGCGCTCCGTCGTCGAGTTCCCACCGGCAACCGTGTCGGCCGAGGTGCAGGATCATCTCGTGCGGGGTCAGGAGCAGGTCGATCGAGGCCGCTCTCGGGTTCACGGGCTCGACGCTCAGGTTGGTCCACGGCAAAGCCGTGTCGACCTCCTCGACCGAAGTGACGGCCGATGCACCTGCCAGGCGCTGCACGAGCGAACGCCAGTACTCGACGCTCGCCGCCACGATGGTTCGCGGGTCATCGGCTTCATGAGACACGGTGGACTCCAACTCTGCGCCCGCTTCGGGCAACCGACGATCGTCTCAGCTCGGCGATCCTCCTGGCAAGAGCCTCGCCCGCACACCTGCAGGGACGCGTCAACCACTCCGCATCGCGGTAGCGAGCGACGTAGGGTGATCTGATGCCCGAACACGCCCCCGAAGCATCCGACCCGTTCGTCCGCGTCCGGGGAGCCAACGAGAACAACCTCCGCAACGTGGACGTCGACGTGCCGCGCGATGCGATCGTCGCCTTCACCGGGGTCTCCGGCTCGGGCAAGTCGTCGCTCGCGTTCGGCACCATCTTCACGGAGGCGCAGCGACGGTACCTCGAGTCCGTCGCCCCGTACGCCAGACGGTTGATCCAGCAGGGTCACGACCCGCACGTCGACTCGATCTCCGGCCTGCCACCGGCGGTCGCCCTGCAGCAGCGACGCGGCGCCCCCAGCTCGCGCTCCAGCGTCGGCACGGTGACGACCCTCTCGAACTCGCTCCGCATGCTCTTCTCGCGCGCCGGCACCTTCCCCGAGGGGTTCACGACCCGACTCGACTCGGATGCCTTCTCCCCCAACACCGCCGTCGGCGCCTGCCCGGAGTGCCATGGCATCGGCGTCGCACACACGGTCACCGAGGACTCCCTCGTGCCCGACCCGTCGCTGAGCATCCGCGAGGGCGCGATCGCCGCGTGGCCGGGAGCCTGGCAGGCGAAGAACCTCCGCGACATCACCATCGCCCTCGGATACGACGTCGACCGCCCCTGGCGGGAGCTCGACCAGGAGGACCGCGACTGGATCCTCTTCACCGAGGAGCAGCCGGTCGTGCAGATCACGCCGCAACGCGACCGCGTCGCGAAGCCGTACAACGGCATGTTCTGGAGCGCCAAGCAGTACGTCTTCCACACCCTCTCCGACTCCAAGAGCCAGATGATGCGGAACAAGGTGCTGCAGTTCGTGCGCTCGGGTCCGTGCCCGCTCTGCCACGGCACGGGACTCCGCCGCGAGGCGCTCGCGGTCACCTTCGCCGGCCGCACGATCGCCGAGCTCAACGCCCTGCCGATGACGGAGCTCGCCGAGGTCATCCGCCCCACCACGGAGCTGAAGGACGCGGCGCCCGCGCTCCCGACCACGCTCTCCGGCGAGCGCACCGACGTCGCCGTCGCCATCACGACCGATCTCCTCGCGCGCATCCGTGTGCTCACCGACCTCGGACTCGGCTACCTCGGACTCGGGCGCGTGACGACCACGCTCTCCCCCGGCGAGATGCAGCGGCTCCGGCTCGCGACCCAGCTGCGCTCCGGGCTCTTCGGCGTGGTCTACGTCCTGGACGAACCGTCAGCGGGTCTGCACCCGGCCGATGCGGAGCCCCTCCTCGAGGTGCTGGAGCAGCTGAAGCGCTCGGGCAACTCGGTCTACGTCGTCGAGCACAACATGGACGTCGTCCGGAACGCGGACTGGATCGTCGACGTCGGCCCCGGTGCAGGCGAGGGTGGCGGCGACGTGCTCTACAGCGGGGCCGTCGAGGGTCTCGCCGAGGTCGAGGCCTCGGCCACCCGCCCGTTCCTCTTCCCCGACCAGCACGGGCCGGCTGCTGCACGACGAGCACTCCGTGAGGCGCGCGATTGGCTGGAGGTCGAGGGCATCACGCTCCACAACCTCGCCGGCGTCGACGCCTCGATCCCCTCGGGACCTTCGTCGCCGTCACCGGTGTCTCGGGTTCCGGCAAGTCGACCCTCGTGAGCCGGGTCCTCCGCGACGTCGTGCGCGATCACCTCCGGGCAGACGGCCGGGGTGCGGACGACGTCGCAGACGATGACGACGAGGTGCCCGCCGATCCGGATGCGACGGAGGGTTCCGGCCTGGCGGAGGCGACGGTGCCGGACGGACACGCCGACACGCTCACCGTCCGCCGCGTGCGGGGGCTCGAGCACGTCGACCGCCTCGTCCGCGTCGACCAGAAGCCCATCGGTCGAACGCCGCGGTCGAACCTGGCGACCTACACCGGGCTGTTCGACGCCGTCCGCGCCGCGTTCGCCGCCACGGACCTCGCCCGCGAGCGCGGGTACACGGCCGGCCGGTTCTCGTTCAACGTCGCGGGAGGTCGCTGCGAGACCTGCCTCGGTGAGGGCTTCGTGTCGGTCGAGCTGCTGTTCCTCCCCGGCAGCTACGGGAAGTGCCCGACCTGTGACGGCGCCCGGTACAACGCCGAGACCCTCGAGGTCACCTACGACGGGAAGTCGATCGCAGACGTCCTCGCACTCACCGTCGAGCAAGCGGCCGAGTTCCTCGCGGCCGTCCCGGCGGCGGCGCGCAGCCTCCGCACCCTGCTCGAGGTCGGCCTGGGATACCTGCGGCTCGGCCAGCCGGCCACCGAGCTGTCGGGCGGCGAGGCGCAGCGCATCAAGCTCGCGACGGAACTCCAGCGGGTGCGACGCGGTCACACCCTCTACCTCCTCGACGAGCCGACGACCGGCCTCCACCCGGCCGACGTCCGTCGTCTGCTGGCGCAGCTGAACGCGCTCGTCGACTCCGGCGACACCGTCGTCGTGGTCGAGCACGAGATGGACGTCGTCGCGGCGGCCGACTGGGTGATCGACCTCGGACCGTCCGGCGGCGACGCGGGTGGGCGCATCGTGGCCGCAGGCACCCCGGACGCCGTCGCCGCAGACCCCGACAGCCGCACCGCGCCCTACCTGGCGAAGCGACTGGCGTTGCTCGGTGCGGCACCGTCACCGGAGGACGCGTCGGCGGGATGATGTCCCGCCGACGCCGAGCGCCTAGCGTGGAGTCCATGCAGACGACCGATGCACACCGTGACCTCCGCGCTCAGCGCATCGCCGTCGTCGTCTGGGCGGTCGCCGCGACGGTGATGCTGGTGCTCGCTCCCATCGAGGAACTCATCTGGGCACCGCTCGCGATGACGGACGACTCCTACGGCCTCGAGGCGATCTACGGGGTGTTCACGCCCACCACCCTGGCCGTCGGCCTCGTCGGAGTCGCGATCGCGTTCCTGCTCGGTCTCACGGCCATCCTGGTGTTCACCTCCGTCGGGTGGCGCGGGCGGCTCGGTACGCACTGGATCCACGTCGCGACCCTCGGATCCATGCTCGTCTGGCTCGGTCTCCTCGCCATGTTCTTCGCCGGGTTCGGCGTCGGGAACACCGTGTCCGACGAGATCCCGCCGTACGTCGGTCGGTCGTCGCCAGTCGGCGAACTGCTCCAGATGCTCGCACTCGTGGCGTTCCTGGCGACCGTCGTCGGTGCGATCTCCTCGCTGATCCTGATGTTCCGGTCGGCCGGGGTGGCCCGTCGCGCTTGGCAGGCCTCGCGATGAGCACCTATCCGACACCTGACGTGTAAGGTCACGGAGTATGACGCAGCCCGAATCCGCGTTCCTCTCCGTGACCTACGTGAGCACGTCCGCTGCGCCACTGACGCAGACCGCCCTCGAAGCGATCCTCAGCCAGTCCCGCGACAACAACGAACGCTCGGGCCTCACCGGCATGCTCGCCGTGCGAGGCGACGACTTCTTCCAGGTGATCGAAGGGCCTCCTGCGGTCGTTCGCCACGTGCTGCAACGGTTGCGCGACGACACGCGACACAGCGAGCTGCGGGTCCTGGTCGAGGAGGAGATCGACTACCGACGGTTCCCCGACTGGACCATGCGCTGCGAGAACCTCGACGACTACCCGGCTGATTCGATCCCCGGCTACCGGGCGTCGCACGAAGACGAATCGGATGCACGGCGCCATCGCATCCTGGACCTCGTGCGATGGTTCCAACACCGCGCCACCCGCGCCCTGGCCGAGCGTGGTCGCTCGGCGACGTCGCCGTCCTAGCCGCCGGCGAAGGGTGGGAGGACGTCGACCCGGGCGCCGAGCGGACGGGCGTCATCGCGACTGACGACTCCGTCGACCAGGAACGAGCCGGACGCGAGCACCTTGGCCATCGCGTCGCCGTAGCGCTCGAGCAACACGGACTTCAGCTCGCCGACCGTCGCGACCGCCGGCAAGGACTCCTCGGGGACGCCGGCGGCCTCCTCGGCAGCGGCGAAGTAGCGCACGAGCACCTGCAGCGTCGTCGTCTCAGCCACCGATCGCTCCCATGCTCCGCTCCGGACGGACGAAGTCGGGCGACGCGATGCGGTGCCCGGCCTGCTTGTGCCACATCGCCGCGCGCCATCGGTCCGCGATCTCGACGTCCTCGACGCCCGAACGCAGCATGCCCCGGAGGTCGGTCTCGTCGTCGCCGAAGAGGCAGGAGCGGATCGTCCCCTCGGCCGTGAGCCGCGTGCGGTCGCAGTCGTCGCAGAAGGAGCGCGTGACCGAGGCGATGATGCCGACCGTCGCCGGGCCGCCGTCGACGAGCCACTCCTCGGCGGGAGCGGAGGGGTCCTCGCGATGCGGGGCAGTGAGCGTGAAGCGGGAGCCGAGGACGTCGAGCAATTCGGCCGCGTCGACCATGTTCTCGCGCACCCACGCCTCGTCGGCGTCGAGCGGCATCTGCTCGATGAACCGGAGGCGGCAACCGTTCTCGATCGCCCAGGACAGAAGGGCGACCGCGCCGTCGAGCGTGTCGCGCATGAGGACGGCGTTGATCTTGAGCGGCGTCAGCCCGGCGCGTTTGGCGGCCTCGATGCCGGCCAGGACGGCGGGGAGGCGGTCGCGACGCGTGAGTCGCGCGAAGTGGTCGCGGTCGACGGTGTCGAGGGAGATGTTCACGCGGGTGAGCCCGGCGGCCACGAGCTCGTCGACGCGCTTGTCGAGTCCGATGCCGTTCGTCGTCATGGAGATCGAGGCGTCGCCGGCGACCGCGGAACTGCGGGCGATGATCTCCGCGAGGTCGGGACGCATGAGCGGCTCGCCACCCGTGAAGCGGATGTCGTGCACCCCGAGGTCGCGGACGGCGATTTCGACGAGGCGACCGATCTCGGTGGGCGTCAGCAGGTCGTCGCGGGCGATCGCGGGGAGACCCTGCTCGGGCATGCAGTACGTGCAGCGCAGCGAGCACTTCTCCGTGATCGACACCCGGAGGTCGCGGGCGACCCTGCCGAAGCGGTCGATGAGGCCGTCGACGTCGGGGCGCCCGGCAGCGTCCGGGATGTGCCTGAGCGGCGACCCGATGCGTGGGATTCCGAGCCCGACTGTGGTCATCCCCCCAGGGTACGGGGATGGACGGCCGACTTGCCCCTCTAGAGCCGCTTCGGGGAGGAACGCCCAGCGGGCGCGCGTAGCATGACGGACATGGAGCCCCGCCGCCGCACACTGCTCGCCGGTGCGTCCGGCGTCGTCGCAGCCGTCGCCACCCTCGGCTCGGCCGAGGCCGTCGCAGCCTTCGTCGCCCCCGCGAGCTCGCCGCTGCTCGCCGTGGGTTCCCTCGTGATCGACCTCGTGCCCGGGTGGGTGAAGGACCTCGTCATCGCCCTGTTCGGCACCAACGACAAGCTCGTGCTGCTCATCGTGCTCGGCGTCCTGGTCGCGGCCCTCGCCGTCGGGATCGGGATCCTCGAGGAGCGTCGCCCGGTGGTCGGCAGCATCGCGCTCGCGCTCGTTGGTGTCGTCGCGGTCGTCGCAGCGATCACCCGCGCGGACGCGGGCCTCGACTGGGCGTTCCCGAGCATCGTCGGTGCCGCGGTCGGCATCCTCGTCCTGCGGCTGCTCGTGACCCGGCTCCGCACCTGGGACGACGCGACGGTCGCGGACGAAGCCCGGCCGGTCGTCGGCGCCTCCCGGGCCGAACTCCCCCGGCGCTCCTTCCTCGTCCTGCTCGGCGGCACCGCGGTCGGCGCCCTCGTCGTCGGCGTCGGCGCGCGCGTCGCCTCGGCCGGAGCGGTCGCCGTTGAGACCATCCGGAAGGCGCTCAAGCTCCCGACGGCTGCCGTCGCCGCACCGCCGGTCCCCGCTGGAGCCGAACTCGGCATCGACGGACTCACCCCGGTCGTGTCGGCGAACGACTCCTTCTACCGGATCGACACGGCCCTCCAGGTGCCGAACATCGACCCCTCGACCTGGAGCCTCAAGATCACCGGCATGGTCGAGCAAGAGGTCGAGATCGGGTTCGAGGAACTCCTCGCCCTCCCGCTCCAGGAGTCGATCGTCACGCTGACCTGCGTCTCGAACCCCGTCGGCGGCGACCTCATCGGCAACGCGCTCTGGCTCGGGTATCCGATCCGCGAGTTGCTCGCCCGCGCGAAGCCCAAGGCGGGAGCCGACATGGTCCTGTCGCGGAGCATCGACGGGTTCACCGCCGGCACTCCGCTCGAGGTGTTGCAGGACGAGGATCGCGACAGCCTCCTCGCCGTCGGGATGAACGGGCAACCGCTCCCGCTGCAGCACGGCTTCCCGGTGCGCATGGTCGTCCCGGGCCTGTACGGGTACGTCTCCGCCACGAAGTGGGTCGTCGAGCTGGAAGTGACCCGCTACGCGGACGCCCGGGCCTACTGGACCGACCGCGGCTGGTCGGAGCGCGGGCCCATCAAGACGGAGTCGCGCATCGACGTGCCGCGCAACGGTGGACGTGTAGCGGCGGGGAACGTCGCGATCGCCGGCGTCGCCTGGGCGCAGCACACGGGCGTGAACCGGGTCCAGGTCCGGATCGACGACGGCGACTGGCTCGACACGACGCTCGCGACCGCCATCTCCGACGACACCTGGGTGCAGTGGGTCCTCCAGTGGGACGCCCCGGCCGGCGACCACACCATCGCCGTCCGCGCGACCGATGCCGCCGGGAAGACGCAGAGCGAAACCCCTGTCGACGTCGTCCCCGACGGCGCAGAGGGCTGGCACACCATCTCCGTCGGCGTCGACTGACCCGAGATCATCACGATTCCGAACCGGGACACCACCGTGTCACCGGCGCGGAGTATCGTCACTCGGGCACGTCCCTCACGCTCCCGTCCGGCTGCGCCGCCGACCGGAGCACTGGTCTCGCGCCAGGCCCGCTCCACCTCGTCACCCGTCCGCGCGATGCCCCGCGCCGGACACGAACCGTCTAAGGACCTCACGTGGCCCTCCTCGCCCTCGCCCTCCGACACGCCAAGCCGTACGCGGCCTGGGTCGTCGCGGTGTTCGTGCTGCAGCTCGTCTCGACGATCGCGGCCCTCTACCTCCCCAGCCTGAACGCCCAGATCATCGACCAGGGCGTCTCCCGGGGCGACACGGACTTCATCTGGTCCACCGGCATGACGATGCTGCTCGTCTGCCTCGTCCAGGTGGCCGCAGCCATCGGCGGGGTCTATTTCGGCGCCCGCACCGCCATGGCCATCGGCCGCGATCTGCGCCGGGAGTTCTACCGGAAGGTCGACTCGCTCGGCGCCCTCGAGATCGGCGGCTTCGGCAGCGCGACGCTCATCACGCGCGGCACGAACGACGTCCAGCAGGTCCAGATGCTCGTCCTCATGACCCTCAACTTCATGGTGTCCGCGCCCATCATGTGCGTCGGCGGCATCATCATGGCCCTCCGCGAGGACGCGGGACTGTCGTGGCTCGTGTGGGTCTCCGTGCCGGTGCTGTTCATCATCGTCGGGTTCCTCGTCTACCTCCTCATGCCGCTGTTCCGCCAGATGCAGGACCGCATCGACGGCATCAACAGCGTGCTGCGCGAGCAGATCATCGGCATCCGCGTGGTCCGGGCGTTCGTCCGCGAGCCGTTCGAGTCGGAGCGGTACAACCGCGCGAACGAGGCGCTCACCCGCGTGTCGATCAAGGTCGGCAACATCTTCGTCCTCATGTTCCCGGTCATCATGATGGTCCTCCACCTGGCGACGGCTGCCGTGCTCTGGTTCGGTGGCCAGCGGGTGGACGCCGGTCAGATGCAGGTCGGTTCCCTCACCGCGTTCCTCCAGTACCTGCTCCAGATCCTCACCTCAGTGATGATGGGCGTCTTCATGGTCATGATGATCCCTCGCGCGGTCGTGTGCGCCGAACGCATCCAGAGCGTCCTCGACACCGAGCCGAGCCTCACGGTGCCGACGAGCACCGACATCCGCGTACCGTCGGTCGGACGGGTCGAGTTCACCGGCGTCACCTTCGGCTACCCCGGTGCGGAGCGACCGGTGCTGTCGGACGTCACGTTCACGGCGGAGCCGGGCAAGACCACCGCGATCGTCGGCTCGACCGGCTCCGGCAAGACGACGCTCCTCTCGCTCATTCCGCGCCTCTACGACCCGCAGCAGGGCCACGTCACCATCGACGGCGTCCCCGTCTCGCAGCTCACCCGGCAGCAGATCGCCGGGGTCGTCGGGATCGTGCCGCAGAAGCCGTACCTGTTCTCGGGCACGATCGCCTCGAACCTCCGGTTCGGACGCCCCGACGCCACCGACGACGAGCTGTGGAGCGCCCTCGACGTCGCGCAGGCTGAGGACTTCGTCCGCGCGAAGCCGAAGATGCTGAACGACGGCGTCGCCCAGGGTGGCACGAACGTGTCCGGCGGCCAGCGTCAGCGCCTGTGCATCGCCAGGGCCCTCGTCGCGAAGCCCCTGGTCTACCTCTTCGACGACTCGTTCTCGGCCCTCGACGTCGCCACCGACGCCCGACTCCGGGCAGCCCTCGGCGACAGCACCGCCGACGCGACCGTCATCATCGTCGCGCAGCGCATCGCGACGATCCGCGAGGCCGACCACATCATCGTCATGAACGACGGCGGCATCGTCGGCCGCGGCACCCACGACGAACTCCTGGAATCCAACGAGACGTATCGCGAGATCGTCCAATCGCAGCTCGCTGTGGAAGGGGTGGCGTGACCATGGCCCGTTCACCACGTGACAAGCGCTCCTCCGGCGCCTCGAAGGACACCGCCCAGGCTCCCGAGCTGAACGCGGTCGAGGAGGAGGCGCTCGCACCGGAGTTCACCCCGGGTGAGTCCGACGGCGACATGTTCGGCGGCACCCCGTCGAAGAAGGCCGAGCAGTTCTGGCCCTCCGCGAAGCGACTCGTCGGTCTCCTCGCCCCGAGAAGGTCAAGATGAGCATCGTGGTCGGGCTCGTCGTGCTCTCGGTCGTGCTCACGGTCATCGCCCCGAAGATCCTCGGTCTCGCGATGGACGCGATCTTCAACGGCGTGATGGGCTCGCAGCTCCCGGCCGGCGCGACACTCGACCAGGTCGTCGACCAGGCACGCGCATCAGGCAACGACCAGTACGCCGACATGCTCGAGAAGTCGGACATCACCCCGGGTCAGGGCATCGACTTCACCCTGCTGGGCCGCCTGATCATCATCGTGCTCGGCATGTACATCGTCGCGTCGATCCTCAACTGGGCGCAGGGGTACATCCTCAACGGGCTCGTCATGCGCGTGGTCTACACGCTCCGCCGCGACATCGAGCGCAAGCTCAACCGCCTTCCGCTGAGCTACTTCGACACCCGTCAGCGCGGCGACCTCATGTCGCGCGTCACGAACGACGTCGACAACATCCAGACCGCCCTCCAACAGGCGTTCTCGCAACTCGTACAGTCGGCCCTCACGGTGCTCGGCATCACGGCGATGATGTTCATCGTGTCGTGGCAGCTCGCACTCATCGCGCTGATCGCCTTGCCGCTGTCCGCGCTGATCGCCGGGGTCATCGGCTCCCGCTCGCAGAAGCTCTTCACCGCGCAGTGGAAGAACACCGGCTCGCTCAACGGGCACATCGAGGAGTCGTTCTCGGGCCTCGAGCTCGTGCGGGTCTTCGGTCGCGACAAGGAGATGCTCGCCGAGTTCGACGAGCGCAACGAGAAGCTCTACACGGCGGCGTTCGGCGCGCAGTTCGTGTCCGGCATGATCATGCCCGCGATGACCTTCGTGTCGTACCTGTCCTACGTGCTCATCGCCGTCGTGGGCGGCCTCCGGGTCGCTTCCGGCCAGATGACCCTCGGCGACGCGACCGCGTTCATCCAGTACTCGCGTGAGTTCTCGCAGCCGCTCAGCCAGATCGCCGGCATGGCGAATCAGCTGCAGTCGGGTGTCGCCTCCGCCGAACGCACCTTCGAGCTGCTCGACGCCGAGGAACAGGACCCGGAGACGGCGGACGCACACCTGCCCGAGCACACCGACGGCCACGTCGAGTTCGACGGTGTCTCCTTCAGCTACGACCCCGAGAAGCCGCTCATCGAGGACCTCTCCTTCTCCGCGCAGCCGGGACAGACCGTCGCGATCGTCGGCCCGACCGGGGCCGGCAAGACGACCCTCGTGAACCTCGTCATGCGGTTCTACGAGCTCACGGGTGGTCGCATCTTGCTCGACGGCGTCGACATCACCGCCCTGACGCGCGCCGAGCTGCGGTCGCAGGTCGGGATGGTGCTGCAGGACGCGTGGCTGTTCGAGGGGACGATCCGCGAGAACATCCGATACGGCCGACTCGACGCGAGCGACGCTGAGGTCGTCGAGGCCGCTGAGGCGACGATGGTCGACCGCTTCGTGCGCCAGCTGCCCGACGGCTACGACACCGTCCTCGACGCGGATGGCGGCAGCGTCTCGGCCGGTGAGCGCCAGCTCATCACGATCGCCCGCGCGTTCATCGCGAAGCCGAAGCTGCTCATCCTCGACGAGGCGACGTCCTCCGTCGACACGCGGACCGAGCTGCTGGTGCAGCACGCGATGGCGGCACTGCGGTCCGACCGCACCTCGTTCGTCATCGCCCACCGCTTGTCGACCATCCGCGACGCGGACACGATCCTCGTGATGGAGAACGGACGGATCGTCGAACAGGGCTCGCACGCGCAGCTCCTCGAGGTCGACGGCGCGTACGCCGAGCTCTACCGCACGCAGTTCCGCGGTGGCGAGGAGCAGTCGGCGATCGACGAGGCAGCCGTCGCCGGCGGGTCCGACACGGCGCACGCACCGCGCAGCTGATGCGGCTCTCACGCCGCGTCGGGCGGGCGCTCGATTCCCGAGCGCCCGCCCGACGGTTCAACTGAGGGTCGTCGACCGCCAGGTGCCCTGATCGTTCACCCACAACCGCCCGTTCCCCACGAGGATGTCGCCGGACCGGCCGCCGTACGGCCGCGCGAGCCCCATGTGGCGCGTGGAGAGGTAGCTCGTGTTCGGCTGCGCGTTCGCGTGCGCCGTGTTGCTCGTCTCCCAGCGATTGCCCTGCACCACCGAATGCCCGGTCGTGCCGAAGGTGTCGAGGCCGTACTCGCACTCGCGCGCGGTGTTGCCGATGATCGTCGCGCCACCGGTGCAGTTACTCACGGCGACCGCCACCCGGATGCGGTCGATGCGGTTCCCGATGACCACGATCGAGCCGGCACCCTGATGGAGCACCCCGAACCCGTTGGAGGTGGCGGCCCCGGTGATGGAGTTGTCGGATACCACCGCATCCTCGGCGAGATACGACACGACACCGCCCACCGAGCCCGATGCGAGCGTGATGGCGACGCGGTTGCCTGAGACGACGGGTTGTCTCGTCCGATCGAGCGCGATCCCGATCGGGCAGGTGCCGCCGGCGATGCGGACCACGTTGTCGGTGATGAGCGCGTCGACGGCACCGATGACGGTGGTCGAACCGCGGGGCGGTGTCGCCGCCTGAGCCATGATGCCCGCTGCCGCGACGCCGCGGATCTCGATGACGTTCCCGGAGACCACGGTTCCCTGCGCGTCGCGGTAGATCATCACCGGGCAGCGCTTCGGTCCCCAGGCGGACCCCTGGTCGTCGTCGGCCGTCCGCGTCCAGCGCACCGTGTTCGCGACCAGGGTGACCGATCGGGTGTCGATGACGGCGAGACCCCACCAGGTCGCGTCGGACACGGTGTTGCCGGTCACGACGGCGTGGGCCATGCCCTCCACGGCGATGGACCGGCGGAACGGCCCGGTGACGACGTTGCCCTCGATCGTGACCATCGAGTCGGCCCAGGACCCGGGATCGACCGCGAAGTCGGGCAGGTTCTCGGCGTGGATGC
The DNA here is from genome assembly GCF_006065115.1 of Plantibacter sp. M259. Lineage (NCBI taxonomy): Bacteria > Bacillati > Actinomycetota > Actinomycetes > Micrococcales > Microbacteriaceae > Plantibacter > Plantibacter sp. M259. The sequence goes on along the minus strand of NZ_CP040750.1, from coordinate 2,018,780 downwards.
CGACCCGTGCGTCGATGCCGGGGGCGGCCGAGACGATGTTGCCGACGACCGCCGAACGCGCACCCCAGACGGTGATACCGTCGCCGCGATCCTCGCCCGCGGACGAGGTGGAGCCTCGGCCCCCGCCCGAGCCGACGACGTTCAGGACATGGCACGCGGAGATGACGACGCCCTCGAACTCGCCTGATGGTTGCACCGCGATGCCGTTCTGGAACCCGTCGACGGTGACGCCGTCGATCAGGACGTCGCTCGCCCAGATGCTGATCCCGGTGTTGCGCTCACCCGTGCTCGACGCCGGCGGGCCCGCGTAGCTGACCCGGACACCGGTCACCGAGCTGCCCGACACGATGAGCTTCAGCGCCGGGGCCGCCTCGACACCTCCGACGAACCGCAGCTCGCCGCGCCCGCGGAGGTGGACGCGACGGTCGATCCTGATCGTCGCGTCCACAGCGATGACGTCGCCGCCGCGGACGATCACCGTGCTGCCGGACGGGACGGCCGCGAACCAGGCGAGGACCGCGGTGGTGCTGACGGAGGCGCCGGTCGGGTCGATCCCGGGACCCTCGAGTACGAGTTCGACGGACGGGGCGGCCTGGGGGTCCGCACTCCCGGTCGGCGCCGACGGCGCGGGGTCGGATGGTGACGACGGAGCCTCGCGGTCGGGCTCGGGCTCGGCGGCCGTCGGTTCGGGTTCCGGGACCGGCTCGGGTTCCGCCCCGGTCGTCCGCCACCGAACTGTTCCGCCCCGTCGTGATGTCCTGTCCACAAACCACACAGTACAGAACCATGAGGTACAGAAGCATCTTAGAGTTGAAGTCCGGCGTGACCATCGCCGTCCGATCATCCAGGAGCACCATGCCGTCACCGGAGAACCGCGCGACCGGACACCGCCGACGCAACCGCCGAACGGCACCCCGCGTCGACCACACCGCCTTCGCCGGTGCCCGCGCCATCGCCGCCTGGTGGGTCGTCTTCTCGCACTCCGCGGACTGGCTGTTCTCCGTGCTGCCCGAGCTCTCGTGGCTCGCGCCGATGGCCCACACCGGACTCGCCGTGGACGTCTTCTTCGTCCTGAGCGGGTACACGATCGCCCGGGCCTACCTGGATCGGCGCTGGAACTGGCCCGCCTACGGTCGCTACCTCCGGAACCGCGTGGCGCGCCTCTACCCGGCACACGTGGCCATGCTCCTCGCCTTCGTGATGCTCTGCGTCGGCGGGGCGGTGGTCGGTATCGCAGCGGACGACGGGGCTTTCCCGCCCATCGGCCTCATCGCCGAGCTCACCCTCACCCGCGCGTGGTTCGGCGACGCACTCTGGTGGAACCCACCCGCCTGGTCGCTGTCGGCCCAGTTCCTCGCGTTCATCCTGTTCCCGGTGTTCGCCCTCGCCTTCCGCGGTCGGATGCGCGGCCCGGGCCCGATGATCGCCCTCTCTGTCGGGCTCGTCTCCACGACGACGATCGCCGCCGCGGTCGCCCCGTCGGCCATGAACGGCATGGCGCCCCCGGCGCTCCGGGTGCTGTGCTGTTTCGCGCTCGGCATCTGTGTGGCGGAGTGGACGGCAGCCCTCCCGGTCACCCGACGAGCGGCGTGGGTCGCTGCGGGAGGTGCCGTCGGTCTGGTGGTGGCGGCGATCGCACTCGAACCGGGAGCCCCACGAGCCTGGGCCGCGATCACCTTCGCGGGGATCATCGTCGGAGGCCTGGCGGTCGCGAGTCCGCGCTCCACCGCGGTGCTGCGCAGTCGCCCCGCGCGCTTCCTGGGGCGACTCTCGTTCTCCACGTACCTCGTGCACGTCTTCGTGCTCATCCTGCTGGCGAAGGCGATCACGCCGAGCGCCGTCGACGGCATGCCGCTCCTGCTCAGAGCCCCGATCATCCTGGCCTGGTTCGGCTCGATCCTCGCCGCGTCGTGGCTGCTCCACACGCTCGTGGAGGTGCCGTGGCATCGGAGACTCGCCGCACCGCGGACGAGCCGGGCGATCCATGCCGACGGATCGGCGACCGATGCTTAGGCGTTCGTGCCCGACAGCGGACGGCGCGCCGCCCGGACGCCCTGTGCGATGCGCTCGGGGAGCCGCAACGCGGCGCTGACGAAGGCGAGCACCGCCACGACGAGCGACACCCAGAGCACGGACCAGGCTGCATCGGTGGGTGGGCCCAGCAGCAGTGACGCCGCCGCATCCCCGACGCCACCGGGGATCGCGACCGACACCGCGAACACGAGGGCGAGCCGAGCAGCGCCGAGCAGGATGAGCGTCAGGCCCGCCGCGAGCAGCATGCCGATCGCGGCTCCGGCGACGGTCCGGCTCGGGTTGCGGCGCCCCAGCCAGAGCAGGATCACCCCGAGGACGAGGAGCCCGATCGCGAGCCAGGGCGACCAACCAGCCGCCGTCTCGATCACGCGGATACCATCGAGCACCGGCGCGACCTGCGCTGCCGGGACGACGTCGACCACGCGGTCGACGTCCGGGATGACGGCCGCGAAGCCGAACCCCGCGTCGACCAGCCACGTGCGGGTCGCGGAGACGATCGGTCCCAACTGCACACCCAGGCCCTGCTCCGCCGAGACGTCGATGACGGCGCCTCGGGAACCGGAGACGCCCGCGACGAGCTGCTCATGCGTGACGCGGAGGGCTTCGGTCCAGGCGGTCGCGAACGCGGGCGAGGCCGCGAACTCGGCGACGTTCCGGCGGAGGACCTCGCGCAGCGCATCCGCGGTGTCGCCACCGATCGCGCCGAGCACCTCCGAGATCGCTGGCGGGAGCGCGAGGGTCGCTGCGAGGTCGGCCGGCGCTGCAGCCGCCGCATCGAGGTCGACCTGACTCTCCAGCACGGCGAGTGCCTGCTCTCCCACGAAGGCTTGGACGGCCGGGTCCGTGGCCAGCGGGGCGAGGGTGTCGACGAACGCGTCGGTGTCGCGGAGCATCGTGTCCGCCCAGGTGCTGACGAGCGCGACCGGGATCAACAGGGCGCCGATCACGATCGCCACCGTGCCGAAGAAGCCCCATGCGCCCGCTCCACGTCGGACCGGCTGCTCGACGGCCTCCGCCCGGAGCGCGTCGAAGGTGATGAAGTCGTTGCGGGCGTCGGACGACGGGTGATCGGTCACGCGCCCGAGTCTACGAGTCGGCGCCGTCCGGGCGTCTGGATCCGCGAGGCCGCGCGATCGCTTCGACCGCCGCCACCGTGGACACGGTCACCCGTTCCGGCAACGCGTCGAGCGGGAACCACCGGAGACCGCCGTGCTTCTCCGGCTCTCGGAGTTCTGGCTCGCCGACGGTGTCCGCCGCGAGGTACACCGGCGAGATCCAGTGCTGATGCAGTGCCTCCTCGAAATGGTCGACGACGCACAGCAGTTCGATCGAGCCGAGGTCGAGCCCGGTCTCCTCCATCGCCTCCCGGCGGACGGCGTCCTCGAGGCGCTCCATCCAGTCGACCTTCCCGCCGGGGATGCCCCAGGATCCGGCCTCGGGCTCGCGGAGGCGCTCGAGTAGGAGGATCCGACCCTCGCGGACGATCGCGACACCGCACCCGGAGCGCGGGTGAGGCGCGGGCCCTTCGGCGGACGGGAGCGACGTGGACGACACGTGCTCACGCTACTCGACGCTGCACCGACTCCACCGTGAACGATCACGGTACGCTTGCCTCAGGCACCACGACGATTCGACGATGAAAGCGCAGACCATGCCCTACGAAGCAGCCGAAACCCGTTACGACGACATGACCTACCGCCGCGTCGGCCGCAGCGGACTGCGCCTCCCCGCGCTATCCCTCGGTCTCTGGCACAACTTCGGCGAAGGCCGCAGCATCGAGGTCCAGCGGGCCATCGTGCGCCGCGCCTTCGACCTCGGGATCACCCACTTCGACCTCGCCAACAACTACGGCCCACCCGCGGGTTCCGCCGAGACCGCCTTCGGCCGCATCTTCGCGGAGGACCTCGCGGCCCACCGTGACGAGATCGTCATCACCTCGAAGGCCGGCTACTACATGTGGCAGGGGCCCTACGGCGAGTGGGGCTCGCGCAAGACCATGCTGTCATCGCTCGACCAGAGCCTCGGCCGTATCGGCGTCGAGTACGTCGACGTCTTCTACTCGCACCGCCCCGACCCGGAGACGCCGATCGAGGAGACGATGGGTGCGCTCGCGACGGCGGTCAAGCAGGGCAAGGCGCTGTACGCCGGCATCTCGAACTACTCCCCCGAGCAGACCATCGCCGCGGCGGCCGCGCTTCGTGAGCACGGCGTCCCGCTGCTCGTGCACCAGCCGCGCTACTCGATGTTCTCCCGCGAGGTCGAGGACGGCCTGCTCGACACCCTCGACGACCTCGGTCTCGGTGCCGTCGTGTTCAGCCCGCTCGCGCAGGGCATGCTGACCGACCGCTACCTCGGTGGGACCGTTCCGTCGGACTCGCGTGCGGCGACGAGCCACTTCCTCAACGAGGAGTCGATCACGGACACCTACCTCCAACGCGCCCGCGGCCTGCAGGCGATCGCCGAGGAACGCGGCCAGACGCTCGCGCAGCTGGCGCTCTCGTGGGTGCTGCGTCGCGACACGGTCACGTCGGCGATCATCGGTGCCAGCTCGGTCGAGCAGCTCGAGGGCAACTACGCGGCGATCCACCGCCTGGACTTCGACGACGCCGAACTCGCCCGCATCGACGAGTTCGCCGTCCACGGCACCCTCCGCTAGCCCACCCTCGTCTCCGCACGCGTACCTAACTCAGGACAGCTCCGGCGCGTCGCCCCCGCACCCACCCGACCCGCCGGAGTTCTCCTGAGACAGGTTCACAACTCAGGAGGATGTCGGCGCGTCGCGCAGAACGCCCCGGTGTGTCGGGATGACACGCCGGGGCGTTCCTGGGTCGCGAGCCGAGCAGACGAAGCCCTACTCCGGCGGATGTTTGCGGCGTCTGGTTGCGATATTGCTCCCCAGCCAGAGCAGCCCGTAGCCGAGCGAGGTCCCGAGCAACACCGGAACCATGTCACTTGGGACGTCTGACCAAGTACGAGCACCAAGCAGCGCTTGCACCAGCAATCCGACGAAGGTGCCAAGAACCGTCAGCCCCCAAAGCAGGCCGAGGAACCAGCCGAACTGTCGCATGTTCTTCCAGTCAATCCTGGTCGAACGCAGTTTCCTGGAATGAGACATCACAGCCGCCTAGCAGGGTCGATCCCAGTCGATGCCCAAGTTTGCGCCGATGACTGCCATCGTGCACGCGACTCCGCCCGGACCAGCTGTTGCGATATCGAGCATCGCGCAGACCCCTGCTATCCCGATGTTGAAGATCAGGTTGCCCCAGAACGATGAGGCGCACGCTGCGCGTGCGAGATTCGGGGTGTGCTCGATCGGGGTGACGATGAGGTGTCCGTCCTCGAGGACGAACTTGGCCGGCACTGTCTCCGTTCCCTGCTCCAGGGTCGGGTTCGCTGAACTCAGCAAGACCCCACCATCCTGGTCTTGGAGTACGAGGAGGCGCGCATCGGCGCTCAGGACGATGCGATCCGTAGGCTCCATCGAAACCTTGGCGCTCATCCCGCTGACGGAGGAGGTGTTCTTCCCGTCGGGGATGATCGAGCGGACAGCATCATCGGTGCCACGAATCGCAAACCCCCCATCGGACGTCGCCTCGGAGATCAGTGGCACGGCACTCGCGTCGCTCGGAGTGAGCACAGCGGACCCACCGGAAAGCAGAGCAGCTATCGCCAACGTGGCCAGGTAGGCGCGGACTTTCATTCGATGCTTCCTCTCGTCAATGAGCACAGACGACACCCGCGGCGCGGCCTTGTCCAAGACCGAACAACCTCGGCGGATTCACACAATATATTTCAGTCGTTTACCCGAGTAAATACTTCAATGTGAAGACCCGCATGTGTCGCCGTTCTTGCGCTTGGCCAACGTTCGGCTTCGCCGGCGCGTCGCGCAGAACGCCCCGGCGTGTCGGGATGACACGCCGGGGCGTTCCTGAGTTGCGAACCGAGCGGGCTCGGGTCAGATGAGGTCGTCCGAGAGGTGGTTCGGCGTGCCGAAGCGGTGCGCCGTGATCGAGACCGCCTGCTCCTGGAGGAACGGCAGCAGCTCGATGCGGCCGGCCTCGGTGACGTCGCCCGCGTAGATCGCGACGTCGGGGCTGCCGGAGGTCGCGTGGGCGACACCCTCGGTCGTCCCACCGATGATCCGGACGCGCGCACCGGACTTCGTCCCGACGAGCGAGGCGGCGGTGACGTACCAGCGGTCCTCGCTCTCGACGGTGATCCCACCGGCGATGGCCTCGACGGCCGGGACGAGCTTCGGCGGCAGCGCGACGGCGGACGACACGTGCACGGTCGCGCCCGCGGTCGCACCGGCGGCGACGACACGGAGGAGTTCCGCGACCGAACCGCCGTCTACGAGACGCACGTGGACCTCGCGCGGCACGTACCGGAACACGTTGCGCTCGGCGGTCAGCTTCGAGACGTCCGTCGCGACCCCGAACTCGTCCGCCCACGCAGCTGCGTCGCTCGCGACCGACCGGCGCAGGAACGCGAACTCGTCGGCGGTGAGCACCGCGTCGGCGGCACGCAGCAACGAGGCGACAGCGGGCTTCGGGCCACGGCGCTCCGCCGACCGACCGACGGTGCGCTCAGCCGTGCTTTCGGCGCTCGACCACGAGCCGAGGCCGATGAGGTAGTTCGGGCCACCGGCCTTCGTCCCCGCGCCGACCGCGGACTTCTTCCAACCGCCGAACGGCTGACGCTGCACGATCGCGCCGGTGATGCCGCGGTTCACGTACAGGTTGCCGGCCTGGATGCCGTCGAGCCAGAGACGCAGCTCGGCCGGGTTCAGGGAGTGCAACCCGGCGGTGAGTCCGTAGTCGATCTCGTTCTGGATGGCGATGGCCTCCTCGAGGGTCTCGGCCGTCATGATCCCGAGGATCGGGCCGAAGTACTCGGTGAGGTGGTACTCGGAGCCGCGGGCGACGCCGGCACGCACGCCGGGGCTCCACAGCTTGCCGCTGTCGTCGAGCTGCTTCGGCTCGACCAGCCACGACTCACCGGAGCCGAGCGTCGTCAGGCCGCCGAGCAGCTTGCCCTTCGCCGGCTCGATGATCGGCCCCATCTGCGTGGTCGGGTCGACCGGGTAGCCGACCTTGAGCGACGTGACGGCGTCGACGAGCTGGTGACGGAAGCGGCGCGAGGACGCGACCGACCCGACGAGGATCACGAGCGACGCGGCCGAGCACTTCTGACCGGCGTGACCGAAGGCCGACGCGACGACGTCCTTCACCGCGAGGTCGAGGTCGGCGCTCGGCGTGACGATGATCGCGTTCTTGCCGGACGTCTCGGCGAGGAGCGGCAGCTCGGGGCGGAAGGAGCGGAACAGCTCCGCCGTCTCGTAGCCACCGGTGAGGATGACGCGCTCCACCGCCGGGTGGGCGATCAGGCGCTCACCGAGCGAGTTGTCGGCCAGCTGCGCGAAGCGGAGCACCTCGCGCGGCACACCGGCCTCCCACAGCGCCTCGATCATGACCGCGCCGCTGCGGCGAGCCTGACGGGCAGGCTTGATGATGACGGGCGACCCGGCGGCGAGCGCCGCGAGGGTCGAGCCGGCGGGAATGGCGACGGGGAAGTTCCACGGCGGCGTGACGACGGTGAGCTTCGCGGGGGTGAACGTCGCGCCGTCCACGTGGTCGAGCTCGCGGGCGCGCTCGGCGTAGTAGTGGGCGAAGTCGATCGCCTCGGACACCTCGGGGTCGGACTGGTCGAGGGTCTTGCCGGTCTCCGACGCCATGACCTCCATGAGGTCGGCACGACGCTGCTCGAGGACGTCGCCGGCGCGGTGCAGGATGACCGCACGCTCGGCGCCGGAGAGCGAGCCCCAGGACGCGCCGGCTGCGGTCGCTCCGTCGATGACGGCGTCGAGCGCTTCGACGCTGTCGAGGATGGACGCGGCGACGGTGTCGTTCCCGAGCCGCGACTCGGTGACGCGGGTGAGGATGTCGCGTCCCCAGACCCGGTTCGCGGGGAGCGAGGGGTCGGTGTCGGGGGTGTTCTCGAACGCGTCGACCGGGGAGGCCTCGGCCGGCTTCGTGCGGTCCTGCCGCCGGTTCGGCGCGGGGACGGTGGCGTCCAGCTCGGCGAGGGACGCGAGGAACCGCTGCTCCTCACGGGCGAAGAGGGTCTCGTTCTCGCTCAGCTCGAACACGGCGGACATGAAGTTGTCCTGGCTCGCGCCCTCCTCCAGGCGGCGGATGAGGTACGCGATGGCGACGTCGAACTCCTGCGGGTGGACGACCGGCGTGTAGAGCAGGAGCTCGCCGACGTCGCGCTTCACGGCCTCGGCCTGGCCCTGAGCCATGCCGAGCAGCATCTCGAACTCGACGCCGCGCTCGACACCACGCTGCTTGGCGAGCAGCCAGGCGAAGGCGATGTCGAAGAGGTTGTGGCCCGCGACGCCGATGCGCACGTTGTCGATGCGGTCGGGGTGCAGCGCGTACTCGACGACGCGCTTGTAGTTGGTGTCGGAGTCCTGCTTGGTGGACCAGGTGGCGAGCGGCCAGTCGTGGAGTGACGACTCGACCTGCTCCATGGGGAGGTTGGCGCCCTTGACGATGCGCACCTTGATGCCGGCACCACCGGCGGCCCGGCGGCCGGCCGACCACTCCTGGAGACGGATCATCGCGGAGAGGGCGTCGGGCAGGTAGGCCTGCAGCACGATCCCGGCCTCGAGGTCGCGGAACTGCGGGAGGTCGAGGAGCTTGGTGAAGACCGCGATGGTGAGGTCGAGGTCCTTGTACTCCTCCATGTCGAGGTTGATGAACTTCTTCGGGCTGGCTGTAGCGGCACGCTCGAACAGCGGGGTGAGGCTCGTGACGACGTGCTCCACGGCTTCGTCGAACGCCCAGACCGAGTGGGGGCTGACCGTCGACGACACCTTGATCGACACGTAGTCGACGTCGGGGCGCGCGAGCAGCTTGTGGGTGCCCTCGAGACGACGTGCCGCCTCACCTGTACCGAGGACGGCCTCGCCGAGCAGGTTGACGTTGAGCCGGGTGCCGGGCGTCTTGATCTTCGCGATCGCGGGGCCGAGCTTCTTGTCGGTGGCGTCGACGACGAGGTGGCCGACCATGTTGCGGAGCACCTTGCGGGAGATCGGGATGACGACGCCGGGCAGGATCGGGGCGAACGCACCGCCGCAGCGGACGGCGGCCTTCAAGTACCAGGGGAGGAACGCGGGCACCTTCGGGGCGATCGTCTGCAGGGTGCGGGCCGCGACGCGGAGGTCCTCTGGACGCACGACGCCGTCGACGAAGCCGACCGTGAACTCGAGGCCGGTCGGGTCCTTCAACACACCGGCGAGCTGCTGCGCGGAGGCGTCGGCGGGGATCGTCGAGGCCGTCCGGAGCCAGCGGCGGACGAGGGCGATGGCCTCGGTGGCGAGGGCGTCGCGGTCGAGCTGCTGCGTCGATGCAAGAGTGTCGGTCATGGTGCCAGTATCGGCGTCCGGACCAATAAGATACAGCGAAGGTTTTCGAACGATATCCATCGGTTGAGCCGATGGTTTTGGAGGGCACCGTGCTGGACGTCCGACGGCTCCGCCTGCTGCGCGAACTCAAGATCCGCGGGACGATCGCCGAGGTCGCCGCAGCCCTCAACTTCAGCCCCTCCTCCGTGTCGCAGCAGCTCTCCGTCCTCGAGCAGGAGACCGGTGTCGAGCTCCTGCGGAAGGTCGGTCGACGGGTGCAGCTCACCCCGCAGGCCGAGATCCTCGTGGGACACACGGACGCCCTCCTCGACACGCTCGAGCGCGCCGAGGCCGACCTCGGGGCGTCCCTCACGACCGTGTCGGGCACCATCCGTGTCGCGGTCTTCCAGTCGGCGGCGCTCGCGCTCATGCCGGCGGCCCTCAGCGCCATGCGCCGCGACCACCCGGACGTCCGCGTCGAGATGGTGCAGCACGAACCGGAGACCGCCCTGGCCGAGACCTGGGCGCGCGACTTCGACGTCGTCGTCGCGGAACAGTACCCCGCCCACGCCGCCCCGAGGCACCCCGGACTCGACCGCCGTCAACTCGCCACCGACCCGATCCGACTCGCGTGCCCGCCGGTCGCGAACGAGATCCACCCGGTCCTGCGCATCGAGGATGCGGCCGACCTCCCCTGGGTGATGGAGCCGCGCGGAGCGGCGTCACGCCACTTCGCCGAGCAGTTGTGCCGCCGTGCGGGGTTCGAGCCTGACGTCCGCTACCAGACCGCCGACCTGCAGGCGCAGATCCGGTTGATCGAGTCCGGCAACGCGGTCGCCCTCATCCCCGACCTCCAGTGGGCGGGCGAGCCGGCCAGCTGCCGCCTCGTCGACCTGCCCGACCTCCCGCGACGCACCATCTTCACCTCCGCGCGCGAGGCCGGCGTCACCCGCCCGGCGATCGTCGCCTTCCGCGCCGCCCTCGAGGACGCGGCGGCCTAGCCAGGACGGGCGGGAACGCTGCCAGCGAACGCGGCGCGCAAGGGGGGTGCACCTCCCAGCCGCCGGTGCTTGGCTGGAACTCCCGCATTCCTCCGAAGGAGCATCCGCATGACCGACACCACCACACGCCCCGCAACCGCCGCCGGCACCTTCTCGCTCGGCGGCGACCTCACCGTCAACCGACTCGGCTACGGCACGATGCAGCTCACCGGCGAGGGCGTCTGGGGCGAACCCGACGACCGCGACGGCGCCATCCGCCTGATCAAGCGCGCAGCCGAGCTCGGCGTGAACTTCTTCGACAGCGCCGACGCTTACGGCCCCGACGTCACCGACACCCTCCTCCGCGAAGCCCTGCACCCCTACGACGACATCGTGATCGCGACGAAGGTCGGCCAGACGCGACAGGGTCCCGGCGAGTGGACGCCCACGGGCGTGCCCGCCTACCTCCGCCAGCAGGTCGAGCTCGGCCTCCGCCGTCTCGCCGTCGACCGCATCGACCTCCTGCAGTTGCACCGGATCGACCCGACGGTGCCGTTCGAGGACCAGATCGGCGAGCTGCGCAAGCTGCAGGACGAGGGCAAGATCCGGCACATCGGCCTCAGCCAGGTCAGCGTCGCCGAGGTCGAGGCGGCTCAGCAGATTGCTCCGATCGCGTCGGTGCAGAACCTCTACAACCTCACCGATCGCTCCTCGGAAGACCTCCTCGACTGGTCGACCGAGCACGGCGTCGCCTTCATCCCGTGGTTCCCGCTGGCGACCGGCGCCCTCAGCAAGGAGGACGGCCCGCTCACGCAGCTCGCCGAGCGACACGATGCGACCCCGTCGCAGCTCGCGCTGGCCTGGCTGCTCAAGCGCTCGCCCGTCATGCTCCCGATCCCGGGGACGTCGAGCATCGAGCACCTCGAGGACAACCTGCAGGGTGCGACGATCGAGCTCACCGACGACGAGTTCGAAGAGCTGTCCGCCGTCTCGGAGTAACGCTCCCACCGCCCTTCGACAGGCTCAGGGACCGGCAACACGGCCGCCGGTCACCACCCTTCGACAGGCTCAGGGACCGGACCGTCGGTCACTGCCCTTCGACAGGCTCAGGAACCGCACCGCCGGTCACTGAGCTTGTCGAAGTGCCGCGCAGCTCAGGGATGGAACGCCCGGCTCAGCGGAGCCGCTTCGACAGCTCGTGCGCCTGCTCCAGGAGCAGGCCACCGAGGAACGCCTGGCGCTCAGGCCGGAACCGGGACTCGATCCCGGTGAGACTGAGCGCCCAGGCGGGCTTCCCCGCCGCGTCGAACACGGCCGCGCCCATGCCCCAGCTGCCCTCGAGGATGAGCGCCGGGTTCACCGCGTACCCGCGCTCGCGCGTCTCGCGGGTCCGCTCGCGCACGCGGTCGGCGGCGTGCGCCTCACCCCACCGCTCGACGAGATCGGCGCGACCCAGGTAATCGTCGATCTCCTCGTCGCTCGAGAACGCGAGGATCGCCAGTCCCGCCGACGCGACCCCCAGGGGGAAGCGGACGCCCTCGGTCAGGACGAACGACCGCACCGGGAAACTCCCCTCCTCGCGCAGCAGACACACGGTCTCGAACCCGCGACGCACCGAGAGGAAGGCGCTCTCGCCGCTCTCGTGCGCGAGGATCCGCACGCTCTCCCGCGCGAGCTCGGCGACGTCGTACCGCTCCGCCGCGAGCGATCCGAGGAGGAACAGCTCCGGACCGAGGTGCCACCGGGCCGCCCGGGCGTCGTGGTCGAGGAAGCCTTCGGCCGCGAGCGAGGCGAGCAGGCGGTGCGCCGTCGGCCTGGTCAGCCCGGCCGCCGCGGCGACCGCAGAGGACGACGCACCGCCGGGGTGCTCCGACACGATCTTCAGGATCCGACTCACGCGCGAGACGACCTGGGCGCCACGCATCCCCTCAGCCACGTCGCTCCGTCAGCTTGTCCACATGGTGAGCCTACGCCGCAGCCGGGACCACGTCATGAGCGAATCCGGGATCGGGCCAGATGCGACCTTTGACACCGCAGGACCGCTGTGACTGACTACAGGAGACGAACGGTCGGCACCACCATGTGGGCAGGCCGGTCCGCCATCCACAAGGGAGTGACATGACGAAACACTGGTCGAGCGCCGCCGAGGCGTTGCACGAGGTCGTCCGGGACGGAGCGACCATCGCGGTCGGCGGGTTCGGCCTGAGCGGCAACCCGACCGACCTCATCGAGGCCCTCCGGGACACCGGTGCCACCGACCTCACGATCGTCTCCAACAACATGGGCGTCGACGGCAAAGGCCTCGGCATCCTCCTCGAGAACCGACAGGTGCGGAAGGTCGTCGCGTCGTACGTGGGCGAGAACAAGCTCTTCGCCAAGCAGTTCCTCGACGGCGAGCTCGAGGTCGAGTTCACCCCGCAGGGCACGCTCGCCGAGCGGCTTCGCGCAGGCGGTGCCGGGATCGCCGGGTTCTACACGAAGACCGGTGTCGGCACCCCGGTCGCGGAGGGCAAACCGACGGAGGTGTTCGACGGCGAGACCTACGTTCTCGAGCGTGGCATCGTCGCCGACGTGGCCCTCGTGCACGCGTTCCGCGCCGACAGCGAGGGCAACCTCGTCTTCCGCCACACTGCACGGAACTTCAACCCGATCGTCGCGACCGCCGGCCGACTGACGATCGCCGAGGCCGAGGAAGTCCTCGAGGACGGCTACCTCGATCCGAACACCGTCGTCACCCCCGGCATCTTCGTCCAGCGCATCGTCACGGCGACGCCGCGGGTGAAGGACATCGAACAGCGCACCGTCCGCCCGGCGGCCGCCGCCACGACACCGGCAGGAGCCTGATCATCATGTGGACGAGAGACGACATGGCCGCGATCGCGGCGACCGAACTCCGCGACGGCGAGTACGTGAACCTCGGCATCGGCATCCCCACGCTCGTCGCGAACCACGTCCCGCCGGGGGTCCACGTCACGCTCCAGAGCGAGAACGGCCTCCTCGGCATGGGCCCCTTCCCGATCGAGGGCGAGGAGGACGCCGACCTCATCAACGCCGGCAAACAGACGGTCACGCTGCTCGAGGGTGGGAGCTACTTCGACTCGGCGACCTCGTTCGGCATGATCCGCGGCGGCCACGTGCAGCTGGCCATCCTCGGCGCGCTCCAGGTGTCGGGTGCCGGCGACCTCGCGAACTGGACGATCCCGGGCAAACTCGTCAAGGGCATGGGCGGCGCGATGGACCTCGTCGCCGGGACGCCACGGGTGGTGGTCGTCACCGAGCACGTCGCGAAGGACGGCAGCCCGAAGATCGTCGAGCAGTGCGATCTCCCACTCACCGGCGTCGGTGTCGTCGACCGGATCATCAGCGACCGCGCCGTCTTCGATATCGTCGAGGGGGCGCTCGTCCTACGGGCCTTCGCGCCCGACACGAGCGTCGCCGAGCTGCGCACCCTGACGGGCGCGGAGTTCTCCGTCGAACTCGACCCCACCACCACCGGCGAGGTGCCGACCGCACCCGCCACGCCTCAGGAGGCACACGCATGAGCACCGTCATCGTCGGGTACGCCCGCACCCCGTTCGTGAAGTTCAACGGGGCGTTCGCGTCCGTGCCGGCCACCGAGCTCGGCGCCCACGCCATCCGCGCCGCGCTGTCCCGGGCAGGGGTCGACGCCGCCGACGTGCAGCAGGTCATCGCCGGCCAGGTGCTGCAGGGCGCCGCCGGCCAGAACCCCGCCCGGCAGTCCGCCGTCGGGGCCGACATCCCCTTCACCGTCCCCGCCATCACCGTCAACGCCGTGTGCCTTTCCGGCATGGAGGCGATCGTCAGCGGCACGCGTCTCATCGACGCCGGCGAGGTCGACGTCGTCGTCGCGCTCGGCCAGGAGTCGATGAGTCTCGCCCCGCACGCCTGGTCGGGCTCGCGCGCCGGCAAGCGCTACGGCGCCATCGAGCTCGTCGACACCCTCGACCACGACGGCCTGACCGATGCGTTCGAGCACCGGTCGATGGGGTCGTCCACCGAAGAGCGCAACGGCTCACTCGGCATCGCACGCCCGGAGCAGGACGCCTGGGCGGCCGGGTCACACCAGCGGCTCGCAGCAGCGGCGGACGTCCAGGCCGAGGAGATCGAACCCTTCTCCGTGCCTGGGCGCAAGGGCCCGACGATCGTGAGCGCCGACGATGGACTCCGCGCCGACACCACCGCCGAGTCGCTGGCCGGGCTGCGTCCCGCGTTCGGCGGCGAGGGCACGATCACCGCGGGCAACTCCTCCCAGATCACTGACGGAGCCGCCGCGGTGGTGCTCATGAGCGAGGAGGCTGCTGCTGCCCGGGGTCTCACCCCGATCGCCCGCGTCGTCGCGCACGCGCTCGTCGCCGGACCCGACGTCAGCCTGCACGCCCAGCCCTCGAACGCGATCGTCGCCGCCCTCGCGAAGACCTCCCACACGACGGGCGACCTCGCAGCGGTCGAGATCAACGAGGCGTTCGCCGCCGTGTCGGTCCACTCGACCGACGAGCTCGGCGTGGATCCCGCTATCGTCAACGCGAACGGCGGCGCGATCGCCCTCGGTCACCCGATCGGCGCCTCCGGCACCCGGATCGTCGGCCACCTCGCTCGCCGTCTCGCCGCCGCGGGTTCGGGTTCGATCGGCGCAGCCGGCATCTGCGGCGGTGGCGGCCAGGGCTCCGCGATCATCCTCGAGGCCGTCTGACCCGTCCGTAACTCCTGCTGGGCGCTCGGCGCCGATCCCCGCCCGTGCGCAACTCCTGCTGATCGCGCCGCGTCGCCGCACGCCCCGGCGTGTCGGGTGAGCCGCACAGCTCCAAGCAGGAGTTGTGCGCACGGGCGGGGATCACCGCCTCGGAGGAGCAGGAGTTGTGCGCGGGGCGAGCTGGCCGCGCTGCCGACTCAGACGGGCTCGCCGGTGACGGTGTAGCGGAGGTGGACGACGCCGGCTTCGAAGCGACGCTCGTCGACGAGTTCCAGGCGTCGCCGGAGGTTGACCGGCAGCGCACGCAAGCCGCCACCGACGATCACCGGCGAGAGGAACAACTGCACCTCGTCGACGAGCCCGGCGGCCATCGCCTCGGCTGCGAGGTGCGGGCCGCCGACACTGAGGTCGCGGTCCGATTCCGCCTTCCACCGGCGCACCGCCTCCGGGTCGAACGATCGCTCGAGCGTCGTCCGGGCCGTCGAGACCGCATCGAGCGACGTCGAGTACACGACCTTGTCGGCCGCGAGCCACAGTGCGGCGAAGTCGGCGATCTCGCGAGGCTCGTCCGGCAGCTCGTCCGCCGTTTCCCAGAACGTCATGATCTCGTACATGCGTCGGCCGAACAGGTAGGTGCCGATCGGCCGGGAGAGCTCGTTCACGAAGGCGTGTACCTCGGCGTCCGGTGCGCTCCAGTCGAAGTGGCCCTCCTCATCGGCGAGGTAGCCGTCGAGCGAGCTGATCGCCGAGTAGATGAGCCTGCCCATGTGTCCTCCGTCGCCAGTGCCGGTAGGCGAGAGGCTAGGCCGCAGAGGCGACCGCCCACAAGGGGTCGCTCCGGCACCGGCGATCAGGCGGGCGGGATCACAAGCGTCGCGAAGGAGTCCGCGGGCAGGGTCGGCGTGATGACGTCGTCGCCCACCACGATCTGCACGGGCAGCGGTTCGCCAAGGTCGTTCTGCATCACGAGCACGACGCCGCCGTCCGGGTTGCGGAAGGCGAGCAGGTTCTCGTGCCCGGTCCAGCTCATCGTCGCGAGCCGTTGCGCACCCGGCTGCAGGAAGTGCCCCAGGTGCCGCATGAGGAAGTACTCGTGGGTGTAGCGGAAGGTCCGGGTCTCGGGGTCCACGACGACGAGCGAGTTCTGCGCCCATCCCCAGCGGCTGACCCCACCCTCGGTGAGCGCGAGGTTCCAGTACGTGTAGGCCTGCGCGCCGTGCGTGAAGAAGTGGCGCATGAGTCCCCAGGTGTGCCGCACGAAGCGCCAGTCGTTCCGGCCGTCGCCGCACTCCTGCTCGGTCTGGTAGAGCGCGAGGTCCGGGTGGGCGTGATGCACGGCAGCGATCGCGCCTTTGCCGGCCCACTGGAATCCGACTCCGGCGACCCATGGGCCGGCCGCCGGATCCTGGAGCACGGTCTCGATCTGCGCGTCGTGCGGCCGCTCCTGCGTGCCGAGGAAGACCCGCACTCCGAGACGGTCCATCTCCGGGCCGAGGACGGCGATGAACCGCGCGAGCCCCTCGGCCGTCCACACGCAGCTCGGGAAGACCTGCGCCGAGTTGAACTCGTTCTGCGGCATGACCATCTCGACGCGGATGCCCTCCTCGCCGTAAGCCTCGACGAAGCGGGCGAAGTACCGGGCGTAGGCCTCGAGGTAGCGGTCCTCGAGGATGAAGAGATCGGTCCCCTCGGAGCCCAGCTGGTCGTCTCGGATGCCGTTGTCGACGCCGGACCCCGGCCATGGGCGTGCGGCCGCGTAGTGCCCGTTCGTCTTCATCCAGGTGGGCGGGCTCCACGGCGACGCCCAGAGACGCAGGTCGCCCTGGTACCGCTGCGCCGCCTGGATGAAGGGGACGAGCGTCGCGCGGTCGTGGTCGATGCTGAAGTGCTCGAGGTCGAAGTCGCCGTCGACCTCGTCGTAGGAGTACCAGTCGGTGGAGAAGTCGTTGGCGCCGACGGGCATGCGGCAGAGCGAGAGGTTCAGTCCTGCACCCGGCGTGAAGAGGTCGGATAGGATGCCCTCGCGGTCCGCTTCGGGCAGGAGGCCCAGCGCCGTCCAGCCGAGTTCGTTGAAGCATCCGCCGATACCGTCGACGGTCTGCTGCGGGTTCGTCACGTCGACCATGACGTTCGGCATCCCCGCGAGTCGTCCGAACCCGAGGGGCTCCTGCTCCTGCCAGGGCGCGTCCTGGGTGGTCACGACCCAGCTGACCGACCGCGCTGAAGGCGTGGTGCCTCCGCTGGCGACGGGGCTGCTGGCGGGACTGCTGCTCGTCATCGAGTGCCTTTCGACAGGGGTCCTCCGTGGACCGCGACCGGTGCTCCCACCAGTATGTTGCAGAACCCGCGAAAACCGAAGAGCAGTCGGCATTCACGATCGGGCGCGGCGCGCAGCAGGGCTCACCCGAGCGGCACACCCGGGGAACCCCGCTGGTACGCCGTCGGCGGGCGGTCGTACACTCGGTGGATGGCCGATTCCACGACGGTCCGGGAGCCGCAACCCGGAGCAGACCTCCCCGACGCCCGCGGGCGCACCGGGCTGCACCGGACCGGTCTCGACCTCACCGGCAACCCGCGCGTCCAGGTGACCGACGTGGAACTGGTCGCCGCCGCCTGGCACGTCCTCCGCCGGACGACCCTGCGGGTCCAGGACCGCTCAGGCGCGTGGTCGACGCAGCAGCGCGAGACCTACGACCGCGGCAACGGCGCGACCATCCTGCTCTACCACGGTGACTCCCGGAAGGTCTTGCTCACCAGGCAGTTCCGCTACCCGGCGTACGTCAACGGACACCCGACCGGCGAGCTCATCGAGACCGCCGCCGGCCTGCTCGACGATGACGATCCCGAGACGGCGGTCGCCCGTGAGGCCCGCGAGGAGACCGGGTTCGCGGTCGAGGCAGTCCAGCATGTGTTCGACGCCTTCATGAGCCCCGGCTCCGTGACCGAGCGCCTGCACTTCTACGCGGCCGAGTACGACCCCGCTGCGCGTCTCGGCGACTGGGGCGGGCTCGCCGAGGAGGGCGAGGAGATCGAACTCCTCGAACTCGACATCGACGACGCGATCGCGCGCATCGGCGACGACATCATCGACGCGAAGACCATCATGCTGCTGCAGTGGGCGAGGCTCTCCGGCCCGTTCGCGACAGCACCGACGCCTGTTCCGCCTGCACCACCCGCACGCTAGTACCGCCGAGACTCCCGGACCCCGAGCTCGCCAGAACACCGTGCCACCCGTCTCCGGGTGGCCGATCGGCGAACCCGAACACCGGTCGGCCCCCCGGTCCCCTGCCCGTCAGGCCGAGCGGATGACGTCCGTGAGCACCGCGCAGCCGAAGTCGAGCGCGTCGAGCGGCACACGTTCGTCGACACCGTGGAACATTCCGGGGAAGTCGAAGTCCGCCGGCAACCTGAGCGGGATGAACCCGTACCCCGTGATGCCGAGTCGGCTGAGCGCCTTCGCGTCGGTGCCGCCGGGGATGAGGTGCGGGAGCACGGTCGCACCGGGATCGTGACGCTCGATGACCGCCTCGATCACCGAGACCAGCTCGCCGTCGTTCGGTGACTCCATCGCGATGAGCTCCAGCTGGACCTCGACGTCGACCCCCTCGCCGGCCGCCTCGCGGATGCGCGCGATGACCTCGTCCCGCTGGCCGGGCAGGAACCGGGCGTCGACCGTCGCGGTCGCGGACTCGGGGATCACGTTCTCCTTGTACCCGCCGGAGATCATGGTGACGTTCGCCACGTTCTGCAGGCCGGCGCGCAGCCGCGACGCGCTGGGACCGACGAGCGCGGCGAGTTCGAACGGCGACAGCTCGGAGGATGCTCCGGTCAGTTCGCGCAGCCGCTGGAACAGGTGCGTCGTCGTCTCGGTGAACGACACCGGCCAGTCGAGCGCGCCGATCCGACCGACCGCGGCGGCGAGCTTGACGATCGCCGAATCCTGGCTCGCGAGCGAGGCGTGACCGGCGGCGCCGTGGGCGGTCAACCGCAACCAGAGCACGCCCTTCTCGCCGGTGTTGAGCAGGTACGCGCGGGTGTCGGCCCGGTCGCCGAGGGTGACGCTGTAGCCACCGCCCTCGCTGATCGCGTCGCGGACGCCGGCGAACTGCTCCGGGTGGTGCTCGACCATCCACTGCGAGCCGAGGACGCACCCGGCCTCCTCATCGGCGAAGAACGCCAGGACGACGTCGCGCTCGGGCTGCTCCCCCGCCGTCACCATGCGCCGGACCGATGCCACGATCATCGCCACCATGTTCTTCATGTCGACGGCGCCGCGGCCCCACAGCATGCCGTCGGCGATCTCGCCGCCGAACGGATCGACCGTCCATGCGGCCGCGTCGACCGGGACGACGTCGAGGTGTCCGTGCAGCAGCAAACCGGGCAGGGTGCGGTCGCGTCCTGGCCACCGCGCGACGAGGTTCGTCCTGCCGGGCTCGGCCTCGAAGCGCTCGCACACGATCCCGACCTCACCAAGGAGGCGTTCGACGAGGTCCGCCGCGCGGGACTCGCCGACGGCACGCCCGCCGCCGTAGTTCGAGGTGTCGATCCGTATGAGGTCGCGCGTGATGGAGACGACCTCCGAGAGACCGACCGGGTCGCTCACGCGCTCGCCCACGCTCATTCGGCGGTCCGCGGGACCACGGTGAACCGGCGGTTGGCGAGCGAGGGAACCCGCGCCCGCACGGCGTCGAGTCGCGCCGGATCGAGCTCGGCGAAGACGACCCCTGGTGCCTCGCCGGCGGCGGCGATGACGACGCCGGCGGGGTCGACGATGATCGAGTTGCCGGTGGCGAGCGGGCCGGTCTGGTTGGCGCTCACGACGTAGGCGGTGTTCTCGATGGCCCGGGCGCGCACGAGGGTGGTCCAGGCGTCCTCCTTGCCGGGGCCGACGATCCACATCGCGGGCAACAGGATGACGTTGGCGCCGGCGTCGATGAGACGCCGGGCACTCTCCGGGAAGCGGAGGTCGTAGCAGGTGAAGGCGCCGATGCGGAGGTCGCCGAGCTCGAGGACGAACGGTTCGGTGAGCTCGCCGGCCGAGATGCCGTCGCTCTCCGCGTATCCGAAGGCGTCGTAGAGGTGCACCTTCCGGTACGTCGCGGTGATGTCCCCCTCGGCGTCGATCGCCACGAGCGTGTTGTAGGGCAACCCACCGGGGTTCTCCTCGATGGTGCCGACGACCGTCGGGAGGGAGCGCGCGGCAGCTGCGGCAGCGACACCCGTGATGAATGGGCCGTCGAGTGGTTGGGCGATCGCGGCGAGCGCGCTCGGCGGTTCCGAGGTGGCGTAACTGCTCATCTCCGGCAGCACGAGCAGTTCGGCGCCGCCCGCCGCGGCCTCACCGAGCAGGGCGACCACACTGGCGAGGTTCTCGTCGATGTCCGTTCCGGCGGAGAACTGCCCGGATGCGATGCGCATGTGAAACCTCGTTCCGTGGGAAGGGCCGCGACCGTCAGCGCGCGGCCGTCCAGCCACCCTATGCCGAGAGTGGGGGCGTGCGCCGCCGGAGCCGGAGCCGGCCCTGGCTCACGAGGATGCCGAGCACGACGATCACGCCGCCCACCGGCTCGTTCCAGTGCAGGATCTCACCGAGCACGAGGATGCCGAGGACGACACCGACCAGGGGCGTGAGGTACGTGACGGTGGACGCCGCCGTCGGGCCCCAGGAGTCGACGATCGTCGTCATCCAGATGTAGGCGACGCCGGTACCGAGCGCTCCCAGCGCGAGCATGCTGAGGACGACCGGCGCGTCGAGCGACACCGGCTGCATCGCGATGAACGGCGAGAGGACGAGCATGATGACGGCGGCGAGCGAGATCTCCACGGCCGAGATGACGACCGCGTCGTAGCTGTGGGTGCCGAGGACGAACTTCCGGAGATAGACGAAGGCGATGCCGTAGCAGAGGGTTGCGCCGAGGCAGGCGAGTTGCGCCGGGATGGACTCGAGGATCGCCGGGTCGGCCAGGACGCGCCAGGGGCCGACGACGATCGCGACGCCGAGGGCGCCGACGAAGATGCCGAACACCTGCAGGCGGTTCAGCCGTTCCTTCGGCAGGAACACCGCGCCGACGGCGAGCGTCATGATCGGCGTGGTCGCGTTGAGGATGCTCGACAGGCCGGACGGCAGGAACTGTCCCGCCCAGGAGAACAGGAGGAAGGGGGCGACACAGAGGAAGACGGAGACGACGGCGAGGTGCGCCCAGAGCCGACGCTCCCGCGGCCAGCGGCGGCGGGTGACGAGCATGATGATGCAGAGCGTCAGGGCGCCGAGCACCACGCGGGACAGCGCGACCTGCGCCGGAGCGAGTCCGGTCAGGCCGGTCTTCATGAAGAGGAAGCTGGCGCCCCAGATGAGTGCGGCGCCGAGATAGGCGCCCAGCACCCTGCGGGACCCTGGTGCGACGAGCGCGGTGACACGGGTGTTCGGTGCTGCGGTGCTCATCGTGCTCCCTCGAGTCGGACGACTCAGCTTGGCATCACCCACCGACGCGCGAGTGCACCGTTCTGCGACCCGGACGTCCTTGTCTCAGGACTCCTCCGGCACGCCGCCCTGCTCCCCGGGCGACGCGCCGAGTTCTCCTGAGAACGGTCCGGTCGGTCAGACGGCGGTGGCGACGGGCTCCA
The DNA here is from genome assembly GCF_006065115.1 of Plantibacter sp. M259. Lineage (NCBI taxonomy): Bacteria > Bacillati > Actinomycetota > Actinomycetes > Micrococcales > Microbacteriaceae > Plantibacter > Plantibacter sp. M259. The sequence continues at coordinate 1,997,023 of NZ_CP040750.1, read as the reverse complement.
GCCGGTGGATCGCCTCCACGAGCGGCGCGAGTTCCGGGAGCGACTCCGCGGTGGTGAGCGACTCCTCCAGGGCGTGGTCGTGCACCGGTCGGGCCTCCTCGAGCAGCGCCTTCCCGGCGGCCGTGAGCTCGGTGTAGACCCCTCGGCGGTCGTCGGCGCACAGGACGCGGGTGAGGAGCGCGCGGTCCTCGAGGCGGTTGACGAGCCGGGTGGTGGCGCTCGGCGACAGGGCCGTCGCGCGGGCGAGCTGCTGCATGCGCATGTGCCAGCCGTCCTGGCGCCCCAGGGCGTCGAGCACGGTGTACTCGACCACGGAGAGCCGGGCCTCGGCCTGCAGCGCACGTTCCAGATCGGACTCGATCGATCCATACAGGGCGGCGAGTGTCCGCCACCCCTGTGCGCGGATCTCAACAGCGTCGTCGGCGATGCCCATCGGGACTCCTCGGTTCGAACATCGATCAATTGATTGCAGACGCACATAGTTGCTTGCGCTATTACCTAGCGCGTGCAACGATATCTATCGCGCGTCTGCAACTATCAGCGTACGCGTCCCGGCTGCAGGCCACCAGCACTCTCCCCACGACCCCCGGAATCGCAGGAATCGTTATGCCACTCGGTCTCATCGCCCTCGCCCTCGGCGGCTTCGGCATCGGCCTCACGGAGTTCGTCATCATGGGGCTGTTGCCCGAGGTGGCGGCCGACTTCGGCGTCTCGGAGGCCGCCGCCGGCTGGCTCATCTCCGGCTACGCCCTAGCCGTCGTCGTCGGAGCCCTCGCCCTCACCGCGGCGGTCACCCGACTGCCGAAGAAGCCCGTCCTGTTGGCACTGATGGTGCTCTTCATCGCCGGCAACCTCGTCTCCGCACTCGCCGGTGACTACCAGGTCATGCTCGCCGGCCGCATCCTCGCCGCCCTCAGCCACGGAGCGTTCTTCGGCATCGGCTCGGTCCTGGCGGCGGCGATGGTCCCCGCCCACAAACAGGCCGGCGCGATCGCGATCATGTTCACCGGCCTCACCGCGGCGAACGTGCTCGGCGTCCCCTTCGGCACGCTGCTCGGCCAGCACTTCGGCTGGCGCTCGACCTTCTGGGCCATCACGGTGATCGGGGTCATCGCCTTCGTCGGCATCCTGACACTCGTGCCGAAACCGAAGCGTGACGAAGCCCCGGCGTCGCTCCTCGCCGAGCTGCGCGCGTTCCGCTCCGGCCAGGTCTGGCTCTCGATCGCTGTCACGGTCCTCGGCTACGGCGGCATGTTCGGCGCCTTCACCTACATCGCGTACACACTCACGGAGGTCAGCGGCTTCGCCTCGACCACGGTGCCGTGGCTACTCATCCTCTTCGGCGTCGGGCTCCTGGTCGGCAACATCGTGGGTGGCAAGGCGGCCGACCGGAACATCGACCGGACGCTCATCGTCGTCATCGCGGTGCTGACCGTGATCCTGGTCGCCTTCGCCGCGACCGCGCAGTCGCCCGTCGCCACCGTGATCGCCCTCGTCCTCATGGGCGGCTTCGGATTCGCGACCGTCCCCGCGCTGCAGATGCGGGTCATGCGGTACGCGTCGGCTGCTCCCACGCTCGCCTCGGGCGCGAACATCGCCGCGTTCAACCTCGGCAACGCGCTCGGCGCCTGGCTCGGCGGCGTCACGATCACCGCCGGCCTCGGCTACACCTCGCCGATCTGGGCCGGTGCGGCCATCACCCTGCTCGGCCTGATAGTCATCATCGGTGCGTCCACCGCCGCGAAGCGCTCCCGCCGTCGTCCACAACTCCTGCAGGATGAGACCGCCGTCGCCGCCCGCGAGGAGATCCCGCACCCCGTGTGAGCCGCGCGCGACTCCAGCAGGAGTTGTGAACGCTCTGGGCTGCGCACCTCGACAAGCTCGGTGACCGGGGTAGGCGCGCTCGGTGACCGGGACAGCAGCGAGCGGCGAGCGGAGGGCGGAGGGCGCGCTACCGTGGGCGGATGAGCCGAACCCCTCGCCCCAGTGACACCATGATCGCGGTCGCCGAGCACTGGGCGGCCGAGCGACCGGCGATGCAGCCCGGTAGCCCGACCATCACGATGCTCGGCGCGGGCACGGCGAACGAGGTCGCAGCGGTCGAACTCGACGGCGGCGAGCGCGTCATCGTGAAGCTCTCCCCTGCGGACGCGGCCGGCCTCACCTACGAGCGGTCCCTCATGGCGACCGAGGCGCTCGCCCTCCGCATCCTCGGCCGTGCGGAGGTGCCGCAGCCGGAGATCGTCTTCGAGGCGACGCTCGACGGACGCGACGCCCTCGTGATGACCGAACTCACCGGCCGACCGGCGAACAGTACCGAGACCGTCCCCCTCGCCCGCGACGTCCTCGGCCGCACGCTCGCCCGTCTGCACGAGGCGGGGCGCACGCCGTTCCACGTGGAACCAGGCGACGTCGACCTCCCGGCGGAGGCCGCGTCCACCGATCCGGCGACCGGCCTCGCCGAGGGGAACCGATTCGGCTACCCCTTCCGCCCGGAGCTCCAGGCGGCGAGCGCCGCGGACGCCTACCGACTCATCGTGGAAGCTGTCCTCGCCGACGCCCTGCGGTTCGGGGTCGACCTCCCGGTCGCTGCTGACGAGATCCGACACCTGATCGACAACGCACTGCCGGCCTTCGACAGCGTGACGGAGCCGACGCTCGTCCACTTCGACCTCTGGGAGGGCAACCTCCTCGTCATGCCCGAGCACGGGGCGGAGGCAGCGCAACTGACCGGCGTCATCGACCATGAGCGCGCGCACTGGGCCGACCCCGCCGCCGACCTCGTCTCGCTGGCGCTCTTCACCGACGTGCCGGACACGGTCGCCGCCGACTCGGAACTCCTCCGCGCCTACCTCGAGACCTCAGGCCGCGAGCTCCTCCCCGACGAGGACGCCCGGGCCCGCGCGCGCCTGTGGTCCCTGTACCTCGCCCTCGTCATGGTGGTCGAAGGCGTCCCGCGTGGCTACGAGGGCGACTGGTTCGACGAGCACGACGCGTCGGTGCGCACGTGGATCGGTGACATCGCGGCCTCGCTCGCCTGACTCGCGCGACTCCCCCGGTCCCTGAGCCGACCTCCTCCGGTCCCTGAGCTGACCTCCTCCGGTCCCTGAGCTGACCTCCTCCGGTCCCTGAGCTGACCTCCTCCGGTCCCTGAGCTTGTCGAAGGGCGGTCGTAGGCACTTCGACAAGCTCAGTGACCGGGGTGGGGGCTCAGTGACCGGGGTGGGGGCTCAGTGACCGGGGTGGGGGCTCAGTGACCGGGGTGGGGGCTCAGTGACCGGGCAAGCTCGGTGACCGGGAGTTGTGCGCAGCCGCGGTTGCGCGCGGCCGGACCGGCGCGGCTAGACTGGTCGGCTCGCCAGGCGGTGGGCGGCCCGGCGCGAACCAGCGTGGGCCCGTTCGGGAGCGATCGGCTCCCTGGAGAGTGCGCACCATGGGCTACATCGACGTCAGCGACCTCAGCTACACGCTGAGCGACGGACGGACCCTGCTGGACGAGGTCTCGTTCCGCGTCGGCGAGGGGGCGATCGCCGCGCTCATCGGAGCGAACGGCGCCGGGAAGACGACGCTCCTGCGGATCATCCGCGGCGAGCTCCCGCCCGACTCCGGGGTCGTCTCCATCGACGGCGGCCTCGGCGTGATGGACCAGTTCGTCGGTCGCGGCGACGACGACCGGACGGTCCGCGACCTGCTCGTCCAGGTCGCGCCTCCGCGGGTCCGTGCGGCCGCAGAGGCGGTCGACCGCGCCGAGCTCGCCCTCATGGAGGACGACGTCGAGGCGACCCAGATGGCCTACGCGACGACGCTCGCCGAGTACGCCGACGCCGGCGGGTACGACCAGGAGGTGCTCTGGGACAGCTGCTGCGAGGCGGCGCTCGGGGTGCCCTACGACCGCGCGCAGTGGCGGACGCTCGGAACGCTGTCCGGCGGCGAGCAGAAGCGGCTCGTCCTGGAGGCCCTGTTCCGCGGCCCCGAGCAGGTCCTCCTCCTCGACGAGCCCGACAACTCCCTCGACGTCCCGACGAAGCGCTGGCTCGAGGGGATGCTCGCCGAGACCCGGAAGACCGTCCTCCTCGTCTCCCACGACCGCGAGCTCCTGGCGCAGGCGGCGACCCGCATCATCACCCTCGAGGTCGGCGCGGCCGGCAGCACGACGTGGACCCACGGCGCGAGCTTCCGCAGCTACCACGAGGCCCGCGACGCCCGCCTCGACCGACTCGACGAACTCCGCCGACGCTGGGACGAGGACCGCGTGAAGCTGCGCGCCCTCGTGCTGCGTCTGCGCGAGCAGGCCAAGTTCAACGATTCCATGGCCTCCCGCTACCGCGCCGCGCAGACCCGACTCGCCAAGTTCGAGGAGGCCGGTCCGCCGGAGGAGCGGCCGAAGGACCAGCAGGTCACGATGCGTCTCCGCGGCGCGCGCACGGGCCGCCGCGCGATCGTCTGCACGGGGCTGGAACTGACCGGCCTCATGCAGCCGTTCGACGCGGAGATCTGGTTCGGCGAGCGCATCGGCGTCCTCGGTTCGAACGGTTCTGGCAAGTCGCACTTCCTCCGGCTGCTCGCCGGCGGTGGGACGGATCCCGATCCGGGCGCGGGTCACCTCGCCGCAGCGGGCGACGCGCTCGTCCCCGTCGAGCACGACGGCCATGCCAAGCTCGGCGCGCGCGTGCAGCCGGGGTGGTTCGCACAGTCGCACCGGCACCCCGAACTCGTCGGCCGGACCCTGCTCGACATCCTGCACCGCGGCGACGAGCACCGGTCGGGTCTCCCCCGCGAGGCCGCCAGCCGAGTGCTCGACCGCTACGGTCTGGCGGGCGCGGCCGAGCAGCCGTTCGAGTCCCTCTCGGGCGGACAGCAGGCGCGCATGCAGATCCTCCTGCTCGAACTGTCCGGCGCCACGCTGCTCCTGCTCGACGAGCCCACCGACAACCTCGACCTCGTCTCGGCGGAGGCGCTCGAGCAGGGTCTTGCGGATTTCGAGGGCACCGTGATCGCGGTCACCCACGACCGCTGGTTCGCGCGCGGCTTCGACCGCTTCCTCGTCTTCGGCTCCGACTGCCGGGTCCAGGCCTCCGACGAGCCGGTCTGGGAGGAGACCCGCGTCGACCGTGCGCGATAGCGGGTGTCGCCGCAGTTTCACCGCCCAGCCGGAAGACTGAGGCGACACCCCCCTGCATGAGTCGCCGCCTTGGTCAACCCACCGCCATCCTCAGGACCGTTCCCTACGCTGGCAGCAACAACCCGAGCTCGGAGGTGATGGTCTTGCAGTACAGCATCACCATCGGCCGCGCCATCTACGACATCGAGCCGGGTGTCGACCTGCCTGCGCTCATGTCCGAGATCGAAGCCGCCGTCCAAGCCGGCGGCCGATTCGTCCGGGTGCCGCTCTCCTCCGACCGGACCATCGACGTGCTCGTCAGCCCTGGCCTGCACATCACGGTGGAGTCGTTCGCGAACCGTGCCCTGGAGATCGTCCCCACGATCGAGACGGGGACGCTGTCCGGTCTCGACGAGTACGACGAGTTCGGCGAATTCTGACCCGACCGGCCCCGACGTCTATGAGCCGAGCGTCGTGCTCGGGTACTCGCCGAAGCGGTTCGTGTACGAGGCGGAGAAGCGTCCGAGGTGGGCGAACCCCCATCGGTTGGCGATCTCGGCGACCGTGGCCCGCCCCGGGTCGGCCTTCCGGAGTTCCTCTTGTACGCGATCGAGCCGGACGCGCCTGAGGTAGTCGATCGCCGTGATGTCGTGTTCCTTGCGGAAGGCACTCTGCAGACTGCGCTGGCTCATGCCGGTCGCCTCCGCCACGTCCTCGGTGCGAATGGGGAGATGCGCGTTGGCGATCATGAACTCGACGGCGGCGCGCGTCTTCCCACCGGTCGGTACCCCGATCTCGACCGGTGCGTGGAGCGCGGTGTGCGGGAACGTCTCCAGGAGCGCGACCGCTGCCGCCCGATTCGCCTCTGCCCGGAGGAGCGTTGGACTCGCGTCGTCGTAGATGACCCGGGCGACGGACGTCACCGAGGCGGCCCAGCGACGCAGCTGCTCACCGGTCGGCCGGGCCGTGGTGTCGAAGAGGATCGGTCCGCTCGTCCCCTCCACCTCGCCGGCCACCCGCTCGAGGAACGACCCGTCGAAGTGCATCAGGTTCTGTCGGTAGTCCGTGAAGTCGAACTCGGCGAGCCGGTTGTTCGCGAACATCGCCGGCTGACCGTGCACGAGTCGCACCGGATCTCCGGCGAGGTCGGTGGCGCCGCTGCCCCCGGTCAACCACGAGACGATGTACTCGCCCTGCGTCAGGACCGTGCCCGTGACGTGACCGTCGAACTGGGTGCCGCGCAGCGTGAGCTCATCGTCGCCGATGGCGGTGTACCGGAAGGTGAACTCCGACTCCGTGGGTTCGATGAGCATCGAGCCGGCGTTGTAGGCACCGGCGAACAGGTCGCGGGCCTCATCGACGTCGCGACCTGCGACCTCGGACCGCTCGGCGGGTCCCGTGTGTTCGCTCATCGCTCATAGAATCTCACGACGATGCCGAACTGTCACCCTGGACCGGTTGGATCGGACGACGAGCAGTCCACTCGATGTCAGGCGGTCCCTTGCAGGAAGCCGTGCTCCGCGCCCAGGACGTCGGTCATCGCGGACGACGTGATGCTGGCGAAGCGCGGCAGGATCGTCGTCTCGTGGACGGCGGTCGGTCGTTCGGACCAGACGGTCACGACGATGAGTCCACCCTCTGCTCGGAGTGTCCACGCGACGATGTGTCGCGTCAGGACGTGGACGGTGTCGCCGTCGACGTCCAGGGCGATGGCTGCCCGGCTGAGTGACAGGCCGCCGCCCGACTCGGCACTGATGTGCGAGGTCTCGAAGACGATGTCGGTGCGGTCGAGGAGTCGGCCGGTCGTTCGCGCATCCTCCAGGGCGAGGAAGTCGGGCGCGCTGGGAGTCCAGGTCGTCACGGTCCCACCCCCAACTGGTGCTTCGCAGATGCCCGACGGCCGGAGCTCGTCGTGGCGTTGATCGATCCGCCGGAGCGGACGCTCGGACCTAGGCCGCGGACTCGACGCGCTTCGCCGCGCCGGCTGCCGGCTCAGGGACGACACGCATGCCCTTGGCACTGTTGGCCTGCTCGAGGAGCGCGGCCAACCACTCACGGTTGAGCTCGGGGGCACGGCTGCCGTAGAAGGAGAACTGGAGGGGGATCATCGGGTTCAGCCAGAGCGACTGACGTCCGGTCCCACGGCCGGGAACGGCTTCGAGGTGGAACGCGAAGCTCTCGTTGCGGCGGAACTTCGTGAAGATGACCGTCTGCAGGTGTGCGAGCAGTCGGTCTTCGATCTCGTGCGGGGTCGGAGGGGTTCCGTAGAGGAGGTTTCCCATGAGGCGCGCCATCCGTTCTGTTTCGGTTCCGGGCTGGTTCCCGGCGCCGTTGATAACGCTAGATGTTCTAGCGATCCCCCGCTCTGACCTATCCGAAATGCGTCGGGTATCGCCGGGAACCGGGTCGGCGTTCAGGCTGCGCTCAGCTACCGAAGGCCCAGGCCTCGCGATCGCCGCGCAGTCTGGCGGCGAGCGCCGTCGCCTGTTCGTCGGTCAGCGAAGCGACGTAGTCGAGGATGCCGCGCGCCCGCCCGAGGCGCCCCAGGGCGCGGGGGTCGCTCTGCGGGCGGCCGCTGTCGGACTCGGGGTCTGCCGGGAGCCAATCGGGGTTGTCCGCCCGGAGCCGGAAGTAGCCGTCGGTGGCGAGTTCGACGAAGTCGAGGAGCTTCTGCGGCGCGCGCGGGCCGTCGCGGGGGTCGTCGAGCCAGCTGTCCAGTTCGGTGACGAGCACGTCGAGCACCCGCGACTGGCCTCGCTGGTAGGTGGCGAAGTCCGGCCGGTCGATGACGAACCGGGTGTGCACGAACTTCAGTACCGTGACGTCGTGCCAGGCCTCGGGCAGGAGCGACACGTGGCCGGAGCGCACGTTCGGCTCCTCGACGACGAGGACGGAGCGCTGGAGGCGACCGATCCAGGACGACACGAACGATTCGATGGCGCGCTCGGTTCGACTGGAACCGTCGAAGGGGACAGCGAGGAGCCCTTCGACGAGTTCGGTCGCGACGCGCTGGACCGACGCCCGGAAGTGCTCGTCGCTGGCGATCCACGGGTCGCGCGAGACGATCCGCCGGCGCAACAGTTCGAGCGAGTGGCCGGGTGCGCGGCTCCAGAGTTCGTCGGCGTCGAGCGCGGCGAGCGTGTGCTGATCGCGGAGGAAGGTGCGGAACTCGACCGCCACGGCCGCCTGCTGCAGGACGCCGGCCCGGTAGAAGTCGTCGAGGTCGTGCAGCGAGTAGGCGATGTCGTCGGCGACGTCCATCACGGAGCACTCGACCGTCTGCTGCCAGGGGGCGATCGCCGTGAACGCACTGCGGGCGTCGAGCATGTCGTCGAGGTCGAGGGTGTAGGCGGAGAACTTCGGCGGCGCGGTCTCCCAGCGGCTGGCGGTGGACCCGCGCGGCATCCTCGTCGGGTCGGCGGGGTCGAGGTCGGGGCGGTGGATGGTGCGGCCCCAGGGGTACTTGAGCACCGCGGCACGGGAGGCGGCCGTGAGGTTGAGGCCCTCCTTCACCGTCTCGCACACGTCGAGCGCGGAGAGGATGCGGAACGACTGCGCGTTGCCCTCGAAGCCCTCCGCGAGGCCGAGCCGATCGCGCGCCAGGCGGTCGAGGACTTGCTCGCCGAGGTGGCCGAACGGCGGGTGGCCGAGGTCGTGGGCGGAAGCGGCGGCCTGCACGACGACCGGGTCGCAACCGCCGAGCCGCTCGACGATGGCGTTCTGCTCGGGATCCGTCGTGGTGAGCTGCATCGCGATGGCACGGGCGACCGCGGTCACCTTGATCGAGTGCGTGAGCCGGTTGTGGACGACCTGGCCGACGCCGGAGGGCGAGACGACCTGCGTCACGGCGGACAACCGGGCGAAGTACGGGGAGAACCGGATGCGTTCGAGGTCGACCCGGTACTCGGGGTACTCCTCGCCGGTCGCGAACCGGTCCACCGGCTCGGGGATGAGTCGCCGTCGCCGCTGGTCGTCGTCCATCCCCTCACTGTATTGCGCGGCGGGTGGGAGACTGCAGGGATGCATCCGATCGATCGACTCCGAGCCGAGGTCGCCGCGCACGAGTCGAACGCCTGGGCCACCGAGCTCGGGTGGGAACCGCTCGTCGTCGCCTCCCCCGAGGCGCGGGTCCTCATCATCAGTCAGGCGCCTGGTCGCCTGGCGCAGGAGTCGGGCATCCCGTGGAACGACCCGAGTGGTGTCCTCCTCCGCTCCTGGATGGGCGTGACACCTGAGGAGTTCTACGACCCGGCGAACATCGCGATCGTCCCGATGGACTTCTACTTCCCGGGCAAGGGCGTGAGCGGCGACCTCCCACCGCGCCGCGACTTCGCGCCGCGCTGGCATCCGCGAGTGCTGGAGCAGCTGACCGAGGTGCGCCTGACGATCCTCATCGGCGCCTACGCCCAGCGCGCCTACCTCGGACCGCGAGCCGGACGCACCCTCACGGAGAACGTCCGGGCCGCGGAGGCCCACCTGCCGCTCTTCCCGATCGTGCACCCGTCGCCGCTCGCGCGCGGCTGGCGCAGCAAGAACCCCTGGTTCCAGGAGGAGACGGTGCCGCTGCTCGCCGCACAGGTGCGGTCGGCGCTCACGACGTGAGCGAGCCGGACCGGTCACCGGGCAGGCGTCGGCGTCGCGAGCACAGCGTCATCTCGAGAGCGCACGGTACCCTCGTGCGGCATGAGCTCTGACCGCGAGGGAGAAGCATGACCAGGGTCGCCGCACCGCTGTTGGAGATGCTGTGGGAGACGGACGATCCCGCGGAGGTGGTTGCCGCGCGGTTCGGGTTCAGTGATGCCGCCGCGGTCGGCGAATGGGTGGCCGCCACCGTTGGTGATCACTGGGGTCTCGACGTCGAATCGGTCACGCGAGTCGTGATGAGCGGTCACAATGCTCTGGCATGGATCAGCGCTCCGTCCGGGTCGTTCCTCGCGAAGTGGTCCGTTCTCCCGCCGAAGTTCCCGCGGCTTGCTGCGTTGACGCAGCTCACCGCATGGCTTGGCGAGCGCGGACTCCCCGTTTCCGCACCCGTGCCCTCGGTCGACGGGCGGGTCCAGATGCAGATCGACGACGGGACGTCGATGAGTCTCCAACACCAGATCAGCGGTTCGCTGCTGGACGTCTCGGACAGGGAGCAGGTCATCGCCGCCGGCGCCGCTCTCGCCAGGCTGCACCTTGCGCTGGCGCGATATCCGGACACCGAGGACATGGGCGCGTTCGCCGATCCGCCCAAGCCGCTCGCGACACGAATCAGCGGTTGGCTGGAATCCGACCGTTCGGGTCTGCTGACGCCCTCAGCGCGTGAGACGTTGATCAGGCTCGTCGACAACTCACCGACCGAGCCGCTCTCGGCACAACTCGTCCACGGAGACTTCCGGGCCGCGAACATCCTGTGCGCAGGACACGACATCGCCGCGGTGCTGGACTTCGAGGAGGCCCGATTCGATTTCCCCATCATGGAGCTGACGCAATCGGCCGTGATGCTCGGAACGCGTTTCCGTGACTGGGGTCCGGTATCGCCCCACGTCCACGCCTGGCTGCTCGAGGGATACACGTCTGAGCGTCCGCTGACATCGACAGAGGCCGACTGGTGGAACCTCCTCGTGCTGTGGTTCTCCCTGGTGCTGGTTCCTCCGGGAGAGGATCCAACAGGATGGGGACCGGCCGCGAACGACCTCCTCGTCAGGACGGCCGTCTGAGCTGGGCGCTGATCCTCGCCACGATCGGCCATGACCGATGGACTCACCCGGCGATCGGTTCATCCGTGTCACGGCTCTGGTGCAGTTCGGAGCGGGCATCACGTCGCGTTGTGGCAGCATCGATTCCGCCAGTGCATCGCGGCGCTCTCGAGGAGACCGACAGGCAGACGAGGACGCAGAGACACCGGCATCCGATCCAGCGTTGAGGGGTAAGCCGTGAGCGACGAACCGAACACCGGCGACGGAATGAGGCTGCCGGTCGAACCGACATCGGGGCCGAGCTCGGCCACAGGGCCCGCCGTGCCCGACGCCGGTTCCGTGTCAGTCGCCGGAACCGGCGCGGCCGACCAGGACGGACCGGTCACCGGACGAGCGTCCGGCGTCGGCATCACGCTGCTCCTGTTCGGGCTGCTGGTCGCGAGCTGGTTCGTCCAACTCTCGTTCGCGCTGCAGGGCGAGTTCGGTCCGTCTGAGGACCGGCTCAGCGGCGGCGGAATGCTCGGCGGGTTCATGCTCGGCGCCGCGATCGCGATCGGTTCGCCGATCGTCGTGCTCATCCTGCAGGCGCGGGTCCACAAGCGGACACCTCGACACTCGATCATCGCCGTCATCGGCGCCGTCGTCGTGCTGATCATCGCCGTGCCGATGAACGCCATCGTCGTCGGCCTCCAAGCCGTGAGCGTCATCAGCGGAAGCTAGGCGCTCGTCGCCGAGGATGTGGGCCCGCGTTCGCGGCCGATGAGGTAGACGAGGCGGCTATTCGAGTACTTCCCAGAGTTCGATCGGGAGGCCCTCGGGGTCGTGAATGCGGACGAATCGGCCGTATTCCGTCTCCCACTCGGTTCGACGCTCGACGGCGATCCCGGCTCCCTCAAGTTGCTTCGTCAGGGCGTCCAAGTCGCTGACGCGAAGGTTGAACATGAACGGCTGGTCACGAGCGAAGTACTCGCTCGTCCCCGCAACAGGAGCGAAGACGGTCATGCCGGCCTCCTGCATCCAGACGGCGTCTTCGCCCTCCGCGCCGGCTTCGATGCCGAGATGCTCGCGGTACCACGCCGCGCGCGCCGACGGGTCATGACTGCGGAAGAACAATCCGCCGATGCCGAGAACGCCCATGGGGTGAGCTTATCGACGCGAGGAACTCCGCGACCCCGACGCACGCTCGAGATCGGTGCTGCGGGACATCAGGACATACGGTGCACGTCCACAGTCGTCCGTGATGGTCGATTGCGGCTCGAACCCGACGGCTCGCCAGAATCGCACTCCACGCTCGTTCTGGACGTCCGGGTCGACGGTGAGTCGAGCGATGTTCCGTTCCCCTGCGCGGGCCACCATGGCATCGACCACCCGTCGACCGGTCCCCTGACCTCGCGCGGAGGGCGACAGGATGAGGTCGATCCCAGCGCAGTCAGCCCCGACCAGGTGCAGCTGAACGAGCCCGACCGCCTGCTCGTCGACGACGACCAAGTAGCACTCGACGTCGGGCAGTCGCGCCCCCAGATACTTGGCGCGGATGAGCTCGTCGGGCAGCCGTCCCGGCCCGCCCCATCCGTGGAAGGAAGGATCATCGAACAGGCGACGAAGCGTGGTGAAGTCATCCGTGGACGCAAGTTGCAGCCTCATCGAAGCCATCATGCCCGGGTGGTCAGTGGGCGTCCATCGCCGCGAGCCGCTCTTACAAACCGGCGATCTCAGCCGATCGCACGACGAAGTACACGAGGATGGCGACGAATGCCACGACGAGGACGACGGCGGTCCAGAACATCACGATGCGAAGCCGTCGTATCTGTGGAGATTCGCCGGGTCGATTCCAGGGTGCGCGAGCCATGGAGCAACCATAACGGGGGGGCGGCCCACGCTGAGCAAGCCGCCGCTCAGGTGCCGAGCTCTCGAGTCGCATCGGGAACGGCCGAGGCCGACGCGACGGCCCGAACCACCGCGGCGAGGGTCGCGCAGGCCTGAGCTGTCGAGAGGGCCCCGGACATGACACTTCGGGCGAGGGCGTCCCCGGCGCCGGGGATGGCACTCAACGGCGCCGGGTCGATGGCGCCGGTCCATGGCTCCAGCGCCTCGCGGCAGATCTCGAGATACGCCAGCTCCGCCTCGGCCCGCAGGGCACTCAACGTCGTCGATCCGCGAAGTGCGGACACGACGGCTGTAAGCTCCATCCCTTCCGCGATGCAGCAGCCGATGTAGGCCTCGGCGACCAGGTCCGCGACGGCGGTGAGATCCTGCGGTGCACGCGCGAGCGCCGCGACCAGGGCGTCTCGCTGATGGGATTCGAAGGCCCGGTAGACCTCGGACAGCAAGCCCGACAGATCACCGAAATGGTCATAGGCCACGGGCTTCGTCACGCCGGCGTGCGCAGCCACCCGCGCCAGCGTGACGTCCGCGAGGTCATGCGTGCGGATGAGGTCGCGAAACGCATCGAGTAACTGCGCGTGGCGTGCATCCCACGAGAGGCGACGTCTCGGCCCAGAACTGAAGCTGTCGTCCGCGGTGGTTTCCATCCCCCGATTCTACCTACTCTTGGTAAGTTACTCTTGGTAAGTAAGAGATCGAGAGGATCACCCATGACGTCACGAGACACCACCGCCGCGACCGAGAACGCATCCCACGACGATTCAGCCGCACCCACCACGCGCGTGTTCATCTTCGGGATCACGGGCAGGGTCGGCCGACTCCTGGCGACCCGGCTCCGCGCCAGAGGTGTCATCGTCTCAGGCCTCACGAGGTCGTCGCTGCCGGATTCCGCCCTCGAAGCCAATGGAGTGACGACCGTCACCGGCGAGCTCGGGGTCGCCACCACGGAGGAGATCACGGCGATGATCTCGGACTGGGACGTCATCGTCTTCGCGGCCGGGTCGAACGCCGGAGCCCAGGACGAGACAGATGACATCGACGACGCGGCTCTCCGGCGCGTGTCCGACTCGCTCGCCGCGACGCCGGGGAAGCGCCTCATCCTGCTGTCCGTCCTGCCGGAGGCCTGGCGCGAACGGCAGCTGAGCGACGACGAAGAGCACTACTTCGCCGTCAAGAAGCGGGCGGAGGTCGCGCTCACCCGCCAGCCGATCGACTGGGTCATCCTCCGCCCCTCACTGCTGACCGATGACCCGGCCCGGGGGACGGTCGCCCTGGGGCCCGCCGAACTCCATGACGAGATCACGCGCGAAGACGTGGCCGCCGTCCTCGAGGCACTCATCCTCGAGCCGACCATCAGCCGGCGGATCCTCGAAGTGAACTCCGGGCCGACCGCCATCACCGAGGCGGTCGGCCGCATCGCACGCGCTTACCAGGCGTAGGCCTCCGGGGCCTGACCACCGGGGCCGGGGAAGAGCTCGTCGAGGGCGGTGAGGTCGTCGGCGCTCAGTTCGATGTCGACCGCGGCGACGGCGGACTCAAGCTGCTCGATCGTGCGCGGTCCGATGATCGGGCCGGTCACGCCGGGCTGATGCAGGAGCCACGCGAGACCGAGCGACGCCGAAGTCCAGCCACGCTCGGCCGCGAAGCGGTCGTAGGCGTCGAGCTGGTCCTGCTGCTTGGCTCGGGCCTCGGTGATGCGGGACTCGCCCGATCGCGCGCGCTTGTCGGAGGAGCCGCCGCTCAGCAGACCGCCCGACAACGGCGACCACGGCAGGATGCCGAGCCCGTAGTGCTGCGCGGCGGGGATGACCTCGAGTTCGATCGAGCGCTGCGCGAGGTTGTAGAGCGACTGCTCACTGACGAGACCGAGGAAGTGTCGCTGCGAGGCGACCTCGTTCGCCTGCGCGATGTTCCAGGCCGCGAAGTTCGAGCTGCCCGTGTAGACGACCTCGCCCCGAGCGACGAGCACCTCCATCGCCTGCCACAGCTCCTGCCAGGAGATGTGACGGTCGATGTGGTGGAACTGGTACAGGTCGATCCGGTCCGTCTGCAGGCGCTCGAGCGACGCGATCGCCTCACGACGGACCTGCCAGGCCGACGCGCCACGTGCGTTCACGACGTCCGAACCGTCGTCGTTCGGGGCGACCATGGGCGAGTGGACCTTCGTCGCCAGGACGATGTCGTCACGGACGCCGGGACGGGCTGCGAACCACCGGCCGATGATCTCCTCCGTCGCCCCACGACCGGCGCTGCCACCGTAGGCGTTGGCGGTGTCGAAGAAGTTGACGCCGAGGTCGAACGCCCGGTCCATGATCGCGAACGAGTCCTCCTCGCTGGTCCGGTCACCGAAGTTCATGGTGCCGAGCACGATCCGGGAGACCGTCGTCCCTGTGCGGCCGAGGTGCGTGTACTTCATCGTGGAGCCCTTCTCATCGTCGAACCGGGCCGCGATCCCGCGGCGCGTCGAGTGTGTCACGGAAGCCGCCCGCCACACCCCCGGCTCGACAGGGCGGCCTCGACCGGCTACAGCCCGAGGCGATACCGTGGCACGATGCTCAGCCTCACCGATGTCTGGCCACTCTTCGGCCTGGAGATCCGCACGCCGAGACTCGTCCTTCGCCTCGTGCGCGACGAGGACCTCCCCGGATTGATCGAGGCCGCCCTCGCCGGCGTCCACGATCCCGCCGTCATGCCGTTCTCCACGCCGTGGACCGACCAGCCGCGCGAACAACTCATCCGCGAGACCGCGCGGCACCTCTGGACCCAGCGTGCGGGGGCGACACCGTCGTCCTGGACGCTCAACCTCGCGATCCTCCTGGACGGGACGCCGATCGGGCTGCAGGACATCGGCGCCCGTGACTTCGCCGTCACGCGGACGGTCGGGAGCGGTTCCTGGTTGACGCAGGCACAGCAGGGCAAGGGGCTCGGCATCGAGATGCGGGCGGGCATGCTCCAGTTCGCCTTCGACCACCTCGACGCGCAGGTCGCGGTGTCGGACGCGGCCGTCTGGAACGGCGCATCGCTGGGCGTCTCGCGACGACTCGGCTATCGGGACAACGGCCTGCAACGCTTCATCGGGCGGCCAGGCGAGCTCGTCGAGTCGCAGGGCCTCCGACTGCACCGCGACGAGTTCGTGCGACCCGACTGGACCGCCGAGGTCACGGGCCTCGATGCGGCACGGTCGGCGCTCCTCGGCGAGCCGTCAGCAGACTGAGAGCGCCAGTGTCCGCGTCATCGTGATGGGATGACCGACGGCTCCAGCGGCAGGACGAAGGTCGCGACGGTCGTCCCGGGGGCGCTGGCCGTAGCTGGCGTGCTCCGCAGGGTCACGGAACCGCCGTGCGCGTCGGCGATCGCCCGTGCAGCCGGCAGGCCGAGCCCCACGCCCTGCACCGCCTGATCCCGGGCGTAGTCGGCCCGGTAGAACTTGTCGAAAGCCTGACGGAGTTCGTCGGCGCTCATCCCGACGCCCGTGTCGTTGACGGTCACCGCGGCGTGCCCGGCGCCCGGCTCGACGACCACGTCGACCGTCCCATCGGCCGGCGTGAACTTCACGGCGTTGGCGACGAGCTCGGTGATCGCACGGTGGACCTGCTCGGGATCCGCAGAGACGACCGCCGCCGCGTCGGCGTGCAGTCGGACGATCGGACCGGTCGCTCCCGCGGTCGCCGTCTCGATCGCGCGCGCGGCGACGTCCCTGAGGTCCATGCGGCTCGGTGTGATCTGGACCGTCGAGTCCGACGCGGTCAACAGCTCCTGCACCCGCCGCTCCAGCTCGACCGCGTTGCGCTGGACGACCCGAAGCGCCGGGAGCAGACCGGGGGCGTCGACCTCGGCGTCGTCCATGATCAGTTCGAGGTAGCCGTGGATGGAGGTGAGCGGCGTGCGCAGCTCGTGGGACACCGTCGTGAGGAACGCCTCACGGACGTCGATCGCGTTCGCGAGCTCGGTGACGTCGTGGGCGACGATGACCGTTCCCAGGTGCGTGTCGCCGTTGCGCATGACCCGCGTGGAGCTGGCGAGGATGGCACGCTGTTGCCCGGCCTCCCCCACCCATTCGAGATGATTCGAGAGCAGCTCGCCCCGCAGCGCCCTGGGGATGATCTGCTCGTCGAACGGGATGGGTGTCCGACGATCGGCTTGGAGGACGTGTTCCCCGGCGTACGGCGGGGTGTCCAGCCGGAACCCGACGGCAGCGACCATGTCGGCAGCGTGCGCGTTCGCCACGCCCAGGGTGCCGTCCGCCGTGTAGAAGGCCACGCCCGCGTCCACCGTCTCGAGGATCGACTCGGCGAGCGCCTCCGCGTCGAGCGCCCTGGCGAGCGAGCGTTCGAGCTGCGCGGCCTGCTCCTGGATGGCGTGTCGGCTCCGCCGCAGTTGGCGGGCTCCGATGTTCACGGCGACCGCGATACCGATGGTGAGCATGGGCAGCAGGGCGACGTTGAGCCAGTCCACAGCGGTCTCCGGCGTGCGAGCCCGGAGCACATAGGGAGCACTGCTGATGAACAGGGTTCCCGCCACGGCCAGGATGATCATCCGCGGGGTGAACCCGAACGCCAACCACAGCACGGGGAAGATGCAGAGGAGGCTCGCCCCCGGAGTCACGCTGATGAGCTCGAGCCGGATGCTCGCGACGGCGAGGAGGTCGAGGACGGCGACGACGGCCATCGCGTGCGTCGGCCAGCGTTCCCAGGGCAGGAATCCCGCCAGGATGGTGCTGATCGCCGCGAGTGCGGTGCCCGAGAGGACGGCGACCGTGAAGAACCGCTCGGGCAGGACGATCGCGACGAGGATCGCGACGATGCCGAAGGCGATCGCGAACGGGAGCTGTGCACGGGCGAACACCCGGAGTCGGCCGCGTCGAGAGGCTTCATGTTCCAACAGCGGCATGATCGCCCACTCTCTCCAGCTCGGTCAGAGAGGACGTCGGCCGGATTCCACGTCGATCAGCTGATCGACGTCAATCTAACCCATGCACACGCGGACAGCCATCGTCGGAGGCCTGGAGCGCTCAGCCATCGCGTCTGACGGATGGATTTGCGTTAATCGGATCACCGATCCACGGACTCAGGAACGGACGAGTCGGGGACTCAATGCCGCCTCGGTCGCCGTCACCGTGGGCCGCCGGTCCAGATGGATCCCCGCGATCATGCAGCGGACGGAACCCCCGGCGAGCTCGATGGTCGGGACGTCCAGAGGCAGGATCCTGCAGCTGCGCTCGATGACCGCCAACTGATCCGTCCGCAGGCTCTGGACGGCGCGGCTCGAGATCGCGAGGAGGCGCTCCCCCGTCGCCGACCGCAGCTCGATCGCGTTGCCGGCGAAGTCGCAGACCTGCCCGTAGTCGAGGTCGACGATCGTCCGCCCATGGCCCGTGAGCCGCTCGATCACCTGATCGCGCCGCGCCGGCGAGGCGATCAGGTCGAGACCGATGAGCGCGAACTCGGTCGCCACGCCCATCATGACGTTGGTGTGGTAGATCGGGACCCCGTGCGGGTCGACCGCGTCGAAGACGAGCGGCTCGTAGCCGAAGTTGGTGCAGAACCGCTCGAGGGCGATCGGGTCGGCCCGGTGGGATCGCGCGACGAACGCCACCCGAGCCGCGTGGTCGAGCACCATCGCACCGGTGCCCTCGAGGAACACGTCGTCGAGCTCCAGCCCCGAGTAGTCGATGACGTCCTGCACGCGGTACTCGCGCTTCAGCATCTCGACGATGTCCCACCGGCGCTCGCGTCGGCGGTTCACCGCGTACATCGGGTAGACCGCCAGGTGCCCGCCCGCATGAGTGGACAGCCAGTTGTTGGGGAAGACGCTGTCGGGGCGGTCCGGGTCCTCGTCGTCGAACAGGTGGACGCGGACGCCCGCCGCATCGAGCGCCTGCGCCATGGCGGTGACCTCGTCGAAGGCCGCGTGAGCCACCCCGGCCACGGACGCCGACGGGACGCCGTCCGCCACCTGGAAGACGTTGTCGGCCGCGGTCAGCGGGTTTGGCGTGAACCGGTGCGGCCGGATGAGCACCACGGCCGACGGCGCCTGCACGGACATGTCGGACTCAGCCGACGGGAGAGAGCGCGCCGACGAGTCCGAACAGGTCCTTCGGGTCGTCGGGGGCGGCGACGAGGTCGATCTCCTCGAAGTACTCGCTGCCGTCGACGGAGTCGCGGAGGAAGCGCAGCGCGGTGAAGTCCTCGATCGCGAAACCGACGGAGTCGAAGAGCGTGATCTGCTCCCGCGAGCTGCGGCCGGGAACGGCACCCGTGAGGACCTGCCAGAACTCGATCACCGGGAAGTCGGGAGCCATCTGCTGGATCTCGCCCTCGATGCGGGTCTGCGGCGGGAATTCGACGAACACCTCGGCACGATCGAGGATCGATGCCTCGAGCTCCGTCTTGCCGGGGCAGTCGCCGCCGATGGCGTTCAGGTGCATGCCGGGCTCGACCAGGTCGTTCGTGAGCACGGTCGCGAGCGCCTTGTCGGCCGTGCAGGTCGTGACGACGTCCGCGCCCGCCACGGCGTCGGCGGCACTCGTCCCGATGACGACCTCGAATCCGAGCGGCTCCAGGTTGCGCGCGAACTTGTCCATCGCGAGCGGGTCGACGTCCCAGATCCGGACGGTGTTGATCCCGAGGGCGGCCCGCATGCCGAGGGCCTGGAACTCAGCCTGGCTGCCGGCGCCGATGAGGGCATGAACGCTCGAGTCGGGACGGGCGAGGTGCTTCGCGACCATGCCCGACGTCGCGGCGGTCCGGAGCGCCGTGAGGAGCGTCATCTCGGCGAGGAAGGTGGGGTAGCCGTTGTGCACGTCGGCGAGGACGCCGAACGCCGTGACCGTCTGGTAGCCCCGGGCCGGGTTGGAGGGGTGGCCGTTCACGTACTTGAAGGCGTAGGTCTCGTGGTCGCTCGTCGGCATGAGCTCGATGACGCCGAAGGGCGTGTGACTCGCGACGCGCGGGCTCTTGTCGAACGACGGCCAGCGACGGAAGTCGGCTTCGAGGTAGCCGATCATGCCGGCGATGATGCGCTCGGGACCTCGGTCGGCAGTCCAGCGGACCATGTTGCGGACATCGACGAAACGCGTCATGACGTTCCCTTCCAGACGAGTTCGGGCTCGGAGCCGACCGGAGCAGACCACTCGCGGTTGCTTCGAGCCTAGGTTTCGACGATCTGCACTTTCTATTCCAGAGATGCGCGATTTGTGCACAGGTTATGCACAATGTGAGTAACTGCGTTGTACATTGTGTGCATGGCTGCGCTGGACGATCTGGACCGGAGGCTGTTGGCTGCGCTCCGAGCCGACGGCCGTGCGTCGGTCGCGAGCCTGGCCCGGTCGCTCGACGTCGCCCGGGCGACCGTGAACAGCCGTCTGGAGCGACTCATCTCCTCCGGCACGGTGGTCGGGTTCTCGGTCCGGGTGCGCGACGAACTCGACCCCGGCACCATCCGCGCGATCGCCTTCATCGAGGTCGAGGGTCGCACCACCGACCACGTCATCCGCCAGCTCCGCGGCTTCCCGGAGATCAGCGCGCTCCACACCACGAACGGCGGGTGGGACCTCGTCGCGGAGCTCCGCACCGAGACGCTGACCGACTTCGACCGCGTGCTCGGCGGGATCCGACGCATCGAGGGCGTCGTCAACAGCGAGACGAGCCTCCTGCTGAGTTCCGTCCTGCGCTGACGACCCGGTCGCGGTCGCGGAGCTTCAGCCCCGGTCCCTGAGCTGAAACCCGGTCCCTGAGCTGAAACCCGGTCCCTGAGCTTGTCGAAGGGCACACGGCCTGACCCCGCCCTTCGACAGGCTCAGGGACCGGACGGGGAGCGCAGGGAACGGACGGGTGCGACGGGCCGACGCTAGAGGCGCGGGTCGATCGGCTCGGACTCCATGGCGAGCACGCCGAAGACGGCCTGGTGCACCCGCCAGGTCGGTTCACCGGCGACGAACCGTTCGACCGCCTCGACGCCGAGCGCGTACTCGCGCAGGGCCATCGACCGCTTGTGGCCGATGTCCCGATCGCGCAGGCGCTCGAGGTTGTGCGGCTCCGTGTAGTCGGGACCGTAGATGATGCGCAGGTACTCACGGCCCCGCACCTTGACACCGGGCTGCGCGAGCGACTTCTCACCGCGGACGAGGCCGGCCATAGGCTTCACGACCATGCCCTCACCACCCGCACCGGTCAGCTCCTCCCACCACGCGGTCGCGGCGTCCTCGGAGGCCGACGAGGTGAGGTCGACCTCGATCGAGCGGGTCCGGCGGATGAGCTCCGGGTCGGCGTCCGCGAGGCGGTCCGCGACCGAGAGGTGCCAGGCGTGGTCGCGGCCCAGGTGGGTCGTGCCGGTCGAGGCGAGCAGCTGGAACGGCGCGATCTGCACGCCTTCCAAGCCGTTCGAGGGCGCGGTGTACGGGCGGTAGGCCGCGACGTAGGCGTCAGCGGCCTCGGCCCGTCGACGCGTCCGTTCGAGCAAGTCCGAGACGTCGACACCGGTCGCCGCCGCCTGCTCCAGCACGTGCACGGCCGCAGGGAGTGCAGCGGTCGCGGCAGCTCCGACCGAGGCGTACTGGTCGCGGATCAAGCTCTCCGCCTTCACCGACCACGGCAGCAGCTCGCTGTCGAAGAGCAGCCAGGAGGCGTCGAGCTCCTCCCAGAGACCGGCTCGCTCCACGGCGGCGTCGAGCCGGGTGAGGAGCGTCTGCGTCGTCTCCTCATCGAAGAACGGCCGACCGGTGCGGGTGTGGACGGTTCCGCGCCATCCCGCAGGCGCACCGAAAGGTGCCGGATCACGCGTGAGCAGTACGACGGCACGCGAACCCATGTGCTTCTCCTCGCAGACCACCCGTTCGAGCCCCTCCCGGCGATACGCCTCGAACGCCTCGGCGGGGTGCTCCAGGAGGTCCTTCCGCTGCGAGGTGCTCGGCGGACTCATCGTCGGCGGCAGGTAGACCAGGCGCCGCGGGTCGATCGCGAACCGGCTCATGACCTCGAGTGCGCCGGCCGCCGCGTCCTCGCGGATGCCGACACGGCCCGAGACGCGGGTCTCGACGACCTGCTTGCCGAGGACGTCGTCGATGCGCAGCAGCCCGGGATCCCGCTGCTCGCCCGCGGGACCGGTCGGGCGGCCGAGCGGCACGACGGGTTCGTACCAGACCTGCTCGGCCGGGACGTCGACGACCTCGCGCTCCGGCCACCGCAGGGCACTCAGCTTGCCGCCGAAGACGCAGCCGGTGTCGAGGCACATCGTGTTGTTGACCCACTCGGCGTCGAGGGTCGGCACGTGGCCGTAGAGGACGGTCGCCTTGCCGCGGTAGTCCTCCGCCCACGGCAGCCGCACGGGCAGACCGTACTCGTCGGTCTCCCCCGTGGTGTCGCCATAGAGCGCGAACGACCGCACCCGCCCGGAGGCGCGTCCGTGATACTGCTCGATCAGGCCGGCGTGCGCGACGACGAGCTTCCCGTCATCGAGGACGAGGTGCGCGACGAGCTCGCGACAGAACCGCTCGACCTCTGCGCGGAACTCCTCCGGCTCCTCGGCCAGTTGGGCGAGCGACTCGGCGAGCCCGTGGCTGGTCTGCACCCGCTTGCCCTGCAGCGCACGGACGAGCTTCGACTCGTGGTTGCCGGGCACGGCCAACGCGTGCCCCGCGCCGACCATCCCCATCGCCAGTCGCAGCACGCCAGGGGTGTCGGGCCCGCGGTCGACGAGGTCGCCGAGGAAGATCGCGCGGCGTCCCTCGGGGTGCGCGGCGTCGATCGGTCGACCCTCCATGTCGCGCTCGATCACGTACCCGAGCTTCGTGAGCAGCGTCTCGAGCTCACTCCGGCACCCGTGCACGTCGCCGATCGCGTCGAAGGGACCGCGCTCCTGACGACGGTCATTGAGCAGCGGCTCCCGGACGAACGACGCCTGCGCGATCGCTTCGACCCCGGAGAGGACGTGGACCTTCCGGAAGCCCTCCTTGCTGAGGTGCCGCATCGACCGACGCAGTTGATCCTGCTGCCGGGTGATGACCGCCGCGCCGAACGAGCGGTCCTCGCGGGCCTCGTTGCGCTCGATGCAGACGCGCTCCGGGACGTCGAGCACCACGGCGACGGGGAGGACGTCGTGGTTGCGTGCCAGATCGATGAGTGACTTGCGCGAGGCCGGCTGGACATTGGTCGCGTCGATGACCGTGAGGAGCCCGGCGTCCAGGCGGCGAGCGGCCACATCGCGGAGTGCGGCGAAGGCGTCGGCGCTGGCGGCCTGGTTGTTCTCGTCGTTGGAGACGAGCCCGCGGAAGAAGTCGCTCGACAGGGTCTCGAACCGGCCGAAGTGCGTGGCTGCGAAGGTCGACTTGCCGGACCCGCTCACGCCGATGAGGACCACGAGCGACAGTTCGGGGATCGGCAGGGCGGCGGGGGTGTGCTCGAGGTCGCTCATGAGATGGCCTTCCGGAAGATGGCGAGCTGCGTCGGCGAGCCGAGCTGCGGGTCGACGTCGCCGACCGTGCGGTGCTCGACGCCGTAGCCGTACCGCTCGGCCGCAGCGGTGCACCAGGTCGCGAACTCCTGGCGGTCCCACTCGAACCGGTGGTCCGGGTGCCTGAACGAGCCCGCCGGCAACGAGGGGTACAACGCGTTGTACTCGCGGTTCGGCGTCGTGACGATCACGGCCTCGGGAGCCGCAGCACCGAAGATCGAAGCCTCGAGTGCATCGAGGCGCTCGGCGTCGATGTGCTCGACGACCTCCATGAGCACGATCGCATCGAGTCCGCGCAGCCGGGTGTCCGCGTACGTCGCCGACGACTGCAGCAGCTGGATGCGCTCTCGGACGCGATCGCTCGCGTCGCGGAGCCCGAGCCGCTGCAACGCGGATGCGAGCGCGCGTGCGGAGACGTCGGTGCCGATCACCGTGCTGACCAAGGGATCCGCCATCAGGCGAGTCAGGAGGGCGCCCTCGCCGCACCCGACGTCGGCGACCGACCGCGCCCGCACGTCGGTGAGCGCCTGCAGGACCGCCTCGGCGCGTAGGCCGGCGAGTGCCGGGGCACGCTTCGCCTGTGACGCGGTGGCCGCGTCGTCCCCGCCGTCTCCCTCGGCACCGTCGGTCCGCGCCTCCGGATCCAGCTGCGACTGCGCATCGGTGACCATCCGCGACTGGTGCGCGAGATACCGCTTGGTGATCAGGTCCCGGTCGGGGTGATCGGCCAGCCACCCCTCGCCGGCGCGGAGGAGCTTGCCGACCTCGTCGTCGGAGACCCAGTAGTGCTTGGCGTCATCGAGGACGGGCAGCAGCACGTACAGCTGACGGAGGGCGTCCGCGAGGCGGAGGTGCCCGGTCAGCTCGAGGTCGACGTATCGCGAGTCGCCCCACGCGGGGACCGTCGGGTCGAGCGGGATCGCCCGTTCGACGACGGTCCAGCCGAGCGGGCTGAAGAGTCGGGTCGCCAGCTGCTCCAGGCCTCGCGACGGCACTGCCGCGACCGTGATCGTCAGCGGGAGCGCTGCCGCGGCGAGCTCCGGGTGGGAGTCGCTGCGGCCGGTCATGGCACTGCGGAACACCTGCCCGATCGCGACGGCGACCATCGACGACGACGCGTACGGTCGGTCGTTCACGTACTGGGAGAGCGACGCGCTGTCGCCGCCGCCGAAGCGCTTCTGACGGACGAGCGCGATCGCGTCGACCTCGAGCAGCAGGGCGATGGTGCATCGCTCGTCGGTCGCCTCCGGGTAGAACACGTGAGCGCGCCCGACGCTGAGGTCGAAGCTCTGCGCCCGAGCGGGATGCTTGCGGACGAGGTGCCCCAGGTCGGCGGCCGAGGGCGCGGTCGAGGTGATGGTGACGAGCACAGGTCCATCCGTCCGGTTGGCGGCGAGGTTCCTGAAAGCCTAGCGGCGGTCGTCGCGCGTGCGTGAGTCGCCCGAATCTGCACGGATTTCGGCGATCTCCGTGCAGTTCCGGGCGACTCAGTGCCGGCTGATCAGCCTCCGAAGAGTTTGCCGAAGAACCCCTTGCGCGGCTTCCAGCCGGCGGCGGTCAGGGCGTCGATCACCGGCTGCTTGACCTCATCGGTCGTGAAGTCGTAGCCCATGAACTGGCCGGTCGTCGTGCCATCGCGGTCGGTGGACTGCGAGATGGGCGCGACGCTCCGTCCGAAGGAGAAGGACTTCTGCGGGCCGGACTGCCAGGTGCGCTTCGTCGACAGACCGCCGAGACCGACGGTCGTCTTCGAGGAGGACGACTGCTCGTGGAACTCCCACTCCCCGTCCTCGGGGTGCAGCTCGACCCGCAGCTCGTACTCGGCACTGAACATCCCGGCGCCGATGAAGCCGAGCCAGCGCTGGTCGGCGTACCGCCAGTGCGCGACGATGCCGTCGGGTGTCGGGTCGTAGATGAAGGGGAGTTCTTCGCTGTTGAGCGCGAGGATCCGGGCCTGGGCGTCGCGGAGGTCGAAGGTCATGGGGCGAGTCTAGGCAGACGGACCGCCCGGCGACATGGGGACAGCTCCCCGTCACCCGGCTCCCCTACGCTGGCCGGGTGAGCGAATCCATCCTGACCCAGAACGTCCTGACCGTCACGAGCTACAACATACGCACCGCCGTCGCCCAGCCCGGTCACGAGTGGGTGGACCGGGCACCGCTCGTCTCACAGGTCATCGCCCGCAACGCGCCTGACCTCCTCGGGCTGCAGGAGGTCCGCGAGCACCAGCTGCACGACCTGCTCCCGGGCCTCGCCGAGTACGACTGGTTCGGGCAGGGTCGCGACGGTGGCACCTCCGGCGAGTACGGGCCGGTGTGCTTCCGCCGCTCGCGGTTCGAACAGCTCGACGCCGGCGAGTTCTGGCTGTCGGACACCCCCGACGAGCCGGGCTCGAACACCTGGCCGTCGCTGCACGCGCGGTTCGTCACCTGGGTCAGGCTCCGTGAGCGACGCACCGGCGACGAGCTCGTCTTCGCCAATACCCACCTCGACCACGAGAGCTCACCGCACGGCGACGACGTCCGCACGCGCAGCGCGAAGCTGATCGCCGACCGCTTCTCCGGCGTCGACGTCCCCGTCCTCCTCACCGGCGACTTCAACACCGAACGCGGATCGGCGGCGCACGACGCTCTGGAGCGCGCCGGCTTCGTCGACCTGTCACCGATCGACAGCGACGGTATCGGCACGTTCCAGGGCTACGGTCCCCAGCGTCCCGGGAACGCGCGCATCGACTGGGTGCTCGGCCGCTCCGGCAGCGTCGCCCCGCACACCCGACTGGAACCGATCGAAGCCCTCGTCGACGAGCAGGACCCCACCTCGGAGGCGAGCGACCACTTCCCCATCCTCATCCGGGCGCAGCTCACCCACTGACGGCGATCCGACCCGTCACACCAGGGCGGTACTGCTGGTCAGTCGCTGGAGGCCGTCGGCGCGAGCCGGAGGAGGACCAGCCCGACGATCGACGGGACGAGTGGCAGCGCGGCACCGAACACCGGGTCCACGCCGGTGAGAAGCGAGCCGCAGAGGGCGCCCGCCACGAGCAGCACGATCGCGCCGATGCGGATGAGGTGGTGGTCGTGGACACCGTCGGCGAGGCTCTGCATGAGACTCGTGAGGGTACCGGTCACGAAGGTGGTGGTCACGCCTGAGCGTTCGATGCGACGGGCGACGGCCGTCTGCCCCGCCATCGCGAGCGTGGAGAGCGCGATGAGGACGCAGATCACGGGCGTCGTGCGCGTCTCGGGAGACACGATCCATCCGATGAGGACGCACGCCTGCGCGATCACCGCACCGCCGAGCACGAGGACGAGCCGGTGCTGCGGCGCCTCCGGGGTCGGTCGGTCAGGGGTGGCGACGAGCCGCGTGAAGCGGAAGGCAAGGAACGTCCCGACGGAGAACAGCAGCACGGCGACCGTCGCCCCGAGCAGCACCTCGCCGAAGTCGGGCCGACTCGTGAGTCCGGCCAGCACGAAGTTGCCGGTCATGTTCGCGGTGAAGACGCCGCCGAGCTGCAGGAACGCGAAGGCGTCGGTCGCCCCGGCCGCGAACGACAGCACGAGCGCCATCGCCGCGATCATGCCGGCACGCGTCCGACGCCGGGTGATCGTCAGGGTCGGGTCGGTGCCGCCGGTCTCAGTCACGTGCACATCGTCCCACGCCCGTTCGCCCATCTTCGGGCGAACGGGAGCTCGCTCGCCCGAACATGGGCGAACGGAGCGTCAGGCGAGGAGGTCCGCGAGGAAGGTCAGCTGCGCCTGCTGCTGCACCGGCCCGCCGCCCTCGTGCCCGTTGTACGGGTAGACGGCGATGTCCTTCTGCGTGCCCGCGTAGTGGTTGAACGCCGCGTACACCGTCGAGGGCGGACACACCGCATCGCAGAGCGCGACGGAGAACAGCGCCGGGGCCGTCGCGCGCGCGGCGAAGTTCGTCGCGTCGAAGTAGGAGAGCGTCCGGAAGACCTCCTCCTCCTGTCCACGGCGGCTGATGAGGAAGGTCTTCAGCTCGGCGAAGGGGCTCGCGTCGGTGATCTGGAGAGCCCGACGGAAGTGCGACAGGAACGGGACGTCGACGAGCGCCGCCGCCAGCCCCTCGCAGAGCCCGGCCGCGGCGAGCGCGATGCCTCCACCCTGGCTGACGCCCGAGACGACCACGCGAGCGGGATCGATCTCGGGGAAGCTGCGCACCACGTCGACCGCCAGCGCGGCGTCGGTGAAGACCCGGCGATAGTAGTAGGTCTCGGGGCTGTCGAGCCCGGCGCTCATCTTGCCGGCGACCTGCGGACCGCTTCCGAACGGGTCGGCCGTCGCGCCCGGCAGGTTCGCACTCCCCTGGCCGCGGGTGTCCATGACGAACACCGCGTAGCCCGCGGACGGGTGCATCGTCCATTGGTGGGCGAGCCCACGACCGCCGCTGTACCCGATGTAGTGCACGATGCACGGGAGCGGCTCGGTCGCGCCGGCCGGTCGGATGAACCAACCCTTGATCGGGTCGCCACCGAACCCGGAGAACGTGACGTCCTCGATGACGAGACCCGTCAGCTCAGGGTTGGATCGTTCACGCACCGTCGGCTGGGCGAGGGCGTGGGCTTCGGCGAGGGTGTCCGCCCAGAAGGTGTCGAAGTCCGACGCCTCCTCGCGGTCGGGCAGGTACTGCTGGAGCTGGGCGAGGGGGAGGTCGAATTGCGCCACTGGTCACCTTCGGTTCGTGAGATCGGATGCGGGAGGACGGGTCAGGAGGACGGGATCGCGGAGATGAGTCCGAGACCAACGCTGCTGCGGTCGGCCACCTCGATGAGGTCCTCGGTGAGGACGTCGAGGTCGCGCTCACGCATCAGGCTCAGTCGACCCGAGATGGAGATCGCCGCCACGACTCTGGCGTTCGCGTCGCGGATGGGCGCCGCGATCCCGAGACGACCCAACGCGAGCTCCTGGTCCTCCATGCAGACGCCGCGTTCCCGCGCCGTCGCGAGCTCGGCGGCGAGCGCCGCGTGCTCCGTGACGGTGTTGGCCGTGTAGCGCGGGAGCGGCTCGTCACCGAGCAGCGCACGGAGGCCGTCCGCGTCGAGGTCGAGGAGCAGACACTTGCCGAGCGCGGACGCGTGCAGCGGCTGGCGCAGCCCGATCATCGAGTGCGACTTGGGTGCGAGGGCTCCCTCGAAGTGGCAGAGGTAGATGAGGCTCGAGCCGTCGAGGACGCCGACGTTGACGCTGAGACCGATCCGCTGCGCGAGCTCCTGAGCGGGAGCACGCGACTCCCGGTGCACCGGGTTCTGGTTGAGCCCCTCGCTAGCGAGCGCCAGGATGGTCGCGCCGATGGCGTAGGACGGACTGTCGGCCGCCTTCGTCACATAGCCGAGCTCCTCGAGCGTGCCGAGGAGGCGTGCGGTCGTCGAAGTGCCGAGACCGGTCGCACGGGCGATGTCGGAGGCCCGCAACGGTCCGGTGGTCGATGCGCCGAGAACGGCGAGCACGGATGCCGCACGGCCGATGCCCTGCTGGATCTCACCTGCCACGGGTCCTCCACGGTGTCGGTGTCGGTTCGGATGTCCGGCCTCGGAGGCCGTGTTCAGCGTAGCGGTCGGGCTCGGCGCGGCCGGGTGGTGCGCCCGCTCGGCTGCTCGAAGACCTTCACACTCGCGACACTCACGTAGGGCGACCCGTTCGTGGCCGTGACGACGACACGGAGGGCATCGACCCGCACGGGTTCGACATCGTGGATCCGGTGGCGGTGGCGGTTCCCCTCGACCTCGGCCAACACCGTCCACGTCCCTTCAGCCGCACCCGCCGGTCTCACCTCGAGTCGGTAGTCGGCGACGAGCTCCGGCACCGCCTCGAAGTCCGTGCGGTGGTGGTGCAGGTTGATGAGGTCCACGTCGACGTCGTCGTTGAACACGATCCGGGCGGACGCGACATCGACCGGCTCATCCCAGTGCAGGGTGAGGACCTCGGGCTCGGCGACCAGATCGCGGTTGTCGTCGAGTCGCTCCGAGGACCACAGGTGCGGTCCACCGTAGGGACGTTGGTAGCCGTCGACGATCCGCTCCGGGCGGTACGCCGTGGTGTCACCACCGACGGTCAGCGCGACGCTTCGGCCGCGGAGCTTCCGGGCGTTCCAGTCGAGGATCGCCTGGTCCTGCTCCTCGGGATGTGGTCGTCGAACACCTCGTCCGAAGCGTGCTTGGCGGTCAGCACGAGGAGCCCGTAGGGGTGGCCTTCAGTGAGGAGCAGGCTGATGTCCGGGTTGGCGCGGACGACGAGCACCGCGTTCTGCTCGATCTCCGGCGTCCATCCGAAGCGGACGGTGGCCGACACGCCGACCCCGGCAGCGATCTCCGCGGCTCCATCGAGGAGGTGCTCGACCGGCACGGCGTTCTGGCGCTTGCCCGTGCTCCACAGTTCGACGCGGAGGGTCGTGTCGCGTGCGGCGTCGACGAGCAGGGTGATCTGGTCGAGTGACGGCGCGACGGGTACGAGGATCGCGACGTCGCGGTCGAGGCTGAACCGCTCGCCGGAGCCGAGGTGCTCCAGCGTGGAGATCGCGTCGAGCGCGCTCGAGGCGGAGACCGTCGCCCGCCTGGACAGATCGTCGGGGTCGTCCGTGGTGATGCCGATGACCGGGGCGTCCTCGCGGAGAAGCGTGCGCTGCAGGAGCGGGAGCGCCTGCCCGGCGAGCTCCCGCGGCGTCAGTCCATCGCGGGCGATGAGCGCCGCAGCCGTCCCCACCGCCTGACCCTGCGTGGCGCAGGTCGCCATGACGCGGGTGGACCCGAACGCGACGTGGGAGGCGGAGATGTTGCGTCCGGCGAACAGCAGGTTGCCGACGTCCCGCGAGTACAGGCTGCGGAAGGGGATCCCGTAGGTGCCGTTGCTGAAGCGCTGTTGCGCACCGGCGGTCTCGGCGTAGACGCCTTCGACAGGGTGCAGGTCGATCGACCACCCTCCGAAGGCCACGGTGTCCTCGAAGTCGACCTGGTCGAGCAGGTCGTTCTGCGTGAGGGTGTGGTCTCCGAGGAGCCGGCGGTACTCACGCTTGCCCGGGATCGATCCGACCCACTCGAGCGTGAGGGTGTCGGCGTCGAACTCGCCGGAGTTCTTGATGTAGTCCCAGATCCCGAAGACGACGCTCCACAGCTCGTCGCGGATCTGCTCGTTCTCAGCGACGGTGTCGAGCTCGCCGCCCCACTCGATCCACCAGTAGTTGCAGCCGTTGTCGCCGGTCCGGATGATCCGGTTGGTGAGGATCGGGGTGTCGCGGATGTCGCGCGCGATGTCAGGGGCGACGAACCGCTCGGGGCGTCCGGCGTCCTTCGTGTAGAAGAAGATCGAGCTGCCGAGGAGTTCGTCGTCCGCCACCTCGGGCGCCCACGGCTCACCGAGCTCGGCGCGGCCCTCGCGACCGATGCGGGAGGTCGCACCCGCCAGGTGACCCACCAGCCCGTCTCCCGTGCAGTCGATGAAGACAGGGGCGACGAACTCGGTCTCGATCTCGCTGCCCATCGTCCATCCGGTGACGGACGCGATCCGCTGCGACGGCGACTCCTCACCGTCCGCCGGCTCCTGCATCGTGACGATGCGGACGTCGGTGTTGAGGTGCAGCTGCAGGTTCGGCTCGGCGCGCACGAGGTCGAGGACGGTCTGGTCCCAGTAGAACGGATTGCCCTCCGGATTGCGGTACTGGTTCTCGAGGAAGAGCTCCCCCATGATCCCGGTCTCCCGCGCGAACCGCTGGTGGCCGTGCGCGGTCGCGCCGACGACCCACACCCGCACCTCGCTCGACGAGTTGCCACCGAGCACCGGCCGGTTCGTGACGAGCGAGACCCGGGAGCCGAGACGGGCGGCCGCGACGGCGGCCGAGACCCCCGCGAGACCACCGCCGATGACGACGACGTCGGCGGACTGGGTGCGGTGCTGCATGGGAGACACTCCTTCGTGATGCGTGATCCTGGAAGCCGTCGGACACGTGTCGACCACCGGACGGTTGCCACGCTACCATTCAGCGGTACGACTTTCCCATTCAGTGGGTAAGATTCTTCGGCAGGTGAACCTCGAAGCACCCCGACAACGATGTGAGGACCGATGGACGAGAGCAGGACCCAGGCCGCAGCCCTGGCCGAAGCCGCCGCGCACAGTGCGCAGACCCCCTACGACGACGCTGAACGATCACGCCGGATGCGGAAGGTCATCTGGGCCGCGGGGGCCGGACACTTCGTCGAATGGTTCGACTTCGGTCTGTACGGCACGCTCGCGACGGTCATCAGCCTCAACTTCTTCCAGCAGGGCAACACGCAGGCGGCCCTCCTGTCCGCGTTCGCGGTGTTCGGCGCCGGCTTCGTGATGCGCCCCCTCGGTGGCCTCTTCTGGGGCTCGCTCGGCGATCGCATCGGCCGGAAGACCGTCCTCGCGACGGTGATCCTCGTGACGTCCGGGGCGACGGTCGTCATGGGCCTCCTGCCGACGTTCGACCTCATCGGCCTCTGGGCGCCGATCCTGCTCGTGATCGTGCGGCTCGTGCAGGGCTTCGCCGCCGGCGGCGAGAGCTCCGGCGCCACCACGCTCCTCGCCGAGTACGCCCCGTCCAACCGACGCGGCTTCGTGACGAGCTTCATCGACGTGTTCGGCTTCGCGGCCTTCGTGGTCGGGGCAGGTCTCGTCCTCCTCTTCACCTCCACACTCGGCACGGACGCCCTCAACGAGTGGGGTTGGCGCGCCCTCTTCTTCCTCGCCCTGCCACTCGGCCTCGCCGGCCTCTACCTGCGGAACAAGCTCGAGGACACCCCGGAATTCCAGGCGATCCAAGCGAAGGGGCCGTCTCGAAGTCACCGCTGCGCACGTCGTTGCGGACCTCGTGGAAAGCGCTGCTCTTCTGCGTCGGCTTCGTCGTGATCAAGGCGGTCGGCCACTGGATCCTGCAGACCTTCATGCCGTCGTACCTGCAGACCGACCTCGGCTACTCGCAGTCGCTCAGCTACGGGGTCACGGTGCTCGGGCTGCTCGCGATCGCGATCCTCGTACCCTTCATGGGCCTGCTGAGCGACCGCATCGGACGGAAGCCCGTGATGATCGCCGGTTGCGTCGGGTTCCTGGTGTTGACGTATCCGACGCTCATGCTCATGAGTGCGGGCAACTTCGCCGCCGCGGCTGTCGCGATGGTGATCCTCGGCGTCTTCATGGCGGCGTACGACGGTGCGTCGAGTGCTGCGATGGCCGAGCTGTTCCCGACCAGTATCCGTTACGGCTCGATGGCGATCGCGTACAACCTGTCGGTCGCCGTGTTCGGTGGGATCACACCCTACTTCGCGACGTTCCTGATCGCCTCGACGGGCAACCGGTTCGCGCCCGCGTTCTACGTGATGGCGGCGGCGCTCATCACGTTGATCGTCGTGCTGCGGGCCCGCGAGACGGCTAAGCTGCCGCTCCCGCGCTGAGCGGACCCGAACGAACGCCGGCGTCGACCCGAGGGGTCGACGCCGGCGTTGTCGTTCAGGGACGACTCAGCGGGTGAAGTCGCGCAGGTCGAGGTCAGGGTCTTCGAGCACGTCCGTGGTCTCGATGGAGTCGCGCGGCTCGTAGGCCGTCGTTGACGGGCGGATGTCGTCGAGGTAGCCCTGCAGGCGGTCTCGTCCCTCACTGAAGTCGGGGACCTCGTCGGTCCAGCTGTGGGGCACTGAGAGGACGTCGTTGCCGAGGCCGATGACGAGCTGCGCGGACGCCGGCCCGTCCTCATCGCCGTCGGGCTCGACCACGATCGGGATGGTGACGGCCTCAGCACGGCCGCGCTTGGCCAGTTCTGCCGTCAGTTCGACCAGGAGCTGCGCGACCTCGTCGGTCGTCACGACGTTCTCGCCGGCGTAGGTAATGCATCGCATGGATCAACCCTGCCGGATGGATGCTGCGAACCAGGGCCCCTTGACAGGCACCCGGGCGAGATGACTAGGCCTCCTAGCGATCGCGCTCAGCGCGTCGTGTTCCGGCGGCGCCGCGACCGCCACGCGCGCCAGGCACCAGTGGACCACAGCGCCCAGGCGACGAGGAGGGGCTGGAAGACCAGGCGGACGGCACGGGCGATGTCGCTGTCCAACCCGAAGGCGTCGGTTTCGCGCACGAACTGCTCGATGTTGCCGGGGAAGACGGCGACGAAGAAGGCGGCGACGATCCAGCCGACGGCGACGCGGTACCGGGCGAGCAGGATCAGCGAGAGGCCGAGCAGGATCTCGACGACTCCCGACGCAACGACGACCACGTCGACCGGCAGGGGCAGCCACTGCGGCACCTGGGCGACGAACGACTGCCGCGCGAAGGTGAGGTGGCCGACGCCGGCGAAGGTGAGGACGGCTCCGAGGAGCCAGCGGGCGAGTGTGCGGACGAACTCCATGTCAGCTCACGGCCGTTACGGCGTACTTGAAGCCGCGGTGCGAGCCGACGAAGCCGAGTCGTTCGTAGAAGCGGTGGGCGTCGACCCGGGCCTCGTCGGAGGTCAACTGCACGATCGACGAACCGGTCGCCGGAGCGGCGACGTCCGTCACCCAGCGCATCATGGCCGATCCCACACCGCCGGATCGCAGCGCGGAGGAGACCCGCACGGCTTCGACGAGCAGTCGGGTGGAGCCGCGGCGAGCCATCCCGGGGATCCGTGTCAGCTGCATGGTGGCGATGACGGCGTCCGCCGCGTCGACGACCAGCAAAATCTCGTTCGCCGGGTCGTCGATGAGGTCCGCGAGCGCACGCTCGTAGGCGGGGAGATCGCTCTCCTGGGCCAGGTCACCGCGGGACGCACTGATCGGGTCGTCGGCGAGGAGCGCCATCAGCGCATCGAGGTCGGCGAGGGTGGCCCGGCGGAGCATCAGCTCCTGTCCTGGCGTGGTGAGGGTGGCGGGGAGCGTGAGCGCGGCGATCATCGTTCCACCCTCTCACCTCTCGCCGGCAGCTCCTGCCACCGCCCGCGCGACCGACCGGAGTGCGTGCGCCCTCGTCGCCGCGTACGACTCCTCCAGCACGGCTTCGAGCCCCGGGTACTCGGTGTGCCCGGCGGGGAGGACACTCAGCTCGAGGTCCTCGAGCGCGTTGGCGACGGCGAACTGCCCGGGTGGTGGCACGTGTCCGTCCCAGAGCGCGGCCTCCACCCGCACCGGCACGTGGATGAACCCCGCGGCCGTCGAGGCGTCGAAGAACCGCAGGACCTCGCGCGCCTCCGGGTGCTCGGCGACGTGGTGTCGCACACGCTCCCCGCTCCCCTCGCACGGCAGGCGCAGACGCAGGTCGTACTGACCGAAGCTCGGCACCACGAGCGTCGCTCCGACGAAGCGGTCGTCCCACGGCAGGGCGAGCGCACCGATCCCACCGCCGAAGCTCTCACCGACGAGGTAGAGCGGGAGCGGTCCGACGACGTCGAGCAGCGCCGACGCCGCGTGCCAGAGGTCGACGGCACAGCGGCCGAGCGCGTACCGCTCGACGCTGTCGATGCCGAACAGGACATGCCCGTCCTCCGGCGTCGGTGCCCCGAGTCCGGTGTTGAAGACGCCCTGACCGCGGGCGATCGGGAAGATGACGGCGGCCTCGTCCGGGACGCGGGACCAGTCCGGCGCGCCCCGCCCGCCGTAGCCGTGCCCGTGCACCATCCCGAAGCGCGCCTGCCCGCCCGCCGGCGTGGCGAGCCATCCGCGGAGGCGAAGGCCGTCGGCGGCCGTGTGCTCCACGACGAAGACCTCGTGGGCACCCTGTCGGCCGATCGGGGTCAAGACCGGATCCGGAGACACCTCACGTGCCGCCGCGTACCACCCGCGCCACAGCTCCTCGAATCCGGCCGGCGGCACGACCGGTTCGACCGCCAGGAGCGCCTCGAGGTCGTAGCCGTAGGTGCCGTCGCGAACCACGTCGCCGAACCAGTCCCGATGTCGTACCTCACGCATGCGTCGTCCGCCTCCGTCTCGTCGTCGTGGATCGCCGGTGCCGAGGTTCGCCGCGCACGCGTGCCAGACTGGCAACCGGGTCGAAGGAGGATGCTGTGCTCGGTGCGGAACGCAGATCGCAGATCATGTCGGAGGTGCGCCGCAATGGTGCGGCGAGCGTCGTCGACCTCGCGACCGCACTCGGCGTCAGCGAGATGACCGTGCGCCGCGACATCGAGCAACTCGCGACGGAGGGCCTCGTCGACCGCGTCCGTGGTGGCGCCACCACGCCCCGGCTGCCCGACCGTGCCGAGCTGGGCTTCCCCAACCAGGCACGCCGACTGCTGGCAGAGAAGCGCGCCATCGCCCGTCGCGCGGCCATCCTCGTCGAGCCCGGCATGTCGGTCGGCCTGTCCGGCGGGACCACCACCTGGACCCTCGCGCAGGAGCTGCGAGCCATCCCGGAGCTCACCATCGTCACGAACTCCCTCCCGGTGGCCGACGTGTTCGCACGGCCCGACCGCGCCGACGAGCCGTACACCCAGACGGTCGTGCTGACCGGCGGCGTCCGCACCCCCTCGGACGCCCTGGTCGGTCCGGTCGCCGTGCGCGCGATCGAGTCCCTGCACTGCGACGTCGTCTTCCTCGGCGTCCGCGGGATCGACCTGCAGGCGGGGCTGACGACCTCGAACCTCCTCGAGGCCGAGACCAACCGGGCGTTCGTCGGGGCCGGGCGCCGCTCCGTCGTCCTCGCCGACCACTCGAAGTGGGGCGCCGTCGGACTGACGACGATCGTCGACCTCCGCGAGGTGGACCACCTCGTGATGGACGACGACGTGGCCGAGGACGTCGAGACCACGCTCCGCGCGCAGTTCGGCGAGGTCTGGCTCGCGCCGGTCGCCTCCGCTTCCGCTTCCGCCGACGACGACCGCATCGACGCCTGACCGCGACACCTCCAGCACCCCGCCACGGCGGAGCGCCGGCCTGTCCTCCCGCTCATGGACCTCAGCGTGCCGTGCTGTCCCGCACGACGATCCGTGCGTCGACGACCACGTGCCGGACCGGCGTGTCGGCACCGGGCGGGGCAGCGATCTGGCGTTCGAGCTCGGTGAAGGCCGCGCGCACGATCGCGTCGTAGTCGGGAGCGACCGTCGTGAGCGACGGGGTCGAGAACTGGGCGGCGTGGACGTCGTCGATGCCGATCACCGCGACCTCCTCGGGCACCCGTCGGCCGGCTTCGTGGAGGGCCGCGAGCACGCCGAAGGCGATCGAGTCGTTGGAGCAGACGACGCCCTCGAGCTCGACGCCCTCGGCGGTCATCCGACGCATCACGCGGCGTCCCTCCTCGGGGGTGAACGCGTCGACGTGCCCGATCAGCGACGGCTCCTGCGCGAGCTCGAGCCGCGCGACCACATCCCGATACCCGGCGTACCGCTGATCCGCCGCGTCGGACGGACGTTCGTCCCTGGGCCCGATGAACGCGATACGGGAGCAGCCGGCCTCGGCGAGGTGCGTCGTCGCGGCGTCGGCGGCCGCCCGGTTGTCGATCGAGATGTGCGTGAACGGGCTGACCTGGATGTGCTCGCCGAGGAGCACCAGGGGCCCCGGGGAGGTCCGCCGCGTGAGGTCGCCGACCGTCAGCGAGCGGGGGATGTGGATGAGTCCGTCCGTGAGCGGCAGGCCCACCCCGTTGGCGATGTCGACCTCGCGGTCGTGGTCGCCCTCCGTGTGCTGGATGAGGATCGACAGTCCACGCTCGTCGGCACCACGGACGAGGAGCGTCGTGAGCTCCGCGAAGTACGGTTCGTCGAGGTTCGGGACGGCGAGCGCCACCATGCCCGTCCGCGAACGGCGCGGTACCGGTGCCGACCGCTGAGAGCCGAAGGCGGCGTCCGACATGGTGCTGCTCCTCACTGCTGACCGGGTGGATCCCGGCCGCTCGGGACCGTTGCGGTCCCGACTGAGCACAACGCTATCTCGGGACATCATCGTTCCTCGCGGATTCGGTGGCCGGTGCCGCGATCGCCTCGATCTCGAAGACCCGCGCGACGTCGGTCGCCGAGGCGGACGGGTCGGTGATGAGGAGGCGCACCGCGTCGACGACGAGTCCGTCCACGGGCGCGGTGACGGTGCCTGCGGTATTGTCGTCGAACCGTCCGACCTCGACCCAGGCGCCGCCCGTCCGGACCTCGATCGCGAAGTCGCGGAGCACCGAATCGGTCGAGGCTCCCCCGGCGTAGCCACTCTTGACCCTGACCTCGGCGAGCGCCGTCGGGGTCTGCCAGGCGGCCGTGATCGTGGGTGCAGTGTCGCCGACCGCGGAGATCCAGCGACTCGCGTCCGTGCACACGCCGTCGACGGCGAGCGCCCCGCCAGTGTCGGCGCGGAGCGCGGAGGAAGCCGTCACCGTGGCTCCGAGCGCGACGTTCGTCCCGCCGAGGTCGCCTCGGAGTCCGGACACGATGTCGGCGAGCGTCGTGCCGCCGGTCTCCGCGGCCGTACCGCGGGGGATCGAGGCCCAGCGCAGGGTCCCGCGCGTGGTCTCGCTGACCGGCGCCGTCAGATACAGGACGTCCGTCCCGCTCGAGGTCTCCGCTCGCAGGCGCTGTGGGCCGGACGCCGGATCGCCGACGACGCGAGCCGCCCAGCCCGAGCCGGCTCCCCCGCGCTCGAGTCGGACCACCTGGCTGCGGTTCTCGCCGCACACCTGCACGGCGAGGACCGCGTACACGCGGTCGACACCACCGGCGCTCGTCGCATCGATGCCGGCGACCGTCGAGACGCCCGAACCGAGCGCGGAGACGTCGACGAGCGACTCGTCGCTCCAGGCGCCGCCGTCCCACGAGACGTACCGGACGTCGTACGCGGTCTCGTCGGCTTCGACGAACCGGTAGACGATCCCCGCGAGCTCCGTGTTGTCGAGGGCGAGCTTCGCGGTCTGTAGCGCCGGCGTGTAGCTGCCGATGGCCTCACCGGCACCGAAGGGGCGCCAGACGACGGATCCCGGGGTGGTCGGGGTGATCGGTCCGGTGAGCGCGGTCCCCGCGACGTCGGCGAAGGAACCGTCGGACGGGTCGTACGTCGCGTACGAGCCGAGGTGCCGCGCGGGGTCCGCCGGGAATGGGCCCCATTCCCACAGCACGTGGACGCGGCCGTCGGCGTCCACCTCGAGGTCGTCGGGGTAGAAGGAGTAGCCGGTCGCCGCGGCGACCACCGCCTCACGTTCCCAGACACCGCTGTCGAGGTCGTACCGGTAGAGCCGCCCCTCCCGCCGCCCCTGCGTGTCCGTCCCGACGCGCACGAGCACCCAGGCGTCGCCGTCCGGGCCGCGCGCCGTCACCGGATAGGTGATCGCCGCGTCGAGGTCGGGCATGGACGACGTCGACTCCACGAGCGAGGTGACGTCGCCGGGTGCACTGGACCGGAACACGTTCCACTGCTCGTTGTGCATCGACACGAAGGCGTGGATGATGCCGTCGCCGTCGACCACGATCGACGGCTGGTTGTGACCGTTGTCGTCGGTGAAGGTCACGCAGGCACCGCCGGCCGTCGAGCGCAGGCACCCTTCGGTCCACGTCCCGTCCGCGCCCCGCGAGGCCAGGTGGACCTCGTGCTTGGAGGCGGTGGACGCCGGTGCGTTGAAGGCGAAGTAGGTGACGCCGTCGACGACGTCGAGCGGCCGCCACCAGCCGGCCTGGTTCGACGTGTCGACGGTGACGGGCACGGTCTCGACCGAGTCGGTCACCGTACTCGCACCCGCGTCGCTCCGCACTGGTCCTCCTGGAGCGGCGACCGCCGGCGCCGTCACCCCCAGCGCGAGGACCGTGAGCGCGGACGCGGCGAGCGCGCGGACGGTGTTCGATGAGCTGCGTCGCATGGTTCTCCCGGTGCCGGTCACGATCGTCCGATCCGCGGCTCAGCCGACGAGCTTCTGCGCGGCTGCCCCGGCGGCCTTCATGGCTTCAGCGGGCTTCTCCTGGCCGACGAGGACCGCCTGCACCTTCTCCGCGATCTTCGTCTCGATCTGCGAGTACTGGACGAACTTCCAGAACGGGTTCGTCGAGCTCGTCTTGGTGATCCGGTCGCTGAAGTTCGTGGCGAACGAGTCGTTCTTCACGGCGTCGGAGTTGAGCGCGTCCTCGGTCGCCGGCGGCAGACCACGGGCAGCGAAGTCCTCGAGCACGGTCTCCGGGTCGGACGTGACCCACTGGGCGAAGTCCGCTGCGGTGCCGGCGGCCGGACCGTCGACCACGGCGAGCGCCCCGCCCCACACGAGCGCGCGGGGCGTGTCCCCCTGCTTGAGGACCGGCCGGGAGACCGGCTGCAGCTTGCTCGCGAAGTCGGGGTCGGGTGACTCGCCGGTCACCGCGCTCCGTCCGACGATCGCGTCGTCGTAGATCGCGGTGCGGCCCTGCGCGAAGAGGGAGCGCGCGTCGAAGCGGTCGACGTCGGCGGCGATGAGGCCCTGGTCGTACAGGCTCTTGTACCAGGTGACCGCCTCGATGCTGGCGTCGTCGCCGATCGTCACGGTGTCCCCGTCGACCAGGGGGCTGCCGAAGGTCTGCATCCAGATGAGGATGTCCTTCAGCTGCGCGGCCTTCGTCGACGCCGCGTAGGGGATCATGCCGTTGCCGAGGCCCTTGAGCTGCTTGAGTGAGCCCTCGAACTCGTCGATCGTCGTGGGGAACTCTCCGATGCCGGCCTGATCGAGGATCGCCTGGTTGGTGACGAGGCCGATCGCGCCGATCGTCCACGGGAGGCCGTACTGCACGCCGTCGAACGTCGCGGCCGTGAGTCCGGCCTTCGTGTATCCGCGTCCCTCGGTCAGCCCGGACACGTCCTGCAGCTTGCCGAGGCTCGCCAGTGAGCCGAGCCAAGCGACGTCGACGTGGGCGACACCGGAGAACTGACCGCCGCGGACCTGCAGCATGAGCTGGTTGATGTACTCGTTGTAGGGGAAGGACACCTCACCGACGTCGATCTTGGCCTTGCCCTCGTACTTCTGCAGGAGGCTCTGGATGGCGGGTGCCGAAGCCTTCTCGGTGAGCGACCAGCTCGCGAAGTCGAAGTCGGTCGCTGTGCCGCCGGCGGTCGCCTTCGGGATGGATCCCGCTCCGGGGGCGGCACCGGTGGGCGCACATCCGGCGAGGGTGGCTGCGGCGACGCCGATGCCGAGGAACTGCAGGGCACGGCGGCGGGTGATGACGGTCTGCTGGGCGGTGGTGGCGAAGGACGGGGTGGTGTGGGACATGGCTCCTCCTCGAGCGTGATCCTGGTGGGACGTGTCTGGGTTGGTGGAACGGATTGTGGGGAGACCGGCGGCGGGCCGGTTCGGTGTGCTGCGCTCAGCCCTTCACGGCTCCGGCGGTCAGTCCGCCGACGAGGTGACGCTGCAGGGCCATGAACGCGATCGCCACGGGTAGGGAGACGACGAGCG
This sequence comes from Plantibacter sp. M259, assembly GCF_006065115.1. Lineage (NCBI taxonomy): Bacteria > Bacillati > Actinomycetota > Actinomycetes > Micrococcales > Microbacteriaceae > Plantibacter > Plantibacter sp. M259. The sequence continues at coordinate 1,956,587 of NZ_CP040750.1, read as the reverse complement.
ATGCGGCCATGAGCTCGGGCCAAGCCGTGGCCGCCTCACCGACGAAGGTGTTCACGAGGCCGGGCGGGAGGGTCTGCTTGTCGGGTCCCGCCAGCGTGAGCGCGAAGATGAAGTCGTTCCACCCGCGGACGAAGGCGAACAGGCCCGCGGCGACCAGGCCGGGTGCGGACAGCGGCAGCACGATGGAGTGGATGATCCGCAGGCGGGACGCCCCGTCGACGCGAGCCGCCTCGATGAGTTCGTCAGGGATCGTGTCGAAGAACCCCTTCAGCATCCAGACGCACAGCGGCAGGGTGAACGTCGTGAACGAGAGCACCAGCGCCGCATAGGTGTTGAGGAGCCCGTAGGCGCTGAACACCGAGTACAGGGTGATCAGCAGCAGCGCCTGCGGGAACATCTGCGAGGCGAGCACGAAGTACATGAGTGATCGACGCCCGCGGTAGCGGAACTTGGAGAACGAGTAGCCCATGTAGGCCGAGACGATCACGGACAGCAGGGCGGTGATGACGGACACGATGATGCTGTTCCGCAGGTAACCGAACAGGTCCGGGTTCGAGGCGAGCGCGGTGTAGGCCTCGAAGCTGATCTCCGTGGGGAAGAGCTTCGGTGGGTAGGAGAAGACCTGGGCTCGCGGGGTCAGCGAGGTGGCCAGCAACCAGTACACCGGCAGCAGCCCGAAGCCGCCGCAGACGATCACCGCGACCCAAGCGCTGATCCGCACGGCCCGGCTCTCGGAGCGGAAGAGCGACGGACGGCGTCGCAGGGTGCCGAGGTCGGTCGCGACGAACGGGGGTTGCGGGTCCGGCGTGGTGTCCTGCGGTGCAGGCGGGGCGGTGGAGACGCTCATTTCTGCTCGCCTTTCTCCGAGAATCGGACGTAGACGACGACGAGCGCCATCAGGAGGATGAGCCAGAGCAGCCCGAGGGCGCCCGCATGGCCGAGGTCGAAGCCGCGGAAGGCGGTCTCGTACACGGCGGTGGCGAAGGTCTGGGTGCTCCCAGCCGGACCGCCGCCCGTCAGGACGTAGATGATGTCGAAGTGCTGGAAGTTCCAGATGAACTCGAGCAGCAGGACGAGGCCGATGATGCCCTTCAGCTGCGGGACCGTGATCGAGAAGAAGCGTCGAATGGTCCCGGCGCCGTCCATCTCGGCCGCCTCATGGAGTTCCTGTGGCACGGTCTGCAGGCCGGCGAGCAGCATGACCATGATCCAGGGGAAGGACTGCCAGGTCTTCGCCACGATCACCGCGAACATGGCCGTCTGCGGTTGTGCCAGCCACGCCTGCGCCTCGATTCCGAACAGACCGAGGATGGCGTTCGCCACTCCGTAGTTCGCGTTGAAGATCCACATCCAGAGGAACGACACGACGACACCCGGAACGAGCCACGGGATCAGCATGAGTCCGCGCAGCATCTTGGCACCGCGGATGCGCGTGTTGAGTGCGAGGGCGAGCGCGAAGCCGATGATGAAGGGGGCGATGGTCGTCCCGAGGGTGAAGACCATGGTCTGCCCGAGCAGCTTGAGGAAGTCACCCTGGAGCACGTCGATGATGTTCTGGAATCCGACGAACTCTCGTCCGGGGACGACCAGGCTCTGCTTGAAGAACGCCGTGACGAGCGCGGTCAGCAGCGGATAGGCGACGACCGCCACCAGGAGCGCGAGCCCCGGGAGGACGAGGACGAACGCGAACATCCCATCCGGCATCCGTCTTGGTTTGTTCGAAACTGTATCTAACTGTGAAGTCGTCATACTCACATCCTTGTGAGGAGCATTCCGCTGCATGCGGGGCTTCCTGGGGCGGAGGCGCTCTTATCAGCGGCCAAGTGTTGTTCAGCATGCCCGGTGTCCGCGTGACAGGTCAACGCGCGGTGGTCACGGTTCCATAACGGACTGTTCATACTTGATTGAAACTGTCTTTTAAGAGCGTCCGTCCGCTGCCAGAGTGGACATGGGAGAGTTGATGGGTGAACTACGACCTCAGCGCTCCTGCTCGCCGCGACATCAAAGGCCTCACGGCCGCCATCGAGTCGGCCGAGGACACTGCTTCACTGCAAGCGCGTCTGAGCGTGCCCCGCTACGGCGTGTTCGACCTCGTCGGCCGGGCCCGCCGCTCGCCGATCATCGGCGGACTCCTCCTGGCCGGTACGGCGCTCGACCAGAACGGCAAGCCGACGAAGCCGCTGCAGGTGCTCGAGACGATTCCCGAGCTGGACCCCGTGGACCCCGACCCGGGTGCCGTCGTCGCGCAGCTCTCCGAGCTCTCACACGGTGACCTCGTCACGGTGCGGTTCTCCGACGGCGCCTACGGCGACTTCGGCGTGACCGGCATCGCCGTGTGGTCGGTCCCCGGCACCACCTTCCTCGTGGGGGGCTGGCTCATCGGTTCCGCTGGTGCGCCGGCGCCCCGAGTCACCGAACTCGTCCGTCTCGCGCCCGTCGGCGACCACCCCTGGCCTGTCCCGGCCCAGATCACCGTCGTCGGCGAGGACATCGGCATCGACTGACCGTGCTTCGTTCGCCCAAACGTGGGCGAACGAGCACACGGTCGCCCGAAGATGGGCGAACGAACGGACACACCGGAGGCGCTGGGGGGCGAACCGATGAGCAGGATGGTCCGCGAAGTCGTCTCGGCCGGGATGATGTGCCTCCCGCTGGCAGCTGGGATCGTCGCTGCTTGGACCATTCTGCCGACCGCACCATCGACGCTCGACGTCCACGTCGACCGGAGCGGAGTGGTCGACGGGACCGCGCCGACCTGGCTCATGGTCGCGGTCCCGCTCGCGCTGTCCGTGGTCGCCGCGGTCCTCGGCATCGCCGGGCTCCGCGAGTCGTGGCAGGCGAACCGTCGGGTGCAGCGAGCACTCGCTGGAGGAGCAGCCGTGCTGGGTCTCGTCGTCTGGATGTGGTCGGTGGAGTTCACCCGGCTGGCCGGCACGGGATCCGACCTGGTCGCGCTGCCGGTCGTCCTCTCGGTGTTCGGCGCGATGTTCTGGGGCGTCCTCTGCTTGGTCGTCACCCCGCCCGATCTCCTCGCGGACTGAACCCTGGCATGGGCACCACTGCCCATTCAGGGTTCGTGACGCTCGACCTACGCTCGTGATGTCCGAGCAGTCGAACGAGAGGAACATGACATGACCACACGAACGATGCGCAACAGGATCACCATCGCGGGGGCCGTCCTCGGTCTCGCCATCGCCGGCTCCGTCGGCGGCGTGGCGACCGCCGCACCGGCCGCAGCAGCCGGCCAGTGCGTCGACTACCAGTACTCCATCGGCGGAGACGGCGGGTGCGTCGCCAACATCCAGACCCTGCTCAACGCCTTCGGACCGAGGATCCCCGGTGGTGTGTCCAACCTGGAGGTCGACGGTCAGTTCGGCGACCAGACCCGAGCAGCCGTCGTCGCCTTCCAGACGTACTGGGGCATGCAGGTCGACGGCGTCGTGGGCGCCGAGACCTGGAACATCCTCTGCGGGCCGCAGATGGGTCCCGGCCCGATCTCGTGGTACCCGTACGACGCGGCTCGCGCTTCCGGCTGCAACATCTGACCGGACCCGCACGACGACACTCCCTCGCCCATCTTTGGGCGAGGGAGTTCTCGTTCGCCCGAAGATGGGCGAACGAACGGAGCAGGCTACTCCGCGTCGATCGTGAAGAGCTGCGCCTGCTCGGGAGCGAGGAGCGGCATCGCGATCCCGACCTCAGCCAGCGCGCGGCCGGTGAGCACGACCGAGCCCTCGGTCAGCCATAGTGGCGGCACGTCCTGGATCGACCGGGCGGGCGCGCCGAGGTCGAGCGGGCGGACCCGGTACCGACGCTCGGGATCGAGGCCGGGCACGCGAAGTGGCGCGGGGATCGCCGTCAGCGGTGCGGCGAGCGCCACCTGCGCGACGATCGCGGACGAGCGGTCCTGGGCGATCACCCCGTGCGCGTGCAGTGCCGGGTCGGCGCTGTCCATGCGGACGATCTCGCCCGTGTGCAGCAGCGGGCGGAGGCGCTTGTAGTGCGCGATCCATGTCGCGATCAGCTCGAGCTCCGGCTCGCTCGCCTCGTTGAGGTTCCACTCGATGCCAGCGCTCCCGAAGAGGGCCGTGGCCAGGCGGAACGAGAGGTCCGAGGTGCGCCAGGTGGTGTGCGAACGGGCCGCGCCGAGGTGTCCGCCGAGATACTCCGGTGGGATCACGAGCCCCGTGTAGCGCTGGATCGACTGCCGCTCGAGCGGGTCGTTCGTGTCGCTCGTCCACACCCGTTCGACCCGTTCGAGGATGCCGAGGTCGATCCTCGCGCCACCTGACGCGCAGGACTCGATGTCGACACCGGGGTGCAGGGTACGCACCTCGTCGAGCAGTCGGTAGAGCGCCGTCGTCTGCCGGTGCGCCGAGCCGCCGAGGAGGTCGCGGTTGTGATCCCACTTGAGGAACGCGATGTCGTACTCGGTCAGCAACGCGTCGAGTCGTCCGAGGAGGTACGCGAAGGCGTCCGGGTTGTCGAGGTCGAGCACCCGTTGGAAGCGCCAGGTCGGGGCGTCCGGGTGCCCGAGGACCCAATCGGGATGCGAGCGCGCGAGCTCCGAGTCGGGGTTCACCATCTCCGGCTCGACCCACAGCCCGAAGTCCATGCCGGCACCCGTGACCGCGTCGATGAGTGGCGACAGCCCGCCCGCCCAGCGTTCCGGGTCGACGAACCAGTCGCCCAGCGCACGGCGGTCGTCCGTGCGACCGGTGAACCACCCGTCGTCCAGGACGAACCGCTCGACACCGACGCGCTTCGCCTGCTCGACGAGGGTGAGCAGTGTCGGCAGGTCGTGGTCGAAGTACACGGCCTCCCAGGTGTTCAGCACCACCGGGCGGGGCTTCGTGATCGTGCTCCACGAGCGGATCCAGGGGTGCAGTCGCGCCGAGACGCCGTCGAGACCAGCGTCGGAGTAGACGGCGACCGTCCACGGCGACTCGTAGGTCTCCCCCGGCGCCAGCGTGACCTCGCCGGGCGCGAGGAGTTCACCGGAGCCGGTGACCACGGGGCCGAGTGGCGAGCGCTCGCTCCAGATCACCTTGTCGCCGCTCCACGCGAGGTGGGTCGCCCACACTTCACCGCTGCGGAAGTCGAAGCCGGGTGCGCCCGTGACGGACAGGAACGCGTCGTCGTGACCGGGTCGTCCGTGACGGTGCTCGCGCGTCCAGGCGCCCTGCCCGAGGCGGTGGCGCTGCGGCGTGCGCTCGTGCGTCCAGAGACCGGTGAAGTCGAGGAGTTCGGTGGCGCGGCCGGGAACCGGGAGCACGACGGCGAGGGCGTCGACGGCGAGCGGTCGGTCGATCTCGGCGTCGTTCCGCACCGTGTGCCGGACGCGGAGCACACCCTGGGGGGTCAACTCGATCGTCGAGACGATCGTCACCGCGGCGCGCTCGTCGGAGGTCGTGAGGGTCAGCGAGGTCTCGGTGGCGTGCTGGTCGATCAGCCGCAGCGCGAGCAGGTTCGACGCATCGGTTCCGCCCGGCCGGTGCACGCCGACACCCGGGCGGCCGCTCCAACCGTCGAACACGGTGGGCAGCAGGCTGAGGCGCGGCGGGGCGTCGATGGAGGAGGGCGGGATCGCCGGCGTCAGCCCGTCGGCGAGGGCGATGAGGGAGTCGGCGGCCAGTTCGACATCGGCTCCCCAGTGGAGGATGGTGGGCACCTCCGTGCCGCGGGCGTCGACGATCAGGCTGACGCCCGCGGCACGAAGGTGGTGGATCACTGCTCTGTTACTCCTTGACGGGGATGGACTGCGCCTTGAGGGCGTCGATCGTCGCCGACTGGCCCTTGGTGAGGGCGTCGAGGAGGGTTCCGTCGCCGGAGACCGCAGCCTTGAAGCCGTCGGACACGTCGTTGTAGGTCTGCGTCATCGTCGGCCCCCAGGCGAAGTCTTCCGACACCTCGGAGGAAGCCTCCGCGAAGACATCGTAGATCGGCTGGCCGCCGTAGAAGTCGACGCCCTCCTTGAGGACGGGCAGGTTCAGGCCCTCCTTCGTCGCCGGGTAGATGTTGGCGCTCTTGTTGAGCATGGTGAGCGCCTCATCGGAGGTGTTCAGCCACAGCGCGAACTTCGACGCCTCATAGGGGTGCTTGGAACCGGTGAAGACGGCGGTCGAGGAACCGCCCCAGTTGCCGGCCGCGGAGTCGCCGGCCTCCCACTGCGGAGCCTTCGCGACGGCCCACTTGCCGGCGGTGTCGGGAGCACCCGACGCGATGGAGTTCGCGCCCCAGACGGCGGAGTTCCAGGTCCAGGCGGCGCTGGAGTTGTAGGCGTTGTCCCACTCGGTCGTCCAGGTGGGGACGGTCGAGACGAGGTCCTCGTCGATCAGGTCCTGCCAGTAGTCGGCGACCTTCTTGGAGGCGGGGTCGGTCAGGTCGACGGTCCAGTCGGAGCCGTCGTTGTCGAACCAGCTGCCGCCGGCCTGCCAGACGAAGCCGGCGAACTGGTTGATGTCGCCCTGCGAGAAGTTCGTGATGTACGCACCGGTGGCGCGGACCTTCTTGGCGGCCTCCTTGTACTCGGCCCACGTCGTCGGGATGGCGATCCCGTTCTGCTCGAACAGGTCGGCGCGGTAGAACATGGCCATCGGGCCGGAGTCCTGCGGGACGGCGTAGACCGAGTCGGACTCACCGAGCGAGACCTGACCCCAGGTCCAGTCGACGAAGTCGTCCTTGGCGGCCATGACGTCGTCGCACGCACCGAGGTCCATGAGGCCGTTCTGCACGCGGAAGTTCGGCAGGGCGTCGTACTCGATCTGGCCGAGGTCGGGGGCGTTGCCGGCCTTCAGTTGGTTGAAGAAGTTCTGGTAGGTACCGCTGTTGCCGTTCGGGCCGGTCTGGACCTTGACCTGGATGTCGGGGTTCTCCTTGTTCCAGACGTCGACGACCTCCTCGATGCCGGGGATCCAGGAGGTGAAGCTGAGGTCGACCTTGCCCTCGGCCGGGGCGCAGGAGGCAGCAGCACTGCCGCCCTCCGACCCGGTGGAGGAGCAGCCGCTCAGGACGACGGCCGACAGCACCGCTGCGGCGACCGCTGTTCTCTTGAGGTTCATAGCGAATCCGTTCTTCTGTGAATGGTGCGGGATAGGTGTTGATGCGGGATGGAGAGGAGTGTCAGCTCGTCGGTCCGACTACTTCACGGCGCCGGCACCGAGGCCGGAGCGCCAGAACCGCTGGAGCAGGAGGAAGGTGATGACGAGCGGGATGATCGACAGGAATGCGCCGACGAGGACGTAGAGGCGCAGTTCGGGGATCTGGTTGACCTGCGAGTTCCAGGAGTAGAGCCCGAGGGTGACCGGGAACAGGGCTTCGTCGCGCAGCATGATGAGTGGCAGGAAGAAGTTGTTCCAGATGGCGACGAACTGGAAGAGGAACACGGTGACGAGCGCCGGGAACATCAGTCGCACGGAGATGGTGAAGAACGTCCGGATCTCACCGGCGCCGTCGAGACGCGAGGCCTCGAGGAGCTCCTCAGGCACACTCGACGCCGCGAAGATCCGCGTCAGGTAGACACCGAAGGGGCTCACCAACGAGGGCAGGAAGACCGCCCAGAACGTGTTCGTGAGGCCCACCTGGCTGAAGATGAGGAACAGCGGGAGAGCGAGCGCGGTTGCGGGGACGAGCACACCGCCGAGGACGACGTTGAAGATCAGGTCGCGTCCCGGGAACCGGTACTTCGCGAGGGCGTAGCCGCACATGGCCGCGAAGAGGGTGCCGAGCAGTGCGCCGAGGCCGGCGTACAGCACCGAGTTCAGCATCCACTTGAGGTAGACGCCGTCGCGGTAGGCGACGAGCTGGCCGATGTTCTCGAACAGGTTGAAGTCCGCGAACCAGAGCGGAGCCGAATTGCCGAACTGCGCTGACGACTTCGTCGAGGCGATGAACAGCCACCAGATCGGGATGAGGAAGTAGAGCGTGAAGACGAGCATCACGATGAGCGCGCCGGCGCGCGACAGGCGGCTCTCCTGCGGGCCGCGGCCGGTGGACAGGATGGCGGTCATTTGCCTTCCTTTCGCTGCGTGAACTTCAGGAACCCGAAGGAGAGGACGAAGGTCGCCAACGCGAGCACGACCGAGAAGGCGGCTGCGAGGTTCACGTTCGGGATGGACGAGGTGGTGTAGACGGTGAGGTTCGGGGTGAAGGTGCTGCTGACGGCCGAGCTGAAGGTGCGGAACACCTGCGGCTCGGCGAGGAGCTGCAGCGTGCCGATGATCGAGAAGATCGCCGTGAGCACGATCGCCGGCATCACCAGCGGGATCTTGATCGACCAGGCGATGCGCGCCTGACCGGCACCGTCGAGCCGGGCGGCCTCGTAGATCTCCGTGGGGATGGAGAGCAGCGAGGAGTAGATGATGAGCATGTTGTAGCCGACGAACACCCAGGTGACGACGTTCGCGATGGCCCAGAGCACGAGATCGGCCGAGAGGAAGTCCACGTTCTGCGTGACCGCGGTGAACGGCGACAGGTTCGGCGAGTAGAGGAAGCCCCACATGATGGCGGCGATCACGCCGGGCACCGCGTACGGCACGAAGAACGCGAGGCGGAAGAACCGTTTGCCCCGCAGGAGCGGTGAGTCGAGCAGCAGCGCGAAGAGGAGCGCGAGCCCGAGCATCACCGGCACCTGGACGACGCCGAACAGGAGTACCCGTCCGACGGACTGCCAGAACGGGCCGTTCTGGAAGACCTGCACGTACTGCGCCAGTCCACCGAACACCTCCCGTGCTTGGCCGAAGGTGCCGTCACGCTCGATCACGAGCAGCGACTGGTAGACCGCGTACCCGATCGGCACGAGGTAGAACAGCGCGAACAGCACGGCGAACGGGACGATGAAGATGGCGATCGCCCGTTTGTGCTGCACCACCGCCTTCGGCAGCTTGGCCGCCCTCGGCGGGCGGACGGGCCGTGGCGACGTCGCCTCGGCCGTCTCGATGTTGACGCTCATCGCGTGCGGTCCTCTCTGATGACGCGCACGGCGCCGGCTGGCACGCGTGCGATGGAGTCGACGGGTTGGCCGGTGACGAGCTCGCGCCCGCTGGCCGGCAGCTCGACGTCGTTCGTCGAGTGGTTGATGAGGAAGAGGTAGCTCCGACCCTCATCTGCGCGGCGGACGACCTCGAGGCCCGGCTGGTCCGGATCACCCTGCGGCAGCGACCCGGCCCCCGCGGCTGCGTCCCGGAGCACCTCGTCGAGCGCGTCGGCGTCCAGGTTCGTCGCGAGGTACCAGGCGTCGCCGCCACCCGCGATGCGGTTGCGCGTGATGGCCGGGCGACCGGCCGACGGGCCGTCGGCGAAGGAGTCGACGACCTCGGCACCGCGGGCGCGGGTCCGCTCGGACCATGCTGTCGCGGTCCGGCCCGACGCGAGCGTCAGCACCTGGCCGGGGAGGACGGGGGCGAACTCCTCGACGTTGACGCCGAGCAGCTCGCGGAACGCACCGGGGTAGCCGCCGGGGCGGACCCGGTCCTCCTCGTCGGCGATGCCGCTGAAGAACGTGACGACGGCGTGCCCACCGGCTGCGACGAAGTCCGAGACGACCGCGGCCTCGCTGTCGCGCACCAGGTACAGGTTCGGGACGACGACGAGCCGGTAGGCGGAGAGGTCGGCTCCCGGACGCACGACGTCGACGGTGTGACCCAGACGACGCAGCGACGCGTGGACCGCGTGGACTTGCGAGAGGTGGTCGATCGCGTGGGTCGGGCGGCTCTCGCCGTCGGCGGCCCACCAGTTCTCCCAGGAGAAGAGGAGCGCGACATCGGCCTGGACGCGCGTGCCGGTGATCTCGTCGAGTCGGTCGAGCGTGCCGCCCAGCTCGACGACCTCGCGCCACACGTCGGAGTCGGTGCCCGCGTGCGGCAGGAGGGCCGAGTGGAACTTCTCCGAGCCCTGCAGTGACGCCCGCCATTGGAAGAAGCAGATCGCCTCCGCGCCCTTCGCGACGTGCGTGAGGGAGTTCCGGGTCATCTCGCCCGGTGCCTTCGCGAGGTTCTGCGGCTGCCAGTTGACCGCGCCGGTGGACTGCTCCATGAGCAACCACGCACCGCCCCCGGCGAGACCGCGCGTGAGGTCGCTCGCGAACGCGAGTTCGGCCGTGGGGTCCGCGAGGCGGTTGTCGAGGTAGTGGTCGTTGGCGACGATGTCCATCTCGGGCGCCCACTGCCAGTAGTCGAGGTTCCGGATGTGCGCGGTGACCATGAAGTTGGTCGTGACGGGCACGGAGCTGTGGCGGCGCAGGACCTCGAGCTCGGCCCGGTAGTAGCCGAGGAGCTCGTCGGAGGAGAAGCGGTGGAAGTCGATGACCTGGCTCGGGTTCCGGCTCGACAGGGTCAGGCGCGGCGGCAGGATCTCGGCGAAGTCGCTGTACTGCTGGCTCCAGAACGACGTGCCCCACGCGGTGTTCAGACGCTCGATCGTCTCGTAGCGGGCGCGGAGCCAGCCCCGGAAGGCCTCGGCGCTCTCGTCGTCGTAGCAGAGCGCGTTGTGGCAGCCGAGTTCGTTCGACACGTGCCAGAGCTCGACGGCGGGGTGCGCGCCGTATCGGACGGCGACGCGCTCCACGAGTTCGAGTGCGTAGCGACGGAAGACCGCCGACGACGGGCACCAGGCCTGGCGACCGCCGGGGAAGCGCGTCGTCCCGTCCTCGGTCTCGGGGAGGATCTCCGGGTGCCGGAACGTCAGCCACGGCGGCGCTGATGCGGTGCCGGTCCCGAGATTGACCCGGATGCCGGCCTCGTGGAGCAGGTCGAGGATCTCGTCGAGCCCGGCGAAGTCGAACTCCCCCGGCCGTGGCTCGAGGTGCGACCAGCCGAAGATGTTGAGGGCGACGAGGTCGACGCCCGCCTCCTGCATGAGCGCGACGTCTTCGCGCCAGACGGACCGATCCCACTGCTCGGGGTTGTAGTCGCAGCCGTAGGCGATGCCGTCGTGGCTGAACGTGGGGGTCGTGCTCATGGTGCCTTCCGCGATCTGTGAACGTGCACAGATCGAAGAGCGACAACTCCACGTTGAGAGTCTGTGAACGTACACAGAGTAGGCGTGCGTTTCTGAATCTGTCAACACGGAGCCCGCCGAAGGCCGCCCGGACCGGCGCTAGGGTGGAGCCGTGACCCCTCCGCCGACCCGACGCAAACGAGCGACGGTGCACGATGTCGCCGTCGAAGCCGGCGTCTCCCGGGGCACGGTCAGCCGGGTCGTCAACGGCGAGCGCTACGTGTCGGCTGAAGCACGCGAGGCGATCGAGGCCGCCATCGAGAAGGTCGGCTACGTGCCGAACACGGCCGCCCGGAACCTCGTCATGCAGCGCACCCAGGCCGTCGGTTTCGTCGTCCACGAGCCGCACAGCCTGTTCGTCGACGACCCCAACATCGGCAACATCCTGCTCGGGGCGAACGAGGCCCTGTCACAGGCCGACCACCAGCTCGTCTGCCTGGTCGTCGACTCCGAGCGCGACACCGACCGCATCACCCGGTACCTCTCCGGTGGCTTCGTCGACGGGGTGATCATGGTCTCCGCTCGCCAGAACGACCCGATCACGCGCGTCATCGAGCGCCTCGGCCTCCCCGCGACCTTCGTCGGCCACCCACCCGACCTCCGTGAACTCCCGTTCGTCGGGATCGACAACCGGGCGGCATCGGTCGACATCACCGGTGAGCTGATCGGCGCCGGCCGGCAGCACATCGGCATGATCGCGGCAGCCCTCGACCGGGACTCCGGCTCCGACCGACTCGCAGGGTTCCGTGACGCGCTCGGCGACCGCCTCGACGAACGACTCGTCGTGGAGGTCCCGCTCTACTCGCACCAGGACGGCTTCGCCGGCATGTCGGAACTGCTCCGCCGGGAGCCGGCCGTCGACGGTGTGTTCGCGGCTTCGGACGCCGTCGCGGCCGGAGCGCTCGAAGCCCTCCGAGCAGCAGGGCGGAGCGTGCCGGAGGACGTGTCGGTCGTCGGTTTCGACGACTCGGCCTGGGCGCTCCGTTGCCATCCGCCGCTCACCACCGTCCACCAGCCGGCGGCGGCCGTCGGTCAGCGCGCGGCGGAGGTGCTCCTCGCGCAGCTGCGGGGGGAGACGATCTCGCCTGTCGGCTCGTTCGTCCCCACGTCGATCGTGCGTCGCGGGAGCGTCTGAACCCATTCGTTCGCCCATTCTTGGGCGACCGAACACTCCGTCGCCCAAAAATGGGCGAACGAATGCCGGTGGAGCGTCTCAGAGCTGCGGTGACGGCCGTCGGATCGCGGCGCGCTTGGCCTCGTCGAAGGTGTCCACGTGCAGCCATTCAGGCGGGCTGGGCGCGACGATGAGCACGTCGTAGCCGGTGCCCTGTGCCTCGACGTACGCGAGACAGCACTCGGGTGAGGAGGGATCGGCGTCGTTCGAGATCCGCCATTGCCGGGCACCGATCGGGACGACGTGGTGCCGTTCGGACGAGTCTCGCGCTGGAGACACATCGTGCTGCGAGGGAAAGGACGGCTCGAGCGACACTGCTGGAGCATGCTTCGTAACCATGACATCAGGGTAGGCGCGCTCGCGGAACGCGTCCCGAGGCTTGACTTCACAGGTTCGCGGCGACGCGCCGTGCTGCGGGAAGGCGCTCAGCGCGACGGGCGTCGCACGGTCTCGAGCCCCAAGAGCACGAGCGCGACCACGATCGGGCCGTAGACGAACCCGTCGGCGAGCGTCAGGGATTCGCCGAGCAGGAGGACCGCCACGAGGACCAGCAGCACCGGTTCCAGGTAGCTGAGCAGTCCGAAGACACCGAACGACAGCAGGCGACTCGCGACGAGGTACAGCACGAGGGCGACGCCACCGATCACCCCGAGGAGCACGATCCCCCAGCCCAGCTGCGGGCGCGCGGCCAGGATGGCGAGTGAGGACGGTTGCAGCGCCAGCACGATCGCGACGGGGACGAGGACCGCCAGCTCGAAGCAGAACGCACCGATCGAGTCGAGCCCGGCTCGGCGCCGGATCGCGAAGTACACCGGGTAGCCGACGGCGACCGCGATGGTCGCCCAGGACAGCCCACCGGCCACGACGATCGCGGCGGTGACGCCGATGGCGGCTGCGGCGACCGCGGCGATCCGGAGCGGTGCGAGTCGCTCCCGATGCAGGACGACGCCGACCACGACCATCGCCAGGGGCATCAGGAGGTAGCCGAGCGCGAGTTCGAGCCCGTGCCCCGTCTGCGGTGCCCAACCGAAGAGCCACAGCTGCAGGGACAACAGGAGCCCGTCGACCACGACCACGAGGACGAGGAGCGGACGACGTGCGAGACGGACGGCGATGTCGCGGACGTCCCGCCACCACCCGAACACGACGATGAGCGTCGCCAGCACCGGCACCGTCGCGATCACGCGCCAGGCGAAGATCTCGTTCGCCCCGAACGGCTCCAGTAGCGGTGGCAGGAAGAACAGCGCCGCGAACAGGAACGAGGCGACGACGGAGACGAGGACCCCGCGGGGCGTCGTCTCGCGATGCTCAGGGGGAAGTGCGGCCGTCACGGGTCCTCACCCTATCGTCGCGCGGGCAGCTCAGCTCGCGGCCGACCGGGCGGCCAGGACGAGGGCCTCGGCTTCGCGACGTTCGTCCTCCGTCAGCTCGGAGTAGCCCGATTCCATGAACTGGTCCGTCTTGGGCTTCAGCGTGGGCCACCGGAATTCGATCGACGGGTGTCTGGTCGTCAGGTCCTCAGCGAACGCGGCGTAGCCGTTGCGGCAGTGGCCCCTGATGCTCGGACCATCCCTCAGAGCGATGCGGAAGCTCTGAGGTCTCCAGTTCGGTCCGATCGAGGTGACGTCGTCGATACGGACGACGCGAGAGCGGAAGGCCGTGTACACCACCAGGTGCTCATCGAGCACGACGATCCGGTGTGCCGTCACGACGAGTGTGGTCCATGCCGCAGCTGCAAGGACGACGAAGGCCACGGCCAGGACCGGTCCGGCGGACGCGAGTTTGTCCTTCGGAGTCACCAGGAAGAGGAAGAGCGGCGCCACACAGAGCATGAACACCTGCGCCTTCAGGCCGAACGCGGGAACGTACTTCATGCGTTGCCTTCCGTCGCCAGGTGCATCATGTCGCCCATCCTCACCAGGTGTACGGGTCGAAGGTCCACGTGCCGTCGGTCGACAACACGACGGCGCCGTCCACCCACACCTCGCAGTCCTCCGCGGTCACGATGCCGTATTCGCCCGACGCCGAGGCGAATGCGGCGAGGAAGTCGGCACTACCCCGACGGGTGGTGGTCACGAGGAACCCCGCCGTCGCGGAGTACTCCGAGAACTCGAACTCGGGACCACGGGTCAACACCCAGGTGACGCCCGACATCTCGTCGCCCTCCGAATTGTCGATCGCGATGGAGCAGCCCTCGGGTTCATAGGACGTCGATGCGATGCAGGCGTCCACGTACGCGTGGACCGCAGCGGTCGCCCCCTCCTGCCCGAGCGCCGTCAGTGTCGGGTACAGATACGCCGTCGGCCCGCCGTCCCATTCGGCCTCCACGCTGGGCACCTCGAAGTCGAAGAAGCCGGTGGTCGAGTCGGCCGCGATGTCGTACTTCCCCGGTCCGACGACGTAGACCGTCGTCTCATCCACTGTGCCCACATGCTCTCCTCCGACGAAGAGGTCCAGCGCACCGAACCTGACCGTGGGCACCGTGATGGTCGGCAGGCTCGCCGGTTCGATGCGCCACGCGCTGAACCACAGGAAGCCGGACGGCTGTGCGCGCAGCGTGAACGCCGTGGTCTGTCGTTCACCGCCGCGCTCGAACGCGACGTCGACCGTGGCGACCCCGTTCTCGGTCCGGGTCGCTCCGACGCGATAAGCCGTCGGGCGGTCGGTCGCGAGCGCGTACCGCTCGTCGGTCAGGAGGTCGACGCTGTAGCCGAGTTCGGCGGCGGCAGCAGCGGTCCCGTCCATCGCGACTGCCCGTTCGAGGTGCCCGTCCTCCAGTGCGTCGAGGTACGGCTGCAGCATCACCGACGGTGCCGTGGCCGCCGTCAGCGACACCGACGCGCCGACCACCCAGGCCGCGGCGACGACGACCGTGGCGGCGATGACACCGCCGAAGGCGACCGGACGCAGTCGGTGCGACGGCGAAGCGACGGGGGCGACGCTGCCGCCGCGGGTGACTGGTTCAGCGGTGTCGGCAGCGCCGACGGTCGGGTCCTCGTGCACCGGGCATCCTTCGATTCCGGGTCGCAGGGAGGAGCTGCCGTCCCGGAACCTACAGCGCCTCGCGCATCGGGACGGACGTGGCGGAGGACCGCACGCGTTCGAGGCAGCACCGCATCATCTCACCTCACAGCCGCGGAGCACCAGATACCGCCGCCGCTCACCAGTCGTGGACGGTGCCGTCCGTCAGCCGGTTCACCGGCAGGTACGCCTTCGTGTACTCGAAGGCGGCGGCTGCGTCCTCGTCGAGTTCGACGCCGAGGCCGGGCTGCTCGCCGGGGTGCAGGAAGCCGTCGTCGAAGGTGAAGGAGGTCTGGAACACCTCGAGGGTCTGCTCGTTGTGCGGCATGTACTCCTGGATCCCGAAGTTGTGGATCGCGAGGTCGAGGTGCAGCGCTGCGGCCATCCCGATGGGCGAGATGTCGGTGGGGCCGTGGATGCCGGAACGGATCCCGTAGATGGCCGCGAAGTCGAGCAGTTTCTTCATCGCCGTGATGCCACCGGTGTGCGTCACCGCCGAGCGGACGTAGTCGATGAGGCGCTCGGTGATGAGGGTCTGGTAGTCGTACACCGAGTTGAAGACCTCGCCGATCGCCAGCGGCGTGGTCGAGTGCTGGCGGACGAGCCGCAGGGCGGTCTGGTCCTCCCCCGGTGTGCAGTCCTCGAGCCAGAAGAGCTTGTACGGCTCGATGTCCTTCGCGAACCGGGCGGCCTCGATCGGCGACATGCGGTGGTGTCCGTCATGCAGGATCCGGAGGCCCGTCCCGAAGTCCTCGCGGATCCGTTCGAAGACGCCCGGCATGTGCGCGAGGTAGCCGGCGGTGTCCCAGGACTCCTCGGTCGGTGCCGTGGCCGCCGAGCCGTCCGCCGCGCGCTTCGCCGGCTCGTAGTCGTAGCGGACGCCGGGCCCTGAGGCGGACACCCCGTACACCTGCCCGAGCCCCGGCACACCGGTCTGCACGCGCACCGCGGTGAACCCGAGCTCCTGGTACCCGGTGATCGCGTTGGCGAGCGCCTGGTAGTCCGTCCCCGAGGCGTGGGCGTACGCCCGGATCCCCGATCGGCTCGCACCGCCGAGCAGCTGGTACAGCGGCACCCCGGCCTTCTTCGCCTTAATGTCCCAGAGCGCCATGTCCACCGCGGCGATGGCCGCCATCGTGACGGGTCCGCGCCGCCAGTAGGGTCCGCGGTACAGGTACTGCCAGGTGTCCTCGATGCGGTCCTCATCGCGGCCGATCAGCATCGACGCGACGTGGTCGCCGAGGTACGACGCGACAGCGAGCTCACGACCGTTGAGGGTCGCGTCGCCCCAGCCCACGACGCCGTCGCTGGTGGTGATCTTCAGGGTGACGAAGTTCCGGCCGGGACTCGTGACGATGACGTCCGCGCGTTCGATGCTCATGGGGGGTCCTTTCTAGGAGGTCGGGTGCCGGTCAGATGGCGTCGCGCGGGTCGGTGAGGTCCCGACCGGCGACCTCGGGCATCCAGATGGACGCGACCAGGGCGCAGAGGGTGAAGACGCCGAGCATGATGATGATCGGGATGAACGAACCGGTGGCGGCGGACACCCAGGCGGCGGCGATGACGGGGCCAGCGCCGGTCGCGACGATCGCGGCGATCTCCCGGGCCATCGCGGTGTAGGTGTAGCGGTTCCGCGCGCCGAAGAGTTCCGGCAGCGTCAGGTTCTCGAGCGACGCGAAGCTCATCACGGCCAGGTTGTGCAGGACGACGTAACCGACGAACACCAAGGCGGTGTCCTTGCTGTGGATCATGAGCATGGTCGGGACGATGACGATGAGCGCGATGATCGCCCACACCATGTACATGCGCTTCCGTCCGTACCGGTCCCCGAGCCAGCCGGAGAGCGGCACGGTGATGAAGGCGACGAGCGAGGAGACGATGACGGCGTTCACCCCGATCGACCGGTCCAGCAGCAGGACGACGGTGATGTAGCTGATGAGGTACGTCTGGACGAGTCCCGAGTTGCCGGCCTGACCGAACCGCAGCAGGAGCGCGATGCTGAACGCCTTGATCGGCTTGCGGTTCATCGCCTCAAGGGTGCGGAGGTTGCCGGTCTCGGTCGCGAGGGCGATCGTCTCCTGCTTGGTGAGCGCCTTGCCGTCGACGACGTCGTCACGCTCCTCGAAGACCGGGCTCTCCTTGAGGTTGAAGCGGACCCAGACTGCAAAGAGCATGATCACGACGCTGCCGATGAACGGGATGCGCCAGGCCCAGGCGATGACCTCGTCCTCGCTGAACGCCAGGAGCAGACCGGCCCAGAGCGCGGACGCGAGCAGGGTGCCGCAGTTGGTTCCGAGCGCCACGAGCGACGCGATGATGCCGCGGCGCTTGGCCGGGGCGTACTCGGCGAGCATGACGCCGGCGCCCGAGATCTCGGCACCCGCTCCGAAGCCCTGCGCGATCCGCAGGAGGACCAGCAGGATCGGCGCGAGGAGGCCCACCTGCGAGTAGGTCGGCAGGAAGCCGATGAGCGTCGTCGACAGGCCCATGAGCAGGATCGTGTAGAAGAGGACCTTGGTCCGGCCGGTCTTGTCGCCGAGCCGGGCGAAGAAGAACGCGCCGACCGGACGGGCGACGTAGCCGACCCCGTACGTCGCCATCGCTGCGACGACGGCCATGGCCGGATCTTCGTTGGAGAAGAAGAGGTCGGCGAACACGAGCGCGGCGGCCAGCGAGTAGAGCTGGTAGTCCATGAACTCGAGCGCGGTGCCGAGCCACCCGGAGATGGCGGCCCGGACGAGGTCGCGGACGGATCGGTTCGCGGTGGGGTCGCCGGTGGCGACGGACGACTTGGGTTCTGACATGAGGTACTCCTTCGGACCTACGGGATGCAGCGGAAGTGGGGGTGGGAGTGGGCGGTGGGTGGCTCAGAAGGCGAGGAGCACCTTCGCCGAGCGGGTCGAGTCCCGAGCGACGGCGAAGGCGTCGACCGCCTCATCGGCTGGGATGACCTGGGTCACGACGGCGTCGAGGAGATCGCCCTCGGTGAGGAACGCGATCGCGTCGTCGATCTCGGTGGAGAAGCGGAACGCGCCGCGGATGGTGAGCTCCTTGGCGAGCATGGGGGCGAGGTTGATCGGGCTGTCGGCGTTAGGGAGCATGCCGACCTGGATGATCGACCCGCCTCGTCTCGCGGCCCGGACCGCCTGGGTCAGGGCGACCGGTGCGCCCGAGCATTCGAAAACGACGTCGTAGGACTCGTCGGCGACGGCGTCGCGACCCACGAGCAGGAGCTCACCGGCTCCGACGGTCGCGGCGCGTTCCAGTGCCTGTTCGCGCATGTCGCTCGCCGCGATCGTCGCTGCACCGGCCCGGCCGGCCGCGGCGATCACGAGCAGACCGATGGGCCCGGCACCGATCACGAGGACCCGCGCACCGCGGACGTCACCGGCCAGCCCGACCGCGTGCATGGCGACCGCGAGGGGTTCGGCGAGCGCCGCCCGCTCGAGCGGGAGTGCGTCGGGCAGGACTCGCACCATCGAGTGTTCGACGATCAGGTACTCCGAGGCCCCACCCTGTCGGTGCGGGTCCGCCGCGGCGCTCCCGAGGTAGTCGCCGCCGGGCCGCAGGTGTGGGCGGTCCTCGAGCCCCGGCAGGCTCGGGCCGTACCGCGCCGGGTGCACGGTGACCCGGGTGCCGGGGGCGAGCCGACCGGAGGGGTCCACGTCGACGACGGCCGAGAGCTCGTGGCCGGGGTGAGCGGTTCACGGATGACGTACTCGCCGTTCGCTCCGTTGAAGTAGTAGTGCAGGTCGGAGCCGCAGATGCCGACGTACCGCACCCGGAGGCGGACCTCGCCGTCGCGTGGTTCCGGGGTGACGGCGTCTTCCCAGCGGATGTCCTCCGCGCCGTGGATCGCGAGCGTCTTCACCGGTGGGCTCCTGTCGTGGTCATAGGTACCTGCGAGGCGGAGATGCTGTCGCGGATGGCGGCGTCGACGCCGTGTCGGCGGATCGTGTCGATCAGTTCGCCGACCCGCGAGATGAAGGTCGGCTGCTCGGCGAGGTCCTGTCCGAAGAGGTGCAGCTCGGCAATCACCCGCTCCGCGAGGTGCCGACCGTCCGTCGACGTGTCCGCCAGCCGGGCGAGCTCCTCGCGGGCCGGATCGACCATGGCGCGCGCGTGCGGACCGGGGTCGAACCCGGGCATCGGGGCGATGCAGGACAGGTAGGCCGCGACCGTGAGGGCGATGAGGTGCGGAACGGATCCGGCCTCGAGCAGACGGAGGGCGGGCTCCGGGATGCGCTGGCGGAGCTTCACCGACCCGTCGGTGCCCACCTGCGCCGTGCGGTGCCCGAGGGCGTGGTTGGCCCAGCGTTCGAAGAGCTGCCGCTCATACGCGCGGACGTCGACGCCGGACGGGAACCGCACGGACGGTTCGTACTCGTCGCGGAGGATCGCCAGTGCGGAGGATTCAACGGTGGTGTCGGCGATCGACTCCGAGATCGTGGCCACCCCGCGGAGCGCACCGAGGTAGGCGATGAGCGAGTGCGTCCCGTTGAGGAGCCGCACCTTCATCTGCTCGTACGCGCCCACCTCGTCGGTGAACACGGCGCCCCCGGCCTCCCAGGCAGGCCGTGCGGCGGCGAAGCGGTCCTCGATCGCCCACATCGTGAACGGTTCGGCGGAGACGGGCGCGTCGTCCCGGACGGCGAGGCGGGCGGCCACGAGCTCGCGCAGTCGCGGGGTCGTCGCCGGGACGATGCGGTCGACCATGCTGGACGGGAAGGCGACCGCGCTGTCGAGGTAGGCGAGCGCTTCCGCGCCCTCGTTGCCGCGCAGCTCGGTGAGGAATGCGCGGACGAGTGCCTCGGTGCGCACGCCGTTCTCGCTCAGGTTGTCGCAGCTCAGGATCGTGATCGGGGCACCGCTACCCGAAGCCCGACGCTGCAGACCGCGGGCGAGCTGGCCGATGGTCGTCTGCGGCGCGCCTCCGCGGAGGTCGGCTGCGATCAGCGGGTCGTTCAGGTCGAGGAGGCCGGTCGACGGCGAGGCGCTGTAGCCGTGCTCCGTCACGGTCAGCGTGACGACCCGGATGCGATCGTCCGCGAGGGTACCGACCACGCGCTCCGGATCCTCCGCCGCGACGAACACGTCGGTGTGCACCGCAGGCACGGAGAACGAGGCCCCGGTGGGTGAGATCTCGGCGACCGTATAACGGAGATCCTGCGCCTGCATGGCGTCGACGACCGCTCGGGACCGGGATGCGACACCGACGATGCCCCATTCATCGCTGCCCGCGCTGAGCGCAGCCGCTGTGTAAACGGCCTGGTGCGCTCGGTGGAAGTTGCCGAGGCCGAGGTGCAGGATGCCGGGGGCGGACGGTGCCGGGTGCAACGGACGCGGGCCCGAACCAGCGCCCAGTCGCGGCGGCAGGGCCGTCATCGCCGAGCCTCGGGGCACTGCGTCGTCGGCTGGAGGAGATCCGCGTCGATCATCATGAAAGCGATTCTGAATGGTTTGTACAAAGTTTGTCAAGTAGTTTCATGGCAGCACGATGCCGCATCATGAGTACACCCGACCCCGCGAAGGATCAACCGTGACCGCCACCCTCACCGATGTCGCCCGTCACGCGGGCGTCTCCATCGCCACCGCGTCACGGGCGTTCGGCGAGCCGGATCGCCTTGCCGACGCGACGCTCGAGCGGGTCCTCACGGCGGCGGCGGACCTCGGGTACGCGAACCCGAACGGCTCGACGGCCGAGAAGACCTTCGGCGTCATCGTCCCCGACATCGCCAGCCCGGTCTACGCGACGCTCCTCAAGGGCGTCCACGCCCAGGCCTGGCAGGGACGACACCGCCCGGTGTTGTTCGACACCGATGAGGACCTGCATCGGGAGCACGAGCAGCTCGAACTGGCGCGGAAGCTCAACGGGATGCTCCTCTGCTCGCCACGGCTCCCCGACGACGAGATCCGCGCGCTCGTGGGCGACACCCCGGTCGTGGTGGTCAACCGCATCATCGACGGCCTGCCCTACGTCGTGATGGACACCGAGAGCGGGCCACGGCAGGCGGTCGAGCACCTCGCCGCACTGGGTCACCGACACATCGCCTACGCGGCCGGTCCGAAGCACTCCTGGGCGGATCTCCGCCGTGGCGACGCGGTCGCGGCGGCATGCGCACAGCTCGACATCGAGTTCACCCGCCTGGGCCACCAGGCGGCCTCGATCCAGGGCGGCCTCGCCGCAGCGGCCACCATCGTGGCGAGTGGTGCGACGGCGGTCATCGCCTACAACGACCTCGTCGCCCTCGGCATCGACGCCGGCATCACCTCGATGGGCAAGCGCTGCCCCGAGGACCTCAGCATCATCGGCACCGACGACATCGAGATGGCGTCCATCCGCCAGCCCGGTCTCACCACCGTTCGGCTCGCGATCAACCGGTGCGGGTCGTTGGCGGTCGAGGTGCTGCTCCAGGCCATGGCCGGAGGGTCGCCCCGTTCGGTCGCGAGTCTCGACTCGCAGCTCATCGTGCGCGACTCGACGGCACCACCGCGTCGGGACTGACCTCCGGCGACACCCCGCACGCGGTGAGGCGCCGGAGGTCCCCGGCACCCCACCGACCGGGCTCACGGGCAGAACGACCGCGAGTCGCCGCCCATGGTCGTCGCGACCAGACAGCCCGCGGGCACCCCTCGGCCTCGCCGTCGCCGAAGTTCGCGGTCACGGTGAGCGCTCCGTCGCCGAACACGGTCCGCTGCACGGACCCGCCGAGACGTTCGAACGAGGTGAGGGGCTTCGTCCCGGCAGTATCCTGCAGGAACGCGAAGGTCTGCTGCAGCGCGGCCAGTTCCGCTCCGCGCTCATCCAGCACCTGCTCATCCAACGCGACGAGTGCCGGCGTGTTGTAGAGGAGTCCCGTGAGCATCCGGTCGGCGACGAGACCGCGGAACTTGAACAGCCCCATCTCCCAACGGTCGGTGGACACCACCGAATCGTGCAACACGGTCTCGTAGAGCGGCACGCGGTAGCGCGGGTCGAACATCGCCGTGGCGAGGGCTTCCGGCAGCTCTGCGGGCTTGAAGAAGAACGCTGGGCGCTCCTCGGGCCAGTACGCCCCGTACTGCTCCCGGTCCTTCTGGAAGGTCCAGATCGAGTCGGTCAGCGGCGTACTGGACCCGTGGGAGTACGCGAGCGCCGGATTCGCCCAGGCGGCTGCGGTCTCCGAGCCGAGGACGAGCGGCACCCCACCGGAGTACGCACCCTCGCTCAGCCGCAGCATCCGGTTCAGCCGACGGTTGCGATCCTCGGCCTCCGTCTGACGGTGACCCGGTGAGAAGTCCCGGAAGAGCTGACCCGCGGCGTCCACATCGAGGAAATACGAATCCGCACCGTTCGCGGTGAAGTCGGCGACTCGACTCGAAAGCACTCCGGACGCCTCCTGTGCGGCGTCGAGCGCTGCGGTGCTGACGTAGCAACCGCGACCCCCGAAGCCGCCCACGGGGTCACCGGCCTCGTCGGTGACGCAGCCGGCCGGCCAGATGTCACCCGGCCAGACGGAGGACTCGGTGTCAGCGTCCGCCGGGTCCTGCGCGTTGTCCCAGGTGTCGTAGGGCCCGGCGAGGAACCCCGCCTGCTCGGCTGCAGCGACCGCCGCCGGGTCCATCGGCGCACCGTCGGCGTCGTACCCGAGCCAGGCCCGTTCGATGCCGAGCTCCTGCAGCCTGCCGACGATCGCGGCGTCACGCCCGTCACCCCAGGTGTACGCGTGGAGTGCTCCGACGAGCTTCGCCACCTCAGGGTTCCGGGCGATCTTCTCGTCGAGGGTCGTGATCCCGTCGACGGCGAGCAACTGCGCACGGTAGTCCTGGGCCGCCGCGACGGGGTTCCCATCCGTCGGGGCGATCGCCACGGAGTAGGTGCCGGTGCCACGGCCCGCGTCGAACCGGTGTGTCGCGGTGGCCAGCAGTCGGCCGGTTCCAGCAGAGAAGTCCAAGCTGGTTCCGATGTCGGTCTCGACGACGTAGCTCACACCCGAGTCATCGGTACTCGTCCCCCAGAACGGCATGGTCAGTCCGCCGGCGAAGTCCCAGGAACTCCCGGCCAGGCCGGCCTCCTCGGACAGCCAGAACGGGTCGTCGACCGGGACGGACTGACCCTCACCGTTCGGGAACTCGACCGACCGCGTGTCGGTGTCGGCCGCGGAGACCGGCCAGGCGAGCTCGCCGTCGGTCGATGAGACGTCCACGTCGAGGCGATCGCCCTGTGACATCCGGACGTCGAGGCCGCGGTCCGCGTACGTCCAGGAGACCGTGTCCCCGTCGACGACCGGCACGGAGGGAGTGCCGAGTGGTTCGTCGACCGGCCCGGACCATGACCGCGTCCGGCCGGTCGCCGCGGTGTAGTCGACCGCGAGCGTCGCCGGATCGACGACCGCGGCCCCACCGGCGACCGGGATCCGGAGGACGGACCCGTCCCACTCGATGGCGGACGGGAGCCTCGGTTCCGCCGAGCAGGCCGAACCGAGCAGGAGGAAGGAGGCGACGGCTCCGGCGAGCGCCGGCCCTCGCATGCGTGAGATGTTCATGGCGGCATGCTGTCGCCGGATCATGAAGCGAAACTGAAGTCCTTCACAGAGGTATGCCAGCGGAGGACACCTACAGTTCCTCCGTGATGAACGTGAACCCTCCCCGAACGCGTGTGCTCGTCGTCGACGACGATCTGCAGATCAGGCGGTCGCTCGAGACGGCACTGACCCTCGACGGCTTCGATGTGGCGACCGCAGCCGACGGTGACGATGCGCTCAGGGTCCTCATCGACTGGGACGCGGACCTCCTCATCCTCGACCTGATGATGAGGGGTCGGGACGGCTTGAGCGTGTGCCGCACCCTCCGCGCGGCCGGTGACCCCGTGCCGATCCTGATGCTGACCGCGAGGGACGGCCTGCAGGATCGGGTCATCGGTCTGGACGCCGGTGCCGACGACTACCTCTCGAAGCCGTTCGCCCTGGAGGAGCTCACCGCCAGGGTGCGGGCACTCGCCCGTCGCCTCCCGGCCACCGGCGCCTCGACGCACGAGCGGATACATCTGGACACCGCATCGCGGAGCGTCGTCCTCGACGGGGCGACGATCCAGCTCACCACTCTGGAGACGGCCCTCCTCGCCTGCCTGACGGTCAACGCCGGGCAGGTGGTGCCGCGGTCCGTCCTGTCGGAGGCGCTGTGGGGAGGCACGGTCGCTCCCCGGTCCAACTCCCTCGAGGTGTACGTCAGTTCGCTCCGCAGCAAGCTCGAGGGCACCGGCGGGCCGCGGATGATCCTGACGGTCCGGGGCGTCGGCTACCGGTTCGTCGGATGATGCGTTCCGGGATCCGCCGACGGTTCGTCCTCGCGGTCGGCGGGATCGTCGCCGGCGCGGTCCTCGTCCTGACCCTGACGGTGGGATTCGTCGGTGCACAGCTCCTGCGGTCGACGCAGGACACCGCGCTCCTCCGTGAGGCCTCCCGGGTCGCGAGTCTCGTCCGCGCGCAAACCGACTGGGTCGGCAGCGGATACTGCGAGTTCGCGTCGAGTCCGGCCTGCACGCAGGTGATCGACACGCGGACCCCGGCAGGGCGATCGTCGAGCGGCCTGCACATCACGCCCGCCCAGCTCGCGGTGACCGACGCGTCCTCGACCGACCGGCGCCCGTACTTCTCGGACGACTCGATCGGGTCCACGCGCATCCGCGTGGTGACGGTGCCGCTCGGTGACGGTCGCGCGCTCATCACCGGTTCCAGCAGCGCCGGAACGGATCGTGCAGCATCGATGCTGTTCCTCGTCCTGTCGGTCGCCGGTGCGATCACGGTGTTCGGAGCGGCGATGACGAGCGCCGTCGTCGCGCATCGCATCGCCCGTCCGCTGCTGCAGCTCACGGAGCGGGCCGAACACCTCGTGTCCGTTCGCGACCCCGCCGGCAGGACGACGATCGATCGCCCCGACGAAGTCGGGCGTCTCGCCGTCGCGTTCGACGACATGCTCGACCGGCTCGATGCGGCCGAGACCGCGCGCCGTGACCTCATCTCGGATGCCTCGCACGACCTCCGCAGTCCGCTGACCGCGCTGCTGACGAACGTCTCCGTCCTCGAACGGCCGGACCTGCCCGAGGCGCTGCGGCGGGAGCTGCTGACCCGTATGAAGGAGGAGGCCATGGACATGGCGACGCTCGTCGTCAACATCACCGACCTCGCCAGGGCGGACGCCGGCCCACTGACCACCCGCGTGGTACGCCCGGGCATGATCGTCGACGACGCCATCGCGGTCACCCGGCGTCGGTGGCCGACCAGGTCCCTGCTCGTGCGCTCCCGCCTCGGCGACGCTTCCTGCACCGCCGACCCCGAGCTCCTGACCAGGGCCGTCGTGAACCTGCTCGACAACGCGATGAAGTACAGCGCCGAGGACTCCGAGGTGCGGCTGGAATCGTCGGCCGACGAGACCTCCTGGTGGGTCTCGGTGATCGACCAGGGGCCGGGCATCGCCGAGACGGAGCTCCCCCGGATCTTCGAGCGGTATGAGCGCGGCGAACCCGGCAGCCGGGTGCCGGGCTCCGGGATCGGCCTCGCGATGGTCCGCAGCACCGTGGAGCGACATGACGGCGGGGTGGAGGTCACCAGCGCGCCGGGACGAGGCACGACGATCACGATCCGGCTGCCGATCCGAGCACCGCACGCTCACCGCTCCGCCCGCACGGGATGATGGGACCGTGCTGAACCGACTGGGCCTCCTTCGTATGACCGGCCGCGACCCCGGCGAGGGTCACCGGGTGGCGAGCCCGTTGGAACTGCTCTTCGACCTCGTCTTCGTGGTCGCCGTGTCCCAGGCCTCGCAGAACCTCCACCACGGGATCGTCGAGGGTCACGCGGCGGAGACCACCGTCTCCTACGCGATGATCTTCTTCGCCATCTGGTGGGCATGGATGAACTTCACCTGGTTCGCCTCCGCCTTCGACACCGACGACTGGCTGTACCGCCTCACGACCATCGTGCAGATGGCGGGTGTCCTCGTCCTCGCCGCCGGTGTGCACGATGCGATGGTCGACGGCGAGTGGACGATCATCACCGTCGGATACGTGATCATGCGATTGGCGATGGTGGCCCAATGGGTGCGACTCGCGATCTCGGATCCCGAGCAGCGGGCGGTCGCGCTCCGGTTCGCCATCGGCATCAGTCTCGTCCAGGTGCTCTGGGTCGCCCGCCTCGCCCTGCCCGTCGAGGGGCAGTTCTGGACCTTCTGGCCGGCCATGCTCCTCGAGGTCCTCGTGCCGGTGTGGGCCGAACGCGTCCACCGCACCCCCTGGCATCCGCACCACGTCGCGGAGCGATACGGACTGTTCACCCTCATCCTGCTCGGCGAGAGCCTCCTGGGGTCGGCGAACGCCATCATCGACGCGGCCAACAGCGACGAACGGATCGATGGCCTCGTCGGCCTGGCCGTCGCCGGCATCGTCCTCGCAGCCGGCATGTGGTGGATCTACTTCAGCCGGGAGCAGGGTGATCGGCTGACCTCGTCACGCGAGGGGTTCGCCTTCGGGTACGCCCACTACGTCGTCTTCGCCGCCGCGGGCGCGGTCTCCGCGGGAATCGAGGTGGAGCTCGACCTCCTGACCCACGCGGGCGAGCATCTCACCGCCTCCGACGCGTCGTTCTCGCTGACCGTCCCCGTGTCGGTGTACATGGTCGCGGTGTGGGTGGTCCTCCTCCGCGGCAGGATCTCGACGACGGCCTCGGTCCTCTTCCTCCTGGCCGCCGCGGCCGTGCTCGCATCGGCGGCATTGCCCATCGTGACCGTCCTCGGGACCGCGGTCGCCGTCGGGCTCGCCGTTCTCGTGCTGGAGGTGCAGCGCATCCGTGAGCGCGACTCGACGGCACCCCCGCGTCGGGACTGACGCGGCGGACGGCAGCTCCGCCGATCAGCCGACGTCCCATCGGTGGAGCCGGGCGGCCGCGAGACCCGACACGAGCGCGCATGCCGCCATCAGACTCCAGACCACCGCGAGCGGCACGGGCTGAGGGCCTTGGGAGATGATCGCCTCGAGTGCGCCGACGATCCAGGTCGTGGGCAGGAGCCGGAAGAGACCGGCGACCCACTCCGGAAGGACCGCGAGCGGGAAGAGCGCCCCGGACGTGGCGAGAGCGAGCATCGGCAGCAGGTACGCGAGTTGCATGGCGATGTCCGGGTTCGACAACCGCGCCGCGAGGAGATAGCCGAAGCCGAGCAGCATCGCGCCACCGAGCAGGATCGTGCCGGCGATCGCGACGAGGTCGGAGAGTGGACGGCCTGGCACCGTCCAGGCGGCCAGGGCGATGATCACCGCGGCCTCGACGACGACCAACCCCACGCGGATCGGCAGATGTCCGAGCAGGTACGCGTCGCGACGGGCCGGCGAGGTCGACAGCGCCCGCAGCAGGCCGGTGCTGCGATGCCGGACCAGCGGCACCGTGGTGAGCATGAACGCGATCGCCATCGATCCCGTGCTCGAAACAAGCGGGAGGCCGCGCTCCAGCACACCGGCAGGCGTGCCGGACGCCGTCGCCACGAGGGCGTCCACACCCCAGAGCAGTCCGATCAAGGCCAGGAAACTCGCCACGAGCGCGATGATCGAGCGCGGGTCCCGGACGAGGTCGTGCGCGTGGGCTGCGGCGAAGCTCCGGACCTGCGCTGGGAACGGGTGCGCCGTACTCATGGGCTGTGGGCCCGGTCGCTCTCGGCTGCAGACGTCGGCCGATTCGCGAGATCGATGAAGAGATCCTCGAGCGACCCGTGCGCCACTCGGAACCCGCGCGGTCTGAGACCGGAGGAGAAGGTGAGTCGGCGCAGCACGGCGTCGGGGTCGTCGGTCACGATCCCGACCAGGCTGACGGCGCCCTTCGCCGTCACGGTGATCTCGCCGGGGATGTCGTGGGAACGCAGTGCGTCCGCGGTGGTCCGGCCGGGGACCTCGAAGGTCACCGTGGCCGTGGCGGCGTGTTCCCGGACCAGGGTCTCCGGCTCCCCCGAGGCGGCGATCGAGCCGTCCACGAGGACGGCGATCCGGTCGCAGACCTGGGTGGCCTCGTCCATGTGGTGCGTCGAGAGCAGGATCGTGGTCCCGCGTTCCTGCTGGCGCCGGATGATGCCCCAGAGGTTCCGTCGAGCCTGCGGGTCGAGTCCGGCCGACGGCTCGTCGAGCACGACGATCTCGGGATTGCCGACCAACGCGATGGCGATCAGCAGGCGACGCTCCTGGCCGCCTGAGAGGTGCTTGACGCGCACGCGCCCTGCCTCCGCCAGATCGAGCTCGTCCAAGACCTCCTCGGGACGCCGCACGTCGCGGTAGAACGACGCGAAGAGGTCGAGCGTCTCCGCGACGGTCAGCGTCGGGAACAGGGTGGCGGCCTGCGGCTGCACCGCCATCCGCTCGGTCACGTATCGGCGGTCGATGGACGGGTCTCGTCCGAGCACCCGGACGGTTCCGTCGGTGGGACGGCGGAGTCCGACGATGGTCTCGAGCGTGGTGGTCTTCCCGGCCCGTTCGGTCCCAGCAGGCCGAACACCTCGCCCGCGTGGACCCGGAGGGAGACGCCGCGCAGGACGCTCCGGTCGCCGTAGCGCTTGCTGAGCCGGTCGACGGTGACGACCACTCGGTCTCGTTCGTTCATCGTCGTCCTCCAGACGGCGGGGCATCGTGTTCACCCGGGAAGAAGATCTCCTCGATCGGGCGGGAGAGCAATGCGGAGACCCGGAACGCCAACGGCAGGGACGGGTCGTAGCGCCCGGTCTCGAGCGCGTTCACCGTCTGCCTGGAGACGCCGAGTGCTTCAGCGAACTGGACCTGGGTCCACCCGCGTTCGGTACGGAGGGCGCGGACGTCGTTCTTCATCGGGTTGCCCGGAAGGAGACGACGCCGATGGTCACGCCCCAGACCGCCATCCCGCCGATGAACACCCACCATTCCGGCTGGGGGACGACGACACCGGCGGTCGACAGGAACACGACCGCGAGGCTGATCAGCATCGCCGCACCGAACCCGATGGCGAGACTCAGCACGATCACTCCGCGCTGCAGTTCGTCGACACGGCGCACGTGCCGGATGAGCGCGATCACGATCCACACCACCGGCACGAGCGGGACGAGTGCGACCACGACGGCTGCGGGCGATCCCGGCTCGGTGGGGAACAGCTCCGGCAGGAAGAGGAATGTCAGGAGGAACCCGACGGCACCGGCCGTGATCTCCCACATGTATCTGCGGGACGCACGACGCTCCTGCGGCGTCGACCCCCGTGTCGCGCGCTCGTTCATGCTGCCACCTCTCGTTGCGTGTCGGACATCGTGGTCGTCCGCCCGTCGCGCTCGGACTGATCCCACTCGAACCACCGCACGGCGAGCACGCCTGCTGCGACGGTGACGAGCGACATGAGCCCCCAGAGCGCGGGGACGGGGAGGAACGGTTCGGCCCCGGTCAGTGAGGCACTCGCGGCGGCGACGAACCAAGTGGTGGGCAGGCAGTTCATGGCGACCTGCACGACGGCGGGGAGGATGGACTGCGGCAGGAGCCCACCCGATGCGAATACGAGCCCGATCGTCACCATCACCATCGTCTGTTGCGTCGCCTCGGCGTTCCGCGATCGGGCGGCGAACACCAGCGCCAGAGCGAACAGCATCGCTGCTCCGAGGAGGAACGAGACCCCCAAGGCCAGGAGGTCCACGCCGTCGACGTACCTGCGCCAGACCGCGATCCCGGTCGTCAGCACCAGGATCCCCACCGCCACCAGCGCGCGCAAGGGGAGCTGGGCGAGGAGGAAGGTCGACCGGCGGAGCGGCGTCACGCCGAGCAGCCGGAGCAGCCCGCGCTCCCGCATCGCCACGAGTGGGACGGTCGTCCCGATGAATGCCAGGCTCGCGACCCCGACCAGGACCACGATGCCGAGGTTCTCCTGGAGCGGGTCGATCTTCACGTCGCCCTCGTCGTCCGTCACCGTCACCCCGTGGGCAGGGACGCCTGCGTCGCGCAGCCCTCGCCAGATCGGGTCCCACGCAGCCTGGTCCGCAGCGTCGAGCACGACCAGGGCGCGCCCCTCGCGCACGGTCACCCGCGTGTTCCGATCGGGGGCGTCGTCGGCGACCACCCGTACACCGGCCCGCTCCAGCGCCGACGAGACTCCAGGATCGTCCGTGTCCAGCGCGGTGACCGGAGCAGGGCCCAGCACGACGAACGCGAGCCACATGGAGACGTAGATCACGAGGATGATGCCGGTCATGAACCACATCGAGATCCCGGTGAGCGGGTTCCTGAGCACGTCGCGAGCACTCATCGACGCCAGCCGCCGGAACGCGGCGCCACCGCGTCCCGCGCGCTCGGTGAGCGCCGCCATCAGCGACACACCTCGGCCGCGAGATCCGACGTGACAAGGAAACCTGACATAGGTCAAGCATGCTTGTCATGCGACCACATGTCAAGTGACCTTGTCAGAGTGCGGCGGACGCCACCTCGCTCCATGAGTGCTGGGAGCCGACTCGTCGATCGACGCCGGACACGACGAAGGCCCCCGATTCCTCGGGGGCCTTTGTGTCACATCCACTGGTGCGCGAGGCGGGACTTGAACCCGCACGCCCTTTCGAGCACTGGCACCTGAAGCCAGCGCGTCTGCCAATTCCGCCACTCGCGCGAGACACCAGACGTCACCGCTCTCGCGGCAACTTATCGAGGATAGCACGCGGAGCCCGGGTGGCAGAACACCGGAGATCCGCGCCAGAGCAGGACGAAACGGCCCCGACGGTCCGGTGCCGATGCTGATCTCCTGCTGCCGAGCGGGTGAACACCTGGCGTCGGCGCCCGCGTCGATTGGCCTCGCGCGCAGGCAAACCGTCTAACATTGCCTGGACACCGACACGAATCGAGAGACCGTGGGCATTCTGGACAACTTCGAGAAGGGACTCGAGCGCGCCGTCAACGGCGCCTTCGCGAAGACCTTCAAGTCCGGACTCCAGCCGGTCGAGATCACGAGCGCGCTCCGACGCGAGCTCGACACCAAGGCCGCCGTCGTCTCCCGCGACCGCATCCTCGTGCCGAACAAGTTCACCGTCCGCATGTCGCCCACCGACTTCGAGCGCATGGACGCCATCGGTCCCTCCCTCATCGACGAGCTCGGTTCCCTCGTCCAGAAGCACGCCAAGAGCCAGGGCTACTCCTTCCCCGGTGCCGTGACCATCAAGCTCTCCGGCGACCGCTCCCTCCCCGACGGCCTCGTCCAGATCGACAGCGTCAATCTCAAGGGCTCCGTCACCTGGGCGCCCGTGCTCGACATCGGCGGCAAGCGCTACCCGATCACGCAGGCCCGCACGGTCATCGGCCGCGGCACCGAGGCCGACATCACGATCCCCGACACCGGCACCTCGCGAAAGCACGTCGAGATCCTCTGGGACGGCAACGCCGGTCAGGCGCGCGACCTCGGCTCGACGAACGGCTCGAAGCTCAACGGCCAGCCCTTCCGGCAGGCGGCCCTCTCCCCCGACTCCGTCATCGAGATCGGCCGCACGAGGATCGTGTTCCGCGTGGTCGCCAAGGCCGGCGGATCCGATCGCCAGATGAGCGACGCGACCCGACGTCACGATGTGTCGTCCTTCGGCGACTCGTGGGGGACGGCGCGTGAGCGAACTGACCCTGCTGGTCCTCCGCATCGGCTTCCTGCTCCTGCTCTGGACGTTCGTCTTCGGCATCGTCTACGCCCTCCGCACCGACCTCTTCGGTCCGCGCGTCCGGAAGCCGCAGCAGCAGACGTCGGGCGGTGCTCCGGCCACCCCGCCGCAGCCGATGCGTGCCGCGACCGCCCCGGCCCCCAGTCGGCCCGCGGCCGGTGGATCGAGCGGAACGCCTCCGCGCGCCACGGTCGACAACACCTCGCGCCTCGTCATCGTGTCCGGGCCCAAGCAGGGCACCGAGCTCCCCCTCGGCCGCGAGCCGATCACCATCGGCCGCTCAGCCGACTCCGGCCTCATCATCCGCGACGACTACACGTCCACGCATCACGCACGCCTCATGCTCTGGAACGACGAGTGGATGGTCCAAGACCTCGACTCCACCAACGGCACCTTCCTCGCCGGCAAGCGCGTGAGCGTCCCGACGCAGATCCCACTCGACACCCCCGTCAAGGTCGGCCAGACCAGTTTCGAGTTGCGGCGGTAACCCGGTGACGACCAGCGGCGCCGGCGCAGCGCTCTCCCATGTGGGTAAAGTGCGCTCAAACAACCAGGATTCCGGCTATTCCGGGCATCACCTGTTCGTGGTCGCCGACGGCATGGGCGGACACGCCGGCGGTGACGTCGCCTCGGCGATGGCACTCAACCGCATCATCGAAGCCGACGAACCATACCCGTCCTCCGAGGCGGCTGAGGCGACGCTCCAGTCCGCGATCCTCGCGGCGAACTCCATCCTGGGCGACACGGTCTCGAAGCACCGCGAGCTGACAGGCATGGGCACCACGGTCTCCGCGCTCGCAGTCATCGGCAACGAGGTCGCCATCGCCCACATCGGCGACTCCCGGATCTACCTCTTCCGCGAGGGCGAACTCAGCCAGATCACGGTCGACCACACGTTCGTCCAGCGCCTCGTGGACTCCGGCCGGATCACGGCAGAGGAAGCGATGGTCCATCCCCGCCGATCCGTGCTGATGCGCGTCCTCGGCGACGTCGACGCCTCCCCCGAGATCGACACCATGACGCTCGGGACGCAGCCGGGTGACCGCTGGATCCTCTGCTCCGACGGCCTCTCGGGCGTGGTCGACGAGACGCACATCACCGCGACCCTCACCGAGCAGCTGTCGGCGCAGCGCACTGCCGAGAAGCTCGTCCGGCAGAGCCTGGACCGCGGTGCACCGGACAACGTCACCGTCGTGGTCGTCGACATCGTCGACGAGCCGGTGAGTGACGGCGAGCCCGTCGTCGTCGGTTCGGCCTCGAAGCCCGTGGCCTTCGCGCTCACCCCGTCGGTGAAGAAGCCCTCACTCATCCCGAACAGCTGGTTGCACCCCGGGCGCGTCACCTCACTCGGCAACTCCCACTTCGAGCCGGCCTCCGAGGACTACCTCGACGAGCTCATCGAAGAGGACGAGCGTCGCGCGAGACGTCGGCGCATCACCTGGCTCGTCGGCCTCATCGTGGTCATCATCGCGATCGTCGGCGGGGTCGTGCTCGGATACGCGTGGACCCAGACCCGCTACTTCGTCGGCGGCGACGACGACACCGTCGTCATCTACCAGGGCATCCAGCAGGACGTCGGACCCATCCAGCTGTCGAGCGTCAAGGAGGACACCGGCATCCCGCTCGGCTCGCTCTCCGACTTCGATCGCCAGGCCGTCGACCAGACCATCAGCGCGTCCTCGTTCACCGAGGCCCTCGACATCGTGAAGCGATTGCGGGTGACCGATGACCAGTGACGTCGCCTCCCCCATCCAAGCCGACACCGGCGTCATCAAGACGATGCGCCGACTCCGGCTGCCGAAGAAGCTCCGGAACCTCGAACTCGCGCTCCTCATCTTCGCGTTCGCCATCAACGCGGTCGCGGTCATGCTCGTGCAGCTCGGTGCCCTCGGACACCTCGATTTCGCCCTGATCACCTTCGGTTCGGGCCTGTCGCTCCTGGTGCTCGCCTTCCACATCGTGCTGCGGTACACCGCGGCGGAGGCCGACCCCTTCCTGCTGCCGATCGCCACCGTGCTCGGCGGCGTCGGCATCGCCGAGATCTACCGGATCGACATCGCCCTCGGCGACTCCGGTTGGGCGAGCGCCGCGGTCCGACAGATGGTGTGGAGTGCGATCGCGATCGCCGGGGCCATCGCCGTGGTGCTGATCATCCGCAACCACCGCGTCCTCTTCAAGTACACGTACATCGCCGGCCTCTTCGCCTTCGTCCTCCTCCTGCTGCCCCTCCTGCCGGGCATTGGTCGCGAAGTCAACGGCGCCCGCGTCTGGATCGGCATCGGCGACGCGGTCACCTTCCAGCCCGGTGAGATCGCGAAGATCGCTCTCGCGGTCTTCTTCGCCGGTTATCTCGTGCGCACGCGCGACAGCCTCTCGATGGTCGGCAAGAAGTTCCTCGGGATCCAGTTCCCCCGTCTGCGCGATCTCGGCCCGATCCTCGTGGTCTGGGCGATGGCTATGGGCGTGATCGTCTTCCAGCGCGACCTCGGAACCGGTCTGCTCTACTTCGGCATGTTCCTCGTCATGCTGTACGTCGCGACGAGCCGCGCCAGCTGGATCATCATCGGCCTGACGATGTTCTTCGCCGGTGCGTTCATCGCCGGTCAGACCCTCTCCTACGTCGCCGGTCGCTTCCACAACTGGTGGGACGCCTTCAACCCGGAGGTCTTCGACCGCGACGGCGGCAGCTACCAGCTCGTGCAAGGCATCTTCGGCCTCGCCCACGGCGGACTCCTCGGCACCGGGCTCGGCCAGGGCATGCCCGAGATCACGCCCGTCCCGCAGAGCGACTACATCATCGCCAGCCTCGGCGAGGAACTCGGTCTCGCCGGCCTCTTCGCGATCTTCGCGCTCTACCTGCTGCTCGTCTCGCGGGGCTTCCGAGTCGGCTACGCCGGTACCGACGACTTCGGCAAGCTCCTCTCGATCGGCCTGGCGTTCACCGTCGCGCTGCAGGTCTTCGTCGTCGTCGGCGGCGTGACCCGCATCATCCCGCTCACGGGGCTCACCACACCCTTCCTGGCGGCCGGCGGGTCGTCGCTCGTCGCGAACTGGATCATCATCGCCGTCCTGCTCCGCATCTCCGACACGGTCCGAACCCAGCCCAAGGCGGTGGTCTCATGAATCGCGAACTCAAGCGGGTGAGCATCGTCGTCCTGGCGATGTTCCTGGCGCTCTTCGGGTCGACCACGATCATCCAGATGTTCCAGGCCGACACCCTGAACGCCGACGGTCGCAACACCCGGACGCTCTATGACAGCTACCGGACCGAGCGTGGACCCATCCTGCTGTCGGACGGCACCGCCATCGCGTCGTCGGTCGCGAGCGACGACGAGTACAAGTACCAGCGCGTCTACGCGAACGGCCCGCTGTATGCGCCCGTCACCGGCTACTTCTCGCCGACGCAAGGGTCCTCCGGTCTCGAGCTGGCCACCAACGACCTGCTCAGCGGTACGTCGAACTCCCAGTTCCTCGACTCCATCAACCGGCTCATCTCCGGACAGGCGCCGAAGGGCGCGGCGGTCGAGGTCACGCTCGACCCCGTCGTGCAGCAGGCCGCCTTCGACGCACTCGGCGACCAAGAGGGCGCGATCGTCGCCATCGAGCCGAAGACGGGCAAGATCCTCGCCTCGGTGTCGAGCCCCGGCTACGACCCGAACGTCCTGGCCAGCCACGACAACGCGGCCGTGCTCGACGCCTACCGGACCCTCGACGACGACGACCGCCAGCCGCTCCTCAACAAGGGCGTCGACGGCGACCTCGATCCGCCCGGTTCCACGTTCAAACTCGTCACTGCGGCCGCCGCGTTCGCGTCAGGCGACTACACGCCGGAGTCCGAGTTCCCGAACCCCTCCACCTACACGCTCCCCGGGACGAGCACCGTCATCCGCAACTCTGAAGGCGGAAGTTGCGGCGGCGGCGCGACGGTGTCCATCGCGACGGCCGTCGAGCTCAGCTGCAACATCCCGCTCGCGGAACTCGGCGTCGAGCTCGGCTACGAGAAGATCCGCGACATGGCGCAGGGCTTCGGCTTCAACATGGACGTCAACATCACCGGAACGGGACTCAACCCCATGCCGATGCAGCCGAGCACCTTCCCGAACGCGCTGAGCGACGACCAGACCGCCATGGCCGCCTTCGGACAGTACACCGTGCGGGCCTCGGCGCTCCAGATGGCCATGGTCTCGGCCGGCATCGCGAACGGTGGCATCGTCTGCAACCCGCAGCTGGTGAACCGCGTCGTGAACCCCGATCTGAGCGTGCTCAAGGAGTTCGAACCGGCGCAGCTGTCGCAGCCGATCACGAGTTCGGTGGCCAAGGAGATCACGGACATCATGGTCCAGGGCGTCCAGAGCGGTGCTGCGACTAATGCAAGAATAGATGGGGTCGATGTGGCTGGAAAGACAGGCACGGCACAGAACGGATCCGACGATCCGTACACGCTGTGGTTCACCGGGTTCGCACCTGCGGACGACCCGAAGGTCGCCGTGGCGGTCGTTGTTGAAGATGGCGGTGGACTCGGACAGGACGGTTACGGCAACCTCGTGGCCGCGCCGATCGCGAAGAAAGTACTAGAGGCGGTGCTGAACAAATGAGACCGACAGCCGGGCTGACCTTCGGAGGTCGCTACGAACTGCAATCTCGCATTGCGATCGGTGGCATGGGCGAGGTGTGGCAGGCCACTGACCTGGTCATCGGCCGGACCATCGCCATCAAGATCCTCAAGGATGAGTACATGGGGGACCCCGGGTTCCTCGAGCGGTTCCGTGCCGAGGCACGGCACGCCGCACTCGTGAACCACGAGGGCATCGCCAACGTCTTCGACTACGGCGAGGAGGACGGCAGCGCCTTCCTCGTCATGGAACTCGTGCCCGGTGAGGCCCTGTCCACCGTGCTCGAGCGCGAGCGTGTCCTGCCGACCGACAAGGTGCTCGACATCGTCGCGCAGACCTCGTCGGCACTCCAGGCCGCGCACGCCGCGGGTCTCGTCCACCGTGACATCAAGCCGGGAAACCTGCTCATCACGCCGGACGGCCGCGTCAAGATCACCGACTTCGGCATCGCCCGCATCGCCGACCAGGTGCCACTCACGGCCACCGGTCAGGTCATGGGCACCGTGCAGTACCTCTCGCCCGAGCAGGCGAGCGGACACCCAGCCTCGCCGTCGACGGACATCTACTCGCTCGGCATCGTCGCGTACGAGTGCCTCGCCGGACGCCGTCCGTTCACGGGTGAGTCGCAGGTCGCCATCGCGATGGCACAGATCAACGAGCAGCCGCCGGAGCTCCCCGTCACGATCGCCGAACCGGTCCGCCGGTTCGTCATGTCGATGATCGCGAAGAACCCGGTCGACCGTCCTGCGTCGTCCGCCCACGTCGCGCGCGCTGCCCAGGCGCTCCGTCGGGGCGACCTCAACGCCGCGGCAGCTGCCGTCCCGATGATCCTCGGTGGGGCCGGCGACGCCGCGACCACCGTCATGGACCAGACCCGTCGGATGCCGGCAGCCGACGACGCGACGACGCAGTTGCTGTCCGCCGCCGAGGCGGACCAGCTCGAGGACGACATCGAGGGCGAGGACGAGAAGAAGAAGCGCAGCAAGTGGACCTGGCCGCTCATCGGTCTCGTCGCCCTGCTCGTCATCGTGCTGGTCGGTTCGCTGATCGCCGTCTTCGCCAACCAGGGGAACGACGCCGGGGGTAAGACACCGTCGGCGACATCGACCTCGGCCTCGCCGACCCCGTCGAAGACCCCGACCCCGACGCCCACGCCGGTGCCCACGGTGTTCCCGATCAACCTGAGCGATCTCCAGGGGCGGTCCTTCGAGGAGCTCAACGCCATCTTCAGTGCGGCGCCGTACAACTTCAGCGTGTCGAAGAACGTCGGCAACGCAGCGACCTCGCCGGAGCAGGTCGACACGGTCTACGACGTCAACCCGACGGGTAACGTGAAGACGGGTTCAGCCATCACCCTCACCGTGTACGGCGAGATCGCTGTCATCGACCCGCCCACCGAAGCGCCGAAGGTCGACCTGTCCAAGTTGAATGACGCCGGTCAGCTTGAGATCCCGAAGGACGCGACGTCGACGACCATCGCCGTCGACTGGGCTACGGTGCAGAACGCCTGCCCGACTGGCACGGACTTCCTCGGCTACACCGTGACGGTCGGCGGCGGTTTCTTCCAGAACAACTCATCGGGTCAGTTCGACGCCAACACGACCAGCGGCACGATCACGGTCGACGCCGCCGGTCAGCTGACCGTGTCCTACGCGGTCCGATGCAGCACCGGCACGTCGGCGGCATCACCGGCATCGACGCCGATCGACGTGGTCAAGGCTACCGAGTAGTCACATCTCGTCGTGTGCTCTCAGGGGCATCCCTGAGAGCACACGAAGGGTGCCCGAGTAAGCTGTTAGTGTTTGTCCTCCAAGCGAATTCAGGGGTGGTACGTGGCTGACGATCAACGCCTGCTCGCAGGTCGATACGTCGTCGGCGACCTCATCGGTCGCGGGGCATGTCCAACGTCTTCCGCGGCGTGGACACCAAGCTCGGTCGCACCGTCGCCATCAAGGTCCTGAAGTCCACCCTCGCCACCGACCCCGCATTCCGCTCCCGTTTCCGTCAGGAGGCGCAGGCCGCCTCACGGATGGCGCACCCCACGATCGTCCGTGTCTACGACGCCGGCGAGGAACGGGTCAAGGACGGCTCCGGTCACGACCTCATCGAGCCCTTCATCGTCATGGAGTACGTCGAAGGACGCATGCTGAAGGACCTCATCGCCGAGGGCCCCGTCGAGTCCGACGAGGCGGTGCGCATCGCGCACAGCATCCTCACCGCGCTGGAGTACTCCCACCGAGCCGGTGTCGTGCACCGGGACATCAAGCCGGGCAACGTCATGATCACCACGGCCGGCGACGTCAAGGTCACCGACTTCGGTATCGCACGCGCCGTCTCCGATTCGTCCACGACGGTCGCGCAGACGACCGCCATCCTCGGCACGGCCGCGTACTTCTCGCCCGAGCAGGCCAAGGGCGAGACGGTCGACGCCCGGACCGACCTCTACTCCACCGGCGTCGTCCTCTTCGAGATGCTGACGGGCAAGGCGCCCTTCCGCGGCGACACCGCCGTCGCCGTCGCGTACCAGCACGTGAGCGAGCGCCCGGTGAAGCCGAGCTCGATCAACCCGAAGGTGTCGCCTGCGCTCGACCAGGTCGTCCTCCGAGCCCTCGCGAAGGATCGCTTCGAGCGGTATCAGAGCGCCGTCGAGTTCCGTGAGGACCTCGACGAAGCTGGAGCCGGCCATGTGCCGGTCCGACGCGACGACCACGACTCGCTGTTCGGCCCATCTCCGACGGCGGCGTCCAGCACCGAGCAGGCGATCCGTCAGCTCACCTCTGACGACACCGTGACGCGTACCCAGCGCCGGCCACCGGTCGTGTGGATCTGGGCCGCCATCGCCGGTATCGCCGTCATCCTGTTCTCGCTCGTGTTCTGGGTGGTGCAGCTTCCACCCGCGACGAGCATCTCCACGGACTCCAGAGAGGTCCCGGACCTCGTCGACGCCACGTGGGAGAGTGCGAACAGCACGATCGAGCAGCTCGAACTCGTCCCCACCAAGTTCGACGAAGCGAGCAGCGACTACGAGGCGGGTCACGTCATCCGCACCGACCCGCCCGGCGGCACCACGGTGACCAAGAACACGCAGATCAAGGTCTACGTGTCGACCGGTCGAGCTCAGGTCGAGGTCCCCGACGTCATCAACCAGTCCTCCGAGGCCGCGTGGGCCGCGGTCGCCGCTGCCGGTCTCACACAAGGCTCCGTGACTCGCGAGAACTCACCGACTGTGCCGGCAGGTGTCGTGCTGCGGATGGATCCCGAGGCGGGTACCTCCGTCGACCAGGGGTCCACGGTGAACCTCGTCGTCTCCAGCGGGAACGTCACGCTGACGGACGTCGTCGGGCAGCCGCTGCTCGACGCGACGAACTACCTGCAGGATGCGACGAGGCAGTTCACCGTGCAGCCGCAGGCCGACGCGACGTGCAAGGCCGTCGCCGGGGACCCGGTCACGGCCATGTCACCCGCACCAGGCGACATCCCGCAGAAGTCGGTCATCACACTCACCTACTGCACCGGTCCATAGGCCCCGCTGGTTCCTGAGCCTGTCGAAGAGCGGTCCCTGAGCCAGCTCTCCGGTCCCTGAGCCTGTCGAAGGGCCTACCGGGTCATGAGCGGGCTGATCCCCCGTGCTCGCTGATGCGCGCCGGTGAGCCCGGCCGTTTCGAGCCAGTTCGCCAGGAGCTGGTAGCCGCACTCGGAGAGCACCGACTCCGGGTGGAACTGCACGCCGTGGATCGGGGCGTCACGGTGGCGGAGCCCCATGATGACGCCGCTGGTCGTCCGGCTCGTCACGACGAGTTCCTCGGGCACGGTGCCGTCGACGACGGCGAGCGAGTGATACCTGGTGGCGTTGAATTGCTGCGGGATGCCACGGTAAATGGCACTGCCGTCGTGTTCCACGACCGAGCTCTGTCCGTGCATCAGCTCATCCGCGGTGTGCACGGCCGCTCCGAACGCCTCGGCGATCGCCTGGTGGCCGAGGCACACCCCGAGGAGCGGTGTCCCGGTGCGGTACGCCGCGTGGACGGTGTCCAGTGAGATTCCGGCGTCGGATGGCCGACCGGGTCCGGGCGAGACGATGACGCCGTCGAACCCGCGGATCCGCTGCTCGAGGTCGGCGAGAGCGATGCCGTCGTTCTGCACGACGACGGTCTCTGCCCCCAGTTGTTCGACGTACCCGTTCAGCGTGTAGACGAAGCTGTCGTAGTTGTCGATGACCAGGACGCGGGTCATTCGTCGCCGACGGTCACATTCTGATCGACGATGAACGAGTCCACGTAGGGGAACACCCACGTGAAGAGGGCAGCCACGACCGCCACGAACAGGACGACGAGGATGATGATCCTCAGCCAGACGGGTCCGGGCAGGACCCTCCAGAGTGCGCCGTACATCGTCAGCCTCCAGCGGCCGCGACGGACGCGGCGATCTCGGCGGGCGGCCCGGCGGACAGCGGCTGCCAGGACTCGTACACCGCGTAAGCGATACTGCGTTCCGCCGTCGAATAGAGCGGGTTGCAGGTGGTCAGGGTGAGGATGCGCTGCGTGGGTGCGACGCCGTCCACCTGGGGGACGGGGTTGAGGACGTCCACCTGGGTGGGCAACACGTAGGTGATGTTCCGGAACACGTAGGTGTAGTAGCCGTCGGCCGTCTGGACGTAGACCTTGTCGCCGATCTGCAGGTCGCTGATCAGGGTCATCGCGCCGCCGTAGGCCTTGCGATGACCGGCGACGACGAAGTTGCCGACCTCTCCGGGCATCTGGGTGCTCGGATAGTGACCGACGCCGAGGTCGAAGCTGTTGAGGACGGTCGCGGTGTCGACACCCTCGGCGACGACGCGGCGGTAGTCGGCGCCGTACCGCGGCACGTAGAGCACCGCGAACGGGTCGCCTGGCGCGGGGCGGGCGGTGACGGGCGGCTCACCGTAGTTCGGCGCGCCGGTTGCATCGATGGTCGGTTCGGGTGCCGGAGCGGTCTCGGCGTTCTTGATCCACTCCTGCGACTGGCTCGACGCGGCGTTCGCCTGGCTGCCGGCCATGATCATGTCGTTCCACCAGAGCTGCCAGGCGAGGAACAGCAGGACGACCATGCCTGCGGTGATGAGCAGCTCGCCGGCCACCCCGAAGACACTGATGCGGTGCTTCGACGGCGCTCTGCGCTCAGCGGCGCGTGCGCTCGCTCGCGAAGGTAGGTCGTCGGTCACGCATGGATTCTACCGAGAAGAACCCGGGATCGGCTGATCCCCAAGGCACCGATTGGGGTGAACAGGTAGAATGTCGGCATGGCACGCACGAAGTCACGAAGCAAACCGTCCCGCGAACCCGAGCAGACGAGCGGCGAACCCGCACCGAACGCGGTCTGGTTCAAGCCGGTCATGTTCGGCTTCATGCTCCTCGGCCTCGCCTGGATCGTCGTCTACTACCTGAGCGGCACGCTGCTCCCGATCCAGTCGCTCGGCCCGTGGAACATCCTCGTCGGCTTCGGCATCGCTTTCATCGGCTTCCTCATGACCACCAGGTGGCGCTAGCCTTCCTCACTTCACGTCGTGCACAGCGGGTCGTCCTCTCGGACGGCCCGCTGTTTCGTTGTACTCGGGATCCGGCGTATCGAGTTCTCCACAGGATTGTGGAGAACTTCCGAATTATCCACATGCCAGTGTGGAGAACCGCAGGGACTCCCGGAAACACGGGGAACCACACCGGTGTAATTATCCCCAGTGTTCATAACTCTGTGGATAACTCCGGCAACCTTCAACGTCTGCTGCATGGTTGCGGTTCTCCGCCGAGCGCACCACTGGTCGACGCGGGTCACCGGGCAGCACCCGGTCACGGATCCGAACCCGGTCACCGGGCCACACTCGGTCACCGAGCCACACCCGGTCACCGAGCCATACCCGGTCACTGAGCCTGTCGAAGTGCGGTCCCGCTCAGAGCAGGGCGGGAAGGAGGCTGGCGCCCACGAGGACGACGCTCAAGGCGCTGATCAGGACTGCCTGGAGCGGCTGCTGGGTGCGCTTGCGGGTGTTGACGAGGATGAGGCCAATGAGGGCGCCTCCGACGAGCCCGCCCAGGTGGGCCTGCCAGGCGATGTTCACGCCGGGGATGAAACCGATGACGAGGTTGATGCCCAGGAGCACCAGCAGCCCGCGGGTGTCGGCACCCATGCGTCGCTGGATGACGAGGAACGCGCCGAGCAGCCCGAAGATCGCGCCCGAGGCGCCGACCACGGCCGTCCTCGGGTCGGCGAGGAACAGGACACCGACCGAACCGGCGAACCCGGCGACCAGGTAGAGCGCGAGGAACCGCCAGTGACCGAGCATGGTCTCGAGGATCCGGCCGAAGATCCAGAGCGTGTACATGTTCAACAGGATGTGGAAGATGAAGCCCTGCGAGTGCACGAACACCGCGGTCAGCATCCGCCAGGGCTGGACCGCACCGTACGACGGATCGGAGTACACGCCGGCGTAGAGGAGCGCGTTCGTGACGCCGAGCCCGGGGATCCACTGCAGCAGGAACACGAACGCCGTCACGGCGATGATCGCGTACGTGACGATGGGGGAGGAGTTGCTGATCCTCGCACCGAGACGGTTGCGAGGGGCGCTCTGTCGCTGCGCCTTCATGTCCTCCGGACAGATGAAACCGACTGCCCCGGGCGTCTGGCACTCTCCGCAGATCGTCCGGCCGCAACGCTGGCAGAGCACGAAGCTCTGTCGGTCGGGGTGGCGATAGCAGAAGTTGGCCGACGGATCCCGGGGCAGGGTCACGGTCTGTCCTCCGAGCGGGGTCTAGGCCTCGGAGATGGTGACGCTCTCGAGGACGACGGGCTCGATCGGCTTGTCGCCGGCACCGGTCGGGACGGCCTGGATGGCGTCGACGACCGCGCGGGACTCGGCGTCGGCGACCTCACCGAAGATGGTGTGCTTGCCCTGGAGCCACTGCGTGGGAACGGTGGTGATGAAGAACTGCGAGCCGTTCGTGCCCTCGACGGCGCCCGTGATGGCGTTGCGGCGCTTGCCGGCGTTCGCCATGGCGAGGATGTAGGGCTCGTCGAAGTTGAGCTCCGGGTGGATCTCGTCGTCGAAGTTGTAGCCCGGGCCACCGGTGCCGGTTCCGAGTGGGTCGCCGCCCTGGATCATGAAGGCCGGGATGATGCGGTGGAAGATGAGGTCGCTGTACAGCGCGTCGTTCCGGGTCTGGCCCGTCTTCGAATCCGTCCACTCGCGCCCGCCGGTCGCCAGGTCGGTGAAGTTCTTGACCGTCTTGGGAGCGTGG
This sequence comes from Plantibacter sp. M259, assembly GCF_006065115.1. NCBI lineage: Bacteria > Bacillati > Actinomycetota > Actinomycetes > Micrococcales > Microbacteriaceae > Plantibacter > Plantibacter sp. M259. The sequence continues at coordinate 1,912,866 of NZ_CP040750.1, read as the reverse complement.
TCCCCGAAGAGGTTGACCTTGATCTCACCGTGGTTGGTGTGCAACGTGGCGACTGCGGTGTGCTTTGACATACTCCCAATTCTTGCACAAGGGTTCGGGACTCTCGGATGGTATCCAGGGGTCTAAGTGGCAAGATGGAGGTTACGTTGTTGCCGCGATCATTGGAGATGACCACATGAGCCTGTCACGCAAGCGCCGGAAAGAGCTCAAGAAGCTCAAGGGTTCCGCTGCCGACCTCTGGGACTCCCAGCAGGATGTCCTGAACCACGCCAACGAAGTCGCTCGTGAGGTGAGCCGTCAGCTCGGGAACTTCTCGAAGGAGCAGGTGGTCCCCGTCGTGCGCGACACCTACGAGCACCGCGTCGTCCCCACGGTCGACCGGGGGATCAAGGTCTCCCGCAACGCCGTCGACGGCGTGCGCAAGGGCATCTCGGATGGCGTCGTCCCCGCTGTCGGTGGCGTCGTCGGTACGGTGCTGAGCATCGGCGACATCGCCAAGGACACCCGCGTGCAGGCGGCTCTCCGCCGCCTCCACGTTCCCGAGCAGGTGCTGCCCGCCAAGAAGGGCGCGAGCGCAGGTACCGTCATCGCGATCGGCCTCGGCGTCCTCGCCGCTGCCGGTGTCGCCTACGCCGTCTGGCAGACGTTCCGCGCAGACGACGAGCTGTGGGTCTCCGACGAGGAGCCTGCCGCTTCCTGATCTCGCTTCGCACGACGCAGCCCCTCGCCGGTATCGACCGGGGAGGGGCTTCGTGTTGTGACGGCTGTGCTCAGATGAGGCCGGCGAAGCGTCGTCCGACGTCGACGAGGCTGACGCGGTCGAGCGAGCCGACCTCCTCGAGCGGGTACCACGCGGCGTAGTCGGTGCTGCCGTCGGCCTCGTAGGTCAGCGTGCCGCCGGTGAGGTGCGCCCGGTAGACGATGCGCAGCGTGTGGAGCGGCCCGGTGGCGGTCGTGCTGAGGCGGCGCTCCGCCGGTACGACCTGCGAGTCGACACCGATCAGGTCGTCGAGCTCCGCGTGATAGCCGGTCTCCTCGAACACCTCGCGGACGGCTGCATCGGCCGGGTCCTCACCGGGGTCGATCCCGCCGCCCGGGAGCGTCCATCCGCTGTGTCCGCTCTCGTTCCAGTGAGAGAGGAGCATGCCCCGTTCGTCGACGATGACGGCATATGCAGCGACGCGGATATCCATGCCGTCAGCCTAACCGCCGGGCCCTGCGACAACTGAGAACGCCCCCGGCGTCTGCCGAGGGCGTTTCTGGACTGTGGAGCCTGGGAGAATCGAACTCCCGACATCCTGCTTGCAAAGCAGTGTCTGTGGCCGTCAGAGCCCCCGCAAATCAGGCTTCGCACCAGCCTCGGGGCGCACCGAGGGCGCACGCTGTCCATCCCGCCGCAATTCATGACAGCAACTGACGCGTCGGGATCATCGACGATCGGGCGGCGGCCATTGTCGGCGATTGTGCGAGTAGAACGGCTCTAGCTGACGACGAGGGAGGCCGCCCCCTCGAACCTGGTCATTCGTCCAGTAGATCGAATCAAGGAGATTCCATTGCACTTCGGTGAGGCCATCCAACGCCGCTATGCGGGCAGCCGTTCTGCCGGCCGTCATGTAGCTATCCGCATCTGCCAGGGCCGCCAGGTACCCCTCGATCAGCAAATCGCCTATCCCCGGAATGGTCGCCGCCCAGGCGCCGATCTTGTCGGCCATTTGCTTTGGCGACAGGTCGAACCCGCTCGGCCACTGATCCTGACTGACGAAGCCGAGAGGATCCGAACCGACACGCACGACATACTTCGGCACCCCGACGCCCAGGGCCCAGCCAACCTCCTGTTGACACCAGGCGCTGTCGGAGAACTCTGGGTGATGAATTGCCACGAAAACCTGCATTGACCGCAGGGCCTGCTCGATCTGAACTCTCCACGACTCGCTCACTCGCATGCTGTCATGGGCAACGAACCCATGTATGCCCGCCTCAGCCAAGTGCTCAGCTACTTCGCCGACGAAGTCTTTGTGACGGGCAGAGTGAGAGAGGAACATCCGGACATAGCCAGGTCGCCAACTATCCAGTTCGGTAGGAGTGACCGAGCCTGCGACCTGCTCCTGCGGCACCCCCGTCACCACCGAATACATCTCGATCAAGGATGAATCTGTGATTGTCGTGATCAGTTCATCGAAGGACGGACCGTTGTAGTCGCCGCCCATGAGTGGAAATCCAAACTCGCCGAGGAGCAAGTTCTGGCGCGAGAAGTCCCAGCTGGGGTCCTCGCCCATTTGTTCCAGGATCCTGCTCTTCAGCTGGAAACGATCACCTCGCGAAAGCGGCATGAAACGATCCTATGAGACAGATCTCGCCGAGGGCGGAACGTCGCATGCGACCAACCTCATGCGCTCCCGAGCTCACCGTCCATCAGGAACCGCGAGGAGCACCGGTCGAGAGAGGCACTCTTCAAAGCCGTGCAGTCAATTCTGAGTGCCTGCGGCGATGCGATCAATCTGAGCCATAAGCGGAGCAAGCCCCGCCGGAGCAAGGTGTCCGTATCGGTCTAGAGTGACAGACGGCCGCGCGTGACCCATAGCGCGGGAGACCGACAGCAGGTCGGAATGAGCCTCGGAAAGCGCGATCGCAGCAAATGTGTGCCGCAATCCGTGGACGTTGATTCGCGAAATTGGTTCCGAGCGCGACTGATTGGCCCGCGACACCGCCCGCGTGACAGCGTCGGAAAGGTACCGCTTTCCGACGGCGTGGCCGGGGAGGCGAGGGCTCTCAAACATCCACGCCGATCTCGGGCGGGCGCCCGCCTGCTGCTCGAGAAGTGGCAAGACAACTGCTGGAACGGGAAGGACGCGCCGGCTTGCCCGAGTCTTCGTCGTGTCGCTGTCCCCTCCGGAGTTCTTCACACGGAGCTGACCGTCGACAAGATCGCCGACGACCAGCGATCGAGCCTCGCCAGCGCGCAAACCCATGAGCCCGAGGACGGACAGTAGCGCCCTCTCCCGCTCACTCGCCGCCGATGCGATCACCGCCATGAGCTCAGCTGACGACCAGTGCGGGAACTCCTGGTGACCGAGCGAGACAACAATGCCATCGCTCGGATCGCTCTCCACCAACCCATCCCGAACGCCGCGCTTTATCGCCGCGCGGAGCATTTCGAGCTGCTTTTTCCGACTCGATCTCGCGAGGTCGCGGCGCTGGGACCAGATCTCAATCTCTGTCGTGTCGATGGTTGAGACCGACCGATCGCCGAATTGGTCACGAACCCCCTGCGCGTGATGCATGTCCGCTTCAACCGTCTTCGGGGCCCGGTCGGCCTTCGCAGCGAGGTGCCGGTCCAGGAGCGTGTTCACGGTGAGTGACTCTCGCCGGATGCGCTGCGCCTTCGGGTTCTGCATCTGATTCGCGTCGTCGAGGTACGCCTGTGCCTTGAGGTGCTCCTTATAGGACTGCTTTCGCTGAGGGGCGCCGCGCCCGACTCCATCGCGCCAGCGTCGTTGCCACCGGTCGCGCCCTGCCTGTCGGCGTTCGGCGATCTCACCTTTGGACAGACCAGACCAGAGATCGTGGACGGTCACTCGGCCTCCCGTCGGGAAATCTCAGCGCAGAGCTCCGCACTGCTGAACGCGGCGAGTACCTGACGCGCGAGCGCAGCCCGCCCGGCCACTGCCGAAATGGCATCCATGTCGGCGGGAGCCACCGGAGCGCCCCCCTCCTCATTTACTTCGACGAGCAGATCGGCGGCACGAACTCGCCCAAGGTTCCGCCAGATCTCGGGATCGATGTGAAGGACCGCGGAGAGACGGACGAGCGTGCGGTCCGGCGGCACTGCTGCCCGCGGCTGTCCGTCCCGGTACCGGAATCCGTTGAGAGCTATAGAGATAGTCCCCACGCTCAGCCCAGTGGCCGCGGCGAGATCCGCAACTGTCAGCCCGGACTTCTTGTAGTGAGCCTTCAACAGGAGAGATTCGGCGGGGCTAAGGACCGAGCGTTCGGGGTCGGTAGTGAATTCCATGATTCAAGATTGGCACAGATTCACTACCAATGACTACTCCGGTGTGTAGTGTCTCGATGAACAAGATAGAAAGTTGGTAGTTATGACGATGGCCGAGACCCCTGGTCCCACCCTCACCGAACTCCTCGCTCTTGCCAGAGCGAGCTGCACCCTCCTGACCGTGAGCGAGGTGGCTATGCTCGCCAATCTCACGCCGTGGTACGTCCGCCAGCTCATATCCACTGGCGAGATCCGGGCGATCAATGTCGGTGGTCATGGCCGCAGAGCTCGATGGCGCATCGATCCGGACGACTTCCGACACTGGATGGCAGGGCGGGAGAACCGCAAGCGGGATCTGCAGGCGGCCTGAGGAACCCGTGTCCGCTAGCAACATGCACCCTGCGTCGGCCGTCGAGTCGTGCCTCGACGGCCGACGCACATATCTTCTGACGCCTAGGTAGGCTGAAGCACCACATCGGCTCAACCTGGCTGACCGGCTACGACGCCGCTCGTCGGAGGAGTCGACATGCGGGACTATCGAAGGTCCCACTCCCACCCTTCGGGCCTGCAGCGCAGGGTGCCTCCGGCGCGCCGCGGACTGATCGTCCAGACGACCTATTTGCTTCGGCAGCCCTCACAATCAGTACGCGAATCATTTCGGCATTCATTCCCACGCTCGCCGGGTCAAACCTGCAGCAAATGCGTGGAGTGCTTGCCAATGATCCAGGGGTGGCAACCGGCGTCGCGCGTGTCGCAATTGGCTCCCTGCATGCCCGTGCAGCTTCCCGCCCATCCGCTCAAGCCGCGGTCAGCTCTTCCTTCGGTCACAGCAGCAGCCTCCGGCGGCCTGTGTCACCGGATCCCATCCGGTGGTCTCTGACGTCATCCAGCGGGGAGCAACGCGGAGGAGATGGTGGCGGCAGCCCGGACGCGCGGAGGGCGTGGGCACCCTCGAGGCATCCCCACAGGGATGACGAAGAGGGCCAGGAGCGAAGCGACGCAGTAAGGGCCCAAGGAGCGCAGCGACGAGGGTGAGGAAGACCCGGAGACCGAGCGAAGCGAGAGGCTCAGGGGCGTCCGAAAAGCGTGTCGGCTATGCCGACCACCAGGCTAGATTCCGACGAGCGCAGCGAGGATGGAAACGACGACTGGTGCCACGCTCCCTTATGCCCTTTTCCTTTCTCCCTCGCATTCGGAGCTTCAGCGGAGAATCGGGGTCATGATTTGCAACTGCATCAGGGGAAAAAGGTTGTTTCATCATCTCTGTCACAGCCCCCGAAACCCCTGTTTCATCATCGGGGGCTGTGACAGAGGCACCTTTTTGCCCGTTGTAGACGGGGTTGGTCTGAAACACGGTTAAGAACGAAGTGGCACCGTGTTTCAGACCTGGAGCGCAGCGACGCAGAGCTTGGAGACCGCTCTTGTCTCCGAGCTCGGATCCACCCCGTCGCGACCGTGGGCACACGGTCGTTGCTGCTCTGCAGGCAGCGCGGAGCTCGGCTATGCCGTGCTCCTTTCGATGGCAGCTTTCACCGGCGGCGAAGCCGTCTCAGCGGTCGCGACGAAGGAGTGTCCGCAGGTCTCGCGACAGCCGGTACGGCGTTCGTGATTCTTGCGTGGCGACGACGTCGACACCCAGGTGGTCGCTCTGCGGCACCTCGCTTGGTGACCACTTCAGCCACCTCCACGGGAGCAGCATCGCTGCGGCCTTGGCCACCAGATCGTGGCCACCTCGAGGCGCGCGCTGAGCTTCTGCACCCGATGCGCCGAGTCACAGAATCGGCTCCCGGATCGGCTTCAGCATCTCGTCCAGGATCCGTCGCGGAGGCGCTGTCACCTCCGCAGTTCTGACTGCCCGTTCTCTCACCGACAGGTCCTTGGCCCCATCGATTTCGGAACCCGCGCCACTGTTGCACTCTCGATCCGCGGGTTCCGAAATTGTGGCAAACCGCCTGTTGCTCTCTCGGTCCCCTCGGCTCGAGATTCGGCACGAGTGTCGAATCTGGACGCTGCGCTCCATGCCGACGGGGCGTAGCCCCCGAGGACGGCTGTTGCTCGATCGGCTCCGCCGCGGCGACGGCCAGCAGCTGGTTCACCAGCAGTCGGCCGTCGCCCTGTTCCAGCTCACTCCTGCGGACAGAGGACAGCTCCACTTCGTCGTTGATGGATCCTCCTCGAAGGGGCGGGGAGCGGCCTGTCGGCTTGCGCGCTCGGCACAGAATTGAGGGCCCGGCCTGACACAACACCCTTGCTCGTTTGCTGGCGCTCGGGCGACCAGCGACGGAGGATCTGCGGCTGCGACGAAGGAGCGGAGCAGAAGACGACGGAGCTGGGGAGCTCGCGCGACAGCAAACGTAGGGCCCTCATTGGCAGCGTGAATACGCTCCACGCTCCCGCCCCTCATGACCCCTTCCAGGCGGTGGATCCGGTGAGCATCACCGGGAATCTGTGACCAATCCTCGGTCACGATACGGTCACCTGTGACCGGCTACGGGCCGGATACGGACCGGTCCAGCAACCGCGAAACGAAGCAGCGGGCACGCAGTGACCGCCTGTTGACCACTCCGCGGTCTCGCCCTGGTCACCACTGCATGCCCGAGCGGCACCGCGAGGGATTGGGGCAGTGGTGACCGAATAGGGACCGGTTGTTGGTCACCTTGTGGCCGCTTCTTGGTCGATGCCGGTGTTGCTGCGCGTCGGTGGGTGCTGATTGGGCCGGAACGGGCCGTGCTGTGGGTGGAATCTGGTCACCTGGCGGCGTCCGTTGCCGGATCGAGCGCCGGGTACCCTGAGGACCAATGACTGACTCCTGGCTCCTCATCCTGATCCCGATTGGCATCGTTCTCGCGATCTGGGCAGCGATGCAGTTCCTCGTCGGCAGCAGGCAAATCGCTATCGGAGTCCTCGTCGCCATGGTCCTGGTCTACATGCTCGGTGTCTGCGTCATGCTCTTCGGCGCGCCGCTGCTCGCGCAGCTCGATCCACCAGCGGATGACCTGACAGCGCCGTCCATCGGCGGCGGCATCTTCCAAGCGTTCGTCGGCATCTATGCCGCCGGGCCGGGTATCGTCACAGCGCTCGTTCTTCTTGCCGGCTACTGGGTCATGTCCAAGCTCTCGCGCCGTGCCGGTCGAAGCGCTGAGTAGGAGGGTCGGCTCCACGCGCGTTCGCTAGGCTTCCGGCTATGTCTGACGCTCCTTCTCCTGGTTGGTATCCCGATCCAGAGTCCGACGGCACCGATCGTTGGTGGGACGGAGCAGCGTGGGGTCCACGCAAGGCGGTGACCTCCATGGAGATGCGACGGCGAGCGGCGCGCGAGCTCCAGGAGGAGCAGCGTTGGCGGGAGGAGATCGAGCGTGAGCTCTATGCCGAAGATCAGCGCAGCGCGGCCAAGAAGATGGACCGCGGGAAGCGGCCGCGTCGGGGGATCGTCTTCGGAGTCCTCGCCGCGGCGGCAGCCGTCATCATCGGGGTCGGCATCGCGGGAGCTGTTGCCCGCCAGGCCTCCGCGCCGCAGCTGGCCGCCGCATGCAGCAGCGCGATGATCGCCGCAGAGAATGAACCGTCCGAGAGCGAAGTCGCCCTCCTCGCGACCCTCGACGAATGCGGCACGGCGGAGCAGTGGATCCTCGGCATTCAGGAGCACCCGACGGCCGGGTCGTTCACCTCGTACTCGAGGGCGGAGGCGATCGACCTCCTCGATCTGGGCTGCATCCGACGCACGGATGCCGTCGTCTGCATCGACGCGGCGGCGCAGGGGCACTTGACGTATGAGCTCGATGATCCGCGGCTCGTCGAGCTGCAGGTCCCGCGCGGCTGATCGCGCTTCCGAAAGAAGAAGCGCCCCATCAGACGGTGACGTCTGATGGGGCGCGGTGGTGTGGCGAACGACGAGCGATTTACTCCCGCTCGAGGCGGACGGTCATGGTCGTGCCGAGCGCGGTGACCTCGTAGGACAGCTCGCCGTTGTCGTAGGTGAACGTCTTCGTCGCATCGCCGGAGGCCATGATGGCGCTCTCGGTCTTCGAGGTGTCATTGGCCGAGTCCCAGGTGAACGACTGCGACGCGTCCGCCGGCGCGACGACGGTTCCAGCCCAGTAGAGCGACTTCGTGTCGGTCGCGACCCAGTAGACCTCGATGGTGTCACCGGTGATGGTCGCGGTCTGGAAGCTGTCGGCGCTCTTGGAGTTCGTCTGCTTCCACTCGCCGGTCAGGTCGACCGGCTTCGGAGCCTCGGTGGTTGCCTGCGCCGCAGGCGTCCCTCGTTCGTTGGTGCTGGCGCCCGAGGAGCAGGCGGTCGAGCCGAAGGCGACGGCGGTGAGCAGGGTGAGCGCGGCGAGGCGCTTGGTCATGGTGCTGTGCATGTCGCTCAGCATAGTGATCGCCCGAGTTCGGGCAGATCACCTGCGCGCGACGCGCCTCAGGGTCCAGCAGGCGGCCACGGCTGGACGATGAGCACGTAGGCGCTCCAGATCGCGGCGACAGCAGAACCGGCGATGATCCAGCGCATGAGCGAGGGCTTCGTGCCTGCCGGGTTGATCAGTTGCGTGACGAGCAGCGACAGCAAGGGCAGATAGAGCGCGAGCCCGATGAGGTCATCCTGTGAGGTGCCACAGTCGATGCGAGCGGCAGCGACGTAGGGCGTTATCGGACTGACCACAAGAAGAGCGATGGGCACCAAGCCGATCGCGAGGAGGCCGGTCATCAGGACGACAAAGCTCTGGGATCGGGTCTTCACGTGCATTGTCGATCGGTGCTGCACCCAGAGCCAGCAGGCGATCGCGATCACGGTCAAGCCGATGGAGTACAGCGGTTGCACATCCCCCGGGTAGGCCGGAACCCGACAGTTCAACCGGCGCAGCACGGAGCTCACGAGAGGAAACCAGGCAAGGGCGAGGATCATGTACGCCAGGGCGACGATGCCGGTTGGCCGGGGAATCTGTGGCGTAAACCGCGACGCGGGCAAGGATTCAACATCAGGATCGGTCATCTCATCACTCATTCCCTGCACGGCTGCTGAGCCGTTCGTCTGTTTCAACATCATCGGCGCACGGCTCGACCGCCCAAGCGGCCACGATCACTGCGACCCCTTCAACCCCAACGGCGCAACCGCCTCACGGCCTCAGGGTATCGACGCCGCTCGGCATAATGGGGCTCATGCCCAAGTTCGTCACGTCTGTCGCCGTGCTCGCTGCAGCGGCCCTCCTGCTCACTGGCTGCTCCGGCGGTAACGCCGGCGACGGCCGCCCGTGCGAGACCGTTCCGCCAGAGCTGCTGAGCGCGATCGCCGAAGGTGCCAACGACGGCCCGGCGATCACCCCGGTCGCAGCCGGCGCCGTGAAGTCCGCCGAGCGCAGCGATGTCTACATCGTCGCTATGAGCTTCACCGTCGATGGCCTCGAGGATGCGCAGGTCGGCACCTGGGGCATCGGTGGATCACTCACGCCTGGCTCCGGACCGTTGGTCGCGATCGACGGCTTCGCGGCCGAGTTCACCGTGTGGCCGCACCAGATGAACGGCGAGGAGTTCTCGGTGACCGAGGACGGCGTCGACGAGGCGAAGGCTTGCCTCGAGGGCTGAGCTCGGCGCGAAGCATCTCTAGCCTTGTGGATAACTCAGCGCCCGGCCGGGGCCAATCAGCGAGACTCGACCCATGATGACGCCGCAGTCCATCAGGGACCGATACGCCGAGTTCGTTGCACGACAGATCGCGGGTGGAATCGAGGACCCCGCAGGTCTCCTCGAGGGGTCGCTCGACGTGCTTGACGACATCATCGCGCGACGCGAGACGGTGCTGGCTGCCCGTGGTCGACTCGGCGGGCATGACCACCCCGTTTCGACGCCCGTCAGTATGGTGGGGTGCACGGGCCGGGGGTCGGCCCGGAGAGAAATGGGGGAACCATGTCCAACGCTCGAACCAAGGTCCACCGCGTCCTGACGACGTTTGCCGTCACCGGAGCGCTGCTGGTCGGCGGTGCCGTCACGGCGCCAGCCGCATCCGCGATCGAATACGTCAGGGTCACCGGCGACACCTTCCTCGTGTGCGCACTGAAGCGCGCGCAGAAGATCAACCAGCTGGAGAAGCTCGGCTACGCCGTCGACGCCGGCGGCTGCTCGCAGATCCTGACCGTGCACGTCGCGAAGATCGCGTACTGGAAGAAGTAGCAGGCAACGCCTGCTGAGCTTCAGCTCAGCGACCAGAGGGGCGAGCCCACCCTGTATCGGTGGGCTCGCCCCTCTGCGCGGTTCACGCGAGATGGCGGGCTAGAACGCCTGCTTGTCGAAGCCCTCCGGCGACGAGTGCAGCGGGTCCTCCCACTGAAGCCCCGCGGCCACGGTGCGCGCGAGCGTCGCGGGGTGGGTGTCGAAGTAGTAGTAGCCGTAAATGGTGTCGATCTGCTGGTGCGGCCGCATCACGACGAGTCGCCAGTTGTAGAGCATCTTCCATGCCTCGACGACGTAGTCATCAGTCTCCTGGAGACGGAAGCCGTTGTCGATGCGGACGATGCGCTCCTGGGCGACATTGGCGTCGTGGCGCAGCGCTGATTCGAGGTCGTCGAGCAGGTTGCTGCTGGAGAGCAATGCACGTTCCGGCGTAAGGCTCATTGATCCACCGTATCTGTCGGTCGATTGCAACATCTTCGACACCCTGCGTATCCGGTGCGTCCCGGCCCAGACGGTCGGCGCCGACAGGCTACGAGCAGACTTCCAGGGCGTGGTCCACGCGATACTTACGGCTAGGGAGGCAAATACGGCCTCCGGGCATGGAAAAGTGCCTCAAACGGGCGTTTTCTTGGGTCGCCGTCGGGGCCAAACGGTACGATGGATCCTGCAACGCAAAAGACCCCTGTTGGTAGATCGCCAACAGAGTGAACGGTCAGCGACAACAAGGGTCAAAGCGGAATTCCGGCAAAGAGATTCGCTTTGATCTTAACCCTTCTCACTGGGAAGACGTCAACTCGTCTGCCAGTGAGATGGGGTGTCGTGCGGTGCAGGAAGGCCCATTGTGGCTGTGAAGCGAATCCCCCTGAAGCCTGTGAACCCCCGGACGCCGATGCGTCCCGGTGAGATCAGGATCGTCATCCGTCCGCGGTAGCGAGCGGATAGCCCGAAAAGACAAGACCCCGAAGCGCGGAATGCGCTTCGGGGTCTTGTTTCGGGAGACGACTCCTCACCGAGCTGCTCCCGTCCAGACTGAGACGTGGTGACGAACAGTTCACGCAACCCCGAGCGCTCCACCTCGGTAGAGGCATGCGACGAGCGTTCCGTCGCTAGCCACGGGGTCGATGACGCCGGCCCGGCAAGTGACCAACGGAAGGTCCTCCGTCTTGGACACGAACGTCCCGCAGGCACTTACGGACCAGCCGCCCGTGGAGGATCTCAGCTGATGACGACATGAAACCGCGGGTCCCGCCGGGCGGCGCTCTGCCAGCACGGCAGGCAGGGCGGGACGATGGCAGCCGCCGACGCATCCCCGCGCCAGCAGCGAGAAGACTGACGTTGAAAAGGCCGTATATTTCCGCCTATCAACATACTTCCTACCTATTGCCGAATTTGCTCATAAATGAATAATAGATGCAGTACGCGGAGTCTTCATTTCCTATGCCCCCTTAGAGGCGTCCTTGACGGAAGCGATCGAAGGTGCCATTCTCCAAGCCATGAAGGCACCGAATAATTCACAATCGCGCGCTCGAACCGATGGTTCCAACGAATCACCGTCACCGTCGGGTCCGGCCGAGCAACTTCAGGAACTCTGGAAAGCCATCCAGCACCTGGAAGGAGACTCGCACTACATACTTGAAGCCATAACTGAGTACATCACTGCGCGACACATCCCACGAAATATCATGTCCGTCGACCGACGCAGGTTCCTGATTTCCTCGGGGACCATCACCGACGAGCGTCTAGCCACAATCGACCGCAACCTTGAGCGCGGATCGTTGGTGATCCGGGAGACTGAGTCATTCCTCTCTCGCATTCTGGCGAGTATTTCACTCGACGACACAATTGGATATCTCGCCTGGGACGAGACGTCAGTGCGGTCGGCCGTCGCGGAGGGCCGACTGAGCGCCTTCGAGGTCTCTGGTCATCTCCGGTTTCCGACCTGGCAGTTCACGCACCGGGCCGACAAAATCGTTCCAGGCCTTGCGACACTTCTCGACGCCGTCGGTTCACGGTGGAGCCATGCAACCCTTGCCGGCTTCATGGGTACACCGAAAGCCGGCCTCGTTGCTGAGGCTCAGCTCTCCCCCGCGGCCTGGTTGCTCGCTGGCCACAGCCTCACGGAAGTAATCCGCCTCATAGAAGCAGCGGACCGAGGCTGAGGGGTCCATGCGCAGGCGCACAACACTCCTTCGCGAGGAGCACATAGAGGACTACATCGCATCTCAACTTCCCCTGCACTGGGACCTCCTCGGGGTTCCGTTACTTCTCATCGGCAGACAGGTTCCCACAAGCGACCGGCTGCGTATCGATCTGCTCGCCATTGATACAGCGGGCACGATCTACATCATCGAGCTCAAGTACGCGGCCGCACGGCCGGCGATCATCGCGCAGATCACTCAGTATCAGGCCGCCGTTGCTCGCCTGACTCGAGATCAACTTATCGCGATGGCATCGCGCCGGCCCCTGCACCTCAATCTTGAAACTGCGTTCAGGCGCCATTTCGGCCGCGCTCTGCCGCATAATATCAATTCTTCACAGGTGCTGATGATTTGTGCTCAAACGATCCCGAAAGTCACGAGTGACAGCATTCAGAGCCTTCGTGCACACGGGTACCGAATCGATGTGCTTCAACACACGCTTCACGAAGAAGCGGTGTCCTTCGCGCCGTGGCGACCGTCAGAGGTCACCAGGACGATCAGCAGACGGTCGAGCCAGCGTGCGCGACGAAGGCACTCAGCGCCAAAGCCGCGTTCCGGTCCTTGGATCCGGAACCGGCGGAGCGACCTGGAGGACTACTGGCATGCCATCTCAGTAAAGTTCACATCGTCCCTGATCTCCTTCGCTGCCATCTACGCGAGCTACCAGATGTGGCACGAGTCTCACGTAGACAAACTCACGCACCCGAGGCCGCTCCAGCAGGGCACATTTGCACAACATCTGGCGTCGCTAATTGAGGATGAGCACGAATGGTCGCGTGTTTTCATTCCGACTGGCAGTCGGACAGCCTTCTATGGATCTCTCCGTGGCCCGATACGGATGAGCGCCTATCGAGGCGACGGCTGCACTGCAGTCGCATATCTACGCTTGGCGGGCTACGGCAGGTCAACCAGCATCAGCTCGCGCTCTTGAACGAGACTCGAAAGAAGGTTTGGGAGGCGAGGCCGCGGCGCCTCCGTACTCGAGGCGCCCCCTGCAGCCGTCACGCGCCGCGGGACGGGGTGTCACCCCCGGCCGGCACACAGCGCCACCTGCGGTTGTGAGATCAACATCCATCGTTGTGACTCTCGGCACGACCGAATGCCGGCGACCAGCGAGGCGGCCCCAGCTTTTCATCGGGACAATGTGCTCCCAGAGCAATAGCCACAGATCGATGTCCCGCCCGACGACAGTCGTCGTGCCCCGCACCCTGTCCTGAGTTCGCCGACAGTGAACTCTAGAATGACGGGGTAATATGCCACGCGCCCAAGCGCACCCACTGGACCCCAGTACCGGCGATGCACCGGCAATCTCGGTACAGCTATCGAAGCCAGGAGCGAGGGAAAATACCAGGCCAGAAGCGGTTTCTATTTCGCGGCAGGCGACCTGCGTACCACGCGCGTACCAGAAGATATGTCAGCAATTCTACTCCTGACCAGCCATTCCTCGCTAGCGTACCGCCAGTACCGCCGGCTGCGCAGAACTACATACATACACGCTCATGAGTTCGGACTCACGCGTGTGGACTTTCTAAGATTTGGCGGTACATCCGGTACCAGTTTGTACTTCTCACCGATATACAGAGGGAAGGAGGGGTCAAAGTCGTACCGTTTGTCGAATTCTGGCTCCAAACCGTGGTACTGAACGAGAGCGGTTTGATCAGCACAATCTGGCTTTGACCAGGAATTTACCTCATCAACCATGTACCGTTTCTTGACCATCAAGAACGGTACGTTCGGGACCATGCCACGCATCGGCCCTGAGCTGAGCAAGGCGACTAGCTCCGTCGCCTGTTCGGGCTCGCCGGACTGAAACACTCTTGTCTCGGCCTTGCGAGCTGACACGATTCGGTGAATTTCGAACGCCCCTCGACCCCTGTGGTCTCACCGGTTGAATACCGGTGATCTGGTTCGCGTCCTCGACAGCTGGCATCGCACGTGTATGAACATGGCGGCTGGCAACGCGGATACATGCGGATCGACGCGCATGTCCGTCCACCTGAGTCGCTCAGGACGACGCCTCCGTTCAGCTACCGCGTTACAGATGGCCACAGGATCTCTGCGTACAGACGACTGGTCGACTAGACAGACGGGGGTTGCCCGCCACATCACGACCTCTTCGCGCGAGGCTTCCGTGTGCGCGGCGGTCCCTGAAGCTCTCGCCCTGCCGCGACATACGGAGCGATAGCCTCGCGGAACGCCGCAGCGTTCGCTGACGTGAGATCAATCTCGTATGCCCGACCGTCGACGAGGAACGACAGCGATTCTCCACCGTTATCGAGGGGCTCACCGTTGAGGTCGTCAACGATTATGACGGTGCGTCGTATTGCCATGAGTCGTCTCCAATGAGCATGCTGACTAGCGACCACCTTATCTACCGCTTGTTCTGAAGGGCATACTGCGCAGTACTTGGGTGTGTTCAATTCCCCGCATCCGGCGTTGCCAGATCTACCTCGCGCCGCAGCCGAGAAACGGAGTCGCGGGAAGTGGTCTCGCGGGGAGATCGTCTTCGGATACCTCGCCCCGGTGGCAGTCGTCGTGATCGGCGTCGGCATCGTTAGAGCCATCGCAGGCCAGACCTCTGCGCCACAGCTGTCTGCCGCGTGCAGCGACGAGATGATCGCTGCGGAGAACGAGCCCTCCGAGAGCGAGGTCGCGCTCCTGGCGACCCTCGACCAATGCGGCTCGTCGGAGCAGTGGATCCTCGGGATCCAGGAACACCCAACGGCCGGCTCGTTCACGCCCTATTCGAGGGCGGAGGCGATCGACTTCCTCGACCTCGCTTGCATCCGGCGCACGGACGCCGCCGTCTGCGTCGACGCCGCTGCCGGGGGGCACCTGACGTACGAGCTCGATGATCCGCGGCTTGTCGAGCGACAGGTCTCGCGCTGAGCGCCTCCGAAAGAAGAGACACCCTATCCAGACGGTCAAGTCTGGATAGGTCGCAGTGGCGTGACGAACGCCGACCGAGTTACTCGCGCTCGACGCGGACGGTCAGGGTGGTGCCGAGTGCCGGTCATGGTGGTGCCGAGTGCGGTGACCTCGTAGGAGAGGTGTGGCGTGTACGTGGGGTTGCCTCTTTCTGTGAGAGCTTCATACTCACGCCAGTCCTGCTGGGTTCGCGCTCTCGCGGAGAGCCCCAGTTGCGCGAACGCTACTCGCCGAGTTCCACCGAGTGGATACCCCTCAGCTCGTTGAGACGTTCGGTCGTCGGGTCGTTCCCGAATCCGAAGCGATGGGTAAGGGGTCCGATCTCGGCGAAGTATGCGTCCAGCGCATGAACCACGGCGGTCACAGCCCCCTGCGGACCCTCCGGCGCCGGGATGCGATCCCACGAGTACTGCGACCACGGCGGAGTGCCCGCCGTGTCGTTCTTCGTTATCCAACCGTCCCGATACGCCAGATAGACGTCGTTCCCTGCCCAAGTGGACATCGAGATAATCCGTCCGAAGGACTCCCCGTCGAAGGTGACGACCTTCAACGGGCCATCGAACCATCTGGCGATGTGCTCCGCCAGACGCTGTATCTGGGTATCGGATACCTGAGGGGTCATTCCCTCACAATAGGGCAGCGGATCATAAGCTCTCGAAAAAGAGCCTGGGCGTCGGCGCGCAACACGGATGAAGAGCACTCCCAAGCACAAGACAAATTGTGGTTGCGTCCGAAGTGGCGCACGTCTCGCTTGTCGTCGCTGGCGCCGACGCCGTGCACGTCCAAGTCGCCCGCAAGTGCCAAGATTGAGCTACCGACCCGGAACGAGGAGTCACATCATGAACTATCTGATCATTGCGGTGCCACCCGCGGATGCGGCCGACCTGCAGGAACTGAAGGAATCGCTCCCAACGACCGGGACCACGATTGAATCAAAGCCATTCGACGGCAGTGAAATGTTGCAAGTGATCGTGCCCGTCACCGCCACCGCGATCCCGGTGCTGACCACCTGGATCAAGGCGCGGTTCGAGCATCGTCGCACCCAGAGCGTGTCCCTTGGAGGCATGAAGTTCACCGGCTACTCTCCGAATGAGATCGAGGAACTCACCAAGCTGTTGAAAGAGGAAGCGGACACCGAGGACGAGTAGACGTGAGCGTGAGCGTCCCATTGGACATCGACATTCTCTTGCGCGCCCAACGCGGCGCATTGAGAATCGTTCCCGCGACGCCGACGAAATCGCATCACCACGCGAGCTACGTCGCTCTTAAGCGGATACTCGCGAACTTCGGTCTCGAAGGTGCTCCGGAGCTAGTGCTCGTCGATTCGACGCACGCACTGACCGAGATGATCAAAGCTGGCCCACGCCAGTGGATCGTCTACGACCTGCACCTCGCCCGCATCTTCGAACGACTCGGCGCCGTCGTTGACGCCGAGGCGACCCTGCGGGAAATTGATGCTGATCTCACCAGGATCTACGTCGGCCGGCTGCTTGTGCACGGGCGGGCTCGACCCGCGTTCGTCGTCTCGATCTGTCACCTCAACGGAATGATGGACGACCTCATCGAGGTCGACCCTTCCCACCCCGCACACAAGGTGAGGATTCGAGCCCAGGAAGTGTTCGTCCTTGCCCACGAGCTCATGCATCATGTGTTCGCGGCGCACCCCGCCCTGGCAACTACGCTGACGGAAATGTACTTCTCCCTCTGTGAGGCCGAAGAGTCTGATGCCGACAAGCGGGTCGTACCGTCCGCGAGGGAGATGGCCGAATCTCTGGCGGAAGATGTCAACCGAGAATGGACGCGGCGACACGGCGGGCTCGACGAAGCCGACCTCAACGCCGGAAAGCAGTTGCTCGTCGAGCGCTACCTGGCACAAATCGCCGACAGCCGGCCGCACACAAGCAAGACAGCGCGTGCGAACCCGGTCCTATCGGAAGAGGTCGTCTGCGACGCGGGGGCGGCCGTCCTCACGGCTATGCTGCTCGGCGACCAGCACCCCGAGAAGACCCTGGACGCCCTGGTCGCCGCGTTCGACGCCAACCAAAAGCTTCGCCTGATCGCGCACATGGACGCGCACATCGTCGGTGCGGACAGGACACCGCAAGGATTGATCGACGCGACCACGCGCGGCAGCCAACTCAGACAGTTTTACCGGGCGCTGTTCGAGAGCGGACTCACCAAAACCTTCTTTGGCTTCGAAACCACCCCTGCCAGCTACGAAGCGATGCTCGAGCAGATCCGAACCATCAACGAACGCTTCTACACAACGCTATTCGATCAGCTGATTACCGGCACCTTCTACGCGCAGCTCGAGCAGTTCGAGGACGCAGACGCGCCGCTGCAGAAGGTGGCTCCTGAATCACTCGTAACATGCTGGTCGGTCGCGTCCGCATTCGCCAGCTCGGACCTGTGAGGGAGACGAACCAACACGAAGCCGCCACCGCCAGGGGCCGTTTCCTCGGCTGCAGCCTGCCGAGGTCATGTGTCTTCCCGGAAGCCGGGACCCGGCCGGCCGTCATGATTCGGAGGCGAGAGGTAGTATCCACGACGGGCACCGAACCGCGGACAGCGGTGTCAACGGATCGCACGATGCATCCACGCGCGGCGACACTTTCTATTCTGCTCAGGGCGGCGCACAGCAGGTGCTTCCTAGCTTCAACCCGACGGGAAGTGGCCCACGATAAATTCGGTTATCAGAACTATCCGGCGCCAACCTCCGCCACTAGGAGGAAGCCGCCAGATCCTGCCGTCTATCAACTCCCCGACCTGCGCTATTCGAAAGACCAAAGACCGAGTGCGTTACCTCGCTATCTGCCATGGTTGAGCGATGAACACTTCCGGAATCTACAAAACCGAGCCGATGGCGACGCGGGCACTTGCCGCTGAGATTCGGCATGATTCAAGCCAGTTCTTGGAGCTACTTCAACGCAGAAGCGGAATCGAGAAGCTCGGCTTCCTCCGCCAGGTGAAGTGTGAAGCGGTGGATCGCGTCGACGTTTTCCTGGATCTCGAGCGTGAGGACGGTGAGTCGCATCTCATCGGCATCGAGGCAAAGTTTGATCATGAACTCCGCCGAGAACAGGTCGAACGCTTGAGCGTGTCGCTTGACCTGCTCTTCATCCTCTTGCCGGACTCGAGCTCCATCCCGAATTGGCTCCGGGATGACTTCCCCAGCGTTGCGGTGATCCGTTGGACGGAAACCTTGGGCTGCTTCGCGGATTCTCGACTCACGCTCCGCGACCTCGCGGCGATCAAGGTTCCAAAAGTGGCTATCGAAGCTCAGCTCAACGGCCTTTCCTTCCCGGGGCGATTGGAAGGTTGGACGATCGACAGCGGGCGCAATGGTAGCGGCAACCCTTCCATCATCTTCGAGTCCCCGAACCTCCCTGATGGTCGGACGTTGCGGGGACAGATTCAAGTCGTCGGTCGAGGGGTTCCCACGCGCTTGGATGACGTGCTTATGGAGAGCCACATTGGAATTGCTGTGCCCGAGGACGAGGCGAACTACTTCGACCCTGCAGGTTCGAACTACGTTCCCATCTGGATCGACAACCTGAAGACGCTTCACAGAGAAGTACTAGATGGTCAAGAGGACCGGCTGCTGATCAGCCGCCACGCGCCCGGCGAGAGTGAACGCGTGCTCGGCCGATGGAAAAAGCCGCTAGCTCAGAAGCATCTTGGCGAGCTCGCCTATTTGGCGAAGGGATACACCGACGGGTGGGCGATTGGACCGAAGACGCAAAGAGTTCCCCTGGCCCAACTCGACCACATTGCCGCGATCACCGTAGAGATCTTCGAACGCTGGTTCGAGGCAGAGAACCAGTGAGCGTGACTGCTGCGCCGGGGTTTCGTCGCCGCGTCTCGAGGACCTGGGGCGCCAGCGTCGATGAAGCCGCCTAGACGCAGGCCCCGCCGCAGCGCCGGGTCGAGGCCGATGGGTTCAGCCACCATCTCAGACCCCAACTGGGTCCCTGACAGGAGGGCTTTTGAGGCCGCCTCACCCCCGGGGCCAGACCTCGCTTATGCAGGGACCTCGCGGGTAGGAGACCCCTTGTGCCCAACCCGATGCCCGAAGGTTGAGTACTGTGCCGTACCAGCGGAGCTGTGTGTAAGGCACTGATTCGGCCGCCTGCTGGCTCTAACCGACGTTTCTGATGATTCCCACCCGTCCTACGGTCTGGTGTTCGACACGATCCCCAGCGACTTCAGACAGGGGGGAAATGCTTCCCAGAACCGCCTGGCGAGGGGGATGTCGGTGGTACGTCCCATAGTCTGATGTTGTGCTCCATGATTCTGATGTGCCCGCCATGATCGACACGTCGATGGCGAGAAAAGCACGGGGAGCGTTCTTCACACCGGACGGTATCACCCGGCACATCGCCCAGTGGGCGATCCGCGCGTCCTCCGACAACGTTCTCGAACCCAGCACAGGTGAGGCCGCTTTCCTGACCGCCGCTGTGGCGCGTCTATTCGCGCTTGGCGCGACCGAACCCGTCGTGCATGGAGTCGAGATCCACGGACCGAGCGCACACGCTGCACGGAGTGCAGTCGCAGCCATGGGTGGTCAAGCTCGGGTCACGGTCAGCGATTTCTTCCTCGTCGAAGCCGTACCTACGTTCGACGCGATCATCGGCAACCCGCCATTCATCCGCTACCAGGACTGGACAGGCAAGCAGCGAGACCGCGCCCGATTCGCAGCCCTGCACCAGGGCGTCGCCCTCACCGGGCTGTCGTCGAGTTGGGCCGCCTTCGTTGCGCACTCCGCAGGGTTCCTAAAGCCTGGTGGCCGGCTCGGCTTGGTCCTTCCAGCGGAACTGCTGAGCGTGAACTACGCCGCGCCGATCAGACGCTTCTTGTTGGAGAACTTCGCCCGCGTCGAACTCGTGGTCTTTGATGAGCAAGTGTTCCCTGATGCTGAAGCGGACACAGTGCTGGTTAAAGCCGACGGGTGGAAGCAGACCCCGGCAGGTCACGCTGCGCTGCGCCAGACCCGCAACGCTGCGACGCTCGAATCACTGGAGTGCGGCACCACCTGGGCACCTGTCGACCCTGCCGACCGGTGGACACCAATGGCGCTCTCTGAGACCACCGCTACCGTTATGTCCCGCCTCGCAGAAGACGACGCCTTCGGGCCGCTGGAAGCATACGGGGACACCACCCTCGGAGCTGTCACCGGAGGGAATCGGTTCTTCGCCCTCTCGCCGGCACGGGTCCGAGAGCTGGGTATCCCTCGGCGCGACTTGCTCCGCATCAGCCCCCCTGGAAGCTCGCATCTCCGTGGGCTCGCACTCACGGAGTCTGGCCTGACGCGCCTCGGTCAACGCGACCAGCCCACGTGGCTACTCTGGCCGAGCAGCACCCCGGCTGAGTCCACGCTGCGGTACATCGAGTTCGGGCACGCCACAGGTGTCGATCAGGCTTACAAGTGCCGCATCAGAAAGTCCTGGTGGCGTGTCCCGGTCCTCGACGCCCCGGATCTCTTCCTCACCTGCATGAACGCAGACACGGCTCGTCTGACCACGAACAGCGCTGGTGCCCGCCATCTGAACAGCATTCACGGTGTCTATTTGCGTGACGAGCTGCGCGATATCGGCCGCGATGTGCTCCCCGTAGCATCGCTCAACTCGATGACGCTGCTCTCTGCGGAGCTGGTCGGTCGTTCCTACGGTGGCGGGATCCTGAAGATCGAACCACGCGAAGCAGACCGGTGGTGGATGCCCTCGCCGGCGACGCTCACCGAGTACCGTAGTGCGCTTGCGATGGTGAAGCCGAGCGTTCAGAATCTCCTGCAGAGGAAGGACCTTCTCGGCGCGGTCGCGCTCGTCGACGGGATCCTGTTCGAGGGCGTACTCTCGAAGGCCGAGCTGGACGCTATTCGTGCAGATCACCGAGCTCTGACGTCCCGCCGCACGGTCCGCGGACGTAGCGGGGGGCGAGGGCAAGCCAATGGCAGCTAAGCCAGACTCATTCACTCCGTTCGACGCCACGCTCGCTGCGGCGTTCCTCAGCGACCCGTGGACCCATGGTCCTGGACAGCGGCCCCTGTACGCGCCGGACTACGCACTCGCCGAAAGCCTCCTCACTATCCCGGTCGCCGCGAGCAAAGGATGGGCCAGCGGCGCACTCGCCAACGGCGTCGACTCCTGGCTGGCCCATGAACTCCGCCGAGCCGGCTTCGGCCCCGACGAAGTCTGGCCACGCGCAACACGACCGCGCATCATGCCCCGCGACATCGCCGTGCTCCTCGACAAGCTGCCACGCGCGCTCTCCGACGAGGTGCGTGCGAAGCTCATGGCGATGCCGGTTATCGCCCCGACAGACGCGAAGATTCTGGGCCGCGCCTACGACAAACAGGTGGATGTTGCGATCGCCCGATGGGATCGCGGCCCAGAACTGCTCCTCAGCACGAAGACCATGGTGTCGTCGTTCGGGAAGAACCTCAGCAACCGGTTCGAGGAAGCCTACGGGGACGCCGGAAATCTCCGCAGCCGCTACCCACTCGCAGCTGTCGGCTTTTTCTTTGTGCAGCGTGACACCATCCTCACCCAAGAACCAGACGCGTTCGAGAAGACAGTCGACATGATGCGCAAACTCCGCGACATTGGTGGCGGCAATGGTTATACCGCCACCGGCCTCGCCCTAGTCAACTGGTCCGACGAAGACCCCACCGTGAAGCTCGCACTTGACCGTGTGCCGGAAGATGTTCGTCCCGAGCAGTTCATGACCAAGATGATCGAGCAAATCATCGCCGCAACATCTGTCACTCACCACGTCAAGGTTCGCAACAAGTACGAACGCCGCCAGATCCCTGTAGTGGAAGACGACACCGCAGCTGGCCTGTTTTGACGCGAATCCTGCGGCACAAAGTCCTCTGATCTCCTAACGCAGAACCACATCAGCGCTACTATTCTTCCCATGGCCACTTTCGATCCTGCAAAGCAGCGCGCCCAACTCGCCGAACAGCGCCACAAGGTTGATTTCGACTCATACGATGTCACCGTTGATGAGCTCGTCCGAAGAGTGGGAAAGTCCCGAATCGAAATCGCTCCGGCGTACCAGCGCCAGTTCCGCTGGGATATCGAGCGCCAGTCGCGGCTTGTCGAATCGCTTCTTCTCGGCATCCCGGTTCCATCCCTATTCATGGCCACCAACGTCGATGTGGCCAAGGGCACAACATGGGAAGTCGTAGACGGGCTGCAGCGCTTGCTCAGCCTCGTCAGCTTTTTAGGCGACTCCGACACGCGATCGACAGCCAAACTCAAAGGACAGTCCACAGCGCTCACCGGCCTCGAGAAGCTGACCTTGCTGGAAGGACTGACCGCAACCGACCTCCCGGCCGACATCCGAACAGGGCTTGAAGACCGGCCGATCAAGGTAATCGTTCTCAACGACAAGAGCGACCTGCGAGTCCGCTTCGACCTGTTCGAGCGTCTCAACACTGGCGGGATCAAGCTCACTGACCAGGAGGTACGCGAGTGCGTGTACATGGGCGAGTTCGTGAATCTGCTCGACGAGCTAGCTGGATCGCCAAGCTTCAATACAGTCGTCAAGCTGCCCGTAGGTCAGCAGCGGGACGGCACCGCGCAGGAGTATGTACTGCGATTCTTTGCGTTCCTTGAGCGCTATGGATCGTTCGACCACTCAGTGAAGGACTTTCTTAACGACTTCTGCGCGGACGCCGCGGACACCCCTCGAATCACCGATCGTCGCAAGACGTTCCACGCAACATTCGACTACCTCGCGGCGGCGTTTCCGGGCGGCCTCACTTCCCGCAAGAGAACGACTGCCGTCAACCTGTATGAGGGGGTCACTGTGGGTGCGGCACTTGCCCTCATCACGAACCCGGCGCTGGCTGCACCGGTCAGCCTTGACTGGGTGACGGGCGATCAGATCAGGAAGGTCACGACAGGCGCTACCAACAATAGGTCGAGGGTGTCGGGCCGCATAGAGCAATCACGCGATCACTTCCTCGCCGGCAAATGATCAGCGTTGCTCCCCATCGCCAAGCACTGAAGGAACGTATCGACGTTGTGATTTCGCTGATCGATGAAACGCATCCCGCGCCTCTTGGCAATGGGCCGATCTCGCGCGAAGCTCGCGGGCTTGCAATTGTCCTTCTTTTCGCCGCTTACGAGGAGCTGCTGCGGTCACTCACTCGAACGATCCTTGAAGCCGTTGTGCGGCTCCGCATTAGCAACAGCCGACTGCAGCCCGGACTCCGCTCATTCGCTCTGAGGAATCTGACGAAGTCCTTACGCGCCGTCGGAGAAAGGAAGGTCTTCGGAGCTATCCCAAGTCTCATCGAGACTCTCGGCCGAACCGACCGTGAACCTACCGTCAACCCCGATGACTTCCCGGATGACGGCTCCTTCATGAAACAGTCTCAAGTGGAGCTGTGGGCGCGCACCTTCGACGTAGGTCACCCCGGAGCGCTCTTAAAAAAAGTGTGGAACCGCATAGACACGGTGGTGGTTCAGCGTAACAAGATCGCGCATGGCGATCTCACTCCACAGGACGTTGGACGCGGCTACTCCGAAAGGGAGATCCGAGAACTGATCGACAGCTGGTACTCGGATTGGGACAATTTTCTGCTTCACGTAGAGAAATGCGCGAGTACGAGAGACTTCTTCCGCGTTCCTCGGTAGTTCAAGACTTCTGCCATTTCTTCTTTCAGTCACCTGCAGAAGTGCACGGTCCGGCCGAACTGGCAGCGGGCGAGCTGTACTGCCCAGGCACGTTGGTGGAGTTGTGACGACTCGCTGTAGTCGTTGAGAGATGGAGAGGACCTCTGTGTCGGAGTGGAGCTGCTTAGGTTCCGTTCCGAACGAGGAGGTCCTCGATGTCCCATCGCTAATGCTGCTGTGACGCCGCGCCAACTATTGCGCATCGCGCGTCTGATCACGCCTGCTCTACAACGAGGTACGAGCAAAGCTTCATGTCGGGGCACCAACCGACGCGAAGATCCTGGGTTTCGCGCACGCCGAGCACGTCGACGTTACGATCGCCCGATGGGACCGCGTCCCAGAACGGCAGCTCACCACCAAGCCCATGGTGTCGGCCTCGCTTGACGCCGTGCACCACTATCTAGACTCGTCCGCTAGTGCTGACTGCTCCCGTACATTTGAACCCGTCAAGTCATCGCAGCTGACTGAAAACGAGGAGGATTTCGATGCCGGTTGAGACGAGGATGTGGCGTATCGACGGCGAGAGCCCGAGGGCGCTCACTCCGTCAGCCCTTCCCACGGAGAATGAGCTCCATCAGTTTCTGCGACAGGACCCATCGCTGCTGGGTGCTGCGCTACTTGTTATCGGCAGTGAGGTCATCACGCCGTACGGCACGCGTCTGGATTTGTTGGCGATCGATGCCGACGGAAGTCTGCATGTGCTCGAACTGAAGCGCGACCGCACACCACGTGAGGTAGTCGCGCAAGTTCTCGACTACGGTTCGTGGGCGTCCGCGCTCTCCCGCGACGATGTCATCGACATCGCTGAGAGATACCTTGACCGCTCGTTCGAAGCGTCATTCGAGGATGTGTTCGGTGCCGCACCGCCGGACGAGCTCAATCGCGAACTGCAGCTCACCGTGGTGGCCTCCGCACTTGACGCGAGCTCGGAGAGGATTGTCACCTACCTTCGCGGTTTCGGGGTTCCAATCAACGCCGTGTTCTTTACGTACATTGAGGACGACTGCCGACGCTATCTCGCGCGTTCGTGGCTCACTACCTCCGATGAGCGAACTCCGACCAGCATCGCGAAGTCGACTTCGAAGCGTGCGCCCTGGAACGGCCTCGATTGGTACGTGTCGTTCGGTGGAGACCGGTCGTGGGACGACGCCCGCAGCCTCGGCTTCGTCTCCGCAGGCGGAGGAAAGTTCTACTCGCGGACAATCCGCGCTCTGCCCGAAGGCGCACGAATATGGGTCTACATCCCACAGAGCGGATACGTCGGGGTTGGCACGGTTACCGGCCCAGCAGTTCGATTCGATAGTGCTCAAGTACTAGTGGACGGAACACGCGTACTGCTCGCGAAAGAACCTCTCACCGGTTCTTATTCGCGCCCCGACGCCGCGACCGACGATGATGACGAGTGGGTCGTGCCGGTTCAGTGGATTCACACAGTCCCACAGGCAGAGGCATACCAAGAGAAGGGGCTCTTCGCGAATCAGAACAGCGCCTGCAAACTGCGCCAGGAGTTTACGCTCGAACGGCTCTCTCAGCACTTCGACGTTCAAGGCGAGAGCTAGGTCTTCGGTCATCGCACACTTGAGTCTGCCGTCCTACTGACGGGCAGCTTCGTTGTCTTGGGCAGGTTCCGAATCGGGCAACGCGAACTCAGCGAGCGTCCCGCTCAAAGGTCACCGTCCGAGCAACGAGGAGATGCGGATTTCCTTGAGCCAAATAGGCCCTAGGCTTCCCTCATGGCGAAAACCAGAAAATACGGCTTCGGCAGCTTCCTTCTCGACGCGATTCTCACGTTGCTGACAGGTGGCATCTGGCTGATCTGGATCTTCGTTCGGGAAATGCGCCGCGGGTAGCAATACGTTGTCAAAGCGACCCGGGTACCTTGAATGCCCGGGCGAAGCTGGATCCGAGACGAACCGCACGATGTGCGACGCCTTCAATAGATAGTCCATATTCAGGAACGGTCTCTCGTCTCGGAACAACCATCAGCACAATCAACTAGAGAGCTAGCCCACCTTCCCAAGCATGCGGTCCTGCTCGACGCAATGGCTCAGGGCGTCTGCGTCACGTGTGAACGCGCAATGCGCTACCAGAAATCGGTGCCACTGGCAGCGCGCACGCTGAGCGGCATCGGAATAGCCCTGCAGACGACGGTTTCGTTAGGGATCGTGAACCTTCGTCGACACGACCGGTCTCGCGAACGAGTGAGAGACTGCTGTTTTCCTGTACGACACCGGGGTGCGGTGCGTCGAACCAGGGTCGGTCTACCGGGCGGAGAGAATGACGGTGCGGTTGACGCTTCCGAGATTCGGATCGTAGATGCCGTCGGGGCAGTCGTTGATGAGCTGGCCGCCGTTGGTCGGGGAACCGATCGTGGTGGTAGGGGCGCCGAGGTGCAGGAGCCGGTCGAGGACGGCGGTGGCGCGATCGATAGCGAGTCTTGAGCTGCCGGCGGGGTCGTGATCGCAGTCGGTATCGGCGGTGTATCCGGTAGCGTCGACGATCGTACTCGCGCCGCACTGAGCGAGGGCCGCCGCGATCGGGGCGAGCACCACGTCAGCAGCCTCAGCAAGGAGAGCACTTTCGCCCTCGAACAGGAGAGTCGAGTCGAGGGCGATCTGTCCGACGCAGGCCGTGACGATGTCCCCGAATTCAACGACCGGCACGAAGTTGACGGCCTTCGGGGCATGCGTCCCGGATTCGCCTGAGGCAATTCTGCAACTGGCGGCGTTCATCTTCTCGCACAGGCTCAGCAGGATCGTCTTCAGTGCCGAGCGTGCTGCAGGGCCGGGCGTGGGCTGGATGCCGTTCGGGTTGGGAATGCCGATACCGGCGAAGATGACGTGCTTCCCGGTGGCATCAGGGAGGTCACCGGACTGCGTCGCCGCGACGAACTCCTCGGGATGACCAACCCAGTCGCCGGCGCGGGTGAGGTCCATGGGCGCGACAGTGGAGAGTCCGCTGGTGATCAGGACGGTGGTCCCTCCAGGGTCCGTCGTCTCGAGGGCCCTGTCGAGGACGCCGACGACATCCAGGCCATCCGAGGCGTCGGCCACGCCGCGGAGCGTCGCGTCCAAGGCGCTGATCTTGGCGTCGATCTTCTCGGCACGCTTCTCCTCCGAGTTTTCGACGTCGTCTCCTCGCATTGGGGTCAGATCAATCAGTGTGGTGCCGCTCGGGGTCAGGACGGTGACTTCGCCATCACCGGGGAAGAGCGAGGCATTGGCGTGCTGGTTGAGCAGCTCACTGATGACCGATGCATCCGGAGCAGGCTCGGCGCTGGACGCGGTGGACGCAATGGTCAAGCCGGGACGGGC
Source organism: Plantibacter sp. M259 (assembly GCF_006065115.1). NCBI lineage: Bacteria > Bacillati > Actinomycetota > Actinomycetes > Micrococcales > Microbacteriaceae > Plantibacter > Plantibacter sp. M259. The sequence goes on along the minus strand of NZ_CP040750.1, from coordinate 1,885,586 downwards.
GTTGATCGGAACGCACGCGGACAGGGAGAGGAGTAGGGCGGCAGCAGCGACGGAGGCCGCAGCCCTGAGAAAGAAAGTGTTCATGGGACGATCCCTTTCAGTTGGTGTTAGAGGGTGAACCCGATGCGGCGAAGCGGGGCAAAAGAGTTGCGCCAGCTGCGGTGATCGCTAGGCGATCCGGCGAAACAGGTCACGACCCGTGACCCATGAAGTACCAAGAGGTGCCCCTTCGACGTGACCTTCGTCGTGAAACCAGACGCGAGCAGTTTCCGTTCCAGCTGGCGACGCTCCTTCTTCAACATGCCGTGCCCTTCGACGCATGCCAGCGGGGTTGCTGGTGTGTCCAGGGAACCGACACACACCACGCCGATGTCAGGGAGTGTGTGGTGTGTGTTCTGCGGCGAACCCCTACGCTGTCGGAAAGGGTGGTCGGTAGCGGGGGTTGTCATGGCAGACAAGAGCGAGTGGGCGTCAATCGAGATTGCCTACTCGAGCTGGCTGCGCGCGGCGAGAGAAGCAGCCCGCGGTGGCCCTGGCGTCGTGCGGGCCATGCACGACTACCTCAGCAAGAACGACCTTCTCGACGGCCTCGATACTCGCTGGCAAACCCGCTATGGACAACAAGACGAATCTGGTCGCCTTACGAACTGGCAAAGCACCTATTTCTCCCAGTGGGAGAAGGGCCGCAAGTCATCCCCCCGCCCGAGCGTCCCCGAGGAGCCAGTAATACGCGATGCTCTAACGGGTGCCGTCACCGCGCTCGTTTCCGAAACACCCAACGGCGCCGAAGGTTGGTCTGGGTTCGCGGCCGTCATTGAGGCAATGATCGAACTCAGGAACGCCCGCCGCGACCGAGGTGGAAGAGCGGCGCAAGTAGCGGCAACTGACAAGAACGCACATGCAGCCCGAAACCTGCTCGCAGTCCCTCCATCTCGCGCCGCTGACCTCGATCCGATCGCTCTCGGCCTAGGATCATGGGCGTACGACGGAGATTTACCCCCCTACACGCCACGCACTACTGACTCGAAGATCATCGGCACACTCGTTGGCGGCACGGCTGGACTCACGGTCATTGTCGGGCCACCAAAAGCGGGCAAATCGCGAAGCGTCCTCGAGCTGCTCCGAACACACCTTCCGAACGCGATGACGTGGTGGGTGAATCCAGCCCCCGGGTCCTCCCCGCCCTTGTGGAGCGGCTCGAGAAGTCACCCGTCAGACCAGACGTGATTGTGTTGGATGACCTTCAGCTTCACGGCGTCAATCCCGTGGATGGCATGACTGTCGATCGCTTGTTGCACCTAACGCGCACAGCACAAGTAGTCGCTACGATCCACGACTCTGTCCTCGACGCCTGGAGGACACAAGCATCCGACCGCCAAAGTATCGGAGGCGACCCTGCTACCCAGTCCGCAGGGCTGGGTGCTACTGCTGCCCTCACGTCGCTACTCACAGCCAACATGAACCCGTATCACGCCGTCCTCGACGATGCGGAACTTGAAGTCGCGCACGCAAACTATCGACGCGTAGTGAGACAGGTGGAAGGCCTGGATTTGACGCGTCTTGCGGAAGTCTTGGCCGCTGTTCAGCAGCTGGAGCTGAAGGCGAACTTGCTCAGTTCCAGGGGCGGCATGGGAGCTGCTGTCATCGAAGCTCTAGTCGACATCAGCATCCTTCACCCAGAAGGTGGGAGTGTCTCTCTTATCGAGGCTGTAGCGCAGATCAGGTTTACCCTCATCGATCCGAACGCCATCTGGAGACCAGAAAAATTCGAGACGACTCTCGACACGGTGCTCACAGGCGTCGCCCCCCGCTCTCCTCACGCGATCCTGACGCGCCGCTCGCGCGATAGATTCGGCATCCTCGATGCGCTTGTCCCGCGCATCCGCAACGCTTCCCATGACCTGACGCCGCTCCTCGATCTCCAGCTTGATCGCTCGGCAATGTTCGCCACCGCCGCCTGGCATTACAGACAAAATCAGATATCACATACGCGCGCCTGGTTACTCAAAGCCGCCCAACTGGAAGATAGTGAAGCAATGCTTCACCTCGGGATTATCGATTGGAAGTCCGGGAGTCTCGACGACGCACGCAACTGGTACCTCAAAGCCGCCCAACTGGGAGAGATCAACGCAATGGTTCGCCTCGGTTTCTTGGACGAGGAGGCCGGCAACCTCGACGACGCACGCAACTGGTACCTCAAAGCCGCCCAACTGGAAGATTGCGTAGCAATGGTTCACCTCGGGACCATCGATACGACGGCCGGGAACCTAGACGACGCACGCAACTGGTACCTCAAAGCCGCCCAACTGGAAGATACAGACGCAATGGTTCGCCTCGGTTTCTTGGACGAGGAGGCCGGCAACCTCGACGACGCACGCAACTGGTACCTCAAAGCCGCCCAACTAGAAGATACAGACGCAATGGTTCGCCTCGGTTTCTTGGACGAGGAGGCCGGCAACCTCGACGACGCACGCAACTGGTACCTCAAAGCCGCCCAACTAGAAGATGTCCACGGGATGCTGAACCTCGGGCTCCTCGAAAAGGACGCCGGAAATCTCGACCAGTCGCGCGCCTGGTGGCTCAAAGCCGCCGAATTGGGCTTCGTTGACGCCATGCACAGCCTCGGGCTACTCGACGAGGAAGCCGGGGCCTCTGAGGACGCACGCACCTGGTGGTGCAAGGCCGCCGAACTGGAAGATTCGGATTCGATGATCAACCTGGGTCATCTGGATGAGCACGCCGGGAACCTCGACGACGCACGCAACTGGTATCTCAAAGCTGCCCAGCTGCAGGCTCCTTATGGAATGTTCAACCTCGGGCTCCTCGATGAAAAAGCTGGGAGCCTCGACGACGCACGCACCTGGTACCTCAAAGCCGCCCAACTGGAAGATACCGACGCAATGGTGCGCCTCGGGGTTCTCGACAAGGAGGCCAAGAGCCTCGACGACGCACGCACCTGGTACCTCAAAGCCGCCCAACTGGAAAATACTGACGCAATGTTCGGCCTCGGGGTCCTCGACACTGAGGCCGATAACCTCCACGACGCACGTAACTGGTACCTCAAAGCCGCTCACCTGGGCCATCCCGACGGGATGTTCAACCTCGGGGTCCTCGACGCAGAGGCCGATAACCTCCACGACGCACGTACCTGGTACCTCAAAGCTGCCCACCTGGGCCATCCCGACGCGATGTTCAACCTCGGGGTCCTCGACAAGGAGGCCGGAAACCTCCAAGACGCACGCACCTGGTTACTCAAGGCCGCCCGGCTAGAAAATACTGACGCAATGTACGGCCTCGGAGTCCTCGACAAGGAGGCCGGAAACCTCCAAGACGCACGCACCTGGTTACTCAAGGCCGCCCGGCTAGAAAATACTGACGCAATGTTCGGCCTCGGTGTCCTCGACACAGAGGCCGGGAACCTTCACGACGCACTCACCTGGTATCAAAAGGGTGCGCACCTGGACCACCCCGGGGCTATGTTCAACCTCGGGGTCATTGAAGCAGACGCTGGAAATCTCGACGCGGCACGCACCTGGTGGGCTCAGGCCGCGAACTTCGGAGAAGCTAGCGCTAGTGATGCGCTGGATTCGCTCCGAAGAGAGTCAGATTGACAGTCTGCCCTGCCCGCGAGCGATGAAGTGACGCAGCAAACGCGCCGAATGGCTCCTGCTGCGCGACGCGTGGAGAGGCCAGAGAAACGGTTGCGCTCCGGGATCATGAAGCGACGTAGGTGCATCGACGTTTATCGATCACGGGGAAGTATCGACACCAGGAAGGGGCCTCCGAGAAAATACCTCAAAGGCCCCTCACGACCCTACCTGAGGTTCTTGATGTTCTTCGTGCTGAGGTGGTTCTGTTTATTGGCGGCACCCTTGGCGCGGGTGGCGGCGTCGAGGGTTCGGGCGATCTCCTTGCGCGTCTGGGGGAGCTGGACCTTGCGACTGTATTCGGCGTACTGCTTCGTGAGGGCGGTGGTGGCGTCCTTGATAGCACCGGTGTTCGGGGCGCCGGCGAGGGTGGTCGCGATGCCGATGGCAGCGCCGGTGCGCTTGATGGTGTTCCACGTGCTCATTCCTAGTTCTCCTTCGGGGTCTTCTTCAGGGTGGCGTGGTGCGCGGTGAGCTCCTTGGTCTGCTTGAGAACCAACTCCAACTCGGGACTAATCAACTGCGGGCCGGGCACCGGGGTGGTCGACGAGTGGTAGGAGCGAGCGAGGGTGATGGCCTTCTCCGCCGTACTGGTGGTGACCATTTTCTCGGCGCGCTCCAGCGTGCTGGTGCTGAGGCGATTGAGCGCGGCGATCTTGATGCCAGCCTCCTCGACGAGCAGGGTGACCTGATTGTTGAGGCTGTCGAGGAGGGCGGTGCGGTTGCCGAGCTGAGCGGAGAGGTGCAGGATGCGGTCGATTGTGTCGGAACCGTTCTCGTACTCGCTCATGTAATTGATGTAGCCCGAGACCCCGAGGAGGGCCGCGAACAGGCTGGCGAGCGCGATGATCAGCAGGACCGGCGCCTCAGCTTCGGTGCCCTCCAGCCAAATCCGCATTGCCATCACCGCGGCGGCGGCGGCCGTGATCGCGATCGTGATGCTCTGCTCGATGCGGATCCGGATGCGGGTGCTGCCGTGAGCAGTAATTCCGCCTTCGGCGTTCTTGAACACACGGTGCCGCCGACCGAAGGTGCGCATGACGTATCCGTAGAGGAGGGTGCCGAGGAGGGCGAAGACCGCGGCGGTGATGCCGAGAACGATCGCGGGCCCGTCTCCGGCGAACAGCAGCCGGAGGCTGACGTTGAAAACTGAGAACATAGCCAGCAGGAACACCGGGTAGTCGAGCATCAACAGCAACAGCTCCTTGCTCCTGGTGGGGGTACGTCGGATCAAATGCTTCACGGAGCCGTTAGCGGTCTCCTCGCTGACCTGATCGCGGAGGGTGTCGTGCTGGTCCCTCGCCTCGCCGATGGCTAACTGTTCACCGTCGGCACCAATGAGGGGATCCTGCGCAAGCTGGATGATGGTGTCCGTGAGGAGGTTGATGCGGGCCATGACGCTCTTCGTGCTCTTGATCTGCGTCTCAGCAGGGCCCTTGCAAACCTTCTCGATGAAGTTCTTCGCTCGGGTAACCCCCGCACTGCGGGTCGCCGTCTCAGCAGGGCTCAGCTCCGCACCAGCTGTCGTGAGCCTGTTCGACTCTGCGACCATCGTGAGGGCGTTGATGACCTGGCGCAGCGGGATCGGACCGAGACCAAAAACGGAGGTGAGGATATCCCTGGTCGGGATCCCCGCCTGCATGGTGGTGTCGCTGCCGCGGTTGTCCAGCAGCTCCAGCTCCTGGCGGAAGGTCTCCATGTCAGTCATTTCTACTGCTCCAATGTTTGGGCGATGCCTGCCGATTTGCTGGCGTGAATCCAGGAAACCGACACACACTGCGACATTGCCAGGGAGTGTGTGGTGTGTGTCGCAGGCGACCTAACTGCCAATGGCACCAGCTCGCGATCGAGCATGCGGGAGTGCACGAAGCGGCTCTTCCACTTCGAAACGCGTCCGAAGCACGGCTTGATTTTCTGTCACCTAGACGGTCTTCAGGTGCTTACAGGTGGTCTGTAGTCGCTTGGCGGGGTCTGTCGCTTGCGCGGAGTCGCGGTGCGGTCAGACGAACCAGTCGGCAACTGCGGCTCTGTCTACTACCAGTGCTTTTCCTAGTCAGTCTCGTCGAGATTTGACTCGCCACCAGCCTCTACCCGAAGGACGCGCCCCGCCAGGTCAGAGGACAAAACGTCGACCGTGGGTGACCACTTTGAGTAGCACAACCTAACGACCCTTGAAGCTGGCCGTGGGGTTCATCGGATTGCGACCGTCGAAGGCGCACGGGACGCACGAGAGTTGCGACCGGTTGAACATACGTAAGATTCCGCGGTTGTCTCCGGCGCACCGGACGCACGGCATCCCATACTGACTAGTACCGTCATTCGCCATTTCGCTACCATTTGGCGATGGTTGTCCGTTGATGCGAACTCCGCTTCGCCAAGTGTTCCTTAGCGCCAGAACCATTGATTTCACGCCGATCGCGGGCTCGCTCGGTGGAAACGAAGCAGCCCCCGGCGTTGGCCGGGGGCTGCTTCTGGACTGTGGAGCCTGGGAGAATCGAACTCCCGACATCCTGCTTGCAAAGCAGGCGCTCTACCAACTGAGCTAAGGCCCCGGATGGAGCAGATCCGGGGATCCGATCCAATCGGTGTGTTACTGGTCGTGCAGGGTGGGGCTACCAGGACTTGAACCTGGGACCTCTTCGTTATCAGCGAAGCGCTCTAACCGCCTGAGCTATAGCCCCGTTTTGAACCTTGTTGAGACTACCCGATTCCCGCCGCAACTCATAATCGAGCGGCGCCGCACGGGGCGGCGCCGACCCGAAGGAGCGTCAGTTGTTGGTGAATCCGACGAGGAGGCCACCCGTGATCTTCACGCTGAGGTTGTAGAGCCCCGCGAGGAGGGCTCCCATCAGCGTGATGACGATGAGGTTGAGCAGCGCCACGATGCCCGCGAAGGCCATGACCTGCGGCAGGTTGACGTACTGGAGGATGTTGTTCCCCGGGCCGGCGATGTCGGTGAACAGGCCTCCGACCTTCGTGAAGACACCGGTGGTGTTGAGCACCGTGTAGACGAGGAAGAAGAACACCACGATGACCACGGCGACCGCGATCGCCGCCAGGAACGACAGCTTCACCGCCGACCAGAAGTCGATGTACACCAGCTTCAGGCGCACCTGCTTGGTGCTGGTGCGTTTGGTCGACTTCTTGGCCAACTTCTCTGCGACGCTACTGCTCATCTACTTCTTCCTTCATCGCCGGAGTCTCGTCCGGCACGGATGCCTCGGGTTCTGCACCCTCCGTGGCGGCTGCGTCTGCAACCGTCTCCGGAACATCCTGGGTCTCAAGGTTTCGGTCACTGTTCTTGGCCAGCGCGATGATTCGGTCGCTCTCCGCGAAACGTGCGAAGACGACGCCCATCGTGTCGCGCCCCTTCGCTGGAACTTCGGCCACGGCAGACCTTACCACCTTGCCACTGGCAAGAACCACAAGGACCTCGTCGCTCTCGTCGACGATCAGGGCGCCCGCGAGCGTGCCTCGATCGTCGTTCAGCTTGGCCACCTTGATGCCCAGACCACCGCGGTTCTGGCCGCGGTACTGGTCGATGTTGGTGCGCTTGGCGTAGCCGCCTTCGGTCACGACGAAGACGTACGCCTCGCGTTCCTCACCCTCGAGGGAGGGGAGGACCGACGCTGAGAGGAGCTTGTCGTCGTCGCGGAAGTGCATGCCGATGACGCCGCTCGTCGCGCGTCCCATCGGCCGCAGGGTCTCGTCGCTGGCCGTGAAGCGGATGGACATGCCCTTGCGGGACACCAGCAGGACGTCGCTGTCGTTTTCCACGAGCAGCGCGGAGGTGAGCTCGTCGCCCTCGCGCAGGTTGATCGCGATGATGCCGCCCGAGCGGTTCGTGTCGTACTCCGAGAGCGCCGTCTTCTTGACGAGGCCGTCGTGTGTCGCGAGGACCAGGTACGTCGCGGCCTCGTAGTCGCGGATGTCGAGGATCTCGGCGATCTCCTCGTCGGGCTGCATGGCGAGCAGGTTGGCCACGTGCTGGCCCTTGGCGTCGCGGCCGGCCTCCTGCAGCTCGTAGGCCTTCGCACGGTACACGCGACCCTTGGTGGTGAAGAAGAGGAGCCAGTGGTGCGTCGTCGTCACGAAGAAGTGGTCGACCACGTCGTCCGCGCGCAGCTGGGCGCCCTTGACGCCCTTGCCACCGCGGTGCTGCTGACGGTAGTTGTCGCTCCGCGTGCGCTTGATGTACCCGCCGCGGGTGACGGTGATGACCATCTCCTCTTCGGGGATCAGGTCTTCCATGTTCATGTCGCCGTCGAAACCGAACATGATCTCGGTGCGGCGGTCGTCGCCGTACTTGTCGACGATCGCGGTCAGTTCCTCACTGACGATCTCGCGCTGGCGGACCGGCTTCGCGAGGATGTCCTTGAGGTCGGCGATCTGCGCTTCGATCTCGGCGGCCTCGTCGATGATCTTCTGACGCTCGAGGGCGGCGAGGCGACGCAGCTGCATGTCGAGGATCGCGCTGGCCTGGAGCTCGTCGATCTCGAGGAGGTCCATGAGGCCCGTGCGCGCCTCGTCGGCGGACGGCGAGCGACGGATGAGCGCGATGACCTCGTCCAGTGCGTCGAGCGCCTTGAGGTACCCGCGGAGGATGTGTGCGCGCTCCTCCTTCTTGCGGAGTCGGAACACGGTGCGGCGGACGATGACCTCGACCTGGTGCGTCACCCAGTTGGTGATGAACCCGTCGAGCGGCAGCGTGCGCGGGATGCCGTCGACGATCGCGAGCATGTTCGCGCCGAAGTTGTCCTGCAGCTGCGTGTGCTTGTAGAGGTTGTTGAGGACGACCTTCGCGACCGCATCGCGCTTCAGCACGATGACGAGCCGCTGGCCGGTGCGACCGGAGGTCTCGTCGCGGATGTCGGCGACGCCGCCGAGACGACCCTCCTTGACGAGGTCGGCGATCTTCAGCGCGAGGTTGTCTGGGTTCACCTGGTACGGGAGCTCGGTGACGACGAGGCAGGTCCGACCCTGGATCTCCTCGACGTTCACGACGGCACGCATCGTGATGGAACCGCGACCCGTGCGGTAGGCGTCCTGGATGCCCTTGATACCGAGGATCTGCGCGCCGGTCGGGAAGTCCGGCCCCTTGATGCGCTGCATGAGCGCTTCGAGGAGCTCGTCCCGGCTGGCCTCCGGGTTCGCCAGGTGCCAGAGGGCACCGTCGGCGACCTCGCGGAGGTTGTGCGGCGGGATGTTCGTGGCCATGCCGACCGCGATGCCGACGGACCCGTTGACGAGCAGGTTCGGGAAGCGCGCCGGCAGGACGACCGGCTCCTGGGATTCGCCGTCGTAGTTGGGCTGGAAGTCGACGGTCTCCTCGTCGATGTCGCGCACCATCTCCATGGCGAGCGGGGCCATCTTCGTCTCGGTGTACCGAGGGGCGGCCGCGCCGTCGTTGCCCGGTGAGCCGAAGTTGCCCTGGCCGAGCGCCAACGGGTACCGCAGGCTCCACGGCTGGACGAGGCGCACGAGCGCGTCGTAGATGGCCGTGTCGCCGTGGGGGTGGAACTGACCCATGACGTCGCCGACGACGCGCGCGCACTTGGAGAACGAGCGGTCGGGGCGGTAACCGCCGTCGTACATCGCGTAGATCACGCGGCGGTGGACGGGCTTCAGACCGTCGCGGACGTCGGGCAGGGCACGGCCGACGATGACACTCATCGCGTAGTCGAGGTAGCTGCGCTGCATCTCGAGCTGCAGGTCGACCTGGTCGATCCGTCCGTGCACGCCGTGGTCCTCGTCCGGGACCGTGATCTCGTCGTTGGTTTCGTCTGCCATGTTCTCTTACTTCTCCTGGCCCTGAGCTTGTCGAAGGGCCTGTTTGATGCGAGGTGGATCACTTCGACAAGCTCAGTGACCGGTGGATGAGGGTGGTTCGTGCCACTCAGATGTCGAGGAAGCGGACGTCTTTCGCGTTCTTCTGGATGAAGGTCCGGCGGGACTCCACGTCCTCGCCCATGAGCGTCGAGAAGATCTCATCGGCAGCCGCGGCGTCGTCGAGGGTGACCTGGAGGAGCGTCCGCGTCTGCGGGTCCATCGTGGTCTCCCACAGCTCCTTGTAGTTCATCTCGCCGAGACCCTTGTAGCGCTGGATCCCGTTCTCCTTCGGGATGCGCTTGCCCGAGGCGACACCGTCGGTGAGGAGGGCGTCGCGTTCGCGGTCGCTGTACACGTACTGGTGGTCGGCGTTCGACCACTTCAGGCGGTAGAGCGGCGGCTGCGCGAGGTACACGTATCCGAGGTCGACGAGCGGGCGCATGTAGCGGAACAGGAGCGTCAGCAGCAGCGTCGTGATGTGCTGGCCGTCGACGTCGGCATCGGCCATGAGCACGATCTTGTGGTACCGCACCTTGTCGGGGTTGAAGTCCTCACCGATGCCGGCACCGAACGCCGTGATCATGGCCTGGACCTCGTTGTTCGCGAGCGCGCGGTCGAGGCGTGCCTTCTCGACGTTGAGGATCTTGCCGCGGAGCGGGAGGATCGCCTGGGTCTCCGGGTTGCGACCCTGCACGGCGGAGCCGCCTGCGGAGTCACCCTCGACGATGAAGATCTCGGACAGCGACGGGTCCTTCGACTGGCAGTCCTTGAGCTTGCCGGGCATGCCGCCACCCTCGAGGAGACCCTTGCGACGGGCCGTCTCACGCGCCTTGCGGGCGGCGAGACGAGCGGTCGCCGCCTGCAGCGCCTTCCGGATGATCTCCTTGGCCTGGTTGGGGTTGCGGTCGAACCAGTCGTTGAGCTGTTCGCTGACGACCTTCTGCACGAACGCCTTCGCCTCGGTGTTGCCGAGTTTGGTCTTCGTCTGGCCCTCGAACTGCGGCTCGGAGAGCTTGACGGAGATGACGGCCGTGAGGCCCTCGCGGACGTCGTCGCCGGAGAGGTTGTCGTCCTTCTCCTTGAGGATGCCCTTCTCACGTGCGTAACGGTTCACGAGTGTGGTGAGCGCCGCACGGAACCCTTCTTCGTGGGTGCCGCCCTCGTGCGTGTTGATCGTGTTCGCGTAGGTGTGGACGCTCTCGTTGTACGCCGTCGTCCACTGCATCGCGACCTCGAGCGCGATCTTGCGCTCGGTGTTCTCCGACTCGAAGGAGATGATCTCGTCGTGGACGAGCTCGGCACGCTTGGCCTTGTTCAGGTACTCGACGTAGTCCTCGAGACCGCGCTCGTAGAAGAAGACGTCCTTGCGCTGCGAGTGGGCCGCCGAGTTGTCGTCGACGTCCTCGGCCTCGATGGCGTCGCGCAACGGCCGCTCGTCGGCGAGCTCGATGCGGAGGCCCTTGTTGAGGAAGGCCATCTGCTGGAAGCGGGTCCGCAGCGTCTCGTAGTCGAACTCCGTCGTCTCGAACGTCTCGGCGCTCGGCCAGAAGGTGATCGTGGTGCCCGTCTCGGAGGACGGCTCGTCCTCGTGGAGCGGGGCGTCGGGGACACCGTGCTGGAAGCTCTGGCGCCAGACCGAACCCTGACGACGGACCTCGACCGAGAGGCGCGTGGACAGTGCGTTGACGACGGACGAACCGACGCCGTGGAGCCCACCGGAGACCGCGTACCCGCCGCCACCGAACTTGCCGCCGGCGTGCAGGATCGTCAGGACGACCTCGACGGTCGACTTCTTCTCGACCGGGTGGATGTCGACCGGGATGCCTCGACCGTTGTCGATGACGCGGACGCCGCCGTCCTCCAGGATGGTCACGAGGATCGTGTCGCAGTAGCCGGCGAGGGCCTCGTCCACGGAGTTGTCGACGATCTCGTAGACCAGGTGGTGCAGACCACGTGGACCGGTGGACCCGATGTACATACCGGGCCGCTTCCGGACGGCTTCGAGACCTTCGAGAACCTGGATGGCACTTGCGCCGTAATCAGAGTCTTGGGCGTGCGTGTTGGGTTCTGATGTCATAGGAAAAGAGGGCTCCAAACCGTCGAGATTCGACCGTTCCATCCTACCAAACAGACCCCGTGAAGCCGCGAGAAAACGCCCGTTTGAGGCACTTTTCCATGCCCGGAGGCCGTATTTGCCTCCCTAGCCGTAAGTATCGCGTGGACCGCGCCCTGGGATCGACCTGGGGCCTCTTTTCCAGGAGGGTGCTCCGGGGCCCTGGAAACGGATCGTGTCGACACCGGCGTCGGGATAGCGTTCGGCGATGCGGACGAGGATCTCGTGGCGCATGTGGCGCAGCTGTGTCGCCCAGGCCGTCGACTGGCACTGGACGAGCAGGACGCCGTCCGAGATCGACACCGGTTCGGAGTACCTGGCGGTGTCCTCGCCGCACAACTCCGCCCAGTTCCCGAGCACCTCGTGCTGGGCGAGCGGCGAGTTCCACCCGAGTCCGGCGGTCAACGAATCGATGACCGTCCCGAGGCCCTTGGGGTCGCGACCGACACCGTACGGCACCGAGTCCTGCGGCCCCTCGGCCGAGCGTTCGCGGCGCTTGCGATCACGGGAGATCCGTTCGCCACCGAAGATCTCCTTGAACCGCAGGTACACCGTGGCGGAGAGTTCCCCCGCCGGGTCGGCGTCCCGCCCGAGTCGACGCGGCTCAGTCATGCGTCGACTCCGTGAAGAGCGGCTCGTGCCGCGCGGGAACGGCGTCCTCGTCCTGACCGTCCACGATCCGTCCGGCTTCGATGCGCACCACGTGCGCGGTGAACCGTTCAGGGACGTCGTCGAACACGGCCGCGGTGATGATGACCTGGTCGTACTCCGCGACCGCGGCCGCGAGGCGTTCCCGCCGACGCGAGTCGAGCTCGGCGAAGACGTCGTCGAGGATGAGCACCGGATCGCCGAGGGACGAGTCGGCCCGGAGGAGTTCGGCTGAGGCGAGTTTGGCGGCGAGGGCGAACGACCACGATTCACCGTGGCTCGCGTACCCCTTGACCGGCAGCCCGTTGAGACCGAAGAACACGTCGTCGCGGTGCGGTCCGACGAGCGTCAGGCCCCGCTCGAGCTCGGCCGACCGGCGCTGCGCGAGGGCCGCACGGAACCGTTCCGCGATGCGCGCCAGATCGACAGGGGCGCCCGGCTCCACGCCCTCCGTGGGATCGGCGGCTGCCGACTCGTCCTCGGCATCGGTGCCGGCGATACTGAGCACGGGCAGGAGGACCGGTCGGTGATCGTCGCCGGCCACGGCCTCGTACGCTCCGCGCAGTGGTCCACCGAGCATGGCCAGGAGCTGCAGACGTTCGGCGATGATCTCCGTGCCGTACTGCACGAGTCGGTCGTCCCAGAGGTCGAGCGTCGCCAGGGGCCCGGATTTCAGCCCACGCGCCCTCGCCGATTTGAGGAGCGAGTTCCGCTGCTTCAGGGAGCGGTCGTAGTCGGCCATCACGCCGGCCAGGCGGGGAATCCGCTGCACGAGGAGCTGGTCGATGAACCGCCGGCGCGCCGACGGGTCGCCTCGGACGATCAGGAGGTCCTCCGGGGCGAACAGCACAGTGGACACGTACCGAGGCAGTTCGCGCGGCTTGATCTGGGACCGGTTCACCTGAGCGCGGTTGGCCGAACCCCGGTTGAGCTGCACCTCGGCGAGCAGCTCACGACCGTCGTGCACGATGCGCGCCCTGATGATCGCCGCGTCGGCACCGTGTCGGATGAGCGCCTGTTCGGAGGAGACCCGATGGGACCCGAGGCTGCTGAGGTATCCGATCGCCTCGACGAGGTTGGTCTTGCCCTGGCCATTGCGACCCACGAACAGATTGGGTCCGGGTTCGAGCGCCACATCGACCACCGCATAGTTGCGGTAGTCGGTGAGATTCAAGTGCCGCACGATCACCACGTCACCCTACCGCCTCGCCCTGACGCCGAACGGGTCGGGGCGCCGTCGGACGTCCGAGCGCGCCCGTCACGACGACGCAGGGTGAACGAAATCGACCCTCCGGCGAAGCGGAAGGCTCCGGGAGGGTCGATTTCGTTCGTCAGGAGACGTCGTGTCGTCAGTCGTCGGCCTTCTTGACCGCGTGTCCGCCGAACTGGTTGCGGAGTGCCGCGACCGCCTTCATGGCCGGCGAGTCCTCCTGGCGCGACACGAAGCGGGCGAAGATCGATGCAGAGATGGTCGGGACGGGCACCGCGTTCGCGATGGCCTCCTCGATCGTCCAGCGGCCCTCGCCCGAGTCCTCGACGTAACCCTCGATCTGCTCGAAGTCCGGGTCCTCCTCGAGGGCGCGGACGAGCAGCTCGAGCAGCCAGGACCGCACGACGGTGCCGCGCTGCCAGGCCTTGAAGGTGCCGGGGACATCCTTGATGATGTCTTCGCGCTTGTCCAGGAGCTCGAAGCCCTCGGCGTACGCCTGCATGAGCGCGTACTCGATGCCGTTGTGCACCATCTTCGCGTAGTGGCCGGCGCCGACCTCTCCGACGTGGACGAAGCCCTCATCGCGCGGGCCTTCAGGACGCAGGGCGTCAAAGACGGGCATGACCCGCTCCACCTGCTCCTTGGAACCGCCGACCATGAGGCCGTAGCCGTTGTCGACACCCCAGACACCGCCGGAGACGCCGGCGTCGATGTAGTCGATGCCCTTCGCCGACAGCAGTTCAGCGTGCTTGAAGTCGTCCGTGAAGCGGCTGTTGCCGCCGTCGATGATCAGGTCGCCGGCCTCGAGCAGGCCGTTCAGCTCCTCGACGACGGAGTCGGTGATGGCCCCGGCGGGACCATGACCCAGACCGTGCGAGGCGCCGGGAGCGCAGCGACGAGGTCGCTGATCGTCGCGACGTCGGTGACATCGGGGTTCCGGTCGAAACCGGTGACCTCGATGCCGTTCGCACGCAGACGCGTGCGCATGTTGTTGCCCATCTTGCCGAGACCGACGAGACCGATGTGCATGGAGGATCCTTTGCGTGTCAGCGCAGCAGCAGGTTCGGCTGCAGCAGGTACTTGTAACTGTCGGCACCCGGCTGATCCTTGGAGGATTGGCTCGTGATGAGCATGGGTCCCGGCTTGTTCGTGTTCTCCGTCTTCGTGAACGAGAACCGCACGTACTCGCTCCGGACCGCGGTCAGACCGTCGATCAGGAACTGCGGCTTGAGGGAGAGCACGATGTCGTCGCCGGTGAGGAGGGCGTCGATGCCCTCGGATGCCTGCGCCTGCTCGGATCCGACGGCCTCGAGCGTGAGGCCGTCGATGGTGAAGGTGAAGCGGAGGGCCGCTTCGCGCTCGAGGACGAGCGACATACGCCTGGTCGCCTCGATGAGTTCCGCGGTGTTGATGATCGCGTAGTTGTCGGTCGTCTCGGGGAAGAGCCGCTTGACCGGCGGGAAGTTGCCCTTGATCAGCAGCGAGGTGACCGTCTTGCGGTCAGCCCGGAACGCGATGAGTTCGCGATCGTCGCGATTCGTGATCGCGACGTTGATGTTGCCGCTGTGGCCGAAGGTCTTGCCGACCTCCTGGAGCGTGCGGGCCGGCACGAGGGCCGTGATCGTCTCGCTGGAACCGTCGCCCTGGCCCGAGTCCCAGTCGATCTCGCGCACCGCGACCCGGTAGCGGTCGGTCGCGACGAGGCTGAGGCTCGTCTTGGAGACCTCGAGCTGCACGCCGGTGATGACCGGGGTCACGTCGTCGCGGCTTGCGGCGACAGCGACCTGGCTCACTGCGGTTGCGAACTCGTCGGCGGGCACGAGGCCGAAGTCGGCGTCGACCTGCGGGATCGTCGGGTACTCCTCGACGGGCATCGAGCCGAGGGTGAACCTGGCTGAACCACAGGTGACCTCGATGCGGTTCTCGACCTTGCTGAACCGGACAGGCGCGTTCGGAAGGCGGCTGGCGATCTCCGAGAGCAGCCGACCGTTGACGAGTGCTGTGCCGGCCTCCTCGACCTCGGCCGCGATTCCAGTCTGGCTGGACACCTCGTAGTCGAAGGACGACAGGATGAGACCGTCGTCACCGGCTTCGATCAGGATGCCGTTGAGGATCGGCAGCGTCGGGCGCTGCGGGAGCAGCTTCACTGCGAACGAGACGGCTTCGCTGAATACATCCCGGTTGACGCTGAATCGCACGACAAGTCCCCTGTCTCTGGCTCTCGATGACGTCACCAATGCTAGTGGGTCTGCTTCCGGGGTCGAGTGGGACGAGGTGCTGTGGAGAAGCGAGCCTGGGGAAAGGTTGTTTGGCGGAGAGATCATTGAATTAACGGTTAACAGTCTTAACCGGTGTGGAAACTGTGGATAAGTCCGCCGAACCCGCTCGAACACAGGGAACTACATGTGTGTAACTTGGTGGCGGCCTGTGGAGAGAAGGACACGAGGGTGTGGGACGCGGAGGCGGGTGAACGGTGTTCACTCACAAGCGCGCCCGGAGCTTCCACATCTCTCCACAGGTTATCCACAGGGCTGCGAGGTCGGAATGTGGACAGATCGGACGCGGATCATGTCGTCGAATGAGCGCTCGTCGTCGCCTGATGAACGAAATCGGCCCCTCGAGCGCACCGAGTGCGTCGAGGGGCCGGAAACGTTCACCAGGACGCGTCAGGCGCCGTAGCGGTTCCCCGGTCCCCGAGCCTGTCGAGGGCCCTTCGACAAGCTCAGGGACCGAGTGAGGCTCAGTGACCGGTCAGGGGTCAGGCGCCGTAGCGGAGGTTCTGCTTGATGCGGCTCGTGAGCTCGGTCACCTGGTTGTAGATCGAGCGCTTCTCCTGCATGAGGTCGGTGATCTTCCGGTTGGCGTACATGACCGTCGTGTGGTCCCGGTTGCCGAACAGCTGACCGATCTTCGGGAGTGAGAGGTTCGTGAGCTCGCGACAGAGGTACATCGCGATCTGACGCGCCGTCGCCACGGCCTGCGACCGGCTCGAGCCGTACAGGTCGTCGACCGAGAGCTTGAAGTAGTCGGCCGTGGTGTTGATGATGTCGATCGGCGAGATGACGTTGTCGTCGTCGAGGCTGATGACGTCCTTCAGCACCGTCTGGGCCAGCGTCATGTCGACGGCGGTCCGGTTCAGGCTCGCGAACGCGACGACGCGGATGAGCGTGCCCTCCAGCTCACGGATGTTGCTCGACACCTTGGTGGCGATGAACTCGAGGACCTCGTCCGGGATGTGCAGCTTCTCGTTCTGCGCCTTCTTGCGCAGGATCGCGATGCGCGTCTCGAGGTCGGGAGCCTGGACGTCGGTGATGAGTCCCCACTCGAAGCGTGAACGCATCCGCTCTTCGAAGCCGGTGAGCGCCTTCGGCGGCAGGTCGCTGGTGATGACCACCTGCTTGTTGTGATCGTGCAGGGTGTTGAAGGTGTGGAAGAACGCCTCCTGCGTCTCCGCCTTACCCTGGAGGAACTGGATGTCGTCGATCAGCAGGATGTCGATGTCGCGGTACCGCGACTGGAAGAACGAGCCGCGGTTGTTGGCGATCGAGTTGATGAAGTCGTTCGTGAACTCCTCGCTGGACACGTACCGGACGCGGATCCCCGCGTAGAGGTTCATCGCGTAGTGGCCGATGGCGTGGAGGAGGTGGGTCTTGCCGAGCCCGGAGTCGCCGTACACGAACAGCGGGTTGTAGGCCTTGGCCGGCGCTTCGGCCACGGCGACCGCGGCCGCGTGCGCGAACCGGTTGGACTGACCGATGACGAAGTTGTCGAAGCTGTACTTCGGGTTGAGTCGGGTGTCGTTCTCGCGAGCCGGCAGCGTGGGCGTCGGGGTCAGCTGCGGTTGCGGTGACTCGAGCGGTGCCGGGTCGATGTGCTGGAAGCCGGTCTGCTCGTACCGTTCCTCGACGATGTCGGGGTTGACGACGATCGCGTAGTTGCCGACGGGACCGCCGTCGACGATGGACGCGAGCGCGGCGAGGATCGGTGCCCGCATGCGCTGGTTGAGCATGCCCATCGTGAACTCGTTGGGCACCTCCAGGTAGAAGGTGCCGCCCATGATGCCCTTGGGGACGATGAGGTTGAGGAACCCGCGGAGTGGCGGGGTGATGCGGTCGTCGACGGAGAGGATCTCGAGCACCGATTGCCAGGTCTCAGCGATCGCATCGTCGGCGTCCGACATAGTTCTCCCCACACATACTCACAGGTTCATCCACAGGCTCTCCCCTGAGTATTCGGGGCTGAGCGCGGTGCTATCCACACGCTGTGCATAACCCGAGGGCTTACGCTAACAACACGTCGCCCCAGTCCCAAATCACTGTACGGCCGCCCTGCGTGTCACTGCTACAATTTCTGAGAATCCTGTGGATAATCATTCGTTTGGGCGCCGCTGGTTTGACCTTCGCGCGAGTAGACCGTAGGTTTAATCAGTTGACTTCTGCCCACGGGCACCCTTCCGTACCCTGCTGCCACCTGTGCAGTGGTGGGTCATGATCCGGAGATCGTAATTATGAGCAAGAGAACCTTCCAGCCGAACAACCGTCGTCGCGCCAAGAAGCACGGCTTCCGCCTGCGCATGCGCACGCGTGCCGGCCGCGGCATCCTGTCGGCTCGTCGCGCCAAGGGCCGCACCGAACTCTCCGCGTAGAGCCGTCGTGCTCGAGCGTGCGAGCCGGATCACGTCCGGCGACGACTACCGAGGGGTAGTTCGTCGCGGGTCCCGGTTCGTCGGCGAGCACACGGTCACGTACGTACGCATGAACCCGAAGGGCGGACAGCCGCGCTTCGGGTTCATCGTTGCGAAAACGGTCGGTAACGCAGTGACCCGCAATCTCGTCAGACGTCGCTTGAAGGCCATCTGCCACGACAGCGTCGTTCAGGCTGCCCACGGCGCTGACGTGGTCATCCGAGCACTGCCGTCTGCAGCGACGGCGCCGTTCGCCTCGCTCCATGCCGAGGTCGATCGCGCCTTCGCCAAACGCGGCGTCATCGTCGAGGCTTCGGACGCGCACCGATGAACGGCGTCCTCGCTGCCACCTGCCTCGCGCCCCGCAATGCTGCGGTGCTGGCGCTTCGCGTGTATCGCGCCGCGATCTCCCCGCTGTACGGCGACGTCTGCCGGTATTACCCCAGCTGTTCCGCGTACGCTCTGGGAGCGGTGCAGCAACACGGTGTCGTCGTCGGTTCGGCGATGGCAGCGGCCCGCATCGCGAGATGCCACCCCTGGGCAGCACCTCGTTTCGACGAGGTACCACCCAAGAAGAACTTCCGGTACAGCGTCACTTCTCACGGATTTGTCGTGCAACCGAGCCACGGAAAGGGCTGACCCGCACCTATGGACATCATCGGCACAATTCTCTGGCCGCTCAAATGGGCGGTCGAGCTGCTCCTCGTGGGCTGGCACCTGCTGTGGACGGCCATCGGACTCGACCCCGCGGCCGGTCTCACCTGGGTCCTCTCGATCGTCGGGCTCGTCCTCGTCGTCCGTGCCGCCCTGATCCCCCTGTTCATCAAGCAGATCAAGAGCCAGCGCAAGATGCTCGAGATCGCACCGCAGATGAAGAAGGTGCAGGAGAAGTACAAGGGCAAGCGCGACCAGGCCAGCCGTGAGGCGATGTCTCGCGAGACGATGGAGCTGTACAAGAAGCACGGCACCTCCCCCGTCAGCGGATGTCTGCCGCTGCTCGTCCAGATGCCGATCTTCTTCGCCCTGTTCTCCGTGCTCAACGACGCCCAGAAGAGCAAGGCCGGCGTCGGTCCCCTGAACGAGACCCTCGCCGTGCAGTTCGGCGACGCGAACCTGTTCGGGATCGCTCCGCTGCACACGAGCATGCAGGCGGCACTCGCCGGCAACCCGGTCAACTGGGCGGTCGTCATCATCGCCGCCGTCATGGTCATCCTCATGTGCGCGTCGCAGTTCATCACGCAGCTGCAGATCGTGTCGAAGAACATGTCGGCCGAGACGAAGGCCAGCCCACAGTTCAAGCAGCAGCGGATCCTCCTCTACATCCTGCCCTTCGTGTTCCTCTTCTCCGGCTTCGCCTTCCCGCTCGGCGTCATGTTCTACTGGCTGACGTCCAACGCGTGGACGATGGTGCAGCAGTTCCTCGTCATCCGGAACATGCCGACGCCTGGTTCCGATGCTGCGAAGGCTCGTGAGGAGCGTCTCGCGCGGAAGGGCAAGCTCATGACGCCGAACGGCGACGTCATCTCGATCTCCGAGGCGCCGGTACCCGAGAAGAAGACCCCGACGCAGCGCCAGCAGCCTATGGGCAAGGCGCGCGCGAAGAAGCAGCAGACCGACGGACGAGACAAGTAGGAGTATCGGTGACTGACCAGGAACTGGCCCCGGCCCAGGACGAAGCACCCACCATCACGCAGCTCGAAGAAGAGGGCGACGTCGCAGCGGACTACATCGAGGAGTTCCTCGACATCTGCGACATCGATGGCGACATCGACATCGATGCCCGCAATGGTCGTGCGTACGTGTCGATCGACTCCCCCACGGAGAGCAACCTGCGTCTCCTGTCGCGTCCCGACACGGTCAACGCGCTGCAGGAGCTGACCCGCTTGGCTGTTCAGAACCGGACCGGTGGCTTCTCCCGGCTCATCCTCGACATCGGCGGATCCCGCGAAGCGCGTCAGCAGGAGCTCGGCGCCCTCGTGGAGCGAGCGGTCGAGCGCATCGAGGCCGGTTCCACCGAGGCGGCACTCCCCCCGATGTCGAGCTACGAGCGCAAGCTCGTCCACGACATCGTGTCGGCTCGCGGCTTCGTGTCCGAGTCGCACGGCGAAGGCCGCGACCGTCACACCGTCATCACCCGCGGCTGACGCGGCCTGATCGTTTCACGTGAAACTGCGATGACTGACGTGCCTGCAGGACTCGAACCGGAACCGGCGGAAGCAGCCGAGTTGTTCGGCGACCGGATCGATGTCGGTCGTGCCTTCGCCGCGAACCTGGCGGAGTTCGGTGAGCCACTCGGGCTGATCGGTCCCCTAGAGCTTCCGCGTCTCTGGACGCGCCACATCCTCAACAGCGTGATCGTGGCTCCTCTCCTTCGTCCCGGGCGAGTCGGCGACGTCGGCACAGGCGCGGGGCTGCCTGGACTGGTCCTCGCGATTGCGCGACCAGATGTCGAGTTCGTCCTCATCGAACCGATGGAACGTCGGGTCGCCTGGCTCAACGACCAGGTCGGCGTCCTCGGGCTCGAGAACGTCACCGTCGTGCGAGCGCGCGCTGAGGAGGTTCGCCTCGAGGAGCCCCTCGACCAGGTGACCGCGCGAGCGGTCAGTGCGCTCCGCAAGTTGCTCCCCCTCACCGCTCCCCTGCTTCGGGACGGCGGAGAGCTGGTCCTCATGAAGGGCGCCGGCGCGCAGGCGGAGGTCGACGCGTCGACGAAGGAGCTTCGCAAGTACCGGGTCTCCGGCGTCGAGGTTCGGACGCTTGGCGAGGGCGTTCTCGCGGAGCCGACCCGGGTCATCGTGGGAACCGTTCGCGGCTGAATTCAGTCGGGAGCGCTCGGGCCTCCGTGAGGGGCACCGCAGACGATATTCGGCGGCTTGCGAGCTTTCGGGAGAATGGCTCCTGACGAACCGGCCCGGAAAATGCGGCCAGTTCAGAGGTCCTGAGTTCGTCAGGAACGATTCTCCGGTCCATTCGGACACGAATCTGGGGCGCTGGGCGGGCCGGATTCGAGTGTTTTCTAACGTTTGCCAGCAGTGTTGCTCCTGATATCTCATATATGTTCTCCGCTTGGCCTGTAGCCCCAGTCTCGTGACGCTGCGCCGGCACCGCCATCGACGGGCGGCGATGCTCCGCGCTCCGCTGGTCGGCGCACCCAGACGTCGATGCTGTGCGCGGTGGCCGGCCAGCTAGCTGCCACTTTGGAGATCACGGACGAGTGCGGGTGGGAACGGTGGACCTCCCAGGTTGGTGATCCGGTCGGGCTTGCCAGGGATCTGTGGCCTTCGTTCGCAGTCCGGGTAGGTCCGGGTCGGTCCTTGGTTGCAGGGAAGATGCGTCGCCCCGTCCCACACGCTCAATTGACTCGCGGTGGTGCATCACGTGGCGGACCTGTCGTTGGGCACCTGCTGCGAGATGCGCATTCCGCCAGTTCCTCAGGTGCCTACGGGCCGACTGGCGCCCGAGCGTCGGCAGGCTCATGTCCGCCGGCGGGTCGGTGTTGGCTGAGGCGCTGGGTGAGTTGCCGCCCGGAGAAGGAGAGGATGGTCGGCCTGCCTCTATCGCGTGCGTCGAAGTCGTCCCGTTCTTCGAGGTTCTGGCGCCGTGCGGAGCGGTAACGCTGGAGCCCCCTGCTGCTACTCCGTGCGCTCTCCCCGACGGGGCGGCTATGTACGGTGCACGGCGTCCATTCGGCGTAACGATGTGTCGAAGTAGGCCGGCACCGCGGAGGTTGTGCTCGTGACTCCCGTCAGCTTGGAAGGACCAGACGTACTCCCGATTGACGGCGCATGATTCTGCGCCCAAATAGCCTCGGCGGAGGGTACTTGCCGATGGAAGGATGAGATTGAGCGACGTTTCACGTGGAACGTGCGACGATGCCACTCGCTGAGTCCATCGTTCTCAGGAGTGGTTCCTATCGGACTGGCGTCGTGTGATCCAGTTCACTCAGTGAGTGCGCGCCCAGGGAGGCCGTCGTGCCGGGACCGGCGCGGTGTTCGATGTTTCACGTGGAACATGGGCGGCGGTTTACTCCTGCGTGGCTGTGATGCGATGGTGGAGACGGGTTGAGTTCGACGAGCACAGTGCGCGGTAGCAGGCTGGCTTGCGCTCGACATCACACCCATCCGGCTCGTTGGTCCTGGCGAGAGTGTTTCACGTGAAACGGTGGCCGGGTACGACGGACTGAGTGTGGGATCGGACCGGTTGCGTGATGCTTCGTGGCTACCCCTCCCCCCAGTGTCGGATCACACCGGTGAGTCGGATAGCGGCGGTGGCCAGAGGCTGCAAAGGCGCCTATCGATGTAAGCCGTTCGACGGCTCGGCTTGCAGGGAGTCTAGGTATCACGTGAAACGCTGGCGCGGACTGGTGCCAGTCGCACAGCTCTCCACCATATGAGCGTGTAGAGATGGCGCCTGTGGATAACTCTGTGGACAGTTCTCGCGCGTAGCTGGAGGAACTGGTGATCCTCCGTGAAGAAGCGGACCCCGACCGGCGTACAACCAGACTGTGGTCAAGCTGCACCGGGGCAAGAGCCCGGACGTACCGGACCCGGCGCGCGGCGTTTGGGGGCGAACTTCCGCGGAAAGACGCGGATCTCCGCCTGATCGCAGAGGAACCTCCCTCATGGTTGTCAACACAGGTCCGCCGGGCTCGTCTTGGGTTGGTCTGATCAGCTTCGACCTGCACGCCCGAGGCGCACGTGGTTACCCGGCGTCGGGCATGCCGGAGCCCTGTGGATAACCCTGTGGAAGAATGAGGGCGAGGTGTCCGTTCTGGGCACCTCTCGGGCCGTTCGACGATATGCGGGTGTCGCAAAACAGCGCTCTGGTGCCGCCATGCGTACGCACTCGCCCGATCACTGTCGGAGATCGCTCCCCTGGCGTCAGCCCACGCTGGTACGGTTGAAGTACACGTTTCGAGCAAGAAGGTTTCACGTGAAACAACCCGAACCAACGCATTCCGCGGCTCCCGAGCGCGACTCCGTTGGTAGCGCCTTCGACGCGTCCACGCCGTTGGCTCGCGAGCTCCATCATCTGACTGAGAGGCGTAAAGCCTTGGCTCACGCAACCCTGCCGACGCCCGACCACACCCGGGTCTTCACGGTCTCCAACCAGAAGGGCGGAGTCGGCAAGACGACCACTACCGTCAACATCGGCGCCGCCCTCGCCCGCTCGGGTGCACGTGTCCTCGTGATCGATCTGGATCCCCAGGGGAACGCGTCCACCGCACTCGGTGTCGAGCATCACTCGGATGTCCCGAGTGTCTACGACGTCCTGATCGACGACTTCCCCCTGGCCGATGTCGTCCAGCAGAGCCCCGAGTTCCCCACGCTGTTCTGCGCTCCCTCGACGATCCATCTCGCCGGCGCGGAGATCGAACTCGTGTCACAGGTCGCGCGTGAGCACCGACTCCGCACGGCGCTCGAACAGTTCATCCAGGACGCCGAAGAGCCGTTCCACTACGTCCTGATCGATTGCCCGCCGTCCCTCGGCCTCCTGACGATCAATGCCTTCGTCGCGGCCAAAGAGGTACTCATCCCGATTCAGTGCGAGTACTACGCGCTCGAGGGCTTGAGCCAGCTCCTCAGTAGCATCCAGCTGATCCAGCGGCACCTGAACCCAGGGCTCGCCGTCAGCACCATCCTCCTGACCATGTACGACGGGCGCACCAACCTCGCGCAGCAGGTGGCTCAAGACGTCCGAGACCACTTCACCGGGCAGGTCCTCGAGTCGGTCATCCCACGAGCGGTGCGCATCTCTGAAGCCCCCAGCTTCGGGCAGAGTGTTATCAGCTACGACCCCACGTCGCTCGGCGCAGTGTCTTATCTCGAAGCAGCGGCGGAGATCGCCAACCGATGGGCCGCAGGCTCCTCCGATACACCCGATACGAACCACCCTGAGGGAGTCAGTCACTGATGGCAACGAAACGAACTGGACTCGGTCGCGGGATCGGTGCACTCATTCCGACGACGAGTTCAGACTCGCAGGCGAACCGTCCCGTCGACGTCTTCTTCCCCGACAACCAGGGCACTGCCCGCAAGGCAGCGAAGGACGCGGCGACCGCCGCCGCGGACGCCGCAGCAGCAGAGGCGGCAACCGACGCCCCCACTGCACCGGACGCCGCTGCAACCACGGCAGATGGGCCGCAGCTCGTGGCCGTCCCCGGTGCTCGGCTGGCGTACCTCTCCCCCGAACTGATCGTGCCGAACGCCAACCAGCCGCGCACGGTCTTCGATGAGGACCACCTCGCTGAACTCGTCACGAGCATCCGTGAGGTCGGCGTACTGCAGCCGATCGTGGTCCGGCCGATCCCTGGCGACGACGAGCGATACGAACTCATCATGGGTGAGCGGCGTCTTCGCGCCTCGAAGGAGGTGGGTCTCGACCGCATCCCTGCGATCATCAAGGACACCGCCGACGAGGACATGCTGCGCGATGCGCTGCTCGAGAACCTGCACCGATCCGAGCTGAATCCGCTCGAGGAGGCTTCTGCATACCAGCAGCTCTTGGCCGACTTCGGAATCACGCAGGACGAGCTTGCGAACCGCATCGGTCGGTCCCGCCCCCAGATCAGCAACACGATTCGCCTGCTCAAGCTCCCGGCGGCCGTGCAGCAGCGCGTTGCTGCCGGCGTGCTGAGCGCCGGACATGCTCGCGCCATCCTGTCGCTGACCGATCCTGAGGCCCAGCAGCGCTTGGCCGACAAGATCGTGAACGAGGACCTGTCAGTTCGCGCGGCCGAGGCTGCTGCGGCTCAGGGCGTTCAGGCGAAGAAGCCGCGTCCGATCGCCGGATCGCGACGCGGTCAACTCGATGAGATCGCAGACCGCCTCGGCGACCGTCTGAACACTCGCGTGAAGGTGACGCTCGGTGCGAAGAAGGGACAGATGGTCGTGGAGTTCGCGACCATCGCCGACCTCAACCGCATCCTGAGCGAGCTTGGCGAGTCCGGATTCGGTCAGGCTTCCTGACGCTGTTTCACGTGAAACATGGGCCGATCGGCCGCGAGGTTGCTCATACCCTTCGACAGGCTCAGGGACCGAGACCGTGGGATCCGTGGATTGGCGGACGGTCGCCCCATCTCGGTCACTGAGCTTGTCGAAGTGCCGCGCGCGCTCTGTGATTGTTAACCCCCTGATCAAAGCAATATTTCGGGATGTTTCACGTGAAACAGCCCGACAACGAAGAACCGCCCGACTCGGATGAGTCGGGCGGTTCCGTGGTTCAGAAAAACCTGATCAGGCGAGAAAAGCTGCGAGATCCTTCTCGAGTGCTGCCTTCGGCTTGGCGCCGATGACGGTCTGCACGACCTCGCCGCCCTTGAAGACCTTCATCGCGGGGATGGAGGTGATCTGGTACTTCATGGCGAGGTTCGGGTTCTCGTCGACGTTCAGCTTGAGAACGGTGATCTTGTCGCTGTTCTCGGAGCCGATCGTGTCGAGGATCGGGCCGACCGCGCGACACGGACCGCACCAGGCGGCCCAGAAGTCGACGAGGACGGGCTTGTCGCTGTTGATGACCAGTTCGTCGAACGTGGCCTCGGTGACTGCATCTGACATGAGTGTTCTCCTTCGTGGTGGCCAGGCCGACAGCCTGGCCGTCGATCAAACGGTGGTGGTGAGCACGGGGTCGGCCGGCTGCGGACGACCGGCCGTCTGTGCCTCGCCGATGGCCGACGCTTCCCCAGCAGCCTGCTCGAGGTCTGCGAGGTAGTGCTCCGCGTCGAGGGCGGCGATGGTGCCGCTGCCGGCAGCGGTGATGGCCTGTCGGTACGTGGGGTCGATGACGTCGCCAGCGGCGAAGACGCCGGGGAGGTTGGTCTTCGACGAGCGGCCCTTGACGGCGATCGTGCCTTCGGGGGCGAGCTCCAGCTGGCCGTGGATGAGGTGCGTACGCGGGTCGTTGCCGATCGCGATGAACAGGCCACCGAGCGGCAGGTGGGTCTCCGTGCCGTCAATGGTCGAGCGCAGGGTCACGCCGTCGACCGCGTCGGCACCGGTGATGCCGGCGACTTCGCTGTTCCAGATGAACTCGATCTTCTCGTTCGCGAACGCGCGGTCCTGCATGATCTTCGACGCGCGGAGGGTGTCCTTGCGGTGGATGACGTACACCTTCGATGCGAACCGCGTGAGGAATGTGGCCTCCTCCATGGCGCTGTCGCCGCCGCCGATGACCGCGATCGTCTTCTCCTTGAAGAAGAAGCCGTCGCAGGTGGCGCACCAGGACACACCGTGGCCGGAGAGCCGCTCTTCGTCGTGGAGGCCGAGCTTGCGGTAGGCGGAGCCAGTGGCGAAGATCACGGTGTGCGCCTCGTGCACCTGTCCGTTGCCGAGGGTGACCGTCTTGACGTCGCCGTCGAGCTTGAGCTCGGTGACGTCGTCGTAGAGCACCTCGGTGCCGAAGCGCTCGGCCTGCTCCTGGAGCTTCATCATGAGCTCGGGGCCCTGGATGCCCTCGGGGAAGCCGGGGAAGTTCTCGATCTCGGTGGTGTTCATGAGCTCGCCGCCGGCTTCGACCGATGACGCGACGAGCAGCGGCTGCAGCGAGGCGCGGGCAGCGTAGATCGCCGCCGTGTAGCCGGCGGGTCCTGATCCGATGATGATGACCTGACGCACGATGCTCCTCAGTGGTTCGTGGGCTCCCGGACCAGGTGGGTTCCGGGGTTCCGAGTGGTGTAACACATCCTAACCGGCCGCTATTCCGCTCCCCCGGGGCCCCGGGCAGCTCTCAGCCGGTGTGCGTGAGGTGGTGTCGACGCGTCGGTGTCAGCGTCCGAACCGGGCGAGGACGGGCGCCAAGGCCGCCTTGAGCTCCGGCGTGCGCAGGAGGGCGAGCACCGCGAGGTACACGGCGGCCATCGCCGCCCCGACGACGGCCATGGTGACGATGGCGCCGGGGATCGTGGCGGTCGGGAACCCCTCCTCGCTGACACCGCCGAGCAGCAACAGCACGACGACTCCGACCACAGCCGCAGGCACGGCGGCGGCGGCGTATCGCAGGAGACTCGGAATGATCGTGCCGAGGTCGAGCGACCGCAACCGTCTTCTGAGGAGCCAAGCGGCGACGCAAGCCTGCGCAATCCCGGCGATGGTGATGGAGAGCGCCACGCCGGCACCGAGGTACTCCTTGGGCATCGTCATCACGACGATGAGCGCGAGGAGGGTGAACAACAGTGTCTGGAACAGTGTGTAGAAGAACGGAGTCTTCGTGTCTCCGAGGGCGTAGAACGCTCGCTGCAGGATGAACAGGATGCAGAACGGCACGAGCCCTATGACGAACGCGATGATCACGATTCCGAGATCGATGCTCTCGCCCGTCGACTTCGCGAAGACGCTGGCGAAGGGTACGGCGACCACCATAATCACGGCGGATGCCAAGACGATGAGCAGGCTCACGACGCGGATCGCCGCAGAGACGTCCGAGCGCAGACTCGTGAAGTCCGGTCCACCCGCGCGCGTTCCTTGGCCGTGCTCGCTCATTCTCGTGAAGTAGGCCGTGGCGACCGAAACCGTGATGATCGAGTGCGGCAGCATGAAGATGAGCCACGCGTTCTGCAGGGCGATGATCGACGGCCCCTGTCCGGATGCGGAGGCCACGGCCTGCGTCTCGATCAGACCGGCCGCGGTCGTCAGAATGAGCATCCCGAAGGTCCAACTGGCGATCTTGCCGGTGGCGCGGAGCCCGACGCCACGCCATTGGAAGTCAGGCCGGAAGCGAAGGCCGGCCCGACGCCAGAAGAACATGAGGAAGAACGCCTGGACGATGACGCCGAGCGTGGCAGATCCACCGATGACCGCAGTCATGGTCGGTGTCCACTCGCTGAACTTCGGCGTATCAGCACCGAACAGCACGACGAAGAGGACCAGCCCGGCTATCGCCACGACATTGTTGAGGACGGGTGCCCAGGTGAAGGGTCCGAACATCTTTCGCGCGTTGAGCACCTCGCCGAGGACGGTGTAGAGCGCGTAGAACAGGATCTGGGGGAGACACCAGTACGCGAACGCGGTCGCAAGAGCGAACTGATCGGCCGGAAGTGTCGCTGCTGCCGCGAACACGAACACCGGGGCTATGGCGGTGGCCAGCACGGTGGCACCTCCGATGAAGACGAGGGTGATCGTCACGAGCTTGTTGATGTAGGCGTTTCCGCCATCGAGGTGGATGCTCGCCCTGACGATCTGCGGGACGAGGACTGCGCTCAAGACGCCTCCCCCGATGATCACGTAGATCGTGTTGGGCAGCTGGTTCGCGACGCCGAATGCGTTGCCGACGATACCCAGACCGATGATGTTCGCGACGAGGGCGGCTTTGACGAAGCCGAGCAGTCGGGAGACGAGGGTTCCCGAGGCGAGGAGCGCGCTCGCCCTGCCGATGCCGTCAGCCATTCGTCTCCTGTCGTCCGGGTGACGACTCTACCGGGGGCTCACCGCCGGGGGGCTGACCGCTGTCCGGAGCATCTGCGGAGGCGGCGGACGTGGTACCCGAGCCGCGTCGCTTGGCCCGACGGCTCAACACCATACGGACCACGCCGCTGACGAACAGCAGGGCGACGAGCAGGGCGAGGACGACGGCACCGATGCCCTCCCAGTCGGCGCGGACGTTCACGCCCACGAAGGACTGTTCACCGATCGCCTGCCCGCTGGTGCTGAAGAGTTGCAGACGGAGGGTGACGTCGCCGTTGCCGATCTGTGACTGCACGGGGACGAGCACGGTGGCGCGCGAGTCCGCGGCGATCTCCTGCGTCACGGAACCGGAGATGCTCAATCGACCGTTGCTCGGTGAGGCCTCCATGACCACGGTGACGGGATAGGGCAGGTCGTTGCGGACGGCGAACGGTAGGGAAACCTCGCCGCCGACCATGTTGATGCGACTGCTGTCGGTGACGCGCACCGACGCGAGGACCGTGTCCGTCCGTTCCTGCTGTGCGGTGACCGCCGATCCCCAGCCGCCCTCCGCACCCAGCCAGCCGGCCGCGAGGGTGGAGAGCAGGGTGGCGCGCTCCCGTCCGGTCAGCAGCTCGGGTTCGTCGAGCACCGAGGAGAAGGCGGTGACGTCCTGTTCCTCGTCGAGGAGGACCTGCACGTCGGACACGCGTTCGCTGTCGGGTGCCATCGCCCCGAGCGTCGCCGCGGCCGGAGGCTCGGCCAGCGTCGCCGCCAGGGAGGTCTGCGTCGTGGCCGGCAGGGAGCGGAGCGCGTTCACGGTGTCGGCGAGGGCGGGCAGGGTCGCGTCCACTCCCCTCGGCAGCACGGCGACGACCGTTCCGCCGGACGAACCCTCGGTGCCGATGGCGGCCGCCCGCGCGTTCACGTCGGCGATGGCGCTCTCGAACGCGGCGTCCGTCGTGGCGGCGGCGGCGTCGCCCAGCGACTCGGCGAGGCCGTGGTCGGCCAGCAGCGTCTGCGCCGTGCCGACCGTCGCCGAGGCGCGCACGGACTGTCCGGCGTCGGTCGTGTTCGCGGAGTCGAGCAACGTGACCGTTCCGCCGGATGCGGCGAAGACGGCGAGATCCGCATCGGTCACCGCGCCGCCCGCCCACACGATGCTGGGGAGCGAGTAACTCCACCTGAGGAGCTCGCCCATCGTCGGAACGGTCGGCACCGCCTGCCCGGGAGTCTCGGACGGGCTCGGTGTGGGTGCCGGTTCCTCCGATGGAGTGGCTGCCGCCGACGGGTCGGTGGACGTGGCGGGTGAGGAACCGGCCTGCGGAGTCGGCTGGACGTCGTCGGGCCCGGTGGTCGGCGACGCGGTCGGGGTGGGCGTCTCGGTCGGCTGAACGACGGGGAAGTCGGCGACGTTCAGGGCGAAGGAGAACGAACTCGGCGTCAGCAGTCGGTCGAGGCCGGCTTCGGCCTGCACGGCGGGTTCTGCGTCGCCGTACTGGAGCGCGAAGGTCTCGTTCGGAGCGGCCTCGAGGCGGGCGAGCCAGGCGACGGCGCTCTCTGGTGCGCGCGTGCCGAGCGCCCGGATGGACGCGATGATGCGTGGGTCGATCCCGAGTGCGATCTGCTCGCCGAACAGTGCGTCGAGCTGTGTCGTGAGCGCACCGTCGTCGGCCGTGAGCTCGGCGAGTTCGTCCGCATCGAGGAGTCCGCCGTAGCTGAGGGGCACGGTGAGCGGGGCCACGAGCGCGACGGCGGCTGACGTGGGTTGTCCTTGCGCCCGCCAGACGAGCGCCGTTCGACCTCCGGCCGCCGTGTCGCCCGCGACGTAGCCGGCGGAGACGCCGTAGGAGCCCCACGCGTCGGCGTCGTCGAACCCCAGCGCCGGAGGAGTGAAGTCGAGCCCACTGACGACGTACTGCTGTCCGGCGATGAGCTCGGGGATGTCGATCGTCCGCACCACGGTGGTGCCGGCGGGCGTCGCGGCCGCGTCCGCCCCGGTCGTGTCGAGCCAGGCGTCGAGCGCCGCCGTGCCCGTGATCCGCGCCGTGGTGACCGCCACGGACACGGAGCCGGCGGGGAGGTCGGCGTCGGTGCCGTTCGTGAGCGTGATGCCGAACGAGGTGAGGGACGAAGGTTCGACCGCTCCCCCGTCGCTCGGGCTCACCTCGACGGACACGAGGCCGTCGGGAGTCGATGCCGTGTTCGCGCTCAGCTCGGGCGAGGCGATCGCGCCGGAACCCGTGGACCATGCGCCGGCGGACACCACGGCGAACGACAGCGCGGCTGCTGCGAGGGCGCTGAGGAGGCGTGGGCGGTGGCGGTGGCGTGTCATGGGCGGTGGGGACGGTCCGCTCGGGCGGAGCCGTCCGGTGACGATTGTACGGGGGCCTCCCAGTCGAACCTGGGTGCCGATGTCCTGGGAGACGCCGATTCGCCGCCGGCGGAGGTGTGAGGCGGCCTCGAGCCCTACGTCCGCGAGGTCGGGTCGGACGGCTCGGAGGAGTCCGTCCCGTCCGCTCGTGCTCCGGCTTCGTCCTCTCGGTCCTCCCGGCGCCCGGCCCCGAGCGACAGGGTGGCGAGGAAGCCGACGGCCAGGAATCCTGCGGCCGCGAACGCCGCGGAGCGGGTGCCGTCCGACAGGGCGATCCTGGCGTCCTCGGCCATCGTCGCGGTCGCCGGGTTCGCGTCGAGACCGGCGATGGCGGCGCCCGAACTGTCGACGACACTCGTCACGAGGGCGTCGCGCTGCGCGGTCGGCACACCGGCCTCCTCGAGTCGTCCGTCGAGGACCGACGCCGTGCTCACGAAGAGGATGGTCCCGAGGACGGCGATACCGAGTGCCGAGCCGATCTGCCTCGCCGTGCTCTGCGTCCCGGAACCCTGGCCGCTCTGCTCGACGGGCACATCCTTCAGGACGACGCCCGTCAGCTGTGCGGTGGCGAGACCGACGCCGAAGCCGTAGACGAACAGGAACGGCACGATCGCGAACCATTCGGTCGCCGGCCCGACGACCAGCCCGATGCCCGCGACACCGATGATCTCCGCGACGATGCCGACGCGGACGATCAGGACGGGTGCGACCCGGTTGCCGAACGCGCCGGCGAACCCGCTCGCGACGAAGGAACCGATCGCGAGGGCCAGGAGGATCAGACCGGTCTGCAGTGCGCTGTAGCCGAGGACGAACTGGAGCCAGATCGGCAGGGAGAGGATGATGCCGAACTCCCCCAGGGAGACGATGAGTGCGGCGATGTTGCCGTTCCGGAACGACGGCAGCGAGAACAGGGAGAACGCGATGATCGTGCTGCGCCCCTGGCGCATCCGGTGGCGTCCCCAGAGGACGAACGCGACACCTGCGACGACCGTGACCATGAGGGCAACAGGTACCGGTGAGAGGCTGAACGGCCAGGTCCAGTCCCCGATGACGAGCGGGTTGTCGGTGAGCCACCACCCGAGACTCCTGCCCTCGATGAGTCCGTAGACGAGGGACGCGCTCGTCAGGATCGACAGGACGGCGCCGACGGCGTCGATGCGGTCGGTCGCGGGTTCCCGCGATTCCGACACGAACAGGAGCAGTCCGACGATGATGAGGACGCCGAGCGGCACGTTGATCCCGAACGCCCAGCGCCAGGAGAAGTCGGTGGTGAGCCAGCCGCCGAGGAGCGGACCGACCGCCACCATGCCCCCGATCGTGGAGCCCCAGACCGCGAAGGCGATCGCACGGTCGCGGCCTCGGAAGGTCGCGTTGATGATCGAGAGGGTCGTCGGCAGGATCATCGCGCCGCCGACGCCCTGGATGACCCGGGACAGGATCAGGAGGTCGCCCGTCGGCGCGATGGCGGCGAAGACGGAGGCTCCGCCGAAGACCACGATGCCGACGAGCAGCATGCGACGACGGCCGAACCGGTCGGCGAGCGTGCCGAACACGATGAGCAGTGCGGCGAAGACGAGCGTGTAGGACTCCTGGACCCACTGCACCTGGGTCGAGGAGATCCCGAGGTCGTCGACGATCGACGGGATCGCCACGTTGACGATCGTCGAGTCGACGATGATGAGGGCGACGGCGATGCCGATGACGACGAGACCGAACCATTTGCGACGGTCCGACGGCGAGCGCTCAGGCTTCGCGGAAGGCGTGGACTTCGTCATGCGCGGAAACGATCAGCTGGCTGCATATTCTGATTATGCGCCTTCTCGAGGCTGATGTCACACGGATGTCCGGCGATCAGACGAGGAGCGGCTGCAGCTGGCGCGAGCCGTCCATCAGGAGGTCGAGGAGTGCGGCGGGGCGCTCGATCCGCTCACTCGGTGCCGAGAGCGACAGCCCCGCGACGAGACCGCCGCGGTCGTCCCGGATCGGGACCACGAGGCAACCGTGACCGGGCGTCACCTCACCCACTTGCCGTGCGTACCCGAGTCGTTCGACGTCGCGGATCAAGGGCTCGGCGTCTCGGAACGGCCGCTGGACGAGTCCTGACCAGTCGTATCCGCCATGAGCGAGCTCGTGCAGGAGCAGACGCCCGATCGCGGAGGTGTCGAGACGCCTGACGATCCGCTGCTCGTCACTCAACGGGAAGTCGGGATCCGCATCCGCGATCCTGATCCGATCGCCCTCGTACCGCACGAGGTGGACCCCGCCTCGCACACTCGACCGCAATCGTCCGATCACCTCGCGCGCAGCGAGCGGGGGTGGTGCTGGAGCGACGAGATGGGCGAGCTCGACGACCTTCCGTCCGAGCGCGAATCCACGGAGATCGGGCATGCGGACGAGGTATTCGTCCTGGACGAGGAGGTTGAGGAGTCGGTACGTGGTCGCCCTCGGCATGTCGAGTCCGGCCGAGACCTCCTGCGCCGTCACACCGGCACCGCATCGCGCGACTTCCTCGAGCACGGTGAGCGCGCTGTGCACGGCCTTCGGTTGTCGGGCGCGGAGCTCGCCCGCGCCGCTCACCGGGGCTCCGCGGACGGTCCGCCGAGCACGTCGGCGCTCACCGTCTCGTCGTAGACCCCCACGGTCGAACTCAGCCACGGTCGGCGTCGATGCCGGATCGCCCAGATCGCGATGCCGAGCGCCATCGTGACGAGGAACACCCAGACGCCGACAGCCCGCTCGCCGGCGCTCTCGACGACCAGATAGACGACGAGCGCGACGGACAGCAACACCCCGGCCACCACCGCTCGCAGGAGCGGCCCGAGCGTCAGTTCCCCGATCCGCCAGAGGAAGACCGGCGCTGCGATGCAGACGAGAACGTAGGCGGTG
The DNA here is from genome assembly GCF_006065115.1 of Plantibacter sp. M259. Classification (NCBI taxonomy): domain Bacteria; kingdom Bacillati; phylum Actinomycetota; class Actinomycetes; order Micrococcales; family Microbacteriaceae; genus Plantibacter; species Plantibacter sp. M259. The sequence goes on along the minus strand of NZ_CP040750.1, from coordinate 1,851,819 downwards.
ATGTACCCGGCCGCGGCCACGACGATGAGGACCTGCATCGCCGCCCAGGCTCCTCCGGTCAGCACGAGCGCGAGCACCGAGACGGGCGTGACGATCGCCAGAGCCGTGATGATCGCCACATGGGGCGTACGGAACCGGCCGTGCGTGGTCCCGAGGCGCGACGGGAGGACCCCCTCTCGACCCATCGAGAACACGACCCGCGAGAACGCCGTGATGGAGGCGATCGCACAGGCGAGGAACGACGCCGCGACAGACAGGTCGAGCAGCAGCCCCATCCATTCGACGCCGAAGGCCAGCGCCAGGTCGTTGATGGGCGTCCGCGTCGCGGTGATGTCCTCCCCCAACGCCGCGAAGCCCGCCAGCTGACTGTACGAGGTGACGAGGAAGAGGAGACCCGCGCCGACGACGGTCCAGACCAGGGACCGGGGGATGCTCGCGAACGGCCGACGGGCTTCGACGCCGAGCGTCGAGGAGCTCTCGAATCCGACGAAGGCGGTCACGGCGAGGACCGATCCGACCGCGAGGTGCTCCGGGGAGGCGTCCAGCCCGAGCACGGCCCAATCAGGCGTCGGTCCGAGCTGCGACAGGAGCACGCCCACGAGGATGAGGATGGTCGCGACCGAGGCGCTCTCCACGATCAGGGTCACCCGGGTGGACAGGTGGATCCCGCGGACGAGCACGACGAGGCAGACGACGGCCATGCAGACGAGGAGTGCGGACACGACACCCGTCGAACTCGGCATGCCGGGCCAGAACCGGTGCAGCAGGATCGACAGGTAGTACCCGGCACCGGCCAGGGCGAACATGGCGATGAAGCCGTACCCGATGAGCAGCGCGACGCCCGTGACGAAGGCTGCACCCGTTCCGAGCCCCTTGGAGACGAAGGTGTACAGCGAGCCGGTCGCGGCGATGCGCTTCGCGAACACGTTCACGGTGGTGGCGACGAGCAACGACAGCAGCATCGCGATGGCGAGCGACCACATGGTCGCCCCGCCCGCGGTCACGGTGACGATCAACGGGATCGTCGTCGCAGCGGCGGACGGCGCCACCGCCGAGACGGACTGGGCGAACACGTCGATGAATCCGACACTGCGCCGCCGGAGGCCGTCGACCGGTGACCGGGACTCGAGACCGCGGACGCTCGGAGGATTGCTGATCGCGCGTTCCAGAGCCGTCACGTCCTTCACCTCCTCCTCGTCGTTCAGGCTAGGCGCGTCCCGTTGCACCGGCGTGGCGGGCGTGTTTCGGCTTCATGACCGTCAAATGAGACAGCGGTGTCGACCGGTCTCATTCGGTGCCGAGCAGGTGTTACGGCGACGAGACGAGGCGGCAACAGCAGACCGCGATGCTGGCCTCGTCCCGATACCGCCGCATTGCACGAGGAGTGTCCATGACCGTCACGAAAGGTCCGGCCACCGATGCCGGACAGCCCACCCGGTCCCTGAAGGGATCGCTCGGCGTCACCGCCATCGTCTTCATGGTCGTCGCCGCGGCGTCGCCATTGACGGTCGTCGGTGGAGCCGCACCGCTCGGCATCCTGCTCGGCAACGGGGTCGGCTTCCCGAGCATGTACGTCGTGTCCGCCCTGATCCTCCTGCTGTTCGCCGTCGGACTCTCGGCCATGACGCGGCACGTCCCCAAGCCGGGTGCCTTCTTCACCTTCGTCGGATACGGGCTCGGCAAACCGGCCGGTCTCGCGTCGGCGTTCCTCGCCCTCCTGACCTACACGACCATCCAGGTGTCGGTGTACGGCTACATCGGTTACCTGCTGAGCGTGACCTTCGCCGGCCTCGGCGCTCCGGAGATCCCCTGGTATCTCTACTCGCTCGCGTCGATCGCCGTGGTCGGTCTGCTCGGCTACCGCCACATCGACCTCAGCTCGAAGGTCCTCGGCGTCCTGCTCGTGGCGGAGGTCGGGATCGTCCTCGTCCTCGCAGGGGCGGTCATCGTGACCGGCGGTGCCGACGGGCTGTCGGCTGAGCCGTTCATGCCCGAGCAGGTGTTCTCCGGGTCGCCCGGTGTCGGACTGATGTTCGCGATCGCGGCGTTCATCGGCTTCGAGGCGACCGCGATCTTCCGAGACGAGGCGAAGGACCCGTCTCGCACGATCCCGCGGGCGACCTACATCGCGGTGATCGGGATCGGCCTGTTCTACACCCTCGCCTCCTGGGCGCTGGTCATGGCCTGGGGCCCGGACGACGTCCTCGCCGTGGCCGGTGAGGATCCCGGCGCGATGATCCTCCGCACCACCCTGCTCTACCTCGGCCCGGTCGGAGAGCTCGTCATCAACGTCCTCCTCATCACGAGCATGTTCGCCTGCGTCCTGTCCTTCCACAACGTCATCACCCGGTACCAGCACACGATGTCGAACGCCGGCGTCCTGCCGGGCCGGCTCGGCGGCGTCCACCCCAAGCACCTCTCGCCGCACACCTCGTCGCTCGTCCAGAGCGCCACCGCGGCGATCCTGATCGTCGTCTTCGCCGTGCTCGGTCTCGACCCCGTCCTGCAGGTGTTCACGTGGTTCGCCGGCGTCGCGACCCTCGCGATCGCGATCCTCATGGCGGTCACGAGCCTCGCGGTGATCGTGTACTTCGCTCGCACGAAGCAGGATCGGCGGGTGTGGAACACGGTCGTCGCACCCGGCCTCGGGTTCATCGGACTCGTCGGTTCCGCCGTCGTGATCGTCGTCTACTTCCCGATGCTCGTCGGAGACGTGGATGCGGGCGGCAACCCCGTGTTCGGAACCGTGAGCGCCGTCCTCCTCGCCCTCATCGCGGTCTGCCCCGTCGTCGGCCTCGTGCAGGCCGCGTACCTGCGTCGTCGTCGCCCGGCCGCCTACGCCGACGTCATGGACGCCATCGGCGGTTGACCAACCGACCCTTCCCCTCGCCACCTGCGACCACCCGCATCACCGAACCAGGAGCATCACGATGACCATCACCGACCCCACCACCCTGCGCAGCGCCGACGGTGACACGCCCGTCCAGCACCCGCTCGCCAGCCTGTCCGCGCCGGAGTTCGACCGCATCCGCGACATCGTCACCGGCTTCGATGACTTCACCGAGACGACCCGGTTCGCCTACGTCGGCCTCGAGGAGCCCCACAAGCGGGCGGTGCTCGCCTGGCAGGCCGGCGACGGTCCCCTGCCGGAACGCCTCGCCCGCGTGATGCTGCTCGACATGGCCACGGGTCGATCGACGGACAACGTGGTGTCCATCGACAGCGGGTCCCTGCTCAGCACGGTCGTCCTGGACGGTTCCCGCGGCCAACTGCCGATCCTCATCGAGGAGTTCGACGCCATCGCGGAGATCGTGGCGGAGGACGAGGGGTGGGTCGCCGCCCTCGCCGCCCGTGGCTGCACGGTCGACGAGGTGAAGGTCGTCCCGCTGTCGGCCGGCTTCTACGACTATCCCGAGGAGGTCGGGCGTCGGATCGTCCGGGTCCTCGCGTTCCGCCAGGACTACCCGGCCGACCACCCGTGGGCCCACCCCGTCGACGGGCTGAGCGCCTATGTCGACACCGCGGCACGACGGATCACCCGCCTCATCGACGCGACAGCCCTGGCGATCCCGGCGGAGCGCGGGAACTTCGACGACCCGGCGGTCCAGGGTGCTCCGCTCTCCTCGCTCAAGCCGATCGTCATCACCCAGCCGGAGGGTCCGAGCTTCCAGGTCGACGGCGAGTTCGTCGAGTGGGGCAACTGGCGGTTCCAGGTCGGGTTCGACGTCCGTGAGGGCCTCGTCCTCCGGCAGCTCTCGTTCGACGACGCCGGCGAGGAACGACCGATCATCTACCGGGCGTCGATCAACGAGATGCTGGTCCCCTACGGCGACCCCTCCCCCGTGCGCTTCTGGCAGAACTACTTCGACACCGGCGAGTACCTGTTCGGCCGGTTCACGAACTCCTTGGCGCTCGGGTGCGACTGCGTGGGCGAGATCAAGTACTTCGACGCGGTACTCGCCGATGAACTCGGCAACCCGTTCACGATCGAGAACGGGATCTGCATGCACGAGGAGGACTTCGGCACCCTCTGGAAGCACTCCGACCTGTACACCGGCTCGAACGAGGTCCGGCGGTCGCGTCGGCTGGTCGTCTCGTTCTTCACGACCGTCGGCAACTACGACTACGGGTTCTACTGGTACCTGTACCTCGACGGCACCATCGAGTGCGAGTCGAAGCTGACGGGCATCCTCTTCACCTCCGCGTACCCCGGGCTCGACGCGGACGGCGCCGACTACCCGTACGCCTCGGAGGTCGCGCCCGGGCTCGGTGGGCCGTACCACCAGCACCTGTTCTCGGCCCGCCTGGACATGATGGTGGACGGTCTGTCGAACGCGGTCGACGAGGTGGACGCGGTCCGGGTGCCGATCGGCCCGGGGAACGAGCACGGCAACGCCTTCACGAAGCGGGTCACGCGGCTCAGCACGGAAGCGGGGTCCGGACGCGTGGCGGACGGCTCGTCCGCTCGAGCCTGGTACATCGTCAACACGGAGAAGACGAACCGGATGGGACGCCCGACGGGGTACGTGCTGTACCCGCAGGAGTCGCCGACGCTGATGGCCGACGCGTCGTCGTCGATCGCCAAGCGGGCGGAGTTCGCGACGAAGCACCTCTTCGTCACGAAGTACGACCCGGCTGAACGATACGCGGCGGGCGACTTCGTCCACCAGAACCCGGGTGGCGACGGCATCACGCGGTTCATCGAGGGCGACGAGTCGATCGACGGCGAGGACATCGTCCTCTGGCACACGTTCGGACCGACGCACTTCCCGCGTCCGGAGGACTGGCCGGTCATGCCGGTGGACTACGCCCGGTTCACGCTCAAGCCCTACGGCTTCTTCGGCAAGAACCCGACCCTGAACGTCCCGCCGAACGAAGCGGTCGGGCACTGTTCACACGACACCGGTGCCGCGCACGCGGGACACGGCGCTCTCGACCAGGGCGCCGAGGAGCACTGTGGCCGCGGGCACTAGGTCGCGGCGATGAGCGAGGTCCTCCATCTCGGGGCGCTCGTCCCGGCCGCCGTCGGCGCCTGTTGCACCGTCGGCGGCCGACGCGGACCCCTCGACCTCGTGGCTGCGATCGTCATGCTCGCGGCGATGCTCGACCTGGCGACCGGTGTCGGGATACTGCATCCGTTGCTCTGGGCCGTCGTCCTGATCGTCCTCGCCGTCGCCTCGGCGGTCCGGCTGCGGTCGATCACCGGTCTGCCGGCTCCGGTCGACGACGCCGTCGCGCTGGCCGCCACACGACATCGTGCGGCGATGACCGTGCACACCTCGAGCGGCCTCGTGATCATGGCGGGTCTCGTGTGCACCATGGCGGGTCATGCCGCCGGGAGCGTATATGCAGGATCGGGCATGCACTCGGCAGGACATCGGATCGGGACGGATGTCCTCCCCGCAGTGCTGCTGGCGGGCGGCATCGCGGGGTTCGTCATCCTGTCCACTCGGCTGGCCGTCGAGGCGGCTCGACGACGCGAGCGGGTGGTGGTCATCGAGGTTGCGAGTATGACGGCCTCCGTCGTCACCATGGGGCTCGCCGTGGCGCTGTGACCCGGGCGGCGGCGTCGACTCACTCGGCGTCGTCGCCCTCCCACGGCGGCCGGGCGACCTTGCCGGACATCCGCCACACCGCTCGGGTCAGCTCAGGGTGCACGCGGGCGATCTCTCGGAGCACCTCGTACTCCAGGTGATCCGCGTTGTCGCGGTGGTCCTGGGCGTCATCGAGCGAGGAGTAGCCGGCCAGCCGTGCCATCGCGTGTTGGGCGGCCAGACCCCGGGCGTGCAGCGCGTCGTCCCGGAGGACGGCGACGACGAGCTCGTCGACCGTCGGCATCGAGGGCAGGAAGTCCCAGGGGTCCTCGCCGTCGCGGGCGCGGTGCTCGATGATCACCTCGCGCTCGAGCTGAGCGTCGCGGCGCAACCTGGGGAGGTCGACGGCCTGCAGATCCACGTACCCTCCTCGCTCCGGCGCACCCCGCGGCGCGCACTCGGGTATCAAGGGTACGCCCGGTATCGGCGGACCGTGCCGTCAAGGCGCAGCTCCCTCGCGGCCGAGGCTGGTACCGCAGGACCACCGATGTCGTCCGATCGGCGGATGCCGGGGTCGCATCAGGTCCATCCTCATGCGGATGTGGTCGGTGGCCGCGCTCCATAGCGTGGAGTGGGGCGGATAGCGCCCACTCCGCGACCGAGAGGCCCGTCCTTCCATGTCATTCCTCACGAGGCTCAGCCTCGCCAATCGACTGATCGTCGGCCTCATCACCGCCGCGATCGTGGCCTTCGGACTCTTCGCAGTCGGTTCGCTGAAGCAGGAACTCCTGCCGTCCGTGCAGCAGCCGGGTGCCGTCGTGGCCGCGACGTATCCCGGCGCCTCGCCGTCGTCGGTCGAGCGCGAGGTCACGAAGCCCGTCGAGCAGGCGGTCCAGGGGTCAAGGGCGTCACCGGCGTCACCTCGACGTCGGTCAGCGGTTCCACATCCGTGCAGGTGAGCTGGGACTTCGGCCAGGACGACGAGAAGATCGTCGGCGACATCCGCAGCGCCCTCGCCGGCCTGAAGAGCACGCTCCCGAACGACACGACCACCGAGGTCTACGCCGGTGGGAGCGAGGACATCCCCGTGCTGCAACTCGCGGTCGCGTCCGAGGACGAGTCCGGCGAGTTCGCGGGCAAGGTCGAGTCCACCGTGCTTCCCGCGCTCCGTGGGATCGCGGGCGTCCGCCAGGTCGATCTCGCGGGAGAGAACGCCACGCAGCTCGTCATCACGATGCGTCCGGCCGACCTCGCGGCCAAGAAGGTGACCGCAGAGGAGGTCATGGCGGCCGTCCAAGCGAGTGGTGTCATCACGGCTGCCGGAACGAGTGTCGACGCCGGCAAGGAACTCTCGATCGAGGTCGGATCACCCGTCGGCTCGCTGGCCGAGGTGCAGGCGCTCCCCATCCAGCACGAGGACGGGCCCTTCGCGCTCTCCGCCGTCGCGGACGTGGAGCTCGTGCCCGCGGCCGAGACCTCCATCGCCCGGGCGGACGGTCTCCCGTCGCTGTCACTCACGATCCTCAAGGATCCGTCGGCCAACGCCGTCCAACTCGCCCACACCATCCGCGACGCCCTCCCCGGGCTGGAGCAGGAGCTCGGCTCGGGTGCGGCCTTCACCGTCGTCTTCGACCAGTCGCCCATGGTCGAGCAGTCGATCCACGACCTCTCCGTCGAGGGCGGGCTCGGGCTGTTGTTCGCGATCATCGTGATCCTGGTCTTCCTGCTGTCGATCCGGTCCACGATCATCACGGCCGTGTCGATCCCGCTCTCCCTCCTCATCGCGATGATCGGACTGTGGATCGGCGACTACTCGCTCAACATCTTCACGCTCGCGGCGCTGACCGTCGCCGTCGGACGCGTGGTGGACGACTCGATCGTGGTGATCGAGAACATCAAACGTCGGCACACCGGGCGGGCGATGACGACCTCGAGTGTCGTCGAGGCGGTCCGCGAGGTCGCCGGGGCCGTGACCGCGTCGACGATCACGACGGTGGCCGTGTTCCTCCCGGTCGCCTTCGTCGGCGGGACGGTCGGTGAGCTCTTCCGACCGTTCGCCGTCACCGTGTCGATCGCGCTCATCGCGTCCCTCGTGGTGTCGCTCACGATCGTGCCGGTGCTCGCCTACTGGTTCATGCGAGGCTCCTCCGCCCCGGCTGTGGGCAAGGCCACCGACGACGCGGCCACCGAAGAGGCGTCCGTGGTCGAGGACAAGTCCGAGGCGTACTCCAAGCTCCAGCGCGCCTACCTGCCGGTCCTGCGCACCGCCCTGAAGCGTCCGGTCGTGACTTTGCTCGTGGCGGCGGTCGTGTTCGCCGGGACGATCGTCTCGGCCGGGTTCCTGAAGACCGACTACCTCGGCGACATCGGGGGCGAGAACACCGTCACGGTCACGCAGGAACTCCCCGAGGGGACGAGCCTCGACGTGACCAGCGACGCGGCCGCGGCCGTCGAAGCGGTCCTCGCGAAGACCGCCGGCGTCTCCGGGTACCTGACCACCGTCGGTGGGAACGGCTCGAGCAACACGGCACAGATCAGCGTGACCGTCGGTGAGGAGAGCTCGCGCGAGGGCGTCGCCGACACCATCCGGAAGGCTGTGGCGAAGCTCGACGACGTCGGAGAGGTCACCGTCGGTGACGCCGCGGGCGGATTCACCGGTGGCGGAGGCGGTATGGAGGTCACGCTGCAGGGTGAGGACCCCGTGGCGCTCGCCACAGCGGCGGCCGCGGTGCAGGACATGCTCGGCGGCACGGACGGCCTCCGCGATGCGACGAGCGACCTCGCCGACGAGCAGGGCCTGCTCAAGGTGAACGTCGACCGCGCCGCCGCCGCTCGGTACGGCTTCACGCAGGAACAGGTCGGCCAGGCCATCGCCAGTGCGCTCCGCGGCACGCCGATGGGTTCGGTCATCCTCGAGGGCTCGTCTCGCGACATCATCGTGCGCTCGCAGCGGGTCGGCACGACACCGGCCGAGATCGCCGCGCTGCCGCTTCCGGTCAGCGCGCTGCAGCAGGCCGCGGCCCAGAAGGCCGCGACCGACGCCCTCACGGCCGAACAGGACGAGGCCACCCAGCGTGCGAAGGACGAGGCGGCATCGCAGGCCGCGACCCAGCGCTCGGAACTCCAGGAGGCCCGCTCGACCGCGGCGTCGCAGCTCGACGCCCTGCGGGCCCAGTTGAGCGCGTTGCAATCGGCTCCCGTCGAGGTGCCGCCGGTCACGCCAACGACCCCGGAGGAGGAAGCGGCACGACAGGCCTACGAGGCCCGCGCCGCCCAACTCGCCGGGCTGAGCGACGCCATCTCCCAGCTCCAGGGCACGATCACGACCATCGACGAGCAGCTGACCGCGATGCGGGACGCCGAGAGCGAGGCGGCCGAGCAGCAGGCTGAGGCGGACCGCCTCACCCAGGCGCAGAAGGACCTCGCCAACGTCAGCGCCGTCCCGATCCCGGTCAGCGCTGTCGCGCAGGTGGGTGAGGAACGTGCCGCAGCGGCGATCACGCGCATCGACGGTGTCCGCACCGTGACCGTGTCGGCGACGCCGACGGGTGACGACCTCAGCGCGACGACGCTCGCGGTCCGGGAGGGCCTCGCCGGACTGGACCTGCCGAGCGGGGTCACTGCCTCGGTCGGCGGTGTCGCCCAGGACCAGGAGGAGTCCTTCGCGCAGCTCGGCCTCGCGATGCTCATCGCGATCGTGCTCGTCTTCATCGTCATGGTGGCGACGTTCCGGAGCCTGTTGCAGCCCCTCATCCTGCTGGTCTCCGTGCCCTTCGCAGCGACCGGCGCGATCGCTGCGCTCCTCATCACCGGGACACCGCTCGGCATCCCGTCGATGATCGGCCTCCTCATGCTCATCGGCATCGTCGTCACGAACGCGATCGTCCTCATCGACCTGGTCAACTCGTACCGGGCTCGGGGCGACGGCATCGACGACGCGGTCCTGCACGGAGCCCGACTCCGTCTGCGGCCGATCATCATGACGGCTTGCGCGACCATCTTCGCGCTCGTGCCGATGTCGCTCGGCCTCACCGGCGGTGGGGTGTTCATCTCGCAGTCGCTCGCGATCGTCGTGATCGGCGGCCTGGTGTCGTCGACGCTCCTGACGCTCATCCTCGTGCCGGTGCTGTACCTGCTCCTGGAGCGCCGGACCGAGCGCCGTCTGGAGAAGCGTGAGCGGAAGCGCACGGCGAAGGCTGCTCGGCACGAGGCGGAGGAGCACGACGAGCAGACCGACGAGGACCTCGACGCGATCCTCACCACGAATCGCTGACGGCGGGTGCGGGGTGGGCGGCTCGGCCCACCCTGCAGCTGGCACACTGGTGGGCGTGGACCAGCGACTGATCGACCTCCTCCGTTCCGACCTCGATGCGGCCGGGTACACGGTGGAACGGGTGCGTGGTCTCTGGGGTGAGACGGCCGAGGCGGCCCTGCACCGCTCCAACCGGGTCGTGGCGATCCGCTCGCTCGACGAACGCCGCCGGACCGCGGGGGCGGAACCGATCGCGACGCTGGCGACACTCTTCGTGCTCGGTGTCGCCGTGGGGGCCGATGACGCGACGCGTGCTCTGCCGTCGCTCGGTCTCGATGGCGCGGTGGCACTCGGTCTCGTCGGTTTGAGCGACGACGGATCGGTCGCCGCGGCCATCGACCTGCGTCCGTACGCCTGGGTCGACGCCAACGGGAGCGGTGCCTGGTGGATCGCCTCCGACCTCGGCGAGCTCGCACTGGGTCACGAGCTCGGCGAGGAGCACGTCCTCGGGGTGGGCGGCGCGTCGATGACCCTCAGCGGCATCATCCTCCCCGAGCGGATCGGAACGGCCCTCGACCTCGGTACCGGGTGCGGCATCCAGGCGCTCCACCTGTCGCGGATCGCGGATCACGTGGTCGCGACGGACATCTCCGAACGAGCCCTCGAGCTCGCCGCACTCAACGCGCGGCTGAACGGCATCGACTCGATCGAATTCCGCCACGGCAGCATGTTCGAACCCGTCGCCGGTGAACGGTTCGACCGCATCGTCTCCAACCCGCCGTTCGTCATCACCCCGCGTGCCGAGGGCGTGCCGAGCTACGAGTACCGCGACGGCGGTCTCGTCGGCGATGCGCTCGTCGAGTCCGTGTTCCTCGAGGTCGCCCGGCATCTGACGCCCGGCGGCGTCGCGCAGTTCCTCGGGAACTGGGAGTACCGAGACGGCGCCGACGGGCTCGACCGCGTGGCCGGGTGGGTGGAGCGCAGCCCGGACCCGGTCGACGCCTGGGTCATCGAGCGCGAGGTGCAGGATCCGGCCGAATACGCGGAGACCTGGATCCGCGACGGTGGCACACGGCTCGGGACGCCGGAGTTCGAGCGCCTCGCGGGAGCCTGGCTCGACGACTTCGCGGCTCGGGCCGTGACCGGCGTCGGTTTCGGGTACGTGCTGCTCCGTCGATCGGACCCGTCCACTCCGCTGCGCCGCTTCGAGCGGCTGCACGGGCAGGCGGGTTCGAACGCCGCCGGGCTGGGTGCGCACCTCGCCGTGTGTCTCCTCGCACACGACTGGCAGGTGGCGCTCGACGACGAGCAGCTGCTCGGCGAACGCGTCATCCTCGCGGGCGACGTCACCGAGGAGCGCCACTACTGGCCCGGGGACGAGGACCCGACGGCGATGACCCTGCGGCAAGGTGGCGGCTTGGCCCGCTCGGTGGGCATCGACACGGGCCTGGCGGGGCTCGTCGGCGCCTGCGACGGCGAGTTGACCCTGGGAGCCATCATCGACGCGATCGCCCAGCTCGTCGAGGTCGATGCGTCGGAACTCCGCGCCGAACTCCTCCCCCGGGTCCGCGCACTGCTGGACGACGGCATCCTCCTGCCGAGCTCCTGAGGTGTTCCGGCACGCCGGCCTTACTCGTAGTGGAAGCGTGCCTGGGCGATGAGGACGCCGTCGTCCGTGAGGCGGTAGACCAGTCGATGTTCCACAGCACCGACCGGGTGCCGGTTCGGGCGGTCTTCCAGGTGATGGCGATAGTCTGCCGTGTCGGACCGACCGACGCCGCCGACGAAAGCGACCACCCTCCATGCCGGAGAGCCCACTCTCAGCCAGCCCGTACGAGGTGCTCGGCGTGAGCACGACGGCGACGCAGGACGAACTCCGGAGGGCCTACCGACGGCTCATGCGCGAGACCCACCCCGACCTCGGCGGAAGCGCGCGGCAGTTCAACGCCGTCCAGCTCGCCTGGGAGCGCGTCGGAACCGAGCAGGACCGGGCCGCCTACGACCGCGGTCGCAACGTGCCGTCCTCCGACGCGGGCGACGACGACGCTCCGACCTGGTCGGCGTCGACCACTGGTCGGTCGGGTACGCAGCGCGCCGACTCGCGACCTCGTGCTCGCGCCTACGGACACCCCGGCGGAGACTCGCGGGAGGCCTACCTCGGGCTCATCCGGGAGTGGGTCGGCCGCGGTGTCCCGCTCGACGACCCCTACGACCCGAAGCTCGTCCGCTCGGCTCCGCGCGAGATCCGGCACCAGTTGGCCAACGCCCTCGCCGAGGAGCAGACGGCGCGCACCGTGGCGACGCTCGGCATCGGATACACGGTCTGGCACGACGTCCTGGCGCCGGGCGAGGCGAAGCTCGACCACGTCGTCCTCGGCCCGACCGGCCTCTTCGCGGTCAAATCGGAGGACTGGGGTGGGCCGGTCCGGGTGCACCGTGGAGAGGTCGTCGGGGAGACGCTCGATCCTCGCGAGGAGCCCGTCCGGTCGATCGTGCGCTCGGCGCGGACTGTCGCGAAGGCGGCCCGGGTGAAGTTCACGGCCTCCGTCATCGTCGTGCCGGACGGCGCCACCCCGGAGTCGGTGGAGTTCATCGGTCGCAAGCATCCGGTGACGGTCCTCGTCGAGCGCTCCCGCCTGGCCGACCTCCTCCGCACCGGTCTCCCGGGCGTCGACCGCATGGGCGGCAACCAGCTGTTCGACATCCGCACGCGCCTGCAGCAGACCATCCGCTTCGTCGGACTCTGACGCGCGGCCCGACACGGCGGGGGAGGAATCCCCTCCCGCCCCACTCGGGGACCTTGTGCCGTCGTGCTCCAGGCCCCAGCATCAGGGCATGACTTCTCCCGCAGGCTGGTATCCCGATCCCGAGCAGCCCGGCCAGCAACGATGGTGGACCGGAGTCGGCTGGGGTGGGCAACGCATGCCGGCGGCCGTGCCCGCTCCCCCGGTCGCAGTCCCTGCTGCTGCTACCGGGGCCACGCGTACGCGCCGCCTCGGTCCGCTCCACATCGTCCTGCTCAGCCTGGTCGGAGCACTGTTGCTCGTCAGCGCCGTCGGTGGCGCGTTCTGGGCGATGCTCGCACTCGTCGCCCTGGTGGCCGTGGTGATCGGCGTGGTCGCGCTCGTCCGTGGTCGCGTCTCCTCCCTCGGGATCCGCAACCGCAGGATCGCGGCCGCCGTGATCGGTGCCGCCCTGTGCCTGGTCGTCGTGGGCGGAAGCGCCAACGCGGCCATCCACCCGGTCGGGCCCCGGCCCGCGGCGCTGCTGTCGGCGCCGGAAGGGACGTCCGTCGCCAAGCCGAGTGCCACGCCGTCCCCGACCCCGACCGACGTCGTCACCGAGGTGACCGAGGTGGTGGAGATCCCGTTCGCGGTGACCGAGGTGCAGGACCCGAACATCGACGTCGGTCAGGTCGTCGTGACGACGACGGGGGTCCCCGGGCAGCAGACGAACACCTACCGCGTCACCACGCGAGCCGGGGTCGAGATCACTCGAGAGCTCGTCGCGCAGCTCGTGTCGGTCCAACCGGTCGCGCAGGTGACGTCCGTCGGGACGCGGCAACCCGCTCCGCCGCCTCCCGCTCCCGTAGCCGATCCGGCAGGCGGAGGGTGCGACCCGAACTACGAGGGGCAGTGCGTTCCGATCGCCAGCGACGTCGACTGCGCCGGCGGAAGTGGTAACGGACCGGCGTACACGCCCGGCCCGGTGTACGTCGTCGGGAGCGACGTCTACGACCTCGATCGGGACGGCGACGGCATCGCCTGCGACGCCTGAGCAACCCCGTTCGCGCTCGGCGGAAGCTCGGGTCCGAGACGTGGAGCCGAGCGTATCGTCGCTGGCGAGGTGCCGGACGGTGCCTCGACGCTGACGGATTGGAGCGACGATGAGCGCAGAACTCAACGGCAAGCAGGTGGCCTTCCTGCTCACGGACGGCTACGAGGACAGTGAGCTGACGAGCCCGTGGGAAGCGGTCACGGGAGCCGGAGCGACCGCCCGACTGGTGTCGCCCGCCACCCAGGACGTGACCGGCAAGAACGGACACGTCCAGCCCGTCGACGTCGCGGTCGCCGAGGCGTCCTCCGACGACTACCACGCACTCGTGCTGCCGGGCGGCGTCGTCAACGCGGACGACCTCCGCGTGGACGAGACCTCGGTCGCCTTCGCGAAGGCGTTCTTCGAGCAGGGCAAGCCGGTCGGGGTGATCTGCCACGGCGCCTGGATCCTGATCGAGGCGGACGTCGTCCGTGATCGCGAACTCACGAGCTACCCGAGCCTCAAGACGGACCTGCGGAACGCGGGTGCATCCTGGGTGGACGAGGAGGTCGTCGTCGACCAGGGACTCGTCTCGAGCCGGACGCCCGACGACCTCCCGGCCTTCAATGCGAAGCTCGTCGAGGAGATCGGCGAAGGGGAGCATGAGGGTCAGCACGCCTGACTCCGGTCGCAACGCGACGCACGAACGCCCGGTCCTGGTGGACCGGGCGTTCGTCCGTGCGGGTCAGGCCCAGCCGCAGAACGCGCGGAGCAGCTCGAGCAGCTTCCGGTAGAAGTCCATGAGACCCCCTCCTCTCATATCAGATGCTGATATTGTACATCAGTCATCCTGGCAGAGCACAGGAGGTCGCACAGTCCCCGGAACGGCGGACACCGTGCTGTCGGCGACGTCGTCCAGCACGCACGAACGCCCGGCCCCTTGGAGGGGCCGGGCGTTCGAGTGCTGTGGAGAGGCGCTTACGCCTTCTTGTTGCGGGTCAGTGCGCCGTAGATGAGCAGCACGACGATGGATCCGCCGATGGCGAGGAGCCACGTCTGCAGCGAGAAGAACTCCTGCAGGTTCGCGCCGAAGAGGATGCCGCCGAGCCAGCCGCCGAGCAGTGCTCCGACGACGCCGAGCAGCAGCGTGATCAACCAGCCGCCGCCCTGACGGCCCGGAAGGATTGCCTTGGCGAGGGCGCCGGCGATGAGGCCGAGCAGCAGGAAGCCGAGAAAACTCATGATGTCTCCAAATGTGATTGCTGGATCGAACGGGGTGCCGGTCGACCGTGTTACCGCCCCGCCGGTGGGCGGGGGCAGCCACTGTATCGCGAGGACTAGTGCTTGAACGCGTCCTTGACATTCTCGCCGGCCTTCTTGGCGTCGGCCTTCGTCTGGTCGGCCTTGCCCTCTGCGACCTTGCTGTCGTCGCCGGTGACCTTGCCCAGGGCTTCCTTCGCCTTGCCCGCGAGGTCCTCAGCGGCGTTCTGGATCTTGTCCGATGCACTCATGGCGTTCTCCTTCGTCTGCGTTGGAAACCGGTGATGATGTCCGGTCATCGGGTAAGACGCAGCTCGGCGGGCATTCGTCACGGAATCCGTCGAAAAACTTCCGGGTCGCCGGCGGAGTGCGATCGAATGCGAGACTGGAGGTTCGTGTTCCGCCAGGCAGCGCCGCCGTCCAGACCCGCCAGGAGGTGAATCGCTTGAGGACAGCACCCCCTCGGTCGGGCTTCGCGCGCTTCTTGCGCGTCGTCCGCAACACGATGTTCTGGATCATCGGCGTGATCCTCGCCATCGCGCTGGTGATCTTCGTCTGGTTGCAGCTGACCCCGTGGCCCGGCTCGATGGTCATCCGCATGGCCTTCGACGAGCGGGCGAAGGTCGTGCAATCCGACCTCGTGAAGTACGTCCCAGACGGTGTCGACGTCCGACAGGACATCCCGTACCGCTCCGGCGACGCGGACGCGCTGCTCGACGTCTACACGCCCGACGGTGTGCGCGGCAGTGGTGCCGCCCTCCCGACGATCGTGTGGGTGCACGGAGGAGCGTGGATCTCCGGCAGCAAGGAACTCATCTCCAACTACATGCGCGTGCTGGCCGGCGAGGGGTACACGGCGATCGCGGTCGAGTACACGATCGCGCCGGAGGGCCAGTACCCGTTGCCCATCGAGCAGGTCGCTGACTCGCTCGGCTACCTCGACGCCAACGCTCGCGCGCTCAACGTGGATTCGTCCAAGCTCATCCTCGCCGGCGACTCCGCCGGTGCCCAGATCGCCGCCCAGGTCGCGAACGTGGTCACGAGTTCCGAGTACGCCAGCTCCATCAAGGTCGAATCGCCGATCGAACCGGAGCAGCTCGCCGGGGTGGTCCTCGCCTGCGGGGCCTACGACCTCAGCCTGGTCAACGCCGAGGGCAGCTTCGGGTGGTTCTTGGACACGGTGCTCTGGTCGTACTTCGGGGCGCGCGACTACAAGACCCGACCGGAGGTGGCGTCCGCGTCCGTCGTCGACTATCTGACGGCGAAGTATCCACCGACGTACATCACGGTCGGCAATTGGGATCCCCTCTACCCGCAGTCGGTCGAGTTCAAGGCGAAGCTCCAAGGCCTCGGTGTCGACGTGCAATCGATGATCTTCAACCCGGACTTCCGACCGGGGCTCGAGCACGAGTACCAGTTCCTACTCAACGACCAGGGCCGGTTCAACCTCCAGCGCATGGACGCCTTCATCGACGGCGTCACCGACACGAGTCTGCCGTTCGGCCAGCAGGGTCCGCCCGTCCGCTGAACGATCGGCGTCAGGGCAGGCGGATGCGTTCGCCGTCCTCGACGAGACGACCGTGGAGCACCGCCTGGGCGAGCG
Organism: Plantibacter sp. M259; assembly: GCF_006065115.1. Lineage (NCBI taxonomy): Bacteria > Bacillati > Actinomycetota > Actinomycetes > Micrococcales > Microbacteriaceae > Plantibacter > Plantibacter sp. M259. The sequence goes on along the minus strand of NZ_CP040750.1, from coordinate 1,835,414 downwards.
TGAGGTCGAGCCAGCGTCGAGCGGTCTCACCGAGGCGACCGTAGCCGAGCACGGACGCCGCCTGCATCGGCAGCTGCTCGCGGTCGACCTCGTGCTCGGGGCTCGCGGCGATCACGAGCTCCATGGCGTTACAGATCTCCGCGGGACTGATGTCGGTGACCGCGCGGTGGTCGCGATGCACGACCCGGCGGACGCCTCGCCACGTGACGACGTCGAGTCCGGTGGGCCAGGCGAAACCGTTCTGGACGACGAACGCCTCCGTCACCAGCGCTGACAGCTCGGTGCGGGACTCCTCGGACGGTCGGTCGACGCCGAAGCGCCGAGCCACGATGGTCACGAGTCGCGGAACGGCGATCGGGCCCTCGGTCGTGAGGATCGCCGACGCGACGCGGGTCACGGCGGCCTTCGTGAGCTCGAGGTTGTCGAGGACGGACGCCGGGCCGATGACGGAGTCGTCGGCGAGCTCGAAATCGGTGATGGCGACGCTCAGGGGGACGACCTGGGCCGACGCGGTGACGGGGAGGGCGACCGGGTCGACCAGGCCGGTCGTGGGGCGCTCGTCGGCTGGTGCTGCTTCGTCGACGTCCGGGTCGGCGACGGTCGTGCGGGGTGCGTGCGCGTCGCGGTCCTCCAGTGGCACCGAGTCGTCGGGCTGCTGAGCAGGAGGTGTCGGCGTCGCCCGGGATGTGGAATCCGGCGTACGCCGTGACGAGTGGTCCGCTGCGGACTCGGCGTCGTTCGTGTCCGGTGTGGCCGGCGTCGCGGGGCCCTCCGACAGCGCGCGTTCAGCGCGTTCGCGCCAGGACTTCGGCAGCCACGTCGACTTCGCGACGAAGCCGTTCCACCCGCGGCTCACGGCGCCACGCTCCGCTCGGGGCGCGGGCTGGCGGAGCAACGATGCCCTGCGGGGTGGGTCGACGAGGTCAGAGGTGGCACCTCCACAGGATAGACCGCGGCGGACGTGCGCTCAGCTCGCCGTCTGTCGACGCGCCTCACGTCGGCGCTCGCGTTCGAGGTCGGCGGCTGCAGCCTCGGCAGGCGTCGGAGCCGTTCCGCCCAGGGCGCGAGGTTGCCACCACGCCCCGGTCCCATCGACGGGATAGTCGCGTTGCAGCTCGTCGACCATGCTCTGCAGACGGTCGCGGAGCTGCTCGGTGCTCGTGCCGACGTCGTCGCCGGGCGCGACGATGATCGGCTCGCCGAACGAGAAGTGCACGGGGACCCCGAACCGCTCGCGGAAGCCGACCCGGTGGTTCTTCGTCATGAGGCGATGACCGCCCCAGACCGCGACGGGGATGATCGGCACGCCGGCCTCCTGCGCGAGGCGGACCGCGCCCGACTTGAGCTCGCGGACGGTGAACGAGGCGCTGACACCGGCCTCGGGGAAGACCCCGACCAGCTCGCCGCTGCGGAGCGCTGCGACGGCGTCGGCATAGGCGGCCGCACCGGCACGCATGTCCACGGCGATGTGCCGCATGCTCCGGAGGAGACGGCCCACGATGGGCTGGTCGAAGGCACCCTGCTTGGCCATGAAGCGGATACGGCGGCGGTTGTGGAGGACGGTCGCCCACTCCACGAGTGCGAACTCGAGGTACCCGAAGTGGGTCATCGCGATCACCGCGCCACCATCGTCGGGCAGGTGTTCAATGCCGGTGGTGTGACGGCGCAGCCGCCAGAAACCGAAGAGGGAGCGACCGACACCGACAGCGGTGTCGTACACGGGCTCGATGGGGCGTCTCATGGCGACACCGTACGACGGCGACCTGGGGAAGTACCGGGGTGGACACCTGGGGAAGTACCGGGCTAGGGGTGCCTCTGGAACCCTTCGCCGGCGGACCGCACGCCCGATACGATCGCAGGATGACGGTGACGCAGACGGGCCGCTCCCGCGGCAGCTACGCCAAGACGGCGGCAAGACGTCGGGAGATCCTCGAGGCGGGGATGGACGTCTTCGCCGAGCAGGGGTTCCGCAGTGGATCGCTCCGCGAGGTCGCGGAGCGCGTGGGCATGAGCCAGGCCGGCCTCCTCCACCACTTCTCGACCAAGAACGATCTACTCGCCGCGATCCTCGACTTCCGCGACGACCGGGATCGAGAGGAGTCCGGCATCGAGATCGGGAGCGGCATCGAAGGCATCCGCGGGCTCCTCCGCCTCGTCGAGCACAACATGCGCGTCCCCGGTCTCGTCGAGCTCCACTGCGTCCTGTCCGCCGAGGCGACCTCACCGGACCACCCGGCGCACGAGCACTTCGTCCGGCGGTACAGCTGGTTGATCGACGGGATGACCGTCTCCTTCGAGGTGATGGCGCGCGAGGGCCAGCTGGTGGCCGGCGTCGAGCCCGCGAGCGCGGCGCGCATGCTCATCGCGATGATGGACGGCCTGCAGCTGCAGTGGCTGCTCGACCGAGATTCGGTGGACATGGCCGAGGAGACCCGACGTTCGCTGCGGCCTCTGCTGACGGTCGAGCTGTAGCCCGGGCCTCCCCCGTCGTCACCGGGAATTCTCCACATCCGGCGTCATCCATCGGTCCACAACTCATATCTGATATTAGAGTTGTGGAGCTGCGGGACAACGTGAAGGGGAAGTCCTTATTTTGACTAATTCAAAACAACTCGGTACGGTGGCTGCATGAACGGATCGGAGGTGGAGTCGGCGACGAACGATTTCAACACGAGGATCCGCGCAGCCGGGCTGCGGGTGACCACGGGACGCCTCGCCGTCCTCGAGATCCTCGCCCGGACACCGCACGCCGATGTGGAGCAGGTGGTCGCGTCCTTGAAGCCGCGAGCCCCGCAGACCTCCCCACAGGCCGTGTACAGCGTGCTCAACGCCTTCGTCGCAGCCGGTCTCGTGCGCAGGATCGAACCGGACGGCCATCCCGGCCGGTACGAGCTGCGCGTCGACGACAACCACCATCACCTGGTGTGCAGCTCGTGCGGCGCCGTGGTCGACGTCGACTGCACGCAGGGTGCGGCGCCATGCATGCACCCGGACGACACGGCGGGGTACGTCATCGACACGGCCGAGATCACATTCTGGGGCGTATGCCCCGCGTGCCAGGCGGATGCCGCCTGACGCCGTTCCACAGACCACTCGACGGCACCTCCATGCCGATCGTCAGCTGTCACCGCCAAGGTGGCAGTGCTGAATCCATCCGACCGTCCGACCAGCCCCACCCTCGAGGAGAGACATGTCCGAGACCAGCTACACCACCACCAACAGCGGAGCACCCGTCGCGAGCGACGAGCACTCCCAGAGCGTCGGCGCAGACGGAGCGATCGCGCTCCACGACCACTACCTGGTCGAGAAGCTCGCGCAGTTCAACCGCGAGCGGGTGCCGGAGCGCGTCGTCCACGCCAAGGGCGGCGGTGCGTTCGGGCGGTTCGTCACGACCGGTGACGTCTCACAGTTCACGCGCGCCGCGCTGTTCCAGCCGGGCGTCGAGACCGAGATGCTCGCACGCTTCTCCACCGTCGCCGGTGAGCAGGGCAGCCCCGACACCTGGCGCGACCCCCGTGGCTTCGCGCTGAAGTTCTACACGAGCGAGGGCAACTACGACCTCGTCGGCAACAACACGCCGGTGTTCTTCATCCGCGACGGCATCAAGTTCCCCGACTTCATCCGCTCGCAGAAGCGTCTTCCGGGCTCGCACCTGCGCGACCACGACATGCAGTGGGACTTCTGGACGCTCTCCCCCGAGAGCGCGCACCAGGTCACCTGGCTCATGGGCGACCGCGGCCTGCCGGGCTCCTGGCGGCACATGGACGGATTCGGGTCGCACACCTACCAGTGGGTCAACGCCGCCGGTGAGCGCTTCTGGGTGAAGTACCACTTCAAGACCGACCAGGGCATCGAGATCCTCACGCAGGACCAGGCCGACCAGATCGCCGGCGAGGACGCCGACTTCCACATCCGCGACCTCTCCGAGGCGATCACCCGCGGTGAGCACCCGAGCTGGACGCTGTCCGTGCAGGTCATGCCCTACGCCGACGCCGCGGGCTACCGCTTCAACCCGTTCGACCTCACCAAGGTCTGGCCGCACAGCGACTACCCGCTCATCGAGGTCGGCAAGATGACCCTCGACCGCAACCCGGAGAACTACTTCGCGCAGATCGAGCAGGCGACCTTCGCTCCGTCGAACTTCGTCCCCGGGATCGCTGCGAGCCCCGACAAGATGCTCCTGGCCCGCATCTTCAGCTACGCGGACGCACACCGCTACCGCGTGGGCACCAACCACGCACAGCTCCCGGTCAACGCCCCGCACGCGCCGGTGCACACGTACTCGAAGGAAGGCGCCATGCGCTACACCTTCAACGACGCGGACGCGCCGGTCTACGCACCCAACTCGGTCGGTGGCGCCCACGCCGACCCTGCGCGTGCCGCTGAGTCCAACGGCTGGCAGTCCGACGGCGAGCTCGTGCGGGCAGCCGCGACGCTGCACCCCGAGGACGACGACTTCGGCCAGGCCGGGACCCTCGTGCGCGAGGTGCTCGACGACGCCGCCCGCGACCGCCTCGTCGGCAACATCATCGGCCACGTCTCGAAGGTGACGCGCCCCGAGCTCCGTGCGCGGGTCATCGCCTACTGGACCGCCGTCGACGGCACGCTGGGCGCACGCGTCGCGGCCGGCCTCCCGCCGCTCGTCTAGAGCCCGTCGCCGAACGCGCGGAAACGGTCGCCATCCTTCGCGGATGGCGACCGTTTCTGCGCTCTCGCGGGCTCAGACGCCCATCGGGCCGCCACCACGGCGCGGCACGCCGCCGGTGCCCTCCGCGAGGCCTCTCGCGCGTTCGCGCTCGACCTCCGCGTCATTGTCGTGCGAATGGTGTTCGTCGGCCGAGCGGGCGGCGCGGTCGCGCCGTGACACGTACCAGACGGCCGCGATCGCCAGGAGGACGAGCGCGGCGAGGATGACGATGGTGCCGATGTCCATGTGATGCTCCTCTCCTCGTCCATCGACCCTAACGAGGCCTCAGATGCACGCAACCCCCTCGCCCGACGGGCGAGGGGGTTGCGGAAGGGGTGTGTGATCAGCCGGCGACCTGTTTGGCGCGGGCGAAGACCTTCTCGATCTCCTCGCGACGACCCGGCTGCTTCAGCGACAAGGGCGAGGGGTGCGGAGCGTTGAAGGCGCTGTAGGTGTTGCCGAGCAGGGGCTCGACATGCTTCCACCAACCGTCCTGGGCGTGGGGTCCGCAGAGGACGACGACGCGCAGGTTCTTGAGGAGGGGCAGGAGGGCGCGCAGTTCCATCGCTCCCTGAGCGACCTCGGGCGCGTTCGGCTTCTTCCGCCCGGCGCTCAGGTACCACGGGACGATGTTCCACACCATGACGTCGTCGAAGCCGATGTCGTTCCGCAGATTCCAAAGGCTCTCGGCGATCGGGTCGTCGTTGTCGACCGAGGCGAAGCCGGATCCCGGGGCGTCGAGGTTGTCGGGAGCCAGGGTCCCCGGAGCGTCGAGGAGGATCAGTGTCTTCGCGTTGACGGCCGCATCGGCCGGGTCGACGAGCGGGAGGACGAGGTCCGCCTGCCGCCGTCCTCGGCGGGTCATCATCGCGTCCGACCAGTCGCGCAGCGGCGCGAGTGCCGGCGACTCGGCCAGCATGCGGTGTCGTTCGGCCAGTTCGTCGGGGTCTTGCAGCCCGCGAGGGGCATCCATATGCATCTTCCGAGCGTAGCCCGTGACGGCTGCCCCGTCATCGTCTGAGCCGGTTCTGAGGGTGAAGATGCTGCACAGGACGGCGGATCCGTGCCCGTCAAGCCGGGGTGGACCGGGTTGACGCGGGCCTAGGCTGGCCAGGATGACTGACGAGCGAACCGCCCCCGACGACCGGACGAAGTGGCGCGCGTTCGCCATCTGCGTGTCGGTCGCCGCCCTCACGATCCTCGACCTCTCGAAGGTCAACGTCGGACTGCCGTCGATCGAGGAGGCGCTCGACGCCGGCCCGACCGCCCTGCAGCTGATCGTCGCCGGGTACGCCCTGGCCTTCGGTCTGATCCTCGTGCCCGCCGGGCGCTACGGCGACTTGCACTCGCGGCGTCGCATGTTCATGATCGGCCTGAGCGTGTTCGGGGCGGCCAGTCTCGCCTGCGCGGTCGCACCGAGCGTCGGGATCCTCATCGGCGGTCGGATCCTCCAGGGCATCGCCGCAGGGCTGCTGATGCCGCAGGTCATCGGGCTCATCCAGCAGCTGTTCGTCGGCAAGGAGCGTGGCCGCGCCTTCGGTCTCTTCGGCGCCATCATCGGCCTCTCGACGGCGTTCGGCCCGACGCTCGGCGGTCTGCTCATCGCCATCGGCGGGCCGGAGGACGGCTGGCGCCTGCTCTTCTGGATGAACGTCCCGCTCGCGATCGTCCTGTTGCCGATCGCCGCCCGACTGCTGCCCAAGCAGCAGTCGCACGAGGCGGGTGCCGGATCGCTCGACCCGGTGGGCATCGTGTTCCTCGGTCTCGCCGTGCTGTCGCTCATGCTGCCGTTCGTCCTGACGACCGGTTCCCCGGGCGACGACCCGGCGCGCTGGTGGTTGCTGGTCGCGTTCGCCGTCTTCGCCGGCCTCTTCGCCTGGTGGGAGGGTCGCTACCAACTCGCCGGGAAGACACCCGTCGTCGACTTCTCCCTGTTCAAGCTCGGCAGCTACCGCAACGGCGTGCTGATCTCCACGACGTACTTCGCGGCGATGCCGGCCACCTTCCTCACGCTCACGCTGTTCGTGCAGCAGGGGCTCGGGCTCGAGCCGGTCTTCGCGGGCATGATCACGATCCCCTTCGCCCTCGCCTCGGCCGTCAGTTCGTGGTTGAGCGGTCGGGTCGTCGACCGCCTCGGACGCCCCCTGGTCGTCGGTGGGCTCGTGCTGGTCGTGGTGGGGTTCAGTCTCAACTCGCTCCTCGCGTTCATCACACCCCCGGAGATCACGCCGTACGCGATGGGTGCCGCGATGCTGCTCGCCGGCATCGGCGGCGGCGCGGTCATCTCTCCCAACCAGACCCTGATGCTCGCGGACATCCCCGTGGCCTCCGGTGGTGTCGCCGGATCGATCGGTCAACTCGGCCAGCGCATCGGCACCGCGGTCGGACTCGCCGCCGCGACGGCCACCTTCTACGCGACCGTGTACTCGGAGAACGGCGGCGATGCGTCGGGCGCCTCGCTCGACGTCTATCACGACGCCTACCGCAACAGCACGCTGGTCACGATCGGCTTCGTGGTCGTCGCGCTCGTCTTCGCGCTGCTCGACACCCGTTCGCGGAAGGTCGCCGCCGACGCACCCGGATCCACCAAGTAAGGGTGACCTGAGTTAGGGTAGCCTCAGTCGCGGCTGTCGGAGCCGCCGGAGGAAGGGGCTCGAGTGGCTCGCACGAATGCCGAGACGGCGCGCATCAAACCCGAGGCGGCGACACTCCTCACGCTACGGGTCGTCCGTCGCTCGCGGCTCTCGCCGAACATCGCCAGGGTCACCCTCGGGGCGGTGACATCGCCGACTTCACCTTCCTCGGTTACGACCAGTGGTTCCGGTTCTTCATCCCGGTCTCCGAGGGCGGGCTCGAGCGGCTGCCGACCAAGCTCGACATGCTGGCCTACGCCAAGTACCTCGCGATCTCCAAGTCCGTGCGACCCGTGCTCCGGAACTACACGGTGCGGGATTTCCGGCGCGACGGGCCCGACGGGCCGGAGTTGGACATCGACTTCGTCATCCACGGGTCTGCCGCCGAGGGGACCGCAGGGCCTGCGGCGAGCTGGGCCCAGTCGTGCGAGGTGGGCGATGCCGTCGCATTGCTGGACGAGGGGCGCATGTTCAACCTCCCGGCCGACGTCGACCGGGTGCTCCTGGTCGCCGACGAGACCGGGCTCCCCGCCGTCGCAGGCATCCTGACCTCGCTTCCGGCGTCGACCGTCGGGACGGCGATCGTCGAGATCCCGTCCGCCGCCGACGCGCAGGACGTGCGGGTCCCGGACGGGGTCGAGCTGCGATGGGTGGTCCGAGAGGATCCACACGACGTCCCCGGCCGAGCGGCGCTGGCCGCCGCGACGGCCCTCGGGGTGCCGTCCGCCCCGTGCTACGGGTGGGTCGTCGGCGAGCAGTCCCTGGCCGCGAACGTGCGTCGGTTCTGGGTCCGTGGAGGCATGCCGAAAGAGCGCGTCATGTTCTGCGGCTATTGGAAGGCCGGCAAGGCGCACTGACCGGCCGACGGTGTCGGCGTTCGCGTCGACCGTGCGGTGAATTGGGTCGATCACCCGAATTCGGGGTGTCCCCGACGCGCTGGGCCGACGGCTCCACTAACCTCACGACATGCCCTCTCCCGCCGGTACGTCCGGAAACACGATCGGTGCGCTTCCGACCGGCGTCGCGACGGGTCTGATCCGGACGGTGAACGGCGGATCCGCCGACCGGGCGTTCGAGGTCGATGTCCCCGAAACGGCCTCGAGCGCTGCGGACACGTCGTCGCACTCGCACGACGCCCTCCGCAGCTGGGACGTCGTCCGCTCCACCTTCCGAGCAGGTGAGGCGCTCACCTTCGACGACCGCTACCGGTACGCCCAGCTCCCCCTGATCGACGCCGACCACCCGCTCGCGCTGGCCGCGAGCCCCGACGGCGTCTACCGTGACGGGCGGTACGCCGAGGCACGCCTGGCGGTCGTCGTCCCCGTCCCGGTCGAACGGCTGTTCGTCGATCCGATCTTCCTGAGCTACGAGGCCGATCTCGCCTCGGCACCCTTCGCCCCCAAACTCGCCCGGGGCATCGAGCTCCGACGCGCCCACCGCTTGCACGCGACGCTCTCCTCCATCGACGCGGACTCCGGATTCCTCGACGGGCTGCGGACGAGCGTCGGCGCGTTCACGTCCTTCCGGGTCAGGCTGGCGGGCCCCGTCATCGGCGGGTTCAACCGCGGGCGCTGTTACCTCCCCGCCATCGCGGACGCCTTCGCCCCGATCCAGCGTGCCGTCGGTGGGCGTCCCGCACCGCTCGTCGGGGTGGGCCTGCACCACTTCCGCGATGAGCTCGACGCCGCCGAGACCGCGGCGCTCGCGGCATTCCTCGAGCGTTGGCGCGACGTCACCCTGTTCGAGTGGACGGTCACCGAACTGGCGATCACCTCGACCAACGACGATCTCGTGCTCAGCGGACGCACGCTGGCGCGCATCCCGCTCCACGCGGCCGACTGACGCACCGCGTCTCCGGGGTCAGCTCGCGGTGAGTCGCCTGACCATCGGGAGGTCTGGGGTCGCCCAGTCGAGTTCGCCGAGCTGTTCGCGGGTGACCCAGCGCAGTTCGTCATGGTCGGTGCTGTGGGTCGGGGGCGCGCCGCGGAAGGTGACCTCGTAGCAGGCGAGGTCGATGACGAGCTCCCCGACGGGGACGGTGGAGCGGTCCAGCAGCGCCCCCACGACGACGTCGGCGTCCAGCTCCTCGCGCAGCTCGCGAGTCAGTGCGTCCTGCGGTTGCTCGCCGGGCTCGACCTTGCCGCCGGGGAACTCCCACAGTCCACCGGACGCCCGCCCGGGTGCCCGCCGACATGCGAGCACGGTGTCGTCCTGTGAGGCGACACCCGCGACGACCTGGATCGTGGTGGTCATCATGCGCTCCCGTCCCGTGGCGTCGTGGTCGCTGTCCAGGCTAGGGGACGCGGGATCGAAGACGCCCGACGCCGCTCCACAGACGGCTCCCCCTCGGCTGACGACAGCCTGCGTCCCGCGGCGGCGCTGTGGTCGGTGGTGCGTGCCAGACTGACAGCGATCGGAGGCGGACCAGCCCCCGCAGCAGTCGTCTCGAAAGGCACCCACCGCACCGATGTTCCTCCTCGACGGTTCCGCCATCACGAGCGCCAGCGACCTCTCCAACGCCTCCTACTGCGAGTTCGCCTTCCTGCGCACGGTCGACGCGAAGCTCGGGCGGATCGAACCGATCGTCGAGCCCGAGGACGAGATGCTCATGCGGACCTCCAAGCTCGGCGACCAGCACGAGCTGCGCGTCCTCGATTCGTACCGCGCCGAGTTCGGCACCGGTGTCGTCGAGCTCGACCGCCCCGACGTCCGAGACGCGGTGGCGCTCGCCGCAGCCGTCGAGTCGACGATCACGGCGTTCCGCGACGGCGCGCCGGTCGTCTTCCAGGCCGCGTTCTTCGACGGATCGTTCATCGGCTTCGCCGACTTCATCGTGCGCCGGCCCGACGGCCGGTACCGCGTGCAGGACACCAAACTCGCGCGCTCACCGAAGGTCACCGCCCTCCTCCAGCTCGCCGCCTACGTGGAGCAGCTGGAGACGGCCGGGATCCCGGTCGACGACGACGTCGACCTCATCCTGGGAGACGGCGCCGTCAGCACCCACGCGGTGGCCGACATCCTGCCGGTGTACCGTCGCCGTCGTGCGCGACTGCTGCGGATCGTCGCCGAACGGCTCGAGGCCGACGCGCCGGTGGCCTGGGGTGACCAGCGCTACAGCGTCTGTGGACGATGCGCGTGGTGCGACGCCGAGATCACGGCCTCACGCGACGTCCTGCTGGTGGCCGGGCTCCGGTTGACGCAGCGTGACCGCCTCCTGGCCGCCGGCGTCGCCACGATCGACGATCTGGCGTCACTCACGCTCACCGGGTCGACCGAGCGGCAGGCACTGCACGGGCCGTCGGGCGGCGCCGGCGGGACGGTCGACGGCATCGCCGAGAGCACGCTCGCTGCGCTGCGCGAACAGGCGCAACTGCAACTCGAACCGTCGCAGGACGCCGGTGTGCCGGCATTCCGCGTGCACGACGTCGCGGCGCTCGGACTCCTGCCGCAACCCGATCCCGGCGACGTCTTCTTCGACTTCGAGGGCGATCCCCTGTACACCGAGGGCGAGCCGGGCGACGCCCGCCGGGGCGACCGCACGAGGTGGGGCATCGACTACCTGTTCGGGCTCGTCGACACCGATGGCCGGTTCCGATCCTGGTGGGCGCACGACTTCCACGAGGAGCGCACGGCCCTGATCGACTTCCTCGCCTACCTCACCGCCCGTCGTGCCGAGTTCCCGGGCATGCACGTGTACCACTACGCCGCCTACGAGCGGACACATCTGCTCTCGCTGGCCGCCCGACACGGCGTCGGGGAGGACACGATCGACGACCTCCTCCGTGAGGCCGTGCTGTTCGACCTCTACCCGTTCGTCCGGAAGACGGTGCGCGTCGGCTCGCGGTCGTACTCGATCAAGAAGCTCGAGCCGCTCTACATGGGAGAGGACCACCGCGACAGCGACGTCACCGACGCCGCGGCGTCGATCACCGCGTATGCGGAGGCACGCGAGCTGAGTCGGAGCGGCGATCCGGAGCTCGTCGCCGAAGGAAGACGGAATCTCGCCGAGATCGCCGAGTACAACGCCTACGACTGCGAGTCGACCCGTCGGCTGCGGAACTGGTTGCTCGACCTCGGTGCGGAACGGGGCGTGCTGCCGGGCACGTTCGTCACCGACGCACCTGAGCCCCTGGTGGACGAACCGACGCCGCTCCACGACGCGCTGACGGCGTTGGCCGGAGACCCCCTCGACCCAGAGCGCTCCGACGACGCCACCGCCTATGCGCTCGCGGCGGCCGCCATCGACTACCACCGGCGCGAGCACAAGTCGTTCTGGCAGGAGCACTTCTCCCGACTCATCGCCGCGCGCGACGAGTGGGAGGACACCCGGAACGTCTTCACCGTCACCTCGGGAGTCGTCGAACGCGACTGGTTCCGCGAGGGGCGGCAGCGCAGCGACCGCCGTCACGTCCGACTCCGCGGCCGATGGGCTCCCGGCAGCAGTGTGAAGGTCGGCGCCGACCCGTTCGCTGTCTACGACCACCCCGGACCGTACACGCTCCCCCGCGCCGAGCCCGGCTCGCGACCGGCCGGACAGATCACGGTCCTCGAGGTCGACGACGACTCCCTGCTCATCCAGGAGACGCTCAAGACGGATCGTGAGCCCTACACGGAGCTGCCGGTCGCGCTCACGCCGTCTCCTCCACCACAGCCGGGAACACAGGTCGACGCCATCGCCGAGTGGGGGCAAGCGGTCCTCGACGCCGCTCCCGGGTGGCCGGACGACGGCGTCGTCGACATCCTGCGGCGACGGCCGCCCCGCACGACCTCGGGCGACCCGCTCCCCCACCGCGGAGACGGGCAGACGATCGAGGACGTGACCGCCGCGTTGCTCGACCTCGACGACTCGGCGCTCGCCGTCCAGGGGCCGCCCGGAACCGGCAAGACCTACGTCGCCTCGCACGTCGTCACGGCCCTCGTGCAGCAGCACGGCTGGCGGATCGGGGTCGTGGCGCAGTCGCACGACGTCGTCGAGAACCTCCTCGAGCGCATCGTGAAGGCGGGGCTCTCCCCCGCACGTGTGGCGAAGACCCTGCGATCCGGGGCCGACCCGGATGCTGAGCGCGGCTACACGGTCCTGCCGGCCAACGGTCATGGCGCGTTCATGGCCGAGCAGGGCGGCGGCTTCGTCGTCGGCGGGACGGCCTGGGACTTCAGCAACCCCAACCGGTTCGACCGGAGGTCGCTCGACCTCCTCGTCGTCGACGAAGCCGGTCAGTTCTCACTCGCGTACACGATCGCGGCGAGCGTCGCCGCGCGGAACCTCCTGCTCCTGGGCGATCCGCAGCAGCTCCCGCAGGTGAGCCAGGGAACGCATCCCGAACCGATCGACACCTCTGCCCTGGGATTCGTGGCCGACGGTCGCGACGTCCTCCCTCCGGAACTCGGCTACTTCCTGCACGAGACGTGGCGGATGGATGCCGCGGTCACCGAGCCGGTCTCGCGGTTGTCGTACGGCGGCGAGCTGCGTTCAGCAGCGGCCACGACGAAGCGGCGTCTGGAGGGTCGTGCGCCGGGGCTGCACGTCTCCCCCGTCCACCACATCGGAAACGCGACGAGTTCGCAGGAGGAGGCCGACCACGTCGCCGAACTCGTCCGGTCGAGCATCGGTCTCCGCTGGACCGATCCGGATGCCGGCCGCATCGACGACCCGGTGATCGAGGCCGACATCATCGTCGTCTGTCCCTACAACGCCCATGTGGCCGTCGTCCGAGCGGCGCTCGACGCCGCCGGGTTCGACGCGGTGCGCGTCGGGACCGTCGACAAGTTCCAGGGTCAGGAGGCGGTCATCGCGATCGTCTCCCTGGCCGCGTCCTCCCCCGCCGACGTCCCCCGGGGGATGTCCTTCCTGTTGATGAAGAATCGACTGAACGTCGGCATCTCCCGCGCCCAGTGGGCGGCGTACCTCGTGTACTCCCCCGCACTCGCCGAGTACCTGCCGGTCACACCGGAGGGCGTCGCCGAGCTCAGCGCCTTCATCCGATTGGTCGACGGCCATTGACCAGCTCCGCCGGGGCTGCGGGGCGGCGAGGATTCCGTCGCGTCGCGTCGATGCGACCGTTCTGCGCCGCCTTCGCGAGCCACCGCTGACGCTGCTCCAGGGTCGAACCCTTCACCTGACCGAACCGGTTCACGGCGACGGGCTTGATCCCGCAGAACCGGAGGGTGGTGGTACGGAGTTGCTTCACCGTCGTGTCGCCGACGAGCGGGAGGTACCACCACGGTGAGTCCGTCGTGACCATCACGCGCCCCGAGCGGCCGGCGAGCAGCCCCTCGGGGAGGCCGTTGGCCTTCGTCCGGTAGGCGCGACGGGGAAGCAGGAGGCGATCGAAGAACCCCTTGAGCAGCGCCGGCACCGATCCCCACCAGACCGGAGCGACGATCACGATGTGGTCCGCGGCGAGGATCTGCTCCCATGCCCGTTCGAGGTCGGGCTCCAGGTCTTGACGACGGGTGTAGCCGAGGCGGAGGTTCGGGTCGAACGCGAGGTCGCGGACGGCGAGGACGGTCGCGTCGCCGTGCGCCTCCGCGTAGCTCGTGGCGAGGGCGGCGCACAGGGACCCGGGGTTCGGGTGTCCGTCGATGACGAGGGCGGGCATCAGTTCTCCAACAGGTGTAGGTCTGGACAGTGCCAAGAATCTGGACACTGTCCACTTCAGGTCGGAACCGACTGTACGGGTACGATGTTGCTTGTGTCAAGATCGACGACCGCCTACCACCACGGCAACCTCGGCCCGGCGCTCGAGGACGCTGCGCTCGAACTCATGCGGACGCAAGGCCATGCCACGCTGAGCCTGCGCGAGGTCGCGCGGCGCGCGGGAGTCAGCCACAACGCGCCGTACCATCACTTCGGCGACCGGAGCGCGCTCCTGAAGCGGCTGAGCGAACGCGGCATGGCCGAACTCCTGGACGCCATGCGCGAGGAACGGGACGCGACGGCGGGTCGAGACTCACGGGAGGCGGCCGTCCGCATCGGTTCGACGTATGTGCACTACGCGGCACAGCACCCGGAGCGGTTCCGCCTGATCTACGACCCCGAAGTCTGTGTCCCCGGCTCGCCCAGCGAGGCCATGGCGCCGCTCATCGGTGGTGTCGAAGCGCTCCTCGCCGAGACGACGGCTTCGCTGGCGCCCGGCGCCGAGCCGCAGGTCATCGCCGCCCTCACCACGGCGGTCTGGGCCGCGGTCCACGGGCTCGCGGAGCTCATCGTCGCCGGACACATCTCCGAGGCGGAGGCCGGACCCGCACTGGAGGCGTTGCTCACGCGACCCTGAGCCGGCGTCTCGCATTGAGCCTTTGCACGATCGTTATCCGGGAAACGGTCGGGAAGCTCAGAGGCCGTTCATGGTCGAACCAGACGATTCACTCGGCTTGCGGGAGTCAACTGATCTCAGCACCCCGCCGAGAGGAATCCCCGTGAACACCACCCCAGATCCAGAACGCCCAGAGCCGCGTCCAGCGGACGACACGCACGCGCCGCAGACACCGCAGTCCTCGCCCGCACCCGACCCGTACCAGCCGCCAACCGGCTCGTATCAGCCCCAGCCCGGTGTGGACGTCACTCCCCCGGCCGGCTACCCCGGCAACACGGCCGGCGGCGGTCCGAGACCCGACCCCACCACGCCGTTCGGATACGCCACGGCTCCCCACGCGACGCACGACCAACCGTCGTCCGGGCACCCCCAGGAGCCCCACGGCCCGTATGGTCGGTTCGGCGACGGCCGATACGCCTACCCGCAGCCCAGCGCCTGGCAGCCCCAGTCGTACGGACAGCAGACGATCCCCCAGCCGTCGTCGTCCGAGGGTCTCCCGGCGAAGAAGCAGCCCATCGGGTGGATCATCGCCGCCGCGACGGCCGCCACGGTCGTGTCCCTCGTGACCGGTGGCCTCGGACTCGCCTCGCTTGCGGCTGGAGCGTTCCAGAGCGTCGCCGCCTCCTCACAGGTGACGGAGACGGTGCCGGACGAGGGCGGCCAGAGCTTCCGCGCGCCCGGCGGTCAGCCTGGCCCGCAGCAGGCGACGCCGGACGCCGCGACAGCGAACACCCGGAGTGCCACCGCCGCCGAGTCCGTGGGCGTCGTCGACATCGACACCGAGCTGGGCTACCAGGGGGCAGCCGCCGCGGGAACCGGGATGATCCTCACCGCGGACGGCCAGATCCTGACCAACAACCACGTCGTCGCGGGAGCGACGAGCATCGTCGTCACGGTCGTGGCGACCGGGCAGAAGTACGACGCGCGCGTCGTCGGGACGGATGCCACGAACGACGTCGCGCTCCTGCAGCTCGACGGCGCCTCAGGACTGGACACCGTCACGATCGACGACGACGGCGGCGCAGCCGTCGGTGACGCCGTCACCGGGGTCGGGAACGCCGGAGGCACCGGTGGGACACCCAGCGCGGCGGACGGGTCCGTCACCGCCCTCGACCAGGACATCACGGTCCAGGACGAGACGACCGGGGCGGGCAAGCAGCTGGCCGGCCTGATCCAGACGGACGCGGACATCCAGTCGGGCGACTCCGGCGGGCCCCTCTACGACGCGGAGGGCGAGGTGGTCGGCGTCGACACCGCTGCCTCCTCCGGTGGGACCGACATCGACGGATTCGCCATCCCGATCGACGACGCGTTGTCCATCGTCGACCAGATCCGCACCGGCGTCGAGACCGACACCGTCTCGATCGGCTACCCGGCCTTCATCGGGATCGGTCTGGCCGCGTCCGGCGCAGCCCAGCCCGTGCCGGGTGCCGTGGTCGGTTCGGTGATCGAGAACACGCCGGCGGCGTCGATCGGCCTCGCAGCCGGCGACGTCATCACGGGCATCAACGGTGCTGCCATCGACTCCGCTCAGACCCTGACGGCGACCATGGCCACGCTCGAGCCCGGCCAGACGGTCTCCGTCACCTGGACCACGGCGAGTGGGGCCTCCCAGACCGCTGACGTGACGCTGATCGAGGGCCCGGTCGGCTGATCGCGCGCTCGGGACGCTCGACGACTCCTCACCTCCGGCCCGCCGCCGGATCCGAGGAGTCGTCGACGTCTGCCCAGTAGGCTCGGGAGGCGGTGCCTCGCCGCGCCCACCGGAAGGAACCGCTCGTGACCCGCTTCCTCGGAGTCGACCTCGCCTGGGGCGAGGGGACCGGCTCCCGCGCGGCGAACGAGTCGGGACTGGTGTGCATCGACGAGACCGGGACGGTCATCGAGGCCGGGTGGGCCGTGGGGATCGACGCCGTCGTCGCCTGGATCGTCGCCACCGCCTCACCGGGCTCCGTGATCGCGGTCGACGCCCCGCTGCTCGTCCAGAACGAGACCGGCATGCGTCTCTGTGAACGTGAGGTCGGGCAGCGGTACGGGCGCTGGCAGGTCTCGGCCTATCCGTCGAACCTCGGCCTGCCCGCGCTCGGTGGTGTCGCGCTCTTCACGGCGCTGGAGGCGGCGGGGTTCCAGTACTTCGACGGACTGAGCGCTCCGGCGGCGGATGCCGTCGTGTTCTTCGAGGCCTATCCCCACACCACGTTGGTGGGTGCCGAGGAGTTCGGGTACCCGGATGCGCGGCCCCGCTACAAACGCCTCGACCCCGGTCTCCCCGTCGCCGAGCGACGGCGACGCCGCGCGGAGGTCTGCGACGACCTCGTCTCGCGCCTCCAGGCGCTGACCTCGGCGACTCCGCCACTCGACCTCGACACCCACCCGGTGACGGCGCTCCTCGTCGCGGAACCGTCGCCGCTGAAGGAATCGGCGCACAAGCACCGCGAGGACCTCATCGATGCGGCCATCTGCGCGTGGACGGCATCCGCTTGGTCCCGTTGGGGGCTCGAACGGTTCCAGGTCCTCGGCGCCTCGGATGCTCCGGACGACCGTGGGCGCGTCCCGACGCTCCTCGCCATGGCGCGACCCGAACAGCGCTCGAAACCGAACATTCCCATCTCGGCATATATCAATTCGTCTCCACGGCAGGCATCTTCGCCGCCACTGGAGTCCATCTCCCGGCAACCCATGACAGACCACGATCTCGATGAAGGACATATGAAGAAGAAGGAATACGCCCAGCCCGAGGCTCCAAAGGAATCGAACACGATCGAGTTCGTCCCCGGCGGAGCGGCGAACGCCGACGCGTCACCCGCGGCCTCGACGCGAGCGCCCTCCCCCGCCCCGACGACCGTCGAACTCCTGCGCAGTGCCACCTGGCACCTCGAACACGCGCGGGTGGTGGGCCACCCCGACGACGTCGAGTTCGAAGCGGCGAGGTCGGCGTTGGCGGAGGCCGTCTTCGACCTCGAGCACGTCCAGTACGGCGAGACGACTCGCGGCTAGGGCAGCCGTCAGGCGGGTCCTGAGTCCGATCGGCGCCGTGTCTCCCGATCGGCGCGTGCGCGTCGCTCGAGGATGTCGTTGCGAACCCAACGGATCACCAGGGACATGGCGAGCGACAGGAACAGGAACGCCGCCGCGCCCAGGGCGTAGGAGATGAAGTCCGTCGGGATGAACGTCGTGCCCAGCACGAGTGCCGAGGGCGGCCACTGGTCCGCGAGTGCGGCAGGGACCCCCGTGGCCTGGAAGAACTCGATCGCCGCCGAGAAGCCGAAGGCGCCGAGGGCGATCTGCCAGAGCGGACGCCGCGGCGCGGCGAAGGCCAACAGGAGCGCGACGAGGACCGTGTACAGCGCGTTGGTCACGGGGTTCGCCCAGGCCGCCGCCACCGACCAGTGCACCGTCAGCCCGGCGACGATCGTGATGATGGCTGCGCCGAGGAGCAGCGCGCGCTTGAGCGAGGTGGCGGGGCGTGGCCCCTCGTCCGTCTGGTCGGGTGCGTCGGTCATGCTTTCGTCCTCCGGGTGCGTCGTTGTCGCCCACGGGCCCAGTCGCGGGCCTCGGTTCCGGAGAGGGCGAGGATGATGGAACAGTCGACCGCGAAGCCGATCAGGTTGGTCTGCAGCGTCAATCCGCCGGCGCCGGCGACATAGCTCGCGGCGAGGGTGGCGATGGACGTCGAGCTGAAGGTCATGGCGAGCAGGCGTGCGAGGTTGCCTCCCCGATGGACCCGCCAGGCGAGGACGAGGTAGCAGAACGTCACCACGGCCGACAGGGCCAGCACGGCCCCGACCACCCACGGGATGAGGACGACGTCGTCGGCCGTCGCGGCCGTCGCGCGGGCCTCCGAGATGACCTGCTTCCAATCGGAGACCAGGAGGACACCGGAGAGCACGGTGGACAGTGCCGCGACGACCATGAGGACCACACCGACGGTGGTGTCCAGGGGCCGCGGGTGGCCGGCCCGGATGAGGGAGCGCGTCGGGGGAGTGTCGGCGGCCGGCAGGGTCGCCGCCGGCGGCACGACCACGGCGCTGAGATCGATGATCGGCAGGTCGCCGTCGGTGACGATCGCGTCGCCTCCGCCGTTCCGCGAGTGGTAGCCGGTGGAGAAGTTGTCGATCACGGACGTCGACGCCCCGAGGTCCGCGGCCGCGATCGACGCGACGATGTGATCGCGTTCGTCGTCGACGTCGTCGGCGATCCGGTGGGTCACCTGCAGGGTGAAGACGCTGATGCCGACCGATCGGTCGTATGTCCCGGCGGCCAGCCAATCCGCCTGGTAGCCGCCGGGGAGCAGCCAGCCCTCGGGGGTCGGCCAGAACCGGACGTGGTGCCGCTTCCCCGGACTGCCGTCGACCTCCTGCTGGTAGCAGAACGCCTGGGGACGACCGAACAGGTAGAGCGACGAGACGGGTGCCTCGGAGTAGCTGCGCCTGGTCAGCGTCGAGGTCACGATCCGCAGGTTCGCGCGCAGGCCGAGGTCGTCGGCGAGCGTCCAGCCCGCCGAGAGCATCGCCATGTGGATCTGCTCCTCCCGACCTCGGAGGCCGAGGTTCACGGGATCACCGAGGATGCCCTCGCGCGTGCGCGTGCGTCCGATGAAGTAGTCGGGTAGGTAGACGCGCGACAGCACGGTGTGCAGGCGGGGGAGGATCAGGTAGGCGATGACGAGGTAGATGACGAGGATGAACCAGGCCTGGGCCCAACCGCGGGCGAACGCCTCGGTGAGCAGCACGTACGCCAGGAAGACGGCCGCAGCTGTGCCGAAGGCGAAGAACCAACCGTCGACGATGCGTGCGATCCGTCCGCGACGATCCTCGGACAGGCCGCTTGCGGGCCCGATGAGGTCGCTGCGGGTCTTCGTCACCCGTCCAGGGTAGGGCCTGGTGCATCCACGTGCCGGGTGCGTGGGTGGTGGGAGGATGATGGGATGGACTCCGTCGCCCACATCACCGACCTCGCCGACTTCATCGTCGCCTCACCCACCTCGTATCACGCGGTCGCGGAGAGTGCTCGGCGCCTCACGGCGGCCGGCTTCACCCGGCGGCTCGAGACCGAGTCCTGGGACGGCGGCGCCGGCCGGTTCTTCGTCGAACGCGAGGGCGCGGTGATCGCCTGGGTGCAGCCCGAACAGGCCCACGCCACGACGCCGTTCCGCATCCTCGGCTCGCACACGGACTCGCCGAGCTTCAAGCTCAAGCCGAAGCCGACGACCGGCGCCCACGGGTGGCTGCAGGCCGGCGTGGAGGTCTACGGCGGACCGCTCCTCAACTCCTGGCTCGACCGCGAGCTCGAACTCGCCGGACGTCTGGTGACGCTCGACGGGACCGTGCACCTCGTCCGGACCGGCCCGTTCCTCCGCATTCCGCAGCTCGCCGTGCACCTCGATCGAGGTGCCAACGACGGTCTCGTCCTCGATCGTCAGCGCCACCTGCAGCCGGTGTACGGGGTCGGTGACCTCGCCCACGCGGACGTGCTCGCGCACCTGGCGGCGATCGCCGGCATCGACCCCACCGCGATCGCCGGGTACGACGTGCTCGTCGCCGACACCCAGGAGCCCCGGCGATTCGGTCTCGACGGTCAGCTGTTCGCCGCCGGACGCATGGACAACCTGACCTCGGTCCACGCGGGACTCGCGGCATTGCTGGCCGCGAGCGACGGGGGAGCGACCGACGACGCCGGACACATCACGGTCTTCGCCGCCTTCGACCACGAGGAGCTCGGTTCGGCCTCGACCTCCGGTGCAAGCGGTCCGTTCCTCGACGACGTCCTCACCCGCATCGGCGCGTCGCTGGGGGCGACGGCGTCAGAACGGCTCCAGGCCTACGCGGCGTCCTGGTGTCTGTCGGCGGACGCCGGCCACGCGATCCACCCGAACTACCCGGAGCGACACGACCCGGCCAACCGGCCGATCGCCGGTGGCGGTCCGCTGCTCAAGATCAACGCGAACCAGCGTTACGCCACCGACGCCCTCGGGGCCGCACTGTGGGCCCGGAGCTGCGCCGCCGCGGGTGTGGCCTCACAGGACTTCGTGTCGAACAACACGGTGCCGTGCGGCTCGACGATCGGCCCGCTCACCGCGACGCGGCTCGGCATCCGGACGGTCGACGTCGGGACGCCGCTGCTGTCGATGCACTCCGCCCGCGAGCTGTGCCACATCGACGATCCGACCGCTCTGAGCGCAGCGGTCCAGGCGTTCTTCCGGGGCGCCTGAGCAGCGCCGCAGCAGGAGATCCGCGCGGGAGCAGGACGCCCGAAGGCGGACGGTCCTGCTGCGACGCTGATCTCCTGCTGCGGGGCCGGGCTCAGCCCAGTTCGCGCAGCCGCAGACGGCGCCCGTCGGGGCTCGCGTCAGGGTTCACCTCGACGAGGTCGGAGCGCGAGTTGATGAAGTCGCTGAACGAGCGGTAGCCGAGCGGCTTCTCCTTGAACGCCGGATCCATGCGGATCATCTGGTTCTTCACCTCGGCGTTCAGCAGCCAGTCCTCGTCGTCGTTCTTCGCGTGCACGAGGCGGAGCGCCCGCACGAGGAGCTCGGTCGCCGCACGCTGTGCGTCGGGGCCGGAGGGGTCCGCGGTCTCGTCGTCGGTGTCGTCCAGGTCGTCGGCGTCGCGGTGGCTGAAGACCGGCTCGGTGAAGAGGCCGCCGATGCGGGGAGGTGTCTGGGCGACCGGTGCTTCGGCCGTCGGCGTGGACCCGGACGAGGCGCGACGACGCCCGCCGGACTTGGGTGCGGACTTCGGCGCCTCCTCCGAGGAGACCTCCGCCGTGCTCTCGACGGCGGCAGGGGTCCGGGGCGTGCGCGTGACGACCGGCCGGACGATCCCGGGGATGTCGTCGTAGTCGGAGAACTCGTCACACGCCGCCATGAGCGCACGACTCGTCGCGCCGGCGACACCGATCCCGATGACGTGGCGGCCGAGACGTCGGCAGCGCTGTGCGAGCGAGATGTAGTCGGAGTCGCCGGCGACGATCACGATGTGGGTGAGGTCGGGGAGGCGGAAGAGGTCCTCGACGACGTCCACGGCGAGGCGGATGTCGGCACCGTTCTTCATCGCCTTCGTCGTGGGGAACATCTGCGTCAGGTCGACCGCGCGGTCCACGAGGTCCTTCTGGTACGCGGAGTTGACCGGCTCGGACCAGTCGGCGTAGGAACGGCTGATGACGATGTTGCCGAACGACGAGGTGTAGTCGAGGATGGCGCCCACGTCGACGCGAGCGGCCTGCAGGCGCTCGGAGATCTCGTCGCCTTCGGGTGCGGCGGAGGGCACGTGGGACCGCGCGCGATCCCGGCTGAACGCCGCCTTCCCGTAGAGCTGGTTGTAGCGCGAGATGACGATGTTGTCGAAGTCGATGTAGACCGCGACTCTGGGCGTTCCGGTTTCTGCCATGACTCCATCATCCTCTGGTGGCCTGCGAATCGGCGACTTCAGTCCTCCACAGCCCGGCTTGCGGGGCTCCTCTCCACCGCTGCTACGCCGGCCAGGCCGTGACCGACCTGGGCTGCGTACCGTGGTCGCATGCCCAGTCACGCCGTCGACATCTTCAGCCCAGGGTCGCAACCCGAGTTATACCCGGTTATACTCTCACTCGTGAAGACCGCCATCTCGTTGCCTGATGAACTGTTCACCCGCGTCGAGGCTCGCGCCGCCGAGCTCGGTGTCAACCGGTCCGAGTTCTTCGCGGCGGCGGCGAGTCGGTATCTCGACGAGACCGATGCCGCCGGTCTCACTGCCGCAGTGGACACCGCGCTGCGGCATGCGGGAGTCGCTTCGGCGGAGGAAGCACGGGGCGTCGCCGCGGCCGGACGCGACCGCCTTGCCGAACTCACTGCCGGAGACGATTGGTGATCCGCCGCGGTGACATCCGGTGGGTCGATCTCGGCCCTCGCGAACGGGGGAGTGCGCCCGCCGCTCGGCGCCCGGTCGTCGTCGTCCAACATGACGCCTACACGCGGAGCGCACTCCGGACCGTGATCGTCGCGGTCGTCACGTCGAACACGGCGCTCGCCGAGCTCCCGGGCAACGTGTTCCTCCCTGCGACGGCTTCCGGCCTGCCGAAGGACTCGGTCGTGAACACCACGCAGCTGCTCACCCTCGATGAGCACGACCTCGGTCCGGCCGCCGGAAGGGTGCCCGTCACCCTGTCACTGGATCTGGACGCGGGGCTCCGGCGAGTGCTGCACCTCTGAGGTGGTGCCGGAGCGATCGGCTCAGAGGTGGCCGGTGAGCTTCCCGTGGAATGCCGAGCTGCGTTCGTCGAGTCCGGTGAACACGACCTCCTTGCCGTGGGCGGCGTACTTCTCCTGCACAGCGTCGAGGACGGCGACGCTCGAGGCGTCCCAGATCTGCGAGGCGGTGAAGTCGACGACGACGTCCGCGGGATCGGCCGCGTAGTCGAACTGTTCGACCAGGTCGTTGCTGCTGCCGAAGAACAGGGGGCCGATGACGCTGTAGCGGACGGAGGCGGCGTCGTCCGCGAGGACCCGGCGGACGCGGATCACGTGGGCCACGCGCCGCGCGAAGAGCACCATCGCGAGGACGGCTCCTGCAGCGACGCCGATCGCGAGGTTGTGGGTGATGACGACCACCGCGACGGTGACCACCATCACGACCGTCTCGGGGATGGGCATCCGTCGCAGGGTCGCCGGGCGCACGCTGTGCCAGTCGACGGTCTTGACGGCGACGATCATCATCACGGCGGCCAGCGCGACCATCGGGATCTGCGCCATCACCGGGCTGAGCGCGGTCACGAGCAGCAGGAGGAAGACGCCGGCGACGAAGGTGGAGATCCTCGTCCGAGCACGTCCCAGTTTGACGTTCACGACCGTCTGACCGATCATCGCGCAGCCGGCGATCCCGCCGTACCAACCGGCCAGGATGTTGGCTACGCCGAGGGCCCACGACTCGCGCCCCTTCGACGACGTCGTGTCGGTGATGTCGTCGACGAGTTTCGCCGTGAGGAGGGTTTCCATGAGCCCCACGAACGCGACGCTCAGCGCGGTCGGCCAGATGATGCCGAGCGTCTCGAGGTTGAGCGGCACGAGCAGCGCGGTCAGCCCGGGGAGGCCGCCGGAGACGTCCCCCTGGTCGCCGACGGTCGGCACGGCGGCGTGCGCGATCATCGTGATCGCGGTGACGACGACGATGGCGACGAGCGGCGCCGGCACCGCGGTCGTGAGCTTGGGGAGCAGCAGGACGATCAGCACCGTGATGACGAACAGCGGGTAGACGAGCCACGGGACGCCGAGCAGGTGGGGACCTGGGCGACGAAGATGAGGATGCCGAGCGCGTTGACGAAGCCGATCATCACGGAGCGGGGGATGAACCGCATGAGCCGGGAGAGACCGGTCACGCCGAACACGATCTGGATGAGGCCCGCGAGGACGACCGCGGGGAGCAGGTACTCCACGCCGTGTTCCTTGACGAGCGGCGCGACGACGAGGGCGACGGCTCCCGCGGCGGCCGTGATCATCGCCGGACGCCCGCCGAGGATCGACATCGAGATCGCGAGGACGACGGAGGCGATGAGGCTGACCTTCGGGTCGACGCCGGCGATGATCGAGAAGGAGATGACCTCGGGGATGAGCGCCAGCGTCGTGACGATCCCGGCGAGGATCTCGACGCTGAAGGCCCTGGGGTTCCGCAGGGTCGCGAGGACGCCGGGGCTCGGGCGGACGGCGGTGCGCATGGGGGCGTCAGGCTGACTCACCGTGCAAGCCTAGGCGCGTTCACAAGGCAGGACGCACCGGCGAGTCGCTGCTCGCGTCGGAGGGCGCGTCGCGACACGCGGCGACCGTCCTGAGTTGCGAACCGTGGGTCAGCCCCGCAACCAGGCCTCGAGACCGTCCGCGCTGATCGGGAGTGCTGCGGAGAGCACCTCGTGGCCGGTGGCGGTCACGAGCAGGTCGTCCTCGATGCGGACGCCGATGCCGCGCAGCTCCGGCGGCACGGTGAGGTCGTTCGCGTGGAAGTAGAGGCCGGGTTCGACGGTCAGGACGGCGCCCGGCTGCAGCGGCTCGTCGAGGTATCGCTCGTCGCCGATGCGGGCGCAGTCGTGCACGTCGAGTCCGAGATGGTGGCCGGTGCCGCTCGGCAGGTAGCGGCGGTGCTGCTGGCCGTTCGGCGACATCGCCTCGTCGACCGACACCTGCAGGATGCCGAGGTCGCGGAGGCTCATGGCGATCTGCTCGTAGGCCGTGTTCCGCATGTCGATGAACGACCGGCCGGGGCCGACCTGCGACATCGCGGCGCGGTGGGCCCGCTCGACGTGGTCGTGGACCTCGCGCTGGGCCGCGGTGTACGACCCGCTCGCCGGGAAGGTCCTCGTCACGTCGGCGGTGTACAGCGAGCGGGCTTCGACACCGGCGTCCATGAGGATGAGGTGCTCGGGGAGGACCGGACCGTCGCAGCGCGTCCAGTGCAGCGTGGGAGCGTGTGGTCCGCTGCCGATGATGGTCGAGTACCCGACACCGTTGCCGAAGGTGCGGGCGTGGCGCTCGAAGGTCGACTGCAACCAGCGTTCGCCGCCGAACTCGATGGCGGCGGACAGTTCGCGTGCCACGGAGCGGAACCCGCCGACCGTGGCGTCCACCGCGGCGCGGAGCTGCGCGATCTCCCAGTCGTCCTTGACGAGCTTCGCGGCGGACAGGGCGATGAGGAGCGCTCGCGACGCCGCGAATCGACCGTCGACCCGGGGCTCCGGGGCGCCTGCGCGGAGCGCGTCAGAGGGTACGAGGGCGAGGTCCGCGTCGAGCACCTCGAGGGAGCGGACATCGATGCCGAGCGCCTCCGCCCACTGGGGGAGTCCGGCGGATGGGCCGATCCAGAGCTCGCCGCGCATGGCGTCGGCGTAGAACGCCTCCTCACCGGGACCGACGGGCTCGGCGAGGTACAGCGTCGCGTCGTGGCCACCGGCGGTCGGCCGCATGACGAGGACCGCACCCTCCGCCTGGCAGGAGGTGAGCCACACGAAGTCGCTGTCGGGCCGGAACGGGAACTCGGTGTCGTTCGCGCGCGTCACGGCGCGTCCCGCGGCGACCACCAGCCAGCGGTCGGGGAACTGCGCGCTGATGACGTCGCGGTGACGCCCGGCGGCTGCGCCGGCACCCTCGGCGAGGTCGACGGACCGGTCCACCGCGCCCCAGCCCGTCGCGAGGTACTCGCGGAACGCGTCGTCCCGGGGGAGTGGCTGGGTGCGGGGGTCGCGGAACTGCAGGCTGTCTGGACACATGGAGATCAGTAAGCCACCCGAGGTGGACGCCGTCAAGCTGCGGGGCCCGGAGCCAGCGGAACATCTCGTCCGTACCGTCTGATCCGTCGTTTCGTCCTGCCCGACCGGCTCAGGTGACGGACGGGATGGACGGATCGTCGGCAGGTTGACACCTGTTCGGACGCCTCCGCAGAATGACGGCATGACAGGAACCACCGACACCGGCACCAGCGCCACGCTCGACTTCAACCTCGATGCGAAGGTGTTCGACATGGTGTCGTCGTCCGCGAGCGTCGTCGACGCCGACGCGCCCACGCGATTCGTCTACCACGAGACGCACGGCGTGCTCTGGGGCGAATACGTCGGTGACACCGTCTCCGTCGGACGGTTCTGCGGGGTGCGCACCGGCGAACGCATCGACATCTCGTTCGTGCACCGCAACCGTGCCGGCGACCTGACGACGCGCGGCGAAGCGAGCTCGATCATCTCCCGCGCCGAGGACGGCTCGTTCGTCCTCACCGAGGACTTCATCGGCCCGGACGGGCAGGCCCACGTCAGCGTCTGTCGGGAGATCGCCGCCGCCTGAACCGGTCAGGACGGGCACGCCACCGTCGCCGGGTCAGCGTCCGCGTCGCTCGGGCACCCGCTGGGCGCGCTCGTCGCTCGTGCGGACGAACCGCGTCATGCCGAAGCGCTCGCCGGAGTCCTCGACGCTCGTACGTTCGGACCTCGTCATGCGGAGCGACACGTTCGACCGCTCCTCGTCCATGAGGAAGACGGTCGTCGTCGCCTTGATGGACGGCCACTGTGCGAGCCGGGTGGCGACCAGTTCGTGGATCGCCGCCACGTCGGGGGCCCGGATCAGCATCATCGCGTCGTGCTCGCCGGTCGTGACGGCGAAGTACTCCAGCTCCGGGACCGAGGACAGCCGCGCCCGGAAGTCCGCCCACTGGCTCTGGCGCAGCGTGATGAAGACCATGGCCGCGACACCGAGCCCGACCGTGGCCGGCTCGATCTCCGCGTGGACCCCCTTCAGGACGCCGGCGCGGAGCATCGCCTCGTAGCGCGAGTAGGCGTTCGAGCGGGAGATCCCGAGCTCCTCCGCGAGTGCGGCGACCGAAGCCCGACCATCCTCCCGGAGCAGCTCCAACATGCGGATGTGGGTGTCGTCGAGTTGCATCGATTGCTCCAAACGTCCAGATTCAGCGGTGGTCCTGGCGGTCGATTGAGAGGATATGGCAGATTCGCCGCGAAATCGAGACAATTCTTCTTTGGTAACGGCTTGTGGATTGACGAATGATCGCGTATCGCACTACTTTCAGCTCATCCCTCCAACCAGATAAGGAGCTCCACCTTGTCACGATCCTTCAGCCGCACGAGCCGGCGCGGCATGGCGGCCCTCGGCCTCGCCCTCGCCGCCGGCCTCGCGCTCAGCGCCTGCTCCCCTCAGGTGGCTCCGATGACAGCGCGGGCAAGTCGCTCGTCGTCGACGCGTCCTTCGACCTCAAGACCGCCGACCCGAACCGCGAGTACGAGACGACCGGCTCGATCGTCGCGAAGGCGCTCTACGAGACCCTCCTCACCTTCAAGGGCGACGACGTCACCGCCCCCGTCGACGGCCTCGCGAGCTACGAGATGAACGCCGACAACACGGTGATGACCCTCACGATGAAGGACGGCAAGAAGTTCTCCGACGGCTCCGACGTGACCGTCGACGACGCGGTGTTCTCGCTGCAGCGCGTCCAGGGCGTGAAGGGCAACCCGTCCTTCCTGCTCGACGGCGTCACGATCGAGAAGACCTCGGACACGACCCTCACGCTCACCTCGGCGACGCCGAATCCAGCCCTCCCGTTCATCCTGCCGAACCCGGCCCTCGGCGTCGTGAACAAGAAGGTCGTCGAGGAGAACGGTGGCAGCGCGACCGCCGACGACGCGGCCGAGTCGTTCCTCAACACCACCTCCGCGGGTTCCGGCCCGTACAAGCTCGAGTCCTTCGACGCCGCCTCGCAGGTCGTCTTCACGGCGAACCCCGAGTACACGGGGACCAAGCCCGCGTACGAGCGCGTCGTCCTCCGCAACGTGCAGGGCCCGACCCAGAAGCTCAACGTCGAGGCCGGTGACTCGCAGGTCGCCCTCGACCTGAACCCCGACCAGGTCTCCGAGCTCGACGACTCGAAGGTGAAGATCATCGCGAACCCCTCGCGCTACATGATCTTCCTCATGCTCAACCAGGACCCCGCGATCAGCGACATCACGAGCAACCCGAAGTTCCTCGAGGCCGTCAAGCTCGGCATCGACTACGACAAGATCGTCGACCTCGCCGGCGACGGTTCCGTCCGTCCCGGTGGCTTCATCCCCTCGATCTTCAACGGTGCGCTCGACGCCGCCGACGGCAACCAGTTCGACGCCGATGCGGCGAAGGCTGCGCTCAAGGAGTCCGGCTACGCGGGCGAAGCCGTCACGCTGAACTTCCCGAACGACATCACGGTGCAGGGGCTGTCGCTCCAGAGCATCGCCGAGTCGGTCCAGGCGCAGCTGAAGTCGGTCGGCATCACCATCACGCTGGCCCCGGCTCCGGTCGCCACCGAGCTGGACGCCTACCGCGACGGCAAGGAGACCGTGGGTCTCTGGTACTGGGGCCCGGACTTCCCGGACCCGTCGAACTACCTCGCGTTCACGCCGGGTGAGCTCGTCGGCCTCCGCGCGGGCTGGCCGGCAGGCGCCGACCCGACCGTGACCGACCTCGCGAACGCGGCGCTCGCCGCGACCGACACGGACGCCCGTGCCGCCGCGTACCAGGACCTCCAGAAGGCGCAGAACGCGAGCGGACCGTTCATCCCGCTCCTGCAGCCGGCGCAGAACGTGGTCACCGCGACCACGATCACCGAGGTTCCGCTGAACCCGACGTGGACCGTCGATCTTGCCGGAATCAAGTAGCGTCGCACCGACGACGTCCAGCGCGCGAGCGGGTCTCCACCCGCTCGCGCGCTACCTCGGCATCCGGCTCGGACTCACGGTCCTCCTGATGTTCGGGGTGACGCTCGTCACCTTCACGCTGACCAACCTCGTCCCCGCGGACCCCGTGCAGGCGGCGCTCGGTGAGCAGGCCGCAGCGGATCCGACGATCGTCGCGCAGTTCCGCGAGAACGCCGGCCTCGACAAGCCACTGCCCGTCCAGTACGTCACCTACGTCGCGAACCTGTTCCAGGGGGACCTCGGTACCTCGCAGCAGACCCGCGGCGCCGTCGCGGACGAACTCGGTCGCGCCTTCCCGGCGACGGCCGAACTGGCGCTCACCGCCATCGTCATCTCGATCGTCATCGGCGTCGGCCTCGGCATGTGGGCCGCGCTGCGCCGGAAGACGATCACCGACCAGGTCATCCGGGTCGTGAGCCTCATCGGCATCTCGGTGCCGTCGTTCTGGCTCGCCCTCGTCGTCTACTTCGTGTTCTTCTCCCAGCTGCACTGGTTCCCGGGCTCCGGGCGACTCTCGCCCGCGGCGATCCCGCCGCCGAAGGTCACCGGGATGTACACGATCGACGCGTTGCTCGCCGGCCAGTGGTCGACCTTCGGCGACGCCGTCGCCCACCTGATCCTGCCCGCCTCGGTCCTGGCGCTCTACACGATCGGCCTGCTCACCCGCTTCGCGCGGTCGGCGATCCTCGAGGTGCTCGACCTCGACTACGTCCGGGCAGCGCGGGCGAAGGGCCTTCCCGGCCACGTCGTCGTGACCCGGTACGTGCTCCGCGGGGCGCTCGTCCCCATCATCACCGTGCTCGGCGTCGCCTTCGGGTCGCTGCTGTCCGGGACGGTCCTCGTCGAGAAGGTGTACTCGTGGCACGGCCTCGGCGAATACGCGTACTCCGCGGCGACCAAACTCGACCTGCCCGCGATCATGGGCGTCGGGCTCATCGTCGGCTTCGTGTACATCGGCCTGAACTTCCTGGTCGACGTGCTGTACGGCTTCATCGACCCGAGAGTGAGGGTGGCATGACCGACGTCCTCGCCGTCCAGACCAAGCGCAAGGGCCGCCTCCGCATCTCGAAGCAGCTGCGCACCCCGCTCGCCGTCGCGGGTGGTGTCATCGTGCTCTTCTGGCTGCTCGTCGCGGTGCTCGCGCCGTGGATCCGGCCGTTCGACCCGCTCGCCCAGGACTTCGACCGGCTGCAGGCCCCGAGTGCCGCGCACTGGTTCGGCACCGACCAGGTGGGCCGCGACGTCCTGTCCCGGGTCGTCAGCGGCGCCCAGGTCTCGATCCCGCTCGCCCTCATGCTCGTGATCTTCGCGATGCTCATCGGTTCGCTGCTCGGGGCGATCGCCGGCTACTTCGGCAAGGCCCTCGACGAGACCATCATGCGGATCGCCGACCTCGTGTTCGCGTTCCCGACGATCATCCTCGCGATGGTCATCGCCGCTGCGCTCGGCCCGAGCCTCACGAACGCCGTCATCGCGATGCTCATCGTGTCGTGGCCGGCGTACGCCCGCGTGACGCGTTCGCTCGTCATCGGAGCCAGGGGCGCCGAGTACGTCATCGCCGGTCGTCTGCTCGGCAACGGGCCGTTCACCTCACTCGGCAAGGACATCCTGCCGAACGTCGTGTCGCCGGTCGTCGTGCTCGCCACACTCGACGTCGGCACGGCCATCCTGCTGCTGTCGGGTCTCTCGTTCCTCGGCCTCGGTGCCGTCCCGCCCACGCCGGACTGGGGCGCCATGGTGTCCGACGGGGTGCAGAACTTCTCCTCCTGGTGGATCGCGGTCTTCCCTGGACTCGCCATCCTCACGGTGGTGCTCGCCTTCAACTTCCTCGGCGACGCGCTCCGCGACGCCCTCGACCCCCGGTCGCAGGAAGCCGTACAGGGGCGCGCGCTGTGAGCGGCGCACGCGGTGCGAGCGACCCGAAAGGACGCGACATGACGCAGGCAGCAGGCGGCACCGGTGGCGGGATCGTCATCGAGGGGCTCACGCTCGGCTTCGGTCGCGGAGCCGCCGCCAAGCAGATCCTCCGCGGCATCGACCTCGAGGTCCCCGCCGGTCGCATCACCGGACTGGCCGGTGAGTCGGGGTCAGGCAAGACCATGACCGGGCTCGCGATCTGCGGGCTCCTGCCGGCCGGCGCGGACCTCGGCGGCAGCATCCGCTTCGACGGCACCGAACTCGTGGGGCTCAAGCAACGCACCATGAACCGGTACCGCGGCACGGAGATCGCGATGATCTTCCAGGACCCGACCGCGAGCCTGCACCCCATGCTCACAGTCGAGGCCCAGCTCGTCGACCACTACCGGCACCACACGGGAGCCTCGAAGGCGGCCGCCCACGCGCGGGCGCTCGAGATGCTCGGCCTCGTCGCCGTCCCGAACCCGGAGGCGGCGCTGCGCAAGTACCCACACCAGTTCTCGGGCGGGCAGCTGCAGCGCATCGCGATCGCCTCGGCGCTCATGTGCGAGCCGTCCGTGCTCATCGCCGACGAACCGACGACAGCCCTCGACGTCACGGTCCAGGCCGGCATCCTCCGCCTGCTGCGGAAGCTGTGCGACGAGCTCGGGATCGCGATCATCCTCGTCACCCACGACCTCGGGGTGATGTCGGCGCTCGCCGACACGATCGCGGTCATGCGGCTCGGCGAGATCGTCGAGCACGGCAGCCGGTACCAGGTCATCACCGATCCGCAGCACGAGTACACCAAGGCGCTCATCGACGCGCTGCCCGACACGGGAACGGAGGCGGCGTCATGACGCTGCTGCACCTCGACGACGTCCACGTGACGTACAAGCTGCCCGGTCGCGGCACGCTGAACGCGGTCGACGGCGTGAGCTTCGACCTCGAGCCGCGACAGGTGCTCGGGCTGGTGGGGGAGTCGGGCTGCGGCAAGTCGACCCTGGCGCGAGCGGTCTGCGGCCTGGAACCGACTTCTGGTGGCGCGATCACGTTCAACGGGACGCCGATCGGCAAGCTGGGTCTTCGAAAGCGCGCACCCGAACTGCTGCGGATCCAGATGGTCTTCCAGAACCCGTACGCCTCGCTGAACCCGCGACGCACGATCGGGAGCCAGATCGAGGACGGCCTCCGGGTCAACCCGGTGCGCGACGCGTGGGACGTCGGTCAGCTGCTCGAGCACGTCGAGCTCGACGCCGCCAGCCGCACCCGCTACCCGCACCAGTTCTCGGGCGGCCAGCGGCAGCGCATCGCGATCGCCCGGGCGATCGCGGCGGGCCCCGAGCTGCTCATCGGTGACGAGCCGATCGCGTCGCTCGACGCCTCCCTGCAGGCACGGGTGGCGAAGCTCATGCGGAAGCTGGCGGTCGAGACGGGCGCGGCGCTCTTGTTCATCAGCCACGACCTGTCCGTCGTGCGGGTCATCGCGGACGACGTGGCGGTCATGAGCGCCGGTCGCATCGTCGAGCACGGTCCGGTCGACCGCGTCTGGTCCGACCCGCAGGACGCCTACACGCAGCGGCTCCTCGCGGCGATCCCGGTCGTCGACGGACTCGGCACCCTCCCCGGCGCCTAGCCGGACCCCTGCTCCGTCCCTGTCTCAGGAGCGTCTCGGCGTGTCGGGTCCCCCGCGCTCGACACGCCGAGGCGTTCCTGAGACAGGGAACGGGTCAGCGGAGGGTCGGCGGGCCGACGGGGCCGGGGGAGTCGTCGATGAACGGGCGGTCGATCGTCTCCCGCACGAGGAGTTCGAGGAGGCGGAACGCGCCGATCGCCGCGAGCTGGACGAGGAGGAGCGGCCCGAGGAGCGCACCGGCGTACGGCAACCAGACGAGGAGTCTCCGTTCCTCCCGCCAGCACACGGCAAGGACCGCGGGTGCCATCGCGAGGCCGAGCCACCCGGGCGTCGGAGCGCCGAGCACGGGCGTGACGAGTCCGATCGTCGCGACCCAGACGGCCAGGACCCCGAGGACCGACTGCCCGATCAGCACGGCGGCGACGCCTGGAGCGTGCCTGACGTACCGCTCGACCGACACGACGGCCCACATGAGCCAGGCCCGCAGGAGCGGCACCCGCTGCTGGCGGAGTCCGACGCGGAACTGTCGGTCGTCCTCGAACCGCTGCTCGAGTGCCTGGTCCGGCGGGAGCCCGAGTGCGAGGAGCGCCCGGTGGTCGTGTACGACGGCCGGCGCGGACTGCCGGCCGTAGCTGCCGATGAAGCTCCACAGGACGCCCGGGACGGACGCGAGGTCGGTCCATCCTTCCGCGCGGTCGCCGTCGCGCCCGTCGTCGGACGCCGGTGCCCACACGACGGGACCGTCAGGGGCGTGTTCCTGGAACCCGATCCGCCGCTCGAGCCGGAATCGGCGTCCGGTCGGGGGGATCTGCGCCAGATCGATCCGCTGCAGCGGCTGCTCATCGTCGTCGAGGTAGGGCATGTGGACATCCTCCCGCAGCCCACCGTCAGGTGTGAGTCCCCTGGATGTCGGCCCGTGACCTTGCTCACGAGTTTCCCGCGTCGTAGCGTGGCGTTCCGTTGCCGTTCAACCGAGTCTGGTCAGATGGTCAAACAGCTGCGATGCGGTTCGGAGAGCATCGCTCGAACGAGAGTTGTCACGTGAGTCTTCGCACGGCCGAGTACCCGAGGCCCGATCACTTCCTGCTCCATGTGAGCGACACGCACCTCCTCGCCGGCGGGGGGAGCCTCTACGACAGCGTCGACAGCGAGACGCACCTGCGTCACCTGTTCGCCGAGTTCGAGGCGTCCGGCGGTCGGCCCGAAGCGATCGTCTTCACGGGTGACCTCGCCGACAAGGGCGAACCCGACGCGTACGACCGCATCCGCTCGATCGTCGAGCCGGTCGCCGAGCGCCTCGGATCGCAGATCATCTGGGTGATGGGCAACCACGACGACCGCCAGGCGTTCCGCGCCGGGCTGTTCGGTGAGGTGCCGACCACCCGCCCGGTCGACCGCGTCTACGACGTCAACGGCCTCCGCGTCATCACCCTCGACTCGAGCGTCCCCGGGCACCACCACGGTGAGGTGTCGGACGAGCAGCTCGACTGGCTCGCCGAGGAACTCTCGACGAAGGCGCCCCACGGCACGATCCTCGCGATGCACCACCCGCCCGTCCCGAGCGTGCTCGACCTCGCCGTGAGTGTCGAGCTGCGCGACCAGGCGAAGCTCGCCGAAGTGCTCGAGGGGTCCGACGTCCGGAGCATCATCGCCGGGCACCTGCACTACTCGTCGACCGCGACCTTCGCGGGCATCCCGGTGTCGGTCGCCTCGGCCACGTGCTACACGCAGGACCTCAACGTGCCCGTCGGCGGGACGCGTGGTCGCGACGGCGCGCGGGCCTTCAACCTCGTCCACGTCTACGGCAAGACGGTCCTGCACTCGGTGGTGCCGCTGGGTGAGACCCCGCCGCTGCACTACATCGACGCCGAGGAGAGTGCGCGCCTGCTCGCTCGCGACGGCATCGAGCTGCCCGTGTCCGACACGGTGCCGGTGCAGCCGGAGCCGCCGCTGACGATGCCGATCGGCGTCCTCGTCTAGGGCTGCACCTCCCCGCTCCCTGAACTTCCCTCCGGTCCCTGAACTTCCCTCCGGTCCCTGAGCTTGTCGAAGGGCCTCGCCTTGCCCCGCTCCCTGAGCCTGTCGAAGGGCCGCACGTTCTCCGGTCCCTGAGCCTGTCGAAGGGCCGCAGCCCGGCAGGGTACCGCAGCCCGGCGGGTCCGCCGTTCCGGGAGCCTCCCCAGCCCGACGCGCCTATCGTGGACGGATGACCTCCCCAGAAGCACCCCGCACCGCACTCGTCGTCGGCGCCAGCGGCATCACCGGTTCCGCGATCGTGTCGCAGCTCCTCGAGGACGGTGGCTGGCGGATCCTCGCCCTCTCTCGCCGCGCGCCGGCGGCCCACCCGCAGGTCGAGCACGTCGCGGCCGACCTCCGGGACGCGGACGACCTCGCGCGCGCCCTCGGCGGCACCGGCGTCACCCACGTGTTCTTCACCGCCTGGTCGCGTCAGGACACCGAGGCCGAGAACATCCGGGTCAACGGCGGCATGGTCCGCGATCTGCTGGCTGCCCTCTCCGCCGAGCCCGTTCAGCACGTCGCCCTGGTCACCGGCCTGAAGCACTACCTCGGCCCGTTCGAGGCCTATGCGGCAGGCGAGATGCCCGACACCCCGTTCCACGAGGACGAGGACCGACTCGACACGCCCAACTTCTACTACGAGCAGGAGGACGAGCTCTTCGCCGCGGCTGCGCGAGCGGGGTTCACCTGGTCGGTGCACCGTTCCCACACGGTGATCGGACATGCGGTGGGCAACGCGATGAACATGGCGTCCACGCTCGCGGTGCAGGCGGCGCTCTGCAAGCGACTCGACCGACCGTTCGTGTTCCCCGGTTCCGAGACCCAGTGGAACGGCCTCACCGACATGACCGACGCCGGACTCCTCGCTGAGCAGATGCTCTGGGCTGCGACCTCACCGGCCGGTGCGGACGAGGCGTTCAACATCGTCAACGGCGACGTCTTCCGCTGGCGCTGGATGTGGCCGCGACTGGCAGCGCACCTCGGCGTCGAGCCGGAGGGCTTCGACACCGAGCCGCGTCCGCTCGAGCAGCAGATGGCGGGCGTCGAGGGCACCTGGGCCGAGTTGGTGGACGAACACGGTCTCGTCGAGGCCGACCTCTCCCGCGTGGCGTCGTGGTGGCACACCGACGGCGACCTCGGCCGGGACATCGAGGTCGTCACCGACATGAGCAAGAGCCGACTCGCCGGCTTCACCGGCTACCGGCGGACGCTGGACGCCTTCACCGCGATCTTCGACCGCCTCCGCGCAGAGCGCATCGTCCCCTGACCGGCCCCCGGTCCCTGGGCGCCCGTCTCGGTCCCTGAGCACCGTCCCGGTCCCTGAGCCTGTCGAAGGGCGGCGACCGTCTCGGTCTCTGAGCCTGTCGAAGGGCGGCGACCGTCTCGGTCTCTGAGCCTGTCGAAGGGCGGCGACCGTCTCGGTCTCTGAGCCTGTCGAAGGGCGGCGACCGTCTCGGTCCCTGAGCTCGTCGAAGGGCGGCGACCGTCTCGGTCCCTGAGCCTGTCGAAGGGCGGCGACCGTCCCGGTCCCTGAGCCTGTCGAAGGGCGGCACTTCGACAAGCTCAGTGACCGAGTTCGGCTCAGTGACTCATCCCGGTCCCTGAGCACCCGTCCGGTCCCTGAGCCTGTCGAAGGGCGGTCAGCTGAGCTTGGCGGGCTCGATCTCGAGCGCGTTCGGCACGGCGGCCTCGCGCTCCCACGGCGCCGGGAACGGGAAGTACCGCTCGAGGAAGTCGATCACCGCGGTGGTGCGCTGCTCCACCGAGATCTCCGGCCGGCTGCCGTCGTTCAGGCAGAACATGTCCTGGTCGCGCCGCTTGAGGAGTCGCTCCATCTGCCCGAGCGACTGCTTGAGCGTCGTCTCGATGTAGCGGACCTTCGCCTGGGTCTGCTGGACCGCGCGACCCGTCATGAGGCCGTAGTAGTGGTAGAACGAGTTCGTCACCGAGATGTTGTCGGCCGCGCGGAAGGCGCTGTGCGCGGTCGCGCGGAACTCCTCGGCGAACTCCTGCTCCATCTCCGCCATGATGCTCCGGCGGAGGGGGGCGGCGCAGTGCTCGAGGTGACGGGTGGTGACGCGTCCGAACCGCTCGTGCAGGAGCCGACGGTTCACGCGGGCCGCGTTCTCGAAGCCGCTGCGCGAGGGGTCGTTCGCCCCGAGGCCGATGCGGGTGGTCGCCTCCACGAACTTGCTGATGCCGCCCGGTGAGAAGAACAGTTCAGGACTGATCGGTCGGCCGAGGAACATGTCGTCGTTGGAGTAGAGGAAGTGCTCCGACAGCCCCTCGATGCGGTGCAGCTGGCTCTCGACGGCCATGGAGTTGTGCGTCGGCAGGGCGTCGAGGTCGCCGAAGAACTCCTCGCTGCGCACGATGGTGACCTTCGGGTGCTCCGCCAGCCATTCGGGCGCGGGGGAGTCGGTCGCGATGAAGATGCGTCGGATCCAGGGGGCGAAGGTGTGCACGCTGCGAAGGGCGTACTTGAGCTCGTTGATCTGGCGGAAGCGGGCGTCGGAGTCGTCGCCGTCGCCGACGACGTAGCTCTGCATCCGCTTCGCGCGGGCGCGCTGGAACTCCTCGGAGGAGCCGTCCACCCACGAGAAGACGAGGTCGATGTCGAAGGTGACGTCGCTCGCGAGCGCGCCGAACATGTGCTCGAGCGTCCGCCAGCTGCGTCCGTAGCGTTCGACGGTCGTCTCGACGGCCTCGGTGCGCGGCATGTACGTCCGCATGAGGACGTTCTCCACGGGCGCGGTGATCTCCTCGTCGCCGAAGCGCCAGAGCTCGAGCTGCAGGGCGGTCTCCATGCCGTAGCGGAGACGGCCGAGTGGTTCGATGCGCGGCCGGTACAGCCGGAACACCTCGGCCTTGCGGGCGCCGGTGAGGAGTCCGTCGGAGAGGAGGTGCGGATCGCCGGCCGGCTTCACCGTCGACATGCGCGCTTTGAGCGGCACGCTGTAGAAGGGCTCGTCGGCGAACGCCTCCGCGAGTGCGGTCTGCAGGCGCTTCCGCAGCGAGCGGTCGACGACGATGACGGGGCGGTCGTGCTCGCCCCGGATGAGGAGGTACTCGATCTCAGCCGCATCGAGCACGTCGGCGACGGCGAGCAGGTCCTCCACCATCGACTGCTGCGGGGTCAGGTGACCGTTGATGAGGGTGTAGACGCCCTTGCGCTGCACCACGTCGGGGCGGTCGAAGCGCTGCGATCGGGAGCCACCGGTCACGAGGACGAGCTCAGGGGCGGTGGTGAACGGGAGTTCCGGCGGAATCGGGTCCTTCACGGTACTGGTGAAGGCCGTCGGTGCCTGAGTGCCGACGGTTGGCCGCTGGTCGTCGAGTTCGTTCGTGATCGTGTCCGCCTCTGGTCTGCTGGGGAGTGGGTTCCTCGTTATTGTACGGCCGTCGCCCGGGACCGCTCGCGGCTTGACTGCGACGGGGTCGCAGGCGGCGTCCGGGTACGATTGACCCCATGGTGAGCGTGGCGGAATCCTTGGTGCGCCTGCAGGACCTGGCCTCGTCGCCCGTGGTCGCTCGGGTGGCGTCGGCGTTCGCCGAAGCCGGGTACGAACTGGCCCTCGTCGGCGGACCGGTTCGCGATGCGATGCTCGGTCGAACCGTGAGCGACCTCGACTTCACGTCGAACGCCTCGCCCGACCAGATCCTCGCGGTCCTCAAGCCGATGGCGAGCGCCTGGTGGGACGTCGGCCGCGACTTCGGGACGATCGGCGCGAAGGTCACCGTCACCGGCGACCACGGCGTCGAGCATGCCGACACGGTCGAGATCACCACCTATCGGGCCGACGCCTACGACGGTGTGACCCGCAAGCCGGTCGTCGCGTTCGGCGACACCCTCGAAGACGACCTGCGGCGGCGCGACTTCACCGTCAACTCGATGGCGCTCCGCATCCCCGAGATCACCCTCGTCGACCCGTCCGGCGGTGTCGAGGACCTCGTCGCCCACCTGCTGCGGACGCCGAGTTCGCCCGAGGTGTCCTTCGGCGACGACCCGCTGCGTATGCTCCGAGCCGCGCGGTTCGCCTCGCAGCTCGGCTTCCGGCCCACCGACGACGTCATCGAGGCCATGGAGGAGCGTCGCGAGACCATCTCCATCGTGAGCCCCGAGCGCATCCAGGCCGAGCTCGGCAAGTTGCTCGCGACCGATCACCCGCGCGCGGGCCTCGAGCTGCTCGTCGACACCGGCATCGCCGACCTCGTGCTGCCCGAGCTGCCCGCGCTCCGGCTGGAGCCCGACGAGCACCACCACCACAAGGACGTCTACCAGCACTCGCTCACGGTGCTCGAGCAGGCGATCGGCTACGAGCACTCGCGGCACCCCAGTGAGGCGCCCGACCTCGTCCTGCGTTGGGCGGCGTTGCTCCACGACATCGGCAAGCCGGCGACGAAGAAGACCGGCCCCGGCGCAGCCGTCACCTTCTACCACCACGACCTCGTGGGGGCGAAGCTGGCGAAGAAGCGCCTCACCGCGCTCCGGTACGACGGCGACACGATCAAGAGCGTCGCGCGGCTCGTCGAGCTGCACATGCGGTTCTTCGGGTACTCGGAGGGCGTGTGGGCCGACTCCGCGGTGCGGCGCTATGTCCGCGACGCCGGTCCGCTGCTCGAGCGGCTGCACATGCTCGTCCGCGCCGATGTCACGACCCGCAACCGGCGCAAGGCCGACCGCCTCGGCTTCGCCTACGACGACCTCGAGCAGCGCATCGTCGAGCTCCAGGAGCAGGAGGAGCTCGAGTCCGTCCGGCCCGACCTCGACGGCAACCGCATCCAGGAGGTGCTGGGCATCGCACCCGGTCGCGAGGTCGGCGAGGCCTACCGCTGGCTGCTGGAGCTGCGCCTCGACGAGGGCCCGCTCGGCGAGGAGGAGGCCACTCGTCGCCTCCTCGACTGGTGGTCCTCCCGGTGACCACCCCACCTGCCCGCGAACTGTCACAAACGCACAGTCAGACGGCGTCACACTGACCGTTTCTGACAGCTCGCGGGCGTTCAGACTGAACTGCTAGCCTCCCTGAGGTTCACGGAACGAAGGATTCTCATGCTCAAGCGACACGCCGCCCTCGCGATCGCGGCCGCCTCCGCCCTGATGCTGAGCGGTTGCGCCGCCGGATCCACCGAGCGCACGACCGTCACGGTGCGTGTCTGGGATTCCGCCGTCGCCGACGCCTACGAGACCTCGTTTGCCGCCTTCGAGCGTGAGAACCCCGACATCCGCGTCCGCGTCGACGTCGTCGAATGGGCGGACTACTGGACGAAGCTCCGCACCGACGTCGCGGCGGACACCGCCCCCGACGTCTTCTGGTTGAACAACTCATACCTCGCCGGGTACGCGGACAGCGGGAGCGTCCTCGACGTCGGGCAGACGCTCGGCAAGGACGCCTCGAAGGCCTGGGCGCCGAGTGTGGTCAGCCAGTTCACCCGGAACGACAAGCTCTGGGCCGTCCCGCAACTGTCCGACGCCGGCATCGCGGTCTACTACAACGCCGACCTTCTCGACGCGGCCGGCGTGAAGCCCGCCGAGCTCGAGGACGCGACCTGGTCGCCCGACGCGACGAAGGACACCTTCCTGCCCCTGGCGAAGAAGCTGACGAAGGACGCGGCCGGGGTCTCGGCCGACCAGCCCGGCTTCAACCCGGCGGCGCCCGCCACCTACGGCACCGGTCTCGGGTACGACCTGCAGGCCGTGCTCCTGCCGTTCATCGGCTCGAACGGTGGGAAGTACCAGGACGGCGACGACTTCGCGTTCAACGACCCGAAGACGAGCGAGTCCGTCAACTACCTCGTCAACGCGATCAACGGTGCCAAGGTCGCCCCGCCGGCCGCCTCCACGAACGCCGACGGCGACTTCGCCCGCGACGCCTTCATCCAGGGCAAGGTCGCGATGTTCCAGTCGGGGCTCTACAGCCTGAAGGCCGTGCACGACGGCGCCGACTTCCGCTGGGGTGTCGCCGAGCTCCCGGCCGGCCCTGCCGGCAAGGTCAGCGTCACGAACGGGATCGCCGCTGCGGGCAACGCGGCCACCAAACACCCCGACCAGGTGAAGAAGGTGCTCGCCTGGTTGGGCAGCACCGAGGGCAACGCGCCCGTCGGTGCATCCGGCTCGGCAGTCCCCGCCGTCACCGCGGCCCAGAAGCAGTACTTCGACTACTGGAAGGGTCAGGACGTCGACGTTCAGCCATTCTTCGACGTGATCGCCGACGACGCGAAGACCATCGCGCCCCCGACGGGTGCCGGCTACGCGAAGGGGCTCGCCGCCTACGACCCGATCTTCAAGGAGATCTTCGCCGGCACGACGCCCGTCGCGGACGGACTCAAGAAGGCGCAGGAGGCGGCCAACGCCGCCATCAACGACTGACCCCGGGCGCAGGGCATCGCAGGGCATGATGGACCATCATGCGGATCCTCATCGCGAGCCACCTCGAGCCTGAGCACGTCGAGGCGATCAGCGCCTCCCACCCCGATGTCGAGGTGCTGTACGACCCGACGCTCATCGCGGTCCCGCAGTACGTCGCCGATCACCGTGGGCCGTCACCCGAGCTGTCCGTAGCGGACCAGCAGCGATGGGAGGACATGCTCGCCCGGGCCGACGTCGCGTTCGACTTCGACTGGCAGGACCCGGCGGCACTGCCGGAGCGTGCTCCGAACCTGAGATGGATCCAGGCGACGAGCGCCGGCATCGGTGCGTTCATGCGTCGCACCGGACTCGACCGCAGCGGCATCACCGTCACGACGGCGGGCGGCGTGCATGCCGTCCCACTCGCCGAGTTCGCCCTCACCGGAGCGCTCTTCGTCGTGAAGGGCGTTCCGTTCCTCCAGCGCCGGCAGCGTGAGCGCCGGTTCGAGCGCTACACGACCAGGCAGTTGGCCGGGATGCGTGTCACCGTCGTCGGCGTCGGCGGCATGGGGTCGAACGTGGTGCGGACCTTCGACGCCATCGGCGCACGGGTGACCGCGGTGGGCCGGGTCGGTGGCACCTATGACCTGCCCGACGGCGTCGAGCTGAGCGATGTGGACCGGCTCGACGAGGTGCTGCCGGGCACCGACGTGCTCGTCCTCTGCACGGCGCTCACGCCCGAGACCGAGAACCTCATCAGCGCCGACCGGATCGCGCTCCTGCCCGACGGCGCCGCCATCGTCAACATCTCCCGTGGGCAGGTCGTCGACGAGGACGCGCTGATCGAGGCGCTCCGCTCGGGCAAGCTCGGTGGCGCGGCGCTCGACGTTTTCCGCGAGGAGCCGCTGCCCGCGGGCTCACCGCTCT
Organism: Plantibacter sp. M259; assembly: GCF_006065115.1. Classification (NCBI taxonomy): domain Bacteria; kingdom Bacillati; phylum Actinomycetota; class Actinomycetes; order Micrococcales; family Microbacteriaceae; genus Plantibacter; species Plantibacter sp. M259. The sequence continues at coordinate 1,793,773 of NZ_CP040750.1, read as the reverse complement.
GGGACCTCGACAACGTGCTCATCTCGCCCCACTCGGCGTCCACGGTGGAGAGCGAGAACGCGACACTCACGGCACTGTTCATCGAGAACCTCGCCCGCTACCGCGCAGGCGAACCGCTGCTGAACCGGTTCGACGCCGAGCGCGGGTACTGACGAACCCCGGCTGTCCGGCGATCGGACCCGGTACCTCGGCAGCGTCCGAACCGGACGAAACGCGCGGTCGTTGCGCTACAGATGTCGCTCGCGCACGTTTCGTGCTCGTAACGAATCTGCACCGGAAGCCTTCTCGGTTTGAGGGATTTGTTCGGAGCGTGCTGTAATCCTCTACAAGCACGTGCGAAGAACCTGCACACAGCCGTGCCGTCTCTCACACACAGAAAATGAGGTCGACATCAATGTCATCCCCACGTAGTGGATTCCGGAAGAGCGCCGTCGCGCTCGCGGGTCTGTCCATCACCGCCCTCGCCCTCGCCGGCTGCGCCGCCGGTGGTAGCGGCTCCAGCAGCGGTGCCAGCGGCACGATCGTCATCGGCACGACCGACAAGGTCACGACGCTCGACCCGGCCGGATCCTACGACAACGGCTCCTTCGCCGTCATGAACCAGGTCTACCCCTTCCTCCTGAACACGCCGTACAACAGCCCGGACGTCGAGCCCGACATCGCCGAGTCGGCCGAGTTCACCTCGCCGACCGAGTACACGGTGAAGCTCAAGAAGGGCCTCAAGTGGGCCAACGGCAACGACCTCACCTCGTCCGACGTGAAGTTCAGCTTCGACCGTCAGCTCGCCATCGCCGACGACAACGGCCCGTCGTCGCTCCTCGGCAACCTCGAGAAGACCGACGCTCCCGACGACCTCACCGTCGTCTTCACGCTGAAGACCGAGAACGACCAGACCTTCCCGCAGGTGCTCTCGAGCCCCGTCGGTCCGATCGTCGACGAGGACGTCTTCTCCGCCACCGAGCTCACCCCTGACAACGACATCGTCAAGGGCAAGGCGTTCGCCGGCCAGTACACGATCGACAGCTACAAGTTCAACGAGCTCATCTCGTACAAGAAGTACGCCGACTACCAGGGCCTCCTCGGCGAGGCGAAGAACGACACCGTCAACGTGAAGTACTACACCGACGAGTCCAACCTGAAGCTCGACGTCAAGCAGGGCAACATCGACGTCGCGTCGCGCAGCCTCTCCGCGACCGACATCGAAGACCTGAAGAAGGACAAGAACGTCAAGGTCGTCGACGGCCCCGGTGGCGAGATCCGCTACTTCGTCTTCAACTTCGACACGATGCCCTACGGAGCGACCACCGCTGACGCCGACGCCGCGAAGGCGCTCGCCGTCCGCCAGGCCGCTGCCGACCTGATCGACCGCGCTGCGATCGCCAAGGACGTCTACAAGGACACGTACACCCCGCTCTACTCCTACGTGCCCGCCGGCCTGACCGGTGCCACCGAGTCCCTCAAGGGCCTCTACGGCGACGGCGACGGCGGCCCGGATGCCGCGAAGGCGAAGGAGACGCTCGAGGCAGCCGGTGTGACCGTTCCGGTCGCGCTCAACCTCCAGTACAACGGTGACCACTACGGTTCCGGCTCCGGCGACGAGTACGCGCTCATCAAGGACCAGCTCGAGGCCGACGGCCTGTTCACCGTCAACCTGCAGCAGACCGAGTGGGTGCAGTACTCGAAGGACCGCACGACGGACGTCTACCCGGCCTACCAGCTGGGTTGGTTCCCGGACTACTCCGACGCCGACAACTACCTGTCGCCGTTCTTCGCCACGGACAACTTCCTCGCGAACCACTACGACAACCCGGCCGTCAACGATCTGATCAACGAGCAGCGCTCGACGACGGACGCCGATGCGCGGACGAAGCTCATCGAGCAGATCCAGGACACGGAGGCGGCCGACCTGTCGACCATCCCGCTGCTCCAGGGCGCTCAGGTGGCGGTCGTCGGCAAGGACATCGAGGGCACCGTCCTCGACGCGTCGTTCAAGTTCCGCTACGCACCCATCACCAAGGGCTGAGTAGCCTGACCAACTGATATCCGACTATGGTGAGTCGGACGTCGCGATCGGGGTGGCTCCACAGAGCCGCCCCGATCGTCTGTCCGGGCTCTACCGAGTCGGTGATCGAGGAGGATCCACTGCAATGACGGCAGCTGTCGCAACCCCACCCCCAAGGCGGCCAGACGTTCCGGAGGTGGCGGACTCTGGCGGTACCTCGTCATCCGCTTCCTGCTGATCATCCCGACGGTGTTCATCCTCGTCACCATGGTCTTCTTCCTGATGCGCCTGACCGGTGACCCGATCACCGCGGCGCTCGGAGGCCGCCTCCCGGCCGATCAGCTCGCGGAACGCATCAGCGCCGCCGGCTACGACCGGCCGCTCTTCGTCCAGTACTTCGAGTTCCTCGGGCAGATCGCCGTCGGCAACTTCGGCACGACAATCTCCGACAACCGACCGGTCATCGAGGTCCTCCTCACGTACGGTTCCGCGACCCTCGAACTCGCGATCTACGCCCTCATCGTCGCGTTCATCGTCGGCATCCCGCTCGGCATGCTCGCCGCTGCCCGCCGCGACCGGTGGCAGGACGCGGGCCTCCGCGTCTTCGCCATCCTCAGCTACGCCACCCCGGTGTTCTTCGCCGGCCTGCTGCTCAAGCTGATCTTCTCCGTCTGGCTCGGGATCCTCCCGGTCGCCGGTCGAGCGAGCACCGGCACCGAGCTGACGCTCCAGACCATCTCGAACCCGTCCGGCATCTACCTGATCGACGCGATCCGACTCGGCGATCCGACGGCGATCAGTGACGTCCTCGCCCACGCGGTGCTCCCGGCGATCGCCCTCGGCCTGCTGACGGCCGGAGTCTTCCTGCGGCTGGTCCGCACCAACGTCATCGGCACGCTCGGTTCCGGCTACGTCGATGCGGCCCGGTCGCGCGGCGTCAGCGAGTTCCGGCTCGTGACGAAGCACGCCTATCGCCCGGCGCTCATCCCGATCATCACGGTCATCGGCCTGCAGATCGCGCTCCTCCTCGCGGGCGCGGTCCTCACCGAGACGACCTTCGAATGGAAGGGCCTCGGCTTCATGCTGAGCGAATACCTCAAGGCACGTGACTTCGTCGCCGTCCAGGGGATCGTCGCGCTGCTGGCCGTCATCGTCGCCCTGACCAACTTCATCGTCGACATCATCGCGGCGATCATCGACCCGAGGGTGAGGTACTGAGCATGAGTGCTCCGACAGCCACCACCGCCGCGCAGACCGCGCCAGCGAAGCGTCCGCTGCGCGACCGCCTGCCCGTCGTCAAGCAGTTCCGCCAGTCGGTCGGGCTGCAGCGGGCGATGCTCGTCATCGGTCTCGTCGTCACGGGCGTGTTCGTGCTCATCGCGATCCTCGCGCCGCTCGTCGCGCCCTACCGGTTCAACCAGCTGCGCGGCGACGACGGCTCCTTCGGCACGCAGCAGGCGCCGAACGCGACGAACCTCCTCGGCACGACCGTCGGCGGGTACGACGTCCTGTCCCGGGTGCTCTGGGGCGCCCAGACCGCGCTCTTCGTCATCGTCTCCGCGATCATCCTGTCGATCTTCATCGGCGTCCTCCTCGGCCTCGTCGCCGGGTACTTCGGCGGCTGGCTCGACCGCGTGCTCGTGGTCGTGTGCGACGCGGTCTACGCCTTCCCGTCGCTGCTGCTCGCGATCGTCATGTCGATCGTCATCAGCCGCGGGCAGTCGAGCCTCTGGGGCGGCATCCTCGCCGCCGCGATCTCGATCACCGTGGTCTTCATCCCGCAGTACTTCCGGGTGATCCGCTCCGAGGTCGTGCGCATCAAGAGCGAGGCGTTCGTCGAGTCGGCGAAGGTCATCGGCGCGTCCAGCTCCCGCATCATGTTCCGTCACGTGCTGCGGAACGCGACCCGGACGCTGCCGCTCATCATCACCCTCAACGCCTCCGAGGCCATCCTCACGCTCGCGGGGCTCGGCTTCCTCGGGTTCGGCATCGAGCCGACCGCGGCCGCCGAGTGGGGCTACGACCTCAACCGGTCCGTCTCGGACGTCACGAGCGGGATCTGGTGGACCGCGCTGTTCCCCGGCCTCGCGATCGTGCTCGTCGTGCTTGGCATCACGCTCGTCGGTGAGAGCCTCAACGACCTGTCCGACCCGCGTCTGCGCAGCCGTCGTCGGGTCGGCGCGTCGAGTGGATCGGTCGCTGCGACGTCGAGCATCACGACCACCGGTGGCACGCCCGACAGCCCCGGTGGCGCCGGGATGATGGACGCCGAGTCCCTGGGAGCCGTGAGCGACGCCGCGGCGGACAGCGATCTGGAGAACCGACGAGAGGACGAGCGCTCATGAGCCAGTCGACGCCGACCACCGGTCCACGCGACCTCGGTACCAAGGACATCGTCAGCATCCGCGACCTCGGGGTCTCGTTCTCGACCGACGCCGGCGCCGTGAAGGCGATCAACGACATCTCGCTGTCGGTCGCACCGCGCGAGATCGTCGCGATCGTCGGCGAGTCCGGCTCGGGCAAGACGGTGACGGCCAAGACCATCCTCGGTCTGCTCCCGGAGACGGCGACGGCCTCAGGTGCCGTCGTGCTGCGCTCCCGCGACGGCTCGACGGAGCAGGACGTCGTCACGGCGTCGGCGGAGCAGCTGCGGTCCATCCGCGGCAGCGACGCGGCGATGGTGTTCCAGGAGCCGTCGACGGCGCTCAACCCCGTCTACAAGGTGGGCTGGCAGATCGCCGAAGGTCTCCGCGCGCACGGGTCGTACACGAAGGCCGAGGCCCGGGCCAAGGCCATCGACATCCTGCGTCGCGTCGGCATCCCGGAGCCGGAGGAGCGGGTCGACTACTTCCCGCACCAGTTCTCCGGCGGGCAGAAGCAGCGCATCGTCATCGCGATGGCGCTCGTGCTCGACCCCGGACTGATCGTGGCCGACGAGCCGACGACCGCGCTCGACGTCACGGTGCAGGCGGAGATCCTCGACCTCCTGCGTCGGTGCCGCGACGAGTTCGGGACGGCCATCGTCCTCATCACCCACAACATGGGCGTCGTCGCCGACCTCGCCGACCGCGTCGTGGTCATGTACCAGGGCGACATCGTCGAGGAGGCTCCCGTCCAGGAGCTGTTCTCCTCACCGAAGGCCGAGTACACCAAGAAGCTCCTGTCGTCGGTGCCGCACGTCGGCCGTGGCAAGAGCTCCGCGCCCGCCGAGGTCGAACGCGGCAAGCAGCTGCAGCTCGGTGAGCCGGTGGTGGTCGCGAAGGGCCTCGAGATCGAGTACCCGGGTCGTTTCGGCCGTGCCGGGTTCCGGGCGGTCAAGGGTGTCGACTTCACGATCCACGCGGGTGAGGTCCTCGGCCTGGTGGGGGAGTCGGGGTCGGGTAAGACCACGATCGGCCGCGCGATCGCCGGGCTCACCAAGGTGACCGGCGGCTCGCTGTCGGTGCTCGGTGTGGAGATGAACCGGGTGAAGGAGCGCGAGTTCGCCCCGAAGCGCCGCGAGATCGGGTTCGTGTTCCAGGACCCGGCGACGAGCTTCAACCCGCTGCTCACGATCGCGGAGTGCGTGGCCGAACCGCTCATCGTGCACGGTCGCTTCGGCGATGCCCGCGCGGCCCGACGCCGGGTGGACGAACTCCTCGAAGCGGTGCAGCTGCCGAAGGCGTTCGGCGACCGGTTCCCGCACGAGCTCTCCGGTGGGCAGCGGCAGCGGGCTTCGCTCGCGCGGGCGTTGGCGCTCGAACCGGCGCTGCTGGTCGCCGACGAACCGACCTCGGCACTCGACGTGTCGGTGCAGGCTCGCGTGCTGGAACTCTTCGCCGAGCTGCAGCGTGAGTTCGGGTTCGCGTCGCTGTTCATCAGCCACGACCTCGCGGTGGTCGACATCCTCGCCGATCGCATCGTCGTGCTGTACCGCGGTGACATCGTCGAGGAGGGGCCCGGCTCAGCGGTGCTCGGAGCGCCGAGCGACGTCTACACGCGTCGTCTCCTCGCGTCGCTCCCCGTGCCAGACCCGGCCGAGCAGGCCGTCCGTCGCGAGGAGCTCAAGCGCCTCCGCGCCTGACCCTCCTTCGGTCCCTGAGCCTGTCGAAGGGCCCGGTCCCTGAGCCTCACCCCCCGGTCCCTGAGCCTCACCCCCCCGGTCCCTGAGCCTCACCCCCCCGGTCACTGAGCTTGTCGAAGTGCGCCCTTCGACAAGCTCAGGGACCGGGACCGGGATGGCCCAGGGACCGGGATGGAGCTCAGGGACCGCGTCGGTTCAGGCCCCGACCTCAGCCGAGCTTGACGGCGGTGCCGTAGGCGACGACCTCCTGGTAGTTCTGGCCGACCTCGGCCGCGTCGAACCGCATCGCGAGCACCGCGTCGGCACCGAGGGCGGTGGCGGCCTCGATGAGTCGCTGCTTCGCCTCCTCGCGGCTCTCCGCGAGCTGCTTGGTGAGCCCGGAGAGCTCACCGCCCAGCAGCGCCTTGAAGTTGGCGCCGAGTTGCACGCCGGCGTTGCGTGCACGGACCGTGAGTCCGGTCACCTCGCCCAGCACCTCGGTGACCTGGCGGCCGGGGACATCGTTCATCGTCGAGATCAGCATGCTCGCAGTCTGGCACCGCTGCGCCCACCCCCATAGGGGGGATGTCCCGTCTTCGGGGACTGCTCGGCCGTGCCTGCCGCCCAGCGAGCCCGCCCCCGCTCCGTCCCTGCGCTGCCCGCACGAGACGCGGACGGAATCCGCGATTCCGTCCGGGTCTCGTGTCTCCTACGAGCGGTCGCGTCGGGCGAGGTCGGCGGGTGACGGCAGACTGGGGTGGTGCACATCGTCCTCCAGCAGCTCGACGGCGCCCGCGTGCGCGTCGTGCACCTCGAGGAGCCGCCGGCCGACGTGCGTCAGGAGAGCACCATCCCGCGCGCCGACCTCGCGGCCTTCGTCCGGCGTCTCGAAGCCGAGCCGAATCCGCCGCGCTGGGTGTGGGACGACACCACGCTCTGGTACCCGGCACTCCTCGCCGCGGGTGTCCGGGTGGCCCGCTGCGTCGACCTCCGGCTCTCCCACAACCTCATCCGCAACGCCGCATTCACCGCCGACTCCGCCCTCGCGACGGCTCCGGCCGGCCCGTGGGACGAGGTGCTCGATCCGCGCGTCGCCCAGCGTGCGGAGGCCGTGGGGACCCTTTTCGACCTCGACCTCCCGGGCGGCGAACGCGATCCCGTCGCCGAGTTCACGCTCCAGCGTGACGCCGTCGACGGCGCGACACCGCAGGGACGCTCGCAGCTCGGACTCCTCCTCGCCGCCGAGTCCGCTGGAGCCCTCATCGCCACGGAGATGACCTTCGCCGGTCTCCCGTGGGATGCCGAGGCCCACGACCGCATCCTCGCCGACGCCCTCGGCCCCAAGGTGCCGCCCGGTGTCCGTCCGGCGAAGCTGGCTGCGGTCCTCGAGGAGGTCAAGGCCGCCCTCGGAGTGCAGGAGCTCAGCCCCGAGTCGCCTGGCGAACTCCTCAAGGCCCTCCAGCGTGCCGGCATCAACGCGACGTCCACTCGCCAGTGGGAGCTGCAGGAGATCGAGCACCCCGCCATCGAGCCGCTGCTCCGCTACAAGAAATTGTCCCGTCTCCTCACCGCGAACGGTTGGACGTGGGTCGAGACCTGGGTGAAGGACGGACGGTTCCGCCCCACCTACGTGCCCGGCGGAGTCGTCACGGGCCGCTGGGCATCCGACGGCGGCGGTGCCCTCCAGCTCCCGCACCAGGTCCGCGGCGCCGTCCTCGCGGACGACGGCTGGCGTTTCGTCGTCGCCGACGCCGCGCAGCTCGAACCACGGATTCTCACGGCGATGTCCGGCGACCGCGCGATGGCCGATGCCGGACGCGGCGTCGACCTCTACCAGGGCATGGTCGACGTCGGCGCGGTCGACACCAGACCACACGCGAAGATCGCGATGCTCGGTGCCATGTACGGCGCGACGACGGGGGAGAGCGGGCGTCTCCTGCCCCGGCTCACACGCGCGTTCCCGCGGGCGATCGAGTTCGTCGAGACGGCCGCCAGGGCAGGTGAACGCGGCGAGCGGGTCAGCACCAGGCTCGGACGTACCTCACCGCTGCCCGGCGAGACCTGGCGCGAGATCCAGTCGGCCGCATCGATGGAGGGGGCCAACGCCGCCGCGACCCAGCGCGCCCGCATGGAGGCGCGCAGCTGGGGTCGCTTCACCCGCAACTTCGTCGTGCAGGGCACCGCCGCCGAATGGGCGCTGTGCTGGATGGCCGGCCTCCGGACGCGGCTGCAGGCGCTCGCCGCAGAGACGGCCGGTCCGACGGCTGCGCTCACCGAGTCGGCCCACCTCGTCTTCTTCCTCCACGACGAGATCGTCGTCCACTGCCCCGAGCAGCAGACCGAGCGGGTTGTCGCCCTCGTTCGCGAGGCGGCCGCGGAGGCCGGTCGCCTGATCTTCGGTACCGCGCCGGTCGAGTTCCCGGTCACCACCGCCGTCGTCACCTCCTACGCCGACGCCAAGTAGCCCGCGAACTGTCGGTTGATGCGGGTGTGTGCGGCCCGCACTGTTCCGAAGTGACAGTTCGCGGGCTTGACGCTGTCGAAACAGGCCGCGGGGTGGGATGGATGCATCACCGTCGAAAGGATGCACCATGACCATCGAACACCTCGAGACCCGCCCGATCGCCAGCACCATCGTCACGTCGGAGGGAGGCCAGTCGCTCGCCAGGGTGCTGGAGACCGGCGGGACGGTGATCGGCTGCGTGACCGGTTGGGTCGTCGTCGTGGGGATCTTCCTGGGGGCCTCCGTGATCGGCACCATCTGCATCGGCGGGACGGCCGCGATGCTCGCTGCGGCGTTCTTCGCGCCGGCAGGCGCAGGTGGATGACAACCGCCCGGGCCCCCACCTGTCGTATACGTATTCAATCGCATATGGCCCGCGGAATAAGGCTTCCCTAAGTCCACTGCATACGTATACCATCAGCGCATGGTACTCATCAGATATCGGGCGACACCGATCATCGCACTGGCGGCCGTGGGCGTTCTCGCCCTCACCAGCTGTGGCGCGGGCAGTCGCACCGGCAACGCGAATGCGACAACGGTGTCGTGCGGATACACGGCTCCCGAGGGCAAGACCACGGTCAACGTCCTCGCCTACAACTCGTCGGCCATCGACCCCTTCACGGACACGATGGTATCGAGTTGCTCCACCGACGACGTCACGCTGAAGCACGACCCGATCGACTTCGGCGGACAGGTGACGAAGACGACCGCGACGCTCGCCGGCGACACCGGCACGTACGACATCATCGAGACGTACGGCTTCGTCATCCCCGGCCTCGCCGAGGACGAGAAGCTCGTACCACTCGACGACCTCTACGACGAGCTCGCCGAGGAGTACGACCTCGACGCCCTGAGCGAGTCGATGCGCGCAGGCATGTCCTACGACGGCAAGCTCTACGCTCTGCCCATGCAGGCGCAGATGTTCGTCACGGCCTACCGCACCGACGTCTTCGACGACCTCGGCCTCAAGCCGCCGACCACTTTCGACGAGATGATCACTGCAGCCGAGGCCATCAAGCAAGCCGGCGTCATGGAGTACCCGATCGCCCTGCCGTGGCTCGCCACCGCGGACGTGTCGACCAGCTACCAGGCGGCGATGAACTCCCTGGGTGCGGACTTCGTGTCCGCCGACGGTGAGGTCACGCTCGACACCCCTGAGGCCAAGCAGGCGCTCGAGGCGATGCTGTCGCTCAAGCCGTACATGGACCCGCAGGTCACGACCTTCGACCAGCCGAAGGTGCAGCAGCAGATGTTCAACGGGACGGCGGCCATGTCGATCATGTTCTCCGGCCGGATGAACGACCTGACGCTGCCGGCCAACTCGAAGCTGTCCGACTCCTTCGGCTTCGCGGGGGCTCCGAAGCTCACCGCGGACGCGCCGTACTCCTACAACCGTCTGTCCATCGACGGCTGGTCGATCCCCTTCAACACGAAGCTCGACAAGAAGATGCTCTTCACGATGATGGCGTCGGCGGTCAGCGAGAAGGCGTCCAAGGCCTCCGTGCCGGCCGCGTACCCTGCGCGGGCCGACATGGTCACGGACGAGAACTCGCCCTACGGAGCGGCGGCCAACGACTCGATCGACTCGGCAATGCCGCCGGTCGTGTCGCCCTACCTGGCCGACATGACCAATGAGATCCGTCCGATCCTCGTCGAGGTGCTCAACGGCAACCTCTCCGTGGACGACGGCCTGGCACAGATGCAGGCCGCCGGCGAGAAGATCGCCGGCTGATCCACCGAGTGCAGGATCCGATGGGTGCGGCCCGGACGAACGGTCCGGGCCGCACCGTCTCCGAGGAGGGATGTCGATGAAGACACGCGAGTTCTGGGTGCTGTTCTTCCCCAGTCTGCTGGTGATGGGGGCGCTGCTCGTCCTGCCGCTCGTGCGGACGGTGCAGTGGAGTTTCGAGCAGGTCCGCTACGGCGTACCGGGTGAGTTCGTCGGCTTGGCGAACTTCGTGGAGGCGCTCACGGATGTCCGGTTCGGGCGTGCCGTGCTCTTCACGGTGAGCGTCACGGTGGTCACCACGATCATCCTGCTGGTCGGCGGGTACATCATCGCCACGGCGGTGAACCGCCTCACCATCACGCGACCGCTCGTCCTCGGCATCATGCTCGTCTCGTACGTGCTGCCGAACCTCGTCGGTGCCGTGGCGTTCTCCTGGCTGTTCGACGACAGCTTCGGCGGGTTGGCGAACCGGATCATCGAGGCGTTCACGGGCAATCAGGTGCTCTGGTTCACCGATCAGGTGCCGAACGGGATCCTCGTGATCGCCAACACCGTCTGGAGCATGATCCCGTTCGCGATGCTCATCATCCTGGCGGGTCTGCAGGGGGTGCCGTCCGAGCTGAAGGAGGCGGCCCGCATCGACGGCGCGAGTTCGTTCCAGACCCACCTGCACGTCATCATCCCCACGATCCGCGGGGTGCTCGGCTTCGTCACGCTCATCACGATCATGGACGTGCTCCGCATGTTCGACAACCTCATCCCGTTGTCGCCGCAGGCGCAGTCGATCGGCAACGAGTCGATCATGCTCTACGTCTACTCGGTCGCCTTCGCGGACGGTGCCCAGCGTCTCGGTCTCGGCAGCGCGATCAACGTGTTCACCATCCTCCTCATCCTCATCATGCTCATCCCGTTCATCCGGGGGATCTTCAAGGAAGCGAAGGCCGAACGATGACCATCAAGCCGCTCGACCTCTCCACCCGCGCGATCACCACCGGTGGTGCGCCCCGCCGGAAGCCGACTCGTCGACGACCGCTCACCGGCATCCTGCTCGGCCTCCTGTGCGTCCTCATGCTGAGTCCGTTCATCTGGATGACCCTGTCGGTCACGAAACCGACCGACGTCGCGTTCGCGAACCCACCGGTGTTCTCCGGGTACACGCCGACCCTCCAGGCGTTCGTCGACCTGTGGCAGACGACCTACTTCGCCGACTACCTCGTGAACACGCTCGTCGTGGCGGTGGTCTCGACGGTCCTCGCGCTCGTCATCGGCATCCCGGCGGCCTACGCGCTCTCGCGGTTCCCGAGCTACGTCTCCGCGCTGCTGCTGGTGCTCGCCCTCGTCTTCCGCGCGCTTCCCCGCTTCGCCGTGGTCCTGCCGATGTACGACATCAGCAAGTCGCTCGGCATCTACGACACCACCTTCGCACTCGCACTCGCACTCGTCGCCATCAATCAGCCGTTCACGATCTGGCTCCTCAGGAACTTCTTCGCGGAGATCCCCGCGAGCTCGACGAGGCGGCGATGATCGACGGGTGCAGCCGGATCGGCATGCTGCGTCGGGTCATGATCCCGCTCATGGGTCCGGGCATCCTCACGGCAGGGATCTTCGTGTTCCTCTTCGCCTTCCAGGAGTACCTCACCGCGCTGGTCCTCACCGACTCGTCCTCGAAGACGGTGCCGGTGTTCATCGCGACCCAGCTCGGGCAGACGCTTCCGATGCTGCAGCAGGCCGGGGCGGCGTCCATGCTGCTCACCATCCCGGTGGTCGTGATCGCGTTCATCGCACAGAAGTACCTCGTCGCCGGCTTGAGCGACGGCGCCGTCAAGGGGTGATCGAGTCGGCTGTGCGACCACCGCTCGTCCTGCTCCCCGGGATGAACTGCACCGACGACCTCTGGGCCGACGTCACCGTTCCGGGGTCGATCCGCTGGCCGCTCGCCGAGCGGTCGGTCGCACGGCAGGTGGCGGCGCTGCTCGACGGCCTCCCGGAGCGCTTCGCGATCGCCGGACTGTCGCTCGGAGGGGTCGTCGCCATGGAGACGGCCCTGGCCGCACCGAACCGGGTGGCGGGGCTCTGTGTCATGTCGGTGAACGGGAGGGCGACGACCGCGGCGCAGCGACGGGGGTGGCGGGCCTGGCGCGAGCGGCTTGCGGCGGGCGAGACCCCGGCGGGGTTGCAACGAGAGATCCTGGCGTCGCTGTTGTCGGCCCCGGTCCGCCGACGCCGACGCGACCTCATCGATCGCGTGCTCGGGATGGGCGAGCGGATGACGGCGGATCAGCTCGACGCGCAGCTCGCGCAACAGCTCAGCCGACAGCCACTGCTCGACCGGCTCGCCGCGCTCGATCTGCCGACGCTCGTGGTCTCCGGGGCCGCCGATCCGATCTGCCCACCCGTGTTCCATGATGAGATCACCGCCGCGGTCCGCGGTGCACGACTCGTGTCCGTCGACGCCGGACACCTCCCGCCCCTCGAACGCCCCGATGCGGTGCGAGCCGTGCTCGACACCTGGTTGGCGGAGGTGGCGGGAGGGCCGCGTCAGCGCTGACCGGCGACGAAGCCGCGTAGCTCCGCCATCAGGGCGTGGGCGAGGTTCACGACGACGAGGCCGGCCCCGTCGGCGAAGGACGCCGCCGCCGCCGCCCGGGTGCCGACGATGTCCATGCGCAGGGCGCCGGAGCGGGCCAGTTCCGCATGCACGGCGGCGATGGAGTCGCCGACGGACGGATCCTCCGGTCCGCTCGACGCCGCGAGGTCCGCCGGCCCCACCAGGATGCCGTCGAGTCGCGGGGTCGCCACGATCTCGCCGACCGCGGCGACGCCGGCGGGCGACTCGACCATGCCGATGAGGAGCGTGTGCTCGAGGAACCACCGGCTGTGCTCCTCCGGTGGGGTCAGGCCGAAGCGTCCGGCACGGCTGTAGGTGGCGAAGCCGCGTGATCCGACCGGCGGGTACATCGCCGCGTCGACGACGGCAGCGGCGTCGGCGGCCGAGTCGAGGTGCGGCGCGACGATGCCCTGGGCGCCCTGGTCGAGGATGCGCAGCACTTGGGCGGTGTCGTGTTCCGCGACCCGGACGATGACCGGGACGCCGTGGATCGATGCCAACGCGATGTGCTGGCGGAGGGCGACCACGTCTGCCGGGCCGTGCTCGGTGTCGATCAGGATGAAGTCGAAGCCCGCGACCGCCGCCATCTCGACGAGTTCCTCGGCGGGCATACGCAGGAGGACGCCCAGCAGCCGATCCCCGCGCCTGGCGCGCTCGCGGAGGGACGCGCTCACGCGATCATCCCCGCGGACAGGTCGACGTCCGAGCCGCACAGACCGGGCATGGCGAGCATGGCGAGGACGGCGGCGCCGACCTCCTCCTCAGTGACCATGCGGCCGAGCGCAGCCCGGGAGACGAAGGCGGCTTCGGCGGCTGCGACGCTCGCCCCCGAGCGTTCGGCCTCGAGGCGGAAGTTGCGTGCCATGCGGGGCCCGCTCACCGGGCCGGGGGAGAGGGTGTTGACCCGGACGCCGGCCGGGCCGACCTCGAAGGCGAGGGTGGAGGTGAGGCCGATCACGGCCATCTTCGAGGCGCAGTACGGCGTGCGATGCGCGAGCGGGCGCTTGCCCGACACCGAGGCGATGTTGACGACGTCGCCGTCGCCACGAGCGGTCATGCCCGGCAGGAACGCCCGGCAGAGCAGGTAGGTGCCGCGGACGTTCACCGCGAACACCTCGTCCCAGTCCGTCGGCTCGATGTCGGTGAGCGCGGCGACCGGGCCCGGGACGCCGGCGTTGTTGACGAGGATCGAGACCTCCGTGTCGGCGAGGGAGTCGCGGAGCTCGTCGACGGACGCGGGCGACGCGACGTCGCAGACGGCGGTGCGGGTCCGACCCCCAAGCCGGTCCCGCACCGCTTGCAGTCGCTGTTCGTCCCGCCCGACCAGGACGAGGTCGGCGCCGGCGGCGTGCAGCGACGTCGCGATCGCCGCGCCGAGACCGCTTCCGCCGCCCGTGACGAGCGCGGTGCGGCCACGGAGGTCGGTCACGGCGCGGCCGTCCCGGCGGTCTGCGCCTCGTCGATCCACGGAAAGGCCGTTCCGCGGTGTCGCCAGACGCGGGCATCGCCGGAGCGCGCGTGTCCTTCGAACAGTTCGACGCGGGCCGCTCGTCCGCAGACCTCGCCGAGGTCTGCCGACGAGGAGGGCTCGACGATCTCCTGGTAGGTCACGGTCCGCAGGTACTTGCCGACCCAGAGCCCACCCGTGTAGCGGGCCGCGCCGAGGGTGGGGAGCACGTGGTTCGTGCCGATGACCTTGTCGCCGTAGGACACGCAGGTGTCTTCGCCGAGGAAGAGCGCGCCGTAGTCGTGCATCCGGGTCAGGGCTTCCCGAGGGTGCTCGGTGAAGACCTGGACGTGTTCGAACGCCAAGCTGTCGGCGATGCGGTAGGCCTCGTCGAGGTCGTCGGCGACGATGACCTGTCCCCAGTCCCGCCAGGCCGGCTCGGCGTAGTCACGCGTCGGCATCCCGGGGAGCAGGCGCTCGATCCAGTCCATCACCTGTTCGCCCAGCGTCTGCGAGGTCGTCACGAGGACCGCGGGCGACTCGGGCCCGTGCTCCGCCTGGGAGAGCAGGTCGACGGCGGTGAAGAACGGGTCAGCGTGCTCGTCGGCGACGATCAGGATCTCGGTCGGACCGGCGAACAGGTCGATCCCGACCTCGCCGAACAACTGGCGCTTCGCCTCGGCGACGTAGGCGTTCCCCGGTCCGGCGATGAGGTTGACCGGGCTGATCGTCTCCGTGCCCACCGCCATCGCGGCGACGGCCTGGACACCGCCGAGCAGGTAGATCTCGTCCGCCCCGGCGAGCTTCATGGCCGCGATCGTCGCCGCGGGGATCTCTCCTCGGATCGGCGGCGTGCAGGCGACCACCCGCGGGACGCCGGCGACCTTCGCGGTGATGATCGTCATGTGGGCGGACGCGGTGAGCGGGTACTTGCCGCCGGGGATGTACGCGCCCGCGGCCTGGACGGGCACGTGCTTCTGGCCGAGGAGGACGCCTGGCAGCGTCTCGACCTCGATGTCGACGAGCGAGTCCCGCTGCGCCTGGGCGAAGCGGCGGACCTGCGCCTGCACGAACTCGATGTCGGCGATGACCTGTGGTTCGAGGGTCGCCATGATCTCGTCGACCTGCTCGTCGGACAGACGGTACGAGTCGCGGCTCGAGCCGTCGAACTGCTCGGCGTAGCGGCGGACCGCGGCGTCTCCGTCCGTCCGGACGTCTCCGATGATGCCGCGCACGCGTTCGGCGACATCCAGTTGTGCGGTGTCGGCGAAGGTCTTCGTCGGCGCGCTCTTCAAGTGCAGGGGCATCCCGTCTCCTTTGACTGCATACGTATGTCAGTAGTATGCCCGCGTATGCACAGAGGGTCAAGGCGGTACAATCCGAAGGACTCCGGAACCGATCACATCGGTCGCCTTCCACAGGCGGTTCCGGAAGGACGGACGCACGGAGGTACCCGATGGTCGTGACCAGCCGAGACGTGGCGCGACTCGCCGGCGTCTCCCAGCCCACCGTCTCGCGGGCGCTCCGCGACGACATCCGCGTCTCGGAGCAGACCAAGCAGCGAGTCCGAGAGGCTGCGCAGCTCCTCGGGTACATCCCCAGCGAGGCCGGCCGTGCGCTCTCGTCCGGGCGCACGCGACGCATCGGGATGCTCCTGACGGATCTCGACAGCCAGTTCTACTCGCACATCATCGCGCCGGTGCACCGCGAGCTCGAGCGACTCGGCTACCAGCTCATGCTCCACACCGAGACGGCCGACAACGACACCATCGTCGAGCGGCTGCTTGCCAATGGCCTGGACGGCGTCATCCTCGCCACGACGACGATCGACTCCGCGGCGCCGCTCCGGCTCCGCGATCGGGGTCTCCCGTTCGTGTACTTCAACCGCACGGGATCGCTCGTCGACGCCGACGCGACCGTGGTCGATGCGGCTCCCGGATACCGCGAGGCGGTCCGGGCGGCGGTCGACCTGGGGCATCGGAACGTCGGCGCCGTGCTCGGCCCGAGCAATACGAGCACGGCGCAACACCGCGAGCAGGCGCTGCGGGCCGCGCTCGGCGAGCACGGTATCGTGCTGGACGAGCGCCTGGTGCGGCGGGTGCCCTACTCCTCCGCGGCCGGGGAGGTCGCGGCTCGAGAGCTGTTGGAGTCCGGCGGAGAGCCCACGCCGACCTTGCTGTTCTGCGGGAACGACGTCGTCGCCTACGGTGCCCTGAACGCCGCACATCGGCTCGGCCTCCGGGTGTCCGAGGACCTGTCCGTCGTCGGCTTCGACGACCTGCCGGAGGCCGCCTGGCCGATCATCGACCTCGCGACCGTCGGATTCGACATCGCCGGCATGGCGAGCGCGTCCGCCGACCTGGTCGTCCGTCGGATCGAACACCCGGACGCCGAGCTCGAGCGCGCCGTCTTCGCCTCGTCGTTCCACGGTCGCCGCACCCTCGGTCCCGCGCGCTGAGTTCGGCGCCGTTCTCCGCTGCACGGCTATGACACCGTGTGTTCTCGGTCAGCCTCTTGCATGGCATTGTGCATACGCATACACTGCATCTACCGCTTGGTCGGTCCAGACGAAGACCGGCGGGTGCTGACGACGAAGGAGTGACCTGCATGCCTCTCGACCCGGTGGCCTATCGGCCGTACCAGGATCCCGACGACTTCATCCGTGAGGTCACCGACCTCATCTGGGTGGATCGGTCCATCAGTTTCATCCGGGAGAACTACGAGCCGGACTCGATCGTCCACGGCGCCTACGGCACGTCGACGACGCGTGAGGAGGTCATCCAGGGCACGCTCATGCGCATCTCCGCGACCCCCGACCGCACCGGTCAGGCCGAGGACGTGATCTGGGAGGCGCGTGGCGACGACGCGTTCCTGAGCTCGCACCTCGTGTTCTCCGGGCACCTGCAGACCTCCGAGTACAGCCGGACGATCGCCAACTGCCTCTATCGCCGAGGCCGCATGGTCGAGGAGTGGGTCGTCCGCGACACCCTCGCCGGCGCGCTCCTCCACGGTGCCGACGTCGAGGAGTTGGCCAGGGTGCAGGCGTTCCGCGGGTATCAGGGCTCCTGGACCGAGGCTGCGCCCGCCGACCCGATCGCCGTCGGCGACTCCGGTCCGCGCCCCGACGACCACCACGCCGAGGTGAGCACCGTCCTCGAGATGATCCAGACCATCTGGAACGAGCGCGACCTGCAGAAGGTCGAGAAGTTCTTCGAGCGCGACCTCACCCTCCTCACGGTGGGGAACCGCATCGTCATCCGGCCCGAGGGTACCGCCGGGCGCTGCTGCGCCTGCTCGAGTCCTTCCCGGGCGGCCGGTTCGAGATCCGCGACATCCAGGCGCACTACGACGTCCGTTACGCCGGACACCGGGTGGCCGTCACCTGGAAGTTCGTCGGCGACTACACCGGCGTCCCGAACTACGGTCCGCTCACCGGGCAGCCGGTGGACCTGCTCGGGATCTCGCAGTTCACGCTGCACAACGGGGCCATCGTCAAGGAGGTCCGGCTCTGGGACGACATCGCCCTGCGGGCGCAGATCGTCGCCACACGAGGGGACGAGCCCGTCGGGCCGTCCAACATCTACTGACACACCGAAGGAGCATCACCATGAGCGACGTCATCGTCGACACGCACGAGATCGAGCGCCGGACCATCCGGCGCTCCGACTGGGTGGCCTGCAACGCCGCCTTCATCGACTGCCGCACGCCGGGGTCGGACCGCAAGGAGAACTACGCCTTCATCGGCGCCGGGGTCTCGCAGAACCCGAACCAGGTCGTGAACCTCACCGAGAACCACGGCTTCAACACCGGCGCCGCGGGCATGCCCAACGGCATCTCGAACAACCTGCACCTGCACTTCACGGCGGAGGTGTTCATCAACCTGGGCGGCGAGTTCCGCCTGCGGTGGGGTGTGGACGGTAAGGAAGGTGAGTACGTCAGCCACGATGGAGACGTCATCTCGATCCCGACCTGGATCTTCCGTGGCTTCACCAACGAGGGCCCGGACGAGGGCATCCTGTACACGGTGCTCGGGCGCGACGTCACCGGCGGCATCATCTGGGGGCCGTCGGTCCTCAAGGAGGCCGAGTCCTACGGGCTCCATCTCACGGCCGACAATCAACTGATCGACACGGTGGCCGGCGATGAACTGCCGACCGACGTCGCGCTCATCACCCCGATGAAGCAGCGGTACATCGACGAGCTGACGAGCTACTCCGTCGAGGAGCTGCGGTCCCGCGTCGTCCAGCCCGGCGACCGCGTCTACTCCTCGTCGGCGCTGCTGTGCACGGCGGTCGACGGTGGCGCGGCAGATCTCGCCCTCGTCATCGGCTACGGCATGTCCGAGAACCGTCGTCAGGTCCCGTCGATCCACGAGCCCCACTCCTTCAACCTCGCCTGGGTCCGCGCGGCTGCCGGGCAGGGCGTGCTCCAGCACCGCCACCAGCAGACGCAGGCGCTCCTGGTGAAGTCGGGGCGTTGGGACGTCACGCTGAACGGCGACCCGTCGACGACGGTCACCATCGGTGCCGGTGACTCGTTCTCCGTTCCGCAGGGCAGCTGGCGCTCCTATGTCTGCGTCGACGGCGGCGAGGCCGGTGCGGGTGAGATCCTCGTCATCAACGGCGGCGACGACCGGGTGACGCTCGAATGGGCGCCCGAGGTCGTCTCGGCCGCGGCGGACGCCGACTGGACGATCGACCCGAACGGCTACCTGGCTCCGCTCGGCGTCATGCTGACGGCGACCGAGGACGACTGACCTTTCCCGCTCGCTCCCGAGGGGTCCCGAACGGCTGGTGCGGCCCGCCCGCCGCCCACCATTCGGGACCCCTCGCGGGCTCAGCCGCCGGTGATCGCCCGGACCGCGTCGCCGATGATGAGGTACCAGCCGTAGACGGCGAGGGCGAGACCGATGAGCCACCACCATCCCGTCCGGCGGGACAAGCGTCTGCCCTGCCCGGCCACGCCTCGTGGCGGACGGATCAGCGGGAACGACCCCGGCATCGTCGCTGCGTCGACCGGCTCCAGCCGCCGATCCCGCCAGCGCTCCCACTGCGTGATGCGCTCGCTGAGGATGTCGACGACCGACATCAGCCACGTCCACACCTCAGGGTCGAGGGTCGAGAGGTCCTTGGGTGAGTAGAGGAAGAGGTGGTCGTCGACGATCTCGACATCGAGTTCGGCGACGGTGTCGATGAACCGCGCCATGATGTCGGGCGTGAAGAGGTAGAGGGCGTCGGTCTCGTAGCCGCGCGGGCAGTACAGCTCGAAGTGGCGGTCGAAGTCGCCTTCGAGCGACAGTCGTTGGTCCTTGGCGTAGGTGACGGGCAGGCGGGGGTGCAGGAGCGAGTTGTTACCGACGGCGTCCAGGACGATGTGGGGGAGCGCCACCGGCAGCCGGAGCGCCACGTAGCCCCACCGATGCTCCTTGCGGTTCCGTCCCGAACCGATGGTCGTGCGCAGGTTCCCGACGGACAGCGGCGACCTGCCGTCCCGCCACAGCAGGTCCCTGACCACGCTCGTCCCGCCCATCGTGAAGATCAGGCCGGGCAACGCCACCGGTATGGCGAACGGCCGGTAGCTCAGGCCGTTCGCTCGCGCGAACCGGTCCAGCCGGTACTGGCGGACGCCGCTGCGTCGTTGGACCGTGCGCACCAGCAGGACGAGCATGCCGACGGGCAGTGCGAGGTAGGGCAGGAGGATCAGGGCCGACCAGTCCCAGGGCTCATCCGGCATCGAGCCGTCTTCGAGCACGAACCACCAGGCGGAGAGGAAGAGGATCGGCAGCACCACCAGCACGACGGCGGGCCAGATCGCCGCCATGAGTGGCGGGCGGACCTCGCCCGGGAGGCCCGTGCGGTACTCGCGGAGTGCGCGTCGGTCGATCCGTTCCGTGAGTGGTCGCGTGTCCAGCGTCGCGGTTCGAGTCGTCGGACCGGTCATCGCACGTGCGGTGTTCCGTGCGGTACGGGCGCGGGCGTCATCGTCGCGGGCGTCCGACCAGGGCGGTTCGCGGCGACGGTGAGTGCCCGGCCGGCCGCGTGGACCAGTGTCTCGAGCGGACCGCGACGCTTGGTGAGGGCGATGATCCAGCCGAGGAGGAGCGCGCCAGCGACGTGGACGAGCCAGAGCTGCGGGCTCGAGATCAGCCACGCCGTGTCCGCATACGTCCCGGCGATCGCGGCGATCAAGGCACCGACCGACGCCATGAAGACGTGCGCCGAGTAGACGGTGAGCGGAGCGGCTCCGGCGCCGGTCGCCGGCAGGAGCGCGAGCGACCAGCCGCGGTTCAGGACGGTGCCGAGCGCCAGGCACAGGCCGATGACGACCGCCGCGATCCCGATCGTGAAGACGAGGTCGAGCGTGGTGCCCGAGTGCGGGGCGCGGGCGACGAGCCACCAGAAGGACTCCGTGGGGCTCGTGCCGTACATCCCTTCGGCGAGGGCGTCCTCGACGGCGGTGATCGTCGTCGGGTCAGGCTCGAGGCCGCCGGTCCAGGCGCGCGCGATGCCCTGCACGCCGCCGACGGGACCGAGGAGCAGGGCGGCGAGGCGATCCGCGGCGATGGCGACGACGAGTCCGATCGCCGCGAGCCGGAGTGCGAAACGCCGCAGGGTCCCGTTCGCCCGCGCATCCATGAGCAGCCGGCCGACGGCCATCCCGACGAGGACGTAGACGATCCACGTGAGCGCCGGGTACACGCCGGTGAGGAGTAGCCCGCGGGCGAACCCGCCGCCCGCGACGTCGAACCAGGACGCACTGCCGATCTCGGGGGAGTCGACGCCACTGAGCGGCACCCGGAGCGCCTGCGAGCAGATCGGCCAGACCACCGCCCAGACGGCCGCGATGATCAGCAACGTGCGCGGACGCCAGGTGACGGCCGGGATCGCGAGCCAGAAGGTCACGCCGTAGTAGGCGATGATCACGTAGATGCCGCCGGGCAGGACGCCGAGGGTGAGGCCGAGAACGAGCAGGGCGAAGCCGCGTCCGAAGAGGTTGAGTCGCGCTGCTGCGGGAGAGCCGGCGGCGAGGTCGCGGCGGCTCGTGAGGACGATCCCGATCCCGGCCAGCACCGCGAACAGGGCGGCGGCTTTGCCCGACAGCACCTCCGTGATCGGGGTGTGTCCACCGGTCGCGATGTCGAACGCCCAGACGTGCGTGGCCATCATGCCGATGAGCGCGAGGAACCGCGCGAGGTCGAGACCGATCAGTCGGTCGGCGCGCTGTCGGCTGGCTGGGCTGCTCATCGGGTCCAGCATCCCACGCGCGGCGGCTCCGCGACAGGCCCGCGGTGGCGGTACGGGCTCCCGTCCGGTACGCTGTGAAGGTTGCCCGGGTGCGTCCGCTCTGTTCTCGCCCGATCGCAACGATGCTTACACCCTCCTGCCACAGAAAGTCTGTGGCCGTTCGAGTCCGAAGGAGGTGGGTTAGTGACGCATCAGTACGAACTCATGGTCATCCTCGACCCCGAGATTGACGAGCGCACGGTTGCACCGAGCCTCGACAAGTTCCTCAACGTCATCCGCAACGATGGTGGAACCATCGACAAGGTCGACATCTGGGGCCGTCGTCGTCTCGCTTACGAGATCAACAAGAAGACCGAAGGCATCTACGCCGTCGTGGACTTCACTGCGACGAGCACTGCCACGCAGGAGCTCGACCGCCAGCTGAAGCTCTCCGAGGCCGTCATGCGCACCAAGGTGCTGCGTGCCGAAGAAGCCATCGCTCAGGTCGCCACCGAGACGAAGCGCAGCGAAGAGAAGGCCGCCCGCAAGGCTGCCGCCAAGCCCGCTGCTGCTGTCGCCGCGGCTCCCAAGGCAGACGCGGCTCCGGCTGCGGCTGAGACCAAGGAAGCCTAGGGCTCATGGCCGGCGAGACCGTCATCACCGTGGTGGGCAACCTGACCAGCGATCCGGAACTGCGTTTCACGCAGAACGGCCTGGCTGTCGCCAACTTCACCATCGCTTCCACGCCGCGCAACTTCGATCGCGCGACGAACGAATGGAAGGATGGCGAAGCGCTGTTCCTGCGCGCGAGCGTCTGGCGTGAATTCGCCGAGCACGTGGCCGGATCGCTCACCAAGGGAAGCCGCGTCATCGCGACCGGGCGTCTCAAGCAGCGTTCCTACGAGACGAAGGAAGGCGAGAAGCGGACTTCGATGGAACTCGAAGTCGACGAGATCGGCCCTTCGCTCCGGTACGCGACCGCGACCATCAGCCGTGCACCCTCGGGTGGCGGCGGTGGTCAGCAGCGCGGCGGCGGAGCTCCGCAGGTGCAGCAGAACGAGCCCTGGGCTCAGAGCGCACCCGCAGCTTCCGGCGGCAACGGCGGTGCAGATGCCTGGAACACTCCGGGCAGCTACAGCGACGAGACCCCCTTCTAAACAGATTCGATCGGTCCGGTTCTGCCGGCTAGCCGATCACTCCATTCACACGCAAAGGAACAACCATGGCTGGAAAGTCGAGCGGCGACCGCCGCAAGCCTGCCCGCGGTGCTAAGGGCGGCAAGAACGTCGCTCCCGCGAAGGCGATCCGCGTTGGTGTCATCGATTACAAGGATGTCGCCACGCTTCGCAAGTTCATCTCCGAGCGGGGAAAGATCCGTGCTCGTCGTATCACCGGTGTCAACGTCCAGGAGCAGCGACTCATCGCACGTGCGGTCAAGAACGCACGCGAGATGGCGCTCCTGCCCTACGCCGGCTCTGGCCGCTAGGAGGCGCCGCACATGTCGAAAGTTATTCTGACGCACGAGGTCTCCGGCCTCGGCTCCGCTGGTGACGTCATCGACGTCAAGAACGGCTACGCTCGCAACTTCCTCGTGCCCCAGGGTTTCGCGACCCCGTGGACCCGCGGTGGCGAGAAGCAGGTCGAGCAGATCAAGTCGGCCCGCGCTGCGCGCGAGCACGCCACGATCGAAGAGGCCCAGGACCTGAAGGCTCGCCTCCAGGCCACCAAGGTCAAGCTCACGGTCAAGACGGGTGGCGAAGGCCGTCTGTTCGGTTCCGTGAAGCCGGCCGACATCGCGAAGGCCGTGGCGGAAGCCGGGCTGGGCGAGGTCGACAAGCGCAAGATCGAGATCCACACCCCGATCAAGTACGTCGGCGAGCACGAGGCCACCATCAGCCTCCGCGACGAGATCGTCGCCACGATCACCCTTCAGGTGGTCGCGGCCAAGTAGTACCCGCCGTGCGGTGTCGGGCCCTCGGGTCCGGCGCCACATGCACGTCGTGATGAGCGCGATGGCGGTGGACCGAGAGGTCTGCCGCCATCGCGTTTTTCTGTGCCCAGAAGAGGGGTGACGGGCCGCCCAGACGCCTGTGTGCTACACCCGTTTCGCCCTCTGCGTCAAGCAAGTTGTACACAGGTGACCCCCGTTCTCCCCAACGTTCGACACAGGATCGAAAGAACTTTCCACACACAGCCTGTGGAATCAGAATCTGCTGGTCAGAGGCGTATTGCGTGGCAGAAAAACTTCTCTCTCCACAGGGTTTCCCACAGCTTGTGCACACGACACGCGGCGTTTCCCCCGATCTCTCCACAGAGTTATCCACAGGCAGAGTTGGTTGTGGAGACGAGTGGCCCTATCGTGAGTCATCGGCGTCTCGGAACAGCCGGGCGAGCAGGCTGAGCAGCCCTTGCCCGTAGCCCTCGAGCGC
Source organism: Plantibacter sp. M259 (assembly GCF_006065115.1). NCBI lineage: Bacteria > Bacillati > Actinomycetota > Actinomycetes > Micrococcales > Microbacteriaceae > Plantibacter > Plantibacter sp. M259. Next base: position 1,769,790 of record NZ_CP040750.1, on the reverse strand, counting down.
CCCGCAGGGCCCGTGCGTGTCGCATGCTCCTGCTACACCTGAGTCGTCACCACCCGCACCACCCGAGTCCACATCGAGAAGGGATGTCCACTTGTCGATCGCTCACCTCAACCGCTCCGAAGGCGGCGGATCGTACGACGAGCCGCGCGGCAATGAGCGGGTCCCTCCGCACGACCTCCTCGCGGAGCAGAGTGCACTCGGCGGCATGCTGCTGTCGAAGGACGCGGTCGCCGACGTGGTCGAGACGCTCCGTGGCGTGGACTTCTACATCCCGAAGCACGAGGTCATCTACGACGCCCTCCTGACGCTGTACTCGCACGGTGAGCCCACCGACGTCATCACCGTCACCGACGAGCTCGTCAAGACGGGTGAGCTGTCGCGCGCCGGTGGAGCTGACTACCTCCACACGCTCACGAGCCTCGTGCCGACCGCGGCGAACGCCGGCTATTACGCCCGCATCGTCGCGGAGCGCGCACTGCTGCGTCGTCTCGTCGAGGCTGGCACCCGCATCGTGCAGATGGGGTACGCGGCCGAGGGTGAGGCCGTGGAGCTCGTCAACTCCGCTCAGGCCGAGATCTACGCCGTCTCCGGCAACCAGGAGGTCGAGGACTACGTCCCGCTGACCGATGCGGTGAGTGCGGCGATCGACGAGATCGAGGCCGCCAAGCACACCGACGGTTCCATGACCGGCGTGCCGACGGGCTTCCGCGAGCTCGACGAACTGACGAACGGTCTGCACCCGGGTCAGCTCATCATCGTCGCCGCCCGACCCGCTATCGGTAAGTCCACGCTCGCGCTCGACTTCGCCCGTGCCGCTTCGGTCCACTACAACCAGCCGTCGATCTTCTTCTCGCTCGAGATGGGGCGCAGCGAGATCGCGATGCGCCTCATGAGCGCTGAGGCGTCCGTGCCGCTGCAGCTCATGCGTAAGGGCACCGTCGACTCGCAGGACTGGACCAAGATCGCGCAGGTGCGCGGCCGCATCAACGACGCTCCGCTCTACATCGACGACAGCCCGAACATGACGCTCGTGGAGATCCGCGCGAAGTGCCGTCGACTCAAGCAGCGCGTGGGCCTGAAGATGGTCGTCATCGACTACCTCCAGCTGCTGACCTCCGGTAAGCGTGTCGAGAGCCGTCAGCAGGAGGTCTCGGAGTTCTCCCGTGCGCTGAAGCTCATGGCGAAGGAGCTCCAGGTCCCAGTCATCGCCCTGTCACAGCTGAACCGTGGTGCTGAGCAGCGTGCCGACAAGATGCCGGCGCTGTCCGACCTCCGTGAGTCGGGCTCGATCGAGCAGGACGCCGACATGGTGGTGCTCCTGCACCGCGAGTCCGCCTACGAGAAGGACAGCCCGCGAGCGGGCGAGGCCGACCTCATCATCGCCAAGCACCGTAACGGACCGACGCGGACGATCACCGTCGGCTTCCACGGCCACTTCTCGCGCTTCGCCGACATGGCGCCGGGGATGTAGTGTGAACGCACGTCGTAAAGTGTCGCTTCCATTTTGAAGTGTTGTTTTCTGTTTGGCGTGACATTTGAAAGTGCAGTGCGTCCTCGTGGCGCTGCTTGATGGCCGTCCGATCGGGTGCTGGTTGTACTCATGAACGAGCGCAGCGACATGCAACCCGATCGTCACGACGATTCCCCGCACGTAGAGAAACTCTGAACTCGACATGCTCGGGCAGGCCATCGCTCTTGGCCCTCGAAGTGATCGGTTACCCGGTTCCGCCATGCGCGCGAAGGGCAACGAGGTGCCCCTAACCCGGCATACGGAAGCAACAGGTACAGGATGGTAGAACCGATCCGTTGACAAATGTTCGGTGACTGAGAGATCTGCAGGTTTGTGACCGCCGCCGCAATCTGACCGATCCGTGGTGTCCACCGTGATGGGTCAAACACGGTCAGGGTGGCTCAGCTGGCCGGGGAGCCGGCTGTCGCCGCCGACCTCCGGCCCAGCCTCCCTCTGCTGCCGCGGAGACGCACCACCAATTGACGCCGGGCCTCGCGAACAGCGACTCAAGACGGCCAGCCGTCGATGAGCTGGCCGCCTGACATTGGGCGGGCTGGTCAAGTGAACCCTGACATCGACCACGCGCGCCAGAATCCCCAGAAACACACACGCGTGTCCGAAGGGACATTCATGCTGGAAACTGCGGCGACACGTTGCAAGCGCGTTCACACTAGTGTGAACGGAGATCGAAAAGAGCGCTGCACAGCTATCGGCGCAGAACTGGAGACCGAGTGATGTGTCAGTGACATACTTTGCAACGCTCGAACGATTGGCTGATGGTTGCGCAGCGGCAGGCCATCAACTCTGTGGTCAAACTCACGAATGCCGCGTGCCGCTCGATCAGATGATCGTGGCGACGAAGTCTCGGGAAGAAGCCGCAAAGTTTGATGCTGGCCGAGAGCGACTACACTTGCGGCACGAGCAGCCGAATGAGAACTGGACAACTAGCGCCTTACTTCGAACCGCCCGGGATTTGCTCTTGACGCCGCCAACGTCCAATCCGTGGTGGAGATCGATTGCGATCACGACAGCCCTGGCCCGACTCGGTGAACGCGGACTCAGCGCAGACATCGTCGTGAGGACCGGATTCGCTCGAGACCTTGTGAAGCTAATTGTTCGCGATGCCGCCTTGTTCTGGAGTGCGTCCGACCTCGAGGGTACCGGCGAGGTCTCGGTACCAGATGTCCTCGCTCCTTGGGTTGCCCTTCTTGAGTCGGACTCTTCACTCGTTCGGCATCGGGGCGAGCTGCCTCCGCACATTGCCTCCGTTGCGCTAGCCGGCGACGTAGGAGCGATCGCGGAAGAGTGGGTCCGTAGGGCGGCAATAGGGCACATCGTGGGCTGGCGAGTTGACGACTACCTCCGCGTCGAACGTCAACCTGCGGACCTGGTGCTGCCTGGTGGAAGGGATGCCACGCTATGGGTGACGGACAGGTTCACCGTGACGTACGTGCCTGAGTGGCACACCTCGTCACTACAATGGGAGCAAATTTTCAATGCCGAACCCGCCGAGACCGCCAAGGCAACTGGTGTGCCTCTTGCGCTGCTGGAGGAGCGCACGATCACTGGAGATATGCTGAACGGGGCACTTCGAGCCAAACTTGTCGACCGAGTGGACGAACAGTTTGAGCAGCGTGAACTGGGCGACTCGTCCATTGCTGCCCTTGCGGGGCTTCTAGAGGCGGGGCAGTACACCCCTGCATTGAAGATGGCGCAGAAATTTCACGAAGCGCAGCCGCAGGCACTCCACTTCGCGATGGCATACGCTTTCTGTCTAATTGCGATAGATCCAGATCGTGCGATAGCGAGCCTTCACAGCCTCCAGATTCCCGAGGACAATGCTGGGTCAATGATAAGGGAGGCGAACTTAGCGACCTGTGCACTGAAAAAGGGCGAGGTTGAGATGGCGCTCCATTACACCGCAAATCTCGCGCGGGACCCCGGCCACACGGCCTGGCTTTGGGATCCCACGAGCGTAGTCTCGGGAGACCCGCAGGTCCGATACTGGACGATCGGAGAATGGATGGAACGGTTCACCGACGCCGTGGCCATGATCACTCCGCAAACCGACGAAGTGCCTTCATAGGGATCATGAGATGCAAATCATCGACTGGTGACTGGAGAAACTCGCCGTGGTGGAGATAGAAACTCTTAGCTGTATCATCTCGGCAGTGGATTAGGACCGATGCGGCTCCGATGCTCCCACTGATCTGAAATGCTCTGATGAGCGCATCGCGGAGCAACCCCCACCCGAGACCATGCCCTTTGAAGCTCTCGTCAACTGCGAGTCGCGCGAGCAGGATGCACGGAATCTGGGATGGGCGCCGCTCCGCGATTCGAGATGGCGCCTCTTCGCGAGAAACTGCTGCCATGGTGATCGAGTAAAATCCCACAATTCGATCACCGCTGTGCGCGATGTAGGTCGTTGCATTGTTGGCTGCCTGGTTTTCCCAGGCAAAGCGGACGAACCAATCGTCGAGCTCGTTAGCCCCGCTATTAAAGCCGTCTCGAACATCGTTCTTTTCGAGTTTCCGAGGGGCGGTAAAGCCTGTCACGCCTCATCCGAGAATACAGACGGGCGGGCAAACAATCTCTCGAACTTTGTAGTCGAGGGCATGGGTGTATCGAGAAGCCGGTTGAACTCCTCAAACTGCTCCTCGGTTGCGATGAACCAACGACGATCAGCCATCACTCGCTCCGCATGCTCAACAGCGCTCCCGAGTATAAACTCGGTGAGCGTGTGGTCCGTCGCCTCTGCAGCGCGGCGGAGCAGTGTTTCCTGGCGGCCGGTGGCGCGCAGGTTGATTCTTTGATTTTTAGCAAGACGAGTGTCGACTGCGGATTCAGACATCAGAATCTCCTTCGTGTACACACAGGGTACGTACGATGGCGAAGGTTGTCAACTCGAGACCCACGCGGCCGGTCTTGACGATGCGGCTGTCGGTCACGCCCAACTCGAATTAAGTGCCCCGTTGCCCCGGGACTGACATGTGACCTCTGTGCGAGGGATCTCGCGCACGTGGTCGATTGCAGAAAAGTAGGGGGCAGCCACTCGCGATTGATCGCGAATTACGCCGCGAGCGTGGGATCCAACGAGAGTCGATCGAGCCTGGACCCAAACTCGCGACAGTCCTGCGACTGGGGTTAGGGGAGTCCGAGGCCCTGGTGGGTGATCGCGAGGGCGCCCCACACTCTATCGTCACGGTCGTTTCACCTCCGACTACCGTCGTCCACGTTGGGATCGTTCGAGACACATAAGCTCCGTCACCCAATGGCGAGGCTGAGGGCACGGCAGCATGCGTCCACAAAGTGCCTCATCGAACGAGGTGGGCTGGCAGATGGTGCCTTCGAGGTTGTTGCGCACGAGCTGCAGGTGTCTGTCAGCGCGCCGTGGGCTTCCACAGATTTCGTGTCGTTCGGGTGTCGAAGGCGTCTTTCGTGTCCTGAACCGCCCTCGCGCCCGGGATCGGCACCAATTACGCTTTCCGTTCGGTGGCGAACCGCGGAGCCATCGCCTGCATCTGGTCCATGACGAGTTTGATCGCCTCGGGCTGCTTGTCCGGCGGGTACTTGTACTTCACGAGAAGCCGCTTGATGGATGCACGCAGCTTCGCTCTGACGTCGTCGCGCACTGTCCAGTCGGTTCGCACGTCTCGTCGCATGACGGCGACGAGCTCGCGAGCGATTTGGGCGAGTACATCCTCTCCTTGGATGTCGACGGCTGACTCGTTCGTTGCGACGGCATCGTAGAACGCGAGTTCATCGCTGGACAGCGGAGGCTCGAAGTGGGTGCCGCGGGATGCCTCGGCCGCGACCTCCTTCGCCAACGCCACGAGTTCGGCGATGACCTCCGCAGAGGTCAGCTGTTGGTTCGTGTAACGGTTCATGATCTCGGCGATCCGCTCGGAGAAAGCGCGCTGCCGTACGAGGTTGCCGCGCGTGGCCGATACGCCAGAGTCGGTGAGGGACTTGCGGAGCGCCTCGATCGCCAAGTGTGTGTTCGGTGCGGCTTGAGCCTTCGCGGGATACTCCGGGCCGAGGTCGTCGAGTGCGAGGCGCGGGAGGCCGGCCGCGTCGTAGATGTCGACCACATCGCCTGGCACGATCGAGTCGGCGACCAACGTCCCCAGCAGTCGTGAGATGTCGTCGGGGATCGGCTCGTCGCGGGCCTGACGCTCGGCAGCGTCGAACTTGGCCATCCACACTCGGACTTCCTCATAGAAGGCGATCTCTTCGTGCAGCTCGACGAGCCCGTCGCGGCCTGAGGCGAGCGCCCATGCGCGCGCAAGCTGCCCGGTCACCCTTCGGTACTGCGACGACAGACGTTCAGCGCCCAGCTCCGCCGCGTTCAGCGGGTTGGCAGCATCTCGCAGGTAGTTCGTCGCTGTGGTCGCGGCGGTGCGCCACGCACGCGAGCCGCCCTTCGCGACGATCGCATGCCAGTCACACTCGGCAAGCATGTCGCGGATCTGTTCGACCAACTCCGTAGCGATCGCAACGGCCTCATCGATCTCGCGGCCGATCGGCTTGTTTTCCTGGTCTGCGACGGTGTATTCCGACAGCGCCTTCGCGAGGTTGTCCGCAAGCGGGGCGTACGCCACGAGCAGGCCGTCCTGCTTGCCTCGGAACGTACGGTTCACTCGGGCGAGGGTCTGCATGAGCAAAGCACCCTTGAGAGGCCGGTCCAAGTACAGGGTGTGTAGCGGCGGAGCATCGAACCCGGTGAGCATCATGTCTTTGACGATCACGAGCTCCAGCTCGTCGGAGGCATCTTTCAATCTCGACTTGATCGCCTTGTTCTCAGACTCTCGCCGCACATGATCACTCACCGGGGGCTGATCGGATGCCGAACCGGAGTAGACGACCTTGATGCGACCCTTGTCGAGGGCGTCTGCATGCCACTCGGGCTTGAGCTCGATGATCGCCGCGTAGAGCCGTGCGCAGATCTCGCGCGTGCCGCCGACGATGAGCGCTTTGCCTGGCGACTCGAGGAACGGCTTCATCCGTTCGCGCCGCTCCTCCCAGTGCTGCACGAGGTCGGCCGCGAGTGTCTCGATGCGCTCAGGCGCGCCGTACACAGCATTGACGACCGCCACCGACGCCTCAAGCCGAGCTCGTTCTGTGTCGTCGAGCCCGAGCGTGTATTCGTCGGCCGCACGGTCGATGTCCTCTTGGTTCGCGCCGTCCGCCAGTGAGACCGTGATGAGGCGCGGCTCGAAGTACACCGGAACGGTGGCTCCGTCTTCGACTGCTCGAGAGAGGTCGTAGATGTCGATGTAGTCCCCGAAGACCGCGCGGGTGTCACGTTCAGCGAAGGAGATGGGCGTTCCGGTGAAGGCGATGAGTGTCGCGTTCGGCAAGGCGTCTCGCAAGTGCCGAGCGTACCCATCGAGATCGTCGTAGTGGCTCCGGTGTGCCTCGTCGACGACGACGATCACGTTTCGCCGGTCGGTGAGCAGCGGGTGTTGCGTCCCGGACTGCTTCTCACCCTCGGTGAGACCGAACTTCTGCAGCGTCGTGAAGTAGATACCTCCCGTCACGCGATTGCTCAGCTCATCACGCAACTGCACACGCTCGCGCACTTGTACCGGCTTCTCAGCGAGCAGCAGGCTCTGCCGGAACGTCTCGAACAGCTGACCGTCGAGTTCCGTGCGGTCGGTCACGACGATCACTGTCGGGTTCTTGAGCTTCGGGTGTCGCGACACGAGGTTCGCGTACAGCTCCATCTCCATCGATTTACCAGAGCCCTGCGTGTGCCAGACGACGCCGGCCTTCCCGTTCGTCTCGACCGCCTGCACAGTGCTACCGACGGCCTTTGTCACTGCGAAGTACTGGTGCGGCTTGGCGATGCGTTTCGTGAGTCCGTCGGCATTCTCATCGAATGCGGTGAAGTTGCGGGTGAGTTGCAGGAACCGCTCCGGGTTGAACAGACCATCGAGTGCGTCGTCGATCGGTTCGACAGACACTCCGCCTTCGACACGCGGCTGCGCGAGCGGCGTGCCGTCGTCATCGACGTTCCACGGAGCGAAGTGGTTGAGCGGTGTGAACGGCGTTCCGTACTTCGCGGCAAGACCGTCGCTCGCCAACGTGAGCACGCAGAACCGGAACGCCATCGGGAACTCGCGCAGGTAGGTCTGCAGCTGAGCATGCGCGGGTGCGACACCGGTAGATGCCGAACCCGCTCGCTTCAGCTCGAGGATCGCCAAAGGCATCCCGTTGACGAAGAGCACGATGTCGAACCTGCGGTGCAGGTCGCCCTGGCGGATGGTGACCTGGTTGACGGCGAGCCAATCGTTCTCCGGTTCGCTGCCGAGCAACCGCAGACGGGGGTTCTGTTCGACGCCATCGGAGTCGATGTAGCTCATCGGGTATCCGCCGACCAGGTACTGGTGGATCCGGTGGTTCTCGGTGATCGCGTCCTGCGATTTCGGTGCGGCGATTTCGGCGACCGCCTGCTGCAGGTACTCAGCGGGCACGCCGGGATTCAGTCGACGAAGCGCCTCGAGGAAGCGCGGGCGGATGAGCAGGTCGTCCCAGGTCTCCCGTTCGTCGGTGCCCGGTGCGACGGTTTCGCCGTGCGCCGGGCACCACCCGAGCGGCTCGGCGAGGGTGTCGAGCGCGTCCTGCTCCCAATCTGCTTCTGACGGTCTATTCATGCATCTTCTTCTGTCGTCGCTACGGCTTCGCGGTTCGCCGGGCGGACTTTGTCAAACGTATCGGACGTGTCGAGATTGTCGGATGCGCTTACGTCGGCTTGCGCCGGCTCGGGCTCGCCATCGGGCTCCGGGCGGCCGAGAACTGTCGCAGCTTCGGCGGGGCGCTCATTCGCGATTCCGTATGGAATGTGGACGCTCGCTGCGTGCTTCGACGTGGACTCGAGGTGGCCCTGCTGATCATCGAAGTAGATATCGGGTCGCATTACCTCGAGGATGGTGCCCTTATCGATGCCTCCGAGGAAGAATGCGTCGTTCACGGTGACGCCCCACTCTTCGAGCGTATGTACTGCCCGCTCATGGGCAGGTGCATTTCGTGCCGTGACGATCGAGACCCGCAGGCGCAGCCGGTACTCGGGGTCCACTACGAGCCGCGTGCGTTCGATGGCCTGAATCATGTTCAGATCTCGAAGGAACTCGGCCAGCGGACCGCGCTCGAGAGGAACTGTGCGCTTATCGATCTCGTTCTGATGATAAGCGGCAAGGCCGCCGCTGCCTTGGAACACTCGCTCAGACTCGTCGCTCGCGATGACTCCGTCGAAGTCGAGAGCGACGCGGACAATGTCGTCGTCATCGCGCGTCCGGCCAACTGACTCGATGACCAGGCCAGCTGGGAAGCCTGCAGACATCGCATCACGGACGCTCTGCTCCCGTCCCGAGAGAAACAGTGACATTGACAGCGCCCCGATGTACTCGTACGGAGCCTCTCCCTGAGTGAAGATGGCGCGGCTGATCAAGAGTCCGTGCGACTCAATCGACCGCATGACTCGCAACCCGGTGGACGGATCGTTTTGTGACAGGACGATGACCTCGACGACCGGGTCGTCCGGGCGCAGGTCGTTGAGGCCGAGGAGCTTTCGGATGAACCCGAACGCAACTCCGGGCGCGAGCGTCTCTTCGATCCGCTGGGCCTGGTATTGGCGGTACAGGTCCTCACCATTCGCGCGGAAGTATGCGTCGGACTCGCTCAGATCGAAGAGCGCACTCGACGCGATGCCGATGACGAGGCGTTGTCCGAGTTCGTATGGCATCAGGCGCCTGCCTCGGATGCTGCGGCCTCGGCGTCGCGAACGCGGATCTTGCCTGACATGAGCTGGGGGAGGAGTGCGTCGCGCGTTGCGGCGAGGGTCAGCGATTCTTCACGCAGGTTCTCTGCGAGTTCAAGGAGCGGTGAGACTCGACGCCCATGCTTTTGCTGCACTGAGATTCTGGGGTAAGGAATCTCGATTGACCGAATGTCATCGAGGTTGACGTACGGCGCCATGTCGCTCCGATATGCGCGCAGCGATAGCTGCGACTGAATGTCGCGCCCCAGGAACCACGATGCGAAGTAGCCCCAGTCGAGTTGGCTGTGGTCGAGCACGCGGAAGAAACAGATTTGCGGACTGTAGACCGCGGTATCGATTGTCCTCGGGACGATGGCGACACGTCCGACCGTGCCCTTCGTCGTCAGAATCACATCCTGAGGCTGAGCTGACTTCGCGCCGATGCTCCGCTGGAGGCTAGCCGCGACGTAGTCATCGCCCTTCGAAATCGCGCCTTGGGCAACATCACCGACTCGGATGATGCGGAAGCCTGACTCGGCAAGCTCGCTCTTCTTCGTACGGTAGCCATCGCCGAAAGCGATCACGCCAGAGTTCGAGAGCTCGCCGAGCGTAACTCGTTTGTGTTCCGCCGCTTCGGCGCGGGACTGGGCGCAGATGCGCACCGCTTCTTCTGCCGATGCAATCAACGTGGTGTTGGCGGCGATCTTGTCGTCGAGTGCGCCCAGCACCTCGGCGATCGCCTGCTGCTCGGTCAATAGGGGAAGGGAAATCTCCCATGTTGCCATTTTGTTGAGCGGTATTCGATTGACAGTTGCGCCATGGATCGTATTCTGCTCGATAGTCGCCTGAAACTGCGGTGCCAGGTAGAGGTACAGCAAGAACCTAGGATCGACTTCTTCGCGGCGGGGTCGCATGAGTGCCATGCGTCGGCCCAGACAGGCTTCCACGTCGGCTGGCATGAGTGCGGCTTCGCCGAGCCGAGTCTCGTAGGAAAAGAGGAGATCGTCTGCGCGTGGTGTTACACGCCTAGTCCATTTCGTGAAGTCGTCCGGTGATACATGGTCCGAGGAGGACAGATCGAGTCGACCGTTACTGAGGCTGGATATGTTGAGGAAGTAAGGACCGGTTGCCCGCCGGGAGGGCGTTGCATGCGGACCGTCATATATCCGCGCGATTGCACCAAGAGTGGTGTTTGTCCAGCTAGACATCGACTCTCCCGATCTGTTCACGCACCACTTCGGTCAGTCGCGCAGATTCCACGAATTGCGCCTCGAGCTCGGCGCGAAGGCGCGCAAGACGCTCGATGGTCGGTTCACCGTCGCCCTCCGCTTCGACGGCACCGACATAGCGGCCCGGTGTCAGCGCATAGTCGGCGGCCTTGATCTCGGCGAGGCTCGCCGAGTAGCAGAAGCCCGGAACGTCCGTGTACTCAGCGGGCGCCGCATCCGACTCGACCCCGCGCCAAGTGTGGAATGTGCCCGCGATCTTCGCGATGTCCTCGTCTGAGAGCGCACGCTCGGCGCGGTCGACCATGTGACCGAGGTTGCGAGCGTCAATGAACAGCACCTCGCCGACGCGCTTACCCTTGTCCTTCGCGAAGAACCACACGCACACCGGAATACCGGTCGAGCGGAACAACTGAGTCGGCAGCGCCACCATGCAGGAGACGAGGTCGGCTTCGACGATCTCGGCCCGGATCTTGCCCTCGCCGCCGGAGTTCGACGACATCGAGCCGTTCGCCATGACTACGCCGGCTTGTCCGCCGGGTGCGAGCTTCGAGAGGATGTGCTGAATCCAGGCGTAGTTCGCGTTGTTTGCAGGGGGCACGCCGAAGCGCCAGCGTGGATCCTCTTCATTGCGGGCCCAGTCCTTGATGTTGAAGGGCGGGTTCGCCATCGCGAAGTCGGCCTGCAAGTCGGGGTGCAGGTCGCGGGCGAACGTGTCGCCCCACCGCGGCCCGAGGTTGCCCGAGAGACCATGGATCGCGAGGTTCATCTTTCCCATACGCCAGGTGCGCTCGTTGAGCTCCTGCCCGTACACGGAGATGTCACTGCCCTCGCCGTGGTGTGCGTCGATGAACTTCTCGGCCTGGACGAACATGCCGCCGGAACCACACGCCGGATCGTACACACGCCCGTGTGTGGGCTGGAGCAGTTCAACGAGTACCCGCACGACGCTGGCGGGGGTGTAGAACTCACCACCCCGCTTGCCTTCGGCCGCGGCGAACTTTTCGAGGAAGTACTCGTACACCTCGCCGAGCAGGTCACGCGCACGGCGACCGTCGGACCCGCCCTGGCCCTGCGCAGCGAAGCGCGCGGAGTTCAGTAGGTCGATGAGTTCGCCCAGGCGCCGCTGGTCAACACTGTCGCGGTTGAAGATGCGGGGGAGCGTGCCCGCAAGTTGAGGATTCGATTGCATCACCGAATCCATCGCCTCGTCGATCAGCAGCCCGATCGACTTCTCATGGCTGCCTAGTGCAGGACCGAGACCTTTCGCGTTCTCCGCGAGGAATCCCCACCGTGCATTCGCGTCCACCCAGAAGACACCGCGGCCGGTGTACTCGTCGGTGTCGTCGATGAGGTCTGCAATCTGGTCGTCGTCATATCCATCGGCGGAGAGTTCTGCGCGAATGCTGGCGCGGCGTTCGTCGAAGGCATCCGAGACGTACTTGAGGAAGACCAGCCCGAGAATGACGTCCTTGTACTGTGAGGCGTCCATGGACCCGCGCAGCTTGTCGGCGGCCTTCCAGAGTGTGTCTTTCAACTCCTTCATGGTCGACGGCGCCTGCGGGGCGGCTTTCAAAGTGCGGGGCATGTGGTTCCTTACTGGGCGGACGCCGCGTTCGCGGCGGTGGTGTCGATGTTGGTCGTTTCAAGGGAGACCGCTCCTGCGACGACACCGGCGGCGAGCAGGCCCGCGTATCGGTCGAGTCTGGCAGCTCGATCACGGAGAGCAGCGCTCTGCGCTGCAACGTTCATAAGAACACCTCGGAGCGGAGCAACGGTGGACGTGGGGACGGAGCGCAGCGTCCAACGTTTCCAGGCACCTGGGCCGGATGCCTGGCCCGGGATATCCGCGGCGACGAGTTCAGGCACGAGTCCGCCAGGGTCGGCGGGGCTGACGCGGAGAACGCGTGCAGGGTAGGCGACAACTTTCGAGCCGTCGACGTCCACCCACGCGGCCGCCGTCGGGCTCGTGCGGAAGATCACGTCTCCCGGAAAAGTGAGCCTCGCCGACGGATGCTCCGCCGCGAACTCCAGTTGATCGACTCGTGCGTCACCGATGGTGGTCGGCTCGTCGAGGTCGGAAGCGTTGACCACGATGAGTCCCTCTGGGCCGAGCAGCTCGCGTCGCAGGCGTGTTCCGGAGAGGACCCGGAGGTGGCCGTCCCGAGCCAGGTCGGCGACTCTTCGCGGGGCGCGAGGGGACGCCTCGGTCGGCTGCAGTGCAATGCGAGGAAGATCGTCGCGCACGGAGTCCGCCGCGGCGTCAATCAGTGCGGGGAGTTCAGTCGGACTCGGGCAGGTGGGGTTCTTCGGTGCCACAGCGTCCGCCATCGAACCACCGCGCGCCAACAGCGTTGCGGTTCGCACGAACTGCCCGAAGCGGAATGCGTGCCCACGCACTTCGCGGGGGAGCGCATGCTCGCGATCAGGTCGGTCACGAGGTCATCCCGGGACGCGGTGCTGAGCGGTGCGTCGATGAGGTCAGCGACAATGGTGAATCGTTCGTTGATCGGAACCTGCCCCATCGGTACGCCGAGCATCCAGAAAGCGATCGACTCACGTGGGGCAGCTTCGATCAGGCCAGGTGCGAGCCTCGCGATACCTCGCACCCGTCCAGTGCGCAGAATGTCGCTGCGGATCTGATCCGCTTCGGTGTTGAGCGCGTCCACGAGCGCACGAGCAGGACCGACCACGATGGCCGAATCCTGGTCACCGAGTGACAGGGCGAGGTCATCGATCGTGCGCAGCATGGTCGCGATGTCATCTTCGCGGCCCCCGGGCACGCGCGCCACTATTACGGACCGAGCGGGTGCTGTTGCATTCGCCAACCATCGGCCGCTCGCGATGAGTCGGCGGCGCGCACGACGACCACTGGAGCCGGGTGGGAGCGAGATGTCGACTTCCTCGCCGAGCGCGTCTGCCAAGGTCACCGTGAGCTCGGCATCGTTGGGGTCGAGAATCACTGCGACGTTAGCCTCAGTGTCCTCAGTGGCGTGCACAACGAGGGCGTGGGTCGCCTCGGCGACCAAGGCGATCGCGTCACCTGTCAGGCTTCCGGTGGAGCCAGCCGCGCTCATCAGAGCTGTGTGGCGGCGGCCGACGAGCGCCAGCGCCGCCGCGGGAGAGTATGTGGCGTCGATCAGTGACTCCGCATAGTCGAACCACCCCGCAGCCCGATCGACGTGCGCCTCGACCTCGGCTCGGAGATATTCGTTCCTCGGGTCGATCTGCGCCGCGAGCGCGCGCAGGCCGGTAGGTGAGCGGTCCCCGACTGTGTTCAGCTGGGAAGACAGCGCGATGAGCGCTTCGAGCTCCGAGACCGACCGACTATCCGAGAAGGAGAAGCCTGGTGGCGTGGACGACGCGGCAACATCCGCCCGAACCTCCGGGTTGTTTCCGCGCCCGGAGCGCGAAAGCCACTCAGCGACGACCGAGGCCTCGAACAGCAGTCGCCCGTCTTGATCGTCGACTGCGCTCGGGAAGGCATCCGGACCCGAGGCGAAGCGTGTGCGCCACATCGACGCGACAGGCCGCCGCACATCGGCAAGCCGGGCAATGCCGGCCAGGTCGATGAGCGGCGTCGAGTTCGGGGTCATGGGGCAACTGTAGCTCGGTTTTTGGTCTGAGCTAAATATTTCTTGATAACCGGCCTTATCAGGCTAGTTCAACGGATCGTGGCGATCTGACTCCATTATCGGATCATGACTACTAGCAAGCCGTCAGCGGCTAACAACCAGATCACATGCCCACACTGCGGGATCGCCTTCACCGTCGATGAAGCGAACTACGCCGACATCGTTCAGCAGGTGCGAAACGCCGAATTCGACGCTGCACTGCATGCGCGCCTCGCCGAAGCCGAGAAGGTCAAGACGGCGGAGATCGCCCTGGCCGTCGCGAACGCCGCGCAGCAGTTCCAGGAGTCGAATGCGAAGACGAACGCTGAAATCCTCACGCTCCAAGCGCAGCTGAAGTCCGCCAGCACCGAGCGGAAGCTCGCTGTAGCGAATGCGGTTGCTGCGACGGAGAAGCAACTTGGCGAAGCGCAGAGCAGGCTTGAGCTGGATGCAGCCGAGCAGAAGTTCAAGGATGCCGCGCTCAAGGAATCGCACACAAAAGATCTCGCGCTCAAAGACGAACTCATCGAGCGGCTCAAGGACATGAAAGCGAAGCTATCGGTCAAGCTGCTCGGCGAGACCCTTGAGCAGCACTGCGACACGGAGTTCAACCGCATGCGTTCCCTCGCGTTCCCGAATGCCGAGTTCGGAAAGGACAACGACGCGTCCACAGGGACGAAGGGTGACTACGTGTTCCGCGACTTCAGCGATGACGGCGTCGAGTACGTCTCGGTCATGTTCGAGATGAAGAACGAAGCCGATGCGTCGGCGACACGGAAGAAGAACAGCGACTTTTTCGCCAAGCTCGACAAGGACCGCAACGACAAGGGATGCGAATACGCCGTACTCGTATCGATGCTCGAAGAGGACTCTGATCTCTACACTGGCATCACTGACGTCTCACACCACTACCCGAAGATGTTCGTCGTCCGCCCGCAGTTCTTTCTGGCTATCGTCGCCCTGCTCCGGAACGCCGCACAGGACACCATCCTCGTCAAAGCCGAACTTGAGCAGGTGAAGCAGCAGCACATCGACATCACCGACTTCGAGGCCGAACTCGACGCCTTCAAGTCGTCCTTCGGCCGCAACTACGACCTGGCCAAGCGTAAATTCGACTCTGCGATCAAGGACATCGACGTCGCCATCGACCGTCTCCAGAAGGTCAAGGAGGCGTTGCTCGGCTCCGAGAACAACCTTCGAATTGCGAACGATAAGGCGACCGCTCTGACCGTCAAGAAGCTGACGAAGGGCAACCCGACCATGCAGGTGAAGTTCGCCGAGCTGGAGGAGTCCGGTCTGGATGTCGCCTGAGCGCTACCGAGCGAGCGGCCCGAATCGCCCGGTCGCGTCGCTGAGCTTCCGCCGCGCTCCACGTTGCCCGCCGGATAGCGTTCGAAGGTGGCGCTCCGCGCGCACGAGGAGGAACGCACCATGGCATTGACGCTCGGACCGATTCTGATCGACGGCGGGCTCGACCCCTTCGAGGTACTGGTGATACGCCATGCCTTCACCATCGAGCGTCCGGGTAGCGGGGTGGTTGGAATCCATGCCGACTCCACGGACGACGAGATTCTCGAATACACGCGAACACAGTCGGTTTCGACGGCTCTCTTCCCGGCCACCCCTGCGCGCTACTGGGTCGTGTTCGTCGCGGAGGGCGGTGACAGAGCGAGACTCTGGTCTGTGGTGGAGCAGCGCGGGGAAGTTGGTCGAAATGACAAGATTCGCTGGTTCGATGTGGCGCAAACTGCGCACCTTGCGGAGCTCCGAGGCCGGCTGGTGGTGGGGTGGCGGTCCCCGCGCACCTGGCGTATCCACGGGACAACGGCCGCGCCGTACTCGGTGAAGGAGATCGCCGATCTCGCGCCGGAGGCCTTCCCGGGGTTCGACCGTTTGATCATAGGCTTCCCGAAGCTGCAGGCAGTGTTGAGCGAGCGCCGCTATGCACCGTGGCGAGCGGCCCTCGCCGTGGTCATCGGGGTCTACCTGATTACCGACCTCCGAGACGGGCGTCAATATGTTGGCAAGGCTGATGGCGCGGAGGACATTTTGCAGCGGTGGAGCACCTACGCCTTTAACGGTCATGGCGGAAATGTCGAGCTCAAACCACTCGACCCGGCAACCTTCCAGTTCTCCTTGCTCAGAGTCTTCGACCCTTCCACTCCCCCGTCGGTGGTGAACGCCGCAGAGAGTCACTTCAGGGACGCTCTCGGAACGCGGAAGTTCGGACTCAACGGAGGATAGCCGCGCCGATCTCCGCTCAACGGCACCTCGCTGCCGAGCGCCGCTAGATGCTTCCTGCGCCTCAGATCCGCGGAAGTACGGGGCATATTCGGAGTGACGCGTTGTGCCGGAAACGGCCTCGTCTTTCCCGGATGTCTCGTGAAGAATGGCCTCGCGGAGAGCCCCGCTCAGCTCTGAGCGCGGCGCGCGTGCGTGCGCGCTTTCATCCGGTTGCCGCAGACCGCCATCGAGCACCACTTCGCGGTGCCAGGACGGCTGTGGTCGACGAGGAACTGCGTGCATTCGTGGTTCGCGCAGGCACGGAGGCGCCCGGGAAATTCCGTGATCACGCTCGACCACGCCAGCACGACCCCCGCCACCAGGCGATCGTCGTCAGGGACCTGAAGCTCCCAGACCACGCCATCCGGTGTGATGCGCGGCGTGCGCACAGCATCGTCGAGGATGCCCGCGAGGTCTCTGATCGCTCCTCCGTCATCTCCACGGACCATGGTCTGCAGCGCCTGCCTCGCATGTCGGAGGCGCGCCACCTCATCCGCGGATCCCGTGCCGCCCCAGCTGCGCGCCAGGTCTTGTCCGGTCGCCCCCTCGAGACGGTCGGTCGGGGTGCCCTCGACGACCGGCGCACTGTTCAGCAGGCCCAGCAGTAGCTCCTCGTCGCGAAGCATCGTTCTCCGTTCTCGTGCGCCGGCCGGCGTCCTGGATCCATGCTAGCGTCTGACTAACCAGTAAAACAATCTAAAGGGGTTAGCAATGGTCGCCGTCCACCACCGCACCGTCTCGATCGACGGGCTCGACGTCTTCTACCGAGAGGCCGGCCCGGCAGACGCTCCCGTCCTCCTGCTCCTCCACGGGTACCCGAGCAGCTCCCACATGTTCCGGCACCTCATCCCGGCGCTTGCCGGCCAGTACCGCGTCATCGCTCCGGACCACATCGGCTTCGGTCGCTCCTCCGCCCCTCGGTCGACGAGTTCGAGTACACCTTCGCGGCCCTCGCAGGGGTGACCGGCCGGTTCCTCTCGACCATCGGCGTGACCCAGTACACGATCTACGTCCAGGACTACGGCGCCCCGGTCGGCTGGCGCCTGGCCCTCAACGACCCCACTGCCGTCGTCGGGGTCATCTCCCAGAACGGCAACGCCTACGAAGAAGGCTTCGTACCGAGCTTCTGGGACCCGATCTGGGCCGACGCCGCCGAACGGACCACCGAGACGCGCGACGCGCTCCGTCCAGCCCTCGGCCGGGAAGCCGTCGAGTGGCAGTACACCCACGGCGTGCCGGACGTGACGACCGTTGACCCCGACGCCTGGGAGCACGACCTCGCGCTCCTCGCCCGTCCGGGTCAGGACGACGTGCAGCTGGCGCTCTTCCGCGACTACGCCACCAACCGGGACCTCTACCCCGCGGTGCACGAATGGCTCCGCACTTCACAGGTGCCGGTGCTCGCGATCTGGGGGCGTAACGACGAGATCTTCGCCGCCGCCGGCGCCACGGCGTTCACCCGCGACGCCCCCGATGCTCGCGTCGAACTCGTCGACGGCGGACACTTCCTCCTCGAATCCGACCTCGACCACGTCGCTGACACCATCACGGACTGGCTCCGGACGACTGACCGGAGCGCATAGCTCGGCGGGGCGATCCATCCACCTGGACCGAGGTCAGCGGCGGCGCGTTCGGCGCGCACGGCTGGCTTGACCGTCCGGCGGCAGCGTGGACGCTGCTGGTCATCTTGGAGGCGGTCATCGGCCCGCGGCCGCCGGACCCGTTCGCGGTAGCACCCGTCATACTGGACGGCGACCAGGGCGGTGGTCGCCCGCACGGCCGACACGGAGGGCACCCGAGGATGGGTAGACAACGGACGCCGATGGATCTCTGGGCGCGGATCCTCTTCCTGGTCCTCGGGCTGGCGCTGGTCGTCTTCTGTACCTACGCCATTGCGACGCAGGACTTCCTGCGGCCTCGTTTCTACGTGTTCACGGGACTCGCGGGCGGGCTGATGCTCTTGGGAGCGCTGGTCGTCGATGCTGTGAAACGGCGTGGTAAGTCTCGTTGAACGCGGGAGATCACCGCTGATCTTCGCTGGAAGACGGGTCGTGGGGCGTTCGCTGATCGGGCGCGACGCTCGGCGGCGAGGCGAGGTGCTGGAAGGCGCCGAGGAGCGAGTCGCGCTGAGTCGGAGTCAATGCGGCGAAGTAGGAGGCGTCGGCTGATTCGACGTCCCGTGTCGCCAGGTTCGCCAGCTCGATCCCTCGATCGGTGGGGTGCAGGGCGTTGGCGCGTCCGTCCTCGGGGTGCGGCTCGCGGCGGATGTACCCTTTCGTCTCCAGTGCACGGAGGACTTGCGAGGTCATCATCACATCGAGTTCCGTGTGCGCCGCGAGGTCCCGTTGGCTCACTGGCACGGTGCGATCCATCCAGGTCAGCGATGCCAGGAGCACGTACTGGACGTGCGTCAGATCGTGCGGGGCGAGGGCGGCACGGATGTGGCGCTGCCAGGAGGTACTGGCGCGCCAGAGCGCGAGCCCGAGGCTCGACTGCGCGTCAGGGAACCGGGTGTCGAGGTCGCCGGCCATCGGATTACCGGGCCGAGCGCTCTGCCGCGGAGAGCAGCTCGCGCATCGCCACGGGGAAGTCGCCGCTGATCTGCGGCCCGAGTTCGGGTCCCACCTCGTCGGAGCCCGGTCCGTCGATGGCGAGCGTGTGCGTAACGGTCGTCCCGCCGTCTGCGGTCGGGCGCAGGTCGTGTCGGAAGGTCAGTTCCAGGTCGCCGAACCGGGTCCGGTCCGCATAGGTGGTCTCCGGGACGAGTGCGACGATCGTCGACTCCATCGGTTCTTGTCCCTGCGGTGTGATGGTGAGCGTCGTCCCGACGACGAACGGCCCATGCAGTTCGAAGCTGTCCGATGCCGGGCCGAGTGGGGTGCCGGAGTGCAGGCGCTCGAGCGCGCCCCAGACTGCGGATGCGCTGGCCGTGGTCGTCTGCTCGTAGTTCGTCGTCCACATGTTGATCCTCCAAGTAGTAAGTGCGCTTACTGTAACAGCAACCGGATCCCCGCGGAAAGCTCTTCGTCGGAATCGGTCTGGCGGCGCGTTCGGCTCGGACGGCTCAGGCTGCCGGCGGGTTGATCGTGAGCTCGCCGGGGAGTCCGGAGACTGCGAACGCCGCTTGGATGGCAGCGGTGACCTGGTCATCCGGCTTGCTGAGGTTGGCGTGGAGCGTGGTTTCGCCGTCGGCGACGGTGTAGACGATGCTGTCCAGGCCCGATGATCCCTGCAACGGGATGGTGAGCGCGTCGAGGAAGTCGGCGAGTGCAGCGGGTGGTGTCTCATCGGTGGTGATGCGCACTCCCTTGTAGGCGCCGGTGCCGCTGTCCCAGGTCAGGGTCCATCGGACGGGACCGACGGTGTCCTCGAGGCGGTTGCCGGTCGTGTGCTGACGGAGCAGGTCGACGAAGTCGGTGTACCGTCCCCGCTCGGAAGCGTCCAGATGGGCTGGGGCGTCGGTGGCGAAGTACAGCGTGATCGGCCCGGGTCCGGCCAGGTGTTCGGCGACCGACACCCAGCCGTCGTCGGAGATGGTGTTCCAGTTCTCGGCGAACACGGTCGAACGGGTCGCCGTTTCGACGGTGCTGATGTCGCAGGGTGCGAAGCGGTCGGTGGGTGCGAGTGACTGCAGGACCGTCGCCGTCTCATCGACCGTGATGTCCTCGTCGAGGTCCACCGACAGGGTGCAGCTCGAGCCGGAGCTGTAGGTGAACTCCTTCGCGTACGCCGAGACGGTGCCGTGTTCCCCGACGACCTCCTGGAGGACTGGTGTCGCCCGCCAAGAGGCGATCTTCATCGTCGAACAGGAGTACAGGATCAACGCTGCGATGCAGGCCATGGCGATGAGGAGGACGATCCTGCCGGCCCTCCTGCGACGGGTGCGCGGCGGTCTCGGCCGGGGTTCGCGAAGGGTCGGCTGGAAGAACATCTCACACCACTTCCTGGGTGGCCGACCTGCATCGGCGGAGGCGACCGGTGCCGAAGAGGGCCGCAAGCGTTCTGATCGTCGCCGTCGCGGTCATCATCGTCGGGAGAAGAGCCGCTCGAACAGCGAGGGCTTCGGAGCTGGCCGGCTGCCGGCGATCCGGCGCATCCGTGCCTGGATCTCCGGATCGCTCTGCATCGCCAACATCGCCAACCGTGCCGATCCGAGACCCCACTGCGACCAGTGCTTCGCGTGAGCGGTCACCGCCGTGATCTGGCTGAGCTGGTTCAGGTCGCTGAGTTCCCGCCATCGCGTGAGGTCGAGCAGTGCGATCTCCTCGGCATACGTCTCGTTCACCCGGGTGATCCCGGCGTTGCCCGCTCGACGGCGCGCAGGGGTCTCCGCCGAGGCGTCGCCCGTCGCGAGATGGATGGTGGCGAGCTCGTCGAGCAACTCCTCGAACACCGCGTGCAGCTCCGAACGGACCTTGGGCGCTGTCGCGATGACCTGGTCCTCCTCGGTCCTCCACGCGATGAGCACGGCGCCGGAGCAGAGGCGGCACAGTTGCCTGGGCACGATGCGGCTCGTGGCGTAGCCGCACTGGCAATACCCCGCGATGTTGGCGAGAGTGTCGTCGAGTGAGACGAAGGTGCTGTTCTCCTCCGACTCGGCCTCTTCCACGGACTCCATCAGCAGCAGGGCTCCGGGCACGCCGACGGCCGCCGCTCGTCCGACATAGCTGCCGGGCACCCGGCTGATCTTCGCGGTCCACAGGTCGACGTCCTCGGCGCTGAACAGCCCACTGGCCTGACGGACGTACTCACTGACGCTCCGCTCGACGATCGCGTCGAGCTCGGTGTCGAGTCGCTTCATCGCTGTGTCGTCCGACGGGTCGTCGAATCGTTCGTTCAGCGCGATCACGGCTTCGCGGCCGCGAACCACGATCGCCTGGTGCACGGCTGCGGCACGCGGGTTCCGCTGCAGCAGCAGCTCCTCAGTGCCGAGTATCTCGATGCTCGTGATCATGGGGTTCCGCGCAACCTTGTGGTCGCGCTCAGCGCATGTTCTCGCAGTGCGTCCCGAAGCGTTGTGATGCGTGCGATGCGATTCCCCATGGCCAAACCGTACCGGTCGCAATCGGCTCAGCGAATGGGGACCGCTCACCATCATCACGGCGGCGGGCCGCTCAGAGGCTGGGGGTCCGATGGAGCACGTGAGCGACGGGACTCCACCTCATGCACGGACTTGCACCTGCCGTAGCGTCATGTGATGCAGTGGACGTATTCCGCCCACCGAGGAAGGCCCCCACATGTTCTCGTCCTTCACCCCGCCGCGCCAAGTCACGATCGGAGGCGCCGCCGCGTTCGTCGGCACCACCCCGCGGGCGATCCGTCACTACCACCAGATCGGTCTGCTCCCTGAGCCCGAGCGGGGGAGTGACGATCGCCGCCGCTACGGCTACGACGAGATGATCCGGCTGCTGTGGATCCGTCGGATGGCGGACGCCGGCATCGCCCTCGACGACATCCGCGACGCCTTCGCGGACGGCATCACCGATACCGACGACGACGTCGCGCGCATCCTGGGCCGCCTGGAGGGCTCCCTCGTCGCTCGGCAGGCGGAACTCGAACAGCAGCGGACCGCCGTGCAGCGCATGCGTGCGCAGGGCAGCAGGTTGGGGCTGCTCTCCGACGTCGTGAGCGACCGCCTCACAGACCTGCCCGAGGGCGCCCTTCGGCAGGACGACCTGGACACCCTGCTCGTGACCGAGCGGATCTTCGGTGGGCTCGGCGCGTCCGTCCAGGCGTCGCGGTTCATCGCCCTGGCCACCCACCCGGAGCTGCGGGAGGAGTCCGACCGGGTCGACGCCGCCGAAGCAGCACTCGACGACACGGTCGCGGTCGACGACCCCCGCGTCGCGGAGGTCGCCGCCGAACGGCACGCCTTCGAGGCGGCCCTCCGCACGGTCATCGAGGACTCCGGCCTGGCGCAGGCCGACGACGACCGCTTCGACGCGTGGGACGAGTCGCACCCCCTTCCCGACGACGAGGACGGCGCAGGCTCGACGTGCGGATCGACGAACCTCACCGAGGCCGTCCGGATGATGCCCTACGACTTCTCCCGCGCACGCCTGCGGTGCATGGAACTGGTCCTCGAACTCGATGCGCTCGACGTCGCGCCACCGATCCAACGCTGAGTCGTCGGCCGCGATCATCCGTGTCGGGACTGGGCGTCGCCAGCCCGGAGGTTCTTCACGTGGGTGTCGATGGTGCGGCCTCCGATCCAGCGGTCGGTCTCGTGGAGACGATCGGACCGGGCTGGCGCGCGCATCGTCGAAGTGGGACGCGCGCCCGCGAGTAACACGCCTTCGTCCTTGACTTCAAGCGACGACGGGTGGGTACGGTGTCGGCTTCGGAAACAAACGAGACAAAGGAGTATCTCTGATGCGTACGAAGTTCTCTCGGATCCTGATCACCGCGGTCGCAGCGATGGGGCTGACCGTCGGCGCGGCGGGCGCCGCGAACGCCGAACCCGCTGGGCAGTACGAATACGTCTGCGTCGGCACCGACGGCTCGTCCTACAGCATGACCAAGGGCGCGGCGCTGAGCACTTGCAAGGGCTCGTACCTGCAGAAGTACATCAACGGCAAGCAGATCGAAACCATCGCGCTGACCGGACACGGGACCATTGCCGATCCGAACGCCATCAACATGGATTGCCTGGTCGCCGTCGTCGGCACCGGCGCGTCGGCGTACGGCATCGTCCAGACGGCCGGTACCGGCGTCGTCGCCTACGTGGGCCTGGCTGCTTCCGTCTACGGACTGAAGTCCTGCGTCGCGTAAGCGCACACGGTGCGATGACGGGCCCCGGGAGACCTCTCGGGGCCCGTCCGCGGTCAGACCCGGATTCGTGCGGGTCCGACACCTCCGACACTGATCGTCATGCCCACGCCCAAGGCCGCTTGGTCGGACGTCAGGCGGGCGCGTCGCCCATCGTCAGTTCCGGCTCAATGCCGGCCGGCATCGGGAACCAGGCGACGAAGGTGACGCCCTCGTCGGTCGCGTCGAAGACGATCGTCTCGTTGGCCGGCTCGTGGAAGGTGTCGCCGGCGCGCAGGACGGTCTGAGGCCCGGCCCCCACTTGGAAGTTCACGGAGCCGGTTTCGATGGTGCCGAAGACCGGGCCGTTGTGCCAGTGCGCCCCGACGTGGAAGTCGGGGGCGATCGTGATGCGTCGCACTTCGACGGAGGCGAAGCGCGGAGCCCCATCGAGCGTCACCGTGCTCAGGGTCGTTCGTTCGATCGGGGATTCACTCATGGGTCGATGATGCCAGTGGTCGGTGCTCGGCGGCGCCGGGCCGACCAGAGGTCAGGAACCTCCCCGCCGACGACGGGCCCGTGCGCCGAACTCGTCCAGCGCCTGCAGGACCTCGCTGGCCTGCCAGTGGCGGTTCCGTCGGCCGGCGCTGGACTGGACGAGGATCCCGGCGTCGACGAGCTTCTGCACCGAGGTGTCCGCCGTCGAGAAGTGCAGCCCCAGGGTCGATGCCACCAGCGACGTCGTGATCACCGGCTGCCGCAGGAGCAGTTGCTTCAGACGCTGCACGGATGAGTCGCTGCGCACCTTCACGGTTTCGTCCCACCGCTCTGCGATCGACGTGATGTCGCGTTCCAACGTTCGGCCGTTGGCGACCGCCGCGTACGCGGCTTCCGTCATCGTCTCGATGATCGGGCGCAGGTCACCGGATCGGTACGCCGTGAGCGCGCGGAAGTAGTGGTCAGTGTCGCCGAGCAGGCCGGCGGACACGGGTACAGTGACGTTCCTCGTCACGTCAGCTGCCCGCAGCATGCCCTGCACGAGCGCGCGGCCGGTGCGTCCGTTGCCGTCCGGGAAGGGGTGGATCGTCTCGAATTGAGCGTGAGCGATCGCGATCTGCGCCATGACGGGCACATCGAGACGGGTCGCGAACGTCATCACATCCGTCATGAGCTCAGGCACACGATCCTGGTGCGGGGGACGAACGCGGCGCCGTGCGGGGAGAAGCCGGTTCCGCCGATCCACACCTGGTCGTCGCGCCACCGACCCACGATGTCGGGATGGGACCGCTCCAGCAGTGCGCGGTGCATCGTGAGGATCGCCTCGGGGTCCAGGCGGTCCGCCAGCGCCACGGCCGCCTCCATGGCGGCGACGTTCTGCACGACGAGCTTGGCGTTGACCGACGTCGAGTCGCCGATCTCGGCGAGCGCCACCTGCCTCGCGCTCGAGGTGAGATGCTCCACCTCGGAGCTCGATGCGCTCTCGGTCCGCAGCAGGATCGACGAGAACGGTGCCGCGAGTGTGCCGACCTCGGCGTCGAAGCGGGTCAGCTCGCGGCCGGCGTCCTCGCTTGCAGCCACGAGGTCCGCGGGCAGCTCGACAGACCGATCCGCGATGAAGGGTGGGACTGCCGCCTGGTATGGGCCCGCGGCCAACCGGCGGCGTCGCTTGGACGCGACCGCGTCGCTGTCGTGCGTCCATGGCCGCGGTTCGTATCTCGTCGCCGGCCAGGACCGTTCCAGCCCTGCGGAGTCGGTAGGCGAGATCATGGCGCCATCTTATTCGGGTTTACTGAAATTAGCCCGAATACAGATCGTGATCCCGAGCATGGTGAACGCGACGGCGATCACCACGGTCGGGACGGCCTCGGGCACATCAGCGATCAGGACGGATGGCCGATCGTGACGCTCTCCCGCTCGGCGCGAGTGAGTTTGACCCGGGCGAGACGAATCCGCTGCCCGCCCTTCACTGGTCGCGGAAGGGCCACGGTGAGCAATCCCTCGTCCTGGGCGCCGAACAGGCAACCGTCCGCTTGAGGGAACACCACTGTCGCGGGAATGGCGCGCAAGACGCCGATCTGCTGCTTGAGCACCGCCAGTCGGTGGATGTCGAATGCACGCGCCACCGTGGCTGCGCGGACCGTGCGCAGGGCGCCCGCGAACACCCACGTCGGCATCCGCGGGCCTGAGAGGAGCATGAACGGCTTCTGGAGATCACGAGCGCGAGCTTCACCCCTGCCGCCGACCAAGCGCTGATCGTAGGTGATGGTGGGCGAACCCTCGCCACCCCATTCGGCGAGGCCGCTCGGCGCCTGCAGGGCGACCCAGCCGTCCTTGCGGAAGATCCCGAACTCTCGCCGGAGACGCACCTGGATGGACACCACCGAGATGGCGATCAACAGGACGCCCGCGGTGACCCACCCCGCCACAGCCGGCCTCGAGAGCCACTCCCCGAGCACGCCGATGCCCGGCTCGGATGCGGCCGTGAAGGCGTCGACGAGTCCGAAGACCTGTGGGATCAGGAACGGGATCCCGAGCACCAGCCCGAGTATGGAGTACTCACCTTCGGTCTTCAACCGGTGTCGGAAGCCGCGGAAGGTGCTGATCTCCTGCTCGATGCTCCACCGCAACTCGTCGAGGCGGCGAGGGTCGACGCTTGCTTCCCAATCCGGGCCGAGCCAGCCACGCACCGGCCCACTGTCGTTCCGAGGAATGCTCACAGAACCCAGGGTAGAGGCACCGCCGCATCGCTCGACGAGTGGCCGGGAGACGTGTTCCGCCCCAGGGACTGGTTGCGACATCCGCTTGGGGAAGCTATCTTCCTATAAACACGTTCCATGAACATTGGGGGAGATGATGATTCGCAAGAAGATCCTGGTATTGCTCACGTCCGGACTGGTGGTCGCCGGCGGACTCGGCGGTGTGGCGGCGCAGGCCGTGGCAAGCTCCGCGGAGGCGCCGGCGGAGGCGACCGCGACGCCGACCGCGAGCGCGACGCCGACCGAGACGCCGGCCGCGAGCGCGACGCCGACCGAGACGCCAGCAGCGACCACGCCGCCCACCGAGTCCACGCACATCAATGAGTTCTACCTGCAGGGCCTCTGGCAGCGATTCTTCGAGGTTGGTAAAGCCGCGATGGCGTCCTGCATGACCGAAGCGGGGTTCGGGTTCGACGACACCAGCTTCGACGGGATGCCGTCAGGCCTGAGCGAGGCCGACCAGGACGCCTGGCAGGCGGCTGCGGTGCCCTGTCGTGAGGAGCGTGACGCGGCGACCGCTGCTGCCGAGGCGGCCTACGTGCCGACCGAGGAGGAGCGTGCCACGGCACTGGCGTTCGCGACGCAGTACCAGGGTTGGATCGATGCGATGCGCTCGTGCATGGCCGACCGCGGCCACGAGTTCGTGGGCGCCGTCGACATGACGCTCCAGGCCTACCCGTACCCCGAAGGTCAGCAGGCGACCGGGATGCCCGACGGCCTGTCTCCTGAGGAGAGCCACCAGTGGAAGTTGGATGCCACCGGCTACGACTCCAGCTACCCCGGGTCGGAGCAGAGCACCTGGGACGCGTCCTGCGGATTCGTCGCCGACGCCGCCTACGGTGGGCCCGGTCACTGATCGGTCTGTCGACGATCACCTCCGGGCTGGATGCCGGTCCGAGTCGTCATCCACGGTCACCGCGCGCGTGTTCCGGCGCGGCGGGCCGGGCGAACGGAGCCCCCGGCGAGGACGAGCAGCGAGCTGGCTGGGATGGCGAGTACAGCCATCCCAGCGGCGGTGAGGGAGCGCCGATTGGCGCAGACGTCGTAGGGCGGCTCCAAGGTGTCTGTCGAGACGATCCCGCGAGCGACCATCCGGTCGCCTCCCGCGCCGAGCTCGCGGGGCCAGCCGGCGA
The DNA here is from genome assembly GCF_006065115.1 of Plantibacter sp. M259. NCBI lineage: Bacteria > Bacillati > Actinomycetota > Actinomycetes > Micrococcales > Microbacteriaceae > Plantibacter > Plantibacter sp. M259. Next base: position 1,742,762 of record NZ_CP040750.1, on the reverse strand, counting down.
CGACCACGGATGAGCACACGGTGGTGTACCCGGGATGATCATCGCCGTCGACCCGCTCGTGGACGGTCGACGGGAGGAACGCGAGCACGCCCATCGCCACGACGGACGCCAGCCCGACCGCGAGCAGCACCCACCACGAGACCGATCGTCGAAGGCTTCCGGTGTCGTCCATGCCGGTATTGTGACGCATCAGGCACTCGCCCGTCACCTCGGCGTGAGCAAGGCCACCGCCGAGGGCTCACCGCGGTGGCCACGACCCTCGACGTCGTCGCCGGCACCGCGATCACCGGGTTCGGCATCCGTCTCGCCGTAGCGCGCTGAGCACGGGCAGTCGAGGGCGTCGCCTCCGGCCTCCGGCCTCCGAGCGAGGCTCGAATCGTCCGTAGGCTTGAGCGATGCGCAACCTGCTTCGATTCGACGATTGGTCACCGGCGGACATCGACGAGGTGTTCCGTCTCGCGGAGGCCTACCGCGACGGATCCGGGCCGAGCTTCGACGGATCCGCAGTCATGTTCTTCCCGCCGACCAGCCTGCGCACGCGTGTCTCCTTCGAGCGCGGGGCCGCCCTGATGGGGCTGCAGCCGATCGTGTTCCCCAGCGAGACCCTCGACAAGTCGGAAGCGCTCGCCGACGTCGCCCGGTACCTCGAGTCATGGGCCGATGTCATGATCGTGCGGCACGGCGACATCGGCGTCCTCGAACGGCTGGCCGACGCCGCGGCGCTCCCCGTCGTGAATGCGATGACCGACGTCAATCACCCCTGCGAGGTGCTGTCCGATCTCTTCGCGATCCGCGAGCGGCGTGGGCTCGACGGGCAGCGGTTCCTCTTCGTCGGCGCCGACGGCAATGTCGCCCGGGCGTGGCAGGAAGCCGCGCGGGTACTGGGTCTCGATCTGACGCAGTGCTGCCCCGCGAAGCTCGCGATCCCCGGTGCGGTGTGGACCGACGATCTGGAAACCGCCGTCCGCACGGCCGACGTCATCCTCACCGACGGGTTCGGCGAGCACACGGTGCAGTTGGAGCCGTTCCAGATCACCGCAGCCCTGCTCGACGTCGCCCCGGCCGGCGTCCTGCTCAACCCCTGCCCGCCGTTCACGCGCGGCGAGGAGGTCAGCGCCGACGCCATCGAGCACCCCGCCTTCGTCGGTCACCGGTTCAAGGCGTCGCTGCTCCCCGTGCAGCAGGCGATCATGGCGTTCGCCATCGGATCGTCCTGAGCTGCAGCTCCACCACCTCCGCGGTCAGCTCTCCGCGCCAGCCTCGGTCGTCGTCGCCGTCGTGCGGGTGGGCGGCCACCACCAGATCGCCGCAGCGACGAGGCCGAGGAAGGAACTGATCCCGACACCGGCGGCGAGGAGCCCGAGGCTTCCGGCGGTCGCCGTGAGGTGGTCGGCCCAGGAGGCGAACTGCGCGGCGGTGATACTGGTCCGACTGAGCGACCCCACGGCGACGTACCCGAGGAGGAGGGTGGGCGGAGCGAGCACGCAGGCGCCGACGAAGCGAGAACGTCGCCGGGCCGTCAAGGCGGTCCCGAACAGTGCCAGGACGGCGAGGAGGCCGACGAGCATCGTCGGCAGGGGTGGGACGGGATAGTCGTCGGTGACGATGGACCGGATGAGTCGCGCGTAGGTGTACCCGCCGACCAGGGTCAGGCTGACGCCGAGCGCGAGCATCCAGAAGGTGATGCGCTGGGCGGTCCGGACGGTTGCGGCGTGGCGTGGATCGGTCAGGGCGCTCCTGCCGAGCTGATGGGCGCGCCAGGCGACGTCGTGGACGCTTCCGCTGATGAGCCGTCGGAAAATGTCCCGCCGGAGACGCCCGGCCGACCATCCAGCCTCCTCCGCCCAGACCGCGTGTTCGTGCAGGTCGGAGGCGAGCTCGTCGCGACGTGCGGCGGCAACCTCCTCGGGGAGGTCGCGGGTGTACTGGGCGCACCAGGCGAGGACCCAGTGCGTCGTGGTGTTGAACGTCTTCGTGTGGAGCAGGCTCATGCGATCCCCTGGTCGGCGACGCGAGCCGCGACGCGGTGCTCGTCGACGAGTCGGGCGTGCTCACGGTCCCGAGCAGCGGCACCGACGCCGGTGATGCGATACAGCCGTCGACGAGGGCGACCTTCGGCGGCCGCGATCCCGGGGTCCTCCCAGTCCTCCTCGATCAGGCCCGCCTCCGACATGCGCGACAGCGCCTTGTAGAGGGTGCCGTGCGCCGCGAGCTTCCCGTCGGGGCCGGCCAGTCGTTTGGCGAGGGAGAAGCCGTAGAAGGAGCCTTCCGACGCTTGGAGGACGGTGCCCACGTCGAGGATGTCGAGTTCGAGTGGGAAGAGGGTGCCGGGACGACGTCTGACCATGTGGACAGTATAGGGAAGGTAGTCTCCGATAAATGGTCGACATCTGGTGTAGAGCAACAGATGCCCGTTTTTATGCAGGTGTTTGCAATGTTGGGAACCGGCAGCTAGCTTCCTATAAACCAGTTGTTCGACGTTGGAGATGTGAAATGGTTCGTAAGAAGTTCTTGACCCTGGTCGCGGCAGGCGTGGTGGCCGCAGGCGGCTTCGGCGGTGTGGCGGCGCAGACGGTCAGCCTGCACTCCACCGCCGACGCGCCGGACGCTGCCGCCACCTCGACCGCCCCGGAGGAGACGCCCGCGCCCACGCCGACGCCGTCGGCCGCCAACGACGCCTACATCGATCAGTTCTTCCTGCAGGACAAGTGGCAGGAGTTCCGGGAGGTGGGCCAGCTGACGATGGAGTCCTGCATGGCCGAGGCGGGGTTCCCGTACGACGGGACCACCTTCGACGGGATGCCGTCGGGGCTGAGTGAGGTCGACCAGGAGGCATGGTACGCCGCGGCGGAACCGTGCTGGCCCCAGCGGGACGCGGCGTCCGCGGCGGCCGAGGCAGCGTACGTCCCGACCGCGGAGGAACGAGCTACCGCGCTGGCGTTCGCGGAGCAGTACCAGCGCCACATCGACGCGATGCGCTCCTGCATGGCCGACCGCGGCCACGAGTTCGTCGGTGACGTCGACATGACCCTGCAGACCGCGCCCTTCGCTGACACCGAGCGGCCGGCCGGTATGCCCGACGGTCTGTCGCCGGAAGAGACCCACCAGTGGATCATCGACGCATACGCGTACGACTCCAGCTACCCGGAGTCGCAGCAGGGCACCTGGGAGAGCGCCTGCGTCACCGCCGCCGACGCCGCTGCAGGGTTCGACCACTGATGGATCCGCTAGGAACTGCTCGTCTGGTCCCGCGGAGCCGAGCGCGAACCATGACAGCGCTCCTCGCGGCCGCCCTCGGTGTCGGCGTGTTCGCCGGCACCGGGGCGGCGGCGGTCGCCCAGGCCGCGTATGCAGCCGAGCAACGCGCCGTCGGCACGTTCGAGTTCGTCCCGCTCGAGGACCGTGGCGTCGATGTCTCCGCGTATCTGAATCCGGATCCCACGATCACGACTGCGGACGACCGCCGGCGCAACACCTTCGGAACGCCGGTCTACGACGCGGACACCGAACCGAAGCTCGTGACCTACCCGAGCACGCTCACGCCCCAGCAACGTGCGGTGCAGGAACTGCTCATCACCCGGAACTTCATCGCCGCACAGTGCATGGCCGACCTCGGGCTGGACTTCACCTTCTCCCTGCCGTGGGAGCGGACGGAGGATCAACGCCGCAGCAACTCCATCGATCTCCCCGCAGTCGGCACGCCGGAGTGGAAGGCGTACGTCGGCACGCGGCTCGCGGGCGAAAGCTACAACTGGGAGGACGCCGGCTGTGGAGGGTACGCAGAGCATGTCCTCGCATCAACCGGCGACAGCACCGAATGAGCGTCCGTTGAGGCGCGGTATGCGGTCGAAGCCGCTCGTCTCCCATGACTGCCGCCTCGGGAGACACGCCATGTGCGAACGATCCGCCTGGGACCAGCTCCTCGACGAGCCGGCGCGATGCCGCTGCAGATGCCACGGCGCGCCGCTACGTGTCGCTTGACTCGCATGAGTGACATCATCGGGTGAGCTCGTGACAGGTGCCTACGGTCACCGACTCAGCTCGTCATCGCAGGCTTGCCCCACGCTCCGCGCGAGACGACGCGGCGTCCAGCAGCTCGAGCACGTGGCGGTAGTCCTCGCCCGTTGCACGGGTCATCCCGAGTTCGCAGGTGCGGTTGCACGACGCGTGCGCGTCGGCACCCAGGGCGGCGACCTCGGCGGCCTCGGCCTTCGTCGCGGAGGCCGTCAGCTCGGGGTGCAGCATGCCGCGGTCGCCGGCGAAGGCGCAGCAGCCCCAGTCGTCCGGGACGTGCACGCGCTCGGCCACGGCTTCGCCGATCAGCACGAGATCGGGGTCGAGGCCCATCTGTCGTGAGGAACAGGTCGGGTGCAGGACGAGCTGCTCGATCTGCGCGGAGACATCGACCCGCGGCAGGATCTCCCGAGCGGCGAAGGCCACCGCGTCCTCGATGACCACGCCGCTCTCGCTGAGGAGCTTCGCGAAGCCCTCGGTGCAGCTGGACGCGTCGCTGACGACCACCAGGCCGCTGTCGGCCACGGCCGCTCGAATGCGTTCGACCGTGCGCTGCTCGTTCACCGCAGCGCCGGACGCGAACCCCTTGGACGACCACGGGGTGCCGCAACAGATCGACTCGACCCCGTCGGGGACCACCATGCTGAGGCCCGCCCGCTCGAGCAGCCGGGTGAAGGCGCCCATGACGCCGTCGCCGCCGTCCGCCGCGCCGAACATGCTGTTCACGCACGCCGGGACGTAGATGCCGACGGTCGGACCGTCACCGGCGCCCACCGTCCGACCGAGGGCCTTCCGCGAGCGTCCGCCGCCCGGGAGATCACCCGAGTACTTCGGCACGGTGTCCGCGCCGAGGACGGCACGCGCGACGTCCGTCACCGCCCCGACCACCGGAGCCGGCAGGAGCTTCGCGCCGGAGAGCGCGACCGAACCGATCCGTGTGACCGGCCCCCAACCGGTGGCGGCCGCCTTCCAGCCCGCGGCGGCGACCGGAGCCGCCTCCGTGCGCCGGATGCGCTTGACCAGCGCGCCCGTGTTGATCTGGACCGGGCACGCCGTCTGACACATCCCGTCGACGGCGCAGGTCTGTACGCCGGCGTAGTCGTAGTCGTCCGCCAACTCCTCGGCGAGAGCGATGTCCCCGCGAGCGCGAGCGGACTCCTCGGCACGGCGGACGACGATGCGCTGCCGCGGTGTCAGCGTCAGGTCGCGACTCGGGCAGACGGGTTCGCAGTACCCGCACTCCACGCAGCGATCGACCTCCTCCTCGACCGTCGGCTGGAGCTTGATCCCCTGAAGGTGCGCCTGGGGATCCTCGTCGATCAGCACGCCGGGGTTCATCACCCCGGCCGGGTCGACCAACCGCTTCAGCTCGAGCATCACCCCGTACAGTTCATCGCCGTACTGCCGGCGGACGTACGGTGCCATGGCGCGACCCGTGCCGTGCTCGGCCTTCAGGTTGCCGCCCGCCGCGAGGACGAGGCCGACCATCTGTTCCGTGAAGCCGTTGAACCGGCCGAGTGCGGCGTCGCCCTCGAACCGGTCGGTCAGCATGAAGTGGATGTTGCCGTCCTTCGCGTGGCCGAAGATGACCGAGTCGCGATAGGCGTGCTGCACGAAGAGCTCCTGCAGGCTCGCGCAGGTGTCGGCGAGAGCCGCGGTCGGGACGACGATGTCCTCGAGGAGGGCCGTGGTGCCGGAGGGTCGCGCTCCCGCGACCGAGGCGTAGAGGCCCTTCCGGAGTGCCCACGCCCGTGACCGCTGGGAGGCATCGCTCGAGAACACCGCCGGCGCGTGCACGTCCAGACCGTTCAGGAGCGCACCGCCCGCCGTCGCGCGGTCCCTGAGATCGACGGCGTCCTCGGAGCGGTACTCGACGAGGAGTGCCGCGTGATCCTGCGGCGTGAACCCCTGGATCTCCGCCGGGCTGCCGGGGAGACGCTGCCCGACCGTCAGGGACGTGGCGTCCATGAGCTCGAGCGTGGCGGCTCCGGACGCGACCAGCTCGGGCAGCGCGCGCGTCGCCGCATCGAGGGAGGGGAACACGGCCAGTGCCGTCGACACCAGCGGGAGGACGGGGACGGTGCGGAAGGTCGCCTCGGCGACGAATGCCAGCGTGCCCTCCGAGCCGATGATGAGGTGCTGCAGGACGTCCACGGGCGACTCGAAGTCGAGGAACGCGTTGATGCCGTACCCCATGGTGTTCTTCAGCGAGAACTGGCGCTCGATGGACGCGACGGAGGCCGGGTCCGACCGCACGCGGCGCTGGAGGCGCTCGATGCCCTCGGCGAGCTCCGGCTCCGCTTCGTGGAGCTGTCGGTCGGCCGTCGGGTCGGCCGTGTCGATCGTGGTGCCGGACGGGAGGACGAACACCATCGACTCCAGCGTCCGGTAGGTGTTCTCGTCGATCCCGCAGGCCATGCCGCTGGAGTTGTTCGCGATGACGCCGCCGATCGTGCACGCCACCTCGCTCGCCGGGTCCGGGCCGAGGCGGTAGCCGAGTCGCGTGAGTCGCGCGTTGACCTGCGCCACCGTCGCCCCCGGCTGCACCCGGACGCGCTTGCCGTCGTCGAGCACCTCGATGGACTTGAACCGCTGCCTGGTGTCGACGATGATGCCGGAGCCGGACGCCTGACCGGACAGGCTGGTGCCGCCCGACCGGAACGTGACGGGCGCCGCGGAACGTGTCGCCGCCCGCAGGATCGCGGCGACCTCGGCAGCGCTCTCCGCGATGACGACCGCCTCCGGCGTCAGCAGGTAGTGCGATGCATCCCCGGCGTAGGCGGCCAGGTCGATCGCCCGGGTGCGGATCCGCGAGGGGTCGCCCACGGCTTCGCCGATGGCTTCGGTGATGAGGGATGGGACGGTGGTCGGGTGTGCCACGAGGCTTCCTTCTCGAATGCGGGCGTCAGCGGGGTGCAGGAGAGCGGGGTGCTGGGTTGCGGCTGCGGTGGCCGGACGCCTCAGAGGATCGGGCGTCGTCGGCCATCGCCCGGCCGATTCATTCGAAGCGTTGCCAGTCCGGCCGGTTGTCGTAGGTGTAGCGATAGTAGTCCGACAACCGGAGCCCTGATGCCGCTGCCTCGTCGACGATGACGGTCGCGTGCTCGTGCAGCTGGAGCGCCGACCCGGGGACGAACGCGCTGAGCGGTCCCTCGACGGCGGCCGCGACGGCGTCCGCCTTCCCAGCGCCCTGGGCGACCAGCACGAGCTCGCGTGCCTCGAGGATGGTCCCGAGTCCCTGCGTCATGCAGTGGGTCGGCACCTGGTCGGGCGAGTCGAAGAAGCGGGCGTTGTCCTGACGGGTCTTCGGCGCGAGGGTCTTGATGCGCGTGCGTGACGCGAACGACGATGTCGGCTCGTTGAACCCGATGTGTCCGTTCGACCCGATGCCGAGGATCTGCACGTCGATGCCGCCGGCCTCGGCGATGGCCCGGTCGTACTCCTTCGCGGCGGCCGCGAGGTCCGTGGCGCGCCCGTCCGGGACGCGGACGCGTGAGGGGTCGAAGCCGAGCGGGGCGACGACCTCACGCGCGATCACGCTGGCGTACGACTCGGGGTGGTCCGCGGGGATGCCCACGTACTCGTCCAGCGCGAAGCCGCGTGCCTCGGCGAACGACAGCGAGCCCGCCTGCACTCGACGGGCCAGTTCCGCGTAGATGCCCTGCGGGCTGGACCCGGTCGCGAGTCCGATGACGGCCTGGGGCCGCCCGGCGACGATCGACGCGATCTTCGCGCCGGCGACGCGACCGACCTCGGCGGCGTCAGGAAGGATGATGATCTCCACGGTGTCCTCTCGTTCCTGCTCAGGCGCTCGCCGCGGCCACTGCTGAGCGGACGTCGTCGTCATGTGATTCGAGCAGCCGGGCGGCCGTCGCCGCGTCCACGTCGGCGAGGAGCATGACGACGGCGGTCTTGGCGTGCGAGCCGGCCTGCTCCAGGGCGGCGTCGGCGATCGACCTTTCGACGCCGGTGGCGTCCGCGACGATCCGCTGCGCGCGGTCGACGAGCTTTTCGTTCGTCGGTTTCACGTCGACCATGAGATTGGAGAAGACCTTGCCCGAGCGCACCATGGACGCGGTGGACAGCATGTTGCACACGAGCTTCTGTGCGGTGCCGGCCTTCAGCCGGGTCGAACCGGTCAGGGCCTCAGGGCCGGTCATCACCTCGATGGCGATGTCCGCCTCGGCGCTGATCCTGGCGTTCCGGTTGCAGGACACCGCGATCGTCCCCGCGCCCAGGTGGCGTGCGTAGCGCAGGCCGCCGATGACGTACGGGGTGCGACCGCTGGCCGCGAGACCGACGACGACGTCCGTGGGGTGGAGGTCGGCCGCGATGAGTTCCGACGCGCCGAGCTCGATGTCGTCCTCGGCACCCTCGACGGCGACGACGAAGGCGTGCTCGCCCCCGGCGATGAGACCCACGACCTCGGAGGGGTCGGTGCCGAAGGTCGGCGGGCACTCGACCGCGTCGAGCAGTCCGATCCGGCCGCTCGTCCCCGCGCCGAGGTAGATCAGTCGCCCGCCCTGGCGGCGAGCCTCCGTGATGCGCTCCACGGCGCGCGCGATGCTCGGCAGTTCCGCTCGGACCGCGTCGGCGACGAGTCGGTCCTCGTCGTTGATCACCTCGAGCAGCCGGAGCGTGTCCAGCGTGTCGAGGTCGACCGTGCGCGGGTTGCGTCCCTCGGTGGAGAGCGCTGCCAAGGTACTCGATGATTCAGGCACGAACGGCCCTCCGTTCTGGGTCGGACGGGCTGACGCCGTCGTGGTGGTCCGTGGGGCTGTCGACGGTCATGCTTCGAACCGCAGCGCGCGCGGCGGCCCGTCGAGCGTCCGCGCGGGGAGCGAGTGTCCCGGGACGATCGCGCCGAGGACGCTGCCGTGCGAGGCACCGGTGGCCGAGGAGAGGGATCCCGCCTGCCCGTTCACCGTCAGGAAGCCGAGGACGGCGAAGGCGAGCGCTTCCTTCGCGTCGGACGGGAGGCCCGCGTCGTCGCTGCTGACGACGTCGGCCTCAGGGAGCGCGGCCCGGATGCGCGCGACGAGCTGGGGATTGCGCACCCCACCACCGGCGAGGATCACGCGCTCCACTCCTCGGACGGCGTCGGCGACGGTCCGTGCGGTCAGCTCGGTCAGCGTCGCGACGAGGTCCTCGATCGGCAGCGTCGGACGACCGGCGAGCTGGTGGTGGAGGTAGTCGAGATGGAACAGTTCCTTGCCCGTCGACTTCGGGGCGGGGTGCTGGTAGTACGGCTCGCGCAGGAGGAGGTCGAGCGTCTCCTCGTCGACCGTGCCGCGCGCGGCGAGCTCGCCGTCGGCGTCGAACTGCCGGGCGCCGCCGGTGTACTCGGCGACGACGGCGTCGATGAGGGCGTTCGCCGGTCCGCTGTCGAACGCGATCGGGTCCTGCCCCGGGCGCACGATGGTCGCGTTGGCGATGCCGCCGAGGTTGACGGCCGCAGCGGTCTCGCCACCCAGCCAGAGCGCGTCGATCATGCTCACGAGCGGAGCACCCTGCCCGCCGGCCGCGACGTCGCGCGAACGCAGGTCGGCGACGACGGTCACGCCCGTGCGTTCGGCGATCCATGCGGGCTGGCCGAGCTGGAGCGTCCCCTCGACGCGGCCGTCCTCGACCCAGTGGTACATCGTCTGGCCGTGGGAGACGATCAGGTCGGCGTCACCGTCGCAGAGCTCAGCGACCGCTCGGACGGCGAGATCGGCGAAGGCCTGCCCGATCCGCGTGTCCAACCGACAGATGTCGTCGACACTGGTGGTCGCCGGTGGCAGGGCTGCGGTGATCGCGGCTCGCAGTTCCGGGTCGTACCCGGCGGTGAGCATCCCGAGCGGGTGGACGACGAGGGTGTCGCCGTCCACGCTGATCTCGGCTGCGGCGGCGTCGATCGCATCGTGCGACGTGCCGGACATGAGGCCGATGACGCGCATCGGGCGGCTCACTTGCGCAGCTCCGCCCGGTGGGCGTTCCCGCGGAGCGTGCCGATGGCGATCGCGCTCACCAGACAGGTCGCCATCACGTAGTACGCCGGGACGTCGACGTTGCCGGTCGAGGCGATCAGCGACGTGATGATGAGGCCGGCGCTGCCCGAGAAGACGGCGTTCGAGATCGAGTAGGACAGTCCGAGGCCGGTGTACCGCACGGAGGTGGGGAACATCTCGGCGAGCATGGCGGGGCCAGGGCCCGCGATCAGGCCGACGACCGCGCCGGCGACGAACACGGCGAGGCCGTGGACACCGACGCCGAGGTCCGGGTTCTGCAGCACGTTGAGGAGGGGCAGCGCCAGGATCACGATGAGCCCCGTACCGGTGAGCATCACCCAACGCCGACCGATCCTGTCCGACAGCCAGCCGGCCGGGAGGATCGTCGCGGCGAAGCCGGCGTTCGCGAGGACCGTGGAGATCAGCGCTTCCTGGAACGAGGCGTTGAGGCTGCTCTGGAGGTAGGAGGGCATGACGACGAGGAAGGTGTACCCGGCGGCGGACCAGCCCATCAGGCGGCCGATCCCGAGGAGGATCGCCTTGGCTGTCTCTGCGGCACCCGCACGCACGACCACCGGCTTGGCGACGTCGGTGGTGTCTGCGGCGGCGACCTTCTGGAACTCCGGGGTCTCCTCGAGCTTCAGGCGGAGGAACAGAGCGACCGCGCCGAGGGGGATGGCGAGCAGGAAGGCGATCCGCCAGCCCCACGCCGCCAGATCGGCTTCTGACAGCAGGGATGCCAGCAGCGCGACGGTACCGGCGCCGCCGAGGAGTCCGAGCGCGACCGTGAACGACTGCCACGATCCGTAGAAGCCGCGCTTCCCGGCCGGTGCGAACTCGGTCATGACCGAGACGGCGCCACCGAACTCACCGCCTGCGGAGAGGCCCTGCAGGATGCGCACGATCGTGAGCAGGATCGGCGCCGCAATGCCGATGGAGGCGTACGTCGGGAGGATGCCGATGAGTGCGGTCGCGCCGGACATCATGACCAGGACGAGGATGAGCGTCGGTTTGCGGCCGATCCGGTCGCCGATCCGGCCGAAGAGCGCCGCCCCGACCGGGCGGAAGAAGAAGGCGATCGCGAAGGACGCGTAGGTCGCGATGAGTGACTCGATACCGGTCTGCTGGCCGTCGCTGAAGAACTGTGCGGCGAGGATCGTGGCGAGGAACCCGTAGATCCCGAACTCGTACCACTCGATGAAGTTGCCGACGCTGCCGGCGACGATCGCCCGGCGTCGGGCGGTGCTGCTGATCACGTCGCTGCGTGGTGTGGAGCTGGTCACGGGACCTCCCTTGGTTCCTGGATCGTGCATGCCGGCAGCACCCGCGGTACTCCGCTACACGTGTCGGCCAGTCCGCACCGGAGGAGGGCACTGGTCGCGAGTCGGTGCAACAAACATACACAATTCGATGGTGGATGGTAATTTCCATACATCCCGACGGCGGGTGCCGACGGTACAGTGTTGACGGTCGAGAGGAGCACCGATGGGAGCCGACGTCCACCGGACATCACGGGCGGTGTCCACCGAGGTGCGCGCGCGTCTCGACGAACTCCGTCCCTCCGAGCGTCGGATCGCCGAATCACTGCTCGCCGACCCGGGCGCCTTCGCGACGCGGTCGGTCGCCGAGATCGCCGAAGAGGCGTCGACGTCGACGACGACGGTCGTCCGTTTCACGCGCAAGATCGGCTACGACCGCTTCAAGGACTTCCGCCACGACCTGACCGAGGAGAACCTCCGCGAGCGGCTCGCGCTCGCCGGGACGAACGTGCAGTCGCCCGACATCGTCGCCGGAGACAGCCTCGACGACATCGTCGCGAAGGTGGCCGCGAACGAATCCCTCTCGATCGCCGACACCGCACAGGCGCTCGACACGGCAGCCCTCACGCGTGCGGTCGCCGCGGTCGCCGGCGCTCGCCGGGTCGACATCTTCGGTGTCGGAGCGAGTTCCATCGTCGCCGTCGACCTGCAGCGGAAGCTCTCGCGGATCGGACGGGTCGCGCTGGAATGGCCTGACCCGCATGCCGCCTGGACCGCCGCTGCGATCCTCGACGAGCAGGCGGTCGCCGTCGCGATCTCGCACTCCGGCGCGACCGCGGACACCGTCGACTACCTCCGGCTCGCGGCCCGCTCCGGGGCGACGACCATCGCGATCACCAACCACGCGGAGTCGACCCTGGCGACCAGCGCGGACATCGTCCTCCAGACGTCCGCGCGGGAGACGGCATTCCGCTCGGGGGCGCTCGGCAGTCGGATCGCCCAGCTGATGGTCGTCGACTGTCTCTTCATCGGTGTCGCCCAGGTCGACTCCGAGGCGTCGATCGGTGCGCTGCAGCGGACCTTCGACGCGGTTCGGGAGCGTCGCTCCGAGTGACGCCGGTGCCGGGCCCTCGGCACAGCAGGTCGTCGACCGCGAGGGTTGCCATCGCGACCAGCCTGCGCCTAGAGCATCCCGGTCAGCACTCCGCCGTCCGCGCGCAGGGCCGCACCGTTCGTCGCCGACGCCAGTGGGCTCGCGAGGTAGGCCGCCAGCGAGGCGATCTCCTCAGGCTCGATGAAGCGTTCGAGCAGGGTGGTGGTGTTGCGGCCGATGATCGAGGCCTTCACGGCGTCGACCGGCGCGGCCTGGTCGGCGGCGATGGACTCGATCGTCGTGGCGACCCCGTCGGAGTAGGTCGGGCCGCCGAGGATCGTGTTGACCGTCACGGCGGTGCCGCGGGTCAGCTTCGCGAGTCCGTTGCCGAGGGCGATCATCGCCGCCTTCGTGACGCCGTAGTGGATCATGTCGGCGGGGATGTTCACGCCGGACTCGCTGCTGACGAACAGGATGCGCCCCCAGCCGCGATCCAACATGCCTGGCAGGGCGTGCCGGGACAGCCGGACGGCGCTCATCAGGTTGACCTCGAGGACGTTGGACCACTCGTCGTCCGAGATGGACTCGAATTCCGCGAGGCCGAACTGGCCCACGTTGTTCACGAGGATGTCGACGGCGCCGAGGTCGCCGAGCAGTCGCTCGACGGAGGCGGGATCGGCGAAATCCGCGACGATCCCATCGTGGCCGGCGTCGGGGTGCGTGCGCCGAAGTTCGGCGACCATATCGCCCACCGCCTGCTCGGAGCGCCCGTTGACGATGACCCGTGCGCCCTCCTCGGCGAGTGACCGGGCGATGGCTGCGCCGACGCCGCCGGTCGATCCGCTGATGAAGGCCGTCTTGCCTCGGAGTTGCAGGTCCATGTCGTCTCCCTCTGTCGGCGATGCGCCGATTCACTTGCTCAGGCAAGTCACCCTAGGCCGGTTCACTTGCTCAAGCAAGTCGAATAGGCTTGCCCCATGATCGAATCCGCCGAACGCCCCGGCCTCAGCGGCGACCGGCTCGCGGCCTGGGCCTCCGTCGCCACCATGCTGGAGCGGCTTCCCGCGGCGCTCGACGCCCAGCTGCAGCGCGACAGCGGGCTGAGCCACTACGAGCACGGGCTGCTCTTCGCGCTCGACACCGCCCCGGACCGCACACTCCGGATGAGCACGCTCGCCGGGTACGCGAGTAGCACGCTCTCTCGTCTCTCCCGCGCGATCTCGCGACTGGAGAAGCAGGGCTGGGTGCGACGCGAGGTCGACCCGACCGACGGTCGGTTCACCCTCGCCGTCCTCACGGAGGACGGCCACGCCCACGTCGCCCGGTCCACGCCCGCGCACCACGCCCTGGTCGAGGAGCTCGTCTTCGGCTCCCTCACGGCGGCGCAGGTGCGGCAACTGGCCGAGATCAGCGCGAAGATCGCGACGACGATCGATCCGACCGTGCCATGGGCGCCGCGCGAGTGAATCTCGGAAAGACGTCCTTGTGGGTGTGCTCACGCCGGGCGTAGCTTGACCGCATGAGCCTCTTCATCACCTGTCCGGTCGAGAGCGTCGAACGCGCGACCGCCTTCTACGACGCCCTCGGCTGGACCCGCAACGCCGCGATGTCCTCCGACCAGGTCTCCTGTTTCGAGATCGCTCCCGAGCAATACGTCATGCTCGGCAGCCGCGAGATGTACGCGAGCGTCGGCGGCACCGAGGAGCTGATCGGTGGACCGGACACCCCCTCGAAGGTCACGGTCTCCTTCGATCTCGGGAGCCGCGAGGCGGTCGACGAGCTCGTCGAGCGGGCCGGCGCCGCGGGTGGACGGATCGGCGACACCGACGACTATCCGTTCATGTACCAGCGCCAGTTCGACGACCCCGACGGCTACCACTACTCGCCGTTCTGGATGAAGCCCGACGCCGAGCCGACCGCCTGAGCGACCTCGCCGCGACACGGCACGGCGAGCAGGTCGCCGGGCGCGAGGTCGCGGGGGAGTAGCACGCGCTGCTCGGTTCCTGCCGCGCTGTCGATGCGGAACGACACCGTGTGCGTCGTCGACGCTCGCCCGATGAGCCGGAGTTCCGACCAGCATGGTTCGACGTCTGAGAGGCAGGCGTCGAGGGTGAGGTGATGGCCGTCCTCGCCGACCGTCGCAGCGACGACGCGCATGACGACCACGGAGGTCTGCTCGACGGGAGACGGGCATCCACCTGTGCCGGGGATCACCGCTGCCGCCGAGTGGACGCACGGGGTTCCGCACTGCTCGACCACGCGCAGCATCGGAACGTCGTCGACGATCACGTCCGTGGTGCTCAGATGGGTGTGTGCCGGCCAGCGGTCGGGGACGAACGGGTCCGGGATGCTGCGGCGGAGCGAGGGCAGGATCGTCGTGAGGGTCATGACCTCCGGTCTACGCCTCACCGTCTGCCCGAGCGACCGCCCTCACGGGATCCATACGTCGATCCCCGGAACCCCGACGGTCTCCTCACGTCGCGCGCGGGCGAGGGGACATCATCCCTCGATCATGTCTTCCGTGATCGCCGGACGGGGCCGGCCCTCCTCGAGGACCTCCAGCTCGTGACGCACGTGGTCGAGCGCATCCCCGGGGTGGCGATGCTGCAGATCGTGCAGCATGAACCGGCAGGCCCAGATGCGTGCGGCCGTCGACGCCTCGTCGAGGTTCGCACCGTCGGTCCAGCCCGCGAGGAACGCCCGCCACACCGGTTGGTCGAGCAGCGGTGTCACGTGCGGGTCCAGCCGGAAGATGGCGGAGGTCCTGGCCCGGTCGTAGTCCGGCGACCCGGCTGCGGCGTTGGTCCAGTCGATGACAGCGGTCACGCGGTCGTCCGACCCCAGCAGGATGTTCAACGGGTGGAGATCAAGGTGCAGGAGTGAGCGTTCGCCGTCGATGGAGGCGAACGCCGGAGGTGCGGTGACCGTCCACAGCGCCGCCTGCGCACGACCGCAGGCGAGACCCCTCGTGAAGGCCCGATCTGCCGTCAGGCCGCTGAGATCGGCGGCGACGGTGCCGTCGACCCGCTCGATGAGTGCGGCCGCCCATGGTCCACCGTCGGTCGGGACGAAGGTGCCGACGGTCGCCGGAACCGGCACCGCCACGGAGGCTGCGTTCGCAGCGGCGAGTTCGTGCGCGATCGTCTCCGGGGAGCCGAGGCGCAGCACGACGTCGTCGATCCCGAACACCCGCCCGGTCATTCCACCGAGCTGCTCGAGGCGTTCATGATCGAGCCCGAAGTGGGCGCTCGCTTCGATGAGGGCGCGACGGAATCCGCGCTCGTTGTCGTCGACCATCACGTCATCGTAGGTGAGGTGCGCCGTCGGGTCACGGGTGTCGTCACCGTCACCCCAGCGACGAGCGGGTCGCGGTCGAGCGGTGCTGCCATGCCACTGTCGCAATGACGAGGGCGGTCGTGATCGCCAGGCCCAGGACCGCTCCCATCGCGACATCGTGGACGTAGTGCACGCCTTGCGCGACCCGGCCGGTGGCGACAAGCGCCGCCAGTGCGAGCGCCGAGCACGTGACCCACCATCGGCCGACGGCGATCGCGATGACGACGGTCGCTCCGAACGCGAGCGTCGCGTGGTTCGACGGCAGTGACCAGTCACCAGCCGGCGGGCATTCGGTCGTGATCGACCACCGGGTGCATGGTCGAGGTTGGGCGAAGAGGAGCTTCAGTCCCTCGCTCGCGGCGTAGGCGAGGCTGACCCCGGCGGCGCCGGCCAGCAGCCGCGCCCGCCGTTCCGGGTAACGGATCCAGGCGAACGCCGCCGTCGAGATCGTCGTCGCCGCCAGGAGCGCGAGGCCGACCTCCGAGGCGAGTTCGACGTTCGGGATGGACGAGCCGAGGGCGGCAAGCCACCGCGTGCCGATGACACTCGCGCTGCCAGGCGCCGGGACGACGAGCAGGACAAGTGCCATGAGGGTCGCAGCACCGAACGGCAAGAGTAGGCGGCGAGATGGCAGGGGCAGTGGCATGTTCTCGACCGTAGTGACGAGCTGTGAGCGGCACATCGGACTCCGGATGGCCCTGATGTCGGCACCAAGTCGGATGTGGAGAGCGCTGAGATCGTGCAACCGGCGCGTTCAGCGCTGCAGTTGTGTGGTCGGAAGCCGGCGCGCACCGAGACCGAGGGGCGATACCGTGCCACGAGGCACGTCAGTCGCGAGACGATGGACGCATGACCGCTCTCTCCGGAATCGATATCGCCGCCGAACTCCGACAGGTTGAGGCCCATTGGACGCCTCGAGTGGTCGGCCGGGTCAACGATCAATACGTGAAGGTCGCGAAGCTCCTCGGCCAGTTGGTCTGGCACGACCACGCGAACGAAGACGAGATGTTCCTCGTCGTCTCCAGCTCCGCGACGATGAGGAGGTCGTGCTCACGCCGGGCCAGTTCTTCGTGGTGCCGCGGGGCGTGCAGCACAATCCCATCGCCGACGAGGAGGTCGAGATCGTCTTGATCGAGACCGTCACGACCGCCCACACCGGTGACGTGATCGTCGAGGGCACGGTGCCCATCGAGCGTCAGCTGGGCGACTTCCGCTGACGCCATGATCGCCGGTCGGCACTCGACCGTAGGGTGGGCGGATGTCTGTTCCGGATGAATCACGTTGGACCACGCTCGAGAAGACGACGGTCCACCGAGGTCGGGTCACCTTGGTCGATCACGAGGTCCGATTGCCGGACGGGTCGCGATCGAGGTATCTCGTCGACGAGAGCGTTCCCTTCTCCGTCGCCTCGCTGATCATCGACGGCGACGACGTGCTCCTCGCCCGGCAGTACCGATACCCGCTCGACCGCTGGATCCACGACCTGCCGGGCGGTGCCGGTCGAACGGACGAAGCTCCGCTGGAGGCGGCCCGGCGTGAGCTCGAAGAGGAGCTTGGTATCGTTCCGGACGACCTCCGACCGCTGCACACCTTCTTCATGAACCCGGGGCGGGCGTCCTGGCCCACACACCTGTTCATCTCGACTCGAGGTATCCGTTCCGGCCTGGTGGACCTGTCGGATCCCGCGGAGCAGGTGCGGCTCGAGCGCATCCCGCTGTCCGAGCTCGACGCACTGATCGTCTCCGGAGCGATCGTCGACCCGCCGCTCATCGTCGCCCGAGCCGTGGCGGCGGCCCAGGGCATCCTCCCGCCGCTCGGAGTGGCCAACGAGGAGCGATCTCGCTAAACGCATCTGACTGAGAGCTCGAGCAGCCGGCACCGGTCACGCTCCATGGGTTCGGGTACGCTCGCGGCGTGAACGAAGACGAGGCGCTCGTCCACGTGACGCACGACGCGCCGTGGCTTCCTCCGGGAGGCCGGGCCGAGGTGGTCCGCCGGACGACGCCACCCCGGCCGATGGCGGTCGTACGCTTGCTCCTGTGTGACTCCGACCGGGTGTTCTGCGTGCCGCGGCAGGAGACAGGTCGGCTCGATCTGCCAATGCTCGAGGCTGCATCCGATGACGTCGACGGCACGGCGACCATCCGTGAGCTGGCCCAGAGCATCACCGGCGAGGCCATTGGCGTTCGGTTCATCGGCGCCGTACGCAACGTCGTGGAGGCACCGGCCGACGGATACGACTGGCCGGCACCGGTCGCCCACTTCGGCGTGTGGGCTTCGGACGCGACTCCGAAGGCTCACGGCACATGGGTGCGACTCGACGATGACGAGCATCAGCTGCGCGACCGACACTGGTACCCGTTGGTGAACTGAGCGGACCGCAGCGCCGGGTGGGATGCTTGCACGAACGGCCCACCGGGTCTCCCGGATGGGCCGTTCGTCGCTGACGGTGGTTCCCTTACTGCTCGATGAAGGCGAGGAGGTCGGGGTTGATGATGTCGGCGTGGGTGGTCAGCATGCCGTGCGGGAAGCCCTCGTAGACCTTGAGGGTCGCGTTGCTGAGGAGTTCGGCCTGCTTGATGACCGCGTCCTTGTACGGCACAACCTGGTCGTCATCGCCCTGCATGCAGAGGACCGGCACGGAGATCGCCTTGAGGTCCTCGGTCTGGTCGGTCTCGGAGAACGCCTTGATGCCCTCGTAGTGCGCCACGGCGCTGCCGGTCATGCCCTGACGCCACCAGTTGTCGATCACGGGCTGGGACACCGTCACACCGTCGCGGTTGAAGCCGTAGAACGGGCCCGAAGCCACGGCCTGGAAGAACTCCGCGCGGTTCGCGGCGAGCGCGCTCCGGAAGCCGTCGAAGACCGAGATGGGTGTCCCTTCGGGGTTGGCGTCGGTCTGCACCATCAGCGGAGGCACGGACGAGACCAGGACGGCCTTCGCCACACGACCCTGCGGCTCGCCGTACTTGGCGACGTACCGCGCGACCTGGCCACCACCCGTCGAGTGGCCGATGTGGACGACGTTGCGCAGGTCGAGGTGCTCGACGACCGCCGACACGTCGCTGGCGTAGTGATCCATGTCGTGGCCTGAGCCGATCTCCGAGGACCGCCCGTGTCCGCGCCGATCGCTGGCCACCACGCGGTACCCCTTCGACAGGAAGAAGAGCACCTGCGCGTCCCAGTCATCCGACGACAGCGGCCAACCGTGGTGGAACATGATGGGCTGCGCCGCCGGGTCGCCCAGATCCTTGTAGTAGATTTCCGTGCCGTCGTCCGTTGTCACGAATGGCATGACTGACCTCCAAGCTCATGTCGAGCCAAGCCGTGCTCGGAACGACTCTCGCGAATTCCACTTCCACGGAATGTGGGAGCGCGACCACGGTAACGCGACGCGACGGCCGTTTCGCTGGTCTGTCGAAAGTCCCGACACCTGTCCAAACCGGTTGCCGCAGACGTCCAGTTCCGGGCGTGTGGACGGCGATCCTCGGGACCGACCCGTCCTGAGGGGAAGGCCGCTGCTAGCCTCGGACCATGGTCGGTCTGCTCGAACTCGTAGCGCGGACGTTCGCGCTGCTGGGAGCAGGGGGCAGCGGCAACGTCGTGATCCCTGCCCTCATGGTGTTCGGGTTCATCGGGGCCGTTTCCGCGGCGGCTGTCCTCATCGCCGTCATCCTGCAGGTGCGCGTGACGCTCCGGCCACGCACCGGCCCGGTCGAGCTGCGCGAGGTCGAGAACCTGCGCGTGCTGGTGACGCACAACAACCCTGACGCGCCGGGGCACGTCCGGTCTCGAGCGCCCGGAAGCGCGATCGTGACCGTCAGAACGGCCGGCTTCAGCGTGCAGTAGCGCCCCCGGTGGTCCGTGGCGGTCGAACGATCCTCTCCCGTTCTCGATCGAAGGACCCACCCATGGACCTCTCCACCATCCCATTCGTCTCCACCATCCTCGACGGCCTCGCCGGGTTCGTCGCAGCGACCAGCACCGTCCTCGAACCACTCACCGGCTCGTGGGCACCGCTGCTCGCCATCGTCGTCCTCACCGTGCTCGTGCGATTGCTCCTGTTGCCGGTCGGCGTCTCGCAGGTGCGCGCCGAACGCACCAGGAGTCGTCTCGCCCCTGAGCTCGCGGCCCTCCGGAAGCGCTACGCCGGCCGCCCCGAGGAGCTGAACCGCGCGGTCATCGAGCTCTACCAGCGCCACGGCACCTCGCCGGTCGCGGGCTGCCTGCCGCTCCTCGCACAGGCTCCGGTCGTCTCGGCGGTGTACGCGTTGTTCGTCCACCAGGACATCGCCGGTCATGCCAACGCGCTGCTCTCCGCAGTGGTCGGGGGTGTTCCGCTCGGCTCGAACCTGTTCCAGCTGATCGGCACCACGGTCACGACGATCTGGCCGTTCCTCGTCGTCCTGCTGCTCCTCGCCCTCGCGATCGAACTCACCAGGCGGGCGAGCGCACGATGGGCGGCTGTCCCGGACGAAGCTGCAGCGTCGCGGACGCCTGCTCCCGCCGGCGCCGCCGCGATCGCACCCATCATGCGCTGGCTTCCGTTCCTCTCGGTCGGCTTTGCGGCCATCGTTCCATTCGCGGCCGCCGTCTACCTCGCGACGAGCGCACTGTGGACGGTCGCGGAGCGGGCGGTTCTCCGCCGTACCCTCCGCGACCCGTACGCACCGGCGGTCTGAGCCCACCCGTCCGAGAGTGCCCGTTCTGCGCTTCCGACCATGCTCAGTGAGCAGAACGGGCACTCTCGGCACGTGGAACAACGAATCGCCTACCTGGCATGATTCGGTCATGAGAAGTCACCACGTGAGCCGGGTCATCAGCGCCTCGCCGGATGCCGTCTACGAGTACGCGTCCGACGTCGACCACCTCCCGCGGTGGGCGGCCGGTCTCGCGCAGGCCGAGGTGGTGCGCGAGGGTGACTCGCTGTTCGTCGAGTCGCCGATGGGGCGGGTGGAGGTCCGGTTCGTCGAGCGCAACCGCTTCGGCGTGCTCGACCACGACGTCACCCTGCCGTCGGGGACCGTCGTGACCAACCCGGTCCGCGTGCTGGCCCATCCGGAGGGTGCCGAGGTGGTCTTCACCGTGCGCCAGATCGAGCTGGACGACGACGCGTTCGCGCGTGACGTCGCCATGGTCGAGGCGGACCTCGAGCGCCTCGATCACCAGGTCGCTGGGCAGGCCGGCGTTCGTCGATGATGCGGGGCGTCGCCGTCGCTCTCATGGGTGGGCTGGTGCTCGGGCTCGTGGGGTGCGCCTCCGCTCCTCCATCCCCTTCGACGTCACCGAGCTCCGCCACCTCGGCCCCGCCGACGTCGATGCCCGACCTGTCCGTCGAGTTTCAAGCCTTGGAGGCCGAGTTCGGCGCGCGCGTCGGCATCAGCGCCGTCGACACCGGGACCGGTGCCCGGTTGTCCTACCGCGTGGACGAGCGCTTCGGATATGCCTCGACGATCAAGGCGCTCGCCGCAGCCGTCTTCCTCCACGAGGTGCGCGGCTCGGCGCGTGACGAAGTCGTCACCTGGTCGGCTGAGGATGTCGATGCGGCCGGCTATTCGCCGGTGACGAGTGAACAGGTCGAGACCGGCCTGACCCTGTCGCAGCTCGCCGAGGCCGCCGTCCGGCGGAGCGACAACACGGCCCTCAACCTCGTCCTCGCCCGGATCGGTGGGCCGGCCGCGTTGGACACCGCCCTCGTCACGCTCGGCGATGAGGTGACCGAGGTCGTCAACGCTGAGCCGCAGTTGAACGTGATCGAACCGGGCAGCACCGATGACACCAGCACCCCTGCCGCGTTCACCGACACCCTGATCCGTCTCGTCGACGGCTCCTACCTGGAGTCCGCCGACCGGGCAACGCTCCTCGCCTGGATGAGCGGCAACGCGACGGGCGACACGCTGATCCGGGCCGGTGCTCCGGCGGGATGGCAGGTGGCCGACAAGTCCGGGGGTGCCGGTGGGATCCGGAACGACATCGCGATCATCGACCGGCCGAGCGGCGACCCGATCGTCCTGACCATTCTCACGAACACACTCGACCCGGACGCCGAGTACGACGACGCGTTGGTCGCGGAGGCGGCGAGGGTCGCGCTCGCCGCCTTCGAGCAGTAGCCGGGCTCCGACGCCTACGGAATGAGTCGCTGCTCCCGCAGGTCCTGGAAGATGCGGAGGAACATCGCCTCCGTGTCGACGAACTCGTGGAACCCGGCCCGGCGCGACTTCGACGTGTCCGCGATGACGTCGTAGTCCCACGCGAAGACGAAGTCACCGAACGCCCACGACGACACTTCTGCGTAGCTGGTGGGCGCGAGGCCGTGCCGCTCGACCATCGCGTTCCACAGGGCCTCCTTGTCGGCCATCACCTCGACGAGGCTCATCTCGAGTGGTGGCGCGACGTCGAGGTCGAAGAAGGCGGCGATCTTCGGCCACATCGACGACCACCGGAACACGTCGCCGTTCGTGATGTTGAACGCCTCGTTGCGGGCCTGCTCCGTGGTCGCCGCCCACACGGTGGCCTTCGCGAGGAGGTCGGCGTCGGTCATCTCGATCAGGCTCGTGTAGGCGCCGGGCTTGCCGGGGAACCGCAACGGGATGCCGAGCTCTTTGCTCATGGACGCGTAGACGGCGATGACCATCGCCAGGTTCATCGGGTTGCCCAGGCCGATCCCGGCGACGACCGATGGCCGCAACGCCGACCATGACCAGGTCGCCCCGACCTGGCGGCGCTCGAGGAATTGCTGCTGGTCGACGTTGAACTCCGGCGGCATGTGCGGCGGGTCGGACTCCTTCGCGGGTGTCGCGAAGGGCCCCAGGTGCGCGCCGTAGACCTTGTAGCCCTGCATCAGACTGATGTGTTCGAGGCCCGGCGCGACGGGTTCGACGGCGTCGACGACGTTGGTGAGCATCGCGAGGTTCGGTGCGACGAGCTCAGCCCAGCTGGGGCGGTCGTGGTACGCGGCGTAGAACAGGTGCGTCACCTCCGACAGGCCCCGCAACTGGTGGATGGTCGCGTCGCGGTCGAGGAGGTCCACCGCGAGGTGTCTGACGGATCCCCGGTCGGTACCGCCGCGGCGGGACAACCCGATCGCGTCCCAGCCGAGCCCCTCGAGGTGGGTGATCAGGTTCCCGCCGATCACTCCACGGGCTCCGACCACCAGTGCTGTGTGCTGTGTCATGACATCTCCATCGGTAGATCGTGATTTACCGATCCACAGTGTCGCACAACATCGTGGAATCGCGATATTACGATATGGTTGACGTATGACAAACGCTGACGAGTTGGACCTGGTGGCGATCTTCAAAGCGCTCGGCCATCCGACTCGCCTCGCGATCCTGGGGTGGTTGAAGGATCCTGAGTCGTTCCCGCCGCAGGATCAGCCGGCGGCCGAGGTCGGCGTGTGTCTCAAGCACATCCAGGCGAGGGCCGAGGTGTCGCAGTCGACCGCCTCGCAGTTCATGGCCACGCTCCAGCGCGCCGGCCTCGTGACGTGCACCCGGATCGGCCAGTGGTCGCACTATCAGCGCGACGAGGCTGCGATCGAAGCGCTCGGTCGGCGGCTGTCCCTCGACCTCTGATCGCCGAGACGGCGTGCCGCCAGCTGTCTCCGGAGCTCATGGCCCATCACCGAGCTCTCGCTGGAGTGTGCGGGGTAGGCCTTGACCTTGCACCGGGGTGCAGGGTCGACAGTGAGGATATGACTTCCTCGATCGTGCGTCGCACCGTCCGCCTGTCCGCCCTCTACGACCTCGTCGTCACCGCCGGGTTCGCCTTGCCCTTCACTGCGCCGACGCTGTTCGCCGGATTGGGCGTCATTCACTCCGCACTCGCGCTCCATGGGGCGGTCCCCGACCCCGGGGACGTGTTCGCGGTGATGTTCGCGAACCTCATGGGTTCACTCGTGGTGGTCTGGTCGGTCTTCCGGTTGATGCGCCCGACGTGGGCGGCCGGTGTGGCCGACACCGCCGGGAGGCTGCTCTTCTCGCTCGGCATGGGGGCCGCG
This sequence comes from Plantibacter sp. M259, assembly GCF_006065115.1. Lineage (NCBI taxonomy): Bacteria > Bacillati > Actinomycetota > Actinomycetes > Micrococcales > Microbacteriaceae > Plantibacter > Plantibacter sp. M259. The sequence goes on along the minus strand of NZ_CP040750.1, from coordinate 1,719,071 downwards.
TTGCTGCATGGCGCGTCACCGCTGGTCCTCGGGATGCTCGTGTTCGAGCTGGTCTGGGCTGCCGTCCAGGGCGGCGTCATGCTGTCGGCTCGTCGGGCGGCCTTGGCCTAGGGTCGGCTTGTGCGTATCGCTGAGCTGGCCCGGCTGGCCAAGGTGAAGGTGTCCACGGTCCGGTTCTACGAACGGTCCGGTGTGCTCGCCGAGCCCGGACGGACCACCGGCGGCTATCGGGACTATCGGGAGGCCGATGTCATCCGTCTCCGGTTCCTCCGTCGCGGCCAGGAGCTCGGGTTCACGCTGGCGGAGCTCCACGACTTCGACCGGTTGTCCCAGGCGGTGCGGGCTGGTGGTGCCTCCGCCGGGGACGTCGCCGCCGCGGCCGCGCAGAAGCTGCAGGAGATCGACGAGAAGGTCGCCGACCTGCAACGGACGCGAGCCGCGATCTCGGATCTGCTCGATGCCCAATGCGTCGATCCGTCGGTGCCCTGCCCGATCGTCAGTGCCCTCGCCGGTGTGGTGGAGGCCGAGTCGTCCTGATGGGGTCGCCGCGGAGCTCCCGCCGTCCTGATCCTGCGCCACCGCGACCTCGAGAGCAGTGAGCTCGACGTCGGTTGTTTCCTTTGGGGAAACACTGTGATAGTTTCTTCAGACGCAACGACTGGAGGTCGATCATGGATCATGAAGATGCACAGGACCGCTTGAACCAGGCACGAGACGCCTCGCGCCGCTCCGCCCGCCAGGGAGCGCTCACCACCGCCATCCTCACCGCGGTACTCATCATCGCGCTCGGGGTCGTCGTCGACCTCGACATGGTCTGGCTGCTCGGACTCGTCGCCATCGGGTTCGTCGCCCTGTCCCTCGCGCGCCCGGTGAAGCTCCGCCTCGACTGGTCGGACCGGACCGGCGTGCTGCTGCTCACCGCGAGCGGCGTGGCGGTCGCCGTGGTCTACGTGGTGACCCAGTGGATCGCCCGCTCCGAAGGTGTCGCCGTACCGAACACGGTGTCCGCGGTCGTCGCAGACGTCGTCGTGTTCGCCGCCTGTCTGCCCGCACTGGTGCGCCTCGCGAACGGCTCCACGCCGCTCGGTGGACGGTCGGGGTCGCGCGATGCCTGAGGACGACGGAGCCGAGGACGCCGCGGTCGGCCGCCAGGCGCTGAACCCGCTCTTCCACGAGCCTGCCCGCCTCGCCCTGCTGTCCGCACTGGCGCCCGCCGAGTACACCGACTTCGCCTCGCTCCTGCGCATCACCGGCGTCAGCAAGTCGGCACTCTCGAAGCACCTCTCGGCGCTCGCCGACGCCGGGGTGGTCGAGGTCGGGAAGAGCGACACGGACCGCCGCGGCCGCCGCATCGCCCTCACCGCGGAGGGCCGGGTCGCCTTCGAGTCCTATCTCGACGCCCTCGATGCCATCGTGCAGCGGGCGCGTCGGTGACGCGGGGCCTCCCAGCGGCGAGCGGCGCTCAAGGCCCGACGCCGGACTTCCGACGGACGTTGCAACGAGGCGTGACCCGCCCGACCTACGGTGGGAGCAGACCATCGGAAGGGGGCGCGGTGCGAGCGATACCTGCTGGAGAGCGTCTGTCGATCGGGATCGTGGGCGGCTCCCTCGGTGGCCTGTTCGCGGCTTCCCTCCTCACGCGTCGCGGACATCGCGTGACGGTCTTCGAGCGGTCCAGGACCGGGCTCGAACGCCGCGGCGCGGGGCTCGTCGCCCAGCAGGAGCTCTACGACTTGCTGCACGCGGTGGGCCGTGACGCCGAGGCCAGCGTCGGCGTGGTCGCCACCGATCGCATCACGCTCGCTCGAGACGGCCGGGTCCTGACGAGCGACCCCGCACCGCAGATCCAAGTCTCCTGGGACCACACCTACTCGGTCTTCCGCAGCCTCGTCCCGCCCGAGGGGTACCGGCTCGGACAGGCAGTCGCCACCGTGCACGACCGCGACGAGGGTGCCATCGTCGAGACGGCTACGGGGGAGCTGCACGAGTTCGACCTCGTCGTCGGCGCCGACGGACTCCGTTCCGTCACCAGGCATGCCGTCGCCCCCGAAGACGACCGTAACCGGTACGCCGGGTACATCACCTGGCGCGGCCTCATCCCCGAAGCCGAGCTCCCAGCCGCCGCCGCACACACCTTGCTCGGGCGATTCGCCTTCTACACCGGTCCCGAGGTGCACATGCTCGGGTATCTCGTCCCCGGCGCGGAGGGGGAGACCGAGCCCGGTGCGCGCCGCTACAGCTGGGTCTGGTACCGCAGCATGTCCGAGCTCGAACTCGCCGACCTCATGCGGCTGACGCACCGGCCGGCCGGGAGCTCCTCGACCGCGCCCGGCGACCTGCCGAGCGAGCTCCGCGAACGACTCCTCGCCCAAGCGGAGCGGCTCCTCCCACCGCCGTTCGCCGCAGCGGTGGCAGCCGAGCCACGGCCGTTCATGCAGGCGATCTACGACTACGTGCCGCCGCGCATGACGAGCGGTCACATCGCGCTCCTCGGAGACGCTGCAGCCGTGGTCCGCCCGCACACCGCCAGGGGAGCCGCCAAAGCGGCCGGCGATGCACTCGCGCTCGCCGCGGGCCTGGACCTGGGGTTCGGTGTCGATGCGGCACTCGCGCAATACGAGGCCGAGCGGCTCCCGATCGCGCGAGCGATCAGCGACTATGGACGTCGCATCGCTCGTTCCCTGCAGCTCTGACCGCACACTCATCAGGAGGGGAACGCGGCCACCTCGGTGCGTCGAAGCCCGGCGACCCGCCGCCCGTCCTCCGGGACGAACCCCGCGTCCTCCGGTCGGACCAGTCCTCGACGAGCCCTGAGGTAGTCGCCGAGGGCGGCCGCCCGCGTGATCCCGGTCTCCGATCCTCCCTGCGTCATGGCCCGGTCAGAGTCCGCGCGACACCGCGGCAGCCGCTGCGAGCCACGCCCGCTGCGTGCTCGACCGCAGGGCGTCGTGACGGATGACGCCGTTCTTCAACGCGGGATCGAAGGGCACGACGACCACGTCGCGCACGTAGGGACGGAAGTCCTCGGCGTACGCGTTGGCGATCGACGTGTCCTTGGCCTCGGCCTCGGAGACGATGACCACGGCGTTGCGCGCGAGTTCCGCACCGCGCTCGCTCACCCGGCTCACCGCGGTGAGGGTGAGTCGCGCGCCCTCCTTCTTGTCCTCGACCGTCGTGGTCGGGATGACGAGCTGGTCGGTCAGCTCCACCATGCGGCGCCAGTTGGGGGCGCCGGCCGAGTTGCCCGAGTCCATGACGATCAGGCGGTAGTACTTCGCGAGGACGCGATGGACGAGGTCGACCTCGTCGGCGGTCACCACGTGCTCGCCGTCGGCCGCGGATCGCAGCACCTCGTACTTGTCGCCCGGCTGGTGGTGGACGAACCGCGACAGGTCGGCTCGCTCGGCGCCGGGGGAGAGGAGATCGCTCGCCGCGGCGAGGAGGTCGAGGACGGTCGAGTCGTGCCCGCCCTGCTCGGTCCGCCAACCGAGCGTGCCCATCGTCTCGTTGTTGTCCCACGCCGCGACGCCGCCGCCGCCGTACCGGGCGAAGACGGACGACAGGTTGACGACGGTCGGCGTCTTGTTGGCGCCGCCCTTCTGGTTCGCGACGGAGATGGTGCGACGCCTCGGGAAGTGGCGTGACACGGCGTGGACGTCGTCACGCTCGGCGCGCTCGCTCGCGGACGGCGGCACCGAGAAGCCGAGCTTGTTGAGCAGGCCGGCGAGCCCGTGCTGCGCCGGGCCGATCGTGGGCGGCGCGAGGAACGAGGGCGCATCGCGCAGGTCTCTTCGAGCGGGGGCGGTCGGCTGGCCCGGAGCCTGCTGCTGCTGTGGGACCGGGGGTTGCTGCTGCTGCGCGGGCGCGGCCGGCGGTGCCTGCACCGACTGCTGGGCCGGGACCGCCCGCTGCGCCGGCACCGGCTGCTGCGCGTTCGGCTGGTTCGAGACCGGCTGGAACGGCGGTGTGCCGAACGCGGGCTGCTGCACGGTCGGGCGCTGCGGCGGGACGGGCTGTGGTGCCGCGATCGCCTGCGGGTTGGCGGAGACCGGCGGCGTGGGCTGCGCAGGTGTCGACGGCTGGGCGGGGGCGGCTCGGAGCGGTGTCTGCGGCTGAGCAGCGGCCGGGCGTGCGGGTGCCGGCTGGGAGGGCGCGGGCGGTGGCGCCTGGATGAGCGGCACCCGTTGCGCGGATACGGGAGCGGGTGGCGGTGTGGCCCGTTGCGCGGTGCGCGCGGGCGCTGCGGACTGCGGTTCCTCCTGCAGTTCGCCGTCGACACCGATGAGGAGCACGGTGACGCTCGTGGGGTCGTCGACCGTCACGCGGATCGGTCGACCCGACTTCCGGGCCTCCGCCTGCATCAGTTCGACGAGCTGGCGGCGGGCCGTTCCCGCGTCGGTGGCGGTCAGGTACTGCTCGGCGGTGCCGACGCGGAACACGCCGGAATTGTCCGCCAGCAGCGATGCCGTCATCGGCGGGAAGTCCTGTATCGAGGCCTTGTCGATCATGCTCTCACTCCTTCGCGGCGGGGGTGAACCCGTCCCCACTATGCCTTAGTACGGCGCATGTCGGATTTCCGGCCCCAGCCGTGACGCCTCGCCGAGGGCGCGTTTTCGGTCGTCCCCAGGCGCTTCAGGGAGCGGATTGCGCGCCGTCGGCGGGGCCCGCGAGGCCGACGTACATCGAGCGGTGGAGCTCCGCGACGTGGTCGAAGGCGAGGCGACTCGCGGCTGCCGCATCGCCGTCACGGAGCGCGGCGACGAGCTGGGCATGCTCCTCGTTCGAGGCTCGCAGGTACTCGATCCGGTAGGGGATGAAGTAGGAGTACAGCTCGCGGGACACACGGTCGTGGAGATCGGCCGCGCCCGGCACGCCTGCCGACACCGCTAGCTCGGCATGGAACGCCGCATCGGCCTCGCGGAACCGGCTCCAGTCCGGCTCGGTCCGCATGGTCGCCACGAGGTCGTCGAGTCGACGCAGGGAGGACGCCTCCGGTTCGGCCGCCGCGCGCGCCGCCAGCCCGGCTTCGAGCGTCGCTCGCTGGTCGATGAGCGCGTGCACGTGGACGGCGTCCTCGCGGTAGGCGGCGATCTCGGGCACGGTGCCCACCGCGGGTGCGTCCGCGATGAACGTGCCACCCGTGTTGCCCTGCCGCCGGACGACGACGCCCTCGTCGCTCAACGCCCGATACGCGCGCCGCACCGACATCTCACTGACCCCGAACGCTCGAGCCGCTTCCTCGGGTGCCGGGAGCCGCTGGCCGGGCACCAGCATCCCGAGCTCCAGCGCAAGCGAGATGCGCGCGCGGACGGTGTCGACGGCGGTCGTGCGGCGGATCGCTCCGAGTGAGGGCGAACCCAAATCCATGGCACCCTCGTCCCGTCGCTGATCGACTCCGCGACCCTGGTTCAGCCGGCGGTCGGTTGGTCGGCGGCCGCCTCGCTCACCGCGCCGTCCGGCTCGGTGTCCAGGGGGAACCGCTTCCCCAACACGATACCGATCAGCATGGCGACCACGGGGATGAGGGCGAGCACGACACTCACGGTGACGCTTCCGCCCGTGACGAGCGTGAAGTTCGACAGCACGAGCCACAGCGCGAACGCGAGTCCGACCACCGCGAGGATCGGGAACACCCGCGCACCCCACGTGCGGCCGGCGACCAGCTCGGGTCGACGCGCGAAGAACACGAGGACGGCGATCGAGGTCGTCAGCATCAGCAGCACCATCCCGACGGTCGCCACCCCGGCCATGGATCCGAAGACTCCGACGAGGGGGTCGAGGCCGGCGAGGGCGAGCGCGGCGAGGACGATGGCCGCCGTCACCGTCTGCACGATCGAGGAGGTCGACGGGGAGTGGTGTGCGGGGTGACGCCGGCCGAGGCGGGCGGGCAGCACCGACTTCTGCGCCAGCGTGAACTGGTAGCGCGCGATGACGTTGTGGAAGGACAGCACGCACGCGAACAGGCTCGTGATGAGCAGCACCTGGACGACGTCGCGCATGATCGGGCCGAGGTAGGTCGTCGTCGTGTCGAGCAGGAGGTTGCCCTCGCCGGCGAGCGTCTGCTGGGCGACCGCGACGGCGTTCCCTGCGCCGACGCCCGTCACGAGCGCCCAGCAGGAGATGGCGTAGAACACGCCGATGATGACGACGGCCAGGTAGGTGGCCCGCGGGATGGTGCGTTCCGGGTTGCGCGCCTCGTCCCGGAAGACCGCGGTCGCCTCGAAGCCGATGAAGCCGGTGAGGGCGAAGAGCACGGCGACGCCGATCCCACCGGTGAAGATGTTGGCGGGGTCGAAGGTCTCGACCGCGATGCCATCCGCGCCGCCCGTCGCGAAGATGACGACGTCGAGCACGACGACCACGAGGATCTCGAGCGTCAACGCGATACCCAGCACCTTCGCGCTCAGATCGATGTGCCGGTAGCCGAGCACCGCGACGATCGTCATCGTCGCGAAGGAGTACAGCCACCAGGGCAGGCTCGGGCCGCCGAAGTACGTGACGAGGTCGTCGAGCGCCCACCCCATGTAGCCGTACACGCCCACTTGGATCGCCGTGTAGGCCACGAGTGCGGTGAACGCGGAACCGAGGCCGAGACGCGAGCCGAGTCCGGCCGTCACGTAGGAGAAGAACGCGCCGGCCTCGCGGACGAACGGCGTCATGGTGACGAAGCCGACGGAGAAGACGAGGAGGATGACGGCGGCGAGGGCGAAGCCGATCGGGGCTCCGGCGCCGTTCCCGGTGCCGATCGCGATGGGGACGTTGCCGCCGATCACGGTGAGTGGTGCGGCGGCGGCGATCACCATGAAGACGATGGAGCCGGTACCGAGCTGGCCGTCGAGGCGCTGACGCGGCTCGGCGATGGGGTTCACGGTCATGAGGTCACTTTCCAGGGGAGTCGGGGGACTCGGAGGGGAGGGGAGGAAGGACGGAGTCCTTCAATACAGCTCGGCGCGTCGGTCGGCGAGGTAGGGGTTCTCCTGCCTGGCGCGCCTCGTGGCCTCGGGATCGATCGTGGCGATCATGAGACCGACGGCGTCCGCGTCGAGCGCGTCGAGGACCACGCCGTCCGGGCCGACGATGCTGCTGCGACCGACGTAGGTGAGGTCTCCTTCGGAACCGACGCGGTTGACGTAGACGAGGTGGACCTGGTTCTCCCACGCGCGCACCGGGATGAGCCGCTCGGCGATGTGCGCGTAGGGCTCCATCTGCGCGGTGGGGACGATCACGACGTCGGCGCCGTCGAGGGCCGCCGCGCGGACGGTCTCGGGGAACTCGACGTCGTAACAGATGAGGACGGCGACGCGGACACCGCCCAGGTCGACGGTCGGTGCGAGGGTGTCGCCGGCCACGAACAGCTCGCGGTCGAGCTCGCCGAACAGGTGCGTCTTGCGGTACCGGAGCAGCTCGGTCCCGTCAGGACCGACGAGGACGAGGGCGTTCGCGACGGCTCCGCCGGGGAGTGGTTCGGGGAGGCCGGCGAGGATCGCGATCCCGGTCTCGCCGGCGATGGCGGCGACCCGGTCGACCAGCTCCGGGGTGGCGAGCGGGGCGAGGCGGTCGCCGAGGTTGTAGCCGGTGACGAACATCTCGGGGGTGACGAGCAGATCCGCGCCGCGATCCGATGCCTGTCTGGCGGCGTCGGCGACGAGCGCGAGGTTCGCCTCGACGTCTCCGGGGACGCCGTGGTGCTGCAGTCCGGCGATGGTCAGGGTCATTGCGGTGGAGCTCCTCTGTGGTCGTGCGTCGATGCACTCAGTAAACAGCTCAAAGTGAGCTGTTTGATGTCCATCATGTTTCGATCCGGTTTCGCCCGCAAGAGGGGCGGGACATACTGGTGGCGTGCGTGCCCTTCCTGTCGACGTCCCGATCGTGCTCGGCCCCTTCGGAGGTCTGTCCTCCGTCGAGCTCACCGCGACGGTGAGTGAGCTGGGCGGCCTCGGTTCCTTCGGTCTGTACGGTTACGACGCCGACCGCATCGAGCGGACGGTCACGGCGCTCCGCGAGCGGACCACGGCGTCCTTCGCCCTGAACCTGTGGCTGCCGCGTGGCGACGAGCTGTCGCCCGACGACTCCGAGGCGTCCTTCGCAGCCGCGGTCGAGGTGCTCCAACCCGTGTTCGACGAGCTGTCCCTCGAGCTGCCCGTTCGACCGGCCCGCTACGTGCCGTCGTTCGACGAGCAGATCGAGGCCGTCCTGGAAGCGCAGCCCGCTGTGGTCAGCTTCGTCTTCGGGGTTCCACCGCGACCGGTGGTCGACGCGGCGCACGAGCGGGGCATCGTCGTGGTCGGGACGGCGACCACGGTGGCCGAGGGGCTCGCCCTGCAGGAGGGCGGCGTCGACGTCGTCGTCGGCACGGGCATGGAGGCCGGCGGCCACCGCGTCTCGTTCCTGCGAGCGGCCGAGGACTCCCTCGTCGGTCTGGTCGCCCTGATTCCGCAGCTCGTCGACGCCCTGGACGTCCCGGTGATCGCCGCCGGCGGTATCGCCGACCGACGTGGTGTCGCCGCCGCACGGGCGCTCGGCGCCGCCGGCGTGCAGGTCGGGACCGCCTTCCTCCGCACGAACGTCTCCGCGGCGACGGCCGAGCATCGGGCGGCCATCGTCTCGACGCCCGCCGACGGCACCGTCCTCACGCGCGCGATGAGCGGCAGGCTCGGCCGGGGTGTCCCGAACCGGGTGCTGCGCGAGATCGAGGCGTCGGGGGTCGTCGCCCCGTTCCCGGTCCAGAACTGGCTGACCGGGCGGTTCCGCACCGTCGCCTCCGAGCGGCACGTCGCGGACCTCCAGGGCTTCTGGGCTGGGCAGGCGTCACTGCTGACCCGGGATCGGGCCGATGCCGAGTCCGTCTTCGCGGAACTCGCCGCGGGCCTGTCGGTCCCACCCAGGGCACCCTGACCCCGGTCCGCGTCGCCCGCAGGACCGCGTAAGCTGGAGGGGACTTCCTGCAAGAGATGAGACGTTCACCGTGCCCAGCATTCCGTTCGACGGCGCCAAGCACGATCGGTACTGGATGGTCCCGATCCTGCGTGCGGTGATCGCGCTCGCCACGGCGGGGGTCGTCACCTTCACGCAGGGCCACTCCTCGCAGTTCGGCCTCGTGGTCTTCGGGGTCTTCACGCTGCTGTCCGGCGCGATCGTCGGCGCCTTCGCCTTCCCGAACTTCTCCGACACCGTGACGCGCGCCTTCTTCCTCGGCCAGGGCGTCATCGGCGTCGTGACCGGCGTCTTCTCGCTGCTCGTGAGTGGCGGCGGGCTGAGCATCTTCCTCTATGTCGTCACCCTGTGGGCGGCCCTCACCGGATTCCTCGAGCTGTACAGCGGGATCCGCTGGCGCGGACGCCTCGCCGCGGCGAAGGACTGGACCGCGGTCGGTGCCTTCACGGTGCTGCTCGCCATCGCGACGCTCCTCGTCCCGCCCGGACTCGAGCAGCGATTCGCCGCCCCGGGAGGTGTCGAGGGTGTCCTCCGTGCGGACATCGTCGTCGTCGGCCTCGTCGGGGCATACGCCGCGATCATCGGCGTCTACCTCGTCATCGGCGGACTGTCGCTGCGGTGGGCGGGCAAGCGCCCGGTCACCGGCGCAGCCACCGACGACACCACCGGCACGGCTGGAGCCGCATCATGAGCAAGCCCAACCGCGATGACGTCCTGCGGCCGATCGAGCTCCTCGTGCTCTCGGGCGTCATGGGGGTCTTCACCGGCGTCGTCGTCCTCATGTCGACTCGTGAGATCGTCCTCGCGCTCATCGGCCTTGGCATCGCGTTCATCGCCTCGCTCGTCGTCCTCGCGATGCTGGCGCTCGCCGTGAAGCCCGACTTCCAGGAGAAGCTCGACCTCGACGAGCAGGACGGCGACGACAAGCGTCCGCCGCGCCCCTCCGGCCACTGACCTCCGGCTTCATTCGCCCATTCTTGGGCGACCCAGTGCTCGTTCGCCCATTCCTGGGCGAACGAGCACTGACCGGCTACGGCAGGTAGTCCACCAGGTCGTCGGAGAGCCCGAGGTAGGTCGCCGGGGTGAGCTCGAGCAGGCGCTGCTTCGCGGCGTCGCCGATGTCGAGCTTGGAGACGAACTCGACGAGCTCCGCCTGGCCGAGACGCTTGCCGCGCGTGAGCTCCTTGAGGAGCGCGTAGGGGTCCTCGATGCTCGAGCGACCGGCGGTCACCTCGGCGCGGATGACCGTCTGGATCGCCTCCGCGAGCACCTCCCAGTTGTGGTCGAGGTCCGCGGCGAGCACGTCCTCCGCGAGGTCGATCTGGCCGAGGCCGCCGAGGATGTTGTCGAGGGCGAGCAGCGAGTGGCCGAACCCGACACCGATGTTGCGCTGGGCGCTCGAGTCGGTGAGGTCGCGCTGGAGTCGCGAGGTGACGAGGGTGGCGGCGAGGGAGTCGAGGATCGCGCTCGACAGCTCCAGGTTGGCTTCGGCGTTCTCGAAGCGGATCGGGTTGACCTTGTGGGGCATGGTCGACGAGCCGGTGGCGCCCGCGACCGGGATCTGTCGGAAGTAGCCGATGGAGATGTACGTCCACATGTCCGTCGCGAGGTTGTGCAACACGCGGTTGGCGTGGGAGATCTTGCCGTAGAGCTCGGCCTGCCAGTCGTGCGACTCGATCTGCGTCGTCAGCGGGTTCCAGTCGAGGCCGAGCCCCTCGACGAACTCGCGCGAGATGGCGGGCCAGTCCGCGTCGGGATCGGCGACGACATGGGCGGCGAAGGTGCCGGTCGCGCCGGAGAACTTGCCGAGGTACTCGTTCGCCTCGATCTGCAGGGCGATGCGCTCGAGTCGGTAGACGGTGACGGCGAGCTCGCGGCCCATCGTGGTGGGCGTCGCCGGCTGGCCGTGGGTGCGGGCGAGCATCGGGACGGCCCGGAAGTCGACGGCCTTGGTGCGCAAAGAGTCGAGGACGAGTCTCAGCTTCGGCAGCCAGATGGCGCGGACGGCCTGGGACACGGTGAGCGCGTAGGAGAGGTTGTTGATGTCCTCGCTCGTGCAGGCGATGTGGGTGAGTTCGGCGATGCGGTCGAGCCCGAGCTCGGACAGGCGGTGGCGCACGAGGTATTCGACGGCCTTCACATCGTGACGCGTGACGGCCTCCTTCTCGGCCAGCCAGTCGATGTCGGCCTGGCCGAAGTCGAGGTAGAGCGCGCGGAGCTGCTCGATCTCCGCCGGGGTGAGTGGGGAGGAGCCGAACATCGAGTGCTCGGTGAGGTAGACGAGCCACTCGACCTCGACCTGCACGCGGGCGCGGTTCAGGCCGGCCTCCGAGAGGTACTCTCCGAGCGCCGTCACGGCGGGGCGGTAGCGACCGTCGAGCGGGCTGAGCGGCTGTGCGGGGAATTCGGTCATGGGGTGGCTCCCTGGGTCAGTGCTGGTTCGAGCTGGTGGAAGAGGGATCTGCAGGCATGGTCGATCATGCCGAGGACGGTCTCGAACATCTGGGCGTCCGAGTAATAGGGGTCGGGCACGTCGCGGGTCCCGGAGGTGCTGTCGAAGCTCAGGAGCAGGTGCACTTTGGAACGGTCGGCGTCGTTGCCCGCCCAGGCCCGCAGGATGCGTTCGTGACTGCGGTCGAGGGCGACGACGAGGTCGTAGCTGTCGAAGCGGTCCGGGTCGAACTGCTTGGCCCGGTGGGCGGTGGCGTCGTGGCCGTGCGCTCGCAGTGCGGTGACCGTGCGGTGGTCGGCGTGCTCGCCGACGTGCCAGTCGCCGGTGCCGGCGGAGGAGACCTCCACGACCCGCTCCAGCCCGGCGGCCGCGACGAGGTCGGTGAAGACGCTCTCGGCCATCGGGGATCGACAGATGTTGCCCGCGCAGACGAAGCACACGCGGAACGGGGTCGTGCCGGGGTCGGCCTCCCCGAGGGTGTTCATGCGTCTATTCTGGCCGACCGCGCCCGAGCCGTCGAACCGTTCTCAGCTGACTCCGCTCCACAGCTCCACTCCGGTCAGCTTCCTCCACATCAGCACGGTGTGCCGTCGTGACCGCTCCACCGGTTGGGCAGAGTCGAGCGTGATGCCGGCGGTGGGCGGGCGGAGGGCGAGGGGACATGGCGTTGGAGTACGACCCGTTGGCGATGGGCTTCGCGTCGCAGCCGACGGCAGAGGAGGCTGCCTCGATCCTCGAGGGGCGCGCTCGATGTCTCGAGGAGGTTCTGCTCGAGCTGGAGCCGGAGATCGTGAGGTTCGCGCAGGCGCGCAGCGGTCTCGAGTGGGTCGGTCCCGCAGCCGTGCAGTTCGGCTGGTCCGCGGACGAACTGACCGCAGTGCTTCGTGGAGCGGCCTCTGCACTCGATGAGGGACTCAGGAGCGCTCGTGGGGCGGCATCGTTGATCGCCGTGGGAGCGGAGCATGAGTGACGACCTCACCATCCGAGGCGGTGGTGTCGTAGCCGTCGCCACGGAGGATCATCTGCTCCTCGGCGCGCTGCTCCTCGAACTCGGCGAGGCCTGCGCGAGCTGGGCCGACCGCGTGGAATCGGTGTCGACCGACGACGTGTCCCTGGTGCCCGTCGGCCCGACGATCGTTCCCCAAGCCGATCCCGGGGCGGGAAGCGGGGCGGCTGCGAAGGCCGCCACCAGCTTGCGGCGTGCGAGCGACGACGCGAGCCGGTTGGGCGGGCATCTGATCGTCGGCGCGGAGCAGTACGGAGAGCTCGAGCGGATGGTCCAATCGTTGTTCACGTTCACCGGGGGCGCCGCGGGGTGGGTCCTGGGAGCCTCCCCATTGATCCCCCTCGGTGTCCTCGCCGCCGTTGGAGAGGTCACGCTCATCAGGACGGTGTTCCGCGGAATGTTGGGGTTGCTGTCCTCGGACCTGCAGGACGGCTTCGATGAGGCCTCGGTGAAGACTGCGCGTGAGCTGATGTCGTCACCCGCGTTCGTCGCCCTCGTGCGCGGAGTCGTATCGGGCTCCGACGAGTTCCTGATCGGCGCGTTCGGTCTGCCGGCGATGCTCGACGCGAACCGCCTGAGCGAGCAGGGCATCACCGGGGTGGCGTTCGCAGCCGCAGTCGCACTGCGCGGAGTCGATCGTGCCGGCCTCCTCACTCCCGCGGCGCCGGTCCGCACGGTCGAGGTGAAGGCCCAGGGCGCTCCGGCGCCCCTGAAACCTCCGACCCGGTACGAGGACCTCGTCGAGCGGATGCCGCACGGAGGAGCAGGCTCGCCGCAGATCAGGATCGAGCGGTACGAGGACGCTTCCGGCGCCGACCAGTGGATCGTCTGGTCGGGTGGAACCATCGAGACCGGGTTCCCTGAGACGTCGACCGAGCCCTTCGACAACCGCAGCAATGTCAACGCCGTCGCAGGTCTGGAGGCGGAGAGCGCCGAAGCGACCCTCCAAGCCATGCGACTCGCGGGTGTCCCGGACGGCGCCTCCGTGCTCCACGTCGGGTACTCCCAGGGCGGCATCATCGCGTCCCGCATCGCCGCCAGCGGTACCTACGACTCCTCGGTCGTCACCTTCGGATCGCCGGTCGAATCCGTCGACTTCGCGGACGACCTCCCGCGCACCCATGTCGAACACACCGAGGACGTCATCCCCGCACTCTCCGGTGAACGACGCGACTCACTCAACGGGGGTACCGTCGTCCAGCGTTCGTTGTACGACGGAGGGCCACCGCCGGCCGGTGACGATCCCCTTCCGGCTCACAATCTCGACCGCTACCGGGAGACGGCGCGCCTCATCGACCAGTCCTCGGAGGAGCGGCTGACGCCAGCGATCGACCCCCTCGCCGGGCTCACGGGCACCGGGGAGGTTTGGCAGTACCGGGCCGACAAGATCCTCCCGTGAACGGGCGGTGGAGCCGAGGGTCAGTCCTTCGCCTTGGGGCGGATGACGATGCCGAGCAGCCAGTTCACGATCGAGATGACGATCGCCCCGAGGACGCCCCACCAGAAGCCGTCGACGGTCAGGCCGAACCCGAACCAGCCGCTGATTCCGGCGGTGATGAGGAGCAGGAGCCCGTTGATGAGGAGCCCGATCAGACCGAGCGTGAGGATGTAGAGGGGGAACGCGAGCACCTTGATGACCGAGCCGATGATGGTGTTCACGACCGCGAAGATGAGCGCTACGAGCGCGAAGGTCAGGATCGTCTCCAGTGTGCCGCCGGGCGCGTACGGCGTCACGTTCACACCGGCGACGATGAGGGTCGTGACCCAGATGGCGAAGCCGTTGACGATCAGGTTCAGCAGAAAACGTCCCATGAGGGCAATCCTCCCACCCTTGCCGCAGCGGGCAAAGGGCCGATTCGGACCGGCGCACTGCATTCCGACGCAGGTATCCTTCGCGGCCTAGACTCGTCGAGTGAGTGACAACCTGCCAACCACCGCCCAGCCGGCCGCTCAGCCGGGCCGGAGCCCGGTCCGTCTCCGTCCGGAGATCGCAGATCTGCCGCCCTACCGCCAGGGCAAGCCGGCCGCACCCGACGCCTTCAAGCTCTCCAGCAACGAGGTCCCGTTCCCGCCGCTCGACGCCGTCCTCTCGGCCATCACCGACACGGCTGCGCACTCCCACCGCTACCCCGACGGCGCCGCACTCGCGTTGCGCACGGCGCTCGCCGAAACCAACGGCGTCACGCCGGAACGCATCCACATCGGGGCGGGCTCGGTCGCACTCCTCAGCCAGTTCATCACCGCGACCGCCGGTCCGGGAGACGAAGTCGTCTTCGCCTGGCGCTCCTTCGAGGCCTACCCGGGTCTCGTGACCGTCGCCGGAGCGACGTCGGTGCGCGTCCCGAACCGGCCCGACGGCTCCCACGACCTCGAGGCGATGGCCGCAGCCGTCACCGACCGAACCCGCGTCGTCATCGTCTGCACGCCGAACAACCCCACGGGCCCGGTCGTCGAGCGCGCCGCCTTCCTCGCCTTCCTCCGCTCCGTGCCGTCCGACGTGCTCGTCCTCCTCGACGAGGCCTACCGCGAGTTCGTCACCGACGATGACGCCGTCAACGGCATCCCGCTCCTCGACGAGCACCCGAACCTCGTCGTGCTCCGCACCTTCTCGAAGGCCTACGGACTCGCCGGCCTCCGCGTCGGCTGGGCCATCGGCCACGAGCTCGTTCTCAACGGCGCCCGTAACGCGGCCATCCCGCTCTCCAGCACCGCGCCGGCGCAGCAGGCGGCCATCGCCGGACTCGCGAACGCCGAAGACATCCGAGCCCGCGTCGCGGTCATCACCGCACGACGCGACGACCTCGCCGCCGCACTCCGCGAGCAGGGCTGGTTCATCCCCGCGGCACAGGGCAACTTCGTCTGGTTCGGCCTCGGCGAGCACACGGCCGCGGCGAACGAGACCTTCCTCGCGCACGGCATCGTCGGCCGCGCTTTCCCCGGCGACGGCGTCCGCATCTCGATCGGTGAAGCCGAGTCGATCGAACCGCTGCTCGCCGCCGCTGCAGAGATCCTCGCCGGACTGCCGGCCGACCACCCGACACGAGAGGGAGTGCGCTCACGATGAGCCGTTCCGGAGACGACCCCACCGTGCCCAGCGTCCAGTTCATCGACGCGGCCGGCACCTTCGCGCCGAACGAACACGCGGAGCGCTATCAGCCGTTCCTCGATCGCCTGACCGAGACCGACCTGCAGCAGTTCTACCGCGACATGGCGAACGTCCGTGCCTTCGACATCGAGGCGACGAACCTGCAGCGCCAAGGTCAGATGGCGCTGTGGCCGCCGAGTCACGGCCAGGAGGCGGCGCAGGTCGGTTCGGCCCGTGCGGCGCGAGCCCAGGACCACATCTTCCCTCCTACCGCGAACACGTCGTCGCGATGATCCGCGGTGTCGACCCCATCGACATCGTCCGCCTCATGCGCGGCAACACGCACGGCGGCTGGGACCCGGCAGATCCGTCCAACGGCAACATGCACCTGTACACCCTCGTGCTCGCCGCCCAGACCCTGCACGCGACCGGCTACGCGATGGGCCTGAACTTCGACAAGGCCGTCGGCACCGGCGACCCCGACCGCGACACGGCCGTGCTCGTCTACTTCGGCGACGGCTCGAGCTCCGAGGGTGACGCGAACGAGGCGTACATCTACGCCGCCAGCTACCAGACGCCGCAGGTGTTCTTCCTGCAGAACAACCAGTGGGCCATCTCCGTCCCCGTCTCCCGCCAGGCCCGCGAGCCGCTCTACCAGCGCGCCGCCGGGTTCGGCCTCGACAGCGTCCGCATTGACGGCAACGACGTCCTCGCGAGCTACGCGACGGCGGCGAAGCACCTCGACGACGCCCGCGCTGGCCACGGCCCGAGCCTCATCGAGGCGATGACCTACCGGGTCGGCGCCCACACCACGAGCGACGACCCGACGAAGTACCGCACCGACGACGAACTCCAGTCCTGGATCGCCCGCGACCCGATCGTCCGGTTCAAGACGTACCTCCAGGGGCTCGGCGCTTCGGACGCGTTCTTCGCCGAGGTCGACGAGGAGGCCGCTGCGCTCGCCGAGGACACCCGCGTGCGCACGCTCGCACTCGAGGCGCCCGGTCCCGAGCTCATGTTCGAGGGCGTCTACTCCGAACCGCACCCGCTCATGGTCGAGCAGCAGGCCTGGCTCGAACGCTACGAGGCCTCGCTCGAAGGAGGCAACGCATGACGATGACCACCATGCCGATGGCGAAGGCGTTGAACGCCGGCCTGCGCAAGGCGATGACCGAGGACGACAAGGTCCTGCTGATGGGCGAGGACATCGGCCCGCTCGGCGGCGTCTTCCGCGTCACCGAGGGCTTGCACGCCGAGTTCGGCGGCGACCGCGTGCTCGACACCCCGCTGGCGGAGTCCGGCATCGTCGGCACCGCGATCGGCCTCGCCATGCGCGGCTACCGTCCGGTGTGCGAGATCCAGTTCGACGGCTTCGTGTTCCCGGCCTTCAACCAGATCACGACGCAGCTCGCGAAGCTCACCAACCGGCACGAGGGCAAGCTGCAGATGCCCGTCGTCATCCGGATCCCCTACGGCGGACACATCGGCGCGGTCGAGCACCACCAGGAGAGCCCCGAGGCGTACTTCGCCCACACCGCCGGCCTGCGCGTGGTCAGCCCGTCGACCCCGAACGACGCCTACTGGATGATCCAGGAGGCCATCGCCTCGAACGACCCGGTCGTCTTCCTCGAGCCGAAGAGCCGCTATTGGCCGAAGGGCGAGGTCGACCTCGACGGCTCGGCCGCGCCACTGCACGGTAGCCGCATCGTCCGCACCGGCACGGAGGTCACCCTCGCCGGGCACGGCGCGATCGTGAGTGTCATGCTGCAGGCGGCTGAACTGGCTGCCACGGAGGGCACGAGCGTCGAGGTCGTCGACATGCGCTCGCTGTCGCCCATCGACTACGACCCGCTCGTCGAATCCGTCCGCCGGACCGGCCGCCTCGTCTACGTGCAGGAGGCGCCCGGCTTCACGAGCGTCGGCTCGGAGATCGCGGCGACCGTCACCGAGCGCGCCTTCTACTCGCTCGAGGCACCCGTTCTTCGGGTGTCCGGGTTCGACACCCCGTTCCCGCCGGCGAAGCTCGAAGGCGTCTACCTCCCGGATGCCGACCGCATCCTCGAGGCCGTCGATCGCTCGCTGGCGTACTGAACACCGAAGGAAGACGAGGAACCACGATGAGTGATCTCCAGTTCGAACTGCCGGACGTCGGCGAAGGCCTGACCGAGGCCGAGATCGTCGCATGGAAGGTCGCGCCGGGCGACGCCGTCTCGGTCAACCAGGTGCTGGTCGAGATCGAGACCGCGAAGTCGCTCGTCGAACTCCCGTCGCCGTTCGCCGGCACCGTCGGCGCCCTGCTCGTCGAGGAGGGCCAGACCGTCGACGTCGGGACGCCCATCATCAGCGTGAGCACCGGTGGTGGGGCAGCGGCGGCCGAGCCGACCGCGCCCGCACCGGCGGTCGTCGAGTCGGAGGAGGCCACGCTGGCCGCCGACACCGCGGCGAGTGTCTCTCCCGCCGAAGAGCCGCGCCCTGGCGCCGTGCTCGTCGGGTACGGCAGCGCCGGCAGCACCTCGAGCCGTCGCCGTGGCCGTGGCGCGACGCCGGTCGTCGAGCCGGCGAGCCCGGCCGTCACCCCGCAGCCGCCAGTGCGCCGCCAGCCACCGTCGAGCATCCCGGCCGCATCCGCGCTGCCGGTCATCGCCAAGCCGCCGATCCGGAAGCTCGCGAAGGACCTCGAGGTCGACCTCACGGCCATCGAGGGCACCGGGCTCGCGGGGGAGATCACCCGCGACGACGTCATCCGCGAGGCCAGCCAGGCGAGCGTGTTCCGCAACATCGAGACGCCGGAGTGGGCCGACGAGCGCGAGGAGCGCATCCCGGTCAAGGGTGTCCGCAAGGCCATCGCCACGGCCATGACCCGCAGTGCCTTCACCGCGCCGCACGTCTCCCTGTTCGTCGACGTCGACGCGACGCGCACCATGGAGTTCGTCAAGCGACTGAAGAACTCGACGGACTTCGCCGGCGTCAAGGTCTCGCCGCTGCTCATCATGGCGAAGGCGATGATCTGGGCGGTCCGCCGCAACCCCACGGTCAACAGCGAGTGGACGGACCAGGAGATCATCGTCCGCCACTACGTGAACCTCGGCGTCGCCGCCGCGACACCGCGCGGACTGATCGTCCCGAACGTCAAGGAGGCGCAGGCGATGAGCCTGCTCGAGCTGGCGCGCGCCCTCGAGACCCTCACCCTCACGGCCCGCGACGGCAAGACGCCGCCGGCCGACCAGCAGAACGGCACGATCACGGTGACGAACATCGGAGTCTTCGGCATGGACACCGGTACCCCGATCCTCAACCCGGGCGAGGTCGGCATCGTCGCGCTCGGCACGATCAAGCAGAAGCCGTGGGTCGTCGACGGCGAGGTGCGCAGCCGCTTCGTGACGACGCTCGGCGCCTCCTTCGACCACCGCGTGGTGGACGGCGACGTCGCGAGCCGCTTCCTGGCGGACGTCGCGTCGATCATCGAGGAGCCGGCGCTGCTGCTCGATTAGTGTCATTAGATTGACACTGAGATCGGCTCAATGCGAAAGTAATGAGCATGAGCCGAAACAAGATCGTCATGTCGGTGCAGGCGGCGGACGCCGCTCGCATCCTTGGACAGCAGATTCGGCTGAGTCGACATGCTCGGAAGATGACTGCTGCGCAGCTTGCCGTACTCATCGACGTGTCCCCGCGCACGATGACGCTCATCGAGCGCGGTGACCCTTCCGTGTCGTTCGGGCATGTCCTCAATGCCGCGGTCGCAGCCGGCGTCGCACTCTTCGACATCACCGATCCGAAGACGCTGGCCCGAACCCGAGGGCAAGGCGAGCAAGTCCTGACGCTTATCCCATCCAATGTTCGCAACCGACGCGAGCAGGGAACCGACGATGACTTCTGACGGTCGCACATACGTATGGATGTTCCCGGAAGGACACCGTGAACCGGTGGTCGCAGGGGTCTTGTTTCGGTCCCAGACCGCCAGCGGCCTGGCATTCCAGTACGCCCGCAGTTATCTCGAGTCCGGCGGAGTGAGTCTCGGCCCGGACCTGCCCGCCGAACGAGGAGTTGCATACCCGCCGATACCCGGCATCGGCATGCCGTTCACGATTCGCGACGCGATGCCAGACAACTGGGGGCGACAGGTCATCAACCGTCAGCTCGGTGTCGACCACGAAGACACGCTCCCTGACGTGCGGTACATGCTCGAATCGGGGTCCGAACGCGTCGGGGCCATCGACTTCCAGGCCAGCGCGACGGAGTATGTTCCGCGTGACGGTGAGAGCTCACTGCGACGAGTGGCGGAGGCAGCGGCCGCCATTGACGACGATGTACCCGTAGGCCCCGAATTCGACGCAGCGGTGCGGAACACGCTCACCGCTGCCGGAGGATCCCAGCCGAAAGCGTTCGTCCGGATGGAAGATCGTTCCTGGCTGGCCAAGTTCACCACCGGTTATGACCGGGTGAGCCCGCTCATCAAAGCCGAGCGGGCCGCCATCTTCATCGCGTCGAAAGCAGGCATCGATGTGCCGGACGCGCGGCTCGTGGACATCGGCGGTCGCGGACTCACGCTCCTCATCGAACGCTTCGACCGTGACGGCGAGGGGCGACGAATGGTGCTATCTGGAAACACGATCATCGCATTCGCGGGGGCATCGGGCGCGTCCTACCCGCAGCTCGTCCAGAAGATGGTCGACTTGTCCTCGGAGCCAGCGGAGATCGGGCCGGAACTGTTCCGTCGACTGGCGTTCCGGATGGTCATGCGCATCGATGACGACCACCTGCGGAACATCGCCGCGTTCTGGGATGGCGAGCATGCGGAATTCACACCGGCCTTCGACCTCTCACCCGACCTGAACGCTTCGCCGACCGGTCTCACCGACATCGGCGAAGGCAGTCGGGCATTCAGCCTCCAAGCCCTGGTGGAGCGGCATAGCTTCTATCGAGTGCGGCAGGCAGAGGCGCTGGCCATCGCCCACCACATGATCGATGTCGTCCGCGCTTCTCGTGAGGAGGCCGCCAGCATTGCGCAGATGAACGAGAGTGAGACAGAGCTCCTGATACGACGCACCGCGACCCCTGAGATCCTCGGTTCTGTCGATGCTGTGCGTCGTGCAAGGCGCTCCGTGGGCCTATGAACGCGGCCTCACATCGGGGAGAAGCGGGACGCTCTCGCCTGTCCGCCCCGGTGGCCTCTTGAGCCCTCCGAGGGGCGATTTTGAGAATCAGTATCAATAGGCGTAGCGTTGGTGTTCTCACCCCGATCGAGAAGGTTCATCAATGCGCGCTCGCACCCTGCTCCCGGCCTTGGCCATCCTCCCGGCAGCCGCCCTCGTCCTCGCGGGCTGCTCCGGCAGCAGCGCGTCGAGCGCGGCCGACGACGGCAAGATCAACATCGTCGCCTCCACGAACGTGTACGGCGACATCGCCTCGAAGATCGGCGGCAAGGACGTCGAGGTGATCTCGCTCATCTCCTCGGCCGCCCAGGACCCGCACTCCTACGAGGCGAGCACGCAGGACCAGCTCTCCATCAAGAACGCCGACCTCGTCATCGAGAACGGCGGCGGCTACGACCCGTTCGTCGACACGCTCCTCGACGCAGCCAAGAACGAGTCCGTCGAGGTCGTCAACGTCGTCGACCTGTCGGGCCTCGCCCCGGACGACGACCACGCCGACGAGCAGCACACGGACGAAGCACACGCCGAGGACGACGGCCACGACCACATCGAGGGCTTCAACGAGCACGTCTGGTACAGCTTCCCGACGATGGCGAAGCTCGCCGACGAGCTGGCCAAGGAGCTCGGCGAACTCGACAGCGCGAACGCGGCCACGTACACCGCGAACGCGAAGGCCTTCACCGACTCCCTCGGCACGATCGAGACGGCCCAGGCCGCGATCAAGACCGCGCACGACGGCGAGGGCGTCGCCATCACCGAGCCCGTCCCGCTCTACCTGCTCGAGGGCGCCGGACTCGTGAACCGCACCCCAGAGGCGTTCAGCGAGGCGATCGAGGAGGGCACCGACGTGTCGCCGACCGTCCTCAAGGAGACGCTCGACCTCTTCGGCGGCGGATCGGTCGCGCTGCTTGCCTACAATGAGCAGACGAGTGGCGGCGAGACCGAGCAGGTCAAGACCGCCGCGGAGAACGCAGGCGTGCCGGTGCTGTCATTCACCGAGACCCTCCCGGACGGCAAGGACTACCTCTCGTGGATGACCGAGAACGTCGACGCCGTGGCGGACGCCCTGAATCGATGACCAGCGGTCCGACGAACGGCTCAGGCCCCGTCGACGTCCTCGCACTCGCCGGGGCCGAGCTCGGGTTCGGCGGTCGCACGCTCTGGGACGGCCTCGACCTCTCGGTGCGCCCGGGGGAGTTCCTCGCCGTGCTCGGCCCGAACGGCTCCGGCAAGACGAGTCTGCTGCGCACCATCCTCGGGCAGCAGCAGCTCGACCGAGGGACCATCAGGGTCGCCGGAGGCCCGGTGCACCGCGGCGACCGCCGCATCGGCTACATCCCGCAGCAGAAGCTCATCCCCGCCGGCACGCCGATGCGCGGTCGCGATCTCGTCGCCCTCGGCGTCGACGGTCACCGCTTCGGACTCCCCATCCGCACCGCGGCGACGAAGCGTCGGGTCGACGAGCTGATCGCCTCCGTCGGCGCGACCGCCTACGCCGACGGCGCCGTGGGCACCCTGTCCGGCGGTGAGCAGCAGCGGCTCCGTGTCGCCCAGGCGCTCGCGGACGACCCGATCCTCCTGCTCTGCGACGAACCACTGCTCAGCCTCGACCTCCAGCATCAGCGCGGGGTCAGTGAACTCATCGACCGTCGCCGACGCGAGCACGACACGGCGGTGGTCTTCGTCACCCACGACGTGAACCCGGTGCTCCCCATGGTCGACCGCATCCTGTACCTCGCGGGCGGGCGGTTCCGGGAGGGCACCCCCGACGAGGTGCTCCGCAGCGAGGTGCTGTCCGAGCTCTACGGCACGCCCGTCGACGTGCTCCGCAGCCACGGTCGGGTCGTCGTGGTCGGCATCCCCGACAGCGAGACCCATCACCATCACCACGATGATCCGCACACCGGTGCGGTGGGGGTCGGCGCATGAACACCGACGATCTCTGGGGACGCCTGTTCAACTTCCAGGACTACGGCGCACTCCTCGAACTCGTGCAGAACTCGATCATCGCCGGCGCGGTCCTGGGCATCGTCGGCGGCCTCATCGGCGTGTTCGTCATGCAGCGGGACATGGCGTTCGCGGTGCACGGGATCAGCGAGCTGTCCTTCGCCGGCGCTGCCGGTGCGCTGCTGTTCGGGGCCAACGTCGTCGTCGGGTCCCTCGCGGGGTCCCTCGTCGCCGCGATCCTCATCGGCCTGCTCGGCTCGAAAGCGCGCGACCGCAACTCGATCATCGGGGTGCTCATGCCGTTCGGCCTCGGCCTCGGCATCCTGTTCCTCGCGCTCTATCCGGGCCGGAGTGCGAACAAGTTCGGGCTCCTCACGGGGCAGATCGTCTCGGTCGACGACCCGCAGCTCGGCCTCCTCATCGTCATCAGCATCGTCGTGCTGGTCGCCCTCCTCCTCCTCTGGCGACCGCTCAGCTTCGACAGCCTCGACCCGGACGTCGCCGCAGCGCGTGGGGTGCCGAGCCGGTTCGTCTCGCTCGCCTTCATGGTGCTGCTCGGGCTCACCGTCGCGGTGTCGGTGCAGATCATCGGTGCGTTGCTCGTCCTCGCGCTGCTGGTGACGCCCGCGGCCGCGGCGCTCCGGGTGTCGTCGTCGCCCGTGCTCGTCCCGGTGCTGAGCATGCTGTTCGGCTTCGTCTCGGCGGTCGGCGGCATCCTGCTCGCCATCGGAGGATCGCTCCCGATCAGCCCCTACATCACGACGATCTCCTTCCTCATCTACCTCGTCTGCCGCATCGTCGGGCCGCGCACCGCGTCCGGGCGACGTGGTCGTCGGGCACCCGTCGGCGAGACGCGGCACGCCCAGGTCGCACGATGATCCTGGACCGTGCACCGCGTCCGCGTGGAGCTGCTTCGGAGCGTCCTCCGAGCGGTTCCCGGGTACCCTTGAAGCGACAGGCAGGAGCACCCGTGGCGAAGCGCAACACCTGGCAGCGAGAAGCTGTCCGCGAGGCCCTCGGCGGCAACGACGGATTCATCAGTGCCCAGGGTCTGCACGCAGAGCTCCGCGACACCGGTTCACCGATCGGGCTCGCGACCGTGTACCGCGCCCTCTCCGACCTCGCGGTCGAGGGCGAGGCGGACTCCCTGCAGTCGCCGGAGGGCGAGAACCTCTACCGTGCCTGCACGCCGGGCACCCACCATCACCACCTCATCTGTCGCAATTGTGGTCTCACCATCGAGATCGAGGCCGACGAGGTCGAAGCCTGGGCGCGCTCGGTCGCGTCGCAGCACGGGTTCACCGAGGCGAAGCACGTCGTCGACGTGTTCGGGCTCTGCGAGAACTGCTCGGCGGCGGCCCAGCGCGCGTGAGGCCGGAGTGAGCAGGACGACCGGAACCCTCGGGGTCGACGACGACTGGACCGCGCCCGACGACGACGGCGCGGAGCACTGGGGTCGCACCGAGGGGCGTGATCCACGGAACCTGCGGACGCCGCTCCTGATCGGTGTCGCACTGCTCGTGGTGGTCGGACTCTTCGTGCTCCGGGCGCTCATGCCGCTCGGTGAGGCGCTCACCCCGCCCACCGCGGTGCGCGACTTCGTGACCCTGACGCTCAGCGTCGTGGTGGAGTCGCTGCCGTTCGTGGTGCTCGGCATCGTGCTGTCGATCCTCGTGCAGATCTGGCTTCCCGACGGCTGGCTCGAGCGGTGGTTGCCGACGCAGCCGATCCTCCGCCGAGCCTGCATCTCGCTGCTCGGCATGTTCCTGCCGGTCTGCGAGTGCGGCAACGTCCCGCTCGCCCGCGGCCTCATCGTGCGCGGGTTCACGGTGCCGGAATCGATCACCTTCCTGCTCGCGGCGCCGATCCTCAACCCGATCGTCATCGTCACGACGCATCAGGCCTTCGGCTGGGACGGCGGGATCCTCGTCGCCAGGCTCGTCGGCGGGTTCCTGCTCGCGAACCTCATCGGGTGGCTCTTCAGCAAGCACCCCGATCCCAGCTCGCTGCTCACACCGACCTTCCAAGCCAGCTGCGAGGTGACCGAGCAGCACGGGCACGAGCACACGAAGGTGGAGCGCAGCCTCCAGCAGTTCGTCGCCGAAGCGCGCGCGATCATGCCGGCGCTGCTCATCGGGTCGGCCGTGGCCGGCGCGGTGCAGGTGCTCGTGCCACGCGAGGTGCTCGTCACCCTCGGCGCGAACCCCGTCTGGTCGGTGCTCGCGATGATGACGCTCGCCGTGATCGTCTCGATCTGCTCGAACGTCGACGCCTTCTTCGTGCTGTCCTTCGGATCGACGTTCATGCCCGGCTCGATCGTCGCCTTCCTCGTCCTCGGCCCCGTCGTCGACGTCAAGATGCTCGCACTCATGCGCACCACCTACACGACCAGGACCCTCGTGATCATCACCGCGGTCGCCGTGCTGTTCTCGGCGGCCCTCGGATTCGGAGTGAACGCCCTTGCCTGATCAGAACGCCACGCACGGACACGCGCACACCGACACGTCGACGGTCGGCGATCGTCGCGTCCCACTGCTCGAACGCCTCCGGCAGCGATGGTGGGGCGTGCTGCTGCTCGTCACCGCCGCCGTGTGCATCCTCTGGCTCGCGCTGACCGATCGCCTCGGGCTCTACATCCACCCGCGCTACTTCGTGTTCACCGTCATCATGGCGCTCATCGCGGTCGCGCTCGGCATCGTCAGCGTCCTCGTCCATGTGGACGTCGAGGAGGTGCCGAGGCGTCGCGGGCGAACGGCGCTGCAGCTCGCCTCCGTCGTGGGCAGTCTCGCGGTGGTCGGCGCGATGGTGGTGCTCCCGCCGTCGACGCTCTCGGTCGCGACTGCCGACCAGCGCGCGGTGAACTCCGGCACGCTCGCGGGGGAGGTCCAGGGGCAGGACGCCCAGACGGTGCTGACCTCGAACCCGGACTTCAGCACCTTCGGCATCAAGGACTGGGCGACGCTGTTGCGTCAGACGACGCGTCCCGCCGACCTCGAGGGGCGCGCCTTCACCGGGGTCGGCTTCGTGATCGCCGATCCGGACGCGGCCGACGTCTTCTACGTCTCGCGGTTCGTCGTGAACTGCTGCGCCGTGGACGCCCAGCCGGTCGGTGTGCCCGTGCAGCTCGACGGCTGGGATCGACAGCTCAAGCCCGGTGACTGGGTCGAGGTCTCGGGCGCGCTCACCGCGAGCGACGCCTCGCATCTGCCGTTGGTGGTCGGGACGGCGAAGGTCGACAAGGTCGAGGAGCCGGCGGACCCGTATGACTACTGATCGCCGGGATGCTGCACGAGGCCGGTCGACGCAAGCCGCCGGCGACCGGAGCGGTTTCGGCCGGCTGGTCGCGATCGTGCTGATCGCGCTCGTCGTCATCGGTGGCGGCGCGGCCGTCGTGGGCTTGACCCAGGGGCCGAAGCTCGTCCGCACGGTGGTCGACCCGACCGGACTCGTGGAGTCCTGGGGCCAGCGGGTCGTCCTGGCGGTGAACCAACCGATCGCGGATCTCGGGTCGGACCGAGTGCGGATCGAGCCGGCAGCCGACTTCGACGTCAGTACCGGGGCCGGCGGAATCACGCTGGTGTTCCCCGAGCCGCTCGCCTACGCGACGGACTACCGGATCACGGTCGACGGGGTCACCGCACCGGGTGGCGGACCGGCGGCCACGCTCACGACGTCGTTCTCGACGCCGCCCGTCGAGGGGTTCTCGCTCGTGAGGAGTCCGGTCAAGGACGGCGGCTCGGCGGCGACGAAGGCGGACGACCGGATCGTGCGCCTCTCGATCGGCGGTGGTGAACCCGAGACCGCGTACGAAGCGGCGAAGATCCAGGAGTTCGCGACGATCGGCGACTCCCTGATCGTCGTGGAGCAGGAGACGAGCGGGCTCGGCCGCATCGTGGTGGTGGACACGACCGACGGGAGTACCCAGGAGGTGGCACTCCCGATGGGCGGGATGATCACCTCCTTGCAGACCGCTCCGGCGCAGAGTCGGGTGGGGTTCCTGTTCACGGAACAGTCGTTCGGCCGCGATGGGGGCGACAACCTCACGCTGTACTCGTTCGAGCTGCGCGAGGGGAAACCCACGGAGGCCGCCCGGGTCGGCGGGATCGACGGGGCCGCGGTCCAGGCGGCGGAGTGGTCGTTCGTGCCCCGGACCTCCTCGATGCTCGTCCGCACGGTGGACAACTCGCTCGAGCTGCTCGATCCTGCTGCGACGACCGACCCGGTGCTGCTCGGGCGGGCCTCCCTCATCTCGAGCTACATCCCGGGCACCACCAAGGTCGTCATCGAGCAGGTCGACGGTGTGGTCGTGCTCGACCTCGCGACGGGGAAGAGCGAACCGTTCGTCCTGCCCTCGCTGGCACCCACCGAGATCCCCGGACAACTCGTCGCACTGTCCGAGTCCCTGTCGGCCAGGATCTACGCCGACTACGACCGCGCCGCCGGAACCACGGAGCAGCGGGTACTGGCGATCAAGGACGGCGCGACCGCCGAGCTCTATCGACCTGACGCGGGTGCCGTCATCTGGTCACTGTGCGCGAGCCCGAACGCGGAGTACGTCGCGGTCGTCGTCGTCCCCGACTTCGCGAAGGCCGGGTTCGACGGGTACGCCAACGCGCCGATGCCCAACGGTCCCGAGATCGAGGTCGTCGACGCCCGCACCGGCAAGGTGGTCGGGACGCAGGCCGGTTTCGACCTGTCCTGGTGCGCCGGCACGGGTGTCGCGCAGTGACCCTGCGCCGACCCGTTCGCGGCCGCCTCGGCGAAAACCGCGTAATTCCGGGCGACACGCCCGGGATGCAAGCGGAATTTGCCACGATCCCGAGACACACGTAGAGTAATCACTCGTCACCCCAAAGGTGCGGGAAGCGGAAGAGCTTCTCGGCCTCAAGCGGGGACAATCCCCAGCCAAAAGCGAGAACATTTCGATGTTACCGCTTCAAGTCTCGGTTGGATGACTTCCTCCTGGTGTCACTCGTGCTCAGCATGACTCTGTTCGCAGAGCGGCTGAAACGCCGAGTTGACAACAAGCCGGGAAGATGTAAGATAGAGAAGTTGCCCTGCAGGGCGGTCGTGATGGCCAAAGGCAGGAGCATCCGATCCTTGAGAACTCAACAGCGTGCACAATGTCAAATGCCAAAAACCTCGTGCAATTGATGCCTTCCTTTTCGGTTGGTTGATGTTGTAAGAGATTCCTTTGGAAAACATTTAAACAAAACAAAGCAAGTCAGTAATGATTTGTTCTGTCAGTTTCAAACTTGCATCGTGTTCACCTATTCCGGTGGCATGGTGCGCGAAATGTGCCGGCTGCTTCGGTGGTCGTGCAATTCAACATTTACGGAGAGTTTGATCCTGGCTCAGGACGAACGCTGGCGGCGTGCTTAACACATGCAAGTCGAACGATGAAGCCCAGCTTGCTGGGTGGATTAGTGGCGAACGGGTGAGTAACACGTGAGTAACCTGCCCTTGACTCTGGGATAAGCGTTGGAAACGACGTCTAATACCGGATACGAGCTTCCACCGCATGGTGAGTTGCTGGAAAGAATTTTGGTCAAGGATGGACTCGCGGCCTATCAGCTTGTTGGTGAGGTAATGGCTCACCAAGGCGACGACGGGTAGCCGGCCTGAGAGGGTGACCGGCCACACTGGGACTGAGACACGGCCCAGACTCCTACGGGAGGCAGCAGTGGGGAATATTGCACAATGGGCGAAAGCCTGATGCAGCAACGCCGCGTGAGGGACGACGGCCTTCGGGTTGTAAACCTCTTTTAGCAGGGAAGAAGCGAAAGTGACGGTACCTGCAGAAAAAGCACCGGCTAACTACGTGCCAGCAGCCGCGGTAATACGTAGGGTGCAAGCGTTGTCCGGAATTATTGGGCGTAAAGAGCTCGTAGGCGGTTTGTCGCGTCTGCTGTGAAATCCCGAGGCTCAACCTCGGGTCTGCAGTGGGT
Organism: Plantibacter sp. M259; assembly: GCF_006065115.1. Taxonomy (NCBI): domain Bacteria; kingdom Bacillati; phylum Actinomycetota; class Actinomycetes; order Micrococcales; family Microbacteriaceae; genus Plantibacter; species Plantibacter sp. M259. Next base: position 1,690,543 of record NZ_CP040750.1, on the reverse strand, counting down.
ACGGGCAGACTAGAGTGCGGTAGGGGAGATTGGAATTCCTGGTGTAGCGGTGGAATGCGCAGATATCAGGAGGAACACCGATGGCGAAGGCAGATCTCTGGGCCGCTACTGACGCTGAGGAGCGAAAGGGTGGGGAGCAAACAGGCTTAGATACCCTGGTAGTCCACCCCGTAAACGTTGGGCGCTAGATGTGGGGACCATTCCACGGTTTCCGTGTCGTAGCTAACGCATTAAGCGCCCCGCCTGGGGAGTACGGCCGCAAGGCTAAAACTCAAAGGAATTGACGGGGGCCCGCACAAGCGGCGGAGCATGCGGATTAATTCGATGCAACGCGAAGAACCTTACCAAGGCTTGACATATACGAGAACGGGCCAGAAATGGTCAACTCTTTGGACACTCGTAAACAGGTGGTGCATGGTTGTCGTCAGCTCGTGTCGTGAGATGTTGGGTTAAGTCCCGCAACGAGCGCAACCCTCGTTCTATGTTGCCAGCACGTAATGGTGGGAACTCATGGGATACTGCCGGGGTCAACTCGGAGGAAGGTGGGGACGACGTCAAATCATCATGCCCCTTATGTCTTGGGCTTCACGCATGCTACAATGGCCAGTACAAAGGGCTGCAATACCGTAAGGTGGAGCGAATCCCAAAAAGCTGGTCCCAGTTCGGATTGAGGTCTGCAACTCGACCTCATGAAGTCGGAGTCGCTAGTAATCGCAGATCAGCAACGCTGCGGTGAATACGTTCCCGGGCCTTGTACACACCGCCCGTCAAGTCATGAAAGTCGGTAACACCCGAAGCCAGTGGCCTAACCGCAAGGATGGAGCTGTCTAAGGTGGGATCGGTAATTAGGACTAAGTCGTAACAAGGTAGCCGTACCGGAAGGTGCGGCTGGATCACCTCCTTTCTAAGGAGCATGTGCAACGCTCGTCTGTATACAGCGAGGTTTACGTTGCCAAGTCACACTGAGACGAATGTTCTCGGGTGGCGCTCATGGGTGGAACATTGACATTGATGCAGACGTGAGAGTCTGCCAGCAAGTACGTCTTCTTCGGGGGATTGGAACGGTGGCCGGCTCGAGGGTTTGCATATGCACGCTGTTGGGTCCTGAGGGACCGGATCTTCTCCGCTTCGGTGGAGGAAGGACGAACCTCAGGGCCTCTTTTGCTTGACATCAATGGTCAAGGAGAGAGGTACCGCCCGTACTTTGAGAACTACACAGTGGACGCGAGCATCTTAGATTCATGACCCTTTGGGGTTGTGGATCACAAAGATCAAAACATGCTTCTTCGGAAGTGATGTTGATCATTGGTCAATCTGCATCAGGTAACTGATGCCGATCGATTCAAACTCATGTGATTTCAAATTTCTAAGAGCAAACGGTGGATGCCTTGGCATCTGGAGCCGAAGAAGGACGTAGTAATCTGCGATAAGCCTCGGGGAGCTGATAAACGAGCTGTGATCCGAGGATTTCCGAATGGGGAAACCCCGCCAGGCCCTTGTGGTGATCTGGTGACTCCCGCCTGAATATATAGGGCGGGTAGAGGGAACGGGGGGAAGTGAAACATCTCAGTACCCCCAGGAAGAGAAAACAACAGTGATTCCGTCAGTAGTGGCGAGCGAAATCGGAAGAGGCTAAACCGGGCATGTGTGATAGCTATCAGGCGTTGCATGTCCGGGGTTGTGGGACTTCTCACTCCGAACTGATATTCGGGGAGCATTAGAACGTGGTATAGACGAATGGGATTGAAAGCCCAGCCAGAGACGGTGCCAGCCCGGTAGTCGAAATGCTGCAATCGTGCGAGGAGTATCCCAAGTAGCACGGGGCCCGAGAAATCCCGTGTGAATCTGTCAGGACCACCTGATAAGCCTAAATACTCCCAGATGACCGATAGCGGACAAGTACCGTGAGGGAAAGGTGAAAAGTACCCCGGGAGGGGAGTGAAATAGTACCTGAAACCGTTTGCTTACAAACCGTTGGAGCACCCTTGTTGGTGTGACAGCGTGCCTTTTGAAGAATGAGCCTGCGAGTTAGCGATATGTGGCGAGGTTAACCCGTGTGGGGTAGCCGTAGCGAAAGCGAGTCTGAATAGGGCGATTCAGTCGCATGTCCTAGACCCGAAGCGAAGTGATCTATCCATGGCCAGGTTGAAGCGACGGTAAGACGTCGTGGAGGACCGAACCCACTTAGGTTGAAAACTGAGGGGATGAGCTGTGGATAGGGGTGAAAGGCCAATCAAACTTCGTGATAGCTGGTTCTCTCCGAAATGCATTTAGGTGCAGCGTTGCGTGTTTCTTGCCGGAGGTAGAGCTACTGGATGGCCGATGGGGCCCAAAAGCTTACTGACGTCAGCCAAACTCCGAATGCCGGTAAGTGAGAGCGCAGCAGTGAGACGGTGGGGGATAAGCTTCATCGTCGAGAGGGAAACAACCCAGACCACCAACTAAGGTCCCAAAGCGCGTGCTAAGTGGGAAAGGATGTGGAGTTGCACAGACAACCAGGAGGTTGGCTTAGAAGCAGCCACCCTTGAAAGAGTGCGTAATAGCTCACTGGTCAAGTGATTCCGCGCCGACAATGTAACGGGGCTCAAGCACGCCACCGAAGTTGTGGCATTGATATTTTTGGTAGGCCTTCGTGGTCCAGCCGTATTGATGGGTAGGAGAGCGTCGTGTGGCGAGTGAAGCGGCGGTGTAAACCAGCCGTGGACGCTACACGAGTGAGAATGCAGGCATGAGTAGCGAAAGACATGTGAGAAACATGTCCTCCGAAAGACCAAGGGTTCCAGGGTCAAGCTAATCTTCCCTGGGTAAGTCGGGACCTAAGGCGAGGCCGACAGGCGTAGTCGATGGACAACGGGTTGATATTCCCGTACCCGCGAAGAACCGCCCAAGATAATCCAGTGGTGCTAAGAGTCCTAACCCGGACGACTGATTCCCTTCGGGGATGATGGGTCCGGTCTAACGCTCGACCCCATGCTGGTGCGTTTAGCGTATTAACAGGTGTGACGCAGGAAGGTAGCCTATGCCGGGCGATGGTTGTCCCGGTGTAAGTGCGTAGGCTGAGAGATAGGCAAATCCGTCTCTCGTGAAGGCTGAGACACGATACGGACCCGTAAGGGATAGTAGGTGATCCTATGCTGCCAAGAAAAGCATCGACGCGAGGTTCTAGTGGCCCGTACCCCAAACCGACTCAGGTGGTCAGGTAGAGAATACTAAGGAGATCGAGAGAATCGTGGTTAAGGAACTCGGCAAAATGCCCCCGTAACTTCGGGAGAAGGGGGGCCTGAGGCGTATTAGGACTTGCTCCGAAAGCGTTTGAAGGCCGCAGAGACCAGTGGGAAGCGACTGTTTACTAAAAACACAGGTCCGTGCCAAGTCGCAAGACGATGTATACGGACTGACGCCTGCCCGGTGCTGGAAGGTTAAGAGGAACGGTTAGCCGCAAGGCGAAGCTGAGAATTTAAGCCCCAGTAAACGGCGGTGGTAACTATAACCATCCTAAGGTAGCGAAATTCCTTGTCGGGTAAGTTCCGACCTGCACGAATGGCGTAACGACTTCCCAGCTGTCTCAACCGCGAACTCGGCGAAATTGCATTACGAGTAAAGATGCTCGTTACGCGCAGCAGGACGGAAAGACCCCGTGACCTTTACTACAGCTTGGTATTGGTGTTCGGTGTGGCTTGTGTAGGATAGGTGGGAGACTTTGAAGCTTGGACGCTAGTTCAGGTGGAGTCATTGTTGAAATACCACTCTGGTCACTCTGGATATCTAACTTCGAACCGTAATCCGGTTCAGGGACAGTGCCTGGTGGGTAGTTTAACTGGGGCGGTTGCCTCCCAAAAAGTAACGGAGGCGCCCAAAGGTTCCCTCAACCTGGTTGGCAATCAGGTGTCGAGTGTAAGTGCACAAGGGAGCTTGACTGTGAGACTGACAAGTCGAGCAGGGACGAAAGTCGGGACTAGTGATCCGGCAGTGGCTTGTGGAAGCGCTGTCGCTCAACGGATAAAAGGTACCTCGGGGATAACAGGCTGATCTTGCCCAAGAGTCCATATCGACGGCATGGTTTGGCACCTCGATGTCGGCTCGTCGCATCCTGGGGCTGGAGTAGGTCCCAAGGGTTGGGCTGTTCGCCCATTAAAGCGGTACGCGAGCTGGGTTTAGAACGTCGTGAGACAGTTCGGTCCCTATCCGCTGCGCGCGCAGGAAATTTGAAAGGATCTGACCCTAGTACGAGAGGACCGGGTTGGACGAACCTCTGGTGTGTCAGTTGTTCCGCCAGGAGCACCGCTGATTAGCTACGTTCGGGATGGATAACCGCTGAAAGCATCTAAGCGGGAAGCCGGCCTTAAGATGAGATTTCCATGCCTTCGGGCGAGAGGCTCCCAGCCAGACTACTGGGTTGATAGGCCGGATGTGGAAGAGAGGACGAAAGACTCTCGGAGCTGACCGGTACTAATAAGCCGATAATTTGATAACACTTTCTTTGTTTGAATACGAAGATGCTACGCGTCCACTGAGTGGTTCTCGATGTACGGTCGAGAACCCGCAAACAACACCACTGTGTTCGCACAGCGTGTTGGTTTGCTTGTTCACTTTGATACATCAATAGTGTTTCGGCGGCCATAGCGAGAGGGAAACGCCCGGTCACATTCCGAACCCGGAAGCTAAGACTCTTTGCGCCGATGGTACTGCAGGGGGGACCCTGTGGGAGAGTAGGACACCGCCGGACTTCTTCGTTGAGATGGCCACCCAAGGTTCTTGGGTGGCCATTTTGCGTTAACACGCAGTGCGTGAACGCGCACAGCGCGTGAAGTGGTAGAAACACGAATTTGCAAAACGCCTGGTCACAGCGTACGCTTGACCCTTGGTGTGGACGCTCCATGTCCACATCGTGTTCACGATCCCCCACCGCTCGCGCAGACCGGGATCGCGCACGCCGACAAGAGATCTTGGGCAGGGCAGTCGCCCTGCGGTAATGAAGGAGAAACTACTATGGCAGCAGTGTGCCAGGTGACAGGAGCCGTTCCCGGCTTCGGTCACAACATCTCGCACTCGCACCGTCGCACGAAGCGCCGCTTCGACCCGAACGTGCAGAAGAAGACCTACTACGTGCCCTCGCTGCGTCGTAACGTCACCCTCAAGGTGTCCGCCAAGGGCATCAAGGTGATCGACGCCCGTGGCATCGAATCCGTCGTCAAGGACATTCTCGCTCGTGGGGTGAAGATCTAATGGCTAAGCAGCAGGACGTCCGTCCAATCATCAAGCTCCGTTCGACGGCTGGTACCGGTTACACGTACGTGACCAAGAAGAACCGTCGCAACAACCCAGACCGTCTCGTGCTCAAGAAGTACGACCCCGTAGTGCGCAAGCACGTTGAATTCCGAGAGGAGCGCTAAACATGGCTAAGAAGAGCAAGATCGCCCGTAACGAGCAGCGCAAGGTTATCGTCGACCGCTACGCCGCGAAGCGCGCCGAGCTGAAGAAGGCTCTCGTCGACCCCGCCGGGACCGACGAGTCGCGTGAAGCAGCTCGCCTCGGCCTCCAGAAGCTTCCTCGCAACGCTTCGCCGGTTCGCCTCCGCAACCGCGACGCGATCGACGGTCGCCCGCGAGGCAACCTCTCGAAGTTCGGCATCAGCCGCGTTCGCTTCCGCGACATGGCGCACAAGGGCGAACTGCCCGGCGTCCGTAAGTCGAGCTGGTAACACCCGCTCAGTCGGAGCTCACATTCCGCTGACACAGCATCGCAACACCGAAAGGGCCGTCCGCATCGCGGGCGGCCCTTTCGCGTTGTCGGCGACAACTGCAAGGATCGAACGGTTCCCACATCCACCGAGGAGGCGCTGCTGGACGTCCGCACGCAACGAGCCATCGCCCTCCTGGTCGCCGGCTGCTTCTTCATGGAGAACCTCGACGGGACGATCCTCACCACAGCCGCACCGAGTATCGCCCGGGACCTCGGGACCTCGTCGACCGCCGTCGGGCTCGCCGTCACCGCGTTCCTGCTCACGGTCGCCGTCCTCATCCCCGTCAGCGGTTGGCTGACGGACCGGTTCGGTGCGAAGCGCATCTTCGCGCTGGCGATCGCGGTATTCACGATCGCCTCCGTGCTGTGCGCGCTGAGCTCGAGCCTGCCGATGCTCGTCGGCTTCCGGGTGCTCCAGGGCGTCGGCGGCGCATTGATGGTGCCGGTCGGCCGGCTGGCCGTGCTCCGGGTGACGCCCAAGGAGCGGTTGATCCAGGCCATCGCCCTTCTGACGTGGCCCGCCCTCGCCGCCCCGATCATCGCGCCGTTCCTCGGTGGGGTCATCACCCAATACGCCTCCTGGCACTGGATCTTCCTCATCAACGTGCCGATCGGTGTCGTCGCCTTCGTCGTGGCGCTCCGCATCGTCCCCGACTTCGCCGCCGACGAGGTGCCTCCGCTCGACTGGCTCGGGCTGTCCCTCGCCTGCGTCGGGCTCGCGTCGCTCCTCGTGGCGGCGTCCCTGGTGTCCGGCGCCGGGTTCGACGCCCGGTGGTTCATCGGGTCGCTCGTGGCAGGTGTCGTCCTGCTCGCCCTCGCGATCCGACACCTGTTCCGTGCGCCGCACCCGTTCGTCGACCTCCGCTCGCTGCGGATCGAGACCTTCCGTCTGGCCAACGCCGGCGGAAGCGTCTACCGACTCACGATCAGCGCCGTCCCCTTCCTCCTGCCGCTGCTGTTCCAGGACGCGTTCGGCTGGACACCGGTGCAGGCGGGTTCGATGGTGCTCTTCCTCTTCGCCGGCAACCTCGCGATCAAACCGGCGACGACCTGGATGCTGCGGCGGTTCGGATTCCGTCTGGTGCTCGTGTCGTCGAACCTGATCGGCGTCCTGTGCATGGCCGGGATGGCGTTCCTCACCGCTGACACGTCAATCGTGCTGACGGCGGTGCTGCTCTTCCTCAGCGGGATCGCCCGGTCGATCGGCTTCACGGCGTACAACACCATCACGTTCGCCGACGTCGAACCCGCTGCGATGTCCCGGGCGAACACGCTCAACTCGACCCTGCAACAGGTCGCGAGCGGCTTCGGTGTCGCCGTCGGGGCGATCCTGCTGACGACCGGATTCTCCCTCGAGGACGGGTTCGCTGGCGGCCAATTGCTGCCGTATCAGTTCGCGTTCCTCGCGATCGCCGTCCTGACGCTCTTCCCGACGATCGAGGCGTGGTTGCTGTCGCGAGCTGCCGGGCACAGCGTCATCGGCGTCCGCTGAGCGGCCACACCGACGCCTCCCAGCTGGGAAACGACCGACACGCAGGCCCGTTTGTCCGCGTAGAGCGCAGAAATCCGCGAAATCTCGCGGATTGCTGCTACATTCGAGGCGGTCACACCGACCAGTTGGTGCCGTATCAGCGACACCTTCGCTACCAACACATCAGCTGTACGTTGCAGCAACGTCCGAGGAGGACCCTCACAATGGCAAATTTGAACAAGACCGAACTCGTCGCCGCCATCGCCGCATCGACCGGCCAGAGCCAGGCGACCGTCGGCAGCGTTGTCGACGCGCTGTTCACCACCGTCGCTGAGACCGTCGCCACGGGCGGCAAGGTCTCGATCCCGGGTTGGATCGCCTTCGAGCAGACCGACACCGCCGCTCGCACGGGCCGCAACCCGCAGACCGGCGCCGAGATCCAGATCCCGGCCGGCAAGCGCGTCAAGGTGACCGCCGGCTCGAAGCTCAAGGCTTCCGTCAAGTAAGTCGTCGCGGGCGCGAGCCCGAACGGACTCGGACCGCGGAGACACTCCGGCGTTCCAGGCCACACAGCAGGGCGTCGCGAGAGCGACGCCCTGCTGTCGTTCGTCCGGGTGCCGTCCGGGGCGCGGCGAGGTGTCGGCGGCTCGGCCTAGCATTGCTGTCATGCGGATCCTCCACACCTCGGACTGGCACCTCGGCCGTTCGCTGCACGGGGTCGACCTGCTCCCCTTCCAACGCGACTTCCTGGCGCACCTCGAGCAGGCGGTCGTGGACCACGAGGTCGACGTCCTCCTCGTCGCCGGCGACATCTACGACCGAGCCATCCCGCCGGTCGAGGCGGTGACGCTCCTGTCGGAGTCGCTCGGGCGGCTGGCGGGCCGCACCCGGGTCATCCTCGCTCCGGGCAACCACGATTCGGCCATCCGGCTCGGCTTCGGCGCCGCCATGCTGCGCGACGGGATCGACATCCGAGCCGACCTCGCGCGGGTCGGCGAACCGGTCCTGGTGGACGACGAACACGGGCCCGTCGCCTTCTACCCGCTGCCCTACCTCGACCCCGACACCGCGCGAGGGGTGCTCGCTCCGGACGACCAGCCGCTCACGCGGTCGCACGCCGCCGTCATGGGTGCAGCCCTCGCGAGCGTCCGAGCCGATCTCGCGCAGCGTCGCGAGCACGGAGCGGTCCGATCGGTCGTGGCTGCGCATGCCTTCGTCATCGGTGGTCTCGCGAGTGACAGCGAACGCGACATCCGGATCGGCGGGGTCGATGCGGTGCCCGCCCAGCTGTTCGACGACTTCGACTACGTCGCGCTCGGCCACCTCCACGGTGCGCAGCGCGTCGGGGCCGCGACGGGCGTCGACCGCATGCGGTACTCCGGGTCGCCGCTCGCCTACTCCTTCTCCGAACGCAACCAGGTGAAGTCGAGCGTGCTGGTCGACCTCGCCGCCGACGGCTCCGTGCACCTGGAGCTGCTGCCGGCGCCGGTGCCGCGTCGGCTCGTCGACGTCACCGGAACCCTCGCGGAGCTGCAGGGCCCCGCGGGAGACGACGCCGTGGACGCCTGGGTGCGCGCCACAGTCACCGACGACGTCCGGCCACCGGAGCTGTACGCCACCCTGACCCGACGCTTCCCGCACCTGCTCGTCTGGTCGCACGCGCCGGCTAACCGCTCGGAGGAGGCGCGCGCCGCAGCCGTCACGGCGGTCTCCGACCCGGTCGAGGTCACCGCCGAGTTCATCGAGTACGCGACGGGTGCGCCGGCGACGACTCGCGAGCGAGAGCTCATCGCGGCGGCGAACGAGGCCGCACTCGCCGCGGAGGTGAGCGCCTGATGCGCCTGCACCGACTCACGCTGCAGGCCATCGGGCCGTACGCCGGTGAGCACACCATCGACTTCGTCGAACTCGGGCGGGCTGGTCTGTTCCTCCTGGAGGGCCCGACCGGCGCCGGCAAGTCCACGATCATCGACGCCATCGTGTTCGGGCTGTACGGCGAACTCGCCGGTACCGGGGCCAGCAAGGACCGCCTCCACTCGCATCACGCGCAGCCCGGGACCGAACCGTTCGTGGAACTCGTGTTCGAGACCGGATCCGGCGTGTACCGGGTGCGGCGCACGCCGGCCTACCAGCGGCCGAAGCAGCGCGGTGCCGGCTTCACCCCGCAGCAGGCGAGCGCTACCCTCGTCCGCCTGACCGATCCCGACGCACTGGCCGGGGAGACCCTGTCGACCCGCGCGCAGGAGATCGGTCCTGAGATCAGCCGGATCGTCGGTCTCACCCGGGAGCAGTTCGTCCAGACGATCGTCCTCCCGCAGGGCGAGTTCGCGAAGTTCCTCGCCGCCGGCGGCGAGGAGCGCAGCGAACTGCTCCGGTCCCTGTTCGGGACGGAGCACTACGAGCGAGTCGCCAAGCATCTCGTCGAGCAGCGACGGCAGGCCCAACGCGACATCGAAGGGGCACGAGAGGCGCTGGGCCGAGCGATCGCCCGGTTCGCGGGGGCGGCCGAACTCGACGACGCGCGGGAACTCGTCGCGGGCAGGGGAGCGGACACCCCGGCCGGGATGGACGCCGCCTCGACAGTCGATGCCGAGTCAGGCGATACCGCGACTGCGGAGCCCGCCCCGACCCCGACGTCGCGACCCTCGCTGTCCCGCTCGAACCCGATTCCGAAGCCCTCGTCGGTGATGCCACGCGTATCGTCGCCGTCCTCGAGCGCCACGCCGCCGCCGACGCCTCGACCGCTGGCGCTGCTCGGGTCGCCTTGGAGCGCGCTCGCGCCGAACACGCTGCGGCCCAGACGCTGCTCGCGTCCATCGAACGTCGCGCGGAGCTGCTGACCGAGCGCGAGCTGCTCTCGGTGGACGACGAACCGGTCGCGCGGCTCTCCGAACGGATCGCGGCAGCGGCTCGGGCGGACACCGTCGCGTCCGCACTCGCCGGAGCGGCCACGGCATCGGCAGCGCTCGAGGAAGCCATCGCGTCGCTCGCGGCTGTGGAGGAGCAGGCCGACGAGGCGATCGTCGCACTCGACGACGCGTCCGTCGCCGCGCGCCGCGAATCCCTCACCGTCGAGCGGGCGTCGATGGCGACTGTGCTCGTCCTCGAAGCCGCCGATGATGACCGGGAGCTCGCGCTCGCAGCACTCGCCGAGGAGCTCGCGGCGATCGACGAACGGCTCGCCGAGCTCGCAGCGGAACAGACGCGACGTGACGCCCGCCGGGCGGCGCTCAGCTCGGCACCGGAGCGCGCCTCGCGTGCGGCCACCGAGTCGGCCAGGGCCGCCCGGTCCGTCGAGCGCGCGGCTGAACGCCGCGCGGTGCTGGATCGGGTGGACGCGGCCGACGAACGCCTCGCGGGGCTCATCGACGAGGTCACCGAGGCCGCCACGGCCGCGAAGGCGGCGATCGACGCCGAGACGTCGCTGCGCCTCCGGAGGATCGAGGGCATGGCGGGTGAACTCGCCACCGGCCTGCGGGAGGGCGAGCCGTGCAGCGTCTGCGGCTCGCTGAGTCATCCGGCGCCCGCGGTGCTCGACGGAGACCACCCCGACGCGGACGCGGTCGAGGCGGCATCCGTCGCGCGGGCCGACGCCGAGGCGACGATGCAGTCGGCGCAGAACGTCCGGGACATCGCCCGGGCGGAGCGCCGCCGCCTCGTCGAGCAGTTCCTCGCGCTGGCCGACGACCCGGGCGACGTGGCCGCGACCGGCTCGCCCGACGCTTCGACGGCGACGACCGGGTTCGACCCGATCGCGGCGCGGGCGACCGTCGAGGCGGCCGCTGCGGAGGCCGAGCGGCAGCACGCAGAGGCCGTGGTCATCGCCGAGGAGGCGGACGCCGAGGTCGCGGAGGCCGGACGCCTCGCGGAGGAGCACCTGGCCGGCGTGGTCGCGGTGTCGGAACGCACCGCCACCCGGGCGACACTGACCGAGCGGCTCGCCGCCGCGCAGCGCGTCCACGAGCAGGCCCGCGCCGAGGTGGCCGGCGTCCTCGACGGTCGAGCGGCTTCACTGGCCGAGCTCGACGCGATGCTCGAGGCCGAGCTCTCCTCGCTGTCGCTGCTCGCGGCGGCACGGGCGACCGTCGCCGACCGGAGACAGCGTGACGCTGAGCGCGCGGTCGAGCTGGAGGCGGCACTCGAGCGGGCCGGGTTCGCCGACCGCGCGGCAGCGGAGGCCGCAGCCATGAACGGGGTCGAGCGGGCGAGCGCCGAGGCACGGGTGGCCGATCACTTGCGTCACACGACCGCGAACGCGGAAGCACTCGCGAGCCCGGCTATCGCCGGCGTCGCCGGTACTGCCGCCCCCGACGTGGAAGCGACGGCCCGACGACTGGCCGACGCCGAAGCGGCGGCAGGCACCGCGACCGCGGCGGCCGCCGTCTCCGCACGACGAGCGACCAACGCGGCGGCCGCCTGCACGGCACTCGCCGAGGCGGCCGACGAGAACGCCGACGCGGTCCGCGCGGCCGCGGCCGTCGTCCGCCTCGCCGACGTGGTGTCTGCCACGGGCAGCGAGAACAGCACGAAGGTCACCCTCGGCACCTACGTCCTCCTGCGCCGCTTCGAGGATGTCGTGGCGGCGGCGAACGCGCGCCTGGAGTCGATGTCCGGCGGGCGCTACGAACTCGTCCGCAGCGATGTCAAGGAAGGACCCTCCCGCAGCCAGCGCGTCGGGTTGTCGCTCACGGTCCACGATCACCGGACCGACCGGCGTCGCGATCCGAAGTCGTTGTCCGGTGGCGAGACGTTCTACGCCTCGCTCTGCCTCGCCCTCGGGCTGGCGGACGTCGTGACGGGCGAGGCCGGCGGTGTCGAGCTCGGCACGCTCTTCGTCGACGAAGGGTTCGGCAGCCTCGACCCCGAGACGCTCGACACCGTGATGGCCGAGCTCGGTCGGCTCTCGGCCGGCGGCCGCGTCGTCGGCGTCGTCAGCCACGTCGAGGAGATGAAGCAGCGCATCGGCGAACGCATCGAGGTTCGGCGGCTGGAAGACGGCTCCTCGACCCTGCTCGTGCGGGCGTGAGCGGCGCCCGTCGACAGGCTCAGGGACCGAGCGTCGGCTGATCCCGCTGCGGTCGGGGTTCCCAGCAGCGCCGCGTAGGCTTGCAGCGTGAATCGTGTCGTCCGCCTCGCGGGTCCTGCCCTCCTGCTCCTCGTGGCTGTGGCGACCCTCCTCGCGGGTCTGGCCTTCGGCGGTGGAGCGGACGCGCAGCTCCTGGGCGATCCCGGTGCCGTCGTGCGGTGGGGGCTCCCGATCGCACAACTGCTCGTCAACCTGAGCGCCGCTGTCACCATCGGCGCGTTGCTCATGGCCTGCTGGGCGCTCAGCCCGGACCGACGCGAGTACGGCGCAGCACTCGACGTCGCCGCAGCCGGGGCTGCGGTCTTCACCGTCGCATCCGGCGTGACGGGCTTCTTCACCTTCCTGAACGTCACGCAGGTGCCGCTCACCTTCGACGACGCGTTCGGCGCGAAGCTCAGCCTCTTCTTCACCGGGATCGAGTCGGGTCAGGCCTGGCTGCAGACGACCCTCATCGCCGCGGCCGTCACGGTGCTCTGCTTCGCCGTCCGCAACCACACGGTGCTCGTGTTCGTCTTCGGGCTGTCCCTCGTGTCGCTGCTCCCGATGGCCCAGCAGGGTCACTCCGCCGAGGCGAGCGGGCACAACGCCGCCGTCACGGCGCTCGGCCTGCACCTCGTGTTCGCCGCCATCTGGCTCGGCGGTCTGCTCACGCTCGTCTTCATCCGCAAGACCCTCGAGGACGGCCGGCTCGCCCCCGTGCTCATGCGGTACTCGACCGTCGCACTCGTGTCCTTCGTCGTCGTGGCGGTCTCCGGATACGTGAGCGCCGAGCTGCGCATCGGCTCGCTCGACCGCCTAGGCACCCCGTACGGCATCCTCGTCCTCGTCAAGGTCTTCGCCCTGCTGGCGCTCGGCCTGTTCGGTGCGCTGCAGCGTCGGGTGCTCATCGGCCGTATCGAGCGGTCCGCCGCTGCACGTGCGGACACCCCCGCGGGCCGCACCGGTACCTTCTGGTGGCTGGTCGCCCTCGAGCTCGGGTTCATGGGCATCGCCTCCGGCGCCGCCGCAGCCCTCGCGAAGACCGCCCCGCCGGTCGACCAGACCGTGCCGGCCGCGCCGACGCCCGCGGTGCTGCTCACCGGGGAGGAACTGCCGCCGGAACTGACCTTCGCGCGGTACTTCACCGAGTGGAACATCGACCTCCTGTGGCTGCTGGCCTGTGCGTTCGGCATCTTCTTCTACATCGCGGGCGTCGTCCGCCTGCACCGCCGCGGCGACTCCTGGCCGATCCTGCGCACCGTCAGCTGGGTGCTCGGGCTGCTCGTGCTCTTCTACCTCACCTGCGGCGGCATCAACGTCTACCAGCCGTACCTCTTCAGCGTGCACATGCTCGGGCATATGGGGCTCACCATGCTCGTCCCCGTGCTCCTCGTCCCCGGAGCGCCCGTCACGCTGCTCGCGCGCGCGGTGCGGAAGCGCTCCGACGACTCCCGAGGGGGTCGGGAGTGGGTGCTCCTGGCCGTGCACTCGAAGTTCGCGGGGATCATCTCGAACCCGCTCGTCACCGCGGTGCTCTTCGCCGGATCACTCTGGGTGTTCTACTACACCCCGCTGTTCCGCTGGTCGATGGAGGACCACATCGGCCACGAGTGGATGGTGGTGCACTTCCTCATCACCGGGTACCTCTTCGTGCAGTCACTCATCGGCATCGATCCGGTCCCGTACCGCCTCCCGTACCCGATGCGGCTCCTGCTGCTCTTCGCGACGATGGCGTTCCACGCGTTCTTCGGGCTGGCGATCATCTCCTCGACCGGGCTGTTCCTCGCCGACTGGTTCGGGGCGATGGGACGCACGTGGGGCAGGCGCCGTTGCTCGACCAGCAGACGGGCGGCGGGATCGCCTGGAGCGTCGGCGAGATCCCGACGCTCGCGCTGGCCGTCGCCGTCGCGATCTCGTGGAGCAAGAGCGACGCGAAGGACCAGAAGCGACTCGATCGCAACGCGGACCGCACGAACGACGCGGAGCTCAACGAGTACAACGAGCGTCTCGCGCGCATGGCGGCCAACGACACCCGTTCCTAGCCCGCGAACTGTCACTCCGGAACAGTGTGAGGGGTGTCGGACTGTGTCGGAGTGACAGTTCGCGGGCTTCAGCGGAGGTCGATGTAGAGGGAGCCGTCGTCGCGGATCGTCACGAACGCCGAGAGCGTGAACGGGACGTCCTCGTCGAGGGTCGAGACCGTGCCGTCGAACAGCGACTTCACGTCGACGACGAGGTGCGCGGCTCCGGCCGTCGCCGGCATCTGCCAACCGGTGTCCCCGGGCTGGACCGCCACCACGGGGTAGGCGGCGATGGACCACACCGGTAGGTCGTCCACGCGATCGCGGATCACCATGCCGAACGGGCATCCGGTGGGCTGGAGGACCTGTTGCGTGGCGCAGTTGTCGAGGTAGCCGTCGATCTGCGTCTGGACCTCGGAGACGAAGTCCTGGGTGGCGCTCGCGGTCACCACGGCGTCGACGACGCTCGCGACCTCGGTCGTCGTCGCCGTCTCCACCGATGCCGCCAGGTAGGTGGTGTCGACGTCGAAGTCGACGCTGCCCGGCGTGAAGGTGAGGAGCGGGATGGTGGAGGTGAAGGCCCCCTCGGTCCCCTCCGCGACGCGGCGGGTGTCGAGCTCGAAGCCGTTCGCCCGGAACCCGGTCGTGTGTGCGACGGTCAGCTGGACGACGCTCAACGGGCTCGTCTCGAAGCGCCACGACGGGAACAGCCCGAAGGTGCGCTCGCCGCTCGTGATCGAGAACGCCGTGCTGTGCGGCTGACCCGCGAGTCGGTACGAGAAGGTCACCTCGTGGGCGCCCGAGGCGGTCGTCACGTCGGAGACGAGGCGCACGTCCTCGATCGTGCCGAGCGCCTCGCTCCGGAGCAGGGCGTCCGAGCTGTCGGCGGGCAAGCCGGCATCGGCGAGTTCGGCGGAGCTCAGGGCGACTCCGGGCAACGCGAGCGCGGTCGCGGCGTCGTCGTCTGCAAGGGCGTCGAGGTACCCGCGCGCGAAGGAACCGGCGCCGTAGACGTCGCGGGCGACGGCCGACCAGGCGGAGACGATGGCCGCGACGAGTAGTGCCGCGATGCAGAGCCACAGCACGACGGCGCGGACGAGCGCACCGCGCACCGTTCCCGGGCGTCGCAGCTCCCCACGTGTCGCGACATGGCTCATCCTGACATCCTAGGCGGGCACCTCGCATAGGATTGGAGGGCGAAAACGGGAGGGAACCGAAGCATCATGAGCGTAGCCCTCTCCGCCGAGCAGCAAGCCGTCTTCGACCGCATCGAGAGCACCCGCGAGCACCTGTTCGTCACGGGTCGGGCGGGCACCGGGAAGTCGACGCTCCTCAACCACCTCGCCTGGAACACCTCCAAGCAGCTGGCCATCTGCGCCCCGACCGGTGTCGCCGCGCTGAACGTCGGCGGCCAGACGATCCACTCGCTGTTCCGCCTGCCGATCGGGCTCATCGCCGACCACACGATCGACCAGAACGATCAGACCCGTAAGCTGCTCAACTCCATCGACACCCTCGTCGTCGATGAGGTCTCCATGGTGAGCGCCGACCTCATGGACGCCATGGACCGGAGCCTCCGGCAGGCGCGGCAGCGGCCGCGCGAGCCGTTCGGCGGCGTGCAGATCGTCCTCTTCGGCGACCCGTACCAGCTCGCTCCCGTGCCGGGCAGCCTCGAGGAACGGGCGTACATCGCCGACACCTACCGCTCGTTCTGGTTCTTCGACGCCAAGGTGTGGTCCGAGACGCCGCTGCAGCTCGTCGAGCTCACCGAGATCCACCGTCAGCACGAGGCCGAGTTCAAGTACCTCCTTAACGGCGTCCGACACGGTCAGGTCACCGCCGAGATGGCCGGCCGACTGAACGGCATGGGCGCCAGGACCCCTCCCGAGGACGGCGTCATCACCCTCGCGAGCCGCAACGACACCGTCGACCGCATCAACAAGGCGGCGCTCGCCAAGCTCGACGGCAAGCCGCTCACGGCCAACGCGGAGGTCTCGGGCGACTTCGGTGGGCGGGCGTTCCCCGCCGACGAGGCGCTCGACCTCAAGGTCGGTGCGCAGGTCATGTTCCTCCGCAACGACAGCGAGCGTCGCTGGGTGAACGGCACGCTCGGGACCGTGGTGAAGATCGACTCCACCGTCTGGGTCGAGGTCGACGGCGAGCAGTTCGAGGTCGAGCCGGCGACGTGGGAGAAGTACAAGTACTCCTACTCCTCGGTGACGAAGCAGCTGAAGCGCGACATCGTGGCCGAGTTCACGCAGTTCCCGCTGCGGCTCGCGTGGGCGGTCACCATCCACAAGTCGCAGGGTAAGACCTATGACCGGGCGATCGTCGACCTGGGTAGCCGCGCGTTCAGCCCGGGGCAGAGCTACGTGGC
Organism: Plantibacter sp. M259; assembly: GCF_006065115.1. Classification (NCBI taxonomy): domain Bacteria; kingdom Bacillati; phylum Actinomycetota; class Actinomycetes; order Micrococcales; family Microbacteriaceae; genus Plantibacter; species Plantibacter sp. M259. Next base: position 1,673,867 of record NZ_CP040750.1, on the reverse strand, counting down.
GCTCAGCCGGATCTCGACGCTCGACGGCCTCTACCTCTCCCGGCCGCTGCGCCCGAGCGACATCATCGTCGACACCGACGTGAGGCGGTTCATGTCGGGGCAATGACATTCCACAAGATCAGTTGCGTGGGATGTACTAAATTATGTGCGTCGCATGTACACTTTGTCGCATGGCTTCGTTTCTCCATCGACTCATCGGAGATGAGCTAATACGCTCCACCGGTGTTCCGGTCATCGTCCTCGAGGGCGCCCGCGCGGTAGGCAAGACGACCGCGCTGAAGCGCCAACTCGCTGACAGAGGGTTCCACTACTACACACTTGCGGACACATCGACGCTGACGTTTGCTCGAAGTGACGTCGCGGCATGGCTGGGATCGCTGCGGTTGCCTGCAATGATCGATGAAGCACAGCTTCTTCCCGGGCTGACGCTTGCGATGAAGGAGTTCGTCGATGGTCTTACCGGTGGGACGCACTTCGTTCTCTCCGGTTCTGCCTCCATTGGGAGAAGCGAACTCGGTGGAGCGGATCCGCTAACTCGTCGCTCAAGGCGCTTCACAATGCACCCCATTACCGACTGGGAGTTCTCAGGACAGCGCGGGTCTGTCGTGGACGCGCTGTTCGACCAAACCCCCATGGCGAGAAGCTGGTCGCCCACGGACGACATCGAGCGACTCGACAGGCTTCGTGTCGGCGGCTTTCCGGCATATCGAATCCCTCGCGGTGTGTTGAATCGTGGGACGCTCCGGGACCGAATCCGGGCAGACACCTCGTCCGTGCTCGGTGATGCAGTTCTGCCCGGACAACGACTTGATGCGGCGATTGCTGCATCTGCGCTCGATGCCCTGCTGCGATGCCCCGGAGGCATCTTCAACGCAAGTCGACTCGGTCAAGCACTCGGTCTCGACAGGCGCACCGTAGACCGCTATCTCGCCATCTTCGGCCGGTTGTTTCTCGTCCACTGGCTGCCGAACCTCGCGACCGGGGCCGCGCGGCAGAGCCACGGCCGGGCGAAGGTCCACCCGGTCGACACGTCGTTGTCGGTCGCATCCCTCGAGAGGTCTGGCGTAGACCTGGGAGTGGAGCGCGAGCACTACGGTGCGGTGCTCGAGAGCTATGTGGTGAACGAGATCATCGCGTCCATCCAGTGGTCTACGACGCGGCCTGACGCCTTCTACTGGCGTGATGTGAAAAGCGCTTCGAGTCCTGAGGTTGACCTCGTGCTGGTAGACGAAACAGGGCGGCACGTCGGCATCGAAGTTAAGGCGGCGCGCACGATCCACCCCCGTGACCTCAACGGACTCCAACGTCTCCGGGACACGCTCGGCCTGCATCGCGGCTACGTCTTCTACACGGGGACTGAGGCGATGCAGCTCGACGAAGATATCTGGGCGCTCCCAATGGACGCACTGAGCGACAGCAAGGCATTCATTCTTGAGCGAGACGCGATGTCTCCTCGCGAACAGGAGATCACCGTGGGACACCCCCAAACATCTGAGGCAAGCATTTTTCTGAGCTACGTACGCGCAGATGACGATCGGGCGGGTGGCCGGATCACATCGCTCGCTCGCGACCTTGTCGAGACCTACGCCTATCTGTTCGGCCGCGAAATCGACCTGTTCATAGACAGCGACAGTATCGCGTGGGGTGAGAACTGGGAGTCACGTCTCCGCAGCGAGGCTGAATCGACGACATTCATGCTGAGTATTGTCACCCCGCGCTATCTGGTGAGCGATGCCTGTCGCAGCGAGGTAGCAATGTTCGGGGCCGCGGTGCAAAAAGCGCAAGATCCGCAGCTTCTCCTCCCACTCATATGGATCGACATCTCTAGCAGTGACGTCGTAGCCGCCGACGATCCGGTCCGGAGACAGCTCATGAAGAGTAACTACGTGGACGGAACAGCATTGCGGCGCCTCCAGCGTGATAATCCTGAATACGAGGCACTGGTCGAGAATCTTGCAGAGCGGTTGCATCAGACGATCACCGCGCGCGCGATGACGACCGACGCGTCCTTGTCCGTGCATGAGGCGCAGCCCGACGATGAACGTGATGTTCTCGAGGTAATGACGCAATTCTCGGAGCACCAGTCTTCGTTCGGTGCCTCAATTGAGGAGTTCAAGGACGCATTCGGCGAAATCGGTTCTGTGTTCCAGGGCCGACAGCCGCTAAACCTCAGCCCGACCTACGGTGCCGCGCGCGTCATGCAAGCCCTCGGCGAGGACTTGAAACTACCGGTGGACTCTCTAGAATCCGCGACCGCGTCGGTTGGGCAGGACTGGCAGGCGCTCGACGCTGACATCACACGAATCCTCTTCGCGTCGCGAGGACTTATGGACGACTCCGCGCGAAAATCACTGTTCGACTCCCTCGACGGGATCGTCAGATCACTTGATTTGCCAGGTGCTGAGAACATGCAGGCACAACTGGAGGCGATGGCGAATTTCTCACGTCATCTCCAGCCGATGAGTCGGGTTGTCGGCGCTGCGCTCCGACTTCTTGAGGGCATTCAAGAGTCAGCGCGCGCATGGCGCGACCAGCTGTAGCAACAGGAAGGCGTCGAGTCCTCGTCTGAGAGACGCGTTGACCCTACGATTGTCGGTTATGACGCATCCCATGCAGCAGGGCTGGCCGCAGCCCGGTCCGATCACCGCCTGGCGCACGCTCGAGCTGAACGCCAGCAAGCCGCCGTTCGCCGGATACTGGGGGTTCATCCCACTCGTCGTGCGCATCGACGGCTTCGAGCACCGCCCGACCTGGGGTCCATCGCAGTTCACGGTTCCGGCCGACCGGCCCGTGCAGGTCTCGTGCTCGATGGCGTGGCTGTGGGAGTTCGGCCGTGCCGACTACCTGCTGCACCCCGGTGAGGCGCCGACGCTCGACTACATCGCGCCGGCGCAGCAGTGGGTCTCGGGTTCGCTCGCGCCGAGGGGGCAGGCGGTCATCAAGGGGCGCGGCGCGCAGATCGCGGTGTACGCCGTGCTGGCAGTGGTCTTCATCGCGATACTCGGGATCTTCCCGCTCGCGTACCTCATGACCTGAGCGCCCGTCGACGCCTCGCGCTGACCAGCCTGGTCGGGGGGGGGGGGGGGGGGCAGACCTCAGGTGCGGTCGACGGCCCGGAGCAGGATCGCACCGAGCTCGGCCGGCTTCGTGAACTGCGGCCAGTGGCCCGTCGGCAGGTCGACGAACTCGACGTCGCGCAGCCGTCCCAGTTCCGCGACGTACGGGTGGCCCTGTTCCATCAGGCCGCGCAGCATCTCCGAGGAGAACTCGCACGCGACCACCGTCGCCGGGACGGACAGGCGGCGGTCGTCGTCGGAGAGCTGCTGTCGGTCGACGGCGACGCCCTTCGGTTGCGGGACGGCCCTGGCCCGGAATTGCTCGCGGAGCCCGTCGTCCAGGTCGACGAGGTCCTCCGCGTCGAACACCGTCCAGTCGGGCAGTGGGATGTCGGAGCCCGACGAGGGGAGTTCCTCGTTGATGCACGCGCCGTCGGCGAGTGGGCCCGAGTCGACGTACACGGCGCGGACGACGCGGTCAGGGCGGGCGTCGATCGCGGCGGAGATGATGGCGCCGCCGCCGGAATGCCCGACGAGCACGACGGGCTCGGCGCCGGCGTCGATCTCGGCGACCACGGCGTCGACGTGGTCGCGCAGGCCGATGCCGGCGCGGTCGGCAGTGACGCTCTCGAGGCCGGGGAGGGTGAGCGGTCGGACCCGGTGGCCGGCTGCCTCGAGCGGGGGTGTGACCGCACTCCACGAGGATGCGTCGAGCCAGAAGCCGGGTACGAGGATGACGTCCATGCCCGAGATGCTACGCCGCGCGAGCGACACGCGGGAGGTGTGCTTCGTCGCCCGTTGTTCGTTCGCCCACTCTTGGGCGGACGAACACCCATTCGCCCGAGAATGGGCGATTGGACGGGAGATCAGGCGACGGCGGTCGCTGCGGCCTTCGCGGTCGCGAGGTCGCGGAAGAGGTCGGTGTTGAAGCGGTACGCCACCATGACCTCGTCGATCACGCGGGCCTGCTCCTCGTCGTCCCACGGGACGGCGTCGAGCTGCTCGCGGTAGGTGTCCTTGAACTCGCGCGGCTTCGCGATGTCGCCGAAGAGGTAGAAGCCGACGCCGTTGGTGTCGAAGCCGAACTGACGCTGCATGAGCGTGCGGATGATCTGCCCGCCCGAGAGGTCGCCGAGGTACCGGGTGTAGTGGTGCGCCACGAAGCCGCCGGGCCAGACGGCGCCGACCTCGTTGATCCGTGCCACGTACCGGGCGGTGGTGGGCAGCGGCGTGATCTGTCCGCGCCAGTCGGGACCGATGAGGAACTCGAGGTCCTGCACGATGGCGGGGAGCCGCGTCAGCTTGTCGCTGATGAACGGAGCGGCGACGGCATCGGCGCGCATGCGGTCGGCGGCGGCCTCCAGAGCCTCGTAGATGAAGAAGTGCTGCGCGACGAGGGCGATGTAGTCCTCCTTCGAACCCTTCCCGGTCATGAGGTCGCTCATGAAGTCCGCCCCCTCGCTGGAGGAGTGGCCGGAGGACGTGCGCTCGCGCAGGGCCTGGGAGAAGGGGATCACAGTGCTCATGTCGGACTCCGCGTCGGCTGGTTCGGTAAGGGTTGCCTAAGTGTAACGGGCCGAGCTCGTGAACGGGAGGGTGGATCTGTCGCTGTGGAGGGAATCAGTGGCTGCTGTGCAGGGAACCGTGCGGGACCGCGAACGCACCGGCGTTGGTCTGGGCCAGTGCCGGTGTCGTGATCGCCGCCACGACTGCCGCCCCGGCGAGCAGGGTGAGTACGTACCGTCCGGTGCTCGGCTCGCGACGGGGTCGACGGCTCGCCCGCGTCAGCAGGGCGTCGAGCTGGAGTTCGTCCGGCACCGTCGACGCGAGGGCGACCCGCCGGAGGCGCCGTGCGAGCACCCCGGCGACGATGAGAAGCAGCACCGTGGACGAGAGGGTCGGCAGGAACGGCGGCACGGTCGTGACACCGAGGGAGGCGAGTCCGTACAGCGCCACCCAGACGACCACCGTGCCCACCGCACAGGCGAAGGACGCGCGGAGGCCCGGCACCCGGTCGCGGACGAGGACCACGACGGACCAGAGCAGTGCGGCGACGCCCAGGGTGACGAGCGGGATCGCGCCGACCGGGGAGGACCCGGCGCCGGTCGCGATCAGGACGAGACCGGCACCGAGTGCGCACATCGCGAGCAGGCTGTTCGAGATCGACGTCGTCCCGGAGCGGACCGCTCTGTCGCCGCCCATCCGGGCGTCCTCACGTTCGACGGAGACCGACATGTCAGGCCGTGGCCACCCGGTGCGTGCGCTTGTCCGCGGCGAGTCCGGCACCGAGGAGCACCACGGCGCTCGCGAGGTGGAGGAAGTGGTCGGCCGTGTTGAGCGCGAGGATGTTGAGTGCCGAGCCCACGATGAAGAACCCGACGACACCGAGCAGGAGGTAGAACCCACCGATCACCGTGTTGACGGTCTTGGCGGCGACGACGTTCGAGAGCCCGGCGATGAGCAGGGCCGCGCCGATGAGGACGTGCGCGATGTTGTGCAGCGGGTTGACCTCGAAGATCCCGAGCAGGAGGCCGCCCTCGGTGGTGAGGAACGGCAGGCCGCCCGCGACGATCCCGCCGAGGAGTCCGACGACCACGTAGACCGCGCCGAAGACGGTCGCGAGCAGACGGTTGGGTGAATGACGCATGAGGGCCTCCTGAACCTTCGTGCCGCGAGTCGTCTCGGGGCGTTGAGGAGTTCGGAGGTGCGGGCGTCGACGGTTTGGTCGCCCTCGGCCGTCATCCGCGGTCGACGGCCGAGGGGCGGCCGTCGCTCAGTCGTGCGGGCGTGGCTCCAGGCCCAGACGGGCGCACGCGGCGTCGTAGAGGGCGACGACCTCGCGTCGGATCTCGCCGCGCTCGGTGATCGTGCCGGCGGGCCAGGGCACCCGGCCACCCGCGGCGGTGCCGTCGACCGTCCAGGTCCATTCACCACCCGTCCCGTCCAGCGCGATCATGGTGGCGGCCTCGGCCGCCGGTTCCAGGAAGGCGCGCACGATGAGCAGGTTGTCGTCGGGGTGGTGGCCGTTCATGTGTGCCAGGACGGCGTCGACGGTGGTCTGCGGGAAGGTGTTCGAGGTCACCTCCCCAGGGAACACCATCGACGGGCCCCGCACCAGACCCGCCGCCCGAGTGACCGGCACGCGGCGTGCGACCGCAGCTCTCAGCCGAGCCCGGTTACAATCGGGAACAGTCTGCAGCTCCGCAGACCGCTCATCAGGGGGATGACTTGACTGCAACAGCTCCGAGGCGCCGGCGTCTCGCCGCACTCCTTACCGCGGCGACCCTCGCGACGGTACTCGTCGGCTGCTCGGGCCCCTCGGTGTCCGACACCGACTTCCCCGACCAGGTCAGCGGCACGCTCGCGGGCGACACGACCGACGCCATCACGGCGGCGGTCGAGGCCGCCGTCACCCAGTCCGGGTCCTCCGGCGCCATCGTCGGTGTCTGGGCGCCGTGGGCCGGGAGCTTCACGGCCGGCGTCGGCACGACCGAGCCGGGTGGCAAGACCAAGATGGATCCGTCCATGGTCTACCGCATCGCCGACACCACGCGCCCGATGACCTGCACCGTGCTCCTCGAGCTCGTCGACGAGGGCAAGATCAAGCTGACCGACCAGGTCCACAAGACCCTCCCGCAGGTCCAGGGCATCGAGGGCATCACCTACCAGCAGCTGTGCAATGGCACGTCGGGACTCGGCACCTACACGCCCGCGCTGAACGCCCAGTTCGTCACCAACCCGACCCGCAAATGGTCGATGGCCGAGATCCTCGCGAACGGCCTCGCGAGCGGTACGCGGACGGCTCCGGGGGCGATCTTCGGCTCGAGCGACACCGGGTACATCCTGCTCGGCATGGCGCTCGAGGAGCTGACCGGTCAGTCGTGGCAGTCCCTGTACGACCACTACGTGTTCTCGCCGCTCGGCATGTCGAAGTCCAGCTTCCCTGACGCCTCCACCGTCGAGCTGCCGGGGTCGCACCCCAAGGGGTACCTGACGCCGCGGATCGCGGACGGCACCTACCAGTGCGACGCACCGACGGACGAGACCGAGCTGTCGACCTCGATGGTGTGGACCGCCGGTGGCGTCGTCTCCTCGGTCGACGATCTGCGGAAGTTCACCCAGTCCTTCGCGTCCGGCTCGCTGCTGAACGACAGCACGTACAAGAAGCAGTGGAAGGACCCCGTCTCGCTGGGTGAGGCTGAGCCGACCTGGAAGAGCTTCGGCGTGGGCGGGATGCAGATCGGTCCCCTCCGGGGGCAGGCCGGGTCGATCCCCGGGTCGCTCTCGGCGGCCTTCTCCGACCCGACCTCCGGCCTGACGGTCGTCGTCATGCTCAACAACTCGACGCTCGGTGCGGGCTTCGCGCAGACGCTCGCGATGCAGCTCGCCTCGATCGGTGCGAAGGCGGCACCGGCGAGTGGGCAGAAGGCCCCCGAGATCGCCCTCCCGTGGTCCGAGCAGCAGATGGCGGAGCAGCTCGCCGCCTCGGCGATGGTCTGCGCCCCGCCGGTCGCCCCCGCCGGGTAACGGAGGCATCGGCACGGCGCCGCCAGCGGACGGTGGCTGCGGATCGCGGCACGATGACGCTTTCGCGAGGGCGCTGGGCCATGCCGCTTCCTAGAGTGAACCCATGACGACGAACACCCCCGACGACGACACCATCGTCCCGGACACGAAGAACTGGACCTGGGTCCTCGAGCGCGCCTGTCCCGGGTGCGGGATGGACACCTCGCGGTTCGGGTTCAGGGACCTCCCCGACTTGATTCGGACGAACGCCGCCGCATGGCCGGCGGTGTTGGAGCGCACCGACGTCCGGGATCGGCCCGACCCGCAGACCTGGTCGCCACTCGAGTACGCGGCCCACGTGCGCGACGTGTTCCGCATCTTCGACGTCCGGTTGCGACTCGTCCTCGACGAGGATGATCCCGCGTTCGAGAACTGGGACCAGGATGCGACGGCTCTCGAGGAGCGCTACGGCGAGCAGGACCCGAACCGGGTCTCGGTGGAGCTGGTGGAGGCCGCGACGGTGCTCGCTGCAGCGTTCGAGCGGGTGCCGGACGAGGCGCTCACGCGGACGGGTCGACGGAGCGACGGCGCGCGCTTCACGACCGAGACCCTCGGCCGCTACTTCATCCACGACCCGGTGCACCACCTCTGGGATGTGACGAGATCGCAGTAATGGTCGTCATCCGGGTCTGGTGACGCCCGCTACTGCGCTCTCGCGCGGAACGCGATCGTGTTGACGCGGTTGCTGCAGCGGACGGAGCAGTACCGTTTCGAACCGTTGCGGGACAGGTCGACGAGCAGGCCGTCGCAGTCGTCGGCGGCGCAGAGCCGCAGGCGGTCCCAGGCGTCGGACCGGACGACGTCGACGAGTGCCATGGCGATCTCGGTCTGGACGCGATCGACGAGCGGGGCGTCGAACTCGGTCGCGTGGAGGTGCCAGTCGAAGCCGTCATGGCGGCGCAGCTGGGGGAGTGCGGCGGACTCTCGGAGCATCGTGTTGATCTCGGCGACGGCGCGGTCGCGGGTGCCCGGGGCGTCCGCGTCGGAGGCCCAGAGCGCGTGGATCCGCTCGCGGAGCCTGGCCACCGCGGCCCGCTCCGGCTCGTCGCCGTCGACCCGACCCGAGTACCGACTGACCCGCAGGAGCTCGACGAGCTGTGGCGGTGTCGCAAGCTCGTCGAGTCCGCTCCGGGACGCCGATGCGCGGGTGTTGACGAGCTGCGCGGCGAAGAGCAGCGCATCCTCGGTGTCAGGGGCAAAATGCAAGTTGACTCCTTACTCTCTCCGAGAGTAGCTTCATCTCAGCCGGGCGTCCACCTCTTCCGCCGGCCCCACTCGCGGCAGCTGGAGACCCCCATGAAGCACACGTCCTCGACCACGGTCGGTCTGCTCGTCGCGGTGCTCGCCGCGGTCGCGTTCGGCACCTCCGGCGCGTTCATCAAACCGGTGCTCGCGTCGGGGTGGAGCCCCGCTGCCGCGGTCACCGTCCGCGCTCTGATCGGCGGCCTGGTACTCGCCCCGTTCGCCCTCATCGCGCTCCGTGGTCGCTGGGACGCGGTCTGGCGTGGACGCTGGCGACTCCTCGGCATGGGCCTCATCGGGGTGGCGGCGACGCAGCTCGTCTACTTCGCGGCGCTGCAGACCATCGCCGTCGGGACCGCGATCCTCGTCGAGTACATGGCACCGCTGCTGCTCGTCGCCGTCGCCTGGGTGATGACCCGACGTCGTCCCGCGACGGTCGTCCTCGTCGGCTCCGTCGTGTCGCTCGTCGGGCTCGTACTCGTCGTCGCTCCGAGCGGTGGCTCGACGCTCGACCCGGTCGGCCTGCTGTTCGCCATCCTCGCGATGGTGGGCTGCGCCGCGTACTACGTCATCTCGGCTCGGCCGGCGAAGGGGCTGCCCCCGGTGGCGTTCGCCGCCATCGGTCTGCTCATCGGGGCGCTCAGTCTCTGGCTCGCGGGGCTCGTCGGCGTGCCGTTCACGACCTCCGACGCCGACGTCACGGTGCTCGGCACCGACGTCGCCTGGTGGGTGCCGCTCCTGTTCGTCGGGGTGGTGTCGACGGCGGTCGCCTATGCGGCGAGCATCACCGCGAGTCAGATGCTCGGCTCCCGACTCGCCTCCTTCGCGGGCCTCCTCGAGGTGGTCGCGGCGACCGGGTTCGCCTGGATCCTCCTGGGGGAGCAGCTGTCACTTGCGCAGCTCCTCGGCGGGGTGTGCATCCTCCTCGGGATCGGCTTCGTGCGCTCCGAGCGAGCTCCCGCCGTGCCGATCCCCGTGCCGGTGCAGTGACGGGGTCAGTGCTGAGGAACCGGGACGGCGGCGTCGAGGTCGGCGAGGATCGCCAGGACCGCCGCCCTCCCGGCCCGGTTCGCGCCGACCGTCGACGCTGAGGGGCCGTATCCGATCAGGTGCACCCGCGGCTCGTCGGCCGCCCTGGTGCCGTCGATGCGGATGCCGCCACCGGGCAGCCGGATGCCCAGCGGTGCGAGGTGGTCGAGTGCGGCCCGGAACCCGGTGGCCCAGAGGATGGCGTCGACCGGGAGGAACGAACCGTCGGCGAGGACGACCCCGTGCTCCTCGATGCGGCGGAACATCGGCTGACGCACCAGGACACCGCGCGCCTCGGCCGCCCGCGCCCACGGCGTCCAGTGCATCCCCGTCACGGAGATCACGCTGCCCGGCGGGAGGCCCTGACGCACGCGTTCCTCGACGCCCTTGATCGCCTCCACCCGGGCGGCGGTGTCGAAGTCGTCCTCCACCCACTCCGGTTCGCGTCGCGTCATCCACACCGTCTCCGCCACCCGCGAGATCTCCTCGAGCAGCTGGATGGCCGAGATGCCGGCACCGACGACGACGACGCGTTGGCCGCGGAACTCGTCAGCGGAGACATAGTCGGCCACGTGCAGCTGGCGTCCGGCGAAGCGCTCCCGTCCCGGGTAGGCGGGCCAGAACGGTTTCGTCCAGGTGCCCGTCGCGTTCACGACCGTCCGTGCCCGGAACACGGCGGCGGGGGAGCCGGCGCCCGAGGAGTCGGCGCTCGCCGCGGTCTCGACGAGGAGTCGACCGTGCGGGTCGTCGTCCTCGCGGCGGACGGCGCGGACCTGCACCGGGCGGCGGACCGCGAGGGCGAAACGCTCCTCGAACGCCGCGAAGTACGGTGGGATGACGTCGACACTCGGCGAAGCAGGATCGAGCTCGGGCTTCGGCATGCCGGGCAGGTCGTAGATCCCGTTGACGGTCGACATGGTGAGCGACCGCCATCGGTGCTGCCAGGCGCCGCCCGGGGCGTCGTTCGCGTCGAGGACGACGAAGGTGCGTGTTGCGGTCGCGCCCTCGGTGGTACCGAGCGGGACGAATCCGCGGCGATGCAGGTGGTACGCGGCCGACAGTCCGGCTTGACCCGCGCCGATCACGACGACGTCGACGGTCTCCGGAGTGCTCACGTGCTCTGCAACGTCGTCGACCGCTCCGGCATTTCCGACGGGGGCCGAGCTCGCGTCCGCGATTCAGCCGTGGGCCAGGACCTGCACGCCGATGACGAGGACACCCAGGAGCACGAGGGCCGCGAGCGCGATGAGCTGTTGCCAGACGGACAGCCGCGCGCGCCGGACGGCGACCCACCCGCTGAGCCCGAGGGTGACGAGGTAGACGATCGCGGACACACGGAGGGAGGTCTCGAGCTCCATGACGTCGAACACGGCGAGCACGAGCAGGATGGTGGGGGTCGCGACGGTGAGCAGCGAGCCCCACGCGATCCGGAGCATGGAGTGCCACCCCCGCTCGTCGGGGAACGCCCCGTGGGCGGCGAGGTGCGCGATCATCTCGGCGACGAGGCCGGCGAGGGTGATGCCGACCACGCCGATGACGAGCGAGAAGAGCGCATCCGGCGCGTCGTGGTGCTCCACGTTCGCGGCCAGCACGAGGACGATCGCGAGGCCGGTGAAGGTCGCGTAGACGCGCTCCTTGAGGTACTTCGCGACCGTCTCGACGTCGCCGGGCGGCAGCCCCCGCCGGTCGCCGTGCTCGAAGCCCCGGCCGGTGTGGTCCCCGTGGCTCCGTCGTCGCGCACGTCGTCGATCCGCCCAGGTTCCGCCGTCCGTCATGGTCCAGAGCGTAGCCGCCGTCGCGGGATAGAGTGCCGGGTATGAGCGAAACGATCATCACCGTCGAGGGCCGCTTCGACTACCACCACCCGGCTGAGCGTGGGACCGTCCTCATCTCGGCGGGGTTCCAGGGGCCGGAACGTGAGCCCGTCGTCTCCCACACCACCGCGCTGCACCGTGCGCTCAGTCAGGCGGCGGAGCAGCTCCGCGCGCAGTCGGCCGTGACCTGGTGGTCGGCCGATCGCTTGCGGGTGTGGAGTGAGCGGCCGTGGAACAAGGACGGGAAGCAGTTGCCGCTCGTGCACCACGCGACGGTCGCGCTCGAGGTGAAGTTCGCCGACCTGCAGGCGCTGGCCCGCTGGGCCGAGGAGATCGCGACCCAGGACGGCGTCACGGTGACGGGTGTCACCTGGGCGCTCACCGAGGTGACGAAGCACCGCATCACGGCCGAGGCCCAGCACAACGCAGTCCGCGACGCGGTGGACCGCGCGACCGCCTACGCCACGAGTCTCGGGCTCGGCGCCGTGCGGCCGGTCGCCCTGGCGGAACCCGGCATGCTGGGCGACGACACTCGCTCGCCGTCGAGCCAGGCCGCAGCACCGATGATGCGCGGGGCCGCGGCTCCTGCCGGTGACACCGCGCTCGACCTGAAGCCGGAGGACATCACCGTGTCCTCCCGGGTGCACGCCCGCTTCGCCGCCTCCTGACGTCCGTCAGGGTCTCACCACGCCGGAGGCGATCAGTCCGCCACCTGCGGCCGCGACGACCGTGACCCCGCCCAGCAGCGCGAGGAGGGCGATGAACAACGGGACCACCTGCGACGCGGGCGCCGGAGCGCTGCCTCGCTGGACGACCGTCACGATCTCGGTCACCTGTTGCGCGGCACCGACCGCCGCGGCCGGGGCCGGCGCACCGGGTGCCCGCAGCGCGAACGGCGAACGCTTGGCCTCAGGGACGAGGTCGGGCGCGGCGGCCGTCGGGGCTCCAGCGGGTGGGACGGCCACGAAGGTGGACGCGTCGAACCCGACGGTCAGTGGGAGTGCGACCTTGCCCGGATCCTGGCGCCCGCCGCTCGTGAACCAGTAGGAGAACTGCCCGGTGAGCTGTTGGAAGTCGATGAAGCTCTGCGGGAAGGACCCCCAGTAGGCGGTGTTGGCCGCGGTCTTCGCCACCTGGTCACCCTGCGCGATGTCCACGCCGAGGTAGTCGGGCGACACGGTGAACCCGTCACTGCGCATCGTCACCCCGGTGAGCGTCGCGAGTTCGATCTCGCGCGGCGGGATCGGCGTCCACTTCGTCTGATCGGCCATGTCGGTGCCGAAGCCGCTCGCGGTGGCGGTGAGGGTTCCGACACCGTCGACGACGGTGAGGGTCGGGTTCGAGCCGTTCCAGTAGGTGAGACCGCCGTAGAACGCGACCGAGAAGTCCCCGGTCCAGCTGATGGTTCCGCTGTTCGTCGACGGATCGACGGTGCCGGAGCCACCGACGATGACGAGCTGCGAATCCGTGAAGGCGCTCGTCACGTTGGAGTCGACCGTGCTGCCCGAGCGGTCGAGGCATCGGGTGGCGAAGCTCGCGAGCTCGTACGCCCCACCGGCGTTCGGCTTCTCGATGCGGACGGGGCCGTCCTGTGCCCGGTACCGGCTCTCGTCGATGATCGCGCCGGAACCGACGTCGGGTACATGCCCGGCGGTGAGGAAGTTGCAGCCGCCGAAGAAGGCACCGTTGTTGGCCTCGTTGCTGAAGCCCCATCGGAGGATCGCGTCGTCGACCCTGGTCGGCCCGCCCCGGTCGGAGACGACCTCGAGCCAGACCGCCACCGCGCGGCCCTCGGTCGGGACGAAGGCGAGCGCGTACGCCCCGTCCGCGAGCTGGCCGACCGTGACGGACGCGCTTGCAGTACCGGCCGTGACGGAGAAGGCGCCGAGATGGACGGGGGCCCGATCGTCGGTCGCCGAACCGAACAGCCAGACCTCTCCGCCCGTGGCGCCGGTGGAACCCGGCCAGGCGAAGGACGGCTCGAGGGCGCTCGTCGGCTCGACGGTCGCGGGGAGGGCTGCCTGGGTGGCGTCGAGGCCGGTGACCGAGCCTCGCTCGACGGCGGCGCGCAACGCTGCGAGCGAGTTCCAGCTGGGCGGGACCGAGCCGGGTGGTCGGACGGCGAGGGTGACGACGAGGGCGCTCGCCGCGGACATCGGACCGGGTCCGGCGGCGTTCACGGCGCGGGCGCGGACGGTGTAGGCGGTGTCCGCCTGCAATCCGGCGACCGTCGTCGGCTCGTGGGTGAGCAGGGTCGGGTCGTCGATCGAGGGGACGGCGTCGACGCGGGTCGTCGTCACGGGTTCAACGGAACCCGCCTGGAAGACCAGGAGGTCGAACGCGGTGATCGCAGCACCGTTCCCGGCCGTCACACCGATCGTCGAGCCGTCGACCGAGATGCTGTCGACGTCGCCGCTCGTGACGGAACGTGGCGGGGTGGCTTGCTGCGGCGTGGACGAGCCGCTCGTCTCGACGGCCACGCTGCGCAGGGAGGTCGTCCGGTAGGTCGTCGGGATCAGACCGGCGAGGGAAGCGGTCTCGAACGCCGTGATCTGGACGGACACGCGGCGTCCTGGCGCCGGGTTCTCCACGACCGCCTCGAGCGGTCCAGCTGCGGCGAAGTCGCCGCCGAGGTCGATCACGGCGGCGGTCATGGCGGCGGACACGCCGTCGGTGGCCGCGACGCGGAGCAGGTATCCCGTCGAGGCCGTCGTCCCGGCTGGAGCCGTCCACGTCACCCGCAATGAACCGGATGTCGGCCCCTCGGTCACGGTCGGTGTGGCGACGCGTGTGGTCAGGGGAGCTGTCGCGTCGATACGGACCGGCGCGCTGAGCGATGAGGCGGTGTCGCCCGCGCCGTTCGACGCGATGACGCGGACGCTGAGCGACGAGCCCACGATGCCGATGCGAGGCAGTTCCAGTCGCGTGCGGTCCGCCGGGACCGCCGTCCGGCTCACGAGGTTGGTGAGGTTGACGGTGCTGCCGGTGAAGAGTTCCACGGTGTAGCCGGTGATGGCGTAGCCGCCGTCGGACATGGGAGGGGTCCAGCTCGCCACGAGGCCGAGCGGGTCGTCGAGCAGTCCGACGACGGTGGCCCGCGGGGGAGCGGACGGTGCGCCCTTCGCCGTGGTCACCGGAGCGGACGCGGACGAGGACGCACTCGGTCCGTCGGCGCCGACGGCGACGATGGTGAAGGCGTACGCCGTGTCGGCGAGCAGCCCGGTGACGAGCGTGGTCGTCCCCGCGACGAGCGGGTCGATGCCCTGGATCGTGCGAACGACGGAGCCGTCACGCAGGACCGTGACGGTGTAGGTGACGACTGGTGCGCCCGAGGCGACCGCCGGCCAGGAGACCTCGATCGTGCCGGCTCCGGCCGGTGATCCCTTGGGAGCCTCAGGTGTGCCCGGAACGGCGGCGGCGCGTCCGGCGGAGTCCGCTTCGGGGGTCGGCGTCGCATCGGCGGTCGGGGTCTCGGACGGCTCGCTCGGCGTCGGAACGGCCTCCTCGGGTGTCGCGCTCGGCTGTGGTCCTGCCGGGGGTGCCTCGTCGTCGGTGGGCGGCTCCTCGGCGGCGGGAGCGGGCGTCGCCGCCTGGGTCGCGACGGACTCGGCCAGTGGCGACGCGCTCGCGGCGAGGAGGGCGGGATCAGTCGGGACCGTGCGCAGGGCGAAGCGGTAGTCCGTGGCGGACTGGAGGCCGGATACCCGGGCGGCGGCCGAGCCGTCGGCTGCGGTGCCGACATCGACGGGCTCTGCCGTCTGGAGGATGGGCAGGCCGGCCGCGAGTGCGGCTGCGTCGGCCTCGGGGTCCCGCTCGGCGGACGGCTGCAGGACCGCGATCGGGTCGACCGGCACAGCCGGAGCCTCCGGATCGACCGGGGGCAGGACCAGGACGAGGAGCGTCGCCGCGGTGCCGTCCTGCGTGCTCGTCGCCGGGTCGACCGAGGCCGGCCACGCGACGGAGACGGTGGCGGCATCCACCGGCGTGACGACGGCTTCGGCGGCGATCGGATCTGCTCCCGACGGGAACGCCGTGGTCGCCGCCGGCGAGTCCACGACGGCGGACGAGGCCTGGTCGGCCGTCGCGGTCCCTGCGTCGAGTCCGACGGCTGCGAAGACGAGCCCGATGCTCAGGCCGCCGGCGATCAGGGCGGACCAGGTGCGTGATGCGGGGCCGGGGCGCATGGTCACGCGCTGTCGCCGGACGTGCCGGTCGCGTTTGCCGTGCTGGTCGCGCCCGCCGCTCCTGCCGCCGCGAGCGCTGCTCGACGACGTCCGCTCAGCACCGCCCAGACGAGGAACGCGACAGCGCCGACGGCCAGGGCGCCGACGCCGATGACGGCACCGGTCAGGAGCGGGACGAGGTCGTCGGTGGCAGAGGCGGCGGAGGTCTCGTCCGGTTCGGCGACGATGGTGCTGGAGATCACCGTCGGCTCGGGGGCGCTCTCCGGGGCTACCGGCGCGGGCGCCGGAGCAGCGGCATCGTCGCCGTACAGATCGGTGAAGGTGATCGGCGTGAACGTCTCGTTGTTGGCGTTCTTCACGCCGTGGGCCCCCATGGTGATGATGCCGCACTGCACGCTGAGGCAGTCGATGGTCTGGGCGTTGCCGTCGCGGTCGAGCGACTCGAAGCGGGCGCCGGGGATGCTGATGACACCGGACCAGGTCCCGTCGGCGGCGAGTTCGCCCCCGTTGGCGGCGGCCGCGGTGTCGCTCCCGGGGAACGTCACGAAGAGGATGTAGCCCGTGGGGTTGGTCTCGTCGTCGGGGACGTAGGCGTAATCGGCGCCGGTCACGCCGCCGTTGCTCGGGCGCCACGACTCGGCGTCGGCGACCCAGCCGAAGGCGACGTAGATCCCGCCATGCCCGTTCTTGATCGACTGGAAGCCCGAACCGGAGAGCTGCACGTCGGTGAGGTAGTCGGGGTCGGCGACGTTCGCGAGGTCGGGGCGGTCGACCACGTGTGCGGTCACCGAGGAGGCGGCGTAGGCGGGCTCCGGGAGTGATCCACCGGCCGAGAAGCCGGCGAGGAGTGCCACCCCCGTGAGGATCGCCGCGAGTCGTCGTCGGCCTCGGTTCGCTGTCGTGGAGCGGATCGAGGGCGCGGTGGACGGAGTCGGGCGATGCGGCATGGCAGCAGCCTAGCCGCAGTTAATAAGGCTTGCATAACCTTACTTAGTTAAGGCTAAGCTAACCCTGCCTGGGGCTCGGTTTCGGAGACCCGGCGCCCCCTTCCACCCGACATCCACCGTCGAACACACCGGAGATCGCCTTGTCTGCACGGCCCACAGCCCCACCACCCGCCTGGCGGCGGAGACCGTTCAGGTCCGCCGTCACCGCCCTCGTCACCACCTCGGTCGTGGCCCTCGGCTCGATCGTCGCCGCACCGGCCGCGATGGCCGCCGAGTCCACGATCGATGACGCCGTCTTCACCTGGGGCATCAACAACGAGTCCAACAACTCAGCGTTCCAGCCCGGCGCGATCAACCTGCTGTCCGCCGGTGAGATCGCGAAGACCAGCGGCGCCGACACCGTGGTCGAGAGCGAATGGAAGCAGACCGACGGCAACGTCGCCATCCAGAAGAAGCAGGCCGACGGCACCTGGGCCCCGTCCACGTGGGCCGGCCTCCGCACCACCGCGACCGGCGGACCGATCACGCCGCCGTCCAGCGCCAACTACAGCGACAACCGCGTCGCGATCTCCGGCGGCACCGGAACGGTGGACGTCGAAGCCGGCACCGCCGAGATCCAGTGGGACGGCACCTTCACGGCCGCGTACTACCAGGGGCTCACGCAGTTCTCCGCGTCCGACCCGAAGCTCACGGTCGACGCCGACGGCACCGGTGTCGTCACCGCGACGCTGAGCGGCTACGGCACGAGCATGGACGACCCGAACCTCTTCGTGGTCCTCGAGCCGCAGGCCGGCGTCGTCATCGCGACCCTCTCGGGCGTCGACGTCACCGACACCGGCTTCACGGTCACGCCCGACTACCTCGGCACGGTCGTCTCGGTGCCGGAGTCAGGCGTCCCGCAGTCCACGACCGGGGCGAACGCCGGATCCTTCCCGCAGTCCTTCGTCGACTTCCAGGTCCTCACCGGCATGGCGTCGTACTGGTACTCGTCCGGCGGCGCAGCGGACGCCGCGAAGCCGACCACCCCGCTGGGCGTCTCCTACACCGTCGCCCCCGTGGCGCCGGAGGTCGTCCCCGCGTCGATCACCAAGCAGCCCGCAGGCGTCACCGTCGAGGACGCAGGCAAGGCCACCTTCACGGTCGAGGCCGCGGGTGACGGCCCGCTCAGCTACCGCTGGGAGCTCAGCGAAGACGGCGGTGCGACCTGGACGGCCCAGCCGACCGATGCACCGACGCTGACGCTGGCCTTCCAAGCGAGCCAGACCGGAGCGCTCGTGCGCGTGACCGTCGACAACGCTGCCGGACAGCCGGTCGTGTCCGAGAACGCCGTCGTCACGGTGCTGGACCCAGCCGCCCAGATCGACGTGTCCAACGCCTCGCTCAAGTGGGCGTACAGCCGGTACGCGCAGACCGGTGTCTTCGGCGCCTGGTCGCAGAACGCGACCGGCGAACACGTCGAGCTCCTGCAGCGCGACGGGAAGGCCGTCTCCGGCCTCGACGCCGACGCAGGCAAGACCTTCACGCTGGCGCAGTTCACCGGTGGGACCGGCCGTATCGACCCCACGACCGGCGTCGGCCAGATCGCGTGGGAGACCGGCGACTGGGTGCTCAACGCGTACCAGGGGCAGTTCGGCGCGCCGAACGAGACCTTCCGCGACCCGATCCTCACGACGGCTCCCGACGGCACCGGCACCCTGAGCTTCGAGGTCTTCATCCCCGCCGGCAAGGACATGGGCGGCAACGCCGTCCCGGCGGTGGGGCCGACCCGCATCGACCTCGCGACCTACTCGAGCGTCTCCGTCGTCGACGGCGTCCTCGTCGCGGTCCCCGACTACGCCGGCCGCGACTACGTGGTCGACGGTGTCGTCAAGAACGTGAGTTGCGAGACGCCCGGCGTGAGCGGTTCCTGGCCGAGCGCGTACATCGACTTCGTCCCGTCCTCGGTGCGTGCGCACTACTACACGACCTCCTGCACCGGTCTGAACCTGATGAAGCCGCCGCTGTCGTTCTCGGTCGAGCTCCAGCCGGTCGTGCAGGTCGCTCCGGCGATCACCGCGCAGCCCTCCGACGTCGTCGCGCCGATCGCACCCGCGACCGGTTCGCCCGTCGCCTCATTCGCCGTCACCGTGACCGGTTCGCCGGAGCCGACGGTCGTCTGGGAACGCCGCGCAGCCGGTGGGGACTGGGTCGCGATCGAGGGGGCTACGGCAGCCACGCTGACCCTGCCGTACACGGCGGCGGACGACGCCACCGAGGTGCGCGCCGTCGTGTCCAACGCAGCGGGTTCCGCGACCTCGGAGGCCGCGACCCTGACGGTCGGTGCACCCGCGTCGATCACCGCCCAGCCGTCCGCCGCATCGGTGAAGGTCGGTGAGACCGCGACGTTCACCGTCGGGATCGCCGGTGATGCCGCCGCGGTGCAGTGGCAGCGTCTCGCCGCCGGCGCGACCGGGTGGACCGACGTCGCCGGTGCGACCGGTACCAGCCTCGAGGTCGTCACCACCGCCCAGGACGCCGGCGCCCAGTACCGTGCCGTCGTCACCGGGGCCATCCCGACCGAGATCGACGGTTCGGTCTTCTCGGTCACCAGTGCACCGGTCGGGCTCGCCGTCGACACGACCATCCCGGTTGCGGCGGCGATCGTGTCGCAGCCCGTCTCCGTCACGGCGCCTGTCGGTGCCGCGTCGCCCTCGGTGTTCTTCTCGGTCGGCGTGACCGGTGCCCCGGCGCCGTCGGTGCAGTGGTTCGAGCGTGGCGTCGGAGCGGACGGCTGGTCCGCCGTCACCGGCGCGACGAGCACGACCCTCGAGGTCGTCTACGCCGACGGTGACAGCGGCAAGCGGTTCCGCGCGGTCGTCGGGAACGGCGTCGGCGATCCGGTCACCTCGGATGTGGCGACCCTGACGCTCGGGGTCCCCGCATCGATCACGGCGCAGCCCGCGTCGGTGTCCGTCGCACACGGCGAGGACACGGTGTTCGCCGTGGTCACGGCGGGCGACGACGTGGCCGTGCAGTGGCAGCATCTCGCGCTCGGTTCCACCGGCTGGGTCGACCTCGACGGCGCCACGAGCGCCGAACTGACCATCGCTTCGGTCGACGTCCGGAACGGCGAGCAGGTTCGCGCAATCGTCTCGAACGACGTCCCCTCGGCGCCCGGCGCATCGGGTGGAAGCACGGTCACGAGCGCAGTGGCGTCGGTCACGCTCACGGTCCCCGGCACGGTTCCGACCGCACCGGACGCCGCATCGCTCGCCGAGGCCCCCGGGATCGACATCACCGGCATCGACGGCGACGTCATCACGGTCTCGGTCGGCACGCAGCACGCCGGACAGTACCTCGGCGCGTACGCGTTCTCTGAGCCGCAGTGGCTCGGCTGGGCGCTCGTCGCGGCCGACGGGACCGTCAGCTTCACGGTCCCGTCCGACCTCGAGGCGGGCGATCACACGCTTGCAGTCCTCGATGCCGACGGAGTCCTCATCGGGACGGCGGCGTTCACCGTCACCGTCACGGTCGTGACGAACCCCGACGGCACCACGACGACGACCACCGCGGTCCTCGCCTCGACCGGCGCCGACGCCGCCGTGCCGTTCCTCGCCGGTGGGCTGCTCCTCGCAGCCGGCCTCGTCCTCGCGCTCCTGGCGCGTCGCCGGAAGACGCAGGTGGCCGCGGTCTGACCGCCCGGCGGCCGCACGGCCGACTGACACGAGAGGGCCGTCCCGTTCGCGGGGCGGCCCTCCCCGCTGTCTGCTCGTTGTCGCATTCGCGCTACTCGCTGTCCTGCGCGATCCGGTCGCCGAGCCTGTCGGGGTGCCGACCCGCGTGACTGGAGCCCGGCCGCAAGGAGCTTCAGCGGATGGGGAGGATGACCAGCGCGCCGCTCGTCGGATGCGTGACAACCTCGACCGGGTATCGGTAGACCTCGGTGATCCGCTCCGCCGTGAGGACCTCGGCGGGGCTCCCGGTCGTGACGAGCCGTCCCTGCTGCAACAGCGAGATCCGGTCGGCGTAGGCTGCGGCGAGGTTGAGGTCGTGCAGCACGACGATCACCGCGTCACCCGCGGCCGCCGCTTCGCGCGCGAGCCGGAGGACGTCTTCCTGGTGTCGGAGGTCGAGTGCCGCCGTCGGCTCGTCGAGCAGGAGGATGCCGGTCCGTTGCGCGAGTACCCGGGCCAGTGCCGCCCGTGCGCGCTCGCCGCCCGAGAGCGACGGCACCTGACGGCCGGACAGGCGGGCGATGTCCGTCTCCGCGATCGCGGCCGCGACGGCCTCGTCGTCGTCGCGTTCGAGCTCGGTCCGCTGCCACGGCGCTCGGCCCATCTCGACGACCTGCTGCACGGTGAACGGGAAGAACACGTCGTTGTGCTGCAACAGCACCGCGCGCCGCCTCGAGAGCTCGCGGGCCGACCAGGCCTGCAGCGGCCGGCCCGCGACGGCGATGCGCCCCTCGGCCAGCGTCTGGTCACCCGTGATCGTCGCGAGCAGGGTCGACTTGCCAGCGCCGTTCGGCCCGATGAGCGCGTGGACCTCGCCCGCGCGGGCGTCGAAGGTCACGTCGTGGAGGATGCGCTTCCCGTTGATCACGACGCCCACGCTCGAGGCTTCGATCGCGAGCTCGCCGGGTCGGAGGGGCTCGGGGACCGCGAAGCGCCGGCCGACGACCGGCACGCTCATCCCCAGCCTCCCGAGGACCGGCGGGTCCGTCGCAGCAGCCAGAAGAAGAACGGTCCGCCGACGAGGGAGGTGAGCATGCCGATCGGAAGGTCGGCGAGCGGGACGGCGGTGCGTGCCACGAGGTCGGCCCCGAGGAGGAGTACGGCCCCACCGAGGGTGCTGACGACGAGCAGTGGCAGGTGGGCCGGGCCGATGATCATGCGCATGAGATGCGGGATCACGAGCCCGACGAAGGCGATGATGCCGGCGAACGCCACGCTCGCGCCCACGAGCAGGGCGACGACGAGGATCACGAGGATCCGCAGTCCCTCCACGTTGACCCCGAGGTGCCTGGCGCTCTTCTCGCCGAGCGAGAGCAGGTCGAGCTGTTTCGCGACGACGAACGCGACGACGAGCCCCACGAGCACCAGGGGGAGGACGATGCCGAACTGCTGCCAGCGCGAGCCGTTGAGGCTGCCGAGCTGCCAGAAGACGATCTGTTCGCGCGCGGCGGTGTCGCCGAGGAAGGTGAGGAACGCGAGCCCGGCACCGGTCACCGCATTGACAGCGATGCCGGTCAGGACGAGCGTGATGACCTCGGTGCGCCCGTTCGCGCGGCTCATCGCGTAGACGATGAGCGTTGCCGCGAGTCCGCCGACGAACGCAGTGACGGCGACCGTCCATTCCCCGAGGAAGGCCCAGCCGAAGACGATCGTCGCCGACGCGCCGAGCGCCGCCCCACCGGAGACGCCGACCACGCCGGGCTCGGCGAGTGGGTTGCCGAAGATCGCCTGCATGAGGAGGCCGGCCGCTGCGAGCGCCGCCCCGATCACGAGCGCCATGGCGACGCGTGGAAAGCGGATGTTCCACAGGGCGCTCTCCCCGTTCGCGTGGCTGGGCATCGGTCCGATGTCGAGACCGAGCCGGTGCATGATCGAGCCGAGGACCTCGAGGGGTGGCACGTGGAGTTGCCCACTGCCCGCCGAGATCAGCGCGAGCGCGATGAGCGCGACGAGCAGGGTGACCGCCAGCGCGCCCGACCGGAGCGACCGTGCGCCGGGGACCTCCGGATCGATGTCGAGTGGTGCCCCGGTGCGGTTGCCGCCGAGGGCCGAGCGGGTCACGGCTCCTCGTCCGCCGGGCGCCGGTGGTGGGCGCGTAGAGGGCGCGGGCGAGCGCGTCGAGGACGGCGGCCGTGCGTGGGCCGAAGCTCATGACCTCGGTGTCGCTCATGTCGATGACCCGTCGGTGCTGCCCCGCCGGGGTCTCCGCGACGGCGGGGATGCGCTCCAGGAGTCCGTCGACACCGTCCACCGACTCGAGGCCCTTGGTCATCATGATGAGGACGTCGGGCGCCGCATCGATGAGTGCTTCGGCGGTCATGGGGCGCATGCCCTGCCAGTCGATCTCGTCAGCGACGTCGACGGCGCCCAGTGCCTGGATGAGCGCGTCGGCCCCGGATCCCTCACCGAAGATGTAGTAGATCCCTGCGTTCCCGCGCACGTAGAGGAACATGACCCGTGGACGGTCGGCGGGGTCGGCCGGAGCGAGTGCTTCGATGTCCGTCATCGTCGCCGCGATCTCGGAGGCGATCCGAGCGTTCAGCGCTTCACCGGCCGCCGGGACACCGAGCGCCGCGGCGACCTGCGTGACGAGGTCGTCGATGTTGTCGAGGTTCCGCTGTGGCGTCAGGACGACGACGGGGATGCCGGAGTCGCGCATCTGGAGGACGACGTCCCAGGGGCCGATCGAACTGTCGGTGAGGATGACGGTGGGCTCGAGCGCGAGGATGGCCTCGCCGTTGAGTTCATGGCCGTTCTGCGTGACGAGGGGGAGGTCGGCGGCCTCCGGGAACCCGGTGGAGGTGTCGCGGCCGACGACGGAGTCACCGAGCCCGAGACCGAACACGGTGGCTGCGAGCGATCCGGACAGGTCGAGGGCCAGGATTCGGCTGGTGTCGCTGATCGTGACCTCGGTGTCCTGGTTGTCGACGATCGTGACCGGGAGCGATTGCTCTGGGGCGTCGGTGACCGCGGTGATGCCGGGGTCGGCCATGCAGGCGGTGGATGGACCGGTCCAGTCCTTCGGGTCGGCGACGGGCGTGAGTGACCCGAGTGGTGTGGTCGACGCTTCGCACCGGGCGGGATCGGCGTCCGCCGGTGCCGCTCCCGTCGCCGTGCAGCCGGCGAGGCCGATCGCGAGGGCTGCGAGTGCGGCGACGAGGGCGCGACGGAGACGAGGACGAGTGCTCATGATTAAGGCAAGCCTAACCTATGTAACTCTCGTCGGGCGGGTGGATCCGGCGGGATCAGCTCGGCGCGATGCTCGGCTGCGCCTCGGGCGCACGACCGCGCCGGGCTGAGAGCACGGCGCCGATTCCTGCACCGACCACACAGGCGATGCCGAGCCACTGCGGTGTCGTGAGCTCCTGACCGAGCACGAGGAGCCCGGCGATCGCGGCGATGGCCGGGGCCGAGGCGAGCAGGATCGAGAAGGTCGCGGCGCTGAGTCGGCGGAGGGCGACGAACTCCAGCGCGTACGGCACGGCCGACGAGAGTGCGGCGACACCCAGCCCGAGCAGGAGGATGACGGGATCGAACAGGGCGGTGCCGGCGGTCGTGGCCGCGAGCGGGATGGTCACCAGGGCGCCGATGGCGGCGGCGATCGCCAGACCGTTCAGACCGGGGAACTCCGTCCCCGTCCGCGCCGACAGCAGGATGTAGCCGATCCAGAGGGCGCCGGCGGCGAGCGCGAGGACGACACCGAGCGGGTCGAGTGCCGCCGTCGGTCCGCTGTGGAGGAGCACCCCTCCGAGGAGGAGGACGCCGACGAGGGCGACGCCCGCCCAGAGTGCACTCGTCCATCGACGACCCGCGATGACGCTGAGTGCCAGCGGGCCGAGGATCTCGAGGGTCACCGCCGGGCCGAGCGGGATGCGGTCCAATGCGAGGTAGAAGCAGACGTTCATCGCGGCGAGGACGACCCCGAAACCGACCGCCGATCCCCAGGCGCTCCTCGGGTGTCCGCGAAGGGCCGGGCGGGCGACGGCCAGCAGGATGAGCGCGGCGAACACGAGCCGCAGCGTCACCATGCCGATCGGACCGACCTGCGGGAACAGCGTGACCGCGATCGACGCGCCGAGCTCCTGACAGACGAGTCCGGCCAGGACGAGGAGGGCGCCGGTCGCCGCCTGGCTCGGTCGCGGTCTGCGGATCACTGCACCACGCTAGCGCGCCCGGTCACCGAGCCTCATCCGGTCACCGAGCTTGTCGAGGTGCCGCCCCAGCCGGGCTCGCCGGTGCGGCATCATGAGGGCATGAGGATCGACGAACTCGCGTACCTTCGGGCGCTCGCCGAAGACGGTCACGTCCCGTACGCCGCTGAGGCGCTCGGTATCTCCCAGTCGACGCTCACGCGGGCGATCGGTCGGCTCGAGGCGGACGCCGGGGTCGAGTTGTTCGACCGTCACCGCAGCCGGCTCGAACTCAACCGGTATGGCGAGATCCTCCTCGTGCACGCACTCCGGGCGCAGACCGAGCTCGACAACGCGCAGTCGCGGATCGACGAGCTCCGCGACCCCTCGGCCGGCCTCGTGTCCATCGCCTACGTCTCGTCCCTCGGCGGCTGGCTCATCCCGCGCATCGTGAGCGAGTACCGCCAGCTGCTGCCGGACATCCGGTTCGTCCTCGACGGCGGGAAGGCCGACAGCGTGCTGGACGCGCTCCGCTCCGGCTCGGCCGACGTCGCCTTCCTCAGCCCGGAACCGCGTGATCCGGACATCGAGTGGCGTCCGCTCACCTCCGAGCGGCTCGCGCTGGGTGTGCCGGTCGGGCATGCGTTCGCCAATCGGACGTCGTTGGCGGCGTCCGACCTCGAGCAGACGGAGTTCCTCGCGATGACGACGGACTCGGGGCTCCGGCAGATCGCGGACGCGTACTTCGCGCGGCACGGCGTCGTCCCCCGGGTGACGATGGAGGTGTCCGAGCTGTCGACGCTCCGTGGTCTCGTGCGTGCCGGGGTCGGGATCGCCGTCCTTCCCGATTCCACGAGCATGGAGGGCGTCGTGCTCGTCCCGCTCGACGACGAGGCGGTCCGGGTGATCGGTGTCGCCACCAGCCGGGCCCGGGCGGTGTCTCCCGCCGTCGAGCAGTTCGTGCGGTTCGTGCGCGAGGAGTGGGTGAGCGCTCAGATCCACTGAGTCGCCCAAAGCTGCACGAAATCGACCGGGATCCGAACCGTTCCGGGCAATTGACGGGCCGGCTGCTCAGTGCTCGTGGGTGGTGCTCCATGGCGTGAAGGCGTCCGGGTAGCGCGCCCACGCCGCAGGCCCCGCGAGGAGTTCCTCGTCCGTCAGGGTGCAGGCGTGCAGGGCGGCGGTGATGGCGACCTCGTCGAGGTCGATCCCGGTGACGACGAGCTCCTGACCGAGCGGTGCGCCGGGGTCGTTCGTCTCGAACGACGTGGGTTCCAGATCGATCATCGAACCGACGTGTTGGAGGACGCCGACGCGGGAGGCGCGCGTCGCGAGGACGAGGAACCCCGCCGTACGGATGACCTGGCCGAACCGCCCCGCCTCGATCGGTCCGTCGAAGCACGCGAGGAGTCGTTCCGGGTGCATCGGTCGGGGGCTGTCGAACCGCAGGGTGGTCACTCGGTCGTGATCCACCCACGGCCGGTGCTCGCCGTTCAGCATCGCGATCCACCCGGGGGAGGTGCTGAAGCGGTCCAGTTCGAACGGGGAGTCCCGGTAGCGCGCGAGCGGCTCACGGGTGCTCGCGGTCGCCGGAGCGCCGGGTGTGGCGCGCGGTCGGGCCGCGACCGGTTCGACCATCCGCGTCAGCGCCGTCGGGTTCAGGTGGCTGAGGAGGGCGAGGAGCACCGCGAGTCGCTCGTGCGTCACGCCGCGTCGGCCTGCGACGGCGATGGTGTCCGCGTACTCGAGCTGCTCCACGGTGATCATCGACCGTGCGGTGTACGCCGTGTCGCCGTCCTCGTCGTGGGTGACGTACTCGTCGTCCTGGAGGTCGTGCAGGAGATGGGCTGCGTCGACGACGGTCACGACAGCGTCCAGGACGGCCGTGTCGCGGTGCCCGAGGACGGCGGAGGCTGCGTCGACCGGGCGGACCGTGCTCCCGCAATCGAGGACGATGTGCCGGGGAGCGAGCGGGTGTCGCGCGACGGCGTCGATCGCGTCGTCGATGTCAGGGTGAGCGCTCTCGGCGTCGTCCTGCCGCTCGATCGTGACGAGTGCCGCGGATCGTCCGGCGACCTGTCGGGCGACGGTGCGACGCTCCGGCGGACAGGTGCCGAGGACGAGCGTCACGGTCAGCGGGATGCGAGGCCTGGTCACGGCGGGTTCTCCTGGTCGATGGGTGCTACAGTGCGTTCTGTTGAGAATGGTTCTCAACAAGGTAGCACGCATCGTGATCACCAGGAGGTCGCCATGAAGGTCCGCGCATCACTCAAGTCGCTCAAGGACAAGCCGGGGTCGCAGATCGTCCGCCGCCGCGGCCGGGTGTTCGTCATCAACAAGCTGAACCCGCGGTGGAAGGGTCGCCAGGGCTGAGTGTCAGCCGCGCACGACGTTCACGACGATCGTGACGACACCCAGCGCGGCGATGACGTACGCCCAGAAGCGGACCGGGATGAAGAAGAGCGTGGAGCTCGGGCGGCTGTAGAGCTGCTCGCCGGTCTGCGGGTGGCGCACGGGCACGGCCTCCTGCTTCACGGTGATGCCGTGCTCGTTGACGTACGGCTGCGCGAGCTGCTGCCACACGACGACCGGCCGCGGTGCATCTAGCTTCGCCAGCGCGAACTTCCCGAAGGCCCAGCACGCGACGGCGCCGAGCAGGAATCCGATGCCGACGAACACCCCGGACTGCGCCGATCCGCCGTCGGGTGAGACGATCGCCTTGATGAGGAAGCCAGCGCCGACGGAGAGCCCGAAGATCAGGAAGACGACGATGCCCCAACGGGTCCAGATGATCATGTGTGCTCCTCTTCGGGTGTCGGTCGCGACGCGCAGCTGATCACGCGGCACCCGCGCGACCGGCGGCTCGTCCATCACGGTACCGAGGTCGGCTGTCCACCCGCGATGGGGAGCGGTGCCCATGCGGCGGACCTGACGAACCGCTGGAGGTGCGACGGAGAGCGCGACCACGTCGTGAATCGACGGATACGCTGCTCTGAGCGAGACGTGCGGACGTCGCCAGGTGGGAGCCGGTGGGGCTGGTGGGTAACGACGACGAGAAGGCGCGGGTCGCGACGATCTTCGATGTGGCGCGTCTGGCCGGAGTCTCACACCAGACCGTGTCGCGGGTGCTCAACGATCTGCCGAACGTGCGCCCCGCGACGCGGCAGCGGGTCGAGCAGGCGATCGCGCAGCTGCGGTACACGCCCTCGCAGGCTGCACGGTCACTCGTCACCCGCCGTTCACGGACGATCGGCCTCATCACGACCGGTGGGCCGGACTACGGGCCGTCGAGTACGGCGCTCGGCTTCAATGAGGCCGCACGGGACGCCCGGTATGCCGTGAGTATGGCGAGCATGCTGGAGTCGGATCCGGCGTCGCTGCGGCAGGCCGTCGACCTGTTGCTGCGGCAGAACGCCGAGGCGATCGTGCTCATCGCCGCGCATCGTGGGGCGCTCGACGCGGTGCGCGGGATCGAGCTGGGGGTGCCCCTCATTGCGGTCGAGTCGACTCACCGGGACGGGTTCCACCGTGTCTCCATCGATCAGTACCAGGGGGCGCGGATCCTCGTGGATCACCTCGTCGGGTTGGGGCATCGCCGCATCGTCCATCTCGCGGGGCCGGTGGATTCGGTGGACGCGTTGGAGCGGGTGCGTGGGTGGCGTGATGCGCTGTCCGAGCACGGGCTCGTCGCCCGCGAGCCGCTGGTGGGCGACTGGACGCCGGCGAGCGGGTTCCGGCTCGGGCGGGAGCTCGTGGCAGACCTCGGGGTCGGAGACGATGACGACGGACGGTCCGGTGAACGGGTCGGTGGGCTGTTCACGGCCGTGTTCGCGGCGAACGACCAGATGGCGCTCGGGGTGATCCACGCGCTATCGGAGCGGGGCCTGCGGGTGCCGGGTGATGTGAGCGTCGTCGGGTTCGATGACATCCCGGAAGCTGAGCACTTCGCGCCGCCGCTGACGACGATGCGGCAGGACTTCCCGGCGCTCGGGCGGACGATCATGTCGACGCTGCTCGAGGTGCTGAGCGATGCGGACTCCGTCGGCGTGGTGCGTTCGGTGCCGCAGCTCATCGTGCGGGAGTCGACCGCGGCGCCGAGCGCCTGAGCTGAGCTCTCCCCGTTCCTCGAGCTGACGCCCCGGTCCGAGGCAGCACCCCCGATCCCTGAGCCGGAGTTCCCAGCCCCCGAGCAGGTGTCCCCGGTCCCTGAGCTTGTCGAAGGGCAGGTGCGACGGATGTTCGTGGGCCCTTCGAGTGGCTCGGGGGTCGGGTGGTCCGGTCGCTGAGCGTGTTCGAGGCAGGGTGGTTTCCGTGTCGGTCCCTGAGCTTGTCGAAGGGCAGGAGGTCGCTCGTGGGCCCTTCGACAGGCTCAGGGGCCGGGGTGGCCGGGTTGTCGATACGGCGCCAGTCCCCGAGCTTGTTGAGGCATGGTGGTTCGCGTTTCGGTCCCTGAGCTTGTCGAAGGGCAGGTATGACGGTTGTTCGTGTGCCCTTCGACAGGCTCAGGGCCGGGGTGGTCGGGTTGTCGAGGACGGCGTCGGTCGCTGAGCGTGTCCGGGTGTGCTGGGTCCCCGTTTTGGTCCCTGAGCCTGTCGAAGGGTGGTTCCCGTGTCGTTCCCTGAGCTTGTCGAAGGGCAGGTGGGTGCGGAGGCAGAGGGGTGCCCCGGGTTCAGGCGGCGAGGTGGATGCGTCCGCCTCGGATGGGGGTTTGGTGGCGGTCGATGTGGCTGGGTGGGATGAACCAGGGGATGCCGTTTTGGACGCGGATGGTCCAGTGGTCGTCGTGGATGCGGTGGTGGTGGAAGGGGCAGAGGAGTATGCCGTTGTCGAGGTTGGTGGGGCCGCCTTGGGACCACCATCGGATGTGGTGGGCTTCGGTGAAGGAGGGTGGGTGGGTGCAGCCGGTCCAGGCGCAGCCGCCGTCGCGTTCGGCGAGGGCGAGTTTCTGTCCGCGGGAGAACAGGCGGGTGCTGGTGCCGAGGTCGAGGACCTGTGATGGTCCGCGGAGCACCGCGGGGATGAGGTTGGCGTCGGCGGCGAGGCGGCGGAGGGCGCCAGCTCCGATGGGTTCGTCGATGCCGTCGATGGTGGCAGCACCGATGCCGGTTTCGAGGGTGTCGTGGTCGGTGCGGATGATGACGGTGACGGGGGTGAGTTCGGTGGCGGCGCCACTGCAGCCGGCCAGGTGTCGGAAGGTCTCGGTGAGGGCGATGGCGCGTCGCCGGTCGATGGGGATGAGTGACGGCCCGTCGGGCATGGGGTGACCTGACCCGTCGGGTTGGTCGGCGGGGTCGGCCGTGTCGGGGTTGATGAAGTGGGGTTTGCGGTGGGTGGCGCCGATGAGGGCGTCGAGGCCGGCGCGGATGAAGGCGGCGCTTTCTGGGGCGAGCTCGGCGCGGAGGAGGGTCATGCCGGTGGGGAGTTCGTGGATGGTGCAGCGTTCTGCGCGGCGAAGGAGTTCGTCGCGGGGTTCGCGGCCGTCTTGGTCGAGGCGGGTGCGGACGAGTTTCGCGATGCGGGTGACGTCCTGCAGGGGCGCGTATCCGGCGTGCTCGATGGCGATCACCGACGCCGCGTCCAGTTCGCCTCTGCTGCAGATGCGGCCGGCGTTGCGGAGCGCCCGGACGATGACCGCGGCACCATCGACGCTCAGGGGTGCCGGTGGGCTGCCGTGAGCAGCGGACGCGTCACCATCCGTGGTGGCCGATGAGGATGATCCGCTGGGTCCGTCGGCCTGGGCGGTGGTGGCATCGTCGGAACCGGGTGCCGGTTCGAGCGCCGCAGCGACCGCCGGGAACGGGCACTCCTCCAACTCGCCGAGCAAACCGCGCGGTTGCGTGATGGCAGCTCCGACCTCGGCGATCGCCGCGCCTCGGGCGCGTGCCACCCGCCACCGCTCGGACACCATGACGCCCGGGTTCGCGTAACCGGCGGCCCGCACCAGGGTGTCGTCGCGGCGGGTAGGGGAGGGGCGCAACGCGATCGCACCGACGACGCGGGCGGCGAGGACCTCGACCGCGTGCTGCACGGCACCGAGCTCGTCCAGGACCCGGAGGACCGCCTCGTCGTTCAGGTTCTCGAGCTGCTCCGCGACACCCGAGCCTGGACGGATCGCATCGAGCGCGCCCTGCCACACCGCATCGAACCCGGCCGCGGCGGCGGCGAGCGGGTTCGGCGCGGTGCTGGTCATGGATCCATCCAAACACGGACCACTGACATTCGAACGCGCACCGAATCAGCCGCTGATCAGCGCATTTATCCGACAGTTGATGCTTGCTCGGGGTGCCCTTCGACAAGCTCAGGGAACGGCCGTGACACGGTCGCCGAGCTTGTCGCGGCGTGGCGGGAAGGTCGCTCGTAGGCCCTTCGACAGGCCCAGGGAACGAGTCGCCGCGGTTGTCGAAGAGCGTTGCGGGAGGTTCAAGCGGGCCCGCGACCGACCCGGGGAGCGAAACGCCGGCAGCCGGTCCCTGAAGGTGTCGATGGCCCTACGCGGACACCTTCCCCGACCGCAGTGCGAGGCCCGCGCGTAGGATCACCGCATGCGTTCATCGGCGATCGACACGGTCCTGGCGTTCATGCGGGCGTTCCGCGAGCAGGATCGGGCTGCTGCCGAGGCGCTCATGCACGCGGACTTCGTCTTCACGAGCCCGCAGGACGACCACCTCGACCGAACGACGTGGCTCGAACGCTGCTTCCCGAGCGCCGACCATTTCGACACCCTCGGCGTGACGCTCCAGATCGTCGAGACCGACGGCATCGTCCTCCACCGCTACGAGTACGTCGTGCAAGGGAAGACGTACCGCAACCTGGAGGCGACTCGTGTCGTCGACGGCACCGTCCTGGAGGTCGAGGTCTACTTCGGTGGCGCCGTCTGAGCGGCTGCAGCGGGAGCGCCCCTCGCCGGTTCTCCGAGAAGGCCGCCCCGGCACGCCTACGGAGCCCGACCGTGTCGTTCGGAAGCGTCCTCCGGCGACGGAACGCACCGAGGCGCGTCTGACAGGATTGAGTCATGCGCATCAGTTCTCGTCGAACGACCCTGGCCGCGGCTCTCACGATCGCTGCCATCGCCCTCACCGGTTGCTCCACCGGCTCCTCGTCGGACGCGGATCGATCGTCCGCCTCGCCGACGCCGTCGGTGTCGCAGCCGCCGAGCACGCGCCTCCAGGAGCACACGCTCACCGACGACGTCGACGGTACGAAGGTGACCGCCCTCGCGATCGTCGACGACTTCCCGGCGCCTGCAGGCACCACCGGCGGCCTGCGTCCGATGCTCGTCCAGGTCCGACTCGAAGCCGGCGACGAGTACGGCGGCAGCGTCTTCCCCCACCGGGTCTCCGTCACCACCCGCGCCGTCAACCTCGACTACGTGACGCTCGGCCTCGGAACGCCCGAAGAGCTGAAGGCCCCGATGGCGTCCGCCGGCTACTCGCTCCTCCAGGCGACACCGGCCGGTGAGACGGCGACCGGCTGGATCGGCGCGTGGGTGCGCACCGACGAGACCGAGTTCGACCTCGTCTACGACCGCCCGGAGGGCAAGGTCATCGGCGGCAGCAAGAGTGGCGAGGTCGTGCCGCCGAGCCGTGACATCATCCCGCTCATCCCCCAGGACTAGCCGCGGAGGGAGGTCGACACGGCGTCCGAACGAGGACGCGCCCGTCAGGTGTCGTCGAATCTCGCGTCAACCCCGGGTGGATCCGCTGATATTCGGTACGCTGACGGCATAGCATTCGCCGACGAAGGAGATCTCGCATGCCCGTGCCCTCAGCCAACCCACCCGTCGAGCGTCGTTCACTCCGCGAGGTCGCCGTCGAGCGCATCCGCACGGCCATCTTCGACGGCACCCTCGAGCCCGGCGAGCACCTCAACGACGGCGAACTGCAGTCCTGGCTCGGGATCTCCCGCACGCCGATCCGCGAGGCCCTCAACGACCTCGCCCGCGTCGGCCTCATCGAGATGGCCGCACAGCGGTACACCCGCGTCGCCCTGCCCGACCCGGCACAGCGCACCGAGGTCATGCAGACGCTGGGCGCGATGCTCGGCGGTATCGTCCGCGTCACCGTCCCCGGTCTCGGCGCGACACAGAAGAAGGCGCTCGTCCGCGCGATCAACCAGGTGATCGTGGTCGTCGAGCAGCGCGACATGGCCGAGCACGGGCGACTCAGCTGGGAGCTCTTCGACGCGTTCATCGCCGCGTGCCCGAACGCCACCCTCGTCGCGGCGACGAAGGACATCATCGACGGCCTCACCTACCGTTCCTCCGCCACGCGCACCGAGGAGAACACCGACTGGGCCGCCAAGGAGCAGGGCTACCCGGCGCTTCGCGAGGCGGTCGAGGCCGGCGACGCGATCGCCGCCGAACTGGCCGTCGAGAACATCTTCCGCCTCTCCGCGCAGCTGTAACCGGTCGGCCCTTCGACAGGCGGATCCTGAGCGTGTCGAGGGGCAGGGGCCGGGTTCCGGGCTTCGTGTCGGCCCTTCGACAGGCTCAGGGACCGGGGACCGGGCCCGGTCACTGAGCCTGTCGAAGTGCCACCGCCCGCCCGGCAAAGCCGAGGAGCACGACCACCGTGCCCACGATGACCGACGTCGGCGGCAGCGTGAACATGAGGACCACGCAACCGACGGCGCCGAACACACTCACCGCGCGCGGGTACCGTCGGTGCTCGCGCGTCTGGCGGAACGCCGCGACGTTTGCGACCACGTAGTAGAGCAGCACGCCGAACGAGGAGAACCCGATCGCGCTCCGGAGGTCGACGAGCAGGACGAGCACGATGACGACCGCGCCGACGAGCAACTCCGCGCGGTACGGGGTCGCGAAGCGCGGGTGCACCGCATCGAGTGTGCGCGGGAGGTCGCCGGTCCTCGCCATCGCGAAGGCGGTCCGGCCGATGCCCGCGAACACCGCGAGCAACGCTCCCAGACAGGCCGCCGCCGCGCCGAGCCGCACCAGGGTCGCAGCCCACGGCCACCCGTTCGTCTCCACCACCGCGGCCAGGGGTCGCGCGCTGTTCGCGAGCCCGTCCGGGCCGAGCGTGAGGAGCGACACGACGGCGACGGCCGTGTAGACGACCACGGCGACGACGAAGGCGATCCCGATCGCGCGGGGGATCGTCTTGGCCGGGTCGCGGACCTCCTCGCCCAGGGTCGCGATCCGCCCGTACCCGGCGAAGGCGAAGAACAGCAGCCCCGCGGACTGCAGCACGGCGAGCGGACTGGCGTCGAACCCGAGCGGCGCGAGCCCCGTCGAACCGGCTTCCGGCCCGACGACACCTGAACCGACGACCACGGCGAGCACCAGGAGGACGGCCACCACGATCACCCGGGTCGCGGTCGCGGTGCGGGTGACCCCGAGACAGTTGGTCACGACCACCAGGGCGACCGCGAGCGCGGCGACCGGACGACTCCACTCGGCCGGTGCCGCATACGCGGCGAAGGCGACCGCCATGGCTGCGGCGCTCGCCGTCTTGCCCACCACGAAGCTCCATCCGGCGGCGAAGCCCCACCACGGCCCGATGAGTTCGCGGCCGTAGAGGTAGGTGCCGCCGGCCGAGGGGAGTTGCGCGGCGAGCTGCGCGGAGGACATCGCGTTGCAGCAGGCGACGACCGCTGCGACGACGAGCCCGATGAGGAGCCCAGCACCGGCGACCTGCGCAGCCGGCTGGAACACCGCGAAGACCCCGGCGCCCATCATCGAGCCCAGGCCGATGAACACCGCGGCGCTCGTGCCCAGGCGTCGCTGCAGTCGGGGGTCGCTCACCCGATCACGGTAGTGCCGTCAGGTGAACAGCGGGGTGCTCCGCTCACCGACCCCGACGGACGACGGTCTGCCGGAGGACTCGCAACAGGCCCAGGAAGCCGAGGAACCCGATGAACGCCGCGATGAGATCGAACACCCGCAGGCCGCCGGGGAGGACCGGGCCGGCACCGGTGACGACGAGGACCACGGCGATCACCAGGGCGGCGATCGAGATCAGGGTTCCGACGATCTCAGCGGTCACGCCCTCCACGAGCCCCTTCGCCGGTTCATCAGCGAAGCCCTTCAGCGTCACGCCGACGGTCCCGTCCTCGAGTCCGGACAGCAGCGAGTCGAGTCGACGCGGGAGGTTGCGGGCCAACGCGGCGGTGACGGCGGCCTGCGCCTGCAGGGTGACCGCGGTCTGCCGGACGGACTGCGAGCGGCGGAGGAGACGCGGGACCATCGGGAGGGCCTGTTCGAACATGTCGAACTCGGGGTCGAGCGCCTTCAAGCACCCTTCGAGGGTCGCGAAGCTGCGGAACGCGGCGGCGAGGTCGCCGGGGAGCGCGATGTGGTGCTGCCGGATGACGTCGAGGAGTCGGCTGAAGATCGAGCCGTCGCCACCCGGACGGTGACGCTCGGTGGTGATGACGATGCCGACGTCGTGGCGCAGGGCGTCGAGGTCGGCGTCCTCAGGCAGGTCGACGATGAGGAGGAGCGCGTCGGTCGCGGCGATGTCGTCCTCGCTGACGGTCGCGAGCATCACCGCGGTGAGTCGCTGCCGCTGGCTGCGCTCGATGACGCCGACGGCCCCGAAGTCGATCAGCCCGAGCGATCCGTCCTCGCGGAGGATGACGTTGCCCGGGTGGAGGTCGGCGTGGAAGACCCCGTGCACGAGGATCTGTTCGAGCACGACCTCCATGAGGCCGGTCGCGAGGGTCTCGCGTTCCTCCTTGGGGATCGTCGCGATCCGGTCACGCGCTCGACTGAGCGGCAACCCGTCGACGAGGTCCATGGTGAGTAGACGGGCACCGGAGGCCGCCGGGTAGACGCGTGGCACCGTGATCCGGACGCCCTCGTCGCGCTCCTCGCGGCGCTTCAAGGTGCTGCGGATCATCTCCACGTTGCGGGCTTCGATCCGGTAGTCGAGTTCTTCGAGCAGCGTCGAGGTGAAGGCCCGCGCGACGGAGGCGAGGCGGAGGTCCTGCCCGAACTTGGTGTGCGTCTCAGCGCGCTCGGCGAGGCGGACGACGATGTCGGCGTCGGCCTCGACCTGCACCCGGGCGGCCGGTCGCTGGACCTTCACGACCACGGGTGTGCCGTCGAGGAGCTCGGCGGTGTGCACCTGGGCGACGGACGCCGCGGCGAGCGGTTCGGAGTCGATCGACGCGAACACGGTGTCGATCGGCGCACCGAGCTCGGTCTCGATGACGACCTCGACCTCGTGCCAGGGCAGCGTCGTCGCTTCGGACTGCAGCGACGCGAGGGCGCTGAGGTACGGCTCGGGCACCAGGTCGCGTCTCGTTGAGAGCACCTGTCCGAGCTTCACGAAGGTGACGCCCGAGTCGTTGATCGTCGCGATGATCGCGTTGGCGCGCTGCTCACTCGTGGTGAGTTCGAGCTGGACGCGGGATCGGCCGTGCACGAGCCAGCCCGCGCCGTGCCGTGACGCGATGGTGAGGATCTGCAGGTATCGCCTCGTCCGTCGTCGTCGTTTGATCGCGGAGCGGACGACGTCGATCGGGTTCATCAACGGCCGGGTCGGGATGATGACCTCGATGGCCACGAGGACACCGAGCCCGAGCGCGAAGATCCAACCGATCGCGAGGAGGGCGACGGCGACCGCTGCGAAGGCCGCCCGAGCATCTCCGGCCTCACCCGGTTGGACCAGGCCGGTCTGTTGCAGCAGCCAGTTCACGAACGGTGGGCCGGTGACGAACACGACGAGCCCGACCAGGATGCTGCGCGGCCATCCGACCGGGGCGTCGAGCACCCGCCGCGCGGCGAATCCGAGGAGCAGCGCCGACACGACCGCCAGGACGATGGTGAGTGCGTCAGTCAGCATCCGGCATCCCCTCGTGGGTCGAGCGGTCGTCTCGCCCCGCCCGCCAGCGTATCCGGCCCGGCTGAGCGAGCGCGAGCGCTGACCCTCCTCGGGATCCGGCGGAACGGTCCCTCACCGCCCGGGGTTCGCTAGGGTGTCGGACGGGGACGGGATATCTATGGGCGACCAGCGGGTTCAGAAACAGGCCGCGGCGGCGGACGGGGGCCGCCGGGAGACCTTTCGTCGCCATCAACTCGTCGTCATCCGGTTCCTCTGCGGCGTGCTGGCGGTGCTCGCGTTCACCAGTGCGGCAGGGCTCACCCTCCCGGTCGTGCCGGCTGACGGGCCGGCGTTCAGCGCGCCCGACCGCATCACCGTGACCACCGCGGACGGAACCGAGGTCGAGCTCGAACGATTCCAGGGCCCGGTCGGTCGCTTCGGGTCGTACTCGCGTGGTGATCGGACCTTCACGCTCATCGACGTCGACACTCGCTCCCGTGTCCCGGACCGCGTGCCGGTCGTCGAGCCGTCCGAGCTCATCCTGTCCGACGACCTTCCTGCACGGTTCATCGCGACGGTGAGCGGGCGGGATGGTGCGGAGGACCTGAACGAGCGTGAAGCCTCACTGACCGATGAATGGCGCATGTACGTTCCGCTGAGCGCCGGGCTGCCTGAGTACACCGATAGGCAGATCAACCGGGGCGAGGTCACCGCTGCCGGTGAGACGGTCACCACGGACGAACCCTCGGTCCTTGCGATCGCACCCGACTACACCGATGGAGTGAAGCATCCACAGGAATGGGTCGTCCTCTTCGACTTCGCCGCGCTGCATGCCGCGGGCAACACCAATCTCAGCTTCCCGCTCGCTTGGTACGAGGACGGCCCGGTGGTCCCCGCCATCCGTGCCGTGGCCCCGTGGCTCGGCGTCGCCCTCCTCGGGCTCGCGGTCTTCCTCCCTCGACTGGCCCGCTCGCCGAGATCGCACAACCGGCGCTCATCCGCCGTCTGAGGCGACATCTACTGCGCTCTCGTGGAGCGCGGCGTCATCCCGCCTGGAATGCTCCCGACGCGGTGTAGGCGTCGAACAGGCGCAGGACCTCCACGGTCGGCCCATGCGTCGGGGTGGGCGGGGCGATGAGCGGAGCCCAGCGGAACTCGACGACCTCGTCCACCTCGGCGCGGAGCGAACCAGTCCACAAGCGTGCGACGAAGCACATCGCGAACGCATGGACCCGGTCGCCGTTCGGGTAGTCGAGGACGTGGAACGCGGCGGCTGAGAGACAGGCGAATGGCTCGAGGTCGCGCTCGTCCACTGACAGACCGGTCTCTTCGGCGAGTTCGATGACTGCGGTCTGCGCGAAGCTGCTTCCGGGCTCGCAGCTACCGGCCGGGATCTCCCACAGGCCGGTGTCGATCCGCCGCTGGAAGAGTGCGTTCCCCTCGCCGTCCAGCACGAGCACCTGCGCACCCGGGAGCGCGAGGAGCCGATGCCCCACGAGCTGCCGTAGCTCCCAGAGATCGCTTCCGACATAGCCCATGCGCGGGAGTCTAAGGGGCTCAGGTCCTCGGGCGAAGCATCACCCGAGGGCGTCGCGTTGTCGGATGAGTTCCTGCAGTCGCTCGTCACGGCGGTCGGCGTCCGCCCTGACCATCGCGCGCAGTGAGGAGTCGTACACGGACGTCGCTTGCTCCGGCTCACAGTCCAAGACGGCCGCGATGCGCTCCAACGCCTCGTCGTCCGACACCGCGCTCTCGACCACCTCGGCGATCTCCGGCCAGGACCGGCGGGCGCCGACTCGCAGCTGCTCTGCTTCGATCTGTCGATCGAAGGCTCGGCGCTCGCTCGCGGGGTCGGCCCGGTGGCGGTTCTGCTTGGCGACCTGATGCGCTACCAGCTCAGCGGTCAGCTCGACCCGGAGCGGCTCGGCGAGGCGGAGCCCGAGTTCGACGACCACGACGTGGAGGTCATAGGGGCCGGGCTCCAGTGAGGTGGGGCCGGACTGCAGCTGGAGTTGCACCGGGACTCGGGCGTACTCCCCTGGGTCGAGCGGGACGGCACGATCCGCTGCGGAACTGACCCAGCCGAAGGAGAACTCGGTTCCGCCTGGCGCGGTGAGCGCACCGACGGCACGGAATCCTTCGTTCTCGGGCGTCCATCTGGTGGTGCCCGCGTTGACGATGTCGATCGCCAGCGCGCTCGGATCGTGCTGCTCCTCCACGAACGGCGGCCAACGGAGCACCAAGCCCTGTCGGCGTTCTGCTCGGCTCGGGCGCACGACCAGCGTGTCCGGGTGCACGCGCACCACCGGAGGCTGCTCTCCCGGATGCACCTGTGCCACGCGCCAGGTCCGGTGGTCCGCGTCGACCGGCGAACCGAGATACACCGCACCGCTCTCCAGCCGGCGGAGCACCCGCCAACCATCCGACGGGGCCTCAGCGGTGGCGTCGTCGACGCCGCAGGCCAGTTCGTCCGCCAGCTCCGAGAGTGTCGTGCCGTCGCCGGTGAGTGCGTCGCCCTCGACCTCGAGGTCCCCGATCCGTGGTGAATCATCCATGGAAGCCATGCCCGATGGTCTCACGCGACCGCCGCCGCCGGCTCGGCCTCCGCGTCACCCCGCGGCGAAGGCCGAGCGGCGACCCACGATCGTGAGCAGGAGCGCAGCGAGCCCGAGGGCGATCATGACCACCGGGAGGTTCAAGCCGTCGAAGGTGTCGAGGAGGAGCGCCCCGAGGATGCCGCCGGCGAAGATCGCGAGATTGAACGCGACGGGCAGGAAGGAGTTCGCGACGTCCGAGTGCTCGCGTCCCGATCGGGTGAGCGCCGACTGCAGCTGGGCGGATGAGCCGCCGAACGCCAGGCCCCACAGGACAGTCGCAATGAGGACGGCGACGATCGACGCGTGGCCGAGCAGGAGCAGCGCGCCCGCCGCGACGAACGTCGCGACGCTCCCGTGGAGCAGCGCACGCGGAGCCCGGTCGATGAGCGCCGCCGTGAGAGCGATGCCCGCGATGGACGAGACGCCGTAGACGAGCAGCACGAGATCGGCCCCGAGTGCCGTGCCCGAGGCCCGAAGGAACGGCGAGATGTAGGTGTAGACGGTGTTGTGAGCCAGCATCCAGACGACGATCACCGCCAGGACGACCGCGACACCGGGCAGGACGAGCACCCGTCGAAGCGGGAGCCGTGCCGAGCGAGGCTGCCCGGGCGCGTCGGGCACCACCACCGCGATGGACACGAGCACGACGAGCGCGAGCGCCGTGAGCCCTCCGAACGCCCAGCGCCAGTCGAACGCGGTGCCCAGCCAGGCGCCGAGCGGTGTCCCGAGCGCCAGTCCGGCGGGTGCTCCGACGGACACGATCGACAGTGCGAGGCCTCCCCGGTCGGGCGGGCTGATGCGACGACCGTAGGCGGCGAGCATGCCCCAGATCACCCCGCAGAACGCACCAGCGACGAACCGCGACACCAGCGCGACGACGACGTCCCCGGCGACGGCGGTCACGGTGTTCGCGAGGATGAGCCCGACGATCGCGCCGAGGAGGAGTGGCTTGCGACGCATGCCACGGGTGAGGGCGAGCGCCGGGATCGTCACGAGCACGGTCCCGAGCGCCCACACACTGATGAACTGACCGATCAGGCCCTCGCTCGTGTCGAGATCCCGGGCGATGACCGGGAGGAGTCCGGCCGGCATCGTCTCGGCGGCCACGAGGACGAACCCCATCGCGGCGAGGGCCGCGAGCGCGAACCAGGGCATCCGGGTCGGCGTCCCGGCGGCGGGAGGGGTCGACGAACCGGCCGACGCACCCGGCGTCGAGGTGGTCGGTGCTGCGGGGCTCACAGCGTCAGCAGCACCTTGATTGCACGACGCTCGTCCATGGCGCGGTACCCCTCGGCCGCGTCCTCGAGCGGCAGCGTGAGGTCGAAGACCTTCCCCGGGTCGATCCTCCGCTCCCAGATCATCCGGATGAGCTCGGGGAGGAACCGTCGCACCGGCGCCGGCCCACCGTGCAGGTGCACCTCGGCGAAGAAGAGCTCGTCGAGCGGCAGCGAGACACCCTCGTGGGCGACGCCGACGAAGCCGACGTGGCCGCCACCGCGAGTGGAGCGGATCGCCTGCAGCATGGACTCCTCCGTGCCGACCGCCTCGATGACGCTGTGCGCGCCGAGACCGCCGGTCAGTTCCTTGATCCGTGCGACCCCCGCCGCACCGCGCTCCTCGACGATGTCGGTCGCGCCGAACTCACGCGCGAGCGACTGCCGGTCGGCGTGACGCGACATCGCGATGATGCGTTCCGCCCCGAGCTCCCGGGCCGCGAGGACGCCCATGAGCCCGACGGCCCCGTCACCGACGACCACGACCGTCTTCCCCGGCCCCACCTCGGCGGCGACCGCGGCGAACCAGCCCGTGCCGAGCACGTCGGACGCGGCGAGCAGCGAGGGGATGAGCTCCGCGTCCGGCTGCCCGGGCGTCGCCACGAGCGTGCCGTCGGCGTGGGGGATGCGGGCGAGTTGCGCCTGCGTGCCCGCGGCGACCGACACGAACTCGGCGTGCACGCACTTCGACTGGTACCCCGCCTGACAGATCTCGCAGGTGTTGTCGGAGGTCACGAAGGAGCCCACGACGAAGTCGCCGACGTCGATCGTCCGCACGTCCTCGCCGACCTGCTCGACGACACCGACGTACTCGTGCCCCATGTTCGTGTGGTCGACGGGCTCGACCCCGCGGTACGGCCACAGGTCGGACCCGCAGATGCAGGTCGCCGTGAGCCGGATGACGGCGTCGGTCGGGTCGACGATGGTGGGGTCCGGTCGGTCCTCGACCCGGACGTCGCCGGGCGAGTGCATGACGACTGCGCGCATGTGTGCTCCTTCTGTCTGGTGGTGCAGGCGACCAGTCAACGCCTCGGGCGACCCGGGAGGGAGTCCCGCCTGAGAGGTGTACCGAGAGGGCACCTGTCGGCTCGCCTCGAGGACGTATCGTCGGAGGCATGGACGATCGAGCAGACGTACGCGAGTTCCTCATGACGCGTCGGGCACGGCTGACCCCCGAACTCGCCGGCTTGACCGCGGGTCCCAACCGACGGGTTGCCGGGCTGCGGCGTTCAGAGGTGGCGGCGCTCGCCGGGGTCAGTGTCGAGTACTACGCGAAGCTGGAGCGCGGGGCCATCGCCGGAGCGTCGTCGACCGTCCTCGACGCCATCGCCCATGCGCTGCAGCTCGACGAGGCGGAACGCACCCACCTGTTCGACCTCGCCCGCGCGGCCGACGGTGTCCCACTCTCCGGTCGGCCGCGTCGCCGGGCGGCCAAGAACCCCGCGACCCGGCCGAGCCTGCACTGGATGCTCGACGCGATCACCGACGGCATCGCCTTCGTCCGCAACACCCACCAGGACCTGCTCGCGACCAACGAGCTCGGGCGCGCGTTCTACTCGCCCGTCATCGGCGACGGCGGGCGCACCCCGAACCTCGCACGGTTCCAGTTCCTTGACCCGGCCTCCCGGGACTTCTACCCCGACTGGGACGTCTTCGCCGAGATGTGCGTTTCGGTCATGCGCGCGGAGGCAGGCCGGGACCCGCACGACAAGGGACTGCACGACCTCGTCGGTGAGCTGTCGACCCGGAGCGACGCCTTCCGCACGCTCTGGGGAGCGCACAACGTGCGCACGCACGGCACGGGTACGAAGCGGTTCAACCATCCGATCGTCGGCGAGATGACCTTCGCCTACGAGGAACTCGCGATCACGGCCGACCCAGGCCACGTGGTGCTCGTCTACACGGCCGAGCCCGGCTCGCCGTCCGCCGAGCGTCTGCAGTTGCTCGCGAACTGGGCGGCGTCCCAGCGGGAGGCGGAGCAGCGTGACGCTGCGGCGGTCACGAACGAGCCCGACACCAGCGAGGCCGGACGGGCAGGGGGTCGCTGATGCCGCGCATCCTGGTGACCGGTGCCGCCGTCGGCCTGGGGCTCGGCGCCGCGACCGAGCTGGTCGACCACGGGCACGAGGTGCTCGTCCATGCCCGGAGCCTCGCCCGCGCCGACGGGGTCCGGTTGCTCGACGAACCTTCCGCGCACCTCGTCACCGGTGACCTCGCCACCCTCGACGGCGTTCGTGAGCTCGCGGAGCAGGTCGCCGCAGCCGGTCCCGTGGACGCGATCATCCACAACGCCGGCGTCCTCGACGGAGCGGCCGTCCTGCCGGTCAACGTGGTCGCGCCCTACCTGCTGAGCGCCCTGGTCCCCGCGCGGCGACTCGTGTTCCTCAGCAGCAGCATGCACCGCGGCGGCACCGCCACGCTCGACGGTCTCGACTGGTCGGGTTCCACGAGGACGGCGAGCTACTCCGACAGCAAGCTCCTCGTGACCGTCCTCGCGGCGGCGATCGCGCGGGTGCGTCCCGGGGTGTTCAGCAACGCGGTCGACCCCGGGTGGGTGCCGACACGGATGGGCGGGCCGAACGCGCCCGACGACCTGGAACTCGGGCACCGGACCCAGGTGGCGCTCGCCGAAGGGCGTGGCGCCGACACCTCCGGATACTGGCATCACCAGCGACGCGAGGAACCGCACCGCGCGGTCCGCGACGAGGCGTTCCAGGACGAGCTGCTACTCGCCCTCGCCGGGCACACGGGCGTGCCGCTCTCCTGAGAGCGCAGTAGACGCGCTCACGGGGCGGATTTGCGTGCATCTTCTGCGCTCTCGCGGAGCGCGCTCAGGTGTCGATGCGGTGGTCCTGGATCGACTCGTAGGTGACGCGGAGCGACTCCGCCGCGGCGTCGTAGCGACGCTGAGCGACACGGATGAAGAGCAGGTCGACGAGCGCGAGCTGGGCGATGCGCGAGGACATCGCACCCGAGCGGTACCGGCTCTCCCTCGCCTGCGTCGCGAGGACGAGGTCGCACCGGCTGGCGATGGGGGAGTCGGGGAAGTTCGTGATGCACACGGTCGTCGCGCCGGCGGCCCGCGCGAGCTGCATCGCCTGCTCGGTCTCGACCGTGAGCCCGGAGTGCGAGATGCCGATGGCGACCCCACCGGGCCCGAGGAGGGCGGCCGACGGCAGCGCGAGGTGGGCGTCGACGAAGGTGTTCGCCGGCATGCCGATCCGGTAGAGCTTCTGGTGGAGGTCCTGCGCCGTGAGGTTCGAGGACCCGAAGCCGATGATGTCGATCCGTGGGGCGACGAGGAGGGCGTCGACGACCGCGTCCAGGGCGTCGCGGTCGAGCGAGCGGGCGGTGAGCTCGATCGCCTGCACCTCCTGGTACGCGACCTTCGCGACGACCGTCTCCACCGAGTCGTCCGGGTCGATGTCGGCGTCGTCGACCTCGAACCGGTCCCGCTCCGCCTGCTCGCGACTCGTGGAGGTCGCGACGGCCACCCGGAACTCCCGGTAGCCGGTGTACCCGATGGTCTGGCAGAACCGCGCGACGGTCGCCTGCGAGGTGCCGCAGGCCTTCGCGAGTTCGGTGATGGTCAATTCGACCACGAGCGAGGGGGTGCCGATGATGGTCTCGGCGACGCGCGTCTCGGCGGCGCTCAGGCGAGGGATCGCCTGGCGGAGCACGAGCAGCGCGTCAGTGGACATCCGGTGCGGCCCCCGTCGGGTCTTCGACGGCGTGCGCTGCGATGGCCGCGCTGAGGGAGCCGTCGCCACCACGGAGGCGGGCGACTGCTTCATCTGCGGCGATGCCGGTCACGAGGACGAGGATAGCGGCCTTCACCCAGCCGTCCACGGATGCGAGCGTCTTCGCGGCCGTGGCGGCGTCGACGTCGGTCGCCAGCATGACCGTGCGTTCCGCCCGCGCCCGGAGCTTCTCGTTCGTGGTGAGGAGGTCGACCATGAGGTTCCGGTACGTCTTCCCGAGCCGCACCATCGTGATCGTCGACAGCATGTTGAGCACGAGCTTCTGCGCCGTCCCCGCCTTCAGTCGGGTCGATCCGGTGAGGAGCTCCGGACCGACGACCGCCTCGATGCCGATGTCCGCGTCCCGGGCGAGCGGAGAGCCGGCGTTGCACGACAGGCCGATGGTGATCGCACCGATCGAGCGCGCGTACTGGAGGGCGCCCAGGACGTAGGGCGTGCGACCGGATGCGGAGACACCGACGACGGCGTCGTCCGCGGTGATCGACAGCGATTCCAGATCCGCCCGACCGAGATCGTCGCGGTCCTCGGCGTTCTCCACCGCCTGCTGGATGGCGCCCGGACCACCCGCGATGAGTCCGACGATGAGGCCGGGGTCGGTCCCGAACGTGGGTGGGGCCTCACTCGCGTCGAGGATGCCCATCCGTCCGGCGGTCCCGGCGCCCAGGTAGACGAGTCGTCCGCCCCGGCGGAGGCGCTCGACGATCGCTTCGACGGCCTCGGCGATCTCGGGTTCGACGGCCGCGATGGCGTCGGGGACGGAACGGATGTCCTCGTTCATCGC
Source organism: Plantibacter sp. M259 (assembly GCF_006065115.1). Lineage (NCBI taxonomy): Bacteria > Bacillati > Actinomycetota > Actinomycetes > Micrococcales > Microbacteriaceae > Plantibacter > Plantibacter sp. M259. Next base: position 1,628,990 of record NZ_CP040750.1, on the reverse strand, counting down.
GGCGACGAGTTCCCGCGTGGAGAGGGCGTCGAGGTCGGGGTGTCGCTCGTTCACCTGCTCCGTCGAGAGGGTGGCGAGCTCCGCGCGGATGGTGTCGCGTTCACCGGCCCCTGAGCCTGTCGAAGGGCGGGCGCCGACAGCGACAGGCTCAGGGACCGGTGGTGAGGTGCTCTCAGGCTGCGTGGACATCGTCGCGCACGACCCTTCCGTCGTAGGAGATCGCGGTGTCGAGTGCGACGAGTCTGGCTCCGTCGAGCGCGTCACCGCGGGGTGCGACGAGGTCGACGCCGACCTCGTGCATGGCCGTCGCGAGATGCGCGGCGACGTAGGGGTGGGAGGCGATCCCGCCGACGACGCACACGGCACCCGTGCCGGCGGCGGCGGCGCTCACGGCGAGATGGGCGCAGGCGGCGTCGACGATGTCCGCGGCGACGGCGTCACCCTCCTCGGCGCGAGTGATGACCGTGGGCGCGAAGGTGCCGAGCTGGCGGGCCGGGGCTCCGGTGCTCGAGACCCAGCGGGGGAGCGCGGGGATCGACCCGATGAGCGCCTCGGCGTCGGTGAGCATGGCAGTGGCGGGGCCGCGGCCGTCGAAGGCACGCATGCACGCCTCGAGGCCCTGCTGCCCGATCCATCGACCGCTGCCCTCGTCTCCGAGCCAGGGACCCCAACCGTCGATCTGCTTCACGGCGCCGGTGGCGTCGACGTCGAAGACGACGGAGCCAGTGCCGGCGATGAGCACCGTGCCGGGACCACCGGCGAACGCGCCGGCGTGGGCTGCCAGGGCGTCGTTGACGACGGCGATCGTCGCTCCCAGCGCCAGACGCAGTTCGGCGGTGAACGCGGCGACCTCGTGCGGTGCCGCCTCCACCCCGGCGGCGCCGATCCCGACGTGCTGCACCGCGGCGAGGAGGTCCGCCGGGAGGTGCGCGACCGTCTCGAGGACTGCGCGGGCCGACAGCTCCGCACCCTCGTGGTCGGCGAGGCCCGGTGCCCCGTGGCCGCGGGCCTCCGCGAGGACGGTCAGGTCGTCGCCGGATCCGCTCGTGATGCGGGCGCGGCAGGAGGTCTTCCCGAGATCGATGGCGAGGACGGGTGCTGCGAGGTGGTTCATGATCCGTTCCGGTGGTGCTGGTCGTGCAGATGGTGCGTCGGCGCCGCGATGGAGGCCGCGGCGAGGAGTTCGGTGACCCGGTCGGCGGAGGCCCGGGAGGCCGCGAGCGTGTCGATCACCGGCAGGGGGAGGACGGCGTCCTCGGCGAGTGGCAGTCCGACGCTCACGACGACGGCGTCCGGGCGGACCAGCGCGACGCGGTCCACCGCGAGTCGCTGCGGTGTGTCGTCGCCGAGGCGGTCCGCGAGGAGGACGACCCCGTCGTCGGCGGGGATCGTCTCGAGCAGGAGGGCCAGCTCGTCGGAGGCGGGTGTCTCGGCGTCTGGACCCGGTGTCCGCAGGCTCGGGCCGCCGGCGAGCCGGGTGACGCCGAACCGTTCGGCGAGCGACTCGACGAACGGATCGTGGGCCGAGGCGACGGCGAACGTCGGTCGGTCGCGGAAGTCGACGAGGGTGATCGCCGACGCGTCGATCGCGACCTGGCCCCGGACGCGGACGACCCGGCGGATGGCGTCGGAGAAGCGCCCTTCGACAAGCTCAGGGACCGTGGACCGCTCACGGACCGCGGAGGGCTCAGGGACCAGGGAGGGCTCGGGGACTGATTCCCCGGTCCCTGAGCCTGTCGAAGGGCTGACGGACCGTGCGAGCCACGCCACCCGGGCGGCCGCGCGCTCGACGATCGCTTGATCGAGCTCGCCGTCGGCGATGGCGGCGCAGACCGCCTCGAACACCTCGAGGTAGTCGTCCTCGTCGGTCGTCGCACCCTGCTTCGGCCCGAGGTTGGACGGGTTGCCGATGCAGAGCAGGTCGACGCCGGCCTCGAGGGCGAGGACCGCCCCGCGTCCTGAGCCGGTGGTGGACCGGATGGCGGCCATGTCGAGCGCGTCGGAGATGATGACGCCGTCGAAGCCGCTCTCGCGCAGCCGGCGGAGTGGGATGGGGTTGAGTGTGGCCGGGGCGTCGCCGAACGCCGGGACGACGATGTGGGCGGTCATGACACTCGCGACGCCGGCGGCGATCGCCGCGTCGAACGGTGGCAGGTGTTCGGCTTCGAGCTCCGCCAGGTCCAGGTCGATGCGGGGCAGATCCAGGTGCGAGTCGCTCGCCGTGTCGCCGTGGCCGGGGTAGTGCTTGACGCAGGCGGCGACCCCGCCGGTCTGCAATCCGTCGACCATCGCGGCGACGTGGCGGGAGACGAGGTCGGCGGTGGGGCCGAACGAGCGCACCCCGATGACCGGGTTCGCAGGGTTGGTGTTCACATCGGCGACGGGCGCGAGGGCGACGTTCGCCCCGGCGGCGTGGAGCCGCTCCGCGAGTGCCGCCCCCACCGCGCGCGTCGTCTCGACGTCGTCGAGGGCGCCGAGCTGCGCGTGCCCGGGCAGCGTGGAGCCCGTCTGCGCCTCGAGGCGGGAGACGTTGCCGCCCTCCTCGTCGACGCCGATGAGGACCTCGGGCCGGTGGTCGCGGAGTTCGGCCGACAGCGCCGCGACCTCCGCCGGGTCCGAGGAGAGGTTCTGCCCGAAGTACACGACGCCCGCGAGGCCGCCGTCCAGCTCGCGCAGCAGCCAGTCCGGGGCGGTCCGGCCGAGGAAGCCCGGCCAGAGGACGCCCCGGACGAGCCGCGCGACGTCGGGGTCGATCATCCCTTCACCGCTCCGGACACCAGACCGCCGGAGAGGCGGCGCTGCACGAGGATGAAGAAGATCATGACCGGGATCGTGATGATGGTCGACGCCGCCATGACCGAACCCCAGTCGTTGGAGTTCAGGCCGAAGAACTGCTTGAGGCCGATGGCGACCGTGTAGTTCTCCGTCGAGCCGCCGAGCAGCGTCATCGCGAAGATGAACTCGTTCCAGGCCGTGATGAAGCTGAACACGCTCGTCGCGACGAGACCGGGGGCCACGAGCGGGAGCATGATCGAGCGGAACATGCGCCACCAGCTCGCGCCGTCGAGGAACGCCGCCTCTTCGAGCTCCACCGGCACCGCCGCGACGAAGCCGCGCAGCATCCAGATGCCGAACGGCAGCGCGAGCGCGACGTACACGATGATGAGCCCGAGCAGCGTGTTGAGCAGCTGCAGATCGCGGATCTGCACGAACAGCGGGATCACGAGCGCCTCGAGCGGCACCATCTGCACGACGAGGATCATGAGCAGCACCGCGGTGCGGAACTTGAACCGGAAGCGGGCGACCGCGACCGACGCCAGGAGCGCGACGGCGGCGGAGATGAGCACCGTCGCACCGGCGACGATCGCGGAGTTGCGGAGGAAGACCGCGAACCCGCCGTCGGTCAGCACCGACTCGAAGTTCGTGAACGACAGCTCCTTCGGGAAGAAGGACTGGCCGCCGCTCGACGCCTGTGCGTCGAACGCGCTCGACAGCATCCAGTACGCCGGGAACAGCGTGAACACGAGCAGGAGGGTGACGAGGATCGCCTTGGCGGTGTTCGAGCGGATCTTCCGACCGCTCGCCTTCCGGTGCATCGGGACCTGCGGCTTGGCCGACCGGTCGGTGCCCGGTCCCTCAGTCGGTCGACGGGCGGCGGTGGGGGCGGGAGCGTGGGTGGTCACAGTTCGTCCTCCTTCATGAGGGCGCGGATGTAGACGATCGTGATGCCGAGCAGGACGAGCGTCAACAGCACCGCGATCGCGGAGCCGAAGCCGTAGCGGTTCTGCCCGAAGGACTCCACGTACGACCATACGCCGAGGTTCAACACCTCGCGGTTCGAGCCGGAACCACCAGGCATGAGGTAGATCTGCGCGAACACCTTGAAGTCCCAGATGGTCGACAGGATGATCACGACCGAGAACACCTGGCGCAGCGACGGGAAGGTGATCTGGAAGAAGCGACGGAACGCGCCCGCCCCGTCCATCTCGGCGGCTTCCAGCATCTCCTTGGACACGCCGAGCAGGCCGGCGAGGACGGTGATGGCCACGAACGGGAAGCCGTGGTGGATCACGTTCAGCAGTGCGATGCCGTAGAACGTGAACTGGTTCGTGAACCAGTTGAAGGGCTCGTCCATGAGCCCGAGCCCCATGAGCGTCTGGTTGACGATGCCGCGGTCGGCGTCGAAGATCCAGACCCACACGTAGGTGCCGGTGACGGCGGGCATCGCCCAGGCGACCATGATGGCGCTGCCGACGATGGTGCGCCAGAAGGAGCCGAGGTTCGCCATGAGCAGGGCGACGAGGGTGCCGAGGACGACCGTACCGATGACGGCGGCCGCGGCGAAGAAGACGGTGTTCGGGAGGACGACGGTCCAGAGGGTCGGGTCGGCGAAGACCTCGGCGTAGTTCGCGCCGCCGTTGAAGTTGGTGTCGCCGCTGACGATCTCGCGCAGGCCGTAGTCCTGCAGGGAGAACAGGACGACGCGGATGAGCGGCCAGAGGAGGAGCACGGCGAGGATGAGGAGCGCCGGCGCGAGCAGCAGCCAGGGGCGGGTGCGCATCAGGAGGCGCAGCCGCTTGGGGGAGGGGCCCCCGGCCACCCGCGAAGCGGGGGCTTCGCGGGTGACCGTGGGCGGGGTGAGGGTCGACACGATCGGCTACTTGCCGTTCATGATGTCGTCCATCTCCTTGGCGGCATCGGTCGTCGCCTGGTCGACCGACTTGCTTCCGGAGAGGATGGCCTGGATCATCGCGTTGGTGGTCTTCTTCGCCTGCACCGCACCGAACTTCGGGGTCACGGGGAGGGAAGCGCCGCCGTCGACGAACTGCTCGGCGAAGGGCTTCACCAGCGGGTCGTCGCTCTCGGTCGAGTCACTGAGGAGCGAGGTCTGGCCGGGGAAGTAGCCGGTCTGCTCGGCCCACTCGGAGGCGAACTTGCCGGTGGTCATCATCTCGATGAACTGGAACGCGAGGTCCTTGTTCTTCGAGGTGTTGAACATGCTGAGGTGCGAACCGCCGAGCACGGAGGGCGACATGCCGCCGTCCTCACCCGGGATCGGGATGGCGGCGAACTTGCCCTCGAGCTCCGGGTTCTTCTGGACGATCGTCGCCGGGGTCCAAGAGCCCATGATCGCCATGGCGACCTTGTCCTGCACGAAGTTGTCGAGGACGTCGGTCTCCTTCCAGGTGGTGGCTCCTGAGGAGGAGAGGTCGTACTTGGTGGCCAGGTCGGTCCAGAACTGGATGCCCTTGCGTGAGTCGTCGCTCGCGAGACCCGACTTCCAGGTGTCGCCGTCGAGCTCGGAGACCTCGCCGCCGGCGCCCCAGACCCAGGGGTACGCCGTGAATTCGGCGTCACCGGGGACGGGGAACGGGATCATGTCGGGCTTGGCGGCCTTGATCGCGGTGCCGGCGTCGATGATCTCCTGCCAGGTGGTCGGAGCCTTGAGGCCGAGTTCCTCGAAGACGTCGGTGCGGTAGACGATCGAGCGGACGCCGGCGTACCACGGCATGCCGTAGAGCTCGCCGTCGTAGGTGCCGGAGTCGGCGAGGCCCTGGACGAGGTCGTCCTTCAGGCCGGCCTTGTCGACGTAGTCGCCGATGGGGCGAGGGCGCCGGCGTCGGCGAACTCGGCCGTCCAGGTGGTGCCCGTCTCGGCGACGTCGGGGGTGGTGTTCCCGGCGATCGACGTCACGAAGCGGTCGTGGGCGTCGGCCCACTGCACGTACTCGACCTTGAGGGTGGCGCCGGTCTCCTTCTTGAAGGCCGAGCCGACCTCCTTGAAGAAGGCCTCGGAGTCGGGGTTGGTGCCCTGCATGATCCAGACGGTGAGCGTCTGGCCGTCTGCCGAGACGTCGCCTGAGCCGGAACCGCCACCGGCACAGGCGGTGAGGCCGAGTGCCGCGGTGGCGAGGACGGCCAGCGGAAGGGTGCGCTTGCGCATGGTGCTGCTCCTCGATTCTGGGATCGGGAGTCCGAGCCGTCGTTGGCCCGGGATCCGGAGTGACCGGGAAACCACGGTCGATCCCTGCTGTTTTCAGTGGGTGTGGAAACAGTATTCAATAAGTACAGGAAGCTTGCAAATATTTTCCAGCACTGCAACACGGTCGTTACCTGCGTGACGGACGTGTTTCACGAAGCTGCGAGAACCGTGTGTGTGGATGGCGGTCGGGCGCCGCCGTCGTCAGGCCGTGCGGAGGATGATCACGCGCATCGTCGCGGCGGCCCGCTCGCCGTCCTGCGCCTCGATCGCCGACGCGAGGTCCGTGTGCAACGCCGCGTCGTGGTGGTCGATGCCGTCACCGGGCAGCTGGTCCACACGATCCCGGAGGGCCTCGTCGACGGCGTCGCCGACCCGGTCGAGGATCGGGTTCGCCGCCGCGCGCCGGATGAGGCGATGCAGCAGGAGGTCGGCCTCGAGGAACGCGATCGGATCCTGGCGAACCGCAGCCGCGCGGAGCGCCTCGCTCGTCACACGGAGCTCGCGGGCGTCGTCGTCGCTGCGTCGCTCGGCCGCGAGTCGCGCCGACTCCGGCTCGGTCGCGGTGCGGAGTTCGCGGATCGCGAGGAGGGTGGACTCCCGTCGTCCGCTCGCCAGCGCCCAGCGGAGCAACCGAGGCTGCAGCCAGTCCCAGCTTGACGACGGTTGCACGGTGTGGCCGACGTGCGCCTTGCTGGCGAGGAGTCCCATGCCGGAGAGCACACGGGTCGCCTCCCGGACCACCGACCGTGAGTGCCCGGCGCGGTCGACCAGTTCGTCCACCGTGCACACCGTGCCCGCGGGCAGTCCGCCGTCGACGATCTCGGTGCCGATCCGGTCGAGCGTCCGTTCGAAGGCCGACGCCCCCGGTGAGCGGCTCACGCCCGTGCTGATGGACGGGTGGGGGAGATCACGAGCTCGTCGATCCGCACGTGCGGCGGGCCGTCGAGGATGAACCGCACGGCGCGGCCGATGTCCTCGGGCGTCAGCATCGTCTCGCGCGCCGACGCGTCCGGCACCTGCGGCCGCATGGAGAGGAACGGGGTGTCGACGTCGCCCGGGCAGAGGTGGGTGGCACCGACGCCGTGGAGTCCCTCCTCCTCGTTGAGGGTCGCGCAGAGCGAGGCGAGCGCGGTCTTGCTCGCGCTGTAGGCCACGCCACCCTTCGTCGAGAAGCGCCAGCCGGCGAAGGAGGAGATGACGACGATCCGTCCCTGGGTGTCGCGGATGGTGGGCAGCGCGAGGTCGATCGTCCGGGCGACCGAGGTGAGGTTGGTATCGACGATCGCGGCGAACTCCGTCATCGACTGGTCGTCCCACCGGCGCCGAGGCGCGTTCAGGCCCGCCGCGGTGACGAGGTCGTCGACCGGGCCGAGCTCGGCGACGATACGGTCGTGGGCTCGGGCGAGCGAAGCGGGGTCCGTCGCGTCGGCCTCCGCGGCGACGGCGGTACCGCCGGCGGAGGTGACGGCTTCGACGGTCTCGAGCAGCGCCTCGCGCCGTCGACCCGTCACGGCGACGCGCCATCCCGCCTCGGCGGCCGACGCCGCCACGGCCTGTCCCATGCCGCTGCCGCCACCCGTCACCCAGAGCACTCGATCCGTCATGACGCCAGTGTATCGAGCCGGCCGATCATAAGTATGTTTTACTCGCCTGGCGCGCACGCGGCCGTCGACACCGGGTCGACGCGTCGACGGATGCGCTCGGACGACGGGAGACACCGATGCTGCTGGACCTGACAGGTCGACGCGTGATCGTGACCGGAGGCGCTCGCGGGATCGGGCTCGCCCTCGTGGAGTCCTTCCTCGCCGAGGGGTCCCGCGTCGCGGTGCTCGACCTCGACGTCTCCTCCCTCGACGCGCTCGTGGCGTCCCACCACGGTGACCTCGTCGCCATCACGTGTGACGTGCGATCCGAAGACTCGGTGTCGAGCGCGGTCGCGGCGGCTGCCACCGGGCTCGGAGGGATCGACGTCCTCGTGAACAACGCCGGGATCAACGTGCAGTCACTGCTCGAGGAGACGAGCGACGCCGCGTGGACGAGGTGCTTCGACGTCAACGTCGGCGGCGTCTTCCGGGTGTCGAAGGCGGTCATCCCGTATCTGAAGGGACAGCGCTCCGGCCGCATCATCAACGCCGCGAGTTTCGCGGCGGTCATCCCGAGCGTCGGCAGCGCTGCCTACGCGGCGTCGAAGTCCGCGGTGGTCCAGTTGACCAGGGTGCTCGCGAGCGAGCTGGGTCCGTGGGGCATCACGGTGAACGCCTACGCCCCTGGCATGGTGCCGACGGCGATGAACGGTTTCGCCGAACTGCCCGCGGCGCAGCAGGACGAACTCCTCGACACGCTCTCGGTGCGCCGCTGGGAGGAACCGGAGGACGTCGCGAACGTCGTCCGGTTCCTCGCGAGCGACCAGGCAGGCTACGTCACCGGTGCGCTGATCGACGTCAGTGGGGGCAAGTTCGCGACCCAGTTCCCAGCCCGCGCTCGCGCCTGATCGGGCTCTGAATCTGACGGGATCCGGGCGGTGGACCGACCGGATTCGCGGGCGATGGAAGCGACGGATGTCGGACCGACGCGCCCGGGAACGACGTTCCCAGGCCCAGATTCGCAGCCAGCGCGAAGGGCGCTTACGATACCGTGGACGGCACATCCGGAGGCCCGCAGCGCGGGTCGTCGGACGCCCGTCGAGTGGGCTGACCGGGGCAGGTCCACACCCGCAGGATCGTCGGGATCACCATCTGGAGCAGAGGAGTTCGGTCAGCCGTGGCTTCACGAGTGCACGAGTCGGAACGTCGCCGTTCGCGCGATGCGCGTCGAGGGCGCCACCGTGCCTCCGCCCAGATCGAACCCTTCACCCGCGGGTTCAGCGCCCTCGGCGAGCTGGCCGCGTCGGGCGCGCAGGTCAGCCTCCGGATCAACGACATCACCACCGGCGAGATGCTCATGTCTGCCGACGACCACGTCGTCGTGCCCACCGCCTCGATCGGCAAGGTCCTGCTCCTCATCGAGGTCGCGGCCCGCCTCGGCGACGCCGACTTCAGCGGCCTCACCATCCTCGACCGCGAGCCACTCGACGCCGTCGCCGACTCCGGGATCTGGCAGCACCTGCAGGCGCCGTCGCTCCCGGTCGCCGACCTCGCCGCCCTCGTCGGCGCGACGAGCGACAACCTCGCCACGAACGTTCTGCTCCGGCACATCGGTCTCGACGCCGTCCGCCACCGTGCCGAGGAGATCGGCCTGAAGCGCACGGCCCTCCTCGACATCGTCCGCGACCACCGCGGCCCCGACAACGCACCGCAGCTCTCCGTCGGGTCCGCCCGCGAACTCGCCTGGCTGTTCCAGGCGCTCGCGACGGGCGAGATCGTCGACGCGACCACCAGCCGCCGGGTCCTGGCCTGGTTGTCGCTCAACACCGACCTCTCGCTCGTCGCCTCGGGCTTCGGGCTCGACCCCTTGGCCCACCGTGAGCCCGACCACGGCATCCAGCTCTTCAACAAGACCGGTTCCGGGGTCGGTGTGCGAGCCGAGGCGGGTATCCTCCGCGGACCGAACGGCGCCGTGAGCTACGCCGTGTGCACGAGCTACGACGACACGGAGCTCGGCACGCGCCTCGGTGTGGTCGACGCCGTCCGGATCCTCGGCCAGGACCTCCTCGAGTACGTCCACTGAGCCGGTCTCACTCGTCCGGTCCCAGGTTGACCGGTCCCTGAGCGTGTCGAAGGGCTCACCCCCTCCGCCGGTCCCTGAGCTTGTCGAAGGGCAGGATCCGACCGGTCCCTGAGCTTGTCGAAGGGCGTCTCCGTGGGCACTTCGACAAGCTCAGTGACCGGGATGGCTGACTCGTGTGCTGTCCGATCCCAGTTGTTCATCGGTCCCTGCCCTTCGACAGGCTCAGGATCCGCTTGTCGAAGGGCAGGATCCGCCTGTCGAAGGGCCGCCGCTCAGTCGATGAGCCCCGCCGCCGCCAGGCGCTCGAGCACGACGCGTCCCGCGGGTGGGCAACGGTCGAGTGACTCCGTGCCCACCCAGTGGACCGCGCTCACCTCGGCGGAGGGCGTCGGTGTCTCGTCCGTCTCGGCCGCGAAGACGTGCATCCGCACGAGCCGGCCGTCGGGTTCGCCGTGCGCCTGCGTGACCACCGTGAACAACGGCGTCACCCGCGCCGGATCGATTTCGACCGCGACCTCCTCGCGTGCCTCCCGGACGGCGGCCTCTGCGGGCGTCTCGCCCGCGTCGATCTTCCCGCCGGGCATGTACAGGACGTCGCGACCGCGAGCCGTCACCATGAGGACCCGCCGTGCGCGGACGATCGCGACCGCGGACACCAGGATGTCGGGGAGCGGGCTGCCCGAGCCCTCTGGTGCGCGGCTCACCGGTCGGCCGGGTGCTCGGTGTCGAGTGCGGGCCGCACCCGATCGGCGAACCCGTCGACGGCGAGTTCCACGGCGTCCTTGAGCTCGTCCGTGCTGAGGATCACGAAGTGACCCGGCACCGGGAGGAGCACGTTCGTCGCTCCGGGCAGCACGCTGCTCGACGGCACGTGCGGGTCGAAGGTGCTGTAGATCGAGACGACATCGGCGTTGACGTCGTGCGGGGCGCCGAGCGCGACGATGGTCTCGTCCGTCGGGAGGAACGCGCGGAGGCTCGGGTCGACCACGTACTTCGCGAGCACCGACCCGGAGAACGGCGAGCAGATCGCGACGACCCCGAGCAGGCCCAGCCGCTCGCGTTCCGTGAGGAGCAGCTCCTTCCCGACGAGTCCTCCTTTACTGTGCGCGACGATGACGCACCCGGCGGCGGGCTTCTGCAGTCGTCCGAGCGCGCGGGCGAAGCGGGCCGCCGTGTCGCGGATGGGCTTGCGGTTGTACCCGAGGCCGCGTGCGATGCGGATCCGGTAGCCGTCGGCGTTCAGGCGGTCTGCGACCGGCTTCAGGAACGCCCACGTCTCGTAGACGCCCGGGATGAGCACGACGACCGGTCGACTCGCGTCGCCACGGGCGTACTCCTTCGGGATGCGGCCGCTGAAGAAGGCCCGCGTGTGCCAGACGACCGAGTGGACCCAGTCGACGGCGACGATCCCGGCGATGGTCATCGCTCCCGGCCGTTCGGCGACCGGCGGGGCGTCGGCGAGCGCGACGTCCTCGGCTTCCGCCACCGACTCCTCGTCCATCCGCACCCCTCGTCCATCTTGCCACCGCCTCCGGTGCGCACCGCGCGAGCCCAGTGAACATCAGGGATCGCGGGTTACCCTGTGTTGACAAGGCGACGGCACGCTGCAAGCATGAGTCCGTTCGTCGAACCCCTATGCGCGAGGTGCACCTTGATGACTGATCCGAACTCCGGCCAGCCGAACGACCCATACGGTCAGAGCCAGAACCCCCAGCAGCCGGCCTACGGCGAATCGCAGGTTCCGCCGGCTCCGCAGTACGGGGAACAGGCTCCGCAGTACGGCCAGCCCTCGCCCTACGGTGAGCAGCCGGGCCAGCAGGCTCCGCAGTACGGCGAGCAGCCGAAGTACGGACAGCCGCAGGCTCCCTACGGCGAGCAGCAGAACCCCTACGGCCAGCCGCAGGCACCCTACGGGCAGCAGCAGAACCCCTACGGCCAGCCCGCCGCTCCGTACGGACAGCCCCAGGCGCCGTACGGCTACGCGCAGCCGACCGGCCCGAAGACGAACGTCATGGCGATCATCTCGCTCATCGCCCCGTTCGTCGGGTTCGGCGTCGTCGGCCTCGTGCTCGGCATCATCGCGCTCGGTCAGATCAAGCGCACCGGTGAGCAGGGCCGCGGCCTGGCCCTCGCCGGCACGATCGTGAGCGGCGTCTCGGTGCTCGCCGGCATCGTCTTCATCATCTTCTACTTCCTGATCATCGCAGGCGCGATCGCCGGCGCGAGCTCGTACGACTACAACTACGACTACTGATCCACGGCCTGCTCCGCAGGCGGATCATGACGGGCATCGGCATCGCGCCGGTGCCTGTTCCTCGTTCCAGCGCACTGCCCGTTCCGGACCCTGAGCGAAACCCTCTCCGGTCCCTGAGCGAAACCCTCTCCGGTCCCTGAGCGAAACCCTCTCCGGTCCCTGAGCGAAACCCTCTCCGGTCCCTGAGCGAAACCCTCTCCGGTCCCTGAGCTTGTCGAAGGGCGGTGCCCAACCGGTCACTGAGCGGTAACCCGCTCCGGTCCCTGAGCTTGTCGAAGGGCGGTGCCCAACCGGTCACTGAGCGGTAACCCGCTCCGGTCCCTGAGCTGCGCCGCACTGAGCCTGTCGAAGTGTCGAAGGGCACACGAGGAACGTCCATGGTCGGGTCGGGTGTTCGCGCGCACCTCGACAGGCTCGGTGACCGAGGTGGGCTCGGTGACCGAGGTGGGCTCGGTGACCGAGGTGGGCTCGGTGACCGAGGTGGGCTCGGTGACCGAGGTGGGCTCGGTGACCGAGGTCGGCTCGGTGGCCTGAGTCGCCCGACGCGAGAGCCCCGGTGCCACCGGAAGCCTAGGAGGCGGAAGCGGCCGAGTCGGTGTCGGCGACCGGTGCGACGACCACCGATGCCTGCGGGACCTCGATACCGAAGAGCGTCTGCAGTGCCGTCGTGTACGCGGCCTGCTCGCCGTTGCGGGCGAGGTTCCGTGCGCGCACCGTCGGTTCGTGCAGCAGCACTCCGGCGAGGTGACGCAGTGCGCGGGCGGTCGAGCCGTCGTCGTCACCGCGAGCGGTCGCGCGGGCGACCTCGGCCTCGACGAGCGCGTGCACGTGGCTGCGGAGGGCGACGACGGCGGGCTCGAGGCTTCGCTCCTCGCCGACCGCGGCGAACTTCTGCGCGGCGCGACTGACGATGGAGCGCGCGACCTCGGTGGCCTGCAGCTCCTCGAGCGGCGCGTGGATGCGGATGGTCTCGAGGTCGAGCAGGACGACACCGGAAACGGTGGAGACGTCGGGGTCGACGTTGCGCGGCAGGCCGAGGTCGATGACGAGCTGGGCCGAGGCGTGCGCCACCGGGCACTCGGCGGCGGCCTCGGTGATGACGTCGTGGACGAGCGCGGAGACCCCGGTGGGCTCGGGTGCAGCCGGTGCGTCGGCCGCGGTGACCAGCGAGAGCATCGGTGTGTCCGTGGCAGCCGCGGCTCGCGCACGGTGGTCGGCGGCGACGGCCGTGCGACCCGCGCGGAGCAGCTCGGCGTCGACCACGTGGCCCTCGGCGGTGGTGCAGGTGACGATGATGTCGACCTCGCCGGTGGTGCGGGCGAGGTCGTCGTGTCCGATCCAGCCGATCTCGTGCGAGCGCGCGAACTTCTCGGCGCGGCCGGACGGCGAGTAAACGAGGACGTCGGAGACGCCGCGGTCGCGGAGGGCGGCGAGGCTCGCGCCGGCGTACGCACCGGTGCCGACGAGCAGCACGCGCTGCGTGGCCCAGTCGTCGATTCGGCTCTCCGCGAGGTCGAGGGCGAGACGCACGATGGAGCGACCGGCGCGCCCGAGCGGCGTGCGGTTCTTGATGCCGCGGGAGGTCTGTGACGCGCGCTGGAACAGGCGCTCGAGCTCGGAACTCGTGGTGCCACCGGCGCGAGCGGCCTCGAGGGAGCGCCGCACCTGCCCGGCGATCTCGCCCTCGCCGACGACGACGGACTCGAGTCCGGCCGACACGGCGAAGAGGTGCTCGGCTGCCGCGGTGCCGACGCTGAGGTCGAACACCTCGCGCAGCTGCTCGGCGGGGATGCCCGTGGTCTCGCTGACGGCCTCCGCGGCGGCCTCGAAGGCGACGGACGCGGCGGCGGTGACGGGCTCGTCGAGGTCGATGTAGGCCTCGAACCGGTTGCAGGTGGCCACGACGACCGCACCCGAGACGCACTCGTGGTGCTCGACCAGGCGCGCCGCAACGCCCTCGGCACCGACTGAGAGTCGTTCGAGGAGGTCGAAGGTGGCGTTCTTATGGCTCGCCGTCACACACATGAGCACCCGATGAGTCTACCCGAGCGGGCACGTCGGCCTCTCCGGGAAGCCACCCAGGTGACCCTCACCCGGTCGCGCGCGCGCCCCTCCCTCTCAGGGCGGAGATGGGAGGATGGAGGGGTGAGTCTCCCACCCGAACACCCGCTCGTCACCGGCGTGACCCAGTCGTCGCCGCTCATCACCGCGTACCGCGGCACCCGTCCCGAGCGGACGCCCGTCTGGTTCATGCGTCAGGCCGGCCGGTCGTTGCCCGAGTACCGCGAGTTGCGGATCGGGACGGCCATGCTCGTCGCCTGCCTCGACCCGGCGATGGCGAGCGAGATCACCCTCCAGCCCATCCGACGGCACAGGACGGACGCGGCCATCTTCTTCAGCGACATCGTGGTGCCGCTGAAGCAGGCCGGGGTCGCGGTCGAGATCGTGCCGGGCCGAGGTCCCGTCATGGGATCGGCGGTTCGGACGGCCGCCGAGGTCGACGCGCTCGTCGCGCTCGACCCGGCCGTCCTCGACGACACCCTTGCGCCGATCCGCGAGGGCGTCGCGCTCACCGTCGCCGGGCTCGCGGGGATCGGCGACGGCCGCACGCCGCTCATCGGCTTCGCGGGTGCGCCGTTCACGCTCGCCGCCTATCTCGTCGAGGGCGGACCATCGAAGGACCACCTCGCCGCCCGCACCCTCATGCACGCCGACCCGGAGTCGTGGGCGAAGCTCATGGCCTGGTGCGCGGACGTCACCGGTCGCTTCCTCCGCGCCCAGGTGCTCGCCGGTGCGTCGGCCGCGCAGCTCTTCGACTCCTGGGCGGGGGCACTCTCCCTCGAAGACTACGAGCGTCACGTCGCCCCGGCCTCCCGGGCCGCGCTCGCGCACGTCGCCGACCTCCCCGTCCCGAAGGTGCACTTCGGCGTCGGGACCGGTGAACTGCTCGGTGCGATGCACCGGGTCGGCGCCGACGTCGTCGGGATCGACTACCGGCTGGCGCTCGACGAGGGCATCCGACGCCTCGGTGGCGGCGTCCCCGTGCAGGGCAACATCGACCCGGCACTGCTCGCCGCCCCATGGCCGGTCCTCGAGGCGCATGTCCTCGACATCCTCCAGCGCGGGACGGCGGCGCCGTCGCACGTCCTCAACCTCGGCCACGGGGTCCCGCCCGAGACCGACCCGGACGTCCTGACCCGCATCGTCGCCCTCGCCCACGATTGGCAGCCCGCATGAGTCTCGAGCCGAAGCGTCTCGTCGTCATCGGCGGTGGTGTGGCCGGACTCGTCGGCGCGGTCGACTGCGCCAACGTCGGCATCTCGGTGACGGTCGTCGACGCGCAGGAGTCGTTCGGTGGCGCGCTCGCGGCCGCCGAGGTCGCAGGTCTCCGCGTCGACGTCGGTGCCGAGAGCTTCGCGACGCGCGGTGGCTCGGTCGCCGAGCTCATCGAGCAGCTGGGCCTGACCGACCGCGTCGTGCGTCCCAACCGGGCCGGGGCCTGGTTGCACGTCGCCAAGCCCGGACAGCCGCAGCGGAGTGTCCCGCTCCCCAAGGCGGGACTCCTGGGCATCCCGACGAACCCCCTCGCCGACGACGTCCGTCGGGTCATCGGCTGGAAGGGTGCCCTGCGCGCCTATCTCGACCGCATCCGCCCGCCGCTCACGATCGGCACCGAACACAACCTCGGTGCGCTCGTCCGGAAGCGCATGGGCGCGGCCGTCCACGACCTCCTCGTCGCTCCGGTCACCTCGGGCGTCTACTCGGCGGCTCCGGACGACCTCGACGTCGACCGCGCGGCTCCCGGACTGAACGCCGCGCTGACCCGCACCGGGGCGCTGTCCCTCGCCGTCGCCGCCCTCCGGGAGAACGCGCCCGCCGGTGCGGCGGTCGGTGGCCTCGACGGTGGCATGACCGTCCTCGTCGACGGCTTGACCGCGGAGCTCGAGCGGTGGGGGTCGACGCTCATCACCGGCGTCGCCGTCACGGCGATCTCCCGGAACCCGTTCGACATCGACGTGGACGGACCGGGTGTCGGCCTCGGCGACGCCGGACTCCCGCGGATGAGCGAGCGTCCCGCGGCCACCGGCGCGTCGAAGGCCCCCTGGTACGTCGCCCTGACCGACGGCCGGGTGCTCGAGGCCGATCTCGTCCTCATCGCGACGCCCGAGCAGCCGGCCCGCAACCTGCTGGCCGACGTCGGGCCGGCGCTCCGCGACCTCCCCGCCGCCGGCGACGACGCGGGCGACCCGGTCCTGCCCGCGCCGATCGAGCTCGTGACGATCGTGCTCGACGAACCGGCACTCGACGCCGCACCGCGTGGTTCCGGGCTGCTCGTCGCACCCGGCTCGACGCTCCACGCCAAGGCACTCACCCATGCGACGGCGAAGTGGGCCTGGCTCGCCGACCGCGCGAAGGAGCAGGGCGAGCACCGACACGTCGTCCGCCTGTCCTTCGGTCGTCAGGGCGAAGCCGACGCGACGAGCGCGTTGACCGACGAGGAGCTGCTCGCGACGGCGTTGCACGACGCGTCCGCGATGCTCGGCGTCCAGCTCGACCCGGGCAGCGTCCGCGGATTCCACCGCATCTCCTGGACGGGGACGCAGCCGACCGCCGCGCGCGGCCAGCGTGAACGCTCGACGGCCATCCGGGAAGCGGTGGCCGAGGTGCCCGACCTCGCGGTCACGGGTGCCTGGTTGTCGGGCACGGGGCTCGCCTCGGTGGTCCCCGACGCCCACGAGGCGGCGGCACGACTCCGCCACCAGGCGCTGCAGCGGTAGAGGCGCCCATATGCCCGACCCGGCATCTTTTCCTGTCAACCCCCGACCGGATGGTGGCGTCGGAGTGACACCCGACTACGCTGGTCCCGTTGGATGCAGCATCACAGCACCACTCGAACAGACGGAGGCGCCATGAAGGGCAAGGTCATGTTCGTCGTCGGTGGGCTCACGGGCTACGTGCTCGGTACCCGCGCCGGACGCGAACGCTACGAGCAGATCAAGACGCAGTGGGTCAAGCTGTGGAACGCGAAGCCGGTGCGCGCGCAGCGCGGCAAGGTCGAGGACTTCGCCAAGGCACGCATCAGCGAGGTCCCCGCGGCCCTGTGGAGCGGCGTCAGCGCCGTCGCGAAGGTCGTCAGCCAGCAGGGCTCGACGCCCGGCCAGAAGCTCGATAAGGCCATCTCGAAGACCGAAGACACCGTCCAGGACGTGTCCGAGACGGTCAAGGACGCACGCACCGCCTCCGGCACCTCGACGTCGTCGGCCTCGAAGCCCGCAGTGCGCAAGCCTGCCGCGCCCAAGACGACGGCTCCGAAGCCCAAGAGCGGCGAGTAGCACCGACGATGCCGTTCATGAGTGACCGCAACCGGTCGGAGCCGCGTTACGACAAGCGCGACGAGTCCCTCCTGACCCTCGTCGGCCAGCTGCCGGGGGTCGTCTCGAACCTGGTCAAGGCCGAGATCGCCAACCTCAAGACGCAGCTCGCCCACAAGGGCAAGTACGCGGGTATCGGCGCGGCCTTCGTCGCCGGTGCCGCGGTGTTCCTCTTCTTCGCGGTCGGCGTGCTCGTCGCCGTGCTGATCCTCGCGCTCGCGCTCGTCATGCCCTCGTGGCTGGCGGCGCTCTGCGTCTTCGTGCTCTTCGTCCTCGTCGCTGCGGTCCTCGTGCTGATCGCGCTGCGGTACTTCAAGAAGATCAACGAGGACCCGAGCCCGATGGACAACGTGAAGGAAGACATCAAGGCAGTGAAGGGACTCGGCGAGTATGACCGTTGACCAGTTCCCGGGGGCGACGCCCTCGCCCGAGCAGGCTCGCGCCGAGCTCGTCGCCACGCTGAACGCGATCGAGGACAAGCTCAACGTCCCGAAGCAGGTGCACCGCGCCAAGCGTCGTGCCGTCGTGCAGATCGCGACCGTCAAGGTCGAACGCCCGGCGGTCTTCTACGCCGGTGTCGCGGGCCTCGCCGGTGCGGCCGGGCTGGCCGTGTGGGGCATCGTCCGCGCCATCGCGCGCTGACGCGTCCCGCCGCCGGTCAGTCCCTCGGGGTGGCCACGCGCGTCATCGGGACGTGCACGATGTCGTCCTCCACGTAGTCGGGGCCGCTGATCTCGAACCCGAACCGGCCGTACCAGTCGGCGAGGCGTTTCTGGGCGCCCATGCGGAGTTCCCGATGCCCGTGGTCGGCCACGGCGCGGCGGATCAGTTCCGCGGCGAGACCTCGCCCGCGGGCGGTGAACGCGGTGGCCACGCGTCCGATCTCCGAGTGCTCGGCGTCGGTCAGGATCCGGATCGTCGCGAGCACCTCGTCGCCCTCCTGCGCCCAGGCGATGAGGGTTCCGTCCTCGATGTCGCGTCCGTCGAGATCGGCGAAGAGCGCTGTCTGCTCGACGACGAAGACGTCGACGCGGATCTTCAGCACGCGGTAGAGCGTCACCGGATCCATCTCGGCCGCTCTGGCGACGTGGTACTCGACGGGAGGTTGCTCGCTGGTCATCACCCGACTGTATCGGCGGTGAGGCTGGGCTCGGTGTCAATCGTGACCTGCCCCTTTTGCCCAATCGACCGAACTGGGTGAGGATAGGACTATGACTCACCCGGCCTCTGCCGAGGCATCGCACCACCCGACCGACTCAGCCACCCCGACTGGCCCCTCAGGATTCACCCTCTGGGCTGTCCTGCGCCGCGAGCCGGCGAGTGCGCTGCCGCTCGGCGAAGAGCATGTCTCCGAACTCGAAGCATCCATCGCGCTCGTCGAAGCCCAGGGCGTGACCCTGCGCGGCATCTACGACGTCTCCGGCCTCCGCGCCGACGCCGACCTCATGCTGTGGCTCCACGGCGACACCGCCGAGGGCCTGCAGGCCGGCCTCCGCGAGCTGCGCCGCACCGCCATCCTCGGTTCGCTGGCGCCCACCTGGAACGCCATGGGCGTCCACCGCGACGCCGAGTTCAACCGGCAGCACGTCCCCGGGTTCCTCCGCGGCATCGAGCCGAAGGGCTGGCTGTGCCTGTACCCCTTCGTGCGCAGCTACGAGTGGTACCTCCTGCCGGAGGAGGAGCGTCGCAAGATGCTCGCCGAGCACGGCCGTCAGGGTGCAGCGTTCACGGGTGTGCTCGCCAACACCGTCGCCTCCTTCGCCCTCGGCGACTACGAGTGGCTCCTGCCCCTCGAGGCCGACGACGTCGTCGAACTCGTCGACCTCATGCGCGACCTGCGCAACACCGAAGCGCGCCGTCATGTGCGCGAAGAGGTGCCGTTCTTCACGGGCCGTCGTATCACGCCCGCCGAGGCATTGGAGGTGGTGCGCTGATGGCAGCCATGAACCTGGGGAGCACCGGAGCCGACACCCCCGAGCGCGTCGTCCGCGGCGCGACCGACGCCGCAGCAGCCGGTCCTGAGCACGTCTCCGAACCGACGGACTACGACGCCATCCTCCTCGCCGGCTTCGGCGGACCTGAGGGCCAGGACGACGTCATCCCGTTCCTCCGCAACGTCACGCGCGGACGTGGGATCCCCGAGGAGCGTCTCGAAGAGGTCGCGCACCACTACCGCCACTTCGGCGGCGTCAGCCCCATCAACGACCAGAACCGTGCGCTCAAGGCGGCCCTGGAGCTTGAACTCGCCTCCCGCGGCATCGACCTCCCGGTCCTCTGGGGCAACCGCAACTGGGACCCGTACCTGCGCGACGCGCTGACCGAGGCGCACGAGCGCGGCTTCACCAAGCTCATCGCGATCGCCACGAGCGCCTACTCCTCGTACTCGAGCTGTCGGCAGTACCGTGAGGACTTCGCGATCGCCGTCGACGAGACGAACCTCCAGGGCGAGATCCAGATCGACAAGGTGCGTCAGTTCTTCGACCACCCCGGCTTCGTGACCCCGTTCATCGACGGTGTCCGTGACGCGATCGCCGAGTACCTGCGCGAACAGCCCGAGCTCTCCGCCGAGACGGAGATCGAGGTGCTCTTCGCGACGCACTCGATCCCCACCGGCGACGCCGCGCGCTCCGGCCCCGACTTCCGCGGCTTCGGCGACCACGGCGCGTACGAGGCCCAGCACCTCGCGGTGGCCGAGGTCGTCATGGCGAACGCCATCGACCAGCTCCGTGAGGCCGGTGTCCTCGGCGGCGCGGTCGGCAGCGGCGTCTCGGTGCCGTGGCAGCTCGTCTACCAGTCGCGTTCCGGCCCGCCGAGCATGCCGTGGCTCGAGCCCGACATCAACGACGCGATCGCCGAGCTGCCCGCCGCCGGCCGCAAGGCCATCGTCATCGTGCCGCTCGGCTTCGTGAGCGACCACATGGAGGTCATGTGGGACCTCGACAACGAGGCCATCGAGACGGCCGGCGAGCACGGTCTGGCCGCTGTCCGCGTCCCGACGCCGGGCACCGCCGCAGCCTACGTCAAGGGACTCGTCGACCTCGTCCTCGAGCGCCGCGACGGCACGCCCGTCGAGGAACGACCGCACATGACCGACCTCGGCCCCTGGTACGACGTCTGCCGCCCCGGGTGCTGCGAGAACGCCCGGCTGGGCTTCAAACCGGCGTTCTCGGGGATCGCCCCATGACCCTTCGCATCGGAACCCGCGGCAGCGCCCTGGCGCTGGCGCAGACCGGTCATGTGGCCGATGCCCTGACGGCGGCCACCGGTGAGGACGTCGAGATCGTCACCGTCACGACACAGGGCGACACGAGTCGCGAGTCGCTCTCGACCATCGGTGGGACGGGTGTGTTCGTCAACGCGCTCCGCGACGCCCTGCTCGACGGCGCCTGCGATCTCGTCGTGCACTCCCTGAAAGACCTGCCGACGGCTCCGGCCGAAGGCTTCACGATCGCCGCCATGCCCATGCGTGAGGATCCGCGCGACGCCCTCTGCGCCTCGGACGACCGCTCGCTCGACGACCTGCCGCAGGGCGCCAGGATCGGCACCGGCTCACCGCGCCGGATCGCCCAGCTGAAGCGCATCCGGCCCGACCTCGAGGTCGTCGACATCCGCGGCAACATCGACACCCGCCTGCGCCGCATCGACGACGACCTCGACGCCGTCGTGTTGGCCGCCGCCGGCCTCACCCGCCTCGGTCGCCTCGACGCCGTCACCGGGCTCTTCGACCTCGACACTTGGCCGACCGCGCCGGGGCAGGGGGCGCTCGCGATCGAGTGCCTCGACGACGACGAGTCGTCCATCGCCGGTTCCATCGCTCTGCTCGACCACGCGCCGAGCCGCTGGCAGGCCACGGCGGAGCGGGCCGTGCTCCGTCGACTCGAGGCCGGTTGCTCGGCGCCCGTCGGCGCCGCAGCGTGGCTCGACGACGAGGACCTCGTGCTGCAGGCCGCCGTCTACTCGCTCGACGGCACCGAGATGATCCATCTGGAGAGCCGCGCGGAGGGCTTCTCCGGCGACGGACACGGACGCGAGCTGCTCCAGGCGGCCGACGCACTCGGTGTCTCGCTCGCAGACGAGCTCATCGAGGCCGGCGCAGCCGACCTCGCCCCGCTGGGAGGCGCTGCGTGAAGGACTGGACGAAGTCGAACACCGTTCCCACCGCCACCAAGCCGCTCGGCGGGTGGCGCGTCCTCGTGCCGCGCGGCGGTCCGTGGGGCGACTCGGTCGCCGGGACGGTCCGTGGCAAGGGCGGGTCGCCCGTCGTCGCCCCGATGATCAACTTCGCCAGCACCGACGACCCGGAGACCCTCGGGGCCGCTCTCGCGGCGCTCGAGGCGGGGGAGTTCGACTGGCTGACCGTGACGAGCGCGACCACGGTCGACGTGCTGTCCTCGCAGCGGATCCGGATCCCCGAGACGACGAGGGTCGCCGCCGTCGGCGAGACGACCGCTGCCGCGCTCACCGCCGTCGGCTACAGCGTCGACCTCGTGCCGGCGAAGGACAACTCCGCCAAGGGCATGGTGCAGGAGCTCACGGCGCTCGAACCGCACCCGAAGCGCATCCTCACGCTCCGCTCGGCCATCGCCAAGCCGCTCCTCACGGAGGGCCTGATCGCCGCCGGACACGACGTCCAGTCCGTCGTGGCCTACCGCACGGTCGGTGTCCCGGTGGCCGAGAAGATCGTCGCCGACGTCGCCAGCGGCCGGGTGCGCGCCATCCTCGTCACCTCGGGCAGCGTGGCGGAGCAGGTCCGCTCGCAGTTCCCCGAGATCCCCGAGAGCACGGTCATCGCGGCGATCGGACCCCGCACGGCTCGCGACGCCCGAGGCTACGGGCTCCGGGTCGACGTCGTGGCGGAGCAGCAGACGGTCGACTCGCTGATCGAGGCGATCGTGTCCGTGGCACTCAGCCGGAACCGCGACGAGGACGCCGGCGACGGAAGCCGCTGACCGGTTTCACGCCCTGCGCGAACCGGGAGGGCGCGTCGGCAGCGGCGCGTAGGCTGGACGGGTGAGCATTCCCGAGACCCGTCCCCGTCGTCTCCGGCAGCAGCCGGCCATCCGTCGCCTCGTCAGCGAGACCCGACTCGACCCGGCGGAGCTGGTGCTCCCCATGTTCGTGCGGGAGGGCGTCTCCGAGCCGGTCGAGATCTCCTCGATGCCGGGTGTCCGGCAGCACACCGTCGACAGCGCCAAGCGCGCCGCGGCTGAGGCGGCAGCGGCCGGCATCGGTGGGGTCATGCTCTTCGGCGTCCCGACCGAGCGCGACGCCGTGGGTTCCGGCGCGACCGACCCCGACGGCATCCTCAACGTCGCGACCCGCGCGCTCGTCGCCGAGGTGGGCGACGCCCTGGTCGTGCAGACCGACCTCTGCCTCGACGAGTTCACCGATCACGGACACTGCGGTGTCCTCGACGACCGCGGGCGCGTCGACAACGACCGCACGCTCGACCGCTACCGCGACATGGCGCTGGCCCAGGCCGAGTCGGGCTCGGCCCTCCTCGGCCTCTCGGGCATGATGGACGGCCAGGTCGCCGCCGTGCGCGAGACGCTCGACGCCGCCGGGTTCGACGACACGATCATCCTCGCCTACTCGGCGAAGTTCGCGTCCGCGCTCTACGGCCCCTTCCGCGAGGCCGTCGACTCGCAGCTGCAGGGCGACCGCCGCACCTACCAGCTCGACCCCGCCAACCGCCGTGAGGGCCTGCGCGAGGCCCTCATCGACGAGGCCGAGGGCGCCGACATCGTCATGGTGAAGCCCGCAGGGAGCTTCCTCGACGTCCTGGCCGACGTGGCCGACACGGTGTCGATCCCGGTCTGGGCGTACCAGGTGTCCGGCGAGTACGCGATGATCGAGGCCGCCGCCCGGCAGGGCTGGATCGACCGCCGACGCGCGATCGAGGAGTCGGTGCTGTCCATCAAGCGCGCCGGAGCCGAGGTCGTCCTGAGCTACTGGGCCGTCGAACTCGCCGGTTGGTTGGATGAGGCGCGCGGTCTGCGTGCAGGAGGAACCCGATGAACGACGCAGCATTCGCCAGAGCCCAGCGGTCGATCCCCGGCGGGGTGAACTCGCCCGTCCGTGCCTTCCGCTCCGTCGGCGGCACGCCGCGGTTCATGGTGTCCGCGACCGGCCCCTACATCACCGACTCCGAGGGCGTGCAGTACGTCGACCTCGTGAGCGCGTGGGGCCCCGCGCTCCTCGGGCACGCGCACCCGCAGGTCGTCGAGGCCGTGCAGGCCGCTGCGGCCCGCGGCCTCTCCTTCGGCGCGTCCACCCCGGCCGAGACCGAGCTCGCGGAACTCGTCAAGGAGCGCGTCCAGGCGTCCGGTGTCGCGCCGATCGAGAAGCTGCGCATGGTCTCCACCGGCACCGAGGCGACCATGACGGCGATCCGCCTCGCGCGCGGTGCCACCGGTCGCAGCCTCATCGTGAAGTTCGCCGGGCACTACCACGGCCACTCCGACGGCCTGCTCGCCGAAGCGGGATCCGGCGTCGCGACCCTCGCCCTGCCTGGGTCCGCCGGGGTCACCGCCGAGACGGCCGCCCAGACGATCGTCGTCCCCTACAACGACGGGGCGGCACTCCGCGAGGTCTTCGCCGAGCGTGGCCAGGACATCGCCGCGATCATCATGGAGGCGGCCTCCGCCAACATGGGCGTCGTCCCGCCGGCTCCCGGGTTCAACGCGAGCGTCGTGAAGCTCGCGCACGAGTACGGCGCGCTGGTCATCATCGACGAGGTGCTCACCGGGTTCCGCGTCTCCTCCGCCGGTTGGTGGGGGCTCGACAACCGCGGACTCGCCGCCGTCGCGCCGGGCACGGAGCCCGTCCCGGGCGCAGAGGCCTGGGAGGCCGGCAACCACGCCGTCGCCAACTCGACCGGTGCCATCAGCATCCCCGTCGGCGTGTACCAGCCCGACCTCTTCACCTTCGGCAAGGTCATCGGCGGTGGCATGCCCCTCGCCGCGCTGGGTGGGCGGGCCGAGCTCATGGACCTGCTCGCACCGACCGGCCCGGTCTACCAGGCCGGGACGCTCTCGGGGAACCCGGTAGCGCTCGCCGCCGGCATCGAGACGCTGCGCCTCGCCGACCAGGACGTCTACCGTCGGGTCGACGCGGCGTCCGCGATCGTGTCCGAGGCGACCTCGAACGCGCTCACGGAGGCCGGGGTCGCGCACACCGTGCAACGCGCCGGGAACCTGTTCTCCTTCGCCTTCAGCGAGACCGCACCGACCGACTACGCCGCGGTCCTGCAGCAGGACGCCTTCCGCTACCCGGCCTTCTTCCACCGCATGCTCGACGCGGGGGTGTCGCTCCCACCGAGCGTGTACGAGGCCTGGTTCGTCTCCGCGGCGCACGACGACGAGGCCATCGGGCGCATCGTCGACGCCCTGCCCGCGGCGGCACGCGCGGCTGCGGCGGCCATCCGCTGAGTCGGACGTTCGGTCCGTCGCCGACGTCGGACGCTGCACAGGGCATGCGTTACCGCTTTGTGAACTTCCGGCAACGCGAACGTCGGTGGGGGTTGGCAGACTAGAGGCATGGCCTCCTTGCGTCTGCACCCCGACCGACTGGAGATCGAGCTGTCCGCGTACGACAAGGCGCTCTCGCTGCGTCGGAGCAACGTCGTCGTGCCACGGTCGAGCATCCGTTCCGCCACCATCACCGACGACCCGTGGATCTGGGTCCGGGGCATCCGTGCGCCCGGCACCGCGATCCCGTTGACGCTCGCCATCGGCCAGTGGAAGTTCCACGGTGGCATGGACTTCCTGGTCATCAAGGGCACCAAACCGTCGGTCGTCATCGATCTCGAAGACGCGGAGTACTCGCGGCTCATCATCACGACCCGTCGCAGTGCCGAGCTCATCGCCGCCCTCGACCTGCACTAGGACGAGCTGCCGGACGCACAGCGGTCTCGGCCGGACCCGGATCGCGGGCGAGGGCGCGGTGCCCGCGCACCCTCGCGCTGATCGGGGCCGTTCGCAATCATTTCCCTCGAACAGGGCACAAAACGACGCCTGACCGGTATCCTGGGGCCGCTCGAACCTCCGTAGACCCGCCTGTTCGAAAGGACCACAGCCATGTCGACTCCTCCTCCCGGTGAATACCCCGGCCAGCCGCCGCAGGCTCCCCAGGCGCCGCAGCCCCCGAAGGACCAGTACGGCGCGGCTCCCGCGTACTCCGGCGGCGCAGCTCCCTCCGGCGACGCGACCGCCGGCAAGACGCTCGGCATCGTCGGCCTGATCCTCGCGTTCCTCGCCCCGCCGATCGGCCTCATCCTCAGCATCGTCGCCCTGGTGCAGTCGAAGAACGCGGGTGTCAAGAACACGTTGGCGAAGGTCGGCCTCATCCTGTCGATCGTCTTCATCGTCATCGCGATCATCGCGACCATCGCGGGTATAGCGATCGGTGCTGCGGCGTTCAACGAGGCGTGCGCCTCCCTCGGGAGCGGTGTCCACACCGACGGCACGACCACCATCACCTGCCCGTAACCCGGTGACCTTCGGGCGATTGGGGAGTTGTCCCCATCGCCTGTGGGGTATCTAACCCACTACTGTTGGCTCGCGCCCGTGGCGCATCTACCATCCTCGAGAGGAACCATCATGACCAACGCACCCCAGTACAACGCCCCGCAGCAGCCTGGCGGCGCCCTGCCCGCCGACTACCCGGGCAAGACGCTCGGCCTCGTCGGCCTCATCCTCGCGATCGTCGTGCCGCTCGTCGGCCTGATCATCAGCCTCGTCGCGCAGAAGCAGTCGAAGGACGCCGGCTACCCGAACCAGCTCGCCAAGATCGGTGTCATCATCGGCATCATCCTCGTCGTGCTCGGCATCATCGGCGGCATCTTCTACGCCGTCGCGCTCGGCTCGGTCATGTCGACCGCCGGCTACTGAGTCTCAGCAGTTCCGTCGGCAGCGGCCGGTCGCCTTCGGGCACCGGCCGCTGTCGCGTTCCTGCGTTCACAACTCAGGAGCGTGCCGGTGTGTCGGCCGTCAGCGACGCGACCTGGGGCGCGACATGCCAGGGCCGTCCTGAGTTGTGAACGCAGGATCAGGCGCGGACGTCGACGACGATCCGGCCGTGGACCGAGCCTGCGAGCACCCGTTTCGCCGCATCCGTCGCCTCGGCGAGGGAGACCGTCTCGGTCAGGGTGTCGAGGACGTCGAGGTCGAGCGCGGTGGTCACGCGCTCCCAGGCGGCCTGCCGCAGGGGGAGCGGTGCCTCGACGGAGTTCACGCCCGCGAGCGTGACCCCGCGGAGGATGAACGGCATGACCGACGTCGGGAGATCGGACCCGCCGGCGAGCCCACAGGCGGCGACCGTCCCGCCGTACTCGACCTGCGACAGGACCGTCGCGAGCGTCTGACCGCCGACGGAGTCGACGGCTCCCGCCCAGTGCTGGCTGCCGAGTGGGCGGCCGGCCTCGGCGAACTCCGCACGGTCGACGATCGACGCCGCGCCGAGCCGCCGCAGGGCGTCACCCAACTCGTCGACCCGCCCGGTCGAGGCGGTGACCTCGAAGCCGGCGGCGGCCAGCAGTGCGATCGCGATGCTCCCGACGCCACCACCCGCGCCCGTGACGAGCACGGGGAGCCCGCCGACGCGGACGGCACCTGACGTCGCGCTGCCGTGCTCGAGCGCGAGCACAGCGAGGCCCGCGGTGTACCCGGCCGTGCCGATTGCGGCGGCCTGTGCGCTCGAGACGTGGTCGGGGACGCGGACGAGCGCGTCGGACCGCACCTTCGCGCGCTCGGAGAGCCCGCCGTACCGGGTCTCGCTCAGGCCGTCGCCGAACAGGGCCACGCGGTCGCCCGCCGTCCACGCAGGATCGCTCGATGCGGCGACGACGCCGACGAGGTCGATACCTGCGACCATCGGGAACGACCGCACGACGCCCGGCTTCCCGGTGAGGACGAGGGCGTCCTTGTAGTTGATGCTCGAGTACTCGACGTCGACGGTGACGGCGGCGTCGGGCAGCGAGGCGTCGGGGAGGTCGCGGAGGTCGACCGTCCGGGTGGGCTTGCCACCCTCGTGCTCGACCTGCTCGACGAGGTATGCGCGGCCCATGGTGCTCCTGTCTCCGGTGCGGTGACCGGTCGGTGGCTGTCCATCGAGCCTACGCCTCCCCGCCGAGGGACTGCCTGGCTTGAGCCATCGCGCGCACCGTGCCTAGGTGACGTCGCGGCGCCAGGTCGTGGCGTAGCCGATGAGCGCGACGACGACCCCGATACCGAGGAGGACGAGTCCGCCCTGCCACCAGGTCAGCGCGTCCTGCTGAGCCGACATCATCGAGTAGAAGCTCGGCCCGACGAGGGCGTCCGTCGCGGCACCCGGCAGGAACCGGCCGATGGACGCGGTGACCTCCGAGAACGAGGAGGCGAGGCGCAGCAGCGGCTCGACGAACTGGGTGAAGGCCAGCACGACGATGATCGCGCCCACCTGGCTCGGGAGCACCGCGCCGAGACCGACGCCGATCGCACCCCACAGGGCCATCGCGAGCACCGCACGGCCGATGAGTGCCCAGGTGTCGGAATCGGTCAGCATCGGATCGACGCCGCTGATCGCCAGGGCGCCGCCGCCGAGACCGACGGACGCCGTCAGCGCGATCACGCCGTACAGCGCGCCGACCCCGGTCAGTGCCAGGACCTTGCCGACGAGCACGTGGCCGCGGTTCGGGTTCGCGAGGAACGTCGGCGTCAGGCTCTGATGCCGGAACTCGCCGGTCGTGGCGAGCGCACCGAGCAGGACGGGGAAGACGTACCCGATGCTTGTCGCGAAGCCGTAGATGAGACCGGGTTGGGTGAGCATCTCGCTCGTCGCCTGCGCCCCGGCCCCGCTGGACTCGGCCGCACCCGGGATGTTGGCGAAGAGGAGCGCCGCCCCGGCCGCGGCGAACCCGACGTACACGAACAGGATGAGCGCGAGGCCCCACCACACGCGGGTGGTGAACACCTTGAGGAACTCGGAGTGGATTGCTGCCAGGAGTGAGGTCATGCGTGGTCCTCCCCACCGCTGACGAGCGCGAGGAACGAATCCTCGAGCCCGGATCGATGCCGCGACAACGCACTGAGCGGAATGCCCGCGGCGAGCGCGACGCGGCCGATCTCGATCGCCTCCACATCGTGCACGACGAGCCCCGAGCGGGCCTGGTCGAAGGTGTACCCGGCGGCGGTCAGCGCCGTGGCGAGCCGCTCATGCTCCGGCGAGTTCACGACGACGCGGAGGGTGTCGGCGGCGTCGAGGCTCGCAAGCGTGCCCACGTGTGCGAGCCGCCCCTTCGCGATGATCACGACCTCGTCGACGGACTGCTGCACCTCGCTGAGCAGGTGCGAGCTGATGAGGACGGTCCGACCCTCGGCCGCGAGTGCCGTGAGGAAGCCGCGGATCCACTTGATCCCCTCGGGGTCGAGCCCGTTGATCGGTTCGTCGAGGACGAGCACACCGGGGTCGCCGAGCAGCGCGGTCGCGAGGCCGAGCCGTTGGCGCATGCCGAGCGAGTACCCGGCGACGCGTCGGTCCGCGACCTCGAGCAGTCCGACCTGCGCGAGTACGACGTCCACCCGGCTCGCCGGCAGACGCGCTGCGGAGGCGTGCACGCGCAGGTGGTTGCGGGCGGTGCGCCCGGGGACGAAGCTGGCCGCCTCGAGAGCAGCCCCGACGGTCGCGGCAGGGACCGGCAGCTTGGCATAGGGGACACCGCCGAAGGTCGCCCTCCCCGACGTCGGTTGCACGAGGCCGAGCAGCATGCGCAGGGTCGTCGTCTTCCCGGCACCGTTCGGGCCGAGGAAGCCGGTGACCTTGCCCGGTTCCACGTGGAACGTCAGGTCGTCGACCGCCTGCACCGCCCCGAAGGATTTCGAGAGTCCGTCGAACTCGATCGTCACGCCAGCGGTCATCCGGTGCCTCCCCAGGGGCGCGGCCGGATCCGCGCCTCGTCCTGCAACGCTATCGGGGCCGACGCCTGTCGCGCATCGGCCGCTCGGGGGAGATCCCGCAACTCCGGACATCGCTCCCGAACCACCCCAACTCAGGAATGCGCCTGGCGTGTCGTGGTGACACGCCGGGCGGTGACCCCGACACGCCGGGGCGCTCCTGAGTTGGGGAAGCAGGAGAGGGGATGGGGCCGGGAGGGCCTGCGCTACAGCCCGAGCGAGTCGAGCGTCGCGCGGACGGCCGCGGCCGAGTCGGCGAACTGCTGTTCCTCGCGCGGCGACATCGCGACCTCGACCACCGAGCGGACGCCCGAGCGGTCGACGATGCTCGGCACCGACAGGGCGACCCCGCTGACGCCGTGGTACCCGTCGAGCACGGTGCTCACCGGCAGGATCGCGTGCTCGTCACCGAGGATGGCCTCGACGATGCGTGCCCCGGAGAGCCCGATCGCGTAGTTCGTCGCGCCCTTGCCCTCGATGACGCGATAGGCGGCCGTCCGGACGTCGGTCGCGATCTCGTCGAGCTGCTGCTCCGTGAATCGCGATCCGTCGGGCAGCTCCCAGTCGAGGATCGGGACGGGGCCGATGGTCGCCTGCGACCACAGCGGCAGTTCGCTGTCGCCGTGCTCGCCGACGATGAGTGCGTGCACCGCGGAGGTCGCGACACCGGCACGTTCCGCGAGCAGCCAGCGCAGCCGGGAGGTGTCGAGGACGGTGCCGGACGAGAAGACACGTTCGCGCGGCAACCCCGTGATCTGCTGGGCGGCGACGGTGAGGACGTCGCAGGGGTTCGTGACGAGCATGTAGACGGCGTCCGGTGCGTGCTCGACGAGTTTCGGGAGGAGCTGCTCGAGGATGCGGATGTTCGTGCCCGCGAGGTCGAGTCGCGTCTGGCCGGGTTCCTGCTTCGCGCCGGCCGTGATCACGACGACGTCCGCATCGGCGACGACCGAGATGTCGTCACCGCCCGTGATGCTGCTCGACCCGGTGAACTGCGTCCCGTGGGCGAGGTCGAGGACCTCGGCCGAGGCCCGCTTGCCGTCGATGTCGTAGAGCGCCACCCGCCGGGCGCTGCCGCGGATGAGCGAGGCGTAAGCGAGGGACGAACCGACGCTCCCCGCCCCGATGATGGCCAGTTTCGACTTCGTGCGAGCACCCATGGCTCCATCTTGGCAGGGGCGGATGTGCGCGGTCAGGGCGCGGCACGACGGGTGTCGGGTTGTCTCGATGTCGAGGTATCCGCCCTTCGACAGGCTCAGGGACCGAATCGCCGCCCTTCGACACTTCGACAAGCTCAGCGACCGGACCGCCGCACCCTATCGGTCACTGAGCCGCACCTATCGGTCGCTGGGCCGCACCCGTCGGTCACTGAGCTTGTCGAAGTGCCGCAGCCAACCATCGGTTCCGCGACTCGATGAGCCGTCGCAGGTGCCGGGTGAGCGCGAGGTGTTCGGCCACGACGCCGAGCGGACCGAAGGGCGCTGCGAACGTGACGTCGTCGAGCATGATGGTCCGCGCCGTCCCCATCGGGCGCTCGAGCGGTTCGAAGAGGTGGACGTGGCGGAACGTCCGGAACGGACCGGACACCTGTTCGTCGGTGAACCGGTGGGGTTCCTCGAATGCGGTGATCCGGCTCGTCATCGTCCACGGCACACCGAAGTGCCTCGCCCGCCAGGTGACGGTCTCACCGAGACCGATCAGCCCGGAGGTCACGCCGCCGACCGCCCGTTCACCGGTGTCCGCCATCGAGCCGAGGTGGGCGTCGATCGACCGCGAGAGGTCGAAGGCCTGCTGCATCGTCCCGGCGAGCTCGGTGCGGAGGCGGAAGTGGGCGGTCATGACGGTGGCGGATCAGGCGGGCTGGCCCGTGCGAGCATCGGTGGAGACGTCGGCCCCGGTGTGCACGGCGCATCGCGGGCCGCCGTCGGGCCCGTCCGCGTGCGCCTCGCACACGACCAGCTGCGTCTTGCAGGAGGGGTCGGCGCAGTTCTGCAGGTGCTTCGTCGACGTGTCGCAGACGACGCAGTGCCCGATGACGGCCGCGTGATCGCTGAACTCGAGCGAGCCCCGCTTGTCGAACACGTACAGGGATCCCTCCCACAGGCCGTTGTCGCCGAACTCCTCGCCGTACCGGACGATGCCGCCGTCGAGCTGGTACACCTCCCCGAACCCTCGTGACCGCATGAGTCCCGAGAGCACCTCACAGCGGATGCCGCCCGTGCAGTAGGTGACGACCGGCTTGTCCTTCAGGTGGTCGTACTTCCCGCTGTCGAGTTCGGCGACGAAGTCTCTGGTGGTCGCGACGTCGGGGACGACCGCGCCGGCGAACCGTCCGATCTCGGCCTCGAACGCGTTCCGACCGTCGAAGAACACGACGTCGTCACCGCGCTCCGCGACGAGCTCGTGCAGTTCCGTCGGCTGCAGGTGCACCCCGCCGCCGGTGACGCCGTGTTCGTCCACCACGAGCTCACCGGGGGCGCCGAAGGACACGATCTCCTCGCGCACCTTCACGCTGAGCTTCGGGAAGTCGCTGCTCCGACGCCACGGCGCGGGCCGGTGCCTGGCCGTGCGCACAGGGTCGTCCTCGTCGAAGCCCGAGCCGTCGCTCCACTTCACGTCGAGGTCGCGGAACGCGGGGTGCTCCTTCGTCTTCCGGACGTAGAGCTTGCAGGCGTCGAGCTCGCCGCCGACGGTACCGTTGATGCCGTCCTTCGAGATGAGGATGCGACCACGGAGACCGAGTGACTCGCAGAGGTCGCGCTGCCACAGCCGGATCGCCTCCGGGTCCGCCAGGGGAGCGAACGCGTAGTACAGGAGGATCTTCGGGTCGGCCACCGCTCAATCGTACGTGGCGCCGACCGCGAATCGTCGGGCCGGTCCAGCGGACACGGACGTTCCGGTCCCTCGCTTGTCGAAGGGCCACAACCGCCGACGCCCCCGAACGCACCAGGCCTAGGGTGGACGCAGACCTCGAAGGAGATGGCTATGCGTACTGCAGTGATCGTCGACGCGATCCGGACTCCGTCCGGCCGGGGCAAGCCGGGCGGCGCGCTGAACGCCGTGCACCCGACGGACCTCCTCGCCGGCACGATCCGTGCGCTCGTGGAGCGGACCGGCATCGATCCCGCGGTCGTCGAGGACGTGTACGCCGGCTGCGTCACCCAGTCCGGCGAGCAGGGGCAGAACATCGCGCGGAACGCGGCGCTCGCCGCAGGCCTCCCGCAGGAGACCCCCGGCACCACCATCGACCGACAGTGCGGCTCCAGCCAGCAGGCCACCACCTTCGCCGCGCAGAGTGTCATGTCGGCCGGCAACGACGTCGTCATCGCGTGCGGTGTCGAGTCGATGAGTCGAGCACCGATGGGCTCCAACGTGCAGGGTGCAGACCCCTTCGGCTCCGCCCTCCGGGCCCGCTTCCCCGAGGGCCTCGTCGGCCAGGGTGTCTCCGCCGAACTCATCGCCGCCCGCTGGAACCTCGGCCGCGAGGAGCTCGACGCCTTCGCCGCCCGCTCCCATGAGCGCGCCGCCGCGACCTGGGCGTCCGGCGGGTTCGACGGCGAGGTCGTCGCCGTCACCCTCCCCGACGGCTCCGTCGTCACGACCGACGAGACGGTCCGAGCCGGGACGACCCCCGAGGCGCTCGCCGGGCTCCCCGCCGTCTTCCGCGACGAACGGCTCGCGGCGCGCTTCCCCGAGATCGCCTGGCGGATCACCCCGGGAAACGCCTCACCACTCACCGACGGCGCCTCGGCTGTGCTCATCATGAGCGAGGTCCGGGCGCTCGAGCTGGGGCTCACGCCGCGTGCGCGCTTCGTCTCCTTCGCCGCGGTCGGGAGCGACCCGATCGAGATGCTCACCGGCATCCTCCCCGCCACCCGCCGCATCCTCGAGCGCAGCGGGCTCGGCATCGACGACATCGACGCGTTCGAGGTCAACGAGGCGTTCGCGTCCGTCCCGCTCGCCTGGCAACGCGAGTTCGGGGTGGACGACGACCGACTCAACCCGCGCGGTGGGGCGATCGCCCTCGGGCACCCGCTCGGCGCCTCCGGGACGAAACTCCTCGCCACCCTCCTCGGCCAGCTCGAGGCGACCGGCGGCCGCTACGGTCTGCAGACGATGTGCGAGGGCGGCGGCATGGCCAACGCGACGATCATCGAGCGCCTCTGATGGGCGCGCCCACCACGTGAAGGGAACCACGACATGGATGTGACCGGGAGTTCGGCGATCGTCACCGGCGGCGCCTCGGGACTCGGGTTCGCGACCGCGACGCGGCTGGCCGGGGCCGGCGCGCGCGTCGTGCTCGTCGACCTCCCCGGTTCACCCGGGGCGGAGCGGGCCGAGGAGCTCGGCGGGTTCGCCACCTTCGTGCCGGCCGACGTCACCGACGGCGATCAGGTGCAGGCGGCGGTCGAAGCGGCGGTGTCGCGAGGCTCGCTGCGGGTCGTCGTGAACTGCGCCGGCATCGCGCCACCGGCGAAGGTGCTCGGCCGCGACGGTCCGGCGGACCTCGGCGCCTTCGAGCGCGTCCTCCGTGTCAACGTCCTCGGCACCTTCAACGTCATCCGGCTGACCGCCGACGCGATGCGGCACAACGATCCGGACGGTGATCCCGTCGATGGCGCCGGGGACCGCGGCGTCATCATCAACACCGCGTCCGTCGCCGCCTTCGACGGACAGATCGGCCAGCCCGCCTACGCCGCATCCAAGGGTGCGGTGCACTCGATGACGCTGCCGATCGCCCGCGAGTTGGCGCGCTTCGGGATCCGGGTCGTGACGATCGCACCCGGCATCATGGAGACGCCCATGCTGACCGGACTGCCCGAGGCGGCGCAGGAGTCGCTCGGGCACCAGGTGCCGTACCCGGCGCGCCTCGGCCGTCCCGACGAGTACGCCGCACTCGCGCTGCACATCATCGAGAACGGCTACCTCAACGGTGAGACGATCCGTCTCGACGGCGCGATCCGGATGGCGCCGAGATGACCGGCTCTCCGATGCCGACGAACCCATCCACCGACCAGGGAGCCACTCCGTGACCAGCGACGACACCATCCTCTTCGAGGTGAGCGACGGCCTCGCGCACCTCACGCTCAACCGGCCCGCGAGCCTCAACGCGATCGACGACCGTGCGGCCAGACGGTGGCGCGACCTCGCCCTCGAGATCGCGGAGCGCGACGACGTCCGGGCGGTCCTGTTCGACGCCAACGGACCCGCGTTCTGCGCGGGTGGCGACGTCCTCGCGATGTCGCGGATGGGTGACGGCAGCGCGGGATCGACGGGCACCTTCGTCACCGAGCTCGCCGACATCATCCACGAGGGCCACCGGGCCCTGCAGTCGGTCGCGAAGCCGATCGTCGCCGCCGTCCAGGGGGCTGTCGCGGGCGGCGGCCTGGGGTTCATGCTCGTCGCCGACGTGATCATCGCGTCCGACCGGGCGAAGTTCGTGAGCAAGTACGCCGACATCGGCCTCACGCCCGACTGCGGCGTGAGCACCCTGCTGCCCGAGGCGGTCGGCATGCGTCGGGCGCTCGAGCTCACCCTCGGCCCGCGTATGCTGAGCGCCGAGGAGGCACTCGACTGGGGGCTCGTGACCGAGGTGGTCCCCGCCGAGCAGCTCGACGCCCGCGCCCGCGAGGTGGCCGCGTTCTGGTTGGCCGGAGCCACGGCGGCGTTCGGTCAGGCGCGGCGGCTGCTGCGCGAGAGTGTCGGCCGCGGCTACCAGGACGCCCTCGACGACGAAGCCCGCACGATCGGCGCGGCGATCGAGACGCCCGAGTCGGTCGCGCGCGTCGCAGCGTTCGCCGCCGCGTCGGCGAAGCGCGCCGCCTCCGCCGCAACCACCACTTCGAAGGAGCCCACCGCATGACCACCCTCGCCGGCAAGACCATTCTCATGTCGGGCGGCAGCCGCGGTATCGGCCTCGCGATCGCCCTGCGTGCCGCCCGCGACGGCGCGAACGTCGCGATCCTCGCCAAGACCGACACCCCCGATCCCCGCCTCGAGGGGACGATCCACACCGCGGCGGACGCGATCCGCGAGGCCGGTGGGCAGGCGCTCCCGATCCTCGGCGACGTCCGGAACGACGACGACATCACGCGGGCCGTGTTCGAGACCGCCGGCGAGTTCGGCGGCATCGACATCGTCGTCAACAACGCGAGCGTCATCAGCCTCGCGCGCACCCTCGATCTCGACGCGAAACGGTACGACCTCATGCAGGACGTGAACGTGCGCGGCACGTTCATGCTGTCGCGGGCGGCCATCCCGATGCTCAAGGACGCGGAGAACCCGCACATCCTCTCGCTGTCGCCGCCGCTCAACCTCGATCCGAAGTGGCTCGGCGCGCACACCGGCTACACACTCGCGAAGTACGGCATGTCGATGGTGACGCTCGGTCTCGCTGCCGAGTTCGGACGCGACGGCATCGCCGCGAACACGCTCTGGCCGAAGACGACGATCAAGACGGCGGCGGTCGGCAACATCCTCGGCGGCGAGGCCCTCCTGGCGAAGAGTCGCACCCCGGAGATCTACGCCGACGCGGCCTACGAGGTCCTGACGGCGTCGGCGCGTGAGCTCACGGGTCGGTCGCTCATCGTGGAGGACGTCCTCGCGGAGGCCGGGGTCACCGACCTCGCGAAGTACTCACCGGGCGTCGACGAGTCGGAGCTCTACCCCGACATCTTCCTGTAGCGGATGGCTCGCCCTGTCCGCTGACGGCAGAACGCGTGCTCCCCGAGCCTGGCCGAGCCGCGCCTACAGTGAGAGCACGCGGTCACGGAGCCCGCGCCCGCAGCCGGAAGGAGTCGCCATGTTGTACCGCGAAGCCCTCGGCGCGGCCCTGCGCACGCGTCGACTCGAACAGGGGCGCACCCTGCAGGACGTCGCGACCGCCGCTGCCGTCTCGACGCCCTACCTGTCGGAGATCGAGCGCGGACGCAAGGACGCCTCCTCCGAGGTGGTCGTGACCATCGCCGACGCGCTCCGAACCCGCCTCGACGCGCTCATGTTCGACATCGCCGATCGCTTCGAGACCGCGGCGGCTCCGGAGGTCGTCGAGCTGCCGCTGGCCGCGGACGCGCTCGCCGACGCGACGATCATCCCGATGCGCCCCGCTGCCGATC
The DNA here is from genome assembly GCF_006065115.1 of Plantibacter sp. M259. Lineage (NCBI taxonomy): Bacteria > Bacillati > Actinomycetota > Actinomycetes > Micrococcales > Microbacteriaceae > Plantibacter > Plantibacter sp. M259. The sequence continues at coordinate 1,592,671 of NZ_CP040750.1, read as the reverse complement.
CGCAGCTGCTCGCCGCCTGACCCCGACCGTCGGCGGTCGTCCGGACACGGTGCTTCGTACCATCCGCTGATGGCCCGCGGCTCGCTCCGTCAGCCGCGGGCGAGTGCCTCGAGGGTCTCGTGGAGGAGCGGCTCGGCCGTCTCCCACGTCGTGTCCGCGTCCCAGTCACCGAGGTCCGTGACCTCGGTGTGGCGGCCGGCCTGGTGCTTCGGCTCAGGGTCGCCCGGGAGCCGCAGCCGCTGGGTGAACCCTCCGGTCGTCCGGTCGAAGTCGAGCACGTGGAAGGCGACGTTCCGGTTCCAGTCCTCGGACGGCCACGAGATGAAGTTCACGCGCACCCGCTCCGCGGACAGCGGCCCCTCGGCGACGTAACTGCCGGGGTGGTCCTCGCCCGGCGACAGGATGCGGTACGCGCCGTTCGAGCAGTACAGCAGCAAGGCCGGCACGAACGGCTTCTCCGCGAACAGTTCGGTGTAGTGGAGCGCCTCGGCTCGGACCACGTCGCCGAACAGGTGCGGCTTCTGTGGTGCCCCAGGGGTGTGGTTCGGCACGGTCGTCTCCCTCTGATCCTCGGTACTGGTGTCACTCTGGCCGTGGCAGCCGTATGCGCGGTGTACGCGTGCTGGGTGGACGCGGAGAACGAGACTGGTATTCCACGGCGCCAGGAGAACGGCGCGACAGCAGGACCGTTCCACGCGAAAAGTCCTGTTCCCGGGCGGTTCTCCTACTGCGGCGCGACGGACCCGCGGGCGTAGGCTGGAGGGACGTGACGCCCGGCAGCACACCCGCGGGGGCAGCACCCGAAAGGAACACCCGTGATCCAGCACCACCTGCGCGTCCACCGCAGTGACGAGAACCTCGCCCGCGAGGGCCAGCTCGCCTGGCAGCTCGCCCGCGTCGCCACCGACCCCGTGGAGGTGACGCCCGAGGTCGTCGGCATGATCATCAACCGGGTCATCGACAACGCCGCCGTCGCAGCGGCCTCGCTGACGCGTCGCCCGGTCTCCTCGGCGCGCGCCCAGGCGCTCAGCCACCCCGTCAGCACCGGCGGCGACGGTGCCACCGTGTTCGGGCCCGACCTCGCCCGCCGCGTCTCCCCGGAATGGGCCGCCTGGGCCAACGGCGTGGCCGTGCGTGAGCTCGACTTCCACGACACCTTCCTCGCCGCCGAGTACTCGCACCCGGGCGACAACATCCCGCCCCTCGTCGCAGTGGCGCAGCACGTCGGCTGCACGGGCGCCGACCTCGTCCGCGGGATCGCGACCGGCTACGAGATCCAGATCGACCTCGCGAAGGCGATCAGCCTGCACCGACACAAGATCGACCACGTCGCACACCTCGGGCCGAGCGCCGCCGCCGGCATCGGCACGATGCTCGGCCTCGACCAGGCCACCGTCTACCAGGCCATCGGCCAGGCGCTCCACACCACGACGGCCACCCGCCAGTCGCGCAAGGGCGAGATCTCCACCTGGAAGGCGCACGCTCCCGCGTTCGCCGGCAAGATGGCGGTCGAGGCCGTCGACCGGGCGATGCGCGGCGAGACCAGCCCGTCACCGATCTACGAGGGCGAGGACGGCGTGGTCGCCTGGCTGCTCGACGGACCCGACGCCTCCTACGACGTCCCGTTGCCCGGCGCAGGGGAGCCGAAGCTCGCGATCCTCGACTCCTTCACGAAGGAGCATTCGGCGGAGTACCAGGCGCAGGCGTGGATCGACCTCGCCCGCAAGCTGCACCACGAGCACCCGGAAGTCCTCGCCCCCGGAGCCGTGGACCGCATCGTCCTCCACACCTCGCACCACACGCACTACGTCATCGGCTCCGGCGCGAACGACCCGCAGAAATACGACCCGACGGCGTCGCGCGAGACGCTCGACCACTCCATCCCCTACATCGTCGCGGTGGCGCTGCAGGACGGCGCGTGGCACCACGTCGACTCCTACCGTCCCGAACGCGCCACCCGCGCCGACACCGTCGAGCTGTGGCACCGGATCTCGACGGCGGAGGACCCGGAGTGGACGCGCCGCTACCACTCGCTGGACCCGGCCGAACAGGCGTTCGGCGGTCGCATCGAGATCACGCTCACGGACGGCTCGACCATCGTCGACGAGATCGCCGTCGCCGACGCCCACCCGCTCGGCGCCCGGCCGTTCGCGCGCGCCGACCACGTCCACAAGTTCCGCACACTCGCCGCCGACGTCCTCGACCCGGAGGAGATCGAGCGGTTCCTCGCGCTCGCCGAACGGCTCCCGGAACTCGACGCCGACGAGGTCAAGCAGCTGAGCATCCAGGCCGCCTCCGGGGTCCTCGCCTCGGCACCCCACCCGACCGGCCTGTTCTGATGCCGGCCGACCTCCAGAAGGGACTGCGCTGATGCTGTACAGCGAGACCACGCCGGCCGAGAAGCGCCGGCTGTTCCGCGAGCGACTCGCCACCGGTGAGCTGCTGCGCTTCCCGGGCGCGTTCAACCCGCTCTCGGCGAGGCTCATCGAGCAGAAGGGCTTCGACGGCGTCTACATCTCCGGCGCGGTGCTCTCCGCCGACCTCGGGCTGCCCGACATCGGGCTGACGACCCTCACCGAGGTCGCCGGTCGCGCCAAGCAGATCGCCCGGATGACCGAGCTGCCCGCGATCGTCGACGCCGACACCGGGTTCGGGGAGCCGATGAACGTCGCGCGCACCGTCCAGGAGATCGAGGACGCCGGGCTCGCCGGGCTCCACATCGAGGACCAGGTCAACCCGAAGCGCTGCGGCCACCTCGACGGCAAGCAGGTCGTCGACACCTCCACCGCGCTCGGCCGGATCCGTGCCGCCGTCGACGCCCGGCGCGATGCGAACCTGCTCATCATGGCGCGCACCGACATCGCCGCCGTCGACGGGCTCGACGCCGCGATCGACCGGGCCAAGCAGCTCGTCGACGCCGGAGCCGACGCGATCTTCCCCGAGGCGATGCGGTCGCTCGAGGAGTTCGCCGCCGTCCGCGACGCGGTCGACGTGCCGATCCTCGCCAACATGACGGAGTTCGGCAAGAGCGAGCTGTTCACGAGTCAGCAGCTCGCCGATGTGGGCGTGAACCTCGTCATCTGGCCGGTGTCGCTCCTGCGCATCGCGATGGGCGCCGCGGGTCGCGCGCTCGACACGCTGAACGACGAGGGCTCGCTCACGAGCAAGCTCGGTGAGATGCAGCACCGTGCCGACCTCTACGAACTGATCGACTACGAGGGCTACAACCGCTTCGACACCTCGGTCTTCAACTTCACCATCGACCGGTAGACGTCCCCTCACCGGTGAACACCACCTGGGTCTCCGCTCCCCGAGCTTGTCGAGGGGCCAGCCGGGTGCCAAGCTCGACCGACGCGCGCAGGACGCGCGCAGGCAGTACGCAAAGGAGCAACGCATGACCGAAGCGACCAGCGACATCAAGAAGGGTCTCGCCGGCGTCGTCGTCGACGTGACGAGCGTCTCGAAGGTGAACCCGGAGACGAACTCCCTGCTCTACCGCGGCTATCCGGTCCAGGAGCTCGCCGAGCACTGCAGCTTCGAGCAGGTCGCGTACCTGCTCTGGAACGGTGAACTGCCCACGGACGCCGAACTCGCGGAATTCACTGCGTTGGAGCGGGGCCAGCGCGCGCTCGACGACAACGTCAAGGCGGCCATCGACCTCCTCCCGACCGAGAGCCACCCGATGGACGCCCTCCGGACGGCCGTCAGCGTGATCGGCGCGAACGACCCGACCGCCGAGACGAACACCCCCGAGGCCAACGCGGTGAAGGCCGCGAGCCTCTACGCGAAGCTACCCGCCATCGTCGCCTACGACCAGCGCCGACGCCACGGCCTCGACCTCGTCCCGCCGCGCGACGACCTCGGCTACAGCGCCAACTTCCTCTTCATGACCTTCGGTGAAGAAGCCGATCCGGTCGTGGTCGACGCGTTCGACGTCTCGATGATCCTCTATGCGGAGCACTCCTTCAACGCGTCGACGTTCACCGCCCGGGTCATCACCTCGACCCTCAGTGACCTGTACTCGGCGGTCACCGGCGCGATCGGCGCGCTCAAGGGCGCCCTGCACGGTGGGGCGAACGAGGCCGTCATGCACGTCTTCGACGAGATCGGGACGGCTGATCAGGCCAGTGCCTGGCTCGACACGGCGCTCGCCGAGAAGCGCAAGATCATGGGCTTCGGACACCGCGTCTACAAGAACGGCGACTCGCGCGTACCGACGATGCTCAAGGCGCTCGAGCGGCTCGCCGAGCACTACGGCAAGCCCGAGATCCTCGAGTTGTACACGACGCTCGAAGCGGACATGGTCGCGCGGAAGAACATCAAGCCGAACCTCGACTACCCCTCGGGCCCCGCGTACAACCTGATCGGGTTCGACACGGCCACGTTCACGCCGCTGTTCGTCGCCGCTCGGATCGTCGGGTGGACGGCGCACATCGCCGAGCAGCTGGCGTCGAACGCGCTCATCCGTCCGCTCTCCGAGTACGTCGGGCCCGACGAGCGGCACGTGCCGACCGACTGAGGAACCGTCGTTCAGCCGGGGATCCGGCCGAGGGGCGAGTTCTCCACAGATTTGGCGACCGCACCCACGGAGATATACCAGATCCGTAGTCTCGACACTCGTGACTGATCTGCCTCGCGCTCCACGCGCACTCCTCGTCCGATATGCGGTCGCAGCCCTGGCCGCCATGACAATCCTCCTGTCCTCGGTCGGCGCTCCGGCGCCGGCTTCGGCCGATCCTCCGGTCGCGTCCGTCGCCGATCCCCAGGAGCACGACGCCGACGCCGGTGGTGGCGACCACGACGAGGATCCGGGTGCGCCGCCCGTGGTACCCGATGCGGTGACCCCGTCCACCGGGGCCGCGCGGGTGGTCGGCAAGCTCGTGCTGCAGAACCGTTCCAGCGGCCCGACCGCATACGTCGGCGTGTCGGCTCCGGTGTCCGGCGGACACATCCAGCGGCTGTACTCGCCCACGGCCGGCGGCGCGGCGGCGCTCGCCGGCACGTACTCCTTGCCCGCCGTCGGGACCGCCGGCCCGATCACCGGGACCGGCGACGCCTCTGCGTTGTGCCTGGCGCCGGACTCGGTCGGGCATCGCGCACTCGTGTCGGCCCGGACGTGCACGGGCGCCTCGTCGCAGGACTTCCACTGGCGGTACGTGTCGAACAAGTGGGTCTCGGGGTACGCGTTGTACCCGGTGTCGAGTTCGTACTCGCTCGGCGGGACCGACACCGACACGTACCTCGAGCTGTCGCTGGACGGCATCACCGATGTGGTCGCGCAGTCGCACCTCGCGCCGATCGAACCGTTCGCGCTCCAGGCGCCGGCCATCGGAGCCACGGTCGACACCCCGACGCCCGTGTTCAGCGGCATCGGCCAGCCCGGCGCCCTCGTCTCCATCCGCACGGATGCACAGGTGCTGCTCGCCAGCACGCTGGTGCCGGCGGATTCGACCTCCTGGTCGGTGGCCTCCACGAACCTCGCGCCCGGACGCTACACGGGCACCGCCACGCAGAGCCGCGTCGGACCCGACGTGCAGGTCCGGTTCGACTTCACGGTCGGTGCTCCGGCCGTCACCATCCCGGACGTGTCCGTCCAGCAGGGCGCGACGATCGAGGTGCCGGTCGCCTTCACCGAGACGGCGCTCGGCGCGACCGAGATCGTGGTGCCGGAGGGGTTCGCGCGCGGCACGTCCACGGCGGGTTTCGTCTGGGACGCGTCGCTCCCGGGCTTCCGTGGAACGGTCACCGCCGCCGAGCGTGACATCACCCTGTCCCTCACGGCGAAGGGTGATGCCGCTCTCGGTGAGCGGAACGGACTCGTCCGCCAGCCGGGCACCGGCCTGAGTCGGCAGTGGAAGGTCGCCTTCGAGCCGTCCGGGGTCACGCCGGTCCTCCCATTGGTGGTCGAGTCCCCGAGGCTCGGCGAGACCATCCGCGAGACGACGCCGGTGTTCTCCGGAACCGGCCAGCCGGGTTCACGGATCGAGGTCCGTGGCGCCTGGGGTGATCTCATGGGCGCCGCCGACCCGGTCGACGCCAGTGGCTCGTGGTCCATCACCTGGAACAAGAACCTGCGTCCCGGCCGCTACGTCGGCGGAACGGTCAAGCAGATCGTCGCGGGCGCGCCGCCGCAGACGTTCGTCTACGACTTCACGGTCGGGCCGTCGGACGTGGCCCCGTTGGTCGTCACCTCACCGAAGGTCGGCGAGGTGATCACCGACCAGGTCCCGGTGTTCACCGGCACGGCTCAGCCGGGTGCCGCGCTCGAGATCCGCGGCGCCTGGGGCGACCTCCTCGGGTCGATCGACGAGGTCGACGCGAGTGGTGCCTGGTCGATCACGTGGAACAAGGGGCTGCTGCCGAACCGCTACGTCGGTGGCACCGTGCAGCAGATCGTCGACGGCTTCCCCACGCACACCTTCGTCTACGACTTCACCCTCGTGCAGTCGCGCTTGACGATCGGGTCTCCGCAGCTCGGCGACACCATCACCGGGACCCGGCCCGTGTTCTCCGGACGCGCGAACCCCGGAGCGACGGTGCAGATCAGAGGTGTCTGGGGCACGGATCTCGGCTCCGCCGTAGCGGACAAGCGCACCGGAGCATGGACGATCACCTGGCCGCGTGACTACCAGCCGGGCCGCTACTCCGGCGGCACGGTGACGGAGACGGTCGGCGGGAAGCCGGTCGGGTCGTTCGTCTACGACTTCACCCTCACCCGCTGATGCTCCCCGACCAGGACCACTGAAGGAACCCCGCATGACCAAGCAGCTCAACCTCCTCGCGGTCTTCGGGCTCGCACTCGTCCTCGCCGGGTGCACCGCACCGGAACCCATCTCCCCGGCGGCGTCGTCACCGAAAGCGGCGGCAGAGCCCACCAGCGGCTCCGACTACGCGATCCCCGACGTCGCGGCCGAGTGCGTCGACGGCACGGTGACGGTCGTCGACGACAGCTCGAACGTGACCATCGACGGCGACTGCGAGAACGTCGTCATCGAGGCGTCGAACAGCATGGTGACCGTGACCGGTTCGGTCGTGAACCTCTCGTTCGAGAGTTCCATCACACTGGTGACCGCCCCGGCCGTCGAGCACGTGACCTTCGTCGAGGGGGCCAATGGCAACAAGGTCGCCACGCCGTCGGTGCCGGTCGTCGACGACGGCGGGGAGGGGAACGTCGTGTCCGCCGAGTAGTCCCGCCCTCGACCGGGTCGGCCATCCGGCCGGCCCGGTCTGTCGCCGACGCGCTGCACCAGGCCGTCCGCCGGCCGTCGATTGTGGGGTGGCCACAACGCACTGGACCAGGCCGCACCCGAGGGATACGGTCGCATCCGTGCACCTCATCTTCCGCACCATCGCCGTGTTCCTGCAGTCCCGCCGCCGTGCTCGTCGCGGTGAACGCCTCGACGTGTGGGACGTCGGTCGGATCCGCCTTCGGGTACTGCCCTCCGACCTCGACGTGCTCGGGCACATGAACAACGGCGTCTACCTGTCGATCTTCGACCTCGGCCGATTCGACCTGCTGATCCGGAACGGTCTGTGGGATCGCTTCAAGCGCCTGGGGTGGTACCCGGTGGTGTCGAGCGAGAGCATCACCTTCCGGAAGTCGCTGCAGCCCTGGCAGCGCTTCACCGTCGAGACGCGCGTCACCGGGTACGACGACAAAGGGGTGTTCATCGAACACCGGGTCGTCGTGGGCGGTGAGATCTACACCCAGGCGCTGGTCCGTGGCCGCTTCCTGAAGCGCACGGGTGGTGTCGTCCCGGTGGCGGAACTCCTGGAGCTCACGGGACCTGCCCCGGACGACATTCCGGCCTGGCAGAGACAGTGGGTGCAGGACGTCGCCCTCCCGCCGACCAAGGCGCCTGCTCCCAGCGACTGGTGACGCGAACGGGCACCGAGAATGAGCCGGTCGACATACTGGATTAAGCAACTGGAATACTTGTAGGCTGACCGCGTTCATCCCGAACGCCCACTGGTACGACCGGTCGGCTCGTCCGAGTCCGGCCGGGCGTGCCCTTGCGAAAGGTCGCCCCACACCGATGAAGCCCTCCATCTCCGTCTCCGTCCTGAGCCTGGTCGGCATCGCGGCGAGCCTGCTCAGCGGCCCGGCCGCGTCCGCCACCTCGACGCCACCCGACGCGCGATCCAGCCCGGCTGCGGTCGAGGGGCGGTTCGTCGGTCAAGGGTTCCCCTCCGGTGGCGACGCCTTCTTCGCGGTCGGCGCCGCCACCGATCTCTTGAACCCGGTCCGGGCGACGACGCACGCCACACTCCGCGACGCCCTGGCGGCGGCCTCGCCCTGGACCTTCCCGACGGTGGGGGTTCCCGGTCCGATCACGACCGCGGTGGGCGGCACGACCAGATGTCTGCAACCCGATCCCGCGCAGGCCTATCAGTACGTCTACTCGGCCGTATGCGACGGGTCGACGGCGCAGCAGTGGGCCTGGGATGAGGTCGCGAACGGACGCGTCGTCGGGTTCGGTCTCGTGTCGGAGGGGGAACGGGCGGGTTCCTGCGCCAGTTCGACGGCCGCCTCGCCGTCGGCGGTTACGGCGAGGTCGCCGACGCGGATCGCCTGCTGCCCGAGGGTGTCGACCCCGTGCCCGTGGCGGAACCGGTCACCCTCGACACCCCGGCGCCCGGCTCGGTCGTCCGTGACCCGCGGCCGACGTTCAGCGGACACGGCTCCGCCGACGCGGACGTCGAGGTGCTCGACGCCGGTGGACGGCTCCTGGCTTCGACGACGGTCGGATCGGATGGCAGCTGGTCCGCCGTACCGGTCCGCGATCTCGCCCCGGGGGTGCAGTCCGGCACGGTTCGCCAGGTGACCGACAACTCGACGGCGGACTGGTCGGTCACGTACCGCGTCGTCGCTCCGGTCACGGTGCGGACGCCCGCGCTCGACGCCATGATCGACGATCCCCGTCCCTCGTTCTCCGGGCTCGGAGAACCGCGCGCACAGGTCACCGTCGTCGACGACCTCACCGGCGCGGTCCTCGCGGACGTCCAGGTGGACGACACCGGTTTCTGGACGCAACCGTCGCTCCGGACGCTCGAGCCACGCGCCTACTCGGCGACCGCCACGCAGGTGTTCGATGGGCGGCCCACCACCGCGCCACTGCGGTTCACCTACCGTGACCCGGCCCCGGAGCCCGGTCCGGTCGAGGACGTCACGCTCCGATCGCCGGCCATCGGTGAGATCGTCGAGACGCCGGTGCCGGTGTTCACCGGACGTGGCGAACCCGGCGCGGTCATCAGGGTGATCGGCGCCTGGGGGAGCGAGATCGGAACGGCGACGGTGGGTGCCGACCACACCTGGACGGCGACGCTGAACAAGTCGCTCGCCCCTGGCCGCTATCGAGGCGGTTCGGTGCGTCAGGAGGTCGACGGTGTCGAGCAGTCGCGCGCTCCGTACGACTTCACCGTGCGCGCCGGTGCCCCGGTCGCTCCGCTCGTCGTGGACAAGCCGGCCGTCGGCGGGGTGGTCTCCTCGTCCGTCCCCGTGTTCAGCGGCACCGCCCAACCCGGCGCAAAGCTCGAGATCTGGAGCGCTTGGGGTGATCTCGTCGGGACGACCGACGTCGTCGCGGAGAGCGGGGCCTGGTCGATCACGTGGAACAAGTCGCTGCTTCCCGCCCGGTACGCGGGTGGCTCGGTCCGGCAGATCGTCCGCGGCGTGGAGACGCGCCGTTCCGAGTACGACTTCACGGTCGCATCCGGACTGACGGTGACGTCGCCGAAGATCGGTGGCACCCTCACCGGAACCAGGCCGGTCTTCACCGGCACGGCGACGCCGTACGCCGAGATCGAGATCGTCGGTGCATGGGGCACCCGCCTCGGTGTGGCGACGGCGAACGGTGAAGGGGCGTGGACCATCGAGTGGAGCCGTGACTACCTCCCGGGTCGATACCAGGGAGGCCGTGTCGAGCAGCGGGTGAACGGGATCTTCGTCGATCAGGCGGGCTATGACTTCCGCCTCGTCCGGTAGGCGGGGAGCCGACCGCACGGGGGTCGAGGAGCGCCGCGGGCTCGTTGGCCCCGCGGAGGTCTTCGGATGTCGGTGGTCACCACGTAAGGTGACCACCATGTCCGCCCCCGCATCGTTCGCCCCACCGACGTCGCCGGTCGAAGCTGTGCGGCCTCCGATCGCACCGGCGCTCGGCACGGCGGAACCGCTGCGGACGGTCTACCGCCCGAACGGTCCGCTCGACGTCCACAGCACCCTGCGCCTCATCGCCCGCGGTGGCGACGGCCCGTGCTACCGGCGAGTGCCTGGTGGGGTCTGGCTGACGGCCCGCACCCCGCTCGGTGGCGGGACGCTGCACGTGTCGACGGTCCGCGACGGCGAGGTCGAGGCGACGGCCTGGGGGCCGGGCGCCGAGTGGATGATCGACGGCGTGCCGGAGCTGCTCGGCCGCGACGACGACTGGTCGGACCTCGACGTGAGCCGGAGTCCGCTGCTCACCGAGGTCTCCCGCCGGAACCCCGGTCTGCGGTTGAGTCGCAACCGACTCGTGTTCGAGATGCTCGTGCCGTCGATCCTCGAACAGAAGGTCACCGCACTCGAAGCATGGCGTGCGTGGCGACTGCTCGTTCGCCGACACGGCGATCCCGCGCCCGGGCCGGCCCTGAGGGCATGATCGTCGCGCCGTCCGCAGAGACCTGGCGGATGATCCCGAGCTGGGAATGGCACACGGCGGGCGTCGGGCCGCAGCGCTCCGAGACGGTCGTGCGATCCTCACGCCTCGCCTCCGCGATCGAACGGACGATCGACGAGCACCCCGACGACGCGTCGCGGCGACTCCAGAGCCTGCCGGGCATCGGCGTGTGGACGGCTGCCGAGGTGACGCTCCGAGCACACGGCGATCCCGACGCCGTGAGTGTCGGCGACTACCACCTCGCGGCCTCGGTGGGTCAGGCGCTCACGGGGTCCCCCGTCGACGACGCCGGCATGCTCGAACTGCTCGCGCCCTGGGCTGGTCACCGGCAGCGGGTGCTGCGGCTCATCGGTCGGAGCGGCATCCACAAACCACGTCGCGGACCGAAGATCACCATCCAGGATCACCGCGGCCACTGAGCGCGGCAGCACGTTCTGCGGCGTGCGGGTCAGGCTTCCAGGACGGCCATCGCGGCGTTGTGCCCGCCGAGTCCGCTGACCGCGCCACCGCGTCGCGCCCCGGCGCCGCAGAGCAGGACGTGCGGGTGCGCCGTCGCGACGCCCCACCGCTCGGCCGCTGTCGTCCGGGGGGCGTCGTCCTCCAGGAACGGCCACGACAGCGGGCCGTGGAAGATGTTCCCTCCCGGCATCGCCAGGGAGCGCTCGAGGTCGAGCGTCGTCCGCGTCTCGACGCAGGGCCGACCGTCGGCGTCGAGCAGCAGTAGGTCCTCGATCGGCTCTGCGATCACCGAGTCCAACGATCGCAGCACCGCGGCCTGCAGTGCGTCACGGAAAGCGTCGTGGCCGCCTGGGACAGCATCCGCGGCGACCGCGAGCCGATGCGGCACATGCAGCCCGAACACGGTGAGCGTCTGCGCTCCCGAGGCCTGCAGCTCCGGTGAGAGGATGCTGGGGTCGCTCAGCGTGTGGCAGTAGATCTCGCAGGGTAGCGGGTCGGGGATCCGGCCGGCCTCCGCCTCGAGGTAGGCGTGCTCCAGCTGGGCCCAGCCCTCGTTGATGTGGAAGGTGCCGCCGAACGCCGCCGACGGATCGACGGCCGGGTCGAGGAGCTCGGGGAGCCTCCGCAGCAACAGGTTCACCTTCACCTGGGCGCCCTCGGGATGCGGGACACCGTCCTCCGGCATTGGCGCCGTACCGAGGATCGCGTCGGCGCCACTCCACTGCACCGGTGTCCCCCGCGCTGCCGACCACGCGGCGTACGCGGCTGCGGCGGTCCGTTGCTCCGCCGCCGGGTCGAGGAGGCGCTCCAGCACAGCCGGAGCCGCACCCGACAGGATCCACTCGCCGCGGACGACGACCCCGGGGCGAGGCCGGAACCGGTCCAGCGTCGACATCGGTTCGGTCGCCTCGAGCTCCGCCTCCGCGGCGAGGTCCACGTAGGCGACGAGCCCGTGCTCCGGTTGGATGGAGGTCACCTCGGCGAGCGTCCGGATCTCGGCACCGGCCTCCTCGGCGGCTCGGCGCAGCGCGTCCGTGACCGCGCCCATGCCGCCGACCGGGACGTCCCAGTCGCCCGTCCCGCCGCCGATCAGGTGGTAGAGGAAGCAGATGTTCTGTTGCAGCGACGGGTCGTCGGCGCGGGCGAAGGTGCCGATGAGCGCATCCGTGAAGACGACACCGCGGACGAGGTCGGAACGCGCGGCGTCCTCGATGGCACGGCCGATCGGCTCGTCGAACACCGCCGACCAGATCGACGCGACCTCCCCAGCCGGCACCCCGAGGTCCGCGGCGGCGGCGATCGCCGCGTCACGCGCGTCGGAACGGCTGCGGAGCGGCTCGAGCACCGTCGGCCAGAGCACCGAGGCCAGGTGCCCGATCCGACGGTGCAGTTCGGCGACACCCGCGGCGTCCTCCGGATGCCCGATCGACGCGAACGACGCGACGGTGGCGTCGTCGTCGCGGTTGTCGATCAGGAGACCCGTACCGGGGTTCGCGGGGTCGGGCGTGTAGGACGAGAAGCGGCGCCGGACGAGCCGGACGTCGAGCCCGAGCTCGTCGATGATCCGCTGGGGCAGCAGGCTGACGAGGTACGAGTACCGGGACAGACGTGCGTCCACGCCGGGGAACGGACGTTCCGAGACGGCCGCCCCACCCGTATGGTCGAGGCGTTCGAGGAGCAGGACGCGCTTGCCCGCGCGGGCGAGGTAGGCGGCTGCGGTGAGGCCGTTGTGCCCGCCGCCGACGATGACGGCGTCGTACTGCTCGACGGAATGCATGACCACACCCTATTCGCAGCCGCACTTCGACAGGCTCAGCGACCGGGGGTGGGGTGCTCAGCCGCCAGGCGTGTACTCGCGAGCCTCAGCTGGGATCACCGGATCGGAGCATAGGCTGAGCAGCATGGCGAACGTTGCGAACGAGGGTCCCACCGAGCCGGTCGGACTCGCGGATCGTGCGATCGCCCTCGCGTCGAAATGGGTCGACGAAGGGGCGGAAGCTCCGACCGATCCCGCTGCCGAGCGGCTCGCCGGCGTGTTGCGCGATCCCAACGGTCTCGAATTCACCGTCGGGTTCGTCGACGGCGTCATGCGGCCGGAGGACCCGCTCGTCGCAGGGAACGCCCTCGCCGCCCTCGCCGGTCGAACGCCACGCTTCCTGCCCTGGTACGAGCAGGCCGCCGTCCGCACCGGAGGTCTGGTCGGTCCGGTCCTGCCCTGGGTCGTCGTCCCCGCCGCGCGCCGTGTGCTCCGGGGCATGGTCGGACACCTGATCGTCGACAGTCGTCCTCGTGAGCTCGGCAACGCGATCGCGAAGCTGCGCGCCGACGGTTCCCGACTCAACCTGAACCTCCTCGGGGAGGCCGTCCTCGGCGAGCGCGAGGCGGCCAAACGGCTCGCGGGCACCCGCGAGCTCCTGCAGCGCCCCGACGTCGACTACGTGTCCATCAAGGTCTCGTCGATCGCCAGCCAGCTCTCCATGTGGTCGTTCGAGCAGGTCGTCGACCGCATCGTCCGACGCCTCGTGCCGCTCTACGAGGAAGGGCTCGCGACCGGCACCTTCATCAACCTCGACATGGAGGAGTACCGCGACCTCGACCTCACCATCGCGGTCTTCACCCGACTCCTCGACCAGCCGCAGTTGCTGCAGTACCAGGCCGGCATCGTCATCCAGGCCTACCTGCCCGACGCCCTCGAGGCGATGATGCAGCTCACCGCCTGGTCGAAGCAGCGCGTGGCCGCCGGTGGCGCGCCCATCAAGGTGCGGCTCGTGAAGGGCGCGAACCTCGCGATGGAGCGGGTGGACGCGGCGATCCACGGCTGGCCGCTCGCGACGACCGGATCGAAGCGCGAGACCGACACCAATTACAAGCGCGTGCTCGACTGGGCGTTCACGCCGGCGCACACGGACGTCGTACGGGTCGGGGTCGCCGGGCACAACCTCTTCGACATCGCCTACGCGTGGCTGCTCGCGGGCGACCGCGGTGTGCGTGAGCGTGTGGACTTCGAGATGCTGCTGGGGATGGCGACCGGCCAGGTCGAGGCCATCAAGCGCGACGTCGGGACGGTGCTGCTGTACACGCCCGTCGTGAACCCGAAGGAGTTCGACGTCGCGATCTCCTACCTCGTCCGCCGTCTGGAGGAGAACGCCAGCGAGGAGAACTTCATGTCGGCGGTGTTCGAGCTCGCCGAGAAGCCGACGCTGTTCGCGCGCGAGCGACGTCGGTTCCTCGCCTCGGTCGACGCCCTCGGAGAGACGGCCGGGCAGGTGCCGCCCCCGAACCGGACGCAGGACCGTGCCGCGGAAGCCCCCGAGGCACAGCGGGTCGGCGGTGACTCCGAGGCCGACGAGCGTTTCCGCGATCCCGCGCAGGCGCCCGACGCCGGACTCACACAGCAGGTTCTCGGGCTGGAACGCGGGTCGAGCGGCGGTGAGGACCGCTTCCACGCCGACCCCTCCTCCGCGTACGTCGAGACGGCGGTCTTCTCCCGCTCGGAGCGTGGCGGCGTCGTCGACGGAGCGCCCGGCTTCGAGAACACCGCCGACACCGACCCCTCACTCGCGGCGAACCGGGCGTGGGGAGCGTCGATCCTGGCGCGCGTCCCGCAGTCGACCCTCGGTGGCGCCGCAGTCGCGGCCGCGGCCATCGACGACCCGCGCGTCCTCGAACGCACGATCACGATGGTCCGCGCCGCCGGTGAACGATGGGGAGCCCGCCCCGCCGTCGAACGGGCCGCCGTCCTGCACGCTGCAGCTCGGGTCCTCGCCTCCCGTCGGGCGGACCTCATCGAGGTCATGGCGAGCGAGACCGGCAAGACGATCGCCGAGGCCGATCCCGAGGTGAGCGAGGCCGTCGACTTCGCGCACTACTACGCGGCCAACGCTCCCCTGCTCGAGAGCGTGCACGGCGCGAGCTTCGTCCCTTCAGCGCTCACGGTCGTGACGCCGCCCTGGAACTTCCCCGTCGCCATCCCGGCCGGAGGTGTCCTCGCTGCCCTCGCCGCGGGCAGCGGCGTGATCATCAAGCCCGCTCCACAGGCGAAGCGGTGCGCAGCCGTGGTCGTCGAGGCGCTTTGGGACGCCGGGGTGCCGCGCGACCTCCTCGTGCTCGCCGACGTGGCGGAGGGCGACCTCGGACGTCGGCTCGTCTCCCACCCGGCCGTCGACCGGGTGATCCTGACCGGCTCCTTCGAAACGGCGCAGCTGTTCCGTGGGTGGCGTGCCGACCTGCCGCTGCTGGCGGAGACGAGCGGGAAGAACGCGATCATCGTCACGCCCAGTGCCGACCTCGACCTCGCCGTCGCCGACATCGTGAAGAGCGCCTTCGGGCACGCGGGGCAGAAGTGCTCCGCCGCGTCGCTCGTGATCCTCGTCGGTTCGGTCGCCCGTTCCGACCGCTTCCTCCGGCAGCTCGAGGACGCCGTCCGCTCGCTCCGGGTCGGCTGGCCGTCCGACGCGCGGACGCAGATGGGGCCGATCGTCGAACCTGCGGGGGAGAAGCTCCTCGCCGGGCTGACCGAGCTGCGCCTCGGCGAGAAGTGGCTCGTCGAGCCGAAGCTGCTCGACGACTCCTCGGTGAACTTCGGCCAGCCGAGCGAGCGCCTCTGGTCGCCGGGGGTCCGCACCGGTGTCCAGCCCGGCTCGCCCTTCCACGTGACCGAGTATTTCGGACCGGTCCTCGGTGTCATGCAGGCCGCGAACCTCACCGAGGCGATCGCCCTGCAGAACGCGACCCCCTACGGGCTGACTGCGGGCCTGCACACCCTCGACCCGGTCGATCTCGGGGAATGGCTCGACACCGTCGAGGCGGGCAACCTGTACGTCAACCGGGGCATCACCGGTGCGATCGTGCAGCGCCAGCCCTTCGGCGGGTGGAAGCGCTCGTCGGTCGGGACCGGCACGAAGGCCGGCGGCCCCAACTACCTGTTCGGTCTCGGTGACTGGTGGCCGGATCCGGGATCGGCGAGCCGCAGCCTGCACCTCCGCGGGCTCGACACCCGCATCGTGAAGCTCATCGAGGCGGCCCAGCCGTCGCTCACCTACGAAGCCTTCGACGTGCTGCGGCGGTCGGCGCTCAGCGACGCGATCGCGTGGGGGAACGAGTTCGGCGAGGTGAAGGACGTCTCGCAGCTCGGCGTGGAACGGAACCTCCTGCGCTACCGGCCGGTTCCGGTCGCGGTGCGGGTCGCATCGGGGGCCGACCTGGGCGATGCGCTGCGGGTGCTCATCGCCGCGGTGCGGTCGCGGTCGCGGTTCACCGTCAGTCTCGGCGGGCGGTTGCCGCGCGAGGTCCGCGACTGGCTGTCCGAGCTGAGCATCCCCGTCTCGCTGGAGACCGACGAGCAGTGGCTGACCCGGATGGCGGCCCGCGGGTCGATCGACACGGGCGAGCTGGGTCAGGAGCCGCCGGTCGCGACCCGGGTACGAATCGTCGGTCCGCGTCCCGAGACGGTCGCGGAAGCGGAACCTGGAACGGAGGCCTCCGAGCCTGAGCCGCTCGCGAAGCGACTCGCAGAGGCGCTCGGCGGCGACCCCGAAATCGCGATCTGGGGTGGGCCGGTCACCCAGGCCGGACGGGTGGAGCTGCTGCCGTTCCTCCGCGAACAGGCGATCTCGATCACGGCGCACCGGTTCGGCAACCCCGATCCGTGGTCCCAGAGCGTCATCTGAGCCTGGCCCGGCCCGGTCGCTGTGTCCCTTCCTCGGTCCCTGAGCTCTTTCCCCGGTCCCTGAGCTTGTCGAAGGGCGAGGCGACGTCAGGCGCGGAGCGCGGCCTCCACGAGCGCGACGGCGTCTTCCGGCGAGACGCCGAGGTCCCGGATGCGGTCCGCGTACGCCGCCGCCGCCAGCTGCGCCTGCCGGTCGATCGCGTCGCCGTGCGCTGACACGAACGTCCCCGCGCGCCCCCGGGTCTCGATGACCCCGTCGGCCTCGAGGAGCCGGTACGCCTTCGCGACGGTGTTCGGTGCGATCCCCAGCTCGTCGGCCAGCCCGCGGACCGTCGGGAGCTTCGCCGCGGTCGTCAGCCGGCCGTCGCGGACGGCCTCGATCACCTGCGTCCGCAGCTGCTCGAACACACTGGTCCCCGCCTGAATCGTCCACTCCATCCGCCCATCCTGCCCGCGAACGGTCACGAATGGCGACTTCGGACGACCCGCACTGTGCGTTGGTGACAGTTCGCGGGCAGGGGGAGGGGTCAGTCGATGTGGCGGTGGATGAGGCGGGTGAGGACGATCGCGCTGCGGGTGTGGTCGACGTTGGGAGCGATCCGCACCTTCTCCAGGGCGTCCTCGAGGGCTGGGATGTTGCGGGCCCGCATGTGCACGATGGCGTCGGCACTCCCGGTGACGGTGCCGGCGTCGACGACCTCCGGCACGCCCGACAGGATCCGCAGCAGCTCGTTGGGGGACACGGTGCCGCGGCAGAAGAGTTCGACGTAGGCTTCTGTCTGCATGCCGTCGACCGTGGGGTCGACCTGGATCGTGAACGACTGGATGACCCCGTCGGCGACGAGGCGGTCGACGCGTCGCTTCACCGCTGAGGCCGACAAGCCCACGACCGTGCCGATGTCGCCGTAGCCGGCGCGTGAGTTCTGTCGGAGCAGGTCGATGATGCCGCGGTCGAGGTTGTCCATGAGACTCAGTGTAAGCGCAATCATTGCGCGAAAAGCTGCCACTTCGCAGCATTCCTGCGCCAAACTCCGTGAAAACGCTGCGAATCGCATGCCATGATGAACGTGGCGTGCCCCCGGGCCCCTGGACCTCGTCCGCCGACCCTCGCTCGTTTGGAGGCCGACGTGTCGTCGACGCTCAACCACCCCACCCCCACCACGCAGGACGCCGCGACCGGCACCCGCGTCGCGAACCGTCGCCGGTACCTCATGTGCCGGCCGGACCGCTTCACCGTCAGCTACCGGATCAACCCCTGGATGAACCCGGACGATCCGACCGACACCTCGCTCGCGGTGTCGCAGTGGGAACAGCTGCACCAGGCCTACCTCGATCTCGGCCACCGGATCGACCTCATCGACCCGCTCGACGGCTTGCCGGACATGGTCTTCGCGGCGAACGGCGGCTTCACGCTCGACGGCATCGCCTACGGGGCGAAGTTCACCTACGAGGAGCGCATCCCCGAGGGGCCGGCCTACATGGACTGGTTCGAGGCGAACGGCTTCCGCGTCGAGCGCCCCGAGTTCGTGAACGAGGGCGAGGGCGACATCATGCTCGTCGGCGACACCATCCTCGCCGGGACCGGGTTCCGCACCGATCCCCGCAGCCACGACGAGGTGCGTCGGATCTTCGACCGCGAGGTCGTGACCCTCAACCTCGTGAACCCGAGTTTCTACCACCTCGACACCGCGATCGCCGTGCTCGACCCGGTGGCTCCCGCCGACGGCTCACCCGCGAACATCGCCTACCTGCCGACCGCGTTCGACGAGG
Source organism: Plantibacter sp. M259 (assembly GCF_006065115.1). Classification (NCBI taxonomy): domain Bacteria; kingdom Bacillati; phylum Actinomycetota; class Actinomycetes; order Micrococcales; family Microbacteriaceae; genus Plantibacter; species Plantibacter sp. M259. The sequence goes on along the minus strand of NZ_CP040750.1, from coordinate 1,574,119 downwards.
CGAGCAACCGCATCCTCGAGCAGCGCTACCCCGACGCGATCCACGTGAGCACCGAGGACGCGGCCGTCCTGGGCCTCAACTCGATCTCGAACGGTCGCGAGGTCGTCATCGCCGCCCGGGCCGTCGGGTTCGAGCGTCAACTGCGCGAGCGCGGCTACACGCCGATCGGCGTCGACCTGTCCGAGCTGCTCCTCGGCGGCGGCGGCGTGAAGTGCTGCACGCTCGAGCTGCGCGGGTAGCCCTTCGACAAGCTCAGGGACCGGGTGTCCGCTCAGGGACCGGATCGGAGCGGTGCGGGCTCAGGGACCTGGGTCGGTGTCGAGGGGTTGCGGGTCCCAGTGGCGCGGCGTATACCTGCACTGACCGCTTGAACCTGAGGAAGGGCACCCATGGACGCCGGAGAACGACGTGACCACGAACGCGCCAACGCAGGGCGCTCCGGCACCCTGAGCGATGCGACGGGGTTCTGGGTCGTGATCGCCTTCGCCCTGTTCGCCGGCGGCATGTGGGCATTCGGCGAGGCGTTCCGCACGGACGTCCTGCAGGCCGTCTGGTTCATGGGCGGCATCCTCATGATCGCGCTCGCCATCTTCATCCCGGCGCATTTCGCCAGCAACAACTGACCCCCAGCCGGACGTTCGCCGACCGTTTCCTGAGCGTCCGGCCGTCCGGTCGGAGGCCGCCGATACGGTCCTGTTCAGCGCGCTACGCTGGCTGAGCAGACACGAGGACGGCACATGGATTCCACGGTGGTCATCATTCCCACCTACAACGAACGCGAGAACCTGGAGAGGATCGTCGCGCGCGTCCGTGTCGCTGCTCCATCCGTCGAGGTGCTGGTGGTCGACGACAACTCACCCGACGGCACCGGAGCGATCGCCGACCGGCTCGCCGCCGAGGACGACGCGGTGCACGTGCTGCACCGCACCGGCAAGGAGGGGCTCGGCGCCGCCTACAAGGCCGGCTTCGCCTGGGCGCTCGGGCGCGGATTCGGCAACGTGGTCGAGATGGACGCCGACGGATCCCATGCCCCCGAGCAGTTGCCGGCACTCCTCGCGGCCACCGCGGAGGCGGACGTCGTCCTCGGGTCGCGCTGGGTCCCGGGCGGCACCGTCGTCAACTGGCCCAAGCATCGCGAGGCCATCTCGCGGGTCGGCAGTGCCTACGCCCGGTTCGCACTTCGGCTCCCCGCCCGCGACGTGACCGGCGGCTACCGCGTGTTCAGCGCTGACGCACTGCGTCGGCTGCAGCTCGACGAGGTCCACAGCCACGGCTACGGCTTCCAGGTCGACATGCTCTGGCACGCGAACCGCGCCGGTCTGCGGATCGTCGAGGTGCCGATCACCTTCACCGAGCGGACGCTCGGGGCTTCCAAGATGACGAGCGGCATCGTCGTGGAAGCCATGCTCCGCGTCACCTGGTGGGGCGTCTGCGAACTGACGGACCGCATCATTGGGCGTCGTCCGGCAGCGTCACGGGCGGCCGCCGGCTCCTGAGTCGCGGTGGCGCCCGTCGGCGGGCGCACCGTCAGCTGCGGCGCGGACCCGAGGAGATGACCGGAGCCGAGCCGATGAGGTCCTCGTCGTCGACCGCGTCGACGAGGAACGCGGCGACGTCGCAGCGAGGGATGCGGAGCGAGCTCGGCCAGCTTCCCGGCGGTGACGACACGACCGGGCGTCGGGCCTCGCTGGCGGAGAGCACGGTCGGGTGCACGATGGTCCAGTCGAGCTCCGAGCGCCGGAGGAACGCGTCCGCCTGCTCGTGATCGGCGTAGACGGTGCCGAGTCGGAGGAAGTGCGTCGCCCACCGCAGGCCGGCGGGGACGCTCCGGACCGACTCGCCGGCACCGAGCGCGGAGAGGAGGACGATTCGACGCAGGCCGCGCGAGCGCATCGCGTCCGTCACGACCCGCACGGCGTTCGAGATGAGGTCGGGAGGGCTGACCTGGCGCGCCCACGGCCAGTCGGACGAGCCGATGTTGCTGAGGGCGATGATCACGGCCTGCGCGCCACGCATGGCCTCCTCGACGTCCTCACTCCGCAGGGGAGACCCTTGGACGACCGTCAGGCGGTCGCCGGGGACGACGGCGGCGGGGTCGCGGACGAGCGCGGTGACCGAGTGGCCGCGGCGGAGAGCCTCGCCGATGATGAGTCGCCCGGTGCGGCCGCTCCCACCGATCACGAGGAGCTGTGCCACCGTCGCCTCCAGATCGTCGAACACCGGCCCGACGGCGCAAGTGGTGCGACCGTCGGGACAGTTCCATCGTTCCCGACGGAGCGACGGAGGACATCGGGGACAACCCGTGGAGTGCGGCGGTGACCGCGTTCGGTCGGGCGGTCAGGCCTTCGCGGCCGCCGGCTTCCGGGCCGGAGCCTTTCGAGCCGCCGGTGCCGCGGGCTTCGCAGCCGCCGGGCGACCGGCACTCAGCGACGACTGCTCCGGCATCGGCTGCAGCGTCGTGAACCGCGACAGCTGGGTCACGTGGTGCGGCTGCAGCTCCTCGAGCGACGCGACACCCAGGAGCTTCATCGTGCGCACGATCTCGCCCGAGAGGATCTGGATCGCGCGGTCGACGCCCTCGCGCCCGCCGGCCATCAGCCCGTAGAGGTACGCGCGGCCGATGAAGGTGAAGCGTGCGCCGAGCGCGACGGACGCCACGATGTCGGCGCCGTTCATGATGCCGGTGTCGAGGTGCACCTCGGCGTCCTTGCCGACCTCGCGCACGACGCTCGGCAGGAGGTGGAACGGGATCGGCGCGCGGTCGAGCTGGCGGCCGCCGTGGTTGGAGAGCTGGACGGCGTCCGCACCGAGGTCGACGGCGAGCTTCGCATCGGCGACCGACTGCACGCCCTTGACGATGAGCTTGCCCTTCCACTGCTCGCGGATGTACTTGACCTCGTCAGGACCGACGGTCGGGTCGAACATGGTGTCGATGAGCGCCGCGACGGTTCCCGACCAGCGGTCGAGGCTCGCGAAGGCCAACGGCTCCGTGGTGAGGAAGTTGATCCACCATGCCGGGCGGGGGAGCGCGTCGACGATGGTCTTCGGGGTGAGCGACGGCGGGATCGTCATGCCGTTGCGGACGTCGCGCAGGCGGGCGCCGCCGACGGGGGTGTCGACCGTCACGACGAGGGTGTCGTAGCCGGCCGCTGCCGCGCGGTCGACGAGCGCCATCGACCGCTCGCGCTCGCTCCACATGTAGAGCTGGAACCAGTTGCGGCCACCGGGCGCTGCCGCCTTGACGTCCTCGATCGAGGTCGTGCCCATGGTCGACAGGGTGAAGGGGATGCCCGCGGCCGCTGCGGCGGAGGCTCCAGCGCGCTCGCCCTCGGTCTGCATCATGCGGGTGAAGCCGGTGGGAGCGATGCCGAAGGGGAACGCGACACGCTCGCCGAGGACGTCCCAGCCGGTGTCGACGTTCGCGACGTTCTTCAGGACGGCCGGGTGGAACTCGATGTCCTGGAACGCCTGCCGTGCCCGGGCCAGCGAGATCTCGCCCTCGGCGGCGCCGTCGGTGTAGTCGAAGGGCGCCGTCGGCGTGACCTTCTTGGCGATGGTGCGCAGGTCGCTGATGGTGGTGGCGGCCGCCAGGCGTCGCCGGCGAGCGTTGAACTCCGGCTTCTTGAACTGCATGAGCGGCAGGAGGTCGTGGGGCTTGGGGATGCGGCGTTCAACCATGGTCTGTCTCTTCTTTCCGCGAACTGTCGCTTGAGGTGGGTGTCGAGGGGTGCGGACTGTCGTCTTCTGACAGTTCGCGAGCCTGGTAGTAGTTGGTGATGTGGGAGCGGACGGACTGACGGGCCAGCTCGGCGTCGGCGTGGCGGATCGCCTCCACGATGCCCCGGTGCTCGGCGCGCAGGCGGTCGGCGGTGGCTGACCACGACGCCAGTTGTGGGACACCGGCCAGGACGTAGCGCTCGATGGAGTCGCGGAGGCCCGACATCGTGGCGACGAGGACCTGGTTGCCCTCCGCCTCGGCGAGCGACAGGTGGAACTGCGCGTCGAGGGCGAGGAACTCGGCCTCGGTGAGGGTGGGCTGGTCCATCGCGTCGAGCAGTGACTCGGGGTGCGTGAGATCGGGGACGGCCGCTTCGGCACGCGACGCGAGACTGTGGACGACCGCGGTCTCGATCACGAGCCTGGTGTCGACCACGTCCTGGACGGCGAAGCCCTGCGCCGCGACCTGGAGCCGCATGAGGGTGGCCATGCCACCGGACGGCGTGGCGACGATGATCGCGCCGGCGGTGGGGCCGGATCCCGTGTGGGTGCGGATGAGCCCCAGGACCTCGAGGACGCGGATCGCCTCGCGGACACTGGACCGACCGACGCCGAGGTCGATCGCGAGCTGTCGTTCGCCGGGCAGGCGGTCGCCGGGGGTGAGGACACCGCTGAGGAGGTCCGACTCGATGCGGGCGAGCACGACCTCCCAGGCCCGGGGCTCCGCCGCTGCGGCCGCGGGCGGTGTCGCCGGGGCCGCTGCTGGCGCGGCTGTCGCTGGTGCGTTCATCGATCCTCCTTCGACACTGCGGTGTGGTCAGACCACAAACCCTACCTCTTGAACCGATTCAACGCGAGCCCTCGCCGCAGATTTTTCTGCGAAGGGAAGTCGACGGACGACGACGCCCGTCTCAGGTACGGAGGACGATGTTCTCCGGCTCCTCATCGGCCAACAGATGTTCGATCTGTCGACGCAGGAGACGCGCCATCCGCGGCAGCATGGCGCTCGTCGCGCCCCCGATGTGCGGGGAGACGAGCACGTTCGGCAGGGACCAGAGCGGGTGGTCGGCGGGCAGCGGTTCGGGGTCGGTCACGTCGAGCGCGAGTCGGATGCGACCACTTGTCGCGTGCTCCACGAGTGCGTCGGTGTCGGCGACGGGGCCGCGGGCGACGTTCACGACGAGGGCGTCGTCGGGCAGTGCCGCCAGGAAGGCGTCTCCGATCAAGCCGCGGGTGTCGTCGGTGAGCGGGACGACGACGATGACGATCTCCGCGTGCGGCAGGAGCTCGGGCAGTTCGTCGATGCCGTGGATCGGCCCCCGCTCGTCCTCCCGCGCGCTCGACGCCACCCGGGTGACCTCCACCTCGAACGGGAGTAGCCGCTCCTCGATGGCCGCGCCGACCCCGCCGTACCCGATGAGGAGTACGCGGCGGTCGGCCAGGCTCGGGCGCTGGCTCTGCAGCCACTCGCCCGTCCGCTCGGCGCGCACGAAGTCCGGGATGCCCCGCTGCGAGGCGAGGATGAGCCCGACCGTGAGCTCCGCCGTCGAGGCCTCGTGCACGGTCGCCGCGTTGGCGAGGGTGATGCCGGCCGGGAGGAGGTCCGCGAGGCCGTCGTAGCCGATCGACTGCACCTGGACGAGCTTCGGCGTCACCGCGGCGACGTTCGCGAGCGGCTTGTTCGAGCCGAGGTACACGGGCACGACGAGGTCGATGTGCTCGACCGGCGGGTCGGTGCGGAGGTCCCATTCGACGAACTCGACGCCCTCGGGGAGGGGCCCTGCGACAGCACCTCCTCGCGCAGTTCGGCGGGCAGGCTGACGATGAGTGGAGAAGCGGTCATGCTGCGACGCTACCTGGTGACGCTCGTGGAGCCGGCAGGCTTGCGCGGCTCGTAGCGGGTCGGCTCGAAGGAACGGGCGACGAGGGCGCGCAGGGTCTCGAGGTCGCCGTCGATGATCCCCACCGCCCTGGCCTGGACGAGGACGTTCCCCAGCGCCGTCGCCTCGACCGGGCCGGCGATGACAGGGATCTCCGCACGATCGGCCGTCAGCTGGCACAGGAGCGTGTTCTGGGATCCGCCGCCGACGACGTGGATCGCACGCACCTGGACCCCGGACAGCTCGGAGGCCGTGTGGACCGCATCCGCGAACGCCTGCGCCAGGCTCTCGATGATGCACCGGACGAACTCGGCACGGGACTGCGGCACCGCGCGCCCGTGCTCGACGAGGAACTCGGCGATGCGCGCGGGCAGGTCGCCGGGGGCGAGGAACCGGGGATCGTTCGCATCGAACACCGAGACCGGAGCGTCGACCGCGGCGGCCTGGGCGATGAGCCCGGGCAGGTCGATCGTCTCGCCACCGCGCTCCCAGGTGCGCACCGACTCGCTCAGGAGCCAGAGTCCCATCACGTTGTGCAGGAAGCGGGTGCGTCCGTCGACGCCGCCCTCGTTCGTGAAGTTCGCCGCTCGACTCGCCTCGGTGAGGACCGGGCGTTCGAGCTCGACCCCGACGAGCCCCCAGGTGCCGCACGAGATGTAGGCGGCGTCCGGGGTCGTCATCGGGACGGCGACGACCGCTGAGGCCGTGTCGTGTGAGCCGATGGCGGTGACGGGCGTGGATGAGGGCAGACCGACCTCGGCGGCGACCGCGTCGAGGAGCGTCCCGATGCGATCGCCCGGCTGGACGATGGGCGGGAGGACGGACGCCGGGATGCCGAGCCGGGTGAGCAGTCCGGCGTCCCACCTGGTCGGTTCGCCGGCGCGCACGAGGCCGGTGGTCGACGCGTTGGTGGCCTCGGCGACACGAGCGCCGGTCAGCCAGTGCGCGATGAGGTCGGGCACCAGGAGCGCGGTGTCGGCGACGTCGAGCATGCCGGCGTCACGCTCGGTCGCGAGCTGGTAGACGGTGTTGAACGGCAGGAACTGCAGGCCGTTCACGCGGTAGAGGTCGGCGAAGGGGACCGTTCCGTGGACCGCCTCGACACCTGCCGCCGTCCGTTCGTCGCGGTAGTGGAACGGTGCGCCGAGGAGGCGCCCCTGCCGGAGGAGGCCGTAGTCGACCGCCCACGAGTCGATGCCGATGCTCGCCAGGTGCGGCTCCTGCTTCGCTGCGCCCGACAGCCCCGCGATGATCGAGCGGTACAGCTCGAGGATGTTCCAGTGCAGGCCGTCCGGCGTGCGGACGGGCGTGTTCGGGAACCGCGCGACGGGTACGAGGCGCAGCTCGCCGGGGCCGACGTGGCCGAGCATGACCCGCCCGCTCGTGGCCCCGAGGTCGACCGCCGCGACGGTGCCGCTCCGGCCTGCCCCGCTCATCGCAGGAAGGCCGCGGCCACACCCGCGTCGACGGGGATGTGCAGTCCGGTCGTGTGGCTGAAGTCGCTCGTGCAGATCGCGAAGACCGCGTTCGCGACGTTCTCGGGGACGACCTCGCGCTTGAGGATGGTGCGCTGCGCGTAGAACTTGCCGAGGTCCTGCTCGTCGATGCCGTACGTCTTCGCGCGGTTCGCACCCCAGCCCGATGCGAAGATGCCGGAGCCGCGGACGACGCCGTCGGGGTTGATGCCGTTCACCTTCACACCGTACTCGCCGAGCTCCGCGGCGAGGAGGCGGACCTGGTGGGCCTGGTCGGCCTTCGTCGCGGAGTAGGCGATGTTGTTCGGGCCGGCGAACACGGAGTTCTTCGACGAGATGTAGACGATATCGCCGCCCAGCTTCTGGTCGATGAGCACGCGTGCGGCGGCCTTCGAGACGAGGAACGAGCCCTTCGCCATGACGTTGTGCTGGAGGTCCCAGTCGGCCTCGGTTGTCTCGAGGAGCGACTTCGACAGCGAGAGACCGGCGTTGTTGACGACGAGGTCGAGCCCGCCGAAGGCGAGGACCGTCTCGTCGATCGCGGCCTGGACGGCGGCCTCGTTCGAGACGTCGGCGGCGATGCCGATCGCGACGTCCGTGGTGCCGAGCTCGGCAGCTGCGGCCTGCGCCTTCTCCAGTGAGAGGTCGGCGATCGCGACGACCGCGCCTTCCGCGACGAGACGCGTGGCGATGGCCTTGCCGATGCCGGATGCGGCACCGGTGACGAGCGCGATGCGGGTCGCGAGTGGCTTCGGCGCAGGCTGACGCTGCAGCTTCGCCTCCTCGAGCGCCCAGTACTCGATCGCGAACTTCTCGGCCTCGTCGATCGGCGCGTACGTGGAGAGTCCCTCGGCCCCGCGCATGACGTTGATGGCGTTGACGTAGAACTCGCCGGCGACGCGGGCGGTCTGCTTGTCCTTGCCGAAGCTGAACATGCCGACGCCGGGGACGAGGACGATGAGGGGGTCGGCGCCGCGGATCGCCGGGCTGTCAGCCGTGGCGTGGCGGTCGTAGTAGGCCTGGTAGTCCTCGCGGTAGGCCTCGTGCAGGGTGCCGAGGCGCTCGATGACCTGCTCGACGCTCGCCGTTGCCGGCAGGTCGACCGCGAGTGGCTTCACCTTGGTGCGGAGGAAGTGGTCGGGGCAGCTCGTGCCGAGCGCGGTGAGACGCGGGTGCTCCGCCGAGGCCAGGAAGTCGAGGACCTCGGGGCTGTCGGTGAAGTGGCCGACGACGGGGCGGTCGGCGGAGGCGAGCCCGCGGATGGTGGGCGCGAGGGCCGCCGCCTTGGCACGACGCTCGGCCTCGGGGAGGGCTGCGTAGCCGTCGAGCGCCGGACCGAAGGGCTCGGGGCGGGAGTTCGCCTCGATGTAGGCGGCCGCGGTGTCGATGATCCACAGGGAGTTCGCCTCAGCCTCCTCGGAGGTGTCACCCCAGGCGGTGATGCCGTGCCCGCCGAGGATGGTGCCGATGGCCTGCGGGTTGTCGGCCTTGATGGCGGCGATGTCGAGGCCGAGCTGGAAGCCGGGGCGACGCCACGGGACCCACACGACCTTGTCGCCGAAGATCTTCGCGGTGAGTTCGGGGCCGTCGGCGGCGGTCGCGATGGCGATGCCGGAGTCGGGGTGCAGGTGGTCGACGTGGGCCGCGTCGACGAGGCCGTGCATGGCGGTGTCGATCGACGGGGCCGCGCCACCCTTGCCGTGCAGGGTGTAGTCGAAGGCGGCGACCATCTCGTCCTCGCGGTCGAGGCCGGGGTAGACGTCCTGCAGGGCGCGCATGCGGTCGAGGCGGAGGACCGCGAGGCCCTCGGGTTTGAGCGTGCCGAGGTCGCCGCCGGATCCCTTGACCCAGAGCAGCTCGACCGGCTCGCCCGTGACGGGGTCGATCTCGGTGCCCTTGGCCGAGGTGTTGCCGCCGGCGTAGTTGGTGTTCTTCGGGTCGCTCCCGAGGCGGTTGCTGCGGGCGATGAGCTCTGCAGCGGTTGGGTTCACGGACATTCGCACTCCTTCGTCGGGGCACGTCCGTGCCCGGTGTTCAATCGTGTTAAGTGTTACACGAAGCGACAGAACCCACAAGCTTCCATCGAGTGCGGTGTCCCTAACTCAGGAGCGCTCCGGCGTGTCTGCGCCCGGCGGCGGCGTGTTGCGTGCGGCACGCCGCCGGCCTCCTGAGTTAGGGGGAAAAGGGCACGCGACTCCGTACCGCGGACCCGCTCCTCCCGAGTCTGTCGAGGGGCTACAGGAGTTCGACGGCGTCGCGGTAGGCGTCGAGCGCGGGGTCGGAGGGGTCGAGTTCCGTGACGAGGAGGTCGATGTCCGCCAGGGCGAAGCCGACCGCCATCGCGCGCTGCCCCAGCTTCGAGGACGCGGCGACGAGGATCGTCTCGTCGGAGGAACGGGCGAACGCCTGCTTGACCTGCGCTTCTTCGAGGGTGACCTCCGAGCTGCCGACGGTCGGGTCGATGGCGGCGGCCGACAGGAAGAAGCGCCGGTAGAGCACCGACGACGCCGCCTGGCAGGCGATGGGGCCGATGAAGCTGTCGGTGCGCGACTCGGCTTGGCCGCCGACGAGGATCGCGGTGACCTCGCGGTTCGCGCCGGCGAGGAGGAAGTTCGGGTAGGAGTTGGTCGCCACCGTGAGGGTCGACTCGCCGAGCAGTCGACTGATGCCACCGGCCGTGCTGGAGGCGTCGATCGCGATCGCGCCGTCCGTCGGGATGAGCGCCCGGAGCTTCTCGACGATGGCGCCCTTCTCGCGGACGCCCGTCGCGGACCGCTCGGTGAAGGTCCTCGGTCGCAGGGTTGGGATCGCCCCGCCCCGGACGCGCCGTACCAGGCCGAGCTGCTCGAGGTCGGCGAGGTCGCGTCGCACGGTCATCGAGGACACGTCGAGCTCCGCAGCCGCGTCGTCGAGGCGGATGCTGCCGTCGCGTTCGAGGATCGCCGTCAGTCGGGTTCGTCGTTCCTCGGCGCCGAGCGTGCCGGTCGTGGCCATGCCGCCCCCTGTCCATCGGTGTCGGACGTGTCCGTTCGTGTCCGTCTCAACAGGATGTCACAGTGGGGGAGGGCATCGGTCCGGTCCCCAACTCAGGAGCACCCCGGCGCGTCGCCGACAAGCCGCGGCGTGGCGTGCGCGGCGCGCCGCGAGCGTCCTGAGTTACGGACCGTCGTGCATCACGAGCGCACGGGTGATTCAGGAGGCGGCGTCGATGAGCGTCTCGGCTGCGCGACGCGCGTGCAGCGCGGCCTCGGGGGAGCCGGTGATGGCGGCGGTGGTCTGGGCGCCTTCGGCCAGGATTGCGAGCTGGGGGGCGAGCGATGCCGGGGCGCCGGCGTCGGCGACGAGGTCGGCGACGTAGTCCTGGAAGGACGCCTTGTGTTCGCGGGTGATGGTGGCGACGGCCGGGGAGACGCCCCCGAGCTCCCCGAAGGCGTTGATGAAGCCGCAGCCGCGGAACGAGTCGTCACTGAACCAGCCGGCCAGGTAGTCGTAGATCGCGAGGAGTCGGTCGCGGGGTGTCTCGGCGTCGTCCACGAGCGCGCTGACGCCGGTGGTCCAGAGCTCGTGCCGGCGCTCCATGACCGCGAGGACGATGTCCTCCTTGCTCGGGAACTCCGAGTACAGGCGCTTCAACGACACGCCGGCCGCCGAGCGCAGTTCGTCCATGCCGACGGACTGGATGCCCTTCGCGTAGTACAGGCGGTCGGCGGCGTCGACGATGATGTCGCGCACGGAGGCCGGTGTCGCGGGTGCGGCCGCCGGGCTCGGCGACGCGATCGTTATCGTCTGTTCGCTGGTCATTCCATCAGTGTACTTGCATTGAGAACGATCGTTCCCTATGCTGATGGACACCGAAGAGAACGATCGTTCTCAATTCGGGGCGTGGAACCGGGCGACGAGTCCGGACGCCGAAGACGAAAGGAATCGAACCATGTCGTTCATCACCGTCGGAACCGAGAACAGCACCTCCGTGGAGCTCTACGTCGAGGATCACGGCAGCGGCCAGCCCGTCGTCCTCATCCACGGCTACCCCCTCGACGGCTCCTCGTGGGAGAAGCAGACCGCGGCGCTCCTCGACGCCGGCTACCGCGTCATCACCTACGACCGCCGCGGCTTCGGCAAGTCCTCCAAGCCCACCGAGGGCTACGACTACGACACCTTCGCCGCCGACCTCAAGGCCGTCGTCGACAGGCTCGACCTCAACGACGCGGTCCTCGTCGGCTTCTCGATGGGCACCGGCGAGGTCGGCCGCTACCTCGGCACCTATGGTTCGGAGCGCGTCGCGAAGGCCGTCTTCCTTGGATCGCTCGAGCCGTACCTCTTGCAGACCGACGACAACCCGACGGGTGTCCCGCAGGACGTGTTCGACGGGCTCCTCGAGGCCGTCACCGACGACCGCTACGCGTTCTTCACCAGCTTCTTCGAGAACTTCTTCAACACGGACGAGAACCTCGGCTCGCGCCTGAGCGAGGAGGCGCTTCGTGCGAACACGCAGCTCGCCTACAACGCATCGCCGTACGCCTCGGTCGCGGCGCAGCCCACCTGGCTGACCGACTTCCGGGCCGACGTCGCGAAGATCGACGTCCCGTCGCTCATCGTGCACGGCACCGGCGACCGCGTCCTGCCGATCGACTCCACCGGTCGCGTGTTCGCGAAGGCGCTGCCCTCCGCCGAGTACGTCGAGATCGAGGGCGCGCCGCACGGCATGCTCTGGACCCACTACCGCGAGGTCAACGAGCAGCTGCTCGCCTTCCTCGCGAAGTAGTCGGCACTTCGACGGGCTCAGTGACCAATATTCGGTCCCTGAGCCTGTCGAAGGGCGGGTGTGCGCGTGTGCAGTTCGACAAGCTCAGTGACCGGGGCTGGCTCAGTGGCCGGGGCTGGCTCAATGACCGGTATCTGGTCCCTGAGCCTGTCGAAGGGGCTCGGCCTTCCCGCTTACGCGCCCCAGCTCGCCTGGGTCCCGCCGACGCGTTCCTCGGCGATCTGCTGCTGGTAGCCCGAGGCCAGGTAGGCGCCGAACGGGTCGGCGGGCAGGCCACGGCTCTCGCGCCAGGCGGCGAGTGGCCCGCGGACGTCGGTGTAGAACGCGTCCATGAGGATGCCGTTGGCGCCGAGGACGTCGCCGGCCTCCTGTGCCGCGGTCAGTGCGTCGCGGTCGACGAGCAGTGCGCGCGCGGTCATCTCCTGCACGTTCAGCACCGAGCGGATCTGACCGGGGATCTTGTCCTCCACGTTGTGGCACTGGTCGAGCATGAACGCGACCGGCGAGTCATCGTCGAGGCCGCCGCCGCGGACGACCTCGTAGAGGATCCGGAACAGCTGGAACGGGTCTGCCGCGCCCACGATGAGGTCGTCGTCGGCGTAGAAGCGCGAGTTGAAGTCGAACGAGCCGAGCTTTCCGAGGCGCAGGAGCTGGGCGACGATGAACTCGATGTTCGTGCCCGGCGCGTGGTGGCCGGTGTCGAGGCAGACGAGGGCCTGGTCGCCGAGCTGCGCGACCTGGGCGTAGGACGTTCCCCAGTCGGGGACGTCGGTGTGGTAGAACGCCGGCTCGAAGAACTTGTACTCGAGCACGAGTCGCTGCTCCTCGCCGAGGCGGGCGTAGATCTGCTGGAGCGAGTCGGCCAGTCGGTCCTGCCGGCCGCGGATGTCCTGCTGGCCCGGGTAGTTGCTGCCGTCGGCGAGCCAGATCTTGAGGTCCTGCGAGCCGGTCGCGTGCATGACGTCGATGCAGGCGAAGTGGTGGTCGATCGCCTTCTGACGGATCGCCGGGTTGCTGTGGGTCAGGCTGCCGAACTTGTAGTCCTCATCCTGGAAGGTGTTCGAGTTGATGGTGCCGAGCGCGACGCCATGGTCCTCGGCGTAGCGACGGAGCGCGCTGAAGTCGTCCACGAGGTCCCACGGGATGTGGAGTGCGACCTTCGGCGCGAGGGCGGTGAACTCGTGCACCTTGGCGGCGTCGGCGATCTTCTCCTCCGGCGTCCGCGGGGTGCCGGGCGTCGTGAACACCTTGAAGCGGGTGCCGGAGTTGCCGAACGCCCACGAGGGGAGCTCGATGGCCTGCTTCTCGAGCAGGGGGTGATGGTGTCGAAACTGGTCATGGTCACTTCTCTGTGCGTGTTCCGGTGGTCTGGTGCGCGTTCACGGCGCTGGTTGCAGCATACGTGAATCGTTTCAACGTCGCTACTCGTGCAGCACGTTCTGCCCCAACTCAGGACGGGTGCGGCGTGTCGGGTGCCGCGCTCCCCGCGCTGGGGGCGACGCGCCGACCGCATCCTGAGTTAGGGAAGGGGTTCGGGTTCGGGCTCGGTGGTGGTGGTGGTGGGGAGGGCGGCGAGCTGGTCCTCGAGGTGGAACACCTCGGTGAGCTGGAGGAAGCCCTGGTCGGGTGGCAGGTCGAGGTCGACGAAGAACTCACCCATCTCCGCCTGCCAGCGCGCGTTGACCTCGGTCTCGGCCATGCCGGCCTGGGCTGCCTCGAGCGATTCCGTCTCGAAGTACCCGATGAGGAGGCCGTCGTCGCGGACGAAGAGCGAGTAGTTGTGCCAACCGGTGTCGGCGAGGGCCCGCAGCATGTCGGGCCAGACGGCGGCATGGCGTTCGCGGTACTCCGCGAGGCGCTCAGGTTTGACCTGGAGCTGGAAGCACACGCGGTGCAGGGGTCGGGCACTCGTCATCGAGGCGTACCTTTCTGTTCGGTTCACGGATCCTCTGAATCGATTCAGACGATCGTGAGCAGCGTATCCGGGCGATCGGCCGCGGGTCAACGGACCGGCTGCCCGGACGTCTGAAGATCTGGACAGGGTGCATCGACCGTTCGGCTTTCAGGGCGCGCCCGGCGTCCGCGCCGATCACCCCTGGACACCCCGGAGCGAAGTCCCTAGCGTGGATCCCATGGCTGCCGATGACGCGCCACCCGATGCACCCACGATCGACGGTTCCGACGGTTCGGAGGAGACGACCGTCGCCTCGGAGAGCCCGCGCTGGCGTCGCGACGTCGCGGTGTTCCTGTCCGGTCAGACGGTTTCACTGTTCGGTTCAATGCTCGTGCAGTACGCGATCATGTGGCACCTCACGCTCGAGACGAAGTCCGGTGTCGTGCTCGCGTTCGCCGCCGTCGCGGGGTTCCTGCCGCAGGCGATCGTGTCGATCTTCGGCGGGGTGTGGGCCGACCGGATGAACCGCAAACTGCTCATCATCGCGGCCGACGGCTCGATCGCCATCACGACCCTCGCGCTCGCGATCTTCCTCATCAACGGTGCCGCCGACCTCTGGCTCATCTTCCTCACGCTCGCGATCCGCTCGGTCGGCGCGGGCATCCAGATGCCGGCCGTCTCCGCGCTCATCCCGCAGATCACGCCGACCGACAAGCTCATGCGGGTCAACGGCATCAACGGATCCATCCAGTCGGCCATGATGCTCGTCGCCCCGGCTGCGGCCGGCGCGCTGTACGCGAGTGCGTCGCTCGTCGCGATCTTCTTCGTCGACGTCGTCACGGCCGCGATCGGGATCGGGCTGCTGCTGCTCGTACCGGTGCGGACGCTCGTGCGGTCGGGCGAGCGCCCCGGCTACTTCGCCGACCTCACCGAGGGCGTGCGCTACGTCTGGCACCACGGCTTCGTGCGCTGGTTGCTCATCCTTTTCGCGATCGTGTTCCTGTTGATCGTCGCGCCGTCCTACCTCACGCCGCTCATGATCGCCCGCTCCTTCGGCGACGAGGTCTGGATGCTCACCGTGAACGAACTCGCCTTCAGCGTCGGCATGGTCGGCGGCGGCGCGATCATCGCGATCTGGGGCGGCACCAAGAACCGCGTGCTCCTGATCGTCGGGTCCTCGGTGGTGTTCGGGGCGCTGTCCATCGGGCTCGGGCTCTCGACCAACCTCTGGGTCTTCTTCGGCTTCATGTTCCTGCTCGGGATCGCGGTGCCGTTCTTCTCGACGACGTCGATGACCCTGCTGCAGGAGCGCGTCCAACCGGAGCGGCAGGGTCGCGTGTTCGGCTTCGTCGGCATCGTCATGGCGGTGTCGATGCCGCTCGGGATGATCGTGTTCGGGCCGCTCGCCGACGTCGTCTCCGTCGAACTGCTCCTCGTCGTCGCCGGCGTGCTCACCTTCGTGGTGCTCGCCGTCGCCGTGCTCGTGCCGTCCGGTCGACGGGCGATGGCCGAGGTGACGAAGCAGCCGTGACCCGCTCCGGTCGTCCGATCAGGGGAGCTGCGCCGAATAGCCCTCACGGTAGGTGGGATAGCGATAGGTGAACCCGGTGTCGCGGAGGATGGCTGCCGTGATGCGCTTGCCGCGGTGCGGTTCTTCCGGCGTGCGACCGGCGTCGTCGAGCGCCGGGGGAGCGACGCCGAGTCGATCGGCGAGGAAGTCGGCGACCGTCGACAGCAGGACCGGCTCCTCGTCGATGCCCGCCACGACCGGCGGGAGCGATGCCGCCGGCAGGTCGAGCAGGTGCACGATCACGGCAGCGGCGTCGTCACGGTGGATGCGATTGGTCCAGCCGGAGGGCCGGGTGACGCGGCCGTCGCGGACCTGGTCGACGAACATCGTGGCCGTCGGACCGTAGAGGCCGCCGAAGCGGATGGCGCTCGCCTCGGGCACGGCGCCGAGGACAGCCTCCTCGGCTGCGAGCAGGGCGCGTGCGGTGCCGGTGGTCGGGATGGCCGGCGTGGTGTCGTCGATCGTCTCCCCACCGTCCTCGCCCCACACCGCGGTCGACGAGACGAACAGGATGCGGGGTGGGGTGCCGGGGAGGGCGGCGACGGCAGCGAGGAGATGCCCGACACCGTCGCGGTAGAGGGCGTCGTAGGCTTCGACCGAGCGTGCCCGCGGCGCAAGGGCCACCACGATCGCCGTCGTGTCCGCTGGGAGATCGGGGGCCGCTGTCGTGAGGTCGCGGAGCTGGAGGGTGAAGCGCCCCTCGACAAGCTCGGGGACCAGGTTCGGCTCAGGGATCGGGTTCGACTCGGGCGCCGCACGCTTCACGCCGACGACGTCCTCACCGCGGGCGAGGAGCCTCCCGGCGACGTCCGAGCCGAGCTGTCCGAGTCCCACGATCACGACGGTCATCGCTCCACCGTACCCGCCGCCAGGGGTGAGAATGGTGGGATGAGTGCTGCGGGGGAGTTCATCGACGCGGCGCTCCAATACGAGGGCGACGGCTATCGGGCAGCGGACGTCGCCGAGCGGCTCGGCGACGGGCTTCAGTCCTACGGTTCCTCGGTCGGGGCCGTGCGCGGGACGGTGCGCGACGCCCTCCGGAAGTTCCCCGGACTGGAGCACGACGAGCTGGCAGCCCTCGCCTCGGAGCTGTGGGCCGTGCCGGTCTTCGAGCGTCGGCTCGCCGCGATCGTCCTCCTGCAGTCGAGCGTCCCGGTGCTCAAGCACACCGATCTGACGAGGATCGAAGGTTTCGTCCGCGCCGGTCGAGTGCCCGAGCTCGCCGACCCGCTGGCCACCGACGTCATCGGACCGCTCCTGGAACGCCTCGACGGGACGGCCCGGACCAAAGCCGAGACCGTCCTCGACCGCTGGATGCAGGACGAGCCCTGGTTACGACGGGCGGCACTGCTCGCCCCGATCCGCGAGCTGGGTGCGGGCGGTGGGGACGTCGACCGGGCCGCTCGCCGACTCACGGTCGCGCTCGAAGGGTTGCAGCGACCGACGCCGATCGCCGTGGTGGAGCCCGCGGTGGAGCGTCTTCGCGCCGTGCTCTGATCCGTCCTGTCGCGAGGTCCGGGTTCGGCTCAGGGACCGGGTTCAGCTCAGTGACCGAGGTGTCCCGGGCGCCAGGTTCGTCCGGTCAGTGAGCTTGTCGAAGTGCCCCCGAAGGGCTTCCTGTTCTGAGGGCGCCCTCGGCGGGGCTGCCCTTCGACAGGCTCAGGGACCGGGTTCAGTGCAGCGACCGGGGTCGGCGCGGGGACCGGGTTCGGCTCAGGGGTCGGGGCGGCCCAGGGACCGACGGGCGCTCACACCTGGCGGAAGTCGATCCCCAGCAGGCTCGCCGCAGCCCGGTAGTCAGCCGACCGGTGTCCGAGCGACAGCGACCAGTGATGCCCGATACCGGTCGCGCTCCACTCGTCCACCCAGACACCCGGGTCGCGCCCGAAGTCGACGCGGCTCGTCGTGTTCCCGATCGCGAGCAGCGGGCCGGGGACGACCTCGCCCTCCGACGCGACGAAGGCGAGCGAGCCGTCGCGGTCCTGCCCCAACCCCAGCAGCGTGACCGGCCCGTGCCGCACGTCGAACTCGACGCTCACCCCCCAGCCGCGCTTGCCGTGATAGACCCCGAGGCCGCGCAGCAGCGGGTCGCGGGAGCTGACGGCGAGGTGCGCCGGTCCGTCGTGCCCCATCTCGACGACCTCGTCCTTGAAGTCCAGACCCTGGATCTCGCAGAACGACCCACCGGCGCCGACGACCTGGGTCGCGAGTTGGGCGACCGTGGTCCGCAGCTCGTACTCGCCGGTCGTGGGGATACCACGAGCGGTCAGGAGGGACGCGCCGAGGATCATGCCGGCGCCGAGTCGCTCGTGCTGTTCGCCGTCGCGACCCCGGTGGTAATAGGCGAGGCTGTCGAGCGCGAACTCGTCGACGAGTCGATCGAGCCCGACCGACACCTTCGCTCCCCACGCGAAGTCGTCCTCGACCACCGTGTCGTCGAGGGTGAATATCTCCCTGGCGAGGGCCATGCGGTCTGCGACCTCGGCGTCGGTCACCTCGTCGACGAGGACGCGGAGGTCGTCGAACTCCAGGACCTCGACGTGCGAACCGAAGGTGGTCGGCAGCAGGGTGAGGTCGGTGGAGACGTCGAGCATGCCGGGGTAGACGTGGCCCATGAGGCCGTGACGGGCGTGACGGAGGGCTGCGCGGACGTGCGCCGCCCGGATCCACTGCGAGATGCGGCCCCACGCCGACTCCTGACGCAGCCACCCCGACACCGAGCGGAACGGGATGCCCGCGCGACGGAAGACGTTGCCGACCTCAGGCACCGGGCACTGCCCGCAGTAGGCGAGCCAGGCGCCGGTGTCGAAGCTCGCGTGGTCCATCCGCTCGGTTGGCTGCAGGTCGATGACGAGGACCGGGGTGTTCGCGCGCTGGGCGATCGGCAGGACCATCGAGGAGGTGAGGTAGGTGGTGAGGAACAGGACGATGAGGTCGCAGTCGCCCTGTCGGAGCTGTTCCGCCGCGGCGTCGCCCTCCTGCGCGTCCGAGATGAAGCCGACGTCGACGACCTCGGCGTCCATCTGCTGGAAGCGTTCCGAGACGTACCGGGCCGACGCCTGGAGCTGGGGGAGCAGCTCCGGGAACTGCGGCCAGTAGGTGCCGAGGCCGCCGGCGACGAGGCCGATGCGTGGCTTCCGACGGGCCTTCGGGGTGAGGAGCGGGTGGGGGGCTGCTGCGGTGTGGGTCATCGTCGATCCTTGGGTGGGCGCGGGGCGCGGGAGTATTTAATCGATTAAATTCTGGTGATGACTGTACCCGGGCGTCACCGCCGCGTCCAGCCTCGCCGCTGCTCAGGCAGGCAGGGGAGCGGACTCGCGGACGACGAGATACGGCTCGAGTGTCCGGGTGACGTGCTCGTGTGCCGCGCGGTCGGCGCCCAGCTCGGCCAGGAGGATGTCGACGGCCATGCGCCCGAGTTCGTCCTTCGGCTGCTCGACCGTGGTGAGCGGCACCCGCCCGTCGGCGGCGAGCGCGAGATCGCCGTAGCCGACCACGGACACCTCGTCCGGCACCGCGAGACCTCCGTCGTTCAGCCCCCTGATGACGCCGAGCGCGAGCTGGTCGTTCGTGCAGAACACGCCGGTCGGATGCGGTGTCCGGGCCGCGATCCGGCGACCTGCGACACGGCCCGCGTCGACGGTCATCTCGTCCACGGTGACCTCGTGGAGGTCGTCGGGGTCGAGACCGGCCGCGATGAACGCGTTCCGGGCGCCCTCGCGTCGATCGGCGCACTGCGGGATCGCCAGGTCGCCGTTCACGAGCACGATCGACCCGTCGGACGGCTGGGCGGGACTGGCGAGCAGGTGGGCGACCGCGAGCTCCCCGCCGTGCACGTCATCGATCGCGACGGAGCAGCCGGTGTCCTCGGGGGCGGTGCGGTCCATGAGCACGAGGCGGCTGCCGACCCGCCGCAGCTGGGCAAGTCGGGAGGCATCGGCCGTCAACGGAGCGACGAGTGCGCCGGCAGCCCGGTGCTCGGCGAGCATCTCGAAGTGCCGGAGTTCGAGGTCCGGGTCGTCGTGGCTCACGCAGAGCGCGACCGTGTAGCCGTGTTCGGCCGCGGCCTCGGTGACCCCGCGGGCGATCGCCGAGTAGAACGGGTTCGCGATGTCGGGGATGACGAGACCGATGAGCCGGTTCGTGCCCTGTCGCAGGGTGGCGGCGGCACGGTTGGGGACGAAGTCGAGTTCCTCGATCGCGGCGAGCACGCGCTCGCGCGTGGCGGGGGCGACGATCTCGGGGCGGTTGAGCGTGTTGGAGACGGTCGCGTTCGAGACGCCGGCGAGTCTGGCGACGGCGGCGAACCCGATGTCGTGCTTCGCCATGCTGCCCTCCGATTCCTCTCCGAGCGTACCCGTCCCCAACTCAGGACGGCCGCGGCGTGTCGGCCGGTCAGCAGGCGCGACACGCGGCTCGTGTCCTGAGTTGGGGACAGCGGGTATGGCGGAGGCGACCGCTACGGGAGGGTGTGGCCCGCGGCGGTGAAGAGGCGGTACCACTCCTCGCGTGACAGCGTCACGTCGGAACCTGCGGCAGCTTCCTGGACGCGCGACGGCTTGGTGGTGCCGAGCACGACCTGGATGTTCGCGGGGTGCCGGGTGATCCACGCGGTCGCGATGCCGGACGGCGTCACGCCGTGTGCGGCAGCGAGCTCGTCGAGCACGTCGTTCAGCTCCGCGTAGTGCTCGCGATCGCCGATGAAGACGCCCGTGAAGAAGCCGGCCTGGAACGGCGACCACGCCTGCAGGGTCATGCCGGTCAGGCGGCTGTAGTCGAGCATGCCGTTGTCGCGGTCGATCGACTGGTCGAGGCCGGCCATGTTCGCGGCGACACCCGACGCGATGATCGGGGCGTGGGTGATGCTCAGCTGCACCTGGTTGACGATGAGCGGCTGCTCGACGGAGCCCTTCAGCAGCTCGACCTGCGCCGGCGTGTGGTTCGAGACGCCGAAGTTCCGGACCTTGCCCGCGGCCTGCAGGGTGTCGAACGCCGACGCGACCTCTTCCGGCTCGACGAGGCTGTCGGGACGGTGCAGGAGCAGGAGGTCGAGGTAGTCCGTCTTGAGGGCGGCGAGCGACTCGTCGACGGAGCGGAGGATGTGCTCCTCCGAGAAGTCGAAGAAGCCTGTGCGGATGCCGACCTTCGACTGGATGAGCACCTGCTCGCGCTCGGCGGCGGTGAGGGTGACGGCGTCGCCGAAGCGACGCTCGCACCCGTGACGCTCCGAGCCGTAGATGTCGGCGTGGTCGAACATGGTGACGCCGGCGTCTCGTGCGGTGTGGAAGAGGGTGCGGATGGCCTCGTCGTCGAGGGCCTCGATCCGCATGAGGCCGAGGACGATGCTGGACGCGGTCAGGTCGGTCTGGGGCAGGGGGATGGTCTTCATCCGACCATCCTGGCCGAACCCACCGGTGGTCTGCCTAGGATTGACGACATGTTCGTGTTGTCGTTGCTGCTCATCGTCCTCACGATCATCGCGCTCATCGACGTGGTGGGTCAGCCCGAGCCCGTCGTGCGCAACCTGCCCAAGATCGTGTGGGTGCTGCTCATCGTCTTCATCCCGCTCATCGGCGTCGCCCTGTGGTTCCTGCTCGGCAAGGACTGGTCGACGAGCCGGATCAAGCTCCCCGAACGCCGGGGCCGGAAGCAGTCGCGGACGTCCGGCTCGTGGGGCTCGGGTCGCGGTCCCTCGTCGACCGCGACGCCCTCGCCGTCGCAGCCGGACCGCGCCGTCAGCAGCACGGAGGAGCAGCTTGCCGCCCTCGAGCGCGAGATCCAGGCCGCCGAGGACGCCGAGCGCATCCGCAAGCTCGAGCTGGAGATGAAGCGCGCCGATCCCGACGCCGACGACAAACGCTCCTGACGATGAACTCCCGTCACGACCCACTGCCCTAACTCAGGACGCCGTCGGCGTGTCGGCGGTGGCGCGGGCCCTGGTGGGGCGACGCACCCAGCCGCTCCTGAGTTAGGGCAGTGGTGAAGTGGTGGTTTGTTCGTGCGGTGCTGCGGGTGACTCCTAGAAGTCGTACTTGTCGATGTTCGACGCGTCGAAGGTGGTCGGCGGGCCGACGATGACGGTGCCGTCGGCGGCGACCTCGCGCTCACCGAGGTCGCCGGCCTCGAAGGTGTCGCCCTCCTTGCCGGTGATCGTGCCCTCGGCGAGTGCCTTGCCGGCGAACGCGGCGACGTAGCCGAGCTGAGCCGGGTCCCACAGCGCGAACGCCGTGACGGTGCCGTCCTTGACGAACGGACGCATCTCGTTCGGGAGGCCGAGCCCGGTCAGTGCGACCTTGCCCTTGTACTCCGAGGTGGAGAGGTAGCGGGCGGTCGCGGCGATGCCGACCGTCGTGGGCGAAATGATGCCCTTGAGGTTCGGGTGCGCCTGGAGCAGACCCTGGGCCTCCTGGAACGACTTCGTGTCGTCGTCGTCGCCGTAGACCTTGGCGACGAGCTTGATGTCCTTGTAGTCCGGATTGGAGGCGAGCTCCTCCTCCATGTACTTGATCCACTCGTTCTGGTTCGTCGCATTGGCCGTGGCCGAGAGGATCGCGATCTCGCCCGAGCCACCGATCTGCTCCGAGATGAGCTTCGTCTGGATCAGGGCGACGTCCTTCGCGACGACCTGGGAGATGAAGACGTCGCGGCAGTCCTTGCTGGTGTCGGAGTCGAACGCGACGATCTTCGCGCCGCCGTCACGGGCCTCCTTGAGGGCGGGGCAGACGGCGTCGGGGTCGTTCGCCGCGATGACGATGACGTTCGTGCCGGCCTGGGTCTCCGCGTTGATGAACGACACCTGGCTGGACGCGCTCGCCTCGAGCGGGCCGACGACCTCGGTGGCGCTGAAGCCGGCCGCCTTCGCGCCGTCCTTGCCGCCGCCGAGCACGACGTCCGTGTACGGGTTGTTGAGCTGCTTGGGGATGAAGGTGATGCTCTCCGCGGCACCGCCGCCACCACCTGAGCCCGCGGAGTCGCCGGTGGCGCACCCCGTCGCGATGAGTGCGAGGGAGGCTGCTGCGGCGATGAGGGCCGCTGCGCGACGGGCCGAACGGCCTGCTGCGCGGTTTCGAATCGACTGCATTGTCTGTTCCTTTCTGGATACGCCTGGTGCTGTGGCGTGGGGTGCCCCGAGGGCTGCGCCGATCGGGAGATCAGTGCTGGGGCAGGCTGCGTCGGATCCGTCGGTGGTGGTTCCACTGCTTGACGGATTCGAAGATACTGGGGCCGACCACCGAGGCGATCAGCAGGGTCCCGGTCACGATGATGAGGACGACGTCGGAGACGCGGCCGAGCCGGAGCGCGTAGTTGATGGTGCCGATGAGCAGCACACCCGCGACGACACCCGGGATGGATCCCTTGCCGCCGAAGATCGACACGCCGCCGAGGAGCACGGCCGCGATGACGGCGAGTTCGAGACCCGAGGCGTTGTCGCTGCGGGCGCTCGAGTAGCGGAGCGTCCAGAACACCCCCGCGAGGGCGGAGACGCCGCCGGTCGCGACGTAGAGCCAGAACTTCGAGCGGGCGACCTTGATGCCGACGAAGCTCGCGGCCTCCGTGCTGTACCCGAGCGCGTACAGCCCGCGGCCGAAGGGGGTCAGGTGCAGGACGATCCCGAAGGCGAGCACGACGACGAGGACCCCGACCATGACCACGGGGATACCGGTCGAGCCGATCTTCGACGTGAAGAACGCGGTGAGCTCGGGCGGGAAGTTCGCGACCGCGTTGTCGCCGATGACGACGAGCGCGAGGCCGCGGAACAGCGCGAGCGTGCCGATCGTCACCGCGAGCGACGGGAGTCCGACCACCGCGATGAGGAAGCCGTTGAACGCGCCGGCGACGACTCCGACGAGCAGCCCGATGAGGAGGACGACGCCGATGTCCATCCCGCCGCCGGCCCACAGCACACCGATGACGGCGCTCGTGAGGCCCGCGGTGCTCGCGACGGACAGGTCGATCTCGCCGGTGATGATGACGAGCGTCATCGGCATCGCGATGAGGAGGATCGGGATGACGTCGAGGAGGAGGAAGCCCACGGTGACGGGGGAGGCGAACCGCGGGATGAGCAGGCATCCGCTGATGACGACGACGAGCAGCGCGTAGATCATGATCGCGTCGCGGCCGAGCAGGATGCGCGAGGCACCGGTGCGGCCCTTCGGTTCGGCCACGAGCACGCCGGTGGTGTCGGTGCCGAGTGGGCCGGAGCCCTTGGTGAACGGAGCCTTCGGGGCTGCCGGGGTCTTCAGATCAGACATCGCGTGCCTCGCTCATTCGCAGTTTCTTGGCCGTACGGAGGCTGGCGACGCGGTCGATGATGATCGCGGCCAGGATGAGGATGCCCACGATCGCCTGCTGCCAGAACTTGTCGACGCGCAGGGCGGTGAGGGCGCTCGTGATGGTGGTGAGGAGGATCGCGCCGATCGCTGCACCGGCGACGGAGCCGCTGCCGCCGAAGATCGCGACACCGCCGACCACGGCCGCTGCGACGACGTCGAGCTCCATGCCCGACCCGGTGGTCGCGCCGACCGAGTTGAAGCGCGAGGCGTAGAGCACGCCGGCGAGTCCGGCGAGCAGGCCGTTCGCCAGGAAGGCGAGGAAGACGCGGCGGCCGACCGGGATGCCGAACAGCTTCGCGGCGTCGGGGTCCGACCCGATCGCGTAGAGGTCGCGGCCGGAGCGGGCGCCGGCCATGTAGACGGCGACGACGACCACGACGAGGATCGCGATGAGGGTGATGACCGGGAAGCCGAGGACGGTGTCGACGGACAGGTTCCCGAACGCGTCGGGTCGGTCGTCCGCGAAGTACTGCGTGCCACCGGCCCACGCGTTGTTCAGGCCTCGGTAGATGTAGAGCGTGCCCAGGGTGATCACGAGGGCGGGGACCTTCGCGATCGTGACGAGCGCACCGTTGATCGCACCGAGCACCGCGCCGAGCAGCATGGCGATGGCGAACACCGCGATGATCGGCAGCTGCGGCATCGTCGCGAACATCGTGCCGGTCGCGAAGGCCACGAGCCCCAGGATCGAGCCGACGGACAGGTCGACGTTGCGGGTGATGATGACGAGCGCCTGACCGACGGTGAGGATGATCATGATCGTCGCGTTGAGGAGGAGGTCCTTCACCCCCTGTGCGGACAGGAACAGCGGGTTCGCGAGGTAGGTCACGAGCACGAGGACGACGAGGGCGACGGTGACCGGGAGCTCCCGGAGTCGCACGATCGACGCGATCGGGTTCGTCGTGCGCTCGGTCGCGACGGTGACGGGGCCGCCGCCTCCCGGCTTCGTGGTGGTGTCGGTCATCGTGCGCCTTCCAGGGAACCGGTGGCCGCGTGCATCACGGTCTCCGGGGTCGCTTCTTCGCGGGTGAGCTCGGCGGTGATCCGTCCCTCGTGCATGACGAGGACGCGGTCGGCCATGCCGAGGACCTCGGGCAGTTCGGAGGAGATCATGAGGATCGCGATGCCGCGGCCGGCGAGTTCGGAGATGAGGCGGTGGACCTCGCTCTTCGTGCCGACGTCGATGCCGCGGGTGGGCTCGTCGACGATGAGGAAGGTCGGCTCGGTGGCGAGCCACTTCGCGAGGACGACCTTCTGCTGGTTGCCACCGGAAAGGGTGGAGACCGCGTACTCCTGGGAGCCGGTCTTCACCTGGAGGCGGGCCGACCACTCCTCGGCCGCCTCGCGTTCGCGGCGGCCGGAGATGATCCCGACCCGCGCGAGCCGGTGGCGGAGGGTGAGGGTCGCGTTGCGTGCGACCGACAGGTCCATCACGAGACCCTGTTGGCGGCGGTCCTCCGGGACGAAGCCCATGCCGGCGTCGATCGCGGCCTGCGGGTCGCCGGCCTTCACCGGCTTGCCGTCGAGCGTGACGCGTCCGGTGTCGTAGGGGTCGATGCCGAAGACGGCGCGGGCGACCTCGGTGCGCCCGGCGCCGACGAGTCCCGCGAGGGCGACGATCTCACCCGAGCGCACCGTGAACGAGATGTCGGAGAAGACGCCGGCGCGCGACAGCCCGTCGACGGTGAGGACCGCGTCGCCGATCTCCGCGTCCTGCTTGGGGAAGAGGGCGGCGATGTCGCGACCGACCATCTGCCGGACGATCGCGTCGACCGTCGTCTCGCTCGTGGCGTGCGTGGCGATGTAGCGGCCGTCGCGCATGACCGTGATGCGGTCGCACAGCGCGAAGACCTCCTCGAAGCGGTGGGAGATGAACATGATGCCGGCGCCCGCGTCGCGCAGGGAGCGGGCGACCTGGAAGAGGCGGTCGACCTCGACGCCGGAGAGCGCGGCGGTCGGTTCGTCCATGATGAGGACCTTGGCGTCGAGCGAGATGGCCTTCGCGATCTCGATGATCTGCTGGTCGGCGATCGAGAGGCCCTCGGCGACGCGGTCGGGGTCGATCTGGACGCCGAGGCGGTCGAACAGGGCGCGGGCGGCCTTCCGCATGGCGCCCGTGCTGATGAGTCCGAGGCCGTTCTTCGGCTGGCGGCCGATGAAGATGTTCTCGGCGACGGTGAGGTCGGGGAACAGGGTCGGCTCCTGGTAGATCACGGAGATGCCCGCGGCCTTGCTGTCGGCGACCCCGCGGAAGGCGACGGGCTTCCCGGCGAGGGTGAAGTCGCCGGCATCGGGGGTGTAGAGCCCGGCGAGGATCTTCACGAGCGTGGACTTCCCGGCGCCGTTCTCGCCGACGAGCGCGTGGATCTCGCCGGCCTCGATCTGGATGGTGCCGTCGGCCAGGGCGACGACGGGGCCGAAGGTCTTGGCGGCTCCGATGAGGGAGAGCGCCGGCTGGGCGCTGCGCCCGGC
The DNA here is from genome assembly GCF_006065115.1 of Plantibacter sp. M259. Classification (NCBI taxonomy): domain Bacteria; kingdom Bacillati; phylum Actinomycetota; class Actinomycetes; order Micrococcales; family Microbacteriaceae; genus Plantibacter; species Plantibacter sp. M259. The sequence goes on along the minus strand of NZ_CP040750.1, from coordinate 1,548,013 downwards.
AGGTTCGGTGCGCGTCGGCTGCGCTGGATGGTCGATCGTCATTGAGGGTCCGTTCCTCCACGGTGAGGGGCTCGCTCCCGGCGGGATGTGAATCGATTCAGGGTCGGGAGCACTTGCACTGTATGGCCGCCGGATCGCGGGCGGCAAGGTGAAGCGGTCGTTCCTGACAGGACCTTCAGAAACGGCGCCCCGCTTGGCTCGCCTAGGCTGTGGATGCTCGATGGCGAAGGAGGACGACCGTGCGGATCCTCGTCGTCGATGACGAACGCGAGATGGCTGGCCTCCTCTCCCGCGGTCTCGGGTCGGACGGCCACGACGTGACGACCGCGTTCGACGGCCCGACCGCGCTGGACCTCGCACGGCAGGCGATCGCGCCGGCGTCCGGTGGCGACGCGGGCTTCCAGGTCGCGGTGGTCGACGTCATGCTCCCAGGGCTCTCCGGATTCGCCGTCTGCCGCGAGCTCAAAGGCCTCGACCCGACGCTCGCGGTGATCCTGCTCACGGCGCGCGACGCCGTGGACGACCGGGTCCGCGGGCTCGACGCCGGAGCCGACGACTACATGATCAAGCCGTTCGCCTTCGCCGAGCTCGCCGCCCGGATCCGCGCGGTCCGGCGGCGGGACACGCTCACCGTGCAGCCCCGCTTGGACGTCGGTGGGCTGACGCTCGACCTGCACCGGCACCGTGCGCGCGTCGGTGACCACGACGTGCCGCTGAGCGGGACCGAGTTCGACGTCCTCCGGGTGCTCGCGACCGAGTCGGGCGCCGTCGTCTCCCGGGCGGCCATGCTGCGGGAGGTCTGGGAGACCTTCGACAACATCGACCCGAACGTCGTCGACCAGTACATCAGCCGTCTCCGTCGCAAACTCGACCTGGCGGAGGCGGGCGTCCGCATCGTGACGAGCCGCGGCGTGGGCTTCTCGCTCGTCGTCGCAGGGAGCTGAGGGCATGTCGTCGGACCGTCGTCGGTCGACGCGGCACCACGGCATCCGCACGCGGATCGCCGGGGGCAGTCTGCTCATCGCCGTCGTCGTGTCGCTCTTCGCCGGACTCGCGATCAACGCTCAGCTGGAGCGCATCGTCCGCGACGGCACCGTCCAGGCGCTCCGCAGCGACGGCGCACAATACGTGTTCGCACTGCAGGCGAGACCCGACGACCCGCTCCAGGGACCCGGCCTCGGCACCCGCATCGCGGTCATCGCCCCCGACGGCTCCATCCCGGTCTTCAGCCTGCCGACGACGCTCGCCGCGCAACTCCCGGCGCTCGCCGCGACGCGGGAGGTCACCACGGTCGACGCCGGTCCCGCCACCTACATCCTGTTGTCACAGCCCGTGACCGTCGGTGGCGACACCTGGTACGTCATCGCCGGACGCGACGAGGCCGAGGAGACGACCGTCCTCGTCCAGATGCGCCTCCTACTCGTCGGATCCTTCGCGCTCCTGGTCCTCGGTGTCGCGGCCGGCGGATGGATCCTGACGACGGTGTCGCTCCGGCCCGTCACCCGGCTCCGGGTGAGTGCGCAGAGCCTCAGTGAACGGTCGACGGACGAGGTGCTGCCGGTCGGCCGTGCGGACGACGAGATCGCGCAGCTCGCGATCACCCTCAACGACCTGATCGAGCGGCTGCGGGCCTCGGCGGACCGCGAACGGCAGCTCGTGTCCGACGCGAGTCACGAGCTCCGGACACCGCTGGCGATCCTCCGCACCCAGCTCGAACTCGCGCGCCTCGAGGACTCGTCGCGTGAACAGCTGCTCGCCGACATCGAGGGCGCTGAGCGCAGTGCGACGCGGTTGTCGGCGCTCGTCACCTCGCTCCTCGAGCTGTCCCGCATCGAAGCGGCGACGCCGGAGGAGCGGACGACCGCGGCCACGCTGGACGCCGACGTGCTCGAGGCGGTCGAGCGTGCGCGGTTCCGGGTCGCCTCGGACGACGCGCTGGCCGGGATCGAGGTCGAGTACGTGAGTGCGGTCGCCGGGAGCGGGCCGGGGGACGGTGCGGCGGTGTACGCCGTGCGCGCCGACGACGTCGGCCGGGTCGTCGACAACCTCACGGGGAACGCGCTGCAGGCCTTCGCCGATCGCGGGGGTGCTCCGCGGCGGGTGTCGGTCATGCTCGACGACGACGGCGGGCAGCTCACGCTGCGAGTGTCGGACAACGCCGGAGGGCTCGACCCGGACTTCGAACCGCGGGCGCTCGAGCGGTTCAGCCGATCGGACAAGACGCGGTCCTCCGGGCACGGTTCCGGTCTCGGGCTCGCGATCGTCGCCGCCATCGCGCGCAACGCGGGCGGCGCGATCGTGCTGCACAACCGACCCGGCCACGGTCTCGAGGTCGTCGTCACCCTGCCCGCCGCGTCGGCCCTGTCGGTCGATCCCGCCTGATCGTCGCCCGTTCTCAGGAGTCGCCCGGTGTGTCGGGGCGGGCGGGGGTGCCGCGCCCGGGAACTCCTGAGTTGGGGACGGAGACGACCGGGGACAGCCGACTGCGCGGGCGCCATGAGTCACTGCATGCAACAATGAGCCAGCCCGTCCGGCGTCGCCTGGCGGGTCCGACAGGCGAAGGGGAGCCGTGAGCGCGAGCGTGAAGGACGTCGCGGCGAGAGCCGGCGTCTCGGTCGGGACCGTCTCCAACGTGCTGAACCGCCCCGAGAAGGTCTCGCCCGTCACGGTCGACCGCGTCCACGCGGCGATCGACGAGCTCGGCTTCGTGCGGAACGACGCGGCCCGCCAGCTCCGGGCCGGTCGCAGCCGCAGTGTCGGCCTGGTGGTGCTCGACGTCGGCAACCCGTTCTTCACCGACGTCGCCCGCGGCGCCGAGGATCGAGCCGATGCGGAGGGGTGGTCGGTCCTGCTCGGCAACAGCGACGAGAGCATCGACCGCGAGCGCGCCTACCTCGACCTCTTCGAGGAGCAGCGGGTCGCCGGCGTGCTCATCACCCCGCTCGGCGACGACCTCACCCGGCTCAGTCGACTGCGCGACCGCGGGACGCCGACGGTGCTCGTCGACCGGCAGACCGAGGACACGAGCTTCTCGTCGGTCGCCGTCGACGACGTCGCGGGCGGGCGGCTCGCGGTCGAGCACCTCATCGAACTCGGTCGGCGTCGCATCGTGGTCGTAGGTGGTCCGTCCTCGCTGCGGCAGGTCGTCGACCGGCTCGCCGGTGCGCGTCAGGCGGTCGATGCAGCCATGGCCGGTGGTACCGAGGTCACCCTCGAGGTCGTGGAGACCACCGCGTTGACGGTGCTGCAGGGCCGTTCCGCGGGTGAGACTATTCGGAACCGTCCTCGTGACGAGTGGCCCGACGCGGTGTTCGCGGCCAACGACCTCCTCGCGATGGGGGTCCTGCAGGCGTTCAGCATGCTCGGTTCGGTGCGCGTGCCGGACGACATCGCCCTGATCGGGTACGACGACATCGACTTCGCGTCGGCGGCGGTCGTCCCGCTGTCGTCGATCCGTCAGCCGAGCGCGCTCATCGGCCACACCGCCGTCGAGCTCCTGCTCCGTGAGGCGGACGCGGGCGCTCGACGCGTGCCCGAGCAGATCGTCTTCCAGCCGGAACTCGTCGTCCGGCAGTCGACGGTCGGCGTCGACCCGTCCTGAGTCTGGGTGCCGCCCTGGATCACGCCGGGTGGTCGGGGACCCACGGGTCGATGAGGTGGAGGCCGACGCCGGCGAAGTCGCGCGTGTTCCGCGTCGCGAGAGCGGCGCCGGAGGATCTCGCGATGGCCGCGATGATCGCATCCTGAGGTCCGATGGGGTTGCCGGAGCGGCGTCGCGTCGTCATGAGCTCCGCGTAATCGAGCGCGGCTTCCGCGGAGAAGGGGAGGACGCGTCCTGCGAAGTCGGCATCGAGCACGGTCGCCACGGCCCCGACGAGCGCCGATCGGCGAGCGCCTGCAGGGAGGCGCAGGGCTCCTTCGAGGAGTTCGGCAGCGGTCATCGCGGTGAGGTGGAGGTCGGCCTCGTCCTGCTGGTCGATCCACCGGGCCACCGTCGGGTCGGGCCGTGGCCTGAACAGTTCGGAGACGACGTTCGTGTCGAGGATGATCACCTCGGGGCCGGGTCGTCCGCGTCGGCGCTCGCGGCATCGTCGAACGGATTCGGTCGGGTGGTCGTGGTTCGGTCGGGTAGTTCGATGACGAGTTCACCGTCGAGGTGGAGGTCGACGAAGCGCTGATGGATGCGCTCCGCCAACCCCGGTCGGTCGCTGTCAGAGGCCGAGGCGGCGCGGAGGTCCTCAGCCGTCGTCGTCCTGACGGCCGCCGCGAGGATCGCCCGGATCTCCGCCTCCATGGATCGTCCGTGCAAGGCGCCGAGCTGTTGCAGACCGCGTTTCGTGTCCTCATCGAGATTCCGGACGGTCACCGTGGGCAATGTCGTCACCTCTCGTCGGGAATGGAGTGCTAGCACGATGCTAGCAAGCCGGCGACGTGACTTCATCGGCCCTCCACAGGCCACGCCAAGCGGAGGATCCTCTCAGGGACGTCCACGTAGGGTGGCCGTTTCGCCTCCCTCGGATCGGGCAACCGGTCGACCGCGGTCATCGAGGGGCGGCTCTGCCGAGGCGATGCTGCACCCACCGAGCATGAACCGAGCGCGCCCCCGACGCGACCGAGACCCAGGACGGTACCCCGCACATGACCAGCACCACCCCTGCGCGCGCCCTCGAGCGCCGCGACCCGAACACTCCGGCCGTGGCCCCCACGCCCCCTGCCCGGACCGGTGGCCGCCACGTGGCACTCAGCCCACGAGCCGCCCGTCGCGCGGCTCGACTCGAGGACGCCAGCTGGACCGCCTCCGCCGAGGAGGAGCGACGCCACGTCGACCTCGTGCCCACCAAGCGGCCCTCGGCCCCACGCGGCAAGAGCTCGTTCGCGAAGCGCGCCAAGCCGTTCGCCACGTTCGGCGTCATGACGCTCGCAACCGGGCTCTTCGTGTCGGTGTCACTGCCGGCGGCCGCTGCCGGCGTCGACGTCGATGCGGCGACCGGTGGAGCGATCCCGTCTGCGGCGACGATGCAGTCGGTGTCGTACTCCGTGCCGTCGACCGCAGCCGATGTGCCCTTCGTGCGCGACGGCTACGGCGCGACCAGCCAGGAGGAGGTCGACGCCGCCTCGGCCGCCGCTGCAGCTGCCGCAGCCGAGGCGGCCGCGAGTGCATCCGCCGCCTCCTCGTCGTCCGCGTCGGCTTCGGCCGGACGCACGTATGCGGCTCCCGCCGTCGCCCGATCCGGCGAGGCGATCCTCGCCTACGCGGCGCAGTTCGTCGGCGTCGTCCCCTACGGCAACGGCAACGACCCGTCCGACAGCTTCGCCTGCGACGGCTACGTGCAGTACGTCTTTGCGGCGTTCGGCGTGTCCCTGCCTCGCGGCGCCGGTGCGCAGGCCGCGTCGGGCGTGCAGATCTCGGCGTCGGAGGCCGTCGCCGGCGACCTGCTCTACTGGCCGGAAGGTCACATCGCGATCTACGACGGCGCGGGCGGCATGTACGACTCTCCCGACTGGGGTCGCTACGTCCAGCACCGTCTGTCGATCTGGGGCGACCCGGTCTACATCCGCATCCCGTAGACAGTTTCCCCGTCCACAACTCCTGCTCGGCCGGCCCTCGGCCGGCAGCTCGGCCCGGTTCGCGCGGCCGTGTCTTCGGTGTGAGCCCGTCGGGCAGGAGTTGTGCACGGGCATGTCGGGGATAGCGTGGACAGATGACCGAGTTGCACGCGAGCCCGACCTCCGACGCACGTGCCTTCGAGACCTCCCTCGGCACGATCCTGGGTCGGGTCGACGGCGCGGTGGTTCGGGCCCGCGGCATCCCGTACGCCCGCGCGGGGCGCTTCGAGGTGCCGGAGCCGGCCGGTCTTCCCGTCGGCGCCGACGGCGATCCAATGCCGTTCCGGGCCTTCGAGCGGGCGCCGGCCTCACCGCAGCGGACCTCCCGGGTGCTCGAGGCCGTCCTCGAGGGCGCTGGTGAAGGGATGGTCGGCTCCGAGGACTGCCAGGCGCTCTCGATCACGGTCCCCGCCGACATGCGTCCCGACGAGTCGCTGCCGGTGATGGTCTGGATCCATGGCGGCGCCTACGTCACGGGCGCGGGTGACCTCGACGTCTACGATCCGGTCAACCTGGTCGTCGAGCAGCGGGTCATCGTGGTGTCGGTCACGTACCGGCTCGGGATCCTCGGCTTCCTCGGTGACGGTGCGACGCTGCCGGCGAACCTCGGTCTGCTGGACCTCGTCCTCGCGCTCCGGTGGATCCACGAGCACATCAGCGCGTTCGGTGGCGACCCGGGGTCGGTCACGCTCTTCGGGCAGTCGGCGGGCGGCGATGCGATCGCGCACCTCATGATCAGCGAGGGCACCGCGGGGCTCTTCCAGCGCGCCATCGTCCAGAGCGCGCCGCTCGGCATCAGCAGTGGTCGGGCGAAGATGGCGAGCGCGATGATGCGGGCGGCCGGCAGCCCGACGCGGGACACCCCGGTGGCCGAGCTGCTCGCGCTCGAAGCGCAGGTGGAGCGGGCGGCGCGACGGTTCGGACTGCGTGGTGGCATGGCGTTCGGCACCCAGTACGGTCACGCGCCGCTCCCGGCGGAGGCCGACCGCGACGCCGCTTGGCGGGAAGCCGCCTCGCGCATCGACGTCCTGATCGGCTCGACGACGGAGGAGACCCGGCTGTACGTCCCGCTCATCCCGGCCTTCGCGCGCATGACCTCGATGGCGGTCGTCGGTGACCCGATCCGGCGGGCGCTCGTCGGCGCGACCACGCACGTGACCTACACGCGCGACGCCCGGAAGTTCGTCGAGCGGCATCGTGCGTCCGGTGGTCGGGCCACGCGGTACGAGCTCAGTTGGGCGCCGCCCGGCAGTCCCTACGGAGCGTCCCATGTCACCGATCTGCCGCTCCTCCTCGGGACCGAACGGTCGTGGAGCCGGACGGCGCTCATCGGCTCGGCGACTTGGGCCGAGGTCGACCGCCGTGGCCGCTTCCTGCGACAGATGTGGGCCGACTTCGCGCGTGACGGGGTCCTGGCCGCCGACGCGACCGCAGGCCTGAGTGACGTGGTCACGCTCGACCGCTGAGCGTGGCCGGGTGCGTGGACTCTTCGTCGACGACGAGTGTCAAGCACGCGCGGGCGTGCGCCCGTGCTTCGGCCGGTGTCGGCGCAGCGGACAAGCCGAGCAGCCTGCGTCGATGCGGTTCGCCGAGGAGCAGGGTGTAGAGCTGCTCGGCCCGCTCGCCGACGTGGCCGGAGAGGAACGCGATGGAGCGGGCCGGGCCGGCGGCGTAGAAGCCGGCGGCGACCTCGGGGAACCGAGGGGATTCCGCGATCACTAGTCGGTGCAGCGCGATCGAGACGTCCGAGTGCAGTGCGATCACGAGTCGTGTCGCCGCGTCCTCGAGGGGTTCGGCTTCGGAGCCTGGCTCGTCGGCTGCGAGGAGATACCCGTGCTGACGTTCGACCGCCGCGGTCAGCACGCCGGCGAGATCGCCGAACCAGGTGTAGATCGTCCGCTTCGTCACGCCCGCGTCGGCGGCGATCGCCTCGATCGTCGTCCCGCCGTACCCGTGCTCGGTGAACCGGCGGATGGCGGCGTCGAGGATCGCGTCGCGCCGGCGTTCGCGTTCGGCTGCCGTCGGGCGACCACGTCTCGAATCCATGCTCTAATGATACGGTAACGTCTCATTAAATGGAGAGGGTGGAGATGACGAAGATCCTGCATGTCGCGATCGTCGACGATTGGGAGGCCAGTCGGCCGTTCGGCGAGTACGAGGTGTCGACGCGAGCCGTGCCGTTCGTCGACGCCGGCTTCGTCCACGCGACGACCGCTGACCGACTGCCCGAGGTGCTCGAGCGCGTCTACGGGTCGCTCCAGCTGCCGCTCGTGCTCATCGTGCTCGACGTGGAGGAGTTGCAGGCGGCGGGCATCCAGGTCACCTGGGATCCGACACCGCGCGTCATCGCTCCGCTCCCGACCGCCGGCCCGGCGATCACGGCCGAGCTCTTGCTCGAACGCGATGCGGCCGGCGCGTGGCAGGTGCCCGCGGCGCTCGCCGGGCTGCTGGGCTGAGTCCGGCGACCACAACTCCTGCGAACGGTTCGCCGTCGACCGTGAGGGCAGCGCCTGGTGCGCATGTCGACCTGCGGGCGGGCGATCAGCAGGAGTTGTGATCCCCGGGGTTACCCCAGCGCCGGCTTGATGTCCTTGACGATCGACTCCAAGATGCGCGCGTTGAAAGCGACGCCAAGCTGGTTCGGGACGGTGACGAGGACGGTGTCGGCGGCCTGTACGGCGGCATCGGCTGCGAGTTCGGCGGCGATGACGTCGGGCTCGCCGATGAAGCTGCGGCCGAAGCGCGCGAGTCCGCCGTCGAGGTGTCCGACCTGGTCCTTCGAGTCGGCCTGAGCGCGCAGTCCGAAGTAGCGGCGCGTCTCGTCGTCGATGAGCGGCAGGATGCTGCGGCTCACGGAGACCCGCGGCTGCCACTCGTGACCGGCCTCGGACCAGGCGTCACGGAACATCTGGATCTGCTCCGCCTGCAGTTCGTCGAACGGCACCCCGGTGTCCTCGGTGAGGAGCGTCGACGACATGAGGTTCATGCCCTGCTCCGCCGTCCACACCGCCGTGGACCGCGAGCCGGCGCCCCACCAGATGCGCTCGCCGAGCTCCGGCGACTGCGGCTGGATCGCGAGCAGTCCGTTGGTCCCCGCCATCTGCGGGTTGGCACGCGCCACGCCCGCTCCGGCGATGGCCGCCCGGAACACCTCGGTGTGCGAGCGGGCGATGTCCGCGTCGGTCTCATCGTCGCCTGGCACGTAACCGAACGATTCTGACCCGCGGAGGGCTGTCTCGGGTGATCCCCGGCTCACGCCGAGCTGCAGTCGGCCGTCGCTGATGAGGTCGGTGGCCGCCGCCTCCTCGGCCATGTAGAGCGGGTTCTCATAGCGCATGTCGATGACACCGGTGCCGAGTTCGATCGTCGAGGTCTTCGCCGCCATCGCCGCCAGGAGCGGGAACGGTGACGCGAGCTGCCGGGCGAAGTGGTGCACGCGCACGTACGCGCCGTCGACACCGACCTCCTCCGCCGCGACCGCGAGGTCGATGCTCTGCAGCAGTGCGTCACGCCCGGTGCGCACGCTGGAGCCCGGAACGTCTTGCCAGTGTCCGAAGGACAGGAACCCGATCTTCTTCACTGTTGATTCAACCGGCCCCAGCTCCCCCCTATTCCGCCCGCGAACTGTCGCTTGCGGCTAGTGCGAGGCCTGCACACTAGCCGGAAGTGACAGTTCGCGAGCAACGGTGTGGAGACCGGAGCGGACGGGGAACGGCGGGTGGCCGGGGAGGTCGATCATCGCCGTCGTCCCCGTGGGCACCTCGACCTCGACGTGCAGCGTGCCGTCGACGATCCGCCAGGCGATCGACGCGCGACCGTAGGGCGTCAGGTGCACGGCCGAGGCGTGGGTGAGCCCACCGCCCGGTCGGGGTCGGAACAGGATCGAGCGGTAGCCGGGCGCGGCCGGAGCGATGCCGGCGACGACCCGGTGCAGCCAGTCCGCCACCGCTCCGAGCGCGTAGTGGTTGAACGAGGTCATCTGCCCCGGGTTCACGGTCCCGTCGGGCAGCATGCTGTCCCAGCGCTCCCAGATCGTGGTCGCGCCCTGTCCCACCGCGTACAGCCAGGACGGGCACTCCTCCTCGAGCAGCAGGTCGTAGGCGCGGTCGAGATGGCCCGACGTCGTGAGCGCATCGCTCACGATCGGCGTCCCGACGAAGCCCGTCGCGATGCGGTTGCCGGCGGCGGCGACGAGGGCGCTCAACCGCTCGCCGGCGCGGTCCACGGCCGCCGGGTCCGGCAGGAGCTCGAACGCGATCGCGAGCGAGTACGCGGTCTGTGCATCACTCGTCATCAGCCCGTCTTCGCCGACGTACTCCACGAGGAACGCCCGGCGGGTCGCCTCAGCGAGCTCGGCGTAGTGCTCAGCGTCGTCCACCCGGCCGAGCACGGCGGCGGTCTTCGCGAGGTGCGCCGTGGACCAGGCCGAGTAGCCGGTGGCGACGAGGTGGCGGTCGGTGAGCGACTCCGCCGGCCGATCCGGTGGAGCGGCCGGGTCGAGCCAGTCGCCCAGCTGGAACCCCTCGTTCCACAGGTGGTCAGGGCCGGAGAGCCGATGCACGAGGTCGACCCACCGCTTCGCGCTGTCGTACTGGGCCGCGAGGACGCCGATGTCGCCGAAGCGCTCGTAGAGCACCCATGGGGTGAGGACGGCGACGTCGCCCCACACGGCGCCGGGTCGGTTCGGCGTCCACTGGCCGTCGTCGGGGATGAAGGGGACGTACCAGGGCACGGTGCCGTCCTCGTGCTGCTCGACCGCGACGTCCTGCAACCAGGAGCCGAGCATGCCCGACACGTCGTACAAGAACGAAGCGGTCCGCGCGAAGACCTGCAGGTCGCCGGTCCAACCGACGCGCTCGTCTCGCTGCGGGCAGTCGGTGGGGAGGTCGACGAAGTTCCCGCGCATACTCCAGAGCACGTTCTCGTGCAGGCGGTCCACCCGCTCGTCGGAGCTCTCGAACCAGCCCGTCCGCTCGAGGTCGGAGTGGTAGACCCGCGCGACGACGTCGCCGTTCGCGACCGCCTCGTCGAGATCGCCCGGCCATCCGGTGATCTCCGCGTACCGGAAGCCGTGGATCGTGAACCGCGGCTCCCACTCCTCCGCGGCACCGCCGTCCGCCGGAGCCGGGCGGCCGGCGAGGGTGTAGCTGTCGGTCGCCTTCGCCTCGCGGAGCGGACGGGTGTAGATCTCGCCCCCTGCATGACCTCCGCGGTCCGGATCACGACCGTCTCGCCCGCCGGACCGGTGACCCGGATGCGCAGTCGACCGACGAGGTTCTGGCCGAGGTCGAGGATGCGCCTGCCGCTCGGGCTCGTGAGGACCGCGATCGGCGCGACCTCCTGCGTCGCGCGCACCGGGGGTCCCTGCGGTGCGACCAAGGTGGCGGGGTCGCGTGTGCCGATCCGTACGCCGGCCCACCCGCTGTCGTCGAAGCCGGGCTCCGACCATCCGGGGAGCTCCTCGCGGGCGTCGTAGTGCTCACCGTCGTAGTTGCCGGAGCTGATGATGGGGCCGAACGAGGCGCGCCAATGCTCGTCGGTCGCGATGGTCTCGACGCGACCGTCCTCATAGCGGAGTTCGAGCTGGGCGATGAGCGAGAGGTCCGAGCCGAACAGGTTGCGGAAGCCACCGCGCCACCCCAGTCGACCCCGGTACCACCCGTCGCCCATCCAGGAGCCGATCGCGTTGTCGCCGGGGTGCAGGAGCTCGGTGACATCGTGCGTCGCCGTGCGCAGTCGGCTCGCGTAGCTGGTCCAACCCGGCGCGAGCGCCTCGTCGCCGACGCGACGACCGTTGATCTCCGCCTCGTAGACACCGTGCGCCGTGAGGTACAACCGCGCCGAGACGAGGTCGGCACCGACGGTGAAGTCCCGCCGTAGCAGCGGTGGCCGACGTGTGTCGCTCTCCGGCTCCTCATCCCAGTCGGCTGCGACCGGCACCGCGACCCAGTCGCCCGGTGCGAGCAGGCCGGCCTCGACCGTCGCCACCGGGCTCCAGTCGGCCGCCTCGACTGCCCGGCCAGGGCCGCTGTCGGTGCCCCACACCCGCACGCGCACCGATGCCACCTCACGAGAGCGGAGCGGAGCGGCGGGCCAGGCGACGAGGACGGATTCACCGGTGGCGACCCGGCCCGTGGTCGTGACCCGCCCGTCGCGGGTGATCTCGATCTCGGCGGCGTGCTGCTCCCAGCCGGCGGGCGCGAGGTTCGTCCAGCTCAGCCTCGGGGTGGCGTCGCCGATCCCTCGGGCCTCGCGGAGGTGCTCGAATCTGGGGGCGCTCGTGGTCACCATCGTGGCTGCTGGTCCTTTCGTCAGGCAGGGCGCGTCGCAGCTCGCTCGGCGATCAACTCTGACACGTTTCAAAACCCGATGCTACAGCGTAGGCATGCGATAAAGCGAGGATGATGCGACGCTTCTTGACACGTTTCAAAACCTGGACCAGGATGGAGGCGCTGGCGCGGTCGAAGCGGATCCGTCAGGTGGGGCGCGCCGATACGCGGCCGGCCCGCGCTCACGACGACGACGATGGAGAGCGACGATGACAGCACCCGAAGCACCAGCCAGACCGACCGTCGCCCTCGTCGGCACCCTCGATACCAAGGGTGCCGAGTACCGGTGGGTCGCCGAGCGTCTCGGCGAACTGGGCGCGGACGTCGTGGTCGTCGACGCCGGAACGCGCGAGCCCCACGGGTACATCCCTACCGTGGACCACCCGAACCACGAGGTGGCGGCCACTGCCGGGACCGATCTCGAGACGCTGCTCGCCGCGGAGGACCGTGGCGCCGCCGTGAGCGCGATGGCCGAGGGTGCTGCGACCGTGATCGGTCGGCTGCACGCCTCCGGGCGGGTCGACGCCGTCCTCGCCCTCGGTGGCAGCGGTGGGTCGGCCATCGCCGCCCGGGTCTTCCGCGAACTGCCGATCGGGGCCCCGAAGCTCCTCGTGTCGACGATGGCGTCCGGGGACGTCGCGCCGTACGTCGGCGCGAACGACGTGACGCTCATGTACAGCGTGGTCGACATCGCCGGGATCAACCAGATCTCCCGTGCCGTCCTCGGGAACGCGGTGGCGGCCATCGCCGGCATGGCGGCGGCTGCGCAGGCGCGAGGTCCGGCTTCGTCCGCTGAGCGGACGGACCGCCCCCTCATCGGGGCGTCGATGTTCGGGGTCACGACGCCGGCGGTCGACGTGGCTCGCGAGCGCCTCGACGAACTCGGCTACGAAGTCCTCGTCTTCCACGCCACCGGCTCGGGTGGGCAGGCACTGGAATCGCTCGCCCGGAGTGGCATGCTCGCGGGGGTCCTCGACCTCACCACCACCGAACTCGCCGACGACCTCGTCGGTGGCATGCTGACGGCGGGCCCCGACCGACTCACCGCGGCCGGCGCGGCAGGTGTCCCGCAGCTCGTCAGCCTCGGCGCCCTCGACATGGTGAACTTCGGCCCTCGCGACACCGTGCCGGAGCGGTTCGCCGATCGCGATTTCTTCGTCCACAACGCGACGGTGACGCTCATGCGCACCACGGTCGACGAGAACCGCGCACTGGGCGAGCGGATCGGGGCGAAGCTCGCAGGAGCCGAGGCCCCCACCGTCCTGCTGATCCCGCGCGGCGGTGTCTCGGCGCTCGACGCCGAGGGCTTGCCCTTCCGCGACCCGGCGGCGGACACGGCGCTCGTCGATGCGGTGCTCGCGGGCGTGGCGGGCAGCGCGGTCACCGTCGTCGACCGTCCGGAACACCTCAATGATCCGGTGTTCGCGAGGATCGCAGCCGACACCCTGCACGCCCTGATCGAGCGGAACAGCGCCGGCCAGCACAGCACAACGGAAGAGGACTGACCATGGACAGGACCATCGCACTCGAACGTCTCCGCGCCACCGTCGCGCGCGGTGAGGCCGTCATCGGCGCCGGGGCGGGCACCGGCATCTCGGCGAAGTCCGCGGAGGCGGGCGGCGTCGACCTCATCATCATCTACAACTCCGGCCGGTACCGGATGGCCGGTCGCGGCTCACTGTCGGGGCTGCTCGCCTACGGGGACGCCAACCAGGTCGTCGTGGAGATGAGCCGGGAGGTGCTGCCGATCGTCCGCGACACCCCGGTGCTCGCCGGCGTGAACGGGACGGACCCGTTCCGGATCATGGAGCGCTTCCTCGACGAACTCAAGACGATGGGGTTCACCGGCGTGCAGAACTTCCCGACCGTCGGGCTCTTCGACGGCGTCTTCCGCCAGAACCTCGAGGAGACGGGCATGGGCTACGACCTCGAGGTCGACATGATCCGCCTCGCCGCCGAGCGCGACCTCCTCACGACGCCGTACGTCTTCGACGTCCAGTCGACGGTCGCGATGACCGAGGCGGGTGCCGACGTCCTCGTCCCGCACATGGGCCTCACGACCGCCGGCACGATCGGCGCGACCACGGCGCTCTCGCTGGAGGAGTCGGCGCACCGGGTGCAGGAGATGCGGGACGCGGCCGTCGCGATCAACCCGGACGTCATCGTGCTGTGCCACGGCGGTCCGATCGCCGAACCCGAGGATGCCGCCTACATCCTCGCCAACACGACTGGTGTCTCCGGGTTCTTCGGCGCATCATCCGTCGAGCGTCTCCCGACCGAGCGCGCCATCAAGCGCCAGATCGAGGACTTCAAGGCCATCCAGACCCGCTGACCGCCCGCACCGCCCACCGCACGACCACTCGACGAGGAGCCTCACATGACCGAACACGCCATCACCCCCGCCACCGCCGGCCGTCGCCCCGACGAGGTCCCCACCCGGGTCTTCGACTGGGGCACCATCAAGTGGCTCGTCACCCCGCATCTCGACGAGGGCGCCGGGCTCACGGTCGGCGAGGTCATCGTCTACCCCGGGCAGGGCCACGCACCCCATCAGCACCCGGGCGAGGAGGAGGTCATCACGGTGATCTCCGGTGAGGGCGTGCAGACGGTCGGCGACGGTCCGGCGTTCCCGATCCGCGAGGGCGACGCCGTGTACATCCCGAAGGACACCGTGCACTCCACCTACAACACGACGTGGCGCCCGCTGCGGCTGTCGGTCGTGTACACGCCGGGTGGCGCGGAGACGGGGCTCGACGGCCTGCCCGACGCGCGCATCCTCGACGCCGGAACGGCCCCGAGCTGGAAGCAGGACCGCTGATGCCGGTGATCGAACCGGGCTCCTGGGTGCATCCGGGTTCGAAGCCGGACTGGAGCGAGATCGGCACGATCGGGCGCTTCGCGGTGTCGGTCGACGGCGGACGGTTCGACCGGCACCATCATGACGACCACGAGATCTGGTTCATCACGGAGGGTAAGGGGAAGGTGCTCGTTGACGGTGGTGAGCGATACGTGCAGTCGGGCGACATCGTGCTGACGCAGGCCGGCGACACCCACGACATCGTCGAGGTGTACGAGACGATCCGCGGCTTCTTCACGGAGACGGGACTCCCGGCCGGTGGGCGCGTCGGTCATCTGCATGCGAACGACGAGGACGCCGCCGGCCACGTGGTGACCGCACTCCCGCTGCCTGCTGACTTCCCGGCCCGAGCCTAGGATTGTCGGTATGCGCATCGCCGTCACCGGGAGTTCGGGCAAGCTCGGTTCCGCCACCGTCGAACGACTGCGGCGGGACGGCCACGACGTGCACGGGCTCGACGTCGCGGGCGCGGCCGGGCCGGGGTTCACCCGTGTGGACCTGGCCGACTACGGGCAGACGATCGACAGCCTGCTCGGGGTGACGGCGAGGTTCGCAGGTCTCGACGCCGTGGTGCACCTGGCCGCGATCCCGGTGAACGGGCTCGTGCCGGATGCGGCGACGTTCCACAACAACCTGACCGTGTCGTTCAACGTGCTGCACGCGGCGCTGCGGGCGGGGATCCGGACGATCGTGACGGCGTCGAGCATCACGGCCATGGGATTCCCGTTCGAGGAGGACCCCGAGTTCCTGCCGATCGACGAGACGGTCAGTCGCGCGAACAACACCTACGCGCTCGGGAAGGTCGCCGAGGAGGCGATGTCCGCACAGCTGGTGCGGTGGGCCGACGGGACGTCGATCACCGCGTTGCGGTTCACGAACGTCGTGGCGCCGGGGGAGTACGGGACGTTCGCACGCGCGTCGGAGCCCGGGTACCGACGCGACCTCCTGTTCAGCTATGTCGACGCACGTGACGGTGCGCAGGCGGTCGCGCTGGCGCTGACCCGAGCGGAGCCCGGCTTCGAGGTCTATGACGTGTGCGCCTCCGACAACGGGACGACCGTGCCGTCGGCGGAGCTCGCGGCGACGCACTTCCCCGGTGTCCCGCTGCGGGCGGGGCTCGGCGAGTTCGAGACGCTCATGTCCATCGACAAGGCCCGCACACGGCTCGGCTTCGAGCCCGAGTACTCCTGGCGGGACGAGTTCGAGCGCGAGCAATCGATGCGGGGCTGACCGGCCGCCTCGAATTCGGTGCGGGTAGGGTGAGCGAGCGGCGGTCCGGGGGTGGACCGTCGCGTTGGGGGAAGTATGACCGGGTCATCGAGCGAACCGCTGCCGGAGGAGACCGGGCCGGGTGTCGTCGTGCCGATTGAGGACGGGTTCTTCCGGGAGCGGACGTATCAGAAAGCTCCGTTCGGGCAGGCTGCTCGCCGATTCGTCATCACGCTCGCGATGCTCGGCGCCGGAGTCAGTGGGCTCATCGCAGTGATCGGTTTCGGTATCGGATCCTTTCAAGGCACCTACCCGACCTTCGACGGGCAGGTCTGGACGTGCGGCTACGCCTCCGTCGAGTCCGATTGCCAGGCGGAACTGCGTTCCACGGTGGAGACGCGGTTCGGCGTCGACCTGGGCGATGACGTTCGGGTGAGCGAGCTCCGGAAGTCCGGGATCTTGTCCATCGAGTACACGGCCAGAATCGAGTTCCCCTCGTCCTCCGTAGTGCCGTCGACCGTGACCTCGGTCGCCCCTGTCCCATTCGGGAACGGGCTGGCTGCTCGCGGCGACTCGTCGGACGGCACCATCGTCGTCTATCTCAGGACGAACCGGTCCTGAGGAACGTGTGGCGGCGTTCGTTCGATCATCCGGTCTCGGCGAAGGCCGGTCTCGTTTCGTGTTGACGTCCGTCAGGTGTCGTCCAATGGAGTGTGCCGCCAGGGCGAGGCTCGACCTCCCACCCGGGCAGGTGTTTGAGTCGATGGTGATGACGGCAGAGGGCGGCGAGATTGTCGATACTCGTGGTGCCGCCGTGCTCCCACGCCGTGGTGTGGTCGAGGTCGCAGTTGCGCGCCTGCCGGCCGCATCCCGGTGCCCGACACGTGACGTCGCGCAGGCGCACCGCGCGCTGGAGATCGGCCGGCACCCGGTACTGCTCGCGGCCGACGGAGAGGACGGCGCCGGTCTCCGGTTGGGTGAGCACTCTCGTCATGGACGGGGCTGCGACCGCGAGCCGGGCGGCGGTTTCGGGGTCGATCGGCCCGTAGCCGTCGAGGGTGCTCGGTTCATCGGTGACGCCGAGTAGCGAGAGGACGGGTACGCCGAGCTGGACGGAAGGGCGGATGTGCGCCTCGACGTCGACGGGGCGCTCGATGAGCGCGGACTGCTGAGCCGACCTGGCGGCCCAGTCGCTCGGGGCACCCGCACCCCGAGCCAGACCACCTCCCCGCCGGACTCCGGGTCGGCGGGGATCGGCTTGCCGTCGGTGCTGACGGTGCCTGCCACGGCGAGCGAGGCCAACGCGTCGGCGCGAAGCTGCGCGAGCGTGCGGTCGTCGCCCGCGGCGCGAGCCGGCACGGCAACACCGTCGAGCCGCGACATGATCGCGTACGCGATGGGTGCGGTCGTCATGAGGTTCAGCCAGGCCATGCCGTCTGCGGCGGGCTCGATCGTCACTCGGCGGTCGGCTCGGGAGCGGCGCGCTCGTACGGTGATCGACTCGGGGTGCAACCGTTCGCGCAGCACCCGGGCGCGTCGCTTGAGGAGCGCCGGCGTGGTCCGCTCGGCGACCGGGAGCACCTGCTGGAGGAACCTCTCGCGCACGCCGGCCGGGACGTCGCGCAGCTGGTCGGTCACGGCCCTGGCATGTCCGGCGCTGATCGTGCCGCGTTCCAGTGCTTCGAGCACCGACGGCGCCTGGTGGACGAGGGCCTCCGCCTCACCGATGCGGTGCTGCAGCGTCGGCTCGGACATGCGAGTCGCCATGGCGAGCGATGCGCAGATCGAACGCCGTGCGAGGTCGCGTCCCTCCGACTCGGACATGCGTGACGACATCACTGCGGAGGTGGTCGCGTCAGCGTACGCCGCCGCCTCCGCGAGGAGTCGGGCTTCCTCGGCGTCGAGTGCGGCTCGTCGCCGGGCGAGCTCCGCGAAGCGGTCCGAGAAGGAGGCGAGGCGCACTGCGAAGACGTCGCTCGGGTGCTCGCGGCTCGCGGAGGTGGTCATGCCTCCAGTCCATCATGGACCACTGACATTCGAGATGGTCAGTGCGGTTCTCCGCGACCGTGGACCGGGGCCGCGTTCGCGGGAGGCTCGCCGACCTCCTCCACCGTGTGGCCGCTGCAACCCGTCGACGTCACGCTGGCTCGCTCGATACGCGCCACGGTGAACCACCGCATCGCATCGCGCATCCGGCACCATCCGACGAGGTACCACTGACCGTTCGTCGATGCGAACAGCACAGGCTCGACGTCGCGCGTGGTCGTGCTCCCCGTCCGCGAGGTGTATCGGATGCGGACGACCCGTTGCTCGGCCATCGCCTCCTCGAGCGCCGATCGGACGACGCGCGAAGCGGTCGGGGGCGCATCGACCCAGATCCGGCCGGCCAGTGCGTCGGCTCGTGCCCGGGTCCTGGGGTCGAGGACGTCCAGGATCTTCCGCACTCCGGCGGCAGCCAGATCCGCGTACGGGGCGTCGGGTGCCGCGGACACCCCCGACATGAGCGCCACCGCCTGCACCGGGGACAGGCTGACCGATGGCAGTGTCGCCCCGACGGCCAAGCCGTATCCGCCACCTGGTCCGGGGCGTGACCAGATGGGCGCGCCGCTGCGCTCGAGCGCCTGCAGATCCCGCTTGACCGTCCGCACTGAGACGCCGAAGTCCCTCGCCAACCACTCGGCGGAGGTTCCTCGCGATCCACCCCGACGCAGTGCCTCGGACAGGGCGTGGAGTCGCTCCGCCCGCTTCATCGGCTCACGAGTTCGAGAATCATGACAGAAATAGTGACACACACCTGCCTGGAGCGCGCTTCAGGCTGGAGTCATGAACACACAGAACGACACCCCGACCATCATCCTCATCGCCGGCCACTGGCTGGGCGCCTGGGCCTGGGACGACGTCCTCGAGCATCTCGACACCGACCGTTCGCGCACCGTCGCGATCACCCTGCCCGGCCTCGACGACGCCGATCCCGACCGGTCCAGCAGGACGCTCGACGACCAAGTCGCCGCGATCACGGAGGTCCTCGCCCGGCGGGACGTCTCTGCGGACCACCCAGCGGTCATCGTCGCGCACAGCGGGGCGAACGCTCCCGTCAGCCTGCTCCTCGACCGGCATCCGGAGCTCGTCCGCCGGGTGGTCTGGGTGGACTCCGGGCCGCTGGCGTCCGGAACGGTCTTCGCACCGGACCTCCCGGACGACGTGGACGAGCTTCCGCTCCCGGCGTTCGACGTCCTCGCGAAGCAGGCGAGCCTCGACGGCTTGAGCGCCGAGGTCCTCGACCGGTTCCGAGTGCGGGCGGTCGCTGAGCCGGGGCCCGTCCTCCGACAGTCCGTCGAGCTGACCAACGACGCCCGCGCCGCCGTCCCGACCACCCTGGTGTGCTGCTCGATCCCGAGCGCGCGGGTGCTGGACCTGGCCCGAGGCGGACACCCCATGTTCGCCGAGGTCGCGGAGCTCGAGACCGTCGAGGTCGTCGACCTTCCGACGGGTCACTGGCCGATGTGGAGCCGTGCCGGCGAGCTCGCGGAGGTGATCCGCTCAGCGGCGCTCACCCCGCGTCCGCAGGGTCGAGACCGGTCCGACGCCGGGACCCGCCAGGTCGGCTAGCGGACGTCAGCCTCGGCCGTCGCGAACGCCCGCACCTCGGCGACTTCGCGGATCTCGTCGGCACCGATGTTCGCCCCGAAGAGCTCGTGTCCGGGTTCGAGGACGACGCCCGCGCGCAGCGGTCCGATCTCGACGGGGTCGAACCCGAGGGCGTCCACCACGGCCGAGACGGCTGCCCGGTCCGCGGGGGCGTCGCCGGCGATCGCGATGCCCTTGCGGCCCGGCGTGCCGGCCGGACGCGGTTCCCCGTCGAGGTCGTGGTACCCCATGTGGTTGAACGCCTTCACGACCCGTGACTCCGGCAGGAAGGCGGCGACCAGCTCGCTCGTCGAGGTCTCCGGCGCACTGAGGTCCTCGCGATGCCCGTCGACCTCCCACCAGTAGTTCATGGCGTCGATGACGAGCTTGCCGCGCAGCTCGTCGACGGGCACCGACCGGTGCTTGCCGAGGGGCAGCGCGAGGATGACGAGGTCGGCCTGGGCCGCTGCCTCGGCGGCGGTCGTGGCGACGGCACCCGGCGCGAGGACGTCGATCGTCAGGGCGATCCGGGCGGCGTCGCGCGAACCGCTGATGAGCACCCGGTATCCGGCGGCGACCGCGAGTCGTGCCAGGACCGTGCCGACCTTGCCGGCGCCGAGGATGCCGATGGTGATGCCCTGCGACGGAGTCGGCTCGTCGGGGGATCGGTCGGTTCCGGAAGCGGTGTCGGACATGGGTCTCCTTCGTGGACGGTGCGGCCGCACGCGGTCGCCTGGGTCAACCGGGGGTCGTCCGTCGCTATTCCGACACCGATCGCTCGGGCCGCGCAACCCCTCCTGCCCGATCGCCCGCTCGACGTACCGTTGCCGCATGACTGACGCAGAACAGACCGATGCAACGACCCCCGACGCAACGACCTCCGGCGCGCCCGAGACGATCGGTGCCACCGAGGAGACCCTCGGAGCCCGTGGCGACGACAGCTCGACGAGCGCGAGCAAGGACCCCGAGGACTGGGTCACCGGCGACGAGCCGATGACCGGCCCGCAGCGCAGCTACCTCGACACCCTGGCACGCGAGGCAGGCGAGGAGCTCCCCGCCGACCTGACGAAGGCGCAGGCCTCCGAACACATCGACCGGCTGCAGAACGCCACCGGTCGCGGTCAGTCCGGATCCTGAGCGCCGCCGCCACCGTGACCGATCCCAGTACGGCACAGCTCCATCACGAGGTGGTCGTCATCGGTGGCGGCAACGCCGGTCTCTCCGTCGCCGGGAGGCTCCGGCGATACGGCGTGGATGACGTCGCGGTCATCGAACCGCGGGAGCACCACCGGTACCAGCCGATGTTCTCGCATGTCGCCGGCGGGACCGCGTCCGCGTCGGTCGCCACGAGGCCACAGCACGCCGTGACGCCGAAGGGCGTGACCTGGATCCAGGACCGGGTGCGGTCCATCGATCCGGTCGCGAAGACGGTGACGCTGGAATCCGGCACCGCCGTCGAGTACGACCAGCTCATCGTCGCTCCGGGCATCCAGCAGGACTGGGACGCCGTGCCCGGTCTGACGGAGGCGATGGCGTCGCCGGTGGGGATCTCCAACTACACGTTCGAGTACGCGCAGAAGGCCTCGCGGGTGCTCCGGTCGGTCCGCTCCGGCACCGTCGTGTTCACGCAGCCCGCCGGCCCCGCGAGCTGCTCGGGTGCCGCACAGAAGCCGATGTACCTCGCGTGCGACCACTGGCGGCAGACGGGCGTCCTCGACGACATCCGTGTGGTGCTCGTCGTGCCCACACCCACGATGTTCGGCATGCCGATGGTCGACGCCGAACTCGACCGCAAGGTCGTCGAGTACGGCATCGAGGTGCGGTTCTCGCGCGAGCTCGTCGCGGTGGATCCGGAGCGGAGCGTGGTGACCATCGCGCAGACCGACCCGCAGGACGGCCCGGATCGCGGGCAGGACGGCGTGACGGGCGGACTCCGGGAGGAGATCCCCTACGACGTCCTCCACGCCGTGCCGCCGCAGTCCGCACCCGACTGGCTCGCGGCCACGGCGCTCGCCGACCCCGGCAACCCGGGTGGGTTCGTCGAGGTCGACTCGTTGACCCTGCGGCATCCGCGCTTCCCAGACGTCTGGGCGCTCGGAGACGCCGCCGCGGTGATGAGTTCGAAATCCGGCGGTGCCCTCCGGCAACAGACGAAGACCCTCGCGAAGAACCTCGTCGCCGTGCGGTCCGGCCAGGAGCCGAGCACGGTCTACAACGGCTACTCGGTGTGCCCGTTCACGGTCTCCCGCGGGACGGTGGTGTTCGCCGAGTTCGACGACCGCTACCGCCCGAAGCCCTCGATCCCGTTCTGGAACGGACTCGCGAAGGAGCGTCGGTTCACGTTCGTCGCCGACCGCTACGTCCTGCCCTGGGTGTACTGGAACCTCATCCTGCAGGGTCGGGCGTGAGCGTCCGCAACCGCACGCCGAACGTCGTCTCCATCACCGGCACCCGGTAGCGCTCGGGCAGAGCCGACCCGCACGACGAACTGCCGAGGCCCTGCTGCGCGTGGTCGAGGTTGAGCCACACGCGGCCGGAGTCTCGGAGGTCCTGCGGGTGGCGGGCCTCCTCGAGCGCTTCGCTCGTCCATCGTCGGGCGGTGAAGTCGAAGCCGGTGTCCTGCAGCCGCTCGGCGCGCAGGGTCGGCAGGCCGTCGCCGGTGAGTTCCACCCACCGCGTCCCGACGTGGTTGCCGTTCTCCTCAGGCACCGGGTAGTCGGTCTGGAGCCCGTCGATGCTGCTCGTGAAGCGACCGATGCGTGCCGCGGCGAGGCTGTCGACGTACGACTCGCCAGGTCCGCGCCCGAACCAGCTCGCATCGCGATACCCGCCGGGCAGACCGAGCCGGAGGCCCAGGCGCGGCAGCGTCAGCACGTGATCGCCGATGGGGGTGTGCTCCCAGATGCCCTCGGGGACGACGGCGACCGACAGGTCCAGAGCGCCACCCACGTCGGTCCAGTCGAACGTCCAGCGCAGGCCGAGCCCATGCGCGGCCGGGGCGCTGCGGCCGGATACCCGCAGGCCGCCGCCCTGCCCGTCGTCGATCTGCTCGACGGCGTCGGTGCGGTGGAGGAAGCGATCGAGTCCCGTGAGCTTCCAACTGGCGGCGGCGGTGTTCCGTGGGCCCTGACCCCGGTCGTTCTCGGTGGGTGCGCGCATGATGTCGAGGACGGGGCCGTCGAGCTCCAGGTCGCCGAGCGCGATGAGCCGACCGGTGCGGGCGTCGAAGGAGCCTGCGCCGAGGGTGAGGCGGTGGCCCGGCGTGCGGTCGGCGTGAGCGAGCGGGCTGCGCGCTGCGATCGGGACCGGAACGGTGACGCCGGTCGGATCCGGTGACCGGACGGCGGCGATCCGGGCCTGGCCGAACGCGACCTCGTGTCCCGCTGCCGCCCACGGCTCGTCCGCGGCGAGGACGGCCCGCACGGTGAGCCAGTGTTCAACGGGTGCACCGGAGATCGGGTCGGTGCCGGTGGTCGGCGCGGTCGCCTCGGCCGGCAGCTCGACGGTCGCCTGGCTCCGCGGGCCCACCGCAGGCATCTCCAGTTCACCGGACGCGACCGCGACACCGTCGTCCTCGAGCTGCCACCGCAGTGCCAGGTGGCCGAGCGTGCGCACGTCGTGCTTGTTCCGTACCGTCAGCGTGCCCCCGGTC
The DNA here is from genome assembly GCF_006065115.1 of Plantibacter sp. M259. NCBI lineage: Bacteria > Bacillati > Actinomycetota > Actinomycetes > Micrococcales > Microbacteriaceae > Plantibacter > Plantibacter sp. M259. Next base: position 1,524,732 of record NZ_CP040750.1, on the reverse strand, counting down.
TCGCGTCCACAACTCCTGCAGGTCGCACCTGCAGCGGTGTCCGGCTCTCGCCAGTCCGGGTCGGAATTCGGGTTCGGCGGGCATGAGCAGGAGTTGTGCACGTCGACCAGGAGCTCGACCGGACTGATCGCGGCGTGCAGCTCGGCGAGGCCGGGGGAGGGCGTGCGATCGGCGAAGACGAGTCCGTCGAGGCAGTAGCGTCCGCCGTTCGGTCGGAAGGCGACATCGCCACCGTGCATGACGAACTCGTTCCCGGTGGCGTCGGTGCTGCGGAAGCCGTGGTCGATCCACTCCCAGACGAAGCCGCCGCAGAACCGGTCGGAGGACTCGAGGATCCGCTGGTAATCGACGAGCGACCCCGGTCCGTTGCCCATCGCGTGCGCGTACTCGCAGAGCAGGAACGGGAGCCTCCGCCGACGCACGTCGTCCGGCGACCCCGCCACGACGCCTGCGGGGGTCGGTTCCTCGCGACGCCCGATGGCCTCGAGCAGCTCCTGGTCGGGGTACATGAGGCTCGAGAAGTCCGAGTTCCGATACGACGGATCGCGCTCGTACATGATCGGCCGGGACGGGTCGCGCTCGCGGATCCACTGCTCCAGCACGTCGAAGTTCTCGCCGACCCAGCTCTCGTTCGCCATCGACCAGACGACGATCGACGGGTGGTTCTTGTCGCGCTCGACCATCCGCTGGACACGGTCGAGCATGGCGTCGCGCCAGACCGGCTCCGTCGGCGGATTGCCGGCCCAGTCGGTGTAGATGAAGCCGTGGGTCTCGAGGTCGCACTCCTCGACCACCCACAGCCCCAGCTCGTCGCAGAGGCGGAGGAAGTCGGGGTGGGGCGGGTAGTGGCTCGTGCGCACGGCGTTGATGTTGTGCTGCTTCATGAGCAGGATGTCCTGCCGCATGGTCTCCGTGTCGAGCGAACGGCCGCGGTCCTGGTCGTGCTCGTGCCGGTTGACCCCGCGGAACAGCACCGGGACGCCGTTCACGAGGAAGCGGCCGTCTTCGATGGAGACGGTGCGGAACCCGACGCGCAGCTCGACGGTCTCGCCGGCCACGGGCGTCTCGTCGGTCGGCCGCGGCCTGAGGTGCGCCGTGTAGAGGCGCGGCACCTCGGCGCTCCAGGGCTCGACCGGCAGAGCGGTCGCGGTGCCGGTGGGGAGGTCGCGGATGCCGAGCTCGGGGACGTCGACGAGGCCGGGGACGTCGGTGTCGACGCGCAGGACGCCGATGCCGTCGCGGTGGTCGTAGCTCGCGCGGACCTGGACGTCGTCGATCGCGCCGGCCGGGCGTTCCAGGAGGTCGACGTCGCGGAAGATCCCGGGCAACCACCACATGTCCTGGTCCTCCAGGTAGGTGCCGCTCGACCACCGGTGCACCCGCACGGCGAGGACGTTCTCACCGGAGACGAGGTGCTCCCCGACGTCGTACTCCACCGGGAGCCGGCTGCCCTTGCTGTGGCCGAGGAGGACGCCGTTCAGCCACACGGTCCCGCAGGAGTCGACACCCTGGAAGCGCAGCACCGTGTCCGTGCGACGCCAGCCGACCGGCAGGACGAAGGTACGGCGGTAGTCGCCCGTCGGGTTCTCCTCGGGTACGCGAGGCGGGTCGATCGGGATCGGGAACGCGGTGTTCGTGTACAGCGGCTGCCCGTGGCCCTCGAGGACCCAGTGGGCAGGCACCCGGATGCGGTCCCAGGAGTCGTCGTCGAGCGAGGGATCGCCGAAGGTGTCGCCCGTCCCGTCGGCCGTCAGCGAGAGGGTGAACGCCCAGTCGCCGTTGAGGGACAGCCGACGTGCGTCGCTCAGTTCGTCGGCACGGGGTCGCCGCCGCCCGGTCCCCGGGATCGGGTCTTCGACCCACGACGCTGCGAGCCCTGCTGAGTCGTTCATCGTCGTGCAACCTTCATCGTGATTGGTGGGTCGATCGTCCTGTTCGCAATTCAGGAGCCCTGTGGTGTGTCGTGCCCGACCCGCCGCTCGCGGAGGACGACTCGCCGGGGTTCTCCTGAATTGTGAACAGGGGCTCAGTCGGTGATCGTGCTCGGCGGCGTGCCGAGGGCGTCGAGGTCCGACCAGAAGTCGTCGGGGATGAGGGTCGTGCGCAGTGCCTCGACCTGTTCCAGCCGCTCCGGGCGGTTCATCCCGACGACGGTGGAGTCGACGAGTTCCGATCGCGTCGAGAACGCGAGGGCCGCCGCTGCAAGCGGGATGCCGTGGCGGGCGGCCAGTTCGTCGGCGCGGTCGACCCAGGCGAGCAGCTCGGGCGACCCGGCCTGGTACGCGTACGTGGCCGGCTTGCCGTCGCGGCCACGACGCCCGGCGAGGAGCCCGCCCCCGAACGGCGCCGCATTGAAGACGCCCATCCCTCGCGACCGCGCCTCCTCCAGCAAGCCGGTCGCCGAGCGGTCGACGAGCGTGAACCGGTTGTGGGTGAGGAGCACGTCGAAGACGCCGGTGCGAACGTAGGGCAACATCACGCTGATGGCACCCGCAGCGATCCCGATCGCATCGACCAGGCCCTGCTCCTTGAGCGCCAGCATGCCCTCGATCGCACCGCCCGGTGCCGACGCCTCCTCGAACGACACCGAGTACGGATCGTGCAGGTGGAACACCGGGATGCGCTCGACGCCGAGCCGCTCAAGACTCTCCTCGAAGGACCGCAACACCCGGTCGCGGTCGAACACCGCCGTCGACGGATCCTGGTCGGCCTTCGTCACGACCCCGCGCCCCTCGGGCAGACCGCCCTGCCGGATGGCATCGCCGATGGCCGTCTCGCTGCGCCCGTCCGAGTACGCGTTCGAGGTGTCGACGAGCAGGTTGGGGCCACGCAGGGCGGCCGACGCGAACGCCGTGGAGCCTGCGGCCGGTGAGCCGTCGGCGCTCGCCGGGGTGCCGAGGCCGGAGGTGCCGACCGTGACCGGGCTCGCGAGGAGTCCGGTCGAGCCGAGCGGGCGGAGGTCGTCCGGTGTCGCCACTGGCGTCGTCGTCCGGTCGGTGGAGGAGGTGTGGGTCGAGTCGTCGTTGATCATGTCGTCCATCCTGCAGTCGTCGGGCATTCGGGCGTCACCCCTTGAGCGCGCCGGATGCCAGCCCCTTCATGATCCGCTGGTTGAGGAACACGAACACGACGAGCAGCGAGAAGACGTTGATGCAGATGCCCGCGAACAGTGGCCCGTAGTCGACCTGGCCGAACTCCCCGCTGAAGTTCAGCAGGCCGGCCTGGATGGTACGGAGGTCGGCGTTCGTCGTGAAGGTCAGCGAGATGAGCAGGTCGTTCCAGATGGACAGGAACTGCACGAGCCCGATCGTGAAGAGCGCGTTCCGCACCATCGGCAGCCCGATGGACCAGAAGGAACGGATGATGCCGGCGCCGTCGATCGTCGACGCCTCGAACACTTCGCGCGGCACGGCCCGGAAGTAGGCGGTCATCATGAAGACCGTCAAGGGCATCCCGAGTGCCGTGTAGGTGATGATCATCGGCCAGTAGGTGTTCGTCAGGCCGAGGTTGAAGTAGGCGACGAAGAGCGGCACGAGGATCATCTGGCCGGGGATCATGATGCCGGAGATGAACAGCAGCAGTGTCAGGTTACGGCGCTTCCACACCATCACCTCGAGGGCGAAGGCGGCGGCGACGCCGAAGATGAGGATGAAGACGAGCGACGGCAGGGTCACGATGACGCTGTTGAGCAGGTTCTGCGAGATGTTGCCGGTCGTCCAGGCCGTGACGTAGTTGTCGAAGCTCCACGACTCCGGGAGGGAGAAAGTGGACTCCTGCAGGAACTCGCGCTGGTTCTTGAACGAGGACAGGAACAGCCAGATGATCGGGTAGATCTCGATCACGAGCAGGAGTCCGATGAGGATGACCGAGGGCAGTTTCCGCAGGTAGTAGGCGCGCGAGCGGGGAGCGCGACGCATCTTCGGCCGGCGGACGGCGGTGCCGGATCCGTCGCCGCTGCCGTTCGAGGCCGGTGTGGTGGCGCCGGGCGCCGGGGTGATGGCGGTCGTCATGGCGTCAGTCCTTCGTCAGGTCTTTGCGGGAGGTCTTGAAGATCAGGAGCGTCACGAGGAAGCACATGATCGTGAGCACGAACGCGAGCGTCGAGCCGTAGCCGTAGTTCTGGTACGTGAACGTCGTGTTGTACATGTACAGCGTCAGCGGTGTCGTCGCCGTCCCAGGCCCACCGCCCGTCAAGGCGAGCACCGAGTCGAACACCTTGAGCGTCGCGTTGAAACTGAAGATCACGGCGGACAGCAGGACGGGGAGCGACAGCGGCACGATGATGTACCGGACGAGCTTCATGCCGCGGGCGCCGTCGATGCGGGCCGACTCGATCACCTCCTCGGGGATGTCGAGGAGTCCCGCGTAGAGCAGGACGGCGTAGAAGCCCATCGACCGCCACAGGTCCATGATGATGATCACGACGAACGCGCTGTCGGGCGAGCTGAACCAGTCCACCGAGTCGATGCCGAAGCCGTTCAGGATGGCGTTGACCGGCCCGGTCTGCGGCGCGACCTCGAACAGGCGCTTGAACAGCAGGCCGACGGCGACGGTCGGCAGCACGACGGGGAAGAACACGAGCGTGCGGACCAGCGTCGACGCCTTCTTGAGGACGAAGACGTAGAAGAGGGAGAGTGCGTACCCGAGGGCGATCTGCGCGACCGTCGCGATGAGCGAGTACTTGATGCTGAAGAAGATCGCTTCCGGTGCCGTCGGGTCGGCGAACAGCTGGGCGAAGTTGTCGAGACCGACGAACTCGAAGCCGCGCAGGTCGCCCTGGAAGAAGGTGAGGCCGAACGACCACATCACCGGGACGAGTTTCACCAGGGTGAAGATGAGCAGGGCCGGGCCCAGCAGGATGGCGATGGCCTTCCTGTCGCCGAGGACGTCTTTCATGCTGTGCTCCTGAGTCGGTCGGGGACCGTGAGGCTGGGCGGCGAGGTGCGAGTCCCGCTGCAGAGGTGGATGTCCGCGGACGGACGGATCCGGTCGCCGGGCGACTGCCGGGCGACCGGATCGCCGGTTACTTCTTGAGACCCGCGTCCACGCCGGCCTGGACGAGCGCCGCGAAGTCCTCGGGGGAGATCCCGCCGGTGAGCAGCGGGGCGGCGTTGGTCTGGGCGTCGACGCCGGCCTTCTCGGGGAGGAAGGTCTCGAACCAGGTGACCGTCTCATCGGTGTCGGCCATGATGCCCTGCACCTCGGCGGTGAGCGCGGGGACGTCGGTCACCTCTTCGTTGAGCTTGAACCCGGAGATGACGCCCTGGTTCTTCAGCACGCTGGAGCCGTAGTTCTCCGCGATGCAGCTCAGCCAGCCGCCGACCTTCTCCTCGTCGTAGCCCTTCGTGGAGAACGAGGTCGCTGCACCGGTGTTGGCCGGGTACTGGTCGATCGAACCCTTGCCGCCCTCGACGGTCGGGAACGGCATGAAGCCCACGGCGTCCTCACCGATCTGGTTGAGTTCGGTGTTGTAGACGTCGGCGAGCATCCAGGTGCCGTTGTACATCATGGCCGCGTTGCCGGTGAAGAACTCGCTCGTCGCGGTCTGCATGTCCATCGTCGTGATGCCGGCACCGAAGTACTTGCCGAGGTCGGCGACGGCGGTGATCGCCTCGACGTACTCGGGGTCGGTCAGCTTGGCGTCGCCCGAGGCGATGTCGTTCATCGCGTCCGGGCCGAGCAGTCGGAACAGGTAGGTGCTGATGTAGCGGGTGATCGTCCAGCCCTGGGCACCGGAGACCGTGAAGGCGGACTTGCCGGAGGCCTGGACGGTGTCGGCTGCGTCGAGCAGTTCGTCCCACGTCTGCGGGACCGCGATGCCGAGGTCCGTGAACATCGTCTTGTTATAGAAGAAGCCCTCGACGTTGTACTGGTAGGGCATCGAGACGAAGCGGTCGCCGTAGATGTTCTTCACGGTGGCGACGGCCGAGGGGAGGATGTCGTCCATGACGCCCAGCTCGGTGAGGGTGTCCTCGAGGTCGAGGACGGTGTCGTCGTCGCCGAGGGTGCCGCCGGGCCGCAGCGGTGCGGTCGGTGCGGTGAAGGTGGTGGGCAGGGCGTTCTGGCTGGCGAGCAGCGTGACTCGCTGGAGCACGTCGGCCTGGGGCAGGGTCTCGACCTTGAGCGGCAGTGCCTTCTCGTTCGCGGCGCACGCGCCGTCGCCGAGAGCGGTGAGTTCGTCGCGGACGATCGAGTTCTCGACGGCCGCGAGGTAGTCGAACGACGTGGCGCTCGATGCGCCGCCGTTCCCTGCGCAGGCGGTCAGGGCGAGAGCGGTGACGCCGAGAGCGGCGATGGCGGTGGCCGACCGACGTTTCGGGGCCCGGTGCGCTGTGGACACATTTCCTCCTTGAAGATGTGGCAGTGATGTCAAGACGCGAGCGGTGATGGTCGCGAGCAAAGTTGAAGCGTTTCAATGGCCGAGGCTAACCGCGCCCGGGTCGCATGTCAAGCATCGGATCAGTTCCGCTCGGCGAGGCGCTTCGAGCGTGACTGAGGCTGGACAGAATGCATATTGACACGTTTCAAGACGGCGACGAGAATGGGTGATCGTCGTCCCGTGATCTCGATCATGTCGGGACGACCACAGTCAACGACGATGCACGGCGAGTGAACCCGCCGGACGAGGAACGGAACCGCACATGAGGTTGCAGGGCAAACGAGCCGTCATCACCGGAGCAGCAGGAGCGCTCGGCCGGGTGATCGCCCAGAAGCTCGCCGCGGAGGGTGCCGACGTCGCCGGCCTCGACCTCAACGCCGCGGGGCTCGAGGAGACGGCGGAACTCGTCCGTGCGCACGGGGTGCGGGCCGCAGCGGCGACGGCCGACTTGACCGACTTCGACGCCGTCCAGGCTGCCGTCGGCGGCATCGTCGACGAGTGGGGCGGGGTCGACATCCTGCTGAACGGTGCGGGCGGCGGCGCGGTCAGCTTCTTCCACGAGATGACGTACGAGACCTGGATGACCCAGATGGACCGCAACCTCAACTCGGTGTTCAACGTCACGCGCGCGGTCCTGCCCTCGATGCTTGAACAGCGCTCCGGTCGCATCATCAGCATCGCGTCCATCGCCGCCGTCAGTGGCGGACGCCTCGTGCGCGGGGCGACGGCCTACGCCGCGGCCAAGGCCGGCGTCGTCGGACTCACGAAGGCGCTCGCGATCGAGGTCGCCGAGCAGGGGTCACCGTCAACGCGCTCGCCCCCGGGGCCCAGGCGACCCCTGGCCGCGACAACGACACCCCGGAGCGTCGCGAGGCGCTCCTCGCGCAGATCCCCACCCGGCTGCTCGGCGAGCCGGAGCACCTCGCGGAGACGGTCGTCTTCCTCGCCTCACCCGCCGCCGTGAACCTCACCGGCCTCATCCTGCCGCTCGACGGCGGACACTCGATCTGAGGCGACGGACGATGACGACAGGACCAGAGGACATGACGAGACTCGAGCGCGGCAAGGCGAAGTTCGACGAGGTGTACGGCGAGGGGAAGTCGGAGGGGCTCGTCGCCATGCAGACCGGGCTCGCGCAGGACCTCGCGCGCTTCGGCATCGAGTTCAACTTCGGCGACATCTACTCCCGGCCGGGGCTCTCGCTGGCGCAGCGGGAGCTCATCACCCTCGCGGCTCTCGTCGCGCTCGGTGGGCTGGAACCACAGCTGCGCGGCCACACCCGCGGTGCGATCAACGTCGGCTGCACCGCGACGGAGATCCTCGAGACGGTCATCCACACCGTGCAGTACGCGGGGTTCCCTCGCGCCCTCAACGCGATCCGTGTCGTCACCGACGCCCTCATCGAGGTCGGCGTGGAGATCCCCGAGCCGCTCGGGCCGGACTGGACCGGCCCGGAGCCGCGCGACCAGCAGCCCGGCAGCCCTCAGGACCGTCCGGGACCGGGCGATCTAGACTGAGCCGGGCCGCGGGCGAGCGCCCGCAGCGCCGCAGGACGACAGGAGGGGTGGAGCATGGGACGAGTCGGAATCCGCGAGGTCGCGACGCTCGCCGACGTCTCCATGGGGACGGTGTCGCACTACATCAACCACCCCGATCGCGTCTCGCCGGAGAAGCAGGAACGCATCCAGCGGGCGATCGACCAGCTGGGGTTCGTGCGGAACAACGCTGCCTGGCAGCTCCGTCTCGGTCGGAGTGGCACCATCGCGTACATCGCGCCGGACGTCAGTAACCCGTTCTTCGCGACCATCGCCGAGGGGGTGGAGCAGCGCGCGGCCGAAGACGGTCTCTCGGTGTTCATCGCCAACTCGAACCGGAGTCGTGAGCGCGAGGACGCCTATCTCGGCATGTTCGAGGCGCAGCGTGTGCAGGGCATGCTCGTCGCCTCCCACGAGTCCGTCGAGGAGCGGTTGACGAGCATCCGGCAGCGGGGCATCCCGTCGGTCCTCGTCGGGCAGCTCGCGTCGTCACCGGACCAGCCGTCGGTGTCGGTCGACGACGTCCGTGGTGGATTCCTCGCCGCGGAGCACCTGCTGCAGACCGGGCGTCGTCGGCTCGCGTTCGTCGGTGGTCCGCTCGGCATCCGCCAGGTCGCCGACCGCTTCGAGGGGGCGAGTGCGGCCGTCGCAGCGGTTCCGGGAGCCACGCTCGAGGTCATCGCGGGCACGGAGCGCACGATCGCCGAGGGGCGCGAGCTCGGACGCGCGATCGCCGCACGACCGGTCGACGCCCGTCCCGACGCCGTCTTCGCGGTCAACGACCTGCTGGCGCTCGGCATCATGCAGACGCTCGTGGTCGAGCACGGGGTCCGGGTGCCCGAGGACATCGCGATCGTCGGCTACGACGACATCGAGTTCGCGGAGTCGTCGATCATCCCGCTCACCTCGGTGCGGGCGCCGCACGAGGGTTTCGGTGTCGCGGCCGTCGAGCTGCTCCTCCAGGAGTTCGCCGTCGCCGACGGTGCCCCCGTCCCGCCCCCGTCATCCCGCCACATCGTCTTCGCCCCCGAACTCGTCCCCCGCGCCAGCTCGCGAACTGTCACCAACCGCTAGTCCAGCGCCCCGTCACTGTGCTGGAGTGACAGTTCGCGGGCTCTGGTGGGTGGCGGTTCGGATTCGGTACAGGGAACTCGACGCCGTGATGTAGAGGGTGCGGCCGTCGGGGTCGCCGAAGCAGACGTTCGCGGTGCGCTCCGGGACCGGGATGCGCAGGATGGTCGCGCCGGACGGGTCGAACACCTCGACGCCGTCGCCCGCCGACGACCACACGTTGCCGTCGACGTCGATCCGGAAGCCGTCGGACGCGGGTACCGCGGTGCTCGCGAAGGTGCGACCCGGGGTGTCGCCGAAGACGACCGAGACGCCGTCCTCGGCGACGTCGTACGCCGCGATGCGGAGTGCGCCGTCACCGGTGTCCGACACGTACAGGATCGACTCGTCAGGGGAGAACGCGAGCCCGTTCGGATGGACGAGGGCGGTGATCACCGGCTCGATCGCTCCGGTGTCCGGCTCGAACCGGAAGACGTAGCAGCCGTCGTACTCCTGCTCACCCGGGTGCCCCTCACGTCCGCTGGCGTCGATGCCGTACGGCGGGTCGGTGAACCAGATCGAGCCGTCGGAATGCACGACGACGTCGTTCGGGGAGTTGAAGCGGCCGCCGGCCCAGCGGTCGACGAGCGTGACCGGGCCGTCGGGCCCCTCGATCTCGACCGCGCGGCGCCCGTGACTGCACTGCACGACCCGGCCCTCGCGATCGATCGTGCGGCCGTTCGTGTACTCGGCGCCATCGCGGAACACGGCCGTCTCACCGGTCGCGGTGTCGAACTCGAGGATGCGGTCGTTCGGGATGTCGCTCCAGCGCACCCGGCCGGTCTCCGCGATCCACGCGGGCCCCTCGCTCCAGATCGCGCCCGTGTACAGGTGCTCGAGTCCGGCTCCTTCGGCGAGCAGCGGCGAGGGTTCGTTCGTCATGGTGACGTCGTCGTCGGTCATGACGCCCAGCCTATTCGGCAGGTGCCGGTCTACGCCGGATCGATGGGGGAGGAGCCGAGGTTGCGCGCGCTCGGTCGGGTGACGGGCGGCTCGACGATCGACTCCAGGAAGGCCCACGCGTCCATGCGCCAGCGGTCACCGGCGACGTCGATCGCCTCGATCCGGAACGGTGGCGTGAGGATCGCGTCCCAGTCGATCGAGTCGAGGACGCGTCGCGGGATCATCTCGTCGACGTACGGCGCTTCACGCTCCGGATCCGGTGCGACCTCGGGGGCGTCGTCGTCGACGAGGACCTCGAGTCGGTCGATCATCGCGTCGTCGAACTCCTGCATGCGGGTCACGAGCGTGTGGAGTTCGTCGGGTTCGAGACCGGCGACGAGTTCGAGCAGATAGGCGCGCCCCGGATACGCCTCCGCGGGCACGTCGACGATGTTGTACCGGCCGTCGTCGGAGATCCACATACGTCAACGCTAGCCCGTCGCGGCTGGAGGCCTGCGGTGAGGTGCACCGATTCGTCGCTCGAGTCGCCGTCGGGCGACGCGTCGCCGCACCTCAGGCGGTCGGCGCCTGGCTCGGGTGGACGGGCAGCTGCGCAGCTGGACGGACGAGCGCCGTCGGGCCGGGATCGGTGAACCCGAACTGCTCGTAGAGGCCGTGCGCGTCGCTCGTGAAGAGTGTCCATCGGAAGTGCGCGCCGGGGCCGTCGTCGATCATGGCCTGCACGATCCGCTTACCGAGCCCGTGGCCCCGGTGTGCTTCGTGGACGATGACGTCGGCGAGGTAGCCGAAGCCGAGTCCGTCGGACACCGCGCGAGCGAAGCCGACCTGCGCGCCGGTCTCCTCCTCGTACACGCCGATCACGCGCCAGGCGTCGTCGATCTGCGTCTCGACGTCGGCACGGCTGCGCCACTTGGCCCAGTAGACCTCGCGGAGCAGGGCCCACACGGCGTCCCGGTCGATGCGGTCCTTCGAGTCGTCGATGCGGTAGCCCATCGGCCCACTGTAGGACGGCCGACGACGGGCCGCGGAGAGCCAGTCCGGCCTCGGTGGCACGCTCGTCATCGGGCGACACGACGGAATAGTCGAGCCGTCCGCGGGCTTAGCGTGAGGAGAAGTACCAGCGATGCACCGAACCCTGGAGGACCATCAGATGACTCACGCCCGCACCACCCTCGGAACGTCCGACCTGTCCGTCTTCCCGCTGAACCTCGGCGGCAACGTGTTCGGCTGGACCGCCGACCGGCAGACCTCGTTCGACATCCTCGACGCCTTCGTCGCGGGCGGCGGCAACTTCATCGACACCGCCGACGGCTACTCGGCGTGGGTGCCCGGCAACACCGGCGGTGACTCCGAGCGACTCATCGGGGAGTGGCAGGAACTCCGGGGCAACCGCGACGAGCTCGTCATCGCGACGAAGGTCAGTCAGCACCCCGACTTCAAGGGCCTCTCGGCCGACAACATCCTGAAGGCCGCCGACGCCTCGCTCGAGCGCCTCCGCACCGACCACATCGACCTCTACTACGCGCACTTCGACGACGAGTCGGTGCCGCTCGAGGAGACGGTGACGGCACTGTCGTCGCTCGTCGACGCCGGCAAGGTCCGCTACCTGGGTATTTCCAACTACTCCGCCGCGCGCATCGCCGAGTGGTTCGAGATCGTCGAGGCCAAGGGGCTCCACCGCCCGATCGCCCTCCAGCCGCACTACAACCTCGTCGAGCGTGAGTTCGAGGGTGAGCTGCGCTCGATCGCCGAGAGCGAGCAGCTCGCGGTGCTGCCGTACTTCTCGCTCGCCAAGGGCTTCCTGACGGGCAAGTACCGCGAGGGGTCGAGCGTCGACAGCGTCCGCGCCGAGGGTGCGCAGGCCTACCTCGACGACCACGCCGCGCTCCTGCCCGTCCTCGACGAGGTCGCCGCGGCCCACGGCGTCTCCGTCGCGACGGTGTCGCTCGCGTGGCTCCGCTCGCAGCCGACCGTCGCCGCGCCCATCGCGAGTGCCCGCACGGTCGAGCAGCTGCCCGACCTGCTCGCCTCCGCGACACTCGAGCTCTCCGCCGACGAGCTGGCCGCCCTCACCGCCGCCTCGGTCGCGTAGGGGCGGTACCGGCGAGGGCACCTCCCCGCGCTCCGAAACACCCCGGCAACATGTGTCCCGGTAGAGTCGGCCCATGGGTGACCTGTTCAACGGCTATGGCGGCACGCTCGCCCCGCGCAAGACTCCGGGCGGCGTCCCCGCCTTCGACGAGATGTTCGGCGAGGCGGCGGAACACGCGGGTGGTGCGACCGCCAGACGGGCGTATCAGGAGATCTACAGCTCCCTCGCACGGATGACCCAGGAGGAGCTCCGAGGCCGCACCGACGCCCTCGCCAGCTCCTACCTCGCGCAGGGCGTGACCTTCGACTTCGCGGGTGAGGAGCGTCCGTTCCCGCTCGACGCGGTCCCGCGGGTGATCGAGCAGCAGGAGTGGACGCAGGTCGAGGCCGGCATCAAGCAGCGCGTCAAGGCGCTCGAGGCGTTCCTCGCCGACGTCTACGGCCCGCAGCTCGCCGTGCGCGACGGCGTCATCCCCGCGAAGCTCATCTCCTCGTCGTCGCACTTCCACCGGCAGGCCTACGGGATCCAGGCCGCGAACGGCGTCCGCATCCAGGTCTCCGGTATCGACCTCATCCGCGACGAGCACGGGCAGATGCGCGTGCTCGAGGACAACGTGCGCGTCCCATCCGGCGTCAGCTACGTCATCTCCAACCGTCGCGTGATGGCGCAGACGCTCCCCGAGCTGTTCGTCTCGATGCGCGTCCGTCCGGTCGGCGACTACCCCAACAAGCTCCTGCAGGCGCTGCGTGCGTCGGCCCCGCCCGGCGTCGAGGACCCGAACGTCGTCGTCCTCACCCCCGGCGTGTACAACTCCGCGTACTTCGAGCACACGCTGCTCGCGCGGCTCATGGGCGTCGAGCTCGTCGAGGGCCGCGACCTCTTCTGCTCCGGCGGCAAGGTCTTCATGCGCACGACCGCCGGGCCCACCCGCGTCGACGTCATCTACCGCCGTGTCGACGACGAGTTCCTCGACCCGCTGTCGTTCCGTGCCGACTCCATGCTCGGTTCGCCCGGGCTCATGCTCGCCGCGCGCCTCGGCAACGTGACCATCGCGAACGCGGTCGGGAACGGTGTCGCCGACGACAAGCTCGTCTACACGTACCTGCCCGACCTCATCAAGTACTACCTCGCCGAGGACGCGATCCTCCCGAACGTCGACACCTGGCGGCTCGAGGACCCGCTCGCCCTCGAAGAGGTGCTCGACCGCCTCGACGAGCTCGTCATCAAGCCCGTCGACGGCTCCGGCGGCAAGGGGCTCGTCGTGGGTCCGGACGCGTCGAAGGAGGAGCTCGCGACCCTCAAGACGAAGCTGCAGGAGGACCCGCGCGGCTGGATCGCGCAGCCGGTCGTCATGCTCTCCACCATCCCGACGCTCGTCGAGGACGGCATGCGTCCCCGCCACGCCGACCTGCGACCGTTCGCGGTCAACGACGGCAACGACGTCTGGGTGCTGCCCGGCGGCCTGACGCGCGTCGCCCTGCCGGAGGGTCAGCTGGTCGTGAACTCCAGCCAGGGCGGCGGCTCGAAGGACACCTGGGTCGTCGGACGTCCGTTCGATCCCAACGCGGCGCCGGAGGCGTCCTCGCACGACATCCAGGGTCTCGTCGCCGAGCAGGCCACGACCGAGACGACGTCGATCCCGATCATCTACGACCACGGCACGACCCCGGAGCACTCGCCCCAGGACCGTCCGGCCGGCAACCAGGACCAGCAGGAGCAACAGCAGCAGACGCTCGCCAAGCCCGCTGCCGACGGGTCGACGCAGGAGGACGCATCATGCTGAGCCGCATCGCCGAGAGCCTCTTCTGGATCGGCCGCTACATCGAACGAAGTGACGGTACCGCGCGCATCCTCGACGTCCACCTGCAGTTGCTGCTCGAGGACCCGTGGATCGACGAGGACACCGCCTGCCGGTCGCTGCTGTCCGTCATGGGCAGCGACGCGCCCGCCGACCAGGAGCTCACCCGCCAGGACGTCCTCGCGCAGCTCGCCGTCGACCGCACGCACCCGGCGTCGATCGCCTACTCGCTCGGCGCCGCCCGCGAGAACGCCCGACGTGCCCGCGAGATCGTGTCGACCGAGCTCTGGGAGTGCCTCAACACGACCCGTGCCCGGATGCCGCGACGCGTCGCGAGCGACAAGGTGCACGAGTTCTTCGGGTGGGTGCGCGAGCGTTCGGCCCTCGCCGTCGGCATCGTCGACTCCGCCACGAGTCGTGACGACGCCTGGCGCTTCTTCACCCTCGGTCGCAGCCTCGAACGCGCCGACATGACCGCCCGACTCCTGGCGACGCGGTCGCTCACCGAGGCCAGCGGCCCGTCTTGGACGACGATCCTCCGCTCCTGCGGCGCCTACGAGGCCTACCTGCGCACGTACCGCGGCATGCCGAGCGCGAAGAACGCGGCCGAGTTCCTGCTGCTCGACCAGCTGTTCCCCCGGTCGGTCATGTTCTCGATCAGCCGGGCCGAGGAGTGCATGCGTGACCTCGAACCGCGCCGAGGCCGTGTCGGAACGGTGGATTCCGCCCAGCGCCTGCTCGGGCAGATCCGCAGCGACCTCGAGTACCGGCCCATCCAGGACACGCTCGTCGACCTCCCCGGTCGGATGGACGCCGTGCAGAACGTCACCAGCCAGGTGTCGGAGGCGATCCGCGAACGCTACTTCCCCACTCATGCGGTGCCCGCGTGGATCGGAGAGAACTCATGACCCGGCTCCACATCAAGCACAGCACGGGCTTCTCCTACGGCGGCAAGGTCAACGCGTCGTACAACGAGGCGCGCATGCTGCCGGTGACCACCGAGGACCAGTACGTCCTGTACTCGCACATCGACATCCAGCCGGGGGCGTCGCAGTCGACGTACACCGACTACTGGGGCATGAAGGTCTCGGCGTTCGAGGTGCTGACGCCGCACGAGGAGCTCTCGCTCACGGCGACGAGTCTCGTCGAGGTCCGGCCGCGCAAGCACGAGCCGCACCCGACCGGCTGGGAGCAGCTCGACATCGCGACCCAGGCAGCCGTGACCCGGGTGGAGCACCTGGAACAGACCCGACGCACGACGCCGCCGGACGACCTCGTCGAGCTCGCCCGGACCATCGCCGACCGCTACGAGAGCCCCTGCGAGGCCGCGATGGCGATCAGCCGCGAGATCGGCGAGCAGATGGACTACGTGCAGGGCGTCACGAGTGTGTACTCGACCGCCGCCGAGGCGTGGGCGAACCGCAAGGGCGTCTGTCAGGACATCACGCACATCGTCCTCGGGGCGCTGCGGTCGGTCGGGATCCCGGCCCGCTACGTGTCGGGGTACCTGCACCCGAAGCCGCACGCGGCGATCGGCGAGACGGTGACGGGGGAGTCGCACGCGTGGGTCGAGTGGTTCTGCGGTGACTGGCGTGGGTTCGACCCCACCAACATGGTCGACGTGGGTGAGCGTCACGTCCTCATCGGGCGGGGTCGTGACTACGGCGACGTCTCCCCGCTCCGTGGTGTCTACGCAGGCCCCTACCGTTCGAAGCTCTTCGTGAAGGTCGAGATCACCCGAGAGGCCTGACCCGACTCCACCGCGGGAGACCCTCCTCGGTGGCTGCGCCAGCGCGGTGCGCTGACGTGAGCGCGGGTCATGCGCGTGAGCGCGGGTCTCCGGAGGGTCGCGCTCACGCGCAGGCCACGCGGTCGCGCCCATTCGGGTGCTCTCGCGTCAGCGCACTGCGCCGACGCCTACAAGCCCGCGCTCACGTCGGCGCCCCGCGCCGGCACCCGTAGGATCATCGGCATGCAGACCGAGATGATCGTCCCGGCCCGCCGCCCGATGAAGCTGATCCCCGCGGTGTTGCTCGCCGCGTCCGCGTTCTGCCTCTTCGGACTCATGCAGCCGCTCGCCGGCTACCCGCTCCTCGTCGCCGCGCTCGCGACCGCGATCCTCATCGACCGTGAACTCGCGAAGGACCTGTTCCTCATCGCGATCGGCATCGGGATCGTCTCGACGACGTCCGTGGAAGCGGACGTCTCCTGGCCGAGCTTCTTCCGCATCGGCACCGTCCTCCTGCTGGCGGTCGGCGTCCCGTTCCTCATCGACCGATTCGCCTACCGGAGGAAGGCGATCACCTTCCCCTGGCGCAGCCGGGAGAAGAAGACGAAGGGCGAGATCGCCTATCTCTTCGCCGTCCCGCTGCTCGGCTGGGCGATCCTCCCGTTCTACTTCATCCGCTCGGGCGCATACGAGAACTGGCCGGTGATCAGCGACGCCGGGGAACTCGGTCGCTTCTTCGTCGGCGTCAACGCGGTCGGCACGTGGGACGAACTGTTCTTCATCTGCACCTGCTTCGCCCTGCTGCGTCGGCACTTCCCGGTCTGGCAGGCCAACCTGCTGCAGGCCGTCATCTTCGTCTCGTTCCTGTGGGAACTGGGTTACCGCTCGTGGGGTCCGCTGTTGACCTTCCCCTTCGCACTCCTCCAGGGGTACCTGTTCTCGAAGACGCGGTCGCTCGGGTACATCCTCGCGGTGCACCTGCTCTTCGACGCGATCGTCTTCCTCGCGATCGTCCACGCGCACCACCGCGACTGGATCCCGATCTTCTGGTACTGAGCGATGTCCGTCCGCCAGCGCGGTGCGCTGACGCGAAGGCCGGTGTCCCGGGCCCAGCGCGGTGCGCTGACGCGAGCGGCGGTGTTCAGGCTTCAGCGCGGGTCTGGCGGGTGACCGCGGGTCTCCAGAGGGGCGCGCTCACGCCACAGACCCGCGCTCACGCGAGCGCACCGCGCTGGCAGCAACCAGGGAGTCAGCCGGCGGTGGGCTTCGTCGCCGCTCCGTCGAGCCAGAGCTCGGTCGACTCGTCTCGGTGCACTCCGTCGGTGCCGACGTGCTTCTCGCTGATCGACGGACCGTTCTTGATGACGTGCACGAGCGCCATCCCGTGACCCCGGCCGAGCTCGTAGTCCGCCTTCAGCCACTCGAGGATCTCGCCGGCCTTCGTCGACGCGTCGAAGCCGCGGGCGTGCGCCTCATCGACGAGCGCGCGCGGGGTCTTACCGGTCTTCGCCTCGGCGGCATCGAGATAGGCCTGGAACGACATGACGGCTCCTTCGTCGATCGGGTGTCAGCGCCATCGTAGCCAGCGACGGCACCGAGCGACAGACCCCGCAGCGCGCCATGCGGCCACCCTCCAGGGTGGGCGGCGACGACGCCAATAGGGTGAGGGGATGGACCGCCCCAGCAGGACCCCCGCCGGATTCGCCGCGACCGTCGGCATCGACCTCCTCGCCGTCATCGTGTTCGTCCTCATCGGCCGCGCCAGTCACGGCGAAGGCATCCTCGGACTCCTCGTGACGCTGTGGCCGTTCGCCGTCGGACTCCTCGTCGGACACGTCCTCGCACTCGTCCTGGGTCAGCGCGAGACCCGCTCCGTCCGCTGGGCCGGCGTCGTCGTCTGGGTGTCGACCGTCGTCGTCGGGATGGTGCTGCGCGCGGTCTCCGGCCAGGGCGTCCAGCTCAGCTTCGTCATCGTGACCGTCCTCGTCCTCGCCGCACTCCTCCTGGGGTGGCGCTTCGTCGCGTGGCTCATCGCCCGCCGACGCCCATGACGACGCCGACACCGACAGCGACGCCGACGAACACATGAGCGCCGAGCGCTGGGGGCGCTGGTACTTCGCCGTGCAGGCCCTCGCCGGTGCAGCGTGGTGGGTGTCGGTGTTCCTCGTCCCGCCCGTCCGGATGGCGACGCTCGGCAGCCTCGACCCCGTCGTCATGGCCGCGCTCGACGTCCCACTCTTCGTGGTCGCCTCGGCGCTCGCCGCATGCGCCATCCGATGGGCGGCGATCCTCGCGACCGCATGGACGCTGCTGGTCACCGTGTCGCTGGGGATCTTCGCGGCCGTGACCCAAGAGGCGGGGATCGGCGCCCTGCTGATGGTCGGCGCCGCAGTCGGCTCGGTCACGGCACTCGCACTCGTCCTCACCGGCGGGATCCCGAGAGCGTGGATCGCCGTCGGGCCGTTCGCCTTCCGCTCGGCGGACGCGACGGCGTCGACCGGGTCGCAACTCGTGAGGACCGCCGTCGAGATCGTCGCGTTCTGGGGCGTCTTCCTCGCGGTGATCCCCGCCGTCCTGCGGTTCTTCGAGTTGCGGTGGCGGGTCGCGATCGCCCTGCCGCCGGGCGCGGAGCAGATCGCCGTCGCCGCCGGCATCGTCGTCCTGGTGCTCGGGAGCGTCGTCGGACTCTGGTCGGCGGCCGCGATGGCGACGACCGGGGGTGGGACGCCGCTGCCCGCCGCGATGCCGAACCGACTCGTCATCGCCGGGCCGTATCGCTTCGTCCGCAATCCGATGGCTGTCGGCAGCATCGTGCAGGGCGTCGGCGTCGGACTCCTGCTGTCGTCCTGGATCGTGGTCGTTTACGCGGTCTTCGGCGCCGTCGTCTGGAACGTCCTGGTCCGGCCGGTCGAAGAGGCCGACCTCGAGGCGCGCTTCGGCGAGCCGTACCGCCGCTACCGCGAGGACCTGCGGTGCTGGGTCCCGAGCCTCCGTCCGGTGGCGGCTCGTTCGTAACTCCTGCTGCCGGTGACGACCGGCCGCGTCGCCCGCCGCCCCGACCGCCCGGGAGCCCCGGCGATCGCAGGATGCAGGAGTTGTGAACGCCGAGCGGGTCGGAGCGGAGGACCGTCTAGCGGCGGGAGCCGGTGAGGGTCGTCGACTCGTCGACCGGCGATGACTCGGGACGCGACTCCGGACGCGGCTCGGGCGCCTTCGCGCGCGACTTCGGCTTCGGCAATGGGATCGGCGAGGTGAGCGCGATCTGCTCCGAGAAGTCCTCCGGCGTGACCGGGGACACGACCCCGTCGTGGGTGAACTGCAGGCGCCAGCGGGAGTCGGGCGCGACGCGCAGGCGGAGGTGATGACGGAACACCCCGTAGGCCAGGCCGGTGGCGCAAGCGGCGAACCCGGCGAGTGCGCCCAGGCCGAGCGCCCAGCGCGGCCCGAAGGTGTTCGCCACCCACCCGACGATGGGCGCGCCGATCGGGGTGCCACCCATGAGGATCGCCATGTACAGCGCCATCACCCGGCCACGGACGGCCGCCTCGGTGCTCGTCTGCACGAGTCCGTTCGCGGTGGTCAGGAGCGTCACCGTCGAGAAGCCGACGAGGATCAGCACGGCGGCGAACGACCAGTAGCTCGGCATGAACGCGGCCGTGAGCGCAGCGACCCCGAAGAGCCCGGCCGCGCCGACGATCATCCGCATCTGGGCCTGCGCCCGCCGCGCCGCGAGGAGTGCGCCGGTCAGGGAACCGATCGCGAGCACCGAGGAGAGGATGCCGTACTCGCCCGCGCCCTTGCCGAACTCGACGGCCATGGTCGAGGCGAAGATCGGGAAGTTCATGCCGAACGCGCCCATGATGAACACGATCACGAAGACGACCATGAGGTCAGGCCGCCCGCGGACGTAGCGGAAGCCCTCGACGAACTGTCCTCGAGCCCGCGGTGGGCGCGGCGCGCGACGGAGCTTGCCGGTGCGCAGGGCCAGCAGGGCGCCGATGACGCCGAGGAAGGTGAAGGCGTTCACGACGAACACCCACCCGGAGCCGATCGCGACGATGAGGAGACCGGCGATGGCGGGGCCGACCATGCGCGCCGCGTTGAAGGACGCCGAGTTGAGCGCGACGGCATTCGACATGTTGTGCTCGTCGACGAGCTCGGAGACGAAGGTCTGGCGGGCCGGGCCGTCGACGGCGTTGATGATGCCGAGGGCCAGCGCGAAGAGGTACATGTGCCACAGCTCGGCGTGACCGAAGATGAGCAGGGCGCCGAGGGCGAACGCCAGGAGCATGAGGCTCGACTGGGTGAGGATGAGGATCTTCCGCTTGTCGAAGCGGTCGGCGATGAGACCGGTGATCGGCACGAGGACGAGCTGCGGCCCGAACTGCAGGGCCATGGTGGCGCCGACGGCCACGGCGTCGTTGTCGGTGAGGTCGGTCAGCACGACCCAGTTCTGGGTGGTGGCCTGCATCCAGGCGCCGACGTTCGACACGAGCGCGCCGATGAACCAGATGCGGTAGTTGACGCTGGACAGGGAACGGAACATTGCACTCACTGGGTGGCGAGTCTCCTCATGATCTCGGCTGCGCGGGCGAGGGTGTCGCGTTCGTCCGGGGTGAGCGCGCGCAGCTGCTGGGTGATCCACGCGTCGCGTTTCCGGACGGTCTCGGTGACGGTGGTGTGGCCCGCTTCGGTGAGGGCGATGGTGACCTTCCGGCGGTCGGCCGCGTCGGTTTCCCGGGTGACGTACCCGGCCTCTTCGAGGCAGTTGACGGTGCGATTCATGGATGGCGCGGACACGCGGTCGCGTTCGGCCAGTGCCCGCAGGGTTGCGGAGCCCTCTTTGTAGAGCCCTCCGAGGACGGAGAACTGCGGATCGCTGAGGTCGTCGACCGACTTCTCCCCGCGCAGTCGTCTCGCGAGCCGGAAGGTGCCCATGCGGAGTTCGGACGCCTGCTCGGCGATCGTCAGTGCCCTGGTCTTCGTCGCTGCTCCGCTTGCCACGATTCATTAGCCTAGCAAATTAGCTACCCTAAGTAAACCCGCGAACTGTCACCAACCGACAGTGCACGGGGTGCAGGACTAGCGGTTGGTGACAGTTCGCGGGCTGGGGTGGGGTCAGAGCCAGCGGCGGGCTCGGAAGATGGCGTAGAGGGTGCCGGAGAGGACGAGCATCGCTCCGATCGCGACCGGGTAGCCGAACTGCCAGTGCAGCTCCGGCATGTCGTCGAAGTTCATGCCGTAGACGGTGCCGATGAGTGTCGGGGCGAAAAGGATCGCCGCCCAGGAGGAGATCCGCTTGATCTCCTCGTTCTGCGCCAGCGCCGTCTCGCTCATCCGACGCGACTCCTCGTTCTGCGCGAGGCTCGCCTCCGAGAGGCGTCGCATCTCCTCGTTCTGCTGCTGCGTCATGAGCGTCGCGTGCACCGTCAGCGCGTTCCGGAGCAGGTGACGGAAGGAGTCGACGCGCTCCGCGATCCGGAGGGTGTGATCGAGCACGTCGCGGAAGCCGTTGCGCAGCTCCTCGTCGAGACCGTACTTGTCGGCGCCTTGCAGCAGGCCGTGGAGCATGGCCCGCAGGGGCGTGGTCGCGCGCTGGAACGCGATGACCTGGCGCAGCAGCTCGTAGATGCGACGCGAGACGTCCGCGGCGTCGCCGAAGAGCTCGTCTTCGATCTCGTCGATGTCGTTCTCGAGCCCCGCGACGACGGGACCGTAGCCGTCGACGACCTGGTCGAGCACCGCGTGCAGGACGGCGTCGGGACCGAGTGCGAGGATGTCGGGCCGGGCTTCGAGTCGTCGCCTGACCTGGCCGAGGTCGGGCTTCTCGGCGTGACGGACCGTGACGACGAACCCGGGTCCGACGAACAGGTGCACCTCGCCGAACTCGACCCGCTCCTCCTCGTCCAGGTAGCGGGCGGGACGCAGGACGACGAACAGCGTGTCGCCGTAGCGCTCGAGCTTCGCCCGCTGATGTCCCTTCAGGGCGTCCTCGACGGCGAGCGGATGCAGGTCGAACTCCTGAGCGACGGAGCGGATCTCCGACGGTTCCGGGCGGTACAAACCGATCCAGGCCATGCCGCGCTGTTCGTTGAGGAGCTCGTACGTCGCGTCGAGCGATCGCGGGCTCGCCGAGCGCCGTCCGGTCACGTAGATGCCGTTGTCGATGAGTGCCATGAGGTCTCCGTCCATCGATCGACGGGAACGTGCGGCGGCCGCGCGGGTGCAGGCGATCGCGGTGGATCGCACCCGGGGAGGTGTGAGTGATGGCGCCTCGGCACCGGCGGCGGCAGCGCCTACCGGGTGAGGGAGGCGAGGCGGTTCGTCGACGCGATGGCGCGGATACTGTCACCAGCCATGGCCGCTCACCTCGCTTCCGTCGAAACCTGCCGGCCCGCCGTTCGGGCCTCGTTCACCGTACGCCTGCCCTCCGGGAACTGCAAACGGACTCGCGACGCCGCCGGGCCGAGGGCCTACGCTGGCGGGATGAGCGAGCAGACTCCGCCACCCGTCGACGACGCGAACCGCCCCGTCGAGCCGCGACCGTATGCGACCGAGACGATCGTCGACGACGACGGCGTCACGGTCTACGTCTACCTGTGGGAGGTGCCGAACCCGCGGGCCGTCGTGCACATCGCCCACGGTGCGGGGGAGCACGCCCTCCGGTACGGGCGCCTCGCCGCTCGGCTCAACGACGCGGGGTACACGGTCGCGGCCGACGACCACCGCGGCCACGGTCGCACGGGGCTCGAGCACCTCGGCCTCGGCAAGCTCGGCCCGCGGACGACCCGGGGCGCGATCGACTCCGTCGCCGCCGTCGGCCGGTACCTGCGGACCCGCTTCCCCGAGTCGCGGCTCGCGTTGCTCGGTCACAGCTGGGGCTCGCTCATGGCGCAGAAGGTCGTCGCCGAACACGATCTGTACGAGCTCCTCATCCTCTCGGGCACCTCACTCGCGATGCCCGGCGTCATCAACGCCGGTGACCTCAACAAGCGCTGGCGGAAGACCGGGAAGACCGGTCTCGAGTGGCTCAACCGCGACCCGGCCGCCTGGGCCGCGTTCGCCGCCGACGAGCGCAACTTCGACATCGGCGTCACCCCCGTGTGGAACCCGATCCAGGCGTTCGCCTTCCTCGGTCGCCCGCCGAAGCGCCTGCCGCGCGCGGTTCCGGTACTCATCCTGGGTGGATCCGATGACTCGCTCGGTGGGGTCCGTGGCCTGACCCTCCTCCGCGACGCGTACGTGAAGCGGTCGAAGCTGAAGGACGTGACGCTCGTCATCTACCCCGAGGCGCGACACGAGATCTTCAACGAGCTGAACCGCGAGGACGTCGAGCGCGACGTCGTGGAGTGGCTCGACAAGCGCACCTGAGCCGCCCGGGCCCCTGAGCGCCCGCCCCGGTCCCTGAGCGCCCGCCCCGGTCCCTGAGCTTGTCGAAGGGCTGACCACAGGCGGGTCCGTCGCCCTTCGACAAGCTCAGGGACCGGCATGGCGGGCCACCCGGTGACAAGCCCAGAGGCCGCGGGGTACAGTCGCGGCACCCACACTCGACGCAGAGGAGACCCGGTGACCTCGGACGGACCCACCTACAGCCACCGCAGACGGAACTCGGCGGAGCGCATCGCGCGGTCGCTGGCGGGCGCGAGCACGGTCCCGTACTGGCTCGACAGCCCCGACCGGCCGACGCCGGAGCCCCGACTCGTCGGCCAGATCACGGCGGATCTGCTGGTCGTTGGTGGCGGCTACTCCGGACTGTGGACAGCGCTCATCGCCAAGGAGGCCGACCCCTCGCGTGACGTCGTGCTCGTCGAGGGCAAGGAGGTCGGCTGGGCGGCGAGTGGCCGGAACGGCGGCTTCTTCGAGGAGAGCCTCACCCACGGCGTCGACAACGGCGAGCGCCACTTCGCCGACGAACTGCCGGAGCTCGATCGCCTGGCGGACGAGAACTTCGACGAGTTCGTCGCCACGCTCGACCGCCTCGGGATCGACGCCGAGTTCGAGCACACCGGTGTGCTCACGGTCGCGACCGAGCCGCACCAGGTGGACGCGCTGCGCGAGGTGTCGGGGGACGGCGTCTTCCTCGATCGCGAGGCCGTCCAGGCGCTCGTGCACTCGCCGGTGTACCTGGCTGGTCAGCGCGAGTGGAAGAGCACCGCGCTCGTCCACCCGGCGAAGCTCGCCTGGGGGTTGAAGCGCGCGTGCATCGAGCTCGGTGTGCGGGTCTTCGAGCACACCCCGGCGACCCGGCTGCGGCGCTCGGGCGACGGCGTCGCGGTCACCACGAAGCAGGGCGGGGTGCAGGCCCGACAGGTCGCGCTCGCCACCAACGGCTTCCCCTCGCTCCTCAAGCGCACGGAGCTCCTGACGATCCCTGTGTACGACTACGTGCTCATGACCGAGCCGCTCTCCGCCGAGCAGTTGGAGAGCATCGGGTGGACGGACCGCTTCGGCATCGCCGATTCGAGTCGTGAGTTCCACTACTCCCGCCGGTCCGCCGACGACCGCATCCTCTACGGCGGCTTCGACGCGGTCTACCACCGGGGTGGCAGGATCCGGCCGGAGCACGATCAGCGCCGCGAGACGTTCGAGACGCTCGCCGACCATTTCTTCACGACCTACCCGCAACTCGACGTCCGGTTCACCCACGCCTGGGGCGGCATGATCGACATGTGTTCGCGGCTCTCGGCGTTCCAGGGCACGGCACTCGGCGGACGCGTCGCCTACAGCGCCGGGTTCACCGGACTCGGGGTCGGAGCGACGCGCTTCGGGGCGAGGGTCATGCTCGATCTCCTGAGCGGCGAGTCGACGGAGCTGACCCGCCTGAAGATGGTCCGGTCCAAGCCGATCCCCATCCCGCCGGAGCCCATCGCGAACCCCGCGATCCAGACCGTCCGCCGCGCGGTCGCCCGCTCCGACGCGAACGAAGGCCGCGACGGCCTGCTCCTGAAGGTCATGGACCGCTTCGGCATCGGCTTCGACTCCTGACCTGGTTCGACGCCCCTTCCGGGGAATCCGGACGCCGTCCAGGAATAGGCTGGGGGCATGCATGGTGAGTACAAGGTCCCGGGTGGCAAGCTCGTCGTCGTCGATCTCGAGGTGGTCGACGACCGCATCGCGGACTTCCGCCTCGCGGGTGACTTCTTCCTCGAACCCGACGACGCACTGGCGCTGATCGACCGCGCCGTCACGGGGCTCCCCGCCACCACGGACGCCGCAGGTCTCGCCGCCGCCATCCGCGGCGCCCTGCCGGAGGACGCCGTGCTCCTCGGCTTCACGCCCGAGGCGGTCGCGACGGCCATTCGCCGCTCCCTCGCGAAGGCGACGGGCTGGGGCGACTACGACTGGCAGCTCATCCATGAGGGCTCGGTGTCACCGCAGCTCCACCTCGCGCTCGACGAGGTGCTGACGAACGAGGTCGGCGAAGGCCGCCGCGGTCCGACGCTCCGCATCTGGGAGTGGGACCAGTCGGCGGTCGTCATCGGCAGCTTCCAGTCGCTCAAGAACGAGGTCGACCTCGACAACGCCAAGGCGAACGGCTTCGAGGTCGTCCGCCGCGTCTCCGGCGGTGGCGCGATGATGATGCAGCGCGGTGGCATCATCACCTACTCGCTCTACGTGCCGGCCGAACTCGTGAACGGCATGACCTTCGCCGACTCCTACGCCTACCTCGACGACTGGGTGCTCGTCGCCCTGCGTTCGCTCGGTATCGAGGCGACGTACCAGCCGCTCAACGACATCACGAGCCCGTCGGGCAAGATCGGCGGTGCCGCGCAGAAGCGACTCGGGAACGGCGCGGTCCTGCACCACGTCACGATGAGCTACGACATGGACGGCGAGCTCATGACCCAGGTGCTCCGCATCGGACGCGAGAAGCTCAGCGACAAGGGCACCACCTCCGCCGCCAAGCGCGTCGACCCGCTCCGCAGCCAGACCGGGCTCTCGCGGGCCGAGATCATCGATCGCATGAAGGACACCTTCGTCGAGATCACCGGCGCGACCCCCGGCCACGTCACCGCCGCCGAGCGCGCCGCCGCCGAGCAGCTCGTCGCCGACAAGTTCGCCACCGACGCCTGGCTCACCCGCGTCCCGTAGCCTGCCGCAGCCCGCGAACTGTCACCAGTGGCGGGTGCGGGCCTGCATCACCCACCGTTGGTGACAGCTCGCGGGCTAGGGTGGGGGGACGATGACAGCGCAGAACGAGACACCCGACCCGTCGACCCCCGCCACGCAGGCGTCCCTCGAGCAACGGCTCGCCGACGCGGTGGCCGCGGAGAGCGAGACCCGGGTCGTCGAACGCTGCGTGTCCCTCCTCGCCGGTCGCTACGAGGGTGAGGACTTCCTCCGCGTCGTCGGCGGACACCACGCCGAGGGCATCCTCGGCGGAGCGCCCGCGCTGTACTGGCCCGAGCTCTGGGGCACCCGCGCCCTGCTGCACGTGTGGGACGACTCGGCCACCGCGCCCGTCGTCGGAGCACTCGGCAACCAGGCCTGGCGCGTCCGCGAGATGGCCGCGCGCGTCTGCGCCGAGCGCCGCATCGGCGACGTCGCCGCGATCGCACCACTGCTGAGCGACGATCACGCCCGCGTGCGCGCAGCCGGAGCCCGGACGCTCGCCGTCGTCGGTGGTGACAACGCCAAGCCGCTCCTCGAGGCGCTCCTCCGCGACCCCGACCGCGAGGTCCGTCGCGCCGCGCAGCAGTCCGCGAAAGCGCTCGCCGCCCGCCGCTGAGCTCGCGAGGGGGCCCGAACGGTCGGTCCCGGGCGCTCGACACCAGCCATTCGGGACCCGTCGCTGGCTGGGCTAGTGGGTGCCGGCCTCGAGCAGGATGATCACGATCCCGAACAGGGCCGTCGCGACGCCGCCGAGGAGACACCACCACCAGCGTGACCCTCGCACCACGAACGCCGCGCACCCGAGCACGAAGAGCATCAGCGTCGACACCTGCAACGCCAGGATCACAGCGTGCTCATGGCTGAGCACACCGGCGACGCCGAACACGAGCGGGATCGTCGGAAGGACGGCGGACAGGAGCATCCCGGACGACTCCTGGAACCCGTGCCTGATCGACGCGCCGAGCGTCACCAGCGCCTCGTGTCGGTCGTCACCGTGGTGCGCGAGGGCGGCCGAGTAGACGTGCGCGAGCCAGAACACGATGAGGGTCAGTGCGCTCGTGATGAGCACCTGCTCGACGTCGTCCTCCTCGTACACGCTCGACGCGCCGACGAGGCCGGCGTAGACGACGGTGCCGTAGATCGCGCTCGACGAGGTGAGGCGTCGCAACGGTGACGGGTTCGGCTGCATGATCCAGAGGATAGCGGGCGCTGCGGCCCGGCGTCCGGTTCAGTCGCCGACGTTGCGCTCGCCGCGTTCGTAGACCGAGGCCGCGGGCCCGACGATGTTGGTGTCGGGCGTGCCCACGACCTCGTGGTCCTTGTTGTCGTAGTCGAAGCGGTGCAGCACATGCCGCATCGCCTCGACCCTGGCGCGCTTCTTGTCGTTGCTCTTGACGATCGTCCACGGGGCGTCGGCCGTGTCCGTCGCCTCGAGCATCGCCTCCTTCGCGCGGGTGTAGTCGCCCCACTTGTCGAGTGAGGCGAGGTCCATGGGGGAGAGCTTCCACTGCCGCACCGGGTCGACCTGGCGGATCGCGAAGCGTGTGCGCTGCTCGTCGGCGGAGACGGAGAACCAGAACTTCACGAGGTCCACGCCGTCACCGACGAGCATCTGCTCGAACAGCGGGGCCTGGCGCATGAACTCGTCGTACTGCGCCGGGTTGCAGAACCCCATCACGCGTTCGACGCCCGCGCGGTTGTACCAGGACCGGTCGAACAGCACGATCTCGCCGGCGGCCGGCAGGTGCTGGACGTAGCGCTGGAAGTACCACTGCGTGGACTCGCGGGTGGTCGGCTTCTCGAGCGCGACGACGCGGGCGCCGCGCGGGTTGAGGTGCTCGGTGAAGCGCTTGATCGTGCCGCCCTTGCCGGCTGCGTCGCGTCCCTCGAACACGACGACCAACCGACGGTCGTTCGCCTTGATCCAGTTCTGCAGCTTCAGCAGCTCGATCTGGAGCAGCCGCTTGTCGCTTTCGTACTGTTCACGCGACATGCGCTCCGCATACGGGTAGCCCTCGCGCCACGTGTCGATGTGGCTGCCGGCGGCGTCGAGCAGGATGGGGTCGTCGTCGTCGACGTCGACCACCTGGTAGCCGTCGACCTGGTCGAGCGCGGGCGGCGGGGCGTAGTGCGAGACGAGCTGCTGCATGGTCGGGACGCTAGTCCCCGTGCGTAACCGTCAGGTGGCCGGTGGGTGACGCGCTGGTGGCTAGCCGGCTGAGCGGGTGAGGAGGTCCTGACGCTCGGGGTGCGCGTCGAACCACTCGCCCACGTACCAGCACATCGGGACGATCCGACGCTCGCTGTGCTGCTCGACGTCGTCGACCGCGTAGGTGACGAGTTCGCCCGCATACCCCTTGCCGCGGAAGGGCGGCGTGGTGAAGGTGCGGGGGAACGAGATCGAGTCGCCCGAGATCCGGTAGTCGACGACGCTCACCAGCTGGCCGTCGACGTGCATGGTGTAGCGCTGGGCATCGGTCTCGTTGGTGAACTCCGTGGTCATACGCGGTACAACGCGCGGGCCCGATCGTTCCTTCCCGGGTGTGCGGGCAGCGGACTGCCAGAATAGGCACATGTCCCTCGCCGCAGCAGCCGATGAAGTGCCGCTGCGATGGACCCCGGACGGCCCCGACCTCGTCCTCGAGGGCGACAACCTCGACGTCGTGGCGCAGCTCCCCGACGAGTCGTTCACGCTCATCTACCTCGACCCGCCGTTCAACACCGGCCGCGTGCAGCGTCGTCACTCCTCGACCTCGGTGCGGACGGCTGAGACGGGGGTGAACCGTTTCGCCGGCTTCAAGGGGCAGGCGTACGAGCGCATCCGCGGCGACCTCCGACGCTTCGACGACGCCTTCGACGACTACTGGGGCTTCCTCGAGCCGCGCCTCGTCGAGGCCTGGCGCGTCCTGGCCGCCGACGGCACCCTCTACCTCCACCTCGACTACCGCGAGGCGCACTACGCCAAGGTGCTCCTCGACGCGCTCTTCGGCCGGGAGTGCTTCCTCAACGAGATCATCTGGGCCTACGACTACGGCGCGAAGGCGCAGAGCCGCTGGCCGACGAAGCACGACACGATCCTCGTCTACGTGAAGGACCCGAAGGGGTACCACTTCGACAACGCGACCGTCGACCGCGAGCCCTACATGGCGCCCGGGCTCGTCACCGCGGAGAAGGCGGCGCGCGGCAAGCTTCCCACCGACGTCTGGTGGCACACGATCGTGTCGCCGACCGGTCGCGAGAAGACCGGCTACCCGACGCAGAAGCCGGAAGGGATCCTGCGTCGCATCGTGCAGGCGTCCTCCCGTGAGGGCGACTGGGTGCTCGACTTCTTCGCCGGCAGCGGCACGACGGGGGCGGTCGCGAAGGCGCTCGGTCGTCGGTACGTCCTCGTCGACGAGAACCCGCAGGCGCTCGAGATCATCCGCGCCCGCCTCTCCTAGCCCGCGAACTGTCAGTTCAGCACAATCGCTGCGCCCGGGACTGTCGTCTGGTGACAGTTCGCGGGCTGGCGGGGAGGGTCAGACGGAGGCGCGCGGGACGAGGCGGGTCGGCATCATCGTGACGCGCTCGACCGGCTCGCCCGCGAGGCGACGGACCAGCACCCTCGCCATCTCAGCACCGAGGTCGACGGGCGACTGCGCGATCGTCGTGAGCGGCGGTGCGGCCGTCTCGCCGTAGCGGTCGTCGTCGTACCCCACGACCGCGATGTCGCCCGGGATCGTCAGCCCGGCCTCCCGGATGACGGAGTAGGCGCCGGCGGCCATCTGGTCGTTCGCGGCGAAGAGCCCGTCGATGGGCACGCCCCGGGCGAGGAGACGACGCATCGCCGCAGCGCCGTCGGCGGGGGAGAAGTCGCCCACTTCGACGAGATCGTGCGGCAGGCCCGCGAGTTCGAGCTCCGCGCGCCACCCGGCGAGTCGGTCGACACCACCGGGCATGTCCTGGCGACCCGCGATCGTCGCGATCCGCGTCCGGCCGGCCTCGATGAGGTGGCGGGCCGCGGTCCTCGCGCCCTCGACGTTGTCGACGTCGACGTAGGTGCTGTCGACGACGTCGGCACCCATCGGGCGACCGCCGAACACGATCGGGAGCTCCTGGCCGAGCCGGGTGTACGAGTGGTCACCGCTGTGGTGTGACACGACGAGCGCGCCGTCGACGTTGCCGCCGAGCAGGTAGCGGCGGGTCTTCTCGGAGTTCGCCTCACTCGCGATGAGAAGGTTGAGTGTGTAGTCGGTCTCCGCCAGCTCGAGGGCCACTCCCTGCACGACCGACGCGAAGAAGGGGTCCGAGAACACCCGGGCGGTCGACTCCGGGACGACGAGCGCGATGACCTGGGTCCGGCGGGAGGCCAGCGACCGAGCGGCGCGGTTCGGGACGTAGTCGAGCGCGGCGATCGCCTCGTTCACGACCGCGACGACCTCGGCCGTGACCTTCGGCGAGCCGTTGACGACGCGCGACACGGTCGCGCGGGAGACCCCTGCGCGTGCCGCCACCATCTCGAGCGTGGGGGCTCCTTGACCGGACTGCATCATCGTCCCCTTCCGAGCGGGTGAGCGTGCCGAGTGCAGTGTATCGCCGGGCGTCTGGACGTCCGTGGCCGGTGCCGCCGCTCAGGAGGTGACCGGCGTGTCGCGGCCCTCGATCGCGACACGCCGGAGTGTTCCTGCGTCAGGGAAGCTCCGCCACGGCGGGCACCACACGCGAGGCGGCGATGCGGCGTGCGTACGCGAGTCCGCTGTCCTTGATCGTGCGCTCCTGCGTGTCGTAATCGACCCGCACGATGCCGAACCGCTTGTCGTAGCCGTACGCCCACTCGAAGTTGTCGAGCAGTGACCAGACGAAGTAGCCGCGCACGTCGGCGCCGTCGGCGATCGCGAGTTCCACCTGGTCGATGTGGTCCTGGATGAAGGCGTCGCGGTCGACGTCGTGGATGCGGCCGTCCTCCGCGACGACGTCGTCGTAGGCCGCGCCGTTCTCGGTCACGTACAGCGGCGGCAGCGTCGGGTACTCGCGGCCGAGCCGGACGAGCAGGGTGCGGAGGCCGGCGGGGTGCACCTCCCAGTCCATCGCGGTGCGCGGGAGTCCGCGGCTCGGGAAGGAGATGTCGGGGGAGGCGAGCCACGGCGAACCGGCCTCGCGCTCGGTCGCACCGGAGTGGCCGCCGTCGGCGCCGGAGTCGTCGGGGTGACCCGACACGAGGTCGTCGTGGTAGTGGTTGACGCCGAGGAAGTCGATCGGGGCGGAGGTGGTCTCGAGGTCGCCGTCGTGGACGAGTGTGTCGAGGCCGAGGCCCTCGAGGTCCTGCGCGACGTCGGCCGGGTACTCGCCGAGGACGATCGGTTCGAGGAAGATGCGGTTCATGATGCCGTCGACGCGGCGGGCGGCGTCGATGTCGGCCGGGTCGGTGGGGTCCGCCGGGATCGCATTGGTGAGGTTGAGGGTGATGCCGATCTGCTCGGCACCGAGCTCGCGGAGGCGCGTGGTCGCCAGGCCGTGCGCGAGGTGCTGGTGGTGGATGGCGGCGAGTGCTGCGGCCTCGTCGCGTCGGCCGGGTGCGTGCACGCCGACCGCATAGCCGAGCAAGGAGGAGCAGAATGGTTCGTTGAACGTCGTCCAGTGCCGGACGCGGTCGCCGAGCGCCTCGTAGGTCGCCTCGGCGTAGTCGACGAATCGCAGCGCGGTGTCGCGGTTCGTCCAGCCGCCCTGCTCCTCGAGCGCCTGCGGGAGGTCCCAGTGGTACAGGGTGAGCCAGGGGAGGATGCCGGCGTCGAGGAGCTGGTCGACGAGACGGCTGTAGAAGTCGAGGCCGGCGGGGTTGACGTCGCGGTCGCCCGGCTTGATGCGCGCCCAGCTCGTGGAGAAGCGGTAGGCGTCGAGGCCCAGCTCGGACATGATCGCGACGTCGCCGGCGGTGCGGTGGTAGTGGTCGACGGCGACCTCGAGGTCGTCACCGTTGGCGATCGCGCCGGGCACCCGGGCGAAGGCATCCCAGATGGAGTCCTCCTTGCCGTCCTCGTGCGCTGCTCCCTCGACCTGGGCGGCCGCGGTGGCGGATCCCCAGATGAACGGCGGCAGGATCAGGGCCGGACGGGTGGTGGGCTGGGGGCGTGCGTCATCGAAGCTCCTCGTGGCTGGGTGCACGCCCATGCTATCGCCTGCTGAGAGCGCTCTCATGCTGGTTTTGGGTTGGGTGGGGGTGTGGCGCCAGCGCGGTGCGCTCACGCGAGCGCGGGTCTGCGGCGTGAGCGCGCCCCTCCGGAGGGGCGCGCTCACGTGCTGGGGCCGCGGTGACGCCGATTCGACAGCGCTCACGTCAGCGCACCGCGCTGGCACCCGGATGACCCCTTCAGCGCGGTGCGCTGGCGGCGGTCACCCCTCGCTCACGTCAGCGCACCGCGCTGGCAAACCAGCGAACGAGGCTCAGCGACGGGCGGAGGGATCGACGACGCGGTTGCTCGCGGTGTCGGGCGACAGCTGCGACCCCGCCAGCTCGGCGGCGCGCTGGGCGGCGAGCGACAACTCGTCCTCGGCGTCCTCCGCGGCCTGGGCGTCGGTGCGCTCCTGCAGTGCGGACTTCGCCCGCAGCGGCGGCGCCTTCAGGAACCAGCTCAGCACGAACGCGACGGCGACCACCGCGAAGCTCACCCAGAACACGGTCACGGTCGCGTCCGCGAACCCCGTGAGGAACGGCGCGGCCAGGTCGTGGTTCGCACCGACGAGGAACGAGGTGTCGCCGTCGAGCGCGGAACCGGCCGAGCCGCCGGACTGCACCTTGGAGAGCACGTCCAGGATCCCCGTGTTGGCGGGATCGGAGAGCACGGCAGGGTCCTGCGCCGCAGCCTGGGCGTTCGCGAGCAGCGTCGGGTCCTTGAACGCCGCACCGATCGTGTCGGGGAGTCGCGTGTAGAGCACGGAGAAGATGACGGCCGTGCCCAACGTTCCACCGATCTGGCGGAAGAAGGTCGACGAGCTCGTCGCCACCCCGATGTCGCGTGCCTCGACGGCGTTCTGGCTCGCGATCGTCAGCGTCTGCATCAGCTGGCCGAGTCCGAGGCCGACGAGCAGCATGCCGCCCATCATCCACCAGACCGGCTTGTCGGCCGTCGCGAAGCTGAAGTAGAAGAAGCCGCTCAGGAGCAGGAAGGTACCGACGATCGGGAACGCCTTGTACTTGCCCGTGCGTGCGATGATCTGGCCGCTCGCGATCGAGGAGATCATGAGGCCGAGGATCATCGGCAGCATCAGCAGACCGGACTCGGTCGGCGTCGCACCCTCGACGAGCTGGAGGAACAGCGGCACCGTCATCATCGCGCCGAACATGCCGAACCCGACGAGCACGCCGAGGATGGTCGCGACCCGGAAGGTGGAGTTCTTGAACAGCTTCAACGGGATGAGTGCGTCGTCGCGCATGGCCCGCTCGACGAGGATGAACCCGATGATGCCGGCGACCCCGATGGCGTAGCAGGCGATGGACCCGGCCGAGGCCCAGCCCCAGATGCGGCCCTGCTCGGCGACGAGCAGCAGGGGCACGACGGCGAGGACGACCGTGGCGGCACCCCACCAGTCGATGCGGACGCTGTGGCGCGTGTGCGGGATGTGCAGGAAGCGGAGGACGATCGCGAGCGCGATGACGCCGATCGGCAGGTTGATGAGGAACACCCAGCGCCAACCGGTGATGAACAGCAGCTCGGGGGCACCGGCGAACAGGCCGCCGATCAGCGGGCCGATGACGCTCGAGACGCCGAAGACCGCGAGGAAGTACCCCTGGTACTTGGCGCGCTCGCGCGGAGCCAGCATGTCGCCCATGATCGTCAGCGGCAGGGCCATCAGGCCACCGGCGCCGAGGCCCTGGATGGCGCGGAAGATCGCCAGCTCGT
This sequence comes from Plantibacter sp. M259, assembly GCF_006065115.1. Taxonomy (NCBI): domain Bacteria; kingdom Bacillati; phylum Actinomycetota; class Actinomycetes; order Micrococcales; family Microbacteriaceae; genus Plantibacter; species Plantibacter sp. M259. The sequence goes on along the minus strand of NZ_CP040750.1, from coordinate 1,491,196 downwards.
ACATCGAACCGGACATGCCGGCGAGGAGCGAGCCGATGAGGAAGATCGAGATCGCGATGATGAACAGCGGGCGGCGGCCGAAGATGTCGGACAGCTTGCCGTAGATCGGCGTCGAGACGGTCGAGGTGATCAGGTACGCGGTGGTGACCCACGCCTGGAGGGCCATGCCGTCGAGGTCGTCGGCGATCGTGCGCATCGAGGTGCCGACGATGGTCTGGTCCAGCGCGGAGAGGAACATCCCGGCCATGAGGCCGAAGATGATGAAGAGGATCTGCCGGTGGCTGAGGACGGGGGCGGATCCCGACGGCTCGGTCGAGGCGGGGGAACTGGATGACATGCGGTCTCGTTCGACTCTGGGCGCGCCGGTTTGCAGGCGCACCGACGTTGGGGATTTTGCGTAGTGTGCAAACTTACACCCGGCGCAAGTTCCGCGGCAACCGCTCCGGTCAGGGCGTGGTGGTCGGCGCTGCGTCGAGGTTCGCGTCGAGCGCCGCGAGGTAGTCCAGGGTGGCGGTGAGTGCCACGTGGGCGTCGTCGAGGTCGAGGTGGAACTGGTACTCGTGGGGGAGTGCCGGCTCGTGGTCCGCGGCCCAGAACAGCTTCGTGACGTCGACGCCCGCGTCCTCGAGCGCCCGGCTCATCGGGACCGACTGCAGCCAGGTGAGCGCGTCGCCGTTCCCGCCGGTGATGAAGGTCGGCGGGAAGTCGGCGGTGACGAAGTCGACCGTCGACATGAGCGTCCCGGTCGACGTCTCCGACCAGTCCTTCGTGCCCGCGTAGGCCCAGAGGGCGGTCTGGAGGCCCCAGGCGCCGATGCCGTCGAGCTCGGCCATCGCCGGCAGGTCGTAGACCCCGCAGTTGAGGATGGCCCCGACGAGCTGGTCGGCCTCGATCCCCGGCGTCATGCCCGACAGCGTCGCGTAGTCCGGGTTGGTCGTCAGGACGGCGAGCTGGCTGGCGAGCTGCGATCCCGCTGAGTCGCCCGCGAGCACCAGGCGGTCCGGGTTCCCGTTCCACTCGGCGGCGTGCTCCGAGATGTACGCGAGGGCGTCGTTGAGTTGGTTCACGGCCGTCGGATAGACGGCCTCGGGAGCGATCGTGTAGTTGACGGCGATCGTCGTGTACCCCGCTGCTGCGAGGATGCGGAGGTAGGGCTCGACGTTGCCCTTCTCGCCGGAGATCCAGGCGCCGCCGTGGATCCAGACGATCGTGGTCAGCGGTTCGGTGCCCGCCGCGGGAGTGAAGACGTCGAGGGTGGTGTCCACCTGTGGCCGGCCGCCGCTCGGTGCCGCGTACGTGATGTCGCGGAACTCCGTGAGCTTCGTGTCGGGGACGTATGGTTCCATCTCGGCGACCGTCGCAGCACCGCCGCGTTCGAACACCGAGCGGATGAGGAGCGCGGACGGCCACGGGGTGATGGCTGCGATGACCGCGACGACGAGGCCGAGACCGATCACGACGGCGGCCGCGGTCAGGAGCCGACGGAACCGCGGGCGCTTCCGGTGCGTCGGCGCGTGGTGTGCTGGCGTCCCTGCGGTCATGGTCGGGCCCCTCGTCCGGTGTGCAAGCCTGTCGACAGTGTGGCAGAGGCGCATGCGCCGTGTCGCGGTTAGGCTCGACGTGTGACCGCAGCCCACCAGCCCTCCCACCGACGCCCGGTTTCGCGGCGCGTCCGACGCAACCGCGTGATCGCGTTGAGCGTCCTGGCCGCCGCGCTCGCGATCCTGCTCGTGGTGCTCGTCGTCAACATCGCCGGCGGCGCCACGCCCACCCCGGCCGCCGCCACGAAGACGCCGAGCGCGACCCCGTCCGTGACCCCGACGCCGACCCCCACGCCGACCCCGACGGAGACGGTACCGGTCGCGCCTCCGGCCCCGCCGGCGTTCGACAAGGCCGCCTACTCGATCGACGACCCGCTGAGCCCATGGGTGGTCGTCAACAAGACCCGGCCGCTGAACCCGGTCGACTACACACCACCGGACCTCGTGTCCGTCCCCGTCGCCCACACGTGGGACCCGCTGTTGCGTGCCGAGGCTGCCGCCGCGATCGTGCAGCTGTTCGACACCGCTTCAGCCGAGGCCGGCCTGTCGCTCGCTTCGAACAGCGCGTACCGCAGCTACTCGAGCCAGGTGTCGGTGTATGACAGCGAACCCGACGATTCGACGACGGCGCGCCCCGGCTACAGCGAGCACCAGACCGGCTGGACGATGGACATCGGTGCCGAGAGCGGCAACTGCTCGCTCAACACCTGCTTCGGCGACACGGCGGAGGGCCAGTGGCTCGCCGCGAACGCCTACCGCTTCGGGTTCCTCCTGCGGTACCCGGCCGACAAGGTCGACGTCACCGGCTTCTCGTTCGAACCGTGGCACTACCGCTACATCGGCGTGCCGCTCGCGACCGAGATGCACAACACGGGCGTCACGACGCTCGAGGAGTTCTTCGGGCTCCCGGCGGCGCCCGGGTACCTGAGTTAGCCCTTCGACAGGCTCAGGGACCGGGGCGGAGCGCGGGGTGAGGCCTAGGCGCCGAGGGCGGCGTCGACGATCTGCTTCGCCTCCGCCTGGACGAGCTTGAGGTGCTCCGCGCCCTTGAACGACTCGGCGTAGATCTTGTAGACGTCCTCGGTGCCGGACGGACGCGCGGCGAACCACGCGTGCTCGGTCACGACCTTGACGCCGCCGATGGCCGCGTCGTTGCCCGGCGCGTGACTGAGCTTCGCGACGATCGGGTCGCCGGCGAGCTCGGTCGCCGTGATGGCGTCGCCGTCGAGCTTGCCGAGCCGTGCCTTCTGTTCCTTCGAGGCTGCGGCGTCGACACGCTCGTACACGGGGTCGCCGAAGCGCTCGGTGAGTTCGCGGTAGAGCACCGAGGGGGTCTTGCCCGTCACGGCGAGGATCTCGGCGGCGAGCAGACAGAGGAGGATGCCGTCCTTGTCGGTGGTCCACACCGAGCCGTCGAAGCGGAGGAAGCTCGCGCCGGCGCTCTCCTCGCCACCGAAGCCGACCGAGCCGTCGACGAGACCGGGGACGAACCACTTGAAGCCGACCGGGACCTCCCAGAGGCGGCGTCCGAGGGACTCGGCCACGCGGTCGACGACCGACGACGACACGAGGGTCTTGCCCACGGCTGCGTCGTCGCGCCAGCCCGGCCGGTTCGCGTACAGGTAGTCGATCGCGACGGCGAGGTAGTGGTTGGGGTTCATGAGCCCGGCGTCGGGCGTGACGATGCCGTGGCGGTCGGCGTCGGCGTCGTTGCCGGTGAGGAGGTCGAACTCGTCGCGTCGTGCGACGAGCGCCGCCATGGCGGAGGGCGACGACGGGTCCATGCGGATCTTGCCGTCCCAGTCGAGGGTCATGAACGCCCAGGCCGGGTCGACGTGCGGGTTCACGACGGTGAGGTCGATCTCGTAGCGGTCGGCGATCGCCTGCCAGTAGTGGACGCTCGCGCCGCCGAGAGGGTCGGCACCGATGCGGATCCCGCTGCGCTTGATGGCGTCGAGGTTGATGATGTGCTTCAGGTCGTCGACGTAGTTGCCGCGGAAGTCGTACGTCTCGACGGCGGACGGTTCTGCCATCTTGACGTCGTGCAGCCCACCGGCGATGAGCTCGTTGGCACGGTTCGCGATCCAGGAGGTCGCGTCGGAGTCGGCGGGTCCGCCGTGCGGGGGGTTGTACTTGAAGCCGCCGTCGGCCGGCGGGTTGTGGCTGGGGGTGACGACGATGCCGTCCGCCTGGTCGCCGTTGCCCTCGGCGTTGTACTTGAGGATCGCGTGGCTGAGCGCGGGGGTCGGCACGAAGTCGTCGAACTCGTCGACCAGGACGCGCACACCGTTGGCGACCAGGACCTCGAGGGCGGTCGTCTGCGCCGGCCCGCTGAGCGCGTGGGTGTCGGAACCGATGAAGAGCGGCCCGGTGATCCCCTGGCCAGCGCGGTACTCGACGATCGCCTGCGTGGTGGCGGCGATGTGGTCCTGGTTGAACGCGGTGTTCAGCGAGGAGCCGCGGTGGCCGGAAGTTCCGAACACCACCCGCTGCTCGGGGATCGAGACGTCCGGCTTCAGCGTGTAGTACGCGTCGATGAGCGACGGGACGTCGATCAGATCTGCTTCGGTGGCGGGGGTACCTGCGCGATCGTTCATCGCACCAGTCTGGCAGGAACGACCGATGTCAGGAAGGCGCTTGACCCGTGGCGAGTGGCGATTCCCACCGGAGATCCGGGAAGCGCGCGAAGTCGCGATCGAGCGTCACGAAGGTCGCCCGGTGTTCGATCGCGAGCGCGGCGTGGGCTGCGTCGGCGACCTGAGGTCCGGCGACACCGGACTCCTGGCACAACCGGACGAAGAGCCTCCAGAACGATGGGCCCGGATGGACCGGTCGTACGCCGTCTGCACGCCGGAGGTCGTCCGCGGATTCGAGTGCTTGCAGGAGCGGCGTCGGCGGATCGAAGATCCGACGATTCGTGACGATCCTGACGTATGCGGCCAGCACGCTGTCGCTGACGCCGAGTGGTTCGTCGGCGGCCACCGCGGATTCGAGCCAGCGGACGAGGGCGAGGTGATTCGGATCGTCGTCCCGGAAGGCGCCCACGAGGACGTTGACGTCCGGAACCTTCACTCGAGTCCGTCCATGATGTCCTGCAGCTGCGCGTTGTTCGTCAGATCGATGCCTGGCCGAGGCCCGCGCCCGCCGCGGAACGGGACGACCTTGTACGGCTCCCGCTCGGGCGGTGTGGCCGCAGCGGCCAGCTTCGCGCGCAGGGCCTCTTCGATGTAGGCGGTCACGGTCTTCCCCTCCTGCGAGGCGTGCTCGCGGACGGCCTCGTAGAACTCGTCGGCGAGTCGGATGGTCGTTCGCATGACCCGAGCCTACGAAGGCGTATGTCGGTATGTCAACGACGCTGTCGGGTTCCATCGGCGCAGGAGTGAGCCGACGCGGATCTGTGGAGCGATCGCTGCCTCGGGTGCCTGTGGAGGGCCGTCGACTAGCGAGTGGCGAGGAGCGCCGCGGCCGAGGCGGAAGCGGAGGCGGTCGTGGAGGTGTTCGTCGTGGATGTGCCCGCACCGGCGCCCGCGGCATCCGGCACGGAGGCGCGCTGGTGGGACGACCCGGGCGTCGTCAGGTCGGCGACCGCGTAGCCCTGACCCGTGACGATGCGCTGGATCGCGTAGAGGCTCTCGGTCGCCGGCCCGAGGTACTTGCCCCGGTCGTCGGCGTTGCTCGACCCGACCGCGTTGTGTCCGTCGACGGCGCCGAGGTGGTCACCATCGCCGAGGGTCAGCCCGTCCGAGCCGAAGGTGGTCGCGCCCCAGGAGCTCGTCGCGGGGTCGGCCCGACCGGATAGGAGCTGGCCGAGGCCGGCGAGGGTGTCGGCGCTCGCCTGGGAGGCGTACACGCGGCTGGCCGGGATGTGCAGATCGTCGATCCCGATCTCCGTCGGGATGCCGGCCGAACCGAGCATGACGAAGTCGTCGACGTGGTAGTCGCCGGACGCCAACGCGAGCGAGGCCGTCGCCGTGCCGTAGGAGTGCGCCACGACGCTCAGCTGTGAGACGACACCGTGCGCGGAACGGACGGCGTCGTATCCGGCGAGCACTCCGGCGAGCAGCGGTGCGCCCTCGACGGCCCGGTCGTTCGACGGCACCTCGAGCGCGCTCGGGCTGTGTCCGCCGATCCAGAGGATCACCGCGCTGTCGGCGGCAGCGGTCTGGATGCGCTTCGCTCCGCGCAGGTAGTCGTCGAGCTCGAGCGCGCTGCTGTTCATCCCGGGGACGAGCACCGTGACGTAGGCGGCGGTGTCAACGTCTCCGACGGCGACCGCGACCCGCGGGGTCCTGAGCCGGCCGCCTGCAGGGTGATGAGGTACTCGGGCTGGAGGCGGGCGGCGATCGCGTCCGGCGTGTACCGGTCGACGAGTAGCTTGATCGCGTCCAGGCGCGACAGGGTCGTGGCGAGCGCCGCCGAGTCCGCCTGCCCGTCGACCTGGTCGCTGCTCACCGTCAGCGAGCGGTAGCTCGCCTCGGTGTCGGCGAGGAGGCCGGCGAGGCGGGAGACGTTGGCCGTCGCCCGGTCCGTGTAGGCGACACCCTCGAGGTTGCCGATGATCGCCGGGTACCCGGTGATGAGCAACGCGCGGTACCCCGGGGTGAGCTCGGTCCACAGTTCGGCGACCTGTGGCGACGACATCGCCGTGAGGGCCGTCGCCGCCGCAGCGAGATCTCCTGCATAGGCCGTCGTGAAGGCCGCGGCCGTCATCGTCGGGACGGAGGAGGCCGCCGGCGCGAAGTCCGTTGCGGAGATCGCGCTCGCACCGGCGGTCGAGGTCTGCGTCACCGTGACGACGCCGGCCAGGATCGCGGCGATCGCGACGGTCATGACGAGCGACTTGACGAGTGTCGCGCGGGCTGCCGAGATCGGTCGGTGGACCCAGGTCGGCAGCGACAACGACGGGAGGCTCCAGGAAGAGCCGAGGCTGAACGCGGCCTCGCCGCCGCCCGCCAGAATCAGTCGGGGAGTGGACCGCGGGGCGGCGTCGGTGAAGACACTCGTCACGTCACTCCTGTTCCTGTCTCAGCCCGTCGGGTGGAGCCTCGCACGACATGGATCGCGCATCGAGATCGGGGAGACGAACGGCCGTGAACTCGCTTCCCGAGACGAGCGGCAGCGCTCAATACACCCTTGTATCCATTGTGGCGGGTAGTGGCGTGATTTGAATAGCTCAAAACGGGGGGTATCGGGGCCGAAATGGCCCGATCTTCCTGGAAATCACCCGAATGTGACCTGGATGGGAGTCAACGGTCGTCCAAGGGCGTGTCGCGAACCACACGGTACGCTCGGAGGCATGCCAGCCGCACCCGCCGACGACGCCCTCCGGAGCTACAGTTTCCTCGGTCCGAGCGGGACCTTCACCGAGGTGGCGCTCGGCCAGGTCGAGGAGGCGCGCGGGCAGATCTGGAAGCCCGTGTCGAATGTCGGCGAGGCGCTCGGCGACGTCCTCGAGGGTCGCAGCACGGCTGCGGTCATCGCCATCGAGAACTCGGTCGACGGAGGTGTGTCCGTGGCGCAGGATGCACTCGCCACGATGCCCGGTCTCCGCATCGTCGGCGAGGTGCTCGTGCCGGTGAACTTCGTGCTCGTCGCCCGCCCCGGAACCCGCCTCGAGCACGTCTCGGTCGTGAACGCACACCCCGTCGCCTACGGGCAGTGCCACCTCTGGCTCGACGCCAAGCTGCCCTCGCACGGACATATCCCGGCGTCGAGCAACGTCGCGGCCGCGGCCTCGCTCCTCGACGGCACCTCCACCGCCGACGCCGCGGTCGCCCCGCCCGGCATCGTGAACCACTACGACCTCGACGTCCTCGCGGAGAACATCGGCGACAACCCGAACGCAGTGACCCGCTTCGTCGTCGTCAGTCGCTCACGGGAGATCCCGGCCAGGACGGGCGCCGATAAGACGAGCCTCATCGTCGAGCTGCCGAACGACGAGTCCGGCTCGCTGCTCGGCATGCTCGAGCAGTTCTCCACGCGAGGCGTGAACCTGAGTCTCATCGAGTCCCGGCCCATCGGCGACGCGCTCGGCCGCTACCGCTTCGTGATCGACGCCCTCGGACACATCGAGGACGAGCGGATGGCGGACGCCCTGCTCGGGCTCCGACGCTTCAGCCCGAACGTGATCTTCCTGGGCTCGTACCCGAGCGCCGATCGCACCGCCGTCGACTACCACTCCCGCTACAACGACGAGGTGTTCATCGAGGCCCGCGACTGGTTGCGCGGGCTGCTGTCGGCGGAGCCGCTCGACGACTGAGCTGTCACGCTCGCGCATAACTCCTGCTGTCGGTCCGCGTCTGAGCTCGGGGACGGCGTGTCAGCGGGATTCGCGGCCGGGTGCAGGAGTTGTGGACGCCGACCGCGGGTCATTGGTGCTTCAGCTGACGATGTCGACCCCGTGACCGCGAAGGCGACGCTGGTCGGCGGTGAGTGAGGCGATGAGCCGCTCGTTCGTCCCGCGGATGTGACGCGCGACGAGCTCAGCCGCGCGCTCGGGGTCGCGCGCCGCGACCGCGTCGAGGATGGCGCGGTGCTCCGAGGCGGCCTGCTCCCGGGCCTCGGGCGTCCGCACCTCGAGCCAGCGGGTGCGGGCGAGCCGGACCATCGCACCGTGCACCCCTTCGGCGAGCAGGTGGTTCGCAGACAGCGCCGCGAGCTCCTCGTGGAAGTCGCCGCCGACGCGGAGCACCGTGTGCCCGTCGTCGGGGCGGGGTTCGTCGAGGAGGGTGCGGATCGCGGCGAGTTGCGCTTCGGACGCGCGTTCGGCGGCGAGCCGGACGCCGCCGGTCTCGAGCGCCTCACGGACCTCGGCGATGAGCCCGATCTCCTCGAGGTCGATTGGGGCGACGATCCAGCCGCGGCCGTCCCGACGCGCCAGTCCCTCGGCCTCGAGCCGGGTGAGTGCGGCGCGCACGGGTGTCCGTGACGCCGCGAAGCGTTGCTCGAGCCCACGCTCGGTGAGCGGCTGACCGGGCGCGAGGTCGAGGGTCAGGATCGCCCCGCGGAGGCGCTCGTAGAGCTGCGTGGTCTGCGTCGGAGTGCTCATCCGTGTTCCCGATCCGGCCGGTGACTCTTGGTATACCAAAATGGTGTACCGTCATGCTAGCAGTGGGAGACACCCAGCGCAGGAAGCGGCACGATGACCGGATCGACACCAGCCCCCGTGGCCCCGGCGACCGCGCGCGGGGCGCGTCCACCGATGCCGAACGCCGGTCGGGCCTGGACCGTCCTCGGGCTCGGCGTCGCCGCGCAGACCGCCGGGACGCTCTTCGTCAGCACCCCGGCGTTCCTCATCCCACTCCTGCACGCCGAGCGGGGCATGTCGCTCGCCGAGGCCGGCGTCCTGGCCGCTGCCCCCACGCTCGGCATGGTGCTGACGCTCATCGCCTGGGGCTGGCTGGCCGACCGCGTCGGCGAGCGCATCGTCATCGCGGGCGGCCTCGCCCTCACCGCGCTGGCAGCCGCCGGGGCGATCGCCGCGGACGGCCTCATCCCCTCGCTCGGCTACGGTCCGCTCGGCATCCTGCTCCTCCTCGGTGGCGCCGCCTCCGCGAGCACGAACTCGGCGAGCGGCCGGATCGTCGTCGGCTGGTTCCCGAAGGACCGCCGCGGCCTCGCGATGGGGGTCCGTCAGATGTCCCAGCCGCTCGGCGTCACGGCGGCCGCGGTAACGGTGCCGTCCGTCGCGGCGGCGTCGGGCATCTCCGCTGCCCTCGTGATCTCGCTCGTCGCGACGGGTGTCCTCGCCGTGGCCTGCACCATCGGACTCCGGAATCCGCCGCGGACCGCCGTGCCGAAGCCGGTCCCGACGGCGACGACGCCGAACCCCGTGGCCGCGCGACCCCTACCGAGGCGACGGCTTCCTCTGGCGCATTCACGCCGTGTCGATCCTGCTCGTGGTGCCGCAGTTCACCCTCACGACCTTCGCTCTGGTGTGGCTCGTCACCGATCAGGGCTGGAACGCACTCGCGGCGGGCGTGCTCGTCGGTGTGGCGCAGTTCGTCGGAGCGATCGGCCGGATCGGCGTCGGGGTGTTGAGCGACCGCGTCGGCAGCCGGGTGCGACCGCTGCGCTGGGTGGCGGTGTCGGCGGTCGTCGTCATGCTGCTCCTCGCCGGTGTCGGGCTGCTGCAGTGGCCGGTGGCGGTCGCCGTCGCGCTCGTCGTCGCCAGTGCCGTGACGGTCGCCGACAACGGGCTCGCCTTCACCTCGGTCGCGGAGATGGCCGGCCCCACCTGGGCCGGGCGGGCGCTGGGGGCGCAGAACACCGGCCAGTTCATCGCCGCGTCGATCGTCGGTCCGGCGGTCGGTGCGCTCATCGGGCTGGTCGGCTATCCGCTCGCCTTCCTCGCGGTCGCGGTGCTCCCGGCCCTCGCGATCCCGATCATCCCGAGCGAGGCCGCGGAGCACGACCACCTCTAGGGCGTCGTCCCACCGGTCCGGTCGGCTCGTCTAGTCGACGTTTGACGGATATCTATCGCGGCTGCCAGGCTTGCCGAGGCCCCACGACGGCCCGTGTACCTCCCCGCCGGCGAGTCGCGCTCCACTGCCTCCGACCACCGTCGAGCGACAGCCGGAGACGCCTGGTCGGCCGATCAGAAAGCACCACAGTGACCGGCACCACCACGTCCACCGACCCCGTCCACGCCGTCGCGGAGGCCGCCCTGCGGCGCAACGCGGGCGAACCCGAGTTCCACCAGGCGCTCCTCGAAGTCCTCGAGTCCATCCGCCCGGCGCTCGACGAACACCCCGAGTACCTCGAGGCGGGCGTCCTCGAACGCCTCGTCGAACCCGAGCGGCAGGTCGTCTTCCGCGTGCCGTGGACCGACGACCGCAATCGGGTGCAGGTGAACCGCGGATTCCGCGTCCAGTTCAACTCGGCGCTCGGCCCGTACAAGGGCGGGTTGCGCTTCCACCCGAGCGTGAACCTGTCGATCGTGAAGTTCCTCGGGTTCGAGCAGATCTTCAAGAACGCCCTCACCGCGCAGGGCATCGGCGGTGCGAAGGGCGGCAGCGACTTCGACCCGCACGGGCGGTCGGACGCCGAGATCATGCGCTTCTGCCAGAGCTTCATGAACGAGCTCTACCGCCACCTCGGCGAGCACACCGACGTCCCGGCGGGCGACATCGGCGTCGGCGCGCGCGAGATCGGCTTCCTCTTCGGCCAGTACCGGAAGATCACCAACCGTCACGAGTCGGGCATGTTCACCGGCAAGGGCGTCGGCTGGGGCGGCGCCGAGGTGCGTACCGAGGCGACCGGGTACGGGACGGTGTTCTTCGTGGACGAGATGCTCGCTGTCGACGGCCGCGGGGTCGAGGGCAAGCGCGTCATCGTGTCGGGCTCCGGGAATGTCGCGACGTACGCGATCGAGAAGGTCCACCAGCTCGGCGGGACCGCCGTCACCGCATCGGACTCCTCCGGATACGTGGTCGACGACGCCGGCATCGACCTCGAGCTCCTCAAGCAGATCAAGGAGGTCGAGCGCGGCCGGATCTCCGAGTACGCCGCCCGCCGTCAGGGCGCCCACTTCGTCGCCGGCGGCAGCGTGTGGGACGTCCCGGGGGAGATCGCGCTGCCGAGTGCGACGCAGAACGAGCTGCACGAACGCGACGCGATCGCCCTCGTGAAGCACGGCGTCATCGCGGTCGCGGAGGGCGCGAACATGCCGTCGACGCCCGAGGCCGTGCGGGTGTTCCAGCAGGCCGGCGTCCTCTTCGGCCCGGGGAAGGCGGCGAACGCCGGTGGCGTGGCGACCTCGGCGCTCGAGATGAGCCAGAACGCCGCCAGGCAGCGGTGGTCCTTCGACGACAGCGAGGTGAAACTCCGCGGCATCATGCACGGTGTGCACCGCGCCGCCTACGAGGCCGCCGAGCGCTACGGCCGGCCGGGCGATTACGTCGTCGGGGCGAACACCGCCGCGTTCGTCAAAGTCGCGGACGCGATGCTCGCCCAGGGCGTCATCTAGCCCCGCCCTGTCCCCGACTCAGGAGTGCTCCGGCGCGTCGAGCTCTGACGGGCCCGGCGCGCCGCAGACCTCCTGAGTCAGGGACGCGGAATCCGCCGGCGAGGGACGCGGCGGGTGTCGGATTGCGACGGGGTGGTCGGCTCCTGGACGGCGAGTGACTAGCCTCGAAGGGTGACCGACCCACGCCCCGCAACCACCGTCATCGTCGGTGCCGGCCTCTTCGGCCTGGCGACTGCCGTCCACCTCGCCCGCGCCGGGCGCCGGGTGACGGTCCTCGAGTCGGGCACCGCCGCCGGAGCGACCACCGCGGCGGGAGCGGGCTTCGTCGGCCTGTGGGCGGCGGGCTACGCCTGGTACTGGGACGAGTCGGAACTCGCCCTCGAGCAGGCGGGCATCGACTTCTACCGCGGGCTCGACGCGGCCGGGTACGACATCGGGCTGCGGAACACGGGCAACGTGTGGCTCGCCCTCACCGAGCAGGCGGTGCTCGACCACCTGCTGCCGTTCGCCGAGCACCCGCTCCGCCCCGAGGACGCCCGCCTGCTCACCGCCGTCGAGACCGCTGAGCTCGTTCCGGGTCTCGACCCGGAGGCCATCGTCGGGGCGTTCATCCATCCCGACGGCATCCAGATCAGCGCGCCCGACGCCGGACTCGCGCTCGCGGCGCTCGCCCGGGCCGAGGGCGTCGAGATCGTCGAGCACACGCCCGTCGTCGACTTCCTCGCCGAGGGTGGCCGAGCCGTCGGCGTGCTGACCGCGGCCAACGAGCGCGTCCTCGGCGACGAGGTGGTCCTCGCCGCCGGGTCCTGGACGAACGACCTCCTCGCCGCCACGGACCGCGTGCTGCCCTTCGCGCGGGTGATCGCGAGCCGCCTGACCACCGCCCCGTTCGGCCTCGGTGAGGTGCCGACCCTCATGATCCCGGAACTCGACGGACTGTGGATCCGGGAGCACCTCGGCGGCCTCACCTACGGCAACGGCGTCGGCTACGAAGCGCTCGCGGTGCGCGACAGCCCGGCGGACCGGCGCCCGGACCGCCCCGACCTGATCCAGGCGATGCGGGAGCACCTGTCGCCGATCGTCTCCGGGCTCATCCCGGCAGCCGCACCCGTCGTCGACGACGCCGAAGCCGTGCAGGGGATCGTGTCGTACACCGCGGACCGCCGCTTCATCGCGGGGCCGGTCCCGGAGGTCGACGGTCTGTACGTCGTGGCCGGCGACAACGAGTCCGGCGTCACGCACGGCCCCGGACTCGGCCGGATGCTCGCCGAACTGATGGTCACGGGTGAGAGCCCCTTCGTCGACGCGTCGCGGTACGCGCCCGGTCGATTCCCGTCCCGTCCGTTCGCCGACGAGGCCGCCGTGGCCGCCGCGATGCCGGCCCGTCGGGCGGTCGACGCGCGCGCCACCGCAGCGACGCGCGTGACGACGGAGTCGGGCCTGCCTGCGGAGTCGGGCCGATGACCGCGCCGGGTCCGGCAGCGGACGCGACGCCGACCGCGCTGCCGGCGCGCGCCGAGGTCGTGGTCATCGGTGCCGGGATCGTCGGTGCGGCGGCTGCGCGCTCGCTGGCCGAGCAGGGCCGGGACGTGCTGCTCCTCGAGCGGTACCCGCGCGGTCACGAGCACGGCTCCTCGCACGGCGCGACCCGCATCTTCCGTCAGGGGTACGACGCCGACGACTACATCGCCCTGACGTCGGAGGCGCTCGCGGCTTGGCGGGCGCTCGAATCGGCGAGCGGGCGGACACTGCTCGACCTCACCGGTGCACTCGACCACGGCCGCCCCGAGATGCTCGCGGCGATCGAGGCGGCGATGACCCGAGGTGGGATCGCGTCGGAGCGCCTCACCCCGGAGCAGGCGAGCGACCGCTGGCCCGGACTGCGGTTCGACCGCGAGGTCCTCCACCACGCGACCGGCGGGCGACTGTACTCCGCCGAGGCGATCGAGGCCCTGCTCGACCTCGCCGAGGTGGCCGGAGCGACCCTGCGCTTCGGCGTGCGGGTGACGGGCGTCGAACCGGCCGAGTCGAACGACCCGACCGCGGGTGCCGCCGGCGCCGTCGTCCGCACCGAGCTGGGCGACGTCGTCGCGGACCACGTGGTCGTCGCGGCCGGCTCCTGGACACCCGACCTCGTCGGCGATCTCGCTCGCAGCGTCGGTCGTCCGCTGCCCGAGATCGTCGTGACGCAGGTCCAGCCCGCGCATTTCCCGAGCGAACTGGCCGCGGACGCCTGGCCGAGTTTCGTCCACTATCCCGCCGAGGGGTCGAGCGTGTACGGGCTGCTGACGCCCGGCGAGGGGGTCAAGGTCGGGCTGCACGGCGGTGCCGTCCACGTCCACCCCGACGAACGCGACGGCCTCGCCGAACCCGAGGAGCTCGCGCGGCTCACCGCCTACGTCGCCGAGTGGGTGCCCGGCGTGGACGCGTCGGCACCCCATACCATCAGCTGCCTCTACGATCTGAGCCCCAGCGAGGATTTCGTGATCGACCGGATTGACAGCATCATCATCACGACGGGATTCTCCGGTCACGGGTTCAAGTTCGGCCCGGTACTGGGACGCCTCATCGCCGATCTCGTCGACGGCGCCGAACCGCACCCGAGGTTCGCGCTCGCCGCCCACGCGGTACCCGTCGCGCCAGCAGCATCAGCATCAGCTCTCCCGCAGTCACGCGAAGGAACCGCTCCATGAACCGATCCGCCAGATTCGCCACGGTCGCCGTCGGCCTCGGTGTCGTCGCCGCCCTCACCGGTTGCACGGCCCAGGGCGGCACCACCACGACCACCGCGCTCGTCATCGGCACCACCGATCAGATCGTCTCGCTCGACCCGGCCGGTGCCTGGGATCGCGGATCGTTCACGCCGCAGAACCAGATCTACCAGCACCTCCTCAGCTACGACGAGGGCGACGTCGTCCCGGCCCCCGACGCGGCCGAATCGTGCGACTTCACCGACGAGACCACCTACGTCTGCACGGTCAAGGAGGGACTGACCTTCTCCAACGGCCACGCGCTCACAGCTGAGGACGTCGTCTACTCCTTCACCCGCGTCCGTGAGATCGCCGCAGACAACGGCCCGTCGCCGCTGCTCGCGAACCTCGACAGCGTCGAGGAGGGTGACGACAACCAGGTGGTCTTCCACCTCTCGGTGCCGAACGACCAGACCTGGCCCTACGTGCTCACGAGCATGGCCGGGCCGATCGTCGACGAGGAGGTCTTCCCGGCGGACGAGCTGCTGAGCGACGACGACGTGATCGGTTCCGGTCCGTACGCCGTCGACAGCTACCAGGCGGGCGGACTGCTCTCCCTCGAGGCGAACTCGCGCTACTCCGGCACCCGCGCGAAGACGCAGCACGTCGTGCTCAAGCCGTACACGACGGCGTCGAACCTGCGGCTCGACCTGGAGAAGGGCGACGTCGACATCGCCTACCGCTCGCTGACCGCGACGGACGTCGCCGACCTCCGGAGCGATTCCGACCTGCAGGTCGTCGAGGGGCCGGGCGGTTCGGTGCGGTTCCTCACCTTCAACCTGAACACCCAGCCGGGTGCGAACGACGCACAGAAGCTCGCGATCCGGCAGGCGGTCGCGTCGCTCGTCGATCGCGAGGAGATCGCCGACCAGGTCTACAAGGGCACCTATGCGCCGGCCTACTCGGTGGTGCTCGACGGCCAGACGGGTGCGACGCCCGCATTCCAGACCGCGTACGGTGACGCGCCGGACCCCGCGAAGGCCGCGGCGATCCTCGCGGCCGCGGGCGTCAGCACCCCGGTCGCCCTGCCGATCCAGTACACGAGCGACCACTACGGCCCCGACTCCGACCAGGAGTACGCGCTCATCAAGTCGCAGCTGGAGGAGTCCGGTCTGTTCACCGTCGACCTGCAGTCGACGGAGTGGACGAGCTACGTGAAGGAGCTGAACCCGGAGTCGGGTTACCCGGCGTACCAGCTGGGGTTCTTCCCGGACTATCCGGACCCCGACAACTTCCTGCGTTCGGCGTACTCGACGACCGGGGCGTCCGTCGCCAACGGGTACTCGGACCCGGCCGTCGACGCGCTCATCGACACCGAGGCGACGGCGACCGACCCGGCGGCTCGCATCGCGGCGATCGAGCAGATCCAGGCGCTGACCGCGACCGCGGCTCCGATCATCCCGCTCCTCCAGGGCACCGAGACGGTCCTCGCCCAGAAGAACGTGACGGGCCTCGAGGACACGCTCGACGCCACGTACACCTTCCGCTTCGCGGTGCTCGACCGCACGAAGTAGTCGTCGCCGCTGGGGTGTGCGTCAGCGCGGTGCGCTGGCGTGAGCGCGGGTCTGTGACGTGAGCGCGCCCCTCCGGAGACCCGCGCTCGCGTGCGCGGGGAGCGCTCACACCGGGTGTGCGTCATTCGCGCGGGCGCACCGCGCCGGCACCCGGTGGGGAGGTCTCAGGTCAGCGCGGTGCGCTGGCGCGAGACCTGCCGAGTCGGCGTGGGCGCGGGTCTGGGAGGTGGGCGCGCCCCTCCGGAGACCCGCGCTCGCGGCTGCGGGGCGCGCTCGCATCAGCGCACCGCGCTGGCACCCATCACAAGCGGGGGAGGATCCGGGCGAGTGCGATCGTGGCGTCGCCGGTCAAGGACAGGGTGCCGGCCTCGAGCCGGAGGGCGTCGTGCACGTCGAGCGCGCAACGGTCCAGGCCCGGTCCCGCTGCCGACACCGTCCCGTCGAGGAGCACGACGAACGTGGTGGCACCCGGCGGCGTGGTGACGAGCCTCGAGCCGTCGACGACGCCGACCTCGAGCGATCCACGGAACCGGTCGCGCGACACCATCAGGTTGAGATCGAGCGTCGGCCCGACCACGCCCCGCGACGACACCGCCGAGGCCCCGTCGAAGGCGGCGACCTGCCACCGGTCCAACTCGACCGGCTCACCGTCGATCACGAGTCCGAGTCCACCCGCCGACAACGCCATCAGCTGACGGTCGACGCCCGGGAAGGACGAGAATGCGACGTCCGACTCGACCGTCGCGATGCTCAGCGTCCACCCCGGGGCGGCCGGCGCGTCACCGTCGTCGCGCCCACCATCGGTCCGGAGTCCGACGGACTCGACGGCCATCTCCGTCGCGGTCCCCAGCCCGTTCCGCCAGCGGTAGCTCCGATGCCGGTCAGCTGGCAGCAGCACGAGCGCACGACCCTCCACCGCGTCGCTCACCGCTGCGTCGTCCCTGCCGTGACGCGCTCGCCGCGCTGCCGGACGCCGACCGTCAACGGCACGCCCGGCCGGTAGGCGAGATGTGAGACCGAGGGGGCGTCGAGCACCTGCAGGTCCGCGAGACCACCGACGCGAAGCGATCCGACGGCGTCGACGCCATCCGACCGACCGACCGACACCGCGGCCCCGCGGGTCGCCGCCCACACCGCCTCGGCGATCGTCAGCCGCATCTGCAGGACGGCGGTCGCGACGCAGTAGGCCATCGACGTCGTGTACGAGGTGCCCGGGTTGCAATTGGTCGCGAGGGCGATCGAAGCACCTGCGTCGATGAGCGCACGCGCCGGTGGGAACGGCTCGCGCGTCGACAGGTCGCAGGCCGGGAGTAGGGTCGCGACCGTCGTCGAACCCGCCAGGAGGTCGACGTCGGCGTCCGAGAGGTGGTTGCAGTGGTCGACGCTCGCGGCCTCCAGCTCGACCGCGAGGCGCACCCCGCCGCTCTCGCCGAGCTGGTTCCCGTGCACTCGGACACCCAAGCCCGCGGCGCGACCGGCGAGCAGCACCTCGCGCGATTCCTCGACGTCGAAGGCGCCGACCTCGCAGAACGCGTCGATGTAGGACGCGAACGGAGCCACCGCCGTGAGCATCGGTCCGGTGACGAGGTCGAGGTAGTCGCGGCGGTCGACACCGGCCGGAACGAGATGGGCCCCGAGGAAGGTGACGACGTCGGCGACCTCGGCCGCAGCGCGAGCGGAGCGCGCCTCGCCCTCCACGTCGAGCGCGTACCCCGTCTTCGCCTCGAGGAACGTCGTCCCCTGCGCGAGCGCCTCCGCCCGCAACCGCCGCGTACCCGCGACGAGCTGCTCCTCCGAGGCGGCCCGTGTGGCGGCCACGGTCGTCGCGATCCCGCCCGCCGCGTACCGGCCGCCGGCCATCCGTGCCTCGAACTCCGCCGAGCGGTCGCCCGCGAACACGAGATGCGTGTGCGTGTCGACCCAGCCGGGAAGCACGGCGCGCCCGCCCACGTCGGTCCGTGTGTCGGCGTCGGGCGCGTCGACCGCTGCACCGAGCCACGCGATCCGGCCGTCCTCGATGACGAGCGCCGCATCGGTGATCCGGTTCCCGTCGACGTCGCCCGGCCCGGAGCCCGCGTTGGTCGTGAGCTCGGCGATGCCGGTGATGAGTTCGCTGGTCATGGCTGCATCTCCTGCGAGGGGTGATCAGGTGTCGGGGACGAGGTGGCTGCCCGGGGCGTCTCCGTCGATGCTGCCAGCTCGGCGAGCGCCACCGCGAGGAGCCGCTCCGGCGTCGACTCCTGTGACGTCGCGAGCAGCCGACCTCCCTCCGCCACGAGCCGCCCGCCGACGACGACCCGCTCGACGTCGGACGCGGTCGCGACGAGGGCGAGTTGTGCCGGGTGCGTGCCAGCGGTGCGCAGACTCGACGTCGACACCTCGACGAGGTCGAGCGGGTCGCCGACGTCCAGCGTGTGCCGCCCGAGTCCGAGCGAACGGTATCCGTTGTCGGTGCCCGCCTCGAGGAGCTCGGCGGGCGAGAACCGGCCGCGTCTGCCGGAGACGAGCCGTTCGCCGGCTTCGAGGCCACGCAGTTCGAGCAGCGGGTCGACCACCGCGTTCTGGTCGGAGCCGACGGCGATCCGGGCACCCGCGTCCGCGAGGCGGCGGGCCGGTCCGATACCGTCGCCGAGGTCGGCTTCGGTCGTCGGGCACATCACGACGGTCGCGCCGGACCGCCCGATCGCCGTGATGTCCGCGTCGGTCAGGTGCGTCGCGTGGACCAGGCTGATGCGTGGGGCGAGCGCACCGAGCGCGGCGAGCACGCCCGTCGGCGTCCTGCCCGTCTTCGCGAGCGTGTCGACGTTCTCCTGCGGTTGCTCCGACAGGTGGACGTGCAGCGGGACGTCGTCGGGCAGGCCGGAGAGGATCGTCCGCATGGCGTCGACGGGCACGGCGCGCACCGAGTGCAGCGAGGCACCGAGCGTGACGAGCCCGGTGGCGCCGACGGAGCCGGACAGCGCGGCGCGCAGCCGATGCCAGCGGTCGAGCCAACCGGCCGCGTCGCCGTCGCCGAACGCGAGCTGTTCGGTGAGCAGCGGAGCGGCGGGACCCCCGGCGGGCCCGAGGCCACTCGCGAGGTAGGCCGTGTCGAGGAGGGTGAGCCGGATGCCGACGTCGGCGGCGGCTTCGGCGACCGCCAGTTCCATCGCGTGGGCGGTCGGGTACGGGGTGCCGTCGGCCTGGTGGTGCACGTAGTGGAACTCGCCGACCGCCGTCCAGCCGCAGACGAGCATCTCGCCGAACACGGCGCGGGCGACCCGGCCGTAGTGGTCCGGGTCGAGGCTGGCGGCCGCGGCGTACATCGCCTCGCGCCACTGCCAGAAGTCGCCGCCGTCGGCGTGGGTGCGTCCGCGGAGCAGACGGTGGAACGCGTGGGAGTGGGCGTTCCCCATGCCCGGGATGACCGTTTCGAGGCGTCGGTCGCCCGTCTGCGGCTCGACGCCCCGCTCGACGGCGGTGATCCGTCCGGAGTCGTCGGCCGTGAAGCGAACGTGGCCGGTCGGGCGACCGTCGATGATCGCCGTCGCGGCCCAGATGGAACCCCGCACGTCCGCCGCGCCGGGGTCGACGCTCGCGGCCGTCACAGCACGCTCCGCAGCAGGGCCTCGAGCGCCTCGACACCCGCGACGCAGTCGGCCGTCTCGGCGAACTCCTCCGGAGAGTGCGAGACACCGGTCGGGTTCCGGACGAAGACCATCGCCGTCGGTACCGCGCCGCTCAGGACGCCGGCGTCGTGGCCTGCGCCCGTCGGCAGCAGTGGGACCCCGCCGAGCGTGCCGGCGAGCCGCGCGGCGAGCTCTGGGTCGAACTCGACGACGCCCGACCACGACTCCTCGATCAGCTCCACCGCGCACCCGGAATCGGCGACGGCTTCCTGGACCCGGCCTTCGATGTCCGCGACGAGGGCGCGCGTGCCGGCGTCGGTGGCCGCGCGGGCGTCCACCCAGGCGTCGACCTCGGAGGCGATGACGTTGGTGCCGCCCGGCACGATGCGCAGGCGGCCGACGGTGGCGCGGGCGTCGTCCGTCGCGAGGGCGGCCTGCTCGACCGCGAGGACGGCGCGTGCCGCGGCGACCACGGGATCACGGCGCTCGCGCATGCCGGTCGCGCCGGCGTGGTTCCCCTGACCACTCACCCGGAGGCGCCAGCGGCCGTGGGCGAGGATCGACGAGGCGACGGCGGTAGGGGAGCCGAGGTCGATCAGGCCGCGACCCTGTTCCACGTGTAACTCGATGAAGAGTCCGATGCGGCCGAGCGCCTCGTCGTCGCGACCGAGGTGCTCGGGAGCGAGCCCGGCGGCCGCTGCAGCCTCCGCCACGGTGACCCCGTCGGCGTCCGTCAGCGCTCGGGCGGCGTCCGCGGTGATCGCCCCGGACAGGAGCCGGGATCCGAGGCAGGCGACCCCGAACCGGGACCCCTCCTCCTCGGCGAACACCACGACGGCGACGGGACGCGACGGCTGGAACCCGGTCGCCTGCAGACGCGCGACGGCGTCCAGCGCTGAGACGACGCCGAGCGGCCCGTCGAACGCGCCGCCGCCCGGGACGGAGTCGAGGTGGCTGCCGGTGACGACCGCGTCGGGACCAGGCACACCCCACCACGCCCACAGGTTGCCGTTCCGGTCCGTCTCGACGTCGAGCCCGAGTCGGGTGGCACGAGCGGTGAACCACTCGCGCAGCTCGGACTCGGCCGGCGTCCAGACATGCCGGGAGTACCCGCCGCGTGCCGGATCGACGCCGACGCCGGTGATCTCGTCGAGCCCGGCGAGTCGGCCGTGGGCGATCAGGCCGTCGGTCACTCGCCCTCCCACATCGGCACCCGCAGGCCGCGTTCGCGGGCGACCTCGGCCGCCCGCTCGTAGCCGGCGTCGACGTGACGCATGACGCCGGTACCCGGGTCGTTGACGAGCACGCGCGCGATCTTCTCGGCAGCGAGCGGCGTCCCGTCGGCGACGATCACCTGACCGGCGTGGATGGAGCGGCCGATGCCGACCCCGCCGCCGTGGTGGATCGACACCCAGGTCGCGCCGGACGCCGTGTTGAGCAGGGCGTTGAGCAGCGGCCAGTCGGCGATCGCGTCGGAGCCGTCGGCCATGGCCTCCGTCTCGCGGTACGGCGAGGCGACGGAACCGGAGTCGAGGTGGTCGCGGCCGATGACGACGGGCGCGCTCAGTTCCCCTGAGGCGACCATCTCGTTGAACTTCAGGCCGGCGAGGTGGCGCTCCTGGTAGCCGAGCCAGCAGATGCGGGCGGGCAGCCCCTCGAAAGCGATCTTCTCGCCGGCCGAGGTGATCCACCGGCGCAGCTTCTCGTCCTCGGGGAAGAGCTCGAGGATGGCGCGGTCGGTCGCGGCGATGTCCGCCGGGTCGCCGGAGAGGGCCGCCCAGCGGAACGGGCCCTTGCCCTCGGCGAAGAGCGGCCGGATGTAGGCGGGCACGAAGCCGGGGAAGTCGAAGGCGCGCTCGCAACCGCCGAGTTTGGCCTCGGCGCGGATGGAGTTGCCGTAGTCGAAGACCTCGGCACCGACGTCCTGGAAGTCGACCATCGCTTGCACCTGCTTCGCCATGGCGAGTCGCGAGCGGCGCGTGAAGTCGACCGGGTCGGCCGCCGCCTCGGTCTGCCAGTCGGCGAGCGCCGTGTCCTCGGGCAGGTAGGCGAGCGGGTCGTGAGCGCTCGTCTGGTCGGTGACGATGTCGATGGCGACACCGCGCCGCAGCAGTTCGGGGAAGACGGTCGCGGCGTTGCCGACGAGACCGACCGACAGCGGCCGCCGTTCGGCCTTGGCGGCGAGTACGCGTTCGACGGCGTCGTCGAGGTCGTCCGTCATCTCGTCGAGGTAACGGTGCTCGACGCGTCGCTCCAGCCGGCTCGGGTCGACGTCGACGATGAGCACGACGCCTTCGTTGAGCGTCACGGCGAGCGGCTGTGCCCCGCCCATGCCGCCGGCGCCGCCGGTGAGGGTCAGCGTCCCGGCGAGGGTGCCACCGAACCGCTTGTCGGCGATGGCGGCGAAGGTCTCGTAGGTCCCCTGGAGGATGCCCTGCGTGCCGATGTAGATCCACGAGCCGGCGGTCATCTGCCCGTACATGGTGAGACCCTCGGCCTCGAGCTTCCGGAACTCGGGCCATGTCGCCCAGTCGCCGACGAGGTTGGAGTTCGCGATGAGCACGCGCGGAGCCCACTCGTGCGTGCGGAAGACGCCGACGGGCTTGCCGGACTGCACGAGCAGGGTCTCGTCGGCCTCCAGCCCTTCGAGCGTGCGGACGATCGCGTCGTACGCCTCCCAGTTGCGCGCGGCCTTCCCGGTGCCGCCGTAGACGACGAGGTCCTCGGGGTGCTCGGCGACCTCGGGGTCGAGGTTGTTCATGAGCATCCGGAGCGGGCCCTCGGTCTGCCAGCTCTTGGCGGTGAGGGTGGTGCCGCGAGCGGCACGGATGGTCCGGGTGGTGGTCGGCATGCGCTGGTCCTTTACGTCTGCGGTGCGGTGGTGGTGGTGCTGTTCCGACGGGCTCAAGGGCGGGTCGCCCTGAGCTGTCTCTCGGCCCCTGAGCCCGTCGAAGGGAGTCGCTAGCCCAGGTCGGCGTCCTTGAGCCACTCCTCGGCGATGCTCTTCAGGCTCGTGCCGTCGGACGCCTTGCCGTTCATCTCGATGAGGTCCTCGGTGGTGAGGGCCGCGGAGACCTTGTCGAGCGTCTTCGAGATCGTGTCGTCGAGCTTGCTCGTGCTGATGACGGGGACGATGTTCTCGGCCGCGAAGAGCGACTTGTCGTCCTCGAGGGCGACGAGCTTGTTCGCGGTGAGCCCGGGGTCGGTGCTGAAGATGTCGCCGACCTGCACCTGGCCGCTCGTGAGCGCGGTCATCGTGAGCGGTCCGCCGGCGTCGAGGCTGACGAACTCCTTGAAGGTGAGACCGTAGACCTGCTCGAGGCCGACGACGCCGTTGACGCGCGTCTTCCACTCCGGCGGGCCGCCGAGGCTGAGCTCGGACATGTACGGCACGAGGTCGGAGATCGTCTTGAGGTCGTACTTGTCGGCCGTCTCCTGGGTGACGGCGAGCACGTCCTTGTCCTCCGCGGGCGAGATGTCGAGCATGCTGACACCCTTCGGGAGCTTGTCGCCGAGTTCCGCGACGACATCCTCGCTCGTGCTCGCCTTCGACTCGGAGTCGAGGTACTTGAGCAGTGCGCCCGAGTATTCGGGGAGGAGGTCGATGGAGCCGTCCTGCAGTGCGGCCATGTAGACCTCACGGCTGCCGATGTTGAACTGCTCCTTCACCTTGACGCCCTCGGCCTGCAACGCCTGGGAGTAGATGGTGGCGATGAGCTGGCTCTCGGTGAAGTCGGCCGAGCCGATGATGACGGCATCGCCGGAGGAGCCGGACGCGCCGTCGCTGCTGAGGGCGTCCTGGCCGCCGCAGCCGGTGAGGACGAGCGCGGCGGCTGCGGTGGTCGCGGCGATGGCCGCGAGTCGACGGGAGAAGGTGGGGAAGGGCATGAGGACCTCGATTCGGTGAGATGGACGGATCGGTGGTGCGGTCGTGCGGAGGTGGTCGTGCGGTGCGGGTGCGGCTCAGGCCGGCCGGGGGATCGCCCCGGTGACGGTGGTGGGGGCCGCCGTCCGCCGTCTGCGGCTGGTGCGCCGCAGACCGGGGGAGACGATGAGGGAGCCGAGGAGGGTGAAGGCGATCTCCAGCGCGAAGGCGAGGGCGGCGACGAGGATCGCGCCGCCGGCCATCTGGAAGAAGTCGGCCTGGGCGCGGCCGTCGATGATGTACCGGCCGAGCCCCTGGAGGCCGAGGTAGGCGGCGACCGTCGCGGTCGAGACGACCTGGAGGGTGGACGAGCGGATGCCGGACAGCAGCAGGGGGAGGGCGCAGGGGAGCTGGACGTGCCAGAGGATCTGCAGTTTCGTGTAGCCCATGCCGCGGGCGGCGCCCACCGCGTCGGGATCGGCGCTCTGGATGCCCGTGTACGTCCCGGTCAGGATGGGCGGGACGGCGAGGAGCACGAGGACGACGATCGTCGGGATGACGTAGACGAGCTGCCCGGGGACCACCGGCGAGATGAGGAGGAACAGCAGGATGAGGAGGCCCAGGGTCGGCAGGGCGCGGAGGGCGTTGGCCGATCCGGCGACGAGTCGCTCGCCCTTGCCGGTGTAGCCGACGAGGATGCCGAGCGGCACGGCGATCGCTGCGGCGATGACGAGCGCGATGCCCGTGTACAGCAGGTGGTAGCCCATCTGCGAGGGGATACCGTCCGGGCCGGTCCAGTTGGCGGGGTCGGTCAGCCAGTCGATGACGCTCATGCGGCCACCGTCCGATCACGCCAGGGCGTCGCGAGCGAGCCGAGCCGGACGATGATGAGGTCGAGGATCACGGCGAGGACGACGCAGAGCAGGATGCCGGTGACGAGCGGCACGAACAGGCGGAGCTGGAAGCCTTGCGTGAACAGCGTCCCGAGTTGCGGGATGCCGAGCAGGGCGGCCATCGTCACGATGCTGACGTTGGAGACGACCGCGACGCGCAGGCCGGCGGCGATCACCGGGACGGCCACGGGCAGTTCCACCAGCACGAGGCGCTGCCAGGACCGGTAGCCCATGGCCTCGGCCGCCTGCACCGCGTCCACCGGCACCGAGGACAGTCCGTCGGAGACGACGCGGACGAGGAGCGACACCGTGTAGACGGTCAGGGCGATGACGATGTTGATCGGGTCGAGGATCTTCGTGCCGAGGATCGTCGGCAGGATGATGAACAGCGCGAGCGACGGGATCGTGTACAGCAGCCCGGCGGTACCGACGATGAACGGACGCCCGCGACGCGAGCGGTGCGCCCACCAGCCGAACGGGAGGGCGACCAGGAGGCCGAGCACCGTCGGGGTGAGCGTCAACCAGAGGTGGTTGAGCGTGAGGTCGCCGATGAGCGGGAGGTTCTCCCAGATCCAGTCGATCGTCATCGGAGGCTCCGCTCGGGGCCGGGGTGCTCGAGCAGTTCGCTGGCGGCGATGGTGCCGGTGAGCCGGCCGTCGTCGTCGAGGAGCCCGACGCGTCGACTCGGGTGCGCCAGCGCTGCGTTGAGGGCGATGCGGAGCGACGCCGTGCGCGGGACGAACAGGCCGTGGCCGCTGATGCTGTCGATCGAGACGGAGCCGTGACCGGCTGCGGTGTCGAACCAGCCGAGGGGACGGCGTTCGTCGTCCGTGACCACCACCCAGCCGCTCGCGTGCACGCCGGTCACGGCGGTGTCGCCGAGCCGGGCGACGGGCTCGCGGTGGAGGGCGTCGTCGTGGTCGAGGCCGAGGAAGCCGAGTGCACGGTAGCCGCGGGCCTCACCCACGAAGTCGGCGACGAACGCGTCGTGGGGGCGGGTCAGGAGGTCGACCGGCGGCGCGATCTGCGCGAGGACACCGCCCTCCCGCAGGACCGCGACCTGGTCGCCGAGCTTGAGTGCCTCGTCGATATCGTGGGTGACCATCACGATCGTCTTCGAGATGTCGGCCTGCAGGCGCAGGAACTCGTCCTGGAGCTGCGTCCGGACGATCGGGTCGACCGCGCTGAAGGGCTCGTCCATGAGGAGGAACGGCGGGTTCGTCGCGAGGGCGCGGGCGACGCCGACGCGTTGCTGCTGACCGCCGGACAGCTGCCACGGGTACTTCTTCGCGAACTTCTCGTCGAGACCGACGCGCTCCAGCAGCTCGAGGGCTGCCGTGCGCGTCTCCCGACGCGAGCCGCCGAGCAGACGGGGGAGCGCTGCGACGTTGTCGACGACGGTGCGGTGCGGGAACAGACCGGCGTTCTGGATGACGTAGCCGATCCGACGACGGAGGGTGACGCGGTCGAGCGACTGGGTCTCGACGTCGTCGAGCAGGATCGACCCCGAGGTCGGGTCGATGAGGCGGTTGATCATCCGGAGCGAGGTGGTCTTGCCACAGCCGGACGGGCCGACGAGCACCGTGAGGGATCCGGTCGGCACCTCGAAGGAGAGGTCGTGGACGGCGACCGTGCCGTCCGGGTAGGCCTTCTTGACGTTCGTGAAGCGGATCATGCGCGTCCCTCCAGGAGGTCCGCGGCGTCGTCGGGGACGGTCGCGGGTGTGTTGTCGGTGGGTCCGGTGTACGAGGCGAGCCCGCTGGAGAGCCGGTCCGTGGCGGCGACGAGGAGCTCGCCGTAGGAGGCGATGAGGTCGTCGGTCATCCGGTAGCTCGGGATGACGAGGCTCAGTGCCGCGACGATCCGTGCTCCCGAGCGGACGGGAGCGGCGATCGCGGTGACGTCCGACTCGACGCCCCGCTCGACCGTGACGTAGCCGGCGGCAGGCGTCCGCCCGGTGAGTGCGGCACCCGCGGCCGAGCCGTCGAGGGGGATCGTGCGACCGACCCAGCTCGCGTGACGGACGGAGTGGGTGCCCTCGGTGATCGCGAGGTAGAGCGCGGTGGACGCGTGACCCTCGACGCTCAGATAGGCGGACTCGCCGGTGCGTTCGACGAGGTCGAGCATCTCCGTGTGGCAGAAGCCGACGAGCGACTCGTTGCTGAGTGCCTGCGTGCCGAGTTGGACGACGCGGCTGCCGGGTCGGTAGCTGCCGTCGGCGTCCTTCCGGACGAAGCCCGTGGACTCCAGGGTGCGGAGGAGCCGGAGGGCGGTGCTCGGCGAGAGGTCGACGAGTCGCGCGCTCTCGGCGAGGGTCGTGCGGCCGCGGTCGCACACCACGGCGAGGAGCGAGAGTGCACGCTCCACGGTTCGAGTCGATGATTCAGCCATCAGATCCCTCTCTGTCGAGCCACCACGCTATGGCTCCGCCGTTTCAGCGAACCGCCTCGAATGTTTCCGTCAGGTAAAACCCGAATTTCATCTGGTGGGACGTTCGCCGTGTGAGCAAGGATGGTGCACACGACGGCGGAGCGCAAGAGAGGGTGTCGGGATGATGGAGATCGCGGGAGCACTGGGCATCGACGAGCTGCGGCGGATCGCGGACCTCGAGGAGGAGGCCTTCGTGCCGCCCGCTGTGCTCGACCGGCTGGCGACCGCTCATGACGAAGCGCGGGACCTCGCCGAGCACGCGGCCGTCTACGGCAGGAGCACGGGCGTGGGGGCGAACAAGGACACCGCGGTGGCCGACGACGGCGATGCCCACGCGCGCCGCCTGCTCCGTAGTCACGCCGTCGACGCGGGCGAGGCCGTCCCCGACCGGGTCGCGCGGGCGATGCTCGCGGTCCGGCTCAATCAGCTCGCCATCGGCGGATCGGGTGTCGAGCCCGCGGTCGTCGCAGCGCTCGCCGAGATGCTGCGCCGCGATGCATTGCCGACCGTCCGGACCCTCGGGTCGATCGGGACCGGCGATCTCACCGCGCTCGCCGGGACGGCGCTGACGCTGCTCGGCGAGCGGCCGGCGTCGGCACCGCTGGAGCCGCTGGGGGCGTGGGGGTCCGAGAGTGCCCTGTCCTTCATCAGCAGCAGCGCCCTGACCATCGCCCGTGCGGCGCTCGCCGTCGCGGAGCTGCGGAGGCTCGACCGCGCGTGGTCGGCGGTCTGTGCGCTCAGCTTCCATGCGCTGGACGGCAATGCGCAGGCGTACGCCGAGGCGGCCGCGGGTGCGTCAGCCGCGCCCGGTGTCGAAGCTGCCGCTGCGGCGTTGCGCGCGCTCATCGGACCCGCGCCGGAACCGGCTCGGATCCAGGACCCGTTCGCACTCCGCATCGCGGCGATCACGCAGGGCGTGGTGACGACGGCGACGGACCGGCTCGCGGACCAGGTGGCAGCGCTCATGGGTGCTGCGCAGGAGAACCCGCTGTACGTCCTCGGCGCCGATGACGGATCACGGGCGGTCCTCCACCACGGCGCCTTCTTCCAGGCGCAGCTGGCAGCGGAACTGGATGCGACCGCGCTCGCGCTCGCGCAGACGTCGACGGTCACCCACTCGCGCCTGCGGCTGGTGAACGAGCCCACGTTCACGGGCCTGCCGCCGTTCCTCGGCGATGGCGAACCCGGAGCGTCGGGACTGATGATGGTCGAGTACGTCGCGGCGGGCGCGGTCGCCGACATCCGGCACGCGGCGCAACCGGCGGCGCTCGGCACGGTCGTCCTGTCGCGCGGAGCCGAGGAGGACGCACCGTTCGCCGCGCAGGCCGTCGCCCAGCTGGAGGATGCGGTCGTCGCCACGAGGACGCTCATCGCCTGCGAACTCCTCGGAGCGGTGCGGGTCGTGCGGCGTCGCGGTGTGGCCGATCGACTGACCGGGGCGCTCGCCGCAGTGTTCGCCCGGGCCTCCGGGTCGCTCGGCTCCGACGACGCCGACCGCGACCTCCGCCCCGACCTCGAGCGGGCGACGGCGCTCCTCACCGACATCGCGGACCTCGTCGAGGGACGGTAGCCGGGCTCAGCGGTGGCGACTACGGGAGCTTGACGAGCAACCCGCCGCGGTGCGCGTCGAACGCGACCATCGTCGCCATGCCGAACGCGTCGCCGTCGAGCTCGAGGTCCTGCGCCTCCTCCAACCGCACGGTCAGCGCCTCGGCACGCAGGTTCGTCACCGTGCTCCCGCCCCGACCCTCGGTGAAGCGGATCATCCGTCGCCCGACGGCCGTCCGTCGCAGGACCCGGTTCTCCCACGTGACCTTCCGCCACACGAGCAGCCAGCCGAAGGCACCCTTCGGCTGCAGCACCGCGACGTCGAGGAACCCGTCGTCGAGCTCGGCGTCCGGCATGAGCTGCACCCCACCCTGCAGCGTGCCGCAGTTCCCGACGAGCACCGAGCTCACGGTCGCCGCATGCTGACGGTGCCCGCGCAACTGGTAGTGGATGCGGAACGGCGCGGCCGTGGCGATCGAGCGGAGACCGGACTCGACATAGGCGAGCCAGCCGAGCGACCTCTTGAGGTCGGGGTTCGCGGTGGCGATCATCATCGCGTCGATGCCCATGCCGGCCATCACGACGAACGCGTGCTCCTCCTCCGACCCGTCGGCACGGGTGATCATGGCGACGCCGATGTCGATCGCGCGCGTGTCGCCCGTGAACGCCGTTCCGATCGCGGCCAGCTGGTCGCCGAGCGGCAGCTTCAGGTTCCTCGCGAGCAGGTTGCCGGTCCCCGACGGGACGAGGGTCAGCGGCACACCGCTCCCGCGCAGCCCCTCGGCGACGGCCCGCACGGTCCCGTCGCCCCCGGCCACGAGCACCACCTGAGCGCCGTCGAGGACCGCGCGCCGCGCCTGACCGACGCCGGGGTCGTCGACACTCGTCTCGTACAGGTGCGGAGCCGCCCATCCGGCCTCCTGCGACCGCGCCTCCAACGCGCTCCGCAGCCGGGTGGCGTCGACCTTCACCGGGTTGTACACGAGCGCGGCGTGCGGGGGAGTCGGCATGGCCCAACGGTACTGTCCCGGGGCCTCGTCACCGACCTCGATCGCTAGACTTGCCGGGTGATCGATCCCGTACTCCTCCGCGAACAGCCAGAAGTCCTCCGAGCGTCGCAGCAGAAGCGAGGGTCCTCCGTCGACCTCGTCGACCAGGCGATCGACGCCGACACCGCACGCCGCGCCGCGATCACCGGGTTCGAGGAACTCCGTGCTGAGCAGAACGCGTTCGGCAAGCAGGTCGCCAAGGCCCCCAAGGAGGAGAAGGCCGCCCTCGTCGCCCAGGCGCAGCAGCTCGCCGCCCGCGTCAAGGAGGCCCAGCAGGTCGCGACCGAGGCCGAGGCCTACTTCGCCGACGTCGCCGGCCGCATCCAGAACCCGGTGCTCGACGGCGTGCCCGCCGGTGGCGAGGCCGACTTCATCACGCTCCGCGAGGTCGGCGAACGCCCCTCGTTCGACTTCACCCCCCGCGACCACCTCGAGCTCGGTGAACTCCTCGGCGCCATCGACATGCAGCGCGGCACCAAGGTCAGCGGCTCGCGCTTCTACTTCCTCCGCGGCATCGGTGCCCGCCTCGAGATCGCCCTCATGAACCTCGCGCTCGATCGAGCGATCGAGGCCGGCTTCGTCCCGCTCATCACGCCGACGCTCGTGCGCCCCGAGATCATGAAGGGCACCGGCTTCCTCGGTGAGCACGCCGACGAGGTCTACCAGATCGCCGGCGAAGACCTCTTCCTCACGGGCACGAGCGAGGTGGCGCTCGCCGGGTACCACTCCGACGAGATCCTCGACCTCGAGCAGGGCGCGCTCCGCTACGCCGGCTGGTCGACCTGCTACCGCAAGGAGGCCGGTTCCTACGGGCGCGACACCCGCGGCATCATCCGGGTGCACCAGTTCAACAAGCTCGAGATGTTCGTCTACACCAAGCCGGAGGACGCCGCCGCCGAGCACGAGCGCCTGCTGTCGTACCAGGAGGAGATGCTGCAGTCGCTCGGCCTCAGCTACCGGGTCATCGACACGGCCGCCGGCGACCTCGGGTCGAGCGCGGCACGTAAGTTCGACGTCGAGGCCTGGGTGCCGACGCAGGACGCGTACCGTGAGCTCACCAGCACCTCGAACTGCACCACCTACCAGGCTCGTCGCCTCGACACCCGATACCGCGGGGAGTCGGGCAAGACCACGCCGGTCGCGACGCTCAACGGAACGCTCGCGACCACCCGCTGGATCGTCGCGATCCTCGAGACGCACCAGCAGGAGGACGGCAGTGTCGTCATCCCCGAGGTGCTGCGTCCGTACCTGGGCGGCATCGAGGTCGCGAGGCCGATCCGATGACGGACGACGCGACCACCACCGCGACCCCGCTGCTCATCGCCCTCGACATCGACGGCACCGTGCTGCACGAGGACGGTTCGCTCAGCCTGTCGGTGGCCGACGAGGTGCGTCGCGTGGTCTCGCTCGGCCACATCGTCACGCTGGCCACCGGTCGCAGCTGGGAGAGCACGCGCCCGGTGCTCGAGGAGCTCGAGCTGACGCCGCAGTACGTCGTCTGCGCGAACGGCGCGCTCATCATGAAGCGCGACGAGTCGAAGCCCGACTCCTACGAGCGCTTCTTCATGGAGACCTTCGACCCGACCGAGGTCCTCGGGCTCATCCAGCCGCACCTCTCTGAGGGCAGCTACATGGTCGAGTACCCTGACGGCTTCCGCAAGTACACGGTCGGCATGGAGGACTGGAACCTCGAGAACGCGATCGAGGTGCCGTTCGAGGAGCTCGTCACGAGCCCGGTGACGCGCGTCGTCGTCGTGTCCCCGAGCCACGACGAGGAGGAGTTCCTCCGCATCGTCGACAAGATCGGGCTCAACCAGGTGAGCTACGCGATCGGATGGACGGCGTGGCTCGACATCGCGCCGAAGGGCGTCAACAAGGCGACCGCGCTGGAGCGTGTCCGGGAGTGGCTGGGGTTCGAGCGCTCGCAGATGGTCGCCGTCGGCGACGGCCGCAACGACGTCGACATGCTCGGTTGGGCGGCCGCCGGAGGGCGCGGTGTCGCCATGGGCCAGGCGCCCGAGGAGGTCCTCGCGGTCGCGTCGGAGGTCACCGGCACGGTCACCGACGACGGTCTCTCTCAGCTCCTGAGGAGCATTTCGGGTTAGCATCGTCCAAAGCTCCGTGCCGATTCGCCGTTTCCGGTGGGCACGGGGCGTCGGTGCGCGCCTGCTCCAGGTGTCGCCCGACGACTCGCCGCAGCCCCGTCTCGAGGGTTCCGGCCACCCCTGTTCCTGAGACGAGAGCGAGATCCATGACCCGCAACGCCGACGCGTCCAAACCGCGCGCCGCCGTCCGTCACGGCAGACTCCGCAAGTCGAACCCGTTCGTCACCGTCGCGAAGATCGTCGCCGCGACGGCCGCCGTCGTCGGCGTGAGCGGCATCGCGGTCGCCGGTGTGGCCGCGCTCGACCTGGCCAACAGCGTGAAGCCCGTCGCCCACCTCGACAACGAGACCCCGGGTGCGCCGCCGCCCAACATCGGCGCGATCGAGGGCGGCGTCAACCTGCTCCTCGTCGGCAGCGACTCGGGCGACGGCAACGAGGCGTACGGCGATCGCGACGAGAACCTCAACGACGTCACCATCCTCATGCACATCTCGGCAGACCACTCGAGCGCGACCGTGGTCAGCTTCCCGCGCGACATGTACGTGCAGATCGGCGACTGCGCCGACGGCGGCAACGGTCGCGACAAGATGAACACCGCCCTCATGTACGGCGGTGCCGACGGCGGGCTCGCCTGCGCGGTGTCCACGGTCGAGGGCATCACCGGCCTCTCCATCCCGTTCGCCGCGCAGATCGGATTCGACGGCGTCATCTCGATGTCGAACGCGGTCGGCGGCGTGCCGGTGTGTGTCACCGAACCCCTCAACGACGCCTGGAGCGGCATCAACCTCGACGTCGGCACCCACGACCTCTCGGGTGCGTCCGCCCTCGCCTTCCTCCGCTCGCGTCACGGCGTCGGCGACGGCAGCGACCTGTCGCGGATCTCGAACCAGCAGGTGTTTCTCTCCTCGCTCGTTCGCACGCTGAAGAGCAGCGAGACGCTCTCCGACCCGATCAAGCTCTACTCGATCGCCCGTGCCGCGTTGAAGAACGTGACGCTGTCGAGCAGCCTCAACAACATCGACACGATGGTGTCGATCGCCGCAGCGCTCAAGGACATCCCCTCGACCGCGTCGCGTTCGTGCAGACGCCGACGGCCACGGTCCAAGGTGGCGTGGAAGCGACGTCCGATGCGGATGTGCTATGGACGGCGCTGCAGAGCGACCAGGCCGTGGCGCTGTCCGCCACCGGCAAGTACGTCGTGACCGACCCGAACGCGCCCGTCACGCCAGACCCGGCGACGACCGATGCGGCGGCCGACCCCGCTGCGACGGCGGACCCGGCAGCGCCCGCGGACCCGTCCGCCGCCGGCCCCGTCGCCCTGCCCGACACGATCACCGGCCAGAACGCCGCGCAGAACACCTGCACGGCTGGTCGTCCGGAGGAAGACCAATAGTCCCCGCGTGATCGGATGGGGCCGCTTCGTCGCTGGCCCCATCCGATACACTCGATCCTGGTCGTCAGCTGCGTCATGGCGTGCGATCGACCATCAGGAGGGCTGTCCGAGCGGCCGATGGAGCCAGTCTTGAAAACTGGTGGGCAGAAATGTCTCGTGGGTTCGAATCCCACGCCCTCCGCACTGCTTTCATCGCCCACGAGACTCCCGCGCCTCGACGCCACGACTCCGGGCTGTGCGCTTCACATGAACCCGTGGTTGAATCGACGGATGCCCCGCATTCGACCGACATCGACGAGCCCGCCGGCGACGCCGCGGCTCGCCGAACGGCACCTCGTGGGCCCCGCCCGAAGAAGCTCGCGACCATCGCCCGCCACGGACGACTCAAGCGGTCGAACCCGATCACGACCGGCCTGAAGATCCTCGCTTCGACGCTCGCGGTCGCGCTGGTCAGCGGTGGCATCGTGGCAGGCATCGCCCTCTGGGACGTCGCCGCGACCGTGAAACCCGGCGTCGCGCTCGTCGACTCGCAGGGTGAGGCGGTCACCGATCTGCCCGCGATCGGAGCGTATCCCGGTGGCGTCAACCTCCTCATCGTGGGCAGCGACTCCCGCGCCGGCCAGGACCCCGTCTTCGGTGACGCCGAGGAGGAGACGGGCAACCTCAACGACGTCACGATGCTCGTGCACATCTCCGAGGATCACAGCAACGCGACGGTCGTCAGCTTCCCGCGTGACATGTTCGTCCCGATCCCGTCCTGTCCTGACCCGTCCGGCGGCTCGTTCGACTCGATGAGTCGGCAGAAGATCAACACTTCGCTCAGCTACGGCGGGCTCGCCTGCACGGCGCTGACGGTCTCGCAGCTCACGGGGCTCGAGATCCCGTTCGCCGCCGAGGTGCAGTTCAGTGGCGTGATGGCGATGTCGACCGCGCTCGGTGGCGTGACGGTGTGTGTCGCCGACCCGATCGAGGACGAGTACACGGGCACCTTTCTCTCGGCGGGCGAGCACACCCTCGAGGGATATGAGGCACTGCAGTTCCTCCGCACCAGGCACGGCGTCGGCGACGGCAGCGACCTCAGTCGCATCAGCAACCAGCAGGTGTTCCTGTCGGCGATGATGCAGCAGGTCAAGAGCGCCGAGACCCTGACCAACCCTGGAATCCTCTACTCTCTGGCCAAGGCGGCGGCGCAGAACATGCAGCTGTCCGACAGTCTGACGAGCCTCGACACGATGATCGCCATCGCCATGACGCTGCGTGAGGTCGACCTCGCGAACATCGCCTTCGTGCAGTACCCGAACGCCGCCGTGGAGGGCGGGGTCGAGCCGATCGACGATGCGGCGACCGCGCTGTTCGAGGCGCTCGGCAACGACCAGCCCATCCAGCTCTCGGGCGCGACCGGTGCCGGTGCGGTGGCGAACCCGACCGACCCGACCGCGGTCGATCCCGCCGAAGGTGCGGATGCCGGTGGCGATCCTGCGGCGACTGCCCCGCCTGCCGATGGGACCGACACGTCCGCCGGTGGTGCAGTGGTCCTCCCGTCGACCGTGACCGGCCAGACCGCCGACCAGCGCACCTGCTCCCGCGGTCGCACCCTCGACGACCAGTAGGCGTCCCGGCCCGTCAGCGGCCCGGTCCCAACCTGGTTCGGTCCCTGAGCTGCGCCGCACTGAGCTTGTCGAAGTGTCGAAGGGCGTCTCGGACCCGGGTTCGGACCCGGGGATTCGTCACCACGCCCATCACCGGTTATGCTGGTCGTCGTGCGTCCGCTTGCGAGCGCACATGGAGACGTCGCATAGTTCGGCCTAGTGCACCACCCTGCTAAGGTGGAGTCCCCGTAAGGGGACCGCGGGTTCAAATCCCGCCGTCTCCGCACTGGTCTTCAGCTCGAAACCCTCGCCTCGGCGGGGGTTTCTGCGTTGCACGATGTCTGCCGGAATCGCCAGCGCGGTGCGCTGACGTCACCGCGCCCCGCACGCGTGAGCGCGCCCCTCCGGAGACCCGCGCCCGCGTCTGTGACCCGCGCTCACGCCAACGCACCGCGCTGGGGAGTCCACCAGGTGTCGGACGGGGTTGTCAGGCGGAGCGACGGAGCTCGCCGTGGTGGCGGAGTTCGCGGAGGATGCCGAACGAGCCGGCGTAGTGCTCTTCGGTGAGCGTGTTGAGTGCGGCGAGGGTCCCGCGGTCGAGTCCGGAACGGACGGCGATCGTCTGCAGTTCGCGGCGTGAGATCGGGAAGTCCACGGTCCTGAGGAGGGACTTCAAATCGGTGCAGGCCGCTGTTTCTGGCGGCTCCACCGTGTCGGGGTAAGGTCTGGCATCCATGTCCACATTGTCGGTATCGACCCCCGAAAAGGCGACAGTCGGACGCCGTTCTGGCGCAAGAGGGCGCTAGCCTGACGTGAAATGATGCGAGGGAGCGGCACCGTGCCCGACGACCGCGACACCGGAACGCCGGCCCCGACGGGTCTCGCGTCCGCAGCCGTGGAGCTGCTGCGCGTCCCGCTCAGCGGCTTCGTGACGGAGCGCAAACGTCTTGCCCTCGCAGCGCGCGACGACGGGGACGACGACCTGGCGACGGCGATCCTCGCGCTCCGCAAACCGTCGGTCGCGGCCTGGGCGCTCAACGTGTTGACGGCGCATCGCCCTGATCTGCTCGGCGAACTGGAACAGCTCGGTTCCGCGCTCGGCGACGCTCAGCGCTCGGGGGACGCCACAGCGCTCCGCACACTGGGCTCCGAACGTCGCTCACTGATCGCGACGCTCGTCACCGCCACCGTCGAAGCCGCAGCAGCAGAGGGGCGTCCCTCTCCGGAGCGGTGATCGAGACCGTCCGCCAGAGCCTGCAGGCGGCGAGCGCTGACGCCGACCTCGCCGCGCAGGTGTCGTCCGGTCGGCTGACCGACGCCCCGACCTCGAGCGGAGCGGGGTGGGGCGGGGTCGTCGGCGGGCCAGGTTCCCCCGGTAGGCGCCCCACCGGCGACGGGTCCGCGGCGACGCAGGTCGACGGAGACGGCGACCATTCCGACGATGACGACGACCGACGCCGACGCCTTCGGGCCCGGCTGGAGGCGGCCGAGCGCGACGAGGAGGCGGCGTCCAGCGCGAGTGAGGAGGCGACCGCCGTCCTGGACGAGTCGGCGGTCCGACGATCGGGCCTCCTGCGTGACCGCGAGGACCTCGCGAGGCGGCTCGAGGAGCTCGACGCGGACATCGCCGACGCCGATCGCGAGTGGGCCCGGCGCCAGCGAGAGGCTGACCGGGCGCAGCGTGCGAGCGACGCCGCACACGAGGACGTCGAGCGTCTGCGGAGCGCGCTCGAGGACTGAGTCAGCGAGCTGATCGAGTCACCGCGGTGCCGAAGCCCCGCCGCGACCGATCGCCGCTCGAACGTTCCGGCGCACGCACCATGCGGCACGCGCCTAGACTCACCGTGTGGGTGAAGTGCGACAACCGGAAGCATCGCGGCGGCGACGGACACAGCAGCTGGAAGCGGAGCGTTTCGAAGGCATGCCGATCCTCGCTGACGTCCCGCAGCACGATCGGCTGAGCCTCGTCGCCCCCGATCTCGCGTGCACGATCTGCACCGCGACCCTCGAGCTCGGCGACCGCGTGCTCCGCTGCCCCGCCGGTCACAGCTTCGACATCGCCCGGCAGGGGTACGCCTCGCTCGTCGTCGGCGGTCGGACGCCGAAGACCGGCGACACGCAGGAGATGGTAGCGGCCCGCGCAGCGTTCCTCGAGGCCGAGCACTACGAGCCGATCGCCGACCACGTCGCCACGACCCTGCCGCTCGCGCGCTTCCTCCCGGACGGCTCGGTCGACGACGACAGCGCCCCGCTCGTCGTGGACATCGCCGGCGGGACCGGCTACTACCTCGGCCGGATCCTCGACGCCCGGCCGGCCTGGCGCGGGTTCGGGTTCGACCTGTCGCCGCTCGCCGCTCGTCGCGCCGCGCGCGCACACGGTCGGGCTGCAGCGGCGACCGCTGACGCCTGGGCGCCGTTCCCGCTGCAGGCGGCGTCGGTCGACCACCTGTTGAGCATCTTCGGCCCACGCAACGGTCCCGAGATGCGTCGGGTGCTCCGCCCGGACGGCCTGCTCACCGTCGTGACGCCGCAACCCGGTCACCTGGCAGAGCTGCGCGACCGGCTCGGCATGATCGGGATCGCCGAGCGCAAGGACGCCCGCCTCGACGCGCAGCTCGACGGGTTCGAGCTCCGCTCCCGCGACACGCTCGACTATGCCGTCGAGTTGATGCCGGAAGAGGTGCGCGACGAGGTCCGCATGGGGCCGAGCGCCCACCACCTCGACGACGACGTCTTCGAGCAGGCGATCGCCGACCTGCCCGGCTACACGACGGTCACGGTCGCCGTCACGCTCAGCGTCTTCGCGCCCGCCTGACGTCGCCCGCCTGACGCCGGGCCAGCCCGACACCGGCACCACGGGACCGGCGTCGGGGCGTCGGCGGTGCGTCGATACGATGGAGGGCACTCATCGAAAGGCGCTCATGACGATCACCGCTGCCGCAGACGGCTCCGCCCTCGGCAACCCCGGACCCGCCGGCTGGGCCTGGTATGTCGACGACGATTGTTGGGCAGCCGGGGGATGGCCGCACGGCACGAACAACATGGGCGAGCTGCGCGCCGTCCTCGAACTGTTCCGCGCCACCGAGCACCTCGACGAGGACCTGCACATCCTCTGCGACAGCAAGTACGTCATCGACTCGATCACGAAGTGGATGCCGGGCTGGAAGAAGAAGGGCTGGAAGAAGGGCGACGGCAAGCCCGTCATGAACCTCGAGCTCATGCAGGAGATCGACGCCGCCATCGCCGGGCGGCGCTACCGGTTCGAGTGGGTGAAGGGGCACGTCGGTCACCGCCTCAACGAGGCCGCCGACATCCGCGCCCGTATGGCGGCTGAGGCCTTCCAGCGCAAGACGCCGGTGCCGGAGGGACCCGGTTGGACTGGCCCCGGAGCCGCGGAGACCCCGTCGACCCCCGAGGCTGATGCCGGCGCTGAAGACGCTCCCGAGACGACCGAGCCGGAGCTGTTCGCCGACCTCGAGGTGGAGGAGGAACGCACCGCCCCCGTCTTCGATGCGGAGGACGACGGCGCGCTGTTCTCACTCGACGTCGAGCCGACGTGGCACCAGCTCACCCTCGACCTCACGTCCGATGAGCACGAACGCCTGGTCCGTCGCGCCCGCGAGGCCGGCACGAGTGTCCAGGAGTTCCTCCGCGGCCTCATCTGACCCAGCCCGCGGGTCCGCGTCGGGCCCACGGCTCGGTATCTAACTCAGGAATGCCTCGGCGTGTCGGAGCGATATACGGCGCCGACCTCGCGACACGCCGACGTCGTCCTGAGTTAGGGAACGAGGAGAAGTCGGTGTGAGGAGACGGACGGGGCGCGCCCAGGGGCAGGAGACCGGGTCAGCGGGCGGCGGACTCCGGTGCGCCGTCGTCCTCGGGAACGGCGAAGCCGTAGCTTGCGTCGACGAGGATCGGCAGGTGGTCCGAGATGCCGCGGCGGAGCGTCTGCACCCGGTCGATCTTCAGGCCCACGGACGTCGCGAAGTCGAAGTGCCCACGGAACATCTTGTATCGCGTGTAGGTGCTGCGGTCGCTGAGGCTCAGGTCGTAGCCGCTCTCCTGCATCTTGGTGCCGAGGCCCTTCTGGAAGAGCGGGTAGTTGTAGTCGCCGACCATGAGCGTCGGGACGTCGCCCATCGCGTGCAGCTGCTCGTGCGCGGCCTTGATCTGGTGCCGACGCAGTGAGTTGAGCGCGGTGAGCGGGGCGGCGTGGAACGAGGCGACGATGAGTTCGCGCCCGGCCTCGACGTCGGTGAGGCGGGTGCCGATGAGGCGCTCGTGCGCCGGCGCGAGCACCATGTCGTGCAGCGACTTCTTCAGCGCGAACGTCTGCGTCGACTCGGCGGTGAACCGGTCGCGGCGGTAGTAGATCGCGAGGCCGAGCCGGTTGCGGTGGGTGCTGTCGGCGAGGTGCAGGCCGCCGAGTTCGGCGGGCAGCTGCAGGGTGTCGGCCTCCTGCAACGCGAGGACGTCGGGGCCGAACTCTTCCGTGAGCGCGACGAGCTCGCCGCTGGCCTTGTTCTTGCGGAGGTTGTAGCTGATGACCTTCATCCCAGCCTCACATTCTGTTGGCAGAGCCCAAGCCTACGGTCCTTCCCGTCGGTCAGTGCTCTGGGCGGGGCCGGACGACGGTGCGTCGCCGGATGCCGACGGTCAGCTCGACGAGTCGACGACCGTGAGCCGTTGGGTTGCACGGGTGAGCGCGACGTACCGGAGCGACAGGGCCGCATGCCCTGTCCCGCCCAGCGCGTCGGGCTGCACGAGCACGACGCTGTCGAACTCGAGGCCCTTGCTCTCGCGCGCGGTGCCGGTCCACACCCGCGCGCGATCGGCTCCGGCGTCGGCGAGGAGGGCGTCGATCTCCGCCAGGAGCGAGCGGGGTGCGATGACGCCCGCGATGCCGGGGTGTGCGGTGATCGCGTCGACGGCGGCGCGGACCGCCGTCGGGGCCAGCGCGGCGGGTCCGACCGTGAGCTGCACGGGCTCCTCCTCACCGCGGCGGATCGACACGGGCGCCGGGGAGTCCGGGTCGAGTTCGAGCCGGACGGGATCGGCGAGCGCCATGATCTGCTCGGGCGTCCGGTAGTTGACGGTGAGCAGCTCCTCCGTCCAGCGCGGGAGCTGCGGGCCGAGCAGCTCCTGCCAGCTCGAGCGGGTGGCGGAGGTGCTCTGCTGGTTGATGTCGCCGACGAGCGTCATCGAGCGGTTGGGGCCGCGGCGCAGGACGGCGCGCAGCAGCATGGGGGTGAGCTCCTGCGCCTCGTCGATGATGACGTGCCCGTAGACCCAAGTGCGGTCGCTCGCGGCGCGTTCCGCGGGGCTGCGGTCGTCCTCCACGGTCTGGCGGTCGGCGAGGTCCTGCGCGGAACGGAGGTAGTCGTCGTCCTGGGCCTCGTCGTCGATGCTGATGTCACCGATCATCTCGAGCACACTGCGCGCGTACTCGACGTCGTGCCGGCGCTCGTAGGCGGCGCGGCGCTGCCGTTCCAGCTCGGGGCGCTGGTCCTCGCCGATGAGCTCGGCGGCCTCGTCGACGAGGGCGATGTCGCCGGGCGTGAGCCGGGCGGCCCAGTCGATCTCGCCGGAGCCGTCCGCCTCGGCGACAGGTTCGCGGAGCAGCAGGCGACGCTCCTCCTCCGTGTGGTCGGGAGCGACGCGCGCCAGCAGCTCGGGGTCGGTGAAGAGGCGGTCGATGATCTCGGCCGGTTCGAGGATCGGCCACATCGTGTCGAGCAGCTCCTCGACCTCCGGCTCCTCGCTCAGCTCCTGTCGGCGCTCGTCGGCGTCTTCGCCCGTGCGGGGTTCGAAGCCGTCGCGCTTCGCCTCGAGCCCGATGAGGTGCGTCAGCACGGCGCGGTCGAACCGCAGCTTGGCCTCGTTGTGGGGGGTGCCCGAGCGTTCGATACCGGCTTTGATCCGGCGCAGGACGCCCGGCGTGACGCGGAGCGGGCCGTCACCGGCGATACGGATCGTGACCGGCTCGTCGAGCGGCACCTGGCGCTCGCGGACGGCCCGGGCGACGACGTCGGCCATCCGCAGCCGACCCTTGAGCTCGGCGGCTTCGAGCGAGTCCTCCGCGTGTGCGTCGAGTCCGGGCACGAGGGTCGCCGGCGTGACGAGGACGACGGCGGTCTCGCCGAGCGACGGCAGCACCCGGCTGATGTAGTCGAGGAAGGTCGAGTTCGGCCCGACGATGAGCACGACGCTGCGCATGAGTCGCTCGCGGTGCTCGTACAGGAGGTACGCGGCGCGGTGGAGCGCGACGGCGGTCTTCCCAGTGCCCGGACCGCCCTGGACGAGGAGCGTGCCGGGGAGGGGCGCTCGGATGATCGCATCCTGCTCAGCTTGGATGGTGTCGACGATGTCCGCCATGTGCTTGGTCCGGGCGCGACCGAGGGCCGCCAGCAGCGCACCGGACTCGCCGATGCCGCTCGGCTCGTCGTCGCTGAGCATGGTCGTGTCGAGGACCTCGTCGTGCACTTCCGTGACGCGGCGACCGGCCGTGCCGATGCGGCGGCGCAGTCGGAGGCCTTCGGGGCGGAGTGGCGTCGCGGTGTAGAACGGGCGCGAGGCCGGCGCGCGCCAGTCCAAGAGGAGCTGGTCGCCACTCTCCGGGTCGCGCAGGCCGATGCGCCCGATGTGGTGCCGTTCGTCGGTCTCGCGTTCGAGGAGACCGAAGAGGAGTCCGTAGCTGGACGAACGCAGCTCGACCATCCGCTGGCGGTGGTGGGCGACCAGGGCGTCGCGTTCCGAGAAGCTCGAGTCGTCGTCGCCGTCGAAGGCGCGGAGGGCGAGTTCGGAGCGTCGTTCCTCGAGGTCCGACTGCGACCGGATCACGTCGTGCAGCCGATCGAGATGGTCCTGTTCCTCGGCGATCGCGTCGTTCTGCACGGTGCTCCTTCTGGGTGTGGCGCGGTCCGTGTTCCGGGTTCACTGCGAGGACCGCACGAATACGGTAGTCGCTTTCCGGGCCCCTCACCGCCCTTGAGCGTGAGCTCCCAGAGAGCTGGAGGCTGCCGTCGGGGCGAGGGGTCGGGCACCGAGCGCGGGCTGGTCGATAGGCTGACGGGCATGAGCACACCGGACGGATCGAAGCCGCAGCCCCTTGCGCCGCAGCAGGCGCACTCGCAGCAGTCGGTTCCGCCGCAGCCGTATCCGCACCAGCAGCTCCAGTCGCAGCAGTACGGGGTGCAGCCGTGCGCCCAGCAGGCGCCCTACCCGCAGCAGCAGCCCTATCCGCCGCAGTACGGCATGCAGCCGTATGCGCCCGTGTACCCCGCGCCCTACCCGTACCCGGCGTCGCCGCCGAAGGGTCTCAGCATCTCCAGCATGGTCATCGGCCTGGTGTCGCTGTTCTTCGGGTTCACCTTCGTGCTCCCGGTCGTCGGATCCGTCCTGGGCCTCATGGGGCTCCGCCGCGAGCCCGCCGGTCGGGCGATGGCCATCACGGGCGTCGTGCTCAACGGGCTGTTCCTGCTCGTCTGGGCGGCGCTCGTGTTGCTCTGGGTGTTCGTCATCGGTGGCCTGCTCGCCGGCGTCGGCGGTGCGGCCTCCACGGGCATCGCCGCCTAGTCGCCGGTCAGCCGCCGAGCCATCGGTCAGCCGGCCGGGACGACCGTACTGACCATCGACAGCACCACGGCGCCGTCGACGTCCTCGCGTTCCAGCCAGACCGCGATGCTCGAGAACTCGCCCAGCGACGCCGCGTGGGTGCCGCCGCAGGCGATGACCGCCGGGCCGCCCGGCAGCTCGCAGTGCCAGCTACGTCGATTCGTGAGCAGCTCGCCCTCGCGATCGATCCGGACGGACGCGCCGCTGTCCAACCAGCCGTCGAGGGTGTTCCGGATGCGTGACCCGAGTGCGTCGAGGTCGTCGAGGGCGGCCGGGTCGAACCCCTTCCGTCGGAGCGACTTGCCGATGCGGTAACGGTCGGTCGACGCGTTCGGAGCGATCCGCGACGACTCGCAGGCGAGCGCGTCGAAATCGGGGGCCCCGAGAGCATCGGGGACGACCTCCTTGCGCCAGGCGTCGGCGAGCGCGGCGTTCAAGGCGAGTGATACGAGGTGGCACCCGGTGTGCCCGGCGGAGAGCGCGTGTCGGGTGGACGCATCCACCTCGATATGGGCCGTCGCGCCTTCGACAGCGACCGCCGCTGCCTCGGTGGAGACCAGATGGGCGACGAGGAAGGCCCACCCTTCGGTGCCCTTCTTCACGGGGATGTCGGGGCCGAGGTACAGCCGGGTGCCGTCGCTCGCGGCGACGACACAATCGATCACGGCGACCTCCACGGCGCCCGCGCCCGCACCGAAGGTGATGGTCGCCGTGTCGGCGGGCTGGTCGGGCCACGCGGCATCGACCGGGTGGCAGGCCGTCTCGTCGAGCACCACGGCGAGGTGGTCGCCGACGGGCTCGACGTGCAGCACCGTGCCCGTCGAGGCGAGGGCTCCGGAGGGATAGGTGACGCGCGTGTCCGTGACGGGGAGGCTCATGACCCCACGCTATCGCGGCTGGCCCGGGCGCCCGTCGGTGGCTGTCAACCCCGGGAGACCGTGGAGGATCACGACGTAGAGTCCGAGGACACGGAGCGCGACGCGTTCCGCGGAAAGGAGTGCATCATGACGGATCAGCAGGACCAGCGTTCAAGCGACGACCTCGCGACCGGTGCGGCCGGAGCGGACCAGGAAGCCTGGGAGGGTGCCGACATCGACACCGCAGAGCTCGTGAGCTCCGACCAGACGACCGCCGGACCCGGCTCGGACGGGTCGAGTCAGACCGTCGACGGCACCGGCTCGGAGGACGCGGCTCCCGACGAGGAGCAGGCGACCGAGGAGGCCGTCGAGACCCCCGAGCCTTCGACCGAACTCGACGCACCGCTGGCCGAGGGCGAGGGCGGCGACGCCGACGGTTCGGCCGACCACCAGCCCGACTCCGGCCCGGCCTCCGAGGCCACCGACGACGCCCGCGAGGTCTACGACACCGCACCCGACTGAGTCGGACACCACACGACCGACGGGCCGTCCTCCGATCCATTCGGACGACGGCCCGTCGTGCGCTGCGGGCGTCGTCGTCCTCGAGCGAGACGGCGGCTCAGATCGGTAGGAGCGACCAGACCACCGCGAGGGCGATCAGGCCCGCGACGCCCGCGATCGCCAGCGCATTCAGCTGACGGTGCTCGACCATGATGGCGACGTACTCGCGGAGGAACGCGCTCGGCACGTAGTAGGCGGCCGTCGGGGAGCCGATGACCTGCGCGTCGCTCCCGATCGAACGTGCGAGGAGCGCCGCGCGGAGGACGTGGTAGTTGTTCGTCACCACGATCGTCTCGCCGTCCCGCCCG
Organism: Plantibacter sp. M259; assembly: GCF_006065115.1. Lineage (NCBI taxonomy): Bacteria > Bacillati > Actinomycetota > Actinomycetes > Micrococcales > Microbacteriaceae > Plantibacter > Plantibacter sp. M259. Next base: position 1,447,604 of record NZ_CP040750.1, on the reverse strand, counting down.
GCCGACTGCTGCAGATCCCGGGAGAGCAGCAGATTCTCGCGCGTGCTCGTGGACGCGGTCTCCGGGAGCACGTCCGTCGGGTCCGCACCGTTCGCGACGAGGTACTCGGCCATGGCGGTCCCCTCCGGGCGGGGTTCGTCGTCGCCCTGGCCGCCGGACGGGATCAGGAGCGGTCGTTTCGTCCCCGGTGCAGTGGCCCGATAGATGCGGAGTGCCAGGTCCAGTCGGCTGCGCAGCAACGGCGGGACCTCGCCGTGGATGAGGCCGGAACCGAGGACGACGAGGGCGTCGGGCGTCCGGGTGTGGCGGTAGCGGCTGTAGACGAGGGAGTACACCCCGAAGGCCGCGAAGGTGGCCGCCGCGTAGAAGCAGGCGAACCCGAGGAGGAGGCCCACGGCGACGAGGACGACCGTGAGCCAGGAGGGCAGGGACTGCGGGTGCGCCCCGAGCACCAGCAGCACGGCCAGCACGGGCAGGACGAGGATCGCCACCCCGGCGAACAGCGAGAGCAGGTTGCCGATGCTCCGGCCCTCGAGCCGGAGCATCGTGATGCCGTTGCCGATGAGCAGGACCCCGAGCACGCCCACCAGCAGGACCGTGCCGAATGCGGCGAGGAGCACGGTGAACGGCGTCGTTCGGGACGCCTCCGACAGGAGCGCCAGCAGCCCGCAGGCGATCGCGGACACGAGGAAGACCCCGTTGCGCAGGCGACGGGCGTCGCGGCGTCGACTCACGACGTAGAGCACCGCGAAGACGGCGGCGGGGAGCAACATGATCATGCCCTCATCCTGCCCGACCGATCGTCCTGCACCGGCCGTTCGGATGGGGCGTGCGCGCAGAGCGTTCGGGATGCTAGGGCCGCGGGGGTTTCGGCGTCATCGCCTTGAGGGTCGCCTCCTCGGCGTCGATCGCCGCCAGGACCGCCGCGACCGCCGGTTCCTGGTAGCGACCCTCGGCGCGCGCCGAGAGGAGCGCCTCGCGTTCCGCCGCGATCATCTGCCGGCGGAGTCGGGCGAACGCGACCGTGCGGAGCTCCGAGCCATCGCCCGTGTACTGCTCGAGGGCGTTGGCCACGAAGCTCGCATTAGTCCGCAGACGGTTGAGCACCTGCTCCTCGTCCGCCTCGGTCGTCAGCTCGTCGAGGCGGGACAGACCGGCGGTCTGGACCTCCGCCATGAGCATCAGTTGTTCGACGCGCTCCTGGCTGTGGTTGGGCGGCGGAAGGTGCAGGGCACGGATGATCCGGGGCAGCGCGAGCCCCGAGAGGAGCGTGCCGACGACGACGACGAACGCCAGGAACTGCAGGAACTCGCGCGACGGGGTGTCCTCGGGCAGCAGGAACACGGCCGCCAGGGTCACCACGCCACGGACGCCGGCTGCGGAGACGGCGATCCCGTTGCCCCACGACCAGCTCCGCTCACGGAGTCGTCTCGGCCCGAGCCGGTAGATCGCCGTGACCGTCATCTCCCACACGAACCGCGAGACGATCAGCGCCGCGAGGACCCCGATGCTGATGAACACGGTCGGCCAGAGCCCCGGACCGGTCTGGATCGCCCCCTCGAGGATGCCGGCCAGGTTGAGCCCGATGAACAGGAAGACGGCGTTCTCGAGCAGGAACTGGATGGTGCGCCAGTTGAGCGACTCGGCGATGCGCGCCTCGGCCGACTGCACGATGGGCGCCCGGTAGCCGAGCAGCAGCCCGGCGGTGACGACCGCGAGCACGCCCGAACCGTGGATCGCCTGCGCCAGGAGGAAGGCGAGGAACGGGGTGATGAGGGAGAGGCAGGTGTCGAGGACTGGAGCGCGCAGGCGTCGGCGGACCTCGGACAGCACCCAGCCGACCGCGAGACCGACGCCGACACCGGCGACGACCTCGATGACGAACTCGCCGGCGATCATGACCGGGTTGACGACGCTCGTGATGGCGAGGATCGAGGCGTTGAGTGCCACGAGTGCGGTGGCGTCGTTGAGCAGGCTCTCGCCCTCGAGGATCGTCAGCACGCGGCGCGGGAGCCCGAGTCGTCCGGCGATCGCGCTCACGGCGACGGCGTCGGTCGGTGCGATGACCGCTGCGAATGCGAACGCCGCCGCGAGGGTGATCGACGGGATGAGGAGCCAGCTGGCGAACCCGACCGACACGACGGTGAAGGCGACCGCTCCCACCGAGAGCAGGATGATGCCGTCGTTACGGGCACGGATGTCGATGAGGGAGATCCGGATCGCCGACGCGAAGAGCAGCGGCGGCAACAGTCCGTAGAGGATCAGGTCGGGTTCGATCTCGACGGTCGGAACGGCGGGGATGAACGACGCGACGCCGCCGACGAGCACCAGGGCCACCGGGGCGGAGAGGCCTGCTCGGCCGGACAGGCCCGACACGATGACGGTGACGACGACGAACACGACGATCCACGAGATGAGCGCGACGGGATCCATGTGGGGATTCTCCCACCTGGGAGGCCGTGGTCGTCCGTACGATCGTCCGAACTCCGGACCGACCGTGATCGGCGCCGGTTCCGCACGCACGACGCCCCCGCACGGTCAAGCCGTGCGGGGGCGTCGGTTGGAACGGTGAGGCGGCTCAGCCGCGGCGGTTGGCCGCGCTGCTGGAGCCGCGCTGCTCCGCACCGGTCTCGCGGGTGCGGAGACCGAAGCGGTAGGTGAGCTTCTCGGTGGAGTGACCGCGGCCGTGGACGGCGGTGCCCGCGGAACGGTTGGAGGACGCTGGGGTCCGAGTCTGAGTGATGGACATGGTGATTCTCGATTCTGGTGTTGCGGATGATGGATGGGCCGGTTCCAGAGGGGGAATGCGATGACGATCGGTGCTGGTCGCATGGATGGAGCGACGAGACCGTCCGGAGTGCAGCTGCGCCGAGATTCGGCTGCGCTGGTCGGCTGGGGCCGTCCGGTGGATCGTTCTTCGCCGTTCTGGATGACGGCTGGTGGTGTCGTGTCGGGAGCATCGGCGTATCCGTGGAGGTGTGGACTCTGCACACGGAAGCCGGTTGTGACATCGGCACTCGAGGAACGAACGTACGCGACCAAGCTGAGAACGACCTGGGAATGACGATCGTCAGTGCTTGCGCGGGTCGATGCCCGAGTGTGGCCCCGAGCATCGACCGGCGGTGTCGCAGAGCTTCGGGCCACCGCACCTAGGGGAGGGGTGGCCGTATCTCCCGCGCACCCGAAGGGATATCGGGCTCGGGAGGCCGGAGGGTGATCGCGGGGGACGATCGGTTACCGGTGGAGGCGTTGGAAGAACTCCAACACAATATATATTAACAGCTCAGCGTTGCGTGTTGCTGTGGAAATCCTGGGAGGATTCAGTCCGTTGCAAGGAGGCGCAGGATCCGTGCCGTCTCGGTCGCGACCGCGCTGCGACCGGCCCGGACGTAGGTCCGGGGGTCGACGAGCTTCGGCTGCTCGTCGAGGACGTCGCGCACCGCCCGGGTGAACAAGCCGTTGAGGTGCGTCGAGAGGTTGATCTTCGTCATCCCGGAACGCACCGCCGCGCGGAGTTCGTCGTCGGGGAGTCCGGAGGAGCCGTGCAGCACGAGCGGAACGGGCACCTCGCGGCGGAGCTGCGCGATCAGCGCGTGGTCGACGGCGGCCTCCCGGCTCGTCATCGCGTGCGAGGTGCCGACGGCCACGGCCAGGGCGTCGACGCCGGTCGCACCGACGAACGCGACGGCCTCTGCCGGCACCGTGCGCGCGCCCGGAGCGTGGACGCCGTCCTTCCCGCCGACCTCGCCGAGCTCCGCTTCGACGGCCACGCCGCGGGCGTGGCAGAAGTCCACGATCTCCTTCGTCGCGCGGACGTTCTCGTCGTACGGCAGGGTCGAGGCATCGAACATCACGCTGTCCACGCCGAGCTCGACGCCCTCGCGCACGAGCTCGGCCGACTCCACGTGGTCGAGGTGGACGAGGACCGGGACCGTCGCTGCGCGGGCGATGGCCAGCGAGGCGAGCGTGATGGGGGCGAGCGACCCGTGGTACCGCACGCAGTTCTCGCTGATCTGCAGGATGACCGGCAGCCCGGCCTCCTCGGCGCCGGCGACGATCGCCTCGGCGTGCTCGAGGAGGACCACGTTGCACGCCGCGATGCCGGCGTTCGAGGCCGAGGCGTTTGCGAGGAGCGCGGTGAAGTCGAGGGCGGTGGTCATTCGGTTGCTCCAATGGGGTCGGGTGCGGCGGGTGCGTCGATGAATCGGTGGAAGGCGGCGAGGTCGATCGCGCCGGCGATCGGTTCGAGCACGGCCGCCGCGCCTGCGGCCGCCGCCGTGCGGAGTGCCTCGGGAAGTGTGGCTCCCGCGCGGAGCGCTGCGACCAGGCCGGCCGTGGCGGCATCGCCGGCGCCGGTCGGGTTGCCGCTGACGCCGGGGACGGCCGGGACCTCGTGGGCACCATCGGCGTTGCCGGCGGTGAGGCCGTCGGCCCCACGGGAGATGACGACCGCGCGGGCGCCGAGCGCGAGGAGTGTCGCGCGAGCCGATGCGAGGTCGGCGGCGCCCGTCGCCTCGAGGGCCTCGTCGAGGTTGGGTTTGAGGATGGTCGCACCGGCGCGGGCCGCGGCGAGGAGCGCCGTGCCGCTGACGTCGACGATCACGGGGACGCCGGCGTCGTGCCCGGTTCGGACGAGCGCTTCGACGACGGCGTCGGGCGTGGCCGGCGGGAGCGAGCCCGAGATGACGAGTGCGCTCGCGCCGTGGAGGGCGCGTCGGAGCTCGGTCGTCAGGGTGGTCCACTCCTCGGGCGTCACGACCGGACCGGCTTCGGCGAAGAGGGTCGGATGCTGGATGCCGTCGACGACCGCGACCGTCGAGCGTGTCTCGGCGCGGAGCTCCACGACCCGGGTGGAGAGGTCGTCGACCGCGAGGGCGTCCGCGAGCCAGGTGCCGGAGGCGCCACCGAGGGGGAGCACCTGCAGAGTCGGGACGTCGAGCGACTCGAGGACGCGGGCGACGTTCACACCCTTCCCTCCGGCACGCCGCACGACGGACTGGACGCGTTGCGTGACCCCGAGCTGCTGCTCGGCGACCGTGTAGGTGATGTCCACCGCCGGGTTCGGCGTGACGACCACGACGCGACGCGGTGCGGGGGTGGTCGTCATCGGGCTGCCACCAGTCGGCGAGCGAGGATCCCCGCACCGACCGTGGCCGCCTCGTCGCCGTGCCGAGCGGGCAGGAGCTGCGGGACACGGACGACGTCGAGGCGCTCGCGGAGTCCTTGCTCGAGTGGCTCGAAGAGGGCGACTCCGGCGAGGGCGAGCCCACCGCCGATCACGATGGCGGTGGGTGCGGCGACGACGGTGATGCCGGCGAGGGCCTCGGCGAGTGCATCGACGGCGTCGTTCCAGATGGCGATGGCAGCGGCGTCACCGCTGGCGACGGCGTCGGCGACGGTCTTCGCGTCGCGGGCGCCCGCGCGTCGTGCGATGCCGCCCGCTGAGGCGAGTTCTTCGACCCGGAGCCCGCGGTGCGGGCCGTCATGGATCACGCGCTGGCCGATCTCGCCGGCCCAGCCGCCGCCGGCGAAGGGGACGCCGTCGATGACGAGCGCCGAGGCCAGACCGGTTCCGACCGGTACGAACGCGATCGTGCCCGTGACGTCGGCTGCAGCGCCCGAGACCGCTTCCGCCAGCGCCCCCGCACGGACGTCTTGCCCGAAGGCCAGCGGGACGTCGAGCGCGGGACGGAGGAGCTCGGGGAAGGCGAGGTCGCGCCAACCGAGGTTGACCGCATGGATGCAGACGCCGTGCTCCTCGTCGACGACGCCGGGCACGACTACCCCGATTGCCGCTGGGGCCGCGACGCGGCTCGCGGCGGCGACGAGTCCGAGCACGATGTCGCGAGTCAGGACACCCGAGGTGTCGCCCGAGGGCGTCGACTCGCGCCAGCGCCCGAGGACCGTGCCGTCGGCATCCGTCAGTGCGGCTTTGATCCCGGTCCCGCCGACATCGATGCCGAGGACCGCCCGCTCGGTCACGGCGTCAGGATGACGGAGCGCGTGAGCGAACGGGGGTGGTCGGCGTCGAGGCCGCGGGCCTCAGCCAACGCGACCGCGAAGCGCTGGGCGACGACGAGCCCGGCGATGGGGTCGAGGTCGTGCTGCACGAAGGTCGCTCCGGTGGCCGCGACGTCTTCCGGCAGGCCGGCGGGCGTCGGTCCGAGGGACCAGACGAGTCGGCCGGGCTGCGCGATCGCGATAGGACCGTGGCGGTAGTCCATGGCGGGGTAGGACTCCGCCCAGAACTGTGCCGCCTCCCGGGTCTTGAGCGCGGCCTCGAAGGTGAGGCCCACGGCGTGCCCGAGTCCGATGAAGGAGACCTGGTCGGCGGCGAGGTACTCGTCGATCGGGATCTGCAGCGCCCGCTCGGCTTCCACGGCGAGTGCCTCGACGTCGTGGCCGAGCGAGCCGCGGAGGAGCGCGAGTGTCGTGGTGGCGAAGCGGGTCTGGACCACGGAACGCTCGTCGGCGAAGGGGAGGGCGATGACGTGCGCCGCCGGAACGGTCGCGGGGGAATCGTCGACCGCGGTGATGAGGACAGTGGTGACCGAGTCACCCACCGCCTCCAGCAGGTGCACGATCTCCGTGGTCGTGCCGGAGCGGGAGATGGCGACGATGCGGTCGTAGTCGCGGACGCCGGGGAACTCCGAGCCCGCGAACGCGTCCGTGATGCCGAGCCCAGCCTGTTCGCGCAACACGGCGTAGCTCATCGCGATGAACCAGCTGGTGCCGCACCCGACCACCGCGACGCGCTCGCCCGGCTGCGGCAGCACGCCGACGGCCTCCGGCACGAGGGCGGCGGCGGTGCGCCAGGATTCGGGCTGCGACGCCAGTTCGGCGGCGACGAAGGTCTCGGGCATGACGTGCCTTTCACGTGAGGGGACGCGATCGCAGCGTGGCGATGCGTTGCCGCAACCATACCGGATCGAATCTGATCGATACCAGTGCAAATCGTCAGAATCAATCAGACAGACGCTGGCTGAGCGCCCATATGATGGTCACAGTACGCCCGACCCGACCGGAAAAGCAGGACAGATGACGCAGCAACAGCGACTCAACGCCCTGCTCGAGCTCGTGAGCGAGCGCGGCAACGTGACGATCGCCGAGATCGGCGAAGCGCTCGGCATCTCCGCGGCTACCGCTCGTCGCGACCTGACGGCGCTCGCCGAACAGCGACTCGTCACGCGGACCCACGGCGGTGCCGCCGCCCTCGGCACCGGCTACGAGCTGCCGCTGCAGTACAAGATCGCTCGACAGGCCGACGCCAAGATGGCCATCGCGAAGGCCACGGCCGCCCTGATCAACGTGGGCGACGCCGTCGGGCTCAACGGCGGCACCACCACGAGTGAGGTCGCGCGCGTGATCGGGCGGAGCGAGCACCTCGTCCGCTCGGACGGCGACGCCTCGGTCACGATCGTGACGAACGCGCTCAACATCGCCTTCGAACTGTCCGTGCGCTCCCACGTGAAGATCGTCGTGACCGGCGGCGTCGCACGACGCCAGTCCTACGAACTCGTGGGCTCGCTCGTCGCGGGGGCGCTCGCCGAGATCGCCCTCGACGTCGCGATCCTGGGCGTCGACGGCTTGAGTGCGCAGTTCGGCGCCACCACCCTCCACGAGGGTGAGGCCTCGGTGAGCCAGGAGTTCGTCAAGGTCGCGAAGCGGGTCATCGTGGTCGCCGACAGCACCAAGATGACGAAAGCGACCTTCGCCCGCATCTGCCCGCTCGACCGCATCGACGTGCTCGTCACCGACCAGCCGGTGGATCCGACGCTCGCCGACGCCCTGGCCGCAGCCGGCGTCGAGCTCATCATCGCCGCCTGAGTCCTCCGCGGTCGCCGACCGGCGAGTCGCCCTCCCGGTCACTGACCCGCCCTCCCGGTCACTGAGCCTGTCGAAGTGCGACCCCGCTCCCCATGTTTCCGCGCGGTAAAACCTCTCCACATCGGCGACCCCGCACTTGCGTCAGCGCTGTGATCGCCTATTGTCATTTCATGATCGTTTTGGCATCATATGAATCAACTTCACGCAAGGAAGCGGATGTGATCGAGTGAGCACTGCATCAGCCACCACCCCCGAAGGCCTCCGGGTCGCCGTCATCGGCACCGGCCAGCGGGCCTACATCGCGGAGCACGTCGCCACGAGCCCCACGTCCGCATCGGTCGTTGCGGCGGTCGACACCACCGAGATCGGTCGCGGTCGGGCACGGCAGCTGTTCGGCGACGACATCGAGGTCTTCGACTCCCACGAGGCGCTCATCGCGCAGGGCGGTGTCGACGCGGCGATCGTGACGACACCCGACTGGACGCACAAGGAGATCGCGGTCGACCTGCTGCGCGCCGGCATCGCCGTCTACCTGGAGAAGCCGCTCGCGATCACGCTCGACGACGCCGATGCGGTCCTCCAGGCCGCCTACGAGTCGCGGACGCCGCTCTACGTCGGGCACAACTTCCGGCATGCGGCGGTCGTCCGGCTCATGCACGAGGTCATCGAGCGCGGCGAGATCGGGGCGGTCAAGTCCGTCTGGGTGCGTCACTTCGTCGGCAACGGCGGCGACTACTACTTCAAGGACTGGCACGCCGACCGCTCGCGCGTGAACACCCTGCTCCTGCAGAAGGCGAGCCACGACATCGACGTCGTCCACTTCCTCGCCGGCGCGTACACGCAGCGCGTCGTCGCGATGGGCGACCTCGCGGTCTACGGCGACATCGACGACCACGAGGACCGCAGCGGCCAGACCATGGCCGACTGGTTCTCGTACGACAACTGGCCGCCCGAGGCGCAGCGCGGCCTGAACCCCGTGGTCGACGTCGAGGACGTCTCGATGATGCTCATGACCCTCGAGCACGGGATCACCGCCAGTTACGAGCAGTGCCACTTCACGCCCGACTACTGGCGGAACTACACCGTCATCGGGACGCACGGCCGGCTCGAGAACATCGGCGACACCGCCGGTGGCACCGTCAAGGTCTGGAACCGTCGTCGCACCTGGAGCACCGAGGGCGACGTCGAGTTCCCGATCGCGGGCGTCGAAGAGGGCCACGCCGACGCCGACCTCGACACGATGAACGAGTTCCTCGCCTTCGTCGCCGACGGCACCCCGACCACGCTGTCGCCGGTCGCCGCGCGCCAGGCCGTCGCCGCCGGTGCCCTCGCCGCCCACTCCCTCCGCAACGGTTCGATCCCGCTCGACGTCCCCCCACTCGACCCCGCACTCGTCGAGTACTTCTCCTCCCTCACCGCCAGCACCGCACCGCACTCCCTCGACGCCGCCGCCCGGTAGCGCACCTCGAAAGGACTCCAGTCATGCCTTCGCCGTTCCTGAACCGCAACACCGCACCCGGTGGTCGCAACCGCCGCCGTGCCGTCCTCAGTGGCATCGGCCTCCTCGCCGCCGCCGCGCTCACCGCCGGCTGCAGCACCGGTGGCGGGGCGCCACCGGTGGCGAGTACGCCGCCGCCCGAAGGACCTCAAGGCCGAGATCACCTACGGCGTCTGGGACCAGGCCCAGGTCGAGGCGATCGACGCCAACATCGAGGCCTTCAACAAGGTCTACCCCGATATCACCGTCAACGTGAACGTCACGCCCTGGGCCTCGTACTGGTCGAAGCTCCAGACGCAGGCCTCGAGCGACACCCTGCCCGACCTCTTCTGGTTGAACGGGCCGAACTTCCAGGTCTACGCGGCGAACGGCAAGATCGAGCCGATCACCGGCGCCGTGAAGGCGGGCGACATCGACCCGAAGAACTACCCCGAGGCACTGAACGAGCTGTACTCGCTCGACGACACCCAGTACGGCGTGCCGAAGGACTTCGACACCGTCGGTGTGTGGGTCAACACGGCGCTCTTCGAGCAGGCCGGCGTCGCGCTGCCCGCCGACGACTGGACCTGGGACGACTTCGACACCGCCGCGCAGACGATCTCGACGAACCTCAAGGACCAGGGCGTCTACGGTGCCGCCGGCGGCATGGACGGCCAGACCACCTACTACAACACGATCCTGCAGGCCGGCGGCGAGGTCATCAACGCCGACCAGACCGAGTCCGAGTACGACAGCCCCGAGGCCCAGGAAGGGCTCCAGTTCTGGACCGACCTCATCGCGAACGGCTCCTCGCCCAGCATGCAACAGCTGACGGACACGCCGGCCGACCAGTGGTTCACCTCGGGCAAGGTCGCCATGTACTGGGGCGGCAGCTGGCTGCGACCCCTCGTCGGTGAGTCGGACGTCGCCGCCACCACGCAGGCCTTCCCGCTGCCGACTGGCAAGGAGCAGGCGACGGTCATCCACGGCGTCTCGAACGTCGTCGCGGCGGCGAGCAAGAACAAGCAGGCCGCACAGGCGCTGCAGGTGTTCCTGGCGAGCGAGGAGGCCCAGCAGCAGCAGGGCGACCTCGGCGCCGTCATCCCCGCCTTCACCGGCACGCAGCAGTCCTTCGTCGACTCCTACCCGACGATGAACCTGCAGGTCTTCCTCGACGCCCTCGACTATGCCAAGCCGCTGCCGGTGTCGGAGAACACCGCAGCGTGGAACGCGCTCGAGGTCGAGCTCCTGCCCGACGCGTTCAGCGGCGACAAGCCCGTCGCCGACGTGGCGAAGGACATCGCGGAGCAGATGAACGCCGCGCTGGCCAAGAAGTGACCGGTCAGACCGTGCTGCGCACCCCGTCGGCGCCGCTCTCCTCACGGAGAGCGGCCCGGCGGGGTGCCGCCCGCGGCGACGGCGCGTGGCCGTGGGTCTTCGTCCTCCCGCTCCTCACCGGCATCGGCGTCTTCTTCATCTGGCCGATGATCCAGACCGCCTACTACTCGTTCACCGAGTGGGGCGTCTTCGGCGGGACCACCTTCACGGGCGTCGAGAACTACGTCCGGTTGTTCGCCGACCCGCGGCTCTACACCTCCCTCGGCAACACGCTGATCTACACGGCGGTGGTGCTCCTCGGCATCCCGATCGCCGTCTATCTCGCGAGCCTGTTGAACCTCCCGGGACTGCGGTTCGCGAGCTTCTACCGGGTCCTCTTCTTCCTGCCGTACGTCGCGATGCCGACCGCCGTGGCCATCGTCTGGCGCATCATCTTCAACGGCGACTTCGGCATCCTCAACTACACGCTGTCGCTCGTCGGCATCGACGGCCCCTACTGGATCAGTACGCCGGGCACCGCGATGTTCGCCGTGGCGATCGTCGGTCTCTGGTCGTCGCTCGGCTTCTCGATGATCATCCTGGCGTCCGGACTCAAGAACATCGCGCCGGAGCTGTACGAGGCGGCCGAACTCGACGGCGCCACCCGGTGGCGGCAGTTCCGCTCGATCACGGTGCCGCTGCTCACCCCGAGCATCTTCTTCGTCACGATCATCACGGTCATCTCGAGCTTCCAGCTCTTCGACCTGCTGTACGCGATCCTCGGCAGCACCAACCCGGTGCTCCCGAAGAGCATGTCGCTCGTCTATTTCTTCTACGACCAGGGCTTCGTCCAGAACGACAAGGGGTACGCGGCGGCGATCGCGATCGTGATCTTCCTGATCATCGGACTCGTGACGCTCCTCCAGTTCCGGCTCCAGAAACGATGGGTGAACAATGACTGAGCAACTCACGGCCACAGCACCGCTCACCACCCGTGCCGTCACCGTTCCGGGTTCGGGTCGTCCGTCCGCCGCGTCCGCGCGACGCCGCGAGGCCGGTCGCCCCGGCCAGCGTCGCGGGTCGCACGTCGTCGCCCACATCGTGCTCGGTGTCGGCGGCCTCATCATGGCGTTCCCGTTCATCTGGCAGATCATCATGTCGCTATCGACGAACGCGGAGGTGCAGAGCGTGGTCCCCACGTTCTGGCCGGCCGAACTGCAGTGGCAGAACTACGCCGCGGTGTTCGAGCGCCTCCCCTTCCTCGATCAGCTGCGCACGTCGATCGTCATCACCGTGATCAGGACGCTCGCGCAGATCGTCCTCTGCACGATGGCGGGGTACGCGTTCGCGCGGATGCGGTTCCGCGGACGCGCGGTGCTGCTCGCCGTGACGCTGTCGATCCTCATGGTGCCGTCGCAGGCGTACCTCATCTCGCAGTACCAGATCGTGCAGGGCTTCGGCTGGCTGAACACCACGCTCGGCATCGTCGCTCCGGGCCTGTTCAGCGCGTTCGGCACCTTCCTCATGCGGACGGCGTTCCTGAACCTGCCGACCGAGCTCGAGGAGGCGGCACGGATCGACGGCGCCGGGCCGTTCCAGATCTTCTGGAAGATCATGCTGCCGCTCGCGAGGCCCAGTATCAGCGTCCTGGCGATCACGACCGTGCTGTGGTCGTGGAACGAACTGCTCTGGCCGCTCGTGGTGTCCACCTACGCGAACTCGATGCCGCTCGCCGCCGGTCTCGCGACGCTCTCGAGTGACAAGACGACGGACTACCCGGTGATGATGGCGGCGTCGATCCTCGCGATGGCACCGGTACTCATCCTGTTCATCGTGCTCCAGCGCCGGGTGATCGACGGGCTGGCGTTCTCCGGGCTGAAGTAGCCCGCCACCCTCTGTCAAGCCAGTTTGAGCATGGCCGCAGTCGTGCGGGCTCGTAAGATGTCGCTGGGACAGCCGATGCGAATGGAGGAGACAGATGGCAGCACCTTTGACCTCGCTCGAGGTGCATGGATTTCGATCGATCGATTCACTGACGCTCGAGCTTTCCACGACAGTGACACTCCTCATCGGAGCGAACGGAGCTGGAAAGAGCAACATAATCGATGCTTTTGAGCTTTTGGGATACACCGTTGACAAGAAACTGGCGGCACATGTTCTTCGAAGCGGTGGATTCTCCCAGTTGGTGCACCGCTCGCCTGGCGGTACTGTCGCTGAGCGAATCGGCGTCAAAGTGTGGGGAGATTGGAACGGTTCGTATCGAAACGGATATGATTTAAGGTTGGAAACCGGACCAGACGATACAGCTTTGCTGACTGAGAATGCTTACACTCATGGTCAGGAGCATGACCGCCCCTATGAGGCACCTTTGGGATACGGCCGGGAGAGCCGACTATCGGAGGGTGTTGCAGACCACCTCGCAAATAGGTACTTGTTTGATGTGCTATCAGGTTGCCGTGTGTTCCACTTCGACGACACAAGCTCGGCCGCTCCACCGCTACGTCGGTCGCCCCTGAGTGACTCGGAGACGCTTCACAATGACGCGCGCAATCTAGGCTCAATTCTATTTGCTATGCAGGAGAATACTCCGCACTTGTATCAAAGAGTGGTCCGCTCAGTGCGCAATATCGCACCGTTTTTTGATGACTTTGTGCTGAGGCCTGATGGAGAAAGTGTGCTCTTACGATGGAGTGAACGAGGTTTGGATGGTGCCTTTTCGGGGGCGGCTTTGAGCTCAGGAACGCTGCGCTTCATCTGCCTCTCTGTCTTGCTGTTGCAGCCGCGTCCACCTGCCACGATAGTCCTCGATGAGCCAGAGCTGGGATTGCATCCTGCGGCGATCCACCAGCTCGCTGAACTCATGAGAACGGTGGGTCAGGGTCATCGGATAGTTGCGGCGACTCAGTCAGTGACTCTACTTGGTCAATTCTCCCTGGAGGAGGTAGCCGTCGTCGAACGTGCAAATGGTTCAACTGCGGTCACCCGACCGGATCGCGAACGACTTGCGGCCTGGCTCAACGATTACTCTGTCGGAGAACTCTGGGAGATGAATCTTCTAGGTGGTCGGCCCGCAGGAAGCACTCGCCGAGACGGGCAGCTGACGCGGTGACCGCCAATATCGCTATTCTAGTTGAAGGGCAGACCGAGGAGGCTTTTGTTAGTCGGGTGCTCCAGCCTTATCTCGGTTACGATGTCGCATACTTGACGCCTATTGTTGTGCACACCTCACGTTCGGCAAACGGAACTGCGTTCCGCGGGGGTGGTAAGTGGCGACATTACCACGATCATTTGCAGCGCCTGCTTGCTGAATCGCATTGGTCCTTGATCACCACACTTATTGATTACTACGGCTATCCGTCGGATGCGCCGACCTGTTCATGTCTAGGTGCACACGGCCAGCCAGCTTGTGTGGTCGATCGCGAGCGAAGTATCCGAGAGGCCTTTCATTACGATCATCGTTTCGCTCCCTTTCTCGCGCTTCACGAATTCGAGACGCTGATAATCGCTGCTGGAGGCGCCTCCTCGGAGGTGCTGGGAGACAAAGTTGCAGCGACAGAATTTCGACGGCTTATCGACGGTCATGGGGGCAATGCCGAATTGATCAACGATGGAGTGGCAACCGCTCCGTCAAAAAGGGTGCTGGCGGCGATTCCGGGGTACAGCAAGGTCCTGGATGGAGTGGCCATCCTTGAGGATCGACTAGACTCAGCCTTAGTCAATACTCCCCGCTTTAATGACTGGGTTTCGAGCCTGAGAGCGGCGGGCTCACCTTAGCTCTGGCCCTCTTCGTTGGCCGCGACTGCCGCACTCAGGCCTCGCCGGTGCTCCACCAGGAGGCGATCGGCGTCCCGTTCACGACGTGGTCGCCGATCGCCCTGGCCTTGAAGCGGGACGGGTTGTGCGAGGCGATCGTGCGGGCGTTCCGCCAGTGCCGGTCGAGCGCCCGGTGCGTCTCGACAGCGCTCGCGCCGCCCACGTCGAACAGGGCGGTCGCGGCGTCGAGCACGGCGGGCAGGATCACCAGCTGCGCGCGCGCCGTCGCGAGTTCGACGGCGGCGATCCGTTCCTGGACGAGATCCGGGTCGGCGCCGAGGATCGCCGCGCTCGAACGACCGAGTGCCGTCGTCGCGGCGGCCAGCGCGGCATCGGCGGCGAACGACTTCGCCGACAGCTCGCCGACGACCTCCTGCACGATCGGGTCGGCCTGGGCGGTCGACGCCGCACCGTGGCTGTACGTCCTGGTCCGCGCGCGGACGAACGCGCCGGCGTCGTCGACGATGGCGCGGCCGATACCCGTCACCGCCGCCAGCAGGACCAACTGGACGAACGCGCCGCCGTGCGAGGGGCGTTCCGGCTCGCGCCGGGTCACCGCCGAGGCGTCGACGGCGACCTCCGTGAAGACGGTGGTGCCGCTGCCCGTCAGTCGTTGTCCGAACCCGGTCCAGTCGTCGATGCGATCGACACCCGCGGCGTCCGTCTCCACGAGCACCGAGACGAACTCGCCGTCCTGTTCGGCGGCGACCCCGATGAGGTCGGCGAACAGGGTGCCCGTGCTGTAGAACTTGGTCCCGTTCAGCCGGAGACCGCCCGGCGTCTCGGTGAGCCGGGTGGCGAGCGAGCCCACCTTCGCGCTCGACCGCTCGTGGCTCGCGTTGCCGACGATGGCTCCGTCGGCCAGCCGGGCCAGGCGCGCCTCGCGGTCTGCTGACGCCGGCGCGTGCAGGGTGCGGTCGATGTAGGAGAAATGGGAGCGGAACAGTTGCGCGAGGTTCGGGTCGCGTCTGGCCAGCTCGGCGAGCAGTTCGAACAGTTCGCCGTGCGTGGCGTCCTCGCCGCCGTACCGTCGCGGGAGCGTCACGCGGGTGAAGCCCGCTGCACGCAGCGCCTCCACCTCGGCATACGGCAGCCGGCGCTCGCGCTCCCGCTCGACGGCGTCCCGCCCGAGCTCGTCGAAGAGCGGCCCGAAGCGCTGCGCCAGATCGCGGTCGATCGTCGCCGTCTCGCTCATGCCTGCTCTCCGTCCGCCGGAACGGGCTCGGTCTCGGGCCGTGCCCCTGGAGCCTGCCACTCGGGCAGGGTGCCATTGAGTTCGAACTGTCCGAGTGCCGCCGAACGCTGCACGGCGGGATTGTGGGAGGCGATCGTCCGGACGTTCCGCCAGTGTCGGTCCAGTGCGTGGGACCGGCCGACGGCTGAAGCCCCGCCGACCTCGAACAGGCGGCTGAGCGCGTCGAGGACGAGCGGAAGGACGACCTGTTGGACACGGAAGACGTCCAGCAGCGCGGACCGGGCGGCGTCGGGCTCGGTGGCCGCTCCCTCCAGGGTCCGAGCGGAGGCGAGGACGAGTGAGCGGGCCGTGTGCGCGACGCTGCTCAGCTGGCCCACGATCGACTGCACGAGCGGATCCTCCCGCGGCAGGTGCTCGCCCGCGTGGCCGACGGTCCGTCGCCTGGCGCGCACGTAGTCGACGGTGTCCTCGAGGGCACGTTGCGCGATGCCAGCCACGACACCGAGCAGGATGAGCTGTTGGAGGGCGCCCGTCCGGTGCCACCCCGCCGCGTCGCCGCTGTGGACGACGAGGTCGCGCGGGTCCACCGGTACGCGGTCGAACGTGGTCGTCCCGCTTCCGGTCAACGGTTGTCCGAAGCCGTCCCAATCGTCCACCGAGCGGGTGCCTGGATCGTGCGCGGAGACGGTCACCGCGACGCGGTCGGTCCCGTCGAGCGCGGACAGGTAGATCCAGTCGGCGTAGATGCTGCCGGTCGTGTAGTACTTCGTGCCGGTCACCGTGAGGAGCTCGCCGTCGCGGTCGAGGACGGTCTCGAGGTGCGCGGTCGCGTGCCGCTCCGACTGCGCGTTCCCGACGAGGTCGCCGGCGCTCAGGCGGGCGAACCAGTGCTCCCGATAGGCGGCGTCGGGCGAAGCGAGCAGCGCCTCGACGAACAGGATGTGTCCGCGCCAGACCTGCCCGAGGCTCGAGTCCGCCGCCGAGAGCGCGATGAGTCGCGCGAACAGCTGCTCGAGCGTGAGCCCGCCGCCGCCGGACGCGACCGGGACTCTGGCTGCGGCGAAGCCCAGGTGCTTGAGCTCGGCGACCTCGTCGAACAGGAGGCGCCGATCGGTCTCGCGCGACACGGCGCCGCCGCGGATGGAGGAGAGGAACGAGTCGAAGTCGTCGGCGCTCATCGGTGCAGCACCCGCTTCGCCAGCACGTTGCCGAGCAACTGGGCGAGCTGCACGAGCAGGACGAGCGTGACGACCACGAGCCCGACGACGATCCAGTCGAACCGCTGGTAACCGTAGGTCATGGCGAGGTCGCCGAGGCCGCCGCCACCGAGCACACCGGCCACGGCCGTCGCATCGACGAGGGCGACCAGGATGTACGTCAGTCCGAGGATGAGCGGGCCGAGCGCCTCGGGCACGACGATCGTGAACAGCACCCGCACGGGGCTCGCCCCCATGGCCGCGCCGGCCTCGATGGCACCCGGCGAGACGGCGACGAGGTTCGACTCGGAGACGCGCCCGATGGCGACGCTCGCGACGAGGATGAGCGGGATCGTCGCCGGAAGCGGTCCGAGGCCGGTGCCGAACACAAGCCTTGTGAGCGGGATGAGTGCGATCGCGACGATGAGGAAGGGCACCGGTCGGATGACGTTGATGATGAAGTTGAGGACGCCGAACACGACGCGGTTCTGCAGGAGGTTGCCGGGCCGGCTCGCATAGAGCAGGAGGCCCAGCAGGATCCCGATGACCGTCGCGACGGCGAAGGACACGGAGACCATGAGGCCGGTCTCCCCGATGGCCTTGAGGAGACGCGGGAAGAAAGCGTCGGGATCGAAGTCACGCATGGGTGTGCTCCTTCAGGGAGTCGGGGTCCGCGGTGAGCGGTTCATGCCCGGCGGCGATCGGTCCGTGTTGCCCCACGCCCGGTCCCTGAGCCCCCACGCCCGGTCCCTGAGCTTGTCGAAGGGCGGGCGCAGGGTCGATCGCGGTGACGGTCGCCGTGGCTCGGAGCCCCGCGATGGCGGCGTCGACGCGGTCGTCCGGGCCGAGCAGCTCGACCGTGAGACTGCCGAACAGTCGCCCCTGGAGTTCGTCGACGCCGCCGAACACGACGTTGAAGTCGATGTCGTTGTCGCGGGCGACCCGCGAGAGGAACGGGTGGTTGGTGTCGCGGTCCTCCACGTGCAGCTGGACGAGGCGCCCGTGGTGCACCGCTCGGATCTTCGCGAGCACCTCCTCGGAGGGGATGTGGTGGAGCACCGACGAGACGAAGCGTCGCGCGGTCGCGGTGCGTGGCGCCGAGAACACCTCGTACACACTGCCCTGCTCCACCACCTCGCCGTCCTCCATGACGGCGACCCGGTCGGCGAGTTCGCGGATGACGTCGATCTCGTGGGTGACGAGCAGGATCGTGACGCCGTACTCCTCGTTCACCCGCCGGAGGAGCTCGAGGACCTCGCCGGTCGTCTGCGGGTCGAGGGCGCTGGTCGCCTCGTCGGAGATGAGGATCTCGGGGCGGGTGGCGAGGGCGCGGGCGATGCCGACCCGCTGCTTCTGCCCGCCGGAGAGCTGCGACGGGTAGGCGAGGGCCTTGTCGCTCAGCCCGACGAACGCGAGCAGTTCTTCGACGCGGTCGAGGATCTCGGCGTCCGGCACCTTCGCGAGTTTGAGCGGGTAGGCGATGTTCTTGTAGACGGTCCGGGACTCCAGGAGGTTGAACTGCTGGAAGATCATGCCGATCCGCTGACGCGCGGCGTAGAGCGCCTGCCCGGCGAGCGCGGAGATCTCGAGGCCCTCGACGATCACCCGACCGCTCGTCGGCCGCTCGAGAGCGTTGACGGTGCGCAGGAGCGTCGACTTCCCGGCGCCGGAGTACCCGACGATGCCGAAGATCTCACCACGCTCGACCGTCAGGTCGACGTGCCGCAGCGCCTCGAAGGCACGGCCCTTCACCTCGAACGTCTTGCTGACGTCTTCGAAGACGATTGCTGTGTTCATCACCTGCTCCTCTCGCGGGAGGGCCGTCCGGGAGACCCCGGACGGCCACTGCGTGGTGGCGGCCGGTCATCGCGGGAGGCGATGACCGGCCACCGTCGTCCTACTCGGCTTCGGCTTGGAGCTCGGCGAGCTTGTCGCGGAGGTCCTTCACCGGCACCTTCACGAGGATCGAGTTCCCCGCGAACTCGTCGTCGAGGGCCTCGGCGACGCGCGGGTCGGCGTAGGTGTCCTCGAGGATCTTCCAGGCCGGGTTGTCCTTGTCCTCCTCGCGGGTGGCGATGACGTTGACGTAGGGCAGGTTCTTCTCGGAGAGCGAGTCGTCGAGGAAGAGTGCGTCGTCCTTCGTGATGCCCTGGCTCGGGTCGAAGTACGAGGTGCCGACGACGACGGCCGCGAGGGACGGGTCGTCGAACTGCTGCGGGATGCTCGTCGCCGGCAGTGGCACGAACTGGAGGTCCTTGTCGTTCGCGGTGACGTCCTCGACGGTCGGGAAGTTCCCCGCGTCCGCTGCGATCTCGATGAGTCCGGCCGCAGCCAGGATGTTCAGGGCACGGCCGCCATTGGACGGGTCGTCGGGGATCGCGATGCGCGCGCCGTCGGCGAGGTCATTGACGTCGGTGAGCGTCTTCGAGAAGATCCCCCACTGCGTGATGACGGTCGAGAACACCGGCGTCAGGTCGGCGTCGTTCTCCGCGTTGAAGGCCGAGAGGTAGAGGATGTGCTGGAAGGCGTTCGCGTCGACGGTGCCGGCGACGAGTTCGGTGTTGGGGAGGACCCAGTCCTTCACGTTCACCCACTCGACGTCGAGGCCCTTCTCGGCGGCGACCTCCTTCACGGCGTCCTGGAACTGCGTGTCCTCCGACACCGCGATCTTCACGCTGAGGCGTTCGGCGGGCGCGCCGGAACCGGTCGCCGCGTCGGCGGCACCGTTCTGGCCACCGACGACGACCGAGACGACGACGGCGATCGCGGCGACGGCCACCACCGCGACACCGCCGATCAGCAGGTTCCGACGCTTCCGCTTGCCGGAGGCGATCGACGCCCGCAATTCGCTCGGTTCTGGTCCCGTGTGCTCACTCATGATGGTCCTCGGCTCTGTCTGTGGGTGCACTGGTGCGTGCACGGAGCCAGTTTCCCGAGGCTCGCGGAGGGGCGCACGTTGCGTTACCGCGGACCGTCACCGTTCGAGATGAAACGTAAACGCGCTGCAAGGACGGGCGATCGTCCCTACACTGCGGCCCGTCGGCCGGCGCTCCGCACCTCCGGTCCCTGAGCTCCTTCTCCGGTCCCTGAGCTCCCACTCCGGTCCCTGAGCTCCCACTCCGGTCCCTGAGCTTGTCGAAGGGCGACGCGACTCCGTTCTCGGTCACCGAGCTTGTCGAGGCGTGTCTCTGGGGCACTTCGACAGGCTCAGTGACCGGGGCTGGGGCTCAGTGACCGGGTTCTTGCGCGCACCTCTTCCGGTCCCTGAGCTCCACTCCGGTCCCTGAGCTTGTCGAAGGGTGGGGTCAGGCGGGGTGGACGACGTTGCTCCGGCGGCGGGCGAGGCGTCGGCCCGCGAGCTGATCGAAGATCGGGCAGTCGGGTGAGGGGATCGGCGACCCGTGCTGGGTCGTTGCTCCGGCCAGGCGGGTCTGTTCCGGAGGAGAGGACGCCGCCCGCGCGTCGTACCCCTGGGTGAGCGTCGTGAAGATCGGGGACGCGGAGCGCGGCTGGCGCGCGGACGAGCTGGGCACGGGGTCCTCTTTGTGATCGACGGCGAGGGCTGCGCGAAGCACGGTCAGTACCACGCGACAGCGAGACTCATATTCTAGAACATGAATACTGAGTGTCGGCCCCGCGTCGGAGGTCGAGCGTCACCCGACGTCGTATCGCGCCAATGCATCGGCGTCCTGGGCGATCCGCGATGCCCGGCGGGCGGCGTCGAGCGCCTCGACCGGATCGTCGACCGCTGCCGCCTCCGCGAGCGCGAGCTGCCGCTGTGCCTCGGCGAGGCGCGTCCTCGCGTCGGCACCCACCCTCCCTCGGTGCGCGGAGATGACGTCGACGGCGACGCGGATGTTGCTGTCCGCGGTGAACAGTGCCCCGCGCATCGCCTCGCGTGCGTTGTCGAGGCGCTGCTGTGCGCTCCGGGCGGTCGCGAGGGCCGCGTCGAGATCGATGTCGGCGGCGCGAACCGCCTCCAGGCGTCGCATCGGATCGGGCAGGACGCGGTCACCGTCCGTGGACGTGGTCGACTCAGCCTCGAGCAGCGCGCGGTTGGCCCGCTCGACGGCGTCAGCGATCACGGTGGCCGTTTCCGGCCGCTCGACCTCCGCGCGGAGGGCTTCCGCTTCGGCGATCACCGTGCGGAGCTCCCGTCCAGCTGCGGCGAGTTCGGTCTCCGCTGCAGCGATGCCCGCGAGCGAACGCTCGACGGCGTCCAGCCGGTCCTCCGCCTGCTGCAGTTCGCGCCCCAGGGCGTGCAGGGCCGCAGCGGCCGGCTGGCCGGTGTCGATCCGATCCTTCGTCCTCGCCGCATCGTCCGTCGCCTGGTCGACCGTGTCCTGCGCAGTCCGGCGGAGCACCCGGGCATCCTCGACGGCGGTCGCCGCATAGCGATCGGCTGCGGAGGCGATCGCGAGGCCGGTGGTGGTGAGTCGTTCGCGCGCGCGGTCGATGCGTCGCTCGAGCTGGTCGAGGAGGTCGGGGGCCGAGCGCTCCGCTCCACGGCGTTCGTCGAAACCGCGCAATCGGGCGCTCAGGGTGCGCTCGACGTCCTCGCAGACGCTGATGATCCGCTCGTTCCAGGCGCGACGCTGCGCCTCCGTGTCGGCGATCTCGTCCTCGAGCGATTGGCGGAGCCGGAACGCCTCCCCGAGTGCCGAGCGCGCCGAGGCGACATCGGCCGCGTACCCTCGGGCGGCTTCGCGTCCGAACTCCGCTTCGGCGAATCCGACCTCGTCCTCGGCCTCGCGGACCGCGTCGTCGGTGCGGACGAGAGCGATGCCCGCGCGGCGGTGGAGGTCGTCGATGGAGGCGACGGGGGTCTTCGGATTGCGCCGACGCAGCAGGGTGACGAGCAACCAGACGATGATGCCGACGCCGCCGAACACGATCAGCGAGGGGAGCCACCACAGGTCGTCCATGGGGTCCAGTCTACGAACGCGGAACGGGGATCGGCTGGGAAGGACGTGGCGCCGGGCGTCGGTCGTCGACGGCGTTTCGACGCCTGTCGAGCTTCCTCGGGATCACGCTCGGCACGTCGGTCCGCGGGGCTACCCTGAACCCATGACCCGCCAGCAGCGCCTCGTGCTCACGATCGCGATCCTCTCCTCGTTCGTGGCGTTCCTCGACGGCTCGGTCGTGAACGTCGCGCTCCCTGCGATGACGAAGGAACTCGGCGGCGGCCTGATCGTGCAGCAGTGGGTGGTCGACGCCTACCTGATCACCCTCGGGTCGCTCATCCTGCTCGCGGGCTCGCTCTCCGACGCGTTCGGGCGCATCCGCATCCTCCGCATCGGGCTCATCGGATTCGGCGTCACCTCGATCCTGTGCGCGGTCGCGCCGACCGCCGAGGTGCTCATCATCGCGCGGCTGCTCCAGGGCGGCGCGGCTGCGCTGCTCGTGCCGAGTTCGCTCGCCATCATCATCTCGACGTTCAGCGGCGTCGCGCAGGGCAAGGCGATCGGCACCTGGACGGCATGGACGGGAGCCGCGGGCATCACCGGCCCGCTGCTCGGCGGCGTGCTCGTCGACACGCTGTCCTGGCGCCTCATCTTCGCGATCAACATCATCCCGATCCTCGTCACCCTGTGGCTCATGATGCGCACCGACCGCGTACCCGAGCCCGAACATCGCCCGCGTATCGACGTCGTCGGTGCGGTGCTCGGCGCCGTCGGGCTGGGTGGTCCCGTCTTCGCGCTCATCGAGCAGGAGCGCTACAGCTGGTCGAGCCCGATGCTGCTCGTGCCGCTCATCGGTGGTGTCGTGTCCTTCGTCGCGTTCCTCTGGTGGGAGCGTCGTCACCCCGACCCGATGCTGCCGCTGTCGCTCTTCCGCGTGCGCAACTTCGGCTACGGCAACATCGCGACCGTCTTCATCTACGGCGCCCTCTCGCTCGGGTTCTTCGCCATCGCGGTCTTCATCCAGCAGACGGCGGGCTTCAGCGCCACGCTGGCGGGCATCGCGACGCTGCCGCCGACGCTCGTCATGCTCGCGTTGTCGTCGTGGTTCGGCAAGCTGGCCGGCAAGCACGGACCGCGGCTGTTCATGACGGTCGGGCCGATCGTCGCCGGCGTCGGCTTCCTCCTGATGATGGGTGCGCAGCAGGATCTGAACTACTGGGTGCAGCTGTTCCCGGGCATCCTGCTCGTCGGTCTCGGCCTCGCGATCACGGTCGCGCCGCTCACCGCGGGCATCCTCGGATCGATCGACCCGGCCCATGCCGGCATCGGATCGGCGGTCAACAACGCGGTGTCGCGCGTGGCCGGCCTCGTGTCGATCGCCCTGGTCGGCATCATCGCCGGCGGTGCGCTCGGCGTCGACGGGTTCCCGCGGGTGGTCCTGGCGACCGCCGTGTTCATGTTCGTCGGCGGCGTGGTGTCGTTCGTCTGCATCCGGAATCCGCGGACCGCGACCGCGCCGGAGACGCCCACCTCGGCCCCGGCCTGACGACCTCGCCGGGCAGCGAGCCCTCGGTCAGCGCGGGTCGCCACCCGTGACGGCGGGCGCGGTGGTGGCCGCACCGATCACCGCGTGGAGCATCTCGTGGAGCTGGGTGAGGTGCTCGGCGTCCATCCGGAGCTCGTTCATGACCCGATGTGGGATGGCCTCCGCCTGGGTGCGGAGCTCACGGCCGGCGGTGGTGAGCGAGACGTCGAGGACGCGCTCGTCGAGTCGGCTGCGGTCGCGTCGGACGAGCCCGGCGGTCTCGAGGCGCTTGAGGAGCGGGGACAACGTCGCCGGCTCGAGCTGCAGCGCTCCGCCGAGGTCCTTGACCGAGCGCGGGCTGTGCTGCCAGAGCGCGAGCATCACGAGGTACTGCGGATGGGTGAGACCGAGCGGTTCGAGGATCGGCCGGTAGAGCGAGATGACGCTGCGCGACGCGACGGCGAGCGCGAAGCAGACCTGGTTCTCGAGCTGGAGCAGGTCGTCGGCCGTGGCGACGGTGGTTGATTCGTTGGCGGTCACGGTCCCATCGTACCCAAATGATTAGTACACTTATCAATATGAGCGAGAAACGATCCTTCCGGGAGTCCGTGCGCGAGGCCGGTGGTCTGTACGGCTGGGTGAACGGCCGCATGTGGAAGGTGCTCGGTCCGCCGCCCCTCGGTCCGTACAACGAGGAGCCGTTGCCGCCGGCCGCGCAGTCGGGGTGCCCGATCTGCGGCCACGCCATGTCGGAGCACATCGTCGACCGCACGACCGGCCCGCGTACGCAGCTGCACTGCCCGAAGGCGCCGGCCGCCTGAGGGCGATCTCCGTCCCAGGTGGCAGGACGTCATCCTCCAGGTGCATGCGGGGTTCCGCCACAGGTGCTGAACTGGTGATATGCCTCAGGTCAACATTTCTTCCACCTCGCCGGTCCCGTCCACCGGCGACGCCACCTCGCGTCGCTGGCACCTCATCGACGCCCTCCGCGGGTTCGCACTCGTCGGCATCCTCTTCGTCAACGTCCCCGACATCACCCGGCTCGGCAGCGACATCCCGTTCGACCAGCGACAGTCCACGCTCATGGACACCGTGCTCGAGTTCGCGGTGCAGACGCGGTTCGTCCCCATCTTCGCCTTCCTCTTCGGGCTGAGCGCGATGCTCGTGATCCAGGGCGCCCGCCGTCGCGGCACCGGCGCACTCGTCCCGATGCTGCTGCGTCTCGGAACGCTGCTCCTGATCGGTGTCGCGCACGGGTTCC
This sequence comes from Plantibacter sp. M259, assembly GCF_006065115.1. Taxonomy (NCBI): domain Bacteria; kingdom Bacillati; phylum Actinomycetota; class Actinomycetes; order Micrococcales; family Microbacteriaceae; genus Plantibacter; species Plantibacter sp. M259. Next base: position 1,423,089 of record NZ_CP040750.1, on the reverse strand, counting down.
TGTACCCGGGGGAGATCCTCCGCGAGTACGCGATCTGCGGGATCCTCATGCTCCCCCTCATGCTGTGGTTGCCGCGCTGGGCGCTGCTCGGGTCCGGCGTCGTGCTCACGATCGCCGCCTACGCGCTCACGGGCGGTGGGCTCGCGACCCTGCCCGGACTGTTCCTCGCCGGTGCGGGGGCGGCGGCGTACGGCTTGCCGAAGGTGCTCGACGCCGGCGGGCGGCCCGTGTGGGTCACCTTCCTCGTGGCGACGACCCTCGCCGTCCCGGCCATCGTCTGGCAGACCACCGAGCCCGGCGACCCGCGGTTCACGACCGCCGGTGGCATCGCGGGCGGGATCCTCGCCGTCGTGTACGTCACCGGATTCGCGCTGCTCTGGCAGACACCGGTGCGTCGAGTCCTCGCAGCCGTCTTCGAACCCCTCGGCCGCATGGCGCTCACCAACTACCTCGCCGCGAGCGCCGTGTTCGCGGTCGTCGGGCTGGTCGTCCCCTTCCGGGAGATCGACGACCTGGCCGCGGTGAGCGTCGGGGCGCTCGCGCTCATCGCGGTGCAGTCGGTGCTCAGCCGGGTCTGGCTGCGGCACTTCCGCTACGGGCCGGTCGAGTGGGTCTGGCGGATGGCCACCTGGCGTCGCGCCGTCCCGCTGCGGGGTGCTGCGCTGCCGGCCGCCTGAGCACTGAGTCGCCCGGAACTGCACGATTTCGGCTCGGATTCGTGCAGATCCGGGCCACTCAGCGGGGCGGGAGTGAGGCGGCGGCGACCGCGACCGTGTCCGCTGGTTCGCGTCCGAGCAGGGTCCGGAGGTCGTCACCCGCGCCGTCGAGGAATCCGTGCCGGACACCGGTGAAGATCGACATGAGCATGGCGGGCTGGAACGGCTTGAGCGGTGCGTCGGCCAGCATTGTCCGCTGCTCGGCGAGGGAGACGGTGTGGAGTGGGACGGCCAGCCGATCGGCCACCTGCGCGGCCGTGATCGGTTCGCCGACCAGGTCGTAGCTGCGACCGACGTGCTCCGACGGGGACTCCGCGACGACGGCCGCGGCCTCGGCGAGGTCGGCTCGTGCGACGGCGGCGAGCGCCCCGTCGCCGAACGCCGAACCGAGCGCGTCGCCCGACCACACCAGGAGCGACCCGAACAGCTCGGCGTACAGGCCGTTCCGCAGGATCGTCCAGGACAGGCTGCTGTGCTGCAGCCGACGCTCGGTCCACCGGTGCGCGAGCGCGAACGCGAGGTGGTCTCCGGCCGAGATGAGGCTCGTGTACACGACGTGCTGTACCCCGTCCCGCTCGGCCGCGGCGATCGCCGTCTCGTGTCGGGCGATCACGACGTCGTCTTCGGCTTCACCAGCCGACACGAGGACGAGCGTGTCGACCCCGACGAAAGAGACGGTGTCGGGGTCGTCGAAGTCGATCCGTCGCGCGCCGCCCTGTCCGCTGCGGTTGCTCGCGAGCGGTGCGGCCCCACGGGCGGTGAGTGCATCGAGGATCGCGCCGCCGAGTTGGCCGGTGGTTCCGGTGACGAGGATCATTTCAGGGCCTTTCGGTGTTCGGACTGATGACTCGGACGAGTCTGCGTCCCCTGTTCCGGCCCCACAAGAAGGCACTTCCATGTCACTCACGCACACCGCGGTAACCGCCGACCTCGAACCCTGCGGTAAGGAGGACCACCCGGACTGCGGTATCCGGGACGTCCTCGACCGCATCGGCGACACCTGGTCGGTCCTCGTCGTCGTCGAGCTCGCGTCGGGCGACCGCCGGTTCCGAGAGCTCCAGCGCGCGATCGACGGGATCTCCCAGCGCATGCTGACGCTGACCCTCCGCCGGCTCGAACGCGACGGCCTCGTCGACCGGACCGTGTACCCGACGGTGCCCGCGCAGGTGTCCTACGCCCTCACCTCGTCCGGCGCGGGGCTCTCCCACCTGATCAAGACGCTCGCCGACTGGTCGCTCGAGCAGCGGCCGGCGATTGCGGCGTCGCGTTCGGCTTACGACGCCGCCCACCCGGGGCATGCCATCCGGTGAGCACTGTCGCGTGAAGCCCGCGCGGAGTAGCGTCGGCGCATGGAGCATCCGATCGTGCACGAACCCGACGATCCGTTCGTCGAACGCGTCAGGCGGATCTGCCTCGCCTATCCGGAGGCCGTCGAGACGTTCGGCCACGGACGCCCGCGGTTCAAGGCAGGCAAGCGGGTGTTCGTGACCGTCGGGTCGGAGATGCGCATCCCGCACAGCATCACCTTCACGCCGGCCGAGGAGGAGCGCGGCGCCTGGCTCGAGGATGAGCGGTTCTGGTCGCCGAAGTACGACGGCCCGTCGGGCAAGCTCGCATTCGACGCCGGTCTCGACGGCGACGACGGCCGCACGCTCGACGACGTCGACTGGACGCTCATCGCCGAACTCATCGACACCTCGTACCGGCAGGTCGCCCTGCAGCGCCAGCGCCGGGCGCTCGACGCGCGCTGACTCGGGATAGGCCCGGTCTCGGCCGCATCGCGAAGGGGTCGTGCCAGACTGACGACCGGGGGAGCGTCATCGAGACGCATCGGAAGTGGGGAGCCATGAGCGACGGGGGCGCAGCCGGGACATCGCCTGAGCGCGATGACGCCGAGGCGAGCGCCGCCGGATCCGTCGTCGCGACATCGACTGTGGCGACCTCGCCGGACCCCGACGATGCGTCCAGCGATCCGCGGGATCCCGCCCGCCGGTCGCCCCGAGTCGCGTTCCTGACCGCCTATCTCATCCGCTCCCTCGACCTCGCCGTCGCGGCCGTCTTGACCGTCGCCGTCGGGGGCGTCATCACCACGCTCTTCAGGATCGTCGGCACCGCCATGTCCGTCGATCAGTCGACCGGGTCGTACGGCCCGGACGCACCGATCGTGCTCGGCGGGCCGTCGGCGGCGGAGCTCTGGTACCAGACGGTCGGCTCGCTCGGCGGGTGGATCCTCGTCGCCGTGGGCGTCATGCTCGTGATCGTCCAACCGGTGATGGAGGTCGTCCGTCGGGCGACCCCCTCGCGTGGGCTCGCCTACCTGGGTGGCCTCGCGGCGGTCGTGGTCGCCGGGATCGGCTTCGGTGTCCTCGTGATCTTCGGGATCTCGCCATGGACGTGGCTGGGCGCCAACCTCGGATCAGCGCTCGCCTTCCTCGTCTTCGGGCTCATCGCCTACGGCATCCCCGTGCTGATCGTCGCCGCCCTCATCATGCTCCTCACGTTCGTCATCGGCCGGCGACGGGTGCGGGTCGTGACCGCAGTGCTCGCCGGACTCGTCGTCGTCGCCGTCATCGTTACGTCGACCGGCGCGTTCCGCCCGCCGCCCGCGCGGGAGGTTGCCGCAGCGCAACGCTCAGAAGCCGTAGACGGATTCACCCGCGCGCTCGCCGACATCGACGGGATCGCCGACATCGAGGTCGTCGGTCACGGCGCGACGGTGACCATGTCGCTCGATGCCGGCGTCGGGCAGGTGCTCGGCGCGGCCGACGCGGCGAAGCGAGCCGGAGAGGACCTCGAGGGGATCGCGATCGTCGTCATCCAGCGGGAGGCCGACCCGACCTCGCTCGCCCAGCAACAGGACCCACCACGGGGGCCGTGGCGGGTGCAGCTCGTGCCGAGCGATCAGAGCATCGACGAGATCGCCGACGAACTGCAGCGGCTGATGCTGACGGAGCGGCTGCAGGTGTCGATCGCCGTCACGGAGGGGGCACCGCTCATCACGGTCTTCTCCATGGACACCCTTCCCGCTGCGGTCCGGGAACTCCGCGGGATCTACCCGGACGGCGCGCACTACCGTGTGCCGGAACGCTTCTCCATGCCGGACGACCCGGCCGAGCTGAGCGTGCCGATGGTCGACGCCATCCTCGCCGTCGTCGAGGCCTACCCCGGCGTCGAGATCGAGGTGACGACGCAACCGAAGCTCTGGATCACCGACGTGACGCCTGAGCAGGGTGCCGCGATCGTCGCCATCCTGCAGGACCCGGCGCTCGCCGGAACGAGCCCGTCCGGATATCCGGTCGGCTACTCGATCAACACCTCCGGGACCGACCAGGACCTCGAGGGCACCTTCGGTTGAGCCCCTGCCGGTAGCGTGAGGGGATGACCGCCGCTCAGCCCTCCCGCCTCCAGTTCGGTGCCTTCGTGATGGACACCGGTTCCCACATGCAGCACGGCCTGTGGCGCCACCCGGACGCGAAGCAGCACACCTTCGACGACGTGAACCTCTGGGTCGACCTCGCGAAGACGCTCGAGCGTGGTCGGTTCGACACGATCTTCTTCGCCGACGTCGTCGGGGTCTACGGCGGTGCGGGGGCGTCCTTCGACGTGAACGCACGTGAGGGCATGCAGCTGCCGAGCAACGACCCGTCGATGCTGCTGTCGGCGTTGGCGATCAGCACCGAGCACCTGGGCCTCGCGTTCACCTCGTCGATCCTGCAGGAGCACCCGTTCACCTTCGCCCGGAAGATCTCGACGATCGACCACGCGTCCGGCGGTCGGGTCGGCTGGAACATCGTCACGAGCTTCCTCGAGAACGCGGCGCGCAACTACGGGCTCGACCGCCTCGTCGAGCACGACGAGCGGTACGCCTGGGCCGAGGAGTACGTGGCGGTCGTCGGCAAGCTCTGGGAGGGTTCGTGGGACGACGGCGCACTCCTCGCCGACAAGGCCAGCGGCGTCTTCGCCGACCCGACCAAGGTGCACCGCATCGACCACGTCGGCGAACGGTACCGCGTGGAGGGCCCGCACCTGTCGTCGCCGTCGCCACAGCGCTCACCGCTCCTGTTCCAGGCAGGGTCGTCCGGCGCGGGGAAGGCGTTCGCCGCGAACTACGCTGAGGTGCAGTTCATGATGGCGCCGAGCATCGAGGCGGCGCGGGCGTCTGCGGAGTCCACGCGCGCGCTCGTCGCCGAGACCGGCCGCGACCCACGCGACGTGAAGTTCTGGCAGGCGATGTCGTTCATCGTGGGCAGCACCGAGGAGGAGGCGAAGCGCATCGAGGCCGAGTACGACGAGTACCTGTCGGCCGACGCGTTCCTCGCGCACTCGAACCTCGGCACCGACCAGGCGACCGGGAAGCCGATCGACCCGGACACCCCGCTGAAGGACGTCGAGACCCAGGGTGGCCACAGCATGCTCGAGGCGCTCAAGGCCCTCTCGCCGGACCGTGAACCGACCGTGCGCGACCTCGCGAAGCTCACTGCGAAACTGCGGGGTCGCGTCGTCGGCACGCCGGAGCAGATCGCCGACCACCTGGCCGAGTGGCGCGCGGCCGGGATCGACGGGATCAACGTCGCCAACTGGATGATCCCGCACTCCTACGAGGTCTTCGTCGACGAGGTCATGCCGGTCCTGCAGGAGCGCGGGCTCGCCCAGCGCGAGTACGCGCCGGGCACGCTCCGCGAGAAGCTCTTCGGTGCGGAGCCCACCCTCCCGGAGACGCACCCGCTGCGCGCCTACCGCGGAGCCTTCGCCGGTCGCTGACCCCCCGCGCGGCAGCAGGACATCCGCCCGAGAACAGGACGTTTCCCGTTGAAACGTCCTGCTCTCGGGCGGATGTCCTGCCCTCGTGCCGCGGGCTGCCGGCAGGTGGTCTCCGGTGTGACGTCCCGGTCCCCGACCATCGAGTGACCTCCTCCGGTCCCTGAGCTTGTCGAAGGGGTCGTCCGGTGGGGCTGCCCTTCGACAAGCTCAGGGACCGGAGAGGCTGCGGTTCAGGGACCGCGTATGGCTCAGGGACCGGCTGTGTTCTGGGGTTGCATGCCGTCTGGCTCCCGCGGCCTCACCGCGCTACCCGCGGCGGTCGGTGGCATGCGCCTGGGGTGCCAGGTATGGTGGCCCGCACGGAACCGAGGGAGGCTCAGATGACCACAGCTACCACGATCGCTTCTCCGCGTAGGGGGCCGATGCCCGCTGGTGAGGCTCGACGCATCGTCGCCTCGGGGCCATCTCGGTCTTCGGGTCGCTTCCGTCGCTGGCGTCGACGCACCTGCTCGACGCCCCGGCGCTCCTCATCATCGGGCCCCTCGGTCTCATCATCGCTGTGGTTGTCGTCTCCAGGAGCGCGCGACAGGCCCGCGTGCCGGCTGACTGGCTCGACGGTGGAGTCGTCGCCCTGCGGATCCTCGGTGCGGTCGCGCTCGTCGCCGGGGTGGTGATGTTCCTCGTCGGGCTCTTCACATCGCCTGAATGGGCTCTGGCGTACTGGCTGTTCGTGCCGGCGTCAGCGGGAATCGGTGTCTGGCTCTACCTGGCTGGAGCATCACGGCTCCGACTGGACGTCGTGTCGTCCGCCGCCGGGTCCGCTCACTGACACGCGCCGCCCGGCAGCAGGACATCCGCCCGAGAACCGGACGTTTCGACGCGGAATGTCCTGCCCTCGTGCCGCGGCGGGCTACTCCGGCTTGGCCGTTCCGACGGCCCAGACGAAGGGCGGCGGGGTGCCGTTGATGGACCAGTCGCCGACGATGCGCGTCTTGTAGATCACGGGGTTGTGCGACGCGACCGTGCGGGCGTTGCGCCAGTGGCGGTCGAGGGCGCTCGCGCGACTGACGGCCGAGGCGCCGAGTGTGTTGAAGAGCAGCGTCGCGGCGCGCGGCACCAGCTCAGAGAGCACCACCTGCGCCTGGGCGGAACGGATCTCGGCCTCGATGTTCGCCTGCAGGTCGTCCGCGGAATCGCGGTCGGCAGCGGTCTCCGACGCCCGCTCGATGGCCGCGGCGACCCCGAGGACGGTCTGCTTCGCGACGAACGCGATCGACGAGATCTCGCCGACGACCGCCTGGATCTGCCCGTCGTCCTTCACGAGCGGCGCGAGACCGTGCGTGTAGACGCGGGTGCGCGCACGGATCTGCTCCCCGGCGTCGCGCTCGACCGCCGCCGCGATCCCCGCGTGCACGGCGATGAGCACGTGCTGGTAGAGCGCGGTCTGGTAGCGGAACCGGTCGGTGAAGGGGTGCAGCTGGTCGGCGTCGACGACGGCATCCTCGAACACGATCGTCCCCGTGCCGGTGAGCTGCTGTCCGAAGCCGTCCCAGTCGTCGGCGATCGTCACGCCCAGCTGGTTCGTGCGCACGAGCACGGTGACCTCGGTGTCGGGCTGGCCCTCGACCACGAGGCGTGCGGTGGCGTCCGTCCAATCGGCGTAGATGCTGCCCGTCGTGTAGAACTTGCGGCCGTTCACGAGGTAGCGGCCGTCGCGCTCGGTGACGACCGTTCCGGAGACGCCGAGCGCGCCTGAGCCGACCTCGCTCCACGCGTTGCCGACGATCTCACCGGCGACGAACCGCTCGAGCCAGGCGGTGCGTCGGTCGCTCGGGGCCGCGACCAGCTGGTCCTCGACGAGGGCGATGTGCCCACGGAAGATCTGCGGAAGGTTGGAGTCGGCTGCGGCCAGCTCGATGAGGAGCTCGGTGAACTCCGGGAAGGTGAGGCCCGAACCACCGAACTCGGTGGGGACCCGGAGCGCGCCGAAGCCGGCGGCGGCGAGCTTCCGTACCTCCTCGCGCGGGAGCCGGTGCTCGAGTTCACGCTCCACGGTGCCAGCCTGGATCTCGGCGAACAGCGGCAGGAGCAGCTCCCGGGCGGCCGCGAAGCCGACCGGACGGGCGGTGGTGGAGGTGAGGGTCATGGTGGAGTCCGTTCCTGGGTGGGCCCTTCGACAAGCTCAGGGACCGGTTGAGGTGCTCAGGGACCGAGGGCTGGTGCGGTCCCTGAGCTGGGGTTCGGCCCTGAGCCTGTCGACGGGTGGTTCCTGAGCCCGTCGAAGGGCGGGACCGGGGCAGCGGCCTAGGTGTACAGCGAGATCGGCTGCAGCTCGCCGTTCAGGTGGTTCGCGCCGACCTCGAGCTTCTTGTAGTCGACCGGGTCGTGGAGGGAGTGCGTGCGCACGTTCCGCCAGAACAGGTCGAGCCCCACGGAGGCCTTCGCCGAGCTGGACCCGGTGACCTCGAAGATGCGGTTCGCGACCTCGATGCCGAGCTCGGTGGAGACGACCTTGAGCTTCGCGATCTCGATGGCGATGGCGCCACGGTCCTCCGCGGTCACCTCCGCTCCCCGCTCGATGATGCGGTCGAAGCGGGCGTTCGTGCGGTCGGCGAGCGCCTCGACGGCGGCGATCGACGACACGAACTCGCCGACGACGCGCTGGACGAACGGGTCGTCGCGGTAGGTCTCGGCGTGGCTGAGGAACCAGGCGTTCTTCCGTGCCCGGACGAGCTCCGTGCCCTGCGCGAGCGCGCCCTCCGCGATGCCGAGGTAGAGGTTGCCGAACGCGAGCTGGATGCCGGGCGTCACGAGGGAGGAGAACGGTTCGTCGCCGACGGTGCCGAGGATGTCCGCCTGCTCGACGAGGACGTCCTCGAACCGCACGGAACCCGACGCGGAGAGCCGCTGGCCGAGCGCGTCCCAGTCGCCGAGGTAGGCGATGCCCGCGCGGTCGTGGTCGAGGACGAACTGGAAGATGGTGCCGTCGTGGTCGCCTCCGCGGACGACCGCGTTGACGAGGATGACGTCGCCGGCCGAGGCGCCCGTCGAGAACCGCTTGAGGCCGTTGAGGCGGAACGCGTCGCCGTCCTGGATGAGTGAGAGGTCGGGGTCCGTCGGGTTCACGGAGTCGCCCCAGATCCACCGGCCCTCCACGGTCTTGCGGTGCCACTCGGCTTGCGTGGCCGGGTCGGCGGTGAAGCCGATGTTGCCGGCGTTGATGTAGTGGTAGGCGAGCAGCTGGCCGATGGACGCGTCGACGCGCGACAGGATGCGGACGACCCGGAAGGCGCTCTCCCAGTGCCCACCGCCGCCACCGAACTCGGCGGGGTCGAGCAGGTTGACGAGGCCCGACTCGCGGAGGAGGTCGAGCTCGGTGGTGGGGTCGAGGTTCGCGCGGTCGCGGTCGAGGACGTCGACGGCGAGCTGGGTGGCGACCTCGGTGGCGACGGCGTCCCAGTGCGCGAGCTCGGCGTCGTCGGCGGTGCCGGACCAGTAGGTGCGCCCTTCGGGGACCGGATCCTCGGTCACTGAGCCTGTCGAAGTGCTGGTCGTGTCGATGCTCATGCGGAAGCTCCTTCGGTGGCGTAGGCGTTGTCGTCTGCCGCGTCGGCGGTGTCGGTGTCGAAGAGGGAGGGTGCGGTGTCGTCGGCGGCGGACGGCTGCCCGACGTACGCACCGCGGTACCGGTGGGCCGGATGCCACTCGGGCACGACAGGGGAGCCCGTGCCATTGAGGCGTCCGCGGAGCGTCCCCTCCGGGTACTCGTCCCAGACCCGGCCGCGGCGACGCAGCTCGGGCACGAGCAGGTCGACGACGGCCTCGAAGGTGCCGGGCGTGATGACGTAGGCGAGGTTGAAGCCGTCGGTCCCGGCGACGTCGATCCAGCGCTCGATCTCGTCGGCGACCGTCGCGGCGCTGCCGACGAACACGGGCCCGATGCCGCCGATGCCGATGTAGTGGGCGATGTCGCGCGGCGTCCACTCGCGCTCCGGGTCGGCGAGGGTGAAGATCGCGAGCGCCGAGCGGGCGGCGTCGGTGTCGACGTACTTGAGCGGCTTGTCGGGGTCGAAGGAGGAGAGGTCGAGGCCGGACCAGCCGCCGTAGAGGGTGAGGGCACCGTCGAGCGAGATGTACTGCTGGTACTCCTCGTACTTCGCCTGCGCCTCCTCGTCGGTCTCAGCGACGATCGCGGTGGCGAGGGTGAGGATCTTCACGCTGTCGCGCGGGCGTCCGAGGGCCTCGGCGCGGTCGCGGATGTCGTCGGTCGTCTTGCGCGTCAGCTCCGGGACGAGCCCGTTGATGAACACCGCCTCGCCGTGGGTGGCCGCGAACTGGCGACCGCGGGCCGACGCGCCGGCCTGGAAGATGACGGGGGTGCGCTGCGGCGACGGTTCCGAGAGGTGGATGCCGGGCACCTGGAAGTGCTCACCCCGGTGGTTGATGGGGTGCACCTTGGTGGGGTCGGTGTAGACGCCGTTCTCGCGGTCGATGACGACCGCGTCGTCCTCCCAGGAGCCCTCCCATAGTTTGTAGGTGACGTCGAGGAACTCCTCGCCGATGCCGTAGCGGTCGTCGTGCTTGATCTGGGTGGTGAGGCCGAGGTTGCGGGCGGCGGAGTCGAGGTAGGAGGTGACGACGTTCCAGCCGACGCGCCCCTTCGTGAAGTGGTCGAGCGTGGAGAAGCGGCGGGCGAGGGCGTACGGCAGCTCGTAGGTGGAGGCGACGGTGACGCCGAAGCCGAGGTGCTCGGTCGCCTTCGCCATGGCCGACACCTGGATGATCGGGTCGCCGACGGGCAGCTGCGCGGAGTCGATGAGCGCGGGCGCGGAGGAGTGGCGGTAGACGTCGTAGATGCCGACGACGTCCGCGATGAACAGGGCGTCGAAGGTGCCCCGCTCGAGGAGTCTGGCGAGGTCGATCCAGTAGTCGATGTCGTTGTAGCGGTGCGCCTGGTTGTCGGGGTGCTTCCACAGGCCGGGCGCCTGATGGGTCACGCAGCTCATGTCGAACGCGTTGAGGATGATGCGCTTGCTCACAGGGATACCACCGGGTCGTCTCGTCGAGGCTGGGTCCGACGGCGATCACGGCGCCGTCCAGCACGACGGTACTCGGGGGCCTCGGTACTCGCGAGGGGCCCGAAACAGAGCGTCACATGGGCCGCTGGGAGTTCGTTCCTCACGGTTCCTTCCCAGAGTTACTTTACCTTACGTAAGGTAAAGTAACTCCCATGAGACCCAGTGCACGGAACGAGATCCTCGATGCGGCCGTCCGCGTCGTTGACGCCTCCGGAGAGGCCGACATCACCTACGAGGCGGTGGCGCAGGAGGTCGGTCTGACGAAGGCCGGCCTGCGCTACCACTTCCCCTCACGGGACGCGATGATGATCGCGGTCATCGAGCACGTCGTCGCCCGCTGGCAGCGCGAGCTCGTCGAGGAACTGGGTGCGCCGCTGGAGGAGTCGACCCTGGACGAGCGGGTGCGGGCCTTCGTCGCCTTCGCGGGGGAGGGCGGGGCGAGCCAGGGCGAGTTCGTCGTCTTCGCCGAGGCGGTCAGGCGTCCCGAACTCGCTGCTCCATGGCTCGAGTACCTCCGCACCTGGTTCGGGTTCGGCGCGGACGCCGACTCGACCTCCCTCCTGCTCGTCTGGTTGGCGGCGAACGGCCTCTGGATCGCCGAGGCGACCGGCATCCTCGAGGTCGGCCGCGACCAGCGCGCCGACCTGGTCTCGCGACTCCTGACGCTCGCGGGCGGTGGTTCCCGATGAAGAAGTGGCTGATCCTCTCCGCCGCCATCCTGTTGGAGGTCACGGCGACCCTCTCGCTCCGTGGCGCCATCGAGAACCCCTGGTGGTCGATCCTCGCGGTGGCCGGATACGCGGGCGCCTTCGTCGCCCTGTCGCTCCTGCTCCGGATGGGTGTGCCGATCGGGGTGGTCTACGGCATCTGGGCCGCTGCGGGCGTCGCGCTCACCGCGGTGCTCGCCTCGCTCGTGTTCGGCGAGCAGTTCACGTTCACGATCGGACTCGGCATCGCGATCGTGATCGCCGGCGTCGTGCTCGTGGAGACGGGCCACGCGCCGGAGTCGCCGAAGCCCACCGCGACGAACGAGGAGGTCGGCGCATGACCTGGTTGCTCCTGGCCGGTGCCATCGTCACCGAGGTGGCCGCGACGCTGTCCCTGCGCGCCTCGGAAGGCCTGCGGAAGAAGCGGTGGATCGCTCCCGTCGCCGTGTTCTACGTGACCGCCTTCGGACTGCTGACCATCGCACTCGCGAACGGGATGCCCGTCGGGATCGCCTACGGGATCTGGGCCGCCTGCGGGGTCGCCCTCACGGCCATCGGTGCACGCGTGCTGTTCAAGGAGAAGCTGACACCGAAGATGATCGTCGGCATCGGCCTCATCGCGGTCGGTGTGCTCGTCATCGAGCTCGGCTCGCAGGCGCACTGACCCGGGCAGCCCGCCGCCCGCTCGAACCTCCATCCAGCCCGAAAGGAATCCCGTGTTCACCATCGCCCCAGCCTCACCCGCCGATCTCGAAGAGGCCGCAGCCGTGCTCGCGACCGCCTTCCGGCAGGACACGGTCACCTCGACGCTCGTCTCCGGTTCCGATCGTGAGCGCCGGCTCGCCCTCCTGTTCGAGGCGATGTTGCGCTCGGGTGCGCCGTCGAGCGGGCGTGTCGACCTCGCGCGCCGCGACACCGACGGCGTCGTCCTCGGGGTCGCCGTCTGGGAGATGCCGGACGCCCGCCACTCCGTGCTCGATCAGGTGCGGCAGCTGCCGACGTTCGCCCGTGCGCTGGGTCTACGCGGCCTTCCGCGAGCCATGCGCCTGCAGCGGGCGCTCGCGTCGCACCGCCCGGTCGAACCGCACTGGTACCTCGCACAGATCGGCGTCGGCGACGGCGCTCGCGGGGCCGGTGTCGGCGGTGCGCTCCTCGAGTCGCGTCTTCGCTCCATCGACGCAGACGGCCTCCCCGTATACCTCGAGTCGTCGAACGAGCGCAACCGCGCACTGTATCGGCGAAGCGGATTCCGGAGCATCGCCTCGATCACGGGGATCCCGGGGGTGACGCCGGCTGCGATGTGGCGGGACGCCGCGCGGTCCGCCCCGGTGTCGACGGTCTCGACCCCGTCGGACCGCCGGGAGTCCTCTGCCGCCGAGAACGGCGTGCCGCTGCCGGCCTGAGCCAGGTCGGCCTGAGCACGGCGACGTCAGGTGGGGAGCGCTGCCCATTGAGCGGGTGGCCGGTCTACGGCATCCTCGTCGTGAGCGATACCGCTCGTGACCGACAGCCTTGGGGGGCTCCTGTGGACAGCAACGTACTCGCAATCATCGCCATTCTCGTCCTGCTCGCCATCGTCGGGCTGGGGGTGTTGAAGGGACTCGGCCGGCGGAAGATCCGGGAGGCCGGCGAGAGCAAGCAGGCCAGGATCCCCGCGACCCTGCAGGAGTTCGGCCGCTCCGTCATCCTCGGAACCGACACCGCTGGTGCCGTCGCGCTCATCGAGGGCCTGCCGAAGAGCCGGTTGAAGTCCCTGCGTCCGGGCGTCTGGGGCCTCAACCAGATCTCGAAGGAGGACGCGGTGATCGAGGTGTGGCCCGCGGGTTCCGGCGCTGAGGTGCTGGTCACCTCGCTGGAGGAGAACTTCGGGTTCCCGCAGGGTCTCGACGGCTGGCAGCGTTTCACCGGTCAGTTGGAGGCCGCTGCGACGGCGCAGGGTGTCTCCGTCCAGCGTGGCGCGCGGGCCTTCCAGTACCAGCCCGCACCCGCGAACACCCTCGACCGCGCGCACTGGGTGCTCGCGAAGGTCGTCGCTCGCTGAGTCACCTCTCCCGAATCGCGGCGGCGCTCACTCACCCCTCCGGAAGAGCTGCGAAGGCGCCAGCACCGTCGTGGCCGCGACCGATACCATCGGGCAATGTCCATCGCGAGGTTCGACACCGTCCTGATCAATGGCAGCGTGGGCACCGGCAAGACCTCCGCTGCCGAGGCAGTCGGTGAGGCGTTGCAGCGATGCGGCGTTTCAGGCGCGGTCATCGACGTCGACTGGTTGAGCCGGTTCTGGCCTGCACCTGAGGACGATCCGTTCCGGACCGCTCTCGCTCTCGAGAATCTGCAGGCGATCACCGCGAACTTCCGGCGCGCCGGCGCAGCGGTCATCGTCGTCGCCACGGTGATGGAGACGCTCGACCAGCTGCAACGCACCACCGTCGCCCTCGGCTCCCTGAGGTCGCTGCACGTCCGCCTGACCCTGGATCCGGACGTCGCGCGCTCGAGGTTGGCCGGACGCCACGGTGACGACGAGGCGGCGCTCAGCTGGCATACACGGCGTCACCCCGAACTGGCGGGCGTCCTCGAGCGGGCCGGATTCACTGACGGCCTGCGCATCGACACGACTCACAGACGGCCCAGAGAGGTCGCTCGAGAGATCCTCTCGGCCATCGTCGCCGGTCCCTGAGCTTGTCGAAGGGCCGTGGGTCCTCTCCCGGTCCCTGAGCCTGTCGAAGGGCTCGCCGACCGCCCTCTGCCTACAGGTTCCCGAGGTAGGCCAGGCGCTCGCCGCCGAGCTCGATCGCCAGCGCTCGCTGCCGCTTCACCCGCCGCCACCGCACGATGAAGAGCACCGTCCCGACAGCCGTGAGCACGAGGCTGACGCCGAGCATGATCGGCCCGGTCGCGCCGAGCTCCTCCGGGTCGACGGACAGGAGGGCGCCAGCGAGGACGCCGACGCCGCCGAGGCAGGTGCCGGCGTAGGCTCCGGCTGCGAACAGGCGCGACGCGGGGATCGGGCCGAGGAAGTGCTGCAGGAGCACGGGCGGGAGTCCGCGGCGGCGTTGTTCCGGGCCGCGGCGGTCGAGCCAGTCGAGCGAGAAGCGCTGAGCGATGTGGATCTCGCGTGCCCGCGCGATGCCGCCGACGATCCACGCGACGAACGCGAGTAGAGCAGAGCCGACCACGGCGACGGCGACGAGCGCGTTCGCGTCGGTCGGCAGGAGGCGGTCGATGAGCCCTTCCGCGATGGCCGCGCCGAAGATCGCGAGCAGGCCGATGCCGGCGAGCGCGATGAGGATCCGGTCGCAGACCTTCCGGAGGGTGCGTGCGCCGACCGTCTCCGGAATCGGTTGCAGGTGGACGACGTCGTCGTCGTCCGCGAGCCAGGACCGCACCCGAGCCTGGTCCTGTGGCGGAATCCACGACGGCAACTCGCGTCCGTCGTCCGGGTCGACGCGCTCGGCATCCCGATCGCCGCGCTCCGCATCCCGATCGCCGCGCTCCGCATCCCGATTGCCGAGCGCCCCATTCCGGTCACCGAGCTTGTCGAGGTGCACTCGGTCGATGAGCTGCTCCGCGGCCAGCCGGGCCGGGTCGTCCGGTCGACGGAACCGGTCGTCGTCCGTGTCGTCGTCGATTGCCGTCGCCTCGTCCTCGTCCGCGACGACCGACCCGTACTGCGGCGCGGGCGGCACGAGGGGAGTCGGGTTCGGGGCTTCGGGCGCTGCTGGAGCCACGTCCTGGTGCGCGCGCACGACCTCCTCCACGGTGCCCTGTGCCGCCCGCGTCGCCTCGTCCCGGATGCTCCGGCCGAGCGGTCCCGCCGCCTGGACCACCGCGTCCAGGAGTTTCACGTCGCCCGTGGACTCTGCTGCCGTAATGCAATCGGCGATGAACCCGCGTCGACCGATCGAGACGTTCGAGCCCTTTCCGGCGAGCGAGCGGGAGATGCGCTCCCGTCCGACGTCGAGGGGATCCTGGCCGGTGTCGTCCGGGATGCCGCTGCCGGCGATGAGTGCGACGAGTGGCACGAGGTCGGAGGTGGGGAGGCTGCGGAGCCAACCACCGTTCATGATGATGCGGGCGCGTGCGCCGGTGTCGGTCGTGAGTCGCAGGCTGAGGGCCGGCGTGGTCGCGGCGGGATTGCGGGTGAGGAGCTCGCCGCTCACGATCGAGCGCAGCGGGATCGTCTCGCCGCCGAGGAGCGCGGTCCCGCGGACGGAGTCGACACCGACCGGGCGGAAGGCGGTCCGGAGGTAGAGCAGGCAGATGCCGGCGGTGATGATGAAGAAGACCGGAATGACGATGAGCGCCGCGGGCGCGACGTCGAAGATGCCGTCGATGACGCTTCCGGTGATCCAGCCGAGGACGGTGGCGAGGATGCCCGACAGAATCAGGATGAGGACGAGGTTCGCCCGGACGGGCGGGCGGCCGATCATCGTGAAGCTGTCGTTCGTCGGTCCTGATGCTGCGCTCACATCGTCCTCTCGGCAGGTGGTCGCATCGACTGTTCCATGTCGGCGCCCGTCGTGTCGATGGGGAGCCCTCCGGTGCAGCCCGGGCCGCACCCGGTCCCTGAGCTGCCTTCGGTGGTCCCTGAGTCACCTCCTCCGGTCCCTGAGCTACTCTCCCCGGTCCCTGAGCTTGTCGAAGGGCGTCACCTTCCCCGGTCCCTGAGCTTTCCCCGGTCCCTGACCTTGTCGAAGGGTGTGACCCTCCCCGGTCCCGAACCCTTCGCAGCACGATTCGCGTCTTCGGCTTCCGTGTTGTAGGCTCTACTTCGGCCTGCCGAGCCGAAGTTCTCTTCTCTCAGCAAGCAATGCGCCCGTAGCTCAACGGATAGAGCATCTGACTACGGATCAGAAGGTTGGGGGTTCGAATCCCTTCGGGCGCACATCTGAAAAGCGGTCCACTTCGGTGGGCCGCTTTTGTTTTGCCCGGTGAGCGGTCATTTCTATTGGTCCTCTCAGCGGTTTGAGAATGTCGGTGTGCTCGATGCGTAATGGCCGACAGCAATCGACACAGCAACGGCTGCGGAGCAGGCTCCGCGTCGGCGGATGCGGCAGGGACGAGCGCGCGCAGCATGACATGGGCGTAGAGGACGGACGTGATGGACATCGTCGAGTGTCCGATCACATTTATCACGACGTGCAACGGAGCACCCCTCGTCAGCAGTAGCGAGGCGCACGTAGGACGCATAGCGTACGACGGACGCACTGACGACCATCGCGTGGTCACAGCACCGCCGCAAGTCACTTGGTTCGAGGATCGTGCTGATGCCAGTCAGGAACACGAGACCGTTCTCTTACTATGATCAACCGGCCAGTTCGATGCCTTTCGGGAATACCACCTCGGTGTCCAGCCACTCTACGTCGAGTCCAGGGGTATCTCAGCGAGTCAGGCAAGATCGCCATCTCTCTGGTTGGTGCAATAGCTCTCGAAGAGGAGACTGAAGAAGGCCATGCCGCTATCGCGGAGCACCCGGTCGCTATCGAGGCACGAGGAGAATCGCAGTTCATCACACCTCGAGTCGGCCCGAGGTGCGCAGCCCCGTTCAGGACCTCAGGAGACCACTTAAGGCGACCAAAGAGGGCTGCGAATCTGTTCGCGTAAGGGAATCCCCGTTGTAGGCGCGTACCGCGTCCGCGACAGCTACTTTTGCGCTGTCGACAACGGTTGGGGTCAATACGACGCCCAAGGTTGATGCAACCTCTTCAAAACTGTCTGCCCACTTCCGCGACCGGTTCTTGAAGTGGGAATCGAGAAATGTCCGACCGAAGGTGTCGCTCAGAGCTTCGAGGTACACTGCCGGTTCGACTAAATCCTCGAGCTCTGACTGCTTGCGTTGACCGTCGTTTAGTTGGAATACATTTCGAGCGGGGAGCAGCTTCTCATCGATTACTCGACCAGCCTCTTCTTTGCCCGCTTGGTCGCCATCAACAACAACGAAAATCTGACATAGGGTCGACTTCTCGCGGAGGATGTGTGACCTTAGCTTGCCGACTCCCTTTACTGGCTTGAATACTAGTCGCCCTGTCGTCACGAGTTCTCGAATGCCAGGTGCTACCGAATTGAGTAGTATGGGCAAACTAGCGGCGTCAGTTAGGCCCTCGACCAAGACGATCTTCTCTGCAGAGCTCAGATTGTCATGGAGATGCACCCCGATCGCTTCGCGAATTTGGTCCACTGACTGTGCCGGACGGGCCTCGTTCTCGCGAACCAGGATGTTCGAACTGACATCCTCGCGATTCACGAAGATCGGGTTGTGTGTTGCGAGAATGACCTGCTGAGCGCCGGAAATTTGGGCAAAAAGTGTCTGTAGCTCATGCACGGAGGCGGGGTGGAGGTGTGCCTCTGGCTCGTCAACAGCCAGAATGATGTTCTGCGTACCGGCGCGTTCACTAGCGAGTTCGTGAAGCAGCGCCATGGATACGAGTGATTTGATGCCATCTCCCTTGTTTTCGATTGAGGTTGACGTGCCGTCGTCTATCCTGAGATCCGCAACTGCGTCAGACGAGGCGATGTCGATGGTCTCTATGTCGATGGTGGCGATGGTCGGTAGGTATCGTTTAACGGATTGGGTGAGACTGGCTGCGATTTCAGAGACTGCTGTCTGACGCAGGAGATTGATCTGCGCGGCCAGCTCGCGATATTCCTCTGACCGGGCCACTGTCTGCAGTCTAATTCGAGCCAGATCGTTCACGAGCGCCTGGGCCTGGCGGCTCGTGCGAATCGCCGGGATCGACACTAGTTTGACTCCGTCTGAGACGAACTTCGCGATCTCTCGCGCTTTAGCCTTGTGCCCTGCCGCGCCGCGTCCCGGCTTGACAATACCTAGTGAAACACTGGATCGACCCAATTTCAACTCAATGGGTATGCTGCCATTGTTGCGTATTCCAGTGATCTCCTGATAACGCGCAACCTCTGATTCGTCGAGTGCGAATGTGAATCGAATCGTCGTTGGCTGCGCCCCCTTTGATTCCTGCTTCTGGAGGGGTAGTCTCTAACCCACTGATATCCCGGCAGCTCGTCGTCGCTTCGCCGCGTTCGTGTCGTACGGCTGTTGCGAAGGAAGGACACAGCCTCCATCCCCGTGAGCTCTTCTTTGCCAGCAAGACGGTCGGGAAGAGCACTCCAACCTTCTATAAGTGTCATCCCGAGCGACAGTGCTCGAAGAAGATTCGACTTACCTTGGTTGTTCGGGCCAATCAGCGTAGTAAGGTCGCCGACGGTAAATCTGGTTTGCTTCGCGATGGAGCGGTAGTTGCTCACCGATACCTCATTGAGTCTCAAGCTGCTATCCCATCTCGTCGAGGAGACCTACGCTATCGTGCTTGGACGAGAAACGTAGTGGATAAGACTTGCCGTCTTGCAGGAATGACACGGTCTCTCAATCTGTCCATGCTCTCCCTCTTGGCTTAGACGGAACGGTGACGGCAATCATCCGGGTAGTGGAGGAGTTCGCAGCCGTCCGAAGATAATCTCTGGTGGTTCCTGATGGGACCATCGGGCGTCCCTGGACGGCTCGGCAGAGACTACGGATCAGAAGGTTGGGGCGAATCCCTTCGGGCGCACATTCTGAAAAAGCGGTCCACTTCGGTGGGCCGCTTTTTTCGTCCCGCTTGACAGCAGGATATCTGCGCGAGAACCGGATGGAATCGCGGGAAATCTCCGGTTCTCGGGCGTTTGTCCTGCTGCGGTGCCGAGGGAGCTACGCCCGGCAGCTGCCCAGCGTGCCCGTGAGCGCCTGGCGGTCGGCGTCGTCGACCGTGAGGTCGTACGCCATCAGCACGAGGACGAAGCGCGCCGCGTACTCGCAGTGGGAGGCGGCCGACGGCGGCATCCAATCGCCGGGGCCCGAGTCGGACTTCGACGAGTTCGTCGCGCCGTCGACGGCCTGCAGGTTGATCGGGTCGTTCGCGAACTGCTCGCGCTGCTGCTCCGTCCACGTGTTCCCGCCGTGACGCCAACCCCACGCGAGCGGCACGACGTGGTCGATCTGCACGAGCTGACTCGACCGCTCACCGCGCTGGAAGTCGATCGTCGACCCCGTGTAGAGGTCGTGCAGCACTCCGGTGAGGATGACGCAGTCGCGGGTCCCCGGCTTGAAGGTGGCGTCGACGAGGTCGCGTGCCAGCACGTCGTTGCGGGTGTCGCAGCCGTTGCGGTCGATGTCGGCCCAACGCTGACCGAACCGGTCCCGGTCGTACCCGGTGGCAACCTGGGTCGCGGTGTCGACGTCGGCCAGCGCGTCTTCGACCGCGGTGGCCGAGACGACGAACTGCCCGGACGCGTCCACGACAGCGAAGCCGGCCGCCTCGAGCGATGCCCGAGCGCTGGGACTGACCGCTGCTGGCGTCGGTGCGACGGATGTCGGCGTCGGTGAGCCTGGTCCGCCGAACACGATCCCGCCGTCGAACTGCGTTGCGACGAGCACCACGACGGCTGCAAGGAGCGCGACGAGCAACGCCAAGGGAGTCTTCTTCATGCTGGGTGCTCTCCTCGGGGTCTGCTCCACCAGCGTAGAGGTGGGCGCCGACACGAAAATGCCGCACGTCAGCCCCGGTAGACGTCGCTCCGATGGCCGAGCGTGATGACGACCACGAGGAGCACACCGTCATCGATCGTGTACACGATCCGATACCTGCCAACCCTGACTCGGAAGCCGGGGCGCCCCTGCAACGCCGTGGCGCTCGGCGGGCGTGGGTTCTCCCCGAGCAGAGCGATCGCGGCCCGGATGCGTCGCTGGTCCTGATGGTCGATCCTGCGGAGCGCCTTGATCGCGGCCGGCCGCAGCTCGATGTCGTATCGACTCATTCCCAGCCGAGGTCGGCCTTCGCCTGCGCCCACGGGATGCTGTCGCCCTCCTCGGCCATCGCCGCGTCGAAGGCACGGGCGTCCTCGGCGTCTTCGAGCGCCTCCATCATCCGGTCGTACTGTTCGGGACTGATGATGACGGCCTCTGCGCGCCCGCGACGCTCCACGAAGACGGCTTCGGTGTGGGATCGCGCGATGAGCTCGGAGAACTTCGCGCGAGCTTCGGTGACGTTGATCCGGGACATGTCGCAAGTGTACGTTTTGGGCCTCCGTCTGTACATGTGGGGGATGACCGAGCCATCGGCCGACGGTCTCAGGGAAGCCTAGAGAAGGTGTGCGGACGACCGAGGGCGTTCTCCACAGGGGGCCCTTCGACAGGCTCAGGGACCGGCGGAGGTGCGCTCAGGGACCGGCGGAGGTGCGCTCAGGAGCCGGCGGAGGTGCGCTCAGGGACCGGGGGAGGTGTTCTCAGGGACCGGGGGACTGCCGCTCGCGACAGGGCCGGGATAGGGTCGAGCAGACACAGGGTGCCCCACAACGGGCGCCCGCGATCAAGGAGGATCACGTGTCAGGTAACAGAGCTGTCGCCTACAAAGCAGCGGGTGTCGTCGAGGTCATCGACATCGACTACCCCACCTTCGAACTCAAGGACGGACCGGGGGTGAACCCGGCCAACGTCGGCCGGAAAGTCCCCCACGGCGCCATCCTCAAGACCGTCGCGACCAACATCTGTGGCTCCGACCAGCACATGGTCCGCGGCCGCACCACGGCACCGCCGAACCTCGTCCTCGGACACGAGATCACCGGAGAAGTCGTCGAGGTCGGACCGGACGTCGAGTTCATCAAGGTCGGCGACATCGTCTCGGTGCCCTTCAACATCGCGTGCGGTCGCTGTCGCAACTGCAAGGAGCGCAAGACCGGCATCTGCCTCAACGTGAACCCCGACCGCCCGGGCAGTGCCTACGGCTACGTCGACATGGGTGGCTGGGTCGGCGGTCAGGCCGAGTACGTGCTCGTGCCCTACGCGGACTGGAACCTCCTGAAGTTCCCGGACCGCGACCAGGCGCTCGAGAAGATCATGGACCTCACGATGCTCTCCGACATCTTCCCGACCGGCTTCCACGGTGCGGTGACGGCGGGTGTCGGCGTCGGATCGACCGTCTACGTGGCGGGCGCGGGACCAGTCGGACTCGCCGCAGCGACCGGGGCCATGCTCCTCGGTGCCGCTGCGGTCATCGTCGGCGACATGAACGCCGACCGGTTGGCGCAGGCGCGGAGCTTCGGTTGCGAGACCGTCGACCTCACCAAGGGCGAGCCGGCGGAGCAGATCGAACAGATCCTCGGTGTCCCGGAGGTCGACTGCGCGGTCGACGCCGTCGGCTTCGAGGCTCGTGGCCACGGCGGTGACGCGGGTCATGAAGCTCCGGCGACCGTGCTCAACTCGCTCATGGACATCACGGCGGCCGGCGGCGCGCTCGGCATCCCCGGGCTCTATGTGACGGGTGACCCGGGCGGCATCGACGAGGCCGCGAAGAAGGGCGCGCTCTCGCTGAGCCTCGGTACCGGCTGGGCGAAGTCGCTGTCGTTCACCACCGGTCAGTGCCCGGTCATGAAGTACAACCACGGCCTGATGATGGCGATCCTGCACGACAAGGTGCACATCGCGAAGAACGTCAACGCGACCGCGATCACCCTCGAGGACGCCCCGCGCGGGTACGCCGAGTTCGATGCGGGGGCTGCGCAGAAGTTCGTCCTCAACCCGAACGGGTATCTGGACGCAGCGTAGGCGGCACTGCGACATCACCGAGAGCGCCCGTTGCGTCGTCTGGAGAGCTGCAGGACGACGGAACGGGCGCTTTCGGCTGCCCGTCGACAGGCTCAGGGACCGGGCGCCGGGGACGGATTCATCTCCTCACCAGGAGGTCTCGACTACTGAGTTTTCACCGAAACGCGTGCTGCGAGGCATCTGGTACGGCGTTGTCTGACGAACTGCTGAGTGAACCGTGAGATTCCCTCCTCTCGGTCCGTCTCTCCAATGACGCGGGAAACAGACGGGGCCCTGGGGCCCGTCCCGCGACGAAGAGAACCCCACTCGCACAAGGACGACCATGCAACACTCCTTCCTCGCATCCGAATCAGATCCGGAAAGCGACTCCAACACCGGCCCGCTGCTCGGCAGTGCGAGCAGTACGGCGTCGACGGTTCCGATCCGCAAGGTCACCGTCAGCGGCGACGATCCGGCGGTCGCCCGGCAGAACTACGAGCGCGCCTACGACGGCAGCCGCTTCACCGTCACCCGCGGTTCCGAGCCGTTCTCGTTCCAGTGGGTGTCGATCGGCGACGACCGTGTCTCGCTCCGCACAGCGACGATGACCGGGCACGTGACCGGTGAGACCCCGGGCCTCACCGACTACGTGGTCTCATGGGTCACGACCGGCGGCGGCTGGATCGTGCGTCGTGACGGCCAACGGATGGAGATCCCACGACACCCGTTCGTCCTCCCGTTCCACCGGCCGTACACGGTGCACCTCACGCCCCACCGGCAGAACTCCGTGCTCTTCTCAGCACCGTACCTCGAGGACCTCGCGACCGAGATCCACGCCGGCCCGAGTCAGCAGGTGTCGTTCGACCTCGAGGCGACGCCGACACCTGAGGCGATCGAGCGCTGGCGCGTGGCGCTGAACGCCTCCACCCCGGTGCTCACCGACGAGACGTCGCCTCCGCTCCTCCGGATGAACGCCCAACGACCGCTCGCCCTCGCACTGCTCCAGCTCGCACCGTGGGCGGTGGTCGACCTGCCGGAGCCGCTCCGCGAGCCCTCGATGGCTCGCACCCGCCTCGCGGTCGAGTACCTGCACCATCACGCGGCGGAGCCCATCACGCCCGCCGACGCGGCGAAAGCGGCCGGGCTGCACACGAGGACGCTGCAGCTCCACTGCCGTCGGGAGCTCGGCATGTCGCCCACCGCCTACCTGCGCGACATCCGCCTCGACCGCACCCGACGCGAGCTCGCCGACAGCTCACCGCAGGAGACGACGGTCGGTGAGGTCGCGAAGCGGTGGGGGTTCGTCCACCTCGGACGCTTCGCCTCCGCCTATCGGGCCCGGTTCGGCGAGGGCCCGAGCCAGACCCTC
Organism: Plantibacter sp. M259; assembly: GCF_006065115.1. Taxonomy (NCBI): domain Bacteria; kingdom Bacillati; phylum Actinomycetota; class Actinomycetes; order Micrococcales; family Microbacteriaceae; genus Plantibacter; species Plantibacter sp. M259. The sequence goes on along the minus strand of NZ_CP040750.1, from coordinate 1,399,885 downwards.
CGCGGTTGATCGACGAGTCGCGAATATCCAGAAAATGAGTGCTTCGCGACGAAAACGAGATCGACCGTGAGGTTCGAGCGTGACAAGCAGTCTCATAGATGTCGTCCGGAACACGGGCACCGCGACCGGACACCCGGAACGTGAAACCGCAGTACCAGCCACCGAAGGAGCAACACCATGTCGAACACCACCGACACCGCCAACCACGCAGCCACCGCCTCCACGGGCAAGAACGTCATCGCCGATGGCGTCGTCCAGAAGGTCGCCGGCATCGCAGCCCGCGAGGTCCCCGGCGTGCACGACCTCGGCGGCGGAGCAGCTCGCGCCATCGGCGCCATCCGCAACGCCATCAACGCTCAGGACCGCGGTCAGGGCGTCTCGGTCGAGGTCGGCGAGAAGCAGGTCGCCGCTGACATCGTGATCGTCGCCGAGTACCCCGTCGACCTCCAGCGCGTCGCGGACGACGTCCGTCGCAGCGTCACCGACGCCATCTCGAACGTCGTCGGCATGGACGTGACCGAGGTCAACGTCACCGTCTCCGACGTCCACATCCCGTCGGACGACGACAACGACGCTGACGAGAGCCGCGTCCAGTGACCACGACCGATCGCGGCATCCTCGTCGGTGCCGTCCTCGCACTGGCGGCCGTCGCATTCGGGTTCTGGAGCATGATCCTCGTCGCGCTGTTCATGCTGATCGGATTCGGCATCGGACGCGTGCTCGAGGGCAAGCTCGACCTGCGCGGTGTCGCCGACGCGCTCCGCGGGCGGCGGTCGTCGTGACCGCGGCGGTGGCGGCCGAACAGGCCGTGCATGGTCGCAACACGATCAGCTCCCGCGCCGTGCGTCGCGTCGTGTCTGCCGTCACCGCGGAGGAACTCGGTGTGCGGGCGTCGGAGGTCTCGGTCGAGCTCTCCGACGCCCAGGGGGCCCTCACGGTCACCGCGAGCACGCCCATCCACGTGTCGCCGCTCGGCGCCGGATCCCGGACCTCGGGAACCGTCCTCGAACGCCTGGCACGCGCACAGACCAGCATCCGTGAGCGGTGCCTGGACCTGACCGGGTCGACGATCGGACGCGTCGACCTCCACATCACGGGCGCGAAGCTCGAAGAACGAAGGAGGGTGTTGTGAGCACCCCAGCCCTGTACCGCCGCGCGGTGCGTCGCGAGACCCACTCGCCGCGGTCGACGCTCGCGATCACGATCGCGATCATCCTCGCGCTCGTGCTCGCCTGGCTCGGCACCGAATCGGTCCTGGCCGCGATCGGGCAGCCGGCGCTCCTCGTCGCACCGAAGGACATCGTCACCGCGGTGCTGACCGCGGCGACCGCTCCGGCCCCGCTGCTCGTCGCCATCGGTGCGGTCGCGGCGATCGTCGGCCTGGTGCTGATCGTCCTGTCGCTGGCTCCCGCCCGCCAAGGGCGTCGCGGGTCGATCGCCGACCGCACCGCGGCCGTCGTGGACGACCGCGTGATCGCGCAGTCGCTCGCCCGCGTCGCCTCGTACGCCGGTGACATCGACCCCTCGCAGGTGAGTGTCAGCGTCGGCGCCAGGAGCGCCCGCGTCGACGTCACGCCGACGAGCGGCCGACGCGTCGACCAGCGCGAGATCCAGCAGGCCGTGGACGCGGAGGTCGCGTCCTACGACTACCGGCCGGCGCTCCGCGCCAAGGTCCGCGTGAGCAGCAAGGGAACGGTGGCCTGATGAACTCCACGAATCGATTCCTCAACCGGTTCTTCATCCTCGTCGTGGGACTCGTCGTCCTCGCGGTCGGCGCGGCCCTGTCCGTGGGTGCGCTCCTGCCGGACGTGCAGCGCACGATCAGCGAGAACGCCGAGCGGGCCGTCGGACCGACGAACGACACCATCGACGCCCAGCCGTGGATCCTGTGGGTCGCGGCGGTCGTCGCCCTGCTGCTCATCCTCGTCATCCTCTGGTTCGTATTCCGGCAGGGGCGCGGCCACACCGGAACGCTGCTGCAGGTCGACGAGCAGCGGACGAAGGACACCCCGACCGGTGGTCGCGTCGTGCTCGACGTCAAGGTCGCCGAGCAGGTCCTCGAGGAGGCGATCGGGCGCAACCCCGACGTGGTCTCCGTCGACGTCACCGGCTTCCGGATCCGCAAGCAGTCCACGCTGCGCCTCACTGCACACGCCCGTCGCGGCGCCTCGCCCGTCCAGCTGCGGCGCGACATCGAGGCGGCCATCCACGAGTGGGACGGCGTCCTCGGGACGTCTACCCCGGTGGTCATCCAGATCGTCAGCGGACTGCGCACGCGGCTCGCCAGCACCAACCGGGTCGTCTGACCCGACACCCCGCGGTGCCGCCGCGGCACCCGAACCGACAGCAGTAGGACCGATGCACCGCCGACGCGGTGCGAGGAGGATCGCATGAGCGACGACACGAAGCACCCGGACCAGCAGCACATCCCCACCCCGGCCGAGGTCCGGGCGGAGCACCCGACGGTGCTCGTGCCTGCGCATCCCGATGACGAGGTCCGCCGCATCGAGTCGCACGACGGCGAGCACGTGGGTGAGACCGCGCCAGCTCCTGTGGTCGCACCGGCGAACGGGGCTGTCGCTGGTCCGGAGGCCGCTGAACCGGCCGTGGCCGACTCGGTCTCCGCCGAGACGCCGACCGTGACGGTGTCGGAGCCGGTGGCTTCGTCGGAAGCGGCAGACGCACCGGTGGTCGAGCTCGACTCCGGCCGCCGGCGTGAGCAGGAGGCCGACGAGCTCGCCCAGGTCATCGCCACGACGGCCGAGACGGTCCCCGGCGTGCACGCCCTCGGTTCCCCGACGGCCCGTGCCATCGACAGCGCCCGCACCCGCCTGCTCGGCCGCACCGCCGTCCCCGGCGTCAACGTCCTGGCCGACGACGACGTGCTGAACGTCGAGGTCTCACTGGTTGCCGAGTACCCGGCCAGCATCGACGAGGTCGCGGACACGGTCCGGGCCGACGTCGCTGCGGCGCTGGAAGCCCGCCACTCGGGACCGGTCGACATCGACATCACGGTCACCGACATCCACGGGCCGTTCGACCCGATCGAGCCCGATCCGGGTGCGGCGATCGACGACGCCACGGCGGCCATCGGTGACGCGACGTCCGCGGCGGGTGCCGCGATCGGCGATGCGGCGGAGGCCGCCGGCGATGCCCTCGGCACGGCGAAGGCTGCTGCATCGGACGCGGTGGACTCGGCGCGAGCCGGAGCGGCCGATCTGGCCGACGCGGCTGGCGATGCGGTGGAGCAGCGGTCCGACCGGTCCGAGGGCGACGATGACGACCTCGCGGCCAGCGGCGAGGTCGCCGGCGAACCGATCGATGCGGTGGTGTCGGATACCTCCGACGACGTGTCGGAGGAACTCGCCGAGGCCGCCCGCCAGCTGGCCACCGCGGCCGACTCGCTCGCGACCGTCGCTGACGAGGTGACGCACGGCGACTCGAACCTCGCCGGCGCTGAGCCCGTCGGGGCGGCTGACGCAGGCCCCACTGCCGACCTGGCTTCGGATGCCGACCAGAACGGCGGCGCCGCAGAGACCGTCGACGGAACCCCGAGCGCGCTCGAGCCCGCCGACGAGGACACGCACGACCAGCCTGCTCCGAAGGTCGCTGACGTCGACGAGGTGGCGGACGCTCCCGCCGAGGCCACGGCCGTCGAAGCTGCTGCGCCGACGAAGGAGCAGTGACATGCCGCTCTTCAGCCGGACCACGTCGTACGGCTCCCGTCCGCGTCCGCGTGCCGTGTGGGCGGCCGCGATCACGGGAGTCGTCCTCCTGGTCCTGATCGTCGTCGGGGTGCTGATCCCGATCCTCGGGCTCATCGGCGCCGCCGACGGCGCGACGGTCGGTGCGCTCAGGGTCCCCGTCGGCGGCATCGTGGTCGCGCTCCTCATCGGGTACGTGCTCGCGCTGCTGTTCCTGCTCGGGTGCGTCCGCAGTCGCAACGGCGCACTCTCCTGGGTGCTCGCCGTCGCCGCGGTGATCTCGGCGCTCCTCGTGTCGCTGTGGCCACTGCTGGCGGTCGCCTTCGCGGGCGTCGACCAGGCGTCTGACGTCGTCCCGTTCATCCAGGACCTCATCCGCCGGGTCACGGGCGGCTGAGCGCAGGAGATCCGCGCGGCAGCAGGAGGTTCTCCCTCAGGATCTCCTGCTGCCGCGCGGATCTCCTGGTCTCAGCTCAAGCGGCGGGTGAGGTGGACGTCGACGGTGTCGCCGATGTCCTTGCCGAGACGCTTCCGCAGCTTCGCGCTGATGGACAGCATGTGACCACCGGAACCCGTCGGCATGAGCCCGACGTTCGGAAGGTCGACACCGTCGACGGTCGCGTCGACGCGGACGGACTTGCAGGTTCCGAAGAACTCGGCCGAGCCGGGCATCTCGACGCAGGACCAGACGTCGCCCTTCACGTCGACGCCGATCGGCGCGGTGAAGCCGTGATCGAGCTCGGTCGGTTCGATGGCCATCGGTGGCGCCCCTCATCGGTCGTGGTCGGCGGGGCCATTGTCGCGGCTGAGTCCGACCCATGGCAAGGGCGGAACCATCCCTGGTCCCGCCCTTCGACAGGCTCAGGGACCAACACCACCCGCCGGTCCCTGAGCTTGTCGAAGGGCCCCGGAAGCACGCGGCCCCTCGGCAGGCTCGCGGGGAGCACTGCCGAGGGCCGGGGAACCTCAGTTCTGGGGGAAGCCGAGGTTGATGCCGCCGTGGGAGGGGTCGAGCCAGCGGGAGGTGATGGCCTTCTGCTGGGTGAAGAATCGGACGCCCTCGGCGCCGTGGGCCTTGGTGTCGCCGAACAGGGAGTCCTTCCACCCGCCGAAGGAGAACGTCGCGACCGGGACGGGGATGGGCACGTTGATGCCGATCATGCCGACCTGGATCTCGTTCTGGAACCGTCGGGCGGCACCGCCGTCGTTGGTGAAGATCGCTGTCCCGTTGCCGAACGCGCCGCCGTTGATGAGCGCGACGCCTGCTTCGTAGGACTGCACGCGGACGACGGCGAGGACGGGGCCGAAGATCTCCTCCGTGTACACCTTCGACGTCGTCGGGACGTTGTCGATGAGGGTCGGGCCGAGCCAGAACCCGTTCGGGTCGCCGTCGATGGGCGTGTTGCGGCCGTCGACGACGATCGTCGCCCCGTCGGCTTCGGCGATGTCGAGGTAGGACGCGACCTTGTCGCGGTGCACCTTCGTCACCAGCGGTCCCATGTCGCAGTTCCGGCGTCCGTCACCGATCCGCAGGGTGGCTGCACGCTCGGCGATCTTCCCGATGAGCTCGTCCGCGACGGGCTCGACGGCCACGACGACGGAGATCGCCATGCACCGCTCGCCTGCGGAGCCGAAGCCGGCGTTGATGGCGGAGTCGGCGACGAGGTCGAGGTCGGCGTCGGGCAGTACGAGCATGTGGTTCTTCGCCCCGCCGAGCGCCTGGACGCGCTTGCCGTGTGCGGTGCCGGTCTCGTAGACGTACTTCGCGATCGGGGTGGAACCGACGAAGGAGATCGCGCGGACGTCGGGGTGGGTGAGGAGCCCGTCGACGGCCTCCTTGTCACCGTTCAGCACCGTGAACACCCCGTCGGGGAGCCCGGCTTCCTTCCAGAGCTTCGCGAGCCAGATCGCCGCGGACGGGTCCTTCTCACTCGGCTTCAGCACGACCGTGTTCCCAGCTGCGATCGCGATCGGGAAGAACCACATCGGCACCATCGCGGGGAAGTTGAATGGCGAGATGATGCCCACGACACCGAGCGGCTGCTTCGTGGAGTAGACGTCGACGCCGGTGGAGACCTGCTCGGAGAACTCACCCTTGAGGTGGTGCGCGAGGCCGGTCGCGAACTCCACGACCTCCTGCCCACGCGTGATCTCACCCAACGCGTCGGAGACGACCTTGCCGTGCTCCGCCGTGATGATCTCCGCCAGCTCACCCTTCTTCGCCTCGAGCAGTTCACGGAACTTGAACACGATCTGCTGACGCTTCGCGAGCGGCAGGTCGCGCCAGGCGGGGAATGCGGCGGCGGCGGATGCGACGGCGCGGTCGATCTCCGTCTGGTTCGCGAGCGCGACGTGCTTCGTCGCGACACCGAGTGCCGGGTCGTAGACCGGGGCGGTGCGACCCGAGGTGGACGGGGCCTCGGCTCCGTCGATCCAGTGCGGGATGACCGGCAGCGAACCGGTGTCGGTGGTGGGGGTGGTGCTTGTGGCGGTGGTGGTCATGCGGAGGGCTCCTGGGCGTCGTGGGGTGCAGGGGTGCTGGGTGCTGGTCGTGCTGGGACAGGTGCCGGGAGTCCCGACACCGAGTCCCAGAACGGGTCCGGATCGCCGCTCATGCGCGCAGCTCCCCGAGGGCGGCGTCGATGATCGCGATGCCCGAGGCGACCTCGTCGGCGGTCACGACGGCAGGCGGGACGACGTGGATGCGGTTCTCGCTGATGAACGGCAGGAGGCCTGCCTCGAGCAGGGACGACTTGAACCGACCCATCGCCGCCGCATCGAGCGGTGCGCGGGTGTCGCGGTCCTCGACGAGCTCGACCGCCCAGAACACGCCGCTGCCGCGGACCTCGCCGATGAGCGCGTGGCGCTCGGCGAGGGAGCGGAGCGCGGGGCCGATGTGGTCGGCGCCGATCGCTTTCGCGTGTTCGACGACGCCCTCCTCGGCCATCGCGGTGAGCGTCGCGACGACACTCGCGGCAGCGAGCGGGTGGCCGGAGTACGTGAGCCCGCCGGGGAACACCTGCTCGTCGAAGACGCGGGCGATGTGCTCCGAGACGATGACGCCACCGAGCGGCACGTAGCCGGAGTTGACGCCCTTCGCGAAGGTGATGAGGTCGGGGCGCACGTCGAACGCGTCGAACGCGAACCACTCACCGGTGCGGGCGAAGCCGGCCATGACCTCGTCGAGGATGAGCATGATGCCGTAGCGGTCGGCGATCGCACGGACACCCGCGAGGTAGCCGGGCGGCGGGGTCAGGATGCCGGCGGTGCCGGGGACGGTCTCGAGGAGGATCGCGGCGATCGAGCCGGGGCCTTCCGCCTGGACGGTGCGCTCGAGGTGGCGGAGGGCGCGCTCCGACTCCTCCTCCGGCGTCGTCGCCCAGAACTCGGTGCGGTAGAGGAACGGGCCGAACACGTGCACGTGACCGCGCGCGTACTCGTTGGGGATGCGCCGCCAATCGCCCGTCGCGACGATGGCCGCGCCCGTGTTGCCGTGGTACGAGCGGTAGGTCGAGATGACCTTGTCGCGGCCGGTGGCGATGCGCGCCATGCGGATCGCGTTCTCGTTCGCGTCGGCGCCGCCGTTGGTGAAGAAGACCTTCTCGAAGCCTTCGGGGGCGCGGTCGAGGATGAGACGAGCCGCCTCGGCACGGGTCGCGTTCGCCGCGGCGGGCGCGATCGTGGTGAGCTGCGCCGCCTGCTCCTGGATCGCCGCGACCACCTTCGGGTGTTGGTACCCGAGGTTCACGTTGACGAGCTGGCTGGAGAAGTCGAGGTAGTGGCGTCCGTCGTGGTCCCACACGGTACTGCCGAGTCCACCCGCGATCGGGAGCGGCTTGAGCGTGCTCTGGGCGGACCAGGAGTGCAGGACGCGCTGGGTGTCGGCGTCGCGGACGCCGGCGTTGTCGAGGCCGGAGAGGAAGTCATTGATCACTCCTGCAGCCTGGCAATCGATGGTGCTGATGTACATGGCGGGATCGGTGATAGCTTCGGTGGATGTCCACCACTTCAGTGATCGCTGGCGAGGTCGGCCGTGCGTCCTCGAACGTCTCCCTGCGCACGCTCATGGCCGAGCCGGTCTTCAAGCTCGGCCTCGTCGTCGCGGGTGACGCCGACGTCCTCGACCGCGACATCGCCTGGGTGCACAGCTCCGACCTCGGCGACCCGACGCCCTGGCTGGAGCCCGGCCAGCTGCTCCTCACCGACGGCATGCAGTTCACCGGCGAGATGAGCGACGAGCTCGCCGACCGCCGCGCCGACGAGTACGTCCGCCGCCTCTCCGCCCGGGGCGTGCTCGCGCTCGGGTTCGCCACCGGGATCATCCACGCCGACATCCCGCAGCGTCTCGTCGACGCGTGCGAGCGTCACGGGTTCACCCTGCTCGAGGTGGGGGAGCGGACCCCGTTCATCGGCATCATCCGGTTCGTCGCAGATGCGGTCGCAGCCGCGCGCGTGGCGTCGCTCGAGTGGTCGCTCGCCGCCCAGCGTGCGGTCGCGAGGGCGGCGCTCCGACCCGACGGCCTGACGGCGATCCTCGCGGAGCTGGGGCAGCAGCTCGGGTGCTGGGTTGCGCTGTACGACGCGCTCGGCAACCGGGTCACCACGAGGACGCGCGAGCCGGTGCCGGAGGGCGTGGAGGCCGCCGTCTCCGAGGTGCTGCGCCGCGGGTCGCGGGCCGGCCTGCACCTCGCGGACGGAGCGGCGGGCGCGACGCTGCTGACGCTCGGTCGACGGGGCGAGCTGCGGGGCATCCTCGCGGTCGGCTCCAGCGTGCCGCTCGACCACGCCGAGCACGACCTCGTCTCGAGCGTGATCGGCCTCGCGAGCATCGCTCTCGAGCAGCACAGCGCCCTCGACCTCGCACGCCGGCAGCTTCGCTCCGGGCTCCTCGAGCTGCTGCTCTCCGGTGACCGTACGGTCGCCGAGCGCACCGCCCAGCGGCTCTGGGGGCCGCTGCCGCCCGACCCGATCCGGGTCGCCGTGGTCGACATCCCCGCGGGTGAGCTGGGCTTCCTCTCGGAACTCGACGTGCAGGCCGCGGCGCACGGCGGCAAGCTGTTCTTCGCCGAGCAGGACGAGCGGATCGTCATCGTGTCGAGCGACGCGGACACCGGACTCTGGGACGCCGTCGTCGGCCGCCACGGGCTGTCCGGTGGGGTGTCGGCGAGGACGAGCTGGGAGGGCTTGCGGGACGGCTTGGCCGAGGCTGAGCGGGCGCGCGCGTCGGCCGGGGAGACGCCGCGGCTCGTGCGGTACGAGGCGCTCGCCGAGCAGGGGTTGCTCGGGTTGCTGAGTGCGTCGGGCGGATCGGTGCTGGCGAACCGGCTGCTGGAGCCGTTGGGCGGGCTCGGAGCCGAGGCTCGGGCGGTCCACGTGGAGACGGCTCGGGTGTGGTTGGAGGCGAACTGCGTGACCGATCAGGCTGCCGGCCGGCTCGGGATCCACCGGCAGACCCTCCGCGCGCGCATCAGCACGCTGGAGTCGCTGCTCGACCTCGACCTCTCGCGCTTCGGCGACCGTGCCGAGCTGTGGAGCGCCCTCCAGCTCACCGACGGCTGACGGTCCTTCGGGCCCCGGTCGCTGAGCCCACCCCGGTCGCTGAGCCCACCCCGGTCACCGAGCTTGTCGAGGTGCCTCCGTGGGCCCTTCGACAGGCTCAGGGAGCGGAGAAGGTGCTCGGCTCGGGGTGACCGCCGCTTGCCGACGAACCCCAGCAGGGGTTCCGGTCCCCAAGCCGCACCCTGCCATCCCGGTCCCTGAGCTGAACCATCCCGGTCCGGTCCCTGAGTCGCACCCCTCTTGGTCCCTGAGTCGCACCCCTCTCGGTCCCTGAGCTTGTCGAAGGGCAGCGACCGCACGACGGGACCGCACTTCGACAAGCTCAGTGACCGGAAAGCGTTCCGCGGGTGAGGAGCGCGGTGAGTGGGTGCACCGTGTCCCGGTCCTCGCGCGCACCCCATCCCGGTCCCTGAGCTTGTCGAAGGGCGGTCGACATGGGGCGGGACCGCACTTCGACAGGCTCAGTGACCGGATGGGGGCGTCAGTGACCGGATGGGGGCGTCAGCGACCGGTGGCGCGAGCTCGGCGACCGGGGCCGACGCGCCTAGGCGATGCGGATGAGCTTCTTGTTGACGAACTCGTCCATCGCTGGCTTGCCCATCTCGCGGCCGGTGCCGGAGCGCTTGACGCCGCCGAAGGGCAGCTCCGCCGCGTCGCCGAGGACGAGGTTGATCCACACCATGCCGGCGTCGATCCCGTCCGCGACCCGCAGCGCCTGCTCCTGGTCGGTCGTGTACACGTAGGAGCCGAGACCGAACGGGGTGTCGTTCGCGAGGCGCACGGCCTCCTCCTCCGACGCGACCCGGTACAGCGACGCGACGGGTCCGAAGAACTCCTCGTGGAACGCGTCCATCTCAGGCGTCACATCGGTGAGCACGGCCGGCGGGAAGAAGTTCCCATTCGGCTCGCCCGATGCCAGGATCGTCGCGCCCTGCGCCTTCGCGCGGCCGAGCTGCTCGCCGAGTCGCTCGGTCGCGGCGGCCGACGACAGCGGGCCGAGCTGCGTGCTCTCCGCCATCGGGTCGGCCGGCGCGTTCGCGGTGAAGACCTCGGTGAACTTCGCGGCGAAGTCGTCGAACAGCTCGTCGATGATGATGAACCGCTTGGCGGCGTTGCAGGACTGCCCGTTGTTGTCGATGCGGGCGTTGACGGCGTCCTGGACGGCGGCGTCGAGGTCGTCGGTCGACAGCAGGATGAACGGGTCGGACCCGCCGAGCTCGAGCACGACCTTCTTGAGGTGCTTGCCCGCCAGCTCGGCGACGGCGGAACCGGCGCGCTCAGAACCGGTGACCGAGACGCCCTGCACGCGCGGGTCGGCGATGACCCTCGCGATCTGGTCGTTCGTGGCGAAGATGTTCACGTACACGGAATCGTGGGCGCCCAGCTCGGCTTCGGCGTCGTCGAAGATCTGCGCGATGGCCAGTGCCGACTCGGGGCACTGCGGTGCGTGCTTGAGGAGGATCGTGTTGCCGTTGACCACGTTCGGGCCGACGAACCGCGCCACCTGGTAATACGGGAAGTTCCACGGCATGATGCCGAGCAGCACGCCGAGCGACGCGCGACGGATGAACGCCGAGCCAGTTCCGTCGGACAGTTCGATGGGCTCGTCGGCGGAGAAGGCTTCGCCGTTGTCGGCGTAGTACTGGTAGATCGCGGCGGCGAAGTCGACCTCGCCAAGCGCCTGCTCGTACGTCTTGCCCATCTCGCGGACGGCGATCTCGGCCAGCTGCTCGCGGCGCTCCGTGTGGAGGGCGGCGACGCGGGCGATGAGCGCAGCGCGGTCGGCGACGGGAGCGCGACGCGACCACTCCTCGTGGGCGGCCGACGCGGCGGTGATCGCCTGCTGCAGCTCCTCGTCCGTGATCGTCGGGTAGTCGCGGAGAGTCTCTCCGGTCGCGGGGTTGACGACGGCGTAGTCGCTCACTGGTGTGCTCCTTTGTCTGAGGTGCTGCTGGTGCGGTGCGGTGTCCGTTGCCGGCCGATGCGAGCTGTGCGGGTTCGACGTGAGCGGGACCACCACCTGCACCGTATCGAACCAGGCTCCGCCTGTCATGGGTTGGACTGCGGCTCCTGCGTCGAAACCCGGCTCAGGAGTCGAAGCCCAGCCCGACGGCGTCCATCACGCGGAGCCAGAGCCCGCGTTTGCCCTCGTTGCGGTCGGCCCGGGCCATCTCCGACAGCGAGATGCGCGCACCGATGAACGCGAGCGGGTCGGGCGGGAACGGCGTCGGCTTCTTCTGGACGAAGTCCATCGTCGTGCGCTCGGTCGGCGTGCCGGCGAGGAGGTCGAGCATGACGTTCGCGCCGTATCGCGTCGCGCCGACGCCGAGGCCGGTGAACCCGGCCGCGTGCGCGACCTTGCCGCCGTGCGCGGTCTCGAAGAAGGAGAAGAACCGCCCGCAGGTGTCGATCGCCCCGCCCCACTTGTGGGAGAAGCCGAGGTCGACGAGCTGCGGGTAGGTGTGGGCGAAGTGCGCGGCGAGCTTGAGGAAGGACTCCTCGCGCTGGTCGAACCGTGGCTCGACGCGCCCGCCGTAGTTGTAGACCGCGTCGTAGCCGCCGTACAGGATGCGGGTCGACCCGTTCGCGTCGGTCGTGAGCCGCGAGTAGTGGAAGCGGTTGTCCAGGTCGGAGATGCCCTGCCGGCCCTTCCAACCCAGGCTCTCGAGCTGCTCGGCGGAGAGCGGGTTCGTCATGAGCGCGTAGTCGTATACCGGCACCGTGTACTTCCGGGCACTCGGGATGAGGGCCTTGAAGACGTTCGTGCCGAGGGCGACGTGCTTCGCGACGACCGAACCGTGCGTCGTCGTGAGGGTGACCGACGTCGCGTCCGACCGGATCGAGCGGACGTGCGTGTACTCGTGGATCTCCACACCCAGGTCGAGGCAGACGCGTCGCAGCTCCCACGCCAGCTTCGCCGGGTTGACGAGCGCCGCACCGGTGGGCTCGAACAGGCCGGCCTGGAAGATCGGCGAGTGGACCTCCGCCTGCATGGCCTCGCGGTCGAGGAACCGGGCGCCGTGTTCCTCGGCGCTCTCCCGCAACCAGTCGACGTGATGTGGGGCCGTCGCCGCCTGCAGCAGGCCCGTCTCCTCCCAGTCGCAGTCCATGCCGTACCGGGCGATGGTCTCGCCGATCTCGCGCAGGTTCTCGCGTCCCAGCTCCTCCAGGCGGTCGAACTCGTGCGGCAGGCGACTCTTGCCGTTCGAGGAACCGTGGGTGAGGCTCGGCTCGCAGAACCCGCCGTTGCGACCGGACGCCGCCCACGCGATGCGCCGGCCCTCGAGGAGCACGACCCGGCGGTCCGGGTCGCGCTCCTTCGCGAGCAGGGCGGTCCATAGGCCCGAGTACCCGCCACCGACGATCGCCAGGTCCGTCTCGACGTCCGCCTCGAGCCGGGGGAGCGGAGCGGGCCGTGCCGGGTCGTCGAGCCAGTACGGCTCCGGTTCGGCCGAGGCCAGCTGCTCCCGCAGGCGTGCGGTGTCGGCGAGCTCTTCGGCCAGTTCGTAGGTGGTTCTCATGGTGGGTCCCCTGTGGTGCGTGGTTCGGTGCGGTCGCGTGGTGCGCGGTCAGTCGGTGCGGGCGGCGTCGGTGCGTTCGGTCTCGGCACGTGGGGTTGCGGCGGATGCTCCGCCGGTCCCGAGCCCCGCGTCGCGCTTGGTGCTCCGCTGCACAAACAGCCAGATCACGACGCCGAGCGCGAGCAGCCCGAGCGCGATGCCGAGCTCGAGGAACCCGCCGTAGCCCGTGGTCGAGAAGCCGGTGGCACCGACGATGAGGATGATCGCGAGGAGCACCGACAGCACGACCGACAGCGGCACGAAGAAGCGCGGCAGGCGGATCGGGCGGACGGCGTCGGGGCGGTCCTTGCGCAGCAGGAAGAAGCCGGAGACGGCGAAGAAGTGCGTGAGGATGTAGCCGAGGTTGCCGGTCACGATGATCGCGAGCGGGTTCTGCAGCACCACCAGGATCACGACGTTCATCACGAGCATCACGTTGAGCGAGCGGAACGGCACACCGCGACGGTTCAGCACGCCGAGCGACGGGACGGTGACGCGCTCCTTGCCCATGTTGAACAGCACGCGTGAGGCGTCGGCCACCGAGGTGGTCATGATGAGCAGCAGCGAGGCGATGAGGCAGAGCACCATGACGTCCGCGGCGCCACCGACGAGCGAGGCGAAGCTCGCGACGAAGAAGGTCGCCGGGTTGTCGGCGATCGTCGCTTCGCCCGCGTAGCCGCCGAGGGTCAGCGGGATGATGAAGAAGACGCCGAGGCAGAAGAGGACGGAGGCCTTGATCGCCTTGGTCGTGTCCTTCACCGAGTCGCGGTACTCCGGGGCGAAGGTCGCGCAGACCTCGATGCCGAAGGTGGTCCACGCCATGATGTACAGCCAGACGATCGCGGTGTGCAGGCCCTCGATGCCCTCGAGCTTCCAGGTGAGGTCGAGCGGTGCCCAGTCGGCGCTGAAGAGCGGGAAGACGATGAACACGAACAGCGGGATGAGCAGGATGCCCGCCGTGATGTAGACGAACGCCATCGTGACGCGGACGCCGATGACGTTGATGAGGTACATCACGCCGATGACGCCGAGCCCGATGAGGATCGGGAAGGTGATGGAGATCGGGCCGAGCTGGATCACCCAGTCCTCGTTCGGGAACCACTGCGCCTGGATGAGCGCACCGGTGACCGCGCCGTAGGTGGCGAGGTTCGTGCCCCAGGGGAGCCAATAGCCGACGCCCGTGATCGGCGCGACCCAGGGCGCACGCGACTTCCATGCTTCGGCCGCGTAGTGCGCGATGCCGCCGGAGGAGTTCGGGAACATGGTGGCGAGCTCGGTGTAGATCCAGTTGACGCCCATGGCGAGGATCATGGAGATCGCCCACAGGACGGCGGCACCCCAGCCGCCGAGGCCGGTGATGGAGGCGCCGAGGGTGGCGATGAGCGCGGCTGGCATGGTCATCGCCATGGCGAAGCCGTCGAACCAGCGCATCCGTTTGGGCAGGTGCGTGGTCTCGTCGGTGCTTGTGACGTGTTCGGTCGACATGGGCTCTTCTCGATTCGTGGGGACGGGACGTCGCTGTCTCGCTGCTGGTGCACTCAATGTGCCGAAGAATTGTTGTGACGACAAGATCGTGTCGGTCTCGTTGTTGTAATCGTAACTTTGACGAAACAATACTGCTTGTTCGAGGAATCGCAAGGTCCTAGGCTGATCCCACATTCTCCCGACGACATCCGCACGACGCTGTTCGGCGTCGTCGGCCCAGCCACGACACCAGGAGGTCCGGAATGACCACGTTGCCGACACCCACTCGCACCCAGCTCTTCATCGCCGGCGAGTTCACCGACGGAACCAGCTCGGAGCGCTCGGAGGTGATCAGCCCCGTCACCGGTGACGTCATCGCGTCGATCCCCGTGGCCGGCACCGCCGAACTCGACGAGGCGGTGCGACGGGCGCACGTGGCGCAGCGGGAGTGGCGGAAGCTCGGCGTGTTCAAGCGCGCGGAGATCTGTCACCGGGTCGGCGACGCGATCAACGCCCGCGTGGAGGAGCTCGCCCGCCTGCAGACGCTGGAGCAGGGCAAGCCGCTCGCCGAATCGATCGCCGACATCGCCGAGGCCGCACAGCTCTTCCACCTCCACGCTGAGGACGCCCTCCGCCTCTACGGCGAGACGCTGCCGTCGAGCGACATCGACAAGCGCATGTTCACCTGGCGCGCGCCGGTCGGCGTCTGGGGCATCATCACGCCCTGGAACTTCCCGCTCCTCATGTTCAGCGAGTTCGTCGCCCCGGGCCTCGCGACCGGCAACGCCTGCATCGTCAAGCCGCCGAGCAACACGCCCCTCGCGGTCCTCGCGGCGATGGACTGCCTCGTCGAGGCGGGCGTCCCGGCCGGGCTCGTCAGCGTCCTCCCCGGTGACGGCGCGTTCGGTTCCGAGCTCGTCTCCCACGACGGGATCGACGCGATCGGCTTCATCGGCTCGTCCGCCACCGGCGCGAAGATCGTCCGCACCGCCGGCCTCAAGCGCTCCCTCATGGAGTGCTCCGGCAACGGCCCGATCGTCGTCCTCGAGGACGCGAACATCGAGCGCGCCGCGAAGGCCGCCGTGGACTCCGCCTTCTACAGCGGTGGGCAGGTCTGCTGCGCGACCGAGCGGCTCATCGTCCACCACGACGTCCGCGACGCATTCGTCGAGGCGGCCCTCGCCTACGCGAAGGCGACCGTGCGACTCGGGAACCCCTTCGACGAGGGGATCAACCTCGGCCCGCTCAACAACGAGGGCGTCGCCGCGAAGATGGACCGCCACCTCGACGAGGCCCGTTCACTCGGCTTCGACATCCTGCTCGGCGGCGGTCGGGCCACCGGCCACCCGACGGACCTCTACTACGACTTCACGATCGTCGACGGCGTCTCCGAGGACAGCCTGCTGTCGCGCGAGGAGTCGTTCGGTCCGGTCCTCCCCATCCTCACGGCCAAGGACGACGACGACATCCTCCGCATCGCCAACGCCGACGCGCTCGGCCTGCAGTCCGCGGTGTTCACCGAGAGCCTGTCGAAGGCCTACCGCTTCATGGAGGAGCTCGAGACCGGTCAGGTCATCGTCAACGACTCCAACGGGTGGTGGGACATCAACATGCCCTTCGGTGGCGCGGGCGGCAAGGGCACCGGCTGGGGTCGGATCGGCGGCATGTACACGCTCCACGACACGACCGACCTCCGCACCGGCGCGATCCACGTCCGCTAGTCGGACCGATCCGCCGATCGGCGACCTCCCTCGGTCCGCTCGATCGGCGTCGCCTCGGCCGACCGCCCGCGTTCGGGTCGGTCGGTCGGCCGGGGCTCGTGGCTCGGGTGGGGCGGACACCGCACCCGGGCCGCACGGCTTCCCTCGCTACGCTTGCCAGATGACCATCCGCCCGCTGCCGGAGGAGCCACATGAACGACCTTGACGACATCGACCGTCGGCTGATCGCGATCCTGCAGCAGGACGGACGGAAGGCGTTCTCCGAGATCGCCACCGAGACCGGGCTCCCCGCATCGTCCGTCCGCTACCGGATCCAGCGACTCGAGGACACCGGGATCCTGCAGATCGTCGGCATCGCGAACCCGCTGTCGATCGGCTTCGACCACCTGGCGCTCATCGGCATCCGCTGCGAGCCGGGGATGGCGCGCGGGGTGTGCCAGGAGCTGTCGAAGCACGCGGAGACGAGTTACGTGGTGCTCACGAGCGGTGGCTTCGACGTGATGGTCGAGGCCGTGTGCCGCGACATGGACCACTACAAGACGTTCCTCCTCGACACTCTGCAGCCGACGCCAGGGGTGCGGTCGACCGAGACCTTCTTCGTCCTCGAGGCCCACAAGCTCGCCTACGGCTGGGGCGTCGGGTAGGTCGTCGGGCTGCGCCGACCCCGCTCGTCTCCTTCTTGCTCAGAGAGGTACCTCATGACCGACCACCTGCTCGCTCCGAATGCGGTGCTCCAGGGTGCCGACGTGGCGCTCGCCGACAACCCGCTCGCGCCCGAGGACGTCGTCTCGGGGTCGCCGCGGAGCGGGATCGTGTCCCTCACGGCCGTCGGTGACACCGAGGTGGGCGTGTGGGAGCTGGGTGTTGGCGTCGTGCAGGACACCGAGATCGACGAGGTGTTCGTGGTCCTCTCCGGTGAGGCGACGGTCGACTTCGCCGACGGCACCCCGTCGCTCGAGCTCCGTGCCGGCTCCATCGCCCGACTCGCCGCCGGCGCTCGCACCACCTGGACCGTCCGCGAGACCCTCCGCAAGGTCTACGTCGCCTGACCCGCGCGCCTCGCGGCGCGGCAGCAGGACATCCGCCCGACAGCAGGACGCTTCGCGCCCGCCCATCCTGCTCTCGCGCCGACCTCCTGCGTTCCGGCCACTCCGCTCCTGAGTTCAGCTTCCTCCGGTCCCTGAGTTTGTCGAAGGGCCCCGGGCTGGCTTCTGTTCGCCGGGTGGTGTTCTCGGTGTGCACTTCGACAGGCTCAGTGACCGGGGTTCGTTCTCCGACCGGGTGTCTTCTTTCGGTCCCTGAGCTTGTCGAAGGGCCCCGGGGCTGGCTTCTGTTCGCCGGGTGGTGTTCTCGGTGTGCACTTCGACAGGCTCAGTGACCGGGGTTCGTTCTCCGACCGGGTGTCTTCTTTCGGTCCCTGAGCTTGTCGAAGGGCCCCCGGGCTGGCTTCTGTTCGCCGGGTGGTGTTCTCCGTGTGCACTTCGACAGGCTCAGTGACCGGTGGAGGGCTCAGTGACCGGGTTCCTTCTCCGACCGGGGTCCGTCACCGCGGCCCCAATAGGCTTGTCGCATGAACCTGCGCACCGTCGAGCTCGACCACACGGACCACGCCGCCCTCGACCTCTGGTGGGGTGCAGCGTCCCGCGGCTTCCTCTCGAAGCCCGAGACCGACGTGGCGGTGCGTGCCGAGCGGCGTCAGCTCCTCGTCGGCAGCTCGATCCTCGGGGTCTACGACGACACCGCGGCCGAACCGCTCGTCCCCGTCGGCACGCTCGGCTCCTTCCCGACCGCCCTGTCGATCCCTGGCGGCACCGTCCGCGCCCTGGCCATCACCGAGGTGACCGTCTCCACCTCCCACGAACGTCGGGGGATCGCCCGGTCACTGATGGAGAACCGACTCCACCACGCGAAGGCCACCGGTGCCGCAGTCGTCGCGCTCACCGCGAGTGAGGCGACCATCTACGGCCGCTACGGCTTCGCCCCGGCGACCTGGGAGTTCACGCACGAGGTCGACCCCAAGCGCGTCGCTTGGCGGGGTGCGCCGCCCGCTGGCCGCGTCCACACGCTCGACCCGCGCTCGCTCGCGACCGTCGCGCCCGGGCTGTTCGAGCGCTCCCGCGGCACTGGCGACATCGACCGCGGGGTCGCGTGGTGGAAGCAGGCCCTCCGTGAGGTGACCATCCGCCACTTCAGCCACGGTGAGGGTGACACGCTCGCCCTCCGCTACGACGACGCCGAAGGCGAGCCGCAGGGCTACGCGCTGTACCGCGTGGGCGAGGAGTGGGGGACCATCGTCGTCGACGACCTCGTCGCCACCACCCCGGAGGCCCGCTATGCGCTCTGGCGGCACCTCACCGGGATCAGCCTCACGACGAAGGTCACCTTCCACCAGGCTCCGACGGTCGAAGCCATCCAGTGGCGATTGGTCGATCGTCGAGCGGTCAAGACCACCGCGCGCGCCGACTCCCTCTGGCTGCGCATCGTCGACGTGCCGACCGTGCTCGGTGCGCGCCGGTTCACCGTCCCCGGGGCGTCCGATCCTCACGAGCACCTGCTCGACGTCGAGGACACCCTCGGTCTCGCCGGTGGTCGGTTCGCGCTCCGCATCGACGAGCACGGTGCCGCGGTCGCGGAACGCCTCGGCGACGTGCCGGAGTCGACCGACGACGACGCTGTGCGCCTCACCATCAACGAGCTGTCGGCCGTCCTCCTCGGCGGCCCGCGCGTGTCGGCGCTCGCCGAGGCCGGGCTCATCACCGGGTCCTCGGAGGCGGTCCGAGCGCTCGACCTCGCCTTCGCGACGGAGCAGGCGCCCTTCCTGCGGACGCACTTCTAGGGAGATCCTCGCGCCGATTCCTCTGGTCGTTCAGGGCGCGATCGCTCAGGGCGCGGTCGCGCTGAGGAAGATCGCCGCGGCGGGGAGTCCGAGCAGGACGAACCAGCCGGTGATGAATGCGCCGACCAGGCCGGTCGCGAGGATGAAACCACCGATGGTGGCGGCTAGGGTGCGGAAGAGCTGGCGTTGCTCGGCCGGGATACTGCGGCGCAGGGTGCGGGGGAGTGCCGCGAGCTGCGGGCGTGGGGTGCGGATGGAGCCGGTGGAGGCGGGGTGCTGCAGGGTCGTCATCGGGGTCGGGTGGTTCCTGGTCGGGTTCGGGCGGGAGGTGCGTCTCGGTGTCCTGACCCGTCGGGGAGGATCTGCATCTCGACGTGCAGATTTGTTATACACCGCGATGTGACCGCGTGCAACTCAAGCGGCGCCGCGCCTCGCCGATAGAGTGACATCCGTCGAGCAGAGGGGAGTGTCGCATGAAGATCGTCGTCGCAGGAGGCAGCGGGATGGTCGGGCGACACGTCGTCGCGGTGGCCCAGGAGCGCGGACACCGGCTGGTCGCGCTGTCGCGTGCCACCGGCGTCGACCTCGCCACCGGAGCCGGGCTCGCGCAGCAGCTGGAGGCCGCGGACGTCGTCATCGATGTGACGTCGACGGCCACGCAGTCCGCCCAGCAGTCGCGCCAGTTCTTCGGGGCGGTCACCCGCAACCTGCTCGAGGCCGAGGGCACTGCCGGCGTGCCCCACCACGTCGCGCTGTCGATCGTCGGCAGTGATCGTGCGCCCTTCGGCTACTACGCGGGCAAGGCGCTGCAGGAGGAGCTCGTCAGCACTGGGCGCATCCCGTGGACGATCCTCCGGGCGACGCAGTTCCACGAGTTCGCGCAGCAGATGGTCGAGCGGTTCCGCTTCGGGCCGGTCACGATGGTGCCGACGATGACCTCGCAGCCGGTCGCCGCGCGCGAAGTCGCCGAGCGCCTGGTGGAGCTGGCGGAGGGTGAGCCGCAGGGGCGCCCGGCCGATCTCGCGGGCCCCGAGGAACTGCGGATGACCGCGATGGTCAAGGCTTACACCGCCGCCACGGGCATCCGTGGCCCGGTCGTGCAGATCCCGTTGCCCGGCGGCTTCGGCAAGGCGATGCGCGACGGCACGACCCTCGCCGGGCCAGATGCGCAGCGCGGTGAGCAGACCTTCGCGCAGTGGATCGACTCGCTCAGCGCCGCTCGCTGAGCGTCAGCTCCGCTGAGCCGCCCGGACGTCCTGCATGAGTCGAGGCGTACGCCACTCGCCGATCCGCTTGAACCACACGGACGGTGGGTAGGCGAGCCGGACGACGAAGTAGTTCACGTACTCGATGACACCCAGGAGCCAGACGAACGGGATGCCGATGGCCGCGAAGGGGTGGGCGGGGAACCAGACGATGATGCCGACGAGTCCGGCGAGCAGCAGGACCGCGTCGAGCACGCGGAACCCGCGGTAGGTGGCGGCCAGTCCAGGAGGCATGATGCCCTGCTTGACCCACCGCCGGGCGAGCAGCCAGTAGACGCCGGCCTGCACGAGGATCAGCAGCAGCGGTACGAGGGCAGACCAGAACGCGAGCGCGTCGGTCGGCCGTTCGAACAACGGCAGCGCCGAGACGAACGCGACCCAGATGAACACGAGGGCGGCGAACAGTTCGCCGAGTCCGAGGCTCAGGTACCGGCCCCGGAGGACCGTGCGGCGATCGTCGGTCATGTCACCAGCCTAAACACGGTGTGCCGGGCCGGTCGAGTCCGCTCGGCGGACCCTCAGGTGCTCAGAACGTGACGGTCGGCAGCGTCATGATCTCGGCGCCGTCCTCGGTGATCGCGATGGTGTGCTCGCTGTGGGCGGTGCGGCTGCCGGTCACGCTGCGGAGGGTCCAGCCGTCGGCATCGGTGACGAGCTTGTCGGTGTCGGCCATGACCCACGGCTCGATCGCGAGGAGGAGGCCCGGGCGCAGCTTGTAGCCACGGCCGGCGCGACCGTCGTTCGAGACGTGCGGGTCCTGGTGCATGGTCGTGCCGATGCCGTGGCCGCCGAACTCCATGTTGACCGGGTAGCCGGCGCCACGCAGCACGGTGCCGATCGCGAAGGAGATGTCGCCGATCTTCGCACCCGGCTTGGCGGCTGCGATACCGGCGGCGAGGGCCTCCTGGGTGGTCTCGATGAGCGCGAGGTCTTCGGGGGTCGCCGTGCCGACGACGAAGCTGATGGCCGAGTCGGCGGCGATCCCGTCGAGCAGGACGGCGAGGTCGAGGGTGAGGAGGTCGCCGTCGGCCAGCGTGTAGTCGCGGGGGAGGCCGTGCAGGACGGCGTCGTTCACGGCGGTGCAGATGTAGTGGCCGAAGGGACCGCGACCGAAGGAGGGGCGTAGTCGACGTAGCAGGAGACAGCGCCGGCCTCGAGGATCATCGCCTTCGCCCAGCGGTCGATCTCGAGGAGGTTCGTGCCGACCGTCACCCGGTGCTTGAGCGTGTGCAGGATGTTCGCGACGAGCTCGCCGGTGCGACGTGCCTTCGCGACCTCGGTGGGGGTGAAGATCTCGATCATGCGGGGCCCTTCCATCGGCGTGCTGCGTTCGTGGTGCGGTGGTGTTCGTGCCGCGAACGGCGCTCGGCCAATAACTATACCGGTCAAACTATCCCGTACTACACTGGGCGCATGGTCCGCCTTCCGCTCACCCCCACCGATGTCGAACGCGGTCAGCGCCTCGGTGCGCTCCTGCGCGAGGCCAGAGGTGAGCGTTCGATGCTCGACATCGCCCTCGACGCCGGTCTCTCGCCGGAGACGCTGCGGAAGATCGAGTCGGGCCGGGTCGCGACGCCGGCGTTCTCCACCATCGCCGCCATCGCCGAGGTGCTCGGCCTCTCCCTCGACGAGGTCTGGGCGACGATCAGCCCGACCCGGCGTGACACTGCCCCATCCGGCGAACGCCTGCGCGAGCGACTCGTCTCCTAGCTCCCCCGTCGCTCCCGTTCCCTGAGCTTGTCGAAGGGCCCACGTCGTCCCGCGGCCGGATCCGCCCGACGTGCCACGTCGGTCCCTGCCCTTCGACATGCTCAGGATCCGCTTGTCGAAGGGCCCACGCAGTCCCGCGGCCGTATCCGCCCAACGTGCCACGTCGGTCCCTGCCCTTCGACATGCTCAGGATCCGCTTGTCGAAGGGCCCACGCAGTCCCGCGGCCGTATCCGCCCGACGTGCCGCGCCGTTCCCTGAGCTTGTCGAAGGGCCCACGCAGTCGCGCGGTCGTATCAGCCCGACGTGCCGCGCCGGTCCCTGAGCTTGTCGAAGGGCCCACGCAGTCGCGCGGTCGTATCAGCCCGACGTGCCGCGCCGTTCCCTGAGCTTGTCGAAGGGCCCACGCAGTCGCGCGGTCGTATCAGCCCGACGTGCCGCGCCGGTCCCTGAGCTTGTCGAAGGGCCCACGCAGTCGCGCGGTCGTATCAGCCCGACGTGCCACGTCGGTCCCTGAGCTTGTCGAAGGGCCCACGCAGTCGCGCGGTCGTATCAGCCCGACGTGCCGCGCCGGTCCCTGAGCTTGTCGAAGGGTCTGTGTCCGCCGCTACTGCGTGTCGCTCGTCGTCGGTTGGACCGGGCGGGTGAAGACGTTCTCGCTGATCTTCGTCCAGTCCTCGGCGGGGTCGAGTGCGGTGTCGACGACGGCGTCGGAGAGCACCGTGTACTCGTTGACGCTGTCGCTCATGCCGACGCGGTCACCGCTGCCGCAGGCCCGGAACGGTTCGGTCTCCGCGAAGACGATGATGCAGATCCGGGACTGACCCTGCTCCGTCGCCGACGCGAGGAAGATCTCCGTGTCGCCTTGGACGGCGACGAGTCGGGTCGTGTCGGCGTCGATCGTGAGCGGGTCGTCGCTGCCGGCTCCGGTGGTGCTTGCCGGGAGACGATCCGTGTCGGCCTGGTCGCGCTCGAGGTCGGCGTAGCTCGTCACCCCGCCGGTGCATGCGCTCAGCCCGGCGGCGAGTGTGAGTGCGATGAGTCCTGATGCGATGCGTCGATGCATGTGACGTCCCCCGATGTCGATTCCCGACAGCCTACGACTCCTGCTCCCGGACGCCAGCCGCGACGGCCGACTCGCGGCTGGCGAGGGCGATGGCGACGATCCCGAGGAAGACGGGGCCGACGATACGGACCCACCCGTCGAGGATGACGATGATCGGGATGAAGAGGGACACGTTCGAGCCCGCCGCCACGACGATGATCTGCTGGACGGTCCACGATGCTGCTGTCACCGCCACGACCCACAGCGGCGCGAGGTGCCAGGGGCGGGGCACGGTTCCGGCGCGGGCGATCTGCGTTGTCGCGATGGCCGCGAGCACGAACTGGATGAGCAGGTCGAGGTAGCCGAAGCTGAGGAAGGTCTCGACGGCGGCCGGGATCGTCGCCAGACCGCGGACGAACGAGCTGATCGTCATCCAGATGCCGAGCGCGATGAGGGCGCCGGTGCCGAGCGGGCGCCTCGCGGTCACGCTGCTGGAACGGTCGGAGCCGATCGCGAACAGGGCGATCGAGAAGACGGACAGGAACGTCGCGAGGATGCCGTCGGTCGGCCCGAGGAAGGACCCGATCTGGACGAGTGGGCCGAGGAGGACCGACCCGACCAGCAGTGCTCCGGCGACGATCCACACCTGCTTGGACCCTGACGTGACTGCGTTCGTTTCCGCCATGGGCGCCCAGTCTACGGACGGGCCCACTTCTCGGTCCCTGAGCTTGTCGAAGGGCATGCACGCCTGGCCGGTCCCTGAGCCTGTCGAAGGGCGACGGACCTCTTCCCGGTCCCTGAGCCTGTCGAAGGGCAGCGGACGCCTTCCCGGTCCCTGCGCCTGTCGAAGGGCCTGCACGCAGGACCCGAGCTGTGTAGCGTGGCACGGATGACCGAGGAGCAAGCCGACCCGCACACCACCGGTTTCGTCGACGTGGATGGCGGTGCGTCGATCTTCGTCGAGGAGTCCGGTACCCCCGACGGCGTCCCCGCGCTCTGGCTGCACGGCGGCCCCGGCGGGTCGCTCGGCTCCGGTTGGTACCGCTCGCACTTCGACCTGTCGCGGTACCGCCTCATCGGCATCGACCAGCGCGGGAGCGGCCGCAGCCTGCCGAACATCGTGGACGCCCGCGACCAGCTCGACGGTCACACCACGCAGCGACTCATCGCCGACATCGAGGCGGTGCGAGTCGCCTCGGGTGTGGAGCGCTGGGTCGTGGCGGGGGTCTCGTGGGGCACGACCCTCGCGCTCGCCTACGCGCAGGAGCATCCCGATCGGGTGATCGCGCTGGCGCTCGTCGCGGTGACCACCACGAGTCGTGACGAGGTCGACTGGATCACCGAGGGCGTCGGCCGCGTCTTCCCCGAGGAATGGGCGCGATTCGAAAGTGACAGCGACCGGCGGGACGGTGAGCGGGTCGTCGAGGCCTACGCGCGTCGTCTCCGAGAGGGCGACGCGGCGGACCGCACACACGCCGCGACCGCCTGGGACCGCTGGGAGAGTGCGCACGTGTCACTCGACCACCCCGAACGCGTCGGCCAGCTGTTCGCCGACGCGGCCGTGCGCGAGGCCTTCGCGACGCTCGTCACCCACTACTGGAGTCACGACGGTTTCCTCGCAGGCGACCGGGCGGTGCCGTCGCGAATGGACCGCATCGCGCACATCCCCGGTGCGCTGGTCCACGGCCGCAGGGATATCAGCGGACCGGCCGTGACCGCCTGGCGCCTGCATCAGCTGTGGCCGGCGAGCGAGCTGACGATCGTCGAGACCGAGGGCCACGGCGGCGCCGAGGAGAGCGCCGTGCTGCGAGCGGCCCTGGACCGCTTCGCGGCGCTCGCTCCCTGAGCGGCCCCTTCCGGTCCCTGAGCTTGTCGAAGGGCGCCCGAGCGCCTCGACAGGCTCGGCGCGCACAGGAGCCCGGTCCCGGGTCACTCGGTTAGCGGCGGTCACCTCCGCCCGAGACCTTCCCGCTCCCTGCCCTTCGACAGGCTCAGGATCCGCTTGTCGAAGGGCCCACGAGTCCGGCTTTCCCGCGCGAAGGCTTTGGTCCGGGCGGGCGCCCCTCGTGTGCACTTCGACAGGCCCAGGACCCGCTTGTCGAAGGGCCCACGAGTCCGCCCCTCCCGCGGAGGCTTCAGCCCGGGCGGGCGTCCCTCGTGTGCACTTCGACAGGCTCAGTGACCGTCACTCGGTTCCGGGTCACTGGTGCCTCGGCGGTCCCTCCGCTCGAGACATTCTTCCGTTCCCCGCACTTCGACAGGCTCCGTGACCGTGACTCGGCTCCGGGTCACCGGTTCCGGGCGGTCCCTTCTGCTTGGCCCGCCCTTCCGGTCCCCGGGCGCCCCCTTCCGGTCCCTGAGCCTGTCGAAGGGCACCCCGGGTTGCCCCTCCCGCGCCATGACAGCGGCCCGTGGCACACTCGACCCATGGAACCCGAGGTCGTGATCCGCGTCGCCACGCCGGCCGATGCTGCCGGGCTCGCCAAGCTGAAGCTCATGATGTCGCCGCCCGCCGCCCCGCTCGCCGACTGGGAACGGGCGCTGTTCGCCCATGACCTCGTCTCGTGGATCGCGGTCGAACCCGACTCCCGGGTGTGCCTGGTCGCCGAGGTCGACGATCAGCTCGTCGGCATGGCATGGCTCGTCGTGTTCTCCCGCGCACCCAACATCGGGACACTCCGCCGACTGACGGGCGACGTGCAGAGTGTCTTCGTCCGCCCGGAGTACCGCGGTCGCGGCATCGCCGGCCGTCTCGTCGACGGACTCCTCGACGCCGCCCGCGCTCGCGACATCGGGCGGGTCTCCGTCAGCTCGAACGACGCGGGTGCGCCGGTCTACCGCCGCGCCGGGTTCGAGGAAGCGCCGCTGCTCCTCGAATGGCGGGCCGACCCACCGGGCCACTGAACGACGAATCGCCCCGAATGCTCGCACCAGGAGATCCTGGACGACCACTCGAGGCGATCCGCGATGTGGCGTGACTTACATGTCGCGGTAGCGCTTGGCCTCGGCGACGAGTTCGCGCAGCTTGTCGGCGTCGACGTCCGGACCGTAGCCGGGGGTGTCGCGCTGGATGCGCCATCCCTCGGAGAGCGCGCCGATGTCGAGGGGCTCGAACCCGAAGGAGTCGATGAGTGCGGCGACGGTGGCCTTCGCGTCGGCGTCGTCACCGGCGATGACGAGGGCCCGGCGGTTCGGGGTGCCGGACGGCTTGCCCTTGGTGGTGAGGTCGGCGGCGTAGATGTGGTTGAACGCCTTCACGACCTTCGACTCGGGGAGGTGCGCCTGCAGCATCTCGGCCGTGGTGGTGGTCTCCTCGTCGAGCTCGGCGATGTGGCCGTCGCGCTCGGGGTAGTAGTTGTTCGTGTCGATGACGACCTTGCCCGCGAGCGGTGCGACGGGGACGGTGTCGATCGCGTGCAGCGGGATGGTGACGATGACGATGTCGCCACGCTGGGCCGCGTCGAGGGCGGTGCCGGCGGTGGCGTGCTCGCCGAGCTCCGAGACGAGGTCGGTGAGCGTCTCCGGTCCGCGCGAGTTGGACACGATGACGTCGTGACCCTGCGCCACCGTGAGGCGTGCGAGCTGAGAGCCGATGTTTCCTGAACCGATGATTCCGATGGTTGTCATGTTCAGGGGAACGGTTCGGGCGGGGTGGGGCATTCCTCCGCGCGGCGATTCTCAGCGGACGTTCATCCGCGTTGGATCGGTCGTATGGGCCGGTCGTCAGTCGGTGGCTGCGACGCCCAGGAGCGCGCCGATCGCCGCATCGAGTCTGCTCCGGACGTCGCTCTCGGGTTCCGGGTCGTAGCCGAGCTGGGAGGCGACGCCGCCCGCGAGCGCCCAGACGGCCCAGGCGGCGGTGTCGGGATCGACCCACGCGGGGATCTCTCCCTCAGCACGCCCGCGCGCCACGAGCGAGGCGATGAGCCCGCGGAGTCGGGCGTCGGTCTCGGCGATGGCGGCGGCGATGTCCGGGTCGACCAGCGCGACCTGCCCGAACACCTCGCCCTGGCGGTGTGCGGCTCGGCGCGGCTCGTCGAGCGGGAGGACGCCGATGAACAGGTCGACGAGCCACTGTCGCAGGTTCGGGCGGCCCGGTTCTCCGGGTGGCAGGGGCGCCGAGGTGTCGCGGAGTCGGGTGAACGCTGCCGCCACCATCCGCTGTTTGCTCGGGAACGCCTTCTGCACGGAACCGAGCGAGCAGTCGTCCTCACTCGCGACGGCGCGGAACGACAGGGCGCCCAGGCCGGATCGTGCGACGATCCGCAGCGCCGCGTCGGCGAGTTGGCTTTGGCGCTCGGTCAGGTCCACGTTCTCAGGGTAGGGCTGGGGCGTCGGTCGTCGTTGCGCCGTCAGGCAGCGAAGACGTTCGGCGCCCGAGGAACACCGCATAGCCGAGCATGACGACGCAGGCCGCGCCGAGTCCGACGAGCGACCGGTCGTCGGTCGAGTCACCGCCGATGAAGCTGACGAAGTTCCAAGCGGCGTGCCAGGCGATCGCAGGCCAGAGGCTGCCCGTGAGCACGAGGAGTTGGGCGGCGACGAGGCCGAACAGGGCTGCGAAGGCCACCTGCAGGATGGAGGATCCGACGTCCGCACCGCCCGCGAGGTTCGCCAGGTGCAGGACGCCGAAGAGGACGGAACTGCCGATGACGGCAGTGCGGGTGCTGCGTGCGCGGAGGATCGCGAACACGATGCCGCGGAACCAGGTCTCCTCGTTCAGCGCGACGGCGGCGACGAGGACTCCGTACGCCGCGATGGTCGGTGCCTCGACCCGGATGCCTTGGGCGCCGAGGATGATCAGGACGGTGGCTGCGGCCGGGACGAACCACAGCGCGGCGCGCGCTCGCCGCGGACTCCGGAAGCCGAAGTCGCGGAATCGAGGCGGCGACAGGCGCATGACGACCAGGCCGAGGATCGCGGAGACGGCTGCTCCCGCGGCGAGCGTGAGGGCTGCTCCGGCCTCGCTCGCCCCGGAGAGTTGCGCTGCTGCTGACGCGCCGGCCGTGAACACCACGGGGACGAGCGCGAAGGCGATGGCGGCGAGCCACGGTGCGCGCAGGCGCCAGCTCGCGATGGGGTGGTTGCTGATCAGATCGGGCGTGGAGGTGGGCGATGAGAGAGTGGACACGCGGAAAGAATACATGTGTATTCCCATTGGCGTGGCTGCCGGATGCGGTCGGGTGCGGAGCGGCCCGCCGAGGCCGTCACTGAGCTCCACCGGTCACTGAGCTTGTCGAAGTGCGCCCTTCGACCGGCTCAGTAAGCGGGCTCGGCCGTGGGGACGCCCGCCTCACTCCACCGGCGGCAGCAGCTCGAACGCCAGCGGCTCGGTCGCGACCCCGTTCACCTGCAGCGCGATCCCGTGCGCACCCGGGTGGTAGCGGCGGGTGGTGATCGCTCGGAACGAGTGCTCGCGGGAGAGGAGGATGTGCTCGCCGGGAGCCAGTTCGGTCGTCGTCAGCTTGAACGTCTTCGTCGTCTGCGAGCCGTTCGCCTTCTGGTGGTGCACGACGTAGTCGATCGCCAAGCGGGCCGTCTCGGCACCGGTGTTGCGGACGGTCGCGACGAATCGGACCGAGCCTCCGAACGGGATGTGCGCGCTGTCGACCGCGAAACCCTCGACCTCCGTTGTCGCCGCGCCGAAGCCGAGGGCCGCGAGGGCGCCCGGGTTGCCGCGCTTCACGAGCGTGCGGAGCGCGTGGCGGACGAGCGCCGGGGTGTTGGCGTCGGGGTCGGCCAGCCAATGGTTCGCGGTCGCGACGACGAGGTCGGGGTCGTCGCGGCTGAGGTCGTTGAGGTGGTTGGCGACGGAGCGGCGCACGTACTCGCTCGGGTCGCGGTAGAGGGCGTCGAGGATCGGGACGGTGACGCCCGGGTTCGCCACGATCTCCCGAACGCGCACCGCCCACGGCAGGTAGGGGCGGGTGCCTTCGCTGGCGAGGCGGCGGATGTGCTCGTTGTCGGAGGTGGTCCAGTCGAGGACGATGGAGAGCGCGCGGTCGAGATCGTGGCGCAGGAGGGTGCGGATGGCGAACTCGGCGCTGAGGCGCTCGGTGAGTTCGGCGAGGAGTCGCATGGCGTCGTCGAAGGCGTCGGGGGTGCCCTCCTCGACCGCGCGGGCCGCGACGGCGCTCGTCACCGGCCAGATGAGCCAGCCGGTGAACGCGGGGTTCGACGCCTGGGCGGTGCGGATGACGCCGGCGAGCGTCGAGTAGTCGCCGGGAACGTCCTCGAGCAGGGCGTCGCGCAGGAGGTCGGCCCGCTCGCGGAGGGCGAGGCCGTCGAGCCGCTCGGCTGCTTGGGCCGTGGCCTCGAACGGCTTCCCTGGCGCGGCCTCCTGGAGCGAGTGGGTGAGGGTGCGGGCGACGGCGGTGCCGAGGAGCTCGTCTGCGAAGGGCATACGGTGATCATGGCGTGTGCCGCTGACAGGTGTGGTGCTGGGCCTGTGCCGAGTCGCCCGAAACTGTTCCGATCTCGCCCGATTCGCAACACATTCAGGCAACTCAGCGGGGTTGGACGCCGCGGCACTCGGCAATTCCGACGCCATCACCGAGGTCGGGTCGACACCCAACCGACCCAGTGTCAGACTCAAAACGTGACGATCGGCGACCGACAACAGCACTCCCAGCAGCTCAGCGGCGGGCTCCACGGAGCTGATCACGACCTCCTCGAACGCCTCAACGCGGCACATTCCGAAGCGCAGATGGTCGGATGGGACTTCTCACGGTTGGACGACGCGCTGATCTCCGACAGTCCATGGTGGGACTTCGAAGCGGACTGCCTGCGCGCGCTGCGTGACTCACGCATCGGAGCCCTGGATCTGGGAACGGGCGGTGGGGAGCGGTTGTCCGCGCTCCTGGAATCGCTCTCCCGCGAGTCCGCACGTCTGCCCCTGGTCGTCGCTACTGAAGGATGGCCACCCAACGTCCCCGTAGCGAGAGCGCAGCTCGCACCCCACCACGTCGCGGTGCTGCAGTACGACTCGGATGCCAGCGACGACCTCGGCCTCCCCGATCAGAGCCAGGATCTCGTGATGTCTCGGCACGAGTCCTACGACGCGGTCGAGGTCGCCCGCGTCTTGGCGCCCGGCGGCAGGTTCCTGACCCAACAGGTGGACGGCTTCGACGCACCCCAGATCCATGAATGGTTCGGGAGTGAGTACACCCACCCCGATGTCACCGTGGAAGCCCACGCGGAGGCTCTGCGGGAAGCGGGGATGCGGATCGACCAGGTCGACTCATGGGAGGGATCGATGCAGTTCAAGGATGCTGTCGCCCTCGTCACGTACATCGGCCTCGTCCCGTGGGACGCTCCCGACTTCACCGTGCAAGCGCATGCTCAGCGACTCTCCGAGCTGAACGCAGCAGCGCCCATCATCGTGACGCAGCGCCGGTTCCGGATCTACGCCACCAAGGAATAGCGGCCGACCGGCGTTCTGCCTCCGTTCACCCGGTCGCGATAGCCTGGCGCGCATGACTGCATCGCTGACTGCCCTGGCCGAAGAACTCACGCGTCGGGGCCTCGTCGCCTCGCCCGAGGTGGAGGACACGTTCGTCTACGGGCTCGCCCGCTTCGACGCGATCGACGCCGAGGTCATGCTCAACGTCGACCCCGAGCCCGAGGAGCAGGAGGGCGAGCCGGAGCCGGCGGCGCTCGCCGACTTGGCGCAGCGGGTCCTCTCGACGCCCGCGGCGGAGTGGAAGGTGCTGCTCGACCGCGTGGCGTCGGAGATCGAGGAGGCAGTCGAGTCGGACGAGGTCATCGAGACCGCCGACTTGCGCGACGACCTCGTGCTGCGCTCGGTGATCGTCTTCATCGACGCCGTGCTGCTCTCGTTCGACGCGCCGAAGCAGTTCCCCGACAGCTCGGTGCTCGTGCAGCTCGACGCCGACCTCGCGTTCGAGGCCGTCGAGGTCGAGCCCGACGAGGACGACGAAGAGGGCGTCGAGTCGATCAAGTTCTCGACCGTCGAGGAGCTCGTGCGTCGCCTCTCGATGTGAGTGCGGCGTGGGAGTGGCGGTACTGACTGCGAGTCGCCCGGTCAGTTGTGACGTTCGTGCCGCCCTGAGGCCGGTGCCGTCGACTTCGTGACGAGTTGTGACACCGGACGTTGGCCAGATATCGCGCTCACCGCCGACACTGTCCGCATGACTCTCCTCACGAACGACCTCGCCACCGTCACCGTCCCTGCCGTCTCCGCAACCGAGCGCGCCGACCGGCTCGCCGCCGCCGGCGCCTCCTGGTCCGAGCGGATCGCCTCTGCACCATCGAGTGCGGCGCTCACCTACCGCGTCTCCGGCTCCGGCGAGGGCTCGGTCGCGAGCGAGATCACCGCGGGCAGGCACCGCTTCCTCGTCGACGAGCCGGCCGCGCTGGCTGGGGACGATGTAGCCGCCAGCCCGGTGGAGTTCGCGCTCGGGGCGCTCATCTCCTGCCAGATCGTGGTCTACCGGCTGTATGCGAGCGCGCTGGGCATCCAGGTCGACGACATCAGTGTCGATGCGGAGGGCGACCTCGACGTGCGCAACCTCTTCGGCATCACTGACGAGATTCGCGCGGGGTTCTCGACGATCCGGCTGAACATCAGCATCAGCGGTCCCGAGACCGAGGACCGCTACCAGGAGCTGCGCGCCGCGGTCGATGCGCACTGCCCGGTGCTCGACCTGTTCCAGAACCCGACGCCGGTGGAGATCAGCGTCTCGAAAGGCTGATCGACCCTAGCTCCATTTCAGCGTGGCACGGTTCCAGACTCGTCCTGCGGCGCTGCCATCGAGTGCCGGCTCGATGAGCGATCGAGCCAGCGACTGTGCGTCATCGATGGTTCGGAACTGCTCGCAGGCGGGCACACCCTTCGCGAGCTTTGCATAATTGGCGCCCCAGTGCGGCGGCACGTGGAACGTGTGGGACAGGTCGAGCGATCGCATGCGTGCCTCAACCTGGAGAGCGGTTGTGAGCTTCGCGCCATCGATGTCCTGCGTCACGGCGAGCACGACGAGGTCGACCAGATCCTTCTCACGGCTCGACGGGCGGCCGTTGTAGAGCGAGAGTGTGGCGCACACCTTGTCCGCGATCTGATCGACGACCGAATACAACCGATAGGGGTGGTTGGCCAGCTTCGGCAGATCGAGCGCATTGGCTGGCGAGGCGAATTCCGGGTCGTCCGTGGTGATGGCGCTCGATACGAGGTCCACGTGGAGCTGGCCCTTGCGACTCGCCCCGATCGAGATGTCGAAGCTCACCCGGTATCCGTCGACCTAGGCCTGCTGGTCCCCACCGATCGACGGCACGTACCCGGTGTAGTCGAAGCGGAAGAAGTCTCCGAGGTCGGTCTCGGCGAGACGGCGAAGCTCGCTGAGAGCAGCATCGAGGGAATGACCGCTCCGAGTGAGGTCGACGTCGATGGTCGCCCGCGCCGATGCCACCCGCGCGAGCATCCCGGTGCCGCCCTTGAGGATCCAGCCGGACACGTGGCCTTCGGAGAAGACCCGGCTGAGGAATCGGTTGAAGTACTCGAGGCGAATACGCTCGCTCGTCGTCAGTGATGGATTCGAGCGAGACGTGTTGCGTGCGGCGGCGGCGATTGCGGACTCCACGGCTGCGGGCGTTGCATAGCGTTCCTGTCCGCTCACTCCTCGGCGCTCCGCTGAGTCCGTGATGTCGCCGTCGCGATGGAAGCCCAGTCATAGCCCTTGAGGGCTTTCGCTGTGTTCGCTTGCATGTCGGCCATGGCACGCGTGGACATCGCTGCGACGAGATCGCTCATCTGTTCGGCCTGTGATCGCATTGCTTTCCCGAAAATTGCGTTGATGCCATCGATATCCGGGAACATCCGCTTGAAATCGAACTCGGGCAGCTGGCTGAGGTAGTTCGCCGTGATGAGTGCCCCGAGGTCGGGGATGGCCGCCAGGTGTTTCGCAACCGACGCGGCGTCGATGCCTGCGATCTGCAGCAGCTCTTCGAGGAGCGCATCCCCATCACCCTTGCGGTGGCCGTTCCGTTCCGCGAGCGGGCTGAGGAGTTCGCTGAGGCGGTCGAGACCCAGACGGGACTGCTGCGCGGCATCGCGGAGGACGCCAGCGACGAGGCTGAGATCCTGTCGATCCTCGACCAGGTCTGCAATCGTCCGTTCTCGCGTCGTGACAGGAAGACCGTCGCGGACCACCACATCCTGCTTCGGAAGGGACCGAGTGCGGTACCGCACGTCGGTGCGCTGCGTCTGCTTGCGAGTAGGCGTCGTGAATTCGCTTCTGGAGGCGCGCAGATCGCCGATGGCATGGAGTCTGCTGGCCGACTCGCCGGACACGACTGCGGTGTTCGGCACGTCCTCGAGTCGCTCGTACGCGAGCTTCTTGGGTTCGATCGCGAGCCAGGCTGCGCGGAGCTCCTCGTGTTCGACGCTCGGCGCGCCAGCATCCCGATACACGCCCTGCGCCAGTCGGACCAGACTTCCTGACTCGGTCAGCCTGGTGAGGTTCATGTGGCTGATCCCGCGCGCGCCGGCCTGAGCGGAGGTGACCATGCCCCACTGGGAATTGGTCACCTCCGCGAGTGTGCGGAGCGACTCTTGGGAATGCATGCTTGGATTCTAACGCTCTGGGCGTTAGTTTCCAAGATTGCAAGCGCCCATCTGGTCGCTCTCGGCGAGCGCAGCCCGAGCTGGGTGCTCCGAAGGCACCTACTCGTTGAGGTCCATGCTCGAGGCGGAGCACGACGCCGAGGCGTATGCGCCGGTCGAGGTGTTCTCGGCGAGCACCTTGCCGTCGACGGTGATCTTGCAGGAGATGTCACCCGCGTCGTCGGCACCGTTCATCGCCATGACGTAGAACGAGCTGTAGTCGAAGGTGCCACCGGCCTTGATGGTGAACTCCTTGGTGAAGGGGAGCGCCTGGTCGTTGGCCTGCTCGGTGCCGCTGTTGCCGTCCGTGAACGTCATGTACGTGATCGACGAGGCGGCGGACGTGCCGGTCACCTCGTAGACCACGGTGACGTCGCGGTCGGCTTCGGCGGACGACTCAGCCTGCGCGGTCTTGATGCCTTCGCTCACGGCGCCGGCGAACCCGGCGGTGTAGGTGATCGCGAGGATGATGCTGAGGATCATCGCGATGAGCGACAGGACCGTGCCCGCGATGGCGAGGCCCTTCGACTTGTTCTTGAGGAAGAGGGCGATGATGCCGAGCACCAGGCCGACGAAGGCGAGGAAGCCGGAGACGAAGTTCACGAACGGGATGAACGCGCCGATGAGCGAGACGACACCGATGATGAGGGCGGCGAGTCCGAGACCGTTGCCGGTCTTCGCGGGCGGCGGCGTCGGCTGGCCGAAACCGGGCTGGCCGTAGGGTGCCTGGCCATAGGGCTGTTGGCCCTGGGGTGCCTGGCCGTACGGCTGCTGACCGTAGGGCTCCTGCGGTGACGGAGGCTGCTCGGGGTAGGACATGGTGGTGGTGCCTTTCTGCGGTGTGATCGGCCGGCGTGCTGGCGTCGGTCGGTGGTGCGGGGAAGCGAGTGGGAGGGCGCCTGGTCAGTGCTGCGTGCGCGACCCGGATGCCGGGCGGGTCAGTAGGGGTACGCGATGAGGCGTCGGTTCGCGGTGTCGACCTGGGACTGCATGGTGCAGAGGTCGATGATCCACCAGATGAAGGCGGCGAGGATCGCGACGAAGCCGATGCCGAAGACGCTCAGTGCCCAGCCGCCCCACCAGAGGGCGATGAAGCCGATCCCGGCGCCGACGTTGCCCAGATAGAACTGGTGAGCTCCGAAGCCGCCGAGGAGGATCGCCAGCAGGTAGCCGGTGCCGCTCTCCTTGAGCGGACGGGCATACGGGACCTGTGCCGGGTAGGGCTGGTGTGCGTAGGGCATGGGCGCATATGCGGCTGGAGCAGGGGGCGCTCCGTACTGCTGTGGTGCGGGAAGCATCGGCATTGGCCCGGTCGGAGCGAGCGGTGCAACGGCCGAGGTCCAGGCGGTGCCGTCCCAGTACTGCTGCTGACCGGGTCGCTGCGGGTTTGGGTACCAACCTGCCGGGATGTGTCCGGGCTGCTGGGGGACGAGCGTCATCGAGGTGCTTTCGGAGAGGGCATGCACCGGCGGGAGGTTCAGCGGGCAGGCGGCGAAGTCAGGTTCACGCCGTGAGGCCCCCTGTGTGTTCAGTCTGATGTCCGCACTGTGGGGGACATCAGTCCCAATGTAGGGCACGCGACCAACTTCGTAGAGGGGGTTATCCCCTGGTCTGGAAGCGGATCGCGTCCGCGCGGTCCCTCGTCCGCGACCTTGCTCCGCAGCGCCTGTTCACGGGTCGATCAGTCCGCGGGTCCACTGCCGAGCTCACGATGTTCAGTCCTGGGGTCGGCGGTCTCAATCGTCAGGCGGGCGATGGAGACTACTTGTTCTCCGTCACCCCATCGACACCCGACGCGGAGCACGCCACTGACGCGTACGCGCCGGTCGACGTCTGCTCGGCGACCACATCGCCGTCGACGGTGATCTTGCAGCTCACCGACCCGGTGTCCTCGGCGCCGTTGGTCGCGACGAGGGAGAACGCGGTGAAGTCGGTGTCGCTGCCGGCCTTGACGGCGAGTTCCTTGATGAACGGGAGCGCCTGACCGGTGGACTGCTCCGTGCCGTTGGTGCCCGCCGTGTAGGTGGAGTAGACGATCGAGGCGTCGGTCGCGGTCCCGTTGACCTCGTAGACGACGGAGATCTCCTTGTTGGCCGCCTCGGAGGACTTCGCTTCGGCGGTCTTGACGGCGTCGCCGATGAGCCCGGCGAACCCGGCCGTGTACGTGATCGCGAGGATGATGCTCAGGACGATCGCGATGGCCGAGACGATCGTGCCGGCGACGGCGAAGCCCTTCTTCCGGTTCTTCAGGCACAACGCGATGATGCCGAGCACGAGGCCGACGAGTCCGACGAACCCGGCGACGTAGTTCAGGATCGGGATGAACGCCCCGATGAGCGCGAACCCGCCGACGATGAGGGCAGCGATGCCGAGTCCGTTGCCGCGCTTGCCGGTCTTCACGGGAGCCGGTCCGGGCACCGGCAGCGGGTAGGGCTGGTTCTGGGCGGGCGGCTGATTCGAAGTGGACATGCGCGTGGTGCCTCTCTGCTGCGTTGGTTCCACCGTACCGAGGTCGACGCTCTGGATCACTGCCGTCTTCGGTTCGCGGTCCATGCCGACAGCGAAGGGGTGGGGCATGTCCGCCCCACCCCTTCGTAGACCAGCGCTGGTCGCTACCGGCTCGCGTCGCGGACGAGTGCCGTGTCGACGAACTGCTCGAAGCGCAGGATGAGTCCACCGCGGACGACGAAGTGGTGGGCCACCCGGGCGTTCAGTTCCTTGCCCGTGCCGCGGTGCGTCGCCGTGTACCGCGCGAGCACCACGACGTTCTCGCCGTCGACCACGTAGGTGTCGTCGTGCGCGGTCCAGTCAGCCCAGTCCGCGCCGAGTCGTTCCATCACGTTGCTCGTGACGCCCTCCGGCGTCCGGTACGTTCCGGCGAGCGGGAAGCCGGCCATCTCGGTCCACTCGACGTCTGGGGCGAGGGTCGCGCGCAGTGCGTCGAGGTCGCCGGCAGCGGAGGCGAGGTACTGCCTCCGCACGACGTCCCGTGGTCCCGAGGACGGCTCGGTCGCGGTGGTGTCGTTCAGCCCCATGTCATCTCACCCTTCGCGACCTTCGGTCCGATCTGAGCGGCGATGAGCATGCCCGAGGACGGGTACTGCTCGACGAGCGCCTGCGTCGCGGCAGCGCCATCGGCGGACGCTGCGACGATCGTCTCGAACGCCTGCAGGTACGAGCGCGTGTAGTCGATGGCGGTCGCGTCGTTCGCGGTGTCGGGGAGGCGGTGGCCGGCGATCACGAGCTGCGGGTCGAGGGCCTGCATCTCGTCGAGGAGCTCGATCCACGCCGCGCGGAGTTCCGGCGTCGACGTGTCTGCGGTCCACACGTGCTCCTGCTGGAAGAGGAGGACGCCACCGAAGATGGCGCGGTGTTCCGCGTTCCAGAGGTACTGGCGGTCCGGGAGGGCGACTGAGGCGCCCTTGAGCTCGAGGCGCTGGCCGTCGACGACGAGTGCGTCGCCGCGGAGCGGGGTGAGGGGGACGAGCCGGGTCGGCAGGTTCGCGCCGAGGGAGGCCCAGGCGGTCAGTTTGCCGTCGAACGACGCGTTGATGTGCTCGATGACGATGGGGGTGGCGACGAGTGCTGCGTCGGGGAAGGCGTCCGCGACGACCTCGAGGCCGAAGTAGAAGTCGGGGTCGGCGTGGCTGACGAACACCGTGGTGAGCGTCTTGCTGGAGTCGAGGATGGCCGCGACGAGGCGGTGGCCGTCGGCACGGGTGAAGCCGGCATCGACGAGGAGTGCCTCGGTTTCGCCGGTCACGAGGACGGCGGACTTGTTCTTCGAACCCGCGGGGAAATCGAGGTCGAAGACGTCGAAGTTAAGCGTCATGGTGGTGGATCCTTCGGTTGGACGAGGCTCGGTGCGCCCGAGTCGATGCCGCGGTGCGGCCTACATGAAGCTACAACAAAAGCTGACTCGTCAGCTATTCCCGATCCTTGGATGAAGACCTCCCGACCGGTCGGCGGCCTGCCTCCAGCGTCTACTGTGGAGAGGTGACGACTGAGAACGAGTTCGCTTCGGCGAAGGATGCGGCGAGTGATGCGCGCATCCTGGTGTTCGGTCGTCTGCTGGGCGCGGCGAACGGCCTCGAGTATCTGCTGGGCAAGGAGCTCGAGGAGCAGACGGGCCTCAGTCATTCGCTGTTCGAGCTGTTACTGATCGTCGGTCGGGCGGGTGCTGGTGGGCTGTCGGTGCGGGACATCGCACAGGCGAAGGTCGTCACGTCCGGTGGGGCGACGCGGCTCGTGCATCGCGCCGTTGAGCAGGGGTTGGTGAGTCGCCGGGCCTCTGCCGAGGATGGCCGGGTGCAGCTCATCGAGCTGACGGCGGAGGGTGAGCGGGCGGTCGTCGAGGCTGCTGGTCTGCATGCTCGGAACATCGAGCGCCTGATGCTGTCCGTCCTGCCGGCTGAGAACCGCGCGGTCTTCGAGGAGTCGGTGAAGACGTTGAGCAAGCACGCCTCGGGGGCGCTGCCGGTGATGCCGTAGGGCAGGTCGGCTCGTGTGTGATCCGCCGGATTCGGTGCCTGCCCTCTGGCTCGCCGAGCACCCGTTTGGTTAGGCTCGGCGCATGAGTAGCGATGTCCCTCTCGTCCCGGGCGAAGACGCCTTCCCACTCCACATCTTCGACGCCCTCGGCTTGGACCCGGTGGTGTTCAAGGACCGCATTGGCGGATCGGTGATGGTGATCGAGAAGCGCCCTGAGGATGGGCCGGTGACCATCCTCACTTCAGGGGTGTCTCGGCTCGCGACCGACTCCGGCGAACGGATCGAGCTCGCTGTGGAGGTCGTCGACGGTCAGCAGGGTGCCGCGATGGTCGCGCTGCGCATCGTGATCAACGAGATCGCGACCAACCGCCGGGTGCCACCGGTGCTTGCGCCGTGGCGCAACGGCACGCCGTTCCTCAACGGGACAGCGATCTCCGCGCTCCTGGTGACGCCGTCGCGCTGGGGAGCATCCTTCGACGAGATCCGTAACGAGGCCGGCCAGGTGGTAGGACACGTGCGGACCCTGCGGTTGCTCACGGACGGTGAGGCCGCGGTCGCGGGGGAGCGTGGGTGGGACGCGCTCGTTGCCGAGGTGGGGTCGGTGGATGCGTTGCTGGATGTTGAGCGGGGTGAGCGGTTCTAGCTTCAGAATCACTCGAAGGTTCACATCGCGCGTTGATCGGCTCTCCCGAGAGATGCGCCACTCCGATAGACGGCGGACCACCGCGATCCACCGGCCTCAGCTCCATGTCTCCACCACCACATCTGGGTCGACACGCATAGTGCTCAGCTTGGGCCGTTGGGCTTGGTGCCGGACCAGGACGGTGGGTACCCGTCGGTGTCGAACTGAGTAATGGCGCCGGGCCGCGCAGAACGATCACGCTGGATGTCTTGACGAACGCCTGACGGAAGGCGCGGCTCAGGCGCGACGGTGTCCGAAGATCCGATCCGCTCCTTCACGGTTGTCAGCCTAGGTTGACGAGCAGCCGGCTGACTGCTGTCCGCAAACCGCAGGTGGACTGCCGTCGACCGGGCCTCCGACGGCCGATTCCGTCGATCGAGCACACGTGTGAACATGCCGCCGGAATCAATAGACAATTGACTAGTGAGCGCTGCGCAGGTCAACCTCACCAGACGCTCGTGTTCGGCAGGTGTCCTGATCGCTGCCGCAACAACAGTCGCTAACTGAAACGCTCGCTTTCACGACATGGGTATGCCATCCAGCCTCACGAAAGACGGTCTCCACATCCTTCAAGGTGAGGTAGGGGCACCGGTCCCGCGCATCCGTGCTCGAAGAGACGGCTCGAGAGTGGCAAGGTCGACCATAAGTGCCGAGAGACTGGACTGGGTGCGAGGTCGGAGGCCGAATAGGCAATCGCTAAGCACAATGCGACCAACTTCGATCAGCCTAGGCGCGTGCCACTTTCCAACTCGCCCGAAGACGACCAGCGGGGCATCGTCAGCTAGGCGATCAGGGGCGAAACGCTGCAAGACCATTGAACTGAGATCAGTGGTATGGATGAATGGGGCGCTGGGCTCCATGCCCTCAACGGCGCCGAGAGAATGCAGCGAAACCCGGCCACGAACCACTTCGAGACACCGACACGAAGTGTCACGAGGCGCGGTCGATGATGGCTTGGTCGGAACAGAATCAAGTCTTCTGGTGGATACCTCCTGGAGCCTTCGGATTCGCACGATAGAGGTGGCTACGCGTGCGCCGCGAAACGACGAGGTACCCAAGCGCTCGAGCCGATCAACACTATAGGCGGCAGCGATCTCCGCCCAGAGACCGAGGTGGCGTTCCGCATCCAGCGCACCATCGGGGAGAATTGCATAGAACCCATGGACCGGATCCAATGACTTTACGACCTCTGTCAGGAAGTGGACAGATGGCGAGACACGCCCCCGAAAACCCCCATAGTCGATGAGAGCTCCGCCGTTGCCACGATAGGAGAACGGCGGATTCATGACCACGGCATCGAGGTTTTCGCGTGCCGCACGCCAGGCGAGGGTTGAAGCGCGAGATCTCGCTGAAAGCAAGTCCGCTGTGCTGACAGCCCAGTGAGAATGAGTCGAACGAAGCCGCCGCACCGCCTCTGGGTTGACATCAAGCCCAAGTAGATCAACAGCAGTTCCAAATCTCTTCTCCACCGCGCTGAGCAGCGCCCCACCGCCGACCGAAGGATCTAGTACTGGGCCGGCAACAGTCCCGGGAAGGGCACTGGCTAGAGCTTCCGCCGCCCACTGAGGCGTGTAGAACGCGTCAACCGTTCCGCGTTTAGAGGCCATGGGAGGCTGCCATGTCAGCAAGGAAGCCACTCACTTCGTAAACGTAAACGCCGCGAGTTCCGCGTGTTCTACCACGAGA
This sequence comes from Plantibacter sp. M259, assembly GCF_006065115.1. NCBI lineage: Bacteria > Bacillati > Actinomycetota > Actinomycetes > Micrococcales > Microbacteriaceae > Plantibacter > Plantibacter sp. M259. Next base: position 1,359,546 of record NZ_CP040750.1, on the reverse strand, counting down.
ACGTTGTGGATGGTCGTACACAATCTCTGCGCCAACGGGATTCTTGATCGCATAGAGAATCGCGCCAAGCGCGTGGGGCTTGGTGCCGATAGGAGCTATGCGCACGTGCTGAGCACCGATGCGCGAGTGGATTCGCTCGAGTGCCCGATACGCCTCAAACGGACAGCTCGCCTGCGCAAACTCGATCCGTTGATCCATGTGCTCGAGCGAAAGGATATTTTGATTCGCGATATACGCGGTCGAGGGATATTCGATGCGAAAACCCGGCGAACCAACTATGGGGTAAGCCCGAGAAACCTCTACCTCCTCCTGATCCACAATATGACTTAGCCGCGCGCCTTCAAAGCCAAGGAGTGGAATGAAATGCCCCTCATCTCCTACACGCCTCGCGACCTGAGCAAAGCCAGGTAGTGGCTCGATACCCCGCCCTCCGCTGAGGTCGTAAACGAAGCCGGGTAGGTCGCTCTTGCGATAGTCGTCGGGCTCGGCATAGACAGCCAAGAAGTCCGATCCTGATTGCACGAGCGACCTGACCAGCGGGGCCCAAACGCGGTTCTCAAGGCTGGTAAGGTCGATAGCGATGGTTCCTTCAATGTCCCCGAGGAGTGATTGGATCTGCTCTACTTCGAACAAGTTGACCGAAGTATTGTAGGCATGAAACATGCACGTCGCGTCATCAATTTGCTCGACGCGACACGCAACGGTCGGAGAGGTCTCGGGGAATGCCGCCGCGATCGTCAGGGCTCGCTCCTCCTCGATGTCCGATCCGAAAAACAGGTGCGCGATGCCTAGATCGTTCAGAGAGGCGAGGTCCACGCGCCGAGTGAAGGTGGGGTCCCGCAGGTTAATCATGGGATGCGTCCTCAAATAGCGTGATCTCCGCTGGCAATCTCCTAGCGGAGGCACCGCGCAGAGCCAACACTTTGCGCACAGCCGCGCTCGCCGTCTCACGCTTCGTCAGAGCGAGAATCTGGTCGGCCTTCAGTATCATGCGACGCTTGCTTCTCGCGCTATAAATAAAGAAGGGCGCGAGTACGGGATGCAATTGGTAGTCCATCTCCGGGGTCGCACCCGATGAACGCGCATTCTTATCTCCCTCAAATTCGATCAGAACGCCTTGTCCAACCGCTTCACCGAGCAATCGCTCTACCTCGGCCGCGGAGGCCATGCTGCCCGAATAGCCTACGCGGAACTGATTGACCTCTGGCGTTGACAGTGCTGCTTCTCTAGCCAGGCTGCCGAATACGCTGCCTAATCCGAGGGTAAGCCGCGTGAGGTCGGCACCCTGACGGGACCATCCCTGGAGGTCCCGCACAGTTGCCTCTCCCACGCGGGTAGCAGCGTCGGTCTGCGCTCCTATTGCAACAGCTGTGTCTAGCGAATTGTCCGACGTCACATGGAGTCTGAGTGCCTCATGTACCAGGCGAATCATGTATCGAATGTTACCGTCGGCAAGCTGGCAGTACGTTTTCCAGCCCGAATAGTATTTGCGATGGCCAACACGGTTCGCGCGAATTGTAAATAGCGCGGCATAACCATAGTTGACAACACGAGTCTTCCATTTATCCGGGTTGTCGACCGCCCAGCGAACCGTTGCCGGCAGTGTTTCATCGTGGCTCTCCGCCCAGCGAACGGCGAGTGCAGCTTCAAGCGGTGACGAGGCTTCGACGAACTTCAAATCGCCCACTGTGTGTGCTGGTGAATTGAGTATCTCAGCTAGCAGTTGTCGTTTCAGGTCCACGGCACCGAGGAGAACGGCTTCTTCGTCAACCGAGATGGCGGGAAGCAGCTGTGTCGGGCTTAGCACCGGGTTCGGTACAAGATTTAGTCGCTGGCCAACCACAGTTTCCGCGAATTGCTCGAACGCGTCGTCCTTGAGATCCGCGACGATATCCACCTTGGTGAAATCGGCCGGATCTTGGATGGGTTGCCCATCCACTAGCGTCGTCGGGTCGATCCCTATCGTATTGCGAACCCCGACCTTGAATGTGAATGGTCCCGATCCTACCTGTTTGATAAGGGTATTGAGTACGCGCTTTTGGTAGGGAATCAGATTCTCGAACTCATCTAGGCAGAACATAAAGGGGTGACTTCGAGTGACGCCAGTTTCTCCGAGGGCGTCAAATAGGTGGTCGAGCGGTCGTCCTAGCAAGGACAAGTCACTGGTAGCAAGGGCGGATATGCTTCCGTTCAACTTTGCTTCAATGTCGACTAGCGCCACATCTATTGCATTGGCCAACTCCTCGAGGCTAGCTGAAGGTGCGATGTGCAAAGAGTGAACAAATAGTTGAACGCGGTGCTGGTCGAGCGCAAAGCTAGTGTGGTTCTCGCTATACCACCTCGCGAAATCGACCACTAGTGCGCTGAGCCGAAGGTTCAGGTAGTGGGAGAATATGCGGATCCAGTCGTCTTCCTCGACTCCTCGGCCTTTGAAGGCGGTTACTACGCTCGGCTCGACTTTCCAGTAGGCCCCAATAGCCGGCCAGGATTTCGGGTCCAGCGAACCGGAAACTCTGGCTTGACCCCTGTAGGACATCGATCGAAGTGTGGTGGTCTTCCCAGTTCCTCTGCCGCCGATTAAGAAGGCTGGCGTTAGACCAAGTAGCTTGTGAAAGTAGAGTGGCGGCGAAAAGCGGCTGTACAGATCCTCATCATCCTCATATTCTGCTCGTACCTGGCCCATGGCGCGCGTTATGGCCTCGAGCAAATTGGTCTGATTTAGCGCAGTCATGAAATTAGCGGTGTCCACTCTGTTGTCTTGGCGTCCCATTGAAGGAGGGGAATAGTGTTGTTTGGGCAGCCATGATGAAATGAAACCGCAAGTCCTAGATCGTCATAGCCGGCTGGGCCGTACTGGTTGTGGCTGGTTCGGGGGCTGTGGCGTGAAAGAAAGTCAGCAACCCGTCCTCGCCTTTCGCTTCGTACTAGCCGAGTTTTCGCATCGAGCACGCAGTAGTCGGGCGTTAAGAGATATGTTGCTATGACTTCAACTGCGCAGTTCGATTCTATCGATGACTTAGCAATCTCGGTTGCGACAATCGGCAGGTAGTAGGTGCTGTTCAGCTTTCCCGATTGCGCTAGGTCCGCAAGGCTAAATTTTCCGGTTGGCGTTTCGACCTTCCTGTTCCAAGACCTCAGGAACTGAGTTCCGGATGCGGTGATGTCATCCAGCATTATCAGGTCGATAGGTGTTGTGCTGCCGGCTAACTTGCGGACTAACTGTTCAGGCAGCAGTACTTGATTTTCATTGAAGCCCAATTTCTCACTAGCGATCCGAGCGAAGATGTAACCCGAGGCCGTCGGATCGCCTTCACGAGAGAGGGGAAAAGAGACTACGACGCGATTGAGATAATCGTTCCACTCGGCTCGACGCTGCGAAATTGCACCGAAGCGTTCCGACGCCGACAGTGATCGGATCGTCGAGCCAACACATTGTATTATCTGTTCCTCATTGAGGTGCACGAAGGATTCTAAGATATCCCCGGCCATAGCCAGGTCGTCTTCGTTTTGGTAATTCGCGAGCCAGCCTTCAATGTCGACTGATCGGGGTGGAGGCCAAATGCCAATTTCGGACAAGAATTGTCTTGAGCGGACCAATTCATTTGTGTCCATGAAGTCCCCGATGTGTGCGCCGATAGATACCTGGTTGCAATTCAGCTGGGGAATTGTTCATTGCGGCGAACGCTACCGCCGAGCCGCGAGGTTGAGGGACGCGTAATATCGGTCCTCTGCTGCCCGGCTGCGCAGCATTGACCAATCGTCTGACGATTAAGGCTATTGCTGTTGGCCGTTGCCCATGCTTCAGTAGTCTCCGCCGTGCGTTGTCGCTGTCCTCCTGGCCGGAAGGTCTCCCATCCATCACGATCTCGCCCCCATCGCCCGTCTGTCTCACGAGCATACTTCTCCGACGCATGATCTCGGGAGAGTCTTACCGCTGTCAGTGGGTGGCGCGCCGATCTCCGATGTCAGCTGCTGAGGCGCCGTCCCGTTCGGCAAGCGTGCGTACGTTCATTTGCGGATGATCCGCCGCAAGCATCGTCCTCGGAGTCGAGGTCGCCGATTTCAGGGGTGTGGAGCAACTTTGGCTCGAACTGGCGAAGCGCGTTGCGCCTAGGCGCGGCGAGTCGTTGACGCCCGGTGTGGGCTCGGTTCTTGAGGACGAGACCGGACCGTTCCGGTTAAACACGGACTGTACCGGGCGACCGGAGTGTCCGTGCTGCTCCGTGCTAACACCGAGTGGATCCGAGAGCTCAGGCGCGCCATTCCTCGATGGCATCATCGTCTTGCTCGCTGAAAAGTCGTGCCCTGGGTTGCGTTGCCAAGATGCGGGACGCTCACGGTCTACATCGCGGCCTTTACAGTGCAGTAGGCATGCGGCCGATTGCGACACCGCGATTGGTGACCTTGCACGGCGCTCGAGCGGCAGGAGTAGTGCGGGCTTCGGAAGAAGCGGTCCAATGCATACCGGTTTCAAATTGCGACCAGAATCACGCGGGGTGATATGCGGTTCGCATCCGCGCTACGACCCACCGTATTGTGTTCGAGTGAGAGTCCTGCTTCGACCGGAATGGCGAGAACAAGCCGGCTCTCGGCTCGACCTACTCAGACGACGACATCCTGCGCCATGTCACGAACGTGTACACGGTATTGCTGACACGCGGGATCCGGGGTACGTCTGTGTACGGGAGCGATCCCGCCCGGCGGGCGCACCTCGGGAGTGTCTTGTCGTCGCGGTTCGCGGCTAAAGCGCAATAACCGCAAGGTGAATCCGAAGCTGGCCGCCGCGTTAGTGATCTGGTTGTAGTACATGGAACGAATCGCCACGGCGGGCGACAACGGTGATGTCGAGGCTTGCCATTAGTTCCAGGAGCTCTCGCTCCGGGTGGCCAGGCAGGAGGATGACCGGGGTGACAGTGTAGCCAGCGCGGCGCGCAATATGTGCGTAATCAAGCACCTGACCGATCGCGGTCCTTACGTATGCGCGCCCTGAAGATTTCTTCGCCTCGACGATCCAGCCGTTGGACTCGACGTAGAGATCGGGCTCGATCGTGGACGATTCCGTGGGAAGCGTGATCCTCTTGACCAGGTGGCCTTTGCTCTCGAGCCAGCGGCCGAAGTCGGCCTGCAGCTCGAATTCGACCCTCGAAACCACTCGTTCGCCGGTGGTGATCAGCTCATCCTGGGCGACGACGATGTCGGAGTGATTCGGCGCCGTCCAATCGGTGATCGTGGCACTCACCGAGCGCTTGCCACCATACGGAGGCAGGAGCGTTGTGTCGGCATCGAGGGGCACGAGATTGAAGATGATTCCCAACCGCTGAGCGCCAGTTACGTCGGGGATGGTTTCTGTTCGATACGCAGGCTCACCGGTGGTGAAAGCGCCGACGTAGGTTGCCATCGTCCCGCTCGTCCGAAATAGCCGGACGGTCTTGCCATCGGCAGCTGCATCGCGCAGAGCCTTGTTCCCGCGGAGAAACTCGTGGTGGCCCTCTTGCCCCTCGCCCGTGTACGAGTAGGAGCCGTCCTCCCGGAGCCCTTCGAATTGGTCGTAGCCGAACTTCGCGCCCTCCTTAGGGTCGGTGAAGATCAGAATGTCGGGGATGCTCTTCGGAGTGGAGATTCCGCCCTGCTGCTGACCACGGAAGGCATCGTGGATCTCGCGACGACGGACAGTGTCGCCGACCTCGAGCGTCCACTGACGTTCCTTACTGGCCTCGCTTGCGGGAAGACGTGAACGCACTGCGTCCGCTTGCTCCTCGCTGAGCTCCCAGCGCGTCGTCCCGGTTGGAAGCGTGCCGTACAGCTCCCGGAGGACGTTGCGAATGCGTTTTTGATCCACCTGGAGCTCGAGGGAGAGGCTTGCAGGTGTGATGAGCGGCATGAGCCGACACTAGCGGCCAGGTGTTGCTTATCGGGTGAATGGCCAACTCTTGTTGGGCAAGTGACCGTCAGTTGCGATGGGTCGGGAAGCTCCCGAGGCAGTGGTGTCCCCAGTGTTCGTTAGGGTTCGTACAGGCGCGCCCGGCAGACTTCCTGGGGTCGCGGCGACAACATCTCACTGTCGCGACAGACACCACAGGGTGTAGTTCTGTCGCGGCCATCTGATGGACGAGGTCCGCGCCCGATTCAAACGCACCACCCCAATGAAAGGCCCACACGTGGACGCTTCTGAACTCAACTCCGCCGTCGGCCAGGGGCTCGAGCAGCTTGGGTTGGGGCTTCGCCCGTTCGTCGAGGGTGCGTTCGCCGAGGCGGTGCCCGGTGTCGAGTGGACTCGGATCCTCGAGGAGAAGGACCGCGCGGCCGGGATCGGGCATGGGCGGTACTCGGCGACCGACGTGTCGCTCATGCTTCGGGCGATGACTGAGCGGATCGGGGAGCTGGGGTACCCGTTCGACCGCGTGCTGTCGCGGAGCGCTCGCGGGTATGCGAGTGAGCTTCGGGAGGTTCGGAACGCCTGGGCCCACAACGCGGGGTTCACGGAGCAGTCGGCCTATCGGGCGTTGGATTCGATGCAGTTGTTGTTGGAGAGTGTCGGGGCCGGGGAGCAGGCTGCGGTTGTGGAGGCGTTGAAGGGGCGGGTGTTGAGCCCTTCGACAAGCTCAGGGACCGAAGAGGTGGGCTCAGGGAGCGAGACGGGTGCGTTGACGAAGACGGCGAACGAAGACGAGATGGGCCCTTCGACAGGCTCAGGGACCGAGACGGTTGCGTCGACAGGGTTGGCCGACGGCCGCGAAGCGGAAGACGGGCAGAGCGCCGCAGGCTCCAGTTCCGTTGACGGCGCCGCAGACTCCTTGTCTGCCGCAGACGCCGCAAGCGCCTCCTCCGTCTCCATCCGCGTCAGCGCGACGCCGACGCTCAGCTACGCGATGGCGCACTGCAGCATCGCGGTGATCGACGAGATCATCCTCGAGAACCACGGCGGGGAACGCCGGGCGGCCTCCGTCGAGATCGACGTCGTCACCGCCGACGGCGCCCTCGCCGACACCAAGGTGCTCCTCGCCGACCTCGGCGAAGACCGCACCACCCTCCTCCGCAGCCCCGAGGTCCTCCTCGACCCACGCCGCATGCTCCTCGTTGAAGAACAGCGCCCCGGCGTCATCCGCGTCACCGTCCGCGACGCCGCAGGCACCCAGCTCGGCACCGTTGAGAGCTCCGTCACCGTGCTCGCGTCCAACCAGTGGATCGCCGCACCCGTGCAGCTCGGCCTCGAACTCCTCGCCGCCCACGTGCAACCCAACGCCCTCGTCGTCAGCGAGCTCATGCTCGAGGTCTCCGACCTCCTCGACAAGCAGACCGGCAACAGCTCCCTCGCCACCTACCAACTCGACGACCCCGCCCGCATCGACGCCATCGTCGCCGCCGTCTGGGACGCCGCCCGCGCCCGTGACATCCGCTACGCCGAACCACCCGCCAGCTGGGGCCAGAGCGGCCAGAAGGTCCGCACCCCGGAGGAAGTCCTCACCAGCCACCTCGGCACCTGCCTCGATACCACGATCCTGCTCGCGTCCGTCCTCGAAGCCATCGGCATCCACCCCCTCCTCTGGCTGCTCAAGGACCACATCTTCCTCGGCTACTGGCGCGTCCAGACCACCCTCGACGTCGTCGCCAGCACCGACGTCTCCGAAGCCGTCAACTCCCTCGAACTCGGCCGCATCGGCGTCGTCGAGACCACCATGCTCACCGGCACCTCCGCCACCTTCGCCGATGCCTCCCGCCGGCCCCACACCGACCACCTCGCCGGCTCACTCGACGACTTCATCGGCATCACCGACGTCGTCCAGGCCCGCCTCCGCAAGATCTACCCGCTGCCGAGCCGCCGCATCAACGCCGAGGGCGAACCCGTCGTCACCCTCTACCAGGCACCCGAAGCCCGCGCCCTCACGCAAGACGCCCCGGCCGCCGCCGAGTCGACCGCCGCCGGCCACGGCCCCGACGTACCCAAGCGCGTCTCCACCTGGAAGAACGCCCTCCTCGACCTCAGCCTCCGCAACAAACTCATCAACTACACCGACCGCTCCGGCTTCGAGCTCGCCGTCCCCGGCCCCGCCCTCGGGCGCCTCGAAGACAGCATCAACCACGGCACCCCGCTCACCCTCGTCGCCTCCGACAGCGTCGCGACGATCGACCAGCAGCGCGGCATCCGCTTCGGCCGCGACCTCGACGAGAGCGACCGCATCACCTTCCTCGAGGACAAGAAGAGCGCGTTCATCGACGTCACCGAGGCCGCCTACCCGACGAAGCTCCGCGCCCTCGCCTACAAGGCCAAGACGATCGTCGAGGAGACCGGCGCCAACAACCTCTACCTCGCGTTCGGCATGCTCAGCTGGCGCTTCGGCGACCGCGACCTCCGCTCACCCCTCGTGCTCGTGCCGGTCACGCTCACGACCACGAGCCGCGGCTCCTCCTACCGCCTCACCCTCGACGAGTCGGGCTCCTCCACGCCCAACTACTGCCTGCTCGAGAAGCTGCGCCTGAGCTTCGGCCTCGAGATCCCCGGACTCGCCAACCCCGTCGAGGACGGCTCCGGCATCGACCTCCCGGCCGCGTTCACCGCCGTGCGCCAGGCGATCCTCGACGCCGGCCTCCCGTTCCGCGTGGAGGAGACGGCGTCGCTGTCGATCCTCCAGTTCGCGAAGTACCGGCTGTGGAAGGACCTCGACGAGAACTGGGAGACGCTCGCCTCCAACAGCCTCGTCGACCACCTCATCAATTCGCCGCTCGAGGCCTACGCCGACCCGACGCCCGCACAGACCGACACCGACCTCGACCGCCTCGGCCTCGACTGCCCGGTCGCCGCCGACTCCTCCCAGCTCGACGCCGTCGCCGAAGCGGTCGCCGGCCGCACCTTCGTGCTCGAAGGCCCTCCCGGCACCGGCAAGTCACAGACCATCACCAACCTCCTCGCCCGATCGCTCGCCGAGGGCAAGAAGGTCCTGTTCGTCGCCGAGAAGCGTGCGGCGCTCAACGTGGTGAAGCAGCGGCTCGAAGACGTCGGACTCGGCGCGTTCTCGCTCGACCTCCACGACAAGGGCGCGCGGCCCAACGTCGTCCGCGCGCAGATCAAAACCGGCCTCGACCTCCGCACGAAGGCCGACATCGACGCGCTGAGCACCAACCGCGAACTGTCCGAATCCGGCCTCCGCACCCTCACCCGCTACGCCGATCGCCTCCACGAGGTCAACGCCGCCGGATTCTCCCTCTACTCTGCACGGAGCCGCCTGCTCGCGATGGACCACGACCTCGTTCCGATGGCGATCCCCGAGCAGCTCGTCGCCGCCGGCACGTCCGAGGCGTTCGAGCAGCTGCGCCAGGTATTCCGCGACCTCCCCGAGCGCTCCGACCTCGCGCGCCCGAGCACGACGCACCCGTGGGCGTTCCTTGACGGCCCGTCGGCTCCCGGGCTCGACGCCGCGACCGTGCAGCAGGCCGCCCGCGCGCTGGATGCCGCTCTGGCCTCGACGCTCGACGCCGGCCTCCCGATGGACGCGCTGCGCCTCTCGACGCGCCCCGACCTCCTCGGACTCTGGTCGACCGCGGTCGCCGCACCGCGCCTGCCGATCGGCGCGCTCATGGCGGGGACCAGGCCCGAGGACTTCACCCGGCTCGACGACGCCCTCGCCGCCGCCGAGCAGCTCCGCGACGCCCAGGCCGAGTGGCGCTCGACCTTCACACCCGCCATCCTCGACCGCGACATCGCCGGCCCGCTTCACGCCGCCGAGCAGGCCGCTGCGTCGAGCTTCTTCGGTCGCAAGAAGCGGCTGAGGGCCGCGCTCGCCCAGCTGAGTGACGTGCTGGCTGTCGACGCGACCTCGTTCAAGGTCAAGCAACTGGTGCCGCAGCTCACCGAGGCGAAGGCGGCGCAAGACCGCCTCGTCCAGCTGCGCGGCACGCTCCGCTCGACTGCCCTGCCGCTCGTCGGCGACCGCTGGAACCCGCTCGTCGAGCCGACCCAGCCCGTGCGCGAACTGCTCGGCTGGTACCGCTGGCTGTCGGAGGGCTTCCGCCTGCCGGGCACGCCCGACGACCCGTTCGTCACCGCCGTCCGCGACCACTACGCCACGACCGAGCCGTCGCAGCAGGCGGCCCAGGCGCTGACGACGCTCGCGAGCACCTGGAGCGACTTCCTGCGCATCGCGTCCGTCAGCACCGAGCGCCTGTCGGCGTGGTCGGGCGGCGAGGGCTTCCTGCAGGCCTGGTGGTCGACACGCGACGCACGCCGTCTCGACGCCGCCGAGCCCGTCGTCCTCGAACGCTGGCTCGACCTCGTGCGGGTCATCGAACCACTCTGCGCCCACGGGCTCGACGACGTCCGCGCTGCGATCCTCGCCGGTCGCATCGAGACCGAGGACGCGACGCTCGCCTTCGAGAAGGGCCTCGCGCAGGCGTCGATCGACGAGCGCGAGCGCACCACCACGCTCGACGCCTTCGACGCCACCGCGCACAACCGCAGCGTCACCCGCTTCACCACGAGCGTGAAGGCCGTGCGCGAGGAGCTGCCGCGGGCGATCCCAGCGTCGGTGCTCGGCTTGCGGACGTTCAGTTCGCAGTCGGAGAGCGGTCAGGTCGGCGGGCTGCGTCGCCAGATCGACCGTCAGCGCGGCGGCATGAGCGTCCGTGCCCTGCTCGAGAACTTCGGCGAGCTCATCACGCAGATCATGCCGTGCACACTCGCGAGCCCGGAGTCGGTCGCGCGGTTCTTCCCGGCCGCGGCCGAGCTGTTCGACATCGTCGTGTTCGACGAGGCGTCGCAGATCCGGGTCGCCGACGCGATCGGGGCGATGGGACGCTCGCGCTCGGTCGTGGTCGTGGGCGACAGCAAGCAGATGCCGCCGACGACCTTCGCCGAGGCGGGCGCGACGATCGACGACGACGCCGACTACACGAGCGAGGTGCTGCAGGACGAGGAGTCGATCCTCTCCGAGTGCGTGCAGGCGCGGGTGCCGAGCAAGTGGCTGTCGTGGCACTACCGCAGCCAGGACGAGTCGCTCATCGCGTTCTCGAACCACCACTACTACGACAGCCAGTTGTCGTCGTTCCCGGCGCCGTTCGCGGGCGCGGGCGACGGTGGCGTGGCGGGTCACGGGCTGGCGTTCGTGCGGCTCGACGGGCAATTCGAGCGGGGCGGACGCGGCAAGTCGCTGCGGACCAACCCGGTGGAGGCGCAGGCGATCGTCGAGGAGATCTCGCGTCGCTTCGAAGCTTCGCCGGACGAGACGCCGTCGCTCGGGGTCATCACCTTCAACGCGCAGCAGCGGACGTTGATCGAGGACCTGCTGCGTGACAGCGCCGACCCGCGGATCGCGCTGGCGCTGGACGAGCAGGACGGGCTCTTCGTCAAGAACCTGGAGAACGTGCAGGGTGACGAGCGCGACACGATCCTGTTCTCGATCGCGTTCAGTGCGAACGAGAAGGGTGTGATCCCGTTGAACTTCGGTCCGCTCACGCGCGCTGGCGGAGAGCGACGGTTGAACGTCGCGGTGACGCGGGCGCGGCGACAGGTGGTGTTGTTCGCGAGCTTCGACCCGTCGGAGCTGCGGGCGGAACAGACCTCGTCGATCGGCATCAAGCACCTGAAGGCGTATCTCGAGCTGGCGCAGCGGGGGAGCGAGGCCGCCGGCGAGGACGGTCGTCGTCAGGCGATCATCGACCGCCACCGCGACGAGATCGCCGACGAGCTGCGATATGCCGGGCACGCCGTGCGGACGGACGTGGGGTTGTCGGACTTCCGGGTCGACATCAGCATCGCGACGGAGGCGGAGCCGGACCGACCGCTGGTGGCGGTGTTGCTCGACGGAGCGTCGTGGCGTGAGCGTCGGACGGTCGCGGACCGTGACGGACTGCCGGTCGAAGTGCTGAGCGGCCTGATGCGGTGGCCGGGCGTCGAGCGTGTGTGGTTGCCGGAGTGGTTGCACCACCGCGAGGAGGTGCTGGACCGGTTGGTCGCGGCGGTTGAGGCTGCGGCTGAGCGGGCTGCTGCGGCGAGTACGGTGCCGGAGGTGTCGTCTGGTGCGCAGTCGGATCCTGCTGATGCGTCGGCTACCGATGAGGCCGATGTCGCTCCCGAGGATACGGATGCGCCCGCGCCGGTTCGCAGCGCCCGAGTGCGGGAGTGGTCGGAGCGGCTGGCGTCGTTGGAGACCCTGTCGGAGTTCCGCGACCGCAAGGTCGGTTCAGTGCAGCCCGTCGAGGCGGCGCCGGTGGCGGATACGTCCGCGCGCCACCCGGAGCTCTCGGAGTACCAGCCCTGGGACGCACCCACGCTGGGTGGGATCGAAGTACTCGACCGGTTGCCCGGGCGGCAGTCGGTCGTCGCGGTGCAGGGTGCGATCCGTGCGGCGGTGGAGGCCGAGGGGCCGATCCACGTGACGCGTCTGGCGAAGCTGGTCGCGGGTGCGTTCGGTCTCGACCGGGTGGTGGGTTCCCGAGTGAAGTCGATCCTCGACAAGGTCCCGGCCGAGTTGCTGGGCCGCTCCGACGAGCCGTTCGCCTGGCCGACGTCGATCGACCCGCTCACCTGGCGCGGAGCCCGTCAGTCCTCGGCGGAAGCCGCCCGAGCGATCGAGCACATCTCTCTGGTGGAGATCGCGAACGCGATGGCGATCGCAGCGGAGGAGTCCGCTGGCCTCTCGCCCGAAGAACTCCGCCGCGAGACCCTCGCGATCTTCGGCGGCAAGCGCGTCACCGCCGCGATCGGAGCCCGCCTCGGCGAGGCCCTCGAGTTCGGGCTGGGCTCGGGACGCCTGGCGCGGAGTGGAGAGACGATCGTTTCGAGGCTTTAAGTTTCGAGGCTTTAAATGGAGCGCGGTCGCTAGTGATTCAGCTAGTCGAACCCGCGTAGGTCGCGCGGACGTCCGCGAGCGTCCGGGACAGAGCGGGGTCTACCGCCCAGAAGTTCCAACCCGCGACAGTTCCGCCGCCTTGTATCTTCCGAGCGGCGCCACTCACAGTGGTGTAATTCGCACCTTCCAGGAGGAGAGAGCCGTCGGCGTTCACGATGGCAGTGCGCCCACGATGCGCTACTGGCTTCGCGTACAGCACCGTCCCCGGAACGACGAGACCCGCTCGAATGAGATCGGCCACCTCTACCTTGTATTGAGCTCGCGCCACTGAAAGCTCAGCCGAACTAGTGTGTCCGTCGGGGACAGGCCAAATCGCGAGAATGGTGTCAATCAGTCTGCCCGATCGCTTCTCGATATGCGCATCGGACCAGGTCTCGGCGTGCAAGTCGACCACGTCTCGGCCGAGTAGGAGCGTATCGCTCCGACGCAGCGCATCACGCTTCCCGTTCTCGCCCAGCCAAGCTGCGTTCGACAGTCGCGAGTTCAGGCTGCTTGTTACAAGGGTCAGGTTACCGATCGTGTGTATGAGACGATCTCGACTAGTCTCCTGCGCCAGATCGAGTCCGTTGTTCCAGTTCGCGCGCCATTCCTGGGGCATGACGTGTTCTATCGTGCTTACTCCGCGGGTGATCGGGGAGACCGATCGCGGATTGCCGCTGGTAAACCCTCGCTGGTCGTCCTCGATCGCTTCCAGGACCATGAGCAGACGTCCTCGGCGGAACCGCTTGTATGCCTCAACGCTCTGGAGTTCGCGCCGCACCTCGGCGTCATCAGGCCAGTAGCCCACGGGCGATGTCTGGCTGGTGAGGAAGTCGACGGCGATCGCTGCAACGGTCTGCCCGGGCTCTCGACGCGACAGCTGTACAAGCAGATCAAGCATGAGTCGGTTGGTTCCCTGCGATGGAGCGCGAACGAGCGCGCGTCGCACGAACCAGCTCTCGAGCACCTCCAAAAGTTCGTGCCGAGTTGGCTCGTCGATGTCCGCTTGCTCAGGTTCCGCGAGCCAGATCAGCAGGGGCTTCGCAATTTCGGAGTCGAGCTTGTCCAGGCGGTAGACGAATCGGTCAATTCTGCTGAGCAGGCCGTCTGGTACCGCCGCTCCTTCCGTGAAAGCTCGGTACTTCGCGGCGGCAAGGCCAATCGAACGAAGTAGCGGCAACACGTCAGCTTTCGTGTCGGCTACGTATCGCTTGAACTGCGAAAATACCTCCCTAGCCGGTATCTCCTTCAACGTTCGGGCGGTGAGCCACTGTGTGAGGAACAGGGAGCTTCGTGCATACCGAATGCGCCCGGCTCGGACCTCGGCTTCCCAGAACGGCGTCTCGAACTCTGACCAGTTTTCCTGGTACGCCCGCTCGGTTGCGATGGCATCGCCTTCGAAGCGTTGGAAGATGAAGTTCTTGATGAGATCGGCGGCCGTCAGAGGCGTGCCGCGTGCATTCAGCGTTTCGAAGATCTCCTGAGCGTCCTCATGGGACTGCAGCTCGATAGATACCAACTGCAGTCGCGACGTCACTGCCTGCACAAGGAGGGCGGCGCGAGAATCTCGCTCAGGAGGGGCTTGCTGGAACCAGCACCTGATCGACTCGTAGAAGTAGGCGTGAGCATCGACGAGGCGGCCACTGAGAAGCTTGCCGTGGTCGACCGGGGTCTCAGCTGACATTGCAGCCGAGAACGCCGGCCGATCCCGGTTGGTCGGCCAGACCTTAAAACGATCTTCGGGCTGGGCGCGAAACGCTTCAGGATTCTCCACCAGGGCGAGGACCTGTCCGGCGAGTGCGGAGAGACCTGCCTCTTCAAGTTGAGCGTGAAGGGCGTCCAGGAAGATTTGCAGGGTGGTGAGCCGCTGCTGACCGTCTATGACGGTATATACCGCAAGGGTGCCCGACACTGCTTCTTGGTTCTGGAGCACGACGGCGCCTAAGAAGTGAGTTGCCTGCTGATCGCCCTCGGCCATCATCTCTACCAGGCGAAGGATGTCGTCCCACAACGGCTCCCATTGGTTCTCTTTCGACCAGACATACGGGCGCTGGAACAGTGGAACAACCAGACGCTGTGGTGCAAAGAAGATCTTCTGTGGGGACGTGACCTGAGTGAGCATCATTGCCTTTCGCTTGCCGCCAGTTGCGCAGCGCCGATCCATAGCGAGGAGTCGGTCTCTTGGTGAGCTTATCTCGGTCGACTGGCTTGATTCAGGCTCTTAGCTCGCCTGGTTGCGCATCGATCACGACCACGGATCATGGGCCGCCAATGTCGAATCAGCGGCCACCGTTCTTAGAGCTACTTCTTCTCGTCACCGCGTCGACGGAGCATCCGCTCGGACATGCCGCCCAGCAGCGTCCCCGCCGCGACGCGAGCGCGGTCGACTCCTTCGTTCCCGAGGCGGACCGCTGCACCGACACCGGCGGCGCCGGTCTCGAGAGCGCTGTCGCGAACGTCCGCAGCCGCCTCGCCCCAACGCTTCGCCTGCAGCGCCTCGTGGTCGCTCTCGATTCCCAACCGGCCTTCAAATTCCACGATGCCGGAGGACACGTGGTTGCTGGAACGCACGACCTTCCGTGCCGAGAACGGATTCAGCAGGACCTTGCCATTCGCGATTGCCGCAGCTGCGTTGATTCTGGCGAGCAGGGCTTCCGTCGTCTTCGCGATTCGATTCAATCGGTTCTGCCGGGCGGCCTGGAGCCCCACGCGATGAGAGTCGAGCTCCGCCGGTGACGCATCAAGCACCCGGTCGAGCTCGAGGATCGCGATGCCGTCCTGCAGTTGGAAGCATCGCGCCAGTACGGCTAGCCATTCGCCTACCGACGTCTCAGCAGTCTTCGCCAGGACAGCGAGGTCATCGACATCGCGCTCCCGCTCCAGCTTCTCCGCAATGGCATCGAGTTGCAGCAGTGCATACGCCTGAGTTCGAGCAACGATGCCCGACGAGTTCTGGATCTTCGACCAGCCGGTCTCGGAAACACGCCCGGAGTGTTCCCGGATGGTCATTGCCTCCTCGATCATCAGGTCGACACCGATCATGTCGGCGAGGACGGAGTCCCGCTGCCCGCGCAGCAGATCGTCGACCTTGGCATCGATCACTGCGAGGTAGTCGGTGATCTCGTTCATCGCCTGCTGCATCGCGATCTGAGCCATGATTCCAGCGGCACCGGCGAGCATTGCAGGGTTGGTGAGCGAAACGCCCGAGCCTTTGACGAACTGCAGAATTCCCTTGATCTTGCCGTTCTCGGTCACGACGGCCCGGCTGAGGTGCGCAGCAGACCCCTTCATCGCAGTGAACTGGTTGAGGGCTTGCGCGGATTCCTTCGTGAGTTTCACCCAGCGGCCGGAGTTCGCAGCGATCTCTGCACCTGCTTGCACCGTGGCAGCTGCGGTGCCGAGAGCCGGACTCAGCCTCTGCAGTCCAAGGTCCTTGAATGCCAAGCCCTGCGCGTTCAGGAATCGCTCCACGGCCGATTGATCCCCGATGACGGCGTAGCCATTGTCATCGCCGATGAGTTCGATGTCGCTGCTCATGATCAAACCGTCCGAGTACCGATGTCGCGAAGCACGGCGGCGGACGCGCGGACGTAGCCGGCGGGCGTGGCAGAGGGCGGGGTGGTCGAGCTCATGGGAACGGTCCTTGCATCGGGTCAACGCGACCCGCAGCAGCATCGGATCATCGACGGCAGGTGACGGACCCGAGAACCGGGCCAAACACAGTCTGGCGGGGAGGGGCGGGGGTCATCAGTCCCAGAATGGGTCACGCGCCCGAGTTGTGGAAGGGTAGCGCAAGGTGGATCGAAGAGCCCGGTATCTCCGGCCAGCATCGACCATTCCGACTTGACCCGATGGAGAGTGACCTCCGCATGTCCGAAGCGCAACCTGAAATCGATCCCGGGGGAGACCCACCCGCGCCGATGAAGTCCACGCGAACGACGACGGGACAGGTTCTGATCGCGTGCTCGATCATCGCGGCGATCGGTGCGATCGTCGTCGTCAGCGTTGTCGTCGGCGGATCGCGTCCTCCAGCAGTCGTGCAATCGGACAACCAATCGTCGGTGCAGTCGTCGCCAGCTGACGCTCCTTCGCTTCAGGCTGCGGATGATCCGATAGAACAAGCACGCGAGGTGGTTGGCGGCTCGTACTCCTACGAACGAGTGCAGCAGGCGACTGCCGCGGCGCTGGTCGCGACCGGTACGCCGGTCACGACCGACAACTTCTCCAGAGCCTGGAGTTCGGTCCTCGCTGTCACCGACAAGCTCGGTATCCAGCCGATGGAGGTCATGTTGTGCGTGCCAGAGCTCGCTTCCTCCGAATCGGGCCTCGCCTTTCCAGAGGTCGCTGCGCTCTGTGCCAGTGAGATCTATCTCGGCAAGCGGTGACGAAGGCGACCGACCACCGACTCCGAGCGGACCTGCTGGCGGCGGGGCTCTCGAGAGCTGACCCTGCGCCGCATCGTCATGAGGCGCGCGATCAGTGGCGGGGTAGCTGGTCTCACGGACCGGGATCAGCGACCACCTCGACCTTGAAGCCCGCCTCGTTCTCGAGCCAGCCCGCGTAGTGCTGCTCGCCACCGGCGTGCGGATAGCGATCCTGATACAACGGCCGCCAGCCATACTCGGGGCCCACCCCCATGATCGCGTCGACAGCCTCCCGCGTGCCGCCGCGGAACGCGAGATGGTTCACGCCCGGCCGTCGCCGATCGTGCGACTCTGCACTGAGGTTCGGCGACGCCGTCAGCGTGACGTAGGTGTCGCCGGCCTCCCAGGACTCGCCGCCCGGCCACTCGCTCTCCTGGGAGAACCCGACACGAGACAGCAGCCAGGCCCAGCCCGCCCGCTCCGCCTCGACGTCCGCGAGCCACACCTCGACATGATGCAGCCCGGGCCCGGCCGGCGCCGCCAGACGCTCCCGCTGCAGCGCATCAGCACCCTCCTGCAGTCGCTCCAGCGTCCCCGCCACTGCCACTCGAGCCAGCGCGTGCGGCCGCGCGAGCACGTCGATGTTGCGCGCGATCCGCACGTCCTGGAGCGGCACCAACACCAGTCGCGAGTCGGCCCGCGGCGCCGTGTACCTCGGGAACAGCGCCAGCAGCTCCCCGCCCACGATGAGCGACGCGGCCAGGTGGTAGTCGTTCACCCGATGCGCCCGGTGGAACCGCACGCCCGCCGTCGCCTCGACCACCCCGAGCGCGACATCCGGCGCGAAGCCAGCGTGCGCTGCGATCCACGACTCGTCAGCGAGTTCCGCCGCCGACACCGACGATCGCCGCGCGAGCGGGTGATCCACCGACATCGCCACGTCGAACGGCTCGCTCAGCAGCGTCGTCACCGACAGCTGCTCCGACGGCCACGGCTCGTCATGGTCCATCCGGTGCGCGATGACGAGGTCGTACTGGTCGACGAGCTCGGCGAACTCCGGCTGCGCGACATCGTGCTCCCCGAACACCAGCGACGGTCCGCCATCAGCGTCCACCAGCAACCCCGGCAGCAACGCCTGCCCGGCACTCTGGAACGCCGCCACCCGCACCCGTGCCCCAGTGTCGTCGCCGTACTCGCGCACCGTCTCGGCTGCACGGTCGATCAGCGTGTGCACCGTCCCGGCCATCTCGGCCAGCGCCATGCCCGCCTCGGTCAGCCGGATCTCGCGCCCCACCCGATACGTCAGCGCGACACCGAGCTCGCGGTGCAGGGCGGCCAGCTGCTGCGAGATCGCCGGCGCTGTGACGTGCAGGTGCCGCGCGACCGCCGCGATAGTGCCACGCTCGGCCAGTTCACGCATGATCCGCATCTGAGAGAGATTCATCAGCTCAAGCTAACTGGTCACGTGGAAACCCTCAATATTCATGACGGATCGATCTGACTACGTTGGTCACCAGGACAGCGCAACGACGCCCGTCCGCGACAGCCGGCCCCACCGGCCGCCGCCGCTCCCGCAGGAAGGAACGCCGTTGCTCGCCCTCTGGAAACGACCCGACACCGCCGGTTTCGAACTCGTCGAGCGCGCGATGCCGGCCATGGGTTCCGACGACGTCCTCATCCGCGTCCACCGCACCGGTATCTGCGGCACCGACCTCCACATCGAGTCGTGGGACCCGTGGGCGGCCGGCGCGGTCGACGCCCCGCTCGTCCCAGGCCATGAGTTCTCCGGCGAGGTCGTCGAGGTCGGCAGCCGCGTCGAGGGGATCCCCGTCGGCGCGGCGGTCTCCGGTGAGGGGCACCTCGTCTGCGGCACGTGCCGCAACTGCCGCTCCGGCCGCCGCCACCTCTGCCGCCACACGCGCGGCCTCGGCGTCAACCTCGACGGCGCCTTCGCCGAGTACGTCGTCCTGCCGGCCACCAACGTCTGGGTCCACGGCGACCAGGTCACGCCCGACCTCGGCGCCCTCTTCGACCCCCTCGGCAACGCCGTCCACACCGCGCTCAGCTTCCCGATCCTCGGCGAAGACGTCCTCATCACCGGCTGCGGCCCCATCGGCCTCATGGCCATCGCCGTCTGCCGGGTCGCCGGGGCGCGCAACATCGTCGCGACCGACGTCGTCGGCGACCGCCTCGAGAAGGCCCTCGCCGTCGGGGCGGACCGCGTGGTCGACGTCTCGAAGGAGCGGGTCGCCGACGCCCAGGCCGAGCTCGGCATGCTGGAGGGTTTCGACATCGGCCTCGAGATGTCGGGACAGGCCGCCGCCGCGAGCGAGCTCATCGAGAACCTCAACACCGGCGGCAAGGTCGCGCTCCTCGGTCTGCCCTCGACGAACATCGAGATCGACTGGACCAAGGTCATCACCCGCATGATCACCATCAAGGGCATCTACGGCCGCGAGATGTTCGACACCTGGCACCACGCGAGCGCCATGGTCGACCACAGCCCCGAGCTCCGCAACGCCCTCGAGTCGCTCGTCACCGCACGCTTCCCGCTGGCCTCCTGGCAGGACGCGTTCGACACCGCACGCGGGGGAGCGGCGGGCAAGGTGCTCATCGACTGGACCGACACCCGCGACGTCGTCATCACCGGCGTCATCGACGAACAGGCACCGGTCGCCGCCCACACCGCGACCGCCGCCTGAGCGACCGCCACACTCAGCTCAACCGCCCACTCGACCCCGAGGAGACGACATGTACGGCACCATCAAGACCCAACTGCGCGACCAGCTCGACCGCATCGAGGCCGACGACCTCACCAAGCGCGAGTTCGCGATCACCTCCCGCCAGGGCAGCCGCGTGACGATCGACGGCCGCGAGGTGCGGAACTTCTGCGCCAACAACTACCTCGGCCTCGCCAACGAGCCCTCGATCGTCGACGCCGCCAAGCTGGCGCTCGACGAGTGGGGCTACGGGCTCGCGAGTGTCCGCTTCATCTGCGGCACCCAGCAGATCCACCGCGACCTCGAGCAGGAGTTGAGCGCCTTCCTCGGCACGGAGGACACCATCCTGTTCTCCTCCTGCTTCGACGCGAACGGAGCGGTCTTCGGGGCGCTGTTCGGTGAGCACGACGCGATCATCTCCGATGCGCTCAACCACGCGTCGCTCATCGACGGCATCCGTCTGAGCAAGGCCCGACGCCTGCGCTACCGCAACCGCAACATGGCCGACCTCGAGCAGCAGCTCATGAACGCTGCCGACGCTCGTCGCACCGTGATCGTCACCGACGGCGTGTTCTCGATGGACGGCTTCTACGCGCCCTTGGATGAGATCTGCGACCTCGCCGACCGCTACGGCGCGCTCGTCCTCGTCGACGACTCGCACGCCGTCGGCTTCGTCGGCCCGGGTGGTCGCGGAACGCCGGAGTTGTTCGGCGTGCAGGACCGGGTCGACATCCTCACCGGCACCCTCGGCAAGGCGCTCGGCGGTGCGTCGGGCGGGTATGTGAGCGCGAAGCAGGAGATCGTGGACGTGCTGCGGCAGTCGGGCCGGCCGTACCTCTTCTCGAACAGCCTGGCGCCGTCGCTGGTCGCCGGAGCGCGTCGGGCCGTGGAGCTCGCGGCGGAGGGTGACGAGCTGCGCGAGGGACTCTTCCGCAAGGCGGACCTGTTCCGAGCCCGCATGACGGAAGAGGGCTTCCGGCTGCTCGAAGGCTCGCACCCGATCATCCCGGTGATGTTCGACGACGAACAGCAGGCGGTGCAGGTCGCGGCGCGGATGCTCGAGCAGGGCATCTACGTGATCCCGTTCAGCTTCCCCGTGGTGCCCCGCGGCGAGGCTCGCATCCGCGTGCAGATCAGTGCCGCGCACAGCGAGCAGGACATCGAGGACTGCGTCGCGGCGTTTGTAGCAGCGCGGGGGTAGGTGCGGCGACTACTCAGCGAGGTGATCTGCGTCGCTGAGGCCGGCCGTCGATCGAAGTCGCATGCTCAGCACGTGCCGCACCGACCCGTCTGCCCCGAGGTCGTCGTCCACGCGCCGCATGCCGATCTTCTCGGCCACGCGCGATGACGCCCGGTTGTCGGGGTGGACGATCGCGACGAGATCGAACGAGTCTGTGTGCTCCTGGGCGAAATCCCGACTGGCGGCGGCGGCCTCGGTCGCGAATCCTCGACCCTGCCAGGTGAGGCCCACGTGGTACCCGACCTCGAGCTTCAGATCGCCGTTGACCCGCTGCCAGGTCAGGCCGCAGTCGCCGACGAAGTCGCCGTCGTGGGTCTCGATGACCCACAGTCCGAAGCCGTACTTTGCGTAATTGTCCTCGTTCCAGGCGATCCACGCCGCGGCCTGCTCGCGGGTCTTCGGCGCCGGGTAGAACTGCATGACCGCAGGGTCGCCGAGGAGGTTCGCCATCTCGTCGAGGTCCGCCGGTGTCATGCGCCGGAACCGGAGGTGCTCCGTGTCGTGGGGGAGCGCCATCAACCGCGCCGCATGCTGCGCGCAGCGAACCCGTCGAGCGCTGCCAGAACGGGAGGCGCAGTCCAGAGACGGTTCCGCTGTCGCGACGAGCCTACTGTGAGGATGCCACGGTCGACGAGGGTGTCGAGCGCGTTGAAGACCGTGCGATCTGAGGCGTCGAGATGTTCGCGCACGAGCCGACTGTTCATCACCGGATGTTCCAGTGCCAGTGCCGTGATGCGATGCGCGGCCGCATCGGCGCGGATGTCGCGCAAGGCCTGCTGCCATGCGGCCCGGATGGTCTCGATCTCCTCCACCAACGTCCGTCCGTTGGCGATCGCGAGGAACGCACCGTCGGCGAAGACGCGGACGATCGGCTCGACGTCGCCCTGCCGATAGCTGGTGAGTGCAGCGAAGTAGTCATCACGCTGCTGCAGGATGCCGGCTGAGATGGGCACAGTGACCCCGCTGGTCAGTCCGACCCGCCGGAGGGCGGCCTGCAGCAGCGCTCGACCGGTGCGCCCGTTGCCGTCAGGGAACGGGTGGATGGTCTCGAATTGCGCGTGAGCGACGGCGATCGCAGCGAGCGGGAGGGGTGCCGGTCGGAGGGAGTAGGCGATGAAGTCGTCCATCGCCGCTGCGACACGGTCATGGTGCGGCGGAACGAAGTCTGCTTCATGCGGACCGAAATTGCCGCCCCCGATCCAGACCTGCTCGTCGCGATATCGGCCGGTGATCTCCGGTGCCGATGTGCCGAGGAGCTGCTCCTGCATGGCGATGATCGTCGTGTTGGAGAGCTCGTCCGATGCTGCGAGTGCCGCCTCGAGAGCTCGGACATTGGCGACGATGAGCGGCGCGTTCCCGGTGTCACGCTCGTCCAACTCGGCCTCGGCGATCGCCTTCGCGCTGCTCGTCAGGTTCTCGATCTGCGAGCTCGACGCCGATTCGCTCCGCAGCAGGATCGACGAGAAGGGCGCGGTGACGTGACCGACCTCGCTGTCGAAACGGATGATCCGTTCCTGCGCTTCGCCCAGCAGCTCCACAAGATCATCCGACAAGCGGATGTCGAGGTCCGCGATCGGCGGCGGGACGGCGGCGTCGTATGGCTGTGCGAGGAGCAGCCGCTCGCGCTTCGGCAACGCGTCGGGAGCGATACGCGACCGCCAGGGCCGCTGTTCATACGTGACAGCGGTTGTCATCGTCCCCTCCTGTTTCCCGGCCGAAGTTGCAGTTACGAGAGCCGTTAGTGAAGTTTATGCGCTTATCCTTCACTAAGGAACCGTCGGGGTGCAGTTTGGACGCCATTGTCGCCGGTTTGACTCTCCCGTAGGGGGAGGCGTGATGCTTGAAGCATGTTGCACATCGGAGAGTTCGCAGGCATGACCGGGTTGAGCGTGAAGGCGCTCCGCCACTACGACGAGAAGGGCGTCCTGGTTCCGGCCGACGTCGATCCCGACTCCGGCTACCGTCGCTACGGCGAGGAGCAGGTGCGCGCGGGCGTGATCGTGAAGGCCCTCCGCGATGCCGGTGTTCCCCTCGCCGCGGTGGGTGTCTCCGTCGCCGGCGCCGACCCGTCGACCGCTCTCGACGTGCACCATCGCCTGGTCCTGGAGCAGCGGGAGCAGGAGGACCACGCGTTCGCGCAGGCCCGCTCGGTCGTCGCGTCGCTCGCGGCACCGGTCGAGATCGTCGAACGCGAGCTGCCGCCCCAGCCCTATGTCGGCCGGGTGCTGACCGTGCCGCGCGGCGACGAGGACGCCGTGACGGACGACGACGCGAACGAGCAATTCTCGCAGCTCTACGTCGCCCTGCAGGAGGCCGGGGGCGGTCCGACGGGCACATTCTGGACCGCGCTCCGTCCGGGCGAGCAAGGGGCGGTCGAGGTCGTCTGCTGCTGGCCGACCTCGTCGCAGCTCGAACCGACGTGGGGTGGTGACGAGACCACGGTCGACGCGCTGCCCGAGCGGACCGAGCTCGCTGCGGTCTGGCGATCCGAACCGGGCGTCGAGCTCCCGGAGGGATCGACCCACCCCGCGGTGGTCGCCCTGTTCGACGCAATCGCGGAGCGTGGCATCACGATGCCGACCACCGAGCTGCGGCAGCGGGTGCTCGGTCAAACCGCCGACGAGTACACGGTCGAGGTGTCGATCACCCTGCCGTAGGCATTCAGCTCAGTTACCAGCAACCGATCCTTCCACTCAGTTTCAAGCCATAGCTGCCGCCAACTCTGAGCAGCGTTTGGCCGCAATTCCTCTCGACATGGAATGCGACCACCTCTGGCGGTATCTGAGCGCGTGGCGCGATCGCCACTCGGGTCCCAAACAGGAGATAGTGTCTTAGACAGCGTATCGAGGGCGGGGGTTTGCGGATGCGGTTCGAAATTTGGGGCCCGTGGGAAAAGCCGACCGCGGAGCCGCGGCCGTTGGTAGTGCTGCGTGACAGCAACTGGGATGACTTTGGGTTCAAGACCCTCTTCCAAGCGGAACTCTATCTGGCGGATGGAGCAATGATCGAACTGGGCGGCGTGAAGATCCTCAGAGAGGGTCAGCTCAGTGGGGCTACTGAGATGCCGGGGAGAAAGTTCAGCAACCTTGGCATTGACTACTGCTCGCTGGGGCAGGACACCGAATACTATGAGCTACTGTCGAAGCTTCCTGTTTCAGTTCGGGAGAGCTACTTGCGAAGCATTCGAGACGCCGCATTCGACCAGGACATCCGACGCGGGTTCATGAACATGGATGGGTGGACGACGTCACTCACTCGATTCGGTCAGGCGTTGCACGCTCTTGAGGTCGGTAAAGAGCTGACGCAGGGAGTCAAACGGAACGTCGGGGTGGCGACCTTCGAGTACGTAGGCAGTTCACCCTCTGGCTCAACCGTTGAATTTTCATTCAATGACACGACAGATCTGCCCGGGCGCAGCAACGTGGTGATCGGATATAACGGTGTAGGTAAGACGCATCTCTTGGCTGATATTGCCCGTGCTGCGAGTGAGCGAGGCGGTGTGCATGGCAGTGTAGGTGCGCTCATAGGCGAAGATTCCACCTTCAGTGCGGTGATCGCCATCTCGTATAGCGCCTTCGATAACTTCGAACTCCCGCAAGACAAGACCCAGGGACAGTCTGATGACTATTTCGCCGAGGAATCGGCTCGGACCGAAGTATTCGGCTACGTCTATTGCGGCCTTCGTCGGGTGGATCTGTCCTCTCAGGGAGCAAGTTCAGATTCGCGTAACGAACTCAAGAGCCTTGATGAACTCGACCAAGAATTACTAAATGCATTTGAGATTGCTCGGCATCGGACGGTGGGCCAGGAACGAATCCTCGAGGAGTGTCTGCGGTTGCTCGAAAAGGAGCCATCTTTTGGCCGTATCGGGATAATTCCATCCGAATGGTTGCAATTGGGTGCAGACCCCAGGCTCGAGATTCAGAAACTGAGTACGGGACATAAGATAGTGCTCAATATCGTGGTTCAACTTGCCGCGCATCTAAAGCCGCGTTCGATCGTGCTTCTGGATGAGCCGGAAACCCATCTTCATCCGCCTCTGCTGGCGGCTATGCTTCGAGTGCTCCAGCGTCTTCTCGATGCATATGACTCTTTCGTTATCATCGCCACTCATTCACCAGTCGTCCTCCAAGAGGTGCCCGCATCATCCGTGCGTGTTCTCACGCGGTTCGGAGACCTCTCCGACATTGGAGCGCCTGAACTAGAAACATTCGGAGCGAACGTGGGGTCGATTACTCGCCACGTATTCTCGCTCGATAGTGCGGCAACGGATTATCAGGGCATTCTTGCGGATATAGCGCGACGTTTGAGTCTTGATGAGATTGAGAGATTGTTTCCGCTGGGTATGAGTGATCAGGCGAGGGCTCTCGTGCTGCGGGTAAAAAGGAATCTGACGTAGGTATGCGCGCGATTCTCCAGTATTTCGATGCGGTCAGTGAAATTGACATCTATGACAAAGTTTGTTCTCACGCGAGTGCAAGCCGTCTTGGTCGCCTCAAGGCGCTTCGAAAGCAAGTAGGTGAAGCGTACGCAGCATACGCCGGATCGCCTTCTGCGAGCGGCCTGGCTTCTATTATTGCTGCACCAAAGGAGCTGGACGGACAGGCCCTCAAGTCGAACTACGCTACGCTTCGAAGCGGGTCGGAGAAGGATGTTGCCGCGTCACTATTGCGGCGCAGTAAGAGATGTTGTCTTTGTTGGCATGCGCCCGCGGGACAACTCGATCACCACTTGCCACGAGCGGCGTTTCCGGAATTTTCCGTCTTGACCCTAAACCTGGTTCCGGTCTGCGCTCGTTGCAACCACGTCAAATTAGATAAGTATCGTCGTGCCGATGGTGGCCCATCGTTCCTCCACGCATACCGAGATCAGTTGCCGTCGACGGAGCAATTTCTGCGGGCTACAATAACCTTAGGTGCGACCGTCGCAGCCGACTTTCACGTGGTATCTACGAGTGCAATGAGTGACTCGACGTTCGCTACACTCACGAGCCATTTCGAGGCGTTGGCCTTGGCTGAACTCTACGGCGAGCTCGCAACCGAGCTCATGGTCGAGAAGCTCACTCCATTTTACGAGTATTTCGACAACGGTGGTGGTGAAGCGGTGGCCCAGTACCTGAGGTCGGAGGCGCGGGGTGTCGTCCGTGAGTACGGGTTGAACCACTGGAAGCCAGTCTTGCTCGGGGCCCTTGCAGGGAGCGAGCTGTTCTGTGACGGCGGTTTCACCGCGCTTGGAAGCCGAGACGAGTCCATTGTTGACTTTTCGCCCTAGGCGGTTGTTTGCTGTCGTCGTTCATGGCACGGTACTCATCGCAGCAGGTTCCAACTTGCGCGTCGTCCAAAGCGCGGGCTGGCACTGAACCGGCATGGCCATTTCGGCAGGCCGCATGTTCTGTGGATCGTACATGTGGCCCACTTGCTTTCCTTCTGAGTTGAAGTGCATTGGTACCGGGCGGAGGCGCCCCAGCCAAGTTCAGCGTGAGCATCTCGGGTGTTCTTAGGTAGACACGGGCGGCCTTGATTGCCCGTTCAAGAGTCCTTGGTCTGCGCAGCAGACGAACTGTTTCGATACAGCAGTCTTATGAGGTCGGTTCCGCATGGCTCCTGACGCTCTTACGTCGAACTATGCTGGTCGGTCGCTCAGGCTTCTTGCTGCTGCGGCTGGAGCGAATGAAGCGAGGCAGCGCCGGTACTTTGGCAGAGCCCATTATGTTTCCCGGGGGCGTGTCAGGCCGGGTCGTTAGGCTGGAGTCGTGGCCAACAGCAAAGATTTCGACACCCGGTACGAGCTCCGTGAGTTCCCGTTCGCGAACGGGGCCGACGGCGAACCGACGCCCGAGAGCCTCGCGGCCCTCGACGCCATCGGATTCGGCTTCCATGAGTCCACCCCGAAGCCGGAGGCGCGCAAGCGCAAGGTGAACGAACTCATCGCCGACGAAGCAGTGCTGCTCGGCGCCTATGTCCGCAAGCCGCAGCCCGGTTCGGTCGACGAGACATGGCCCGCCGGCACCTTCTCCTGGTTCCCGAAGGCGCTCAGCTGGGGCGACGGCACCAGCATCAACACGCAGGCGATCTCCGACGTCACGGTCCGCCCGACCGAACGACGCCGCGGGATCCTGCGCCGCATGATGACGCAGGCTCTGGAGCGCGGCGTCGCCGACGGCTATGCGATCGCGGCCCTCACCGCCAGCGAGGGCACGATCTACCGTCGGTTCGGATTCGGCTCGGCGATCCGTGAGCGCAACGTCGTCGTGAAGCGCGCGAAGGCCCTGCCGTTCCTCGCGCCGACGAGCGGCATCGTGTCCGTCGTCACCCCCGAGTACCTGGTCGACGGCGTCGCACGTCAGGTGTTCGACCGCTTCGACGAGCGCTCGATCGGGTCCATGGTCCGCAACACCGGGTCGTGGCCGCTGGTCCTCGGCACGCTGGGTCGCGACGGCGAACCGGCGAAGGACACCCGCGCCGCCGTGCACCGTCCCGCCGACGGCGAGGAGGTCGACGGCTACGTCACGTGGCGCATGGTCGAGCAGCCCGGCGGACAGACCGGCATCGAGATCATCGACCTCGTCTACGCGACCGACGCGGCCTACCTGTCGCTGTGGGAGTTCCTGCTCTCCATCGACCTCAACGACGTCGTGAAGTACAACCGCGCCAGGCTCGACGACCCGATCGTCTCGGCGCTCGGCGACAACCGGGCGTACGACATCGAGCACGAAGAGGACCACGTGTGGCTGCGCGTCCTCGACCTCCCGGCCGTCCTCGCGTCACGTCCGTTCGCGGTCGACGGCTCGTTGACGATCGCCGTGACCGACGCGCTCGGCTACGCGGCGGGCACCTTCCGCCTCGAGGTGACCGGTGGTCGCGGCACGGCCACGAAGCTGAGCGACGAGACCGACGCTGCCGGCGCCGACCTCGCGCTCGACGTCGCCGACCTCGGTTCGCTCCTGCTCGGCGCGGTCTCCCCGGTGTCGCTCGCCGCAGCCGGTGTGCTGCAGGCGGCCGACCCTGCTGCGCCGCTCCTGCTGCGATCGATGCTCCAGACGCCGCGCGCGCCGCACGGGATCACCTTCTTCTAGGCGGTCCCGAGCAGCGACCCGCGGATGCCGCGCCGTCGCGGATCAGTCGCGTTGCTCGATGAGGGTGAGTTGCGTGCCGTCGGGGTCGATGAGGAATCCAGCTCGGAGTCCCCAGTCCTGCATCCGGACCGGGTGCAGGCGAGGCGCACCGACGGTCGCCTCGGCGACTCCTGAACGTCGGATGGCGTCGTAGAGCTCGTCGACGTCGGCCACACGCAGGCAGCACATGAAGCTGCTCGACGCGGGGTCCAGGTCGGGCGCCGGGAAGAACTCGAGCTGCAGACCACCGCGGACGAGGATCAACCAGCCCTCGTCTCGGAACGTGCGCTCAAAGCCGAACGCCGAGTAGAACGTCTCCGTCGCGTCGAAGCTGCGTGACGGCAGGTTCGGTGTCGCGCGGTCGTGTCGTGTCGAGGTCATGGAGTCGATGATCGCAGCGTGGCGGGCGGCTGGGAAGATCAGGCCGACGTGGTCGGTGTCGCGAGTCGTTCGCGGAGGAAGGCGACCACGCGCTCGCGTGCTTCGAACGCCGGGTGGCCGTCGCGCTCGCGGACCTCGCCCGTGAGGACCGAGTGCGCGGTCTTCGAGAACCCGGCGACGTTGCCGGGGGAGGAGTCGAGTTCGATGACCTCGAACGCGTCGCCGAGCTTGGCCGCGATGGTGGCGAAGCGCTCCCGTGGGACAGCTCGATCCTCGCTGAAGCGGAGGCCGAGTGCGCAGACCGAGCCCTGAGCGGCACGGGCTGCGACGGCGTCGAACTCGGCGGCGGACATCCCGGGGTCGATGCGGCGGGCCCGGCTGACGGGGAACGGCGTCGACGGCTGGCTCATGACGGAAGCGAGGACGTGGTCGTCGACGGCAGCAGCGAGCGCGAATCCGCCGGTGAAGCACATGCCGATGACGCCGACGCCAGGGCCCGGCGTTCGGGCCGCGAGGTCGGCGGCCAGTGCCCGGACGTGGTCGGCGACGGGTCGGTGGGCGCCGGTCGCGAACGCCTTGAACTCGGCGGAGACGCAGACCTTGCTGACGCTCGCGAGCGTGTAGCCGAGGGTCCCCTCGTGTCCGGGCGTCCCGAACGGCGAGGGGATCGAGACGGTGAACCCCTCAGCGACGAGATGCTCCGCCAACCCGAGGACCTCGGGCGTGAGTCCGGGCAGCTCGGGGATGAGGACGACGCCCGGCCCGGACCCCTTCTCGAAGCGGTCGTGCGTGACGCCGCCGCCGGTGAACGGGGTCCGCACCCAGCCGGTGAGGTCTGCGCGCGGAGCGGAGTCGGTGGTCGCGTCGTCGGTCATGGGGTGAGCGTAGTCCTGGTCGCTGCGTCCGATCTGCTGGATCGTGGCACGTCCCGCCTGGGAAGCCACCCGCCGTTCACCTCCCGGTCACCGCCGCTCCTCCACCCGGCCACCCCACGCCGATGGGATGGGACACGATCCCCGTCCCTTCGTGCCCTGGAGACCCATGCCCCGCCTCACCCGTGTGTTGACGATGACCGCCGCGTGCGCCATCGGTGCAACCGCCCTCATCGCGACGCCCGCCGCCGCCATCGCCGCCCCAGCGCCGGGGCTCCAGATCAACGAGGTCGAGTCCTCCGGGGGCGTCCCCGGCGACTGGATCGAGTTCACCAACACCGCGTCGACCGCGGTCACGCTCGACGGCTGGGTCGTGAAGGACAACAAGGACGACAGCAACTACGCGTTCCCGGCCGGCACCGTCGTCGAGCCCGGCGCGTTCCTCGTCGTCGACGAGGACCAGCTCGGGTTCGGCCTCGGCAAGGAGGACTCGGTCCGCCTGTTCGACCCGACCGCCGCGATCGCCGACGAGTACTCGTGGACCGCACACGCGCCGGTCACCTACGGCGTCGCCGCCGACCGCGCCGGCTGGGCCGAGACCACTGAGTCGACGAAGGGCGCCGCGAACGTCTTCACCGCACCCGAGGTCCCGGAGACCGACGGCGAGATCCGCATCAACGAGATCGACTCCCAGCCGTCCGACTGGGTCGAGTTCTTCAACCCCGGCACGACGGCCCTCGACATCTCGCGCTACGAGATCCGCGACAACTCCGACGACCACCGCTGGCAGTTCCTGCCCGGCACGACGATCGCCCCCGGCGAGTTCCTCGTGGTCGACGAAGCGACGATCGGCCTGGTCGGCGGCACCGAGACGCAGGGCGCGTTCCGCGACCCGATCGGCATCGGCAGCGCCGACGAGATCCGCCTGTTCGACGCGACCGGCACGCTCATCGACCGCTCGGGAACGTGGAGCGGCCACTCGGCCATCGACGGTGACTTCATCGCCGCGACGCTCGCCCGCTGCCCCGACGGTGAAGGCGACTTCACGCTCGCACGCATCACCAAGGGTGCCGCGAACGACTGCGTCCTCCCGAACGTCGCGATCAACGAGGTCGAGTCGAACAACAACGCGACCGACTGGGTCGAGATCGTCAACCTCGAGGCGACCGCGCTGGACATCTCCGGCTGGACGCTCATGGACAACGACCCGGTGGGCCACGCCGCTGACACGACCCCGCTGCCCGCGGGCACGATCCTCGAGCCCGGCGCCTACTTCGTCTTCGACCAGAATGTGAACTTCGCGTTCGGGCTCGGCAACGGCGACACCACCACCGTGCGGAACGCCACCGGCGCGACGGTAGCCGAGTACACCTATGCGGCCCACGCGGACGGCGTCTTCGCGCGCTGCCCCGACGGCACGGGCGAGTTCGTCGACACCGCCGTCTCCACCAAGGGCCTGCGCAACGCCTGCGGCAACCCGGTGCGCATCAACGAGGTCGAGTCCGACGGCGGATCTCCCGACGACTGGATCGAGCTCGTCAACCCGACGACCGCCGCCCTCGACGTCTCCGGCATCGTCGTGAAGGACGACGACGACACCCACGCCTACGCCATCCCCACCGGCACAAGCATCGCGGCCGGCGGCTACCTCGTCATCGAGCGCGCAGCCCTCGGCTTCGGTCTCGGCGGCGGCGACACGGTCCGTCTGTTCGAGGGCGACGCACTGCTCGACTCGACCACCTGGGGCGAGGGCCACCCGGCGAACACCTGGGGTCGCTGCCCCGACGCGACCGGCGCCTTCGCAGCGACGGCCGAGGCCACCAAGGGCACGGCCAACGTCTGCGCCGGGGAGATCCCGATCGGTCCGTGGCCTGGTTCGCCTGACGTGACGGTGCTCGACACCAAGCCGATGTTCCTCGAGGACAGCTCCGGCCTCGACACCCAGGTCACCGCCGACGGCGCGTTCCTCTGGGCGGTCGACAACGGCACCGGCTCGTTCTGGAAGCTCGCGATCGCCGCCGACGGTTCGGTCTCGTTCGTCGACGGTTGGGAAAACGGCAAGCGCGCCCGCTTCCAGAAGGACGCGTCGAACCCCTCCGCAGCCGGCCCCGACACCGAGGGCATCACCGTCGACGGCGCTGGTTCCGTCTACGTCGGTGTCGAGCGCGACAACAGCGTGAAGGGCACGACGCTCAACGCCGTGCTCAAGGTCGACCCGAACGCGCCCGGCCCCGATGTCGTCGCCTCCGAGGAGTGGGACCTCACGGCCCTGCTGCCGACGGTCGGTGCGAACCTCGGTGTCGAGGCCGTCGAGTGGGTGGCCGACGGCGACCTCGCCGGCAAGCTCTTCGACGACAACACGAAGGCGCCCTACGACCCGGCGAACTACGCGGGCCACGGTGACGGACTGTTCTTCGTCGGCGTCGAGGACACCGGCGACGTGTACGCGTTCGCACTGAACGCCGACGGCTCGGCCACGCTGATCTCGACAATCGACCCGGGCCTCCCGGCGGTCATGGCGCTCGACTACGACACGACGCTCGGCGTGCTGTGGGCCGTGTGCGACGACGGCTGCGCGGGCACCGGTGCGCAAATCACGCTGAACGGGACCGAGCAGCCCGGGGTCGCTCAGGTCGAGCGTCCGGCGGGACTGCCCAACCTCAACAACGAGGGCTTCGCGACCGCACCGGCATCCCTCTCGGTCGGCGGCAAGCGTCCCGTGTACTGGTTCGCCGACGGGTACGCCTCGGAGGCCCTGCGTCTCGGGTCGCTGCCCGGAACGACCACGCCGCCCGTGACGCCCCCGACCGGTGGGGTCACACCGCTTCCCGGGACGAGCCTCACCGAGGCCAACCGTGGTGCGATCACGCTGGCGGACACCGTGCGGCGGGGCGAGACCGTGACGGTCGGCCTCGAAGACCGCTTCGCCGCGACGACCGTCGAGGTGTGGCTGTACTCGACGCCGGCGCGAATCGCCACCGGCACGACGAACGCCGCTGCTGACCTGTCAGCCGCGATCCCGGCCGACGCGACGCTGGGCGACCACCGGGTCGCGGTCTACGCGGCGGACGGCTCACTCATCGGCTGGACCGAGGTCCGGATCGTCGCGGCCGACGGGACGACCGTCGACGGTTCGGCGTCGGGTGGGACGCTCGCGACCACCGGGACCGAGCTGCCGTTCGGCACGATCGGTGCGGGGGTCCTGCTGGTCCTCCTCGGTGGAGTCCTCGTCGCGATGCGTGCGTGTCGTCGGGCTGCCTGACCGACTGAAGGTCCGACGGCCCCGGGAGCACACCGCTCCCGGGGCCGTTCGCGTCACCGGTCGGGCCGGCCCGGTGTGTGGTGGTGTTGCCAGCGCGGTGCGCTGACGTGAGCGCGGGTCTGGCGCGTGGACGCGGGTCTCCGGAGGGGTGCGCTCACGTGTGTGGGGTGCGCCCCCGCCGAGAGGTGCGCGCTCGCGCCGAAGAGCGCGCACTCACGTCAGCGCACCGCGCTGGCGAGTTCGGTTCCGGTGTCAGCGCGGTGCGCTGGGAGTGAGCGCGGGTCTGGCGCGCGGGCGCGGGTCTCCGGAGGGGCGCGCTCGCGGGTGTGGGCCGCGCCCACGCCGAGTCGGACGCATTCGCGTCAGCGCACCGCGCTGGCAGAGGGGCAGAGGACGCAGGTCGGGCCCGGGTGCAATGCTGGGTGGATGGACGAGCACGGGAGGACCGAGGGTGGTGTGACCGTCGGTCGGGCGGCGGCCGAGATCGGCGTCAGCGTGCGGACGCTGCACCACTGGGATGAACTCGGGGTCGCGACACCCCCGGGGAGGACGAACAGCGGCTACCGCTCGTACCTGCTCGTCGACATCGCCCGCCTCCGCCGGGTCGTCCTCCTGCGCGACCTCGGCGTCCCACTTGCTCGCATCCCCACCCTGCTCACCGCGCCTGCCGCCGAACGACGGGCGGAGCTCATTGAGCGCCGCCGCGAACTCGGCGACACCATCAAACGACTCGAAGCCGTCGCCCAGTCCGTCGACCGCCTGCTCGAAGCCGACGAGGTCGGTGTGCTCGTCCCCGAGGACGAACGCGAAGCGGTGTTCGGCGACGACTGGAACCCCACGATGGCCGAGACCGCCCGCGCCCGCTGGGGCGACTCCGCGCAGTGGGCCGAGTACGCCGAGCGGTCCGCGACCCGCACGCCGGACGACTGGCGCGCGCTGGTCGGTCCCATGCGCGATTTGGTCGACGAACTCGCCGAGGCCAAGCGCGCCGGTGTCGTCGCCGGAAGCGCGACGGCGAACACCCTCGCCGAACGGCATCGCGCGTCCCTCAGCGAGTACTTCCACTGCACGCCGTCCATGCACGTGATCACCGGTCGCCTCGCCCTCACCGAGCCCGGCATGGCCGACACCTACGACCGGATCGAACCAGGTCTCGCCGCGTGGCTCTCACCGGTCATCGACGCGAATGCGCGCAGCCACGACGTGGACCCCGAGACCGCCGTCTGGGAGTGAGAGCGATCCGCCTCAGCCCAGCTCGCGGAGTGCCACCTCGATGATCGTCGCGCTCGGAACGTGCAGCGCCTCCGCGGCGGTCGTCCCCGTCGCCGACAGGTAGGCGTCGACGAGGCGGTTGCCCGCTGCATACCCGGCACCCATCGGCAGACCGACCGGCTCGCCCCCGTATCGCAGCGCGGCCTCGTCGCCGTGCACCCACGAGACGAAGTGCTGCATCCCGCCGACGTCGAGACCCTCGACGACCCGGTCGAACACCGCGTCGTCGTCGAGGTGCGCGACACCGATCGGCGTGTAGCCGGACGGCCCGTGCAACTGCCGGGCGAACGCGTCCGCGAGCCCCTCCGACACCACCTGCTCACCGACCACGACGGTCGCCGGATCCCACACCACCCCGCCCGGCGCGTATCGCAGGTTGTGGTTGAGCTCGTGGACGGCGGCCGCCTCGAGGCGCGCGAGGTTCTCCTCCGTCGGCCAGAGGATGAGGGAGATGAACCCGGTCGCGCTGCCGTTGCCGATGAATCCGCGGATCGACTCCATGAAGTAGGTGTCGTCGGGGTCGCCGAGGACGAGCAGGACGGTGATGTCGGGGACGACAAGGCCCGGGACCGCGTCGAGCTGGGTGGCGACCGCCGCGTCGAGTGCCCGCGAGATCTGTCCCCACGCGTCCGCCGCGACGAGTCGGTCGAGGGCGTCGACGACCCGATCCAGGCTCCGATCGATCGGGAAACCCGAGCCCATCGTGTGCATGGCGAGCAGGTCGACTTCGCCCGGGAAGTACCGGTACATGTCGGCGACGGGCTCGAGCATGGCGCGGAGTCGCGCGGGTCGTTCGGCTTCCGGCGCGTCGAGGACGGAACGAATGCCGCTGGCGGTGTCGAGGATCGTGATCGTCATGGTGACGACGCTAAAGCCTCACGCCGCGTGAGGGTCAAGTGCCCTACCCCGGGAGGCTGCCAGCGCGGTGCGCTGACGCGAGTGCGGTGTACCCGGCGTGGCCGCTGCACAACCGGCGTGCCCGCTGCGCAACCGGCGTGACTGCGCCCCGCGCGCGTGAGCGCGACCCTCCGGAGACCCGCGCTCACGCGTCAGGCCCGCGGTCGCGTCAGCGCACCGCGCTGGCCCAAGGCGACGGCGGGCGGAGGAGGGCTACCGGGAGCGCAGCGCCTCGAGGGCCTCGGGGGAGAGCGGTGACCCGGCGCGCTTCGCGGCGTGCAGAGCGGCGCCGATCGCCGGACCGAACAGCGGGGCCCGGAGTTCGTACCGGGCCGGCAGTGCCGCGATGGCCTGCTCGAAACCCGACCGCACCGGTTCGGCGGAGAACACCCCGCCCGAGTACGACACCGGAACGACCTCGTCGCCGTTGAAGCCGAGTTCCACGCGGGTCGCCTCGACGATCTCCGCCAACTCCCCGCTCGCGTCGGCGAGTATCCGCGCCGCGACCTCGTCACCCTGCTCGGCCGCAGCGACGACCGTCTTCGCGAGATCCGCGATGCGGCCACGCTGACCCTTCCAGCGGTTCATGACGACGTCGATCACGTCGAGATCGCTCGTGATCCCGACCCGCGCCTTCATGAGGTCGTAGAGCGGCCCGCGCGGCAGGCGGCCGTCGCTCATCCGCGTGAAGGCGTTCAAACCTCGAGCCGCGATCCAGTACGCCGAGCCCTCGTCGCCGAACAGCTCGCTCCAGCCGCCGACCCGGTGCCCGCGGCCACGGCGCTCGCCGTAGGTCATCGACCCGGTCCCGCTGATGACGTTGATGCCGTCGACGGCGCCGAGCGATCCAGCCCAGCCGCACACCATGTCGTTGTCGCACGAGTACCGTCCGTGGCCGAGCACCTCGCCGGGGATCGCGTTCAGCCGGTCGAGGTCGGAACTGACCTCGCCGTATCCCGGCAGACCGAGGAACGCCTGATCGATGTCGGACGCCTCGACTCCCGCCCACGACGTGACCGCCGCCACACCCTCGGTGAGGATCCGACCGACGAGCTCGATGCCGTCGTCGAAGTAGTAGCAGCTGGCCGTCTGTGCTTCGGCGACGACGTGTCCGCCGTCGTCGAGGAGCACGAACGCGGTCTTCGAGCCGCCGCCGTCCACGCCGAGGAAGAGCGACACGCCTACCGCTCCTCGGGTGCGGTGCCCGCTGCGCCGGAGGTCACCGGGTGGATCCGGACGCCCTGCACGACGCGGTTCACCGTGCCGCTCGGGAACGGGTTGTCGGGCGTCGCGCCGAGCTGCAGCGAGTACGACAGGCCGAGCAGCTGCGCGACGAGCACGTAGCCGATCGCGAGCTGCGCGTCGTCGAGGCCGGCGAGCTCGGGCAGCACCCAGTCGTACGCCGTGGCGCCGTCGACCGGCTCGGAGGAGATCGCGATCACGCGCTCCGGCGACAGCGTCGCGCGCAGTTCGGTGACGATGTCGAGGTCGTACCGCCGCGTGTACGGATCGGACGACAGGTAGACGACGACGAGCGTGCTGTCGTCGACGACCGCCTTCGGTCCGTGACGGAACCCGAGCGCCGAGTCGTAGTAGGTGACGATCCGTCCGGCGGTCAGCTCGAGCAGCTTGAGCGCCGACTCGCGGGCCAGACCGGTGAGTGGGCCGCTGCCGATGTAGACGACGCGTTCGCACCCCTCGTTGGCGAGCGCGCGGATGTCCACCTCGCGCTGGTCGAGGATCGTCGTCGCTCCGGCCGCGAGCGCCTGTACGGCGGCGTCGTCCGCGCCGCCGAGGATGAGGAGG
Organism: Plantibacter sp. M259; assembly: GCF_006065115.1. Classification (NCBI taxonomy): domain Bacteria; kingdom Bacillati; phylum Actinomycetota; class Actinomycetes; order Micrococcales; family Microbacteriaceae; genus Plantibacter; species Plantibacter sp. M259. The sequence goes on along the minus strand of NZ_CP040750.1, from coordinate 1,322,797 downwards.
ACCGAGAGCAGCATCGAGCTGAAGCTCGACGTCATCGCGAAGCCCTCGTCGTTCGACCGCAGGGGCATGAGCACGGTGAGCGACGAGGCGCGATCGTGGTGGCGTCGGTACAGCTCGCCGGTCTCGTCGCACGTGATCACCAGGTGGTGCACCTCGGCGAGCGACTGGTCGGCGAGTTCCGTCGCGGCCACGCTCTCGGGGCTGTTGCCGGAGCGCGCGAACGACACGAGGAGCAGCGGGACGTCCTCGGCGAACGACTCCTGCGGGTTGGAGACGATGTCGGTGGTCGCGACCGCGTCGATCCGGCGACGGAGCGTCCGGGTCAGGGCCGGTGCCGCGATCTCGCCGATGAAGGCCGAGGTCCCCGCCCCGGTCAGGACGATACGCAACTCGGGTCGTGCCAGGAGCGGTGCGAGGAACGCGTCGATCTCCTCGCGGCGGGCGGCGATCCCCGTCGACGCCTCGAGCCAGACGTCGGGCTGCTGGGTGATCTCGCGGACGGTGGCTTCCGAACCGACGATGGTGGTGATGGACACGGGTTGCTCCTGGGGTGGGTCGAGGTGATGAGGGGGAGTTGCGAGGTAGCGATGTTGGTTGAGCGTTCGACGCGCGCGGCGATGGACGTGATCCTGCCATGCCGGGATCGGTGCCTACCCTTGAGGCCTGAGAAGGTCATGGTCGCCACGAACTGCTTCTGGGCGAAGAGGAAGAACACGATCAGCGGGAGCGTGGCGACGACGTTGCCGGCCATGAGGAGCGCCCAGTCCGTGCGGCGCGCGCCCTGGAAGTTCGTGATGCCGAGCTGCAGCGTGAAGGCCTGGTCGTTGTTGATCGCGATGAGTGGCCAGACGAGGTCGTTCCACGAGCCCAACAGGGTGAAGATCGCGAGCGTCGCCAGCGCTGGCTTCGCGAGCGGCAGGATCACCCGGAAGAACACCTGGAGTCGGGTGCAGCCGTCGATGAGCGCGGCCTCCTCGAGCTCCGCCGGGAGCGACAGGAAGAACTGCCGCATGAGGAAGATGCCGAACGCGGAGGCCAGCCACGGCACGATCGCCGCCCCGAGGCTGTCGATGAGCCCGATCCGGGAGAACAGGATGTAGGTCGGGATCATGAGCAACTGCGTCGGGATCATGATCGTCGCGACGATCATGAGGAAGCCCATCGTCTTCCCGCGGAACTTCAGGCGCGCGAACCCGTAGCCGGCGAGCGAGCAGAGCACGAGATGGGACAGGACCGCGACCGTCGACACGATGACGGTGTTGCCGAGCCAGAGCAGGATGTTCGACTCGGAGAAGAGCTTCGCGAACCCGTCGAAGGTGATGTGCGAGGGGAGGATGCGGGGCGGATAGGTGTTGATCTCCGACTCCGGCGTCACCGAGGTGATGAACATCTGCACGAACGGGATGGCGAAGATGATCGCGATCGGCGCGAGCACGAGGTGCCAGGGGCTGAAGCGCCGACGCGTGCGTCGCTCGGCGGGCGGGGCGGTCACGGACGACTTGCCGGTGGCGGCGTCGCCGCGTGGCGGGGTGGTCAGGACGGTCATCAGAATGCCTCCACGTTGGAACGGCGGGAGTACAGGACGACACCGATCGTGGCGATGAGCGTCACCACGAACAGCCCGTAGGCGACCGCGGAGCCGTACCCGAACTGCAACTGCTTGAACGCCGCGTCCCAGAGGTAGAACACGATCGTCTGGGTGGCGCCGAGCGGGCCTCCCCGGGTGGTGGTGTACACGAGGTCGAACAGCTGGATCGCCTGGATGAACTGCCAGATGGCGACGAACACGGTGACCGGCCCGAGCTGCGGGAAGGTGATGCGCCAGAACGACTGCCAGGCGTTCGCACCGTCGATCCGTGCCGCCTCGAGCAGTTCGGCGGGGATGTCCTGCAAGGCCGCCAGGTAGATGACGGTCGTGAAGGCTGCCTGCCCCCAGAGCGACATGATCGTGATGACGACCATCGCCTGCCCCTGGTCTTCGAGCCAGCCCTGCGCCGGGAGTCCGAGGAACCGGAACACGGTGTTGAGGAGGCCGAACTGCGGGTTGAAGAGGTACGTCGTGAGGATGCCGGTCGCGGCGGCGGAGGCGACGAAGGGGACGAAGATCGCCGTGCGGTAGACGCCGATGAAGCGGATCCGGCGGTTGAGCGCGACGGCGAGGAAGAGTCCGAGGCCGAGCGACGCCGGGACGAAGAGGAGCGTGTAGACGACCGTGTGGACGACTGCCGCCTGCAGCTCGTCGTTGCCGATCATGCTGGCGTAGTTCTCCAGCCCGACCTGCTCCGGCTCGCTGAACCCGTCCCACTTCTGGAGCGACAGGAAGAACGCCCAGATCGCGGGGAAGATCGACAGGCCCAGCACGATGAGCATCGCCGGGGCGACGAAGCCCCAGCCGGTGAGGCTGTCGCGGAACCGTCGTCCGGAACGGCGGGGCCGGGCCGGAGCGCGCTCGGCACGCTCCGGCTTCGGCTCCGTCGATGGACGTGTGTCGCGTCCGGCGACCGTGGACATCAGTCCTCCGCCAGAGCGTCGTCGGCGGTCTTCGCGGCGTCCTCAAGCGCTTGCTTCGGGTCGCCCTGGCCCTGCAGCACCGAGGAGATCGCCTTGCCGATGGCCTCCGAGAGGCCGACGTAGCCGGGCACCGTCGGACGAGCCTGCTTGGCGTTGACGCCGTTCTCGGCCATCACGTCGAGGCCGGGCAGCTGAGCCACCTGCGCCTGGAACTCGGGGGTGTCGATCTCGCTCGAGCGCAGCGGGAGGTTGCCGTAGGCGACGTTCCACTTGAGGTCCTGCTCCGAGTCGGTGAGCCACTTCGTGAACTCGTACGCCCAGTACTCGCGGTTCTTGTCCTTGTGGTCGAACAGCGCCCAGACGTCGGGGCCGGAGACGGTCTGGTGGTCGCCGTCGGTTCCGGGGAGGACGGTGACGCCGTACTTCGTGCCCTTCGTCTGCAGCGTCGACAGCTGCCACGGACCGGAGGTGATCATGCCGATGCGGTCGCTGGCGAAGAGGTCGCCGAACTTCGTGTCGGTCTGGTCGAGGTAGACGCTCTTGTCCTCGACCGCCATGTCGCGGAGGAAGGTCAGTGCGTCGACGCCCGCATCCGAGGCGAACTCGGCCGTCTTGGCGTCGTCGGAGATGATCGATCCACCGTTCTGCCAGAGGTGCGGCCAGAACTGCCAGGTCGTCTCCTCGCTGCCCGACACCGAGTACGCATAGCCGTAGGTGTTCGTCGCCGGGTCGGTGAGCTGCTTCGACGCCTGGCGGAAGTCGTCCCAGGTCCAGTCGGCCGTGGGGTAGTCGACGCCGGCCGCGTCGAAGACGGTCGTGTTGTAGAGGAGTGAGATGTTGTCGACCACGGCGGGGAAGCCGATCGTCTTCTCGCCGGTCGGCTGCACTGTCTTGCGGGCCGCCTCGGAGAACTCGTCCCATTTCACGTCGGGCTCGGCCACCTGGTCGGTGATGTCGAGGGTGCGGCCGGACGCCTCGAGCCGGCTCGCCCAGGAGCCGAAGGCGTACGAGACGTCGGGGTAGTTGCCGCCCGCGAAGCTCGCGGAGAGCTTCTGCAGGAGGTCCTCCGTGGACGGCGCGCCAGAGGACACGTCGATGGTCACGTTGGGGTGCAGCTTCTCGAAGTCGTCGACGAGACCGGTGAGGATCTGCTGCGCGGCGTCGGCCTGCCCGGTCCAGAAGGTGAGTTTCACCTTCGCGTCCTTGTCGAGTGTCGTGGCACCGGAGGATCCGCCGGCGCACCCGGAGAGCGCGAGCGCTCCGACGGCGAGGACGGCGGTCGCGGTGATGAGGCGACGTGCGCGGCGGGCGTGCGGTGAGGTGGAAGCGTGGATCGTGGAACGGGGTGGGAACATCGGTGGTCGTCTCCTGTGTCGATCGTTCGGGAAGGATTCGGTTCGGCGGTGCTTCGGGTCGGTCAGATGCGGTCGGCGGGGATGATCTCCCGGAGCGGCTCCGGCAGCAGCTCGCCGTGCGCGGTGACGAGGTCGTTGCACAGCTCCCAGATCTGCTCGGGCGTGAGGGTGGACGAGGCGTTCGGGTCCATGAGGACCGCCTGCCGGATGAGCGTCGGGTTCCCGGTGCGGGCCGCCTCGATCGTGAGCTCCGCGACGGAGACATATGGGCGGTTGAGCGCGGCGCACTGCACGGGCAGGACGCCCATGGGCTGCGGGGCGATGCCGTTCCCGTCGACCTGGACGGGGACCTCGACGACGGCGCCCTGCGGCAGGTTGTCGATGAGGCCGCGGTTGACGACGTTCCCGTGGATGAGTCGCGGGGTGTCGGTCACGAGGGAGTGGATGAGCTGCGGGGCGTACTCGCTCGCCTCGTCCTCGAGCGTCAGCGGGGTCCCGGCTGCGAGGGCGGCCTTCGTCGCCTCGAACTCCGCGACGTTCTCCTCGCTGATGCCGAGGTACTCGAGCGGCTGGAGGCGGAAGCGCTCGACCTGCTCGGGGGAGCGGAGGAACCACGACAGGTACTCGGAGGAGTGCTCGCTCGTCTCGGTGGGGTAGTAGCCGATGCGGCGGAACATCTCGACGCGCACGCGGCGGCTGAGCTCGGGGTCCTCGCGGATGCGGTCGCGCAGGGCCGGGTAGAGGTCGCGGCCCTCGTGGGTCCACTCGAGCAACCACGACTGGTGGTTGACGCCGGCGGCGCGGTAGCTCGTGCCCTCGATCGGCACGCCGACGAGCTCGCAGAGGTCGTTCACCGTCCAGAACACGCTGTGGCAGAGGCCGATCGCGCTGATGTCGGGGGCGACGACCGACGCCCACCAGATGTTCATCGCCATCGGGTTGGTGTAGTTCAGGAGGTGGGCGTCGGGGCAGATCTCCCGCATGTCGGCGGTCAGCGCCGAGAGCAACGGGAAGGTGCGGAGGGCTCGGAAGACGCCGCCGATGCCGGTGGTGTCGCCGATGGTCTGCAGGAGACCGCGGGTCGCCGGGATCTCGAGGTCGGAGACGGTCGCGCGGATGCCGCCGACCTGGACCATGTTGATCACGAAGTCCGCACCGGCGAGGGCGCGACGGCGGTCGGACTCCGCCGAGATCGTCGCCCGGCCGTCGAGGCGTTCGTCGACGTGGCGGGCGGTGCCCTCGGCCACGGCGAGGCGCTCGGGGTCGATGTCGTGCAGGACGATCTCGAGGCCGGCGAGGTCGCGGTAGCGGAGAAGGTCGGCGATGAGTTGGCGGGTGAAGACGACGCTGCCCGCCCCGATGAAAGTCACTCGTGTCATGGAGTGATCATCGACTACAGTGATCGAACCGAGCAAGAACTTGATCGGAAATCGATTGAAATGATCACTTTCGCTGAGCAGAGCCGTCGGCGACGAGGGAGGGGTTCGCCGTGGGAGGACCGACCGCAGCCGAGCTCTCGCGACACGCTCCGTCCGGGAAACGCAGTCAGCGGATGCGCGCCATCCTCGCGCTCCTCGCGGCGGAGGACGCCGTCGTCTCGATCGACGACCTCACGACCCGGCTCGACGTGTCGGCCCCGACGATCCGGCGCGACCTCGCCGACCTCGACGACCTGGGCCTCGTCCTCCGGACGCACGGTGGCGCTCGGGCGGTGGAGTCGCGCGACGAAGTGCCCGTGCGGTTCCGCGACACGCAGTTCCGTGAGGCCAAGCGTCGGATCGCCTTGCGCGCGGCGGAGATGATCCCCGCGGGACCGTACGCGATCGCCCTGAGTGGTGGCACCACCACGGCGGCGGTCGCCAAGGAGTTGAGCAACCGGGCGGAACTGACGATCGTGACGAACTCGCTCACCACGGCGACCGAGATCGCCTCCCGGCCGAACCTGCAGGTGATCATGACGGGAGGCCTGGTGCGCTCCTCGTCGTTCGAGGCGGTGGGGGCGCTCGCCGAGAACACCTTCAGTGCGATCAACGTGGGTACCGCGATCCTCGGGACCGACGGCATCAGTGCGCAGGGCGGTGCGACGACGCACGACGAGCGTGAGGCGCGGACGAACCTGGCGATGGTGCGGCACGCGCAGCGGGTGATCGTGGTCGCCGACGGCTCGAAGGTCGGGAGGGTCACGCTCGCGCGCATGGCCGAGTTGGGGCAGATCCACGACCTCGTGACCGACTCCTCCGCCGACCCCGACGAGCTCGAGCGTCTGGCGGCAGCGGACATCGCCGTGCACGTCGTCGCCCTCTGACCGTTCCCTCCCTCCTCTGCTGCGGCTTGGGCCAGCGCGGTGCGCTGACGTGAGCGCGGGCCTCCGGCGTGAGCGCTGGTCTCCGGAGGGGCGCGCTCGCGGTTGTGGGGTGCGCCCGCGCCGAGTGGCGCATACTCGCGTCAGCGCACCGCGCCGACCTCAACCCCACAGATGTCGCGGGCATCGAATGCATTGTTCTAGTACCCTTGCAAACATGTTGTTCCGCGTCGATCCCACCTCCGCGGTCTCGCTCGCCGAGCAGATCGCGGTGCAGGTGCGCTCCGGCATCGCGACGGGCGCGCTGGCACCGGGGGAGCGCCTCCCGCCTGCCCGCGACCTCGCCCGAGCACTGCAGATCAACATGCACACGGTCCTCCGCGCCTACGGAGAGCTCCGCGACGACGGACTCATCGGGATGCGACAGGGCCGCGGCGCGTGGGTGAACGAGGATGCAGCACCGGGCCTCGTCCGGGTCAACGAACTCGTCGCCCAGCTCGTCACCGAGGCACGCAAGTTCGGAATCTCGCCGAAGGACCTCAGCCGGATGATCGAACGCACCTGACGATCCCAGACGCCAACCGTACGACCCCGTCGGTCGACGCCGACGATCAGACCACCTCAGCAGCTCAGGGGGAGCACATGCACGACACCACCACCTCACCGCCACCGGCAGCACCTGCGCGCGGACGGATCGTCCTGGCCGGCTTCGCCATGGCCGTTCCGGCGATCGCGATCGCGCTCACCCGCCTCGTCTGGGGCAATGCGATCCCCGTCGACGTCGCCTCGCACTGGTCGGGCACCGGGGCACCGGACGACTCCCTGCCCGCCGCGGGCGTCTTCCTCGTGACGCTGCTCATCGCGTCCGTCGCCGCGATCGCAGCCATCATCCTGCTCGCCCTGCCGAAGCCGGACATGCGCACCAAACGCATGATCGTCCTCTTCATCGGCATCGCCGCCGGGTCGGCCGCGTCCGTGTGGATCATCCCCACGTGGCTCACCCTGCAGGCCGGCTCGGTCGACGGTGCCGTCCTCGGCTGGTGGATCGTCCCGCTCGCCGCGTGTTCGCTCTGGGGCGTGATCCCCGCCGTGATCCTGCCGTCTCAGCCGCTGCTCGCCGGCGCAGCTGCCCGACCGGCGCCGATGGACCTCGGCGAGACCGAGGTCGGTGCCTGGAGCCGGAGCGTCACGGCCCTGCTGTTCCTCTGGCTCGCCCTCGCCCTCGTCGCGATCGGCGCCGTCGCCTACACGCCGATCCTGCTGGGCGGCGAGTCGGGCGTCGCGATGTTCGGTCTGTCGATCCTCGCCGTCGCGACCCTCCTGTGTGCCTCGTTCATCCGCCTCCGCGTGAGCGTCGACTGGCGCGGCCTCCGCGTCGTCTCGCTCTTCGGCATCCCGATGAAGCGCATCCCCCTCGACCAGGTCGACGTCGTCGAGGCCACCGACATCCGCCCGATGGACTGGGGTGGCTGGGGCTACCGGATCATGCCCGGCCGCTCGGCCGTCGTGCTGCGGTCCGGTCCGGGCCTCGTGGTCACGACCACCTCCGGCAAGCAGTTCGCGATCACGATCGACGACCCCGAGGAACCCGCCGCGCTCCTGCAGGCGCTCGCCGCCCGCACCGGTTCGCGGGTCTGACGGTCGTCGCTGAAGGCGTGATTCACGCTTCGAGCGACAGTGCGAAGGCGATCTGCTCGTCGTCGAATGCTGGAGCCATCAGCGCGGCCTGATCATGCGAGATGCCGAGGTCAGATGCGACGGCTCGCCAGTCACGCACCCGCCCTGCGACGGACTTGAGTACCTCCACAGCAGCCGGGCGTGTCAGATGGAACGCAGCTGCAATGTCGAGGAGGTGTTCGAGGCGACGATCGCGCGGATCGTCGACATCACTGATCTGGCGGGCGTCGATGATGCCCCGGTGAGGACTCGGGTTGACGTCGAAGACCGGTGCCAGTCTCCATCCGCCGGATTCCCGCAGGAAGCCGTGATTGCGCCAGTGATCATCGACGTTGTTGATGAGGATGGTCAGGGCGATCCGACCGAACATCTCCAGCAGGTCCGTCCTCGGGTCGGCGCTCACCTCGGCGATCGTGTCGGTGAACTCCTCGTACGTCACGCGGGCATCGTCATGTTGCCCGATCTCGAGCATCGTGGCAGCTGACGCGTATCCGATCCGCCGTTGAGCCGGTCCCCGGTCGAATCGGTCGACCACGAGGACGCTTCGACCGGTTCCTGCCGGTCTGAGGCGCCACGGACTCGTCCTGAGGCCCGCGCTCGACGCGAGGGTGAGTGCGACGGCCTCCCAAGCCTCGACGTCGATGGACCCGTCGGCGGAGCGAGGGAGCTTCGCGAGCGCGAGCCGGCCGGACGGGAGGACGACGTTCGCCTTCGGGCGTGCGCCACCGGGTGAGGTGGCGACGCCGTTCAGGTACGCGACGTCTTCAGCGGTGGCATCGTCGGACTCGTAGCGCTTCGCAGCAGCAAGGATGTGCACGAGGTCGTGGACGGTCGCAACGGCGGCATCGCTCGAGAGCCACACCGTTCGGCCTCGGTGACGAAGGCGCAGCGCGCCGGTGCGCGTGTGGTCGGACACGCCGATGAGGAAGTCGAACGCTCCGACACGACGCGGAAGCGAGGCATCCTCTCGGAGCCGATTCGCGTGGTTCGCGCGGATGATCTTCTGACCCCACTCGTCGGGGGTCGCGTCTGCGAGCGCTCCGAACAAGACCGTCGACTCGTCGGTGTACTGCCGGGCTGCGACGAGGGGGAGATCGGGGGACAGTGCATAGGCGTCCGGTGAGGCGAGGTAGCCGGAGTCGTACTGGAACGACGATGACGCGAGCGTCCGACCGCCCTGGAATGACGGACGCAGCATGCCCACCAACCGAGGGGTTGCCGGCGTGTCGTCGAGGAACACCTCCACCTCGGGTGTTCGGTTCACAACGCACCGCCGGAGGAGAGGAGGTCGTCGATCCTGGCGCGGGCGGCGTCATTCCGGTACGGGTCTGTGGAACCCACGACCGAGTCCGAGATGCCCAGCGCGAGGAGTACAGCCATCACCGAGTCCAACCGAGCGGTCCCGGTGCCGCCCTCGATGCTGCGGAGGGTGTCGCGCGTGATCGAGGCGCGCTCGGCCAATTGCGTCGCTGACATGCCGTTGATCCGGCGCCACCGGCGGAGGTTTTCGCCGAACTCCTCCAGCGCACGGCGTCGCCGCGGAGACTGTCGTTGCACCATGATTCAACCTGACCTTTCTACCGGTCAGAAATTGCCTGAACCGACCGCTATAGCTGTCATAATGCTACGCCTCACGCACCAAGATTGCACCCCGTGACTGACAGGACGGAGAAGAGGGACGTGAACCAATACGGTGAATCCATGAGCGAAGCACCCCTGGCCACGGAGCCGACCACGACCGCGCTGCCCTCGACCACGATCGGCGCGGGCGACACTGCCGCGGAGGTGGGCGCCATCGGGTACGGCGCGATGTCCATCGCCGGCACCTACGGGGCAATCGCCGACGCCGATGTCACCACGATCCTCGAAGCCACCCTGGCGAGTGGGGTGAACCTCATCGACACCGCGAACGTCTACGGCGACGGCCGCAGCGAGGAACTCCTCGGCCGGTACCTGACCGGGCGCCGCGACGACGTCTTCCTCGCGTCCAAGGTGGGCATCGTCACCGGCGGCGGTATCGGCAAACGAGGGATCCGCGGCGACCGCGCCCATCTCCACGAGCAGATCGACGGCTCGCTCACCCACCTCGGCACCGACCACCTCGACCTCTACTACCAGCACCGCGTCGACCCCGACATCCCGATCGAGGAGACGGTGGGGGCGCTCGCCGAACTGGTCGCCGCCGGCAAGGTCCGCCGCATCGGTCTGTCCGAAGCGACGGGCGACGAACTCCGCCGCGCGCACGCCGTGCACCCGATCGCCGCGATCCAGTCCGAGTGGAGCATCGTCAGCCGTGACATCGAGACCTACGTGGTCCCGACGGCGGCGGAGCTCGGCGTGACGGTCGTCGCGTTCTCGCCGCTGTCGCGCGGGCTGTTCACGGAGGACTTCACGGCCGAGACGGTGCCGCTCGGTGGAACGCGAGCGAACTTCCCGCGCTTCCAGCCCGAGCACCTCGCGGCGAACCTCGAACTGGCCGCACGATTCCGCACCCTCGCCCACCGCATCGGGGCGACCGCGGAGGCGCTCGCGCTCGCCTGGGTGCACGACCGGGGGCAGCAGCTCGGCGCACGGGTCGTCTCGATCCCGGGCACCCGGAGCGTCGCGCACCTGCACGCGAATCTCGAGGCGTTCCAGGTGGAGCTGACGGACGAGATCCGAGCCGAGATCGATACCTACGCCGACCAGGTGAGCGGTGCGCGGGCCGCCGACCCGAACTGGGTGTCGGGCGGTCGCGAGGGGCTCATCTGACGCCGACACGTGGGTCGTCCCCTCTTGGCCAGCGCGGTGCGCTGACGTGAGCGCGGGCCTGTGACGCCAGTGCGGGTCTCCGGAGGGGCGCGCTCACGGCTGCGGGGCGCGGCCACGCCGATCCGAGCGCGCTCGCGTCAGCGCACCGCGCCGGCTGCGGCGCACACCGGCGTGGAGGTGCAGGTGTTATCCGTGCCATTGACTAACATGTGGGAATGACGTCACCCGGGGGACCGACCGCGCTCGACGCGCCCACATCGACGGCGAACGGCGGGGGCCGATCGCGTCGCGAGAAGCGGACGCGGATGCCCACGATGGCCGATGTCGCCGCGATCGCCGGCGTCTCCCCGCAGACCGTCTCCCGCGTGCTCCGGGGCCTCGACAACGTCACCGAGGTCACCCGCCTCCAGGTCGAAGCCGCCGTCGAGCAGACGGGCTACCGCCGCACCGGTCTCGCGCGCGCGCTCGTCACCGGCCGCAGCCGCACCATCGGCGTCCTCACCCACGAGACCGACTACTACGCGCGCGCCTCGATGATGCTCGGCATCCAGCGGGCGACGCACCAGCACGATTACTTCGTCAGCGCAGCCGGCACGACCTCGCTGTCCGCCGCGTCGATCACCGACGCCATCGAACGGCTCCGCAACCAGGGTGTCGACGGTCTCGTCATCGCCGTCCCGATCTGGGACGAGGTCTCCCTGCTCCGGGTCACGGCCGATCTGCCGACCGTGGTGATCGACGGCCTCGAATCCTTCGCCGACGAGATCGTGCGGGTGGACCAGGAGGCCGCAGGCCGTCTCGCGACGGAACACCTGCTCGACCTCGGACACGAGACCGTCTGGCACCTGAGTGGCCCGACCGCCTGGAAGGACGCGGGAGGCCGGACGACCGGCTGGCGCGCCGCCTTGCGCGACCGCGGGATCGACGAACCACCCGTCCTCTACGGGGATTGGAGCCCGGAGTCCGGGTACCGCAACGGCCTCCTGCTCGGGCGCATGCCCGACGTGACGGCGATCTTCGTCTCGAGTGACGAGATGGCCTTCGGCGTCCTGCGTGCCCTCGACGAACTGGGCCGGAGCGTGCCCGGCGACGTCTCGGTGATCGGCATGGACGACATCGCGCTGGCACGATTCGCCTCGCCGCCACTGACCACCATCCGCCAACCGTTCAGCGAGATGGGACGCGTGGCGGTCGAGCACCTGCTGACGCTCATCGAGGAGCCGGCCGCGGAGCGGGAGACGGTCGTCATGTTGCCCGAGCTGATCGTGCGCGGGAGCACCGCGGCGCCGACGACCGCCCCGTAGCCCGCGCGGTCCATCCCCGCGTCGTGGCTCAGAACTCTTCGACGTACTCCTCGGTCGGTCCGAGTTCCGGACGGTCGACGAACTCGACGGTCGATCCGGCCTCGTGGAGCTCGAGGATGACGATGCGGTTCGTGCCGGTCCGCAGAAGCGGCCCCGGCACGTAGAGCGTCTGCTGCGGGCCGATGTTCCAGTAGCGACCGAGGAGCGCCCCGTTGACCCAGACGAAGCCCTTCGTGGAGCCGGGCAGTCGGAGGTGGGTGTCGAGCGGCTCGTCGACGACGAACGTCGCGCTCGACAGGCCGCCCCCAGCACTCGGGGTGGCCGTCGGGCCGCCGGTCCGGTCGACGACCGCTCGGAGATGCAGCGGGTCCAGCTGATCGAGGGCCACTGCGCGTGCTCGCCAACCGTGCACGAGACGGCGTTCGACGAGCACCGGCCCCAGCAGGCCCTTCTTCGCGCCCAGCTGCGGTCCGTAGTTGACCCGGCCGAGGTTCTCGACCACCACGGTCAGCTTCGACATGAGGCCTGAGCCGACCACGGTGACCGTCCCCGCGGTGGTGATCGTGGCCTGGAGGGCTCCGTCGACGAAGACCAGGGCGCGATCGGCCACGCCGTCGAACACGAGGTCGACCGGTCGGTCGGGGAGCAGCACGTCGGCTTCGTAGACGACGAGACCGGCGTCGACACCGAGATCCTCGAACGACGGCGGGGCGGCCGACTCCGGTCCGAGGGGCTCACCGAGTCCGGCCAGTGCGTCCAGGAGGTCGGCACCGTGCCGGAGGGACACGCTGCGCTCCGGCAAGAACCGCACCTCGGGGGATCGCAGCGGCTCGTCTGCGACGCCGAGGACTTCACGCAGGGCGAAGAACTTGTCCGTGAACCGGCCGTCCTCGGCGATCGGTGCGTCTGAGTCGTAGCTCGTGATGGTCGGACGCAGCTCGCCCTCGACGATGTTGGCTCCGGACCAGAGCCCGAAGTTCGTGCCGCCGTGCGCCATGTAGATGCTGATGCTCCCGGCGTCGGCCAGGATGTCGCGGGCCACCGCTGCGGCGTTCCGCGCGTCCCGCACGTGGTGCGGCTGCCCCCAGTGGTCGAACCACCCGTTCCAGAACTCGGCGACGAAGAACGCCTCGTCCGGGCGCCGACTCCGCAGGAGGGCGCGCGCCTCGTCCGGCTTCGAGCCGAGGGTCGCCGCCATCATGATCCCGGGGATGGAACCGCCGTCGATCATCAGGTCGGTGGGCCCGTCGGCGGTGTACAGCAGCTCCTGCACACCGAGGCGACGCAGCAGCGCGGCGAGCCACCCGGGGTGATGTGCGTCGTCGCCGTAGCTGCCGTACTCGTTCTCCACCTGCACGGCGACGACCGGGCCACCGTGGATCGCCTGATACGGCGTGAGTCGGGGGATGAGTTCCTCGAACCACGTCTCGACCGGCTGCTGGTACCCGGGGTCCGAGCTGCGGAGCGCGATGTCGCGGGCGGTGAGCCACGCGGGGAGGCCGCCGTTCGACCACTCCGCGCAGATGTACGGGCCGGGTCGCAGCAGGACGTCGAGCCCCAGGTCGGCGGCCGTCTCCATGAACCGGCCGATGTCACGCCAGCCGGAGAAGCCCGGTGCAGCGTCCACGCGTGGCTGGTGGAAGTTCCAGGGGATGTAGGTGTCGATCGAGTTGAGCCCGAGGTCGACGAAGCGCAGCATCCGGTCGCGCCACTGCTCCGGCACGACGCGGAAGTAGTGCAGCGATCCGGACCGAACGGAGTGCGGCGCCCCATCGCGGAAGAGTCGTCCGTCCCTCCAGTGCAGTGCGGATGGAGCCTGCCGAACGGCGTCGTCGATCACGGGCGGAACGGCGGGACCGACGGTGTCGGCGAACTTCGTCATGGTGCGGTCGTCTCCTCGGATCGGCGTGCAGACTTCCACTATGAGCCATGCATGTTATGGATGCCAAGCCTTTGCTCGGCTCATTTCAGCCGATTTGTAACGCTTTTGAGTCATCGATTGTTATCCGTAGCATTTTCTGCCAGCATGACTGCCAAGCACCGCCGACCCCGCTCCCCTCCCACGGAAAGGCCGCACCGATGACCAGCACCGACGCTCCCGCCCACGGCCTCCGTGGTGCGCTCTCACATGGTCGGCGCCGGTCGCGGCTGCTCCTCGCCGCCGGAGCCCTGGTGCTGACGGCAACGGTCGTCGTCGGCGTCGCCGTCAGCGGAGCGGGCGCGGCACCCGCTGAGCTGGGGACCATCGACGGAGCCCCGGTCACCCGCGACGAGCTGCTGTTCCACATGGAGCGCGTCCGACCGGCCGTCGAGAACGAGGTCCTCGTCGAGACCGGATCCGGCTCCGTCGACTGGGACGCACCACTCGGCGACACGACCGCCCTCGACCGACTCCGGACGGCGGCCCTCGACGAGCTCGCGGCCGACCGCGTGGTGCTCGACCTCGGGCACGAGCGCGGACTCGTCCCGTTCGCGGACTTCGCCGGATTCGAACAGGCCCTCGCCGACACCAACACCGCCCGAGCGGCGCAGCTCGACGAGGGCGAGGTCGTCTACGGACTCACCTCCTTCCGCGCACAGGAGTTCTACGGCCGGACGATCGCCGATCTCCGCACCAGGCTCTTCTCTGCGCTGAGCTCGGGCGCGGACCCGGTCCTCGACGTCTCCGACGAGGAGGTCCGGGGCGCCTTCGACGCGCACGCCGAGGACTGGACCGTCAACGCGTCCACCTACCAGCTCACCCGGATCGCGGTGCCGCTCGCCTCGACCACCGCCGAGCAGTTCGCGGCACGACTCGCCGCAGAGGGCGTCGACGCCGTCTCCAGCACCGACCCGGACGCGACCGTCTCCGCGTCCACCCTCGACGGCGCGACCGGTCTCCTCGACGCCGGATCCCGCACCCCGGACCCACGCCTCGTCGCCGAGGTCGCGACCCTGCCAGCCGGCGCGCTCAGCTCGCCCGTGGTGGAGCTGGGTGAGCACGTCGTCTACCGCGTGGACGCCGTCACCGTCGACCGGGACGCCGCCTTCACCGCCTACGCCGACCGGATCCGAGCCCAGCTCGAGAACACCGCCCTCGACGCGCTCATCGCCGAACGCGTCGCGGCCCAAGCACGCCAGATGAACAGCAACGCCCTGCACCAACTCACGATGGAGGACACGCACTGATGAACACCGCCACCCCCGCGGCGACCCCGGAACCCCGACGCAGACGTCGGAACCGGTCAGCCCAGCACCCCGCCCTCCGAGGACTCGCCGTCCTCGGGCTCACCGCCCTCTTCGCCACGGCCTTCGCTCCGGCGGCGTCCGCGGCACCGACCACCCCGGGCACCGCCGTCCAGGCGGCTGCCGCTCCGACAGGCTGGGCCGGTGACACCCCGAACACGACGGGTGGCACGGACTACTTCGTCGACGCAACTGCCGGGGACGACGCGGCCACCGGCACGTCGGCGGCCACCGCCTGGAAGAGCTTCACCCAGGTCAACGCGAAGACCTTCGCGCCGGGCGACCGCGTCCTCCTGAAGGCCGGAGAGACCTGGTCGAACACCTCCCTGTGGCCGAAGGGTTCGGGCACCGAGACCGCGCCCATCGTGATCGACGCGTACGGTGACGCCGGTGCGCGCCGTCCCTACATCGCGACGAACGGACAGGTCCCCAGCCCCTTCACGAGTCCCGGTGTCAAGAACCCCGAGACCGTCGGACTGACCGGAGCGGTGATCCTCCGCAACCAGCAGTACGTCCACATCGCGAACCTCGAGGTGTCGAACGACGACGACTTCGCCACCGACATCACCACCGGCAGCTACGTCCGCGACGGCATCTCCGTCTCGATCAACGCCGACAAGCTCGAGGCCGGCGCCGATTCGATCATGCGCGGGATCTCGATCTCGAACGTCTTCGCCCACGACATCGACGGCCCGAGCTCCTGGCAGAAGATCCACTACGCCGGGGTCAACTTCCAGGTGTTCGGTTCGCAGCAGTACACGGCGTACCCGACAGGTGGCCACCACTTCCAGGACATCAGCATCCAGGACAACACCTTCGAGAAGGTCGAGCTGCACGCGGTGCAGTTCGCGTTCAACTGGTTCGGCGACCAGCAGGGCCAGACGGACGCCTCCGGCAAGTACCACGAGGGTTGGGAACAGCTCTGGGTCCGCGACCGCGACCTCTACAGCCGCGACGTGACGATCAGCCACAACTACGCCGAGAGCACCGGCCAGGGTCCGTTCCAGTTCGCGAACACCCAGCGCCTGACCGCCGAGTACAACGAGGCCAACGGGTGGCTCGAGCGCTACAACCAGGTCTCCGCAGGCCTCTACCTGTGGGCCGGTGCCGACAGCGTGATGCGCTTCAACGAGATCTACGGCGGCCCCGCCAACGAGTACGACGCGACGCCCTGGGACCTCGAGTTCACCAACTTCAACGTCGTCTACGAGCACAACTACTCGCACGACAACCAGGGCGGGTGGATGTCCTACATGGGCAACAGCTCCAACTCGATCGCCCGCTACAACCTCAGCGTCAACGACAACGGCGTGATCTTCAAGAACATGCTGTCGTCGAACTACTCGCCGACGTACATCCTCAACAACGTCTTCGTCTACGACGGCGCGGAGCTCGAGAGCTTCCACGACGAGGTGCTGAAGGACCGCGTCTACTTCGCGAACAACGTCTTCTACAACACCTCGACGACCACCTCCACGAACTGGGCTCGGAAGGCCGGCGGCCTCGACAAGGGCGTGTTCTCGAACAACGCCTACTTCGAGGCGAGCGGCACGCAGTCGGCCAACCAGCCGGTGGACAAGCGCGCCGTCGTCGGCGACCCGCAGTTTGTCGGGAACCCGGCCGACTACGCCAAGGACGCCGGCGTCGACGCCATCCGCGACTCCGCGTCCCTGTTCAAGCTGCAGGACACCTCGCCGCTGGTCGATGCCGGTCGGTACAACGAGCGCATCGGCTCGGACGACTTCTTCGGCACCGAGCTCTACTACGGTGACGGCGTCGACATCGGGCTGTACGAGGCGCCGACCGGCGCGAAGGTCGAGAACCCGGTCGACACCGACCCAATCGAGAACGAGGGCGTGGACACCCGAGTCGACCTCGCCAAGGGCAGGCCGATCGTCGCCAGCAGCACGCACCCGCACAACGACTTCGAGTTCAACGCGGGCAAGCTCGTCGACGGCGACCCGGCGACGCGCTGGGCCGGTGCAGACGACGCCACCTATCCGCTGACGATCGACATCGACTTCGGTGCCGACACGACCTTCGACGAGGTCGACCTCTCGGAGTTCACCGACTCGGGCACCGACCCTCGCGTCAACGCCTTCTCCCTGCAGCGATGGGACGCGGCGGCCGGGGCCTGGGTGACGTTCTCCTCCCAGACCGGGATCGGCGCGAGCAAGGTCGTGAAGGACTTCGAGTCCGTCACCAGCTCCAAGCTCCGGGTGTCGCTCGAGAGCCTGTTGCCAGGTCAGATCTACGCACCGACTCTGAGCACCATCAGCGTCTTCAACAGTGCGGTCGCCGCAACCGATCCCACGGTGACCCCGACGGCAGCGGTCATGGACAAGAACGCCGCGATGGCGGAGGACCCCGACAACCTGCCCACGTTCACGGTCGACCTCGACGGTGACACGCTCACCGGTCTCCGGTACGTCCAGCCCTCCGGCGCGATCGTCGGCAGCCTCGACGGTGCCGACTACGTCCGCACCGACACCGCGGACGGCGCGACGATCACCCTCACGAACGCGTTCGCCGCCGACAAGGAGCTCGGTACCTCCGGGGTCGTCTTCGAGTTCGGCTCGAACGCGACCAAGCGGGTCACGGTGGAGATCGTCGACACGACGGAACTCGCGGCGTCGATCGGCACGGCGAAGGCCCTGCTCGCCCCGCCGACGGCCGCGGCTCAGTCGGCGCGCGCCGCTGCTCCGGCGGCGGACGGTACCGAGACGTTGACCGCGGCGATCGCTTCGGCCGAGGCGGTCCTGGCCCTCGTCAACCGCGACACCGTCGCGACTGGCAACACCGCCGTGACGAACGCCGACGTGCAAGCTGCGGTCGTCGCGCTGAACGCCGCGATCGAGGCCTTCGAGCCCGGTGGCGGCACCCCGGTCACGCCGGGTGGACCGGGTACGCCCGGCACGCCCGGCGCAGGAAGCCCCGGTACCGGTGGATCTGGCGCCACCGGTACCGGTTCCAACGGCGGTTCGCTTGCGAGCACCGGAGTCGACGGCCTCGTGCCGGCAGCTGCAGGGATCCTCCTCCTGCTGGCCGGAGCAGCAGCACTCACCCTGCGGGCCCGTCGCGCATCGGCCATGAACCGATGACGGACCGCAGCACTCTCGCCCACCCCCGCACCACAACACACCCCACCACCCCTGCACCACCCACCAGCACTGGGAAGGACCCCTGTCATGAAGCGCACCAGAACCCTCGGCGTCATCGCCGCCGTCGCGACGGTCGGCATGCTCGCCGGCTGCGCGGGCAACTCCGGGACGGGCGGTGACGACGCCGACGCCCTGAAGATCGCCGCATTCGAAGGCGGCTACGGCGCCGAGATGTACAAGGAGGTGGTCGCGGCCTACGAGAAGCTCAACCCCGACGTGAAGATCGAGCTCACCACGAGCAAGACCCTCGCCGACGAACTCACCCCGCAGGTCGCGGCCGGTGACTACCCGGACCTCGTCTTCCTCGGTCTCGGTGCGAAGGAGGGCTTCACCGAGTCCTTCGTCCGCGACAACAACCTGGAAGACCTCACCGGTGTCCTCGACGAGAAGATCCCCGGTGAGGACGTCACGGTCGGCGACAAGCTGACCCCCGGCATCGTCGGCAACCTCAACACCAATCCCTACGGCGACGACAAGGTCTACCTGATGCCGATGTACGCGTCGCCGACCGGCCTCGTGTACAACCAGAAGCTGTTCGCCGACAACGGCTGGACCGTCCCCACCACCTGGGACGAGATGTTCGAGCTCGGCGACACCGCGAAGGCCGAGGGTATCTCGCTGTTCACCTACCCGACGGCGGGCTACCTCGACTCCTACTTCTTCTCGCTGCTGTCGGCGGTGGGCGGACCGGAGTTCCTGAACGACGTCCTCACCTACAAGCAGGACGTCTGGAAGTCGGACGACGCGACCGAGGCGCTCGAGCTCACGACGAAGCTCCTCAGCTACGCGGCCCCGACCACGGTCGGCTACGCGAACGGGCAGGACTTCACGAAGAACCAGCAGACCATCCTCGACGGCACGACGCTCTTCATGCCGAACGGCTCCTGGATCGCGAACGAGATGAAGGACGCCCCCCGCACCGACGGGTTCCAGTGGGGGCTCACCCCGGTCCCCGCTCCCGAGGCCGACGGCACGCGCTACCTGACGACGTTCGTCGAGTCGGCGTGGGTTCCGAAGGAGGCAGCGCACAAGGACGCGGCGAAGGACTTCATCGCCTACCTCTACTCGGATGAGGCCGCCGACATCTTCGCGAAGGCGAACGCCATCCAGCCGATCCAGGGGCTCCCCGAGCGCCTGACCGGTGAGGCGAAGGACTTCTACGCCGTCTACAGCGAGCCCGGGGTCGAGGCCGTCGTCGGTGCCTTCGCCGCGACCAAGCCGGTCCCTGGCGTCGACCTCAAGGCCACGCTCTTCGACGCGGCCAACAGTGTCCTCTCCGGCACCATGACCCTCGAGGACTGGCAGAACCAGGTCAACGAGGCGAGCAACAAGCTCACCGACCAGCTCGCGGGCTGATCCGAACCGGTGCGCCCGTCCGATCCCCTGGTCGGACGGGCGCACCACCCTCCTCGCAGAAAGGACGCGCTGTGGCCAGACGCCCCGTCTCCCTCAACACCCGTGGGAAGAACCGCTTCGTGCTGCTGTGCGTCGCGCCCGCGATCATCCTCTACGTGCTCTTCATGGTCGTCCCGACCTTCGACGTCTTCCGGATGTCGCTCTACAACTGGACCGGCGTCGGCGGCACCCCCACGTTCGCCGGCTTCGACAACTTCATCGCCCTCGCCGGTGACATGCAGTTCGTCCGGGCGTTCCAGAACACCGTCTTCCTGCTCGTCGTCGTCTCCATCGTGACGATGGCCGGCGGGCTCGTCCTCGCCGGGGTCATGACCCAGGGCAAGGTGCGGGCGAGCAACCTGTACCGGTTCGTCCTCTACCTGCCGAGCGTGCTGTCCATCGTCGTCGTCGCAGCGATCTTCTCCGCCGTGTACGACCAGCAGAACGGCCTCATCAACGGTTCGTTGAACTTCCTCGGCCTCGGTTCGTTGTCGCAGGTCTGGCTCGGCGACCAGAAGATCATCATGTACAGCATCGCCTTCGCGATGGTCTGGCAGTCCCTCGGCTACTACCTCGTGCTCTACATGTCCGGCATGTCGAACATCCCGGCCGAGATCTACGAGGCCTCCGCGCTCGACGGTGCTGGCCCGTTCCGGCAGTTCTTCGACATCACGCTGCCGCTCGTCTGGGAGACGCTCCGCACCTCCCTCATCTTCTTCATCATCAGCTCGATCAACCTCGCGTTCGTGCTCGTCCGGGCACTCACCGGCGGTGGTCCGGACGGCGCCTCCGAGGTCCTCCTCGACTACATGTACAAGCAGGCGTACACGAACTCGAGTTACGGCTACGGCATGGCCATCGGGACAGCGATCTTCCTGTTCTCATTCCTCGCGGCGCTCATCATCAGCCGCGCGACCAAGCGAGAGGTCCTCCAGTTCTGATGACCACGACCACCTCAGCCCCAGTCCCCCCGATCGTCACGCCACCGTCCTCGTCGGTCCCGCCTGGTCCGACCTCCCGTCAGCGCGTCCGTCGTCGTCGGCCGGTGTCGTGGATCTCGAACCTCGTCCTGATCCTCATCTCGCTCATGATCCTGGTGCCAGTGCTCTGGGTCGTCATGGCATCGGTCAAGACCAAGGGCGAGTTCTACGGCAACCCGTGGGCGCTCCCGGAGGGCCTGCACTGGCAGAACTTCGTCGACGCGTTCGTCGACGCCAACATGGGCCCGTATCTGCTCAACTCCCTGCTCGTCACGGTCGTCGGCCTCTGCTTCGTCCTGATCATCGCCGTGCCGGCCGCCTATGCGCTGGCGCGGTTCGAGTTCCGCGGCAAGTCGATCCTCGAGACACTGCTGCTCGCCGGTCTGTTCATCAACGTGAACTACATCGTCATCCCGATCTTCCTCATGCTGCTCGGGTGGGACAAGGCCCTGCGGACCTTCATGCCGAGCGGCTTCTTCATCAACAACCTGTTCGTGCTGGGCCTCGTGTACGCGGCGACGTCGCTGCCGTTCACGATCTACCTGCTGCTCGCGTACTTCCGCACCATCCCGGTGTCCTATGAGGAGGCCGCCACGCTCGACGGTGCGTCCCGGTTCCGCACGATGCGGACGGTCATGTTGCCGATGGCGATGCCGGCGATCAGCACGGCGATCCTGTTCAATTTCCTGAGCTACTGGAACGACTACATCATCTCCCTGTCGCTCATCCCGGGCGAGAACAAGACCCTGCAGGTGGGACTGCTCAACCTGTTCCAGGCACAGCGTGCGGCAGCCGACTACGGGCGGTTGTACGCGGGCATGGTGATCGTCATCATCCCGGTCGTGATCCTCTACATCATCATCCAGAAACGCTTGTTGCAGAACGTCGGAGCCGGAGGGCTGAAGGAATGACCAAGGAACGTGTGGGGGCCGTCGTCGCGGCGGTCGTCTTCGTGATCTGCGTGGCAGCGGTGATCATCGCCAACCAGTCCGTGGGCTGGCTGAACCTCGGCGTGATGCTGCTCGGACTCGCCGGGTTGATCACGCTGCTCGCCCTCTACAACCGGAAGTTCCGATGAGCGGCGGCTCGGCGGAGACGGTCGCTGCGCGGTTGGCTGAAGCGGTCGCCGTCGTACCGTCGCCCCGGCAGCTCGCGTGGCAGCGGATGGAGTTCTACGGCTTCATCCACTTCGGGGTCAACACCATGACCGACCGGGAGTGGGGCGACGGCACCGAGTCGCCCGCCGTGTTTGACCCGGCTGGCGTCGATGCGGCGCAGTGGGTCGCGGCGGCGAAGAGCGCCGGCATGCGCGGGCTCATCCTCACCTGCAAGCACCATGACGGCTTCGCGCTGTGGCCCACGGCCGTCAGCGACCACTCGGTGGCGTCGAGTCCGTGGCGCGACGGTGGAGGCGACCTCGTCGCAGAGGTCGCGGACGCGTGTCGAGCGGCGGGGCTGGCGTTCGGCGTCTACCTGTCGCCGTGGGACCGCGCCGAACCGAGCTACGGCTCAGGTGATGCGTACGACGACTTCTTCGTCGCGCAGCTGACCGAGCTCCTCACCGGATACGGCGAGCTGTTCTCGGTCTGGTTCGACGGCGCGAACGGTGAAGGGCCGAACGGCAAGAAGCAGCTGTACGACTGGGATCGCTACTACGCGGTCGTGCGCGAGCTGCAGCCGAACGCGGCGATCAGCGTGTGCGGACCGGACGTGCGCTGGTGCGGGAACGAGGCCGGGTCCACGCGGGCTGACGAGTGGAGCGTGGTCCCCGCGTCGCTGCGAGATGCCGAGCGCACCGCGGACCGCTCGCAGCAGGTCGACGACGGGCTGTTCTGCCGGGCCGTCCAGTCCGACGAGGACGACCTCGGTAGCCGCGCTGCCATCCTCGCGACCAGGGAGCCGCTCGTCTGGTACCCGGCGGAGGTCAACACCTCCATCCGTCCGGGGTGGTTCCACCATCCCTCCGAGGACGGGATGGTCCGCTCGGCCGAAGAGCTCTTCGACATCTACGAGCGCAGTGTCGGCGGGAACGCGACGTTCCTGCTCAACCTGCCACCCACCAGGGACGGACTGATCGCGGAGCCCGACCTCGAGAGCCTCGCCGGTCTCGGCCGACTCATCGACGGCCTGGAACAGCTCGACGTCGCGGATGCCGCTCTGCTCACGATGTCGAGCGCGCCGGTGCCGGCCGCGTCGATCACCGGTACGGGTTCGCAGCTGGACCTGGTGTCATGGCGTCCGGCCGACGACGATCCCCAGCCGACCCTGCGGCTCCGCTGGGATCGACCTCAGCTGGTCTCCGGAGTGAGCGTGCGGGAGGCGATCGCTCACGGGCAGTTGGTCGAGGGGGTCGAGGTCTCGGTGGTGGACGCCGACGGTGTGCCGCGGGTGCTCGCTTCGGCGGCGACGGTGGGTGCTCAGCGGATCCTCCGGTTCGACGCCGTCGAGACGTCCGAGCTGCGCGTGACGATCACCGCATCGCGAGCCCAGCCGCGGATCGCGCGGGTCGCGGTCTTCACGACCTCCTGACGGTCTCCTCCACTGCGGGTGTGCGTCAGCGCGGTGCGCTGACGCGAGCGCGGGTTTGTCGGCGTGGGCGCGCCCCCGTGACGTGAGCGCGGGTCTCCGGAGGGGTGCGCTCACGCCGATGGGGCGCGCTCACGGGGTGGACCCGTCGCGGTGTCAGCAGCCGATGGCTGGTTTGCCGGGGCGGCAGGGTTTGTCGACGCCGACGGTCGAGTTCCGCACGATCTGGACCGTGTGGGGTTCTTCGGTCGGGATCGAGAGGGTTCCGACGACGGGAAGCCACCCACTGTCGCCGATGCGATACTCGGCGGCGTACTCGACCTCCGCGGTGATGATCTTGGTTCCGACCGTCGTGTAGCGGTGGCTGGTCGGGGTCTTGGAGAACTCGGCCAGCCCGAGGGACGCCCAGGTCGACCCGCCGGTCCGGGTGGTGGCGGTCTCGCCGTCGCCGTAGTCGAAGGTGAATCCGACGGGGATGAAGTTCACCTCCGCGGCCTGGCCCAACAGGGTGCCGGTGCGGGTGTGTCCTGAAGCGCCGGCGATGACGTTGGTGTGGAGCCCGCGGACACCCCAGGCGGCGGGTTCGGTCGTGACGGTCGCTGCGGCGGGTGCGAAGCTGGCGACGTCGCGGATCGTGACGGGCTGTGCGGCGGGTGCTGCTCCGAGGTCGGTGCCGAGATCGCCCGGGGTGAAGGTGTAACACTCGTCCGGCCGGATGAGGCTGCAGACCGTGCGCTCACCGTTGGGACCATCTGTCACACCGGGTGGAAGCTCGGCTGAGCCGCCTTCGTCGTCGCCTCCGCCCGTCCCGCCACCGGAACCACCGCCTCCACCCGAACCGGGCCGTTCGACGCTGCCACCGATGTCGACGGAGCCATTGCCGGCGCATCCCCAGATTGCGTCAGCGGAACCGCAGCTCGCGGCCATTGCAGGCTGAGGGGCGGCCATCGTCATCGTCACCCCGGCAACGAGAGCCATGGCGAGCGTGGCAATTGCTGTCCTCACGCGCATGACGACGCCCCCTCTTCTGCATCCTTCGACGTGATGATGAAACGGTCGGAGTTAACCGGATCGACGCCGAGGGATATCCCGAATCCAACGGCGGGTTGGCGATCGGGTTGCGGTTGGGGCTGGCCGTTCGCGTCAAAGATCTCGACGGAGTCGATGATCTCGCATGCGAATGCTCGGGCTACGACTCCGAGTGAGTCAGGCGAGCTGTAGAACTCTCGTACTTGGACACCGGACAGCCCGATGTCTCCTCGAGTGCTGTAGCCGCCGTCACGCATTCGGGAGTACGCCTCGTATTCGATAGCCACAACGTCGGGGGACGCGACAGCTTCGATGCGTTCTGGATTGATGCCACCCTCGTGAAGGATGGTGTTCGAGATGTCGAGGAACTGCTGATACGTCTCCGTCACGGCCGCCAGGGCCTGTTCCTCGTTCTCGAAGACCGGCGGAGGACTGCTCGGGGCGGAGCCGGTTCGGGGTCGGTGCACGCGGTGAGGGCGAGGAGTCCCATCACGAGTGCGAGTGTGGAGAGGGTTCGAGGCGCGGATGTCGTCGGCATCCCTCGACGCTACGGGCGGTCGAAGAGGCCGCTCGGGTTATCCACAGTGCAGATATGCCTACACCGACATATGTCGCGCACGAGGCCGCTGTGCCAGCGCGGTGCGCTGGCGTGAGCGCACCCCGAAGGACGTGAGCGCGGGCCTCCGGAGGGGCGCGCTCACGTCAGGGACCCGCGCTCGCGTCAGCGCACCGCGCTGGCGTCAGGCCCAGGCCCGGGGTCAGGAGCGGCCGAGCCACCAGGCGGGGGAGGCCGCGATGACCGTGCGAGCCGCGGCATCGATGTCGTCGAGGTCACCGGATCGCAGCCACTCCTCGATCGCCGCGACGGTGCCGGCGCCGGCGTAGGCCACGAGCATGCGCACGTGTCGCTCCGGCGTGATGCCGTCCTCGCGGGGTGGGGCGATCTGCGGGTGTCGGTCGAGGTGGTGCGCGAGCGCCTGCTCGATCCGCTCGGTGAGCGCGTCACGCAGGGGGCCGATGAGCCGGGGGTGCATGGCGTTGCGGTAGATCGTCGCGTGCTCGGCGACGTGACGCAGGAGGTCGCGCTCGGACTCGTCGAAGACGCTCAGCGTCGAGTCGCTGCGCGCCGGCAGATCGGCGTGCGCCTGGAGCGTCTCATCCAGTTCCTCGCCGAGCACGTCGGCGAGCAGGTGGACGGGCGTCGCGGCGTGACGGTAGAAGGTGTCGCGGGTGATCCCCGCCACCCGGGACACCTCCGCAACGGTCACCTGATCGATGCGCTTCGCCGCCGCGAGGGTGTGGATCGCGTCACGAAGGGCACTGCGGGTTCGTGCCTGACGAGGGTCCATGCGTTCACTCTAGTGAGGCCCGACCGGTCGGCTCGTGCTCCAAGTTGCACCCCTGCTCGGAGAGTGCAATACTGCACTTCGTGATGCAGAGTGCAACTTCGACGAATCGGCTGTCCGACCGGATGGCCGCCACCGCTGCGCGCCTGACGACCGTGTCACGTCGGCTCACGGCCACCCACGGGCTCAACGGCTTCACGATCGAGGAACTCTGCGAGGAGGTCGGCGTCTCGCGCCGCACCTTCTTCAACTACTTCCCGAGCAAGGAGGACGCCGTCCTCGGCGTCGACGAGACCGAGGAGACCGAGCGGTTCGCCACCGAGTTCCTCGCCCTCGGCTCGCGCGGGTGGCGCGCCGTCCTCGACGACTTCATGGTCATCGCGGCCGCCCATGCGGAGCGGTCCGGGTTCGGTCTCGCCGAGCACGTCGACTTCCACGCCGCCCTCGAGCGCGAACCCAAGCTGCTGGTCCGCTTCATGGGCCTCAACCGTGAGCGCGAGCAACTGCTCGTCGAGCTCATCGCCGCGCGGGAAGGCGTCCCGGCGGACGATCCACGTGCCCGCGCCTGCGCCGACCTCTTCGGGATGGCGATCAAGACGACGATGGCGCGCGTCTTCGGCAGCGGCGTCGCCGACCTCGGACAGGGCGGGGAGTTCGACATCGTCGGCTCCATCCGCGACTGCCTCGCGACGTACCGCACCATCCTCGAGCCCGACGACCCCGAACCCGCCGACGCCGGACCTGCCGACGACGCCGCGCCCCAGAACCCCCACACGAACCCCACTCCCCGAAAGGACCTCCCGTGACCGCCGCCACCGCCGCACCCACCGAGGGCCCGATGCTGCTCACCAAGCGCCGCATCTGGATCATCTTCGCCGCCCTCATCGCGGGCATGCTGCTCTCCAGCCTCGACCAGACGATCGTCTCCACCGCCATGCCGACGATCGTCGGACAGCTGGGCGGCGTCGACCACCAGGTCTGGCTCACCACCGCCTACCTCCTGGCGACCACGATCGTCATGCCCGTGTACGGCAAGTTCGGTGACGTCCTCGGCCGTCGTCGCCTCTTCCTCGTCGCGATCGCCCTGTTCACGATCGCCTCCGTCGGCTGTGCGTTCGCGGGCGACTTCACGCAGCTCATCGTCTGGCGTGCCGTCCAGGGCCTCGGTGGCGGTGGCCTCATGATCCTGTCGCAGGCGATCATCGCCGACATCGTGCCCGCCTCCGAGCGCGGCAAGTACCTCGGCCCGCTCGGCGCCGTGTTCGGTCTCTCCGCCGTCGGTGGTCCGCTCCTCGGTGGCTTCTTCGTCGACCACCTCACCTGGCAGTGGGCGTTCTACATCAACATCCCGGTCGGCATCGCGGCCTTCGCGATCGCATTCTTCACGCTGAGGCTGCCGAACAAGAAGGCGACCGCGCCGATCGACCTCCTCGGCGTGATCTTCCTCTCGGCGTTCACCACCTGCCTCATCTTCTTCACCGACTTCGGTGGGGACGCCGCTCACGGTTGGGGCGCCATCGAGACCTGGATGTTCGGCATCGGCATGCTGCTCGCCGCGCTGCTCTTCGTCATCACCGAGGCGCGGGCCAAGGACCCGATCATCCCGCTGTCGCTGTTCAAGAACCCGACGTTCATCAACGCGACCGCGATCGGCCTCACGCTGGGCCTCGGCATGTTCTCGGCGATCGGCTTCGTGCCGACCTTCCTCCAGATGTCGTCCGGCACCTCGGCAGCCGCGTCGGGCCTCCTCATGATCCCGATGATGGTCGGCCTCATCGGCACCTCGATCGTCTCGGGGAACCTGATCACCAGGACCGGTCGCTACCGGATGTTCCCGGTCATCGGCACGCTCGTCACCGCCGCCTCCATGGTCGCGTTCACGACGCTCACGGCGGACACCCCGATCTGGCTGATCTGCGTCTTCCTGTTCTTCTTCGGCGCTGGTCTCGGCCTCATCATGCAGGTCGTCGTGCTCGTCGCCCAGAACTCGGTGGACGCGTCGATGGTCGGAACCGCGACCAGCACGAACAACTACTTCCGCGAGGTCGGGGCGTCGCTCGGCGTCGCTGTGTTCGGCACGATCTTCACCACGCGCCTCACGGCCAACCTGAAGGACGTGTTCGCGAGTTCGGGAGCCAGCGCGGGTGACGCCTCCAACGCGGCGGCGACGATCGATCCGCAGACGCTCAGCCAGCTTGCGCCGGGCATCCGCGACGGTGTCGTGACCGCCTATGCCGATGCTCTGGCTCCGGTGTTCTGGTACCTGTTGCCGTTCATCGGCGCGGCCTTCCTGCTGTCGTTGTTCCTCAAGCAGATCCCGCTGTCCGACGTCGCCGGGCTCGTCGCCCGCGGTGAGGCCGTTGGCGGAGACGAGGCGGAGTCGCTCGAGGCTGCAGCGCGCGGCAAGGTGCCTGCCTCGACCACCGGGGTACCCGCGTTCGACCGGGCCTCGAGTCGCGACGGTGAACTGACGGACGCTGATCGCGAGCAGTCGCCGCGGTAGGACTCGGCCGCTGCATGACGCCGGCCCTGGGACACGTCGTCCCGGGGCTGGCGTCGTCATGCTGAGGGCCGCCTGAAACTATCTGACATGTGACTGATAGATGCGTATGCTGGAGATGCTCGCCAGAGCCGGCGAGCAGAATGGAGCCGCATCATGTCGAATGCATCAATCCAGGGCCGGTTCGCCGGCAAGGTCGCGATCGTCACCGGGGGCGTGTCCGGCATCGGGGCGAAGATCGCCGAACGGCTGGTCGCCGAGGGCGCCTCGGTCGTCGTCGCTGACATCAACGCCGAGTTGATCGCGAGTGCCCGCGAGACCTTCGGCGATCGCGTGCACGGCAGGCGGACCGACGTCACGGACGAGGCGGACTTCTCCGCATTGATCGCTGAGACCGTCGAGCGCTTCGGCACGCTCGACACGCTCTTCAACGTCGCCGGTGGATCACGCGCCGGGACGATCACCGACATCTCCTTCGAGGACTGGGACTTCACCGTCCGGCTGAACCTCTACAGCGCCTTCAACGGCACCCGGCTCGCCGCCCGCCAATTCCTCGCCGAGGGCAAGGCCGGGTCGATCGTCAACATCGCCTCGCTCAACTCGCTCGTCCCCATGCATTTCGGCGTCGGCTACACGGCGTCGAAGGCAGGCGCGGTCATGTTGACCAAGCAGGCGGCGCTCGAACTCGGTGAGCACGGGATCCGCGTGAACGCCGTGTCGCCGGGTCTCGTGGCGACGCCGTTGACGAAGTCGCTCACCGACATCCCCGGTGTTCAGGCCGCGTACGACGAGCGCATCCCGCTCCGACGTGCCGCTGCGCCGGAGGAGATCGCCGCAGCCGCCCTGTTCCTCGCGAGCGACGACGCGTCGTACATCTCGGGCGACAACCTCGTCGTCGACGGCGCCTGGCAGACCACCGGCTATCCGGACCTGCGACCGTTCATGAGCTGATCAGGTGGGGCCGACGGCTAGCCATTCGGGGAGACGACCTTGATGCGGGAGTGACCCGAGGGGCCGCCGGTCGACTCGATGTACGTCTTGAACGCCTCGAGCGTCCCGCGGACGGCCCGTCCGGCGAGCCCGAGCGCTGCAGCGGTCCGCTCCACCGCGGACACCGGCTTCCAGTGCACCGTGACGTCCACGCGGGTCTGCTGTTTGTCGATCGCGTCGAAGGTGGCGTCGCCACTGAACCAGACGTCGCCCTCGATGGTGCGCCAGACCAGGCGCTCCTCCGGGAGTTGCTCCAGGATCTCGACGAGGAACTGCCGCGAGAGCTTGCTGATCGCGACGGTCCAGCGACTGTAGACCTCGCCGGTCAGCTTCACCTCGCGCACGGCCGGCAGGAACTCCGGGTAGGACTCGAAATCGACCCACTGCTTGTAGACCGCGGCGATGGGGAGGTCGACGACGATGCTGTGCTGCACGGTGGAGACCCCGTCCTCCGCCGTGCGGGTTCGCTTCGCCGTCTCTTCGTCCCCGGGCTCGACCGATCCGTCGTCGGGCGCGGAGTCCGTGCTTCCTCGTCGCTTCATTTGTCCTTCTTGTCCTTGCCGTTGCCGTTGTTGCCGTTGCCGTTCCCGTTGTTCCCGGGATCGTCCCCGTTACCGTCGTCGGAATCGTCCCCGCCTCCATCGTCCTCGACCGGCGAGACGGGTTCGGCCGGCTCGACCGAACTGGGTTCCGGGGTCGGTGCCGGGGTCTCGACCGCGGGGGAGAGGTCGGCGCGGACGAGCGCGATCGCCGCACGGATGTCCGCGGCTCGCGTCGCCGAGACGGTCCCAGCCGCCTCAGCAGCGGCCAGCTGCGCCTCGAGCGCGTCGAGAGCCGAGAGCGCACCCGCAGTGTCGCCGTCGGCGGCTGCGTTCGCGACCACGAGTACACGACTCTGCAGGTCGCGGCCGGTGCTCGCGTCGAGGTCTGCAGCCGGTCCGGCGCAGCCACTCAGCAGGGCGACGACGACCACCGGTGCTGCGAGCAGCCGGAGCCCCCGGTTCCAGGAGTTCCTCATGGCGCCACCTCCCGCAGGAGTTCATCCAGATGCGTCGACAACGGTTCGGGCAGGGTGGGCAGCGTCGGGGCGGGCGGCTGTGCCTGGGACACGATGAACCAGACGACGGCGACCGCGATCACCAGCAGTACGGCCGCGAGGATCAGCCAGCGTCGAAGGCGCCGCGGCTGGTGCGCTGCGGCCTGTCGCCGTGCACCACCGTCGAGACGTCGCTCCGAGCGGCGAGTGCCGTCGAGCACCGCGGTCGGGCCGGTCTCGGCGGGCGCGTCCGCCGTCGGCTCGAACGGCGTCGTCGAGACGAGCGGCTCGGTCGCGGCCGTCGGCGCCGGGTAGGCGGTCGTCGTCATCGCAGGTGCCGAGGTCGCCACGGTCGCATCCGCCGGGTCGAGCACGGGGTCCATCGCGCGGACCGTCGTGGCGACGTCCAGGGCGGTGGGGCGCTGCGCCGGTTCGGACGCGGTCATCGCGGTGAGCAGCGACTTCCACTGGTAGCCGAGCTCGCCGGGGATCGTCGGCGACGCGTTGAGGCGTGCCATGAGCGACTCGTGCGTAGTGGTCTGCGGGTAGGCGCGGCGACCGGTCAAGGCTTCGAGGAGGACGAGTCCGAGGGCGTACACGTCGGCCGGAGGGGCCGGATCCGCACCACGGACGAGCTCAGGACTGAGGTAGGCGACCGTGCCCATCAACGAGCCCGGCGCGGTCATCCGGGTGCTGTCGATGAGGTAGGCGATGCCGAAGTCGGCGAGCTTCGCGCGGTACGCCTGGTGGGGCAGGATCGTCGGTCGAAGCAGCACGTTGGACGGCTTGATGTCGCGATGGACGACTCGCGCCGCGTGCACCGTGTGGAGCGCCTCCGCGAGGTCGACGGCCATCGCGGCGACCTCGGACGGCGGAAGCGGCGACCGAGCGATGCGCTGGGACAGCGTCGGGCCGTCGACGTGCTCCATGACGAGGTAGGAGCCGTCGCCGGCCACGACCCTGGCGTCGAAGAGGGTGACGAGGGCCGGATGGTTCAGCGACGCGAGCAGACGCGTCTCCGAGGCGGTCCTGGCGCCGTCGGTCGCATCGGTCGTTCCCCGGCGGAACAGCTTGACCGCCACCTTGCGCCCGAGCACCTCGTCGGTCGCCAGATGGACGGTCGCCATCCCGCCGGCACCGATCGGTCGCTCGAGTCGATACCGACCGTCCAGCAGTTCGCCGCTCTGAGACGGCGCGGTAGCGGGTTCGGTCATGGGTGGTGCGGCCGGTCCGGTCGTCAGAGGACGGGGCCGTCGTTGTCGGTCGTGCTGCGGCGGGTGACGCGCTCGCCGCTACCGGGGTCCACGGCGGAGCGCGTGGTCGAGGAGACCTGTCGGCGGCGGAGCACGAGGACGAGCGAAATGAGGAACACCACGGCGCCGGCGGCCATGAGGATGTACCCGATGAGCGTGAGGTCCACAGCGGGGACGTCGACGTTCACGGCGAAGGCGAGGATGGCGCCGATGACGACCAGGGCGATTCCGGTTCCGAGACCCATGAGTAGCTCCTCTTCTCGACGACCGTGAGTTCGAGCGGATCGCTCAAGGGGTGTTCACGGACGACTCAGCCTATTATTGAGTCAATCACGGTTGAGTCAACGGGGGTTGTGTCGGTGGAGTCGCTGACGGTAAGGGCGTCCAAGTTCGCCGCGCTCTCGGAGCCGGCGCGGCTGCGCATCGTGGACCTCCTCGCGCTCGGCGACCTCTCACCCACCGAGATCCAGCTCGCCCTCGGGATCGGGTCGAACCTCGTCTCCCATCACCTCAGCGTCCTCCAGCGAGCGGGGATCCTCTCGCGCTCGCGATCCGAGTCCGATGGACGCCGCAACTACGTGCGGCTCGTCCCGGGGGCGTTCGACCGCCTCGCACCCGAACCGATCAGCGCCCCGGCGCGGGTCGTCTTCGTCTGCACGGCGAACTCGGCGCGGTCGCAGATGGCCGAGGCGCTCTGGCAGGACCGTAGTGACGTCCCCGTCGCATCCGCGGGCAGCCGGCCGGCGAGCGAGGTCAACCCGGGCGCCGTTCGGGCGGCGGCGCGCCATGGCGTCCTGATCAGCCCGAGCGTTCCACGCGCGACGGCGGAGGTCCTCCGGCACGGCGATTTCGTCATCACCGTGTGCAACCGGGCGCACGAGGAGCTCGGCGGGCGGGACGACCTGCACTGGTCGATCCCCGACCCGGCCGCACCCGCGACCGATGAGGCGTTCGACGCGGCGTTCGAGGACATCCGCCTCCGGGTGGACGAGTTCGTCAGTCGGCTGGCACCGGTCGCCGGATAGGACCGGGGTGCCCGGCTGCAGCGGCTGGTCCAGGCTCCGACCTCACCCGGCGTCGGGGAGGAGCTCCGGGCACTCGCCGCCGGGGACGGTGGCCAACTCGAAGTGCCAGATCTCGTTCGCATAGGTCTGGCAGAGGCCGTAGTCTGCGCCGTGCTCGATGAGCCAGTAGTCGGCGTCCGTCGCACCGATGTCGACTGCCGCCCCGCGCGTGTGCGAGGAGCCGTCGGGCGTCGCGACGTACTGCCGGGCGGCCGCCTCACTGCCGTACTGGAGGATCGCCTCGTCGAGCAGGTGTTGCTGGTACGCCGTGCTCCGCCAACCGGAGCTCACGTACAGCGCGATGTCGTCCTGCGCCGCTGCGTCGGTCGCCTGCTGGACGGCCTCCAGGAGGGCCGCATCGAGGTTCGCGATGGCCGGGAGATCGGTGTCGTAGGCCGAGTACCGGTTCTCGTCCAGCACGCCGTCGTCGGCCCCGAACGCGCCATCCGTCGTGGTCGTGGTCCCGGCACCCGCGTCTCCGGACGGCCGCTCGGCCAGCGCGGTGATCCCGCGGGTGATGGTCGGCGCGACGCCCGTGCACGCGACCAGGGCGATCGCGGCGGTGAGGGCGACGGCCGTGGCGGCAAGGATGACGACGGCTCGGTTGGAGCCCCTGCGGGCGACGGTGCTCCGTCGGCCCGGGTGCCGGTGCGGCTGCTGCTGGTGCTGGATGTCGTGCTGCATGGTTCCTCCTCGGTCGGTCGTCGGTGTTCGGCACGCGACGACCCGGCCCCCAGTCCAGCTCGACGGCGGTTACACGGGCGTCGGACGATCACCAGACGGTTCCGAAACACCGCGCCGCCTACGATCGACACGACGCCCATCGCGGGCGCCGGAGTGACGCCATCGACGCGTCATCCGTCCCGAACACCGGAGGTCCCATGCGTGTCCTGATCGCCGAGGACGAGCAGTACCTCGCCGAGAGCATCCTCGAGGGCCTGCAGCACGAGGGACTCGCCGCCGACCTCGTGTTCGACGGCGACACCGCGCTCGAGCGGCTCGCCGTCAACGCCTACGACGTCGTGGTGCTCGACCGCGACCTCCCTGGCACGCACGGCGACGACGTCTGCCGCTGGATCATCGCCCAGGAACTGCCCTGCCGGGTGCTCATGCTCACCGCTGCCGCCGACCTCGACGACAAGGAGAGCGGCTTCGAGATCGGCGCCGACGACTACCTGACCAAGCCGTTCGAGCTGCGCGAGCTCGTCCTCCGCCTCCGGTCGTTGGCGCGTCGACCCAAAGCGTCGCTCGCACCCGTCCTCGAGTACGCCGGTGTGCGGCTCGACCCGTTCCGCCGCGAGGTGTACCGCAACGGCCGGTACGTGCGTCTGGCGAAGAAGCAGTTCGCGGTGCTGGAGATCCTGCTCGCGGCCAAGGGTGGCGTCGTGAGTGCCGAAGAGCTCCTCGAGCGCGCCTGGGACGAGCACGCCGACCCGTTCACGAACGCCGTGCGGGTGACGATGTCCACGCTCCGGAAGGTGCTCGGCGAGCCGTGGATCATCCACACCGTGCCGGCCGTCGGCTACCGGGTGCTTCCGCCGGGCGAGGGCCCCGCCGAAGCGAGCGGTGTCGACGTCGACGAGGATGACGAGGCAAGCGCATGACCGCCGCTCCGGAAGCCGGTGACATCGCCCGACCGACGTGGATGACCGCTCGCGTCAAACTCACCGCGACCTACGCCGCGTTCACCATCGTGACGGGACTCATCGCGCTCATCGTCATCAACGTCATCATCTGGCGGTTCCCCAGCTATCCGCTCGCGCCCGCCGCCGACAGTCGACAGATCTCCGCCATCACCCGCGGCGAGATCCGCGATTCGCTCATCAACTACTCGATGCTCGCGCTCATCGCGATGGCCGTGATCGGCACCGGTGTCGGCTGGATCGTCGCCGGACGGGTTCTGCGGCCGCTGCGGGACCTCAACGCGGCCGTGCGCGCGGCGGCGGAGGGTTCGCTCGACCACCGCATCGCGATGACGGGTCGCCGCGACGAGTTCCGCGAGCTCGCCGACCGCTTCGACGACATGCTGGCACGCCTCGAGCAGTCGTTCCTGACGCAGAAGCGGTTCGCGGCCAACGCCTCGCACGAACTGCGGACACCGCTCGCGACGATGAAGATGCTCATCGAGGTCGCCCAGGCCGACCCGGAGGGCCGCGACGTCGACCGCGCGTTGCGACGGCTGCACGAGACGAACGAGCGGGGGATCGCGATCGTCGAGGCGCTCCTGCAGCTGAACCAGCTCGATCGCCGACCGCTCGTGACCTCGCCCGTCGACCTTGCGGCGGTGGCTCGCGACGCGTCACAGCTCATCTCGCCGGAGTCCGCGGACGCCGGGGTCACGATCTCGTCGACCCTCCGGAGCGCATCGGTGCGCGGCAACCGCGTGCTCCTCCAGCAACTGGTCACGAACCTGCTGTCGAACGCCGTGCGCTACAACAGCGGTCCGGACGGCTGGGTCTCGGTGTGGGTCGGACCCGACCCGCAGGCGCCAGAACGGGCCGTCGTCGTGGTCAGCAACTCGGGGCCGCTACTCGACGAGGCCGAGGTTGCGCGGTTCGTGGAGCCGTTCGACCGGAGGGATGCCCGGATGGCGCGCGCTGCCGGTCGCGATCGGGGTAACGGTCTCGGGCTCACCCTGGGTGCCCGCATCGTGGAGCTGCACGGTGGGTCGCTGCGGCTCGCGCCGTTGCCGGCGGGTGGACTCGAGGCGACAGTGCTGCTGCCGGACGCTCGTGACCTCAGCCTCACCGGCGCCTGATCGTCGCCTGACCGCGGGACGACGGAACGGCCGACCGATCACGGGATCGGTCGGCCGTTCCAGCTGGTGCGGAGATCACTGCACGGCGCACGCCCTGGCCTCATCGAACAGGTCCTCCGGCAGGTCCCACACCCCGTTCGCATCCGGATCGGGGACGTCGAACCCCTGGTCCCGCAGGCACTGCGCGCGAAGGCGGAGCTCGTCGGAGATCTCCGTCTTGCTGAGCTGGTCGGGGTTCGCGGGCGGCGGGCCGAGCTCCGCGGCGCAGACGTCGTAGGCCTGGTTCATCGCGTCGCCGCCGTCGAACGTGATCGCGGTGCCCGGTTCCGGGTCTTCGACGGCGATCCCCTGGTCACGGAGGCAGTCGGCGAGGGAGATCGTGTAGTCGTCGTACGCCTCGGCGTAGGAGTCGGCGGTCGACGGCGATCCACCGCTCGATGGGGCTCCCGCGGATCCGGAGCAGGCGGTGAGGCCCAGCATGAGGGCGAGGACGGGGACGGCGAAGCCGAGGGCCGTGGATCGGCGCATGGGGTGGTCCTTTCTGACAGGTGACCGGTCCTGGTCACTCCGTCATCCCATCAACCGTCCTGTTCCGTCCTCGTCTCCCGATCACCAGACGTTCCCAACATGCTCGCGAACTGTCACCAACCGCTAGTCGGAGCGGCCCGGACTGGCAGCAAGTGACAGTTCGCGGGCAGGGGAGGGTCAGTTCATGCGTGTGACGATCCAGACGATCAGTGTTCCGACGACGAAGGCGACGGGGATCCACGTCCCGGATCGTCGCAACCTGCGGCCGGACGGGGCGACACCCGGCGGCGGGGTGAGCAGTCCGATCGCGGGGGAGGTGGTCTGAGCGCCGGATGCGAGCTGGTGATCCACCGCTCCGGTCGCCTGCGACAGGAGACGGTCGTCCCGCCACCGAGCCCACTGGTCCAACTTCGTCATCAGCGCGTCGACGATGCCGAACAGCCAGGCCCAGGTGTCGGGATCGAGGGTCGACACCTCCCGTTTCGTGTAGAGGAACAGCCAGTCGTCGATGATCTCCACGTCGAGCTCGGCGGCGTGGTCGATGAACCTCGCCATGATGTCCGGCGTGAACAGGTAGAGCGCGTCGCGTTCGTAGCCTTCGGGGCAGTAGAGCGTGAAGTGTCGGTCGAAGTCGCCTTCCAGGGAGAGTCGCTGGGCCCGTTGGAACGCTGCCGGGAGGTTCGAGCCGAACCCGTTGTTGCCGATCGCGTCGAGCACGATGTTCGGCAGGGGGACGTCGAGATTCACCGCGACGTATCCCCAGTGGTGGGTCGTCGAACTCTTCCCGTGACGGACCGTGTACCGGTAGTTGCCGAACTCCACGGCGCGGGGACGACCACCCCGCAGCACGTCGGTCGACTGCCGCGACGATCCGATCCCGAAGATCATGCCGGGAAACGGCGGGTAGCTGAGGTCTGCGGTGTAGGTCATCCCGTTGGCCGCGGCGAATTGGGAGAGGCGGAAGCGCTTGATACGCCTCGTACGCCAGGAGAGGACCGCGATCACCGCGACGGCGGCGGCCGCGAGGAATCCGATCCCGAGCAGCGGTGTCGGGCCGGAGCCGCCTCGTGAGGGCGAGGGCAGCGTTCCCAACAGGACGAACCCGGCGACGGTGACCACGACGATCGCCGCGAGCAGGCCGATGAACAGCCGGGCGGACGGCGCGCGATGGTACGAGGGCGCCTTCGCCATGGCGTCACGGTCGATGGGGTCGATGAGCGCTCGTGTGTCGATCGTGCCGTCCATCCCCTCACGCTACCTGCCCGCGAACTGTCACCAACGGCTAGTTGGAGCGGCCCGGACTAGCAGCAAGTGACAGTTCGCGGGCAGGGGGGGAGGGATCACATCGAGCGGCGGAGCCAGCTCTCGACGCCGGAGACATGGACCGTGACCAGCGCGCGGGTGAGTTCGGTGTCGCGCTTCTCGAGGGCGTCGACGATCGCGTGGTGCTCCTGCAGGGTGCGGGCGACGGCCTTCTCCTCGGTGAGGCCGCGCCAGATGCGGGCCCGGACCGTCTTGCTGCCGAGGGCGGCGAGCAGACTCGCGAGGTAGGCGTTACCACTCAGCTCGATCACGCGCGCATGGAACTGGAGGTCGTGGGCGACGAGATCCTCGACCGTCGTGGACTCGTCGACCTCGTCGACCATGCTGCGCAGCTCGGCGATCCGCTCGTCGTCGAGGTGCTGGATCGCCATCACCGACGCGGAGGGTTCGAGGATGCGGCGCACCTCGAACATCTCGATGAGGGAGGCGTCGGCGTGCATGTCGATGACGAACGACATCGCCTCGTGCAGCAGGCTCGGCTCGAGCGTCGTGACATAGGTGCCGTCGCCGCGACGGACGTCGAGCACCCGGATGAGCTCCAACGCCTTCACCGCCTCGCGGAGGGAACTGCGGGAGAGCCCCAGGGTCTCGCTGAGCTCCTTCTCCGGAGGGAGGCGTTGGCCGGGTGTGAGGTCTCCGGCGACGATCATCGCCTGGATCCGCGCGATCGCCTCGTCCGTGACTGCCATGCGACCCCTGCTCGAGCGAGACGGTCACGTGGAACACCGCCTCGCGCCATGATACATCCGACGTTTCCGCGGGCCGCACCCCGACCAGGCTCCACGCAACGCCGACACCGGGCACCTTGTGTTACGTCAGGTTGAGCGCCCTCTCGCGGCCCGTCCGATCACTCCCTACTGTTGCTGCAACCCGACGTCCCGGTGCGCCCGACCGCACCGACAGCGGACGCCGGCACGCTCCACCACCCCCTGCACCGTCCCGCACCCCACCGTCATCTGGAGTCCCCATGCGTCGTCGATCGCGCCTCGCGCTGTCTCTTGTCACCCTGGCCGTCGTGGCCGGCCTGGCCACCGGTTGTTCGCTCAAGCAGTCCTCGTCCAGCGAGTCGACGAGCGGCGCCGCTGCCAGCTCCGCCGCCTCCGAGGTCGACGTCCCCTCGCTCAAGGGCAAGACCGTCGGCGTCGCCGCCAAGGACGTCGTCCGCGACTTCGGCCGCCTCACCTACCAGGGTGTGCAGGACCGCCTGGAGGAGCTGGGCGCCAAGGTCGTCGCCACCCAGGCCGACGCACAGGACGACAAGCACCTGGCCAACGTCGAGAACCTCGTCTCGCAGAAGGTCGACGCGATCGTCGTCATCCTCGGCGACGCGACCACGCTCGCCCCGGCGCTGCAGCAGGCGAAGGACGCCGACATCCCGGTCTTCACGATCGACCACGCCAGCGAGAACTCGGTGAACAACATCGGTTCCGACAACTGGCAGATCGGCTCCACCCTCGCCCGCACCCTCGCCGAGGACATCGGGGGGAAGGGCAAGGTGCTCGTCTTCAACGGCTTCTACGACGTCACCCCCTGCCAGATCCGCTACGACGAGTTCAAGCTCGTGCTGAAGAACTACCCGAACATCGAGATCATCGAGCCCGAGCTGCAGGACATCTACGAGGGCACCATCGAGGACGCCAAGCAGAAGACGAACGACGCGCTCACCCGCTACCCCAAGGGCGAGATCTCGGCCGTGTGGTCGTGCTGGGACCTCCCCGCGATCGGTGCCTCGCAGGCCATCGACGCGGCGGGCCGAGACGAGATCAAGGTCTACGGCGTCGACGCGGAGCCCGGAGCGCTCGACCTCATCCAGGACCCCGACTCGGTGTACCAGTTCACGGTCGCGCAGCAGCCGACCCTGTTCGGGACGACGAGCGCGAACAACGTCGCCCTGTACCTCGGTGGCAAGCAGGACGAGGTGCCGCTGAGCACCTACCTCGACGCCGTGTTCATCGACAAGGCGAACGTCGCCGACGAGCGCAAGCGACTCGGCCTGGAATGACGCACGACACCTCGATCGACGGTCAGGCCGCCCAGCGCTCGCTGGGCGGTCGGCCCGGTGCCGCCACGACCGAAGTCTCGGCTCCCGCCGTGAGCATGCGTGGCATCGCGAAGGACTTCGGCGGCGTCCGGGTGCTGGACGACGTCGACCTCGAGGTGCATCCCGGGGAGGTCGTCGCGCTCGTCGGCGAGAACGGCGCGGGCAAGTCGACGCTCATCAAGATCCTCACCGGCCTATACACGGCGAGCGAGGGCGCCATCGAGATCGACGGCGAACCGGTCGTCATCCGCAACCCGGGCGACGCCGAACGCCTCGGTGTCCGCGTCATCCATCAGGACCGCCACCTGGCCGGTCGGCTCACGGTCGCGGAGCAGCTGTTCCTCGGCTCGCGCTCCGCGTTCCTCACCGGCCGGCAGCTCGACCGCCGAGCCGAGCGGGAGCTGCTCGACCTCGTCGGGCTCGACGTGCCGGGCAAGACCCTCGTCGACGAGCTGAGCGTCGCCGAACAGCAACTCCTGCAGCTCGCGATCGCGACGATCACGCGCCCGCGGGTCCTCGTGCTCGACGAACCCACCGCACCGCTCGCCGCCGGCGACGTGGAGCGGCTGTTCCGCACCGTCCGGACCCTGCAGAGCCAGGGCGT
The DNA here is from genome assembly GCF_006065115.1 of Plantibacter sp. M259. Classification (NCBI taxonomy): domain Bacteria; kingdom Bacillati; phylum Actinomycetota; class Actinomycetes; order Micrococcales; family Microbacteriaceae; genus Plantibacter; species Plantibacter sp. M259. Next base: position 1,283,138 of record NZ_CP040750.1, on the reverse strand, counting down.
CGCCGTCATCTACATCTCCCACTACCTGCAGGAGGTGCGCGACATCGCGTCCCGCGTCGTGGTCCTCCGCAACGGTGAACGCGTCGGTGCGCTCGACCTGGCCGATCCCGACGCGACCCTCGACGCCATCGTCCAGCTCATGGTGGGGCGGAGCGTCGAGGAGTTCGGCGACCGCGAACGGATCGTCGCCGACGCCGGTGCCGAACCGGTCCTCGCGATCGACGGCCTGACGGTCCCGGAGCGGCTCCACGGCGTCTCGATCACCGTCCGTCCGGGCGAAATCGTGGGCGTCACGGGTCTCGTCGGCTCGGGCCTCGAGGAACTGGCCGACGCGGTCACCGGCTTGCGTGCGCACGGCGGAACCGTGCGGCTCGGCCGGGCGACGATCCGCTCGCCGCGCGCCTTCGTCCGGGCGGGCGGGGCGTATGTCCCGGCGAACCGCCACCGGGACGGCATCCTGAACCGTCAGTCCGTCCGCGAGAACCTCACGCTCGCCGCGCTCGACCGCATCACCGGGCTCGCTGGCATCTTGCGTGGTCGACGCGAGCGGGAGATCGCCGCAGACCTCGTCACGAGGCTCGACGTCCGGCCCGCGAACGACACCGCGGTGGCCGGAAGCCTCTCCGGCGGCAACCAGCAGAAGGTCGTGCTCGGTCGGTGGCTCGCGGCCGGGTCGACCGTGTTCGTGCTCGACCAGCCGACCTCCGGCGTCGACATCGGGTCGCGTCAGCAGATCTACGCGGAGATCGACGCGCTCGTCGCGCAGGGCGCCGGCGTCCTGCTCGTGAGCGTCGACCTCGAGGAACTGATCGGGCTCGCCGACCGCGTCCTCGTGCTGTACCGCGGAACGATCCGGACCGAGCTGCCCCGATCGCAGGCCACCGCCGACACGATCCTCGCCTGGTCGACGGGTGCCGCCGAGGTCGCGTCCACGCCGTCGGCCCCCTCGGTCCCGTCGGCCCCTTCGGTCCCTGAGCTTGTCGAAGGGCCCACGTCGTCGACGCAGGCCGAACCAGACCGGCCCGGCCCCGCGGGATCCGCCGGAGGCGCCACGCCACCCACCCGAGGAGTCTCCGCATGACCGCCCTCTCCGCTCCACCCGCTGCACCCTCGGCCGCGGCGGAGTCCACGACGAAGCGTCGCCCGGTCTCCCGGCTGGGACTCATCGGCTACGCGATCGTCGTCATCGAGGTCGTCGTCTTCGCGGTCGCCTCGCCCGGCTTCCTCGACCCGGCCAACCTCGCGACGATCCTCACCCAGTCGGCGGTCTACGCGATCGCGGCCTTCGGACTGTCCATCGTCGTCGTCACGGGCGGTGAGGACGTCGTCCGCGGCGGCATCGACCTCTCCATCGGCGCCGTCCTCGGCTTCTCCGGTGCCCTCGTCGCGGTGCTCCTGCAGGCCGAGCTCGGTCTGCCGCTCGCGCTGCTCATCGGAATCGGAGCCACGGCGCTCATCGGGCTCGTCAACGGTCTCGTCGTCGTCGCCGGGATCCGGCCACTCCTCGTCACCCTCGCGATGATGAGCATCGTCACGAGCCTCACGATCGTCATCACGAACAACGTCAAGGTGCCGGTCTCCGACGCCGGGCTGGTCTGGTTGCGGAGCGGACACGTCGTCGGTGTCCCCGCCGCGGTCGTCGTGCTGCTCATCGTCTTCGCGGTCGTCGCCTTCGCAACCGGGCGCACCAGCTGGGGCGTCAAGAACGCCGCGGTCGGGCAGAACCCGACGGCCGCCCGGGTGGCCGGGATCGACGTCAACCGCCACATCGTCGGCAGTTACGTGCTCGCGGCGGTCCTCGCGGGGATCGCGGGCGTCCTCATGACCAGTCGGTTGTCCGCTGCGCTGCCGGGGATCGGGGAGCAGTCGCTCATCGACATCCTCCTCGCGACGTTCCTGTCCATCGCGTTCTCCCGCCGGCTCGTCGTCACGATCACGGGGACGCTGTTCAGTGCCGTGTTCGTCGCGATCCTCACCAACGGCTTCAGTCAGCTCGGCGTCCCGAGCCAGTGGATCGGCATCACCAAGGGTGTGCTGATCCTGCTGGTCCTCGCGGTCGCCGCGATCCGCGAACGGAGCGTCAAGCGATGAGTGTCGACACGCGCACGCAGTCCTCCGCCACCACCGGCGTCTCCGTGCCGAACGCCGGATCGGCTGGACCGGGAGGCGGCGGCGACCAGCGTCACGGTGGCCCGCTCTCGAGGCTGACGGTCCGTGGCCTCGGTGCCGCGGTCCCGCAGGCGCTCGCCCCCGCCGTGCTGGCGGTGCTGCTCATCGTGTTCGCGGTGCTGTCGCCGTCGTTCCTCACCGCCGACAACCTGCTCGGGGTGCTCAACCAGAACGCGCTGCTCCTGCTCGCGGCCGTCGCGATGACGGTCGTCGTCCGCGCCGGGGGCATCGACCTCTCGATCGGTGTCGCCATCGACCTCGCGGCACTCACCGCGTCGGCGCTCCTGGCCGACGACTACGTGGCCTGGGTGGCGATCGTCGGCGGTCTGGTCGTCGGCCTGCTCGTCGGGGCCGTGAACGCGTTCCTCATCGTGGTGCTGCGCATCCGACCGTTCCTCGCGACGCTCAGCGTCTGGTTCATCGGTGGTGGCGTGCAGCAGGTCGCGACCGACGGTGGGTCACCCATCTACCTGTCGCGCAGCAGCGTGCCGGACGAGTTCGCGTGGCTGGGCGCCGGGACCGTGCTCGGTGTCGCCGCGCCGATCGTCGTCGCCGTGCTCGTGCTGATCATCGTCTGGGCTGCGCTCGAACGGAGCCGCTGGGGTCGGGTGCTGACTGCGGCGGGGGAGCAGCCGACGGCGACCCGGATCTCCGGGCGTCTGGCGGGGACGTCGATGGCGACGGCGTTCATCTTCGCCGCCGGGATCGCGGCCATCGCCGGGCTGATCCTGGCCTCGCGGAGCCAGGGCTTCGTCGCGAACAGCGGTCAGCTCTACGTGCTCGACTCGATCGGTGCGGTGTTCATCGGGACGACGCTGAGCCGGACGGGGCGGCCCAATCTCTTCGGGACGCTCGTCGGTGTGCTCATCTTCGCGCTGCTGACCAACGGGATGAACCTCATCGGGCTGTCCTTCTACTGGCAGGGCCTCGCCCGCGGTGTCGTCCTGATCCTGATCCTGCTCCTCGGAGTCCTCCTCGCGCGGGACCGCGCCCGCAAACCCCTCACCTGACGTCCACCCGAGTCTGGTGGTGCGGTTGCGCCAGCGCGGTGCGCTGACGCGAGCGCGACCCACACGCGCGAGCGCGGGTCTCTGGAGACCCGCGCTCGCGCCCATGCCCCGCGGTGACGTCAGCGCACCGCGCTGGCGTCACCCGAGGGAACGGATCAGACGCGGAGGTCGAGCCAGGCGACCTGCTCCGGGGTCAGCTTCAGGGACAGGGCGTCGGTCGACGAACGCGTCTCCTCGATGGACCGCGGCCCAATGAGGGCGAAGGTCGGGAAGTCCTGCGCCAGCACATAGGCCAGGGCGATCGCGGTCGGCGCGACACCCAGCTCGGAGCCGAGCTGACGGGCACGGGCCAGCCGCTCGAAGTTGTCGTCGCTGTAGTAGCAGCGCACGAGATCCGGGTCCGACAGGTCCTCGGGTTCGGCGCGCCCGGTGAAGAACCCGCGTGCTTGCGACGACCACGGCAGCAGCGGCGTCTTCGTCTCCTCGAGCCACGCCCGGCTCGTCGGATCCGTGACCTCCACACATCCGGCCCACGGCACATCGAGTGCGCGAGCGAGACCGAAGTGGTTGCTCAGTGCCGCGAAGCCCCGCTTCCTGTTGGCCGCCGCATAGGCGTTCGCCTCCTCGAAGCGCTCGATCGACCAGTTGGAACCGCCGAACGCACGGATGCGACCGGCCTCGGCGTGCTCGTTCAACACGTCGACGAACTCGCCCACGGGCACCTCGACGTTGTCGCGGTGCATCAAGTAAAGGTCGAGGTGGTCGGTGCCGAGGCGGTCGAGGCTCTCGAACAGCTGACGCGAGATCGACTCCGGGTCGCAGAACGGCGTGTGCGCACCCTTGCCGATCACCACGACGTCGTCGCGGAGGCCACGGTTGGCGAGCCAGCGTCCGAGCAGCTGCTCCTGCAGGCCGTCGCCGTACAGCCAGGCCGTGTCGAAGGCGTTGCCGCCGCGCTCGAAGAAGTCGTCGAACATCGCCGACGCGTGCGACAGGGTCTGCTGGTTGTCGACACCCATCACGAGCCGCGAGATGTCGTGGTCGATGCCCGCGATGCGACCGGTCGGCATCGGGAGCTCGGCGCGTACGGCGAGCGGCCGGCCGGAACCGGTCGGGATGTCGGTGTCGATCGACTCGAACGGGTACTCGAGGCCGACCGCCTCGCGCCAGCGGTCGAGGGTCGCCGCGTTGCCGAGTGAGTCCGCCCAGCGGATCTGCGGTGCCTGACCGGCGTCGGCGAACGCGGCGACCGCGTCGGCCTGGATCGCGTACTGCGGTGCGCCTGGGATGTGGATCGACTCCGTGCCCGAGATGGTGCGGACCTCGATCGTCGAGCCGTCCTCGACCGACGGCAACCACGGGTCGGACACGATGATCTGGCCGGTCGAGCCCGTGACGACGACGCGGTTGTCGTCCTGCACGCGCACGCCGCTCGTGACGTGCGCCGTGATACCCGAGGGGAAGACGAGCGACGCGCTTGCCCACTCGTCGACGCCGGTCGAACCGATGGTGCCGTTCCCGGTGACCTCCGTCGGGTCGGCGAACGGCGCACCCACGGCAGCACCCGCGATGAGCCGCGAGATGGAGACGGGGTAGCCGCCGACGTCGAGGATGCCGCCGCCCGCCAGCTCCGGGTTCATGAGCCGGTGGTCGGCGGGCAGGTTCGCGGCGAACGCGAACGACGCCTCGATGTGCTGGACGTCGCCGATGGCGCCGGACGACACGAGTTCGACGAGCTTGGCCGTCTGCGGGTGGAAGCGGTACATGAACGCCTCGGCGAGGTACACGCCGGCACGGCGGGCGGCCTCGATCGCGAGCATCGCACCGGCGCGGTTCACCGAGAGCGGCTTCTCGCTGACGATGTGCTTGCCGGCCTCGGCGGCCTCGATCACCAGCCGGACGTGCTCCGTGTGCGGGGTCGCGATGTAGACCGCGTCGACGCCGGGGTCGGCCAGCAACTCGGCGACGGAGCCGTACCCGCGGACGGGAGCCGTGCCGTCGCCGAAGCGCTCACCGAACTCCTCGGCCCGCGATGCATCACGACTGGCGACGGCGGCGAGTCGACCGGTGCGACTCGCGTGCAGCTCGGTCGCGAACCGTTCGGCGATCGTTCCGGGTCCGATGATCCCCCAGGCGACGTGTTCCATATGGTGGTGCTCCTCAACGTTGATCGGCGGTGCGATGGTCTGTGGCGAACGTCACCGTGAACGTTCACGGTGCGAGCGTATCAGTACGATGTGACCATGACCAGGCCCCGCGACGATCACGCTCCGGCGCGAGCGACGATCATCGACGTCGCCCGGGTCGCCGGTGTCTCGCGCCAGACCGTGACCCGCGCACTCAACGGGATGCGCGACGTCAGCGACGCCACCAGACAACGGGTCGTCGAGGTCGCGGCCTCGCTCAACTACCGCCCGAACCGCGCTGCGCAGCACCTGGTGAGCGGCCGGACGACGACGCTCGGACTGGTCGTCGACGACCTGCGGAACCCCTACTACCCGGAGCTCGCGGCCGCCCTCGTGCAGCAGGCGGCAGAGCGCGGATGGACCGTGTTGGTCGCCGAGGTCGGGGGAGCGGCGAACGCGTCGGGCGACCGTCCCGCCGCCGCGGATCGTGGACCGGACCTCCCCGACGCGGAACGCGCGCAGCTCGCCGAACTCGCACGGCAGGTCGACGCGGTCGTCGGACGCAACGGCGCCGACCACGGAGCGCTCCAGGGTGCCTTCGCCACGATCCCCTTCGTCTCCCTCGGCGACCACCGGCCAGACGAGTCCGAGGCCGGAGCCGACCCGTCCGGCTCGGAACCCGCGCTGCAGGTGGCGGGCGTCGACATCGACTTCGAGGACGGCATCCGACAGGCGCTCGCCCACTTCGTCGCGACCGGGCGCCGGTCCATCGCGATGATCGACGCCTCGGCCGAACCGTCCGGACGGCGTCTCGCGTACCGCGCGTTCCTCGCGGAGCACGGCTTGCCGTGGTCGGAGGCGTCGGAGACCTGGGCGGAGGACACCCACCAGGGCGGGGTCTCGGCCGCCCTGCGGTGCCGCGCCGCGATGCCCGACGTCGACGCCGTGCTCGTCTTCAACGACGTCATGGCGGTCGGCGTGCTCAAGGGCCTCGCCCGCGCCGGGGTCGGCGTGCCGGAGGACGTCGCCGTCATCGGCATCGACGGACTCGACCTCGGTCGCTTCGTCACCCCCGAGCTCACGAGCGTGGCCGTCGACAAGGGCGACATCGCACGGCACAGCCTCGAGCTGCTCGACGGCATGATGTCCGGCGCGCTCCCGCTCTCGGGGCCGTCCGTCCGACGCTCGGTGGGTGTCTCACTCGTCATCCGCGAGTCCGCCTGAGCCAGTCCGCCTGAGCCGATCCGCTGAGCCACTCCACCCGGGCCGCACCGGCCCCGCCGTCCGGACGGTCGCGGAGGACACGGCAGACTGGTCACATGTCTGAACTCCTCGCCCTCTGTCGCGTCGAAGCCCTCCAGGTGGACGACGGCTCGATCGGCGTCACCGCGATCGACAAGCGGCCCGTCGACGAGCCGCTGCACGTGCGGCCCATGGGGCTGTACGGCGACGTGCAGGCCGATCGCAAACACCACGGCGGCCTCACGAAGGCGCTCTACGCCTACGCCGAGGAGGACGCGCGGTTCTGGGAGGGTGAGCTCGGTCGGGAGATCACGCCGGGGCTCTTCGGCGAGAACCTCCGCACGCGGGGGCTCGACGTGAACGGTGCCGAGATCGGTGAACGCTGGCGGATCGGCGACACCCTCGTCGTCGAGGTGACCTGCCCGCGCACCCCGTGCGGCACCTTCCAGCGGCGCCTGGGCGAGCCCCGGTGGGTGAAGCGCTTCGCCGACGCCGCACGGCCCGGTGCCTACCTCAAGGTGGTCAAGAGCGGGACGGTGCAGGCGGGCGACCCGATCGAGATCGTCCGACAGCCCGGCCACGGCGTCACCATCGCCTCCTGGTTCGCCGCGGCGGACGAGGCGCAGGCCGTCACCCTCGAGCAGTCGGAGCAGTCCGGCGCTGTGGCGCTGGCCCCGAGATCCACGAGTCGATCAAGCAGCTCCGCCGCAAACGGACCGTCTGAGCGTCGCCGTCGCGTCCTCGCACCTGTGCGAGCGCTGAGTGCAAGCCCCGCCCGGAACAGTCCGGAAGCGGATGCTGTTGCATACCATGGAGCCGAAGACCGGAGCACGCGGGGAACCCGCACGGTGCTCGGCACGAAGGAGGAGTCACGATGAGTGCAGCAGACGAGCAGAGCACGACGACCGAGCGCGCGGTGCTGGCCGGCGGATGCTTCTGGGGCATGGAAGACCTCGTCCGGAAGATGCCGGGCGTGAAGTCGACGCGCGTGGGCTACAGCGGTGGCGATGTCGCCAACGCCACCTACCGCAACCACGGCACGCACGCGGAGGCGCTCGAGGTCGTCTTCGACCCGAGCAAGCTGTCCTTCCGTGAGCTCCTGGAGTTCTTCTTCCAGATCCACGACCCGTCGACGAAGAACCGTCAGGGCAACGACGTCGGCCTGAGTTACCGCTCGGCGATCTTCTTCACCTCGCCCGAGCAGGAGCGCGTCGCCCGCGACACGATCGCCGACGTCGACGCCTCAGGGCTCTGGCCCGGCAAGGTCGTCACCGAGGTCGAGCCGGTCTCCGAGTTCTGGGAGGCCGAGCCGGAGCACCAGGACTACCTGGAGCGCATCCCGTGGGGCTACACCTGCCACTTCGTGCGCCCGGGCTGGAAGCTCCCGCGCCGCGCCGAGGTCGCGGAGCAGGCCACCGCGTAAGTACCTTCGCAGCGCCCGGCACTTCGGTGTCGGGCGCTGTGCTGTGCGCGGACCGGCAGGCTCAGACCGGAGGGCTCAGACGCCGTCGGCGCGCGACGAGTTGACGGCGTCGGAGGCCAGTCGTGGCGCGAAGCGCGGGTCGAACTGCAGCGGCGGATCGTCGGGTGATGCCAGTGACGGCTTGCCCAGGCGGACCCACTCGAGGTACTGGAGATAGGGGTCGGACCCGGCATCGACCGGCGCATCGACGATGCGCTTGCGTCCCCACGGCCACTTCCACCCCACGATCAGCATCCTACGGACGGTTCCTGAAGATCCGCGGACCATCGCGCCACGATCTCGCAACGATGCCTCCAGCCGTCGGTCGCATTCGCTTGACGGATAGAAAGTTGTCCACCAGCCGTCGGTGCTGTCATGATGAAGCACGGCGGAGATAGCTAGACAATCGAGATACTTCGAGGGGTTGTCCGGATCCGGTCGCTGCACCCGCCGAGAGAGGTCGTTCCATGGGCTCCACCGGCAGCGAGACGTCTGAACTCCGTCGAGCCTGGGTCGAGCAGCTCACGGCCGATCGCTTCGGCGTCTTCGTGGGAGATCGGCGCGTCGGGTTCATCGACGTGGACTGGCCGCTGCATGTCGCCCTGCGCGGGACCGACTACGAGACGGCGGTCGAGGTCGATCGTGCGATCCGGTTCGATCAGGCGCTGCGTGCCGTCCTCGCCGCCTGAGTGGCCTCCGGTGTCCGGCGGCTATGATCGCAGCACGATTCGGGTGGACGATCGGCCGGGTGACACCCGGTCGGGCCTGCGAGGCGGAGGAGGACTGACGTGACCGACTCCTTCAGTGCCGAGCCGTGGGCATCCGGCCTCCCGGTCCTCGAACTGCCGATGTTCCCACTCGGCTCCGTGCTGTTCCCGCACATGCCGCTCGCCCTGCGGCTCTTCGAGGAGCGCTACCTCACCATGCTGGCGCACCTCCTCGAGGCGGAGGACCCGGCGTTCGGCGTGGTGCTCATCGAGCGCGGGCGCGAGACGGGCGGCGGTGAACACCGGTTCCGTACCGGGACCGTGGCCGAGATCGTCGAGGTCGACGGCGGCGAGGGGTTCGTCGCGGTGATCGCCGAGGGCGGTCAGCGGTTCGAGGTGACCGACTGGTTGCCCGACGACCCGTACCCGCGCGCCGAGATCCGTCCGCTCGACGACCTGGAGTGGGACGAGCGCTGGGAGCGGCTGCGGGACGAGACCGAGGCATCGGTGCGGCGTTCGCTCGCCGTCGCCAGTGAGTTCAGCGAGCAGCAGTGGGCCTCGGTCGTGGAGCTCGCCGACGATCCGCTGGAGTCGTCGTGGCAGCTCGCGGGCATCGCCCCGGTGAGCGAGATCGACCAGATGCGGTTCCTCTCGGCCGGTTCGCTCGAAGAGCTGCTGGTCGGTGTGCGCGATCGCGCCACCGAGGCCGGCGAGGCGTTCATCGCGGGCGGCATCGCCGACGCGGACGACGAGGACTGGGACATCCTCGGCGGCTGAGCCCCGTCGTCGCACCTCGACAGGCTCGGTGACCGGCAGTGCTCGGTGCCGCCGGTCACTGAGCCTGTCGAAGTGCCCTTGCGCATTCGTGGAAACGCTTTACTATTTCCTATAGGATCTTTTTGACCGGGAGCACCAGCCCCGAGCAGTCCTTGAGCGCAATGGAGCATCATGACGGATACGACCGCGACCGCGTCGACACCCCGATGGACCGCCGACACCTGGCCCATCGCCACCTGCCTGCACGGCATCCCACCCGTCGACCGCAACGGCGTGTCCCTGCACGACGCGGAACCCGAAGCCTGGGACGACCTCTTCGCGCAGGTCGCCGGCGTCGGGTTCACCCTCGCCGAACTGCCCGACAGCCACGTCCGGCCGGCCGACCTCGAACCGTCCCGTCGTGACGAGTTCCTCGCCATCGCGAAGTCGCACGGCGTCGGTGTCCCGTCCGTCCACCTGCAGCGACAGAGCGTGATCATGCCGGGCCACGAGGAGCGCAACCTCGAGTACGCGCACCGCACGATCGACGCCGCCGCCGAGTGGGGGATGCAGGTCTTCTCCACCGGCCTGCACCAGCCCTTCAACGACGCGCAGCGCAAGGCGCTGTGGTTCTGGACCGCGCAGGGCCCGAAGGACCCCGACGACCCCGAGGTCTGGAACGCCGCCGTCAGCCGCATCCGCGAGCTCGGCAAGCACGCGGCCGAGGTCGGCCTGCCGCTCGCACTCGAGCTCTACGAGGACACCTACCTCGGCACCGCCGACAGCGCGGTCCGGTTCGTGGAGGAGGTCGGGCTCGACAACGTCGGCCTGAACCCCGACGTCGCGAACCTCATCCGCCTGCACCGCCCGGTGGAGGACTGGCGCGAGCTGTTCGCCAAGACCCTGCCCTACGCCAACTACATGCACGTGAAGAACTACACCCGCGACGAGGCGGCCGACGGCAGCTGGGCGACGTCCGTGCCCTCCACCATGGAGGCCGGGCTCATCAACTACCGCCAGGTCTTCCGCGACGCCGTCGAGCTCGGCTTCAACGGCATCATCCTGGCCGAGCACTACGGCGGCGACAGCCTCGGCATGTGCTCCACCAACCAGAAGTACATCAGGACCCTGCTGCCGCAGGCCTGACCCAGACGACCACAGGAGAGCTTCATCATGACCACACACACCATCGCCGTCGTCGGATCGGGGTACATGGGCGGCGGCATCGCCCAGGTGCTCGCGCTGTCCGGCGCCACCGTCCGCATCGCCGACATCTCCGAGGAGATCGCGCGCAAGAACTACGACCGCCTCATCGCCGAGGCCGAGCAGTTCGTCGCCGACGGACTCTTCCCCGCCGACGCCGTGGAGCGGATCCGCGCCAACGTCTCGCCCGCCGCGTCCATCGAGGAGGCCGTCGCCGGAGCCGACTTCATCGAGGAGGCCGTCCCCGAGAAGATCGAGATCAAGCACGAGACCCTCCGTCGCATCAGCGCGGCCGCCTCGCCCGACGCCATCATCGGCTCGAACACCTCGACCATCCTCATCGGTTCGCTCGCCGAGGCCGTCACGAACCCGGAGCGGTTCCTCGGTGTCCACTTCTCGAACCCGGCCCCGTTCATCCCCGGCGTCGAACTCATCCCGCACGAGACCACCGCCGATGCGGCGATCACCACCGTCGAGGAGATCGTCGCAGCGACCGGCAAGGAGACCGCCCGCGTCAAGGACGCGACCGGCTTCGTGCTCAACCGCCTGCAGTACGCGCTGTTCCACGAGGCGACGCAGCTCGTCGAGGAGGGCGTCGCGACGCCCGAGGACATCGACACGATCGTCCGCACCACCTTCGGCTTCCGGCTCCCCGTCTTCGGTCCGTTCGCGATCGCCGACATGGCCGGACTCGACGTGTACTCGTTCTGCTACGCCTCGCTCCAGACCCGGTGGCCCGAGCGGTTCGCCACGCCGGACTCCCTCAAGGAGCTCGTCGACGCCGGTAAGTTCGGCACGAAGTCCGGTGCCGGCTACCTCGACGTCCCGGCCGACCGCACCCCCGAGCTGATCGCGTACCGCAACAAGGCCTACGTCGCGATCAAGCAGCTCATGGACGAGCTCGGCCCCGCGCCCATCAACTGAGCGGCGCGGCGCCGACCGGCCGCACCGTCCGACTCGATCGGACACCAGACTCCTCCACTCCCACGCAGAAAGGCCGGCCATGACCGCCACCACCTTCCCCGAATCCAAGACCGTCGTCCTCACCGGCGCAGCCTCCCCGCGCGGCATCGGTCGCGCCTCCGCCCACCACCTCGCCGAACTCGGCTGGAACATCGGGATCATCGACCTCGACGAGGCTGCGGCGCAGGCGGTCGCCGCCGAGATCGCGGAGCAGCACGGGGTGCAGGCGGCCGGCGCCGGCGCGAACGTCGCCGACGAGGCGCAGGTGCGTGCCGCGTTCGACGCGCTCGAGGCCGCCCTCCCGCAGCTCGTCGCCCTCGTGAACCTCGCGGGCGTCGCCTCACCCGTGCCCTACCTCGACGTGAGCGCCGACGAGTGGAAGCGCGTCATCGACATCAACCTCAACGGCGTCCACTACACGACCCGCCGTGCGGTCGAGTCGATGGTGTCGAACGGCGTCGGTCGCGTCGTCAGCCTGTCGTCCGTCTCCGCCCAGCGCGGCGGCGGCACCTTCAGCAAGACGGCCTACTCGGCGGCGAAGGCCGGCGTGATCGGCTTCACCCGCAGCGTCGCCCGCGAGCTCGGCCACGACGGCATCACGGTCAACGCCATCTCGCCCGGACCCATCGACACCGACATCATGGGCGGCACCCTCACCGAGGAGCGCAAGACGGACATGGCCGCCGACGGCGTCCTGCCCCGCATCGGCACCCCACGCGACATCGCCGCCGCCATCGCCTACCTCATCAGTGAGGACGCCGGCTTCGTCACCGGTCAGACGCTGAACGTCGACGGCGGCCTCTACATGCACTGATCCACCACACGCACCACGAGCGAACGGAGCAGCACCATGCAGCACCTCACCGGTCAGTGGACCAAATCCCGGTTGATCTTCCTCGGTCTCGGCGTCGTCTTCGTCGGCATCGGCCTCTGGATGATCATCCCCTCGATGGTCTCCTGACCACCGCCAGCAGCAGCAGTAGCGCCAGCAGCACCCACCCGCACCAGTCATCTCAAAGGAGAGTGTCTTGTCCACACCCAATCCGCCGGCGATCGGATCGACCAACGATCCGGCGCTGAAGTCGGCGATCCGCAAGGCGTCGAAGCACCTCATGCCGATGCTCGTCATCCTGTACTTCGTCGCGTTCCTGGACCGCACGAACGTCGGCTTCGCCGAGGAGGCGCTCAGCGTCGACCGCGGCATCTCGAACGGTGCCTTCGCCCTCGGCGCCGGCATCTTCTTCATCGGGTACGCGATCTTCGAGATCCCGAGCAACCTGCTGCTGAAGAAGTTCGGCGCCCGGTTCTGGCTCGCCCGCATCGCGGTGACCTGGGGCATCGTCGCCGCCCTGTTCGCCTTCACGACGAACGACACGATGTTCATCGTCCTGCGGTTCCTGCTCGGCGTGACCGAGGCCGGGCTCTTCCCCGGCGTCATCATGTTCCTGTCGGAGTGGTTCCCGAACAAGGTCCGCGTCCAGATGTTCTCGATCTTCTACCTGGCGCAGCCGTTCTCACAGATGCTCGGCGCCCCGCTGAGTGGTGGCCTCATCAGCTTCGGTGACGCCCTGACCCCGTGGCACGGCTGGCAGGTGATGTTCTTCGCCGAGGGCATGCTCGCGGTCCTTGCCGGCTTCGCAGCGCTCTACTTCCTCACCAACTCGCCACAACAGGCGAAGTGGCTGGACCAACAGGAGAAGGACTCGTTGACGGCCGCGATGAAACGCGAGGACACCGTGCGGCAGTCGGACGGCCCGACCGGTATCGCGAAGGCGATGACGAGTTGGAAGGTGTGGTACTTCACCATCATCTACTTCTGCCTGCAGATCGCGGTGTACGGCACGACGTTCTACCTCCCGCAGCAGGTGGCGAACCTCATCGGTCAGGACGTCGGCTGGCAGGTCGGTCTCGTGGCGGCGATCCCGTGGCTCGTGGGTCTGTTCGCCTGCTACTACGTGGGCCGGAACGCGAACACGGTCGTCCGTCGTCGCACCTGGGGCACGATGTTCTACATCTCCACCGGCGTGTTCATCCTGGCCTCGGCCTGGGCTGGTGCGAACAACCAGCCCTTCCTCGGCATCCTGTTCATCACCATCGCGGTGGCGAGCTTCCTCTCGGTCGGGCCGATCACGTGGGCCTACCCGACGGCGTTCCTCACCGGAACGGCTGCAGCGGCGGGCATCGGCCTCATCAACTCGCTCGGTAACCTCGGCGGCTTCGTCGCCCCGATCATGCGCACCGGGATCAACGAGAGCGTGCCGACCGACAGCGGCGTGTGGGGCGTGGTCTCGCTCGGGGTGTTCGCCTTCCTCGCGGCCGCGATGCTCTACTGCACCCGGTTCTTCCGTGGGGCGAAGGCGGACGAGCTGCTCGAGACGACGGCGAACCGCACGGCGCACTAGTCACGACGCAACACCCGGACGGGGTCGATCGCTCAGGCGGTCGGCCCCGTTTCTGCGCCCTTCGACAGGCTCAGGGACCGGAGGAGGGCGGCTCAGGGACCGGAGGAGGGCGGCTCAGGGACCGGAGCAGGGCGGCTCAGGGACCGGAGCAGGGCGGCTCGGGCGCCGGAGGAGGGCGGCTCAGTGCTCGGCGTCGCTGCGGGCGCGGGTGCGCACGAGCTCGATGTGCGAGCGCATGGCCGCCGCGGCGGCCTCGGGGCCGTCGGAGAACGCGTCGAGGATGGCTCGGTGTTCGACGACCGCTTGGTCGGCGTCGGTGACGCCCGTCTCGACCGTCTGGCGCATGCGGTGCACGCGGGTGGAGATGCCCTCGGACATGTCGAGGAGGAACGGGTTGCGGGTGCCCTCGAAGATGAGGTGGTGGAAGTTCCAGTCCACCGCGAAGTACTCGCGGAGGAGTGCGACGGGGATCTCGCCGGCCGACGCCGCGGCGCGCACCCTGGCGGTCATCCCGACGTGCTGTGCGAGGGCGACCTCGAGGGCCGGGACGAGCTCGTCGGCGTGGGCGGCGGCCAGCGCAGTGGCGCCGCTCTCGAGCACGATGCGGGCGTCGAACAGCGACTCGAGCTGGTCGTCGGCGAGCGGCGGTGCCACCCGGTAGCCCTTGTGGGTGACCCGGGTGACGAGCCCGGTGCGCTCCAGCTGGACGAGTGCCTCGCGGACCGGCGTCGGCGAGACGTCGAGGTCGCGGGCGATGGCGTCGATCGACAGACGGGCACCCGGTTCGATACCGGAGCTCAAGAGCATGTCGAGCACCAGCTCGTAGACGCGGTCGCGCAGACCGCGGCGCTCGAGCGAGGAGGAGGCGCCGAGCGGGAAGACGGCATCAACCACGGCAGCCTCCGAAGGGTGTGCTCGAGGCGTCGTCACGGAGGGGAACCTCCGGTCGAGCGGCCGCGATGATCGTCGAGGACCAGTTTACGGGGCCTCCAGCTGTCATCGCGGCAGGTCGGAGCCCGCGCGGTCGAGGCCGGCCACCTCGTCGAGCACCAGTGAGAGGGCTGCCGGATCGTGGGCGAAGCGGCCGAGGAAGACCCCGTCGACCGCGTCGCCGATCGTCGTGAGCAGGCCGGGTCCGGCGCTCCCGCCGTAGATGACGGCCGAGGAGGTGTCGACCAGACCCCTCGTGGCGAGCGCGTCGAGGTGACCACGCAGCCGGAGGCACACCGTGCGGATGTGGGCTGGACTCGCGGCCTCGGTGGCGCCGATGGCCCAGTGTGGTTCGTAGGCGACGATGACGCGGCCCACGATCCCGGCGGCGACCGCCCCTGCCAGGGCGTCGTCGAGCTGTGCGACGCACTCCGCGGCCGCCACCGCGGCGTCTCCGTGCTCGGCTTCGCCGATGCACAGCACCGGCGCGAGACCGTTGCGGAGCGCGGCGGTCGTCTTCGCGCGGACGACGTCGGGCGTCTCACCGAACAGTCGGCGCCGCTCCGCGTGCCCGACCTCGACGACCTCGCAGCCGACCTCGCGGAGCTCGGCACCGCTCACCTCGCCGGTGAACGCCCCGGTGTCCTCGGTCGCGAGATCCTGAGCCCCCACGGACGCGACGCCGCGGAGCCGCTTCACCGCACCGGTCACCGAGAGGTACCCGGGGATGACGAACAGCTCCGCCGCGCCGGATCGGAGTGCGTGGTGCTCGGCCGACACCCCCGCGACGACCGAGCACCAGTCGAGCGTCTGCGCGTGCCCGAAGTACATCTTCAGGCTCACGCCGACGAGTCTTGGGCGTCCTGACATCAGGACGCTTCGTATGCGCTGATCTCCTGCACCTTGTCGTTCGACGCGCTCGAGGCGTCGAACTCGTAGGTGAGCCACTCGCGCACGTTGCGGCGGGCGAGTTCGATGCCGACGACGCGCTGGCCCATGCAGAGCACCTGGGCGTCGTTCGAGAGCACCCCGCGTTCGACGGAGAAGCCGTCGTGCGCGGTGACGGCTCGGATGCCCTGGACCTTGTTCGCCGCGATCGCCACGCCGAGGCCCGTGCCGCAGATGAGCAGCGCGCGGTCGGCCTCGCCGCGGGCGACGATCTCGGCCGCGGTCACCGCGACCGTCGGGTAGTTGGTGCGGCCGTCGGCGTCGACCCCGACGTCGACCACTGAGGCGACCAGGTCGCTCGCCTCGAGGTCGCGCTTGAGGATCTCCTTGTAGTCGTAGCCGGCGTCATCGGAGCCGATGACGATTCGCCAGGTGCGGGTCATGGTGTGCCTTTCGTTGCTGGCCCTTCGACAAGCTCAGGGACCGGGGTGTCGCTTCAGGGAGCGGGTGTCGCTTCAGGGAGCGGGTGTCTGTTCAGGGAGCGGGGCGTCTGTTCATGGAGCGGGTGTCTGTTCAGGGAGCGGAGTGTCTGTCGGTGGATCGGGCGTTCAGCGCTCGGCGAGCAGGGTGCCGACACGCTCGACGATGAGGGCGAGGGAGACGGCTCCGGGGTCCTCGACGCCCACGGCCTTCGAGCCGTGCGAGCGGGCTCGGCCCATGCCGGGCATGAGACCGGCCGTGTCGTGTGCCGCAGCGGTTGCTGCCGCCGCCGCGGTGGTCCAGGCGGTGGAGAGGTCGTCGCCGGCCGTGACGCGTTCTGCGAGCGTGTCGGCGAACGGGACGAGGGCGTCGACGAGCGTCTTGTCGCCGACGGAGGCCTTGCCGTAGCGCATGACGGCGTCCTTCGCTGCGGTCACGCCCTCGCTCACGGTGGTGGCGGTCGGGCGCTCGGCGTCGCCGAGGCGCTCGCCGAGGGTTCGGAGCATGACGCCCCACAGGGCGCCCGAGGTGCCACCGGCGCGGTCGGACCAGGCGTCGCCCGAGCGGTCGAGCAGCGTCGCGACGCCGGCACCGGCCTCGCGCAGGCGCTCGGCCTCCTCGGCGGCGGCGGTCGCCCCGCGGTCCATGCCGATGCCGTGGTCGCCGTCGCCGACGATGGCGTCGAGGCGTCCCAGCTCGTCCGCGTGCTCCGCGAGGAGCTCCTGGATCGCGGAGATCGCGTCGGCCACGACGGCCGCCGACTCCTGCGACTCGGGCGAAGCGTCCGGCACGACGAAGGCGACGTCCTCGGTGTCGTCGGCTGCGACGGTCTCGAGTGCGCCGGAGTCGACGGCGCCCGTGCGGAACGCGGGCGTGTCCGCAGCAGCACTCCACAGTCGCTCCAGCTCCTCGTCCACCCAGAGCAGGGTGAGTGAGACGCCGGCCATGTCGAAGCTCGTGCAGAACTCACCGACCTGGGGGTCGACGAGGGTGATCCCGGCGTCCTCCAGCAGGGAGGCGATGCGGTCGTAGACGACGAACAACTCCTCCGACTTCACGGAGCCGAGACCGTTGAGGATCGGGACGACGCGTGCGCCCTTCGGCGTGACGCCGTCCGGGATCTCGGACTCGTTCAGGAGGTGGTGCACGAACAACTCCGCCAATCCGTCCGCGGAGGGGATGTCGGTCTCGTCGATACCGGGCTCGCCGTGGATACCGAGCCCGACGGCCATGCGTCCCTCCGGCACGGAGAACAACGGTTCGTCGGCACCGGGCAGCGTGCACCCGGAGAACGCGACGCCCATCGAACGGGTCCGGGTGTTGGCCAGGATCGCCACGCGCTCGACGTCGTCGATGGAGTACCCACCCGAGGCAGCGCCGCCCGCGACCTTGAAGACGGTGAGGTCGCCCGCGATCCCGCGTCGCTTCTCGAGTTCGGTGGGCGGTGCGCTGAAGATGTCGTCGGTCACGGTGACGGTGCGGCAGTCGATGCCGTCGGCGCGCACGGCGTCCTGGGCGGCGGTGAAGTGCAACACGTCGCCGGCGTAGTTGCCGTAGCTGAGGAGGACGCCCCGACCCTGTTCGCTCGCGCGGACGACGCTCTCCACCTGGTGTGCGGACGGCGAGGCGAAGAGGTTGCCCATGGCCGCACCGTGGGCGAGTCCTGGGCCGACGAGGCCGGCGAAGGCGGGGTAGTGGCCGGATCCGCCACCGATCACGAGGGCGACCTCCGGTTCCGCGGACTTCGTGGAGCGCGACACCCCGCCGGAGACCTTGCGCACCCAGCGTCCGTTGGCTCGGACGAAGCCGTCCACCATCTCATCCGCGAAGTCGGCCGGTCGGTTCCAGAGCCTGGTCATCTGCATCTCCTCGTCATCGAGTCCGTCGATCCGGCGCAAGCCGGCACATCGCGATAATCCTATAGGATATTGGAACCGACCGAAACCCTGGCAGTGCCCTAACTCAGGACCGCTGCGGCGTGTCGCCGTCCGATCGGGGGCCAGGGCCACGACGCGCCGAGCCGATCCTGAGTTGGGGAAGTGACAGGCGGGTGGGGGAGGCGCCGGGTGTGGGCGCGGGACGGGAGCGACGCGCGGATGTCCGTCCAGGCGGCTGAACCTGCCGAGGCGCGTGTGGGGGAGACACGGCCCCGGCAGGTTCGGCCGCCCGGACGGGCGCTCAGCTCCGGCCGATGCTGCCCGAGGTCTGTTCCGCACGACGTGCGGCGCGGAGCGAGGGCGTGATCGCGAAGGTGATGCTCGACGACCGGCGCGGTGCGGTCGCCCGCAGGAAGCCGAGCCGCTCGGCGAGGGCGATGGACCTGGTGTTCTCCGGCTCGATGACGGCCGTGACGGTCTTCGCCCCGACCTCGCGGAAGGCCAGGTCGATCATCGCCGCCGAGGCCTCGCTCGCGAGACCGCGTCCGCCGACGGCGGGGTCGAGGACCCATCCGATCTCGACCGAGCGCTCAGCAGGCTGGACGTCGCGGAGGTGCAGGGAGACGTCGCCGACGAGCCGCCCGTCGTGCTCGACGGCCAGAGCGAGGAAGTCGCCCGACTGCCAGAGGCGGCTGTGCCGGACGCGGTCACGCAGGTGCTCGCGGGACGCCTCCCGGTCGCGGACGGGCCACGGCAGGTGCTCGACGACCTCGGGCGTGGACTGGATGCGGTACCAGGCCTCGGCGTCCTCCAACCGGTGGCGACGCAGGACGAGACGGTCGGTGCTGATCGGGTGCGCATCGACCGGAACCTCGATCCGCGGCCCGCGGAGGAATCGAGGACGTGAGACGCCTGCCGGGAACAGGGGACGCAGAGCACGGACCGCGGCGGCGAGGCCGCTCCGGATCCGGTCCGCGGGCTCGGCCGTCGCTCCGGCCGTCCGACGACGGCGGGGGGCGAACGACGTGCCCAGGGGTTCTGCTCGGGTCATGCCCTCCACGGTAGGCATCGCACCCATGGGCTCGGCCTGAAAAGATATGAGGCCTCTATGAATCGCCCGTCGCTCCCCCGCCTCGCAGCTCGACGACGGATAATCGACCCATGCCCTCCGACCTGCCAACGCAGATCGTCGACTCGGGGCGCCGCCGGGCGGTCCTCGCCAAGCTACCGCGGATGTACCGGGCCGACGGTTCACCCATCCGCGTCCTCCTCGTCGACGACGAAGCGGTCCTGACCGACCTCGTGAGCCTGGCCCTCGGCTATGAGGGGTGGGTCGTGGACGTCGCCACCAACGGGCGCGAGGCCGTCCAGCGCTACCGCACGGAGCGTCCGGACGTCGTCGTCCTCGACATCATGTTGCCCGACATGGACGGGCTGAGTGTCCTCCGCCAGCTCCGCAGCTTCTCGCAGGGGGAGCCGGAATCGGGCACCCCGACCCTGTTCCTCACTGCACGCGACTCGGTGGACGACCGCATCATGGGCCTCACCGCCGGCGGCGACGACTACATGACGAAGCCGTTCTCGCTGGAGGAGCTCGTGGCCCGCCTCCGTGGTCTCCTCCGACGCACCGCGCACGTCGTGTCCGACGACGACTCCCGCATCACGATCGGCGGGCTCTTCCTCGATGAGCGCAGCTACGAGGTCAGCCGCGACGGCGAGCCGGTGGCGCTCACGACGACGGAGTTCGAGCTGCTCCGCTACTTCATGCGCAACCCGAAGCGCGTGCTGAGCCGGGCCCAGATCCTCGACCGCGTGTGGAACTACGACTTCGCCGGCAAGGCCAGCATCGTCGACCTCTACGTCTCCTACCTCCGCAAGAAGATCGACGCCGACCGTGCGCCGATGATCCACACCGTCCGCGGTGTCGGATACGTGCTGCGGCCGGTCGAATGAGCACCGCATCGGTTCCGACTGCGGGCGTGCCGACGCCTCGGGCGGACCGGCGGCACCCGTGGACGCTCCAGCGACGGTTGGTGACGGGCATCGCTGCGGTCATCGCAGCGGTCCTCGCGGTGTCGGGCATCCTGACGATCGTCACGGTCGAAGGGTCGGTCACCGCCGTCGTCGACACCCAGCTCACCGGATCGATGGAGGCCTTCGAGCACTCCGTGGTGAAGTTCCACGATCAGCAGGCGGGCGGGGGAGCCGTGGTGGACCCCGACGCCACGCGCGGTGAGCCCGGCTACGTCAAGCCGTTCGTGGACTACGTCGGCCACGGGCCCGGGACGCTCATCGCACTCGTCGCGGATGGTGGGGTCGTCGATTCCGCGCGCTTCACCCAGTCCAACGCGACGGCGCTCGACGTGCGGACGAAGGCGCTCATCGAGGAGGCCGTCGCGGCCGACAGCTCCGAGCGACAGAACATCGAACTGGGGTCGCTCGGCGGATACCGGCTCGAGTTCCTCGACCACGGCGACGGCGAGACCCTCGTGGCCGGCGTCTCGCTCGCCACCCCGCGAGCGGCCGTGCAGCAGGAGGCGATCGTCATCGCGATCCTCGCCGTCCTCGCGCTCGCGGTCACCATCGTCGGGGCGATCATCGTGGTCCGCCTCGGGCTCCGACCGTTGTCCCGCGTGGCCGCCGCCGCCGAGGAGGTGTCCACGCTGCAACTCGAGCGCGGCGACACCGGGATCGACGTGCGGGTCGATCAGGCCGATACCGACCCTCGGACGGAGATCGGCAAGGTGGGCGAGGCGCTCAACGGCCTCATCGACCACGTCGACCGCGCACTCGCCGTCCGAGCCGCGACCGACAAACGCATGCGCCGGTTCGTCACCGACGCGAGCCACGAACTCCGAACGCCGCTCGCCGCGATCCAGGGCTACGCCGAGCTCACCCGCCAGGACAGCGAGAACCTCCCGCCCATGACGGAGCACGCGCTCGCCCGCATCGAGTCGGAGGCGACCCGGATGAGCTCGCTCGTCAGCGAGTTGCTCCTGTTGGCACGTCTCGACGAGGGGCAGGACCTGCACCTCGACGACGTCGACCTGAGCGACCTCGTCGCCGCCGCCGTGAGCGACGCGGCCGTCTCTGCACCGGCGCACCACTGGTCGGTCGACGTGCCGGAGCGCGCGATCATCGTGCGCGGCGACCGCGAGCGTCTCCACCAGCTCGTCGTGAACCTGCTGTCGAACGCCGCCGTGCACACCCCGGCCGGCACCTCCGTGGTCACCCGCATCAGCGCACCGAAGAGCCTCGACGAGCCGCAGCGCGCCTCGCTGACGATCGCCGACGACGGACCCGGCATCGACGAGGCCTTCCTCCCCGAACTCTTCGACCGGTTCGCCCGGGCCGACTCCTCGCGCTCGCGTGCCGCCGGCAGCACGGGCCTCGGCCTGGCGATCGCGCTGTCCATCGCCGAGGGCCACGAGGGCTCGATCGAGGTCGCCTCGTCCTGCGCCGGCACCACGTTCACGGTGACGCTGCCGTGGTCGGGCCCGTCCGAGGAGCACCCCGCGGTCCGGCCGGCGGCCGACGCCACCGGGACGCGACCGGAGGCGGTCACCTCGACGCGAGGCTGATCGCCCGACCGCGGTCGTCGACTTGCACCCGGTCGCCGAGTGCCACCCGGTCACCGAGCGCCATCCGGTCACCGAGCGCCATCCGGTCACCGAGCTTGTCGAGGTGCCCTTCGACAAGCTCAGGGACCGGAAGGGATGGCTCAGGGACCGGAAGGGATGGCTCAGGGACCGGAAGGGATGGCTCAGGGACCGGAAGGGATGGCTCAGGGGCCGGACGGGATGGTTCAGGGGGCCGACCGGCGGAGGGCGATGAGCTGCTGCGCCGAGTGGGCGAGGTGCGCGCGGAGCTCCGCCTGGCCCTGGTCGCCGCTGAGCGCGTGGACGAGTCGGTCGTGCTGGTCGATGAGTTCCTCGGGCGGGAGGACGCTCCGGAGCTGCACCATGAAGAGGCCGAGCTCGGCGAGCAGTCCACCGTGCGCCTCGCTCAGTCGAGGGCTCCGAGCTGCGGCGACGATCGCGTGGTGCAGCTCGGCGTGCGCGACCTCGATGGCGCGGTGATCACCGGGTCGGTCGATGCAGACGCGTCGGAGGCTGTCGTTCGCCGCGACCACCGAGGCTGGTGGACGCGATCCCGGTTCCGCACGCGTTCGCAGCAGCCGGACCGCCTCGGCCTCGATCGCCGTCCGGTACTCCATGAGGGCGAGCACGTCGGCGTCGCTGAACGACCGCACCCGTGCGCCGCGGTAGGCCTCGAACGTGACGAGGCGCTCCGCCGCGAGCGCCTGGAGCGCCGCTCGAACGGTGTGCCGGTTGACGCCGAACCGGGCGGTGAGGGCGGTCTCCCGCAATGGCTCGTCCGCGCCGAGCCGTCCGTCGAGGATGTCCTCCCGCAGTGCATCCGCGACGGCGTCGACCGCGGTCATGGGGCGACCTCGCGACGGTCGATGCGCTTCGGTACGACGAGGATCGCGAGTCCGGTCACGAGCAGCGCGGCACCGACGACGGTGGACGGCCCGAAGGACTCTCCGAGGAGCAGGATGCCGAGGAGCGTCGCCGTCATCGGTTCGAAGAGCGTGAGCGTCGCGACGCGGGACGCGGGCAGCCCACCGAGCGCGTAGCCGAACAGCAGGTACCCCGCCACCGTGTTCACGAGCGCGAGCCACGCGACCGCGAGGGCGCCGGGCACGGTGAGGATCCAGGCGGTCTCGGTGGCGAGGAGGATCGGCATCGAGACGAGCGCCGCTGCGCCGAAGAGCGCCGCCATGGTGCCGAGCGGCGTCCACCCGTGCTCGATGAGCGCCTTGCTGCAGAGCGTGTACAGGGCGTAGGAGGCTCCGGCTCCGACGGACGCGAGCAGCCCGTCCACCGAGACGGTCCCGATCCCGCCGCCCGTCACCCCGGACAGGACGGCCACACCGGCTGCGGCGACGATCGTCGCCAGGAACCAGCGGCCGCTCGGGCGTCGGCGGTGGATCGCCCATTCGAGGAGACCGGTGATGGCGGGTGCGGAGCCGAGCGCCGTGAGGGTTCCAATCGCGACACCGTTGCGTTCCACGCCGAGGAAGAAGAACGGTTGATACGCGGTGACGCCGATCGTGCCAACGACGACGGCGACGACCAGCGCGGGCCTCCCGAGTTCCGCTGCGCGGGTCCGAGGTGGCGTGGCCCTCGAGCGACGGGCGAACGCCGTCCACACGAGGACGAGGAGCGCTCCACCGAAGACGATGCGTGCGGCGCCGAACGCGACCGAGCCCACCTCGATCGGTAGGAGCGCGTGAGCCGTCCCGGTCGTCCCGAAGCACACGGCGGCGAGGATCGCGGCGGCGACAGGCAGGCGCCCGGCGGTGGTGTTGTCGGCGGTCGACGGGGTCTCCGTCGGCGAGCGGGTCATGGGGACAGCTTGCCGCAGGATTGTGTAACAATCAACGGCCGATCGGGATGCTGTGGGACGAACGCCACGACGCCCGCCCGCTCGAGGAGCGGACGGGCGTCGGGTGGGAGACCGGGTCAGCCGGCGTAGCCGCTGCTGATCACCGACACCCCGAGCAGCAGGGCTGCGCCGGCGGCGACGATCAGGGCGAGTGCCAGCATCGTGCCGGAGATGATGACGGCGGTGAGGGCGAAGCCCTTCGACTTCGGCTTGCGGGCGAGCGCGATGATGCCGAGCACGAGTGAGGCGATCGGCAGGAGGACGAACGACGGCGCCACGATCGCGGCGATCGACAGGGCGAACGCGATGATCGACAGCGTCTGGGTCGAGCTCTCGCGGTCGGCGGCCGTCGGGGCAGGCACGGGTGCGAGGGGCACTGGGGTCGTCGGCTGTGTCGGGGCGACCTCCTGCACGGCCGTGGCCTGGGTGAGGGTTCGGGGCCGAACGCTTCGGTCGGGGCATCTGCCAGGGTCACGTCCTCGGCGGGCGAGATCGTGGTGGACTCGGTGGTGGCTGAGGCGGACATGAGGTGGGTTTCCTTCCTCCGCGGTGTGCGGAGCTGATCGGTTGATGGCTCCAGCCTCCTCGGATCGCCGCCGGGGCGCGTCGCCCGCGCGCCCGATCTCCTATCCACCTGCGGGACGATCCTCGGCGCCTCACGCATGGGTCTGGGGTGCCGTAGCCCCGCCATACCACGCTGCGCGGTGACCCTCGCAAACCGGACAGCAGGGTTCCGGAGACGACCGACGTGCGTTTATCCTGACGCCCATGACCCGCCGCATCGGAGCCGCTGTGCTCGCCCTGCTCGGAGCCTCAGCGCTCGCCCTCACCGCAGCCGTCCCGGCGGCCTCCGCCGCGACCACCTCGAGTTGGGCGACGTGGCCCACGTTCTCCGGTGCATCGGGGTCGTACCAGGGCACGATGACCCTGGCCGGGCAACCCGCCCTGACGGCAGCCCTGACGAGCGACTCGGTCGGCGGCGGTGGCGTCGGCGTCATCTCGGGTGCCTCGACCTGGCTGGCGGCGTCGACCCCGGTGGGCGCGAAGTACGGCAGCAGCCGCGACCAGCCCTACCTCAACCTCCGGCCGAAGGCGAACAACGCGGCGTCGCCCTCGACCACGACCTACTCCTTCGCGACGCCGACACCGCCGTCCGGCTGGACGTTCGTCCTCGGCGACATCGACGCCGACCAGGTCACCGTGACGGCGATCGGCCCGGACGGCACGGCGCTCACCCCCGACGAGCTCGGGTTCAACGGGGGCTTCAACTACTGCGCTCCCGGTCTGGCCGGCAAGCCGTCCTGCACCGGTTCCGCGACGGACGTCCCCACCTGGGACCCGGCGACGCAGGTGCTCCGCGGCAATGACGCAGCCCAGGACACCGCCGGTGCAGCGGGGTGGTTCGAGCCTTCCGCCCCGATCTCCAGTCTCACGTTCACCTTCCAACAGCGTCTCGGAGCGCCCGTCTACCAGGCGTGGTTCGCGTCGCTCGCGCGCGACGTGACCGGCACGGTGACCGACCAGACCACGGGCCCGTTGGACGGCGTCGGCGTCCGGCTCATCGACCGCGACGGCCGGGTGGTGGCCTCGACCACGACCGCGGGTGGCGGCACGTACACCTTCGCCGGCTACTTCGCGACCGACGGCTACACGGTGCAGCTCGTCCCGCCGACCGGCAAGATCGCCGTCGGTCCTGCACGTGCCGCCGCGGATCTGACGGACGCCGACGCCGTCGCGGACTTCACCGTCCGGGACATCGTGCCCGTCGCCGTGTCCGGCACCGCGCTCGACACGGACGGTGTGCCGATCGTCGGGGCCACGGTCACGATCGACGGTGCTGGCAGCGTCACCACCGACACCGACGGGAACTACCTCTTCGACACCGTGCCGGTCGGCGACCACACGGTCGTCATCACGCCGCCCGCGGGCTACGCGGTGCAGACCGCACCGGCATCGTTCACCGTGCCGGTCGGGAGCGAGACACCCATCACCGAGCAGGACTTCGTGCTCGTCGCGAACCCCAGTCTCGGTGGGGTGATCACCTCCGGTGGGGTGGGTGTGGCCGGCGTCACCGTGAGCGTCGACGGTCCGAACGGTGTCGAGAGCGCCGTCACGGCCGCCGACGGTTCCTACCGCTTCCCGCTCCTGCCCGCGGGTGCCTACCAGGTCTCGGTCGTCGCCCCGGAGGGGTACGTCGTCTCTGGAGCGGCCACCCGGGAGGAGGAGCTCGCCGGCAACGATCTCGACGCGGTCGACTTCGAGCTCGCTCGGCTCGGCACCGTCATCGGCGACGTGCGGACGGACACCGATGCCCCGGTGCCCGCAGCGACGGTCACGGTGACGACGCCGGGCGGCCCGGTCGCCCTGACCACCACGGCCGAGGGGTCCTACGGGCTCGCCGATCTGGCGCCGGGCAGCTACGAGGTCACGCTGACCGTCCCGGCCGGGTATTCGGTGCCCGCGGGTGGCGCCACGACCGCCACCGTCGTCGTCGGCACGGACGGGGCGGTCCAGACGGTACCCACCTTCGTGCTCGTCGCCGACGCGATGCTCGGCGGCCTCGCCGGAACGGTCGAGACGGACACCGGCGCTCCGATCGCGGACGTGACCGTGAGCGTCGAGACCCCGGCAGGCCCGGTCGACGTCACCACGGACGCCGACGGTGCCTACGACCTCGACGGCCTCGCGCCAGGCTCATACGAGGTGTCCGTGACGGTGCCGGAGGGCTACACCGCCGAGAGTGCCACGACGGCGACCGTGGTCGTCGCCGCAGACGGTTCCGTGGTCTCGGTACCGGCCTTCGTCCTCGTTCCCGACGCCGTCGTACCCGTGCCGTCGGCGAACCCGAGCGACCCCGCGGTTCCGAGCAACGCGGGTCGTCTGCCCTCGACCGGTGCGGACGCGATGCCGTGGATCGTCGCGGCCGGAGCGCTCTTCGTGCTCGGTGCCGCAGGTGTCGTCACCGCGGCCGTCCTGCGTCGTCGACACGCGAATCGGGACGAGCTGTCCGGCGAATGACCGTTTGAACGACCCCTCGGGGATGGGAGGGTGCGGCTCGTCCGTAGACTTGGGCGAGCCGCGCCCCACCCAGGAGTGCGGATCGCACTGCTGAACGGGGATCCGTGGACATCATCGGGTGGGTGAACGACGCCGCGACGGCGCTGCCCGATCCGCTGATCTGGCTCCTCGGGCTCCTGTTCACGACCGCCGAGTCCGGTCTGTGGCTCGGCCTCGTCGTCCCCGGTGAACCGGTGGTGCTCCTCCTCGCGGCCATGCTCGACTCCGCCCCCGGTGCCCTCGTGCTGTTCCTCGCGGTCGCCCTCGGCGGGTCGCTCGGGGATCAGCTCGGCTACCTCGTCGGTCGTCGTTCCGGTGGTCGCCTCCGTGACTCGGCCATCGTCCGGCGTCTCGGCGTCCACGGCTGGGACCGCGCGGTCGAGGCGCTCGAGCGGCGCGGGGCCCAGGCCGTCTTCCTCACGAGGCTCGTCCCCGTGCTCCGGTGCCTGACACCGACCGCCGCGGGGGTCGCCCGCGTGCCCTACCGGTCGTTCCTCGCGGCATCGCTGCTGGGCTCCCTCCTCTGGTCCGCCGTCTACGTCGGGGTCGGCTCCCTCGTCCGCGCCACACTCGACACGGTCCGCCAGTACCTCGGTGCCACCGGCTGGGTGCTGCTGTTCGCGCTCGTCGTGGTGGTCACGGTGGTCGCGATCGCCCGATTCCGCCGCGGTGCCGCGATCCCCGGCGACGAGGCGATGATCCCGGTGACCCTGCACGAGAAGACGCCGCTCGCGCGCCTCCGGACGCAGCTGTTTTCCGACGACGACTGGAGGAACCTGCCGAACGCGATCACGGCGGGACGTATCGTCCTGCTCCCGGTCTTCGCCGCACTCGTGATCACCGGCTCCTACTGGGCTGCGCTCGTCGTCGGTGCGGTGGTGTTCCTGAGCGATGTCGCCGACGGGCAGATCGCGCGCCGCATGGGCACGGTCTCCGCGCTCGGTACCTGGCTCGACGGCGTGGCCGATCGCCTGACCGTGGTCGTGGTCGCCGCGTCGTTCGCCGTCGCGCAGATCATCCCATGGCAGGTGTTCGTGGTCATGATCGTCCCGGACCTCCTGCTCGCGTTCGTCGCCGTCGTCGCGTTCCGCGGGACGCCGGAGGTGCCGGTGAGCATCGCGGGCAAGATCCGCACGGTGTTCCTCTTCGTCGGCTTCTTCGCGCTGCTCACGGGCCTCGCGCTCGGCGGCGGGGATCCGGCGTCGGCGCTCTACCGGGTCTTCGGCGGGGTCGGCTTCGTGGCGATCCTCCTCGGACTCCTCGGCCACTTCGTCGCGGCGACCCAGTATGCGCGACGCATGGTCGTCACCTGGCAGCGACAGGGCGTCCGCGCGTCCCGCTGACCGCCGCGCCGACCGTCGTCGGAGGCCACCACCGGATGGCCCACGGCCACAGCGCAGGCGGCGTCGTTTAGGCTCGGAGCATGCCAGTCGACTATCCGGACCTCGTCATCTTCGATTGCGACGGCACCCTCGTCGACACGGAACGCATCTCCGTCCGGGTGAACCTCCAGCTGCTCAACGAGGTCGGCGGTGACTACACCGAGGCCGAGGTGCGGGAGCTCTTCGTCGGTGCCTCGCTCGAGACCTACGCGACGCTCGTCGAGCAGCGGCTCGGGAAGCCGCTCGAGGCCGACTGGATCCAGCGTTGGAGCGACATGTTCCGCGGCATCTGCGAGCGCGAGCTCGAGGCGGTCGACGGGGTCGTCGACGCCCTCGACGGCATCGCTGCGACCGGGGTGCCGCTGTGCGTCGCCTCGAACGGGATGCTGCACGACGTCGTCCGCAACCTCGGGCAGGTGGGCATCCACGACCGCTTCGACGGGCGCATCTTCAGTGCGACCGACGTCGCCGTCGGCAAGCCCGCACCCGACCTCTTCCTCCACGCCGCCGCCGACTTCGACACGGCCCCCGAGCGGTGCGCGGTCATCGAGGACAGCGTCGTCGGCGTGCTGGCTGCACGCGCGGCCGGCATGACGGTCTACGCCTACGCCGGTGGCATGACGCCCGCCGAGCGGCTCGTCGGCGACGGCACCCACGTCTTCGACGACATGCGCCTGCTGCCAGACCTCATCCGCGACACCTGGGCGACCTCCGCGGCTCGCTAGCCGTGCCGCGCTAGCTGCGACTGCGGAGCTCCGGGAAGCCGTCCTCATCGTCGGGGACGGGCTGCGTCGTGACGATCGGCGCCGGTGCCGCGTCGGGTGACGCCGAGGCGTCCTGCTCCTCGGCGCGACGTCGCGTGCGTTCGCCGCCGCGCTTGACGGCCCGATCGAACAGCTGTGGGCCGGTCGTCGCCAGGCGCCTCCAGGGGAGGGTGCCCTCGATCTCGATCTGCAGCGAGAAGCTCAGCAGGGTGCGGATGACGACGATGATCGCCAGGACGAGTGCGTCGGTCAGCGAGGGCGTCGACGTGACCGTCTTCACGAGGTCGGCGGCCACGAGGATCTCCAGCCCGAGCAGGATGACCGAGCCGATCGTCTCCCGCAGCATCCGGAAGGCCCGTGCGCCGTCGCGCGTGCTCCACCACAGTCGGGCCGACAGGGTGACGGCGATCACGAAGCCCACGACCATCGCCCCGACACCGGCGACCTCGAAGACGATGGTGACCAGCTCGAAGAAGTCCATCCCTCCATCATCCTCGCCCGCCCGCTGGACGGGAAGCCGGGCCGACCCGCTAGGGTGGTCGCGAGTGACACGGGGTGCCGATCCCACGACGATCGGCTGAGAACACACCCGTCGAACCTGATCTCGTTAGTCCGAGCGAAGGGATGTCGCGAATGAGCATTCGCACACCGCAGCAGTCTGCCCACCCGTCCACCGACGACTCGTCCGTCGGCGAGTTCGCGAGCGCGTCCGGGGACCTCCTCGACCGCCTGCGCGAGCGCACGCCGCTCGTCCAATCGATCACGAACGCCGTGGTGACGAACTTCACCGCGAACGTCCTGCTCGCCATCGGCGCCGCCCCGGCGATGACCGACATCCCCACCGAGGCCGGACCGTTCGCCCGCATCGCCTCCGGGGTGCTCCTCAACCTCGGCACGCCGCAGGCTGAGCAGCGCGAGGCCATGGTCGAGGCCGCCACCGCCGCGAACGACGCCGGCACCCCGTGGGTACTCGACCCCGTCGCCGTCGGCTTCCTGCCGGTGCGGACGGCGCTCGCCGCCGAACTCCTCGCCCTCCGGCCGACGATCGTCCGCGGCAACGCCAGCGAGATCATCGCGCTCGCCGGACTGGGCGCCGGTGGTCGCGGGGTCGACAGCACCGACTCGGTCGACAGCGCGGTCGAGGCGGCCACCGCGATCGCCCGCACCTCGGGTGCCGTCGTCGCGATCTCCGGCCCGACGGACGTCATCACCGACGGTGAGCGCATCGTCCGCTGCTCGAACGGGCACGCCTGGCTCACCCTCGTGACGGGCGGTGGCTGTGCCCTCGGTGCCGTGCTCGCCGCCTTCGCGTCACTCGACGACGACCGGCTGCTGACGACGGTCGCGGCGACCACCGCGTACACGGTCGCCGCGCAGCTGGCGGCCGCGGAGAGCCGTGGCCCCGGCTCCTTCGCTCCCGCCTTCCTCGACCACCTCCACCTCCTCGATGCCGACACCGTCCGCAGCCTGGCGGTGATCGCGTGAGTGCCTCGACCACCGCGGACCGGGTCCTCGTGGCCCGTTCGCACGCCGAGCTCGTGCGCCGCGGTATCGCCACCTACCTCGTCACGGATGCTTCGGCCAGCGGAGATCGCGGTGTCCTCGACGTCGTGCGCCGAGCTGTCGACGGCGGGGTGACCGCAGTCCAGCTGCGGGAGAAGACCGCATCGGCGCGAGAGCTGTTCGACCTGACCGTGCGTGCGGCGGAGGTCGTCGCCGGGCGGGCGCTGCTCCTCGTCGACGACCGGGTGGACGTCTTCCTCGCCGCCCGTTCCGCCGGTGCCGTCGTCCACGGCGTCCACGTGGGTCAGAGCGATCTCCCGGTCGACGCCGTGCGCCGCATCGTGGGGCAGGCCGCCATCGTGGGACTGACGGCGAACACCCCGGCGCACCTCGACGCGGTCGCAGCGCTGCCACTCGGGACGGTCGACTACCTGGGCGTCGGCGTCATCCGCCCGACGACGACCAAGCCGGACCACCCGGCACCGCTCGGCGTGGAGGGGTTCGCCGCGATCGCCGCCGCGACCCCGCTCCCGTGCGTCGCGATCGGTGGGTGTCACTGGAGGACACGGTCGAGCTCCACGCCTCGGGCGCCGCTGGTCTCGCTGTGGTCTCGGCCATCTGCGCCGCCGACGATCCCGCCGAGGCCGCACGGGCGTTCTGCGCGGCCTGGACCGAGGTCTCGGCATGAGCGCCGCGGAACAGACACTGACGCCGGCGTCGTCGAGCTCGAACCGGGTGCACGGTCGACGACCTGTCACGACTCGCGAGACACCGCGGGTGCTGAGCATCGCCGGCACCGACCCGACCGGTGGTGCCGGGATCCAGGCCGACCTCAAGAGCATCGCCGCGAACGGCGGATACGGCATGGCGGTCGTCACCGCACTCGTCGCGCAGAACACCCGGGGTGTCCGGTCCGTGCACACGCCGCCCGTCGGGTTCCTCCGCGAGCAGTTGGACGCGGTCGCGGACGACGTGGTGATCGACGCGGTCAAGATCGGGATGCTGGGCGATGTCGCGATCATCCACACCGTGTCGACCTGGCTGCAGGAGACGGTGACCGGACCCGTCGTCCTCGACCCGGTGATGGTGGCGACGAGCGGCGACCGCCTCCTCCACCGCGACGCCGAAGCGGCCATGCGCGAGCTCCTGCCGCACGTCGACCTCGTGACCCCGAACCTGCCGGAGCTCGCCGTGTTGGCGGACGAACCGGTGGCGACGAGCTGGGCCGACGCACTCGCCCAGGCGGAACGGGTCTCGGCGCAGGCGGGCGTGATCGTGCTCGTGAAGGGCGGGCACCTGACGGGGACGGCCGCGTGTCCGGATGCGCTCGTCGACGCCACCGGTGGTCTGGGTGGCGGCCGATCACTCGTCGAGTTCGACGGTCTTCGAGTCGACACACCGAACACCCACGGAACCGGATGCTCGCTGTCGAGCGCGATGGCCACCCTCGTCGCGCGGTCGGGGTCTTGGACCGAGGCGCTCGGCGAGGCGAAGTCGTGGCTCACGTCGAGCCTCCGGCACGCGGACGCGCTCGAGGTCGGCTCGGGCAACGGGCCGATCAGCCACTTCGCGGAGCTGTGGGCGTCGGCCGGGATGACATCGGGCCGACAGGACGGCGCTGGCATCCTCACGGGCTGGTGGGAGGACATCGCCGAGCTGCGGGACCGGATCGACCATCTGCCGTTCGTGACGACGCTCGCGGACGGCACCCTCGATCCGGCCCGGTTCGCCTGGTACCTGCAGCAGGACGCGATCTACCTGCGGGCCTACTCGCGGGTCCTCGCGAGGGCGAGTGCCTTGGCGCCGACGGCCGAGGAGCAGGTGTTCTGGGCGACCGGTGCGGCGGGCTCCATCAAGGCCGAGATGGAGCTGCACCGCACCTGGCTGAGGACGTATGCCGTCAGCGGTATGGATGTGGAACCGTCGGCGACGACCACGGCGTACCTCGACCACCTGCACGCGGCGACGGTCGACGGCGACTATGGGCGCGTGGTCGCCGCCGTGTTGCCCTGCTACTGGATCTACCAGGACCTCGGCGAACGGCTCGTCGATGCATCACACGTGGAGCACCCCTTCGCCGCGTGGCTCGACACCTACGCCGACCCCGCCTTCGCGACGGCGAACGCCCGAGCGATCGAGATCGTCGCCGGGGCGGCAGCTCGCGCCGACGAGGCCGGCCGGGACACGATGCGACGGGCGTTCCTCGCCTCGGCCGCGCACGAGGAGGCATTCTTCGCCGAGCCGATACGATGAATGCCGGATCCGCCGCCGCGGTCCCGGACCACGACGAGAGGCCCCTGATGCTGACGAGCAACGAGTACTTCGACGGCAACGTGAAGTCGATCGGCTTCACCACGAACGAGCCCGGTGCGGAGTCGGCCAGCGTCGGAGTGATGGAGCCGGGGGAGTACACCTTCACCACCGGCAAGGCAGAGGAGATGTCCGTGATCTCCGGCAAGCTCCGCGTGCTCCTGCCGAACACGAGTGCGTGGCAGGACTTCGGGCCCGACGCGCAGTTCAGTATCCCGGGGAGCAGCAGCTTCCAGGTCGAGGTCGAGGTCACCACCGCGTACCTCTGCCGCTACCTCAACATCTGAGCGCCCTTCGACAGGCTCAGGGACCGGGGTGGTGACGCCCTTCGACAGGCTCAGTGAACGGGGTGGTGACGCCCTTCGACAGGCTGAGAGACCGGTCCGTGCTTCAGGAGTCGACGACCTCGAGTGTGAGGACGACGGTCGAATCGTCGGAGCTGTTCGTCAGCGTCACCGTCGTGCTCCCGACCTCGAGTGGCTGCAGACCGGGGTTGAAGGACGCGCCGCCGCGGGAGCCGCCCGGTACGTACTCCGCGATCGACGGATCCTCGACCTCCGCGGACCACACGGTCGGATCGACGGCGACGAGGTCCACCACGTTGTCGAGACCGACGGTGACGGTGCGGCCGTCCTGATCGACGAGCTGCACGATGACGGGTGCGATCACGTCGGCCTCGCTCGCGGAGCTCTGACCGGAGGGCGAGTCCGCCCCACCGGTGCAGGCACTCGTGCCGAGCGCGGCGCCGACGATCGCGATCACGGTCAGCCCACGGGTGGCACGGCGCATGGCGGTCCTCTCTCGACGTGACCTCACCCTACCGCCGGGCGACGGTGAGCCTCAGGACCGCAAGGCCAGCGCGTCGGCGGCGGCGCTGAGTCGACCGTCCTCCATGACGAGCACCTGGTCCATGCGGTCGAGGTGGCTCCGATCGTGGGTGACCAGCAGCGTCGCGGCGCCCGAGGTCGCGGTGAGTTCGAGGATGAGCTCGATGATCGCGGATCCCCGCTCGTGGTCGAGGGCACTGGTCGGCTCATCCACGACGAGGGCGTCGGGCTCGTTCATGAGGGCGCGCGCGATGTTGACCCGCTGCCGCTGACCACCCGAGAGCTGATGCGGCCGCTTGTCGGCCTGGTCGGCGAGCCCGACCGCGGCGAGCAGCATCGCGGCCCGCTCGCGGGTGCGCGTCCGGTCGGCCCGCGATGCGCGGCCGCCGAGCGTCTCGAGAACGCACAGCTGCTCGAGGGCCGTGAGCGACGGCAGTAGGTTCGCCTGCTGGAACACGATGCCGAGCCTCGTGCGGCGGAAGTCGGTGGCCGCACGGCGGTCGAGGGAGGTGACGTCGACCCCGGCCACTTCCACGAGGCCGCTGTCGGGCCGGATGAGGCCGGCCGCGACGGCGAGCACGCTCGACTTCCCGGAGCCCGAGGGCCCGGTGAGCGCGGTCACGGTTCCGGCCGGGACGGTGAGGGTCGCGTGGTCGACGGCGGTGACGCGGTGGTCGCCGTCGGGGAAGGTGAGGGTGACGTCGGTGAGCGAGATCATGAGGTGACTCCGATGGTGACGAGGGTGGGTGCGAGGAAGGACGCAGGGAGGTCGGACGCGTTCACCGGTTGCCGCCGAGCGCGGTCAACGGGTCGGCCGAGAGGATCGACCGCAGGGCGAACGCGGCGCCGATCAGGCCGAGGGCGATCATGATCACCCCGGGCACGAGCGTCGTCAGTGGGCTGAGCACGAAAGGCAGCGCGGTGCCCGCCGCGGAACCGAGTGCGGCGGTGATGCCGATGCCGAGCCCGACCCCGAGGACGAGGAGGACGAGCGCCTGGCCGAGGGCATCGAGCGACAGCCGACGGGTCGTCGCGCCCAGCGCTTTGAGGATCGCCACGTCGCCCGCGCGCTGCATGGTCCACACCGTGAAGAAGGCTCCGATGACGAGCGCGGAGATCCCGAACAGCATGGCGACCATGAGGAGGAGCGATCCGATCTCCGAGCGGAACGAGCCGATCGCGAGCAGGGACGACAGGACGTCCTTCGACACCGTGCCGGTGGCCTGCTCCGCTCCCGTCACCGCATCGGCGCTCGGGTTCCCGGTGATGGCGAGCGCGGTCGCTCCGTCGCCGGGGGATCCTTGCGCAGCCTGCAGCGACCGCCACTCCGACAGGCTCGTCCAGACGACCGGCGTGTGGCTGTACCACTGGTCGTCGACGACCGATCCGACCTCGAGCTCGCTGCCACCGATCGAGACGGTGTCGCCGCGGGAGACGTGGAGGGCCTCCGCAGCGGTCCGACTCAGGCGGACGGTTCCGTCGGTGGGCACGTCGGCAGCGCGACCCGCGACGGCGTCACCGCTGATCCCGAACAGTGCCACGGAGGTGCGCGCATCGTCCGTGGTCATCCGCGTCTGGCTGATGCCGAGCTCCTGGACACCGTCCACCCCGGGGACCGCAGCCCACGTGGTGGCCGCGTCCGCGTCGATCGCGGAGTCGGCGAACGTCGCCTGCTCGCCGTCCGTCGGGGCTGCGAGGACGATGCTCGACGCACCCAGCCCGGTGATCGCCGAGATGTTCTGGTTCGCCAGTCCCGCGGTGAGGCCGCTGAGGAATCCGACGAGCAGGGTGATGAGAGCGACGACCGCCCCGATCAGCACGAAGCGACCGGTGGCGAAGCGCATGTCGCGCCAGGCGACGAACATGGGGACTCCTTGTCAGCCGCCCGACGGCGTCTCCGTGGTGCGGCAGGATTCCAGCCTCGTCGCGTCGCCGACGCCGGGCATCGTCGGACGGGACGGTCCTCAGGCGCGGTCAGGTGGAGGCGACGTTCCACCTTTCTGATGATTCGCGAGGACGATCCCCGCCGTACGCTGGGCGGATGAAGCACTCGGCACTCAGCCCCGTGTTCACCGGCCTGCAGCTCGGCCTCCACGGCCTCGTCACCGCACTCATCGTGCTCGTGATCGCGCGATCCGTCTCGGTCGGTGGCCAAACGGCCCTCGCGGCGATCGTCCTCGCCGTCGTCATGCTGCTCACCTACGCCGCTGGCGCGATCCTCGGCGGTCGGGTCCGCCGCGCGGTGGTCGCCACCGGAGGGACCGATCGCGCCACCGCGCCGGCGGGCGTCCGTCGAGGTCGGGTGTCCGTCCTCGTCTGGCTGGTGCTGCTCAGCGTCGAGTGGGTGGTCCTCGTGCTCCTCAGCCCGGATGCCGCCTACCTGGTCTTCCCGTTGTTCTTCCTCTATCTGCACCTCCTCCCCAGGGCCGTCGCAGTGCCCGCCGTCGTGATCGCCACCATCGCCGCGGTCGTCGCGATCGGTCTGCACGCCGGCTTCAGCGTCGGGGGAGTCGTCGGCCCGCTCGTCGGTGCGGCCGTGGCCGTCGCGATCGGACTCGGCTACGAGGCGCTGGCCCGGGAGGCGGCCGAGCGGGAGCGACTCATCGCCGAGCTCGTCGCAGCACGCGAGGAACTCGCTGAGCGGGGTCGGCAGGCGGGCAAGCTGGCGGAGCGGGAGCGCCTCGCCGCCGACCTCCACGACACGGTCGCCCAGGCCCTGTCGAGCATCCAACTGCTCCTGCACGCGGCCGAACGCTCCGCCGTCGAGCAGCCGGGCACGGAGCAGCTGCGCTCGCACATCGGGCTGGCGCGGGACGCCGCGGCGACGGCCCTCGCCGAGACGCGCAGTCTCATCGACGAGCTGAGCCCGCCGGCGTTGACTGGGGCGACGATCGCGGACGCGCTCGGTCGGCTCGCCGAGACGACGACCGCCGAGAGCGGCACGCCGGTCTCCACGACGGTCACCGGCGATGCGTTCGTCCTCGGCACGCCGGTGACGACCGCGCTCCTCCGGGCCGCGCAGAGCAGTCTCGCGAACGTCGTCCGGCATGCCGGAGCGAGCCGGGCGGACGTCACCCTCACCTACCTCGACGAGGAGGTCATCCTCGACATCGACGACGACGGAGCGGGGTTCGATCCGGCGAGCGTCGCCGAGCGCACTGCTGGCGGTTCGTTCGGCATGATGTCCATGCGCCGTCGCATCACCGAACTGGGTGGCGAGGTCGAGGTGCGGAGCGCGCCGGGCGCCGGAACGACCATCACCGTACGGTTCGCGGCGCCAGGAGTGGAGGGGGACGTTCATGCGTGACGATGCGACGGATGCCGGGGAGCCGCGGGTCATCCGGGTGGTGGTGGCGGACGACCACCCGATCGTCCGAGCCGGACTCCTCGCGGTCCTCGCACCGATCGCCGACATCGAGGTGGTGGGGACCGCATCGACCGCCGCCGAGGCCGTGGCCGCCGCACCCGGCGCGGACCTCGTCCTCATGGACCTGAGCTTCGGCGACGGTCCGACGGGCATCGATGCGACGAGGGAGATCGCGTCGCTGCCGGGCGGTCCGTCGGTCCTCGTGCTGACGAACTACGACTCCGACGCCGACATCCTCGGCGCGATCGAAGCCGGAGCCGCCGGGTATCTGTTGAAGGACGCCGCCCCGGAGGACCTGATCGACGGCATCCGCTCGGCGGCCGGCGGGAACTCGGTGCTCGGGCCGGCCGTGGCGACCCGTCTGGTCGCTCGGGTGAGTGCGCCGCAACAGGCGCTGAGCGCACGGGAGATCGAGGTGCTCGCGCGGGCGGCCGAGGGGCTCACCAACCTGGAGATCGCCGGGCGACTGCACGTCGGGGAGACGACGGTGAAGTCGCACCTCGCGCA
This sequence comes from Plantibacter sp. M259, assembly GCF_006065115.1. Taxonomy (NCBI): domain Bacteria; kingdom Bacillati; phylum Actinomycetota; class Actinomycetes; order Micrococcales; family Microbacteriaceae; genus Plantibacter; species Plantibacter sp. M259. Next base: position 1,245,755 of record NZ_CP040750.1, on the reverse strand, counting down.
CATCTACACGAAGCTCGACGTGTCGAACCGCTCGGCGGCGATCGCCGCGGCCCAACGTGCCGGTCTCTTCCGCACCCGCTGAGTGCCCTTCGACAAGCTCAGGGGCCGGTCCGTATCCCCGCGCCCTTCGTAAGGCTCAGGGAGCGGTTCACCCGGTCCCTGAGCGCCCACCCCGGTCCCTGAGCTTGTCGAAGGGTCGACTGACTCGGGGTCCGATCCACCCGGTCACTGAGCCGAATCCCGGTCCCTGAGCCTGTCGAAGGGTCGAAGAACGACGGCCCGGAGCTACGCCCCCTTGACGTGCTCGTACGCCGCGAGCGCAGCCTGTCTCGTCTCGCCGAGGTCGACGATCGGCTCGGGGTAGTCGGGCGTCCCGAACTCGGGCACCCACCGCTTGATGTACGCGTCGTCGGCGTCGAAGCGTTCGCGCTGCCGTTCCGGGTTGAAGATCCGGAAGTAGGGCGAGGCGTCGAAGCCGCTGCCGGCCACCCACTGCCAGTTGAACGGGTTGGATGCGGGATCGGCGTCGACGAGCGTGTCCCAGAACCAGTCCTCGCCGAGCTTCCAATGGATGAGCAGGTTCTTGGTGAGGAACGACGCCGTCACCATCCGGATCCGGTTGTGCATCGTGCCCGTCGCCCAGAGCTCCCGCATGCCGGCGTCGACGAGCGGGATCCCGGTCCTCCCGGCGGTCCAGGCCTCGAAGGCGTCCTGGTCGACGTCCGGCCACGGGAACCGGTCGAAGGCCTGACGCCAGTTGCGCGTCGCGAGGTCGGGGAAGGCGAAGAGGCAGTGGTAGGCGAAGTCGCGCCAGCCGAGTTCCTTGAGGAAGGTGGCGCCGTCGTCACCGAGGTGGCGTCGGCCGTCGCGGGCGGCGTGCCAGATCTGCGGCGAGCTGATCTCGCCGAACCGGAGGTGCGGGGAGAGCCCGGAGGTCGACGGCTGGGCCGGGAAGTCCCTGTCCTCCGCATAGCCCGTCACGCCACCGTCGATGAAGTCGGCCAGCCGTTCGTCGGCGCCGGCTTCGCCGGGCGTCCACTGCTCGCGGAGTCCGGCCGCCCAGTCCGGTTTCGTCGGGAGGAGGTTCCACGACCCGAGCTCGTCGCCCGAGGGCGGGTCGGCCATGGCGGTCAGCGCGCTCGGCGCGGGGAGGGGATGTCTCGGCGGGTTCGCCGCGTACCGTTGCAGTGACGCCTTCCAGAACGGGGTGAACACCGAATACGGTTGCCCCTGCCCGGTGACGATCTCCCACGGTTCGGCGAGGAGGTTCGCGGCGAAGCTGCGAGCGTCGAGCCCCGCGTCCTTCAGCTCCGACTTGATCCCGGCGTCGATCTCCCGCTCGGCCGCGCCGTACCGGCGGTTCCACAGGACCGCGCCGGCACCGATCGAGTGGGCGAGTTCGGGCACGATGGTCGCCGCGCTCCCGGACCGCAGGAGCAGCGTGCCGCCGAGACCGCGGATGTCGTCGCCGAGCGCTTCGAGGCTGTGGTGCAGCCACCAGCGCGACGCGCCGCCGAGCGGTCGCAGCGCTTCGCTGTCGTCGAGGACGAACAGGCAGAGGATCGGGGCGTCGAGCTCGACCGCTGCATGCAACGCGGGGTTGTCGGCCAGGCGGAGGTCGTCGCGGAACCATACGATCGTCGGGGCAGCAGCCATCCCGTCAGCCTACGCGGACGATCCGTTCGCTCCGCAGGGTTGACCGGACCCGCCCGTTCCGGTGAGCCCTCCTCCGGTCGCCGAGCAATCCTCCGGTCACTGACCCCTCTTCCGGTCACCGAGCCATCCTCCGGTCACTGAGCTTGTCGAAGTGCCCACGGGGAGGCGCCGCCCTTCGACAGGCTCAGGGACCGTGGGAGGGTTCTCCCCGTCTGGACGGGTGCCCTCGTGCTCCGCTGTCTCCTTCTCCGGTCACTGAGCTTGTCGAAGTGCCCACGGGGAGGCGCCGCCCTTCGACAGGCTCAGGGACCGTGCATGGGTGCTCAGGGACCGTGCATGGGTGCTCAGGGACCGGTGGTCCCTCTTCCCGTGCCCACTCAGCTCAGTGCGGCCTCGCGGTCGAGTAACGACCGCTTGACGTCGAGACCCCAGGCGAACCCGCCGAGGGTCCCGTCGGTCCGGAGGACCCGGTGGCACGGGACGAAGAGGGCGGGGGCGTTCGTCGCGCAGGCGCTCGCCGCAGCGCGGACCGCCGACGGCCGACCGCTCGCCGCGGCGAACTCCGTGTAGGTCACCGGGTGTCCTGCCGCGATCGTCCGCAGGACCGTCCAGGCGTGTGTGCGGAACGGGCCACCGAACTGGGCGACCGGCACGAGGTCGATCGCCGTCAGGTCGCCGTCGTAGTACGCCCGGACGGCGTCCATCGCCGCGACCGTCCCCGCCACCGTCTCGCCGGGGCGGTCGGTTGGCCGGATCCGTTCGAGCATGACGCCGATGTCGTCGGACCACCCTGAGGAGAGCACCGCCCCGTCCTCCCGCGCGAGGATCGTGAAGGGGCCGTCCGGGGTGTCGACGGTCTGGCTGGTCGCGGTGAGCTGCGCGGCGGGCGCCCGACCGTCATCGCGGCGGGCGCTCGTGCTGGAGATGATGGTGGTCATGCTGCTGGACCTTTCTCGAGGGCTGAGGGTGCGGCGGACGGTGCCGGTGTGGAGGCCGCCTTCCACAGGTGGAGGCAGAGGTAGGAGCGCCACGGTGCGAAGGCGTCCGCTTCCGCGGTGAGGGAGCGGGCGTCGGAGGACAAGCCGAGCCGGCCGGCACCGGTGCGGACGGCGACGTCGCCGGGCAGGAAGGCGTCGGGGTTGCCGAGCACCCGCATGCTGACGTAGTCGGCCGTCCAGGGGCCGATCCCCTTCATGGCGAGCAGGCGGGTCCGGAGCTCGTCGCGGTCGTCGCCGAAACCGATCGTGAGTTCACCGGACACGAGTGCCCGCGCGACGCCGAGCAAGCTGTCGATCCTCGCTCGGGGCCCGACGAGTGCGGCCTCCCCGCCGTCCGCGATCTGCGCCGCCCTCGGGAAGAGTCGGTGCAGCCCGTGTCGTTCGGGGACCGTCGTGCTCACCTCGTCCGCGAGACGGCGGAGCTGGGTGCGCGCCGCGGCCACGGTGATCTGCTGGCCGACCATCGCCCGCACCAGCATCTCCTCCGGATCGACCGCCCCGGGGAGCCGGATGCCCGGCGTGGCCGCGACCGAGGTGGCGAGACGTGGGTCCGCCGCGAGGACGGCGTCGGCGGAGGTCGGGTCGGCGTCGAGGTCGAAGAGCCGGCGGACCCGCGAGACGAGCACCGGAAGGTCGGCGAGGTCCGTCACCTCGGCGGTGAGTCGGAGGTCGTCGCCGACCTGCCGGACCTCGAACCACGCCGTGCCGCCGGGAAGGGCGAGGAGCCGGGCGTAGTGGTCGGGGCCCGCGAGCTCGACCCCGTCCACCGCCCGTGGCGCGAGCCAGGCGAAGACGCCCGCAGCGTCGAACGGGCGGCGGAACGGCAGTGACAGGGTGATGGAGCCGGGGGCGTGCTCGCCGACCGTCCGGTGTTTCGCCCGCAGTTCACCGGGGGTGAGCTCGAACACCTCGCGCATGGTGTCGTTGAACTGCCGGATACTCGAGAACCCGGCGGCGAAGGCGATGTCACCGAAGGGGAGGTCGGTGCCGGTCAGCAGCTGTCGAGCACCCTGGGCGCGGTGGGCCCGCGCCAGCGCGAGTGGACCCGCGCCCAGCTCGGCGCTGAGGATCCGCGTCAGATGGCGGCTCGAGTACCCGAGTCGCGAGGCGAGACCGGGGACCCCCTCGCGTTCGACGACCCCGTCCGCGATGAGACGCATGCTCCGTGCGGCGACGTCGTTGCCGAGGTTCCAGGCTGGGGTGCCCGGGACGGCCTCAGGCAGGCAGCGCTTGCACGCGCGGAAACCGGCCTCGTGCGCTGCGGCGCTCGTCGCGTAGAACGTGACGTTCTCCGGCTTCGGGGTCCGAGCCGGGCAGGACGGCCGGCAGTAGATCCCTGTGGAGCTCACGGCCGTGATGAACTGCCCGTCGAAGCGCTGGTCGCGGGCTTGGATCGCGCGGTAGCGTTCGGCGAAGTCCATGCTCCGGGTGTCGTCCATGATCCGAGTCTGACATGCGCCACCGGGTCGGACGAGCGGAAATCGGACACGACAGTGGGGGCCGTGCGCGCCGGATCAGTCGGCGCGGCTCACGCTCCGCGGAGCTTGTCGCTGAGCGCCGCGAGGGTCGCCATCTCCTGTGGGCTGAGCGAGGTGGTCACGCGTTCGGCGATCGTCGCGCCGTGAGCGATGGCGACGGCGCGGTAGACGTCGTAGCCCGCGTCGGTCATGCGCACGAGGGTGCCGCGGCCGTCGTCCGGGTCGGGGCATTTGCCGACCAGCCCACGCGCGACGAGCCGATCGACCAGGCGACTGATGCTCGGCTGCGAGAGCAGCACGCTCGAGTTGAGGTCGCGGAGACGGATCCGACGATCGGGCTCGCGCGACATCGTGTGGAGGACGTCGTACTCGTTCAACGAGATGCCGTGGCTTGGGAAGTCGTGCGAGATGTGGCGCATGACGTCGACCTGCGCGCGGAAGAGCGACTCCCAGGCAGCGATCGCGAGTCGCCTCTCGTCCATACCTGCTCCCGTTGCCGTCCGACGATCCACCACCTGAATCTATCCTGGACGGCCGTCGAGCGGCGCGTCTGGATCAGGTGGTTGCGCTTCGTATCGGCTCCGGACATGACGAGAGCCGGTCGCAGAGGCTACGACCGGCTCTCTTTCCCTTGCACCAAGAGTGTCCTGCAATCACATTCCGTCAGCTGCCACAGCAAAACAACTAACGTTCCAGAACCATATAACGGATCGGTAACGAGCGGTAGTTATCAGAACGAATTTTGCATCGGGTTCTCAGGGTTCGGCCGCCCGGTAGGCATCTGAGCGAGCTCGAGGTAGCTGATGCCGAACAGATCTGCGATCGCACCGAGGTCATCGGCGTCAAACGGCGTGTCCCCGTTGGTGCGACGACTCATCCATGACTGCGACTTGCCGATGGCGCGGGCGACTTTGGAGTCGTTGGTGCTTCTGACTGCGAAGTGGGCGCGCACGGCTGCGGCGATCTCGTGGCGGACGTTGGTCGTGGCGGGCTTGATATCGAGTGAGTGGCTCATGAGATCAACACTAGGACGCCTGACCCACTAAGTCAACCGCTCAGCGGGTGAATCGACACGATTGCGGGCAGATTGCCCGACACGCGATTGGGGGGTTGTGATTAGTCGCTGAGCGGGTAAAACTGAAGCATGGCAAAGACGACACCCGCTAAACGGGTAATTCAGGAACTGGGCGGCATCTACCGCTTCAACCGAGTCAGCCAGAAAACCGCAGCAGCACGAACCGGAATCTCCGCATCCGCCATCTCCCGCCGGCTCAACGGCGACACCTCACCGACCATCGATGAGCTGTTCGCCATGGCATCCGCAGCAGGAGTCAACGTTCGCATCGAGTTCCTTCCGGCCGAAGCGGAATCTGTCGCATGACCACCAACACAGAAACGCCCCGGCGGCAACCAGGGCGTTTCGAAGAACCAGAGAGGAACACTGTGTCCGACACCCACACTGTACCGCGTCCGACCGGGATCGACAACGAAGTCCGCGCATGGGATCTACCAGAGAACTGGTGGAACAAGGTCGCCATCACCGCAACCTGCTGGCTCTGGACCGGCGCCAAGAACGGCAACGGGTACGCGTCAGTGAAGAGCGGGAACGGCGGAACGGCACTCGCCCACCGCATGTCCTACGAGCTCTTCGTCGGCCCGATCCCTGAAGGACTCACCATCGACCACCTGTGCGGTATTCACCGCTGCATCAACCCGACACACCTCGAGCCCGTGACCAACGCCGTCAACAACCGCCGCCGCTGGGAAAAGGTAGTCAAGTGCCCTCGTGGACACGAACTCACCGCGGACAATGTCAAGACGCACACCCGCAAGAACGGCCACACCTCGCAGGACTGCAAGCGGTGTGCCGCTGATGCCTCGAAGCGGTACCGCGACCGTGCGAAGGGGAAGGCAGCATGAGCCCCGGGCACTGATGCTCTTGGTGAGCGAATACGGCATGGCTCGAGCCTTGGCTGCCGCGGTTGGGACGGATGAATCGATCGACAAGAGCATGGCTCTGTATGACCAGATATCGGCCGAAGTCTTCAACCGGGCGGTGTCCGCATGACCCCGCGTCGTGCCCGTCAGCTGGATAACACGGTGTTGTACCTGATCACGTACGTGCCGTTGCTATTCCTGGTGGTCGTCGTCTGGGCGGTGACGGGATGAGCGCCGAACGATGCCACGACTGCTGGCATTCGTCCGAGTGGCATGATCCCCGGCTCGGTTGCCTGTACGGGTGGCAGTACGAGTCCACAAGCCCAACGGTCGACGGGTGCTCTTGCAAGGTGGCGTCCTCATGAGCTGGCCTGACGCACTCGTGACCATCGCGTGGATCGCTGCCGGGTGCTTCGTCATCTGGCTGATTCTCCGGAGCTGACAACTCCATGTTCTAGCCCTTGTCGCTTTCGTCGGCGGCTTGGGCGCTGATTGTCGCGCTCGCGTGACGGTCCAAAGCTCCATCGCACCTTGATAACTCCACAGTGAAGCCCCGATGAAAAGAGAAGGGGCACCCGCCGTCGTAGCAAACGGTGGGGGACGGAACTGTAAACCGTCTGCCGGACATGCGACTAGCAGCTCGCGGGCCGGTGCAACACAAGTTTCAGGTCAGCAGCTATGGGTCGTGTCATTCGGTAGTCCCCGATCGGGGAAGGCACGGGCTACACCACGGCAGTGAGGGGGTTCCGACCCTGGCCGTGAGGTACGGGCTGACCGGCTCGGATGGTCGTAGTGGTGGTTCGACTCCACCGCCGAGCGCGCTGAACTCCAACGCTCCTTCACCTCCGGGGAGCTGCGGATGTAGGACCGGTCGGTGATCCCGGTTCAGCAAGATCACCGCCCCGAGCCATTTGGGGTCGTCCGCGTTCGAGTCGCGGCGGGGGCACTGACACAACAACACAGAGAGAGGAGCCGTCATGGCTCAAGACATTGATTGGATTCTGGCGCTCGCTGACGAGATCGGCCGGCGCATGGATGCCGGGCAGTTGCCGCCGCAGGACGAGAACGGCATGTACGTCATGGACGGCGCCGCGAGGGATGCAGCAGAGGCGGTGTCGTCGTGACGTTCTCTGCTGATGACTTGGATGAGCCGAACGCCCGCCACATCGAGAGCGCGTTGAGGCTCGCGATGGCGCAGATCGCAGCGGTCGAGAGGTTGGCCAAGCTGGCCAGCAAAAGAGCGGTGCCTACGGTTTCCGCGAAGGAGCTTCGTCGTGCACTCGCGGTGAGGCCGACCGATGTCTGACCCCATTTGGCATGACGTGGGTCATCTGCTCCCACCCGACGACACCACAACGACACCCACCGACCTGCACATGGCTGCGGTGGTTCGGCGTGAACACGATCTGGAAGCCCTCGACCGGTTCGAGGCACAACGAGAACAACGGAGACAGCAATGAGCAAGCACTACATGAGCTGCGACGAGTGTGACCTGACCTTCTGGACCACTAGCCCCGAATCGGGCGTGAGGGTGATGGGCGAGCACAAGCGAGTCATGCACATCACGCCGGTGCCGGCGTCTGCGCATGCCGCGAACGGCGGTGCACGATGAGCGCCGAGATCATCAACCTGTTCGGGCCAGCCAATGAGCCGGAGCCGGACGAGGCGGAGGGGACGATGGGACTCTTCCCTGACTTGTTTGCGGCGCTTGACCGTCTAACGATTCGGCCGAAGCCATGACCGTCCAGCATGAGTGCCCGTGGGTGGGTGAATGCCGATGTGTGGAGGACGTCTCCCTGTGCACATGCGGACACCAGAAGCCGTACCACGCGCGGCTTGCGGACTCTGGCCCTACCGAGCACGAACAGTTCCTCTTCCGGCTCGAATCGGACGACGTCGTGTGGGACAGGTGCGAGGTAGGCACTGCGGTCGACCTCAAACACGAGGATCCGTGCTCCTGCACACGATTTAAGGAGGTTTCCGAATGAACCACGAATGTCTACAACTAGAGATTGATCCTAGGGATTCGACCAGTATTGCGGTGCGGCACGGCATGACCGTTGCTGAGGTCCAGAACATGGCGAGTGATTCGATGCCGTGGCCGATCTCAGGCGACCACCTGGCGCGTGCACGATGAGCGAGACCATCCTGATCGCTGTCGCGGCGTTTGAGCTCACCGTCATCGTCTTCCTCCTCGTCTGTCTGCTCGTCGCGGGTGGTTCGAAAGCTGAGTTGCAGCAGGACCACGACCGGTGGAAGGCAATGGCTGACCGGGGTGGGAAGGAACTCGCGAACGAACGCGCACTCCGGTTGGGCGACGGGGAACCAATCACCGTGCGGGAACTCGTGAACGGGGAAAGAGCATGACCTGGTGGGTAGTGCCGCTCGTACTGTCCCCGTCGATTCTGACCTTCACTGCGATCCTCACCATCACGTGGCTGAAGGAGCGCCGCGTGCAGCGAGAAGACAAGTGGTACTGGTCCGGGTTCTTGGACGGCGTTGAGTCGGTCAAGGCTCGCGAGAAGCGCGCAGACAACGCGACGGCGTGGCTCACGAAGACGGAGGCACCCAATGCCGACGTCGGGTGAGGGTCGTTCGTATCACGACGAGAACGTCACATGCGAACGCTGCGGCCTCTACCAAACCGTCACTGTCATCTACGACGTGGACGACAACACCCGCACCTGGGTGTGCACGTACTGCGAACACGACAACCCGTCCGCCCTGTTCTAACGGGCGGGGACAACTACACAGAGAAACGAGACACAGACATGAGCATGAGTGATGCAGCCAAAGCGATCGTTGCGCAGACCGGCTGGCCGGAACGTGAAGAGGACGTAACCGCCGACAACTTGATCAAGTACTTCGCCCGCATTGCGCTCTCCCGAGGCGTACGCCACGAGCAGACATCGCGTGAGTGGTTCCGGGCTGACAGGGACACTCCCGAGCGCGATGAGAAGTTGCAGGCCTACCTCGAATCGTTGACGACGATCATCGGGATCCAACAGGTAACCGTTCTGCTCGTGGAGGCACAGAAGCGGGACCGCGACCAGGCCGACACCCTGGCGCGCGTCTTGTGGGCGTACACCGAAGACGGTGGTCTCCTCAGCGAGCTGATGTGGGACTACATGACCGACCGAGGCGTCGACCCGCAAGCCGTGTGGGATGCCGCCGAGGAAGAGGAAGTGGCTGATGTCTGAGCGTTTGCAGTCTGACCCCGCCACCATCCGGGCAGCAATGGGCGTGGAAGGTGAGCGCCGATCCGGGATCATTCACGGACTCGATGAGGCCGCCTACCATTCCGACCCGGCCCTTTCCTCTACCGGCGCGAGAAGCCTCCTCAAGTCAGCAGCCAAGTTCCATTACGAACGCACCCACCCCCAGGCAGGGCGTGCCGCATTTGACGTGGGCACCGCAGCTCACACGAAGGTGCTGGGAGTCGGCGCAGGGGTCATCGCGTACCCGGATGAGCACCTGACTCCGGGCGGGAACGTCTCGACCAAGGCCGCGACGATGGCGTGGGCTGAGGAGCAACGCGCGAAGGGTCTGACGCCAGTGTCACCCGGCCAGATCCGAGCCGTCGATGAGATGGCCGAATCCGTCCTCGCGAAACCTGAGGCTCGCGCGATCCTCGAATCCGTCGACGGTCGCGAGGTCAGCCTGTTCGCAGACGTAGAAGGCGTCCCCTCACGTGCACGGTTCGACATCTACAACGGCGTGCGAGCCGGCGACCTGAAAACCGCTGACGACGCGTCACCTGCCGGATTCAACAAAGCCGTCGCACGGTACGGATACCACATCCAAGACCGCTGGTACGGCGATACCCACACCGCCATCACTGGCACCGAGCTCGAACCGTTCAAGTTCATCGTCGTCGAGAAATCCGCCCCCTACCTCGTGGGTGTGTACGACCTCGACTTCATGTGGGAAGACCTCGCCAAGGAACGCGTCAAACGAGCACGCGACCTCTACCGCGAATGCACCGAGTCAGGCGTGTGGCCTGGCTACCCAACAGCAACACTCACACCCCCGACATGGGCCGTGTATGAGTCCGAAGAGGAAGAGATCCAGGTCTCATGAAACGAGAGCAACTGATCGACTTGTGCTGGCGCGGTGTCGTACCGGTCGACCACTGGTACGACCGTGATTCGGCTGACGCGCAGAAACAGCTTGGTGAGGCACTTGCCCTGCTCCGCGCGGGCTGCGAATACCGCCTCACGACAAACCCGAAGCAGACAGATCAGACCATCTGGGTCGAGATCGAGTACCCGGGATTCAACGCCTTCGAGGACGGCCGGGACGATCGGTCGGCCTGGGACCGGACACTCTTCTACATCCCGACAGTTGAGCGCCTCGAGAGGCGTGAAGGGAAGGACTGGTACTGATGGACATCGCAGAAACAACTGCCCCGAAGAGCGACCAGCAGAACTACGACGACTACGTGGGCGGGCCGAAGACGGTCACTGTGAGCGAGGTCAAGGCAGGCAACGCTGAACAGCCTGTGGAAGTGCACTTGGCGGAGTTCCCCGGTCGCCCGTTCAAGCCTTCGAAAAGCATGAGACGGGTGCTCCTCGGATGCTGGGGAGCCGACTCGTCCGTGTATGCCGGACGCAAGATGAAGTTGTTCGGTGACCCGGACGTTAGGTTCGGCGGGCAGGCGGTCGGCGGTATTCGTATCGCCGCGCTGTCTCACATCGAGAAGCCCGTCACGATCGCCCTGACCGTCACTCGTGGGAAGCGTGCACCGTTCACTGTGCAGCCGCTCGAGACCCCGAAGGACACGTCAGGTCGGGACTGGTTGAAGGAGTTAAACGAGACCAACGAGGACTTGGATGCGATCGTTGCGCTCGGACACGCTGCACGCGCCAACCATGCAGGGAAGACGATCATCGACATGATCACCGCCGAGTGGACGCGTGTGAAGGCGGGGCCGGCATGAGCAAGTCGAAGCAGAAGGGCACCACGTTCGAACGTCTCATCGCAGACGGGTTCGCCGCAGCCCTCGAAGACGACCGCATCGACCGCGCACCACTCCGAGGGACCGCCGACCGCGGCGACATCGCCAACGTACGCACCCCCAACGGGAAGCTCGCCATCGAATGCAAGAACGTCGCCAAGACGAACCTCGCCGGATGGGTCACCGAAGCGCAACAGGAAGCGGGCAACGCTGACGCTGGAGCCGGCATCGTCATTCACAAACGGGCACGCAAGGGCCAGTTCATCGACCAGTACGTGACCATGACGGTCCGCGAACTGCTCGTCCTGGTCTGGGGAATCGAAACGGAGGGTCGGCCGTGAAGCATGTTCGGAAGCCGTGTGACCTAGACGGCTGTGACCGCGAGCGTCACGTTCGTGGGCTGTGCGTCATGCACCACAGGCGACTAGTGAAGAACGGCGATCCTCACGACCCGGGCCCTCGCGGTGGGCGACCACTCAAAGGTGAGTATCCGTCTTGGGATGCGATCCACAAGCGCCTCTATAGGTCACGCGGGACCGCGAAAAAACGGGTCTGTATCGACTGCGGTGGTCGTGCTCGCGAATGGTCCTACGACGGAACCGATCCGGACGAGCTTACGCAGAACATGCGTGGCTTCGTCATGCGGTACTCGCTGGATCTGAACCACTACTTCCCACGCTGCAGCAGTTGTCATCGGCTATTCGACAACGCACAACGCAAGGGAGTCATGCCCACCATCCGCCACGTCCGCAAACGAGACGACGTCGCCCACTTCAACCTCACCATCAAGGAGCTCGCATGAGCGACATCGGAACACCGTGGGCAGGCAAGCACTCCACGTTCCTCTCGGAGCCGTACTGGTTCCAGTTGCCCGCGGAACGTGGCGAAGGATCCAAGTTCCACTTCCCGACCTACAGACTGGCGCGTGCGTCTTCGCTGCGCAATGGTTCACCTGCCATCTGGTTCACCGACTCATCGGGCCGGCACCGGCGTTGCACTGACGTCCTGTTCCAAGAGGCTACGGAATGAGTTGGGAGGACGACGCCCTCTGCCGCACGGTATCGCCCGACGAGTTCTTCCCCGAGCTCGGCGGCAGTGCTTCCTATGCGAGGCAGGTGTGCGAGCTGTGCGCGGTGACGAGTTCCTGCCTGGCCTACGCATTGCGCCGTGGCGAGAAGTGGGGCGTCTGGGGTGGCACAACGCCTCAGGAGCGTATGGCCATGCCGGGATGGAGAGACTCGTGACTGCCCCGTCTCCGCTGGTTCGCCGTATGACGGTGGATCGTGAGCGTGGCGTGTGTGTGGCGTTCTCAGCGAAGTGTTGGGGGCAGCTCGAGTGGAATCACCGGTCGTCTTCTGGCATCGGTGGTCGGGGTCACAAGGCGCCGACACTGACGCCTGCTGACGGGGTGATGATGTGCACCGGACACAACCAAGCACTCGAGTCCGATCCGGCGTTCCAGTCGATGGGCAAACGCATGGGCTGGAAGTTGGTCAGGAACCGCGGCTCGATGCTGGCGACGCAGATCCCGTTCTTCAACAAGTCGACCGGCGTTTGGGCTCTACCTGACGAGCTCGGAAACGCTGACCCAATCAACACTGCTTTGGCGCTCGAGTTGATCGACGCGGCTGGCGGGAACTACGTGAAAGGAGTGCTCAGCAGATGAAACTAGCGATTGCAGACCCGCCCTATCTTGGGCGCGCCGACCGGTGGTATGGCAACGGTAGAGGGTCGGGGCGTGCTTCTACCAGTGGGCGACCTGCTCGAAAACCCGATCATCACCCTCTCGCTGCCGAGTGGGACAGCCCGGCTCGACACCAGGCGCTTGTTCGCGAACTCGACGCCACCTACGACGGCTGGGTGGTAGCTGGTGCCGCGACAACAGCATCACTGCTACTCGCCGCCGCCCCTGGCTCGCATCTGGCGGTGTGGGTTAGGCCAAACGCCATGCCGGGCGGTGGCAGGTTGATCAACACATGGGAGCCCGTAGTTGTGCGTATCCCCGCAGGCAGACGTGACCGCTCATCAGGAACGCGAGTTCGCGACGCTCTTGTGGCGCCTGTGCGACCCAGCGGTTTCCTGGGATCCAAACCACCCGAGTGGACCCGCTGGGTGCTCGACATGCTCGGGTATGAGCCCGGCGTGGATGACGTGACCGACATTTTCGCTGGCTCCGGTGCGGTACGAGACGCGATAGACGGCTTGCTCCCGGTAGACGTCCACCCAGGCAGTGACGGCGCCGCATGACACAGGAAAGGAGGAGACATGAGAATCCGTTCGACGAAACCTGAGTTCTGGCGTTCGAAGCTCATCGCGTCGGTGTCGTGGGATGCCCGCCTGGTGTTGAAGGCGCTCGAGTCGTACGTCGATGACAACGGCGTCGGCGAGGACGACGTGAACGTTCTGGTCGGTGACTGCTTCCTGCATGACCTCATTCGCGAGCCCTCGCGAACCCTCGCGAGGGTGTCCGAAGCGATTTCCGAGCTTCACCGGGCCGGTTTGGTGTGGCGATACACGTCTGATGAGCGCAATTTGCTCTACATCTCGTTCTGGGAGTCAGTGCAACGCATCGACAAGGCACAGGCGGGAAGAAACCCCAGACCAGACGGCACTTCCGACTACAAGGATTCCATCATTCGCGAGTCCGTCGCTACTCCTCGCGAAGAGTCGCTACTCCTCGCGCCTGGAACAGGGGAACAGGGGAACAGGGGAACAGGGGAACAGGGGAACAGGGGAACAGACACTTCAGCACCTGCGGCGCTGGCGAGAGCGTTCGATGAAGCATGGTCGCACTGGCCGAAGAAGGTCGAACGGAAGCCCGCTGCGGAGAAGTTCAAGATCGCGGTTAAGAAGTTCGGTGACGTCGATGAGCTAGTCGCAGTCGTCAGCCGGTTCGGTGACGCCTACGCACGCACCACCGACAAGCAGATGGTTCCCGCGCTCGGCAGATGGTTGGCGCATGAGCGATGGGACGACGAATTACCCCAGCCCCGCACGATCCAGCGTGCACCCACCCGCGGTGATGAGAACCTCGCGTTCCTTGCGACTCTCGCCGATGACCCGTACCAGCCGAAGGAGATCACCCAGTGAACAAGCAAGAGATTGGGATGCTGCTGACGTTGGCGGCGGGGTTCGACAACCGCAAGGTTGACAACGTGTCGGTGTCCGCGTGGGAGCTGATTCCGGAGATCGCAGCGGCCAGCTACGAAGACGCCAAGCAGGCAGTCATCGAACACCACCGTGGGCCGCGCCGTCACGAGTACCTGTCGGTCGGTCACATGGTCGACGCGCTGCAGGTGGCTGAGCGCAACAGCGACTACGAGATCGAGGCCGACGTGAGATCCGCGAAGGCTCGTGGGTTGATCGAGTCGTCGTGGCCAAACCGTCAACCACTGCCGGCGGACGTGAAGCACGGTCTGCAGGCGATGCGGGACCTCGATCGGCGTAACGCTGCGGCGTTCTCGGAGTTGGATGCGCTCGAGGGTAGGCCGATCGACGTCGGTGATGTGGGGAGGCGCCCGTGAGGTACCCGAAACCTGTCCAGCATCGTGCGTCATCTGAGTTCTCTCAGGTGGCGTTTCTGCTTTCTGTGCCCGCGAAGGATGTGCAGGCCGAGAAGCACCGGAAGTCGAAGGCGCAACGTCAGATCGAGGCGTATGACGCCGAAACGGAACGGTTGACCCAGTTCATCAGGGTAACCAACAACACGAAGGAGCAAGCAGCATGACGATGTCCCGCAGGTTCCCGCACCACGAGCACGTGATGGCGCTGCTGCCGATACTTCAGCAGACGTGGTACGAGGTTGAGCCTGATTCGCCCGCCACCCTCTACCCGGCCGGCTACCACGAGTCGTTCCTCGACATGGCGCGAGCCGCCGTAAACGCAGGGTTCCGCATGACGCCGGAACCCGAACCCATTCCGCCGTACGAAGGAGTTTCACCATGAGCAAGGCCACCGTCAGCATCGAGGGATTCGTCGCGAACGAACCCGAACTCCGCACCGCCGCCGGCAAGGACGTCGTCAACATCGACGTCGCCCACACGCCCCGGAAGAAGAACCCACAGACCAACGAGTGGGAGGATTCGGGGCCGACGACGTGGTTCCAGGCCACGTTCTGGGAAGACATGGCACCGGCGATCGTCGCTGCGGTGTCGAAGGGGACGCTGGTTCGCATCGATGGGTTCCCGGAGCTGAACGTGTACACGAAACAGAACGGGGAGAATGCCGCGTCTGTCCGCATCAAGGGCGCGACCCTATCGGTGGTGCCGCGAGCAGGCAACTCGTCTCCACGGGGCGCACAGGGCCAGCCACAGCAGGATGCGTGGAGCGCGGCAGCGTCGGATGAGAGCCCGTTCTGATGAGCGCCGTGAACTCAGCCTACGGAGGCGACGGCTGGTCAACATGGTCCGCCATTCGCCGGGGTGACGACGTACGCGTGGTCGTGACATCGAGCGTCGAGAAGAAGGACGGTGAGCCCAAGGTGCTCGCAGACGAGGTCATTCGCGACAGTGTCGGAACGTCCGCGATCAGTCGCGCGATCGGGGTCAGTTCCGATTACGCAAGGCGGATGTACTCGTGACGGGTCAGTCGGTTCGGGGTGCGTACAGTCTCGCCCCGATCAGCCCGAACCCCCAGGAACACGAACAGACCGAACATCGGTGCGGGCGGTGCGCGAACCCGTACACCCGCGGCAACCCGAACTGCCCCAACAACCCCGACAGGAGAACGACATGAAACGACTGTGGATCAAGCTCTACACGCGCCGCTGCAAGGGATGTGACGTACCCGAGCCGCATGACTCGCACCTGACGTGGCTGGGCCGAATGCACTACATCGGAGGTCTCTGGTGACCTCGGATCGCATCATCCGCACCCTCGCTGCCGCATCCAACATCGCGGTTGCTGCTGCTCTTATCTACTTCACCCGGTGGATCACCAAGAAAGGATTCTGATGGACAACACGAAACTCATCGCGAAAGCGCATGTCATGGCAGCCCGGTACGCGCACGAACACATGCAAGTAATCGCTGAGACGATGACCCAGCTCTGTGACGCGTTGGAGGCTGCTGAGGCCGAGAAGGCGCGACGAGACACGGTCATCGCCGGGCTCCGGGAAATGTGGGATCGGGAGATCAATCTCGGATTCCAGTTCCTGTACCGCCCGTCGATCGTGCCGGAGCTGCGTGCACTCCTCGACTCGGTGCCTGACGAGCGCCGACCGTGCGACGACGAGGAACTCGCTGCTGCTCCTGTGTCTCTCGAAGCCGTGAAAGCGGAGACGACGGATCGCCGGCCGCACAGTCGAGCGTGCGGTTTTCGGAAGCATGAGCACGGCACCGACTGCAACCCGAACTGCCAGACGTGTCATGGCCGATCAGAGGCGCCTCATGTCTGATTTCCCGACCCCGTGGGCGTCAATCGGTCAAGCCTTCGAGATGGCCGACTCCCAACCTCGTCTTCTCGCTGATTTGCAGGAGCACGGGTACCCGCAAGAAACGAAACAGGAGGAGAGGCAATGAGCGAAATTTTTCTGCGCGGCGAGCACGTCCGGCACCTGAAGCACGGTTGGTTGGGCACCGTAACCCGGGGGAATGATGACATACGCGCTACTACCGTCTCCGTTCAGTTTGGCGGATGGCGCGCGTCAGTGGTGAAGCCCGACAGCCTGGTGCTGGAGCCGAAGACGTTGGGGGCATCCGATGACTGACCTTCTCGATGCAGTGCAAGCGCTCACCCGTACCACAGTGGAGCACATCAAACCGTCCGACGACACCGGTAGACCGTTACCCACACACACGTGTGCGCAACTCTGCAACGGGCTCTCAACTCACACAGTTGAGAGCCCGTCCCTGTTGGTGCAGTTGGCGGAGGCTGTGAAACCATCCACCAACACGACCGCCGGCTCATCATCGTTGGCGCACACTCGGAACATCATCGACGGGACCGCCCTGTTCCACCTCGCGAAGATCAGCTCCGCAATCCGGGACTGGTGCCGCATGGCTGAAGTCACACCAGGACACAACCCGGTCACTAACCTGAACGCCTGGTATGTGGCGTTCACCCGGTACGACAACGACCCCGAATGGAGGATCCGCGAACTCACCAAATGGGCACGCACCATCACCAACATCCTCAAACCACCCGTCCGCGAAGAGTTGCCTTACCCGTGCCCTGTCCACCACACGGATCAGTGGGTGGACGACATGGGCAACGGCGGCAACCATCCCCTCGTGTTGGAGTACCAGCGCGGCGAAGACGGGCAAGTGATCGACCCGAGGGTGCGGTGTCGGGATGCGGTGTGTGCGGTGTCGTGGGAAGGCGAAGACGCAATGTCCGAGCTCGGGGACGAAGTCGAGGAGAAACGAGGAGAAATGGACTGGAAGGAGGTCCCGCGATGAGTGTCGTTGGTTTCAAGGCGTCGAATCACCCGCAGCAGACCGCCAAGCGTGGCGCGCTAGACGAGGTCGATGACCGAGGGACACACCCGATCTACTTCGAGCCGTGGAACGAACGCTTCGGAGGGTTCACCCTCGATGTCGCTGCCGCACCTCATAACGCGAAGTGCGAACGGTATTTCACCCGTGAAGACAATGGCCTACTGCAGTCATGGGCGGGTGAACGTGTGTGGTGCAACCCGCCGTACAGCGGCCTGGACCAGTGGCTGCGGAAGGCATGGCAGGAGTACCCCGACACCCGGGGGATTGTGATGCTGCTCCCGGCGAACCGTGTTGAGCAGAAGTGGTGGCAGGAGCACGTCGAACCGCACCGCGACCGCCCCGGATCCCCGCTGACGGTCGAGTTCCTTCCCGGTCGCATGCGGTTCATCAAGCCCGGGCAGACGGACGTGGGACCGAACGAGCGCCCACCGTTCGGATGCTGCCTGCTCATCTGGGCCAACCCAAGGAGGGTTTCGTGACTCGCGACCTGACCCGCCCGGAGCTGGACGCCGCACTGAGGTCGCTGCGTGCTGTGGGTAGCCCGTACGACTTCATCGCCGCGCATGTGGAAGCGGACAATGAACCGCACCTGATCGAAGAGGAGCAGTCATGACGCAGGAAAGCGCCAGGAGTAGGACGCCAAGGGTCGACCAACCGGCCTATCGGCTGGCGTTATTTATGCAGGCTCAGGATGCGAAACGCTTCGGAGTGGTGGTGAACGGGCGGCTTTCGCCGCCGTGGGATGACATTGGTGCGTCCGCCCAGGAGGAGTACCTCCGCGACGCGGTGGCAATCCTCGACGCGGTAGTGACCCTCGGGTATACCGCGCCAATAGAAACAGATCCGGGACACACATCGATCGGGAGTTTCACTCGCGCCGAATGCCGGTGTGAGATCGGAACCGACCACCGGCATAGCGTGTCGCCCGAACAGGAGCACGCACTCCATCCTTGGAGACACGCGAGAGGACGTGATGAATGACAAGCCTGTAGTTTGCTGGTAGCATCGGAAATGCCTCGGATGACTCTGTCAAGAACCGGGGCATTCGACTTTCACGAGAAAGGGTCAGCATCTTCGGGTGCTGGCCCTTTTCGTGTATCTAGCTCGCGTTCCAGTCTCAGCGTCACCACCATGCGAGAAGCGACCAGTAGCACCCCCGGCAGTCCGAAGACAACACGTCTCGGCAAGCCCGGACGAGGGTACAGGCCAGCTAGTGACAGCCAACACGCTCGAAGACAGGAACGCGCCCCTTCGGTGGGCATACACGCACAGGCCGTAGAGCCACACACACGCGTCGTCACTGCCCACCACAGACGCCTTGGAGGCCGAGATGAGAGACCTCACCGATCTGATCGTTACCGCCAAGCTCGAGAAGGGCCACAGGGACCGCAAGGATGCGACCTACGACGCCATGCTCGAAGCGCTCGTCGAGGCACGCAGGAGGCTCGCAGTCCGGGAAGCGCCAACCTTGCCCGCCTACTTCGCTCCACTGCCCGCGCCCATGCGAATAGAAGACATGTTCGGGAGTGCGTCGCAGCTCTGAGGAGACTGTCATGCGCAGTGACTGGATCATCCACCACCACACCAAAGACACCCACCACATCCCCGACGGTGACCTCATCGACCACCAACCCGACGAACACTGCATCTGCGGACCAACACACCACAGCGACATGAGCAGCGGGGTACTCAGGTGGAACGTATGGCACCACCGCCTCGGCGGGAGAGAAGCGCATGAGTGAACTCGCACGCGGTGGCATCATCCCTGGGAAGCCCGGAGATCGCATCTGGGGAGAGCCAGAAGGGCTCGAGACGTTCGTCCCGTTCACCGATGAACAGCTGGCACGCATCAGACGCAACGCACAGCTCGTCACCTTCGACAGCATGGGGTCACCGATCTTCCGCCACCAACTCCCACCCGAGGAACCCAGCGATGAACGCTGATATGCAATGGCGCAAAGCAAATGGCCAGACAGGTCGATACACCGGACCACTGATGGACCTCGGACGCGGCATCCCCCGAAAGATGCGTGACCACGGCGTCAGACGGGCCATCTTCGACCTCGCCTACGGATACGTCAGCGGCTTCCCAATGCGAGACATCATCGTCTTCGCCGGACGCTCACTCTTCCCCGCACCAGTCCTGACGGCAACGGTCGAAGGGGAAGAACATGAACGCTGAACAGGAAGACCACGCACGGGCAGCACTCACCGGGGCAGGGATCATCGGGGACAAGCAGGACACGGCAGTCAGCAACCTGGTTGGGATGACCGAAGGATGGGCGCCGGCCATGAAGAGGGAAGACGCATGAAGAAGACGAAGACCACCCCTCGAGTGCAGGCGACACCTTACGAGGACGCCTACCAAGCTGCGAAGACCTACGGCCAACCCTTCTGGACCATCGCCATCGGCAAGGAACTCGGCTACTTCGTAGGAGAACCAGACGAAGCAGCAGACATCAGGCTCTACACGCTGCCGCCTGACCCATTCACCATCGTCGGACGCCTCGTCATCGTACGAGTGCTCGTCCTCGACCGTCAGGGCAACAGCATCCTGACGTCAGGTGGCAAGCGCAAGATCCGGTACGAGCTGCGCAAGCTCCCGAGATCGGCATACCGGCGCATCTGAAGCCCGTTTGTACCACTCCGGTCTCAGAAAACACGGGGCTAGACCAAACCGCCCAAATGTTGAACCGCGGAAAGACGCGGAACTTGTCGAGTTATGTACCACTCGGAGGTGCTGGACGTGGCCGAGAAGCGCAACACCAGCAAACAGAACCGCTTCCGCGCACGCATCAAGGCAGCACGCCCCGCTTGCCACATCTGCGGCGACCCCATCGACTGGGACGCTGACTACCTGGACCCCATGTCTTTCGTCATCGACCACGTCATCCCGATCCATCGAGGCGGGGCAGACGCACTATCGAACATCGCCGCAGCCCATCGACTGTGCAACTCCAAGAAGAGGGCAAGGCTCATCGCACCAATCGTGCGACGCAGCGGATCACTCGGCTGAGATGTCCGAGGCACGTGCGAGAATAAGAACGGCCCCAAACCAGATGCGTCAACATCTGCCGGGGCCTAACCGATCACCTTGGGTAAGAAGGATCAACGGCTATGAACCAGCGTACATGCACCCACTGCGGTGCAGACATCAGCCACACGCACGGCGGGCGCGTCTACTGTGATGCCAGATGCAGAGAAGCAGCCAGGTACCAGCGCATGAGGCAAGATCCCGAAGCATGGGACGCCTACCTCACCAAGCTTCGCAACAAGTACACCCCCAAGCCGCGGCAACAACGCCCGCCACACGTACCCACCCCATGCAACGCCCCCGACTGCGACCGCCCCAGCGCCAGCCGTGGCATGTGCCGCATGCACTACCGCAGGTGGGAGCGAGCCAACGGCATGGCCAACCCACCATCAGACCAATGGTCACTACAACGTAGAGCAGTGTGGAAGAAGCGGCACGCAGTGAAGCGTGGTGCTGATCGATACCAGGCCGAGACCATCTTCACCGATTCCATCTATGAACGAGACGGTTGGATCTGCCAACTGTGCAACGAGCCAGTGGACAAAGCACTCGAGTTCCCTAACCAGATGAGTGCCAGCCTCGACCACCGTCTGCCCCTATCCGTAGGCGGCACACACGCGAGACAACGTACAACTGGCCCACATCAGGTGCAACATCCGAAAGGGATCAAAGGCTCCCGAGACGTCGCTCAGAGGGGCCTGAGGCCCACGGGGACCCCACCCCAAGCACCACCCCAAGAGACCTCCGGGTGTTGACGTCCTCCCTCTCTGTCGTTTTTTTCGTTTCTAGGAGGTGCTCGCATGGGTTCTGCGCCTAGGAAATTGCGTGCTGTGGCGCCTGATGAGACGCCGGATCCGCCGAAGATTTTGTCTCTGGCTGAGGCGATCGAGCTCGGTGACTATCTGCAGATTCTTCTTGCTCAGCGTCGGGAGATCGTGACGTCGTTGCCGGAGGAGCGCGGCCCGGCGAAGGCTGCTTTGCACCGTCAGTTGTCGTTGATCTCGAAGGAGATCGAGGCGTTGGTGTCGCGGGATTCGGATGAGGCTGAGGGTGGCGCGAATGTCGAGGACGGGGAGTTCGACGCGGAAGCCATCTGAGCTGAAGCTGTCTGAGGTTGCTCGGCATGTGGTGTTCCCGAAGAACATCGCTTCGACGGTGTGGCCGCGGGTGGTTGCTCAGTGCGCTGCGATGGGCGTTTCGTTCGATGCGTGGCAGCACGGCATTGGGATGGTTGCCCTCGGCAAGTTGAAGAACGGCAAGTACGCTGCGACTGTCGGCGGCGTTGTTCTCAGCATCCCGCGCCAGGTGGGGAAAACCTTCCTGGTGGGCATGATGATCATCGCCCTGTGTGTGTTGTTCCCGAACCTCACCGTGCTGTGGACGGCGCACCGGACGAGGACGTCGACGATGACGTTCAAGACGATGCAGGGCATGGTTCGCAAGAAGAAGATCCGTGTGCATCTGGCTGCTATCCGCAACGATGGCATCCGGTCGACGAATGGTGAGCAGGAGATCCGTTTCAAGAACGGTTCGGTGATCATGTTTGGCGCCCGCGAGGCTGGGTTCGGGCGCGGGTTCGATTCGGTCGACGTGGAGGTGTTCGACGAAGCGCAGATTCTCACGGAGAAGGCGCTCGAGGACATGGTGCCGGCGGCGAACGCGTCGAAGCAGGCTTCGGGTGCGTTGCTGTTCTTCATGGGCACCCCGCCGCGGCCGACTGATCCTGGTGAGGAGTTCACGAACCGCCGGGCGAAGGCGCTGGACGGCACGGCGAAGAACATGGTGTACGTCGAGCTTTCGGCGGAGGCTGATGCTGATCCTGACGATCTGGAGCAGTGGGCGAAGGCGAACCCTTCGTTTCCGCATCGGACGCCGGTTGAATCCATGCAGCGCATGCGCGCGAACCTGACTGACGATGACTCGTTCAAGCGCGAGGCGTTGGGCATCTGGGATGCGTTGACGTCGAAGCAGGTCATTGACGAGGTTTCGTGGTCGAACGCTGCAGATGCATCGTCGATGGCGATTGATCGCCTGACGATTTCGGTTGAGGTTCCGCCTGGTCGTGGGTATGCGGCTGTTGCTCTTGCTGGTGTGCGTGCTGACGGTCGTTGGCATGTGGAGTTGTACGAGGAGCGTAAGGGCGTCGATTGGGCGATCCCCTACGTCGTCGAGCGTGCCTCGAGGAACCGTCTGCACTCTGTTGTGGTTGATGAGCTGTCTGGGCTTGTCGAGGAGCGTCGTGGTCGCCATTACCTGATTGGCACTGACGTCTTGGTGACGTTGGCGGCGAGGGAGGGCAAGGACATGGCGATCGCTTGCTCGAAGTTCTATGACGGCATTTTGGATGGTTCGGTGTTCCACACGGATCAGCCGCAGGTGAATGTGGCGTTGTCGGTTGCGACGAAGCGTCCGCTTGCTGGTTCGTGGGCGTGGAACCGTAAGGATGCCATGTCGAACATCAGTCCGATCGTCGCGGAAACTCTTGCCCTTTGGGGTGCTCAGAATGACAACGTGAAGCGTCCTACGCGGCGCACTACTTCGAGGACGGCGGTGATGCTTTGACGTACGAGAAGATCACTGTCCCGGGGCTGACAGAGGACGAGAACGGCACGCTGAACACGCTTGCGGAGCAGCTCGAGTCGAAGCGGCGCCGGAATGAGCTGCGTTCGGCGTACTACGACGGCAAGCGGGCGATCACGAGCATTGGTGGCGTCATCCCGCCGCAGTATGCGCAGATCGGTATCGCGCTCGGCTGGGCGGCGAAGGGTGTCGATGGGCTTGCTCGTCGTTGCAACTTGGACAAGTTCGTTTGGACTGATGGTGACCTGGATCAGCTTGGGATGTCTGAGCTCGAGGACAGCAACTTTCTGTTGTCCGAGATCGCGCAGGCTCGCACTGATTCGCTGATTCACGGCGTCTCGTACTTGGTGACGACGCGTGGTGCTGACGGTGAGCCGGCTGCGCTGGTGCATGCGCGTGATGCTCTGAGTGCGACTGGCGAGTGGAATGTTCGTACTCGTCGGCTGCAGAACCTGCTCTCGGTGACGAGCCGCAAGGACAACAGGATCGACGGCTTCGTGCTGTACCTCGACCGGCTGACGATCGCTGCAGATGTCGTTGACGGCAAGTGGCAGGTTTCGCGGTCTGAGCATTCGTTCGGGGTGCCGGCTGAGCCTCTTGTGTATCGTCCGCGTTCTTCGCGTCGGATGGGAAAGAGCAGGATCAGCCGACCGTTGATGTCGCACCAAGATTCTGCTCTGCGCGCTCTGGTGCGTCTTGAGGCGCACATGGACATCTACACGATCCCGAAGCTCATTCTGTTGGGTGCTGACGAGGGGATCTTCAAGAACGCTGATGGGACATCGAAGACGTCCTGGCAGGTTGCTTTGGGTCGCGCGTTCGGAATCCCGGACGACGAAGAGGCCACGAACCCGCGGGCCGATGTGAAGCAGTTCTCCGCCGAGTCTCCTGAACCGCACCTCGCTGACCTGAATGCGCTGGCGAAGTTGGCGGCGCGCGAGACTGATCTGCCCGATGCTGACTTCGCGTTGAGCGATATGGCGAACCCGACGAGTGAGGGTTCGTACATTGCAGGCCGCGACAATCTGATTGCTGAGGCCGAGGGTGCGATGGACGACTGGTCCATCTCGATCCGGCGCAGTGTCACTACGGCGTTGGCTATCCAGAATGGCGAGTCGAGTGTGCCCGAGAGTTGGGCTTCGATCGATACGAAGTGGCGTTCGCCGTTGTACCTGTCCCGTTCCGCCGCTGCTGATGCGGGTGCGAAGCAGATCGGTGCTGTGCCGTGGCTTGCTGAGACTGAGGTTGGTCTTGAGCTGCTGGGGCTTGATGAGCAGCAGATCAAGCGGGCGATGGCTGACAAGCGGAAGGCTTCGGGGCGTGCTGTGCTAGCTGCCCTGCAGCCGGCTAAGCCTCCGGTGCAGACGGATGTCGGCGCGTGAGTCTCGTGCGGCTCTGCAACTGGTTACGGCTGAGGCTGTCGCGTATGCGGCGGATCTCTCGAACCGTGTTGTGGGGTCGCCTGAGGTGCGCCGAGCTGCGCTGCTCGATGGTGTTCCTGAGCTGATCGGTTACTACTCGGAGGGTTCGGCGGCGTTGGCTGCTGACTTCTACGAGGAGGAGCGCGAGCTCGCTGAGGTTCGGTCGCGGTTCACGGCTGAGGCGGTGGTGCTCGATCGTACGGTGAAGATTCGGCGGGCTATCGCTTGGTCGACAGCGCCGTGGTTCGACGAATCAGGTGACTCTGCTGAAGGGCGGCTGGCGGAGGTTGTGCAGCTTGAGACGGCTCGACCGTATCGGGACACGATCACGTCGAACCGTCGTCAGGATCCGGATGCAGTGGGTTGGCGCCGGGTGACAGCCGGCGGCTGCAAGTTCTGTCGGATGCTCGCTGACCGTGGAGCTGTCTACAAAGCAGATACGGCCCGCTTCGCTGCCCATACCAATTGTCACTGCGTCGCCCAGCCAGTCTTCACGACCAATGACACAGGAGTTGAGGCGTCCGTTGTCCAGTACCGGGCATCGCGTCGCTCGAGGAGCCCGGAGCAGCGTGCTGCGCTCCGTGAGTACCTCGACTCCTTCTACTAAGACTTCCCCGAATTGGGGAGAGCGCTACGGCCGCGTTTCAAGGCCGGTCTGATGTCCGACGGGACAGAAACGGAGAACCGGAATGCCCGAGAACGAAGCAACCTCTACCGGCACTGAGACTGGCGCTGATGGGGGTGGGCAGCAGGAACAGTCGCTCACACAGGCTGACGTTGATCGCATTGTCAAGGACCGCGTAGCACGCGTCCAGGCGAAGTATGCGGACTACGAAGAGCTGAAGGTGAAGGCAGAGGGCGCGAAGACCGTCGAGGAGAAGCTTGCTGAGCTTGAGGGCAAGTATTCGGCGGCTGAAGCTCGTGCTCTGCGCAGCGATGTGGCCGCGAAGTATGGCCTGAGCGTGGAAGACCGCGACCTGTTCTTGACCGGTACGGATGAGGCAACTCTGACGGCGCAGGCGAAGCGTCTCGCTGATCGAGAAGCAGACCGGAAGAAGCAAGGCAATGTTGCACCCAAGGAGGGTGCGACGGACACGACTGGTGGACCGAGCAAGGATCTTCGTGAGTTCACGAAGGGCTTGTTCGGCGCTGCCGACTAACCGAAAGGCACAATCATGGTTGCACTCGCAACTGGATCGCTCTCGATCCCAAAGCAGAAGCTTGACCCGTGGCTGGGCAAGATCCAGTGCCCGAGAGTTGGGCTTCGATCGATACGAAGTGGCGTTCGCCGTTGTACCTGTCCCGTTCCGCCGCTGCTGATGCGGGTGCGAAGCAGATCGGTGCTGTGCCGTGGCTTGCTGAGACTGAGGTTGGTCTTGAGCTGCTGGGGCTTGATGAGCAGCAGATCAAGCGGGCGATGGCTGACAAGCGGAAGGCTTCGGGGCGTGCTGTGCTAGCTGCCCTGCAGCCGGCTAAGCCTCCGGTGCAGACGGATGTCGGCGCGTGAGTCTCGTGCGGCTCTGCAACTGGTTACGGCTGAGGCTGTCGCGTATGCGGCGGATCTCTCGAACCGTGTTGTGGGGTCGCCTGAGGTGCGCCGAGCTGCGCTGCTCGATGGTGTTCCTGAGCTGATCGGTTACTACTCGGAGGGTTCGGCGGCGTTGGCTGCTGACTTCTACGAGGAGGAGCGCGAGCTCGCTGAGGTTCGGTCGCGGTTCACGGCTGAGGCGGTGGTGCTCGATCGTACGGTGAAGATTCGGCGGGCTATCGCTTGGTCGACAGCGCCGTGGTTCGACGAATCAGGTGACTCTGCTGAAGGGCGGCTGGCGGAGGTTGTGCAGCTTGAGACGGCTCGACCGTATCGGGACACGATCACGTCGAACCGTCGTCAGGATCCGGATGCAGTGGGTTGGCGCCGGGTGACAGCCGGCGGCTGCAAGTTCTGTCGGATGCTCGCTGACCGTGGAGCTGTCTACAAAGCAGATACGGCCCGCTTCGCTGCCCATACCAATTGTCACTGCGTCGCCCAGCCAGTCTTCACGACCAATGACACAGGAGTTGAGGCGTCCGTTGTCCAGTACCGGGCATCGCGTCGCTCGAGGAGCCCGGAGCAGCGTGCTGCGCTCCGTGAGTACCTCGACTCCTTCTACTAAGACTTCCCCGAATTGGGGAGAGCGCTACGGCCGCGTTTCAAGGCCGGTCTGATGTCCGACGGGACAGAAACGGAGAACCGGAATGCCCGAGAACGAAGCAACCTCTACCGGCACTGAGACTGGCGCTGATGGGGGTGGGCAGCAGGAACAGTCGCTCACACAGGCTGACGTTGATCGCATTGTCAAGGACCGCGTAGCACGCGTCCAGGCGAAGTATGCGGACTACGAAGAGCTGAAGGTGAAGGCAGAGGGCGCGAAGACCGTCGAGGAGAAGCTTGCTGAGCTTGAGGGCAAGTATTCGGCGGCTGAAGCTCGTGCTCTGCGCAGCGATGTGGCCGCGAAGTATGGCCTGAGCGTGGAAGACCGCGACCTGTTCTTGACCGGTACGGATGAGGCAACTCTGACGGCGCAGGCGAAGCGTCTCGCTGATCGAGAAGCAGACCGGAAGAAGCAAGGCAATGTTGCACCCAAGGAGGGTGCGACGGACACGACTGGTGGACCGAGCAAGGATCTTCGTGAGTTCACGAAGGGCTTGTTCGGCGCTGCCGACTAACCGAAAGGCACAATCATGGTTGCACTCGCAACTGGATCGCTCTCGATCCCAAAGCAGAAGCTTGACCCGTGGCTGGGCAAGATCCAGAACGGCTCCACCGTCGCCACGCTCTCGGACCAGACCCCGATGACGTTCGGCGAGGGCGAGTCGTGGACGTTCGACATCGGCGAGGCCGAGTACGTCGCTGAAGGAGCGCAGAAGGGCGCTTCGACGGTCACCCCAACCACGAAGTCGGTCAAGCCCTTCAAGTTCCACAAGACACTTCGTTTCAACGAAGAGGTTCAGTGGGCCGACGAGGACCGTCAGCTTGAGGTCGTGGACGAGATCCTCGCTCTCATCCAGCCGGCGCTCTCGCGTGCGCTCGACTTCGGCGTGTTCCACGAGATCAACCCGACTGGTGGCGCTGTCGTTGCTGCCATGAACGGTGGCATCACTGACACCACCAACCTTGTCGAGTACGCGGCGGCCGACAAGCCGTACGTCAGCCTCGACGCGGCCGACAACCTGGTTCTCGCGGATGGTTTCGTGCCCCGCGACATCGCGCTCGACCCGACGTACGCTGCGAAGTTCTCTTCGCTGCGCGGGATCAACTCCGAGCAGAAGCTGTACCCCAACTTCCGCCTCGGCATCGAGACCAGCGAGCTCGACGGTCACCGCGCTTCCGTGTCGAACACGGTCCGCGGCACTGGCGTCCTCGCGGTGGACACGAAGGTTCTCGGCTTCGTCGGTGACTTCTCGGCCATCCGTTGGGGCATCCAGAAGTCGATCGGCCTCGAGCTGATCAAGTACGGCGACCCGGACGGCGGCGGTGACCTCAAGCGCAACAACCAGGTCGCGTTCCGCGCTGAGGTTGTCTACGGCTGGGGTATCGCTGACCTCAACGCGTTCGCCAAGATCCACGACCTCGTCTGATCGTGGTTCGTCTGAAGAACGTCACGACAGGTGCTGTCGTGAGTGTTCCTGAGGAGAAGGCCGCACGGCTTGGGTCTGAGTGGGAGCCGGCGGAAACGCCGGTGAAGCGCGGTCCTGGTCGTCCGAAGAAGTCCGACGAGTCCTAACTAGGGAAAGGGGGCGGTCATGGCTGTGACTCCCAGCATGATTGCGGTTGCTCTCGGGCAGGCCGCCCCCGAACCTGGCTCGGTTACTGAGCAACAGTGGGAGATGTGGATCGCCGACGCTTACATGCTGATCGAGGATCGGCGTGTTTCGTTCACTCCGCCTCGTGAGGTTGATGAGGCGAAGATCGATTACGCGGTGCGGCAGGCTGTTGTATCGCATGTCAAGAAGCCGGATGACGCCACGCAGGTGACGGTGTCGGTGGATGACGGGTCGACGTCGAAGACGTTTCAGTCGGGCCGCGGCCGTGTGACGGTCGATGAGTGGTGGACGTTCCTGGGCCTGCTGGATGAGACGTCCGGTGCGTTCTCGGTTGACATGCTCGGGTTCGCGAACGTTCATCTTCCGTGGTGTGCGTCGATGTTCGGTGCCTTGTACTGCTCGTGCGGGGTGGACATCGCCGGCACGCCCATCTATGAGGGCGGCGAGCTGTGAGCCTCGGGCAGGACATCGACGCGACTCTGCCGTTCCTTCGGGGGCAGGCTGAGTCGCGGATGAAGGAGACTGTTGTGTTCTCCCGGGTGACCGGTGAGGTGACGACGGATCCTGAGACGCTCGAGGTTGTTGAGGTTCGCGAGACGGTCGCTACGACGGTGGCGCGGATCAAGTACCGGACGTTGAACGTGCAGGACCGCGACCAGGGGACTCAGCTGATTGCTCTGCAGTCGCCTGAGGTGCATGTGCCGTTCGGTTCGGCACCAATGGTGCGCACGGATGACCGGGTGCAGGTCATTGGGTCGGAGGATCCGACGTTGGTTGGTCGGCTGTTCCGGGTGACTGGGCGTCCGCAGGCGGGGCAGACGACGGCGCATCGTTTTCCGGTGGAAGAGATCAGCTAGGAGCGGTCATGGCGAGCATCGAGTTCGATTTCTCTGAGGTGTCGTCGTTGGTCGCTGCGATTGAGGGTGCTCCGGAGGAGGCGATCCCGAAGATCCGTCAGGCTGTGGAGATCACGGCACGTCATGTGAAGGATGACTGGCGTGATGATGCTCGCCGGCAGAACCGTGGTGCGGCGAGGTATTACGCGGGTTCCATCGATTACGACATGGAGCTCAACACTGACGGTGAGATTGGTGCTGAGGTTGGTCCGAAGCCTGGCGGTCGTTGGGCGCAGGGTTCGTTTGGTTTCCTCGAGGATGCTCCTGGTGGTGTTGGTGCTCGTCCGCAGAAGTCGGGTCAGAAGGCTGCGCGGAAGAACGAGGATGACTTCCAGCGTGGTCTAGAGCGGGCGGTGGCTGATGTCCTCGAGTAGGCCGCATTATCTGGCTGTGAAGTCGATGATCCAACGGGATGCGGCGTTGGCTGTGTCTGAGGTGATTCGGCTGAACGCTGACGGGAACCCGTACCGCGGTTCATACGTCATCTTGTGGCCGGCTGGTCCGGAGACGATTGATGATGGCCGGTTGTCGAAGAATCAGGCGACCGATTCGGATGCCGAGTATGTGATGGATGGCCAGTGTGTTGCCGTCGATGCGCTCGGTGTGTTGAGCGTGATGGATCGTCTGGTTGCTCAGGTGATTGGTCAGCGTCCTGTGGTTGACGGTCGTAACTGTGATCCGATCCGCGTGACGGTTGACCCGGTCGACATCGACTCGAAAGTCCTTCCGCCGTTGTTCTATGCCCGGTTCGAGCTGTCGTTCTGGTCCCGGCGCCCCTGACCTTACCCCTCTACTTACCCCGCCTTGTGCGGGGTTTTCGTGTTTAAGGAGACCCGATGTCTGCAGAGATCGTGACCGTCTACGACAAGGACGGAAATGAGGCCCGAGTGAGCCGCGAATGGCTCGACCGTTGGCCCGATGACTTCACGGAGAAACCTCCCGTGAGTAAGGCCGCGTCCGCGGCACACAAGAAGAAGGAGATCACTGATGGCGCTTGAAACCGCTGAAGCATCAGTAGCGTCCGATGGCAATCTCCGGATTGCTTTCGTGCCGTCTGGAAATGCCAAGTCTGTTGCCGTCCTGGCTGCAGTGACCACGAAGGCTCTGACGTACTCGCTGACCCCGTCTGGGTTCAACCGGGCGATCACGGAGAACTCGATCGATGACCCGCGTCTGACGCTGAAGATCACGCTGTCGCGTCCTGGTACGACGACGCAGACGCTCGAGCTGCAGTACGTCTACGGCGGCGGCGCTGAGGTGGCGCGTCCGGCACTCACCGAGGGAACTTCCGGGTTCCTGGTGGTGCGGTACAGCCTCGCGAACGCAACGGATTGGGCGGTCGGCCAGAAGGTCGACGTCATCCCGATCCTCGCGGGTAAGCAGCGCAAGGACGCTCCGACTGCGAACGGGATCCAGACGATCACGCAGTCGTTCTACGTCACCGGCATCCCGGAGGACGACGCGCTGACTGTGGCGTAACGGTTCCTGCGCGGGCGGTCCCACCAGAGCCGCCCGCGCAGGTCTCAACTACATCTGGTGAATCTGGTGAAGGAGTAACACTGTGGTGACTTTTCAGGAGCGGTTGGCTGCGCGGAAGAATGCGCGCCCGTTCAAGGATGTTCAGGTGCTGTTGGATGATCATCTGCAGGGTGAGCGTGAACGGCTCGAGGCTGAACTGGCGAAGCTCGGGAACCGGGACGACAAGCGATTGGCGTCGAAGTCGCCGGCTGAGGAGATTCAGGAGAAGATCGACGCCCTGTACAAGGACGACGATGGTCTCATCACGTTGCGGTTCCGTCGCATCCCTGGGAACGTGTGGGCGCGGCTGACGTCCCGCAATCCTGCCCGTCTGGATTCGCCGGTTGACCGTCAGTACGGCTACAACATCGACGGCGTCTGCGAGGCCGCTGTCCGGTACGTGGACGCTGATGGTGCCGCGTATGCGTGTGTGATCGACAACGGTGAAGAGATCACGTTGAAGGTCGAAGAGAAGACGATCCACAACCAGAAGCCCGTGGACGAGTGGGGCGACCTGCTCGCGGGCCTGACTGGTACGGAAGTTCAGGACATCCGTGATGCGGTGTGGGAGCTCAACGAGTATTCGACGCAGAAGCGTATCGCTGAACTGGTAAAAGCCTCAGGAGCAGCGACGCGCTCCTAGCTGATGTGGCTCTTGCCGCGCGTCTCGGAGTCGCCCCTCGGCGACTTTGGGGGTGGGAGCCTTCGACGTTGACGGAGCACGTCTATGAGGACGGTGTTCTGGTGGGGACGGTTTCGTTCCCTGAGCCGGAGTTTGACGACGAGCAACGTTCGTTGTTGCTGGCGTACGAGATTCACCAGTCGCAGTTGGGGCCGCATGGGTTCCTGATGCCGGAGACGACGTCTCCTGATGCTGACCCGAACAACCCGGAGGGCACGGTCCGTTTCTACGCGGATTCGGTGCCGACTGTGGACTACGCCGAGAAGGCGAAGCGGAACGCGGAAGACGCGTACCGGAAGAGCTACCCGGATGCCGACATGGCCGGCCTGATCTTCCGGGTGCACCGCGAAGAGCGAAACCTGCCGGTTACGACGGATGCCCCCTAGGCCGAAGTCCAGGGGGCATCTCGTCTGGGGGTGCTAGGCGGGTGGAATTACTGTGTACCCGCGCCGCCGCATCTCGTCGGCTACGATGCCGGCGAGCATGGAGTCTTCCATCTCTGCCATGCGTTTCTGCATCTCGATCCGGTAGGGTTCGATGTCTAACCGCGTCGTGATCCCGGCATCTCCGTCGAGGCCAACGTCCCAGTATCCAATCCGGTCTACGCCGGGTTTCGCCTGGTACGAGATTCGTTCGTCGCTCATGAATCCTCCGTCCTCAGCAGATAGCGTTGTCCGTCCTCCGTTGCGATCCACCAGGAGGGCGGCACGGATTCGAACTTGATCGGGGCCGTGATCTCGTGGTTGTCCCACTGGTCACCGGTCCACTTTTCGATGCCGTTCATGATTCCTTGGAACGCCCACACGGGCATGCTGATCGTGATGATTTCGTTCTGCGGACTGGCGTTTGTGTTCGGGCTCATCGGTTCTTCCCTTTCGCGTGCTTCGTGGAGCTATCGGAGGATCGGTTCCCAAGTGTCACCCGTACGGATGCAGAGCGCGGATTCGTGGTTCCACCAGTCTTCCTGAACAGCGACGGGCGTATCTGCTTCGTACTTCTCCAGCAGTGCAATCAACTCGCTAGCGCTCATCGCTTCTTCCCTTTCGCGTACTTGGTGAGTGCGTCCACGACTACGTCGGTGAGCGTCTTCCCCTCCGCCTCGGCGCGTTCCTGTGCGGCTGTCTTCAACGCCGTGGGTATGCGGAACGTGGAAGTGGGCGTCTTGGGCTTGTTCGGCACAGTCGTCATTCACTTCGTTTAAGTCGGTCGATCAGGGCACGGATGATCTCGGCGTACTCCACGAGTTTGCTGGCTGGAACCGAGTAGGCGAAGCCGTCGTCCTTCTGTGCCCCACTATCGGCGATGTTGTTCGCTCTTTCGATTAGCTCGGCATTTGTTGACTCAGTTCGTGTCATTCGCTTACTCCAAATCCTCGGGGTGTCGTTACGCCAACTCTACCACCGTGTACCGACACCGTCCACTGATTCCACCCAACCCGCCCCGCCATTGTGCGGGGCTTTCGAGTTACTGACAGATCGGAGAAATCGTGGCCGATCGTGTCGTACGTGTACGCCTCACCGCTCAGGTCGCTGAGTACGTGCAGGGCATGGAGCAGGCCGCGGATAGCACCCGTCGGGTGGGTGATGCTGCAGCATCGTCGGCTGAGCGGGCCAGGGCAATGGACACCGTCGGCAAGTCGATGCTCGCCATCGGGACGATCGCCGCGGTGGCTGTGGGTATCGCGGTTTCGAAGTTCATGGAGTTCGACGCAGCGATGTCGAATGTTGAGGCTGCGACGAACGAGTCCGCGGACAACATGAACCGGTTGCGTGAGGCTGCCCTGGATGCTGGTGCTCGGACGGTGTTCTCGGCTACTGAGGCCGCGAACGCGATTGAGGAGTTGGGGAAGGCTGGCGTTTCGACGCAGGACATCCTCGACGGTGGCCTCGACGGCGCCCTCGACTTGGCTGCGGCCGGCGGGCTTGGTGTTGCTGAGGCTGCTGGTATCGCTGCCGTCGCGTTGAAGACGTTCGGTCTTCGCGGGACGGACATGTCCCATGTCGCTGACCTGCTCGCTGCTGGTGCGGGTAAGGCGATGGGTGACGTCACGGACCTGTCCGCCGCCTTGAATCAGGCTGGTCTGGTTGCTGAGGGTACGGGTCTGTCGATTGAGGAGACCACTGCTGGGCTGGCTGCGTTCGCGTCTGCGGGCCTGTTGGGGTCGGATGCTGGTACGTCGTTCAAGTCGATGTTGCAGCGCCTCACACCGCAGTCTGCGGAAGCCAAGTCCAAGATGGAAGAGCTCGGGATTTCGGCGTACGACGCGCAGGGCCAGTTCGTTGGCCTGTCTGCGTTCGCCGGCAACCTCAAGGACTCCCTGAAGTCGTTGACGCCGGAGCAGCGGAATGCTGCCCTCGCGGTGATCTTCGGTTCGGATGCTGTGCGTGCTGCGAACGTCTTGTACAACGAGGGCGCTGAGGGCATTGACGAGTGGACGACTGCGGTCAACGATCAGGGGTACGCATCGGAGCAGGCCGCGAAGCGTCTCGACAACCTGTCTGGTGACGTTGAGGCGCTCGGTGGCGCGTTCGACACGGCTCTGATTCGTACTGGGTCGGCGGCGAACGAGTCACTGCGTCAGATCGTGCAGTCCGCGACTGGTGTCGTGGACGCCATCGGAAACCTGCCTGGCCCTGTTCTCGGCGTTGGTCTCGCGCTCGGTGGCGTCATCGCAGTCATCGGCCTGGTGGGTGGCGCCGCTTTGGTGGCTATCCCGAAGATCGCGGAGTTCAAGGCGGCAATGGCAACCCTGAACCTCAGCGGTGGCCGTGCAGCTCTCGGACTTGGTCTGGCGTCGGGTGCGCTGCTTGCTGCTGGGGTGGCGTTCTCGATCTGGGCCGCACGTCAGGCTGAGGCCGTGTCGCAGTCGAACGAGTTCCAGGACTCTCTGGACAAGTCGACTGGCTCCCTCACGGATTACACCCGCAACTTGGTGTCGAAGAAGCTCGCCGAGAAGGGTGCTTACGAGGCGGCGAGGGAAGCTGGGGTCAGCCAGAGGGAACTCACGGATGCAGTCATTGAGGGCGGAGACGCGCTCGATAGCGTGCTGAAGAAGTTCGGCGACAACAACACCCCTGTGACGTTCTTCACTGGTGTGGGTATCCGCGCCGGTAACGCGTCACAAGCGGTTCGTGACCTCAACAACGATCTGGACACCGGCAAACAAAATTTCAAGGACCAGGCTGCTGCTGCTGACGATTCCGCGAAGTCGCTCGAGCAGATTCAGGGTGTCGCGGTCGAGACGTCGGATGCGGTCAATGACCTGTCCGACGACATCCGCAACTTCGGGTCGGCACAGTTCGACGTCGAGGAATCCACGGCTGGGCTGTACGAGGCGTTCGATTCCTTGAAAGAGAACTTGGACGCCGGTTCGGCATCGCTCGATGTGACGACTGAGGCTGGCCGGCAGACGCAGTCAGCGATGTTGGACACTGCTCGAGCTGCGAACGAGAACGCTGCAGCGATCGCTGCGGTGGGTGGCACGAACGATGAGATCGCTGGTGCTTTGAATGCTGGGCGTCAGCGGATCATCGACGCCCGTATTGCCCTCGGTGATTCGGCTCAGGCTGCCCAGGTGTACGCGGACAAGCTCATCGCTACTCCCGCGACCGTGCAGACATCAGTGACACTGAACGGGACGGATGCCGCGATTGCGAATCTCGACCGTGTGAAGCAGGCCATCCGAGACACCATCAACCTCATCAACAGCATGCCGCTCTTTGGTGGTAGTGCTGGCGGGTCGCAGTCTGGTCGCGCTTCCGTCGCTCAGGCAAACGGTGGCGTTCTCGACTTCTACGCGAACGGTGGACTGCGCGAGAACCACGTGGCGCAGATCGCCCCTGCCGGTTCGTTCCGGGTGTGGGCTGAACCAGAGACTGGCGGTGAGGCGTACATCCCGTTGGCTCCGGCGAAGCGTGCACGGTCGTTGGACATTTGGCAGGAGACAGGTCGACGGCTCGGGGTTGATGGTTACGCGGGCGGGGCATGTACGCCCCGGACCGGTACATGAGCGCATCGTCGGGCACACCGCAGATCAGCATCAGCGCACCAATCATGACCCCGCAGGGCGACCTGATCGGGCTCGTTGAGGGTGTGGTTGAGAGCGGACTGACGATGACGTTCGCGGCACAGAAGCAGGCTCGAGGGTCTGGCTATAGGACGGGGATCTGATGCCTGAGGACGGTCTCTATGGTGTCCCAGGTGGGGCGATTCTGGTTGAGCCGGGACTGTATTCCACGTCGAACTTTGTGGAGTCCCCAATCCCTGGCTTGTACGAGGTGATGGGTCCGTTGATGGTGACGGCGTTGCCTGACGCTGACCCGTCGCCTCGTATCCGGATTGACCTGGATGGGTTGCCGGCGAACGCGCGTGTGACGGTGTTCCGGTTCTGGGATTCCTCCGAGGGCACCGTCCGTGGTGCGTTGGATGCGTTCGCTGATGGCAGCTTCACGATCATCGACTACGAAGCACCCATCGGCACTCCGGTGTCGTATCGGGCGGCGATCTACGTTGATGGGGAGTTCGTGGAGTACACGAACACTGCGACGGCCACGCTGACGGAGGATCCGTCGTATGCGTGGGTGTCTGACCCGTTGGCTCCGGGGCGTGCTGTGCGGGTGGAGTTGCGGACCGATTTCGCGGAGAAGTTGACGCGGCGTCGGGAAGTTACGAAGCACCGTGTTGGGTTCCGGACGATCGCGTTGTCTGGGCCGATGGGGTTGCTCGAGAACGTGCAACTGTCGTCGCAGGTGAAGACGCTTGAGGATGCTGCGAAGTAT
Organism: Plantibacter sp. M259; assembly: GCF_006065115.1. Lineage (NCBI taxonomy): Bacteria > Bacillati > Actinomycetota > Actinomycetes > Micrococcales > Microbacteriaceae > Plantibacter > Plantibacter sp. M259. The sequence continues at coordinate 1,209,579 of NZ_CP040750.1, read as the reverse complement.
CAGGAAGTCCTCGACGCTGATGTGGTGTTGGTGCGTGCACCGAAGCTGCTCAGGTTGCCGGTGCTGCTGTACGTGTCCATTGAGACGGTGAATGAAATCGCTCAGGACGTGCAGTACGGCGGCGGCTGGGTGGTGTGGGACATCGCAGCTGATGAGGTTTCCCCGTCACCGCTGAACATCACCATCCCCGTTGTCACGTACGGGACCTACTCGGCGGTGTTCCCCACGTACGCCGACTTCAACGCTGCGTACTCAACGTATGTCGATGCTCTTCGAAACCCACCGGGGGACTAATGGTGCTGCAGCTTGAACCTGAACTCCTCGCCGCGTTGGAGGAGAACCACGAACCCGGTTGGCGCGCGGACGCGTTCTACGGTCCCACGCTGACGGCCGCGGATGTGCCGTTGACGTGGGATGGGTCGTTGACGTTCGCTGGTGACGCGCAGGTGCAGGGTCGCGGGACGGTTCGGCTGGCTCGCGACAATGACTCGCTGGTGCCGAAAGCGAAGACTGACCCGTTGGCGCCGTTCGGTCAGGAACTGGCGATCACCCGCACGGTGACGGTCGGTTCGAAGACGTGGGACATCCCGATGGGGCGGTTCCGCATTTTCGAGGTGCCGTCGATGCGCGAGTACCTGCGGCTGTACCCGTCGCAGGCTCAGGTCATCGGGTGGGATGCTGAACTGTCCCTCCGCGACCGCTTCGAAGCGATCATCGCCGACGACTTCCTGCAGACCGAAGCCCCGAAGCCTGGGAACACGGTGTGGCAGGAGATCCGCCGGCTGTCCCCGTACCCCATAGTGCAGTCGCTTCCGGATACGACGATCCCTGCCGGGGTGGCGTACAAGTCCCGCATCGACGCCATTGAGGTGTTGATGGCGGCGTTGGGCGGGGTCCCCCACCTGACCCGCCAGGGCGCGTTGACCGCCCGACCCGCGGACGTGTGGTTGACGGCGACGGAACCGGTGGCGACGGTGAAAGGTGTCATCGACCTGGACGACTCGTTGTCGATGGACTTCTACAACCAGGTGCAGGTGACGTCCTCCACGGGCGGTAATGATCTGGTCGCTGTGGCACGCATCACGGACATGTCGAACCCGATCGCGGTTGGCCGGCCGATCGGTGGCCGCACCTACCGGTATTCGTCTCCGCTGTTGGACACGCAGGCGAAGGTGAACGCTGCCGCGAAGACGGTTCTCGCTCGAGTGTCGGGGCGTCAGTCGCGTGCGGTTCGGGTGTCGTGTCTTCCTCGCCCTGACTTGGAGCTCGGCGACTACATCGAGGTTGTCGATGAGGCCCAGGGTCGTGAGGTGGTTGGGGAGGTGACGTCGATGACGTTCCCGATGAATCCGACTGATGCGATGACGGTGGAGCTGATCGCTGCGGAGACACGATGAGTGCGCTCGCTGACATGGTGCGGAAGGACGCTGAGACGCAGGAGGCGGCGAATGCTGCAGCCCGCCAAGGCATGTCGTCGTACACGCAGGGTGTGTGTATGTCGGTCGACTGGGCGAACTCGTTGGTGGTGGCGAACATCAAGGGTGCTGAGGTTTCGGTACCGATGGTGGGTTCCGCCCCGTTCCCCGCAGACCGAGTACTGATCGGGTATCTGGGTGCACTGCCGGTGTGTTTGGGTCCGATCCCGAAGTCTTCGACGGGAACGGTTACTGCTGACCCGGTTGGGTCGCTGGTGGCTGTGACCACCGACGATTCACAGGCACGCGTTCTGCCGTTCGTGCAGGGGTACGTGCCGGCTCTCGGCCACCGGGTGATTGTTGATTGGCCGGCGAACGGTGTGGTCATCGGTCAGATCTCAGCCGACCCTGCAGGTGTGATCCCTGTGGTCCCTCCCTCTGCTGGCGTTGCGCCATCGGGTGGGTCTGGGGTGTTCTTGCCGACCGACTCGGCGACGTGGCGTGGCGGCTGGGTGGACAACCTGTTCGGGGTGTCTGAGTCGCGGCGGGGGTTCTACTGGTACGGGTTCCAGATCAGGGACACGATCCCGAACACGGCAACGATCAACAGTTTCGGGATGACCGTCCAGGAGGACTGGAACCGGCTGTCGAATGTGACATTGACGCTCCACAGCGATTCGTCGCGCACTGGTGCACCGCCGAACCCGTTGGACACGTTCAACGTCTCGGGCGGGTCTGGCCTGAAACCTCTCCCCCTGCCGTGGGCTGCCGCTCTGCGTGATGGAACGGCGTTCGGTATCGGGTCGGTCGAGGACTCCGGGTACCTGCAGTGGCAGTCGTCGGCGACGTCTGGTGGGTTGTCCATCAGCTGGTCGTAACCCTCTTTCCTGTTCGTTCTGTCGCGCCTCCATCGTGGGGCGCTTTTTCTTTGGAGGTTTCATGGCTGGCACGACACCGAAGGGTTTGCCGACTCGGGCGAACACGGACCCGGCTGACTTTGCTGCGGACTTGACGGCGATCGCGAATGCGGTTGGCGATGAGCTGGATGTTGCCGTCCCGACGCCCTCTGATCTTCCTGCGCTCGGTAACTGGCTGGGACGACAGCGAAGCGTTGCCGGTAAGGGCGTGTATGAGGTCACAGCGCTCCCCGGGACCTGGACGCCTGTGGGTGTGCAACTGCTGGGGAACAACGGGCTGATGGCTGGTTCTGGCTCTCCGCGGGCTGCGTTCATGCAGACCGGGTATCAGGTGGTTACGACGTCGGGTTCTGGTGGTTTCACGCTGCCGTTCCCGACACCGTTCCCGAATGGTGTGTTGGCGATGTCGGTGGTGAACGGTGACCCGGACGCGACACCCGGGTATTCGGTTGGTGTGATTGTCGGGTCGGTTTCGGCGTCTCAGTTCGGCATCCGCGTGCGTAACGCGGCTGGTGCTGCGTTCGCTGGTTCGTATCGGCTCATCTGGACAGCTTGGGGGTGGTGAGTATGACGATCAGCGCACTCACCACACAGGCGTACGTCACACCGCAGAAGTCCTCTCGAGGCGGGCGGACCATCGACCGGTTCATCCAGCACCACGCGGTGTCTCGGGACTGGCGTGCCGTGCTCGGGCTGATGATGGGCGCGAAGGAAGTGTCCGCGAACTACATCATCGGCAACGACGGCGAGATCATCTCGGTGGTCCCGGAGGAGTTCCGTGCGTGGACGTCTTCGTCTGCTGAGTGGGACGGGCGGGCGATCACCGTCGAGGTGTGCAACGAGACCCTCGCTCCGGCGTACACGATCAGCGCTGCCGCTCAGGAGTCCCTGTCCGCGCTCATGGCTGACGTGTCCAAGCGGTACGGCTTCCCACTGGTCCGTGACGGCGCCGACTCCACAGTCCTCGGGCACCGGGAGCTGTACCAGTTCTACGGCGCCTCCTACGCAACCGCCTGTCCAGGCGGGCTACCCATCGACGCGACCGTGGTTCGCGCGAACACCATCAAAGCGGGCAAACCCGCACCCCGGAAAGAGGAAGACGACATGCCCAAGACGCAGCTCATCCGCAACGCCACACCGACAGACAAGACCTTCGGCCGTGTCGCCGCCGTGAACCCCGCGACGGGCTTCTACTTCGGTCTGCCGAACTGGGAGTACCTGCCGCTGCTAACGAAGTACGGCATCATCGACCAGCCTGTTGGTGCGGACGGTCAGCTCCGGAACCTGGCACCCACTGACGCGCGTGATGTGCCGGCGAACGAGTTCAACTTCGTGACGAACCTCGCAGCCACGGTCCGAGCAGCGAACGAGTCTGCTGGTGCGGTTGATGCGGCCCTTGCTGACGACTTCGCGAAGCTGGCCCCGACGTCTGCCGCGAACGCGATCAAGTAGCCCGCTTCCATCCCGGGAGGGGGATCCCATGTTCAAACGTCTATTCGCCGCGTCCATCTGGGCGTCGGGCAACATCCGGCCTGAGGATTGGCGGTTCCGTGGGATCTTCCGGGTCGTCCTGCCAGTCGGCAACCTCATCTTCCTGTACTTCGGGGTGGTCGGGTTCGTGCGCGGTGTCGGGTCGGTGACGGATGCGACGAACACCACGTACGCGGCATTCTGGTCCGGTGCAATCGCGCTGGCCTCGCTCGCATGTCTGGTGGGGGTCGCGTTCCCGAAGCTCGGGAAGCTCGAGCTGGGAGCGAAGCTCGTCCTCATCGGCTTGGTCGGGTCGTACGTTGCCGTGCTGACGGCTCGGAGCTTCGAGGTGCCCGGATCGCAAGCTACCGCGGGACTCATGTCCGCGCTCGTCGTGCTACCCATCTGGCGTGTCCTCGACCTCGGCATTCAGCTGCGTAAGAGCAAGGCGGTGCGCAAGTGACCGGCGCGGAGATGATCTCCGCCGCCGGCCTCATCGTCACAGCCCTCCTCGGGTTGGGCGTGTACATCAACAATAAGCGCTCGAACCGCACTGCTGAGACCCGCAATCAGGTGGATGCCGGGTCTCAACTGTTCGACAACAACATCGAGCTCGCTGAGTACGTGGACAAGCGCATCGCGATCGCGTTGCAGCCAGTGCAGGCGGAGCTTGACGCGTTCAAGGAATGGAAGAAGTCCACGAACGCGATCATCCGCCGGTTCTTCCGACAGCTCATCACATGGGATCGAAACGGCCGTCAGGGTCAGATGCCGATGCCGTCCGCTGAGGACATGACGCAGCTCGAGATCGAGGATCTGCACTCTGACTGAGCGGACTTCGGAGTGTTCCTACCACCCCGAAGCCCTACCCCTGCAGGAGGGTGAGCGCGAGCTTACCCACTTAAACGACCCACCGATATAGGAGACATCCCCATGAGCCACGCAATCGACAACCCTGTGAAGATCAAAATCCGCCGCGCATGGTCGGACCTGGCCCCGAAGCTGCTCGCGTTCCTGACGGGTGGTACGGCCGCATCAGCGATCGTGTACGCACTCGACAACCACTTCGGCGTGTCCCTCGAACCTGGCCTTGCCGCGCTCGTCGTGACGGTCGCTGCAACGGTCCTCGGCTACTTCGTGAAGGACAACGTCACCGTCAGCCCCGGCCAGGTGCTCGCTGCGTCTGAGATCCGCGTGCAGCACCTTCCCGAGACGTCCGTCTAACCCCCCACCCACTCGTATCCCTTGAAGGGGGCAGCATGGTCAACTATCTCGTATCCGTCGACTCCGTAACGAAGGAGCTGCCCGAGTCCGTCCTCTACGCGCTTCCCTTCTCCCCGAAGACGATCAATGATGCTCGGGTGGACGCCGATCCGGGATCGCCCACGTATGGGAATGTCTGGCTCATTCAGGACGACGGGTCAGAGATCCCTCTGGGAAACCTGATTGGTCCGGCTGGCCCGAATACTGTGCCCACTCAGACCGCCATCGAAACGGTCCTGACCGCACAGAAAGGCGCCACGTCAGGCATTGTTCCAATGGCGACTGGTTCAGACTGGTCGGACGCTGCCCGGAAGCTGCACGCGCAGCAGTCGAGCCGTGGAGCCTCCGAGATCAACGTTCTCGTTTTCAATGCTGACCCGACCGGGGCGACGGACTCAACGACCGCCATCAACACTGCGATCACCACGGCGAAGACGTTCAACGTCGGATCCGTGTTCATCCCCGCCGGCCGGTACCTCATCAACGGGACGATCGCGATTACGCACGAAGTGCTGCTCCGGGGCCAGTACATGGCCTACGCGCCGTCAAGCAGCGCACGCACGGCCGGTACGGTCCTCGTTGCGGGGACGCCCAGCACGGCAGGCGCTCCGGTGATCGAGGCCAAGAACCCGACCATTGGTGGCTACCTCGCTGGTGTGGGCATTCAGGACATCATGCTGCTCGGCTCCGCAAGCTGGACGAGCGGCACGGGGGCCAAGGATCGTGTGGCTATCCACATGTACAAGGTCATCAGTGAGTTCCGTATCTCTGGCGTCATGATCACCGGGTTCCAGCGCCAGGGTATCCACTTCGAAGAGTGCTACGACGGTACCGTGTTGAACACGCGCCTGCTGTTCTGCGGTACGGATGGCACCTACGCGGCCCTGCACTACGCAGGCACCGCGGAAGGCAACACGAACTCGGTCCACGGGTTCGGGGTGCACGTCGAGAACTGCCCGTACCTCCTTCTCGTCGAGGGTGACGCGCGGCACAACTCGTTCGTCGCATCGAAGTTCGAGCTGTTCACTGCCGCCCCGCTCGCGTCCCCGATCTACGTGGGGAACTCACGAGAGACGACATTCGTCGGCTGCTACTTCGTGTCCCGTAGCGCCGATGACCCGGTGTACTCGGATTCGACCGTGCAGCCCCACTTCATCCGGGTCGCCTACGCGGAGGCTGTCGTCACGCTCGTCGACTGCAACTTCAACAGCGCACCGTACACCGGCACCCCAACCGTCGACTCCGGAAGCGGAACAGCAGAGGCGTTCGAGGGTGGTGCACGCTGGGTGCGTGTCACCGCCGGCCGATTCCAGTCGAAGGGTGGCACGTGCCGGACGGCATGGGCTGGCGCAGGTCTGGCGCCGTTCATCCTGCAGAAGGGCTCCTCGTACACAGAGGCGACCATCTACACCAGCGCGAAGGGTGGCACGCGTACCCTGTTCGAGCTGAATGGTCAGGCTCGGGTCACTGGTTGCGAGATCATGCCGCAGAACGCCGCAGCGGCACCGACTGCCGGTGCGCTGTTCAACTGCACAGGAGCACGCAACATCATCGGGCCGAACCTGCTCGGCGGTGCCGTGTTCACCTACATGGCTACCGCAGCACAGCAGACGGTCATCCCTGGCGGTGTGGACACGATCGCGTACACGAGCGGCAACACGCTCGACCTCGGATTCGTGTCACCGTACGCGACCGAGTACTTCAACATCCAGATGGCTGCGGCGACGAACGTCAGCCAGTTCGCTGGTGGGTGGTTGAACCGTGAGGTGACGATCCGTTTCGGCAACGCGAACACCACGCTGGTGAACTCGGGCAACATCATCCTGAAGGGGGCGACCAACGCGAACCCGCCAGCAAACGCGTACATGAAGTTCATCGCCCTCACTGCCACCGTATGGGCAGAGGTTAGCCGCAGCTTCTAGGCGCGATTGGAACGAAGCAGAACGCCCCCGGGCTCACTCGAGAGAGTGGGTTCGGGGGTCTTTCGTGCGTTCTGTGAGTGCGACGCACCGACGAAGAACCAGAACAGGAACGAGCTGAATCCCCACGTCAGCGTGTCGAACGATAGGGACATGAACGCTAGGCACCCGACCGCAGCGACGACGATGGGACTCCGAGAGCGGATGGCGTAGACGATGGCTGCGATCAGCGCGACGAGTCCGATCAGCCCGTAGGATCCGCTCGTGGTGAGGAACTGGTTGTCCGCGATGCCGATGTTGAATCGACTTCCCTCGCCGATCAGCCACTCCGGTGCGGGACGCCGCAGCGTATCCACGAGTCGGGGCAGGGCGTCGATCCGGTTCGTGAGGGAGAACAGCGACACCTCGCGGGCGGTGTTGATGGCCTCGTTCACGTAGACCAGCGTGAGCGGGGTGACAATGATGACCATCAGGATCCGCAGGCCGCGCTTCGCTGGACTGGCAGGGTGGATGAAGAACAGGAGCACTGCTACGGCGAATGCTGCGACCGAGCTCCGGGAGCCGGAGAGCACGACGGCCCACAGCAGTAGCGCTACCAGCACCAGGCGGATCACTGGCCGGCGGATGATGTCCTTGCTGAGCGCGAGTACGGCACCGATGGTGCAGATGAGTCCGAGGAGGATCGGGTGTCCCATGGTCCCACTGGCGCGGCCGATGCCGTCGACGATGAGGTTGGGCCGGTAGATGTACACCCCGTTGGTCAGCGCGGCCTGTTGCGCCCACGTCTGCATGAGGTGGACGTCGGCGATCGCGAAGACGGCCTGCACGACGGCGAGCAGGATAATCCAGCGGGCGATGGTGCGGAACTCGCGTACGGTGATGATGGAGCCGAGGAGGACGAGCACGACTGCCATGACGGCGGGCAGGAGCATCCCGAACACTGAGGCGATGCCCGGGCCATTCACGAGCCCGGAAATCGTTACCACGACGGCGAAGCTGATCGCGATCCACAGCCCGACCTGCGCGTCGCGGCGGGATGCCAGGCGCGGGAGGGAGAGCACGAAGCCCGCAACGGGTAGAAGCACGGTCAGTCCGTCTGTCACGGAACGGTCGACAGGCGGGAACAGTGAACTGCGCGAGACGACCGTGAGCGTGATGGCCGCGATGATCGACAGCACGAGCGCACGTGCTGGTTTCTCGGGCGTGGTCACGAGCAGAGTCTAGCCACACCCCAACAGGTGACGTTCAGATGCGACGCCGCTGTACTCCGTCGCCGTCGATCCCGTTCGGTGGCCCATCCCGCCCATCACGCTTCGTCGGCAGGTCGTAGCGCACGAAATCATCCGCCTCCACCAGCGACCCTTTCGTCCCCATGAGGACACGCGCGCCAGGGTCAACGTTCCAACGCGACACGAAGAACACCTCCTCACCGGCACCGTCACGGCGTCTCTCGATGATCGCCTTCGGATTCACCGGGTCGTTGCGCATCACCAACCACGTGTCCTGGTCGTAACGGATCGGCTTCGGACGAGTCACTACTTCGTGACGAGGATGCCGCCGAGCGCATCAGACACGTCAGCGACATCAGGTGAGTTGATGATCCAGTTCGGCCCCGACAACAGACTGTACCCATCCGGGTTCAGCATCTTCAGGTTCGCGACCGCCGTCTCCCGGTCGGACTCGCTCGCATACGTCGACAGGACCGTGTTGCCGTCACAGTCACCCGACTGCGCCGCCACCGTCACCCGGTTCGTCTGCGACCACTCGTCACAAGCACCGCCGGCCGCAACATAGGCGTCCCGCAGATCCACCACAGACGAGTACGTCGCAGGGCCAGCAGGTTCGGACGGTGTCGGTGAGGGCTGAGCGGCGCTCGAGCAACCGGTGAGGGCGAGCAGTAGGACAGCAGTGGGGGCAAGGAAGCGGATCATCCCCGAAGCATAGCCATCAGCCCCGACACGCAACACGGGGAAGCCCCTCACGGTCTACGGATCGTGAGGGGCTTTTCGTCATGCCGCGACGCGTGTTGCCGTTGACGCTCTCCGCAGATCGTCGTCCTCCATGTGTACGTACACCGCCGTCGTCACAGGAGACGCGTGACCGAGCATCGTCTGCGCTAACCGTATATCCCTGCCACCCTTCCGATACGCGACCGTCCCTGCACGGTGTCGGAGGCTGTGTGGGTTGGACTCGAGCACCTTCGTGATGTGCCGCCAGATCGACGTCGGATGCATGGGCTTCTTCCCGGACTGGCCGGGGAAGTAGTTCCCGAACCGCATCGTCGTGTTCTCGATCATCGTCAGGACGGTGGCGAGCTCGTCGGACATGTGCACGGTGCGTTGCTTGTTGCCCTTCCCGACGATGGTCAGGAAGTCCTCATGCCGGTTGGACAGGTGCAGGGAGGCGATCTCAGACACCCGGAGGCCACACTCGGCGCCCAGTAGAATCATCGCCTTCTCGGCGTCCGTGGACCGATCCAGGGCCCTCCTGATGGCATCCTCCGACGCCATGCGCTGTGTGCCCTGATGCACCTTCGCCGCCCAGAACTCCTCCGACTCGTCCGACTGCACATACCCACGCTTGAACGCCCACGCGTAGAACACGCGGATCGACGACACGATGGACTGCTTCGTTGCTGGTGACCACTTCGGGTTCGAGTCGAGGTAGTCGTACATGTCATCTGTCGTTGCCTGGACAAGCTCACGTGGACCGAGGAACGCGTCGAACTTCTTCAGATAGAACAGACGCGTGCGGATTGTGGCTTCGCTGCGACGGCGCCGGCGCATGGACTTGGTGTACTGGTCGAGCATCATTGCTTCCCCCTGGGATCCAGATTCTGTCTGGTCTCCGGACGGTAGTCGAGGCACGAGGGTTAAGCGAGGGCCTTGTCCTCCTTTTGGGGGATAGTAGTAATAACCCGTAGAGCTGACGGCCCATCGACGAGGGGGCCTCTTCTCACGACGCCAAACCAATGCGGTCGACCGACGCGATGCGCTCACTCACCGTGGGCTCCGAGACGTCCGCGCACTCCTTCGCGCTCTGCCACTCATCAATGTTGGTAACGGATGCAATAGTCCAGAACGTTATTTTTGCTGAGAGTTGCCCGAGTGGCACGGCCAAGCGCAGGTAATCGACTCAAACACTTGTTTGTTATGTTACAGTCTCAAATATCACCCGTTCCGCAACGACTGAGATGAGATCCCGATGTCCTCACCGCTCAGGCCGAGAGGCCGCCGAGCCGTCCCCCTGCAGACCAGCGCCGTCCTCGCGTTGGTCGCCCTCATGACCGGCGCGCTGGCAAGCCCCGCGGCTGCCGCAGCTGCGTCACCGGAGCCACCGGCCGAGTCCTCCGTCCCCTCAGCGGGAGACGTTCCCGAGGGCTCGACCGACGAGTCCCCCTCGAACGAGTCGTCGGACGATGCCGACGAGCCGGCGCAGACACCGAGTCCGACCACGGCGGAGACCCCACCTGCCACGGACCCCGTGGCCACGCCGGCCGCGACACCCGCGGACATCGACCTCGCGCTGCGGATCGCACTCGCCGGCGTCACGACCGGCACGGCTCCGTTCGACGCCGACGACGCCCCCGGCCACGACAGCAGTGCCACGAACGACATCGTCCGCACCCACGACACGATCACGTACCGCGTCGAGGTCCAGCTCGACGGCGCTGCCTCGGATGATCGGGTCGTCGTCCGCCAGGTGCTCCCGGAGGGCCTGCTCTGGCCGTCCGTCGCCGGGCTCCCCGCCTACTGTGGCGCCGGCTCCACCGTGAGCGACGACCGCCTCGTCCTCGACTGCGTGCTCAGCGGGGTCCTGCCGAACTCCGTCACCACGTACGACCTCGTCGCATCTGCGGCGAGTGTCGCGAACGGTTCCGTCCTGGCGGCGGTGCCGGGTGCGATCAGCGCGACCGCGACCGATGCCGCTTCCGGCTCGCCCGCCACGGACGCCACCGACATCCCGTCCGTCACGGCCAGCAGCGGGCCCCGTGTGAACCTGGGCGTCCGCCCCGCCGTCGTCAGCAACACCTCGTCTCAGGGAGGTGTCCCCGGCTTCCTCGTCCACTACGACGCCTATCTCGACCTCGCCGGCTACAACGCCGCGGGTGGCCTCGGCGCACGCGGGCAGTCCAACGTGGTCGACGACGTCACGTTCGTCGTCGATCTCGACGAGGTGAGCCCCAACTCGCGGCTCTCCGACAAGACGGTCTGCGCCGCGGGCGCCCATGAGGGACGTGTCTTCCCGAAGGTCGGTGGCGGAGGCGACAACGCGGTCTCCGACTCCGGCACGTGGACGTGTCGCATCGATCTGAGCGATCCGCGTCGGATCATCGTGACGGTGTCCGGTGCCGACCTGAGTGCAGACCACATCCCGACCAAGACCGCCAACGGTGCGGCGATCCCGCTCCGCGGCTACCTCGCACTCGGCAGGTTCGGCATCTTCACCCCGCGGGACGACGTGCCGGCCGACGGTTCACTCAACACGCGCATCCACGTCCGCGACTTCGTCGCGACGGGCACCGACGCGTCCGGCGGTCCCGTTCCGAACGCGCAGGAGCCACTCGACGACAACACCGCCACGGCGAACCTCATCCGTCGGCCGGACGGAACCCACGCCACCCGGTACGTCGGCGAGACGCTGACGGAGCTCGTCCCGGTGCCCGGGCAGTTCCTCCCCGGAACCGGCGACGGGGTCGTCGTCCCGGGGCAGCAGTACCGAGCCCTCACCATGTACAACAACCGCGGTGGGACCGAGTTCACGGGACAGCTGTTCTGTCAGGCGTTCGACACGAAGACCCAGCACGTGGCCGTCGGCCTCGACGGCGTACCCGCCCGTGCACACGGGTCCACTGACATCGTCATCGAATACGGCACACGACCGACGGTCGACGAGACCGCCGACGACGCGACCCGCTGGAAGCAGATGAACGACACCACCTGCGACGACGGCGACGACGTCTGGACGACCGACCTCTCCTCCATCGCCGTCGAGGACATCACGAAGATCCGGTACCGCAGCACGAACGGGGTCATCGCGATCGGTGCCTCACTCATGGCCTCCCTCACCCTCGAGATGAACGAGGGTGTCCCGGCGGGGACCCTGCTGGCCGAGAGCTATTCCCTGTACAGCCCGGAGCAGTTCCCGGACGACCGAGACACGAGCAAGTGGTACGCGAAGGACGGCTGGTACCACAGCAAGTACGACCCCAGCCAGGTGTCGAACGCCGACTTCCCGCGCGGAGACCGGCTCACCGCGGCGAACGCGGTGATCAGCATCGGCAAGCGGGCGATCGTGCCGGCCGTGGATCCGGGATCGCCCGCCCAACTGCTCGCCGGCGAGCGCGTGCGTTTCGAGGTGACGCCGCAGATCACGAGTGTGCCCGGCCAGGGTGACGCCGCACGTGACGTCGTCGTCGTCGACCGTCTGCCCGCCGGTCTCGTGTACGACCCGACGGACGTGTCCCACGTCCCCGAGTCGGTCGAGACGGCCGAGGACGGCTCCACCCTCATCACCTGGAGACTCGGGCAGGTCGCCCGAGGTTCCGAGCCCGTCATCCGGTACTGGGCGACCTCGGACGCGACCGTCCAGGGTGACCTCGTGAACCAGGTCGTCGTCTCCAGTCCCGACGACCCGGGGTCGCTCGACGAGGTCCCGACGGACCCGGCGGTGCAGGACGCCCACTACGGTCGCCAGACGGTGTCGCTGCGCGCGCCCGGAGGCCTTCGCGTCCAGAAGAGCGTCGAGCAGCGGGTCGTCGAGTCCGGCGACCACATCGACTACCGGCTCGCCTACGCGAACATGAACGCCACCGGGGCGCAGGAGGACGTGGCGCTCGTGGACGTGCTCCCGTTCGTCGGCGACAGCCGCGGTTCGACCGCCGACGGTGTCCTGGCCGGCGAGGTCGATGCACCTGACGGCGACCGCGTGCGCTACACCTCGGCCGATCCGGCGGCGGTGCAGGCCACGTCCGGTGTGGGCGCCGAAACGGGCTACGGAGACCTCCCCGCAGGCTTCACCTGGTGCTCGTTCGACGAGTTCGGTGCGGAGTCGTGCCCGACCTCCCTCGCCGACGTCACCGCGTTCCGCGTGGAGACCGCCGAACTCGACGCCCTCGAACGTCACGAGATCGTCGTGGAACTCACGACCGATGGCGCGGTGTCCGGTGCCGAGTACCGGAACGACGCGACGGTCCGCTCGGCGTCGCAGACGCTCGGGGCACGCTCCCCACTCGTGGCGACGACGGTCGTGTCGTCGTCGATCGGCGAGCGCCTCTGGTGGGACCGCGACGGCGACGGAATCGACGACGACGGCGCCGACGGGCAGCCCGGTGACGGGGTGGCCGGTGTGCCGCTGCGACTGACCGGGGTCGACAAGCACGGTGCCGAGGTCTCCGAGCAGACCGAGACCGATGCCGACGGTCGGTATCGCTTCAGCGGCCTCGTGTCCGGTACCTACTCCATCAGGGTCGACCTCCCCGAGGGCGCCGGTATCACCGGGTTCCGGATCGGCGACGACGGTCTCGTCAACTCCGCCCTGGACCCGCAGTCGTCCACCATGGAGGACATCGTCGTGGCCGACCCGTCGCCGACCGGCGCTGACCGGGTCGACCTCACCTGGAACGGCGGCATCGTGGAGGTGGAGCTGCCGGTGACGCCACCGGTGACCGACCCCGAGGGGCCGAAGGAGCCGTCGGAACCGACGCCGACCGAGACGCCGCAGGCGACACCGGAACGCGCATCCGGGACGCAGGGGCCGCTCGCCACGACGGGTGTGCTGTGGCTCGACCAGGCGGTGATCGCCGCGATGCTCCTGCTCGTGATCGGCGGTACGGCACTCCTCGTGCGCTCGCGTCGCGCCCGCGGTGGTGCCGAGGAGTCGCGCGGCTGAGTCGAGGGGCCACCAGATCGAGCGCGCACGATCCCCGAACCGGGACCGTGCGCGCTCGTGTCAGTCCTGGGAGCCGCTCGGGACGACGTCGATCACGCGAACGGTGATGGACGGAGCCCCTTCGCCGGTGGTCGACCGGAGTCGCTCCGCGATGGCTCGGTGGACCGCCTGCGCGACGGCAGGGGATGCCGCCTCCGCGGCGACGGAGATGTTGGTCTGCACGGTCAGGACGCCTCGGACACGCTTGACGCTCACCCGTGCCGGCTGGTCGGGCGCGCCGAGCAGGGCACCGACGCCCTCCTTCGCGACCCGGAGCAATGTGGGCTCGACGGCGGTCAACCCGTCGACGCCCGGTACCGCCAGGACCAAGCCGTCGAGCGAGCTCGCGAGCGATCCCAGGTCGTCGTCCGTCTCCGCCAGGTCACGCATCGTCCCCCACCTCTCCGATCTCGTCCGCCTCGAAGTGCAGATCGTCGACGACGACGTCGAGTCCCGCCACGACGAGGTCCGTGTGTTGCCGGAGGCTGGCGGCGACCTCCTCGCGGAACAGCGAGACCGTCTCGGCGACTGACTTCCCCCAACCGATGCTCACGGTGACGTGGAGCATGATCGGCTCGCCGAAAAAGGTGACGTCGCCCTCGAGCACGCATCGACCCACGAGTACGCCGGGGGTGCGGTCGCCGGCTCCGCGGACCAGCCCGCGGACCGTGCCCTCCGTGATGACGAGCGCCGCGTCGTCGTCGGACGCGCCGAACGGGATGTCGCGTCCAGCCTTCGCCTCGCGGCCGATGTTCTCCATGATTCCGCGGATCCAGTCCTGGTCGAGCGTGGCGACCGCGGCCTCGTCCGCCTCCATCAGGGGCGTGGCGAGCGAGCGGACGCGTCGCAGGGAACGCAGGATCCTCTGGCACTCGGGCGAGTCGTCGATCGACGGGTCGGCCGGCAGCATGTCGCGTTCGAGGTAGTCCGTGAGGGCGTCGACACCGTGCGCGCAGCCGCTCGGTTCGGGCTGTTCGGAGCCCGGAGTATCCGTGTTCATCGCCACCCCTCCATCTCCTTGACCAGTGTCACCCGGGCCCGCGCGAGACTCCCTCGGACGCTGGCGACGCTCTGCCCCAACTGTTCGGCGATCTCCTCGTACGAGTATCCGCCGATCTCGCGGAGCACCCAAGCCTGGTGCTGTCCGTGCGGCAGTCTGTCGAGCGCTGCTGACAGTGCTCCCAGCTGCGACGACGCTTCGGCCCTCCGCTCGGGCCCGTCGCGCTCGGGAGCTTCAACCATGACGTCATCGGTCGATTCGGTGTCCTTGCGCTGCCGCATGAGGTCGATCGCCCGGCGGCTGACGATGCGCATCAGCCAGCTCTTCACCATCGCGCCGTCCTCGAGCGTGTCGATCCGTTTCCAGGCCGAGATGAGCGCCTCCTGGACGACGTCGTCGCCGTCCGCCGAGGAGCGCGTGAGTCGCACGGCGTACGCCTTCATCATCCGGCCGTAGCGCGTGATGAGGACCTGGAACGCGCGGGTGTCGCCGTCGACGCACCGTTCGACGAGCGTCCGGTCGGTCGCCTGCTCGAGGAGGCCGCCCGGCGTGCGTCTTGGATCAGGTCCCACGGTTGCGTCACCTCTCCGATCAAGCCCGCGACATCTTCCGACGGTTTTCCCCAGAACGGATCGTGACATCTGCGGGCCGCGCTCCGTCTCACTACTGTAGGCACAGAGCGGAGATCCATGTGAACTGCCTCCACAACCCCGATCGCATCACCACCGAGGAGATCGCACGATGAAAACACCCAAACTCCGGTTGCCGGGGTTCTCCTCCACCCCGGAGGAGCGTGAAGCCAGGCGCGTCAAGCACCAGGAGGCCAAGCAGGAGCGCGCGGCGAAGGCCGCTGCGTCCTCACCGCCGTCGGCCGCTGTGGTCGCGGCGCTCCAGCCCTCGGCTCCGAGCGTGCGCATCAACGCGTTCCGCATCGGCCTCGTCGGCGGCATCGGCGTGCTCGTCGCGCTCGTGATCGGCAGCATCGTCACGCAGCTCAGCACCACCTTGATCTACGTCGGCGTCGCGCTCTTCATCGCGCTCGGCCTGGACCCGCTCGTCTCCTGGCTCGAGCAGAAGCTGCCGCGTGGCCTCGCCATCGCCGTCGTCTTCCTCGCCGTGATCGGTGCGTTCGTCGGCATCATCTTCGCCATCGTGCCGCTGCTCGTGACGCAGATCTCGAACTTCGTGAGCGACTACCCCGGATCTCGCAGCAGTTCCTCAACAGCGACTTCGTCGCGTGGGTGCAGAACACGATCGGGAACACCCTCGACATCGACTCGGCGCTCAATGACGCGTTCTCCTTCCTCAAGGACCCCAACAACCTGCTGAACATCGGTGGCGGCATCGTCGCGGTCGGCGCGGGCGTCGCGTCGGGCATCACCGGCTCGATCATCGTCCTCATCCTGACGCTCTACTTCCTGGCGTCGCTGCGCTCGATGAAGGCCGTCACGTACCGCTTCCTCCCCGCCTACCGACGCGAAGGCTTCGCGCAGGTGCTCGAGGAGATCACGCAGGCCGTCGGACGCTACGTCGTCGGACAGGTCGGGCTCGCACTGGTCAACGGCGTGCTGAGCTTCATCTTCCTCAGCATCATCGGAGCGCCCTTCCCGCCGCTGCTCGCCCTGCTGGCGTTCATCGGCTCGATGATCCCGCTCGTCGGCACGCTGAGCGCCTCAATCGTGAACAGTGCGCTCTGCCTCTTCGTGTCGCCGGTCACGGCACTCATCGCGATCATCTACTACCTGATCTACATGCAGCTCGAGGCGTACGTCCTGAGCCCGCGCATCATGAACAAGGCGGTCGCGGTCCCCGGCGCGCTCGTCGTCATCGCGGCCTTCGGTGGTGGCGCACTCGGCGGCATCCTCGGCGCCCTCGTCGCGATCCCGGTCGCCGCGTCGATCATCATCATCGTGCAGAAGGTCGTCTTCCCGAGCCAGGACTCCAAGGTGGTACCGGAGAACAAACTCGGTGATGCCGAAACGGCGGCCGTCGGCACGAGCGCGGCGGCGAAGTGATGGCGGCGACCTCGTTCCCGGTCCTCGCGGCCGGCGCCCTGCTGCTGTCGGGCACCACCGGCATCGTCGCGCAGTCGGCTCGCGCGGCCGTCGATCTCGACATCCCGACGATCAGCGTCACGCCCTATCAGGCGATCGGCATCCCGATCGCCCTCGTCGGTGCCTTCTTCCTGGCGGTCGGGACGCAGCTCCAGTCCCGGGGCGTCGGAAAGGTCGAGGCGGCCTCGTCGGCGTTCGGGCTGAAGCAGCTCCCGCAGCTGCTCGGTCGCCCGTCCTGGCTCATCGGCACCCTGCTGCTCGGCCTGGCCATCGTCTTCCAGCTCGTGGCGCTCGCCTTCGCGCCGCTCATCGTCGTGCAGCCGCTCGGAGCGATCGCCCTCGTGATCACGGCGCTGTTGAACGCCAGGGTCACCCGGGTCAAGATCACCAAGGAGCAGACCCGCGCGATGGTGCTCTGCGTCGCCGGCATCGGCCTGTTCGTGATCGTCGCCGCACTCTACGCGGTCGAGGAGCCGATCCGTCAGCCGCAGCTCATCATCATCCTGATCATGCTGACCGTGGTGACCCTCGCCCTCGCGGGCGCCTATGCCCTGTGGCGCCGGAAGCTGCACACGGTGTTCTACGTGGTCGCGGCAGGCGTTTTGTACGGCTTCGTCGTGACCCTCGCGAAGGTCGTCATCAACCGGGTCATCACGCAGAACTTCGAGGGTCTCACCGTCGTCGGGATCATCGCACTGCTCGTCGCCGCCGGGGTGGGAGGGTTCTTCGTCCAGAAGGCCCACCAGAGCGGACAGCCCGACCTGGTGGTCGCGGGTCTCACCGTCGTCGATCCGCTGGTCGCCGTCGGTATCGGCATCGTCGTGCTCGGTGAGGCTGCCAGTGCGCCCTGGTTCGCGCTCGTGCTCTTCGTCGTCGCCGGCGCGATCGCCGTCTTCGGCGTGTGGAAGCTCGCGATGCGCCCGGTCCCGGCACCGGGCGAGAAGCCGAAGAAGCCCCGCGTCATCTGACGCTGGTCGTCCGACGGGCCCGGCGAGTGGAACACCCACTTACCGGGCCCATCGTCTCGTCGGTGGGCCGCCGAAGCGGCTTAGAACAGGTCGGGCGACGGGGTGCTGGCGTAGCGGATCGAGACGTCCGCGTGGCGGTCGAAGCGGTAGCCGACGCCACGCACGGTGCGGACGATGTCCTCGTAACGGCCCAGCTTGGCGCGGAGGCGACGCACGTGGACGTCGATGGTCCGCTCGTTCGGGACCTCTTCGTCGTCGCCGGCGCGCCACAGCGAGGAGATGAGCTCGGCGCGCTCGATCGTGCGTCCCTCGCGAAGGACGAGGTACTGGAGGAGCTCGAACTCCTTGTACGTGAGCGGCGCAGCCTCGTTGTCGAGGACGAGGCGCTTCCGGGAGATGTCGACGACGACACCGGCGTGGGCGCGGTCCTGCTCCTCCTCGTCGACCTCGTCGCGGTGGGCCGCGAGTGCCGACGGGTCCTGCAGGGCGAGCCGGACGACGTCGAGGTCGCGTCCGCCGGCACCGCGAGGGGCGAGGGCGACGGCAGCGTGCGTCTCGGCCTCCGGAGCGAACTGGGCCGTCAGGGCCTTGATGGCCTCGACGATCTCACCGAGGCTCGTGCCGGCGGCCGCCGCCTTCGCCTCGTCGAGGCCGACGTAGAGGACGAAGCCTCGGGCTTCGGGGCCGGCCGGAACGGCGCGGACGTGCGGGGTCGCGGCCCGAGGTGCGTCCTCGACGGCGGCGAGCTGGCGGGTGGGGCGGGTGGTCTGAACGGCTGCAAGAGACATGAGTGCGAGGTCCTCGGGAGTGATGATGCTACGACGGATCGTGCGCGGTGCGCTCGGGGTGATCCCGCCTGCCGGTGGGCAGTTGCGGTCCCGCGATCCGGGAAGTGGCGCGTCGGCCGGGTACGGACGTGGTACGTCCGGGAGTCGGCTCACCTGGTGGGGGAGCGGCGGACTCGGAGGTGCTGGGAGCAGTGGAGCGGATCCGTGTGGATCGCTACCGGTGCTGGAGGAGTCGGATCAGCGACACATTCGACAGCACATGACAGCGCGGCCGGGCATCATCATGCCGGCGTTCCCAGGGGCCTCGAAGGAGGTCGGGGTGGGCGCGTTGGTCGTCATAGTCCGCAATACAACAGGAATCCCCCGGATCCTGTCAAGTGTGAGCGGAAGATGACGTTCTGTTACTCGGGGATTGCCAGCTGGCGGCACAACTGAGATGAGGCGGATCGTCGTCCATCGCGGGGATGGACGACGATCCGCCTCATGTCGGCGGGAGCAGGGGTCAGACGACGCCGTAGAGGCGGTCGCCGGCGTCGCCGAGCCCGGGGACGATGTAGCCGTTCTCGTCGAGCTTCTCGTCGAGGGCGCCCAGGACGATGGTGACGTCCTTGCCGGCCGTCTCGGCCTCGAGACGCTCGAGGCCTTCGGGCGCGGCGAGTAGGCAGATGGCGGTGACGTGCATCGCGCCGCGCTTGAAGAGGAAGTCGATGGCCGCCGCGAGCGAGCCACCGGTCGCGAGCATCGGGTCGAGCACGAAGCACTGGCGGTCGGACAGGTCGTCGGGGAGGCGTTCCGCGTACGTGGTGGGTTCGAGGGTCTCCTCGTTGCGCACCATGCCGAGGAAGCCGACCTCGGCCGTGGGGAGCAGCTTCACCATGCCCTCGAGCATGCCGAGGCCTGCCCGGAGGATCGGGACCACGAGCGGACGCGGCTCGCTGATCTTGACGCCGACCGTCTCGGTGACGGGCGTCTGGATCGTGATCTCCTCGACCGTGACGCCGCGCGTCGCCTCGTAGGCGAGCAGCGTGACGAGCTCCTCGGTGAGGGCACGGAACACCGGTGACGGTGTCGTCTTGTCGCGGAGCACCGTGAGCTTGTGGGTGATGAGGGGTGGTCGGCTACGTGCACTCGCATACGATCAATCTAGTCGCTCGCGCAGCGACCAGGATTTCGGGGAGATGACGGATGCACGCACCGGCCGAGTTCGCCGCGTGGATGGACCTCGCCATCGCCGAGGCCGAGGCGGCCCTGGCCAGCGACGATGTCCCGGTGGGCGCGGTGCTCGTCGCCCCGGACGGCACGGTCGTCTCCGTCGGGCGCAACGAGCGCGAGCTGCACACCGATCCGACCGCCCACGCCGAGGTGGTCGCCATCCGCGCCGCCGCGGCCGCGCTGGCCGACTGGCACCTCACGGAGCTGACGCTCGTCGTCACCCTCGAACCCTGCGTCATGTGCGCCGGCGCGATCCTCGCCGCCCGGATCCCGCGGGTCGTCTTCGGGGCCTGGGACGAGAAGGCCGGCGCGGTCGGTTCCGTCTACGACGTCCTGCGCGACCGGCGACTGCAGCACCGTGTCGAGGTCTATGCGGGTGTGGAGGCCGAGCGCTGCTCGACGCTCCTCACCGACTTCTTCCGGGGCGCGGGCGGCGTCGGAGCCCCCTGAGGGCGCGCAGGGCCCCGGATGCCCCCCGCGCTTCGACAGGATCGGTGACCGGACGCGGCTGCTCCCAGCACTTCCGGAGCCCGTTGTCGGCGGGTGATGGCAGGATCGCAGGATGCAACCCGGCGTGATCCTCGACATCATCCTCGTCGTCGTCCTGATCGGCTTCCTGATCCGCGGGTGGCGTGCGGGGCTCCTCGGGAGCCTCGGCGGGCTCGTCGGGCTGGCGGCCGGTGGGTCGGCGCCTTCTTCGCGATCCCGCTCGTCGCCTCGTGGGTGCCGGACGCGGCGTGGCGTGGCTGGGCGGCGGTCGCGGCGGCGGTGGTCGTCCTCGCCGTCGGCTACACGATCGGTGCGTTCATCGGCGGGGCCATCGGCTCCGTCGTCCGCAAGACCCCGTTGCGCGGTCTGGAACGGCTGCTCGGCGCCGCGCTCAACCTCGTCGTCACCGCGCTCGTCCTCGTGACCGCGGCCCTCGGTGTCGGATCCCTCGGTATCCCGCTGCTCGCCCAGGCGGTCGGGTCGTCCGCGGTGATCGGCACGATCGACCGCGTCACGCCAGTGCAGGTGAAGAGCACGCTCGCGCAGCTCCGCTCCACGGTGGTCGACGGTGGGGCCCAACGCGTCATCGAGGCCTTCGGTGGAACCGCGGACGTGCCCGCCGCCCCGCAGCTCGACACCTCGACGCCGGCGCTGCAGACGGCCTCCGCGTCCGTGGTGCGCATCAGCGGCACCGCCGAGTCCTGCTCGCGGAGCCTCACCGGAAGCGGCTTCGTCTTCGCCGACGACCTGGTCATGACGAACGCGCACGTCCTCGCCGGCGTGACGAACCCGGTCGTCGAGGTGCCGGGGGCCATGCCTCGGGAAGGACGGATCGTCTACTTCGATCCGGTCGACGACCTCGCCGTCATCCGCGTCGACGACCTCGGTGCCCGATCCCTGCCGCTCGCACCGAACCCGGCGCCCGGTTCGAACGCCGTCGTCGCCGGGTATCCGTTCGGTGGCCCGTACACGGCCGGTGGCGCGCAGGTCATCGTCGTGGGGCCGAGCCTCGTCGCCGACATCAGCGGGAACAACCCGACGAGCCGTCAGGTCGTGACGCTGTCCGGGACGGTGCAGCCGGGCAACTCCGGTGGCCCGCTCCTCACCGAGTCCGGTGAGGTGGCCGGCGTGATCTTCGCCCGCGACGCGAACTCCGCGCCGGTCGGGTACGCGCTCGCGATGGACGAGGTCCTGCCCGTCGTCGCGCTCGCCGGGTCGCTGCAGTCCGCGGTCCCGTCGGGCGCCTGCCTCGCCGACTGACCCGGCCGGGCACGTGCCGCCGAGCATGCAGGTGCTTAGACTCGCAGGGTGAGTGAAACGATCAGCCTGCCCAGCATCGCCATCCTCGGAGCCGGTTCGATGGGAGGGGCCGTCCTCCGCGGTCTCGTCCAGCCGGGTGTCGAGGTCGACGGTGGCATCACGGTGACGAACCGGACCATCGGCAAGGCGGAGGCTCTGGCCGAGCTGCCCGGCGTCACCTCGATCGCCCTCGAGCAGGACGCCGACGGCAACCGTCGGGCGGCAGCCGCGGCGAAGATCGTCCTGATCGGCGTGAAGCCCTACCTGGTCGCCGACCTCCTCGCCGAGATCGCCGACGCCCTGCAGCCGGGCACGATCGTCGTGAGCCTCGCCGCCGGCATCCGCGGTGCGGCCTTCGAGGCCGCCCTGCCGGAGTCGGTCTCAGTGTTGCGTTCCATGCCGAACACCCCGTCCTACGTGGGGCTCGGCGTCACCGGGCTCGCGCCAGGTACCCGGTCGAGCGAGGACGACCTCGCCGTCGTCACCGCGCTCTTCGAGACCGTCGGCCAGGTGGTCGTCATCCCCGAATCGAAGATCGATGCCCTCAGCGCCATCTCCGGTTCCGGTCCGGCGTACGTCTACTACCTCATCGAGGAACTGACCCGCACGGCGATCGGCCTCGGATTCACCGCCGAGCAGGCGTCTGTGATGGTCAACGGCACCTTCCGCGGCGCGACGGAGCTCCTCGCGACGACGGGGGAGAGTGCCGAGCAGCTGCGGATCAATGTCACGAGCCCCAAGGGGACGACGGAGCAGGCGCTCGCCGTGCTCGCCGAGGCGGGCTTCAGCGAGACGTTCGACCGCGCCGCGGCAGCCGCCATCGCACGCGCCGAGGAGCTGTCGGCGTCCTGACCCGACGGCGACCCGATCAGTCGAAGGACCGCGCGAAGCAGTCGAGGCCGGGTCTGTCGTCCCAGGAATCGACCGCCACGAAGCCGGACCGCCGGTAGAGCGCGATCGCGGCGGAGCGCCAGTGCCACACGGAGAGACGGATGGCGTCGTCGCCCCGCAGCCGCGAGACGGTCGTCGCGGCCTCGAGCAGTGTTCCGGCCACGCCCCTGCGACGAGCGTCGGGGGCGACCCAGAGTCGCTTGAGCTCCGGCGACGGGCCGTCCGTCAGGACGACGCAGCCGAGCACCCGGTCGTCCTCGACGGCCAGGAGGATCTCGTCGGAGGCGAAGGCGGTGCTCGGGTCGGCGATCTCGACCCGGTAGCGGTCGGTGAGGGTGATCGTCGGGGCGGGATCCTCCGGACGCGGTTCTCGGCCGAGGAGCTTCTCGTGCTCGGTCCGGCGGTGGTACTCCTCGAGGAGCTCGGCGAATCGCTCGCGACGATGAGCCGGAGCATCCGCCCACCGTTCCACGACGATCATGCGTGGCTCGTCTCGTCGAGCCCGAGGACGAGCAGCAGTCGGTCCAGCGCGGCGAGCTGGGCCGCGGCGTCGTAGTGGTCGTCGTCGGCCGTGCTCAGGGTGCTGACGCCCTCGATGAATCCGACGACGACGGTGGCCGTCGCGGCGACCTCGGCCTCGGTGAGCTCGGGGCGGATCTCGGCCACGAGCCGGCGGGTGCGCGCGACGAACACACCATGACCAGTACGGTGCCGTTCGGCCAGCACCTCGTCGTCGAGCGCCGCCGCGAGGTAGCCGAGCCAGACCCGGGCCTCCTGGCGCGTCTCATCCGTGAGGGACAGGGCCTGTCGGAGGACGGCGCGCAGAGCGTCACGCGGGCTCTCGGCTGCGGCTTCGAGCGCCTCGGTCCGCGCCGCCGTCCGCTCGTGGAGCAGGTCGCGAGCGTGCAGCAGGAGCGCGCGCTTGTCGGGGAAGCGATGCAGGACCAGGCCCGTCGTGCACCCGGCCCGCTCCGCGACCGCGCGGAGGGTCAGCCCGTGCGGGCCGTGCTCGCCCAGGACCTCCCAGACCGCGTGCGAGATCCGCGCCTGGGCAGTCGGGTCCTTGGTTCTTGCCATGTCGTGATCACCTCGGAACCGATGTTACCGTAATGCTTGTTACGGAATGACGGGAGAACACGCATGACGATCAGGATCAGCCGGGTGGCCTGGGATGACGAGGCGGGAAGCGCGCTGCGGGCCGCCCAACGCCGCGAACTCGACGCGCGCTACGGGAGCGACGATCACGAACCCGGCACGCCGCCGACCGCAGCCGACATCACGCTCTTCCTGCTCGCCAGCGACGTCGACGACACCCCGCTCGGCTGCGGCGGCCTGCGGATGCTCGGCGAGGACCGGGCGGAGATCAAGCGCATGTTCGTCGTGCAGGAGGCCCGGGGGACCGGCGTCGCCACCGCGCTCCTGCGGGCACTGGAGGGCGAAGCGCGGTCGCTCGGTCTCGCCGAGCTCCTCCTCGAGACCGGCACGGAGCAACCGGACGCGATGCGCTTCTACGAGCGCGAGGGATACCACCCGATCGAGGCGTTCGGGCCGTACGTCGACGAGCCGCAGTCGCGCTGCTACGCGCGTAGCCTCAGCTGACCAGGCGTCAGCCCTCGAGCGACGCGAAGCGTTCGATGTCGGCCGACGTGCCGGAGACGATGATGAGGTCGTGGTTCGACACGACGGTGTCGGCGGTCGCGTAGGTGAAGGGCTTCCCCGGTGACTTCACCCCGACGACGGTGATCCGGTACTTCGTCCGGACGCCCGACTCCGTCAGGTTCAGCCCGCGGATGGGCTTCGGCGGGTACATCTTGACGAGCGCGAAGTCGTCGTCGAACTGGATGAAGTCGAGCATGCGGCCCGAAACGAGGTGGGCGACGCGTTCGCCGGCCTCGCGCTCGGGGTAGATGACGTGGCTCGCCCCCACTCGGGCGAGGATCTTGCCGTGCGACTGCGAGACGGCCTTGGCCCAGATCTGCGGGATCTTGAGGTCGACGAGGTTGGCGGTGATGAGCACGCTCGCCTCGATCGAGGATCCGACCGCGACGACCGCGACCGAGAAGTCCTGCGCGCCGATCTGCCGGAGTGCCTCGATGTTCTTCGCGTCGGCCTGCACGGTGTGGGTGACCCGGTCGGACCACTTCTGCACGAGGTCGGAGTTGTCGTCGATCGCGAGCACCTCGCGGTCGAGCCGGTCGAGTTCGCCGGCGCAGGCCGCACCGAACCGACCGAGTCCGATGACGAGGACCGGGGCGTCGTGCTTGATGCGGTCAACCAACGATGGGCCTCTCTTCGGGACGTTTGAACAGCTGGCCGCTCTGACTCGCGGCCACGGCTGCAGCGAGTGTCACTGTACCAACGCGGCCCAGGAACATGGTGACGGCGAGGACGTACACCCCGGCGTCGGGCAGGTCCGCGACGAGGCCGGTGCTCAGCCCGACGGTCGCGAAGGCGGAGATGACGTCGAACAGCACGTGGTCGAGCGGAGCCTTCGTCATCTGCAGGATGACGATCGTCGACAGTGCGACGATCGTCGCACCCCAGAGGACGACGCTCACCGCGACGCGGAGCACGTCCTGCGGGATCCGGCGGCGGAAGACCTCCACGCCCTCACGGCCGCGGGCCTCGGCGAACGCCGCCAGGAACAGGACGGCGAGCGTCGTGACCTTGATGCCGCCGGCGGTCGAGGCGGAACCACCGCCGATGAACATGAGCATGTCGGCGACGAGCAGGGTCGAGCCGTTGAGGTCGCCGATGTCCACGGTGGAGAAGCCGCCCGACCGCGTCATGGCCGAGAGGAAGAACCCCTGGAAGATCGTGTCCCAGAGGTTCCACTTGTTCCAGGTCTCGGGGTTGTTGAACTCGAGCAGGATGAAGGCGAGCGCGCCGGCGAAGAACAGGATGATCGTCGTGACGAGCGTGAGCTTGACGTGCAGCGACCAGCGGCTCGGCCGCCGGAAGTTCCGGCTCAGCGCGTAGATGACGGGGAAGCCGATGCTGCCGAGGAAGACCCCGAGCATGAGGATGCTGAGGAACCAGTAGTCGTTCTCGAAGGCCGCGAGCCCCTCGGCGTTCGGCGTGAAGCCGGTGTTGGTGAAGGCCATGGCCGCGTAGTAGACGCTGTTCCAGGCGGCGTCCCAGGGGTTGATGCCGTCGAGCAGCATACGCGGGAAGAGCAGGACGGCCAGAGCCGCCTCGATCACGAGGGCGCTGACGGCGACGGTGACGAGCAGGTTGCCGATCTCCCCGAGGCGGACCGCCTGACCCTCGGCGACGGGGCCGTGGTGCGACCGCAGGGGGTTCGTGTCGCTCGCCGCCATGAGCTTCTGGCGGAGCCCGAGTCGTCGTGCGATCACGAACCCGAGGATCGAGGCCAGGGTCAGGACGCCGAGCGCGCCGATCTGGACGCCGATGAAGACGAGCACGTGACCGAAGAGCGACCAGTGCGTGGCCATGTCGACGGTCGAGAGCCCGGTGACGCAGATGACGGAGACGGCGGTGAAGAGGGCGTCGGCGATCGGGGTCACCTGGCGGTCGGCGCTCGCGATGGGGAGCGAGAACAGCATCGTGAAGACGAAGATCAGGAAACTGAACACGAGGATGGCGAACCGCGAGGTCGACTTCGCGGCGAAGTCGCTGACGGCCTCCCTCACCCGCGCGAGGCCGTGGCGCACGATGATCTCGGGACGACGCCCCATGGCATTGCCGCTCATCTGACCCCTCAACACCTCAGGACTGCGCCGGAGGCAATGGTACTCCGTGCGCTCCATCACTATCGTTGGAGCATGGCCGACATTTTCGACGTGATCGCTGACACCACCAGGCGGGACATCCTCGCGCTGCTGCTCGAACGGCACGGTGGCACCGGGACGAGCGTCTCCGAGATCGTCGCGCAGCTCGGCCTCAGCCAACCGACGGTGTCCAAGCACCTCAAGGTCCTGCGCGAAGCAGAGCTCGTCGAGGTGCGCGAGGAGGGCCAGCACCGCTACTACAGCCTGGATTCGGCGCCGCTCGAGGACGTGGAGGACTGGCTCATCCCGTTCCTCAGCGTCGACTACCAGGACGACGGTGTCGATTTTGCTGCGCTGTCGCTGCCGGACCAGGCCAAGGCGGTCGCGGGATCGGTCGGCAAGGTCGCTGCGGACGTGACCCACGCGGTGCAGTCGGTCACGAAGAAGCTCCGCCCGTAGCCCGGGCCCCATACCGTTCACTCAGGGGATGTACAGGGCGGGCGTCGGCCCTCTAGAGTTGCCATGCGGCGTTCCGGTCCTCGGAGCGCCGTTCAAGCGGGTTTCCAGAGGCACAGGAGGGGTTCGATGACGCAGGACACTGCCGACGTCCGCTTCCTCACCGTGGCCGAAGTCGCCGAGATGATGCGGGTGTCCAAGATGACCGTGTATCGCCTGGTGCATTCGGGGGAACTCCCGGCCATCCGGTTCGGGAAGTCGTTCCGGGTGCCGGAGACCGCCGTCGACGCCGTCCGGCAGCGCCCGGTCGCCGACGTCGGCTGAGGCGTTTCCCGCTCCTAGCAGCCTGCAGGCGTACGGCGTGTGAACGACGCGCGCTGCAATCGGCTAGACTGGCAACAAGACTTGTTCTCTTCGGTCGCGATCCCTGCGGCCAAGCCCCCCAATTCTGTGAGGTAAATCCGTGGGTTCTGTTATCAAGAAGCGCCGCAAGCGTATGGCGAAGAAGAAGCACCGCAAGCTGCTTCGCAAGACCCGTCACCAGCGCCGCAACAAGAAGTAGCCGGCTGCTCCGTTCGGAGCGCCTGACGACTCTTCGTCCACCGGAAGCGCCTGCCCATTCGGGTACGGCGCTTTCTGGCGTTGTCGAGGTGATCGTCTCGTTCGCCGGTCGTGGCGTGTGGTCGCCGCGGGTCGAGCGGCGTCGAGGTTCCTCCACAGGCGAGGCCGGACGGGACTGATCCACAGCGCGTCGCGGCACGCGGTCCGTCGCCCCGAGATCGTCGGCGGTCCTTCGTAGGTTCGTCGCATGACCCGCGATCTCCCGCCAACCGTCCACCGCAACCGACGCGAGCTCGCGTACCGGGTGCCGTTCGTCGTCGAACGAGACGACGCACCTCGCTATCGACTCCGGAACGTCGGTGACGAAGCCGTTCACTGGGTCGTGCTGCGCCTGATCGGACCCGGACTCCTCGCTCCACTGGAACCGTGTCGCCTGACGCCGGGGAGCGCGCTGGAGTTCGAGGTGATGGGCGCCGAGCTGGCCCGGGCCACCAGCGTGCAGGTGTCCTGGTTCCGTCCCGGCGGTCACCAGTACCTGTGGCGGGTCACCTTCTGACGGGCCCCACCGGCTGGAGGGGAGTGGTCCTCGATGCGCGGATCAGCGTTCCTGGTCGCGGCGAGCAGCCAGCAGATCCCGTGCCGTCAGCTTGTGCGCCCGGCCCGGGTACATGTCGGCGTTCAGGCCCGTGATGAACGGGGCGGGGTCGAGGTCGAGCGCGGTACTCAGGCGGACGAGCGTCTCCACGCTGGGGTGCACCTGGCCCCGCTCGATCTTGCCGATGTTCGTCCAGTGCATCCCGGCCAACACGCCCAGGTCCTCGAGGGTCAGCTGGCGCTCGTTGCGAGCGGCCCGCAACCGCTCGCCGAGGATGGTCGCGGCTTCCGAATGTGTAGGCATCACTCAATGACAACGGACCTCGACCGGCGCATGCCAGAGTGTCTGAGCCTGCCGGTTTCACCACTTATGGTTCGCGGTCCTGGGTTCGACGGCATCATCATTCCGGCATCGTGTCAGATGTCTCGGTGAAACACCACACGTGTCGGCTCCGTGGAGGTGCTCCGACCTCAGGCACCCCGTACAGTTGAGGAGGTGTCCACTCTGCACGTCACGCTCATCGGCAAGCCCGGTTGTCACCTCTGCGACGACGCCCGTGCCGTGATCGACGAGGTGGTCGCAGGCCTCCCGTCCGACGGCCCCATGATCGAACGCGACGAGCTCTCGATCCTCGACGATCCGGCGCTCCACGACCGCCACTGGGAGGAGATCCCCGTCGTCCTCATCGACGGCAGGGTCCACAACTACTGGCGCATCGACCCCGACCGCCTGCGGTCCGCGTTGCTCGCCGACTGATCCGCACGTCCATCCATCCACATCGACCCTTGGGGGCCCAGTGACCATCCGCCACATCGTCAGTTGGAAGCTGGCAGCTACGGACGACGCCGAGCGCGACGCGGCGTTCGCCACCATGCAGTCCGAACTCGAGGCACTCGCCGGGTTCATGCCGGACGACATCGAGCACCTCCAGGTCGGACGCAACATCGCCTACCCCGAGAGCAACTGGGACGTCGTGCTGGTCGGCGACTACCCGAGCCTCGAAGCCCTGGAGCGGTATCAGGTGCACCCGGAGCACGTCCGCGTCGTGCAGATCGTCCGTCAGCTCGTCGTCGAGCGCTCTGCGGTCGACTTCCAGCTCGACTGAGCCCGGCGCCCGCAGGATTCAGGCCACGACGCCGACGGCGACGGTGCCGTCGAGCTCGTCGTCGCGGTCGATCGACGCCGTGAGGCCCGCCGCCTTCATGAGCGCGGCGGTCTCGGGGGCCTGACGTTCGCTCGTCTCGATCATGACGGCACCGCCCGGCGCAAGCCAGTCCGGGGCCTGCGCGATGATCCGACGCTGCACGTCGAGCCCGTCGGCACCGCCGTCCAGCGCGATCACGGCCTCATGCTCCCGAGCCTCGGGCGGCATCGTCGCCATCGACGCCGTCGGGACGTAGGGGGCGTTCGCGAGCAGGAGGTCGACGCGCCCCGCGAGCGACCGGGGCAGCCCGTTGAACAGGTCTCCGAGCAGGGCGTGCCCACCGCGCGGCCCGAGGTTGCGTCGTGCGCAGTCCACCGCAGCGGGTTCGATGTCCGACGCCCAGACGTCGATCGGGCCGGGCGCCTCGGCGAGGAGCGCACTCCCGACGGCCGCGGCACCGCAGCAGAGCTCGACGACCACCGAACCGTTCTGGAGGCGTGGCAGGGCGGCGTCGACCAGGAGCTCGGTCCGTCGCCTCGGCACGAAGACCCCGTCCTCGACGACCACCCGGCGGCCCCGGAACGCGACCCAGCCGAGGACGTGTTCGAGCGGCCGGCCGGCGACCCGTGCCGCGACCATCCGTTCGAGTCGATCCGGATCATCCGACTCGGCGAGGAGCAGCGCCGCCTCGTCCTCGGCGAAGACGCACCCCGCCGCACGAAGGCGCAGGACCACGGATTCGGCGGTCGCGTTCATCTGGCTCACCCCTCGCTCACGTGCGAGGACACCGCACGGCCGGTGCGAGTCACGCTACCGTCGCGGCCGGGCACGCACCAGAGCGGTGGTCAGAGCTGTTCTGCGGCAGCGAGCACGCCGGGCAGCCAGGCGAGCGCGACGTCCTTCTTGCGCTCGAACCCGCCGTCGTCGTGCAGACCGAACTCGCCGAAGCGGGTCGCGCCGTGCTCGGTGAGGATGGCGTCGAGCAGCGAGCTGCCCTGGTTGTACGTGTCCTCGTAGCTGCTGTCGCCCAGCCCGAAGATGGCGTACCGGAGCCCGTCGAGCTCGACGTCGGACTCCTCGAGCGCCTCGTAGAAGATCTGGCCGGTCTCACCGAGGAGGCCGTCGCCGTACGTCGACGTGATGAAGATGTAGATCTCGTCGGTCGACAGCTCCGCGGGGTCGACGTCGCCGAGGTCGGCGACGCGCCACTGGTGCTGTGAGCCGATGGCCTTGCCGATGTCGCCGGCCAGGCGTTCGGCGTTGCCGGATTCGGTCCCGTACAGGATGACGATCTGCATGGCGTCCTTCTTGCGGGGTTACGGGGCGAGGCGGGTCGGGCCGCGGAACAGGTAGGTGACCTCGCGGATGGAGGTCTCGTGCAGCATGAGCATGAGCACACGGGCGAGGCCCATGCCGAAGCCGCCGTGCGCCGGGACACCGTAGCGGAAGAAGTCGAGGTAGAACTCGAGCTCCTCGGGCTCCAGGCCCTTCTCCTTGGCCTGCTCGACGAGGACGTCGACGCGGTGCTCGCGCTGCGCGCCCGTGGAGATCTCGACGCCGTTGTAGATGAGGTCGTAGCTGTTGGTGAGCGAGCCGTCCTCGGCGTTGCGCATGTGGTAGAACGGCCGGATGCTCGACGCGTAGTCGGTCAGGAAGACGAAGTCGTGACCGAAGGTCTCCTTGACGTAGGCCGCGATCTGACGCTCGCCCTCGGGGTCCATGTCGTCGTCGGCGCGGGGGATCTCGTAGCCGCGCTCGGCGACGATGCGCTTGGCCTCGGCCAGCGGGATGCGCGGGAACGGACGGGACGGGACCTCGAGCTCGATGCCGAAGAGCTCGGAGATCTGTTCGCCGTGCTTGTCCTTGACCGCCGTGAAGCCGGCGACGAGGAGCTCTTCGTGCAGCTGCATGACGTCCTCGTGGGACTCGATCCAGCTGATCTCGGCGTCGACGCTCGTGAACTCGGTCGCGTGTCGGCTGGTGAACGACGGGTCGGCGCGGAATGCGGGTCCGACCTCGAACACCTTGCCGAAGCCGGCGGACTGCGCCATCTGCTTGAAGAACTGCGGGGACTGCGCGAGGTACGCCTTGCCCTCGAAGTAGTCGACCTCGAAGAGCTCGGCGCGCGACTCGCTCGCGCTCGCCATGAGCTTCGGGGTGTGGATCTCGATGAAGTCGTTGTCGATCCAGTACTGACGCAGTGCGTGCTCGAACGTCGTCTGGATGCGGAAGATCAGGGCCTGCTTCGGCTGGCGCAGGTCGAGGAAGCGCCAGTCGAGGCGCTTGTCGAGCGAGGAGTCCGCAGCGATCGGCGTCTCGGGGTTGGCGGCGGTGACGACCTCGAGCGTGGCGACCTTGACCTCGATGCCGCCGAGCTTGACGCGCTCGTCGTGCTTGAGCTCGCCGGTGACGGTGATGAAGGAGCCGTGCGCGAGCGCGGAGATCGCCTCAGTGGTGGCGAGACGCTCGGCGGAGCCCTCGACCTCCGGGTCGACCTCGCGGACAGCCGGGTTCACCAGCTGGACGGCGCCGCTCTCGTCGCGGAGGACGACGAACTGCACCTTCTTCTGGTCGCGGACGGTCTCGACCCATCCGGAGACGGTGACGGGACCGTCGGACAGGGCGGCCAGGTTCTTCACAACGACGCGTTCACTCACCCCGACAGCTTAGCCGTCGCTCGTGGCTCGGACCTGGACGGAGGTCACGGTGAATCCGCAGCTTGGGGAAACGTACACTTGGAGGGTGGTAGCCGACCAGATCCATCTCGTGCGTCACGGCGAGGTGCACAATCCTTCTCGTGTGCTCTACGGTCGACTCCCCGCATTCCGACTGTCGGAGCTCGGCGAGCGCATGGCGCAGGCCGCCGCGGACGAGTTGGTGGGCCGCGATCGCACGGTGGGCGCGCTCTACGCGTCCCCGCTGCAGCGCACCCAGGAGTCCGCAGCGCCGGTCGCCGCCGCGTTCGGGCTCGCCGTCGTCTCCGAGCCGCGCGTGATCGAACCGTTCAACGAGTTCGAGGGCAAGCGCATGAGCCGTGCCCTGAAGAACCCGCTCAACTGGCCCAAGCTCCGCAATCCGTCGCGTCCGAGCTGGGGCGAGCCGTACGCGTCGATCGTCAACCGCATGACGGCTGCCGTCGAGGACGCCTGGCGCGCGACGCCGTCGGGCGATGTCGTCATCGTCAGCCACCAGCTGCCGATCTGGATGCTGCACAGCTCCATCGTCGGGGCGCCGTATCGTCACGACCCGCGGAAGCGACGGTGCGCCCTGTCGAGCATCACCACCTTCGAGCGGACCGAGCAGGGCTTCGTCGAGGTCGGCTACGTCGATCCGGCCGCCCGTCTGTCGTCCGGCGCGACCGATGTCGGGGCCGTCTGATGGCCCGCCGATCGAGGACGTCCGCCGTCGCCGCCGTGTTGGCTGTCGGGGCACTCCTGCTCACGGCGTGCGGGAGCGATCCGCTCGCCGAGCAGTACCGCGAGGGCAGCAGCAAGGGGTATGTCGCGGGCGACGGCAGCGTGACCGAGGTCGCGCTCGACGACCGCGGTGAGTCGATCAGCTTCTCGGGCGTCGGCGAGGACGGCGAGCAGATCTCCTCCGCCGACCACGCGGGCCAGGTCCTCGTCGTGAACTTCTGGTACGCCGCCTGCGCCCCCTGCCGCGCGGAGGCCAAGGACCTGCAGGCGCTCAACGAGGCCTACACCGACAAGGGCGCCACCTTCATCGGCGTCAACGTCCGCGACACCGCCGACACCGCGAAGGCGTTCAACGGCACCTTCGGCATCACCTACCCCTCGATCCTCGACGTCGACAGCGGGGAGGCGAAGCTCGCCTTCACGGGCAGTGTCCCGCCGAACGCGGTGCCGACCACCATCGTCCTCGACGCCGAAGGTCGGGTCGCCGCCCGCATCCTCGGGCAGCTGCAGGACCGCACCATCCTCGACACCCTCATCCGCGACACGATCGCCGAGAGCGCCCCAGAGTGAGCCCCGGCGAGCTCGTCTACGGCGGCCAGCTCCTCGTGGCGATCCCGATCGCCATCGCGGCCGGTCTGCTGTCCTTCCTCTCGCCGTGCGTTCTGCCGCTCGTCCCCGGCTACCTCGGGTACGTCGGCGGCATGACGACGGTCGAGGAGGGGCATTCCGGTGCAGGTCGCCGGCGCGTGCTGCTCGGCGTCAGTCTCTTCATCCTCGGCTTCACCCTCGTGTTCGTGGCGATCGCGGCGTTCGTCGGAACGATCGGCGCCTGGTTCGTCGAGTGGGAGGGCGTCATCACCCGCGTCCTCGGCGCGGTCGTCATCCTCATGGGGCTCATCTTCATCGGACAGTTCTCGCGGCTGCAGCGCACGGTGCGGACCAGCTGGGCACCCGCCACCGGCCTCGCCGGCGCGCCGCTGCTCGGCTTCGTCTTCGCCATCGGCTGGACGCCCTGCCTCGGCCCGACGCTCACCGCGATCAGCGCGCTCTCTCTCTCGGGCGGCTCCGCGTGGCGCGGGGCCCTCCTCGGGCTGTTCTACTGCCTCGGTCTCGGCATCCCCTTCCTGCTCGTCGCGCTCGGACTCGGTTGGGTCACGGGGTCGTTGGCGTTCCTCAAACGGCACATCCGCACGATCAACATCATCGGCGGCGTGCTCCTCATCGTGATCGGTGTGTTGATGGTGTCTGGTCTCTGGTCCGCTTGGATGTACTCGTTGCAGGGGGTGATGAGCGGCCTTGTCACGCCCCTCTGATCACATCGATTCCGCCGCCCCGGCTCCGGCCGACGGCATCAACCAGCCGAAGCTCGGCTTCGTCGGTTGGCTCCGCTTCTTCTGGCGTCAGCTCACGAGCATGCGCACGGCGCTCTTCCTGCTGCTGCTCCTCGCGATCGCCGCGGTGCCCGGTTCGCTCGTCCCGCAACGGTCGAGCGACCCGAACGGCGTCACCCAGTACTTCACCGACAACCCGGACCTCGCGCCCATCCTCGACAAGGTGCAGGCGTTCGACGTCTACAGTTCGGCCTGGTTCTCCGCGATCTACCTGCTGCTGTTCATCTCGCTCATCGGCTGCGTGATCCCGCGGACGAAGCACCACTGGCTCGCCCTGCGCTCCCGCCCGCCGCGGACGCCCGCGCGCCTGTCTCGGCTCTCCGCGTTCGAGCGTCGCAGCGACGACAGCGGCGCGACCGCCACCGAGCTCATCGACGACGCGACGAAGCAGTTGAAGCGCCAGGGGTACCGCGTCGAACGCTACGACGCCGAGGGGTCCGCATCGGTGTCCGCGGAGCGCGGCTTCCTCCGCGAGACCGGCAACCTCGTCTTCCACTCGGCCCTCGTCGGCATCCTCGTGACCGTCGGCTTCGGCGGCGGTTTCGGCTTCTCCGGTCAGCGCGTGCTCGTCGAGGGTCAGACCTTCGTCAACACGCTGCTCGACTACGACTCGTTCAACCCCGGCCGCTTCTTCAACGAGTCGGAACTGGCCCCCTACAAGTTGACGCTCGACGAGTTCGGCGTCACCTACGAGACCGAGAACCTCGACGCGTACGGCCAGGCGATCGACTACCGTGCGAAGGTCACGACGACCTCGCCCGGCGGGAAGCCGCAGGACGCGACGATCAAGGTCAACGATCCACTACGGTTCGAGGGCACCGACGTCTACCTGCTCGGCAACGGCTACGCGCCGACGATCACCGTCCGCGATCCCGAGGGCAAGGTCGTGTTCAGCGACTCCATCCCGTTCCTGCCGCAGGACGCCCAGCTCACCTCGCTCGGCATCGTCAAGGTCCCGGACGGACTGGCGGAGCAGCTCGGCATGATCGGGTTCTTCTACCCGACGCAGGCCGCGTCCAAGCCGCCGTTCTTCTCCTCCTACCCCGACCTCGCCTACCCGGTGCTGACGCTCAACGTCTACTCCGGCGACCTCGGCATCAACGCCGGTGCTCCGAAGTCGGTCTACGCGCTCGACGTCGACGACATGAAGCAGCTCACGGGCGGCGACACCGGCGTCGAGTCGATCGAACTCACGCCTGGCCAGATCACCGACCTGCCGAACGGACTCGGCACGGTGTCCTTCGACAACGTCGCCGCCAACCCGTCGACCGAGAACTACGCCGGCTCCGTCAAGCGGTTCGCCTCGTTCGACGTCCACCACGACCCGACCCAGCTCTGGGTGCTCGCGTTCGCCATCCTCGCCCTGTCCGGCCTCATCACCTCGCTCTTCGTCGCCAGACGGCGCGTCTGGGTGAAGGCCGTGACCGGGAGCGACGGCACCGTCTCCCTCGAATACGCCGGGCTCGCCCGCGGCGAGGACCCCGGCCTCGAAGCGGCCGTCGCGGCGATCGCCGAAGCGCACAGTCCAACGCCTGTCCCGTCCGAACCCGAAGGTAGAATCGCCCCGTGACCCTCGTCGAAATCTCGAACCTCTGCCTCTGGTCGGCCGTCGCCGTCTACGCGCTGGCGTTCATCGCCTTCACGTTCGACCTCGCGCGCCGCAGCGCCGAGGTCACCGCGGCGATCGACGCGGCCGAGCGGGCCGAGCTGGAACGGTCGGCAGCCGCCGAGGAACGCGTCGGTGCACTCGCCTCCGCCTCGGCACGGACCGTCGCACCGATCGTCACGAACGACGGTGTCCCGCGCAAGACCCGCCGTCCCTCGGACGAGCCTGAGCAGCAGGCGTCGCGCAAGTCACCGAGCCTCCGGGTCGGGGTCTCGCTCACGGTCATCGCCTTCCTCCTCCACCTCGTCGCGGACGTGACGCGCGGTATCGCCGCCGGTCGTGTCCCGTGGGCGAACATGTACGAGTTCGCGATGACGGGCACGCTGCTCATCGTCGCGGTGTTCCTCGTGGTCATCGCGCGCGTGGACCTCCGGTTCCTCGGCAGCTTCGTGATCGGCCTCGTGACCGTGCTCCTCGGCCTCGCGACCGCGAACTTCTACGTCGAGGTCGTCCCGCTGCCGCCGGCGCTGCAGTCGGCGTGGCTCGTCATCCACGTGTTCGTCGCGAGCCTCGGCACGGCGTTCTTCGCCATCGGCTTCGCGTTGAGCGTCGTGCAGCTCCTGCAGGGGCGTCGCGAGCGCCGGCTCGGGCTCGTGCAGCCCAGCCAAGGCTCCGGGCGTCTCCGCTTCCTGCTGACCCTCCCGAACGCGGAGCGTCTCGAGAACCTCGCCTACCGCGTCAACATCATCGGCTTCATCTTCTGGACGTTCACCCTCATGGCCGGCGCCATCTGGGCGGAGCGCGCCTGGGGTCGGTACTGGGGCTGGGACACCAAAGAGGTGTGGACCTTCATCATCTGGGTGATCTTCGCCGGGTACATCCACGCCAGGGCGACGCGCGGTTGGCGCGGATCACGGGCGGCCACGCTCGCGATCATCGGCTTCAGTGCCGTCATGTTCAACTTCGTCGTGGTGAACGTGTTCTTCAAGGGTCTGCACGCCTACAGCGGCCTGTAGGCCCTGCATCGGCCCTCAGCCGAGCAACGCGTGCGTGCGGCGGAGACGGTCGAGCCACCAGGCGGTCCGCTCCGGTGACGCCGTGAAGTGCTCGAGGAGATCGACGTCCACCTCGACACGCCGGACGCCGATGCCGCCGTCCACGGGATCGAGCGGTGCGGTCGTCACGTCGCCGCCGAGCAGCGCGGTGGTGGCGAGCCCGCAGTCGTAGTCGAGTTCCGGCAGCGCCGCCGCGAGGTGGGCACCCATGGAGATGCCGACGGAGGTGTCGAGGGCGCTCGAGACGACGATCGGCAGACCGGCCTCGCCCGCGATGCGGAGCGCGGCGTGCACGCCGCCGAGCGGCTGCGCCTTCACGACGAGCAGGTCGGCGGCGCCGGCACGAGCCACGGCGAGGGGGTCCTCGGCTTTGCGGACGCTCTCGTCCGCCGCGATGGCGACGTCCAGGGAGGAGACCCGTTCACGGATCTCGGCGAGTTCCGCGACGGTCGCACAGGGCTGCTCGACGTACTCGAGATCAAAGGCCTCGAGGGCGCGGATGGCGTGTTCGGCCTCGTCGACGTTCCAGTTGGTGTTGGCGTCCACGCGGAGACGACCCTCGGGTCCGATGGCCCGCCGGACGGCGGCGACGCGCGCGACGTCGTCGGCGAGCTCCTGCCCGCGCTCGGCCACCTTCACCTTCGCGGTCCGGCAGCCCGGGAAGCGGGAGAGGATCGACGGCACGTCCGCCGCGTCCACGGCCGGGACCGTCGCGTTCACGAGGATGCGGTCCCGGTGGAGGGGTGGGAGGTCCGACCAGCCGAAGTCGATGGCGGCCCGGAGCCACGCGGCCGACTCCTGGTCGTCGTACTCGACGAAGGGGGAGAACTCCGTCCACCCGGCGGGCCCACGGAAGAGGACGGCCTCGCGGGTGTCGATGCCCCGGAACCGGACCCGGAGGGGGATGGAGACCACGCGGGCGGTGGCGAGGACGTCGTCGAGGTTCGCTTGCATGTCCCCATCCTGCACCCGGACGTCGGAAGCCGTCGCGGGACGCCCGTGACACAATCGATCCCGTGCCGCTGTTCTCCCGACGCAAGCCGACGCCCGGCGATCGGCGAAGCATGCCCGCGGACGAACCGGCCGCCTTCTCGGTGCCCGAGCCGATCTTCGAGCCAGGCCCCGAGGCCGAGGTGCTCCCGGTGATCGAACAATCGCCGGTCGGGTCCTCCGACGAGCCGCGCGATCCGAACGCCCCGCCGATTCCCGGGGCGCCGCCGGCAGCCGTGCCCGCGGCCGTGCAAGCGCCTGACGCTCCGGAACGCACGCCCGAGGAGCTGGAGGCGGAGACCGCCCGGTTCCGTCGTCCGGGGTCGCGAGGACGACGGACACCGCGGCAGCCCGCATCGCGGAAGCCGTCGTCGCGTCGTCAACGGAATGCGGCGGAGCGCGCGGCCGCCTCGCAACCGAAGGCCGCGGGGATCCCGACCGACGCCGGCGAGGGGACTCCGGCGTCCCACCCGCCTGCCGCCGGCGTCTCCCCGACGGGTCGGGACGAACTCGGCGCGCGGAGTCGGGGTGTCGTCGCCTCCTTCTCCCCGCTCGCCCTGCTCGGCGCGGTGGTGGCCGTCACCCTCTTCACCGTCCTACTGGCCGTGAGCTACCGGCCCGGCGAGGGGGCGTGGGCCATCGTCGTGGCCTTCGTCCTCGTCGTCCTCGTGCAGATCATGCTGCTCATCGGGAGTGTCGTCGTCATCCGTCGGAAGGCGCGGCGCCCCTGGGGCGTGCTGGCGCTGGTGCTCCTCCTCGTCGTCAACCCGGTCACGGCGATGGCTGTCGGCGGTCTCTCCACCGACCGGGCCGGGGATGGCGCGTCCGCAGGCGGCAGCGGCGACGAGGAGCACGACCCGATCTGGGACACCTACCCGGGATCCGCCTACGTCGACGCGAAGGAGACCCTCGACGGGCCGAGCTATGAGGACTTCGTCGGGACGTCCGACGAGATGCTCGCGGAGATCCGGACGGCGTTGACCGCGGAGTTCGGTTTCGACTGGGTGGAGCGACAGCCTGCCGAGACGGAGGTCGATCAGAACGGGTACGGCGGGGACTCCATGCTCTTCGAGTACACGGCACCGGTGTGGCAGACGACGACGACCGTGCGCACCTTCGAGGAGAAGTCGCGGGTGGTCGAGCTGATCCGGCAGGTCCTGCTCCGCTACGGCATCGCGAACCTCGACATGCAGAACGCACCGTCCTCGTGGCGTGAGCCGGGCGAGCTCACCGAGCGGTACGGCGGCGAGACCCTCGACACCCAGGCACTGTGGGACCTGCACACCTACAACGCCATCACGGGGGCCGGGGACTTCCGGACGAGCATCGTCGATCTCACGCTCGATTCGGCCGGCACGGTCGCGAAGGACCGCGAGTTCGACGTCGACTACTACGACATGGCGGCGGAGGGTGTCGAGCTGCACCTCGACTCCTATGCACTCCTGAAGGAGGCGGACCGCGCCGACTACCTGGAGGCGCTCAAGCCCTACGCGGACCTCGACAAGCCGAAGTAGTGCCTAGGCTGGACGCATGAGCGATCGAGTGTCCGAACTGTTCGACCCGGAGATCTGGGACGTCGTACCGGGGTTCGAGGACCTCACCGATCTGACGTACCACGTGGCGCGCGAGGGCGGCTTCGTGCGCATCGCGTTCGACCGTCCTGAAGTGCGCAACGCGTTCCGCCCGCACACCGTCGACGAGCTGTACCGCGCGCTCGACCACGCGCGTCAGAGCCCGACGGTCGGCGTGGTGCTCCTCACCGGCAACGGTCCGAGCGCGAAGGACGGCGGCTGGGCCTTCTGCTCGGGCGGCGACCAGCGCATCCGCGGTCGCGACGGTTACCGGTACGCGAGCGACGACGCCGCGGACGACGAGACGGCGAGCGGCATCGACGCCGCGCGCAACGGTCGCCTGCACATCCTCGAGGTCCAGCGCCTCATCCGCTTCATGCCGAAGGTCGTCATCAACCTCGTGCCCGGGTGGTCCGCGGGCGGCGGGCACTCGCTCGGCGTCGTGTGCGACCTGTCCATCGCGAGTCGGGAACACGCGCGGTTCAAGCAGACCGACGCCGACGTCGGTTCCTTCGACGCGGGGTACGGGAGCGCGTACTTCGCCAAGCAGGTGGGTCAGAAGTTCGCGCGCGAGGTGTTCTTCCTCGCCCAGGAGTACGACGCGGAGCGCGCGCTGCAGGCGGGCGCGATCAACGCGGTCGTCCCGCACGCCGAGCTCGAGCAGACGGGCGTCGCCTGGGCTCGCACCATCCTCGGCAAGTCGCCGACCGCCATCCGCATGCTGAAGTTCGCCTTCAACGCCGTCGACGACGGTCTCGTCGGCCAGCAGGTGTTCGCGGGCGAGGCCACCCGTCTCGCCTACGGTACCGACGAGGCCGTGGAGGGGCGCGACGCCTTCCTGGAGAAGCGCAAGCCGGACTGGGCTCCGTTCCCCTGGCAGTTCTGAGTTCCGTGACCTCGAGGGGTCGGCGGAGCGCCGACGCACCCGGCGTACGCTGAATCCATGACCCGTCAGCTGCTCCCCGTCGACGCATCCGCCTCGGCGATGCTCGCAGCCCTGGAGACGGCGCTCGACGGCTCCGGACCCGCGGTCCTCCCGATGCGACCCGGATCGTCCGCGGCACCGGCAGTGGTCGACGACCGGGTGGCCCTCGTGATCGAGACATCCGGCTCGACGGGTCTGCCGAAGCGGGTCGCCCTCGCGGCCGACGCCCTCCTGGCCAGCGCGGCCGGTTCCGCGGTGGCTCTGGGTGGCCCTGATGCCCACCGCCGTTCCTCGCAGTGGATCCTGGCGCTCCCGACGCACTACATCGCCGGCGTGAACGTGCTGCTCCGGTCGATCGTCGCCGGGACCAGGCCGGTCGAGGCCCCGGTGGGATCGTTCGACGCCCGGGCGTTCTGCGGACTCGTCGAGCAGCTCGACGCCGACGCCGGCTTCGCCGCCCTGGTGCCGGCACAACTGCGCATGCTCGTCGACGCCGCCGAGACGAGCACCTCCGTGCGCGACGCGCTCGCCGGACTCGCCGGGTTGCTCGTCGGGGGACAGGCCACCCCGGTTCCACTCCTGGAGCGGTCCGCGGCGCTCGGCATCCGGGTCGTGCGGAGCTATGGCTCGAGCGAGACGTCCGGCGGCTGTCTGTACGACGGCGTGCCGTTTCCCGGCGTCGAACCCCGGCTGGTGAACGGAGAGCTCCTCATCGCCGGACCGGTCCTCGCCGAGGGCTACCTCGGCGAACCGGACCGCACGGCGACCGCCTTCCCGGACGACGGCGGTCGCCGGTGGTACCGCACCGGCGACACCGCAGAGCTCGTCGACGGCGTCGTCCGCGTCACCGGGCGGGCCGACAACGTGATCATCAGCGGCGGGGTGAACATCTCCCTCGACCGCGTGCAAGCGGTCGTCCGGTCGATGCCGGGGCTCGCCGAAGCCGTCGTCGTCGCCATCCCCGACGAGCGGTTCGGTCAGGCGTCCGCGATCGTGACGGCCGCCGGGACCGCCTCGGATCAGCACGCGGACGAGGCTCTCCTGCAGGCCGCCCGGGACACCGTCGCGGAGGCGCTCGGCCGCCCGGCGCGCCCCGCCCGACTGGTCCGTCTGACCGAGCTGCCGCTGCTCGCGAGCGGCAAACCCGACCTCGTCGCACTCCGCTCACGCCTGGGTTGAGCCCGTCCTCCGCGTGACCGCGACGGCCGGTTTGCAGGCGGATGTCGCATAGGGCATGCTCTCCCATGCGCGTCGACGAGCGACCGCAGCCGGGGGACGACGACAGGTGACAACGGGGACCGACACGGGCGCTGCGCCCACGAGGCCGACGACGGCGTTCCGTGCCGACATCCAGGGGATGCGGGCGCTCGCCGTGGCGGCGGTGATCCTCGCCCACGCGACCGGCTGGCCCGCCGGTGGCTTCGTGGGCGTGGACGTCTTCTTCGTGATCTCCGGCTTCCTGATCACCGGGTTGCTCCTGCGCGAGCACGAGCGATCCGGGCGGATCTCCCTGCCGGCCTTCTTCGGTCGGCGGATCAAGCGCATCCTGCCCGCGTCGCTGGTCGTCCTAGCCGCGACCGTCGCGCTGGCGACGTGGCTCTTCAACGCGCCGCGGGCGCTCGCGACCTGGTGGGACGCGGTGTCCGCCGCACTGCTCGTCTCGAACTGGCGCTTCGAGGCGTCGGGCACCGACTACTTCCACGCGACGGACGCCGCGTCACCGCTGCAGCACTTCTGGTCCCTCTCGATCGAGGAGCAGTTCTACCTCGTGTGGCCGGTCCTGCTCGTCGTCCTGCTCGCCGTCGCAGCTCGCGGAGCCCGACCCGTGCTGCGCTCGCGCATCGTCGTCGGTGGCGTGCTCGTCGTCCTCATCGCGGCCTCGTTCGCCGTCGCCGTGTGGCAGTCCGGGGCGGCTCCGCAGGCCGCCTACTTCGCGACCGGCGCGCGTGTGTGGGAGCTGGGGGCCGGCGCACTCCTGGCCGTGCTCGCGCCGCTCCTCGGCCGGCTGCCGCTGGCGCTCCGGGTGGTCGCCGGATGGGCGGGGCTCGTCGGCATCGTCGCGTCCGCGCTGCTCATCACCGGGTCGATCGGGTTCCCCGGCCCCTGGGCGGTCGCCCCCGTCGCCGCCGCGATGCTGCTCATCGCCGCCGGGACCGGAGCCGGTCCGGCGTACCAGCGCTGGATGTTCCCACTCGCGAACCCGCTGAGCCGTGGCGTCGGAGCGATCTCCTACTCGCTCTACCTCTGGCACCTCCCGATCCTCCTGTTCGTGCCGATGCTCGTCCCCGACACCGCCCTCAGCACGGTCCCCGGGATGCTCGGGCTCATCCTCGGGGTCTCGGTGCTCTCCTTCCTGCTCATCGAACAGCCGTTGCACCGCACGCCGCTCGTGGGTTCGTTCCACGGCGACCGAGACGCCAGGGACGCCGCCTGGGCCGCGTGGCGCGAGCGGTTCGCCTCCCAGTTCCTCTACTCGGCGGTCGGACTCGTGATCGTCGCCGGGCTCGCGGTGATCGCGATCGGGCCCGCGCTCCGCATACCGGTGACCACCGGGGGACCGGCGGCCGTCGCGACACCGGCCGGAGACCCGCTCCAGGGCATCGCGGCTGAGCTGCAACTCGCGAGCCAGGCTTCCGCGTGGCCCGACAACCTCTCGCCGAGCCTCGACGACGCGATCAGTGCGACCTCGAGCACCAACCCCGCACGGGCCTGCTTCGACCTGGGTGCGACGCCTGACGACGGCTCGTGCACCTGGGGGGATGCCGCTGCGCCGAAGCACGTCTACCTCGTCGGCGACTCGACCGCGCTCGCCTACGCGCCGGCGTTCCGTGCGATCGCGGACCAGAGCGGCGGTGCGGTGCGGATCACCACCATCGGTCTCTACGGATGCCGCTTCACGCAGGACCTCATCCAGAACAGCGGCGCCGGCGTCATGGACGACTGCCCGACGCGGAAGCACGACATCGCCGAACGCATCGCGGCCGACCAGCCCGACCTCGTGATCGTCTCGAACGCGTTCACCGCGGGCCGCGCATCCGACGGCCGATCGCTCGACACGACGTCCATGGTCGCGTCGGCGCTCGCCGAGACGGCCGGATACCAGGTCCCGGGCCACGTCGTGTTCCTCGCACCACCACCGCTCGGCGCCGACCTCGGTTCCTGCTACTCACGGGTGTCCAGTCCGCAGGACTGCGCCGTGGGCGTCGACGCGGCCTGGAACGACTTCGCCGCGGCGACCGAGTCCGCGGCGGGAGCAGCTGGGG
The DNA here is from genome assembly GCF_006065115.1 of Plantibacter sp. M259. NCBI lineage: Bacteria > Bacillati > Actinomycetota > Actinomycetes > Micrococcales > Microbacteriaceae > Plantibacter > Plantibacter sp. M259. The sequence continues at coordinate 1,166,260 of NZ_CP040750.1, read as the reverse complement.
AGCGCTTCGTCTCGTCGCTCCCGTTCAGCTGTGCGGATGGCGTCTGCCCGGCGTTCGCCGGGACGACGCCGACGAAGTACGACAGCGTGCACCTCACCCCGGCGTTCGCCGAGCACATCGCTCCGGCGATCCTCCAGACGCTCCAGGCCGCCGGGGCCCTGTGACACCGTCCGCCCCGTGGCTCCGCGGGTAGACTCGCCGTCGTGGCACATGGAGCACGGCCGGCAGCGCCGAAACAGCAGAAGACGTCCGCACAGCGCCCCACGGCGGGTCGTGGCGCGAACGGTGGACGATCGGGCAACCCCGCACGCGGTGGCGGTCGCAAGGTCCCCCTCGCGAAGCCGGCGACCTTCGGCGACTGGGTCGGTGCTGCGCGGATCCGCACGCTGCCGATGGCCGTCGCCCCCGTGCTCATCGGCACCGGCGCCGCGACGATCATCGCGGGCCCCGGGGTCTACCACCCGGTCCGTGCGCTGCTCTGCCTCGTCGTCGCGCTCGCGCTGCAGATCGGCGTCAACTACGCCAACGACTACTCCGACGGCATCCGCGGAACGGACGACCTGCGCGTCGGCCCGAGCCGACTGACCGGTTCCGGTGCGGCGAAGCCCAAGACGGTCCTCACCGTCGCGCTGGTGTTCTTCGGTATCGCGGCGGTGGCCGGCATCGTCCTCACGATCCTCACCCAGTTCTGGTGGCTGCTCCTCGTCGGGGCGGTCGCCATCGTCGCCGCCTGGTTCTACACGGGCGGGAAGCGGCCCTACGGGTACTTCGCGCTCGGCGAGGTCTTCGTCTTCGTGTTCTTCGGCCTCGTGGCCACACTCGGCACGACCTTCGTCCAGGTCGGCACGGTGAACCAGGAGGCATGGTTCGGCGCGATCGGCGCGGGCCTCATCGCCTGCGCCGCGCTCGTGGTCAACAACCTCCGCGACCTCGAACAGGACAAGGCGGTCGGGAAGCGCACCCTGTCGACGTTCATCGGTCGGATCGCCTCGAAGGTGCTCTACTGCGTCCTGCTACTCGTGCCGTTCGGCATCGCCGCGTTCCTCGCGCTCTTCTACCCGATCGCCTGGTTCACCATGTTCGCGCTGCTCGCCGCCATCCCGGCGTGCGTGATCGTGCTGTTCTCCACGACGGCCAGAGAGCAGATCCTGGTGCTCAAGCTGACGGGGCTCGTGCAGCTAGCGTTCGGGGTGATCCTCGGTCTGGCGTTCTTCTACACGCCCGGCATCGGCAGCTGAGGACGCTTCCGGTGTCGCCGCGCTCGCATCGAGCGCCGCGTCCTCGGAGTCCTCGTCGTCGTGCGGCGTCGGCTTGTCGCCGTGCCGACGGGCGTAGAGCTCCTGCGCGACGGTCTCCCGTGGGGTGCGCAGGAAGATGTAGGACACGCAGAGCCCGATGATCGCGGCGATGATCGCGGCGACCCAGGGCTGCAGACCGGTCAGGAAGACGAGGAGCAGGAGCGGCACCACGAACGCCAGCAGGCGGAGGATGGTGTACCGGACGGCGGCGGGAACGCGTTTCACCACATAAGTCTAGGCGTCCCGCCTGAAGGCAACCCCAGGTAATCACGTCACCTGGCGTTTACGATGGAGACATGGTTCGTCTCTGGATCGGCCTCGCCGTCGCGGCAGTCGTCTTCATCGTGTATTCGGTGGTTGACTGCGCCACGATGCCGCGCGACCGCGTCCGAGGGATCAGCAAGACCTCGTGGATCATCGCGATCCTCCTCCTGCCGGTCATCGGCGGAGTCCTCTGGTGGATCATCGGGCGGGTCCGTGCTCCGAAGGCCGTGCCCCGCGGCTCGGCACCGGACGACGACCCCGACTTCCTCAAGAAGCTCGACGCGGACCGCGCGCAGACGAAGCGCATCCGTGACCTCGAGGACGAGCTCAACCGCTTCGACGACGAGTCGGGCGGCAGTCCGGATGCGACGGCGCACGACGACCCCGCCCCGGGGTCCGACACGCCCGACGACGGTTCCGGCCGCAGACCGCCTGGCGCCCCGAGCGCCTCGTGAACCCGTCCGCCGCTCCCGAGCCCGTCGGCTCGGCTCCGTCGTCGAGCCCGGCGAGCGCGTCCGCATGGGCGCTCCTCGACGCGCTCGTCGCCGCAGGAGTCTCCGACGTCGTCGTCTGCCCCGGTTCCCGGTCGCAGGCGCTCGCGCTCGCCGCAGCCGAGCTGGCGGCCTCCGGGCGGATCACCCTGCACGTGCGTATCGACGAGCGGGTCGCCGGCTTCCTCGCGCTGGGCCTCGGCGTCGAGACCGACCGCCCGGCCGTCGTGATCACGACCTCCGGCACGGCGACCGCGAACCTGCACCCGGCGGTCCTCGAGGCGCATCACTCGCGCGTCCCGCTCATCGTCCTCACCGCCGATCGGCCGGCCGAGGCGCACGGCATCCGGGCGAACCAGACGACGAAGCAGGACGACCTCTACGGGTTCGCAGCACGCCTCGCCGTGGTCGTCGAGGCGCCGACCGGTGATGCCGGTGAGCAGGAGGCCGCCCGCGATCTCGCCCAGCGGGCGTACCGCGCCGCGACGGACGTCCTCGACCCGGGCCCGGTGCACCTGAACCTCGCCTTCCGGGAGCCGCTCTCGGGCGGCTTCGTCCCGGTCGTCGTCGAGGCGGCCCCCGATGTCCCGGTCGAGACGGACGCCACCGCAGAAGCGCCGCTCTACCCGGGGCGACCGCATCTCGTGCTCGAGCGCGGGCCCAGGACCCTCGTCGTCGCCGGGCACCACGCCGGCCCGGCTGCCGAGCAACTCGCGGCGGACGGCGGATGGCCGCTCATCGCGGAGGTGTCGAGCGGATCCCGGTTCGGGCGGAACGTCATCGCCGCTTACCGGGAGCTGCTGCGCGAGGAGGACTACCGCGAGGCCGTCGAGCGCGTCGTCGTCTTCGGCCACCCGACCCTCAGCCGCGAGGTCCCCCTCCTGCTCCAGCAGCCGCAGGTCGAGACGATCGTCGTCGCCCCGGCCGGAGCCGAGGTCTACAACCCCGGACGACGGGCCGACCGGATCGTGTCCTCCGTCGCGGTCGAGGCTGGGCCCGCTGATCGCGCCTGGCTCGGCGCCTGGGTCGTCGGATCCCGCGAACGCGTGATCGACCCCTCGCCCGCAGCCCCCGATCTCGACGGGTTGCACTCCACGACACCCGCCGAGCGACTGGCCTCCGTCCGGGCCGAGCTCGACGCCGTCCGCCTCCCGGTCACCCGCGAGGTCCTCGTCGACGCGGTCTGGCGTGCCACCTGGCCGCACGATCGCCTCGTCGTCGGTGCGTCGAGGCTCATCCGCGTGGCCGACGGTCTCGTCCCCGGCCGCAAGATCAGCGTCCACGCCAACCGCGGACTCGCCGGCATCGACGGCACCATCGCCACCGCCACGGGGGTCGCGCTGGCGAGCCAGGCCGACGGCGGTCCCGGTGTCACACGGGTACTCCTCGGCGACCTCGCCTTCCTCCACGACGTCGGCGCGCTGCTCCTCGACGACGGCGTCGCGCCGCGTCTCCAGGTGATCGTCGGCAACGACGGGGGTGGCACCATCTTCGACGCGCTCGAAGTCGCCCAGAGTGCCCCCGGAGCGCTCTTCGACCGCGTCCAGTACACGCCGCAGCACGTCCGGCTCGAGTCGCTCGCGACCGCCTACGGGTGGGAGTACCGCTCGGCCCGCACTCGCACGGAACTCGACCAGGCGTTCACCGCGCCGGTGACCGGCCCCGTCCTCATCGAGGTCCCGCTGCCGCGAGCCTGATCCGTGGGTCCTCCCGGGGGTCGACTTCGGGCCCGGGATCCGGCCAGAATGGGCGGATGACGGCATCGGAGCACGCATCGACCTGGACGGCACCACCCCGAGACACGCTGCGCGTGGGGGAGGGGTTCAGCCTCGCCGACGTCGATCCGCGGTCGACGCCGGGCTTCGACGGTGACAAGCAGCAGGGCAGGCACGAGCTGGACGCGGGGGTGCCCGCCCTGTCCGAGCTGCAGGAGCGACTCTTCGCGGCGAGCACACAGGGAGCCCCGGAAGCGGTGCTCCTCGTCCTGCAGGCGATGGACACGGCGGGCAAGGGTGGCATCGTCAAGCACGTCGTCGGCTCCGTCGACCCGCAGGGCGTGCACCACTACGCCTTCAAGAAGCCCACGGAGGAGGAGCGCTCCCACGACTTCCTCTGGCGGGTCGAGCCGCACCTGCCGAAGCCGGGTCAGATCGGCGTCTTCGACCGTTCGCACTACGAGGACGTCCTCATCGGTCGGGTGCGTCAGCTCGCGGAGCCGGACGAGATCGAGCGTCGGTACGGGGCGATCAACGACTTCGAGGCGGGCATCGTCGCGAGCGGGACCCGCATCGTCAAGGTGATGCTGCAGATCAGCGCCGACGAGCAGAAGGAGCGGCTCGCCGACCGGCTCGCGCGTCCGGACAAGCACTGGAAGTACAACCCGGGAGATGTGGACGAACGCGAGCTGTGGCCGGCCTATCAGGACGCGTACCAGGTGGCGTTCGAGCGCACGAGCACCGAGGCCGCCCCATGGTTCGTCGTGCCGGCGGACCGCAAGTGGTACGCGCGCATCGCGGTCCAACGCCTGCTGCTCGACGCCCTCGAGGACATCGACCCGCAATGGCCGCCGGCCGACTACGACATCGCCGTCGAGCAGGCACGACTCGCGGCGAGCTGAAGCCGAGGGGCCTCGGCTCAGCCGAAGGCCTCCACGATCGGCCGGAACTTCATCTTCGTCTCGACGAGTTCCGTCGCGGCGTCCGAGTCGGCGACGATGCCGCAGCCGGCATAGGCCGTGATGTCACCGTCCGGCGCGATCTGCGCACAGCGGAGGGCCACCGCCCACTCGCCGTCGCCCGAGGCGTCCACCCATCCGACCGGACCGGCGTAGCGACCGCGGTCGAACGGTTCCAGCTCGCGGATGAGGGCGACGGCGTCGCGCGTCGGGGTTCCGGCGACGGCGGCCGTCGGGTGCAGGCCGTCCATGAGGTCGAGCGAGGACGAGCCGTCCGAGAGTCGTCCGTCGATGTCGGTCGCGAGGTGCCAGAGGTTCGGCAGTTTGAGGGTGAACGGGACCTCGCTGCGGCGCAGATGCGGGCTGTGGGCCTGCAGGGCGGTCAGCACCGACTGCACGGCGAACTGGTGCTCACCCTGGTCCTTCGCGCTCGTCGTGAGTGCGACGGCCTGGTCGTGGTCGCTCTCGGCGTCGGGACCACGCGAGATCGTGCCGGCGAGGACACGGGCCGACACGGCACCACGATCCACGCGGACGAGTGTCTCGGGGCTCGAGCCGATGAAGCCGTCGACCGCGTAGGTCCAGCAGTCGGGGTAGCCGAGGGCGAGGTCGTGGAGCACGCGGCGGCGGTCCGCCTCGGCGGGGAGGTGCCCGGCCAGGTCGCGTGCGAGCACGACCTTGCTGAGACCGCCGGCCTGGATGCGGGCGATGGCGCGCTCGGCCGAGTCGAGGTAGCCCTCGCGGCTCTGCACCCCGGGGGTCAGCTGGATGCGGTACTCCGGCCCGTACGCCGTGGTCACGGGATCGACGTCCTCGGCGTCGTCGCCGAGGGAGACCCGCGTGATGAAGCTCGCGTCGGGGTAGCGGCCGATGATCGTGCGCGGCACGATGAGGACGCTCGTCGCGGAGGACTCGTCGTCGAACGCGAACGTGCCGAACGCGACCAGGCCGGTCCCGGGCCGTCGCACCTCGTCCGTGACCACTGCTGCAGCGCAGACGTCCCGCCAGGCCGCTGCGGCACGCGTGAACCGGTCGGGGCCGGAGAACTCCAGGCGGAGCGCCTCACCCAGTCCGACCAGCCCGTGTCCCTTCCGCACCCAGAGGAGCGGCGAGGTCTGGTCGGCGAACGGGAGGAGCTGGCGCGGGTCGTCGATGGCGACGGTCTGGGCGACCAGTGACGAGGTCAGGGGAATGGTCACCGTTCAACCCTACGCCCGCGCAGGAGGGGTCCCTCCCCGCCGCAGCCCGACTGGTGGAGGGTCGGTCACCGCCTCGTCGGAGGGCCGTTCACCGGCCGGACGTCCCGATCGTCTGCAACCCGGTGACCCCGAGCAGCGCGAGTTTCGCCGCGTCCTCGGTGCCCGGTGCCGCCGTGTACACGACGATGCGCAGGTCGCCGCCCGGCGTGGACAGGACGTCGCAGTCGACGGTGATCGGTCCGACCGGCGTCCGCGTGACCGTCTTGCGGCTCGCCCGGTGCTCCGCGACCCTGGCCTCCGCCCAGCGCCGCTCGAACTCGGGCGACACCGATCGCAGCCGAGCCACGAGTCGTGCGAGCTCGTCGTCCCGCGGGTAGCGCCCGACCGCGGCCCGGAGGTCTGCCGCGAGGTCGCTCGCGAACTCCTCCTCGTGCTGCTCGTCGAAGTCGGTGCCGTCGTGCCCCGCGGTGAAGTGCCGCCACACCAGGTTGCGATCGTCACCGACGAGGGCGGAGGGATCGCCGTTCACCGCGGCCCACAGCGGGTTCCAGAGCAGGATGTCGTGGGCGGCGGAGAAGACCGCCAGCGGCACGTCGCCGAGCCGGTCGACGATGCGCTGCACGCCCGGACCGATGTGCCGTGGGACGACCCCGGGCGGTGGTGGAGCGGCTCCGGCGACCCGGTAGAGGTGGTCGCGCTCCTGATCCGTCAGTCGCAGTGCGACCGCGAGGGCCCGCAACAGCTGCGGTGATGGATTCCGAGCGCGGCCCTGCTCGAGCCTGACGATGTAATCCACGCTGATGCCGGCGAGGGCGGAGAGCTCCTCGCGGCGCAGGCCGGCCGTCCGTCTGCCGGGACCGGCCGGAAGACCCACCTCGGCAGGGGAGACCCGCTCGCGCCAGGCCCGGAGCACACCGGCGAATTCGTCCATCCGGCCATTGTGCCCCCGGTGTCGGTCCGCATCCTGGTACTGCCGGTCCCCCTGTCGACCGGGGCCTGGCGGACCGACCATGCCGGGCGGAGCATGGACCCATGACCACCACACTCATCACCGGGGCCAACAAGAGCCTCGGACTCGAGACCGCACGCCGACTGATCGACGCCGGCCACACCGTCTACGCCGGCATGCGCGACCTGGGCCGCGGCGATGCCGTCGCCGCGCTCGGCGCCCACCCCGTCCAGCTCGACGTCACCGATCAGGCGAGCGTCGACGCGGCGCTCGCAGCGATCCCTGAGCTCGACGTGCTCGTCAACAACGCGGGCGTGCTCGGCACGTCCTTCGGCGTGGACGACCTCACCCCGGAGTCGATGCAGGACGTCCTCGACACGAACGTCGTCGGTGTCGTCCGCGTCACCCAGGCGGCGTTGCCCCTCCTTCGCCGTTCGTCCCGACCCGTCATCGTGAACGTCGCCTCGGGAGTGGGATGGCCCCGCTTCCTCACCTCCGAGGAGGCCGACGAGTTCGCGGTGCCGACGATCCCGTACGCCGCGTCGAAGGCGGCCGTCATCACGCTCACCGTGCAGTACGCGAAGAACCTGCCCGGGTTCCGGGTGAACGTGAGCGACCCTGGCTACACGGCGACCGACTTCAACGGACACGGTGGCCACCAGACGGTGACCGAGGGGACGGACGCGACCGTCGCGCTCGCCCTGCTCGGCCCGGACGGTCCCACCGGCGAGTTCCACAACCGGCACGGACGCATCGACTACTGAGCGTGAGCCTGGGAGCCGTGCTCGGACGGCCGGCTCCCAGCGGCGCGGACGTAGGATGGACGGGTGAACCGCGCCGACCTCTCCAAGCAGCCCGAGCAGGTCTCGGCCATGTTCGACGACGTCTCGACGAAGTACGACCGCATGAACGCGGTCCTCTCCGTCGGGAACGATGCCCTGTGGCGCATCGCGACCACTCGTGCGGTCGGTCCGGCCGCCGGCGAGCGCATCCTCGACCTCGCAGCCGGCACGGGAACCTCCTCCGCGGCGCTGGCCCGCAATGGCGCGCAGGTCGTGGCTGCCGACTTCTCGCCCGGCATGATCGCCGTGGGTCGCGACAAGTACGCCGACCGCTCCGACATCCAGTTCGTCGAGGCCGACGCGACCGCGCTGCCCTTCGCCGACGAGGAGTTCGACGCCACGACGATCTCCTTCGGCCTCCGCAACGTCGTCCGCCCGAAGGACGCCCTCGCCGAGATGCTCCGGGTCACGAAGCCCGGCGGCCGCATCGTCATCTGCGAGTTCTCCACGCCGACGCTCGCCCCCATGCGCGCCGCGTACAACCTCTACCTCGAGCGGGTCATGCCGCTCGTCGCCGGAGTGGCCTCCTCGAACGCCGAGGCGTACACCTACCTGAACGACTCGATCCGCGCCTGGCCGAGCCAGCCGGAGCTGGCCGCCTGGCTGCGCGAAGCGGGCTACGAGCACGTCGCCTACCGCAACCTCACCGGCGGGATCGTCGCCCTGCACCGGGGACTCAAGCCGGCCTGAGTCTCGTCGCCGTCGGGGCTCGTCTCGGCATTGTCGAGGGCAGGAACCTGTTGATCCCGTCACTTCCCACGAGTCGTCGCGACTGATTCCGTAGCCCGGTCCCGAACGGGAGCATTGACACACGGGTGCGCCCGGCCCTACCGTTCCGTCATGACAGCACAGGACACGGCCCGCGGGTCGCAGCCGGCATCACCCACCGGCGGCAAGGGTCTCGCCACCGGCACCCTCGGCCTCTTCGGCTCCGTGATCATCGGCCTGGCGTCGACCGCGCCGGTGTACTCGCTCGTCGCGACACTCGGGTTCGTCGTACTCGCCGTGGGTGCCCAGGCGCCGATCGCCTTCATCGTCGCCTTCATCCCGATGCTGTTCATCGCGTTCGCCTACCGCGAGCTGAACCGCGACGTGCCGGACTGCGGCACCACCTTCACCTGGGCGACGAAGGCCTTCGGCCCGGTCACCGGCTGGATCGGAGGGTGGGGCGTCGCGCTCGCCGGCATCGTCGTGCTCGCGAACCTCGCACAGATCGCGGGGCAGTACCTGTGGTTGCTCATCGGTGATGGTTCCCTCGCCTCGAACGTCCCGCTCGTCACCGCCACCGGCGTCGTGTTCATCGCCCTCATGACGTGGGTGTCGTACCGCGGCATCGAGCTGGGGGAGCGGATCCAGAACATCCTCCTGGCGGTCCAGTACCTCGCACTCGTGCTGTTCGCGGTGTTCGCCTTCATCGGAGCGTCCAACGGCACCGCGCCCGACGCGACGCCGATCTCGCTCGACTGGTTCAACCCGTTCGCGTTCACGGACTACCACGGCTTCATCGAGGCGGTGCTGCTCGCACTCTTCATCTACTGGGGTTGGGACACCTGCCTCGCCCTGAACGAGGAGACGAAGGATCCGCAGAAGATCCCGGGCCGCGCGGCGGTCATCTCCACGGTCATCCTGCTGGTCACCTACGTCACCGTCACGGTCGCCGCCATGGTCTACGCCGGACTCGGGACCACGGGCACCGGCCTCGCCAACGAGGACAACGCGAACGACATCTTCCTGGCGCTGAAGGACCTCGTGCTCGGACCCTGGGCGTGGATCCTGGTCGTCGCCGTGCTCATCTCGGCGGTGTCGTCGACGCAGACGACGATCCTCCCGACGGCGCGCGGCACGCTCGCCATGGCGGCCTACAAGGCGCTGCCGAAGCGGTTCGCGACCGTCCACCCGACGTTCAAGACGCCATCATTCTCGACACTCGTCATGGGCATCGTCGCCATCGTCTACTACGTCGGCATGACGCTCGTCAGCGAGAACATCCTCGCGGACTCGATCCTCTCCCTCGGACTCGCGATCGCCTTCTACTACGGCATCACCGGGTACGCGTGCGTCTGGTACTTCCGGAAGGTGCTCTTCCGCTCCGCGCAGGACTTCTTCTTCAAGGGCCTCTTCCCGCTCCTCGGGGCGCTCATGCTCACCTTCGCCTTCGTGCAGAGCTGCATCGACATGTTCGACGTCGACTACGGCTACACGGTCCTGTTCGGCGTCGGCGGCACGTTCGTCATCGGCGTCGGTTCGTTGGCCTTCGGTTTCGTGCTCATGCTGCTCTGGTACAGCAGGAAGTCCTCGCGGCCCTTCTTCCGCGGGGAGAGCCTCAACCGCGACACCGAGGTCCTCGTGCCCGACGAACCGATCGAGTACGGTCGCTCCGTCGACGGTGGGCTCGCCTGACCCCCGGTCCCTGGGCCTCCCTCCGGTCCCTGGGCCTCCCTCCGGTCCCTGAGCCTCCCCTCCGGTCCCTGAGCTTGTCGAAGGGCGCATCTCCCGGTGCCGTCCAGGCGGGCCGGGCATACTGGTGGGATGTTGGACACCCTGCCAGGCGGCCCGTGGATCTGGGGCATCGCGATCGTCGGTCTCGTGCTCGTCGTCATCCTCCTGAACGCCAGGCGGGCGAAGTCCGCGTTCGCGAAGCCGTACGAGCGCTACGACACCACCGAGATCCCGCCGGACACCCCGGGTACCCGCGAGTTCATCGTGCGAGACGACGCGACCGGTGCGCGGCTCCAGTTCGTGGCGTCCGGGCCGTCGGCCAGGATCGCCCTCGTCGTCGTGCCGCCGAAACACCTCGGGACCGGCGTCGAGGCGGGCCTCTTCCGCGCCGCGCTGCCGACCGCCCAGGGCGTCGACGCCTGGACCTGGCCGCCGCTCAACACCGACGGCTACTCGATGCTGCTCGACCTCGCGCACGAGTTCCCGCACCTGGCGTTCTACGACGCCGAGGGCGTGCGACTCCGCTGAATCGAGTCATGTGGTCCGACCACAGCTGCCAATCGCCTGACCGCGCCCGCGGATTCCGGTCCTCCGGCACAGGTGACGGGCTGCCCCGGCTAGGCTAGAGCTGTGAATCCCAGCGCGACCCGCCGTGTCAGCAACCTGGCCAGCCAGGCCGGGCTTGCCGAACGCATGTTCGCGACCGGTGCAGACCGCAAGCTCGCCAAGACCATCGACGACGGTGTGGCCCGCCTCGAGATCGGTCTGGAGGAGCAGCTCGGGTTCACCGACGACCTCGTCGACGTCACCGCGCGCTATCTGCTCGAGGCCGGCGGCAAGCGGGTCCGCCCGCTGCTCACCATGCTCATCGCCCAGCTCGGCGACGGCATCACCGACAACGTCCTGCGGGCGGCCGAGGCGATCGAGATCACCCACCTCGGCTCTCTGTACCACGACGACGTCATGGACGACGCCGACAAGCGTCGCGGCGTGCCCAGCGCCCACCAGGTGTTCGGCAACAACACCGCCATCCTCACCGGCGACCTCCTGTTCGCCCGTGCCAGTCAGATCATGGCCGACCTCGGCGAGCGGGCGATCCGGATCCAGGCCGCCACGTTCGAGCGCCTCGTGCTGGGGCAGCTGCACGAGACCACCGGTCCTCGCGAGGGTCAGGACGAGGTCGAGCACTACATCCAGGTCCTCGCCGACAAGACCGGGTCGCTCATCGCCGCTGCGGCCCGGAGCGGCGTCATCTTCTCCAACGCCCCCGAGGCGTACGAGAGTGCGGTCGTCGAGTTCGGCGAGAAGGTCGGCATCGCCTTCCAGCTCATCGACGACGTCATCGACCTGTCGCCGCAGCCCGAGGAGACCGGCAAGGTCCCCGGCACCGACCTGCGGGCCGGCGTCGTCACCCTCCCTATGCTCTACCTGCGCCGCGAGGCCGTCGCCGACCCCGAGGCGGCAGCGCTCGTCGCCCGACTCGACGCCGAGGTCACGGAGACCGACCACGACCCCGCCCGGTTCGCCGCGCTCGTGGCCACCCTGCGCGACCACGCCGTGACCGCACGGACCTTCGCCGAGGCCCGGCAGTGGGCCGACGAGGCGATCGCGGCACTCGCACCGCTGCCCGACGGCTCGGTCAAGAAGGCGCTCGTGCACTTCGCGAAGGCGATCGTCGACCGAAGGAGTTGATGGCGGCGCCGCCTCCCCGGGCGGCACGGCATCCCAGACGCGCATGCATGACGGCCGGAGCGCTCCACCGGCCGCACCCGGAACCCCGCACGGGGACACGAAAGGAACCACCGTGACCAAGCTCAGGCTGGCCATCGTCGGCGCAGGACCCGCAGGCATCTACGCGGCAGACATCCTCCTGAAGGCGGAACGGAAGTTCGACGTCTCCATCGACCTCTTCGAGCAGCTTCCGGCCCCGTACGGTCTGGTCCGCTACGGCGTCGCGCCCGACCACCCGCGTATCAAGGGGATCATCAACGCGCTCCGCGACGTCCTCGACCGAGGCGACATCCGGATCTTCGGCAACGTCCGCTTCGGCGTCGACATCACCCTCGACGACCTCAAGCACCACTACAACGCCGTGATCTTCTCCACCGGCGCCGTCGAGGACGCCCCGCTCGACATCCCGGGGATCGACCTCGACGGGTCGTACGGCGCCGCCGAGTTCGTGAGCTGGTTCGACGGACACCCCGACGTGCCCCGCACCTGGCCGCTCGAGGCGGAGTCGATCGCCGTGATCGGCAACGGCAACGTCGCGCTCGACGTCGCACGCATGCTCGCGAAGCACCCGGAGGACCTGCTCCCGACCGAGATCCCGGCCAACGTCCACGAGGGGTTGCAGCAGTCTCCCGTGACCGACGTGCACGTCTTCGGGCGTCGCGGGCCCGCGCAGGTGAAGTTCACGCCGCTGGAGCTCCGCGAACTCGGGGAACTCAACGACGTCGACATGATCCTCGCCGACGAGGACTTCGACTACGACGAGGCGTCGAAGGCGGCGGTGGCGAGCAACAAGCAGGTCATGGTGATCGACCGCGTGCTGCAGCAGTGGCGCAAGCGCGAGACCGGTCAGGCCTCCCGTCGCCTGCACCTGCACTTCTACGCGAAGCCGCTCGAGGTCGTCGACGACGGTTCCGGCAAGGTGGCCGCGTTCCGGTACGAGCGGACGAGGCCAGACGGACAGGGCGGGGTCGAGGGCACGGGCGAGATCCGCGAGGTCCCGATCCAGGCGCTCTACCGCGCGGTCGGATACTTCGGGAGCCCGCTGCCCGGCGTGCCCTTCGACTCGAGGCACGGGGTCATCCCCAACCACGAGGGCAAGGTCCTCCACCCCGAGAGCAACGAGCGCGTCCCCGGCGTCTACGCGACCGGGTGGATCAAGCGTGGTCCGGTCGGCCTCATCGGCCACACGAAATCGGACGCGATGGAGACCATCAGCCACGTCATCAACGATCAGGCGGACTGGTGGACGCCCGTCGAACCCGACGAGGAAGCCATCGTCGCGCTGCTCGAGTCCCGCGGCGTGGCCTACACGGACCTCGAGGGCTGGCACCTCCTCGACCAGCATGAGATCGCGCTCGGCGAGCCGCAGGGTCGCGCCCGCATCAAGGTGGTGCCGCGTGAAGAGATGGTGGCCATCTCGCGTGCCCAGCCGTCGGATGACGGGACACCGTCCGCCTGAGTCGCACCGGCGACGGTCGCAATCCGGCCGATCGCCGCGAGTCAAGCCGCTTCACTGAACCCGGTTCCGGCGCGTGCCGGTCACTATGCTGGACGGATGACCGACCCCAACGCGCCCCAGAACGTCCCGTCGGAGCAGCCGACGTCCGTACCGCCGTCCGACCCGCCGGCCTTCGTCGCCGACGGCCAGCAGCAGCAACAGCAGCAGCCGCGCTACGGCGAGATGCACCCGGATCCCGTGCAGCAGCAGTGGGACCAGACGGGTCAGCAGACCCCTGCTCCGCAGCAGGGTGGCCAGTGGGGTCAGCCGCAGACCGGTGAGCAGGCGGGCCAGTGGGGTCAGCCGCAGCAGGGCCAGTACGGCCAGCCGCAGCACCCGGGGCAGCCGCAGCACACCGGCCAGTACGGCCAGGACACCGGTCAGTACGGGCAGCCGCAGCAGACCGGCCAGTACCCTGCTCCGCAGGGACAGTGGGGTCAGCCGCAGCAGGGCCAGTACGGTCAGCCGCAGCAGTACGCGCAGGCTCCGCAGAAGGCGCCGAACCCCCGTGCACGCGAGACGCGCCTGGCGCTCGTGTCGGTCGGCATCGCAGCGGGTATCGCCGCGGCCGTCGCGCTGGTCAGCCTCATTGGGTCCTTTTTCAGCATCTCCGAGTACTACCCCGTGGGCGACGTCCTGTTGGGCTTCGGCGCCAACCTCGTGAACATCGCCCTCTGGGGAGCGGGAGCCGCGCTCATCCTCATCATGGTCCGTCCGCTCACGCGCGCCCGCACTGCTCGCGACCTCATCCAGTCGGTCGGGATCGCTGCGGCCGTCGGCACCGGCGTCATGCTGCTCGTCGTGCTCATCGTCACCATCGTGCGTGGTGTGGTCGATCAGTACGGTACGCCGGCGTTCTTCGTCAACCAGGGCTTCCTCTCACCGATCCTCTACGGGGTCACCCTCGCGGGCTTCCTGACGATCGGCGCCGTGCTCGTGACGCGCTTCGTCGCACCGGAGGGGCTCGCGGAGACGCCGCGCGAGCAGCACAACGATCAGCCGCACTTCCAGCAGGGTCAGCACGACCAGGGTCAGCACCAGCAGGGTCAGCACGACCAGGGGTCGCAGCAGCACGGTCAGGTGCAGCAGCCCTACGGACAGCAGCCGCAGGCACCGCAGCAGCACAACCCGTACCAGCAGTAGTCGGAGGTCGGATGGTCGGCGCGCGAGCCCGGCCATCCGCCCCTCGATCACCCGTCACGGTAACGTGACGGTATGGCCGGATCTCGCGGGTGGACCGCCGACATCCTCGGCGAGGGTTTCCAGCAGCGCACGCTCGCCCTGGAGCCGGATGACGAGGGCGACGTCGTCGCGACCCTCGTCCGCTACCGTATGCCGCCGCTCGAGCAGCTCGGTGAGTTCCTGTTGCCCGACGTCGCTGACGGCATCGACGTCCTGTACGTCCACGGCTGGTCCGACTACTTCTTCCAGCGCCATCTCGCGCAGTTCTGGGCCAGACTCGGTGCGCGGTTCTACGCACTCGACCTGCGCAAGTACGGCCGGAGTCTCCGTCCGCACCAGACGCCGGGATACGTCGACGACCTCCGCACCTACGACGAGGACATCGAGGCCGCGCTCGCGGTGATGGGGCACAGCTCCGAGGAGCATGCCGCCGGGCGGCGGACCAGGCGCCGACTCGTCCTCCTCGGCCACTCGACCGGTGGGCTCACCCTGAGTCTCTGGACTGCCAGGAACCAGGATCGCGTCGCCGGTCTCGTCCTGAACAGTCCGTGGCTCGAATTCCAGGCGAGGCAGCTCGGACGGCTCGCGATCGCCCCGCTCGTCCAAGCCGGATCGCGGATCGATCCGCGTGCGCAGCTCCCCGTCGTCGACCTCGGGTTCTACACCCGGTCCGTGTCGAGCACGATGGACGGGGCCTGGGACTACGACTTCGCCTGGCGGCCGCTCCACGGCTTCCCGCTGCATCCCGGGTGGTTGAACGCGATCCTGCGAGGGCATCGGCTCGTCGACGCGGGTCTGCAGCTGCGCGTGCCGGCCCTCACGCTGCTGTCGGCACGGAGTGTCCTGCTGCCGCGGTGGAACGACGCGATGATGCGGAGCGACACGGCGCTGGATGTCGACGCGGTCGCGGAACGCGCTCTCGACCTCGGCGAGACCGTCACGATCGTGCGCCTCGACGGCGCCTTGCACGACGTCTTCCTGTCCGAGGAGCCCGTCCGACAGCGCGCGTTCGAACAGATCGTCGCGTGGGGACGCGGCTACCTCACGAAGCCGCCGACCGCCGGCCGCTAGCGTTCGGCGGGCGGAAGGCGACGACGCGAACCCATCGGTCGTCGTGGATCCGGTCGCCCCGCGGCGAGCCAGTCGGCGTAGCTGTGATTCCCACCGATCGTGCACCAGCACGGGACACCGACCTCCTGGCCGGCGCGCGAGGTCCGGAAGAGTTCGAGATGCGACCCGTCCGTGGGTGTCGGGTGATCCACAGCTCCACTCCAACCATCGATCCCGCTCGCGCAGGATGCAGTTCATCCGGCGGTCTGCCGAACGGGAGCACGCTGAATCGGGTGCTCCGATGAAGAGAGTGGGTCAGGCGTGGATCATGACGCGATCGACCGCGCCCGGTCTGCTAGCGGTAGTTGACGAACTGGAGGTCGATGTCGAGGTCGGCACCCTTGAGCAGCGCCATGGTGGCCTGGAGGTCGTCACGGCTCTTCGAGGAGACGCGGAGCTCGTCGCCCTGGATCTGCGACTTGACCGACTTCGGGCCCTCATCGCGGATGAGCTTGTTGGCCTTCTTCGCGATCTCCTGGCTGATGCCCTCCTTGAGGGTCGCCTCGATCCGGTACTCCTTGCCGCTCGCGAACGGGTCGCCGACCTCGAGGCTCTTCAGCGAGATGCCGCGCTTGATGAGCTTCGACTCGAAGACGTCGAGGATCGCCTTCACGCGCTCCTCGGTGTTCGCCTTCATGAGGATCTTCTCGCCGCTCCAGGCGATCGAGGCACCGACGTTCTTGAAGTCGTACCGCTGCTCGACCTCCTTGTGCGCCTGGTTGAGGGCGTTGTCCGCCTCCATCTTGTCGACCTTGCTCACGACGTCAAACGATGAATCTGCCATGTGGACCATGGTAGCGCCGGTGTCGCTCAGGCAGGTGTGGTTGGGTGGATGCGATGCGCAGCCCGGTGAAGCAGGACCAGCGGACCATCGTCGGACGACGAGGGGCGCTCGCCGGAGCGACCCTGGTGATCGGTGTGCTCGTGTTGAGCGGATGCGCTCCCGAGCCGGACCCCGTCCCGTATGCGGTTCCCGTCGAGCTCCCGCCGAAGAGCGACGCCCCTGACGGCGGTGTCGCGAACGTCGACCTCGCCGATCCCCAGTGGATCACCGAGGTCGCCGAGGCGAGTGGCATCCCCGAGCGCGCCCTGCGGTCCTATGCCGGTGCCGCCATCCGCAAGGCCGAGCTGACGCCGGAGTGCGGCATCGGCTGGACGACGATCGCGGCCGTCGGGTTCGCCGAGAGCGACCACGGTCGCCACGACGGCTCGAAGCTCGGCGAGGACGGTGTCGTGACGCCGCCGATCTTCGGTGTGCCGCTCACGGGTGGCGAGACCGAGGAGATCACCGACACCGACCAGGGGGTCATCGACGGCGACCCCGTCCACGACCGAGCCGTCGGGCCGTTCCAGTTCATCCCGCAGTCGTGGGAGAACTGGGGGACCGACGCGAGTGGTGACGGCGTGCTCGACCCGCAGAACCTCGACGACGCGGCCATGGCGGCCGCGAACTACCTCTGCCGGGCGAGCGACTACGACATGCGGACGGAGGATGGTTGGCTGACCGGGATCCGGGCGTACAACACATCACCCGAGTACCTTCGGCGGGTCGCCGCCGCGGCGAACGAGTACGCCGAAGCCGTGCCATCCGACAAGCGCTGAGCGGCCCGGTGACGGATGCCGATGCTGATTTCGCGTCCGGCGGTCTGACGGCTATATTGGTCAAGCGCTTTCGGTTGGCTGTTCGAAAGTCGGTCGGGCGCGCTTGGCGAGTTACCCTAGCGGCCAAAGGGATCTGACTGTAAATCAGACGGCTCAGCCTTCGGGGGTTCGAATCCCTCACTCGCCACGGACAAATCGCCTCATCCTCAGGATGGGGCGATTTTTCGTCGTGCCGGCGAGAGTCGGGCGGGAACCCCGGCCGGTCCCTGAGCTGCCCCGCACTGCGCCTGTCGACGTGTCGACGTGCGAACGGAGAACCCCCCCCGAACCCGGGATGCCTCCTTCGGTCTCTCAGCAACCCTCTCCGGTCCCTGAGCAACCCTCTCCGGTCCCTGAGCTTGTCGAAGGGCACGCGGAGAACCCGCCAATCCGGCCGACCTTCATCGGTCCCTGAGCTTGTCGAAGGGCACACGAGCAACTTCCACAACCGGCACAACTCGGCATCTGGAATGTCAGTGGTCCATGGTGGACTGGTCCCATGACCGAGACCACCCTCACCGCGATCCGCGTCGGCGACGAGTACGCCGCGCGCCTGGTGGAGTTCTCGGACGAGTGGGCAGAGCTCCACCGGCAACAGGCCGTCCTCGACGCGCGCAAGGCGCGCCTCCTGGCCCGTTCCGCCGCCTACGCCGACGCGCTCGCCGACTCGGTCGTTCCGGCCGTGTTCCCGCCGGCCGAGCGTCTGGCGCTCTCGCGCCGTTCCACCTGCGCAGCGCTCGCGATGGCGACCCGGACACCGGAACGAACGATCCAGCGCGCGACCAACGACGCCGAACGCCTCGTCAACGACGCACCAGCCGTGCTCGAATCACTCGAGGCCGGCCGCATCTCGGCGCGGCATGCACAGGTGATCACCGACCAGCTCAGCGACGTCCCAACCACGGGCCGGGCGGCGTTCCTCGAACAGGTGCTGCCGGTCGCAGAGATCGCGACCGCCTCGTACCTCCGGCAACGCGCCCGCGTCCTGCGCGAGCGCCTCCACCCCGAATCGATCACCGCCCGAGCGGTCCGCTCAGAAGCGGACCGCCGGGTGGAGTTCGAGCCTGCGGCAGACGGCATGGCGTGGGTGCACCTCTTCACCACAGCACCGATCGCCCAGGGGCTCGTCGAGCGCGTCGAAGCAGCAGCGGCTGAGTCGCGCGCTGCGGGTGACACTCGCACGTGCGCCCAACTGCAGGCCGACGCCCTGGCAGCCCTCGCACTCACCGGCGTCACGCCCGACGACGTCATGTCGAGCCTGGTCCTCCCGCACCCGATCGAGGTGCAGGAGCACATCAAGCCAACCGTGCAGATCACCGTCCCGGCACTCAGCATGGCCGGTGTCAGCGACGCCCCGGCCACCCTCGACGGCTACGGTCCGATCGACCCGGAGACCGCGGCACGGATAGCGGTGAACGCGCCCAGCTTCACCCGGATCCTCGTCCAGCCGGAAACCGGCGCGGTCCTCTCCGTCGGGCGGAATCAATACCGAGTCCCGGCCGACCTGCAACGCGCGGTCCGCCTCCGGGACGGCACCTGCCGGGCACCAGGCTGCGGGCTACGCGCCAGGGCTTGTGACCTCGATCACTCGGTCGCGTGGGAAGACGGCGGGACCACGGATGTCGGGAACCTCGCCTGCCTCTGTCGACATCACCACCGGATGAAGCACCTCCCCGGGTGGAACCTCGACCACGGTCCCGGCGGGGTCCTCGAGTGGACGACACCCGACGGGAAACATCATCGGACGGAACCTGATCCCGCACCGTTCTGACCTCCACCGGTCCCTGAGCCTGTCGAAGGGTTCCTCGTGGGCACTTCGACAGGCTCAGTGGCCGGGAGGGGTGTGCCTGGAGCGATGGGGCGTGCTCGTGGGCACTTCGACAGGCTCAGAGAGCGGGAGGGGTGTGCCCGTGAGGCGCCGGTCCCTGAGCCTGTCGAAGGGCGCTCGGGTTGCGCCGCCTCGGTCTGCGGAGGAGGTGCGCCCGGGTTCGCTTCGGTCCCTGAGCTGCGGCGCACTGAGCCTGTCAAAGTGTCGAAGGGTTTCTCGTGGGCACTTCGACAGGCTCAGTGAGCGGCAGGGGTGCGCCCGGAACGATGAGGCATCCTCGTGGGCACTTCGACAAGCTCAGTGACCGGGAGAGGGGTGCCCGGAGACGCCGGTCCCGGAGCTGCGGCGCACGGAGCCTGTCGACATGTCGAAGGGCGGCAGGGGCCGCCATAGGGTGGTGGGGTGACCGGACACGAAGAACTCCTCCAGATCGCCACCGACATCGCCGCAGAGGCCGGTGAACTGATCCTGCGCCGACGCCGGGAGGGCGTCGAGATCGCCGCGAGCAAGTCGTCGGTCGAGGATGTCGTGACCCGAGCCGACCGCGAGTCCGAGCAGTTCATCCGCGAGCGCCTCCTGGCAGCACGACCGGACGACGGATTCCTCGGCGAGGAGACCGGCGCGGAGGGCGGTGCGACGGGGACCTCCGGCCTGACCTGGGTCGTCGACCCCATCGACGGCACCGTCAACTACCTCTACGACATCCCCGCGTACGCCGTCAGCATCGGCGTCGTCGAAGGCGAACCGGACCCGGCCACCTGGACCGCCCTTGCCGGAGCCGTGGTGAACCCGGTCCTGGGGGAGCGCTACTCAGCCTCCCGCGGTGGTGGAGCGCGACTGAACGGCCGCGCTCTCGAGGTCAACCGAGGCGTCGCCCCGAACGTGGCGCTGCTCGGCACCGGCTTCTCGTACACCGCCTCGCGGCGCATGGAGCAGGCGGCCGTGCTCGGCGCCCTCCTCGGGACCTTCCGCGACGTCCGTCGGATCGGCTCCGCCGCACTCGACCTCTGCAGCGTCGCGTCCGGCCGTCTCGATGCCTACTACGAGAGCGGCCTGAAGCCGTGGGACCAGGTCGCGGGCGCGCTCATCGCCGCCGAGGCGGGCGCGACGGTCGCCGGCTTCGACGGTGCTCCGGCCACCACGCAGCTCATCATGGCCGCCGATGCGCCGCTGCTCGCGGTCCTCGAACGGCTCCTCGTCGAGCAGGGCTTCGCGACGCCGATCGGGTGACACTCCATGCGCGCTGCAGCCGCTCGCGGTAGCGCTCCGGTGGCGACTCGTTCATAAGAGAACTCTCATATAGTCTCTGACCAGGGCTTTATCGAGTAAAACCGAGCACTGCCATGGCTTTTTCAGCCTCCCGTTGCTAGCATTTATGCATTCGTTACCTTCGCGTTCCCCCGCGCGGACGGACGTCGAGATCTTCCTGCCAGCCCCATTGAAAGGCCCCCGCCCCCTTGTCACGCCATGCCAGCCCTGAGGACACCCCTGTGCTTCCCGACCCTCAGGACCCGCAGAACACGTCTGTCGAGAACAGCGCTGCATCCCTGCAGACGCCGCCGCTCAGCCGCCGTGAACTCCGCGAACGTGAGCGTCAGGCGGCGGCTGCCCTGGAGCACCAGGAGTCCGTGCTGCAGGAGCCGGCACACGAGGCCAGCGCCGACCAGGAGGAGACGGCCGCGGCCGTCGACCCGGTCGACCAGATGATCGCAGAGGCGATCGACGCCGTGCACACCACCGACGTCGCCGACATCGCGCCGATCGAGGCAGAGCCCCTCATCACCGAACCGGCCGTGGCTTCAGAGTCCACTCCGGCCACCGAATCCATCACCGTGACGGTCGACGCGTCCACGGTCGACGCGCCCCGTGCGCGCCACGCCGCTGCACCGAAGCCGGCCTCGAAGCCCCGCTCCTCGTCGCGCCCGGCCGCCGCACCGGCGTCGCCCCGCCCGACGACCATCGCCCGCAAGCGCCGCATCACCACGAAGATCTTCGCGGGCGCCGCGATGGGCTTCGTCGCCCTCATGGCCGTGGCCACCTCGGTGCCCGCCAACGCGCTGCTCACCGCTGAAGACGTCGCGACGTCGGTGGCCGAGGCCTCGCAGGCCGAGCTCGGCGACGGCAACGGGCTGAGCAACCAGGCGTCGCAGTCGCTCGACAGCGAGGGTTCGGCAGAGCTGACCTTCACCCGCGACGACTACACGACGAGCACCGTCGAGGAAGCCGCCGCCGCGATGGGCATCCGCCCCGCGAACACCTTCACGAACAACCCGAACGGGACCATCCAGTGGCCGTTCGCGGTCGGTGTCACCATCGGTGACCGCTTCGGTGCCCGCGACTGCGCCGGTTGTTCCAGCGACCACCACGGCCAGGACTTCAACCCCGGTAACGGCGCGCCCATCCAGGTCATCGCCGACGGCGTCGTCCGCCACGTCGAAGACGGCGAAGGCTCGCTCGGCGTCAACGTCATCGTCGACCACACGATCAACGGCCGCCTCGTCTCGAGCGTCTACGCGCACATGCAGCACGGCTCGGTCCGCGTCGTCGAGGGGCAGGCGATCAAGGTCGGCACGATCCTCGGCCTCACCGGCAGCACGGGCATGTCCACGGGCCCGCACCTCCACTTCGAGATCCGACTCGACGGTGTCACCTGGGTCGACCCGCTCGAGTGGCTCTACGCGAACGTCGACTGACGCCGCGCAACCCGAACGCTTCGACTGCCTCGCCCGATTCCGGGCGGGGCATTCGTGTTCCACCCCGAGGGTGGGTGCCCTTCGACAGGCTCAGGGACCGGGGTGGGTGTCCGAGACTGCGGATGGGGTTCTCGTGGTGCGGCGTACTTCCTTCGGCCACTGAGCTTGTCGAAGTGCCCACGAGGTACGCCGCCCTTCGACAGGCTCAGGGACAGGTGGTGGGAGCTCAGAGACCGGTGGTGGGAGTTTCAGAGTCCGGTGGTGGGAGTTTCAGGGGCTGGTGGTGGGAGTTTCAGAGGCTGGTGGTGGAGCTCAGGGGCCGGGGCAGGGAACGACGAAGGCCCGCCCGGCTGATGCCGGACGGGCCTTCGTCATGATGTCGGAGGGT
This sequence comes from Plantibacter sp. M259, assembly GCF_006065115.1. Lineage (NCBI taxonomy): Bacteria > Bacillati > Actinomycetota > Actinomycetes > Micrococcales > Microbacteriaceae > Plantibacter > Plantibacter sp. M259. The sequence goes on along the minus strand of NZ_CP040750.1, from coordinate 1,144,033 downwards.
TACTGACCCTGCTCCTGGTACTTCGCCTCGGTGGCGGCCTTCTGCGGCTTCCACCACGACTCGTTGTCGCGGTACCAGGCGATCGTGTCGGCGAGGCCGGCCTCGAAGTCGCTGAACGCAGGGGTCCAGCCGAGCTCCGTGCGCAGCTTCGACGAGTCGATCGCGTAGCGGAGGTCGTGGCCGGGACGGTCGTTCACGTGGTCGTAGGCGTCTGCCGGCTGACCGAGCTGGGTGAGGATGAGCTCGACGACATCCTTGTTGTTCTTCTCGCCGTCGGCACCGATGAGGTACGTCTCGCCGATGACCCCCTTGTCGAGGATCGTGAGGACGGCGGACGAGTGGTCGTTCGCGTGGATCCAGTCGCGGACGTTCTCACCCGTGCCGTACAGCTTCGGGCGCTCACCGCCGAGCACGTTCGTGATCTGGCGCGGGATGAACTTCTCGACGTGCTGGTACGGACCGTAGTTGTTGGAGCAGTTCGAGATCGTCGCCTTGACGCCGAAGGAACGCACCCATGCGCGGACGAGGAGGTCGCTGCCGGCCTTCGTCGAGGAGTACGGGCTCGAGGGGTTGTACGGCGTCTGCTCGGTGAAACGCTCCGGGTCGTCGAGCTCGAGGTCGCCGTAGACCTCGTCCGTCGAGATGTGGTGGAAGCGCGTGCCGTGCTTGCGAGCGGCCTCGAGCAGCGTGTACGTGCCGATGATGTTCGTGTCGAGGAACGGGCGCGGGTCGTGCAGGGAGTTGTCGTTGTGCGACTCCGCCGCGTAGTGCACGACGGCGTCGTGACGGGCGAAGAGCTCGTCGACGAGCGCCGCGTCCTGGATGTCGCCCACGACCAGCTCGAAACGATCGGCCGGGAGGCCGTCGAGTGAGGCGCGGTTGCCCGCATAGGTCATCTTGTCGAGGACGGTCACCGAGTGATCGGTGTTGTTCAGGACGTAGTGGACGAAGTTCGAGCCGATGAATCCGGCGCCGCCGGTAACGAGAAGTCTGGACACGGTAGACGAGTCTACCCGGCGGTCTCTGGATACCGCGGGAGAATCCGGTCGTCGCTCAGTGACCGGGCAGGATGCGGCGCAGCAGGTTCGTGTTCGCGAGGTCGAGCAGTTGGTCGCCGCGGCCCGACATGACCGTCCGGAGCGCGTACAGGGTGAACCCCTTCATCTGCTCGGCGGTGATCGTCGGCGGGATCGACAGCTCCTGCCTGGCGGTCACGACGTCGACGAGCGCCGGACCGTCGTGGTCGAAGGCCCGACGGATGGCGCCCTGCAGCTCGCTCGCCCGCTCGACGCGTTCGCCGTGGATGCCCATGCCCTCGGCCACGCGGGCGAAGTCGGGGTTCTCGAGGTCGGTGCCGTAGTTGACGAACCCGGCCGCCTTCATCTCCAGCTCGACGAAGTTGAGCGAGGAGTTGTTGATCACGATGATCTTCACGGGCAGCTTGTTCTGCGTGAGCGAGATGAGCTCGCCGAGCAGCATGGTGAGTCCACCGTCGCCCGCGAGCGCGACGACCTGACGACCCGGGTGCGAGGCTTGCGCGCCGAGCCCGTGCGAGACGGCGTTCGCCATGCTGCCGTGGCTGAACGATCCGATGAGCCGACGCCGGCCGTTCATGGTGAGGTAGCGCGACGCCCAGACGACGGGGGAGCCGACGTCGGGGATGAACACGGCGTCGTCCGTCGCCAGCTCGTCGACGACCTTCGCGAGGTACTGCGGGTGGATCGCCTGGCCGTCGTGGTCGGCCGTGGCCAGATCGTCGAGGCCCTTCCGCGAGCTGCGGTAGTGCTTGAGCGACTCCTCGAGGTGCTTGCGGTGGGTCTTGCGCTCAAGCTTCGGCAGCAGCGCGTCGAGGGTGTCGCGGACGGTGCCGACGAGTGGGAGGTCCACCGGGTGTCGGCGCCCGATCTGCTCACCGCGGATGTCGACCTGGATGACGGTCGCGTCCTCGGGGAAGAACTGCGGGTAGGGGAAGTCGGTGCCGAGCATGAGGAGGACGTCGCACGACAGCATCGCGTGGTATCCGCTGGCGAATCCGAGGAGGCCGGTCATGCCGACGTCGAAGGGATTGTCGTATTCCACGTGCTCCTTGCCCCGGAGGGCGTGCACGATCGGCGCGGCGAGTGCGTCGGCCGTGTCGATGAGCTGTGCGTGAGCGCCCGCGACGCCCGCACCGGCCAGGATCGTGACGCGCTTGCCGGCGTTGAGGATGCGTGCGGCCTCGTCGAGCTCGTGCTCCGACGGCAGGATCCGAGGCTGTGTGGCACGGATGGCGGAGACGTGCTCGCTCACGGCCCGCTGGAGCATGACGTCGCCCGGCACGACGACGACGGCCACGCCGCGGCGCTCGACGGCGGTGCGCATCGCGATCTCGAGCACCCGCGGCAGCTGCTCCGGGACGGACACGAGCTCGACGTACACGCTGCACTCACGGAACAGTTCCTGGGGGTGGGTCTCCTGGAAGTAGGTGCTGCCGATCTCCGAACTCGGGATGTGCGCGGCGATCGCGAGCACCGGGACCCGCGAGCGGTTCGCGTCGAAGAGTCCGTTGATGAGGTGGAGGTTGCCGGGGCCGCAGCTCGCCGCGACGACCGCCAGCTCGCCGGTCAGCTCCGCCTCGGCCGCTGCGGCGAAGGCGGCCGCCTCCTCGTGGCGCACGTGCACCCAGTCGATGCCGCCGGAGGAGCGGAGGGCGTCGGTGAAGCCGTTCAGGGAGTCACCGGGGAGGCCGTAGACGCGTTGCACACCGCTGGCCTGGAGGGTTGCGACGACGGTTTCAGCGACAGTGGACATGGGTGCTCCTCGCAGCAGACGACTCGGCCCGGGTTCCCCGGCCCCCTCCATGGTCCTCGTCGCGGTTCGGGGCCCGCAAGGGAGCATCGTGGTCTTGCAGACGCCTACCAGGTGCGCTAGCCGTTCTCAACACTCCGACACGAATCCGGCTGAACGACGAACGCCTTGTAACGTGGTTGCTGGAACAGCCTGCCGAGAACACGGTGGCGCGGCCAACATCGACTGCACCGTGAAGGGGGCGGCCGTGAGCGACTCCCTGCACCGACCGCCGGCACACGCCGGATCGATCACCGATCCAGCGGCGATGTTCACCGAGCACACCGAGACCGTCGTCACCGGCGTCAGCCTGTCGAACGGGCGCTACAGCATCGGCGAGCAGCTCGGCTCCGGCGGGTCCGCCAACGTCTACCGGGCACGCGACGAACTGCTCTCCCGTCCCGTCGCTGTGAAGCTCTTCCGCGACGAGGCCGCGACCGCGAACGACCGGCTGCGCCAGGAGCGGGAGATCCGCCTGCTGGGCGAACTCCGCCACCCCGGCCTCGTCGAGCTCTACGACTCCGGCTCCGTCGTCCACCGCGGCGTCGAGCACCGGTTCCTCGTCATGGAGTACATCCCGGGTGCCACGCTCACCGACAAGCTGCAGGCCGGCCCGATGCTCCCGCGCGACGCCGCCGCCCTCGGTGCGCAGGTCGCCGACGCGCTGTCCTTCATCCACACCCGGTCGATCGTGCACCGCGACATCAAGCCCGACAACATGCTCTTCAGCGACATCGCCGCGTTCGGGCACGCGAACCTCGTGAAGCTGTCCGACTTCGGGATCGCGCACTTCGTGGGCGGGTCGCGCCTCACGAACACCGAGGCCATCTCCGGCACAGCGTCCTACCTCTCGCCCGAGCAGGCGCTCGGCGACACCGTCGGCACCGAGACGGACATCTACTCGCTCGGCCTCGTCCTGCTCGAGGCCGTCACCGGCCGTCGGGAGTTCGACGGAGGTCTCGTCGAGGCCGCCATCGCACGCCTGCACCGCGACCCGGTGATCCCGGCCGAACTCCCCGCCGCCTGGCACCCGCTGCTGCGGTCGATGACCGCCCGCAAGCCGGAGGACCGACCCGCAGCGCATGAGGTCGCGGCCAGCCTGCGCGAGATCTGGTCGGAGTCGCGCGTGCGCCGGGTCCGTCGGGTGCGTGCACGGCTCGGTCTCGTCGTCGACCAGGGCGTCGACCCGCGGATCGCACTGCTCCTCGCCGCCGCGACGGCCGCTGCGGGGCTCGCCATCGGTGTGGCGATCGGCATCTTCGCGTTCTGATCGGCCCCTTACCACGTTTCGTCCGGATCCGGGGAAGTCATCCGGTCGGTGTACCGTCTCATCAACGATCGATCCCTTCGAGTGAAAGGGCGCCATGACGCTCTCGACCCCCTATCCGCTCGGCGTCACCCTTCGGGGCGATGGTGCGAACGTCGCCATCTACTCGGAGACCGCCGACGCCGTCACCGTGTGCATCTTCCCCGAGGGCGGTGAGGAGCAGCAGACGCGCCTCGAACAGCGCACCGGACACGTGTTCCACGGACTGGTGGAGGGCCTCGTCCCCGGGACGCGGTACGGCATCCGTGTCGACGGCCCCTGGGACCCGGCGAACGGTCTCCGCCACAACCCGGCCAAGGTGCTGCTCGACCCGCACGCGACGGCGGTCACGGGGCGCTACGACCTCGGCCAGGCGCAGTTCAGCCACCGCCTCGACGCGCCGGAGACGATGGACGACACCGACTCCGCAGGGCACGTCGCGCTCGGCGTGGTCACCGACCCGTCCTCGTTCGACTGGGACGCCGACGGCCAGGACGTCGCTCCGCGCATCCCGCTCGCCGAGACGATCGTGTACGAGGTCCACGTGAAGGGCTTCACCAAGCAGCTCGCCGAGGTGCCCGAGGAGATCCGCGGCACCTACGCCGGCCTCGCCCACCCGGCTGCCATCCGCTACCTCACCGACCTCGGTGTGACCGCGGTCGAGCTCCTCCCCGTCCACCAGTTCGTGCAGGACAGCCACCTCGAGGAGAAGGGCCTCCGCAACTACTGGGGCTATAACTCCATCGGCTTCTTCGCCCCGCACGGCGAGTACGCGGCCGCCGGCGACACCGGTGGGCAGGTCGACGAGTTCAAGGCCATGGTCAAGGCGATGCACGCGGCCGGCCTCGAGGTCATCCTCGACGTCGTCTACAACCACACGGCCGAGGGCAACCACATGGGCCCGACCCTGTCCTTCAAGGGCATCGACAACGCGGCCTACTACCGTCTCGTCGACGAGGACCGCGAGCACTACTTCGACACCACGGGCACGGGCAACAGCGTCAACGTCGGCCACCCCGCGGCGCTCGGGCTCATCATGGACTCCCTGCGCTACTGGGTGACCGAGATGCACGTCGACGGCTTCCGCTTCGACCTCGCGACGACGCTCACCCGCCAGGACGGCTCCGCCGAGATCCACAGCGCGTTCCTGTCGCTCATCGAGCAGGACCCGGTCCTCGCACCCATCAAGATGATCGCCGAGCCGTGGGACACCGCCGGCTACCAGGTCGGCGGCTTCCCCGCGAGCTGGTCCGAGTGGAACGGGAAGTTCCGCGACGACGTCCGCGACTTCTGGAACGGCGCCGACAGCGTCCTCGGCACCATGTCGCAGCGCGTCCTCGGCAGCCCGGACGTCTACGAGGCGTCCCGGCGCTCGCCGCTGTCCAGCGTCAACTTCGTCACCGCGCACGACGGCTTCACCCTGGCCGACCTCACGGCGTACTCGATGAAGCACAACGCCGCCAACGGTGAGGACAACAACGACGGCGAGAGCGACAACCGCTCCAGCAACAACGGTGCGGAGGGCCCGACGGACGACCCCGCCGTGAACGCGCGCCGCGATCGCCAGCGTCGCAACTTCCTCGCGACCGTGCTGCTGTCGGCCGGTGTCCCGATGCTCCTCGGCGGCGACGAGATCGCCCGCACCCAGGGAGGCAACAACAACGCCTACTGCCAGGACAACGAGGTGTCGTGGTTCGACTGGGACAAGGCCGACCACGACCTCCTCGGCTTCACGAAGCGCCTGATCGCCCTGCGCCTCGCCGAGCCGGCGCTGCGACCCGACTGGTTCCGCCAGGGTCCGGGCTCCAAGGCCGACGACCGGGTCTTCATCACCCGGTCCGACGACGAACCCTTCGCCGACGAGGACTGGGACAACCCCGACGCCCGGTCGATCACCTTCGTGTTCCGTCACGCCGGATCGGCCTCGTTCGCCCTGCTGCTGAACGCGGCCGAGAACGGCGTGGAGTTCAGCCTGCCGAAGGCTCCCGGCCTGCCATGGACGCTCGTCGAGTCGAGTGACCCGGAGCAGATGCTCGCCGAGGGGTCGACGACGGTGATCGTGCAGGGGACCTCCTTCACCCTCCTGCGATCGGGGGTCGCATCATGACCGACGTGTCCGGCGGCGGGCCACAGCGTTCCGCCGTGCCCGTCTCGACCTACCGCCTCCAGCTGACCGCCGACTTCCGGCTGCAGGACGCCGCGGCGCTCGTCGACTACCTCCAGGCCCTCGGCGCCGACTGGGTCTACCTGTCGCCGATCCTCCGCGCGGAACCTGGATCCACCCACGGCTACGACGTCGTCGACCACACCGTGGTCGACCCGGAACGCGGCGGTGCCGAGGGGCTCACAGCGCTCGCCGAGGCCGCCCACGCGGCGGGCCTCGGCGTCCTCATCGACACCGTCCCCAACCACATGGGCGTCGCGACACCGGTGGAGAACGCCTGGTGGTGGGACCTGCTCCAGCATGGCCGGGACGCGGAGCACGCCGCGGCGTTCGACGTCGACTGGGAGGCCGGCGCCGGTCGGATCCGCGTGCCGATCCTCGGCGACGACGAGGACGGCCGCAGTGCGCTCGACGACCTCAGCATCGAGGACGGCGAACTGCGGTACTTCGACCACCGACTCCCCATCGCTCCCGGGACGGCGGACGACGACGCGAGCCCGCGCGAGGTGCACGATCGGCAGCACTACGAACTCGTCAACTGGCGCCGCGCCGACAGCGAGCTGAACTACCGACGGTTCTTCGCCGTCAACACGCTCGCCGCGATCCGCGTCGAGGAACCGGCGGTCTTCGACGGCTCGCACGTCGAGATCGGTCGTTGGTTCGACGACGGCCTCGCCGACGGGATCCGCGTGGACCACCCGGACGGGCTCCTCGACCCCGGTGCCTACCTCGACCGCTTGTCCGAGCGCATCGGCGGAGCACCCATCTGGGTGGAGAAGATCCTCGAGGGCGAAGAGGACCTCCCGGCCGAGTGGGCCACGCTCGGCACCACCGGCTACGACGCCCTGGGCGACGTCGACCGGGTGCTCGTCGACCCGGACGGCCTGCCGACGCTCGGTCAGCTTGCGGGGGTCGAGCTGACGCGCGACGCCTGGGACGACCTCGTGCACACCACGAAGCGGGGCATCGCCGACGGGATCCTCGGGTCCGAGGTCCGACGCCTGGCGAGGCTCGTCCCCGAGGTGCCGGACGCCGTCGACGCGCTCGCCGAGATCTTGACCGCGTTCCCCGTCTATCGTTCCTACCTGCCGCTCGGCGACGAGTACCTCGACGCCGCACTCGACGAGGCGGAGACCCGTCGGCCGGAGCTCGCGGACGCCTTCGCCGCGCTGGCTCCGCGCCTGCGCAGCTCGACCGATCCGCTCGCCGCGCGGTTCCAGCAGACCTCGGGCATGGTGATGGCGAAGGGCGTCGAGGACACCGCGTTCTACCGCTACACGGCGCTCACCTCGCTGACCGAGGTCGGCGGCGACCCCGCCGAGACCGACATCAGCGTCGCCGAGTTCCACCACCGCCAGGCACGGCGGCAGGCGGAGTGGCCGTCCTCGATGACGACGCTCAGCACGCACGACACGAAGCGCAGCGAGGACGTCCGCGCCCGCATCGACGCCCTGAGCGAGGTCGCGGACCGGTGGGCGGAGCACGCCGTCGCCCTCCACACCTCGAACGGCTTCCCCGACCGGCAGCTCGAGCAGCTGGTCTGGCAGGCGGCCGTCGGTGCGTGGCCGATCGAGCGCGAACGACTGCACGCCTACGTCGAGAAGGCCGCCCGCGAGGCCGGCGACTCGACCACCTGGACCGCACCGGACGAGACGTTCGAGGCCGCCCTGCACGCCGCGGTCGACGGACTGTATGACAGCCGTCGTGCGAACGCCGCGCTGCTCGACGCCGTCGCGGACGTCGAGGCGGCCGGATGGTCGAACAGTCTGGTCGCCAAGGCGATCCAGCTCACGATGCCGGGCGTGCCGGACGTGTACCAGGGCAGCGAGCTCTGGGACCGGTCGCTGGTAGACCCCGACAACCGTCGTCCGGTCGACTACGCCGAGCGTCGCGCGGTGCTCGCCCGTCTCGACGAGGGGTGGCTGCCGCCGGTCGACGCCGACGGCGCGGCGAAGCTCCTCGTGACCAGCCGACTCCTGCGTCTGCGACGGGAGCACCCGTCGCGCTTCACCGAGTACACGCCCATCGGGGCGGACGGACCGGCAGCCGACCACGTCGTCGCGTTCTCGCGCGGTGGCGTGATCACGGTCGCGACCCGGCTCTCGCTCCGGCTCGCGGAGCACGGTGGCTGGAAGTCGACCACGGTCACCCTGCCGGAAGGCCGGCTCGTCGACGTGCTGACGGGCCGTGAGTTGCAGGGTGGCGAGGTCCGTCTCGCGGCGCTGCTGGAGCAGTATCCCGTCGCCGTCCTGACGCGGCCCGACGATGCGGCCGAGGCCGCGAGCGAGGAGTGAGCACGATGACGACCAGCACCACGAGTCCGGCTGACGGGTTCCGTGTCTGGGCACCCGAGGCCCAGCGCGTCGACCTCGTCCTGGACGGTGAGCAGCACCCGATGGACCGCGACGTCGCCGAGGGGTGGTGGATCGCGCTCGACGGTGCCGAGCCACGCGCGGCGGTCGTCGACAGCGACTACCGCTACCTCGTCGACGGTGAGGGTCCGTTCGCCGATCCGCGCTCGCGTCGGCAGCCGGAGGGCGTCCACGGCCCGTCGCGCGTCGTCGCATCCGACCCCGTGCCGTGCGACGGGACCGGCTGGCGGGGTCGCTCGCTCATCGGTGCCGTGCTCTACGAGCTCCACATCGGCACCTTCACCGAGGCGGCCACCTTCGACGGAGCGATCGAACGCCTCGACGACCTGGTCGAGCTGGGTGTCGACGCCGTGGAGATCCTGCCGGTCAACGCGTTCAACGGTGTCTGGAACTGGGGCTACGACGGCGTCTTCTGGTCGGCGGTCCACGAGGCCTATGGCGGACCGGACGGCTACCGTCGCTTCGTCGCCGCCTGCCACGAGCGCGGGCTCGCCGTCATCCAGGACGTCGTGTACAACCACCTCGGTCCCTCCGGCAACGTCCTGCCCCGCTTCGGCCCGTACCTCGCGGACGGCGCCGGCAACACCTGGGGCGACGGCCTCAACCTCGACGGGCCGGACTCCGACGAGGTGCGTCGGTACATCATCGACAGCGCGCTGCTGTGGTTCGAGGAGTACGGGGTGGACGGCCTGCGCCTCGACGCGGTCCACGCCCTGCACGACACCCGTGCGATCCACCTCCTCGAAGAACTCGACGCCGCGGTGGATGCGCTCAGCGCCGACCTCGACCGATCGTTCACGCTCATCGCCGAGTCGGATCTGAACGACCCGAAGCTCATCACGCCCCGGGGCCCGGCGGTGCTGGTGGGTACGGTCTCGACGCGCAGTGGAGCGACGACTTCCACCACGCGCTCCATGTCGCGCTCACCGGCGAGGTGTCCGGCTACTACGCCGACTTCGCGCCGCTCGGTGCGCTCGGCAAGGTCATGGAGGAGGGGTTCTTCCACAACGGCACCTGGTCGAGCTTCCGCAAGCGCCACCACGGCCGCCGCATCGACCTCGAACGGACGCCGAGCTGGCGGCTCGTCGTGTCCGACCAGAACCACGACCAGATCGGGAACCGCGCGACGGGCGACCGGCTGGCCGCGACCCTCGACGACGGGCAGCTCGCCATCGCGGCCGCCGTCACGCTGCTCGGGCCGTTCACCCCGATGCTGTTCATGGGGGAGGAGTGGGCCGCCTCGACGCCCTGGCAGTTCTTCACCTCGCACCCGGAGCCCGAGCTCGGTGAGGCGACGGCGAAGGGCCGGATAGCCGAGTTCGCCCGGATGGGTTGGAACGAGGCTGACGTGCCGGATCCCCAGGATCCCGAGACCTACCGTCGGTCGGTGCTCGACTGGTCGGAGCGATCCCGTGGGCGGCACGCGACGCTGCTGACCTGGTACCGACGGGTGATCGAGCTGCGGCGGACGGTCCCGGCGTTCACCGATCCGGCCTTCGCCGACACGACGGCGATCGTCGACGAGGCGACCGGCTCGTTCGTCCTGCGTCGTGGCTCGGCGACCCTGGCGGTGAACTTCGGGACGGAGCCGGTCGAGCTCGCACTGCGGGTCGGCGAACTCCTCGACAGCTTCGGTGAGGTCGTCACGACGGACGGATCACTCCGGCTCGGTCCCCACGCGGTCGCGATCCTCCACCACTGACCTGCCTGCCCTTGGGCCAGCGCGGTGCGCTGACGCGAGCGCGGGTCTACGGCGTGAGCGCACCCCTCCGGAGGGGCGCGCTCACGCACACGCCCCGCGGCGGGGCCGATTCCGGCGCGCTCGCGTCAGCGCAACGCGCCGACGCCGAAACGCCCGCGGTCACGTCGGCGCACCGCGCTGGCACACCGGCCCGCGGGGTGACTCAGCCGACGGGCAGGGTCGACGGCGTCGTGAACCAGACCGTGGTGTCGCCGTGGATGGTGCTGCCGTCGAAGGGTCCGCTCGCGACGAGCACGGACGAGTCCGCGAGCGACGAGGGGACGGCGATGTCGTCGGCACCGGTGTTCGCGACGACCGTGACCGCGCCGTTGGTCAGCGCGAGGATGGTGTCGGGAGCCCCCTCGATCCAGGCGATCGAACCGAGTCCCAGCGTGTGCTCGCGGCGCAGGCGGAGCAGCGTGCGGTACAGCTCCAGGGTCGAACCGGGGATGCCGGCCTGTGCGTCGCGCGAGTAGTCGTTCCAGTCGTCGGGCTGCGGCAGCCAGGACGCACCGGTCGTGTTGAAGCCGTACGCGGGGTGCCCGGCCTCCCACGGGATCGGCACACGGCAGCCGTCGCGGCCGTACCGCTCGTGGTTCGTTCGGAACCAGGTCGGATCCTGTCGGGCGTCGTCCGGCAGGTCGATGACCTCGGGAAGTCCGAGCTCCTCGCCCTGGTAGAGGTACGCCCCACCGGGCAGGCTCAGCATGAGGGCGGTCGCCGCCCTGGCCCGCTGCAGCCCGAGCGCGCGATCCGGCTGGCCGGGGGTGTTCGGACCGACGCCGTAGCCCTGGGGTTCTCCTCCGTGAGCGCGAGGCGGGACGCGTGCCGGACGACGTCGTGGTTGGACAGCACCCACGTGCTCGGAGCGCCGACCTGCGCGAACGCTCTCAGCGACTCGCCGATGACCGCCTTGAGGTCCGCGGCGTTCCACGGGGTCTCGAGGTACGGGAAGTTGAACGCCTGCTGCATCTCGTCGGGGCGCACCCACAGGGCCATCTTGTCGAGAGGGTCGACCCAGGCCTCGGCGCACAGCACGCGGTCGCCGTCGTACGTCTCCAGGAGCTCGTGCCAGTCGCGGTAGATCTCGTGCACGCCGTCTTGACCCCAGTATGGAGCGGTCTCCGGCCACGAGGCGGGCCCGGTGCTGATACCGGGTTCGAGTGCGACGCCCGCCGAGGCGCCACCCATGCTGCCGCCCTCGGCCGGTGGGGTGTAGTCGGGCAGGCCGTCGGCCTTGATCATGCCGTGCGCCACGTCGACGCGGAACCCGTCGACGCCGCGGTCGAGCCAGAACCGGAGGATGTCGCGGAACTGCTCGCGGACCCACGGGTTCGTCCAGTCGAAGTCGGGCTGCGAGGAGTCGAAGATGTGCAGGTACCACTGGCCAGGCGTGCCGTCGGCCTCGGTGACGCGCGTCCAGGCCGGGCCGCCGAAGACGGACTCCCAGTTGTTGGGGGCGATCTCGCCGTACTCGCCCTTGCCGTCGCGGAACATGTACCGGGCGCGCTCCGCCGAGCCGGGCCCGGCCGCCAGGGCTTCCTGGAACCAGCGGTGGGCGCTCGAGGAGTGGTTGGGGACGAGGTCGACGATGACGCGGATGCCGGCGGCGTGCGCGGCGGCGGTCATCGCGTCGAAGTCGGCGAGCGTGCCGAAGATGGGGTCGACGTCGCAGTAGTCGGCGACGTCGTAGCCGGCGTCCTTCTGCGGGCTCGTCATGAACGGGGACAGCCAGATGGCGTCGACGCCGAGCTCCTGCAGGGCGCCGAGGCGGGAGGTGATCCCGGGCAGGTCGCCGAGGCCGTCGCCGTTCGCGTCCGCGAAGGATCGCGGGTAGATCTGGTAGATGACGGCGGAGCGCCACCACTCCGAACCGGGGTGGAGCCTCCTGCGGGGGAGGCGTGCTGAGCTGCGGTCGCCGACGTGGTCGGGAGGGCGGAGTCCATGTCGCTACCCTAGGCCATTCACGGGGCCCATCGCCGCTCGTGGACTGGCCAGCGCGCTGTCGCCGGGGCTGGCGCGCGGCTGTCGATTCGGACCGTATTCCCGGCCACCGACCTGCCCGCCTTGCTTAGAGTGGGGACATGACCACGGAATCGGACGGCTCGGCCCGCAGCACGGCGAAGCGCGTCGCCGCGCAGGCGGGAGGCATCGCCGGATCAGCGGCCCGGACGACGCGTGGCATCATCCGTCGGAATCCGACCGCGAACCGGGTGTACCGTGCGGGTGTCGGAGTCGTCGGCGGTGGCACCGTGGCGCTCGGCGTGGCCCTGATCCCGCTCCCCGGGCCGGGCGCACTGATCGCCGTCGGCGGGCTCGCCGTCCTCGCCGCGGAGTTCGAGGGTGCGAAGCAGGCCAGCACGAAGGCGAACGCCGCCGCCAAGAAGGGCGTCGCCGTCGCGAAAGACCTTCGGGCGAAGCGCCAGGCCAAGCAGGCCGCGAAGGCCGCGCCGGAGCACTGACTCCGTGGCGCATCGCTGACCCGGCTCGCGTGGGCGAACCGTGCCTGTACCACCACCCGGCTACGGTGGACCAGTGGGGACATCGGCGAAGGGGAGTGGAGCCCGCCGGCCCGCACAACGCAAGACCGCTGCGCCCGGACGACGCACGACCAGCGCCACCCGCTCGACGCGGAAGCCGCGATCCCGACCGACCAGCGCGCGCAACCGCTCCCGGCGACCCGCCGCGCCGACGCGCCGGAACCGGCGGGCGGGCATCCGTGTGGGATGGCTCGTCGCCGGCGGGGCGGTCGCGATCGTCGGTCTCGCCGTCATCGTGGCAGCGGTCGTCTGGGGACCGGAGCTCATCAGTCGAGCGGAAGCACGGGACTCGACCCTCGGAACCGCGCCACATGCCGCCGTCGAGGGACCGGGCATCCCCGCCGCGGGCTCGGCCGGAACAGCGCCGGTGGCCGTCACCGACCGGGTGGACCGTGCCTGGGCGACGGCCACGGCGCTCCGCATCGGCATCCCCGAGCGGGCGATGGTCGCCTACGCCGGTGCGGCACTCGCCGTCGCCGAGAGCCAACCGGGCTGCGGGATCGCCTGGAACACCCTGGCCGCGCTCGGCAGCGTCGAGTCAGGCCACGGCACCATCTTCGGCGGTGCGCTCGACGACGCCGGGCGGGCCGTTCCACCCATCGTCGGCCCGGCGCTCACCGGCACCGAGTTCGACGCCGTCACCGACACGGACCGCGGCGCCTTCGACGGCGACGCCAGATGGGATCGTGCGGTCGGGCCGATGCAGTTCATCCCGTCCACCTGGCAGCGGTGGGGCGCGGACGGGAACGGCGACGGTGTCGCGGACCCGCAGCAGATCGATGACGCGGCGCTCGCCGCAGCGCACTACCTGTGCCACGGTGGCCGGGACCTCCGCATCGAGGCCGATTGGATCGCGGCGATCGGGTCGTACAACGGGGCCGCGTCGTACCTGCAGAAGGTCGTCCACGCCGCGGACACCTTCGCCGCGAACTGATCCCGATCCGGTGTACGAAGCACCCCTCGCGGGATGCTAGTCTCTACTGGTGCCATTTCCGCGTGAGCGGTCTGGTTCGCGCTCCGATAGCTCAGTGGTAGAGCACTTCCTTGGTAAGGAAGAGGTCGCGGGTTCAAGTCCCGCTCGGGGCTCGTTCTCTCCGTCACTGCTCTCGCCGGCATACGGAGAGACGTGGCAGGGTAGCTCAGTTGGTGAGAGCGCACGACTCATAATCGTGAGGTCGAGAGTTCGAATCTCTCTCCTGCTACCAGATCAGCTGTTCAAGAGAGAAGCACCGGAGATTTCTTCGGTGCTTTTCTGTTGGACCGTGGCAATCGCTCCACCGTCCTCGGTGACGACCAAGGTGTCGGCCCCGCAACCCCCGGCCATGACAGCAACCTGGAGTACTTCAATGCCCGCCAGCGCTGAGACCTACACCTGCCCGGTGTGCGGTTACCCCGGGCTCGACAGCCCGCCCTCCCGCGACGGGCTCGCCTTCTGGGACATCTGCCCGAGCTGCGGCACCGAGTTCGGCAACGACGACGCGAACCGCACCCACGAGCAGTTGCGCGAGGCGTGGATCGCCAAGGGGATGCCGTGGTGGAGCACCAGTCCGCGGGACCCGCCGCCGGAGGGCTGGAATCCCGCGGCCCAGCTGATCGCCGCCGGCTTCTAGCTGTACTCGGTCAGACCGTCGGTGACCCTCGGCTGATCAGGGACTGGCCGCCCAGGGGATCCTGGAGCGGCACGACCATCGCCTGAGACGCGCTCCTCGCCGCATCGGGAGTGTTCACCGCTGGCCATCTGACCGTGCGTCAGCGCTTGTCGCGCCGGAAGCGGGCCTCGCGGCTCGCGACGAGTACACCGAAGCCCGTCGTCCCCGCGGCGAAGGCGATGATCAGCACGAAGAACGCGAGCTCGTCTCCTGCGCCGTAGGCGAACGCGGCGACAAGCAGTGCGACAGAGGCCGCGACCACGAGCAGCCCGCCGACCATCTCGCCCCGGCTTCCCACCATCGCTCGCATGACCCCAGCGTGCAGCAGGGGCCGTGGAAGCGCAATGCCTGTTCGGCGGCAGGTGATCCGCGCCGTCTGCCGCGCAACTCGTCGGACGCCTCTGCCCACAACCGTCTGAGTGTTGTGCGACATGCCCTGCAGGTTGATCGAGGTCATCTTTGTTCGCGCCGAACACGGGTGGGCAGGACGACGCTCCACAAGGTCGGAGTCACATCGTCGTCGGCGTGAGAGCCCTCAACCGCCCGAGGTCGCGAACGTCGTGACCGGCGAGCCGTTGGCTTCGCAGGCGTCTCGCATGTCGTTCTGGAGCCCACCGAACTCATCGGTTGTCGAGTCGAACTGTGCGCCAGACGGCAGCGCCTCATGAGTCGTCATGTAGTCGGTCAGTCCACTGAGCTCGTCCTGGAGACCCCAATCGCGGAACCTGCGTATGCCGTCGAGATCCGTCTTGGCCAGGTTGGTCATGGCAACCCATTCTGCCTCCGTGATGCGGCCTGCCCTGAAGTCCGAGTCTGCGCTCTGGAGGTTCGCGAAGACGACGGACACAGCGCCACAGGTCGTAGCTGCCGCGACTGCCGAGCCGGATCCGCCTGCCGTGGCGGTCTGCTCAGGCAACGACGATGAGGTACAGCCGGCAATGCTCACGCCGAGGACGACGACTGCAGACACGACAGCGATGAATCGCACGGACGAGTGATTCATGCGTTTCCCCCTGGTGTCATGCCGCCCTGCCGTGCGTGCACTGAGCGTGCCCGCCCACGCGGAGAGGATCTCATCGAGGCTACTGGTTCTCAGAGCGATCCGGTCATCCCAGAGCGTCGTCGAGTTGCCGGAGCCACTGCTGAAACTCGCCGGGACCGGAGAAGTGGACTCCGGGCACCCGAGCGACCTCCTCCGCAGCGTCGGGGCCGTCGACGACGAGTGCGTACCCGCCGCTGGCCAGCGCCACCCGGAACGCAGGCAGATCCCCACGGTCGTCACCGGCGTATGCGACAACACCCAAGCCATCAGCCCGGATGATCCTGTGCAGCGCCGTGCCTTTGTCCTCATCCAAGGGCATCCGCAGCTCTTCGACGCACTTGCCGGGTTCCCGCCTGAGCCCGAACTCGTCGATGATGCGCTCGACGAGCGGCGCCACCAATTGCTCGGCCGCCGCGCGGTCGAGTGCACGGCGCCAGTGGACCGCGACGGCGAGGGACTTCTCTTCGACGTCGACACCGTCGATGCTGTCGAGTTCTCGGTGGAGTTCGCGTGTCGCGGCTTGGACAGCAGCCGTCCACTCCTGGGCTTCGGGCACGACGTCGATGCCGCCGTCGGTGAGACGTTCGAGACCGTAGGAACCGTAGAGGTCGACGCCGGGGATCGTGGCGCGGTCGGCGAGGAAACCCACCGGGCGCCCAGAGAGGAGCGCGACCGTGGAGAGCTTCCCAGCCAGGCGCTCAAGCGTCTGCGCCGTGCCAGGCAGCAACTCGCTGAGGGCCGGCTCGTCCGTGATCAGGGAGAGGACACCGTCGAAATCCATCACGAGTCCTGCATCGGAACCAGCGGCAATGGCCTGAATCACTTCGTCATCGGAGCTCATCAACCAAGCCTAGCCATGCCTCGTGCCCGTGGACGGTTGAGCAGACGACACATGATGGGATCAGACGCGCCGACGTGGAGAAGCCTCGATGCGCTCGTCCGTGATCGGGGCAGGCCGGGACGTCGACGCGGTCACCCTCGATCGCCGAGGACATGGCGACGTCGTCGACGCATCATTGTGCACGGTGGCCACGAGCCCCCACTCCACCGAGATCGGGACGAGCACGAGTTCGGGTCCTTCTGCCTGCCCTAGCTGGTGCGGAATCGGTGGACTTCCCTCCATGACGTCGCGGATCTCGGTCGACGCGAGCGCGCTCGGAGTGATCTGTCGCGCGCGAGGGGTCGCCAGGTTGCGCGTCTTCGCCTGCACCCTGTCCGATCAGTTCGACGATGGCCGGAGCGACGTCGACCTGCTCGTCGAGTTCGTACCGGGGTCGACAGATCCGTTCGACGCGTACTTCGGTCTTCGAGAAGACCTTGAGTCCTTGTTCGGCCGTCCGGTCGACCTCGTGATGGCGTCCGCTGTTCGGACCCCGTACTTCGCTGCCTCGGCCTACGCCGGCGCAGAAGAGCTGTATGCGGCCTAAATCGGCAGCTCTCCTGTGGGATGCGCGAACAGCGTGGCGTCAGCCCTTCGAAGTCTCGCCGGGGTCGGGTCCCCGGCCTGCACGGAGCAGGACGCCGACGAGCATGGCGGTGCCGATTAGGAGACTCACGCCGGTCAGCACGATACCGATGCCGACGACCGAGGTCCCCGGTCCGTCATAGCCCTCGAGCACCGCCGTGCCGGGGTCGTCCGCTCGGTAGATCACCGTGACGACGTCGCCGACGGCGGGTTTTCCGTCGAGGGGCCAGTCCGCCCAGACCCGCTGTGGCGAACCGTCGGGTGCCAGATAGTCGGTCCTGAACCGGTGGTCCGATGCCTTCCTCCCGTCATCCACCTCGGTGACCGTCCCACTCGTCCGCTCCCCGTTCTGCAACAGGTCGCTGTCGGCAGCCATCATGAAGGAACCGACGACCACGGCCACCGGACCGGCCAACAGCATCAGGACGATCGCCACCGTCTGGAACACCCTGCTGTGCAGGAAGCCCCGTGTGTCGCCCGTCGCGCGTTTCCGTGCCATCACCAGTGCGCCACCGTCCCGATTCGAAGCTCCTGCATCAGTGGTTCCCAGTGAGGGAAAGACTCAGCATGATGATGGCGGGCACGATCAGGCCGATCGCGACGCCACCGGCCGCCGCCCAGAGCCCGATGCTGATGTGGGGGCTCATGCGGGGACGCAGACCGAGTTCCTCGCCGATCTCCTTGATGCGCGCCCGTTCGTTCTCGGGGCTGAACGCGATCTCGAACCCGCCGGGGGAGGTCCCGAGCATGATGACCCTGCCGTACCGGACTCGGCCGGACTGCCAGGGGAACGACCAGGAGAGGCGCGGGACGAAGCCGGAGACACCAGCCGACCAGCTCATCCGCTTGACCGTGTCCGTGATGCTGAACCGCCGACGTCGCTCATCGACCCGCACGGTGTAAGTGATGCTGTCGGACACCTCGTTCAGCTGGAGGACGTTCCACCAGCGGGCGTCCGCGAGGTCGTACCCGACCTGAAACCCGTCGGGGAGGCTGGTGACGATGAACGGGGTGTTCTGCAGCTCGGCCTCGACGGCCCACTGATAGTCCTGCAGCACGCCCGTCGGCGCAACGTCGGTTCCACTCACGGACTCAGTATGGCAACGCGGCGAGAGTCCGCAACGATCGTCGGATGGGCAGTGCTCCCCATCGCGCTCTGGCCCCGAACGTTCATCGCTCCCAGATGCGACGGTAGCCGGGCATGAAGGCGATCATCGCCGCGAGCAGGGTGCCGAGGTTGAGCAGTGGCAGAGCTGGACCGATGGTCCAGGGCGAGTCGGCGTAGACCCCCATCAGCATGACCATCCAGGCGCCGATGTTGCCGAGGATGAGCACGATGATGAAGGTCACCGCGGTCGCCCCGGCCCGGGACGAGACGCGCTTGCCCGCGAGCATCGGCGCGGTGCAGATCGTGCCGATGATCACGACGATGAGCACCAGGAACGCGCTCGCGAACAGGATCGATGCGGGATCAGGGTCGCCGTCGTCGTCACGGTCCGCGAAGCCCGCGAGGAAGAAGAACAGATTGAAGGACTCAGGGTCCTCATCCGTCTTCGTCTGGATCGCGTAGGGGACGAACAGCGAGAGGATGAGCGCGATCTCGAGCAGCAGCATCGGGACCGAGATCAGGATCGACTCGATGCCCGCCATGCGCTCCTCGAGGCGGGTGCGCGCCGCCTGGGCGGCGACCGATTCGGTCGCGGTCGCTGGTCCCTGCTTCGTTGGTTCGCTCATCGTTGATCCCCCGATCGGGAGCCGGGCTCAGGTGTGCCCGACTCGGCTGCCGCGAAGGCGAGCGACCGGTTGCGCCCTTGACCTCCGACGTGGTCATGGTAGCCGCGATGGGCCGACCATGGCGGAGCCGTGCCGGACGGCGTCAGGCGGCGTCCAGCTCGGCCGGAAGGTCCTCGCGTAGGGCTGGGCAGTGCTCCGGCGTCGGGTGGAGGGTGATGTCGATGACCGTTTCGAGGCGGGCGCGCGCAGCCTCGAGGTCCGCCATCTGCGCGGTGATGCGGTCGCGTTCGGTCCGAAGCAGCTCGAGCGACTCCGGCGTCGCGACACCGGCATCGACGCAGGGGAGCAGCTGGACGATCGTGCGGCTCGGCAGGCCGGCCGCGAACAGCTGCTGCACGAGCTCGACGCGTTCCACCGCCGCTCGTTCGTAGGTCCGCTGGCCACTCGTCGTGCGGGTGGCCGTGAGCAGCCCCTGCTCCTCGTAGTAGCGGAGCGAGCGAACGCTCACCCCGGTCCGAGCCGCGAGATCTCCGATGCGCATCGAGCTTCCGTTCCTGGCTTGCACCTGACATTGATGTGAGGTCTTAGCCTAACCAGGCTGCTGCGGGATCGCCTCGCACGCGGAAGGGAATCATGGACATCGCAGGATCCGTCGCACTCGTCACCGGCTCGAACCGGGGCATCGGACGCAGGTTCGTCGTGCAGCTGCTCGAGCGCGGGGCCTCGAAGGTGTACGCGACCGCGCGGCGCCCGGAACTCGTCGACATCCCGGGCGTGGAAGTGCTGCAGCTCGACATCACCGATCAGGCGTCCGTCGCTGCGGCGGCCGAGATCGCGACCGACGTCACGTTGCTCGTCAACAACGCCGGGATCGCCACGCAGGGCTCGATGCTGACCGGCGACCTCGCGGACGCTCGGCGCGAGATGGATACGCACTACTGGGGCAACCTCGCCATGGTGCGTGCGTTCACGCCGGTGATCGAAGCGAACGGTGGAGGGACGATCGTCAACGTGCTCTCCGCCCTGAGCTGGTTCGCCCACCCCGGCTCCGGCGGATACGCCGCGGCCAAGGCGGCGGAGTGGAACATGACGAACGCGGTCCGTCTGGAACTCGCCCCGAAGGGTGTCACGGTGCAGGGGCTCCACCTCGGGGCCGCCGACACCGACATCATGGCCGGCTACGACGGCCCCATGGTCGACCCCGCGGACGTCGCACGGGCGAGCCTCGACGGCGTCGCAGCCGGCGCTTCCGAGGTCGTCGTCGACGAGTGGAGCGCCATGGTCAAGGCCTCGCTCGCCCACGACCCCGACGCGTTCTACGCACAGTTCGCCTGAGCATGGAGCCTGGGCGCTGTGCACGAGACGTGCACGGTGCAGAATGGAGGAAGCCCCCGAACAGTTACGGTCTGCTCGGGGGCTTCCTCATGCCGGTGTGCGTTACCGCGCGGCCGCGACGAGGTCGGCGATGCGCTGGCCTCGGGCGTTCGCCTCGGCCACGAGGGTCTTCACCTGGTCTTCGGTCAGGCCGGTGACCTGACCGTAGGCCTTCGTGTTGGCGGCGATGGAGAACCCCTGCGCGCCGCCGGGTGAGGTGTACATCGTTCCGAACGTCTCGGTGACGAGCGCGATGGTGCCGGCCGGCACGCTGATGATCTTGGGCATGTCTGACTCCTTGAGCGGGTGTCCTGGGTCCTCGCCGTTCAGGCGAGCGTTGATGAACGGATACGGATCGGTGGTGACCCCGATGTCGGCGTTGTTCCACGTGCCGTCCGCGGTGAAGGTGATGGTGAGGTGCAGATGGGCTCCGCTGGAAGCGGACCCGGTGTTCCCGACGACGCCGACGGGTTCACCGCGGACGACCGCCGCGCCGACCTGGTGCGGTGAGGCGGCCGCCAGGTGGCAGTAGCCCGAGTACATGCCGTCGGGGTGAGCGATGACGAGGACGTTGCCGAGGGCGTCGCTCCAGCGGTTGGCGGAGACGACGCCGGCTGCGACCGCGGGGACCGCAGCCCCGGCGCCCGGTTGGTAGTCCAGCCCGCGGTGTCGCTGGGATCGTCCTCCGGCCATCGAACCCCAGCCGTCGGCCAGATCCATCTGCGGGAACGGGTGTTGATAGCGGAGGACCATGTGGCTCCTTTCGTGGCGCGGAGGGTGGGCCCCCGAGCAGTTACGGTCTGCTCGGAGGCCGTTCTCCGTTGCCGGTCAGTGGTGACTCGAGGTCACCGGTGCGCTACGCCTGGTTCGACGTGAGCTCCCGGATGGTGGTGTAGAACTGGTCGCCCGTGAGGTTCACGTACGGCCCGTAGGTCGGCACCAGCGCGTCGTAGACGACGGGTGCTGCGATGTAGCGGACGTAGCCGGGGCCGACGAGCGCGATGGCGCCGAAGGTCTGCTTGCCCTGCCAGACGTAGCCGGACTGTCCCTGACGGATGATCTTCACGAGTTGTTCTCCTGTACTTGTTGATGGGTTCGCGGAGCCGAAGTAGCTCCACGGGTTCTGGCGGCTGCCAGAGGGGTCGAGCAGGTGACGGTGGAGGTGCTGAGGCACGCCTCCCGTGTTGCCCGAATAGGCGATGATGTCGCCCTGGTTGAAGTGCTGACCGTTGCTCCCGACGTATCGGTCGAGGTGCGAGAACACATCGGCCCATCCGGGGTTCTGGTCATGGTTGAAGCGGCACGAGTTGCCCGCTGATCCGTCGTTCGGAACCCAGTTCATGGTTCCGGGCGTGGGTGCGAGCACCGGGGTGCCCACAGCGGCGACGAGGTCGACCCCGCCTCGGCCGGTCCGGTCGAGGTGGTTCTGCCAGGACACGTAGGGATCGCGGTTGTCGTCCGCGATCACCGTGGACGGGCCGTTCAGCACGTAGTTGTTGAGCGCCACTCTGCCTCCAATCTGTTGTTTCGTGGAGGATGTGTCCTCCGACATTCGAACGTGTGTTCGAGAGAGACTCTATGACAATCTCGTCGTATTGTCCAGTTTATTCTGTCGATTCATCCTGAAATTCTTTCTTCAGAGGCAGATTCGGCGTCGGAATCGAGTCGAGCATGGCGGGGTGTGGATCCTGCTCTCAGTCTCGTCAGGAACCCGTTCACGCCGGGGATCGCCATGATCCGGGCCAGCGCTGCGGCGATCGCCGCCGTCGTGGCCACGGCCGCCGCCGCCCAGGCGTAGACGTCGTCCGGAAGGAGTTCCCGGATCGCCTCCAGGAGTTGTGGCGCGATGATGCTCGCGGTCGTGATGCAGGCCACCGAGCTCAGGATCACGGCCGCGGTCGTCTGGATCACGGTGCGGATGATCCGCTGTGCTGGAAACGGGACGGGCGGTGGTGTCGGTGGTGTCGGTGGTTCTGGAGCGGTCCGGTGTTCGGTCATGGTGCCTCCTCGGGCGTTGGTGGTGGTAGAAGACCTGGATGGTTCCCAGAAGTTGTCTCATCTGGCATCATTCAGGTCGGAGGTGACACTATAGAGCGCATGAGGCAGGTTTTCTGCCGTTCATGACAGGCTTTCTGGCTACGATCGGAACGTGAACGCAGCAGAGGCGATGGTCAATCAGGCGTTGGCGGACGAACTCGTGGCCGCCTACAAGCGGCGACGCATGAATCAGCGCGCTCTGGCTGAGGCGACGGGAATGAGTCCGACGACGCTGCAGCGCGTCCTCGCCGGTCGCAGCGAGATCAGCGGCCCGACCTTCGTCACGCTCTGCGCGGCGACCGGTGCTGATCCGCTGCGACTCCTGGCCGACGCCCTGCAAGCGGTCGGGGGGATGAGCCGGATCGAGGCCGAACTGCAGGCGAGCGACGACGAGCGTGTGGCTCCGGTGTCGGACACGACTGCTACGAATGACGAGCTGGATCGCAGACGCCGGCAGAGGGAAGCTGCGTCGTGGACGACGGAGCAGTTGGAGGGGGAACGTGGGGCGGCAATCACCGATGGAGAACTGGAGCAACCCGAGCCGGAAGCCCCGTGAGCGAGGGCGCGCCTACGACCCGTATGCGCACGCGGAGGAGCTCGGTCTCGCCGTGATCTTCCGGCCCCTGCGGGTGTCCCACGAGCGCTGGCTGCCGTCCGCGCACACGATCGTCATCCAGGAGTCGCTCCGGTCCGTCCACCGGCGGAACGCCCTCGCCCACGGCATCGCGCACTGCGTGCTCGGTCACGAGGACGACCGACCGAAGCACGAGGTGCAGGCCGACCGCTTCGCCGCGTCGAACCTCATCGACCTCGACGAGTTCCGAGCCATCGCGCGTTGGGCACCGGACCTCGAGCATCTCGTCGCGGAACTCGGCGTCACGAAGCGCCTCGCCCGGGCCTTTGTCGCGCAGCATGCGGACCTGGCCCAGCACGCCGACCTCGCGTAGCGGCGCGCGCATACTGGGACCATGACCGACGAAGCCGCACCGGACCCGCAGCCTGCGGCAGCCGTGGACGACGACCTCCTGGAATCGACGATGCTCGACCTGCTGGGGAAGCGGGCCGCGACCTCGTCCATCTGTCCGTCCGATGTCGCTCGGGCGGTCGGTGGCGACGACTGGCGAGCGCTGATGGACGACACCCGCCGGGTCGCCTGGCGCTTGGTCGACGAAGGCCGGGTGCGGATCACGCAGGGCGACGAGGCGGTCGACCGCGCGACGGTTCGCGGCCCCATCCGGATCCGATGGGCCAAGGACGCCGACGTCGAGTAGTGCGCCCCCTGTCGTCCTGAGACCGGAGGAGCTCGGTCCGACGCCGGTTAGGCTGGAGACATGACCATCGCCCTCATCCGTCACGGACAGACCGCCTGGAACTTCGAACGACGGCTGCAGGGCACGACGGACATCCCCCTGAACGACACCGGGCGGGAGCAGGCGGCCACGGTCGCCCCTCGGCTCACCGGCACCTGGGACGTCGTCGTCAGCTCCCCGCTGGGGCGCGCACGCGAGACCGCGCAGATCATCGCGGACGCGCTCGGTCTCGAGCTCGGCCCCACCTACCCCGACGTCGTCGAGCGCCACTACGGCGACGCCGAGGGCGCGACGGCGCAGATGGTCCTCGAGAACTGGCCAGACCACCAGTACCCGAACCTCGAGACCGAGGAGTCGGTCATCGAACGCGGACTCCGCGGCATCGACGCCATCGCACGCGACTTCCCCGGGCAGAACGTCCTCGTCGTGAGCCACGGCACGCTCATCCGACTCACGCTGAGCCACCTCTCCGGTACGACGGTCCCACCGCTGGAGAACTGCTCCGTGTCGGTCATCGAGGCGACCGACACCGGTTGGTCGCTCCTGGATGCCGGTACCGCTCGCACGACGCCTTCGCTCGAGACGGCGCTGTCCGGCTCCAGCGCGCAGTGAGCGGGAGCGACTCGACCGGCCGTCCGGTCCGCTCCCCGTCCGGTGTCGCCTGGCTGATCGGCATCGGGCTGACCGCCGGATTCCTCTCCGGGCTGTTCGGGGTGGGCGGCGGCATCCTCATCGTCCCGGCCGTCGTCTTCCTGCTCGGCTTCGGCCAGCGGCTCGCCGCGGGGACCTCCCTGGCCGCGATCGTCCCGACCTCGCTCGTCGGCGTCGTCTCCTACGCGGTGAACGGGACCGTCGACTGGGTGGCGGCGATCCTCCTGGCGATCGGTGCCATCGGCGGCGCGCAACTCGGCAGCTACCTCCTCTCCAAGCTCCCCAAGAAGACGCTCCAGTGGGGCTTCATCGGCTTCCTGCTCGTCGTGGTGGTCTCCCTGTTCCTCATCGTCCCGTCCCGCACGGCCGAGATCGATCTGCACGTCGGATCGATCATCGGCCTCATCGTGCTCGGCTTCCTGACCGGCGTCCTGTCGGGGCTGCTCGGCATCGGCGGCGGGGTCGTCGTCGTGCCGATGCTCATCCTGCTGTTCGGTGCGAGCGACCTCATCGCCAAGGGCACCTCGCTGCTCATGATGGTGCCGACCGCGATCTCCGGCACCATCGGCAACGTCCGGCGAGGCAACGTCGACCTGACGGCCGCAGCGATCATCGGTGTCGCCGCCTGTACGACCACGGCCCTCGGCGCCATCGTCGCGTCGGTCGTCCCGCCGTTCGTCGGCAACCTGCTCTTCGCGGCGTTCCTCGTAGTCATCGCCATCCGCATGGTGTTCCAGGCGCTCAAGCGCTCCTGACCGACCCCCGCCGGTCCGTCCGTGCCCGGCCGCCCGGCCGGGGCAGCGGGTAGGCTGGAGGGCGTGTCAGTGAACCCAGAGCTCGCCGGTCGGGTCTTCCCGCCCGTCGCCCCGTACCTGGTCGGACGCGAGAAGATCCGCGAGTTCTCGCGGGCCGTCTTCGCGACGAACCCGATCAACCTCGACCCGGAGGCGGCCCGCGCCGCAGGATACGCCGACGTCGTGGCACCGCCCACCTTCGCCGTCGTCGTCCAAGAGCACACGCTCCAGCAACTGCTCGCCGCACCCGACGCGGGTATCGACTTCAGCCGGGTAGTCCACGGCGACCAGCGCTTCGTGCACCACCGTCCGATCGTCGCCGGCGACGAGCTCACCGCGCAGCTCACCGTCACCGCGGTGAAGTCCCTGGGCGGCCACTCGATGGTCACGTGCGACTCGGTCATGACCGATGCCACCGGCGAGCCGGTGGTCACCGCGACCTCGACGCTCGTGGTGCGAGGAGACGAAGGATGAGCGACGTGCAGCAGACCCCGACCATGCCGGCTGTCGGCGACATCGTCGCGGAGCGGACGGTCCACCTGACGCGCGACGCCCTCGTGCGGTACGCCGGCGCCTCCGGAGACTTCAACCCCATCCACTACCGCGACGACGTCGCCGCGTCCGTCGGGCTGCCGGGTGTACTCGCCCACGGCATGCTGACGATGGGGATCGCGGCCCAGCCCGTGGTCGACTGGATCGGCGACCCCGGTCGGATCCTCGAGTACCAGGTGCGGTTCACCCGCCCGGTCGTCGTCGACCCCGAGACCGGCGCCGACCTCCAAATCGTCGCCAAGGTCGGCAAGGTCGACGAGGAAGCCCGCACCGCGCGCGTCGACCTCACCGTCACCTACGCCGAGCAGACGGTGCTCGGCAAGGCACAGCTGGTCATCAGCTTCGCCTGACCCGGAGGACCATGAACGACGCCATCCGTTTGAGCGAACTCACCACCCTCGGGGTCGGTGGGCCGGCCGCCGCGCTCGTGGAGTGCACGAGCGAGGCCGAGCTGATCGATGCCGTGCTCGACGTCTGGAACACCGACCAGCCGTGGCTGCTGCTCGGCGGCGGGTCCAACCTGCTGATCGGCGACGAGCCACTCGACGCGACCGTCATCCGGGCGGCCAACCGCGGCATCGAACGCCTGGACGCACCGTCCGGTCGCGTCCGGTTGCGGGTGCAGGCCGGTGAGGACTGGGACGCACTCGTCGCCTTCACCGTGGAGCACGGCTTCGCGGGCATCGAGGCGCTCTCCGGCATCCCCGGATCCTGCGGTGCGGCCCCCGTCCAGAACATCGGGGCTTACGGACAGGAGATCGTGTCGTCGCTCGTCGCCGTCGATCTGCTCGACGAGGAGTCGCAGACCCTCGAGCGCATCCCGGCCGCCGAACTCGGGCTCGGGTACCGGACGTCGGTCCTGAAGCGTCACGGCGGCGGGGAACCCGAGCGCTCCGGCGTGGTCGTCGCGATCATCATCGAGCTCGACGACGTCGGCGCCGACGGCCTGGCCGCACCGATCGCCTATCAGCAGCTCGCCTTCGCGCTCGGCGTGGAGGTCGGCGAGCAGGTCCGTCTGGCCCAGGTGCGCACGACCGTGCTCGCGCTCCGGGCGTCGAAGGGCATGGTGCTCGACCCGGACGACCCCGACACCGCCAGCGCCGGGTCGTTCTTCACGAATCCGATCGTGTCCGAGCACGTCGCCCGCTCGCTGCCGGGGGACGCCCCGTGGTGGCCCGTCGACCCGCCGGCCGACGACGACACCGAGTACGTCTTCCCGCTCGGCGAGGTCGTCAACCCACCCCGACCGGCTCCCGTGGAGCGCCTCGCGAAGCTCTCGGCCGCCTGGCTGATCGAGCGGGCCGGCGTCCGTCGTGGGTTCGCGCTCCCCGGATCGCACGCCGCGGTCTCCACGAAGCACACCCTCGCGCTGACGAACCGGGGCGGCGCGACCGCCACCGAGATCGCCGAACTCGCGCGATTCGTGCAGGCGCGCGTCCACGCCGAATTCGGCGTCCTCCTGCAGCCCGAGCCCGTGGTGGTCGGCGTCACGATCTGACGCTGCCGAGGTCCGCTCGCCCGGAGACGGGCGAGCGGACCTCAGGTCAGGACGCGAAGAGGCGCTGCAGCCGCTGGACGCCCTCGAGGAGCTGGTCGTCGCCGAGCGCGTAGCTGAAGCGCAGGTAGCCGGACGGACCGAACGCCTCGCCGGGCACGGCCGCGACCTCGGCCTGGTCGAGCATGAGGTCCGCGAGCTCGAGGGACGTCGTGGGCGTCACCCCGCCGAACGTCCGGCCGAGCAGTGCCGTGACGTCGGGGTAGACGTAGAAGGCACCCTGCGGGGTCGGGGTCTCGAAGCCGTCGATCTTGTTGAGCTCACCGACGATGAGCTTGCGGCGGCGGTCGAACGCCTCACGCATCGCCTCCGCGGCGTCCTGCGGACCGGTGAGGGCCGCGATCGCCGCGCGCTGCGCGATGTTGTTCACGTTGCCGGAGAGGTGCGACTGGAGGTTGCCTAGTGCCTTGATCGCGTCCGCCGGGCCCACGGTCCACCCGACGCGCCAGCCCGTCATCGCGTACGTCTTGGCGACGCCGTTGACGAGGAGCGTCTGCTCGGCGAGCTCGGGTACCGCTTCGACGATCGACGTCGCGCGGACGCCGTCGTAGGTGAGGTTCTGGTAGATCTCGTCGGTGATGACCCAGATGCCGTGCTCGAGCGCCCACTCGCCGATCGCCTTCGTCTGCTCGGGGGAGTAGACGGAGCCGGTCGGGTTCGAGGGCGAGACGAAGAGGAGGACCTTGGTCCGCGGGGTGCGCGCCGCCTCGAGCTGCTCGACGGTGACCTGGTAGTTCTGAGAAGCGTCGGCGAAGACGTCGACCGCGACACCGTCGGCGAGGGCGATGGCCTCGGGGTAGGTGGTCCAGAACGGCGTCGGGACGATGACCTCGTCGCCCGGGTTGAGCAGGACCTGGAACGCCTCGTACACCGACTGCTTACCGCCGTTGGTGACGATGACGCGGCTCGGGTCGACCTCGAGGCCGGAGTCGCGGAGCGTCTTCTCCGCGATGGCCGCGCGGAGGTCCGGCAGGCCGGCTGCTGGGGTGTACCGGTGCGCCTTCGGGTCGCGGGCGGCGACGAGCGCCGCTTCGACGATGTGCTCGGGCGTCGGGAAGTCGGGCTCGCCTGCCGCATAGGAGATCACGGGCCGGCCCTGCGCCTGCAGCGCCTTCGCCTTCGCGTCCACCTTCAGCGTGGCGGACTCGGCGATCGCTGAGATCTTCGTGGACAGGCGGGGCGTGGGAGTCGATTCAGGCACGAGTCCGAGCGTACCCAACCCGGTGTCGCGAGGACAGTATGTGTCCGACCTCGCGTGCAGCGAGGTGAGGCACCTCGTCGCCCGGTCCACCGGGGAACGAGGTGCCTCACCTCGGTCCTCATGCGGGGTCGACGAGGTACCGCGTGTACGCCGGCACGGTGAGGAAGGTCGGGAACTCGTCCCTGAGCGCGACCTCGCGGAACAGCTCGGCGGCGTCGTCGAAGCGGTCGTCCGCGGTGCGGGGGAGCGAGGCGAGGAGCTCGTCGAGGAGGTCTTCGACCCGCTCACGGGTGATCGGACGGCCGTCGTCGGTCGCGACGTCCTGGTGGATCCACTGCCAGACCTGCGATCGACTGATCTCCGCCGTGGCCGCGTCCTCCATGAGTCCGTCGATGGCCGCGGCACCGACGCCGCGCAGCCAGGAGTCGAGGTAGCGGACAGCGATCGACACGTTGTCGCGGAGACCGGCGTCCGTGACCGCGCGACCGATGCGGACGTCGAGGAGCTGCGCAGGGGAGACCGACACGTCCTCACGCAGACGGTCGAGCTGATTCGGACGATCGCCGAGGACCGCGTCGAACTCGGCCCTCGCGGTCTCGATGAGGTCCGGGTGCGCCACCCAGGTCCCGTCGAAGCCGTCGCCCGCCTCGCGGCGCTTGTCGGCTGAGACCTTCTCGATCGCGCGCGCCGTCGCCTCCGGATCGCGCCGGTTCGGGATGAATGCGGACATCCCGCCGATCGCGTGCGCACCGCGGCGGTGGCACGTCTGCACGAGGAGCTCGGTGTAGGCCCGCATGAACGGCACCGTCATCGTCACCTCGCTGCGATCGGGCAGGACGAACCGGGCACCGCGCCCCCGGTAGTTCTTGATGATCGAGAAGATGTAGTCCCACCGACCGGCGTTGAGACCGGCGCAGTGGTCGCGGAGCGCGTACAGGATCTCGTCCATCTCGAACGCCGCCGGGAGCGTCTCGATGAGCACGGTGGCGCGGATCGTGCCGTGGTCGAGACCCAGGCGTTCCTCGGTGAACGTGAAGACGTCGTCCCAGAGCTGCGCCTCCTCGCTCGACTCCAACTTCGGGAGGTAGAAGTACGGCCCGCGGGCGGCGTCGATGAGCGGTCGGGCGTTGTGGAAGATGTAGAGGCCGTAGTCGACGAGGCTCCCGGAGGCCGCCATCGCCGCCCCGGATCGGTCGATGAACCGCAGGTGCTTCTCCACGAGGTGCCAGCCGCGCGGTCGCATGACGATCGTCGGCGTCTCCGTCGCGGTGACGCGGTACACCTTCCCCGCCTCGTTCGTGAACGTCAGCTCGCCGCGGACGGCGTCGCGCAGTGAGAGCTGACCACCGATGACGTTGGCCCACGTCGGGCTCGTCGCGTCCTCCTGGTCGGCGAGCCAGACGTTCGCGCCGGAGTTGAGGGCGTTGATCGTCATCTTCGGATCGGTGGGGCCGGTGATCTCGACCCGGCGGTCCTCGAGACCGGGCCCGGCGCCGGCGACGCGCCAGGAGCGGTCCTCCCGGATCGCCGCGGTGTCGTCGCGGAACCGCGGGTCGCGGCCGTTCCCGATCTCGAAGCGTCGGCGCATGCGCTCGGCGAGGCGGTCATGGCGCGCACCCGCGAACCGCTGGTGCAGTTCGGCGAGGAAGGCGAGCGCGTCCGGGGTGAGGATCTCCTCGTACCGGTCACCGAGACGGCCGACGACCTCGATGGCGGGGCCGGTGCGCTGCGTGGGCACCGGCGCGGTGGTTGGTGTCGATGGGGAAGCGAGCATGGTGTTCATGGGGTGACTCCGTTTCGGATGGTCGTGCGTCGGATGGCCCTTCGACAGGCTCAGGGGCCGGGTGCAGGAACTGGGTGTGGGCGCAGGGAACGCGTCTGCGCGTGGATCAGTGGAACTGTTGTTCCTCGGTCGACCCGGCGAGGGCGAGGGTGGCGCTGCCGGGGTTGAGGGCGGTCGCGACCAGGTCGAAGTAGCCGGTACCGACTTCTCGCTGGTGCTTGGTGGCGGTGTAGCCGCTGGCTTCTGCGGCGAACTCGGCTTCCTGGAGGTCGACGTAGGCGCTCATCGCCCGCTCCCGGTAGTCGCTCGCCAGGGCGAACATCGAGTGGTTCAACGCGTGGAAGCCGGCGAGGGTGATGAACTGGAACGCGTATCCCATGGCGGCGAGTTCGCGCTGGAAGGATGCGATCTGCGCATCGTCGAGGTGCGACTTCCAGTTGAACGACGGCGAACAGTTGTAGGCGAGCAGCTTGCCCGGGAACCGCTCGCGGACGGCCTCGGCGAACCGCCGGGCGAGGTCGAGGTCGGGCTCGGCCGACTCGACCCAGAGCAGGTCGGCGTACTCCGCGTAGGCGAGGCCGCGCGCGAGCACCGGACCGATGCCGTTCTCCACCTCGTAGAAGCCCTCCGGGGTCCGGTTCCCGTTCAGGAACGGCAGATCGCGCTCGTCGATGTCGCTCGTGAGGAGCGTGGCGGCCAGCGCATCGGTGCGGGCGATGACGATGGTCGGGACGCCGGCGACGTCCGCCGCCAGCCGGGCCGCATTGAGGGTCCGGATGTGCTGGCTCGTCGGCACCAGCACCTTGCCGCCCATGTGGCCGCACTTCTTCTCAGCCGCGAGCTGGTCCTCCCAGTGGACGCCCGCGGCGCCGGCCTGGATCATGCCGGCCATGAGTTCGTAGGCGTTGAGCGGTCCACCGAAGCCCGCTTCGGCGTCGGCGACGATCGGCGCGAGCCAGTCGATCGCCTCGGGTCCCGGCGTCTCCCCGACGGCTCGCTCGGCGAAGTCGATCTGCTCGGCCCGGAGCAGCGCGTTGTTGATCCGCCGGACGACCGCCGGAACCGAGTTCGCCGGGTAGAGGCTCTGATCGGGGTAGGTCTGCCCGGAGAGGTTCGCGTCGGCGGCGACCTGCCAGCCGGAGAGGTAGATCGCCTGCAGGCCCGCCCGGACCTGCTGCACGGCCTGGTTGCCGGTCAGTGCGCCGAGTGCAGGAACCCACTCCTCGGTGTGGAGGAGGTTCCACAGCCGCTCCGCCCCTCGGCGGGCGAGCGTCGGTTCCTCCCGGACACCGCCGCGCAGGCGGACGACGTCCTCGGCGGTGTAGTCGCGGCGGACCCCGTCCCAGCGCGGGTCGGTGTCCCACTCGCGCTGCAGTTCCTCGGCCGTCTGCGTCTGGTCGCCGGCGCGGAGGGGCGTGCGGTGGTCGGTCGGTCGGGTGGCTTCGTTGCTCACGATGACTCCTGTGGTGTCGAGGTCGGTGGGGCGGGTCGTGCTGTGGGAACGATCCTGCGCTCGCCGTAACCCCGACGGACGTCATCCGTGGACAGAAGAACGGCCGACCTTCTGTTTGCCGGAACAACCGGCGCGTGTGAGCATGATCACCATGACCAGCACCGCCGCTGCTCCACCCGCCTCCGCCACCCCTGGTGACGGACCTGCTCCGCACGCGGACGCCCTCGTCCTCGGTCGCCGGATCCGCGATGCCCGGTCCCGTGCGGGCCTCACCCTCGACGAGCTCGCGCAGGCGATCGACCGCGCACCGTCGCAGGCGTCGGCGATCGAGAACGGGCATCGGGAGCCGAGCCTGTCGATGCTCCGCGTCATCGCCGCATCCCTCGGCACCACCGTCGACGACCTGCTCCGTGACGAACCGCCGAGCGACCGGGCCGCGCTCGAGATCGCCGTCGAGCGTGCCCAGCGGGGCCCCGTCTTCTCCGCCCTCGGAATCGCGCCCATCCGCGTCTCGAAAGGGACGGCGGACGAGACGCTGCGCACCGTGCTGGCGCTGCACGACGAGGTCGCCCGCCTGCATCGGGAGCGCGCGGCGACACCCGAGGAGGCGCGCCGGGCCAACGCGGTCCTCCGGGCTGACATGCGCGCGGCCGACAACCACTTTCCCGAGCTCGAGGCCGTCGCGAAGGGGCTGCTCGACGCCGTCGGCTACACCGGAGGGCCG
Organism: Plantibacter sp. M259; assembly: GCF_006065115.1. Lineage (NCBI taxonomy): Bacteria > Bacillati > Actinomycetota > Actinomycetes > Micrococcales > Microbacteriaceae > Plantibacter > Plantibacter sp. M259. The sequence goes on along the minus strand of NZ_CP040750.1, from coordinate 1,111,760 downwards.
GTCTCGCACCAGACGGTCGCGGAGATGGCACAGCACCTCGGGTTCTCACTCCACTACGTGGGCGACCTGCCGCACTCGACGCGTTCGGTCACCGACCGGCGCAACGGTCGGATCTACCTGCCGACCGAACCCTCGATGTCCCGTGACTCGCGTTCCCCCATCCTCCAGGCGTTCGCCAGTCACCTGTGCGGCCACGAGGAGCCGGGAAACTACGCGGACTTTCTGCGGCAGCGTGTCGAGACCAACTACCTGACGGCGGCCATCCTGCTGCCCGAGCGCGACGCAGTGCGCGTCCTCGGTGAGGCGAAGCAGCTCCGGCGCATCTCGATGGAGGACCTGCGCGACGCGTTCGCGGTGTCGTACGAGACCGCCGCGCACCGCTTCACGAACCTCGCGACGAGGCACCTCGGGCTCCCGGTGCACTTCATGAAAGTGCACGAGTCGGGGACGATCATCAAGGCGTACGAGAACGACGGGGTGACGTTCCCCTCCGACGTCCTCGGAGCCGTCGAGGGTTCGCTTGTCTGCCGCAACTGGACGGCCAGGACCGTCTTCGACGTCGAGGACCGCTTCAGTCCCTGGTATCAGTACACCGACATGGACACCGGCACCTTCTGGTGCACCTCGCGGATCGAGAAGGCCAAGGAGGGCGAGTACTCGGTCAGCGTCGGCGTCCCGTTCGCGCACGTGAAGTGGTTCCGCGGACGCGAGACGCCGCATCGGTCGACCTCGAACTGCCCCGACGAGCGATGCTGTCGTCGGGCGTCGCCGGCGCTCGCCGAACGGTGGGAGGGGAAGGCCTGGCCGGCGGCGCGGACGCCGACGAGTCTGCTGGCGGCGCTGCCGACCGGATCCTTCCCGGGGGTCGACTCCGTCGAGGTCTACGAGTTCCTCGAGTCGCACGCACCCCGAGCGGACTGAGGTGAGGCGACTCGTCGCTGCGCAGTGCGTCGAGCGACGAGGTGCCTCACCTCAGCGTGATCAGCTCGCGAGGCGCGGGTAGTCCGTGTAGCCCTCGGCGCCCGGGCCGTAGAAGGTGGCCGGGTTCGGCGTGTTCTCCTCGTGCTCGCCCGCCCAGCGCTCGACGAGGTCGGGGTTCGCGATGGCGAGACGCCCGACGGCGACGGCGTCGGCGTGCGCGTGCTCGACGAGGGCGATCGCCTCGTCGCGCGTCGTGACGGTGCCGAAGCCGCTGTTGACGATGAGCTTGCCGCCGAAGTGGCCACGGAGGTCCTGGACGAGCGCGCCGGCCGGGTCCTCGTGGAGGATGCTGACGTAGGCGAGTCCGAGCGGGGCCAGGGCGTCGAGCAGGGCCTCGTAGGTCGCGCGGACGTCGGCCTCGTCGGTCTCCGCCGTGTCGCCCGCACCGTTCATGGGGGAGATGCGGATGCCGACGCGCGCTGCACCGACCGCCTCGGCGACGGCGCTGACGACCTCGGCGACGTACGACGCGCGGGCCTCCGGGCTGCCTCCGGCGCGGTCGTCGCGCACGTTGGAGACGGGGGAGAGGAACTGGTGCAGCAGGTAGCCGTTCGCGGCGTGGAGCTCGACGCCGTCGAGCCCTGCCTCGATCGCGTAGCGAGCCGCCTGGACGAACTCCTCGCGGACCGTGTCGAGCTCCTCGGTGGTGAGCGCGTGCGGGACGGGGTACGGCTGGGCACCCGCGGGCGTCCGGACCTCGCCGGCGATGGCGATCGCGCTCGGCGCGACGATGCGGTCGGTGCCCGTGATGTCGGTGTGCGAGACCCGGCCGCCGTTCATGAGCTGCATGACGATGAGCCCGCCCGCACCGTGCACGGCCTTCGCGACGCCCCGCCATCCCTCGACCTGCTCGGGCGTGACGATCCCGGGCTGGCCCGGGTAGGAGCGCGACTCGGCGCTCGGGTAGGTGCCCTCCGTGATGATGAGCCCGAGTCCTGCGCGCTGGCTGTAGTGCTCGGCGACGAGGTCGCCGGGGACGCCGTCGGCTCCGGACCGCATGCGGGTGAGCGGGGCCATGACGACGCGGTTGGCGAGTTCGAGGTCGCCGAGTCGGACGGGGGCGAAGAGATCCATGCGGGTGATGCCTTTCGTGGGGGTGCGGCACGCGAAGGACGCGGCCTCCGGACGCAACCCGCAGGCGACCGCCGATATTCCGATGATGCTTCTGGACCTTGTGCATCTGGAATACTTCTTGCTACGCTCGCCTGGTGGTCGTCGGGCTCTGTCCCCGCAGCTCGCGACGAGCACGACCCGGTGTCGACGAATCCGAGGGGGAGGCGTCGGCACCGGGATCCCTCGTCGGTCACTCCCCGGATCTCCGTGGAATGCCTGCCAGGATACGAAGATGCCCGCCCCCAGATTCGGCCTCGTCGCCGATCTCCGTCGCCCGGAGTCCGGTGAACGCGCCGAACGCGTCACGTTCGTCGAGTTGTTCTTCGACCTCGTCTTCGTCTTCGCGCTCACCCAGCTGAGCAAGCTCATCGCCGACGACCAGAGCGTCACCGCCGCGCTCGAGTCGATCGTCCTCATCCTGGCGCTCTGGTGGTCCTGGGTGTCCACGAGCTGGGTGACGAACTGGCTCGATCCGGAACGGCTCGCGGTGCGACTCGCGCTCATCGGCTTCGGTCTGTTGGCGTTCGTCGCGGCGGTCTCGGTGTCGGCGTCGTTCACCGACCGGGCGTTGGCGTTCGCGGTCGCCTACGTCGTCCTCCAGCTCGTCCGGACGCTGTTCATGGTCGTCGCCACGTGGCGGCACGACCGCGAGGTGGCCCTGAGCTTCGCGCGGGTGCTCGTCTGGACCGCGTTCGCGGCGGTCTTCTGGATCGCCGGCGCGCTGGTGCCGGCCGACTGGCAACTGGCGTTCTGGATCTGCGCCGTCGCCGTCGAGTACGGCGGTGGGGCCCTCGGGTTCAGGTTGCCGGGTGTGCGGACCTCGGAGGTCGAGAGCTGGGAGCTCTCCGGTGCGCACCTCTCCGAGCGGGCGTCCCTCTTCATCATCATCGCGATCGGTGAGTCGCTGCTCGTCACCGGGTTCGCCTTCGTCGAACTGGAGACGTCGGTCGACGCCGTCGTCGGGATGCTGAGCGCCTTCGTCTCCGCCGTCGCGCTGTGGTGGTTGTACTTCCACCGCACGGAGGCGGCGGGACGCCGGGCGGTGGAGGCCGCCGAGGAGGAGGGCGACCGCGCCGACGGTGATGACGGCCGTCCCGGGCGACGGGGGCCGGGCCGCCTCGGACGCATCGCGCGCGACGGGTACAGCTACGCCCACGTCGTGATCGTCGCCGGAATCGTGCTCGTCTCAGTCGGGGACAAGGAGATCCTCGACCGACCGGCCCACGCCGTCGAACTCGCCGGGGGCGTCGTGATCCTCGGCGGACCGGTCCTCTACCTGCTCGGGCTGTCGCTGTTCCGGGTCGTCGTCGATCGCGCCGTCCCGCTCGCGCCGGTCATCGGCCTCGCGATGCTCGCGGGCTGCGCGGTCGTCGCGTTCCTCGCCCCGCAGCTCGGGGAACTCGTCCTCGGGTGTCTCTGCACGGTGGTGCTCGTCCTCGCCGCGATCGCCGACACTCTCCTCCCGGACCGGCGGGTCACTGCGGAGCGTCGGCCGGCTTGATCTGGGCGCCCTCGCGGTTCGGGCCAGTGTCGTAGCGGGCACCGCCCCGGTCGCTCGGCTGCGCCGCGAGCCAGATGAAGAAGAACCACCCGAAGATCGGGACCAGGTTGATGAGCTGCCACCAGCCGCTGTGGTCCGTGTCGTGCATGCGGCGTGCGTTCAGCGACAGCCCCGGGATGATCGTCGCGAGGCCCCAGATCCCCGACAGGACGCTCTGGACGCCCCAGGCGGGGCCTTCGGTGACCTGACCCTCCCAGAAACCGGCCGTCACCCCGGTCGCGACGTCGACGCCGCGACCGATCACCAGGAGTGCGGTGACGATGACGGCGTGGACGACCACCCACCACCAGAACTCGCTTCGGCTGGCCCGACCGGTGAAGATCGGATACCGCTTCCAGAAGCGGAGGAACGCTTGGATCGGGCTGGCGCCCGGGAGTGGGCTGTCGTCCGCGAACCGGGCCGGGATCCGGCGATCGTCCTCACGATCCGTCTCCGCCGCCTTCGCGGTCGTCGGGTGTTCGTCTGCGCTGCTCATCGGTCCCCCAGGGTCGAGTCGTCGTGCGTTCGAAGCAGCAACCCTACGCGAGCAAGCGCTCCGAGGGCAGGGGGAGATCGAGCCCTCACCGGCGCGACCTGTCGCTGGTTTTACAGCCGGGCGACCGTGCCGTACACTGGATGGAGGTAGTTGAAATCTGCCATGATTTTCTGCGCCTGTTTTCACCCGTGTGGTGAGGCAACGCTCAGGAGGTCAGGGTAGCTTCGACCCCTCCAGTGCGTCAGCACTGAAGGGCGGTGGCTCAATTGGTAGAGCAGCGGTCTCCAAAACCGCAGGTTGCAGGTTCAAGTCCTGTCCGCCCTGCGAGTCGGTGCGTATGCACCGGCACACGAAAGGTGTAACGAGTGGCCCCGAAGAGTACCGACACGCCCGGCGAGGACGTCGTCGTCAAGGCGAAGGCGGACCGTGCCGAACGGCGCGGCTTCTTCTCGGGCATCGTCCTGTTCCTGAAGCAGGTCTTCGCGGAACTCAAGAAGGTCGTCACGCCGACGCGGAAGGAACTCCTCAGCTACACGGCTGTGGTGCTCGTCTTCGTCTGCATCATGATGGCGCTCGTCTACGGCATCGACTTCGTCTTCGCCTGGGTCGTCACGCTGGTGTTCGGTACCGCGAGCTAGTTCCGCTCAGGTTCCGGTGCTCCGGTCCGGCACCCGGGTTCCACAATCACAGACGGCGACGCAGTCGTCACGCGCCAGGATCTGGCGCCGCGGTCGGGGATCACCCACGATCCGCACAACAGAAACGGAATGGAAATCAGTGTCTGAGCGAAACTCGAACGACGTCGACTGGGCAACCGCTGCCGAGCAGTCCTCGGAGGACGACGAGGCCCAGGAGGGCAACGTGCTCTCGGCCGACGAGCACTCCGTCGACCCCGCTGAGCACAACGCCGTCCACGTCGAGGAGACCGGCGACACCGAGGTCGACCTCGACGCCGTGCTCGACGCGATGGCCGAGGCCGTCGACCCCGAGGCCGACGCCGTCGTCGACGACGCCCTCGAGCTCGACGAGGTCGAAGCCGCGGCAGAGGCCATCGCCGAAGAAGAGGCAGACCCCACCGACGCCGAGCCCGCCGAGGAGACCGAAGAGGACCCCTACGACGCGTTCCGCAAGGAACTCCGCTTCCTGCCCGGCAAGTGGTACGTCATCCACTCCTACGCCGGTTTCGAGCGCAAGGTGAAGGCCAACATCGAGCAGCGCAAGTCGACGCTCGAGGTCGCGGACTACATCTACCAGGTCGAGGTCCCCATGGAAGACGTGGTCGAGATCAAGAACGGCCAGCGCAAGATGGTCACCCGCGTCCGCATCCCCGGCTACGTGCTCGTCCGCATGGACCTCAACGAGGACAGCTGGTCGGTCGTCCGCCACACGCCTGGCGTCACCGGCTTCGTCGGCAACGCGCACAACCCCACGCCGCTCCGCTTCGAAGAGTCCTTCAACATGTTGAAGTCGCTCGTCGAGGTCAAGGAGACCGCGCCCGTCAAGGGCTCCGGCACCAAGGGCACCGCCACGCAGCAGCGTGTCATCCCCGCCGAGGTCGACTTCGAGATCGGCGAGACCATCACGATCAAGGAAGGCTCGTTCGCGGGCCTCCCCGGCTCCATCAGCGAGATCAAGCCCGAGAGCGGCAAGCTCACGGTGCTCGTCTCCCTCTTCGAGCGCGAGACGCCGGTCGAGCTCAGCTTCGACCAGGTCACCAAGCTCTAAGCCGCACGGCTCCCCAGTCCACCGCCGCCCGACGGGCGCGCGGGAGAGCGCACATCATCCGATGGCGTTCGAACCCCAGAAGAAGGAAGAAACATGGCACCGAAGAAGAAGGTCACGGGTCTCATCAAGCTGCAGATCCAGGCCGGCGCCGCAAACCCTGCTCCCCCATCGGCCCCGCCCTTGGTCAGCACGGCGTCAACATCATGGAGTTCTGCAAGGCGTACAACGCGGCCACCGAGTCGCAGCGCGGCAACGTCATCCCCGTCGAGATCACCGTCTACGAGGACCGTTCGTTCACCTTCATCCTGAAGACCCCGCCCGCAGCGGAGCTCATCAAGAAGGCCGCCGGCGTCGCCAAGGGCTCCGGTACCCCGCACACCGTCAAGGTCGCGAAGCTCACCAAGGAGCAGGTTCGTCAGATCGCCGAGCAGAAGGCTCCCGACCTGAACTCGAACGACATCGACGCAGCCGCGAAGATCATCGCCGGCACCGCCCGCTCCATGGGCATCACGGTCGAGGGCTAGTCCTTCCGAACCGCACGGGGTGAGCCGTCCAGGCCACACCCTCGCACCTTTCTTTTTCACTCGTGGCAGCGCCGGCCAGGCGCCGATGACCACATTTCTCATAGGAGAACGCACATGGCACAGAAGTCGAAGGCCTACCGGGCCGCAGTCGAGAAGATCGAGGCTGACAAGTTCTACACCCCGAACGAGGCTGTCGCCCTCGCCAAGGAGACCGGTTCCGCCAAGTTCAACAGCACCGTCGAGGTCGCCCTCAAGCTCGGTGTCGACCCGCGCAAGGCGGACCAGATGGTCCGCGGCACGGTCATCCTCCCGCACGGCACGGGCAAGACCGCCCGCGTCATCGTCTTCGCGACGGGCCCGGCAGCAGAGGCCGCGATCGCGGCCGGTGCTGACGAGGTCGGCGGCGACGAGCTCATCGCGAAGGTCGCCGAGGGCTACACCTCGTTCGACTCCGCGGTCTCCACCCCGGAGCTCATGGGCAAGGTCGGTCGTCTCGGTAAGGTCCTCGGTCCCCGTGGCCTCATGCCGAACCCCAAGACCGGCACCGTGACGCCGGACGTGGCCAAGGCCGTGTCCGACATCAAGGGCGGCAAGATCGAGTTCCGCGTCGACAAGCACTCCAACGTGCACTTCGTCGTCGGCAAGGCCTCGTTCGACGCATCGCAGCTCGAGGAGAACATCAACACCGCGCTCGAGGAGATCCTCCGCCTCAAGCCGTCCTCCTCGAAGGGCCGTTACATCCAGAAGGGCGCCGTGTCGACCACGTTCGGCCCCGGCATCCCGCTGGACGTCAACTCCATCTAGTCTCACTAGCACGAAGGCCCGGTCGCGTCACGCGACCGGGCCTTCGTCGTCCGGCGCGGTCGCGTCGTACGATGCAGGGATGGTCTCCACCCGCACCGCCACGGCCGACGACGCCGCAACCCTCGCCACGCTCGCCGCAGCGACCTTCGCCCTCGCCTGCCCACCCGGCACCGCGCAGGAGCACATCGATGCGTTCATCGCCGAGCATCTCACCCTCGATCGGTTCACCGACCACCTGGCCGATCCCGGACGCGCGCTCCGGCTCCTGATCGACGACGATGACGGCACGGCCATCGGCTACACGATGCTCGTCTTCGGTGATCCGATCGACGCCGACGTGCTCGCCGCAGTCACGCGCCGCCCCACGGCGGAACTCAGCAAGCTGTACGTGCTCCCCGCGAGCCACGGTGCCGGCGGAGCGCGCACGCTCATGGAGGCGACCCTCGACGACGCCCGGTCCCGAGGTGTCACGTCGGTGTGGCTCGGGGTGAACCAGCAGAACGCCAGGGCGATCCGGTTCTACGGCAAGAGCGGGTTCGCGGTCGTGGGGACGAAGACGTTCCTTGTCGGACCCGAACGGCACGACGACTTCGTCATGGAGCAGGTCTTCGGGGACGCACTTCGACAGGCTCAGTGACCGGTCCTTTGGTCCCTGAGCCTGTCGAAGGGCGGTCCTCCGGCCCCTGAGCCTGTCGAAGGGCGGTCCTCCGGTCCCTGATCTTGTCGACGGGCAGGTGGACTCAGCCGTCGGCGACCTTGAGGACGATCTTGCCGCGGGAGTGCCCACCCTCGAGGAGCACGTGGGCCTGCCGGACGGCGTCGAGGTCGAACACCTGGTCGACGAACACCCGGACGTCCCCGGACTCCAGCAGCCTGCTGATGGTGTCGAGCGTTGCGCCGTCGGGGGCCACGGTGAACCGCGTCGCACGGACGCCCGCGGCGCGGGCCTCCTCCTCGAGCGTCGGCCAGGAACCGGTCGGCGCATTGATGATGAGCCCGCCAGGGCGCAGGACCCGCAGGGAACGCGACCCCGTGTCCTCCACGGTGTTGCCCACGAGGTCGATCACGACGTCGACCTGGTCGACGACGTCCTCGAACCGGTGCAACTCGTGGTCGACCGCCTGATGGGCGCCGAGTTCGCGCAGCCAACCGACGTTCCGACCGGAGCCGGTGGCGATCACCCGCGCGCCGAAGTAGGTGGCGAACTGCACGGCGAAATGCCCGACACCGCCGCTCCCGGCGTGGATGAGGATGCGCTGCCCCTCGTGCGCCTTCGCGACGTCGACGACCATGCCCCACGCGGTGAGCGCGGCGAGGGGGACCCCGGCTGCCTCGACGTGCGACAGTGTCGTCGGCTTCCGTGTCAGGCTCAGGGAGGACACCGTGACGTACTCGGCGTAGCTGCCGCCCGTCCGCGGGAAGCTCGTCATGCCGTAGACCTCGTCGCCGGGCAGGAGGCCAGCGGCAGCGAAGGGCGACTCGACCACGATGCCGCTGAAGTCGTACCCGAGGACGGCCGGCATCGCCGTGATGGCGGAGGAGACGCCCCGGCCCGCGCGGGTCTTGGCGTCGACCGGGTTCACGCCGGCCGCGACGACCTTCACGAGGAACTCCGCCATGACCGGACGCGGTGTCGGTACGGTCTCCATCCGGAGGACCTCGGGGCTGCCGACGGCGTCGATCACCGCGGCTCGCATGGTCTCCGGTGCCGGCTTCACCGCGTCCGCGGTTGTCGCCAGAGACCAGGAGTGTCCGACTCCTTGACGCATCGAGTACTCCTTCGTCGTTCATCCCCCGAAAGCTCCACCCGGCGGAGGTCGGCTCGGCGACGAGTCTCGCTCCGGTGCGTGGTCCGGCTCTGTTCTCATCAAAGCCGTCGAATGAGTCGGCGCTGTTACGGGGGTGTCAATTGGCTGGAAACGATTCCCTCTCTTCGGGGGACACGGCGGCCCGGCTGTCGCCCGATCCTCGGGCGCGAGCTTCCGATACAGTGGCGCAATGCGCGCACTGTTCGGAGTCATCAGGATCATCGCGGGCGGGGTGATCATCGCCGCCATCGTCGGCCAGTTCGTCTACACCCTGTCCTTCGGTGATGCGCCCGACGACTTCTTCGTCAACTTCTTCAGCTACTTCACGATCCTGTCGAACGCGCTGAGTGCGATCGTCCTGTTGGTCGGCGCCGGATACTGCTTCCGGCTGCGACGCGATCCGGCCTGGTACAACCTCGTCCTCGGCTGCGTCGTGACCTACATGGCGACCACCGGCGTCGTCTACAACCTGCTGCTCCGCGGGATCGCCCTCGACCAGGGGCACACCCTCGGTTGGTCGAACGAGGTGCTGCACCTCATCGCACCGATCTACCTGGTGCTCGTCTGGATCGTGACGCCCGGCAAGTCCCGCCTGGAATGGCGTCAGGTGTGGGCGATCATCGCGTTCCCGCTCGTCTGGACCGTCTACACGATGATCCGCGGATCGATCGTCGGCTGGTACCCGTACCCGTTCCTCAACCCGGCCCAGCCCGGCGGCTGGGGAGCCGTCGTCGTCTACATGATCGCCATCGCCGGGTTCATCGGCCTGATGGGCTGCGCCGTCATCGCGTTGAGCCGGACGAGGCTCATCCGCGGATGACGGGTGCCACACCAGACCAGCGGGTCCCTCGCCCCTCGGCCGTCCGTCGGCGCCGATCCGTCGCCCTCGGGCTCGCGATCATCGGTGGCGTGCTCGTCGTGGTCGCCACGGTCATGATCTGGGCCGCGCGGCTCAGTCTCGGCAAGAACAGCTACGTGAGCGGCCTCGGCGCCACCGGTGAGGTGACGGCTCCGGTCTTCAACGCCGCGCTGCTCATGGTCGCGGTCGGTGGTCTCAGCATCGCCGTAGCGCTGCAGCGAGTCGTCCCGTCCCGCGAGCCCCGTCAGCGCCGCACGAGGGTTGGACTGCTGCTCGTCCCGTGGCTGCTCGTGGGCCTGTCGAGCCTGTGCTTCCTCGTGGCGTCCCGGGTGACGTGCACCTACGAGTGCCCGATCCCGTCGAATCCGCTGTTCACGCTCCAGGACGCGGTGCACATCTCCTTCGCGGTGCTGGGCTTCGCGCTCGCCTGCCTGGCGATGATCGGGTCGGCCCTCGGATCACGGCTGCGCGCCGTCCGACGATTGTCCTGGTTCGCCGGGTCCGCCGTCGCGGTGGTCGCGGGGCTCGGCGGCCTCCTCTCACTCGCCGAGGTCGGGCAGCAGGTCGGCAGTTGGCTGGAGTTCGCGGCGATGACCATCGCCCTGTTCTGGCTCGTCGGGTACGGCCTGGCGGAGGTGCTCGCCGTCGGGAAAGCGGACGACGTCGGAGCCCCTGGTTCCGCAGTGGAGGACGCGCGTCAGGTCGACGCGGCGTCGAGCGCCCGAAGCTGAGTCATCGCATCGATCGCCGGTGCGGACAGGGCGTCGCGCAGCACCATGATCGCCGCCCCCAACACCCCGGCCTCCTCGCCGGCCGTCGAGGTGACGATGCCGAGGTGGCCCGTGGCGAGCGGCATCGATCGACGGTAGACCACTTCGCGGACGCCGGTGAGGAGATGTTCACCCGCCCGGGTCATCGTCCCGCCGAGCACGATCACCGTCGGGTTCAGGAGGTTCACCACGACACTGAGCACTTCACCGATCTCTCGGCCGGCCTGCCGCGTGGTCTCGATGGCCGTCCGGTCGCCCCCGCGGATGAGTGCTGCGACGTCGCGACTGCTGACGGCGTCGATCCCGCGGGCGCGGAGCTCGGTGGCGATCGCCGGCCCGCTCGCGATGGCCTCGAGGTCGCGCTCGTCGTCCGCTGCGCGCGGGGAGTCCCGGCCGACGGGGACCTGCACGTGCCCGATGTCGCCGGCCGCACCGAGTGCCCCGCGCTGCAGCTCGCCACCCGCGATGATGCCGGCACCGATACCCGTGGACACCTTCACGTAGACGAGGTCGTCGGTGTCCGGCCAGGAGATCGCGTGCTCGCCGAGCGCGAGGACGTTGACGTCGTTGTCGACGAGGACCGGGACGTCGATGGTCCGTCGGATGTAGGCGGGGACGTCGAAGCGGTCCCAGCCCGGCATGATCGGCGGGTTGGTCGGCCGTCCGGTGGAGTGCTCGACCGGCCCCGGGAGGCCGATCCCGATCCCGATGACCGGGGGAGCGACCGGCTGGGGTGTGGCCCAGGTCTGCGGAGCGGCCAGCAGGGCCGACGCCGCTTCGACCACCCAGTCGAGGACGGGCTCGGGTCCTGCGGCGATCTGCAGCTCCGCTCGGCTCGTCGCGAGGATCGCTCCGGCCAGGTCGGTGACGGCCACCGTCCCGTGTGTCGCCCCGAGGTCGACGGCGACGACGACGCGCGCGAGCGGGTTGAACGCGATCCGTGCGGGCGGGCGACCGCCCGAGGACGCGGCCTCTCCGGCGGGACGGAGCAGGTCCGCCGCCACGAGGGCGTCGATGCGGAGGGAGACGGTGGAGCGGGCCAGGCCGGTCAGTGCGCACAACTCCGACTTCGTGCGCGCCTCACCGCCGCGGAAGAGCTGGAAGAGGTCGCCGGCGCCCGGTGCTCCGGGGGAGGGGCGTAGCGGCTCGGTCATGGCGACAGTCAACCACCTCGGCCGACTTCTGTCGACTTGTCGTCAGAAGTCGAGGCTCAGCAACGGTTCCCGGAGCTGCCGAGTGACGGGTGCGGGCTCCGGGAGGACCGGGCGCCGGGCGGCCGGATTGGTGCGGTGGTACAGCTCGTCGATGAGTGCGTTCGCGAGGCCGACCAGCTTCGCGATCTCGGCGTCGTCGCGCTCGACCCACCGACAGAGCGGTTCGTCGTCGATGGGGACGAAGTCCTTGTGCTCCTCCCAGACCACGAGCGTCCGCTCCGCGCCGATCACGTACTGCTGCCACCACACCTGACGCAGGTAGTTGCGAGGGATCGAGCGCCAGGACTTCGTCGTGGTCTTGATCTCCGCGAGTACGACGGCCCCGCGCTCGGTCACGGCGATGCCGTCGGGGGTGGCGAGGTGGCGGTGTTCGACCTCGGCCCGGAAGAGCGCCGACGAGGGGTTGATCCCGTGCGTCGCGGCAACCCACCGGGCGATCTCCGGCTCGCGGGCGCGTCCGTGGTCGGTGAAGGCGTTGCCCGAGAAGCCCGTCCCGCCGAGCTTCGCGTCGGCCGCCCGCTGGATCGAGGCCGGGGTCGACAGGGTGGCGACGTCGGTGGCGGTGATCCCGCGCGAACGAGCCCGCAACCACGAGATGCGGTCGCTGGAGTCAGCGACGATCCGGGAGAGCAGAGCTGAGTTCACCTCTCCATTGTCCCCCACGCTTCAGACTCCTGCGGTATTCGTCGCCGGGGGAGCGGCGACAGGTGGAAGACTTTTGTTTGACCACCGACAGAAGTGTGGTTAGCCTGGATCTCGCAGCAGCGGCTGCCGGACACCATCATCATTGAGGAGCATCGTGTCGACTTCCCAACTCTCTGTCCAGCTCTACTCGGTACGGGAGCCGCTCACCGCGGATCGTGCCGCAGCGCTGCAGCGCCTGACCGAGATCGGGTTCCGCCAGGCCGAGCCGTTCGGCTTCGGTCCCGGCGTCAGCCTGCAGGACATCCACGATGCCGGCCTCGCCACGCCGAGCGCACACGGCAAGGTCATCGCCGACGACATCGACCTGTCGGCGGCCTTCGCCGCGGCGGCGGAGCAGGGCGTGCAGGTCCTCATCGATCCCGCCATCGCCGAAGAGCGCTTCGCCACGGCCGAGACGGTCGCGTCGATCGCCGACGAGCTGAACGCCGCGGCAGCGGTCGCCGCCGGTCACGGGGTCCAGGTGGGCTACCACAACCACTGGTGGGAGCTCGAGGGCGACGTCGCGGGCACCAGCCCGCTCGAGCACCTCGCCGCACTCACCGACCCGGCCGTCGTCTTCGAGGTCGACACCTACTGGGTCGAGGTCGGCGGACGCCGCGCGGTCGACGTCCTCGGCGCGCTCGGCGATCGCGTGCGCTTCATCCACGTCAAGGACGGCGACGCCTCCCGCGACACGCTGAAGCAGCTGCCCGCGGGTGCCGGGGTCGTCCCGGTGCTCGACATCCTCGCTGCGGCACCGCAGGCCCTGCGCGTCGTCGAGTTCGACGCGTTCGACGGCGACATCTTCCAGGGGCTCGAGCAGAGCTTCACGTACCTCACCACGAACGGAGTCCAGGCATGAGCAACAGCACCGGAACGGTCGGTGTCGGCCTCATCGGCGCCGGCGTCATCAGCGACCAGTACCTCAGCAACCTGGTCACCTTCCCCGACCTCGACGTCCGGTTCGTCGCGGACCTCGACCTCGAGCGGGCGAAGACACAGGCCGAGAAGTACGGGGTGCCCGGCCACGGCTCGGTCGCCGAACTCCTGGCCGACCCCGAGATCGAGATCGTCGTCAACCTGACCATCCCGAAGGTCCACGTCGAGGTCGCCATGCAGATCCTCGACGCCGGCAAGCACGTGTGGAGCGAGAAGCCCTTCGCGCTCGACCGTGAGAGCGGGCAGGCTCTGCTGGCCGCCGCGACGGAGAAGGGGCTCCGCGTCGCCACGGCTCCGGACACCTTCCTCGGCGCCGGCATCCAGTCCGCCCGCCGACTCGTCGAGGCCGGGGGCATCGGCCAGCCCCTCACCGCGCTGACCCTCATGCAGAGCCCCGGCCCGGAGTCGTGGCACCCGAACCCCGACTTCCTGTTCCAGGACGGCGCCGGTCCGCTCTTCGACATCGGCCCGTACTACATCACGGCGCTCGTGCAGCTGTTCGGTCCGATCGCCCGCGTCACCGCGCTGGCCTCGCAGGCCTTCCCGCAGCGGACGATCGGATCCGGCCCGCGCGCCGGTCAGTCGTTCGACGTGACGGTGCCGACGCACGTGAGCGCCCTCTTCGAGTTCGAGAGCGGCCAGCTCGCGCAGAGCGTCTTCAGCTTCGACTCCAAGCTCGGCCGCACGCAGTTCGAGGTCGCCGGCTCGACCGGCACGCTCGTCGTCCCCGACCCGAACACCTTCGAGGGCGACCTGCTCGTCTACGGCGGTGGCGAGGAGCCCGAGTCGATCCCGTCGACCGGTCCGACGCAGGGTCGCGGAACCGGGGTGGTCGAGCTCGCCCAGGCGATCCGCGCCGGTCGTCCCGAGCGCGCCTCCGGTGAGCTCGCGTACCACGTGCTCGACGTCATGGTCTCGACGGCCGAGTCGGGCCTGAGCCGCACCTCGGTCGACGTCGTCAGCACCGTGGAACTCGCTCCCGCACTGCCAGAGTCGTGGACGCCGGCGGACGGCACCTTCGGAGCATGACCGTGGCCGGTCCCGGTATCGCGGTGGTGGGCGGTGGCTTCATGGCCACCGTCCACAGCCGGGCGGCCCGCGCGGCGGGTGCCCGGCTGGTCGGTGTCGTCGCCTCGACGCCTGAACGCTCGCGGGAGGTCGCCGCGAACCTCGGGTTCGAGCGCGGGTACGGCTCGCTCGACGAGTTGCTGGCCGACCCCTCGGTCGACGTGGTGCACGTCTGCACGCCGAACGCGCTCCACGCCGAGCAGGCACTCGCGGCCATCGCGGTCGGCAAGCACGTCGTCTGTGAGAAACCCCTCGCGACCGACGCCGCGACCGCCGAGCGTCTCGTCGCCGCCGCGGCCGAGGCCGGTGTCGTCGGCACGGTGCCGTTCGTGTACCGCTTCCACCCGCTCGTCCGGGAGGCCCGCGCGCGTGTCGCCGCCGGCGACCTCGGGACCCTGCTCACGATCAGCGGCTCGTACCTCCAGGACTGGTTGCTCGCGCAGGCCGACGACAACTGGCGGGTCGACTCGGCGGCCGGGGGCCGTTCGCGCGCCTTCGCCGACATCGGTTCGCACCTCGTCGACCTCCTGGAGTTCATCACGGGCGCGCGCATCACCGAGCTGAGTTCGACGGTCCGCACCTTCTTCGCCGAACGCGCGAACACCCCGGAGGTCACGACCGAGGACGCGGCCGCGGTCGTCATCCGGCTCGAGGGCGGCGCCATCGGCACGCTGCTCGTCTCGCAGGTCGCGCCCGGTCGGAAGAACCGGCTGCACCTCGAGGTCGCCGGGACCGAGCTCAGCATCGGCTTCGATCAGGAAGCGCCCGAGACGCTCTGGCTCGGGCGTCGTTCGGGAACGCAGATGTTGCCGCGCGACGCCGACCAGCTGCACCCGGACGCCGCTCGGCTGTCCATCGTCCCCTCGGGGCACCCGATGGGCTACCAGGACGCCTTCAACGCGTTCGTGGCCGACAGCTACGCGGCGATGGCCGGGCAAGTCCCAGACGGGCTGCCCGTCTTCGCGGACGGCCTGCGAGCCGCCCGCATCACCGAGGCGGTCCTGGACGCCGCCGACTCCGGCGATTGGACTCCGGTCGCCACCTCCACCGATGACGAGCAGAGGATCAGCGCATGACCGACACCACCGACAAGCAGTACGCCAGCCGCCTCCCGGTGACCCTGTTCACCGGACAGTGGGCGGATCTCCCCTTCGAAGAGGTCGCCCGCCTCGCTGCCTCCTGGGGCTACGACGGTCTCGAGATCGCGGCCTCGGGCGACCACCTCGACCTGAAGCGCGCGGATGAGGACGACGCCTACCTGCAGTCCCGCCTCGACATCCTCGACCGGCACGGCCTCGAGGTCTTCGCGATCTCGAACCACCTCACCGGCCAGGCCGTGTGCGACGACCCGATCGACTTCCGCCACCAGGCGATCGTGCGCGACTACACGTGGGGCGACGGCGACGCGGAGGGGGTGCGTCAGCGCGCGGCCGAGGACATGAAGCGGTCCGCGCGGGTCGCGCGCAAGCTCGGCGTCGACACGGTCGTCGGCTTCACCGGGTCGAAGATCTGGCAGTACTCCGCGATGTTCCCGCCGGTGCCGGCCTCCGTCATCGACGCCGGGTACGAGGACTTCGCGACCCGCTGGAACCCGATCCTCGACGTCTTCGACGCCGAAGGGGTCCGCTTCGCCCACGAGGTGCACCCGTCCGAGATCGCCTACGACTACTGGACGAGTGTCCGCACCCTCGAGGCGATCGACCACCGCCCGGCGTTCGGTTTCAACTGGGACCCGTCGCACATGATGTGGCAGGGCGTCGACCCGGTCGGGTTCATCGTCGAGTTCGCGAACCGGATCTACCACGTCGACTGCAAGGACACCCGGATCCGGCCGGCCACCGGTCACGCCGGCATCGTCGGCTCGCACCTGCCCTGGGGCGACCCGCGGCGCGGCTGGGACTTCGTGTCGACCGGTCACGGCGACGTGCCGTGGGAGGACGCCTTCCGTGCCCTGTCGAGCATCGGCTACGCCGGGCCGATCTCCATCGAGTGGGAGGACGCCGGCATGGACCGTCTGCACGGTGCCGAGGAGGCCGTCGGGTACATCCGGAACCTGCTCTGGAAGCTGCCCGAGCAGTCCTTCGACGCGGCGTTCAGCACCCAGTAGCCCCGGTCCCTGAGCCGCTTCTTCGGTCCCTCAGCTGTTCCTCCGGTCCCTGAGCTGCTCCTCCGGTCCCTGAGCCGCCTCTTCGGTCCCTGAGCCTGTCGAAGGGCTACAACGCCTTCGCCGCCGCGACGAGCACCTGGTTGAGCGTGGGCGCACCCGTCGCACGGAACACCTCGGTGCCGTCGTCGGCCGTGATGATCACGGTCGGGGTGGAACGGATGCCGTCGGCCTCCGCCTCCGCCGACCGGAAGGCGACGTCGCGCTCCTCGACGACGGCGCCGGCCACGAGCGCCGGGACCTCGGCCAGGACGGCGCGAGCCTGCATGCAGGGGGCGCAGAACGCGGAGGTGTACAGGGTGAGCTTCACGTCTCGTCCAACGCGAGCCGGCGGTCGACCATTCCGCTTCGGTCGCCAGATCCTGGGGGAGTTGTCAATCGTCCACGCGATCACGGGTTGATGGACCAGGATGGGCGTCATGAGAATCGCAGTGACGGGAGGCTCGGGCAAGCTCGGGCGAACAGTGGTCGGCCACCTTCGGGAGCACGGTCACCTGGTGATCAACCTCGACCAGGCGGGAGAGCGCGGCGACGGCTTCGTCCGCATCGACCTGCGTGACGCAGGCCAGGTGTTCGACGCCCTCACCGGTGTCGACGAGCAGGCGCCCGACGGGTTCGACGCGGTCGTCCACCTGAGCGCCATCCCCGCGCCGGGGCTCTCGACGAACACCGCGACCTTCCAGAACAACATCCTCAGCACGTACAACGTGTTCAACGCCGCCATCAAGGCCGGCATCACGAACATCGTCACGGCGTCGAGCGAGACCGTCCTCGGGCTGCCGTTCGACACCCCGCCGCCCTACATACCCGTCGACGAGGCCTACGCCGCCCGACCCGAGTCGACGTACTCGCTCTCGAAGCACCTCGAGGAACAGCTCGCGATCGAGCTCACGCGGTGGCACCCCGAGCTCAAGATCATCGCCCTCCGCTTCTCCAACGTGATGGACGAGGCCGACTACGCGGCGTTCCCGTCGTTCGACGCCGACGCCACCCTCCGCAAGTGGAACCTCTGGGGCTACATCGACGGCCGTGACGGTGCCCAGGCGGTGCGGCTCGCGCTCGAGCACCAGGCCACCGGGTTCGACCGGTTCATCATCGCGGCCGCCGACACGGTCATGTCGCGCGACAACGTCGAGCTCGTCGCGGAGGTCTTCCCGGACGTGCCCGTCAACGGCGACATCGCCGGCAACGGGACGCTGCTCTCGATCGACCACGCCCGCGAGGTCCTCGGGTACAACCCGAAGCACAGCTGGCGAGACACGGTCGCCCCGGCCTGACCCACGTGTGGTTCTTTCCCTAACTCAGGAAGCGCCCGGTGTGTCGCCCGGCTCCTCCGATGGGCCGCGTCGACACGCCGACGGCGTCCTGAGTTAGGGAGAACAGAATGGATCGGTGTGGTTGGGGTGTCAGGGGAGTGAGGAGCTCACGGGACGGAGCGACTCGGGTCAGAGGGTGTCGTTGAGCTTCGCGAGGAGTTCGGCGAGGCGCCTCACCTCGGCCTCGTCCCAGGACGAGAGCTGCTGATAGAGCATCGCCTGGTCGCTGGCCTTCGTCGAGTCCATCCGACGCTGGCCCTCGGGCGTCGCGACGACGAGGCTCGCCCGTCCGTCCTCGGGATCGGGGGTCCTGGTCACGAGGCCGAGCTCCTCCAGCTGGTGGATGAGGCGACTCACCGCGCTCTTGTCCGTCGCGAGCATCTCGGCGAGAGCCCCTGCCCGGACGGCTCCGGAGCGCGAGACCATGCTGAGCAGCTTGTAGCCGGCCGGCTGGAGCCCGGGGGAGATCCGCTCGGCCCGGTCGCGGATGCCGTTGCGGATGCGGTTGATGAGGAGCGCGAACTGCTCCTCCACGGCACCGATCGCGAGGTCGTGCGCGGTGCCGGCCGCTGCGTCGTCGTCGGCAGCGGCCGGCCCGGCCTGGGCGTCGTGATCGATGGACATCGTTCGCATTGTACGGACTAGCGGCCGTGGCGGGGGCTGTGCGCCTCGGCCTCCGAGCCGCTGTCGGCGTCGGCGGTCTCGTCCCGTCCTCGCTCGAGTCGGGTGTCCGCCTCGCCACCGATCATGGCCTCGGCCACGTCGAGGGCACCGGTCGCGAACGACTGGGTCGACGTGGACCCGGTGGCGGTCGAGACGGAACCGGTGGCCGCGCCGACCAGGGCGGGCTCCCCGGTGCCCTGCTCGGCCATGCGCTGCACGGCGTTCTTCGACCCGAGCTTCTTGTTCGGCAGGAAGATCACGGCGATGATCGTCAGGATCGCGAGCGGCGCGGCGACGAGGAAGATGTCGGCCACCGCGTCACCGTAGACGGACTCGATGATGGTCCGCACCGACTCCGGCAGCGTGCTCACCTTCGGGATCGTGCCGCTCGAGAGCGTCTCGGCGATCTTGGCGCCGGGGGCACCGAGCGCTACGATGGCCGCCTGCAGGTCGTCCTGCCGGTCGGAGAGCATGTCGGTGACCTTCGTCGCGAGCACCGAGCCCATGACCGAGACGCCGATCGTGCCGCCGAGGCTGCGGAAGAACGCGACACCCGCGCTCGCCGTACCCAGTTGCTGCGGCAGGACGTCGTTCTGGACCACGAGCACGAGGTTCTGCATGACCATGCCGACGCCGGCGCCGAGGACGAACATGTACACGGAGACGAGCAGGTAGTTCGAGTCGTAGTGGATCGTGCTCATGAGGAACAGGCCGACGGTGAGGAGGATCGAACCGACGATGAGGTACGGCTTCCAGTGGCCGAAGCGGGAGATGAACTGCCCGACCACGATCGAGGCGATGAGGAGGCCGCCGATCATCGGGAGCGTCAGCAGGCCCGACTCGGTCGGCGTCGCCCCACGCGCCAGCTGCATGTACTGGCTGAGGAACACCGAGGTGCCGAACATGGCCACACCCACCGAGATGCTCGCGATCACCGCGAGGGTGAAGGTGCGGTTCTTGAACAGCGACATCGGGATGATCGGCTCGTCGACCTTGATCTCGACGATGACCGCCGCTGCGAGCAGGAGGACGGAGATGCCCACCATGACGAGCGTCGTGAAGCTCGCCCACTCGAACTGCGTCCCGGCCAGGGTGACCCAGATGAGCAGCAGCGAGACGCCGCCGGCGATGAGGGCGGCGCCGAGGTAGTCGATCTTGACCTTGCCGACGTTCCGCTTCGGGAGGTGGAGCGTGCGCTGCAGGAGGAAGATCGCGGCGATCGCGAAGGGGACGCCGACGAAGAAGTTCCAGCGCCAGCCGAGCGAGTCGGTGAGGAGGCCGCCGAAGAGAGGGCCGCCGACCGTGCCGACCGCCATGACCGCGCCGAAGAGGCCCATGTACCGGCCACGCTCACGCGGGCTGATGATGTCGGCCATGATGATCTGGCTGAGCGCCGTGAGACCACCGGCGCCGAGGCCCTGCAGGACGCGGAAGCCGATGAGCGTGCCGGTGTCCTGGGAGAAGCCCGCGAGCGCCGAGCCGAGGACGAAGACGCCGAGGGCCAGCTGGATGAGCAGCTTGCGGTTGAAGAGGTCGGCGAACTTGCCCCAGATGGGCGTCGAGACGGTGGTGGCGAGCAGGGTGGCCGTGACGACCCAGGTGAACGCCGTCTGGTCGCCGTTCAGGTCGGAGATGATCCGGGGGAGGGAGGTCGAGACGACGGTTCCGGCGAGGATCGACACGAACATGCCGAGGAGGAGGCCCGAGAGGGCCTCGAGCACCTGGCGATGCGTCATGCCGTTGTCCGCGCGAGCGGGCGTGGCGGGTGTTGAGGTGGTGTGTGACATGGGCTCCGCGATCGTGATGACGTCAGCTAGTTGATATGCGTCAACTATATGAGAAGTAGTTGATCAGTGTCAACCAATCACGACGGCGGGGTATTCCCGTGGCCCTTCGACAGGCTCATGGACCGGGGCGGGGCGGCACGGGGACCTGGGCTGGGCGGCTCAGGGACCGGGGCGGGGCGGCACGGGGACCGGGGAGGGGCGCGTCGGGGAGCGGACGGGTGGCTCGCGGACCGGTCAGGGGCGGCTCGGGGAGCGGATGGAGCCGCTCCCCGAGCCTGCCGAGGGGCCGGGTCAGCGCCGAGCCGTGACGTCCTTGAGCTTTCCGTTCGCGATGTGCAGACGACGCTCGGCGCGCTTGGCGACCGCGGTGTCGTGCGTGACCACCACGACCGTGAGTCCGCGGTCCCGCCACAGGCCCTCGAGGAGGTCCATGATCTCGTCGCGGGTCTCCTCGTCGAGGTTGCCGGTCGGTTCGTCGGCGAGCAGCACTTCGGGCTCCTTGACGAGCGCACGGGCGATCGCGACCCGCTGCTGCTGCCCGCCCGACAGCTCAGCCGGGAGGTGCGAACCCCGCTCGGCGAGTCCGACGGACGCGAGCGCCGCCCGAGCCCTGGTCTCGCGTTCGGCCCGAGGGGTGCCGATCGGGACCAGGGCCATCTCGACGTTCTCCTGTGCCGTGAGCGTCGGGATGAGGTTGAACCCCTGGAACACGAAGCCGATCTCCGTGGCGCGGATCCTGCCGAGCTTCGTCTCGCTGAGCGTCGAGAGGTCGTCGCCGGCGAGTGAGATGCTGCCGGCGGTCGGTCGGTCCAGCGCGCCGAGCATCTGGAGGAGTGTCGACTTGCCGCCGCCGGTCGGGCCCTGGATGGCGACGAGCTGTCCGTCGGGGATCTCGAGGTCGACGCCGTCGAGCGCCGTGACGGAGCGCTTCGCCTGGCGGTACTGCTTGGTGAGGCCGGTGATCGTGTACATGGGGTCCTTCGTTCTGCTGGTCGGAGTGAGGAGTCGGACCGCCGGATGGTCGCGGGGGAGACGACCACCCGGCGGCGTCTGGTGCGTCGCCTAGGCGACGGAACGGAGCGCCTCGGCCGGGCGCAGCCGTGAGGCGCGCCACCCTCCGATGGCACCCGCGAGCAGCCCGCCGAGGATGGCGATCCCGACGGCGATGACGATGATCCACACGGTCACGGGGGCCTGCAGGACGATGTCGGTGGTGGTCGCGGCCGCAGCGCCCGGGGCACCGCCGAACCCACCGGCCGATCCAGCCGCCGCGTCCGACGGCATGCCCGCGGCACCGCCGGGTCCGCCGAGTCCGCCACCGGCCGAGGTCGTCGCCGCCGCGCTGAGCGTCGGTGCGACGAGGTTCACGACGAGGATGCCGACGAGGCCGACCGCGACGCCGACGGCACCGCCGATGAGCGACTGTACGACGGACTCACCCGCGACCTGGCCGACGATGCGCCGGTCGCTCCAGCCGATCGCCTTGAGCGTGCCGAACTCACGGGTGCGGCGCGTGACGCCGGAGATCGTGAACAGGATCGCGATGAGGAACGCGGCGGCGAGCACGATGAGCGACAGCCAGGTGCCGAGGTTCGACACGAGCGTCGACGCCGAGGCGAGCGAGCCGGACACGGTGGACGCGAGGTCCTCCTGGGTGCTCACCGTCGCGTCGGGCAGTGCCGTCTCGATGTCCGTCTGCACCTGCGTGATGTCGGTCGACGAGGCGGCCTGCACGTACACGTCGCTGACCTGGCCGTCGAGGCCTGCAAGCGTCTGCGCGACGTCGAGGGGATGTAGACGTTCGAGGCGGTCGTGGCGTCGGCTCCGGAGGCGGTCACCGTGCCGACCACGCTGAACGTGGTGCCCGCGATGTCGATCGTGTCGCCGGTGGCGATCCCCGCCTCGGTCGCGTAGGAGGCGTCGAGGACGGCGACGTCCGAGCCCGCGTCGTCGGCTGCGAGCGAGCGACCGTCGCTGAGGGTGACGGCCGAGAGTGGCCCGACGGCGTCACCCGAGGGGTCGAGACCGAGGACCGTGAAGGAGTCGACGCCGAAGGAGCTCCCGCCTGCGCCATCCGGACCCCCCTGCGGCGGGGTCGCACCGGACGCGTCACCGCCGGGCACGCCTGCCGACCCATCGGATCCCTGCGCCTGGGAGAAGTCGGGCAGCTCGCCCGTGAAGGTCGTGTTCGTGAGCGACAGGGTGGCTGCGGCGGCTTCGACGTTGGCGACGTCGGTGATCGTGTCGAGCGCCGTCGCGTCGAAGGTCGACGTGCCGCGCGCCGCCTCGAGCCGCGACTGGTTGACGGTCGTCGTGCCGTCGCTCGTCGATCCGTCGCCCGAGCCGAAGTCGAAGTTCTGGCCGGGGCCGCCGCCCTCCGTCGGCGCTTCGGCGGCTTGACTCACCGTGATGTCCGTTCCGACCCCGTAGACGGATTCCAGCACCGACGCCTGCGCCGTCTTCACACCGGCTGCGACCGAGTTGACGATGATCACGAGGGCGATGGCGAGCGCCATCCCGATGGCGATGATGATGGTCTGTTTGCGACGACCGACGAGTTCCCGCCGGAGATAGGTTCCGAACATGTCTGTGTTTCCTTCTGCTCTGGTGCACGTGTCGGCGTCCCCGTTGCGCGACGCCGACGATCCGCACGTCGCGGATGACTTGGACCGGACGCTACGGAGGCCCGCTTGGCCTGCGCCTCGGCGACGCTATGAATCGGCCCAGGCCGCTACGGAGGCTTCGCCGGCTCGGGAAGGGCACAGCATCCGTCTGGTCGGTTCATAGACAGCTCATAGGGCGGCGGCGAATACTGAAGCCGTGAACATCCCGACCCAGGCGCCCGGTGCCGCGCGAAGCGCACTCAAACGGGCCGACGGCACCGCCGTCCGCGTGCTCGTCGTCGACGACGAAGCGACGCTCACGGACCTCTTGCAGATGGCCCTGCGCTACGAGGGCTGGGAGATCCGGACCGCCGCCGACGGCCGCGAGGCCCTCGCGACCGCCCGCGACTTCCGCCCGGACGCCATCGTGCTCGACATTATGCTGCCCGACCTGGACGGCCTGCAGGTGCTGAACCGCCTGCGGACCTCGGGGAGCGACGTCCCCGTGCTGTTCCTCACCGCCAAGGACTCGCTCGACGACCGCATCGCCGGCCTCACCGCCGGCGGCGACGACTACGTGACGAAGCCCTTCAGCCTCGAGGAGGTCGTCGCCCGGCTGCGCGGGCTCATCCGCCGCTCGACGCTCCTGGCCGCCGACGAGTCCGGCCCGGACATCGTGGTCGGCGACCTCGTGCTCAACGAGGACAGCCACGAGGTGACGCGCGACGGCGAGCCCATCGAACTCACCGCGACCGAGTTCGAGCTGCTGCGGTTCCTCATGCGGAATCCGCGCCGGGTGCTGAGCAAGGCCCAGATCCTCGACCGGGTGTGGAGCTACGACTTCGGTGGTCGTGCGAGCGTCGTCGAGATCTACATCTCGTATCTGCGGAAGAAGATCGACGCCGGACGCGAGCCCATGATCCACACCGTGCGCGGCGCCGGCTACATGTTGAAGATCCCGACGGTCGGTTCGTGACCACGAGCGCCCCCGTCACCGACCCGGCAGCGACGACCACCGGCTCCACCCACCCCAAGCGCGCTCCGTGGACGCTCCGTCGACGCCTCATGGTCGTCGTCGTCGGCCTCCTCGCCCTCGGCAGCGCCGTCGTCGGTGTCGCGAGCGCGGTGGCGGTGAGCGGCCTCCTCACCGAGGGCGTCGACAACCAGCTCACGAAGGCCGCCGAGCGGATCGTCGACTACGGTCGCAACGGTCAACTCCCCACACCGGAGTCCATCCCCGACGCGATCCCGGACGGCTACGGCGGTGGCTCGGGCACGCGCGAGCCGCCCGCCTTCATCGGCGCTCCGGGCCTCGGCCCCGGCGCACTCGGGGCGATCGTCGTCGACGGCACCATCGTCAGCGCCGGATACCTCAACGCCGACGGCAGCACGGTCCCGTGCACCGAGAGCCAGGACGCGATGATCCTCACGGTGTCGGCCGGTGACCGACCGTCGACCATCAACCTCGGGGAGCACCTCGGCGACTACCGCGTCGTCGCCGTCACCGACGCGAGCGGCGCGACGAGGATCATCGGGCTTCCGCTCGCCGAGGTCGCGTCGACGGTCATGCAGCTCGTCACACTGATCGCGATCATGAGCGTCGTGGTCCTGCTGCTCGCCGGGCTGGCGGCGTTCGCGATCGTGCGGTACTCGCTCCGCCCGCTCGACCGGGTCGTCGCGACGGCCGCGGTCGTCGCCGAGCTGCCCCTCGACCGCGGTGAGGTGGCGCTCGCCGTCCGGGTACCGGAGTCGGACACCGACCCGCGCACCGAGGTCGGACGCGTCGGATCGGCGATCAACCGCATGCTCGGGCACGTCTCGTCCGCGCTAAACGCCCGGCAGGCGAGCGAGAACAAGGTGCGCCGGTTCGTCTCGGACGCGAGCCACGAGCTCCGGACCCCGCTGGCGTCCATCGCCGGATACTCGGAACTCGCCGCACGGAAGTCGGACACGCTGCCGGAGGACGTCACCCACTCCCTCGGCCGGATCCGGTCCGAGGCCGGTCGCATGACCACGATCGTCGAAGACCTGCTGCTGCTGGCGCGGTTGGACGAGGGACGCGAACTCGCGAAGCGCCCCGTCGACCTCACCGAACTGGTCATCCACACCGTCGGCGACGCCCATGTCGCCGGGCCGGACCACGTGTTCGAGCTCGACTTCCCCGAGGAGCCCGTCCTCGTCACGGGTGACGCGTCCCGACTGCAACAGGTGATCGTCAACCTGCTGGCGAACGCGCGGACCCACACGCCCGCCGGGACGACCGTGCGGACGGGACTGGCGGTCGAGAGCGGTCCTGCGGGCGAGATCGCCGTACTGACCGTGTCGGACGACGGCCCCGGCATCGAACCTGCGCTGCAGCCCAACCTCTTCGAGCGCTTCGTCCGCGGTGACGACTCCCGGTCCCGGGCCACCGGGAGCACCGGCCTCGGCCTCGCGATCGTGCACGCCGTCGTGACCGCGCACCACGGCACCGTCAGGTGCGAGAGCGCACCAGGGCGGACGGTGTTCCGTGTCGAGCTGCCGGCCGTCGCCACCCCGGACGTCCTCGTCCCGACGGCGGAGTGATCCGTGCGGCCGGGTAGCGTGGTCCCCATGTGGGTGAAGGTGTGCGGTCTGTCCGAGGCGTCCGATGTCGCTGCGGCGGTGGACGCCGGAGTCGACGCGATCGGCTTCGTCTTCGCGCCGGGGTCGCCCCGTACTGTCGAGCCCGAACGCGTCGCCTCGCTGCTCGCCGACGTCCCGGAGTCGGTGCTGACGGTCGGCGTCTTCCGGCGACAGTCCGTCGAGGAGGTCTCTCGGATCGCCGGTGCTGCCGGGGTGCAGGCCGTGCAGCTCCACGGCGACGAACCACCGGAGGCGTTCCAGGAGCTGCAGGCGATGGGATGGCGGACGCTCCGGGCGACCTCCGCGGTGCACTACGCCTCCGAGAACGCCGCCGAGCGCGCCGCCTACGCCGAGGAGCTGCTGCTCCTCGACGCACCGGACCCGGGTGCCGGGAAGACCTTCGACACGATCGCCCTGGTGGCGAACCCTCCCACCCGCACGTGGATCCTCGCCGGCGGCCTCACATCGGAGAACGTCCAGGGCCTCATCGCGGAGCTCCGGCCCTGGGGGGTCGACGTGTCCAGCGGGGTCGAGTCCTCGCGCGGGGTGAAGTCGCCGGAGCTCATCCGATCGTTCGTACACGCCGCCCGCACCGCCCGGGCCGTCTGAGCGTCTGCGGGACACCCGCTGGTCCGGGAGGTGACCCGCACGCTACATTCGTCGGATGAGGCGGTCGGTCGACCGCGATGACGACAAGGAGCGCCACCACCGTGTTCGACACCATCCTGCTCGCCGCAGACGACAACGGTCGTGCCGCCATCGAGTTCATGAACGCCCCCGCCAACGTCTTCGGCGGCATCATCGGCTACGCCCTGTTCGTCGCCTCCGTCTGGGGGATGTTCGAGAAGTCGGGCCGCTCCGGCTGGACCGCGATCATCCCGATCTACAACTGGTACGTCGTCGTGAAGCTCGCCGGCTTCACGGGCGCGGCGACCATCCTCTACTTCATCCCGCTCGTGAACATCGTGTTCGGATGGATCGTCGGTTGGCACATCGGCAAGCAGTTCGACAAGAGCACGGTGTTCCGGTTCTTCGGGCTCGTCCTGTTCCAGCTCATCGGCTTCTTCATCCTCAGCTACGGCTCGGACCGCTACCTGGGCAAGCAGGCCGACCGCGCCTAGTCGGCGGTCGCCGGGGCCGGACGCTCACCGCGACGGCCAGGCCCACGGCGGCGTCGACAGCAGGCCCTGATCCTCGACGGTCGTCTCGCCGAGCCGCTTCACCAACCGGTGCTCGTGCACCTCGCCGGCCTCGAGCATGGCCTCGATGAGCGGGCGGGCATGGGAGACGACCACGAGCTGCGTGTCGGCGCTCGCCGCGGTGATGAGCCGAGCGAGCTGGGGGAGGAGGTCGCCGTGGAGGCTCGTCTCGGGCTCGTTCAGCACCATGAGCTCGGGCGGGCGAGGGTGAGGAGCGCCGCGACGAGCAGCAGGTAACGGAGCGTGCCGTCGGACAGCTCGCCGGCCGACAGCGGACGGAGCATGCCGGGCTGTTCGAGCTCCAGCCGGAACACCCCGTCGTCGGCGCGCACGCGCAGCACGCTGCCGGGGAACGCGTCGTCGACGGCGGCGTCGAGGCGGTCCCGACCGCCGGACTCGATGATCGTCTGCACCGCGGCGGCGAGGTCCGCGCCGTCGTGCCCGAGCACGGGCGTCCTCGTGCCGACCTGCGGCGCACGTGCCGGGGCCTCGCGGTCGGTCCGGAACTGGTCGTAGAAGCGCCAGCCGCGCACCTGGCCGCGCACGCGGAGGACCTCGGGCGTCGCGTCGGCGTCCGAGAACTCGGTGAGGATGCTCTCCGAGGTGCCGAGCGTTCGACCGATCGGACGCCACGACCCGTCGCGGACCCGGACCACCGGACCATGTCGGTCGACGAGCAGGCTGCTCGGTTTGGCCAGTGCGCCGGCGAAGATCTGCTCCCGCTTGATCTCGGGGTCGCGGCCGAACAGCGTCGTGGACGGTTGCGGGATCCCGAGGTCGACGAGATACCCCAGCGTGTCCGTCGCGAATCCGAGTCGCAGGCTGATCGGACCCGAGCGGCGCGTGCCCTGGACCGGGACGGAGCCGTCGACCATGGCCCGACTCACGTGCTCGGGGCCGGCCCAGAGCGTCGAGGAGAGCCCGCCGTCGCGGGCGAGGGATCCGACGACGTCGCCGTCGCCCGCACTCGCGAGGAGTCGGAGTGCCCGGTAGAGGTTGGACTTGCCGGTGCCGTTCGCGCCGGTCACGACGTCGAGGCCGTGCAGCGGCAGCACGGTGTCTCGGATGGACCGGTAGCCGGAGATGGCGAGCGTCTGGATCATGGCTCCATGGTGCCGGTCTCCTCGGACATCCGGACCGGCGGGCCTGAGCGCCCGGTGCACGCCGGTCGGAACGGGGTCGGGGGTGTGTTATGGTTGTGGAAACCAAAGACCGCCGGTCATTGTCGCGTGCAAACGAGGCAATCGAAGGTTCTCATGACGAGACGTCCAGCGCAGGTGTATGAAGATCTGATCGAGGCTCGCCTCTCCCCAGCTCCGTGCGCTTGCGCCGGAGCTTTTTTCATGCCCGAACCCTTCACCGGCCCGGCGGTTGGTGTGTGCGGCCTCCGCTGCACGCATACAAGATTCGAAAAGGAGTGGCCATGGCGAACAAGGAAGCCTCGGTTGCCGAACTCACGGAGAAGTTCCAGAGCTCGACCGCCGTTCTGCTGACCGAGTACCGCGGCCTCACTGTTGCTCAGCTCAAGAACCTGCGCAAGAGCATCAGTGCGGACGCAACCTACGCCGTGGTGAAGAACACGCTGACCAAGATCGCGGCGAACAACGCCGGCATCTCGTCGTTCGACGACGAGCTCGCCGGTCCGTCCGCTATCGCATTCGTGCACGGTGACCCGGTCACCGTCGCGAAGGCTCTTCGTGACTTCGCCAAGGCAAACCCTCTCCTCGTGGTCAAGGGCGGTTACTTCGACGGTAACCCGCTGACCGCTGAAGAAGTCGGCAAGCTCGCCGACCTCGAGTCCCGTGAAGTGCTGCTGGCAAAGCTTGCCGGCGCCGTCAAGGCCTCGCTGTTCGGAGCTGCCTACCTCTTCAACGCACCGCTCTCGAAGGCCGTTCGCACGGTCGAGGCGCTGCGCGAGAAGCAGGAGTCCGCGGCCGAGTAATTCGGTTCCGCGAACAATCAACCCCGTACCTGTCCGCCGCGTGATGCGGTTGCAGGGCATGAAACAAGGAGAACAATCATGGCAAAGCTGTCAAACGAAGAACTGATCAACGCGTTCAAGGAGCTCACGCTCATCGAGCTCAGCGAGTTCGTCAAGCTGTTCGAGGAGACCTTCGAGGTCACCGCTGCTGCTCCCGTCGCCGTCGCCGGCCCGGCTGCTGCTGGCGCTGCTGTTGAAGAGGTCGAAGAGAAGACCGACTTCGACGTCATCCTCGAGGCTGCTGGCGACAAGAAGATCCAGGTCATCAAGACGGTCCGCGAGCTCACCTCGCTCGGCCTCGGCGAGGCCAAGGCTCTCGTCGACGGCGCTCCGGCTGCCGTCCTCGAAGGCGCCAACAAGGAAGCCGCTGACAAGGCGAAGGAAGCCCTCGAGGCTGCCGGCGCCACCGTCACGCTCAAGTAGTCGGTCCCCTGCGGGGGACAACCACTGGGCTGGCGACCGACTCCGGTCGGTCGCCGCTGACGATCGCGGATCTTCCTGAGACGAGTGCAGCATGCACTCGGCAGAGACATCCGTGATCGGAGGGCATCGCCCCCGATTCGTTCGGGAGCGGTGCCCTCCGTCAGTTAACCGGAGGGCTCGCGATTCGTCGCGTCACTCCATACGGACACGGATGCTCTGCACCCGTCGACGACGTTCGTCGACGGTTCACGCAGGTATCCGCGTCGTCGTCCCGCTCCGTGTGAGCGTGGGCCGTCGGTGCGGTGCCCGAATCGGGAGAACCCACCACCATGAACAGCCACGCACGCTGGCGTGCAACCATCACCTGGATCCGAGCCCAGCTCGCATCCGCCTTCACCGAGTCGGAACGGGCGAGCGACGCCCACCCGCCCGATCCGCGGGTCAGCCAGTCCTTCACCACCTGGATGCGCTGACCCTCGGACCACTCCTTCCCCAACTCAGGAACACCGCGGCGTGTCGCCTCGGACGCCCGGCGCTGCCGGGCGACACGCCGTCGACCTCCTGAGTTGGGGTAGAGCTACAGGGAATAGTGCATAGCTTGGCTATGTATACTGGATGGATCATGACCGAGAACCGTACGCATTCACCCCTGCACACCATCCTCGGCGACCTCATCACGGCATCGCACCGGCTCACCCGCCTTGCCGCCCAGGCCACCGGATCCTCCGAATCGCCCGCCGTCTGGCGCACGCTCTCCGTGCTCACCACGGTCGGCCCGGTCCGGGTCGGCGAACTGGCCCGCCAGAGCCGGGTGTCCCAACCCACGATGACGAAGCTCGTACAGAGCCTCGACGAGCGCGACTGGATCAAGCGGATCGCCGACGTCGACGACCATCGCGCGTGGCTCATCGCCATCGCCCCGAAGGGGACGGCCGCTCTCCTCGCCTGGCGCGACGAGCTCACCGACGCCCTGGAGCCGGCCTTCACCGATCTCGAGGACGACGACCTCGCCGCGATCGCCAGGACCGTCGAGATCATCCAGGCTCGCGTGGCCGTCGAGGTCGCGTCGGAGCTGACGGCATGAGCGCCGACACCAGCGCACGCACGTCCTCCACGCCCACGGCGTCGAGCCACGGCCACGGCGCCGGCCACAGTGCCGGCCTCGGCGGCATCCTGCACCAGCCAAAGGCCGTCTGGGCGGTCGCCTTCGCGAGCGTCATCGCGTTCATGGGCATCGGCCTCGTCGACCCGATCCTGCCCGCGATCGCCGAAGACCTCCAGGCGACGCCGACGCAGGCCGAGATGCTCTTCACGAGCTACCTGCTCGTCACCGGTGTGGCCATGCTGTTCACGAGCTGGCTGTCGAGCCGGATCGGTGCCAAGCGCACGCTCCTCATCGGACTCGCACTCGTCGTCCTGTTCGCGCTCCTCGCGGGCCTGTCCGACTCCGTCGGCGCCGTCATCGGTTTCCGGGCCGGCTGGGGCCTTGGCAACGCGCTCTTCATCTCGACGGCACTCGCCACCATCGTCGGAGCGGCAGCTGGCGGTCGCGCCAATGCGATCATCCTGTACGAGGCGGCGCTCGGGCTCGGCATCGCGATCGGACCGCTCCTCGGTGGTCTCCTCGGCGGCATCGGCTGGAAGTGGCCGTTCTTCGGCACCGCGACGCTCATGGCCGTCGGGTTCATCGCGATCGTCACCCTGCTGAAGACCGAGGGGCCGAAGCCCGCGCCGCTCAAGCTGTCCGCGCCGTTCAAGGCGCTCGCGATCCCGTCGCTCGGCATCCTCGCGGCAGCAGCCCTGTTCTACAACATCGGCTTCTTCACGCTGCTCGCGTACTCACCGTTCCCGCTCGGCCTCGATGCGATGGGTCTCGGGTTCACCTTCTTCGGGTGGGGTGTCGCACTGGCGGTCACGAGCGTGTTCGTCGCTCCGCTGCTCACGGCTCGGATGCGTCGCACCTCCGTGATCAAGCTGGTCCTGCCGTTGCTGGCACTGGACCTCGTCGCGGCCGGACTCCTCGTGCAGTCCACCGCCGGCCTCATCGTCTGCATCGTCGTCGGCGGGCTGCTGCTCGGCGTCATGAACACGGTGCTGACCGAGTCGGTCATGGAGGCGACGGACCTGCCGAGCAACGTCGCATCATCGGCCTACTCGTCGGTGCGGTTCCTCGGCGGTGCCATCGCGCCGCCGGCAGCCGCGGAGATCGCGAAGCTCATCTCGCCCGCCGCGCCCTACTACGTGGCCGCCGGCTCGCTCATCGTCGCGGTCCTCATCGTGGTCCTCGGACGCAAGCACCTCGCCCGGGTCGACGGCCCGGTGGAGAGCGAGCTCGACGAGGCCATCGCGATCACCGCAGCCGACGCGAGCTGATCCGACCGGTCACCGCGCCTCATTGACGCGAGCGCGACCCTCCAGGGGTCCGCGCTCACGTCGGTGTGGCGCGCTCGCGTCAGCGCACCGCGCTGGGGAGCGCAGCCGGGTCGTCTACTCGGCGGACTCGGGGCGCGTCGTGGTCTGTCGGATCACCAGACGGGTCGGCCAGTGGACCTCCGACACCGTGGTGCCCGAGCCGCCCGAGTCCGGGGCCTGAGCACGTTGCTCCTCTTCGAGGTCCTGGAGGAGGATCTCGACGGCGTGACGCCCCTGCGCGCGAGGCTCCTGCTCGAAGGTGGTGAGCGCGAACATCTCCGCGTAGGAGTGCCCGTCGATCCCGATGACCGACAGCTCCGCCGGAACGGTGATCCCGAGTCGTCGTGCGGCGATGATGATGCCGATCGCCACCTCGTCCGTCGAGGCGAACACCGCCGTCGGGCGGATCCTCGCGTCCCGCAGCAACTGCGCCGCGGCCTCGTACCCGCCCGGAAGCGAGTGGACGGCGGGCAGGACGTGCACGGCCGAAGTGAGCCCTGCGTCCTCCATCGCTGCGAGGTAGCCGGCCAGGCGCCTGCCGTGCACGGTGTCCGTCTGCAGTTCGGCGTCGTGACCGGTGATGTGGGCGATGCGCGTGTGCCCGAGTGTCATGAGGTGTTCCGTCGCCTCGCGCCCGAGTGCCTGGTCGTCGATGTTGATGGAGTGAGCCCCGCGGATGTTGCCGCCGATCGACACCAGTGGACGGGGGTTGGCGAGCAGGCGCGCGATCTCGTCCTGCGAGGCCTCGATCCCGATCGAGATCATGCCGTCGAAGCGCTTGTTCGTGAGGTAGGCGTCGAAGATCCGATCGCGTTCCGGGGAGTCGGGCGGCAGATGGTGGAGCGTCAGGTCGTAGCCCCGCGCACGGAGGGCTCCCTCGGCGCCTTCCAGGACCTCGCCGAAGTACCAGCGGTTGAGGAACGAGGTGAGGACGCCGATGGCCAGCGTGCGTCCGGTGGACAGACTCGCGGCGATGGGCGAGGCGACGTACCCGATCGTGGCCGCGGCCTGCACGACCCGTTCCCGGGTCTCGGCCGACACGTATCCGCGCCCGGTGAGGGCTCGCGAGGCCGTCGCTTTCGAGACGCCGGCGAGGGCCGCGACATCACTGATGGCACCACTCATGCCGACTCCCTCCGTTGGGTAGCACCACCATAGCGAATCTGGAACAGACCTGGAACTGTCGACTGGAACCGATCCATAACATCTGGAACACGAATGGTCCGCCCAGGCGTGTGATTTTGGTGGGAGCGCTCTCACTGTCTATTTCGTTATGTTCTCGTGCTTGCATCCTGTCGCCGGGTGAAGTACTTTGACGCATGGAAACGGTTCCGCATCCGGACCGATTCCGCACCAGTGCATCATCGGAACGGCTCGACCCTGGAGACGTTCGAACCTGCAGCACTCAATGAGGAGGACACAGATGAGTTTCATTCGGACCCGCCGGACGGCCCTGCCGCTGGCCGTCCTGGCCGTCGCGGGCGTCGCGCTCACCGCTTGTTCAGGCGGATCGGGCAGCAGCGGCGGTGGCGACGACGACAAGACCGTCACCATCTACGGGACGATCGCCGACACCGAGGCGAAGCTGCTCGAGGAGAGCTGGGCCGACTTCGAGAAGGACAGCGGCATCACGATCAAGTACGAGTCCTCCAAGGAGTTCGAGTCGCAGATCGGTATCCGCGCCCAGGGTGGTAACCCGCCCGACCTCGCGATCTTCCCGCAGCCCGGCCTCCTGGCCGACCTCGCCAAGCGCGACTACCTGAAGCCCGCGCCCGACAGCGTCAAGGCGAACATCGAGAAGTACTGGTCGACGGACTGGGCCGCCTACGGCACCGTCAACGACACCGTCTACGGCGCGCCGCTCATGGCGAGCGTCAAGGGCCTCGTCTGGTACCAGCCGGCCAAGTTCAAGGAGTGGGGCGTCGAGGTCCCGAAGACCTGGGACGAGCTGCTCACGCTGACCAAGACCATCCAGGAGAAGACGGGTTCCGCACCCTGGTGCGCCGGCTTCGGCTCCGGCGACGCCTCGGGCTGGCCCGGCACCGACTGGATCGAAGACCTCGTCCTGCGCCAGCAGGGTCCGGACGTCTACGACGACTGGGTGGCCAACAAGGTCAAGTTCACCGACCCGAAGATCAAGGAAGCGTTCGACTCGGTCGGCGAGATCCTCAAGAACCCGGAGTACGTGAACGCGAGCTTCGGCGACGTGTCCTCGATCAACTCGACCGAGTTCGGTGACGTCGCTCCGGCGCTCGCCTCCGGCGCCTGCGCACTGCACCACCAGGCATCGTTCTTCTCCGGCTTCCTCGAGGACGCCGGCGCGACCGTCGCTCCCGACGGTGACGTATGGGCCTTCGTGACCCCCGGCATCAAGGAGGGCGAGACCGCTGTCACCGGTGGTGGCGAGATCGTCGGCGCATTCAGCGACGACGAGAGCACCGTCAAGGTCCAGGAGTACCTCTCGAGCCCTGAGTGGGCGAACAAGCGGGTCAAGCTCGGCGGCGTCATCTCCGCCAACAACGGCCTCGACCCGGCGAACGCCTCGACCCCGATCCTCAGCCAGGCGATCGAGATCCTGCAGGACGAGAAGACCACGTTCCGCTTCGACGCCTCCGACCTGATGCCCGGTGCCGTCGGCGCCGGAACCTTCTGGAAGGGCCTCGTGAACTGGATCAACGGCGACGAGACCGACCAGGTCCTCAAGGACATCGAAGCCGGCTGGCCCTCCAGCGAGTAATCGATATCCGGAACTGCTGCTCGTGAGCGGGAGCGCCGGAGGGTGATCACCACCCTCCGGCGCTTCCGCCTCGGCAGTGGAACCCCCTAGGGTTCACTCAGGGTCCAACGCCGTACTCGAAAGGCCAGCTATGTCAGGTTTCCTCAACTGGTTGGGCGGACTGCCACCGCTCGCCCAGATCCCGATCGTCGTCATCGCCTTCGGCGCGGTGGTGGCCCTCCTCCTCTTCTTCGTGGACATCGCGCCACGCAAGGGCACCCTTTACACGGTCATCCGTCTGGCGTTCTGCGTCCTGGTGCCCGTCGTCGTCGTCCTCTTCTTCGGCTCGTTCCTGTGGGCCGCGGCCGTCGCAGCCGTCCTGGGTGGCGTGCTCTTCCTCCTCGACTACCGGTCCAAGAAGGGCGTCGGGTACCTCGTCCAGCTCGTCGGCTTCCTCGCACCGGCGTTCCTGCTGCTGCTGATCGGCCTGATCCTGCCGTCGATCAACACGACGATCGCCGCGTTCATGTCGGCGTCCGGTAAGAACTTCGTCGGCCTGAACAACTTCATCTGGCTGT
This sequence comes from Plantibacter sp. M259, assembly GCF_006065115.1. NCBI lineage: Bacteria > Bacillati > Actinomycetota > Actinomycetes > Micrococcales > Microbacteriaceae > Plantibacter > Plantibacter sp. M259. The sequence goes on along the minus strand of NZ_CP040750.1, from coordinate 1,076,789 downwards.
TCACGCAGCCGAGCGCGATCCGCACCGTGATCAACACGATCATCTGGGTGCTGCTCGTCCCGGCGCTGTCGACGGCCTTCGGCCTCGCCTACGCGGTGTTCATCGACAAGTCCCGCGGCGAGAAGTACTTCAAGATCCTCGTCTTCATGCCGATGGCGATCTCCTTCGTCGGCGCATCCATCATCTGGCGCTTCATCTACGCCTACCGTGAGGCCGGCGCGACCCAGATCGGTCTGCTCAACCAGATCGTCGTGTGGTTCGGCGGCACCCCGGTGCAGTGGCTGCAGAACGAGCCGTGGAACACGCTGTTCCTCATCGTCGTGCTCATCTGGGTGCAGACCGGGTTCGCGATGGTCGTCCTGTCCGCCGCGATCAAGGGTGTCCCGACCGAGCAGATCGAGGCCGCCGAGCTCGACGGCACGAACGGCTGGCAGCGTTTCACCAACGTCATCGTCCCCGGCATCCGCTCCTCGCTGGTCGTCGTCGTCACGACGATCTCCATCGCGTCGCTGAAGGTCTTCGACATCGTCCGCACCATGACCGCCGGCAACAACGGCACCTCGGTCATCGCGAACGAGATGTACACCCAGTTCAAGAACTTCGAGAACGGCCGGAGTGCGGCGTTCGCCGTGATCCTGTTCATCCTCGTGCTGCCGATCGTCATCTACAACGCACGGCAGATCAAGAAGCAGAGGGAGATCCGATGAGTGCTGTGCAGCCGATCGAACTACCGATCGACGAGTCCACGAAGGACCAGCTCGCGAAGGGTGAACGCGGCATCGAGGCTGCGAGCCGACGGACGAAGAAGCGGCTCACGAGCCGTGGCGCGACCATTGCGGCCGTCGTCATCGCCGTGCTGTGGACGATCCCGACCTTCGGTCTCTTCGTCTCCTCGTTCCGGCCTGAGCAGCAGGTGAAGACCACCGGTTGGTGGACGATCTTCTCCGACTTCCAGGTCACCATCGACAACTACGTGCAGGTGCTGCAGGCCGGCAACTCGACGCTGAACCTGGCGGGTTCGTGGGTCAACTCGATCGCCATCGCGGTCCCGGCGACCCTGATCCCGCTGGTGGTGGCGAGCCTCGCGGCGTACGCGTTCGCGTGGATCGACTTCCGCGGCAAGAACTTCCTGTTCATCCTCGTGTTCGCGCTGCAGGTGGTGCCGATCCAGATGGCGCTCGTCCCGCTGCTGTCGACCTTCTCCCGTGGCCTGAACATCTTCGGTCTGCAGGTCGGCGAGGGACTGGACGCGAGCGGCACCTTCGCCCAGGTGTGGATCGCCCACACCATGTTCGCGCTGCCGCTGGCGATCTTCCTGCTGCACAACTTCGTCGCGGAGATCCCCGGTGAGGTCATCGAGGCGGCACGCGTGGACGGCGCGGGTCACGGTCAGATCTTCTTCCGGATCGTGCTGCCGCTGACGATGCCCGCCATCGCGTCGTTCGCGATCTTCCAGTTCCTGTGGGTGTGGAACGACCTGCTGGTCGCGCTCATCTTCGCGGACGGCGAGGTCGCACCGATCACGAAGCTGCTGGCGGAGATCACCGGTACGCGTGGCAACGAGTGGCACCTGCTCACGGCTGGCGCGTTCATCTCGATCCTCGTCCCGCTCGTCGTGTTCTTCGCACTGCAGCGGTACTTCGTCCGCGGGCTCCTGGCCGGTTCGACGAAGGGCTGACCCGACGCCGCGGTTCGATCCTCCGATCGACAGCGTCGTCGGTGCGCGGACGCCCCGGGAGCTCGCGCCCCCGGGGCGTTCGTGCGTCTGCGGGTCGTCTTGTCTAGTTCACAATTCAGGTGAGCCTCGGCGTGCCGGACTTGCCGCCGGGAGACTCAGTCAGGCTCGCCGAATCCGTCCTGAATTGTGAACAAAGAGACAGGTGTGGGAGATCGACGGCAGTGTTCACAATTCAGGAGAGCCTCGGCGTGCCCCGCCCGACTGACCGGGTTGTGGACGCAACACTCCGCGGACATCCTGAGTTGTGGACCGAGAGCAACTGCACCTCGAACGGCCAGTCGAGGTCACGATTCGGCGAGAGCCGAACGAATGGCTCCTTCGACGGCGTACCAGTCGTCCATGACCATCCGGTAGGTGAATCGGAGGACGCGGTACCCGCGGATCGCCAGCATCGCGTCGCGCCAGCGGTCGTGCTCGTGAGCATCTGGCGTGTCGTGGAACTCACGTCCGTCCCACTCGATCACGATCCGTCCCGCCAGGACGAGGTCGACCCGTCCTACCCCATCGATGAGTACCTGGTGGACTCCGCGGATGCCCGCACGCTCGAGGCGGATCCGGCCGATGGTCTCGAGGAAGCTGTGGCAGCCGCTCTCTCGCCGGGGGAGGGCGTCGAAGAACCGGCGGGGGAGTTCCCGTAGCCAGTCCTCGAGATGAGCAGCGCCGCGTGGATCGACGTTGATGAAGGAGTCGAATGCGGCGACGGCGAGGTCGGGATGCTGGCAGGCTGCGATCTGCAGGGTGGTCTCGTACGGCGAGGTCAGGAGCTTCGGTCGGTCATCTCTGGAGAGGGGCGAGTGCCAGTGCAGAACGAGACCTTGCAGGTCGCGGAACTCCTCCCCACTGGGGTAGGTCGTCCGGTCATCGGGATGGCGGAGTCGTGAGGCGTTCTCGGTGAGGCTCACATGCACCTCACCCCTCCGAGCAACGGCCCAGCCGTAACGCTCCGCGGCTGAAACACAGCCCAGTCGCCCGCCCACCCGTACGGCCCGGATCAAGGCGGGATCTGCGGCGGGTGCCGCGTACCAGCCACGGCGTGGTCGGACGAGGAGTCCTGTCGCCACCGCGAAGGTCAGTTGTCGCCCCGTGAAACCGTGGTCGATCAGTTCACGCCGAGTCGCCACCTGTCCCAGGTGCTCTACGGCGGTCGCGAGTCCGATCATCGCTCCAGCGTCCTCGTGTCGCATCCGCTGCGATGACGCACGCCTGCGCCGATGTGCGCCGATGACCGATTCGACCGGTTGTGGAGCACGCTCGTGTCGGTTCATAACTCAGGATCGGGGACGGCGTGTCGGCCTGCAGGCGCACAAACGGAGGCGAAACGCGGAGCCGCTCCTGAGTTATGAACCGCGGGACGGGGAGAGGGGCGGGGAGGACGGTGGGCGGGGATAGGGTGGCGGGATGAGCATGCACGGCGGACGGGGCGGGCCACGCGGCGGTGCACCCGGGGGCGGCGGGCCCCGCGCGGGCAGCCGTGTCAGCGGTGGCGACATGGCGGCGCAGAAGGCGCTCAACGCCGAGGCACCGAGGATCCCGAACCTCGGCAAGCGCATCGTCGCGCTGTTCGTGCCCTTCCGCGCCAAGATCATCCTCACGATGGTGCTCGTCGTCATCGGTGCTGCCCTCGCTGTGCTCCCTCCGCTGCTGGTCAAGCAGGCGTTCGACGTCGGCCTGTTCCCGACCGACGGTGGCAGCCCGAATCTCGTCGCCCTCGCGGAGATCGTCGGCGTGATGGTGGCGCTCTTCATCATCGCCGCCCTGCTCGGCGTCTGGCAGACCTACCTCACGGCGACCGTCGGCAACAGTGTCATGGGTGCCCTGCGCATCAAGCTGTTCTCGCAACTGCAGGCGATGGAGCTGAGCTTCTTCACCCGCACGAAGACGGGCATCATCCAGTCGCGCCTCCAGAACGACGTCGGCGGCGTCGCGAACGTCCTCACCAACACCGTGTCGAGCGTGCTCGGCAACACCGTGACGGTGATCTCCGCGCTCGTCGCCATGCTCATCCTCAACTGGCAGCTGACGATCGTCGCCCTCATCCTCATGCCGATCCTCGTGATCGCGCAGCGCCGCGTCGGGCAGGTCCGGGCACGGATCGCGACGAAGACGCAGGAGTCGCTGTCGGAGATGACCGCGATCACCCAGGAGGCCTTGAGCGTCTCCGGCGTGCTCCTCGCGAAGAGCTTCAACCGCCAGGACACCGAGGTCGAGCGCTACAGCGCGGAGAACCGCACCCAGATCCGTCTCCAGGTCAGCCAGGCGATGAGCGGCCAGTGGTTCTTCGCGATGGTGAACATCTTCCTGTCCTCCATCCCCGCGATCGTGTACCTCGTCGCCGGCTGGCTCATCACCGGCGGCGCGGCGGATGTCACCGCCGGCTCGATCGTCGCCTTCACCACCATCCAGGCCCGCCTGCTGTTCCCGCTCATGGGCGTCATGCGCGTCGCCCTCGACCTGCAGACCTCCGGCGCCCTCTTCGCCCGGATCTTCGAGTACCTCGACCTCAAGCCCGCGATCGCCGACCGCCCCGGCGCCGCACCGCTCCCGAGCGTCGCACCGCAGATCCGCTTCGACGACGTCACCTTCCGCTACGCCGACGCCCAGGACGACTCGACACCCACCCTCGACGGCGTCTCCTTCACGATCGAACCCGGACAGTTCGCCGCGTTCGTCGGACCGTCGGGAGCAGGCAAGACGACCATCTCCTACCTCATCCCGCGCTTCCAGGAGGTCTCGGGCGGCCGGGTCATGGTGGCGGGCACCGACGTCCGCGACGTCACGCAGGAGTCCCTCGTCTCCCGCATCGGCATCGTCAGCCAGGAGACCTACCTCTTCCACGCGACGATCGCGGAGAACCTCCGCTACGCCAAACCCGACGCGACCCTCGACGAGCTCGAGACCGCCTGTCGTGCGGCGAACATCCACGAGACGATCGCTCGCTTCGAGGACGGCTACGACACGCTCGTCGGAGAACGCGGCTACCGCTTGTCCGGCGGCGAGAAGCAGCGCATCGCCATCGCGCGCGTGCTGCTGAAGGACCCGGAGGTGCTCATCCTCGATGAGGCGACGAGCGCCCTCGACACGATCTCCGAACGCGTCGTGCAGGTCGCCCTCGACGACGCGACCCGCGGACGCACGACGGTGTCGATCGCGCACCGTCTGTCGACCATCGTGCACGCCGACGTCATCTTCGTCCTCGACCGCGGGCGCATCGTGGAGCGCGGAACCCACCAGGAGCTGCTCGCCGCCGGCGGCGTGTACGCGACCCTCTACGCCCAGCAGGCCGTCACCGTCTGAGCGAGAGAGGTCGCGTCGCGTCGCGCGGGTCACGTCGACACCGCACCGCCGTGTACCGGGGCTGCGCCGGGGCCTGGCCGGCGCCGGGTCGTGCGCGGGCGCTGTCCGGCGAGCGAAGAACCCCGGTCCAGCCATTGTGGGCGCGCGACGCGTGTGGCTAGAGTGAGCGCCATCGTGACCCCCGAAGGAGGGGGACGACCGCGCACCGCCGGATCGAGTAGGGGACTCGTCGATGACCGCAGCTGTGGACGCACCATCCGGATCCGCGCCAGACGGCGCCGCGCCGACGGGCCCGACAGACCCCCCGATTCCACCGGCACCCTCCTCGGCGGCCAGGTTCCGCAGGCTCGGTCGCGGACGGCTCGGTCGCCCCGGCTTCAGCATCCAGTCGAAGCTGCTCGTCATGCTGCTGCTCGTCAGCGTGGGAGCGTCGATCGTCACCGGGATCGTCGGCTACCTGTCCGGCAGTGACTCGCTGCGTCAGGCGTCCTTCGAGCGGCTGACCGAGGTCCGCGAGTCCCGCGCCCGTGAGATCACGAACTACTACGACCAGACGCGCGACTCACTCGTCGTCTACACCCGCGGCACCACGGTGGTCGACGCGATGAACGGTTTCCACGACGCCTTCCACGAGCTGGAGGAGCAGCCGGTGGACCCGGCCCGCGCGTCGACGGTGACGTCGTTCTACGAGGACACCTTCGCGCCGGAGCTCGCGGAACGCACGGGAGACGAGGCGGACCCGGCTGCGTTCATCCCGACGAACCCGGCCGAGACCTACCTGCAGTCGGCGTACACGCCGGCCGACCTCGACTACGACACCGCGATCACCGTCGACGATGCTGGCGACGGGAGTGCCTGGTCGTCCGTACACGCGCAGTACCACGACTACTTCCGCGAGATCATCGACCGCTTCGGCTACGAGGACGCGCTCCTCATCGACGACGAGGGCGACGTCGTCTACAGCGCCTACAAGGGCCCCGACCTCGGCACGAACGTCCTCACCGGCCCCTACAAGGGCGGGGTGCTCGAGGACGGATTCACCGCGGCGCTCCGGTCGAACGCGATCGACTACGTCGGCATCACCGACTTCGAGCGCTACCAGCCGTCGCTCAACGTCCCGACCCAGTGGATCTTCTCACCGGTCGGCGAGAACGGTCGGATCGACGGGGTGATGGCGCTGCAGGTCCCGATCGAGGCGATCAACGACATCATGACCGGCTCCGGCCAGTGGGAGCAGGACGGCCTGGGGAAGACCGGTGAGACGTACCTCGCCGGGCCCGATCAACTCATGCGCTCGACCTCCCGCCTGCTGATCGAGGATCCCAAGGCGTACGAGCGCGCCGCGGTCGCCGCCGGCACACCGCCGGAGGCCGCTGCACGTGCCGTCGCCGTCGCCGGGACGATCCAGATCCAGCCGACCCGCACGCAATCGGTCGAGCGTGCGCTCGCGGGCGAGACCGGCACGACCATCGGGCGCGGCTACCTCGGCGAGGAGAACCTCACCGCGTACACACCGCTCGACATCGACGGGCTCCAGTGGGTGCTCGTCGCGCGGATCGACGCGTCGGAGGCCTTCGCGCCGGTCACCGACTTCACGCGGAACCTCGTCATCTCGGTGCTCGCGATCGTGGTCGTGGTGTCGTTGCTCTCCCTGCTCCTGGCGCAGGTGTTCGCCCGGCCGGTGCGAGCGCTCGTCGGCGCGGTGCGGCGCGTGGCCGGTGGCGACTACAGCGTCGAGGTGCCGAACACCCGACGCGACGAGTTCGGGGATCTGGGCGCGGCCTTCAACGACATGAGCCGAAGCCTCCGCGTGAAACAGGAGCTCATCGACGAGCAGCGGGCCGAGAACGAGAAGCTGCTCCTCACGCTCATGCCGGCCACGGTGGCGAAACGCTACAAGGACGGTGAGGAGACGATCTCCGAGGTCCACCAGGACGTATCGGTCATCTTCGCGGACCTCGTCGGCTTCGACGACCTCACCCGTGGCCTCGATCCGGAGCGGGAGCTGTCGATGCTCAACGCGCTCGTCCGCAGCTTCGACGAGGCGGCGGAACGCCTCGGGATCGAGCAGGTGCGGACGCTGCGGGAGGGCTACCTCGCGAGCTGCGGCCTCATCGTGCCGCGCGTCGACAACGTCCGCAGGACCCTCGACTTCGCGCTGGAGATGCGGACGATCGTCGAACGCTTCAACGCGCAGCACCAGGCCGACCTGACCCTGCGGATCGGGGTGGACACGGGCGTCGTGACGAGCGGCCTCGTCGGTCGCACGAGCCTCGCCTACGACATGTGGGGCGACGCGGTCAGTCTCGCCAACCAGGTCCAGTCGGTCTCCGGTCGGGCCGGGATCTTCGTCAGCCAGCGGGTGCGTGACCGCATGCAGGACACCGTCACCTTCGAGGCCGCCGGCACCGTGGAGACGCGCGGCGGTCCGCAGGCCGTCTGGCAGGTCGTCTCGGGGCCGAAGTCATGACGCAGGTGTGGCAGGAGGCGTGGTTCCCCTGGGCGGTGGCGCTCGCCGTCGGCGTCCCCGTGCTGCTCATCGTCCTGACCGAGGTGCTCGGTGCGCTCAACCGCCGGAAGCACGCCGCGGCGAAACCGATCCGTCTGCTGCGCAACTACGTGGTGCCGGTCGGCGCGGTGTTCGCGCTCCTGGTGTTCGCCACGGCGAGGGCCGACGACAGCACCTGGGTGCGGATCGTCGGTACGCTGCTCGGCTTCCTCGTGATCCTCCTCATCCTCTCCGCCTTCAACGTCGCCCTGTTCGCGAACGCCGAGGAGGGGTCCTGGCGCGACCGCATCCCGTCGATCTTCGTCGACCTCGCGCGGCTGGCCCTCATCCTCATCAGCCTCGCGATCCTCTTCTCCTGGGTGTGGGGAGCCGACATCGGCGGGCTCGTCACCGCGCTCGGCGTGACGTCGATCGTGATCGGCCTCGCCCTGCAGAACGCGGTCGGCGGGGTCATCTCCGGGCTGCTGTTGCTGTTCGAGCAGCCGTTCCGGCTCGGCGACTGGCTCGACACCGGAAGCGTCCGCGGTCGCGTGGTCGAGGTGAACTGGCGGGCGGTCCACCTCGACACCGGCAACGGCATCCAGATCGTGCCGAACTCGTCACTCGCCGGGGCCTCGTTCACGAACCTCAGTCAGCCGGTGGGTGCGTACACCGCGAGCGTCGAGGTGACCTTCTCGACCGACGACCCGCCGGACGACGTGCTCCGGCTGCTCCGCGAGGTCGGATCGGGACTGCCGATGCTCGAGCCTGGGGACGTGGTGTCCGCCTCCTACCTCGGTGCTGCGCGGTTCTCCGTCACCCTGCCCGTGTCCGGGCCCTCCACCGCCGACGCCGCGGTCGCCCTCTTCCGTGCCTGGCTCTGGTACGCCTCGCGGCGACGCGGTCTCGCCCTCGACGGCGACGGCTCCGATCCGATCGCGACGCCGGAGCGGCTGCGGAGCGCCATCGCCGCATTGGCGCCGACGCTCCACGCGCGGGAGGAGGACTACGACGACCTCACCCGGACGTGCGCGCTCGAGCGGTACGGACCGGGGGAGACCATCCAGCAGGCGGGCACCATCCCGGGCGCGATGCGGTTCCTCGTCGAGGGAGGCGTCCATCTCGCGGTGCCGACGACGAACGGGCTCATCACCTTCCAACGACTCGGCGTCGGCGACTTCATCGGTCAGACGGCGCTGACGAGAGAGGTCGCCATGGCCGCCGCCATCGCCGACGGGACGACCCTGGTCCTGCGGATGCCGTTGTCCACGATCGACCAGCTCGTGCGGAGCAAGCCGCGCCTGGCCCAGGAGATCGGCGCCTCGATCGACAACAAGCACCGGCAGGCGCAGGCGGCGCTCGCCGAGGCGGGGATCGTCCGCGGTACGATCGGCCCGTAGACAGCAGCCGTCCCCAGCCGAGCGAGGAACCGATGCCGAACCCCGATGGACCGTCCGGGTCGCGACCGTCTCCCGCCGGCGGGTCCGTGACCGAGCGGATCCGCACGGCGATCTACGACGGGACGCTCGCCTCGGGCGAGCTGCTCATCGAGGCGGAAGTCCGGGAGTGGCTCGACGCTCCGAGCGAGGAGATCGCCACGGCACTCCGGGAACTCGAGCGCGTCGGACTGGTCGAGACGGCACCGCAGCGGCACACCCGTGTCGCGCAGCCACGGGCCGAGGACCGGACGGCCGTGCTCCAGACCCTCGGTGCGCTCGTCAGCGGGGTCGTCCGGGTCACCGTCCCGACCTTGACCGCGGGGCAACGGGCCGAGCTCCTCGCCTTCGTCGAGCACACCATGACGACGGTGGCGGCGGAGGACGCGGATGCGCACGGCCGCTGCGTCTGGGGGCTCGTCGACCGGTTCTTGAAGCACTGCGAGAACCCCGTCCTCGTCGCGGCGACGAAGGACGTGATCGGCGCTTTGATCTACCGCGTCACGGCGACGCGGTCCGCTGAGACGGTCGACTGGTCGGATCTCCGCGTCGGGTACCCGCACCTCCGCGCCGCGATCGCCTCGGGCGACGCCGTCGGCGCGGAGCTCGCGATCGAGCACGTCTTCCGACTCCAGGTCCCGCTCCACGACCTGGAGGTGCACTGACGGTCGGTGACATGCGGACCGCGGGCTGTCGCCGGTGGTGCGCCTGGCAATAGTCTGCTGGTGACGCGGTGGTCGCCAGACGACCGCGTCCACGTCGTCACCTCGAGCGAGAAGAGTCCAGATGTCCTCCCCGGAAGTCCCACCCTCCGTCGAACCGACGACCGCGTCGCAGCTGCTCGCCGAGGTCGCGGGCACCTTCCTGCTCGTCTTCGGTCTCGTCGGGACGGCGACCTTCTCCGCCTTCTTCGGCGAGGAGACGTCGAACCCCCTGGGCGTCGGGTTCCTCGGAGTGGCGATCGCCCTCGGGCTCTCGGTGACCATCGCCGCCTACGCGTTCGGCCCCATCTCGGGCGGCCACTTCAACCCGGCGGTGACGCTCGGGCTGGCCGCCGCCGGCCGGTTCCCCTGGCGCGCGACGTGGACGTTCATCCTCGCCCAGCTCGTCGGAGCGTTCCTCGGTGCGCTCGCGGTGTTCGGCCTCGCGGCCGGCGGTCCGGCGGGCTTCCTCGACAAGGCCGTCGCGAGCGGCTTCGTCTCGAACGGGTTCGGTGAGCTCTCGCCCGGCGGATTCGGACTCGTCTCGGCGATCGTGATCGAGGTCGTCATCACCGCGCTCTTCCTCTACGTCATCCTCGGCGTCACGCACACGCGGGCCGCCGCGGGCTTCGCGCCGATCGCCATCGGCGGCGCCCTCACCCTGTTCCTCTTGATCGCGATCCCGATCGACAACGGCTCGATCAACCCGGCGCGCTCCATCGCGACCGCGATCTTCGGCGGAGGCGACTGGCTCGCGCAGGTCTGGGTGTTCATCGTGTTCCCCATCATCGGCGCCCTGATCGCCGGATTCAGCTACCGGATCCTGTTCGAGGGGACCCGCCCGGTGGGCTCCCGGCCGGTCGCGAACCGCAGCTGAGTCGTCTGAGCGTCGCCCGCACCCCGTCCGCACCGGCTGGACGGGGTGCGTCGTTTCGGGGCGGCACCCCGCGAACGCGGGCAACCCGCATTGGGGGACGCGCTTTCCCTGGTCACCGAGCATGCTTGAGGTTCGAGCGCCGGAAGATTGGAGGGGCGATGACGATGACCGAACGCGACGCCCCCACGACCGAGTGGGTGGGTCCGCTGCAGGACGGCGGCGGCATGCCCGACGCGCCGCTCCCACCGGACGTCGCCTGGGAGCTCCTCCGGGAGGCGCTCGTCGAGGACTTCATCGACGACCTCCCACGTCCGGTCCGCACGGCGGAACTCGCCGCGCGGCTCCATGTGAGCCGAGCGTCCCTCATGACCAACATCCGTCGTGGCAATGTCGTCGCGAACCGTCGCGCCGGCCGCTGGGAGATCGACACCGTCGCGAGCCGCACCTATCTGCGGTCGGCCATCCTCAGCCTGGGGGAACGTCGTCGCGCGTTGAGCGGTGTCGATGAGGACCGCTCCGCGACCGTGCAACTGACGCTCAGCGGGCGCGCGTCCGAAGTGCTCTCGGACCTCATGCAGGACACGCACCTGTCGGCTCCGGAACTCGTGGCCATCGCGCTCGACCGGTTCCGGAGCAATCCCGTCGACACCGACGTCGACGGCCACTGACCGGCACGGAGTGACGATCGGCGCTGCCCGTCGCAGACGCGAACGGCCGGGCGCCCGTCGGGACCCGGCCGTCACGCGTCTCGAGCCGGAGGACTACTCGTTGCCGACGGCCTTGTCCGCCGCGTCGCGGGCGCCGTCGATCTGCTCGTCGAACTTGCCGCCGGTGACCTTCTTGGCCGCGTCGGCCACACTGCCGAGGAGCTTGTCGCTGATGTCCTCGGCCTGTTCGCTCTTCAGCGCGTCCTTGACCTTGTTGTCCTTCAGGAATTCCTGAGCCTTCTTGGTGATGTCGTCGAGTGCCATTCGTCGCTCCTGTTCATCGGGCCCGTTCGGGCGTCGGGATCATTCTTCGCCGTCGGCCGGGGTTCTGGCTAGCCCCTTGTCGTCGCGTGGACTCCGAGCCGTGTTCGTCGGCGTGGTCGACGAGAGGCGTCAGTCGGCGAGGTCGACCGGTCCGCCCCGGTCGTCGAGCATGCGGGTCATGAGTTCGATCTCCGCCTGCTGGCTCGCGATCACCGCGCGCGTGAAGGCCAGCGCGGTCGCGTTCGTCGTCCGCGGCTGCAGCGCCTCGGCCATCTCGACCGCGCCCTGGTGGTGGGCGATCATCAGCGTGAGGAACACCCGCTCCGCCTGGAGTCCGGACGCCGCCGTCAGCTGGTCGATCTGGGCGGGTGTGGCGAGGCCCGGCATCGGGTCGCCCGGGGTGTGGGTGGACCCCGGGGTCGCCGTGTCGCCGCCATGCGCATGGCCGCTGGCGCCCGTGAGGGTGGGGAGCGTCATCCACGTCATGTCCGGCTGCCGCGAACCCTGCGGGAGGTTCCACTGGACGAGCCAGTCGTACAACTGGCCCGACTGCTGCGCCTGGGTGGTCGCGATGTCGTACGCGAGGGTGCGCACATCGACCGCGTCCGTCCGGTCGCGGATGATCATGGCGAGCTCCACACCCTGGTTGTGGTGCACCTGCATGTCGCGCGAGAAGCCCGCTTCGGCACTCGTCGTGGTGGGTGTCGGGTCGGCGAGCGTGCTGAGCCGACCGACCGAGAAACCGATCGCCGCGGCGACCATGATCGCGACGACGGCCATCGCGGCGATGACGACGCGGGTCCGGCTGGAGCCGTCGGGGAGCCTTGCGCCTCCCAGGCGGCGAGCTCCTCGTCGGTCACGCCGTCGTCGGCCGGTCCACCGGTCGCCGGGGCATCGGGTGTGCTCGCCGGGGTCACCGGATCAGACCTTGCCGGGTCCGTCGATCGCGCCCGTGCAGGCCGCGCCGGGCTCCGGGACGTTGTTGCTCTTCCAGAACTCCTCGAAGAAGTCGGCGATGCGGCCATCACTCGCGTTGTTGACCTGCAGCTGCGAGTTCCAGCCGCTCAGCACGATGGGCGAGGGGAGGTCGGACTTCGGCGACAGGACGACGTAGGTCGTGGGGAGCAGCTCCTTGAGCTTCGTGAGTTCCGCGTCGCTGAGGGACGGGTCGTAGGTGACCCAGATCGCGCCGTGCTCGAGGGAGTGGACCGCGTTCTCGTTGGTCTGCTCCTCGGTGTAGACGCCGCAGTTCAGCCAGTACTGGTTGTGCGGGCCACCGGCCGGCGGGTTCTGCGGGTAGTCGACCGTGCCCTCGACGTGCTCCGAGGTGTTCTGGAACAGTTCCACGCCCGCGATGTCCTGGCCGGTGCCCGTGCCACCACCGGGGTAGCTGGCGTTCTTCGGCAGGGTGAGGACGACGCTCGTGATGAGGACGGCGATGACGGCCACGCCGCCCACGACAGCGGCCCAGATCCCGATGCGGCGGTTGCGGTTCTTCCGCTTCTGCGCCTGCTTGAACGCTGCGACCTTGGCCTGACGCTGGGCTTCGCGCTCCTGCTTCACGCTCTGCTGCTTGACGGCGGGCGGGACGGGGGCGTTCTTGGGGCGATCTGCTGCGGGGGTCACGGGGGCCTCTCGAAAAGTTGTATGCGTAACTATCGAACCAGATCGACAACTGAGGGTTTTCAGGGGTCATCGATGTGCAGCCGATTCTCAGGCTGTCCCAAGGCGGTCGACCGTCGATCCCAATGTTAGGGGCGTCTAACAAATGTAGTTTGGTCTTGCTAACATGGCCGATGTGACCACCGATCTCTCCCCGCGGACGACCCGTGCGCCCCGCGGACCACGACTCCTGTTCCTGCTCGGGCCCGCCTTCGTGGCGGCGATCGCCTACGTCGATCCCGGGAACGTCGCGGCGAACCTCACGGCGGGAGCCCAGTACGGCTACCTGCTCGTCTGGGTGCTCGTCGCCGCGAACGCGATGGCCGTGCTCGTCCAGTACCTCTCCGCCAAGCTCGGCCTCGTCACCGGGCAGAGCCTGCCCGAGCTGCTCGGCTCGCGACTGCGGACCGGTCCGCGTCGGCTCTACTGGGTGCAGGCGGAGCTCGTCGCCGCCGCGACCGACCTCGCCGAGGTGATCGGCGGTGCCGTGGCGCTGTACCTCCTCTTCGGGATCCCACTCGTGCTCGGCGGCGTCATCGTCGGAGTCTTCTCGATCGTGCTCCTCGCCGTGCAGAACTGGTACGGCCAGCGCCACTTCGAGTTCGCGATCCTGACGCTCCTCGCCGTCATCGCCGTCGGCTTCCTCGCCGGCCTGTTCGTCAGTCCCGTCGACTGGGGCGCCGCGGCCGGTGGCCTGGTGCCGCGGTTCGAGGGCACCGCGACGGTCCTGCTCGCCGCGAGCATGCTGGGCGCGACGGTCATGCCACACGCGATCTACCTCCACTCCTCGCTCAGTCGTGACCGGCACGGGGTGCAGACGAGCGACGGCGCCATCCGTCGGCTCATCGTCGCGACCCGCTGGGACGTCGCGGCGGCACTCGTCCTCGCCGGAGCGGTGAACATCGCGATGCTGCTGCTCGCGGCCGCCTCGCTCGGCGGTGTCGAGGGGACGGACTCGATCGAAGGCGCGCATGCGGCGATCACCGCTGCGCTCGGGCCGGTCATCGGCGTGATCTTCGCCATCGGGCTGCTCGCCTCCGGGCTCGCCTCGACCTCGGTGGGGGCCTACGCGGGGGCGGCGATCATGGGCGGGCTCCTCAAGGTGCGCATCCCGTTGCTCGCCCGACGCGTGATCACCCTCATCCCCGCGCTCGTCATCCTGGCGGCGGGCATCGACCCGACCACCGCGCTCGTGCTGAGCCAGGTGTTCCTCAGCCTCGGCATCCCCTTCGCGCTCATCCCGCTCGTGCGCTACACGGGCGACCGGCGGATCATGGGTGTCCACGTCGATCAGCTCGCCACCCGGGTGTTCGCCTGGGTCGTGGTCGCGCTCATCGTCACCTTGAACGTCGCCCTCATCGTCCTGACGTTCTTCGGGTGATCCACCCCGCGGTCCGTTCGCCCGGACCTGGGCGAACGGAGTGGCCCGCGATCAGGTGGCGACGGTCACCCACACGGCATCGGCGGCGAGGCGACCGAGCGTGAGGCGGGTGCCGGTGGCGGAGAGTCGGAGTTCCAGCTCGCCCGCGAAGGCCCGGTGGTCGTCGACGCTGAGTTCGGTGTCGAGGACGATGCCGAGGGCGCTCAGGTGGCGGAGGGTCTCCGGGTCGGCGTCCGAGATGCGGCACACCGTCAGCGGGCTGTCGGACGGAGCCTCGTTCAACCGGACCGCGTCCGGGCGGTGCGGGGTGCCGTCGGCCGAGGGGATCGGGTCGCCGTGCGGATCGCGGATCGGGTGGCCGAGCGCGGCGTCGATGCGTTCGATCATCGTGTCGCTCGCCGCGTGCTCGAGGATCTCCGCCTCGTCGTGGACCTCGTCCCAGCCGTAGCCCAGCATCTCGACGAGGAAGGTCTCGATGAGCCGGTGCCGCCGCACCATCGCGACCGCGTGCGCCTGCCCGGCGGGGGTGAGCTCGATGCTGCCGTAGGGCTCGTGTACGACGAGTCCCTGGGCGGCGAGTCGCTTCACGGCGTCGGAGGCGGTCGCGGGGCGGACGCCCATGCGATCCGCGAGCAGCTTGACGGTGGCCGACTCGTCGGCCCACTCGGAGGTCGTCCAGATCGTCTTGAGGTAGTCCTGGGAGACGGTGGAGAGGCCGGAGACGGTCATGCCTCCAGTCTAGAGAGCGTCGTGTGCGTCCATCATGCGGCCGTCGGCAGGCCACCGCGCGTTCACGCCCGCCTGGCAGAATGGGCGCAGCACCCCCGAACGGGGCACCCGACTGCTACGGTCGAGTCCTCGCACCCGCGAACACCGATCCATCCGACGAGAAGGGCCACGTGATGTCCCAGGCACTGCGCACCTCGACCGCACGGCTCGGATCCGGCGCGCGTGCCACGCTCGAACTCGTCGCCGCGGCGATGGCGGGCGAAGGTCACCTGGAGACGCCCGAGGCTGACGGGGCACCCCGTCGTCGCCCGGTCGAGCTCGCGCTGCGTCGACTCCCGGCGCTCGTCGCGGTGCTGGTGCTCGCCGCGGTCGTGCTCACCGTCATCGGTGTCCTCATGGTGCTGACCGTCGCCGTCCGGCTGGTGTCCTCGGCTGTCTCGGCACTCGGTCCGCGGCAGCGACTCGTCGCGATCCACTGACGCCGGATCGGCCCCGTCATCCGGCTGCGTTCCCTGCACTCGCCGGGTAGGGTGGTCAGCATGCGTCTCCGCCTGTCGTGTTCCTGCTGTCCCCGCTGAACCGTCCCTGCCGGGATGCCGCCTCAGCCGCCCCAGCCATCCGGTGACGCACGCGAGAGTCGTGCGGTGACGCACCACAGGAACAGATTGCAGACATGAACTACGCAGACTCCGTCCTCGATCTCATCGGGAACACGCCCCTCGTCAAGCTCAACCGGGTCACCGAGGGCATCGCGGCCACCGTGCTCGTCAAGGTCGAGTACCTCAACCCGGGCGGCTCCTCGAAGGACCGCATCGCGACGCGCATCATCGACGCCGCCGAGGCGGCGGGCGACCTCAAGCCGGGCGGCACGATCGTCGAGCCCACCTCGGGCAACACCGGCGTCGGCCTCGCCCTCGTCGCCCAGCAGCGCGGCTACCGCTGCGTGTTCGTCCTGCCCGACAAGGTCGGCGAGGACAAGCGGAACGTGCTCACCGCCTACGGTGCGGAGATCGTCGTCACGCCCACCTCCGTCGCTCCCGACAGCCCCGACTCCTACTACAGCGTGTCCGACCGCCTCACCGCCGAGATCCCGGGGGCGTTCAAGCCCAACCAGTACGCGAACCCGAACGGTCCGCGCAGCCACTACGAGTCGACCGGCCCCGAGATCTGGCGCGACACCGAGGGTGAGATCACCCACTTCGTCGCGGGCGTCGGCACCGGAGGCACCATCTCCGGGACGGGCAAGTACCTCAAGGAGGTCTCCGAGGGCGGCGTGCGCATCATCGGTGCAGACCCGGAGGGCTCGGTCTACTCGGGCGGCACCGGGCGTCCTTATCTCGTCGAGGGCGTCGGTGAGGACTTCTGGCCGACCGCGTACGATCCGTCCATCCCCGACGAGATCATCGCCGTCACCGACGCCGAGTCGTTCGCGATGACGCGTCGCCTCGCCCGTGAGGAAGGACTGCTCGTGGGCGGCTCCAGCGGCATGGCGGTCCAGGCGGCCCTCGTCGCGGCGCGCGACCTCCCGGCGTCGGCCGTTGTGGTCGTCCTCCTGCCCGACGGCGGGCGCGGCTACCTCGGCAAGATCTTCAACGACTCCTGGCTGCAGTCCTACGGCTTCAGCGAGGTCGCCGACGACCGCACCGTGGGCGACATCCTCCGTGGCAAGGGTTCGGAGATGCCGGACCTCGTGCACGTGCACCCGAGCGACACCGTCCGCGACGTCGTCGACATCATGACCGAGTACGGCGTCTCGCAGCTCCCGGTGCTGAGCGCCGAGCCGCCCGTGGTGATGGGCGAGGTCGTCGGTGCGATCGACGAGGCCAGCCTCATGGACGCCGTCTTCAGCGGCGCGGCGAAGATGAACGACGCCGCGAGCGCGTTCGTCGGCGACCCGCTGCCGCTCATCGGTCTCGGCGAGTCCATCCCGGCTGCGCGCGCGGCGCTCGGTTCCGCCCCGGCGTTCCTCGTCACCGACGGCGGCAAGCCGATCGGCGTCATCACGCGGCACGACCTCCTCACCTACCTGGCGGGTTGAGCGTGGGCGGCAAGCCGGTCGTGTGGGCTCGGTCCGGGCGATGTCCCGACCACGCCCGATCCCGGTGACCAGGTCCATCCGCCCGGTCGCCCACCCACACCTCCCCGAATCCTGAACCGAAAGAGTCACCCATGAGCAAGCACGACCACGGCTTCGCCACCCGCAGCATCCACGCCGGACAGGAGTTCGACCCCACCACCGGGGCGATCATCCCGCCGATCTACCAGACGTCGACCTTCGTCCAGGACGGCGTGGGCGGGCTCCGCGGCGGCTACGAGTACAGCCGCTCCGCCAACCCGACCCGCACGGCGCTCGAGACGCAGCTCGCCGCCCTCGAGGGTGCGAAGCACGGCTTCTCCTTCGCCTCCGGCCTCGCCGCCGAGGACGCGCTCATCCGCACGGCGCTCCGCCCCGGCGACCACATCGTCATCGGCAACGACGTCTACGGCGGCACCTACCGGCTGATCAACCGGGTGCACGGTGCCTGGGGGATCGAGCACACGGTCGTGGACCTCGGTGACCTCGCGGCCGTCGAAGCGGCGATCATCCCGGGCCGCACGAAGCTGCTGTGGGTCGAGACGCCGAGCAACCCGCTCATGAAGATCAGCGACATCGCGGCACTCGCCGCCCTCGCGCACCGGCACGAGGTGCTCTCCGTGGTGGACAACACCTTCGCCTCGCCGGCGCTGCAGCAGCCGCTCTCGCTCGGGGCCGACATCGTCGTGCACTCCACGACGAAGTACCTCGGTGGCCACTCCGACGTCCTCGGTGGCGCCATCATCATGAACGACGACGAGCTCGCCGAGCAGCTCGGCTTCGTGCAGTTCGCCGCCGGCGCGGTCTCGGCCCCGCTCGACGCGTGGCTCACGACCCGCGGCATCAAGACGCTCGCGGTGCGGATGCGTCAGCACAGTGCGAACGCGCAGGCGATCGCCGAGTTCCTCGACGGCCACGCCGCCGTCGAGCGCGTCTACTACCCGGGCCTCGAGAGCCACCCCGGCCACGAGCTCGCCGCCCGCCAGATGTCCGGGTTCGGCGGCATGCTGTCGCTCGCCCTCGTCGGAGGACCGGATGCGGCCACGCGCCTCGTCGAGAAGACGAAGCTGTTCGCGCTCGCCGAGTCACTCGGTGGCGTCGAGTCGCTCATCGGCCTGCCGGCACAGATGACGCACGCCTCGGTGAAGGGCACGGAGTTGGCCGTCCCCGAGAACGTCGTCCGGCTGTCGGTCGGCATCGAGGACGTCGCCGACCTCATCGCCGACCTCGACCGCGCGCTCGCGAAGGTCCTGAAAGCGAGCGCCAAGCACTAGCGGGTCGCCCCGGCTCGTTCGCAATCCATCCTCTGCCCCTCCCTAACTCAGGACGCCCGCGGCGTGTCGCGCGCTGAGGCCGACGCCGGCCGGCGACGCGCCGCGGCCGTCCTGAGTTAGGGAGGGCGGCGGGCGCTTGACCTCAAGTCGCGTTGAGGTTCTAGGCTCGGAATCGTGACCACAGCGACGACCCCCGAGCCCGTGACCGGAGCCGACCCGACGCCCCGCGACCGCGGGATCTTCAGCCGCCGGTTCGTCCTCGTCACCATCGGTGCGTGCGCGCTCGTGTTCCTCGGCGCCTTCGAGTCCCTCGCCGTCACGACGATCATGCCGCTCGTCAGTGGCGAGCTCGGCGGCGAGCAGCTCTACGCGCTCGCCTTCGCCGGCCCGCTCGCCGTGAGCGTCATCGGCATGGTCGCGGCGGGCTCGGTCGCCGACCGAATCGGTCCAGTCCAGCCGCTGCTCGCGTCCGTCGTCCTGTTCCTCGTCGGTCTGCTCCTGGCCGGGACCGCCACCACCATGTGGGCCGTCGTCGCGGGACGCCTCGTCCAGAGCCTCGGTTCGGGAGCGATGACCGTCGCGCTGTACGTCCTCGTCGCACGCATCTACCCACCGGCCCTGCACCCGCGGATCTTCGCCGGCTTCGCGGCCGCGTGGGTGGTCCCCTCCTTGATCGGACCGTTCCTCGCCGGGGTGGTCGCCGAGCGGTTCAGCTGGCACTGGGTCTTCCTCGGGGTCGTCGGCCTCGTGGTCGTCGCGACGCTCCTCCTCCTGCCGGCCCTGCGGATGCTGCGCGCCTCCGCAACCGAACGCGCCGAGCGACAGGCGGCCGAGCGGCAGTCGGCAAAGGACGGCGGCGAGGCGGCCCCGGTCGCGCGGACGGGCGCGGAGCTGCGTCGGCTCGGATGGGCGGTGCTCGTCGCGGCGGCGGTCCTCGCGGTCAACCTCTCGACGGAGTTCTCGGGATGGACCGCCTGGGCGCTCCCGGTCGTCGGTGCGGTCGTCGC
Source organism: Plantibacter sp. M259 (assembly GCF_006065115.1). Taxonomy (NCBI): domain Bacteria; kingdom Bacillati; phylum Actinomycetota; class Actinomycetes; order Micrococcales; family Microbacteriaceae; genus Plantibacter; species Plantibacter sp. M259. The sequence continues at coordinate 1,057,157 of NZ_CP040750.1, read as the reverse complement.
GATCCTCGCCCTCCGGCCACTCATCCCGCTCGGCACGCTCACCGCACGCCGCGGGCTCCCGACGGTCATCCTCGTGCGCGGACTGACCTCCGCCGCGTTCTTCGGTGCCGAGGTGTACGTGCCGTACCTGCTGACCCGCGAGCACGGGCTCACGCCGGCGCTCGCCGGACTCGCCCTCACCGGTGGGGCGATCGCGTGGTCGCTGTCGTCCTGGTTGCAGGGGCGCCTCGGGGACCGACTGTCGAATGCGAACGCCGTGCAGATCGGGTCGTCGCTCGTCACGGTCGCCGTCGCGATCGCCCTGTCCGCCGCCCTCATCGGCCTGCCGCCCGTGGTGCCGATCGTGGCGTGGGTGGTCAGCGGCGGCGGGATGGGCCTCATGTTCCCGCGCCTCAGCGTGATGACGCTCGCGTACTCCGACGAGCGCTCGCAGGGGTTCAACAGTGCGGCGATGTCGATCGGCGACGCGATCGGCGGTGCCCTCGCGCTCGCGGCGACCGGGCTGGCATTCACGGCACTCGACGGCTCCGGAGCGTTCGCGGGGCTGGGGTGGATCGCTCCCGGCGGGATCGCGTTCGCCGGGTGCTTCGCGATCGCGCTGGTCGCCGGTGTCGTGGCGGTCGTCGTCGCGCGTCGGGTGAGCCGACCAGCTGAGCCAGGCACGACCGGGTGAGCCGAGACGCCGTCGCCTGGGTAGTGCTGCGGTGCGTGGGGGGTAGCGTCGCCCACGCATCGCTGCAGTGTCCAGGCGACGGGCGCTCCGTCACGCGGTTCGCACCTGAGCCAGGGGCCCTCATCGCCCGATCCGGCGCGGCCGCCGCGCGCAGAACCGGCCTCCCTGAGGACGCCCTCGTCCACGAGGGGTGCGGAAGCCGCGTACCCTTGATGCGTACGTCTCGGCTCGTCCCCCAGTGACCCGCTCCTCGTGTCTCGGAGCCGGACTGCAGAAGGACTCTCTTGAGCGACGAATGCAAACACGGTTTCGACAACGGCCTCTGCGCGACCTGCTTCCCGCCGCCGCCCCGCGAGGTGCCGGTCGCTGAACCACCCGCTCCCAAGGTCCGTCGGTCGACGGTTGCTCCCTCGCTCCGCGAGCCGGCCCCGACCCGCGTGCGGACCGCCGCCACCACGAAGTCGGTGACGAAGGCTGCGGCCGCCCTGCCCGTGGTCCGTGTCGGCGAGCAGCGGCTGTACCACGTCACCCACATCCGCAACCTCGAGCGCATCCTCGAGACCGGCAGCATCCTGCCGGTGGCCTCCCCGGCGCTCCCCGACGGGCCGGTCGTCGACATCGCCGCCGCGAGCCACCGTGAAGCGCGACGCACGATGGTCCTCGCCGGCACCGACGACCTCACGCCGGCCGACTTCGTCCCGTTCTTCCTGACCCCGGACGCCGACCTCTGGGCGGGCATCCGTGCGGGCGAGCACGACGTCCGGCTGTCCGACGAGGCGCTCGCGTCATCGGTGAACGACTACGTCGTGCTCGTCACCACGATCGACGGCGCAGCCGTGCACCCGGGCGAGTTCGACGCCGACACCGGTCGGCCATCCCGCGCACGGGTCGTGGTCGCCGACGGTGACGCGTCCCACGTGCTCACGAGCATCGGCGCCAACGCGATGACCGCCGACCGCATGGTCCAGCGCTTCGCGACCGACGAGGACCCTGCGGCCCTCCGACGTGCCGAGGTGCTCATCGCCGACGCCGTGCCGTTCGACCGCGTCACCGTGATCGGGGTCGCGACGGTCAACGTCCGCGAGCACGTCAAGCGACTCGTCGCCGCCGCCGGCCACCGCACCAAGGTCGCCGCCTACACCCCCTGGTTCCAGGAGCACGTCGCCGACTGAGCACTGTCTCGCGTTCACAACTCCTGCTGGATGGCGCCGGAACCTGGCTGCCGGCGCCGTGTCGGGCTGCTCGCCAGCTCTCAGCAGGAGTTGTGCGCGGGAACGAGCGGGCACCTCGGCTGCGCGGAGGCGATCGCGTCCCCGTCCGAGGGCACCAGACTCAGGACGTGCTGCTGTCCGCAACTCCTGCTACATGGCCCCAGGACCACCGCGCCGGTCGCTGCAAGGCCGGATCGGGGCGAGCTGCAGGAGTTGTGCACGGATGAACGCCCCGGGGAGGGGACGGACTGGCGGGTCAGGCGCGGGGCGGCGTGCTCTCGCGGAGGAGGACCGTCGCGCCGACGGGCTCCGTCGTCGTGCTGTCCGTCGCCGGGTCGAGGGCAAGTCGCACCGCGTGCTCACCGACCGCCTCGAGCGGCACGGCGACCGTGGTGAGCGCCGGGGTGACGTCGCGGGAGGTCGCGATGTCGTCGTAGCCGGCGACCGCGAGGTCCTCGGGGAGGCGGAGTCCGGCCGCACGGAACGCCGACATCGCCCCGATCGCCATCACGTCGTTGACGGCGAAGACCAGGTCGATGTCGTCGAGTCCCAGCTGCAGGAGCTCGGCGGCACCCTGGCGCCCGCCGTCGCGGGTGAACTCGGCCCGGACGATCCTCGACGGGTGGATCGCGATGCCGTGTTCGGCCAATCCCTCGGCGAACCCACTCACGCGCTCGCGGGAGGTGAGCAGGCGGTCGTCGCCGGCGATGACGGCGAACCGGCGGTACCCGGCACCGACGAGTTCCCGGGCCAGCTCGCGGGCACCGGTCGCGTTGCCGAGCTGCACCGTGGCGAACGGGAGCGTCCGTTGCGAGACGAGGACGACGCGTCCGCCTGTGGACTCGTAGGCCGCGAGCTCATCCGACAACCGGTGCTCCGACGCGACCCCGTCCCAGCGACTGCCCGTCAGGATGATGGCACGTGGCCGTTGCCCGCGGAGCACCCGCACGAGTTCGAGTTCGCGCTCGTGGTCGCGGTGCGTGACGGCCATGGTCGTGGCGATGCGCTGCTCGTCGGCCGCGCGGATGGCCCCGGCTGCGATGGACGAGAAGTACGGGTCGGCGATGTCGCTCACGAGGAGCGAGATCGTCGACGACAGGCCCTTCGCGACCGCCTGGGCCGACAGGTTCGGCGTGTAGTTCAGGCGGAGCGCGGCGTCGAGGACCCGCCGACGGAACGTCTCGTTGACCGTCCGGGTGCTCCCGTTGAGCGCGCGCGACGCGGTGGCGAGGGAGACCCCCGCCTCGCGGGCGACGTCGTGCAGCGTCGGTGGGACCGGCGTCGCCCGGTGCTCGTCGACCGACATGGCGCTCCTTCGTACTGGCGGCTGCTGAGACACACTCTGCCACAGGGCGGCCGCGGCGATCAGGGGTGGTGGATCGCGTCGTCGTCGTGGTCGAGGTGCGGGACGACCGTCGCTTGGAACGCGTCGACGGTGCGATCGACCACCTGCTGGAACGGGCTGTCCCAGATGTCCTGGTTGAAGAGCTCGACCTCGATGTCGCCCGTGTATCCCGCCGCCTCGACGGCACGGGTGAGCGAGCCGAAGTCGACGACGCCGTCACCCGGATAGTGCCGGGAGAGGAGGACGTCCGCGGCGAGCGGTGTCGACCAGTCGCACGCCTGGTAGCTGGAGATCCGACCGGTCGCACCCGCGCGGGCGATCTGCTCGAGCACTTGCGGGTCCCACCAGATGTGGAAGGTGTCGACGACCACGCCGACGGCCTCCGGGGCGAACTGCTCGGCGATGTCGAGGGCCTGGCCGAGCGTCGAGACGACGGCGCGGTCCGAGGCGTACATCGGGTGCAGCGGTTCGATGGCGAGCTGCACGCCGGATTCGAGCGCGTGGTCGGTGAGTTCACCGATCGCGTCGCGGACGAGTTCGCGGGCGCCGACGAGGTCGCGGGAACCGGCCGGGAGGCCGCCGACCACGAGGACGAGGGCCGGGGCGCCCAGGGCGGCGGCCTCGTCGATCGCGGTCCGGTTGTCGTCGATCGACGTCCGGCGGGCCGGTCCCTCCGGCATGGTGAAGAACCCACCGCGGCACAGGCTCGAGACACGCAGGCCGCTGTCCGTGAGGAGGGTCGCCGAGGCGGCTACGCCGTACTCCTGCACCGGCTCGCGCCAGGCGCCGAAGCTCGCGACGCCGGCCGCGGTGACGGCTGCGACGGCCTCCGGGAGGGTGGCGTATTTGATCGTGGCCTGGTTGACCGAGAGTCGCGGGTGCGGGGTGGTGCTGCCGCTCGCCGGTCCCTGAGCCGGTCGAAGGGCGGTCGTGCTCATCGGGCTCCTCCCGCAGTGGTCAGCGTGCCGACGACACCGGCCGTGCGCAGCAGGCCCGTCCAACGTTCGGCGGCGAGCTCCGGGTGTTCGAGCGCTCCGGCCGCGTCGGCGAGGCGCACGATCTCCGACAGGTGCGGCAGGCTCCGGGCCGCGTGCAAGCCGCCGACCATCGAGAACGCCGGCTGGTGACCGTTCAGCCAGCTGAGGAAGGCGATGCCCGTCTTGTAGTAGTACGTCGGTGCGGCGAAGATCTGCCGCGACAGGGCCTCGGTCGGTCGGAGGATCCGCTCGTAGGAGGCCGGGTCGCCGGCGTCGAGCGCTTGAATCGCGGCGGACGCGGCCGGAGCGATCGCGGTGAACGCTCCGAGCAGGGCGTCGGAGTGTCCGTCGGCGTCACCGGCGATGAGGTCGACGTAGTTGAAGTCGTCACCCGTGAACATCGTCGTGCCGGCCGGGAGGCGACGTCGGACGGCGATCTCCGCATCGGCGTCGAGGAGGCTCATCTTGACCCCGGCGACGTGGTCGACGTGGTCGGTCATGATGCGCAGCAGGGTGTCCGAGGCCTCGGCGACGTCGCTTGCGCCGAAGTAGCCCTCGAGGCTCGGGTCGAACGCCGTACCGAGCCAGTGCAGGACCACGGGTGACTGCGCGGCCGACAGGACGCGGTCGTAGACGCGACGGTAGTCGTCGGCGGACTGCGCCGCCCTCGCCAGGTGTCGGCTGGCCATGAGCACGGTCCCGGCGCCCGCGTCCTCGGCGAACGCGAGTTGTTCGAGGTAGGCGTCGGCGACCGCGTCGAGCGAGACGGTCTCGTCGGTGAGATGGTCGGTGTTGACGCCCACGACGAGCGCGCCGCCGACGGAGGCGGCCTCGGCGGCGCTCCGGGTGATCAGCTCACGCGTGGCGGCGGTGTCGAGCCCCATGTTCCGCTGGGCGGTGTCCATCGCGTCCGCGACGCCGAGGCCGTACGACCACACGTGGTGGCGGTAGGCGAGCGTCGCTTCCCAGTCGAGCTCGGCGGGCGCACCCGGCACGTTGTCGCCCCAGGCCGTCGGGACGACGTGCGCGGCGGCGTAGGCGGTGCGGCTCGACAGGGGAGTGGTCGGGCGCTCGGCCACGACGGGCTCGCGGAGCTCCAGCGTGGTGACCGTGCCGTCGGTCGAGAGCAGCGGGACGGACGTCATCGTGCGACCGAGGCCTCGAGCGACGCCAGCTCCTCGTCCGCGCCGGCGGTGTCGCCCGTGCTTCCGAGCGTCACCTCGGGCAGGTCGAGGCGGCGGCCGGTGCGCGAGCTCTCGAGGCCGAGCTCCGCGAGCAGGACGCCGCGCGCGCCGGCGAGCAGGTCGTACTCGTAGGGGCCGTCCTCGACGACGTGGCGGAGGAACTCCTCCCACTGCGTCTTGAACCCGTTCTCGAACACGTCGTTCGTCGGCACGTCCTGCCAGTCGCCCGCGTAGTCGTGGTCGTCGGCGAGGTCGGGGTTCCACACCGGCTTCGGGGTGACGTTCCGCGGCTGCACCTTGCAACCGAAGAGACCGGCGACGGCGGAGCCATGCGTGCCGTCGACCTGGAACTGCACGAGTTCGTCGCGGTCGACGCGCACCGTCCAGCTGGAGTTGAGCTGGGCGATGACGCCGCCCTCGAGTTCGAAGACCCCGTAGGCGGCGTCGTCGGCGGTGGCCGCGTAGGCCTCACCCCGCTCGTCGAAGCGCTCGGGGATGTGCGTCGTCGCCTTCGCGTACACGGACTCGACCCGCCCGAAGAGGTTCTCGAGCACGTAGCTCCAGTGCGGGAACATGTCGACGACGATTCCGCCGCCGTCCTCGGCCCGGTAGTTCCAGCTCGGGCGCTGCGCCGGCTGCCAGTCGCCCTCGAACACCCAGTAGCCGAACTCGCCACGGACGGAGAGGATCCGGCCGAAGAAACCCGAGTCGATGAGGCGCTTGAGCTTCCGCAGCCCCGGCAGGTAGAGCTTGTCGTGCACGACGCCGTTCTTCACGCCCGCTTCGGCGGCGAGGCGTGCGAGTTCCAGCGCCTCCTCGAAGGACTCCGCCGTCGGCTTCTCGGTGTAGATGGTCTTGCCGGCCGCGATCGCCTTGCGCAGTGCGGTGGCGCGGGCCTTCGTGACGAGGAAGTCGGCGTAGATGTCCCAGCGGGGGTCGGCGAGGACCGCGTCGAGGTCGGTCGAGGTGTGTTCGATGCCGTGCCGCGCGGCGAGCTCGTCGAGGGTCACCTGGTTGCGGCCGACGAGGATCAACTCGATCTGGCGGCGGGTGCCGTCGGACAGCTGCACACCGCCCTGCTCCTGGATGGCCAGCAGCGACCGCACGAGGTGCTGCCGGTAGCCCATGCGCCCGGTGGCGCCGTTGACGATGATCCCGATGGTCTGCTCTGACACGGTGGCTCTTCCTCTGGTTCGTGTTCCGGTCCCGGCGGCCGCGGGCCATCCGGAAAGCGTTTACCGGGTCACTGTAGAACGACGTGCAGGGCCGTGGCAAGCGTTCGAACCGATTCGGTCGCAGGTGATCACAGATCGGACACGGATGCGGATTGAATCGTTGCATCGTCCGACGGGGCCGTGATAGAACTTGATGCAGCTCAGCCGGGAAACGCTTTCCGGGAAGTCATCAACGACGATCGACAAGGAGGTCCGACGTGGTCCGTGCAACTCCAGGGGCACCCAGGACGACACTCGCGAGGGGTGTTCGGTGAGCGCGCTCGGCGAGCTCCGCAAGCTCAGCGCCGGCAAACGCCCGCAGACGGCGGCCGAGAAGGCCTTCATCAAGAAGGACAACCGCCGCGACAACAAGGCCGCCTACCTGTTCCTCCTCCCGTGGCTCATCGGACTCGCCGTCATCACCGTCGGCCCGATGGTCGCCTCGCTCGCGCTGTCCTTCACGAAGTACAACCTGCTGCAGGCGCCCAAGTTCATCGGGCTCGACAACTTCATCCGCATGATGGGCGACGAGCGGCTCCACAACTCGCTCGGCGTCACCTTCGTGTACGTCTTTGTGTCGGTGCCGCTCCAGCTCGCCGCGGCTCTGGCACTGGCCGCCCTGCTCGACCGCGGTCTCCGCGGCCTCGCGATCTACCGGTCCGTGTACTACCTGCCGTCGCTCCTCGGTTCCTCCGTCGCCATCGCGGTGCTGTGGAAGCAGGTGTTCGGCGGCGAAGGCCTCGTGAACCAGTTCATCGCGATCTTCGGGATCGAGGGACGCAGCTGGATCGCCGACCCCTCAACCGCCCTCTCGACGCTCATCACGCTCAACGTGTGGACCTTCGGCGCACCGATGGTGATCTTCCTCGCCGGCCTCCGGCAGATCCCCGTGATGTACCACGAGGCGGCGCAGATGGACGGTGCGACGAAGTGGCAGCGCTTCACCAAGATCACCCTTCCGCTGCTCACCCCGATCATCTTCTTCAACCTCGTGCTGCAGATCATCCACGCGTTCCAGGCCTTCACGCAGGCCTTCATCGTGTCGGGCGGAACGGGCGGCCCGGCCGACTCGACGCTGTTCTACACGCTGTACCTCTACAACCGCGGCTTCTCGAACTTCGACATGGGCTACGCCTCGGCCATGGCCTGGTTCCTGCTCCTCATCATCGGAGTCTTCACCGCGATCAACTTCTGGGCGTCGAAATACTGGGTGAACTACGATGACTGACACGCTGACCACACGGTCCATCACGACGGACAGCAAGAACCGCAGTCGCGAGGCCAAGGAGGCCGAACGCCAGTACCGCCGCGCTCGTGGCTGGTCGCCCTGGAAGTCGGTCCTGAAGCACATCGGCCTCATCCTCGTCGGCTTCATCATGCTCTACCCGGTGATCTGGCTCGTCGTCTCCTCGCTCCGCCCGACGGAGGAGATCTTCCGGAACCCCGGCATCGTCCTCGACAGCTTCGAGGTGAGCAACTACAGCGAGGGCTGGAACACCCTCTCGGAGCCGTTCCACGTGTTCCTGCTGAACTCCGTGCTCATCGTCCTCGGCTGCATCGTCGGCAACCTCGTGTCCTGCTCGATGGCCGCCTACGCCTTCGCCCGGCTGAAGTTCAGCGGCAAGCGCTGGTGGTTCGCGGCGATGCTCATGACGCTCATGCTGCCGATCCACGTCATCATCGTGCCGCAGTACATCATGTTCTCCCAGCTCGGCTTCGTGAACACGTACCTGCCGCTGATCCTCCCGAAGATCCTCGCGACCGACGCGTTCTTCGTCTTCCTCATGGTGCAGTTCATCCGCGGCATCCCGAAGGAACTCGACGAGGCGGCCCGCATCGACGGCTGCGGGCACGCCCGCATCTTCGGCGTCATCATCCTGCCGCTCATGGTGCCGGCGCTCGCGACGACCGCCATCTTCACCTTCATCTGGACGTGGAACGACTTCTTCAGTCAGCTCCTGTACCTGACGAAACCGGAGATGTACACGGTGCCGCTCGCCCTGCGGGCGTTCATGGACGCGCAATCGTCCACCTCATGGGGGCCGATGTTCGCCATGAGTGTCGTCTCCCTTCTGCCGATCTTCCTCGTCTTCCTGTTCGGTCAGCGGTTCCTGTTGAAGGGCATCGCGACGACCGGCGGCAAGTGAGGCCAGACCCACCGACCAGCACCACCGCAGCACCCGCACCAGACCACCAGCACCAGACCCAGCACCACCGGATCCAGCAGCTCCGGATCCGGATCGATCGATTCGAAAGGGAACAGCATGAGCATCAGCAAGCACGGCAGAGCCGCCGGCTTCATCGCGACGGGAGCCGTCGCAGCCCTCCTCCTCGCCGGCTGCAGCGCCGGGGGCGACGCCGCCACCGAACTGTCCGACGAGCCCGTCACCCTCCGCTTCACCTGGTGGGGCAACGATGCCCGCACGGCGGCCACCCAGGAGGTCATCGCGGCCTTCGAGAAGGAGTATCCGAACATCACCATCGAGCCGCAGTTCACGGACTGGGCCGGCTACTGGGACAAGCTCGCCACCGAGACGGCGGCGAACGACACCCCCGACATCATCCAGATGGACGAGAAGTACATCGCCACCTACGGCGACCGGGGCGCACTCCTCGACCTGAACACGGTCACCGACCAGCTCGACCTCGGCGACTTCCCCAAGGAGACGCTGACGTCCGGCACGGTCAACGACTCGCTCTACGGCGTCCCCTCGGGCATCACGAGCTACTCCTTCGTCGTGAACCCCGACCTCCTCGCCTCGGCCGGCATCGAGATGCCCGACGACGAGACCTGGACGTGGGACGACTTCACCGAGCTGAGCGAGCAGGTCTCGGCAGCCGGTGGCGGATCGATCTACGGCTTCCAGCCCTTCGGCTTCGAGGACGGTGGCCTCAACAACTGGGCCCGCCAGCACGGCGACGAGCTGTACAACGACAAGGGCGAGGTGTCCATCAAACCGGAGACCCTGTCCTCCTGGTGGACCTACCTCCTCGACCTCGTGAATGCGGGAGCGACGCCGTCGCCCTCCGCGATCATCGAGAAGCAGGCCGGTGGGCTCGCCGAGTCCTTCACCGCGACCAACTCGGCCGCGTTCGCCCCCTGGTGGAACAGCCAGCTGACGGCCCTGACCGAGGCGAGCGGGTCGCCGCTCGAGCTCCTGCGGGTGCCGACGGTGGACGGCGGCGCCGATGGTTCCGCGTACTACAAGCCGTCGATGTACTGGTCGGCGTCCGCCCGGACCGAGCACCCTGCCGAGGCGGCGCTGTTCATCGACTTCCTCGCCAACAGCGAGACCGCGGCCGACTCGCTCCTCACCGAGCGCGGCGTCCCGGCCAACACGAAGATCCGCGAGTACATCACGCCGAAGCTGGCCGAGACCGACCAGGCGGTCGTCGAGTTCCTCGACGGCCTCGCCGACGACATCGGTGAGCCGCCGACCGTCACGCCCGCCGGTGGCAGCGCGATCGAGGCGCTCGTGAAGCAGTACACCGAGCAGGTCCTCTTCGGGAAGAACACGCCCGACCAGGCCGCCGAGGGGTTCATCAAGGACCTCAAGGCCGCCGTCGCCGCCGGCTGACCCGGCCACAGCCTCTCGACCGGCTCGGGGAACGACGTCCGTTCCCCGAGCCGGTCGATCGGCAGCTCCACCACCGCTTCATCCGAGGGGATCCCGTGACGACCGAACACCGCCCCCGTCCGACCGGTCTCGCGCTGACGCACGAGGTCGGTTCGGCCATCACCGTGCACCTCGACGGGATCGACATCCTGCGGTACACCTACCGACCGGACACGGTCCAGCTCGAATCGCCGAAGCCGTACCTCCACCCGGTGCGGACCGCCGGCGGAGCGCTCGTCACCCTGGCCAGACCGCACGACCACGTCTGGCACACCGGGATCGCCTGGGCCCTCCCGCACGTCGGCGACGACAACTTCTGGGGCGGCCCGACCTTCACCGGGACCGCCTACGAACAACTCGCGAACAACGGCCGCTCCGAGCACGTCGCGGTCACGGACGTCCGTGCCGACCCGGACGAGGTGCGGTTCGCGCACACGCTCGCGTGGAACACCGAGGATGGTCGGCACGTCGTCGACGAGGAGCGCGCGCTCACGGTGCGACCGGCCGCCGGGGGCTGGACGCTGACCTTCGAGACCCGGATGCGCAACGTCTCCGGCCGGGACCTGTCGATCGGGTCGCCCACGACGAAGGGGCGGGAGAACGCCGGCTACGGCGGGCTCTTCTGGCGCGGCCCACGATCCTTCACCGGAGGCACCCTCCACACCCCCGACGGGAGCGGCGGCGAGGAGCTCCGCGGCACCCGCCACGCGTGGATGGGGTTCACCGGCCTCCACGACGGAACGGCCGCGGCGTCGAGCATCGTCATCGTCGACGACGTGCGGAACCCCGCGCACCCGCCGCAGTGGTTCGCGCGCACCGAGGAGTTCGCCGGTCTGTGCCCGGCCCCGTTCTTCAGTGAAGAACTGCCCTTCGGAGCCGGCGAGACCCTCGCGTTCCGCTACGCCGTCGTCGTCGCCGACGGTGCAGCCGGGAACGGCCGGGCCGCGGCGCTCGCCGCATCCGGTCGCGACGCGCTCGAACGGTCGCGTTCTGGCCGTGCCGACCACCACGACAGGGCGCCCATCACCACGCCCGCCGCATCGATCCGGAAGGACCCACGCGCATGACCACGACCCGCGAACGCTACGCCCTCATCGGCACCGGACACCGCTCGCAGATGTACCTCGACGCCATCACCGGCCCGCACGCCGACGTCGCCGAGCTCGTCGCCTGGAGCGACAGCAACCCAGGCCGGCTCGACCACTACGAGGCGGTCCTCGCCGAGCAGGGGGTCCCGCTGCCCGCCCGGTACGGCCCCGACGACGTCGAGCGGCTCATCGCCGAGCAGCGCGTCGACCGGGTGATCGTGACGACCCCCGACTTCACGCACGCCGAGATCGTCTCGCGCGCGCTCCTCGCTGGTGCCGACGTCGTCGTCGAGAAGCCGCTCACCATCGACCGTGCGGGCGTCGAGCGGATCGCGGCGGCCGTCGCCGAGAGCGGCCGGAACGTCGTGACGACCTTCAACTACCGCTACAGCCCGCGGAACTCGGAGCTGCGCCGCATCGTGCAGGACGGTGGGATCGGCCGGGTGACGAGCGTGCACTTCGAGTGGGTGCTCGACACCGTGCACGGCGCCGACTACTTCCGTCGCTGGCACCGCGAGAAGGAGCACTCCGGCGGGCTCCTCATCCACAAGGCGTCGCACCACTTCGACCTCGTCAACTGGTGGATCGGGGCTCGGCCGGCGTCCGTCTACGCCACCGGAGGACTCCGCTTCTATGGCGACGCCAACGCGGCCGAGCGCGGGCTCGCGGCGCGTCCGGGGCGTGGATCGGTACCGGACGACGCCGAGGCGGCGGCTCGCGGGCGATCGACCGACCCGTTCGCCCTCGACCTCCGTGACGACCCGCGACTCGAGTCCCTCTACCTGCGGGCCGAGCAGCACGACGGGTACCTGCGCGACCGCGACGTCTTCTCCCCCGGGATCGACATCGAGGACAACCTGTCCGTCCTCGTCGAGTACGACGGTGGCGCCTCGCTCAGCTACTCCCTGAACGCCCACGCGCCGTGGGAGGGGTATCGCGTCGCCATCAACGGGACGGAGGGCAGGGTCGAGCTCGAGGTCGTGGAGCGCGCCGCCGTGCTCGTGGGGGCCGACGGGCGCGTCGTCCTCGACCCGAGCCTGAGCGGCGACGGAGGGACCGCCGACGGCGCTGCGTCCGTCACGCCGGTGCGCTCGCGCGGGGAACGCCTCGTGCTGCAACGCCACTGGGAGGAGGCCCGGGAGATCGAGATCCCCGAGGGCGTCGGCGGACACGGCGGCGGCGACGCGTTCCTGCTGCGGCACCTCTTCGACCGCGTCACCGAGGACGAACTGGGACGGCCCGCCGGCTACGACGACGGCGTCCGGGCGATCTCGGTGGGCATCGCCGGGAACGAGTCGCTGCTGACCGGGCGTCCGGTCGCGACGATCGCGCCGTGAGCTCCGGCCCGGATGCCGGCGCCGGCGCCGACCCGGACGTCGGGTCGACCGCGGCCGCTGAGCCGGTGACCGAGCCCGCCCAGATCACCGAGTCTGTCCCGGCCGGTGAGTCTGTTCCGGTCGCCGAGTCTGTCCCTGTCGCCGAGCCTGGCGAGGTTCGGTCCCGGACAGGGTCGGTCCCGGTCCCGGATGCTGCCTTGCGGGACGGTCCCGCATCGGTCGGCGTCCCGATCGCTAGCCACGTCCCGGTCGTGGACCAGGTCCCGGTCACCGAGCCTGTCGAGGTGCGGTCCCGACCGGTCACACCTCCACCTGCGCGCGACCCCGGTCTGCGAGCGCTCGCCGCCCGGTTCCGCGAGTCGATCCGGGGTGTCAGTACCGCAGACGGATCGCTCGACGCCACGCGCACGCGCCTCACCGAGGTCCTCGGCGTCCTCTCGCGACCGGCGCAGCCCGAACCGCCCGAGGAGCTCGGCAGCTGGACCCGTGACGGCGTCGACGGGGTCGAACTCCGCTGGTCGACCGGGTTCGGTGCGCCGACGTCGGCGTGGCTCCTGCGGCCGGCCGGCGAGACGGGCGTGCTCCCGGGCGCGCTTGCGCTGCACGACCACGGTGGGTTCACGCGCGTCGGGCGGGAGAAACTGGCGGACGGACCCGATGGTGTCCCTGCCACGTCGACCGTCGCGCGCGAGGAGCTGCGGGCGTTCCGCTACCGCTACTACGGAGGCCGCGCCGTCGCATCCGACCTCGCGCGCGACGGGTTCGCCGTGCTCGTGCACGATGCGTTCGGGTGGGGATCCCGGCGGATCCCGGACGAGGCCGTCGCCGAACGCTTCCATCGGACCGTCGATCTGCAGCTCGCCGGTCGTCGGGCCGCGGCTGTGCAGCGCGGGGAGCAGGCCACGGCGGTGTCGCCCGGGCAACGGTCCGAGCTCCTTGCGGCGGCCAACGAGCCGCAGCTCGCGAAGGAGCTGGGCGTCCTGGGCACCTCGCTCGCCGGTCTCATCCTCCGCGACGACCTCATCGCGCTCGACCAGCTGGCGGCCGCGCCCGGAGTCCGTTCCGGAGCCCTCGCGTGCTTCGGCCTCTCCGGTGGTGGTGCCCGGGCCGTTCTGCTCGCAGCCATGGACGACCGGATCCGCGCTGCCGGCGTGGTCGCGATGATGTCGACCTTCGACGGTGTGCTCGACGGGCACGCCGATCAGCACTCGTGGTCGTTCCTCTCACCGGGACTGTCGCGGGTCGGCGACTGGCCGGAGCTCGCCTCCCTGCGCCCCGGGCTGCCGTTGCTCGTCCAGTACGCCGAGCGCGACGAACTCTTCGAGCCGGCCGGCATGCGTGATGCGCACGCGATCCTCACCGAGCGGTACCGGGTCGGTGCCGAGCGCTCGGCCTACACGGGCACCTTCCACGACGAACCGCACCGCTGGTCCGCACCGATGCAGGCCGAGCTGCGCGCCTGGCTCGCCACCGCCCTCGCCTGACCGGCGCTGGTTTCGTCCCCAACTCAGGAGACGTCCGGTGTGTCGGGGCTGGGTCGGAGTGGCGCGCCGGGTGTGTCCTGAGTTGTGAACGTGGGCGGTGGGGTGTCCCCAACTCAGGAGATGTCCGGTGTGTCGGGGCTGGGCTGGGGCGGCGCGCCGGGGGAGTCCTGAGTTGGGGACGGTGGTCACGGTGTTCGCAATTCAGGACGGGTGCGGTGTGTCGGGCCCGGGGCGGGTGTTGGGCGGGTGGCGCGCCGGGTGTGTCCTGAGTTGTGAACGTGGGCGGTGGGGTGTCCCCAACTCAGGAGATGCGCGGTGTGTCGGGGCTGGACTGGGGCGGCGCGCCGGGGGAGTCCTGAGTTGGGGACGGTGGTCACGGTGTTCGCAATTCAGGACGGGTGCGGTGTGTCAGGCCCGGGGCGGGTGCTGTGGCGCACGGCGCGCCGGGGGAGTCCTGAGTTGGGGACGGAGGCGGTGGGGTGTCCCCAACTCAGGAGACGTCCGGTGTGTCGGGGCTGGGCTGGGGCGGCGCGCCGGAGGAGTCCTGAGTTGGGGACGGTGGTCACGGTGTTCGCAATTCAGGACGGGTGCGGTGTGTCAGGCCCGGGGCGGGTGCTGTGGCGCACGGCGCGCCGGGCGCGTCCTGAGTTGTGAACGTGGGCGGTGGGGTGTCCCCAACTCAGGAGGTGTCCGGTGTGTCGGGGCTGGGCTGGGGCGGCACGCCGGGGGAGTCCTGAGTTGGGGACGGACAGGACGCTGGTCAGGCGCGGGCTGGGACGGGGAGTTCGAGGGCGCCGTCGACGCGGCGGGGGAGACCGAGCGGGTTCGCTTCGTGCAGGGCCTCGGGGAGCACGCGCTCGGGTGCGTCCTGGTAGACGATCGGACGCTGGAAGCGGCGCACTGCCGACGCACCCACCGAGGTGTGGAGCGAGGTCGTCGCCGGCCACGGTCCGCCGTGGTGCTGTGCCCAGCCGACCGCGACACCCGTCGGCCAGCCACCGAAGAGCACCCGGCCGGCGATCGGCTCGAGCCGCGACACGAGACCGGCGATGTCCCCACCGGGCGCCGCGTGCACGGTCGCGGTGAGCGCGCCATCGACCTCGGCCAGGACCGCGTGCAGCTCGGCGTCGTCCGCGACCTCGATGACGAGCGTCGCCGGCCCGAAGATCTCCTCGAGCAGGACCTCGGGGGCGTCGAGCACCGTCGCGGCGGTGGTCGCGAGGACGGTCGGAACGCCGGAATCCGCATTCGCCGTCTCGCCGCCGAGGAGCGTCCGCACCCCGGGATGGCCGGCGGCGCGAGCGGTGCCCGCTGCGTACGCCTCGGCGATGCCCGGCGTCAGCATGCGCCCGGCGACGGTGTCCGCCGCGGCCTGCGCGACGAGCTCGGCGAACCCGCTGCCGCTCGGCACGAGGACGAGGCCGGGGTTCGTGCAGAACTGCCCCACCCCGAGCGTGAAGGACGCCGCCAGCCCGCGAGCGAGGTCATGCGCCGCCTCGCCCTGCAGTGCGGCCTCGGTGATGACGACCGGGTTCGTGCTGCCGAGCTCGCCGTAGAAGGGGATCGGGGCCGGCCGCTGCGACGCGAGGTCGAACAGGGCACGCCCGCCGGCGAGTGAGCCGGTGAACCCGACCGCGGTGATCGCCGGGTGCTGCACGAGGGCGGTGCCCTGCTCACGACCCTCGACGAGAGCGAACGTGCCCTCTGGGGCACCCGCCGTGTGCAACGCCTCGGTGACGATCGTCGCGGTCAGCCGGGAGAGTCGCGGGTGGGCGGAGTGCGCCTTCACGATGACCGGACATCCGGCCGCCAGCGCCGACGCCGTGTCACCGCCGGCCACCGAGAACGCGAACGGGAAGTTCGACGCGCTGAAGACCGCCACCGGCCCCGTCGGCCGGAGCATCCGTCGCAGCTCCGGCTTGGGCGGGGTGGCGGAGGCGTCGGCGTGGTCGATGACGACCTCGAGGAAGGCCCCGTCGCGGAGCACTGCGGCGAACAGTCGCAGCTGGCCCGTCGTCCGCGCGACCTCGCCCGTGAGGCGCGCGGTCCCGAGGTGGGACTCCTCGTCGGCGAGTGCGACGAGCTCGTCGACCCGGGCGTCGAGCGCGTCGGCGACGGCCTCGAGCCAGGCGGCGCGGGTCGTGGGCGCTGTGGACGCGAGCTCGGAGGAGGCCGCGGCTGCTGCCGCGGCGACCTCGTCGACGGTCGGAACGGCGGCACGGCCCGCGCCGGACGCGGCGTCGCCAGTGTGACCGGCGGTCGTGACGGTGTCGCCGCCGTGGCCCGCGCTGCCGTTGCCGCTGCCGTCGGTATCGTCGATACGGCCGCCGACGCTGTCCGAGTCGTCGGTGCGCGCCCTGGCGGGGGTGGTGCGGTCGATCGTGTCGGTGCTGTGGTCGGTGTCGTGCATGGTGGTGACTCCTCGAGGATGCGGATGCGACAGGTGATGATCCGGGCGTCTGGTCGGCCGGCGGGCGGCCGATCAGACAATGTCAGTGGGCGTTGATGACGGTCTCGGCGATCCGATCGCGGATCACGAAGCCGAGGCCGGGGCGCTGCTCGACCTGCACCAGGCCCTCCGCGATGGTGACCGGCCCGGGCGGGTCGACGGCGCCGATCGCGACGAAGCCCGCGTCCTCGACGTCCTCGACCTCGGTGACCTGCTGGAGGGCGAGGGCGAGCTGACCGGAGAGGTCGGGGAGCAGGTGTGGGGCGAGCGTCAGCCCGGCGTCGTCGACGAGCGCGGCGATCGCGAGGAAGGGGGTGATGCCGCCGACGCGGACCACGTTCGGTTGTAGGACATCAGCGACGCCACGGTCGACGAGGTCGCGGAACCGGTGGATCGTGTGCACGTTCTCGCCCAGTGCGATCGGGATGTCGGTCGCCTGGCGCAGCCGTTCGTACCCCGCGGTGTCGTCCGAGCGCAGCGGTTCCTCGATCCACGCCGGGTCGACGACGCCGAGCTGTTCCAGAGACGAGACCGCTTGGTCGACGTCCCAGCGCTGGTTCGCGTCGATCATGAGCCGGCGGTCCGGTCCGAGCAGTTCCCGCACCATCGTCACGCGGTCGACGTCCTCGGCGAGGTCGGGCTTGCCGACCTTGATCTTGACCGCGTCGTAGCCCGCCGCGATCCACCGCTCGACCTGCGCGGCGAGCGAGGCGGCGTCGAGGTGGAGGTTCACGCCACTGCCGTACGCCCGGACGGTGTCGCGTCGACGGCCGAGGAGGTCGGGGAGCCCGAGACCGGCCCGCCGCCCGCGGAGGTCCCAGAGTGCGGTGTCGAGCCCGGCGAGCGCGATCGTGGTGATCCCGCCACCGCCGGCCTCGTGCAGATGGGCCCACAGCCGCGGCCAGAGCGCTTCGGGGTCGGTCGTCGCTCCGAGGGCGGCGGCCGTGATGTCGTCGTCGAGCAGCGCGCGGATGGCCGTGGCCCCGATCGTCGGCGTCCACGTGAAGCCCGAGCCGGTCGCTCCCTCGTCATCGACGACGTCCACGCGGATGAGATGCAGCCACGGCGCCTCGGGCACCCAGGGGCGCGGCATGGCGAACCGCCCGAGCGAGGTGGTGATGGAGTCGATCCCGGGCATCGTCAGCGTCCTGCGGCGAGGGTCGCGTGCTCGGCGACGAGGTCGGCACCGGTCGCGAGGAGTGCCTCCAGGCGGTCGGTCTGCTCGGGGGTCGGATCGACGAAGGGCGACCGCACGGAACCGACCGGCAGACCGCCGAGCCGCACCCCGGCCTTGATGAGTGACACGGCGAAGCCGGGGGTCTCGTCGCGGAGGGCGACCAGCGGCCGGTAGAACTCGCGGAGCAGGCGCTCGCGGAGCGGCTCGTCGTGCTCGGTGTACGCGCGGTAGAACAGCGTCGCGAGCTCCGGCAGCATGGCGAAGACGGCCGAGGAGTAGAGCGGGATGCCGATGCCGCGATAGGCGGCCTGCGTGAGCTCGGCGGTGAGGAGGCCGTTGAAGAAGGCGAAATCGTCGCGTCCCTCCTCGTGCACCGCCAGCACGATGTCCTGTGCGGCCGCGACGTCGCCGACGCCGTCCTTGAATCCGACGACCTGCGGGTTGCGCGCGAGGTGGCGCATCGTCGCCGTCGTGTACCGGGCGTTGTTCCGGTGGTAGACGATCGCCGGGAGGCTCGTCGCCGAGAGGACGTCCTCGACGTACGCCTGCAGACCGGCCGCCGGCCCGGAGACGAGGTACGGCGGCATGAGCAGGATCGCGTCGGCTCCCGCCTCTTCGGCCGCCACGGCGAGCTCCTTGGCGGTCGCCACGCCTCCTCCGGCGCCACCGATGACCGGGACGGCGCCGTCGACGACCTCGACGGTCCGCCGGACGACGCGGGCGGCCTCCGACGGCGACATCGCGTGCAGCTCGCCGGTGCCGCAGGCGGGGAACACCCCACCGGGCCGGTGTTCGAGTCGCGACTCGAGGTGGGTGCCGAGGAGCCCAAGGTCGACCTCGCCCGCGGCGTCGAAGGGGGTGATCGGGAAGTACAGGACGCCGTCGAAGGCGAGTGGTGCTGGCATGGTGGAGGTCCTCGTCATCGTGGGGCTGGGGCTGGAACAGGAGTGGTGGCCGGCCGGCCGGTGTCGGCGGCGAGCAGATCGGTGAGCCGGGCCGCCTCGGCGGGGCTGAGTGCCGATCGCCAGTCGTGCTCCGGTCGCCACCCGAGGTGGGCGGTGGCTTTCGCGCTGCTGAAGGCGGCGGCTCGGTCGACGAGCCCGTCGGCGGATCCGGCGGTGTTCGGGACCTGCGCGGGCAGCAGGGTGGACAAGGGTGCGAGGGCCAGGGCGTCGTCGGCGCCGACGAAGTACACCTCACCGGAGTGCCGGGCCTCCGCACGATCGATCCAGGCGGCGACGAACCGGCCGGCGTCGCGCGCGTCCACGTAGTTGTACAGGGAGACGGCCGCGAGTGCGGGATCGGCGAGCCGGTCGACGATGGTGTGCCCCTGCTGCGTCGGCGCCCCCTCCCACTCCTCCGGGGAGACGACGAAGCACGGCCGGAACGCGCCGGTCACGACGGCGTCGCCGTGGGCTCGGGCGAGCATCGCGACCGTCGACTCGATCGCGACCTTCGACAGCGCATAGGCGTTCCATGGGGCGACCCGGTGCTCCTCGGTGATGGGGAGCGCCTCGGGCGTCCAACCGTGCGGGGCGCCGTAGCCGATGACGGTCGGGCTGCTCGCGGCCAGCAGCCTGGTCGCCCCGGCGGCGATCCCGGCGGTGAGGGCGGTGAAGGCGAGCGTCTGGTTGGTCGACAGGATGACGTGCTCCGGCGCGCTGAAGGGCACGGCGATCGCCGCCAGGTGCACGACGGCGTCGGGCCGCAGGGTGGCGAAGAGCTCGTGGGTGGCGTCGTGGTCGAGGAGGTCGGCGGTCCGGCCCTCGACGCCGGGGAGTCCGGGGTCGGTCCGATCGACGGAGACGACCTCGTGGGCTGCTTCGGCGAGGGCGCTCGCGACGCTCCGTCCGAGTCGTCCTGCGCCGCCGGTGACGATGATGCGCATCGGTGTCCTCTCTGACCACGTCCGGGTCGACCAGGTCGACCGCGCCAACCTGGAAACCGGTTTCTCAGGGCGAGCCTATAGGATGATTGATGACGGCACCACCTGTGACGAGTTGAACGAGGACGTATGAGCAACCGGTTCCCCAGCGCTGGACCGACACCGACGATCTCCGACGTCGCCGAGCAGGCGGGCGTCTCGAAGGCCACCGTGTCGCGCGTGCTCAACGGCAAGGCGACCGTCGACGCGACGATCGCCGACCGCGTCCTCGCCGCGGTGGACGCCCTCGGGTACCGCCCGAGCATGCTCGCCCGAAGCCTGTCGCTCGGCCGCACGAACACCATCGGCGTCGTCGTGCCCGACCTCGAGAACCCGATGTTCCAGGAGATCCTGCGCGGGGTCACCCGGGCCGCGGCGGCCGACGGCTACCGCGTCCTCGTGACCGACACCGAGGAGGACCCGGCCGACGAAGCGGCGGCGGCCCGCGAAGCCCGTCGTCGCTGCGACGCGATCGTCCTCTGCTCACCCCGCCTGGCCGAACCGGAGCTTCGAGCGCTGCTCGCCGAACTCCACCCGGTCGTGCTCGTCAACCGCGAGCTCGCCGACTCGCCCGTGCCGTCGGTGTCCATCGACTACGCCAGTGGCATGGAGCAGGTGCTCGCCGAGCTGCACGCCCTCGGGCACCGACGCATCCTGTACCTCGCGGGGCCCACCGCGAGCCAGGGCGATCGCCTCCGACGGGTCGGCATCGCCCGCGCACGCTCGGACCACGACGACCTCTCCATCGACATCGTGCCGGCCGGGTCAGCGCTGGTGGACGGCGCCGCGGTCGTCGACACGGTGGCGCAGCACGACGCGACCGCCGTCGTCGCCTTCAACGACCTCGTCGCCCTCGGGCTCGTCTCGGCGCTCCGCGGTGCCGGTGTGTCCGTCCCCTCGGCGCTCAGTGTGGTCGGCTTCGATGACATCCCGTTCGCGGCGTTCGCGGTGCCGGCGCTCAGTACGGTGTCCGTTCCGCGACGCGAGCTCGGCGCCGAGGCGTGGACCAGACTGCGCGACACCATCGGCGGCGCGGAGGGTGGACACCCGCTCGTCTTCCGGCCCCGGTTCGTCGCCCGGGAGAGCACCGCCGCCCGCCCGCCCGCAAGTCCACCGGTCTGGCGCGGAACCGAACACCACCCCATCTCGCCGGAGCTGACCGCCCGGCTCGGCGACCGCGACGTCCTCGTCCTCCACGACGGCAGCGGCCTCGAACCGACCGACGCCCCGCGACCGTTCGCACACCCCGTCACCTCGCTCGGCGGGACCGTCGTCACGGAATCCGCTCCCGACGACCACCCCCACCATGTCGGTCTCTCGATGGCCGTCGCCGACGTCGACGGCGTCTCCTACTGGGGCGGTCGCACCTACGTCGCCGGACAGGGGTCGACGATGCTCGACAACCACGGTGTCCAGCGCGTCACTGAGACCGAGGTGGACGCGGGTGTGCTGCGTCAGTCCCTCGACTGGGTCGGGCGCGACGGGACGACGCAGCTGCGGGAGTCGCGCAGCACGGTCGTCGAGGAGTTCGCCGTGCCCGGCGTCGGCAGCGGGAGGTCGGCGCTCCGCGTCGCCGTCTCCAGCGTCCTCCGTGCGACGGGATCGACGGCGACGATCGGGTCGCCGGCCACGAACGGTCGTGAAGGCGCAGGGTACGGCGGATGGTTCTGGCGGTTGCCCGCGGGCGCCCACCGGTCCGTCCTCAGCGCGGACGGGCCAGGGGAGTCGACCGCGCACGGCTCGCGTGCGTCCTGGGTCGCCTTCGTCCTCGACGCCGACGCCGACGGGAGCGTCGACCCGGAGACGGGTGACGCTGCCGAGCCCGCCCCGACGCCGGCTCGACGCCCCACGACCGTCCTGTTCCGCCAGCCAGCAGCGAACGCCTTCCCCTGGTTCCTCCGTGCGGCCGAGTACCCGGGCATCGGGGTCTCGCTCGCCGCCACCAGCCGCACCACCATCACCGCCGACACCCCGCTCGTCACCGGTCTGGAGGCGGTCGTCATCGACGGCACCCTGGACGCGGAGCAGGCGGACGCCATCCACCGCGCGCTCCTCACTGCCGAGGAACGCCGCACCGAACCGCGCAGCACTGAACCGCGCAGCACAGGGAGTGACGTATGACCAGCACCGACCACCCCACCGCCCCGACCGTCGTGGTCGTCGGGATCCACGGCCATGGCGCCAGCCACGTGGCGGCAGCCAGGGCGCTCGCCGCGACCGGCGCGATCCGCCTCGTCGGCCTCGTCGACCGGACCTTCACCGAGGAGGACCGCGCAGCCGGGGACGCACCGCTCTGCGACTCGCTCGAGGAGTGCTTCGCCGCCGGGCGGGTGGACGTGGTCATCCTCTCGACCCCGATCCACACGCACCTGGACCTCGCCGTCGCCGCACTCGAGCACGGCGCCGACGTCCTGCTCGAGAAGCCCCCGGTGACCTCGAACGACGAACTCGACCGGCTGCAGGCCACCGCCGCCCGGACCGGCGGGCTCGTGCAGGTCGGGTTCCAGAGCCTCGGGTCGCACGCGATCGACGAGATCGCCAACGTCGTCACCGGCGGGGAGATCGGGGCCGTGACGGCGCTCGAGGCGAGGGGCACCTGGGTCCGCACCGTCGGGTATTGGACGCGTGCCGCGTGGTCTGGCAGGCGCACGCTCGACGGCACACCCGTCGTGGACGGTGTCGTCACCAACCCCTTCGCGCACGCGGTCCAGACCATGCTCCGGCTCGGCGGCACGACCGACCGCGCGGCGATCGCCACCATCGACCTCGATCAGTACCGGGCGAACGACATCGAGGCCGACGACACCTCGGTCGTCCGCATCACCCCACAGCGCGGTCCGATCATGACCGCGGCGCTCACCCTGTGCGCACAGGAGACGACCGACCCGGTGGTCACGGTCCACGGAGAGCTCGGCTCGATCCGGTTCCACTACACACGCGACGAGGTCGAGCTGGTCGTCGACGGCGTCACCCTGCGACGCTGGACGACGGGCCGGACCGACCTGCTCCCCGACCTCCTCCGCGCGCGCGAGGCGGTCCGGGCTGGTGAGGATGCCGCACTCGTCAGCTCCCTGGCCGACGCGTCCGCCTTCACCGCCGTCCTCGACGCGGTCCGGTCGGCCCCAGCGCCACACCGCATCCCCGCTGATCTCGTCGAGTGGCTCGGGGCGGGCGACGAGCGCCGCCCCGTCATTCCGAGGATCGAGGAGCTCGTCGCGGAAGCGGCCGCCTCCGGCAGCACCTTCGCCGAGCTCGGGACCGATTGGGCCCGGCGATGAACCACGAGCGGCCCGGGCCGGACGAGGACGACCGCCGTCGCAAACACGCCCGACTCGTGTCGCTCCTGGACGCCCGCGGAGCAGGCACGATCGTGCTGCGGTCCGCCGCAGCGGTCAGCTGGTACCTCGACGGCTCGCGCGTCCACGTGAGCCTCGCGGCCGACCCGATCGTCGCGGTCGTGGTCTCGCCGGGCGACGCGTGGCTCGTCGCGACCTCCAACGAGGTAGACCGGCTGCAGGCCGAGGAGCTGCCCGACATCCGCGTTCGGACGGTGCCGTGGCACACGCCGATCGACGCGGTGCTGCCGAGTGGGGACGGGGTGCTGCAGGAGGCGGACGTCGCCGCCGAGCTGCGCGCCGCACGTGCGTCGCTCCTCCCGGCCGAACTCGCGCGCTTCCGTTCGCTCGGGCGGGAGACGACGTCGGCGCTCGAGACGCTCGTCGACGAGCTCGACCCCGCCCGGACGGAACGCGCGGTCGCTGCGGACCTCGCCGGGCGCCTCGTCGCAGCCGGTATCGACCCGCTCGTCCTCCTCGTCGCCGGGGAGGGCAGACTCGCCCACCGGCACCCGCTGCCGACCGAGGGGCGGCTCGGTTCCCGGGCCATGCTCGTCGCCTGCGGCCGCCGCGACGGGCTCATCGTGAACCTCACGCGGTGGTTCGACGAGGGCGGCACCCCGGCTGAGCCGTTCGCCACGGACATGCAGTGCATCCGGGCCGTCGAACGCGCCTATCTCGACGCCACCGTGCCGGGTGCCTCGCTCGCCGACATCCTCCGGGCGGGGAGTGCGGCCTACGCGGAGCAGGGCTTCGACGCCGACGAGTGGACGAGGCACCATCAGGGCGGTGCCGCCGGCTATGCGGGACGCGACCCGCGCGCCACGCCCGAGGCGAACGACGTCGTCCAGCCGTGGCAGGCCTTCGCCTGGAACCCGACCGCCCCCGGCGTGAAGGTCGAGGACACCGTCGTGGTCACGCCGGACGGTATCGAGGTGCTGACGACGAGCACGGCCTCGGCCCACCCGATCCCGTCCACCGTGGGAGGCTGAAGACATGACCCGGCACATCGTCATCGCACCGGATTCCTTCAAAGGCACGGCGACCGCCGCGGAGGTCGCCGAGGCGATCGCCGACGGGTGGCGGACCGTCCGGCCCGATGACCTCCTGCAGTCGCTCCCCATGGCCGACGGCGGCGAGGGCACGCTCGACGCCTTCGCGGCCGCCGTACCCGGCGCGCGTCGGCACCCGATCACGGTCACCGGCCCGGTCGGCGACCCGGTGGTCGCCGAGTGGCTCGAGTTGCCCGACGGCTCGGCGGTCGTGGAACTGGCGCAGACGAGCGGTCTCACCCTGCTCGACCCGCTGCAGCCGTTCGCGGCGCACACCGCCGGCTTCGGCGAGGCCATCGCGGCCGCGCTGGACCACGGTGTCCGACGGCTGCTGCTCGCCATCGGCGGCAGCTCCAGTACGGACGGCGGAGCGGGACTGCTCACCGCGCTCGGGGCACGGCTGCTGGACGCCGACGGGGGATCGGCTGCTGTCGGCAACGCCGGACTCGCGACGCTCCGCGACATCGACACCGCGGGACTCCGCGCGCTGCCGCCGGACGGTGCGGTCATCCTCAGCGACGTGACCAACCCGCTGCTCGGTGACCGCGGTGCCGCTGCGGTCTTCGGCCCGCAGAAGGGTGCGACCACCTCCGACGTCGCGGCACTCGACGCCAACCTGGCCCGGTTCGTGAGCCGCGCTGCGGAGGCGTTCGGGACGGGTCGCGCGGAACGCGCAGCGGTCGAACCCGGTGCCGGTGCCGCGGGCGGTGCAGGCTACGGCCTCCTCCTGTGGGGCGCCACCGCCACCTCGGGCGCGCGCGGTGTCGGCGAGGCGATCGCCCTCCCGGAAGCGGCCGCCGCGGCGTCGATCGTGATCACGGGCGAGGGCCGCTTCGACGACCAGACGGCCGACGGCAAAGTCGCCTCCTGGGTCGCCGGGCTGGCGTCGGACCGGACCATGCTCGTGGCCGGCGCGATCCAGGCACCCACCGAGGGCATCTTCCTCGCGGCGGCCTCGCTCACGGAGCTGGCCGGCGGCGTCGAGGCGGCGATGGCCGAACCGCTCGTCCACCTGCGTGCGGCAGGGGCGGCACTGGCCAACCAGTACCGCCCGTGATCACCTCACCTGGCGGTGACGGACGTCATGCGGTGACGTACGTCATGCGGTGACGTCGATGAGGACCTTCCCGACCGTGTCGTCCTCGACGGCGGCGTGGGCCGCGGCCGTCTCGGCGAGCGGGAACACCGTCAGCGCCAGACCGTGGTCCTCACCGACGTGGAGCGCGCCGTCCTCGATCGCGGCGGTGATGTCCTCAGCGGCGGCCTGGAGCGCGGCGTCGCCGACCGTGTAGAGCAGCATGAACTGGAGCCGAGTGTTGAGCCCCATGTGCGGCCGGATGTCGAGCGTGATCTGGTCACCGCCGTTGTTGGCGTAGCTGACGACCGTGCCGCGCGGGGCGAGGACCGCCTGGTCGAGGGGGAGGTTCTGCGCGATAGCGACCTCCACGACGAGGTCGACGCCGTCGGGTGCCACCTCGCGGATCGCCGCGGCAGTGTCGCCCTCGCGGTAGTTGACGACGTGGTGCGCTCCCGCGGCGGTCGCGAGGCGGGCCTTCTCGTCGCTGCTGATGGTGCTGATCACCGTCGCACCGGCCCAGCGGGCGAGCTGGATCGCGGCGTTGCCGACGGCACCGGCGCCGCCCTGGACGAGGACCGTCCGGCCGTCGAGGGCACCCGGGGAGAGGCGGGTCGGGCCGTCTTGCGCGACGGTGAGGGCGCGGTGCGCGGTCATCGCGGGGACGCCGAGGCTGGCACCGAGTTCGAAGGATGCTGCGTCGGGCAGGGGGACCACACGGGAGACGGGCTGCACCGTGAACTCCTGGGCCGTGCCCAGCGGGCTCTCGTGCGCCGCGAGGTACACCCAGACGCGGTCGCCGACGGCGAAGGTGGTCGTGGACGCCGCATCGCCGGCGGCCGGGCCGACCGCGTCGATCACGCCGGCGCCGTCGAGGTTCGGGACGACCTCGGGGAAGGGCATGCCACCCGAGGGGCCGCCGCCGCGCCTGGTCTTCCAGTCGGTCGGGTTGACGCCGGAGAACGCGAGCTTGACGCGGACCTCGCCGGGGCCGGGCTCGGGGAGCTCGCGCTCGACGAGGTGGAGGACGGACGGGTCACCGTTGGTGGAGTAGACGATCGATCGCATACCGGGGCCAACGTCTCCGCCCCGCGGAAGATTCCGCGGTGGCACGTCGACAGGCTCAGCGACCGGGAGGGGTCGGCTCAGAGACCGGGAGGGGTCGGCCCACTGACTGGGGAGGGGATGCCCGTTCCCTGAGCTTGTCGAAGGGCCCCCGGGGTGACGTTGCGTCTCGGGAGGCTTCTGCGTGTGGCACTTCGACAGGCTCAGTGACCGAGAGGGGTCGGCTCAGTGACCGGGAGGGGTTCGCTCAGTGACCGAGGGAAGGGATACCCGTTCCCTGAGCTTGTCGAAGGGCCCCCGGGGTGACATCGCCGTTCGGGGGCTTCGGTGTGTGGCACTTCGACAGGCTCTGTGACCGGGAGGGGTCGGCTCAGTGACCGGGAGGGGTTCGCTCAGTGACCGAGGGAAGGGATATCCGTTCCCTGAGCTTGTCGAAGGGCCCCCGGGGTGACGTTGCGGTTCGGAGGCTTCGGTGTGTGGCACTTCGACAGGCTCAGTGACCGGGGGATGTTCGCTCAGTGACCGGTGCGGGTTGCTCGGTGACCGGGGCTGGCTCGCGTGACCGGGGTGGGGGTACTCGTTCCCTGAGCTTGTCGAAGGGCCCCCGGGGAGCGTTGTAGGTCGGGAGGCTCCGGTGTGTGGCACTTCGACAGGCTCAGTGACCGGGAGAGGTCGGCTCAGTGACCGGGAGAGGTTCGCTCGGCGACCGGTGCCGGCTCAGGCTCGGGCGGCGTACTGCTCCCGCGCGATCCCGGAGGTGTCCGCAGCGACCGCGTCCGCCTGGTCGGCGCCGTCGCCGGCCCCCACCGCAGCCCACGCCGGGCGAGTGCCACTCAGCGCCCAGGCCGCCTGCACCGCGGCGCCGTCGGCGACGTACTCCCCAGGTGCCGGCACGACGACCGGCACGTCGAAGACCTCGCGCGCGATCGCCTGCACCGCCGGGTTCTGCGCCGCGCCACCGATGAGGAGGACGCGCTCCGCGGTGACGCCCTGCGCGAGCACCGCGTCGAGGCCGTCCGCGAGTCCGCAGAGCAGCCCCTCGATCGCCGCGCGGGCGAGGCCCTCGCGCGTCGTCGACTCCAGGGTCATGCCGAAGAGGGTCGCCGTCGCGTCCGGCCGGTTCGGCGTGCGCTCGCCCTCGAAGTACGGCTGCAGCACGAGACCGCGTGCGCCGGCCGGGGCCTCGAGCGCGAGTCGACCGAGTTCCGCGTGGTCGACGCCGAGCAGCGCGGCCACCGCGTCGAGGATCCGGGCGGCGTTGAGCGTCGCGATGAGCGGCAGGAACGCGCCGTCGGCTGAGGCGAACCCGGCGACGGTGCCCGAGCTGTCGCGGACCACGGCCGGCGTCACGGCGAAAACCGTCCCGCTCGTGCCGATCGACACGACGACATCGCCGGCCATCGCCCCGAGCCCGAGGGCGGCTCCCGCGTTGTCTCCGGCACCCGCCCCGATGACCGTGTCCGTCCCGATGAGGCCACCGTCGACACCGGTCCCGGCCGACTCCTCCGGCGGGAGCACGCGCGGCAGGATCGCATCGTGGCCGAGTGCTGCGACGAGCAGCTCGCGGTCGTACTCGCCGTCGGCGGGTGACCAGTACCCGGTGCCCGAGGCGTCGGAGCGGTCGGTCGTCAGCTCGGCGAGGTCCGCGCCCAGTGGGCTCTCGTCGGCCGGACCGAACCCGCGCAGACGCCAGCTCAGCCAGTCGTGGGGGAGCGCGACGGCGGCGACCTCGGCGGCGTTCCCGGGTTCGGCGTCTCGCAGCCAGCGCAGCTTCGTGATCGTGAAGGAGGCGACGGGGACGCATCCGGTCCGCTGGGCGAGCTCCGCAGCGCCGAACTCCGTGATGAGGTCCGTCGCGGCCTGCGCGCTCCGGGTGTCGTTCCAGAGGAGCGCCGGACGGATGACGCGTCCGTCGACGTCGAGCGCGACCATGCCGTGCTGCTGGGCCGCGACCGACACCGCGGCGACATCGGCCAACCCGCCCGCAGCGGCGGCGGCCTCCTGCAGCGCCTGCCACCACGCGGCCGGGTCGACCTCGGTGCCGGCCGGGTGCGCCGCGCGTCCTTCGCGGACGAGCGCTCCGGTCTCGGCGTCGCGGATGACGACCTTGCAGCTCTGGGTGGACGAATCGATGCCGGCGACGAGCGTCATCGCTCTCCCTGTTCTCGGTGGTGGGGCGGTCGGGTGACCGCCGGGTCTGCGGTGGGGTGGAACGCGGAACGGCGTTCCGCCCCCGATCCTCTCGGATCAGGAGACGGAACGCCAGGTTCGTGGGTGGTGGCTAGCGCGCACCCATGAGGTGGTCGACGGCCAGCTGCTGCAGGCGGACGAACCCGAAGCCCTTGCCGCCGAAGTAGGCGTCGGCGTCGAAGTCCTCGTACGACGAGCGGTCGGCGAGCAGCTGCTCGACGGTCTCGCCAGGGTTGAGCGTCGGCTCGCGCAGCTCGGGCACGCGGGCGGCGGCCAGCGCCTCCTGCACCTCGGGGTCGGCGCGGAACGCCTCGGCGCGCTCCTTGAGCAGCAGGTACATGCGCATGTTGGCGGCTGCGGAGTCCCACACGCCCGTGATGTCCTCGGTGCGGCTCGGCTTGTAATCGAAGTGACGCGGGCCGTCGTACGCGGGGCCGCCGTTCACGCCACCATGCTCGAGGAGGTCGACGAGCGAGAACGCGTTCTGCAGGTCGCCGTGACCGAAGACGAGGTCCTGGTCGTACTTGATGCCCCGCTGTCCGTTGAGGTCGATGTGGTAGAGCTTGCCCTGGTAGAGCGCCTGGGCGATGCCGGCCGTGAAGTTGAGGCCCGCCATCTGCTCGTGGCCGACCTCGGGGTTGATGCCGACGAGCTCCGGGCGCTCGAGGGTCTCGATGAACGCCATCGCGTGGCCGAGCGTCGGGAGCAGGATGTCGCCACGGGGCTCGTTAGGCTTCGGCTCGATCGCGAAGCGGATGTCGTAGCCCTTGTCGGTGACGTAGTCGCCGAGGAAGTTGACCGCTTCGCGGTAGCGCTCGAGGGCCGCCTGCACGTCCTTCGCGGAGTCGTACTCGGCGCCCTCGCGGCCGCCCCACATGACGAAGGTCTTGGCCCCGAGCTCGGCGGCGAGGTCGAGGTTGCGGAGCACCTTGCGCAGGGCGAAACGACGGACGGCGCGGTCGTTCGAGGTGAAGCCGCCGTCCTTGAAGACGGGCGCGCTGAACAGGTTGGTGGTCACCATCGGCACGATGACGCCGGTGTCCGCGAGCGCCTGCTTGAGACGGTCGATCTGCTTCTGGCGTTCGGCGTCGGTCGAGCCGAAGGCGAAGAGGTCGTCGTCGTGGAAGGTGAGGCCGTATGCGCCGAGGTCGTTCAGGCGGGTGACGGCCTCGACCACGTCGAGGTCGGGGCGGGTGGGGCCACCGAACGGGTCGGTCCCGTTGTAGCCGATCGTCCAGAGGCCGAAGGAGAACCGATCGGCTTTGGTGGGGGTGAGGCTCATGCGTGCAGTCCTTCAACGTCGTTGGTGAGCGGATGATTTGTTGTTAATCACAACTTATAGTCGAGACTAGCAGATCGTGGGCCTCGCGTCACCGGTCGGGTGTCGCGAAATATTTCGTTAGCATGGGCAGAACTTCTCGCTGCAGAGACGGCCGTCCGGCCCGACAGGGAGGGATCGGAGGACTCGGATGAGCGACGACCCCGCGGTGCAGACCGCTGGACCCGGTGCAGGTGGCGGGCGAGCGACCCTGTCGCGCATCGCCAGAGAGGCCTCCGTGTCGGTGTCGACCGCCTCCAAGGTGCTCAACGGGCGGCCGGGGGTGTCGCCGGACACCCGGGAGATCGTCGAGCGGCTGCTGGACCGCCACGGCTACAGTCGCCGCGGTGCCGAGCTCGCGCAGGGCTCGCTCATCGAGCTCGTCTTCGAGTACATCGACAGCTCTTGGTCGCTCGAGATCATCCGCGGTGTCGAGAAGGTCGCGCGCCAGCACGGCATGAGCGTCACCCTCACCGAGACGGGCGCCCGGCGTTCGACCGGCGAGGGCTGGGTCGAGAGCATCATCGGGAGGAAGCCGGTCGGGGTCATCCTCGTGTTCTCGGACATCGACCCGGCGTATCGGCGCCAACTCCACACGCGCAACATCCCGGTCGTCGTGGTCGACCCGGCGGGGGACCCGGGCCCGGAGGTCGCCGCCATCGGCTCCACGAACTGGTCCGGGGGATGGCCGCGACGCGCCACCTCATCGAGCTCGGACACCGCAGGATCGGCCTGATCTCGGGCCCGCAGGACCTCATGTGCTCGCGGGCGCGGGTCTCGGGTTACCGGTCCGCGCTCGAGGAGGCCGGGATCCCGCTCGACGAGACCATCCTGCGGCGCGGTGAGTTCATCCCAGAGGCCGGACGCGTCCTGGCGCTCGAACTGCTGCAGCTCGAGGACCGACCGACCGCCATCTTCGCCGGCAACGACATGCAGGCGTTCGGCGTCTACGAGGCGGCGCGCTCGCTCGGGATCTCGATCCCGGAGCAGCTGTCGGTCGTCGGGTACGACGACGTCCCGCCGGCCAAGTGGGTCGGTCCGGCCCTCACGACCATCCGGCAGCCGCTCATCGAGATGGCCGAGGAGGCCACCCGCCTGGTGCTCAAGCTCCGGTCCGAGACGGTCGACAACATCCGCCTCGACCTCGCCACCTCCCTCGTCGTCCGGGGTTCGACCGCCGCCCCGCCCACCCCGTAGCCCGCGAACTGTCACTCGCCGCTAGTCCCGGCGGACGGGACTGTGCCGGAGTGACAGTTCGCGGGCAGGGGGTGGGGATGGTGGGCGGGTGCGAAAAGTTTCCAATCGGGGATAGGGAAGTTGCGGGCTGACAGGCGGCGGGGCTAGCTTCAGGGCACCGCAGCGAAGCGATCCGGAACCCCGGGGCCGCAGCTGCGCGAGCAGCTCGGGAGCGTTGCACATGGCGGGAAGCGGACGGCCGGAACTCCGGGTCGCGATGATCGGATACGGCTTCATGGGAGCCGCGCACTCGCAGGCCTGGCGCACCGCACCGCGCTTCTTCGACCTCGACGCGGAACCGGTCATGGCGACGATCGTCGGCCGCAATCCCGAAGCGCTCGAGGCGGCCCGCGTGAAGTTCGGCTGGGAGTCGGCCTCGACGAACTGGCGCAGCGTCATCGCCGACCCGTCCATCGACATCGTCGACGTCTGCACGCCCGGCTCCTCGCACGTCGAGATCGCGATCGCCGCCCTCGAAGCCGGCAAGCACGTCCTCTGCGAGAAGCCGCTCGCCAACAGCGTCGAGGAGGCGGAGCTGATGGTCGCCGCGGCCGAGGCGGCGAGGGCCCGCGGCGTCCGCTCCATGGTCGGCTTCAGCTACCGTCGGGTGCCCGCCATCGGGTACGCCCGCCAGCTCATCGCGGAGGGCGCGCTCGGCGACGTCCGCCAGATCCGCGCGCTCTACCTCCAGGACTGGCTGAGCGACGCCGAGGGTCCGATGACCTGGCGCCTCGACAAGGACCAGGCCGGCTCCGGCTCGCTCGGCGACATCGGCGCGCACGCCATCGACCTCGTGCAGCACCTGACCGGTGCCCGACTCGACACCGTCAGCGGGACGCTCGCCACCTTCGTCACCGAGCGACCGCTCCTCGGCGAGACCGTCGGCCTGAGCGGGACCGCCTCGGAGGAACGCGGCGCGGTCACCGTCGACGACGCCGCCTGGTTCACCGCGAAGCTCACGGGCGGACTCGCGGACGGCGCGATCGGTGCCTTCGAGGCCACCCGCTACGCGACCGGCCGGAAGAACGCACTCCGCATCGAGCTGAGCGGCTCCCGCGGAGCCATCGCCTTCGACCTCGAGCGGATGAACGAGCTCGAGGTGTACGACGCCACCGCTCCCGCCGGCAAGCAGGGCTTCACGCGCATCGTCGTCACCGAGCCGGAGCACCCGTACATGGCCGCCTGGTGGCCGACCGGCCACGGTATCGGCTACGAGCACCCGTTCTCGCACCAGGTGCGCGACCTCGTCCAGGCCATCACCGCCGGCACCGATCCCGAGCCGTCCTTCGCCGACGGGCTGCAGGTCCAGCGGGTCCTGCGTGCCGTCGAGTCGAGCGCGGCGAACGGCAGCGCCTGGACGCCCACCGACTGATCCGTCCCCATCGCACCATCAGCAGCAGCACCCACCAAGGAGAGAACGCAATGACGCTTCGTACTTCATCCCGCCGTCGGACCCGACTGGCCGCAGTCGCCCTCGGCGTCTCGGCACTCATGCTCGGCGCGACCGCCTGCTCCAGCGGCGGCGGCGCCCCGAGAGGCAGCGCCACCCTCTGGGGCCTCACCGGCACCGACGAGGACACCGTCCTCGGCCCGTCGCTCAAGGAGTGGAACGGCGCCAACGCCGACGGCCAGGTCGCCGCGACCTACTTCCAGAACGACGCCTACAAGACCAAGATCCGCACGGCGGTCGGCGCAGGCAGCGCTCCGACCATCATCTACAGCTGGGCGGGCGGCACCCTGAACTCGTACGTGGACGCCGGCAAGGTCGCCGACATCACCTCGGAGACCGCGGACGCGAAGGGCAAGTTCCTCGAGTCCGTCTGGAACCAGGGCGTCATCGACGACAAGGTCTACGCGGTGCCGATGAACGCCACCACGCCGATCATGTTCTATTACAACAAGGACGTCCTGAAGGCCGCCGGCGTCGAGGTCCCGACGAACTTCGACGAGATCGTCGACGCCATCCCCAAGCTCAAGGCCGCGGGCGTGGCCCCGTTCTCGCTCGCGGGTGCCTCGAAGTGGCCGTCGCTCATGTGGGAGGAGTACCTCGTCGACCGCGTCGCCGGACCCGAGGCGTTCAACAAGATCATGGCCGGTGAAGCCGACGCGTGGAGTGACCCCGGCATCATCGAGGCGAACGAGAAGATCCAGGAGCTCGTGAAGGCCGGCGCGTTCGTCGACGGCTACGCCTCGGTCACCGCCGACAGCAACGCCGACGTCGCCCTGCTCTACACGGGCAAGGCCGCCATGATGCTCCAGGGCGCCTGGGTCATGACGACCTTCAAGCAGCAGGCGGCCGAGTTCGCCGAGAAGGGTCTCGGCTACACGACCTTCCCCGCCGTCACCGGTGGCAAGGGCGACCCGTCGAACATCGTCGGCAACCCGTCCGGGTACTTCTCCATCTCCGCCTCGGCGACGAAGGAGCAGAAGGCCAGCGCGCTGAAGTACCTCACCGAGGGTGTGTTCGACAAGGGCTACATCGACCGCATGGTCGAGGCCGGTCAGGTGCCGCCGATCACGGGTATCGACGACCAGATCGCGGACGCCGGCGGCGACTTCGGCACGACCGTCTACGACCTCACGAAGAACGCCAAGAACTTCCAGATGTCGTGGGACCAGGCGCTCCCGCCCGCACAGGCGACCGCGCTGCTGACGAACCTCGACCAGCTGTTCAACCTGCAGATCACCCCGCAGGAGTTCTCCGACGACATGAACAAGACGATCGGACAGTGATCTCCCGATGACCGTCACCCGTCCATTGAACGGGGCCCGAGGGGCCGGTGCGGCAGCGATGCGCCGCCGCACCGGCCCCAGCGGCTGGATGGTCGCGCCGGCGCTGGGCTTCTTCCTCGTCTTCGCGATCATCCCGCTCATCGTCGCCCTGTACCTGAGCTTCACCCGCTGGGACGCGATCACCGACCCCGCGTGGGTCGGCCTCGACAACTGGGCTTCCGTCCTCGTCGACCCGGTCGCGATCGACGCCCTCGTCCTGACCCTCAAGGTCATCGTGATCTCCTGGATCGTCCAGACCCCGATCAGCCTGCTGCTCGGGACCTGGACCGCCGGCAAGCAGCGCAACCGGGCCGTCCTCGGCGCGATCTTCTTCCTGCCGCTCCTGCTGTCGTCGGCGGCGACGGCCATCGCGTTCAAGGCGATCCTCGACCCCAACTTCGGCCTGTCGGCGTCGCTCGGCATCCCGTTCCTCAAGCAGGACTGGCTCGGCAACCAGCAGCTCGTGCTCTTCGTCGTGATCTTCATCATCGCGTGGCAGTTCGTGCCCTTCCACACGCTCCTGTTCCAGGGTGGCGTGCGGCAGATCCCGGCGTCCCTCTACGAGGCGGCCGAGATCGACGGGGCTGGGACGGTCAAGCAGTTCTTCCACATCACGCTCCCGCAGCTGCGGTACACGCTCGTGACGTCGTCCACGCTCATGATCATCGGTTCGCTCACCTACTTCGACGTGATCTTCGTGCTCACCGGCGGCGTTCCGAGCGCCGGCACCCGCATCCTCCCGATCCTCATGTACGTGACGGGCTTCTCCGCGAGCCAGTTCGGGCAGGCGAGCGTCATGGCGATCATCCTGGCCGTCATCGGTCTCGCCATCGCCCTGCTGCTCACCAAGCTGAGCGGCTTCGCCAAGATGGACAGTCAGCAGGAGGGCCTCTGATGTCAGCGACGAACCCACTCACGAAGCCCGGCGCGCTCCCGACGGGAAGCCTCGACACGGTCAGCGTCTCGACGGCCGGCTCCAAGCGCGGACGCCCAGGCGAGCACGAGACGCGAGGCAAGCGCCCCCGAGGTGCCCGTCGCAAACCGAACATCATCGGCGGTATCGGCGCCTGGATCTGGCTGCTCATCATCGTGCTGCCGATCTACTACATCGTCATCACGAGCGTGCGTCCGCAGGCCGGGTTCTTCTCGAGCAACCAGCTCATCCCACCGAGCGATCCGACGCTCGACGGCTACGCCCTCGTCCTGCAGAGCGACTTCTTCCTGTACCTCGGCAACAGCGTCATCATCACGGTCGCGAGCGTCGCCGTCACCGTGTTCGTCTGCCTCATGGCGTCGTACGCGATCGTGCGCACCAACTCCCGGTTCACGCGGGGAGCGTTCTCGTTCTTCCTGCTCGGCCTCGCGATCCCGCTGCAGGCGACGATCATCCCGCTGTTCTACATGCTCAGCAAAGCGGGACTCTACGACACCCTCCTGGCGCTGATCCTGCCGTCGATCGGCTTCGCGGTGCCCGTCACCGTGCTCATCCTGTCGAACTTCATCCGCGACATCCCCAAGGAGCTGTTCGAGTCGATGACCGTCGACGGGGCGTCGAGCTGGCGGACCCTCGTCTCGCTCGTCCTCCCGCTCGCCCGGCCGGCGATCGTCACCGTCGCGCTCTACAACGCGCTCAACGTGTGGAACGGGTTCCTGTTCCCACTCGTGCTCACGCAGTCGCCGAGCAACCGGGTGCTGCCGTTGTCGCTGTGGACGTTCCAAGGCTCGTTCAGCGTGAACGTGCCGGCGGTGCTCGCCGCCGTGGTGTTGTCGACCCTGCCGATCTTCATCCTGTACCTGTTCGGCCGACGCCAGTTGATCAGTGGCATGACCGCCGGCTTCAGCAAGTAGTGCTGATCGCGAGCCGACCAATGACCGAACCATCCCCTGAGAGGAACACATGACTGACAAGCAGGCGCTCGTGGTGCGAGGCGGCTGGGACGGGCACATGCCCGTCGAGACGACCGCGGCCTTCATCCCCTTCCTGGAGGCGAACGGGTTCACCGTCCGCGTCGAGGACGGGACCACCGTCTACACGGACACCGACTACCTCGACACGGTCGACCTCATCGTGCAGATCAACACGATGAACACCATCGAGCCGGAGGAGTTCGCCGGCCTGCAGCGCGCCGTCCTGAACGGGACGGGCATGGCCGGTTGGCACGGCGGGATCGCGGACTCGTACCGCAACAACGCCGACTACCTGCACATGATCGGTGGCCAGTTCGCGCACCACGCCGGCAAGGACCCGGCCGAGCGGACGGGGGAGCAGTCCGACAACTACATCCCGTACACCGTCCACATCACCGAGTACGGACGGACCCACCCCATCACGGAGGGGATCGAGGACTTCGACCTCGTCACCGAGCAGTACTGGGTGCTGAGCGACGAGTACAACGACGTCCTCGCGACCACGACACAGGAGGTGCGGCCCTGGGACGCGTGGAACCGTCCCGTCACGGCGCCCGCCATCTGGACACGGCAGTGGGGGAAGGGCAGGATCTTCGTGTCCGCTCCCGGCCACCGCATCGAGATCGTCGAAGACCCGAACGTCCGCACCATCATCGAAAGGGGCCTCCTGTGGGCAGCACGCTGAACGGGATCGTCGAGGACCGGTGCCGAAACGCCGGCCGCGCCATGATCGAAAGGGGCCTGCTGTGGGCAGCTCGCTGAACGGAGTGTCCGAGACCACCGGAGGGTCCGTCCTCCGGGTCGGCGTCATCGGCGTCGGCAACATCTCGAAGCAGTACTTCGCCGAGTTCCCGAAGCTGCCGAACCTCGAGCTCGTCGTCGTCGCGGACCTCGATCTCGCCCGCGCCGCGGAGGTCGCCGCCGAACAGGGCGTGCGGTCGTCGAGCGTCGACGAGCTGCTCGCCGACCCCGAGGTCGACGTCGTCCTGAACCTCACCATCCCGGCCGCGCATGCCGAGGTCGCGCTCCGAGCTCTCCAGGCCGGCAAGCACGTCTACGGGGAGAAGCCGCTCGCGCTGTCGACCGCCGAGGCGCGACCGGTGCTCGAGCTCGCGGCAGCGAAGGGCCTCCGCGTCGGCAGCGCGCCGGACACCGTCCTCGGGTCGGGCGTCCAGACGGCGCTCGCCGTGCTCGACAGCGGTGCCATCGGTCGGCCGATCGCCGCGGCGGTCGCCTGGAGCGCCCCGGGACACGAGCTGTGGCACCCTGCCCCCGCGTTCTACTACCAGCCGGGCGGCGGACCGCTCCTCGACATGGGGCCGTACTACCTGACGAGCCTCGTGTCGTTCTTCGGTCCCGTCGTGCGGGTGTCGGGGGCGGTCGCACGGTCGGATCGTGAGCGGTCGGTCGCGACCGGAGCGCTGGCCGGGACGCCGATCCCGGTGCACGAGGAGGTCGACACGCACGTCACCGCGATCCTCGAGCACGCGAACGGGGTGGTCTCGACCGTGACGGTCTCGTTCGAGGTGTGGGCGAGCCGCGTGCCGCTCTTTGAGGTCTACGGGACGGGCGGGACGGTCGCCGTGCCCGACCCGAACCGGTTCTCGGACCCGGTGGAGATCGCGACGGCCGACGACCGCACCTGGCGTGCCGTCCCCGACAGCGCCGGCTTCGTCGACGCAGGGCGCGGCGTGGGCCTGTCCGACCTGGCCGAGGCGATCGAACAGGACCGACCGCATCGGGCCTCGGGTGACCTCGCGTTCCACGTGTTGGAGATCATGGAGGCGATCATCGTCGCCGGTCGTGAGCACCGCGTCGTGGAGCTGACCAGTACCGTCCCCGTCCGGCACCCGTGGCCCGCGAACTGTCACTCCGGCACAGTTCCAGCCGCTCGGACTAGCGTCGAGTGACAGTTCGCGGGCGGGGGAGGGTTAGCGGGCGACCGGGATGAGGCGGACGTCGGTGAGGGTGCCGTCGGTGACCCGGGCGGTCATCATCGTGCACTCCGGTTGACGACGGCGGTCCGTCGGCGAGCCGGGGTTGAGCAGACGCAGACCGGCGGGGGAGACCGAGTCCCACGGGATGTGGCTGTGTCCGAAGACGAGGACGTCGGTGTCGGGGAAGGCCTCGTCGGCTCGTCGCTCGCGACCGGTCGCCGCTCCGGTCTCGTGGACGACGGCGAACCGTAGCCCGTCGAGCTCGAAGCGCGCGACCTCGGGAAGACGC
The DNA here is from genome assembly GCF_006065115.1 of Plantibacter sp. M259. Classification (NCBI taxonomy): domain Bacteria; kingdom Bacillati; phylum Actinomycetota; class Actinomycetes; order Micrococcales; family Microbacteriaceae; genus Plantibacter; species Plantibacter sp. M259. The sequence goes on along the minus strand of NZ_CP040750.1, from coordinate 1,019,300 downwards.
GCGCGGAGGCCGGGGCCGTCGTTGTTGCCGAAGACGCCGACGAGGCGGGCGGCCCGGGCCTCAAGGGCGTCGAGCGTCGCCTCATCGACCCAGTCACCCGCGTGGACGACGAGGTCCGCTGCGTCGACGGCGGCCCAGACCGCGTCCGGCAGGACCTTCGCCCGCTTCGGCAAGTGGGTGTCGGCGAGGAGGAGCAGCGAGGTCGGCATGTTCCCACGGAAGCGGATCGCGCCGACGCCGTCAACCGGGTGGTGCTCGGGCGCCCGTCGACCTGCTCGGCGACCGGGCCGCGGGCCGCCGTTGACGGACACTCCCGCAGACGGGGCGACTAGGGTGATCCCATGCCCGCAATCGACCTTCGTTTCTCCGGGAGGATCGCCGGCTACGGCACCACGGGCGGCGTCCGCATCGTCCTCGGGCTCTGGTCCACCTCCCCGTTCGGCTCCTTCGCCGACGCGATGATCGAGGACTCCCGCGGCAAACGCCTGCTGCTCGCGCCGACGCAGGAGATCGCCGACTTCATCTCCTCCACGTACACCTTCGACGACGTCGAGATCGGCACCGTCGGCTGGACGCGCCTGCCGACGGGGCTCCGCTTCGTGGGCGGTCCGCTCGACACGACCCTCCGCATCGGCGGGAGCTCGCCGCTCGGCCGGGCGCTGCGGGTCGTCCCCAAGCCGGTGGCCGTGAACCCCGTCTGGCTGCAGACGATCGACCCCCTCGCCCGGGTGCTCCAACCCGGCGCCCGGACGGCGGGCTCCGCCGGCAACGGTCGACGCGAGTACTACGGCGTGACCGGCGCTCGCCGCATCACCGCCGCCACCGCGAGCTGGTCCGGTGCGGACCTCGGCACCCTCGCCAGACTCGATCCGCCCGTGCGCTTCGGCTTCGGCTCCGCGCCGGCCGACCCGCACCTCGTCGACATCGTCACCACGGTCCGCCAGCCCGCGTGAGCTGCTCCGGCGCCGCGCGGCTCACCCGGTAGCCGGTGCCCGCGTCGCAGGAGGAGATCCGCTCGGTGGCAGGACGTCACTCAGCCGAACGTCCTGCTGCCGTGCCGATCTCCTGCTCCCGTGCCGCGGACCATCCAGACGTCGACCTCGTCTTCGCGTTCGAGCGTGAAGCCGTGGCGCTCGTAGAGGCGGCGGGCCGGGCTGCCCTGCAGGACGTTGAGACGGAACGGGCGCGGATCACCGTCATCGGACAGGAACCGCGCAAGCACCGCGGTGCCGAGACCCGCGCCCTGGTGTTCGGGTGCGAGGTAGAAGTGCTCGAGCCACCGCTCGCCGGGTTCCGGACGGAGGGCGACCAGCCCTGCCGCGACGCCGTCGACCTCGATCACCGAGGTGTGCTCCGGTCGATATCCGTCGAGGAAGCGACGGCGGACGCGGGTCTCGTCGTAGCGACCGAGGCGCTCGAGGTCGGGCCGCATGACGACGGCGCGCAGCTCGGCCGTCCAGGTCGAGTCGTCGATGGTGGCGGGGCGGAGTGTCCAGGCGGCGGGCATCCGTCCAGTCAACCATCCACGGCTGGCGGCGGGTGAACCGGCGCGTGCCCGGATAGGGAACACTGGAGGGATCGAGCAGAGGGTGTGCGTGTGAGCGAATCGACAGCGGTCGGGGCGGGTCCGGCGGGCGGATCCGGCATGGGGAGCGGACTCGACTCGGTGCGCCGTCGCAACCTCGGGCGGATCGTCGAGCTCGTGCACCAGGGCGGGGTGCAGTCGCGGTCGGCGCTCACGAGGGCGACCGGGCTCAACCGGTCGACGGTCGCCGCACTCGTCACGGAACTCGCATCGACCGGCATCGTCACGGAGTCGGTCCCGGTCGGCGGGCAGGGTGTCGGCCGGCCGTCGCCGCTCGTCTCGGCCGGCCCGCGAGCCGTCGCCTTCGCCGCGAACCCGGAACTCGACGCGATCACGGTGGCGGCTGTGCGACTCGGCGGCGAGGTCGTCGAGCGCGTGCGTCGCGAGGTCGACACGACACCGACGGCGGCCGAGGCCACGGCGATCATCGCGGAGCTGGTCGCGGAACTCGCCGCCCGCCTGCCCGACGAGGCGCGCGGTGGCGGTGGGATCGGGCTCGCGATCCCCGGGCTCGTCCGGGACGCCGACGGAGTCGTCCGGCTCGCACCGCACCTGGGATGGGTCGACGAACCCCTGGTAGAACGACTGCGTGCCGCGACCGGTCGCGCGGTGTTCGCGGCCAACGACGCGAGTCTCGGCGCCCGGGCCGAGCGGACCTTCGGGGCGGGCCGCGGCATCGACGACCTCGTCTACCTGAACGGCGGCGCGAGCGGTATCGGCGGCGGCATCATCGCCGGCGGCCGACCGGTGGGTGGTGCGCGCGGGTACGCGGGGGAGTTCGGTCACACCTCGGCGACGGCCGCCGGCAACGCGCTCGAAGACGCCGTCCGACGCAGCGAGCTGCTCCGTGTCGCCGGGCTCACCGCCGGAGACGACGCGGTCCTCGAAGCGGCGCTCGCCGAGGGCATCGCGGCCGATCCGGCTGGTGCGATGCGGGAGGAGGTCGTCCGGCAGGCCAGGACGCTCGGGCGGGCGCTCGCCGGGACGGTGAACATTCTCGACCCGGAGCTCGTCGTCCTCGGTGGGCATCTCGGGATCGTGCTCGAACTGGCGTCGGAGGAGTTGCACGACGCGGTCCGTGAGCGGGCGCTCGTCCCGCCGTTCGAGGACGTCACGATCGTGCGTGCGGAACTCGGCCAGGACCTCCTGCTCATTGGTGCCGCGGAACTCGCGTTCGACCGACTCATCGCGGACCCCGCCGCCTGGTGATCGTCGCCGCGAGTGCTGTCGGCCTGGTGGTCAGCGCGGTGCGCTGACGCGAGACGTGCTCACCTCGCGTCAGCGCGGTGCGCTGACGCGAGATCGCGCGAGTCGGCGTGGGCGCGGGGCGTGGACTCGAGCGCGGGTCTCCGGAGGGGCGCGCTCACGCGTGTGGCCCGCGCTCGCGTCAGCGCACCGCGCTGGCGCCATCACCAGACCACGACCGCCAGGGGTCAGAAGGCCGGGCGACCCGTCGACTTCCGCACGATCAGCTCGGGCTCGATCGTTCCGCGGTACCCGACGGCGTCAACCTCGAGGTTGCCGAGCAACCGCGCGACACAGCGACGCCCCAGCTCGTCGAAGTCCTGCCGCACGGTCGTGAGCGGCGGCCAGAAGTGGGGCGCTTCCGGGATGTCGTCGAACCCCACGATCGACACGTCGCGCGGCACGTCGTACCCCTCGTCGCGGATCGCATGGATGAGGCCGAGCGCCATCTGGTCGTTCGACGAGAAGATCGCCGTGAAGTCGCGCACCCGCATGAGTTCGATCCCGGCGCGATAGCCGAAGTCGGCGGTCCAGTCACCGAGGATCGGCGCGGTCGTCGGCACGTCCTGCGCACTCATCTCGGCGAGGAACCCGTGCATGCGCGCCTCCGCCTCGATCCAGTCCTGCGGGCCGGCGAGGTGGTAGATGTTCCGATGGCCGAGCTCGATGAGGTGCCGCGTCGCCAAGCGTCCTCCGGCGACCTGGTCGACACCGATCGAGTGGTCGTCGAGGTCGCCGCCGGACTGCACCGCGATGAACGGCACCCGTACCTGCAACTCCTCGATCGCCCGGAAGACCCGGACCTGCGGTGCGATGACCACGATGCCATCCACCGACTGCGCGAGCAGATGCTCGACGGCGGCGACGATCGACGCGTCGGAGACGTCGGGCAGGTTCGCCGTGCTGACGAGGTAGCCCGCGTCCTTGCTCGCGTTCTCGATCGCCTGGATCATGCTCGCCGGACCGTACTGCGACCGCTGGCTCGCGAGCACGCCGATGGTCCGCGACCGACTCGTCACGAGCGCCCTGGCCGCCCGGTTCGGACGGTAGTTGACCTCGTCCATGACGGCGAGAACCCGGTCGCGAGTGGAGTCGCGGATGCTCGGGTGGTTGTTGAGCACCCGCGAGACCGTCTGGTGCGACACCCCGGCCAGGCGCGCGACATCACGGATATTGGGGGCTCGCCCCCGTTCGGCGTCGTCGCTCACGGATTCCTCGGACCTCGATGTGCACGGTCACATTTCGTGCTGCACCCATTATGCACACGCGTCAGGCCCCCGACGGATCGGGGCCCCGGGGTGCGTGGAGCCACGGAGGGGTCCGCGACGGTACCGTTGGAGGATGGATACCGAAAGCGTCGCCCGCGTCATCGAAGCCACCGACTTCTCGGGCGTCGTGCTCGTCAAGCGCGGTGACGAGACGCTCTTCGAGGCCGCCCGAGGCCTCGCCTCGAGGGAGCGCGACGAGCCCATCACCCTCGACACCCGCTTCGACACGGCCTCCATCACGAAGCTCTTCACCGCCGCCGCCGTGCTCCAGCAGGTCGACGCCGGACACATCGACCTCGACGAGTCGATCCACGAGTACGTCGACCTCGACGGCACCACCATCCGTCGCGACGTCCAGCTGCTCCACCTGCTGACCCACACCTCCGGCATCGCTGACGACGCCGACGAGACCGCCGGCGAGAGCTACGACGACCTCTGGGCCGAGCGCCCGGCCTCGTCGATCCGCGAGACCGCCGACCTCCTGCCGCTCTTCGCCGACAAGGAGCCGCTCGCGGCCCCCGGCGAGGAGGCGAACTACGTCAACGCGGGCTACGTGCTGCTCGGACTCGCGCTCGAGGGCGTGACGGGGTTGCCGTACCGCCAGCTCATCGAGCAGCAGGTGTTCGCGCTGGTCGGCATGGACCACTCGGGCTTCGTCGACCGCCGGACGGGCGAGCCCGGCCTGGCCGAGGGCGGCGACGTCGACGACGACGGCGTCTGGCACTCGAACGCCGACGCCTTCCCGCCGCTCGGCGGCCCGGACGCCGGTGCTCAGTCCACCGCAGCCGACCTGATCACCTTCCTGCGCGCCGCCCGCGACGCGAAGATCCTCACCGCCGAGCTGACCGAGGAGTTCACCTCCCCGCAGATCGAGGTCGACGAGGAGATCTCCTACGGCTTCGGCTTCGAGTTCGACGTCGACGAGGACGGCCAGGTGCGATCGATGTACCTCGACGGTGTCAACCCCGGCGCGAGCGGCATCGTCCGCACCTACTTCGGCCCGACCGCCGCCGATGCCATCGACGTCGTCGTGCTGTCGAACTCCGAGGACGGCGCCTGGGACGTCATCCGCGCGATCGACGCCGAACTCTAGGCGTCCACTGGGATCGCCGGGGCACATCCCCGGGTTCCGGGCACGCTGATCGAGGCATACCTGCGCCCCTGGCACCTGCCCGCACGGGCCCACTGAGAGCGCGACCATGCCCCGACCGTCGCCGGTTATGAAAATGAGACCCATCCCGACTTGACATCAGGTGGAGGTCTGGGGCTATCGTGTGACACACAATGTGAACGGTCACATTCGGAGTGACGAGGAAGTCGACGTGGGAACGAAGCGCAATGGAGCGAGCAGGTCGGCGATGAGCCACCTCCCGATCCACGGCACCGATCGATCCGACCACAGCTCCCTCTCGGCCCGGCTCTCCGCCGGCCACCTCTCCCTGCACCCTCGCCGGCACCACGACGAGGCGTCCGCACCCGCACCCGCGAACGCCACGTAGCCGATGAGCGGCCTCGATGAGCTGGACACATCGAAGCCGACAGACCTGCGCATGACAATGACGTCCAAGCAACTCCCTAGGGAAGGAACCACACAGTGAAGAAGAGAATGCTCCTCGCCACGCTGGCCGCAGGCACGATGGTCGTGTCGCTCGCCGGCTGCTCCGGCGGCGCAAGCGGCGGATCGGGCGGCGGCGAAGGCGACGGCAAGCTCGTCGGCGTCGCGATGCCCACCAAGAGCTCCGAGCGCTGGATCCAGGACGGCAACGCCGTCAAGGAGCAGCTGGAGAAGGAGGGCTTCAAGGTCGACCTGCAGTACGCCGAGGACGACATCCCGACGCAGGTCTCGCAGATCGAGAACATGATCACCAAGGGCGCCTCCGTCCTGATCATCGCCTCGATCGACGGCACCACGCTCACGAGCGTGCTGCAGGAGGCCAAGGACGGCGACATCCCCGTCATCGCCTACGACCGCCTGATCCGCGACAGCGAGAACGTCGACTACTACGCGTCGTTCGACAACTACAAGGTCGGCGTGCAGCAGGCCAACTCGGTCCTCAACGGCCTCGGCCTCGTCGACCTCGAGGGCAAGCCCACCGAGGGCGCACCCGCCGGTCCGTTCAACATCGAGATGTTCGCCGGCTCGCCCGACGACAACAACGCCACGTTCTTCTGGGACGGCGCTCAGGACACCCTGAAGCCGTTCATCGACGCGGGCACCCTCAAGGTCGCCAGCGGCCAGACGTCCTTCGAGCAGGCTGCAACGCTCCGTTGGGACGGTGAGACCGCGCAGAAGCGTATGGAGAACATCCTCACGTCGACCTACTCCGACGGCAGCAAGGTCAACGCGGTCCTGTCGCCCTACGACGGCATCTCGCGAGGCATCATCTCGGCGCTGACCGACGCCGGCTACTCGGTGGGCGACGGCTGGCCCGTCATCTCCGGCCAGGACGCCGAGCTCGACTCGGTCAAGGCCATCGAGTCCGGCGAGCAGTACGCGACCATCTTCAAGGACACCCGCCAGCTGGCGAGCGAAGCCGTCAAGATGGCCGTCGCCGTGCTGAACGGTGAGAAGCCCGAGGTCAACAACACCGAGGACTACGACAACGGCAAGAAGGTCGTCCCGTCCTTCCTCCTCGAGTCGCAGATCGTCGTCAAGGACAACATCCAGGAGGTCCTCGTGGACTCCGGTTACTGGACCGAAGACGAGATCAAGGGCTAGTCAGTCCTGCAACACCCCTTTCGACAGGCTCAGGGAACGGAATCACTTCCGATCCCTGGGCCTGTCGGAGGGCCCGGTTCAACGACGATCACCTGTAAGGAGACACGGTGTCAGGCGAGACCACGAGCATCCTCGAGATGCGCAACATCATCAAGACCTTCCCCGGCGTCAAGGCCCTCTCGAACGTCACGCTCGATGTGCAGCGCGGTACCGTGCACGCCATCTGCGGTGAGAACGGCGCCGGCAAGTCGACGCTCATGAAGGTGTTGTCCGGCGTCTACCCGTTCGGCACCTACGAGGGCGACATCGTCTTCGAGGGCGAGACGATGGAGTTCAAGGACATCCGCGACTCGGAGTCCAAGGGCATCGTCATCATCCACCAGGAGCTGGCCCTCAGCCCCTACCTCTCCATCGCGGAGAACATCTTCCTCAACAACGAGCTGAAGGGGCCGCTCGGCCTCATCGACTGGAACCGCACCAACCAGGAGGCGGCAGCACTGCTCGCCCGGGTCGGCCTGCGGGAGAACCCGACGACCAAGATCCTCGAGATCGGCGTCGGCAAGCAGCAGCTCGTCGAGATCGCGAAGGCCCTCTCGAAGCGCGTGAAGCTCCTCATCCTCGACGAGCCGACGGCCGCACTGAACGACGAGGACTCCGACCACCTGCTCGACCTGATCCTGCACCTCAAGGAGCAGGGGATCACGTCGATCATCATCAGCCACAAGCTCAACGAGATCAAGAAGGTCGCCGACACCGTCACCGTCATCCGCGACGGCAAGACCATCGAGACGATCGTGAAGAACGACGTCACCGAAGAGCGCATCATCAAGGACATGGTCGGCCGCGACCTCGAGCACCGCTACCCGGACCACACGCCGAACATCGGCGAGGAGATCCTGCGCGTCGAGGACTGGACCGCCCACCACCCGCAGGACCCGACCCGCGTGATGGTCGACGCCGTCAACCTCAACGTCCGCGCCGGTGAGATCGTCGGCATCGCCGGCCTCATGGGCGCCGGACGCACCGAGTTCGCGATGAGCCTGTTCGGTCAGTCGTACGGTAGCCGCATCAGCGGCAAGGTCTTCAAGAACGGCACCGAGATCCGCACTCGCACGGTGTCGGAGGCGATCGACAACGGCCTCGCGTACGCGACCGAGGACCGCAAGTACTACGGCCTCAACCTCATCGAGGACATCAAGCGGAACATCTCGATGGCCTCGCTGAAGAAGCTCGAACGCGGCGGACTCGTCAACGACAACGAGGAGTACAAGGTCGCCGAGGAGTACCGGAAGAGCATGAACATCAAGGCTCCGAACGTGCTCGCGAAGACCGGGAAGCTCTCGGGCGGCAACCAGCAGAAGGTCGTCCTCTCGAAGTGGATCTACTCCGACCCCGACGTCCTCATCCTCGATGAGCCCACCCGTGGCATCGACGTCGGTGCGAAGTACGAGATCTACACGATCATCAACCGCCTCGCCGCCGAGGGGAAGGGCGTCATCGTCATCTCCTCCGAGCTCCCCGAGCTCATCGGCATCTGCGACCGCATCTACGCCCTCAGCGAGGGCCGCATCACCGGCGAACTGCCGATCGAGGAAGCGAACCCCGAAGCGCTCCTCAAACTCATGACCATGGAGAAGCCCCGCTGACGCGGGCGCGGACGGATCGAAGGAGAACCGCAATGTCCGATCTGGACACCAAACCCACCGTCCCGGCAGGCGACGGTACCGCCGCCGGCGGCCTCGTCAACCCGGCCACCAACCGCTTCACGAGCTGGCTGACCCACATCCTCAGCGACCTCGGCAAGAACGGCATCTTCATCGCCCTCCTGCTCGTCGTCGTGTTCTTCGCCGTCATCACCGACGGCATCCTGCTGCGGCCGCAGAACATCTCCAACCTGATCGTGCAGAACGGGTACATCCTCGTCCTCGCGATCGGCATGGTGATGGTCATCATCGCCGGCCACATCGACCTGTCGGTCGGTTCCGTCGCGGCCTTCGTCGGTGCGGTGTCCGGTGTGTTCGCCGTGCAGATGCAGATGCCGTGGTGGATCGCGATCATCCTGTCGCTCGCCATCGGCGCGCTCGTCGGTGTCTGGCAGGGCTTCTGGATCGCCTACGTCGGGATCCCGGCGTTCATCGTGACGCTGGCCGGCATGCTCATCTTCCGCGGCCTCGCGCTCGTGGTCCTCGGCAACGCCAACATCGGCTCCTTCCCGGCGGAGTACCGCGCGCTCGGCAACGGCTTCCTGAACGACGTGTTCGGTGACTTCCCGATCGACCCGCTGACGCTCGGTATCGGTGTCATCGCCGTCGTCGGCCTCGTCGTGCAGCAGGTCCGCACGCGCCTCGGCCGTCAGAAGTACGGTCAGGACACCGAGCCGTTCCCGTGGTTCGTCGCCAAGCTCGTCCTCATCATCGCGGGCATCGGCTTCTTCGTGTACGCCCTCGCCGCGTACAAGGGCATCCCGGTCACGCTCATCGTGCTGGCCGTCCTCGTGCTCGTCTACGGCATCGTCATGAACCGCTCGGTCTTCGGCCGCCACATCTATGCGATCGGTGGCAACCGTCACGCCGCGGAGCTGTCCGGCATTAAGACCCGCAAGGTCGACTTCTTCCTGTTCGTCAACATGGGCTTCCTCGCGGCGCTCGCGGGCCTCATCTTCACGGCCCGCCTGAACCTCGCCGGTCCGAAGGCCGGTGACGGCTTCGAGCTCGAGGCGATCTCCGCGGCCTTCATCGGTGGAGCAGCGGTGCAGGGCGGCGTCGGTACCATCGGCGGCGCGATCATCGGTGGTCTCATCATCGGTGTGCTGAACAACGGTATGTCGATCATCGGTCTTGGCATCGAGTGGCAGCAGGCCGTCAAGGGCCTCGTGCTGCTGCTGGCCGTCGCGTTCGACGTCTACAACAAGCGCCGCAGCGGCGGACGCTGATCCCGAGGTCCGCGACAGCGGAACCCGGATCGATCCGACGCATGGACATCCACCACGGAGGCGAGAGCACCGGCGACCTGGCCGGTGCCCTCGCCTCCGTGCGTGGTGGCGAGGCGGCCGCTCCGCCCGAGTCCGCGTCGGTCCCGCGGGCGCTCGCGATCCTGCGGGACGGCACGCCACTGCTCGAGGTGCCCTTCGGCACGGTGCACGCCGTGCTCGGACCGGTCTCCACGCTCCGGCACCTGATCGCGCGGTTGTCCGGGACGGCTTCCGCCCCGCGCGGCGCGGCCAGAGCGTCCGGGTCCGAGACGGTGCTCGTCGCCGGTCGACCGGCGCGGCTGTCGTCCCGGGCCGCGTCGAGCGCCTCCGGGGTGGCCGTCGTGACGGCCGGGCAGGCCATCAGCTGGTCGCAGACCATCGGCGAGAACGTCCTGCTCGGGTCCGAGCGTGTGGCGGGCCTGCGGGAGACGGTCGCGCGGGTCCTCCGAGGACCCTCCAGCGACCGGACGTCCGTGGGGCAGAGCGATGCCGCGCGGATCCACCGTGCCCTGAGTATCGTCGGGCTCGACCGGTCGTCCGCGGACTCCGCCGGGGCCCTGTCGGTCGTGGAGCGTCGGCTCGTGGAGCTGGCCCGGTCGGTCGCTGCTGAGGCGTCGCTCATCGTGATCGACGACAGCGGCCCCGCCCTTCGAGCGGACGAGGTCGAGCGCTGGCGGCAGGCGATGGTCGAGGTGGCCCGAGCTCCTCGAACCGCCGCCCCCGCACCCGGCGTCCTCCTCGCGACCGGGGCCGTCACCGGGCTCGCACGGGTCGCATCGACGGCGACCGTGCTCGCCGTCGGCGGTGCCCCGTCGCCCTCGATCCGGCTGTCGGCCGTGGACGGTGAAGGCGAGGTGCTCGAAGCCTTGGCCGCCGGGCTGGGCGGCGTCGACGCGTTCCGCCCGGTCACCGGCGGATCATCGACGTCGGACCGTGCCTCATCGATCGCATCGCCGGAGACGGCCGCCGGCCTCACCGTCGAACACTGGACCGCGAGCCACCCGGCGGACCCCGAGCGGACCGTCGTCGACGACCTGTCCTTCGCCTGCGCACCGGGGGAGGTGCTCGGGCTGTTCGGTCCGCCCGACTCGGGTGCCGGGGAGGTACTGCTGAGCGTCTTCGGGCGGTCGTACGGCGCACGGACCCGCGGCACGGTCGCGCTCGACGGTGCGGTGGTCGACGTCTCGACGACGGAGCTGGCGCGCGCCGCGGGGGTGCTCTACACGACCGAGCACCCCATCCGCTTCGACCTCTCCTTCCTCGGCGGGGTGCCGTCGAGCGTCTCCCCGGACGCCCTCACGAGGATGGTCCGGCTCGGCGTGGCCGATCCGCGCCGCGACTACCGGGCGACCACCGTGCCGAGCGGCCTGGTCGCCGCACTGCCCGGCGCACACCGCGGGCCGGACGCCGACCAGTTCACCGAGTCGCTCCGGATCATCGCCGACACGGGCGCGCGCGCCGTGCTGCTCGCCGAGCCGTTCGGTGCGGCGGGCGCCTCGGGCTCCGAGGACGGACGTCGGCGGGCTGAGCGGTGCGCCCTCATCCGTTCGCTCGCGGCGTCCGGTCGGGCGGTCGTCGTCTCGAGCGAGGACCCGGCGGCGCTCGCGGCCGTCTGCGATCGAGTCGTCGCCGTCCGCGCGGGCCGGATCGTGGGGACCGTGGGCGCGGTCGGCGCCGCGGATGCCGAGCGTCTCGACGCACGCGCCGTCATCGAGGCGATGGGCGGTCTCGCATGAATCGCGATCGCATCGTCCTGTCCATGGCCACGGCAATATACAACGTTGTACACTGGAGCGCGGTCCAGCCCTGATCCACCCGACCGAGCCGCCGCCCCCACCCGCTTGCACCACAGCATCGCGAATCAACCGAGCACCAGATCGACGAAGGAGTCCCACCGGTGAACACCGAGCAGAACCCGGCCGCCAGCGCCCCCGAGCAGGCGACAGCCACGCACGCCGAGACCTACACGATCGGCGTCGACTTCGGCACGCTGTCCGGTCGAGCCGTCGTCGTGCGTGTGTCCGACGGCGCCGAACTCGGGTCGGCGGTGCTCGACTACCCGCACGCCGTCATGGATCGTGAGCTCGCCTCCACCGGCGCCGCGCTGCCGCCAGACTGGGCGCTGCAGGTGCCGGCCGACTACGTCGCCGTCATGCAGTCCGCCGTGCCGCGCGCCGTCGAGGCCGCCGGGATCGACCCCGCCGCCGTCATCGGCATCGGCACCGACTTCACCGCCTGCACGATGGTCCCCGTCATCGCCGACGGCACGCCGCTCAACGAGCTGCCCGAGTACGCCGACCGCCCGCACGCCTACGTGAAGCTGTGGAAGCACCACTCCGCGCAGCCGCAGGCAGACCGCATCAACGAGCTCGCCGCCGAGCGGGGCGAGTCCTGGCTGCCGCGCTACGGCGGCCTCATCTCCAGTGAGTGGGAGTTCGCCAAGGGCCTCCAGCTCCTCGAGGAGGACCCCGAACTCTACGAGCGCATGGACCACTGGGTCGAGGCGGCCGACTGGATCATCTGGCAGCTCACCGGCACCTACGTGCGCAACGCCTGCACCGCCGGCTACAAGGGCATCTACCAGGACGGTGCCTACCCGAGCCACGAGTTCCTCGCGGCGCTCAACCCCGCGTTCGAGCGCTTCGCCGACGACAAGGTCGCGCACGAGATCGGTGAACTGGGCGCCGCCGCCGGCACCCTGTCGGCCGAGGCCGCTGCGTGGACCGGTCTCCGTGAGGGCATCGCGGTCGCCGTCGGGAACGTCGACGCGCACGTCGCAGCACCCGCGGCGCAGGCCGTCTCGCCCGGTCAGATGGTCGCGATCATGGGCACCTCCACCTGCCACGTCATGAACGGCGACGTCCTCCGCGAGGTCCCGGGCATGTGCGGCGTCGTCGACGGCGGCATCATCGCCGGCCTCTACGGCTACGAGGCCGGGCAGTCGGGCGTCGGCGACATCTTCGCCTGGTACGTCGCGAACCAGGTCCCCGCCCGGTACACCGATGAGGCTGCGGCGCGTGGTGTCAGCATCCACGAGTACCTCACCTCGCTCATCCAGGACCAGCCCGTCGGCGCGCACGGGCTCGTCGCCCTCGACTGGCACTCGGGCAACCGCTCGGTCCTCGTCGACCATGAGCTCTCCGGCACCGTCCTCGGCCTGACGCTCACCACCCGCACCGAGGAGGTCTACCGCGCGCTGTTCGAGGCGACCGCCTTCGGCACCCGGAAGATCGTCGAGACGTTCAACGCCTCGGGCGTCCCCGTCACCGAGTTCATCGTCGCCGGCGGTCTGCAGCGGAACCCCTTCCTCATGCAGACGTACTCCGACATCCTCCGCCTGCCGATCTCCATCACGGCGAGCGACCAGGGGCCCGCGCTCGGCTCGGCCATCCACGCCGCCGTCGCCGCAGGGGCCTACCCGGACGTCCCGGCCGCCAGCGCCGCGATGGGCAAGGTGAACCGCGCTGTCTACACGCCGAACGAGGCAGCCGCCGACGCGTACGACCTGCTCTACGCCGAGTACGCGACGCTGCACGACTACTTCGGTCGTGGCGCTAACGACGTCATGAAGCGCCTGAAGCGCATCCGCCGAGCGGCCCTCGGTGGCGGCGTCGACAGCCTGCCGACCGACACCGAGACCACCGCCCTCGAAGGAGTAACCGCGTGAACACCTACTCACCCGAGATCGAGGTCGCGATCGCGCGCGTCCGGTCCGACGTCGCCAAGCTGCACGGCGAGCTCGTCCGGTACGGGCTCGTCATCTGGACCGGCGGCAACGTCTCCGGTCGGGTGCCGGGAGCCGACCTCTTCGTCATCAAGCCCTCCGGCGTCGACTACGACGACCTCGCACCCGAGAACATGATCCTCTGCGACCTCGACGGCAACGTCATCCCGGGAACGCCCGGTGCTGAGCGGTCGCCGTCGAGCGACACCGCGGCACACGCATACGTCTACCGGCATATGCCCGAGGTCGGCGGGGTCGTGCACACCCACTCCACCTACGCGGTGGCCTGGGCCGCACGCGCCGAGCCCATCCCGTGCGTCATCACGGCGATGGCCGACGAGTTCGGCGGAGAGGTCCCGGTCGGTCCGTTCTCGATCATCGGCGACGACTCGATCGGGCGCGGCATCGTCGAGACGCTGACCGGCCACCGTTCGCGCGCCGTGCTCATGCAGAACCACGGACCGTTCACGATCGGGAAGGACGCCCGCGACGCCGTGAAGGCCGCGGTCATGGTCGAGGACGTCGCCCGCACCGTGCACATCTCGCGCCAGCTCGGCGAGCCGAAGCCCATGCCGACCGAAGCGATCGACGCCCTGTTCGACCGCTACCAGAACGTCTACGGCCAGGCGCCGCAGGGCGCGCTCTAGCCCGACCGACCTCCGGTCCCTGACACCCTCCCGGTCCCTGACACCCTCCCGGTCCCTGACACCCTCCCGGTCCCTGACACCCTCCCGGTCCCTGAGCTTGTCGAAGGGCCACCCACCACGGTCCCGCCCTTCGACAGGCTCAGGGACCGAAACGACCTCAAGAAAGAACCCACCCATGCCGAAGCCCACCACCACGCTCGACCACTACACCGTCTGGTTCCTCACCGGCAGCCAGAACCTGTACGGCGAGGAGACCCTCCGTCAGGTCGCCGAGCAGTCCCAGGCCATCGCCGCCGAACTCGGAGCTGCCGCCGACGTCCCCGTGCGGATCGAGTGGAAGCCGGTCCTCAAGGACTCCGAGTCGATCCGTCGCGCCATGCTCGACGCGAACGCCGACGACAGCGTCATCGGTCTCGTCACCTGGATGCACACCTTCAGCCCGGCCAAGATGTGGATCGCTGGGCTCGACGCGCTGCAGAAGCCGCTGCTCCACCTCCACACGCAGGCGAACGTCGAGCTGCCGTGGTCGGAGATCGACTTCGACTTCATGAACCTCAACCAGGCCGCGCACGGCGACCGTGAGTTCGGGTACATCCAGACGCGTCTCGGCGTCGCCCGCAAGACGGTCGTCGGCCACGTCTCCGACCCGCGCGTCCAGCGTGAGGTCGGCACCTGGCAGCGCGCCGCTGCGGGTTGGGCGGCCACGCACGAGCTCAAGCTCGCACGCTTCGGCGACAACATGCGCTATGTCGCCGTCACCGAGGGCGACAAGACCGAGGCCGAGCTGCGGTTCGGTGTGCAGGTCAACACGTGGAGCGTCAACGAGCTGGCCGAGGCCGTGCACGCGTCGACGGACGCCGACATCGACGCCCTCGTCGCCGAGTACGAGGAGCTGTACGACGTCGTCCCCGAGCTGCGGAAGGGTGGCGAGCGGCACGAGTCGCTCCGCTACGGCGCCGCGATCGAGCTGGGCCTGCGCTCCTTCCTCGAGGCCGGTGACTTCGCCGCGTTCACGACGAGCTTCGAGGACCTCGGCGAGCTGCGTCAGCTGCCGGGCCTCGCCGTCCAGCGCCTCATGGCCGACGGCTACGGCTTCGGCGCGGAGGGTGACTGGAAGACCGCCGTCCTCGTGCGCGCCGCGTCCGTCATGGGTGCCGGCCTCCCCGGTGGTGCCTCGCTCATGGAGGACTACACGTACCACATGGAGCCCGGCAACGAGCTCATCCTCGGGGCGCACATGCTCGAGGTCAGTCCGACGCTCTCCTCGGCTCGTGCCACCCTCGAGGTGCACCCGCTCGGTATCGGCGGCAAGGAGGACCCGGTGCGCCTGGTCTTCACGGCCGACTCCGGCCCCGCAGTCGTCGTCGCGATGAGCGACATGCGCGACCGCTTCCGGCTGACGGCGAACGTCGTCGAGGTCGTCCAGCCCATCGAGGCCCTGCCGAAGCTGCCCGTCGGGCGCGCCGTGTGGAAGCCGGCACCGGACTTCGCGACCTCGGCCGCCGCCTGGTTGACCGCCGGTGCCGCGCACCACACCGTCATGTCGACCGCGGTCGGGGTCGAGGTGTTCGCCGACTTCGCGGAGATCGCCAAGACCGAGCTCCTGGTGATCGACGAGTCGACCACGACGCGCGACTTCCAGCGCGAGGTGCGCTGGAACAACGCGTACTACCGCCTCGCCCAGGGTTCTAGCCCCGGGACGATCCGACGCGAGACGGCCTCCCGCCCACCAGCGGGAGGCCGTCTCGCGTCGTGGTGTCGTCGATCGTGCGGCGCGACGACGGCGCTTGCTAGCCTGGGGCGACGCGCCGGGGGTGGCGCGCTGAGCGACGGGGGTCGACCGATGACGGATGTGTTCACGCAGACGGAGCAGCAAGAGCCGGGCGACGAGGGGACGGCCGAGCCGACGAGGCTCGGGTGGAAGCTCGCGATCGGTGGGACCGTCCTCGTCGCCGGCGTCGGAGCGGTCCTCGCGATCGTCGCAGCGACGGGCGGGTTCACCGCCGCCGACCCGGCGGCGGCCGAGCGGGCGATGGAACGGTGCATCGCGGAGCGGGCGAGCACCATCATCGACGCCGGCGACCGCACCCCGGCCGAGGCCGCCGCCGAGGGATGTGCCCTCGATGCCGAGTCGGACACGTTCCTCGACGAGTACGGCGACTGACCCGGGTCGGTTCGGGCACGTTCGGGCGTGCTACCGGAGCCCGATGATCGTGCCGACGACGAACAGCCCGAGCGCGCTCCACATGAGGATGTCGTCGACGCTCATGCGGACGGTGAGGCGCCGACCACGAGTGCTGACGCGGCCGGCCGCCGCGGCCTGCTCGTCCGCCTTCGCGCTCCGCCGGTCGCCTCGGGTCTCCCGCCACCGTGCCCAGCGTTCGACGCGGTCGTCCACGGCGTCGACAGCGGCGGCGATGTCCCGCCAATCGTCGACCTTCGTCGTGACGAGGTCCTTGGTGGTCACGAGCAGGAGCCAGTCATCGACGATCTCCACGTCGAAGCCGCGCACGTGGTCGAGCAGTCGCGCCATCACGTCGGGCGTGAACAGGTAGAGGGCATCGGCCTCGTAGCCGACCGGGCAGTACAGCTGGAAGTGGCGGTCGAACCCGCCCTCGAGGCTGAGTCGTTGCGCATCGGCCGGGGCGCCGGCGCCAGTCATCCCTCGGCGGCGTCCGTCCTGGGTGCGGAGCAGGATGTGGGGGAGTGTGACGGGCATCCGGAGCGCGCAGTAGCCGCCGAAAGGGGCCGCGAGGTTCTTGCGGTTACCGATGACCTCGTAGTCGGTGATCTCGATGCCGCGCGGCTCCCGGCTCCGGAGGACTCGGTGAAGGTTCACCGACCCGCGGCTCCGCCAGGGCATGTCGCGCTGGAGGGCGATGGGACCGACGCGGTAGTCGAACCCGTTGGCCTCGGCGAAGCTGGCGAGGCGGAGGTGTGTGCGCCGCAGGGTCCGACGCGACCAGACCCGGATCGTCATGCGGACGAGGATCACGGCGAGGAGGATCATGACCACCACGAGCGAGCCCATGCCGAAGGCGATCCCTCCCGCGTTCCTGCCGCCTTGAGCGTAGGCGAGCAGGCCGACCAGGCCGAAGAAGAAGATGCCGAACAGGCCTCCCAGCGCGCCGAGGGTGGTGGTGAGCCGTCTGGCTCGCCCGATGCGATCGCGGGCGCCGGGGTCCTCCCTGATGAAGGCTCGCCACTGCTCTCGAACGTCGTGGCGGGGGAGCGGCCGGGTGAGCGCACTCAGATCGAGTGGTTCGGGGAGCGCCTGCACGCCCTCCAGCCTAGTTCCGCGTCGAGGCGGTGCCGGCTCAGTCGGGGGCGTCCGTCGGGGCCTCGTATCCGACCGGCAGCTCGGGGACGGTGCTCGTGCCAGTGTGGAACGCGGTGACCGCGAGGAGCATCGGTATCGGCGCTTCCTCAGCGCGGCCCGTCTCGTCGGTGACGTCGGGGACGAGCGCGATCGTCAGCCGGTCGGTCGTGACCGGTTCGAACACGTGCACCCTCGAGACGCCGATGGAACCGGCTTGGACGAGCGTACGGCCGTCCGGTGTCCGGACCTCGTGGCGGTCGATGAGCTGTCCGGCGGTGAGGTCTTCGTGCAGCCGGAGGTGATCGATGGTGACCGGCTCCGCGAACGTGACGGTGACCGTCGGCCCGTCGGTGGTCAGGGTTCCCAGGATCGGCTGTGCGAAGCGTCGGTCGCGCTCCGCGGCCCAGGCGGTCACACGTTCCACATCGGCGTCGGGGAGGAGCCCGCGGGTGTCGGGTGGGAGGTTGAGGAGCAGGTTCGCGCCGAGTCCGACGGACCGGTAGAAGATCGCGAGCAGATGCTCGACCGACTTCGGCTCGTCGTCCGGGTGCCAGAACCAGCCGCGGCGGATCGAGACGTCGCACTCGGGCGGCAGGTAGAGGGCCTCCTCGAACCGGCTGGTGACGACGGTGTAGTTGCTGAAGTCGGTGTGGTCGACGACATACCGGACCGGGTCTTCGGCGAGACCGTTCTCGTTGCCCACCCAGCGGATCGTCGGGGCGCCCATGTTGAACACCATGGCCTGCGGCTGGAGTCGTTCGATGATCGCGGAGATGCCGGGCCAGTCGTAGGTGTACCCTCGGACCCGGCGCCGTCGAACCACAGCTCGACGAGCTCGCCGTAGTTCGAGCACAGCTCGGTGAGCTGACGGGCGTACACCTCGGCGTAGCGCGCCTCGTCGGCGTACTCGGGTGCATGGCGATCCCAGGGCGAGAGGTAGAGCCCCAGTCCGAGGCCCGCCTCGCGACAGGCTGCTGCGAGCTCGGCCACGACGTCGCCGTGGCCGTCCTGCCACGGTGAGGATGCGACGCTGTAGTCGGTCGTCGCGGTCGGCCAGAGACAGAACCCGTCGTGATGCTTCGCGGTGAGGATGACGTATCCGGCGCCGATCGAGGCCGCGACGCGCACCCACTGCCGCACATCGAGGTCGCTCGGATCGAAGCTCGCGGCGGGCAGGGTGCCGTCGCTCCATTCCTTGCCGGCGAAGGTGTTGACGCCGAAGTGGAAGAACACGCCGAACCCGTTCTGTTGCCAGCGCAACTGGCCCTCGGTCGGGACGGGACGGTGCTGGTGGTGGTGCGGCTGTTGACTCACTTGACTCCTCCTGCTGCGACGCCTCGGTGGAACCATCGTTGCAGCACGATGAACACCACGAGGACCGGGACGACGGCGATGATGGATCCGGCCATCACGACCCTGGGGTCGAACCCGAACGACGACGCCGAGAGTCGTGCGAGTCCGAGCGACACGGTGAACGACGACTCGCTCCGCAGGACGAGGAGCGGCCAGAGGAAGTCGTCCCACGCGGTGATGAACGAGTTGACGACGACGACGAGCATCGCGCCGATGGACGACGGCAGGAACAGGGCGGTGAACCGCTGCCACTCCGACGCTCCGTCGAGGAACGCGGCGTCCTCGATCTCGTCGGGCACCGCCGTGAACGCGGCCCGCATGATGAGCACGTTCATCGCGGAGACCGCACCGGGGAGCCAGGCGCCCACCAGGGTGTCGAGCAGGCCGAGCTCCTGGGTCATGAGGAAGAGCGACACCATGATCGACTCGAAGGGCACGACCATCGACACGATCAGCACGGTGAAGGTGACCCGTCGCCCCCGCCAGCCTCGTCGGGAGAGCATGTACCCGGCGGCGGTCGGCAGCACCACCTGGGAGGCGATGGTGAGTGCGCAGACGATCGCGCTGTTCGTCAGGTAGGCGTCCATCGGGATCTGCTGGAAGATCGTGACGTAGGCGTCGAGGGTCGGCAGCTGTGGGAACAGGGTGGCGTCGCGCCCGAAGAGTGCTTCGCCGGAGCCCTTGAGCGAGGACAGGAACTGCCACAGCAGCGGACCGACGGAGATGAGGAGCACGATGAGGAGGAGCGCGTACCGCACCGGTGTCGTCCTCGACCAGCGTCGACGCCGACGCCTCAGGAGCGGTCGTGCGGGCGGTTGCTCGATGCGCGCGCTCATGCGTCCTTCTCCCCGCCGAAGCGCTGCGCCAGCACGGCGAACACGGCGGTGAGGGCGAAGAGCGCCACGCTCGCGGCCGCGCCGTAGCCCGCGTTGCCGGTGATGGGGTCGAGTGCTGCGTCGCGGATGAAGAACGGGAGCGTCCGCGCCTCGCCTCCCGGGCCACCGGTGGCGCCGCCGAGCAGGTAGACCTCGCTGAACACGCGGAGCGACCCGATGCCGGCGAGCAACCCGACGAGGAGCATCGTGAGGCGGGTGCCCGGCACGGTGATGGTGAGGAACCGACGCGTCGGGCCGGCGCCGTCGAGCTCGGCCGCCTCGTACAGCTCACGGGGGATGTTGGAGAGCGCCGCCAGGTAGAAGATCAGGTACCACCCGAGCCCACGCCACACCGTGAGGGCGATGGCGCTGAGCAGGATGAGCGATCCCTCGGAGAGGAACGGCACCGCCTGCTGGATGAGACCGACCCGCTGGAGCGCCGTGTTCACGGGCCCTGTTCACCGAGGAGGTTCTGCCAGACCAGTCCGACCGCGACGACGGACGCCACGATCGGAGCGGCGTAGGCGGAGCGGAAGAACCCCATCCCGGGGAGCCGGGTGTGGACGAGCTGCGCGAGCAGCAGTGGCAGGACGACCAGCAGTGGGACGGCGATGAGTGCGTACAGCACGCTGTTTCCGGTCGCCGACCAGAACGCGGGATCCTGCAGGATCGAGCGGTAGTTGTCGAGGCCGACGAACGCTCCACCCATGCCGAGCGGGGACGTGTCGGTGAACGACAGCGCGATGGTCCCGATGAAGGGCCCGACGCTCCAGATCGTGATCATGAGGAGTGCGGGTGCACACCACAGCAGTGGCACCCAGGGCGGTCGATAGCGCGCCGCCCCGTTGAGGTGGATAGCGGTCGTCATCGGGCGTCGGCTCCGATGACCCGGTTGGCCGCGTCCTGGGCGGCCCGGAGCGCCTCACGCGGCGCCTTCTTCCCGGTGAGCGCGAGCTGGATCTCCGAGTTGACCGCGTTCGCGACCGCGTCACTCCACTGCACGATGGTGACGATCTCCGCTTCCTCGGCGAGGTCGACGGCGAGGCGGTTCGCTTCGTCGATCGGTGCGGTCCCGGTGATGTCCGTGAGCTTCGGGATACCGAGCGACTCGGTGGTGCTCGGGAAGTTCTGGATACGCGGGTCGCTGATGAAGCGGTTCTGCTGCTCGGCGGCGAGCAGGAATCGAGCGAACGCGATGGCGGTGGCCGGGTTGGTGCTCGTGCTCGGGACAGCGATGGTCTGCACCTCGGCGATCGCCGTGCCGCGGCGGTCGAGGAGGGACGAGACGCCCACATGCTCGTACACGCTCGGGTTGCCCTCCTGCACGTACCGGAGCGACGAGGCGTTCGGTGAGCCCCAGACGGTCGCGCCCTGGGTGAACAGGGCGGTGGGCTCGTCGTCGGACGCGATCGAGTCCTTCGGGATGCCGCCGGCCAGCGCGAGTCGCGTCATGCGCTCGGTCCACTCCTGCACGGCCGGATCGTCGGCGAAGACGAACGCCGAACCGTCGTCGGCGATGACCTCGGCCTCCTGCAGCTGCCATTCGAGCGGGAGTCGCAGACCGAGACTCGCGGAGAAGGCACTGAACTCGCCGTTCGACCGTTCGGCGACCTGATCGGCCGCGTCGAAGAGTTCCTCGAAGGTGGTCGGCGGGTGCTCCGGGTCGAGCCCGGCGCGCTGCATGAGCTCGGTGTTGTACGTCTGGAGGCCGATGAGGCCCCAGTACCAGGGGAGTACGTAGTGGTGGTCGTCGCCCGGGAGGACCAGGCTGTCCCACAGGCTCGGGATGAAGTCGTCGCCGATGCCCGGTGACGCGGCGTCGAGGTCGGCGAGGAAGCCCTGTTCGCGGAGCCCGCCGGCGGTTGCGAGCGGCATGTTCACGACGTCGGCCAGCGAGCACGCCTGCGCGTCCGCGACGAGCCGGGTGGCGAAGCTGCCGTCGCCAGGGTCGTCCTCCCAGGTGACGGTCGTGCCGGGGTAGGCGGCTTCGAACTCCTCGATGAGTTCGGTGAAGTACTCGGAGAACGAGGCCTTCAGCGCGGTGGTCTGGAAGGTGATCTCACCGGACGGCGTCGCGTCGACCGGCGTCCCAGCGGCGAACTCGTCTGCGATCGCGCAGCGACCGACGCGCTCGCCCCCGGCGTCGCCCGTGCACGCGGAGAGCACGGCCAGGGTGGCGGCTGCAGCGGCGATCGACAGGGTTCGTTGGTGCTTCATGGGGCTCTCCTCGTCCGCGGACGGATTCGTCAACCGTCCTTGCATATCGAGGATAAGCATGAGGTATGTGATATGCAAGCCCTGTGTACAAAAGCCTCATGAGGGCTGCTTGTGGAGTGCGCTCAGCCGTCGAGTCGAGGGAACCCCGCGGTCATGGCCGGATATCGGTGGCCCATGGCCGGGAATCCCTCGGCAGGGTTCGCGGCACCCGTCAGAATGAGGGCATGACCGAACAACGCGCCGTCCTCGATGCCTCCGTCAGCTTCCTGAACGGTGGCGGACTCGCCGTCGAGGACTTCCGCCTCGACCTGCCGCCAGCCATCGCGCAGGCGAAGGGGAAGGCGCAGCAGCAGGAGGTCGGTCGGCTGCTCGTCACGCACCTCGGGCTCGCGATGGTCGGCGAGATCCGCATCACCAAGCTCGAGATCGTGCGCGAGCAGCACAAGGGCTCCCGCGGGATCCTGGCGGCGGCCGCGGCGGCCGGGCTCGAGATCCCGGACACCGCAGCGCAAGCGGACGCCGTGCGCCCACGCCCGGAGGGCGCGCTCGTCGAACTCAGCCACCCGATCCGTGCCGGCCTCCGCACCTACCCGGGGCTGCCGGAGCCCGTGATCCGTCCGTTCCTCACGCGCGAGGACTCGCGCCCGAAGTACGCCGAGGGCACCGAGTTCGCGATGGACATCATCGAGATGGTCGGCAACACCGGCACCTACCTCGACAGCCCTTACCACCGCTACGCCGGCGGCGGGGACCTCGCGAGCCTGACGCTCGAGCAGCTCGTCGACCTCCCGGCCGAGGTGTTCCACCTCCAGGATTCGACGGAACGCGGCATCGGCGCGAACGCCCTCCTCGACCGCGAGCTGCGCGGGACCGCCGTCCTCCTGCACACCGGTTGGGACCGCCACTTCGCGACCGAGGCCTACACGAAGGACGCTCCCTACCTCGCCGAGGACGGGGTGCGGTACCTCGTCGAGCAGGGCGTGGTGCTGGTCGGCATCGACTCCATCAACATCGACGACACCGAGCCGGGGTCCGGGGGCGAGCGTCCGGCCCACTCGCTGCTCCTCGAAGCCGGGATCCAGGTGGTCGAGCACCTCACCGGCCTCGAGGAGCTCCCCGCGAGCGGCGCCGCCTTCACCGCGACGCCGCCACTCGTCGAGGACTTCGCGACCTTCCCCGTCCGCGCCTTCGCGCGACTGCCCTAGGCGCGGTCCGAAGACCGTCCTCGCGGTGCCGTCGGCGCGCTGAGGACGGTCCCGATCACTCCTCGATCTCGGCCCGGAGCAGTGCCGCATCGGTGTGCTGCTCAAAGCGCTCGTACGCGTCCGCGAGCTCGGCCGTGACCGTCGTCCAATCGGGCGAGCCGGCAGGGAGGCGCCCGCGAGCCGAACGGAACAGGTCGACGGCACTGGCGTGGTCGTCGACGGCGACCCGCGACCTCGCCGCGAACACCTCGGCCACCGCCGCGCCGTTCTCGTCACCGGCGGCCACGAACCCCGCAGCGGCGAGCCGAGCCGTCGCCGTCGCGTCGTCGGCACGTCCGAGCGCACCGAGCGAGCGTGCCTCCGAATCGGTGATGTCGGCCACGAGCCACGCCGCCTCGTGCGCCGAGGCGATGTCACGAGCCTCCGAGTAGAGCGGCAGCCCGGTGTCGTCGCCGAAGGCCGCCCGTGCGCTCGCCGCACGCTGGAGTGCCTGGACGAGGAGCTGCGGGTCGCCCAGACGGCGAGCGGCGGCGAGTGCCTGGTCGATGACCTCGATCGCGTCGTCGTCCTCGAACTGGACGAGGAGCGTGCTCAACCCGAAGCCGGTGCGGATGACCACCTGGTCGTTCCCGACGGATGCGGCGTCGTCGATCGCGGCGCGCCACACGCCGTACGCCATGCCGTGTTCACCGATCATGCGCGCGGCCTCGCCCATGTTGGCGAGCAGGTCCGCGAGCTCACCCGGCGCGGCGTGCTCACGCTTCGCCTGGTAGACCTCGTCGTAGTGCTCGAGCGCCGTGGCGGCATCGCCCGCGAACTGGAGGTACCGCGCGAGCTGGAGCGTGAGCGAGTCGAGGTCGGCGTACTCCGCCCGCTTCGCGTGGGTGATCGCGAGCTGCATGCGGGCAGCGGCCTCGCGGTCGCGGTCGGCGTCGCTCAGGAGGGCCGCCGACAGCGAGCACGCCTGGATGATGCCGAGCCGGTTGCCGAGGAGTGTCTGGAGGGCGACGAGTTCGTCGGCGAGCGCGACCCCTTCGGCGAAGGCCCCGGCCCCGCCGAGCATCCGGGTGCGGAGCGTCAGTGCGGGGAGGCGGACCGACGCCCGCTGCCCGGGCTCGAGGAGTGGGTCGAGGAGCTCTGCCGCCTCCTCGATCCGGCCGGTCACGGCGAAGAGGTGCGCGTGCAGGAGACGGGCCGGCGGGCCTGCCTCGCCCGGGTCGTCGACCGCGGCGGCGAGCACGGCCTCACCCGCGAGCCGATCGGCGATCCCCATGAACCGTTCCGCGGACTCCTGCCCGGTCTGCGCTCCCGCCAGCTCGAACGCATGGCGTGCGGTGACGACGAGCGTGTGGATGAGCCGGTCCGCGTCGACGGGCACGAGACGGGCGTCGTCGAGCTCGGCGAGCAGGAGGGTGAGCCGGTCCTCGGTCGCCGTGCCGAGGAGGGCCACGCCGAAGCGGGCCTCGACGTCGGCGACCGCGACGCGTCCGGCTGCACGGAGCGCCGTGTCGCGGTCGGTCCAGGCCGCCCCCGCGCGGTCGTCGTCGCCCTCGATGACCGCTGCCTGCGCGATCGCGCCGAAGAGCCCGGCACGGAGGTTCTCGTCGGGATCCGCGTCGTCCGCGAGGAGCGCGAGGCCCTGCTCGGCGGCGACGATCGCGCCGCGTGGGTCGGCGCTCTGCAGGAGCGCGGAGGTCCGCTCGCGCCACTCGGCGGCCGTGGTCGCCGGTTCCGGCTCGGCGACCGGGGCTGCGAACCCCTCGACCGACAGCGGGAGGTCCCAGTGTTCGGTCGCGAGTGCCCGCGCGGCCTCGAGTCGCTCGGTGCGGAAGCCGTTGCCGTTGCGTTCGTCGAAGGCACGGGTCAGGTGCTCGGCGGCCGCCCAGGCGCGCGACGCGACCGCGGTGACGGTCCAGTCGGCCGGGTCGGTCGACTCGCTGCCGAGGTACCGGGCGAGGTCCGGGGCGTCGGCACCGCGCACGGGCAGATCACCATGACCGGCTCGGGCGACGGCATCCAGCAGGACGCCGACCGCGATGAGCCCGTCGGCGTGCCCGGACAGGTTGATGGGGTCGTTGACGAGGGTCGGCAGGTGGCGCTCGAGCATCGCCAGGCCGCGCGCCTCGTTGCCCGTGACGGCGCAGAACACGAGGTGGTCGGCGATGATGCCGAACCCGTCGGCGTTGGAACGGGCGACCCGGTAGCTGCGCTGGTGCGCCGCCTTGGCGTCGTCGAACCGGCCGGCGCGGAGGTAGGGGAGGAGCGCCTGTGCCTCGCTCGTCTCCGGCTCCTCGCCACAGCTCATGCGGTTCTCGAACATCTCGTCGTAGATCCGGATTGCTTCGTCGTCGTGCCCGCGGAGCTGGTGGAACCAGGCGTCCTCGTTGCGCACGCACGCTTCGCAGTGGCTGTACCGGTCGTCCTCGATGGTCGAGCGGCGTTCCAGGAACGCGGCGGCCTCGTCGAGGCGACCGGTCACCGTCGCGATGTGGAACTGCGACTGCACCACGCCGCTCATCGTGGCGCCCGCTGCCGCGTACCTCGTGCGCATGTCCTCGTGCATGGCCTCGATCTGCGCGAGCGAGAAGGTCGGGTTCGTCGAGAGTCGGCCGGCCATCCACTTGTACTGGAACAGCAGGTCGCAGCCGTCGACCGTGATCGGGAAGCGCTCCGGGTCCGCGTCGTGCTTGCCGACGCACCAGCCGAAGGAGCTGAACATGGCGTCGGTGTCGCCCGTCATGTGCGCCGACTGGGTCAACCGCATGCGGGTCGCGTACGCGGCCTCCTCGTCGCCGGCGGCCTCAGCCCGCCGGAGTGCCTCGTCGAGCAGGGCGCGCTCGGCGGGACCACACGGCAGGGTGTCGGCCTCCTCGAGGAGGTCCTGGACGCTCGCGTCTGGGTCGATGTCGTTCACGGGGGTGGCGGTGGTGTCGGTCATCGGAGTTCCTTGTCGTCGAGACCGACACTGAGGCCGATCAGGTCGGTCATGGCTGCGTCGAGCATGCGGCGGTCGCGTGCTTCGAGGGGGCGGTGCCCGGCGAGGAGCGCCTGGACGTACAGCAGTTGGATGCTGCGCTCGAACACGAGGTCGTCGTCGAGGGTCGCCAGGCGGCGGACGAGCGCCGCGTTCCAGTTGAGGCAGAGCCGGGCGGCGGTGTCTGCCTCTGTGCCTCCCGGGCCCGCATCGGCGAGGAAGGAGTCGACGGCCCCGACGACCTGCGACCAGATACCCGGCGCGACCGAGGCGGCCCGGTGCCGCTCGAGCCGTCGGAGTACGGACGGGTCGGCGACGTACAGCGCGGCGAGGTCGTCCGGCCGGTACCGGCGCACCGAGACCCGGCACTCGACCTCGGCGAGCACGCGGCTGGCGCGGTCCTCGAGTGCCGTCGTCGCGGCGAGGTCGTCCAGGTGCGGCGGCTCGAGGTTGTCGAGCTCGTCGGCGACCGTCACCCGTTCGACCTGAACGCCGTCGATCAGGTGGGGCAGCCGCTCCAGGATCTCCTGGTCGTACACGTACCCGCCGTTGACGATCGGCGAGGCCGGATCGACGACCGCGGCGATCTGACGGAACTCGTCGCGGGATGCCGTGTACCGGATGACGCCGGTCTGCGACAGATGTTCGTCGATGGTCATCGTGCCGGCGGAGGTCTCGATCGGGAGCCACCGGACGACGGCGCTCGCGAGGTCGTCGTCGTGGGCGGCGATCGCCTTGATGCCGAGCTGGTGGACGCCGATGAACTCCTGGAGTCGGTGCGGCCGCTGGCGGGCGAGGTCGAGGATCCACCGTCGCAGTGTTGCGCCGATGGCCTCGCGGGTGAACTCCAACGCGTCGTCCTGCACGAGCTGCTCGCGCGACGCCGTCGGGCGGAGCCCCGTCGTGTCGACGATGCAGCGGACGAAGAACGCCCACTCGGGCAGCAGGTCGTCGATCTGTTCGCTCAGTAGCATGCCGCCGAGGTAGACCCGGCTCGCCTGCCGGGCGCCCGGCGGAGGCGGTGAGGGGAGGACGAAGGCGGTGCCGCGGGTGCCGGTGCCTGGCACCACGATCTCCACGGCGTCGAACGGGCGCGTCCCGAGCAGGTCCTCCCCGAACGCCAGGAGTGCCTCGCGAGTGGTCGCCTCAGCCGTCCGGAACACCGGGTCGACGTTGATGCGCACCGGGTGGTCGGGTGCGGAGGGATCGACCACCCCGACGTCGAGGTCGAGGAACCGTCCGAAGGTCGTGGCGAGGCCGAGCACCGTGCCGTGCCCGAGCAGACTGCCGTCGTGCAGTGGACCGTCGATGCGTGGGTCGAGTACGACCTCCGAGCCGATCGGCATGGCGGCGGTCGTGGCGTCGTCGAGTTCGCGGATCGTGAACGTGCCGTCGGCGTCGCCGATCCACTCGATGGCCGGACCGCCACGAGCCGAGCGACTGCGGACGGTGATGGTGTCGGCGACCATGAAGCAGCTCAGCAGCCCGATACCGAACCGACCGAGGTAGTCGCCGCGCTGGAGTTCGTCGAGGTCGCCGCGCTTGGAGCTGCGGCCGACCGTCGCCAGCAGCTCGGCGGCTTCGTCGCGGGTGAGCCCGATACCGTCGTCGCGGAAGCGGAACGGCGAGCCCGCTTCCGAGCCGGACCGTGGCACGTGCGGGGTGATGAGGAGTCTGCCGGGAGGCGCCGTCGGGTCCTCGGCGCGACGGGCTGCGACGGCGTCGCGTCCGTTCTGCAGGAGCTCACGGAGGTAGACGCGCGGTCCCGAGTAGATGTGGCGGCTGAGCAGGTCGACGACTCCGCGGAGATCGACCTGGAACGGCAGCGGGGCTCGGGAGTGGTCTGGCATGGCTCTCTTCCGTCGGCGGCTACGGGGCCTGCATCGGGGGTATATGCAGGGTGGATCGGGCTCCAGGCAGGCGGACCGCGACCGGTTCGTCTGCAGCCGGATCAGCCTAGCGAACGTCGTGAAACGGATGCTGGGCGGTCGCCTGGGAGTCGTTGAGACGACCCTGCTCCCCAGGGCCTGTGGAGCGAGGTCGACGCCGATCGGTCGTCCGGGGGTGTCGCGAAAACGCGTCCCCGACTGCTAGCCTTGACGCCGATTCTCGAATCGATTCGACATCGATTCGGACCACCCCTCCACCCCCCCGCACCTCGCTAGGAATCCGTTCACCAGTGCACACCGCAGGAATCACCGTCGTCCACCCCGGGGACTCGCTCTCGGGCAGGCAGCGCCTCGTCTACATCCTCGTGCTCGGCGCGCTCACCGCGCTCGGGCCGTTCACCATCGACCTCTACCTGCCGGCGTTCCCGATCCTCGAACAGGACCTCGACGTCCCGGTCAGCCTCATCCAGCTCACCCTCACCGGGACCACGATCGGCTTCGCGGTGGGTCAGCTCTTCATGGGGCCCTGGAGCGACAAGGTCGGCCGGCGTCTCCCGCTCATCCTCGCGACGAGTATCCACATCCTGGCCTCGGTCGGCGCCGCGTTCGCGCCCGACATCGGGTGGCTCATGGTGTTCCGCGTGCTGCAGGGTGCTGGCGCGGCGGCCGGTGGTGTCGTCGCGATGGCGATGGTCCGCGACCTCTTCGGCGGGAAGCCGCTCGTGCGGATGCTGTCGCGACTCGCGCTCGTCAACGGCCTCGCGCCGATCGCCGCCCCCGTGATCGGGTCGCAGCTCCTCCTCGTCCTCGACTGGCGCGGACTCTTCGTGTTCCTCGCCGCCTACGGGCTGTTCGTCGTCATCGCGGTGTCGCTCTGGATCGTCGAGACCCTTCCGCCGGCGCGGCGTCGCGACGCCGGACACAGCACCGTCCGCGACCGCTACCGCTCGGTGTTCAGCGACCGCGTGTTCGTCGGTGTCGCCCTCATCGGTGGCATGAGCTTCTCGGGCCTGTTCGCCTACCTCTCGAGCTCGTCGTTCCTCTTCCAGGAGGTCTACGACTTCGACGCACAGGAGTACGGCCTCCTGTTCGCGGTGAACTCGCTCGGCATCGTCGCCGGCGTGCAGATCTCGTCGCGCCTCATGCGCTGGTACGGGCCGCAGTGGATCCTTGCCTGCACGACCATCGTGCAGCTCATCTCGGCGGTCACGATCGTCGCGCTGACGATGGCCGACGTCGGGCTGTTCGGTGTGCTGGTGCCGCTGTTCTTCTTCATCCTGTCGTGCGGCTTCGGCTTCCCGGCGGTGCAGGTGCTCGCACTCGCGAACCATGGGCACGAGGCCGGGACGGCGGCGTCGCTCCTCGGGGCGCTCAACTTCGGGCTCGCGGGACTCATCTCGCCGATCGTCGGGGTGCTCGGGATCGGTACCGCGATCCCCATGGGTGCCGTGATGGCCGCGACCTCGGTCGTGTCGGTGTGTGCGCTCTGGTTCATCGTGCAACCGAAGAAGGTCCCGGCCCTCGCCGGCTGACCTGGTGGGTTGCGCCAGCGCGGTGCGCTGACGTGAGCGCGGGCTTGTGGCGTGAGCGCGGGTCTCCGGAGCGGCGCGCTCAGGGCTGCGACCCGCGGTCACGCCGGTTCAGGCTCACTCGGGTGGCCGCACCGCGCTGACGCCGGTTCGGGGCCGTTCGGGCCAGCGCACCGCGCTGACACCGGCTCGGGCCCGGGCGAGCGGGTCCCGGTCAGGCGGAGGGGTCCACGCCATCGACGTACGCCCACGCGCCGGTGTCCTTCGAGAACCGACTCCGTTCGTGTTGGCTTCCTGCGGAGCCCCGCACGCCGGGAACCTTGTGGTGCGCGACGAACTCGACCATCCCCTCGGTGTCGAGCAGGCCCCCGCGGGAGGTCGCGACGATGTCGAGCCGGTACCAGCGGAGCGAGTCGTCCAGCTCGAGCGACGCCGGCCTGGTCGACGGATGCCAGGTGCGCAGCAGATACTCCGCGTCGCCGACTGCGAAGGCCGAGAACCGCGACCGCATGAGCGCCTCTGCGGTCGCCGCCACCGACTCGCCTCGGTGCAGGCGCCCGCAGCAGGTGCCGTACGTCTCACCGGACAGACAGGGGCACCGCGCGTCGTCGGCGAGAGGGGCGGTTCGGGAGTCGGTCGTCACCGCTCCAGTATCGCCCGTCTGACTCGCGGGTCGTGCTCGTCGGACATCGGTCGCCACTGCCCGTCCGCGCAGATCCGGCGGTGCATCGACGCGGCGATCCGCGCGTCATCCTCCTGGCGCAAGCCCACGCGTGAGACATGCCCGACACGGCATGATGGGACGATGACGGCACCCGACGACCACGACGACCCAGCAGCTGCACCGGCTCCCGAGGTGCACGAGGCGGTCTCGCCAGCCCTCGACGAGTCGGGTGCGCTCGCGATGGATCCGGACCCGGCGTCGATCCGGCCCGATCCGAAGCTCGCCGCGAAGGTCTCCCGGCGGTGGCCGTTGATCAGCGGCGCGATCGCCGTGGTCCTCGTCCTCCTGCTCGGCGTGCTGCTGTTCCAGCGCGGTCCGAACGCCCCGTTCGGGTTCGACGAGGAGTGGATGCAGGAGATCCTCGAGGAGCGTTCACCGTGGCTCGTCCAGGCTGCGCTCGTCATGAACTGGCTCGGCGGCGGGGTCGTCGCGATCTTCGTCGTGCCGCTGCTCGGGATCGCCGTCCTGCTCCTGCTGCGCCGCCCGTGGGCCGCCCTGTACTTCGCGGTCGTCTCCGCCCTGAGCGCTGGAGCGGTGCAGATCATCAAGAACATCGTCGGTCGCTCGCGGCCCGAGGACATCCTCGTCCATGCGGACTTCGGTTCCTTCCCCTCGGGGCACAGTGCGAACGCGGCGACCATCGCCGTCGCGTTCGGGATCATCTTCCCGAGGGTCTGGGTGTGGTTGATCGGTGTCGCCTACACGCTGCTGATGATGCTGTCGCGGACCTATCTCGGCGCCCACTGGGTGAGCGACACGATCGGCGGGCTGCTGCTCGGTGCCGGTGTCGCGCTCATCATCGCCGTGCCGTTGCTGCACCGGATGTCGACCGAACCGAAGAAACGGGTCCCACTCACCGACGGCTGACCGAGTGGACGCCGGTCGCTTGATGCCCGTCGTCCGGCGCTCGTCGTTCGTGTTCGGTCCTGACGCCAGCGCGGTGCGCTGACCCCAGACCGCCCGGATGGGCGTGAGCGCGGGTCCACCGCGTGGGCGCGCCCCTCCGGAGGCCCGCGCTCACGCCACAGACCCGCGCTCGCGTCAGCGCACCGCGCTGGCGGCCACGACACCCCGTGCCGGCGGAGCGGTAGTCTGCTGACAGCCGGGAGCCGGCCGGGGGAGGAGACGCGTGTCGATCACGATGCACGACGTCGCCGCACGCGCGGGCGTCTCGATCAAGACCGTCTCGAACGTCGTCAACGACTACCCGCACGTGAGCGATGCGACCCGCTCCAAGGTCGAGAGCGCGATCGCCGAACTCGGCTACCGCCCCAACCTCTCGGCCCGGAGTCTCCGCTCAGGTCGGTCCGGCGTGATCAGCCTCATCATCCCCGACCTCCGCAACGCCTACTTCGCAGAGCTCGCGGACGCGGTCATGCGTCAGGCTCGCGCGCGCGGGCTCTCGGTGCTCATCGAGCAGGTCGCCGGCGGTCGTGACGTCGAGCTCGAGATCCTCCGCGGGCCGCGCATGCAGCTCGTCGACGGCATCCTCTACAGCCCGCTCAGCCTCGACCGCGACGACAGTGCGCTGCTTCCGGACGGGCCGATGGTGATCCTCGGTGAGCAACTGTTCGACGGCGACCGCGACCACGTCACGATGGCCAACGTCGACGGAGCCCGCGCGGCGACCGAACACCTGCTCGCGCAGGGCAGACGGCGCATCGTGGCACTCGGCACCGACCCGCACGACACCCTGGGCCCGGCCGCGCTCCGTCTCCAGGGGTACCGGGAGGCGCTCGAAGCCGCCGGGATCCCTGCCGATCCCGCCTACGTCAGCACCGTCGTCAGCTGGCACCGCAGCGACGGGGCGAACGCGATGCGGGAGGTCATCGCCGCGGGCCTGCCGTTCGACGGCGTGGTCGCCTTCAACGATGCGATGGCCCTCGGTGCCATGCGCGTCCTCCAGGACGCCGGGCTCCGCATCCCCGACGACGTCGCGATCATCGGCTTCGACGACCTCGACGAGACGCGCTACGCCCTCCCGACCCTGTCCACGGTCGACATCGGCCGCGAGGAGATCGCCGAGCGCGCCGTCGAGCTCGTGATCGAGCGGATCGCCGCACCCGGGCAGCCGGAGGCTCCGCGCGCGATCGTCAGCGGCTTCCGCGTCGTCCCGAGGGAGTCCACCGGTTCTCCGACCGCTCGGGGGCAAGGATCCGGGGCCGCTCCTTCAACGTTGTAGA
Source organism: Plantibacter sp. M259 (assembly GCF_006065115.1). Lineage (NCBI taxonomy): Bacteria > Bacillati > Actinomycetota > Actinomycetes > Micrococcales > Microbacteriaceae > Plantibacter > Plantibacter sp. M259. The sequence continues at coordinate 986,873 of NZ_CP040750.1, read as the reverse complement.
GTGCGTACAGGGCGGCCGGGCATGCCGCCGCCGAGGAGGATCATGGCGACCACCCTGCACGACGTGGCGAAGCTCGCCGGGGTGTCCGCCAAGACCGTCTCGAACGTCGTCAACGACTACCCGCACATCAAGCAGGCCACCAAGGAGCGGGTGCTCGCGGCGATCGCCGAACTCGGCTACCGCCCGAACCTCTCCGCCCGAGGACTCCGCTCCGGTCGTTCCGGCGTCATCAGCCTGATCATCCCCGACCTCCGGAACTCCTACTTCGCCGAGCTCGCCGACGCCGTCATGCACGCCGCCGCGCAGCGTGGTCTGTACGTGCTGATCGAGCAGACCGGTGGCGACCGCGAGCGCGAGGCGGCGCTCGTCCGTGGTCCGCGGACGCAGCTCGTCGACGGCATCCTGTACTCCGCGCTCGAGCTGGGGGAGGAGGACGTCGACATCCTCGCCGAGGTGCGCACACCGATGGTCCTCCTCGGCGAGCGGATCTTCAACGCTCCGAACGACCACGTCACGATGCAGAACACCGAAGGTGTCCGTGCGGCGACGGAGCACCTGATCGCTTCGGGGCGCCGCCGGATCGTCGCGTTCGGCGCGCACCCGGGTGAGGAGATCGGTTCCGCGGGACTCCGCCTCGTCGGTTACCGCGAGGCGCTCGACGCCGCGGGTCTGCCGTACGACGAGGCCCTCGTGCGCGAAGTCGAGATCTGGCACCGTCTGGACGGCGCGGTCGCGATGCGGGCGATGCTCGACGAGGGGGTGCGGTTCGACGGCATCGTCGCCTTCAACGACGCGCTCGCCCTCGGCGCGATGCGCGTCCTGAGCGAGCGGGGCATCCGGATGCCGGAGCAGGTGGCGATCATCGGCTTCGACGACATCGACGAGGGGCGGTATTCCCTGCCGTCGCTGTCGACGATCGCGCCGGGGCGCGACCAGATCGCCGAGACGGCCGTGGATCTGCTGCTGGAGCGCATCGAGCGGCGCGACGAGGTCTTCCCGGCCCGCCTGGTGCTGGCCGACTTCGAGCTCGTCCAGCGGGAGTCCACCGCGCTCCCCGCCGTCTGACCCACCACTCCGATTCGTCCTTGACATCGCTGGAACCACCCGGCATCATGCTTTTACAACGTTTACCTTCAACGTTGTAAAACCCGGCACGATGACAATGAAGTTCCATCTCCGAGAGGACAGCACCCACATGAAGTCACGAGTTCTCGCAGCAGTCGGCACGGTCGCCGTCGCAGCGATGGCCCTCACCGGATGCTCCACCGGTGGCGCAAGCGGAGGCGGCGAAGCCTCCTGCACCAACACCATCACCAAGAAGGACGTGCCGCAGGTCACCGTCTGGGCTTGGTTCCCCGCCTTCGAGCAGGTCGTCGACCTCTTCAACGAGACACACGACGACGTCCAGGTCTGCTGGACGAACGCCGGCCAGGGCAACGACGAGTACACGAAGTTCTCCACCGCCATCGAGGCGAAGTCCGGCGCACCCGACGTCATCATGCTCGAATCCGAGGTCATCTCCAGCTTCACGATCCGCAAGGCGCTCGTCGACATCGGCGAGTTCGGCGCGAACGAGGTCAAGGACAAGTACACCGAGGGCGCCTGGAACGACGTCACGAGCGGTGATTCGGTGTACGCGATCCCGGTCGACAGCGGCCCGATGGGCATGCTCTACCGCCAGGACCTCTTCGACAAGGCCGGCATCGCCGTCCCGACCACCTGGGACGAGTTCGCCGCCGCCGCGAAGCAGCTGAAGGACGCCGGCACGGGTGTCCTCGCCAACTTCCCGACGAACGGCCGCGCCTTCAACCAGGCGCTCTTCGCCCAGGCCGGCTCCAAGCCGTTCGAGTACGACAAGACGAAGCCCACCGAGGTGTCGATCGACGTGAACGACGACGCGTCCAAGCGGGTCCTCAACTATTGGGACGGCCTCGTGAAGGAGGGACTCGTCACCACCGACGACGCCTTCACCGCCGACTACAACACGAGCCTCGTCGATGGCACCTACGCCGTCTACCTCGCGGCCGCGTGGGGCCCCGGCTACCTCCAGGGCCTCTCCGACGCCGACGACACCGCCGTGTGGCGCGCCGCCCCGCTCCCGCAGTGGGACGCGGCGAACCCCGTCCAGGTGAACTGGGGCGGTTCCACCTTCGCCGTGACCGAGCAGGCGAAGGACAAGAAGCTCGCCGCCGAGGTCGCGAAGGACATCTTCGGCACCGATGAGGCGTGGAAGATCGGCATCGAGCAGGGCGCGCTGTTCCCGACGTACAAGCCGATCCTGGAGTCCGACTACTTCACGAACCTCGAGTACCCGTTCTTCGGTGGCCAGCAGATCAACAAGGACGTCTTCCTCGCCGCGGCGGCCGGGTACAGCGGCTTCACGTTCAGCCCGTTCCAGAACTACGCGTTCGACCAGTTGACCGAGCAGCAGTACGCGATGGTGCAGGGGGAGAAGACCGCCGACGAGGCGCTCGATGACCTCCAGGCGAGCCTCGAGAAGTACGCCACCGAGCAGGGCTTCACCACCAAGTAGCCCGCCGGGGCGGCCGCCACGTCGCCCCGCACGTCCTCCGCCACCGGGGCGGCGCAGTCGCCGCCCCGGTGGTCCCCACGACTCGAAAGCAGCATCATGGCACTCACCACCGGATCGGCCTCCACCGCCGTGTCGGCCGCCAGGATCGTCCGTCCGCGACGAGGCGGCATCGGCGCGATCGACCGCCGACGGCAGCGCTGGGGTTGGCTCTTCGTCGCCCCCTTCGCCGTCGTCTTCGCGGCCTTCCTCATCTTCCCGCTCTGCTACGCGTTCTGGATGAGTCTCCAGACCTCCACCCTCGCGACCGGTACCGAGTTCACGGGCCTCGCGAACTACGCGAAGGCCTTCACCGACCCGATCTTCCTCAGCGGGCTCGCCCGGGTGGCGATGTTCGCCCTCGTCATGATCCCCGCGCAGATGCTCGTCGCGCTCGTCGCAGCCCTCGTGCTCGACAACCTGGCGACCGTCCTGTCGAAGTTCTCACGACTCATGATCTTCGTGCCCTACGCGATCCCCGTGGTCATCGGCGCGCTCATGTGGGGCTTCCTCTACAGCCCGCGCTTCGGTCCGGCGACCGACGTCTTCGCGCTCTTCGGGGCCACGGCGCCGTCCTTCCTCGACCAGAGCAGCATCTTCGGCAGTCTCGTGAACATCGTGACCTGGCAGTGGTCGGGCTACTACATGATCATCATCTACGCGGCGCTCCGCGGGATCGACCCGTCCATCTACGAGGCCGCCCGCATCGACGGCGCGAACGCGTTCCAGACCGCGCTCCGCATCAAGGTGCCGATGATCTCCTCGTCGATGGTCATGGTGCTCATCTTCGCCATGATCGGCACGCTGCAGTTCTTCACCGAACCGCAGGTGCTGCGCGGGGTCGCCCAGGGCGCCATCCCCATCTCGTACACACCGAACATGTACGCGTACTCCCTCGCCTTCTCGTACAGCCAGTTCAACTACGCCTCCGCGATCTCCTTCGCACTCGGGATCATCGTGTTCATCGGCTCGTACGTCTTCCTCTTCCTCACGCGCAAGCAGAGCGGACTCAAATGATGAGCGCCACCACCGCCATCCCGGCCGTCAACCCGAAGGCCGGACGACGTCGTCAGGGCCCCGAGGCCCGCACCGGGGGTCGCCGCGTCGGCTCGCACCTCTTCCTCCTCGCCCTCGTCATCTACTTCATCCTCCCGCTGTGGTGGTTGATCGTCGCGGCCACGAAGGACACCTCCGGGCTCTTCACCGGCTCCGGCGGGCCGCTCTGGTTCGACGGTGAGTTCAACTTCTTCGACAACGTCGCCGAACTCTCCACCCACCAGGGCGGGATCTACTGGCGCTGGCTCGGGAACTCCTTCCTGTACGCGTTCTCGGGTGGGATCGGTGCCACGGTCCTCGCGGTGCTCGCCGGATACGGCTTCGCCAAGTACCGGTTCCGTGGTCGCTCGCTGTTCTTCAACCTGCTGCTCGGTGCGGTCATGGTCCCGCTCACGGCCCTGGTCATCCCGACCTTCGTCCTGCTCAGCCAGGTCGGCCTCGTCAACACGATCTGGGCCGTGATCCTCCCGTCGCTGCTCAGCCCGTTCGGCGTGTACCTCATGCGCATCTACACCCAGGACGCCATCCCGGACGAGATCCTCGACGCCGCGCGGGTCGACGGCGCAGGGGAGCTGCGGACCTTCTTCCAGGTCGCGCTCCCGCTGCTGCGCCCGGCGATCGTCACGGTGCTGCTGCTCTCGATCGTCGGCACCTGGAACAACTTCTTCCTGCCGCTGGCGGTGCTCAGCGACCCGAACCTGCTTCCCGTGACGGTCGGACTGAACAACTGGACGGCGCTGTCGAACGCGGGTGCCGGCGGCGAGCAGGTGTGGAACCTCATCGTCACCGGGGCGTTCATCTCGATCGTGCCGCTCATCATCGCCTTCCTCTCCCTGCAGCGGTACTGGCAGGGCGGGCTCTCCCTCGGCAGTGTGAAGTGAGCCGCTTCACAGACGCGCCGCCGCGGCGTCGCCCCGACCGGGCACTCCACGACATCATCGACACCACGACCGCCCACGCAACGCACGCACGACCAGCACTGCACGCCACGGCCGACTCCGGCCCGAACGAAGGACACCTCCCGTCATGACCACCGCACGCATCGCCATCGACCCGAACGTCACGGTCGCCCCCGTCAACCGCCGGATCTTCGGCTCGTTCGTGGAGCACCTGGGCCGCTGCGTCTACGACGGCATCTACGAGCCCGGCCACCCCACCGCCGACGCCGACGGCTTCCGCGGCGACGTGGTCGACCTCGTCACGGAGCTCGGCACGAGCACCATCCGCTACCCCGGCGGCAACTTCGTCTCCGGCTACCGCTGGGAGGACGGCGTCGGGCCGCGCGAGAACCGCCCCGTGCGCCGCGACCTGGCCTGGCACTCGCTCGAGACCAACCAGGTCGGCGTCGACGAGTTCGCCAAGTGGTGCAAGCTCACTGGCAGCGAGATGATGATGGCCGTCAACCTCGGCACGCGCGGGGTGCTCGAAGCGCTCGACCTCCTCGAGTACACGAACCACCCGAGCGGCACGGCGCTGTCCGACCAGCGGATCGCGAACGGCGCACCCGAGCCCTATGGCATCAGCATGTGGTGTCTCGGCAACGAGATGGACGGGCCATGGCAGGTCGGCGCCATGTCGGCCGACGACTACGGCAAGCTGGCCGCCCGGACCGCGTCGGCGATGAAGATGGTGGACCCGAAGCTCGAACTCGTCGTCTGCGGTTCGTCGAGCTCCTCGATGCCGACCTTCGGCGACTGGGAGCGCACCGTCCTCGAGCACAGCTTCGACTCGGTGGACTACATCTCCTGCCACGCGTACTACCAGGAGCGCGACGGCGACCTCGGGTCGTTCCTTGCGTCGTCCCTCAACATGGAGTACTTCATCCGGACGGTCGTCGCAGCCGCCGACCACGTCCAGCACAAGCGCCACTCCGACAAGCAGATCCAGCTCTCGTTCGACGAGTGGAACGTCTGGTACCTCGACGAGTGGAACGCGATCGAGGGCACGATCGAGGAGTGGGCCTACGCGCCCCGCCTCATCGAGGACGTGTACTCGGTCGCCGACGCGGTCGTGTTCGGCAACCTGCTCATGACCCTGCTCAAGCACAGCGACCGCGTCGGGTCGGCGAGCCTCGCGCAGCTCGTGAACGTCATCGCCCCGATCATGACCGAGCCGGGCGGCGGCGCCTGGCGGCAGACGACGTTCTTCCCGTTCTCGGTCACCAGCAGGCTCGCATCAGGTGTTGTGATCGCGCCGCGCATCGAGGTCGGCAGCTACACCACGAAGGTCCACGGCGACGCACCGCTCGTCGACTCGGTCGCGACGTACGACGCCGAGGCCGGGACCGCGGCCGTGTTCCTCGTGAACCGCCACCAGGACGAGGCGATCACGGTGACCATCGACGTCTCGGCGCTCGGCGTCGGTTCGATCGTCGAGGCGAACGGTATCCACGACGAGGACGTCTACGCGAAGAACACGATCGACGACCGCGAGCGCGTCGGTCTCGTCGCGAACGAGAGTGCGTCGCTCGCCGACGGCACCCTCACGATCACGCTCCCGCCCGTGTCGTGGACGGCGGTCGCGCTCGGCGCCTGAGCGGGCAGCGGGCTGCGGTCTGCGAGCAGGGGTCTCGACGTTCGCAACTCAGGACGATCGCGGCGGGTCTGCCGCGATCGCGGCGATCGCGGGACGGCGCGCCGGACCCGTCCTGAGTTGTGCATGTATCGGCGTCGGCGGTGGGTGGGGGAATCCCCACCCGTCGTCGTCGTGCGGCCCTACAATCGGCACATGACGGCACGGGGCTCCTACGCGAAGGGCGTTGCGCGCCGGGAGGAGATCCTCCGGGTCGCGCTCGCGGTGTTCGCGCGCGAGGGGTATCGCGGCACGTCGCTCCGTGAGGTCGCGCGTGAGGTCGGCGTCAGCCTGCCGGGGCTCATGCACTACTTCGAATCCAAGGAACACCTGTTCGCGGCGATCCTGCGGGAGCGCGACGCCGTCGACTACGAGGAGTTCGCCGCGGCCGGGTCGCAGGACGCGATCGAGGGCCTGGTCGCGGTCATGCGCCACAACAGCGACGTCCCGGGTCTCGTCGAGTTGTATCTGACGATGGCGGCCGCCGCCGGTGATGCGGAGCACCCGGCGCGGGCGTTCCTCGTCGAGCACGTCGCCGGAGTGCGTCGGAGCATCGCCGACGTCGTCCGGGATCGCCAGGCCTCCGGGCGGGTCGCCGCGGGCATCGACCCCGATCACGTGGCGCGCGTGATGGTCGCCCTCGCCGACGGCCTACAGGTGCAGTGGACGCTCGACCCCTCCGTCGACATGGCCGGTGACCTCGAGCGCGCCTGGGCTCTCCTCGTCGGCGACGACGCCGGCGCGGTGCGCTGACCCGAGCGCGGGTCTGTGGGGTCCGGCGCGGTGCGCTGACCCGAGCGCCGGGGAATCGGCGTGGGCGCGCCCCGGGCGCGTGAGCGCGACCCTCCGGAGACCCGCGCTCACGCGGCTGGGCCGCGCTCGCGTCAGCGCACCGCGCTGGCAGCAGCCCACATCGACAGGTTTCGTGAAAACCTATTGACCACTCGGGTTTCGCGCATATACTCAAAGCCGTGCAGTGATCGGTTTCCCGAACCTGCCAGGACAGCACCACCCGCGGGCCAGAGCCGGTCCGCAGCTCAGCGTTGAGAGGAACTCGGATGTCCAACCCACCCCGCCGCCCCAAACCCACCGGCCAACGTGCCTCGAGCGGCCCCTACGTCAGCCTCGTCACCGGCCCGTCAGGGCCCACGGAACGGGCGTCGAAACGGGTCGTCACCACCATGGCGCTCGCCCAGTTCGGTCTGTTCGTCGCCCTGCTCGCCCCGGTCACCGTGAGCTTGGCCCTCAAGACGCAGCAGCTCGTCCCGGGTGACCAGGCGGCGGTCGTCAACGGCAACGTCCTCTCCATCGCGGCCCTGTTCGCCCTCGTCGCGAACCCGGTGATCGGCCGCTTGTCCGACATCACGCTCTCGCGCTTCGGTCGTCGCCGCCCGTGGATGTTCCTCGGTGCCATCGGCTTCGTCGCCTCGCTCACCATCGTCGCCCTCGCGCCGAACGTCCCGGTCCTCATCGCCGGGTGGTGCCTCGCCCAACTGACCGGCAACGCCATCCTCGGCCCGCTCCTCGCGACGATCGCCGACCAGGTCCCGCCGGAACAGCGGGGAAGCGTCTCCGCGAACGTCGGCGTGATGCAGAACGTCGGCATCCTCGCGGCGGCCTTCGTGGCCAGCTGGTTCGTCACCGACATGCTGCTGCTCTTCGTCGCACCCGCCGTCTTCGCGCTCATCACCGTGTGGCTCTACTGCTTCGTCCTGCCCGACCGCGCGATCACCACCCGTCCGGACGTCGGCGGATGGAGGGGCCTGCTCTTCACCTTCTGGGTGAACCCGCTCAAGCACCCGGACTTCGGCTGGGTCTGGCTCTCACGGTTCCTGCTGACGCTCGCCTCGTTCCTCTTCGTCGCGTTCCGCCTGTTCTTCCTGCAGGAGGAGGTCGGGCTCTCGCAGCAGGGCGCCGTCGACACCCTGACCATGGGTGTGCTGATCTACACGATCGCGCTCGTCATCACCGCGAAGCTCGGCGGATGGCTGTCGGACCGGATGCTCAACCGCAAGGTGTTCGTCATCGGGTCGACGGTGGTCTTCGCGGTGGGACTCGTCCTGCTCGCCCACACCACGACCGTGCCGATGTTCTACGTCGTCGAGGCGATCATGGGAGCGGCGTACGGCGTGTACGTCGCAGTCGACACCGCCCTCGTCGTGGACGTCCTGCCGAACCCCGACGACGCGGCGAAGGACCTCGGTGTCCTCAACATCGCGAACGCCCTGCCGCAGTCGCTCGCCGGCGCGGTGGGCGCGTTCCTCCTCGGACTCGGCGCGGTGGGCAACAACTACACGGCCCTGTTCTGGGGCGCCGGGGTGATCGCCGTGCTCGGCGCCCTGACGATCCTGCCGGTCCGACACCGCATGACCCGGAACGCCGACGGGACGATCACCGGATCCATCGCGACCCGTGGGTGACCCCGGTCACGCCTCCCGCACCCCGATCACCGACTCCACTCCATCACCCAGCGACGCCAAGGACGGCGTCAGAACGGACGGCAACACCATGACCGCACCAGCGCTCTCCGTGCAGCTCTACAGCATCAAGGAGCACCTCGACCAGGGACTCGACGACGCCCTCGCCCGGCTCGCCGGCATGGGCCTGCGCGAGGTCGAGGCCTTCGACTTCGTCTCCCGTGCGCCCGCGCTCCGCGAGGCGTTCGACCGCCACGGGCTCGCCGCCCGCACCGGGCACGCCACGCTCCTCTCCGACGAGATCCGCTTCGGCGACCAGGTCATGCCGGTCGCCTCGCAGGAGGACGTCTTCGCCGCCGCCACCACACTCGGCCTCGAGATCGTCATCGACTCCTTCGTGAGCCCCGACCGCTGGCTCGACCAAGCTGCCGTCGCCGACACGGCCGCCCGCTTGAACGCCGCAGCGGAGCGCGCAGCCGACCACGGTCTCCGCGTCGGGTACCACAACCACTCCCAGGAGTTCGTCGCATCGTTCGGCGGACGCAGCGCATTCGAGGTCTTCGCCGACCAGCTGCGTGACGACGTCGCCCTCGAGGTCGACCTGTTCTGGGCGGCGACCGCCGGTCAGGACGTCCCCGCGCTGCTCGGCCGCCTCGGCGACCGCGTCCAGGCGCTCCACGTCAAGGACGGCCTGCTGCCCGCCGACCCGTTCGCACCGGGCGCCGCACCCTTCGTGCCGACGAGTCTCGACCAGCGACCGTTCGGGCAGGGTGAGGTCCCGCTGCGCGAGTCGCTCGCCGCAGCGCCCTCGGCACGGTTCGCCATCATCGAGTTCGACCACTACGGCGCCGGCGACATCTTCGACGGTGTCCAGGCGAGCGTCGACGCGCTCGTCGCCGAGCAGCTCGTCTCGACCGAAGCGGTGGTCCGCTGATGCCCGCGGCAGCGCAGGGCACGACGGCGCGCGCACCGCAGGGCAGCGGCCCGGTCGGCGTCGGGTTCATCGGCACCGGCATGATCAGCGACACCTACCTCGAGCACCTCACCGCGTTCCCCGACGTCCGCGTCGTGATCCTCGGCGACCTCGACGTCGACCGCGCGAAGGCTCAGGCCGAGAAGTGGGGCGTCGGCGAGTGGGGGACCGCCGACGACGTCCTCGCACACCCGGACGTCGAGCTCGTCGTGAACCTCACGATCCCCGCCGTCCACGCGCAGGTCGCGTCGCAGGTGCTCGCCGCCGGGAAGCACGTATGGACGGAGAAGCCGATCAGCGTCGACCGTGCGAGCGGGCTCGCGCTCCTCGAACAGGCCGACGCCGCAGGACTCCTCGTCGGCATCGCGCCGGACACCGTCCTCGGCCCGGGCGTCCAGTCCGCGCGTCGTGCCATCGCCCGCGGTGACATCGGTCAGCCGCTCACCGCCCAGACCGTCATGCAGTACGCCGGGCCGGACATCTTCCACCCGAATCCGGAGTTCCTGTTCGCGAAGGGCGGCGGGCCGCTGTTCGACATGGGGCCGTACTACCTGACGACGCTCGTGCAGGTGTTCGGTTCGGTCGCCTCGGTGTCGGCGGCCGGCTCCCGTGGACGTGCGACGCGGACGATCCAGCAGGGCGACCGCGTCGGCACGGAGTTCGCCGTCGAGGTGCCGACGCACGTCAGCGCCATCGCCCGCTTCGTGGACGGCGGTGTGAGCCAGAGCGTCTTCAGCTTCGAGTCGCCGCTCGCGAAGATGGGCGTCGTCGAGATCACCGGCACCGAGGGGACCCTCGTGATCCCCGACCCGAACATGTTCACGGGCGAGGTGCGGATCACCCGCGCGGCGCCCATCGAGCGGATGCAGCAGGACCCGGAGTGGGAGGTCGTGCCGACCGAGGGTGTCCTCGCCGGCCGCGGGACCGGGGTCCTCGACCTCGCCCGGGCGATCCGTTCCGGCGGCACGCCGCTCGCCTCGGGTGCCCTCGGCTACCACGTGCTCGACACGCTCGTCTCGATCGACGAGTCCGTGGTGTCCGGCCAGACGGTCGATGTGGCGAGCCGGGTCGCGCCGGTCCCGCTCGTCGCGGAGGACTGGGACCCGTTCGCCGCAACGCTCTGAGGGCGGTGAGTCGAGCAGAGCACCGCAGAACCGAACCCAGCAGCATCGGAGCAGGCTGAGCAAGCCCCCGGTGGTGTCCGTCGCCCCACGTACGCTGAGGCGATGGACACCACCGGTCGGCGCGCCGCCGAGCACCCCGATGACGCGACCCCTCGGCGGCGGTGGATCCTCACCGGCCAGCTCGGCCCGGCGTTCGACGACGGCGGACCGATCCTGCTCATCGAATCGAAGTCCACGTTCACCAAGCGACCGATGCACCGCGCGAAGGCGCACCTCTTCCTCTCGGCCATCCGACATCGTGCTGCGGAACTCGGCGACCGGGCGGAGTTCCACCAGGTCGACCGCTACGAGGAGGTCGTCGAGGCCGGCGCCGACCTCGAGGTGATCGATCCACCCTCGTGGACGGCTCGGCGCTTCGTCCGCGAGCGCGGCCTCCGGGTGCTCCCGAGCCGCGGCTTCGTGACCTCGGAGCCCGACTTCGCGGCCTGGGCGTCGACGCGGGACGGCAAACGGCTCCTCCTGGAGGACTTCTACCGCACGGTGCGGGAGCGGACCGGGATCCTCATGCGCGGCGACCAGCCGGAAGGCGGCCGCTGGAACTACGACCACGACAACCGGAACCCGCCGCCGAAGGGAGCCGCCCGGCTCGGTCTGCCCGAGCCGCTCTGGCCCGAGGAGGACGCCATCGACGCGGAGGTCCGGGAGGACCTCGACCGGTGGCAGCGCGATGGACTGGTCCAGCTGGTCGGCGACGACGGGCCGCGGCGCTTCGCGGTGACAGCGGCCGAGGCGGAGGCGGCGCTCGCGGACTTCATCGAGACCAGGCTCGGCGACTTCGGCCCGTTCGAGGACGCCATGCTCGGCGGCGACTGGACGATGGCGCACTCCCTGCTGAGCGCACCACTCAACCTCGGCCTGCTCGACCCGCGCGACGCCGTCGACACCGTGGTCGCCGAGTACCACGCCGGTCGTGCACCGCTGTCGAGCGTCGAGGGCTTCACCCGCCAGATCATCGGCTGGCGCGACTACGTCTGGCATCTCTACTGGCACCTCGGCGAGCCGTACCGGACGAGTCACAACGCCCTCGGAGCACACGAGCCGCTCCCGCGCCAGTTCCGCGAACTCGACGCCGCCGCCATCCAGTCCAATTGTCTCCGCGAGACGATCGACGGGATGCGTCGCCACGGTTGGGCGCATCACATCCAACGGCTCATGGTGCTCGGCAACTGGGCCCTGCAGCACGGGTACGACCCTGTCGCGCTCAACGACTGGTTCATCGACATGTTCGTCGACGGCACCCCCTGGGTGATGCCCGCGAACGTCATCGGCATGTCGCAGCACGCGGACGGCGGCATCGTCGCGACGAAGCCCTACGCCTCGGGTGGCGCGTACATCGACAAGATGTCCGACTACTGCGGTGGGTGCGTCTTCAATCCCAAGGTGCGGCTGGGCGAGGACGCCTGCCCCTTCACCGCCGGATACTGGGCCTTCCTCGACCGCGTCGAACCGCGCATCCGGCACAACACCCGCATGGCGCAACCGCTGGCCGGGCTGCGACGACTGTCCGACCTGCGTGCCGTCGTCGACCAGGAGCGCACCCGCGAACAGTGGTGATCGGAGCAGCCGTCCAGCCCTCGCGCGACCCCTCGACCCGTGGGGAACGCGTCGCTAGGCTCGGCACATGACGCCCAGTGATGCAGCATCCGACCCGCAGATCGCCGCACTCCAGGCTGCCGCCGCCCACGCGCAGGCCGAGCTCGAAGCCGCCCAGGCGCAGGCGGCGCTCGCCGCAGCGAAGGTGAAGGCGGCCGAGGCGGCAGCGGCGCTCGCCGGGGCCGGGATCACCGCGTCGGGCGGGGTAACGGCGTCGGCGTCACCGGTCGAGCCGGCGGGCCCCGGTTCCGCGAGTGACGCGCCGACCGCCGAGGCCCCATCCGACACCCCGGCGGACGTTTCAACCGACGACGCGGTCGGTGCCGAACCCAGCAGCACCGCCACCGGCACCGACGACCTCAGCGCCGACACCATCGGCCCGGGCCCGCTCGGCCTCGACGACGTGCTGAAGATCCGCGACGGCTACCTCGTGCACGGCCCGGCGCTCGAGATGGGGGCCCTGGTCAACGGGGAACCGCTGCCCGGGGTGCAGGTCCGCATCCCGCTCAGCGTCATGAATCGGCACGGCCTCGTCGCCGGCGCCACCGGAACCGGGAAGACCCGCACGCTCCAAGGCCTCGTCGAGCAGCTCTCGGCCGCCGGCGTCCCCGTGTTCGCCGCAGACATCAAGGGTGACCTCTCGGGCATCGCGACCCCGGGGGAGTCGAACGAGAAGCTCCTCGACCGCACCCGCGGCATCGGCCAGGACTGGACGCCCGCCGCCACTCCGACGGAGTACTTCGCGCTCGGCGGCGTCGGCAAGGGCGTCCCGATCCGCGCCACCATCGCCGCCTTCGGCCCGCTGCTGCTGAGCAAGGTCCTCGGCCTCAACGCCACGCAGGAGTCCAGCCTCGGTCTCGTCTTCCACTACGCCGACAAGGCGGGCCTGCCGCTCCTCGACCTGAGCGACCTGCGCGCGGTCCTCACCTACCTCGCGAGCGACGACGGCAAGGGCGAGCTGCAGGAGCTCGGCGGGCTGTCGGGCGCCACCGTCGGGGTGATCCTGCGAGAGCTCATCACCTTCGCCGACCAGGGCGCCGACGTCTTCTTCGGTGAACCCGAGATCGACACCGCCGACTTCATCCGCCTCGACCCGAGCGGGAAGGGCATCGTCAGCCTCCTCGAGGTGCCGGGCGTCCAGAACCAGCCGGCCCTCTACTCGACGTTCCTCATGTGGTTGCTCGCCGACCTCTTCAACACCCTCCCCGAGGTGGGTGACCCCGAGAAGCCGAAGCTCGTGTTCTTCTTCGACGAGGCGCACCTGCTGTTCCGCGACGCGTCGAAGGACTTCCTCGCGCAGATCACGCAGACGGTCCGGCTCATCCGGTCGAAGGGCGTCGGCATCTTCTTCGTCACACAGACACCGAAGGACGTCCCGGGGGAGGTGCTCGCGCAGCTTGGTTCGCGCGTGCAGCACGCCCTCCGCGCCTTCACCCCGGACGACGCGAAAGCACTCAAAGCGACCGTGTCGACCTACCCGACCTCCGGTTACGAGCTCGGCGAGGTCCTCACCTCCCTCGGCACCGGTGAGGCGGTCGTCACCGTGATGAACGAGAAGGGTGCGCCGTCGCCGGTCGCGTGGACGAGACTGCGGGCGCCGCAGGGACTCATGTCGCCCAGTTCCGACACCGCGATCGACGCGGCGATCGCTGCCTCACCCTTGCTCGCGCGGTACGGGACGCCGGTCGACCGTGAGTCGGCGAGGGAGATCCTGACGGCGAAGCTCGAGGAGGCGAACCAGGCCGCGCTCGCCGCCGAGGCCGAACTCGAGCGGCAGCGCATCGCGGCGGAACTCGCGAAGCAGCAGGCCGCCGCCGACAAGGCGCAGGCCGCGGCGCAGAAGAAGGCCGACGCCGAGTACGAACGGTTGCTCCGGAAGACCGCCGGCACGACCCGCCGGACGTCGACGCGGTCGTCGTCGACGTCGTCGAAGAGTCCGCTCGAAGAGATCCTCGGGTCGAAGGCGACGCGGTCGATCCTCACCGGCGTCGTCGAGGGCATCTTCGGCACGCGTCGCCGCCGCTGAGCTGCTGCGTTACCCGAGCGGTGTCCGTTACCCCGAGCGGTGTCCCGTTCCCCTGGGCGGGTCCCCGTTCCCGGAGTGGAGTCCCGGTCCCAGAAGGTTCCCCCGTTCCCTGAGCGGTCTCCCGGTCCCTGAGCTTGTCGAAGGGCGCGGACCTACCGCAGGCCGTCTTCGGCGAGGCGTCCGAGCTCGATGGTGGCCCGGGCGTCGTCGAGCAGCCCGTCCTGCAGCGACCACACGGCGGACAGCGCGGAGCGCGCGACCACCCACTCGAGGAGAATGGTTCGCGACAGGCCCAGTGATCGACTCACCAGCCCCACCCGCTCGGCGAACAGCCGCGGGTTCCGCGCCGTCGCTGGATCGGGGTTGCTGAACAGCGCGGTGGCGTCGAAGGCGCGGTGGCCGACGATGCCCTTGGGGTCGATCGCCCGCCAATCGCCGGCTGCGAACTCGAGCACGTTCATGTGATGGAGGTCCCCGTGGAGCACGACGACGTCGGTAGGCGTCGTGGTGTCGAGCAGTCGACCGGCGAGCTCCCGCCCACGCTCGAGGAAGGCGGCGCTCGCCGGATCGCCGAGGAGGGCGCCCAGGGCGGAGGCATCGTCGGCGAGCAGCTCGCGGAACCACCGGCGGAGCGTGGGGAGTTCGGCGATGACACCGTCGGCGCCGATCGGCACCGGTGCCGGGATCGCCGCGTGCAGGGTGTCGAGCACCGAGCACAGGATCGCGACGGCTCCGAGGTCGTCACCGGCGCGGGTCAGCGAGGAGAGACCACGGCCGCCCGTCGCGCGTTCCAGGACGATCGCGTGGTCATCGCTCGCGAACACCGCCGCACACCCGGCACCGGCCCACGCCGCGAGCAGCCGCCCGCCGAGCGCCTCCTCCTCGACGAGTGGCACCTTGAGCATCGCCGGTCGCCCCTCGTGCGTCACGGGGAGCAGTCGGCTCGACGGCGTCACGATGAGCTCGCCATCGGGCACGAGCCGCCACTGCTCGACGGCCGCGTCGATGCCTCCTGGTCGCCATGTCACGGGACTCAGCCTAGGCAACCCGGTGGGACCGGGGCGTGGGTCGTGCCTCGGGCGGTCCCTGGGTCGCGCCTTGATCGCCCCCTCGGTCGGACCCTGGGTCGCCCCTCGATCGGCCCCTGGGTCGCCCCTCGATCCTTGGGCCGCACCTTGATCGCCCCCTCGGTCGGATTTTGGGCCGCACCTCGATCCCTGGGCCGCACCTCGATCGGTCCCTGAGCTTGTCGAAGGGCACACGGGTGGACACCGCCCTTCGACAGGCTCAAGGACCGGGAGGGTGGGAGCTCAGGGACCGGTCGCGGTGGCGGGCCGGTGCATGGGCGAACACCGCCCTTCGACAGGCTCAGGGACCGGGGAGGCTGGAGCTCAGGGACCGGGAGGGTGGGAACTCAAGGACCGGGAGGGGGAGCAGGCGACCGACCGACGGCGAACCGGTCCGTCGGGGTGCCCCGCCGGTTAGGCTGGCGCGGTGACCGACATCCGCGCGTACCGACCGTCCGACCGCGCCGCCGTGGCGATGATCTGCACCCGGACGGGCGACTCGGGCGCGGACGCGACCGGGCAGTTCAGCACGGACGACCTCCTCCCCGACATCTACGCCTTGCCCTACGTCGAGCACGGGCCCGAGTTGGCGCTCCTCGTGGACGCCGGTGCCGGCCCGATCGGCTACATCCTGGGCACCGCGGACACGACCGCCTTCGACCGTTGGTTCGTCGAGCGCTGGTGGCCGACCGTCGAGGCGAAGTACGCGGCTGCCGCGGCCTCGGGTGTCGCCTCCGAGAGCGAACGCGGCATCGTCCGATCCGCGACCGATCGCGGCGGGCTGGCCCCGGAGCTCCTCGCGCAGTATCCGGCGCACCTGCACATCGACCTGCTGCCGGAGACGCAGGGGATGGGCCTCGGCAGACGGCTCATCGACGCGTTCTGCGAGCTCCTCGCGGAGCGCGGCGTCCCGGGTGTGCACCTCGGCGTCGGCGTCTCGAACACCGGGGCGCAGCAGTTCTACCAGCGGACGGGCTTCACCCGGGTCGACGGCGATCCCGGGGCCCACTGGTACGCGAAGACGCTCTGACTCGAGCTGCATCCCACCCGAGCCGGATGCAGCGTGGTGCGACGACGCTCTCGCGCTCCGTCGCGGTAGCCGGGGCAGGACGTCTCAGCGAGATCAGTGCAGCTAGAGCAGCTCGGCGCGTGCCCAGCGCAGCCGCTCGAGCGGGGTGAGCAGGTCGGGGTGGTCTTCGCGGAGGTCGTCGAGTGAGACCGGCTGGCGAGGTCGCTCCACCGGGCCGTCGTAGGCGGCGACGACGGCCGCGATGCTGTCCGTGCTCCACCGGTTGCTCCGCATGCGCAGGAGCGGGCGGTTCTCCGAATCGCAGACGAAGAATTGCGAGCTCGCGGACAAGCCCCGACCCCGGAACTCGAAGAGCAGGCTGCGCCCGATCGCCTCGCGCGGAACGAACCGCTGACGCCCGACGATGGGCTGCTCGATGAACCCGTCACGACACACGACGATGCGTTGGCGTCGAGACAGGGCCGCGACGCCGAGCAGGACGACCATGCCGACGATGCCGAGCGTGATGACCCACGTGCGTTCGACACTCGGGCTCGGGCCGACGAGCCAGAGCGAGACGCCCCACACGGGGAGGACGACGATGGCGGCGCTCAGGACGGCGCTCCAGAGCACGCGCGGATGCGGTCTGACCGTCACCGGTTCATCACCCCGTTGCACCACGCACTCACCCCGCAGATCATCGTGGCCTGCTTTCAGTGGGTGGACAATCCGCCATCTGGGGGACAAGTAGGACGAATGCCCCACTCTTCGACGTGGTCCGCCCGGCTGCGCCGGTGCGCTTGACTTTTCGGTTCTGCGATGTGCAATATATTGCATGCCCGCTCCCGCTGAAGCCAACCCGCATCGCCGAGCGCTCCTCCGTGACGATGTCTACCAGTCGCTCCGCAACGCGATCGTCGACGGGACCTTCAACCCGGGTGAAAAGCTCGTCGACACCGAACTCGAACGCTGGCTCGGCGTCAGCCGAACGCCGATCCGTGAGGCCGTCCTGCGCCTCGCCCGAAGTGGGCTCGTCATCGCGAAACCCGGACGGTCGACCGTCGTCGCCCCGCTCGACAGCCGGGCGACGTTGCAGGCACAGGCGGTCGCCGCCGCCATGCACGAACTCGCCGTCCGCGAGGCGGTACCGCACCTGAGTGCGGCCGACCTCGATCGCATGCGCGCGGCGAACCGCGACTTCGCAGCCGCGCTCCAACGCGACGACGCCGACGCGGCGCTCGCAGCGGACGACGCCTTCCATGCCGTGGCCGTGGACGTCGCCGGGAACCCGTTCATCCGTGATGCGCTCGAGGCGGTCACCCCGCTGCTGCGCCGGATCGAACGGTTGCGGTTCTCCTCGGTCGCCGCGCGCGGGTCGATCGCGCAGCACGACGCCGTCATCGAGCGCTGTGCGGAGAGGGACGTCGATGCGGCGGCCGCGCTCGTCCGGGGCAACTGGACGACCCTCGCCGACCTCGTCCTCGCCCACCTCGAGGACGACTGAGCAGCGCCAGCCACCCGACCCGGTCCCCGAGCTCGTCGAGGGGCCCGCCCCACCGATCGCCACCACGCAGCCGCACCACCGAGACCCAGGAGCCACCACATGTCCCTCAGCGACTTCCCCCGCTACCCGCTCACCTTCGGACCGAGTCCCGTCCATGAACTCAACCGCCTCACCGCCCACCTCGGTGGCGCGACGATCTGGGCCAAGCGCGAGGACGTCAACAGCGGTCTCGCCTACGGCGGCAACAAGACCCGCAAGCTGGAGTACCTCATCCCCGACGCGATCGCGCAGGGTGCCGACACGCTCGTGTCGATCGGCGGCTACCAGTCCAACCACACGCGTCAGGTCGCGGCGGTCGCGGCGAAGCTCGGGATGCAGGCCGTGCTCGTGCAGGAGAACTGGGTGGACTGGCCCGACTCCGTGAACGACCGGGTCGGCAACATCATGCTGTCGCGGATCATGGGGGCCGAGGTCCGTCTCGATCCCGCGGGCTTCGGCATCGGCTTCAAGTCGAGCTGGGAGCGCGCCCTCGACGACGTGCGCGAACGCGGCGGCACCCCGTACGCGATCCCGGCCGGGGCGTCGGACCACCGGCTCGGTGGTCTCGGCTTCGCGAACTGGGCCGCGGAGGTTGAGCAGCAGGAGCGTGAACTCGGGGTGTTCTTCGACACGATCGTCGTCTGCAGTGTCACCGGGTCCACGCATGCCGGCATGATCGCCGGGTTCGCCGGGCAGGACCGACCGCGCCGGGTGATCGGCATCGACGCGTCGGCGAAGATCCAGGAGACCCGCGACCAGGTCGCACGTATCGCCCGCAACACGGCGGAGCTCATCGGCCTCGAACGCGAGCTCCGCGACGACGAGATCACGGTGTTGGAGGGGTGGGCCGGTGACCTCTACGGGATCCCGGTCGAGTCGACGATGGAGGCGATCCGCCTGACCGGTCGGCTCGAGGGCGTCATCATCGACCCGGTGTACGAAGGCAAGTCGATGGCGGGGCTCATCGACCTCGTGACGAGCGGTGACATCCCGGCGTCCAGCAACGTCCTCTACGCGCACCTCGGTGGGCAGCCGGCGATCAACGCGTACAGCGCCCTCTTCCGCGACTGAGCCGCTGCCCGGTCCCTCGCCCGAGCGGGGTGCCGGCGCGGTGCGCTGGGCTGAGGTGCCGGAAGCCGGTGCCAGCGCGGTGCGCTGACGCGAACCCGAGGGAACCGGCGTGAGCGCGGGTCGGGCGACCGAGCGCGCCCCTCCGGAGACCCGCACCCACGTCGATGACCCGCGCCCGCGTCAGCGCACCGCGCTGGCGCACTACCAGGGTCGATGGTTGCGGTCCAGGGGCGGGCGGCGGCGCGTGGCGGTGCGAGACTGGGACCTCCACGACGCGAGGAGGTCGCATGCGCGCACCGATGGAACCCCGACACCAGACACGGATCGCATGATCCGTCTGCAGTCGACCGCCTGGCCCACCAGCGTCACCGCCCTCGACCTCGACGCTCTGCACGACGCGGCGACAGGATCGTTGGCGAGCATCGAGTCGCGCCTGGCCTTCACCTCGACGGCCACCCGACTCGTCGGTCCACTCCAACAGCACACCGCCGGGCGCGTCTTCGCAGGACTCGGCGCGATCGCCGCGGTCGACGTCACGCTCGCACGCGTCGTCGAACCGCACCTCGATGCACTGGCCATCCTGCATCAGGCCGACCTCGAACCGCCGGCCGTCTCCACCTGGGGTGTGTTCGCGGCCGAAGCACCCGGGCTGCGGCTCAACGCGACGCTGGTCGACGACGCCTGGCAGCTGTCGGGCACCAAGCCGTGGTGCTCCCTCGCCTCCCACCTGAGCGACGCCCTCGTCACCGCCCACACCGCGCCGGGGGAGCGGCGGTTGTTCGCCGTCGCACTCACCGACCCCGGGGTCACGACCGACGACACTGCATGGCTTGCCCGCGGACTGCCGCTCGTCCCGAGTGGCCCGGTCGGCTTCGACGGGGTCCCCGCCTCTCCGGTCGGCGACGACGGGTGGTACCTGCGACGCCCCGGCTTCTCCTGGGGCGGGATCGGCGTCGCCGCCTGCTGGTGGGGCGGCGCGGTCACGCTCGTCGACCGCCTGCTCGCCGCGGCACGCACCCGACCCGACGCCGACCTCCTCCTCCGCACGCTCGGCGCCGCGGCCATCGACCTCTCGATCGCCGAGCAGGCGATCGCCGACGCGGCTCAGGCCATCGAGCACGGTCACGCCGACGACGCGGCCGGACCGCGCCTCGCCCAGCGTGTGCGGTCGACGGTCCGCGGTCGGGTCGACGCCATCCGCGCCGGGGTGCTCGGAGCACTCGGCCCCGGCCCGCTCACCTCCGAACCCGCCTACCTCGCCCGGATGTCCGACCTCGAGCTCTACGTCCAGCAGGACCACGGCGACCGCGACCTCGCGCGCTACGGCCGCATGCTGGTGGAGGCCGACTGATGCCCGCGTTCGACCACCGCGACCCCGGCACGTCGGCAGCCGCCTGGGCGACCCGCTTGCACGATCTCGACCTGCCCGCCTGGGACGGCTGGCGACACGCCACGGGCGTCGTCGTCCTGTCGCCGCACCCCGACGACGAGTCGCTCGGAGCCGGCGGGTTGATCGCGGCAGCCGCAGCAGCCGGGATCCCGGTCGAGGTCCTCCTCGTGACCCTCGGCGAGGGATCGCACCCTGACTCGCCGACCACCACCCCCGAGGAACTCGCCCCGCGCCGGGAAGCGGAGTTCGTCGACGCGGTCGGTCGTCTGCACCCGACGGTCGGGTACGACGTCCTGCACATCCCGGACGGCGGCCTCGACGCCGAACGCGCGGGCATCGCGGAGCGACTGCGAGCAGCCGTCGCCACCGCCGGATCGCGACCGCTCATCGTCGCCCCCTGGCGCGGCGACGGTCACCGCGACCATCGGATCGCGGGCGAACTCGCCACGGCCCTCGCGACCGAGCTCGACCTCGCGCTCGTGGAGTTCCCCATCTGGCTCTGGCACTGGGCCGACACCGACGACGCGACCCTGCCCTGGGCCGAGGCGCGGATCGTCCCGCTCGACGCGGCGGCGCACGGGGCGAAGATCGCCGCGATGGACGCCTACCCCTCGCAGACGGAGCCGCTCTCGGACGCACCGGGCGACGAGGCGATCGTCGACCATCACCACCTGCAGCATTACGCACGGCGGTTCGAGGTGCTGTTCCCGAACGGGCGTGCGCTGGACCTCGCGCCGGGATCCGACACGGAGGCAGGTGCGGCGGCGGACTCTGACACCGAAACCGACACCGCCACGGACGCCGTGTCGGCCGATACGACCTCGCGGTCGAAGGAGTCGTTCGAGGACCACTACCGCGACCACCCCGACGGCTGGGACTTCGGCTCCTGGTACGAGGAGCGCAAACGTCGGGTCCTCCTCGCCGCCCTGCCGCGCCAGCGCTACGGCTCGGTCCTCGAACTCGGCTGCGCGACGGGCGTGCTCACGGAGCGGCTCGCGGACCGCAGCGACGACGTGCTCGGTGTCGACATCGCCGAAGCACCCCTCGAGATCGCCCGCCGACGGGTGCCCGCCGCCCGGTTCGAACGGGGCACGCTCCCGGACGACTGGCCGAGTGGCACCTTCGACCTCGTGGTGATGTCGGAGGTCGGCTACTATCTGTCGGCGACCGACCTCGACCGGGTCATCGACCACCTCCTCGGCTCGCTGACGCCTGGCGGGAGCATCGTCGCGTGTCACTGGCGGCACCCCGACGACCACGCCACGACCTCCGCCGAGTTCGTCCATCGCCGCTTGCTCGAGCGCTGGCCCGGACGTCGGTCGATCCAGCACGTCGAGGACGACTTCCTGCTCGACGTCCTCGTGCCCGCCGACGAGGCGAGCGTCGCCGCGGTGGACGGTCTGACGGGCTGATGCTGCGACGGATCGATGCCGTCGTGCCCGCGCACGACGAGGAGGAACTGATCGGGGCATGCCTCGACGCGCTGCTCGTCGCGCGTGCCGCCGTGCTGCGTCTCCGTCCCGAGCTGCAGGTGGGGATCGTCGTGGTGCTCGACGACTGCCGCGACGACACGGCGCGGATCGTCCGTGAGCGGTTGGCGGGCTTCGATCCCGAGGAGGCGGTCACCGTCGTCATCGACGAGCGCAGTGTCGGGGCGGCCCGGCGGGCGGGTGTCGCGGCCGCTGTGCGATCAGGCGCTGTCGACGTCTCCGAACGGTGGATCGCCAACACCGACGCCGACTCGCGCGTTCCGGAGGACTGGTTCTCCGTGCACGCCGATGCCTTCGACGACGGTGTCGACGTCCTCCTGGGGACCGTCCGTCCCGACTTCACGGACTTCTCCGAGCGCGACATCGAGCGCTGGATGGAGACCCACCCGCCCGGACATCTGCCGGGCAACGTGCACGGGGCCAATCTGGGTGTCCGGGCCGATCGACTCGACGAACTCGGCGGCTTCCGTGAGTTGGCCGAGCATGAGGACGTCGACCTCGTCGAGCGAGCGCGGGCGGCGGGTCTCCGGGTCGTGCCGACGCTGGATGCGCCCGTCGAGACCTCGGGCCGGCGACGTGGTCGGACCCCGGGTGGCTACGCCGCGTTCCTCGCCGAGACCTACCCGAGGTCCTGACGGTCCAGCGCGTCTGAACCCCCGGCCCGCGTCGACGGATCAGGTCTGTCCGACTGCGGGTCGACGATGACCTCGGTGACCTCGCCGACATCGAGCACCGGGTACCGGGAGACGGCCCCGACCTTCTCCTCGCTCGCGAGCACGTAGACGTCGGTGCTGCGCTCGGCGAGGGCGCGTTTCGTCGCGGCGTCATCGAGGTCGCCGGTGGTGAGGCCGTGTTCGGGATGGAAGCCCGTGACGCCGAGGAAGCAGGCGTCGGCACTCAGGTGACGGATGGCTTCTGCGGCGAGGGCGCCGCCCGCGACCATCGAGTGACGTCCGAGTTCGCCGCCGATCATGATGACGCGTGCCGGCGAGTGCTCCGCCACGGCGAGTGCGACCGCCGGGCTCGGGGTGATGACGGTGAGGGTCGGGTCGTCCGGGAGGAGTCGCGCGAGCGCGAGCGCGGTGGTGCCGGCGTCGATGATGACGGTGCTGCCGGGTCGGATCCGCTCGGCGGCGATGCGGGCGACGCGCTCCTTGCTCGCCGTCCCGAGGGACAGGCGATCCCGGAACGGGCGGTCGGCCGCTGGGACGGGGAGCGCGCCGCCGTAGACGCGGACGCAGAGGCCGGCTTCGGCGAGTTCGCGGAGGTCTCGGCGGATCGAGTCCTCCGAGAGTCCGAGCGCCGCAGCGGCGTCCTTCGCGACGATCCGGCCGTCGCGGTCGAGGAGGTCGAGCAGGTGTGACCGTCGTTGGGCGCTCAACATGCGTGCTCCTTCGTGATGTTGCACGTTCGTGCACGGTTAACGCTACAGTGCTGGACATGACAACGCCACTCCTCATCCTCATCGCCGGCCCCTACCGTTCCGGGACCGGTGGTGATCCCGACGCCATCGCCCGCAACCTGGAACGACTCGAAGCCGCTGCGGCGCCCATCTACGCGCTCGGTCACGTCCCGATGATCGGGGAGTGGGTCGCGCTGCCGATCCTGCGCGGGATGGACACCGCGTCGGGCGACGGCGACGTGATGTACGAGACGGCGAGGCGGCTGCTCCAGCACTGCGACGCCGTGCTCCGGTTGCCGGGGGAGTCGTCCGGTGCCGACACCGACGTCGCGATCGCCCGTGAGCGCGGGATCCCCGTGTACACCGACCTCTCGGAGATTCCGGCCCTCGAGGACTGAGGTCGCTTGCCCGCAGCGTCCCGGCGCTCCGGCTAGGCTGACGCGCGTGCTCGACGACGCCCGGATCCGCCGCTACCGCGACACCGATGCGCGGGCGACCAGGTCGATCTTCGAACGCGCGGTGCGGGTGACCGCAGCCGCTCACTACACGGCCGAGCAGCTCGCCGCCTGGGTGCCCGACGACCCACCGGGCGCCGTGCTGGACGACTGGGCCGCCCGGCGTGCCGCGGTGAAGACGTGGGTGGCAGAGCTCGACGACTCGGTGGTCGGATTCACCGACCTGGACCTTGAGACCGGCTACCTCGACATGCTGTTCGTCGATCCGGGCGCCGGGCGACGCGGCGTCGGGTCCGCGCTCATCCGTCAGGTGCTCGACGAAGCCCGGGTGGTGGGGCTCCACGAGGTGACCGTGCAGGCGAGTCGGACGGCGCAGCCGGTGTTCGAGCGCCACGGCTTCGTCGTGGTCCGCGAGCAGCGTGTCGAGCGTCGCGGGGTGCTCATCGAGAACGCGGTGATGCGGATGCCCCTGGACGCCTCGGCGGGGTGAGACTCTCGGGCCGGTCCGCGCGCCCGGTGGGGTGTCGCCAGCGCGGTGCGCCGACCCGAGCGCGGTGGTGTGGGCGCCGGCGCGGTGCGCCGACGTGAGATCGCTGCAATCGGCGTGAGCGCGGGCCAGCGACGTGGGCGCGGCCCTCCGGAGACCCGCGCTCACGCGTGTGACCCGCGCTCACGTCAGCGCACCGCGCTGGCAGTCCGTCAGGCGTCGGCGAGTTGGGCGTCGGCTCGCTCCGGGGAACCGGCTGCGAGGCCACGGCTGATGGCACCTCGCGAGCCGAGCCAGAGCAGGACGCCGACCAGGAAGACGATGACCTCCGTCACGGTGAGCGACCAGACGATGCCACCGAGTCCGAACCACAGGTTGCCGAGAAGGACGATCGGGACGAACAGCACGCCCTGGGTGACGGCCATGACCGCCGCGGCGAGTGCTCGCCCGGTCGCTTGGAAGAGCGAGGTGATGAGCCCGGTGAACCCGTTGGCGATCATCGCGGTGAGCTGGGCGACGAGGATCGTGACGCCGAGACCGAGGACGGCTGGGTCGGCGATGAACGCGGAGACGATCGGCTCACGCAGGACGAAGACGACGCCAGCGAAGAGGACCGAGATCCCTCCGACCGTGAATGCCGAGGCACGGAGCGCCGACCGGAGTCGCGCGCCGTCGCCCTTGCCGAACGCGTAGGCGAGGAGGGGGAGCACGCCGAAGGTGACGCCCATGACCAGGAACTCGGGCACCTGGGCGATCCGGACCGCGACACCCATGGCGGCGAGTGGGGCGTCTCCGTAGGCCGCGGCCAGCGTGTTCAACACGAGTGCGGTGACGATGAGGAACCCCGACTGCAGGAGCGTGCTGACGCCGACCCCGAGGACCGGCTTGAGGATCGTCGGCGACAGCGTGAACCAGCGCGGAGCCAGGCTGACGTGCTCGCTGTTGCGCTGCAACCACGCCACGAAGTAGACGAGGACACCGAGGTTCGCGAGTCCCATCGCAAGTGCCGCACCGGCGACGCCCCAGCCGAACCCGAGGATGAAGACGAGATCGAGGACGAGGTTCGCCACGGCCGACGCGATGAGGGCGATCATCACTTGACGGGCGGCGCCTTCGGCCCGGACGAGCTGTTCCAGACAGAACGCGGTCGCCATGACGGGGACGAACGCGAGCATGACTCCGATGAACGCCGAGGTCGCCGGGGCGGTGACCGCGTCCGCGCCGAGCAGTGACACGAGTGGGCCGAGGAAGACGAGGCCGATCCCGCCCAGCACGGCGCCCGTCAGGAACGCGCCCCAGACGGAGAAGGAGGCGGCCCGTTTGATGTCCCCGGCCTGTGCCGGGTCGTGTTCGGAGGCGCCGAGGAGTCTGGAGATGAGCGCGCCGCCGCCGACGCCGAACAGGTCGCCGATGGCCATGATCAGTCCGAGGATCGGGGCTCCGAGGGTGATCGCGGCGAGCAGGGTGGTGTCGTGCAGCGAGCCGACGACGCCCGCGTTGATGAGGTTGTAGACGGCGCTGACGACCAGGGCCGCCGCCATCGGGACGCACAGATGGATGAGTGCCCGGATGATCGGGGCGGTCGCGAGGTACCAGCGGTTGCTCCCGACGGTGTCGGCTGCGGTGGAGGGTGCGGCGTCGGTCGATGGTGCGGTGGCCGTCGACGGTGCGGTGCTGCTCGGGACGGGTGTTCCGGTTGCGGGATCGGTGTGGTGTTCGGGGTGCATGGCAGGCTCCGTTTCGGGCAGGTTCCGGGCGCGACGATGAGCGCCGGCGCGGCGAGGGTTCGGTGATGGGGGTGATCGTCCGGCGCGGGCTGAGCGGACGGGCTCAGCGGGCGTTCGGGCGCGACGGACAGCGCCGTCGTGGCGTTCGCGGTCGCCATGGTGTTCGGCGGTCGGTGAGCGACGCGGCGAGTGGTCTCGGCGCGTGGTCAGGGTGCTCGGGTGCCCCGAGCGGTGATCAGCGGGTCGGCTGCGGCAGGTGTGCCGTGAGCTTCGTGAGCAGAGCGTGCAGGGTGTCGCGTTCGCTCTGGTCCAACGGGGTGAGGATGATGTCGTCGGCCTCGGCCATCGCGGTCTCGAACCCGGCGATGAGGTCGGTGCCGAGCGGGGTGGCGTAGACGCGCTTGGTGCGTGCGTTCCCGTCCTCCGTGCGGCGTTCGACGAGGTCTCGACGTTCGAGTCCCTGCAGGAGACTCGAGACGCTGGCGGCGCTCGTCCGGCTCACCTCGGCGATGTCGCGTTGGCTCGATCCTGGATGCCGGACGAGGTGGCCGAGGACGAAGGCCTGTTCGTGACTGAGCTCGCGGGCTCGGATCCAGTCCTCGCCGGCCTTGCGCTGTGCCCACCCGATCCAGCGGACCAGTTCGAGTGTGCTGCTGAGGGTGGGTGTCTCGTCGTCCATGGTTAGAACGCTAACGCTTCGAGTTCTAACTGTCAACCCTCGAATGATCGTCCCGCTCAGCGCGGTGCGCTGACGTGAGATGTGCGGGCTCGGTGCCAGCGCGGTGCGCTGGCACGAAACCGACGAGTTCGGCGTGGGCGCGGGTCGTAGCCCTGAGCGCGACCCTCCGGGGACCCGCGTTCACGCGTGTGACCCGCGCTCACGTCAGCGCACCGCGCTGGCACCACGGGAATACGTCACTTGGGTTGACCCAGGAAACGCAGAACGCCCCGCGCGAGGCGGGGCGTTCGTGATGAAGCTGGCGGAGAATGGGGGATTCGAACCCCCGAGGGCGTTAACCCAACACGCTTTCCAAGCGTGCGCCATAGGCCACTAGGCGAATTCTCCATGGCTGTTTGTGAAAAACGGCCAGATAGCAGCATACCTGGTTCCCGGACCGCCGCGCGCCACCCGCCCCCGCCGCCGCGCTCCGAGCCCGGCCGAGCACGAACGCCCGCGGTCGGAGACACCGGCACGGAGCGCCGCTCGTGTCAGCTCGCGGCAGGCGGTCGCCAGTCCACCCGTTGGTTGCGCCGCAGCACGAGCGACCGCGGGAGGACTGCCGCGAGAGCGCGTTCGAGCGGCTGACTCGCCGACCGCAGCGCCGCCTTCGCATCAGCCAACGCTGCGTCGACGGAACCGGCGCTCGCCGCACCACCAGTGCTCGGCGCATAGCTCTCCCGCTCGACCGCCGCCACGAGCCGGTCGACGGCCGGCGACTCGATCCGGAACTGCCCGCGCAGCCGCGATGCGAACCCGCGTGGTGACTCCGCCGACGTCACGGGGAAGCCCAGGTCGCGGGCGGTGTCGAGGAACTCCGCCCAGGCCCAGCCCGCCGAGGTCCCCTCGGCCAATGCACGCCGACGCCCGGCCGCACGCCGGAGACCCCGGGCGATCGACGGGGTGGCGAGCAGCACCAGCACGCCGAGCAGGATCGCGAGCGGGACGAGGGCCGCGGTGAACGCCCCGCCGGACTGGGTCGAGGTCGGTCCGCCGAGCGCGTCCGCGGTGGGCGTGGGCGTCGACGCCGCGGTCGGAGCCGGACGGCTGTCGGGACTCACCGATCCGCTCCCGGGCGTCGCCGTACTCGCATCGCTGAACTGCGTCACGACACCACGGCTGGCCGTCGGCTCGAACGGCACCCAGCCCACGCCCTCGAAGTACAGCTCCGGCCAGGCGTGCAATTGGTCCGAGGTCACGATGTAGGTGTCGCGGTTCGCCGGGGTGTTGTCGATCGTCGTACCCGGCAGGTACCCGATGGCGATGCGCGCGGGGATGCCGAGCACGCGC
This sequence comes from Plantibacter sp. M259, assembly GCF_006065115.1. Taxonomy (NCBI): domain Bacteria; kingdom Bacillati; phylum Actinomycetota; class Actinomycetes; order Micrococcales; family Microbacteriaceae; genus Plantibacter; species Plantibacter sp. M259. The sequence continues at coordinate 958,835 of NZ_CP040750.1, read as the reverse complement.
GACATCACGGCCATCGCGGACGAGAAGTGGATGCAGTAGCCGGCCTTGCGCTCCAGGAACGTCGCGATGACCTCGGCTCCGCTGCCGTCGAAGCCCTCCTCGACGGGTGCCGACTCCGAGTACTCGAAGGTGCTGCGGAAGTAGCGCTGCAGGGCGATCGCGCGGTCGTAGTCGGTGGAGGCGGTCGCCGTGACGTCGGCGGCCGTGTCACGGATGATCTGCGGCAGGTCGTCGGGCAGCTCGAGATACGGGGCGGCGGACGCCGGGTCGGCGACCGGCGGGACGTCGCGCATCTGCTGTGCGGTCGGCAGGATCGCCGTGCTCGTCGCCGTGTACGTCTGCCCGCGGGTGGATCCACGCTCCGCCATCGCCGTCAGCCCGGCGGCTTCGAACCGCCAGTCACCGCGGAGGCCGTCGACCTTCTGCGTCGGATACGGCAACGGCAGCCAGGGACTCGACAGCGAGTCCACCGTGACCGTCGTCTCGAAGGTCTCCACCGGGATCGCCTCGCTGAGCCCGGCCGGCGCGGGGAAGGCGTCGAGCGTGTTGCCGTCGTTGTAGCCCGAGTTGTCCGGTCCCCAGACGGTGCCCGTGAACTCGTTGAGGTCGGTGACCTTGAGGTACGGCGGTTCGTCGGCGGTGGTCGTGTACTCGAGCGCGGTCGTGTTCGCGGGGCGCCGTAGGCTCTGGCCGAGCGAGATGAGCGGGTTGATGCCGTTCACGAACGGACCGCTGCCACGGGCGCCAGCGGTCACGTCCCGGACGGCGAGGTCGGGGAGTACGGCCGGCGTGAGGAGGGCGACCACCACCGCGACGGCACTGACGAGGACGGCCGGGCCGAGGCCTCCGAAGCGGCCGACACCGGTCATCGCCGACGGGCCGGCGCCGCGTCCATCGCCGGCAGCCCGGGCCGAGGCGAGCGCTCGCAGCAGCTCCCGGCGTCGCACGTCCTCGCGGAGCAGCCAGAGGAAGGAGAGGGCGACGAACGCGAACACCCACGGATCGAGGGGGAACGACACGGCGACCGTCGGCCCGGCGTACACGGCGAACACCAGGACGGCCGCGAGCACCGGCGCGTGCCGACCGAGCACGAGCCAGGCGATCACCAGCGCGACGAGGCCACCGCCCGCGGCCATGACGAAGACCACGCCAGCGTCGGTGTCGAGTGGGGCCGAGCCGTCGTGGAAGGTCTGGAACCCGGCGTCGCGCAACCGTTCGAAGGCGCCGAGCGTCGTCGGGGTCGGGACGATGCCGATGATCGCCGTCTCACTGGCGAAGAACAGCGTGATCGTCAGCAGCCATGCGACGCCGGTGCCCAGCCACACGAACACCGCCGGCAGTCTCGTGCGCCGGAGGAGGATCGCCGTGGCGAGGACGATCGCGATGACGAGGTTCGTGACGAACCACCAGTCGAGCGCGTCGAGCACCCGCCCGAAGCCGAGACCGCCCGTCGCGAGGAGGAGGAAGGCGGCGAGGCCCAGACGCAGGTCGCCGACGTTCGCGGTGTCCCGCGGGTCGTCGCGGCGTCCGCCGGCGCTTCCCGACCACGAGCCGCCGCTCGTCCCGCCCGGGGACGGACGTCGGGGGTTCGACGAGCGGGCTCCGGGACCGACGCCTGATCGCGCTGCCTGGAGACGCGCAGCGGCATCCCGCGTGGCCGCCGCACGGCGTTCCTCAGCGACGGACATGCGCACCTCCGGCACCACGACGTCCGCCCCGGCCGCTTCGATCGCTACGGCCGGTCGACGGCGCGAGCGTGGTGGTCGCCGGACCGCTCGTGCCGGACCACAGCGCCTGGAACGATGCGCCGCGCTCGCCGACGTGGCAGCGCCACCCGGCCGACTCCAGGAGCTCGATGGACCGACGCCGAGCGCCGGCCGGGAGGAGTGCGACGGGGAGCGGTGAGAGGTGCGCGACCGCGGTCAGCTCACCGAGGTCGCCCTCTTCGACGTCGCCGAGGATCGCGATGACCGGCTGCGACCGGCGTGCCGCGATGACGGGTGAGAGGTCGAGGAACCGGTTGGGCTGCACCGACGGACGCAGGAGGGCCAGGTCGAGCAGGGCGGCGTCGAGGTCGTCCTCCTCGAGATGCTGCCCGCCGCGGGCGAGCGCGTCGCCCATGTCGCCGACGGGGCTGGACCGCAGTCCACCGGACGCGGATCTCGCACCGATCTCGCGGAAAAGCTCCTCGGTGCCGGCGCCGACGAGGTTGACCCGGTAGTCGGCGTCGACGAGGTGGGCGGTGATCGAGGCCGCCAGCGACACGGCCTGCTCGAACGCCGGCAGGTACGACGGATCGTCGTCGGGCCAGGCCCAGTGGGCTGCGGCGGTGTCGAGGAGGACGGTCGTCTCGGGGTCGTTGCGCTGCTCCTCCTGCCGCACCATCAGCTCACCGTGGTGCGCGCTCGCCCGCCAGTGCAGTCGGCGGATCGCGTCCCCCGGCAGGTAGGGGCGCGCGATGATGTCGTCTTCACCCGCACCGACGTGCAGCGATGACGGGCGTGTGGAACCGTCGCGGCTGGCGGTGAGCGCGGGGATCTCCGGCAGGACGACGACCTCCGGCAGGACGACGACCGCATGCGTTCCGCCGACGTCGCGCCGACGGACGACGAGGCCGAACGGATCGCTCACGGTGAGTCCGAGCGGGCCGAGGTCGTGCTCTCCGCGGCGCAGCGCCGTCACGGTGTACTCGGCCGTCCGACGGCGCGAACCGATGCCCGCGACGCCGGTACTCGGCAGGGTCCCCTCGGCGCTGCCGGCGAGTCCGGCCGGCACGCGGTCCTTCCACTCCGTGTGGACGTGGGGGAGTGCGCTCGTCTCGGCGATCGTGACCTCGACGGAGATCCGCCCGCCGACCGCGACGAGGTCGGGCCGGGTGATGCGGTCGACCCGGAGCGACGGCCGCTCGAGGTAGACCGCGCCGAAGCTGGCGGCGACGAGCGCGACGAGCAGGCCGGCCGCTGCGAGCAACTCCGGCGAGCCGATCCCGCGCGCGAAGATCAGGCACACGCCGGCCGCGATGAGCACGCCGACCGCACGTCTCGTCAACGGCACGCGACGCTTCATGGGCTCAGGACCTCCGGTGCCGGGTCAGAATCGAACCGACGGTTGCGGTGCAGGGCCATCGGATCAGGACCTCAGCTCGGTGCGCCCGGAGTGCGGCACGGGCGTCCGCTCCAGCAGTTCGACGAGCACCTCGGAGACCGCCTGAACGCCCGAGCGGTCGTGGGCGCTCACCGCGCGGCGGGTGGGGATGAGTCGGTGGGCGAGGACCGGTGCCAGCAGCTGGTCGATGTCGTCGGGCAGGACGAACTCGCGACCGTCGAGCGCGGCGAGCACCTTTGCGGCGCGGACGAGCTGCAGGGTGGCCCGGGGGCTCGCGCCGAGTCGGAGTTCCGGGTGCACGCGGGTCGCCTGCACGAGCGAGACGCAGTACTGCTCGACGATCGGCGACACGAAGACACCGCGGGCCCAGGCGATGAGGCGCTCGACGTCGCCGCGTGACGCGACCGGACCGATGGTGTCGAGCGGGTTGACCGTGTCACGCTGGCGGAGCATCGCGAGCTCCGCGGAAGCGTCGGGGTACCCCATCGAGATGCGCGCCATGAAGCGGTCGCGCTGGGCCTCGGGCAGGGCGTAGGTGCCCTCCATCTCGAGCGGGTTCTGCGTGGCGACGACGGTGAACGGCGACGGGAGGGCGTGCGTCTCGCCGTCGACCGTGACCTGCCGCTCCTCCATCGACTCGAGCAGCGCCGACTGGGTCTTCGGCGAGGAGCGGTTGATCTCGTCCGCGATGACGATGTTGGCGAACACCGCGCCGGGCTTGAACTCGAACTCGCGGTCCACCTGGTTGAAGATCGAGACGCCGGTGACGTCGGAGGGGAGCAGATCGGGCGTGAACTGGATGCGGCGGACGGTGCTGCCGACGGACGCGGCGAGGGCCTTCGCGAGGACCGTCTTGCCGACGCCGGGGACATCCTCGATGAGCAGGTGACCCTCGGCGAGCATCACGATGAGCGCCATCCGTGCCGCGAACGGCTTGCCGTCGAGGACGCGCTCGACGTTGTCGAGGATGCGCTCGGCCAGGACCTGGAACTCCTCGGCGTTCAGCGCGGGCTTCAGTTCGGCGACGGTGTCCCGCGGGGCGCGGCTGGTGTTGCTCTGCTCGGTCATGGTCGGCTCCTGCGGTCGTGGTCGAGCATGCGCTTGAACAGCAGCGCGACGATGGTGGCGAGGCCGATCGTGATGAGGGTCGGGGCGAGTGCTCCGAGGAACTGCATCCAGAGGTAGTTGTCGGTCGGGCCGCTGTCGCCGACGAACCCGCGGTAGAGCAGGGTGAACGACTGCCACAGCCCCACGCCGCCGCCGAGGGTGAAGACGACACCGACGATCCAGAGGACCCGTTCCCAGACGACGGCGCGGACGCGGTGGGCGTCGGCAGCGTCGAGGTACTCGTCGTACCGCTCCTGGTCGAACTGGGTCTGCTGCGCTTCGGGACCTGCCGCCCCAGGCTGATCGGCGACCGCCGTGGTGTCGCCGGTCCGAGCTTCGAACGGGTGGATGCGACGGTCGGGCTGCGAGGGCATACCGCGGGACGGCCGGGCGCGCGGGCCGTCGTCGAACCGGTCGTCAGTCGGTGGGCGGACGGGGCGACCGTCGCTGGGTGGCTGGATGAGCTGCGGGGCGATCTCCTCGAGCGAGGCGAGGTGGCTGCGGCGGCCGGCGTCGGCGGCGTTCGGGCGCGTGCGCTCGTCGGTGTGTCCGCGCTGGAACGCGGGGTCGTAGCGTTGGTCCATCGTCGGCCTCCGTCGCGCTGCGTGCATCGTCCGGGCCGGAACCCGTTGCCCGATCCTAAGACTGATAACGAACAGGTAACACCCCTGGACGTGTCGCCCACAGGAACTCCATATGTGCGCCAGGTTGCACGCACACGATGCCGGTGCCGGTCAGGGAACTCTTCGGAGCCAGCACACGCATCGGTTGTGTGGACCGAGCACTGAGCACGTACCCGGTCGGTGAGACGTCTTCCGGTCCCTGAAACCCTCTCCGGTCCCTGAAACCCTCCACGGTCCCTGAGCTTGTCGAAGGGCAGGGTGTCCCGTGTGCACTTCGACAGGCTCAGTGACCGGTGTTCGTTGCCCGGCTCGGTTCCGGTCCCTGGAGCCCTCGACGGTCCCTGGAACCCTCTCCGGTCCCTGAGCTTGTCGAAGGGGGGTGTCCCGTGTGCACTTCGACAGGCTCAGTGACCGGTGTTCGTTGCCCGGCTCCATTGCGGTCCCTGGAGCCCTCGACGGTCCGTGGAACCCTCTCCGGTCCCTGAGCTTGTCGGAGGGCAGGGTGTCCCGTGTGCACTTCGACAGGCTCAGTGACCGGGTACCGGCTTCAGGCCGGGTCTGCCGGAGACGACGACAGGCCCGGGAACAGGGATCCGTTCACCGAGCCTGTCGAGGTGCAGGGACCTACAGCGCCGCGAGCGCCTCGCGGATCGGGGTCTCGCCGCCGATGACCTCGAACTGCGTGCGGGACGCCGCGCCCGACTCGATGAGCGCGAACAGCACGGCGGCGACGTCGGCGCGCGGGATCGAGCCGCGGTCGGTGGTCGTCGCGGCGGTGATCGTGCCGGTCGGGGCGTCGTCGGTCAGGCCACCGGGGCGGACGATCGTCCAGTCGAGGTCGCGCCCGCGGAGGTCGGCGTCGGCCTCGGACTTGGCCCGCAGGTAGACCTGGAACACGTCGTCCGACTCCGGGTCGAAGTCGTCGGTGCTCATCGCGGACACCATGACGTAGCGCGGGACCTTGGCGAGCTCGGCCGCCTCGGCGAGGAGGATGGCGCCGTCGCGGTCGAGGGTGAGCTTGCGGTCGGCGCCGCTGTTCGGGCCGGCTCCCGCCGCGAACACGACGACGTCGGCTCCGGCGAGTTCGTCGGCGAGTTCGGCTGCCGAGGAGTGCTCGAGGTCGAGGACGATGGCGCGGGAGCCGATGCCCTGGAGCTCGCCCACCTGCTCGGGGTTGCGGATGATGCCGGCGGGGGAGTGTCCTGCTTCGGCGAGCAGTCGCTGCAGGTGCAGGGCGATCTGTCCGTGTCCTCCGGCGATGACGACGTCGGTCATGTGAGTCCTCTCGTTCGATGCGGTCCCGGTCGGTGCGCTGTCCGTTCGTGGGGACGGCGGTCGATCGGTGGTCTGGGGCCAGTGGTCCCAGATCCGTCAGTCAACGCCTCAACCGGGGCGTACGCAACCCGGTCGCGGCTCGGGTACACTAGGTGACGGCTCCCCGCGTGGCGCCATCCAGGCCAACTCCCCCAGGGCGGAAACGCAGCAAGGGTAACCGGGCTCTGGCGGGTGCGCGGGGAGTCTTTTCGTGCCCGCGGTGCCTGCGGTGTCTGTCTCCGGCCCTGCACGATCGGCCCCGCGCCGCCGCAGCAGGACATCCGCCCGGCAGCAGGATACCCGGCGCCGCTTCCTCCTGCGCTCGCGCGGATCTCCTGCTCCGGCGCCGGTCTCCCGTCGCCCGCCAATGACGAAGCCCCGGAGCCCTGCGGTGGCAGGACTCCGGGGCTTCCGAGCACGTCAGATCAGCTGAGCTGGGCGCGACGCTTCCGGACGGCAACCAGCGCGAGGCCGCCGAGGAGCAGCATCGCGGCGAGGCCGAGCGGTGCCGTGGTGTCGGCGCCGGTCTCCGCGAGGGTCGGGCCGTGACCGGACGTCGCGGGTGCCGTTGCGGCGAGCGTGAACTGCACCGGTGCCGACGGGAGCGAGGTGACCTGTGGGACGGCCGCGTTCGGATCGTAGACGAGTGACGCGACCGCGGTGTAGTCGCCCGGGGCGATGGCGACCGTCACGGACCAGCGGCCGTCTTCGCCGACGAGGATCGGCGCGCGCGGGTCGACCGGTGCTGCATCCTGCCCTCGGGGAGGGCGAGGCGGGCATTGTCGCCGGTGCCGTTCGCGATGTCTTCGAGCTCGTTCTGAAGCGCGTTGTAGAACGCGGTCGGCAAGAGGGCCACCGCGATGTAGTGGTTCGGCGTCGCGGTGCCGGAGAAGGTGACGACGTCACCGACGAGCGCCTGACCCGGGGTCGGTGTCTCGATGACCGGTGCCGGGAAGAGTTCCGGCTCGGGGAGGAGGAAGGTGACACCGGTGGACCCTCTGGAGAAGCCATCGGTGGCGACGACGCTCACCGTCTGGACGCGTCCGGATGTCTCCGGGAAGACCTGGGTGTAGCTCCAGGCGCCACCGGTGACGGTGATCGGGGAGCTCTCACCGGCGGCGGTGAAGACGGTGAGTCGGAGCTCGACGTCGGTCTCGGTGACGCCTGAGATGGTGACCGTCCGGGTGTCGAACTGCTGCATCGGAGTCGGGGTCAGCATTTTCAGACCCCACAGCTCGGCTTGGCTCGGCAGGGTGATGTTGAACTCGACCACGGTGTCCGCACCATCGGTCTGCTGGGTGGACGAGATGGCGACCTCCACCGATTCGACCAGAGGCAGGTCGAGGGTGACCGACCACGCACCGTCGACGACCGGCACGTCTTCCGCGAAGGGCTCCAGCTCGAAGTAGTTCCAGTCCTTCGCCGCGATGTCCACGAGCGTTCCGGACTCACCGACGCCGGAGAAGGTGATCGTCTGCGTGGTGAAGACATCGCCCATCTCGGGCGTGAGCACCTCGAAGGCCGGCGCAGGTGCGGCGGCCGCGGATGGTGCTGCTGGGGCGTCCTCACCCGGCACGGTGGGCTCGTCCGTCACGGGCGGTGCGTCGTCAGCGGGGGCAGGGGCATCGCTCGACGCCGATGGTTCCGACTCGGTCGGCGTCGGGGATTCAGCCGGCGCCGGCGACTCGGTCGGCGTGGCGGTCGCGGAGACCGACGGGACCGGCTCGGTCGCAGCGGACGCGGGTCCGGCGGTGAGGAGCGCGCCACCGAGGGCGAGCGAGATGACGACGGGCAGCGAAAGCGCTTTCCGCCAGGACGACGTGCGAGACAAGGTGTTCCCCCAGAGAAAGTCCCGCCGCGGCACGGAGGCCGAAGCAGGACGGATGTGACAGCTGTTGTTTCTGAACCTAGCAGTTTCCTGTGAGCTGGCATTGGGGTTTTCCCTATGGTCTGGAGACCTTCGCGCAGGCCGACCGATCATCGCCCTGCGACCACGACATTGTGCGCTTACCCAGCCCCCGCAGAGCCCGCCCCGTAGGCTGGAAACCGTGGCGCGAAGCATTTACATCATCTCTGCCGAAGGACACTCCGGGAAGTCGACGGTGGCCCTCGGGGTCCTCGACACCCTGAGCCATCAGATCGAGCGGATCGGGGTGTTCCGCCCCATCGCGCGGTCCACCACGAAACCCGACTACGTGCTGCAGCTGCTGCTCGAGCACGACGGCGTCGACCTCGCCTACGAGGACTGCATCGGCGTCAGCTACGACGACGTGCACACCGATCCCGAGGCGGCGCTCTCGCGCATCGTCCAGCGGTACAAGCACATCGAGGCGCAGTGCGACGCGGTCGTCATCCTCGGTTCCGACTACACCGACGTCGGCAGCCCGACGGAGCTCGGCTACAACGCGCGGATCGCCACCAACCTCGGTGCGCCCGTCCTCCTCGTGCTCGGCGGCCGCGCCGGTCAGGGTGCGGGGGAGCAGCTCGGCCAGTCCGTCGCCCGCACACCCGACGACATGCGCAACATCGCCGAACTCGCCCTGGGTGAACTCGCCGACGCGCACGCCCAGTTGCTCGCCGTGGTCGCGAACCGCGCCGATCCCGACAAGCTCCTCGAGATCACCGCCGCGATCAGCGACGCCATCCACCCGAACGGCTCCGCGAACGGTTCCGTCGTCGCCCCGGCCGGTCACGCCGCCGGTGCCGCGATGGTCCCCGTCTGGGCGATCCCCGAAGACACGTTCCTCATCGCGCCGACGATGGACAGCATCCTCGAGGCCGTCGACGGCACCCTCGTGAAGGGCAGCGAGGAGTTGCTCACCCGCGAGGCGCTCGGCGTCGTCGTGGCGGGCATGTCCATGGTGAACGTGCTCCCGCGCATCACCGAGGGATCCGTCATCGTCATCCCGGCCGACCGCACCGAGGTGCTCCTCGCCGCGCTCATGGCCAACGCCTCGGGCACGTTCCCGTCGATCGCGGGCATCGTGCTCAACGGCGGGTTCCCGCTGCCCGCGGTCGTGGAGGAACTCATCTCCGGTCTCGGCGAGATCCCGCCGATCGTCAGCACCGACCTCGGCACCTACGACACCGCGGTCCGCGTCATGAACACCCGTGGCCGTCTCGCCGCCGACTCGCAGCGCAAGTACGACACCGCGCTCGCGCTGTTCGAGCAGAACGTCGACGCACCGCTCCTGCTCGAGCTGCTCAACGTGGCGCGCGCCGACGTCGTGACGCCCCTCATGTTCGAATACGGGCTGCTGGAGCGTGCGCGGTCGAACCGCAAGCACATCGTGCTGCCCGAGGGCGACGACGACCGCATCCTCCGCGCGGCCGGCACCCTGCTCGCGCGTGAGGTCGCCGACCTCACCATCCTCGGTGAGGAGATCGAGGTGCGGTCACGCGCCATCGAGCTGGGCATCGACCTCAGCAAGGCGACGATCGTCAGCCCCTTCGACGCGGTCCTGCGCCTCAAGTTCGCCGAGGAGTACGCCCGGCTGCGGGCCCACAAGGGCGTCACGATCGACATGGCGAGCGACGCCGTCACCGACGTCTCCTACTTCGGGACGATGATGGTGCACCTCGGGCTCGCCGACGGCATGGTCTCGGGCGCCGCCCACACGACGGCCCACACCATCCGGCCGTCGTTCGAGATCATCAAGACGAAGCCCGGCGTCTCCGTGGTGTCGAGCGTGTTCCTCATGGCCCTCGCCGACCGCGTGCTCGTCTACGGCGACTGCGCGGTGAACCCCGACCCGACCGACGCCCAGCTCGCCGACATCGCGATCTCGTCGGCCGAGACGGCGGAGCAGTTCGGGATCGAGCAGCGCATCGCGATGTTGTCGTACTCCACCGGTGACTCCGGAGCGGGCGCCGACGTCGAGAAGGTCCGCTCGGCGACCCGGCAGGTGCGCGAGCGTCGGCCCGACCTCCTCGTCGAGGGGCCGATCCAGTACGACGCCGCTGCAGACGCCGCGGTCGCCGCGACGAAGATGCCCGACTCGCAGGTCGCCGGCCGCGCGACGGTGTTCATCTTCCCCGACCTCAACACCGGCAACAACACGTACAAGGCGGTGCAGCGTTCCGCGGGCGCCGTCGCGATCGGTCCGGTGCTGCAGGGGCTCAACAAGCCGATCAACGACCTGTCGCGCGGCGCGCTCGTGCAGGACATCGTCAACACCGTCGCGATCACCGCCATCCAGGCGCAGGAACAGGAATAGGTCCAGACACACATGCCCACCGTCCTCGTGGTGAACTCCGGTTCCTCGTCGTTCAAGTACCAGCTCATCGATGTCGAGACGGAGCGGACGCTCGCCAGCGGGCTCGTCGAGCGCATCGGCGACGCGACGGGTGCCGCCGAACACCGGTCCTACCTCCCGGATGCGGCCGGCGCGACGACGCCGCCCATCGAGGAGCGTTGGGTCATCGAGCGCGAGATCCCCGATCACACGGCCGGGTTCCGGGTCATGCTCGACGCGTTCGCCGAGCACGGGCCGTCACTCGACGAGCACGCGCCGATCGCGGTCGGCCACCGGGTGGTCCACGGTGGGAAGCGCTTCTTCGAGCCGCCGGTCGTGACGGACCTCGTGAAGATCAACATCGAGGACATCTCCGAGCTCGCGCCGCTGCACAACCCGGCGAACTTGCAGGGCATCAACGCGGCGCAGGTCGCGTTCCCCGACGTCCCGCACGTGGCGGTGTTCGACACGGCGTTCCACCAGACCATCCCGGCCGCGGCGTACACCTACGCGATCGACGCGGAGCTCGCCGCGAAGCACCGCGTGCGTCGGTACGGCTTCCACGGCACCTCGCACAAGTTCGTGTCGGAGGCGGCTGCGGCGTTCCTCGACCGTCCGCTCGGTGAGCTGAAGCAGATCGTCTTCCACCTCGGCAACGGTGCGTCGGCGTGCGCGATCGACGGTGGCCGCTCGGTCGACACCTCGATGGGCATGACGCCCCTCGAAGGACTCGTCATGGGCACGCGCTCCGGCGACCTCGACCCCGCGGTGCTGTTCCACCTGCATCGCAAGGCGGGGCTCGGGTTCGACGAGCTCGACACGCTGCTCAACCGCCGCAGTGGTCTGCTGGGGCTGTCGGGCACGGGAGACATGCGCGACGTCACCGAGTCGGCGTCGAAGGGCGACGAAGCGGCGCAGCTCGCGCTCGACGTGACCGTCCACCGCTTGCGGCACTACCTCGGGGCGTACCTCGCGGTCCTCGGTGGGCTCGACGTGGTGGTGTTCACCGCCGGTGTCGGTGAGAACGCACCGTTGATCCGCGCGGGTGCGGTGCAGGGGCTCGAGGGACTCGGCATCATCCTCGACGAGGACCGCAACGCTGAGCGTGCGCGTGGTATCCGGGTGATCTCGACGGACGACTCCCCGGTGACCGTCCTCGTCGTCCCCACGAACGAGGAACTCGAGATCGCCCGCCAGACGGTCGCCGCCCTGGCGTAGTCCCGGCGCTCCGGTCCCTGAACGGCTCCTCTTCCGGTCCCTGAGCTTGTCGAAGGGCTTGCGCGCGACCCGATCGGCGGGGTTCCCGTGTGCACTTCGACAGGCTCAGTGACCGACGTCGTCCTCGATTGCCTCCTCCGGTCCCTGAGTACCTCTTCCGGTCCCTGAGCTTGTCGAAGGGCGCACGGGCGAACCTCGCTCCCATGTCCCCCGTGCGGAGGACAAAAGAATGAGTGGTTCCCCCTATTAACTTTCCCTGAGAATCCGCTTAGTCTCAGAAAACCAACAGGTACGTCGCGCCTGTTGGACCCCTAGACGAAAGTACTCACCTCAGTGAATTTGAAGACGTCACGCCGCACTGCGGCTCTCGCCACCGGCCTCGCAGTTGTCGCCGGATCCACCCTCCTCATCGCCGGACCCGCATCCGCAGCTGAGATCCAGGTCACCGATGACCAGGTTGCCGCCAACGAGACGGTGTACACCGGCTGGCACGAGGGCTACGGCCTTCCCGGCTCGACCACCCCTCCCGGCGCTGACGCGGTTGTCACCGACGCCGGCCTCGAGATGACCGGTCCTTCGCAGATCATCAACGGTTACGCAGCTCCGGTCGCGGTCGACGGGACGACCGCCACCTTCGCGGCGATCGCGGCGACGGCCGGCGTCGTGTCGACGAACAACCTGGCCTACTTCCAGATCCCGGTCTACGCCGAGACCGGCGACACCAACACTTTCACCACGCTTCGTCCCGAGAACCCGGGCGCAGCGGGCCTCACCGGCAACTGGGTCGCGAGCAGCGATGACATTGCGGGCATCGCCGCGAACACGCCGACGTCCATCGCCGACTTGAGCGCCGCGCTCGGCAGCTTCGACCTGCTCGCCTTCGGTGTGCTCGTCATCGCAGGTGGCGACGACGTCGTCCAGACGATCTCGTTCAACGGCGACAACTACAACTTCGCTGCTCCGGTCGTCGCTCCGGTCTTCGACCCGCTGGTGGTCGTCGACCCCGACACGATCTACTTCTCCGACGTCCGCCCCGGCGGTGCAGGCTTCGCGGTGACCGTCACGGGCTTCACCCCGGGTGACACCCTGACGATCAGCGTCATCGACCCCAACGGCGAGGTCTTCGGGTCCGCTGACGGTGGCGACACGGTCATCGCCGACGCAGACGGTGGTTTCGCCGTAGCTGACCTCACCTTCGTGGGCGAGGGCATCCAGGTCGGTACGTACACCTTCCGCGTGACTGACAGCGCGGGTGTCTTCGCCGAGGACGCGATCGCCGTCATCGCTGACCCGGTCGCCGCTGGCGCCCCGGTCGTCCCGACGCTTGCTGACACCGGCTCGGACTCGGGTGTCCTCGTCGGTGGCGCTGCCGCACTGCTGCTCCTCGGTGCTGCGGGCATGCTGTTCGCAGCTGCTCGCCGCAAGGGCGCGCAGGTCACGGCCTAGTCTCACCCTGCGAAGCCCCGTCCTCGACTCCGGTCGAGGGCGGGGCTTCGTGCTGACGCCGGGCTGCTGCCACGTCGACAGGCTCAGTGACCGAGCCGCTCTCTGTTCCCTGAGCTTGTCGAAGGGCCCACGGGTGACTCCTGCGACCGGCCGGCTCCAGCGTGGCGCACTTCGACAGGCTCAGTGACCGATATCCCTCTGCTCCCTGAGCTTGTCGGAGGGCAAGGTTTCTCGTGTGCACTTCGACAGGCTCAGTGACCGATACCGCCCCGCCGGTCCCTGAGCTTGTCGAAGGGCTTACGGGAGAGTTCCCGGCTCGAGCCCAGCGGGGAGGAAGGCGGAGCGGCAGCTCCATTGCTGCACTCCGCCCGGTCGCACGTGCCGGGACCGCTTGGCCCAGGCCATGCGCGCCGGCCATTTGCGCGTTCGGGTAACGAAAATGACCGGAAACAGTGCTTCGGAGCGTCCGGCCGCGTGGATTGGGTTGACGTCGAGATAGTCGTCCGGTCGTGCCGGGCGCGTCACGCAGCGCGCAGCCTCGGCTTGCCGCCGCGTCGTGGAATGCGATGCGGGTCGATGTGCGCGGGCGGGATGAACCAGGGCACGTGGTCGCGCACGAGGACCTCCCATCCGTCGTTGTGGATGCGATGGTGATGGAAGCTGCAGAGCAGGATGCCGTTGGACAGGTCCGTCGGTCCGCCCCGTGACCACCAGACGAGGTGATGGGCCTCGGTATACGACGGTGGATGGGTACAGCCGGTCCAGGCGCAGCCACCATCGCGCTCGGCGAGGGCCATCTTCTGCCCCTTGGTGAACAACCGTGTGCCAACTCCGAGGTCGAGCACCTGAGACGGCCCGCCGAGCACCATGGGGATGATCCGACCGTCGGCCGCCATGCACCGTGCGGTGCCGGCGGAGATCGGTTCGGAGACGCCGTCGATGTAGGCCTTGCCGTCGGACCACTGGCCGTCGTCGGCCAGGTCGGGTTCGTCCATGCGGATGACGAGGGAGACGGGCGCCAGTTCCATGACCGCCGACTCGCAACCCGCGGCGTGACGGAAGACCCCGACGAGGGCTTCCACTCGGCGTTCGTCCATCGTGCGGGTGTCGGGCATCTCTGCCGGCGGGACGTAGGCATCGTCGAAGGGATCGTCTGAGGGCAACTCGCTGCTGGCTGTTGCCGCCCCGGCCGTTTCGTCCGAGGGGTCGACGAAGCGGACCTGCCGCAGTTGCTTGCCGACGACGGCGTCCATCGTCGCGCGGACCCATCCCGCAGCCTCGGGCGCGAGGAAGGCACGGAGCTCGGTCATGCCGTCGGGGAGTTCGCGGAGGGTGCAGCGCTGCTGCTTCCGGAGCGCGATCTCGCGCGGCACGGGGCCGTCTTGGTCGAGACCGGTGCGGACGAGCTTGGCGAGGCTGCTGACCTCGGCGAGCGGCGCACCGTCGCAGTGCTCGATGCCGGCGCTGACCGAGCGGTGGACGCGTTCGTCGTCGACACCGGATTTCACCAGCCGCAGTTCGCGCAGCAGGATGCCCGCGCCCTCGACGCTGAGTGCGGACCGGACGAAGCCGGATGGAGAGGTCGCCTCGTCGTGGTCGACCGTGCACGTCGGGTTGTCGCCTTCGCCCAGCGGTAGGCAGGGTGCGTCGACGGCGGGCCGGGGCTCGATGGCGGCTGCGATCTCGGGGCGATCGCACTCGATGACGTCGCCGGTGAGGGCGAGCTTGGGAGCGATCGCCTGGGCGACCGAGGTGATCGTGGCGGCGCGTCCGCGAGAGATCCGCCACCGCTCCGAGAGCATGACGGCCGGCGTCGCATACCCGTGGCTGCGGGCCAACGGGTCGTGGCCGACGATGCCGCCGCGGGAGCGCTCCGACACCGAACCCATGACGCGCGCTGCCAGGACCTCGACCACATGCTGCACGGCACCCAGTTGGTCGAGGACGCGGACGACACCGGCGTCGTTCATGCCGGCCAGCTGCTCGATGGCGTCGTCGCCCGGTCGGATCGGGTCGAGCGCGCCCGACCAGGTGCGCAGGAGCTCGGACACCGTCTCGCCCAGCGTGCCCAAGGGGTCGGCGGAGACCGGACCGAGGGGAACGCGTGGGCTGCTGGACATGGGACCATCCAAACATGAGCCACTGACATTCGAACATCGATGGATTACGCGGCTGATCTGGGGTATTTATCCAACGCCTGTTGCGCGTTGGTGCCGTGACGGGCTCGGTCAGTGGGCGCCTGAGGAGTGCTCAGGGTAGCTCGACGGTCGCGGTGAGGGACGATGGGGCACCTGGGACACCCGCGTACACTGCCGGTATGCGCCCCCTCACCGTCCGTGAGCGCGACCTCATGGTCGCCCTGATCGCCCGCGGCACGGAGCCGGGTGCCGACCGGGCCATCGCCGCCTCCGATCGAGAACGGTGGGCGGGACAGCTCCCGGGCGTCATGGTGCATGGGACGTGCGGGTGCGGCACCTGCCCCTCGATCGACCTGACTTCCGACCGCGGCGACCGGCCGACCGCGACGCGTCAGACGGTCCTCGAAGCGAGCACCTCGAACGCGTTCCTCCTCCTCTTCATCGAAGATGACCGGCCGACGTACCTGGAACTCGCCCCGTTCGGCGATGAGCCGATCACCGAGTTCCCGCTGGTGGCGGACGTCGAGTTCTGAGGTCGCACCTCGACGGAGGTTGCCACCCTTCGACAAGCTCAGGGACCGGGAGGGGTTGCTCAGGGACCGGGCGGGGTTGCTCGGGACTGGAAGGGGTGCTCAGGGACCGGAGGTTGGGAGCGCTCAGGGACCGGAGGTTGGGAGCGCTCAGGGACCGGGAGGAATGCTCGGGGATCGGAACGGGTGCTCGGGGCTCGGAGCGGTGCGTAGAGAACCGGAGCGGTCGCATTCGTCGCGACCCGGTCCGGTCCCTGAGCTTGTCGAAGGGCACCACCGTCCCGTCAGTCCCGCGTGCCGAACAACCCTTCACCGTGCTTCGTCAGCACCTCGTAGGCGTCGGCGTAGTTGTCCGGTAGCGGTGCTCCCGGCTCGTACTTCGCGAGGAGGATCCCGATGAGTCCGAGTGCCGGCGGCGTGAGTGGTCGCTTGCGGTCCTTGTCCTTGTCGGCACGGGCGTTCGCCTCGGGGTTCGGCGGCACGTAGGCGGGCGTCACCGTCGGCCACAGCACCGGTTGCCGCGGTGAGGTGAGGTTCACGGCGTTGAAGATGCTCGTGGCGGTGCGGTCGCGTTCGGTCAGCGGGTCGAGTCCGTGGAGCTCGGCGAGGGTCTTCATGAGTGAGCCGTGATGCATTTCCTCGTTGATGACGCTGCCGGCCTTCGTGTACGCGGAGATGACGATGGTCGGCACCCGAAGGCCGAGACGGTCGAAGGTGAAGCCCATCTCGCCCGCCTCCGGCTTGCCCGACGGCGGGGTCGCCTTGGGCGGTGCGACGTGGTCGTAGATGCCGCCGTGTTCGTCGAAGGTGACGAGCATGACCGTGTTCATCGCGTTCGAGCCGGTGGTCGACGCCCCGTGCTTGATCGCCGTGTAGACCTCGCCGAGGAGTTGCTCGCCGGCGCGCATGTCGGAGTAGGCGGAGTCGAGTTCTGGGTCGACGTCGTCCCGGCTCGGGTTGTCGGGACGGACGACCGGCGGGTGCATGTCGTTGTGGTCGAACACCATGCGTGGTTCGACGAAGGCGTAGTCGGGCAGATTGCCGTTCGCCGCGTCCTCGTGGAACTGCTCCATGCTGCGGAAGTTGCTCTTCCAGTACTGCTCGATCGACGGTGCGCTCAGGAGACCGGTGAGGGACACGACCTGTTGGGCGTCGTAGTAGACGCGCCAGGTCTTGCCGGCCTCCTCGAGGCGGTTGAACACGGTGGGGACGGCCGGTGCGCTCAGCCACTTGCCGATGCCGTCGCCCTCGATGTTGGTGACGTATCCGTGGGAGGTACTCGCGTGGAAGAAGGAGCGGTTGCAGAAGGTCTGGGAGGGGACCGCCGCGTACCAGTGGTCGTAGACGCCGAAGTTCTTGGCGAGCGTGGACAACACCGGCAGCATCTCGGGGGAGAAGCCGCCCATCACGGTGGAGTACTCCTCGGGCGTCGGCTTGCGTCCGCGGGCGAGCGTCGAGTTGACGATGTAGTCCTTGACGAAGCCGTCGTTCTTGGGGGAGGAGGTGTCGGCAGGGAGGTTCCACGGCGGCTGCAGCGGATTGCGGAGGTCGCCGTTGCTCTCGGGGTCGATGGTGCCGAAGAGCTGCGTGTTGACGTGTGGGTAGAACTCGCCGGGATCCGGGTCGGGTTGGGCCATGATCTGGTCGGTGGGGCCCGTGTAGACGTGGGCTGGGACGGCTTCGCCGGACTCGCCGGGGTTGCTGTAGTCGCCCTGGGCGAGGCCGTCGAAGGTCTGACCGGCGGGCTCGCCGCCCGCCGGATACAGCCAGCCGAGCATGTGGTCGAATGAGCGGTTCTCGAACATCACGACGACGACGTGGTCGAACCCTGGTTCGCTGCGCTTGGGGAGCGGCGTGAAACCGTAGTCCTCCTGCGGGTTGGACGCGGTGGCGGCTGCGATCCCGCCGGCGACCGCACCGCCCGCAGCGAGGCCCGCGACGCCGAAGCCTGCCGCGCGGAAGAAGTCGCGGCGGGAGGTGGGGCGTTTGGGGCGGGGACTGGGTTCAGCCTCATGAACAGTATCCGGACGTGGTTCCTCGTCGTGTGCCACTCGAGCCCCCGATCTGCAGCTCACCTATCTGAGGCTCGCTACTCGTGCTGAATAGCGTACGGGGACGTTGCGCCCTCGGAGGCGGGGTCTGGGACGTTTCCCCCGACCGCACACGAGTTCGTGCCTCCTGATGCGGGTCGTCGCTAGGTTGTGACAGCGGTAGCACGCGGTTTCAGGCGCTGATGGAAGCGTCGCTGCAGCGGCTGCTCAACAAGCTTCCATGAGAGCGCAGCGGCGACGTACGTGCCGAGCAGGCAGAGCACAAAGATCAGCGTCGTGTTACTCAAGGCCGCTCGAAGAAGCTCCACGACCGGGTAGTGCCAGAGATACATCCCGTACGAGATCTGACCCGTGTATTCGAAGGGACGCCATGACAGCGCCCGGGCAACGCGGCTGCTCTGGTGAGTGACGAGGTACCCGATGATCGATACCGTCGCGAGGGCTACGAACGGTAGTCCGACGGTGTAGTACAGGCGTGCACCATCTGCTGAGTCTGCGCTTGCGAATTCCGGGACGACGACACAAATAACGATCAAGAACAGGGCCGCTGGTGCCGCCAGGAACGCGGACGCTTTTTTGATCGCCTGGCCCCCGCCGGCTTGGAAACCGATCGCGAGTAGGACGCCGGCCAGCAGCATGTCCACGCGAAAATCGGTGCCAAACGTACGATATAAATTCGTTCCGTCGAAAATCACGAAGCGGTTGATCGTCGCCCCGATCGCGATCGCTGCAGCTGTGATCCCGATTATCCGCAGTGAGTGCCTGAAGCGGAAGCAAAGCAGGACCACGAGCGGCCACACCAGATAGAACTGCTCTTCTACTGACAACGACCACAGCGGCCCGAACCAGCCGAGAAAGGCCGAGTTGGTCCCAACGACCATCCAGTTTGCGAAGTAAAACAGCACCGCAGGCGTCGCCACCGCCGATTGATTCAGGTAATCGTTGGAAGTGAACGGCGCGATTAGAAGAGCGAATCCGTTGACGCAGACAACGAGGAGGATCAAGGCAGGCATGAGACGGAGGAGTCTTCGGAGCCAGAACAGGCCGAGAGCGATCCGACCGTTCTTCTTCTGTTCTTGTATTAGGAGGTAGGTGATCAGAAATCCACTGATCCCGAAGAATATATCCACTCCCACGCCGCCACCGGGTAGCCAAGGTACATGTGCATGCGCGGCGATTACTGCGATTACCGCAAATGCGCGAAGTCCGTCAATGCCATGAAAGCGGCTGTTGATTTTTGTGATGTTCCCCCTGAGTGTGCGCTCAGTGTAGCGGGTAAATGGATCACGTCATCGATTTTCTGAAATTACCTTCTATTTGGCAGTTCTTAGCTACTTTGCTCAGATCGTCAGATTCGTATTGTGCGGCGGTCGCTTCAGGAGGAAGAGGCAGAACGCCTGCACCGCGATACCGACGAGCTCCGCACAGAGACCGCCGAGCTGCGCGCCCGGTGCGCCGAGCGGGCCCGTGAGGGCGAACGTGGTCGCCACACCGGCGATGGCCGCTAGGACGTTCGCCAGGGCGATCCAATTGGCCCGACCCTCAGCGACGAGCGACAGTCCGAACCCTCGCGAAGCACAGATCGCGAACAGGATCGCGCCACCGAGGACGGCGACCTGCCAGACGATGTCGATCGTTCCCGAGAAGACCAGGTTCGCGACGAACGGGACGAGAACCGCGAACCCGATGCCGGAGATGGCACCGAGAGCGGCATTCATGAGGAGCGACTGTCGGCTGCGTTTGACGCGCCCATCCTCGGGAGCGCTACCGACCCAGCTCTGCAGACGGCTGGGAACACCGCCGAGGATCGCGAGGGCCATCCGCATGAGCCGGTCGACGGCCGCGAACACCGCCACCGCAGAAGGATTCACCAACCCCACGATCGCGATCGGCAGCGAGGTGTAGACCACGCTCACCGCGCGTCCGCCGGTGAGTGGGAGCTGCTGCTTGATGATCGCCCCGCCGCTCGTGAATGCCGAGAGTCGCGGCAGGACTCGCTGACCGAACCGAAGCGCGACTGCAACCTGGGTGAAGATGACCGCGACGAGGGTGCCGATCCCGTAGACGAGCAACGGCGCACCGGCGAGGAGAAGCCCGGCCACCCCCGCCATGATCAGCAACCGCGGGATGCCTTCGAACGCCAGGATGGCAAGGGGCCGGTTCGCCCCCACGAGGAACCAGCCCGGGCTGAGGCAGGTCGCCACGGAGGCGGCAGCCAGGACCGCGGCGGCAGGCTTGTAGTCGGTGGCGATGACTGCGGCAGCGACCGCCGCGACCGGAGCGCCGACCAGCGTTGCAAGGAGCTTGGTCGCCAACGCCGATTGATACAGCGAGGCGCGCTCAGCCGTCTGCGCTCTCGCAACCCGTTGTGGGCCGAGCACGCTCCACCCGAGCTCGCAGATGGTCGCGCCGGCCAGACCGAGCGACTGCGCGACGGCGACCGCAGCGAAGCCGGTGCTCCCGTATTGAGCCGTCAACGCCGGGTAGACCAGCAGCGGAGTGGCCGCTCCGAGGCCCGGGATGAGCAGGTACAAGAGGAGGTTCGAGGCTTGGCGCAGTCTTCTCATCAGATGTGGGTACGCATCCTGATCAGGCGACGAGCGCGCTGGCGTGCTTCACGACGTCGGTCAGCGGTGCGCCGAGTTTCGTGATGAACGTGGAGTCGAATCCGGCAGGTTCGCTTGATCGGGCCATCTCGATGGCGTCGTTCAGACGCTGTCCGAGGAGCGTGGGATCAGGTTCGGCGGTGAGCAGTCGCGGATGCAGCGCAGCTCTGGTGCCGGCCAGTTCGTTCGTCACGGTGATGCCACCGGAAACGACCGAATCGAGGGGTGGGTGAGACGGGTGGGGGCTGTGCTGCAGTGAGAACATCACATCCGTGTTCGAGAGCAACTCGAAGTATCCCTGCCAGGACAACTTCCCGCGCGACGCAAGCGTGGCGGTGCCTGACAGCGCGATGGTCGCGTGCGATTCTCCGACGGACGAATAGGAGACGCCACCACCCGCCGGCGATGTGGCGGAGAGCTTCAAGGCGGAGATTCCGATCGCGAAGAGGTTGCGAGGCTTGTTTGGTCTTCCGTAAAACATCACGGACGGCTGTGCGGCCTTCCGCCGATTCGCGGCGGATTCCTCGAGGCGTCCGAGGTCGAGGCTCGGTGCGAACACCAGTGCTGGATCGACATCGAGCTGCTCTGCATCCCGGAGGTACGCAGCGAGTGGTTCGGAGTTCACCACCATGCGGAAACCGGCGTGATAGGTGGCTCGAGCGAGCGCAAATTCCGTCGACCACGGATAGAAGCCAGGCTCGTAGTCCTGAGCGAGGTAGATGACGCGGTCCGGTCGGATCACGTTGAGCCGAGCAGCGACGTCGAGCGGGTGGACCGTGGTCCAATGCGTGCCGATCCACAGTTCGTCCGCGCTGACGGCCAGACCGGTGAGCGCTGACACGTGGAGGACCTCGGCCTCGGCCCAGCGCGAGAGTCCGAACTCATCCCGCAGGAATTCCCGGATGCTGGCGGACGCCCGTGGGTTGGGCTCATCCCACAGCGAGAAGATACGGAGTGGCAGCTCGAGCGAGTTCGCCACACCGACACTGACCTCCAGCGCCGTGCGGATCCCGGCGAAGATGGCTTCGGCCTTGATCTCGGGCACGATCAGCGAGACACGAGACCGGACCTGGTCGCTTGGTCGGACCGATGCGACCGCCAGGCTCATCGGGTTGAGGCCTGCGAAGGCGTTGGCTCCCGGCACCCGAGTGGACGCTTCGATGAAGCCCCGCTCAACTCGATCCCGCTTCGCCTTGCGTCTGGCTCGCATTGCGAGTGTTCGCGCCTGGTTGATGACAGCGTTCACTTGGTACCCGTCTCCTGCGAGAACCGACGAACGGCGCCCTCGCATATCTCCCGAAATGCGTCTTGGTGGGCTTCGACCGTGAACAACGCGAGGGCTCGTTCCCTCGCCTCTTGTCCCAACGACGTCCGTGTGCCCGGAGACGCCACCTCGCCGAGCGCCGAAGCGAGCGCCGAGACAGACGACGGTTCCACCGTCAGGCCGCCGGATCCCACTGCCCACGTCATGGGTTCGATGTCGCTCACGATGACCGCGCGACCGGCGAGCATGGCGTCCATCAACTTCGCCGGAAGCTGACCGTGGGCGTATCCGTCGTCTTTGCTCGGGATCACCACGATGTCCGCGTTCTCGACCAGGGCGAGGCCCTCATCGAATGAGGTCATTCCGACCCACTGCTCCCAGGGCCGGGCGTCCTCGGGCGCTTCGTCGGTGAGCTTGAGCGTGATGCCGAGATCCTGACGGTTCGCGACCGCCTCACGCAGGATATCGACGCCCTTGTGCTTCCGATTCGTTCCGACGAATGCGATGGAGGGCTTGGAGCTGGTGTGCGGTGCGCCGAAGCCCCGGTCGTCGCGAACATGGGGAACGACGGGCCCGCCGTAAATGGCTTGGAGGACCGGATTGCTGACGATGGTGTCCGCCTGCAGAGCGAGCCGCTTCAGCTCCGTGTTCTTGCGCACGGCGTTGAACTTCAGGATGCCCTTCGCGAAGCGGCGCAGCGGGCGCCGCCACGACAGCGCGGCTTCGAGATCCGGGTCGTCGACATCGAGGAGCAGTGGCCGTTGTGCGGCGCGCGCGAGTCGTCTTGCGCGCCCGAAGGACGTCTCCACCGGTTTGACTGCGAGGACCAGATCGGCAGCCTCGACCGCCGCAACGAGTTCGGGATCATCCTCGTCGACCGCGCGGCAGTTCGCGGCGAAGTCCCCGCCGCGCAGTGGACCCCAGATTTCGCCGCCACGTGGCGCGAACACCTCGGTCTCCCAGCTGTTGGCCCGCATCAGCAGCCAGAGGCAGTAGGCGCGACCGAGCGAGTTCGAAGTGATGTCGGGGGTGAAGATCGCGATTTTCACCCGCACGACCTC
The DNA here is from genome assembly GCF_006065115.1 of Plantibacter sp. M259. Taxonomy (NCBI): domain Bacteria; kingdom Bacillati; phylum Actinomycetota; class Actinomycetes; order Micrococcales; family Microbacteriaceae; genus Plantibacter; species Plantibacter sp. M259. The sequence goes on along the minus strand of NZ_CP040750.1, from coordinate 936,137 downwards.
CGCCAGTTACGGAGATCGGGGTGGACAGGCCGACGCATGGACAGGGCCTCTCTGGAACACATTCCTACACGGGCTCAAACGATCGGACCGACGGTATCGCCATGAGCGTTCCCTGTGCTCCGTTTGCGGGTCATCAAACAGTACCAATCGCGCGGCTGGTGCATCGGCGACGTAACGCAGATTTCACACTCCGCGATGTTTCCGCGTCTGGTTGTGACGTATCCTGGATCGACGTCAGGATGGGGACCGATTCGTGCACGCGGTGACAGTGAAGCCACAGCGGCCGCGCATCTTCGTCTGGCTGTTGGGGGTTGCGCTCCTTTTTCTGATTGTCGCGCGATCGTCGCTCATGCCTGAGTCGATTGCGTTCATCACGCCGGTGATCGTCGCTGTCGCTCTGATCCTCGCCCTCGTGAGCTTTGGGGGTGGGCTGCGCATTCCCCTGAGTATGCTCGGGGTGCTGGCGCTGACCATCATCCTGGTTGTCTCCACCGGTGCACGCGAGGGAACCTCTGACACTGTCAAAGCGCTCGGCATCGGACTGATGTGGAGTAGCGCCCTGCTCTGCGGCATGGCTATGGATGCGAATGTTCGCCGTTTCCTGGTGAGATTCCTGCTTGTCGTGGCGACAGTCGAGACGGGTGTTGCCGTCCTCGAGACGCTGGTGGGGTTGGAAGCGATCCGCGGGAGCGTGGCCGGCACCACGAGTGATGTTTACATCGTCCGTGCGAACACAATCCTCGGGGATTGGACAAATCGCGCACAGGGGACCCTCGGATACCCGATCCCGCTGGCGCACTTCTTATCGATTGCCTGGATTCTGACAGCCGTTTCCGATGCCATTCGAGGCCGTTGGCGATGGGTGTTGCTCGTCTGGCTCACGCTCGGGATCCTGCTCACCGGGACGCGGACCGCCTTGGTCGCAGTCGCGGTCGGCCTGGTCGTGGCCGTACTCGTTCGCAGCCGCAGGCGCGTGATTCCAGTCTTCATCGTCATCGTTGCGGCGTTCGGGGGAGCCGGTTTCCTGGCGAATTATCTGGCGCAAGCCGATGAATCGAACGACGCCTCGTTCACTCACCGGTTCGGGGTGATACAGGCGGCCCAGCAGTTGTTCGGTCGTGACATCGCGTATGTGCTGTTCGGATCCGGCGTCAACTCTCAGGGGTCTCTGTTTGGCGGTGTGATCTTCCAGGACGGTGTAACTGGGGCGATCGACAACACCTACCTGACGATGTTCATCTGTGCAGGCTTGCTGGGCTTCATCATCTTCATCGGTTTCTTTGTGACGGCATTCATCGCGGCATCAGCCCCCACCCGCGCGGTTCTCGCGATCTTCGGCGTGTTCTTCTTCTCCTACGACGCAGTCTGGTGGCACCTGATCGCCACGCTGTTCTGGATCACGATCGGGATGGCGTTCGCCGAGCGTCGCGACCGAAGGTTGAATGCTGTTGAGGACACAACCGAGACCAGTCCGAGCCGGGTTACAGCCGTGGTATCAGGCCCTCGCCGTTAGACCTCACGCGAACAACCACTGATCAGCCGCCAATCGACCATCAACAGCGGGAAGTGTTCGCAGGACTTCAACCCGTGGACGCCGGGTCCGGAGTACGCCGGTGATGGCGTCGGCTAGTTCGTCCTTCGTCGCACTCGGAGAGATCACGCTGTGTCCCTGTTGGATCAGCCAGTCTGCAATGCCGGTTTCCGTGCTGGCGACGATCTCGGTGCCGACGCTGAGGCCCTCGACGATCGGCAGGCCGATCTGCTCTTTCCAGTTGGTGAAGGGTTGCGACAGCAGGACGGCGACGTCCGCATGGCGCTGCGCCTCGAAGATGACGTCGCGGGTGGGGTCGATGATGACCGTCGTACGCGGTGCGGTCTCCGCCCAGGTGAGCACCTCCGCTTCAAGCGGCCCCTTGCCGAGGATCAGCAGTTCGGCGCTCGGCGAGGCAGCCAACATCTCCGACCAGCTGTCCATGAGCTGCCGGATGCCCTTCCGCTCGTCGAGCGCACCCACGAACAGCACCTTCGATGCCGGCCCATCGCTGTCGACGGTGAGAGCGGACGGGTGGGCCGTCGGCAGGCCCCAGATCAAGGTCGTCTCCGGGGGACGACGCTTCATCCGGGCGCCAAGGAGGGCTTCGTAGTTCGTCTCCGCGTCGGCAGTGCCGAAGACGACCCGAGTCAGCGATCGGTAGCAGAATCCAACCGTCAGACGCAGCAGGGCCCGGGTGACGGCGACTGGGAGATGCGTGCTCGCAGCGACCTTCCGCGGCAGGTCGGCGTTCTCGATCGCGTAGGTCACGAGCTGCGTCGGCTGCCGATGGAACAGTCGGCCGATTCGCGCTGCCGCCGAGAGAACCAGGTTCTGCGGCAGTGCGCTCGGAGCGTACGGTTCGACGATTTCCAGCCTCGAGTAGGTGCCCTTGAGGACCAGCGCCGCGATGCGCACGAATGAGGTCTGTTCGACCTGGACCCCTGCAGGAGCTCGCGTCATGTCGAAGTCGTACATCGGCTTCTGATAGAAGAAGTCGCCCGGGGCGCTGTCGTGCAGCCGCTCGAGGTGCGTCGTTCGCGCGCCGCGGTAGTACCGGGCAATGGGTTTCTGGGTCATCGGGGCCAAGCGTCCTTCGTCACACGTTCGAAAGCAGGCTGTTCCGTCTGGCGCAGGCCGTCTCGATACGCCAGCCAGAGGTCACCAGCAAAACGGAATCGACCTGCGGCGACGCGTTTGCCCACACGCAGCGTCGCGCGGATGACGGATGCCAGGAGGAAGTGCCGCTGACGCGCAGCGACACGGCCGAGTCCATACGCCGAGTAGAGCTGGACCCGGTCACCGGCGATGCTGTGCGACGACGAGACCGCATGAGCGACGGTCGCGTCGGGTGCGATCGCAATCCCGAAACCTGCGGCACGGGCGCGGTAGCCGAATTCCACGTCCTCCCAGTACATGAAGAAGGTCTCGTCCAGCAGGCCGACTGTCTCCAACAGCCGTCGGGAGACCAGGACACACGCCCAGGTCACGAAGTCGGGGCTCGTCGACCCCGCCGTCTCGTCGATCCGCAATGGGAACCCGATGGCCGGGCCGAGCGCCTGGAGTGACCCGTCCTCGTTGAGGATTGCCGGACCGACGATCCCCACACTCGCATCGCGTTCGAACGTCGCCAGCATCGCGGACAACGCTCCCTCGTGCAGCCGAGCGTCGTTGTTGATGACGAGCACGAAGTCCGCGCCGGCCTCGAGGGCGTAGCGCAGACCGACATTGACTCCGGCGGAGAAGCCGCCGTTCTCCGACCGTTCGAGCAGGACGTGATCCGGAGCGTCCGACGTGTCGAGCGCTTGCCGAAGCGTGCCGTCAGCCTCGTTGTCGACGATGACGGTCTGCTTCAGACCGCCGTCCTGTGCGAGCGAGGCGATGCACGCAGTCGTGTTCGCGGCGTCGCGCCAGTTCAGGACGACCGCGGCAATCGACGGTTGGGGCGAGGAGACCGCTTCAGGACGATCCATCAACGCTCTCGCAACACGTTCGAGACGATCTCGGCCGTCCGGTCCCAGCTGTAGGTCGCCGCAGGAGCCGTGGCACGGGGCCGCTCAGTGAGGGCGGCGCGCAGAGCGTCGGCCCAGGCCAGGTCGTCGTGCGCGTCACCGACCGGGAATCCTTGTCCGCTCGAGATCTCCGCGATCGACTCGCAGCCCTCCCAGAAGATCACCGGGGTCCCGCACGCGATGCTTTCGACGGCAGGCAGCCCGAAACCTTCGACCAGCGACGGGAAGGCGGTGGCCACCGCGCCCCGGTAGAGGTCCGCGAGCTCCGGATCGGAGAGTCCGCTCCGCACCTCTACGCGGTCGGCAACCCCGAGCTCGGCGGCCCGACGCTCGGCACCCTCGCGGTCGTTCATGACGACGACGAGCTTCACTTCGGGAACACGAGCCAAGGCTCGGAAGACCACGTCGACGTTCTTGTGCGCCCGCAGGTTACCGACGTAGAGGAAATAGGGCTCGGAGACGTGAGTAACCGGGGTCTCGCCCGGGTGGAACGCCTCCGACAGTCCGTTGCCGGCGTTGACGACCTGGACGCGATCGTCCCTGACCCACTCCTCGATCGCGCGCTTCGACGTCTCTGACACGGTGAGCACCAGGCGATTCCGACGAATGATCGGGCGCAGGACAGCCGAATAGTGAGCAAGGTACACGGCACGACGGTTCGTCGTCGGATGCAGATGGATCAGGTCGTGGACGGTCACGACCTGTGGCGAGCGCGCGAGGAAGCCGTTGTAGCCGGGGGAGTAGATCGTCTCCCCGCCGGGTGTCCGGCGCACGCGGAGGAAGTCCTGCGGATCGGACGGCTTGCCGCCCACCTCGAGTGGCGACCAATCGACGCTCAACCGCGAGAGCACTTCGGACGCATAACGACCGATGCCGTGGACGCCGCTCCACCTGGTGTCGGCAAGGATCATGAGGCCAGGGTCCGATCGGTTCCGTCAGTGCGGGCGGAATGACCGACCCAGTCGGTGAGCTTGGTGGCGAAGGCGGACGAACCGAACAGGGCGTTGACGCGCTCCTGAGCCGGTGCCATGTCGACGAGGAGGGCGCGCTCGACCGCCTCGCGCAGCGTCGCGTCGTCGAGCGCATCGACGACGACACCGCCGTCGATGGCGAGCACGCTCTCGGACGCGCCACCTTCGGAGAGCACGAGCGCGGGCGTACCGAGTGCCATCGCCTCGACGGGCATGATGCCGAAGTCCTCCACGGCTGCGAACACCAGGAGCGATGCCGCCTGGTAGAGCGCGAAGAGCAGCTCGTCGCTCGGCCTCGTCATGATGATGACCGGCACCGTCGCTGCGTCTGCGAGTGCTTGCAGCTCGGCGTGCTGCGGCCCAGCGCCCGCGAGCACGACCGGCAGACCGGCGAGTTCACCAGCGCGGATGGCGACGTCGAGTCGTTTGTAGTCGACGAAGCGGGAGGCGCCGAGGATGTACTCGGACGGCAGCGTCGAGAACAGGTAGGCGTCCTCGGTGCTCAGACGGTCCGCCCAGGACGGCACGCTCTGGAGGTACTCGACGCGGACCGGTGGGTGGATGACCTCGGCTTCGACGCCCCACGAGCGTTCCATCCGCTGGCGGATGTAGTCGCTGTTGGCAGCGAACGTCGCGCCGTCCTGCGCACGCTTCCGGTCGATCCGTCGGAGTGTGGGGGCGAGTGCGCGGGCAGCGAGGTTGCCGCCTCGGACGTCCAGCTCGGGAGCCCAGAGGTATCGGGCAGGCGTGTGGACGTACACGAACCGCTGCGGTCCGTCGGCAGGCTGTCGCCCGCCGGCGTGATGCGCGAACGCATGCGAGCTGATGAGGACGAAGTCGGCGGCGGAGACGTCGGTCCTGGCCCAGGTGGTCGGCATGAACGGCAGCGCGGCCGCCTTGCTCTTGCGGAGTGGTGTCCGCGCGATCCACGACTCGCTCACGGTGTGGCCGGGGAAGCGGTCGGGTGCGTTGCTCCACAGGCAGTGGATGTCGGCGTCGGGATAGGCGGCGGCCATCGCATCGACGACGTTCTCGGAGCCGCCGTGGCGCTCGATCCACTCGTGGATGATGAGCCCAGCCATCAGTGGGCTTCTTTGCCTGGAGCCACGACGGCCCGGATCGTCCGCCAGAGGATGACGACGTCGCCCATGAGCGACCAGTTCTCGACGTAGTACAGATCCAGACGGATGGCGTCCTCCCAGCTGAGGGCCGAGCGGCCGCTGACCTGCCAGAGCCCGGTCATGCCGGGTTGGACGATGAGGCGGCGCTTGGCGGCGGAGTCGTAGAGTGCGACCTCGCCCTCACGCTGCGGGCGCGGACCGACGAGGCTCATGTCGCCGCGGAAGACGTTGAAGAGCTGGGGGAATTCGTCGAGCGAGAACTTCCGCAGGGTGGCGCCGACGCGCGTCAGGCGCGGGTCGTTCTGCACCTTGAACAGTGGGCGATCGCTCGTGCCCTGTTGGGCCAGCAACGCGGCCAGTTCGGCGTCGGCGTTGACGCGCATGGAGCGGAACTTGAGCATGTTGAACGGCTCACCGTTGAGCCCGACCCGCTCCTGGCGGTAGAGCACCGGTCCGGGGCTGGTGAGCTTCACGAGCAGGGCGACGATGAGCAGGATCGGTGACGCGACGATCAGGATCGCACCGGAACCGAGGATGTCGAAGAACCGCTTCGAGAACCGCTTCCGGCCCTCGTAACGCGGGGTCTCCACATGGATGAGTGGCAGACCGGCCACCGGCCGCGTGTGGATGCGCGGGCCTCCGATGTCGGTGAGGCTCGGAGCGACGATGAGGTGCTGGCGGCCCGGCTCGAGACTCCAGCTGAGCTGCCGGACCCGTACTGGCGTGAGTTCATCGGAACTCGTGATGATCACCGTGTCCGCACCCGTCGCCTCGAGTGCCTGCAGCACAGTGTCGACGGTGCCGGACACCGGGATCGTGGTCGATCCGAGCGTGCCGCCGACCTTGCCCGTCGGAACGCAAGCGCCGACGACGCGGTATCCGGAATCCGTCGATCGACCCAGCTCGGCGGCGATGTGCTCCGCGGAGTCGGCTGATCCGACGAGCAGGACGAGCGAGGAGTACTTGCCCCGGGCTCGCTGGACCGACAGCCACTGCCGCCACATCCAGCGCGACAGGAGGAGCACGAGGATGCCGAGCGGGAACGCGAGGAGGAAGTACCCGCGGGCGAGGTCGAGTTTGAAGAGAAAGGCGACGATGGCTACGAGGCCGAAGAGGCGGATGCTCGCGTCGGCGATGAGCTTGTACTCGGTATTGCCGCTCCCGACGATGCGAGCTTCACGGGTACCGAACACCCGGAGGACGATCATCCATGCGCCGATCAAGACCAGCGAGATCACGGTGTAGTTCACGGCCACCCGCGCCGCGTCGAACCCCACCGAGGTCGTCTCCTGGTCGAAGTCGAACCACACCAGCTGCGTTCCGAAGACCACCCAGATGAGCACCAGCGCATCCGTCAGTGCGAGACGGTTCGCGTACACGCGTCGCCAGTCGCGCACGACGACGGCAGGTGGGGCGGGGGCAGTGCTCGCGGGCGTCGTTGGCAGCGGCACGGAAGGCTGCGACAGCATGCGGTCTCCGTGGTGAAACACGTAATTACTACTGATGACGAGGGGTGAAGGCGGCGGTTCGATACGCGACTGTATCGGTGTTGTTGACACTAGCGGTGGAGATGCCCCACATCTGTCCCCTTTTTGGCGGTTGTAACCCATTTGGGCCGCAATCGCGACAACTGTAGGGAAAACCCTACTGTGCGCCAGATGTTTGGCCAGCGCCTCAGGCTGGGACCGCTCCCCACGAGACCCCGCCGTCGGGCGAGCTGAAGAGCAGATCGTCCACCCAGAGCCAACTGACCCCTTCGGCTGAGGTGAGCGCGGCCGGGGCGGTGAGGTCCGCCGCTGCGACGCACCCGACACTCTCCGGCGCGGACGTGGCGGTCAAGGTCGTACCGGGCACGCGGAGGACGCCGAGGCCCGCGCAACCGGTGACTCCACGGGCGGCGAACAGGATCTGTTCCGACTGCAGCTCCACGGCATGGATGCCGGCGAATGGGATCGCCGTCCACGAGCCGTTCGTCGCATCCCACTCGGCGAGGACGGCCGAGCAGGCCGTCACCGTGCGAGTCGCGTCTGCCGCGAGCGCCTCGATGACCGGGCATGGCGCAACCACCGGCTGCCCTGTCATGACGACCGTGGTCGAGCCGTCGGGCGCGACCGGTGTCTGGTAGGCGATGGTCGAAAGCAGCTCGGGCGTGGACGCCCAGGTGTCACCGGCATCGGTCGATGAGTACCCGCCGACCGTGCACTCCGGCCCGGCTGAACCGACGAGTTGCACCTCGTCCTCGCTCGTCGCCGTGAGGGCGTAGACGATGCGGAGGTCGAAGGTTTCGACGGTCGGAATCGCCGCCCACGTGACGCCCGCGTCGGCGCTGCGCTCGACGACGGCGGGAGCCTCGCAGGTCCCTTGCGTCGCGCGCCAGAGGACCGTGGCGCTCCCCGCAGCGATGAACCGGTCGGTCGGCTCGGCTGCGGCAGGCTCCTCGGTCGCCTCCGGTGCCGCGGAGGTCGAGGGTGTCCCGCCGAAGGTGGGAATCGGTCGCTGTGTCGCGTCGTCCGCGCTGCGGCCGTTGGCCGTGAGCGCGAGCCCGACGAGGATGACGTCGGCGACGAGGAAGAGCGCCAATCCGATGAGCGCCAAGGTCCGGCGTCGGGAGCCGAGGCGATCCCAGAAGGTCTCCTTGCGATCGCCCGCGCGATACGTCGACCTGCTCTGCTTCGGTGTCACGCTCGGTCGCCCGCCTGAGCGAGTCGATCCGCGATGACGGAGACGTGATCATGGATCTGGTCGCCGACCCGCGCGTAGGTGGCCGCGCTCCGGCGGTAGGGGTCTTCGATGTCGTCGTCCTCCGGGTCCTCCGGCGGCGGAACGGAGCCACGCTGCGCGGCGACTTCATCGACGAGCGTCCACGGGTCGGAGACGGCGGGGGCCTCCGCGACGAGCCTCGCGAACTGCGGCACCGTGAACGTGACGCGGGAGGCTCGGGGGAGAAGCCGTGCCACGACGCTGCGGTGTTCGCGGGTCGCCGTCAGTATCAAGTCGGCATCGGCCACGAGGTCGCGGTCGAGCGGTGTGGGGACGTGGCCTTCCGGTGAGCCACCGAAGCGGCGCGACTGCTCGACGACCTCATGAGGCATCTCGAGGCCCTGGCCGACGCCCGTCCCCGCGCTCGACACGGCGATCGGCCGGCCACCCGCGGTGACGCCGGCGGCCGCGAGCCGCGCGGTGAGGATCTGCGCACCGAGCGCCGAGCGGCAGATGTTCCCCGTGCAGACGAAGAGGACCGAGAACGGCCGATCGTGGGTTCCGGAGGAACCGGTCACTTCTTCACGTCCTCGGCGTAGCCGTAGCCGGCGCCGTAGCCGTACCGGGCGTACCCGTAGGCGTCGGGGCCCTTGGTCGGCACCATGGTCATGACGAGGCCAGCGACCGACGCGTTCACGTGCGTCAATGATTCCAGCGCACCCTTGAGCTGGTTCTTGTGGGTTCGACCGGCTGCGACGACGACGAGCGCACCGCCGGTGTGACGGGCGAGGAGCGCACCGTCGGTGACCGGCAGGAGCGGCGGCGCATCGATGAGGACGTAGTCGAACTGTTGCTCGAGGCCGCGGATCAGCTTCTGCATCGTCACCGATCCGAGGAGCTCGCTGGGGTTCGGGGGGACGGCGCCGGCCGGGAGAACCTGCAACAGGCCGCGGCCCCACGGCTGCATCGTGTCGTCGAGCGTGGCCCGACGGATGAGGACGTCACTGAGGCCGACCGCGCCCTCGATGTCGAAGTAGTTCGCGAGCTTCGGTCGCCGCAGGTCGGCGTCGATGAGGACGACCTTGTGCCCGGCGTCGGCGAGTGCGATCGCCAGGTTCGCCGCCGTCGTGCTCTTGCCCTCGCTCTGGATCGAGGACGTGATGACGTAGCTGCGTGGCTGGTCGGTCACGTCGAGGAACTGCAGGTTCGTCCGGAGGCTGCGGAACGACTCGGCGCGCGGGCTCTTCGGATCGGCCTGCACGATGAGCGGACGCTGTTTCGCCTTCGGGTCCCAGGCAATGCCGCCCATGAGCGGGATGTCCGTGACGCCCTCGACGTCGCGCTCGTTGCGGATGCGTGTGTCGAGCGTCTCCTTCAGCACGGCGAACCCGACGCCGATCGCGAGACCCACGAGGAGACCGAGGGCGATGTTGAGCGGGACGTTCGGGCTCACCGGCGTGTACGGGACGTCAGCCTCCTGCACACGGGTGAGCTTCACCGGGCTCGATGCTCCGTTCTCAGGGGTTTCGATCTTCGCGACCACACCGGTGAGGCTCTGGGCGGTCGTGTTCGCGATCTCCGCCGCGAGCACCGGGTCCGGGCTCACCGCCGTGATCTCGATCAGTGTCGTGTCGAGCGGCGCGGATGCCGAGACCTGCTGTGACAGCTGCCCCGCGGTGATGTTGAGCTCGAGCGTCGCGATGACCGGCAGGAGGACGATCGGCGTCTGAACGAGGTCGGCGTAGGTCTTGACCCGTTGCTGGGTGAACGCGTTCCCCTGGGCCAGTTCCTGCACGTTGTCGCTCGACTGCGTCGAGACGAAGACCTTGGCCGACGAGCTGTACTCGGGCGTCTTGACGAGCGAGTAGGTCGCCGCCAGTGCCACCCCGAGCAGGGAGAGCGCGACGATCAGCACCCAGTACTTGCGAAGGACACGGAGATAGTCACGAAGCTCCACGCGGTGGCGTCCGATCAGTCAGAGGGGAGAGCATGGCACCTCGGATCGAGGCGGCCCCGAAGAGGGGTTGTGAGCCATGGTGCCACAAACCGTCAGCTGTTCCCGAGCGTCGTGATCAAGCGGGTCGACGCGTGGCGTAGCTTTGCGACCGTGACGGACGACCCAGGAACCCCTTCGAGCACGGACACGCGACGCGCCCGGACGCGGCTGACCATCGCGCTCATCGGGCTCGCGGCCGCGGCCCTCTTGGCCGCGACCATGCGAGCCGGGGTGCAGATCGCGCAGCCGTTCGACGCCCTCGGTGGCTACGTGCTCGTGTGGGTCCCCCTCCTCGGCGCGGTGCTGCTCGCCCGGTTCGCCGTTCCAGCTCCTCGTGGAAGCGCACCCGTGCTCGGCCTCGCCTTCCGACCGATCGACCTGCTCTGGGGGCTGGCCGCGGGGCTCGTCCTCCGCATCGTCGTCAGTGTCCTCGAGGTGGTCGTCTACGGCTCACTGCCGGCGACGGCCGGCGGTGGAGCGCCGACCGGGAGTGCGCTCATCGTGGTCTCGTTCATCGTCGCCGTGCTCGCGGCGACGATGATCGCACCCGTCGTCGAGGAGCTGTTCTTCCGAGGACTGCTGTTGCGATCGGTGCGCGGCAGTATGCCCGGCCGGGCAGCGTGGATCGCCGTCGTGATCTCGGCAGCGCTGTTCGCTTCGCTCCACCTCGTGGTCGTGAGCGGGCCGTCAGAAGCACTCGTCACCGGCGTCGGAACATTCCTCGTCGGGCTCGGAACCGGCACCGCCGCCGTGCTCACCGGGCGCCTCGGTCCGGCCATCGTGACGCACATCGTCTTCAACGCCTCGGTCCTCGTGCTCGGTGTGACCGCCGTGACCGGTGGAACAGGCGTCGTGATTGAATAGCGCCCATGCCGTCCCCATCCGACGACCGTCGTTCATCTTCCGGCGATCGCCCCGCCGCCCGACGGTCCGAGGGCTCGAGCCGCACTGACGGTTCCCGTCGGAGATCGAGCGCCAGTTCGCGGGCCCGTCGTCGGGAGGGCGCGCGTGACGAGCGACTGAAGGCGCGCCGTCGCCGGACGCTGCTCATCGTCGGTGGTCTCGTCCTCGTCGTCGTCGCAGCGGTGGCCTGGATCGGGGTGCGTGCATTCCTCGCCAAGGGCGAGCTCGAAGCCGCCGTTCCGCTGGCGCAGACGGTTCGCGAGCAGGTCGTCGCCGACGACCCAGGAGCGGCCGGCAAGACCGCGCGTGAACTGGCCGCGCATGCGCGATCGGCCGCCGACCTCACGAGCGATCCGATCTGGCGCGCCGCGGAGGTCATCCCGTGGGTCGGGCCGAACCTCACCGCCGTCCGTGAGCTGGCCGGAGCGACCGAAGACGTCGCCGTCGGCGCCATTACGCCGCTCGTGAACCTCGCCGGGTCGTTGCGCCCGGAACTGTTCAAGCCCATTGACGGCGCGGTGCCACTCCAGCCGATCGTGGACGCCCAAGAAGACGTCCGCAAGGCCGACGACGCGTTGGAAGGCGCCGCCAAACGCGTGCGGACGATCGATCAAGGCCCGCTCATCAGCCAGGTCCGCGGAGCCGTCGATCAGCTCCGCCCCGTCCTCACTGAGACCGCTGACACGGTCGACGCCGCGAGGCGCGCGATCGACCTGATGCCCGCGATGCTCGGCGCCGACGGACCGCGCACCTACCTCGTGATGTTCCAGAACCCCGCCGAGCCGCGGGCGAGCGGCGGCAACCCGGGTGCGCTCGCACTCATCGGTACCGACGGCGGCAGGATCTCGTTGCTGCAGCAGGCATCGACGGCCGACTTCCCACGCTTCCCGGAGCCGGTCCTGCCGCTATCCACCGAGACGGCCGGCATCTACGGCAACATCACGGGCCGCTTCATGCAGAACGTCACGCTCACCCCGCGGTTCCAGCAGTCGGCGGAACTCGCCTCAGAGATGTGGTTCCAGCGCTTCGGTACTCGCGTGGACGGCGTGCTCAGCATCGACCCGGTCGCCCTCGGCTACCTGCTCGACGCGACCGGCTCCATCCCGCTCGCAACCGGCGACGAGCTCACGACCGACAACGCGGCGCAGCTGTTGCTCAGCGACGTGTACAACCGCTATCCGACGGGACCCGAGCAGGACGCGTTCTTCGCGGCGGCCTCTGGCGCCGTGTTCGACCGCGTCGCGTCCGGTGACTTCGATCCGACCAAGCTCATCGGAGCCCTGGCGAAAGCCGGGACCGAGCGACGTGTGCTGATCTGGAACGCGGCCAAGGCGGAACAGGCGCTGCTCGACGGCACGACCCTCACCGATCTGCTTCCCACCGCCGAGCAGGCTCCGCAGACCTTCGGCGTCTACGTCAACGATGCCACCGGTAGCAAGATGGGCTACTACCTCGACCTGCAGGCAGCGACCGGTGTCGCGAAGTGCGGTTCGGACGGTCAGCTGCTCGGATTGCAGCTCACGCTCACGAACACGGCTCCAGCCGATGCGGCATCGACGCTGAGCGACTACGTGACCGGTGCCGGTCAGGCCGGCGTGACGCCGGGCAACTTCCGCTTCAACATCGCCGTCTACGCGCCTCCGGGATCCATGCCCGGCGGGGTCCAGCGGGACGGTGTCGACCTCCCGTCGCAGCTTGCGACCGACGGCGAGTTCCCGGTGACGCAGTTCAAGATCGAGCTTGCTCCAGGGGAGAGCACGACCATCGACCTCGGTGTGACCGCGTATGACGCTTCAGGAACGCCCGAAATCGTGGCTACACCGAAAGTTCATCTCTCTGAAACACAACAAGCGTCCATTAACTGTGAATTTGCTCTACAGTAAGAACTGTTGTCGCTCTTGACCCGTTTTCGGGGGGTGTCGGGGAGACACGATCTACTTCCGCTGTGAGACGACATCGTCCTGGCGGTCGGCTACAGCACTGTCATTGCACCAGCACACCTGCAGAGCCTTCAAGGGGACATCACATGATCAAGAAAATCACCGCGGTCTTCGCGCTGGCCCTCGCAGGCCTGTTCATCGCACCCGTTGCCGCCAACGCTTCCTACGTTCCGAACGCCGGCATCACGGTGAGTGGATCGGTCACCCCCGGCGGCACCGTCACCGTCTCGTTCGGCGACGGCGGCTTCCAGCCCGGCGAGACCGTCTCGCTCGCCCTGACCGGTGAGAACGCGACTGGCGCGACGCTCGCCGCTGTCGACACCCAGACCATCCAGAAGACGGCTTCGTCCACCGGCGCCGTCAACCTCAACGTGACGCTGCCGACCAACGCGACCGGCTCGTACACGGTCACCGCTACGGGCCTCACCACGGGTATCACCGGCACCGCGACCCTCACGGTCACCGCTGCTGGTTCGGGCTCCGGCTCGGGCGGCAACGACAACGACCTCGCTGACACCGGCTTCGGCGCTCCGGCGTTCGTCGTCTGGGGTGCAGCCGGTGCTGTCGCCCTCGGCGCAGCGCTCATCGCGGTCCTCGTGATGGTTCGCCGCCAGCGCGCTTCGCTCGCGGCCTAGTCACACCGCGGCTCACGCCGCACACGAAACGGCGGCCGGTGCTTCTGCACCGGCCGCCGTTTCGTCGTTCCCGAACCCTACGCGTCGTCGCTCGGGTGGTCGGGGTCTTCCTCCTGGTTGAAGTTCGAGGCGTCGGGGTCGTGACCGACCGCGAGGCCGTCCTCGCTGTTGGGGATGGTCTGGTTCTCGCCCAGGCCGCCCGGCTTCGGCGTTCCCTCGCTGCTGTTCTGGTCGGTGTCGTTCGTGTCGTTCGTCATGGGGACAGGTTAAGAGGTAGAGGAGCGCGGGTGAGCAGGCTTGACAGGGTGCTCGGGCGGCGGTTTCGCGCCCTTCGACAAGCTCAGGGACCGGGAGGGGGGGGGCTGAGGGACCGGGCCCTTCGACAGGCTCAGGGACCGGGAGGAGGGCTCAGGGACCGGGCCCTTCGACAAGCTCAGGGACCGGTGGGGCGGCTCAGGGACCGGAAGGAGGGGGCTCAGGGACCGGGCGGACCGACGGTTCTTGCGGAAAACGGATAGGCCGGGACATACCTCCCTTCCGGGGGACAGGGGTGCGGCAATACCCTTCGAGCAGCCTGGGTCCGGTCGTCGGATCCTCCACGACCGAAACGAGCATCATGGCCACGACCGCTGGTACCAAGACCGCCCCCATGCCGATCGTCATCTCCTTCTGGTTGTGGGTCGTCTCCGCCGTCCTCTCCGTCATCTCCGGGGTCACGGCCGCCATGTCGGCCGGAACCGTCGCCGAGGCCGCAGCCGAACAGTCGGCCTCGGGAGGTGTGCTCTCCTCGGGCGTGCTCTTGATCTCGACCGCCGTCGGCGCGTTCATCGTCGGCGCACTCCACGTGCTGTTCGCCTTCTTCGTGCTCCGCGGTCGCAACTGGGCTCGGATCGTCCTCACCGTGGTCGGCATCCTCTCCGTCCTCGGTTCGATCACCGGGCTGATCGCCCTCAACCCGCTCTCCTTCATCTTCGTCATCGTGACCATCGTCGCGATCGTCCAGATGTACGTGCCGGCAGCACGCGAGTACTTCGCCGCGAACAAGCGATGAGCGACCACTCCGCTGCACCGGCGGAGACCGCCCCGCGCCCGGGCTCGCGCCAGGAACGGGCCGAAGCTCGCCGCGCCGAGGCGCGCATGCCCTATGCCCCCTCGCCTGACACCAGGTGGGGTGCCCCGACCGCGCTGACGACCTTCGTCGTGATCATCGTGCTCCTCGTCGTCGTCGAACTCGCACGGACCTTCGGCGTCCTGTCCGGCGAGGTCGGCACGATGATCATGTGGATCATCTTCGACGGCGGCATCCTCGTCGCCCTCGCGATCGTCTGCCGCACCTGGGGAAGCGGGTCCTGGGCGAAGGACTTCGGACTCCGCTTCCGCTGGTTCGACGTGTTCATCGGGCTCGGTTCAGCCGTCGGCATCCAGCTGATCGGCGGCATGATCGGCCAGTTCGTCATCGCCCTCACCGGCGAGACACCGAAGTCGAACATCGCCCCGCCGTCGCCCGAGCTCGTCTGGGTGCTGGTGAACACCGTGTTCGCCACGGCGATCGTCGCGCCGTTCTGCGAGGAAGCGCTCTTCCGCGGGCTCCTGCTCCGTGGGTTCCGGAACACGATCCTCCGCGGACGGACGACGAACGGCGTGCGGCGAGGTGCGGCGACGCCCTCCACCGCCCGACGTCGCACGGCGGCCGTCGTCTCGGTGGGAGCGAGCGCACTGATCTTCGCGATCGTCCACCTCTACGAGGGCTGGGGCAGCCCGGTCACCATGGTGACGCTCGGACTCACCATCCTCGTGCTCGGCACGGTGAACGGTGTCTACGCCGCGACGACCCGACGCCTCGGACCGGGCATCTGGACGCACGTGTGGTTCAACACCTTCACCGTGCTGCTGACGCTGGCACGCAGCGGGAGCTGACCCGGGCGCCGGTCCCTGGGCGAAGCGAGGAGCCCGTGGGCCCTTCGACAGGCTCAGGGACCGGCGGAGGTTTGGTCGGTCGGGGGTGTGGGCCCTTCGACAGGCTCAGGGACCGGGCGGGGGCTCAGGGACCGGGCGGGGGCTGAGGGACCGGGCGGGGGCTGAGGGACCGGGCGGGGGCTCAGGGACCGGCGGAGGCTCAGGGACCGACGGGGGTCGGCTGGTTGGGGGTGTGGGCCCTTCGACAGGCTCAGGGACCGAGTGTGGGCTCAGGAACTGGACGATCGGTCAGGAGGCGGAGGGGCGGACTCGGCGCTCGTAGGCGGCGTCGGCCGCGAGCACCGTACGCACTCGGGCCAGGTCGAACTTCGGCTTGCGATCGAAGTCGTAGATGCCGTTCTGCTCCTGGAACGTGTCGGTGAGCTGCGTGTAGCAGTAACCGAACATGTTCTCGTCGTCGGTCAGCACCCGGACGAGCCCCGCGAAACGCTCGTGGAACTCCTCGACCGACGCCACCCGAGCACCGTAGCCCCAGGAGTCACCACCGGTGTCAGCCGCCGCGAGCTCCGCGTTCCACCAGATGCCGCCGAACTCCGACACGAAGAACGGCTGCCCCTCGTACGGCAAGGAGATGGTGCGTCCGTCCTCGAGGTTCGTGAACGGCTCACCGTCCGCGATCCCGCCCTGCTCGACGGCGAACGCCGCCGGGTCCTGCTCGTAGGAGTGCGCGTCCCACACGTCGGTCTCCCGCACCCGGTGCGCGTAGCCCGAGGCGTCGATCACCGGGCGACTCGGGTCGATGAGCTTCGTCGCGAGGAACATGCCTCGCGTGACGTCGTCGAGGACGGTCACCCGGTCGTGCAGCGTCTGGTGCGTCTCGTTCAGCGGGCACCAGCCGATGATCGACGGATGGTTGACGTCGCGCTCCAACGCCTCGATCCACTGCGTGATGAACGACGCGGTCGGACCCTGGTTGTGACCGACCGTGCCGGCTCCCGACACCCCCCAGTCGCCGAACTCGCCCCACACCAGATACCCGAGCCGGTCCGCGTGATAGAGGTACCGCTCCTCGAACACCTTCTGGTGGAGCCGCGCACCGTTGAACCCTGCGTCCATCCCGAGCGTGATGTCGGCTACGAGTGCATCGTCGTCCGGCGCGGTCATGAGCGAGGACGGCCAGTACCCCTGGTCGAGCACGAGCCGCTGGAAGATGTGCTCGCCGTTGATCAGCACGGCGGTGCCGTCGATCGCGATACTCCGCAGCCCCGCGTAGCTCGAGACGCGGTCGGTGACGTCGCCTGCACCATCGCGGATCTCGATATCGAGGGTATAGAGGAACGGGTCGGCGGGACTCCAGAGCCGCTGCTGGTCCGCCGGAACCTCGAGCCGCACCGACGGCGACATCGTCGACCCGAGCTGCGCGGTCTCACTCGCGACGACCTCGCCATCGGCGGACAGGGTCACCGTCGCGGTCGCACCGGCGGCGTTGCGACTGGGGATGAGTGCGCAGTCGAACCGCCCGGCGTCCGCATCGGGGACCACGGTGAACCGCCGCAGGTGCAGCTCATCGACGGCCTCCACCCAGACCGTCTGCCAGATCCCCGTCGTGCGGGTGTAGTAGCAGTCGGTGTTGCCGTACCAGGTCGCCTGCTTCCCACCGGCCTTCGGCTCGTGGCGGGTGTCGCGGGCGCGCACCACGATCTCGAGTTCCCGCCCCGGCTCGACCGCGCCGAGCGGCACGCGGATCGGCGTGAAGCCGCCCCGATGCCGCATCGCCTCGACCCCGTCCACCCACACGGTTGTGTCGTGGTCGACGGCACCGAAGTGCAACACGCCGTGCTTCCCCTGCCAGCCGGCCGGAACCGTGAACCGCGTGCGGTACCAGACCGCCTCCATGAAGTCCGTGTGCTCGACGCCCGATGCGGCCGACTCCGGCGCGAACGGGACGAGGATGCGGTCGGTCAGTTCGCGGCCGAGGAGCCCGCGCTCGAGCCCGCTGTCGCCGGCGTCGATCTCGAACTCCCACAGGCCGTTGAGGTTGACCCAGCCGTCACGGACGAGCTGCGGCCGGGGATACTCCGGGCGCGGCTGTGGCGTGGTGTCGGCACGGCCGCTCGGCAGCGGGGCGGGGAAGAGGAGAGGGTGCGTCATGGGTGTCGTTCCGATGCGTGGTGGTGGGTGGAGGTGTCGTCGGGCCCTTCGACAAGCTCAGGGACCGGGGTGGGGCTCAGGGACCGGGGGTGTTGGCTCAGGGACCGGGGTGTTGGCTCGGGGACCGGGGGTGGTGGGGCCCTTCGACAAGCTCAGGGACCGGGGGGCTCGGGGACCGGGGGTGGTGGGGCCCTTCGACAAGCTCAGGGACCGAGGGGGCTGAGCCTGTCGAAGGGCGGGGGAGTCACTACCGGGCGTCGTTGACGGCCTTGGTCAGCTCGGCGACGAAGGCTTCAGCGGCCTCCTTGGGAGTGGTCTTACCGAACTGGACGTCCTGGTTGTAGCGGCCGAGGATCTTCTCGCTATCGCCACCACCGACGGGCGTGATCGCCGGCGGGGTGCCCGACTCCTCGCGCGCGGCGTCGACCACGCCGGCAACGATGCGGTCCGTCGGCGTCAGGTCGGGGTCGATCGCCTTCTGGAAGTCCGGGTTCGCGGGCATGCCGCGCTCGGTGCCGAACAGCTTCGCGACCTCGGTGTCCGTCGTGAGGAAGTCCACCAGCAACGCCGCCTCAGCGGGGTGCTCGGACTTCGACGAGACCGACCAGTACATCGACGGCTTCAGGTACTGGAACCCTTCGGACGAATCCTCGCTCGCCGGGAACGGCAGCAGGTCGAGCTGGTGGTCGGGCGCAGCGGCCTGGAAGGCGGTGAGCACCGAGGACGGCTGGAAGGTCATCGCGACCTTGCCCGTGCTCATGTCCATGAGGTCGATCGCCACACCGTTGCCCTCGGCCAGCTGCGAGGCGCTCGGGGCCGCGCCGCTCTCGATCTGGTCGAGCGCGTACTGCCAGTAGCTCTCCACGACCTCGGGCTTCAGGATTACCTTGCCCTCCTTGTCATAGATGTCGTTGCCGTGCTGACGCGCCCAGAGCGTGAGGGTCGGCATGTCGCCGCCGAACGGGGACATGCCGTGGACGGCGCCGCCCGAAGCCTCGGTCACCTGCAGGGCGACCTCGTTGAGCTCGTCCCACGTCCAGGTCGTCGCGTCGGGCAGCTGGATCCCGTACTGCTCGAAGATGGAACGGTTGACCATGAGACCGACGGTGCCGACACCGATCGGCACGCCGTAGAGCTCGTCCTTGACCTTGCCCTGGTCGAGCACCTCGGCGCTGAGGTCGGAGGTGTCGAGGAACTCGTCGAGCGCACCGAGGTCGGCGAGGGCGCCGCGCTGGGCGTACGAGGCGAGGTAGAGCTGGTCGAACTGCATGACATCGGGGGCGTCTCCGCCGGCGACCGTCGTGGCCAGCTTGTCCCAGTACCCACCCCACTCGGTGGACTGACCCTTCACGGTGATGTTGGGGTACTTCTTCTCGAAGAGGTCGATGGCGGCTCGCGTGCGCTCGTCGCGGGCCGTGGCACCCCACCAGTTGAAGGTGATGGTGACGTCCTCGTCGCTGAGCGCGGCGTCGCCGTTCCCACCGCCGACGGCGCAGCCGCTGAGGGCGAGCGCCGAGATGGCGGTTGCGGCTGCGAAGCCGAGGAGGCGGGACCGGGATCGTGATTGGCGTTGCATGATGCTCCTTTGCATGGGGTGGATCGGTTGGCCCTTCGACAAGCTCAGGGACCGGGTTGTGGACTCAGGGGCCGGGTTGTGGACTCAGGGACCGGGCTGTGGACTCCGGGACGTCGGTCCCTGAGCCTGTCGAAGGGGGGAGGGGCTCAGGAAGCGGCGGCGATCGCCGTGCGGAGTTCGTCGATGTAGGCCTTCGCGGCCTCGGCGGTGGTCTTCCGGCCGAACTGGACGTCCTGGTTGTACCGGGCGAGCATGGACTCCGCGTCCTCGGCGCCGACCGGCGTGATGCCGGGTGCGTCGCCCGACAGCGCGGTCGCGGACTCGATCGCATCGGCGACGATCTGATCGCCGGGTGTGAGATCCGGCGCGACCGCCTCCTGGAAGGTGGGCGTGGCCGGCATGCCGCGCTCCGTGCCGAACAGCTTGGCGACGGCCGGCTCCGACGTCAGGAAGTCGATGAGCAGCGCCGCTTCCGCGGGGTGCTCGGACTGCGACGAGACCGTCCAGTACATCGACGGTCGGACGTACATGTAGCCGTCGGTCGCGTCCGCATCCGCCGGGATGGGGACGAGGTCGAAGGCGCTGTCGGGTGCGGCGGCCTGGTACGCGGTGACGAGCGCGGACGGTGCGAAGGTGAACGCGGTCTTCCCTGTCGCGATGTCGGACAGGTCGAGCGCCGAACCGGCTTGCTCGGCCAGTTGCGATGCCGTCGGTGCGGCACCGCTGTCGATCTGCGCGAGTGCGTAGTCCCAGTAGTCGGTGAGGACCGACTCCTCCAGGATGAGCTCGCCCTCGGTGTCGTAGACGTCGTTGCCGTGCTGCCTGGCCCACAGGGTCAGCGTCGGCATGTCCCCGCCGAAGGGGGTGATCCCGTGCACCGCGCCACCGGATGCCTCCGTCACGGCGAGTGCCGTCGCCGTGAGGTCGTCCCACGTCCACGTCGTCGGATCGGGGAGGTCGACGCCGTACTGCTCCAGGACGCTCGTGTTCACGAGGACGCCCGTCGACCCCACGCCGGCCGGGACACCGTGCAGCTTGCCGTCGACCCTGCCCTGATCGAGGAGCGGCTCCGGGAACTCCGAGGTGTCGAGGACGTCGGCGTACTCGTCGACGTCGGCGAGTGCTCCGCGCTGCGCGTAGGAGGAGAGGTGCGTCTGGTCGAACTGCATCACGTCGGGTGCGTTGCCGCCCGCGGCGGTCGTGGCGAGCTTGTCCCAGTACCCACCCCACTCGGTGGACTGGCCCTTCACCGTGATGTTCGGGTACTGCTCCTCGAACAGGTCGATCGCGGCGCGGGTGCGCTCATCGCGCGCACTCGCTCCCCACCACGCGAACGAGATGGTGACGTCCTCGTCGCTGAGGGACGCGTCGCCGTTCCCGCCGCCCACGGCACAGCCGCTGAGGGCGAGCGCCGAGACGGCGGTGGCGGCCGCGAAGCCGAGGATGCGGGACCGGGGGCGTGGGTGGCGTCGCATGATGCTCCTTTGCATGGGGTGGATCGGTTGGCCCTTCGACAGGCTCAGGGACCGGGTTGGGACTCAGGGACCGGGTTGGGACTCAGGGACCGGGTTGGCGACTCGGGGACCGGGTTGTGGCTCAGCGACCCAGCGGTCCCTGAGCCTGTCGAAGGGCGGGGACCGGCTCCGGGACTACTTGCCTCCGGTGGTCGCGATGCCTCGGAGGAGGAACCGCTGACCGAACAGGAAGGCGAGGAACACCGGCAACAGGGTGACGACGCTCATGGCGAAGAGGGCGCCGTAGTCCGATTGCGACTGGGTGTCGACGAACGAGCGGAGGGCGACCGACGAGGTGTACTTGTCGGGGTCGGTGACGAAGATCAGCTGGCCGAAGAAGTCGTTCCAGGTCCAGATGAAGGTGAAGATCGCCGTCGTCGCGAGGGCCGGGGTCATGAGCGGGAGCATGATCTGCACGAAGATCCGCAGGTGTCCGGCTCCGTCGATGCGCGCCGCCTCGTCGAGCTCGCGGGGGATCCCGCGGATGAACTGCACCATGAGGAAGATAAAGAACGCGTCCGTCGCGAGGAACTTCGGCACGATCAGCGGCAGGTAGGTGTTGATCCAGTCGAGCTGGGCGAAGATGACGTACTGCGGGATGATCAGCACGTGGATCGGCAGCATCATCGTGAGCAGCATGGCCGCGAAGGCGAAGCGCTTGAACCGGAACCGCAGCCGGGCGAAGCCGTAGGCGGCGAGTGAGCAGGTGAGCAGGTTGCCGATGATCGAGCCGACGACCACGATCGCGGAGTTCGCGAGGTAGCTGCCGAACGGCTGCGCGAGCGCGTTCCAGCCGTTCGTGTAGTTCGACGCCTCGAAGGTGTCGAGCACGAGGCCCGGGTTGTCGAAGATGTACCCGTTCGGGCGGAGTGACGACACCACCATCCACAGCACCGGGTAGAGCATCAGCAGCCCGAGCAGGATCAGCAGCGCGTGCTTGCCGATGCTCGAGATCCGCTGACGGCGGAGAAGCTTGGCGCGCTGAGCGTCGCCCCGCTCGCGACGGGCGGCCGCATCGGGGGAGAGGCCGTCCTCGGACGAGGGGCGGGTCTTGAGGTCAGTCATCGTAGAACACCCAATACTTCGAGGCCCAGAAGTTGATGGCCGTGGCGGCGGCGATGATGATGAGCAGGAGCCACGCGATCGCCGACGCGTACCCCATCTGGAAGCTGCCGAAGCCCTTCTGGTACAGGTACAGCGTGATGAACAGCGTCGAGTCGGACGGCCCGCCCGATCCGTTCGACACCACGTAGGCCTGCGTGAACGACTGGAACGCGCCGATGATCCCGAGCACGAGGTTGAAGAAGATGATCGGGCTGAGCAGCGGGAGCGTGATCGAGCGGAACTGGGTCCACCGGCCGGCACCGTCCGTCGACGCAGCCTCGTAGTACTGCCGCGGGATCTGGCGGAGACCGGCGAGGAAGATCACCATCGGGGCACCGAACGTCCACACGTGCAGGATGATCAGCGTCGACAGGGCGGTGTCGGGTTCCGAGATCCAACCGGGGCCCTGGATGCCGAAGACGGCGAGGAGCGCGTTGACGAGGCCGCTCGAACCGAAGACGAGCCGCCACAGGACGGCGATCGCGACGCTGCCGCCGAGCAGTGACGGCAGGTACAGCACCGACCGGTAGAACGAGAGCCCGCGCAGGCCGCGATCCAGGAGGACCGCGATCGCGAGGGCGACCATGAGCTGCAACGGGACCGATACCAGGACGTAGGTGATGGTCACGCCGAGGGACTGGTGCAGACGGGGGTCCTCGACCATCCGCTGCGCGTTCTCCAGCCCGGTGAAGTTCGGGTTCTGGAGGAGGTTGTAGTCGGTGAACGACAGGTAGAGCGAGACGAGGACCGGCCCCAGCGTGATGACGAGGAAGCCGATGATCCAGGGGCCGAGGAAGAGCAGCGCCGCGCGGTTGTCGCGGAACTCGGAGGCGTCGCGGTGCTTGATCGCCCCCTTCGGCGTCCGCAGCGCGCGCAGCTCGTTGAGCGCGCTCATGGGGCGGCTCGGGTGATGGGTGGTGGGCTCTCGAACATGCTGCGCATCTCCTTCGACTCGCTGCGACCGTGCTGACAGGGAGACACGCTAACCGCTTGTGCTACGTAGCACAAGACGGAATTGGAAATCGGTTGCCGCCGGTATCCGACGGTCGCGGAGTCGCTACGCTTGCGTCAGGAACGGCGGACGGTGGAGCGCGCGCGACCGACAGGAGGCACGGATGGCAGTGACCGCACGGGATGTCGCGCAGGCGGCCGGTGTCTCCCAGCGCACGGTGTCGGACGTCGTCAACCTGCCGGGACGAGTCGGCGCCGAGACCCGCAAACGCGTGCAGGCGGTCATCGACGAACTCGGTTATCGGCCAAATCCGCACGCGAGAGGACTCCGCAACAACCGCAGCGGACTCATCGCCCTCGTCGTCCCCGAGCTCGACGTGCCGTACTTCTCCGACCTCGCCCGCTGCCTCATCCCTGAACTCACGAAGCGCTCACTCACGCTCGTCGTGGATCAGACGAACGGCGACCCGGAACGCGAGCGCGCCGTGCTCACCGGGGGAGCGGTGTCCTCGACGTTCGACGGCGTGCTGCTCAACGCACTCAACCTCACGAAGGAGGACGTCGAAGCGGCTGCCGCGACCCAGCCGATCGTCCTGCTCGGTGAGCGGGACTACGGTGCGAGCGCGGACCACGTCGCCATCGACGGCACTGAGGCGGCCTACGTGGCGACCCGGCACCTGATCGAACGCGGATGCACCCGCATCGGTGCCATCGGTCGGCAGGCCCACTCCACGGGCACCGCGAAGCAGCGCGTGGATGGGTTCACGAGGGCGATGCACGAGGCGGGACTCGACCCGAACCGGTATATGGCAGAAGGGGAATACGATCGCGCGAGCGGAGCGGCGGTGATGGGCGAGATGCTCGACGCCGGCGATCCTCCCGACGGGGTGTTCTGTTTCAACGACCTCATGGCGCTGGGCGCGATGCGCGCCGCGTGGGATCGCGGTGTCGACATCCCCCGCGACCTGGCGGTGGTCGGCTTCGACGACATCGAGGACGGTCGGTACGCGATGCGGTCGCTGACGACCGTGGCGCCAGACAAGGAGGCGATCGCGCGCGAGGCGGTCGCGATGCTGGTCGAACGTGTGGCCGGGCACGTCGGGCCGGGGCGCCGGGTGCGCGCGGGCTTCGAACTCGTCGTGCGGGAGTCCTCGGCCGGGTGACGCGGCACGCTCGCTACGGGACGACCGCGCAGGTGCCGTTCGTTCCGAGCGCGTTCGAGTTGCCGCTCACGACCCGGTACGGCGAGGTCCAGCTCGTGGACGGCAGGGTGAGTCGCGCGCCGATGTAGACGTTGGAGCCGAGGAGGCCTCCGAGGAGTCCGAGGCTGAAGGTCGAGGTGACCGTCGTGGTGCCGCTCGTCGAGGTCGGCGTGATGATCGTGTTCGGGGTGAACGCGGCGTTCGCCGAGTAGGCGTAGTTGATCGTGTACCCGGCGGGGATCGTGTACACGACGGTGTACGAGGAGAGCAGCCCGACGGCGTTCGGATTGAAGGTGCAACTCGAGAACGTCGGCGTCGGTACGGTGGCCGCGGTGAAGCTGCCCGTCCCGTATTCGGGGTCGGCCCAGGCCGCGTCGACCGGCTCCGGTGCGGGGTGCGCGAGGAGGAATGCCATCGCGACGGCGATGACCGTCGCGGCGGTCCGGCGGTGCCACGGGAGGACACGGCCGCTGTCCTCACCCCGCTGTCGCATCATCCGCTCGCAGGACGGTCGCGCCCCTCGCTGAACGCGAATGCTGACGCAGCGCACCGAACCACGCGCCGACGAGACCGACGAGGATCGCACCTGCAGCCGCCCACACGGCGAACTCGATGCTCGCGCCGGTGCGGGGGAGCGTGGTGATCGGGCCGGGCGAGACCGAGACGTCGTCGCCGATGCCCTCGGCCGTGACCGTGAGGGCGACGGAGGCGTTCGCCACCGCTGCACCGGACGGCATCCGGACGTCGAACTTCAGCCACCACGCCTCCGAGCTCCTCATCGAGAGCACCGCACGCTCGACGCCGTCGACGGGCACCGCCATCTCGTCGAACAGGTGGGTGACGGTGCCGACGCAGCCGGCCGCGGTCCAGCGGACGGAACAGGCGTCGACCACCATGACGAGCCCGAGCTCGGGCGAGCCGGAGCCGACCATGGACACGTCGATGGACCCCGGTGTGGCTTCCGGCTTGGTCCTGATGCCGACCTCCCACGGCGTCGACCGGCCGGGCGTGAGGGACCGCATGGCCGACGGGTCACCGATCGAGGTGAGGACGACCGCCTCACCGGCGATGACGTCGACCGTCGGTTCGGCGTGCGCGGGAGCTGCGCCGCCGATCGCGAGACCGGCTCCGAGGAGCAGGACGACCGGTGAGCATCGGAGTGCGGCGTGGCGGGCTGGACGCGGTCCGGTTCCGTCGGCGCCTGCCGTCGAGGAGCGGCGTCGGGAAGCCGCGCGGCCCTCGCCACCCGTTCCTCCTGGGCCACGCGGTGGGCGCTTGCGGTCGGAGCGCGGCCAGAACGCCCACATGACGAGGGCCGAACAACTGAGCGTCAGTCCTGCCAGAACCCACGGGTTGGACAGCCACACGACGAGGTAGGCGAGCCCGGGGACCGAGGCGAGCACGATGCGGACGGTCGAGACGGTGTACGGCTCGGGGTCCTCCGAGAGGTTCGCATCGCCCTGCATGGTGATCGTCCGCTGCGGTCCTGCGGTGTCCACGCCGCCGGTCACCGAGGTGACGCGGTGGGTGACCGGCAGCTGCCCGGCGCGGTCCACCGTCACCACGTCGCCGACCGCGATGTCGGACGCGGGGATCTCGCGGACGAGCGCGAGTGAGCCGGTGGGGATCGTCGGGCTCATGGAACCGGTCTTGAACATGATGAGGGTGATGTTGAAGCAGGTCGCGAGGATGACGAGCACGATGCAGACCACTCCACCGACGGCGGCGAGGTTCAGCAGGGTGCTGCCGACGATCGACGCCACCGAGCGGCGGGGTTGCTGCCGCTCGGTGGCGTCGATCGCTTCCGTGGAGTGTCGGGTCACGGTGCTCCGATCAGGAACTGGAGGTGCTGGTGATCTGCCACGTCGCCGAGGCCGTGCCGCCCTGGAAGCTGGACGCCGTACCCGCCTTCACCCGCACGTCGAAGCAGAAGCGCACGGTGGAGGTGCCCCCCGCGGTGAGTGCGCCGGTCGCGGTCGGCGGAGCCGTGCCCGTCGAGAGCGAGGCGGTGTACGCGGGGACGGTCGCCGAGGTGAACGCGGCGGAGTTGCACGCCGTGCCCGCCGCCGTCGTGACCACGCGGTACTCGAGCTGCGGCAGGAGGGTGCCCGTCGCCGCCGACACCGCTGACAGCGCCGCCGTCCCGCCGATGTTCGTCGCGGTGGTGGTGCGGATGTCGATGAACGCGAACTGGGAGAGCCCTGGTGACATGGCCGTGGCGTTGAACACCAGCGTGGCGGGGTTCGCCGCCTCGTGTGCCGCCCAGGTGGACGTCGAGGTCTGCGACTCCACCGCGAAGGTGCTGGCGGCGAAGGTCGCCGTTCCGAACTCGTCGTCGCTCCACGCGGCCAGGGTGAGCGAGGTCCCGACGCCGAGCACGAGCGCCGCCGCGAGGGCCGCTCTGGCCTTGGTGTAGCGTGACGTGCTCCGTCGCTCAGCGGTGCGGTGGTGTCTCCCCGCCGCCGGTGTGTGTCGTCCCATGATCGCCGTTCCGCCGCGGGTTACGGCAGCGGGGTGGTGGACTCGGCAGCGAACTCCCAGACCACGGTGCCGCTCGGCGACGACTGCGGGAGGCTCGCCGCCGGGGTGACCTCGAAGCAGAGGAACACCGGTGTGGTGACGGCACCGAGCGTGAAGATGTCCGCTGCCGTGCTCGACGTCGTCGCGGCGTCCGTCACGAGCGGGTCACCGGCGGCAAAGCTCGTGGCGTCGCAGCCGAAGGTGGTGGTCTCCACGACCGAGTAGGTGAGCGAGGAGGCGATGGCGGCGCCGCTCGTCGCGGTGATGTCGACCGTCCCGGCGTACGTCGATGCGGCGGTCAGCTGGACGGCGAAGCCGGCGTAGACGGGCTCCTCGGGCGCCAGGTTGTCGGCTTCCACGGCGAAGGTGAGCGGTGCGGCCGCAGCCTCGGTCGGGTGCTCGGTGAACGCGGTGCCGTCCGTGCTGCCCTCGATGCCGAACCCACCACCGGCGAAGATCCCGGTCGCGAACTCGGAGTCGTTCCAGGCCGCGAGGGTGATCGCCGCACCGACGCCGAGCACCAGACCGCCGGCGAGGATCGCCTTCGCCCGCTTGCTGCGCTGGCCGCGGACGGGCGCGTCGGTGCCGGTGGCCCCTGGGGCCTCGGTGCTGGTGTCGATGGTCATGGAAGCCCCCTGGAGTCCGCCGGCGACGGCTCGCGTCACCACAGGTGTCGGGCGTGCGGAGACGGTCTCCGCGCGTCTCACGACACTCTCAGGACGATAGGCAGCAGGCTGACGGTTGTAACCAGTAGTGGGGTACTGGGATCGACGGACGCTACCGAGAAAACTGCTGAACCGCGCTGCGGCGCCCGATCCGGGGTCAGGCATGACGCTGCGAGGACTGCGCGACGAGGCGGCCGAGGTCGCGCCGTCGACCCGCACCCAGCTTCGTCCGCGCTTGAAGCACGTGCGACTCGACGGTCCGGACGCTGAGGAAGAGCCGCGTCGCGATCTCCTGATTGCTCAGTCCTTGCGAGATGAGTAGGGAGACCTCCAGTTCCCGTCGGGTGAGCGCGCTCAGGTCGGCCGCGGCGGTCTCGTGGCTGATGTCCGCCTGTCCGCGGGAGAGGTAGGCCAGCGGCGCGTGCGTCGCCGGCGGCTCGACCGGGACCGTGCGCTCGACCGGGGTGGTGCGCTCGACCGGGGCGGTCTCCTCGGTCGTCTCCGCCCGGTAGGTGGAGAACACCGGCGACGGATGGGCGATCGAGCTGCGTCGAGCGGCAGCGTCCGCAGCGGCGCCTGGCGTGGGACCCACGAGTTCGGCGGCCCGCTCCGCGCAACGTTGAGCGTGCTGCAGTCGACCCTGGGCCTCGTGGAGTCGTTCTGCGAGCAGGTGGGCTCCGATCGCCCGGTGCCGTGCTCCGACCTCCTCGAGCGAACAGGCGGCCTCTTCGACGCGGCCCGCGTCACCGGCGGCGCCGGCCTCGAGGAGCAGCATGAGCGACGCCTGCAGTGGCGTGAGCTCATGCGATCGGGCGTCCGCGACCCAGGACAGGGTCTCGGACAGGTCGGCGCCGGCCGCGGAGGCCAGGCTCGCGGAGTAGATCCGCTCGGTCAGCGGCTTCCGGATGTCCTGCGCGAGCCGACGCAGGTGATCCCGGGCCTCCATCACGCGACCGCCTGCCATCAGCAGACCGAAGTCGGCGATGTCCGCCAGGTAGGAGAGGACCGTGGAGGCGGCGATGAGGCGTTCGTCCTCGGCAGCTCGCCGTTCCGTCGCCTCCTCGAGCTCGCCCGTCTGGGCGAGAGCGCCGACGAGGAGCAGCGCGGTCTGCGTGTGCACCTCGGGCGGGACGGTCGAGTCGAGCAGGCGCTCGACGACCCGGAGGTCGGCCACGGTGCGGTCCGGGCGGCCGTCGAAGAACGCCAACTGCGCTCCGAGGATCCCGACGATGCACTGGTCCGTCGTCGCCAGGCGCCCGGTCCCGCGCTCGGCCCGAGCGACGAACTCGTCGATGTAGCGCGCGAAGCCTGCCCAGGAGAGTCCGGTCAGCAGGCGGATGGTGCCGGCCGACAGGACGTACATGGCGCTCGCGTCGCGTAGGGCGTGCGACAACGGCCGCGCTGCGCTGTAGGGCACCGAACGGTAGACGGCGTCACCCAGCTGGAGCAGCTCCCGCAGCTCGGACGGTGGCAGCCGGAGGCCGAGCCGGGTCACGAGCGCAGCGGCGGCATAGAGTCGAGAGGACTGCGCGGCGTCGGTGTCGCGCAGGACCTTCCAGAAGACGGCATCGCCCTCGGACGGCTCCTGCCGATCCTGGTCGCGCCAGGTCTCGACCATCAGGATGCGCTGGGACAGCACACGGCTGTGCTCCTCCTGCTCCGTCAGCTCCTGCGCACAGGTGCGTTCGGACCAGCGATCGAGGGTCGCCCGCCAACTCAAGACCTCCGCCTGCATGTCCTCGTCGGAGTCGGCCTCCGGATCGACCTCGAGGACCCGCTGAGCCCCTTCACCGTCGCCCAGCATGGCGAGCGACCGCGACCACTGCAGCGCGGCTGCCACGGACGGCCGCCAGGTGTACGCGCGTTCCGCGAGCAGACGACCGTCCTCGGCGAGGCCGGAGACGTTCGCGACGTGCGCCGCCTCGAGGAAGGTGCGGGCCATCGTGAGTGACTCGAAGCCCTCGTCGAGTTCGGTGTGCGGGGCCGTCAGCCAGTACCGGCCGAGGATGAAGGACTCGTTCGGCGTGAGACGGGTACCGCCGCGAAGGTCCGAGATGAGCGTCCGTTGGACGCGGTCGTGGCGGTGCAATCGTCCGCTGTGGCGCCACTCCGCGAGTGCCGACCACGCGTGCAGTTCGTCGGCGACGATGCGGTCCTGGCCCGAGCCGTCGTTCCGCGCGAGCCCGAGCCGGAGGAGCACATGCAACTGGTGCTCACCGAGCAGGCGGATCGCGCGCGAGTAGGGGACCGGGCCGAGCTTCGCCAGCATGACCAGCGCGTAGCGACCCTCGTCCTCGAGCCGCGAGAGCTGGGGTTCCGTGAGGTCGTGCACCCGCGGTGAGACCCCTGCGACCCCGAGCGAGAGGATGCTGCGCGGCAGGTAGAACTCCCCGCCCGTCTCGAGGGCGTCCTTCGTGAGCTCGTGCACGAGTCGCGGAGAGCCGTTGCTCAGCCGCACGATGACGGCTTTGGCCATGTCGTCGAGGACCGCGTCGTCCGCGGCTTCCTCTGCCATCGCCGACGCTTCGAACCCGTCGAGCGCCGGGAGGTCGACCCGCGTGAGCGATCCGGTCCGCCAGACGGCGAGGAGCCGGTCGGCGGACTCGTCGCCGCGGCCCTGCAACCCCGCGAGCTCCTGTTCCAAGGTCACGAGGGCGACCTGCTCACGCGACCGCGAGAGTTCGATGATGTCGGCCAGGCTCGCCGGGTGGAGGTTCGCTCCGTCGTCGATGATGAAGACGGCACCGCTCGGTGCCGTGCGCCAGTCGCTCAAGGCATGCGAGGCCTCCCGTGACGCAGCCGACACGTGGATGACCGGGCGTCCCGCCTCCAGCATCCGGCGCCCGATCGCATCCGCGATGAAGGTCTTGCCGTAGCCGTGCGGTCCGACGAGGAGCGTGCTGGTCCGGTTCGCGATGAGCGCCGTCATCCGGGCGATCGCCGCTGAGCGGCCGCTCGGCTGGGCGGGAGCGCGGGTGGCGGATTGGCGGAACTCGCCGGAGCGACGGGTGGGCGATGCGGCGGACCGTGCGCCGCCGCTGAACCGATGCGCACCCGGGTTCATGGGATGACCTGCTCGGCCGAAGCCGGATGTGGCCTTCGCTCCACTGCCGTCGCAACCGGTTCTTCCATATCGCAGCCCCCTCAAGCTCCGTCATGCCGACCGGATCCGCACCACTAGGGATGCTGCGAATACTCCGTCGGATGCCCCATTATCCGTAATCCCTGAGTGCTTCCGCAGCCCTAAGAGAGCGTTCTCAGTAGAAACTACGCACCCCACTCGGGGGTAAACGCCCGGCCGGTGGGGGTTATCTCTCTAGCGTCATCGATGACATGACGCGGATGGAACCCGGTGCACCCGACCCCCGCCTCAGAACACGCGTCGAGGCCTTCTCAGGACCGATCAACACGAGGCGTCCTGCGTCGCCGCCTCGCACTGCGGAGGCCAGTACCGGTTTTCGATCCGGCACTACGGAGGTTGGGGTCCCTCCTCTGGGGGACAGGCACACCCGCCCATAGATTGGCCGGGATTGACGCCAGTCGCGGGTCTGCCCGTGCACCGAAGAAAGGGTTCCACCGTGGGGGAACAGCAACGCAGCATCCTCGGCCGAGGCCGTGCGTGGAAGGTCGCGGCCATGGCCGTGGTCGGCACGGTCATCGCCATGGGATCGACGACGGCGGCCACAGCGGCCCCGTCCGACGTGTCCGACGGCTTCGGCCGCTTCCTCGGTGGACAGGCGGCCGGGATCAACCTCGACGCCCTCGCCGCAGTCGCCGGCGCCCGTGCGGAGAACCCGAGCGGGGTGCACCCGGTCGCCGCGAACCCGCTGTCCGCCGAGGTGCTGAACACCCTCGGCGTCGACCTCGGCAGCTCGCTCCAACTGTTCGGCGCCAACGGCGTCATCGAGCTCGGTGCCGTCGCCCAGTACGGTGCCGCGGCCGACAACGGTGACGCGATCGCCGGTTCCGGTGCGGTCACCGACCAGGGCGGCGTCTCGATCGGTGGACCCGATGCTCCGCCGGCGGACGCCGAACTCGACCTCACCGGTCTGCTCGGCCGGGTCGGGACGCCCACCGGCGGGATCCTCAGCGACCTCTCCCTCAGCCTCGGCGCCCTCGCCTCGACGATCTCGCAGACGGACGGTGCCACGGCCGTTCCCGACTACCAGATCTCCGGTGCGACGCTCAACTTCCAGAGCCCCCTCGTGCAGAACGTCGGGACGCAGGTGACCGGCCTCCTCCCGCCGCTGCAGACGACGCTCAACGGGCTCACCTCGGCGCTCAACACGGCGCTGAACGCGAACCTCATCGGTGTCCTCCGCGTGAGCGCGACGGGGACGGTCACCCCGCCGAACCTCGCGACCGTCGTCAACGGCATCCTCACCACCCAGGCCTCGCAGTCGGCTGCCACGGGGGTCTCGGTCAATCTCCTCACGGGCGCCGTGACCGTCGACCTCGCGACCCTGCTCGCGAACGACCCGACGCTGCCCGACCTCAACGACCTGCCGCCGAACACCTCGTTGCTCTCGGGCCCGATCGGTGCCGCCATCGCTGCAGCGATCACCTCTGCCGTCGCCGCGCAGGTCACGGCCGTGTCCGCCGGCCTGCAGACGGCCGTGGACAACACGCGCATCCAGGTCACCGGCAACGTCACGACGAACGTCGTCGTCACACAGGTCCCGGTCATCTCCCTGTCGCTCGACTCGACCCTCGGGGCGGTCCAGAACGGTACCGCCGCCTTCACCTCGGCGGGGCTCCTCCCGAACGTGCTGAACCCGATCCTCGCGACCCTCGGCTTGACGCTGGACGGCGTGGTCAACCTCGTCCTCGGACTCGTCAAGAACGTCGTCGGCACCGCGTTCACCAGTCTGAACACGCTCAACACCGGCCTCAACGGGATCACCGGCGGCCTCGCCGCGAACGTCGTCGGACCGATCCTCAACATCGTCCGCCTCGTCGCCGATGTGACCGCCAACGTGCAACCGGCGACCGGCGACCTCGGTGACGGATCGGCGACCGTTCGAGCCGTGCAGATCTCCCTCGTCCCGGCGATCTCGCTCGCGACAGTCAACCTCGCGTCGTCCTCCGTGCGCGGCACGCTCGTCGTGTACGACACAGCCATCACCGCCACGCCAGCGACGGTCAACCCCGGCCAGTCCACCGTGATCGACGGCACCGGCTTCGCGGCGAACGAGCAGGTCACGATCACCGCTCCCGGCCTCGACCCGGTCACCACGACGTCGAACGCCGCCGGCGAGATCAGCCAGTCGGTCACGATCCCCGCCGGCTTCACCCCGGCGACCCTGACGTTCACCGCCACCGGTGCGACCTCCGACACCCCGGCCGCCACCGACCTCGTCGTCGCGCCGTTCGCGACCGCCATCACTGCCGACCCGGCGACGATCGCTCCCGGCGGCAGCACCACGATCACCGGCACCGGGTTCCTCCCCGGCGAGTCGGTGTCGATCACCGTCCCCGGCCTCACCGACCCGGTCGTCACCACCGCGACGGGCACCGGCACGATCTCCGCCAGCCTCACACTCCCGGCGGACTTCCCACTCGGCCCGGTCACGGTCACCGCGACCGGTGCATCGTCGGCCAGCCCGGCGACCACCACGGTCACCGTCGAGGCGACGCAGTACGTCACCGCCATCACCGCTGACCCGGCCAGTGTCGTCGCCGGTGGGACCACGACGATCACCGGTACCGGCTTCGCCTCGGGTGAGACGGTCTCCGTCTCGATCCCCGGCGTCGACCCGTTCACCACGACGGCCACCGGAACCGGCACGATCTCGGTCGAGCTCGACGTCCCCGCCGACTACGCCGCAGGCCAGGTCGTCGTGACCGCGCTCGGCGAGACGTCCGACACCCCGGCCACGACCAACCTCGCCGTGGTCTACGAGACCTCGATCGTCGCCGTCCCCGCCACCGTCGCGGGCGGCACCACCACGATCATCAACGGTGCCGGGTTCGCACCGGGTGAGGACGTCGTCGTGACCTTCCCCGGCCTCGACCCGATCACCGTCACCGCCACGGCACTCGGCGCGATCGGCACCCCCATCGCGGTCCCGCAGGACTTCGCGGTCGGCGACGTCACGGTCACCGCCCTCGGAGCCGTGTCCGCGACCGAAGCGACCACCGCCGTCACCGTCACCGAGACCGTCTACGACACCGCCATCACGCTGGACCCGACGTCGCTCATCCCTGGGAACACCACGACCGTGACCGGCACCGGCTACCTGCCCGGCGAGACGGTGACCGTCGGCTACCCGGGCGGCACCCCGGTGACCGTCGAGGCGGACGGCGACGGTGGCTTCACCGTCGACCTGCCCGTCCCCGCCGGCACACCGGCCGGCACGGTCATCGTCACCGCGACCGGTGAGACGTCGGCCACCCCGGCGACCGCCGACCTCGAGGTGCTGCCGTACGACACGGCCATCACGGCCGACCCGGCCTCGCTCCTCCCCGGCAACTCGACCACCATCACGGGTACCGGCTTCGCCGCGAACGAGTCGGTCTCCGTCTCCTTCACTGGCGGCACGCCCGTCGTCGTGACGGCTGACGGCGATGGCGGCTTCACGGCCGTCCTGCCGATCCCGTCCGGCACGCCCGCCGGTCCGCTCACGGTCACCGCCATCGGCGCGGTCTCCGCGACGCCGGCGGAGACGGACCTCACCGTCGAGGCGTACGACACCGAGATCGCGCTCGACCCGTCGACCGTCGCACCCGGTGGGAGCACCGTCGTCACCGGCTCGGGCTTCGTCCCGCAGGAGACGGTCACGATCACCATCCCCGGCCTCGCCACCCCGGTGACCACCACCGCGAACGGCGACGGTGAGATCACGGTCAGCGTCACCCTCCCGGCGGACTTCCCTCTCGGCGACGTCACGGTCACCGCTACCGGCGCCGTCTCGGCCACCCCGGCCACGGCGACGCTCACCGTCGAAGCGACCACCTACGTCACGGCCATCACGGTCGATCCGACGACCGTCGTCGCGGGAGAGAGCACGCTCGTCACCGGTACCGGCTTCGAGCCCGACGAGACCGTCACGGTCTCCATCCCCGGTGCGCCCGCGGTCACCACGCAAGCGTCGGCGACCGGTACCATCTCCGTCTCGCTGCCGGTCCCGGCGGACTACGCGGAGGGCACGGTCGTCGTGACCGCCCTCGGCGAGGTCTCCGAGACCCCGGCCACGACGAACCTCGCGGTCGACGTGGTCTACACCCCGACGATCACCGCCGACCCGGCCACGGTCCCCGGAGGCACCAGCACCGAGATCTCGGGCGCCGGCTTCGCTCCGAGCGAGAGCGTCACGGTCACCTTCCCCGGCCTCGACCCGATCACGGTCACGTCGAACGCAGCCGGTGAGATCACGACCACCATCGACGTCCCGCAGGACTTCGCGGTCGGTCCGGTCACGGTCACCGCCCTCGGCGTCGTCTCCGCAACCGAGGCGACGACCACCGTCACGGTCGAGGCCACGGTCTACGACACGGCGATCACCGCCGACCCCGACACGCTCCTCCCCGGCGGCAGCACCACCGTCACCGGGACGGGCTTCCTGCCCGGCGAATCGGTCTCCGTCTCCGTCCCCGGCGGCACGCCCGTCGTGGTGGAGGCCGGCCCGGACGGCGACATCACCGCCATCCTGCCGATCCTGCCCGGCACTCCCGCCGGCCCCGTCGTCGTGACGGCCGTCGGAGCAGTGTCGAACACACCCGCCACTGCGACGATCACCGTCGAGGCGTTCGACACGACGCTCACCGCGACGCCGTCCACCCTGAACCCCGGTGACTCGACGATCCTGTCCGGCACCGGCTACGTCGCGAACGAGTCGGTGACCATCTCGGCTCCCGGCTTCGACGACATCGTGACCACGGCGAACGGGCTCGGCGAGATCAGCCAGGTGGTCGCCTTCCCGGCGGACTTCGTCCCCGCGACCGTGACGTTCACGGCCACGGGCGCGCTGTCGCTCACCCCGGCGCAGACCTCGGTCCTCGTCGAAGCGGTCGTGTACGACACGGCGATCACGGTTGATCCGACGACGGCCAACCCGGGTGGAACCACCACCGTCACGGGCACCGGCTTCGCGCCGAACGAGACCGTCACCATCACGATCCCGGGCGGCGACCCCGTCACCGTGACGACGAACGGCGACGGCGACTTCACCCAGGCCGTGACGATCCCGGCCGGAACGCCGGCCGGACCGATCACGATCACCGCGACCGGTGAGACCTCGAACACGCCCGCCGACGCCGACGTGACCGTGGTTCCGTACGAGACCGCGATCACCGCGGACCCCGACACGCTGCTCCCCGGCACCTCGACCACGATCACCGGTACCGGCTTCGCGCCGAACGAGTCCGTCTCGGTCTCCATCCCCGGTGGTACGCCGGTCGTGGTGACGACGGACGGCGACGGCGGCTTCACCGCTGCCCTGCCGATCCCGTCGGGCACGGAGGCCGGACCGCTGGTCGTCACCGCGACCGGTGCGATCTCGGCGACAGACGCGACGGCGGCGGTCACCGTCGAGGCGTACGAGACCTCGATCACGGTCGACCCGACGACGGTCGCCCCCGGTGGGAGCACCCTCGTCACCGGAACCGGCTTCGCGCCGAACGAGGCCGTGAACGTCACCGTCCCGGGCATCGCGACGCCGATCCCGACCACGTCGAACGGCGCCGGTGAGATCTCCGTGAGTGTCGACCTCCCGGCCGACTTCCCGCTGGGACCCGTGACCGTCACCGCCACCGGTGCCGTCTCGGCGACGCCCGCCACGGCGACGCTCACCGTCGAGGCCACGACCTACGTCACGGCCATCACGGCCGACCCGACCACCGTCGTCGCGGGTGCCAGCACCCTCGTCACCGGAACCGGCTTCGCGCCGAACGAGAGCGTCACGGTCTCGATCCCCGGCGCCGACCCGGTGACCACGACGGCGACGGCGACCGGCACCATCTCGGTGTCGCTGCCCGTGCCGGCCGACTACGCCGAGGGTGCGGTCGTGGTGACCGCACTCGGTGCGACGTCCGACATTCCTGCGACGACGAACCTCACGGTCGACGTGGTCTACACGCCGACGATCGCGGCCGACCCGGCGACGGTCCCCGGCGGGACCTCGACGGAGATCTCGGGGAGTGGCTTCGCTCCGAACGAGAGCGTGACGGTCACCTTCCCCGGCCTGGCGCCGGCGACGGTCACTTCGAACGCCGACGGTGAGATCACCACGACGTTCGCCGTCCCGCAGGGCTTCGTGACCGGTCCGGTCACGGTCACCGCACTCGGCGTCGTCTCGGCGACCGAGGCGACCACCACCGTCACGGTCGAGGCCACGGTCTACGACACGGCGATCACCCTCACGCCGGACACGGTGAACCCGGGCCAGACCACCACGGTCACGGGTACCGGCTTCCAGCCGAACGAGTCGGTCAGCGTCTCGATCCCCGGCGGCGACCCCGTCGTGGTGACGGCGGACGGCGACGGCGGCTTCACCGCGACGCTGCCGGTGCCGCCCGGAACGCCCGCCGGCCCGGTCACGGTGACCGCGGTCGGTGAGACCTCGGCGACGCCCGCTGAGGCGGAGCTCGCGGTCGAGGCCTACGAGACGGCGATCACCGCCGACCCGAGCACGGTCACGGCCGGCGGAGCGACGCTCGTCACGGGCACCGGCTTCGCGCCGAACGAGTCCGTCACGGTCACGGTCCCGGGTGGCACGGCCGTCCCGGCGACCACGAACGGTGCCGGCGAGTTCTCGGTCGGGATCACGGTCCCGGCGAACGCGCCGGTCGGCCCGCTGGTCATCACGGCGGAGGGAGCGGTGTCGCAGACGCCGGCCACTGCGACCGTCACGGTCACCGCCATCGTGTTCTCGCCCGTCATCACCGCCTCCCCGGACGCGCTGATCGCAGGCAACACGACGGTCATCACCGGATCGGGCTTCGCAGCCAACGAGACGGTCACGGTGTCGATCCCGGGCGCCCCGGTCGTCACGCAGGTGACGAATGCCGGCGGTGGCTTCACGGTGACCCTGCCGGTCCCCGACGGCTACGCGCTCGGCGACGCCACGGTGACGGCACTCGGTGCCGCATCGGACGAGCCGGCGACGACGATCATCGAGATCCTCGCGTACGACACGGCGATCACGGTCGACCCGTCCTCGGTGCTGCCGGGTGAGACGGTCACGGTCGACGGCACGGGCTTTGCCGGAGGGGAGACCGTCACTGTCTCGATCCCAGGCGCACCGTCGGTCACCGTGGTGACGAACCCCGACGGCTCCTTCTCCGTCGAGCTGCCGATCCCGGACGACTACACGCCTGGCCCGGTCACCGTCACGGCCGAGGGCGACGTCTCCGAGACGCCGGCCGAGTCCGACGTCACCATCGAGGACGGTGCGGTCGACGTCGACACCGACGCTGCGGCGGTCGACGTGGACGCTGCTGCTGACGTGGACGCCGACGTGGACGTCGATACCGCCGCTGATGTGGACGCTGCCGCCGACACCGACGCTGCCGCCGATGTGGATGCTGCTGCGGACACCGACGCTGCGACTGACGTGGACGCGGCGGCTGATGTGGATGCTGCTGCCGACACGGATGCTGCGGCTGATGTCGACACGGACGCTGCTGCTGATGTGGACGCTGCTGCTGATACCGACGCTGCTGCCGATGTGGACGCTGCTGCCGATGTGGATGCTGCTGCTGATGTGGACGCTGCGACTGATGTGGACGCTGCTGCTGATGTGGATGCTGCTGCTGACACGGACGCTGCTGCTGACACTGATGCTGCGGCCGACGTCGATGCTGCCGCTGATGTGGATGCTGCTGCGGACACCGACGCTGCTGCCGATGTGGACGCTGCTGCCGATGTGGACGCTGCCGCCGATGTGGATGCTGCTGCTGACACTGATGCTGCGGCTGACGTGGATGCTGCGGCTGACGTGGATGCTGCCGCTGACGTGGATGCCGCTGCTGACGTCGATGCTGCCGCCGATACGGATGCTGCTGCGGATGTGGATGCTGCGGCTGACACGGATGCTGCGGCTGACGTCGATGCTGCCGCCGATGTGGATGCTGCTGCGGATGTGGATGCTGCTGCCGACACCGATGCTGCGGCCGACGTCGATGCTGCTGCTGACGTGGATGCCGCTGCTGACACGGATGCTGCTGCTGACGTCGATGCTGCTGCTGACGTCGACGCTGCCGCCGACACGGACGCTGCCGCCGACACGGACGCTGCCGCTGACGTGGATACCGCTGCCGACACTGACGCTGCTGCCGATGTGGATGCTGCTGCGGACGTCGATGCTGCTGCCGACACGGATGCTGCCGCGGATGTCGATGCTGCTGCCGACACTGACGCTGCTGCCGACACCGATGTTGCGGCAGATGTGGACGCTGCTGCGGACACCGCCGCTGACGGCACCGACCTCGACCTCAACGCCGACGCCGACGCTGACACTGCTGCTGACGCCGACACCGCGACTGACGCCGACACCGCGGCCGACGCCGACGGCGACACCGACGCCGGTGACGACCGTCAGGCGACCGTCAAGTACGCGACGATCGTCCGCGACACGGGTGTGATCCAGGAGGTCTACGCCACCGGCTTCGAGCCCGGCGAGACCATCTCGGCCACCGTGTTCTCAACGCCGTTCGCTCTGACGCCGGTCATCGCAGATGCCTCCGGTAACGCCACGTTCACCTTCCCGATCGACTCGTCGCTCGAGCTGGGTGCCCACCGCGTGGAGCTCTCCGGATCCGTGACCGGTGCCCTGCCGCTCGACCGTCAGGCAACCGCCTTCACGGTCACCGCGGCGGCCGCCACCGCACCGGGGTCACGCCCCGGTCTGCCGAGCACCGGCTTCGACGGCCTGTGGCTCGGGGGACTCGGCGCCATGATGCTCCTCCTCGGAGGTGCCTTCGTGGCTACGCGACGGGCGCGTATGGAGTGACCCCGCCGAGTGGGCCGCGCCGCATTCGGGTCGGCGCGGCCCACTCCTTCCCCGCGGACGCACCACCGAACGGGTGCCCCGCGGTTCATCACCACCCAACACCCAGGAGGAACCGTGACTCCGATCACACGCACACCCGTCGAGGGCCGTTCTGACACCCTTCGACAAGCTCAGGGACCGGAAGGGGCTCAGGGACCGGAAGGGGCTCAGGGACCGGAAGGGGCTCAGGGACCGGAAAGGGCTCAGGGACCGGAAGGGGCTCAGGGGCCGGAAAGGGCTCAGGGACCGGACGGCGCCGAGGGGCTCGAGGCCGGGCAACCGGTCCCTGAGCCTGCCGAAGGGCAGGCTTCGGCGGGGACCCTTCGACAAGCTCAGGGACCGAGCAGCGGTCAGGGGGCGGAGTCGGCCGCCCCACCGAAGCGGGCCGCGCGCATCGCCGCCGCCGTCTCGATCGCCCTCGTCGGCGTCTACGTCGCCGGCACCCTCGTCATCGTCTCGCCCACGACACCCGTCCGTGGTGCCGTCGTCGCCGCCGCCGGCCCGTACTTCACGCAGAAGTGGAACGTCTTCGCGCCGAGCATCATGAAGACGAACATCACCTTCTCCGTCCAAGCCCAGTGGCGTGACGCCGACGGGGCGCTCGTGAAGTCCGACTGGGTCAACGTCACGAAGCTCGAGCAGCAGGCGGTCCCCGGCCACGCCGAGCCGTCGCGGATCCAGAAGTCCTCGTGGAACGCGATGCTCGCCTACAACGCCCGCTACCTCGCGCTCGACGCCCAGCAGCGCGAAATCGTGCGCGACACCTTCATCCAGCGGGCCGACGGTGGCGGGTATCGCGCCCAGTCGGCCGAGTCACTCATCGCCGACCTCGACGCCGTCAGCACGACGCCGAGTTCAGGACAGGGCGACGTCGTCCGGTTCCTCCGGTACGACTACATGCTCAAGGAGTACGCGACCGCGTTCTCCACGGCGTACTTCGAGCAGGACGTCGAGCGCGTCCGGTGGCGGATCGACCGCACCCGCCCGAACGACTTCGACAACCGCTTCTCCGAGGAGCAGCAGTTCGACGACACCGCCGTCACCTTCGGCTGGCGGCAGGTCGACGACGTCATCGACCCGGAGACCCTCGCCGTCTACCGGGACGTCATCGCCCGCTACGGGGGTGCACGATGAACGCCGTCCGCGCATCGTTCGACCGCTTCGCCGGCTGGGTCACTGGTAGCAAGCACGCCGGCTACAGCCTCTCCGCCCTACGGATCCTCTACGGTGTCGCGATCGTCAGCTTCCTCGTCACGAGCCTCGCCGACCGCCACTACCTCTGGGGCGTCGCATCGAAGTGGGTCGACCCGGAGGCGAACCGTCGCGCCTGGTTCCCGCTGTTCGAGCTCGTCTTCACGAAGGACAGCGCCTTCGTCTTCGACCTCGCCTACGGGGTGCTCATCGTGCTCGGGCTGTTGTTCCTCGTCGGCTGGCAGACCCGGTTCGTCACG
This sequence comes from Plantibacter sp. M259, assembly GCF_006065115.1. Classification (NCBI taxonomy): domain Bacteria; kingdom Bacillati; phylum Actinomycetota; class Actinomycetes; order Micrococcales; family Microbacteriaceae; genus Plantibacter; species Plantibacter sp. M259. The sequence continues at coordinate 895,287 of NZ_CP040750.1, read as the reverse complement.
CCCGTCCTGCTCGTGTTCTGGGTGGGGCTCGCGACCAACAGCACGGTGCTGACCAATGGCGGCGACACGATCATCCGCATCACGCTGCTGTTCCTGGTGTTCGCGGACCTGTCGCGTCACTGGTCGGTCGACGCCTGGCTCACCAAGCGGCGGGGTCGAGCACTGCGGCCGATCCTGCGCGGTCGGTTCGCGATCCCGGCCTGGCTCGCGAACGCTGCCAACAACACCGCGGTCCTCCTCTGCGCGTACCAGATCATGCTCGTCTACGTGAACTCCGGCATCTACAAGCTCATGGGTCCCGAGTGGCGAGAGGGGACCGCGTTCTACTACTCGCTCGTCCTGGACGTGTTCCGACCGTTCCCCGCGCTGAGCGACCTCGCCTGGCAGGTCGGTCCGTTCGTCTGGTCGGCAACGTTCCTGTCCGTGTGGGTGCAGCTGCTGTTCCCGGTGCTGATCCTGTGGCGGCCGACGCGGATCCTCGCGCTCGGCTTCACGATCCTGATGCACCTCGGCATCGGCCTGTTCCTCGGACTGTGGCCGTTCTCGCTCGCGATGATCGCGCTCGACCTGCTGTTCGTCCGCGACCGCAGCTGGGTGGCCGTCGGTCGGTGGGCGGCGCACGCCGGGGGAGTGCTCCGCCAACTGCTGCCCGAGCGCCAAGCAGCGGAGAGACCTGTCACGACGTCGGCCGGTTCGCCGTCGTGACACCAGCCGTCTCGCACGTTCGGGTGCGAGACGAACCGGCGGTCGGCGCCACGGTTGCGCCGACCGCCACCCCTTTGCCGGTCCCATCCCTCGCGTCCTGAGCCGCTGCCGACCGTCCTACTCGATCGGTCACTGAGCCTGTCGAAGTGCGCCCTTCGACAGGCTCAGGGACCGGGGGTGGTTGCTGCCCTTCGACAGGCTCAGGGACCGGGGGTGGTTGCTGCCCTTCGACAAGCTCAGGGACCGGGGGTGGTTGCTGCCCTTCGACAAGCTCAGGGACCGGGGGTGGTTGCTGCCCTTCGACAGGCTCAGGGACCGGGGGTGGTTGCTGCCCTTCGACAAGCTCAGGGTCCGGGGCCGAAGTGGATCTGTGTTTCTCTGTGTTTGTGTGATACTTTCTTCGCACTGCAAGCCTGCAACACCGGAAACGAAGGTCAAGGACGACGCATGTACGCGACGGAGCGGCACGAGCACATCACCAGCCGGGTGAAGACGAGCGGACGGGTCTCCGTCGCCGATGTCTCCCGTGAGCTGGGCGTCACCGCCGAGACCATCCGTCGCGACCTCGACCAGCTCGAAACCTCCGGCGTCCTGCGCCGCGTCCACGGTGGTGCCGTCTCCGCAGCACGCGCCTCCGTCGCCGAGGCCAGCCTCGCCGACCGCCAGGGCCAGCGGAGCGACGCGAAGGCCACGATCGCCCGTGCAGCTCTCCGGCTCATCCCGTCGACGTTCAGCGGCTCGATCGTCATCGACGCCGGGACGACCACGGCCCACCTGGCCGACCTCCTCGTCACCTGGCGTCCGGCCACCGCCGGCCAGACCCTCACCGTCATCACCAACTCCGTCCCGATCGCCGCGACGCTCCACCACTGCGACCACGTCGAACTGCACCTCCTCGGTGGCCGGGTCCGTGGCATCACGAGCGCGGCGGTCGGCAGCACCACCGTCGACGAGCTCGGCCGGTTCCGCCCCGACATCGCCTTCGTCGGCGCCAACGGGGTCAGCGCCGACTTCGGTCTCAGCACGCCCGACGAGCTCGAGGGTGCCGTGAAGTCGGCGATCGTCCGCGGTTCGCGCCGGGCCGTCGTCCTCGCCGACGCCGCCAAGCTCGGTGAGGAAGCGCTCATCCGCTTCGCCGCCCTCGACGAGATCGACACCGTCATCACCGACGAGGTCGTTCCGACGACGCTCGGGGACGCCCTCGAGGCTGCGGGTGTCGAGGTGGTCGTCGCATGATCATCACCCTGACCGCCAACCCCTCGCTCGACCACACGGTGGAGCTCCCCGGTGTCGTCGAGCGCGGCGAGGTCCTCCGCGCTCTCGCCAGCCGGGAGCAGCCGGGCGGCAAGGGCGTCAACGTCTCCCGGGCCATCGCCGCCGCCGAGCTGGCGACCATCGCCGTCCTCCCCGGCGAATCGACCGACCCGATGATCGAGTCGCTCCGCGCGCAGGGCATCGACGTCCTCGCCGTCCCGACCGGGCAGCCCGTGCGTCGCAACATCACGCTCACCGAGCCCGACGGCACCACCACCAAGATCAACGAGCCGGGTCCGCTCCTCACCGAGGACGACGCGGCACGCCTCGTCGACGCGACCGCCCGTGCCGCCGCGACCGCCGAGTGGCTCGTCATCGCCGGTTCGCTGCCGCCCGGTCTGCCCGCCGATTTCTACGCGCGGATCGTCCGGGCCGCTCGCGCCCTCACCGACGGTACCCGCCCGCTCGTCGCCGTCGACAGCTCGGGGGAGCCGCTCGCCGCCCTCCTCGACGCCTTCGCCGCCACCGGGGAACGCGTCGACCTCATCAAGCCGAACGGTGCCGAACTCGCCGAACTCACCGGCACCGCGTCCGGCGACGAGATCGAGGCGGACCCGGCGCTCGCCGCGTCCGTCGCCGCCACGCTCATCGGCACCACGGACCGGCCCGGTCCGGTCGCCGCCGTCCTCGTCACGCTCGGCTCCCGAGGAGCTGTGCTGGTGGAGGGCGACACCGCCTGGTCGGCCCGGGCACCGAAGATCGTCGCGCGCAGCACCGTCGGCGCGGGGGACTCCTCCCTCGCCGGCTACCTGATCGCCCGAACCGCAGGTCTTCCACCTGCAGCACGCCTCGCGCAGGCCGTCGCCCACGGAGCCGCAGCCGCGGCACTCCCCGGCAGTGACGTGCCGGCGCTCAGCGGGACGGACGCCGCCGCCATCGACGTCGTCCAGCTCCCGCAGCGGATCCCCTCCGCCCCCTGACCACCCCGGTCCCTGACCGCCCACCCCGGTCCCTGACCGCCCACCCCGGTCCCTGAGCTTGTCGAAGGGCCGCCCCGACCACCCGAAGCACCAGCATCCGTTTCGAAGGAGAACCCAGATGTCCACCCCACTCATCACCCCAGGGCTCGTCGCCCTCGACGCCGACCTCGGCACCGATCGCGCGGGTGTCATCCGCGCGCTCGCCGAGCTCGTCGTCCGCGCCGGCCGTGCCACCGACACCGAGGCCCTCTTCGCCGACGCCTGGGCGCGGGAGAGCAAGACCGACACCGGCATCCCCGGCGGCATCGCGATCCCGCACTGCCGTTCGGCCGCCGTCACCGAGCCGACGCTCGCGATGGCCCGTGTCTCGCCGCTCGTCGACTTCGGTTCCGACGACGGCCCGGCCGACCTCCTCTTCTTCATCGCGGCTCCGGACGGCGCCGACCAGGCGCACCTCGCCCTCCTCTCGAAGCTCGCCCGCTCGCTCATCAAGCCCGAGTTCGTGACGTCGCTGCGTGAGGCACCCGACGCCGCAGCCGTGGTCGCCCTCGTCGAGGGTGCGCTCAGCGACGCACCCAAGCCGGCGTCGGCTCCAGCAGCCGAGCGCGCCGCGACGGCTCCCGTCGAGGCCGGCGACCAGGCCGCACGGCCCGTGCTCATCGCGGTCACCTCGTGCGCCACGGGCATCGCCCACACCTACATGGCGGCCGACTCGCTCGCCGCCACCGCCAAGCGCCTCGGTGTCGAGCTGCACGTCGAGACGCAGGGCGCGTCGGGCGCGACCCCGCTGCCCGCCGACGTCGTCGCGAAGGCGCAGGCGGTCATCTTCGCCGTCGACGTGGACGTCCGCGACGTCACGCGCTTCGCCGGCAAGCCCGTCATCAAGGCTCCCGTCAAGCGCGGCATCGACGCCCCGGAACAGCTCATCAACGACGCGGTCGCCGCGATCTCGAACCCGAACGCCCCGCGGGTCGCCGCAGCCGCCGGTGACGCCTCCGCGTCCACGTCGGACAAGAAGGACGCGAACGTCGGTCAGTCGATCAAGCGCTGGCTGCTCACCGGTGTGAGCTACATGATCCCGTTCGTCGCGGGTGGCGGTCTCCTCATCGCCCTCGGCTTCCTCCTCGGTGGATACAACATCACCGAGAACGCCGGCAAGATCATCGTCGAGAACAGCCTCGTGAACCTGCCGGCCGGCGGCCTGGGCGCCTACCTCGGTGCGGTCGCGTTCTCCATCGGCAACGCTTCGATGGCGTTCCTCGTCCCGGCCCTCGCCGGCTACATCGCCTACGCCATCGCCGACCGACCGGGCATCGCGCCCGGGTTCGTCGCCGGTGCGGTCGCCCTCCTCATGAGCGCCGGCTTCCTCGGCGGACTCGTCGGTGGTCTGCTCGCCGGTGGTGTCGCCTACGGCCTCGGTCGCCTGAACGTGCCGCGGTGGCTGCGTGGGCTGATGCCCGTGGTGATCATCCCGCTGATCGGCTCGATCGTCGCGTCCGGGCTCATGATCCTCGTCCTCGGTGGCCCGATCGCCGCGCTCATGGGCGGGCTCAACTCCTGGCTCTCCGGCCTCACCGGTGTCTCCGCGATCCTGCTCGGCGTGATCCTCGGCACGATGATGGCTTTCGACCTCGGTGGCCCCGTCAACAAGGTCGCCTACTCGTTCGCCGTCGCCGGTCTCGGTGCGGGCACGCTCGCCAACCAGGCCCCGTGGCAGATCATGGCCGCCGTGATGGCCGCCGGCATGGTGCCGCCGCTCGCGATGGCACTCGCCTCGACCGTCCTCAGCCGTCGTTCGTTCACCGCGGTCGAGCGCGAGAACGGCAAGGCCGCCTGGCTGCTCGGTGCCGCGTTCATCAGCGAGGGTGCGATCCCGTTCGCCGCGGCCGACCTGTTCCGCGTCATCCCGGCGTCGATCCTCGGTGGTGCCGCCACCGGTGCGCTCATCATGGCGACCGGCGTCACCTCGCAGGCACCGCACGGTGGCATCTTCGTGTTCTTCGCCATCGGCAACATCGGGATGTTCATCCTGTCGGTCGCCGTCGGAACCGTCATCACCGCGATCGCGGTCATCCTGCTGAAGCGGTTCGCCCGTCGTCGTCCGGTGGAGGGTGTCGACACGGCAGCCCCGGCCGTTGCCACGGCACCCGCGACCGTCTGATCCGTACCCGTCCGATCCACAGCCTGACCTGATCCACTGGTCGGGCCGGCACCAACCGAACCGCAGAAGGAGCATCATCATGGCCGAACGCCAAGCCACCATCGCCAGCCGCGTCGGGCTGCACGCCCGCCCCGCCAAGCTCTTCATCGAGACGGTCAAGCGCCAGCCGGTGCCCGTCACGATCGAGCTGGGCGACTCGGGCCCGCTCGACGCCTCGAGCATCCTCACGATCATGAGCCTCGGCGCCACCAACGGCGACGTCGTCACCCTCCGCGCTGAGGGCGAGGGCGCCGACGAGGCACTCGCCGAGCTCGCCGGTCTCCTCGAGACGGACCTCGACGCCGAGTAGTCATCCTGCACCACGAAGCCCCGCCGCCCGAGTCGTCTCGGACGGCGGGGTTTCCTCGTGGGCCCTTCGACAGGCTCAGGGAGCGTGGAACCGTTCCGGTCACTGAGCTTGTCGAAGTGCCCTCGGGGAACCGTTTCGTGTCGGGTGTGGTTGCTCGTGGGCCCGTCGACAGGCTCAGGGAGTGTGGAACCGTTTCGGTCACTGAGCTTGTCGAAGTGTCCTCGGGGAACCGTTTCGTGTCGGGTGTGGTTGCTCGTGGGCCCGTCGACAGGCTCAGGGAGTGTGGAACCGTTTCGGTCACTGAGCTTGTCGAAGTGTCCTCGGGGAACCGTTTCGTGTCGTGTGAGGTTGCTCGTGGGCCCTTCGACAGGCTCAGGGAGCGTGAAACCGCTCCGGTCACTGAGCTTGTCGAAGTGCCCCCGGGGAACCGTTTCGTGTCGGGTGTGGTTCCTCGTGGGCCCTTCGACAGGCTCAGGGAGCGTGAAACCGCTCCGGTCACTGAGCTTGTCGAAGTGCCCCCGGGAACCGCTCGCCTGCCGACACACGACGAACCCCGCCACCCGAGATGACGGGTGACGGGGTTCGTCAGGAGCGACCTACTCGGCGGAGCGACGGCGACGCGCGAGCAGCACCGAGGCGAAGCCGACGAGGCCGAGGAGCAGCGCGACGAGCCCGATGCTCGACACGTCCACACCCGTGCGCGACAGCGAGTCGGCGCCGGCGGCCGAACCACCCGAGGGCGAGCTCGTGCCGTCACCACCACCGGCGGTTCCACCGCCGGAGCCCGTGCCGGGACCGGTACCGGGGTTCGTCCCCGGGTCGGTTCCGGGATCGGTCCCCGGGTCCACCGCGGCGGCGAGCACCGTCACCGGCGTGGACGTCGTCTCCACCGGCGCGAAGCCATCGGCCGAGACCGTGACCCGCACCGCGAGCGCTGCACCAGCACTGCCGGTGGGCGGCGTGAACGTCGCCGTGTCGGCACCGTCCACGACCTCGTCGTCGAGCAGCCAGGCGTAGACGACGGTGGCGTCCTCCGGGTCGACCACGACCGCCGCGGTCGTCGGCACGCCCTCGCGGGCCACGCTCGACAGCATCGCGGTCGCGACCGCCGTCCGGGCGAAGGTGATGGTCGTCGACTGCGTGGTCACGCCGTCGGCCGCCGTCACCGTGATGACGACCCCGTCGCTCGCGTCAGCCGCAGCACGGGCTGCAGCCGCCGGTGCCGCTTCGAGCGGTTCGATCGTCACCGTCGCATCGCGGTCGGCCGGGATGGCGTCGACCACGGGGTCGGCGGACCCGGCCAGCGGCACCTCGTACTCGAGGACGTCTGCGTCGAAGCCCTCGACCGGCGTGCCGTTCACCCGCAGCGCGGCGAGGCTCGCCTCGGTCGCGACCGACGGTGCGAGCGCGTAGATCTCGACCTCCGAGACGACCAGGTGGGTGTTCGCGTACGCCGTCATCACGACACGGACCGCACTCGTCGTGACGCCACCGAGGTCGACGTCGACGATCGGCGCCGTCCCATCGGTCGGGACCGGCACAGCGACCGCCCCACCCGGAGCGTCGATCCACGCGCCGTCGGCGTCGCGGACCTGCACGGTCAGTGCACTCGGCCAGCTGTTGGTGTTCCCGTCCTTGTAGGCGTAGAAGGTGACGTGCTCGATCGTGTGCTGACCGCCGAGCTCGTAGCTCAGGGTGTCGCTCGCCGGCTTGTTCGACGAGCGCCAGTTCGACCAGCCCTTGTCGTTCCGCACACCGTTCTTCGTGTTGCTCGCCGGGTAGCCCGACTCGGTGGACGTCGCACTCGCGACGGTCGTGGTGTCCGGTGCGATGTTCCGCTCGCCGGGCGCTGTGACGATGATCGACAGGACTGCGTCGATCGGTGCCGCGGCCGGATCGTTCGAGGCCGCCGCGCCGCGCACCTGCACCACACCGGTGTCGGCGAGGTCGGCGTCGTCGAGGGTGCTGAAGTCCCACGTGACGGGCGTGTCGAAGCGGTTGGTGCTCGCCCCGATCTGCGCCGGGACCGTCGTCGGTGCCGCAGCGATGACGGCGCTCGCCGGGGACCCCGCGGCGACCGTCAGGGAGACCGGCTCGGTGGTCGTGAAGCCACCGATGTCGACGGTGGCCTGTGCAGTGAACGCCGCACCCCACCCATCGGTGCCGGAACCGTTCACGACGATCGTGCCCGGCGTGTTCCAGTCCACGGCCGAGGTGTCCCAGGTGACCGGGACCGGAGCGCCTTGCACCGCGCCGTACAGCGGGACCACGGTCGTGGGCAGCGCGGCCGGAACACCGGCGACGGTCTGCAGCGTGACCGGCTGCACACCCGTGAGGGCGGTGTCGACGAAGCTCCACGTCTGGTTCGCGCCGTTGTTCGACTGGTAGACGCCGACGGCGGCGCCCGTCGTGGTGGACTGCCCGCCGACCTCGAGGGCCTGGCTCGTCCCGACGTTCACGAGGCTCCAGTCGGAGCCGTTGGTCGTCGTCGGGATCCACTGCAGCGAGGGGTCGGCCGCAGCCTGTTCCCGCGTCGCGGCGACGAGCGAGGTGCCGGCGGAGTTCGCGGAGAGGAGTGCTCCGGACGAGCTGCGGACGGCGTAGCGGTCGGTGTTCGTGCCGCCGCCCGAGAGTCGCTCGGCGGTCCACACCTGTGCGGCACCGGTCGTGGCGTCGGAGGCACGCGGGGTGATCGTGCCGGCCGGGACGGTCCCGGTCGTGGCTGCGGCGGTGAACGCCTTCGCGCTCTGCTTGCCGACGAGCTGGTACGCGTGTCCGTCCTGGAACGGTGCCGCATCCGCCGCGACACCGGTCGCGCCGTCGACGAGGAAGGTGGTGACCGACTTCGCCGGGACGGTGAGCGTCGCCTGCTTGGTCACCGGGTCGATCGACACGGCGTCGCCCTGCACGAGCGCGTTGGCGGTGACGTCGTCCGCGGGGGACTCCGTCGTCACGATCGGCGTGACCGTCGCGCCGGGAGCGATGTCCGCGAACTTCGACAGGTCGATGGTGATCGTCCGAACCGAGGTCGACGGGTTGGCGTGCACGAGGGTCGCACCGGTGCCGTCGGCACGGAGCGCCGTGGTGGTCTGCGCGTCGGTGGACGGGATGAGGTGGTCGCCGGGCTGCACGTAGTGGGTGAAGTTGCGGAGCGTGTTGTACTTCGCGTTCGTCTTCACGGAGCAGCTCGGGTCGGCGTCACCGTCGGCGATGCGTCGCTCCGAGCCGCCCTCGGCGTTGCAGTCGAAGTCGATGAGGACGCTGCCCCAGTTGAGCTTCTCGACCTTCTCCATGTTGTAGAGGTCCTCGACGGGCTGCCAGAGCACCCACGCGGTCGGCTCCAGGTTGCGGAGGTCGTCGATCAGGTGCGTCGCCATACCGATGCCGTTGTCGATGTTCGTGAGGTTGTGCTTGCCGCTGGAGTCCCAGTTGCCCTCGACCTCGCTCATCCACAGCGGCTTGCCGGCGGTCTTCGCGATGTCGCGCGCGACGACGCTGCCGCCCTGGCCGTAGCTGTGGACGTTGAGCTGCGTGACGAGGTCCTTGGCGGTCTGCGACCAGCCGTTCCAGTTCGTCGCGAAGATGCCGGGGTTGGTCTCGTCCATGGCCGCGATGACGGCATCGGTCGAGGTGCCCTCGGCGGCGAGGCGCTCGGCGAGGGCCTTGATGACGGTGTCCTGCATGGCCGGGCCGATGTGCGCACCCTCCTGGCGTCCGCCGCTCGGCCAACCGGTGCTCTGGTCGATCGTCGTGCCCCAGTAGTTGGTGTTCGGCTCGTTGAACGGGTCGATGGTGTCGAAGTCGATGCCGGTGTCGGCCTCCAGATGGTCGACGACGGTGGTGAGGTACGCGACGAAGTCGTCGACGCTCTCGGGCTTCAGCTGCTCGTCGGCGGCGTTGAAGTTGCCTGACGCGTAACCGCTCTCAGTCATGAAGTAGGGCGGGGAGTTGCTGAACGCCTCCCACTTGGTGATCTTGTCCTTGAGCGCCGTGAGCCACCAGCGCTGGGTCTCGTCGGCGTCGAAGTCGTAGGAGGCCGGGTCGTCGGCGTCCCAGGCGGCGGCATAGCGGTCGCGGTCGGCGTAGTCGGAGGTGATGGGGCCGTCGGCGTCGCTCGCAGCGAGGTCCGGGTTCCACCAGCCGTCGACCGCGCCGCCGGCCCGCAGGTAGGGCGGGACGTCGCTCGCGTTGCCGCCACCGATGTTGTAGCGGGCGATGTTGAGGTTGAGACCGTCCTCACCGAACACCTTGTCGAAGAGGTCCTGGCGGACGTCCGCCGGGTAGTCGCCGGTCGCGTTGGCGAACCAGACGAGGCTCGTGCCCCAGCCCTCGAACGCCTCGTTCTGGTAGGCCGGGTTCGGGGTGATGGTGAGGGGAGTGCTCTCCGCGGCGGCCGCAGGTGCGGCCTCCACGGTGGCGAGTGCTGGTGCGATCGCGGCGATGCCGAGGGCGACGGCGACGGTCGCTCCGATCGTTCGGCGGCGGACTGGTGACGGCAGTGTCATCGGTGGTTCCTTCGTTGGAGGCCGTGGTGCAGGGGATGTTCACGTGAACATCGAGCGGCGTCGAACCACCGTGTTCACGTCAACATTTCCGACGAGTATGGGCGACCCCTCGCTCGGGTGTCAAGGCTGGCCCGGTCGCTGAGGCGCCCGTTCCGGTCACTGCGGTCCCCGTTCCGGTCGCTGAGGTCCCCGTTCCGGTCACTGAGGCCCTCGTTCCGGTCACTGAGCCTGTCGAAGTGCGGAGGTGGGCATTTCGACAGGCTCAATGACCGGGGCTTCGTTCGCCGAGCTGGTCGAGGTGTCGCCGTGGGCATTTCGACAGGCTCAATGACCGCGTGGAGTGTCTCGCTCGCCTCAGCGCGCGGGCGGGGGAGCCGTGCTCGCGCGGACGACGAGGGACGTCGGCGTGAGGGGCTCGGTGGAGAGCTGCGGGCCCTCCTCGATCTCGCGGAGGAGCGTGGTGATCGCCCGGCGTCCGATCTCGTCGAAGTCCTGGTGCACCGTCGTGAGCGGCGGCCAGAACGAGTCCGACTCCGGGGTGTCGTCGAAGCCGACGACGCTGATCGACTCCGGCACGGCACGGCCGCGCTCGTGCAGGGCGCGCAGGAGCCCGAGCGCCATCTGGTCGTTCGAGGCGAACACGGCCGTGATCTCCGGGCGCTCGGCGATCTCGAGGCCGATCTCGTACCCCGAGGTCGTCGACCAGTCGCCACGGAACGCGGGCGGCGGCGTGATGCCGGCCTCCCGCAGGGTGTCGGCCCAGCTCTGCTCACGACGAGCCGCCGAGTAGGAGGTGCGGGGGCCGGCGATGTGCCAGACGCCCTGGTGTCCGAGGTCGAGGAGGTGCTGGGTGGCGAGTGCCGCACCCTGGGCCTGGTCGTTGTCGACGACCGGGTAGTCGGTGCGTGCCGCGGAGTCGATCACGACGACGGGCAGACCTGCGGGCAGTTCGACGTCGGCGCCGTCGACGATGTGCGACTCGATGACGATGATGAGGCCGTCGACGTCCTGCTCGCGAAGGCTGTCGAGGGCGACCGCGACATCGCGCTGCGTCGGGTACTCGACGGGGACGACCGTGACCGAGTAGCCGGCCCGTGCGGCCTGGACCGTGATCGCGTCGAGCGTGCGCATGTTGCCATAGGAGGAGAGCGTGAACATCGTGATCCCGATGCTCCGGGTGCGCCCTGATCGCAGCGCCCGAGCGGCCTTGTTCGGACGGTAGCCGAGCTCCGTCATGGCTTCCAGCACGCGGTCGCGGGTGCCGTCGTCGACGTTCGTCAGTCCGTTGGCGACGCGGGAGACGGTCTGGGAGGAGACGCCGGCGTGCGCCGCGACGTCCGCCATCGACGGTGCTCGCCTGGCGCGGCCAGGCGCTCTCCGGGTGGTGTCCGTCATGGTCTCCCTATCGTCGCATCCATCCTTGCATGTTGACGTGAACATGCTATGGTACCGATCAGATGTTGACGCAAACATCCGCCGCGATCCCTCCCCCGCACGGCTCCACCGCACGACGGTTCCGCCCGAATCCCAGCAAGGAAGCTGCCCATGACCACTACGACCGCTCGCACCGGCCGGCCACCAGCGGTCCGTGTCCACCGACGCGACCGCCGGGATTGGAAGGGCTGGGCGTTCATCGCCCCCTTCATGATCGTCTTCGCGCTGATGATCATCGCGCCGCTCGTCTACGCGCTCTACCTCAGCTTCTTCCAGGAGAAGCTCATCGGCGGCAACGCCTTCGTCGGCTTCGAGAACTACGCACAGGTCCTCCAGGACCCGAAGTTCTGGGAGCCGTTCGGTCGTGTCGCCCTGTTCTTCGTCGTGCAGGTGCCGATCATGCTCGCCCTGTCGCTCACCGCCGCGCTCGCGCTCGACAGCGCCAGGCTCCACGGCGCCGCCTTCTTCCGCATCGCGCTCTTCCTGCCGTACGCCGTCCCGGGCGTCGTCGCGGCGCTCATCTGGGGCTTCATCTACGGCGACCAGTTCGGTCTCGCCGGCAGCTTCAACGACCTCGTCGGCGCCCAGATCCTCGAGCCGTTCAGCTCCCAGGCCGTCCTCGCCTCCATCGGCAACATCGTGACGTGGGAGTTCATGGGCTACAACATGCTCATCTTCTACGCCGCCCTCCGCGTCGTGCCCGGTGAGATCTACGAGGCGGCCGAGATCGACGGGGCCGGACAGTTCCGCACCGTCTTCAGCATCAAGATCCCAGCCCTCCGCGGAGCGCTCGTCATCGCGACGATCTTCTCCGTCATCGGGTCCTTCCAGCTCTTCAACGAGCCGAACCTGCTGAAGAACCTCGCGCCCAACGTGATCACGAGCAACTTCACCCCGAACATGTACGCCTACAACCTGTCCTTCGCCGGCCAGCAGTTCAACCTCGCGGCGACGGTCGCGATCATCATGGGCGTCATCACCGCCGTCATCGCCTACGTCGTGCAGGTGCGCGGCTCCCGACAGGAGAACAGCTGATGGCCACCGTCTCGAACCCGACCGTCCGCCCGCAGACCGTGTCGACCCGGACCGCCCGCAACCCGCGTGCCTTCGACCGGCCCACCCGGAAGCGCCACGACCCGCGTCGCAAGCGCTCGATCGTCCTCACGATCGTCATGGCCGTCTTCCTCATCTACTCGGTCGTCCCGATCCTGTGGCTCGTCATCAACGCGACGAAGTCCCAGCCCGACCTCTTCTCCTCCTTCGGCCTCTGGTTCGGCGACGGCGGGTTCAACCTCTGGCAGAACATCGTCGACACCCTGACCTACCGCGACGGGCAGTTCGTCGGCTGGTTCGGCAACACGCTCCTCTACGTGGTGGTCGGTGCCGGTGGGGCGACACTCCTCGCGACGATCGGCGGCTACGGCCTCGCGAAGTTCCGGTTCCCCGGCAAGCGCGCCGTGTTCGCGATCATCCTCGGCTCCATCGCGGTGCCGGGCACGGCCCTCGCCGTCCCGACCTTCCTGATGTTCAGCCAGCTCGGCCTCACGAACACGCCGTGGGCGGTCATCCTGCCCTCGCTCGTCAGCCCGTTCGGCCTATACCTCATCTGGACCTATGCGGTCGACGCGGTCCCGACCGAACTGCTCGAGGCAGCCCGGATGGACGGCGCGGGGGAGTTCCGCACCTTCTTCACGATCTCGCTGCGACTCCTCGGCCCCGGCATCGTCACGGTGCTCCTCTTCGCGATCGTCGCGACCTGGAACAACTACTTCCTGCCGCTCATCATGTTGTCGGAGCCGACCTGGTATCCGCTCACCGTCGGCCTCAGCCAGTGGAGCGCCCAGGCCACCGGTGTCGCCGCACAACCGATCTTCAACCTCGTGATCACCGGATCGCTCCTGACCATCGTCCCGATCGTCATCGCGTTCCTCTTCCTGCAGCGCTTCTGGCAGTCCGGTCTGAGCGCCGGCAGCGTCAAGGGCTGATCCTTCCTGCGGTCTCGGTTCCTGAGCTTGTCGAAGGGCCACCCGCACCCAACCCGCTTTCCCACCGGTCCCTGCCCTTCGACAGGCTCAGGAGCCGCTACTAACCCGCACCACCCGCATCACCTCCTCCTCCCAACGCAGTGAAAGGAAACACCCATGAAGCGCATCTCACCGTCTCGCACGGTTCTGCGCCGCGCGGCCACGGCGGCCGTCGCGTCCGCGATGATCGGAGCCTCGCTCGTCGCCTGCTCGTCCGGCGGTGGCAGCACCGCCTCGGGCGACGCCAAGGACATCGAGTCCGCCCTCGAAGCCGGTGGCGAGATCACCTACTGGTCCTGGACGCCCTCCGCCGAGGCGCAGGTCGCCGCGTTCGAGAAGGCCTACCCCAAGGTCAAGGTCAACCTCGTCAACGCCGGCACCAACACCACCGAGTACACGAAGCTGCAGAACGCGATCAAGGCCGGTAAGGGTGCCCCCGACGTCGCGCAGGTCGAGTACTACGCCATCCCGCAGTTCGCGCTCAGCGACTCCCTCGTCGATCTCAACGCCTACGGCTTCGGCGACCTGAAGGACGACTACAGCCCCGGCCCGTGGAGCTCCGTCAACATCGGCGACGGCCTCTACGCCCTCCCGCAGGACTCCGGCCCCATGGCCATGTTCTACAACAAGACGGTGTTCGACCAGTACGGCATCGCCGTGCCGACCACGTGGGACGAGTACATCGCGGCAGCCGCACAGCTGCACACGGCCGACCCGTCGAAGTACATCACCAACGACTCCGGCGACTCCGGCTTCGCGACCAGCATGATCTGGCAGGCCGGTGGACGTCCGTTCACCGCCGACGGCACCAAGGTGAGCGTCAACCTCGCCGACGAGGGCTCCAAGAAGTGGGCCGACACCTGGAACCAGCTCGTCGAGGGCGACCTGCTCTCCGACGTCCCCGGGTGGAGCGATGACTGGTACAAGTCGCTCGGCAACGGCAGCATCGCGACGCTCATCACGGGCGCCTGGATGCCGGGTGTGCTCGAGTCGTCCGTCGCCGAGGCCTCCGGCCAGTGGCGCGTCGCCCCGATCCCGACCTATGACGGCAAGCCCGCCAACGCCGAGAACGGTGGCGGTGGCCAGGTCGTGCTGAAGCAGAGCAAGAACCCGGCGCTCGCCGCTGGCTTCCTCAAGTGGCTGAACAACGACGAGGACAGCGTCAAGGTCTTCCTCGACAACGGCGGCTTCCCGGCGACGACCGCCGACCTCAACTCCGACGAGTTCCTCTCCGCAGCTCCCGAGTACTTCGGTGGCCAGAAGATCAACGAGGTCCTCGTGCAGGGCGCGAAGGACGTGTCGACCGGGTGGCAGTACCTGCCGTACCAGGTCTACGCGAACAGCATCTTCGCCGACACCGTCGGACAGTCCTACGCGAACAAGGCCGACCTGAACGACGGTCTCGCCGACTGGCAGAAGCAGCTCGTCGAGTACGGCAACACGCAGGGCTTCACGGTCACCGAGAAGTAGCCGACCGGCACCTGTCGCACCAGCACCATCGACCGCGGCCGGTCGGAGGGTCCTCCGGGATCCGCTCCGGCCGGCCGTGGTCGCTCCATCCGCACCCCTTCATCACGGAGCCCCAGCATGCCCACCTTCTCCATCGGCGCCGACGACTTCCTGCTCGACGGCCAGCCGTTCCGGATCCTCTCCGGAGCCCTCCACTACTTCCGGGTGCACCCCGAGCAGTGGGCGGACCGCATCGCGAAGGCGAAGCTCATGGGCCTCAACACCATCGAGACCTACGTCGCGTGGAACCAGCACAGCCCCGAGCGCGGCGTGTTCGACACCACGGGCGTGAACGACCTCGAACGCTTCCTCGGCCTCGTCGCCGACGCCGGCATGTACGCGATCGTGCGTCCCGGCCCCTACATCTGCGCCGAGTGGGACAACGGCGGCCTCCCCGGCTGGCTGCTGCACGACCCCGAGCTCGGCCTCCGTCGCAGCGAGCCTCGCTACCTGGCCGCCGTCCGCGAGTACTTCGAGGCGCTGCTGCCGATCGTCGCCCCGCTGCAGATCGACCGCGGTGGCCCCGTCATCCTCGTGCAGGTCGAGAACGAGTACGGCGCCTACGGCGACGACCACGACTACCTCCGCACGCTGACCGACTGGACCCGCGAGCTCGGCATCACCGTGCCGCTGACGACCGTCGACCAGCCCACGGCCCAGATGCTCGAGGACGGCAGCATCCCCGAACTCCACAAGACCGGCTCCTTCGGCAGCCGCTCGCTCGAACGCCTCGCGACCCTGCGTGAACACCAGCCGACCGGGCCGCTCATGTGCTCGGAGTTCTGGGACGGCTGGTTCGACCACTGGGGCGAGCACCACCACACGACGCCCATCGCGGAGACGGCGGCCGACCTCGACGCCCTCCTCGCGGCCGGCGCGTCCGTGAACATCTACATGTTCCACGGCGGCACGAACTTCGGGTTCACCGGTGGCGCGAACGACAAGGGGCAGTACCGCTCGCACGTCACCTCCTACGACTACGACGCGCCCCTCGACGAGGCGGGTCACCCGACGGAGAAGTTCTTCGCCTTCCGCGACGTGATCGCGAAGTACGCCGAGGTGCCGACCGAGATCCCGCCCGCCGCGACGGACGCCCCGGCGTTCACCGTGTCCTTCGAGCAGGAGGTCCCCTTCGCGGACGTGGCCGACGAGATCGCGCCGCTCCAGGCGTTCGACCGGATCCCCACGATGGACGAACTCGGAGCGTTCAGCGGTCTGGCGCGCTACCGGGCGTCGCTCGGTGGACGCGGCGGGGTGCTCCGCTTCGCCGAGGTGCGCGACCGCGTGGTCGTCTCCGTCGACGGCGTGCCGGTCGGCGCGCTCACCCGCGAGTTCAAGGAGCGGTCCATCGTCATCCCGGCGGGCGAGACGCTCGAACTCCTCCTCGAGAACCAGGGCCGCGTGAACTACGGCAAGCGCCTCGGGGAGCCGAAGGGGATCATCGGGCCCGTGTCGCTCGACAGCGTGGAACTCACGTCGTGGGGCATCGCCCCCGTGGCCCTCGACCGCCTCGACGCCGTCGTGGACGCCGCAGCCACGCGGACGTCCGGCGCCACGATCAGCGGTGCCGGGCCGGTCCTGCTCACCGCCACCGTCACGCTCGACGCGCCCACCGACCTGTTCCTCGACACCGCGGCCTGGGGCAAGGGGCTCGTCTGGGTGAACGGCTTCCTGCTCGGCCGCTACTGGTCGCGGGGGCCGCAGCACACGCTGTACGTCCCCGGCGGCCAGCTCCGTGCCGGGGAGAACCGCTTCACGGTGTTCGAGTTCCATGCGCTCACGACGCCGACGCTCTCCTTCCTCGCCCGCCCCTCGCTCGGCCCGACCGAGTTCTAGCCGCCCACCCGCCCCGGTCCCTGACCCCAATCCCGGTCCCTGAGCTTGTCGAAGGGCCCCAAATACCTCTCCCCGCCCTTCGACAGGCTCAGGGACCGATCCGAACGCAGCACCCCACGATGACGTGAAAGGACGCCGCAGCATGCGACGAGCGACGAGACGAACCGACCGATCGACACCGGATGGAGGTGCCGCCGTCCTGCGGCGGGGTGGCCTCGCTGCCGGCCTCCTGACGGTCGCGATCGTCGGGACCACCGCCCTGACGGCCGGGAGCGCGTCCGCTGCCGAGGCGCCAACGGCGGCCCTGCTCAGCTGGGGTGATCCCGCGGCTCCCGCGGAGCTCGTCGGCACCCCGGTCACCGGTGTCGCCGCAGGTCTCGGCCATGCCGTGGCGCTCGGTGCGGACGGCACCGTGCTCGCCTGGGGCGCCGACGGCTTCGGCCAGGCGACCGTCCCGAGCCTCACCGGGACGATCACCCAGGTGGCGGCCGGCACGAACCACTCGCTCGCGCTCGCCGCCGACGGCACCGTCACCGCCTGGGGTCGCGACGCCGACGGCCAGGCCACGGTCCCGGCAGGACTCGACCGGGTCCTCCGCATCGCCGCCGGCGGACCGAACTCGGCCGCCGTCCGCGCCGACGGCACGCTCGCGCTCTGGGGTGACGACGCATTCGGACAGAACGACCTCCCGACCGCGCTCGACGGTGCACGCGTGACCGACGTCGCCATCGGATCCGGCTTCACCGTCGCCCTCACCGACGACGGTGACGTCGTCCCCTGGGGCCGGAGCGACGCCGGGCAGCTCGAGCTCCCGCCGGCGCTCGCCGACGAGGACGTCGTGCAGCTCGCCGCCGGCGCCGACCACGCGCTCGCCCTCGCCGACGACGGCACCGTCCTCGCCTGGGGTGCGGACGGCTCCGGCCAGACCGAGGTGCCGGCGTCCCTCGACGGGGTCGACGTCGTCCGTGTCTTCGCGGGTCCGTACCTGTCCGGGGCGATCGCCGCCGACGGATCGGTCACCGTCTGGGGTGCCGACGACGCCCGTTCGGCGCTGCCCGACGGTCTCCTCGCGGCCGGTGTCGCGCTCGGCGAGACGGGCGCCGTCGCCGCCGCCGGTGCGGTCCCCGTCGCCGGTGGCACGAACGGCGGCCCGGGCAACACCGTCGAGTCCCTGCCCGGCGGCACCGATCCCGGAACCGGGCCGGGTGGCGAGCCCGGGGTGAACCCGGGGGCCGGTCAGCCCGGTTCGGGCACGAATGCCGGCGGTGCCGGTGGGCTCGCCGTGTCGGGTGTCTCGATCACCGCCGCGGTGATCGTGGCTGCGGTACTCCTGCTCGCGGGTGCACTGCTCATCCTCCGCCGTCGTCGGGTCGCAGCTTCGAACTCCGCCGAAGACGCCTCCTCCAGCGGCGGTGTCGGACGCAGTGGCGTCGCGGGCGCGGTCGTCCTCGCGCTCGGGCTCTCCGGCGCACTCGTCACGGCGGACGCACCACGCGCCGAGGCTGCACCGAGCTACCCGAGCCCGACGGTCGACGAGCTCGTCGCCAACGACTTCGTCCTCTACTTCGCGAACGCCGGCAGCACGGTGACCGACGCGGTCTCCGCCGGCGACCACATCGGGCTGTACCAGTCACGCACCGACCAGTCCTACGGGGTCGACGCCGCCACCGGCGCGTCCTGGGGATTCGTCGCCGACGCGAACAGCAACCCCACGGCGAACAGCTCCTCCGGGACCGAGAAGACCGCTTCCCTCCGGTACGACGCACCGCCCGCGGGCAGCTCGCTCCCGACGCGGTCGGTCGACTACGCCTTCGACCTCCCGGCCGGTGACTACGAGGTCACCCTCGGGTTCAACCTGCCGAGCGGTTGGGCGGCACGACCGCTCGACCTCAAGGCCGAGGGCGAGACGCTCGCCCAGGTCACCGCGCCGGCCGGTGCGCTCCTCGAGCAGCAGCTCACGGTGAGCGTCGACGACGGCACCCTCGACCTCGAGGTCCACAGCCCGGCGGGCCGGACCAACACCTACACCGACCCCGCGGTCAACTACCTCGTCATCCGAGCACCGCACACGGCATCCACCGAGGTGCTCGCGGCGAAGATCCGAGCCGTCACGCTCGACGAGGGCCAGCGCGCCGGCTACGTAGCCGACTCGCTCGCCGTCCTCGACGCGGCGATCGCCGACGCCCAGGCGCTCGTGGACGCCGGGTCGACCGACACCGCGGCACTCACCGCAGCCTACGACGCGCTCGGTGCCGCACTCACCGCACTCCGGCCGATCGTCACCTACGACTCGTTCCGCCCGGGTCAGGCCTGGGTGGACGACCAGGGCAACCCGATCCAGGCGCACGGCGGGCAGGTCGTGCCGTCGACGGACGCCGACGGCCAGCCGATCTACTACTGGTACGGCGAAGACCGGTGGAACGGCTACGCGAGCAGCCGCGGGGTGCACGTGTACTCCTCGCGCGACCTCTACAACTGGACCGACGAGGGCCTCGCGCTGCAGGCCCTGTCCACCGCCGACCAGCTCACGACCGATCCGGCCGCAGCCGAGCTGTACGCCGACTACACGGCCCAGCAACGCGCGGCGGTCGTCCGCGACCTCCTGACGGTCCCGAGCGACCCGGCCGTCCCGGCGGCGATCCTCGAGCGGCCCAAGGTCATGTACAACGCCGCCACCGAGCAGTGGGTCATGTGGATCCACACCGACGGCCCGAGTGCGACGTCCGACGCGCAGTACGCGAAGGCGACCGCCGGGGTCGCGGTCTCCGACTCACCGACCGGCCCGTTCCGCTACGTGGACAGCTACCGCCTGAACGTCGCGCCGGAGGGCGAGCCGAACTACCAGCCCGACAGCCCCGGCATGGCCCGCGACATGAACCTCTTCACCGACGTCGACGGCACCGGCTACATCATCTATGCGAGCGAGGAGAACCTGACCCTCTTCATCTCCAAGCTGTCGTCGAACTTCATGTTCCTGTCCGCACCCGTCGACCGCGCCGTGAAGGGCGAGGACTTCACCCGCACCTACATCGGCGGGCAGCGCGAGGCTCCGGCGGTGTTCGTCTACGACGGCACCTACTACCTCATCACCTCCGGCGCGACTGGCTGGAACCCCAACGCGGCCAAGTACGCCACCGCCGAATCGATGTTGGGGGAGTGGACCGACCACGGCAACCCGGTGACCGGTTCCGGTGCGTCGACGACCCACGGCAGCCAGAGCACGTCCGTGATCCCCATCGACGCGGCCGCCGGCAAGTTCATCTACATGGGCGACCGCTGGACGCCGTCCGACCTGCGCAACGCGCCGGCCGTCTGGCTCCCGCTCGAGTTCGGCGACGACGGATCCCTGTCCCTGAAGTGGTACGACGAGTGGACGCTCGCGGACCTCGAGGGGAAGGGCAAGGTCGCGGTCGACGTCGACGTGCCGGCGACCGTCCGGCTCGGCGACGCGAGCACCCTGCCGAGCGAGGCGCAGGTCACGGAGGGCGGCACGACGACCACCCGAGCGATCACGTGGGACACGGCGGCGCTCGCCGTCCCCGGCCCGGTCTCGCTGACCGGCACGGTCGAGGGTGTGTCCCGCCCCGTGACCAGGCAGGTGACGGTCGTCCCGAAGGACCTCGTCTACCTCGTCGACGCCGGGGGATCGGCGTCGCCGGAGTACGACGCGATCCGCTCGGTGGCGGACGCCGACGGCACCCTGCTCAACTCGACGTTCGACCGGACGCTCGGGGCCGACGCGGCCACCGGCGCGAACTGGGGCGTCGTCGGCGCCGAGACGGGCACGACCGACGGGCCGTTCTCGGAGTCGCTCCGCTACGTCGCGAGTTCCGCTACCGACCGCACGCTGGAGTACGCGTTCGACTCCCTCGACGCGGGGAGCTACGACGTGTACGTCGGGCTGTACGACCCGTGGTCGCAGTGGGCGGACAACCGGCGCGCGGACATCGGGGCGAACGGTACGACACTGCTCAGCGCACAGCCGATCACCGGCACTCCGACGGTGGCGACGCTGTCGTCCGTGCAGCCGGATGCCGACGGCCGTCTGTCGATCACGCTCGATCCGGTCGGTTCGGGCGGCGGCACCGACGTGCAGCTCTCCTGGATCATGATCGTCCGACGCTGACGGCTTCCGCCTGAAGCACACGTTCCCTCGCCCATTCCTGGGCGAGGGAACGTTCGTTCGCCCGGGAATGGGCGAACGGACGGGGGAGTCCGATCCCCGACTCCGATGTCGGGGGCGACGGCTACCATTGGTGGGTGGTCACAGCTCTGTATCGCCGGTATCGGCCCGAGACGTTCGCCGACTTGATCGGTCAGGCGCAGGTGACCGATCCCCTCATGACGGCCCTGCGCACGAACCGCGTCAACCACGCGTACCTGTTCAGTGGCCCGCGTGGTTGCGGCAAGACGACGTCCGCGCGCATCCTCGCCCGCTGCCTCAACTGCGCCGAGGGCCCGACCGACACCCCGTGCGGTGTCTGCGCGAGCTGCGTCGACCTCTCCCGCGACGGCTCTGGCTCGCTCGACGTCGTCGAGATCGACGCGGCCAGCCACAACGGTGTCGACGACGCCCGCGACCTGCGCGAGCGCGCGATCTTCGCTCCCGCGCGCGACCGCTACAAGATCTTCATCCTCGACGAGGCGCACATGGTCACCCCGCAGGGCTTCAACGCGCTGCTGAAGATCGTCGAGGAGCCCCCGGAGCACGTGAAGTTCATCTTCGCGACGACCGAGCCCGACAAGGTGATCGGCACGATCCGCTCCCGCACCCACCACTACCCGTTCCGGCTCATCCCGCCGGCGCAGATGCTCGACTATGTCCAGCAGCTGTGCGAGAGCGAGCACGTGGGTGTCGAGGCCGGCGTGCTGCCGCTCGTCGTCCGGGCCGGTGGCGGTTCCGCCCGCGACACGCTGTCCCTGCTCGACCAGCTGATGGCCGGCTCCGAGGGTGACTCAGTCGACTACGAGCGTGCGGTCGCCCTGCTCGGCTACACCCACACGGCCCTGCTCGACGAAGTGGTCGACGCCCTGGCCGCCCGCGACTCGGGTGCAGCCTTCAGCACCGTCGACCGCGTCATCCAGACCGGCCAAGACCCACGCCGCTTCGTCGACGACCTGCTCGAGCGACTCCGCGACCTCATCGTCGTGGCCGCCACAGGCGAGAACGCGGCGGCGGTCCTCCGCGGGCTCCCGCAGGACGAACTCGACAAGATGCTCGCCCAGGCGCGGGCGTTCGGCATCGCCGAACTGTCGCGCACGGCCGACGTCGTGAACGAGGCGCTCACCCAGATGACGGGCGCGACGTCACCCCGGCTCCACCTCGAGCTCATGATGGCGCGCATCCTCGTGCCCGCAGCCGACGACTCCGCTCGTGGTGCATTGGCCCGGGTGGAGCGGCTCGAGCGTCGCATCGGTCTCGACGGTGCTGCCGCCGAGGGCGGTCAGGCCGCGGTCTCGGCGCAGCCCGTGGTCGCCGATCGCGCTCCGGCCCCCGCCAGCTTGGTCCCCGCCAGCGCGGCCCCCGCGAGCACGGCGGCGAGCTCCGCCCCGGCTGCCGCCCCGTCCGCAGCTTCCGGCCAGTCCACGGCCCCCGACCGTCGACCGGCGCAGGAGCCTGACCAGGCGCAGACCACCGCACCGACCCCCGCCGCCCCTCGGGTCGGCCCGGTCACCCTGCAGCACATCCGCGACGCCTGGCCCGAGATCGTGGCGCGGGTCGAGAAGGCCGACCGCAAGGCCTGGATGATCGTCGTCAACACCCAGGTCAGCGGGTACTCGGACGACGACGTCCTCACGCTCGTCTTCGCGAACAACAGCGACCTCAACGACTTCAAGGCACGGCACGCGCCCGGCACCGGTGTCGCGGAGGTCTTGCGCACGGCGGTCCTCGACGTCCTCGGCGTGCGGGTGAAGTACCTCGCCAAGGTGGCCGGTGCCGACGAGCCGCCGGCACCGCGCGCCGCTGCGCCCGCCACCGGTGCTCCGTCGTCGGAGTCGTCCGCCTGGTCGACCCCGAGCCTGCCGCAGACCGTCCCCGCCCCGCAGCCCCGGAGTCGTCCGCCGGCAGCGGCGGGTCGGGATCCCGCTCGTCGTGGCCCACCGTCGCACCAGCCGGTGGCGAGCCCGCCTCCGCTGCGCAGGCCGACGCCGCGCCATCATCTGCGGCACCAGCGACCGCAGCGTCGTCGGTACCCGCCCCGGCGGAGCAGCAGACCTCCGTCTCCGCCTCCTCGTGGGCGACGGTCGCGCCGCCGGCCGACGATCCCGAGCCGTCCCCGGTCCCTGAGCAGTCTCCGGGCCCTGAGCCTGTCGAAGGGCCCGAGCCTGCTTCGTCGACGCAGCCGTCCTCGGTCCCTGAGCCTGTCGAAGGGCCCGCGTCCGCGCCCGAGCCTGCCTCGTCGACGCAGCCGTCTCCGGTCCCTGAGCCTGTCGAAGGGCAGCCCGGGCGACCCGCCGGATCTGGAGCACCCGAGACGCCGGCCAGCTCACCCGCGCAGCGTCAGCCGTCGGCCCCGCCGCGCCAGCAGGCACCCGCCCGAGGCCCGTCCAACGGCGACGCGCTCGGCTCGCGCACGGTCACCTGGGACGTCGTCTCCATCCCGTCCGACGACGACGCACCGCCGCCGGACGACGAGCCGCCGTACCCCGACCCGTTCGAGTCGTCGGCTCCTGCTCCAGCCCCGTCGGCCGGCGCGCCATCCGCAGCGCCCGCCGGCTCCCCGCAGGCCGCACCGCCTGCGGCCCCGGTCGCCGAGCAGCGCCCGCAGCCCCCGGTCCGGATGCGCCAGGCGCCCCCGGTGCCGACGTCCCACCCCGCGGGCGACAACCGGTACGGCGAGAGCGTCGTCCGCGAGCTCCTCGGCGCCACATTCATCGAGGAGCAGCCGCACGAGCCGCGCTCCGGAGGGCGGTAGGCCATGTACGAGGGAATCGTCCAAGATCTGATCGACGAGTTCGGGCGGCTGCCCGGCATCGGTCCGAAGTCGGCGCAGCGCATCGCGTTCCACATCCTCCAGACGGAGTCGTTCGACGTGTCGAAGCTCGCCGAGCTGCTCACCGTCGTCCGCGAGAAGGTCAAGTTCTGCGAGATATGCGGCAACATCTCCGAGCAGAACCTCTGCAGCGTGTGCCGCGACCCGCGCCGTAACCCGGCCCTGATCTGCGTCGTCGAGGAGCCGAAGGACGTCGTCGCCATCGAGCGCACGCGTGAGTTCCGCGGCTTCTACCACGTGCTCGGCGGCGCCATCAGTCCGATCGACGGCGTCGGACCCGACGACCTGAACATCCGTCGTCTCATGCAGCGCCTCGCCGACGGCACCGTCACCGAGGTCATCATCGCGACCGACCCGAACCTCGAGGGGGAGGCGACCGCCACCTACCTCAGTCGGCTGCTCCTCCCGATGGGGATCCGCATCACGCGCCTCGCTTCCGGCCTCCCCGTCGGCGGCGACCTCGAGTACGCCGACGAGGTCACCCTCGGTCGTGCCTTCGAGGGTCGCACCGTCGTCAGCGGCTGACCACCCCGTCTCGTCGCCCGCCCCTCCGCCCCTGTTTTTTGCCATCGGCCCTTTCTCAGGAGTCGGCCGGTGTGTCGGGGCTGGTGCGTTCCGCCGTGCCGACGGACTCCTGAGTTAGGGCAGCCGGGCGCGCCTCAGGCGTCGGCGGAGGGCGCCGGCCACTCGGCGACCACCGGACGGGCCGACAGCTGCCGGCCGATCGCGGAGAAGCCGAGTTTGCGGGCGACGGCGCGTGAGCCGGGGTTCGTGTCGGCGGCCCGCCACTGGGGGAGAAGCCCGGCCGCGAGGGCATGCTCGACCGCGGTCGACGCGAGTCGGGTCGCGAGACCGGTCCCGCGAGCCTCCGGGGCGGTCAACGCCGTCACGTGCGCGACGCCCAACGGCCACGACCGGTAGCCGGCGACGGCGAGGACCCGACCGTGCTCGCGCACCGAGAACAGCGGCGAGGTGATGCCGAAGATCCCGCTCTCCGAGGCCTCGTCGTCGCCCACCTTCGACAGCAGCGACTCGATGGCGGGATCACTCGCCTTGCTCGCCACCACGTCGATCTCCTCGGCCGGTCGGAACCGCCCGGGCAGCAGGTAGTCGAGCGTCGCCGGCCCGAGGACCTCCGCGACCTGCACCCGCGAGCGGAGGAACTCGACCGTCCCGACGCTCCTCGGTGATTCGTCCTCGATGGCGAGCCGCCTGGCGGTGTCCTCGTCGGGCACGATCAGGAGGGCGCTGCCGTCGATCTCGACGACGCCGATCCAGCCGGGCGGGCACGCCATCGAGCCGGCGTTCACGACGACGGCGACGCGGCCGGCGGAGAAGCGCGCGGTCGGCGAGGCGAGCCCCTGCCAGAGGCGCCGCACCGTCGCGAGCACCCGAGCGTCTTCCTGCTGCATAGGCCAACCCTACCGAGCCTCACCCGGCTCCCCACCGCAGGAGATCGGCCCGACAGCAGGGCCGAACGCGCCGACGCGTCCTGCTGTCGGGCGGATCTCCCGCCCCGGAGCGGGTGAGGGTGCCCTTCGTCACATGAACGGCGCGGAATGCCCGGATGGGTAGGATGATCGCTGGGCCGCTCGTGCCCGCACCGACTTCCCCAGGAGATCCGATGGCATTGATCGTGCAGAAGTTCGGCGGGTCCTCCGTCGCGGACGCCGAGAGCATCAAGCGCGTGGCGAAGCGCATCGTGGAGACCCGCAAGGCGGGCAACGAGGTCGTCGTCGCCGTCTCGGCGATGGGCGACACGACCGACGAACTGCTCGACCTCGCCCACGAGGTGACGCCCATCCCGGCGCCCCGCGAACTCGATATGCTGCTGTCCAGCGGCGAGCGCATCTCGATGGCGCTCCTCGCGATGGCGATCAGCAGCATGGGCTACGTCGCACGGTCCTTCACCGGCAGCCAGGCCGGCATGATCACCGACGCCCAGCACGGCGCCGCGCGCATCGTCGACGTCACCCCCGTGCGCCTGCGCGAGGCCCTCGACGACGGCGCCATCGTCATCGTCGCCGGCTTCCAGGGCTTCAACCGCGACACCCGCGACATCACCACGCTCGGTCGCGGCGGCTCCGACACCACGGCCGTCGCGCTCGCCGCCGCCCTCGACGCCGACGTCTGCGAGATCTACACCGACGTCGACGGCATCTTCACCTCCGACCCCCGCGTCGTCCCGAAGGCCCGGAAGATCGACCGCATCTCCAGCGAGGAGATGCTGGAGCTCGCGGCCTCGGGCGCCAAGGTCCTCTACATCCGCGCCGTCGAGTACGCACGCCGCCACGGCGTGACGCTCCACGTCCGGTCGTCCTTCAACAACAACGAAGGCACGCTCGTCCTCAACGACGCGGGCCGCAACAACCCAGGAGCAGGTGAGGCACCCATGGAGCAGCCCATCGTCGCCGGAGTCGCGACCGACCTCAGCGAAGCCAAGATCACCGTCGTCGGTGTCCCCGACCTGCCGGGCAAGGCGGCGGAGATCTTCACGATCGTCGCGAAGTCGGGCGGCAACGTCGACATGATCGTCCAGAACGTGTCGACCGCCGTCTCCGGCGTCACCGACATCTCGTTCACCCTGCCGAAGCCCGAGGCGCAGCAGGTCCTCCGCGCGCTCGCGGCGGAGCAGGAGCGGGTGGGCTTCTCGGCCATCCAGCACGACGACCAGATCGGCAAGCTCGCCCTCGTCGGTGCCGGCATGCGCACGAACACCGGCGTCTCGGCGAAGCTCTTCGAGGCGCTCAGCGCAGCGGGCATCAACATCGAGATGATCTCCACCAGCGAGATCCGCATCTCGGTCGTGACCCGCGCCGACACCCTCAACAAGGCCGCCAACGTGGTCCACTCCGCGTTCGGTCTCGACGGCGAGGACGAAGCCGTCGTCCACGGTGGCACCGGCCGCTGAGCCGGCTCCTCCACAGGCTCCGGAACCAAGCCGACCGAGGACCGACGGGCGCGATCCCGCCGATCCTGATGCAAGATGGTTCACAACAACCCCTGAAACCAGAGGAATCCCCATGAGCAACGGTGTACGTGTCGGTGTCGTCGGAGCGACCGGTCAGGTCGGCAAGGTCATGCGCCGCCTGCTGGAGGAACGCGAGTTCCCGATCAGCGAGATCCGCTTCTTCGCGACGGCTCGCTCGGCGGGCACGACGCTCCCGTTCCGTGGCCAGGACATCGTGGTCGAGGACGTCGAGACGGCCGACCCGAGCGGCATCGACATCGCCTTGTTCTCGGCCGGCGCGACCGGCTCCCGCACGCAGGCTCCGCGGTTCGCCGCTGCGGGTGCGCTCGTCATCGACAACTCGAGCGCGTGGCGGATGGACCCCGAGGTCCCGCTCGTCGTCAGCGAGGTGAACCCGCACGCCATCAAGGACGCGGTCAAGGGCATCGTCGCGAACCCCAACTGCACGACCATGGCGGCCATGCCGGTCCTCAAGGTCCTCGACGCCGAGGCCGGGCTCACCCGCCTCATCGTCAACACCTACCAGGCCGTCTCCGGTTCCGGGCTCGCCGGTGCGGCTGAACTCGCCGGCCAGATCGAGGCCGCGGTCGCCCAGGGCGACCTCACCCGACTCGTCCACGACGGTTCCGCGATCGACTTCCCCGCTCCCGAGAAGTACGTCGCCCCGATCGCCTTCGACGTCATCCCGCTCGCCGGCTCGATCGTCGACGACGGACTGGGCGAGACCGACGAGGAGAAGAAGCTCCGCAACGAGAGCCGGAAGATCCTCGAGCTCCCCGAGCTGCTCGTGTCGGGCACCTGCGTGCGCGTGCCCGTGTTCACCGGCCACTCGCTGTCGATCAACGCCGAGTTCTCGCGCGACCTGTCGCCGGAACGTGCGATCGAGCTGCTCAGCGACGCCCCGGGCGTCCAGCTGTCGGACGTGCCGACGCCGCTCGAGGCCGCCGGTGCAGACCCGTCGTTCGTGGGGCGCATCCGTCCGGATCAGAGCGCGCCGGCCGGCAAGGGCCTCGCCCTGTTCATCTCGAACGACAACCTCCGCAAGGGTGCCGCCCTCAACGCGGTGCAGATCGCCGAGCTCGTCGCCGCCGAGCTGCTCGCACAGCCCGCGACGGTCTGACCGGCCCTCCCTCCACCCGATCGGGGACGACGACATGGCCCGCCAGCGACCACGCCTGCGCCGACGCTGGTTGGCCGCGTTCATCGCGGCGGCCATCGCCGTCACCGCGGTGATCACCGTGAGTGGTCTGCGGGCCGACGTCCAGCAGACGACGGTCGCCCGCGCCGACACCTCCGGCTCCGAGGTCGCGGTCGGACCGCTCGTAGCGTTCTACGGCGACTCGTACACGAAGGGCTCGGCAGCGTCGTCGCCCGCCGCGCGCTGGTCTTCGCTCGTCGCGAAGGCTGAAGGCTGGACGGAGTACAACGCCGGCTACCCGGGTCTCGGCTTCGTCCGCAAGCGCGACAAGGTCGGCGATGTCACGGCCGACGTCATCGCGCAGCACCCCGAGGTCCTCATCGTCGCGCTCGGCATCAACGACAACTTCGAGTGGACCGGCAACGAGCAGGCGATCCAGGAGGCGATCCTGCCGGAGTTCCAGCGGCTGCGCGACGGGCTGCCCGGCACCCGCATCATCGTGGTGGAGCCCTGGTGGTACACCGCCGAGCGACCGGCCTCCGTCGAGCAGATCATCGGATGGGTGCACGACGCCGCCGACACCATCGGGGCGGACTACATCTCCGGGGCGTCACACTGGCTGGACGAGGACCCGGCGACGTGGATCTCCGCCGACGGCCTCCACCCGAGCGACGCCGGCTACGCGCACCTCGCGCAGCGCATGCTCGAGGAACTCGACGCCCTCACCCCCGCGCTCCCCGGACGCTGAGCCGAGGGCCAGGCAGTCGGGCCGAAGTGTCTCGACATCGAGCGATCTCTCAGCACGCGATCAGCGACAGCACGCGGGTGGAGAGCTCGGGCCTCGCCGCGACTAGACTGCTCTGGTGACCGAAACCATCGACGTAGCCCTCATTGGTGGTGGCATCATGAGCGCCACGCTCGCCGCCCTCATCCACCAGGTGCAGCCTGACTGGAAGGTCGAGGTGTACGAGCGCCTGAGCGACGTCGCACTCGAGAGCTCCAACCCCTGGAACAACGCCGGGACGGGCCACGCCGCGCTGTGCGAGCTCAACTACATGCCGCAGGACGCCCACGGCCAGGTCGACCCGGCGAAGGCCATCGGCATCAACGAGCAGTTCCAGCTCAGTCGCCAGTTCTGGTCGCACCTCGTCGAAGAGGGCCTGCTCGGCGCACCCGACACCTTCATCAACCCGACCCCGCACATGACGTTCGTGCGTGGCGACAAGGACGTCGAATACCTGCGGAAGCGCTACGAGGCGCTGAAGGATCAGCCGCTCTTCGCCGGCATCGAGTTCTCGGAGGACCCGGCCGTCATCGCCGAGTGGGCTCCACTGCTCATCAACCGTCGTGCCGTCGGCGAACGCATCGCGGCCACTCGGATCACCGCGGGCACCGACGTCGACTTCGGTTCACTCACGCACAAGCTCTTCGGCGCAGCGCCGAACGCGCACGTCCGCACCAACCACGAGGTCCGGTCGCTCAAGCGGCTGAAGGACGGCACGTGGCGCATCCGTGGCCGCCAGACCCTCGGTCGCTCACCGATGGAGATCAACGCACGCTTCGTCTTCGTCGGCGCCGGCGGATGGGCGCTCAAACTGCTCCAGAAGTCCGGGATCCCGGAGATCAAGGGCTACGGCGTCTTCCCCATCGGCGGGCAGTTCCTCCGCACCGACAACCCCGCGGTCGTCTCCAAGCACCAGGCCAAGGTCTACAGCCAGGCCTCGGTGGGGGCCCCGCCGATGTCGGTCCCGCACCTCGACACCCGCGTCGTCGACGGACAGGCGAGCCTCCTCTTCGGCCCGTACGCGACGTTCAGCCCGAAGTTCCTCAAGCGCGGATCGATGCTCGACCTCGTCACCCAGGTGCGACCGCACAACCTGCTCCCGATGCTGGCGGTCGCCAAAGACAACCCGAGTCTCATCACGTACCTCATCGGGCAGCTCCTGCAGTCCCGCACGCAGAAGATGGACAGCCTCCGCGAGTTCCTGCCGACGGCCAAGGACGAGGACTGGTACCTCATCGAGGCCGGGCAGCGCGCCCAGGTGATGAAGAAGGACAAGGCCAAGGGCGGCGTCCTGCAGTTCGGCACCGAGGTCATCACGGGTGCGGACGGCACGATCGCGGGACTGCTGGGCGCTTCTCCCGGCGCGTCGACGGCCGTGCCGATCATGCTCGACGTCCTGCGCAAGTGCTTCCCCGACCGGATGACCGCATGGGAGCCGAGGCTCCGCGAGATGATCCCGACCTACGGCTCGACGCTGAACGACGTCCCCGAGACGGCGGCGAAGGTCCTCGAGAACACCGCCGAGGCCCTCGACATCTCGCTGTAGCCGCCGCACGGGTGCCCGCCCGGCCCGTCGTCGGATGCGACAGGTGCAGCCCTGGAACCCTAAGCTTGCCTGGTGGCGAAACTGTACTTCCGATACGGGGCGATGAACTCCGGCAAGAGCACCGCTTTGCTCCAGGCGGCGTTCAACTACGAGGAGCGCGGCCACCGCGTCCTCCTCGCCAAGCCCTCCCTCGACACGAAGGGCGACGCCGCCATCGTCAGTCGCCTCGGCGTGACCCGGGACGCCGACTTCCTGCTCGGTCCTGACGACGACGCCGTCCGGGTGTTCGCGGAGCACCGTCGCCGCGTCGTGCGGGAGACCGGCGAGGACGTCAGCTGCCTGCTCGTCGACGAAGCCCAGTTCCTCCACGGGGAGCAGGTCGACGACCTGCTCCGCATCGCGCTGCTCGAGGGCATCCCGGTGCTCGCCTACGGCATCCGGACCGACTTCCAGACCGTCGCGTTCCCCGGGAGCCGCCGCCTCCTCGAGGTGGCCCACAGCCTCGAGGAACTGAAGACCATTTGTCGGTGTGGTCGGAAGGCGATCTTCAACGGCCGCCGGTTCGGCGACACCTTCGTCTTCGACGGCGACCAGGTCGCCATCGACGGCACCACCGTCACCTATGAATCGCTCTGCGGCGTCTGCTACCTGCAGGAGTCCGGCGGTCGCCTGTCCAGCACGCCCACCGCACCTCCCACCAGCGAAGGATCACACGCATGAAGCTCTCCGTCATCGGCTGCGGCTACCTCGGGGCCGTGCACGCGGCCGCCATGGCATCGATCGGGCACGAGGTCGTCGGCATCGACGTCGACCCGGCCAAGATCGAGGCGCTCGCCGCCGGACGCTCGCCGATCTTCGAGCCCGGCCTGCCGGAGCTGCTGCTGGCCGGCGTCGAGTCAGGCCGCCTGCGGTTCAGCACGGACATGGCCGACGCGGCCGGGGCCACCATGCACTTCGTCGCGGTCGGCACGCCGCAGAAGGCCGGCTCCAACGCGGCCGACCTGCGCTACGTGGACGCCGCGGTGACGGCACTGCTGCCGCACCTGTCCGCTGGTGACGTCGTCGTCGGCAAGTCGACCGTCCCCGTCGGCACCGCTGCGCGCCTCGCGGAACTCGTCGCCCCCACCGGCGCCGTGCTCGCCTGGAACCCCGAGTTCCTGCGGGAGGGCTTCGCCGTGCAGGACACCATCGCACCCGACCGACTCGTGTACGGGCTGCCGCCGGCTCCCGAGGACGCCGCCGTCGCGCGAGCCGCTTTCGACGAGGTCTACGCGCAGGCACTCTCGACCGGCACGCCGCTCGTCGCCACCGGGTACTCGACCGCGGAGCTCGTGAAGGTCGCCGCGAACGCGTTCCTCGCCACGAAGATCTCCTTCATCAACGCGATGGCGGAGATCGCCGAGGTCACCGACGCCGACGTCACGGAGCTCGCCGACGCGATCGGCTACGACGCCCGGATCGGTCGCCGCTTCCTCAACGCCGGTGTCGGGTTCGGCGGCGGCTGCCTGCCGAAGGACATCCGCGCCTTCACCGCTCGCGCCGAGGAGCTCGGCCGTGGGGAGTCGGTGGCGTTCCTCAAGGAGGTCGACGCGATCAACCTTCGTCGTCGTCAGCGCGTCATCGACCTCGTCGTGGAGGAGCTCGGCGGGAGCGCCTACCAGAAGCGGGTCGCAGTACTCGGGCTCGCCTTCAAGCCCGACAGCGACGACGTCCGCGACTCGCCGGCCCTCGACGTCGCCGTCGGCCTCAACGGACTGGGTGCGAAGGTGCTCGCCTTCGATCCTGAAGCCGTCCCCAACGCGCGTCGGCTCCACCCGCAGCTGACGTTCGCGGATTCGGCCGAGCAGGCCGTGACGGACGCGGACATCGTCGTCGTCGTGACCGAGTGGAAGGCGTTCCGCGCCCTGGACCCCTCGGCCGTCGCCGAACTGACCGCGGGCAAGACGATCGTGGACGGACGCAACTGCCTCGACGTGGACGCCTGGCGGGGCGCCGGCTGGCGTTACGTCGGTCTCGGGCGTCCGTGACCGGTGACGAGTAGCCGGACGACGAGCACGATCGTCGCGCCGAGCAGCCCTCCGGCCGCATTGGCGTAGACGTCGGCGATCGTCGCGACGCGTTCGGGGAGCAGGGTCTGTCCGAGCTCGATCGCGACCGAGAACAGGGTCGTCGTCAGCGGTGCGATCCACCAGAGCCGCAACGGCAGCTCCAGAGCCAGCAGCGCGCCGAGCGGGATGAACAGCACGACGTTCGCGGCCGATTCGACGAAGCGGTAGTCGAACCAGGTCGGGGCACCCGCGGCCTGCAAGCGGTCGAGGATCGCGAGCAGCGTCGTCCGGCCGTCGGCATCGACGGGCGTCGGCCAGAACGCGATGCCGAGCATGACGGACAGGCAGAGCAGCAGCAGGATCCCGATCACGATGCGCGGCGTGCGGGTCATCTGCGGTGTGGCTCCAGATCGGTCGACGAGGGTGCTGACAGCACCTCGCAATCGTAGGCCATGAGCGGCCGTGAGCCCGGTTGCCGCGTGCGCCGTCCACCCCTGAAAGGGGGCGTGCACCGACCCTCGGCGGCCATCATCCGACGGTTAGGCTGTGCCTACCCGAACAAGGAGCACTCTTGGCTGACCCACGCCCGGCGACGGCCGGCATCCGCCTGCCCGGCCGCCGGCGTTCGCGTCTGTGGTGGATCGCACTCGCCGTCCTCCTCGTCGTCCTCGCGCTCGGAGCCTGGCTCGGCGTCCGGGCGTCTCTGGCGAAGAACGCGCTCGAAGCCGCCCAGTCGGAGGCGAAATCGCTCCAGTCGGCCGTGCTCGCGGGCGACGCGAGCAACACTGAGGCCACGCAGCGAGCACTCACCAAGCACACCGGCGAGGCGGTGTCGCTGACGAGTGATCCCATCTGGCGGGCGGCCGAGGCGGTCCCGTTCCTCGGCGTGAACTTCTCCGCGGTGCGACAGGCTGCCGCTGCGACCGACGACGTCGCGGTCGATGTCGTCCCGAAGGTCGTCGAGATCGCCGATCAGGTGAACCTGTCGTCCCTGCTCCCCGGCGACGGCTCGATCGCGACGGAGCCGCTCCGCGCCGTCGCGCCGACCGTGGCCGAGGCGGCCGCAGCGGCTGACACCATCGCCGGGCGCGTGGACACGATCGGCACGGACGGTGCGCTGCCGGTGGTCGCCGACGCCGTCGAGAAGCTCACCCGCACGATCACCGGTGCATCCACGATGCTCGACACCGCGGCGCGGGCCACGGCGCTCCTGCCGGACATGGCGGGAGGGGCCGGGCCTCGGAACATCATGGTGATGATCCAGAACAACGCGGAGCTGCGCTCGAGTGGCGGCATCGCCGGGGCGGTGGCCCTCATCCACGCGGAGAACGGCGTCATCTCCTTCGTCGGCACCCGGGGGAGCGACGACTTCTCCGGATTCCCCGCCCCCGTTCTGCCGCTCACCCCGTTCGAGCAGAACGTCTACACCGAGAACCTCGGCCGGTACATCCAGGACACCAACCTCACGGTCGACTTCAGCCGCACCGGCGAGCTTGCCGCAGCCATGGGGACCCAGGTGTTCGGCGTGCCCATCGACACCGTGGTCGCCGTCGACCCCTACGTCCTCGCGCACCTGCTGGAGGCGACCGGACCCGTCGCCCTTCCGGACGGCACCGAGCTCACCGCCGACAACGCGGCGAAGACGCTGCTGAGCGACGTCTACGCCCGGTTCCCCGACCGGCTCGTGCAGGACGCGTTCTTCGCCGCGGTCTCGGGTGCGGTGTTCGAGGGCATGATCTCCCGCTCGCCAGACCCCGGCGCGCTCGTCCAGGCCCTGTCCGAGTCCGGCGCCGAGAACCGTCTCCACGTGTGGAGTGCGGTCCCCGCAGAACAGGCGTTGATCGCCCAGACGAGCCTCGCCGGGATCCCACCGGCGACCGACGACGCCGCGGTCTACACCGGCGTCTACCTCGAGGACCTCACCCGCGCGAAGATGGACTACTACCTGGCGACGAAGGTCGACATCCGCGACGCCCGGTGCACGAAGCAGGGCGCCGAGTACGTCGTCGCCGTCACCCTGACGTCCACCGCGCCGGCGGACGCTGCGACCTCCCTGCCGGACTACGTGACCGCGGGCGGGCGTTTCGGCACCCCCGCGGGAGACATCGCGACGCGCGTCGTGATCCACGGCCCGCTCGGCGCGACCCTGCTCGGTGCGAGCGACGGCGAGGACCTGCCGGTCAAGGCCGTGACCGACCCGAACGGTCGTCTCTACGCCCAGACCGACGTGACCCTCACTCCGGGGGCGACAAGGGAACTCGTCTTCACGGTGCTCGCTCCGAAGGCCTCCGACGTACCCCCAAACCTGGTCACAACCCCCGGAATCACGGGCAAAACGACCATTTCAGCCTTCCCTCGGTGCGGCTCCTGACATAGCATGACAACACCTCAGGAAGCCACGCACCCGAATTCGTGACCCTGAGGAACCTCGCGCGGACGCCCACCCGAAATCGGCGGACGCAGGGGGTATTCGACGTTCCTTGGGGATATCAACATGAAGCGCACCCTTGCCCTAGCATCGCTCTGCCTCCTGGCAGTCTTCGCGGCCCCGACCGCCGCGAGTGCAGCGACCGACTCGTCCACCTACGGCCCTGCCGGCTGTGCGACCCTCACACCGGTGTCGGTGACCCAGGGGGAGTCGACCGTCTTCCGCTGCGACGGCACCTTCGATCCCGGCACTCCGGTGACGGTCACCGTCGCCGGGCCCGGCTGCAGCATTCCCGCGGCGAAGCCCAACACCGCCGGCGCGACCGAGCAGGCCGCCGAGCAGAGCGCCGTGCCGACGTCCGGCACGTTCAACGCCGACGCCGCCCGTGCGTTCGCGGTGACGATCGAGACCAGCAAGACCGCGTCCGGCACCTGCATGGTGACCGCGACCCAGGGCGCGACCACGGAGAGCGCCTCGTTCCAGGTCTCGGAGCGCGAGTTCGCCTCGACAGGCTTCGACGGTGGAGCCCTGCCGTGGATCGGCGGAGGACTGCTCGTCGTCGGTGCCGGTGTCGTCGGTGCGATGGCGATCCGTCGCCGGAAGACGGCCTGATCCGTCGGTCGGAGTCCGTGGTCCGAGCGGTCGCCCGCTCGGACCACGACCTGACACCGTCCTCGCGCGACATGGCGCCAGACGGACAGGCCGTACCCCCAAAGGTGGTCACATCCGCGGAATTCCGCGGTTTTCCAGCCGTGGTGAGATGACAGCTGCCCTAGCATGATGACGGCCATGGAGGCCACGAGTGAACAGCGCTCGGCTCCAGGCCCTGTCCGCATGTCGCATCACGCAGCGCATGCGCCATCCGCACACCTAGGGGCCCGCACATGAAACGAACTCTCTCCGCCGCCGCACTCGTCGTCCTCGCCGTCGTCGCGCTGCCCACCGCAGCCAACGCACTCGAGGGCGACAGCTACGGTCCTGGCAGCTGCAACTCGATCACGCCGGCGAGCGTCGCGCGCGGCGCGGCGGTCTCGTACTCGTGCTCGGACTTCTGGGCCGCGAACCAGACGGTGTCGATCACCATCGACTCCTCCGCGGCCGGCGTCTCCGCTCGCACGCTGTCGACCGTCGCCGACGCGGCCGGCGACATCCAGGTCTCCATCGACACGGCTGCGGACCCCGCAGGCACCTACACGCTGACCGCGACCCAGGGCGCCGTGACCGACTCGTCGGACTTCACCGTCCTGGACCCCGCGGACGCCGCTGCGGCCGCCGCATCGGCCTCCGACCCGTCCGCCGGGGGCAACGCCCTCGCCGACACCGGGTTCGCCGGAACCGCCCTCCCGTGGGTCGCCGGCGGGCTCCTCGCCGTCGGTGCCGCCGCGCTCGGTACCGTGATGGTGCGTCGCCGCCAGCAGGCGTGAGATCACGGGTCGGCCGGGCGGCGATGGCGGCGCCCGGTCGATCCGGTCCGGGATCCACCGATTCCAGGAAGTGGCGAACAGCCGCTGAAAAATCGGCTATCCTAGACAAGGCCTTCGGGCCATCGGGGTGTGGCGCAGTTTGGTAGCGCGCTTCGTTCGGGACGAAGAGGTCGTGGGTTCAAATCCCGCTACCCCGACAGTACAAGCCCGGCAGATACGCAAGTATCCGCCGGGCTTCTCTGTTTTCCCGGGCTGGCGGTCCGCTGGGCTGGCGGGTTGCACATCCCGCTACCCCGACAGTACAAGCCCGGTCAGACGAGAGATCGTCTGGCCGGGCTTCTCTGTTTCCCCGGGCTGGCGGTCCGCCGGGCCGGCGGGTTGCACATCCCGCTACCCCGACAGCAAAGCCCGGAGGGTCCCGGTCCCTGAGCTTGTCGAAGGGCAGCACTTCGACAGGCTCAGTGACCGGCAGAGGGCGCTCAGTGACCGGCAGAGGGCGCTCAGTGACCGGCAGAGGGCGCTCAGTGACCGGCGGAGGGCGCTCAGTGACCGGCGGAGGGCGCTCATGCCGGCGCAGGGTGTTCGGGCCGGAGATTCCCGGTCCCTGAGCCTGTCGAAGGGCGGCCATCACCGGAGATTCCCGGTCCCTGAGCCTGTCGAAGGGCAGCCAGGCCCGGTCAGACCACCGTGCGGCGGGGGAGGAGCGTGACGAGCGACGCCTCCGGCCGGCAGGCGAAGCGCACGGGCGCGTAGATGGACGTGCCGACACCCGCCGAAACGTTCAGGTACGCCGAGCGGAGCGCATGGCGCCAGACGCTGAGCCCCTTCACCTGCTTGCGAGGGATGTCGCAGTTCGTCACGAGTGCCCCGTAGCCCGGCACGCAGACCTGACCACCGTGGGTGTGCCCGGCGAAGATGAACTGCGCACCCTGCGTCACGAACGCGTCGAGCACCCGACGATACGGAGCGTGCATCACGCCCACCGTCACCGTGTGCGCCAGCGACGGGTCGTCGGTCTCCAAGGTCTCTGCGTCCAGTCGCTCGTCGATGAGCGCCGTCAGGGTGTCCAGGCGGTCGAAGTGCTTGTGCGGGTCGTCGACGCCGAACAGGTCGAGGCGGGTCCCGCCGACCGAGATCTCACCGACCGCGTTGTTGAGGTCGATCCAGCCGAGTTCGTCCATGAAGAACCGCTCGAGCGCGCCCGTGTCGAGCGTCGTCGGGGAGACGTGCTTCGAGGAGGTCTGGGTGAAGTACTTGAAGGGGTTCTTCGCGGTCGGACCGTAGTAGTCGTTCGAGCCGTGCACGAACGCCCCCGGAACCCCGGCGAACACCGAGAGCGCAGCCCGGATCCCGTCGATGCCCTGCTCATGTCCCAGGTTGTCGCCCGTGTTGATCACGACGTCCGGCCGGAGATCCGCCAGCGACCGCAGCCAGGCCTGCTTCCGGCGCTGCCAGGGTGCCATGTGGAGGTCGGAGAGGTGCAGCACGGTGATCGGCTCGGCGTCGGGCGGGAGGACCGGAGCGGTCACCCTGCGCAGCGTGAAGGCGTTGCGCTCGATCACCGACGCGTACCCGAAGGTGAGGGCCCCGAGGCCTGCCACGACGGCCGCTGCCGTTCCGAGTCTGCCGCCGGTGCTCATGGGTGCCGCCATCGATCGTCTCCTCCTCGGTCGTCGAGTGGTGCCGACCGTCCCACGAGCGTACCCGCTGACCCCTCCGAAGACGCCCGGAGCGCATCCGCGGCTACGACGAAGGGCCCGGTCGACATCCGACCGGGCCCTTCGTCATCGCGTCAGAGCGTCAACACTTGTCCTTCGTGATCGACACCGTGATCTTCGCGTCCTTCTTCGCCTGGGATCCGGCTGGTGGATCCACGCCGGTCACCTTCGTGGCCGTAGCCGCGGGATCCGCGACGCACTTCTGACCCACGTTCGAGAACCCGGCACCCTGGATGGCCGCCTTCGCCTCGTCGAAGCTGGCGGCAGCGCTCACATCGGGGATGACGCCCACCAGGCCGTTGCTCGTGTAGACGGTGATGATCGAGCCCTTCGGGACCGTGCCTGCAGGGTTGGTGCTGGCAGCCTGACCCACGGGGAGGGCGGAGTCGGCGGCGCCGCCGTTCGCGAAGCCGAAGCCGGCATCCTCGAGGATCTTCTGTGCCTCCTCGATGGACTTCCCGGCGACGTCTGGCACCTGGACGGACTGGCCGTTGATGAGGGATGGATCCGGGTCGCCGAACTCTGTGCCGCCGTACTTGCCGTTGGCGACCCTCATGATCTTCGGCCAGATGGAGTGACGGAGTACGGCCACCTGCGTGCCGTCGAAGTACGTGCGCCGGAGGTTGACGTGCCCGGTCGCGTTGAACACACCGACGATCGTGGCAGCGGAGGTGCTTGCGCCACTCATCCAGGTCGCCTCGTTGTTGTCGGTCGTGCCCGTCTTACCGATCAGCGGAATGCCGTCGCCGACAGTGGAGGAACTCGTCGTGCCGCCATTGAAGGTCGCCTTGAGGGCGACGTTCGCCGTCGACGCCACATTTGGCTCGAGCCCTTGACGGCAGTTCGCCGCGGGGACGGGGATCTCGGAGCCGTCGGGCTTCACGACGCGGTCGATTGCGATCGGGTCGCAGGTGATGCCGCCGGAGGCGAAGGTCGCGAAGGCCGTCGCCATGCTGAGCGGGGCGACCTCGTTCGTGCCGAGCACGGTGGCAGGGGACTGCAGGAGCGGCCCGCCGTCGGCGCGGTGCACGCCCATCGACTCGGCCGTCTTGCGGATGCCACAGAGGTCGAGCTGCTTCGACATGGCGATGAAGCCCGTGTTGATCGAGTTCTTGGTGGACTGCATGGCGGTGTAGTACCCGCCGTTGCCGCCCTCGTCGTTGCCGGGGTTCCAGTCGGAACCCGCGTAGACCGTGCCGCCGTCGGCGCAGGAGTCCTTGAACGTACCCCACGGCGATCGCTTGCGACCGTCGACGCCCTCATTCAGGCCGTGGCCCTCCTTCAGCCACTCGGCGAGGGTGAAGGTCTTGTAAGTCGAGCCGGGCTGGAAACCGCTGGACCCGCCGTAGTCGTAGTCGGTGTTGTAGTTGACGCCGCTGAAGTTCGCTCCGGTCGCAGCGATCTCCGGATCGTTCGTGTAGTCCTTGTTCTGCGCCATCGCGAGGATCCGACCGGTCTTCGGCTGGACCGTGACGGCGACCGCACCGATGTCGAGCTGGTCGCTCGCGTGCGGGATGTACGCGTCGAGCGCGCTCTGCGCGGCCCACTGCAGGTCGAGGTCGAGCGTGGTGAACACGCTGTAGCCGCCGCGGTTGAACGCCGCCCACCGCTCGTCCTCGGTCTCACCGAAGATCGGGTTGTTCTGGAACACGCGGGTGACGTAGTCGCAGAAGAACCCGGAGCCGGGGCTGATATTCACGGCCGTCTGGCAACCCGTGCTCGCCGGCGTGATCGTGGGCGTGATCACGGTGGCGATGGCCACGTCGAACTGCTCCTGCGTGATCTTGCCCTCCTTGATCATCTGCTTGAGGACGTAATCGCGGCGGTCCTTCGTCAGCGCGTACCCGTTGGCCGCGCCGTTGGTCTCGCTCTCGGGGCGGTCGAGACGCAGCGTCTCGGGGTTGTTCACGATCGCCATCAGCGTCGCGGCCTGCTCCAGGTTGAGGTTCGCCGCGGTCGTGTTGAAGTAGTAGTTCGCTGCGGCTTCGATGCCGTAGGTACGGCCGCCGAAGCCGGCGATGTTCAGGTAGCCCCGGAGGATGTCCTGCTTGCCGTAGCGCTTCTCGAGGCCGATGGCCATGCGCATCTCCTTGAGCTTGCGCTCCGGAGTGGTCTTGGTGGCCTCGTCGTACGCGGC
Organism: Plantibacter sp. M259; assembly: GCF_006065115.1. NCBI lineage: Bacteria > Bacillati > Actinomycetota > Actinomycetes > Micrococcales > Microbacteriaceae > Plantibacter > Plantibacter sp. M259. The sequence goes on along the minus strand of NZ_CP040750.1, from coordinate 855,341 downwards.
CTCCATCTTCTCCTTGTCGGTGATCGCCTCGGCCTTCTGCACGAGCACGTTCTTCACGTACTGCTGCGTGATCGACGAACCACCCTGGAGGTCATTGCCGGACAGGCTGATCGCGGCAGCACGGATCGTGCCCGTGAGGTCGACACCGCCGTGCTCGTAGAAGCGCGGATCCTCAGCCGAGACCGCCGCATCCTTCACGAACTGGTTGATCTGGTCCCAACCGACCTCGATGCGGTTCTGCGTGTAGAACGACGCGAGGAGCTGCGGCGTACCGGCACTGTCGGTCGCGTAGATATTGGACTTCTGCGCCAGCTCGTCGAGGGCCAGGTAGTCGGGCAGACCGTCGAACACGTTGATCGTACTGTTGGTCGCGATCCCCGTGACGGCGAGCGCCGGGGTGACCGTGGCGGTGACGAGGACGCCCGCGGCGACACTCAGGCCGAGGAAGCCGAGGAAGCCGCCGAGCACACCGGTGGCCGTGCGATGTTGTTGAGGCATGGATCGATGCTAAGCGACAATCCTGAAAAAAGGCCCGCTCAGGGCTGCGTTGAAACCCGATCGTTGCCGCCGGGCGCACCGATGCGGCTGCCGGTCGGCGTGCGATCGGCAGCCGCACCCGATCATCCGGGCGAGCCGTTCCCGTTCCCGTTCCCGGCTCCGCCGCCGTTCCCAGGGACGTTCCCCGGGGCTGCGGGCCCGCCGTTTTCGCCGGTCCCATCGGTGTCCCCGCCGTCGTCCGGGGCCGGTGTCGGCGCTTCGCTCGGGGCCTGCGTCGGGTCGGCGGTGGGTGTCGGCGCGGGCGTCGAGTCCTCCTCGCTGCTCCCGGAACCGTCGCCCTGCAGCGTGGCGCGATCCGCCTCGGGGAAGTCGCCACCCGGATATTTGGCGAGCGCGGCGGACATGACCGCCGGCCAGATGTAGTGCCGCATGGACGCGACCTGGGTTCCGCCGATGTAGGTGTCGCGGAGGTTGACGTGTCCGCTGACGTTGAAGGTGCCGACGACCGTCGCGACCGTCGTGCTCGCACCGCTCATCCAGGTCGCCTCGGCGTTGTCGGTGGTGCCGGTCTTGCCGATCAACTCACCCACGCCGTCGGTGCGGGCGCCCGACGCGGACGCGGTGCCGCTCGACACGACGCCCTGGAGGACGTCGTCGGCCGCGGCCGCCACCTTCGCATCGACGGATTGACGACAGTTCGCCGAGGGGACCTCGGCGGTGGAACCGTCGGGCTTCGTGATCGAGTCGATCGCGATCGGGTCGCACGTCTTGCCGCCGGCGGCGAGCGTCGCGAAGGCGGTCGCCATGCTCAGCGGAGCGACCTCATTCGTGCCGAGCACGGTGGCGGGGGAATTGTTCAGTGGCGCGCCGTCGGCACGGTGCACGCCCATCGACTCAGCGGTCTTGCTGATGTCGCAGAGGTCGAGCTCCTGTGCCATCGCGATGAACGCGGTGTTGATCGACTGCTGGGTGGCGCGTCTCACGGTGTAGGACCCCGATTCGCCCTCGTCGTTCCGTGGACTCCACCCGGCCTCGGCCTGCTCCGTCCCACCCGGGACGCAACTGTTGGTGAAGGTGCCCCAGTCGGATCTGCGGTTCGCGTTGATCGACTCGTTGACGCCCTTGCCTGACTTCAGCCAGTCCGTCAGGGTGAAGATCTTGTACGTCGACCCGGGCTGGAAGCCGGCCGAGCCGCCGTAGGCCTGGTCGGTGTTGTAGTTGATCGCGCTGTAGTTGGAGCCCGTCGCGAGGACATCGGGATCCTGCGAGTAGTCCTTGTTCTGGGCCATGGCGAGGATCCGCCCGCTCCCTGGCTGCACGCTCACCGAGACGGCGCCGAGGTCGAGTTCCGTGGTCGTCTTCGGGACGTATTCGTCGATGGCCGCCTGCGATGCGTTCTGCAGGTCGAGGTCGAGGGTCGTGAAGACGCTGTACCCGCCGCGTTTGAAGTTCGTCCACCGTTCGTCCTGTGTGGAACCGAAGATCTCGTTGTTCTGCAGCACGTTCGTCACGTAATCACAGAAGTAGGCGGACGACCCGGCCGCGGAACAGCCGGTGACGGGCGGCACGATCGTCGGGGTGATCGGGATCGCCACGGCGGCATCGTGCTGCTCCTTGGAGATCTTCTGCTCCTTGAGCATCTGGTCGAGGACGTAGTCCCGTCGCGTCTTCGTCAGGGCGTAGCCGTTCGCCGCGCCGTTGTCGGCACTGTCGGGCTTGTCGATCCTGAGGTTCTCGGGGTTGTTGACGATCGCGAGCAGGGTCGCCGCCTGCTCCAGCGTGAGGTTCGCCGCCGTGGTGTTGAAGTAGTAGTTGGACGCAGCCTCGATCCCGTAGACGCGTCCGCCGAAACCGGAGATGTTGAGGTACCCGCGGAGGATGTCCTCCTTGCCGTACGTCTTCTCGAGGCCGATCGCGAGTCGCATCTCCTTGAGCTTGCGCTCCGGGGTCGTCGCGGTCGCCTCCTCGTAGGCCGCGTCGCTCTCCTTCTTGTCGGGGATGGCCTCGGCCTTCTGCACCAGGACGTTCTTCACGTACTGCTGCGTGATGGAGGAGCCACCCTGCGTCGAACCGCCGGCGGCGTTGTTGACGACCGCTCGGACGGTGCCCGCGAGGTCGATGCCACCGTGTTCGAAGAAGCGGGGGTCCTCGGCCGAGACTGCGGCGTCCTTCGCGAACTGGGAGATCTGGTCCCAGCTGTCCTCGATCCGGTTCTGGTCGTAGAAGGAGGCGAGGAGCACCGGGTTGCCGGCGGAGTCCTTGGCGTAGATGCTCGACTTCTGGGCGAGCGAGTCGAGCTGGAGGTAGTCGGGGAGGCCGTCGAAGACGGAGATGCCCGTGGAGGTGGCGAGGCCGGTCATCGCGATGGCAGGGGTGACCGCGGCGGTGGCGAGCACACCGGCGGCGACGCTCAAGCCGACGAAGCCGAGGACGCTCTGCGCGACCGTCTTCGCGGGGGTACGTGGTTCAGGCATAGGATCGAAGGTAAGCGGGGAAACTGTGAGCGAGCTTCACTTGGGGCTCGCCATGAACATCCCCTGCGCCTCCGCCTCGCCGCGCGGAGCGCCCGATCGAGGAGAGACATGACCCGCTGGGAGTACCTCACCACGCCGTTGATGATCCACAACACGGCAGCCATCTTGAACAACTGGGGCGGGGAGGGTTGGGAGCTCGTCCAGGTCGTCACCGGTCCGGAGGGTGGGCTCGTCGCCTACCTCAAGCGCCCCATCGCCGACTGACCCGACGTCCCGGAGGAACCCCCATGTCCCAGATCGCCGACCGACTCGCCGAGCTCGGTATCACCCTGCCCACCGTCGTCCCGCCCGTCGCCGCCTACATCCCCGCGGTGGTCTCCGGCGAGCACGTCTTCACCTCGGGCCAGCTGCCCATGACCGACGGCAAGCTCCCCGCAACCGGCAAGGTGGGCGAGGGCGACGGACTCGTCTCGCCCGCCGACGCGAAGGCCTACGCCCGGACGTGCGCGCTCAACGCGCTCGCCGCCGTGGAGAGCCAGATCGGTTCGCTCGACCGCGTCACCCGCATCGTGAAGGTCGTCGGCTTCGTCGCCTCCGACCCGGCGTTCACCGGCCAGCCCGGCGTCATCAACGGTGCGTCAGAGGTCCTCGGCGAGATCTTCGGCGACCTCGGCGTGCACGCCCGTTCTGCCGTCGGCGTCGCCGTGCTCCCGCTCGACTCGCCCGTCGAGGTGGAGCTCATCGTCGAGTTCGCGTAGCGCCTCCCCGCGCCACATGCACGAGAGCCGGACGGAATGACTGATTCCGTCCGGCTCTCGTGCATTCAGCGATGCCGCCCTTGAGCGACGGCAGCCACCACGGATCGCTCCACCCGCTCCCACTCATGCATCACCTGCTGGTAGCTGAAACGCAGCACGGTGTAGCCGAGCAACACCAGTCGCCGATCCTGGCGCAGGTCCCGACTCCGCTGCTGCGGTTGCTGGTGCGGGGCATGACCATCGAACTGCAGAACGAGGCGACGGCCGATGAGACCGTCGACGCGGTGGCCGTCGACGACGGCCTGTTGCTCCATGTGCAATCCGATCCGCTCGAGTCGGATTCTGGGGATCGTCTCGATGCCTGAGTCCGCCAAGCCGGTGCATTCCGCGACGACGGCGCGGAAGCGCGTCGAACGAGTCTCCAACCGCACCAGGTGGTCACGGTCGATGAGGCCCATGCGAATCGCGGACTCGGTCGTCGTCAGCGCGGATTCGAACGGTTGACAGGTCGCCAAGTGGATGAGGGCCGTCTCGACGGGCTCGACCAGTCGACGGCTACTCGTGCCTGGCGGAGTGCGCATCCAGTGGAGCTTCACCCCGGGAGGTGAGGGTTCGGATGAACTCGCCCTGACGCTCACATGGACGAGTCCGTCGTCGATGACCCAGAGTCCCAGCGCGCGAGCCGCGCTGAGGCACGTCAGCTTCCCTCCCCGCGCTGCTGCCGTGGTCAGAGCGGTCGGAGCGGTGGCCGTCGCGAGCCATCGGCGACGAATGAGTCGGAGGGTGCCGACTCTGAGGGCGGAGTCGATCTGCGTTCGTGTCGCGCCGAGCTCGATCGCCTCCCGGCGTTCAGCGATGCCGCCGTGTCGATCCAGCCATCCGATGAGGTCCATGCTGGCAGCTTGATACAGGCGGGGTGCGACCGCTGGTGGGAGCGGAACGGATGTGGATGGTCAGGTCGTGATGGGTGCCTGGGAGGCGGTCGCCACATGCAGGAGAGGCGGACGGAATGACTGATTCCGTCCGGCTCTCGTGCATGCAGCAACTCGTTACGTGCTCTTCACCATCTTGTCGGTGATGATCTGCATGACCGTGGTGTCGGCGAGCGTCGTGGTGTCGCCCACCTCGCGGCCCTCGGCCACGTCGCGCAGGAGGCGGCGCATGATCTTGCCCGAGCGCGTCTTGGGCAGTTCGTTCACGAGGTAGACCTCGCGTGGGCGGGCGATCGGACCGATCTGTTCGCCGACCCAGCTGCGGAGCGCCCCGGTGATGTCGGCGAGTCCGGACGCCTGCTCGAGGTGGGACTCCTTGATGATGACGAACGCGACGACCGCCTGTCCGGTGGTCTCGTCGGCTGCACCGACCACGGCGGACTCGGCCACCATCTCGTTGGCGACGAGTGCCGACTCGATCTCAGCGGTGGAGAGTCGGTGTCCGGAGACGTTCATGACGTCGTCGACGCGGCCGAGCAGCCAGACGTCGCGGTCGGCGTCGAGTCGGGCGCCGTCGCCGGCGAAGTAGAACGGGCCGCCCTCGACGTCCCAGAACTTCTCCCAGTAGGTCTCCTTGAACCGCTCGGGGTCGCCCCAGATGCCGCGCAGCATCGACGGCCAGGGCTCGGTCACGACGAGGAGTCCACCGCCGCCGGCACCGACCGCGTCACCGGCGTCGTCGACGACGTCGATGGCGATGCCCGGGATCGGGACCTGCGCGCTACCGGGCTTCGTCGACGTGACACCGGGGAGGGCCGACACCATGATCGCCCCGGTCTCCGTCTGCCACCAGGTGTCGACGATCGGTGCGACCTTGTTGCCGATGATCTTGCGGTACCACATCCACGCCTCGGGGTTGATGGGCTCACCCACCGAGCCGAGCAGGCGGAGTGACGACAGGTCGAACTGCTTCGGGATCCTGCGGCCGAGCTTCATGAAGGAGCGGATCGCCGTCGGGGCCGTGTAGAAGATGCTCACGCCGTACTTCTCGATGATCTCCCACCAGCGTCCCGGGTGCGGGGCGTCCGGTGTGCCCTCGTAGAGCACCTGCGTCGCGCCGTTCGCGAGGGGTCCGTAGGTGACGTAGCTGTGACCCGTGATCCAACCGATGTCGGCCGTGCACCAGTACACGTCGGTCTCGGGGTGGAGGTCGAAGACGTTCTTGTGGGTGAAGGCCGTTTGCGTCAGGTAGCCACCCGAGGTGTGCAGGATGCCCTTCGGCTTCCCGGTGGTGCCGGAGGTGTAGAGGATGAAGAGCGGCTGCTCGGCGGGGAAGGGCTGCGCGTCGTGCTCGGGTTCGGCGTCGGCGATGGCCTCGTGCCACCAGAGGTCGCGCCCGGCCGTCCAGTCGACCTCGTTCTCGCCGCGGCGGACGACGAGCACATGGTCCACGGTCGCCTGCTCGGGCAGTTCGCCGCGGCTCGCGAGGGCCGCGTCGACGGCGGGCTTGAGCGCGGAGACCTTGCCCTTGCGGTAACCGCCGTCGGCCGTGATGACGAGCTTGGCCTCCGCGTCGTCGATGCGGGAGCGCAGGCTGTCGGCGCTGAACCCACCGAAGACGACCGAGTGGACCGCGCCGATGCGCGCGACGGCGAGCATCGAGACGATCGCCTCCGGGATCATCGGCAGGTAGATGGCGACCCGGTCGCCGGCTTCGACGCCGAGGCTGGTGAACAGGTTGGCCGCGCGCTTGACCTCTGCCGTGAGCTCGGCGTAGGTGATCGTGCGGGTGTCGCCGGGCTCGCCCTCCCAGTGGAGGGCGACGCGGTCGCCGTTGCCGGCTTCGACGTGCCGGTCGAGGCAGTTGTAGGCGACGTTCAGCTCGCCGTCGTCGAACCAGGTCGCGAAGGGAGGGTTCGACCAGTCCAGGGTCTTCGTGAACGGCTTGCTCCAGGTGAGCAGCTCGCGGGACTGCTCGGCCCAGAAGGCGAGCCGGTCACTCGACGCCCGCTCGTAGAGCTCGGCGCTGGCGATCGCTTGCGCGGCGAACTCCTCCGACGGCGGGAATCGTCGGTCTTCGTGCAGCAGGCTGTCGATCTGAGTGCTCATCGTGTGTGTCTCGCTCCCTTGCGAATCCGCGTTCCTGACTCGACCTGCCGAGGCGGGTCGAGTCCGTGCCATGCACGAGCGTAGCGCGTTCTCGGTTGCGGATTTGTCACTCATCCGAACAAACTCCAGGGCCCTGTCTGTGAATGATCTGGGCATGGTAGGGAAACCACTCGATCTGGGGGCGTCTGAGTGCTTGTGTTCCTCGTCCACTGGCGTACACTTGGACCCGGCCGAATACACATTCGTGCATGCAGTGCCAGCGATTCCCCCCAATCCGGCACTGTAGAGGCGGCACCCATTCCCCCAATGGGTGCCGCCTTCTTCTGTCTCCGGCGCCGGCTGCGGTTGGCCGCCGGAGAGTATTCGAATATTGCTTATAGTTCTGCAAGTATCAGCTCTATGCTTCTGAGATGACCGATCTCTTCCTGGCCGTCGTCGTCGACATCGTGGGTTCCCGCCGTCTCGACGACCGCACCCGAGCTCAACGCGCGATCCAGGACGTCTTCCTCCAGGTGGAGGCCACCTGGCCCGCCGACCAGCCGCTGCGTCCCACGGTCGGCGACGAGTTCCAGGTCGTGTACGCGAACGTCGCGACCGCACTGCGCGCCACCACCCTCGCGCGGCTCCTGTTCCCCGCGGAGGTCGACTGCCGGTTCGGCCTCGGTTGGGGTGAGGTCATGGACATCGACGCCGGCCAGGACGCTCTCATCCAGGACGGTTCCGCCTGGTGGCGGGCCCGAGCCGCCATCGACGAGGCGCATCGACGGGAGGACAAACGTCAGCCGTACCTGCGATCGTGGTTCGAGGGCGAAGCGCCCCAGGACGGAGACGCCATCGTGAACGCACTCCTCACCCTGCGCGATCACACGATCGATCAGATGCGGAACCCCCGACAGCGACAGCTCGCCGCGGGCGCGCTCCTCGGCCGATCGCAGGAGTCGATGGCGGCCGAGGTCGGCATCTCACAGTCCGCGGTGTCGCAGAACCTGCAACGGTCGGGCGGCGCCGCGCTCGTCTCGGCCCTCGATCTGCTCCCCGGAGCAGCGATCCGATGATCACGGCCGTCCTCCTGCTCATGATCGGGGTCGCCGACATCTGTCGTGGTCTGATCCGCGGCCCGCGCTGGTCCCCGGCGATCGGGCTGGTGGCGGTCTGGCTGTTCGCCGTGTTGGGCCTCGGGCTCGATTGGTGGTGGCCGACGCTGACCGGCCTCATCGCCCTCGGGTGGATCGTGACGATGCCGTCCTCGGACACCTCGCGACCGCGCGGACTCTGGCCCGTGCTGCTGCTCGGTCTCCTCGTCGTCGCCTCCACGCTCGTGTTCGGGGAGGGCGGGACGGCCGACAGCGCCGCAGCGCAGGTCTACGCGGGCTTCGACCTCGGCGTGCTGCAGGAGGTGCCCCTGGCCCTCGCCGTCGCAGCCGGATCCACGCTCGTCTTCCTCACGCGGAGCAGCAACCTCATCGTGCGGGCGTCGCTGCGGCGCGCGCGGGAGGACGATGAGCCGCAACCGACCGCCACACCCGCCTCCGCCTGGACGGTCAAGATCCGCGGTCGAGAGTTGGGGAGCGTCGAGCAGGACGGCACACCGCTGCGTCCGTCGACCCAACTGCTCGGGGGCCGACTCATCGGCCCGCTCGAACGCGTCTTCATCGTCGTCCTCGCGCTGAGTGGCACCGGCATGGTGATCGCCGCCCTCGTCGCGGCCAAGGGCATCGTGCGCTTCCCGGAGATCTCCGAGGATCGCGGGGTCGGCGGCAAGGCGGAGGAGTTCCTCGTCGGCAGCTTCACGAGCTGGGCGATCGCCGCTGCTGCGGTGCTCTACCTCTGGGTGATCGCGGCCGGGTGAACCGCCACGGGGTCCCGCGTCGGTTCACGCGGGACCCCGTGGCTCATCGCTGCTCGAGGAACGCCGTGAGCTGCTGCTGATCGGGGTAGGACGCCTGGGCGCCGGCTCCGGTCGCCGCGTAGCTGCCGACGGTCGAGGCGAATCGAGCCGCGTCGACGAGTTCGTCGCCGGCCGCGAGTCGCAGTGCGAGGGCGCCCATGAACGCGTCGCCGCAGCCGGTGGTGTCGACGGCGTCCACCGTCGGCGACGGAACCGACGTCGGTTCGGCCTCGCCGTCGATCACGACGCTGCCCGCGGCCCCGGTCGTGACGACGGCTCGCCGGATGCCATGGCTGCGCAGCGCCGTGGCGGTCGCCTCCCACCCGGCCTCCTCCGGGTCGACCCCTGCGAGGTCGGCAGCCTCGTGCTCGTTCACGAGGAGGACGCCGGTCGCCTGGAGGAGCTCCTCCGGCACCGGACCGTAGGGGGAGAGGTTGAGGAGCACCAGTGCGCCGGCCGCAGAGCCCCGCCGGGCCGTCTCGAGCACGGTGTCGATCGGCACCTCGAGGCACAGGCAGACGACGCCGGCACTGTCGAGCGCCGTCCACGCCTCGCCGACCCGATCCGGCGTGAGGGTGCCGTTCGCCCCGGGAGACACGATGATCGTGTTCTCCCCGGCGTCGTCGACGGTGATGACCGCGGTGCCCGTCGCGACGTCGTCACGTCGGGCGATCCGCGTGACGTCGACCCCGGAGCTCGACAGCGACTCGAGCAGGAGGGATCCGTGCGCGTCGTCGCCGACCGCGCCGACCATGGTGACGTCGCCGCCGAGTCTGCCCGCGGCGACCGCCTGGTTGGCGCCCTTGCCGCCGGGGATGACGGCGAGTTCGGATCCCGTGAGCGTCTCCCCGGGCTGTGGGAAGCGTGCCGTGCGGACGACGAGGTCCGCGTTCAAGGACCCGACGACGACGATGCGTGGACTCTGCATGGTGACCCTCCTAGGCTGCCGAGGCGGTCTCGGCCGGACGGACCTCGGCGCTCGCGGGCTTCGGGATGAGGAACGACACCAGCAGGGCGACCGCGGTGATGCCCGCGCCGACCAGCATGGCACTCGTGTACCCGGCCGTCGACGTCCCTCCGGCGGGCGCGACGGCGATCTGGACGGCGGGGAGGACGACGAAGCTGAGGCCGGCGCCCAGGTTGAAGGCGCCCGCGTTCAGTCCGGGTAGGAAGCCCGGGTTCTCCTTCGGCGACAGGACGATGCCCAGCCCGTTGAGCATGATGTTGCCGATGCCCGCGTAGGTCGCACCGATGAGGACGGTCGTCGCGATGAGCACGGGGAGCGAGTGCACGCCGACGAGCGCCATGATGACGATCGAGACGATGCTGCCGATGAGGCCGATGCGGAGCACGTTCAGGTAGCCGAGCGTGGGCGCGAGACGACCGGCGAACGGGCCGACGAGCCAGCCGACGAGGGCGTACGGCGTCAGGAAGGCGAGGGAGGCGAGGTCGGCCTCCATGCTGAACCCCGCGTCGGTGTTCTGGGCGATCGAGGTGACGAGGCCGTTGGCGACGGCGAAGACACCGGTCATCGTGAGCAGCGTCGTGAGCAGGAGCGCCCAGGTGCTGCGCTGGCGGAGGTACTTCGTGGCGACCAGCGGTTCGGCGACCCGGTTCTCGACGGTCCAGAAGATCGCGAACGCGACGAGGGCGACGACGATGAACCCGCCGACGAGCAGCCAGTTCGCCGCGGCGAGCTTCCCGGCCTCGTTGAACGCGGTGAGCAAGGCGGCGATCGAGACGACGAGCGGAAGCACGCCCCACCAGTCCATCCTCGTGCCCTTCGAGGGCTGCGAGTTCGCGGCCCACAGGACGACGAAGACGATCGCGACGGCTGCGACGACGGCCATGGTCCAGAAGACGGAACGGAAGCCGTGGTTCGTGACGAGCCAGCCGCCGGCGAGGGCGTCGATCCCGGCGATGCCGCCGTTGACCGCGGTGATGAGGCCCATCATGGCGCCGTACCGCTTCGGGTCGGTGACCTCGGCGCGCAGCATGAGCAGGGTGATGGGCACGACCGGTCCGGACACGCCCTGGATGATGCGTCCGACGAACAGCATCTCGACGTTCACGGCGAGGGCCGCGACGACGGTGCCGACGAGCATGACGACGAGCATGCCGGTCAGGACGCGCTTCCGGCCGATGATGTCGCTGAGGCGGGGGAGGAAGACGGAGAACAGCGCCGCCGTCGTGAAGAACATGGTCTGCGAGAGGCCGATGGTGGCGTCGTCGGTCCGCAGCTCACGCGCCATGCTGACGAGCGCGGGGCTCAGCATGCTGGCGTTCAACTGGAACGCGACGCAGGCGGCGAGCAACGCCGTCATGAGGGCGCCGATGCGGACGGCGGGCTTCGTGGAGTTCAGGAGGTCGCTCACAGCTCGACCTCCCCGATGTTCTCGAGGGCGTCGGTGACGAGGCCCCAGAAGCGTGCGTGGTCGAGCTCGGTCGCGGCCCAGGTGCTGCAGTCGTCCGGAGCCGGGCTCCGGAAGTCGGCGACCGTCATGCCGAGGGTGAGCGTGCCCGTGAGTTCGATGTCGATCGGCACCTTGACGGTCCGCACGATCGTCGGGTCGATCACGTAGGCGACCGCGCACGGGTCGTGCACGGGCGGGCTGTCGAAGCCCTGTGCGTCCTTGTAGGTGGTGCCGAAGAACTCGAGCAGCTCCTCGACGAAGCGTGCCGGGCCGGTGCCGATCGCGGCGATCCGCTCGACGACCTCCGGGGTGGCGAGGGCCTGGTGCGTGAGGTCGAGGCCGACCATGACGACGGGCCAGCTCTCGTTGAAGACGATGTGCGCGGCCTCGGGGTCGATCTTGATGTTGAACTCGGCCACCGCCGACCAGTTGCCGACGTGGTAGCCGCCGCCCATGAGGACGACCTCCTTGACCCGCTCCACGATGCGCGGCTCTTTGCGGGCCGCGAGGGCGATGTTCGTCAGACCGCCGGTCGGGACGAGGGTGATCTCGCCCGGCTCGTGCGACATGACGAGGTCGATGATGAGGTCGATGGCGTGGCGGTTGTCGAGGGCGATCGCCGGTTCGGGCAGGACGGGGCCGTCCATGCCCGATTCGCCGTGGATGTCCGGCGCGTTCTCGAGCGGGCGCACGAGCGGGCGGTCGGCACCGGCGGCGAACGGCACGTCGGTGATCCCGGCGATGCGGGCGACGGCGAGGGCGTTCCGGGTGACCTTCGGGAGCGTCTGGTTGCCGACGACGGTCGTGACGGCGAGCAGCTCGATCTCGGGGTTGCCGTGTGCCAGGAGGATGGCGATCGCGTCGTCGTGGCCGGGGTCGCAGTCGAGGATGATCTTGCGGGGCATGGTTCTCCACATCGTTGGGGTGCTGGGGAAGCGGGCGACACGGAACGTAAAGCGCTTCAGGTCCGCCGGGAGCAGCCTACGTCAAGCGCTTTAGGTTCGCCAAACCGGGTCGATCGGCCCAGGGTTCCGCGGCCCCGATACGATCGACGGGTGCCCCTCGAACCGAACGATCCCCAGCCACGCGCCGCCCGTCGCGTGACGGCGGCGATGGTGGCGGAGCGGGCCGGCACGTCGGTCGCGACCGTGTCGCTCGTCGCCAACGGCAAGGATGCCGGTCATGTGTCGGCGCAGAACGCCGAACGGGTGCGCCAGGCGATCGCCGAGCTCGGCTACGTCGCCGACCACGCCGCACGGGCACTCGCGAGCGGGTCGAGCAACCTGATCGTCTTCGTGACACCGGATGCGTCGAACCCCTACTTCGGTGCGGTGATCCGCGGACTCAGGGCCGGCCTCGGCGACGCGTACCAGCTGCTCGTGTCGGTGACCGGGGAGGGCGACGTGCCCACGGCGGCGGCACTCGGCCGATTGGCGGCCCTCCGACCGGCCGGGGTCGTGGTCGACGCGCCGAGCGAGGCCTTCCTGGAGGAGCTCCGGCTCGACACCGCGCTCGTGCTGCTCGACGCACCCCGCCTTCCGACGACGACGGCCGAGGCCGCGTCCGGTGCCGTCGCCGCCGATCGACGCGCCGTCTCCGTCGACTTCGACCTCCTCGGCGGTGTCCGGGCGCTCCTCGACCACCTCCACGTCCTGGGTCACCGGCAGCTCGGGTACCTCGGCGGCCGCACGGCGACGGACACGTTCCTCCTGCGTCGACTGCTGCTCGAGCGTGAGGCCGCCGTACGCGGGATGCGGGTGCACGCGGACGATCGCGCGGAGAGCATCATCGACCTCGAAGCGGCGGCCGCCGCGTTCGTCGACAGCTGGCCTCGGTGGCGCGACGCCGGGGTGACTGCGCTGGTCTGCGCGACCGACACGCACGCGTACGGGGTGCTGCAGTCGGCGCGGGCGATGGGCATGCCCGTGCCGGGGGAGCTCGCGGTGGTCGGGTTCGACGACCTGGCGTCGTCGGTCGTGAGCGACCCGCCGTTGACGAGTGTGCGGTTGCCCGGCGAGGCGCTCGGTCGCGCGGGCGCCGAGCAACTCCTCGCCCGGATCGAGGGCCGGACGGTGGCACCCGCTCCGGTGATCGCTGCGGACCTCGTCATCCGCGCATCGACGATCGGGCGCTGAGGCGAGTCGACGTCCGCCTGACGCCGCTCCACAACCAGGACCATTCGCGTGACGTTGCGTGGTCCGCACCTCCACACTGCGGTGCTCGTACGGGCGCGCCTACGCTCGCCGCATGTCCGATCGCTTCGTCGTCTCCGTCCCGCCCGAGGCCGCCCCGCCCGATCCGCCGGAAGCGGCGGTCGATGCCGAACCCGCGCGTGCGGCCGAGTCGCGCGGGGTCACGGCGCTCGCCGACTTCGGGGCTCTTGCTCCATACCTCGCCGATCCGGGGGTCACCGATCTCTTCGTCAACGGTTCGTCCGGCCTCTGGCTCGACCACGGTGCCGGGCTCGTCCGGGAGGCGGGGTGGCGCTCCGATGAGGCGACCATCCGTGCGCTCGCGGTGCGCCTGGTGGCGAGAGGCGGGCGGCATGTCGACGAGGCGACGCCGTGCGTCGACGTGCGGTTGCAGGACGGGGTGCGGGTCCACGTGGTCCTCCCGCCGGTGTCGACCCGTGGGACGTTGCTGTCCATCCGGGTGCCGCGCGACGAAGCGCTGGGGTTCGATGCGTTGCAGGCCGCCGGGACGTTCCCGGCGGCGGTCGCCGAGCTGCTGCGTGACGCGGTCGCCGCCCGGACGAACATCCTCATCACCGGTGCGGGTGGCTCCGGGAAGACGACGCTCCTCGGCGCCTTGCTCGGCCTCGCCTCGCCCGCCGAGCGGCTCGTCGTGATCGAGGACGTCGCGGAGCTGCGGATCCTCCACCCGCATGTCGTCGCACTCCAGTCGCGCCAGGCCAACCTGGAGGGGCCGGCGGCATCGACCTCGAGCGCCTCCTGCGGGAGGCGCTCCGCATGCGTCCCGACCGGCTCGTCCTCGGCGAGTGCCGGGGGCCCGAGGTGCGCGAGTTGTTATCGGCGCTCAACACCGGGCACGACGGTGGTGCCGGCACCCTCCACGCGAACTCCGTGACCGACGTGCCCGCCCGCTTGGAGGCGCTCGGTGCGCTCGCCGGTATGAGTCAGGAGGCCGTCGCTCGGCAGTCGACGAGCGCGATCGGACTCGTCGTGCATCTGGCGCGGCTCCCGGTCGGCCGGCAGGTGGTCGCCGTCGGCCGCCTCCTGATCGACGAACACGACCGCCTCTCCGTCGAGGAGTTGCCGTGATGCCGCCACGGGTCCTGCGGCGGGTGCTCGCGGCGCTTCCCGGCGCGGCTCCGCCCGATGACGACGGTCCCGCCCGCGTGGCGCGCACCACCCGCCGTCTGGCCGTGCTCCTGGGTGCCGGCGTCGCACCCGGCAGCGCCTGGAGGCATCTCGCCCTGGAAGCCGACGCCGATGCGCGGACCCGATCCGCCTCGGTGTCCGACCGTCTCGCGGCGGATGAACCGGACGACGAAGTCGGCCCGACGAGCGATCATCGAGCCGACGCGGCGGTGCTGTCAGCGGTGGCCGATGCTGCGGCCCACGGTGGCGACCTCCCGGCGGCGATCGCCGCCATCGCTGATCAGGAGACGGGTGCGGGCGCCCGGACGGCCTGGGCAGGCCTGGCCGCCGCCTGGCAGGTCGCTGCGATCAGCGGCGCGCCACTCGGCGTCTGTCTGCGCGACCTCGCCGGGTCGCTGCGCGAGCTGGACCGCATCGGCCGCGACGTCGGCACGGCGCTCGCCGGACCGTCCGCGACGGCGAGGTTGGTGCTCTGGTTGCCGCTCGTCGCCGTCCTCCTCGGGATGGCCCTCGGCTTCGACACACTGCGGACGCTCTTCGCGACGCCTCCGGGGCTCTGCTGTCTCGTGGCCGGCGTGGTGTTCCTCGTCGCCGGTGCACGCTGGAGTGCCGCGCTCAGTGCGCGGGCGGCCATGCGCGATCCTGCACCGGGGCTGTCGCTCGACCTCGTCGCGGTGGCGATGGCGGGTGGGGTAGCGGCACCGGCGGCCCGATCGGTCGTCGAGGAAGCCTGCGACCGGTTCGCCGTCCCCTACGACGGTGCCACGATCACCAGCGTCCTCGCCTTGTCGGCCAGGGCGGGCATCCCCGCCGGGGAGCTGCTCCGCAGCGAGGCGGAGCAGCAGCGTGATCAGGCGCGGTCCGACGGCGAGCGGGCTGCCGCGATCCTCGCGACCCGTCTCATGGTCCCGCTCGGGGTCTGCATCCTGCCGGCCTTCCTTCTCGTCGGTGTGGCTCCGCTCCTCCTCAGCGTGGTCACGTCGACGACGCTCGGCTTCTGACGCCCTGGTCGCCGCCGACCCGCCCTGCTGCAGTCGCGGGACTGCTTCAGTCGCGGGAGCGTGGCAGTGCGCGCCAGCAGCGTGCTCCGATGAGCACGGCGACGGTGATGATCACGATCGGCACGAGGATCCATGCGACGTCACCTGACCAGCCGACACCGATGCCGTCCGCGTTCGCGAAGGCGAGCACGTCGACGAAGAAGAACCGTGCGTGCGCCTCATCGAGCGTCGACTGCTCGACGACCGCGAGCATCCCGAGGGTGAACAGGGCGAATGAGAACCAGTAGGCGAGGATGGCGACGCCGCCCCAGATGACCCCGATCGACCAGGTCGGTCGCAGGCGGGCCGGGTCGTCGGCGTAGCGGGCGGCCAGAGCGCGTGGTGAGCCGAGGTCGGCCAGTGCGATCGTCATCGGTCGCCGATCGGTCGAGAGTTCGTCTCGGAGCGAACGGACGATCGAGCGGCGTTCCCGCCCCGTGACCACGGCCTCGAGATGCCAGTCGAGGCGCTGCAGGTACGAGTCGCGTCGCCAACGGTCCGCGACGCTCAGTCCGCGTGCAGCGCGCTCGGCGAGCAGGTCGTCCGCTGTGGGGCGCTTCTGGTCGATCATGCTGGTGCTCCTTCAGGGTCGATTCCTCGTTCGGCGATGTCGGTCATCGCTCTCCAGCGGGCGATGGCGTCGAGCCTCGCCGCGTCTCCTCGTTCGGTGATCGCGTAGTACTTCCGTGCTGGGCCGCCCGAGGAGGCGACCCGACGCGCGGTCACCAATCCGTCGCGTTCGAATCGGCTGAGGACCGGGTACACGACGCCGGTCGCCAGATCGGCCAGACCGAGGGCCCGGAGGCGTTCGACGAGCTCGTACCCGTAGGTCTCCCCGCGGTGCACGGTGGACAGGATGAGCATCGGCAACACGCCTCGGAGGAGTTGCGAGTCGCGCGCCGCCAACTGTTCATCCATGACTATTACTCAACCATGAATAGCGAATAGGTGCAAGGCGAGTTCGCTCCACAACCGGTAGGTCGACCTGGCCCGTCGCCGTCGTCGGCTCCGCCCGCGCGGCGCTGGATCCGTTCGCCGAACATGGAGGTGTTCGTGCCACGAGCGCAGCACTCCGGTGCGGGGAAGGAACATCATGATCACGATCGGTCGTCGAGTCGAGCAGCGTGTCACGCGCGAGGTGCGGCGCGTCCTGCAGGACGAACGGGGGTCTGCCACGGCGGAGTATGCGGTGGCCACGATGGCGGCCGTGGGGTTCGCCGGGCTCCTAGTCGCCATCCTCCGCGGAGACGAGGTGCGGGGCATCCTCACCGACCTCATCCGACGAGCTCTGACGGCGAACGGCTGAGCCGTGCGTGTGCAGGTGCCGGCATGGCGTTCGGACGACGGCGCGGTGACGGCGGAGTTCGCGGTCGTCGTTCCGGCCGTCGTCCTCGTGCTGGCGATGGGGCTCTCCGCGGTGCAGGTCGGGTTGACCCAGCTCCGTGCGACCGACGCGGCTGCGGACGCCGCCCGGAGTCTGGGGCGAGGCGACGACGCAGGAACCGCGGCGGGTCGGGTCGCGCGCGTACTCCCAGGGGCCACCATGACGAGTGGCGTGGAGGGCGACCTGGTCTGCGTGCGCGTCGACGCCGTCGGCGGGTCCGGCCTGGCCGGCGTCGTCCCGGTGTCGGCGTCCTCGTGCGCCATGGGCGGCGGCCGATGAGCGTGAGGTGGCGCCGCCTGGTCCTCCGCGCGGCGCGAGACCTGCGCGACGAGACCGGAGCCGGGTCGGTTCTTGCGGCAGGCATCCTCGGCGCCCTGGTGGTCGTCCTCCTGGCGACTCTGCCCGTCGTGACGCTGTTCGCCGCTCATCAGCGAGCGGCCAACGCGGCAGACGCAGCAGCGTTGGCGGCAGCCGACGCCGCGTCCGGTCGTCTCCCAGGCTTCCCCTGCGAAACTGCTCGCATGGTCGCGGCGCGCAATGCCGCGTCGCTCGGCACCTGCAGTGTGGAGGGCGTCACCGTCCTCGTCGACGCCACTGTCGACACGGCCTTCGGCGCCATCACGGTCGCCGCGAGAGCCGGACCTCCTCCAGAGGCGTCCGGCGCCGTCGTCGGGGTGCCCGCGACCGCCACATATTAAGAGGTAGCGGAGCGATCGGTCAGCCCTGACCGGAGTCGGTCGTGAAGACCGCCTCCAGGAAGCGGTAATCGACGGCGCTCGGGGCACCGGAGTCGTCGTACTCCTCGCCGGTCGTCCGGGCGTACCGGTAGACCTTGCCGGCGGTGCCGCTCGGCACGTCGACGGTGGGCGTCGGTGATCCCTGATCGCTGAGTCGGGCGCTGATCGTCTTGCCCTCCAGTGGACCGTCGGTCAACTTCACGGTGTAACTCGTCTGGGTACTCATGGCAGACATTCTGCTCCGAACGCCGCAGAACGCAAGGGGTTGGACACGCGCGTGGCCGCTTCACGATTGGACAAGCCTGCTGTGCACGTGTGTATGGTGTGCCTGATGGAAGGAGCCTCGTGGCAGGCAAGAAACTCGTGATCGTAGAGTCACCGACCAAGATGAAGTCGATCGCCGGATATCTCGGTGACGACTACGAGGTGCTGTCCTCGGTCGGTCACATCCGCGACCTCATCGAGCCGAAGAACCTTCCCGCCGAGCTCAAGAAGGGCTCGCTCGGCAAGTTCTCGGTCGACGTCGACAACGGCTTCGAGCCGTACTACGTCGTCTCCGACGCGAAGAAGAAGACCGTCGCGGACCTCAAGCGCGCACTCAAGAACGCCGACGAACTCCTCCTCGCGACTGATGAGGACCGCGAAGGCGAGGCCATCGCGTGGCACCTCCTGCAGGTCCTGCAGCCCAAGGTCCCCGTCAGCCGCATGGTCTTCCACGAGATCACCAAAGACGCCATCCTCGCCGCGAAGGACAAGACGCGGCCCCTCGACACCGACCTCGTCGACGCCCAGGAGACCCGCCGGATCCTCGACCGCCTGTACGGGTACGAGATCTCGCCCGTGCTCTGGCGCAAGGTCGGCCCCGGGCTGAGCGCCGGACGCGTGCAGTCCGCCGCCACCCGACTCGTCGTCGACCGGGAGCGCGAGCGCCTCGCCTTCCGCGCCGCCTCCTACTGGGACGTCATCGCGCGCTTCCTCCCCGAAGCAGACGCCACCGGAGCACCCTTCACCGCACGACTCGTCCGGCTCGACGGCGACCGCGTCGCCACCGGCCGCGACTTCGACGACCTCGGACAGCTCAAGGGCAGTGCCGTCCCGCTCGACGAGCAGCGGGCCACGGCGCTCGCCGCAGCACTCGAGCAGTCGAAGGCGACCGTCCTCTCCGTCGAGTCCAAGCCGTACTCCCGCCGTCCGGCGGCTCCCTTCACGACCTCCACGCTCCAGCAGGAGGCCGGTCGCAAGCTCCGCTTCTCCGCACGCCAGACGATGAGCGTCGCGCAGTCGCTGTACGAGAACGGCTACATCACCTACATGCGTACCGACTCGCCCTCGCTGAGCAAGCAGGCGATCGACGCGGCGCGGAAGCAGGCTGCTGCCCTCTACGGTGCCGAGACGGTGCCCGACAAGCCGCGCCTGTACAGCGGCAAGAGCAAGAACGCGCAGGAGGCGCACGAGGCGATCCGTCCCTCGGGCGACACCTTCCGGACGCCGTCCTCGCTCGCGTCGACCCTCCGCGGCAACGACTTCAAGCTGTACGACCTGATCTGGAAGCGCACCGTCGCAAGCCAGATGGCCGACGCGAAGGGCTCGACCGCGACGATCACGCTCGAGTCGAAGACCGACGTGGGCCGCGCCGAGTTCACCGCGTCCGGCACCGTCATCACCTTCCGTGGTTTCCTCGCCGCTTACGAAGAGGGCCAGGACGAGGACCGCAACTCGCAGGACGACGCGTCCGAGGCGAAGTTGCCGCCCCTCACCGAAGGCCAGCAGCTCGGCATCGAGGACCCGGAGGCGAAGGGGCACGAGACCTCGCCGCCGCCGCGCTACACCGAGGCCAGCCTCGTGAAGCGGCTCGAGGAGCTCGGCATCGGCCGACCGTCCACGTTCGCCTCGATCATCTCCACGATCATCGACCGCGGCTACGTGACGCAGCGCGGCCAGGCGCTCATCCCCAGCTGGGTGGCGTTCAGCGTCGTCCGTCTCCTGGAGGAGTACTTCGAGGAACTCGTCGAGTACGACTTCACCGCTGAAATGGAGAACGACCTCGACCGGATCGCCGGCGGCTCGGTCGACCGCGTCGACTGGCTCAAGGGCTTCTACTTCGGCGACGACTCGGGTCGCGGCCTGCGTCAGGTCATCGACAACCTCGGCGACATCGACGCCCGCCGCATCAACTCGATCGTCATCGACGACGGGGTCACGCTCCGCATCGGCAAGTACGGCCCGTACCTCGAGGTCACGCCCGACGGTCCGCCGCCGGCCGAGGGTGAGGAGGCTCCGACGCCGCGTCGGGTCAACCTGCCCGAGGACCTCGCGCCCGACGAGCTGACGCCCGCGAAGGCGCACGAGCTCATCGACGCACCCGTCGTCGGCGATCGCGTCATCGGCGTGAACCCGACGACCGGCAAGGAGATCGTCGCGAAGGACGGACGCTTCGGCCCGTACATCACTGAGGTCGACCCAGAGCCCGAGGCGGAGCTCTCCGTCGACACGGCGACTGGCGAGGTGACCGAGCCCGCTGCGGGTGCCAAGAAGAAGGCCCCCGCCAAGAAGAAGGCGGCGGCAGAGAAGCCCCGCACCGCGTCGCTCTTCAAGTCGATGGACCTCGCGACCATCGACCTCGAGACCGCGCTCAAGCTCCTCGACCTGCCGCGCGTCGTCGGTGCCGATCCTGAGTCCGGCGAAGAGATCCTCGCGCAGAACGGTCGCTACGGTCCGTACCTGAAGAAGGGCACCGACACCCGGTCGCTCACCTCCGAGGACGACATCTTCGCGGTCGACCTCGCCGGTGCCGTCGAGCTGTTCGCACAGCCCAAGTACGGCGCCCGGAAGGCGTCGAGCGCCCTCAAGGAGTTCGAGGCCGACCCCGAGAGCGGGAAGCCGATCAAGATCAAGGACGGCCGTTTCGGCGCCTACGTGACGGACGGCGTGACCAACGCGACGATCCCTCGTGGCGAGGAGGTCGAGGACGTCGACTTCGAGCGAGCGGTCCAGCTCCTGGCGGACAAGCGCGCGAAGGGCCCGGCGAAGCCGAAGGCCGGTCGCAAGGCTCCCGCGAAGAAGGCACCCGCGAAGAAGGCTCCGGCCAAGAAGACCGCCGCCGCGAAGACGGGGACCGCCAAGACGGCGGCCACGAAGTCCGCGACGGCCACGTCGACCGCCCGTTCGGAAGCGGCGAAGAAGGCTGCCGCGACCCGCGCCGCGAACAAGGCGGCTGCGGCGAAGGCCGACGCCGTCACGTGAGCGAGGGAGGACGCCCCCGGGGCCTGTTCATCACCCTCGAGGGCGGCGACGGCGTCGGGAAGTCGACGCAGGCGCGACTCCTGAGCGACTGGTTCGAGCAGCAGGGGCGGACGGTCGTCCGGACCCGTGAGCCGGGCGGCAGTGAGCTCGGCGTCGAGATCCGCGAGATCGTGCTGCATCACCGGGGCGACATCAGCCCGCGTGCCGAGGCCCTGCTCTACGCGGCGGACCGCGCACACCACATCGCCACCGTGGTGCGCCCGGCCCTCGCGAGGGGCGAGGTCGTCCTGCAGGACCGGTACCTCGACTCCTCGGTCGCCTACCAGGGCAGCGGACGGGTGCTCGACGCCCAGCAGATCCGCGACATCTCGCTCTGGGCCGCCGAGGACCTCCTGCCCGACGTGACCGTGCTCCTCGACCTGGACGTCGCCGTCGCCCGCGGTCGTCTCGACAACGCCAACAAGCGGTTCGACCGGCTCGAAGCCGAGGCGCAGGACTTCCACACCCGGGTGCGGGAGTCGTTCCTCGCCCTCGCGGACGCGGAGCCCGAGCGGTTCCTCGTCGTCGACGCCGCGCTGCCGCCCGAGCGACTGGCCGCCGACATCCAGGCCCGCATCGCACCGCTCCTCTGAGCGCACGCCCTCCCGGTCCCTGAGCCCACACCGTTCCGGTCCCTGAGCGCACACCTTCCCGGTCCCTGAGCCCACACCCTTCCGGTCCCTGAACCCACACCCTTCCGGTCCCTGAGCGCACACCGTTCCGGTTCCTGAGCCCGCACCGTTCCGGTCCCTGAGCCTGTCGAAGGGCACCCCGCCGGCTCACGTCGGTACCGCCCGGTATCGTAGACGCATGGCTTCCTGGACCGACTTGACGGGTCAACGCGACGCGATCGAGCTCCTCCAGTCGGCGTCGGACCCGGTCACGCCCAAGGGCCTCACCCACGCCTGGCTCATCACCGGGCCGCCCGGTTCGGGTCGGTCGACCCTCGCCTACGCGTTCGCCGCCGCGCTCCTCAGCCGCGAGCCCGGGGGAGACGACGTCACCCGTCGTCAGGTGGAGGCCCGCACCCACCCCGACCTCTCCGCGCTGAGCACCGATCGCGTCATCATCACGATCGACGAGGTCCGCGACCTCGTCCGGAACGCCTACCGCGCACCGTCCGTCGGTCGCTTCCGCGTCATGGTCGTCGAGGACGCCGACCGCATGACCGAGCGCACCTCCAACCTGCTCTTGAAGTCGCTCGAAGAGCCGCCGAGCAGCACGATCTGGGTGCTGTGCGCACCGAGCGAGGCCGACCTGTTGCCCACCATCCGGTCGCGCGTCCGCTCGGTCCGTCTCGGCGTCCCCACCATCGACGACGTCGCCGAGCTGCTGGAACGGCGTGACGGCGTGGCGCCCGAACTCGCCGAACGCGCCGCCCGTGAGGCGCAGAGCCACGTCGGCATGGCCCACCGCCTCGCGACCGACCCCGGCGCACGGCAGCGCCGCGAGTCCACGCTCCGTGCCGTGCTCGACATCCGGAGTGCGGGTCAGGCTGTCGTCACCGCTGGTCGCCTCCTGGAGCTGGCGGGCGACGACGCGAAGGCGTACACCTCGCTCCGCGACGAGGCCGAGCGGGAGAGCACGCTGCGCTCACTCGGCGTCGAGCCCGGTCAGTCGGTGCCGCCGGCCCTCCGCTCGCAGGTCCGGGCGATGGAGGAGGATCAGAAGCGGCGCGCCACCCGCAGCCTGCGCGACGGCCTCGACCGGATCATGGTCGACCTGCTCTCGCTTTATCGCGACATCGTGCTCCTGCAACTGGGGCACGACGCCACGATCATCAACCGTGAATTGCGTCCGGAACTCGAGGAAGCCGCTCGCCGGACGACGCCTGCGGTTACGATCGAAACCTTGGAGGCGATCTCCGTCGCCCGCACACGAATCGAAGGGAACGTCGCCCCGGCGCTGGCCTTGGAGGCCATGCTCGTGTCGGCGGTCCGGTAGGGAGCCTCTGTGACTTCGCCCAGGCAGCAGCCGTCCGACTCGACGGGATCGACCGGTGCACCCCGTCGCAGGGGCCCCGGTGCGCGCCGTACGGCGCGGGTCGCCCTGGTGGCCGGTCTCGCGGTCGCGGCGCTCACCCTGAGCGGGTGCGTGACGGCCTTCCTGCCGCCGAAGGCCGCCGAGCCGACGACGTCGTCCTCCTCGCCGGCGACGAGCGACGTCGACGCCGAGCTGAAGCCCTTCTACGAGCAGAAACTCGACTGGAAGACCAGCGGCTGTGCCGACGGCTTCGAGTGCGCCACGGCGAAGGCGCCCATCGACTGGGACAACCCCTCGGACGGCGAACTCTCCCTGGCGCTCGTGCGTCACCAGGCGACGAACGGCAAGCCGATCGGCTCGCTCTTCATGAACCCGGGCGGCCCGGGTGGTTCCGGTTACAGCCTCGTCGCCGACAGCCTCGATTTCGCGGTCGACAAGGACCTCCAGGAGAACTTCGACGTCGTCGGTTTCGACCCCCGCGGTGTGGGTAAGTCGACGCCGGTGACCTGCCTGACCGACTCGGAGATGGACGCGTACCTGTACGACGTGACGCCGGGGAAGCGCGGCTCCGACGAGTGGATCGCCGCGAACGAGAAGGCCGCGAAGGACTTCGGCGACGCGTGTGCGGAGGAGACGGGCAAGATGCTCGAGTTCGTCGACACGCAGAGCGCCGCGAAGGACCTCGACATGCTGCGCGCCGCCGTCGGCGACAAGCAGCTCTACTACCTCGGCTACTCGTACGGCACGTTCCTCGGAGCGACGTACGCGGAGCTCTTCCCGAAGAACGTCGGCCGACTCGTGCTCGACGGTGCGATCGACCCGTCGACGTCGAACTTCGAGGTCGTCAAGGAGCAGGCCAAGGGCTTCGAAAGTGCTCTGCGTGCCTACCTCGAGGACTGCATGACGGGCAAGGACTGCCCGTTCAAGGGCTCCGTCGACAGTGCGATGACCGAGATCAAGACGCTCCTCGACGAGGTCGACGCGAACCCGATCCCCGGCGACGACGGACGTGAGCTGGGCGGCAACACGCTGCTCACGGCGATCATCTACCCGCTGTACCAGGCCGATGCGTGGCCGTACCTCAGCAAGATGTTCGCCGAGGTCATGCAGGGCGGGACCGACATCGCGTTCCAGTTCGCCGACGGCTACAACGGTCGCAACGAGTCCGGCAAGTACGCCGACAACCAGACCGAGGCCTTCAACGCGATCAACTGCCTCGACTACAGCTACGACGACGACAAGACGAAGATGGCCGACGAGGCGAAGCAGCTGGAGGAGGCGGCTCCCGTGATCGGCGAGTACATGGCCTACGGCGACACGTTCTGCGCCAACTGGCCGTATCAGACGCGGACCGAGCGTGGGGAGATCCACGCGAAGGGCGCAGCGCCGATCCTCGTCGTCGGAACGACGAACGACCCGGCCACGCCGTACGTCTGGGCGCAGAACCTCGCGGAGCAGCTCGACAAGGGTCAGCTGATCACCTACAAGGGTGAGGGCCACACGGGCTACAACAAGGGCAGCGACTGCGTGAACCAGGCGGTCGACCAGTACCTTATCGACGGCACGGTGCCGTCGAAGGACCCGATGTGCAGTTGACGGTGGGAACCTGATGACCATGACGGCGCCGGCTGAACTCGGGCTCCGCGAGCGGAAGCGGCTCGCGACGCGTCGGGCGATCCAGCATGCGGTGCTGACGCTCGCGAGTGAGCAGGGGCTCGAGAACGTGACGGTCGAGGAGGTGAGCCGTCGGGCGGAAGTCTCGCCGCGGACCTTCTTCAACTACTTCGGAACGAAGGAGGAGGCGCTGATCGGCGACATCCCGCTGATCCCCGACGGCGACGCCCTGCACGCCTTCCTCACCGCCGGGCCCGCCACCGACGTACTCACCGATCTGGGGGAGCTCCTGGCCCGGACCGTCGGTGACGCCGACGAGGACGTCGAGATCCACCATCTCCGCAAGGACGTGCTGCGCGACCACCCGCACCTGCTGGGCGCGCGGATCGCGAGTATGCGCGGCTTCGAGGAGGGCCTCTACAAGGTCG
The DNA here is from genome assembly GCF_006065115.1 of Plantibacter sp. M259. Lineage (NCBI taxonomy): Bacteria > Bacillati > Actinomycetota > Actinomycetes > Micrococcales > Microbacteriaceae > Plantibacter > Plantibacter sp. M259. The sequence continues at coordinate 830,459 of NZ_CP040750.1, read as the reverse complement.
TCGAGCGGCGGGTGCTGAACGACGACCCGACGCTCGCGGAGGACGCCGAGGCGCTGTTCGACCGCTGCTGGATGGTGACGATGGTGGGCTTCGCCGGCCTGCGCCACGCGTGGCGTTGCTGGGCCGATGCGCCGACCCCCGGGTCGCTCGCCGAGCGGATCCGTCGTTCTTTCGCCGAGCTGTACACGACGGTCCAAAAGCTGCGCTAACATGGATACTCGTGCGCCGGGCGACCAGCGCACGCGCCGCCCTAGCTCAGTCGGCAGAGCATCTCACTCGTAATGAGAAGGTCAAGGGTTCGATTCCCTTGGGCGGCTCCACCAGCATCACCCGGCCGTTGCCCTGGAAAACCCAGGTCAGCGGCATTTTTCTTGCCCGCTCAAAGGCCCGTCCGACCGGCCGAACTGCGCGACAGCTGCCGGATAGGCACGAAATGTAGCAACGCGTGTAGCAACGCATGTAGCAACGACCCCGCGGACGACGGCGAACAAGGATGAACGTGCACGCTCATGCTGGGCCTGCTGTGGGGAAGTCGAGAGCGGCGTTCATCGCGTCTGAGGCGTTCCGAAGCGTCGTCGGCGCGACGTGGGAGTAGATGTCGGAGGTGATAGCCATATTGGCGTGCCCGAGGATCTCCATGACCGTGCGCATCTGCACGCCCTGGGCCAGAAGGAGCGATGCGCAAGTGTGGCGCATGTCGTGGAAACGGATCCGGCGCACGTCTGCAGCGGTGATCTCTTTGTCGAAGCTGCGCCGGAGGTTGCTCGGTTCGATCGGTGTGCCTGTCCGCGTGGTGAAGACGAGCCCTGAGTCGACCCAGGCTTCGCCGGCGGCGCGTTGATCGGACAGTTGGTGGGCTGCTCGTGTTCTGAGCGCAGCGATGGCCCTGGCGGGTAGCGGCAGCGTCCGACGCGATCGCGCGGTCTTCGTCGGGCCGATCGAGATCCCCTGCCCGGTTCCGGCGCGATGAGCGGTCTGCCGCACGCGGAGCTGTGTTCGCTCTGCGTTGATATCAGCCCAGCGCAGGCCGAGCAATTCTCCCCGGCGAAGTCCGAGCGTCAGCGCGAGCACGTAGAGCTCGGCGAACTGCGAGTCACGGCTCGAATCCAGGAAGCTGTAGGCCTCCTCTGCGGTCCACGGCTCGACTTCCTGGTGCTCGATCTTGGGCGCGCGGACGAGTGATGCGACGTTGCGTCCGACGTGCTGCTCGCGTGCTGCTTCGGCGAGGATGCTTCGGAGCACAGCGTGAGCAAGCCGAACGGTGTGGGCCGAGACGCCAGTGCGTGCGATGCTGCTGTGCATTTCTCGGACGTGTTGTGGTGTCAGTTGTTCGAGCTTCTTTGCGCCGAGTGATGGAATCACGTGTTTCTGCAGAACCCACTCGTAGTTGGTTCTGGTCGTCGGGCGGAGCGCATTCGGTGCGATGTGCGTCAGCCAGTGCTCGGAGTAGGTCTTCACGGTCCAGCCCGAGACGGCGGTCGGGACGCCTGCGTCGGTCTGTGAGATGAGGTCCCGGAGCTTGGCTGCGACCTGTGCCTTGGTGTGTCCGTAGACGGTTCGACGTTTTCGTGCTCCGTTCGCGGCCAGCACGTATGCTGCGCCAGTCCATTGGTCGTCCTTGCGCCTGTAGATCGAACCTTCGCCGTTGGCGCGTTGGCCCACTACGCGTCTTCACCGGATAACGTTCGGGCGAAGCGATGCAAGGCTGCGACCGGAATGCGACGTGCGCGTCCGATCTTCACGCTGGAGAGCTGACCGAGTCGAATGAGATCGTAGACCGTGGAACGGCCGACCCCGAGCGATTCAGCAGCTTCCTCGGCAGTGAGCATGAGCTTCTCTACAGGCATGGGGGCAGTCCAATCTGAAGGCGGGGGACCGGCGGCGACCGGCACAGTCCCTTGTCGCACCCGGGAACCTTCGGCGGACCTCCCCTCCTGACTTGGTTCCAGTGGGCTGGGCGGTCGCCAGGGCTCCAGACCTCAGACCACTCTCTTGCTCGCCTCCTACCATCAAGCACTCAGGCGAAGATGCCGATCCTCAGCGTTGAACGGTAACGCTGCCCAGCGGTGCGTCCTCGAATTGCGTCGTCGGTCTGAGTGTGTTTGGTGCCATTGACACGGGCGGTCCGCCGTTGCTTCTCGCAACAGGTCTGGAGTGGGGTCTCAGCGCGATGCACTCTTAGGAAGAGTCGCTTACGGTACCCTCGTGCGACGCGCGGGAACGCGCAAGGCTGGAGCCGATCGCCAAGATGCCGGACTGGCAGAGAACGAGTGCAATCGCGATCCCCGGACCCACCCACCCACTGTGTCCACGGCCCAAACAGAGGGACTGCGTGATGAGGGCAAGGACCTGGCCAATGACGCAGTCGAAGAATAAGACCCTACGACCAGCGACCCCAGTACGAAAGGATCTCGTTTTGGCGGCGTTTCGAAACGGCGTGTTCCTCGCTCGCGCCTGATACTGACACCGGCAGAGATACTTTCTCGGAGCGTCCGAGCATTTCGAGAAATCTTCGTCATGTCACCTCGGTCAATTCGTCGATCGCGTGCAGAACGAGCACTGAGTCGCTCATTGGAAGAACCCGAAGTGCATGCTCCACGACGGTATCTGCGGTCAGATCGACCGATTGCAACTGACGCAGCCGCTCGAGTGCGTCTGGCGCGGTCACCAAAACAGAGATCGCGTCCCGAACTTCATTCGGTCGATGGAGACGAAGACGGCGGCTCGCTCGCGACGCGAGAAATCTACCGATCCACTCTCGGCTGGCATACGCGTCGATGTGCCACCTCCCGTTTCGCAACACCCCAACGAGTTGCCCCGTTGTCAGGTAGTACTTCACCAGGGAGTAGCTGAGGTAGAGCCGCTTTGCGATGTCAGCAAGATGCACTGGTTCTGGGAGGTCGTCAAGGAAGTCCTGAACGACGGCCTGTTGCAGGGCGTGGCGCTTCTTTTGAATCTCGCGCAGCGATGCCGGGGGTTCGGTGTTCATTGGTGTCCTTGAAGATGTGTGCGAGCGCAGAGGCTGGCTGCGAGACCAGAGGATGTTCCTCGAGGGATTCGGGCGTTCGGACCCCAAGGTCAACCAAAGACCGGGCTGGCGCGCGCATGGAGGTCCGGCTGATCGTCCTAGGTCTCTGGGAGCTGAAGCCTCGTGGCGAGTCGGGTGTGGGGGCTAGGAGGCAATCGGTCATCATCACGCTTGGACGCCTGCGACGACCGAACAGATTCCATTCAGCCGTTTGGCCGCGAAGCCGTCAACGCCGGACAAGTGAAACCACGCGACAACTACCATTCCGGTACCCGGCCAGGCGTCGTCCGTTGGTCCCTGGTCGAGGACCAAGCTCTCAGGGAGACCGAATCTATTGAGAAGTCGGACGGTCGAGGGTGGCCGCGAATGCGATCGCGCGTCGACCTCGATCACTCCCAGAGGCCCCTTGACCTCGGTCGCCACCGCTGCCGCAGACCGGATCCGCTTGTCGCTTAAGCGGTGAAAGATCAGTTCCTTCATCGTGGCAGCACCCTCGGTGAGCTGGCGAATGAGTGCGCTGGCGGAAACTGCACCGGTGCCGGTGCCGGTGCCGGTGCCGGTGTTGGTGTTGGTGGGATGGGACGCGGTGGCGAGTGTTTTCCGATCTCCAACTATATGGTTGCAGTCTGCTATCTTGAAATCCAACCGAATGTTTGGAGTTTTCATGCGTCCTCTTCCACGTCCGCTGCAAGCCCTCGTGACTTGGCTTGGAATACTGCCCTTATCGCTGGTGGTGTCCACGCTTCTCGCCCCCATGTCCGAGGACTGGCCGCATCAGCTCCGTACCGCAGTTGTCGTCACCATCGTCGTGCCACTCGCTGTCTTCTGGGCGGTACCCCTGCTCGCACGGGCGGCCCAACGGCTGCGGGGGGTGCCGATGTCGCTCATAGCAACGTCCTGTCCAGCTCCTGCGATACACGCGCCGTCACGAGACGCGAACCTCAGCTGCTCTGCGCCGACTCATCAGACGAGCAGTTCCGTTGCACACGCGGCGGAGGAGCAGTGAAGGCGCTCGTCCTGGGTGGCCGCGGAGCAGTAGGTTCCGCTGCTGTGAACGAACTCCGAGCGAGAGGGCATGCTGTGCGCAGCGCGGGCCGCAGCGCGACAGAGAATGACCTGCCGATCGATGCATCCACAACCATGGGGCGAGAGGCTCTCGCTGAGGCGGCTCGGGGGGTCGATGTCGTGATCGATGCGAGCGGGCTGGAATCGGGCGCTGTACAGCTTGCGGTGGGAACGACTGCACTCGTGGACGTATCGGCGACAGCGTCCCACCTGCGCGCACTCGCTGCAAGCGTTACGGCTGACGGAGCAGTCCTGCTCGGAGCCGGCATAGCACCTGGTGCCAGCACGGTGCTCGTTCACGCACTGCAAACGGTCCCGGGGGACGATGTCGATGTAGCTATTTTGCTCGGAGGAGGCGAGTCGCACGGGGCCGCTGCCGTCGCCTGGACAGCGCGCCTTGCCGGAGCGACACTGCACGCCCCTCCAGAACCCCACTCTGTTGTCAACCTGCGGTCCTGGCGACGCCTGTCTACTCCGACTGGTGGCAAGCGAACTCATCTGCGGGCGGACTTCCCGGACGATCTGCTTGCAGGGCGGCGCGTGAACATCGCGGTGCGTTCCTGGTTGGCGATCGACACCCGTGCGGCCACCGCCGCACTCGGGGTCATCGGAGCCCTGCCTGCACTCTCGCCACTGCTCGCTCGTGCGCCGCACATCGGCGGTGACTCCTGGGGTGTCAGCGTGGGCAATCGGAGAACCGGTGAGGTGATGTCTCTCTCGGGGCAGGGTCAGTCGGTTGCCACCGGCAGGCTCGCAGCTGCAGCGGCCGAGCGCCTTATCGAACGCAGACAGCGAGGAGCATTGACGATGGCGGATGTGATCACCTTGCGTCAACTCCGAGGCCTGACAGGCGTTTCGTTCTCGTCGAAGCAGGGCCCGATGTGAGTTGCGTGTGGCTCCCGAATGGCCGCGACCTCGTCGCTTTTGTGTCGCGGCGATGGCCTTGACTATTGCCGCACGCGGACGAGTAGATACATGCAAAGGGGTCCAGAGCCGATCGGCTCTGGACCCCTTCGGATCCTTTATGCGGAGGAGATCACGCGGTCACCTTGCGACGCCGTTTGATCAGAACCCCTCCGAGCAGTATCAGCACGAAGGCGCTGAGGATCGCAGCCGACGGGAACTCGGTTCCCGTGACGGCCATCGTGTCCTTTGCTTTGTCTCCATTGCCGGCCAGAGCGGCGATGGAGATGGATGCCCAGCCGATGATGCCGTCTTCGTCGTAGACCGCGAGGCGGTGCACGCCGGTGACGTCAGCGGGGAGGCGGACCTCGAAGGTCCCGCTTTCAGACACCTTGTGCGTACCGAGCGAACTCGGCTCGGAGAAGAGGTACGCGGCCACTCGGTCCGCGGCTCGGTCGCTGCCGACGGACACGGCGATAGTCGATCCTGCGATCGCACTCACCGGAACCGTGATGCGACCCTCGTTCTCGAGCGTCAGGTCTGAGCCAGACGGCTCGATCTTCAGCGGTGCCGGTTCGGTGCCTGGTTCCGTGCCTGGGTTCGTACCCGGTTCGGTGCCTGGGTTCGTACCCGGTTCGGTGCCTGGGTTCGTGCCAGGTTCGGGTGCAACGGTCGTGAACGTTACCGGGGTGAACGTCTCGAGCGCCGCGTCGGTCGAGCCATGGGCGCCGATCGTGAACACGCCGCAGGTGATCCCGGTGGCTCGGCAGTCCACGGCCGCGCCTGAGGCTCCGATGAAGGTGGACGTCGCCGCGAAGTCGTCGACGGTGAACCCGCTGTCGGTGAAGAGTGCCTGCGAGGCTCCTGCTGTCGCTGAGCCGGGCCAGGCGATGAACCGCTGGTTGTCCATGCCTGCTGCGTAGTCGTAGTCGACGCCGAGCTTGCCGCCGGCCGACGGGAACGTGGTGGCGTACCCGAACAGGAGGTAGGCGCCGTGACGGTTGGTGTGCTGCTCATAGCCGGACCCCGACACCGTGAGCTTGGCGTCGTCCTCGAGCTGAGAACCTGGGGTCACGCTCAGTGCGGGACCGGCCGACGGCTGAGGATCGATCGCGTCGGCGCTCACCGTGACGACGGCGGTCTCCGACTCCACCGATGTGCCGCCTCCGGTGAACACGGCTCGGAACGAGTGCGCTCCCTCCGCGAGCCCTGTCGCGGTGTAGGTCGTGGTCGTCGCGCCGTCGATGTCGGTCCAGACCGCGCCGAGGAGCTGTTGCCAGCGGATCGTCGGTGCCGGTGACCCGGTCGCGGTGGCGGTGAGGTTGGCTGTACCGTCGCCGCCGATGGTCGCCGACTGCGGTTGTGCGACCACGGTCGGTGAGGACGGGGTGAACGGGTTCTTGCCGTCGCCGAGGGGGTCGAGCGGGTCGACCCGCGAGCCTGCGGTCGGGGCCGTCTCGGTCGTGACCGTCGCCGTCGCCGTCACCGGCAGGCCGGCCTTCTCCGGGTCACGGAAGCTGCCGGTCGCGTAGAACCACGGACGGTTGCTCGGGTCGAAGTAGTCGACGAGTGACGCGGGGAAACTGTCCGCGTACACCTCGCCTGCACCCTGTGAGTAGGCGCGTCCCGACCACTCCGGCGTGCCGGCGAACGAGAGCGTCCCGTCAGTCGCCGTCGTGAGCTCGCTGTCGGCGAACGTCGCGACGATGACGCGCTTGTAGCTGTTCTCGACGGGGCCACTCCACTTGCCGCCGCCATCGTTCCAGGCGATCTCCGCCGTGAGGGTGGCCTGCCCGTTCGCTGCGATCGCGAGGTGGGGGTTCGCGTACGCCATGTACAGGCCGAGGTATCCGCCGTAGGGGCGGTAGATCGCCGTGCCCGACCAGGACAGTTGTGTCTCACCGGACGCGGGATCGGTCCACCCGGAGCCCGTGGAGAACTCGAAGCCGGTCGTTCCGAGCGAGACGTTCTTGCTTGCGACGTCGCGCACCCACTCCTGGGAGTACGTGGACAGGTCCAGCGTGAAGCGTGCGTCCGCTGCGATGACGGCGCCGGCGGGCGCGGCGGAGGTGACCGGCCCGTTCGGAACCATCACGGCGATGCTCGCCGGTTCGGACTGGATCGTCGAATCGCCGGCGGTGTACACGGCCCGGAAGCTGCTGCCGGTGTCGGCCGCGGACGCGGTGAGCGTCAGGCTGTCACCCGTCGCCCCGTCGATGTCAGCCCAGTCGGTGCCGTCGGCGGAGCGCTGCCACTGCACGGTGAGCGGGAGTGCTGCTGCAGCCGCGGCTGTGAGGGTGAGCGACTCACCGACGCTGACGCGTGCGGCAGTGGGTTGGGTGGTCACTCGGAGGGTCGGGTCGACCTCTTGCTCGCTCTCGATCCTGATCTTGGTGGCGGCGCTGGCGACCGATCCGTAGACGTTCTCGAGACGGTAGCGCCAGAGGGCGTCGTACTGCTCGGCCGGGAGGACGATGTCGCCGTAGAAGACACCGAGGGTGGTGGACGCCCAGACGTCTTCGGTGTTCTGGCGCAGGTAGGGAGCGATGCCGTCCTGCGGTTCGGCGAGTGCGCCGGGCGGGGTCGTCACGTTGCCACGATCAGCGACCGCGTCGGACCAGGCGTCGCCGCGTTTGGCCCAGCTCGCTCCGCCGTCGAGGCTGTACTCGAACCAGGCGTTACCGGAGGACAGACCCGTGCCGGCCCCGGAGTAGGCGAAGTCGATACCGGCGCCGCGCTTTGCTGCGGACAGCGAGGGCGTGAACCACGGCTTGGCGCTGGAGACGTACGACGCGCGGTACGAGTAGACGTTCTTCTCGATGGCTGCCAGGTAGGTCGTCGCCGGATTCCAGCTGACGAAGGAGCTCAACGACCCGGGGAGCACCACACCGGCTGCATCCAACGGGGTCCGCTCACTGCTGTCGGAGGCCGCGAACCTCCGGATCTGTGTTGCACCTGCTGTGGCGAGCTGGATCTCTGAGGTGTACTCCACGAACGCTAGAGAGGCGGCCTGCGTGGGGAGCGTGATCACGCCACGGAGGGCAACACCATCCTTGAGGCTGACGTTCGCGACCTTGCCGGCTGCATCCGCGACCAGGAGCACAGCGTACGGCTTCAGCAACCAGGATGCGGCGATGCCGACGCCCGGGAGCTCCACGGTTGCGACGGCGGAGAGGTCGTACATGGAGACCTTCTCGACGGCACCGACTCGACTCGAGTACAGGTCACCGTAGGTGTCGAGACGGAACTCGCGATCGACCTGACTGAACGGCAGCGTGATCGGATCGCGTCCGGCCTGTGGGGCCAGGGCGTACGTGAGGCGCTTCGCGCCGTAGCCGCTCGGGGTCGAGTACACGGCCAGGTAGCCCGTGCTGAACGGGCTGATGAGTTCGAGGCTCGTGATCGCGACGCCGGTGCGCTGCTCGAACGCTGCTGCGTCCAGCGTCTCGAACGTCGTGGACGCAGCGGTCCCGAGCGAACTCGATCCAGGCGTGATGACGCGGAGGACGATCGGCTGCCCGTCCTTCGTGCCGAAGAGGGTGATGTTCAGGGGATAGGGCGAGGCCGCACCGTAGTCGAGGCTCGCGGTGCCGGAGGTCACCTCATCGATGTTGGAGCTGATCTCGAGCGTCTGCGTGGCGGCGCCCGAGTCCTCCGCCACCTGCTGGAGGAAGACGTCGCCATCCGATTCGACGACACGGATCGAGTTCGACCCGTTCGTCGACGGTGTATCGATCTGGGTGACGCGCGCGCCAGGATCGATCGCGGTCTTCCCGGCCGGAGCGGTCTCGAACGCGATGTACGGCGCATCACTCGCAGCAGGGGTTCCCTCACCGCCGGTCCCAGGGGCTTCGGGTGCTGTCGCGTAGAGCGCGATGCCGGTCAGCGTCGGTGTGTACGTCTCGCCCGGCAACAGTCCCGCTATGGAAAGGCGGACCTTCGACGATGTGATCTCGCCGAAGCCGCTGATCGACTTCTTCCGGCCGAGTCCCGACGACGCGGAGAATGTCTCCCAGGCCGACGACGCGGACACCCAGCGCTGGAGTTCGAAGCCGGCCACGCGCGCGTTCGTGCCCGAGTCGACGAACTCGTCGATGACGACTTCGGTGAAGGTGACCTCTGAAGTGAAGCCGAGGTCGATCGTGAGGGGGAAGGTGGCGTCATCGGCCGCTGCCCAGCGGGTGCTGCTGGAACCATCGACGAGGTTCGATCCGGCGAGGGCGAAGTTGTTGTGCGGGTGGGTCGAGCTGACGGTGACGTCGGCGCCGAGGGCGAGATCCGTGCGCGGGGTCGCTGCGGTTGCCGGTGTCAGCGATCCGAGAGCGATCACCGCCGCCGCGAGGGCGGCCGCGAGGACCTTCGGAGGGGATATTCGGGACAAGAGGGGCCTTTCGAGACAGTGGTAGGCAGCAGCATTTCGATGTGCCGACGGCGCGCTCCAACAGGTGGGGCTGAGCTCCAGCAGTACTGCTATTTAGGTTAGGATTACCTTATTAACTCGACGACGCGCAAGTGGGCGCACGTGGAAACCGTCGGGGGGGGGGGGCAGCATCCGTCTCGGGCGCGACGACAGGCCGTCGGGTCGCGTGTGTGCGCGCCGCAGCCAGGATCGCTGAACTGGCGAACGAGCGGCTCGGGCTTCGGGTCACCCAGGCCCTCATCCTCCCGCTGGCCGATCACCTGCACTTCGCCATGCAGCGCGCTGAGAGCGGCATGGAGATGCAGTTCCCCCTGCTGTGGGAGGTCAGCCAGCTGTACCCTGCCGAGTTCGCGGTGGGTCAGGAGGCTGTGACGCTTGCCAGTCAGATCCTCCACATACGGATCGATCCCGATGAAGCCGTTGCGTTCGCGATGCATCTCGTGAACGCGCAGTTCACCACGCCAGGTGTCGGAGCCGCGATGCAGATGACGGAGATCATTGCGCAATCCTTCGCCGTGATCGAAAGTACCTTCTCCATTGCCGTCGACAGGCGTTCCATGAACGCTGCTCGATTCATCACTCACCTTCGCTACGTGTTCGCGCGCGTGAACGCGGGTCAACAGATTGCTGATCCGCACCCGACATTGTTCGAAGTCATCTCCAACGCTCACCCGGAGGCAATCGCCTGCTCGATGAAGATCGCGCATCTGATTGAGATGGGAGTCCGTACCAAGCTCACTCAAGATGAGATCGCCTACCTCGCCTTGTACGTGGCGCGTCTCATCCTCGACATCAGCGAGCGGTAGTCAGAAGACACTGCAAGCGGGCGACTGGGTACAGTCACTGACCAGCGCAGAACGCCCCGTTGCACGCCCTCTGGTGTATTGCTCGGTGCCCGCTGCGCGGTTCACGGCGGCCGTGCGACGTGGTTCGTCGTGTGAATACGGCATCGATGTAAGGCATCGAACGAGAACGGAGGGGCCGAACCTGCGGTCGACCCCTCCGAATGGCCACGGAGAGGGGCCGGCGGATTGGGCGGTTGTCTTCGTGCTCTCACACACGGATCAACTCCCAGCTCCGCTTCAATTCACGCGTCCCAGTGTGCTGTCGTCAACATCAGCCGCGTGGAAACACGCGGACTGCACCGGACGAAGAGCGCACGAGCGACGTCGGCCAACCAGGTTGGCGAACGTGTTGCGCAGTGCGGTTGCGGTCGAAAGGTCGTCGCCGCTTCGCGAACAAACTTCAGCTGGTGTCGTCGCGCGAAAGGGCGTACGGTCACGGCGGGTGGCCTCCTCCAGCATCCGTACAGAGCGACGGAGTCACGATGGCAGCAGGATGGATGTTGCTCCACGATGGAACCGTGTATGCGTTGCCGAATCTGTCGGTGGCGCGATTCGTGCAACGGGCTATTGCGCGATTTGCGGTGTCGGGGGATCCTGAGGTCGTTCGGTTCTCGACGCTCGACTCGGTTGAGGTGGTGACCGTGGTGATCGACGAGTCGTCACGGGTGGGTCGTCGCGTTCGTCGTTGACGGTCAGCTTCTTGACATGGAGGACTCGGATCGCCTTGGCTGACCGCTTCAACGCAAGAGTGGCGAGGTCGGTAGGCTTCGAACAGCATTGTCGACGCCACGCGATCGGATGAGTCGTTGTGCTGCATGACGCCAGCCGGTCTACCGGACCGAGACCCTGGAACGCACCGTCGGCTTTCCGCATCACAGCGCCACGCCTGAGCTCGTCCGCGAGCCATCGAGAACTACGACAGAGAGACAGATGACCGAACGGATCGAAACTCAACGGGAGCGCGCTGCCATTGAACGATTCGCTGACCATTGGTCAGCGGCAGGTGAGTCTCGTCTCGAGGGTTGATCGCGGGGTATCTACTTCTTGACGAGACAGGTGAAGTGAGTGCTGCCGAGTTGGCCGAGAAGCTCGGAATCAGTAGTGGATCGGTGTCAACGTATACACGGCAGTTGATCGACCGTGGTTTCGTCCATCGGGTCCGTAAGCCAGGTGTTCGTGCCCACTTCTTCACCATGGGAAACGATGTGTGGGCGGGATTTCTGGCTGCCGAGCAGGAGTATCTGCAGAACCAGTTTCGTCTTGCAGAGGAGGCGATGTCGTTGGTGAGCGAGGGTGGCCGGTCCTGGGAACGATTGCGGAACATGCGCGACTACATGGGCTGGATGATCGATGCGAAACTACCCGCTGGGTGGGAGCAATTCAAGCGGAAACGTGACGCCGGCGCACTGTGACAAGCGGCGACCCGGTCTGCGAGTCGCGTTCGATGATGCCGTCGATCCCGAACACCTCCCTCACCAGAGCGGTGCTGAGGACGTCGTGTGGGGTTCCTTGGCGGACGACCTGACCGTCGTGCATGACGACCAACCGTGAAGCATATCTGGCTGCCTGGTTGACGTCGTGGAGAACGGCTACGACGGTGCGGCCGTCGTTGCGCATGTCTTGGCAGAGGTGGAGGAGTTCGACCTGGTGCGCCAGGTCGAGGAACGAGGTGGGCTCATCGAGGAGGACGTAGTCTGTCTGCTGCGCTAGGACCATCGCGATCCAAACCCGTTGCCGTTGACCGCCAGACAACTCCGTGATGAGCTTCTCGGCGTAGTCCTTCACGCCCGTTGCTTTCATCGCAGTGTCCACGATCTCAGCATCTCCGGGCAGCCATTGGCGAAGTATGGAGTGGTAGGGGTGGCGACCCCGCGCGACGAGGTCGCGCACGCGCAGCGAATCGGGGGCAATCGGGTGTTGCGGGAGCGCGGCGATTCGCCGCGCGATAGCCTTCGGCCGCAGCGTGCGGACGTCCTTCCCATCGAGCGATACTGTCCCAGTAGTTGGGCGTAGCGTTCGGGCTAGGGCTTTGAGCAGTGTGGATTTACCGCAGCCGTTTGGTCCGATGATCGCCGTGAACTCGCCCTCGGGTACCGAGAAACTCAGGTTGGTGCTGACGACCTGGTTTTCGTAGGCCAGGTGTGCGTGTTGCAGGTGCAGTCCGGTCTCCGGCAGCGGGGTGGAGCGGTGGGTGGGTGTCGTCATAGTCGTCCTTTTGAGCGTTCGCGCACGAGCAGGTATCCGAGGTAGATTCCACCGACCCCGAGCGTGAGGACGCCGACGGGGAGACCAGCGACGAGCGGTGCCTGTTGCGCAGCGAGGTCGGCGGCGGTGAGGATGAGAGCTCCGGTGAGCGCGGAGGAGAACACGCTGGTGTTGGAGGTCTTGAGTAGGCGTCGCGCTATCTGTGGGGCGGTGAGCGCTACGAACGAGATGGGGCCGGCTGCTGCGACTGCCGCTCCTCCGGCAAGCACCGAGAGGATCACGGCGATCGATCGTGTGCGGTTCGGGTCGATGCCCACACCTGATGCGGTATCGTCTCCCATCTCCAGGAGAGACACGTCTCTCGAGACGGCGATGGCTGCCGGGAGTATGAGCACAACCGCGCCGAGTGTCACGAGGACGTCTTGTCCGTTGCTGGCATTGAGCGATCCGACGAGGTAAGCGGCCAGCTGGGATGCCGCATCCCGAAGCTGAGTACTCACGACGTACTCAATGATCGCTGCGGCCATCGCGGCCACAGCGATGCCGGCGATGATCGTGCGAGCGGGCGACCGGAATCCTCGTCCGGTACACACGTACACAGCGAGAGTGGCGATTGCGGCACCGAGTACGGCGCCGAGCGAGCTTGGGAAGAGGGGGAAGCTGAGGGTCATGAGGGCTACACCTGCACCGGCTCCCGCTCCGAGCCCAATGACGTCGGGGCTTCCGAGAGGATTGCGAGTGACCGTCTGGAACAACGCACCTGAGACCCCGAGGAGGGCGCCGGCCAAGACTGCTGTAGCCAAACGCGGACCTCGCAGCCGTTCCAACACGAAAGCTGTTTGTCCTTCGGCACGACCCACCAGCGCCTGAGGGAGTTCGGTGACCGGGATGCCCAGTTTTCCGATGGTGAGCGTGAGAAGAGCGACGATCAGGAGGGACCCGATCGAGAGGATCGCGACGATGCAGAAGCGCCGGTCGACCGAGAGCGCAAATCGCCGAGATGTGTCGGTATGGCTCATCGTGTCGCCCATCCCTTGCGCACGGCGAGGAGGAGGAACGGCGCTCCGACCAGCGCGGTCACGATGCCGACCATGATCTCTTCCGGTCGGGCGATCATGCGTCCAGCGATGTCAGCCACCACAAGGAGCGCCGCCCCGAGAACCACAGCAATCGGTATCTGCCATCGGTGGTCGATGCCGACGACTGAGCGGGTCAGGTGGGGGACCACGAGCCCGACGAATGCAATCGGGCCCACCGCTGCTGTCGCCGCGGCGGCAAGGATCGATGCGGAGATAATGCCGCCAGCTCGAACAAGCGCGACCGGCGTCCCCAACGACGTTGCGACGTCCTCGCCGAGAGCGAGGTTGTTCAGCGACGGGGAGAGCATCAGCGCTATCAGCAGGCCGATGATCAATGCAGGTGCGACCATGACCGCGACCTCGGTATCCCGACCACTGAGCGAGCCGATGACCCAAAACCTGAAGGAGTCGAAGACGCTGGGATTCGTGAGGATCATCGCCTGAACGTAGGCGCTCAGCACAGCCGACACCACGGCGCCCGCCAGGACGAGTGAGACGATGCTCCCTGACGCGGAGCGAGCACCGACTGCATAGACGGCAACTACCGTCACCAGTGCACCCGCGAAAGCGATCCACACCGAACCGGAGCCAAAGCCTGAACCCGTGATCGATGCAGCGGTTACGATCGCAGCTGACGATCCCACCGTCACTCCCAGTAGTCCTGGATCTCCGAGCGGGTTTCGTGTGATGGCTTGGATGATCACGCCGGACACCGCCAACGCCGCGCCGCAGAGGACACCCATGACGGTCCGGTCGATTCGAGCGTCCAAAACGGCCGAGACATAGGGTTCGCCTGATCCACGAAGGGCAGAGACGATGTCGGCGGGGTCGGTCAGTTTGCCGCCGAAGAACAGGCTGCACGCGATGGCGGTCGCGAGCCCCACCACTGCGAGTACGATCGACCTCACGCGTGAGGGGCTCGCCCCGCGCATCACCGATCGAGCTTTGCGACGGCCTCGTCAATCAGCGGTACGAACCGCTCCAAGGTCCAGGGCACAGTCAGAGCATTGATCATCGATGAACCGGTCACGAATGGCTGGTCCGTGGGAGCGACAACTGTCCCGCGCGCGACTGCTGGGATCTGCTGGTAGAGCGGCTGCCCTTCAATCTCTGCTCGGTTCGCCTCATCGGAGTAGAACGTGAACACGAGATCGGACCCTGAAAGTTTGTCCGCGTTCTCCAGGCCGAATGACGCCGAGTCGGTGCCTTCGACCTCGAACTCTCGCAATTCATCGATCACCGGATCGACCGTGAGCCCGAGCGCTCGGACCATGGCCACCCGCTGTTCGTCCTCGAAGAACACGCCAAGGGTGCCTGGGCCGTCGTTGTAGATGTAGGAGAAGGTGATTCCCTCGTACTCCTTGCGTGCGGCTGACCCGAGCTGCGTGTTGATCTCGTCGATCAGATCCCGCGCGGCTTCGGTCTTGCCCATTGCTTGTCCGATGACCTCGATCTGCTCCTCCCAGGTGATGACCCAGGGCTCCTCCTTGTAGGCGACCGTCGGAGCAATGTCCGTGAGGATGTCGAACTGTTCCTGGGTGACGCCAGACCATGGCGCGAGGATCAGATCGGGCTCGAGTCCGACGATCGTCTCGATGTCGAGCTCCGTCGTTCCGGTGAACTGCACGGGCAGTTCAGCTTTCTGCTCGGTGACTGCTTCGTGGATCCACGGCAGATATCCGCTTTCGTCGCTGCCCCACTTGTACTCCTCGATGCCCACGGGAATTGTTCCCAGTGCGATCGCGGTTTCCGCCGATCCCTGGCCGAGGGACACGATCCGTTCTGGCTTCTCGGTGATTACAGCTTCGCCCAGAGCATGCTCGATCGTGACGGTCTCCCAATCGTCATTGGTGCTGCCGCCTTCATCTGCGGACGATTTGGCGGTGGAACTCGTGCAGCCGGTCAGGGCCATCGCAGCGATCAGCACCGCGGTGACTGACAGGGAACGTCGTTGTGTCTTCATACAAATGTGTCCTCTCGTGGCAAGGGAAGCCCCGAGGAGTTAGGCTAGCCTCGACTTAGTGAAAGTTCAAATCTTTTGAAAGATGAGGCCCGATGGTACCGCCGACCGAGTCGACTGCTGGACCTCCAACCGAGGAGGTGGCGACAACCCGCAGGACAGGGCCCCAAGTCGTCCGTTGATTTCGCCAGTGCAGTCAGGGGATGTCGATACATGACAGGCGACCCGTCGATGGGTCGGCGCTTTCGCTCGAGCCCTTGCCTTCTACCGATGCCTCGGGGTCCGCGCCGACCAGGACGTCCGAAAGCCTGTCGTGCGAGGATCCTTTTCACCGAACCATGACACCCAAGCCGACGTGGTGCGGTTCGATCCATCGCACTGTCGGGATTGTTCACTGCCGACAATGTCGGAGGGGTCGACACATGCAGTCGACCCCTCCGGCTGGCCGCTTGGGGGATACAGCCAGCAGGTCCGGCGTCAGTCGTTGCACGTCTCTCCACGCCACCACGATCGCTGGACCCGGGACTATTCACCCGCACCGGCGGGAATTCGTCAATCTCGGTCGCGTGGAATCACCCAGCCGCCGATCGCGATGGGTGCGCTTCGGTGGACATCGCACGCCGAGATTTCCCCGAGCCTGACCGAATCTGCAGATCCGTCGCCGCATGCGCGGCGCTCACCAGCCCGACGTGACGGGATCAAGCACGTGGAATCGCTGGTCGCGCACTTCGAAGGGGGTGGACGTGCAGAGATACTGAGCCCGCGGCCGAACGTGCTCCGCTACACCAACCCGGGAGGATGCAGTCATGTCACAGCAGTCAGACAGCAGCGCGCGAAATGGCCGACGCAGCGGCAAGAAGCGCGCAGCCATCGCAACGGGATCGCTGCTCGGTGTGGCGATCCTCGCCAGCACGGCAGCGTTCACCGACTACGGCATTCTCGGCCTGGGCGGATCCGGGGGATTCGGCGGGCGCGCGAACGCGTACAACCTCCAGGTGTCCGCCGGGCAGGAGAACACGACGGCGTCTGTGGCCGCGTGGGTGGAGGCGAACCCGACAGCGGTGGACGTGGCCCCCATCGCGGGTGCGGATCGCCTCGTCCCGGGCGGAGCGCCAGTCATCGTCAAACTGCCTTTCCGGAACGAGTCCACCAGCTTGAAGTCGACGACATCGGTGACGTTCGTCGATGTGAACGCGAACCCCTCGAGCGCTGACGCAGCGTACGCGGGGCTGCTCAGGTTCGACATCGCTGAGGTCGAGGACGCTTCCACGATTCCAACGACCTGGTTGGTATCGGGGCTCCGGCTGGCAGCTGGACAGGCGACGGTGTCGAGTGCCTTGAGCACGCTGAGCCCCGGCACTGGCAGAGTCCTCGTCGTGCGCGCCTACCTCGTCAACGGTGCGACGCAAGAGGCCACCAACGCCGCGAACGGCGGGTCGGTGCAGATCCACGCGCGTTTCGACGGGCAGTCGATCGACTGACCTGGTCAGGCCGTCTTCACGCGCGGGGTGAAGGAACCTCGGTCCCGATGACATCTGTGCTGGAGGCAGATGGTGATCCTGAAGCGGCGGACGGGGACGGCGCGTTCGTGGGAGATCAGCTCGCGATCAAGAGCCGCCTCCGGAAGACCAAGACTCTTCGAAGGACAGAAGTTGTGACCACGAACCGATCGGCTTCGAGCTGTCGACGGGTTGCCACAGGTGCGGTGGTAGCGGTGTTCCTGTGGGCGATCATCGCCGGGATCAGTACGACTTCTGCTGCGTTCACCGAGGAGAAGAGGGCGCATGCTCGCGTCAGCGGCCGAGTCGACGTGTCCCAGTCAGCTGACGGGCTGTCTCAGTACTCGGATCCGCGGGCGCCGCAACAGATTCGCATCGCACCGGAAGCGAGACCGATCCGAGCGCTTCCGGAAGGCGGATCGGGTGAACCGCGCACTGAGACTGCCTCCTTCGCGGTAGAGATCTACCTGAGTCCCGATTCCGCTGAATCGGACGTGTACGTCTCTGTGTACGACCAGGAACTCTCCGATGCCTCTGCAATCAGCGACGCTCTGGTGTTCGGCGTCTACGACAGTTCAGTGTCGCTCCTAAGAGATGGGACTCCACTGCCAGCGCCGGAACTCCTGAACCTGAACAACGGCCGAGGAGCCGCGCTGCCGATCTCCCTCAAACCGGGAACCTCAACGTCGATCAGGTTGAAAATCTGGCTACGCGCCGATGCTCCTCGCTCGGCTTTCAATCAGCCAGCGAACATCGGCATCCGTGTGCTCGCGGAGACCCGTGTCGGTGAATCGTTCGTCCTCGAGGAAAGTCTGGAGTGATGGAGAACGCTTCAACTCCGATCGAGCGAACGATGTCGAAGAACGAGAACAGCGATGAAAGACAGGTGAGGGATTGACCGCGCTACTCAGCTTTACCTTCTTTTTGCTGGCAGTGATGACCTGGCTACTGCTCCTGGCTGACGTCTCGACCGAGCCGTCGGAGCTCCCTGGCGAGCCACTGCGGGACTCGGTGACCATCGACACTCCGACAATGGGCCATCTCGCTTCCTCGCCGGGATCGGCGACAGCCACCGGAGAGCTGACATTGTCCTGCTTCGGCGCGATGAATGCCCAGGCCAGAACGACGCCCGATGAGTCTATGGACCACGATGATGCCTGAAGTTCGTGAGCTCCCGACCTTGGTCGTCCCGTCCCGGTCTCCGAGTCGGTTTCGTGTGGCGGTCATTCTTTCCATGCTGCTCGTCGTCTCGAGTTGCATCGCTGTCGTGAACGCTCGTGCAGCTTTCTCTGACCGCGCCGTCATTGACATGCACACCATCAGTAGCGGCACGTTCTCCCTTGGACTCGTCACGCCATCTGGCTTCGCCACCCAAGTGGGAGCGAAGAGGGCGACGTTGTCCTACGCCAACGAAGACCGGTTCGTTCCGGGAGCGACCGCTCGAATCGACATCCGAGTCTTTAACAACAGCCCCACGATCGCTGCGAACATACGTCTCTCGATCGTGGCGGACGGCGCTCTAGCCGACACCGTGCGGTTCTCGGCGTCATCGGCATCGGGAGGGGAGACCGTTGGTGTCTTCGGATCACCTGACGAGCCCGAGACGAACGGACTCGCGGCTGCGGTGATTCCTCGCTCCCAGAACATCTCGCTATCGCCAAGAATCTCTGAGCCCATCGCCGAAGGTGCCGTGTGGAGCGGGCCGGCCACGTCACAGGTGGTCCTGAGCGTGTATGTCCACCTCCCGAACACTGATGAATTGCGCGCTGTGGCGCACGGGTCCCTGAGTCTCACGATCACGATCAGCGGGAGCTCTCTATGACCGTCGAATTTGGCGTCCGGCGCCGGGCCGCGTTGATCGGCCTGGCCGCAATGATGACGGTGATGACCGGTCTGGTCGGTGTCTCCAGCACATCTGCTGGATTTGTGGATGTGACGTACGCGGCCGCGCGCCTCCGGACCGAGTCACCACCTGCGCTGCCGGTTTCGTATGACCAGTCGTTCGGGTCGAGCCTGTTCCTCTCTCGTTTCGGCGAGCTCTTCGTCGCTGGCTATCGGGGTACCGGTGACGGGGCCGGAGGACTGACGACGAGTGCTTCTGCACCTCCGACCAGAGTTGTGTTTCCTGAGGGAGTCGCCATTGTCGATGCTGCAGGGAGTACCGACGACTTCACTTCGGCCCAGGCTCTGACCACCTCGTTTGCGGCTCTCGATTCCGCCGGGCGGGTGTGGACCTGGGGTGCGGTTTTACCTGGAGGTGACGTTGGACGTTCGCTGATCGGGCGTGGACCACTCAGCGCCCAGGCCGCAGCCGCCCCTGGACAGGTGAGTTCCACTTCCGACCCTGCCGTTCCCCTGCCGAAAATCGTCGATATCGCTCGTTCTGAGAACCAGTTCTTTGCGCTGGATGGTTCCGGGAAGCTGTGGGTGTGGGGTTACGGAGGGCAAAACCTACCTCTTCCAGACGGTTCCGTTGCGAGTAGGACGGCGCCGACGATGTCCAATACGACCGGTGCGCTGCCGGGGCGTGGATCATGCAAGGCGGGAATGCCGAATCACGCGGGCGAGGTCGTTTGGCACTCCCTGTGGGGAGGCACCAACTCCAGTGGTGCCGTCGCGACAAATGGTCTGGTGTACACCTGGGGCTATGACAACTCCGACGGGGTGTCGGCACTGATACTCGACACGGGCTGTCCGACCTTGAACCAAGGTGCCAACGAAGCGCTCTTCGCCGCGTATCCGCACCTCTACCGAGCGGCCGACGGGTCGACCTTCTCACCTGATGCGCTGAGAACGAGAGAGGCCAGGAACGTCCGGTATCGAGCCATCGTCGCGAACATGGTCAGCAGAACGCTCCCAGAATGTGATGGAACGAAGGCGACTGGTCAGGTTGATTCCGGGCCATGCCCGGTCCGTCAACTTGGCTTCAGCGCGCGCGCGCCGCGTCTGCTGCTGCAGAACGGGACGATGCTCACGTGGCAGGTGTCCGCCGAGTACTTCGGCAAGACCTTCTTGGGCCGCACGTCCAGTCTCACGCCGCTCAGCAGCAACTACGTGTTCTCTCCTGCACCGGTGACGATCGACGGCAGCACGGACTCGGTCGACCGGTTCACGGCCGGCATCAGTTCGGTTCTCGTGCTCACGAAGACCGGTCGCGCGTTCGGCTGGGGCGATAACAACCTGTGCCAGGCGGTTGGTGGCGGGTGGGACGACGTGAGCAGGCGAGCCATACCGCTCGTCTGCTCCACTGATGCCCCTTCGCGGGTCGTCACACTTCCTGCTCCTGTCCAGGGGCTGCCAGCGGCACCTCTCCAAGCCATCGCAGCGACACAGTGCGCTGCCTGGGTGACGACGACGTCCGGTGAGGTGTACGCCTGGGGGCCGGAACGGCCGCCGGATGGAACTTCACACGATGCATGCCGCGGACCGCTGCCGTAGCCGGATATCGCGTATACGACTACGCAGCGTCCAGCGCACAGAGCCCGTTCGGTACACCGATCCCGGTGGTCTCGACGGGCACCACGAGAGTCCGAGCGGAATAGATGTCACGACAACATGCATCCGGCCATGGTCAGGGTAAAGGCGGCATCGTGTGGCCGATCCTGGCAGTGCTCCGTTCCGCGACGCTGTGGGTCGCCGCTGGGATAGGAGCTCTCTCCATCATCCTGTTCTTGCTCGGCATCGCGCTCGGCCTGCGGTCACACGTGGTCATCTCGGGATCGATGGAGCCTTCGCTGTCGACGGGATCTCTCATCGTGACACGCACCGTGCCGGCGTCGGATGTCAGGATCGGTGAGATCGTGACGGTGAATCGAACCGACGGCCGTGGCCTGGTGACGCATCGGGTCGTGACGATCGAGCGCGACGGTCATCAATGGATGTTCACGTTGCAGGGAGACGCAAACGATGTCGAGGACCCGGAGCCGTATCGCGTGACCACGGCGGGAGAGCTCGTCGCGGCCGTCCCGCATCTCGGGCACGTCGTCGCGTCGCTTCGCGAACCGCTCGGCATAGGAGGGCTTGCCGTGGTGGCTGTGGCGGTCCTCTGTGTCTATCTCTGGCCGATCGACCGAGGTCGGAGCAGTCGGACAGCTTCTCCAGGAAGCTGATGCGGGCCGAGCGTGCCGCCGTGGAATCGTCGGCCGATTACCGAGGCAGCCTGCTGTCGTAATCGCCTCGAGTCTTGCGTCGGCCCTGTTCGTCGCGATTCACGGCCACCGCGGTGACGAAGACGACGACGAGGACGCCGATCAAGATGCACAGCAGGATGACGTACACGTGGAACACCTCTTCTGGATTCGGACGACCATCGGCCGTCCAGACGGGACGAACCCGCTTGCCGCGGACCGATGAGACTCTCATCCGACCGGGCGCCTCGGACGCTGTCAAGACGCCGCCGCGTGGTACCACTCGGTCACCGGGCAGGGTGCTCCTCTTTGCGACAGCATCGTACGAGAGCAGACCCGCAAGGTCGTCGCCGCGCGCTCGAAGTCACACTCCGAGCCGTCACATGGAAAGGAGATGCTCATGGCTCAGCACGGTGTTGGAGCGCGCTACCGCGCTTCCG
Source organism: Plantibacter sp. M259 (assembly GCF_006065115.1). Classification (NCBI taxonomy): domain Bacteria; kingdom Bacillati; phylum Actinomycetota; class Actinomycetes; order Micrococcales; family Microbacteriaceae; genus Plantibacter; species Plantibacter sp. M259. The sequence goes on along the minus strand of NZ_CP040750.1, from coordinate 808,888 downwards.
TGCGAACGCGCATAGCGACCGGAGTAGCGGTGGTAGGTGCCCTGATCATGACCTGGACGGTGTTGTTCCCGGCCGTTCCCGCGCAAGCGACGTCGAGTACACTCGAACTTCCTGACGATACATCCGCCATTTGGATCGATCTCGAACAAGGAGGCCTCCGCGCAGAGGACGTGGAGATGTCCTATCACTTGGATTCCGGTCGCTGGGAGGCGCTGGTTCCGGTGAAAACGACCTTCGGGCTCCATGCCGAAGTCGATCTCGGAGCAGCAGCAGATCCTCATGAGGTGGCTGTTCGAGTGCTCGCTCGGCTTCAACCTTCTCGGAACCTCAATCCCGACCTCGCGGTGACCGCGGTGTCCTCGACAGGTGGCATTCTTGCCGAGACGCGCGAGCGGATCACGCCAGCCCGAACAGGTGCGCCTGCCGACGAGTTCGTGCCGGACGTGCCCGACGACACCAGCATGCCGGCTGCTGGGTCCGATGAAGCTGCCGATCGCGGGCGGCCGTCGGGGTGGCTGGAGAGCACCGGACTCGCCCTCTTACCTGCCGCGATCGCTGCGGCGGGTTTCCTTTGCGTCGGAATCCTTCTTCGTCGATTGCGTCGCACCGTCAGTTCGGATCGAGCGTCATCATGACGGCGACGCAGGGCTTCTCACCGAGGCGGGTCATCGGACTTCTTGTTGCGATCGGGGTGCTCACTGCAGGCACGATCGCCGGCCTGCCAGCGCGTGCGTTCGCTGCGACAACGGACCCGAACGCCCCGTCTGCGGCACCCACAGTCGCTGTGGGGGAGAGGCTCCCGTTCTCGGAACCTCGGGGTGTCGTGCCGGTCGTCGAATCCGAGATCGGGCGCGGAGAGCGGCTCGGCACCGATCCGGCGTCGATGATCGACGTGTCAGCAATGCTCGGGGCCGGAGATCCGACCGTCACGCCGAACGCAATCCTCGTTCGCATCGCCGTCTTGACCGCCGAATCCGAACTCAGCGTCCGCTCGGGAGGCGGATCGCAAGAGCCCGGGTATCCGGTCCTCGCCGTCGCGAGAGGCCAGTCCGCGTCCACGAGCGTGCTTCTACCCGTGGTGTCGGGGCGGATCAACCTCTGGTCGACGCATCCTGCAGACACCAGGATCGAAGTACTCGCCGTCTTCGGAGACAACCGGCTTCCGTCTCCTGGGGAAACGATCGCTTTGCCTGAGCCGGTGACTCGCGCGGACACGAGCCGAGGAATCGCAGCAACCGAGATATCGGCTGAACCCGTGACTGTCGGCCTCGTCGGCGTGGGAGGGGTTCCGTCTGATGGCGTCCGAGGCGTGTACGTGACAGCGACGTCCACCGTTGACGCAGCCACGACGCTCCGGCTCGATGGGCAATCGATCGTGCTCGGTGCCGGGACCACATCGGTGACCACGCTGCTCACACCGGACGAGACGGGAGCGACATCGGCGAGACTGACCGAGGGGAGCGGCTCATTCCGACTGGACGTCCGAGGTTGGGTTGCCGGCGCAGGCGAGGACTTCGCGCGCGCGAACGTCTCTGGCGGGTTGTCGCCCACGGCTTCGTCCGAATCCAAGAGTGCGGTCATCGACCTGGGCGATGCTCCCGGGCGGCAGCAGCAAGTGCAGCTCGGCTCGCCTCGAGACGCCACCCATGTTGTCGCTCTTGTGTCCGCAGGACCGGCCGGCGAGACGACGCTGCTCGACCTCGGGCCGCCGAGCAGCGGGCGGGCGCGAGGGATCATCGTGGACGAGAAGGCGGGAGCCCAGCCGCAGCTGGTCGTGACGCCGCTGCAAGGACGGGGCGTGAGCACGCTTTCGCTTGGGCGGGGGCAGACCGCTGCGTCGGTGCTCACGGTTGGCGAGGTCCTCGGATCTCAGGCGCCGGTGCGCCAGGGGGCACGGCCCGCGATCACCATCGGATCACACCAACCCGGCCAATCGGTCGATCTCGGCGTCAACGGGTCCGTCGAACTGTCCGGCACCGTCGACATCTCCGAGGCGAGCCTCGACCGCGTTGAGGTATCCGGTCCGGCTGGTCTGATCGGCAATGCCGAAGTTCTGCACGACTCGACGGGCGTGCTCACCTGGGCGTATCGGGTCTCAGCCCCAGAGGACGGACTGCATCGATACACGGCGACCGCGGTGGACCGGGCAGGACACACGAGCACCGCTGAGATCAGTCTCGAGGTAGACGCAGTCGACGAGACGGACACCGTGGTCGCGCCGGACGTGGTGATAGCGCGGACGGACCTCGGCGGACCGGTGGCGGCACCGCTGGGGCCCCCGAGCGCGTCACCGTCGATTGCCGGATCCGACGGTGTTGTGGACCAGGCGCCGGCTGTAGCGGACGTCGTGTCGAGTCGAGTGACCTTCACCAGCGATCCGGGTCTCAGTCCCGGAGATGTCCTCGTGTCTGAGGCCACCGAGCAAGCGCCTGACGGTGTGTTCGTTATCGTGCAAGCGGCGGACCGGATCTACGACGAATGGGTTGTGACGACAGTTCCCGCACGGGTCGAGGACGTGTTCTACCAGGCCGACGTGGAGCGGCTGGTCAGCCTGACCGACCCGGCTGGAATTCTCGTCGACGACGATCCCGAGACTGCACCCGAAGAGACGGAGTTCCAGCACGAGATCGACGAGGGAGGAATCAGCTCGTCGATACTCTCCGGCGAGGCCGTGGACCTCGACGACCTGTCAGAACCGAGCGATGCCGAGCCGCAATCCTCGGTGGATGGTCGTGGCGCCCTTCAGGGAGCGCACCGAGACGCGGGAAAGTCGTATTCGGTCGACGGCGTTCCACTCCCAGGCGCTGTCGCCATGACGGACGGCTCGGGTAAGGACGATGAACCGGGGGACTTCGGCATCTCGCTGTCATCTCGCCTCCATGTCAAAGCCGTGTACGACACCGAGACGAAATCCCCGAGGCTGACGGATCTCTCGAAAGCCGCTGGAGACCCGAAAGCGCTCCTCCAGAGCCAATTCCGCGAGATGACGCGCACTCAGGAGACGGGGCTCGTGCTGTCGGCAGCAGCTCAGGTCGGTTTCGAACTCACGTTTGTACTGCGTACCCACTTCACCTTCGCTTGGTTCTCCACATCGGTGGTGGTCGACGAACTCACGGTCAAGGTCAGGACCAAGATCAAGGCCGAAGCGAGCGTGATGGTGTTCATCGCTTCGTCACTCGAGCACGCCATCCGCAACAAGGTCGCCGGATTCAAGCTCCCGGCGTTCACCGTCCCCGTCGGACCGGTGCCGGTCGTCATTCTGAACTCCGTGGACGTCGCGTTCAAAGTGTCTATGCGGTGGCAAGCGGCTGTGTCGATCCCTTCGATCGGGATCACCCGTGAGGACGTAGCCGGCTTCACCTACTCGTCGGGAGCGGGAAGCCGCTCCCTGTCGAAGGCTCCCAAGATAACGAGCTCTCCGTTCAAGCCCGAGAAGCTCAGCGACGTCGAGTTCAAACTCTCCGGCGACTTCGCGATCGGTCCGGAGGTGTCGGTGACCTCGAAGATCTATGGCTTCGCCGGTCCCGAGTTCTCAGTGGCCGGGCAGGCATCGATCAGCGGCTCCATCAAGAATATCGGCTCTGCAGTCCAGGTGGAGGTGTCGCTCGACCTCCTCCTTACTTTCGCCGGGCGGCTGAAGGTCTCGATCGCTCGATGGACGCTCGCAGACCTCGAGCTCCTCACACTCACCGGCAAGTACACCCTGTTCACGCGCACCTGGGAACTGGCTGATCTGGACCCGAAGGAGGAGCCACCGGGTACGCCGGCCAAGCGTGCACCCTGGTAGACGCGAAGCCTCTGCGGAGCGAACTGTTTCAAGCGCGCAGGTAATTCCACGCGCCATCCTGAGGAAAGTACTGAGGTTCGATTACAGTTCGGTGTGGAGCGGCACCGCTTCGGTGCGTGCGCGCAGCCTGTAGCCGGTTTCCTTCGAGTATGGAGTGCCCTTGGTTTCCGCCTTGAGAGTCGCAATCGTCGAGGACCAAGAGCTGTATCTCGCGATGCTGGCAGCCGTTGTGAACGCACATCCGACGACTACGGTGGTCGCGGCGGCAAGCGGCGCTACGGAAGCACGCCGGAAGATTCTTCCGGGCACAGCCGATGTCGTCATCATGGACGTCGAGCTCGCGGACGGAAACGGTGTGGCGCTGGGTGTCTCGTTGCGTCGCCGCGACCCCGAGCTCGGGATACTGCTGCTTTCCAGCCACGATGTCATGGATCTCGTCCTGAGCTTGCCCGAGGACATCTCCGCGGGGTGGAGTTACCTGTCGAAGCTGTCGTCGATGAACGCGGAGACGCTGATCCGGGTTCTTTGGGGCACTGCTCAAGGAAACACGATCCTTGATCCAGCATTGGTCGACAAGTCGACTGCGAGGCTTGGCTCCGGTCTGGCGGGTTTGACGGCGCGTCAGTTCGAGGTGTTGAAGCTCGTCAGCCAGGGGTACTCGAATCAGGCGACCGCGGATCGCTTGGCTCTCTCGGTGCGATCCGTGGAAGGTCACTTGAAGGGGATCTACGACGTGCTCAAGATCTCCAATGACGGCAATGTGAACCCACGTGTGTCGGCCACGATCGCATTCCTGCGTGAAACGTCGAGGACGATCTGATGCCCAGCCGCCTCCTGGGGTTCAAGCCCCTGCCGAACCCACTGGTCTCACGCGACGAATACGTCCCTGATGATGGTCGACGGTTTGTCGTGGGGCAGGCGATCGCTCTCACCTGGCTCGGACTGCTGCGCGTCGCATTCACGTGGGCGCCGCACCTCGATCTCGGCGCACAACGGACGATCGTCACTGACTTTCTGATGGATCTCGTCTGCATGTTCGTCGTCGCGGCTGCCTATCGGTGGCGGAATCCGGTCTTCCGAGGGCGCGTCGAACGCGCGCGGATCATCGGAGAAGTGATCTTGCTCGTGAGCGCGGTTCGTGTCGTCATGCAGTTCTTCGGAGAGCCTCCGAACCTGGCCTCGTCGTTCCTCCGGCAGCTCTTCGTCGCGCTCCTCCTGATGATGCTCGCAGCGGTCGGGCTGCTGAGCGTCGATGTCGGCGTTCGCACCCGTATCAGGGAACGTTCAGAGCTCGAAGCACGATTTCGGGCGGCTGAGGCTTTGGAGGCAGGAGTTCGCAAGGAAGAAGAGGTTCGCGCAGAGATTCGCCGACGCCTGCACGGCTCTCTCCAGCAGTCCATCCTCTTCATCGAGTGGAAAGTGGCGCAGCTGCGTCGCGTGGCCGTGGCCGGCGAATCCGCGCCGTCCCTTGTCGAGGGGCTGTCTGCCGTCGCCCGTGACCTGGAACTCTTGCGTGAACGGGACGTCCGGGCAGTCGCTGAGTACTCCAGGCCCGCAGGGCTCGACCTCGGGGCTCCGAGTGCGATACGCCTAATGCTCGACCGGCTGCCGTCACACGTGAGCTTCACCGTTGCGATCGAGCCGAAGCTCGAAGAGATCGAGCGGCTCGAGCAACCGCAGCTCGATAGTGGCATCAGGACTCTCGTCGTCGACATCGTGCAGGAAGGACTGACGAACGCACTGAAGCACGGTGCTGCACGCCACGTCGACCTCACGGTGGGACTCGACGGGGATCCTCCTTCCGCGATCTCGATCGTCTTCGACGACGCCGGCACCGGTATGCCGAGCATGCCGGGCCCTGACCGTGGCCTGCAGGCGCTCCGAAATCGGATCCGCGCTCATGGGGGTGAGATCGACCTCGGTGAAGCCCCGGCTGGAGGCGCGCGGTTGTGGGCACGCATTCCGCTGACCTCCACACAGCTTCTGTCCGAGCCGCCACCCGGTTAGTCGGTGCTTGGTGACGCGGTCAGGAGGGAAACCTTGCTCGGAACACCGTGCTAGACGAGACTCAAGAGGTTGCCGCGGAGAGGACACGGTCGACCCGTGCCCTCTCCGCCGGCGCGTGCGTCACCGGCTTCGAGATCGTCTCAGCCCCGAGGGACGATCCAGGCCCTTGGCGCACAGGCCACGGGTGGCCGATGAGCCTACGCCGAGCGGGCTGATGCGGCTCCGAATGCACCGCACCAGCAACTCGATCCACCGAGCCGCGGTTGTCCCGCGCCGCCGTGAATCGATTCTGGACCCCGACCAATCCGTTCGAAACCCTCCCGAGAGGTTCCACGCATGTCGGAAACCAGTCTCCGACACGCAGAGCCGTCGATCGCGATGATGGTCCGCCGTGCGACGGCACCCAGCAACGGTGCAGATCGGGAGCAGACCAGGCAGTACTACGCGAAGGTGCTCTGGCCGTTTGACGCGAGAACCGGAGCGAAACGACTCGGACGGAGCGCGAGCAAAGGCTCGTGCTCCGTCCGAGCTGTGATCGGAACGGGGTTACTTTCGGTCGGCCCTTCGCTTCGACCTGACCATGAGGACGAAGAGCGCACCAAGGACGATCGCGATCGCGCTCCCGGGCACGAGAGTCGTGCTCAACGCTCCGTCGAAGCCGGTCGCGGCGAGGCCGTCCGCTCCACGAGGCGCAGGCTTCGGCGCGGCCGCCACTCCAGGACCGCTGCCGCCCGACGGTGTGCCGGAGGCGGACGAGGTCGGCTCGAGAACCGTCAGTTCGATTGCGGCGAACGTTGCTGGTGCGACAGCGACAAGTGCATGAGCGCGAGCAGGGGCGCTCGCAGGGATGACGATGCTCCCACTCTGGGAACCGTCAGGACCGATGACGACCCTACCGATGACGTTGGTGCCGTCGGTGCCCCAGACAAGCTGAGCCTCGTCGCCGGCGGTGAAGCCCGAAAGCTCGAACTGCACGGTGTCGCCGGGGCGCGCCGACGTCTTCGTCACCGACAGTGAGGCACCCTTAGAGCTGGACGGTTCGAATGTCGTCGGTGCGGTGTCCGTCCCGGAGCGAGTGGTCACGCCTGCAGCTGTCACGGCGTACACGCCAGGCAGATCCTCGGTCGGATGTCCCGGAGTGGGGTCACACTCGTCTCCGAACGCATCGCCGTCCTCATTGCTCTGACTGTAGTTCTCGACGTCAGGGCAGTTGTCCGACACCTTCGGCGTGCTGTCGCCGTCCTCGGAGATGAGGACCTGCGTCGAGGCCGTCGAGGACTTCCCGTTGGCTTGTGTCGCCCGCACCGAAACCGCTCCTTCGTAGAGCGAGTCGAATCGGAACTCAGCCACCGGTTCTGCGGTGGTGCGATCGACGATGTCATCGCCGTCGATGTCCCACTCGTAGGAAGCGATGACGTCATCTCCCGCAACACTCCCGCGGGCGTCCAACCGGATGGTGGTCCCCATCGCCTGGACGTGGGGTCCGAGCAACCAAGCTGATGGGCTCCCGTCCTCGGCGACAGCACTCGGCGCAGAGCCAAGACTTGCCAGTTGCGTTGCGACACTGCGAGCGATCCCCGACGGTGCGCGGAGAGCAGGAGCCCCGGCGTTACTCGCCTGGATCGCTCGGGCTCGAGGCGTCAGCCCGATCTGGGTCTGAATGACGCTCGCCACTTGGGCGTGACCGACAATCCCGGGGTGGTACCAGTTCATCTTGTCGGTGCTGGCGCTGTAGTCCGTTCGGCCGCTGGGATGCACGACCCGTGTCTCCTTCGCGAGCAAGCCGTTGATCCACTGGTAGTTGTTTCGCAGCATCGTGTCAGGCTCCGGCTCGTGCCCCTCGAATGCGCGAGCGACCCCGGAAGCGTAGATGACCGGGTTCGACGGGTTGGTCCGGTTCCATGCGTCGACGACCCGCTGCTGCATGTCTGCGGCGGCCGATCCCAGTTGGCGGACTCCCTTCGAGGCGTCATACGAGTAGCCCCCCCAGCAGAGCACGACGTAGTCGCAGAGATTGTGCGGAGCGGCGGTGCTCAGCTGCGGGTATCCGACCAGCATGATCTCCGCATTCGGCTTCATACGCTCCGAGAGCCGCTGCAGGATCACGGTGAGCTGCTCTTCGACGGCGGGTATTGCTGCGCGTGCGGAGTCCACCTTTGCGCGGCAATCCCCAGCAGACCGGTATCCGAGGGCGAAGCAGTACTTGATGATGTCCTGGAACCCGACGTCGTTGCCACCGATCGTGAACATGACGAGATCGGCTTCGCTGTCGACGCGCGGGATCTGTTTGTCGAGCATGTCCGAGGTCTCCGCCCCGCTGTGCGCATAGCTCGAGTAGCGCGCGTTGATCTGCGGCTGAGTGTTGAGCCAGTCCGTGTAGACCTCGGCGTAGTTGTTGTGACTCAACCGCGCCTCCGGATCACCCCAGTAGCGGCCGGCTCCATTCCCTGCCGAGTAGGAATCACCGAGCTGAACCACATTGTATGGCAGGTCGGGTGTGACGGGTTCTGCCGCGGTCGACACTGTGCCTGTGCCGAGCACGACTGCACCGGTCGTCATGACGAGAAGAGCGCTCCTCGCAACATCTTTGAGGGACAACAACTATTCCTTTCGCTGGATGCCCACCTTGGTGCGGCTCAGCGAACCCCCGCGGCGTGCATGGACTCGGACGAATCCTGTCGCCATGCTGGTTGTCGCGTCCTCGTGTGGGAATCGACGGACGCGTGTTACCACCTGGTCGGACGACGGTCGCATGAGCGGTCCTTCGTCCTCGCGGGCGACATCTGAATCTGGAGCAAGTGATTCCTCGCGTCCGACGCTGGAGGTGTGGGGTTTGTCCTGGTCGACGAAGCTTGGCTGAGCCTACGGTCGGATCCTGGGCCGGAACGGCTCATTCAGCGTTCGATCAAGGGGGTGTCTATGGCACGTGCAGCTCGAACGGTTGTTCTTGTTGGGATCGCGGCACTGGTGGGCAGTCTCGTTGCTAGTCCAGCGGTTCCATCTCGCGCGACGGCCGCTCAGACTGCGTCAGCAGCGGCATCGTCAGGCGCTGACTCGTTCGAACTCACCCTGGACCCACGGTGGATCGACCGCAGCTGGACCGTGCCGGAAACCGTCGACGGCGTTGAGGTGACGATCGCGGGCGCCCCCGGCCGAGGGTCCGCGGGCGGTGCAGGTGCGACGTTCACGTTCCGGACTCGCTCCCTGAGGCCGGGCACGGTCCTTGATGTGCTGTTCGGCGCGGGCACCGATGGAACATTTTCCGCGCTGGACGCCGCCCCGGGTGGTGTGGGCGGGAGCATGGAGGAGTCGGGCACCGCGGGCGGCAACGCGACGATGCTCGTGCAGCGGACGGACAGCGACGTGTGTGCTCAGAGCCCGCGAAACGTCATCGCCGTCGCCGGAGGTGGCGGAGGATCATCGGGAAGGCAAACCCGAAGCGGGCTGTTCACCGATTCTCTCGACCTGACTCCTCCTGTGCGCGGCGAGGACAGCCTCGTGTGGAGCTCCGGGGGTCCCAGCACGGTGCGGGACGCCTGCAGGAGCGGAATGCAGGCGAAGGCTGGAGAGGCTTCGGGTACTTCCTGGTACTCGCACCTCACCGGAGGTGGAGGAGGTGGAGGCGGACTCAACTCCGGAGTCGGCGGCTCAGCTCAGACCGCTTCCGAGTGGACACAGGGCAATCGGAAGAACCTCTACGGCAACCTTCCATCGCTCGTTCCTGCGACCGGAGGAGGGGCGGGAACGAGCCATCTGGCTTTTCACTCGTGCGGTAACCCGTGCTCGTTGCCGGCCATCACCCCGAACACCGGACCCGCGTTCGTCACGCTCAGGTGGAAGCAACTTCGGGACACTCAGGTCATCATCCGCGACGCCGATGGCGGTGTGCTCAGGGGCAAGTGCAGCAGACGATCAGGAAACCGGCTACAGGCGACATGCGCACCCACGTGGAACTCGATGCGGGTACCGTCGCCGTCTACCTGGGAGATCGCAAGCGAGCGGAAGTCCGGCCTGCGGCCTCGGGGAGGTTCGCGCTCGACCTCGCGCAAGAGTTACTACCCGGGTCGCCGGTGGCCGTGCGAGTCGAGTTCACCCCTGACGACCCAGGCCTGCATCGGCCGTCCACGAGCACCACAGAAGTCGTACCGGCCCGCTCGTCGTCACGTTTCCTCTTCGAGCCGGCCCTGGGTGCGGATGGCACACACTCGCTCGTCGTGCGCTTGACGTCATGGGCGGCCGCAGGCGTCGACGTTGATCTGCCCCGAATAGGCTTCGCATCGCGCGGCTGGGGAACCGATACGCCTCAGCCATCGGGTGAGGCGACCGCTGGACGTCTCGGTCCGAACGTCTGGTGTGTTCGTCTGAACGTCACCGATCAGCCAGCCCAGGAGATCACGGCATCGTTTGCAGGTGACCCATGGCACGCCCCCACCCTCTCGATGCCCTATCAGTACAACCCGGCCGATTTCGCGCAGAAGGCCTGGTCCCGGTTGTCCGTATACGACGGCTGTCCAGTCGCGACCCTTTCTGAAATGCCGGGCCGACCGCTTGCTCAGCCCACGCCCCTCGCGGCGGCCCAGGCGGAGGAACACGCGCCATCGGTGCAGGACGCCGCATCGAGCGCCGGGAATCGTACGAACACCGATGCCGACGCCGAGCCCGAAGTGCGCTGGGCAGGGGACTGGAAGAGTGTCTCACCAGGATCCCGCGTGACGCTCGCCGTCGATGTCGAACACGGTCGTGTGCCGACAAACGAAGGAATTGTCGATTTCATGCTCAACGGATCACCGATCGGCAGCGCGACGCCGGTCAGCGGTCGAGCCACCCTCGAGCTACCAGCTCCGATAAGTGCGACCTACCGGATCGACGCTGTCTACTCGGACCCAGCCGACGGGACAGGGGAGGGTTCGCTCGCCTGGGCTGCAGCCGAACAACGGACACTGACGGTGTTGCCCGAGGAGTTCGCTCTCGCGCTCACGGTTGCCGACATCGATGCAGCCCTTCCGGGAGGAGCGGTCGATCTCCGCGCCACCGGATCTTCTCGCGAGACGACCACCCCGGTCACCGGTGAGGTGTCCTTCTTCGACGACGGCAGGTTCTTGGGCACAGCTCGGATGGAGGACGGCAATGCGGTCCTCGCGGACATCAGTCTGGATCAGGAGAGCAATCTCGTGACGGCACTGTTCCAGGGGGATCCGGACCGTTGGAAGGATCCCGGCGGCGTCTCCGTGGAGGGGGACTACGCCCTCCGGGACACACAACTCACTCTGACCGCCGCGAGCGTGACGCCAATAGCCGATTCAGCAGGGGCAGTCCTGGTGGAACTGAGCAGTGATGGTACGTCAGCCCCCGTCACGGGCGAAGTTGCCTTGTACCGTGGCAACGATCTTCTCCTGGAACTGTCGGACGCGGACGAGGCGCCGACGAGGCCCGGGATCGCGGCAGCTTGGTCGGTCCCGATCGCCGCGCTGCCACCGGGGCGTCTCGAGCTCACAGCTCGATTTGTTGGCGATCCAGGCGTGGAATCCGCCACTTCGGTGTCGACCGTCGTCGATGTCCGCCCTCGTCGTACCGAGATGTCTGCCGTCATCGACGGCTCGACACTGCGATTGAGCGCAGCGGTCGACCAGACCGACATCTCCCCTGATGCCGGGGTGCCAGTCCCTGGGGGGTTGCATCCGTCTACCGGGGAGCCGAACTACTCGGTCGAGCAATCGTCGTGGAGGGAACTGCGAACGTCGCACTGCCCCGAGCCGAGGGTGGGGCGTCTCTTCGGGTCGAGTTCAGGCCGCTGCGGATTGACCTCGGTGAATCCCAGACGACTGTTCGCAGCGGCACGCTTTCGCGAACGGGCTTCTCCGTCTCGCCCGCGGTCCTCGTGTCCACTGGACTGCTGCTGGTGTTCGGGGGAGCCCTCGTTGCGACACGGCGGTGTGGAACTCGTATGCGAGGAGAGTGACGCGTCGATCACCAGGCCGCCCTCATCAGACTTCGCTTCGCCCTGCGCAGTACCCCGTGTGTCCGGGGCATCGTCGAGCGGCTTCGTACGGTGTCATCTCGGATGCAGCATCAATGCAACCGTCTGGTTGGACTACTCTTGGACGCATGGCGTGGGACACGGATGAGACACGACGCAAGCTGCTTCTTGCCGCGACGACGCATTTCACTGCGGCCGGGTTGGCCGGTGCCCGTGTCGACGCGATAGCCAAAGACGCCGGTGTCAATAAGGAGCGTATCTACCAGTACTTCGGAGACAAAGCCGGTCTTTTCGGGGCCGTGCTCGAGGCCGAGGTCGACGGCCTGATGGATGGCGTCGAGATCACTGGTCAACAAGCTGACGCGCTGGGCGATCTCGCAGGGCGACTGTACGATCGCACCTCGGTGCGTCCCCACATTGCACGCCTTCTGGCCTGGGAGAGCCTTGAGCTGGATCAGCCTGTATCGGCACTGCAGCGGGCGCGCGGATGCGCGGAACTCGTCGCCGCGCTCTCCAACGCCCTGCCGGAACGCAGTGACGAGTATGCGGCGCAGACGCTGTTGAGCGTCGTGGCTCTCGCCGTCATAGACGGATGCCTGCCGCATCTGGCCACGCTGATCGTTCCCGGGTCAACCCGTCAGTCTCGACGCGCGGCCATCGTTGCACAGGCTCGTTCTCTGACGTGAGTTCCGCGACGAACGCGGGGAACGAGGTTGTGACGAGTGATTCGAGCTGGTGTTCGACGGCGCCGCGGCATCGAACGCTGGCTCGGAGCCGCGGACGCAAACAGATCAGATCGGTGGTTCTTTCTAACGTCTGTTGCCCTTCGCGTCAGCAGCTCACTCGAGTGTCGTGACGGGAGCCGCATCCATGTCATCGAATGCTTGATTCTCGCCTGCCATCGCCCAGACGAAGGAGTATGCAGACGTGCCGACACCCGAGTGCAGCGACCAACTCGGTGAGATGACCGCTTGGCGATCGGCGACGACGACGTGCCGGGTCTCCGAACGTTCGCCGAGAAAGTGTACGACGCGGGCCTCCTCTGGAACGTCGAAGTACAGGTAGCATTCACTGCGACGATCGTGCGTGTGGGCCGGCATGGTGTTCCACATCGAGCCTGGGTGAAGTTCGGTGACTCCCATGACTATCTGACAGCTCTGGACGCCGCCCTCGTGGATGTACTGATGGAGCGTGCGTCGGTTGGAGGTCAGCTGGTCGCCGAGTTCGCGAACGGTGCCCTCGCCCGCAGCGATGTGCACTGTCGGATAAGCAATGTGCGCCGGTGCGGAGAAGAGGTAGAACTGTGCACTTCCCTCCGCATCGGCGAAGATGATTTCGCGAGTGCCCCGTCCGAGATAGAGACAAGCCCCCTTCGTCAGCGTGAACAGCTCGCCGTCGGCGGTTACCGTTCCTGTTCCGCCGACGTTGATGATGCCGAGTTCTCGGTGTTCGAGGAAGTACTCACTGCGGATCTCCGGGTATCCGGGGAGCTCGATGACCTTCCCCGCGGGCTCGACGCCGCCCAAGACGATGCGATCGTGGTGCGTGTAGGTGAGCCTGATCGCACCCGGGACGAACATCTCATCAACGAGGTATCGCTCGCGGAGATCCTTCGTGGTGAAACTCGGAATCTGACCCGGGTTGGTTGCGTATCTCTGTTCCATGTGTGTGAACTCCTGAATCGAATGAAGGAAGGGGGCTCAGCGGACGAGCCATCCGCCGTCGACGGGCAACACGGCTCCGTTGACGTACGCGGACGCATCGGATGCCAGGAAGACGAATGCGCCCTGCACGTCAGCGGGTGTGCCCCATCGGCCAGCGGGAATGCGGGCCAGGATGGACCGGTCCCGTTCGGCGTCAGCTCGGAGTTCCGCGGTGTTGTCGGTGGCCATGTATCCAGGCGCGACGGCGTTGACCGTCACGCCGGAGGTGGCCCACTCGTTCGCGAGCGCTCGGGTGAGTCCGACGAGCGCGTGCTTGGAGGCGGCGTATGCAGGGACTCTGATCCCGCCTTGGAAAGACAGCATCGAGGCCACGTTGATGATTCGCCCGCTGCCCTGTGAGATCAGATGTCGTCCAGCCGATTGAGCCAGATGAAAGGCTGAGTCGAGGTTCACGGCCAGCACCTCGTCCCAATCCGTTTGCCCGTACTGCAATGCGTCGGCACGGCGGATGGTTCCGGCATTGTTGATGAGGATGTCGAGTCCTCCGAGCTCCTCGCGGACGATGTCCACGGCTTCCGACAGCTGGCCCGGAGTCGCAGTAGCGAGGTCCCGTTGAACGCGGAGGACTCGTCGGCCGGTCTTGGCGATGAGCCGCGCGGTCTCGGACGCATCGCCGCGATCAAGGAGGGCGACATCGGCGCCGGCCTGGGCAAGGGCGACGGCCGCCCCTTGTCCGAGGCCTCGACTGGCTCCTGTCACCAGTGCCACCTTTCCATCGAGGCGGAACCGATCCATGACGGTGTTCTCGCGGTCGCTCACCAGTACGTCGTCCAATCCGGCCGGGCAACTCGTACGAGAGCCTCGAGGTAGAAATAGTCCCCCCAGAGCGTTCCCTCGTCGATGCCGATACCCTCCGGGAAGCTGTAAACGCCATGAAGTAGCAGGGCGTCAGCGTCTTCCGCTGTCGCTGGTGTGCAGTGCTCGATGAGCGCATCGAGCAGCTCGCGTGCGGCCTCATCGGCTCGGGCGGAACGAACCGAATCGGTGCCGGCGCGTGCCAGCTCGAGCAGGCCGCAGATCGCGATTGCGCTTGCTGAGCTGTCGCGCGGCGCGCCGTCGTTCTCTCCGAAGTCCAGATCCCAGTAGGGCACCAAATCGGTGGGCAGGTGGGCGAGGAAATACTCCGCGCAACGCCACGCCGCCGCGAGGTCCCGTGGGTCGCCGGTTGCACGGTGATTGAGCGCGAAGCCGTAGATACCCCAGGCTTGGCCACGCGCCCAACAAGACTGATCGTGCGCCCCTTGCGCAGTCGTGCCCCCCGCGGCCACGCCGGTCACGGTGTCCCACTGATAGGTGTGGAACGTGGAGTCGTTCTCGCGGATGATGTGTTCGCGGAGCTGTGCGGTGTGACGTTGGACAGCATCGGAGAATCGGGTGTCGCCCGTCTCACCAGCCGCCCAGGTGAGGAGCGGGAGGTTCATCAAGCTGTCGATGATCGTACGCCCCCGTTGCGCAGGATCCTGGAGATCGCCCCATGCCTGAATGATCCCAGCGGGCTCCAGGAAACGGCGCATCAGCAGTGCGGCGGCTTGGAGCGACGCATCCCGGGCGACGAGATCGCCGGTGAGTCGCCAGTCGGCGACGGTTGACAGGCTGTACAGAAAGCCGATGTCATGCATATCGAGATCTTCGACTGCGCGAACCCGACGGACGAAGTCGACCGTGTAGGCATGGGCCGAATCGCGGAACACCGCGTCATCCGTGGCCTCCCAGGCGAGCCACTGCATTCCAGGCCAGAAGCTCGTGGTCCAACCGGAGTTCCCGCCCTCCTCGATGCCTGTCGCCGCCGGGCGCCGGGGATAGCGTCCGGCCGAGGTGGTGTCGGCGGGGTATATCCCGCGGAAGAGGGGAACGTTTCGGCGGACGGTCGCGAGCGCGACGTTGAGGGCGAGATCCGTTCGGGTGTGCGTCGTCGATGTCGGCGCTGCGGAAGACATGAAGGTGCTCTTTCGTAGTTGAGAGGACGGGGCGTTGTTGCAGAAGGAGGCGGCATCGAGTGTGTGTCAGCACGTTTTTGTGGAGACCTGCGAGCCTCTCCTGTTTCACACGGGCGATTGGACTACGACTCTGTCGAGGCTGCCTGCTCGTGCGCCTGATGGTGCTTCAGTCTGCACACTGTCCGGTTCGATTTGCACGAGATCGCACAGAATCACACATAATGTGGCGTCACGTGCCTCTAGTCGACGCGGACGACGCGCGGACGATCAGGGTCGGTAGCAAGAGCACGCGCGCTTCGGGAGGGAGACGTCCGATGCTGTCTTTCTGGACGATCAAATCGATGCATGTGCGAACCGCAATTGCTCCGACATCGAACTTGGGTGGCGATACCGCGGTCAAGGGCATCGCCGCCATTGACGCGATTTCGTCGTCGTACGCGACGATCGACAGGTCTTTCGGAATAGCTATTCCAGCGTCCAAGGCGCGATCCGCGAGGGCGATGGCGACAGCGTCGGGAAGCACGAGCATGGCATCGACTCCAGCGGCCACGCAGGTGTCGAAGATGCACTCGTATGAGCGTCGCTGCTCGGTGGTGCCAACGGTTCCCTGCAGGTCGAATTCCAGGTGGGGAGAATCCGGCAACAATGCTGCGATTGCAGCCCGGTATCCCGCGTGCACGGGATCTGAAGTGCTCCCCCGCGGGGGCGCGATCAGCGCAATCCTCTTCCGCCCGAGTTCGACGAGATGACGAACGGCGGACCGGGAACCGTGTGCATGGTCCGTTCGCACGCCTCCGAGGTTCAGCGCAGCTGTCTTGTCGTCAAGTGCGCGCTCCATGATCACCACGGGCAGCCCCGACTGAGCGAGCAGGTGGTAGTTCGCTTCGTCGCCGCCATCGGCGGCTCCTGGCGCTCCGCTCGGAGTGACGATGAGGCCGTCGACACCGAGTTGGCACAGCCGGGAAACCTGATGCCGTTCCACGTCCTTGTCGTAATCCGTCACGCCGAGGACCAACCGGACATGTTGTTCCGCCGCAGCGGCTTTCGCGCCGTTGATGAATCCGGGGAAGTAATAGGTCGCCGAGGGCACGATCAGGCCGAGCGTCAATGCGGAATCGCTCTGCCGCGGGTGTGTCTGCGCGTGTCGTTTCACGGCGCCGCCGTGGACGCGCACGATCAGGCCGGCCTGCTCGAGATCGAGAAGGTCGCGACGGACGGTCATCCCCGAAACACCGAGGCGCGCGGCGAAATCGGTCACCGCCACCGCGCCGCGGCGATCGATCTCTCGCAGGATCGACTTCTGTCTCTCCGATCGGAGCATGAGCACAGTGTTCCAGTTGTTGTCAGCTACCAACAAGCGGGGCTTGATGGAAGCGCAGAGATCCCTTGCGCCGCGGCGAATCAGACGACCCACCGACCACGTAGCCGAGCGCGTTCGTGTGCCATTTGGGGCTCCGCTGAGTGGGCTCGTGCTCTCGCGATTGGTTCTTGTCGGTTGGGAAGAACGGCAACGCGCACGGAGACGCGGCTACCGGTTCGGTCCTCTCACGGTTCTCCGCGGCGTCGTCTGCAGACAGGGGATCTCCCGCTCTTCGTGACGAGTGGTTGACGATCGCGTAGGCGTCTCCTGCGATGGACACCCGGGGATAGAACACGGTCTCGATACCGCTGTCCGTGACCGTGAATGGGGTGAACGATTCAACTGTCAGGACGGTGTTCCCCGCCACCTCCTCGATCCCGTTCACGTGCATCGAGAAACCGGACCCGTCACCGAACCGCGTGAGCAGACGCTGGCCGACCACCGCACTCGGGTCTGTGAACGTTCCTTCCAAGGTGACGGTGTCCTTGCGCTGTCGATCGGGGTCGAGCCCGGTGTTCGTTGTCGAGGTGGTCGCCCCGATGATGCGCAGCTGCTCCGTGCCGGAGGCCACTGGCGCGGATTCGGGGGCTTGGATCATGCCGTCGCCAGAAACGTAGGTCGACAGGATTCGGCCTGAAAGTGCGTCGGTTCGGACGAACGCCACGCTGCCGGAGAAGGTGATCCCATCGACGACGCGCTCGTCGGTGTCATCGCTGATGTAGACGGTGTCGACGAACTCTCCGCTCCGAACCTTGGCGATGGTGGTCATGTCATCTCCATCAGTGGGCAGTAACCACTCGACGCCGCTTACCAGACCTTTCTGGCCATCGACGGTGGCTTCATAGACTGCTCCGTACTGCGTGGCCTGGTCTGGAGAAGCGAGGATCGTGCGACGGGTCACATGGGGCGCCGTCAAGGTCGTCTCTTGAGACTTGGTCGTGATCACCCGAGTGCGTGGGATCTGTGACATGAACACCTCTGACCCCGGAACGCCGTTCATGAAGGTACGGAGGGAGGCACCGGATTCAGCACCCGTCCAGGTGAAGTCGTAGGGGCTCGCGCCGCTGCCTTCCCGCGGATTGAGCAGCCAGTTTCGGTGAAGCGGATAGCCTGCCGGCTTGCCGATGTTTGCAAGGTGGGCTGCGAGGTCCGGTTGGCCTGTCTGAGCCAGGTCGATGTTGTTCGTCTGCTCTGACATCGGCTCGAGTTCAGCGCCGCGCTGATAGATCTCATGGGCCTGGCCACCCTTGAGCCGGCTGAGATCGAACGTGTAGTTTCGATTGCCGCCGAGGTTGACCATGAGCTCCAGCCGTCGATTCACTTCGGAGCCCTTCCCTGGAACCCCGGCGACGGATGTCTCGACGAGCTGCACCTGCTTGTCGTTTCCGCTGCCGTCGTCGTAGGCGAGCACCGCCGGACGAACCCATTCCTCGCTCGGTGTCTGGTTCGCACCGTCAGCACGCCATACCCAAGGCGAGTTCCCCCAGATCGGACTCATGGACGGATATCGCAGATTCCGACCGCTGCCGTCGGAGTAACTCGTGTTGCGGACGTATCCGCTGTAGGGGAGCAGCTCGACGCCCGCGCCCCAGAGGTCGATCCTGTTGAAATTGAACTGATGGTGCCCGGAACCCCACCGGTTGGTCTTCGGTGCGTACAAGCCGACGTGGGTGGCTTCCGTCTCATCTCCTTGGAAGAGTGCGTAGTAACCGGTGTCACCCATCTCGATGTTCTTGAGACCCTTCGAGACGATTGGCAATGGCGTCGGGTTCCCGACTTTGCCGTCGGAATCGTTGAATGGGATCGGAGTGCCGTCCGGGTAGATGAGCTGCTCCGTCGCAGCGTTCCGCGTCTTCGTCAACAGCGGCCACCTGGCGGTCAGGTCGGTGTTGTCGAGCACGATGCCGAGCCGACTGTCTGTGAAGCCGGCGGGATCGATGTACGACTTGATCACATCGATCGTCGTCGCCACATTTCCTGCCACCTGGTCGCTGTAGGCAGATGTCTCTTCGTGCCAAAGTCCATCTCCGTAATAGTGCTCCGGGCTCAGGAGACGGTCGTAGACATCGATCACGCGCCGCATGAGTATCGGGTCGTTGAGGAGGAGCGCTGCCACGGATGCAGGACGTGCGCTATACGGGTCTCGATTGTCCATGCGAGCGCGGGAGAGCACCGCATCGGTGGCCACATAGGCTGACCCTCGGACGATGACTTCTTGGATCAGGAGCTTCAAATCATCACCGGAGACGGTGGGCTCGAGCAGCCCCCATACGTCCATGTCGAACATGGCTCCGAATGCCCAGGTCATATCCGGCTGGGCCGCCGAAGCGGTCGGCCCACCATAGTCTCCCAGCCCCACGATGCGCGGGTATTCGAGCGCAAACGTGTACATGATCAAGAGTGAACGTTTCGCGTACGACTCGTCTCCGGTGGTCTCGAAGAGTCTCGTGAACAACCGAGCGTACAAGCTGAAGTTCGATGGCGTATTGAGCACCATGATCCGAGCCGAGTCAGCTTCGACGGCCCTGACGAAATCTGCTTCGTCCATGGCCATATAGGTCTGAACCAGGGGATACTTGGCCAGTATCTGATCCGTGGTCCAAGTTCGTTGAGCCCGCACGCCGGCCATGAGTGCCGAGGCGAGATCTGCGTCACGAATCGAGGCTGCTGACCACGGCTGGGTCGAATCGGTGACCGACAGCTCGAACGAGCTGGTCGCGCCCGAGCGGATTTCTGTAGCGGTGATCGTCGCGGACCCGACGTTTCGACCGAGGATCGCTGCACCGAACGGCCGGGCGACGCTCTCGTCTGACGAAGCGAAGGAAAACCCCGAGACGGCTGCATCTCCGGGAGTCACCGTTGCGGAGGGGTAGTGGACCTTTCCCGTTTCGACCGTGCCCGGAGCCACTGATATCGCCTGCACCCGGGGATTGATCGTTCCAGCGCGCAAAAATTCGAAGGAGGTCGTTGTGCTCGACTTGGTCGGATTCGTCCCCTGGATGATCTTGCTCTGCAGTATCCCCGAGAAGTTACCGAGATCGAGGTCGGTGATCAGCGGCGAGCCGTCCAGCCAGACACTGTACCGGTGATCGGGCGAGTCGATGTCGATCGAAATGTCATACCACCGGTCCGCGGCGTAGACACCGACGACCGCTCCCTTCCAATCCTTGATCTTCCCTTGGGCGTCGAACCGCAACAGCGAGGGCCACGTGCCCTTCCCAGCGGGTGGTGTCATGCTCTTCATCTCGAAGAGGGTTCGAGTCGAATCCGTGCTCGAGAACTTCACTCGTGTTTCGATGCCGGTGCGAACCGAACGGCTGATACTCCCCCGATAGGCGTTCACCGCCTCCGTGATGGCCTCGATCATGAACACGTTCCCGCGCGCGTCCGAGACCGTTCCGGCATTGTTCGCGCCAGGCGTGATCGACACCCGCCCCATGAGCTTCGTGTCCACATCGACGTGACCGTCCAAGGGCTGGAGGTCCCGCGTGGTGAAGTCGTGGTCCACCCAATCGCCCGAAACCACACCCTGGTCGGGCGTCACGGCGGCCGAGGCGCCCGTGGTGAGAGACGCTGCACCCAAGATGGACGACAGGAACACAGCTGCGACTACTCGGAGGTTCATCATCGAACGCCTTCCAGGTCATGCGGTTGCGGCAGTCGACCGATCGGCCGCCTTCGCCAATGGAGGTCGCTCCGCCATCTGCGAGGACGGTCAGACGCTAGCAGCGAGGAACACGCGAGGTGGTGCACTGCACAAAGGTGAACACTCGCGCAAGCGCTTAACTTCGCGTTGGCGATGCGGCCTGGTTCCTCACCATCGGACGAACTCAGGGGCGAGGTGGCGGGCGAAGTGAACAGTAACGCACAGGACATGTCCGCTCGGACAGTCCAGGTGCTACACATACATCCAGCACGACTGGGCGCGAAACACACCGAGCCGGCGTCCGGCGCGAAGGAGAACCGTGTTGCCTGTAGATACCGCCACACCCGCCGGAGAAGGGCTGCACGGCGACCTCCCCACGATCGGTGACACGCCTGCCGACCAAGACCGGCGACGGAGATGGGAGTCCTGGCGTGTCGGAGCGTTCGTGCACTGGGGAGTCTCATCTCTGTTCGGAGGGCAGTACGCCGGACAAGACATCCCGGGGCTGGCCGAGTGGATTCAGTCGACGGCGCGGATTCCACGCGACGAGTACCGCAGGCTTGCCGCCGAATTCAACCCGGTTCGGTTCGATGCGGATGAGTGGGTACTGATGGCAGCTCGTGCGGGAGCCAGATATCTCGTCTTCACCGCAAAGCATCACGATGGTTTCGCCATGTATCGGTCGCGAGCGAGCTCGTTCAACATCGTCGACGCCACGCGATTCCGGCGTGATCCACTGGCTGAGCTCGCCGCCGCCTGCCGGAAGCACGGTGTCGCCCTCGGGATCTACTACTCGCATGTCATCGACTGGGCCGACCCGGATGCTGTCGGGCCGCGAAGCAATGACTGGGATACGACTTCCGGAGACGGAGTTTTCGAGCGATATTGGCGGTCGAAAGCGATGCCACAGCTCACGGAGCTTCTCACCGAATACGGCGAAATCGCGTCCGTGTGGTTCGACATGCCCGCAGGTATCGCCCCGCACCAAGCTGCCGAGGCTGCGAGAATCGTCCGTGAGCTCCAGCCGACAGCGGTCATCAACAGTCGCGTCGGTGTCGGCGGCGTTGCAGACTACGAATCAATGGATGACAACTACTTCAATACGGTTCTGCCGAGGTCAGCGTGGGAGACGGCCGCGACCACGAACGACTCGTGGGGATTTGTCGCAAGCGAGAGCCGTTGGAAGACTTCCGCCAGTCTGTGCGAGACCATCGCCTTCACCGTGAGCCGGGGCGGCAACCTGCTCCTGAACTTCGGACCCGACGGCGCTGGCAGCATTCCGGCTCGGGCCAGCGAACAGTTTCGAGAGATCAGCCGTTGGATGCGTCGTGCATCGCCTGCCATCCACGGAGCTAGTGGGTCGCCGTTCCCGTCGGGTTTCGACTGGGGCTACGTCACCTCAGCAGGAACATCGCTGTATGTCCATATCACCGATCCGTCTCTCGTCCGCCTTGCTTTGCCGGGACTTCGGACGCAGCCGCTCGGAGTGTCGTTCATCGAACCGACGGGTTGTGAGCGTGCGTTGCCACTGTCGCGCGTGGCCCCGGCGCTCTTGGGATCCTCGTTCATCACGGAGGTACCCGCCCCGAGCGACGATCTTCCCAGACTGGTCAAGCTCACATTCGG
This sequence comes from Plantibacter sp. M259, assembly GCF_006065115.1. Taxonomy (NCBI): domain Bacteria; kingdom Bacillati; phylum Actinomycetota; class Actinomycetes; order Micrococcales; family Microbacteriaceae; genus Plantibacter; species Plantibacter sp. M259. Next base: position 786,824 of record NZ_CP040750.1, on the reverse strand, counting down.
CTCGGCGCCGGACATCGACCCCGTTCCCGCGCAATCCTCTGCCGAATCGATCAGACTCGACGTGGGATCGGCCAGGTCCATTCCAGGTGGTATCGCGTGGGACGTCGACGTTGTCGATCCCGGCGACTACCGGGTCGTCGCGCTGAGTAAGGAAACCTCCGGACACGCGAAGCCGCGCTGGGACGGTGCGGGGCTCACCGGACGTCTGGAATGGGCGACCCCCAGTGGTGAGGTTCACACTCGCGCTTTTGTCGTCACCGACGACGGTCGGGAATTCAGTCCGGTGCTGTTCTTCTGGCAGATGGTGCGAAGTGAGATCGGAACAGTCGAGGTGCCCGAGGCCGGCCGATACACCCTGAAGATACGCGGTCTCCGGATCAAGGATTCGAAGTGGACCATCGACTCGCTCAATCTGGCGGCGATCCGTCTGGAGCTGCCGGCGAAGAACGAAGAACATCCCAACGGTGCGGTCGCCGCACGCGCGTCGGATGTCCCTGACACACGGACTGCACTGCGGGACGTGAGCGGCTGACGTGAGCGACTGCGGTGCCAACCGTATGGGCTGCGCGGCGGCTGAGGGAGTGCTGCTTCGTCGGCACTTCTCTTGATGACTGGAAGCGAATAGCGTCCCATGGAACACGGGCGGGGCACGGAATCGACTGCGTTCCGCGCCCCGCCCGTTCAAGCCAGCCTCATTTGGTCGCTCCGAGCGTCATCCCCTCGATGATCCGGCGCCCGACCCAGAGGTACATCACCAGGATCGGAACGACCGTGACGGCGATTCCGGCGAACATGCCGCCCCAGTTCATTCCGTTGTACTGCATCTGTTGCAAGTAGCCGAGCAATGCGAGTGGAAGCGTCTGGAGCTCCTGCGACTGCAGGAAGACCAGTGCGAAGAAGGTTTCTCCCCAGTGGCCGATGACGTTCAGTACGACCAGTGTGATGATTCCCGGGCGGGCCAGCGGAAGCATGATCCGCCAAAACGTCCGCGCCGGCGTTGCACCGTCCAGCGCCGCCGCTTCTTCGAGCTCGAGTGGGAGCGTTCGGAAGAATCCGGTCAGGAAGAACACCGCGAACGGAAGTGATGTGCCCACGTAGATGAGTAGCAGCCCGAACAGATTGTTCACCAGGCCAACCGGAGCGAGCATTGCGAAGATCGGCAGGAAGATCGCTTGAGCCGGGATGCCGATGCACACGGCGAACAGAGACGTCAACGGGCTTGCTGCTCGGTTCCCCAGTCGACTCAGCGCGTAGGCGGCGGGCGCGGCCAGGACGATCGTGAAGAACGCTGTGCCCACGGTCAGGACGACCGAGTTCGCTGTGGCGACGCTGAAGTTGCCCGTCGTCCAGGCGAGCACGAAGTTCTCCCACCTCAGCTCGGTCGGTAGCGACCAAGGCTGATTCAGAATGTCACGACTCGACTTGAAAGCTGACATCAGGAGCCAGGCGAGTAACGCGACGTTCGCAATGACGATCACGGCCACGATCGGACCGCTGAGAGCGCGTTGAAGGGGGCTCGCAATCGACGGCTTCCGCAGGGCCGTTCTGCTGCGAGAGCGCGGAACCAGGAGATTTCTCGTCTCATCGGTTGGCACGATCAGATCCTTTCGAAAACGACGACGAGTCGCTCATGACAACTCGATGCTCTCTCGACGCATGATGCGCCGGATGAGGACGACGAGTACGCCGATGAGCGCGAGCATGACCAACGAGCTTGCGGCCCCGAGACCATAGCTGGGTACCCCTGCCGGGTTGAGGACGGACGCGTAGGTGTAGAGAGCTATCGTCCACGTTCCGGGGTCGGGGAGTCCGCTCGAGGACCCGGCGATCGCCAGGATGAACTCGAACGTCTTGAGCGCATTGATGGTCCAGAGGACGGCACAGACGGAGATGATGTCCCACGAGAGGGGCAAGGTCACATATCTGAACCGCTGCCACATGTTCGCCCCGGCCAACGCGCAGTCTTCGTACAGATAGGGCGGTATCTGATCAGCGCCGGCTAGCAGAATCGTCGCGTAGAATCCGGCACCGAACCAGACGATGCCGAGGAGGATGACTCCGAACCGGTTCTCTGCTGCAAGCCACGCTGGAGGGTCCGTGACACCGATCGTGTGGAGTACCTCGTTGACGAGCCCGTCCGCCTGGAACATGAATCCCCAAACGATCGACAGGACGATCCCTGGAATGATCACCGGGAAGAAGATCACGGATCTTGCGAATGCGCGTCCACGTCCGACCATGTCCTTCAGGAGTGCGAGCAGGACGAAACTGCACGCGAAGATTCCAGCGCCCGCGACGACCACGACCAACCCCGAGTTCGCGAACGACTTGAGGAAGGCTGGATCGCGGGAAAGATAGACGAAGTTCTTCAGGCCCACCCATTCCATGGGACCCGTTCCCGGCCACTTGTGGAGGCTGATCCACGATGTCCCGACCAGTGGAACGATCATCAGCAGGGCGAAGAGAAGGAGCGCCGGAAGAACGAACGGCCAGAAGAGACGTCGACGAGATCGTTCGAACGAGCCACGACGCGCGGACGCGGAGCGGCCGGCCGGCCGCCCGGGGGCCGACATGGTGGCGGCACCCCGGACTGCACGTTGATCAGTCTGATTCGTCACTGATTGAGTTCCCAGTAGGAGACCGTCTGCTGCTTGATCTCGGCGATGAACTTCTCGGCGTCGAGCCCGCCGGTGAGCAGCTGGGCCACCAGCGGTTGGTAGACCTTCGTCGACCAGTCGCCGCCGTAGCTCTGGGAGATGCCGTCGTCGTCCAGAACGAGCTTGTCAGCGTTTTCGAGCGTCGCGGCCGCGGACGCCACGGCCGCCGACTCCGTCACGTCCGCTCGGGCTGAGATGACCGAGGTCTCATCGGCGTACGCCTGTGCGCGCTCCTTGCCGTAGGCGTAGGCGATGAACTGTTCCGCTGGACCGGGATTCGTGGACTTCGAAGGGATGACCCAGCCGTACGCAGTGGTCGCCGCGTACTTCGAGTCTGGCTCGTCAGCGGGGAACGGGATGCTTGCGAACTCGAATCCCTCTGCGGCATTCGGTGCGGCTTCGCCGGGGAGCCATGATCCGTTGAGGATGAAGTTCGCTTCCCCGGACGCCCACTTCTGTTGGATGGCCGGGAACTTGCTCGCGTTGTATCCCTCTGCGAAGTAGCCTCCGGCGACGAGCTGCTGGATCCGGTCGGCCGCGTCCCGGTACCCGCTCTCGTCCCAGGTCTTACCGGTCTTGTCCCCGGCGGCCTTGTTCATGGCACCAGGACCCATGGTGTGGAGCACTGCATTGTTGTACCAGTAGGCGCTGTAGCCGAGGATGTCAGCGTCCAGGGCCAACGGAGCTCCCAGCGTTCGCGAATCGTCGAGTACTTCGACGAAGCGGTCCCAGGTCAGGTCAGTCGTGCTCACCAGGTCCGGGAACCGAGCTGAGTCGTACCAGATGTCGTAGCTGGTCATCGTCCAAGGGATGACGACCTGAGCCCCGTCCTTTGATCGCGCGACCTCGAGGTAGGTCTCGGGGATGACGTCGCGGACGGTCTCGTCACTTCCCGGAATCTCCATATCGAGCACGGGTTCCAGATCCGCGACGGTGCCGCTCGGCACCATGACGGATTCGACAGCCCAGAGGGGGCGGTCGATGAGATCAGCCGCGGGTGACGTCGACAGCGTGGGTTGCAGCTTGGTGAGCACGTCACGACCTACCCACTGGGCGTCAACGGTGATCCCCGTGTCCTTCTCGAACTCGTCGATGATCGTCGCTAGCGCGACCTGGCCGGGTTCGCCCATCTTGAACATCGACCAGTAGGTGAATTCGCGAGAGGCCGCGGAGTCGTCACTCGTCGTTGAGCCGTTCGCACACGCGCTCAGCGTCCCGATTGCGAGCGCCGTCGCCATGATAGCTCCGACGCGAGTACTGCTTCTTCGGTGATTCATGTCCACTGTCTTCCTTGTCGGTGGTCTTGGTTCTTGATCGTCAACCGATCCGTACCGCCCTGGCCGCGATGAACCGCGGCATCATGGCCGCCTCCGCTCCACCAGCGATCGCCGCCACTTCACCGAGCGAGATTCCGTGTTGCGATCAGTTTCGCGGTCGCCTGAATCTTCCAAGTGCACGTGGAGGTTCCGCCACCGGGTGGGGTGCTACTACTGTTCGATGCTCCGGATCGGTGACCACAACCATGCGACGGCTCGCCTCGGACCGGCAACAAATCGCACAAAACCTAACAAGGGCATCTGTCGTCGCGTTGGCCGCTGCTACCGTGCGTCGATCTCCGGCGTATTGGCGCGCGGTGGACGAGGGCGTCGTCGGCTCGTTGAGGAGCAAGGTGGTGTCTCCTGTGCGAGCTCCATCGCCGCCCACACACGCTGGGCGTTCCCCTCCCGGAAGCTCTACGGTCGCCTCTTCGCCTCCATGATCAGCAACCAGATGAGATATGCGCCGCCGAGACACACGGTGATCACGCCGGCTGGGAGCTGCGCGGGAGCAAACAATCGCTGTGCAACGAAGTCACTGGACACCAACAACAAGGCTCCCATCGCTGCGGATGCGGACAGAGAGACGCCAGCGGAGCGCGTCAGACGCCGGGCGAGTTGGGGTGCAGCGAGTGAGACGAATGCGATCGGGCCGGCTGTAGCGGTAGCAGTTGCAGTGAAGCCGACACCGACCACGACGAGCTCGAGGCGCACGCGACCACCACGGAGGCCCAGCGCGGTCGAGGCTTCGTCGCCGACTTCGAGGGTGTGCATCCCTCGTGAAAGAAGTCCGGCAACCACTCCGAGCGCGAGGATGATGACCGTCGCGGGCAACGCTTGGGCCCATGCGACCGTATTGAGCGAGCCACTGCCCCATGCGCTTGCGGACAGTGCGAGCTCAAGGTCCGCGTTGAGGATGATCCAGGTGTTCAGCGACGCAAGCATGGCGGATATCGCGATCCCCACGATGATCAGGCGGAATCCGTGGAACCCCCGCCGGTAGGCGAGCGCGTACACGAGCAGCGCGGTCGCGAGACCTCCGGCGAGCGAGCCTGCGGCGACGGCGAGATAGCCGGTGCCTGCTGTCGTCATCACCATGAGAGCGCCGGCATAGGCACCCGAATCGAAGCCGATGATGTCCGGACTGCCCAGCGGGTTCCGTGTCAGTGACTGAAAGATCGCCCCCGCGGCACCGAGCGCAGCTCCGAGCGCGAGAGCAAGCAGAACCCGCGGCATCCGCCAGTCGAGCACGACGAGTTGGGTTTTGCGCGTCCCGCCCCCGAGCACTGTGGCGATGACGTCCGGGATCGGCACGACGAAGTCGCCTGACCCGAGGCTCACGACCGCCACAGCCGCCGCTGCAGCCACGAGCACGAAGGTGGCGATCGCACGACGCATCCCGACAATCACGCTGAGGCGCCCCGCCCGGGTTCGCAGCACGCCGAAGCGATAGCCACGATCAATGCGCGATCGGTCGGAGGAGATGATGTCCGTCACAGCGCGCTTGCTCCTGTTCGTCTCACCAGGGCGATGAGGACTGGTCCGCCGACGAAAGCGGTGACGACCCCGACCGGGAGCTCACCGCTGGCAAGCACGAGCCGCCCGCCGATGTCGCTGGCCAGGAGGAGCACAGGTGCTGTGAGGACGCTGCCAGCAAGAATCCAACGTTGGTCAGGCCCGGTGAACCACCGCACAGCATGCGGCACCATGAGCCCGACGAATGCGATCGGGCCCGCCGCCGCGGTTGCCGCTGCACAGAGTAGTGTGGCGGCGACGACCGCCAGTACCCGGGTGCGCACGACGCTGGCGCCCAGCGAAAGGGCGAGATCGTCGCCGAGAGCCAGGGAGTTCAACGGCTTCGCGACGAGGAGAGCGAGCACGAACCCGAACGCGAGGAACGGCAGCAACCACCTGAACTGGTCGAACGGAGTGTTGCTGATGGTTCCGGCGTTCCATCCGCGCATCCGGTCGAGCACGTCGGGCGAAAGCAGGGTGATCCCTGTCGTGAATCCGCTGAGAACAGCTCCGATGGCCACCCCCGCGAGTGTGATTCGAAGGGCGTCGGGTCCACCGCGACCCGCCGCTCCGATTGCCCAGACGGCGACAGTGGTGACCATAGCCCCACACAGGGCAAACCAGACGGTGCCTGCCAGGCTCGTGATGCCGAACACCGCGCCTCCGACCGCCACCGCGAAGGCTGCGCCGGCATTCACTCCGAGGATGCCGGGATCCGCGAGTGGGTTCCGGGTGAACGCCTGCATCAACGCTCCGGCCATCCCGAGTGCGGCGCCGACGATGATCCCGAGAACGGTGCGCGATCCGCGAAGAGTGAACATGATCGTCGCTGCGTCAGGGTCCGTGCCGGAGAGTCCGCCGGCTATCTGCTCAATCGACAGGTCCTTGGACCCGAGTACAAGACTGACCGCAACACAGAACGCCAGCGCGCCCAGCATCATGGCGAATCCCACGAGCCGTCGACCGGTGGGAACCCCGATAGCCGCTCGCTCCTGTTCCGCCGCCGCCGACGTCCGCGCTGAGAAAGCGCCCGACGAGTGCAGCGTGGGTTCGACCTCAGCGCCCATTGACGTCGACGACGGCTTCGTGCCCCTGCTCAACCGCTTCGTAGCTTCCGTCGGCGAAGATCGGGCCGCGCCCGCGGTGCGGCGGGTCGGCCCGGTTCACGTCGGTCAAGACCGACGTTCGGATGCGGCGGTGAATCTGCGGACGGTCTCCTGGGAACATGGCCCCCGTCGCGTTCGTCTCCGGCTGGTCCGCGTTGCGCCCCTCGTTACAGCTGACAGTCGGCGTTACGACACGACTCATTTGAGAAGAGCCTGCCCGATCACCTCGAGGAGTGCGTCCTGGCCGCTCGGGGACCCGTAGGCCATCTCGAGGTTGTACGGGTAGATTCGTTCATTCATCACGAAGGGCAGGGACGCCCAAAGTGGGTTGGAAGTGACCGCTTCGTTGTTCGTGATGAGGTCGGATCCGTCTTGATTGACAGTCGTGACAATGAGATCGATGTCCCGCAGATCGCCGACCTGCTCGGGACTGAGCGCTCGGCCCGTGCTGTCCGGCTCGCCGTCTCCATCGCCGTCTGCGAGGGGGCTGATCTGCAACCCGAGGTCTTTGAATACCAGGCAGGAGATGCTGTAGCAGCTGATCTGCACCTGGCCTCCCCAGAACGTCACATCCGCGACGACGGGGGCGACGCCATTCTCGTCGAGCTGCGCTTTGACTTCCGCCACGCGAGCGTCGTACTGGTCTCGCCATGCCTCCGCTTGTTTCGCTCGACCGAGGTCGCTGGCGATCTTGTCGAACTTGTCGCGCCAATCGCCACCATCGAATCCGTTGTAGGTGTAGGTCGGTGCGATCGGCGTGAGTTTGTCGTGCAAGTCGGTCTCGTAACCGAGTCCGTTGAGGATGAAGTCGGGCTCGACGTCCAGTACCTTCTCCAGATTGAACTCTGGGAAATTGTGGAACCCCTTGATGCCAGCCAGTTCGTCTTGGGGGAAGAAGCTGGGGAACGCGCTCCAATCGTCTCGGAGCGGCTGCTCCTTGGCCAGGGGGAATCCGAGCGTGATCAACATGTCGACATCGGTCGTGTAGAACCCGAGTGCGGCCTTCGGCTCGACGGGCACTGTCACCTCACCGAAGTCGGTGTCCACTGTGAGCGTGTCGCGCGAGGTCGAGACGTCGGACGGGGAGCTGCAGGACGTCAAGAGGAATGCAGTAGCAGCGATACATGCTGAGGCAGCGAGGAGACGAGGACGTAGGAGCGGCATGGAGACCTTCTCTTCGAGTGGTTAGGTGTGCCTTACTTGGGCACCTCACTGATCCTCTCCTAGGGTCATGTCGCCAACCGGCCAAAGAATGTCGGCTGCCCGACGAATTCGCGTGCGATCGAATCGAGACGACCCGGGGTGGTTCCGAACTCGCGTCGGAATGCCTGCACGAACGCGCTCGGAGTCGTGTACCCAACTCTTCGTCCGACTGCACCGACAGGTATCCCTGCGGCGAGGAGCTCGAGTGCAGCGAGCATCCGTGCTCGCGTCCGCCACTCCAGGAAGCTCAGCCCGGTGTCCCGGCGGAACAGCCTCGACAGATTGCGCTCGCTGGAACCCACGACTGTGCCCCATTCCCCGAGCGTTCGTGCGTCTGCGGGGTCGCGCCGGACTGCTTCGGCCACGCGTCGAGCACGATCGTCCTCCGGCAAGCTGAGTTGGAGACGGATGATCTCGGCTGGTTCAAGCAGTCGCGGAACCAAGAGCTCGGCCAGGCGTCGTGTTTCGGCAGCGAGATCGTCGCGACCGAGCTCGTCAAGGAGAGCGCTGGCTGCCGCGGGCACGCACACAACTCCGACCCCCGAGCGAGGCGGATCGCCGAGGTCCGGCGAGAGGAAGGTGCAGGCGAACGAGGTTCCCGGTGCGGCAGTCACTCGGTGCGCTTCGCCGGCCGGTATCCAGAGCCCGAAATGCCCTGGGAGGGCATGGACGCCTGCCCCTGTCTCGACGACGAGAGACCCGCGACTTCCCCAAAGTAGCTCGTCGACATCGTGCTGATGCCACTCCCATGCTTCACCGTGCGTCACGACGAAGGAGTTGGTGTGTGTTCCGATGGTCGCGCTTGGGGCGTCGAGCGCGGTGGTGGTCTGGTCGGAGAGCAGCATGGTCTTTCCTTGCTTGTGTTCGATAGCCGCAGCCAATGTCGGCCAGCGTAGTGCCGGCCCCGACGGCTGGACGTGCTTTCGCCACCTCCGTTCCTCCGTGGAGCCAGCACCGCATGGGGCGGTTGAAAAGTGGGATGAAACAACTCGCGGTCGTCATCAGGACACACCTGTGCGCTGGGAGGATCTGTCACCGAGGGAGCTCATCCCGAGTCCGGTCATCCGCTCGCGCGATCATCTCGGCATGACGCCGTCGCGGCGTGATCGACGTCCATCCTCCGCTCCGAGAATCACGAACCGAACCCGTCGGGTAGTCAGCTCTTGCGCAAGACCGACGGGTATGACGAGAAAGCAGTGCCGTGTTGCGAGGACATTCCTCCCGTCCGCAAACCCGACGATGGTCGTTCCTGCGGATGGTCGTCGGTTCGGTCGTCGTCGCGGCGTCGATCTCGGTCTTCGGCATCACGCTGACGGCAGCGCCGCCGGCGCAGGCTGCCCCCGTTGCAGCCCCACAGATAGTGAAGTTCCACGCCAACAACTCCAAGATGGACTCGGCAATCGACGAGCTCCGCGCCTCGTTCGTTCTGAAGGTCCCACACGGCTACGTCAATGCGACGACCGGAGCCATGCAAAGGGTCGACGGTAAGTTCCTCCGCGTCGGTTACGACTATGACGGGCGGAACGACAATGGCGTTCCGTCTTATCGCAGCATGCAGTACATCAATACATTCTCGGCTTCAGGTGCAACCGTCTGGGCCAGCAACCGGGGTGAGTTCTTCACCGTGCATAAGGTGATCGCGGCGGGGGAGAACGACTATCTCGTCATCTCCGTCGAAGGAGACATGGACGTTCCCCCGAGCGCTGGAAACAACGTTCCAGGTGGGCACTCCGGGCAGATGAACCTGTACTTCTCGTTGGCGAACAGCGCAGTCGCCAGCACAGTTGACACCAGTTGGATCCCCGGCGCCCAGACGGTGTTCCCAGTCGACCTCAGAATCTATGCAGACGGGTGGGGTGTCGCGAGCCGTTCAGGACCGGTGGTCCAGGTGCAATACGACGCCACCTACAACCTCTGGTCGGGGAACCAAGCGAACTGGGGCCAGGTGATCGACTACGGATTGAACGGACAGCCGGCCGGCATTCTTCCGGCGAACTCGCTCCCGGTCGATCTGACGAACTTCGCGTTCACATCCGTGGCGACCGGCCCAGCCGGATCCGTCAGCGACAGCTTCTGGTACGCGTGGGTCCATGAGGACGGCAGTCTTGTGTCATCGATCAACACTGCGCCGATACATGTCACGGGTGTGACTCCTCACCGGGATCTTGTGAACAACTCGGCTGTTGTGAAGAATGTCGCCCCGGCGACATCCGGGGCGCCGACGCTGGCGTGGACCGCCGGAGCGGCGGCGCAGGGGTTGACGAACAACGTGAAGACGGACGGACGAGTGGACTTCCGATCCGCAGGCGGGACGGGGTACTACCGTCTCGTCGTGTGGCCTGAGTCGCGTAACCCAGCGACAGTGACCGCGAACAACGGCTCGCCCCTCCTCTCCTACACCGCTGGTCAACTGTTCGCGGGAGAACGTCCCGTGGCCGGACGGATCGATGAGTCATGGACTGTCGGTTCCGTTTACTACAACTACAGTGTCGCGCGGCCTGACGCCCCCACCATCACGACTCCTTCTGAGGATGGCTATCTCCAGTCGGGTAAGTCGGTCACGATCTCGGGCACGGGAACGCCCGGGCACTCCATCAGCCTCAAACTCGCCTCGGGATCCACGATCTCCAACATCAACGCCGCGACGAACACAACCCTGGCCGACGGCGACCGGCAGTGCGGACCGACCACAGCATGCTCGGTGATCGTGGACACATCCGGCGCTTGGAGCTACACCTATGCTCCCCAAGTGCCTCTCGTCGACGGCACCTATACCGTCCTGGCTTTGCAGACAGAGCAGACGTCCGGTTACTACCTGACCAGTGCTCCGTCAAATCCGGACCCTCCGACGTCTGCCACCAACTGGGGCGTCACCTTCTCGATCGACACGACGGTTCCCGCGGCGCCCGCTTTCCAATGCTTGGCCACTCCGTCCAAGGACGCGACGCCGACGCTGTCAGGTTCGGGTTTGGAAGTTGGAGGTGTGGCTCGAATCTATGAGGGCCAGACTCTTCTCGGCACCGCAACGGTCACCGGATCCACCTGGAGCTACACGGTCGTATCAGAGCTTCCGGACGGAATCTACGGGTTCGCGGCTACCCAGGTGGACCGCGCCGGCAACGAGTCGCCTCGGACAGCCGCCTGCAAGTACCAGGTCGCTACAGACGTGGTGGTGGTCGGCGTCACGAAGGTCGCCGACGTTGTGGTCGGTGGTGACCCCACTCTGCCTTCGGTCTCCGCTTCCAATTGGGAGGTCACAGCGGCATCGGCGACGGCGACCGAGCTGATCAGCGGTGCCACCGGGGCGGAACTCGAACGTGGAGTGACCTACACGCTCTCCGAGCGCCTTCGAAGCACGCCCGGACCCGATGCCAACGCATCGCTCTACACGCAGCGAGGAGAACTGGCTTGTGTCGACGGCGACGCTCGTCCGCTCGATTCTTCCGTGTTCGATGCGTCTACTAGGCGACTCGTCATCGGAGCTACGACGCTCGTTGCCGAACCGATCACTTGCGCGTTCACCAACCAGACGAGCCACCTTTCGTTCGTCACGAAACAGCTGAACGGGCCGACGAACGATCCGACCGATGGGTGGAGTGTTTCGGCCGATGCGACTGGAGGTACATCAGTGTCTCTCGATGCCTCGCTCGTCCGCACGGAGGCGCGGCCCGGTACGTACTCTGCGGCCGCCGCGGTGCCGGAGGGACTCTCGTTGCTGGGTATTCAGATGCTGCGCCGTGACGCTGCGAATTGCGCGGCCTTCGCAGGCCAGGCAGCGGACGCGCCCGAAAGCTGCTGGACGGACCTGAACCCCTCATCCGTGATCATCGAGCAGGGCGAGCGCACTGTCCTTCGCGTGGTCGCCGCCTCGCCGCGAGACCTCCCCGGCCTCCCAATGACCGGTGGCGTAGGCGCGTGGTTGTTCACCACAGCAGGGGGCCTCGTCGTGGTTCTCGCGATGGCTCTGTGGGTCCTGAGCAGACGCCGTGGGTCCGTCCTCGCCGCCCGGGCACGGGTCTGACACTTCCACCGATCGCCGCCGCGTACTCACTCGGCGACGCAATGCACCACAGTTGAAAGGAAATCTCGTGGTTCACACATCTTCAGGGCGAGGGACGAAGCTTGCGGCCATCACCGCAGCCTTCCTCGTCCTCGGCGCATCGGCGCTCGTCGCTTTGCCTGCGTCCGCCGCACCAGGCGATGCCGGCACTGGAACGATCACGGTCCACAAGCTGGAGCAGCGCGGCACATCGCTCGGGCCCAACGACGGTTCACAACTCGACGCCACAGGGGCGACACCGCTTGTTGCTGGGTTCACGGTCTGCTCCGTCGACGGTCTCGATCTCACCACGGCCGCTTCTTGGGACCACATCGCTGGCCTCGCACTCTCGGGAGGTACAAACGGTGCTGCGCCGGTTGTCTCAGAAAACGGCACTGCGCTCACTCTGAGCTGCGGCGTCGAGCAAGAGACCAGCTCGACGACGGGTGAGACCACGTTCGCCGCGCTGGCCGCTGATCGCGCATACGTCGTGTACGAGAGCACGCTTGCTGCCAACGCCGTCACTGCATCCCAGCCGACGCTCGTGACCGTTCCATATCCGGGTAACGGTGGTGTCAGCGCCACCTGGAACTACAACCCACACATCTACCCGAAGAACGTTGTGGCCGGATCAGGCGCAACGAAAGTCGCCGAGATGGTCGGCGACCAGATCTGGTTCGAAGTCATGCTTCCGATTAGTCCGCTTGCGGGCGGAGACCAGTACACGGAGATGCGGATCAACGATCAGCTTGCGCCCTCTGTGACATACACCAGAGGTCGTGTCCAGATGTTTGCGGCTGGGACGAGCAATGTGGATCTGATTTCCGGAACCCATTACACGCTTACTCAGCCTGACGGATCGCGCGGTGCAGAAGTGGTGCTGAGCTTCACTGCCGCCGGATTGGAACTCGTCAATGCGAACATCGGCGGACGCATCTACCTCGAGATCGCAACCGATGCCGTCTCATCGGGCAGTACCGCCAACGAGGCCACGATCACGGTGAATGGAGTAAGTACCGCCCCCGGCACTGGTCCCTCCGTCCAGAACCCGGAAGCTTTCTTCTCGGGTGTCCACGTCCGGAACGTCGCGCGAAACAAGGGCGTCACGGCAACCGTTCCCCTAGCCGGCGCTCAGTTCTTGCTCTACCGCGCGGACGATGCTGCTACGAGCTGCGCCGCGACTCCCGCCAGCGACCCGTACCAGGTCCAAGTGTTGGGTACTCAGACGTCAGACTCCTCCGGTAATACCCCTGACGCGGTGCTCGCCGCAGGGAAGTATTGCGTGTACGAGACAGTTGTCCCGGCCGGGTACAAAGGACTCGCCGGAGGAATGATGCTCACGGTGAGCGGCGCGGACTCGTCGATCGAGGTCGTCAACACGCAGATCGGTAGCGATGTGGGTGATCTTCCATCGTTGCCGATGACCGGTGCGTCGGGCAGCGTCATTATCATCGTCGCCGGCTCTTCGTTCCTGCTCGCAGGCGTCGTACTGTTCCTCCTCCGTCGTCGCAAGGACCAGTCAGAGACCGGTGGATCAATGGCCGGACAGGGCTGATCCAGTAGTTGTCGGGCGGACATCGGGACCGTCTGACTGTGGATGACCGTGACGCGGGTCGGGCCTGCGTCACGGTCATCGCGTTTTCTCCGCGGGTAAGCGCGGACTCACTCTTTGGAGGTTCGATGGCTCGTCATCTGACAAGACACGCTCCGGCGGCACGACACGCACGACAACCGATTCTCCTGAGGCGAGGGTTCCGGTGGCCCGACACATTGATCGCGCTGTGCACGCTTTTGGGAGTCGGTCTCCTGCTGTACCCGATCTCGGCCGCCTGGGTTTCGCAGTTCAATCAGTCGAACGTCGTGCACGATCAGACAACGGCAAATGCCGAGACTGCTGCTTCCGAGATGAAGGCGAGCCTCGACGAGGCTCACCGCTACAACGACCTCCTGGAGTCAGGCGCTCTCCTCAAAGGAGGAGAAAACGTCGCGATCGGAACCGGCGAGACGGGGGCGAGCGTCGAATACGACCAGCTGCTTCGCGCTGAACCGACGGGGACGTTGGCTCGCATCCGAATCCCCTCGATCGGTCTCGACCTTCCTGTCTACCACGGCACATCGGACGAAACCCTGCTCAAAGGTGTCGGTCACCTGCAGGGAACATCGCTGCCTGTGGGTGGCAAGGGAACGAAAGCGGTTCTCACCGGTCATCGAGGGTTGGCCAGCGCCGAGATGTTCACGCGACTTTCCGAAGTCCGGAAAGGTGACTCCATCAACATCGAAGTGCTGAACCAGGTGCTCACGTACAGAATCTTCGAGATCCAGGTAGTTTCACCCGACAATACGGAAGAGATCCGTCCCGTAGATGGTGCCGACCTGATTACACTCGTGACCTGCACACCACTCGGAATCAACACACACCGGATCCTCGTCACAGCACAGCGGGTACTTCCCACTCCCCAGCAGGACATCAACGACATGGCGTCTCGACCGGACGTCCCTGGTTTCCCTTGGTGGGTGGTCGTCGCGACAGCGGCCATCGGTGTCGTCAGCGGGTGGTACTTCAACGGATGGAAGCGTCGGTGGCGAGCGGTCAGGAACAGCTGAGACTGCCGACGTGGCAGCCGGACGCATTTTCGCTCAAGGCGTGGCGCGGTTCAGATGTGTGTCAGGAAAGCCACCTCCGGTGGCCGGTCGCTGCGACAGATTGGTGGGGCGGAAAGGGCGAAGCGGATGTTGGAAGCAGCACAGTCGATCGTGGAGTCATCGCTCCGGGGCGGGCGATTCCCTGAGCTGGTGTCCGTCGACATCCTCCGCCGCTGCTCCCTCTCCGATGCGAAGCAGTTCGAAGACGGTGAACGTCAGATGGTGCTCGCCGGGATGGTGATGGCCCGTGTCCGTTCCGATGACACAGAAGCATCGATCGGCCTCGCCGATGCCATCAGAGACGGCCTCTTGAATCTTGGAGATCGCACGAGTCCGGTTGAATCGTTGCTGGCTCTCGAGGCGGCGCTGGCGGAGGTCTACGTCAATCAAGGCAACGCTGTTCGGAGCAACGAGCATGTTCAACGGATGCTTCCCCAACTGCATCGAGGGATTCGGGCCGAGTGGCGAAACCGAGTTCTGGGAATCGCTGCAGCATCGTTCGCCATTGATGGCGACCATGTCGCAGCGGAGCAGATGATCGCCGAGATCCGGGTACTGGAAGCGGAACAAGGTTGGGGCGACGAGCGTGTGGAGTACATGCAGGCGGTCGCTGAGGCGATCCTGGGCTTGACCTCGATGGATGCCGCGCGAGTTCGGGCGATCCTTCCACGAGCCCGTTCGCTCGTCCGCAGCGAGCCGACGGCTCTCTCCCTTGTTCGACTGATCGAGGCGCTGAACGCGTTCGTCGAGGGAGATCTGACGGCGACCCTGGTCAGGGCTGGAAGGGTTGCTCAGGGCACGGATCAACCGAATGGGCCGTCCATGGTGCGCACCTGTGCTCTGGGCCTCAAAGCGATCGCCCATGTCATGCGCGGTTCCCCAGCCCAAGCCGTTGCAATGCTTCGCGACGTTCCCTTGCCGGGAATGCACTTCATGTGTCTGGCGATGATCCGGTCATCGGCGTACCTCGTGCTCGGGGAGTACCGCGGTGCTCGCGGTGCGACGGACGATTGTCTCCGCATGAAGGTTGTCCACAGTCGCTGGACCTTGCCAGCAACGCTCCTGCGTCGGGCTGTAGCGAACATGCGTCTCGGCAACGTCGAGAGCGCAGTGCGAGAGGCCTTGGAGGCCCTCGAGTACACCGGGCGTCTCGACCCTTCATTCGGCCTCATGCTTGTCCCGACTCAGGATCTTCTGGATCTTGGGAGACTCTTGCTGTCACGCGATCGGAGCCTGGCGCCTCGTTTGCGAATCGTCCTCGAGCGAATGCGCTCCATTCCCTCGCCCGTCGCCCCCGAGTTCTCGCTGCCGGTGTTGTCCCAACGAGAGCGACTCATCGCCCATCATCTGCGGTCTGACAACAGCTACCGGCAGATTGCGGATGGACTCCACGTCACCATCAGCACGGTGAAGTCTCAAGCGTCCGCTGTGCTGAAGAAGGTGGGAGCCTCGTCACGGGAAGACGCGGTCCAGCGACTCGAGAAGAGCGGTTTCTACGAACTGTAGGTGTCGGCCCCAACACCGGTCACCAAGCGCGTAATTCCCGCAACCTGGCGGGTGCGAGGTTCGCCATCGGCGCGGAGAATGAACGGCAGTGGCGTCGGGAGCGATACGACGCCTCTGTTCGATCCCCGCAGTGCCGGTGTCCGTCTCACCGGGCCACGGGACTCTAATGCGGGCGTTTGATACCTGAACGAGACGGATGTACCGAGAGGGAACGCGTGCCGATCACGACCAAGTGGGCTGCCGGATCCGCCCGAGTTGTGGCCGGACTCATGTTGATCCCGCCCAAGGTCTCGAAATCAAGCTTCAGTTGTCAGGAGGACCGATGACGTCACCGAGTCAGGAGACGACTACCCCGTCGGACATGCCCCGCCCACAGATTCCCGTGCTGCTCGGAGCCGTCTTCCTCATCTATCTCGGACAGATGACGCTCAACCCGATCATCGCGCCGCTGTCTCGCGAGGTCGGTCTCGCGGAGTGGCAGGTGGGAGTCACCATCAGCGCGGCCGCGATGATGGTGGTCCTGACCAGTCAGTTCTGGGGTCGCCGTTCTCAATCGTGGGGACGTAAGCCAGTACTCGTTGCCGCCTTCTGTCTCGGCCTCGTTTCGATGGCACTTTTCGGGCTATCCGCTTGGCTCGGAATGACAGGGATGATCACGGGCGCTGCGCTGTTCTCACTGTTCGTGCTGCTGCGCGGGATCGGGTTCGGGTCCGCGATTGCAGCGGTGCCGCCCACGGCGCAGGCATACATCGCTGACGTCACGACTGACGAGCGAACCCGGGTAAATGGCATGGCCGGAGTCGGCGCTGTCCAGGGCATCGCGATGGTCAGCGGCTCCGTCATCGGCGGGGTGTTGTCGGTTTTCGGCTTGCTCGCCCCGCTCATAGCTGTACCCGGCCTCCTCTTGGTCGGGCTGGTGCTGATCGGCTTCCGGCTCCATCGAGAACCACGTCATGAGCTCGTCGAGAAGCCCGTTCGGGTCTCGCCGTTCGACGGTCGTGTGTGGCCGTTCTTGATCGCCGGCTTCGGGATGTTCACCGCTCTGGGGTTCATTCAGGTGATCATGGGCTTCATCGTCCAAGACCGCCTCGGACTCGACGCCGCGCGCACCGGCTTGGTTACCGGCGGTTGCCTACTCGCAGCTGGGGTCGGCATGGTTCTCGCGCAGGTGGTCATCGTGCCGCGGAGCGGCTGGACACCGACGATCCTGCTGCGTGTGGGAGGCGTTGTGGCGACATCCGGCTTCGCTCTTCTTGTTGTCGACGCCGGCCTCGTGAGCCTCTTGGCGGCCGTCGTCCTTATCGGTGTCGGGCTGGGAACCGCCATCCCCGGGTACAGCGCTGGGCCCAGTCTCCTCGTCCGTAGAGAGGAACAGGGGGCCTCGCGGGTCTCCTTGGTGCGGTGACCGGGCTGACGTTCGTCATTGCGCCGACCGCAGGAACTGCTCTCTACGGACTGTGGCCATCGCTGCCGATCGTCACCGGCGCCGCGATCATGGCTGTCGTCACGGTGTTCGTGCTCGTTCACTCCCGCTTCCGCACCCGTCCTCCGGCTCCCGCAGTAACAAGTCCCCAGGAGTGAGTTGGGTGGCCAAGACCATACCCGGGGCACGCGTGCCATCGCAGCGGTCGACTCCGACATCGATCACAGCGTCGCGAGGATGTCCTTCATCGCCGCGATCTCCTCGGTTTGTGCGCCGATGACGGTCTTCGCCAGTGCGATGGCGGCACTGTTCTGGCCGTTGTCGACTTCGTCTTGCGCCATGTCGACGGCCCCCTCATGGTGCTGGATCATCTGCTCGAGGAACAGACGGCTGGCATTTGCGCCCGAAGCGTCTTCGAGGGCTTGCATCTCCGCTTCGGACATCGTGCCGCCACCGTGGTCCATGTTGTCCATGTCAGACGTGTCGGCGCCCCAATCTTCGAGCCACTGGTCCATCATCTCGATCTCAGGCATCTGGTCGTCCTTGATCTGTTCGGCGAGAGAGACGACGCGCTGATCGACACCTTCCTTGCCGAGTAGGACATCGGACATCTCGATGGCCTGCGCATGGTGCTCTTTCATCATGTTGGCGAACATGAGGTCGGCATCATTCACAGCCGCGTTCGTCGCGGGGGCGGACGATCTGCCGCCGTGGTCCATGCCTTCCATTCCGTCACCGGGGGCGGTGTTTCCGCCGCAGCTCGTGAGGGCAAGAAGTGCGGTGAGGGCGAGTGCCGCGATCGACGCGCGTCGGATCTTCATGAGTGTTCTCCAGGTGTCGGTGATGAGGCTCGCAGTCGGGAGCTTCTGGAACTCGTTCTACAGCCGCGGCGGATGATCGCCGTGGCGATGCACGATCAACCAGTCGTCTTCTATCTTCCGGAAGACGTGCGTGACTCGTACCTCGAATGGACCTGGCTCGCCGCCATCCACGCGCAGGAAGCCGCGTTCGAATCCGACCGTGTAGCCGAAATCTGCAGAAGATGTCATCAGCTCGTATTGCGGTACCAGATCGCCGTCCGACAGCCGGCTTGCTACCCATGCAAGGGTTGCGCTAATCGCTTCGAAGCCATGTTCGCGTGTTCCGAAGGCGCCGTACAGGGAAGTGTCTTCACGGTGGGCCCAACAGTTCGCGAAAAGTTCTGATTCTCCGTGACCCATGGCTTTCAAGGCGATGTCGACGCGCGCGACCGCGCCTAGGAATGAGGGGTCGTCGGTGAGATTGCGAGAATTGGATTGGTGTCTGGTGCTCATGCTGTCCGCTTCGTGCCTCACTGGTGGTATCCCATGATTCTCGCAGTGCTGTCAGCTACGCGAGAAAAGTGCATCGTGCAGTACTTATCCGAGATGCTTGGTCACCGTACTCTGCGTCGTGGTCGTCTCGTGCCTGGGAGGGCGTGAAAATACTCGTCATATGCGCGTCCGTGGGCGGTGGCAGGGGTGACGGGGTGCTCGATCGAGGAGATGTACTGTCCGCTCGACGGTGTCGGTCCCGATCGCCGTCGGACCTTCTGCGGGACCCCACCTCAGTCACAGGCGACCCCACAGACGCGCGTGCCGTCAGGGGGTCGAACGCAGCGTTCTTTCGAATGCGTCGACCTCCTCGTGTTCCGAACTTGTCCGTGTCTCATCGAGGGTGGCGCTGCGGCGCAAAGTGCGACGCTCGATTCTCTGCTCCCGGGCGTGCTCGATCCAGGTGTAAAGGATCGGGACGAGGATCAGCGTGAGCAGGGTGGAGCTGAGGAGTCCGCCGATGACCACGATCGCAAGCGGTCGGGAGATGAACGCACCACCACCGGTCAGGCCGAGCGACATCGGGACCAGCGCGAAGATCGTTGCCGCGGCGGTCATCAAAATCGGCCGCAACCGGAGCCGGGTGCCGTTCGTGACTGCTTCATCCAGTGGAGACCCTTCCTCGCGGAAACGGTTGATGAGATCCATCAGCACGATCGCATTCGTCACCACGATGCCGACGAGCATGAGCAGCCCGATCAGCGCCGGGAGCCCGAGAGGAGTGCCGGTGAGGAGGAGCCCAAGAATCGCACCGGTTGCCGCGAACGGAATCGAAACGAGCAGCACGAAGGGTTGCCGGAAGCTGCGGAACGTGGCGATCATGACGATGAGTACCAGCATGATGGCCATGATCATCGCCATCCCCAACTGGCTGAACGCCTCGTCCTGCTGCTCACTCACGCCTCCGATGTCGAAGGTGACGCCCGCGGGGAGTTGGGTCCCTTGGATCGCATCCTGCACGGAGGCGTTTGCCTGACTGAGCTTCCCCTTCTCTGGTGTCACGGTGAGGGCCGCTGTTCGTTCGCCGTTGTCACGGCTGATCATCGGCGGGACGAGTTCGTTCTCGACCGTAGCGATGTCGCTGACCTTCAGCGGGGTGCCGCGCAGCTCGGTGACCGCCTTCAGCTCGTCTGCTGCCTTCTTCGCTTCTGCTTCCTGGGCGGCCGTATCGCGTTGCGACTGGTAGAGCTGGGCGATCTGCTCGTCTGCGGCGGTGATGCTCGCCTCGGCATTGGCGATCGCGCTCTGGAGTTCGGCGAGCTGCGTTTGACGTTCTTCCGCAGCCTTCTCCTGCTCGTCGGGTTCAGGTCGAGGCTCAACGGGGGACGCGGCAAGTGCTGCGAGCTGCTGCTGCAGCGAGGCGATGCTCGATGTCGCGTCCGCACGCTGTTGGCGGGCAGCAGCGATCTGCTTGTTCACCTCGGCCGTGGCGGTTCGCTTCGCGGCGTCGGCTTCAGCCTGTGCTCTCGCCTCAAGCGCATCGGAGGCGACTTTCTGTGCCTGACTCGTCTGTTCCGCCGTCACCGGAAGCAGTATCTCGCCCACCTGCGCAGCGGTGTACTTCGTGCCGGGCGTGCGGAGGACAATGGGGCGCTTTTCGCCTTCGAGCATGAGCGATCCGATTTGTGCACCCTGGAGGGTGTCTTGGATCGCTTTGGCGACCGAGGCTCGGTCGAAACCGAGCTTCCCAGCGCGCACCTCATCAAGCTTCACTCGGACGATGCTCTGCCCGCCCTCGAGCTCGCTGTACACCGTTTGGATTCCGGCAGCTGACTTCAGACGTTCCTGAAGCAGGACGCTGGCCTCCTTGAGCATTGCCGGGTCGTTGCCCTGAATTCGCAGATCGATCCCACCGCCGGCACCGCTGTCGCCGACGAAGGCGTCTTGGGTGAGGAGCCGGAACTCCTCGGGTTTGGGCATCTTGTCGAGCCGCGCCTGCACCGCAATCCTCACCTGTTCGACGTCGGTGTTCTCTTCGAGCCTCAGCGTGTACGAGATCGTGGTGGCTTTCCCAGGCTGCTGCTCACCGACGGGGATGCTGGTGAGCACGCCCTTCACACCCTGGACGCGCTTGAGGGCCTCCTCCACCTCGGTCGCCGCCGTCACCAGGTCTTGCTCGCTCGACGGTGGTTCTGCGGCAGATTCATCCTCCGCGGGCGCGGCTTCGGGAGCAGGGTCGACAGCGCCGTCTCCGGGGGAAGTGTCACCGTTGTCGCTCTGTTCACTCTCCAACTCGCCGTCGATCGCAGTGCCGGGGGACTGCGAAAGTTCCAGGGTCTCGTTCCCGGAGGAGCCGAGGAAATCGGTGGGGATCATGATGCCCATCCCGAGGGTGACCGCGAGGAGCATGCCGGAGGCGACGAGCGTGATCACCGGGTGGCGACGTGTGACTCGTAGGCTCGGCATGATCGCGCGTTGCAGCCGGTCCTCAGGCACGTGGCTGCTATCCGAACCGGTCCGGTCCCGTTGCACCGGACGATCGCGAACTTCAGGGGCTGAGGAGGCTGTCGTGATGGGCTCGTCTACTGGGGCCATATCCGACGAATACTCAGAGCCGACATGAACGACAGCGGCCTCATCCTCGTGCGTGTCGGGCGAGGTGATCGCGAGGGCGTCCTGGTGCTTCATCCGCATGAACATCGCAGCGAGAACCGGCACGATCGTCAACGACACCAGCAAGGATGCGAGGAGTGCGATCGACACGGTCACCGCGAATGGCCGGAACAGCTGCCCGGCCGCTCCGGAGACGAACACAATCGGCAGGAAGACTGCCACCGTCGTCAAGGTGGATGCGGTGATCGCCCCGGCCACCTGCCGCACAGACGCGATGATACTGCTCGTACCGAGCCCGTCGGTTTCCGCTCGTCGACTGATGTTCTCGATGACCACGATCGAGTCGTCCACCACCCGGCCGATCGCGATCGTGAGTGCCCCCAACGTCAACGTGTTCAAGGTGTTGTTGCTGACGAAGAGGCCGATCATCGTGATCAACAGCGATAGCGGAATCGAGATCGCGGCGATGACCGTCGACCGCCACGAGCCGAGGAAGACGAGGATGACGATCACCGCGAAGAGGAGGCCGAGACCGCCCTCGACCGACAGGTCATGGATGGACTGCTCGATCACCGGAGCCTGATCGAACAGCGTCACGAACTCCGCCTTCAGGCTCGGTGCCAGCCTGTCGAGTTCCGCATTCACGACGTGGGAGATCTGTACTACGTTCGCACCCTGGGCAGGTGACACAGTGATGGTCAATGACGGTTTCCCGTTCACCCGGGACAAGCTCCCGGTGGGAAGCTTTTCGACATGAACGTCAGCGAACTCTTTCAGCGCGACGATCGCGGCCTCGGTCTTCACCGGCAGGTTCTGCAAGTCTTCCAGGCTGGTGGTGGCGGTGCCGACTGAGATTGATGTCGACCCGTCCGGAGAGTCGGCCTGGCCGGCCGGCACCGCAGCACCGTGCGCTTCGAGTACCGCACCCAGCTGCGTCGGATCCACCCTGAGTCGGTTCACATCCGCTTGGCGCAGATCGATCACGATGCGCTGCTCCTCGCGGCCGGCGAGTTCGACTTTCTGTACCCCGGGCACGTTCTTCAACGCCGGCACGACTTTCTGCGCGAGAGCGTCGCCGAATGCGTCCTGATCTCCGCTACTGCCGGCGCTGAGCTGCATGGCCGGGATCTCGCTGTTGCTGCCTGAGAACACGTCGATCTGTGCAGTCGCGGGCAACGCCGATTTCACCCCGTCGGCAGCGGCTTTCACCGCACGAAGCGTCTCGTCCGCATCGTTCTCGAATGGCCACTCCACAATCACGTTCGACGACCCCGTCGACGTCGTGGACGATACATTCTTCACATTCGGAACCGACTGCAACGCCGTCTCCAAGGGCACGGTCGCGATCCGTGACATCTCCTCAGGGGCGATCCCTTCGACCTGGACTGACACGAACGCCATCGGAGTCGTCGTGGGCGGCATCATCTCCTGCTTCAGCTTGCCCATCGAAAGTACTCCGAGGGCAGCGACGGCGATGGTGATCAGTCCCACCAAGAGACGGTTCTTCAGACTCATCTGCGTCAAGAACATGCACACTCCTCACCCGGCCGCACCCGTCAGTGCGCACACAACACGACATCGTCAAGCGTCGATGATCTGCATTACGGTCGCCATCCGTCACCCGGAGGGAATACCCCCCACCCGGCCGTCTGGTCGTTCATCACCCCCTACTTCATGGCAGGTGTGCTGGGTGCACTCATCGGGCTCCCGACTCGGCGATGAGGCTCGCGCACCCCGGAGATCAGCGACAGAGCGTGGAAATGCGGTTGTGCTCACCGATGGAGAGTGGGGCATTCAACAGGAGCACTGGAGCGGGGACGTTCATTGCAGGAGAACGAAAACGTAGAACGCGATGCCGAGCACGACGGCGACCAAGAGTGTCGTCGCCATCAAGCCGATGGCGACGTAGGGCGATGTAGCGCAACCTTGAGCTCGCGCAGCCCGTCGGTTCGTCCGAGCCAAGCCGTCCTCCTCCTCTGATCGTCCGCCCTGAAGAGCGAACCGATGCCAGCTTCACGCAGACCGAGAGCGCCCGTATCGAACAAGAGGTGGAATCACCCCCGCCGTCCGGGGGTATCTGAGCCATGGCGATCTCGCGCCTCCTCGTTCGCCCTAGTGTGGAGAAAATTGGAGGCAGAGAGTGCTCAAGGTCGCGATCATCGATGACGAAGCGTTGTTCCGGGGTGGCTTCGAGCTCATCCTCGGCGGGACTCCCGACATCGAGGTCGTCGCATCCACCGACGGCGTGTCTGCTGTCGGCGAGATCACTCGCTCCGATCCCGACGTGGTACTTCTGGACGTCCGGATGCCTGGTCGGAGCGGCCTCGACGTCCTCCGCGATCTGCAACAGTGGGCACGGCCGCCGGCGACCGCGGTGCTGACCACCTTCGACACCGACGAATACATTGCCACGGCACTCCACCTGGGTGCGGCTGGGTTTCTGGTCAAGGACACCGACCCGGAGCAATTACCCGCGTTGATCCGATCGCTGGCAGCAGGTGGAATCGTCCTCTCGCCCCAAGTCTCGCGATCGCTCCTGGCAGCCACTCGCTCGACGACGCGATGGGATTCGCGCGTCGACAGCCTCTCCTCGAGAGAACGCGAAGTACTTGCGCTCCTCCATACTGGAGCCTCCAACGCGGCTATTGGCGAAGCGATGCACCTCAGCAGCGCCACCATCAAGGACCACGTCAGCAGCATCCTCACCAAACTCGGAGTCACCTCCAGACTCCAGGCGGCACTCATCGCAGAGCGCCACTCGCCCCGCTGATGCGACGCTCGAAGATGCTCACACTCGCTGCCGATCTGGCGCTCTTGGCGGTGGCATTCGCAGAAGGTCTGACGACGTTCGACTGGGCGTCACCGATCGAGTCGTGGATCGCGATGGCTGCGGTGGGCGGACTGCTCGTGCGACACCGCTGGCCATGGATCTCGCTGCTCCTCGCAGCACCAGCGTTCGCGCTCGGCCTGGCAGCCTTCGCTGGCCTCATCGCCTTGTATTCGGTGGCCTGTCGAGAACAACGCCGGTCGGCCCTTGTGCTTGCCGGCCTCGTCGTCTTCGCCATCGCTGCAGCGCCGTGGCGAGGCTTGCCACTACCGCAGTACACGATCCTTGCGTTGGCATACGCTCTCCTGTATGCAGGAGGGCCCGTTGCTCTCGGCATTCTGATCCGCACCAGGGCTGAACTTGCCGCTCGGCTAGCCGATCTCCACGCGTCCCGCGAAAGTGAACGACAACTTCTCGCGATGGAGCTCCTGCGGGAAGAACGCGTGAACATCGCGCGGGAAATGCATGACGTCGTCTCCCACCAGGTGAGCCTCATCGCCGTCCAAGCCGGCGCCCTCCAAGTCAGCACCGCTGATGGGCCGACCCGCCACTCTCTCAAGAACATTCGGTTGCTGGCGGTCCGTACGCTGGACGAACTCCGAGCGATGGTCAGTCTGCTCCGAGCCGAGGACTCCTCACAGCTCATCACACCCCAGCCGACAGTTGCGGACCTGCCCGATCTCATCGCAAACAGCGGGACGCCAGGAGAAGCGGAGCTGGATCTGCCCAAGGATCTCCCCTTGCCGGTTCAACGTGCTGTCTATCGCACCGTTCAGGAGGGTCTCACGAACGTCCGCAAACACGCTCCAGGAGCACACGCATCGATTCGTGCAGTTGCCACCGGAACTGAGATTCTGGTTTCCATTCGAAACGAGCTCGTCCTCCCTCTTACCGACGTCGATAATCTCCCTGGCGGGCATGGGCTCATGGGGCTGCGAGAGCGTGCTGAGATACTCGACGGCGTGCTCACTGCGTCAATGGAAACCGACGCGTTCACGCTGACCCTTCGCTTGCCCCGCTGACTCGAGTGAGATCATGCAACTCGCACACAAGTGCTTGCGGGCTAAAGGTTTACGACATACTCCGGCGCTTCGTGTGCCGCGTTTGACTGTTCAAAACTGAGGGACAGGTAATCACTGATGACTGGTAAGTGGGGTGGCGTCCGCGTAGCGGGCTGGTCCGCCAGAAGTCTGCGTCATGTCGGGCTTGGAATAGCGTTCTCCACGTTCGTTGAAGTCGCAGCCGGACTCTGGATGTGCTTCAACGGCCTCATGGGTGGAGCCATGGCAGTCCTCGTGCTCATGTTCATTGGGCATTTTGCCCCGATTCCGTTCAAGCGTCGCGAAGCCGAGGAGCTGAGCGCGGGTTACACGACTCTGTCCGTCGTGCATCCAGATGTACCGCAACTTGATCCCCGGACCGGGGCGATCATTCGTCTGCCCGGCGAAGCCGCGTTGACGCGGAAGCTGTGGCGCGAACGCGTCGCAGCCGTGCGAGAGGGTCGCGTTCTCGACGCTCGAGCAACTGGGGACCGGGTGCAAGCGGCGAAGCCGGTGCTATTTACCGCACGCTTCTTCCGAATCATGACCGTGGCTGTCGTGGTCGCAAGTGGCGTAGCGATCGTGATCTCCTTCGCGGTGACGTTCGCGGGCGCCTCTGTCGACGCGATCGTCGCCTTGATCGCGCTCCTGCTTGCCGTTGGGGCCGTGTTCGCACTTGTCCTCTTCTTCGTCATGCGTGGCCATAGGAGGCGGGCGGCGACGTTACGCGCGTTCTTGAGTACCCGTCGGCGGGCCGGCGACCACGCGCAACTCGTCGTTGGCGGGGAGGAGCTCGCGACCGCATTGCGCGTCCTTGACGCAGACGGAGCTCGTCGGCTGCGGCGATCGATGATCACGGCTGCATTCGTGATTTCGGCCGACACGTTGTCGTTCTGGGGTGTGACGTCGAATGGACCTCAAGTCATTGCCTCATTCCGATCCGCAGAGCTCGAGTCCGTCGGCACCCCCGACGCGGAAGCAGTCCGCATCTCAGTGAGAACCAAGGGCAGCTTCGCGTTCATCGACATCGTTCCGGCCGTCGAGTCGAGCTCTGGTGCCGAGGTAGCTGGCGGGAGCGCGCTTCAGGCGCTTTCCAATGCGCTGGCTACGCTGAATCACGACGTGTAGACCGGCGTGCCCTCCCAAGAGGGCCGTCGCTGTCCGCGACGTTTGATGATGGGAGCGGACGCTCGGGCGCGCTATCGTGTTCCTGACATTTCCACGAACGTGTCATTCCCAAATCGACCATGAGAGGCGGCGGCAATGGTGGTCAGTGAGGGTGAGTTCTGGGGAAGCCAGGGCCGGGTGGGTCGGATTCGGCGGGGCGACCTGCAGGGTCGTCATGTGTTTGTGTACCCGGATACTGTCGAGCCTTGGTGGACCGTGGTCGTCGAGACGTCTCCGGAGGCGTCCGTACCCGACGACCGATATATCTCGAACACTGAGCACTTCGTGCAGTTTATGCTGGAGTGGGACGTTGCGTGGCTCCCGATAGGGAAACAGGAACTGCAGCTCGAGTCGGCTCTATTCGGATGGAGACCGCTCAGTAATCGGCCGAGTTGGACGCATGCGAGCTACGAACCGGCACGGTTCGAACAGGATCTTCAATAGAAGTGCATGAAATTTGCGACTGGCTGGAGTGGGAATAGCCGTTCTTACGCTCCTTGGGCTTGGATGCAATTCAGAACGCTTCGTTTCGTCACAGCCGTTCCGGGCTCAGGCTCGGGCGAGCACGGAGCGGAGCAAGTCAACGATCGCGGTTCCCCGGACATCGCCGGTACCGTCCGTACGGTTCGTTAGGAAGGCAAAACTCACCCGCTCATCATGGTCGGCGAAGGCGACCTGACCGCCCGCACGTCATGACTCCGGATGATGAGCATTGGGGCGAGGCCGGGTGTTTGTCCAACCTTGTCAGGACTGAAACGCCTGCAAGTGAAATCACGCAGTCGATGTTGCGGTGATCCTCAGGTTTCTCGTACATTCGGCCTCGCTGCACTGACTCTGTGGGATATGTGTCCGTTCAGAGGGTTTTTGATCGAATTTCGAGGGATGCATGGCTGATCAGTTTGGGACGGTGGCTCGGAGATCGTCCTGGTCGGTGAGCGCAGTTCGCGATGTTGTTGTGACGGGGGCTGCACGATTTGTGATCGCTCTCGCCGTCGCAGCGGGGATGGTAGTTGCTGGCGGCACGATGACCGCGAGGGCAGGTGAGGCAGCGCCGAATGTCGCGTACTCGGAACTTCCGGTGGGGCGCGGCGCCGCCGCAGCAGCAGTCGAGCCCAGCACGGGTGACGTCTACGTGACCAATTCGGCGAGTGCAACGGTGTCGATCATCGATGGGGCCACCAAAGAAGAGACGATCATCTCCGTCGGCCAGAGCCCGAGCGGGATCGTCTTCAACCCCTTCAACGGATACTTCTACGTTGCCATCGAACGGGAAAACACGGTCGTTGTTGTCGATCCCATGACAAAGGCCATCATCGGTGGACCCATCTCCGTCGGCACGTTTCCGGCCGGTCTAGCGGTGAATCCGGCGACCGGGCATGTGTTCGTCGCGAATTCGCGCAGCGACACCGTCTCGGTTATCGACCCCACCACCAGATCGGTCATCGTGAGCATTCCCGTCGGGCAGAGGCCCGTCGGCGTGACCTACAGCCTCGACGCCAACCGGATTTACGTCACCAACAACAGCGGCGCATCCGTGTCAGTCATTGACGGTTCATCGGGTCTTGTCGTCGGCACGATTGCCGTGGGAACAGCGCCCTGGGGAATCGCCATTGATCCGGTGACAGATCGCGTGTATGTCGCCAATACCTTCAGCAACTCGGTCTCAGTCATAGACCAGAGCACCCAAACCGTCGTCGGCTCGCCCATTGGGGTCGGAACCGCTCCAGTAGGAGTCATCTACTACCCGCCGACCGGAGATCTGTACATCTCCAACACCGGCAGCAGCACAGTCTCGGTCATCGACGGCGCGAGCGGTGCGGTCATCGGCTCCCCGATCGCCGTGGGACGATCGCCACTGTTCGGCGCGTACAACCCGCAGGACAGTTCTGTCTATATCGCCTCGATCGTCTCGAACAGTGTGTCGGTGCTGGGTGCCGCGCCAACGATCGCCTCAGCTGCACCAATCGATGGCACCGTCGGTGAGAGCTACATGTTTGCCGTCACCGCTGACGCAGCCCCGTCGAAGATCACATTCAACGTTTCGGGCGGCCAGCTTCCGAAAGGTCTCAGTATGGACGCGGCCACAGGCGTGATCTTCGGCACTCCGACAGCCGCAGGCGTCTTCTCGTTCACCGTGACCGCGACGAACATCGTGGGTTCAGACGCAGCGTCCTATGTGATCTCCGTCGGCGCAACGCCGTCGACGCCGACGTCGACGGGTCCAGCAATCACCTCCGGTTCGCCCAGTGAGGGAAAGACCGGATCGACATACAACCACACGGTGACCGCCACCGGTACCGGACCGATCGTGTACGCCGTCAGTGGCGGAGTACTGCCACCGGGATTGTCCTTGGATCCTGTCACTGGGGTGATCTCGGGAACACCCACGAGCGCGGGCGCCTACTCATTGAGCATCAGCGCGACAGACGCTGCAGGATCCGACACTGCGCAGTACACCATCGTCATCACCGCGGACGGCCCGGCCCCGAGCTCGTCTCCAATCACCTCCGAGACGGGAACGCACGGTGGGCGTCTACCGAGCACGGGCCTAGAAATGGCGCACATCGCCGGTATCGCATCGTTGTCGATGAGTCTGCTTCTTGCGGGAATTCTACTGGTGCTTCGCCGACGCCCTCGTCCTGACAGGATCTGTGGATAGTCTGCGGCGCTGTCCATGGTTCTCGAGGTCGCTGGACGATCTGCCCGCAACGGAAACGCGGGATTGGGATGCTCTCTGGGAGTGACTGAATGTGCATTCGCGCCGCCTTCGTCTGGAACTCTTGCTAGAGCGAGTAGATACTCGGACGGGCTGGATTGCTCTTAGATACTCCACGAGCTTGTCCTTTGCACATTGATGATGGGGGGGGGGGGGGGCAATGGTTGTCAGCGAGGGCGAGTTCTGGGGAGGGCGAGGCCGGGTGGGTCGAAGTCGACTGGGCGATATGCGGGGTTCTCATGTGTTTCTGTACCCGGATACAGCCGCGTTTACATGGAAGAGTTTCAATCCGAGTGGTCTGGCGAAAACGCTGCAAGAAACTCAAGTACGAAGTGGGAATCGTGCTGCGGATGTATGGCTGTGGTCCCCCGGCACGATGACCCTGCTGTCGACCATTCTTAGAGTGAGCGTATGATCACAATGGAACATCTCACGAAGAGATTCGGCGCGACGACAGCAGTCGATGACGTCTCGCTCACACTCCATCCCGGCACGGTGACAGGCCTGCCCATTACTCGTCAGATCCATATACTGCGTCCTCCGACACTTCAACTTCAGCCGCTGGGTTCATCCCAGACGGACTTCGATACCCTGCCGACCTTGCGAGAGAGGAGATCATCCGCGCCGGCCGATAAGTGGGTGATTAGGGCTGGCCGTCGCGGTCGATGGCTTCACCGATCTCGGAGGCAGCGTGGACCGGGTAGCCGTCGATGTTCATCTCGACCACGAGGCTCTCGGAGGGCCGTCTCAAGGTCAGGACCGCGGTTCGATCACCGAGTTCCAGGCTCTGATAGCTTGTCTCAGCCGCGGAGTCGAGTTGGATGAGAAAGTCGGAACGGCCGAGGTCGTAGTGCAGTTCCGCCCACCGGCTGCCCAACGTCCCGCTGCTCGGATAGTTGCGCGTTCCCTGTTCTGACGGGGCGTCGAGTGGCCCGAGGAGCGGCTGTAACAGCCGTGCCAGAGCCTCGGCATCCGCCCCAGGGGCGCGGCTACGCGCCCGCCGCTGTTCGTCAGGAGGGCGGAAGCGTCCGTGAAGTCGATCCTGGTGCAGAGGATCCTGTCATCGAGCTGCGCTTGCTCGAGGCGCGCGAGCTCGACGAGGAACGCGTTATGAACGCGTATTGGATGCATGGCGCCGTCCTAGACGTTGAGGGCGTTCTTGACCCAGTTGAGGCACAGCCAGCGTCACTCCTTGACAGTACGTTGTGACGACGCCGAAGGTGCCACGGGTGATTGCACGGTAGTCCACCGTCGACTGCACCCACACGGGCTCACCCAGCAGGTCAGCATGTTGCAGGTGAACTGCCTGGCCTCCAGGAAGCAGTTGAACGCGGTCGCGGATCCGGCGCCGAGACGCGAGGAGTAGGACGTCGTGACGCGCTTCACGACCGCGGTGGTCAGGTTGTGCTTGTTGACGATCTTCTCGTAGGCGGCCCGACGAAGCGTGACTCACATCGTACGTCCCAGTGCGCGGCACGACACGGTTCGTCGGCGCGGAAGCAAGTCTTGCAGTGAAGCCAGCCGGCGCTGCCGGCGTACCCGCGGAACCTTCCGGCTGAGGTGCCGACGCCGCAGGATCGGCCGAGAGCGTCCCATCGGGCTCAACCACGACACCTGCCGTGTCCAGTCGAGAGCTGTCATGTTTGCCCGCGCGCGAAGTGACGCCAGGCTGCCCCGCAGCACTCCCGTCGACTGCGTGGTCCCTCGCGGTCACCCGTGTGGTGGTGTCGCAGCTGCGCCCCGGCTGTGTTGGTTCGGGGCGCGGCTGTGGTTGTGTGACGTGCTTGGCGAGGTCAATCCTCGGATGGTGATGGTGTGGTGCTTGGGCGTGTTCGTCGTCTGGCTAGGGTGAGTGTCCCCGCGACGACGAACACTGTCAGGCCGATACCCAATGCCCAGAGTCCGATGTCGATGCCGAGCACGATGGGGGCCGGGGTGTAGCCAGGTTCCAGCCCTGGTCCTCCTGAGCGCGATACTGCAGTCCCGAAATGGTGAAGAACACGATTCGATGCCGTCGAGCCGGCCTGGGTCGGCGAGTTGCCGGCGGAGGACGTCGGCGGTGCCGAGGCCTGTGCCGGTGAGTTCGTCGATGATGCGCATGACCTGCTCGTGGAACACCACCACGCCGCGGGTTTCCCGCAGGATCGGGCGGAGCCGGGGGTGGAGGTAGTCGGGCATCGTCTCGCCGTGGCGGCAGCTAGCGGGATCGAAATCCGCATCCAGTTTCAGCCCCCCGTGAATACCTCCCTTGCGTGAACGTGAACTTTCTTCGCGAGCCGCTAGAGACTTCATGCTCACGGTCCCCGATAGCTCCTGAGGCGTCAGGCAAAAGCTCGCCGGAAGGCGTTCGGGAGGTCCGGTGAATTCCAGGAGAGGTGGATCACGTGTCACTGTCCGTGCAACATGAGGCTATTCGCTTCCGGCCACATCGAGTGCTGTGGGCGTAAATAGGGTGGAGGCGCTTAAGATCTCAATACCGAGGACGCGGTCGTCGCTGTCGTAGTCCACCGCGATATGGCAATCAAGGTAGCTGGTCTCCTCTGACCTCACTACTGCGCCGGGCTCGATATGAGGCGCAACCTGAACGTAGGCTGCATCCGCTTCAGGGTCGTAGCTCAGTTTCATCGACCACCACCTCCGGAAGACCTGATCACCGTGATCACGTTACCGGTATTCGTGTTGACCCGCACTGTGATTTGCCCCGACCGGATAGAAGTGATGCCGTTGTGGCGGGAGATCACCTGTCCAAAATTCAAAATCTGCTGAACCGTGGCCGCGGAGACGCCGCGGGCGGACATCTGCGTCACGGCGTGTTTAGAGAACGTGATGAAGATTCTCATGATGCTGGACCAGAAGAACTTCACAACAATCGGACCGCGCGATTGCAGGGATTAGGTGATCGGTGCTGATGCGGCGGTGGACACTGATGGCGCCGGCGCCGCCTGTGCGCTCTGAGCGGCAAGTGTCGAGGTGCCCACGAGCAGGAGGGCGCTCAGGGACAGCGAGATCGCACGTGTCGGTTGCCGGTTGTTCTTCATTTGATTCTCATTTCGTTGCGGGATCTGTTGTTGATTCGGATCTAGCCTTTCGATGTTGGGTTGTCTCGGGTATCCGCCGGCAGACCCTGTGAATCACGCCACCTGGCGGGGTGTGGATCTGAATTGTCGCTGGTAGTGCGTCCCTTGGTCTGAGCTGAACGTGTCGTGTAGTCATGGGACTACGAGCTTCGAACCGTGGTCAAGAGTCGGTCTGCCGATTGAGACCCCGATGGCGATCGCGCGCGAATCGGCTATCAGGTCTCGAGGCGGCATCGTTCGAGACGTATGCCTCATGTCTAGCGACCGACTCCGACGTCTGGGGCCAAGATGGTCAGCGCGAACACCAGCGTTGTTCCGAGGATGGGATGAGTCGGGCGTCCCGTTGTAAGCAGAACGCCACTGCCACGCGTTACTGGACGACGTGAGGCGAGCCGTGAAGGGACACGCCGCCGAGTTACTGAGCCTTTGCGGCGATGCGTTCTAGTGGCGTTCCGGGTAGGTCGGCAGGGGAGGGGGTTGCGGTTACGGCGGCGTCGAGGAGCTGCTCGGCGAGCGGCTCAAGCTTCTGATGTGCAGTGACGATCGAATCCGTGTTCGTGGTGATTGCGACCTCGATGGGAACGCGCAGGCCCTGGATGGAGCGTGCTGCGGTCTCGATCGATTGGGTGAGCGCTACTGCGTAGGTGTCCCATTCCTGCTGCTTCTGTGCTTCGAGCAGTCGGAGCTGCTTGTAGAACAAACCGATCCGGGCGTCACGTTCGTCGATGAGACGAGTAGTACCCGACTGCGGAGGCGGGGGAGTCGGGGATGAAGAGCGAGGTGAAGAAGGTGTCACCGTCGTGGATCGATCTCTCGACGAGATTGGCGTTGTCATTGTCGGTGAGGGTACGCCAGGTGTCCCATGACCATTCGGGCGCTGCTGGGTCGACGGCCGTGAGCTGATTCGGGCCGGTGACCTTGTAGCTCCACCCGCATGTGGCTTCGTCGGGGTAGGGGTCTGCCTGCTCTACCGCGAGCTGCTGTTCGCGATGCTGTGTTCCGCGTCGTCGTACTGGGACCTGGCGTCAGTTCGGTGGGAGAGGAGGTCGTCGACGTCGACGACCAGTTGCAGTGGTTCGGTGCGGTGCTGCCATAGCTCGGCTTGGTCAGGACCGACGGTCGCCTCGAGCAGCTCTGCCATCTTCGCCGCTTCCCAGGATCCTGGTCGACCGGCCAGCGCCTCATCGATTGCGCCGAGATTCGCCGCAGCGCCGGCGAGGGCCAGGGTGACGAACTCAGCCCAGTCAGCAGGGTCAGTCTCAGTCGGATGTGGCTCGACCTTGCCGGTGGGTGTCTGCTGCAGGCGCGGGCGGCGCCACCGTCCAGCCTCGGTGAGCGCCGCGACGGCGTCGTTGAGCACGTCTGCGAACGGTCGCTGTGCTGCATGCCCGGCCCGTGCCGTCTCAATCGTGCCGTAGGCGACCGGGTTCGCAGAATTGTTGTCCAGGGGTCCGGCAGGCCAATCAGCGGGGGCAGAGTGGGGACGACTTGATCGTCGGCCTGTTGGGCAACCTCTTCCGATCAAGCGCATGGACGGGTGCTGCCGACGGCGATCGCTTGCAGCAGACAGGGCCTCGGCCAACTGGCCGGGGCCCTGTGAGTTGCTCCGAGCTTGCGCGTTGACGTCAGCCCTGGTTTAGGGCGTTGTACTCGAGTTGCTGGTTCGGTCGGCCCGGTACCGGGCGATCCAGAACACCAGGCTTGTCGCTCCGAGAACGCCCAGGAGTGGGATCGCGATAAAGCTACCGATGAGCAAGGTGGTCTCGGTGGCTGTGGTGTAGCCCGATGTTCCGTTGGCGTCAGCTGTAAGGCCGCGGTCTCCGAGGATTATCCCGAGGTAAATGAGTGTGCCAACGGCTGTGAGTACCCCGGCTGCAGAGGCGATAGCCGCCCCGCCGGCGAGGGCACGCATCAGTTGCACTGCCTTTGGATCAGCGTCCAGTAGTCGTACGCAGGTCGGCCGAGGTCGAGGTTCCAGCTCACCTTGTTGGGTGCGCGGAATCGAACGAAGTCGAAGTGGCAGTAGTACTGGTCTCGCATAGACGGGGTGTTCTCCCGGCTCCCCGGTGTCTTGTTGAGGACTTCGTCCCACCCCGCCCACCGTGCGGCCACACCGGCGCTAGCCCACGGGTTCACTCGTGCCCAGGATGACGGATAGACCTGCAGCGTTTTACCAGACCATTTCGTGCGGTCGACCAGGGCGATGCCGAGCCACGGATCGGCGACAATCGGGTATGCGCTACCTTCTGCGTGTTCAACCACCTGGGTGAGGGTGGTCCCGTCGAGCTCGTAATGCGTAGCGATGTCGGTGCCGTTCGCGTCCTTTGCCCAAGCTGACGCCACTCCAGCGAGGAATTTGCCTTCTGCGTCGACGATCACGACAGCGCCGCTCGCCGGGTCCAGGGTGACCGTCGCGTCCGCGGGTACCTGCAGCGGGTAGGCGTAGCGGGTCGGCGCGTGGGCACCGTCAATCACGGTAGTGATCTGCACCGAGGCATCCTCTTTCAGCACGGGGACGGTTGTCGAGCCGTCGTTGTTGTCGTAAGACACGATCCCATCTGCCTCGGCGATGGCATTCTCCGCATTCGTGGCGTTCGGCAAACCCACAGTGATCTCGGTGCCTCCAGAATCGGTCAGTGTCACTCCGTCGGCCGCCTTAGTTGGAAGGATCGCGGAGGCTTCGGAGGTGCTTGCTTCGACTGCTGACCTATCAGAAAGGTCAACCGAAGCGTCCGCGACGCCGGTCAATACCTCCGGGGCTGCCGCAGCGATGGCAGCCAGCAGGTCAGGCTCGGATTCTGCGGCATGAGCAGGAACAGCCAATCCCGCCGCCAGAAGCGCGGCTCCAACGGTAGCAACGAGTTTCATGGTGATGCGCAAGTCTTTCCCCTCGATAGTGTGGTCACGGTCGCACTCGAAGGTCTGCATCCGCGACCCCCGGCCGAACGGAATCAGGCTTCAGTGAAGCGCCGCTGAGCTCTGCGATGTTGTGACGCTCGTCGACGCCACTGCTGAAAGCCTCTTGGACGATCAGCGGAATGAACACCCGCCACGTGGCGGAAATAGCACACCGAACGGCGGGTCACGCAAACAGGCCTACTGAAATAAGGTATATTTCCAGCTAAATTATTGCAGTAATTTGCGACTACCGAACCCCACCTACACGCAGACGCTGCGCAACAAGTGCAGCTACCCCATCAAAGGCATATTCAGGATCGCCGGCTTGCAGAGTGGCTCCACGACGGCATGTCGGACGATCCAGCCTGGCTCGGCCATCATCAACAACGTCACCAACTGGTACGTGCCAAACGGCTACGCAGCCTGCTGATTGCGCGTGGGCGTGCCGTCTCCGCATCGGCACGCCCACCCGGCAGCGGATTGTCGAACATGCGTGGCTTGACGGCGAGGATCGCCAAGAGCACCCATCCCGACTCGATGAGCGGGCGGCTCTCAGTCAAGCTCTGCAGCACCAGGAGCAGGAGCAGCGAGAACGGCGCGGCGGCCGCGAAGAAGGTGCTGAGTGTTGACCTGGTCAATCGGTTGGGGAGGAGCGACAGTGTCCCGTGAGTGGTCTGGACGATGAGGACCAGGAAGACGATTGCACCGACCAGCCCGAGCTGCATGGTCACGTCGAGCCATGCGTTGTGCGCTTGGAGCTGACGGACTCCGACTGCGTGGTCCCCTCGCGGTCACCCGTGTGGTGGTGTCGCAGCTGCGCCCCGGCTGTGTTGGTTCGGGGCGCGGCTGTGGTTGTGTGACGTGCTTGGCGAGGTCAATCCTCGGATGGTGATGGTGTGGTGCTTGGGCGTGTTCGTCGTCTGGCTAGGGTGAGTGTCCCCGCGACGACGAACACCGTGAGGCCGATACCCAATGCCCAGAGTCCGATGTCGATGCCGAGCACGATGGGGGCCGGGGTGTAGCCAGGTTCCAGCCCCTGGTCCTCCTGAGCGCGATACTGCAGTCCCGAAATGATGAAGAACACGATGACGGTGATCGCCCCGACGGTGGCCAGGATGGCTGAAGCGATGATGACTTTCTTCACGGGCATGACTCCTGGGTGATGGCTACCAGTTGCATCGGTGGGTGACGACACCGGCGGGCCAGTTGGACCGGTTGGTGCGGAAGCGTTCCAGGTTGTAGTCCTGGGTGAAGGGGAGGCCGTAGACGCTGGCGGCGACGTGGCAGTTGTACTGGTGCTTGAGTGTGGCCTTGTTCGTCATCGCGGTCGCACCGAACCTAGCCTTCCACTCATCCCAGCCTGCGCCGTTGAAGACGGCTTGACCAGCGATGTATCCGCCAACGCCACCGCCGCCACTAAGCACGACCGCTCCGAGCGGGGTCACCCAGGCACTGTAACGGTAGTCGCCCTTGTAGCTGTCTCGCTTGAAGTTCTGGAACAGAGTAATGCCAGCCCATGGGTCAGCGACGACGGGGTACGCGGTCTCCGCGCTGTGGTCGACGACCTGGGTCAGGGTGTTGCCAGAGACTTCATACCAGGTCGAGACGGGTGCACCGGTAGCATCCTTCGCCCACGCTGGCGCGACGCCACCGGAGAACCCGCCGCTGGCGTCGGTGATAATCACAACGCCGTCTTCCCGGATCGTCAGTGCTCCGCCCTCTGGAACGGAGAAGTCGTAGTCATAGCGCGTTGGCGCCTGAGCACCGTCGATCACTGTGATGATCTGAAGGCTGCCGTCCTCGCGGACCACCGGGACGGTCGTCGACGCGTTGCCGTTGTCGAACGCCGTCACACCGTCATGCAACAACACCCCGTCACCGGCCTGCTGGGCGAACGGCAGGGAAACGGTGAGCTCCTGGCTTGGGGAGTTGAGGGTAGCTGCACGACTTGCATCCCAAGGAACCGTGACCGTGGTTCCCTCTGCCGAGTACTGCGCAGCGTCGGCGTCAGTGCTGCTTGCCGGCGCTGCCGCATCCAGCGTCTCCGGCACGACGGCCTCCACTGCAGCGAGCACATCAGAGTACGGCAGCTGCTCCTCGGCAAAGGCTGCAGATGATCCTCCCAGAAGCGCTGAAGCGCACAGCGACCCGACCCCAGCGATACCGATGGTACGTCTCAGGTTCGACATTCATCCTCCGATCAGTAGCGCCACCTGCGCTGTTTTGTGAGGGTACCCTTACCTCAAGTAAAGTGTCGAGGGATCAGTGATGATTCGGGGGTTTTCCCTCGTCCAAGAATCGACTGGGTTGGTTCAGGCCGGCGTCGCCATCGGCCATCCAGGCGGCAGTCCAGAACGTACCGGCGAATTGAGAGAATGACCAAAGGCAAAGCGATGGAACGGCGACTCGCAGAAAACCCTCTGATCGATCAACTGTTCAAGCATCGTGGCAGACCGAACGCCCTTGACTTCATCAGTCGCAGCTCGGGACTGTTCTACGAGCTGACGACGGACAACCTCTCAACGCTCGCGCGTCATCTAGCGCGGTCCTCAGTCGACCCGACTCGGATCGCCAAGTACAACATGTGGACCTACGGGAAGTGAATGTGCGACAGAAAATTCGAGGAGCGGTCCTCCGAGAGGGGCAGTCTCTCCGGGGAGTCACATTCGGTGATCTTCTCCTAGATGACTGCCGCACGCGTCTTGCTGAGGACTTTGATGCGCGTCCGGTGATCGAGGACGTGTCGGTGGCGTCGCTGCGGGTCAAAAGCTGTCTGCTCGCTGGAGTGTTGCTGCGGAACGTGACGGTGGGTGGGTTGACGGGCGACCAAGGTTCCCTGTTCATCAGGGGATGTGAGTTCCACAACGTCACGCTGTCCGGGGTCATCGGTGATCTGGCAATCACGACATTTGTGACCGCGAGAACCCCGGAGGAGCTCGCGATGTACGAACGTCGGGTTAGGGAAGCTGACCAGGCGGACGATATGGGCCTGGACATCAGTGGGGTCGAGGGTGCGATCTCGATCCGGGGGTACAGCTCTCACCGGATTCGGATCGATCCGAGCTTCCAAGCGGTCGTGCCGCGGGAGCGTGCAGTGAGCCAGGCCTGGGACGACATTGATTTCGGCGAGTCCACGTTCTACATCGCACTCCAGGATGTGGTGAGGAGAGGCTGGAAGGACACGATTCTCTCGGCCAACAAGCGGTCGCGGCGCTTCGAGGAGGATGTTCAGATCATCACGGAGCTTCGCCGGCGGGGGATTGCCCTGTGAAGCGCCCACATCGCGTTCTCGGCGCCCTCGGCCTCAGTGGCCTCGTGCTCGCTCTCGCGGCCGGGTGCGCAGGATCGAGTGTCGTTGCGGGGGAGGATTGCGCTGAGCTTGCGCAGGTGGCGACGTCCTACGCCACGAACGTGTCCCAAAATGTGGCGACTCTGGAAACCGACCCCGCTGTCGGTGCATCACAGCTCTCGGGAGCCGGCGAGCTCTTTCGTGCAGCGACGAATGACATCGGCGGAGAACAGGACGTGACCGCCAAGATCCAGGTTCTGGTCGACGGCATCTCCGATGCTGCACAAGGCATCTCGGACTCCGGGCTGACCGATCATTCTCGAGCCGCCCTCGAGACCGCGGTCACTTCGTTCAGTGAGGCCCTTCCGCCGCTGATCGAATCCTGCGCTGCCACCGAATCGCCCACCCCTGCCCCGTCGAGCACCAGGTAGCTCCACAACACCGACCAGCAGGTGTGCGCGAGCAAGGTGTCGATGACATCGACGTGACGTCAGGGCGACAGCTGGAGAACTCTCGAGGAAAGCAACTCGGGATACTGCAAGAATGAGGTCATGGGAATGTTCAACACCTACTTCATCGCGCCGGATGACGCGGCTGCGGCCGCTGTCGTTGACGACGGGCCCGCCGGGGTGCGCTCTCCGGTTGTTGAGGCGGTCGGCGCGACGGTGGAGGCCGGCACGTTGCTGGCGCTGCTCTCTGGCGCGACGTATGAATCGATCACCGATGATCCTTCGTGGTCGCGACTCGTCTCCTCGCCGGACCATGATTCCGCTTGGGTCATTGCCATGCCCGATACCTTCACCGAAGCACTTGCCACCTCGAGCGAAGATCGCCTCGCTGAGGTGGCCACCCCGTGGTCGGAGACTGAAGAGTTTTGGGGTAATGGTGACGCTACGGAGCTGCTGTCAATGCTCCAAGAGTGGGCGGCGCTTGCCCGAACGGCACGCGATCGTGGCGAACAAATGTACTGCTGGGCGGCGCTCTAGCACTCGACCACGTTCCTCAGGGCACCAGGCAGCTCGGCAACACGCACCCAGCCGCTGCGCGCAAACGAGGTGTCCATGACGTCGACGTGACGACAGCGCCATGGCCGTGAACGCTTGAGGCGCGACGAGTCCACCAGAAGATTGCAACGACCGCATGGTCCCGTTGGTGCTCTCGAACGACCTGCACCGCCGGATCGGCGGATCGGAACTGATCATCTACCCGAACTCCGGCCACGGCGGCATCTTCCAGTACTGGGAGCGGTTCGCCCCGGTCTCGATCGACTTCCTCACCCGCTGATCCAGCGGAAGGACACCGAGTTCCGAAATTTCAGGACGGGATATCTTCCAGTGCGCGTCCACGTGCTCAGCGCGTCCAGTCGGGCTCCGGGTTGCTCGCCGCGAGTTGGGCCGCGCGGGCGCGCGTGAGGTGCACCGAATCACGCACCCGGAGCGGCATGGGCACCAGGTGCTCGCCGCGCTCGTGGTCCTCGTCGAGGAGCAATCGGACTGCGAGGGCACCCATGTCCTCGAAGGGTGCGGCAGCGGTCGTGAGCATCGGGTGGAGGTACACCGCGATGTCGTCGTCGTCGAACGAGATGACCGCGACATCGCGGCCGGCCGTGAGGTTCGCTTCCGACAGGGCGCGGTACGCGCCGAATGCGAGCCGGTCGTTCAGGCAGATGAGGGCCTGCGGCTGGATACCTGCTTCGAGCAGATCGTGGACAGCTTCGTACCCGTTCTTCACCGACCACGGTTGGCAGGGGAGCTGGGCGATCGGTCGCACGTCGTGACGTTCCAATGAGCTCCAGATCCCGCCGAGGCGGCGCTGGACGGCGGCTGTGAGCCATTCGTCGTCGGGCTGGTCGAGTGACCTCCCGAGGATCACGATCCCATCGGCATGGCCGGCGTCGAGGAGGAGGTCGACGATGTCCTGCGCGCCGGTGAACTCGTCCGCCAGGACGGCGTCGTCGACGTCGTCCGAGAACGCGTTCAGCATGACGACCGGAGTGTTGCCGACTCGGGCGGGCACCCGCAGGGTCTGTGGCCGTGTCGCCGCGTAGATGATGCCGTCGACTTGGCGGTCGGTGAGGGCGTCGACGGCCTCATCCACCGCATCGGCCTCGCCCTCCGTCTCGGCGATGAAGAGCACATGGCCCTGGCGTTTGGCCTCTTGGAGCGCTCCGCGGATGAGACCACTCGCCAGGCGGTCCGTGGTCACCTGCTCCGAGATGAACCCGATGACATGAGACTTCTGCGTGCTGAGCGCCCTGGCGGTGAGGTTCGGCCGGTACCCGAGCTCGTCGGCCGCCGCGCGCACTCGGGCCGCTGCATCGTCCGAGAGTCGGGTGCCCTGGCGGTTGTTGAGGATGAGCGAGACCGCGGTCGTCGAGACACCGGCGCGGAGCGCCACGTCCGCCATCGTCACCCGTTGTCGAGCCAAGGCCCCACCTCTCGCAGTCGCCTGGGATTCATCGTATCTCGATTCTGCTAAAGCGGTTGACACGACGTGCTAAACCGCCTAACTTCATGAGTTAAGCGTGTTAGCACGCGTCGTGATCAATGGAGAGGAACGCCGTGCCCAGTGGAACGCCCCGCCTCAGCGGGACCAGGTGCCGAGGAGTGGTGCTGTGCTGACGGTCGACGATTCCTGGGTCTGGGACTTCTGGCTCGCCGACGACGGCGAACGGTTCCATGCCTTCTATCTGCAGGCCCCGACGGATCTCGGTGACGAGCGCCGACGTCACCGTGCAGCGCGGATCGGGCACGCTGTGTCCTCGGATCTGTCCTCCTGGGAGGTCCTACCCGGACCTGTCTTCGAGACGGGTGCGCCCGGCGACTTCGATGAGACGGCGACCTGGACGGGCAACGTGGTCTGCGGTGACGACGGGCTGTGGCGCATGTTCTACACCGGGTCCCGATTCCTCGGGGAGGAACCGGGGATGGCGAACATCGAGACCGTCGGCGTTGCGGTGTCGACCGACCTGATGACCTGGGAGAAGCGTCCGGGGCCGATCACCTCCGCAGACAGTCGCTGGTACGAGACCTGGGGCACCTCCACCTGGAAGGAGGAGGCCTGGCGCGATCCCTGGGTCTTCCGCGATCCCTCGGGTGTCGGCTGGCACATGCTCATCACGGCCCGTTCCACGGAAGGTCCCATCGACGACCGTGGTGTCATCGGACACGCCTTCTCGGCCGATCTGGAGACGTGGGAGGTGGGGCCGCCGCTGACGAGTCCGGGAGAAGGGTTCGCCCACCTCGAGGTACCGCAGCTCGAGCTGGTCGACGGCCGGTGGGTCCTGCTCTTCTCGTCGACCGCCGACTCGATGACCAGTGCCCGCGCCGAGCTGTACCCCGAGGCCGGCACCTGGGCCGTCGTGGTCGACGACGCGGTCGGACCCTGGTCGCTCGCCGCTGCTCGGCCGGTGAGCACCGCGCACCACTACTCGGGGCGGATCGTGCGGAACCGTGCGGGGGACTGGTCGTTCCTGTCATTCGCGAACGCGGGGCCCGGGCGCCCATTCGTCGGCGGCATCGACGATCCCGTCGCCTTCTCCATCGACGAGCATGGCCGACCCGCCCTCGCGCAGCGCGTCGGGCACGGCTGACACACACAGACACAAACACACAGACCTCGCGGAGCGATGCAGGGACGCTCCCGCGAACGGCACCACCACCTGCCATCGGTATCCAACGAAGGATGCACTGAAATGAGGAGAACCATGATCACCACACGCACACTGCGACGCGGAGCACTGCTCGCAGCCGCCACGATCGCCGTCGTCGGATCGCTCACGGCCTGTTCCGCCGGAGGCGCCGGCTCGGCTGCCGGCGACGGTACCGGCGACATCGAGGTCTGGGCGCACCAGGGTCAAGACAGCGAGAACGCCGCGATCCAGGCCGCCGTCGACGATTTCAACGCCTCTCAGGACAAGGTCACCGTGAAGCTGCGGTTGATCTCCGGCGACACCTACACGACGACGGTCACCAGCACGCCGAAGGACCAGTTGCCGGACGTGCTCGAGATCGACGGGCCGACGCTCGCGAGCTTCGTGTACAACGACAAGATCACGCCGATCAGCGACTACGTCGCCAAGGCCACGATCGACAACGCCACCCCGGGATCGATCGCCGAGGGGACCTCAGGCGACGAGCTCTACGGCCTCGCCATGTACGACTCGGCGATGGGACTGTACGGCAACAAGAAGCTCCTCGACGCCGCCGGAGTCGTCTACCCGACCTCGTTCGACGCCGCCTGGACGCCGGAGCAGTTCACCACCGCACTCGAGGCGCTGTCCGCGGCGAACCCGTCCGGCAAAGCCCTCGACCTGAACGAGTCGAGCCTCTCCGGTGAATGGGGAGCCTACGGATTCGCGCCACTCGTGCAGTCGGCCGGCGGCAACCTCATCGCCGACGGCAAAGCGGCGGGTGCGCTCGACTCCGCCGCAAGTATCGACGCGCTGACGGCGGTCGCCTCCTGGAAGCCCTTCACCGACCCGAACTCCGACGGCAACGCCTTCGTCGACGGCCGGGTCGCGATCGCCTGGGGCGGCCACTGGAACTACCCCACCTTCTCCGAGGCGCTCGGACAGGACCTGGTCGCGATGCCGCTCCCGAACATGGGTGAGGGTGCGAAAGCCGGCGCCGGTTCGTGGACCTGGGGCATCGGTTCAGGCACGCAGAACGGCAAGGCCGCAGGCGCGTTCCTCGATGCTCTCCTGAACGACACAAACGTCACCGCCATGACCGATGCCAACGGTGCCCCCGCAGCGACGACCTCGGCGTTCGAGGCCGACGCGCTCTACCAGACGGGCGGTCCGCTCGCGCTCTGGGGCGAACAGCTCGCCAACGCCTGTGCCGCAGACGCGATCACCGCGGACTGCATCGCGGTCTACCGCCCGGTGACCGCCGGTTACCCGGCCATCACCGCGAAGTTCGGCGGTGCACTCGCCGCCATCTGGAAGGGCGCCGACCCGAAGGAGTCGCTGACCGAGGCCGCCACGGCCATCGATCAGAACTTCGCGGACAACGACGGCTTCAAGTAGCCGACCGCTGCGGGTGCCCGCGTCGTCTCGGGCACCCGCAGCACCACCACCACGTCGGCGACGTCGCCGACCCAAGGAAGGAATCGATCGTGGCCTCGCCCGTATCAACGCCGATGCGTCCAGCAGTCGCCGAACGCACACCCGAGAAGCCCCGCCGGAGATGGCGGGACACCCGTGACGGCGTCCTCATGTCATTGCCCGCCGTCATCGGCCTCATCGCGTTCGTCGCGGTACCGTTCGTCGCCGCGATCGTCCTGTCGCTCTACAACGTCCAGGTCGACCAGGCCAGACCCCCGAAGTTCTGGGGGTTCACCAACTACATCCGTCTGTTCACCGACCCGGTCGTCTCGGGCGCATTCCTACGCTCCCTCGCCAACAACCTCGTCTTCGCCGTCGTCGTCATCCCGGTGCAGACCGGCCTCGCGCTCGTACTCGCCGTGCTGCTCAACCGGAAGCTCAAGGGCGTCCGATTCTTCCGCACCTTCTTCTTCATGCCCGTCGTCTTCCCGATGGCACTCGTCGCAGTGATCTGGCGGTTGATCCTCGACCGCGGTCCGGACGGCCTCATCAACTCCTCGGTAGCCTTCCTCACCGGCGGCCTCGTCCCTGCCCAGGACTGGTTGGGCGCCTCCGCGACCTCACTCGGTTCCGTCATCCTCCTGTCGATCTGGCAGGGCGTCGGCTTCCAGATGGTGATCCTCCTCGCCGCGCTGCAGGAGATCCCCGAGGAACGGTACGAGGCGGCGCGCCTGGACCGTGCCAACGGCTGGCAGCAGTTCCTCAACGTCACCGTCCCTGGCATCAGGAACACCCTGATCTTCGTCGTCCTCCTGACGACGATCCTCGCCTTCCGCGTCTACGACCAGGTGTTCATCCTCATCCGGACGGCAGGAGCGAACGAGGAGGCCACGCAGACCCTCCTCTATAACGCGACGCAATCGATCTACAGCGAGAACAACCTCGGACGGG
This sequence comes from Plantibacter sp. M259, assembly GCF_006065115.1. Taxonomy (NCBI): domain Bacteria; kingdom Bacillati; phylum Actinomycetota; class Actinomycetes; order Micrococcales; family Microbacteriaceae; genus Plantibacter; species Plantibacter sp. M259. The sequence goes on along the minus strand of NZ_CP040750.1, from coordinate 742,499 downwards.
CATCCGCAATCTCCGTCGTGCTCTTCGTCATCATCGTCATCATCACCGTGATCCAACGCCGGATCCTGCGTCAGAGGAGCGAAGGATGATCACCACCAGAACGCGCCGCATCACGGCGACCATCCGCGACTACGCGCTCATGGTCATCGCCGCGATCCTCATGTTCGCGCCGATCTACTACCTGCTCGTCGGGAGCCTCAAACCCTCGGCCGAGGTCCTCGACGGCTTCGCAGGCTTCCTCCCCACGAACCTCTCCTTCGACAACTACATCGGCGTGCTGAACGCGCTCAACTCCGATGCCACCGGGTACTTCTGGCAGTTCTTCACGAATTCGTTCCTCATCTCGGCGGTCGTCGTGGTCGCGGGGCTCGTGGTGAACTCCCTGGCCGGGTATGCGTTCGCTCGTCTCGAGTGGGTCGGCCGTGACAAGGTCTTCATCCTGATCATCTTGCTCGTGATCGTGCCGTTCGAGTCGGTCGCGATCCCGCTGATGTCGCTCATGCAAGGCCAGCGCGACACCTTGTTCGTGCAGATGGTCCCGTTCATCGCAAACGCGTTCTCCGTCTTCCTCTTCTACACGTTCTTCCTCAACTTGCCGAAGAGCATGGAGGAGGCGGCCAGGCTCGACGGTCTCGGGTCGTGGGGCACGTTCGCGCGGATCGTGATCCCGAACTCCCGCCCGGTCTTCGCGACTGTGGCGATCCTCACCTTCCTCAGCTCGTGGGGGCAGTACCTGTGGCCGTCGTTGGTGACCTCCGATCCCGCGGTGCGTCCGCTGCCGCTGGAGATGGGGGTGTTCTCCTCCCAGGTGCCGCCGGACTGGGGCCAGGTGTTCGCCTTCGGCACCCTGCTGGTGCTCCCCGTGCTGGTCGTCTTCCTGATCTTCCAGCGCTACTTCGTCCAGTCCGTCGCCGGATCCGCCGTCAAGGGCTGACTCGTCCCCGACCCCACACTCCAGAGGAGACCACCATGAGCCGCTCAAGACGCCTCGACGATCGTGCCGACGCACTCGGCGACGTCGACGCGACCCGCATCCTGCACCTGCACCGCGAGGGCACGAGCGTGGTCATCGACCTGCGGACCGATTATGGGCCGGCGATCATCCACTGGGGAGCGGAGCTCCCGCAGGACGAGGCCAGCTCACTCGCCGACCTCGCGACGGTCCTCCAACCGCAGCGGGTGACTGGCGGACAGGACTCGCCCCCACGGCTCGCCATCGTCCCGACGGCGTCGAGCGGTTGGGCCGGTTCGCCGGGCGTTGAGGGGTTTCGCTCCGGCGGCGAGCACTTCAGCCTGCTCTTCACTCTGACCGGAACGGAGGTCGCCGCCCACCGCGCAGTGTTGACGCTCGAGGACGCCGAGACGCGGATCCGCCTGACCGTCGAATTGGAGATCGGATCCGGCGGTGTCTTCACGCAGCGCCTCACCCTCCTGAACACCGGCGACGACGTCTATCACCTGCAGGCTCTCCAGGCGACGTTCCCCGTGCCATGGGATTCGACCGAGATCCTCGACACCACCGGTCGGCACCTCCGGGAGCGCACCCCGCAGCGGCGAGCCTTCACCATGGGCACACATCTCAGGGAGAGCCGACGTGGCCGCCCAGGCGCAGACGCGACCCTGCTCCTCGCCTGCGGGCGACCCGGGTTCGGCTTCGAAGCCGGGCTTGTCCACGGTGTCCACGTCGGTTGGAGTGGCAACCACCGCACCGCTGCCGAGCGCGTGACGACCGGCGACGCCCTCCTGACCGGCGGAGAACTGTACCTGCCGGGCGAGATCAACCTCGCGCCGGGGGAGAGTGTCTCCTCGCCCATCGTGTACGGCTCGTGGGGTGACGGACTCGATGCGCTCGCTTCCCGCTTCCACTCCCTGTGGCGTGCGCGTCCGAACCACCCGTCGCGGCCCCGCCCGATCACGCTGAACACCTGGGAAGCGGTGTACTTCGACCACCGCTTGGATCGGCTGACGGCGCTCGCCGATGCGGCGGCCGAGGTCGGCGTCGAGCGTTTCGTCCTGGACGACGGCTGGTATCGCGGCCGTCGCGACGACCTTGCCGGGCTCGGGGACTGGTACGTCGATGAGACGGTCTGGCCCGACGGACTCTCGCCCCTGATCGACCATGTCCGAGCGCTCGGTATGGAGTTCGGTCTCTGGGTCGAAGCGGAGATGGTCAATCCGGACAGCGACCTGGCGCGGGCCCATCCGCACTGGCTGCTGCAGGCGCGGTCGCACCTCCCCGCTTCCGGTCGGAACCAGCAGCTCATCAACCTCGCGAACCCCGAGGCGTTCGCCTACATCTTCGAACGTCTCGATGCACTCCTCAGCACCTACCCGATCGCGTACCTCAAGTGGGACCACAACCGGGATCTCGTCGATGCGGGGTCCGGATCGGGTGGGCACGCACAGGTGCACGCTCACACCCTCGCGTTCTACCGCCTGCTCGACGAGCTCCGCGCAGCGCACCCCGGGCTGGAGATCGAATCGTGCGCGTCCGGTGGATCCAGGGTCGATCTCGGCGTGCTGGATCGTACCGACCGCATCTGGGTGAGTGACAACCTCGACCCCATCGAGCGCCTCCGGAACCAGCGGTACACCTCGCTCGTGGTTCCGCCGGAGATGCAGGGGACCCACCTGACGAGCCCGACCGTGCACACCACGGGGAGGACCGTCGAACTGTCGTTTACCGCCGCGGTAGCCCTCATCGGCCACGTCGGAATCGAGTGGGATCTCGGCACCACCGAGCCGGAGCAGCGAGCCGAGATCCGCCGCTGGATCGAGATCGCCAAGCAGCTGCGCCCGCTGGTGGCATCCGGGCGCCTCGTCAACGGCGACACCGCTGAGCCTGCGGTCGATGTCCGCGGCGTCATCTCTGCTCATGGCACCGAAGCGGTCTACATCGTGTCGCAGGTCGAGATGAGTACGTCCTACCCGACGGCCCGCGTGCGCCTTCCGGGCCTCGAGCCGCGGAAGGTGTTCCGGGTGGAGCAGTTGGGAGAGGGCGACGTGGTCGGCTCCGGGCTGTCCTCGCTTGAGTGGCTGACCGCGCCGCGCCTACTGAGCGGTGCCGAGCTGTCGTCCATCGGGTTGCGTCCGCTCACCATGCTGCCGCAGCGGTCACTCGTCCTCCGAGTCACCGAGGAGGCAACGCCAGAGCGCTGATGCGGCACGGCTCGATCGCCTCGACTGGACGCGAGGCCACCGTAGTCTCAGGCGCTGAGTCCTCGACGGATGCTCTCGACCGTCGCCCACCACAGGGTCAGTCCCGAATGATCCGGATCTGACGGGCCGCGGCCAGGTGTGTCCCGTCTTCCGTCCAGGCATCGAACTCCTCGAAGAGCCATCCGTCGCCCGGAGCGTTTCTGGTGTGAGCGGAGACCAACACCCATGGCGAGCGGTTGTCGGCTGGGGATGATTGCGTGAATTGGACACCCAGCTCGAGCGTCGGCATAGGGACCAGCGAGTCCAGGACGGCGGAGTAGGAGGGCGCGAGCATGTCGAGGATGAACAGGATCCGCAGCTGATCCGGAGGAACATCATCGGTGATGACCCGCACCCACGCGAGGAGTTTCGGTTCCGATTGGCCGCTGTACGGCTGGCCTGGGCCAGCGAGTCGAATTTCAACCTGGGCACTGGCGGGGACGAATTCCCGAGGGACTGGAAAAACATCGCAGTCTGCTGGGGCAGGAACGTCCGGCATGGGCGCAGAGGTCGCTGGGAAACGGGCCGACTGAGGCGCGCCAAGCACGACGGTCGCGTCAGCGAGCACGGTGTCGCCCGACTGGGCCCACGTCGAGTACGCCAGAACGCTCCCACGACCCTTGAGCGCGCTCACGTTGACCGAAAAATCTTCGCGGATGGTGCGGTGGAAGCGGCCGGTCACACTGCGTACTGACACGCCCGGTGCCAGTCGATGAGCCCGCTCCGTGAGCGCTGCGAGTATCAGCCCTCCATGCAAGCCGCCGAACCCCCAGAGGTGCGAGGGCGCTTCATAGCCGTTTCGGCTCAACGAATCGAGGTATTCGCGAACCTCGTGTGAGGCGGCGCTGTCCGTCTGGCTCATGCTGTCCCATCTGTCTGTTGTCTGTTGCCGGGTCGGTGGCAGTATTTCTACGGCGTCTGTATGTGCGCTGTGCGCCTCGCGGCCGGCCAGACACGTGGGAGAAGGGCACCAGTCGCTCCCTACACTCCCTGGGCCGTCGCTCTGCGGAGTTGCGTTCTCCTGGTCGGTGTTGCGATGAAAGGCGAGGCCCATCCCGGCCGGAGCGGCGGCCGGGATGGGCGGTACGGGCCCGTCAGGCTCGGGTCAGGACGGGATAGTCGGTGTATCCGGTGGCGCCACCGCTGTAGATCGTGGCGGGGTCGACCTCGTTGAGCGGGGCGTCGGTGCGCAGGCGCTCGACGACATCAGGGTTCGCGAGCGCGAACCGGCCGAGCGGTGCGATGTCCGCGAGGCCGGTTTCGATGTCGTCGGCGATCTGTTCACGGGTGCGGCCGTAGCGGACGACGAGTACGGCGGTCGGCCAGACGTCGCGGAACGATCGCAGGCGGCTGACGGTCACGATGTCATCGTCCGGGCGACCCGAGTGCGTGGCTCCTGACGCCGAGGCTCAGTCGACGATGAGGAACCCGAGGATGCCTGCGGCGACCGCCAGGATGGCCAGTGCCAGGGCGGGCACGATGGTCAGTCTGTGGCGGGCGTCGACGACGACCGCACCGATCATCAGAGCCGTCAGTGCGACTCCGGCGATCGGGGAGAGCCACGGTGCGATGCCGGTGAGGATCGGGAGGATCAGCCCGAGGCCGCCGAGTACCTCTGCGACGCCAATCAACTTCACCGTCTGGTCTGAGAAGTCGTCCACCCAGGTCAGTCCGCTTGCTCGGAGGGCCGCACTGGGGCGGACGACCTTGAGGACGCCGGAGCCGACGAAGGCGAGAGCGGCAAGGCCGGCGGTGATAAAGAACGCGATGGTCATGGGGAACTCCTGCTGATCGAGATGTGTCTGGGTGTGGAGTGGTGCGGCAGCGCGATCCTGTTGATCATCAACGGCCGGTGCTGTCGAGCTCTGGGTAGAGCGCCTCGATCGGTGCGGCGAGACCGGCTTTGACCTGGGTGCTGAGCGCATCGGCGACGATCTCGAACTGGCCGTTGTCGACACCATCGAGCACGGTGTCGACGAGGTCGATGGGCTTGAGCTTCGGGTCGTCGGTGTGAGCTGCCATGGCAGTGTCGACGTAGCCCATGTGGACGCCGGTGACGTGGACGCCCAGAGGTGCGAGTTCGAGACGGAGCGAGTTCGTGGCCGACCAGATGGCTGCCTTTGAGGCGCTGTAGACGCCGGCTCCGGCGTACCAGCTTGCGACGGAGTGGATGTTGATGAGGGCGGCATTCTCCGCGGTTGCGAGAACGGGGGTGAAGGCTCGCGTCATGAACAGCGGTGCGAAGAAATTGATCTCCATGTTCTGACGGATCTGTTCCTCGGTGATGTCGAGCAGGCTTGCGGTCGGTGGGAGGCCTCCGGCGTTGTTGACCAGGACCGTGACGTCGTTCGCGACGGCCACCGCAGCCCTGATCGATGATGGATCGGTGACGTCCAGGGTGAGTGGCACGATGCGGTCGTCGTCCCAGGTGCGAGGCGTGCGCGCCGAGGCGTACACCTTGGCGGCACCGCGGGCGAGGACGGCCTGCACGAACGCGGTGCCGATACCGCCGTTCGCTCCGGTGACGAGGACGACGGCGTTGTTGAGGGATGGCATGAGTGTCAACTTTCTGGAGTGCTGATGTGTGGGGAGGATGTCGGTGAGTCAGCGTGGCGACGCAGATGTGGCGAGGTTGCCGATGTGTCCGACGCGGAGTGCCTGCGCGTACGTTTCGCTGTCCAGCAGCGGCAGTTCGCCGGTGGTGTCGGTTGCTGCGATGTAGCCGAGCATCAGCTGCTGCGCCTCCTGCTGCTGGTCGCGCACGAGGAACTCCGAGTGCTCGAGGAGGAGGCCGTCCTTGAGGGGGAGCGAGGAGCCGAAGTAGATGGATCGCTTGATGGCGCCCAACGATCCCTTCGACCTCAGGCTCAGGTACTGAGCCTTGGCGACGGCGCGTTCGACGACCTCGCTCTGAGCGACGACCTCGTCCACCGCGCCGGCGGCCGATGCTTCAGCGGCGGTGAACGGCTTTCCTTCGAGCACGGCCGAGAGCGTCGGCTGCATACCGATCAGCCGCGGCAAGCGCTGTGATCCGCCGCCGCCCGGGGTCAGCGCGAGCAACACCTCCGTCAACCCGATCACGTGATCTCCGTCGGCCATGATCCGCAGGTCGCATGCCCACGCGAACTCCGCACCGATGGCCAGGGCAGAACCGTTCAGGGCGGCGATGAAGATGGTGCCGCTCGCGTTCATCTTCAGGAAGGTGGAGTGCACGTTGTCCAGCTGCAGCAACGTCTTGAGGCGGGTCTTGTGCGCGATCGTGTTGATGACAGGCGTCTTGTTGATCGCGGTCGCCAGTCGCGACACGAGGCGCGCGACGCCGGTGGTGATGGGCGGGAAGCCGACGCCGCCCTCCTGGAGCCAGGAGACGTCAGCGTGGCTCAGGAACCGGTCGGGATGGGCGCCGGTGAACACGACGGCGCGAACGTCCGGGTCGCGGTCCGCGCGATCGACGAGTTCCTTGAGCTCTCTGGCCATCGATACGTCGAACAGTGCGTGTGGACCGCCGTCGAGCGTGGCGATGAGCACCGGTCCTCGGGTCTCGACGTCGATGTGGCCGCCGGTGCGCTCGCCGCGGGCTGATTGTACTTGCGAGGTGTTCATGTGTTCGTCTCCGTGGGGTGTCAGGTGTTCGTGAGTGGATCAGCGGGATTTCGGGAAGAGCGGACGTAGGGCCGAGGCCAGGACTCGGTCGAGGGTGCGGTCCGGCAGGAGGCGTGCGAAGCGGGTGAGGAGCGCTGCATCCTTGCCGACGGTGTAGCGGGTCTTCGGGCGGGTGGCCGTCGCGGCAGTCGCGATGGTTTTCGCCGCCTCGGAGGCATCGACGCCGTCGCGGAGGAAGCCTTCGGACTGGGCGAGGATCGCGTGCATGAGGCCGCCGTAGCGACGTTCTTGTTCGGGAGTCATCTCGGCTGCGAGTTTCTGGAGGGTGACACCACCACGGCCGACCATCTCGGTGCGCACGGCGCCCGGCTCGACGATGGCGACGGTGACCCCGTGTGGCGCGAGTTCGCGGCGGAGTGCGTCGCTGACGCCCTCGAGGGCGAACTTCGATCCCGAGTACGCGCCGTACGTCGGCTGGGCCAGGCGACCTCCGAGTGAGCTGATCATCACGACACGCCCGCGGCTCTTGAGGAGCGCTGGAAGCATCGACTGCGTGACCGTGATGTGGCCGAAGAAGTTCACGTCGAACTGGCGTCGCCATTCCGCGATCGGGAGGACCTCGACCGGGGCGTTCACGGCGATGCCGGCGTTGTTGACGATGGCTCGGAGTGGGCGACCATCGGCCTCGATGGACGCCGCGAGGTCGGCGATCTGCTCGGCGCGTGTGACGTCGAGGATGACGGGGTGGAGGTTCGTCGTCGCGATCGCCTCACCGTCGCTCTCGCGCCGGACGCCTGCGAGGACGTGGAAGCCGCGGGAGGCGAGCTCGCGGGCGGTCGCTGCGCCCATGCCGGTCGAGGCGCCGGTGACGAGGATGAGTTCAGTGGGTTCGGGTGACGTTGTCATCTTGAAACCGTAGCACGTCAGGTGACATTGTCAACTGTATAGTGGAGTGATGGTCAGTCGTCTCGAATCCGCCGCGGCCACGCGCCGCTCCCTCCTCGACGCCGCCCGCGAGCTCCTCAACGAAGGCGGTCCTCCCAAGGTCACCCTGCGAGAGGTCGGCGCACGCGCAAATGTCTCGCGAGGTGCGCCATATCGGCACTTCCCGGATAAGGAGAGCCTGCTGGCGGCTGTCGGTGCCGAGAGCTGGGATCGGATCGCTGAGCAGTTGAGGACACTTCCGAGTGCCGCCGACGATCGCGCGACGGTCCTGCGTTCGGCGCTGGACGCCCTCATGAGCGTCGGGCGTGATGAACCGGAGATCTATCGGATGATGTTCACGATGCCGACGCAGAACCCCGAGATCGCCATCGAGGCTGCCGGTCGTGCCCAGGCGGAGTTCCTCCGCATCGTCGGTGATGTCGTCGGTGACGAGCAGGCGCACCTGTTCGGCGCGCTGCTCCTGACGAGCGCGAACGGCATCGCCAGCATGCAGGCCAGCGGGCACCTCTCGCCGCAGATGTGGCAGACGACACCCGATGACGTCATCTCGATGCTCGTCAACCTCATAGCGGCCTGGACACCTGTGGACTGAGACCGGAGGGAGAGCGGCCCTCGTCCGGAACGGTCGGATTCCCTGCACGTCCCACGGTTGCGCTCGGAGGCTCGGAGGCTCGGACGCCGGCGCGGTCAGGGTGGGCGAGGGTTGCGGACCGAGAACGGCGGACTCGGCGGCCGCTGATCCGCGAGCTGACCATCAAGCGGCCAGACGAGTCCACAGTTGCCGGCAGGGGGGTCAAGCCAGCCCCAGCTCCCATGGTCTGATGGCGCGCCGACGTCTCCTCGGGACGTGACGTCGGCGCGCAGTGGGAAGGTGCTCAGACGAGATCGAACACGATGACCTGAGGGCCCGGTGTCGAGCGGGGTGGAAGCGCGACTCGCGTGCGTTCGTCGGCGACGGTCGTGGCCAATGTGGTTCCATTGATCAGGCGGGCCGAGTCGACGTCGAGACCTTCACCTGTGGTCAGTGTTACAGAGCCGTCGGCGTCCACGATCGCGTTGGCATGCCCGTTGACCTTGGTCCAACGCACCCAGGGACCTTCCGCAGGGGCCCCAATCGAAGCGTCGAGTGGACGCGAGTCGAAGATGGCCGCCCCGTTCACCGCGTTCCAATCGCCCAGCGTCTCCAGCGTCGCGCGCTGTTCCGGAGGGACGGTGCCGTCCGCTTGCAGGCCGATGTTCAGGAGCAGGTTCCCGCCGCGTGCGACGATGTCGACGAAGTAGCGGATCGCCTCCTCGCCGCTCAGGAGGTGCGTCTCGTCCTCAAGGGTGTTGTGCCCGAAGGAGTAGCCGATGCCGCGGCAGTTCTCCCAAGGCTCATCGGTGATGTCGCCCATCTGGTACTCCGTGGTCCGGTAGTCCCAATGGGTGTCTCCCCAGCGGTCGTTGATCAGTCCGTCGGGGGTCGCGGCGTAGAAGCGGTCGAAGAGGGAGACGAGCCCACGAGCGCCATCGTCCTTCCCTGGATCTGGCCACTCGATGTCGTTCCAGAGGATGTCGGGACGGTACCGCTCGATGAGGTCGGCGACGTGGTCGTACGCGTAGTCGGCGTACGGCCGATCGTTGGCCCGGTTCGTCCAGCCGTCCGGCCCGTCGGTCTCGACGACCGGTTCGGAGGGGGAGAAGTGCCAGTCCAGGCCACCCGAGTAGTAGACGCCGAAGCGGAGTCCGGCGCGTTCCGTCGCTGCAGCGAATTCGCCGATAAGGTCGCGCTTCGGGCCTCGGGCGACGGTGTTGCGGCCGTTCGTCTCGGGAGCATCCCAGAGCGTGATGCCGTCGTGGTGTTTCGTCGTCGGCACGAAATACCGTGCTCCCGTGTGCTTCACGAGGGCGAGTACTTCGTCCGCGTCGAATCGCTCGGCGCGCCACAGCTCGAGCAGGTGGTCGTAGTCGACGTCTCCGAAGGTCTCCCGGTGGTGCTGCTGCGCGGGGCTCCCCTCGATGCGGATGGTGTTGAAGTACCACTCGGCGTACGGGTTGCGGGCGAAGTCATGCGAGTGGTCCGCCGCGCCGAGCTCGCCGATCGGTTCCGCCCAGGCAGCTACCGAGTATGCGCCCCAGTGGACGAAGATTCCGAGCTTGGCGTCGGAGAACCAGGCGGGTGTCTCGTGGACGAACTTCTCGAACTCGGGGAGGCGGACGGAGTCGTCCTTGAACATGGCCATGAGTGATCCTTCGTCGTTGATGGATGGGTCGGGCTAGGAAGCGTCGAGGTCGGTACGTGTGTCATTCATCCGGACTCTCCGTGATGATTGGGTCCAAACTGTCGCAATTTCGCTCTGATTTCAAGTATTGACAGGGCAGACATCTGATGTTTAGATCACTTCACGTCCCGCCCGTCTGTTCCCGAACGGGTCCGGATTCCTCGAGTACTGCACACACGATGAAGTGGAGAAGCAACCGATGAAACGACAGCTCATGGCCGGCGCGGCGATGGCAGGTGTCCTCGCCCTCACGGCGTGTGCCGGTGGCAGCGCGACCGGCTCCCAGAGTGCGGAGTCGCTCGTCTGGTCCATGTGGATCGCCGGTCAGGAGGACCAGGCAGCGTGGCAGACGGTCGCCGACGAGGTGAAGTCGACGGACAAGATCGACGTCACGATCCAGGGTGCTCCGTTCACCGACTATTGGACGAAACTCCGCACCCAGTTGAGCGCCGGTACCGCCCCGTGCATCGTCACAGTGCAGAGCCTCCGGGCAGCCAATTACACCGACGTCCTCCTCCCGCTCGACGACCTGGCCAAGAGCAGTGGCACCGCGCTCGACGAGTTCGACACGACGGCGCTCGACGCGATGAAGGTCGACGGCAAGCTCTACGCCCTGCCGTACGACACCGGCCCGCTCATCATGTTCTACAACAAGGACCTCTTCGCTGAGGCCGGCGTCGCAGAACCGAAGCCCGGCTGGACGGTCGACGACTTCGAAGCGGCGGGTGAGGCGCTCAAGTCGAAAGGGAAGCAGCTCTATGCGACGAGCGTCGAGGACCTCTACCTCGAGTCCATGATCCTGTCGTACAACGGTGGTCGCGTGGTGAGCGAGGACGGCTCGCTCGACGTGACCAACGCGAAGTTCGCCGAGGGACTCGATTGGCTCGCCGGCCTCGTGAAGGAAGGCTACGCGACGCAGGCGAGCGCGGACGGCTCGGCCGATGACAACGCCTTCATCAACGGACAGGCCGCCACGTTCGTCGACGGACCCTGGTCTCTGCTCAACACGAAGGCCAAGGCGACGTTCGACATCGGCGTCGTGACGTTGCCGGCCGGTAGCGCGCCGACGACCTTCTCTGCGGGTTCGGGCTTCGGGATTTCGAAGGAGTGCGAGTTTCCCGAGCAGGCCTATCGGGCCATCACGACCATGACGAGTGACGACGTGCTCTCGAACCTCGGCAAGGAAGGTCGAGCCTTCCCGGCGCGGACCGCTGCGCAGACAGCATGGTTCGACAACGCCGGTATCGATGGCGTCGAGGAGAGCTTCGCTGCGGCCCAGGACGGGTCCGTCCCGTTGCCCGGGAACAAGAACAGCGATCAGCTCGCCCAACTGTTCTCCCAGTACGCGATCCAGGCGATCAATGGACAGCAGTCCGGCGCCGAGGTCCTCGACCAGATCTCGAGCCAGCTGCCGAAGTGAGGTCCGGCCGGTGGGCGACTCGTGTCGCCCGCCGGTCGCCCCGATCGTCGTCGAAGCGAAGGAAGAATCAGCATGGCTACCCTCCCAGCGGCCCCGGTGCGAGCCGTCCGGCCCTCCAAGCGCTCCGCGCGCGTCGATCCGGATGCGGTCCACGCCCGACGATCCTGGTGGGGACTGGGATTCGCCAGTCCCCACGCGATCGGTCTCGCGCTGTTCACCGTCGTGCCGATCATCGCGTCGCTCGTCATCAGTCTGAACAACTGGCCGATGCTCGGGTCGCCGACCTTCGTCGGCTTCGACAACTACGCAGCGTTGTTCGCAGACCCGATCTTCCGAACGGTCATCCTCAACACGACCCTGTTCGTCGTCTTGTACGTGCCGCTCAACCTGATCGTGTCGATGGGCCTCGCGGCGTGGCTCAGCCCGAAGATCAAACACCGCCAGATCTTCCGGGTCCTCTTCTTCATCCCGACCGTCACCCCTATCGTCGCGAACGCGGTCATCTGGCGGATGATCTACCAGCCCGACGGGCTCATCGACGCGACGATGCAGTCGACGATCGGGGTCTCGGCTCCGAACTTCCTCGCCGACGAGCAGTGGGCCATGCTCGCCATCGTCGCAATGAGCGTCTGGCAGGGCTTCGGCTACAACATGCTCATCTTCTCCGCGGCGCTCGACTCGGTGCCGGAGAGCCAGCTCGAGGCGGCCGAACTCGACGGTGCCGGGGCGTGGACGTCGTTCTGGCGGATCAAGTTCCCGATGATCTCGCCGTCGATCTTCTTCGCGGCGATGATGACGCTCATCACCGCGTTCCAAGTCTTCGCCCAGCCGTTCATCCTCACGAAGGGCGGTCCGGGGTCCTCGACCACCACGCTCGTGCAGTTCATCTACAACCAGGGATTCGTCTTCCAGCAGCTCGGGGTCGCTTCCGCCGCCGCCTGGGTGCTGTTCATCATCATCCTGGCCATCACCGCCGTGCAGTTCCTCGGCCAGAAGAAGTGGGTGCACTATGAGTAGTCGGATCCCGGCGACCAGGTCGGTCGCCACGCAGCACCCGCCGACCTCCTCGCTCGTCACCGTGAACCCCCGCGGCCTCCGTAGGGGGCAGACCAAGTCCGTCGGCCGCGCCCGGTCGATCGTCTCCTACGTGGTGCTGTGTCTCGTCGCGCTCGCGTTCATCTCACCACTCATCTACATGGTCGCGACCTCGCTGAAACCCGCCGCAGAGACGTTCACGACGCCCCCGACGCTCATCGGCTCGTCGATCCGCTGGGAGAACTACTCGGAGGCCTTCAGCTACCTGCCCTTCGGTCGGTTCCTCCTGAACGGGCTGTTCGTCGCCGTCATCGGCACCATGATCAACATGGCCGTCTCCGTACTGAGCGGCTACGCCTTCTCCCGCCTCCGGTGGAGGGGACGCAACGTCGTGTTCGTCCTCTTCCTGGCGACCATGATGATCCCGCAGGACGTCCTCCTCATCCCGCTGTACGTGATGATGCAAGGGTTCGGCTGGGTCGACTCGTTCCAAGCGCTCATCATCCCGTTCGCATTCACCGCGCTCGGCGCCTTCCTCTGTCGGCAGTTCTTCCTCACCGTGCCGCAGGAACTGGACGACGCCGCTCGCGTCGACGGTGCCGGCGTGGTCAGGACGTTCACGCACGTCATGCTCCCGCTCGCCCGCCCGACCCTCGCGGTCCTCGCGGTCTTCTCGTTCATCGCCTACTGGAACTCGTTCCTCTGGCCGCTCATCATCATCAACGACGTGAACACCTACGGGACGATCCCGCTCGGACTCCAACAGTTCTTCGGGCAGCAGGGCAGCCAGTGGAATCTCGTGATGGCGGCTTCCGTCATCTCGATGCTCCCGACCGTCCTCATGCTTATCCTGCTGCAGAAGCACCTCATCCGCGGCATCGTGACGAGCGGCCTCGGCGGACGCTGACTCTCGTGAGGGTGGTGTGGGACGAGGGCAACCCCGTCGTCGGGCGTCGCTCGGCTCCGACCGCGTTCGCGACAACGTAGGCCGCTTCGGGCGACGATGAGTTACTGGTCGAGCTACAGGACCATTCCGTCACTATCCGTTAGGCCGCTCGTTGTAACTCGTCCGTTCTCGGCACTGGCGGTCCGAGAGCCGCTGACCCTCATAGTCGCTTTCCGAGCGAACCTAGCCAAACGCCCGCGAGGTTCGAGCTCAGATTCTGCCGGGGTTCGCTGAGCTGGGTTTTCATACCGCGTCTGTTCACGCTGTGAGTTGAGCTCGCGAAGGTACCCCGCGGCAGGGTCCTCTTCAGGAGTCCAGTCGATGAGACGGGGTGGCTCCCGCCAGCTCGAAGCGTAAATCGACGGCGCGGTTTGTGGGCTTTGAGGCACGGCATCTACTGCAGCTTGGTACACCTCGTCCAACGGAAGGTACAAATCCGGACGCCAGAGCGGCCCACCGGTCTGCGAGAGAACATGGTCAATGCTCTCCAATTGTTCGTCAATCGCGGCGTCTTGCCCGTGCCACTTACCTGCCAACGCGTAGAACGTGTCGAGCCATGAGTCGGGGTCGTGTCCGTCTGCGTAGTCCGACGCCCCGGTGAAGCGGAGGAGGAGATCCATCTGTGCCTCTGCGATTCTGCGTTGAACATGTGCCTCCGGCCGGGGGTCGTCGCCGTGAACGTCCTCGGAGTCGTCGAACAGCTCCTCATAGTCTGGTTCCAGGTCTCGGAGTGCTTGCCCGCGCCGATACGTCTCTACCCACCCTTGCTGGTCCCGCCCCAGGGCGGACGCCGGGTCCGCTTGTTCTCCGCTCATCCTGCGAGTCCCTCGCTCGAGTCGGTCAGGCTGGCTCGGCGTCGCATGACACGACGAACGACGAAGGGCGAGGCCCCGAGGAGCATCGTGGCAGCAGCGCCGGCGGCGAGCGTGGCGCCGTCGTAGCCGGTGCTCGCGAGCTTCTGTCCGGGGCGGTCGAGGAAGAGGGTCTGCTCCCCCTCCTGCCCACAGACACCTTCGCTGAGGAGCACCTGCTTTGTGTCGTCGGCGTAGGTGCGTTCGAGCCAGTTGACCCCGGTGCCGATGTCGCGGGTGGCAGTGAATGTCGGCCCGGGGACATCGGTGCGGCCGTTGACCAGGATCGGCGCCGACTCCGGCAGGTATTCGGTTGTGGCATCGCAGACGGGCTGGCCGTCGGTGATGCGGTAGGCGGTGAAGGTCTGCACCGCGGTGTCGGGGTAGAGGGCGACGTCTTCGTGGTGGGCGGTGTCGCCGTACTGCTCGCCCTCCATCACCGACGGCACGGCCTTCGTTGTGACGCGGGGGATGACCGTGGTCTCGTCGGGCAGCCCGAACGCGTCGTGCCACGGTCCCTGCAGGACGGACTTGGTCGTGTCGGACTGCTTGTCGAGGTCGAGTGACCAGACTGCGGTGATCGGGCCGTCGGCCGTGTCGGGGCGGGGGAAGCTGGCTTCCATGATGTCGCCGACCTCGTCACAGGTGGCGGTGGCTGTGCCGAGCGCGGGCCGTCCTTCCGGGACCTCGGGGAGGCTGTCCTCGCCGGGAAGCTTTGCGTAGATCGCGACGTCCCAGACGACTTCGACGCCGACGCCGTCTCGGTTGCGTCGCCAGGTGGTGCTGGTGCTGTCGGGGGAGATATCGCAGGTGGCGTGGTCGACGATGGTGCCGCCGACGGGGATGAGGGTCTGCTGCATCTCGCTCGTCACGATCGGTTGGAAGGTCGTCGAGGCGATGATGCTGGCAGCAGAGGTAAACGGGACGGGGGAGCGGTTGTCACTACCGCGAGCGAGACGCTGCTGGCCCGGCGTCTCGTACATCCAGGCCTCGGAGGCGTAGCCGCCGGGCGTGCTCCAGGAACCGTCGGCGCGGATGTCGTAGTCCGCGATGCCGTCGGCGGGATCGCCGGTGATGTCGATGCGGGATCCATTGCCGACGGCCACCGAGGTCGCCCCGGTGCTGGTCTGGTGCGCGCCGGTGAGGGTGAGCGTGCCGGTCGCGGCTGCGGGGTCGACGGTCACGTCGATGTATCCGGTGGTGCTGTCGGTCATCGTGATGGCTGTGGTCGCCGTGTTCGAGCCGGCTGCGGCAACCCAATTCTCGCCGACCCATGCCCAGATGCTGTTGAACGCTGCGGTCACGGTGGCGTCGTGGCCGTCGGCTTTCTGGCTGATGTAGTGGATGGCGCCGTCGTAGCCGGGGTGGTTCTGCGAGGTGAAGGCGTAGACGAACGCGGCGACGGCTGCTGCGGTGTCGTTGTCCGTGGTCTGCCCGAACTGGGAGAGGCCCGCGTTGAGCATTGCGAGTTCCGTACCGCCGACGTCGCGCGTCCCGGCTGTTGCTCCGATCCCGCCGACGAGCGTTCCGCCGCCGGTCGCACCTGATGGCCAGTCGGCTTGGACGTCGATGCAGTACGCAAGAGAGCCGTCCGGGGTGACGTAGTTCACGAGCTGGCCCCAGCCATAGGCGGTGGTGGCCCGAGGGGATGGAGTGGTGCTGTCCGCAGCGGCCGAGGTATCGTCCGCGGCGGGAACCGAAGCGCTCGCCGAAAGGGCAGGCAAGCTCAGCGTGGTGGCAAGCAGAATCGATGCGCCGGCCGCGCTCAGAATGCGGCGGCTCATGCTGCCTGCTCCATTCGAGCTCGGCTTCGTCGGCTCCGCAGTGCGAGGGCAACACCCGCCGCGATCGCAAGCAGGCCTCCCGCAGCGCCGGCGATGAGGAGTTCTTCGTTCGCGCCGGTGACGGCGAGCTGTGGACGCTTGGTCCCGACGCTCCCGCCAGAGCGGTCTGCAACGACATCGATGGCGGTCCCGCCGCCCTCATCCTCGTCGTCGACGGGTAGCTCGGTCTCGTTGCCGTCCTCCGGGTCAACGACGGCCGGTTCGGTGACATCGACGACGGAGGACTCGTGGATGATCAGGTCGAGACCTTCCGGATCGTTCGGGTTGTCGAGCGTCCAGGCGTATCCACCGGCGGCCGATACGCTCACGCAGTCGCCGTCGTAGCTCCACTCGGAGCCCGTCCAGGTCGCAGAAAATGAGCCGACCGTCACAGCGTCGGCGACCGAGCCGACCGGGGGCCAGGCGTCGTAGGGTCCGGTGAGCGCTGCTGTGATCGGTTCGATCGCGATGCCGTCCTGGGTCCCAGTGACGTCGAGTGCGAAGCCGACGCAGTCGCCCACTTCCGCTACCGACGGGCTTGCGGAACCCGAGGCCGTAACGGCAGCGAGTGCTGGCGCGTCGAGGGGGATCGCCGGACCGGTCGTACCGAGCGCGGTCGCACTCAACGCGGTCGCCGCGAGCTGCAGGGAGAGGGGCAGTGCCATGTTGTCCTTCCGTCGCTTGCGCGAGTTGAGGTGAACGCTCGTGCGTCACCTCCTGCTCTTGTGGAGGGCCCGACAATCAGGCGGACGCGTCTTGAAGACTTCAGCCGCTGTTCGGCGTCGGCTCATCCCCCCAACGCCTTCGAGGCTGGCGGCGCGCGAGCACACCCCAGTCCCGCATTCGGGCTGCCGCGCCTCGCTCCGCTCGCCTTGCCCTCGAACGGCCGCCATAGCTCAGAGGGTTGGCACCAGGCGACCAGCGATGGGCATCGATGACGGGGCCGTCAATGACGGAGGGGCGAGGGGCACATGCCCCCGCCCCGGCACAGGGACTGGGGTGTCGAGTCAGGGATGCACGCAGGCACCGGGATGGCCAAGTCCGCTCGGGTTGTCGACCAGCCACAAGAGCTAGCGAGGCGGAACTACCGCCTTTTGCCAAGGAGACGCTCTTGCGCGGTGGGATGGTCAGATGGAAGCGAGGCCTGGCCTCGCAGGGGCTCCGGCAGGCCGTCGACTATGCACTCGGTGGTTCTTGCGATGCAACTGTCGGCACCCCCGCTGGCATCGCCCGCGCGCTCGGTTACGCACCCGAGACCGTAACCCGCTTTATCGTCGAGAACGAACAGGTCACCTCTGACCAGCTCGACCGACAGAAACTCGCCGCTTGATCCCGACACCGAGGTCATGCGAGGCATCCGGAACCCCTCACCTCGAGCAGATCTGCTCCTTGACGCCACCATCAACGCGTCGAAATCGTTCTCCATTGCGGCGATCCTCGATCCGGAGGTCGCGGCAGCGTACGACGCACTCCAGGATCGCCTCCGCGAACGCATCATCCTCGCCTGGAAGCGTGAGCTCAATGCGCGTCGTGGGAAAGCCGGCCACCGCCGCATGCCGCTGACGCGTATCGAGATCGTAGAACTCCGCCACGCCCGGTCGCGCGCACTTGATCCCCACCAGCACCGGCACCTGTGGCTCAACATCAAGGTGCTCGGAGAGGACGGGCGTTGGAGCAACATCGACTCCCGAGTGGCGCTGCGTTTCCAGACCGTCATCAACGCTGAAGGCGACCTCGCTGCCAGGACAGACCCGGAGTGGGTCGCCGCGCTCGCCCGGAGGGGTTTCAGTATCGGCGACGACGGCGAGATCGAACAGCTCGCCCACATCGTGCGACCGTTGTCGAAGCGGTCTCGTCAGATCGAACGGAACCGCGCCAACCGGCTCGACGAGTGGCGGCTCGAACACCCCGGCGTTGAACCCACGCCGCAGGACCTGACCGCCATCGACCAGTGGGCCTACGCGCACGAGCGCCCCGCGAAGCCTCGCGCAATAGACGAAGCGGACTGGCAGAACTTGGTCCGAGACGAGATCATCGAACTCGATCCGAGACTCGCTGAGAAGCGGGACCCCGTGGCGCCGGTGGTGAGCAGCCTCAATGACCTCAATGTCGATCTGCTCGCGAGGCGGGCGATCACCGATGCTGACCAACGCTCGACGCCGAGCGGAGGACGATTCAGCCGATTCGATGTCCGCGCGGGCGCGCTCCGGGCACTCGCCACAACGGGCGTCGTCGCTGAACGATCCCAGCTCGAACCGCTGATCGAGCAGGTGCTTCAGCGCGCCGTCGACGAGGGCTGCACGGACCTGCTCGGCGTAGACGAAGTGCCGCCACAGGTGAAGGGCTACCTCTCGAATCACACCGTGACGCTCAAGCGTGATGTCGAGCGTCGCATGATCGAACTCGCGTCCCCGGGGCGGTCTCTGACTGACGAGGCGGTCTCCCCCACCGAGAGCGCGTCCCTTCCGGCCGGTCGCTCGCTCGATGAAGGGCAACGAGCCGCCGCCGGAGCGTTGGCGGGCAGTGATCGACTCGTCACCGTGACCGGCCCAGCAGGAACAGGCAAGACGACCATGCTGCGCGTCGCGTGCGACCTGCTCCGCCGCAACGGCCGTCGCCCGCTACTGCTTGCACCGACGCGGAAGGCCGCCCAGGTCGCTGGTGCCGAGACGGGCGCCGATGCAACGAGCGTGCACGAGATGCTCCGAGCGCATGGCTGGACCTGGAAGACAGATGACGCCGGCCGCGATGTTTGGACCTGGGAACGTCCAGCCAACCCGATTCCTCGCCGCTACCGACTCCGACGCAACGACCGCGTCATCGTCGACGAAGCCGGCATGCTCGACCTCGAGGCCGCCCGCGCGCTCTGTATCACCGCAGAGCAAACCGGCATCGACCTGGCCTTCGTCGGCGACCCGATGCAGTTGCGCCCAGTTGGACATTCGGGAGCGATGCTGCTCGCGACCGAGGCTGCGACGGCACGCGTCGATCTCGAGGACGTCCACCGCTTCCGCAAGCCAGACGGAGCGATCGACCGCGAGTACGCGCAGCTCACGATTGCCCTGCGCGATGCACGTAGCGAAGATGATCGGCTGGCCGTGGCAGATCGTCTCATCTCCGGCGGCCATGTCGCCGAGCTTGAGCCTGGCGAGGATCCGACGGCCTACCTCGCCGAACGGTATCTCGCAGACACCGCAGCAGGGCTACATGTTGCGTTGGTGACGGCGACGAATGAGGAGGCGCAGCGCATCAATGACACGATCCAGCGACTCCGACTCTCGCGAGGCGAGCTGCAGGCAAGGTCCGTTCTCATCGCGCAGGACTCGCAACCCATCCATGAGGGGACCTCGTCCAGAGTCGAGCAAACGAGAAGAACCTGGGCGTGAGCAACCGTCAGCTTTGGCGAGTCCGAAGCATCGCCGGTGAGCACGCCTCGCTCGAATCCGTTTCGGACCCAAGCCGCGTCCGAAACGTACCAGCGAGCTACATCGCTGAACACGTTCACCTGGCCTACGCATCCACGGCGCATGGTGCTCAGGGTGAGACCGCTGACGTCAGCTACACGTCTGGTGCAGTGAACGGCGCGGCCGTCTACGTCGGTCTCACTCGCGGAAAGCTCCAGAACACCCTGGTGCTCCCGCCGAGGGTCTTCGACCTCCGTGAGCAGATAGCCGAGTTGCTTGCGCTCGGTGCTTCGGAACCGACCGTGAGTGCCACACGACACGCGGCGCGGGTCGATCTTGAGCGCGCGGCCTGCAGAGGGGCCATCGCCGGAGCGAGCATTTGAGGGCTCCGGGTGTCACGGAGCGGGAGGTCTTGGAGAAGGGGTCGTTCCACCCTGCATCCTCTTGCCCGTAGCGATCCGCTCCACTCGGGCACCGGCCTGTGTTGTCCTTCGTTGGCCGCCGTCGATTAGCTGCTGGGAATGATCGTGCCTTGGTGAAACCGCAACACCGGGCCGGCAAGATCCCACAGCGACGAGTGTCGACTGTCGTGATCGGTGCCATGAATTCGATAGGTGACGAGGACCAGTTGTGGGGAAAGCCGATTGAACAGCCACTCCGACGTCGCAGGAGCGGCGCGAGGCCCCTCGTCCCGCAGCGCCGCGACCATCTCCTCGTAGGTCCAGCGGCGACCTGAGCGACCGATCTCGGCGAAGTCATTGGCGAGAAAGGCTGAGACTTGCTCCGCATCGTTTCGCACCGTCGAAGACAACAACGCAAGCTCCGCATCCTGCACTACCAAGAAGTCGGACGCGTCAGATTGCCACATGGAACGAACCTATCCCGTCACATCGATTGTTACCGGTGTCCCGCTGCAGAGCTGCCACCGGTGTCGTGGGACATCCCTGTCGCCGGGACAACGTACACTCGCTACATCGAACACGTGTTCGAAACTCGGAGGTGCAGCATGGCGACGATCGTTGACGAAGCAGTGGATGTTGATCTCGCGGCGGACGGCGATCCGCGAGCGTTCGTGTGGAAACGGTTCGAACACCGGGTCATCGGCCAGCCGCAAGCGCTGTTCTCTCGCCAAGCCTGGTGGACAGGCGATTCCTCGCCAGCTCGCATCGATATCGAGACGTGGCGGGTCGACGCAGCGCGAGGCGACGAGGAGCCCACCCGGTACGACCTCCGCCGTGACACCACGGGCAGATGGACCCTCGCGGTCGCCTGGACGTGAGTTTCTCCCACCTCCACGTCGCATCCCACCTCTCCGCGCACTACGGCGTCACGTCGAGCGCCGCGTTGGCCGGTCTCGCAGCGGAAGACGGGGCGTCGTTCCTCGCTTTGACGGACCGCGACGGGCTCTACGGAGGGCCAAAGCATGTCGGAGCGTGCCTGGCTGCGGGCATCTCGCCAGGGCTGGGGGCCGACCTCGCCGTCCTCGACGAACACCAGGAGCCGATCGGCCGGGTCGTCCTGCTCGCGCATGGTCAGAACAGCGGAGCTGGGTTCGCTCAACTGTGTCGTGCGGTCAGCGCTGCGCACGGTCGCCGCGAGAGGCCGGCGATCCTTCGCGATGAACTCGCCGCGATCCTCGCCAACGATCCCGCGCTGACGGTGATGCTCGGGCCCGAGTCCGATGTCGGGCAGGCGATCGAGCGACGTGATCACGCCGGCGCCGGTGCGGCTTTCGATCGGTGGCGGGACCGGGTACCAGCGCGTCATCTTGTGATCGAGGTCGTCTGTCATCTCACCGATCAAGGGGTTCGGGGCAATGTGGCGGTCGCGACTCGGATGCTCAGCCTCGCGGAGTCCGCCAGCATCCCCGCGGTGCTCACCAACGCCGTTCGATACGGACTTCCAGACGAGGCCGCCACCGCAGACTTAGCGGACGCCGCGAGATTCTTGCGTCCGCTGGCGGAGCTCGACGACCTGAACGAGCTGCAGGTCAACGGGCAGGCCTGGTTGAAGCCCGCGAAGCAGATGCGGCAGATCGCCAGGATGATCGTCGGCGCCGGCAGCCACGATGACAACGCGGCGCAGCGGCTGTTGGCTGAGACCGAGCGTCTCGCCGAACGGTGCGCTCTCGACCCGGCGTCCGATGTCGGCTGGAAGCAGCCGCGCATGCCGGAAGCGTCGGTGATCGGCATCAGCGGCGACCCGCACCAGGCCCTGTGGGAACGGGCACGTGTGGGCGTCGATGAACGGTACGCGCGGCCAGGGATGCCTCCACTGGAAGACGCGCACCGGGCCCTCGAACACGAGATGCGGATCGTGGAGCAGCTCGGCATGCCGTCCTACTTCCTCACGGTCGCCAAGGTCGCCGACATCATCCGCGAGATGGGGATCCGGATTCAGGCACGTGGCTCAGGCGTCGGGTCCGTCCTCAACTACGCCCTCCACACGTCGTCGGTCGAGCCGATCAGCAACGGGCTCATCTTCGAACGCTTTCTCTCGCCCGAACGCACCAACCTGCCCGACATCGACCTCGACGTCGAGTCCGCCCGCCGTCACGACGTCTACCGCGAGGTGTTTGCCCGCTTCGGCTCAGACCGCGTGACGCTCATGTCGATGACCAACGCCTACCGCTCGCGCGGAGCCGTCCGCGACGCGGGTCTCGCTCTCGGTATGAACGAGTCGATGATCGACATGATCGCGAAGCAGATGTGGCGATTCAACGCCCGCGAGTTCCGCGACGCCCTCCGAGACAAGCCAGAGCTGGCCGACCTCGCTGACGCGGTTCGCGAGTCCCGCGAACTCGACTTGCTTGTGGACGTCACCGAGCGTCTCGATCGCCTGCCGCGCCACATCAGCGTCCACCCCTGCGGTGTCATCTTGTCCGATACGTCCCTGCTGAACCGCACGCCGACACAGCTGTCGGGCATGGGCCTTCCGATGTCGCAGTACGACAAGCACGACATGGACAACATGGGCCTCATCAAGCTCGACATCCTCGGCGTGCGGATGCAGTCGGCCATGGCTCACGCCGTCAGCGAGCACGAACGGTTGACCGGCGAGACCATCGAACTCGACGCCCTGCCGCTCGACGATGAACCCACGTATGAACTCCTCCGTTCCACGCGCACGCTCGGTGTCTTCCAGCTCGAGTCGCCCGGGCAGATGGAACTTGTCGGCAAGCTGCAGCCGGAAGTTTTCAACGACCTCACGGTGGAGATCTCACTCTTCCGCCCGGGGCCGATGCAGAACAACATGCCGCTGCAGTACCTTCAGGTTCGGCACGGCGAGACGATGCCCGACTACATCGACCAGAGACTTCGGCCAATCTTGCGCGAGACGCGTGGCGTGGTCGTATTCCACGAGCAGGTCATGCGGATCATCGACGAACTCACCGGCTGCGGTCTCGGTCCCGCCGACGTCATCCGCCGACAGCTCGCAGACCGCGGGCGCCTCGCCGGAATCGAAACCTTCGTGCGCGACCGTGCGATGGCGCGTGGATTCCGGCCAGCCGTAATCGACAAAGCCTGGACGATTCTCGCTGGCTTCGGGTCCTTCGGCTTCGCGAAGGCGCACGGAGCGGCCTTCGCGTTACCGACCTTCCAGTCTGCCTGGTTGAAGCGGCATCACCCGGCCGAGTTCATGGCCGGGCTCCTCACTCATGACCCGGGGATGTGGCCGAAGGACCTCATCCTCGCGGAAGCCCGCCACCTCGACGTGCCAGTCCTGCCGATCGATGTTCAGCGCTCCGGGCTGGAGTACGTCGTCGAGTTCGCGCCCGACGGCCGGCTCGGCGTGCGAATGTCACTGGTCGAGACGAAGGGAAGCACGGAGAAGGAACGCGCCCGCATTGCGAGACACCAGCCATTCTCATCGCTCCAGGACTTTCGGGACCGAGTCCGTCCGCGCCGCCGCACCTTCGAGGCGCTGGCTCGTGTGGGTGCTCTTGATGCGTTCATCGACTACATCCCGAGACGGCGCCACGAACTCCTCGCCCACCTCGCTGGAGTCACAACGAGCGCCCAGCTCATCGCCGATGAACAGCTCGCGTTCGAACTCGACCTGCCCGTTCCAGAGCGCAGCACAGTGACCTCGCTCGAGCTTCGCGGCAGAACTCAAACCGACCTCGAACTGCAGGAGATGCGTCTAGCAGTGAACCGCCACCAGATGGAGCGGTTCTATCCGCTCTTCCGCGAGCTGGGTGTCATCCCGGCGCGCGATCTCGTGGACCTGCCCGGTGGAACCGAGGTCCTCATCGCCGGCGTACGCCGAGCAACCAACACGCCGCCGATGCGTGGCGGCAAGCGCGTTGTCTTCGTGTCTCTCGACGACGGCACCGGCCCGGTTTCCAACGTCGTCTTCTTCCACGACGTCCAAGAGCAGATCGGTTCAGGCGTCTTCCAGACCCACCACATGCTTGTTCGTGGTGTGACCCGGCGGTCGGGCGCGAGCGGAGTATCTGTCACTGGCGCAGCGGCTTGGGACCTGCTATCTGTTCAGCGTGAGCACCAGGTGAACGGCGCACAACTTTCGCAGGTCGCTCCACTCCGGCGGCTAGCCTCATCGACCGGGTGAGGTCTTTGTGCACGGTGTGAGCAAGACACCTGTTTCACCTAAGCCCGGCGAGGTCACTCCGGTGTGTCGCTCGTCTCAGTTTCACCGGTCGTCGTAACCTGCTCCCCAACGTTCGGTGCTATCGCGGGTGTAGCTGGATCGGGGGAGGTAAGATCAAGATTGCTGGTGCCTAGACCAGACAACGCGGAGCCCGTCGGGCGCGAATTCATCCGTCTGAGAATCTGGCCGGCGTCGCGTTCAAAAGCTTTGCGGTTCTCCCTCGCGGTGATCTGCGCGATTCTCGCATCATCTGCGCGTGCCCGCTGCTCGCGCCAGCCGGCGACCATACGTGGAATAGCTTCACTCACCTTCTCCGGATTTTTCAGTACGTAGAGCAGCAGGGCCGCAACGGCGCCGGTGCCGAGTGCGCCCCACTGTTCGCCAACCCAGACGAACACGTCCAGCGGCGAACCCGCCGAGAGCCGGCGGACATTCAGGCTCGGAACATGGCCTTCTTCCCGATTGAGGGCTGCGGCGCAGACAATCCATAGATCGTCAATTGTGGCCAGCCGGTCAGCGATCTCTGGCAGTGTCCAGTCCGGCTTGGCGAACCTGAGGACGAATTCGACTGAGTGGGCCGGATCGAAGCCGAGCTCCAGCCCCTGCAACCGTTGAAGGTCGACCGATTCGCTCGCCAGCCTCAACCATTCAAGTGAGTAGATCCGCTCCAGTCGTCGGCCAAGATTCAGCCATTGAGGTTCGGGTAGAGATCCGGCCTCAATCATTGCCCTGACCACGGCGGCGTCGAGGCCAAGCAACTTCGCTGCAACGCTTGTCGATACAAAGGAGCTGCGGTGAGGTTCCATGCTCGAACGTTAGCGCTAGTTGGGCGATTGAACGAGTATCAGACATGTGCATGAAGTGGTCGGGCGGAGCTCGAACTTCTGCGGCTGAGGAGAGCTCTGCGCGCGTCATGAGTCTTCCCCGGCAGCACGGTGTGCCGTAGAATCGAAGCTACGACGGGCTGGTCACCAGAACGTTGTTCGCCGGATGCCCCGCCTCGCGGGGCTTTCGTGCTTAAGGGCGCCAGACCCAGACATGGACAACCGCCGGCTCAATCGCTGCCCACAACCGCTCCGCGGAGCGGCGCGCGCGTGCGTCTCCTTTGGGGTGTCCATCCAGCCGGTGGTATAGGTAGGCCACGAGGTCTGCAGCCTGGATGCCAGGAGTCCCTCGCGACGCTCGGAAGCTCAGCGGCAGTTCGATTCCGGTGAGCGTCGATGAGGCATAGCCTGGAGTCCCGATCTCGCGGAATCGGCGTACGAGAGCGTGCAGGGCGGCCTGGTCCGGGAGTTCATCGGCGACGATGGTCAGCCACGTCCCTCGCGCAACAGCATGGTCGCTGAGCTCCTCGAGGATGTGCTGCAAGACGACCTCGTGCGGTCGGCGTGGATAGCGGTACCGCGCATGTAACCGTGCCACGTCCAACCCCCGGACGAAAACCTCGACGGGAACCTCGACGAGCAGTTCGAGCGCTCGCCGGTAGATGGTCGCGACAGCTCGGTGACGACCGCGGAGAGTCGACCACGCGCCTTTGCCTGCTGTCATCTCGTGTGCGTGCAGTTCGACGTCACGGGGGAGACCGAACGCCTCGGCAATGCCCGCCGCGCGCACGATCGCCTCTCGGAGCCGGTCCTCGTGCTCCGCATCGATGACCACGGCAGCAATGTAGTAGTAGTCGCGCGTGTAGGACTCATCGAGATACGCGATCAGCATGTGCTGTCCGCCTGTCGATCATGACAGTCAGCGAGATAGCCGCCTGCCCGTCTGTGCGTCTTTCCGTCTGTCATGACGGATTGCGGTTGAGACGGTCGCGAATCGCCTCGTCGAGGAAGTCGACGATGCTGATGTCGTGGATCGCGAGGTAGCGGTCGAGGTCATCCCGGAGGGAGATCTCGATCTTCGAGGAGAATGGCTCCATCCGGCGGCGATTGCGCGGCCTACCCGGTCCCAGGCGGCGGGAGGCGAGATCATCCGTCATGCCGCCGGGCCGACCGGCGGGCGAGGTCAGCGCTGTGAGGTCATCGACCGTCGGCGCCTTCCTCAGTGCTGGGCGACGGTCATCCGCGCTCATGCTGCCACTCCGTGCAACGCCTCTGTGAGTGCAGCGAATCGCTCGGTCAGCACCAGTGCACCGGGAGTCGTCAACGAGCTGAGCGGCCGACGGCGGCTCTCCGCATCTTGCATCGCCGTACGTTCTGGCAGGAACGGGCGGAGCAGGACTTCGCCGTAAGTGGCCTCGAGCTCCTCCAAGCGGTATCGGTGCTCTGAGGTCAGTCGGGGAGTGACTCGGTTGACCACGATGCCGGCGAACCGCAGGGAGGGGTTCAGGTGGGGGAGCGCCCGAACCTTCGCCACCGTCTCGAGGTACTGTCCGACGCCGGTGAGGCCGAAGGCGGTGGGGTCGGTGACGACGATCGTGCTGTCCGCCCAGAGCAGTGCGTTGAGGGTGAGTCGTCCGAGCGCTGGTGGCGTGTCGATCAGGATGTTGTCGTAGGCGTCGAGCTGCGCGCTTCCCCAGGCGGATGATTTGAGCCGCAGCTCAGGCGTCAGGAGGGACTCCGACTCGATCCGTGCAAGATCGGGGCACCCGGCGATGAGGTCGACGTTTTTCCAGTCGGTCGGAGCCGCCGCTGCGCCGAGCGTTCCTGCGTCGCCCGCGTGGAGGACATCGAAGACGGTGTACTCACCGTGTCTCCCGAGAACGGTTGTCGCATCGGACTGCGGGTCGAGGTCGATGACGAGGACCTTTCGGCCCTCTTGGGCGAGGGCGTCTGCTCGACCAAGGACGACCGTTGTCTTGCCGACACCGCCCTTGCGGGAGCCGATGGCTTCTTTGTGAGGCATTTGTTGACGTCCATTCATATGGTTTGTCGGAAGGGTGGATGGTGTGATGGGCGGCCGTCCTTCAATACGTCATGACGTATTGACCGGCTGAGCCGCCGCTCTTAAGGCTGCGAACGCGTCAGCCGGCGCCGAGCTGCGTTTGCCGGACGTGGACCAAGCCGTCGAGAGCGGCATCATCAGATTCGTATCTGCCTGCCGGGAGCGCGAGGAGTGCGCCGCTGCAGAACGTCAGTACGAGGAACGCGAGATATCGAGGCCGGTCAGGGCGATGCGGATTCTCGCGCGCGGGCTCCTCGTGGACGTGTTCGTGAATCCGCTCGACGTGGTCCAGATTGATCCACTGCCACTCGGCCGCTGCCTTGGATGGCAGCCCGGTGTCGTCGAAGGTGGAGAGCATCATGCGGGTGAAGCGAGTCATTCGGTGTCCTGTTCGTTGTTGCATCGAACGTAAGGACGGCGACACCGGCCGCGGGGTGACAAGTGTTGGACTGTGGATAACTTCCGCCCTGCGGACCATGTGGACCACCTCAGCTCATCGCCGGACCGTTTCGACCCCGGCTGGCGCGGCGAGCGAGTTGCTCGGCCTCGCGGCGCTTCTCCGCTTCGACGGCCAGCTGGAGTGCGCGTGCGCGGGTCATTCCAACTGGGGTGACCTTCCCACGCTTGTAGGGTCCGGTCGTCGGCGCGGGGCGCATTGCGGGATCGAGCCGTGAACGAGACTCGAAGATCTTCTTCCGCTCCTCGGCCGTCGGCCGGCCTGGTTCAGGATGGAGGAGCCTCCACAGTTGTTCGCCACCACGTCGCTCCTGGTAGAGCGCCTCGAGCCGAGTCGGGCTTGCCCGACTCAATGCTGAGAAGAAGCTCTTCGCACGCTGCTCCGCGAGTCGCTGTTCCGCCGGCGTTGTCTCGTGGAGTCGGGGCGGCGGGAGTAGTACTCGCGTCGGCAGCGACACGTAGTTCCGCTTCGCGTCCTTGCGGTAGAGGCCGAGCAACGACTGGGTGCGCTGTTTCGCGAGGGCCTTCTCCCTCCCGTACCCGAGCCCTCGAGCCTCGCGGATGTGCTCGCGAGCGATCCAGTCGCGAGACTCCCACAGCACGAAGCTGAGCTTGGCGTCATACGCGCCCTCGTTCAGAAGGGCTTGCAGACGCTCGGGGCTTGCCTTCTTCAGTCCGTTGAAGAACGCCTTCGCCTCGGCCTGGTAGTCGAGGGTCTTGGGAGCCGTGGCGAGCATCAGGGCACCGGTCTGTCTCGGTCGGCGCGGGCGGTGCGTGCGCGGAGCTCAGGTCCTTCCGGCAAGGTCCGGTTCGCCGTTTCCAGGTGTCCGTTCGCGCAGCCTTCGGGCTTGTAGTGGCGAAGGCGGGAGCGGAAGTACTCGAATCGCTCGTGCCAGCCGAGGGGCCCGTACCCGCCGCTGTCGGCTTCTTCGAACGACACCTCCCAGCTGCTGAAGAGCGCGGACAGTTCCTCCACAATGCCGTCGTGGAGATACCAGCAGTCTGGGATGAGCCGGGCCGGGATCGTGTACCGGGTGCAGAGCCAGGAGACCCATTCTGCGAGCAGTCGCCAGACCTCTGGCTCGCGTTCGTCCGGCAAGGACCGCCAGTTGACGACACCGAAGTACTCGGGCTCGGGCAGTGCCGGCCAGGTGTCGAACCCATCGCCGACCTCGTCCGCGTCGTCCAGCGCGAACGGAGCCCGGAACTCACCCTCCGCTGCCTGCCGCCATCCGCCAGTCTCAGCCATGCGTCTTCCGCCGGGCTTCGGACTGCTCGGTGAAGACCTGCCGCTGGGCAGCCTCCGTCGCTCTCTTGCCCGCGACGATCTCGCGAGCGTCGCGTCGTGTGGTCCATCCCTCGACGTCGAGGAGGACGCCTCGTCGGTTCCGGTAGCTCAGCAGACCCATGCCTTCAGGAAGCCGTCGGAGTTCATCGACCGTCAGCACTGGCTCCAGCTGTCGCTGTTCGGAGCGGGTCGTGCCCGTCTCGCTGCGGCTGACGGATCCACGGTTCACCTGCCGTTGGCCGAGCATGCTCGACACGTCCTGCAGATGCTTGATGTTGGACGACCCGCCGAGCATGAGCTTGGCGATGGCGGAGTTCCAGATCGTGTCCGCCTCGCTCTCCGACCAGGCGGACTTCGCCTGCGACAGCGACTGGAGCACGACCATCGTCGAGATCCCGATACCGCCACCATCCGAGAGGATCGTCGGCAGCTGCGGCCAGGCGAACATGTTCGCGATCTCGTCGAGGATCAGCCCGAGTGGAGGATCGAGTCGGTTTCCGGGCGAGGCCAGCGCCTTCCGACGAGCGGACTCGACGATGTCGTCCAGTACCGCGCCGAGAAACCCGCCGACCGCCCCCGCGCCGGTTCCAGTGCCGATGAGGTAGATCGTGTTCGAGCCGGCGAGAAACTCGTCGACGTCGAGCGCCTCGTCGGATCCCGGATTCATCGACTCGAAGACGGACGGGATAGCGAGCGGACGCAGTGCCTCGGCGACGCCGAACCACTTCGATCCCAGCAGCTTCGCATCACCCTCGATCACATCCGCGAGACCCATGGCCCACCCCGGCGCGCCAGAGTCAGCGAGCACATCAACAGCACGCCCCGCCAACACCGGGCTCATGCCCCAGTCACGGAGCGCTGTCGTGCCACCGCCGCTGAGCGCTGCCGCATGCAGCAGGGCAGCGAGGAGCGTACCCGAGGCGCCGGCCCACTCTTGGTTGGTGGAGGAGCGTCCGAGTGCACTGCCGGCGATGATCGTCCGGGCTCGTTGCTCGGCGACGAGCGGGTCAGCGCAGCCGGTCACCGGTGAGATCCGGAGGGCGGAGCGGACGCCTGAGAGCTGCTGCGGGTCGAAGACCGTGACGGTTCCCCGTTGTGCGCGGTGTGCCATCGTCGCGGCGAGGTTGTCGTTGCGGGTGGAGGTCGTGACCAGCGGGCCGTTCCAATCGAGGATCGCGGAAATGATGACTCGCCAGCCCTTGCCGGACCGGGGCGGGCCGTCGAGGAGGAGAGAGTCTTCGATCGAGACGTAGACGTCGAGGCCACGCGAGGTGCCGATCCGCCAACCGACATCATCGGCGGTGGGATCCGCGAGCGTCGGACGAAGGGTTCCCGCCCTTCGAAGAAGCGCCCGCTCGGAGACCTGTCGCCGCACCTCGCTGCGTCCGGCCAGTCCGTTGCGCCGCAGGAGCTGTGACCGGAACCAGCGGTCGGATTCACGGAACGACAGCCACCCGGCAAGACACAGCGCGGCGACGATCGTGAGCAGGACCACTATGCCGATGACCGTCCAACGGGCGCCATCCGTGGAGACGATGCAGCCCCCACCCGGTGTTGCGGAAAGCGAACCGCTGGCGACCAGCAGCCCAGCCGCGGCGAACGGACCGAGTCCAGCCGGTATCTCTCCACAGGCCAGCAGCACGAAGACCATCACCACGGCGCCCGCGATGCCGATTGCGGTCGCCGCGATGGCGATGATGCCGAGGAGAACGAGCACGAGTCGGTCGGTCATCGGGGTGCCGCTCCGGGGCCGTCGGTGCGGAAGACAGCCAGTTCGCCAGGTGTGCAGTCGTTGCGGACCTTGGCTACCCGCTCCGGTCCGATCTGCCAGAAGCCTTCGCCACGGCGGAGTTTGCGGACAAGCTCGGTCTGCGTCCGGTTCCATCCAAGGACCTGCGAACTGCGCTCGAGTTCGCCGGTGTGCTGCGCGTAGTTGACGCGGGTGTCGCAGTCCGCCAGGAGCCCGAGGGCTTGAGCATGCAAGGCGGACCCGCGATCGCCAAGCGCGTCGAAGTCGTTGATGCGGTGGATGAGGTAGCAGTTCGACCGCCTCTTGTGACGAGCGGTCTTTTCGTCGCTCACTCGTCCGACGAGATTGCCACCGCCCGCGACTTCGTTGAGCAGCGCGACGGCTGCCTCCTCGTGCACGATCAGCCGCGCCTGGCCAGGACCGGCAGGGGTACCTCGCTCGATCCAGTCGGTTGTCGCCAGGCGCAGAAGCGCTTTCGTCTCCGCACTCGCGCGCAGGAGCTCTGAGGTGTCGACCGTCAGCATCGGTGTGCTCGCGTCGAAAGCAACAGTCGACGGGCGGTCCATGAGGTCGGCGAGATCGCCGACCGTCACGCGACGAAGGGTGTGGGCGAGCATCTGGCCGCCCGCACCGATCTCCTCGGCGATGTGGGACTCGGGATGACGCAGCGCTTCCCACACCATCGGCACCAGCGCGGTTGAGTTCGACCGATGCACCTGCTCAAGCGCGAGATCGATAGCCGTGTGCTCGATCTCGCTGAGCTCCGTCGTGTTCCGGAGGATGGCGACCATGGCGCGGACCTTGGCCCGCTGGAACTGCAGGACTTCCTGCGTCCAATCGGCATCGCTCACATCAGCGCGGCGGGGTCCCGGATCGAGCGGATTGATCCGCGCGGCCTGACCAGGGCCCAGGCGCATCGTCACACCTCCGACGTAGGCGGCGACGCGCGTCCACTCGCCGTTCGGATCGTGCGGCACCGCGACCTTCCGGCCTAGCCGACACAGGCGCGTGCTGAGTGCTTTCGCGAGCACGGACTTGCCGCTGCCCTTTACCCCGAAGATCGCCATTGAATGCGAGCGAACGACACCCGCGGCGTAGGCCTCCCACGGGTCGAAGCAGAACGTGGATCGCGACAGCAGGTTCGGGCCGATGTATGCGCCTGCCATCGGTTCGCCGCTCTCGGCAAGGAAGGGCAGCGCGGCACCGAGGGTGCGTGAGGAGGCGCGGTGGACCGGCGCGACGACGCCCGGCCGCGCGCGGAGGTTGTGCGGTGCCTTCCAGCCGCCGGCAGGCATCGAACTCGCCGGAAGCGCATCCTCGGCGATTGCATCGCGCCATGCGCTCAGAGGCGACACAGATCCGGATCGACGCCGGCTCATTGCTTGCCCACCGGAGTCGGGAGTGCGGTCGACATGAACGCCGCGGCCTGTTGGAAGTACATCGCAGCGAGCGTGACCCGGGCCGGCTGCGCTGACTGCAGGATGGAGGCCGATGCGCGGGTGAGGCCGTCGACGTCGGCGGCCGAGACGGTTACGAACCCGCGGAACTCCATGTCGGTGAACCCGTCGACGATGTCATCCTCGCGCTCGCTGAGATCCTCGTATTCGCGATCCTGCTCACGGGTGGTGATCATCCCGCGTCTTTGGCGCAAGCCTCGTGCGACCTCGAGGTCGACCTTCGCTCGCCCCACCTGACTCAGAGCCTTGTGGGTCGGTACCGGCCGCACGCTGAGGGTGAGCACCCGCGTCGCGTCGCCTGAATAGAGCAACTTGTCCAGGAACCCCACGCTGATTTCGGAGCGAGGCCACTCGGCGATCCAGAACGTGCGGTGGACCGAACCATCGATCTGCACGTGATCCCAGCGCTCCTCGATGCCCATCACCGGAGCGAGTCGGTTCGGGCCGTCATTCCGCGACTCTGCTGCAAAGCTCGTCGGGTTCATGGCGAGTGCGAGCATCTCGTCGATCGCCTCGATGTCGAGCCAGTTCCGGAGCTCGACGCCGATGGCTTCGAGCGAGTCACGCATCTGCTCGACAAGGTCGGTGACGATGGCAGCGATGCCGACGAGGCCACCGCCAGAGTGCTTGATCGCCGACCGGAGCGAGCGCAGGTCGCAGGTGACGGTCACCGTGTTGGTGAACTGCATCGATCGATCAGCACCCGCGGTGATCAGCGTGTCGTACTCCGCTCGGACCGCTGGGCTGACGGTCGACGGATCGGTTCGATCGCGTTCCGCTGCGTAGCGCGCGAGCTCGTCGGCGGGTTTGGCATCGACACGGATACGCGCCGTTGTATCGACCAGCCCGGGGACCGCCTCGAGCCCGCTCATCCATCCGACGAAGCCGTCGTATGCCGCTTGCTGGACGCCTTCATCGAGTAGCGGCCATGCGGAACTCAGAACGTCGACCGAGAACGAGATGAGCGATCGTTTCGGGTCCAGGAGGAATCCGCCCCGACCTGGGACCTGGACGAAGCGCAGCGATCCGTACGCGCCGGGGAGGCGATGGCGATGGACTTCGCGCGGGCTTTCCGTCCCGTGCCGCTTCGTTCCGATCTTCATGGGTTCGTCCTTTCGTGAGTCCCACACGTCACGCCTGAAGCTCGTCTGGAGGCGATGCCGTCGAGAGGCGTAGGTGAGCACGCGCCAGATGAGCGCGAGACCGGACTCGCGGTGCCAGGTCCAGCTCCCGATGGCGATCGAGAGTGCTGCCGGCCAGATCCCGATGCGCCAGTAAGCGCCCCAATCAATCAGGAGCCATATGACCGAGGCTGCGGCGGTCGCGCAGATGACGGTGAGCTGGGGCCAGCTCAGACCGAGGAACGCGCCGCGCCGCTCGCGCTGCGCGAAGCGGACGCGGGGCAATGCCGGCGAGTTGGTCACTTCGCGAGAATCCGTCCGAGGAGGCGCATGGCGTTCTGGGCCTTGCCCGAGACGTGCGGTCGCGGTTGCAGGGAGTTCCGGACCTCGTCGCCGGCGAACGAGACCAGGCGGACCGCCCACAGGGGAGCGAATGCTGCCGCGAAGACGACGCCGGCGGCGACGATCACGACGCCGAGGTCAGTGGAGTCCGTGACCAGTTGGATCGAGAGGACGAGGATCGCCGCCGCTAATGGTTCGGCGATGACGAGGCCGATCGTCAGGTTCGCCCACCTCGTCGCCCAGACGGCGAACTTCGGTTGACCGATCATCATGAGGCCGATCGGTGCTGTCGCGGCGAGGGCGACGAGCGAGAAGGATCGGATCGACATCGAGACGTAGAGGAAGAGCGCGGCCAGCGCCATGATGGCGAGGATGAGAAGGACCACCGTGTACTGGCCGATGACCACGTTCGGGGCGAGCTTGGCGGTGGTCATGGCCCGGGCGATCGCGCCATCGTCGGTCGGGACGGGGACATCGGCGACCACGCGGTATCCGAACATGCGCAGTAGCGCGTTACCGAGGCTCTGGTCCTGGACGGTTGCGACGAGTGCATCGGTCGTCTCGCCGCCGTACGTCACGAACTGCCTCATCACGTAGACAGCAGCGACGCTGGACGGCACCGCGACGACCAGGCCGACGGCGACCTGCGCGATCCGCCGGCCGTCTCGCATGATCGCCGCCGGCGCGAGCTGGAAGCAGGCCACGATCGAGATGACGAGTGCCATCGTCGCCACCCAGAACCAGAACTGGCCGTCGGCGATGGTCCAGCTGGACTCGCCGGGACGGCTGCCGATGAAGGCATTTGCGAGCATGTCGGTCATGAAGTCGCCGAGGCCGATGATGCCGCCGCCGATGAAGCGTGCCGCAGACTCCTGCGCCAGACAGGGGATGTCGGCGGGCCCGCAGCCGAACTGGGGCACGCCGAAGTCGTCAGTCCAGAAGCCGCTCATACGATCTGCAGCCCGATGCCGAAGTTGATGAGTGCGGTGGTGCCAGCCGCGATTGCGGCAGCGGCGACTGAGCAGAGAACCCCAGCGATCCCGACGGACTTCAGTGCTCCGTTCTTGATGAGCCAACCGAGCGCGATGCAGGCGGCAGCGAGGAGCACCCCGATGCCGCAGAGGATGAGGACGACGAAGAGGATGTTGCCCGCAAGGTCCTGGATGGCCTTCGATCCAGGACCAGCCTTCGGCGTGATGTCGGGGATCGTCTTCAGGAGAAGCCCGCCGAGGTTCGTGGTCCAGATGGACGTGATGATGCGTTCGCCCACAGTGTTCACTTCGCGTGGATCGGGACAGAGAGGGTCAGCAGGTCGCGCTGGGAAGGCACATCGACGACGAGATCCAGCGCGGATACACCGAATGGCACGTAGTACGCGAGCGCGAAGCTCGTGCTCAGGTGGTTCGGTAGAGACCAGTCACGACCGCGCCCCTGCGCGCCGGCCGGTCCCCACGGAACGTCTCCGTCAGCCGCGAAGTCCGGTCCCTCATTGGTGTCCAGTTCGGCCGCATCGCCGAGCCCGGCCCAGCTCGTCTCGCGGACGGTGAGCCCGCTCAGGTCGAGCTCGCCGAACGGGACGAAGCCGTCGAGCGACACCTCGATGACCGTCACGAAACTCCCGGCCGGAAAGCGGTCTGTGCCACCGGGCTGGCGGAGGAGACCCGAGTCCTGGGTCGTCACGTAGCTGCCGAGCTCGTAGACGGCGACGCCGAGGTCTGAGGTGGCCGCGCGGGCGACTGGCTCCTGATCCGGAGCGGCGGGCGAGAGGTCTGTTCGGCCTGTTCGGTCTGTGGAGGAGGCTGTGGACTGGGGTGCGGCGTCGGCATCGACACACCCGGTCAGAGTGATGGCTCCGACAGCAAGCAGTCCTACAAGCAGCGGTCGCCGCATCGATCCTCCCGAGAGTTCGCGAGGACGTGTGCGTCCTCGATCGCTCTTGGCGTGATGCTGGCAGACCTGCGGACTTAGTTCCGGCGGCGGTAGGGAGTGAGGTCGAAGGATGTACCGGATGCGACCTGGACCGTGCGCTGCCGCCGAGCGACATGTCGGATGTAGAGCGTCGCGTTCGCGGCAGCAGCAGCCCAGATGATGGCGAGAACCAACGCACGTGTCGCGGGATCCTGATGCGCGTCGTGTAACAGAACCATGGTTCCGAACAACGAGACGACGACCTGGCTGATGACCCAGCCACCCCAACGGCTGAGGATCACCACCACGAGCACAATCGCCAGGAACGGCAGCGGGAGCAGGAACATCCAGCCGCGCAGTTTCATCGGTTCGCCCAGGTCATGCAGTCGACGCTAGGCGGGGGAGCGGACCCGCTTCGGGCGAGGACGGGCGTCTGTGGATAACTTCCCGACTACTTGGACGCTGGTCGAGTCCGTCCCAGGCCAAGTTCGACGCCGAGATCCCGGTAGCACTCGGATACGACCTGCTCGAGGACGACGTACTCGTACCGGTGCCGTTTGCCGTCAGGCTCCTGGATTGGGTGGGCCTCGATAACTCCCAGTTCACGCAATGTTTCCAGGTGGTCCTGCACCGTGACCCGGTTCACCTCAACGAGCTCGGCGATGCGCCCGCGCGTGAGCGGGCCCTCCGCGAGCAGTCTCGAGAGGATCGCGAAGTTCACCGGTTCACCGAGGGTCGCGAGCGCACTCCGCGCATCGTCGGAGAGCTTGGGGCGAGCGACGCGGGGCATGGGGTCATTGTGCACGGTCTCGGACTGGTCCATGATTTGCAGATGGTTAAGCCATCTTTAAAGGATCGAGGGTGTGTGACTGCAAGAGCTGAAGTGATCGGCGTCGTTGATGGGGAGGTCCTCCGCACCGGCCCGGCGGAGCGTCCGATTGTTTCATTCGTGCTGGCGGACGATCAGCGAGCTTTGAGCGACGATGGACTCATCGTCCAAACCCGGGTTGCGTGGTGTCAGGTCATCTGCCAATCCACTGGCACCACGAAGGCGGCTGGCTCGCTGAGGTCCGGAAGCGAGGTCGCTGTTCGAGGAGAGTTGAACGTCCTCCGTGCCTCGCCGGCATCGCAAGGTTCTGATGCGGTCCTTGTCTCGCTGATGGCTGACAGCGTTCAGATCCTTGGTTCTGCGCACTGAGGCTTGCGAAGCAACGACTGTCCAACCTGTGATGGACTCCGCCGTTGGTGGGCGAGGGGAGGCGCATTCGCGATGGTCAATCTCACATAAGCCTGATGAGGTCTCGGTGCGTGAGGTGTGGCATTCGGTTCCGCCCGGTCGAGCGTCAGCATTGTCGGCCCGGCTATGGCTGTCCCATTCCCGACGGAGTCCAGGCTTTATCGATATCGTCGTCAATGCTCTGAACGTAGCTTCCCCCGCCGGGCAACACGCATACGACAATCGTCGGTTGCGGTCCGAACGCGTTCATACAAAGAAGGAGAATCCCCATGGCGCAGAAAGTCATCACCACCCTTGTCGACGACCTCGACGGATCCGAGCTGAAGCAGGGCGAGGGTAGAACCATCACGCTCGGCTTGGAAGGCTCGACGTATGAGATCGACCTGTCCGAGAAGAACGAGAAGGCCCTGCGCGCTGCGCTCGAGCCCTACCTCAAAGCGGCGCGCACCGTGTCGCGGTCGAAGACGGCCAGCTCTGCCGGTTCGAGCCGGAGCAACAAGGAGGAGCTCGCGGCTGCGCGCAGCTGGCTGCGCGCCAACGGGCACGACGTCTCCGATCGGGGACGCATCCCCGCTGCACTTCTCGAGAAGTTCCGTGAGGCTGCCAAGTAGTAGGTTGCCTGAGCATCCGCATTCTGCGGACTACAGCCCCGGATTCGCATAAGCGACGTCGATGTGCACGTGATTGCACGTGTCCTCGAACTCGTCGAAGTGCGCGAATCCGGGGCTGTTCCGGCAGTTGGACTGCCCGGCTCGTGATCCGGGCGGCACGACGGAGTCCAGGAGTGCCAACAACTGCAGAGACAGGCCGTCACCGCCTGTCACGGAGCTGCCATTGAGCGCGTAGATATCTACGGCCATGCCGCCGCCGTCGCGGTAGTGCGAGGAGTTCTCGCCGGCTCCCTCGAGCGAGCCGGTGCAGCGTCGGTTGAGGTCGGACACGGCTACCTGCTTGAACGTGTTCAGTGCGACGAGCAGGATCTGCATGATGCGGGAGTCGATGCCGCAGTCGGCGAGCGCGGTTCCGTTCGCGACGTTGCGGAGCTGCTGGAGGTAGTCGCTCCCGACCAGGCGCCCTTCGTCCATCGCGCTGACCAGTCGGAGGGCAAGTTCGCGGTTGTCGCCGTCGATCGGCAGGTAGTTGCAGGCTGCGCCCACGGTCAGTTGTTCGTCCGTGAGCTCTGGTTCGACGACGGCGAGTGCATTCCGGGCTGACGCTTCTGCACCAGCGACAGTCGGCGCTTCCGCGTGGATGCCGATGGTCGACAGCCACCACCCGGCGGGTTCGTCGATCCAGGCGGGGTCGCTCATGATCCCTGGTCGGTTCGCGCTGGACCCGGTCAGGATGAGCGCGGTGGCAGTGGCGGTGTCCTGCAGCTGCTCGGCTGTTCCCCACCCACCGCGGACGGTGCGCCGGTACACGCCGAGTGGTGTGTCATCGGTGATCGTGTCGGTCGTCGAGGCAGTCATGTTTGACGCCGCGTACGCCGCAGTGAGTGCTGCCAGCTTGGCCATCGGCTCCGGAGTGATCGCCGCCGCCGCGTCGACGATCGCCGATACGAGGAGTTGTTCGGCGACCACGAGCGGGCCGGTCGGCTGTTCCGCCGGCACCGTCCCGAGCGACGCGCAGTGCGCTTGCCGCAGCGCACTCCCCGTCGGGACGAACAGCGTGATGGCGATCGCGGGTAGCGCTGCAGTCGCGACGAGCCCGCCCAGCAGCAGCGCGAGCGCCCCGCCCAAGACCTTCTTCGGCCCGATCGCCAGAACGACCTTGACCGCGAGCATCGGCGCCGCCATCAGATGGACTCTCCATCCAGGATGCGTGCGGCGAGTGTGAGCAGCTTGCGTACGTGAGCGATCCGGCTGTGAACCCGGTGCTTGCTCAGGCCGGTGATCCGCGCGACAGCGGCTGCGTCGCGCATCATGGCCGGCTGGAAGAGCGCGATTGCTCGCAGGCCGTCGGTCTCGGGAATGCACTCGATCGCGGACTGCCGCGTGTTCGGGTACCCACGGTCGGTGAGGCGGAGCGCGGTGTTGGCGGTCCAGGCAGCGGCGGCGATGTTCTCCCGCGCGGTGCGGATCGTGCGGGGTGAGACGCCGATGCGTTCCGCGACGTCGGCACGGGCCTCGTCGGTGAGCATCAGTTCGATGGCGATCGTCCAGTCCCGTTCTGACACCGTCTCCCGCACCCACGCGATACGCCGGCGCTGCTCGAATCGGTGCACCAGAAGGTCCAACGGGTCGCCGCCTGCTGCCGGGCGGTCCGTATCGAACTCCGCGGTGAACCGTTCACACTGGATTGCAGCTTCGCGCCGCGTCGCGAGCACGACCTTGGCTGCGATGCCTTGGGCATAGTGACCGAAGGATCCCCGGGTCGGGTCGAAACTCTCCGCTCGTCGCCACGCGACGACTCGGATCTCCTGCATTGCTGCGTCGATCTCGCCGTGGAGAGCGTGCTGGTTGAGTACGCGAGTCACGTAGCCACGTGTGGACTCGATGGCGGCGAGGAAGACATCCAGCCCGATGCGGTCGATTGCATCGGACGATGCGGTGAGTAGCGATGCATCGACCGCAGCTGTCGAAGCGGGCACCGCCTCTGCAAGGTCAGGCCGATGCACGGTCACGGTCCTTTCTCCAGTCCGGACGCTCTTCGCCGCAGGTGCCACACACCTCTCGGAAGGTTCCGACGAACCGATGTCCGTCCGCGCGGCACTCAGCTACCGTCGGCGGGCGATTGCCGATGCGTCTGAGACCCGGCGGGGCGAGATCTCCGCCGTCTGAGTCACCAGCATTCGCGGGCCATCGATGAGGTTCTCTGGCGATGGATCGGCCGACGTATGCGACCGGATCACCGACGGGACGTGACGAACCATGGATCGCATCGACGCTCGCCGCCAGAACGTCGACCGCGGACACATTCACCGATGGCGCGTGCTTCGCCAGCCACCGCCCCACGGCGGCGAGGCTGAGTCGAGGGTGCAGAGCCTGCGCCGCCAGCTCCAAACCGGGAGACGTCGAAGAAGAATGGTGTTCTGGGGATTGATGTTCTTTAAGTGGCGGGAGAACCGTCGATGGTTCGGCCTGTGAGGAAGACCCGACGTGGTCGGCAGCGGAGACGGCTCCCGACGCTGTGCCGTGCAGGGATGGAGAGTCGGATTCGTCCCAGGCATCGAAGAGCGGGGGAGGGAAACCCGCCAAGGTATCGGCAGCGCCACCATCGGATGCTAAGTCCGGCTGGGGTGGATCGAGGAGAATCAGCAACACGCGGCGGTGGCCGGCGATCGATTGCCCGGCGGCATCGACAGTCCCCGCTGGATGCCGGTGCTCCTCGACACGAAGGAATCCCGCGGCCTCGAGCTTGCGTCGGGCTGCCCTGAAAGCGTCTTTCCCGAGGCCGAGGTCTCGCTGGGCTCGGGACTGCGTGATCCGATATGTGCGTCGGTGCGTGACGAGGTAGAGCATCAGGGAGAACGCGTTCCCGACGATGCGTGGATCACGCGCCCACCAGTTCCGGAACTGGGCGAACTCGCTCTCGAAGTCGAACTCCGGCCGGATGAACTCTGCCTCGGTGATCGAGTACTCCCGAGGACCCATCGGCATCTTCTCTGCGGGCTCAGACACTGGTGGGGCCATTGGCCGCTGCTGCAGATGATGGCAGGAGTTCAGAGCCTCTTAGCCCAAGGGCGGCGCCGATCCGGTCGAGTTCGGCCACGGTGAAGTCGAGCTGACCGGCGAGCTTCAGCCGGAGCTGTTCTGGCGGCATCCCGACTGCGTTCGCAAGTTGGGTTTCCGTCTGGCCATGGTTAAGCAACGCGTGTTGGACGCGTTGAGCGATCTGCTGGGAGAGGGGGATGGTGTCCATTTGGTCACCATAGGAACCACTTGGTCGACTTGTCAAATATTAGATTTGTGTGGGTGAGTTCTTGTTTGCTACGGTGGCCGGATGGACATCGCCTTCGACTTCAACGACGCGGTGGCCGCTGAACTCCGCCGCCAACGCGCGGCTCGAGGTATCACCATCGACGAAGTCGCGAGGCGTGCCGGGATGGTACGCACGACGGTGCTGCGCTACCTCAACGGCAAGCGCGCCATTCCGATCGGCGCACTCTACGGCTTGTCGGGAGCTCTGGCTGTGGAGGCCCATCGGGTGGTGGCGGCAGCGGAAGCCTCATGCGCTGCGATGTCTGCGGCGAATGGCATCCTTGTAGTCGGCGTTACCGACTCAATGGACCCCGAGCTTCGACCCGGGCATATAACCCGAGTGCGGTCGCGGGGGAGGGCGAGCGCTCGTGATAATGCGCGGGTCGCGCCCGTGCTCACTGCACGAAGCCCCGCGGATGGCGGGGCTGGGGGCGGGGACCTACCTGACCATCGGGGTACAGGCTTAGCGCCCGCCTGCGTGGCTGTCTCTGGCGATACTAGGCGACGCCTCGGACCCCACCGCAGTGCGCCTGATGCGGCCCATAATTTGATCGCCTGAGTAGCTGCCCGAAGAGAGTACCCGAACAAACCGATGATATATTAGGGGCCTGCTTTGAAGTAAGATATCCGCGGACGGCGGCGCCCGGGGTCTTGGCTTGAAATCCACCGCCGACGCCGGCGGGTTTAGCCGGTGTGTAAGGAAAGCTCACCGAGCGGCTGGCCCGCAGCTCGGCTCTGGGAAGCGCCAGACTGGGGCCATGGACTCTACTGAACTGCATGGTACGTGGTGGCTGCCGGGCGAAGAGGACCAACCGCAGCATGGCACCGCGATGATCGCCGCGAACGGGACCGTCGCTCTCACGCTCATCGGTGGCTTCGATCCCAGCGTCAAGCAACAGATCGATGACACCTTCGCAACGATCTCCGTGGGCCGGTTGTTCCCACTTGTGCTCGGCGAAACGCAGCAGGGAAAGGTGTCGCTGGTCAACCTGCAGACCTTGTCTGCCAGGGGCGGCAGTTTCGGTTTCAGCCGGCCGACGCTCCACCGACTCCACGCACAAGCCGCCCTGGTTGGCGCCCACCTGAGCGACCCGGACGAGCGAGCGTTCCGCCGCGCCGAGCTTCGCTTCGAGCAATTCACAGACTGGTTGCAACCCGAGAACATGACGGGGAGGGTGCACATCGATGGGAGTACGTCGACTGCAGAAATCAACTCCGCGGAGCCCCAGCGGGCGGAGGTCGACGGCTGGACGGTTGAGGCCACCGTCGAGAATCGTCACTTCCGCTACCTGCACAGGCGTGATTCGATTTCCCTGACCGGGGACGTCACCGCAGCGATCGTCGTCACCCCCGCAGAGTCCGCTTCGTACAGCGATTTCAACACCATCATTCAGTCGTTGTCGGACCTGATGACCTTGGCCTCAGGAATGCCATCGGGTCTGATCAGCATGAAGCTTCTGCACGCGGAACCCAACCGATTCCGTTTCCCGCGCTCCGACGAGCACATCGACCGACGCGTGTGGGTCACGTTTCATGCCCGACGTATCCACGAGGCGCGACCGGACGAGCCGGCTGTGGATGCAGCAGATTTTCGTTTCACCAGCCAGGATCTTTCGTTTAAGGAAACCATCGAGACCTGGCTCCCCCTGCGCGCGAAGGCCCGGGCGGCGTGCAACGTTTTCTTCGGCCTCGAGTATGATCGGCCGGCGTTCCTGGACATGCGGGTGCTGCAGGTCGCTATCGCCGCAGAGACCCTCCACGAGGATCTCCGAGGTTCAGTCACGGACTTTCCCGACTCAGAATTCAAAGTGCTGAAGGAGGATTTGCTCGCGGCTACCAAAGATGAACGGCAGCGTGCCTGGGTGAAGGAGAAATTACGCAATGCGCCCAGCTTCCGCGAACGTCTTCTCGCCCTCGCCTCCATCCCCGTACCAGGGACCATGGCAGCGTTCACCGAAGACCAAGAAGACTGGGCGAGACGCCTGGTGAAGGTCCGGAACGGGCTCGCGCATGCTGGGAACGCGCGAGGTGAACGCAATCTGTTCGCGTTGATGCTCGTCACGACTGCGATCCTCAACACCGTCTTCCTGACCGAGCTTGGTGTGCCAGCGCAGGTCATCGACCGCGCCATGACGCGGAACTTCTATCTACCGCCCGATAGCTGACCACCCGCTCCGGGCGCAGTGCAAGCGTTCATGCCGGTACGAGCTTCACTTCTACGCCCGGTTCGTGTCTCCCTCGACTTCCTTGACTACAGCGATGTTCACCAAGTCGATTTCCTGCTGCTGCTGCTGCTGCTGCTGCTGCTGCTGCTCGCGAGTCGCGAACGCAACGTCCCTGATGCGTGCGACAAGCGGGTTTCGTTAGCGCGGCAGTTGCGTGCATGCAAGCAGCTCGATAGGCATGCTTTGCGCCTGACCGCAGCGAAGAACTCGGATGCTACATCGACAACGCGATGTCGACTTTGCGCGTTCGCTAGCCCCTGAGCGCGACTGGAGGGAGGAAGCTATGGCGAACGCATTTAGCTGGCGACTCCCTTGGCTTACCCAGCCCGCCCAGAAGGATCGTTCATGGTGGGTTAGCAGAATCAGCGCGCAAGGGGCCGTAAACGGTCTCCGGCGGACTGCTGTTTCGCCGACCACAGGGCATCTGGGTCTGAGTGTGACTGGTTCTGCCGACGGCGACCTATGGTGCCGTGGGCACGTGGTCAACCACCTGCGGCACTAGGCAACATCCGCTGCCTGCTCGGGGACAGTCCGCGTCAGCGGCTGACACCTGCTGGCCAGATGATGTGTACTGGGAGGTGCTGGGCGCGGGCGTAGTTTACGGCGTCGGCGGTGCCGCCCTGGCCGCGGGCGGGTTCTCCGTCCCAGACGGCGAGGAGGATGTCGCTGTGGTCGACGACGCAATGTCCGGCAGCATCGTAGGCTCCCTCGCTCGGCGCGTCGAAGGGCAGCTCCTCGACGCTTACCGCCTCGCGCAGCAGACGGAGATACTGCCTGAGGGCATCGCCTTCGAAGGTGGTTTCATAGTTGCTTGCGGGGATGACGGCGTGAAGTCGGCCGCCACTGTCCAGCAGGATTCGGGCGAAGAGTTGGTCGGCGCCGCCTGCGAGGCTGCTGTACCCATCAGCGGGAGCGGGCAGCTCGGC
This sequence comes from Plantibacter sp. M259, assembly GCF_006065115.1. Lineage (NCBI taxonomy): Bacteria > Bacillati > Actinomycetota > Actinomycetes > Micrococcales > Microbacteriaceae > Plantibacter > Plantibacter sp. M259. The sequence continues at coordinate 698,886 of NZ_CP040750.1, read as the reverse complement.
AAGGAACGCTCGGATGCCATCTGTGATGAGTGGGAGCGCCTGTGCGGGGATGTCTTGGTGGCCGGTAACGCCAATGCGGGTCATATCCGCTCCGAGCGTGCGAGCTGCCAGTAGTGCCGCCCGAGGGGGGTGAGACGGCAGCCGGTGGAGTTCATGGCGGCGTAGTAGAGGTGGTCTTCGCCGACGGGTTCCACGAGGCGGCAGGCGCGGAGCCGTTGAAAGGCTTTGAGGATGGCTTCGTGCTCGGGTTGTCGCGGTTCGGCGGTGTCCTCATAGGACGGGTCGAGCGGGTAGTCGTGGTCGACGATGGGAAACCAGGTGGGGAGGTTGCGGAGGTCGCTGAGGGGGACGCGGGGGTCACAGACGCGAATGTCGTGGAGACGGTCGATGTTGGCTTTGAAGGTGGGGCGCTGTTCCCAGGCTCCGAAGGATTCGGAGAGGTAGGCGTAGAGGCCGGAGACGTTGACATGGCCCAGGACGTCGGCGGCGCCACCGTCCAGTGCTCCTTCGAGGTAGGTGGAGAACAGGCCTCGACCGGCAGGTGTCTCGGCGGAGGTCTGATCGTCGCGGCTCGCGGTGAGTACGGATAGGCCGGGCTTTAGGTTGGCGAGGGTCGTGCCAAGGGAGGCGATGGTGGTTGCGCCGCCGGCGAAACAGCAGTCGAGGATGACTACGATCTCCTGTACCGGCGATGCGATGATCCGTTCGAGGACCTCGCTGAACTGCACACCGGGGGTGTGTTCGGTGCCGTCGCTGGTGACCAGCGCGACGTCCCCGCGGACCGGAGCCCCGTGACCGGCAAAGTAGAACAGCGCGAACTCTGCCCCAGGGGCGAGGGTCGCGTCGATCATGGGCAGCAGCTCGTCGCGGGTGACCCGGGTGGAGGGGTCGGTGGCGGTCACAATTCTGCAGTCTAGGTTGATCGAGACATCCTCGTTACGGGCGAGAAGGGGATGCAGGGCGGTGGCGTCGTTGGCGCAGCCGGCTAGCTCGTTGTAGCGGTCGTAGTAGTCGATGCCGACCACTAGTGCTCGTTTCATCTCAGAGGCCGTCGATGAAGTCGGCGACGTTGTCCCACGTCCAGGCCATGCATTGAGCGGAGCCCATTTGGGTCGGCTTGGTGCGGTAGCCGTCCTCGATCCAGATGCCGATCAGCGGCACACCCTCTTCCACGGCGCAACTGATCTCCCACAACTGGCCGGTGGCCATTGGGGTGCTGCTGCTGATGAGTGCGATCACGCCGTCGGAGCGGCGAATGCGGGCGCGGACCTTTGCCTTCCACTCCGACGAGTACGGTTCCTTGACGGACATGTCGGTGAACTCGAACGGGGTGTCGGGGTGGACGCGCTGTCCGGTGAAAAGGTTGCGGGTGGACTCGTCCTCTTTCGCGAACGCGATGAAAACCGTCTTGGATGCCATGGCTGATTCTCCTTTGAATCGATATGTTGACCTCAGGGTACCGGCCAGCTCCGACATCGCTCACGATCAGATGCGAATGGTGCGATTGGTGCCGATGCGCTTGACGCTACCGGTGAGCCATGCGGATAGATCGGTTGATCTCCGCCGCGGCCTCATCGGGGCCCGTGTGTGTGCCGGCAGCGACCTCGAGCACAGCGCCATCCCCGAGGCGGGGATGAGGTCGCGTCCTATCGAGATAGCAACACGCATCGGCTGCTGTGAACGATCGTTTCTGAGCAGGGTCGACCCGATGCCGTGGTGGAGTTCCGCGGGCGCCCGGTGCTCAGACCTCATTGCCCAAACCGAGCTGCTCGAAACCTCAGTGCGCAGGGATTCTGCTCGCGGAGTCGGTCTGATGACAGTAGAGCGTCGCGACGCTCCAGCCGACGAGTGCGGCGGCCTCCGCGGCGGTGCGGCCACGGCTGCGGGCTTCGGTAACGATGGCGAGCTTCTCCGCGATGGCTGGGGTTGACTGGTGGGCGCCCGAAGAGGGTGCCTGATTCGCGTGCCGCGGCGATACCAGCGTTCACACGTTCGACGATGAGCTCGCGCTAGTACTCCGCCAGGGTGGCAAGCATGTGCAGCATCGGCCGGCCCGTCGACGTCGCGGGGTCGATCCCATCGGAGAGCGATCGAACGTGGATCCCGCGGCCGCGCAGAAGCTCGACGGTGTTGAGGACGTAGAGGAGGGAGCGGCCGAGTCGGTCGACGCGCCATGCGATCACGGTGTCGCCGGCGTCGGCGTACTCGAGCAGTTTCGTCATGCCGGGGCGCTCGATCGCGGTCTTGCTGGCGGAGGTAACGTCCGCGAACACATCCCGTTTCTGGACGCCGGCGTCAACGAGTGCGTCGAGCTGCAACTGCGCGTCCTGGCCGGCGGAGCTGACTCTGCTGTACCCCATCTGCCTCATCACACCTGCACGTCTCAGAAGGCGTGGCCGGACTCGACGAGACACACCTTGCCCTGAGATGAGTTTTCGAGACAGGTGGCTGCCGGTGAGATCTGCAGCGTTCCGGGCTTGAGTTCGCCGCGGCCATTGATGCGATCCGTGTCTCGTAAACCTGTAGGTTCCTGACGCATCGAAGGCCTCCGGATGATGAGCGTTGGGGCGACCGTGGTTGTTGACCCAATCTTGTCAAGACTGACACGCGTACAAGTGAAATCACGCAGTCGATGTTGCGGTGATCTTCAGGTTTCTCGTACCTTCGGCCTCGTTGCTCTGACTTTGGGGGATATGTGGCCGCTCGACGGTTCATGCGTGCGGTGCTGGGTTTTGCGATTGTCGGAGCGTTGGTCGGAACCATTGCGCAGCCTGCCGCTGCTGACGAGCCCGACGAGCCTGGGCAACTCGGCGAATCGTCGGTTTTGGAACCGGCGCTGACCGGATCCTCGGAGGACGCTGCGCTTCCACAGGGCGAGGCACCTGTGCCGATGGAGATTGAGAGCCTTCCTCAGCCGGCGGAACCGGTGGAGGAGGCGCCCGCCCCGGATGCTGATCCCGAGTTCGACTCTGTGGATGAGGTGGATCCTTCGTCGGCCGAGGTCGTTGACCGGAAGGCCTACTCGGAGACGTACGAGGGGCCGGACGGATCGAACGTCACGAAGTTCTCCGACGTGCCGCTGAACGTGAAGATCGATGGCGAGTGGAAGCCGGTCGCCACAGATCTTTCAGGTCGCGGTCCGTTCCAGTGGTTGGGCCAGGGCGGCGCTGAAGTCGTGCAGCACCCCCTCGCTCCTGTGTTCGCTGGACGAGCGGACGAATCGCCGCTGCTTGCGATCACGAAGAACCTCCGGGAGATCACTTTTACTCTCGAGGGAGCCTCTGCATCGCCGCTGCAGCGCGACATGTTTCCCTGGAGCGATGTCAAGGAACGTGCCGTTTACCACGACGTCTTCCCGACTACGGACCTCGTGTACGAGGTGACCCCGGCCGGCGTCAAGGAACTCTTCGAGCTCAAGGCGGCGCCGGGCGCGTCGGGTAAAGCCTCATGGCAGTGGCGAGTTTCCACGGCTGGACTCGATGTACGAATAGATGGGAACGGCGACATCGTCTTCGAGAACGAACTTGGTGTGCCAGAGCTCGCCATCCCACGTCCGACGATGTGGGACTCGGCAAGCAAGAGGGGCGATCGGGCAAACGCCCAAACCAATGTGGACGTCAGCGTCGAGCAGGACGGCAAGGATTGGCTTCTCTCGCTGGAACCCGACCGCAACTGGCTGAACAGCGCTGATCGCGTCTACCCAGTCTTCGTTGACCCAGACCTTTACTCAACAGCGGCCGAGACTCACACCTACAAGACCAATGGTCAGTACAACCACAATTATGGAATCCAGGTCGGAAACACCAACACGAACGGCACCTGGCGCGCGCTGGCGTTGTATAACTGGGCATCGATCTCGGGCAAGCAGGTTCTCGACGTGCAGGTCGGCCTGGCGGGCCAATCGCGTGATTCAACGACCACCGTACGGGCCGGAGGCTTGTGGGTTGCGACAAGCTTCCAGTACAACTCACTAGGCACCTTCCTCGGCAACGCCACTTACAACAATGGCAACGGGCTCGTCGACGATGATCGACTCACCAGTCAGGTTGCAGCGTGGACCCGAGCTGGCACGACGGCGATGCATTTCACATTCACCGGTGAGGAGTCCAACACCTACACGTATAAGCACTATCAGGCGTCTCAGATGTACGTCTGGTGGAAGGAGTACCCCACCGGTGGCACCGTCGATTCTCCGACGGCTCCTGCACACAATGCCATCAACACGAACCTGACACCGACGCTGAAGATCAAGGGCGTGACCCCGGCGCCCGGCACTTCGCTGCAGTACCTCTTCCGTCTCAGCGAAAATCCCAACCCGGACGTCGGCACCGTTTGGGATTCCGGATGGCTGGCCCAAGATCAGATCCAAGTTCCCGCGGACAAGTTACTCCCCGGCCGCAAGTACTACTGGCGTGCCTTCGTCAGAGATAACTACGACGGCGTGTTCGGAACGTCAACCACGCGACCGGTTGGCACGTGGGCTTTCACCACGGCCAATGTCCCCGTGGTGGACAAAGCTTCCTCCCAGCCACAGGACCGCAGTATCACAGTCACTGACTCGCCCGTCCTCGCGGTCGCAGCGCCACCAAATCCAGCAGGCCGTGCGTTGAAATATCGCTTCCGCATCGCGACCGGACCCGACACCAGAACGGGAGGGATCCTGTTGTCGAACTGGTTGGACGCCCCTCAGTGGCAGATACCAACGGCATCGCTGCAGGACGGAACCACCTACTCTTGGACCGTTCTGACGAAGGATGTGGGATACGACGTCGAGTCGACAACTCCCTGGGTTGCCACCTTCACCGTCAATAAACGCTTGGGGGCCGACAGCATCTCGCCCACCGACGTCGCCGGATCCGTCGCCGTAAACCTGGCGTCGGGGAACGCGAACGTGCAGTTCTCATCACCCACCGTCTCCACCGTCGGCGGGCCGATGGGAGTCGGATTCAACTACAACTCGCTCACAGAGTCGAACGCCGGACTGAAGGCCGAGTACTTCGACGCCACCGCCAAGCCTGGCCAGACCCAGACCTACGACTTCGCAACAGCCACCCGGGTGCTGCAACGCACGGACAAACTCATCAGCTTCAACTGGGAGACAGGGTCGCCTGGCGCCGACTCGCCGGGCGCGAGCGTGCCCGCGGACCGGTTCTTGGCGCGCTGGACAGGGTTCATCTCACCGAACGTCGCCGGCGACTACTACTTCGGCACGCGACAGGACGACGGGGCGAAGCTGATCATCGACGGAACAACGATCATCAACAAGTGGGCGAACACAGCATTCACTCCGGCACCGGTCTTCGCGACCACCTCAAAGACCCTGCCAGCTGGACCGAAACCGTTCCAGTTCGACTACTACGAGGCATCCGGCCCCGCAGGAATCGAGCTGTGGGCGAAACTGGGCCCGAACGGTGCACCCTTCATCGTGCCGGCGTCATGGTTCACGAAGTCGCCCGAGATCCTGCCTGACGGGTGGGCGACCTCGGCGATTCTCGCCGGCGACATCGGCAGCTACACGAGAGCTCGTGTCGAAGAGGGGTCAATTACCCTCACTGACTCGAAGGGTGGAACGCACTCCTACACGCGGGCTGCCGACGGCGGTTACCGGCCACCCGCAGGGGAGACGGGAGTCGTCTCCCTGTCGAGCAACAAACTCGTCACCTTCACCGATGCAACCGGCATCGTGCACACGTTCCGAGCTGATGGTGTCATCGACCAAGTCGTCAGTCCGATCGACATCGCAAAACCGGCCGCGCCCGCGCTCGAGTACAACGCTCAAGGGCGAGTCAAACGAACCTATGACCGGCTGAGTACTTCGGCGGTGCCTCGGGACATCCGGTACTTCTACGGAGGGGACACAGCTGAGGCTCCGTTGACGCGCGCGGACTCGAACCTTGCGAACTCCGCCTGCCCAGCCCTCCCCGGCGGCAGCGAAGCTCCCCTCGGCTTGCTGTGCCGCATCGTGTATCCAGGTCACCGGCCCGGTACGACCGACACCACCCGTCTGTTCTACGACGCAGCCGGCCGTTTAATTGGGATCCAAAATCCGGGTAACCAGAATCTCAGCTTCAGCTACGACGCCGACCGCCGACTCACTGCCGTGCGAAACGTCGCCCAGAACGATTGGCTGCTCGCAGATTCCAACCGAACCGCAAGCAACACAAACCAAACAGTCATTTCCTACGACGCCGCTGGCAAGGCAGCCGCGGTGACGCTAGCCGCACCGGACGGCATCAGCGCGAACCTACAACCCGGGCGCAAGTACACCTATCAGGCAGGGACGACGATCGTGAACGCGGTCGCGGACGACGGGTCCGACGCCCTCGCGCGAACCGTCACATGGGATTCCGCGTGGCGTGGGGTGAGTGAGACCACACCCTCGGGACTGAGCTCCTCAGTCGAGTGGAGCAGTCGAGACCAGATTCTGTCCACAACGGACGCCACGGGTCGAATGATCACCAACCTCTACAACCAGTCAGATCTCCAAACCGATTCATACGGGCCCGCGCCGGCGTCCTGCTTCGGTTCCGACAAGCGCCCGCTCTCAAGCTGTGCAACGGCGCCGGCGCATACGTCGACGAACTATGACGAGGGCCTACGCGGCCTCTCCACAGCCTGGTACAACAACCAGACCTTGAGCGGCGTCCCGAAAGTTATGACGCAAGGAATCCCCACAGTCCCGAGTGGCCTTGTAGAGAAAGACTGGAGTTCCGCCTCACCGGTCTCCGGGATCGCCGCAACCAATTGGTCCGCTCGCATGACGGGAACGATCACCTTCCCCGCCGCGGGCAAGTATGAGTTCCAGACCTACTCTGACGATGGCTCCCAGGTCTGGGTCGACGACAACCTCGTCGTGAACTTCTGGCGAGGCGGCGCATGGGCACCGTCACCCGTGGGCATCGTCAATGTCGCCGAAGCCGGCCAGGTGTCCCGAATTCGCATCCACTACTACCAGGACACCGGTCCAGCAGCGCTTGTTCTCAACTGGAAAGCACCCGGCAAGACGACCTTCACCGCCGTCCCGGGAACTGCCCTGAGCCCTGCATACAACCTGGCAACATCCACAATCACGGACGACTCGGCACCACCTGGTGCACCTGCCGGCATCGACAACACTGACGTCCCCGCAAGCAAGACGACAACCTCGTACGGGGCATCACCCTGGCTCGGGATCGCAACCGAGACAGCTCTCGACCCACAAGGGTTGAACCTGCGCACCCAGGCTGGACACTCCGATACCTACAACCGCCGCACCTCACGCATGCTCCCGGCGGGCGTTGCCTCTGGACAATCACTCGCAGTCGCTGGGACCACCTACAGCTACTTCGGGGACACCCAAACGATCAAGGCGGCCCTGCCTGACGATCCACAAGTGAAGGACGCCAGCTCACACATCTGCGGGATCCCCAAGACGACCGCTCAGTTCGGTGCGTTGAAGAAGTCCACCCCGCCAGCCGGGGCAGATGGCGCCCGGGCTGAGACGCAGTATCTGTACGACCTGTGGGGCCGAGAGGTCGGGACGAAACGCTCCGGCGACGCAGATTGGACCTGCACGATGTTTGATCTGCGCGGTCGCAGTATTCAGACCGAATATCCGGCGACTGCGCAGCAGGTCACACGAACGGCTGTGTTCTATTACAGTGTCACCGCGCCCCTCACCATGATCGCGGGGGACTCCGCCGGTGCTATCACGACGACGGTCGACCTACTCGGTCGCACCACCACCTACGCCGACGTTTGGGGTGCTGTCACCGAGACTCGATACAACCGGCTCGGACAACCGACAACGACGACACTCAAAACCCCCAGTGGACCAGCTCAAACGTCGCAATCCACCTTCGACATCGATGGGCGCCTCACCGGGGTCACACAAGCGGGCATCTCGGCGACGCCAAGCTACGTGCAGGGCGAACTTGCGTCGATCAGCTATAGCAACGGGGCATCCCTCGAGGGAGTCCAGCGCAACGGCGCTGCGGCACTCACCGACCAAACCTGGTCCTTCCCAACCGGAGAAGCGGTCACCGATTCTGTCCTGCGATCCCAGTCGGGCAGGATTCTCTCGAACACACTGCTGGACGGGGACGAAGCGTACGAATCCCGCTACTCCTACGACACAGCAGGCCGCCTCGTTGCCGCAGCAATCCCTGGCCACAACCTCAGCTACGGTTACGCAGACGGCTGCGGCGCTAACACTCGAGCCGGCATGAATGGCAACCGAACCTCCTCCACCGACCAGGTGGTCGGGGGAGGAACCACCTCGACCGCGTACTGCTACGACTGGGCCGACCGACTGACGTCCTCACAGATCAGCGGAGCAGCCGACCCGACTCGAGGGCCTGTGTCTCAAGGACTGGCGGCGACGTCGTTGGCATACGACGCCCACGGCAACACCACGAAACTCGCAGACCAGACGATCAGCTACGACATCGCAGATCGCCACACGAAGACGGTCATCCAAGCCGGCCCAATCGTCGAGTACCTCCGCGACGTCACGGGCCGCATCGTACAGCGAACAGAGACACCGTACGGGGGAGGGACGCCGACCGTCGTGAGATACGGCCACACCGCCTCCAGCGGTGGCGCCGCGTTCACACTTGACGGCGCCAACGCAGTGCTCGAGCTCATGGTGAACCTGCCGGGAGGCGTTTCGGTGACCATGCGCGGCGCGGTACAGCTGTGGTCTTACCCGAACATCCACGGAGACATTGTCGTGACCGCCGATGCTGGAGGTGCTCGAAGCCCGAGCGTTCACCGCTACGACCCGTTCGGGCAGGCGGTTGACCCAACCTCCGGGGTGCTCGGAACAGTCTCAGGTAACGACGCAGGACCTGACACGCTGACTGGTGATGCCGACTGGGGCTGGCTTGGGCAACACCAGAAGCTCACCGAACACAGTGGGATTATCAGCACCATTGAGATGGGCGCACGGCAATACGTGCCCGAGCTCGGACGGTTCCTCGAGGTTGACCCGGTCGAAGGTGGAGTCACCAACAACTACGACTACCCACCAGACCCCGTCAACCGATTCGACCTCAGCGGCGAACGAGCCTGCATCAACGAAGAGTGTCGCGGCCTCAAAATCGGACCGAACGGAAGCGTCACCGGAGAACGGCTCCCACCACGCCCTCAACCAGCCAAGGCGAAATCGTACGGCGACCGGGTGGCGGACAACTGGAACAGCACCTGGGCCAATGTTCCTGTCAACTGGAACAAGACATGGACGAAATTCTTCGACAACCCTCAGGCGAGATCCTGGGGCGACGCTGAGATTACTGCCACTGCCGGTGCATGCGCCGCCGTCTGCGCCAGCGCAGGGACCGGCGGCTATGCCTTCGGCGCTGCAACTGGAGCGAAGGGCTTCAACGGTACGATTACATTGGGCGCAAAGACCCCGAATGCCAACACCGTGAACTTCAGTTGTAGCGTCTCGCCCGGAGTCGGAGCCGTTGTCGGAGCCGTCTGGGACGGCGGGGATGGCTGGTATCCATACATCGGAATCGTAATCGGCACCACAGCTAGCTGTGGAGGCGTAGGGAATACGCCGTGGGCATGGTAAGAGGAGTGGGGCTGAGAAGATGGTCATAGCTGCAGTTGTCCTCATGGTCGTAGGTGTGCTCGCGGCGGTGTTCAGTCGGCCTGTCGATAGCTTCTTCAGGCGAGTTGGCGGCTGGACCCTTCCTAAGAACTCCGACTTCGTCCAGACACCTCGCCCAGGTGGGACCGTGGCTGGCGGGATCGCGTGCGCCTGCGTGGGAGTTCTTCTTCTCATCCGTTCCGGTAGCTAACCGGTCTATTCCTCGGGTGTCCGCAGGAGCTGGTCCATGACGCCTGGAACAAGACCTGGACCAAGTTCTTCGACAACCCGCAGGCGAACAAGTGGAAGGACGCCAGCTACTCAGCGGCGGTGAATGGGTGTGCGTTGGTCTGTGGCACGTTTGGGACGGGGGGGCGAGGCTTTGGAGCAGGAGTTAGTGCTCAAGCCGGAACCGCCGGAAAGGCGCCGCCTGGCGTCCAGTACGTTGCCACATGTTCTTTTTCGGCGGTCGGAGGGGGCTATGTTGAACTTGCCTGGGACGGTGGATCGAAGTTCACGCCGGGCGTTGGCGCAACTGTCGGGGCTGGTTTCGCCTGCTCGATCGTGCGAGTCACCCCCTGGTAGGAAGGGCAGCACTAGTGAATGTTGAGATGATGATCGGATCGGTCATTGTGCTGGTTGCAGGTCTGGGCCTGATGGTCTTCGCGCGGCTCTTCGAGCGGTACGCGGGCCCGCACCTGCGGAGAACCATCCGGCGACAGACGACTTCTCCCGACGGCGACACGGTTCTTTGGCGATGGCTTGGATTTCTTGCTGCCGTGTTGGCAACGTTCATGCTGATCAGGTCGCTGGGGTGATAGCGATAGTACGTAGACGCTAGCTCAACACCGCTGTGGCTCAGGAGAAAATTGTGTCCAATCCAACGTCTGGAAACGCAGACGAAACCCAAACAAGCGAGCCCACCTTCGGCGGGGGACGAGTGTGGCCCATCGCTGTGGCCGCTGGGCTCACTGCTCTGGTGCTGCAGATCATCCTCCGACTGACGATCGACCGGCTCACGTCAACGCCGACTCAGTTCTTTTCGGCCGATGACACAAACGAATCCCGCATCACCATGGTGTTCGGGATCAGTCTCTTGTTCATCTTTCCAACGGCACTCTTCCTCTGAACGGTTCGGGTGCTACGACGGGATGTGCTCGTCCATCAACGCATACGGTGGTGGTGGACGTTCTGGGCGCCGATCGCCTGGGTAAGCGCCGGCTTTGTGTTGAGCTGGGTATTCCTGCGTCTGGGCTAGTTCGGTAGGTCAGCGACGGGCCACTCGACAGGGTTGGCCGATGGAGGACTCTGCAGTCGGCCCGGCTGCAGGGGCCGGGGCCTCGTGTTCCATACAGTTTTACTCACCCTGGTAGGAGCGGATCGACTGTGCACGTAGAGATGTTCTTTGGGGCAGCGGTTGTGGGAGTAGCTGGTTTGATTTTGGTCTTCTTCGGAGAAAAATTCGATCGAATCGCTGGGCCGCACTTTCGGAGAGCTCTGGGCAGAACGGAGACACGGTCCGGCGGTTGGAGTCCAAGGTTGTGGTTCTGGCTCGGTATCGCGATGGTCATGTTTGCGGGGCTCATGATCTTCAGGTCCCTCTCTTGATGAGGACCGACGGAGTGAGACCCGAACCCGAGGACCGGCTGAGAGCGCCCGTTGGCCTCGCGCTGGCATCGGCGATTTGCGTCGTCACATTTCAGCTCTTTTCTCGTCCGCTACTCGACCAAATCGTCGCTGAAGTCATGAAGTCAGCGACCCTGGAAACCGTTCTCCGATCCGAGGGAGTCCTCGCATTCGGGTGGGTGCTCCTCGTTTTCTTGCCGGCGATCATGTCGGTGAGGATCTTCAAGAAGGCGCGCACCGACCTTCACAACCACGGCAAGGTCACGTGGCGGAGGACGTTCTGGTTCCCGACTCTCTCGGCTTGTGTGCTCGCCAGTGTCTGCTGGGTGTTCGCCATAAGCTCAGGATTCTCGATTGCGTAACATTGTGCTCGTCTCGTCTTAGGAAACATCGGCGGTTCTGAGCAGCTCGGGCCTGTTCTACGAGCTGACGACGGACAACCTCTCAACGCTCGCGCGTCATCTGAAGCGGTCCTACGTCGACCCGACTCGGATCGCCAAGTACACCATGTGGACCTACGGGAAGTGAATATGCGACAGAAAATTCGAGGAGCGGTCCTCCGAGAGGGGCAGTCTCTCCGGGGAGCCAACTTCGGTGATCTTCTCCTAGATGACTGCCGCACGCGTCTTGCTGAGGACTTCGATGCACGTCCGGTGATCGAGGATGTGTCGGTAGGGTCGCTGCGAGTCGCGAGCTGCGTGCTGGCTGGAGCGTTGCTGCGGAACGTGACGGTGGGTGGGTTGACTGGTGTCCGTGGTCCCGTGTTCATTGGGGGGTGTGAGTTCCACAACGTCTCGCTGTCCGGGGTTATTGGTGATGTGGTGATTCAGACGTTTGTGACCGCGAGAACCCCGGAGGAGCTCGCGATGTACGAACGTCGGGTCAGGGAAGCTGACCAGGCGGACGACATGGGCCTGGACATCAGTGGGGTCGAGGGTGCGATCTCGATCCAGGGGTACAGCTCTCACCGGATTCGGATCGATCCGAGCTTCCAAGCGGTCGTGCCGCGGGAGCGTGCAGTGAACGAGGCCTGGGACGACATCGATTTCGGGGAGTCCACGTTCTACATCGCACTCCAGGATGTGGTGAAGCGAGGTTGGAAGGACACGATTCTCTCGGCCAACAAGCGATCGCGGCACTTCGAGGAGGATGTGGCGATCATCACGGAGCTTCGCCGGCGGAGGATTGCCCTGTGAAGCGCCCACATCGCGTTCTCGGCGCCCTCGGCCTCAGTGGCCTCGTGCTCGCTCTCGCGGCCGGGCGCGCAGGCTCGAGCGTCGTTCCGGGAGAAGATTGCGCTGAGCTCGCGCAGGTGGCGAAGTCCTACGCCACGAACGTGTCCCAAAATGTGGCGGCACAGCGCTCATGATCGTCAGGTCTCTCTTGTGACAGGCTCGGAGGGCAGGACAGTTCCTGGAACCAGAGCCGGATGGAGATCGGCTGCCAGCCTTGCCCTCGCATCGGCGATCTGTGTAACCGTGTTCCAGCTCGTTTCTCGCCCGCTGCTGACCCACATTGCCACGAACATATCGAGAACATCGACCCTGGAGGTAGGCCTTCAGTCGAGGGCGGCATTCGTGTTCGGCTGGCTGATCCTCTTTCTCCTGCCCGTGATTGTGGCGGTGAGGGTCTTCAGGCGGGCTCGCGTTGACTTGAGCGAGCATCGTAAGGTCCGATGGATAAGTACGTTCTGGTTTCAGATCGTCGCTGGTTGCCTAGCGGGTAGCCTCAGCTGGTTGTTTGCCATCACCTCAGGATTCTCCCTTGCGTAGCCGTTGTCCTCGATGTCGGCGAGTGAACGCTGCCGCACCCGCATAAATCTCATTCACTGACAAAACGAAGATTATCGGTCCGATGTATAGATCCATACAGGCGGCGCGGTTCAGGCACCACCTCTTCTCGGTCACCAACGACCGCGGGAGGCTTACGCGAGACACGTGAGGGCCCCGAGACTTGCGTCCCGAGGCCCTCACGTCGAATGCAGATTCAGCTCATCGGACTGACGTCAGTCGTCGCGGGCGTTGATGGTCGAGACTCAACGATTAGCCAAAGGGCGAAGCCAAGCAGTGGGAGGGCGAGCTGGATGACGACCCAAACCGTCCTCGATCCCGTACTCGCCGTAGCACTGTGTCGCAGGCTCCAGACGATGCCGGCGGCCACGGCGACAAGTAGGATCACAATTGCCGCATAGTAGAAGAAAGTCCACTCGATAGGTATGGTTACGTCATTCGGGGCCGACATTGATCCTCCTAGGTCTTGAGAAATTGGAATCAAGGAGAGTCGAACGTCGCGCGGTCCTGACCAACCATGATCTGTACCCAGACTTCCCACGACCCCCACGGCGCCGACACCGTCGAGCCCCAGCGGGAGAACGCGTCGCCGCCTGACCCCTCAGTGTACTTGGCCTGAATATCCACGGGTCTTGCGCAGCTTGTTGGATAGACGCACTGCTGCCAGCCGTTGTAGGCATCGCTGATATAGTCTGGGCCCCCTGAACAAGCGTGTAGTCGGCTATGAATGCGATCTGAATGGTTCCCCACCAGGCAGTAACAGTGCATCCGTAGGCTCTGCTATAGCCGCTTCCCGACGTGTATGTGCACCCGCCGATGTCGCGAGCAGTCGCGTTCTTCGCAGGTTCGGTGGGCGCTTCCGTCGAGGTGACGGCGGGCGAGCCGTCAGCGAACCACTTCACGGTGACCTGGTCGCCATCACCTGCGTACGGCGCGTCACCTACCTGCACGTACTGGTCCGTTCGAACAGGCACGGCCCCGTCCGTCATGGAATCAAGAGGCTCACCATTCGCGAGCTTGCCGAGGAGCAAGTCGGATTCATGCGAGGACAGGCCCAACTGGGTGAATCCTGCCCTGGCATCGGCGAACGGATCCGCCGTTTCGGTCGCAGACGCGGGAACCGCAACTCCAAACAGAAGTAGGCTCACTCCCGCAGCGGCGGCAGTCGCGAAAATCGATCGTGGCCTCATGTAGCCCTCGCTTTCGTTCAACGGAGGACACCAGTTTCCACCCCCAAAGTAGGGTAGTCGACCCACAATGTTCAATCAATGCTGGTGTCCGGTCAGTGCTCGAGAGCAACCGAGTCGCCCCCTCTTGATCTCCGGAAACAGCCAGAGGCGTCGCAAGCGGAGCGTCGCGAGTGATGACGCCGAAGCTCATCTCGGGCGGCGACGAGGACGATTGAAAGGCTTGCCGAGTTGATCGATTCCTTTCGGCAGCCTGCGCGGACACCTTCGCAAACGATCGTTTCTGACCGCCCGCCAGTCGGTCCGGCGATGTGGCGAGATTCCGCTCGTGTCGGGTGCTCAGAACTCGGCGTCTAAACCCGAGCTGCTCGAAACCTCAGAGGGTGGGGTTTCGCCCGGGAGTCTGATTGATGACGGCAGGGGGCACAGTTTCACCCGACGAGCACGGGGGAGGGGGCGACGGTCGTCTCATTGGCGAGGTGTAGATGACAGCAACGCGGGACTGACATGACAAACTTAGGCGGACCCTGGCTTGGAAAAACCCTGATCAGCGGACTACCGCGGACGCCCATGGATCCCGTCGCCCTCACTCGTAATGAGAAGGTCAAGGGTTCGATTCCCTTGGGCGGCTTCACCAGCATCACCCGGCCGTTGCCCTGGAACACCCAGGTCAGCGGCTGTTCTAGTTTTCGGGACGCTTCCTCGCCCGCCGCCGAAGCCGGTGCGGAGACAGCCGTAGGATGACCGGATGGGTGCACTCGCCAGAGCCACGGACGCACAGATCGATGCCGTCTGCGAAGCCTTCACGTCGGTGTCGTGGCCGCTGGGTCGTGACGACTTCAAGGCGATCGCGGAGCGTCTCGGGTGGCAGCTCAAACTGGAGACGTCGAGCGGTGTGCAGCACCGTTCCGGGTATCACGTGAACCTGCCGACCGTTCGTTCGCTCGTCGCAGATGAAGCGATCGCCCAGGTCGTGATCGCGGTCTCCGACAAAAGCGACGACCCCGGCGCGCTGCGGAGTGCCGCTCAGGAGCTGCAGTCGGCGCTGAGCGGGCACCTTGGACAGCCCGCCGGTTCCCAGGTCGGAGACCCGTACTGGGAACTGGCGAACGGCGGCAGGATCTGGCTCAAGACGGTGCCCAAGAAGGTGCTGCTCGTCGTCGAGGACCGGCGGTTCGCCGACGTGGAGCGGGTCGAGGAGCGGCTGGGCATCGACCCCGGCCGCACGCCGCGCGTCGGTGACGATACTGCCTGATCCCGCCTGGTCGACTACGGCGTCATGAGGCCCCGTCCGCCGGCCTGATGAACACGCTCGCGATCGCGGTGAGGAGGATGAGCGCCGCGGCGATGACGAGGCTGAGCTGCAGCCCGGCGATGAAGCCCGTCGAGCCGGTGAGGAGCGCCCCGAAGACCGCGATGGCGACCGCGCCGCCGAGCTGGCGGAAGGTGTTGAAGACCGCACTCGCGGTGCCGGCACGCGATGCCGGGACGCTCGCGAGGACCACGGAGGTCACCGGCGGCATCGCCACGGAACCTCCTGCGGCGGTGAAGCACGCGAAGACACCCACCCAGATCGGCGACCCCAGGTGCGCGGTGGCGACGGTGCCGGCGAGCCCGACCACCATGAGGAGCAGCCCCGACACGATCGGGACGCGCACACCGAACCGGTTGGCGATGGTGCCACTGACGATGTTGCCGACGACGGCGAAGAGGGCCGACGGGAGGAACACCAGGCCCGCGAGCAGCGGCGGCAGTCGGAGCTGCTGCTGCAGGAACAGACTCAGGACGAACACCGTCCCGAAGTTGCTCACCATGAACGCGAATCCGACGGCGAGGGCGATGCGCATACCGCTCGATCGGAACAGATCCAACGGCATCATCGGGTGCGCGCTCCTGGCCTGGATGACGAGGAAACCGACGATGCCGACCAGCGCGACGCCGAGGCTGGCGACCACGACCGGACTGCCGAACCCGTCCGACCCGCCCTCGATGAGTCCGAACACCAGCGCCGTCGACGCGATGAGCCAGACGAACTGTCCGGCCCAGTCGAACGGCTCCGGGCGGGAAGGGGACGATGCGACCGTCCGGAGCAGGAGGAGCATCATGATGCAGACGGGCAGGTTGATCGCGAACACCAGTCGCCAGTCGATGGTCGTCAACGCGCCGCCGAGGACCGGCCCGAGTGCGGTGGCGACCGCGCCGCCGACCGCCCAGACACCCAGCGCGCGAGCGCGCTCGCGAGCTCCTGGGAACGCCTCACGGATGAGCGCCATGGACGCCGGCAGCATCAACGCCGCACCGGCGCCCTGCAGGACTCGAGCGGCGATGAGGACACCGATCGACGGGCCACCGCACACGCGATCGACGTGACGAGGAAGACGGTGATGCCGACGCCGAACGCCCGCTTCGCGCCGAACCGCTCCGAGAGGTTGCCGGCGACGAGCAGGAGGGCCGCGAACAGCACGGTGTAGGCGTCGATCACCCACTGCAGCGATGCCGTCGTTCCACCGAGGTCTCGCGCGATGCTGGTGAGCGCGATGGTGACGATGAGGATGTCGAGGGTGATCAGGAAGAACCCGAGCGCAGCCAACAGCAGCGTCAGGCGTTGTCGCGGCTTCCGGCCTGCACAGTCGGCGAGGCCATCGTCCGAGGTCGGCGATGACACGCGGTGTGCTGCCGCGTTCCCGTGGTCGATCTGCATCCCTCGATCACACACCACCGGCGACGAAGCAGGGATACTCCGCCAGGGCACGTCTCAGGGCTGCGCGAGCACGGGAGACGCTGCGTGCCTGCCCGGACGGCCTCCACGAGGTCGAGGATGGGTGTCCTGCGGGAACACCCCAGCGCCGGAGACCGCGTCATATCGTTGTCGGCATGGACAATCGAGACGAGGTGCGCGAGTTCCTGACGACCCGTCGGGACCGACTCACGCCAGAGCAGGTGGAGCTGCCTGGCGGAACGAACCGACGCGTACCTGGGCTGCGTCGCACCGAGGTCGCGATGCTCGCCGGAGTGAGCGTCGAGTACTACTCGCGTCTCGAGCGCGGGAACCTCTCGGGGGTGTCGGAGGCGGTCCTCGACGCGATCGGCACCGCACTGCGGTTGGACGACGCGGAGCGCTCCCACCTCACGGACCTCGCTCGGGCGGCGAACGAATCGCCGATCAGGGCCCGTCGACGGTCTGCGCCGGCCGGCGTGCGGCCCGGTATGCAACTCGCCCTCGACTCCATCACCGCAGGCCCGGCGTTCGTCCGGAACGGCCGGATGGACGTCCTCGCCGAGAACGCACTCTTCCGCGCGCTGTACGCCGACCTCTACGCGCTCCCCGAGCGCCCGGTGAACCTGGCTCGGTTCGTGTTCCTGCACCGCGACCTCGCGGAGGCGTTCTACCCGAGCTGGTCGACCTCGGCCGACATCAACGTCGCCATCCTCCGCACCGAGGCGGGGCGCAATCCGCACGATCGGGCCCTGCAGGACCTGGTGGGTGAGTTGTCCACGCGCAGCGAGGAGTTCCGCGTCCGGTGGGGCGCGCACAACGTCCGCCATCACACGTCCGGCGAGAAGGTGTTCCATCACCCGGTCGTCGGCGAGCTCCGCATGATCTACGAGGCGATGGAGCCGATGGACCAGCCCGGCCTGAACTTCCTGATCTACAGCGCCGAACCCGGCTCACCGAGCGAGGAGTCACTCAAACTCCTCGCCAGCTGGGCGGCCACCTCCGAACACCCCTCGCCCCACCACTGAAGCAAGGAGCACCAAGCATGGAGTACACCCGCCTCGGAGCGACCGGCCTCCGCGTCAGCCGCCTCGCACTCGGCTGCATGACCTACGGCGATCCGACCCGCGGACTCCACCGTTGGACCCTGGACGAAGCGGCGTCCGCGCCGTTCTTCCGGCAGGCGGTCGAGCTGGGGATCACGTTCTGGGACACCGCGAACGTCTACCAACAGGGCAGCGGCGAGGAGTACGTCGGCCGCGCGATCACGCGGTTCAGCCGCCGTGAGGACATCGTCCTCGCGGCGAAGGTCTCGGGGAGGATGCATGACGGGCCCGGGGGATCGGGACTCTCCCGAACGGCCATCCTCGAACAGGTCGACGCCTCGTTGCGGCGACTCGGGACCGACCACATCGACGTGTACTACGTCCACCGTTTCGACGAGGAGACGCCGGTCGAGGAGACGATGCAGGCGCTCGACGACATCGTCCGCGCGGGGAAGGTGCGCTACCTCGGCGCCTCCTCCATGTACGCCTGGCAGTTCGCGAAGCTGCAGACGGCTGCAGCGGTGGGCGGGCTGACGCCCTTCGTCGCGATGGAGAACCAGTACAACCTGCTGAAACGCGAAGAGGAACGGGAGATGATCCCGATGTGCGCGGACACCGGAGTCGGCCTCACGCCCTACTCGCCGAACGGCAAAGGACGACTCGCCCGGCCGCGCGGCGCAGCCACGGACCGCTCGAACATCGACGAGGTGGCGAAGGCGTTCGACACGGACGCCGACGGCCCGATCATCGACGCCGTCGAGGAGATCGCGGTCGAGCGAGGGATCCCGATGGCTCAGGTCGCACTGGCCTGGGTCCTGCGGAACCCGACGGTCGCAGCTCCCATCATCGGTGCCACCAAACCGGCACACCTCACGGATGCCGCCGCCGCGCTCGACGTGCAGCTGACGGACGACGAGGTCGCCAGGCTCGAATCCCCTTACGTGACGCAAGCGCCCTTCTGGTGGTGAGTATCGCTCGGCCCGGGTGCCTCAGCGACCGAGGCGCCTCATCGGCGACGTCGATCGACCGAACGCTTCCGACGGGCCAGCGGCAAGCGGACGATGAAGGTCGTCCCGGGATCACCGGTGGCGAACGCCTCGATCGTGCCACGGTGCGCCTGCGCGATGGACCTGGCGATGGTGAGTCCGAGGCCCGAACCGCGGATCGTCTCCTCGCGCACGTTCCCGGCCCGGTGGAACCGTTCGAAGACCCGGGTGAGTTCGTCCGTCGGGATGCCGATCCCCGTGTCGGTGACGCGGATGATCGCATCCGCTCCGTCCGAGCGCACGCTCAGGAGGATCTCGCCGGCGCGGGTGTAGGTCACCGCGTTGTCGAGCATGATCGAGAGCAACTCCCGGAGGCGCGCTCGATCGCCGACGAGCTGCAGCGTCGGCACGGCAGCCGTGCGCAGCTCCACGCCGTCGGGCAGGCCGAGCCGTCGTCGCTCGTCGGCCGCCTCGAGGACGATGGCGCTGAGGTCGACGGGTTCGTCGGTGATCTCCAGGTGGGGTGCGCTCGCTGCGAGGAACTGTTCAGCCAGACGCCCGAGATGATCGGCGCTCCGGCGGATGACGGTGAGCTGGGCCTGCACCCGGGGCGCGACGTCCGCGTCGTCCTCGAGCATGTCGAGGTACCCGAGGATGCTCGTGAGCGGTGTCCGGAGTTCGTGGCTGAGGCTCGTGAGCGACTCGGTGCGCATCCGGACGGCTTCGGTGAGCTCGGTCACGTCCTGCCCGACCAGGAGCGCTCCGTTCGGTTCGCCGTCCGCGCCACTGACCGGTCGGCCGTTCGCGACGAGAGCTCGTTGCTTGCCGGGAGGCCCCACCCAGTAGAAGAAGTCGCGGACGTCCTGTCCATCGAGCACCCGCACGACCGGTTGGTCCTCCGTCGCCAGCGGGGTGACACCGTCCGCCGCCCAGATGAAGCGGGCGCCCCCGGTGGACGCGTCGTAGCCGGCCAGCGTCGCGAGTTCCACGGCGAGTCGGTTGTTGAGGATCTGGTCTCCGTGTTCGTCGAAGAAGACCAGTCCGACGTTCACCTCGTCGGCGACGGTGCGGAGCATCAGGGCCAGCCGGTTCTGCCCCTCCAGGGCTTCGACCTTCGCCTCGCCCTCGGCCCGCACGCTCGCCTGAGCGCGTTCGAACCGTTGCGACTGCAGGCCGACGGCAAGGATGACCAGCACCAGCAGCAGGGTGAGCGCGACGAGCTCACTCTGGTCCTGCGCGCTCTCGGGACCCTCGCCATACAGCAGGCTGGGCAGCCAGATGACGAGCACGCTCCCCACGAGAGCGAGGACGACGCCGAGGCGTCCGAAGCTGTAGGACAGCCAGAGCACGGGGAACGCGAGCAGCACGATCGAGGCGCCGAGGACGGGGGACACCGCATGATTCACGAATCCCACGACGGCGAGGTCGGCGCTGACGAGGGTGAGCGCCCACGGGCGCGCGATCCGCTCCCACGGAAGCGCGAGTGTCGCGACGAGCGCGAGTCCCATCACCGCCCAAGCCAGTTGGAGCTCGGTGACCCGGAGGACGGCCGGACTGGTGATGCCGACGATCGCAGTGACGATCCCCACCCCAAGCGCCAGCGGCCCCTGACTCCGGCTCAACAAGCCGAACCGGGGGTGGCGCTCCGTGCCTTCGATCCAGCGTGGCATCGGGCCTCCCAGGTGTCCCGCCCCGTGTCGGGCCAATTCACTGTATCGCCGTCGCGATCGATGGGCGGCGCCCTTGATCTGCCCTCATCCGACGGCCTATGTGCTGGACGCGTCCGCCTCCGAGGGTGCATCCGAGCGACCGATGCCTACACTCGTCGCATGAGCTTCTTCCGACGCAAACGCCAGCAGCCACCGACGCCGCCCGCCGCGACGGAAGCTGCGCCCGTTCAGCACGACGACCTCGACGAGCGGGGATGGGACGCTGTCACGCAGGCGGTGTCGCAGCACTACCCGGGTGCCCGCGAGTTCCATGTCGCCTACTCGCCGGGACTGCACTTCGGCTCCGCTCTGCAGGGGTGTTCGGCATTGCCTGGCCCCGACCACTGGTTCTACGTCACCTACGGGCTCACCGAGCTGTGGGGCAAGGACTCCGACGACCCGACGACCAGCGGTTTCGGGTACGAACTCACGATGCGCGTGCGCCGGTCGCCGGCGGACGAGACGCCGCCCCAGTGGCCGTACCGCGCGCTGATCGTCCTCGCGCAGTACGTGCGCAGTGGGCCGCAGGAACTGTGGCTCGGGGACCGGATCCGGCTCGCCGACGGCGTGACCGACGATCCCGACGGCGCCCTCACCACCCTGGCGGTCACCGCCGACCCGGTGGTCGCTCCCATCGAGACGCCGAACGGCCGGGTCGCCTTCTGGCAGGCCGTCGCGCTGACCGACACCGATGTCGAGGAGGCGAAGCGGTCGACGACGGACGAGGTGCTGGAGCGTCTGGCGGTCGACGACCCGTTGTTGATCATCGATCCGGAGCGCCGCTGAGTCGTCGGGCCATCAGCCTCAGTCGCGGTCGCTCGCCAACAGGCCGAAGACAACCGTGTCGGTCCACTCGCCCTTGCTCCACCAGTTCTGCCGGAGGTGGGCCTCGTGCCGCATGCCGACCCGCTCCGCGAGTCGTGCCGAAGCCGTGTTCCGCCCGTCAAGCTGTGCGGCGACCCGATGCATCCCGGGGGTGCTGAACGCGAGATCGAGGACCGCGCCCACGGCCTCGGTTGCGAACCCCTTGCCGCCGTGCGACGGGTCGAGGACCCAGCCGATCTCGGCGACGCCCCGCTCATGGTCGGTGTACCAGAGCAGGACCTCGCCCACCGGCGCACCTTCGTGCTCGACGATGAGGGCGAGCGCACGCGCCGGGCTGTCCAGGCCGGTGCGCTGGAGCCGCTCGGCACTCTTCGTCTGCGCGACCTCCTCCGTCCACGGCTCGTCGAGGAGGTAGGTGGCGACGTCGGGCCGTCCGTAGACGGCGAGCAACCAGGACACGTCCGACGGTTGGTGCAGGCGGAGGACGAGTCGTTCGGTGGACAGCGGGAACGTCGTGGGAAGGGAGGTGCTCACGTCGATCAACGATACGAGATCACGCTCCGGACCGCGCCGCGGACCTTTCGGACCGCGCGCGGGTGCGGCAACATGGATGGCGCCGACTCGCAGTTCGTTGAAGGGGACCTCGTTCATGACCGCACCGCACCGCAGCCGACTCGCCCTCGTCTGGGGCTCCAGCCTCCTCGTCGCCGGACTCCTCGCCGGATGCTCGGCACCGTCCAGCGGGGACCGCGACTCCGCGGCGCCGTCGTCGACCCCCACCGCCACGGCGACCGCCGATGCCGCGGACGGGCCCGCCGACTACACGGCGTTCTGCGCGGCCAACCGCGCGGCGGCGACCGCGAAGTCGGGCACCGTCGGCGAGGACCTCGAGGCCGTGCAGGCGCAGGTCACGACGATCCGCGACCTCCTGCCCCTGGACGGCGTGAGCGCCGAGGTCGCAGCCGGCGCCGAGGTCTTCGCGACCTCCGCTGAAGAGACCGCCGCGATCCTCGCCGAGTTCCCGGCCGACAGCCTCGTCTCCGACGTCGGGCTCGACCCGAGGTTCACCGAGTCGCAGGCCGTGCAGAGTGCCGCAACCGACCCGAACTATCAGGCGTTCATCGCCTGGACCATCCAGACCTGCGGATTCGACACCGCCGGCGAGTGAGCCGGTTCCTGGCCGGACGGGCGACACCGCCTGCCGACGCTGCCGCCGTCACCACAGCTGCGCGATGATCGCCTCGGCGACCACCCTCACCCCGAGCTCCGATCCGACTCCGACAACCCGGCGATCGCGGCCCGCACCGTCTCGCGCCCGCGCGCGAGTTCCTGCATCCGCTCCTCGATGACCTCCAGCTGCTCCCGCAACAGGTCCACGCGCTGCGAGACGGGCATGGTGTCCCAGTCGCGCATGCGATCCCGCATCTCGTCGAGCGAGAAGCCGGCCGCCCGACCCGCCTGGATCAGTTCCAGACGCCGCACGGCGCTCGGCCCGTAGTCGCGATACCCGTTCGCGCGCCGTTCGACCTGCCCTGGGCTGAACATGTCGCGCTGCTCGTAGAAACGGATCGCGGACGTCGCCAGACCGGTCCGTCTCGCCAGCTCACCGATCCTCACCGGAACCCTCCTTGACCTTCAAGCGACTTGAATCTCTAGCCTCATGGACGGAAGCCCGTTCCACAACGTCCTGAAGGGTCATCATGTCTCAACCGATCTTCGTCCTCGCCTCCGTCCTGTTCGGATGTCGACTGCTGCTGCTGATCGCCCTCCATGTCGTGCCCGGCGGGGTCCACCCCGTCCGCGACACCGTGAGCGACTACGCGGTCGCCGACTCGCGCACCACACGGACCCTCGCGACCGTGTCCTCCTGGAGCGCGGCTGCCGCCTGGGCGGCACTGGGCGCAGGCGTGTTGACGGACGCGTCCCTCGGCGAGAGTCGGCTCGGCGTCGGCGGCTGGCTCCTCGTGCTCGGGGGTCTGCTGGCGGCGATGCCGTTCGTGCCGACCGATCGGACGGGTTCCTCGACGACAGCGGGCGGGAGGGTGCACCTCCTGTTCGCCGTCGCCTGGTTCACCCTCGGGTACTCGACCATCGGCCCGCTCGGAGGCCTGTTCGGTGGAGCGCCGGGCGCCGTTCTGGGCGTCCTCGATCCGATCGCCGCCGTCGCGCTCGCCGCCCTCGTGGTCTCACTCCTGGTCCGGCCGCTGCGTCCGCACTCCTTCGGCTTGGCCGAGCGCGCGTTCATCCTCGTCGTGACAATCGCGCCGCTCATCGCGAGCGTCGGTCTCGCCGCTAGCGGGTCTGGGCGATGATCGCCTCCGCGACCGTCTGCGCACCGTCGCCGGAGCTGACGGCGTAGAACGTCTCACCGACGGTGAGGTAGAGCGGCGACCGCGGACCGTCCATGCGGCGCGCGACGAATGCCGACTCGCCGTCGACCGCGCCCTCGAGGGTGACCGGCTCGAGCGCCGCCGCCATGTCGGGCTGGGCTGCCAGCTCGTCGATGATCGTCGCGCCGTCGCGCACGACCAGGATGTCGGTGTACCCGAAGCCCTCCGCGAAGAGTTCGCAGCTGAACGCGCCGACGCGGGCGCTCGCCGCATCTTCCAGATCGCCGATCGGCTGGGCCCGCGGGTCGATGACGGTGTAGGTGGTGGTGGCCTCGCCGTACTGCAGCGCGGAAGCGATCCCGGCCTCGTCCAGCCCGCCGTCGCAGGTCGCGTCGCCTTCGCGTGGCGCGAGCGCAGGCCAGGCGAGCTGAGCCTCGGAGGCCGGTTCCACCGTCGTGAAGGTGGTCTCCGCCGCCGTGGCGAGGTTGTCGAGGACCTCGCCCGCGGCGTGCCCTCGAACCGGCTGCCGGTGGAGGTCAGCCCGGAGGCGGTGATCGACAGCTCGACCCAGGCCGAGCCGACGGGCGCCGACACGCGCCATCCGGTCTCGCCCGTCGAGGTGGTCGCCTCGACACCGGCGATCGTCCTCGTGTCCTCGGACGGCGTGTCGCCCGCGTAGGGCGGGGCCCAGTCGTCGGCAGCGCCCGGCAGGATCTCGATCGAGAGGTAGGCCCAGTCGCCCGCTCCGTCGCCGATCATCTGTTGACCGGCGCCCACCCGCCAGGAGCAGGCGAGCCCACCGGCCGCCGTCAGGACGGCCAGATCCACGGCATCGGACGGTTGCACGGCCTCGACGACGTCTGCCGGTTCAGCGGCGAGGACGCCGGCCACCGTGTCGAGCGACGCGAGGTCGCTGCACGCGAGGAGTTCGGTCGATACGGGGGTGCTCGGTGCGTCGGAGGTCGGCGCCGCGTTCGGTGTCGCGGACGACACGCACGCCGACGCCGACAGCACCACCATCACTGCGAGTCCCGCAGTGATCCCGACCGACCGTATCCCCGCACCCCTGATCCCCATGCGCCGAGACTATCGGTGGCGCGCGTCGTCCGCTTCCGAGGGAGGATGGAACCGGCGTCGTGCCGATGCCATCACCGAACCGAGGAGTTCCCCTGTGACCACGACCCGTCGCGCCCTGATCCTGATCGACGTCCAGCAGGAGTACTTCGCCGGTCCACTCGCGATCCAGTACCCGCCGCGTGAGGAGTCGATCCTGCGGATCGCGACCGCCATCGACGCGGCGACGGCCGCAGGAATCCCGGTCGTCGTCGTCCAGCATTCATCGGGCAGCGGGGCTCCGGTCTTCGACCCGGACACGAGCGCGTTCGGGCTGCACCCCGAGGTAGCCCGCCGTGTGCAGCCGTCCTGGAAGGGCATTGTGAAGCAGTACGGTTCGGTCTTCGCCGGGACGGACCTCGAGGCGTGGCTGCGCGAGCAGGGCGTCGACACCGTCACGCTGGTCGGCTATATGACGAACAACTGCGTCATCGCGTCCGCGGCGGGCGCGGAGGAACTCGGTATCGACGTCGAGGTGCTCTCCGACGCGACCGGTGCGATCAACCTCGAGAACGGGGCCGGGTCCGTCGACGCGAAGACGGTGCACACGACCCTCATGGCGCTGCTCGACTCGAACTTCGCCGCGGTCGCGACGACGCAGGCGTGGACGCAGGCCCTCACAGACGGCACGGCGCTGCCGAAAGACGACCTGGTGTCCTCCGCCACGCGCGCCGCCGAGCGCGACTAGGATCCCGCCACCGATCAGTCGGTGACGGCGACGTCCCGGAGGTCGAGGTGCTCGCTGACGAAGTCGGTGGGGAAGCCGGTGACGCCGTCGCGCACGACGGTGAGGGTGATCCCGGTGTAGAGCCAATCGGCCGCGTGGTCCTGTGAGACCAGCGCTGCGGCTTCGCGGAGTCGTTCGTCGGCGACCTCGGGGTCGGTCGCGGCCCTGGCCTCGGCGACCAACGACTGCACCGTCGGGTTGTCGTAGCCGAAGTAGTAGTCCGGGTCCGCCCAGTGCTGGACGTCGCGTGCCTCGACGTGGTTCACGAGACTGAGGTCGTAGTCGTGGTTCGTGTAGACGTCGTTCAACCAGGTGGGGAACTCGACGCTGTCGACCGTGAGGGTGACGCCGATGGCTTTGAACTGCGACACCAGGACGTTTGTGGCGGCGGTGCCGTAGTGGTTCGGGACGGTGAGCGTGAGCGCGAGGTCCTCCTGGCCGGCCTGGGCGAGGAGCGCCTTCGCCGCTTCCGGGTCGTAGCTCACGACGTCGCTGAGGTCCTCGTAGCCGGGGTCGAGCTCCGGGATCGGTCCGTACTGCAGGGCCGCGGCGCCGCCGACCGCCTCGACGATCGCCGCGTGGTCGATGGCGGTGCGGAGCGCCTGGCGGACGAGGGGGTCGTCGAGCGGTGCGCGCTGGTTGTTGAAGGCGAGGGTGTACTTGTCGGTCGTCTTCCCCTCGACGATCGTCAGGCCGTCGGCACGGGCGACCTGGTCCCGCAGGTTCGCGTCGAGACCGATCTGCACGTCGACCTCGCCGGCGAGGGTCGCGTTGACGGCCGAGGACGCATCGGGGATGTAGCTGAAGACGACCTCCTTCACCTTCGGTGCGTCACCCCAGTAGTCGTCGTTCCGCTCGACGGTGATGCTGTCGCCCTGCTTCCACGACGTGAGTGTGAACGGGCCCGTGCCGTTCGCGGTCGTCGAGAGGTCGTTGTCCGCCCCGGACCGGAGGACGAGCCCCGCACGACCCGTCAGCGCCCACAGCAGGTCGGAGTCGGGGGAGCTGAGCTGCAGGCGGACGGTACGGTCGTCGACCGCCGTGACGGTCTGGAGCTGCTCCAGGTCGAGGTGGTCGACGAACGCCGCGTTCTGCTGCACTTGCGTGAGCGAATCGACCACGTCGGCGGCGGTGAGCGGAGCGCCGTCGTGGAAGGTCACGCCGTCGCGGAGGACGAAGGTGTAGGTGAGCCCGTCGGCGCTGACCTCGTGGCGCTCGGCGAGGGTGTCGACGATCTCGTTGTCCGACGTGCGCGAGACCAGCCCCTGGTAGACGTTGTCGATGAGGACCTGCTCGAGTGCGACGCCGGAGGTCGTCCGGATGTTCAGGTCCGACGGCTCGAGGACGAGGCCCACGCGGAGTGTCGCGTCGGTGTCCGCGGCCGGGGTCGTGGCGGGGCCCGCGCAGCCGGTGAGGACGAGGAGTGAACCGGTGGCCGCGATCACGGCGGTGAGCAGGTGACGACACAGTCGGTGACGGGGCATGGGGAACATTCTCGCGGATCCCGGCACCGGCCCGAGCCGGTCGGCCCGAGCCGGGTCAGTCCGAGGCGTCGTCCGACAGCGAGCCGCTGATGACCGCGAGCGTCGCCGACTGGGCGCGCTGCGCACGATCGCCCCGTCGGCCCACGAGCAGCCCGACCACCGATTCCGTCACGAGCATGATGGCGGCCCGAGAGGTGTGCACGAGTTCGTCCCGGAAGGTCGCGTCGATGGGAGCGACCACGAGCGCGACATCGGCGAGTTCGGCGACGGCCGAGCGCGGGAAGGAGGTGATCGCGAGGACGGTCGCGCCACTCGCCCGAGCTGCCGCGGCCACGTCGACGGACGCCCGGTTCGCGCCCGAGCCCGACAGGACCAGACACGCCGCGCCCGGGCCGAGGTGGGTGGCGGCGATCTGCTGCCCGAGCGTGTCGGGCAGGTACTCGGCCGGTCGGCCGGCCGAGATGAGGCGCATCGCCAGATCGGAACCGAGCGGTGAGGAGAGGCCGTTCGCCGCGATGAGCAGTCTCGGCGCCTCGTCGAGCACGCGGACGAACCGTTCGAGCGTCTCCTCCGTCATCGCCGACGTCGTCTGGCCGAGGCGACCGGCGAAGTGGTCGATGGCCCCGCGGAGGGTGCCGAGCATCGTGTCGTCGCCATCGTCGCGGGCGGTCGGTGTCCCGAGCGCGACCTCGCGGGTGAGGGCGACGCGCAGCTGCGGGTAGCCCTCGTATCCGAGCGACTGCGCGGTGCGGATGACGGTGGCGCGGCCGACGCCGGCGAGGTCGGCGACCTCCTGGGCGGTGCGCTCGATACTCGCCTCGATGTCCTCCGCCACCGTCTCGGCCACCCGGCGTTCGCTCGGCTGGAGCGACGGCGCGAGCATCGCGATCCTGGCCGTCGGCGGGGCGTCAGCGGACCCTGTCCACATTGCGGCTCCTCGTCGTGCGGGCGGGAAGGGCGGTACGGGTGGTGCGGGCGATGCCGGGGCCCCGGGTGATCCGGCGTCGGATGGCACCCGAGATCGCGTCCATCGTCATGGTCACGACGACCACCACGATCAGCAGCATCCCGACTGTATCCCACTGGCGATAGTTGGTGTAGTTCGCCAGCATGCTGCCGATCCCGCCCGCGCCGACGAGCCCGAGGACCGCCGAGGTGCGGATGTTGATCTCGAACCGGTAGAGCGCGAGCGACAGCAGTGCCGGGGCGGCGGCGGGCCAGAGCGCCCAGCGCGTCACCTCGGCGGTACCGCCACCGGCCGCGCGGACGGCTTCAGAGGCACCTTCCTGCACGGACTCGATCGTCTCGTAGACCCACTTCCCCTGGGTGCCGATGCCGGCGATCCCGAGGGCCAGGGCGCCAGTGAACGGGGTGAGCCCGGTGATCGTGAGCAGGATGAGGGCGATGATCACCTCCGGGACCGCGCGGATGACGGCGAACACCCCACGCAACGGCAGCCGCAGCCAGACCGGACCGACCGACCCTGCGGCGAGCATGCCGAGCGGGATGGAGACGAGGACGCAGAGGATCGCGCCGATCCAGGCCATCGAGATCGACCGCCACATCTCGGTGAGGGCCCGCGGCAGCTTCTCCCAGTTCGGGCTCTCGAACATGAGCCCGCCGAAGTGCACGAGCTGCGCCGGGACGGTGCCGAGGTCGCGCCAGTCGATCGGCAGGCCGGCGGTCGCAGCGATGACGACGATCCCGACGGCGACGGCCGCGAGGGTCGGGACGAGTCGCGAGGGACGGCGGGGGAGCACAGTGTTCGGATCGTTCGCGGTCATACGAGTCGCCTCCGCAGCAGGTTGGACGCGACCTCGATGAGGACGACCACGACGAGGATCTCGAGGACGATGACCGAGACGTCGTCGTAGGCGTAGAACGCCCGCCGCTCGTCGAGCAGTCGACCGATGCCGCCGGCGCCGACGATGCCGAGGATGGCGGAGATCCGTACGTTGAGCTCCAGGGCGTACAGCCACTGGTTCGCGAACAGCGGCCAGACCTGCGGAAGGACGGTGACGCGGTTGATCTGCGTCTGCGTCCCACCGGCGGCCTTGCCCGCCTCGATGTACGGGTGGTCGGCGGAGTCGATCGCCTCCGAGACGAGTTTGACGATGATGCCGAGGTCGAAGAGGAAGAGCGTCAGGAGGCCGGGCAGCGCACCGACGCCGACCATGGCGACGAGGATGGTCGCGTAGACGAGGTCGGGCACCGCTCGGACGACGTTGACGATCGCGCGCAGGATGCGACGCGACAGGCCGTTCGGGTTCGTCGGGGCAGCCGCCCACAGCGTCAGAGGGACGGACAGCAACGCAGCGGCCACCGCACCCACGAGCGCCATCTGCAGCGTCTCGAGCATCGGTTGCACCGTCCGTGGCAGGAAGGCGAAGTCGGGTTGGAAGAGCTGGAGGAGCAGACCGGATCCGTTGTCCCAGTGGGAGATGAGCGCGCCGAAGTCGAGCTGCACGCCGCCGATCGCCGGGAGGCAGGTGGCGATCGTGAAAGCGGCGACGGCCCCGATGATGAGGGCGGTCCGCAGGCGGGTGCTCGGCCTGGGCGGCAGCTGCCAGTCGGTCCCGGACGGCAGCTTCACGTCGGTCCCGGCCGCGGTCATCGGTCGAGCCGATCGTCGGGCTGGATGGGGCGACCGTAGATCCGTTCGAAGTCCGCCTCGGTCGCGTCGGCTGCGGAGCCGTCGTAGACGAGTTCGCCGTCGCGGAGCCCGATCATGCGGGTCGTGTAGGTGCGGGCGAGGTCCATGAGGTGGATGTTGACGAGCACCGTGAGGCCTGTCTCGGTGTTCACCCGGCGCAGGTCGTTCATCACCGTGTGCGCGGTCGGCGGGTCGAGGCTCGCGACGGGCTCGTCGGCGAGCATGACGCTCGGCTGCTGCGTGAGGGCGCGGGCGATCGCGACCCGCTGCTTCTGCCCACCGGAGAGTTGCGCCGCGCGGGTCCAGACCTTGTCGAGCATGCCGACCGACTGGAGCGAACGCAGGGCGAGCTCCCGGTCGGTCGCGGTCGTCAGGCCGAGGAGGTTCCGGTACGTCGGGGTGCTGGCGAACCGGCCGACGAGCACGTTGCGGTACACGCTCGTCCGGTCGGCCAGGTTGAAGCCCTGGAAGATCATGCCGACGTGCCCGCGCAGCCGACGGAGCTGCCGGCCGCGCAGACCGGTGACGGTGTGCGGCCCGACGGTGACGGTCCCGCTCGTCGCCGGCACGAGGCCGTTGATCGTGCGGATGAGGGTCGACTTGCCGGAGCCGGAGAGCCCCACGACGGAGACCATCTCCCCGGCGGCGATGTCGAGTGAGACGTTGCGGAGCGCCTTCGTGCCGTTCGGGTAGGTGACCGAGACGTCGTCGAGACGGATGGACCACGACGCGGAGGCCGCGAGCTGGGCTCGGGCCTCCGCGCGATGCTGATCAGTGTTCATGCACCGGATTCCTGGAGAGGGTCGATCGGTTGGAGCGGGTCAGTTCGAGAACTGGTCGAGGATCTCGCCGTAGCGGGTGATCTCCTCCGGTGCCGTCTTGTCGGTCCAGCCGGACAGGCCGACGAGGTCGAACATGACCTTCTTCGCCGCGTCGGAGGAGTCCGCGTAGCCCGCCATGAGCTTCGTGAGCTGCTTGGTGAGGTCGGCCGGGAGCGACTTCGAGACCGCGACGCCGCCGTTGGGGATCATCTCGGTGTAGGCGAACGCGACGACCTTGTCGGCGACGTCGGGCGCCTCCTTGAGGACGGTCGTGCGCGCGTCCCAGTAGCCGAACGAGACCTCGGCGTCGCCGTTGTAGACGGAGAGGACCGCGTTGTTGTTGCCCTCGACCGGCACCTGGGTGATGTCGGTGTCCGTGTCGATGCCGGCGTCACGCATGGCGACCACGGGGTACTGGTATCCGGCGGGTGAGGTCGCGGCCTGCAGGGCGACCTTGGTGCCCTTCGAGATCTTGTCGAGGGCCTTCAGCGCGGCCGGCCCGGAGCCAGTCGCAGCGTCGGCGCCGGGCTCGATGCCGTTGCAGTACGAGAGCGGGGTGTCGCTCGCCGCGTAGGTGACCATGACGGGAGCCTCGGCGCAGTACTTGTCGGGGTTGTTCGTGTAGGCGACCGACGCGTACGAGGTCGCGCCGAAGCGGACATCGCGCAGGACGAGGTTCGCGTCGTAGCGCTCGGTCGCGTTGTAGAGCGATCCGGCGTCGGTGATGATGACCTGCGCCTGGTCGCTGCCGAGGGCCTCGACGGTCGCGGCGTAGTCGGTCGCGACGACCCCGTTGACCTCGATGCCGAGGTTCTCCGACAGGTAGCTGGTGAGCGGGTCGAGCGCTTCGGCGAGGTCTTCACCCTCCACCGACGGCACGAGCGAGATGGTGATGGAGTCGGGCCAGGACGCCGTGCCCGTGGCCGACGGCGACGAGGCGGCGGGGCTGCAGCCGGCGAGGGCGAGGGCGGCGACGGCCGCGACGCCGGTGAGGAGCAGGGTCTTGCGCATGTTCGGGATGCCTTTCGAGGGTGGAGGGTGATCAGGAGGCGGACGGAGCGGGAGTGGAAGTCTGGGAGGCGTCGGGGAGGCGCGATGCTGCTGCGGCCCAGGCGATGATCTGCTCGTACAGATCGGCGAGCGAGCGGCCACGCATCGTGGCGGTGGCCGTTGAACGCTCGAAGGTCGCGCCGACGAGGGCGGTGTCGGCGCCCAGCTCGGCGGCGGGAGCGAGGTCGTTCTCGACGATGTCGCCGACGGCGAGGACAGGGCCGGCGGCGAGCGCGTCGCGGATGAGCGGGACGAGGCCTGCCGGCTTCCCGACGGTGAAGTGCACGGCGTCGAACGCCTCGGCGACGCCCCAGGTCTGGAGGAGCGCCGTGATGCCGTCGCCGGGGGCGTTCGTGGCCAGGACGAGTCGGGCGTGGGTGCCCAGCGTCTCGAGGAATGCGGGCAGGCCCTCAGGGGAGGTCACCGCCGCTTCGCTCGAGCCGAGCAGGGCGCGGGAGTCGTCGTAGGAGGCGCCGATGACGTCCCCACCGACGCCGGCTTCGCGGGCGATCCGGGTCACGGCGTCGTACCCGTCGCGGGCGTCGGTCTCGCCGGTCGCGAACGCGGCGAGGGCGGCCTCGGCACGCATCGCGAATCCGGTGTCGCCGGAGCGCTCGGCGATGGCGCGGGCGAAGGCCGTGATCGGCCCGTCGCCGAGGGCGAGGGTGCCGTCGAAATCGAAGAGGATGGTGGGGGCCACAGGCGCTCCTTCTGAGCGGGTCGTTCACACGGCCGCTTCTGCGGACGCTGCGTCCATCATGAACGGTGAGTGTGGACGCAATCACCATGGCGGGTGAACGGCGGGTGAATTCACCGACGCACGAGCCGCCTATGCTGTGGTGCTGTGATGATGACGGAGCTCGCGCGACGAGCAGAGACCGAACCCTCGACCGTGCTCGAGGAGCACTCCTGGTTGGGCGCGGCGATCGACGACGACACGGCGGCTGGCCGGTTCGCCTCGTGGGGTGCGTCGACCGTCATCGACGAGCACACGGGCGGGCCCGTGATCCCACGTGCGCTGTTCGAAGCGCTCCATGCGCGCGCCGGCCTCGCCGAGGTCTGGCCGGTCGGGAACGCCGGGCTCCTCCACGTCTACGGCTACCTGCTGTCGTCGGTCCCGACGCCGTACGGGTTGAAGCGCGACCGCTGGCTGGACGGAGCGCTCGCGCGCGCGTTCGGGTTGCCCGACGACGAGTTCGTCCCGTGGGCCCGTACATCGTCCCTGTTGTCACGGGTGACGGCCGCCGCGCAGGACCAGCTCGCACGACCGGTGCGGACGGCCGACGGGCCGCTCGGTCGGATGCTTCTGGGGCTCGGCGACCCGACGGACACCGACGCCGTCGCGCTCGTGTACGGCATCGACGAGCGCCTGATCACGACCTTCCCCGTCGCCTCCGGAGCAGCGGTGCTGGAGGAGTGGGACGCCGACCCGGGACGCCCCCGGTGGAACGCGGCTGTCGAACGCTGACGCGGATCAGGCGTCGAAGGATCCTCGGCGGGCGTCGCCGCGACGCACCGATCGCACGCCGGATCGGCGGAGGCGCCCGGCGACGAGACCGGCCAGCTCCATGGCGAGGACGTAGCTCACGACCCGGACCGCGAGCAGCACGATGACGAGCACCGGTGAGACGAGGTCGGGCGAGATGACCACGAAGGACAGCGCCCAGATCGCGACGCCGCCGGCCGCAGCCGCAAGCCAGGTCGTCATGCGGGTGGGGTGCCGTCGGCGGGCGAGCACCAGGTCGATCGCGGCTGCCGGAACGACGAGCGCGACGATGATCGCCGGGCCGAGGGCCGTCACGGGCAGCGCGAGGAGCCCGGTGACGGCTGCGGTGAGCACCGTCGCACCGGGGACGCCCGTCCAGCGCCTGGCGAGCATCGGCATCACCATCGTGACGGCGGCGATCGCGGCGTAGAGCACCGGGTTGAGTACTGCGGCGGTCGACGTCAGCGGGCTGACGAGGACGAGGATGACGGCACCGACGGCGCCGAAGGCCGCACAGCGCAGCAGTGTCGTGGTGGTCGCGGATCTCATGGCCTCAACAGGGTAGTGGCGGTGGAAGGACGACGGGCGGGCCGAGCCCGAAGGCTCGACCCGCCCGATCGGTCAGGTCCGCGTCAGCGCCCAGTGACGAGGCGGCGTCGGACGACGAGCCCGGAACCGAGCAGCAGCAGGATCGCCGCCCCGACCACCAGCGGTGCGACGGTCGTTCCGGTCGAGGCGAGCACCGGACCCGGCGTGCGCACGGTGGCCGTGGACGGGTCGGAGGTGAACGACTCGCCGCCCGGCGTCACGCCGGTCCCGAACGCGGTGTTGCGGATCGAGCCCGCATTCAGGTCAGCCTGGGTGACCGTGTACGTCGCGGTGCAGACGACCTGGAGGCCGGGGGCGAGGAGCGCCGTGCCGGTCGGGCAGGTGATCGCCGAGAGCGTCCCAGTGCCGGTGAAGTCACCTTCCTGGACCGCGACGTCACGCAGCGTGACGTTGCCGGTGTTCGTCACCTGGAACGAGTAGGTGACGACCTGTCCCGCAGTCGTGGCCCGCTCGACATCGGCCGTCTTGACCACCGAGAGGCCGGGGACGGGCGGCGACGGGATCGTGACCTCCGATGGCGGCGAGACCGGCGGCACACCGTTCACACTGCTCGGCGGAGTCGCCGTCGCGGTCGCGGAGTTCGTGATCAGGCCCGCGTCGACGTCTGCCTGCACGACCGTGTAGGTGGCCTCGCAGGTGATCGTCGCGCCCGGTGCCAACGAAGCGGCTTCGGCCGGGCAGACGACGTCGGACAGCTCGCCGGCGCCGGAGAACTCCCCTTCCACCACCGTCGGGTTCGTCAGCGTGACGTTCCCGGTGTTGGTGAGGAGGAAGGAGTAGGTGACGACCTGGCCGACCGCGAGGCCGTCCTGGGCCACCGCATCGGCCGACTTCACGATCGTGATGGCGGGTGTCGCCGGGAACGCGACGGTGGTCTCCGACGGCGGCGAGACCGGGGGAGTGCCATCGTTCGGCGGGGTGCCGGTCGCGGTCGCGGTGTTCGTGACGGATCCCGCGTCGACGTCGGCCTGGGTCACCGTGTAGGTGGCCTCGCAGGTGACGGTCGCGGCGGGAGCGAGCGCGCCTGCCGCGGGCGGGCAGACGACGTCGGAGAGCTCACCGGTGCCGGTGAAGTCGCCCTCGACGACCTGGACGTCGGTGAGGGTGACGTTGCCGGTGTTGGTGACGAGGAACGAGTAGGTGACGTCCTCACCGGCGTTCGCGACCGTGGTCGGCGTCGCGGACTTCGCCACGGTGATGGCGGGCGCGGCGGGGAACTCGACCGTGGTCTCCGACGGCGGTGAGACCGGGGGAGTGCCGCCTGCCGGCGGGGTGCCGGTCGCGGTCGCCGAGTTGGTCACGGAGCCGGCGTCGACGTCGGCCTGCGTGACCGAGTAGGTGGCCTCGCAGGTGACGGTCGCCGCCGGAGCGAGCGAGCCGGCTGCGGCCGGGCAGACCACGTCGGAGAGCTCGCCGGTGCCGGTGAACTCGCCCTCGATGATCGAGACGTCGGTGAGGGTGACGTTGCCGGTGTTGGTGACGAGGAACGAGTAGGTGACGTCCTCGCCGGCGTTCGCGACCGTCGTCGGCGTCGCCGACTTCGCGACGGTGAGCGCCGGGGCCTGAGCCACGCCCGGGATGGTGACCTCGGACGGCGGTGAGACCGGTGGCTGGCCCTGCGGCGGGGTCCCGGTCGCGGTGGCCGAATTGGAGACGGTCCCGGCATCGATGTCGGCCTGCGTCATCGTGTAGGTGGCCTCGCAGGTGACGGCCGCCGCGGGGGCGAGTGTCGCCGCGCCCGGCGGGCAGACGACGTCGGAGAGGTCACCGGTCCCGGTGAACGTACCCTCGTCGACCTGGACGTCGGTGAGCGGCACGTTGCCGGTGTTGGTGACGAGGAAGGAGTAGGTGATCTCGTCGCCGACGGCGTACTCCGCGGCAGCGGGGGACGCGGACTTCACGACGGTGATCGCGGGGGCCTGCGGCACGAACTCGACCGTGGCGTCGGCCGGCGGGTTGAGGCCCACGCTCGTGATGTTGTCGGGCCCGTTCGTGAACGTCCCGGCGACGGGCGACGTGACCTCGACGGTGACGGCGCAGGAGGTCATGCCCTGGCTGAGGTTCCCGGTGACGTCGATGGACGAGCCGCCCTCGGGTGCGGTGACGACACCCGACGGGCAGGTGGTCGACGCGTCGCCGTCGGCGATCGTCAGGCCGGCGGGCAGCGCGTCCGTGAAGGACCAGCCGTTCTTCGCCGCGAGCTCGTCGGTGTTGGTGATCGTGAGGGTCAGCGTGGACGTCTCACCGGCGACGACGCTCGCCGGGCTGAACGACTTGTCCAACTGCGGAGAGACGTCGAGCACCTGGATGTTGTCGAAGGCGTGGTCGTTGCCGGCCGTGCCGCCACCGGTCAGGTTGCGGGCGACGATGCCGACGGTCGCTCCGGGGAGCAGGACCGCGCCTGGCGAGACGTAGGTGCCGACACGGACGTTCTCGGCCCCGGCCGCGCCGGTGGCCGGTGCGGTGACGGACCGGGAGCCGGCTGCGGTACAGCCGTTGACGGCCCCGACGGAGTGCGCGCCGCCCTGGTCGTCGGTGAGGAAGAACTCGAGGACGGGCTGCTGCGACGCGTTGCAGGACACCGCGGCGAGATCCACCGAGGTCGTGAGGTACCGGCCGGCGCTCGTGAGCGCGATCGGGTCGACGGTCGCGAACTCGACCGCGTTCGGCGGGTTCATCGTGAGGTTTTGCTGCGAGGTCCAGGCACTCACGGAGTGGTTGGCCGTGTTGCCGCCGCCGAGCGCCCACGCGAGCTGCCGCGTGCGCCCTTCGCCGGACGCCGATGCCGCGAGGCACTGCGGCTCCGCGGACGAGGCGAAGCTCGTGATGTTGCCGTTGCACTGGGTGTGGTCGCGCCAGGAGGCGTCCGCGGTGTACCGCGTGCCGTCGGCGCCGACGTAGTCCTCGATGTACGTCGGCGACGTCACGCCGTTCTCGAAGTCCTCGGTGTAGACGACCGAGCCCGACTGCGGTGTTCCCGGCGTCCCCGGCAGCGCCTGCGCGCTCGAGCCGACCCCGACGAGCGACAGCGCCGACAGGACGGTCACCCCGATGATCCCCATGGTCGCGCGACCGGCGGACGGTGCCCCCACCGGTTCCGCCACCGAGCGCGGTGACTCCTTCGACCCGTGTGCTGCTGCATGTGTGTTGCCTTCCCCGTGAAGCGGCGGTGCGCCCGCCGAAAACCTGGCCCCAGCTGTGGGGCCGAGGATCAGTAGAGCGGCAACCCCGACGCGGTCCGGGCGGATCGGGCAAAGACCACCCCGCATCCTGCCCCGGGTGTTCCCCGACAGGTGACGGTCACTTAGGGTTGACCCGTGCGCATCGGTCGGAATAGGTACTTTCCCTCCCTCGGGGCGGGGTTCCTCCACCCCACGGACGTCGCCCCGGTCACCCGTCTCCTCACCACGGCCATCCAGGAGGAGGACTGGGACACGGTCGTCTCGGTGATCGAGTACGAGTGGGGGATCCTCATGGCGCTCGACCTCGAGACGCTCGACCGCGCGCTGCAGGCGCTCCCGGCGCGCGTGCTCTCGAGCCACCCCATCGTCTTCGCCGTCCGGGAGATCAGGCTCAACATCCGCGGCGAGACCGACGCACTCGACCAGTCGGTGGCGCAATTCCAGCTCCCGACCGATCCCGACGACCTCCGAGACCGAGCCCGAACCGAGCTCGCGCGCATCAGCCTGAGTGCGTCGACGGCGTTCATGATCGCCTACCGCGTGCACGGTCGGCACCAGCGGGCGTTGCACTATGCGCGGATCACCGAGGAGCTCGCGCGACGAGCCCGCGTCCACCGCCCGACCGAGTTCGGGCCGCGGGTGCCCACGGCCCTGCTGCAGGTGGGGATCACGAAGCTGCTCGTCGGCGACCTCCACGAGGCCAGCCTCGTGCTCCGCGAGGCGTACGAACTCCGACACGAGTCGTGGGACGGCCGGAACGGCGGTGACGCCTCCGGCAAGCTCGCCCTGCTCTACGCGGTGCGCGGCGAGATCGTGGAGGCGGACCGCTGGCTCGGGCGCCACGACGACGGTGGCGGTGCGCACGGGTGGATGGTGCCGCTGGTCCAACTGTCCGGTGCCATCGCCCGAGCCTTGATCGCCGTCGCCCGCGTCGACCGGGCGGCGGCGGAGGTGGCGCTCGCGACCCTGGAGCTGCAGGTCAACCGTGAGCGGTCCTGGGCACCGTTCATCACCTACGCGCAAGCGCAGCACGCGCTCCTCTGGGGCGATCGGCGGGCGGCGTTGCAGCTCATCGAACGCACCCGCCTGTTCGCCGGTCGCAGCCTGCGTCATGCCGGGTCGGAGCGACTCCTCGACGCGGTGGAGGCGTCACTCCTGCTGGCGCTCGACCGCCCGACCGAGGCGAACGCGCTCCTCGACGGCCGGGACCGGAACGCCCACACCGCGGCGGTCGCCTCCCGGCTGGCGCTCCTGACGGATCGCAAGCCGCTCGCCCGCGAACTCGCCACCGCCGGACTCGCCGAGACGAACATCGACGCGGGTGCGCAGACCGAGTTGCTCATCACCTCGGCCCTCGCCGACGAGTCCGACGAGGACGGCCGACGACATCTCCTGCAGGCGATCGCGACGACGGCGAGGACGGGGATGCTCACGCCCTTCGTGGTCGCACCACGCCGACCGTTGCGCCAGCTCCTCCGCACGGTGTCACCGAGCGAGACGCAGGCGCAGATCGACCGGACGCTCGCCTCGAGCCCTGAGCCCACACCGGAGAGCGCGCAGCTCGTGGAACTCACCGCGACCGAGCGGCGGATCCTGCAACTCTCAGCGGAGGGCCGGACCCGGCAGGACATCGCCCAGGCGCTGTACGTCTCCGCGAACACGGTGAAGTTCCACTTCCGGAACGTCTATCGGAAACTCGGTGTCGACTCCCGCGAGGACGCGCTGGCCACCGCACGGCGGTTGGGGTTGCTCCCGACCGAGCGGTGAACGTGCCGGGTCGCCACGTCGCCGGAGTCTTCATCGGATAGGACATCGCCTCGCGGTTCGCAAGCCCCCATCCGCTCGCGGCACTCCCTCCGAAGCTGGTCTGAGTGGCCGCGACCTGCGGCCCGGGAGAGGAACGCCATGTCGGAGATCACCGCACACCACGGCCTGCTGAAGGAGACGAAGCTGCACGTCGACGACACCGGCGGCACCGGACGCCCGGTCGTCCTCATCCACGGGTGGCCGCTGTCGGGCGAGTCGTGGAAGGAACAGGTCCCGGCCTTCGAGGCCGCCGGCTACCGTGTCATCACCTACGACCGCCGCGGCTTCGGTCGCAGCGACAAGCCGCTGACCGGTTACGGCTACGACCGGCTCACCGACGACCTGCAGGCGGTGCTCGAAGCGCTCGACCTGCGCGACGTGACGCTCGTCGGGTTCTCGATGGGTGGCGGCGAGGTCGCCCGGTACTTCACCCGCCACGGTTCGGAGCGCATCCACAGTGCGGTGTTCGCCTCCGCAGTGCCGCCCTACCTGCTGCAGACCCCCGGCAACCCGGACGGTCCGCTCCCCGTCTCCGAGGCCGCGAAGATGACCGCAGGTCTCACGGCGGACCAGGACGCGTTCTACGACCAGTTCACGACCGACTTCTTCTCGGTCGACGGCGAGCTGAAGGTCACGGAGGAGCAGCGTCAGGAAGCCCTCGCGCTCGCGCACCAGGCGTTCAAGCCCGCCGCGCTCGAGGCGATGGCGTCGTTCGCGAACACCGACTTCCGCGACGACTTGCCGAACGTCACGGTCCCGACGCTCGTCATCCACGGCGACAGCGATGCGACCGTCCCCTTCGAGGGCTCCGGTGCACGGACGCACGCGGCGATCCCGACGTCGACGCTGTATGTCGTCAAGGGTGCGCCGCACGGCGTCAACGTCAGCCACGCGGAGGAATGGAACGAGGCCGTCCTGGAGTTCCTCGCGAAGTAGGTCCGGCGACTGCACGCGGTGACGCGCGGCGCATTCCGTGCCGCGCGTCACCGCGTCTCCGGGTCAGCGGGACGCCGACACCTCGACGGCCGCGGGGAGCGCCAGCGACCACGCTTCGCTCCGCACGCCCGCGTCGTGCCGCACGGCGTACCGCTCGCCATCGGCCGGATACGCGCGGAAGGTCCGAGCGGGGTGCCCGGTGTGGTGGATCTCGACGATGGACGCGTCGATGAGGATCCGGACCTCGTCGCCCTCGGCCAGCTCACCGCGCCAGACCACCTGCGTCTCCGAGCCGACGAGCTCGAGGGAGGCCGTGCCTGCACCCGTGAGTCGCACCTCCGCCTGATCAGGGAGTTCCGCCGCGTCGACGACCTCGGCCCGCAGTCCCGTCAGCTCCCGCGCGGGGACCAGCTCGACCTCGTCGCCGCGGACCACGAGCTCGCGCGGGAACGTCAGCATGCCCGACCAGCCGTGCTCGTCGGTGTCTGCCTGCGTCCGGCCGCGGACTCCATCGGGTGCGATCTCCTGGGCCCAGCCCCAGAGGAGCACGCGTTCGGGCTGTCCGTCCGAGCCGTCGGACTGCACGGCCTGTGGGGCGTAGAAGCTCGACCCCTCGTCGATGATGCC
This sequence comes from Plantibacter sp. M259, assembly GCF_006065115.1. Taxonomy (NCBI): domain Bacteria; kingdom Bacillati; phylum Actinomycetota; class Actinomycetes; order Micrococcales; family Microbacteriaceae; genus Plantibacter; species Plantibacter sp. M259. The sequence goes on along the minus strand of NZ_CP040750.1, from coordinate 658,603 downwards.
GGTCCGCCGGGCGCTGAACACGGGTCGCCCGGTGGCCTCGTCGAGGTCCATCGAGCCGAGGACCCAGGCCACCCCGCGGTGCGGCTGGCCGTCGAGCCACAGCGACACCAGCAGCACCCAGTCGTCGCCGACGCGCACGAGTTGGGGGCACTCCCACCCTTCGCACGGAGCGAGCTCCGAGACGACCGGCGCCTCGGCCGTCAGCAGGTACCCCTCCTCGGTCCAGGCGTCGAGGTCGTCGACACCGTAGAGGAGTAGCGCGCCACCGACGTCGGAGCGGCCGGCGCCCTGGATCGCCCAGCGGCGCCCACCCAGCTCGAAGACGAACGGGTCGCGCACCATCGTCACGCGTTCGTCCGCGGGGAGCCCGGCAGAGACGATGCGCTCGCCGCTCCAGTCCTGCGCATCCGCCGAGCCGTGGACGACGACGACCTCCGAGAACCCGTGTCGATCACGCGCGCCCGAGTAGACGACGGCCGGCCGGCCCTGATCGACGACCCCGACGCCGCTCCAACAGCCGAAGCCGTCGGTGGTGCCCGGACGGGGTGCCAGGGCGACCGGGTGCTCCTCCCAGGCGAGCAGGTCCGGCGAGCTCACGTGACCCCAGTGGATGTCCTCGTGCCGGGCCGACCCCGGGTTGTACTGGAAGAAGACGTGCCAGCGACCGTCGACGAACATGATGCCGTTGGGGTCGTTCAACCACCCGGCCTCGGGTCGCGGGTGCAGCAGCGGGAAGCCGCGGTCGAGGACGTGCGTTGCGTGGAGGCCGGTCATGGCTTCCTTTCGGTTCGAGATCAGTCGGATCGAGGGGAGGGCGGTGGTGCTGGTCACTTGCTGACGCCGGCGGTGAGCCCTTCGCGCAGCGGCTTCTGGCCGAACACGAAGACCAGCGCAGCCGGGATCATGGACAGGACGACACCGGCGAGGACGGTCGCGACCGACCCGGTGCCGAGGTTGCCCTGCAGGGTCACGAGCCCGAGCGGGAGGGTGAAGTTCTGTTCGCTGATCGTGAGGATCAGTGGCCGGAAGAACTCGTTCCAGTGGTAGTTGAACGCGAGGATGCCGACGATCGCGAGGCCCGGGGCGGCGAGCGGCAGGTAGATGCGGAAGAAGATCTTCCAGGGTCCCGCCCGTCGATCTGCGCCGCCTCGGCGAGCTCCGGCGGCAACCCCATGAAGTACTGCCGCATGAGGAAGGTGCCGAACGCCGTCGGGATCATCGGGATGATGAGCGCGAGGAGCGTGTCGGAGAGTCCCATGCCGCGGATGAGCATGAACACGGGGACGATCGTCACCTGCATCGGCACCATCATCGTGGCGAGGATGAGGCCGAACAGGATGCGCTTGCCGCCGAAGTCGAAGCGCGCGAACACGTAGCCGGCCATGGCCGCACTGAGCATCTGTCCGGCCGCGATGAGGAGCGTCACCAGTGCGCTGTTCCACGTGTAGAGCAGGATCGGGATCTTCTGGAAGACGTCGATGAACGCGCCCGGGCCGAACTCGGTCTGCCCGGTGTCGACGTTCGCGGGGGTGAGCGCGGTGATGAGCGTCCACACGACGGGCGCGAGCGTGAGGAACGCGGCGATGACGAGGACGAGGAACTTCCCGGCCGAGGCGAGTCGGCGGCGTGATGAGTCGGGAGTGACTGCTGCGATGGACATCTGGGACCTCATCCGTAGAAGACGAAACGCTTGCTCAGCCGGAACTGTGCGGCGGTGACGAGCATGATCAGGAGCGTCAGCACGATGCCGATCGCTGCGGCGAGACCGAAGTCGAGCTGCTGGAACGCGGACTCGTAGATCACCATCACCGCGGTACGGGTGTCGTCTCCCGGCCCACCTCGCGTGAGGACGTACGGCTGGTCGAAGATCTGCAGGGCGCTGATGATGGCCATGACGGAGGCGACGAGCATGGTGGGGCTCACGAGGGGCAGGGTGACGTTCCGGAACTGGCTCCAGCCGTACGCGCCGTCGAGCGACGACGCCTCGTAGACCTCGCGTGGGATCGCGGCGAGTCCGCCGATGAAGAGCAGGAAGGTGAAGCCGAAGTTCTGCCACACGTAGACGAGGAGGACGACGATCTTCGCCCCGAACCCGGTCGTCAACCAGCCGATGTTCCCGACGCCGAAGAGCCCGAGGAACTCGTTGACGAGGCCGAACTCCTGGTTGAACAGGTACGACATCACGAGCGACACGGACGCGGCCGACAGCACCAGGGGGAAGAACAGCGCGGAGCGGAAGAAGGTGCGCAGCCATTCCGGCATCCGCGACTGCACGAGGATCGCGAGCAGGAGGGCGACGGCGAGCTGCAGCGTGACCGCCACCACGACGAAGCCGACCGTGTTCAGGAAGGACACGCGCACCGTCGGGTTGGCCGCGAGGTCGACGAAGTTGCCGACGCCGACGAACTCAGGTGCCGAGATGATGTCCCACCGGAAGAAGGCGAGGACGAACGACCCGATGATCGGGACGAAGCTGAAGAGTCCGAGGCCGATGAGCGTCGGGGCGAGGAACACCCAGACGAGCAGCCGGCTGCCGCGAGGGGCTCGCTTGCGCCGTCCGGTCTCGGCCTCGGGCGGGACGACCAGTGTCCGGGTCGCCGTCGGTGACTGCAGTGCCATCATCGTCCCTTCAGCGCGAGCTCGAGGTCCCGCTGCATCGTCTCGAGGCCGCGGCGGACGCCGTTCGGGCCGTTCGTGATCGTGCCGACCACGTTCTTGATGAGGGCCGACTCCACGGCCGCCTGCTGGGGCGGCGCGGGCATCGGGCCGGTCGTCGGGAACCGGTCGAGGGTGTCGTAGAAGACCTCCCAGTGCTTCGGGCCGATGTCACCGCCGTACAGCTCGGCGTTGAGCGAGCGCCGGGGCAGCGACGAGTCGGGCTGGCTGTGCGCGATCGACATGCCCTCGACGGAGATGCAGTACTTCATCCACTCCCACGCCTCGTCCTTGCGTTCGGAGGTCTGCATCATCGCGTACCCGCCGGCTCCGAACTGGTGGCGCTGTCCGCGCATCTTCGGGAAGTAGGTGACGTCGTACTCGTCGTTCCCGAGGCCGGCGTCGTTGAGGCCCTTGACCCAGAACCCGCCGGCCGGCGTCATGCCGACCGAGCCGCGGGAGAAGAGCGAGACGAGCTCGTTACCGCCGCCCTGGGCGGGGTTCGCGGCGATGCCCTCGGAGACCATGCGCTGCAGGACCTCGAAGCTCTCGACGGTGCGGTCGCTGAGCGCGTCGGCGTTCTCCCACAGGTACCCACCACCACGAGGGGTCTCGTTCGGGTAGAACTTCGACCACATCCAGTCGCCGCCGGGTGCCTTCTCCTCGGTGAGGAAGCTCGTGTCGTTGATGTACAACCACGGCACGACACCGCCCCAGAGGCGGTTGTTCCAGAAGTACGGCAGGAACGATCCGGGGGCGCTGGCCTGCATGGTGCGGCCGACGGTGAAGAAGTCGTCGACCGACCAGTCGTCGCGCGGACGCTCGAGGCCGGCCCGCTCGAACGCGGAGGTGTTGTAGTACATGTTCGCCGCGTTGAAGTTGTCGGGCAGTTGGAACAGGTTGCCCTTGTACATGAACGACTCGATGAGCGAGGGGTTCACGTCGTCGAAGTACTCCTGCAGTTCGGCGGCGTCGCGCTGCACGTACTCGTCGATCGGGTGGGCGAGTCGCTCGGCGAACAGCTGCGTGCCCTCCGTGGCGACCGAGACGATGTCCGGCGGGGTGCCCGCCGCGACCATCGTGAGGATCTTCGCGAAGAAGTTGCCCCAGTCCTGGCCCTGGATCGCGATGATCCGGACGGGGATGTCGGGGTGCAGCTTCTGGAAGCCGTCCACGAGCGACTGCCGGGCGGCGGCGTCCTGGGCGGTGCCGAAGAGGGCGACGGTGAGGGCGTCGTCACCTCGGCCGGGGATGTCTCCGCCGGTGAGGCGCGGCCAGGAGATGGCCGTGCCCGCCAGACCGAGACCGAGCAGGGCGAGTGCCGCCCTGCGACTCAGATCAACCACGTTGTTGCTCCTGCGAAATCGGGGCCGACCGTTCGCAGGGCGCGGACGATGAGCCGTGAATGGAGGTGCTGAACGGATTCAGCAGACGAAACATAACACAGCTCCGCGCGATATGCTGAACTGATTCAGCAAACCGCACGAGGGAGTGTCATGTCCACGCAACGCCGCCGCACGACCCTCGCGGACGTCGCGGAGCGCGCGGGCATGTCCAAGGCCGCGGTGAGCATGATCATGAACGACCGCCCCGGTTCCCGGCTGTCCGCGGACGCCGTCGAGCGGGTCCGCGCCGCCGCGGCGGAGCTCGACTACCGCCCGAACCCCGCGGCCCAGGTGCTGCGCCGCGGGAAGACCAGGACGATCGGGTTCATCTCCGACGAGGTCACGCTCACCCGGCATGCCTCGGGGCTCATCGGCGGTGCGCTCGAGGTGTCGAAGGCCCACGACCACACGATGCTCATCGCGGAGACCGAGGGGATCGAGGGTGGCCTCGCCCGCGCCTTCGAGACGATGATCGACCACCGGGTCGACGGCATCCTCATCGGCCTCCTCGGCGCCCGCCTCATCGACCTCCCCACCACCTCGACCGGTGTCCCCGTCGTCGTGCTCAACGGAGCGTCCTCCTCGGGACACGCGAACGTCCTGCCCGACGAGCGCGCGGCCGGGTACGCGGTCGCGAAGCGGCTCGTCGACGCGGGTCACCGACGGATCGGCGTGGTCGGCGACCTGCCGCAGGACGTCATCGACGATCCGCGACAGACGGCGACGGTGGCACTCCGCTTCGCGGGCATCGCCGCGGCGTTCGCGGAGGCCGGGATCGAACCGGCGCGCGTCGACATCGTCGAGTGGCAGCCGGAACCGGGGTACGAGGCGACGGCCGCGCTCCTCGAGCGCCACCCCGACGTCACCGCCATCCTCGCCGCGAACGACGGCGTCGCCTTCGGTGCCTACCAGGTGCTGCTCGAACTGGGGCGTCGGATCCCGCAGGACGTCTCCGTCGTCTCCTTCGACGACGAGATCCTCGCCGGCTACCTGCGCCCGGGCCTCACCACCGCACGGCTGCCCTACCAGGAGATCGGCGCGCTCGGAGCCTCGATGCTCCTCGGCCAGCACGCCCTCGGGCACGAGCTGGTCACGATGCCGATCATCGAGCGCGACTCGCTCATCGCCGCGGTGTCGACCGACGCCGGTTGACGCCACCGACCCTCGGATCCAGCAGAGAGAGATGCCATGCACGCAGCCCCCACGACCGACGTCCTCATCGCCGGCGAGACCCTCATCGACATCGTCCGGCGGCTCGACGGGACGCAGGCGGAGAGCCCCGGCGGCAGCCCGGCGAACGTCGGGATCACCCTCGGTCGGCTGGGCCGCGCCCCGGCCCTGGTGACCCATGTGGGCGACGACGAGCGAGGCGCGGCGATCCGCTCCTGGCTCGACGCGTCCGCGGTGACCCTCGTGTCGGCCCCGACCGGTCGGACGTCCACGGCGCAGGCGACCCTCGACGCCGAGGGGGCGGCAACCTACGAGTTCGACCTCTCGCTCGATCTGGAGGCCTCGGGTGCGCCGGACGCCGCGGTCGTCCACACCGGCTCGATCGCCTCGGTCCTCGAGCCGAGTGCCGACCGCCTCCGCGAGCTGGTCGAGGCGCGTCGTCCCTCGGCACTCATCACCTACGACCCGAACATCCGGCCGTCGCTCATCGACGACGCGGCCCGCGTCCGTCAGGCGGCCCTCGACTGCATCGCGCGCGCCCACGTCGTGAAGGCGAGTGACGAGGACGTCGCGTTCCTGCTGCCCGGTGTGGCGCCGGTCGACGCAGCTCGGGAGTGGGTCGCGGCCGGGCCGGGACTCGTGGTCGTGACGATGGGTGGTGACGGGGCGGTCGCGGTCAGAGACGGTTCCGTGCTCGAGATCGAGACGCCACGGGTGCAGGTGGCCGACACCGTCGGTGCCGGCGACACGTTCATGGGTGCGCTGATCGACGGACTGTTGACCGCCGGTATCGCTGGGCCCGGGGCCGAGGAACGACTTCGTGAGGTGTCCGACGAGGTGCTGCAGCAGCTGCTCGACCGCGCCGCGTGGGCCGCGAGCATCACGGTGTCGCGGCCGGGGGCGAACCCGCCCACCTCGGCGGAACTCGACGCCTGAGGCTCTGGAGCCTGAGGCTCCGGAGCCTGAGGCTCAGGACGGCTGGGATGCCGGGGCTTCCGTCCCGTCGAAACGCTCCGACGACACCACCTGCTGGGCCGCACGACGGAGGGCGAGGATGAGCGGTTCGGTGAGCACGGTGCCGAGCACGATGTACTGCACCGCCAGCTCGGGGGAGTCCGCCGGGATGCCGTCGATCTCGGCTTCGGCGATGCGGCGCGCTGCGTCGACGTATCGGTCGAGGACCGCGGGTGGCACGGTGAAGCCGGCTCGCTCGAGGGTGTCCAGGGCCCCGGCCAGGCCGGCGAGGAGTCCGGGATCGCAATGCGCCTCGACCCCGCCGAGTCGTTCGTAGAGCTCCAGTGCGCGGGTCGTGTCGACCGGGCCGCTCGGGCGCGGGGTGACGGCGGTGTGGGCGACGCCGAGGAGGTCGTAGGGGCCCGCCGGTGGTGAGTCGAGCGCGGCGACGACGTTGCGGGTCTCCGCGATGCTCACGCCGGCGGTGAGCAGTGCGCGGATCACGCGGAGCCGGGACACATGGGCGTCGCCGTAGCTCGCCTGGGTCGCCGAGGTGCGCTCGCCCTCCGGGAGGAGTTGCTCGCGGAGGTAGTACTTGATGGTCGCCACCGGCACCTCGGACACCGCCGCGAGTTCCGAGATCCTCATCCTGTCCCCCTCGTCTGGATAGTGCTACTATCCAACTTGGATAGCGTCACTATCGAACAGGAGCAGTCTATGTCACGCGTCGTCGTCGGCCGAATCACTCATCGTCACGAGGGTGAGCTCGTCGTGTTCCACATCGGGATGACCATCAACCAGTGGTGGCGGGTGGACAAGTGGCTCCCGATCTTCGGCGACATGCCGCGCATGCTGCAGGAGCTCATGTCCGACCCGGAGTCCGGGCTCCTCGGTTCGCACATCCTGCTCGGTTCAAGTGGCCCGTACCTCGTCCAGTACTGGTCGTCGATCGACAAGCTCTACGCCTACGCGTCGGCACCGGCCTCCGCCCATCGGCCTGCCTGGTCGCGGTTCAACAAGCGCGCCCGGACCGCGCCGAAGGCCGTCGGCGTCTGGCACGAGACGTTCCTCGTCGACCGCGCCGAGAGTATCTACGTGTCGACGCCGTCGATGGGGCTGCCCGCGGCGACCGAGGCCGTGCCGGTCGGGTCGCGGCAGCAGCACGCGCGCCAGCGGTTCGCCGACGGCCGGACCGCCGGTCAGCGCTAGCGGTCAGCGGTAGCGCGGCGGCACCGCGAGGGGAGCAGAGACGAGGGCGGCACCCTGCGGGACCTCGCCCTCGCCGCGCCGGATCGGACCGCGCAGGGCGAGGGTGATCCGCAGGCCGTCGGCGGGATCGTGCGCGGTCTCCGGATGCTCGAAGTTCAGCGTCGGCGGGTCCTCCGAGGTGCTGTAGCTCAGCAGGATCATCGAGCTCGACCCCGACGCCCGCAGCCGCGGCCTCGAGAGGCGCACGGAGGATTCGCGGACGGTCAGGACCTCGTCGCGGTGCAGGATGCGTCCGGGGCCGTTCAGCTCGTTTCCGCCCGCGCGGACCGCGACCTGTGGGCCGGCGAAGCCGACGATCGCGTGGTTCATGTCGTCGGGAGCGGCGATGAGTCCGGCGGCGTCACGGAGCTCGACGACCTGCAGTCGCCAGCGGATGCGGCGGTCGACGTCGGTGCTGGTCCAGACGTCTCGCACGCTGCCCCGGCCACGGTCGAGTGGTTGCCGCACGAGGTCGGCGAACCGGACGAGCCGGGGCGGGCCCGGGTCGGCCGGTGGTCGTGACGCGACGTCGACGAGGACGAGATGAGCGGGGGTGGCAGCCGGTTCGGGTCCAGCTGCTCCGCGCATCTCGTCCTCGTCGGGTCGGGTCGGGCAGGTCGTTCAGGCCGGTGGATCAGGCCTTGGTGTCGACCAGGACGTACCCCTCTTCACCGTGGACCACGGTGTCGATGCCGGCGATCTCGTCCTCGTTCTTCACGCGGAAGCCGATCGTCTTCTCGATCGCGAAGCCGATGATGAAGGCGAGCACGAAGGAGTAGATGAGGACGGCGAACGCGGCGATCGCCTGGACGAGCAGCTGCGAAGCGTCACCACCCATGAAGAGGCCGGTGCCGTTGGCGAAGAAGCCGAGGTACAGGGTGCCGATGAGGCCACCGACGAGGTGGATGCCCACGACGTCGAGCGAGTCGTCGAAGCCGAGCTTGAACTTCAGCTCGATGGCGAGGGCGCAGACGACACCGGCGACGAGGCCGAGGACGATCGCCCAGATCGGGTGCAGCGAACCGCACGCCGGGGTGATCGCGACGAGACCGGCGACGGCTCCCGATGCGGCACCGACGGAGGTCGGCTTGCCGTCCTTGATCTTCTCGACGACGAGCCAGGCGAGCAGAGCTGCTGCCGGGGCTGCGATGGTGTTGACGAACACGAGTGCCGCGGTGCCGTCGGCAGCCAGTTCCGAACCGGCGTTGAAGCCGAACCAGCCGAACCAGAGCAGACCGGCGCCGAGGAGGACGAACGGCGGGTTGTGGGGGACGTGGACGCCCTTCTTGAACCCGACGCGGCGGCCGAGGACCAGCGCGAGGGCGAGGGCTGCAGCACCGGCGTTGATGTGGACCGCGGTGCCACCGGCGAAGTCGATGACGCCGACGCCGAAGACGTCCTGCAGGCCGTGCGTGATCCAACCACCGTAGGCGAAGCTGCCGTCGTCGGCGAGGCCGAAGTTGAACACCCAGCTCGCGACCGGGAAGTAGACGACGGTCGCCCAGATGCCGGCGAAGATCATCCAGGAGCCGAACTTCGCGCGGTCGGCGATGGCGCCGGAGACGAGGGCGACGGTGATGATCGCGAAGGTGGCCTGGAAGGCGACGAAGGCGAGTGGCGGGTAGGCCGCTCCCTCGGGCGTCTCGAGGGCGGCGGTCAGACCGATGTTCCCGGTGTCGATCGCCCAGGGGGCGACGGTGCCTTCGGAGCCGGGGAACGCGATCGCGTACCCGTAGAGCACCCAGAGGACGCCGATGAGGCCGAGTGCGCCGAAGCTCATCATCATCATGCTGATGACGCTCTTCGCCTTGACCAGGCCGCCGTAGAAGAACGCGAGCCCTGGTGTCATGAGCAGCACGAGTGCCGCTGATATCAGGATGAACGCTGTGTTTCCTTGATCCATTCGAGGTGCCTCTCCGCAGGGACGCGGCTGGAGCGCGTCGGGTGCGCCCAGCGTGACACCGGCGTGTTTCCGATGGCCTGTGCGCGTGTTTCCGGCACGTTGCGGAATCGGCCGCTGCGTAAACAGCACATGACGGAGCGCTCGACGTACAGTGGGGGACGAACGGAAGGGAGCCCCGATGTCGACATCGAGCACACCCGAGGACGGCCCGCAGGTCGTCCGCAACGACGAGCGTCACGAGTACGAGATCCTCGTGGGGGAGCGCGTCGCCGGGATCGCCGGGTACCGGGAGGAACCGGGTCGCATCCTCTTCACCCACACCGAGATCGATCCGGACTTCGGTGGGCAGGGGCTCGGCAGCGTCCTCGCCGCCGCGGCGCTCGACGATGCGGTCGAGCGAGGCCTGACGATCGTGCCGTACTGCCCCTTCATCCAGGCCTACCTCCGCAAGCACCCGGACTTCAGCGGCGAGGTGTCCTGGCCCGAGTGACCGGTCGTCACTCGGCGCGCGGCAGCCGGAGCAGGACGGCCTCGCACCGGTAGTCCTGCGAGCTCGCCATGTCCCCGCGGAACCACAGGAGCGAGACGGTCGAGGGGTCACCGGGTGCGACGATCGGTCGCAGGTTGTCGACGTCCGAGCCCTCGGTGACCGGTGTCCAGGTCCAGGTCGCCCCGTCGTCGTCGGTACGACCGTGGAAGATCTCGTGGTGGGCGAGCGGTCGGTCATCTCGGGGGTCGACCGGCGTCGAGACGTAGAGCGAGTCGAGGTCGTCCGGGTCGATCGCGGCGAGGCCGGTGTAGTCCTGCTCGTGCGGGAGGAGGCCGGGGCCGGCGAGGGCGAGTGGGTGTACCTGCCAGGAGCCGCCGGGCGTGAGGCGGGCGAACAGGAACCGATGGTCCAGGACGGGCCGGAGGCGTTCGGTCGCCTCGTCCGGATGCGCTGGTCCGTCGTCGGCGCGGGCGGAGACCACGGCGGCCACGGTGCCGTCGGGGGCTCGTCGCACGTCGACGGTCCAGCAGTGGGAGAGGAGGTCGCCGGCCCAGCTGCCGCCGTCGGGCATTCGTGACCCGGCGGCGACGAGGGTGGTGAGCTCGACCTGCGAGGGTGCGTCGCCACGCAACGGATGCGGGTCGACGACCGCACCGTCGGTTCGGTGGAGCCCGTCGGCGTCGAGGAAGCCGTGGTAGACGCTGTTGTCGTAGTCGCGCGGGTGGTGGTCGGTGGTGATGAGGTCGATGCGCCCGGGGGAGGAGACGTAGCGCGTGTAGCCGTTGACGTAACCGACCTTCGGCCGGGTGAACAGCTTGCCGATGTAGCTCCAGGTGTCGCCGTCGTCGTCCGACACGAGCGCGCACTGGTCGTCGTTGACGGCGCGGGCGAAGCAGTACAGGCGGCCGTCGAGTTCGTGGAGGTTCGAGTAGGTCACGCCGAGTCCGCCGGTGTGGGCGCTCCAGTCGAACGTGTGCTCGGGCCCCCAGCGACGCGGGTCGTGTGGTTCGCTGATGCGCCAGCGGGTGAGGTCGTCGGTCTTGTGGCGGGTGTACATCGCGAGCCAGCGCCCGTCGCGCCGCCGCCAGAGGGCCGGGACGTCGTGGTCGTCGGACTCGAGGCGTTCGTGCAGGACGACGACGTCGGCGGTGCCGGTGCTGAGGTCGACGACGGTGACCTCGACGTTGCCGCCGCGCTGCTCGCCGTCGATGCCGCCCGTTGACGCGATCGAGCCGACGACGAGGAGGTTCGAGACCGGATCGACGAGTGCGCGCTCATCCTGGAACCAGCACCAGGCGGCGTTGTCGTTGACGACGATCGGCGTGGTGGAGGTGTCGTGTCGGCGCAGCATCGCGACCTTCCGGGTGGGGTTCCGGACGAGGCTACCGGTGCGGAGGCCTGCTCGGCAAGCGCTTTCCGATCACGTGATCATCCTCGCGGAGTCATGACGGCGGTACCTGGAGGAACCGGCTCGGAACATCCGCTTTTCACATGTTACATTTGAGTATCGATGAGAAATACATGACCCGAGGGGAATCATGAGTAGCGACAGCTCCCTGGGGTGCGCGTCCGCCCCGTCCGGCGGGAGGTCGGCGGTGAAGCCGCCCGTACCTGCGGCTGGTGTCCTGCCGAGCCCTGCTCTTCCGCTCCCCGGGGCGACGATGTCGGCGGCCGTTGGCCGGTTCTTCCGTCAGTACACGACCTTCTCCGGTCGCGCCTCGAGGAGCGAGTACTGGTGGACCGTATTGTTCCTCGTCTTGGTCTGGCTCATACCGACGGTGTTGTTCGGTCCAGGGCTGGCGATCGCTGGGATCGCGGCTATGCAGCGCGAGCCGGTGGTCGACGATGGGTCTCGACTGCTGAGCGCCGCCCTGGTCATCGTCGGTCTCCTCGTGGCCGTCACGGTCCTGCCTAGTCTGGCTATGCTCTGGCGGCGCCTGCATGACGCCGGCTTCCCCGGTCCGCTCTTCTTCCTCTCGGCGATCCCGTTGATCGGCTGCATCGTCGTGTTCGTCCTCGTGCTGATGCCGTCGAGGCCGTCTGGACGGCGGTTCGATCGAAGGCGCTGACGCGGAGCTGCGCGGGGCGTTCCGTTCCTGCTGTCCGTCGTCCGGTCGCTGCGTGTGTCGACGTGGTCGCTGAGCCTGTCGAAGTGTCCACGAGGACGCCCCATCGTTCCGGGTGTACGTTTCCCGGTCACTGAGCCTGTCGAAGTGCCCACGGGGGACACTTCGATCTGAGGACGCCGAGGCTGGTCAGAACGGCGCGGGATCCGGTTCCGTCCGATGATGCTTCCCGTCGGGCGTCGTCCACTTGAGCACCCCGCCGGGCCCGTGGTCGAGGTTCCACCCCGGGAGGTGCTTCATCCGATGGTGATGTCGACACAGGCAGGCGAGATTGCCCACATCCGTCGTCCCGCCGTCCTCCCACGCGACCGAATGATCGAGATCGCAGGCCCGGGCTCGTCTCCCGCAGCCAGGTGCGCGACAGGTGCCGTCCCGAAGGCGCACCGCGCGCTGGAGGTCTGCCGGGACCCGGTATTGATTGCGCCCGACGGAGAGTACCGCGCCGGTTTCGGGCTGGACGAGGATCCGGGTGAAGCTCGGCGCGTTCACTGCGATACGTGCGGCGGTCTCCGGGTCGATCGGACCGTAGCCGTCGAGGGTGGCCGGGGCGTCAGAAACGCCGGCCATGGCGAGCGCCGGCACGGTGATCTGCACCGTGGGCACGATGTGCTCCTGGACCTCGATCGGGTGCGGAAGGACCGGGCTCGACATGACGTCTTCCGGAGTCACGCCGGTGAGGGCGAGTGCTGCGAGGGCGTCGGCCTGGAGTTGTGCGCAGGTGCGGGTGTCGCCGGCATTGCGCGACCCGGCCGCTGCGGCTTCGACGCGCTCGATGATGCCCTGCGCGATGGGTGCGGTCGTGAACAGGTGCACCCACGCCATGCCGTCGGCGGCCGGTTCGAACTCGACGCGGCGGTCCGCTTCGGAGCGGACCGCGCGGGCGGTGATGGACTCGGGGTGGAGTCGCTCGCGCAGCACGCGGGCGCGGCTCTTGAGCCCGGCGGCGGTCATGCGCTCCGCCACGGGGAGGACTGCTTGGAGGAACGCTGCCCGCCCAGCAGCAGGGACGTCGCAGAGCTGATCGGTGATCACCTGCGCATGCCGCGCCGAGATCCGGCCGGCCTCCAGCGACGCCAGCACGGCCGGCGCGTCGTTCACGAGGCGCTCGGCGTCGTTCGTCGCCCGCTGGATCGTCCGTTCCGGCGTGCGAGTCGCCATCGCAAGGGCTGCACAGGTGGACCGGCGGGAGAGGCCCTGACGTTCGGCCGGCGGGAAGATCGCCGGGACCGTGGCGTCGGCGAACGCATCGGCGTAGGCGGCGGAGCGGGCGAGGAGGCGCGCTTTCTTCGCGTCCAGGGCAGCCTGCTGCCGGTGGAGCTCCGCCCACTCGTCCGAGAACTCCGCCAGCTGCGCGGCGTACTCGTCGCCAGCGCAGATCGCGGCGGCAGTGGCCTCGGTCATTGGACAAGTCCACCATGGACCACTGACATTCCAGATGGCGAGTGGTCCCGGTTGTGGAAGTCCCTCGTGCACCCTTCGACAAGCTCAGGGACCGGGAGAAGACCACCAGAGCAGGAGGTCCCTCGTGGGCCCTTCGACAGGCTCAGGGACCGGGAGAGGTCCGCCGGATTCGTGGGATGCGCCGTGTGCCCTTCGACAGGCTCAGGGACCGGACGAGGTTGCCCGGGACCGATGGGGCCATGCCTGAAATCGGTCGGTCGTGCAAGTCGTTCTGGCGTGGTCATGTGTTATGCCAGGATCTCAGCAACGTGTACCTCGATCGAAAGACACCATGAGTTCCAACACCACTCCTGAATACCCCGCGACGCCGACGTACGGGCAGCCGTACGCCCCCGCGCCGATCCGCGGCGCCGCCCCACCGGACGACCTGACGCTCCCGCTGTACGGGGCGACCTTCCCGCAGGCCATCAAGCGCTACCTCCGCAAGTACGCGACCTTCACCGGCCGCGCCTCGCGGAGCGAATACTGGTGGGCCACGCTGTTCGTCTTCCTCGTCGCGCTCATCCCGAACGCCCTCCTGTTCACGGGCGTCGCGATCGGGGCGTCGTCGGCTGCCGCGCAGCGCGAGGCCGTCGTGTTCGACAGCAGCACCGGTTCGCGTACCTACTACACCCAGCCCGGCATCCTCGAGATCCCCGGAGCCGCTCCGCTGATCCTGACGGGCGTCGTGCTCCTCGGCCTCATCGGGCTGGCGACCATCGTCCCGAACCTGGCCCTCGCCTGGCGCCGCTTGCACGACGCCAACTTCCCCGGCCCGTTCTACTTCCTCTCGCTCATCCCCTCGATCGGCGGCCTCATCCTGTTCGTCCTCTTCCTCCTTCCCTCGAAGCCTGAGGGGCAGCGGTTCGACAGGGTGCGCTGAGTCGCAACCTGACGACCGGAACGGGCCGGTGGACGCAATCGTCCGCACCGGCCCGTTCTCCGTCCGCTCCAGGACGTGAGCGGACGCCTCAGTTGGCCGCCGACACATCGAGCACCCACGTGACGCCGAACCGGTCGGTCACCATGCCGAAACCGGGGCTCCAGGCCGACGCGGCGAGCTGCTCGACGACCGACCCTCCGACGACGAGTCGGTCCCAGAACGTTTCGACCTCCGCGAGCGTCTCGCCGCGCACCGCGACGAAGCAGGACTGCTCGGTGACGGTCGTCCCGTGTTCACGGCGGGTCGATCCGGCACCGATCAGCGAACCCGCCGTGGAACCGGGGCTGTCGTACGCCATCACCCGGAAGCCGTCCTCGGATTCGACCTGACCGAACACGACCAGCTCGGCGCCCGGGGCGTCCTTCGGCATTCCGAAGTCACTGTAGCTCGCGATCGTCGTCCGCCCGCCGAAGACGGACTGGTAGAACTCCAGCGCAGCGCGGGCGTCGCCCTGGAAGTTGAGGTGGGTCGTGGTCGTGATGCTCATGCGTGCTCCTCGGTTCGTGCCGGGCTCCTCCCGGTCGAGCACCACTGTCCCAGGCATCTAGGACAGATCGTGTCCTGTACTCGGACTACGCTCGCACCATGGCCTCGCCGACCTCCCGACTCCTGCAGTTGCTCTCGCTCCTGCAGGCGCGGCGCGACTGGCCGGGGGCCCTGCTCGCCGACCGGCTGGACGTCAGCCATCGCACGATCCGCCGCGACGTCGACCGGCTCCGCGAGATGGGGTATCGCATCGAGGCCACGATGGGGCCGGACGGCGGGTACCACCTCGACGCCGGGAGCGAACTCCCGCCACTGCTCTTCGACGACGAGCAGATCGTCGCGCTCACCATCGCCCTCCAGACCGCAGCCGTCGCGGGATCCGGATTCGAGGAGCCCGCGCTCCGAGCGTTGACGACCGTGCGGCAGGTCCTGCCGTCGCGGCTGCGTCATCGACTCGACGCGCTCGACGTCACCTCGGTGCCCCGCTCAGGCGACGGACCGACCCCGCAGGTGGCCGTGCCGGTCCTCCTCGCGTTGTCCGCAGCCATCCGCGCGCGGGAAGTGCTCCGCTTCGGGCGATCCGACGATGATCCGGAACCCCCTCGACGCGTCGAACCGCACCACCTGGTCACCTCCCAGGGGCGCTGGTATCTCGTGGCCTGGGATCTCGACCGCGACGACTGGCGGATCTTCCGCGCCGACCGGATCGTGCCGAGGACGCCGACCGGACCGCGATTCCGTCCGCGCCAGGTGCCGGGTGGAGACGTCCAGGCGTTCGTGGCGGCGAGGTTCAAGGGATCCGAGCAGACCGACGCGTGGCCGTGTGTCGGCACCGTCGTGCTCCACCTGCCGTTCGATGCGGTCCGACCGTTCATGGGCGACGGCACCGCCGAGCCCCTCGGCCCGGACCGCACGCGTTACACCGCCGGTGCTTGGTCGTGGGTGGCGCTCGCCGCCTCCGTGAACCGCTTCGACACCGACGTCGACGTCGTCGAGCCGCCTGAACTCGCCGCCGCGTTCGCGCAGCTCGCGGAGCGCAATGCCGCGACCGTGCAGACCGTCAGCCGTGGAGCGCGTCGTCCGGCGGACCGAGACGGACGGCGGTGAACCGCACGGTGAGGCCGGCGCGAGTCGGGGCCGCGCAGAAGAGCCCCGCCTCGACGTCGGTCTCCGGGTCGAGGTGGGCGACGCGGACCAGCCGCCAGGCTTCGCCATCCACCCGGGCACGCACGGTCACGGCGTCGCCGTCTCGGCTCGCGCGCACGGTGACCGTTCGTCCGAGCCAGTCCGGGACCGGTGCCACCGACCAGTCGGAGGTGCCGTGCGTGACGACAGCACCGAGCTGGGCGACCCCGTCGGACACCTCGACCCCGGCCTTGATCCACGTCGTTTCGGACACGCGGAGGAACACGCCGGCCTGATCGAACTGCTCGGAGCCGTCGAGGACGAACGACACCTCGATCGCCGCTCGTCGCTGCATCGGCGCGATCAGCGCGTGCTCCGTGTCGTGGACGAAACCGTAGGAGGTGTGCCGCCAGGCGTCGCTGCCCTCGACGGCGGTGACGAGCAGGGAACCGTCCGGCTCCGTCGTCACCGCCGCAGGGGCCGTCGTCCAACGTCCGTGCTCGGCGAGGTTCTGGAGATCCATCCGTCCATCCTGACGTATGGATGCGGGAGCTTGCCTCAGATCGCCGTGCCGAACTCGCGGATCGTGATCCCCGAGGCGGTCAGCGGCCCGCCATCGGTGTAGAGCGAGATCCCCGTGTCGCCCTCGGCGAAGTGCACCTGCTGCGAGACGACGGTGTGACCGGCGTTGACGAAGACCTCGACGCTCTGCGTGTCGACGAAGACCCGCAGATGGACCGAGCGCGCAGCCGCGTCGATCGGCGCTGCGGCCCGGGTGTACGGCTGCAGCGAGAAGCCGGCCAGGTCGGACGGTGCACGATCGACGTAGAGCTCGGCCCCGGCCTTCCCGATGTTGGTGTGGCGGGAGCCGTCCGCCGACCGCCCGACGGAGAGACCGACGTTGGTCGCGGTGTCCCAGGTGAGGTCGAGCTCGATCTCGTACGCCCGGCCGCTCCAGGGCAGGACGGCGCTCCCGGTGACCGTCTGGTCCGGGAGGGAGACGGTGGAGGTCGCATACCCGGCGAGGGCGTCCACGGGTGAGCTGAGCAGGCTGTACCGACCACCGGACTGCGCCTCGAGTCGCAGCTCCCGGACGACGGAGTTCTGGCCGTTGTAGCCGTCCGAGGCGTCGGTGGGGACGTCGCGGGCCGCGTACTTCCAGTTGTTCATCCACGCGATCGCCAGCCGGCGGTCGTCGGGCGACTCCGCCTTCGGCCAGGTGACGGCGGCGTACCAGTCCCAGCCCCAGTCCAGCCACTGCGGGGTGAGGTCGTCGGCGATGAACCGCGTGCCGTCCCAGGTGCCCGTCCAGTAGGCGTAGGTCATGGGCAGGCCGATCGAGTAGGCGTCCATGCTGGCGCCCAAGACCCAGTGCCAGCTGCCGTCACCCGCTCGCATCTGGAAGAGGTCCGGGCATTCGATGCCGCCGAGGTCGTGGTTCGGGAAGTCGAAGTTGTGCTGCAACTGCCAGGTCGTGAGGTCGGGCGAAGTGTAGAAGGCCGCGTAGCGCGCCCGGCCGATGACGCACACCCATTCGTTCCTGGCCGCGTCCCAGTGGACCTTCGGGTCCCGGAACCACTCGGCGTTCTCGATCTCCGCCGTGGTCTGGGCAGCGCGTCCGTCGGTGTTCACGATCACGGGGTCGGGGAGCATCGTGAACGTGAAGCCGCCGTCCGTCGACCAGTAGAGGTACTGCTCCTGGTACTTCCGGACACCGTCCGTGGGCTGCGTCGCGAGGGCGATGACCGCACCCGCACCGAACCCGGCGGTGTTCGCGGTGTCGACGACCGCGGATCCCGACCACACCGGGAAGTCCGGCTGCAACGGCATGACGGTCCCGTGGTGGGTGAAGGCGACGCCGTCGGTCGTCGTCGCGTGATCCCAACCGCCCGGGCCGTTGTTCTGGCCGGAGTGCAGGTAGTACAGCTGGTAGGCGCCGTTCGTGAACACCGGTCGTTGCGGGTCGCAGAGCCACCCCGACGGCGGCGTCATGTGGAACACCGATCGGAGGGACGCCTGCGCCTGGGTGGTGGTCGCGGCCTGGGCGGCGAGGGGCGTGCCGGCACTCGCGAACAGGGCGAGCGCCCCGAGGCCGGCGCCCTGGAGGACGGTCCGGCGGGAGAGGTCGTGCGTCATTGCTGTTCCTTTCGTCGGTGCCGCGGGCGCGCCGAAGGCACCCGTGGCGGGGATGGTGCTGGATCGTGCGGTGGAGGAATGCTCAGGCGAGCGCGTGCACCTGGTCGGTGGCGGGCGCCCGGTCGAGGACGATGACGGCGACCGAGACGGGACTGGCGCGTTCGCTCGCGAGGGTCAGCGTCGGTCGTCCGCTCCCGAGGAGGACGAGGTCGGAGACGGTGGCGAGACCGCCGTCGACGAACAGCTCGAGCAGCGGGCCGTCGAGGCTGAGGAGGAGCCGCGCCGTACGGTCGCCGGCGAGCGGGACGATGCTCGTGGAGGCGAAGTCGGGGTGCACCGTGTCCATGGCACCGCCCGACCGGGTGACCGCGAGTGACGCCGCCGCCGGGTCGTGGGCGATGAGGACCGCCCCGTCGGTGTCGGCCGTCAGCCGGAGCCGCAGCTCACCGGTGATCGACGGATCCCAGTGCAGCTCGACCACGCCGTCGCCCTCGAGCGCCAGGTCGACGGCGTCCGAGGACAGGACGACGGTCGTCGGTTCGATCGCGGCGAGTCGTTCCCTGACGAAGGCCGGCGGCTCTTGCACGAGTCGCGGCTCGCCGTCGACCGTGGTCAAGGACAGGCGTCTGGGGAGCGACATCGCGCCCCGCCACGGTGAGGCGGGGAGGTCGGCCGCGTAGCGCCAATTGCCCATCCAGCCGAGGATCACCGCTTCGCCGTCCGGAGCGCCGTCGAACCCGACCGCCGCGTAGAAGTCCCGACCGTGGTCGAGTCGCTGCAGCTCGGCCCGCTCAGGCGTGAACACCGTGCCGTCGAAGTCGCCGAGGAGATAGCTCATCGATGACCCGTCCGGGTCCTGCGCATCGCCGACCGGGTTGGTGCTGAGGAGCAGGACCCACCGGACCTCGTCCGGGCGGCCGTCGACCGCGAGCGGGATGAGGTCGGGGCACTCCCACACGACGCCGGTGGGACCGAACGGACCGACGGTGCTGACGAGCTCCCAGGTGCGGAGGTCGGTGGAGGAGTACACGAGCACCTGACGCTCCACGGCTTCCACCGTGAGCATGATCCAGCGGAAACCCGCGGCGTCCTCGTATCGGATGATCTTCGGGTCACGGAAGGCGTGCGAGCCGCGGTCGAGGATCGGGTTCTCCGGGTCGCGCTGCCAGGTGAGCCCGTCGTCGTCACTGGTCGCCCGCGACTGCGCCTGCCGACCGTCGGTGAACACGCTCGTGTAGTACGCCGTGAGGCGTCCGTCGGGACCTGCGGCGACCACGGATCCCGAGTACACCTGCTCCTCGGCGGTGTACCGCAGGGCGACCGGATGCTCGTCCCAGTGCTGCAGGTCGATGCTCGAAGCATGGCCCCAGCTCATGTTGCCCCAGTCGCCACCCTCCGGGTTGTACTGGAAGAAGGCGTGCCACCGCCTGCGGTGGAAGACCAGCCCGTTCGGGTCGTTCATCCAGTTCCGCTCGGGCGTCAGGTGGAAGCCGGGCCGTGGAAGGGCGTGCTGCTCGTCGTGCATGGTCGCGCCCTCAGACGGAGTGCCGCGTGACGGCCGGGCAGGCGATGAGCTGCGGCCCGGCGGGCAGCGCGGCGTCGAGACCGAGCAGCCGACGGACACCGGCCGCCCCGAGCTCGTAGTGGGGGAGGGCGACCGTCGACAGCGGCGGCCGGAGGTGGGCGGCGATGACGTCCTGGTTGTCGAAGCCCATGACGGCCATGTCGTCGGGGATCCGCAGTCCGCGTTCCCGCAGCCCGTCGTAGAGTCCCATCGCCACGCGGTCGTTGTGGCAGAAGACCGCAGTGGCGCCCGAGTCGACGACCTCGGCGGTCGCCGCGTATCCGCCCTCCTGCTCCGGTGAGGCCGGGAACACGAGAGTGTCGTCGAACGCCACCCCCGCCGCCTGCAGCGCCGATCGGTATCCGGCGAGCCGGCCGGTCTGTGCCGGTGAGGGGTTGTCGTGTTGACGAACGCGATGCGTCGGTGACCGGCCGCGAGCAGCGCCTCGGTCGCGGTCCGCCCGCCCTG
The DNA here is from genome assembly GCF_006065115.1 of Plantibacter sp. M259. Classification (NCBI taxonomy): domain Bacteria; kingdom Bacillati; phylum Actinomycetota; class Actinomycetes; order Micrococcales; family Microbacteriaceae; genus Plantibacter; species Plantibacter sp. M259. Next base: position 638,510 of record NZ_CP040750.1, on the reverse strand, counting down.
CTCCTCGTCGGGGACGACGGCCGGGAGCCCGCTGCCCGCGGCGTAGCAGTCCACGAGCACCGTGTCGGTCTGGAGGAGTGCCTCCGGCACGGTGATCTCGTGGTGGAACCAGGTGGAGTAGAGGATCCCGCGGACCTGGTGCTCGAGCATCATCGCGATCGCCTCCTCCTCGGCGGCCGTGTTGCCGTCGGTGTTGGCGACGAGCAGGACGTAGCCGTGGCGCCACGCCTCGTCCTGGGCGCCGTGGATGATCTGGCCGGCGAACGGGGTCGTCGCGATCGCGTCGGCGACGAGGCCGATGAACCGGGAGTGCCCCTGCGACAGCGTCTTCGCGAGGGCGTTCGGCCGGTAGCCGAGCTCCGCCACCGCCTCGTGCACCCGACGCTTGGCGTCCTCGCCGATCCGCGACCCCGGCTTGTCGTTGACGACGTGCGAGACGGTCGCCACGGAGACGCCGGCGGCCTTCGCGACGTCGCGCATCGTGATGCCCGAGGTGTTCTTCGGGTGGTCCGCGCCGGGCTTCGGCTGGTCGGTGCTGCTCATCCCTTGGTCGCTCCGCTCTCGAGGCCGCTGATCATCGCTTTGTTCAACACGAGGAACACCAGCAGCAGCGGTGTGACCGTGACGCAGACGGCGGCGAACGTCGCCGTCCAATCAGTGTTCCCCATCGCCCCGATGTAGTTCTGCAGGCCGAGCGGGATGGTCTTCAATCCGTCGGAGAGCACGAAGGTGTTCGCGAAGATGAAGTCGTTCCAGATGAAGATGCTGTTGACGAGCACGACGGTGATGATCGTGTTGACCGAGAGCGGGAAGGTGATCTGGCCGAAGATCCGGTACGGACCAGCCCCGTCGAGCGACGCGGCCTCGTACATTTCCCGCGGGATGTACTCGTAGAACGAGGAGAACAGGTAGACGGCCATCGGCAGGGCGAACGCCGCCAGCGGGATGATCATCGACAGGTGGGTGTCGAGCAGGCCGACCTGCGAGTAGTCGATGAACAGGGGGACGAGCGCGATCTGCACGGGCACGATGATGCCGAGGAGGAACAGGCCGCGGACGAGCCCGCTGAACCGGAACCCGAGGACCTGGAGCGCGTACGCCGCCATCATGCCGGCGATGACGATCAGGGCGCTCGACCCGAGGGTGACGATCAGGCTGTTGACGATGTTCAGCCCGAGGTTGCCGGTGGAGAACGCCCGCGCGTAGTTGTCGAGCGTCCACTCGGACGGCAGCGCGAAGGGGTTGCCGCCGGCGAAGTCCGCCGCCGTCCGGAAGCTCGTGAGCAGCAACCAGACGAGGGGGTAGACCTGGACGAGCACGATCGCGACGACGGTCACGGTGAGGATCGTCCGCTGCACCCGCACGCGCGGGGTGTGCCGGGGTTTCCGCTTCGGTGCCTGTGCCGCCGGGGGCGCGACGTGTTCGGTCGGCCGGGCGGGGAGGGTGGCGGTCATGACTGGTCCTTCCGTCGGAGCAGCAGGAAGATGAGGCCGACGGCGACGAGACACTCGACGACGATGAACATGGAGATCGCGCTGGCGTAGCCGTAGTCCGTGTGGACGAACGCCGTCTTGTACATGTACGTGGTCAGCAGCTCGGACGACTGACCGGGCCCGCCGTTCGTCAGCAGGTACGGGATGTCGAAGCCGCGGAGGGCGAAGGTCGTCGCCATGACCGTCGTCGTTATCCACACCGGCCGGATGTACGGGAAGCGGATCCGCCAGAAGATCTGCCACCAGGAGGCGCCGTCCAGCCGAGCGGCCTCCTCGAGGTCGCGGGGCACGGCCATGAGGGCGGCGTAGATGATGAGCATGTACAGGCCGGTGAACCGCCAGCCCTCCGGGATCGACACGGCCGCGAGGACCGTCTGCACGTTCGACAGCCAGGCCGTCTGAAGGTCGCCGAGGCCGACCCACGCGAGCAGCTGGTTGATCAGCCCGACCGGTTCGAGCGCGTACAGCCGCTGGAACAGGATGGCGATCGCGACCGTCGAGATGACGGCTGGCAGGAGGTACAGCGTCTTGACGAGTTCGCGGGCCCGGGGGAGGGCGGTGAGCAGCCCGGCGACGAGGAGCGCGCCGCCGAGCTGGAGCACCAGGCAGATCGCGAGGTAGCCGAGGGCGTTGCCGAAGGAGGTCCAGAAGACGTCGTCCCGGGTGAGCATCTTGACGTAGTTGTCGAGTCCGACGAACGCCATGTCCGTGATGCCATCCCACGAGAAGAGGCTGAGGAACAGCGACTGCACGATCGGCAGGAGCACCGCCACACCGTAGAGGACGAGCGGCGGCACGAGGAACACGAGCACCGACAGGGTCGACCGGCGGGGCAGCATCGACGTGGACATCGGCTTCCGCCGCCGCGGTGGGCGGGCCGGTGCCGCGCCCACCGCGCTCTGGGTGAGCTCAGTCATCGACGTTCTCCGTGAGGGCCGCGTCCATCGTCGTGATGAACTCGTCCGGCGTGATGTCGCCCTGCACGAGCAGGGTCAGTTCCTGCTGGAGTCGGGTGTTCGTGGCCGGGTCGAGCTGGGTGTCCCAGGGCATCGCGATCGCCGGTCCGACGCCGTCCGCCTGCGCCACAGAGCTCGCGTACAGCTCGGTCGCGTTCGCGGGGACGGTGGTCTGCGCGGAGGTCGTCGGAGACAGGGCGCCCGTCGCCGCGTAGAGCTCCGGGTAGCGCTCGAGGGCGAACGCGAGGAAGTCGCGCACGAGCGGGTCGTACGTCTTCGCGTTCACCGCCATGCCGATGCCGGACGGGGTGACGTACTCGTTGTCGGCAGTGACGGCACCGTCGATGGTCGGCAGCGTGAAGGTGCCGACCGCGTCACGGACGCCGGGGTCGAGCGCATCCGTCGCGAGGTTCGAGAGCTCCCAGGTGCCGATGTTGTAGACCGCGGCCTTCCCCGAGGTGAAGAGCGCCTGCGCGTCCGCGTAACCGGTCGAGGAGAAGCCCTCCTGGAAGCAGCCGGCCTGCCCGAGGTCGTACAGCCACTCGGCTGCGGCCTTCCCTGCCGGGTCGGAGAAGGAGGCCTTCCCGGCCTTCAGGTCCTGGATGTACTCGGGACCCGCCATCCGGAACGGGTAGTAGGCCATGTATCGTTCGAGCGGCCACTGGTCCTGACCGTCGAGCGCGATCGGGGTGACGCCCTTGGCGCGGAGCGCCTTGCACATGGCGGGGAAGTCGTCGAGCGTGGCCGGGACGGTGACACCGGCGTCCTCGAGCAGGGAGCGGTTGTACCAGAAGAACTCCAGCTGGAACTCGAACGGCACCATGTACAGCGAGCCGTCGTCGAACCGCTGGTAGTTGAGCGCCGCCTCGCGGTAGGAGTCGGCGAGACCGAGGTCCTCGAGGAGCAGGTCGACGTCGACCATCCGGCCCTGCTTCGCGAGCTTCTGCGCGAACGGGGTCGCGTCGGTGTCGAAGAGCTCGGGGAGCTTGTTCGCGGCCGCGAGGGTCTCGTACTTCTGGATGTACGACGGGCGGTCGGGCGTCGTGATGAGGTTCAGCGAGAAGCCGGGGTGGTCCTTCGCGTACTCGTCGGCGATCTGCTCCATCGCGGTGATCACCCCGCCGTCGGCCGGGCGGGAGAGCAGCCACGAGATCTCGCGGGGGACGATGTCGCCCTTCGGGTCGACGTCGGTCGGGTCCGTGGCGCTCGATCCGCCGGCGCAGCCGGAGAGGGCGAGTGCTGCAGCGGCGACGAGCGCCACGAAGGCGGTGCCGCGGGTGGGGCGCATGGTGCGGGGGCGTGCGGTGGTTGGCATGGTCGGAATCTCCGTTGATCGATCACAGGTGGGTGCGGGTGTGCGGGTGGTGGTGCAGCAGGGCGGAGCGTGGTGTCGGGATCAGGACGTGGTGCTGGTGAGGAGTCGGTGTGACGGGGAGTCGTCGTCGGAGTCGCCGCCGTCGCGTTCCAGGAGCGTGCACGCCTCGACGGTGACGGCCCCTTCACCGACGAAGACGCCGACGCGACCGGTCGGTCGGTCGTAGAGGCGCGTGCTGAGGACGACCGCGTCGTCGACGGTCGCGACGCACAGGTCGCCGTCGACGATCACCTCGAGCTCGTGCAAGCCGGGGGCGAGGCGGCAGGGGCGTTCGAGTTCGACGACGAACGGGACGTCGCCCGAGATCTGCCACTGCTCCGTGCCGGTGCTGGAGCGGGGCCAGCGGTCGAACACGAGGCGGTCGCGCTTCGGCTCCAGGCGCAGGACGTAGCCCTCGTCGCCGTCGTCGCTCGCCCGGAGGAGGACGCCGCACTCGGTCGTGCCGGGGGCGATGTCGAACCGGGCGACCAGCCGGAAGGAACTCGGCGCGTCCACGGCCGACAGGGCGTCGGCGTACCCGTCGGGGGCGCTCAGGACCGTGCCCGGGGCGATGACGGCGTCCGTCTGCTCCTCGGCGGGTCCGAACGTCTCACGCAGTTCGACTGGCGGGTGGAAGGCGAGGGTGCCGTCGGCACGCTGCTCCGCTTCGAGGACCGACATGGTGCCGGCCCACTGCCAGGCGCCCGCGTCGTGGGCCCCCTCGCGGGAGGCGATCCAGCCGAAGAAGAACCGGCGTCCGTCGCGGGCGGCGGACTTCGCCGCGTAGTAGGCGCGTCCGTCGAGCGTGTCGTGCTCGGGGACGAGCCAGGGTCCGTGCAGGGTGCGCGACATCCGGTAGCGCGTCGTGAACGACTCACTGAACTCGGAGTACACGAGGTACCACCAGTCGCCCCACTGGAAGACCTCGGGGCACTCGTGGGCGATGTAGCGGCGCGGGTCCCAGAACGGCTCGACGGGTTCCCAGGTCGAGAGGTCCGTGGAGGTGCACTGGGCGATGACGCCGCGACGCCGTTCCGGGCCGTGCGCGTGTCGGGCGGTGATGAGCATCCGCCAGACGGCCGCGTCCTCGTCCCAGAAGACGAAGGGGTCCCGCCAGTCGGCGGTCTCGTACCCTGCGGTGGCGCCGAAGGTGTCGGCCTCCCGGCGCTCCCAGGTGCGCATGTCGTCGGTGCTGACGGCGTGCATGACGAGTTGCAGCGCCAGACCGTCGGCACCGCGGCGCTCCGGGTGCTGACCCGTGTAGAAGACGTGGTGGACGCCGTCGGGACCCCGGACGATGCTCCCCGTGTAGACGTTGAAGTCCGGCGCGGACGGTCCGCCCGACGCCAGTGCCTCGCCGAGCTCGTCGAAGTCGACGAGGTTGCGGGTGGTCACGCGATGCCACGGCATGCCGATCTTGGGCACGCGACGCGACTCGTGCAGGTAGAGGAGGTGGAAGACCCCGTCCTCTTGCCAGGGGATGACGTCTCCGACCCATGCGCCGTTCGGCTGGTGGAACCCTCGTTGGTTCATGACGTCCTCTGCGGTGAGTGGTTAATCGGTTACGCAGTTACCGTAGCGGGACGCCGAGAAGGTGGTCAAGCGGTTAAGCAAAGTTAAGCAGCTCGATCGTCGACTTGCCTCACGCGACATTCGAACGTATGTTCGACACATGACCCGCCCGCGTCCGATCCGGCTCGACCACGACACGTGGCTCGTGATGCGGAACGACCCGGTGATCCCGAAGGCGGTCATCGAACGGCGCCGCGATCGGGGTGGTGCCGACGCGTACTTCGTCATCGCCTGGGACATCGATCCGCTCAAGCGGGTGTTGATGAGTGTGCAACCGAGCCTGGAACGCGCCGACGCCCTCGTGCGATACGACGTCCCGCGCACCACCTCCGACCGCGACGGACCGCCCAACGGGCTCAAGGCCACCCCGCGCTGATCAGCAGGCTCGACAATCGCCCAGCAGACCCATCGACGACGTATGGACGGCTCATAGGGAGTCCATAGCCGGCACGCCGATGCTCGTCTCACGACCGATCGAGACCACCGATCGCAGATGAAGGCGAGGCGCACCATGAGCAGGATCCCGACACCCGAGACCACCCCGGACGGCCCGGCCTACGAGGGCCGCTTGCTCGACCGGGCCGACGAGGAGGTCGTCGACCAGGGCGTGGCGTTCGACCTCGGAACCCTCGTCAGCCGGCGCACGGTGCTGAGCCTCGTCGGCGCCGGGGTCGGGGCCGTCGCGCTCGCCGCCTGCTCCACCGGGGCGTCCGGCAGCAGCAGCACGAGCACCGGCGCTGCGAGTTCTGGCACGAGTACCGCGACGGCGACCGGCGACCTCCCATCGGGCGAGATCCCCGACGAGACCGCTGGCCCCTACCCGGGCGACGGCTCGAACGGAGCTGACGTGCTCGAGGAGTCCGGCATCGTCCGCAGCGACATCCGGTCGAGTATCGGGTCCGGCACAACCGCGAGCGGGGTCCCCATGGCCCTCTCGCTCACCATCCTCGACATGGCGAACGGTGACGCCCCGTTCGCCGACGTCGCCGTCTACGTCTGGCACTGCGACGCGTCGGGCGGCTACTCGATGTACTCGGACGGGATCGAGGACGAGACCTACCTCCGCGGCGTCCAGGTCGCCGACAGCTCGGGGACCGTCTCGTACACCTCGATCTTCCCGGCCTGCTACTCGGGCCGGTGGCCGCACATCCACTTCGAGGTGTACCCCACGGTGAACGACATCTCCGACTCCGCGAACGCGATCGCGACCTCCCAGGTCGCCCTCCCGCAGGCGGCGTGCGACACCGTCTACGCGCTGTCGGGCTACGACGGTTCGAGCGCGAACCTGGCCCAGGTGAGTCTCGACGACGACAACGTCTTCGGCGACGACGGCGGCGCCCTGCAGCTCGCCACGGTGACGGGCGACGCGACCTCCGGATACCAGGTGGCGCTCACCGTCCGGGTCGACACCACGACGACGCCGACTGCCGGTGCCGCTCCGTCCGGCGGTGGCGGGGCTGGCGGCGGCGGAGGAACGCCGCCGAGCGGACGCTGACCGCGGCACCTCCACGCACCTCTGTCCTGACCCGCATCGACCCGAAAGGACCCGTCATGGGACTCCTCCAGAACCTCACCGGCTGGCACGCCCTCATCGTGCTCGCCGTCATCCTGCTGTTCTTCGGCGCCGCGAAGCTCCCGAGCCTCGCCCGCAGCGTCGGGCAGTCGGCACGCATCCTGAAGGACGAGGTGTCGGCCGACACCGACACCCGCGCCGACACCCCTGCCGCCTGATCATCGGAGCGCATCGTGTTCGGACTCACCATGGACAAGCTGATCGTCATCGGGATCCTCGCGGCCGTGCTCATCGGCCCGAAACAGTTGCCGGTGTACGCCGAGCGACTCGGGGTGCTCGTCCGCACCGTCCGTGACCTCGTCGCGACGACCAAGGCGCGAGCCGCCGAGGAACTGGGCCCCGAGTTCGACCCGACCGAGTGGAAACGCCTCGACCCTCGACAGTTCGATCCCCGACGGATCATCCAGGAGGCGCTCGTCGAGGAGCGTGGGTCGGTCGCGCAACTCCAGCCGTCGACGACGTCGGAGGTGCAGGTGGAGCCGACCGTGCCGGCTGCCCCGGCGAAGCCGGTCGCGAGCGGCGGCTGGCAGGCCGCGCTCCTCGAGCGGGTCGGACGCGACGGGGCGGATGCGCACCGCGCACCCGCCCCGATCGTGATCACCGAACGCGCCGTCCTCGACGAACGCGTCGACGAATCGCCTAGCCGGCGGGCGTCGTGACGCGTCCGTCCTGGCCGTCCGCCGCGGCACCGGTGGTCGACGCGGGCGGCAGGATGTCGAGTGGCATCGTGTGGGTGTCGATGAGCGGGTTGTCGTCCTGCCCCTTGACGAGTTCCACCGCCTCGGCCTTCGTCTCGACCGTCGGCACCGAGCCGATGAGCGGACGACGAGCCGTCTCCCGCATCGTGAGCACGCCGACGCCCGCCACCGCCGCGAAGAACATGATGTAGAACGCGGGCATGAAGGTGTTGCCGGTGAGCTGGATGAGGAACTCGCTGAACAATGGCGTCGTGCCGCCGAAGAGCGAGACCGACAGGTTGTAGGCGATCGCCATGGCACCGAAGCGGGACGCCGTCGGGAAGAACGCCGGCAGCGAGGCTGCAGACGGTCCCGCCCACAGCGCGACCGGGGCGGCCACCATGAAGAGAGCGATGAAGATGGCCCAGATCTCACCGATCTGCATGACCGCGAACGCCGGCACCATGAGGGCGAGAGTTGCACCGACGGCCATGAGGTAGACGGGCTTGCGGCCGAGCTTGTCGGACATCCGGCCGACGAGCGGCAGACAGGCGGACATGATGAGCAGGACCGGGATGGTCGCGACCGCCGCCGTCAGGTTGGAGACGCCGACGTCCTTCTCGAGGTAGGTCGGCATGTAGCTCGTGAGCGCGTAGCCGGCGGTGTTCGTCGCGGCGACGATCGCCATCGCGATGAGGATCTGGCGCCAGAAGTGACGGAAGATCCCGAAGACACCCTGGCGGGCCATGGGGTCCTCGTGCTCGGACTCGATCCCACCGGCGGTCTCGGCGACCTCGTAGGCAGGAGTCTCGGGGATCTTGAGGCGGAACCACACCGCCACCGCACCGAGCGGCAGGGCGATGAGGAACGGGATGCGCCAACCGAACTCGGTCATCGCGTCGGGGCCGGCGAGGCCCTCCGCGATCAGCGTGGTGAGGGCGACGGTCCCGGCGCCGGCCGCGAAGCCGACGTAGGACCCGACGTCGAGCCAGGAGGCCCAGAACCCGCGGCGACGGTCGGGTGAGAACTCGGCGACGTAGGTGGAGGCGCCGGCGTACTCACCACCGGTCGAGAAGCCCTGGATCATCTTGAGGAGGTACAGCGGGGCGATGGCCCACAGCCCGATCTGGGCGGCGGTCGGCAACACGCCGATGAGGGCGGTCGCCGCGGCCATCATCGACATCGTGAGGAAGAGGATCTTCTTCCGGCCGATCTTGTCGCCGAGTGGTCCGAGCACGAGCCCGCCGAGCGGACGCACGAGGAACGACACGGCGAACCCGAACAGGGTGACGAGGATGCCGGCCTCAGGAGGGAGCCCTTCGGTGAAGACGACGGTCATCGTGACCGCGAGGTAGCCGTAGATGCCGAAGTCGAACCACTCCATGAAGTTGCCGACGACGGTGCCCGAGATGGCGGTGCGGATGCGCGACCGCTTCACGACGAGGACGTCGTCGACGCGGAGGCGTCTGGTCTTACGGGCCGGCTTCCGGCCGGTTTTGGGGGAGGGGGATGCGGGGGACGATGATGCCGCGTTGTCGCTGGAGTTCACAAGCAGTACTCGTTTCCTGACAGTCGTGTTGAATCATTCGGCACTCGCGTAATCGCTCAGTGCCCGAGAAATGCCGGAGGATCGCCATGCTGCACTGGCACGGAGCTCGGGGGAGCTGCACGTCGGGTGGCGGGTCGTTCTCGGGGAGAACGCGTCCTCTCGGCTCTGGACGGGTATAGACAATACCAGGTGTCCAGTGGCGCCCCTCCCCGCGCTGGTGCGGGCACAATGGACGGCATGGATCTTCGGCGCGGTGTCTGGACCATCGACGGCGGTCTCGGAACGCTGCTCGAGGCACGCGGGCACGACCTCTCCGACGCGTTGTGGAGCGCTCGTCTGCTGCTCGAGAAGCCACAGGCGATTCTGGACGCTCATCGGGAGTTCTTCGCCGCGGGTGCGCAGATCGCGATCACCTCGTCCTACCAGGTCGGCTTCGAGGCGTTCGAGCGCATCGGTATCGCGCCTCCCGAGACCGAGCGGCTCCTGCGATCGAGCGTCGACGTGGCGCGTGCGGCGCGCGACACGCGGTCGGAATCAGACCCCGACGGCCCGCTCCTCGTCGCCGCGTCGATCGGTCCGTACGGTGCGACGCTCGGCGACGGCTCGGAGTACGAGGGTGCCTCCGGCCTCAGTCGGACCGAGCTGCGGCAGTGGCACGAGCGACGTCTGGCCGTGCTGGTCGACGCGGCCCCCGACCTCCTCGCCCTGGAGACCATCCCGACGCTCGACGAGGCGACGGCGCTCGCCGATCTGGTGCGGGGTTCGGGCGTGCCGGCATGGTTGTCGTTCACGGTGGAGGGCGGTCGTCTGCGCTCGGGTGAACCGATGGCGGAGGGCTTCCGTCTCGTCGAGCGAATCGACGAGTTCCAGGCCGTCGGTGTCAACTGCGCGCACCCGGACGAGGTCCTCCCGGCCATCGCCGCCGCGCGGTCCGTGACGGACAAGGCGGTGGTGGTCTACCCGAACTCCGGCGAGCAGTGGGATGCCGGCGCCCGCTGCTGGCGCGGAGCCGCCGGGGTCGGCGAGGTGGAGGCCTGGCTGGAGGCCGGGGCGACGATCATCGGCGGCTGCTGCCGGATCATGCCGACCGACATCGCCGACATCCGTGCGCGGGTCGGCCGGGAGCGACGCCGCTAGCCGACGTTGAAGCCGCCGTTGCTCGAGAGCACCTGGCCGTTGATCCAGGACCCGGCCGGCGAGAACAGGAAGCGCACGAGGTCGGCGGTGTCGGACGGCGTTCCGAGCCTGCCGGCGGGCGTCGCCTCGGTGCCCCAGCGGCGGATGTCGTCGGTCATCCAGCCCGTGTCGATCGGACCCGGGTTGATGACGTTCGCCCGCACCCCGCGGTCGCCCAGCTCCACCGCCGCAGCGGTCACGATGCGGTCGAGCGCACCCTTGCTCGCCCCGTAGGGGAGGTTGTTCACGGTGTGATCGCTCGTGAGGGCGACGATGCGACCGGCCACCCGGGGCAGCGCCTCCTGCACGGGGAGCTGTTCGGCGAAGGCCTTGATGAGGAGCCACGTCGCCCGCGCGTTCACGGCGAAGTGGCGGTCCCAGCTGTCGAGGTCCGTCGTGAGGATCGAGCTGTCGACCGACTCGCAGTGCGACATGACGAGCCCCGACACGGGACCCAGCTGCGCAGCCCGCCCGACGAGTTCGGCCGGGAACGCCGGGTCGGCGAGGTCACCGAACACGACCTCGACGGTCACGCCGAGCGCGCGGCACTCGTCGGCGATCGCCTCGGGGTCGTCGGGGGTCCGCTCGTAGCCGACGCGGTCGTCGTAGGGTCGCCAGGCGTTAAGGACGAGGTTCCAGCCGTCCGCGGCGAGACCGGTGGCGAGTCCCGCGCCGATCGAGCGGCGGCGCCCGACCCCGGTGACGATGGCGATGCGGTCGGTGCTGTTCTCGCGGTCGGCGGCGGTGGCGTCGTCGGTGAAGTCCATCCCGAGACCCTACGCGATGTCGGGTTGTCGGCGACAGACCGGCGCCGGCTCCGGTCAGGCGGCCAGGAGCCGACGCGCGATCGCACGCGCGGTCTCGAACGGTTCGCGGAAGGTGCGCATCCCGACCGTCACGATGGCGCCCTCGTAGAGCAGCATGAGTTCGCGGGCCCGCGCTCCGGGGTCCGACAGGCCGGCTTCGGTGATGAGCTCGGCGAAGCGGTCGAGCAGCCACTGCTTCTGTCGGGTGACCTCGGGGAGGACGAGGCCGCTGGTCGCGTGGTCGGGGATCTCCGCGCGTGCGTTGACGGCGCTGCAGCCCTTGGGGCTGTTGTCGTCCGACCAGCCGATCGCGGCGTCGAAGATCGCGAGAATCCGGTCGATCCCGGGCTCCGGATGCCGGGCGAGGTACTCGTCGACCCAGTCGCGCCAGCGGGCGTCGCGATGCTGCAGGTAGGAGAGCACGAGGGCCTCCTTGCTGCCGAAGCGGTCGTAGAGCGTCTTCTTCGTGACCCCGGCGGCCTCCGCGATGGTGTCGACGCCGACCGCGTGGATGCCGTTCTCGTAGAAGAGCACGGAGGCGGCGTCGAGCACGCGTCGGGCACCCGGCGTGAGGGGTGCGAGCTCCGGAGTGTCGACCGTCATGCGAAAACTATACCAGTCTGTATACTGCGAGGATGAGTAAACAGATCGGTATACCTGTGGTTCGCGCGATCCGCGCGGTCATCGTCCCCCTCGCGGCGATCGGATTCGTCCTCGCGTGGAGTTCCGGGTTCATCGTCGCGAAGATCGGAACCGAGGACGTGCCGGTGCTCACCGTGCTCCTCTGGCGGTTCGTCCCGCTCGCCGTGGGGCTCGCGATCGTGCTACTGCTCAGCGGGCAGTGGCGGAACGCCACCCGGGCTCAGGTGCGGTCGCAGCTCGTCATCGGCCTGTTCGCGCAGTTCGGCTACGTCGTGTTCGTCTACGCCTCGGTCGCCGTGGGCATCTCGACCGGCACGACCGCGCTCATCGATGCCGTCCAGCCGCTCGTCATCGCGGCACTCGCCGGACCGCTGTTGCACGTGCGGGTGCCGGGTGCCCAATGGCTGGGACTCGGGATCGGCGCGGTCGGGGTGTTCCTCATCGTGCAATCCCAATTCGGTGCCTCGGACGCACCGCCGATCGCCTACGCCCTGCCCGCACTGGCCATGGCCAGCCTCATCACCGCGACGATCCTGGAACGGCGCTCGCCGCACCGATCCCCGGTCCTCCTCACGCTGACCGTCCACGCGACGGCGACCATGGTGCTCCTCGCCGTGCTCGCTCTTGCGACCGGTGAGGCGGTGCCGCCGGGCGACGCGACCTTCTGGCTCACGACGCTCTTCCTCGCGCTCGTCCCGACGCTGTCGGCCTACGGGCTCTACTGGTGGCTGCTGCGTCGCATCGGGGTCACGGTCCTCAACGCGCTCCTGTTCCTCGTCGCGCCGACGACCGCCGTCGCGGGTGCGCTCCTGTTCCGGGAGCCGTTCACGCTCCTGACGGCCGGCGGGTTCCTGCTCAGTGCGGCGGGCGTCGCCCTCGTGCTCGTGAGCGACGCCCGCGGTCGTTCCGGTGCCCGTCGGGTCAGTGCCCCGCCGGACGCCGATCCTGCTGACGGCGCATCTCCTCGGCCAGTGCCGGATTCCGCTCCGCAAGGTGCGCGGTGATGTCGTCGACCACCTCGGGCGTCTTGTTCTGACTGAGCTTCGCGCGGGCGTCAAAGCGGGTCACGCGCATCCGGAGGCCGACCGTCCCCTTCGCGGCCCGCCGGGTGCCGGCCTCGTCCTGGGACAGGTGGCGGCCGTCCGGTCGGTGATCCTCGAAGTGGTCGGTGAGTCGCGAGAGCATCTCGTAGTTCTCGTCCTCGCTGAGGACCTCCGGCGTGCCGTACAGGTGCGCGGTGACGTGGTTCCACGTCGGGATCAACTGGCCCTCCGGGTACCAGCTCGGCGAGACGTAGTCATGGGGGCCCTGGATGATGACGAGGATCTCGTGCTCGCCGAGCTCGTGCGAGCGCTCGTCCGGTCGGCCGAAATGGCTGACGATGGACAGCTCATCGCGGTCCTCCTCGAGGATCGCCGGGTAGTGGGAGGCGACGAGCCCGGTGCTCGCGGGCGAGACGAACGTCGCCCACGGGTGGTTGCGGATGAGGCGCTTGACCTCGTCGACGTCGGTCATCAGGTACGTGGGGGTGTGGCGCATGGTGGGGTCACTTCCGGTCGAGACGGGTGCGGACGGCGAGGCCGGCGCACAGGATGACCGCGAGCCCGCCGAGCACGGTGGCCCAGTCGAGTCGCTCGCGGAGGATGAGGGCAGCCCAGACGATGCTCAGCACCGGCTGGACGAGTTGGATCTGGCTGACCCGGGCGATCGGGCCGATCGCGAGTCCGCGATACCAGGCGAAGAAGCCGAGGAACATACTCACGACGCCGAGGTAGCCGAACGCCAGCCAGCTGTCGATGGCTGCGGTCGGCGGCTGCTGGACGACCGACAGTGACGTGAGGGCGACCATGAGCGGTGATGCCACGACGAGCGCCCAGGAGATCGTCTGCCAGGAGCCCAGCTCCCGGGCGAGCAGTCCGCCCTCCGCGTAGCCGATCGCGGCTGCGACGACGGCACCGAGCAAGAGGAGGTCCGACCAGGCCATCGGCGCGAGGCCGCCGTGCTGCACGGACGCGAACAGCATCGCGGCGATCGCACCAGAGCCGGCGAAGATCCAGAAGCGTCGGGTCGGGCGCTCGCCGCCCCGGAGGACGGCGGCGACCGCCGTCGCCGCCGGGAGGAGGCCGATCACCACGGCGCTGTGACCGGCCGGAGCGGTGGTCAGCGCGAAGGAGGTGAGGAGTGGGAATCCGACGACGACGCCACCTGCGACGATCGCGACGCGCGCCCAGTGCATGCCGGTCGGTCGGCGCGCTCGCAGGACGGCGAGGGTGATCGCGGCGAGCAGGGCTGCGACGACCGCGCGCCCGGAACCGATGAAGAGCGGCGAGAGCCCGACGAGCGCGACCTTCGTGACGGGGACTGTGAAGGAGAACGCCAGGACGCCGAGGAAGCCCCAGCCGAGCCCGCTGCGGGATAACACTCGCGCCGGCGTCACGATAACGCTACTCTGTGGAATCATGGACAACGATAGCACCGGGCGGATCGTCGCCGCCATGACCGCCTGGATCGCAGCGGCGCCTCCGGGTGCACGCGTGCCCTCCAATCGGGCGTTGACGGCCGAGTTCGGCGCGAGTCCGGTGACCGTCCAGAACGCGATGCGCCAGCTCGCCGGGCAAGGGCTCATCGAGAGCCGGCCGGGCGTCGGCACCTTCGTGCGGGCGGCTCGTCCGGCGCGAACGGTGGACTACGGCTGGCAGACCGCCGCGCTCGGTGCGTTGCCGTGGCGGTCTGGCGCGCTCTCCTCGGCGCAACGGTCGGTCGCGCCCGCCGCGATCGCGATGCACTCCGGATACCCCGCCCGAGAACTGTTGCCTGAACGGCTGGTCCGCGCCGCGCTCGCGCGCGTCGCCCGCACCGACGTGGCGATGACCCGATCGCCGGCGGCCGGGTCGCCGGAGCTCCAGGCGTGGTTCGCGGCCGACCTCGCGGGAACCGCACCGCCCGGGGTCACGCCGCCGACCGCCCGGGACGTCATCGTGATCTCCGGCAGTCAGAGCGGACTCAGCTCGATCTTCCGAGCGCTCGTCGGCCCGGGCCAGCCGATGCTCATCGAGTCGCCGAGCTACTGGGGTGCGATCCTCGCGGCCGAGCAGGCGGGCGTGACGCTGGTCCCCGTGCCGACCGGTCCCGACGGACCGGACCCGGACGTCGTGGAGCGCGCGTTCCAGGACACCGGCGCGCGGGCATTCTACGCACAGCCGACCTTCGCGAATCCGACCGGCGGCCGCTGGTCACCGGAGACGGGGGTCGCGATCCTCGAGACCGTCCGGCGGCACGGCGCGTTCCTCGTCGAGGATGACTGGGCCCACGACCTCGCGATCGACGTCGACTCCCGGCCGCTCGCCGCGCTCGACGACGACGGACACGTCATCTACCTGCGGTCGCTGACGAAGAGCGTCTCGCCGGCGCTGCGGGTCGCGGCCGTCATCGCGCGGGGGCCCGCCCACGACCGGATCCTGGCCGACCTGGCCGCCGAGTCGATGTACATCAGCGGGGTCCTGCAGGCCGCAGCCCTCGACGTCGTCACCCAACCCGGGTGGCGGTCGCACCTCCGTGGTCTGCGACCGCTCCTCCGTGCTCGGCGGGACCTGCTCGTCGCGAGTCTGCGTGAGCACGCCCCGACGGCGCACCTCGAGCGGCTGCCGCTCGGTGGACTGAACCTGTGGCTGCGGCTCCCGGAAGGCACCGATGTGCCGCGCGTGGTCCGCACCTGCGAGAGCCGCGGGCTGATCGTCTCCGACGGCACCGAGTGGTTCCCGGCCGAACCCGCGGGGCCCTACCTCCGGGTCAACTACTCCGGCGAGGACGCGGGCCGCTTCGATGAGGCGGCCCGCATCCTCGGCGGAGTCCTGGCGGACGAGCGGGACTGACGCCCGCCGGTCGACCGCTCGTTACAGGTCGAGCTTCGCGTTGTCGCCGCCGTCGTAGGTCTCGCCGGTGACCTTCGACTTCACGAACGCGACGGCGGTCGCGATCTTGCCGCCGGGGCTGTCCCAGTACTCGGCGCTGTCGGCCGAGAACTTCAGCAGACCGACGCGCGGGTCGGAGGGGCCGTCAGGGAACCAGGCCTCGACGACGCTGTTCCACAGCTCTTCCAGCTTGGCCTGATCCTCGACCAGTTCTGCGGTGCCGGCGAGCGACACCCACGAGCTGTCCGAGCTCAGCGTGACGCCGGCGTTCGGGTTGACGTCGAGCTGCTGCACGGCGGAGGCGTCCTTGCCGACGATGAACCACAGGTCGCCGTCGAACTCGCGCTCCTGGACGGTGAGCGGGTGGGCGACGAGCTTGCCGTCGAGGTCCACCGTGGTGAGCATCGCGAAGCGGAAGTCCGCGAGCAGCTTGTTGAGGGTCGTGTAGGGGTCGGTGTCTCCGGCCATGGGGTCTCCTTCGTCTCGTCGACCGGCCCGTCGGTGTCGGGGTGCCGGTCTGCGTGGCTCGCAGCCTACGACTCGCGGCTCCGACCGCACCTGGATGGTGCCGACCGTTGACGCGAGGCGGATCTTCTGCTCCTGCGGCGACTCCGGTCGCCGTGTCCGGTCGCCGTCTCCAGTCGCCCTATCGCACATCTCGTGCGCGAGCGCCATGCTCCCGTCGTTCCCGGGTCCGCTCACTACCCTGGTCACTTCACCACCGTAGGGAGAGACACATGAACACCTCATCGCTCACGAACCAGATCAACGAGGCGCTCGCGGCACTTGGCGGCGGTCCGTTCCTCACGACGAAGACCACCGAGAAGGACGCCACGACCACAGTCACCGGCACCCTCGGCGACAGCGAGATCCACATCGACTTCATCGAGGAGGGCAACGGCACCGAGGCCGAGAAGGACCACACGGTCGTCGTCCGCGACGCCTCGGGCAAGCAGATCGGCGAGGGGCGCGGCGACTCGACCTTCGCCGACGCCATCTCCGCCTTCGGCTGGGCGGGCGTGCTCGACGCCGTCAAGAACGGCTGATCGCGCCATCATGACCTCCAGGGTCCGGTCTCGTCCGCGTTTGCGGTGGGCCGGGCCCTGCGTCGTCTCCAGGAGGCACCCGTGACGCCGCGATCGGACGACGGGCCGGAGGAGGACGACCACTGGTTCGTCGTGAACGGTAGACGCTGGCGTCGGACGGATCCGAGTCTGCCGTCGGAACTCGTCGCGTCCCTGCAGTCCCACCTCGGCCGCGGGCGCTCCGGCGTCGGCGTCGCGAAGCGGGCGGGTGACGCCGACGCGGTCGCTGCTGCCCGCCGTCGCGTCGGCCTCGCCAAGCACGGGCTCGGTGAACGCGGCCCGGAGTGGTGGGAGGAGCCGGAGGCTGATCGACTCCAGCGTGCCGAGGCGGCGCTGCGAGAGCTCGACGCGCTCGACGGGTCACCGCCCGGGTGATCCGGCTGGGCGGACGTGCTTACCGCCCGCTCTTGCGTTCTGATCGATCTCGGCATATCGTTTATCGATACCAACGACAATCGATATGGATGTGATGATCATGACCGAGTCCACCGATCGCCCGACGCCGTCCGGCTTCGACCACGCGGCCTGGCAGGCCGCGAAGACCCAGCGCTCCACCCGCAACGACCTCGTATCCGTGCTCGGTGCCGCCGTCGTCGCGGCAGGGGCTGTCGTCGTCACGCTCGTCCTCCGGCTGCTCGAGATCTTCGGCACCGACGGGACCCGGGTGCCCGTCTTCTTCGACGCCGTCGATGCAGTCCTTCCGGGTGCGGCAGGAGCCGGATCCTTCACGATCGACCAGGGCTCGGTCGTCGTGGCCGACCTCCCGGTGGTGACCTTCGTGTGCGTGCTGCTCGCCGCGATCCTGCCGGCGATCGCGAACCTCTTGGTCATCGTCTGCGCGTTCCGCTTCTTCCGCCGCCTGCTCCGTGGCGACGCCTTCGCCCCCGGGAACGCACGGCTGCTCTCGATCGCCTCCATCGCCATCCTCTGCGGGTGGATCGCGGACACCTGGTTCGGCACGATGGCGTCCAACGGCGCGCTCGCGGCGGCGACCGACGGCGCCGTCGAAGGGACCCCCTATCCGCTCACCTGGATCCCGTTCTTCGTCGCCATGGCGGTCGGCGGCCTCGCGATCGCCTTCCGCGCCGGTGAGCGCCTGCGCGCCGACACCGAGGGACTCGTCTGATGGTGCCGACGCCCGAGGAGGACGTCGCGACCGGCGTGCACTGCAACCTCGACCGGTTGCTCGCCGACCGCGGTCTCACCCTCGCCCGACTCAGCGAGCTCGTCGGGGTGAGCGTGGTGAACCTGTCCGTGCTGAAGAACGACCGCGCGAAGGCGATCCGGTTCTCGACCCTGACGGCGATCTGCCGGGTGCTCGACTGCACGGTCGGCGAACTGCTGGAGCTCGACGACGCCCGCTGAGCCGTGCGGTCCAGACCCCTCAGCGCCGCCGTTCGCGGAGCAGCAACTGCGTGAGGTACAGCCCGCCGACGACCACCGTGACGACGCCGACCGGCACCGTCAGCGGGATCAGATGCTGGGCCACGAGGTCGGACGCGAGGAGCACGACGCCTCCGATGAGTCCCGTCGCGACCAGCGGGATGCCCGGCGAGTGGGTCAGCCGGCGTGCGATCTGCGGAGCGGCCAGGGCGATGAACGCGATCGGGCCAGCGACGGCGGTCACCGCGCTCACCAGCGCGACCGCGAGGCCGATGAGGATGGCGCGTTCACGGGTGAGGCGCACCCCGGTCGCAGCGGCCACGTCGTCACCGAGTTCGAGCTGGCGGAGCGGACGGGCGGCCAACGGCAGGACCGCGAAGAGCACCACGAGGCACGCGAGTGCCGGCCACACGACGGTCGCGGTCGCAGTGTTGAGCGTCCCCGCACCCCAGGCCGCCGCGAAGAGCGCGACGTCGAGGTCGGCCCGGAGCAGGAGCCAGCTGTTGAACGCGGCGAGCATGGCCGAGACCCCGATGCCCACGACGATGAAGCGGAAGCCGGACAAGCCCTGGCGGAGGGCCAGCAGGAAGATCGCGGCCGCGGCCGCCAGACCGCCGATCAGCGACCCGGCCATCAACGCCGGCCAGCTGCCACCGAGGAGGAGGAGCGCGACGAGCATCCCGGTGAACGAGCCGTTCGCGAGGCCGATGATGTCGGGGCTCGCGAGCGGATTCCGGGTGAGCGTCTGGAAGATCGCTCCCGAGACACCGAGCGCTGCGCCGAAGCCGATCGCCGCGAGCACGCGGGGCAGTCGCCAATCCAGGACGACCGTGCGCGCCAGGCCGTCGACGCGACCGGTGAGGACGCCGATCACCTCGTCGGTGGTCAGCGGGTAGTCGCCGAGCGCGAGACCGGCGATCGCCGCGACGACGATCGCCAGCACGACGGCGGCGCAGACGAGGAGGGTCCGTGGTGCCGGTCGGCGTCCGGTGATCGGACCGCCGCCCGTCCGTTCCCGTGTCGTGCTCACAGGCCCGAGGCCGTTCTGCGTCGGGCGAGCGCGATGAGGACGGGCGCGCCGACGAACGCGGTCACGAGCCCGACGGGCATCTCGCCCGGGAGCACCGCGATCCGTCCGACGACGTCGGAGCACAGCACGAGGACGCAGCCGACGAGGACCGAACCCCCGAGGATGCGGCGCTGATCACTGCCGACCGACCAGCGCACGAGGTGGGGCACGACGAGGCCGACGAAGGCGATCGGCCCGGCGATCGCGGTGGCGCCACCGGCGAGCAGCGTCACCGCGGCGAGCACCAGGATGCGACTGCGCGTGACGCTGACGCCCTGTGCTCTGGCGACGTCCGGGCCGAGGGCGATCGCGTTGAGGCTCCGCGCGCTCGCCGCGGCCAGGACGAGCCCCACGACGAGGAAGGGGAGGACCGGCACGACGACGCCGAGGTCGCGTTCGAGCAGGCTGCCGGCGTTCCAGCCGCGCATCCGGTCGAACGCGTCGGGGTGCGTGATCGCGATCCCCGTCGTCAGCCCGGCGAGCACCGCACCGAAAGCGACGCCGGTGACGGTGAGTCGGGCGGTGGAGGACTGCTCACGCCCGCCGGAGCCGATCGCGTACACGACGAGGGTGACGACGAGCGCCCCACCGCAGGCGAGCCAGGCGATGTCGCCCGGCGCCCGGACGCCGAGGAACGCCAGGCCGACGGCGACCGCGAAGCCTGCCCCGGCGTTGACCCCGAGGATGCCGGGGTCGGCGAGCGGATTCCGGGTGAACGCCTGCATGAGCGCACCCGCGACGCCCAGGGCCGCACCGACGGCCAGTGCCGCGACCGTGCGCGGCACCCGCTGGTCCCACACGACGAAGTCCGCCTCGTCCGACCCAGCACCGAGGAGCGCCGCACGGACGTCATCCGGCGCGATGGGGTTCGCGCCGACGAACAGTGACAGGAGGATGGCGACCGCGAGCACTGCGACGCCCGCGAGCAGTACGAGGAGCAGGCGGTGTCGCTGCGGCGCACGCCCGCTCACCGAGGTGTCGCGGGCGGTCAGGATGGCGGTCGGCTTCGTCACGACCCGTCGGAGAGCAGCCGGTCGAGGTCGTCGAGGACGGCCATGCCGCCGAGGGGGCCGACGCCGGTGATCCAGAAGGACTGGTCGACGAGGTGCAGCTCGGGGAAGGCGTCCGTGTTCGCGGTGAGGGAGGCCGGCAAGGTCGAGGTGTCGTCGGGATCGACGCTCGTCACGAAGACCTGGTCGGCCTTCGCCTCGAGCACGCGTTCGGGGGAGAGGTCGAGGGAGATGTCCTCCCAGGCGTGTTCGGGCGTCGTGAACCCGGCGCACTCGAGGGTGCTACCGGCGAAGGAGGTCGGGCCGTAGAGCGTCAGGACGCCGTCGCGGGGGCGGATCAGCTGTGCCGTCTTGCCGGCGGTGTCGTGCTCCTTCGCGATCTCCGCGCAGCGTGCGTCGTAGGCGTCGAGGAGTTCGTCCGCGCCGTCCGGGTCGCCGAGCGCCTCGGCGACGAACTGCACGTTGTCGCGCCAGGGGTCGGTCTGCGTCGCCATGAAGACGGTCGGCGCGATCTCGGACAACTGGTCGTACAGGGCGGAGTGCCGCGACTCGGTGCCGATGATGAGGTCGGGCTTCGCGGCGGCGATCAGCTGCACGTTCGGCTCGGCCACGGTGCCGACGGTGGGGATGTCGGCGGCCTGCTCGCCGAGGTAGGCGGGGACGCCGGCGGTCTCGTTCAGCACTGCTGCGCCCACCGGGGTGATGCCGAGCGCGACGGTCGTGTCGAGCTGCACCGGTTCGAGGACGACGACCCGCTTGGGTGCGTCGGGGATGCTGGTCTCGCCGTGGGCGTGCTCCATGACGTGCGTCGCGCTCGTCGCGGTGTCCGAGGGGGTCGAGGCGCTCGAGCTGCTGCAGGCGGAGAGGCCGAGGGCGGCGATGGAGAGGGCGGCGACGGCGACGAGACGTCGACGATGGGCGAGGGGAGGGGCACGGATCACCTTTCGAACGGGTCGCGGCGGATGCGACCGAGTAAGGCAAGCATAACCTTCACTCGGGTGTGGCTCTGGGGCGGGCGTTCCAGTAGCCCTGCCCGTGGACGCGCTCCGGATCGATCCCGTGGTCGGTCGTCGCAGCGCGCAGGAGGGGGATCCGGGTGCTCTCGGTCACCAGCCAGGCGGCGAAGTCCGTGCCCAGTGTCGCCGCCGACGACCCGTGCAGATGGAGCCACTGCTCGACGCCGGCGACGAGCGCGTCACCGCCCGCCCGCCCGGCCCGTTCATGGACCTCGACCGTGTGACGCTCGAGCAGTGGCCCGAGCAGGGCAGTGTCGGCGGGGTCGCCGAGCTCGAGGAGGGCGTGGGCGCGGACGTCCTCGTCGAGGGAACGCAGGATCCCGTGGACGGCGGGGAAGGCCGTCTCGTCGGCGGCGATGAGCACGGTCGTCGCGGTACCCGGCGCCCACTGGACACCGTGTGTCGGGTCGCCGCGACGGACGTCCGGACCCGAGACGAGCAAGCGGTCGCCCGGCCGCGCCGCGAGCGCCCAACGACTCGCCGGACCGGCCGGCTCGTGGATGAACACGTCGAGGTCGACCTCCTGCAGCGCCGGCCTGACGCGGTGGGCCGTGTAGCTGCGCATCACCGGGCGGTCCGCCGGTGGGAGTGCGCGCCAGGCCCGCCGCCATGCGTGCTCCGGCAGGCCGCCGTGGAGTCCGTCCGGGTACGCGCCGTCCTCTCCGGGCAGCAGGATCTTGATCCGCTGGTCCCGCTCGTACGGGGCGAAGTCGGCGAGCGAGGCACCGGCGAGGGTGAGGCGGACGAAGCCGGGGGACAGCCGTTCCGTGCGGTCCACGACGGTGTCGAACAGGATGTTCGGCGAGTGCAGGAACGGGACGGGCATCGCATCGAGTCTAGGAGGACCCGGCTCCGGCGTGCCGGGTCCTCCGTCGTTCACCCGCGGCGGACGGCGCGTGCGATCACGGCGCAGAGGGGGATGGCGACGACGGTCAGCGCGGCGGCTGCCGGGAGGAGCAGGGCCGGGCCCCAGGTGCCGAGGATGATCCCGCCGACCGCCCCGCCGATGGCGATCGAGCAGTTCCACACCGTGACGAGCGCCGACTGGGCCGCATCCGCAGTGTTCCCGGCGACCCGGGCGATCGCCACCTGGAACAGCACGGAGTAAGCGCCGAAGGCGAGCCCCCAGCCTGCCGCGGCGATGAGGAGGACGACGACCGGGGGATCCCAGGCCACGACGGCGAGGCCGACGGTCCCGAGGAGGGCGGCCGTGACGATGGTCGTCCCGAGGCGCAGGTTCGCCAGCCGTCCGGCGCCGAGCGTCCCGACGACCGATGCCACACCGAACGTGGCGAGGAGCAACCCGAGCGGCACGGGCGTCCCGCGGGAGGACAGGACGGGTGCGAGGTAGGTGTACGCGATGTTCTGGCCGATGATGCAGACGGCGAGGGCCACGAGGATCGTGACGACCGCGGGGATGCGGAGCGCCGCACCCATGCGTGTCGAACGCCCGGGGGCGCTGCCTGCCACGCGGGGAGCGACGACGACCGCGAGGACGCCGAGGAGCGCGGTGGCGGCGGCGACGATCCCGAACACCGTGCGCCAACCGAACCCCTCGCCGAGGACCGCGCCGGCCGGGACGCCGAGCGCGAAGCCGAGCGTGGCACCGGACAGCACGACGCCCAGGGTGGAACCGAACCGCTCCGGGGTGGTGAACCCGCGCGTGTACCCCGGGAGTATCGCCCAGACGACGCCGGCCACGAGCCCCGCGACGAACCGGGTCGCGAGATGCGTGAGCAGGTCGGGCGCGACGGCCGCGCCGGCGTTCGCGAGCGCCGAGACGATCAGGGCGAGCAGCACGACCGTCCGGCGGTCGAGCTTCGCGAGCGCACGGCTGAGCGGGATCGCGGCGACGATGCAGCCGAGTGCGAAGACGGCGACGCTCTGGCCCGCGATCGACTCCGAGACGCCCAGGTCGGCGGCCATCGCGGGGAGGACGCCGGCCGGGAGCACCTCGGTGAGGAGCGTCACGAATCCGACGGCGGCGAGGAGCAGCGCGGTCGGGACGGGAGGGCGGGTTCGGGCAGCAGGAGGGGTCGTGGATCGTGCCGTGCGCACGCTGTCGGTGGTCATGTCGGTGAGTCTCCCGGCCTGCCACTGGTGGCAGGGTCAAGCCGACGAGGATGCCCCGGGAATATCCGCCCGGCACCGACGGCTGCTCCAAGAGGACACAACTCGGTCGAAGGGGTCTTGCATGCGCATCGGCGAACTGGCGGCGGCCACCGGGAGCACGCCGCGGCTGCTCCGGTACTACGAGGAACAGGGGTTGCTGCGCCCGACCCGCTGCCCGAACGGGTACCGCGAGTACGGGGACCACCTCGTCGCGAAGGTGCAGCGCATCCGCGAGCTGATCGCCGTCGGCATGCCGACCGCGCTCATCCTCCAGGTCCTGCCCTGCTTCGAGGACGACGACACGATCTACCAGGTGACTCCCTCGGCGGAGGTGCTGGAGCGGTTGCTCGAGCATCGCGAGCGACTGGATGCGAAGCTCGGCTGCATCCAGGAGAGCCGGGACGCCATCGACCTCTACCTCCACCGCGTCGGCGGCATCGTGGTCTGAGTCGACCGAGTCGACCGAGCCGGCTGGGTAGGCTCGGCGCATGTCACTCGATCCGTACTACCGCGACCGCCTGAGCCTCTTCGACGGGTTCTCGAACGCCGATCGCGCTGCCGCCGGCGGGACGCTCGACGAGGCGTTCCAGGAACGACTCGCAGCCTACGGCGACGACGGGCCGTGGAGCCCACCGAGCGACGTGGTGATCACCGACGAGGTCGTCGACGGTCCGCACGGTGCGGTCCCGATCCGGCGCTACGTCCCGGCCGACCCCAGTGGTGCCGCCCTCCTCTGGGTGCACGGCGGCGGCTTCGCGGCGGGGACGCTCGACTGGCCGGAGGCGCACGTCGTGAGCGCCGAACTGGCGGCGCGAGCGGGCGCCGAGGTCGTGTCCGTCGACTACCGCCTGGCGGACGGTACGACGCGCTATCCAGTGCCGCTCGACGACGTCCTCGCGGTCTGGGAGCAGCTCGACGACGAGCGGTCGGCCGTTCCCGGTGCGCGGACGGCCATCGGTGGAGCAAGCGCCGGAGCGGCCCTCGCGCTCGCCGCCTCACTCCGCAGCGATCGTCGTGCGGACGCCGTGCTGCTGGCCTACCCGTTCCTGCACGCCGCCGTGCCCGCCCTGCCCGCGGACGTCCTGGCCGAGATGGCGGTCCTGCCGGACTTCATGCGGTTCCCGACCGAGTCGATCGACTGGATGGTCGAGAACTACGTCGGTCGGCTGGAGGACGTGCCCGAGCTCGCCCTGCCGGGAATCGTCCCCGTGACCCCGGACCGCCCGCCGCTGTCGGTCCTGCTCTCGGAGTTCGACGACCTCCGGCCGTCGGGGGAGCTGCTCATCGCGGCGTCGGAGGCCGCCGGTGCACCCGTCCGCAGTCGGCTCGAGCCGGGCGTCCTCCACGGCCACCTCAATCGCCATCCGGTCGCACCAGGCGTCTCCCCGTCGCTGGACTGGCTGGCCGACGGGCTGCGCGCCATGGGGAACCACGCCGACTGAGTCTTGCGTGATCCTCGTCAGCGGGCATACTGGAGTCACGCTCCGTTCCCGAACGGAGTTCGGTTTTCGCTTCCGGCTCGCCTGAGCCCGGGTGATCCCGACGCCGCCCCACTCACTGACGAGAAACGGACCACCCATGAGCGAGCATGAACCGGCGCTGCCCTACCGCGACGCGAGCCTGCCGGTGGAGGACCGGGTGGAGGACCTCCTCGGACGGATGACCGTCGCCGAGAAGGCCGGCATGCTCTTCCAGACGATGATCGCCCCGGGCCCCATCGACGAGGCGAACCCGCACATGGGACTCGCGAGCGGCGAGCACATGATCGGCGAGCAGCTCATGTCCCACTTCAACGTCCTCGGCACCGCGCCCGACACGACGGCGCTCGCCGAGTGGACCAACGCCCTGCAGGAACGAGCGTCTCGCACGCGGCTCGGCATCCCGGTCACGCTGTCGACCGACCCCCGCAACCACTTCACCGACAACGTCGGGACGGCGGCCCGTGCCGGCGCGTTCTCGCAGTGGCCCGAGACGCTCGGCCTCGCGGCGATCGGGTCGCCCGACCTCGTCGAGGCGTTCGCCGACACCGCGCGGCAGGAGTACCTCGCCGTCGGGATCCGGCTGGCGCTCCACCCGCAGGTCGACCTCGCGACTGAACCTCGCTGGTCGCGCATCGGCGGCACCTTCGGCGAGGACGCCGAGCTCAGTGCCGAACTCGTCGCCGGCTACATCCGAGGGTTCCAGGGCGCCGAACTCGGGCCGCAGTCGGTCTCCACGATGACGAAGCACTTCCCGGGTGGTGGGCCCCAGCTCGACGGGGAGGACCCGCACTTCGCCTACGGGCGCGAACAGGTGTACCCCGGCGACAACTTCGACTACCACCTCATCCCGTTCCGCGTCGCGATCGCCGCCGGAGCCGCGCAGATGATGCCGTACTACGGCATGCCCGTCGGGACCGGACACGAGGAGGTCGCGTTCGCCTTCAACCACGGGATCATCACCGGGCTCCTGCGCGAGGAGCTCGGCTTCGCAGGCATCGTCTGCACCGACTGGGGGCTCGTCACCGACACGTCGATCATGGGGCAGGACATGCCAGCGCGGGCGTGGGGCCTGGAGCACCTCGACGAGCTGTCCCGGGTCGAGCGCATCCTGCAGGCCGGCTGCGACCAGTTCGGCGGCGAGGCCCGACCCGAACTCGTGGTCGAACTCGTCGAGCAGGGACGTGTCACCGAGGACCGCATCGACGCCTCGGTGCGCCGACTGCTGCGCGAGAAGTTCCTGCTGGGGCTCTTCGAGCAGCCGTACGTCGACGCGGGCGCCGCGAGCGGCATCGTCGGGCGCGCGGACTTCGTCGCAGCAGGTGAGGCCGCACAGCGCCGTGCGTTCACCGTCCTGACGAACGTGGAGGAGACGCTGCCGGTGCGCTCGCCGCGTCCACGTTTGTACCTGGAGGGCGTGGACCCCGAGGTCGCGGGCGCGTACGGCGAGGTCGTCGCGGATCCGGCTTCGGCGGACGTCGCGCTCGTGCGCATGCAGACGCCGTACGAACCGCGGCCCGGCGGCTTCGAGGCCATGTTCCACGCCGGATCGCTCGACATTCCGGCCGACGAGGTCGAGCGGTTGCGGGCGCTCGCGCTGACGGTGCCGACCGTGCTCGACATGCACCTCGACCGACCGGCGATCCTCACCGGGGTGGCGGATGCGGTCGCGGCGCTGGTCGCGAGCTTCGGCGGCAGTGACGCGGCGTTCCTCGACGTCGTCTTCGGCCGGGCGCTGCCGGAGGGCCGGCTGCCGTTCGACCTGCCGCGCTCGATGGCGGCCGTCGAGGCGAGTCGGTCCGACGTCCCCTACGACACCGAGGACCCGCTCTTCCGTTTCGGCCACGGCCTCACGTACCCCGCCGGTCTCTGAGCGCCCGTCACCAATCCCTGAGCTCCCGTCACCGGTCCCTGAGCTCCCCCTCCGGTCCCTGAGCGCCCCTTCCGGTCCCTGAGCTTGTCGAAGGGCGGTCCCGGAGCATTTCTTCCGGTCCCTGAGCTTGTCGAAGGGCGGTCCCGGTGCACCTCTCCCGGTCCCTGAGCTTGTCGAAGGGCGGCGTCTTCTCGTGTGCCCTTCGACAGGCTCAGGGAGCGGTTCTCCGTGTGCGGTTTCTTCGTACACGGGGTGGCTTCCCCCGGTCCGTGAATGCCCCTGCAGTCCGGGAGCACTCCTCCCGGTCCCTGAGCACCCCCTCCGGTCCCTGAGCTTGTCGAAGGGCGTCAGCGCTCGGAACCGCGCAGCTCCAGACGCACGTCAAGCGTGTGGGTCACGGGCGGGCCCGCCTCGCCGGCGATGAGCGCCAGGAGGGTCTCCGCCGCGACCCGGCCCATGAGCGCCACGTCCTGCGCCACCACCGACACCGCCGGCGTCACGAGCGGTGCCGCCTCGAAGTCGTCGAACCCGACGAGAGGCAGCCGTCGCCCGGCCGTCGCGAACGCCTGCATGGCCCCGATCGCGGCCCGGTTGTTCGCGGCGAACACGGCGTCCACCTCGCCCGACGCCAGGAACCCTGCCACGACCGCTGCGGCGTCCTCGACGGAGTGTGCGCCGTCGGAGACGATCGGCTCGATCGGGCCCGTCCCCGTCGCGCCGCCGAGATCGGCCTCGGCGAGCGCCCGGTGATAGCCGGCCAGGCGCTCCCGCATCGTGTACAGCTCGAGTGAGTCACCGAGGAACGCGACCCGACGCGCACCCGCGGCGAGCATGGCCGCCGTCGCCCGGGTCGCTCCGCCCGCGTTGTCGGCGAGCACCGTGTGCACCTCGACCGACTCGAGCGGCCCGGTCGGTCGGTCGACGAGCACCATCGGGACGTGCACGATCGTGCTCGTGGCCCAGGCCGTCGTCGCCTGCCGTGGTGGCACGACGACGAGGCCGTCCACGCGCTGCGCGACCAGCCGGTCGACGAGGAGTCGGTGCCGGTCGGCGTCCTCCTCGGAGCTCGCGGACATCAGCAGGTAGCCGTGTTCGGTGCACACGCGCTCCACCGAGCGTGCCAGCACCGAGTAATAGGGGTTCGCCAGGTCGCTGATGATGAGCCCGATGACCTTGCTGGACCGTCCGGGGCGGATGCTCGCGGCCGCCAGGTTGTGCCGGTAGCCGAGGGCCTCGATCGCCGCGCCGATCCGTTCCGACAGCTCCTGGTTGATGTTCGTCGCGCCGTTCACATACCGCGAGACCGTCTTCAGCCCCACCCCGGCCGCCGCGGCGACGTCGTTCATGGTCGGGGGTCGGGAGCTGCGCATGCTCACCATCCTGGCGTATGGGGGATCACGCGACCGGCTCGTCCGCCCCCGCGACCCCGAAGAGGCCGCTGAGTCCGGGTCGCAGTCGGGTGATCACGGCCGCCGTCGGCCGGCGTCCCGCGATCGTCGCAGCGGCACTCGCGCCCGCGAGTTCGGCTGCTTCCGCCGGTGCGGCACCGCGTGACATCGCGAACAGCAGGCCGGCGGTCGACGCGTCCCCGGCGCCGTTGGTCGACACGAACGCGGGTGCGGGGACGGGCGGCGCGACGAGGTCGACGTCGGCCCAGGCCTCGGCGAGCGGTGCGAGCATCCGTCCGCCCGAACGCAGGCGGTCGACACCGGCGGCCCGGAGGAGCAGACCGTCCTCGCCGGCCGAGATCCCCACGACCCCGGCACCCCAGGCGAGCAGCAGGTCGGCGAATGCCGCCGCTTGGGCCAGGGGCGATGCGCTGGTTCCGGCCGGCAGGCGGAGCGTGCCGAGCGCCGAACGCAGGTCGTCGACGCTCGGACTCACGACGTCGGTCAGCGGCAGGGTGCGTCGCAGGATCGCCTCCCAGTCGAGTCTGCCGACGGCGCTCGTGGGGTCGACGACGGCGAGGTCCATCGAGGTGGTCGCACCGTGTCGGTGGATCCGTTCGAGCAGCTTCGCGAGGGGCGCCGCGTCGTCGGCGACGATCCCGGGGAGCAGCGGGGGATAGCCGAGGTGGACGAGGTCCGCGTCGCCGACGGCCAGGTGCTCGCCGGTGAACACCTCGTTCGCGCCCGTGTGGTGCCAGAAGGTCCGGTCGAGGCCGGCGGGCTCGACGACGACGCTGTAGGAGGTCGCGGCCCGATTGGTGACCTCGAGCGCCGGGTGCAGTCGGTCGTGCGCGGCGATGCGCGACGCGACGATCGCGCCGAGTTCGTCGTCGCCGACGGTCGCGTGCAGGCGGACCGTGCTCCCGAGATCGGCGAGGGCCAGGCCGGTGTTCGCGACGCAGCCGCCGAGGGAGATGCGGAGCGGGCCGGTGTCGATGAGGGCGCCCGGATCGATGCGTGCGCTCGCACTCAGCCCCGGCGACAGGTCGACGCAGATGTGACCGGCGACGACGATCTCGCCCATGGACCCTCCGTTCTTCGCCCCGGGGGTGACCCGACGCAAGCTAGACAACGTTGTCTCAGGCCACTACTGTGACACACCGAGGGACGATTCGGAAACCCTCCCCGTCACGATCAGGAGCCGCCGCAATGTCGCTGTACCGCCTCAATCGTCTCTTCAACGCCCGATCAGGTCGCGCGCTCGACGTCGCCGTCGACCACGGGTTCTTCGGCGAGCGTTCGTTCATCACCGGCATCGAGGACATGGGCGAGGTCGTCCGCACGCTCGTCGCCGCGGGCCCGGACGCCGTCCAGCTGACCCTCGGTCAGGCCCGTCTCCTGCAGCAGGTCCCCGGCAAGGACAAGCCGGCGCTCGTCCTGCGCACGGACGTCGCGAACGTCTACGGCAACCCGCTCGACTCGATCCTCTACAGCCACCACGTGCCGCACGCGATCGAGGAGGCCGTCCGGCTGGACGCCGTCGCCGTGTGCGTCAACCTCATGCAGATCCCCGAGCACCCCGAGGTCCGTGAGGCGAACATCCGCTCGATCATGGCCCTGCGCCGCGAAGCGACCCGGTACGGGATGCCGCTCATGATCGAACCGCTCGTCATGCAGGACAACACGACGGCCGGCGGGTACCAGGTCGACGGCGACATCGAGAAGATCGTCACCCTCGTGCGCCAGGCGGTCGAACTCGGCGCCGACCTCATCAAAGCCGACCCGAGCAGCGACATCACGGAGTACGCGCGCGTCGTGCAGGTCGCCGGTGACATCCCCGTCCTCGTCCGCGGCGGCGGTCGCGTCGACGACCGGACCCTGCTGGAGCGCACGGTCGCCGTCCTCGACGCCGGGGTCAGCGGCATCGTCTACGGCCGCAACATCATCCAGCACGAGCACCCGGCCGCGATCACCGCGGCACTCATGGCGGTGCTGCACGACGGCGCCGACGCCGACGCCGGCCTCGCGATCCTCGAGGCGGCTCGCGCATGAGCGGCGACCAGGTGACGGCCGACCGGGCGACGGCGGAGCGCGTCAACGTCGCGATCATCGGGGGTGGGCTCATGGGGCGCGAGATCGCCGCGGCCATCCAGCGCTGGCCGGCGCTCATCGACCACCCGGTGCGACCGCGACTGACGGCTGTCTGCGACATCAACCCGGCGGCGCTCGACTGGTTCGACGAGATCGACACGGTCGTCACGAAGACCACGGACTATCACGAGCTGCTCGCCGACCCGTCCGTGGACGTCGTCTACGTGGCCGTGCGACACGACCTCCACGAGCAGATCTACACCGACGTCATCCGAGCCGGGAAGGGCCTGCTGGCGGAGAAGCCCTTCGGGATCGACGCGGCGGCCGCGCAGTCCGTGCTCGCGGCGATGGCCGAGCACCCGGAGAGTTTCGTCCGGTGTTCGAGTGAGATGCCGTTCTTTCCGGGAGCGCAGCTGGCGATCGAATACGTGCGGTCCGGGGCGCTCGGCACGATCGTCGAGGCGCGCAACAGTTTCCTGCACTCGAGTGACATCGATCGTGACAAGCAGATCAACTGGAAGCGCCAGACGCAGTTCTGCGGCGAGGCCGGCGTGATGAACGACCTCGGAATGCACACCTGGCACGTGCCGCTGCGGCTCGGTTGGGCACCCGAGAGCGTGTACGGGGTGTTGCAGAACATCGTCACCGAGCGTCCCGGCCCTGACGGCTCGCTCGTGCCGTGCGACACCTGGGACAACGCCGTGCTGCACAGCTGGGCGACCCACGACGGTGTCCGTTTCCCGCTCACGACCGAGACGAAGCGCATCGATCCCGGGCAGAAGAACACGTGGGAGTTCGAGGCGATCGGTCTCGACGGCGGGGTCCGGTTCAGCACGAAGAACCCGAAGCTCGTCGAGGTGTTCGCGGTGCGGGACATCCCGGGCGTCGGTCGGGAGCAGGTGTGGCAGCAGCTCGACGCGGGCAGCCAGTCGGTGTGGCCGACGGTGACCGGCCCGAACTTCGAGTCCGGGTTCTCCGACACGATCCTCCAGATGTGGGCCGTGTTCCTCGCCGAGCGGCACGGCTCCCTCGGCGACCGCTTCGGTGCCGCACGCCCCGAGGAGGCGGCGCTCACCCACGACATCTACCGAGCGGCGATCCGCTCCCACGAGGAGGGTCGCGCGATCGCGCTGTGACGTGCGCATCGGCTGGGAGGCCACCCGATCGTCTCCCAGCCGGGAGCGCGCGGGCCGGCCCCTGAGCGTGTCGAAGGGCGCTCTCTGTCCGCACACTTGCCCGGTCCCTGAACCTGTCGAAGGGTTGTCCGCTCGCCTCTCTGGTCCCTGAGCTTGTCGAAGGGCGGTCCTTGCCAGCCCAACCGTTCGGTCCCTGAGCTTGTCGAAGGGTGGGGCCTGTTCGTGTGCCCTTCGACAGGCTCAGGGACCGGGGTCGGAGTCGGTCGTTTCTCAATGGTCGGTCCCTGTCCGCTCACCCAGCCGGTCCCTGCCAGCCCACCGTTCGGTCCCTGAGCTTGTCGAAGGGCGAGCTCTGGTGGTGCGGCCTCCGACACGTCGACAGGCTCAGTGCGGCGCAGCTCAGGGACCGGCCACCGGGGTCGATCCGGGTTCTGGATCGCGCCATGCGGTGATCCGCGAGCAGCTGAGACGCGGGAGGTCGTCGAACCGCCCGTCGATCACTGCTTGCTTCTTCGCCCGGCTCCACCCCTGGAGACGTTTCTCGATGAAGAACGCGTCGTCCACGCGGTCGTACTCGGCCGACCAGACGAGTGTGACGGGCAGTCGCTCGCGGGTGTAGGTCGCTCCGAGGCCGTCCATGTGCTCGGCGACTCGTCGAGCGAGGTCGATGGTGCTGCCGGTGTAGAAGGATCCGTCGGCGCATTTGAGGATGTAGACGTGGGGCATCCGGGAAGCCTCGCAGGACCTCGATCCTGTCGGTCTGCGCGGACGTCGGACGGTGGACGCTTTCGGATCGCAGAGGAGTTGTGGAGGACGGTCGCTCGACCCTGCCGCTTCGCCTGATCGGTCCCTGAGCTTGTCGAAGGGTGGGGTCTGTCCGTGTGCCCTTCGACAGGCTCAGGGACCGGGGTTGGAGTCGTTCGTTTGTTCGCTCACTCAGCCGGTCTCTGCCAGCCCAACCGTTCGGTCCCTGAGCTTGTCGAAGGGTGGGCTCTGTCCGTGTGCCCTTCGACAGGCTCAGGGCCGGGGTTGGAGTCGGTCGTTTCCGAACGGTCAGTCCCTGTCCGCTCACTCAGCCGGTCCCTTGCCAGCCCAACCGTTTGGTCCCTGAGCTTGTCGAAGGGTGGGGTCTGTCCGTGTGCCCTTCGACAGGCTCAGGGACCGGGGTTGGAGTCGTTCGTTTCCGAACGGTCAGCCCTTGTCAGCCCATCCGGCCGGTCCCTGCCCGCGCAACCGTTCGGTCCCTGAGCTTTGTCGAAGGGTGGGGTCTGTTGGTGTGCCCTACGACAGTCTCAGGGACCGGGAGCGGAGGCCGGTGTCGGCGGGGTGGGGGACACTCGGGAGATGCCCCACAGACGATGCGTACAACCCGGGTGTGACGCCGTGGCACCGGTCGACGCGCCCGTCGCGCTCTGCGAGGATCACCTGGCCCTCGCCGCCGACTGGGCGGAGCAGCGATGGGGCGTGGTCGACGCCCTGCCCTCGCCGTGCATCATGTGCGGCTCGCGGCTCGGCCGTCGCTACCCGACCGCCTGGTTGTGCGCCGCGTGCGAGTGGCGGCAGGGGGATGTGCCCGACGACGACCTCGCCCGGCCGCGGATCGACGTCGTCTACTACCTCCGCCACGGCGACCGCGTGAAGATCGGCACGACGACGAACCCCCGCCAGCGGTTCGCCGCGATCTGGCACGACGAACTGCTCGCCCTCGAACGCGGCGACCGGCACGTCGAGCGTGCGCGTCACGAACAGTTCGCCCGCGAGCGCCTCGAACGCTCCGAATGGTTCACGGGGTCGCCCCGACTGCTCGCCCACGTCGCCTCGGTCGCCCGCGACGTCGACCCCTGGGACTGCTACAGCCGATGGCTCAGCGAGGCCGCGGCACTGCGTGGGCGATAGCCCCTCCGGCGAGCACCGTGCTCGGAGTACGCTCAGCGCGTGTGCACTCGAATCTTCTGGAACGACAACGCGGTCGCCAAGACGGTCAGCCGCTGCATGGACTGGTCGGAGAGTGACGAACCCGAGCTGTGGTTCGTCCCGAGCGGTACCGACCGAGGTGGCACGGGCGACGCCACCTCGCACCGGTGGACCTCCCGGTACGGCAGTGTCGTCACGAGCATGTGGGGGATGGGGACCGTCGACGGCCTGAACACGGCGGGCCTCGGAGCGCACGCGCTCTACCTCGACCCGGAGGACGTGACGTTCGCCGAGCCTGACGGCCGTCCGACGGTGTCGAACGCGCTCTGGGTGCAGTACCTCCTCGACACCTACGGGTCGGTCGCCGAAGCGGTCGCCGACATCGACACGGTCCGCATCACGTCCCCGATGTTCCGCGGCCTCCAGATGGGGATCCACATCGCGCTCGAGGACGCATCGGGTGACTCCGCGATCATCGAGCCGATCGACGGCCGGCTCGTCGTCCACCACGGCCGCGAGTACACCGTCATGGCCAACTCGCCGAGCCTCGACGAGCAGATCACCAACCGCGACCGCTACCGGCCGTTCGGCGGCGAGCTGCCACCTCCCGGCGACATCACCTCGGTCGACCGCTTCGTGCGCGCCTCCTACTTCCTCCACTACCTGCCGGAGCCGGCGGACACCGTCGAGGCGGTGGCGGGTGTGTTCCAGCTCATCGCGAACGTGTCAGTGCCGTACGGCGCGCCGTACTCGACGGGCGACGTGTACCCGACCTGGTGGCGGGCCGGGGCGGACCTCACGAACCGGGTCTACTACTTCGGCTCGACACGGAGTCCGAACATCTTCTGGATCGAGCTCGACGAACTCGCGGACGTCGGCGAGGTCCGTCGCCTCGACCCGCGCGACCCGAGCCGTGTCGGCGACCAGACCGCGGAGCTCGCGCCGGTGACCTTGAGCTACTAGGCCGGCCGGGTTCGTTCCCTGAGCCGGTCGAGTGTTCGGGGCGTTCGCGTGGCGCCCTTCGACAGGCTCAGGGACCGGGATGGTTCAGGGCCCGGGATGGTTCAGGGACCGGGATGGTTCAGGGGCCGGGGATTCGACGGCCATACGGGGCGGCTCCGAACCGGGGGTTCAGACGACCGCGGGCGCGGACCGACAGGAGTCGCGTTCGACGAGGTGCACCGGGAGGACCGTGCTCCGGCGGTATCGCGCATCGGGGCGGTCGAGGCGGTCGATGATCCGTTCCGCAGCGAGTCGGCCGAGGGCCTCCGGGTCCTGCGTGATCACGGACACCGACGGTCGCAGGAGCTCGGCCAGGGGGAAGTCGCCGAACGCGACGAGCGGGAGCGGTTGCTCGGCGAGTGCGGGCAGCAACGCCATCGTGCAGACGGCGTTCGACGAGAACAAGGCCGTCGCCCGCGAGTCGACCGCCGCCAGCGCACGTGCCGCCCCTTCGCGGGTCGCCGCACCGAGGGCGATGATTTCCTCGTCGGCGGGCAGCCCGGCTTCGGTGAGTGCCGCCCGGTACCCGCGCAGCCGCTCGGCGGTCGTCGGCAGGGCCAGCTCGTCGCCGACGAAGCCGATCCGGCGGTGGCCGTGCTCGACGAGGTGGGACGTCGCCGCGAACGCTCCACCGAAGTCGTCCTGCGTGAAGGCATCGGCGGCGAGCCCGCCTGGCGCGCGGTCGACGAACACGAACGGCGTCCGCGACGCCCATGCACTCAGCGAGCTCTGGTCGTCGCTGATCGGCGCGAGCACCACTCCGGCCAGCTGACGCCGGAGCATCGGCTCGAGGACCGCGCGCTCGCGGTCCGGGTCGTCGCCGAGGCTCGTCACGAGCGTCGACATGTCGTGATCGCGCGCCGTCCGCTCCACCGCACGCGCGATCTCGGCGAAGAACGGGTCGACGATGTCGGGGACGGCGACTCCGATGACCGACGGACGGCCCGAGCGGAACGCCGTCGCCAGGGAGTTCGGCACGTAGTCGAGCTCCCGCATGATCGACTCGACCCGTTCTCGGGTCGCCGGGAGGACGTGCGGGTCGTCGTTGAAGACCCGCGAGACCGTCTTCGCGCTCACGCCGGCGGCTGCGGCGATCTGGCGCATCGTGGCCATGCTCGGGTCCCTCCCGTTCGGTCCTGCCGGATCGGGTCAGCGCGCGGTGTAGCCGCCGTCGATCGGCAGCGAGACGCCCGAGATCATGCCGGCGGCGTCGCTCAGCAGGAAGGTGATCGGGCCGGCGATGTCGTCCTCGGTGGCCCACTTGCCGAGCGGCATCGCCTCGAGGAAGGGGCCCTCGATGTCGGGGCGACCCCAGTACCAGGCGGACATCGGCGTCATCACGACCGTCGGGTTGACGGCGTTGACCCGGATGCCGTACTTCCCGAGTTCCAGGGCCGAGACCCGCGTGATGTTGTCGAGCGCGGCCTTCGACGAGCCGTAGGAGATGTGGCCGGAGAGGGCGACGAGGCTCGCCTGGCTCGAGACGTTGACGATCGCGCCGCCGCGCTCCTGGCGGATCATCTCGCGCGACGCGTACTTCGTGACGAGCAGCGACCCGCGTGCGTTGATGCTGATGACCTTGTCGAACACGTCGATGTCGGTCTCCTGTGGGGAGGCGATCTCGCCGCCCCAACCGCCGGAGTTGACGACGCCCCAGATGTCGCGTCCCTCGATCGCGTCGCGGATGCTGTCCTCTGAGGTGAGGTCGAAGGGCAGCGGCTCGGCACCCGTCTCGGCGGCGATGGCGTCGAGGTGCTCGACGTTGCGACCGGAGGCGATCACCTGCGCGCCCGCTGCGACGAGGTGGCGGACGGTCGCGCCGCCGATGCCGCCGCTCGCTCCCGTGACGAGGATGGTGCGGCCGTTGAAGTCAGTCATGAGGTGGTCCGATCGACGTGATGAGGCCCGTGCGTCGGTGCACCGGGTCGGGAGCATCATAACCACGGAATGACGGCCATGTCACCCGTGACATGGATTTTCGCCGCAAATCATGACACCGGTGACATCCGTTGTTGACACACGCATCCCCTGGACCTACCGTGAGTCGGGCGACGGCGCGATCGCGACCGGTCGGCTCTGAGGAGAGGTCAGGCATCACGATGAGCGGCACCACGACCACCGCCGGGACCGGCCTCGACGGCCTCATCGATCACGCCCGTTCGCTGGCCGCCACCGGGTCCCGCCGGATCCTCGGGATCGTCGGTGCGCCCGGAGCGGGCAAGTCCACCGTGAGCGACGCGATCGCCGCTGCGCTCGGGGACCAGGCGGTGATCGTCGGAATGGACGGCTTCCACCTCGACAACGCCGAACTCGTCCGCCTCGGGCGACGCGACCGCAAGGGCGCGCCCGACACCTTCGACGTCGACGGCTACATCGCGCTGCTCTCCCGCCTCGCCCGTGCCGGACGCACCGCCGAGTCGCCGGGCACACCGATTTACGCACCCCGGTTCGACCGCTCGCTCGAGGCGTCGATCGGCAGTGCCGTCCTCGTCCGCCCCGAGGTGCCACTCGTGATCACGGAGGGCAACTACCTCCTGTTCGACGACCACGGCTGGCAGGGTGTCGCCGCGCATCTCGACGAGTCCTGGTACGTCGACGTGGACGACGAGGTCCGCCGCGACCGACTCATCGCCCGACGCCTCGGTCACGGACACCCGCGCGACGAGGCCGAAGCCTGGGTGCTCGGCGTCGACGAGCCGAACGCCCGTCTGGTCGACGCCACCAAGCAGCGCGCCACCCGCATCGTCACGCTCGACGCGTCGACGCTGGTGGAGTCCGAGTCCACCCACGGCACCTGACCAACCCCTCAGCCGCAGCACCCTCGACCTGCACCACCCTGCAGCCGCAGCACCCTCGACCTGCAACACCCGGAACCCGCTCACCGACGAGAAGGCACCACATGACCCAGCTCTCCGACGCCACCCTCACCGCTCTCGACGAGCGGGTGGCCGTCCCCGCCTACGACCGCTCGGCCATCCGACCCGGCATCGTCCACTTCGGGGTCGGCGCCTTCCATCGGGCGCACGGGGCGATGTTCGTCGACCGCGTACTCGGGCTCCCCGGCGACGAGCACGCGTCCTGGGGGCTCGTCGGCGTCGGCACCCTGGCCGGTGACGCCGCCATGCGGGACGCGCTCGGTGCTCAGGACCGGCTCTACACCCTCGTGACGACGAGTCCGGACGGCGAGGTCGAGGCGCGCGTCGTCGGGTCGATCGTCGAGTACCTGTTCGCTCCCGACGACCCGGAAGCGGTCCTCGCGCGGGTGAGCGATCCGTCGACGCGGATCGTCTCGCTCACGATCACCGAGGGCGGCTACGGGGTGAACGACGCGACCGGCGCGTTCGAGCCGAGCGACGGCGCGACGCTCGCGGACCTCGACGGGCTGCCGGCGGGCGCGTTGCCGCAGAGTCCGCTCGGATTCATCACGGCGGCCCTCCGT
Source organism: Plantibacter sp. M259 (assembly GCF_006065115.1). Classification (NCBI taxonomy): domain Bacteria; kingdom Bacillati; phylum Actinomycetota; class Actinomycetes; order Micrococcales; family Microbacteriaceae; genus Plantibacter; species Plantibacter sp. M259. The sequence goes on along the minus strand of NZ_CP040750.1, from coordinate 600,805 downwards.
GCCCGACGCGATGCGGGTGCGGTCCCGTTCACGGTCATGTCCTGCGACAACATCCAGGGCAACGGGCACGTCGCCCGGACGGCGATCCTCGCCTTCGCCGAGCGCGTCGACCCGGCGCTCGCCACCTGGATCGCCGCCGAGGTGCGGTTCCCGAACTCGATGGTGGACCGCATCACCCCGGCGACGACGGACGAGCAGCGCGCGTTCGTCTCCGAGCGGTTCGGGATCGACGACCGCTGGCCGGTGCTCTCGGAGTCGTTCGAACAGTGGGTGCTCGAGGACGACTTCTCCGACGGCCGTCCGCCGTACGAGCAGGTGGGCGTGCAGCTCGTGGAGGACGTCGAGCCCTATGAGCTGATGAAGCTCCGGTTGTTGAACGCCTCCCACCAGGCGATGAGCTACCTCGGGCTGCTGGCGGGGGAGACGTACGTGCACGACGTCTGCCGTGACGAGCTGTTCTCGCGGTTCCTCCTCGGGTACATGCATGAGGAGGCGAGGCCGACGCTCGCGCCGGTCCCGGGGATCGACATCGACGCGTATTGCGCGGAGCTGATGCGCCGGTTCGGCAGCGAGGCGATCAAGGACACCTTGGCGCGGCAGATCGTCGACGGTTCGGAGCGCATCCCGAAGTTCCTGCTCCCGGTCGTCCGTGAGCAGTTGCGGACCGGCGGCGGGATCGCGCGTTCGGCGCTCGTGCTCGCGGCGTGGAGTCGGTTCATCGAGGGTGTCGGTGAGGACGGGCGGGAGCTTGCCCCGGTCGATCGACGGTTGGCCGAGTTGCAGGCGGCGGTCGCGCAGGAGGCGGACCGCCCTGGGGCCTTCCTCGACCTGGAGGTCGTGTTCGGCGACCTCGGATCGGACGCGCGACTGCGCGAGGCGTTCATCGCGGCGCGCGCACGGCTGGCGGCCGTCGGTGCGCGGGTGGCCGTGGAAGAGGTCGTCGCCGCAGGCTGACCCTGCGGCGGCAGTGCGCTGCGTCGGCCCGTCGACAGGCTCAGGGACCGGATGGCCGGGTTGTCGAATACGGCGTCGTTCCCGAGCTTGTCGACGGGTTGGTGTCGTTGGTGGGCCCTTCGAGTGGCTCGGGGGTCGGGTGGTCCGGTCCCTGAGCTTGTCGAGGCAGGGTGGTTCCCGTCTCGGTCCCTGAGCTTGTCGAAGGGCAGGTGGTCGCTCGTGGGCCCTTCGACAGGCTCAGGGACCGGGGTGGCCGGGTTGTCGAGGACGGCGTCGGTCGCTGAGCGTGTGCGAGGCAGGGTGGTTTTCGTCTCGGTCCCTGAGCTTGTCGAAGGGCAGGTGTGGCGGTTGTTCGTGGGTCCTTCGACAGGCTCGGGGACCGGGGTGGCCGGGTCGTCGAATACGGCGGCGTTCACCGAGCTTGTCGACGGGTGGCGGCTCCCGTCTCGGTCCCTGAGCTTGTCGAAGGGCAGGTGCGACGGATGTTCGTGGGCCCTTCGACAGGCTCAGGGACCGGGGTGGCCGGGTTCTCGAATACGGCGTCGGTCGCAGAGGCGCGCTCTGCGCGATGGTGTCGCGTCTCGGTCCCTGAGCTTGTCGAAGGGCAGGTGCGACGGTTGTTCGTGGGCCCTTCGAGTGGCTCGGGGGTCGGGTGGTCCGGTCGCTGAGCGTGTGCGAGGCAGGGTGGTTCCCGTGTCGTTCCCTGGGCTTGTCGACGGGCGGGCGGGTGTGCAGGCAGACGGGTGCCGTGGTTTAGGCGGCGAGGTGGATGCGTCCGCCTCGGATGGGGGTTTGGTGTCGGTCGATGTGGCTGGGTGGGATGAACCAGGGGACACCGTTTTGGATGGTGATGTTCCAGTGGTCGTCGTGGATGCGGTGGTGGTGGAAGGGGCAGAGGAGTATTCCGTTGTCGAGGTTGGTGGGTCCGCCTTTGGACCACCATCGGATGTGGTGGGCTTCGGTGAAGGAGGGTGGGTGGGTGCAGCCGGTCCAGGCGCAGCCGCCGTCGCGTTCGGCGAGGGCGAGTTTCTGGGCTCTTGAGAACAGGCGGGTGCTGGTGCCGAGGTCGAGGACCTGGGATGGTCCGCGGAGCACCACGGGGATCAGGTTGGCGTCGGCGGCGAGGCGGCGGAGGGCGCCGGGGCCGATGGGTTCGTCGATGCCGTCGATGGTGGCAGCACCGATGCCGGTTTCGAGGGTGTCGTGGTCGGTGCGGATGATGACGGTGACGGGGGTGAGTTCGGTGGCGGCGCCACTGCAGCCGGCCAGGTGTCGGAAGGTTTCGGTGAGGGCGATGGCGCGTCGCCGGTCGATGGGGATGAGTGACGGCCCGTCGGGCATGTGGTTCCCGGATCCGTCGGGTTGGTCGGCGGGGTCGGCCGTGTCGGGATTGGTGAAGTGGGGTTTGCGGTGGGTGGCGCCGATGAGGGCGTCGAGGCCGGCGCGGATGAAGGCGGCGCTTTCTGGGGCGAGCTCGGCGCGGAGGAGGGTCATGCCGGTGGGGAGTTCGTGGATGGTGCAGCGTTCTGCTCGGCGGAGGAGTTCGTCGCGGGGTTCGCGGCCGTCTTGGTCGAGGCGGGTGCGGACGAGTTTCGCGATGCGGGTGACGTCCTGCAGGGGCGCGTGAGCAGCGTGCTCGATGGCGATCACCGACGCCGCGTCCAGTTCGCCTCGGGTGCAGATGCGGCCGGCGTTGCGGAGCTCGCGGACGATGACCGCGGCGCCGTCGACGCTCAGGGGTGCTCTGGGTGTGCCGCCATCGCTTGACGGGTGGGTGTCATCCGGGACTGCGTCGGTGTTCGATGACTCGGAACTGGCGGCCGGTTTGAGCGCCGCGGCGACCGCCGGGAACGGGCATTCCTCCAGCTCGCCGAGCAGCCCGCGCGGTTGCGTGATGGCGGCACCGACCTCGGCGATCGCCGCGCCTCGGGCGCGTGCCACCCGCCACCGCTCGGACACCATGACGCCCGGGTTGGCGTAACCGGCGGCCCGCACCAGGGTGTCGTCGCGGCGGGTAGGGGAGGGGCGCAACGCGATCGCACCGGTGACGCGGGCGGCGAGGACCTCGACCGCGTGCTGCACGGCGCCGAGCTCGTCGAGGACACGGAGGATCGCCTCGTCGTTCAGGTTCTCGAGCTGCTCCGCGACACCGGTGCCGGGACGGATCGCGTCGAGCGCGCCCTGCCAGACCGCATCGAACCCGGCCGCGGCGGCGGCGAGCGGGTTCGGTGCGGTGCTGGTCATGGATCCATCCAAACACGGACCACTGACATTCGAACGGCCACCGAATCAGACCTTGATCTGGACTTTTATCCGACAGTTGATGCTTGCTCGGGGCGCCCTTCGACAGGCTCAGGGGCCGGCGGTGACGCGGTCGCGGAGTCTGTCGAGGTGCGGTGGGGGAGGTTGCTCGGGTCGCCCTTCGACGAGCTCAGGGACCGGCGGGGCCGCGGCCGCGGCGTCCGTCGAGGTGCGGTGGGGAAGGCTGTTCGTGGGCCCTTCGACAAGATCAGGGACCGAGTGCCCGCGGTGCCGGCGTGCGGTGGGGGAGGTTGCTCGGGGGCCCTTCGACAGGCTCAGGGAACGAGTCTCCGCGGTTGTCGAGGAGTGGTGCGGATGGGATCTGCGGGCCCGTTGACATGACCAGGGCGCGAGTCTCAGTGTGCGGTCGTCAAGCCGGTCGAGGTGGTCGCCGATGGTCGCGTTCGGACGTGCGGCCGGACCTCACGCGAAGACGAAGTAGAACGACAGGTGCAGCGTCAGGATGAGGTGCATCGTTGTGAATCGGCGACGGAGCCACGCGAGCAGGAGTCCGAGCGCGAGCATGCTCAGTGCCGGGAGCGGGTTCGGCAGGAGCCCGAATTTGTCGGGGAGCAGGATGACGTGTCCGAGGGCGAACAGGACGGCGACGGCGGGGATGACCGCGCGCGACGGCAAGCTCGCGGCGAGATGGCGCTGCAGGAGTCCGAAGGTCAGGTAGTCCTGCCAGAACACCGAGACGGTCATCCAGAAGATGTAGAGCAGCACCGGGAACTCGAGCTCGTAGTGCAACGGCAACGTGAGTGCGAGCGCGACCGGGATGACGTACAGGAACCGCTGCCGGGACGGAGCGAAGAGTTCACGGGTGTGGGTGCGCTGCAGGATGGCGATGGCGATCACCAGGAGGCCGGCGATCAGGGACTCGAGGAACACCACGAGGGTGTCCTCCTGCGCTACGAGACGCACGGGGCCTTGGTCGGTGATGCCCGGGGTCAGGCACCACAGGGTGAACCAGACTACGGCTAGGACCAGTGCGGAGATCGGGCGGAGGAAGCGGCGGGAGGCGGTGGCACTGAGGGTCGACATGGCGGTCGATATGTTAGCAGTGTTATTTCAGATGCAAGACAACGGAGCGCATTGCAACTACCCGAAGCGGCGGTGGAGAACGAACCGTCGGCGCGGGGGAGTCGTCGCGATCGAGGACGTGTCCGGAGGCCCGTCGACAGGCGCCGGGATCGGGGTGCCGCTCAGCCGAGCGACGCCGGGACGAGACGGAACCCACCCTCGGCGACCGGCTCGAGCCGGAGCTGGAAGAGGCCGTCGATCACGAGGTCCGCATCGAGTTCGTGCGCCTCGTGCGTCCCAGCGATGCCGACCGTCCAGCAGCCGGCGGCGCGCGCTGCGGCGAGCCCGGCCGGTGCGTCCTCGAACACGACGCACGGCTGCGACTCCATGCCCAGCCGGGTGCGGCCGAGCAGGAACGGTTCGGGGTCCGGCTTGCCCTTCGTGACGTCGTCGAAGGTCACGACGACCTCGGGCCGCACGAGCCCGGCGGCGGCGATCCGGTTGCCGGCGATGAGTCTCGTGCCACTCGTGACGATCGCCTTCGCGTCGTCACCCAGCGCCGCCAGCGCCTCCGCCGCCCCGGGAGCGCGATGACGTCGGCGACCTCGTCGGCCTCGATCTCGATGATCCGCGCGAGTGCTCCGGCGACCTGCTCGGGCGGGAAGATCGCGGCGAGCAGCTGGGCAGCGGGCTGGCCGTGTCCCGCGGCGAGCAGGTCGCCCTCGAGGCCGTACTCGCGAGCGAGCTGCGCCCACGACCGGTTCACGGCCGGCGTCGAGTCGATGAGGGTCCCGTCGAGGTCGAAGAGCCCGGCAGCGAAGACCTGGTCGAAGATCGGTGCGGAGGCCTTGATGGTCCGTCCGAGGCCGAGCGCACGTTGGACGGCGGCGAGCTGCTGCGAGGTGGACAACGCCGCTTCGATCGACAGGTGCTCGATGGCGGGTGGGGTGTCGGTCGACGGATCCACGATGTGCGTGTCCCGCTCGGCACCGCGTTCGGCCCGGCGGGCTGCGAGCGTGGCGGCATCGGCGTGCAGCCAGACGACCTTCGGGACGACCCCGGCCGCCTCGACGAGCGCGTCCCATTCGGCGCCGCCACGCAGCTCCGCGGTGAAGGGTGCGACGAGCACCGCGCCAACACCACTGTCGCGTTGGTCGGCGAGGACCGCTCGCAGGGCCGCGTACCGTGCCGGGCGCATGGTCGGGCGCAGCTTCGCGTCGTTCCAGTGGAGCGGTTCGGCGCCGTCGGGATCGGTCACCGCACCGAGACCGTCGAGCAACGGATTGGTGATGGTGTCGAGGTCGAGGAGCGGGAGTCGGAGGGCCCTGGCGAGCTCACGTCCGAGGGTGGTCTTGCCGCTTCCGGCTGCTCCTGCGACGACGACGATCACGCTGACTCCTCGATGATTCCCGGGTGGCGACCCGCATCCGAGGGGTCTGAACGCCTCTTCGATGCGAGTTCCAAATGAATTTGATCCCTTTCAGACAACGTTGCTTGACAACGTTGTCGATCTGCGGTCAGTATAGGCGCACGAAGGAACGACGGGGTTCTGCAGCTGCACCACCCCGACCGATGACAACGCTGTCAGGAGGTGGAGCCCATGGGCACCTGCAACCCCGCGAACACCGCGACCAGTCCGATCCGGACACGTGCGCACGTCCCGTCGCTCCGGACCGGCTGCGACGTCCGACCCGTTCCGCTTCCCGTCAGGGGGACCCGCTGATGCGGCCGCCCGGGATCAAGGATGTGGCTGCGCAGTCCGGCGTCAGCATCAAGACCGTCTCGCGGGTGGTGAACGGCGAAGCGTCCGTGCACCCCGAGACCCGAAGCCGCGTGCTCGAGGCGATCGATCGCCTCGGGTACGTGCCCAACACGGCCGCCCGCTCCCTGAAGTCCGGCACCGGCGGCGCGATCGGTGTCCTCATCGACTCGCTCGCCGACCCGTTCTTCGCCTCGCTCGTGAGCGCCATCGAGGCCCGCGCGCTCAAGGAGGGCCTCAGCGTCCTCGTCGCGAGCACCGGGCTCGACGAGGGGCGCGAGCGTGACCAGCTCACCGGGTTCATCGCCGGCCACCAGGTCGCCGGCGTCATCATCGCCCCGGTCGCCGCGGAGCTGCCCTACCTCGAGGCGTTCCGGAACGTGACGCCCGTCGTGGCCGTCGACCGTCCGCTCGCCGCCTTCGACAGCGTCGTGGTCGACGACTACGCCGCCACCCAGCTCGCGATCCGCCAGTTCGTCGAGCTCGGCCACACCCGCATCGCCTTCTACGACCGGGACGAACGCTTCCTCACCATTCGTCGGCGCTACCAGGGCTACACCGACGTCCTCGCCGAGGCCGGCATCGACCTCGACCCGTCGCTCGTCTCCTGGACCATCGACGGCTCGCTCGACTACGCCGCCGAGACGGAGCGCCTGCTCGGACTCGACGACCCGCCCACCGCGTTCTTCGCGTCGAACGCGAAGGCGGCGATCGGTCTGACGACCTCCCTGCACCGCATCGGGCGGGAGGGGACGGCGCACATCGCGTTCGGCGACTTCACCCTCGCCGACGTCCTGCGACCGGCCGTCAGCTGCATCAACCAGGATCCGTTCGTCATCGGTACCGCCGCGATCGAGCGACTCCTCGAACTGCGCGAATCACCGGCCGACGAACCGCGCGAGTGGGTCGTCCCGACCTCCCTGGTGTCGCGTGGTTCCGGAGAGATCCCCGGCCCGGCACAGCGTCACACCGTGGACGCGCGCACCGCGTCCACCACGAGCATGGTCGGAGGACCAGCAGCATGAGCACGACCCAGCCCACGAGGCTCGCCCAGCCGACGCGACTCGCGCCGAACCTCATCGAGCACTTCTACCGCGGCGGCGACCGCATCGCCAGCCTGCGCGGCATCGAGCAGCAGAGCGAGTTCCAGCCGGAGGAGTGGCTCGGAGCGACCGTGAGCCGCGCCGACCAGGAACCCGGCGGCGCCATCGGCCTCGCCCGCACCGTCGACGGCGTCCTCCTCCGCGACCTCGTCGCGGCCGACCCGGAGCAGTGGACCGGGGCGGGACAGGACCACGGCACCGACGCCGCCGACACCGGCATCCTCGTCAAGCTGCTCGACGCCCGTCAGCGCCTCCCCGTGCACGTCCACCCGGACCGGGCGTTCGCCGCCTCCCACCTCGACTGCGTCTACGGCAAGACGGAGGCCTGGTTCATCCTCGACGCCGAGCCCGGATCGGCCGTCCACCTCGGATGGAGCGAGGACGTCGACCCCGACGAGCTCGACCGCCGTCGCGACGCCCAGGACAGCGAGTGGATGCTCTCGCACATGAACCGGATCGTCGTCGAGCGCGGCATGGGCATCCTCGTCCCGGCCGGAACGGCCCACGCGATCGACGGCGGCATCTTCCTCGCGGAGGTACAGGAACCGACCGACCTCTCCATCCTCCTCGAGTGGTCGGTCACGACCTCGACCCGCGACGAGTCCCATCTCGGCCTCGGATTCGAGACCGTGATGGGCGCGGTGTCGACGAAGGCACTCCCGCAGTCCGAGATCGAACACCTCGTCGTGCTGCACGACCTCGACGCCCGCACGGACGCGCCGGTGTCGCTGTTGCCCGCGGCCGCCGACCCCTACTTCCAGCTCTTCGCCGTGGCGCCCGGCACCGACGGCAGCGCACCCGTGGACGCCGGCTTCTCGGTCGCCCTCGCGCTCACCGGCGCAGGCGCACTGGTCCCTGAGACCGGCGCCGAGGCCGTCGAGTTCTCCGCCGGAGAGGTCTTCGCCGTGCCGGCCGGGTTCGGGCCCTGGACCGTCAGCGGTTCCGGCACCGTGCTCGCCGCCGGCCCCGGTGTGGGCTGGCCGGCGACCCTCGCATCGGGAGGCATCCGATGACGCCACCCCTCGACGCAGGACCCACGATCACGCAGCAGCTCACCACACACCACCGCCCCGAACGGCGGTACGACAGCCACCACACGCCGGACCCGTCCACCGGGACCGGCTGGAAAGGAACGAGAACGACATGACGACTCCCGTCTTGGAGGCCAGAGGCCTCACCCGGCAGTTCGGGCACGTCCGCGCCCTCGACGAAGCGGACTTCGAGGTCTACCCCGGCGAGGTCACCGCCCTCATCGGCGACAACGGCGCGGGCAAGTCCACCCTGGTCAAGGCACTCTCCGGCAACCTCGCGGTCGACAGTGGCGTGATCAAGTTCGAAGGCGAACCGATCACCCTCACCTCGCCCATGCAGTCGAGTGCGCTCGGCATCGAGACGGTCTACCAGGACCTCGCCCTCGCGCCCCACCTCGACCCCGTCCAGAACGTCTACCTCGGCCGCGAGATCATGCGGCCGGGCCTCGGCGGGCTGCTCGGCCTCATGAACGTCAAGGAGATGAGCAAGCAGTCGCGTCACGCCTTCGACGAACTCGGCGCGACCGTCCGCTCGCTCACCGACCCGGTGGGCGCGATGTCCGGTGGGCAGCGCCAGGCGATCGCCATCGCCCGCGCGGTGCACTGGGCCAACAAGGTCGTCTTCCTCGACGAACCGACGGCCGCCCTCGGCGTCCGCCAGACGAAGAACGTGCTCGAGACGATCCGCCGGGTGCGCGACAAGGGCATCGCGGTCGTCTTCATCAGCCACTCGATGCCGCACGTCATGGAGGTGTCCGACCGCGTGCAGGTGCTGCGGCTCGGCCACCGCGCGGCGACGGTCGACACGAAGGACACGAACATGGAAGAACTCGTCGGTCTCATGACCGGTGCCAGCACGAGGAACGTCGCATGAGCGCGGTGAAGCAGGCCGAGATGGGGCCGGAGACGACCGCCATCGAGACGGCCAAGGATCGGGAGACCCCGATCAGGAAGCTCTTCAAGGCCCAGGCCTTCCAGATCTTCATCGTCCTCCTCGTCGTCATCGCGATCTTCTCCGCGATCGCACCCGACACGTTCGCGCAGCTGTCCAACCTGCGGCTCGTCGTGCAGAACGCCTCGATCCTCGCGGTGCTCGGCGTCGGCATGACCTACGTCATCATCACCTCCGGCATCGACCTCTCGATCGGTTCCGTCCTCGTCTTCTCGGGCGTCGTGTCCGCGACGACGATGCGGGCCATGGGCGGCGACGACTGGGGGACCGCGATCGTCGGCATCATCGTGTCGATCGGCGTCGGCATCCTCTGGGGCACGTTCAACGGCATCCTCATCTCCAAGGCGAAGGTGCCGCCGCTGATCGTCACCCTCGGTAGCCTCGGCATGGCGCTCGGCCTCGCCCAGATCCTCACCGGCGGTGTCGACATCCGCGAGGTGCCGTCGGTCCTCACCGACTCCATCGGGTACGGCAACATCTTCGGCGCAGTCCCGATCATCTCGGTCATCGCCCTCGTCGTCGTCATCATCGGTGCGCTCGTCCTCCACAAGACGAAGTTCGGGCTGTACACCTACGCGGTCGGATCGAGCGAGGAGGCGGCACGACGCGTCGGCGTGAAGGTCGACCGTCACCTCATCCGCATCTACGCGATCTCCGGAGGCCTCGCGGGTCTCGCCGGCATCCTGTCGCTGTCGCAGTTCGGCACCACCGCGATCGCCGGTCAGTCGCAGACGAACCTGAACGTCATCGCCGCGGTCGTCATCGGTGGCACCTCGCTCTTCGGTGGCTACGGGACGATCTTCGGCACCGTCGTCGGTCTGTTCATCCCCGCCGTCCTCCAGAACGGCTTCGTCATCACCGGCGTGCAGCCCTTCTGGCAGCAGGTCGCGGTCGGCGCCGTCCTCATCCTGGCCGTCTACGTCGACCAGGTCCGCCGTTCCTCCGCAGCCCGCGGTGGATCCACGAGCTTCTGGCGAGCCCTCGTCAGCAGGAAGAAGAAATAACCCCTTACACAGATCAACACCCCCCCGCACCATCCCAGTAGTCCAGCAGTTCAAGAGAAACGGGTAATCACAATGAAGTGGAAGAAGTCAGTTCTCGGAGTCCTCGCGCTCGGCGCGTCGGCAGGCCTCATGCTCACCGGGTGTTCCGGTGGCGCGAGCTCGGGCGGCAGCAGCGCAGGAGCAGGTTCCGACGGCTACAAGATCGCGTTCATCCAGGGCGTCGCAGGCGACGAGTTCTACATCTCGATGCAGTGCGGTATCGAATCGGCGGCGAAGGATGCCGGCGCGACGGTCACGACCCAGGGTCCGGAGAAGTTCGACCCGACGCTGCAGAAGCCGCTCGTCGACTCGGTCGTCGCCTCGAAGCCGGACGCGATCCTCGTCGCCCCGACCGACGTGAAGGCCATGGAGGCCCCGCTGAAGGCTGCGGCCGACGCGGGCATCAAGGTCGTCCTCGTCGACACCACCGTCGACGACCCGTCGTTCGCGGTCTCGCAGATCTCCAGCGACAACAAGGGCGGCGGCGCTGCGGCGTTCGACGCGATCAAGGAAGCGCACCCCGAGGGCGGCAAGGTCCTCGTGGTCTCGGTCGACCCCGGCATCTCGACCACGGACGCCCGTGCCGAGGGCTTCCAGGAAGCGGTCAAGGGCGATGACAAGTTCACCGACCTCGGCGTGCAGTACAGCCACAACGAGCCGTCCACGGCTGCCGAGATCGTGACTGCGGCGCTCCAGAAGGACCCCGACATCGTGGGCATCTTCGCAGCGAACCTGTTCGCGGCCGAAGGTTCCGCGACCGGTGTCAAGCAGGCCGGCAAGGAGGACTCGGTCACCATCGTCGGGTTCGACGCGGGTCCCGCCCAGGTCAAGCAGCTGAAGGAGGGCACCGTCCAGGCGCTCGTCGCTCAGGAGCCGGCCACCATCGGCAAGGACGGCGTCGCCCAGGCGATCGCCGCACTGAACGGTGACAAGGTCGAGACCAAGATCGAGACCGGCTTCACCATCATCACGAAGGACAACGTCGACGGCGACGCGAAGGATGCCGTCTACCAGTCCAAGTGCGGCTAGGCCTGCTGGCCACCCCGCATCACCAGACCGCGACGGCGTCGGAGCTTCGAGCTCCGGCGCCGTCGCGCTGCGTCCGGTCCGCTTCGCCTCGACGCCACCCTCCATGGGGTGCGAGAATCGCGACATGACCCAGGTGATCGTCGCGGCGACCGCGGTGCGCCGGCTGTCCGACGATGCTCCGCGACGGATCGAGGCCGAGGTCGTCGATGCAGCGGGGCGAGCCCACCGCCTGGTCATCACGGTCCCCGAACGCGCGAGCCGTGCGGCCGCCGCGTCGACCGACGTCCCGTTCCGACTCGGGCTCCGGGCCGAGTACGTGCGGATGGAGGGACGGGCCGTGGTGATCCGGTTCGCGGACGGCGTCACCACCACCGAGGGCCTCGGCGGGGTCTGCCTGGACCCGGACATCGTCCACTGGTTGTGAACGACTCGATCGACTGACGGTCGGGTCGGCGACGAGTCCTATGCGACGAGGGTGAGGAGCCGCGCGACCTCGGCGGCGACGGCGTCGCGCGCCGGGCCGAGGTACTTCCGCGGGTCGACGAGTGACGGGTCCGCGTCGAGGCGCTCACGGACGGCTCGGGTGAAGACGCCGTTGATGTGGGTCGAGATGTTGATCTTGCGCATGCCCGCGTCCACCGCCCGCACGAGGTCCTCGTCGCTCACGCCGCTCGAACCGTGCAGGACGAGTGGCACCGGGACGGCTGCAGCGAGTTCGCGGATGAGGCCGAAGTCGAGGGTCGCGCTCCGCGACGTCATCGCGTGCGAGCTGCCGACCGCGACCGCGAGGCCGTCGACGCCGGTGCCGGCGACGAATGCCACGGCTTCACCGGGGTCGGTCCGGACGCCGGGCGTGTGTGCGCCGCCCTTCCCGCCGATCGCCCCCAGTTCGGCCTCGACCCACACGCCCTGCGCCTGAGCCGCCCGGGCGACCGCTGCGGTGCGTTCGCGGTTCTCCTCGTCGGGGAGGGTGGCTGCATCGAACATGACCGAGGTGAATCCGAGCCGGACCGCCTCCTCGACGAGCGTCTCGTCCTCGGCGTGGTCGAGGTGCACGGCGGTCGCGATGCCGGCCTCGCGGGCGAGCTCCAGGCTCGCGAGCCCGATCGGCGCGAGGCCGCCGTGGTACCTCGCCGCGTTCTCGGACACCTGCAGGATGACGCCTCGCCCCGCGAGCTCCGCGCCCCGGAGGATCGCCTCGCCGTGTTCGAGCTGGATGACGTTGAAGGCGAGCACGGCGCGCTGTGCGTCGAGGAGCGCGGCGGTGGAGACGAGCGTCATGGTGGTTCCTCTCGGGGTGCACGCGGGATGATCGACCCGGTGCCGGTGTGGATGGTCAGGTGGTGGCCAGCAGCAGCTCGGGACCGCTCTCGGCGAGCGCGTCGACGGTGTCCGGGTCGAGCCCGTCGTCGGTCACGATCTGGTCGAACTCGTCGAGCCGCGCGGCCCGGTGGAACGAGGTGGTGCCGAACTTCGCGGCGGTGACGGCGAGGATGCGTCGGCGGGAGATGCCGAGCATCGCCCGCTTCACCTCGGCCTCCTCCGGCAGCGTCGTCGTGGCGCCCGAGGCGAGCCCCACCCCGTTGGCGCCGAGGACGGCGACGTCGGCGTGGAGTCCGGACAGCCGTTCGACGGTCCACGCGCCGACGGTCGCCTGCGTGACGGCGCGGACCCGCCCGGGCAGGGCGAGCACGGTGAGGCGCGGCCGGCCACCGAGCAGAGCGACGATCGGCAGGCTGTTCGTCACCACGAGGAGTCGGCTGGCGTGGGGGAGGAGCGCCGCGACCTCGAGGGTCATCGCACCGGAGTCGAGCAGGACGACCCCTTCCGCGGGGAGCTGCTCGACGACGAGGCGGGCGACGGCGGCGCGCTCGATGCGCTCGCCCTCGCGGCGTCGTTGGAGGCTGGGCTCGAACGCGGGTCGCCGGGCGAGGACCGCGCCACCGTGGTGGCGGCGGATGAGCCCCTGTCGCTCGAGCACCGCGAGGTCGCGCCGGATGGTCTCCGGTGTGACGCCGAGTCGGCTGCTCAGCTCGGCGACCGACAGGGCACCGTCGCCGTCGCGGGCGCCCGCGAGTATCGCGGCGTGACGCTCTGCTGGGTACATGACTGCTCCGTCCGGTCTGGCCAGCGTATCCGAATCTGTCCGATATCCCTTCCGATTCGGTGGGATCGGTGCAAAGATCAACATGATCGGGCGCACCCGACGACGACGATGACGACGAACGGAAGGCCGCCGATGGCTGAGCACGGGCCGCACAGCGCACCCCACGAGTCGGGGTCGCGGTTCCTGCTCGGGATCGACGTCGGGCAGACCGCCGTCAAAGCCGTCCTGCACGACGAGCGGTTGCGGCCGGTCGCGGTCGCTCGGCGCGCGAGCCCCGTCGACCGCCCGGTCGCCCGGCACGCCGAGCGGTCGCAGGACGCCCTGTGGGCCGCGGTCGCCGATGCGGTGTCGGAGGTGATGGCGACGTCGGGTGTCGACCCGACCCTGGTCGCCGCCGTCGGGATCACCGGCCACGGCGACGGCCTGCACCTCGTGACCGCCGCGGGAGCGCCGGTCGGCCCGGCCATCACGGCGATGGACTCCCGGGCGCACGTCGAGGCCGCCGAACTCGCGGCTGACCCGGACCGGCTGCGCGTGGTGCTCGAACGCTCCGGACAGCTGCCGACGCCGGGCGCCGCCGGCAACCTCCTCCGCTGGCTGCTCCGCCACGACCCGGAGCGTGTCCAGCAGGCGGACGCGATGCTCTTCTGCAAGGACGTGGTCCGCCTGCGGCTCACCGGAGAGATCTCCACCGACTACTCCGACGCCTGCGCCTCCTTCCTGGACGTCGGGACCGCCACCTGGAGCGCCGAGGTCCTCGACGCCTACGGCCTGCCCGCCGAACTGCTCCGCCTGCTGCCGCCGATCAACCCGAGCGGCACGATCGTCGGGCGGGTGCTCCCTGAGGCCGCCGCGACCACGGGCCTCATCGCCGGGACGCCGGTCGTCACGGGACTCCACGACGTGCAGGCCTCGTCGATCGGCATGGGAGCGCTCGTCCCCGGGCGGCTCGCCCTCGTGGCCGGCTCGTTCAGCACCAACGGCGTGACGACGACCCAGCCCGACGTGGACCCGCGGTGGCAGTCCCGCCTCTCGATCACCCCGGACCTGCGGATCGCGATGTCCACCTCGGCGACGGCATCGCCCTCCTTCGACTGGACGCTCCGGCTCCTGGGCGTGACCGACGCCACCGGCCGCGACGCGCTGATCGCCGAGGCCGCGGCCCTCCCTCCGGAGGAGCAGGTGCCGCTCGTCCTGCCCTTCCAATCGGACTCGCCGCTCGGTGCCGAAGCGTCGGCCACCCTCGCCGGCGTCCGCGACTGGCACACTCGGGCACATGTGCTGCGCGGAGCCCTCGAGGGCATCGTGCTCATGCACCGCTGGCACACCCGGGCGCTCGGCGAGCGGTTCCGGTGGGACGAGCCGATCGTCCTCGGCGGCGGCCTCGCGCGGTCTCCGCTCTATGTACAGCTGGTCGCCAACGCCCTCCGCGCGCCCGTGACGGTCGTCGACTCCGAGGAGGCCGGAGCCCTCGGCGCCGCGATCGTCGCCGGGGTCGCCACCGGACTCCTGCCGTCGGTGGAACAGGCCCAGCGCGACGTCGTCCGACACGCACCCGCCGTCCTGCCGACGGACGCCTCGGCCGCGTACTGGGCCGGGGTCGGAACCGCGTTCGACGAGCTCGTCGAGGCAATCGGCCCCTGGTGGCGACGGCGGGCTGAGGAGCCGAGCCCCGACGATCCGGGGTCCGAACGCGACGACCGTGCCGGTGTGGAACGATGAGCGCCTCCGTCGGCGGCCGCGGGACGGCCACGTCCAGTCCGGTGGACGACCGGCGTCGGGAGATCCTCGCCCGACTCGACCAGGACGGACGGCTCGAAGTCGGCGTGCTCGCAGCAGACCTCGGCGTGACCGAGGAGACGATCCGACGCGACCTCCGCGTCCTCGAACTCGACGGACGCCTCCGACGCGCGCACGGCGGTGCGGTGCGGGTCGACCTCGACCCGGGCCAGGACTCCGGGGCGTCCGGTGCGCTCGCCGCGCGGGCGCTGACCCTGGTCGACCCGGGCTCAGCGGTCTTCCTCGGCGCGGGCTCGGCCTGTGAGGCGCTCGCCGGGGCCTCGCGACGACCGCCGGGACCGTCATCGTGACCGCTTCGGTGCCGGTGGCGCTGGCCGCTGCCGCTGCCGAGGAATCGGCCGTCGTCCACCTCGTCGGTGGGACGGCGGACGGGCGCGGCGTCCTCACCGGCGCCTGGGCGCGCGAGCAGCTCGCCGGCCTCCGCCTCGACGTCGCGGTCGTCGAGGCGCTCGGTGTCTCCGCGGACGGCCGACTGCTCCACGCCTCGCCGGAGGAGGCGGCGGTCGTCGCGTCGGCGGTCGAGCTGGCCTCCACGGCGATCCTCCTGGCCGACCCGGCGACGTTCGGCGCCGACGGCCTCGCGGCCTCCGTCCCGGCCGCCCGCCTCGACGTGGCGGTGGTGCACCACGGCG
Organism: Plantibacter sp. M259; assembly: GCF_006065115.1. Lineage (NCBI taxonomy): Bacteria > Bacillati > Actinomycetota > Actinomycetes > Micrococcales > Microbacteriaceae > Plantibacter > Plantibacter sp. M259. The sequence continues at coordinate 585,071 of NZ_CP040750.1, read as the reverse complement.
TCGACGAACCGACCCTCGACGCCCTCCTCGCGACCGGCGTCCGCGTTGAGACGGTCGGGGCGGACGCATGAGCGGCATCGTGACGGTCACGCCGGCGGCCGCGATCGACCAGACCTACCGCGTCGACGGGCTGCGACTCGGCGACGTCAACCGGGCGGTGGGTGTGTCCACCGAGCTGAGCGGCAAGGGCGTCAACGTCGCGCGGGCGGTCACCCTCTCGCCGCTCCCGGTCCGTGCGGTGGTGCCGATGGGTGCGGACGGACGGATCCTCGCCGACGACCCGGCACTCCGCACGTTGCTCGCCGTGGTCCCGACCGACGGTCGGACGCGGGTGAACACGACCATCCTCGACGCCGCGACCGGGACGACCAAGGTCAACGAACCGGCGATCCCGCTGCGCGCCGAGGACTGGGCCGCCGTCGTCGCGACCTCCGGCGCGGAGATCGACCGGATCGGCGCGGACTGGCTCGTCCTCTCCGGCACGATCCCGACGGTCCAGGGCGGCACCGGCCTCGTCGACATCCTCCAGTTGCTCCGGCAGGCGGGTGACCGGGGAGCGCGCGTGGCCGTCGACACCGCGGGTGCGGCGCTCGAGACCGCCGTCGCGAACCTCGACCTCGTCCACCTGCTCAAGCCGAACGCGCACGAGCTCGCCGAGCTCACCGGCCGTGAGCTGCTGACGATCGGCGATGTCGCGTCCGCCGCCGACGAACTGCACCGTGCCGGCTGCGACCTCGTCTACGTGAGCATGGGGGCCGACGGGGCGCTTCTCCGCACCGCGGCGGGTCTGTGGCACGCGCACGTCGCAGCCACGGTCGTGAACACGGCCGGTGCCGGCGACGCCTCGTTGGCCGGATTCCTCGTCGGACTCCACGGCGAGGACGGACAGGACGACCCGGCGGCAGCGGTCGCGTCGGCCGCCGCCTGGGGCGCGCTCGCCGTGTCGAGCGCGACGACCATCCTCACCTCCCTCGAGGCGCTGACCACACCGGCCGCCGTCCAGGACCCCGACCCGACGACGCCGCTGAGCGAACCGGCCACGCCGCCGCGCGAGGAGGCGACGACGCCATGACCGATCAGGCCGTTCCACGCTTCCACGCCGCCGTGGACCTCGGCGCGTCGAGCGGTCGCGTCATGCTCGGCCGCTGGGCCGACGGCCGCTTGACGCTCACCGAGGTGCACCGGTTCCCCAACGGCCCGATCACGCAGGACGGTCGACTCCGGTGGGATGCGGAGCGCCTGTTCGAGGAGACCCTCGTCGGGCTCGCGGAGGCCGTCCGGATCGCAGCGGCCGCGGGCGGTGTGCTCGACGGGATCGGGGTCGACAGCTGGGGCGTCGACATCGCACTCGTGGGCGTCGGCACCGGTACGGCATTCCCGACCGTGCCGCATCACCGCGGCGCCGACGCCGATGGACCGGCCCGCGCCGCCGTGCTCGTCGACGCAGCGACGGCCTACGCGGTGACCGGCGTGCTGGAGCAGACCATCAACACCTCGTACCAGCTGCGGTCCCGCGCCGAGGAGCTCGACGCGCGCCGAGCCGACGGCGATCGCCCGGCCGTGTTGCTCGTCCCGGACCTCTGGGTGTGGCTGCTCACCGGCGTCGTCGGAGCGGAGCGCACGATCGCCTCGACGACGCAGCTGCTCGATCAAGGCACCGGTGACTGGGCGGCGGAGCTCATCCGTCGATGGGGCCTCGACGGCTTCGACTTCCCGCCGGTGGTCGCACCGGGGACGGTCGCCGGCCCGACGACGCCGGAGGTCACCGCGCGTCTCGGGTCGAGCGTGCCGATCCCCGTCCACCGCGTCGCGGAGCACGACACCGCGTCAGCGCTCGCCTTCGCCCGGCCGGACGGCGCGGAGCTCCTCGTCTCGAGTGGCAGCTGGTCCCTCGTCGGGGTATGTCTGCAGGCGCCGGTGCTCACTGAGCACGCGCGGGCCACCGGCTTCACGAACGAGGCCGGTGTCGCCGGTTCATCGCTGCTCCTCCGCAACCTGGCGGGGATGTGGCTGCTCACGGAGTGCGCCCGCGCCTGGTCCGCCGAGGACGGGAGCGCGGTCGACCTCGTCGATCTCGTGGCGGCCGTGTCGGAGACGGAACGGGACGCGGCCACGGACGTCACGCCCGCCGTGTTCGACGTCGCCGACCCACGGCTGCTCGTCCCGGGGGACATGCCGGAACGCATCGCGACGCTGTGCCGGGAGACCGGACAGCGTCCACCGGGCGGACGGGGTGACACCGTGCGCAGCGTCGTCGAAAGTCTCGCGGTCGCCTACGCCGAGACGGTCCGGGCCTGCGAGGCGATCACCGGGGTGGCGATCCGCTCGGTCCGCATCGTCGGCGGCGGATCGCGCAACCGGCTCCTGTGCGCCCGCACGGCGGCACGGACCGGTCTTCCGGTCACCGCCGGTCCTGCGGAGGCTTCGGCGCTCGGCAATCTGGCCGTGCAACTCGTCGCGGCCGGTCACGCGCCGTCACTCGACGCGGTCTACCGGCACGGCCAGGACGATCACGACGACCACGACCATGAGCGGACACCGATATGACCGACCGCATCGACCAGCCGGAGATCGAGACGGACCTCCTCGACCGCTTCGTCGCCTTCTCGCGCGACCTCGGCCGCCCCGATCGGGCGTGGGCCCTGCTGGCAGAGGGCAACACCTCCCTGCTCCTGCCAGACGACGGTGATCCGGCGATGCTCGTGAAGGCGAGCGGCGCGTCCATGGCCGTGGCGACCGCCGACGACGCGGTCCGTCTCGAGATCGGACCGGTGCTCGACCTCGTCGACTCCCACACGGGCGGGGACGCCGAGGTGGCCGCGCTGTTCGATGCCGCGGCACTCGCCGGCAACGGTCGGCGCCCCTCGGTGGAGGCGATCCTCCACGCCGTCTGCCTCGACCTGCCAGGCGTCATCGCGGTCGGCCACACCCATCCCGTACCGGTCAACGCGCTGCTCTGCTCGCCGTCGGCCGACGCCCTGACCCGCGGTTCCCTCTTCCCCGACCAGATCGTGGTCCTCGGCACCGATCCGCTGCTCGTGCCCTACGTCGACCCCGGGCTCGAGCTCGCCCGCACGGTCCGCCGCATGCTGCGCGAGCAGCTCGCCACGACCGGCCGGGCGCCGAAGGTCGTCTACCTCCAGAACCACGGGATGTTCGCCCTCGGATCGAGTGCGGCCGAGGTCCTCCGGATCACCGAGATGGCCGTGAAGGTCGCCCAGGTGCTCCTCGGAGCACTCACCGCCGGCGGGCCGGTGTACCTGAGCGACGAGGCCGTCGCCCGCATCGACACGAGACCCGACGAACTGCTGCGACGAGCCGCGCTCGCCGCGCAGGAATCCACGACCGACCGCGCCGGGACGGCGCACGGAAGGACCACGACATGAGCGTGTCGACCAGCGCCATCGACCTCACCGGGCAGGTCGCGATCATCACCGGAGCGTCCTCGGGCATCGGCCGCTCGTACGCCCAGGCGCTCGCCGGTGCCGGGGTGCGCACGGTGCTCGTGGGACGCTCCACCGAGCGACTCTCGGGCGTCGCCGACGCCCTGCCGACACCGAGCGTCTTCCTGGCGGGTGACCTCGTCGACCCCGCCGTGTCCGAGCAGGCCGTCGCTTTGGCGCTCGCCGCCTTCGGACGCCTCGACATCGTCCTCGCCAACGCGGGCCTCTACGTCGGCGGTGACGTCGTCGACACCCCGATGACCGCGATCGAGGAACTCGTCGGCGTCAACGTCCTCGGAGCGATGGCGACGGTTCGCGCAGCGCTGCCGCACCTCGTCGAGCAGGGCGCGGGCGACGTCCTGGTGACGAGCTCGGTGTCCGGTCACCAGGACATCCACTGGGAGCCCGTCTACTCCGCGACGAAGCACGCCATGCAGTCGTTCGTCCACACCACCCGGCGGAACCTCGTCGGATCCGGGGTGCGGATGGGCGCGGTCGCCCCCGGCGTCGTGCTCAACGAGCTGTGGGGGATCGCCGAGGGGGCCTCCGGCGTGGAGGACCAGATCGCGGCACGTACCGGCATCCGTTCCGAGGACGTCGCCGACGCCGTGCTCTTCATGCTCACCAGACCCCGACACGTCACCATCCGCGACCTCGTCATCCTGCCCACCGACCAGGAGATCTGAGCGACTCGCGTCGCCCGACGACACCTCCACCAGCCCGCCCCGATCGAAGGACCGCACATGTTCTCTGACCTCCACGGCCGCACGGCCGTCATCACCGGCGGGGCCCGCGGGCTCGGCTACTCGATCGCCACGGCGCTCGCCGCGCAGGGCGTCCAGGTGGCGCTGCTCGACCTCCTGCCGACCGTCCACGAGTCGGCCGAGCGGTTGGCGTCCGAGTACGGCGTCCGCACCTCGGCGCACCCGGTCGACGTCACCGACGCCACCGCCGTCGAGGCCGCCTTCGCCGCTGCCGAGGCCGCGCTCGGCGCGCCGTCGCTGCTCGTGACCGCGGCGGGCATCACCATCTGGGGCGACAGCGTCGACGTCCCGGCGGACACCTGGCGGAAGGTGCTCGCCGTGAACCTCGACGGCACCTTCTTCGCCGCGCAGTCCTTCGCCCGTCGTGCCATCGCGGCGGGTCGGCCCGCCTCAGCGGTCTTCATCTCGTCGATGTCGGCGTTCATCGTGAACCAGCCGCAGTTCCAGGCTTCGTACAACGCCTCGAAGGCGGCGGTCAGTCACCTCGCGTCGTCACTCGCGGTCGAGTGGGCACCCTCCGGCGTCCGGGTCAACGCGATCGCCCCCGGGTACTTCCTCTCGGACATGACCCGCGAGTTCACCGAGGCGAACCCCGACCTCGCCGCCGAGTGGACCGCGGACATCCCGGCGGGCCGGATGGGGCAGCCGGAGGACCTCCACGGGCTCGTCCTGCTGCTCGCGTCCGACGCCTCCTCGTACCTCACGGGCCAGAGCCTCGTCATTGACGGCGGCTACACCGCCCTCTGAGCCGGCCCCACCCGCCGAATCGTTCGACCCGACCACACCGACCCGAGGACCCGCCATGACGACGACGCCGCCCGAACAGACGCCCGACGACCAGGCCGACCGCGACGCCGTGTGGGGCGCCCGGCGTCGACGCTTCGTCGAAGCCCGATCCGGTGCCGTCGAGCGGGCGTGGGCTCCGCGTGCGGTCCGCGTCGACGACGGGCCGTCGACGGGCCGGCGCCAGGTCGAACTGCGCCACCTCGGCGGACTCGAGGTCACGGTCGAGGTCGACCAGTTCCTCGACCTCGGCGAGGCCTCCTGGAACGGCGAAGTCGTGTCCTTTGTCGCGCCGACGACCGTTCCGCAGGCCGAGAGCTGGGCCCGTCGCTGGCAGGGCGGTCTGCTGACGACCTGCGGGCTCACCGCGGTCGGTGTGGCCGCGGAGGCGGACGGCGGGATGCACGGTCGGGCGCATCGCATCCCGGCGACCCTGACCCGCCGCGAGGGGCGATGGACCGCGGCGGGCAGGTACGAGCTCCTCGTCGACGGCCTGCTCCGCGAGGGCGCCGTCTTCCAGCAGAACCTCACGGTGACCCGCAGCATCCGAGCCGAGGTCGGCGTCGCGCGGATCCGTCTGCACGACGTCGTCCGGAACGAGGGGTTCGTCGCCGAGCCGGTGCGCCTGCTCTACCACGTGAACCTCGGCTGGCCGGTGCTGCACGGCGGTGCCGTCGTGGCGGCTGAGGCCGACGTCCCCGGCGGGGCGGGGTCCGAACGCCCGGACGCCGGTGGCTGGCGGCGGGTGATCGGCGAGCCCGAGCCGGCGGCCGACGAGCAGGTCGACGCCCTCGACGCGGTCGCCGGGCCCGACGGCTGGTCCCTCGCGACCCTGTCGGGCGAGGCCGGCACGGTCACGGTCCGGTTCCGGCCGGAGCAGTTGCCGTTCCTCACGGTGTGGCGGAGCACGGCCGCGGGGTCGTACGCCCTCGGTATCGAACCCGGCACCTGCTGGCCGAGTCACGCCGCCGGTCCGGATCGCGGGAAGGCCGGTCGGATGCTGGAGCCCGGGGAGTCGTTCGAAGTCGACCTCGAGATCGTGTTCGAGCCGGCGGTGGACGACTTCGGCGACTGAGCCCGCCGGCCTTCGCCACCATCCGGTACCCGGTTTCCGAAGAATTCACACTGGGGTATGTCATCGATGACATGAACGAGGTATGCTCGCCATGACATCGATGACATAGAGTCATCGTCGGAAGCCGACACGGACGTCGGAACCTGAACGGACACCGCCGTGCACCCTGCTGCGAACCTCGACTCGACCGCCGTCGCCTCCGTGGCCTCGGATCGACTCGTCGCCGGCCTCGACCTCGGCAGCACCGGCGTCAAGATCCTCGTGACCGACGCCGACGGCGCCGAAGTCCTCATCCACCAGCTGCCCACCCCGTGGCTCGCCGGTCCAGGCGGCACGACCGTGATGGAGGCGGCGTCCCTCATCGCCACCGTCCGGGAGCTCCTCGACCACGTCGGTGCGGAACTCGTCGACCGGTTCGGGCCGGCCGCGCGGGTCCGGGCGCTCGCCGTCTCCGGCATGGGGGAGTCCGGGATCGTCCTCGACGCCGTCGGCCGGCCCGTCGCGCCCGCCATCGCCTGGTTCGATCCGCGCGGCGCCGAACAGCTCGCGGCCCTCCCGGCCGAGATCGCCGAGCAGTTCGCCGGTCGGACCGGCCTGCCGCTCGGCGTGCAGGTCTCGGTCATCAAGCTCCTCCACCTCCGCGACGCCGGACTCGACCTCGCCGGAACGCGCTGGCTCAACCTGCCGGAGTACCTCGTCGCGGCCCTCGGCGGCGAGGAGGCCGCCGAGTACTCGCTCTCGTCGCGCACCGGCCTGCTCGATCAGGACACGGGGGAGCCGTGGCCCGAACTGCTCGACCACCTCGGCGTCGACGCGTCCTTCCTCCCGCCGTTCACCGACGCCGGTGCCCCGCTCGGCTCCGCGAGCGGCCCGTGGGTGCCGCCGGTCTTCTCCGGTGCGGCCCTGACCGTCGCCGGCCACGACCACCTCGTGTCGGCCGTCTCCACCGGCTCGTTCCCCGCCGAGCGGTACCACGTCTCGATGGGCACGGCCGAGGTCCTGCTGCGACGCCTCGACGAACCACTCCCGTTCGCCGCCCGGGCGCGCCTCGCCGAGGTGTTCATCAACTGCGTCCGTCACGTCGTGCCGGGTACCTGGGTGCTCGTCGCCGGCGTCAAGACCGGCCTGCTGATGCGTCGCACCCTCCAGCTCGTCGGGGTGACCGACCGCGCAGGGCGCGACCGCCTGGACGACGAGGTCATGGCGCTCCCGGCGGGCGGGCTGCTCGGCGACGGCGACGTCTCGGTCGCGGGCGCCCGGAACGACGACGGCGTCCTCAAGCTCACGGTCCGTGCCGACGGCGCGGGACCTGCCGAGCTCTTCGAAGCGGTGCTCCGGCACGGCAACGACGAACTCGCCGTGCTCATCGCGGCGATGGACCGCGAGGTCGCCCCGGCCACCTCGGCGCTGCTCACCGGCGGCTGGGCCGGCATGCGGTCCGTGCAACGCGCCCGAGCGGCCGTCCTGCCCGGCGTGCAGGTGTCGCACCGGTCCCAGGACACGGCATACGGCGCAGCCGTCTTCGCCGGGGCCCTCCTCGAACCAGCCACCTCCCGATCACATCCCTGACCGACCGACCACCCGACGACCCAGACCGATCCTCCCCGGCGCGACCGCTGCCGGGATCAGACCCCATCCGAAGCACAAGGAGCACCTCATGAACGCAGTAGCCACCAGGACCAACGAGCTGACGACGCTCGAACGCCGCGCCATGGCCACGATCAGCACCCCGGGCGGCGGCATGCTCATCGTCGCCGGCGACCAGCGCAATGGCATGAAGGCCGTCATGACCGACGCCCCGAACGGCGCGGCCGGCATCAGCCGTGACGAACTCGCCGAGGCCAAGAGCGACCTCGTCCGGTTCCTCGGCAACCACGCGCCGGCCATCCTCCTCGACCCGGAGGTCGCCCTCCCGCTCGTCGTCGACGAGCGCACCCTCTCCCGCACGACCGGCCTCGTCGTCGGCATGGACTCCTCGGGCTTCGACACCGAGAACGGTCTGCGCCGGACGAAGTACGTCCCCGGCATGGACGCCCGCCGGGTCCGCGAACTCGGTGGCGACGCCGCCAAGATGCTCTTCTACCTGCGCTCCGACCAGCGCGAGGCCGAGCAGGTCGTCATCGACGAGATCGCCCGCCTCGTGGAGGAGTGCACCGCCGAGGGCGTGCTGCTCATCGTCGAGATCCTCGTCTACCAGCTCGACGGTGAGAGCGACGAGGCCTACGCCGAGATCTTCCCCGAGCTCGTGCGCGGTGCCGCGGAGATCTCCGTCGCCGCCGGTTCCAAGGTCCTGAAGCTCCAGTACCCGGGCTCCGCCGAGGCAGCCGCAGCCGTGACCGAGGCCGCCGCCGGTGTGCCGTGGGCCGTGCTGTCCGCCGGCGTCGACCACGAGACCTTCGTCGGCCAGGTCCGCACCGCGGTCGAGAACGGTGCCGGCGGCGCGATGGCCGGTCGTTCGCTGTGGAAGGATAGCCTTTCGATCTCGTCGGCGAAGCGTGAGGAACTGCTCACGAACCGTGCACTGCCTCGCCTCCGTGAGCTCGAGCAGGTCATCGAGACCGCGCTCGCCGGTCGCTGACGGATCGCGGGCGGCGTCCTCGGTCGCCGCCCGCGAACCAGCCCGATCCGACCACGCCACGCAGGTGGAACCACCCGAGGAGCAGCCATGGCCACGATGCAGGACGTGGCGTCCCTCGCCGGCGTGAGCTCGAAGACGGTCTCCCGCGTGTTCAACGACGACCCGCACGTGCTCCCGGAGACGCGGTCGCGGGTCGAATCGGCCATGCGGGAGCTGAACTACGTCCCGAACGTCCTGGCGCGCACCTTCCGCGCCGGGCGGTCCTCCTCCGTGGGCGTCGCGGTCCCGGACGTCGTCGACCCCTTCTTCGCCGCGGTCGTCCGCGCCGTCGAGGAGGTCTGCTCGGTCTCGGGCATCACCACCCTCGTCACGAGCATCGGCGACGACCCGGCGCGCGAGCGTGCCGTGCTCGACTCGCTGCTCCGCTCACAGCTCATGGGGCTCGTCCTCGCGCCCGTCGCGGAGGACCAGTCGTGGCTCGCGCCGTGGGCCGAGCACACCCCCATCGTGTTCGTCGACCGCGCCCCCGGTGGGCTCGACGCCGACAGCTTCGTCGAGGACGACCACCGCGGCGCCTACCTCGCGACGAGGCACCTGCTCGAGCACGGGCACACCCGCGTCGCCTTCATCGCCGACTCGGCACACCCGCCGAGCACCCGTCGCCGACTCGAGGGCTACCGTTCGGCGCTCGCCGAGAGCGGGATCGATGTCGACGACGCCCTCGTCAGCCTCGACGCGACGGACCGCGAACCGGCCGCCGCCGTCGTGGACGGTCTCCTCGCCCTCGCCTCTCCGCCGACGGCCCTGTTCTCGGCGAACGCGCGTGTGACGATGGCGCTCGTCCCCGCGCTGCGCTCGCGGGGGATCGCCTCGCTCGGCTTCGGTGACTTCCCGATGGCCGACCAGCTCGATCCGGCGGTCAGTGTCATCGAACAGGACCCGGCACGACTGGGCCGCTTGGCCGCCACCCGGGCGCTCGCCCGCTTCGGTGACGCGGACGGCGAGCACGAGCGCAGCACCGTCGTCCCCGTCGGGCTCCTCCTGCGGGAGTCCTGCGGCTGTCACCTCACCGCGTGATCCCCCGGGCGGTGGATGCGCCGCGCGCCGTCGCTCCGTAGCGTAGGAAGCTGTTCGCGACCACGGGGGATCACATGCAGCGACCGGACGACACACCGACCGAGGGCGGCTGGGCGCCGATCGGACAGCCCGCGCCAGGGCCGATCCGGACGCCACTCGCCGACGGATCGCCGGTACCAGCACCGGCCGCGGCTCCGGTGATCGGTGCCGCCGGGCGGGCCGTGCTCGCGCAGCAGCCGGAGTCGGAGGCGGACCGCCAGCGCCGGCGCAACCGCGAGCTGGCCCCGATCCTGCCCACCAGCGTCCCGTGGGTCGCCGTCACGGTCTTCACCGTGCTCGCCGTCGGCCTCGCCTGGCTCGTCGCCGCACCGCTGTGGCTGTCGGGTGAGGGGCTCGCGAACCCGTGGTTCCAGCTCATCGCCCTCGGCATGATGTACACCCCGACCGTCGCCGCGCTCGTCGTGGTGCTGTTCGTCGCCCGGCCGAGGAGCATCCCGCGGCTGCTCGGACTCGCGCCCCTGCGTCCGCTCGGCCGGACCCTCGGGCTCTGCGCGGCGGCGCTCGTCGGGTTCCCCGTCCTCGCGTTCTGCTCCATGCTGCTCGGGCAGGCCATGGGCCTCATCGAGCTCGACCTCGTCGGCCTGTCCGGTCTCGCCGCCATCATGACCGCCTCGGGCGCCGGCGAGCTCGGGCGGGACGAGCTCACCACGGTCGCCCTCGTCCAGCTCCTCACCCTGCCCTTCGGCGTCCTGGTGGCATCGCTGTCCGCGTTCGGGGAGGAACTCGGCTGGCGCGGCTGGTTGCTGCCGAACCTCCTGCCGCTCGGCACCTGGCCTGCCCTCCTGCTGTCCGGGGCGATCTGGGGCGTGTGGCACGCACCGCTCATCCTCCTCGGCTACAACTACCAGCGGACCGACGTCCTCGGCCTGCTCCTGATGCTGGGCTGGTGCATGCTGCTCGGCGTCCTCATCGGCTGGTTGCGGCTCCGCTCGGCCTCGGTCTGGCCGGCGGTGATCGCCCACGGCGCGGTGAACGCCGCCGTCGGGGCACTGCTGCTGTTCGCCAGCCCGACGTCGATGCAGGACACCGGCAGTGTGTTCGGCACCCTGCTCGGCTGGCCGGGCTGGATCCTCCTCGCAGCGACGACGCTCATCCTGGTCGTCACCGGCCAGTTCGGTAAGCGTGCGGTGCCCGGGCTGCGTGGCTCGCAGGTCGCCTCGCCCGTGAGCTGATCTCCGACGCATGCGCGCCGCGTATGAGTCGCACCGGGCAGGCTGCTTGTCCGCCGCTTCGACGCTTGGTGCACTGGGACGATGCGCAGACCCGATCTCCCCGAGGCACCCGTCCGTCCACGTGCCGCTCACGCTCGCCGTCACGGCGGTGGGGTGAGCGCGCGGGTCCGCCGTCGGCGCCTCATCGTCGGCATCGCAGGCGGCCTCGTGCTCGCGCTCCTCGGGGGTGTCGGTGCGCTCGCACTGCGGCTGCAGGGCAACCTCAGCTCCGAGGCCATCGCCGCCCCGACCGGACGGTCGACCGAGCCCGCGCCGCCGGGCGCACCGGACCCGGCGATCAACGTCCTCCTCCTCGGCTCCGACAGTCGTGACCTCGCGGTCGGCGACTACGGAGAGGACACCGGCACCAAGCGCAGTGACGCGATGGTGCTCGTGCACGTCTCCGAGGGCAACACCCGGATCGACGCGATGCAGATCCCGCGTGACACGCTGACCGACCTGTCGATGTGCACGGACACCGGGCGGGGGACGCCCGACGACTACGGCATGGTCAACGCGGCGTTGAACTCCGGTGCCGCCTGCTCGGTCGCCGCGGTGCAGGCGATGACCGGTGTGCCGATCGACCACTTCGTCGAGCTCGACTTCAGCGGCTTCCAGACGATCGTCAACGGCATGGACGGGCTGGCGGTGTGTCTGCCGGCGGACATGGAGGACCCCTATTCGAACCTCGCGCTGCCCGCCGGAGCGCAGGTCATCGACGGGACGCAGGCGCTCGCGCTCGCCCGCACCCGGCACGCGGTGGGTGACGGCAGCGACATCTCGCGCCTCGGCAACCAGCAGATGGTGATGTCCGCGATCGTGCAGCGGGCGCTGAGTGCCGAGGTGCTCACCCGGCCGGACCGGCTCATCCGCTTCCTGGACGCGGTCACCTCCTCGCTCACCGTCGACACCGCGCTCGGCGACCTCGCGAGCCTGACCTCGCTCGCCCACCGGGTCGCGCAGGTGCCGGCGTCGGCCATCACCTTCCTGACGATGCCCTGGACCGAGGCGCCGTCGGACGCCAACCGGGTCGTCCCGAGCGATGACGCCGCGATCGTCTTCTCGAGCCTCGCCACCGATGTCCCGGTGCCGATCGCGGGAACCGGTGATGCGTCCCCCGCCGAGCCGGTCGCCCCCGTCGAACCGGTGCGGGTCGAGGCGGTCAGCGTCCTCAACGGCTCGCAGACGAACGGGGTCGCGACGGCGACGGCCGATCGATTGACCGCCCTCGGTTACACCGTCGCGTCGATCGGCGACGCGGAGACGGACACCCCGGTCACGGTCCTGCTCGCGCGCGACTCGGACGCGGCTCGGGCGACGGCCGCCTCCCTCGCCCAGGAGCTGGGGATCACGGTCGTCGTGAGCGGCGAACCGGGGCCGGACGATGAGGACGTCGTGCTCGTCATCGGCGACGACTTCGCCGCACTGACCCCGCCTGCCGCGCCCGCGCCCGTCGAGGTCGAGTCCCGCAACGCCGCCGCGGACCTCTGCGGCTGACGCAGGGCGTCGTCAATCCCCGGCTGGGACGAGCTCTGCCAATCGGAGGAAGGCACTCACGGCGGGTGTCCCGACGCTGTCGTGGCGCACGAGCAGGCCGATGCTCCTCGTGACCGGTGTCGGGAACCGGCGGACCCGGGCGCCGTTCGCCGCCGCCCAGTCGGCGAGCCGCTCGGGGACCACGGTCAGTCCGACGCCGGCGGTCGCGAACCGCGTGAGCGCGTCGCGCTGGGTGGTCACGATGACCCGCGGTGGCTGCACGCCGAAGCGGGCGTAGGCCTCGTCGGTCACGGCGCGCATCGACGTCCCGCGCGGCAGGGTCACCAGGGTGTGCGCAGCCAGCTCGTCGCCGGTGATGGTCGGCGGCACGTGCTCGGCCTCGCGCTCGGCGACGGTCCTCAGGCCGGGGAGGACGATCGCGAACCGCTGTTCCTCCAGGAGCCGCACCTCGACGCCGGGGCCGGCGGTGGCCACATCGGCCACGCCGAGGTCGATGCGCCCGAGGTCGACGGCTTCGAGCAGTTCGGCGGAGTCGACGGCGCCCGTGACCTCGATGCGGACGTCGGGGTGCGCGGCGTGGAACCGGGCGACGAGTTCCGGGACGTGGGTCGCGACGAGCGAGGGGAGCGCGCCGATCCGGAGCGTGCCGGCGGTGAGCGCCTGCTGGGCGTCGGCGAGCGCGCGGAGCCCGTTCGCCTCCTGCAGCATCCGCCTCGCCGGACCGAGCACGGACCGTCCGGCATCGGTGACCTGCATGCGCCGGCCGACCCGGGTGAAGAGCGCGAGCCCGAGGTCGGTCTCGCAGCGTTGGATGCGTCTCGTGAGCGAGGGCTGCGAGATCCGGAGGACGTCGGCCGCTGCGGCGTACGAGCCGTAGTCGACGACCGCGACGACCGCCTCCAATTGCTCCAGGTTCATGCGTCGTGGGTCCGGATCATGCCTCCACGCTACCGACACCTGCTGGAGATGCCTGGGCGCCGGGGGTCCACCCCGCAACAGGACGCGTCGCCGTGGAACCTCCTGCCCCGGACCGGATCTCCTGCCGCTGCCTACCGAGCGCAGGCGTCGAAGACGTGGGCGGGGTTGTCGGCCGTCCGGAGGTCGCGGTCGCGCAGGATCGTGGAGAACGGGACCTGCGGATCGGCGCACACCTCGTCGAAGGTGCCGCGCAGGTCGTCGGTGTACTCGATGTCCAGCACGGCGTCTCCGTACACCTCGGAGTAGGTGGCGCACTCGTTGAAGCGATGGCACTCCTCCGCGACGGCGAAGTCGAACCCGACGTCGTCCCGGCCTCGCGTACCCAGCTCGGCGGCGTTCTTCTGCCCGATGAGGAGGCTCGCGTCGTGGGCGAGGTCGGCGTACCGGGTGGCGAGGGCGATCGCGTCCCCCACGGTGAGTCGACCGTCCGACCGGGTGTACGAGTCGAGGTTGTCGATCTCGACGGCGTCGAAGCCGGCCTCAGCGCAGCGGGTGATGCTCGCACCGACCCGCTCGGCGATGCGCGCGCGACGGTCGTCGGTGGAGAGGTCGAAGATGAGTTCGTCGGGCCAGTTCTCGTCGATGACCGGTTCACCGGCGTCGTCGGTGAGGACGAGGTCCGGCTCGGCCAGCCAGGCCTCGCGATCGGCCGGCTGGCTCTGGAACCCGTTGACGTAGCAGATGGAGTACCGGTCGGGGTCGGGGGAGTCGGTGCTGTCGCGCGCGACGCCGCCCACGCCGGCCGCCGGCTCGTAGCCGCCACCGAGCTGGTAGTCGAAGACGACGTCCGTGGGGAAGCCGTCTGCCGACGGGGTCGACTCGGCGCCGGAGCGCATACCGCTCGGGAAGGCGGAGCAGCCGGCGGCGGTGACCGCGAGCAGGAGGGCGGTGCCCGCCGCGATGAGCAGGTGCGCGCGACGGGGGAGACGGGTCATGGCTCCAGCCTAGGTCGCGGTCCCGTCCCGGGGCCGCCGCTCAGCCGGTACCGTTGGGGGCATGAAGTATCTGGTGTTGTTCTCCGTGGGTGCCGCGCTCATCGTGCTCGGGGTCGTCTTCGCGCTGCTCCTGGAGCTGCCGGTCGGGTTCCGGATCGCCGGGCTCGTGTCCATGCTCCTCGGCACCGTCGTCATGGGTGTGAACATCGGTCTCCAGTTCTTCGACCGTCGCAAGGAGCGCGCACGTCGGCTCTGAACCACGACGGCGCAACCACCTGACCCGGCCGGTTCCCCGGCGTTACCCTCGATGGAACCCATCTCCACCGAGGCGGGACGACGACAACCCGGAGGCATCGTGGCGCGCGCGCTCTTCATCATCGACGTACAGAACGACTTCACCGAGGGCGGTGCGCTCGGCGTGAACGGCGGCGAGGCCGTCGCCGCGGGGGTCACGCAGCTGTTGGCCGAGCACGGGGACGAGTACGCGCACGTGTTCGCCTCACGCGACTGGCATGACGCCGAGGGCGACAACGGCGGTCACTTCGCGACGGGCGAGCCCGACTACGAGACGAACTGGCCGGTGCACTGCGTCGCGGGGAGCGAGGGTGCGGAGTACCACCACGCGCTCGACACCAAGAGCGTCGACACCCACATCCGCAAGGGCCAGGGCGCCCACGGATACTCGATCTTCGAGGGCGTGACGCCCGAGGGGCTGAGCCTCGACGAGGTCCTCACGGATGCCGGCATCACGGAGGTCGACGTCGTGGGTCTCGCGACCGACTACTGCGTCCGCCGGAGTGCGCTCGACGCCATCGAGCACGGCCTGCAGGTCCGCGTCCTCGCAGGTCTCGTCGCGCCCGTCGACCGGGCCGCCGGGGATGCGGCGCTCGCCGAGATCACCGAAGCCGGGGGAGTCGTCGTCCCCGCCTGAACCCCGTCCCCGGCCGCCCGTCGTAGATAGTAAGCTAGCTGCATATTATTCGGAGCAGGGCGAGAACGGGGCGCGCGCATGACGCACGGACGACACGGCGGAACGCAGGCGGACGCGGACACCCGGACGCAGCAGCGGGACCGTGCGGGTGCGCCGCGGTGGCTGCGGGTCCTGCTCCCCGCGGTCCTCATCCTCCTCTGGCTCACGGCCGCCGGCGTCGGCGGTCCGTACTTCGGGAAGGTGAGCGAGGTCGCGACCAACGACCAGACGAGCTTCCTCCCCGCGAGTGCGGACGCGACTGAGGTCCAGACGGCACTCGACGGCTTCCGGGAGGGTGACGACATCCCGGCCCTCGTGCTGTTCGTCCGCGACGGCGGGATCACCGACGAGGACCGGGCGGCGATCGACGACGAGCGCTCAGCCCTGTCCTCCACCGAGGGCGTCGCCGACGGCGTCTCTCCGGCCATCCCCTCCGAGGACGGCGACGCGGTCGAGGTCTTCGTCCCGATCAGCGGCGACGCGGAGGTCGGCGACGTCGTCGAGGCCCTCCGTGCGCAGCTCGCCGAAGCCGCCCCGGCCGGCCTCGACGTCTTCGTCACCGGCCCGGCAGGGTTCACCGCCGACCTCACCGACGCCTTCGCCGGCATCGACGGCATCCTCCTCCTGACCGCGCTCGGCGCCGTCTTCCTCATCCTCATCGTCGTGTACCGCTCGCCGGTCCTCCCGTTCCTCGTGCTCGGCACCTCGCTGTTCGCCCTCTGCACCGCACTCCTCACCGTGTGGTGGCTCGCGAAGGCCGGTGTCGTCCTGCTGAACGGCCAGGTCCAGGGCATCCTCTTCATCCTCGTGATCGGTGCGGCGACCGACTACTCGCTGCTCTACGTCTCGCGGTACCGGGAGGCGCTCCGCGACCACGAGCGGCGGTGGGACGCGACGTGGGCTGCGCTCCGAGGATCGTTCGAGCCGATCGTCGCGTCGGGCGGCACCGTCATCGCCGGACTGCTCTGCCTGCTGCTCAGCGACCTGAACTCGAACAAGGCGCTCGGGCCGGTCGCCTCGATCGGGATCGTCTTCTCGGTCCTCGCGGCGCTCACCTTCCTGCCCGCGCTCCTGCTGGCCTGCGGTCGCACCTCGTTCTGGCCGCTGCGCCCGAAGGTCGGGAGCGAGCACCGCGTGCGCGCCTCGTCGACCGATGACACCGCCGTGCCGACCACCGGTCTGTGGGGTGGGATCGCCCGCCTCATCTCCCGCCACGCCCGCGTCGTCTGGATCGGGAGCACCCTGCTCCTCCTGGTCGCGAGCCTCGGGGTCTTCCAGCTCAAGGCGGACGGTGTCGCCCAGAGCGACCTCATCCTCGGCACGTCCGAGGCCCGTGACGGTCAGGCCGCCCTCGGTGAGCACTTCCCGGCCGGCTCGGCGAGCCCCGTGTACGTCCTCACGCAGGAGGGTGATGCCGCGCAGGTCATCGGCATCCTCGAGGAGACGGACGGTCTCGACAGCGTCCAGGTGCTGTCGAGCGACTCAGCGACCGGCACCGCGGATGCGACGGTGAGCGACGGGGAGGCGGTGTTCACGGCTCCCGCCGCGGGACCCCCGGGGACCCCGGTGGCATCCGCCGAACCGACGGTCGACGACGGCCGCATCCTGCTCCAGGCGACGCTCGACGCGGCACCGGACTCGACGACGGCGGAGGAGAGCGTTCGACAGCTGCGCTCGACCCTCGACGCCGAGGTCGGCACCCACACACCGGTCGGCGGCGTCACGGCGACCGCCATCGACTCGAACGACGCGTCCATCCACGACCGGAACCTCATCATCCCCGTGGTGCTCGCCGTCATCCTCCTCATCCTCATGCTGCTGCTCCGCTCGGTGCTCGCCCCGGTCCTGCTGATCCTCAGCGTGGTGGTGTCCTTCGGGGCGGCCCTCGGGGTCTCCGCGCTCGTGTTCAACCACGTGCTCGGATTCCCGGGCGCGGACCCGAGTGTGCCGCTCTACGGCTTCGTCTTCCTCGTGGCGCTCGGGATCGACTACAACATCTTCCTCATGACGAGGGTCCGCGAGGAGTCGCTGCGGGTCGGAACGAGGGCCGGCGTGCTGCGGGGGCTGGCGATCACGGGTGGCGTGATCACCTCGGCCGGACTCGTGCTCGCGGCCACGTTCGCGGCGCTGGGCGTCATCCCGATCCTGTTCCTCGCGCAGATCGCCTTCATCGTGGCGTTCGGGGTCCTCCTCGACACGATCATCGTCCGAACGCTGCTCGTCCCAGCCCTCAGCCACGACATCGGGAGCGCCATCTGGTGGCCGTCGAAGCTCGCGAAGGGTCGGGTCGAGCACCGGCACGCGGCCTGACCGAGGCGGACGCGACCGGCTACCCCTGCTCGGCGAGGAACGCCAGCACGGCGTCCTTGAACGCCCGCGACGAGACCGCGTTGAAATGCTCGCGGCCGGGCAGCCCCACGTACCGGGCGCCGGCGGCTTCGGCGAGCCGCCGACTCCCGGCGGCGACCGCGTCGTCGTCTCCGGTCACGAGCAGCATCGGCAGCGGCGGCACCTCGGCCGTGCTCGGCTGCGGTCCTCCGCGGAGGCCGTCCACCAGGGCGATGAGCGCCTCGACGTCGTTGCCCTGGACGCCCTCGGCCATCGTCACGTACGTGTCGGTGAGGGCGTGGGTGATCGTCGTGCCGGTCCTCACGTGGTGACGGGCCGCCTCCAGGTCGAAGTCGCGGAGCGAGTCGCCCTCGGGGAGACCGCCGAGGCTGAGGGAGCGCACGCGGTCGGGGTGCCGGACACCCAACCGCCAACCCACCCGGGAACCCAGCGAGTACCCGAGATAGTGCGGCTCGTCGACGCCGTAGCCGTCGAGGACGGACAGGACGTCGTCGACGAGGATGTCGAGTCGGTATGCGGTCGGATCCGTCGGTTTGTCCGAGGCTCCATGACCGCGTTGGTCGAGGGTCAGCAGGCGGTACCCGGCGCGCGTCAGCGTGCGTGTCCACCCGGCGAGGTCCCAGTTGAGTCCGGCGCTCGAGGCGAAGCCGTGCACCGCGACGATCGTGCCGAGGTCGCCTGAGCCCGGAGCCGGCTCGTGGAGGTACGTCGCGATCCGGATGCCGTCCGTCGACATGACGTAGGTGGGTGCGGTCGGGGCAGGCTGAGGAAGCACCCGTCAACGATACCCGCGGTGGCGCCGCGCAGGCTCAGTCGACGGCGACCGGCCGTGGTCCCTGCTGCATCATCTCGGAGAGGTACGGGGCGACGACGCTCGTGGAGATGCGGCAGTCGAGCAGGAGGACGCCCTGCGCCCCGGCGTGGACCCAGTCGGTGAGTCCGTCGAGGTCCGCGAGCGTGTCGATCGTCACGCCCTGGCCCCCAAGGCCCGCGCGAGGGCGGCGAAGTCGACCTCGTCGATGAGCATCGGGGTCTGGTCGAGTCCACGCGAGCCGTACTGGTGGACCTCGGCTCCGTAGGCGGCGTCGTTGAAGACCACGATCACGCCGCTCGGCACCGTGCGGATGACGGTGTCGAGGTCGGGGAGCGCCATGAGGCCGCCGCCGTCGCCCGTGCAGAGGACGGTGGTGCCCGTGTGCCCGGCCGCGGCAGCACCGACGGCGCTCGGGAACCCGAGTCCGATCGACTGGTACGCCGTCCCGACCATGATGAGGCGGTCGGGCGAGGGGATGTCGAAGTACATCGGCGCCCAGCCGATGAAGTGGCCGCCGTCCTGCACGACCGTTCGGTCGGCCGGGAGCAGCTCGTCCAGTCGGTGCGCGAGGCTTCGTGGGTCGAGGCGCCCGTCGGCGCACCGTCCGTCGCCGCTCGAACCGCCGCCCAGGTCGCGGTCGAGGTGCGGTGCGGGGCGGGCGGTACCGTCCGACGCGACCCATCCGGACCCCGCGCCGTCAGCGAGCCGTTCCAGGAGACCTGCGGCTGCGAGGGCCGCGTCACCGTGGATGAGCTCGTCGACCCTGGCGTTCGTCGGGGCGTCGGCGAGGTCGACCTGGATGATGTGCGCATCGGGGGAGAAGGCCTCGCCGAACCGCATCGTGAACTGGTTGAGGCCGGCGCCGACGACGAGCACGACGTCCGCTTCGGCGATGCGCCTCGCGGCGTGCTCCGTCGCGAAGCCGCCGGCCACCCCGAGATCACGGGGGCTGGAACCGAAGAGCCCGCGTCCGAGCGCCGTGGTCGCGGTGTGGGCGTCGAGCCGCTCGGCGAGCTCGCCGAGGACGGGTCCGGCGTCGGCCAGCCAGGCTCCGCGCCCCGCGAGGATGAGCGGACGGTGTGCGCTGCGCAGAGCGGCGGCGGCGGTGTCCAGGCGCCGCGCGACGGGCTCCACGCGGGACGGCCGGACGAGCGCCGGGTGGTGCGGTGTCCCGTCCGCCCGCAGCGGCTCGTCGGACGCCACGGCGGCGAGGTCGTAGGGGATCGCGAGCACGACCGCGGTCCGGCGGTGGACGGCGTGCTCGATGGCGCGGAGCGTGATCGCGGTGGCGTCGTCACGACCGACGGTGAAGGTCGGTGCACCGAGCCCGGCGGCGATCTGGAACTGGTCGACGTCCCAGGGGCGGGCGCCGGTGGTCGGGGCGTCACCCACGACGAGGATCAGCGGGATCTGGGCCATCACCGCCTCCGCGAGGGGCGTCAGGGTGTTGGTGAATCCGGCTCCGTAGGTCGCGGTGGCGGCAGCGAGACCGCCGCCCGCGCGGGCGTAGGCGTCGGCCGCGGCGACGCCCCCGGCCTCGTGGCGCATGGCGGTGAAGCGGGTCGTGGTCGCGGCGAGGGCGTCGAGGAGATGCGCGTTGCCGTTGCCCATGACGCCGAACACCTCGGAGACATGGCGGCTGAGTGCCTGTGCCACCCGGGCGGAGACGGTGGAGGAGCGGATCGACGTGGGAACGGTCGACGAAGCGTGTTCGGACATGGGAGACCTTCGAGAACGTGGACGGATGGGATTCCGTGTGTGTCTCGCCGGTGCTGGCCGCGCTATCGCCCTTTTTTCGAGCAACGACCCCCGTGCTGCGGAGTCTGACGAGCACACTCTACTCCGCGGCGACCGCGCTGCACAGTGCGGTGGCGACCGCATCCGCTCCACATCCGTGACGCCTGCCGGACAGTCGGACCCGGGTTCGACGGAGGCTGGCTCCATGACCCACATCGTGCAGGCCAACGCGGCCGAAGACCTCCTCGCCCTCATCCCCGGACTCGTCGGAAGCACTCCGAGATCGAGTCTCGTCGTCGTCCTGTTCGCGGGCCGTCACAGCCGCGGTGCACTCCAGGTGCACCTGCCGGCCGGAACGGACCTCGACCGACAGGTGGCGGACGCCGCCGCGGAGCGCGCCCTCGGGTTCGCCTGCCGGGCCCCGGGCGTCGACGCCATCGTGCCCGTGGTCTACACCGACGACGTGTTCGGAGCCGGGGCGGAGCCGCCGGGCAAGACCATCGCCGACGCCGTCCTCGAGCTGGCGAGCGCGCAGGGGTTCACGGTCAAAGACGCGCTCTGCTCGGCCGCCGACGGCTGGGGCTCCTACCTCGACCCTGGACTCCCCGCCGGAGGGCGGTCGCCGGCGATCGTGGCCTCGGCGGAGGTCCCGCCGGTCCCACCGCTCCCCTGGGAACTCGTCACGACCGAGGTCCCGTCGGTGGACGTGGCGACGTTCGCAGCCGTCGACCTCGAGTACCGGGTGCTCTGCGCTCGACTGGCCTCCATGCTCGACGCGGCCGCCGATCGCGCCCGCACGACCTGGCGGATCGACGTCGGAGACGCCGTGGAACGACTCGACGGCCTTCCCACGGTCTTCGAGGACGCGCTCGCCCGCGGCGTCGAGGCGATGACCGCCCGGGAGGTGGCCTTCCTGTTGCTGAGCCTGTCACGCCCGTGGGCGAGCGATCTCGCACTCATGCAGTGGGCGTTCGGGCGCGAGCTGGGCCAGGAACTCGACGACGCCGAACGCGCGTACGGGCATCTGCCGGTCGGGACGGACGACCCGGAGGTGTTCCACCGGGTCGCCCACCTGCTGGTCGGCGACGGACCGCATCCCGACGTCCAGCGCATCCGGGCCGCGAGCAGCCTGCTCCTCGGCGTCGCGGCGAGAGCGTCGGAGTCGGCACGCGTCGCGCCCCTCGCCATGCTCGCCTGGCTGTCGTGGGCGCTCGGTCAGAGCACGCGCGCGGCCGCCTTCCTCGCCGAGCTGGTCGACGAGGAGCTGGACCACCCGCTGGCGGCGACCGTCGGGTCGCTGATCCGCCAGAGGCACCTCCCGGCCTGGGCGTTCTGCAGCGCCCCGGGAACACGCGACGTCGCCGCCCCCGGCGATCAGCCCGCCGCGTGACGCTCGAGGAAGTCGTAGACCTCGGAGTCGTCGACGCCCGGGAAGGTGCCGCTCGGCAGCGGGGAGAGGATGTGGGTGTGCAACCGGGCGCTCGGCCAGGCCTGCTCCCGCCACTTGTCGGCGAGGTCCGACGGTGGTCGACGGCAGCAGGTCGGGTCCGGGCAGGTGGAGACCGCACGCGTCGTGGTCTCCCGTCCGCGGAACCACTTCGCCTCGCCCCAGGGCACGCCGACCGAGATCGAGAACTCCCCGGCCTCGGTCGTGCCGGTCTGCGTCGCGCACCAGAAGGTACCGGCCGGGGTGTCGGTGTACTGGTAGAGCTCCGTGGTGCGGTTCGTCCGTGCGAAGGCGTTCCGCGCGCTCCACTTCCGGCACACGATCTGGCCCTCCACCGCCCCCGTCACGTCGACGGGCAGCGGCAGCGCATCGTTCTCATAGGCCTTCGAGATCGCCCCGTCCTCGGAGACCCGCAGGAAGTGCAGGCGCATGTCGAGCCGGGCGGTCGCCAGGTTGGTCAGGCGCAGCGCCGCGGCCTCATGGGTGACCCCGAAGGCGTCGCGGAAGTCCTCGACGGCCAGGTTGCGGTCGCGCTTGGCCTGCTGCAGGAACGAGACGGCGGCCGTCTGCGGCATGAGCGCCGCCGCCGCGAAGTAGTTGATCTCGAGCCGTTGCCGGAGGAACTCCGCGTAGCTCGTCGGACGCTGGTGCCCGAGCAGGCGGTGCGCCATCGCCTGCAGGGCCATGGATCGCAGGCCGTGTCCGCCGGGGATCGAGGCCGGCGGCAGGTAGATACGCCCGTTCTCGAGATCGGTGACGCTGCGGGCGGAGTGCGGCAGGTCGTTGACGTAGATGAGGTCGAAGCCGAGCTGTTCCGCCATGATGCTCACCGTGCGGTGGGTGAGGGCGCCGGTACTGTGCCCGGCGCGCAGCACGCGCGACTCCGCGAGTTCCTCGATCTCGGGCAGGTGGTTGTCGCGCTCCCGCATCCACTCGCGCAACTCGGTGTTGGCCCGCCGCGCCTCCTCCGGGGTCGCGATCGCCTCGCTCGCGTGCCGCTGCAGTTCGCGGTGCAGGCCCACGAGTGCGCGGAGGGCCTCGTCGGGGATGCCCTTCGACGGCTTGACGATCGGCAGGGTCAACTCGCTGTAGAGGGCACTGCGCTGGAGGCGGTCCAGCTCGATCTCCAGCGCTGCGCGGGGGTTCGGAGCCTCCTTCGAAAGGAGGTCGGTCAGGTCGACCCCGAGCGCGGTCGTCAGCTCCTGCAGGACCGACAGCTTCGGCTCGCGCTTCCCGTTCTCGATGAGGGAGAGCTGGCTCGCCGCCAGCCCGACCCGTTCGCCGAGGTCGTCGAGGGTGAGGCCTCGCCGGGTCCGGAAGTGCCGGATCCGATGGCCGAGCGTGAGCAGTTCGGCGGCGGCGGTCGATGCGGGGGTCGGCGTCATTCCTTCACCGTATCGAAAGAACAGCCATTCTTGAAGGGTTAAATACCGTGAAGATCGACCGAAACGGGCGCATGGTGGCTCTACGACCACTTCTTGACCGTCCCACCAACGCCGGAGGAACGCATGTCCATCGCAGAACTGATTCCCGACACCGCACCCGCTCCCGCCGCGCGCGCGGAGCTCCGCGCGGTGCCGCGCCCGGAGCGGAGCGGCCTCGCCGAGCTGCACGCCTGGGTCGACGACCTGGCGGCCCTCTTGGAGCCGTCCGCGATCCACTGGGTCGACGGCTCGGCGAGCGAGTCGCACCGGCTCACCCACCAGCTCGTCGAGGAGGGGAAGCTGATCAAGCTCAACCCGGAGTGGCGGCCGAACAGTTTCCTCGCCCGCAGCGATCCGCGCGACGTCGCGCGCGTCGAGGACCGCACCTTCATCTGCTCCGAGCAGGAGGAGGACGCCGGCCCGACGAACAACTGGCGGGATCCCGCGGTGATGCGCGACGAACTGCACGGGGTCTTCGCCGGCAGCATGCGCGGTCGCACGATGTACGTCGTACCGTTCTCGATGGGCGCGGTCGGCGGGCCGCTCTCGCAGCTCGGCGTGCAGATCACCGACTCGGCGTACGCGGTCCTCAGCATGGGCATCATGACGCGGATGGGCGACCGCGTCCTCGAGCTCATCGCCGACGGACAGCCGTGGGTCCGGACCGTCCATTCGGTCGGCGCTCCGCTCGAAGCGGGGCAGGCCGACGTGGTCTGGCCGTGCAACGACACCAAGTACATCGTCCAGTTCCCGGAGACGCGCGAAGTGTGGTCCTTCGGGTCCGGCTACGGCGGCAACGCACTCCTCGCGAAGAAGTGTTTCGCGCTGCGGATCGCCTCGGTCATCGGCCGCGACGAGGGCTGGTTGGCCGAGCACATGCTGCTGGTCCGGATCGTCTCGCCGGAGGGCCGGGCGTTCCACATCGCCGCGGCGTTCCCCTCGGCCTGCGGCAAGACCAATCTCGCGATGCTGCGGCCGACGATCCCCGGGTGGACGGTCGAGACGCTCGGCGACGACATCGCGTGGATCCGGCCCGGCGACGACGGCCGGCTGTACGCCATCAACCCGGAGGCCGGCTTCTTCGGGGTCGCACCCGGCACGGGCGCCGGCACGAACGCGACGGCCGTCGACACCCTGTGGGGCAACACGATCTTCACCAACGTCGCGCTCCGCGACGACGGAGACGTCTGGTGGGAGGGGCTGACCTCCGAGCCGCCCGCCCACCTCCTCGACTGGCAGGGGCAGGACTGGACGCCCGAGTCGGGGCGCCCGGCGGCCCACCCGAACTCGCGGTTCACCGTCGCGGCCGCACAGTGCCCGTCGATCGCCGACGACTGGGACGCGGCCGACGGCGTCCCGCTCGACGCGATCCTCTTCGGCGGGCGTCGTGCCACGAACGTCCCGCTCGTGGTCGAGGCCAGCAGCTGGGAGCACGGCGTGTTCATGGGGGCGACGATCTCGTCCGAGCAGACCGCCGCCGCCGAGGGCACGGTCGGGGAACTCCGTCGCGACCCCTTCGCGATGCTCCCGTTCTGCGGCTACAACATGGCGGACTACTGGAGTCACTGGCTCCGGGTGGGCGGTGCACTCGAGCACGGCAAGGCGCCGCGGATCTTCCAGGTCAACTGGTTCCGGAAGGACGCCGACGGCTCCTTCCTGTGGCCTGGCTTCGGCGAGAACTCGCGGGTCATCGAGTGGATCGTGCGGCGGCTCGAGCACGAGGTCGATGCACGGGAGTCGGCGATCGGCCGGTTGCCCGTCCTCGACGAGCTGAACCTCGACGGCATCGACGTGCCGGACGCCGACCTCGACGCCCTGTTCGCCGTCGATCGCGAGTCCTGGCTCGTCGAGTGCGACCTCACCGAGTCCTTCTTCGACACCTTCGGCAGCCGGGTCCCGGCCGCCCTCCGTGCGGAACTCGCCGCCCTGCGCTACCGCCTCCGGTCCTGATGCTCGTCCTCCATTCGCCCATTTTTGGGCGAATGGAGGTTCGCGCGCCCAAAGATGGGCGAACGAACCGGCGACGAGGGTGCTCCACAGCTCGACGGTCGGCCGGGACATCAACGCGCGAACGATCGCGACGGTCGCGGGCCGACCGATCGCGCCACGATCGAAGCATGATGCCGACCGATCTACCCGATCACCATGCCTTCTCCGTCCGCTCGGCGCTGGAGCAGGGCGTCTCCCCGGAGCGCCTCCGCACGACGCGTGTTCCCGCACCGTTCCCGGGGGTTCGGAGCTTCGCTGCACCGCGTCGGGGCGCGGACCTGCCTCCCGAACAGCGTCATCTGGCGCACCTGGAGCTGTGTCGGGCGTACGCCCAGCGAATGGCACCGGCGCAGTTCTTCTCGCACCTGTCGGCTGCGCATCTCCTGGATGCTCCGCTCCCGGCGCGGCTGCGCTGGGACGAGGTGCATGTCGGCGTCCGGCCGCCGGACCGAGCGCCGAGGGTCGCCGGGGTCGTCGGCCATCGTTTGGCGCGGCTCTTCGGCGATCCGATCCTCATCGAGAGGCTCTCGGTCGTGAGTCCCGCCGACATGTGGTGTCAGCTCGGACCGAGTCTCGACATCGATGAACTGGTCGCGGTCGGCGATCATCTGGTCCGTGAGCGCGGTGCTTCCGGCCGGTGGCTCCACCAGCGCCTTCCAGCACTGTGCTCGCTCGACGACCTCGCAGCGGCGCTCAGCGGATCACGGCATCTCGGCGCGAAGTCACTCCGTGCCGCGCTCCCGCAGATCCGCGCTGGTTCCGAGTCGCCGAAGGAGACGGAACTCCGGCTCGCCTTCGTTCGCGCCGGCCTCCCGGAGCCGGTGCTCAACCACGACCTCCGCGATCGCTGGGGCGGTTCGTCGCACGTCTCGACCTCGCCTATCCGGCATACCGTGCAGCGTTCGAGTACGACGGGCGCCAGCACGCCGCCGACCCGGGTCAGTTCGCGAAGGACGTCGACCGGATCCATGCCGTCACCAGCCTCGGATGGTCCCACGACCGCTTCCTCGCACATCACCTGCAGGCGGGCGCCGCCGTCGCGATCGACCGAGCGCGCGAACGCCTCATCGCGGCAGGATGGCGCCCGTGACCCCGTTCATTCGCCCATGTTTGGGCGACGGAGCACCCGTTCGCCCAAACATGGGCGAATGAAGCCACATCACACGAGGAGCTGGTGCTTCGCGAGTTCGCGGTAGAGCGGGACCTCGGTCACGAGGTCGCTGTGGGTGCCGACGCCGACCACCCGACCCTCCTCGAGGACGACGATCTGATCGCTGTCGACGACGGTCGAGAGCCGGTGCGCGATGACGATGAGCGTGCGTCCCGTCGCGACCGCGTCGATGGCTTCGCGCATCATCTGCTCGTTGACGCCGTCGAGGCTCGAGGTCGACTCGTCCAACAACAGGATCGGGGGAGCCGCGAGGATGGCGCGTGCGATCGCGAGGCGTTGCCGCTCGCCGCCCGACAACATGATGCCGTCCTCGCCGACCGGAGCGGCGAGACCGAGCGGGTTGCGGTCGAGGACCCCGCCGAGGTTGACCGCGTGCAGCACGCGCTCGCAGTCGGCGTCGCTCGCATCCGGTGACGACAGCAGCAGGTTGTCGCGCAGCGTGCCGGCGAGGACCGGGGCGTCTTGCTCCACGTACCCGATCTGGTCCCGGAGGTCGGCGCGGGGGATCGTGCGGATGTCGACGCCGCCCAGGCGGATGGCACCGGCCGTCGGGTCGTAGAACCGTTCGATGAGCCCGAGGATGGTGCTCTTGCCGGCGCCGGACGGTCCGACGAGCGCCGTGCGTCTGCCCTGCATCGCGGCGAAGGACACCCCACGGAGGACCTGACGACCGAGCGCGGACTGCGCGTCGGTGAGTCGGGCGGCGTCGGCGGCGACGACCTCCGGTGCGCTGGCGCCCTCGCTCAGCGCCTCGGTCGCGAGCGCCTCCGCTGCGGCCCGTTCGCGCTCGATGACCGCCGCGTCCGGGTAGGCGAACTCGACCCCGTCGAACTCGATCGCCGGAGCGGACGCTGAGGCGGTCCCGGGACGTCCGACCCGCGCGGCGATGGCCGCGTCGTCATCGCCCTCGTCGGGCAGGTCGAGGATCTCCTGGATCCGGCCGAGCGCTCCGAGCGCCTGGTTGACGCTCGTGATCGCTCCGAAGGCCTGGCCGAGCGGCATGATCATCATGAACAGGAACAGGATGAACGCGACGAGACTCGCGATGGTGATGGCCCCGGACGCGACCCGGAACCCACCGACGCCGAGGACGACCAGGAACGAGGTCTGCATGGCGATGCCGGCGACCGGGACGACCAGCGAGGAGATCTTCGCGATCCGCACGCCGACGCCGTAGACCTCCTTGGCCACGCCGTCCACCGCGTCGATCTCGCGGTCGGTCGCGTTGGACGCCCGGATGGTGCGGATGGAGCTGATGGCGCGCTCGACCGCGGCGGCGAGCTCGCCCACCTTGGTCTGCTGCTCGCGGCTGGCGACGCGGATGCGTCCGCTCAGCGCGACGACGACGACGACCGAGACGATGACGACGAGGAGGGTGAGACCCAGCAGGACGGGGTCGATGATCGCCATGGCGATGAGCGCGCCGAGGAAGGTGATGGCACCGCCGACGGCGTCCACGAAGCCCTGCGTCAGGACGGCGTAGAGCATGGTCGTGTCGCTGCCGACCCGCGAGACGAGGTCGCCGGTGCGGCGCGTGTCGAACTGGCTGATGGGGAGCCGGAAGATGCGCGCGATCAGCTGGCGCCGGGAGGAGTACACGACCCCGGTGCCGGCGCGCTGCAGGAGGTAGTGCTGGTACCCGCTGATGACGCCGGAGACCACGACGAGCCCGACGAGGAGCCATGCCAGGTTGCCGAGCGACCGGCCCGCCTCGACGACCCCGATCACCTGGCTGACGATGAGCGGCTGGGCGAGTGACGCGGCCGCTCCGATGACGCTGAGGATGATGACGACGATGAGGATCGAGCGGTGCTCGAAGATGTACGGCATGAGCTGCTTGAGGCTCGCGCGGGGACCGTCGTCCTTCGGTCGGCTGAACGGGTTGCGGCTGCGTGCCGGGCGCGCTGGGGTGCTCATGGTGCTCTTCCTCCGAGGTGCGGTGCGCGGCTCCGAGACGTCCATGGCGACGGCGCACCGTGGTTCAACTCTAGGCGACGGTCGCACGCGCCGAGCCCGAAGCCGACGCATCGAGCGCGGACGCACCGAGGGCCGGTGCGCGGAGATGTCCTCCACGCACCGGCCCTCGGTGATCGCCTCGATCAGGCGTCGATGTCGACGTCCTTGGTCTCCTTGGAGACGATGAGGGCGACGAGCGTGATCAGGGCCATCGCCGAGAGGTAGACGCCGACCCAGAACGGGCTGCCCCCGCCGGCGCTCCACAGCGCGACGGCGATGAACGGTGCGACCGCTGCGCCGAGGATCGACGACACGTTGTACGAGATGCCCGACCCGGTGTACCGCACGTTCGTGGGGAACAGCTCGGGCAGCAGGGCGCCCATCGGTCCGAAGGTGAACCCCATGAGGCTGAATCCGATGATGAGCCAGATCATGACCCCGGTGAACCCGGCGCCGAGCAGCGGGACCCAGACGAGCCCGAACACGAGGATCGCGCTCGTCACGACGATGAGCGTCTTGCGGCGTCCGTACTTGTCGGCGAAGGGACCGGACACGAGCGTGAAGATCCCGAAGAAGACCACGCCGGCGATGAGCATGAGGACGAAGGTCGTGTAGCTGTAGCCGAGCCCGGCGACCGGCGCGTCGAGCGGCGCACGGCCGTAGCTCAGGGAGAACGTCGTCATCAGGTAGAAGAGCACGTAGGTGGCGAGCATGAAGAAGGTGCCGAGGAGCAGCTTGCGCCAGTGCAGCTTGATGACGCTCGCGAGCGGCGACCGCTGCACCTTGCCCTGCTCCTTCGCGTTCGTGAACGCGTTGCTCTCGACGAGACGGAGTCGGACCCAGAGGCCGACGATCACCATGACGACGGAGAAGAGGAACGGGATGCGCCAGCCCCACTCGAGGAACGCCTCGGACGGCATGGACGGGTCGTCGCTCGGGAGGATCGCCGCGATGATCAGGAAGAGTCCGTTGGCGATGATGAAGCCGATCGGCGCACCGAGCTGCGGGAACGTGCCGAACAGGGCACGCTTGCCGGTCGGCGCGTTCTCCGTCGCCACGAGGGCGGCACCGGACCACTCGCCGCCGAGCGCGAAGCCCTGACCGATGCGGAGGATCACGAGGAGCAGCGGGGCGACCCAGCCGACGAGCTGGTAGGTCGGCAGCAGGCCGATGAGGAAGGTCGCGATCCCCATGGTGAGGAGCGCGCCGACGAGGGTCGCCTTCCGACCGCGCTTGTCGCCGAGGTGCCCGAAGATGACGGCACCGACGGGGCGGGCCACCATCGCGGCACCGAACACGGCGAAGGAGGCGAGGAGACCCGCGGTCGGGTCCTCACTCGGGAAGAAGAGGTGCGGGAAGACGAGGACGGCGGCCGTCGCGTAGACGTAGAAGTCGTAGAACTCGATCGTCGTGCCGATGAGGCTGGCGAGGACGACACGAGAGCGCGGATTGACCGGGGCCTTGGTGACTGGGGTTGCTTCGAGAGACATGCGTGCGCGTTTCGGTTCGGGAATGGACGCCGTCGAAGCATCAGCACCGGTCGCGCACGCCCGCCGACGACGGCAGGATCAGAGGTTCGCCCGCTTGTGGCAGGACCATGACACTGTACGCCGAAGTGCGGCATTCCGGTATTCGGTTGCCCGGCAGGGCGAATGCCGATACCGGAATGCCGCAGGAAGGAACTTCCGGTCCCGTCAGCCGCGCAGTTCGCGGAGGACGACCGCGGTCGCGACGGCGGCATCAGCGGCCTCCGCCCCTTGTCCTCCTTCGACCCGGGCAGCCCCGCGCGGTCGAGCCCCTGCTTCTCGTCGTCGAGGGTGAGGACGCCGAAGCCGACGGGCTTGCCCGTCTGGATGCTGACCTGCGTGAGGCCACTCGTCGCGGCGTCGGAGACGTACTCGAAGTGCGGCGTGCCGCCACGGATGATGACGCCGAGCGCGACGACCGCATCGGCCCCGGCCTCGAGGGCGGCCTTGGCCACGACCGGGAGTTCGAAGCTCCCGGGGACCCGCACGAGGCGGTGGTTGGCGCCGCTCGCATCGAGGGCCTTGACGGCTCCGGCGATGAGACCGTCGGTGATGGTCTCGTGCCAGGTGCCGGCGATGACGACGATGTCGAGGCCGGTGCCGTCGACGCTGATGGTGGGGATCCTTCGCCGCTCATGCGGTCTCCTGTCTTCGTCCCCCGAGTGCGTCGAGGGGGTTGGTGGTGCTCGCTCCTCGAGGGAATCGAGGGCGGCGGTGGACTACTGGTGGGGGTGCGGTTCCGGTGCGAGCTCGAACCCGATGCTGTGGCCCATGCGGTCGCGCTTGGTCTCGAGGTAGCCCTCGTTGAACAGGCCGACGCCGACCACCAGGGGGACGCGCTCGCTCACGGCGATGCCGTGGTTCGTGAGCTGTCGCTCCTTCTCCGGGTTGTTCGAGAGCAGGCGTACGGACGTGATGCCGAGGTCCGTCAGGATCGCGCTCGCCGCCGTGTAGTCGCGGGCGTCGGCCGGCAATCCGAGCGCGAGGTTGGCGTCGAGGGTGTCGAGACCGTCCTCCTGCAACCGGTAGGCGCGCAGCTTGTTGACGAGGCCGATGCCGCGCCCTTCGTGTCCGCGCAGGTAGACGACGACACCGCCGTGGCGCTGGATGGTGTCGAGAGCGCTGTCGAGCTGCGGACCGCACTCGCACTTGAGTGAGCCGAACGCCTCGCCGGTCAGGCACTCGGAGTGGACGCGCACGAGCGCACCGGTGGCCTGCGGGTCGCCGGCGATGATGGCGACGTGGTCGGCACCGGTCCTGCGGTCGCGGTAGGCGCGCAACCGGAACGAGCCGTGCGTCGTCGGGACCGTCGTCTCCACCTCGAACGACACGTTCGACGATTCGGGGATGGCCGCCTGGGCGGCGCGTTCCTCGGCGCAGACCGCGGCCGCGTCGGGGTTCTCCTCGAGGAAGTCGGGGTTCTCCTCGAGGAAGGCGATGAGTGCGGCGATCGTCGTGACGAGCACGCCCTCCCGCTCCCCGAGCGCGATGAGGCCGGGCAGGCGCATCATCTCGCCGTCGTCGGCGACGATCTCGGAGATCGCCCCCACCGGGACGAGTCCAGCGAGCTTCATGAGGTCGACGGCCGCCTCCGTGTGGCCATCGCGTTCGCGCACCCCGCCGTCGACGGCGCGCAACGGGACGATGTGTCCGGGGCGCGAGAGGTTGGCCGGCACGGACGCCGGGTCGGCGAGCACGCGCAGGGTGTGGGCGCGGTCGGCGGCGCTGATACCGGTGCTGAGCCGGTCGGCCGCGTCGACCGTGACGGTGTACGCGGTGCCTCTGGGGTCCTCGTTGAGCGCGACCATCGGCGGGAGGGCCAGCCGGTCGGCGATCTCGTTCGTCATCGGTGCGCAGATGAATCCGGAGGAGTGTCGGACCGTCCACGCGATCCACTCCTGGGTGGCGGACTCCGCGGCGAGGATCACGTCGCCCTCGTTCTCTCGGCCTTCGTCGTCGGCCACGATGACCGGACGGCCCTGGCGGAGTGCCTCGAGGGCCTCCGGGATGCTGGCGATGCTCATGCGTTGCCCCTTCCGGTGGCGGTGGTGCCGACCGGGTCCGCGGACTGCGGATCCTGGTCGATGCTGCTGGGGAGTGCCGACTCGAGACGGCTGAATGCGAGCATGCGCTCGACGTGCCGGGCGAGGATGTCGGTCTCGAGGTTCACACGGTCGCCGGGGACCCGGTCGCCGAGCGTCGTCGCGGCCAGCGTCTCGGGGATGAGGGACACCTCGAACCAGGCTTCCGGTGCGTCCGGTGCGCTGATGGCGCTGACGGTGAGCGAGACGCCGTCGACGGTGATCGACCCCTTGTCGACGACGAGCGGCGCGAGTGCCGCGGGGAGCGAGACGCGTACGACGCGCCAGGCCTCGCCGGGCACCGTGGCCAGGACGGTGCCGGTGCCGTCGACGTGCCCTTGGACGATGTGGCCACCAAGGCGGTCGCCGACGCGGGCCGCACGCTCGAGGTTGACCGAAGACCCGACCGTGACGCCGTCGAGCGAGCTCATCGCGAGGGTCTGGGCCATGACGTCGGCCGTGAACGTCTCGCCGGTCTGCTCGACGACGGTGAGGCAGACACCGCTCACGGCGATGGAGTCCCCGTGCCGGGTGCCCTCGAGAGCGAGCGGGCCGCGGACGGTGAAACGTGCCGAGTCCTCGCCGTGGTCGATGGCGACGATGGTGCCGAGTTCTTCGATGATGCCCGTGAACATGGATGGTCCGTTCTCTGGGGGTCAGGCGGTGAGGTCGTGGGCGGCCGAGGCGGAGGCGCTGCGGTCGGGTGTCGTGATGACGAGGAGGTCGTCGCCGAGTGGTTCGACGCCGACGGTGGTGAGGCGGATCGCATCGCCGATGGTGTCGACGCCGAGGTCGCCGATCGCGAGGCGAGGGCCGCCGAGGAGCACCGGGGCGAGGTAGGTGAGGACCGTGTCGGCGAGTCCTGCGCGGAGGAACGCTGTGGCGATGGTCGGGCCGCCCTCGATGAAGACGCTCCGGACGCCCGCGGCGCGGAGTTCGGCGAGCAGCGCAGCCGGATCATGCCCGTGGTGGACGACGACCGGCCGGGGGTGGCGGTGGACGGCGGCGTCCCGGGGGATCGGGCGATCGCCCATGACGACGGGCAGGGGCTGCTCGGGCAGGAGGTCGCCGCGGTCGTCGCGAGCGGTGAGGCTCGGATCGTCGGCGAGGACCGTGCCCGTGCCGACGAGGATCGCATCGTGGGCGGCCCGCCGACGGTGGACGTCGTCGCGCGCGGCATCGCCGGTGATCCAGCGGCTCGTGCCGTCGCTCGCGGCGATCCGCCCGTCGAGACTCGAGGCCCACTTCACCGTGACGAGCGGACGCCCGAGGCGGGCGGTGGTGAGCCAGTCACCGAGGAGGTCCTCCGCCGGTCCGGCGAGTACGCCGCCGACGACGGTGACGCCGCCGTCGCGGAGTCGTTCCGCTCCACCTCCGGAGTGGTGGCCGGGGTCGTCCACGGCGAACACGACGCGCTCGACGCCGGCCTCGAGGAGGGCGACGGCACACGGTCCGGTCCGGCCCGTGTGGTTGCAGGGTTCGAGGGTGACGACGGCGGTCGCGCCGCGGGCCGCTCCGGGTGCGAGGTGGGACAGGGCGTCGACCTCCGCGTGCGGGGTGCCGGCTCCACGGTGCCAGCCCTCGGCGAGCACGGTGCCCTCAGCGTCGAGGATGACGCAGCCGACGCGGGGGTTGACCCCGCGGGCGGGGCCGTTGGCGGCGAGTGCGAGCGCGCGCAGCATGGCCTGCTCCTCGCGGACACTCGCCTGCGGTGCCTCGGTTCCTGCGCTCATCTGTCCGTCATCTCGGTCGGTACTGACACGAGTTCCGGGGTCGCGGGCAGGTGCTCGCCGGCGTCGACCATCGGCCGACGCCCGTGCTTCCTTCCATCCGGACTCGAACGCCGCCTGCGAGCAGACGCGTTCATAACCGTCGGTCCTGGAGTTCCACCAGGTCAACCGGGCCTCGCTTGCGCGAGACACGGGTCGCGGACTATCACCGCCGGTTCGGACTCTCACCGACCCCGGAGCACGTTACGTGTTGTCGATTCTAGGTCAACGGGCTGAGTGGGTGCCCTATTCCCGGTTCGGATGACGCCCGGTTGCAGCGCCCGATGCGGCCGGGGTCAGCGCTGGGCGTCGTGCTGGTCGATCGCCGCGCGGGCGGTTCCCTCGTCGACCACGAGGTCGGAGATGAGCCCGCCCGCCAACGCCCCGAGGAGCGGGGGACCTTGGCGGCTCCCGCGACCACGCAGATCCGACGGGAGACGCCGCGCAGCACGTCGAGGTCGGGCCCGGACGCACGGTTGTTGAAGGGGATGTCGCGCCAGGAGCCGTCGGCCCGGAAGAACACGGTCGCGACGTCCCCCACCGCTCCGGCGCTCGCGAGCGCCTCGAAGTCGCTGTCGTCGAGGTAGCCGCCGACGTAGACGTGGCTGGGCACACCCGAGAGCTGCGAACCGAGACCGAACAGCGCGACGTCCATGCGGCGTTGGATCTCGAGCACGCGTCGGATGCTGCGCTCCCGCCAGAGCGCGAGCTTGGTCGACGGGTCGTCGAAGAAGGCCGGCACCGCGAACTGCTGCGCGTAGGCCCCGTAGGCGTCCGCGTACCGATGCAGGATCTCGCTCGCGTAGAGGATGCCCGAGGTGCGCGTGTTGGCCGCACCGTTCAGCTGGACGATCTGCGAGTTGTGGGTCCGCTTGGGGGTGAGGTGCCTCGCCACCGCACTCACGGTCGAGCCCCATGCCAGGCCGAGCGTCATGTTCGAGTCGAACACCGAGCCGAGAAAACGTGCAGCCGAGAGGGCGACCCGCTCCAGGCGGTCGATGTCGCTCGTGTGGTCGGGGACCGGGACGATGTGGGCGGTCACGCCGAAGCGGTCGCGGAACTCCGCCTCGAGCCGCGACGGCATGTCGTGCGGGGAGCGCACCTGGATGTCCACGAGCCCGCTTTCCCGCGCATATCCGAGCAGGCGTGAGACCGACGACCGGGAGGTGTGGAGCTCTTGGGCGATGGCCTCCATGGTGAGGTCCTGCACGTAATACAGCTGTGCGGCACGGAGCGCCTCGGCCGTCCGGTCCGGCTGGCTGAGCGCGTCTGCGAGCGACATCGGGTCTCCTTGCACGTTTGTTCACTAGGGCTGTTCAGAGTTGCAGCGGGTGTCACGATGTATTCAGTCACATCATTCAGCGGCGCGCAATCCCGGCAGCGCCGCGTACCAACCGCGAAGAAGCGAGGCATCTCATGTCCCTCAAGTCGTCAGCTCCCCGTTCCACCGTCCAGTCCGTCATCGACCGCCCGCAGGCGTCGGTGCTCATCATCGGCGGCGGCATCAACGGCATCGCGACCTTCCGCGACCTCGCGCTCCAGGGCGTCGACGTCACGCTCGTGGAACGCAACGACTGGGCCTCCGGTGCCTCCGCCGCATCGAGCCACATGATCCACGGCGGCATCCGGTACCTCGAGAACGGTGAGTTCCGCCTCGTCCAGGAGTCGGTTCAGGAGCGCAACGGGCTCATCAAGATCGCCCCGCACTACGTGAAGCCGCTCGAGACCACGGTCCCGATCTTCTCGACCTTCTCCGGCATCCTCTCCGCACCGCTGCGCTTCCTCACCCACAAGCAGGGCAAGCCGCAGGAGCGTGGCGCGCTGCTCATCAAGGTCGGCCTCACCGCGTACGACTCCTTCTCCCGCGACGGTGGCAGCGTGCCGCGTCACCGCTTCCACGGCCGCAAGAAGTCCCTCGCCGACCTGCCGAAGATGAACCCGGGCCTCAAGTACACGGCGACCTACTACGACGCCTCCATGCACGACCCGGAGCGCCTCGCACTCGACGTCCTCATGGACGGCCTCGCCGCCGGCCCGCACGCCCGCGCCGTCAACTACGTCGAGGCGGTCGGCATGGGAGCCGACGGCGTCGAGCTCCGCGACACCGTCACCGGCCAGACCTTCACCGTGACGAGCGACGTCGTGGTCAACACCTCCGGCCCCTGGACCGACCTCACGAACGCCGGCCTCGGCGAGCCGACGACCTACATGGGCGGCACGAAGGGCTCGCACATCGTCCTCGACAACCCGGAGCTCTACGCGGCCACCAAGGGGCGCGAGATCTTCTTCGAGCACGAGGACGGTCGCATCGTCCTCATCTACCCGCTCAAGGGCAAGGTCATGGTCGGCACGACCGACATCGACGCCGACCCGAGCACCCCGAGCGTCTGCACCGAGGAGGAGGTCGACTACTTCTTCGACCTCGTGAAGCACGTCTTCCCGACCATCGCCACCTCGCGCGAGCAGATCGTCTACCGGTTCTCCGGCATCCGCCCGCTGCCGAAGCACGACGACGAGGCCCCCGGCTTCGTGTCGCGCGACTACCGGATCGAGCGTCGGGCCGCGGCTGCACGTCCGTCCACCACCGTGTTCAGCCTCGTCGGTGGCAAGTGGACCACCTTCCGGGCACTCGCCGAGCACCTCAGCACGGACGTGCTCAACACCATCGGGGCCCCGCGCCCCGTGGAGACCCTCGGACTCGCGATCGGCGGCGGCGCCGGCTTCCCGCGCACCGACGCCGCGACGCGCACCTGGGTCGCCGCGCACGAGGACGGTACCGGTGCCAAGCGTGCCGAGCAGCTGCTGGGCCGGTACGGCACGAAGGCCGCCGCGCTCCTCGAGCACCTGGCCGAGCACGGTGACGACCGCCTGCAGGGCGCTGCCGACTACAGCGTGCAGGAGCTCGAGTACCTCGTCGAGCAGGAGCAGGTCGTGCACCTCTCCGACGTGCTGCACCGCCGCACGAGCCTCGCCTTCACCGGATCGCTGACCGCCGGCCTCGTCGACGAGATCGCCCGTGTCGTCGGCGGTGTCCTCGGGTGGGACGACGCCGAGCGGACCGCGCAGATCACTGCAGCGCTCGACCGCCTGCGCGACGCCCACCAGGTCGACCTCCGGGTCGACGCCGCCAAGGAGGCCCCGGCGTTCTCATAATGCACGAATGTGCAGGCAAGGCCCTTGTCCTGTGCAACAGGAGCTGGCTACCTTACAAGCAACTGGTCAGTGCAACCTCGCCCAGCGGGGGCTCGCGCCTCGGCGTCGGCCCCCACACGGCCACACCTATGAAAGGTCAATGAAGACATGAACCTCGGAACCATCTTCCTCTCCGAGACCGTGGGGACGGCGATGCTCGTCCTCCTCGGTACCGGTGTGGTCGCCACGGCGATCCTCACGAAATCCAAGGGCCTCGGTGGCGGCTGGCTGCTCATCAACTTCGGTTGGGGCCTCGCGGTCTTCGCCGGTGTCACGGTGTCCTACGCCTCCGGTGGACACCTGAACCCCGCTGTCACGATCGGCTTCCTCACCACCGGGTCGATCGACTTCGGTACGGCGCTCGTCTACTGGGCGGCGCAGATGGTCGGTGCCTTCATCGGTGCCGTGCTGACGTACTTCGCCTTCAAGCAGCACTTCGACCAGGAGGAGGACCCGGGCAAGAAGCTCGGCGTCTTCTCGACCGGTCCGGAGATCCGCAGCTACGGCTGGAACCTCGTGACCGAGGTCATCGCGACCTTCGTCCTCGTCTTCGTCGTGATGTCCTTCGGCAAGACCGGCCCAGACGCGGTGGTCATCGAGGGCGTCCCCGGGGGACTCGCTGCCCTCGGCGCTCTGCCCGTCGCCCTGCTCGTCGTCGGTATCGGCGCCTCCCTCGGTGGCCCGACCGGCTACGCGATCAACCCGGCACGTGACCTCGGTCCGCGCATCGCCCACGCCCTCCTCCCCATCAAGGGCAAGGGCAAGAGCGACTGGTCCTACGCCTGGGTGCCGGTCGTCGGCCCCCTGCTCGGTGGTGTCCTCGCGGCCCTCGCCTCGATGGTGCTGCTCCCGGCAGTCTGACCTGACGCTGCGGCGGTGACCGGACACGATCACCGCCGCGGCACCCCGGGGTACCGGTTCCGGTGCCTCACCTCGCAACGCACGCAACGAAGGAGTATCCAATGGCGGACTACGTCATCGCAATCGACCAGGGGACGACGAGTTCCCGGGCCATCGTCTTCGACAAGAGCGGATCGATCGTCTCGACGGGCCAGCTCGAGCACGAGCAGATCTTCCCGAAGGCCGGCTGGGTCGAGCACAACCCGAACCAGATCTGGAACAACACCCGCGAGGTCATCGGCCAGGCGCTCAGCAAGGCCAACATCACCCGGCACGCCATCGCGGCCATCGGCATCACGAACCAGCGCGAGACCGCCGTCGTCTGGGACAAGACCACCGGACAGCCCGTCTACAACGCGATCGTCTGGCAGGACACGCGCACGCAGGACATCGTGAACCGCCTCGCTGCGGACGGCGGCGTCGAGCGCTTCAAGAAGACCGTCGGCCTGCCGCTGGCGACCTACTTCTCCGGCACGAAGATCGTCTGGATCCTCGAGAACGTCGAGGGTGCTCGCGAGAAGGCCGAGGCGGGCGACCTCCTCTTCGGCACGACCGACAGCTGGGTCATCTGGAACCTCACCGGTGGTGTCAACGGCGGCGTGCACGTCACCGACGTCACCAACGCCTCGCGCACGCTCTTCATGGACCTCGAGACCCTGCAGTGGGACGACGAGATCCTCAAGGCGTTCGGCGTCCCGAAGTCGATGCTCCCGGAGATCAAGAGCTCCTCCGAGATCTACGGCCACGCGTCCGACGACAGCCTGCTCCGCGAGACGCCGATCGCCGGCATCCTCGGCGACCAGCAGGCGGCGACCTTCGGTCAGGCCGCCTTCCAGCAGGGTGAGGCCAAGAACACCTATGGCACCGGTAACTTCATCATCTTCAACACCGGTGAGGAGATCGTCCACTCCGAGAACGGTCTGCTGACGACGCTCGGCTACAAGCTCGGCGACGCGAAGCCGCACTACGCGCTCGAGGGTTCGATCGCCGTGACCGGTTCGCTCGTCCAGTGGCTGCGCGACAACCTCGGCATGTTCTCCTCGGCCCCCGAGGTCGAGGCGCTCGCCAAGACCGTCGAGGACAACGGTGGCGCGTACTTCGTGCCGGCGTTCTCCGGGCTGTTCGCGCCGTACTGGCGTCCGGACGCGCGCGGTGCGCTCGTGGGGCTCACCCGCTACGTCAACAAGGGCCACATCGCCCGGGCGGCCCTCGAGTCGACCGCGTTCCAGACGGCCGAGGTCATCGACGCCGTCAACGCCGACTCGGGTGTCCCGCTGACGGAACTCAAGGTCGACGGCGGCATGACCGCCAACGACACGCTCATGCAGTTCCAGGCCGACATCCTCGGTGTGCCGGTTATCCGACCGGTCGTCGCGGAGACCACGGCGCTCGGCGCGGCCTACGCGGCCGGTCTCGCCGTCGGCTTCTGGTCCGACCTCGACGACCTCGCGAAGAACTGGCAGGAGGACAAGCGCTGGGAGCCCAACATGGACTCCGCGGAGCGCGACCGCCTCTACCGCAACTGGAAGAAGGCCGTCACGAAGACCTTCGACTGGGTCGACGACGACGTGCAGTAGTCCCGACCGACCGGAACGGCCCGTCCTCCTCGCGGAGGGCGGGCCGTTCTGTCGTCCGTCCTCGTGCCGCTCCCCGCAGGGTGCACCTGCGCACAACTCCTGCAGCTTGAGGACCGACTCGGGAGCAACCGCGCCATTCCGCCTGCCCGCGCCGACCGGGCCGGTCAGGCGCAGGAGTTCTGCGCGGACTCGCTGCCTCCCGCGAGACTCGCTCTGCCCCCATCTTGTCGAGACGGGTGTCCCACCTGCGCATAACTCCTGCTCATCGCTGCTGTGGTGCCTCCCGGGGGTCGATCCTGAGCGTTGGCCAGTGGCCAGCAGGAGTTGTGAACCGCGCGCGACGGTCACGCCCCGACCGTGACCCTCCTCCACAGTGCTCCCGTAGTCCTCGACCGACGACGAAGCAGCCGCGTGAGACCGCTCGCTCGATCGGTGCCCCGAACCTCGATGGATGGACAGTGCAGCTTCTGGTCACACGATCCTCACTCGCTCGACCCTTCTCGAGGAAGGTATGCGACCGCGTGAGATCACCCAGGCGGTGCGTGACGGAACGATCGTTCGTGTGCGGCGCGATCGATACGCGCTCCCCGGAGTGCACGATGACATCCGTGCCGCAGTGCGCATCGGGGGGAGGCGAGCATGCCTGTCCACCCTGGCCGCTCGTGGTGTGTTCGTGTTCGACGCCACCCGGGTCCATGTGCATGTGGACCGCAGCGCCTCACGACTTCGCGGACCGCGGGCGGAGGACCGACGGCTGGCCACCAGCGATCGACGGGAGTTCACTCTCCACTGGCGACCGCTTGATCAGCCGTGCGGCACGTTCGACTGCGACGTGTCGATCATCGACGCACTGGCCCAGTCCATCAGGTGCCAGTCGCCGCGCATGGCACTGGCGACGCTCGACAGCGCGGTCCATCTCGGGTTGGTGGATGAGCCCGACCTCCGACGAGTCTTCGCCCTGGTGCCCGAACGCTTTCGTGCGCTCATGGCGTTGATCGATGGACGCGCTGAGTCAGGTCCGGAGACACTCCTGCGCTTGATCGTCCGCAGCCTCGGCCTGTCGTACGAAGTGCAGCCCCGTCTGGCGGAGGGTGGACGCGGTGATCTCCTGGTGGCTGAGTCGTTGTTGATCGAGGTCGACAGTCGAGCCCATCATGAGGGGTGGTCGCACGCCGTCTCAGACCGCACCCGCGACCTCAGAGCCGCCTCGCGTGGGCTGATGACGTTGCGACCGCTCTACCAGCATGTGGTGCATGAGCCCGGGCTCGTCGCGGCAGCGATCACCGGTTTGATCGGGGACGCGCGCACAACTCCTGCTCACCGCGTGGGTACTCCGCGGGCCGCGCGGTGAGTGCGGTGAGTGCGGTCTTGCGGACAGTGACGAGCAGGAGTTGCGAACGAGGGCGGGATCAGGCGCGGCGGAGGAGTCCGACGCGGTCGTAGACCTCGGCCAGGGTTTGCTCGGCGACCTCGGTCGCGCGCGCGGCGTTGACCGCGAGCAGGCGGTCGAGCTCGGCAGGGTCGTCGAGGAGTTCGAGTGCGCGGGCACGGACCGGCTCGAGTTCGCCCACGACGACCTCGGCGAGGCCCTTCTTGAGGTCGCCGTAGCCACGACCCTCGAACTCGCCGACGACGGCCTCGATGGGGGAGCCGGTGATCGCGGAGTAGATGCTCAGCAGGTTCGAGACGCCGGGCTTCTCCTGTACATCGAAGGCGATGACGCCGTCGTTGTCGGTGACCGCACGCATGATCTTCTTCTGCGTGACATTCGGCTCGTCGAGCAACCAGATGATCCCCGCCGGGGTCTCAGCGGACTTCGACATCTTCGACGTCGGGTTCTGGAGGTCGTAGATGCGCGCGGAGTCCTTCTGGATCTGCGCCTTCGGGACGACGAAGGTGTCGCCGAAGCGGGCGTTGAACCGCTCGGCGAGGTCGCGCGTGAGCTCGATGTGCTGTCGCTGGTCGTCGCCGACCGGCACGATGTCGGTCTGGTAGAGCAGGATGTCGGCAGCCATGAGGATCGGGTAGGCGAAGAGACCGACCGACGAGGCGTCGCGCCCGTGCTTGGCCGACTTGTCCTTGAACTGCGTCATGCGCGCGGCCTCACCCATACCGGTGATCGTGTTGAGCACCCACGCCAGCTGTGCGTGCGCCGGGACGTGCGACTGGACATACAGGGTCGACGCCGAGGGGTCGATGCCTGCGGCGATGTACTGGGCGGCCGTGCGGCGGGTCTTCTCGCGGAGCTCGGCGGGGTCCTGCGGCACCGTGATCGCGTGCAGGTCGACGATGCTGAAGAAGGCGTCGTGCTCCTGCTGCATCTGCTTCCACTGCAGGAGGGCACCGATGTAGTTGCCGAGGTGGAGCGAGTCGGCGGAAGGCTGCATGCCGGAGTACAGGCGTGGCTTGGTCATGTGGGTTCTCGCAGAGGGATGAGCGGCCGGAGCCGGGGCACGGAGTGGTGGGGTGGCGTGATGCCGAAGGGTCAGACGGCGTAGTCGACGACGACGGGGGCGTGATCGGACCATCGCTGGTCGTACGCCGCGGCGCGGTCGATCGTGTACCCGGACGCGAGTGCCGCGAGCTCGGGCGTGGCGAGCTGGTAGTCGATGCGCCAGCCGGTGTCGGTGTCGAAGGCCTGGCCGCGCTGCGACCACCAGGTGTAGGGACCGGGGACCTGGCCGGCGGACTGGCGCCCGATGTCGACCCAGCCGAGGCCGGTGCCGGTCACGCCGTCGACGCCCGTCACGGTCTCACCCGCCGGGCCGAGGTAGCGGTCGAAGTAGGACCGCTCGGCAGGCAGGAAGCCGGCACGCTTGACGTTGCCCTTCCAGTTCTTGATGTCGAGCTCGGTGTGGCCGACGTTGAGGTCGCCGACGACGAGGGACAGCGGGTTGTGCTCGCGCAGTGCGGGCAGCCGCTCGAGCATCGCCTCGAGGAAGCGGAACTTCTCGACCTGCTTGGGGGTGTCGACCTCGCCGGAGTGCACGTAGGTGCTCACGACCGTGACGAGCGTGCCGTCGATGTCGAAGTCGGCCTCGATCCAACGACCCGCGCTGTCGAAGTCGTCCGCCCCGAGGGCGACGCGGTGGATGCCCGCCGAGCGACGGCTGACGATCGCGACGCCGGCACGCCCCTTGGCGGTCGCGGCATCGTGCAGGATGTTCCACTCCGGTCCGAAGAGCGTCTCGAGGTCGCTCGTCGCGGCGCGGACCTCCTGCAGAGCGAGGATGTCGACCCCGCGGTCTTCGAGCCAGTCGCCCATCCCTTTGCGGAAGGCCGCGCGGACTCCGTTGACGTTGACACTGGCGATGCGGAGGGGTGCAGACATGCCTCCAGCTTAGTCGCGGGGGCCGACAACGCCCTGGCCCCGGCGTCCGCCCGGGCGTCGGCGATGGGGTGGGTCCGACGCGTCCGCCGCGGGCGACTCGGGGGCTTCGCCGTGCTCTCGGATGAACTCGGCCGAGGCCTCCTCGGCGTGCCGCACGCGCCGGCGGGCGAACCAGACCGCCGGGCCCTTGGCGCGCCGGAGGGATTCGCGAGCCTCCCGCAGTTCCGCCTCGGCGATCAGCCGCCTGGCTGCCAGCTCTTCGGCCGCCTGCTCCTCCGGCGTCGTCGTGCGCACACTGATGCCCTGGTCGTCGAGCCCCACGGCGATCCACGCGGCGGAGGCGAGGATGACGCGGCTCACGAGGTTGAACCACAGCATGAGGCCGATGAACACCGCGAAGGTCGCGAGCAACGGGTTCCGGGAGGCCCCGGCGATCACCGCACTGCTCGCGACGCTCAGGAGCGAGAGCACCAGGCTGCCGAGGAGCGCGCCGCCGAAGAGGTTGCGCCACGGGATCCGGATCCGGCTGAGCACGCGGTACATGGCGCCGAGGGTGACGAGGTTCACGACGACCGCGACGACCAGACCGACGACCCGGCTGCCGACGGTCACCCAGAAGGTGCCCTCCAAGCCGACGAGCGACAGCAGCCAGCTGAGCGCCTGGGTGCTGGCGACCGACAGCGTCGCGGAGACGAGGAGCAGGACGCCGAAGGCGAGTGCCAGGACGAGGTCGACGACTTTCAGCAGGAAGAAGCTCGCGGCGACCTTCGGGAGCGCGAAGATCGACCTGACCGCCTGCCGGGTGTAGTACAGCCAACCGA
The DNA here is from genome assembly GCF_006065115.1 of Plantibacter sp. M259. Taxonomy (NCBI): domain Bacteria; kingdom Bacillati; phylum Actinomycetota; class Actinomycetes; order Micrococcales; family Microbacteriaceae; genus Plantibacter; species Plantibacter sp. M259. The sequence goes on along the minus strand of NZ_CP040750.1, from coordinate 541,616 downwards.
TCGCCGTCCAGATGAGACCGACGGCGGCGATGACCCCGGTCCACCCGAGCAGGGAGGCGCTCGACAACTGCTCCTCGGCGATGATGCCTTCGCCGTCGGTGCCGATGAGGCCGGGGACGGCGCGGTTGATGATCTCCACCAGCGCTTGGAAGACCTCGGCGTTGTTGCCGAGCCAGATGCCGGTGATGGCGAATCCGACGTAGACCGCGGCGAACACGGCGAAGACGGCCTGGAAGCTGATCCCGGCGGCCAGGAGGTTGCCGTCCATGGCGAGATACCGATGGATGACGCGATAGGGCTTCAGCCGCATGACCCACGTCGTGGCGCGCTCCGCTCTCGCCGCGCGGGGCGCGAGTCGCCGGATGAACGGGTTCTCGCTGTTCTGGATCCATTGGAACACCAGTGGAGGTGGCGTCTGCTGGAGCCGCACCTTGGGGGTGGTACTCACGTCCGGCGCGTCGGCGGAGTCCTTCCTCGGCGCACGCGGATTGGTCACCGGACCAGCCTACAAGCGGGCCGGACTGGGGGAGAGGCGGTGCACTAGGGTCGAACCATGCGCGAGGCGGAGGGGCAACGCACGTTCACCGGCACCGGCGTCGGACGCGGCGTCGTGGCCGGTCCCGTGCTCCGCATGCCGGAGCCGCTCCCCGAACCGAGTGCCGACCCGTTCCTCGGGGACGTCACGCTCGAACAGGCCCGTGCCGTCGCGGCGCTCAGCGCGACGCGGGCCGACCTCGAGGAGCGGGCTCGACGAGCCGGCGGACATGCGCAGGACGTGCTCGAAGCGCAGGCGGTCATGGCCGACGATCCGGCGCTCGCGGAGGACGTCGCGACGCGCATCGCGGCGGGTCGTTCCGCGGAGCGCGCTGTGTTCGAGGCCCTGGCGACGGTCCAGCAGGTCCTCTTCAACCTGGGGGAGCCGATGGCGGCGCGCGCGACCGACGTCGGTGACGTCTCGCAACGGGTCATCGCGCGGTTGCTCGACCGACCTGTCCCCGGACCACCCGAATCAGACGAGCCCTTCGTGCTCGTCGCCGCGGACCTCGCGCCGGCCGACGCTGCGCTTCTCGATCTCGAGCGGGTGCTGGCACTCGTGACGAGTGGCGGCTCGGCGACCTCGCACACGGCCATCCTCGCGCGCGAGCAGTCACTCATCGCCGTCGTGGGCGTCGCCGGAGCCGAGCAGTTCGAGGACGGTGAGATCGTCCTCGTCGACGCCGGAGCCGGGGTCGTCACCGGGTCGCCGACGAAGCGCGAGGTTCGGTCGGCCAGGTCCACCGCGGCGGAGCGAGTCCGTGTCTCGCCCCGCTCGCCGGGCGAACTCGCCGACGGAACCCCGGTGCCCCTGCTGGCGAACCTCGGTTCCGTCACCGGCGCGGCCGGTGCCCTGGCCCTCGGCGCCGAGGGCGTCGGGCTGTTCCGCACCGAGCTCCTCTTCCTCGATCGCGCGGAGGCGCCGGGCGTCGCCGAACAGGCCGACCGGTACGGCGAGTTGCTCGCGGCGTTCCCGGGGAAGCGCGTCGTCGTCCGGGTGTTCGACGCCGGAGCCGACAAGCCGCTCGCCTTCCTCCGACCGGACGAGGCCGAGCCCAACCCGGCGCTCGGGGTGCGGGGTATCCGGGCGCTCCGAGCTCGTGACGAGGTGCTCCGAGACCAGCTCACGGCTCTCGCGCTCGCACAGGACGCCCACGAGGCGGACCTCTGGGTGATGGCCCCGATGATCGCCGACCTTCCCGAGGCCGCGGCGTTCGTGACCCTCGCCAAGCGGCTCGGCCTGCGGACGGTCGGGACGATGATCGAGGTGCCGTCGAGCGCACTGCTCGCCGCGCAGATCCTCGGCGTCGCGGACTTCGTGAGCATCGGGACCAACGACCTGACGCAGTACACGCTCGCGGCGGACCGTCTCCTCGGGCCAGTCGGCTCGTATCAGGACCCGTGGCACCCGGCCGTGCTGCGGCTCGTCAAGCTCGTCGGCGACGCCGGTCTCGCCTCAGGGCGCTCCATCGGCGTCTGCGGGGAGGCGGCAGCGGATCCGGCCCTCGCGGTCGTGCTCGTCGGCCTCGGGGCGACGAGTCTCTCCGTCACCCCGGCCGCGCTCGGCGACGTCCGGAGCGAGCTGCGCCGCTACACGCTCGAGGCGGCTCGTGCCATGGCCATGGACGCCCTGAGCGCCGCGTCACCGGCTGAAGCCAGAGCTGCTGCGCTGGCCTGACATCGCTCGACGCACAGGTCGCCCTGCACGAACACGTCCGGCCCAGCGCAGTGCGCTGGGCCGGACGGACGAACCGGGTGCGGGCTAGGAGACCTTGCCGGAGATCATGGCCTGCTTGACCTCGGCGATCGCCTGCGTGACCTGGATGCCGCGGGGGCACGCCTCGGTGCAGTTGAAGGTGGTGCGGCAGCGCCACACGCCCTCCTGGTCGTTGAGGATGTCCAGGCGGACCTGCGACGCGTCGTCGCGGGAGTCGAAGATGAAGCGGTGCGCGTTCACGATCGCCGCCGGGCCGAAGTACTGACCGTCGGTCCAGAAGACGGGGCACGACGAGGTGCACGCGGCGCACAGGATGCACTTCGTGGTGTCGTCGAAGCGGGCGCGCTCGGCGACCGACTGCACGCGCTCCTTGTTCTTCTCCGCGGGCTTGCCGGGCATGAGGAACGGCTGCACCTCACGGAACGACGCGAAGAAGGGGTCCATGTCGACGACGAGGTCCTTCTCGAGCGGCAGACCCTTGATCGCCTCGACGTAGATCGGCTTCGAGATGTCGAGGTCCTTGATCAGCGTCTTGCACGCGAGGCGGTTCCGGCCGTTGATCCGCATGGCGTCGGAGCCGCAGATGCCGTGCGCGCAGGAGCGACGGAACGTGAGGGTCCCGTCCTGCTCCCACTTGATCTTGTGGAGCGCGTCCAGGATGCGGTCCGTCGGGAACATCTCGACGTCGAAGTCCTCCCAGCGCGGCTCGGCGTCCACGTCCGGGTCGAACCGACGGATGATCAGGGTGACCGTGAAGGACTGGATCTCCTCCGGTGCTGCGGCCGGCGGGTTCTCGAGCGTTGCAGTGCTCATCGCTAGTACTTCCTCTCCATCGGCTGGTACCGCGTGATGACCACGGGCTTCCAGTCGAGCCGGATGTGGTCGGCCGCGTCGGACGAGTGCGGGTCGCCGGACAGGTACGCCATCGTGTGCTTCATGTAGTTCTCGTCGTCGCGCTTCGGGTAGTCGTCGCGCATGTGACCGCCACGGCTCTCCTGACGGTTGCGAGCGGAGTAGACGACGACCTCGGCGAGGTCGAGCAGGAAGCCCAGCTCGATCGCCTCGAGGAGGTCGGTGTTGAAGCGCTTGCCCTTGTCCTGGACGGCGATGTTCTGGTACCGCTCGCGCAGGTTGTGGATGGTGGCGGTGACACCGGCGAGGGACTCGTCGGTCCGGAACACCTGGGCGTTGCGGTCCATCTCCTCCTGGAGCTCCTTGCGGATCGTGGAGATCCGCTCGGTGCCGTTGGAGTTCCGCATCTGCTCGATGAGGCCGGAGACGAAGCCGGCGGGGTTCTCGGGCAGCGGCGTGAAGTCGACGCCCTGGACGTACTCGACGGCGTTGTTGCCGGCGCGCTTGCCGAACACGTTGATGTCGAGGAGGGAGTTCGTGCCGAGTCGGTTCGAGCCGTGGACGGACACGCACGCGCACTCGCCGGCCGCGTACAGGCCGGGGACGACGGTGTTGTTGTCACTCAGGACCTCGGCCTTGACGTTCGTCGGGATGCCGCCCATGGCGTAGTGCGCCGTCGGCATGACCGGGACGGGCTCCGTCACCGGGTCGACGCCGAGGTAGGTGCGCGCGAACTCGGTGATGTCGGGCAGCTTGGTCTCGAGGACCTCGGCACCGAGGTGGGTGCAGTCGAGGTAGACGTAGTCCTTGTTCGGCCCGGCGCCGCGGCCTTCCGCGACCTCCTGGACCATGCAGCGCGCGACGATGTCTCGCGGGGCGAGGTCCTTGATGGTCGGGGCGTACCGCTCCATGAAGCGTTCACCGCTCGCGTTCCGGAGGATCGCACCCTCGCCCCGGGCTCCCTCGGTGAGGAGGATGCCGAGACCGGCGAGGCCGGTGGGGTGGAACTGGAAGAACTCCATGTCCTCGAGCGGGAGGCCCTTGCGCCAGATGATCCCGACGCCGTCGCCCGTGAGGGTGTGTGCGTTCGAGGTCGTCTTGTAGATCTTGCCGAAGCCACCGGTGGCGAAGATGACCGCCTTCGCCTGGAAGACGTGGATCTCGCCGGTGGAGAGCTCGTACGCGACCACACCGGACGGCTTGTCGACACCGTCGACGTTCGTCATGATCAGGTCGAGCGCGTAGTACTCGTTGAAGAAGTTGATGCCGAGGCGGACGCAGTTCTGGAACAGCGTCTGCAGGATCATGTGGCCCGTGCGGTCGGCCGCGTAGCAGGCGCGGCGGACCGGAGCCTTGCCGTGGTCGCGGGTGTGGCCGCCGAATCGACGCTGGTCGATCTTGCCCTCGGGGGTGCGGTTGAACGGCAGACCCATGTTCTCGAGGTCGATGACCGCGTCGATGGCCTCCTTCGCGAGGATCTCCGCCGCATCCTGGTCGACGAGGTAGTCGCCGCCCTTGATGGTGTCGAAGGTGTGCCACTCCCAGCTGTCCTCCTCGACGTTCGCGAGCGCGGCGGCCATACCGCCCTGCGCCGCTCCCGTGTGGGACCGCGTCGGGTAGAGCTTGGAGATGACGGCCGTCTTCGCTCCGGGGCCGGCCTCGATCGCGGCGCGCATGCCGGCACCGCCGGCACCGACGATCACGATGTCGAACTGGTGGTAGTGGATGCCGTCGATGACGGTGGACTCGGTGGTTTCTGTAGTCACGGTTTCCGTTGCTCGGTCTCGGTTGCTCAGTTGGCGGGGCAGAACGACGCGAGCAGGTCTGCAGGTGCGCCGGCGGGGCACGGGTCGAAGGTGAAGACGACCAGGGTCCCGAGGATGATGAGGATGGTGACGGCGGCGAGGATCGCGACCTTGAGGACACCGCGGATCGTGCGACCCGTGGCGTAGTCGTTGACGATGGTGCGCATGCCGTTGCCGCCGTGGATCAGTGCGAGCCACAGCATGGCGACGTCCCACCACTGCCAGAAGGGGTTCGACAGCTTGCCGCCGACGAAGGCGAAGTCGATGGCCTTGATGCCGTCGCCCACCATGAGGTTGACGAAGAGGTGGCCGAAGATGAGGACCAGCAGGATCACGCCGGAGACGCGCATGTAGATCCAGCCCCACTTCTCCCAGTTGACGCCCTTGCGGCGCGCGGGACGGGCGGGGGTGCGGGGAGCGGCGATCGTCGTCATCAGTGGCCCATCTCGCTGAACACGTTGATCAGGTGGCGCGGCGTGAAGCCGAGCATCGTCACGACCCAGAGACCGATGACGATCCAGAACATGGGCCGCTGGTACTTGGTGCCCTTCGACCAGAAGTCGATGAGGATGATGCGGATGCCGTTGTACGCGTGGTAGGCGATGGCGGCGACGAGCGCGACCTCACCGAGCCCCATGATGGGGTTCTTGTACGTGCCGATGACCGCGTTGTACGCCTCGGGGGAGACCCGCACCAGCGCGGTGTCGAGGACGTGCACGAGGAGGAAGAAGAAGATGGCGACGCCGGTGATCCGGTGGAGCACCCACGACCACATGCCCTCACGGCCCCGGTACAGGGTGCCGGCCGGGCGTTTGGATGTCGTGGATTCCAACGGTGACGTTCGCGTGAGACTCGCGGTCACGAGGTCCTCCCTGATAGTCGCTATCTGCGGCAGATCGTTCTGCCGTGCGGGGGTTGTTGCCTGCCGTGCGTCGAATCGGCGCGCTGGACCAAGTGTAGGCGTGGGATGCGCGGTCCCGCCGCTAAGGCTGGCCTAACTGTCTCGACGTCGAGAGAGGCCGGACATCTACGCGACGACCGGGCGACACCGGCTGTTCACAACCAGTTCCGACGCTTGAACACCTTGTAGAGGATGACGCTCGTGGTGGCCATGAGCGCGAGCGCCATCGGGTAGCCGAACCACCACGACAACTCCGGCATGTGGGTGAAGTTCATGCCGTAGATCCCCGCGATGAGACTCGGGCCGAACAGGATGGCGGCCCAGGAGGAGATCTTCTTCACCTCGTCGCCCTGCTTGAGGCTCGCCTCGGTCATCTTCGCCATCTCCTCGTTCTGGCGTTGCCCGACGAGGGTGCTGTTCACGGTCAGGATGTCGCGCAACAGCTCGCGGTAGGCGTCGATCCGCTGGTTCACGCTCGTGAGGTGGTCGGCGACGTCGCGGAGGCCGCGTTGCAGTTCGTCGGCGACGCCGTACTTGGCGCTGCCCTGCTCGAGGGAGAGCATCACGTCGCTGAGCGGGTGCGTCGCCCGCTCGAAGGCGATGACCTCTCGGGAGAGCTGATAGATGCGGCGTGAGACCTGGGACTCGCCGACGAAGACCTGCTCCTCGATCTCGTCGATGTCGTTCGAGAGCCCGGCGACCACCGGACCGTAGCCGTCGACGACGGCGTCGATGATGGCGTACAGGATCGCCTGCGGACCGTAGGCGAGGAGTTCGTGCTCCTGCTCCATCCGCGCCCGCACGTGCGACAGGTCGGGGGATTCGGCGTGCCGGAGGGTGATGACGAAGTTCGGGCCGACGAAGACGTGCAGCTCGCCGAACTCGACGGTCTCGGTCTCGTCGACGTAGTTGGCGGCACGGAGGACGACGAACAGGACGTCGTCGTACCGCTCGATCTTCGGCCGCTGATGCGCGGTGATGGCGTCCTCGACGGCGAGCGGGTGGAGACCGAACTCCGCCGCCAGGACGCCGAGCTCGCCGGCGTCGGGCCGGTAGAGCCCGATCCAAGCGACGCCGTCCGGGGTCTCGTGGAGCGCGCGGAAGGTGTCCTCGAGCGAGGTGAGCGTCGAGCTGCGGGAACCGTGGCGGTAGATGCAGGCGTTGACGATGCTGTTGCGCCCGTCGAGGTCCGCGGCGTCAGGCGGACCGACGGGGGCCGGGGGAGCCTGCTTGCTGCCGAAGGACGGGATCGGGATCCCGAGGACGTTGCGTCCAGCCATGCTCGTACCGTTCTTTCTCGTGCTCGATCTGGCGCTCATCGTAAACCCGTCAGATGACGCTTCCGCGCCGTCGTCCTCAGGCTGGAGCCTGGCGGTACGCTCGGGGGATGACCACGCCCCTCGAACGCTTCTACGCGGTGATCCCGGCCGGCGGCATCGGCAGTCGTCTCTGGCCGCTCTCGCGAGCCGACGCACCCAAGTTCCTGCACGACCTCACCGGCTCCGGCAGCACGCTGTTGCGCGCCACCTGGGACCGCCTCGCGCCGATCGCCGGCGACCAGCGCATCATGGTCGTCACCGGGCGTGCGCACCGCGCGGCCGTCGAACAGCAGCTGCCCGACCTCGCCGACGCCAACGTGGTCCTCGAGAGCGAGCCGCGCGACTCGACCGCCGCGATCGGGCTCGCCGCAGCGATCCTCGTCCGCCGCGAACCCGACGTCATCGTCGGCTCGTTCGCCGCCGACCACGTGATCCGAGGTGACCGCCTGTTCCGCGCAGCGGTCGCCCAGGCCGTCACCGCCGCCGAGGAGCGCTACATCGTCACGATCGGCATCCAGCCCACGGAGCCCGCCATCGGCTTCGGCTACATCAAGAGCGCCCGCGACCTCGGCATCCGAGGTGCCGAAGGGGTCATGCTGGTCGACTCCTTCGTCGAGAAGCCCGACCTCGCCACGGCCAAGCGGTACGTCTCGAGCGGCGAGCACCTCTGGAACGCCGGGATGTTCATCTCGCGGGCCGACGTCCTGCTCGAGGAGATCGGTCGGCAGAAGCCCGAACTCCTGGCGGGCCTCCTCGAACTCGCCGAGGTCTGGGACGACCCGGCGGCCCGCGGACCGGTCGTCGACCGCGTCTGGCCGGCGCTCGAGAAGATCGCGATCGACTACTCCGTTGCGGAGCCCGCCGCGGCCGCCGGTCGCATGGCCGTCGTGCCGGCGCACTTCGACTGGGACGACGTGGGGGACTTCGCCTCCCTCGCCAAGCTCAACTCCGGTGGGCGCAAGTCCGACCTCGCCATCCTCGGCGAGAACGCGCGCGTGCTGTCGGACGCCTCCAGCGGCATCGTCGTCAGCCAGACCGGTCGGGTCATCAGCCTCATCGGCGTGCAGGACATCGTCGTCGTCGACACCCCGGACGCCCTGCTCGTCACCACGAGCGCCAACGCGCAGCGGGTGAAGAGCGTCGTCGACGCCCTCAAGCTGTCCGGTCGCGACGACGTCCTCTGATCGGCGACCGACGGTGACCGCGCTGCGCGAGCTGCTCCTGCAGGCGGGCGCGCGTCTCCAAACCGCAGGCGTGCGTGACGAGGCCCTGGCGGAGGTCTACACACCGCGCGGACTCCCGCTCGTCAAGCGGGCACCCGCGCTGCGGCCGATCGGCCGGGCGTGGCGCCTCGGGGTCGTCCTCCTCTCCGCCGACGGTCGCCTCTTCACCGCGGCCGAGTCTACTCGCGCCGTGGAGCCGAAGTGGTTCAACCACCGCTCCTCGGAGGTCGAGCACCGTCGGGTCGCGCAGCAGGCGGCCCACCGCGGCCCGTTCGCCGAGGGTGACGTCGTCAATTTCGAGGTCGTCGAGCTCGCGCTGGACGAGGGGTCACTCCGGGAGGGTTCGGGTCCGTTGCGCCTCGTCGACGACACGGTCATGCTCCGCTGGGCCGGGCACGACCTCGGGCTCACCCCGCTCGCCGCCTACCTCGACGACCGCGTCTCGCTCCTCATCGGCGAGTGACCCGTTCGTTTGCCCGTTGCTGGGCGAAGGGGCCCTGATTCGCCCCGGAGTGGGCGAACGAACCGGGCGATCAGACCGCGGGGCCGAACCACTCCGTGTAGAGCCGCCAGAAGTTGCGGTTGCCGTAGGCGCTGCAGGCGTCGCCAGTGCCCGAGACGTTCGCGAGGGCCGCGGCGTTCGGCTGGTACGGCGTGTAGAGGTAGAGGTTGGCCGTCGCCTGATTGCGGATGTCGACCTGGGTGCCGCCGCAGGCCGCGTCGGGGCTGTACTGGATGTAGACCGATCCCAGGTGGTACGCCCGCTGGTAGGACTCACCCGGCACGTTGAGCGGGTACAGCGTGTACTGGCGGAACTGCCATGCGGAACGGTAGACCTGGTTCTGGAACCCGAAGTAGTCCGCGTCGCAGCTCGCGCTGAAGTTCGGGCCGGTGTCGGGGCAGCCCCAGCCCATGGCGCGCGCGTAGCCGTACTCGCTCGGGCCGGTGATGAGCGACTGTTCCTTCTGCATGAGGACGAGCAGCACCTTGGGGTTGATCCCGCACGCGTGCGCGACCTTCGCGACGATCCTCGCCGCCGACTCGTTCACGGCGCCGCGGTAGGCCTCGCAGTGCCCGGGCTCGGCCGCCGGGACGGACTCGGTGCTGGCACGGAAGTCCGCCAGGCACGGTACGCCGTCCTTCGGGGTGCAGGGCTGGGAGGCGAAGAACGCCTGGACGTCCGCCTCGCTCATGGCGTTCGCGTCGTAGAAGTTCGCGTCGCTGATGATCTCGCCCGGGTCGAAGTCCGTGCCGCGGACCGTGGGCGGCGCCGGCTGGGCAGGCTTACTGGGAGCCGGCGTCGCAGGCTTCGTCGGCTTCGGGGTCGCCGTCGAGGGCGTGGTGGGCGAGGGACTCGGGGCGGGCGTCGGCGTCGTCTGCGTCCGGCTCAGCTGCGAGCTCGCAGCTGCCGCGGTCGTCGGCGTGGTCGGCAGTGCGCCGAGTGCGACGAGCGCACCGATACCGAGCGCGGCGAGCAGCGAGGCCGCGGTCGATCGATGCGCACGGCGACGCCGCGCGGGCGAGGGGACCGACGGAGCACGCATGACGACCAGCCTAATCGGGACCGGTGACGCGAAGGGCTTGCGGCGGTCGACAACCGACGGATAGCCTGAGATCACTGTGAAGAACTGAGCGAATTGACGTCCCGCGCCTGCGGCAGACCATCACGACCGTGATGCGCCCGGCGGGAATCCATCGAGGTACGCCAGACGCTTCCAGGTCCGCCCAGGAGTTCGAGCCCAGCGCTCACTCCTGACGTGTCGGACGACGGCCGTGCGCAGCGTGCCCCATCTCGAAAGGGGCCTCCATGCGAGCACCCATCACCCATGCGACACCCGTCCACCGCGATACGACCCGGACCTTCGGGCGATCCATCGACATCCAGCAGCTCCGCGCCGACGGCGTCACCCGCTCCTACGGCGACCGCGTCGTGTTGCGCGACGTCGACCTCGTCGTGTCGGCCGGAGACCGTCTCGGCCTGATCGGCGAGAACGGCGCGGGGAAGTCCACGCTGCTGCGCATCCTCGCCGGGATCGACGAGCCGGACGACGGCGAGGCCGTCCGCCCGGTGCGCACCGGCATCCTCATGCAGGAACTCGGACTCCCGGAGGACACGACGGTCGGCGAGCTGTTGGAGCAGGCGCTCGGCGAGGTCCGGGCCGTCGAGCAGGAGCTCGAGACGTCGGCGGCGGCACTCGGTGACACGGGTTCCCCCGGCGACGGTTCCGCTGAACAGCGGTACGCCGCCGCGCTCGATGCGGCGGAACGCGCCGACGTCTGGACGGCGGACGCCCGGTTGGACGCGGTCGTCGACGGCCTCGGCATCGCCGCGATCGAACGGTCGCGACGACTGGGTGAGGTGAGCGGGGGACAGCGATCCCGTTTCGCCCTCGCCGCGCTCCTCGTCGCGAGACCGACCGCACTGCTGCTCGACGAGCCGACCAACCATCTGGACGACGAGGCGGTCGCGTTCCTCCGCGGCCACCTGTCGGAGTGGCCGGGACCGGTGCTCTTCGCGAGCCATGACCGCGCCTTCCTCGACGAGGTGGCGACGGGGCTCGTCGACATCGATCCGTCCCGCCCCGTCCCCGTCGGCGAGGCGTCACCCGTCGTGGAGTTCGGCGGGCCGTTCAGCGAGTACCTCGGCTGGAAGGCCTCGGAGCTCGACCGCTGGTCGGCACGGTATGAGGAGGAGCAGGCCGAACTGCGCCGCCTTGCCTCCGCGGTGCACGACGTCGCCCCGCGGATCAATCACGATCGGGGCATTCGCGACAACAACCGCATGGCGTTCGGCATGCGCGGCGACCGCGTCGAGCAGCAGATCAGTCGGCGGGTGCGGAACGCGCAGCTCCGACTCGAGGTCCTCGAGCGCGAGCAGGTGCGGCGCCCGCCTCGCGAACTCTCGTTCGCAGGGATCCCGAGCGGCTCGACGGTCCTCGACGAGGGGGAGCAGCTGCTCGACCTCGCCGACGCCCGCGTCGACGGCCGGCTGCATCTCGAACGCCTGCAGCTGGCGCCCCGGTCGCGGGTGCTGGTCACCGGGGCGAACGGTTCGGGGAAGTCGACGCTCCTGTCGGTGCTCGCCGGTTCGCTGCGCCTCGACTCGGGGACACTGCTCCGGCGGAAGGGGCTCCGCGTGGGGCTCCTCGAGCAGGACGTCGCGTTCCCGGATGCGGCGCGATCACCTCGGGAGGTCTACGACCGGACGCTCGGCGAGGCGCGTGCCGCGCGCACCCCGCTCGCGGGTCTCGGGCTCCTGGCGCTTCGTGACCTCGACCGCCCGATCGGCCAACTCTCCGTCGGGCAGCAGCGCCGTCTGGCCCTCGCGCTCATCATCGCGAGGCCTCCACACCTGTTCCTCCTGGACGAGCCGACGAACCACCTGTCGCTCGCGCTTGCGACGGAGCTCGAGGACGCCCTCGGCGACTACCCGGGCGCGGTCGTCATCGCGAGCCACGACCGGTGGCTCCGTCGACGCTGGACCGGCGACCGGCTTCGACTCGGGTGACGACGTCGGGCGGGGAGGACCCGCCTGACACGCTCTACGGGAACGAGTCGATCTGCTAGCTTTCTGCATGTGAGATTCCACATTCCAAGCATGCGACCGCAACCGCGAACAGAGGGGGAGGAATCGATCATGAAGACGTCGACGTTCGAGCATCAACTTCGCTTCATGGTGGTCGCAGACGCAATCGTCATCGCCATCTACGCGGCGGCGGCGGGCTTGAACTCGCCGGGGCTTCCTCTCGTCACGATCCTCGTCATGCTCGCGGTGATCGCTCAGATCACCTATGTGATGCGACCTCGACGGCAGAAGGGTGACATGCATCAGGGTGCTGCCACGCAACCCAAGCCCGGTGGCTCAGGCGTCGGTGGAGTGACGAGGCCATGACACTCGGGTGACGCTCACGGTGACGGGTGGGGGTGTCCACGACTCCTCCGCCCGTCACCGTCAAGCCCGTGCGCGCACGCCCCGACGCCGGGAGGATACGGGCATGAGCCTTTCCATCGGAGCCCCGGTCTGGGGCGTGCAGGACATCGACCGCAGTGTCGCCTTCTGGACCCGGGCGCTCGATTACGTCCTCCGTGGCGAGCCCCAGTCCGACTGGGCCTCGCTCGTCCCACGCGACGGCGACGGCGTGCAGCTGTCGCTCATGCTCGTCTCCTCGCGCGCCGAGGACCGGCGGCGGCACCACCTCGACCTCTTCACCGACGACCGCGAAGCCGAGGTCGTGCGGCTGCTCAGCTTGGGTGCCGGCTCCGTGGAGTGGGAGTACGAGGAGGACGCCGACTACGTTGTCCTCTCGGATCCCGACGGCAACCTGTTCTGCGTCGTGCAGCGCTGATCTGGTCGCGGCACGCGAACACCCGGTGCGCAAAGGGCATCCGGCGAGTGGGTCCGTCCTGCTCACGTGCGCAGCAGCACGACCCGGCGATGCGCGTCTGCGCATCGCCGTGTTTCCGGCGCGTGACGCCGGTGCCACCGTTCTGTAACGCTTCGGTCGCGAAGCCGGGATCGTCCGTTCGGCAGTCGTCGTATTGGGTAACGTAACCCCATACGCCCCGTGACCCGCGGGGCTGCATCTTGGAGGCTACCTTGGCAATCTCAACTCGGAAGGCCGCTGCGGGCGCAATCGCCGGCGTCGGTCTCATGGCACTGCTCGCCGGCTGTGCATCGGCTCCCAGCACCGGTGGCGGCGACTCAACCGGTGCCGCATCCGACTTCCTCCCGTGCATGGTCTCCGACGCCGGTGGCTTCACCGACAAGTCGTTCAACCAGCTCGGCTATGAGGGTCTGACCGAGGCGGCGAAGGAGCTCGGCGTCGAGCCCATCACCGTCCAGTCCGACAAGGCCGACGACTACAAGCCGAACCTGCAGAGCCTGGCGGACCAGGGCTGCTCGCTCATCGTCAGCGTCGGCTTCGCCCTCTCCGCCGACACGGTCGACGCAGCACTCGCGAACCCGGACGTCGACTACGCGATCATCGACGACGCGGCCGACAACGACTTCGACGGCAAGGTCGACGCCCCGAACATCAAGCCGATCCTGTTCGACACCGTCCAGGCCGCGTTCCTCGCGGGCTACGCGGCGGCCGACTACTCGAAGACCGGCGTCGTCGGCACCTTCGGTGGCCAGCCCTTCCCGTCCGTCCAGATCTTCATGGACGGCTTCGCCGAGGGCGTCGCGTACTACAACGAGCAGAAGGGCAAGAGCGTCCAGGTCGTCGGTTGGGACGTCGCCGCTCAGACCGGTTCCTTCACCGGTGGCTTCGAGGCGAACGACACCGCCAAGCAGCTCGCCCGCACGCTCATCGACCAGAACGCCGACGTGCTCCTTCCGGTCGGTGGCCCGATCTTCCTGAGCGCGATCGCCGAGATCCAGGAGACCGGTAAGGACATCGCCATGATCGGTGTCGACGCCGACCTGTACGAGACGAACGCCGAGAACAAGGGCCTGTTCCTCACCTCCATCCTCAAGGGCATGAAGGCCGGCGTCGCCGACACCGTGACCGAGGCCGGCGGCGGCAAGTTCGACGCCGCCGCGTACATCGGCACCCTCGAGAACGAGGGCGTCGGCCTCGCGCCGTTCCACGACTTCGAGTCCAAGGTCTCCCCGACCCTGGCCGACGAGCTCGAGACCATCAAGAAGGGCATCATCGACGGTTCGATCAAGGCGACCTCGGTCTCCTCGCCCGTCAAGTAGTCCCTCTTCACCCGGGCCCTCGCCCGGGACTCCGGGGGGAGGTCGCGATCCGCGACCTCCCCCCGCTTTGTTCGCGGCACGGCCGGACGGCGATCCCGACCGCCTGTGCCGACATCCGACACGTGACTAGATTGGGACCCATGAAGCTCGAGCTCCGCGGCATCACCAAACGGTTCGGCGCACTCACCGCCAACGACCACATCGACCTCACCGTCGAACCGGGGGAGATCCACTGTCTCCTCGGCGAGAACGGTGCCGGCAAGTCCACCCTCATGAACGTCCTGTACGGCCTGTATCAGGCCGACGAGGGCGAGATCCTCCTGGACGACGTCGTCCAACACTTCCAGGGCCCTGGCGACGCCATGGGCGCCGGCATCGGCATGGTGCACCAGCACTTCATGCTCATCCCCGTCTTCACCGTCGCCGAGAACGTCATGCTCGGTCACGAGCAGACCAAGGGCGGTGGCCGCCTCGACGTCGCAGCGGCCCGCAAGCTCGTCATCGACATCTCCGAGCGGTTCGGCTTCAGCCTCGACCCGGACGCCATCGTCGGCGACCTCCCGGTCGGGGTGCAGCAGCGCGTCGAGATCGTCAAGGCGCTCTCCCGCAACGCCAACGTCCTCGTCTTCGACGAGCCCACCGCCGTGCTCACGCCGCAGGAGACGGACGAGCTCATGGCGATCATGAAGCAGCTGAAGGATGAGGGGACGTCCATCGTCTTCATCACCCACAAGCTGCGCGAGGTCCGCGAAGTCGCCGACCGCATCACCGTCATCCGCCTCGGCAAGGTCGTCGGCGAGGCCTCGCCCACCGCGACGAACGCCGAGCTGGCGTCGCTCATGGTCGGGCGTCCCGTTGAACTCACGGTCCACAAGGAGGCGCCGAACCTCGGCGACACCACCTTCACCGTGCAGGACCTGTCCGTCGTCGACCACCTCGGCCAGCTCGTCGTCAACGGCGTCAGCTTCGAGGTGCGCGAGGGTGAGGTGCTCGCCATCGCCGGTGTCCAGGGCAACGGGCAGACCGAGCTCACCGAGGCGATCCTCGGGCTGCAGCCGCACACCAAGGGCAGCATCAAGCTCGACGGCGTCGAACTCGTCGGATCCACCCCGCGCAAGGTGCTCGACGCCGGCGTCGGGTTCGTGCCCGAGGACCGGTCCGAGGACGGGCTCGTCAAACAGTTCACCATCGCCGAGAACCTCATGCTGGACCGATCGACGGGTGCACCCTTCGTGAAGGGCGGCAACGTCCAGCGCGGGTTCCGAGACGAGTTCGCGCGCGAGAAGTCGCAGGAGTTCGACGTCCGGTCGCAGGGCATCGAATCGCCGGCCGGCTCCCTCTCGGGTGGCAACCAGCAGAAGGTCGTCCTCGCCCGTGAGCTCAGCCGCGAGCTGCGGCTGTTCGTCGCCGCACAGCCGACCCGCGGGATCGACGTCGGCTCGATCGAGTTCGTGCACAAGCGCATCGTCGCCACGCGCGACGCCGGCATCCCCGTCATCGTCGTGTCGACCGAGCTCGACGAGGTCGTCGCGCTCGCCGACCGCATCGCCGTCATGTACCGCGGCGGCATCGTCGGGATCGTCCCGGCATCGACCCCCAGAGAGGTCCTCGGCCTCATGATGGCCGGCGAACTCCCGGCAGGAGCAGCAGCATGAGCGAGACATCCCACACCCCGCCCGGAACGGTCCAGCCGGTGGCACCTGGAGAGGCGAAGCCCGACACGACCCAGCCGCGCTCGAACAAGGTGCTCGCCGAGATCCTCAACTCGAGCATCGTCATCTCGATCCTCGCCGTCGTCCTGGCGATGGTCGTCGGTGCGATCCTCATCGCGCTGACCGATCCGAAGGTCCACACCGCCGCCGGGTACTTCTTCGCCCGCCCGGGCGACACCATCGCGGCGGTCTGGCAGTCGGCGACCGGCGCATACGGCGCGCTCTTCCAGGGGTCGATCTACAACTTCAAGCGCCCCGACTTCCTGAACGGCATCCGCCCGCTGACGGAGACGCTGACCTTCGCGACCCCGCTGATCCTGGCCGGACTCGGTGTCGGCCTGGCGTTCCGGGTCGGCATGTTCAACATCGGCGGGCGTGGCCAGATGCTCATCGCCGCCGCCTGCGCCGGATGGGTCGGCTTCACGCTCGACCTCCCGCCCGTGGTGCACCTGCTCGTCGCGATCGCCGCCGGCATCATCGGTGGCGCGTTCTGGGGCGGCATCGTCGGTGTCCTCAAGGCACGCACCGGCGCGCACGAGGTGATCATCACGATCATGCTCAACTACGTCGCGTTCTACCTCATCACCTTCATGCTCTCCACGCAGGGGCTGCTGCAGGCTCCCGGCTCCAACGTTCCGAAGAGCGCGGGGATGGCGGAGAACGCCGTGCTGCCGAAGCTCCTCGGTGACCGCTACAACCTGCACGCCGGCTTCCTGATCGCGATCCTCGCGGTCGTGTTCGTCTGGTGGCTGTTCAGCCGGTCCTCGATCGGCTTCCGTTTCCGGGCGGTGGGGGAGAACCCGAACGCCGCTCGCGTCGCGGGTATCGACGTGAAGAACACCTACGTGTACGCCATGCTCCTGTCCGGCGGGCTCATCGGTCTCGCCGGCGTCTCGCAGGTGCTCGGAACGGTGACCTCCGGGTTCGACAACGGCATCGACGCCGGCATCGGCTTCGATGCCATCACCGTCGCGCTCCTCGGACGCAGCCGGCCGGGCGGCATCCTCATCGCCGGCATCCTGTTCGGTGCGCTGAAGGCCGGCGGGTACTCCATGCAGGCCACGCAGGGAGTCAACGTGCCGATCGACATCGTGCTCGTGCTCCAGGCACTCATCGTGCTGTTCATCGCGGCTCCGCCGCTCGTGCGGGCGATCTTCTTCCTGCCGAAGCCCGACGGTTCGACGCGCCGAACGCGTCGCTCCGCCAAGAAGGAGGTGTCCGCATGAGTGGATTCACGCTCGACAAGCAGACGCCGCAGCCGGCTCCCGACGCGCCGATCGTCCTCGAGACGGTCGTCGTCCGGAGCTGGAAGGCCCCGATCGCGTTCGGGATCTTCACGGTCATCGCGTTCCTGTTGTTCGTCATCTGGCACCGCGACGGCAACAGCACGTTCCGGCTCTCCAGTGACGGCGACGTCATCCAACTGCCGACGGTCGTGCTCCCGTCGACGATCACCGGCATCGTCGTCACGATCCTCCTGGCCGCCATCACGGCACTGAGCGCGTACCTCGTCACGACGGGGAAGAAGGTCCCGCTCTGGCTCATCACCGTGTTCGGTGTGCTGTTCATGGTCGGGTTCCTGTCGTGGGCCGCCGCGGGCAAGGCGATCCCGATCACCGGGCTCCTGCTCGGCACCGTCGCCCTGAGCGTCCCGCTCATCTTCGGTGCGCTCGGCGGCGTCATCTCCGAGCGGGTCGGCGTCGTGAACATCGCGATCGAGGGCCAGTTGCTCGCCGGTGCGTTCTCGTCCGCCTTCGTCGCCTCGGTGACGGGGAACGCCTTCCTCGGGCTCGTCGCGGCGATGATCGCCGGGACGCTCGTGAGCTTCCTGCTCGCGGCGTTCTCGATCAAGTACCTCGTCGACCAGGTCATCGTCGGTGTCGTGCTCAACGTCCTCGTCGTCGGACTCACGAGCTTCCTGTACTCGCAGGTGCTCACGAAGAACGAGGCGCTCTTCAACAGCCCGCCGAAGTTCCCCCGGATCAACATCCCGATCCTCAGCGAGATCCCGCTCATCGGACCCGTGCTGTTCCGCCAGACGATCATCATCTACCTGATGTACATCGCCGTGGCCGTGGTGTTCTTCTGCCTGTTCTACACGCGCTGGGGCCTCCGCCTCCGCGCCGTGGGTGAGCACCCGCAGGCGGCCGACACCGTGGGCATCAACGTGAACCGGACGCGTTTCTGGAACGTCGCGCTTGCGGGCGCGATCGTCGGCCTCGGTGGGGCGTACTTCACCCTGGGCTCGGTCGGTGCGTTCAACAAGGAGATGACGGCGGGCGCCGGCTACATCGCGCTCGCGGCGGTCATCTTCGGACGCTGGGACCCGCTCAAGGCGACGCTCGCCGCGCTGCTGTTCGGCTTCACGCAGAACCTGCAGTTCGCGTTGAGTGCCATCGGCTCCCCGGTGCCGAGCGCCTTCATGCTCATGCTGCCGTACGTGGTGACGATCTTCGCGGTCGCCGGACTCGTCGGCATCTCCCGCGGACCGGCGGCCGCCGGCAAGCCCTACGTGAAGGGCTGACCGTGAGCGACACGACGACCACGCCACCCGTCGACTGGGAGGCGCTTCACACCGCCGCCCGGGAGGCGATGGGTCACGCCTACGTGCCCTACAGCCGCTTCCCGGTCGGCGCCGCGGCCCTCGTCGACGACGGCCGGATCATCTCCGGCTGCAACGTCGAGAACGCCAGCTACGGCCTGACGCTGTGCGCGGAGTGCGCGCTCGTCTCGGCCCTCCACATGTCGGGCGGAGGACGCCTCGTGGCGTTCGCCTGCGTCGACGGCAAGGGCGAACGCCTCATGCCGTGCGGCCGATGCCGACAGCTGCTGTACGAGCACTCGACGGCGGGCATGCTGCTCGACACCGTCTCCGGCATCCGCACCATCGACGAGGTCCTGCCGGACGCCTTCGGACCACGTCAACTCGAGGAGTACCACGCATGAGTTCCGTAGAAGCATTCGACGTCGTCGACCTCATCCGCACGAAGCGCGACCGCGGCGAGTTGTCGACGCCGCAGATCGACTGGCTGATCGACGCCTTCACCCGTGGCTACGTCGCCGACGAGCAGATGTCGGCGCTGGCGATGGCGATCCTGCTGAACGGCATGGAGCGGCGCGAGATCCGCGACCTCACGATGGCGATGATCGCCAGTGGTGAGCGGATGAGCTTCGCATCGCTCGACAAGCCGACCTCGGACAAGCACTCGACGGGCGGCGTGGGCGACAAGATCACCCTCCCGCTCGCCCCGCTCGTCGCCGTCTTCGGCGTCGCGGTGCCGCAGCTGTCGGGCCGCGGGCTCGGGCACACGGGTGGGACGCTCGACAAGCTCGAAAGCATCCCCGGCTGGCGTGCAGCGCTGACGAACGACGAGATGATGGCGCAGCTGGCGGACGTCGGCGCGGTCATCTGCGCCGCCGGCTCCGGTCTCGCCCCGGCCGACAAGCGTCTGTACGCCCTGCGCGACACGACGGGCACGGTCGAGGCGATCCCGCTCATCGCGTCGAGCATCATGTCGAAGAAGATCGCCGAAGGCACCGGGGCGCTCGTCCTCGACGTCAAGTTCGGCTCCGGCGCCTTCATGCAGGACTACGAGCGTGCCGAGGAACTGGCGCGCACGATGGTCGCGCTCGGGACGGACGCCGGTGTGGCCACGACCGCGCTGTTGACGGACATGAACGTCCCGCTCGGCCTCGCGATCGGCAACGCGAACGAGGTCCGCGAGTCCGTCGAGGTCCTGGCGGGCGGTGGTCCGGCGGACGTCGTCGAGCTGACCCTCGCGCTCGCGCGGGAGATGTTGACGCTCGCCGGGCAGCCGGACGCGGACGTCGAGGGCGCCCTCGCCGACGGTCGGGCCATGGACGTCTGGAAGCGCATGATCCGCGCACAGGACGGCGACCCGGACGCGCCGCTGCCGGTCGCCAAGGAGACCCATGTCGTCACCGCGTCGCGCGACGGCGTGCTGGCGACGCAGGAGGCGCTGCCGTTCGGCATCGCGGCCTGGCGCCTCGGTGCCGGTCGGGCCAGACAGCAGGACCCGGTCATCCACGCGGCAGGCATCGACCTGCACGCGAAGCCGGGCGACGAGGTCCGGGCCGGGCAGCCGCTCTTCACGCTGAGTGCCGACGATGCGGCCCGCTTCCCGCGGGCGCTCGAGGCCCTCGAGGGTGCCTACACGATCGAGGACACGGCCCCGCCGCGCGGCCCCATCGTCCGGGCCCGCATCGAGGTCTGAGTCCGTTGAGATGAGGCAACTCGTCGTCCATCGCCGTTCCGGACGACGAGTTGCCTCACCTGAGTACGCGACCTGTGGAGAACGACGGGGGAAGCTCCTGCCGGCGGCACGATCGAGGGATGACCTTCCGATCCTCGATCCCGATCATGGCCGGGCCGAAGCCCGCTCAGTCGGCAGTGCGCGCCGGGTTCACTCCCAGCCAGCTCCGGAACCCAGCGCTTGGTGCTCCCTTCCACGGGATCCGAACGCCGCCGGGCTACCCGACTGACCTGTACCACCAAGCGGTCGCCTACCTGAGTGCTCTCCCGATCGGGGGAGCCTTCAGCCATCAGACGGCCGCTGCTCTGCACGGCATCCCGACGCCCAGGTCGACGAGCCCGGACGTCCCACTGCATGTCATGTCACCTGCTGGCGTCCGGGCGCGAGAGGGGCGCGGCGTGGTGGGACATCGTGGCACCCTCGGCCCGGGGGACGTCGTCGATCTCGACGGACTCCCGGTCACCAGTGTCGAGCGGACCTGGTGCGACCTCGCGTCGGTGGTACCGCTCCCGGCATTGATCGCCGCCGGCGACGCCCTCCTCTGGTTCCTGGATCCTCGGACGTCCCTCGATCGGCTTCGTCAGGCCGTCGAGGACTATCCGTCGCGTCGTGGCGTCGTCGCCCTTCGGTCGGCGATCCCGCGCTTGCATGACCGCTGCCAGTCGCCGAAGGAGACCGAGCTCCGGTTGATCCTCGAGGCGTCGGCGCTCCCGAAGGCTGAGTACAACGCCGAGATCGTCCTCCACGGCTCCGGGCGAGTGGTCCGGGGCGATGTGGTGTTCCGTGACCAGCGTCTGGTCCTCGAGTACGAGGGAGACCATCACCGGACCGACCGGTCGCAATGGCGGAAGGACATCGCGCGCACGGAGGACTTGGCACATGAGGGATGGACGGTGATGCGCTTGACCGCCGACGACCTCCGCCGGCCGTCGATGCTCGCGGAGCGCATCCGGGTGCGCCTCGGCGGCCCCGGCCGAGTTGAGGCGGTTGGTCGTTGAGGGCGATGGGGAGTGACGAAGTGCCTCACCTCGACGGAGGGCTGAGCGGTACAGTGAACCCCGTGACCTCTGCAGACGAATCCCCCTCTCCAGCGTCGACCTCCGCGCGCTCCCGAAGATTTCGCTCCACGACCACCTCGACGGTGGTGTGCGGCCCGCCACGATCATCGAGCTGGGCGAAGCGAACGGTGTCGACGTCCCCGTGTCGGACCCCGACGGCCTGGCCGACTGGTTCTACACGCAGTGCAATGCCGGCTCGCTCGTCGAGTACCTGAAGACCTTCGACCTCAGCACCGCGGTCATGCAGACCGAGGAGGGGCTCGTCCGCATCGCGCGCGAGTTCGTCCAGGACCTCGCCGCGGACGGCGTCATCTACGGCGAGGTGCGCTGGGCTCCCGAACAGCACCTCACCCGGGGTCTCACCCTCGACGCGGTCGTCGAGGCCGTCCAGGAGGGCATCGAGCTCGGCATCAAGGACGCGGCCCACTCCGGCTCCGATATCCAGATCGGCCAGCTCATCACGGCCATGCGGCATGCCGACCGCGCGCTCGAGATCGCTGAGCTCGCCGTGCGCCATCGCGAGCGCGGCGTGGTCGGGTTCGACATCGCCGGCGCCGAGGCGGGCTTCCCCGCCAGCAAGCACCGGCTGGCGTTCGACTACCTCGCGGCCGAGCTGTTCCCGGTGACCGTCCACGCTGGGGAGGCCGACGGCATCGAGTCGATCCGGAGCGCCATGCTCGACGGCCGTGCGTTGCGACTCGGCCACGGTGTCCGCATCGCCGAGGACATCTTCATCGAGCGCGACGACGCCGAGTCCCTCTACGCCACGCTCGGTCCCGTCGCGGAGTGGGTCCGCGACCGCAAGATCCCGTTGGAGCTCAGCCCGCAGTCGAACCTGCAGACCGGAGCCATCGCGGCCTGGGGCGAGGAGCTCGAGGACCACCCGTTCGACCTGCTCTACCAGCTCGACTTCGCCGTCACGGTGAACGTCGACAACCGCACGATGAGCGACACGAGCCTGACGAAGGAGCTCGCGCTCCTCTCCGAGGCGTTCGACTACGACCTCACCGACCTGGAGACCTTCCAGCTGAACGCCGCCGCTGCGACGTTCCAGCCGCTGGAGATCCGTGAGGCCCTGGCGGACCGCATCAGCGAGGCGTTCGACGAGTTCCTCGACGACGACGAGGACTGACGATGCCGGCAGGTGCTGCTCCGGCGACCGCCTGGGCGGCACCTGCGCGGCAGGCTTCCAGCCTCGGAGCGTTACGATGGTTCCGATCCATTCGGGTCGACCGATCCTCTGATTGAAGCGATGCCACTCCCAGAACTGTCCGAATCCAGCGTCGCGCTCCACGTCGATGCCGACGACTGGCGCGAGGCGATCCGTGTAGCCGGAGCGCTGCTGTCCGACACCCACGCGACCGACATCGCGTACACGCAACGGATGATCGACGTCGTCGAGGAGTTCGGGGCGTACGTCGTGATCGCGCCGGGCCTGGCGCTCGCGCACGCCCGACCGGGTGCCGACGTCCACGACGACGCCCTCGTCGTCGCGACGCTCGCCGCGCCGGTCCGGTTCGGCCACCCCCACAACGACCCCGTCTCGGTGGTCCTCGGCCTCGCCGTCACCACCGCCGAGTCGCACGTGGGCTGGGTGGCGGAGATCGCCAACGTCTTCAACGACGAGACCGCCATCCCGCGGCTCGCAGCGGCAACGACGCTCGACGAGGTGCGGGCCGTGTTCGGTGTGTCCCCCTGAGCATCGGAGACCAGGCATGAAGATCGTCGCCGTCTGCGGTTCGGGGGTCGGCTCCTCCGCGATCCTCAAGCTCAACGCCGAACGCGCGCTCGAACGCCTCGACCTCGAGGCCGATGTCGTCGCCGGCGACATCGAGAGCCTCGGCACGACCGCGGCCGACGCCCAGGTGATCCTGACCTCGCCGGAGCTCGTCGATCGCATCGGCAAGACCTTCGCCGACATCGTCGTCATCGACAACTACTTCGACCTCGCCGAACTCACCGAGAAGCTCGAACGCGCCATCGGCTGAACGGTGGTGCGGCCCGTTCTCCGGGCCGCACCACCGGGCGTCGAGCGCGTCGACGGGCTAGGAGACGAGCGCCGTCAGGTCCGTCCGCAGGGCGGCGAGCCGCGCGGTGACCGTCGCCGCCCGCTCGGCGGCGTCGCCGTCGGCGGACTGCACGTCGACGTACACCTTGAGCTTCGGCTCCGTGCCGCTCGGCCGGATCATGACCCGGGTGCCGTCGTCGAGCCAGACGCGCAGGACGTCGCTCGGCGGGAGAGCCTCGAACCCGTCGGCGAGGTCGTCGATCCGGATCACCCGAGCTCCCGCGAGCTCCGTGGGCGGGAGCGCCCGCAGTCCGGACATGACCTCGCCGATGCGGCTGAGCTCCGCGTAGCGGATGGAGATCTGGTCGCTGCCGAAGGAACCGAAGGTGTCCGCGAACCGGTCGAGGAGCCCCGCGACGCTCTCACCGGCCTGCGCCGACGCCGTCGCGAAACCGAGGAACGCGACGGCGGCCGAGATGCCGTCCTTGTCGCGAACGGTTCCGGGGTTCACGAGGTAGCCGAGGGCCTCCTCGAAGCCGAAGAGCATGCCCGGCGTCCGGGAGATCCACTTGAACCCGGTGAGCGTCTCGCGGAACTCGAGGCCGTGCGCCTCGGCGACGATGCGCAGGGCCGGGGAGGAGACGATCGAGCACGCGAGTGTGCCCTCGGGTGCCGCATCGCCGTCGAGTGCAGCACTGGCGGCCTGGGCGGCCCGCCAGCCGAGGAGGAGACCGACCTCGTTGCCGGTGAGTCGACGGAACCCCGACGGTGCCGCGTCGTCGGGGATCGCGATCGCCAGGCGGTCGGCATCGGGGTCGTTGGCGATGATGAGGTCGGCGCCGACCGCTCGCGCCGTCGCGAACGACAGGTCGAGCGCGCCGGGCTCCTCCGGGTTCGGGAAGCTGACGGTCCGGAAGGTGGGGTCGGGATCGATCTGCTCGGTGACGAGTTCCGGTGCCGGGTACCCGGCGGTCTCGAGGACGCGTCGGGTCGTCTCCCAACCCACGCCGTGCATGGCCGTGTAGACGACGCGCAGCTGGCTGCCCGCCGGGGCGGGAGCGACGGCCGCAGTCTCGGCGACGTAGGCGTCGACGACGTCGTCGCCCGCGGTCTCGTACCCGTCGCTGCGCGGGAGGTCCGGGACGAGTGCGGTCTCGGCGACACGTGCGATGTGGGCTGCGATCGCCGCATCGGCGGGGGAGACGATCTGGGAACCGTGGTGCTCGCCGCCCAGGTACACCTTGTACCCGTTGTCGGCGGGCGGATTGTGACTGGCGGTCACCATGACGCCGGCCGAGGCGTCGAAGAACCGCACGGCGAACGCGAGGACGGGCGTCGGCAGGAGCCGTGGGAGCAGGATGGCGCGGACACCGGCCCCGGCCATCAGCTCGGCGGTGTCGCTGGCGAACACGGCGGAGTTCTTCCGGCCGTCGTAGCCGATGACGACGCTCGGCGTCACTCCTTCCGGTGCCTGCTCGAGCAGGTAGGCGGCGAGTCCGGCCGCGGCCTGTGAGACGAGGACCCGGTTCATCCGGTTTGAGCCGGCCTCGATGCGTCCCCGGAGCCCGGCCGTGCCGAACTGCAGTCGGGTGTCGAAGCGGTCGTGCAGCTCTGCGACGGCCACGTCGTCGGACACGCGGGCACGTTCGACGAGGCCTGCCAGTTCGGCCCGGGTCTCGTCGTCGGGATCCTGGGCGAGCCAGGCCTCGGCGGTCGCGAGCAGGCTCGTCGCCTCGCTCACAGGGCCGCGACGATCTGCGCGAGGAGCTTGCTGATCACCGGCTCGGCCGCCTGGCCGGCTTCGATGACCTCGGCGTGGCTGAGCGGCGTCTGCTGGATGCCGGCGGCGAGGTTCGTGATGAGGGACATCCCGAGGACCTCCATGCCGGCCTGACGTGCGGCGATCGCCTCGAGCGCGGTCGACATGCCGACGATGTGCCCGCCGATCGCCTTCGCCATCTGGACTTCAGCCGGGGTCTCGTAGTGCGGTCCGCGGAACTGCGTGTAGACGCCTTCGTCGAGCTCCGGGGCGACGCTGTGCGCGATGTCTCGCAGCCGCTTGGCGTAGAGGTCGGTGAGGTCGATGAACGTCGCGCCTTCGAGCGGCGAGTCGGCCGTGAGGTTGATGTGGTCACTGATCAGCACGGGCGTGCCGGGCGTCCAGTGGTCCTTGATGCCGCCGGCGCCGTTGGTCAGCACCATGATGCGCGCACCGGCAGCCGCGGCCGTCCGCACGCTGTGCACGACACGGCGGACACCGTGGTTCTCGTAGTAGTGCGTCCGCGCGCCGATGACGAGCGCACGCTTGCCGCTCGGGAGCAGGATCGAGCGCAGGGTGCCCACGTGGCCCTCGAGCGCCGGCTTCGAGAAGCCGACGATCTCCGAGGCCGGGATCGTCGCCGTCGTCTCGCCGATCAGGTCGGCCGCCTTGCCCCAGCCGCTGCCGAGGGTGAGCGCGATGTCGTGGCGTTCGACGCCGGTCTTCTCGGCGATCTGGCCGGCGGCTTCGCGGGCGATCTCGAAGGGATCGACATCGGACAGATCGAGTGGGTTCGCAGAGGTTTCGGACATCCTCTCACTCTAGACAGGGGCGGGGCCGCCGCCCAACCGTGGCGACCCCGCTCATCCGCGCACGATCCCGGCCGCCGCAGGCCCGAACGGGTTTGGTCCCGCCCTGGTGGCGCGCGAGAATGGACGCATGGCCTACGAGTTCGAACGCAAGCAGCGAGTGGCGATCATCGGAGGCGGACCCGGCGGGTACGAGGCGGCCCTCGCCGGAGCGCAGCTCGGCGCCGACGTCACGCTCGTGGAGCGTACGGGCGTCGGCGGCGCGGCGGTCATCACCGACGTCGTCCCGTCGAAGAGCCTCATCGCCACGGCCGACGCGGTCGGGGCGATCGGCGAGGCTGCCGACCTCGGTGTGCAGTTCTTCGTCCGCTCGGAGACCACCGGGAAGCCCAGCCGTCCCGAGGTCGCCGTGAACCTCGCCGCCGTCAACAAGCGACTGCTGGGGCTGGCCCGCCAGCAGTCCGAGGACATGCGCGCGAGTCTCATCCGTGCCGGTGTCCGCATCGTCAACGGTCAGGGGCGGCTCGACGGACCGAACGAGGTCATCGTCTCCACCGACCTCTCCAGCGGCACCGACTTCGACCGCATCGAGGCCGACACCGTCGTCGTCTCCGTCGGGGCCAGCCCGCGCCAGTTGCCCTCCGCGCTGCCGGACGGCGAGCGCATCCTCACCTGGACGCAGCTCTACAACCTCACCTCCGTCCCCGAGCACCTCATCGTCGTCGGCTCGGGCGTCACCGGCGCCGAGTTCGCCTCCGCCTACACGGCGCTCGGCTCCAAGGTCACGCTCATCTCGAGCCGCGACCAGGTGCTGCCCGGTGAGGACGCCGATGCGGCGGCGGTCATCGAGAACGTCTTCAAGCGCAACGGCATGACGGTCCTGTCGAAGTCGCGAGCCGACTCCGTCACCCGCACCGAGCACGGTGTCGTCGCCACGCTCTCCGACGGCCGCACGGTCGAGGGGTCGCACTGCCTCATGGCGGTCGGTTCGGTGCCGAACACCGCCGGGATCGGTCTCGAGGAGGCCGGCGTGCAGCTGACCGAGTCCGGGCACATCCGCGTGAACCGGGTGGCGCGCACGAGCGTCCCCAACATCTACGCCGCCGGTGACTGCACGACCTTCCTGCCGCTCGCGTCCGTCGCCTCGATGCAGGGTCGCACCTCGATGCTGCACGCGATGGGCGACGCGGTGAACCCGACCGAGATCCGCAACGTCGCAGCGAACATCTTCACGCAGCCGGAGATCGCGACCGTCGGCTGGACCCAGAAGCAGATCGAGGACGGCATCGCCCAGGGCGAGATCTACAAGCTGCCGCTCGCCCAGAACCCGCGCGCGAAGATGATGGGCATCAAGGACGGCTTCGTCAAGCTGTTCGCGCGGACCGGCAGCGGGACGGTCATCGGCGGGGTCATCGTCGCCCCGAAGGCCAGCGAGCTCATCTTTCCGCTCGCCCTCGCGGTCGAGCAGCGGCTGAACGTCGACCAGGTCGCGCGTGCCTTCACGGTCTACCCGTCGCTCACCGGGTCGATCACCGACGCCGCGCGTGCCATGCACATCGTCGAATAGCCCTCATCCCCGGCGTCCTCGTCGGACCGTCGTCGAGGCGCCGAGGTTCACCGGACGCGGTTCGCGAGCACGATGCGCGCGACCGCGACGCGAGAGCGCACACCCCAGGCGTGGAAGACGGCGCTGAGGTGTTTCTCCACGGTCTTGCGGGAGATACCGAGGGCGGTCGCGATCTCGTCGTTCGACAGGCCGTCCGCGACGAGTTCCGTGAGATCCTGCTGCCGAGGCGTGAGTCGCGCGGTCGGGACGGGGACGGCGGTCAGCGGCAACGTGGCCGGGAGCCGGGACGGGAGTTGGCGGCGGGACACGATCCCGAAGGCGGCGAGCACCCGGGTGACGTGCGCGTCGACGGTGCGGGAGGAGAGCTGGAGCACCGACGCGATCTCCGCCGTCGAGTTGCCCTCGGCCGAGAGGAGGGCGACCTCGCGTTCCCGCGGCGAGAGCCCGTCCCACCCGGACCCGGCGACCGGGGCGAGTCGTCGGCCGATCGCCTTCAGCTCCCGGGCGGCGGAGCGGGTCGCGGCGGTGTGACCACCACGGACCGCCTGCTCGGCGAGGGCTGCCAACTCACGGACGGCCTGCGTCCGGTCGGACATGGCGATGAGGGCACGCGTCGCGAGGATCTCGCCGATCCCGGCTTCGAGCATGCGGCCGTCGACGAGCGCGCGGGCCGCCGCGGTCCGCGCCAGGGCGAGGGCCTCGGCGGGGTTGCCTCGCAGGAGTTCGAGTTTGCACTGCATCCGGAGGATGGCAGGCCCCGGGACCCTCCGGTCGACGTCTGCGGCGATGAAGCCGATCAGGCGTTCCGACTCGACGATGTCGCGGTCGAGGAAGGCGCTGGAGACGAGCAGCTCGATCGCGAGGGCCCGGTCCTGGACGGACAGGCCACTGAAGTCGTTCCCCGAAGCGCTCCGTGCGAGGGCCGCGGCGCCGTGGTCGTCCGCGAGGGCGGCGAGTCCGTAGCCGACGAGGAGGTAGCACGTCGTCTGGAAGGCGCCCGTGGGCTCGGGGATGGCCTGACGCACGCGACGGGCGAGGGTCCTGGTCGCCGCCTGTTCCGCACGGTTCCCCGCGACGAGGCACTGCACGGCCTCCGCGTACAGGGCGGTCGGTCCGCTCCCGGCGCGCTCGAACATCGCGAGCGCAGCCGCCTCGGCCTCGGCGACGCGTCCCTCGTTCAGCAGCAGGCGGGCGAGGACCCCGTCGACGAGCGTCCGGTACAAGCGGCCCGGGGTGGCGGCGATCTCGTCGGCGAACGCATCGGCGAAGCGTCGGGCGGCGTGGATCAGGACGTTGACGACGGCACCCTCGACGAGCAGGTATCCGACGAGCCAAGCGAGGGACGGTTCGAGGTCGCCGCCGTCACGGACGAGGGCGTCCGCCTCCGCGAAGCACCCCTCCAGCTCCGATCCGGACGAGCGGTCCGAACCGAGGGCGAGCCCGGCGGCTCCGAGCACGAGCAGGCGCGTCGTCCGATCGGCGTCCGTCGAG
Source organism: Plantibacter sp. M259 (assembly GCF_006065115.1). Classification (NCBI taxonomy): domain Bacteria; kingdom Bacillati; phylum Actinomycetota; class Actinomycetes; order Micrococcales; family Microbacteriaceae; genus Plantibacter; species Plantibacter sp. M259. Next base: position 512,883 of record NZ_CP040750.1, on the reverse strand, counting down.
GCGGCGATCGCGTCCACCGCATCCCGGCGGCACCCCGCGAAGTCGGCCGTGGTGAACCTGGCGTAGGACAGGAGGGCGAGGACGCGGGGATCGGACGCCGCGTGCGGCTCGGCCTCGAGCAGCGCGATCGCACCGGCGGCGTCGAAGTCCGCCACACGATCCAACGCATCTTCGAGGAGGTCGGCTGCTGACACCAGCTCAGCGTATCGCCGCCGGGTCCGTTCCGACGCCCGAGGGCGCCGGTCGGGTCAGCTGATGGTGAGGAGCTGGTGACCCGAGGAGACCGTGGCGCCGACCGTCGCGTCGATCGCGCCGACCGTGCCGTCCTTGTGCGCCGTGATGGGCTGTTCCATCTTCATCGCCTCGAGGACGACGACGAGGTCGCCCTTCACGACGACATCGCCGTCGGCGACCGCGAGCTTCACGATGGTCGCCTGCATCGGCGCCGAGACGGAATCACCCGTCGCACCCGAGACCACCGCTGCACCACCGCGGCGGTGCGGAGCGGGAGCGGCGACCGGTGCGCCGACGTTCAGCCCGAGCTGTCCGCCCGGAAGGCTGACCTCGAGCCGCTTGCCGCCGACCTCGACGACCACCGTCGAGCGGGCAGCGGGTGCCTGCTGCGCATCGATCGATCCGTCCCAAGGCTCGATGTCGTTGACGAACTCCGTCTCGATCCATCGGGTGTAGACGCCGAAGGTGCCGTTCTCCGCGGTGAACGCGGGGTCGCGGACGATCTTGCGGTGGAAGGGGATGACGGTGGGGAGGCCGGCGACCTCGAACTCGTCGAGCGCGCGACGGCTGCGTTCGAGCGCCTCCTCGCGGGTGCGACCGGTGACGATGATCTTGCCGAGGAGCGAGTCGAACGCGCCTGAGATCGTGTCGCCGGCCGTGACGCCGGAGTCGAGTCGGACACCGGGGCCGCCGAAGGTCTTGAACACGTGGATCGGGCCCGGCTGCGGGAGGAAGCCGCGTCCCGGGTCCTCACCGTTGATGCGGAACTCGAAGGAGTGGCCGCTCGGCTCGGGGTCGTCGTAGTCGAGGACGCCGCCCTCGGCGAGACGGAACTGCTCGCGGACGAGGTCGATGCCGGTGATCTCCTCGGAGACCGGGTGCTCGACCTGCAGGCGGGTGTTGACCTCGAGGAAGGAGACGGTGCCGTCCTTGCCGATGAGGAACTCGCAGGTGCCGGCACCGAGGTAGCCGACCTCCTTGAGGATCGCCTTCGACGCTCGGTAGAGCTCCGTCACCTGGTCGTCGGTGAGGAAGGGTGCCGGTGCCTCTTCGACGAGCTTCTGGTGGCGACGCTGCAGCGAGCAGTCGCGGGTGGAGACGACGACCACGTTGCCGTGTGCGTCGGCGAGACACTGGGTCTCGACATGGCGCGGCTGGTCGAGGTACTTCTCGACGAAGCACTCGCCGCGACCGAACGCCGCGATGGCCTCGCGGGTGGCCGACTCGAAGAGCTCGGCGACCTCCTCGCGCTCGCGGGCGACCTTGAGGCCGCGACCACCGCCGCCGAACGCCGCCTTGATGGCTACGGGCAGGCCGTGGATGTCGACGAAGTCGAGCACCTCCTCGGCGCCCGAGACGGGGTTGAGCGTGCCGGGGGCGAGTGGAGCGCCGACCTTCTCGGCCACGTGGCGGGCGGAGACCTTGTCGCCGAGCCGTTCGATGGCCTCGGGCGACGGGCCGATCCAGATGAGCCCCGCGGCCATGACGGCACGCGCGAAGTCCGCGTTCTCGGCGAGGAACCCGTAGCCCGGGTGGACGGCGTCGGCGCCGGACCGTCGGGCGATGGACAGGAGCTTGTCGATGACGAGGTACGTCTCCGCGCTCGTCGTCCCGTCGAGGGCGTAGGCCTCGTCGGCGAGACGGGCGTGCATGGCGTCGAGATCCTGGTCGGCGTAGACGGCGACGGAGGCGATCCCGCTGTCCTTCGCGGCTCGGATGACGCGGACGGCGATCTCGCCACGGTTGGCGATGAGGACCTTGGTTATACGTGGCACAGTCCACGAGCCTACCGGGAGGCCCGGGTGAGCCTTTGGCTCACACGCACAAAAAAGTCCGAGGAACGACGTGTCGCCTCTACAAGGGCAGGGACGTCAGAGGGCTCCGGGCCGGTTGCGGAGCTCGTGCCAGTCGTGTCCCAGCGTGCGGACGAGACGCCGCAGGGTCGGGAGGGAGAGGCCGACGACGGTCGACGGATCGCCCTCGATCCGGGTGATGAAGGCGGCGCCCAGACTGTCGATCGTGAACGCGCCGGCGACCGCCAGGGGCTCACCCGAGGCGATGTAGGCGTCGATCTCCGCGTCGTCGAGATCGTCGGCGAAGGACACCTCGGCGCTCGCGACCGCACCGATCCCGACCGGCGAGGCACCGGTGCAGTCGATGAGCCAGTGACCGGAGTACAGGGTCCCCGTCCTCCCGCGCTGGGCGTGCCAGCGTTCGCGGGCGCGCTCGGGGTGTGGGGCTTGCCGTGGACGACGCCGTCGAGGACGAAGACCGAGTCGCCGCCGAGGATGAGGTCGACCGCGTCGCCGCGTTCGTGCACGACGGCCAGAGCGGCCTCCGCCTTCGCACGGGCGAGGAGGGCCACGACCTCATCGGGGGCGAGCGGCGCACCCGCGGCGCGGGTCGCGTCGTCGACGGCCTGTTCCTCGTCGACCGACGACGGGACGACGATCGGCTCGATGCCGCTCGACCGCAGCAGGGCGAGTCTGGCCGGTGACGTGGAGGCGAGCGTGAGGCGCATGACGGTTCCTTCTGCAGTGGACGGTGGACTCCCCGCAGCCGCCCGTGTGACATGCTCGACGCATGAGCACGACGACTGCACGCACCGTGGAACTGGACATCACCAACGTAGCCCACGGGGGTGTCTTCGTCGCCCGGCACGAGGGCCGGGTGGTCTTCGTACCCGACACGCTCCCCGGTGAGCGCGTGCGGGCACGCATCGTCGACGAGAACGAGAAGCGCTTCTGGCGGGCGGAGACCCTGGAGGTCCTCACGCCCTCCGAGCATCGCCGTCCGCACGTCTGGGCCGAGGCCTCCGTCGACCGCGAGCCGAGCGAGCGGGCCGGGGGAGCGGAGTTCGGACACATCGACCTCGCCCACCAGCGCGCGCTGAAGCACCAGGTCCTCGCGGAAGGGCTCGAGCGGTTCGCCGGAGTCGCTCCCGAGTTCACGGTCGCCGCGGTCGACGGCGAGACGCCCGACGGCACCCGGTGGCGGACGCGGGTCTCGCTGCACGTCGACCAGCACGGCAACATCGGTCCCTACGCCTCGAGGTCCCACCACGTCGTCCCCGTCGACGACCTGCCGCTCGCGATCGAAGCGGTGGCCGAAGCGGCCAAGCTCGAGGAGCTGCCGCACGGCACCACCTCCATCGACATCGTGGCCTCGTCGACCGGGACGGTCCGCGTCCTGACGCGCGCGGACGAGGCCGGAGGCGGCGACCGCCGACGCGGTGGCGGGCGCGGTCGACGCGGGGGACCGAAGCCGGTCCGTCCCGCGGCGGACCCGATCCGCGAGCTCGTCGGCGAGCGCGAGTTCATCGTCGATGCGAACGGATTCTGGCAGGTCCACCGTCAGGCTGCGACGACCCTCCAGCAGGCCGTGTCCGCGGCCATCGACGACGCACGCTTCGACCCGCGCGCCGCGAACCTCGACCTCTACGGCGGCGTCGGCCTCCTGGCCGCGGGCGTGGGGGACCGCTTCGGCTCCACCACCCGCATCACGACCGTGGAGAGTGACGAACGCGCCACCGAGTACGCAGGCGAGAACCTGTCCGAGTGGGTGGGCGCGCAAGCTGTCACCGCGAAGGTCGACGCCTTCCTCCGGTCGGAGATCGCGACGGGCAGCCGGATCGAGCGATCCCGGTACGCCACCGCCACCGTCGTACTCGACCCGCCGCGCTCGGGCGCCGGCGCGGAGATCGTCGCCATGCTCGGCGAGCTGCGGCCCGCGTCGATCGTCTACGTAGCGTGCGACCCCATCGCGCTGTCCCGCGACGTCGCCCTCCTGGCCGAGCAGGGGTACGAGCTCGACCACCTCGCGGCCTACGACCTCTTCCCCAATACGCACCACCTCGAGGCCGTCGCGGGCTTCTCGCGAACGGCTTGAGCGGGCCCGTGCCGACGGAGGCGACTCGCGATCAGGCCGTCGCGCCCGGCGGGTCCGTCACTCGCTACGATGGTGCCGTGGTGACCGTCGCAATCATTGATGATCACGAGTCCGTGCGGCTCGGGATCGAAGCGGTGTGCGCGCACGCCGGGTATCAGGTCGTGGCGAGTGCCCCGACCGCCGCCGAGTGCATCGCCGCGTTGAACGGCGTGGTGCCCGACGTGGTCGTGCTCGACCTCTCGCTCTCCGACGGCAGCACGCCGACCTCGAACATCCATGCGGTGCAGACCGTCGGGGCGCACGTCCTCATCCACTCCATCGCGGACCGCGTCGCGCTCGTGCGCGAGGCGCTGGCCGCCGGGGCTTCCGGGGTCATCCCCAAGTCGTCACCGACCGACACGGTCATCGCCGCCATCGGCACGGTGGCCCGTGGCGAGGCTTTGAACAACATCGAGTGGGCGAGCGCGATCGACGCCGACAGCGACTTCGCGCGGGCGCAGCTAGGCCGTCGTGAGCGGGACGTCCTCCACCTCTACGCATCCGGCCTGCCGCTGAAGACCGTCGCCATGCAGCTCGGTATCGCCTACTCCACGGCCCGCGAACACATCGACCGCATCCGGGTGAAGTACGTCGAGGTGGGTCGCCCGGCACCGACGAAGGTCGACCTGCTCCGCCGAGCGGTCGAGGACGGGATCCTCCCCGGCCTCGATCAAGGCGGGACGGATGTCTCCTAGCTTCCGGGCACCGACCAGGCATCCCGCGATCCCCGCGACCACGAGAGATGCCCAGGTTCAGCGCCGGATGCTGAACACCGCGAACTTCGAACGCCTCCTCGGCCGTTCGGTCGCGATCATCGGACTCGTCTTCGGCCTGCAGACCGCGTTCACCACGCTCGGGCAGGGTGTCCAGATCACCGGCTGGTTCGGCGTGGTCTACGTCTCCCTCGTCTTCGGGACGATGTTCGCCGCCATCCTCTGCTGCTTCTTCCTCTGGCATCACCGCATCGCCTCCGGCGTCTTCGCCGCCGTGTTCTTCGTGGCCCTCCTCATCTGGCCGGCGGTGAACGCGCAGGCGTCGGCGGACATCAACCAGGAACCGTGGATCTGGTACCTCTGCACGATCGCCGTCGCGTTCGCCTGCATCCCGCTGCAGTTGCGGGGGCCATCGTGTACCTCGTCGTGACCTCGGTCATGTACGGCGTCAACCGCGTCATCGACGCCGACTTCGCGCCGGCGTCCTTCGAGATCGGTGCGCTCGACGCTTCGTACGCGACGATCATCGGTGGGCTCATCGTCGTCCTCGTCGGGCTGTTCCGTGTGCTGGCCGGTCGGGTCGACATCGCGAGGGCGGCCGCCCTCGCGACCTACGACGCGGCCGTCAAGCAGCACGCCACGGAGGTGGAGCGCGTCGAGGTCGATTCGATCGTCCACGACAGCGTCCTCGCCTCCCTGCTCGCCGCGGATCGGGCGCTGACCCCGAAGTCGGAGGCGCTCGCCGTCATGATGGCGCGGGTCGCGATCGAACAGCTCGAGGGTGTCGGAGCGCCGATGACGAACGAGGACGAGGTCACCGGTCTCGCCGAACTCATCGAACGGCTGCGTGCGGCCGCGTCGATGCTCGGTGAACCGTTCTCCGTCACGGTCGAGGGGGCCTCCGGCCGGGTCCTGCCCGTCACGGTCGCGAACGCGGTCTACTGGGCGACGGTGCAGGCGATGGTCAACAGCGTGGAGCACGCGGGTTCGGCAGTTGCGCGGAGCCTGTCCATCGAGGGCACGGTCTCCGGCGGCGTCTGCGTCATCGTCGGCGACGACGGCGTCGGGTTCTGCCCCGAGCAGGTCGCTGAGGAGCGCCTCGGGCTGAAGGTCTCGATCGTCGAGCGCGTCGCCGCGGTCGGGGGCCGCTCGACGGTGATCTCCCGTCCGGGTGAGGGTGCCGTCATCCGGATCGAATGGTCTCCGGAGCACGGCTCGTGACCCCGGCACCGCGGTACGCCCTCGTCATCCTCGCCGCCCTGTTCTCGGCGTACCACCTGCTCCGTGCGGCGCTGACGCTCGAGACACCCCGCGACGTCGTCCCGGTCCTCATCGCGATGCTCGTCTACGCCGTCGCGAGCGTCCTGAGTCTCTGGCCGATGGGCACGACGCGCATGCCGTCGTGGCTCGCGAGCATCAACCTCGCGACCGCGATCATCGTGCCGTTGCTCGTGACCAGCCAGCTCGACCCCACGCGGAACAACGGGTACGCCACCTGGCACGTCGCGTCGATCGGCACATTGATGACGATCACCGTGGTCCGGCAGCGGGAGGCGGTCGCCTACATCGGGATCGTCTTCCTCACGGTCCAGTCGCTCCTCTGGGCGGGTCCGGGACTGGCGCTCGGAATGGGTGTCACGGGCAGCCTCATCTGGGTCGTCCTCGCGAGTGTGCTCACCCGATCGATCGCCGGGGCCCAGCACGACGCCGAGCGCCTCACCCAGGCGGAGCACGCGACCTCGGACTGGCAGGCGGCGCAGTACGCGCACGTGCACGAGCGGAGGCGACGCCTCAGCCAGACGGGCCGTCTGGCGACCCCGATGCTCCGCACGATCATCGCCAACGGTGGCAGGCTCTCCGTGGCCGATCGCACGGAGTGCCGGACGCTGGAGGCCAGTCTCCGCGACGAGATCCGCGGGCGTCACCTCCTGAGCGATCCGGTCCGGTCCGAGGTGCTCGCGGCCCGGCGGCGCGGCGCGATCGTGAACATGCTGGACGAAGGCGGCCTCGAGGAGCTGGACGCCGGCGTCCTCGACGCGATCCACGAGCAGATCGCCGAAGCGCTCGCCGCCTCGCACGCCACGCGCCTCATCGTGCGGAGCGTCCCGGACGACGAGCGCGTCGCGGTGACCGTGGTCGGCCTGCGTGCGGTGCACCGGGAACCGGGCGTCACGGCGGGTCCGGACGACGACGATGAGGAACTCGACGTCTGGCTCGAGATCCCGCGCGACGGCTCCCGTGCCGGTGTGGGTGCGGTCGGCGCTCCGGACGAACACTGAACCGCTTCGACGACGACTGTGTCCGTCGACACACGCAGGGACCGAGCTACTCCGGGTGGACCGCGGCCGTCCACGGAACCGGCGCGACCTGAGTGCCCTTCGACAGGCTCAGGGACCGAATCAGTCCCGGTGAACCTGTCCCGGTCACTGAGCCTGTCGAAGTGCCCATGAGGACGCCTCATCGTTCCGGGCACACCTCTCCCGGTCACTGAGCCTGTCGAAGTGCCCACGAGGAACCCTTCGACACGTCGACCAGCGCAGCGCAGGGACCGGAGCGTTCCGGGCACACCTCTCCCGGTCACTGAGCCTGTCGAAGTGCCCACGAGGAACCCTTCGACACGTCGAGGGGCGCAGCGCAGCGACCGAAGCGTTCCGGACGCACCTCTCCCGGTCACTGAGCCTGTCGAAGTGCCCACCAGGAACCCTTCGACACGTCGACCAGCGCAGCGCAGGGACCGGAGCGTTCCGGGTACACCTCTCCCGGTCACTGAGCTTGTCGAAGTGCCCACGAGGACCCCTTCGTCAGGCTCAGGGACTCAAGCTGGTCAGAACGGTGCGGGGTCCGGTTCCGTCCGGTGGTGTTTCCCGTCGGGCGTTGTCCAGTCGAGTACCCCGCCGGGCTCGTGGTCGAGGTTCCAGCCGGGGAGGTGCTTCATCCGGTGGTGATGTCGACACAGGCAGGCGAGGTTGCCGACATCTGTGGTGCCGCCGTCGTCCCACGCGACCGAATGATCGAGGTCACACGCGCGCGCTCGCCTCCCGCACCCCGGTGCCCGACAAGTGCCGTCCCGAAGCCGCACCGCGCGCTGGAGGTCGGCCGGGACCCGGTATTGATTGCGCCCGACGGAGAGTACCGCACCGGTTTCCGGCTGGACCAGGATCCGGGTGAAGCTCGGTGCGTTCACCGCGATACGTGCCGCGGTCTCGGGGTCGATCGGACCGTATCCGTCGAGGGTGGCCGGGGCGTCGCTCACGCCGGCCATGGTCAACGCCAGCACCGTGATCTGCACGGTCGGCTTGATGTGCTCCTGGACCTCGATCGGGTGCGGGAGCACCGGGCTCGACATCAGGTCGTCGGGCGTGACACCGGTGAGGGCGAGGGCCGCGAGGGCGTCCGCCTGGAGCTGGGCGCAGGTGCGGGTGTCGCCTGCTGAGCGGGACTCGGCGGCGGCCGCCTCGATCCGCTCAATGATGCCCTGCGCGATCGGCGCCGTGGTGAACAGGTGCACCCACGCCATGCCGTCGGCGGCCGGTTCGAACTCGACCCGGCGGTCGGCCTCGGAGCGGACCGCTCGGGCGGTGATGGACTCGGGGTGGAGTCGCTCGCGCAGGATGCGGGCGCGCCTGCGGAGGTGCGCGTTGGTCGTCTCCTCCGCGACCTGTAGTACCTCAGCGAGGAACGCCGCCCGCCCCGCGGTCGGCACGTCACTGAGTTGGTCGATGATCGTCTGCGCGTGCCGCGCTGAGATGCGACCGGCCTCGAGGGACGCGAGCACGGCGGGTGCGTCGTTCACGAGACGCTCGGCGTCGTTCGTCGCCCGCTGCACCGTTCGTTCCGGCGTCCGAGTCGCCATCGCCAGGGCCGCACACGTCGACCGACGGGACAACGCCTGACGCTCAGCCGGTGGGAAGATCACCGGGACCGTGGCGTCAGCGAAGGCGTCGGCATAGGCGGCGGAACGGGCGAGGAGGCGCGCCTTCCGTGCGTCGAGGACGGCCTGCTGCCGGTGGATCTCAGTCCACTCGTCCGACAACTCCGCCAGCTGCGCGGCGTAGTCGGCGCCGACGCGGATCGCGGTGCGGGTGGTCTCGGTCATGGAACAAGTCCACCATGGACCACTGACATTCCAGATGCCGAGTTGTGCCGGTTGGGGAAGTTCCTCGTGTGCCCTTCGACAAGCTCAGGGACCGGGAGGGGATCGCCGGAGCGGGAGCTCCCTGGTGTGCCCGTCGACAGGCTCAGGGGGCGGGAGGGGGTCGCCGGAGCGGGAGGTCGCTCGTGTGCCCTTCGACAGGCTCAGGGACCGGAGGAAGGGTTGCTCAGGGGGCGGAGGAAGGGTTGCTCAGGGGGCGGAGGAAGGGTGCCGAATCGGCGGGGTTCTCCGTGTGCCCTTCGGCCAGCTCCGGGATCAGGAGGGGATCGCCGGAGCGGGAGGTTCCTCGTGTGCACTTCGACGAGCGCATGAGCCGGAACGCATCCGAGCGAACCACTCCCGGCCACTGCGAGTGCCGACGTGCCTGGTCCTGAACGAACGAAAGGAGGGCCAGCACCCGATGCTGGCCCTCCGTGACGTTCGTGGGTCAGAGCGGTAACCCGAATACCGCTCTGACCCGCCCCCGAACTCCTGCCCGCTTACCCTAGATGGAGCAGGAGCTGGTGAAGTGGTCTCGATGAGACGCAACTTTCGAGAATGATGATCCTCCATCAGGGGTAGCCCCGACAGTCGGCACTATGGAGGACACGAATGGGGGACAGCACCGCGCGCCACGAGGGGCAACCGATGGGTCGTCCGTCGAGACGGCTCAGCCCGTGAACGCGCGCCAGTGTCCTGGGCCCACGGTGATCCCCGTGCGGAGGTTCCGCCTCGTCCGCTCCCACGTCGACGGGACGCGAGGTGCCGGGGCGGTGTCGGCGTCGCGCAGTGCCTGTTCGGCGATCGCGACGCTCAGTACCGCGGTGAGCGCCGCGAGCTCCTCGTCGGTCGGGGTGCCGCGCTCGATCCGGAGATCGATCGACGACGGCTCGGTCGTGTTCGGCTCGGCGCCGGCGCTCACAGCGGGATGTTCCCGTGCTTCTTGGCGGGCAGGCTCGCACGCTTCGTCCGGAGTGCGCGGAGCGCCTTGATGACCGAGACCCGCGTGGTCGCCGGCTCGATGACGCCGTCCAGCTCGCCGCGCTCGGCGGCGAGGAACGGGCTCGCGACGTTGTATGTGTACTCGTTCGCGAGGCGCGTGCGCACGGCGGCGACGTCCTCGCCGGCCTCCTCGGCCCGCTTGATCTCGCCGCGGTACAGGATGTTGACGGCACCCTGCCCGCCCATGACCGCGATCTCGGCCGTGGGCCAGGCGAGGTTGATGTCGGCCCCGAGCTGCTTCGAGCCCATGACGATGTAGGCGCCGCCGTAGGCCTTGCGCAGGATGACGGTGACCAGGGGCACCGTGGCCTCGGCGTAGGCGTAGAGGAGCTTCGCGCCGCGGCGGATGACGCCGGTCCACTCCTGGTCGGTGCCGGGCAGGTAACCGGGGACGTCGACCAGGGTGAGGATCGGGATGCTGAACGCGTCGCAGAACCGGACGAACCGACTCGCCTTCTCGCCCGCTTCGATGTTCAGCGTCCCGGCCATCTGGGAGGGCTGGTTCGCGATGACACCGACCGATCGTCCCTCGACGCGCGCGAAACCGATGACGATGTTCGGCGCGAAGAGCGGCTGGACCTCGAGGAAGTCCGCGTCGTCGACGACGTGCTCGATGACGGTCTTCACGTCGTAGGGCTGGTTCGGCGAGTCGGGGATGAGCGTGTTGAGGCGACGGTCCTCGTCCGTCGTCTCCAGCTCCACCTCGACGTCGAACACCGTGGCCTCGGACAGGTTGTTGTCGGGCAGGAAGCCGACGAGGGTACGGGCATAGTCGAGGGCGTCCGGCTCGTCGCTCGCGAGGTAGTGGGCGACGCCCGAGCGGGTGTTGTGCGTGTACCCGCCGCCGAGCTCCTCCATGCCGACGTCCTCGCCCGTGACGGTCTTGATGACGTCGGGGCCCGTGACGAACATCTGGCTGGTCTTGTCGACCATGATGACGAAGTCGGTGAGTGCGGGGGAGTAGACGGCGCCGCCGGCCGCCGGACCCATGATGATGGAGATCTGCGGGATGACCCCGGAGGCCTGCGTGTTGCGCCGGAAGATCTCGCCGTACTTGCCGAGCGCGACGACGCCCTCCTGGATGCGCGCGCCGCCGGAGTCGAGCATGCCGATGATCGGGACGCCCGTCTTCAACGCGAGGTCCATGATCTTGATGATCTTGTCGCCGGCGACCTCGCCGAGCGAACCGCCGAAGATGGTGAAGTCCTGCGAGTACACGGCGACCTGGCGGCCGTGGATGGTGCCGGTGCCGGTGACGACGGCATCGCCGTACGGCCGTGAGCGGTCCATGCCGAAGGCGGTCGTGCGGTGCCGCACGAACTCGTCGAGTTCGACGAAGCTGCCGTGGTCGAGCAGCTGCTCGATGCGCTCCCGCGCGGTGAGCTTGCCCTTCTTGTGCTGCTTCTCGATGGCGGCTTCGCCGCTCGCCGTCACGGCCTCGTGATAGCGGTTCTTGAGGTCGGCGAGCTTCCCGGCCGTCGTGTACAGGTCAGGGCCGGAGGTGGTTTCGTCGGTCACGCTTTCACCTTACCCGGTGGTCCCCCGGCCGACCCGTTGACGATCGGGTACAAGCGGCGCGCCGATCCGTTGTCGGCATCGACCAAGCGTGCCGGTGGGCGACGCGGGCGCCGACGAGCGGCCTCAGTAGGGTTGTGCCATGGATCTGCCCCTCACCGCCGCCCTCGTGCCACGCCTCGAGATCCTCGCCCACGCCGGCTCCACCAACGACGAACTCGCCCGACGCGTGCGCGAGGACGGCGGCGACGCGTGGCCCGACCGCTCGGTGGTCCTCACCGACGACCAGCGCGGGGACGAGGCCGCCTCGGTCGCGTGTGGACGGTGCCACCCGGCACGTCGCTCGCCGTCTCGGTCCTGCTCCGGCCGGTCACTCCGTCGGGTGATCCGCTCCCGCTGCAGGCCTACGGCTGGCTCCCGCTCCTCGCGGGTGCGGCGCTCGCGGAGTCGCTCCGGGAGCTCGGGGTGTCCGCCGACGTGAAGTGGCCGAACGACGTGCTCATCGGCGGTCGGAAGGTGTCCGGCATCCTCGCCGAGTTGCTGCCGAGTGGGGACGCGGTGATCCTCGGGACCGGTGTCAACCTCCGTCAGCGTGCCGAGGAACTGCCGACCGACCGGTCAACCTCGCTCGCGCTCGCCGGTCTCGTCGATCCTGACCCGGACACCGTCCTCGTCGGCTACCTGCGTGCGTTCGGCACGCTGTACGACGCCTACCTGGAGGCGTCCGGTGACGCCGAGGCCAGCGGGCTCCGAGCGGCGGTCACCGAGCGATGTGTGACGTTGGACAGCTCGGTGCGGGTGGAAATCCCCGGCGGCGACGTCCTGACCGGCACGGCCGAGCGGATCGACGTGGACGGGCGGCTCGTCGTCCGACCGACCGGCGGTGGTGCGCCGGTCGCAGTGGCGGCCGGAGACGTCACGCACGTGCGCTGAGCGTTCCCGCCTGTTCGGTGAGGGACCGGCGTGCGAGCACCGTCGCGCCGGAGACGGCTGCCGGCATGACCAGAACGGACAGGACCGGCACGAGGAAGAGGACCGCGACCGTCATCCCGAAGCCCAGGGTGCGGGCGCGTCTCCTGGCGAGGGTCCGGCGGCGCTCGCGCAAGGACAACCCCCTCGCGTCGAACGCGTAGCCCGTCAGTTCGAGGGCGAGGAACCAGCCGCTCACGGCGAGCCCGAGCACCGGGACCACCGTCTGGCCGATCACCGGGACGAAGCCGAGGAGGAAGAGGACGGCCGCCGTCGGGATGGTGAGCAGGAGCAGGCCGAGCGCCCGGGTGACACCGGTGAGGAGGCCGCGCCATGCGGACTCACCCGACTCCGGAGGAGCGTCGCCGAGGGTGCGTTCGACGTCGGCCCAGATCCGCTCGTAGAAGGGGTCGCCGACGAGGAGCGTCGCTGCGGCGTAGGCGTACAGCATCACCACGACGGCGACGGCCACCAACGCCACCGCGGCGGCCACCCGGATGGACGAGCGGTACGGCTCGTCCCAGGTGTCGGCGAACGGTGTCGCCCAGTCGACGATCGTGGCGGCGTTGACGCCGAGGACGACGAGCAACGCGATGAACACGACGCCCACGATCGCGGCGGGGATCATGCCGAGCAGCATGCGCTTCGGCGAGGTGCCCCAGAGGCGGAACCCGCCGAAGAGGATGCCGATCCCCTCGAGGAACGACCCGACCACGCCGGGGTGCTGCGCCGTCGGTGCGGTGCTGTCGGCCGGTTTCACGCCTTCATGCTAGCCGGGCGGCCGATGCACGGATGTTCGGGATCGCCGACGGGCGGGGTGGGAGCAGGCGGCGGGTTCCCGCGACTGCTAAGAATGGGAGTATGGCTGATCCCGGTATGACGGGCCGGGCAGGCCGGCTCCTCCCGCGGCGGCGACCGAACGTGTGGTCGCACGCCTGCGTCCGCATGCCCGGCGGCTCCTGCTCCCCGCGCTCCTGCTCATCGCGGTGAGCGGTGCCGGTGCGTACTTCTTCGGCTCGTTCGACCTCGAGTGGCAGAACTGGGCCGTCCTCATCGGCGGCGGGGTGATCGTGCTGGTCGCCTGCGTCCTGCCGTTCATCGCCTGGCTGTCCGTCCGCTACGTGATCACGACCCGTCGATTGATCGTCCGTCGCGGGTTCTTCGTGCGGACGCGCCAGGAGCTCTACCACGCCCGCGGCTACGGCATCACGGTGCACAAGAGCTGGGTGCAGAGCGCCTTCGGGAGCGGCAACGTCCGGGTGACGAGCGGTGGCGAGGTGCCGGTCGTCCTGCGGGACGTGCCCGGCGCGGTCCTCGTCCAGAACGCCCTCCACGAGCTCGTCGCGGAGAACCAGAGCATCGCCGCGCCCTACCCGGCTGCACCGAACCCGACGCAGCAGCCACCGGTCCGACGCTGACCCGTGCGGGGCGTGCCCGGCCGGTACGATGTTCGAGTCGGGGCACCCGCCGATCCGCCTCCGGATCCGCCCGTCCCGCCTGCCGAAACGAGACCCGCCGGCCGGTCGCCGGAGAGCTGGAGTGAACCCATGAGCATTCGCGTCGGAGTGATCGGCGGCGGTCAGCTGGCCAGGATGATGGTGCCCGCGGCCGTGAACCTCGGACTCGACATCCGGGTGCTCTCCGAGCAGGAGGGCATGTCCGCCCGACTCGCCACCGTCGAGGTGGGCGACTACCGCGACGCGGACACCGTGCTCGCCTTCGCCGAGACGGTCGACGTCATCACCTTCGACCACGAGCACGTGCCGCAGCACGTCCTGCGGGCACTCGTCGACGCCGGTGTACAGGTGCACCCGGGACCGGACGCGCTCGCCGTCGCCCAGGACAAGCTGCTCATGCGCGAACGCCTGACGGAGCTCGGACTGCCGGTCCCCGACTGGGCGCGCGTGCACGACCAGGAGGAGCTCGCGGCCTTCCTCGCCGAGCACGGCGGGAAGGGTGTCGTGAAGACGCCGCGTGGTGGCTACGACGGCAAGGGCGTCCGTGTCGTCCACGGACCGAACGAGGTCGACGACTGGTTCACGGCGCTCTCCGAGGACGCCAACGGCGGAGCACTGCTCGTCGAGGAGCTGGTGTCGTTCCGGCGCGAGCTCGCCCAGCTCGTCGCCCGGCGCCCGTCCGGCGAGGTGGTGCCGTGGCGCGTCGTCGAGACCGTGCAGCTCGGCGGGGTGTGCAGCGAGGTCATCGCTCCGGCGCCCGGCTCGGCTGGTCGGCTCGCCGACACCGCGGAGGAGATCGCCGTGACCGTCGCGACCGCGCTCGGGGTGACCGGGGTCCTGGCCGTCGAACTCTTCGAGACCGACGACGACCGTCTGCTCATCAACGAACTCGCCATGCGTCCGCACAACAGTGGGCACTGGACGCAGGACGGCAGCGTCACGAGCCAGTTCGAGCAGCACTTGCGAGCCGTTCTCGACCTGCCCCTCGGCTGGACGGGCTGCCACCGCGATTGGACCGTCATGGTGAACGTGCTCGGCGGGCCCACCGAGGGGACGCTCGACGACCGCTACCCGCAGGTCCTCGGTGCGCACCCGCTGGCGAAGGTGCACAACTACGGCAAGGACCCGCGCCCCGGGCGCAAGGTCGGCCACGTCAACGTCGCGGGCGACGACCTCGACGACGTCGTGTACGAGGCACGGGCCGCCGCGGCGTTGCTCGGCGCCGAGAACGCCTGACCGCCCTTCGACAAGCTCAGGGACCGCGGGTGTGCTCAGGGACCGCGTGGGGTGCTCAGGGACCGGTGGTTGGGCTCAGGGACCGGCGACCGATGACCGGTCCCTGAGCCTGTCGAAGGGCCCTGCTCACGACCCCGGAACGCCTCAGTACACGTCGCGGATGTAGCGCTTCTCGCGCTTCAGCGTGTGCACGTACTCGGCCGCGGCCTCCGTCGAACGCCCGCCGTGTTCGGCGATGAGCTCGTGCAGCGCCTGGTCGACGTCCTTCGCCATCCGTGAGGCGTCGCCGCAGACGGCGAAGTGGCCGCCCTCTTCGAGCCAGGCGTAGAGCTCCTTGCCGTTCTCGCGCATCCGGGTCTGGACGTACACCTTCTCGCGCTGGTCGCGGGAGAACGCGAGGTCCAGACGGTCCAGCACGCCTCCGGTGAGCAGCTCGCCGAGTTCGTCCTCGTAGATGAAGTCGTGTGCCCGATGCTGGTCGCCGAAGAACAGCCAGTTCCGACCCGTGGCCCCGCGCTCGCGGCGCTCCTGGAGGAACGAGCGGAACGGTGCGATCCCGGTTCCCGGGCCGACCATGATGAGCGGCGCATCGTCGTCCGACGGCACCCGGAAGCCCGCGTTCGCGGAGACGAAGATCCCGCTCGTGGCACCCTCCGCGACCCGGTCGGCGAGATGCGTCGACGCGACGCCGCCGTGCAGACGGTCGCCGACCGCGTACCGGACGCTCGCGACGGTGAGGTGCACGCGCCCGTCGGCCGCCAGCGGACTGGACGAGATCGAGTAGGCGCGGTGCTGGAGCGGACGCAGCACGTCGAGGAGCGCGGCGGCGTCGAACCGGACCGCGGTGGAGCGCAGGAGGTCGAGGATGTCGCGGTCGCGCAACCAGGAGTCGAGCGTCTCCGCCTGGGCGAGCGCGAGGATCCCCGCCAGCTCCGAGTCCGGCGCGCGGTCGGCGAGTTCGGCCACGAGGTCCTTCGACGGGGTGCGGATCTCGAACCCGTGGGTGAGCCGGTCCGCCAGGGTCGAGCCGTCGACCGACTCGTCCGCGGCCGCGTCCAGTTCGGCGATGATGGCGTCGACGAGCGCCGGGTCGTTGCTCGGCATGACGCCGAGGGCGTCGCCGGCCGCGTACTCGATGCCGCTGTCGCCAAGGTCGAACTCGTAGTGCCGGATCTCCTTCGACGAGGCGGGCCCGGAGAGGACGCGGTTGACGGCGAGGGTCGCGCCGTACGGCGTCTTGCGGGTCCACGGTGAACGCGTGCGGCCGGGCTTCTTCGCCGGTTTGGCCGCCGGCGCGGGAGCGGGTGCTGCGTCGGCGTCCGTCGGGGCGAGGGCGCCGAACAGCGACAGCGCCTGCGTGGTCCACGCCGCGGCGGGCTCCTCGTAGTCGACGTCGCAGTCCACGCGGGCGAGGATGCGTTCCGCGCCGAGCTGCTCCAAGCGCGTGTCGATGAGCTTGCCCGCCTGGCAGAACCCGTCGTATCCGGAGTCGCCGAGCGCGAGCACGGAGAACTTCAGGCCGTCGAGGCGTGGTGCGGTGCTCGCCTGGAGCGTCTCCCAGAACAATTCGGCGTTGTCGGGCATCTCACCTTCTCCGTACGTGGAGGTGATGACGACGACGTGTCCCATAGCCGGGAGCCGGTCGACCTCGACGTCGTCGAGTCCGATCGTCGTCACCGCCACACCGTAGCCGGAGGCGGCTCGGCCGAGATCCTCCGCGATGGCCTCCGCGGTGCCCGTCTGCGTCCCGACGAGCACGTGCAGGGCGAGCTGCGGCGTGCGACCACCGGCGTCAGTGGCGTCGATCGCGCTGGAGCGGACACCGGCCAGGAAACCGGCGAGCCAGACCCGCTGCTCGGGGCTGAACGGCGCGTCCGCCGGGATGAACGGGTCGTCGGCGCTGCTGCCGAGCGCGGCGAGCGCCTCGAAGAGCACCGGGCTCGGGCCGTTCGCCGTCGGTGTCCGTGTCTCGGTCATGATCCCCTCCGGGCCGGGCGCGCTCATCGGCCACCCGCCAGCGTCAGTTCGGCCAGAGCGGCCGATGCAAGGAGTGCTTCGGTGCCACCGGTCGCTGCGGATCGGGCACGGTTCTTTGCGTGCTGGTGCATGATCCACCCCGTGGTGCCCGGGTGGTCGATCGACCGCACGTTCCGCAGGCGCAGGGCCTCCGTATAGTCGTGGAGTCGCTTCGCGGCGATCATGGCGGCGAGCGCCCCGTCGTCGTACCGCTCGAGCAGCTCTCGAGCCGCCCGCTGCACCCGCTGCATGACGAAGAAGTCCTCGGTGAGGATGAGCGTGCGGACGCTCGCCTGCACGAGCGGGTGCGACGGGTCGTCGACGCCGGGCGTGCGGGACAGCGCGACCTCCTGGGCGAGCTTCAGCACCGTGTAGCTCGTGAGGAGCGCGTAGACGTCCTGCGGGTCCGCCGCGGGCTCGCCGAGTCCGGGGGCGCGACCGCCGCGGACCGGTCGGCGGTCGCGGTAGTCGAGTTTGAAGGTGCGGAGCTGCTGTGCCGCGAGGGCCGCGCCGAGCTCGTCGAGGAGTTCCTTGCGGCTCTTGGCCGCGAGGATCGCGTCGCTGTCCTGGTAGAGGAGCAGCGCGCGGGGCATGCCGAACACGAACTGGTGCCTGGCCGTGTCCCAGTCGGCGAGCAACCGGGAGGCGAGCGGCGAGCCGGTCGCCTCGACGTGCCACTCCAGCAGCAGGAGCACGGCGGCCTCGTGGAACGCCGCCTGCTCGCCCTCGGTGATCGATCCGAGGAGGAGGGAGTCCGCGCTGACCTTGCTCGGCAGTTCGCCCCGCGGGTCGTACTGGTAGACGAAGCCACCGCTCATCCCGTTGCCGAAGCCGATCCCGAAGCCGCCGAGGTTCAGCACGGCGCCATTGGTCATGTATTCGCAGGCGTAGTCGCCGACGCCCTCGACGACCGCGGTGGCGCCCGAGTTGCGGACGGCGAAGCGGTCGCCGGCCTCGCCCTGGACGAAAGTGCGTCCGCCGGTCGCCCCGAAGAGCGCGAAGTTGCCGATGAGGACGTTGCCGCCGTCCTCCGAGCTGCCGCCGCCGGGGGAGAGGATCGCGATGGTGCCACCGGAGGCGCTCTTCCCGACGCCGTCGTTGCAGGTGCCGGTGTGCCGCCAGTGCAGGCCGTCGACGCAGAACGCCGCGTACGACTGCCCCGCGGAGTGCTCGGTGCGGATGGTCACGGTGTCGGCGGCGAGGGAACGGTGGCCACGGTCGTCGGTGACGACCGAGGGGATCGCCGCCGCCTGGGCGTCGTCGAGCTCGTGGTTGAGGATGCGCTCGAGGTCGATCGCGAGCTGCCCGCCGACGGAACGCCAGCGGTTGCCGAGGCGGATCCCACCGTCGGCGTCCTCGGCGCCCAGGTCGAGCGTCGTCCGGCCGTCGTCGAAGAGTCCTGCCCGTACCCGCTCGATGAGGGCGTCGTCGAGCGTGAAGTCCTTCTCCAGGTACACGGGGTCGGTGACGACGACCTCGGGGACGACCGCGAGCATGGCGCGCAGGTCGAGGTCCGCGACGGCTGCCGGGTGGTCGACGAGGTGGAGGAGGTCGGTGCGACCGCGGGCTTCGCGGAGCGAGCGGAGGCCGAGGATGGCGAGCCGCTCGCGGACGTCGTGCGCGATGTTCAGGAGGTACTGCGCGAGCGCGCGCGGGTCGCCGTCGAAGGTCTCCGGGTTGGTCGTGAGACCAGCCGGGCACTTCACGTTGCAGTTCTTCGCCATGACGCACTTGAGCATCATGAGCGCGGTGGTCCCGAACTCGAAGCTGTCGCCCCCGAGCAGGGCGGAGATGACGACGTCGCGACCGGTCTGGTGCGCGCCGGAGCAGCGCAGGGTGACCTTCGACCGCAGACCGTTCGCGCTGAGGGCCTGGTGGACCTCGGCGATGCCGATCTCGGCGCTGCGTCCGGCGTACTTGAGGCTCGTCACGGCGGCGGCGCCGGTACCACCGGTGTTGCCGGCCACGTTGATGACGTCGGCACCGGCCTTGGCGACGCCGACGGCGATCGTGCCGATGCCCTCGGAGGAGACGAGCTTGACGACGACGCGGACCCGTGCCGCCTTGCAGTCGTGGATGAGCTGCGCGAGGTCCTCGATCGAGTAGGTGTCGTGGTGCGGCGGCGGCGAGACGAGTTCGATGCCGGGCGTGCCACCCCGGGCGGCTGCGATGTCCACCGTCACCTTGGGAGCCGGGAGCTGACCGCCCTCGCCGGGCTTGGCGCCCTGGCCGATCTTGATCTCGAGCTCCTGCAGCATCGGGTCGGCGAGGTAGCCGGCCCAGACACCGAAGCGCCCGGAGGCGAACTGCTTGATGCGCGAGCCGCGGATCGTCCCGTAGCGGGACAGGTGTTCGCCACCCTCACCACTGTTCGACATCCCGCCGACCATGTTGGTGCCGTGCGCGACCGCCTCGTGCGCGGTCGCCACGAGGGCGCCGTGGCTCATCGCCCCAGACGCGAGGGATCGGGTGATCTCGCTCGCCGGCTGGACGAGGTCGGTCGAGATGCTCTCGGCACCCTCGACGAGCATCGAGAAGTAGTCGTCGGCGGACCCCGTCGCCTCGACGATGAGGTCGCCACCGGAGATCCAGTGACCCGTCACCTCGCCGCCGAAGCGGTGGACGTAGTACTCGCCGAGCGCCGAGACCCGGGTGAGGTCGCCCGCGAGCGGTCCCGTGAGCTGCAGCCGGTGCCGGCCCTGCTCGGTCCGCGTCGCACGCAGGCCACGGACGACGATCGAGGAGTTGCCGACGGGGCCGAGCCGGTCGAGCTCGCGCGCGAACTCCTCCGGGGTCGTCAGCCGGGTGATGTCCTCGGGCAGCACGAGCACGTCGCGGAGCGCGGCCGGGCGACGGCGCCGCTCGGTCGTCATCGACTGGACGAAAGAGCGGTAGCCGGGCGTGATGGTGAAGGCGTCGATCTCGTCGTCGTCGAGGGCGTCGAAGGAGGTGTGCTGGTAGGCGTCGTCGTCGATCCCGAACGCGTCCTCGAGGTTCCCGATGGTGTGGAGGCGCAGCGGGTCGTCGCCGAGCGTGCCGCCGTCGCGGTCGACGGCCGTCGTATCCGCTCGCGGCAGCTGCACGGGCTCCTCGGTGAGGTCGACGAAGCCGCGGACCGCGGTCGTCCCGTAGGAGTGGCCGGCGCCCTCGGCGCGTTCCTTGAACAGGCCGAGGAGCGGGACGTCCGCGTCGCTCGACGTCGTCAGGGCGCGCTGGTGCCAGGCGCTCGCCGTCCGGGCGATCCCGGCGAACCCGACGCCGCCGACGGGGGCGCGGAGGTGCGGGAAAGCGCGCGCGAGCACGGGGTCGCTCGTGTCGAGATAGTTCGGCTCGAAGAACTCGCCGCCGATGTAGCTTTCGACGGTGCAGAGGCCGACCCGGCCCATGGTCTTCAGGAGCGACTTCTCGGCGGCGTAGGCGAACCGGCGGAACGCTGCTTCCACCTCGTCGGGGTGCTGCTGCTCGGCACGCAGACGGACCGCGAGCGGGTGGACGGCCGACGCACCGAAGCCGAGGGCGGAGGCGACGTGGTGCGAGGACGGCAGCTGGCCGCTGTCGACCACGAGGGACACGCGGAGCCGGAGGCCGTCGTCGATGAGTCGCTGGTTGACGGCCGCCACGACGAGGATGAGTGGCAGGGCGGCACCCTCCGCGTGGACGCCACGGTCGCTGAGGATCGCGATGCCACCGTTCTCTGCGGCGAACCCGGCGACCTCCGCGGCCACGCGCTCGACGGCGGCCTCGAGCGCGTCGGCGTTCGCCTGCGCGTCCACCTCGGGCCGGTAGAGGATGTCGAACCACGCGACCGGCGACTCGTGCTGAGCGCTGAGGCGCCGCAGTTCGTCCTCGCTGACGATGGGGGATCGGAGGACGAGCTGCTTCGTTCCGATCGTGCCGCTGCCGGGCTTCGGGCCGAGCGCGACCCGGAGGGTCATGCCGTCCGCCTCACGGATGCTGTCGAGCGGCGGGTTGGTCACCTGGGCGAAGCGCTGCGAGAAGTACTTCGCCAGGCCGCCTTCCTGGTCGGACAGGGCGTTGATGGCGTTGCCGTAGCCCATCGCCGAGATCCGCTCCTTGCCCGAGGCGAGCATCGGGTCCGTCATGAACCGGAAGCTCTCCTGGTTGAGGGAGTACGCGACGTAGCGCTGCACCTGGCTCAGGCCACCGCGGTAGGCGAAGGCGTCGTCCGCCGAAGCCGTCGGTGCCGGCACCGGGACGCCCCGGTCCTCGAGCGCGTCGAGGTCGGTGGCCGATGCGGCGAGCATCGCCGGGTAGTCCTTGCGCGCCGCGAGGAGTTCGAGCGCCTCGCCCGTGCGGAGGCGCGTGCCCGTGCGGTGGTCGTAGGCGAGCATGCCGCCGGCCTCGATACGACCGCGGTGGACCACCTCGTCGTCCGGGAACGGCAGCTGCCCGGCCTCGGAGGTGACGCAGAGGTAGTCGGCCGTCTCGACGCTGCGCAACGGACGCAGGCCGAGGCGGTCGAGCCGGGCACCGACGGTCGTCCCGTCGTTGAAGATGAGCGCGGCCGGGCCGTCGTTCTTCTCCTCGACGAGCGAGAAGTACTCGAGCATCGCGCGCACCTCGCGGCTCAGGGTGCGATCGTTCTCCCAAGCCGGGGGCATGACGGACACGACCGCCTCGAGCAGTTCGAGGCCGTCCTCGACGACGCGGCTGTGCAGCGTCTGGTCGAGTCGCGAGCTGTCCGACTGGCCTCTGGCCCGGATGATCTTCCGGCCACGTGACGCCGCCAGCGCCGTCTCGGACAGGCGGTTCTTGCGGTCGGTGTTGAGCTCGCCGTTGTGCGCCATGAGGCGGAAGGGCTGCGCCATCGACGGGTGGGGAGCGGTGTTCGTCGAGAACCGGGTGTGGAAGGCGAGGGTCCTGACCCGGTGCAGGGGGTCGGCCAGGTCGGCGAAGTAGGGGATGACCTCGCCGGAGTTGAGGCGTCCCTTGAGGACCTGGGTGCGCGTGCTGAGCGACAGCGGGTAGAGGCCGTCGAGGGTGAGGTCCGTGTAGGCGGTCGCCTCGATCGCGAGCAGGGCCGCGTGCGCGCGCCGGTCGAGGTCCTCCGTGGAGGCGTCGTCCGAGGGCTCGAAGATCCACTGCCGGATCGGCAGCTGGTACTGCACGGCCTTCGGGCGCAGGACGGCGTTGACCGTCGGCACGGCACGGGCGAGCAGCACGGTGAAGCCGGCCTCGCCGAGCGAACGTTCGATGAGCGCCTCGGCGTCACCGATCCGACCGTGGTCGACCGGGAGGAAGACGTTCGCGACGCCGAACCGCCCGGCGACGAGCTGCTTGCCGACGAGGGAGCTGAAGAAGTCGACCGAGAGGTCGATCTGCACGCCCGCTCCGTCGCCGACGCCCTCGGAGGACATGCCGCCGCGGTGGGGGATGGCGCACAGGGCGGTGTCGCCGAGTGCGATGACGTCGTGGCTCTGCACGCCGTCCTTGCGGGTGATGAAGCCGACGCCGCAGTCGCTCTTGTCGGTCTGGCGATCGACGAGGTCGGGCAGGGGCGATGGTGCTGCGGTGCGCGGGCGCGGTGGAACGGAAGACGAGATCACGACGGGGTACCCCTCGGAATGCGGGCGCTGGACGGCCCGGAGACGGTGAGATGACGGGACCGGATCTACGTCGCTGGAGGGAGGGTCCGTGTCGACGCGGGCGCTGGGTGCGGCGGCCGTCGTCTGCATGAATGGAGGTGTTCCGATACTAACCGGGCCGTCCCGCCCACTCAACCGTAACGAGCCGAACCGGGCCGTTCGGCGTAGGCTGGGTGTTTCCGGTACGCATGGGACACGCCGTGAGCGCTCCGGCGGCTCCCGTCGACGGCCCATCGTGCAGCGCCCGGATGCGCTGCGGGACGGCTCACGAGCCTGCCCCGTGGTGGATCGGATCGCGACCGGACGACCGATGTGCAGCCAGCTGCATGTTTTTCGGACCAGAATGGTGAGATGACGACAGAGCACACGGCTGCGACCGGTCGCGGCTTCGCGCACGCCAAGGCGATCCTGCTGGGCGAGCACGCCGTCGTGTACGGGTCTCCAGCCGTCGCCCTGCCCATCCCGTCGCTCCGGGTCGAGGCGACCGCCCGACGCATCGACGGGGCCTCGGTCCTCGACACCGAGATCTCGCTCGGCCCGCTCGACGCCTCCGATCCGCTCGGGACCACCGTCCTCGAGACCCTCGCGCACGTCGGTGCCGCACCGGCCGGTGTCGAGGTCGTCGTCCGCGGGACCCTGCCGATCGGCAGAGGCCTCGGTTCGAGTGCCGCGGCCGCCAACGCGATCGTGGACGCCGTCGCCGACCTGCACGGCGTGGCGCTCGACGACGCCGACCGGTTCGAGCTCGTGCAGCGCGGCGAACGCGTCGCCCACGGGACGCCCAGCGGTCTCGACGCCCGGGCCACGAGCGCCTCGACGCCCATCCTCTTCACCGCCGGCCGCGTCGAGCATCCGCCGATCCGCTTCGGCGGCAGCTTCGTCGTGGCCGACACCGGTGCGCGCGGGTCGACCCGGAAGGCGGTCGCCGACGTCCGCGCCTTCGTCGAGCTGCACCCCGAGCGTGGTCGCGCGCTCCTGGCCGAGCTCGAACGCGGGACCGTGGCGGGCGTCGCCGACCTCGCCGCGGACCGCCGCGACGACCTCGGGACCCGCATGAACGCGGCGCGGGTCGTCCTCGACGAACTCGGCGCCGGCCACCCCGCCATCACCGCGCTCATCGCGGTCGCCGCGGCGAACGGCGCCCTCGGCGCGAAGCTCACGGGCGGCGGGCAGGGCGGATGCATCATCACCCTCGCCGCAGACCCCGCGTCAGCCCGACGCATCTCGCAAGCCCTCCTCGAGGCCGGAGCACTCGGCACCTGGACGATCGACGCGGAGGACTACGCGTGACCCTGACCCCGCAACAGCTCGCGACGACCGCCTCTGAGGAGGGCAGCGCGACCGCGCTGGCCAACCCCAACATCGCCCTCGTCAAGTACTGGGGCAAGCGGGACGAGGCGCTCATCCTCCCGTGGACCGGAAGCCTCTCACTGACCCTGGACGCAGCGCCCACGACGACGACGGTGCGACTGACGGACGCAGTCGACGACGTCGTGCTCCTCGGCGGACGAGCCCTCGAGGGCACCGCCCGCTCCCGCGTCACGCGCTTCATCGACCTCGTGCGCGCGCTCGCCGGCCGAGACGAGCGCGTCACCGTCGACTCCCACAACGAGATCCCCACGGGCGCCGGCCTCGCCTCCTCCGCCTCGGGCTTCGCTGCGCTGGCGCTCGCCGCATCGACCGCGTTCGGACTCGACCTCGATCGGCGTGCCCTCTCCCGGCTGGCCCGCCGTGGCTCGGGATCGGCTTCCCGTTCGATCTTCGACGGGATCGCCGTCTGGCACGCCGGGCACGACGACGAGAGCTCCTTCGCGGAGGCGGTCCCCGCGCCCGGACTCGAGCTCGGCATGGTCCTCACCGTCCTCGACGCCCGGGCCAAGTCGGTCTCCAGCCGCGACGGCATGCGGCGCACGGTCGACACCTCCCCGTACTACCCCGCCTGGGTCGAACGCACCCCCGTCGAACTCGAGGAGATGCTCGCTGCGATCGCCCGCGCCGACTTCACCGCGGTGGGCACGATCGCCGAGCGGAACGCGATGCGGATGCACGCCACGATGCTCGGCGCCGAGCCGCCGGTCAGGTACTGGGGACCGGCGAGCGTGGAACTGCTCGATCTCGTCGCAAACCTCAGAGGCGACGGCCTCGAATGCTATGCGACGATGGACGCCGGCCCGAACGTGAAGATCCTGTGTCGGGCCGACGCGGTCGACGAGCTCGCGACTCGGATCCTCGAGGCGCAGCCCGACATCGGCGTCATCCCCGCCAGAGCCGGACGGGGCGCGAGGCTCATCACCTCGGAGCCCGGCGGATCGGCGGGCGAGCAGACAACGGAAGGAGCGCGATGATCGAGATCAAGGCGCCCGGCAAACTCTTCGTGGCCGGCGAGTACGCCGTCGTCGAACCAGGGCACCCCTCCATCCTCGTCGCGGTCGACCGGTGCGTCACCGTCCGCCTCGAGGCGAGCGAGCACGAGGGCCGCATCTTCTCCGACCAGTACGGCCGGGCGCCCATCATCTGGCGTCGCAACCGCAACGGGGTCGTCGTCGAACACGAGGAACGCCCGCTCGACCACGTCCTCTCCGCCGTGAGCACGATGGAGACCCTCGTCGCCGAACTCGGCGTGGCGCAGCGGTTCTCCGCCCTGTCCATCACGAGCGAGCTCGACGACGCGAGTGGCCGGAAGTTCGGCCTCGGCTCGAGCGCGGCCGTGACGACCGCCACCATCCGCGCCCTCGACGAGTTCTACCAGCTCGACCTCACGCGGACGCAGATGCTCAAGCTCGCGATCCTCGCCACCATCGACGTCGCACCGGCAGCCTCCGGAGGCGACCTCGCGGCGAGCATGTTCGGCGGCTGGCTCCGCTACACCTCGCCCGACCGGGCCCGGCTGCGGGAGGTGCGCCACCGCGAAGGGGTGCTCGCCGCCCTCCGCGACCCCTGGGCCGAGCTGGGGCTCGAGCGCCTGTCGCCGCCCACCTCGCTCCGGCTCCTCGTCGGCTGGACCGGCGAGCCCGCTTCGACCACGCGTCTCGTCGATGAACTGCAGTCCCGCAAGTGGGCGGAGACCGCCCACTACACCTCCTTCCTCGCGGCCAGCCGCGCCGCCGTCGACGCCCTCACGATCGGCTTGAACGACGAGGACCCGGCCCTCGTGCTCGGTGCCGTCCGCTCCGCGCGCGCGACGCTCGCCGGTCTCGGTCGCGACGCCGGTGTCGACATCGAGACCGCCGCGCTCGCGCAGCTCTGCGACGCCGCCGAGCGCCTCGGCGGGGCGGCCAAGTCGTCCGGTGCCGGTGGTGGCGACTGCGGCATCGCGTTCATCGGCCAGTCCGTCTCCACCGCCGCCCTCGAAGACGACTGGTCGGCGCACGGCATCGAGC
Source organism: Plantibacter sp. M259 (assembly GCF_006065115.1). Classification (NCBI taxonomy): domain Bacteria; kingdom Bacillati; phylum Actinomycetota; class Actinomycetes; order Micrococcales; family Microbacteriaceae; genus Plantibacter; species Plantibacter sp. M259. Next base: position 486,696 of record NZ_CP040750.1, on the reverse strand, counting down.
GGCTCCCGCTCACGGTGCACCCGCCGACCGGACTCATCGACGCCGCCCACAGCCCGTGGGGGCCGTCGGAGATCAGCCGGACCGACGACGACGCGGTCGAATCCATCAGATCCACCTACGCTCGTGCCTTCGCCGAGCAGCATGACGTCCTCCGGGGCGGAACGGAACCCCACGCATGAGCAACGAACCCGACGGCGTCGCACCGGTCCCACTCAAGTGGATCGGTCCGCTCCACCTGAGCGGCAACGTCATGGAGGGCGAGCAGGAGGTCCCGCTCGCCACCTACGAGAGCCCGCTCTGGCCGTCGGTCCGTCGGGGCGCCCGCATCTCCTCCATGGTCCCCGGCGGCATCCGCGCGACGCTCGTCGACGAGCGGATGAGCCGCTCCGTCCTGTTCGAGGTCGACTCGGCCGGCGACGCCCTGCAGGCGCTCCGCGAGATCGAGCGCAGCCTGCCCGAGCTGCAGGCCGTCGTCGCCCAGTCGAGCCACTTCGCAGAACTCATCGAGATCAACTCGCAGATCGCCGGCAACCTGCTCTTCCTGCGCCTCGAGTTCCGCACGGGTGACGCGTCCGGCCACAACATGGTCACGCTCGCGGCGGACCGTCTCATGCCGTACATCATGGAGCGTTGGCCGATGCTCCGGTACGGCTCGATCTCCGGCAACTTCTGCTCCGACAAGAAGGCGACCGCGGTCAACGGCATTCTGGGTCGCGGCAAGAACGTCGTCACCGAGATGACGATCCCGCGGGCGATCGTCGAGCGGTTCCTGCACACGACGCCCGAGCAGATCGTGCAGCTGAACGTGCGCAAGAACCTCGTCGGGACGATCCTCGCCGGTGGCCTGCGCAGCGCGAACGCCCACTACGCCAACATGCTGCTCGCGTTCTACCTGGCGACCGGCCAGGACGCCGCGAACATCGTCGAGGGCTCGCAGGGCGTCACGCACGCCGAGGTGCACGACGGCGACCTCTACTTCTCCTGCACCCTGCCGAACCTCATCGTCGGCACGGTCGGCAACGGCAAGGGGCTCGGCTTCGTCGAGGAGAACCTCGCCCGCCTCGGGTGCCGCGAGGACCGTGAACCCGGCGCGAACGCCCGGCGACTTGCCGTCCTGTGCGCTGCCGCCGTCTGGTGTGGCGAACTGTCACTCCTCGCCGCGCAGACCAACCCCGGCGAGCTCATGGCCGCCCACCTGAAGCTCGAACGCAGCGCGCAGACCGCAGCCGGCGCGCCCGCCTGACCCTCCCACCGCACCGGGGGACCGGTGCATCGTCGACGCTCGAACGGAGCACCCCGCACGTGAACACCAACCAGACCACCAGCCCCGCCGTCGGCATCGACGACATCGCCTTCGCGACCGGGGCGAACCGCATCGACCTCGCCGAGCTCGCGGGGCGCTTCGGTGTCGAACCCGCCAAGTACTACGTCGGTCTCGGCCAGAGCGAGATGAGCGTCCCGGCCGCCGACGAGGACATCGTCACGATGGCGGCCGCTGCTGCCGCGCCCATCATCGAACGCCACGGCAGCGACCGCCTCCGGACCGTCCTGTTCGCCACCGAGTCCGGGATCGACCAGTCGAAGTCCGCTGGCGTCTACGTGCACCGGCTGCTCGGCCTGCCGCAGGCGGTCCGGGTGGTCGAGCTCAAGCAGGCCTGCTACTCGGCCACCGCGGCGCTGCAGTTCGCCGCTGCGCTCGTGGCGCGGAACCCCGAGGAGACCGTCCTCGTGATCGCGAGTGACGTCGCGCGGTACGAACTGCACTCCAACGCCGAGCCGACGCAGGGTGCCGGGGCCGTCGCCATGCTCGTGGCCGCCGATCCGGCGATCCTCGAGCTCGAGACCGCGACCGGCGTCTACACGCAGGACGTCATGGACTTCTGGCGCCCGAACCACAGCGCGACGGCGATCGTCGACGGCAAGCTGTCCATCTCCGCCTACCAGGACGCGATCGAGGGTGCCTGGGCGGACTACCGGTCACGCGGCGGAGCGGACTTCTCCGAGGTCGACCACTTCTGCTACCACCAGCCGTTCACGAAGATGGCGATCAAGGCGCACCGGCACCTGGCCAAGTCGCTCGGCTCCGAGCGCACCCAGGAGGAGCTGGACGCACAGATCGAGCCGACGACCGGGTACAACCGCCGGATCGGGAACAGCTACACGGCCTCCGTGTACCTCGCGCTGCTCGCGCTGCTCGACGGCGACGACGACCTCACCGGTCGGCGTATCGCGTTCCTCAGCTACGGCTCGGGTGCGGTCGCGGAGTGCTTCAGCGGCATCGTGCGTCCGGGCTACCGCTCGGCTCTGCGGAGCGACCTGAACCGTGCGCAGCTCGATGCGCGGACGGTCGTCGACGACGCGCGCTACCTGCAGCTCCTCGAGGACGCGGCATCGGCCGACGTCCACGACTCCGACCGTCCGCGCGAGACCAGCGCGCCGTTCCGTTTTGCGGGCGTCGTCGGCGACCGCCGGCAGTACGAGCCCACCTCCGCCTGACCGCTCCTGCGCCCGAGCTCCCGTGGGTGGTCGCCAGCGCGGTGCGCTGACGTCACCGCGGGTCGGGGACGTGAGCGCGGGTCTCCGGAGGGGCGCGCTCACGCGTGTGCCTCGCGCTCGTGCCGGTTCCGCCGCGCTCGCGTCAGCGCACCGCGCCGACGCCGGGTTCGACACCCTCGCGTCAGCGCACCGCGCTGGCACTCCACCCGATCATGGACTGGTCACCCTCGGGAGGTGGCGGCTCGGATGCGGTCGACGAGGAACGGGCCCAGGGTCCGCGACCAGGTGGCCGTGATGTGGTGCAGATCGCGATAGACGAGCACGTTCCCGACGGCGAGCGGACAGGTCCCGGCCGCGCAGTACAGCTCGCCGAGATCCACGACCGGCACGGCACCGTCGGTCATCGCCGCCGTGGCGGTGTTCAGGTCGAACGTCGGGTACGCCTCGGCCACGGGGAAGGCGCACGCCCCTGCGATGAGCTCGGCGGCGCTCGTGCGGTCGACGCACGCGGCGGCTTCGGTCGGCACTCGGGGATTGTCCCGCAGCACCACGATCGACGTCCCCTGCTCGAGCACCGGTCTCCAGGCCGCGAGCGTCGCGGTGCGGATCGCGGCCTGTTCGGCCACCGAGGTCTCGTCCGGACTCTTGGAGGTCACCAGGATGATGTCGTACGGTCGCTCACCGGTGAACGCCTGCTGCATGAGCGTCCGCCGGGCCGTGCACACCGCCCGGTCGTCCGGTCCGGGTTCCCGCCACTCGCAGCCCTTGCCGACGTACACATCGAGTCGCCAGTTGTGGGCCTCGAGTTGATCGACGAGTCCGGGGATGAGCATCGTGGCGTGCGAGTTCCCGGTGAGCGCGACCCGCGTGGCGTCCGGCCGCTCGGAACCGAAGGTGCAGCCGGGGAAGACCGGCGCATCGGCCGCCGCAGAACACCGGAAGGTGTCGCCCGTGTCCTCGGTCCGCACCGACAGCGGCGGCAGGAGTTCGTCCGCCAACGCCGGATTGGTGCAGCCCGACACGGCCGCATCGGCACCGAAACACGGCTCGCCGTCCGCGACGTAGGCGTCCACGGTGCTCGCGAGGGTGCGTTCCTCGGCGGCGACGGTCAGCAACCCCGCCGTCGGGATGCAGAGCACGAGTGCGGTCGCCGCGCCCGCCAGCATGACGGTCCGTGCGGAGCGCGCGTGCGCGAGGACGGGGGCTCGTCGGACGGGGTCCTCGACGAACCGCTTCGTCAGCGCAGCGAGGACCACGGCGACGACCAGGAGAGCGGCCGCGATCGCCCAACCGAGCGGGTCGTCGAGCGCGACGGGCACGCCGAGCACCCACGGTGCGACCACGATGAGCGGCCAGTGCCACAGGTACAGCGAATAGGAGAGATCGCCGAGCAGGAGCGACGCACGCGTGCGCGCAATGGTCGTCACGGACCACCGGTGGGTCGACGACCCACCGACGATCACGAGGAGCGTCCCGAGGACCGGGAGGGCGGCGGCGATCCCGGGGAACGCCGTCCGCTCGGTGAAGGCGACCAGTGCGACCGCCAGGAGGACGACGCCGAGGACACCGGAGGCCGTCCGCCACCGGGCGCGGTGCACGACCACGACCGGCCCGAGGAGTGCGAGCAGACCGCCGGCCGCGAACTCCCAGGCACGGGTCGGCGTGGCGAAATACGCCGGTGCCGGGTCCGCCGCCGTGTACAGGATCGAGCACAGGAGTGAGGTGGCACCGATGATCCCGAGCGCCACTCCGAGGGTGCGGCGGAGGGCCCACGGTCGTCGCCGCGTGAGCCACACGCACAGCACGACGACAAGCGGCCAGCCGAGGTAGAACTGCTCTTCGACGGACAGCGACCAGAAGTGCTGGACCGGTGACGCGGCGCTGCCCTGTGCGAGATAGTCGACGGAACTCCCCGCCAGGAACCAGTTCTCCCAGGAGGTCGCGCTCGCCACGGTCTCGGTGAAGAACTGCGTCCACGCGCTCGGCGGTGCGAACCGCCAGATGAGGACGGCGGTGACGGCGAGGACGAGCAGGGCGGCCGGCAGGAGTCGCCGGATCCGGCGGGCCCAGAACGCCGGGAGGTCGACGCGTCCCGTCTCGTCGGCCTGGCGTGCGAGATGGCTCGTGATCAGATACCCGCTGACGACGAAGAACACGTCGACGCCGACATACCCACCGGGCAGGAGGCTCGACGACAGGTGGAAGACCACGACGGACAGGACGGCGATCGCGCGGAGCAGCTGGATGTCGGGCTGCGTGCGCGGAACCGCTCCGAGGAGGGGAGACGCGCCGATCCGGTCCTGCAGCTGCCTCACGCGCCCTCCTCCGCCGTCCGGGTCGACGGACGGCGGGCTCAGCGTAGGGAACGTCGGTGACGCACTCGTGGACGGCAGATGACGGGTTCGCTTCGGTTTCGGGTGTCGCGCGGCAGACGGCCGACGGTCGGTCAGCCGACGTTCGCACCGAAGAGCAGGCCGAGCACATAGGTCGCCGCAGCAGCGCCGTACCCGATCGCAAGTTGTCGCAGTGCCCGGCGGAGCGGTGGCCCTCCGGAGAGGAGCCCGACGACGGCGCCGGTGCCGAGCAGGGCCACCCCGACGAGGAGCGCGGCGACCAGCAGCGCAGCGACACCCTGCAGCCCGAACAGGTAGGGCAGGACCGGGATGACGGCGCCGGACGCGAAGAAGCAGAAGCTCGAGAGCGCGGCGCCGAGCCCGGTCCCGATGGCCTCGTGCTCAATCGCCGCGCGCGCCTCGCGCTGGTAGGTGCCGGCGCCGACGCGGGCCAGGACGTCCGCTGCGTGGGCCTCGGCTTCGCCCACCTCCATGCCGCGTGCCCGGTAGACGAGCGCGAGTTCGTTCGCGTCGACGTCGAGGTGGGGGAGGGCGTCGTCGGCCGCCGGGTTGGGGCTGGACGCCTCGAGCAGTTCCCGCTGCGACCGGACCGAGACGTACTCGCCGGCTCCCATCGACAGCGCGCCCGCCAGGAGGCCCGCGAGCCCGGCGGCGAGGACGACGCCGTTGCCGACGCCGGTGGCGCTCATGCCGATGACGAGCGCGAGGTTCGAGACGAGTCCGTCGTTCGCTCCGAACACGGCTGCCCGGAAGGTTCCGGACAGGCGGTTGCGTCCTCGGGCGGCCAGGCCCCGGACGACCTCCTCGTGGATCTGCTCGTCGGCGGCCATGCGTTCGGTGGCCGCCCGTTCGGTCGCGTAGGGCGAGCGCGACTCGGCGCGCTGGACGAGCGCTAGGACGAAGACGGATCCGAACCGCCTCGCGAGCCAGCCGAGCAGCCGGGTCCGCAGGTCACCGCGTTGCGGCTTGCCGATGTCATCCCCGAGCAGGGCGATCCAGTGCGACTCGTGGCGTTTCTCGGCCTCGGCGAGCGCGAGCAGGATGTCGCGCTCCTCACCGCTCCGCCGGCCAGCGAGATCGCGGTAGACGGCGGCTTCAGCGCGTTCGTCGGCGAGGTACCCGCGCCACCGCCGCAGCTCCCGCTGGCTGGGTGGCTCGTGGCGTGCTGCGGATCCGTCCGCGGTCGACGTGCTCATCCGCCGATTGTCCCAGACACCAGTTGATCGGTGCGCTGCGCGGTGCGGAGGCGTCCCCGGACTGGGGTCCCCTTGAGGAGGGCTTGTCCGCCAGCTGCGGTGCGTCCTGAGCTGATCTTCAGCCACCGCGATCTACGATGGTGCTCATGCCCGAGAACTCCGCCTCGTCCCCTGACGCCCCGCCGCTCGTCGGCGTCGTGATGGGCTCGGACTCCGACTGGAACGTCATGAGCGACGCGGCGCAGGTGCTCCGCGACTTCGGCGTGCCGTTCGAGGTCGAGGTGCTGTCGGCCCACCGCACGCCCGAGAAGATGATCGCCTACGGCAAGGCCGCCCGCGGCCGTGGCGTGAAGGTCGTCATCGCCGGAGCCGGCGGCGCGGCGCACCTCCCCGGGATGCTCGCCTCCGTCACGACCCTGCCGGTCGTCGGCGTGCCGGTGCCGCTCTCCCGCCTCGACGGCCTCGATTCGCTCCTGTCGATCGTGCAGATGCCCGCGGGCGTGCCGGTCGCGACCGTCTCGATCGGCGGCGCGAAGAACGCCGCGCTGATCGCCGTCAAGATCCTCGCCACGGCCGACGACGCCCTGCACCAGGCACTCGTCGCCTATGCCGAGGCCCTCGCCGACTCGGTCGAGGAGAAGAACCGGAACCTCAAAGCGCAGCTATGACGAGTGCAGCCACCGCCGCGAAGCCGATGCGGTATCCCGACACCCGTTCACGCGAGGTGATGACCAAGCGCGCCTGGTGGCTCGTCGTCCTCAACCTCCTGATCCCGGCTCTGCACAGGTGCTCGCCGGGAACCGGAAGCTCGGGCGGTTCGGACTCTTCTGCACCCTGTCACTCTGGGTGCTCGCGATCGTGGCCGTCGTCGCCTACCTGCTGTGGCCCGCCCCGGTCATCACCATCGCGACGAACTGGTTCACCTTGACCGCCGTGCAGGTGCTCCTCGCTCTCTACGCCATCCTGTGGGTCGTTCTCACGCTCGACACCCTGCGCCTCGTCCGCCTCGTCCGAGCCTCTCCGAACGCGCGGCTCGGTGTCGCGCTCTTCGCCACGTTGGCGCTCGTCGCCGTCGCCGGGACAGCGGGCTACGGTGCGGTCGTGGCGGGCTCGGCACGTGGCACGATCGGCTCGATCTTCGCTCAGACCGCCCCGGTCGACCCGGTCGACGGGTACTACACCTTCCTCCTCCTCGGGGGTGACGCCGGCGCCGACCGTGAGGGACTGCGACCCGACAGCACCTCGGTCGTCGCCGTCAACGCCGAGACGGGCAAAGCGACCGCATTCGGGCTCCCGCGTGACCTCGATCCCGTGCCGTTCCCGGAGGGGTCCGAGATGGCTTCGCTGTATCCGAACGGCTACGGCTATGAAGACGATTGCGACGTCGACGTCTGCCAGCTCAACTCGATCTACACGGAGATCCAGCTCAAGAACCCCGAGCTGTTCCCGAAGGCCGAGGCCGCGGGGAGCGAGCCAGGCATCGAGGCCATGAAGCAGGCGGCCGAAGGCGCGACCGGCCTGAAGATCCAGTACTACGTCCTTGTGGACATGCAGGGCTTCGCGACGCTCATCGATGCGCTCGGCGGTATCACCATGACGCCGACGCAGCGGCTCCCGATGGACGGCGATGAGGACCTCAACGACGTCACCGAGTGGATCGAGCCCGGTAAGCAGGTCATGGACGGTCGGACAGCGCTCATGTACGCGCGCTCCAGGCACTCGACGAGCGACTACGACCGGATCGCCCGCCAGCGCGAACTCCAGGACGCGATGCTCAAGCAGTTCAACCCGACGAACGTCCTGTTGCGCTTCCAGGAGATCGCGGCGGCGAGCCCGGATGTCGTGAAGACGGATGTCCCGCAGTCGATGCTCGGATACTTCGTGAACCTCGCCGGGAAGACGAAGACCGCCGGCCTCGCGAGCGTGGAGTTCGTGCCGCCGCTCATCGACCCCACCGAGCCCGACTACGGGCTCATCAAGCAGACCGTCCAGGACACGCTCTGGCCGCCGACACCGACCGCGGACCCGACCGACGCGGGTTGACCCCGCGACCGGTCCACCGGGACCGGTCAGATCTCGGCGTGCAACTGCCAGACGCGCTCTGCGGAGTCACGCCAGCTGAACGCCTGCTCGCGGTCCATGCCGAGGATCCGCAGTCGAGCGAGTCGTTCACTGTCGCCGATGACGTCGTTGATGGTGGCGATCAGACGGTCCGCGTAGCCCTTCGCGCCGGACTCGACGACGACACCGGCTCCGCCGCCGACCTCGACGAGCGCGGGCACGTCGGAGTGGATGACGGGAGTGCCGAAGCGGAAGGCCTCGACGAGCGGTAGGCCGAAACCCTCGGCCAGACTCGGGTACACGAGTGCGGTGGCGCGGTCGAGGACGACGGCCAGGTCGGCGTCGTCGAGGAATCCGAGTGCTCGCACGCGGCCCTCGGGAAGACCGGCCTCGTCGGCGACCTGCGCGAGCGTGACGTCTCCCCAACTGTCGGTGCCGACGATGAGGAGCGGCAGGTCAGGTGCTCCCGGACGACCGAGCCCGGTGATGAGCTCGGTGATGCCGCGACGCGGGTCGAGTGAGCCGACCGAGACGAGGTACTCCGAGGGGAGGTCGAGCGTCCGTGCTCGGCCGTCGGCATCCGTGGGGAGGGCGAGGGTCGATGCGGCGGCGCCTCCGATGACGCGGACCCGGTCGCCGAGGTCGATGATCTGACGCAGTTCGTCTGCCACGGCGTGGGTCGGGACGACGATGGCGTCGGCGTGTTTTCGGGCGCGTTTCACCATGGCCTTCTGCCAGCTGACCGACAAGGGCGTCAGCGAGGACGGGTGCGACCAGGCGAGCGTGTCATGAATGGTGACGACGATCTGATTGCCGTCGTTCATGCGGTCGTGCCTGCTGAGCGGAGCGAGGAGACCCGGCGCGTGCACCATGCCGTTGCCGGCGCCCGGGGTGACGATACCGAGCTGCCAGGCGGCGCTGAGCTCACGTCGGGGCAGCGTCGTACGGTGCAGGGCTGCGAGGCCCGGCAGCTTCGACTCGAGGAGGTCGACCTTCTCCTTCGACACCGCGGAGACGATGCCTTCGACGTCGCAGCCGGGAGGGGCGCTCGCGATGATCTCGCGGGTGAGCTCCTCGGAGTACCGGCCGACACCGCCGGCCACCGGAGCGACGATCTGGTCGACGACGACCCGGAGCGTCGTCACGGTGCCGTCACGACGCCGTGCTGCGTCGCTGCTTCGAAGGCCTCGCGCCAGTCGCGCATCGGCGCCAGACCTGCGACGGCCCAAGCGTCGTGACCCAGCACCGAGTAGGCGGGGCGCGGCGCGGGACGGACGAACGCAGAGCTGTCGGTGGGGGAGACCCGGGCAGGGTCCGCGCCGACCGCCACGAAGACGGCCTGTGCGAACTCGTACCAGGAGGCTTGTCCGGCGTTCGTGCCGTGGTACACCCCAGCCGGCGCGTCGGCGTCGAGGAGCGCGACGATCTGCGCAGCCAGGTCCGCCGTCCAGGTCGGCTGTCCCAGCTGGTCGGTCACGACGGCCGGATCGACGCCGTTCGCCGCCAGCTTCGCCATCGTCGCGGCGAAGTTCGGTCCGTTCTTGCCGTAGAGCCACGCCGTCCGGACGATGTAGCCGCCGTTCGGGTGCTCGGCGAGGACGGCTCGCTCCCCGTCGGCCTTCGTGCGACCGTAGGCGCTGATCGGCGCGAGCGGGTGGTCCTCCTGATACGGCGAGGTGGCGGAGCCGTCGAAGACGTAGTCGGTGGACACCTGGACCAGCTTCGCTCCGGCTTCACGAGCGGCCACCGCGAGGTTGCGGGCTCCGATGGCGTTCACCGCGGCCGCGTCGGCCTCGTTCGATTCGGCGTCGTCGACCTTCGTGTAAGCGGCGGCGTTGATGACCGCCGAGTGGCCGGCGACGGCGGCGCGGACGGCCTCGAGATCCGTCACGTCGAGCTCGGCGCGGCCGAGGGCGGTGACCGGACGGCCCGCGAGGGCCTCCTGCAGGTCATGGCCGAGCATGCCGGAGGCTCCGGTGATGAGATAAGACAAGGTGTGGTTCCTCTCCGATGGGGCGAAGTCATCGTAACCTGTGGGGCTTCGGGCGATCTGGACGGCCGAGACCGGACACCCCGCGCCGCCGCACAGCCGGTGTCCGCCTCAGCCGAGGGAAGGGCGGTCTGTCGGCTCCGTGACCGTGCCGGTTCGCGGTGGAGGCTCTTCGAAGATCGTCCGCTGTGCTTCCTCGACGCGTGCTGCCGATGCGAGACCGTCCTTGCGATGGTGTCCGTAGACCCAGTAGCGGTACAACGCGAACCGGAACAGCGTGCCGAGGCCCAGCCCGATGACGTTGCTCGCGACGTTGTCGGCGAGGAGCGTGTCGTACCCGAGAACGTAGTGGCTGATGTAGAGGCAGAGGAGCGCGATCCCCATGCCGCCGAGCGACACGACCACGTACTCGACGAGCTCGAGGACGAAGTTCTTGCGACGGTGCTCTCGGAAGGTCCAGTAGCGATTGCCGATCCAGTTGAAGACGATGGCGACCGAGACGCTGACGGCCTTCGCCCCGATGGGCGACTGCAGGGCGTGGTCGTGTCCGAACACGCCGAGGCGCAGCAGGTTGAACAGGGCGATGTCGATGCCGAACCCGATGAGCCCGACGACGCCGAACTTGAGCGCGTACTGCGCGATGCCGAACCAGACGCGCTCTGCGAGCCTCTTGAGCCGCTCCATGTTGCTCCCAAACGACGAAACCGATCGTTCGAGTATCACAGGGGACGCCGCTCCGTGCGCTGTGAGCGTTGTCACAGAGTGCCGCGGCAGTCGACGGATTGGTAGGATCGCCGGGTGCAGATCCGAGAACTGAACGTCCCAGACAGCTACGAGATCACGCCGAAGCAGTTCGGCGACGACCGAGGTGTCTTCCTGGAGTGGTACCGCTTCGACAAGCTCGAAGAGGCGAGCGGTCGTTCGATCAAGCTCGCCCAGTCGAACACCTCCGTGTCCAAGCGCGGCTCCGTCCGTGGCATCCACTTCGCCGACATCCCCATCGGGCAGGCGAAGTACGTCACGGCGACGCGCGGCGCGGTCCTCGACTACGTCATCGACATCCGCGTCGGTTCGCCGACGTTCGGCCAGGTCGACTCGGTGCTGCTCGACGACACCGACCGCAAGGCGATCTTCATCTCCGAGGGGCTCGGGCACTGCTTCGTGGCGCTGACCGACGATGCGACCGTCAGCTACCTCGTCACCGACGTGTACCGTCCTGACCGCGAGCACGGTATCAACCCGCTCGACCCGGAGATCGGACTCGTGATCCCGGAGGCGGCTGGAACGCCGCTCCTGTCGCCGAAGGACACCGAGGCTCCCGGCCTGTCGGAGGCGGCAGCGGCCGGCCTGCTGCCGACGTGGGACGACGCCCGGGCGTTCTACGCGTCGCTCCGGTCGAGCTGATCGTATGAGCGAGCCCGCCAACCGGTCGCTCGTCGGCTCGGCATCCGTGGTGATCGAGCCGGACTGGCTCGGTCCCGCGGCCTTCTGGCAGCCGAGGTTCTTCCCACTCTCGGCGTGGGTCGAGCACGCCCCGTTCGCCTTCTGGATCGCCGAGGCCGTCCGACCGCGCGTCTTCGCCGAACTCGGCACCCACTACGGCTATTCCTACTTCGCCTTCTGCGAGGCGTTCCGTCGCCTCGGGTTGGACACGAAGACCTTCGCGCTCGACACCTGGCAGGGAGACGACCAGGCCGGTGCCTATGGAGAAGAGGTGTACGAGTACGTCGCCGGGGTGAACAGCCGCGAGTTCTCCGCATCGTCGACCCTGTTGCGCGGCTATTTCGACGACTCGGTCGACCAGTTCGCAGATGGCACGATCGACCTCCTGCACATCGACGGTCGTCACGGATACGAAGACGTCATCCACGACTACGAGTCCTGGCGGCCCAAGCTCTCCGAGCGCGCCGTGGTCCTCTTCCACGACATCTCGGAGCACCAGGAGGGGTTCGGAGTCTGGCGCTTCTGGGATGAGATCAAGACCAGGCACCCCTCCTTCACGTTCGAGCACAACCATGGCCTCGGCGTCCTGGGCGTCGGTTCGGCCCTGCCCGACACGATGGTGCGGTTCTTCGAGGCCGCAGCTCAGGAACCCGAGCGGGTCCGCGACGCGTACGAGCGGCTCGGCGCCGACCTCTCGGGCATCGTCAACGGTCGGAACGAGGACGCTGCGGCGCGGGAGGCGCTCGCTCGCCGTGAGGGCGAACTCGCACAGGCGGAACAGCGTGCTGCCGCCGCGGCGGCGGAAGCCCTCGGGCTCCGTCAGCAGCTCGAGGCCGTTCGATCGAGCACGAGCTGGAAGCTCACGGCACCGGTGCGGAAGTTCAGCGGAGCGGTACGGCGTCGCGGCGACTGAACGTCGGCACCCATGGGCGCTTCGTCGCCGTCAGATCGCCGACGCGAACTCCGACTAGACTGCATGAGTTATGCGAGGAATCATTCTGGCCGGAGGATCCGGCACACGTCTGTGGCCGATCACCAAGGGCATCTCGAAGCAGCTGATGCCCATCTACGACAAGCCGATGATCTACTACCCCCTGTCGACGCTGATGATGGCTGGGATCGACGAGATCCTCATCATCACGACGCCGGAGTACAACGAGCAGTTCCGTGCGCTCCTCGGTACGGGGGCCGACCTCGGCATCCGCATCGAGTACGCGGTCCAGCCCTCGCCCGACGGACTCGCCCAGGCCTTCATCATCGGTGAGGAGTTCATCGGTGACGAGAGCGTCGCGCTCGTCCTCGGCGACAACATCTTCCACGGCACGGGTCTCGGTTCCGCCCTCCGCAACCACAACAGCATCGACGGTGCGCTGATCTTCGCCTACCAGGTCGCAGACCCGACCGCCTACGGCGTCGTGGAGTTCGACGACGATTTCACCGCGATCTCGATCGAGGAGAAGCCGGCGAAGCCGAAGAGCAACTACGCCGTTCCCGGTCTGTACTTCTACGACAACTCGGTCGTCGAGATCGCGAAGACGATCGAGCCCTCAGCGCGTGGTGAGCTCGAGATCTCGACGGTGAACGAGCGTTACCTGGAGCAGGGTTCCCTGCAGGTCCAGGTCCTCGACCGCGGGACCGCCTGGCTCGACACCGGAACCTTCGAGTCGATGATGCAGGCGTCCGAGTACGTGCGCGTCATCGAAGACCGACAGGGGTTCAAGGTCGGGTGCATCGAGGAGATCGCCTGGCGCGCCGGGTGGATCGACGACAAGCAGCTGGCCGTCCTCGCCGCGCCGCTGGTCAAGAGCGGGTACGGACGCTACCTGCAGACCCTGCTCGCGCAGGCGTGACCCTCGTGGTCCCGCGCTGAGCGCAGACCCTCACTCCGGGCCCGGAGCCGCATCAGGTCGTCCGACCGCTGCGGTGCCGGGCCTGATGTGTGTGGTGGCGAGTGCGTAGAGGCACACGACGACATCGACGATGATGAGTCCGAACCGGCTCACCAGCACGATGCCCAGCACCGAGCCCGCGGCGACGACGTTCGTGAGCACGAGCGCGAGGATCGCCTCCCGCACGCCCGCACCGGCAGGCGCGATGATCGCGAGGAACCCCGCGACCCAGGCCAGGGCGTAGCCGGAGATCGCGAGCGGGAGCAGCCCCGGATCGAAGGTGCCCAGCGACGTGACGATGGTCCAGAGATGGACGCCGAAGCACGCCCAGCTGATGAGCGACCAGCCGATCGCGGCGGACAGCGGGAGCGCCCGGATGGGCGGCAAGGTGTCCTTCTTGCGGAGGAGGCGGAAGGCGAACCCGATGATCCTCGTGAGGACCGGCGGCAGGAGGGCGATCACGCCGACGGCGACCGCGAGGACGACGAGCCAGCCGTAGGACGCAGCGAGTGTCGGGAACGCCAGGAGCGCGCCGGCGGCGACGGTGGAACCGGCGATGAGGCTCACCAACAGCTGCGCCGTGAGGGTGATCGCCGTGACCCCCGCCGGGATGCCCGCGCGCGCGCCGAGCTGGCTGCCGGCGACGATGGGCCACACACCGCCCGGCAGGTACTTGCCGATCTGGGAGACGAACACGACGTGCGAGGCGTCCCGCACCGAGATGCGGTAGCCGAAAGCGATGACGACGGCGCGCCAGGCGAGCATCGAGAAGAAGACACCGAGGAAACCGGCCACGAGGGAACCGAGCAGCCAGACCGGATGCATCGTGAGCACGCTCGACAGGAAATCGTCCCAGTTGCGGACGACGGTCCACGCGATGAAGCCGATGACGACCACCGCGAAGGCGATCTGGAGGGGCCGTTTGACCTGGGTAAGCTTGTTCATGGCAGATGCCCATTATCTCCCACGGCGTCCACAGCCGGTGCGTGCGGCGATCGCCGTACGTCGATGGGAGCACCCGCCCGATCCGGAGGTCCCGTGCCACGTCCCCGTCTCCTCGTCCTCGCCTCCACGTTCCCCGCCCGTCGGGGCGACGGGGTGCCGGCGTTCGTGAGGGACCTGGCTCTGCAGGAATCCCTCGACTTCGACACCAGGGTCCTCGTACCACGGGTGCCAGGGGCCGCATCGGATGAGCAGGACGGTGACCTGCACATCGCGCGATACCCGTATTTTCCGAAGCATTGGGAGGACCTCGCAGACGGCGCCATCATCGAGAACCTCCGTGCGAAGCCGATTCGCTGGCTGCAGGTTCCAGGGCTGTTCCTGGCCCAACTGCTTGCGCTCCGACGTGTTCTCCGTGAGTTCCGTCCCGACGTCCTCCATGTGCATTGGATCATCCCCCAGGGGGTCGTGGCCCTGCTCGGCGGCCGACGCGTCCCGCAGCTCGTGACGACCCTCGGCGGCGACCTGTACGCCCTGAACGCCGCTCCGCTGCGGGCGCTGAAGGCGCGGATCGTGCGTCGGGCCGGCGCGGTGACCGTCATGAACGCCGACATGCGAGACCGCGTGATCGCCTTGGGTGCCGCGCCTGCCCGCGTCCAGGTCATCCCGATGGGTGCCGATCTGCCTCCGGTGCCTGCGTCGGTGCCAGCAGGAGCGGGCGAGGTCGCGGCACCGGTGCCAGGGGTGGCGACCACCCGCCTGATGTTCGTCGGACGACTCGTTGAGAAGAAGGGTCTGTCCTACCTCATCGAGGCCGTCCGCCGGGCTCCGGCCGGGTCGCTGGAACTCGAAATCGTGGGCGACGGGCCGCTGCGGACCGCCCTCGAAACGGAGGCCTCCGGCCTACCGGTGGTCTTCATCGGTCAGCAGGGGCGCACGGAGCTGTTCGCTGCGTATCGACGTGCCGACGTGGTCGTCTTCCCGTCGGTCGCCTCCACCTCCGGCGATCAGGACGGTCTTCCGGTCGCGTTGCTCGAGGCGATGCGTGCCGGCCGCGCCATCATCGCGACCGATCTGCCGGGGTTGAACGAGGTCGTGCTCGACGACGCGACCGGCCTGGTCGTGCCCGATCGGGATACTGCCGCCTTGCTCCGGGCGATCCAGCGGCTCGCTGACGATCCCGATCTCCGGGCACGACTCGGCGCGGCAGCCGCGACCCACGCCGAGCAGTTCTCGATCGAGGCGATCGGCTCCCGATACCGCACGCTGCTGCACGACGTGCTGGGTGCCGCCGGTCGTCGTTCGTCCGACTGACCGGTCAGCGTCGTTCGAGCTGTTCCCAGGTCGAGGCGATGCCGCGCTCGAGAGGGGTCGTCGGAGGGACGCCGAATTCGGCGCGGTAGCGCGCGGTCTCGAGCACGACGGTCTCGACGAACGTGCTCGGCACGGGTAGCGGAGTGATGTCCAGTGGTCGGCCGACGACCCGTGCGATGGCGTCCAGGACCTCCGAGACCGTGTGTCCGACGCCACTCCCGATGTTGTAGACCGAGTGTGCCGGATCGCCGTCGACGATCCGGGCGATCATCTCGATCGCGTCATCGATGTAGAGGTAGTCGCGGACCATGCTGCCGTCGCCGTAGCGGACCACAGCGTCGCCTGTCGCGATGTTCGCGAGCGCGATGGGGATGAGGCCCTGGCGCCGGCCGGGGTGCTGGCCGGGTCCGTACGGGTTCGAGATGCGGAGTGAGACCGCGTCGAGCCCACGCTTGACACGGAAGTACCGGAGGTAGTGCTCGATCGTGAGCTTCCCGATGGCGTACGGGGAGCGGGGGAGGGCCGGGTCGGTCTCCCGGTATCGTTCGAGACCCTGATCGCCGTAGATCGCGCCACCGGTGGAGGCGAAGTAGAACCGTTCGATCTCGGCGTCGGCACACAGTCCCAGGAGCTCGACGGTCTGCCCCACGTTGGTGCGGAGATCGAGCGAAGGGTCGTTCTCAGAGGTCGCCGGCGCGGTCGTGGAGAGGAAGTGGAACACGAGGTCCTGACCGCGGACCGCGGCTGCGAGGTCGCTGCGGTCGAAGAAGTCTCCGGCCAGGATCGTCGCGTCGGGCGTGTCGAAGTTCCGCGGGGATCGGAACCGGTCGAACACCGTCACGTCGTGACCGCGTTCGACGAGGGCGTCCACGAGTGGTCCGCCGAGGAACCCGTTGCCGCCGATGACGAGGCTGCGCACCATGGCTCAGCCGCCGTACCGCTGCAGCTTGAGGTAGTCGAGCATCTCCTCGTTGAGTGTGCGGTTGATCCTGGTGAGGTCGGCGACCACACCGATGGCGAAGGACAGGAGCGCGCCCATCAGCAGCGTCGCCCCGACGAGCAGGCTCTGGAGGTGGTTCCCCTCGTCCTGAACGATCGTGAGGATGAGGTACCGGACGAACGGGGTGAGCCCCGCGAGCAGTAGCAGGAGCCCGAGTCCGGCGAACACGACGTAGGGCCGGTACATCAGGAAGGCCCGCACGATGGCGACACCCGACTGGTACATGTGCTCACCGATGGAGCGGAACAGCCGTGACTCCCGGGTCTTCGGGTTCGTCGTGACCGGGATGCTCGTGATGGCCAAGCGTTTGTTGCCCGCCTGGATGATCGTCTCCATGCAGTAGCTGAACTTGGTGACCACGTTGAGCCGGATGAGTGAGTACTTTGAGTAGGCGCGGAACCCACTGGCGGCATCGGGGAGGGTCGTCTTCGCCGCCTTGTTGACGATGAAGCTCCCGAAGCGCTGCATCACCTTCTTGAACGGGGAGAAGTGCTCGATGAGGGCCGTCTGCCGGTCCGCCACGACGATCTCGGCCTCACCCGCGAGGATGGGCTGGACCAGGTCGCCGATGCGGTCCTGCGGGTACTGGTTGTCGCCGTCGGTGTTCACCACGATGTCCGCACCGTGGAGGAGGGCGTAGTCGACGCCGTCGCGGAACGACCGGGCCAGTCCCATGTTCGTCGAGTGCTTCACGAAGTGCTTCACGCCATAGGACTTCGCGACCTCGATCGTGCGGTCGGTCGACCCGTCGTCGATGATGAGGATCTCGATCTCGTCGATGCCCGGGATGGAGGTCGGAATCGACTCGAGGACGAGCGGAAGGGTCTCCTCTTCGTTCAGGCACGGGATCTGGACAAAGAGCTTCATAGGCGACTTCCGGAACTGTAGGCGATACGACCGGTCCCAGAGTACCGTCGGATCCGTCGGGTCGCTGCTCGGAGCCGACCCGAGCAGGTCCGTCGGGTCATGCGGTCACCGGTTGCAGCACGACGGTTGAGGCATACTGGGGGCTTTGACCCTGACGAGCCCGAGGAGTGCCGTGCAACGATCGCGACCTCGCGACGGCGTTTCCGCGCCTCGGAATCCCTCGATGCTCGGCCCGAGTCTCGGGTCGTCGGCGGTGTCCGTGATCGCGTGGGCTGCACTGGTGGCCTTCGTCGTGTGCACGATCGGACCCGCTCTCATCGGTGTGACGAGTTTCCTCGGTACCGACCTGCTGGTCTCCTTCGCCCCGTGGCAGTCCACGATCGCGATGGTCCAGGATCCGACGAACCGCTTCATCGGCGACACGATCGACACCGTGGTGCCGCAGACCGCCCTGATCGTCGAGGCCGCGCGAGAAGGCTCGTTCGCGGCCTGGAATCCGTACGCGGCGGGTGGCGCCGAGCTTGCCGGCCTGCCGAACTCGGGGGTGTACTCCCCGCTGTCGCTGCCGTGGTGGTTCCTCCCGGTGAGCGCCGCACCCGGGTACGTGAAGCTGCTCGAGATCGTCGTCATCACCCTCGGCATGTCCTTACTCCTGCGGCGCTGGAGGCTGCCGAACGCGAGCTGGGCGGTCGCGAGCCTCATCTTCGCGTCGTCCGGATTCATGATCTCCTGGACGAACTGGCCGCAGACCCGTGTGGCGGCCCTGCTGCCGTTGTTGTTCTGGGCGCTCGACCGCATTGCGATCCGTCCCCGACCGGTCGACGTGGCCATCCTCGGGCTCGTGGTCGCCTCGCTCCTCCTCGGTGGCTTCCCGGCGGTCGCCGGCTACGCGCTCTATGCGGGAGGCGCCTACCTGCTCGTGAGGTCGATCGTCGTCCGACGGCGATGGCAGGGGGTGCTGTCAGCAGTCGGCACCGGTGCCGCCGGTGTCGTGCTCGGTGTCGGGCTCTCCGCGTGGCAGCTCGTCCCGTTCGCGGTGAACGCGTCGAGTGTCCTCGATCTGTCTGCCCGTGCGGCAACGTCCGGCGCGTCACTGCACTGGGGCGACCTCGCGTCGCTCCTCGTACCGGAGATTGTCGGAGATGTCGACGCCGGGCTCACCTGGGGAGCCGGGAATCCGATCGAGCGCTTGTCCTACATCGGCGTCGGAGCACTGGCCCTGGTCGCCGCCGCCGGTCTCATCGTCCCCCGGAGCCGGCGACTCCGCCCGAGTGTGACCTTCGTCGTCGTCGCGCTCGCGCTCAGTGTCGTCCTCACCTTCGTGGGCGGTCCGATCCTCGCGGCGTTCCAGGAGCTTCCGGTCTTCTCCAACAACCCGATCGCGCGGCTGCGGGTCCTCGTCGGGTTCTTCCTGGCGCTGCTCGCGGCGGTCGGCTTCGCCGCGGTGATCGATCCGACCTCGCTGCGAGCGGAGGTGCGTCTCCTGCGGCGCGCTCGGACGAGACGTCATCTCTGGTGGCGGATCCTGGCGCTCGTCGTCGTGATCGCCATCGGGTGCGTCGCGGCGTTCACCGTTCGCGACACGCTCTGGACGCTGCCCGCCGACGTCATCCCCGCGATGCGCGAGCACATCGGCGTGGTCGGAGCCTTCGCGGCCTTCGCCGTCCTCGTCGTCGTCGCCGCCTGGGCCGGTGGTCGACGTGTCGGCATTCTGGCGGGCTGCATCCTCCCGATCATGCTCGTCGTGCCGGCGGTCGTCGTCGCGAACGAGTGGTGGCCGCAGTCACCTCCCGAAACGGTCTACCCGAGCACGGCAACGCATCGTTTTCTGGAGCGCGAGCTCGGGGAGAGCCGGTACGCCTCCGTGGATCAGACGATGCTGCCCGGAACGAACACGGTCGACCGGCTCCGTTCCGTCGGCGGACACGCGTTCCACACGAGCGAGTGGCAGGATCTCCTGGAGGCGGTCGAGCCGAATGCCTTCTTCAGTCGGACCTACTCCGCTCTGCGGTCCGGGGATCTCGCGACCTCGATCCGCTCATCGATCCTGGACCGACTCGCCGTCAAGTACGTCGTCGACGACCCGGAGGCCACGGTCCTCGGCCAACCGGAAGGCACGATCGACCGCACCGGCCGGGTGCAGGTCGCCGACGGGGACCGAGTCCGTTCCGCGGTGCAGTCCGGCCCGGTGCGAGGCGTCGTGTTCGCGTTGCCGGACAGCGTCGTGGGGCAGGACGACCCCGACGGAGTGACCGTCACCCTCGACATCCGCGACGCGGTGACCGATGAACGGATCGCGACGACGTCGACCTGGTTTCCCGCGCTGACCGCCGACCAGTCGGTCGCGGTGGAAGGCGAGGACATTCCAGCCGACCGAGCCTGGGTGGCAGAGCTGCGGTTCGACGGCATCGGCATTCCGGCTCCGGTCGCAGCCGATCCCTCCGGTCGATTGGGGATCTCGCTCGTCCGTCCCGCCGACGACGGGCTCCGCGTCGTGCATACGGGCGACGCCACCGTCTTTGAACGGACGACGGCACTCGATCGGATCAGATGGGCGTCGACCGCGGTGACGGAGACTGACCCTGCCGAGCAGGTGGCGACGATGGCGGACGGCTCCCTTCCGAGCACGGCCGTCCTGCTGGAGCGTCCGGAGGATGCTCGGGAGGTCGCGAGCGACCGAGCGGCCTCGACCGCCGCGGTCACGGTCCTTCCCAGCGACACCAGTCGCATGGAGGTCGAGGTGGTCGCCGATGGAGCAGGCTGGGTCGTGGTCGCGGACTCGCTTCGCCGACCGGGCTGGGCGGCGACGGTCGACGGGAAGCCCGTCGAGCTGCTGCCGGCTGAGCATGCCGGGGCGGCCATCGCGGTCCCGACCGGCGAGCACCGTGTCGTCCTGCAGTACACGGTCCCCGGGCAGCAAGTCGGTCTGGGGGTGACCGCGGCGTCGTCGCTCGTCGTCGTGGTCCTCGTCGTCATGGACGCGTTCCTCGTCCGCCGCCGCCGGCGATCGCTCCTGAGTGGTGACCCAGGACTTCTAGGTTAGATTGGTCAGCATGTCTTCACGCCCGACCCCCGGGGTGCGATGAGCTACGTCAAGGAGATCCTCGGATCCCGCGAGCTCCTCGCGAACCTCACCCTCCGCGACATCCGCGGCCAGTACAAGCGAACCATCTTCGGCCAGCTGTGGTCCTTGGCGAACCCGCTGGCGCAGATGCTCATCTACACCTTCGTGTTCTCGTTCATCTTCCAGGTTCCGCTGCAGACGGGCGACCCGAGTGGGCTGCACATCTTCGCGCTCTGGCTCCTCTGCGGGCTCCTGCCCTGGATGTTCTTCTCGAACGTGGTGAACACCGGCATGGGCTCGCTCATCGCGAACACCGGACTGATCCAGAAGGTGTACTTCTCGCGCATCGTGCTCCCGATCTCCGCGGTCGGTGCCATCGGCTTCAACTGGTTGTTCGAGATGGCCGTGCTCTGCATCGCGCTGAGCCTGCTCGGTGCGTTCGTCCTGCCGTGGCTGCCGCTCGTCGTGCTCACCATGGTCCTCCTGGCGATCTTCGCCGCGGGCCTCGCACTGATGCTGTCCATCGCCAACGTCTACTTCCGCGACACGCAGTACTTCATGGGCATCATCATGCAGATCTGGATGTACGCGACGCCGATCATCTACCCGATCTCGCTCGTCCAGGCGCAGTCCGACAAGTACGGCCCGCTGTTCGGCACGCCGATCACGATCATCGACATCTACCGCATCAACCCGCTCGAGCACTTCGTGGCCGTGTTCCGGAACCTCCTCTACGACAACCGGTTCCCCGACCCCGCCGACCTGCTCACCATCGCCGCCTGGGCGCTCGTGTCCTTCACCGTGGGCCTGCTCGTCTTCCGCCGGCACGAGAAGAGATTGGCGGAGGCCCTGTGAGCACCGCAGCAGTCGTCGTGGACGACGTCAGCAAGAAGTTCCGGCTCTACCACGAGCGCAACCAGAGCATCAAGTCGGCCATCATGCGCCGCCGTCGTTCCGTCCACGAGGACTTCTGGGCCCTCAAGAACGTCGGGTTCGAGGTGCCTGAAGGATCGACCTTCGGTCTCATCGGGTCGAACGGCTCGGGCAAGTCGACGCTGCTCAAGTGCCTCGCCAAGATCTACTATCCCGAGCAGGGGTCGATCACCGCGCGCGGCAAGCTCGCCGCGCTGCTCGAGGTCGGCTCAGGATTCCACCCGGAACTCTCCGGGCGGGACAACATCTTCCTGAACGGGTCGATCCTCGGGATGTCGCGGAAGGAGATCGAGCGCAAACTCGACACGATCATCGACTTCTCCGGCGTCGAGCAGTTCATCGATCAGCCGGTGAAGAACTACTCGTCCGGTATGTACGTGCGTCTGGGCTTCTCCGTCGCGATCAACGTCGACCCCGACGTCCTCGTCGTGGACGAGGTCCTCGCGGTCGGCGACGCGGAGTTCCAGGAGAAGTGCCGTCAGAAGTTCGTCGAGTACAAGCAGCAGGGCAAGACGGTCATCCTGGTGAGCCACTCGATGGACACGGTGCAGCAGATGTGCGATCACGCGGCCTGGTTGCGGCACGGCGAACTCGTGGAGAGCGGTGAGGCCGCTCCGACGATCGCCGCCTACCTCAACAGCCTCGGTGAGAACGCCGGCTGAGCTGAGCGGGCGGCGGTCCGAACCGCCGCCCAGGTGCGGAACGATACACTCGGCAGGTCTGTCGAGGACAGGATATGTCGAGGAGCAAGAGTGAAGAACACACGTAAGAGACGTCCGGGCGTCGTATCCGTCATCCTGGTGAACTACCGCGGATCCGCGGACACGATCCAGTGCGTGCGGACGCTCCGCGAGATCGACTTCCCGCAGGACCGCCTCGAGATCATCGTGGTCGAGAACGGCTCCGGCGACGACAGCCTCGAGCAGCTCGCCACCCTGGGCGACCTCGCGACGATCGTGCCCTCCAAGGTCAACGGCGGCTTCACCGGCGGTTGCAACCTCGGCGTCTCGAAGTCGAGCGGTGAATTCGTCGCCTTCCTCAACAACGATGCACGCCCGGACGACCAGTGGATCAACGCGGCGATGGAGACCTTCGCCGAGAGCAAGGACATCGGCGCCGTCGCGAGCAAGGTGCTCGACTGGGAGGGTGAGCGAGTCGACTACGTGGGCTCGGCGCTCACCTGGTACGGCATGGGGTACAAGCCGCACGCCGGCGAACACGACCGACCCGAGTGGAGCGTCGAGAAGGACGTCCTCTTCGGCACCGGCGCGGCGATGTTCGTCCGGGCCGAGCTCTTCGAACAACTCGGAGGGTTCGACGACCGCTACTTCATGTTCTACGAGGACGTCGACCTCGGCTGGCGCTTGAACCTCCTCGGCTACCGGTTCCGGTTCCAGCCGAAGTCGCTGGCGTTCCACAAACACCACGCGTCGATGGAGAAGTTCGGCAACTACTTCGAGACCTACCTGCTCGAGCGCAACGCCCTCTACACGCTCTACAAGAACCTCGACGACGAGGCCCTCAGCCGCTCGTTCGCGGCAGCCCTGCTGCTCGCGACGCGTCGCGCCACCGGTCGAGCGAAGATGGACACGACGGCCCTGGATCTGCGCAAATCGAAGGACGATGACGGCAGCCCGGCCTCGATGCTCTCCAAGCAGCTCCTCGCCGGTGTCAACGCCATCGACCAGGTCGTGGAGAACCTGCCGGAGCTCGCGAAGGACCGCGCGCTGGTGCAGGCGACCCGCACCCGTTCCGACCGCCAGTTGCGGCTCCTGCTCGGCAACATCGACGAGCCCGCGTACCCGATCGAGAGCTACCTCGAGGGGTACGACAAGATCGTCTCCTCGCTGAACGTCCTCGACGAGCCGCTTCGACGCCGCGTGCTCATCATCACCGGCGACCCGATCGGTGCCAAGATGGCCGGTCCGGCGATCCGCGCTTGGAACATGGCCGACACCCTCGCCGACGAGCACGATGTCCGTCTCGTGAGCATGACCGGTGTCTCCGTCGAGAGCGAGCGCTTCGAACTCGACGTGGTCTCGCACCACCGCCCGGCGAGCATGAAGCCGCACGAGAAGTGGGCCGACGTCATCATCCTGCAGGGGCACGCGCTCGCACTGTTCCCGGCCCTCGAGACCACTTCCAAGGTGCTCGTCATCGACGTGTACGACCCGCTCCACCTCGAGCAGCTGGAGCAGGGGAAGAGCGACAACCTCGTCACCTGGGGCGACCAGGTCTCCGACGCCACGGACGTCCTCAACCATCAGCTGGCCCGCGGCGACTTCTTCCTCTGCGCGAGCGAGCGTCAGCGGCACTTCTGGCTGGGACAGATGGCGGCGCTCGGGCGTATCAACCCGTACACGTACACCCGCGACGAGGATCTCGAGACACTCATCGCGATCGCTCCGTTCGGCATTCCCGCCGGCCGTCCCGAGCACACCCGTCCCGCGTTGCGCGGTGTCGTCCCGGGCATCGGTGTCGACGACAAGGTCATCATCTGGGGCGGCGGCATCTACGACTGGTTCGACCCGGGAATCGTGATCCGTGCGGTCGGCGAGCTCGCCAAGCAGCACCCGGACCTGCGGTTGTTCTTCATGGGTACGAAGCACCCGAACCCCTCCGTTCCCGAGATGCCCGCGGTGGTCGCGGCCCGTGCGTTGAGCGACGAACTGGGCCTGACCGGCACCCACGTGTTCTTCAACGACTCATGGGTCGCATACGACGACCGCCACAACTACCTCCTCGAAGCCGACCTCGGGATCTCGACCCACTTCCAGCACGTCGAGACCACGTTCTCCTTCCGTACCCGCATCCTCGACTACCTGTGGGCCGGGCTGCCGATCGTGACGACCGAGGGTGACTCGTTCGGTGATCTCGTCCGCGAGCAGACGCTCGGGGTGGCGGTGCCCGAGCGCGACCAGGGAGCGCTCATGGCCGCGATCGAGCACGTCTTGTTCGACGACACGTCCCGCGAGGCTGCGAGGGCGAACGTACAGCTCGTCCGCGAGCGGTTCGTCTGGTCGAGCGCGCTCGCCCCGCTCGTCGAGTTCGTCCGGAACCCCCGGCTCGCTGCAGACAAGGCCCCGCCGAGCCCGGCGCGAAGCCGGTCGTCCTGTCGTCCTCCCGTCAGCAGCAGACGCCACCGCGGCGCACCGGCGTGCGGCGCGACGTCGACCGGGTGGCGTACTACCTCAAGAACGGCGGCCCGAAGGTCGTCGTCGAGCGGTTCGCTGCGCGTCAGCAACGTAAGCGCGACGCCGACAACGTTTAGACATCCGGCGCTGTGAGGGCGCCCATCAGGAAGGTGCACGGACATGGTTGACGAGCAGGCAGCACACGAGGGGACGACACCCGACGACGGGGCGTTGTGGGTGCAGCCCGCGGGACGGAGCGTCGACGACCTCGTGGCCCAGGTCAAGGCACTGCAGCATCGAGTGCTGCTCGATGCCGATCGGATCATCGGTCTCGCGGCCGAGCGCGACACGCTCCGAGCGGAGGTGGAGCGCATGGCCGACACCGAGCTCGCTGTCGCCTTCGCGCGGGTCGACCAGCTCGAGGATGAGCGCGAAGGGCTCGTGCACGAGGTGCACAAACTCTTGCGCGACCACCGCCTCGCGCTCGAACTGCGCGATGCTCGAACGCGCACCGAGGTCGATCAGATCCTCGCTTCGACCACCTGGAAGCTCGGCTCAGCCGTCATCAAGCCCATCAGTGGGATCCGCTCGGTGGTGCGCCGCTCGTGACAACTCCACTGTTCAGCGTCGTCACTCCGGTCTACAACCCCCGATCGACATGCTGCGGCAGATGGTCGACTCGGTTCGGAGGCAGGCGTTCCGCGACTGGGAACTCATCCTCGTGGACGACGTGTCCCCCGATCCCGCGGTGCTCGTCACCCTGCGCGAGCTGGCGGCCGAGGACGATCGGATCATCGTCGTCGCCCGTGAGGTGAACGGCGGCATCTCGGCGGCCTCGAACGACGGCATCGCAGCGGCCACGGGCCGGTTCCTCGTGCTCGTCGACCACGACGACCTGCTCGGCCACGGCGCGCTCGCCCAGGTCGCGCAGGCGATCGCCGCGGACGACCGCATCGACTACGTGTACACCGATGAGGACAAGGTCGACCTCGAGGGCTACCACTACGACGTCTTCAAGAAGCCCGACTGGTCTCCAGAGCGTCTCCGTTCCCACATGTATCTCGGACATCTGTCGGTCATGCGTCTGGACATCGTGCGGGCGGTGGGCGGTTTCGACAGCGCCAACGACGGTTCGCAAGACCACGACCTCGCCCTGAAGGTCACGGAACGCGCCCGCGTCGTGCACCACATCCCCGAAGTCCTGTACCACTGGCGTGCGCTTCCGGAGTCGACGGCGTCCTCGAGCGGAGCGAAGCCGTACACCTGGGACGCCGGCGTCCGAGCGGTCGGCGCGCACCTCGAGCGGGTCGGCATCGACGCCACCGCCGAACGGGGTGACTGGCCGAACACGTATCGTGTCCGTCGCGCGCTCGACCCGGCCACGTCGGTCAGCGTGATCATCCCCACGCGGGCGAGCTCAGGCGTCATCCACGGCGTCGAGCGGGTCTTCGTCGTAGGCGCCGTCCGTTCGGTGATCGAACACGCCGGTGATGTCGACCTGGAGATCGTCGTGGTCTACGACCTGACGACACCCGAGACGGTCCTCGACCTCCTGCGGGAGATCGCCGGCGATCGGCTCACCCTGGTCCCGTTCGACCGCCCGTTCAACTATGGGGAGAAGTGCAACGTCGGTTTCGTCGAGAGCCGGGGCGACATGATCGTCCTGCTCAACGACGACGTCGAGGTCATCTCGGACGGGTTCCTCGTCGAGCTCGTCGCTCCGCTCCGTCAGCAGGATGTCGGGATGACCGGCGCGCAGCTCGTGTACGAGGACGGCCTCATCCAGCACGCCGGCCACCGCTACGCCAACCGTGGGTTCTCCCATCCCATGACCGGGTACCGGTTCGGCGAGCCCGGGCCGTCGGCGGCGCTCAAAGTCGACCGCGAGGTTTCCGGGGTCACCGCCGCCTGTGCGGCACTCCGTCGGGACACCTATGCCAGCATCGGCGGGGTCACCGAGGCGTTGCCGCTGAACTTCAACGACGTCGACCTCTCGCTCAAGGTGAGCAACGCCGGATTGCGCATCCTCTACCTCGCTCGAGTGCAGCTCTTCCACTACGAGTCGAAGACCCGTCTCGCCGTCGTGCACGAGTGGGAGCTCAACACCGTCCGAGCTCGCTGGGGTGTCATCTACCGTGACCCCTTCCTTCCGGAGCACCCGGACGACGCGTACCATCCGTACGCCTCCAAGCGCACTCGATCCTCATCCAGTACACCCGATTGGGTCTGATCTCGGTCGACGCGCCGTCGATCAGGTCATCGACAGCCGATTCGGACCCGGTACCCTGAAAGGGGCACATCCGGCGTGCCGAGGAGGACTGATGACCGAGTGGCGCATACGCCCAACGGCTTGCGTGGTGACGGCTCTGCTCGTCGGCGTCGGTCTGACCGGCTGCTTCGGCGGTGATCCGGCGCAGTCGAGCGCAAGTCCGACGACGAGCCCGACTCTGCTTCCAGGCGTCGAACCCACCTTCAAGACGGAGGATCCGGAACCGATCCCGCTCGACGCCGTCATGGTCTTCGCCGGGGTCGACCCCGACGGTACGACAGTCTCGGCGTCCGGCTACATCGCCGGCGTCATCGAGAACGGCGGGACCTGCACGTTCACGTTCTCCGGCTCGGGCCCGGACGTGATCGTCACGAGCGAGGGACTCGCCGACTCGAAGACGACGTCGTGCGGCACCGTTCAAACCCAGATCAGCGACTTCACCAGCGGGACGTGGACGGCCGTCCTCTCCTACCAATCGGACAAGACCGGAGCGCTCACCTCGGAGCCGCTGACGGTGGAGGTACCATGACGCGCCGCAGCCCACTCATCGTCATCGCGACGGTCTTCGCTCTGCTCGTCGGGGTGTTGACGGTCGCACCGGCCGTCGCTCCGAGCGCGGAGGCCGCCAACGGGTCCGACTTCCGGGCCGGTTCGATCATCAGCGACCAGCTCTTCTACGACGGCGGAGCCATGAGTGCTCCTGCCGTTCAGGACTTCCTCAACCGCGCTGTCCCGACCTGTCGCGCCGGATACACCTGCCTGAAGGACTACGCTCAGGCCACTCCCTCCCGGGCAGCCGTGTCCGGCCGATGCGCCGCCTACGCGGGTTCAGGTCGTGAGTCCGCGGCGAGCATCATCTCCAAGGTGGGTGCGGCCTGCGGGATCAGCCAGAAGGCGATGATCGTCCTCATCGAGAAGGAACAGGGTCTGATCACCGACACCTGGCCGAGCGATCGTCAGTACCGCAGCGCAACCGGTTACGGGTGCCCGGACACGGCCGACTGCGACACGACCTACTACGGGTTCTTCAACCAGGTGTACGCGGCTGCGCTGCAGTTCAAGAACTACCAGGCGAACCCGACCCGGTGGAACCACGTCCCCGGTCGCGTGAACGCCGTCCGGTTCTCACCGACCGCCTCATGCGGATCCAGTAACGTCTTCATCGAGAACGCTGCGACGGCTGGGCTGTACAACTACACGCCCTACCAGCCGAACGCCGCCGCGCTCGCCAACCTGTACGGCACGGGTGACGGCTGCAGTGCGTATGGCAACCGGAACTTCTTCCGCATCTACACCGACTGGTTCGGACCGACCAATGGGGTGCTGAACCCTGCAGGTGCTTACGACGCGTTGAGCGTCAACGTCGGGGCGAACGATGCGACCATTTCCCTGTCGGGCTGGACCCTGGACCTCAACCGCACATCCGCGTCGCTCGAGGCGCACGTGTACTTGACCTACCCGGACGGCTCGACCAAGGGGTCGGTCATGCAGGCGAACAAGTCCAGACCGGATGTCGCCCGCGCGTACCCGGGCGCCGGTGAGGCCCACGGCTACAGCACCAACATCACTGTCACGCGCGGGGGGACCTACACCGCTTGCGTGTACGGGATCGGTTTGAGCGCCAACCGGTTGCTCGGATGCAAATCGGTGAGCGTGCCGCAGGATGCGCCGATCGGTTCACTCGACGCGGTCCGGGTTACCGGAAGCGGTTCGTCGACGGCGCTCTACGTAGCAGGGTGGGCGATGGACCCTGACGCGCGGTCGGTTTCGAACGACGTGCACATCTACGTCAAGCAGCCCGACGGGCAGCGTCCGGGCACCGCCATGACGGCGTCCGCATCACGTCCCGATGTCGCCAATGTGTACCCTGGGGCGGGCGCTGCCCACGGGTTCAGTCGGAGCTTCCCGGTCTCCGCCGGCGGGCGATACGAAGTCTGCGCCTACAGCATCGCCAAGTTCTGGCAGAACATCGGCGTGAACACGGAGCTCGGCTGCGTGGCCGTCGACCTCGTGAAGGACTTCCCGGCGGGCAGTCTCGACCTGGTCGACGTGACCCAGAGCCCCACGGGCGCGTCGATCAACGTCGGTGGATGGACTCTCGATCGCGGTGCCCTGAGCACTTCGATCCCGGTCCACGTGTACATCACCGACCCGTCTGGCAAGCGGACCGGCTACGTACGAGGCTCCGCCGGTCAGCGGGACGATGTCAACCGCGTGTACGGTGCCACGGGGCCGCACGGCTTCTCGGAGTCCTTCCCGGTGACGGTTCCCGGTGACTACCAGGTGTGCACCCACGGGATCGCCGTGTCACCACTGAGCGTCGGGATGAACTCCACGATCGGGTGCCGTACGGTGACGGTGGGGACGAGCTACCCGGTCGGGTCCTTCGACGGAGCGCAGGTCTCCGGGTCGACGGCTGCGGGGAACGCCTCGCTGTCCGTCTCCGGGTGGACGGTCGACGCGCAGATCCCGAAGACGCCGATCCAGATGCACGTCTATGTCACGGCACCCGACGGGACGGTCGAGGGGTACGCGTTCCAGGCTGACAAGGTGCGTTCGGACATCGCCCGCATCTATCCCGCCTACGGCGGTGCGCACGGGCTCAGCGAGTCGATCCCGGTGACGGCCGCTGGAGACTACAAGGTCTGTGGCTACGGGATCGGAACCGCGGTGTTCAACACCGGCAAGAACGTCCTCTTCGGCTGCACGACGGTCCGTGTGAACTGACCGGGCCGACACGACGAAGGCGCCGACACCCTCCAGGGTGTCGGCGCCTTCGTCGTCCGCTGCGGGCAGGGGGAGTCAGCGCGCGGTCACGAGCTCATCCTCGCTCGGCGCGCGGAGCGCGACCCGGGCGGCGCCGACGCAGGCTGCACCGATCGTGAGGACGCCGATGACGAGCCAGAGCGTCATGCCACCCGGAGGCGCCCATTCCGGCCGGGTGATCATCGCGAGCCAGCTGCCACCGGTGTCACCGATGCTGTAGCGACGGAGCGCCCCGATGTAGCTGAGGAACTGCGCGAATCCGAGCGCGGCGATCAGGATCACGATGAGTCGTCGTCGGACCGAACGCTCGAGCTTCGACGCGTGCTCCGCGAGCAACGCACCGATCGTCAGGAGGAGCAGCGCGAACAGCGGCAGCGTGTACCGGCCCTGCCAGATGATGCCGCCCGACGTCACCCACACGCCCTGGAGGAGCGCGGGGACGAAGACGACGGCGGCCATGAGGAGGACGGCGACGACCAGTCGACGCCCGCGGAGGAGGACACCGGCACCGAGGAGCAGCAGGCCGATGACGGCCGGCCAGATGAAGAACACCGCGTCGGGGGCGGGCGTGTCGAGCCACCCGAACTCACCGATCATCTGCGCACCGTAGTAGAAGGTGAGGTCGAGGATGACCGCGACCCCGACGATGGGGGCGTCGCCGACGTGCGGGTACGGGGGAGGGGGCGCGTTGGGGTCGACCGCCATGGCGAGCGAGTTCGAGCCGAGCAACCATGCGGCGGCGGCGGCGGTGCCGAGCGCGACGAGGACGATCGTCACTTGCACCGAACGGCGCTTCAGCAGCGCGAGGAGGTCTCGGCCCGGCAACAGCACGAGCGCCGCCGCGATGGCCATCGCGAGCCACAGCGGCGACAGGCCACGCGTGTTGGCGGCGACGACCCCGCCGACCACGAGCGCGCTGAGTGGCAGCCAGATCGGAGCCGCGGACTGTCTCGTCGTGATCGTCAGCAGTCCGACGACGGCCGCCATCATCGCGGTGACCTCGAGCCCGTTCGGGTTGATCGTGCCCGCCAGGAACAGCGTGACCGGTGTCGCCGCGGTCAGGAACGCGATGACCGGCAGGGCGCGATGGCGCCAGGTGGCGATGAGCGCGAAGGTCACGGCGAGGAAGAACGAACAGACCAGTGCGCTCATGGCACGCATGGCGAAGATGCCGGTCGAGTCGTCGAAGACCAGCGACGGCCAGCCGACGAGCACGTAGTACAGCGGGTTGTAGAGTCCGGCCGTCGTGGTGATGTCGACGAGGGTGGTCGGGTCGCCCGGCACCTGCGTGACGCAGTCCGCCGTGACCGTCTCGGTGAAGGCGGTGCAGGTCTGATTGTTGGTCCAGGCGATGTACGACGGAACCTGCACGACGTTGCCCTTCGGCGTCGAGGGTCCGACGAGCTGCCCGCGCGCCACTGAAGCGGCCTTGACGATGTGTGCCGGCTCGTCAGGGGCGGCCGCGAGCGGCGTCGTCAGGGCCCAGGCGCTCGTGATCGCCGTGCAGATGATCCACGCGAACGCGAACACGATGAGGAACCGGCGGACGAGGCCATCAGCCGGGCGTGCCCCCCGTTCCCGGTCGTCGATCGGTGGGACGGAAGGGGCTGAGGCCATGGGCGGCTGGTCCAATCAGGGAGCACACGCTGCATCTGGCCGCGCGTTCGGTCTGGTCTGCTGCGTCAGTCTACCCGCCGGCCTGGGCGGTGGCCGGTGCGGCGGTACCATCGAATGTCGTCCGTCCCAAGCGAAGGATCCCGCTCCGTGCCTCTCGTTCTGCACCTTCCCGTCGAGGACCGGCGTGTCGGCTCCCGGTAGCGCCACGCCCGCCGACGCCGCGCGTCGCGGACCCAACGGCGCCGTCCTCATCCTCGTGGCGACCGCCGTCGGCGGTGGCGCAGGCTACCTGCTGCAGATCGTGACCGGGGCGGCGCTCGGAACGGCGGCGTACGCACCGTTCTCCGTCTTCTGGTCCGCGCTCTACCTCCTGGTCAGCGCCCTCTCCGGGGTGCAGCAGGAGGTGGCCCGGGCGACACATCCGGTCTCGGGCACGGTCGAGACGTCGCCCCGCGCGCCGGTCGTTCGGAACTTCGCCCTCGCTGCATCCGCAGTCGCCGCCGCACTCGTCGCCGCGACCGCGTGGCTGTGGGTCGGGGCGGTCTTCCCCGACGCGGGGTGGGCGCTGGTCCCGCAGCTGGTCATCGGACTCGCCGCCTACGTGATCGTGGCTGCGACGGCCGGCGTGCTGTACGGCCTCTCGCTCTGGACCTCGGTTGCAGCGCTGACGATCGTCGACGGGCTCCTGCGGTTCGCGATCGTCGGTGGACTCCTCCTGGTGACCGACGACACGACGCTGCTCGCCTGGGGTGTCACCGCGCCGTTCGTGCTGACACCGCTCATCCTCTGGCCGTTCGTCCGTCGCGGGGTGGTCGGCCGGTTCGGCATCGACGTCGGTCCGACGGCCCTCAGCTGGAACGTGCTGCGGACGGTGGTCGCCTCCGCCGCGACGGGCGTGATGGTGAGCGGGCTTCCCCTCGTCATCCAGGCCACGGGCGACACCGTCTCGGCGAACGCCTTCGGATCGCTCACCTACGCCATCACGCTGACCCGGGCACCCATCGTCATCGTCGTCCTGGCGCTGCAGAGTTACCTCGTCATCGTGTTCCGTTCGCACGCGGACGCCGTGCTCGGGTGGGTCCTCCGGATGGTCGTCCTCGTCATCGTGGCGGCGGGGGTGCTGGGCCTGCTCGCGTGGTGGATCGGTCCGTGGGCGCTCTCCATCGTGTTCGGGCGCTCCGACGTCCTCGCGGGCGGGACGATCGGGCTGCTCGTCGCAACGGCCGGGCTCGTCGGCGCGCTGTGCGTGACCGGGTCTGCGACGCTCTCACGGTCGCAGCACACCGCCTTCGCGGCGGGATGGATCGTCGCCGCGCTCGCGATGGTCGCCACGCTCCTGCTTCCGCTCGGCCTCCACGAGCGGACGCTCCTGGCGCTCACGGTCGGACCGGCCGCCGGGCTCGTCGTGCACGTGGCCGGACTCCTGCGCGGACGCCCTGTCGCTTCCTGAGGAGCGCCCAGACGCTGCCGGTGTCAGGCGCTGCAGTGGTCAGGCGGTGCCGTGGCCCTCGCCCTGTGCGCCGTCGGCGAGTCGGCGTTCCAGATCGGTGATCCGCAGATCCTGCAGGGCGCTCTCCTCGGCGAGCGTGCGACTCCGCTGCTCGAGCGTGGTGAGTTCCGAACTGTGTTGGATGCTCACGAGGAAGAGGACCAGGATGCTCACGAAGAACACGAGGTTGGTCGGGATCTCCACGCCGATTGCGACGGCGACACCGGCGAGCACCTGGGGGAAGACACCGATGATGAGCGCGAGGGAGCCGGCGACGAGCCACCACACGGCGTGGCGCTCACGCATCCTGCGGCGTCGGAGCATCTCGATGACGACCCCGAGCGTGAACAGGGCGGCGACGATGCCCAGGATGTAGGTGCCGAGGGGCATCATGCGGTCACCACCTCTCCTTGCAGCGCGACCGGCGGTCGGATGAGCGCGAACACGAGCGCGAGACCGGCACGGGCCAGGTAGGTCGCGGCCTTGAACGGGTTGTGCGACGGAGTGCCGCCAGCGCGGGGCCGCATGGCCACGGGCACCTGGCGGATGACGCACCCGGCGCGCGCGGCGATCACGAGCGATTCGATCGTGTCACCGAGGTATTCGGCCGGGTAGTGCTCGGCGAAGAGCCGGACCGCCCGAGGTCCCGTCGCGCGGAAGCCGCTCGTCGTGTCGGTGAGCCTCGTCCGCGCGACGCGGCTGAGGACGCCGGAGAGCACGACCATCGCCCACTTGCGAGGGCCTCGCACCTCGTAGTTGCCTGCACCCGCGAACCGTGCGCCGAGGACGAGGTCGGCGGTCGTCAGTTCATCGAGGAGCTGCAGGACGCCTGCCGGGTCGTGCTGCCCGTCCGAATCGACCTGCACGACGTTGCGGTACCCATGCTCGAGGGCGTACTTGAAGCCGACCCGCATCGCGCCGCCGACCCCGAGGTTGAACGGGAGCTCGGCCACGACGGCGCCCGCGGACCTCGCCTGGACGGTGGTGTCATCGGTCGAGCCGTCGTTCACGACGAGGATCGCGACACCCGGCAGCTTGTCCTGGACCTCGCGCACCACGGCGGCGACGGACGCTTCCTCGTTGAGCGCCGGCATGACGATGAGCGTGCGTTCGAGCTGGTGCGGCATGAGGCAATCCTACTCAGGGAGAGCTCGGTCGATCCGTGCGACGGGCTGATCAGGCGAAGGTGTGCCGGAGCAGGATGCGCAGTCCCGCTGTGTCCCGGGCGAGCGCTGCCTTGGGGAGTTGCAGGGCCGCGTTGAGCCGTGAGGTGATGTGCGCCCGGGCGACTCGAGATGCCCGGTTCCAGCCGAGTGCCGCCTGTCGGGCGGCCTCCTCCGCGAACACCGTGCGCTCCTGTTGGAAGCGCTTGCCGTCCACGGCGGTGTAGGAGGACACACTCCCGCTGTGTCGGCGATACCGGAAGACCGTGGTGTCGTCGAGCACGAGGGTGCCGCCGGCGCGGAAGATCTCCATCATCAGGGCGAGATCCTGGACCACGTGCAGATCGGCCCGGAACCCGAAGCGCCGAACCGACTCGACCCGCCAGCACACGGACGGGAAGTACGCCCAGTTGCCGCGGAGCAGGCTGGCCGTGAGTCGCTCCCCGGCGAGCTGGACCGGCTCGGGTGCGGCGGGTCGGAGGAGCGCCTTGATCCGGTCGCCCAGTGGTCGGACGACCTGTCCGGTCTCGTCGATCACTTCGACACCGGGCTGGATGAGGTCGACGTCGGGGAATCGCGCCGCGATGGTCGCCATCCGCGCCACGTACTCCGGGAGGAGCTCGTCGTCGCACCCCATGAGGACACACCGTTCCGCCGTCACGAGTTCGATGCAGCGGTCGAAGTTGCCGCTCACCCCGAGGTTGCGTTCATTGCGGAGGTACACGATGCGATCGTCGCCGAGCGACTGCAGCCACTCGCCCGGTGCCGTGTCCGGATAGACGTCGTCGACCACGACCAACCGCCAGTCCGGATCGGTCTGCGCGAGCACGCTGAGCACCGCCGTGCGGAAGTGGTCGAAGCGGCCGTAGAAAGGCATCATGATGTCGAGCGTCACCCCGGTACGGTAGCAAGCTTCCGGACGGGGACGGCCGCCCGAACGGGACCACGGCCCGGGTAGAGTGGTCTTCCATGACTGAGACATCAGCCCCGGCGGCCCCGGCCACGACAGGCGTCACCACCAAGAAGGCCGTCATCACCGGTATCACCGGCCAGGACGGCAGCTACCTCGCAGAACTCCTGCTGTCGAAGGGGTACGAGGTGCACGGTTTCGTGCGTCGCGCGTCGACCTTCAACACCGGCCGGATCGACCACATCTACGACCCCGAGGCGACCCACGACGGTTCGCCCAGGCTCCAGTTGCACTTCGCCGACCTGGCCGACGGCTCGCGCCTGGCGACGCTGCTCGCCGAGATCCAGCCCGACGAGGTCTACAACCTCGCCGCCCAGTCGCACGTGCGGGTCAGCTTCGACGAGCCGGAGTACACGGGCGACACGACCGGCATCGGGACGGTCCGACTCCTCGAGGCCATCCGCCAGATCGGTCTCCACTGCCGCTTCTACCAGGCCTCGAGCTCCGAGATGTTCGGTGCGACGCCGCCGCCGCAGAACGAGGAGACCCCGTTCTACCCGCGTTCGCCCTACGGCGTCGCGAAGGTCTACTCCTACTGGATCACCCGGAACTACCGTGAGGCCTACGGCATGTTCGCGGTCAACGGCATCCTCTTCAACCACGAGTCGCCGCGACGTGGTGGCACCTTCGTGACCCGCAAGATCACCCGTGCCGCCGCGCGCATCGCCGCCGGCCAGCAGGACTTCCTGTACATGGGCAACCTCGACGCCGTCCGCGACTGGGGCTACGCGCCCGACTACGTCGAGGGCATGTGGCGGATGCTGCAGGCCGACGAACCGACCGACTTCGTCCTCGCCACCAACACCGCGTACACCGTCAAGGACTTCCTCCAGTTCTCCTTCGAGCGGCTCGACCTCGACTGGGAGAAGTACGTCAAGTTCGATGAGCGCTACCTCCGTCCCACCGAGGTCGACGCGCTGATCGGCGACTACGCGAAGGCCGAGTCGGTCCTCGGCTGGACCCCGAAGGTGCTGCCACCGCGCCTCGCGCAGATCATGGTCGACTCCGACGTCGCCGAGCTCGAGGCGTCGGGCAAGCCCTACATCGACACCGCGGAGGTCTAGGCGCGGTGCGCGTCCTCCTCACGGGTGGTGCCGGCATGCTCGGTTCGAGCATCGCCGAGGTCTGGCCCACGCTCCGCGCCGCCGACGAACTGATCGTGGCGACGCGCGCGGACGCCGACCTCACCGATCGCGCCGCCGTCGCCGCCCTCATCGGGCGCACGGCGCCGGACGCGATCGTGCACACCGCAGCGAAGGTCGCCGGCATCCAGGCGAAGCTGCAGCGCCCCACCGACTTCCTGCTCGACAACCTCCTGATCGACACCTCGGTGATCCGAGGCGCGATCGACGCCGGTGTCCCCGAGCTGCTCTATGTGTCGAGCGCGGCGATCTACCCCGAGGGGCTCCCACAGCCGATCGGTGAGGGCGCGCTCCTCAGCGGCACACTGGAGGGCGCGAACGAGGGATATGCGCTCGCGAAGATCGCCGGGACGAAGCTCTGCGAGTACGCGAGTCGGCAGTACGGTTTCGCCTATCGCGCAGCAGTGCCGTCGAACCTCTACGGCCCGGGCGACGACTACACCCACGGTCAGGCGCACCTCATCGCCGCCGCTCTCGGCAAGGTGCACGCCGCCGTGACGAGCGGCTCCGACGAGGTCGAGGTCTGGGGCGACGGCACCGCCCGACGCGAATTCACCTACACGCCCGACCTCGCGGCGTGGCTCGTCACGCAGCTCGGCTCACTCGACGCATGGCCCGTCACGCTCAACCTCGGGCCGGGTGTCGACCACAGCATCACCGAGTACTACGAAGCAGCCGGTCGCGCCGCCGGCTTCACCGGTCACTTCCGGTACGACGCCACCAAGCCTTCCGGTGTGCACCAGCGCTTGCTCGACTCAGCCGCCGCCCGTGCGCTCGGCTGGAACCCCACCACCCCGCTCGCGGCCGGCGTCGCCGCGAGCTACCACGCCTATCTCGCAGCTCAGGAGCCACAGACAGCATGACCGACGACACCTTCGACTCCGGTTTCCCCCTCGCCACCTCCTCCTGGGATGCTGCGGAGTACGCCGCCATCCAGCGCGTCGTCGACAGCGGCCGCTTCACCATGGGTCCGCTCGTCGCGCAGTTCGAGCGCGACTTCGCCAGTGCGTTCGGCGCCGGCTTCGGCGTCATGGTCAACTCCGGCTCGAGCGCGAACCTCCTCGCGATCGCCGCTGCGGTCCTCGATGACCGGGTCGACCTGCAGGCGGGCGACGAGGTCCTGGTGCCCGCCGTGTCGTGGGCGACCACCTACTACCCGCTCCAGCAGTACGGCCTCATCCCGAGCTTCGTCGACATCGACGTCGACACCCTCAACCTGGACCTGACGCTCGCCGAGGCCGCCATCACCCCGCGCACCAAGGCGATCTTCGCGGTCAACCTCCTCGGCAACCCGAACGACTTCGCGGCGCTCACGGCACTCGCCGAACGTCACGGTCTCCTCCTGCTGGAGGACAACTGCGAGTCGCTCGGCGCGAAGGACGACGGTCGGTTCGCCGGAACGGTCGGAGCGATGGGCACGTTCAGCGCCTTCTTCTCCCACCACATCTCGACGATGGAGGGCGGGATGATCCTGACGGACGACGAGGCCACGGCGCAGATGCTCATCTCGCTGCGGGCCCACGGCTGGACCCGTGGACTCCCCGAGCAGAACGCCGTGCACGACAAGTCGGGCGACGAATGGGACGACCTCTTCCGCTTCGTCCTTCCCGGTTACAACGTCCGTCCGCTCGAGATGTCCGGCGCGATCGGCATCGAGCAGATCCAGAAGGTCCCGTCGCTCATCGCGGGTCGCCGGGAGAACGCCGTGTACTGGACGGAACGCTTCGCCGACCTCGACTCCGTACGGATCCAGCGCGAGCAGGGCGAGAGCAGCTGGTTCGGCTTCTCCCTCGTGCTCGAGGGCGCGCTCGCCGGCCGACGCAAGGAGGTCGTGCAGGCGTTCGCTGCCGCGGGGATCGAGTCACGGCCCATCGTGGCGGGCAACTTCACGAAGAACCCGGTCATGAAGTACCTCGACGCGAAGGTCCCGGCCGAACTCCCCGCCGCCGACAAGATCCACGAGGACGGGCTGTTCGTCGGCAACCACCACTTCCCGGTCCACGCCGGTATCGACCGCGTGTACGACGTCGTGGCCAAACTCTCCTAGGCTGGGTCTGCGCGGCCGCCCCACCGGTCCGCAGCAGCTTCCGTTCCACTGTCCACCTCTTCCCCCAAACCGACGAGGACCGTGCACCGTGACTCAGCCGATCAACGCGCCATCGAACGACGTCCTGACCCTCGACGAGGCGGCCGCGCGGCTCCTCGGCTGCCGGGCGGTGCTGTTCGACCTCGACGGCGTCATCACCCCGACCGCCGAGATCCACATGCACGCCTGGGCGAAGCTCTTCACCGACGAGCTCCTCGCCCACGGGATCACCGAGCCGTACACCGACGCCGACTACTTCCAGTACATCGACGGCAAACCTCGGTACGACGGGGTGCGCGCGATGCTCGCGTCACGCGGCATCACGCTCCCCGAGGGTTCGCCGACCGATGCGCCCGAGCTGGAGACCGTGTGCGGTCTCGGCAACCGGAAGAACTCGGTGTTCACGGCGGTCCTGGAAGCGGACGGCATCGCCGCGTACCCGGGATCGTCGACCTTCCTCGACACGGTCGAGCAGGCAGGGCTCGAGGTCGCCGTGGTGTCGAGTTCCAAGAACGCCGAGGTCGTCCTCCGAGCGGCAGGGCTCCGTGAGCGGTTCCCGGTCGTGATGGACGGCGTCGTCGCCGCGCGCGAGGGGATCGCCGGCAAGCCCGCGCCGGACACCTACGTCGAGGCCGGTCGTCTGCTCGGTTACGCGCCGTCTGAATGCGTCGTCGTCGAGGACGCGCACTCCGGGGTCGAGGCCGGTCGACGTGGCGACTTCGGTCTCGTGCTCGGCGTCGACCGCGGCATCGGGCACCAGGCGCTCATCGATGCGGGTGCCGACATCGTGGTCGACGACCTCGCCGACCTCGTCGAACCGCTGCGGTCGACCTCGCGAACAGCCGGGCCGGACGATCCGGCCGACTCCCAGACCCCCGCGGCACCCCACGACTCCTCCGAGGACCAGGCATGAACCACATCACCAGCGACCCGCTCGACCGTCACCGGTTCCCGCTCGACGACTGGGCGCTCGTCGAGACCCATGTCGACGCGGACGACGAGGGCACGACCGAGACCCTGTTCGCGCTCGGCAACGGCTACCTCGGTTTCCGTGGCAATGTCGAGGAGGGCCGCGACGGCCACGTCCACGGCACGTTCATCAACGGGTTCCACGAGACCTGGCCGATCCGTCACGCCGAGGAGGCGTTCGGCTTCGCCCGCGTCGGCCAGACGATCGTCAACGCGCCCGACACCAAGGTCGTCCGCCTCTACGTCGACGACGAGCCCTTGATCCTCAACGACGCCGACCTCCTGAGCTTCGAGCGTCGCCTCGACTTCAAGACCGGTGTCCTCAGCCGTGAACTCGAATGGCGGACGCCCTCCGGGAAGCGCGTCCACATCCGCTCCCGTCGCATGGTGTCCTTCACCGACCGCCACCTCGCGGTCCTCGACTACGAGGTCACGTTGCTCGACGCGGACGCGTCACTCGTGCTCTCCAGCCAGATCATCAACCGCCAGGATCGTCAGGACGACTACCTGACGAACGCACCCGAGCCGGGGATGGGTGATCCACGCAAGGCGGAGTCCCTCACCGAGCGGGTGCTGCAGCCGCGCTACAAGCTCATCGACGGTCCGCGCGCGATGCTCGGGTACCAGACGACGAACTCCGGCATGACGATCGTGGCCGGCGCCGACCACGCGATCGAGACCGAGAACGAGTACGAGGTCTCGACGCACATCGAGGCCGACCTCGCGAAGCACGTGTACACGATCCGCGGTCGCGCGGGCGTGCCCACGAAGCTCACCAAGATCATCAGCTACCACACCTCCAACGCCGTCCCGCCGAAGGAGCTCGCCGACCGCTGTGCCCGCACGCTCGACCGTTCCGCTGAGAACGGCATCGAATCGGCGATCCGCAACCAGGAGCTGTGGCTCGAGGACTTCTGGGCGCGCTCCGACGTCGAGGTCCATGGTCAGCCGGCCATCCAGCAGGCGACGCGCTGGAACCTCTTCCAGCTCGCGCAGGCGTCCGCACGCACGGACGGCGGCGGTGTCGCGGCGAAGGGCGTGTCCGGCTCCGGATACGGCGGCCACTACTTCTGGGACACCGAGGTCTACGTCCTCCCGTTCCTCAGCTACACGGCACCGCTCGTCGCGCGGAACGCCCTCCGGTTCCGTCAGAACATGCTCGACGCCGCCCGCTCCCGCGCGACCGAGCTGAACCAGCACGGCGCCCTGTTCCCGTGGCGCACGATCAACGGGCTCGAGTCGTCCGCGTACTACGCGGCCGGCACGGCGCAGTACCACATCGACGCCGACATCTCCTATGCGCTGCGGCAGTACGTCGCGGCGACGGGGGATGAGGACTTCCTCGCCCGCGGAGCCGTCGACATCTTCGTCGAGACGGCGCGCATGTGGGCCGACCTGGGCTTCTGGCGCGCGAACGGCAAGGACTCGTTCCACATCTACGGGGTGACTGGGCCCGATGAGTACACGACCGTCGTGAACGACAACCTCTACACCAACGTCATGGCGCGGTCGAACCTGCTGTCGGCCGTCGAGGCCGTGGAGCGCCTCCGCGAGGACGATCCGGCCTCCTTCGAGCGCCTGGTCACGCGGCTCTCGCTCGACGATGCCGAGGTCCGCGAGTGGCAGCGCGCCGCCGAGCACATGCACATCCCCTTCGACAAGCGGCTCGGCATCCACCCGCAGGACGCCCAGTTCCTCGAGAAGGAGCTGTGGGACCTCGACCACACCCCGCCCGAGCACCTCCCGCTGCTCCTGCACTTCCACCCGCTCGTCATCTACCGGTTCCAGGTGCTCAAACAGGCGGACGTCGTGCTGGCGCTGCTCCTGCAGGGCGACCACTTCACCGACGAGGAGAAGCTCGCCGACTTCGACTACTACGATCCGCTGACGACGGGCGACTCGACCCTGTCGGCGGTCGTGCAGTCGATCATCGCCGCCGAGGTCGGGTACCAGCGGCTCGCGCTCAAGTACTTCTGGTCGGCGCTGTTCGTCGACCTCGCGAACCTGCACCGCAACACCCCGGACGGTGTGCACGTCGCCTCCACCGGTGGGGTGTGGAGCGCGCTCGTGCTCGGCTTCGCCGGGATGCGTGACCACGGCGGTGTGATCTCCTTCTCGCCGCGCCTGCCGGTCGACTGGCAGGGCATCACCTTCCGGCTCACGGTCAAGGGCACGCGGGTGCGCATCTCCGTCCGGCGCACCGAGATGCGGTTCACCGTCGAGGAGGGCGATTCCGCGTCGTTCGTCGTCGGCGGCGGCAACGTCCTGGTGGAGGCCGGAACCACGGTCACCGTTCCACTCGACAACCAGGGTCCGCACCTCGTCGGCGAGCCGAGCGCGAGCGACATCGAGGGCAGCCGTCGTGCCGACGGTTCGCTCATCACCGTGTCGATGCCGACCATCGCGCTCGGCCCGGCCGACACCGAGTCGATCCCGGTCATCCAGCCGCAGTCGGAGTGAGGCGACGCGGCTGGATGGCGGTGGCCCGTCGTCCAGCCGCGGCCGTGTCAGGCGAGTGTTGTCCGGAAGGTCTCGAGCGTGCGTGTCGCCACGCGTTCCCAGGAGAACTGCTTGGCGCGTTCCCTGCCCTGATCGGCGAGTTCGGCCATCCGTGCGGGGTCACTGACCGCCGTCGTCATGGCAGTGGCGATCGACTCGAGCGAATGGGGATCGAAGTACTCGGCCGCATCGCCGGCGACCTCCCGGTATACGGGGATGTCGGAGATGAGCACGGGGAGCCCCGCCATCATGGCCTCGAGGGCGGGCAGGCTGAAGCCGTCGTGGAACGACGGCATGGCGAGCGCGGTCGCGGTCTCGTAGAGGTGACCGAGTTCCTCGCTGGTCAACCAGGATCGCAGCTCGACCCAGTCGTGCATGCCGACCTCGTCGACGACGGCGCGCAGAGGGTCCTCGCCGTGGCTGCCGGTGATGACCACCCGAGGGCGGATCGCCTCGTCGACGAGCGGCAACGCCCTGATGAGACCAGCCCAGTTCTTGTGCGGGCGCCGGTTGCCCGTCGCCAGGATGAAGGGGTGCTCCTTGTCCGGTCGTCGTTCGCCCATCGGCAGGGCGGTGCCGGCGAGGGGGATGAGGTCGATGCGGTCTGCCGGGAAGCCGAGGTAGGTGATGATCTCGCGTCGGGACACCTCACTGATGGTGATCATCCGGCTGGCGTTCCGTGCACCCAGGCGCTCCATGAACTTCACGGGTTCCGTGAACGCCGGGGTGCTCATCATCTGGGGCTGACTCCAGTAGAGCATGTCGTGCATGGAGATCACGGTGGGCATGCTGCTCCGGGCAGGACCGAGCAGAGCCGGGCAGTGCAACAGATCCGCACCGTGACGCTTCGCGATGCGACCGATCGACCAGAGCTCGCCGATCGCCCACCGGAAGCGGTTCTCGCCGCTGATACCGGTGTCGATCATGTCCCCGGGGAACCAAGAACGGTCGAGCTGGTATCCCTCTTTGCTGGCGAGTCCGACGAACTCGAATTCACTGCCGAGTCGGCCGATCTCGCGGTACAGCTCGCGCGCGTAGGTCTCCATACCGCCTTTCGTTCCGGTGTACGAGAGGAGGTCGACGGCTACGCGGGGCATAAGGCACGAGGATACCAGTGGGGCGGTCGGGATAGGCTGGTCCGCGGTCCGATGAGCGGTGAGGGGCGGGTCCATGCCAGCAACAGCAGCAGTCGACGGACGCGTCTCCGTCGCCCTGTGCACCTACAACGGCGCCGTGTTCCTCGAAGAGCAGCTGGCCAGCATGCTCGCGCAGACCGTGCTCCCGGGCGAGATCGTGGTCAGCGACGACGGTTCGACTGACGGGACATCCGCCATCGTCGAGCGCTTCGCCGCTGAGTCGTCCGTCCCGGTGCGCGTCCTGCGGAATCCGAGTCCACTCGGCGTCACGAGGAACTTCGAGGGGCGATCCGCGCGACCACGGGGAGCCTGATCGTCCTCTCCGATCAGGACGACGTGTGGCGGCCCGACCGCGTCGAACGTGCCCTGGCCGCCTTCGACGCGCGTCCGGAGCTGCAGATGGTGTGCTCGGACGCCCGTCTTGTCGGAGCCGATGGGGTGTCCCTCGGCACCACGCTGTTCGCGTCGCTGTCGATCGGCCCGCACGAACGCGACGGGATCCGGGCTGGTGATGCTTTCGGCGTGTTGCTGCGACGCAATCTGGTCACCGGTGCGACCGCGATGCTCCGGCGCGAGGTCTTCGACGCAGCCGTACCGTTCCCCTCGCCGTGGGTGCACGACGAGTGGTTGGCGATCGTGGCCGCATCGCGTGGCCCGATCGAGCTGCTGGACGAACCCCTCGTCGACTACCGGCAGCACGGCGCGAACCAGATCGGGATCGTCGAGCCGACGCTGGCCTACAAGATCTCGAGACTGATGCAGCCGGGGCGCCAGCGCAACCGCGACATCGCGGACCGCGTCGCCGGGCTCGCTTCCTGGCTCGACGATACCCGTGAGCCCGCACCG
Organism: Plantibacter sp. M259; assembly: GCF_006065115.1. NCBI lineage: Bacteria > Bacillati > Actinomycetota > Actinomycetes > Micrococcales > Microbacteriaceae > Plantibacter > Plantibacter sp. M259. The sequence continues at coordinate 443,061 of NZ_CP040750.1, read as the reverse complement.
CTCGCCGATCGCTCGGCCGTCGTCGCCAAAGCGGCCTTCGAGCGGTTCCGGGCCGATCTCGCTCCGGCCCGGTGGCGGCGGATCCTCCCTGTCGTGCTGCGTGCCCCCCGCGGCGAGTACCAGCGGTATGCAAGCCAGGGGGCGCTGGACATCGTGAGGGATCTGCTGCAGCCGGCCTAGCCTCGGGTCAGATGCCACACGGCCGCGCCGACCAGGACGACGCCGAGCGCGAGGAGGCCACCCCGCCAGGGCGCCCGATGACGCGCGGCGAGGAGGAGCAGTGCCATCACGACGAGCTCCCGGGCGTTCACGAGCCAGGCCGCGAGCTGCAGGTCGTGGAGGGCGACGACGCCGACCGGGAGGGACAGCAGCACGCCGACCGCCTTGATCGGACTCGCCCAGCTCATCCGGCGCTCGGCCTGGAGGACCGCCGTCACCGACCAGGCGACGACCGAGGGAGCGACCGACAGGGCGAGGACGGGGACGAGTGCGAGGGCGGGGTCCCAGTCGCCCGCGAGGAAGGGGTCCACGACCAGCTCAGCCCCGATACTCGTCGCAACGGCGGCAACGACCGCCAGGACCAGCGACCGTCGGAGCGAAGCCTCCGTGACCGAGACGATCTCGGATCCTCGGCCGTCACGTGCCGCTTCGGCGAGGACCGGCCGGAGGACGTTGATCGCAGCCAGCGCCGCCGCGTCGCCGATGCTCCGCGACAGTGACATGGCGAACGCGTACTGGCCGAGGCGCACCCCGCCAGCGAGAGCGCCGATCGAGAGGCGGTCGGTCTGCCCCTGTCCCCATCCCAGGAGCGAGAACAGCGCCGTGTGCAGGTAGTCGCCCAGGACGTTCACGGTCGGTTCGCGGGAACGCGAGCCAGTGGCGGACGCGCGGGGGAGTCGCGCAGCACGTCGCCGGTTGAGCAGGGCGAACCCCGCCTCCGCGAGCATCGCCTGCAGGGCGCTGGCGAGCAGTGATCCCGTCGCGAGCAAAGTCGGCACGCTGCAGAGCAGGGAGGCTGTCGACGACCACGCCTGATGCGATGCGATCTCCTTCCATCTCCCGGCTCGCTGCAGGCGGACCAGGGCGTCGATGCCCACGGCCGAGGCCGCCGGGACGAGGACGAACGGCGCGAGGGCGATCGCCTGCCAACGGTCCTCCGCGTGATGCGTCAGGAGCAGGGCTCCGACGGTCACGGCGAGCGCGGCGCCTCCGATCAGCGCGGACCAGACCCGGAACCGGCGGACGAACCGGTCCCCGGCCTCGGTGTCTCCGTGGACGACGGCGGTCTGCCGGGCGGCCGTGTCACCGACGGTCTGGACCAGCGTGAGGGCGAGGATCATCCACGCGTACATGCCGACGAGGGACGGCGTGAGCCGGGCGGCCAGGACGAGCATGATGAGCGCCGACGCCACCCGGGGAAGGATCCGCTCGAGGATCGCCCAGGCGAGATGGATCATCGCCCGGTCACAGGCACGACGGGCGACCCGCGGGTCGGTCGACGAGCGCGGTCGTGGCGTCGGCGGGGTCCTCGTCGCCGTCGTCGGCCTCGATCGTCGTGATCACAGGTACCACGTCCTCGATCGCACGCTCTCGACCACGCGCCCTGCTCTCGACGAGAGTCGCTCGACACCACATCGCCGGCGCGTACTGTTGCGGCTCGGGAGGATGACCTGCAGCACTCCGACCACGATGACGAAGGGGAGCTCCCACCCGAAGGACCTCGGCATGCCCAACCCGCGGTGTCGTCGGAACAACCGCACCGTTCCTCGGCCGTACCCGAAGAACTGCCGGGCCACGGCTCGAAGGTCACCGCGGAGGCGGTACTCGACCACGGCCTCAGGGACCGCGGTGGTCGGGTGACCGGCCTCTGCCGCCCGCCAGAAGAAGTCAGTCTCATCGCCGCCGCCGAGCAGGGTCTCGTCGAACCCACCGAGCCGGTCGAACACCCGTCGTTGGAAACCGCAGTTCGCTCCCGGCGGCCATGGATGGAAACCGTGCACGGTGCTGACAGCCTCCTGTCTGCCCAGAGGTGTGCCGTCCGGGAGGGTCCGTTCGAGCACGCCGCCGACGCAATCCGCGCCGGCTTCGAGCGCGCGCCGGTGAGCCTCGACCCAGCCGACCTGGACGACGTCGTCAGCGTCGCAGAGGAGCACCGCTGAACCCCGCGATGCCCGGATGCCGGTGTTGCGAGCGTGGTTGATTCCTGGCCTGCCGCTTGCGTCGACGAGGCGGACACGTCCGTCCACCTCGCTGAACCGCCGGACGAGTGCCGCGGTGCCGTCGACGGAACCGTTGTCGGCGACGATGATCTCGATGTCGCCGGGCGAGCGTTGGGCGAGGAGGGCTTCGAGTTGCGTGGCGAGAGTCCCCGAGCCGTTTCGGCAGGGGATGACGATCGAGTACACGGGCCTCCGGATCTGGCATGGGCGGGGTGACCAACGTTGCCGCCGTCTAACATACAACATGTGAGATACGAGACTGATGACCGTCGTCCAACCGCTCCTCCCGTTCGACGAGCGGCGGACATGACGACCGTGCTCCACGTCACCGACTGCTATGCGGGTGGGATCCCCGTGGCGATCGAGGCCTACGTGCGGAATTCACCGCCGGGTGTCGAACATCACCTGCTCGCGCAGATTCCGGACGGCGCCCCGGTCGACGAGACGCTGTCCGACTGCTTCGCCTCCGTGACCGCGCTCGGGCGGCGACCGCTCGCTGCCGTGCGGGCGATCCGGCGGGTTCGCCGTCGTACCGGCGCCGACATCGTGCACGCCCACTCGAGCTTCGCCGGTGCGTACGCGCGGGTCGCCCTGCGCAGCTCGCCGCGGACCCGCATCGTCTACACCCCGCACTGCTACGCGTTCGAGCGCGCGGACCTCTCCGTCTGGAGCCGCCGTCTGTTCCGGGCCGTCGAATGGTTGCTCTCCTTCAACGTCGAGACCATCGCCGCGTGTTCCGAGGGCGAGGCCGCAGCCGCGGAACGGCGTGGCCCCCTCCAGCCGCGCGTCGTCCACGTACCGAACGTGGTCGCGGTTCCGCCTCCCGGCGCTCGCGAGAACGAGGTGGAGCTGCACCGGCCGCTGCGGGTCGCGAGTCTCGGACGGATCGCTCCGCAGAAGGATCCGATGCGGTTCGCCGACGTCGCGGCGTCGATCAGTGCGCGAGGTATCGAGGTGGTCCCGGTCTGGATGGGAGGTGGCGCGGACGACGACGTCGGCCGGTTGGAAGCCTCCGGTGTGCACGTCACCGGTTGGATCCCGCACGCCGAGGTGGGCAGGCGGCTCGCGCAGAGCGACGTCTACCTCCATACCGCCGCCTGGGAGGGGTTCCCGCTCGCCGTCCTGGAGGCGGTGCAGGCCGGTGTCCCGACGCTCGTCCGGCCGATCGCCGCGTTCGGGACGCTCCCGGACGCCCTCACACTCGACGGTGGTCTCGAGGCGCTGATCGCCAGCAGACTGGCCGGACCCCGCGCGTTCGCCGCGTGGGCCGAGACGAACATCGCCCGCTGGTCGGATCGCCTTCGAGGCCACACTCCCGCCCAGCAGCGGACGGCGCTCGCCGAGGCCTACCGGATACCGCAGGTGGCCTGATGCGGGTCGCTGTCGTGCAGTGGGGCCGCACCGGTGCGGGCCCGCTCTTCGCCCAGGAACTGGCTCAGGCGCTGCAGGAGGACGGCTGCGATGTCGTCGTGTCCTACTCCCTCGACGCCGAGGTGGCGGAGCGGTTCGTCGCCCTCGGTGTGCCGTCCTTCACGATCCGCACGTATCGCGACAAGCGCGGCGCGGTGCTCGGCCTCCCACGCCTCCTCTGGGCGGCGCTCCGGCTCGACCGCTTCCTGCGGCGACATCGCATCGACGTCGTCGTCATCGCCATGGAGCAGCTCTGGCAGGGGGCGGTCGCGCCCGTGTTCCGCTTCGGCGATCGTCGGAGTCTGCTCTGCGTCCATGACGCGACGATGCACCCCGGGGACTTCTCGCGGCTCGAGCACCTCCTGCGTCGTGCCGAGCGTCGGGCGGCGGACGGAGCGATCGTGTTCTCCGCGCCGGTCGCCGATGCACTCACGTCCCGTGGTGAGTTCCGCGCGGACCGCGTCCACGAGACCGTCCATGCCGCGTACCGTGTCGAAGCGGGCCGTGCCGTGGTCCGGTCGACGTACCGGGAGGGTGTTCCGGTCGTCGGATGCTTCGGTCGGCTGTCGGCGTACAAGGGGCTCGGTCTCGGGGTGGCGGCGATCACCGAACTGCGCCGTCGCGGGGTCCGGGTCCGGTTGCGGGTCGTCGGGTCCGGGACCGACGACGCCCTCGGACTCCTGCGACACGAGGACGACGAACTCGAGAACCGCTGGGTCGGCCAGGAGGAGATCGCACAGGTGGTCGGCCGGTTCGACATCGCCCTGCTGCCGTACACCGAGGCCAGTCAGTCCGGTGTGCTCGCCTACGCGATGGCGCTCGGGGTGCCCTCCGTCGTGACGCCGGTCGGCGGCCTCGCCGAGCAGGCGATCGCGTCAGGATCGGGCATCGTGGCCACGGCGGTGACGCCGACCGCGCTCGCCGACGCGCTGGAGCAGATCCTCACCGACGCCGGTCGTTACCAGGCGCTCTCCGCGGCGGGGGTGCTCGCCGCGGCAGGTCCGTTCTCCTGGGCGCGTGTCGCGGCCGACGTGCGCGTCGCGGCAGCATCAGTCGTGCCCGCACGTCGCTGAGCCGCGCGGGATACAGCGGATGTCGGCCTCCGCTGGGCCGAGGACACCGCTCCGGGCCGCAGGCTCAGGAGGAGGCACACGGCGACGATCAGCATCGGTGTGAGATGCCGGAGGAACGAGCCGTAGTCCGGCTCGAAGATCGACTGCACGATCAGGAACGCGAGGATCGCCGCGAACAACCGGTTCTGGAACGCTGTGAGGACCGACGAGCCGCGGGGCGTTCGGAGCCTCGCCGACCGGATCGCGGCGATGAGTGATCCCCAGATGACGAGCAGGACGAGCGCCACGACGAGGTAGATCGCCCCGCCGCGGAGCATCAGCGGGATCGGGATGATGAACGAGGCGAAGGTGAGGACACTGTTGACGAACCCGGACACGGGGCCGGCACCGGGGAAGAACTGCTCGATCAGAGTGTTGACCGATTCCGCGGTGCGGTGCTCGTTCACCGTCATGCGGTAGTGGTCGAGGTCGACACCGACGACCAGCGGGAAGACGACGGAGAGCCCGGCGTAGAGCACGAGGACGATCGCCAGGGTGGCTGTCCAGTCGCGCCGCGCCCGCAGCGCGAGGCGGAGCGCCAGATAGAGGCCGGCCACGAGGAACCAGTACGTGCGGAAGCCCTGGGCGTACAGCAGCATCGCGGCCACCGGCACCAGCTCGGCCGACAGACCTCGTCCGCGATGGGCGATGAGGGCGAGTGCCGCGCCCACGGTCAGCAGGTCCTTCGTGTACGCGCCGTGGTAGACGGCGGCGAGCGCGACGCAGCTGATGATGATGGCCCAGTCCACCCACTCGGCCGTCGTCGTCCGGGTGTGTGAGATCGCCACCGTCAGGACGAGCAGGTAGCTCGCGACACCGACGAGGGCAGCGAGCGTCGGCAGCTCGGCCAGGCCCATCCAGCGGTAGACCGCGGCGATGAGCTGGAATGACGAGTCGGCCTCGGTGAACGTCCCCCGGCTCACGCTGATGATCGTGCCCTCGTCGTTCGCGAAGTGCCCGGGCAGTCCTGGTTGGTCGGCTGCCACCCAGGCGAGAGCGAGGAGCGAGGCGATCAGGACGAGCGAACCGCCGACGAGCGGGCGGTCACGTTCCCGCCCGCCGACACGGGGCGTCCGTCGCGTCAGCTGCCGACGGCACGCGGCACGGTGGGCGCTGGCCTCCGCGCGGGCCCTGGCCGCGTCCCGACGGGTCAGGTGCGCTGAAGGCTGCCTGGAGGTCACGGACGCAGCGTGTGCTCGAAGCGCAACCTCGGCTGGAGGTCGCCGAACCAGGTCTCCGCGTAGTTGGACAGCTTGCGGTTGTTGTTGTCGAGCGCGACGACCCGGCGGCCCATCTGCAGCCCGATGAGCATGGCGTGGAGGCGATCGGTGACGACCACCTCGCCGCGGGCGATCAGCCGGACGGCGGCGTCGAAGCGACGTTCGGCTCGCCGCATCCACGCGGCATGGTCGCGCTCCATGAGGGGTTTCAGCGCCGGGTGCTTCGCCGCCCGCCAGCCGAGCCACTCATGCGCTCGGAGGTCCAGGGGGTCGGCCGGCCAGTCGGCGCTCTCGGAGCCCGCGAGCCCACCCGCGGTCTCGTCGTCCGCCCGGGCGATGACGATGCGTCGCTGCGTCGGTTCGGGGGCGCTGATCGGGCCGAGGAGGTGCACCGCGTCCGGCGAGAGGCTGAGGTCGTCGACCTCGTCGCGGAGGAGGTCGTAGGAGGTCTGGTCGCGGACGGCGACCCGCAGGTTGGGCCGGGCGGCGAACCGTCGGGAGAACTCCCGGCGGTCTGCGTCCGTGGGGAAGACGACCGACTGCGGTGCTTGGATGAGCAAGGTGTCGTCTGGGAGGCGCTCCGCGAGTGCGTAGCGAGCCTCGCTCAGCACCGGGTAGAGGCCTCCGAGGTTGCCGCCGCCCTGGATGAGGACCGGGATCGACGAGTCCCGGACCCGCTCCGGCATGCTGCCGGCGCTCGAGGTCGTGCGGACGGCGATGTCGTGTGCGCGCCAGAACCGGGCCTGACCGAGCGCGATGGCCGAGTCGCCCGAGTTCCGGTGATCGGGGAACTGCGTGTAGTGGAGGTCGGTGACACCGCGATGCAGCTCGACGAAGGAGGCTTCGGTGCGCTGTCGCATGGTCTCGAGGTAGGGCATGGATGCTCCGTCCGGATCGACACCGAGCATGGTGCTGGAATCGGATACTTCAGTTGGTCGAATACATTATGCTCGATTGTCGCCGGGTCGTCTCGCGCTCCGGCGATCGACCTCGCCCGTCGCGACCTGTGCCCGCCGAGGCTCGATCCGATGCACACCAGAACATCCCCAGGGAGGCCACCGTCATGCCCTTCGTCGAAGCCCGCCGCTGCTGGGAGCGACGGTGCTCGCGCATGGTCCTCGTCCTCGACCTCCTGGCCATCACCCTGGCGCTCGCCGTGACCCAGCTCCTGTGGTGGGACGCGTACTGGCGCGGGACCGTGGAGGTCGTGGGGCCGTTCGGACGCCTCGACCTCGGCTACCCGGCGGTCACCCTCGCGCTCGCCGTCGCGTGGTGGTCGCCCCTGGGCGCGGCCCGATCGCGCCACCCGCGGGTCCTGGCTGACGGTTGGACGCCCTACCGACGGGTCGTGGTCGTGACGACGACGGTCTTCGGCGCGGTGGCGATGGCGTCCTACCTCCTCAAGCTCGAGATCGGACGCGGGTTCCTGCTCACGGCCATGCCGTTCGGGGTCGCCCTCCTCCTGGCGGTCCGCTGGGGTGCCCGTCGGCACCTCCGCGCGCGGCGACGCGGGAGCGCACTCGTCTACCGCACGCTGCTCGTGGGAGACCGTGACCACGCGGTGCATGTCGCCGAGCGCATGCGCCGGGGCGACTGGGCGGGGCATCGGGTGGTGGGCGTCGCGACCCCGGGCGTCGACGACGACGCACGCATCGCGGACGCCCCGGTCCTCGCCGGACGGCCGTCGATCCTCGATGCCGCGATGGAGGTCCAAGCGGACACCGTAATCCTCGTCGGCCCCGTCGAACTGACCCCCGTGGAGCTCCGGCGCCTGGGTTGGGACCTCAGCGAGCGCGGGGTGAAGTTCATCATCGCGCCGACGCTCACGGGGGTGGCCTCGACCCGCCTGTACCTCCAGGCGGTGGCCGGCATCCCGCTCATCCATGTCGACCACCTGGAGCTGTCCCGGCTGGAGGCGGCGGCGAAGCGGGCGTTCGACGTCATCGGTTCCGCGACGCTGCTCCTGCTGCTCGCCCCGGTCATGCTCGCGGTCGCGCTCGCGGTGAAGACGACGAGTCGGGGGACCGTGCTGTACCGGCAGGAGCGCGTCGGCCTGCGCGGCCGCCCCTTCCAGATCCTGAAGTTCCGCTCGATGACCGCCGACGCCGACACCGGAGCAGCCCTCTCGGTCCAGCAGCATGCGGGCGAACTGCTGACGAAGACTCCGGACAACCCGCTCGTGACCCCGATCGGACGGATCCTCCGGAAGTATTCGCTCGACGAGCTCCCGCAGTTGTTGAACGTCCTGGGCGGTTCGATGAGCCTCGTCGGCCCGCGGCCGCACCGTGGGTGGGAGGTCGAACGCTACGATCTGCTCGCCCAGCGACGCCTCCTGGTCAAGCCCGGTATGAGTGGACTGTGGCAGGTCAGCGGGCGGTCCAACCTCTCCTGGGACGACTCGGTCGATCTCGACCTGTACTACGTGGAGAACCGGTCGGCCGCGATCGACCTGAAGATCCTCGCGCAGACGGTGCGGGCGGTCGTCGCCCCGGGAACCGATGCACGGTGATCCGGCGACGCTCGGGCCGGGTTCAGCGTTCCGGGAGCTTGTGCCGCCAGCTCAGCCCGCCGGCACCGATGACCGCGCAGACGACGAGGAGCAGCCAGCCGCCGCTCAGCAGGAGGCTGCTCTCGGCAGCACCCGATGCGAGCAGGGTCACGACGATGAGCGCAGCCCAGACGTGCACGACGCTGCGCCGATTGGTCGCGATCAGCCAGGTCCGCACGAGCGCCAGACCGCCGAGGAGGAGGAACAGGGCGAGCCCGATCAGTCCGAGCTGCAGGTACACGTCCAGGTAGGCGTTCAGCGCCGAGTCGTTCGTGCGGCCGAGGTTCGCGTCGATGAACCGGTACGGGACCGCATCTGAGACCCAGCCGCCCGTCCATCCCCAGCCGTTGAGCTCGCTCGGGGCCAGGCGTCGCAGGGTCTCCTGCCAGAGCGCGTAGCGCTGCTCGATCTCGAGCCCGAGACCGAGGACGCGGAACACCTCGGATCGGAACAGGTACCCGACGAGGCCGACGAGCGCGAGGACGGTGAGGAGGACGAACTGCCAGGTGCGGCGCGGTTCCGGTCGGAGTTGCCGGAAGACGTAGAGCACGGCGGTCGCGATGCCGAGGGCTGCGGCGAGGAGCGCGACGCTCGGCGAGCGCGTGCCGAGGATGAGCCCGATGGCGAGGGCGATGGACCCGATCGTCACCCCGTGACCCACGGAACGGGTCCGCCATTCGACGACGAAGGTGACGAGACCGAGCAGGGCCGCGATGCCGAGGGCGCTCCGGGTTCCGAAGACCCCCTCCAACGGGCCGCCGAAGGCGAGGTTCCCGCTGATCCCGAGGAACGGCAGTGGGGTGTCGATGAGGACGCCGCTCACGACCTCGAGGGCCAGCGAGGTGCCGAGGAGCGCGCGGAAGGCGGTGCCCGTCGCCCGGACGATCTGGATGGTGTCGCGGGTCAGCGCGATCACGATGGCGATGAAGGCCCACGCGAGCTGTCCGCCGATGGCGGGTACGGTCGCGAGCGGCGTGGCGCTCCACACGACCGACAGCGCGCTCCAGGCGAGGAACAGCAGGACCGAGATCGGCAGGAGGCCACGCCACTCGATGATGGGGAGCCGTGCGAGGAGGATGCCCGTGCCGATCGTCGTGAGGCCGACGAGCATCGCGCTGAACCCGGCGACACCGATCAGGCTCGTGACGAGGTGCTCACCGAAGGCGGTCGCGACGGCGATGGTGGCGAACGCGGCGGCCAGCGGCGCTGACGATAAAATGCGCGCGGCGACGGAGAACGCGTCGAAGTCCGCCGGTCTCACGCCGGGCTCATCCGCCGACGACGTCGCGCCGGTGCGCGGGAGCGAGGTCGGACGAGGCTGCGGCGGTGGGGATCGGCCAGGCCGGTTCCTGCTTCGTCTTCACGACGAGGAGCACGAGGAGCACCCACCCGGACTCGATGAGCAGCCGGCTCTCCGCGACGGACTGCACGACGAGGGAGACCGCGATGAGGACGGGGGCGAGCGAGAGGGCGGTGTACGGCCGATGTGCGTCGAGGTCGACGCGTGGACGGTCGACGGCCAGGAACCAGGTGCGGGTCAACATGGACAGGACGACCGCGGCGAAGAGCACGAGGCCGACGACGCCGAGTTGGAACCAGACGTCGAGCCAGGCGTTGTGCGCCTGGAGTTGTTGGACGCCGCGTCGGATGACGAGGTCGGTGAAGAGCGGCTCCCACGGTGCCCACGGGCTCGAGAAGCCCCAACCGAAGACCGGTCGCTGTTCGATGAGGCGCCACACGGTCGCCCAGATGTCGAGTCGACCGGTGAGGTCAGGACTCTTCCCGAGGAGGCCGAGGAGTTGCGTCCGGAAGACGACCGCTCCCACCGCGCCGACGACCCCGATGCCGAGGAAGCCGAGGTACACCGGTGTCCTCGCCTCCGGGCGAGGTGCCCGACGGATCGCGAGTGCAGCGGCGAGCACCACCGCCGTCACCACGGCGGCGAGCAGGATGGTGGTCGAGAAGCTCAGGAGGAACATCACGACGGAGAGACCGAGGCGGATGAGCAGGGTCCAGCGACGTTCCGGGCCGGTCAGCCTGGCTGCGCCGGGCTCGTCGCGTCGCGCCGCCAGCCTGAGCCCGAAGACGATGATCCCGAGCAGCGCCACCACGGCGAGGAGGTTGGCGTTCCCCGAGATGCCCTGGATGCGTCCTCCGGAGAACAGGAGGTCCCGCGACCAGTAGTCGAGCAGGGGCGGGTCCGCCGAGTCCCCGGCGTAGAAGTTGGGGAGCACCGGGTGCCGGATGATCGCTGCGACGACGAACTCGAAGAGGAGGGAGAGTGACAGCACCCACGTCACGGCACGGCCGAGGACCCGGATGACCTCGGGCCAGGTGAAGCAGCCGGCGAGGGTCACGCCGAGGATGGTGCAGAGCGCCGCACCGAGCAGGGTCGCGGCCGTGCCGCTCGGGTAGGCGGACCAGGCGAGCGAGACGATCGACAGCACCCCGTAGCCGACGAGCGACCACGGCACCCGGGTGCGCCGCCAGTTCGGTCGGACGACCATCAGGCACGCGAGCGCGGCACCACCTGAGACGAGTGCCACCGCCGTGTAGCCCCAGATGGTGAAGAGGTTCGTCCAGAACGTCCCGGCGAGGACCGCGAACGTCGCGAACACGGCGACGTGCCTGACGACGAGCGCGCGTGTCGTCAGCGCTGCCGGCGGGCGGGGCGGGGCGGGTTCGGTGGACAGCATCGTGCCCCCAGGGTAGCGGCTGCGGCCGCCACCGAGGCCCTCGTCGAGCGCGGTGGTCAGACGAACGCCGCAGTGCCGGTGATGGCCCGCCCGACGATGAGCGCGTTCATCTCCCGCGTGCCCTCGTAGCTGTAGAGGGCTTCGGCATCCGCGAAGAACCGGGCGGCGTGGTAGTCCAGCACGATGCCGTTCCCGCCCATGATCTCCCGTGCCCAGGCGACCGTCTCCCGCATCCGCGCGGTGCAGAACGCCTTGGCGAGCGCGGAGTGCTCGTCGCGCTGGGTGCCCTCGTCGAGCATCTGCGAGACCCGGACGCACATCGCCATCGATGCCGTGATGTTCCCGAGGCACTTCGAGAGGAGGTCCTGGATCAGCTGGTGGCCCGCGATCGGCTTGCCGAACTGCACGCGCTCCTTGGCGTAGGCGACCGCCGCCTCGTACGCGCCGACAGCGACGCCGACACTCGACCAGGCGACGCCGGCGCGCGTGAGCCGCAGGACCTTCGCCGTGTCGCGGAAGGAGTTCGCGTGCTGCAGCCGGAGGCGCTCGGGGACCCGGACGTTTTCGAGGGTGATGTCGGCGTTCTGCACCATGCGCAGGCTGATCTTGCCCTCGATCTTGGTCGCGGAGTAGCCGGGGGAGTCGGTCGGCACGATGAAGCCCTTCACCTGACCGTCGGCCGTGTCCTTCGCCCAGATGATCGTGATGTCGCTGAAGGTCGCGTTGCCGATCCACCGTTTCGAGCCGGACAGGATCCAGTCGTCGCCGTCCCTGGTGGCCGTGGTGCGGAGCCCCTGGGCGCTGTCCGACCCCGACTGCGGCTCGGTGAGGCCGAAGGCCCCGAGGACCTCGCCCGAGGCGAGCTTCGGAAGCCACTCGTCCTGCTGCTCCTGGGAGCCGCACTCGCTGATCGAGCCCATGGTGAGACCGTCCTGCACCCCGACGAAGGTGGAGATCGACGCGTCGATCCGGGAGAGCTCCATCGAGGCGAGGCCGCGGAACACGGCGCTGTTCTCGAACGGCGTCGTCTCCGGCCAGGCCCACCGGGCGACGTCGAGCTCGAGGAGCGGGGTGATGAGGTGCTTCGGGAACTCGGCCCGCTCCCAGTACTCGTTCACGATCGGCTTCGCATCGGTCTCGGCCCAGGCTCGAAGGCGGGCGATGGCCTCCTGCTCGGGAGCCGTCAGGAGGCTCTCGAAGCCGTAGAAGTCGCTGGCGAGGGGTTCGAAGATCATGGTCCGTTGCTCCATTGCGTCCGCTGGCGCCGGATCGGCGTCCCGGCCAGCCTAAGCAGGTGTGCTCGGCGCGGACAACGGCTTGGTAGTTTGGTGCACGGTGCCGGGCGACCGTGTCGCACGGCTTGTAGGACGACGCCAAGCGGCTCCAGGGTCCGGCTGGCGCGTCACCCTCGTCCGTCGAAAGGGACCCACCATGTTCGTGCCGCTCCGTGCCACTCCTCGTGACTACGCGTGGGGGTCGTCGACGGCGATCGCGGAGGTGCTCGGGTCCGAGCCCTCAGGACGTCCGGAGGCGGAACTCTGGCTCGGCGCACACCCCGGGGCGCCGACGCCGATCGCGGATCCGTCGACGGTGGGGGGACACGCCGACCTCGAGCGCTGGCTCGCCGCCGATCCCACCGCGCTCGGCGGGCACGGCTCGCTGCCGTTCCTGCTGAAGGTCCTCGCAGCGGCCCATCCGCTCTCGCTGCAGGCCCACCCCGACCTGCACCGGGCCGCCGCGGGCTTCGCCGCCGAGAACGCGCGAGGTGTGCCGCTCAACGCCCCGCACCGCAACTACAAGGACGCGCTCCACAAGCCGGAACTCATCGTCGCGCTTCGGGACGGCTTCGAGGCGCTCTGCGGCTTCCGCGAGCTCCACGCGACTGACACCCTGCTCATCGAGCTGGGGGCCTCTGCACCCGATCCGGCTGCTGCGGCGCACATCAACATGCTCCGGGGGATGGTCGCCGCTCCTGACGGGCTCCGCGACACCGTGCGGATCCTGCTCGAACACCGCCCCGGCGGGCTGTTGGACGCCCTCGTCGTGTCCGCTGCGGCTCCCGGTTCGGGTGCATTCGACGCCGAGCGGGCCCTGGTCGGACGGCTCGCGGAGGAGTATCCGGGCGATCCCGGCATCGCGGTCGCACTCCTCCTCAACCTCGTCACGTTGCGAGCGGGGGAGGCGCTCTACCTCCCCGCAGGCAACATCCACGCCTACCTCCGCGGGATCGGCGTCGAGCTCATGGCCGCGAGCGACAACGTCCTGCGCGGGGGGCTCACCCCGAAGCACGTCGACGTGCCCGAGCTGCTCGACGTCCTGGAGTTCGAGCCGCGGCCGGTGCCGTGGCTGACCCCGACGGACCTGGGTGGGGGGCTCAGCCTCTTCGTCCCGGACGTGCCGGACTTCGAGCTGTTGCGAGTGGACCTGTCCCGTGAGCCGTCGGAGCAGGATCCCTCGTTCCACCTCCCCGGACCCGGTATCGCGATCGTGACCGACGGTTCGGTGCGGATCACCGGAGCCACCTCCTCGGTGGAGCTCGATCGAGGTGGCTACGCCTTCATCACGCCCGACGAGGCGGAGCTGCGCTTCTCCGGGACCGGGACCCTCTTCCTCGCGACCACCCAGGGCTGACCGCCCGGCCGACTGGTCCGGTCCACGCGGCTCAGGCGCTCTCCCGCACCCCGAAACTCCGCCGGTAGGCGGCGGGCGTGGTGCCGAGGACGCGGTCGAAGTGGTGACGGAGGACCGCGGCGGTGCCGAACCCGGTGTCGGCCGCGATCCGCTCGACACCGTGGTCGGTGCGTTCGAGCATCTCCTGCGCTCGGAACAGGCGTTGCCGGTTCAGCCAGGCGGCCGGCGTGCTGCCGAGTTCCGAGCGGAAGCGGCGTGCGAAGGTCCGCTCGGACATGTGCGCCTGCCGCGCGAGACGCCCGATGGGCAGGTCCTCGGCGAGGTGGTCGAGCATCCAGTCGACGACCGGGGCGAGCGACTCGCACTGCTGCGCCGCGACGGGGGAGAGGACGTACTGGGCCTGACCGCCGTCGCGCTGTGGCGGGACGACCATCCGGCGGGCGATGACGTTGGCGCTCGCCGCGCCGTACTCCTGTCGTACCAGGTGCAGACACGCGTCGATGCCGGCAGCGGTCCCCGCGCCCGTGATGACCTTGCGGTCCTCGACGAACAGCACGTCCGGGTCGACGATGGTGCCCGGGAACATCGTCTGCTGCTCGCTCGTGTACATCCAGTGGGTCGTGCTGCGCCGACCGTCGAGCAGCCCCGCCTGGCCGAGGACGAACGACCCGCTGCACACGCTGAGGACCCAGGCGCCCCGCGCCTCAGCCGCTCGGAGAACCTCGAGGTAGGCCTCGTCGACCGCTCCGCCACGCGATCCACCACGACCGGTGATCACCACGAGGTCCGCCTCGGCCGCGAAGGACAGGTCGTCGTCGACGATCATGTCGAAGCCCCGCGCACCGTCGTCGCTCAGGTTCATCCGTACCGGTCCGGGGTCCTTCGTGACGATGCGGAGGTCGAAGGCGGGACCGCCCTGGTCCGACCGGTCGATGCCGAAGACCTCGCAGACGACGCTGAACTCGAACGGTTGCAGCCCCGGGATGGCGAGCAGAGCGACCTTCGACAGCATGGGACCTCCGGATGATCGATTTGGCAGGAATGTGCTGCTTTGCGTCCATCCTGCCACTGGTGGCAGTTTTTCGCCATTCCTAAAGTTTCAGACATGTCCATCATCGCACTCGTCGTCGGCATCATCATCGTCCTCACCGCGGTCGTCGCTTCCGCCGCGACCCTCCGTGCCGTCCTGACCGACGGCTATCGCCGTGTCCCCAGCCGCGCCGGCGCACGACGCACGCGCCTCCAGTAGTCTGGTCACTCCGTCTGCAGCACGGCAGGTGGAGGACTCCCTGGAGGAAGCATCGTGGCGTGGCTGGTGACGGGCGGAGCCGGATACATCGGAGCCCATGTGGTTCGGGCCTTCCAGGCGGAGGGGATCGACGTCGTCGTCCTCGACGACCTGTCGAGCGGGCACGAGCGCTTCGTCCCTGCGGGTGTGCCGTTCGTCCGCGGAACCCTGCTCGACGGCTCGGTCCTCGAGCGCACCTTCTCCGAGTTCGAGCTGAGCGGCGTCGTCCACGTCGCCGGCTACAAGTACGCGGGTGTCTCCGTGCAGCGCCCGCTCCACACCTACGCCCAGAACGTCACGGCCACCGCGATGCTGCTCGCCGCGATGGAGGAGCACCGGGTGGAGCGCATCGTCTTCTCGTCGAGCGCCGCGGTGTACGGGACCACGGACGTCGATCTCGTCACCGAGGACACCCCGAAGGCCCCTGAATCGCCCTACGGCGAGTCCAAGCTCATCGGCGAGTGGCTGCTCCGCGACCAGGGCGTCGCGACCGGGCTGCGCCACACCTCGCTGCGGTACTTCAACGTCGTCGGCTCCGGGACGGACGAGGTCTACGACACGAGCCCGCACAACCTCTTCCCGCTCGTCTTCGACGCGCTCCTCGCCGGACGCGCCCCCCGGATCAACGGCGACGACTACCCGACGCCGGACGGCACCTGCGTCCGCGACTACCTGCACGTAGCGGATCTCGCCGCCGCGCACGTCGCCGCAGCCAAGCGGCTCGATGCGGGCGAACCCCTCGAGGCGGCCTACAACCTCGGGAGCGGCGACGGGTCGAGCGTCGGCGAGATCATGACCGCGATGGCGGAGGTGACCGGGATCGACTTCACCCCTGAGATCATGCCGCGGAGGGCGGGCGACCCCGCACGGATCGTCGCGTCCGGCGCGCTCGCAGCTCGCGATCTCGATTGGCGGATGCGACACGATCTGCGCCAGATGGTGGAGAGCGCGTGGCGGGCCAGGCGCGCCGCCGACTGACCTCGCGCGGGCCGCACGATCCGCCCCGACCGGCCCCGACACCCAGTTCGGGTCACACCCGGCGCGTCGCGAACCCTCACCTCGTGATTGAGGCTTTACGATGTGCGACTTGACTCGACCATAACTACAAGGGTGTAATTATGTATCGCGCCGCGTGGCGCAGGGTACGACTAGGTGGGGAGACGGTATGGCGATTCCTGAGTATCGTGCCGGAGTACCCGACGACTGGTTCGTCGATCCGGTCAATCTCGGAGTCCCCGGCGTCCGCCAGCCCGCTGCGGAGGGCGAGGACGACACCCAGCTCTCCTGGCAGACCGATGCCCTGTGCGCGCAGACCGACCCCGAGGCGTTCTTCCCCGAGAAGGGTGGATCCACGCGCGACGCGAAGCGGATCTGCACCAGCTGCGACGTCAAGTCGCAGTGCCTCGAGTACGCGCTCGCGAACGATGAGCGCTTCGGCATCTGGGGCGGCCTCTCCGAGCGCGAGCGCCGCAAACTGCGCAAGCGCGCCGTCTGACGCTCCGCCGAACGCTGACCGAACCGCTCCCGGCTCACCCGGACGCCCCCGATTCGGGGCGCGCCCGCTCGGTTCCCGATCTTCCGGCCGGACCCGCTTAGTCTGAATCCGATGTCTCCCCGAGTAACGGCGATTCTCGTGGTGCGCGACGGCTCAGAGCCGCTCGCACGCACGCTCGACGCCCTCCGTGCCCAGACCCGTCCGGCGGACGGGATCATCGCCGTCGCCACGCGCGGGAGTGAGGCGACGATCGAGGAACTCGGTCGCGTCCCCGGCATGAAGCTCGTGACCTCGACCGAGGACCTCAGCTTCGCCCAGGCCGTAGCCGCTGGCGTCCGCGTCACCGATCAGCCCGAGGACGCCGAGCAGATGCTCTGGTTGCTCTCCGAGGACACGGCTCCCGAGCCGACGGCGCTCGCCGCCCTGTTGGGCGCCCTCGAGGTCTCGCCGTCCGTCGGTGTGGCCGGCCCGAAGATCCTCGACTGGGACGACGCGTCGTTCCTCCGTCGCTACGGCGAGACGATCACCACCCTCGGTGCGGCGGTCCCGGTGGTCGAGGACGAGCTCGACCAGGCGCAGCACGACACGATGAACGACGTGATGGCGGTCGGTCCGGCCGGCATGCTCGTGCGCCATCAGCTGTGGGACCAGTTGGGTGGCTTCGACCAGGCCCTCGTGGCGGACGACGCCCTCGACTTCTGCATCAGGACCCGCCTCGCGGGCTACCTGGTCGCGGTCGTGCCGACGGCGCGGGTCGCCTCCGCCGGCGAAGGCATCGCCGGGCCCTCCTGGTCGAACCGGCTCGGCGCGCGTCGCCGCCGCCACCGTCAAGCCCGCGCCGCACAGCTCCACCGCCGTCTCGTCTACGCGCCCGGGATCATGGTCCCGGTGCACTGGCTCAGCCTCGTGCCCCTGGCCATCCTGCGGGTCATCGGCCACTTCGTGAAGAAGCAACCCGAGCTCGTGCTGGGCGAACTCTCGGCGGCGTTCGCCGTCGCGTTCTCCGGGACGAAGGTCGGGAGTGCCCGCCGCCAGCTCGCGAAGAACCGGACCTTGGGCTGGTCGAGCATCGCCGGCTTGCGGATGCGACTCGACGAGGTCCGACGCAAACGCGCGCTGGCGCGGGAGGCGACGCAGATCGGCTTCATCGGTGAGGAACGCGACCTCCGCTTCTTCTCCGGCGGAGGTGCCTGGGTCGTCCTCGCGACGGCGGTCATCGGAGCGGCGATCCTCGCTCCGCTCCTCGGAGCCACGTACCTCACCGGCGGGGGGCTCCTCCCGCTGTCGGCGACGGTCGGTGACCTCTGGCAGCACATCGGCTTCGGGTGGCGCGACGTCGGTCTCGGCTTCATCGGGGCCGCCGACCCGTTCAGCGCCGTCCTCGCGGTGCTCGGGACCATCACCTTCTGGCAGCCCTCGTTCTCCCTGGTCCTGCTCTTCCTGCTCGCGATGCCGCTCTCGGCGCTCGGCGCCTGGTTCGCCGCCACCCGGCTCACGGAGCGCAGCGGTCCGCGTGCGGTGGCGGCGCTGCTCTGGGCGCTCGCCCCGACGCTCCTGACCGCGCTCGCCGATGGCCGTCCCGCGGCCGTCATCGTCCACGTCCTGCTGCCCTGGCTCTTCTACGCGGGTGTGGTCGCGTCCCGGTCGTGGGCCGCAGCCGGCACGAGCGCCTTCCTGTTCGCCGCGATCGTCGCGAGCTCGCCGTCCCTCGCCCCGGCGTTGCTCGTCATCTGGGTCGTCGCGATGGTCTTCGCCGGTCGGGGTGTCGCCAGGGTCGGCCTTGTCCCGATCCCCGCCATCGCGCTGTTCGCTCCGCTCATCTGGCAGCAGGGGCTCCACCGGAACAACTGGCTCGGAATCCTCGCCGACCCCGGTGTCGCGACGCCTGCGACCGCGGCGTCCGGCTGGCAACTGTCCCTCGGCTTCCCCGGCGGCAGCCTGGGTGGATGGAGCCAGCTCGGTGCAGCGCTCGGGCTGCCGGGTGCGGCTCCCGCGATCGTGGTGCCCGCGCTGCTCGCGCCGCTCGCGATCGTCGCTCTGCTGGCCCTGTTCCTCCCGGGCTCCCGACGGGCCGTCCCGTTGCTCATCGCGGCTTTCCTCGGACTCGTGTCGGCCGTGTTCGCCACCCATCTCCTCCTCGCCTCGGCCGCCGGAACGGCCGTCCCCGTCTGGGCCGGCGCGGCGATCAGCCTGTACTGGCTCGGGATCGTGGGTGCTGCGACCCTCGGCCTCGACCGCATCCCACGGTTCCGGGCGGTTCCGGCGCTCGTCATGGTCCTCGCCGCCGCGGTGATCGCCCTCCCGCTCGCGCTCGCCCAGCCTCTCGGCACCTCGGTGGTCCGTGAGAGCTCCGGTCGCCAGCTGCCCGCCTACGTGACGGCCGCGACGCAGACCGATCCTCGGCTCGGCACCCTCGTCATCACGCCCGGCGACGACGGGACCATCACCGCAGTCGTCATCCGTGGACAGGGAGAGACGCTCGACGGCCAGTCCACCATCGCCCAGACGGCCCCCGGCGTGTCCTCGGACGACCGCATCGTCGCCGAGCTCGCTGGCAACCTCGCATCGCAGAGCGGACTGGACCCGACGGAGACCCTCGTCGAGCACGGCATCGCCTTCGTGCTGCTGTCGCCGGTCGCAGACGGCGAGGAGCAGACGGTGGCCGGTCAGACCGCCGGCCGCGCGGCGAGTGCGCTCGACGCCAACGCAGCGCTGGTCGCCGTCGGCGACACGACGAGCGGGACGCTCTGGCGCACCGTCGCGGACGTCGGCACCGGCCCCGAGCTCCCCAGGTCCAACGTGCTCGGCACCCTCATCGGTGTCGGCCTGGGCGTCGTGTTCCTCATCACCCTGCTCCTGAGCATCCCCAACGGTGCGTCCCGCGACGGGTACCGCGCGGGATCCAGGAAGCCGGTGAAGCTGAAGGGCCGTGCCGCTCGCAAGGCGGCCGCGTCCGGGGCGACGGTCGCGGTGACCGACGACGACGCGACCGGCACCTACGACGACGAGGAACCGACCGCCGATCTCGACGACGAGGCGGAGGGATCCGAGTCGGCCGACACCGTCGACGCGTCGACCCGCCCGTCCAAGCCGCGCTGGTGGCGTCGGGGTCAGGCCTCCGCCGAGGCGCCCGCGCCCGCGGCGGTGAAGGCCGAACCAGCCGATGACGCCGAGTCCGTCGACGACCGTGCATCGATCGTCGACACCGGGTCGGCCGACGACACCGTCGCTCGCGATGGAACCGTGCCGGTCACGGACGACACCGTCGACACGGACCGCGACGTGACCGGGTCGACTCCAGACGCCGACGCCGACACGAACACCACAGCCGACCAGGTCCCCGACGAACCGGCGGTCGCCACGGGCGATGCCGCCGTGTCCGATCCGGATCCGAGTGACCCGACCGAGACGTCGCCGGATCCCGACACCACCCGCCGGGACACCCCGGGAACGGAGCAGCCGCATGCCCAGTAAGCGCGGAGTCGCCATCACCTCCGGTCGGATCGTCACCGGCCTAGTCGGCATCGGGATCGCCGCTATCACGATCGCAGCGGCCGGGCAGTTGCCCCTGCCGACGGTGGAGATCGCCCCTCAGGACATCCGAGTCACCCCGGTGGCCGGCGACCAGTCGATCGTGTGCCCGGGGCCGCTGCTCGCCCTCGCCCAGGATGCGACGGCCGCCACGGCAGCGGGCTCCTTCGGTCCGGCGACCGTGGACTTCGGAGCGAACGGGGTGACGCCCACGACGAGTGAGCTCGCCGCACCCGACAACACGAGTGGCGCGGCGGACGGCGGACCCACGGTGATCACCGTCCCCGGCGCGACCGACGGGACGGTGACGCCCCTGAGTGGCGCGCAGTCGCAGATCGCCGCGGAAGCCGAGGTCGCCGGCCTGGCCGCCGCCGCCTGCACGCCGGCATCGGCCGAGAGCTGGCTCGTCGGCGGATCGAGTGACATCGGTCGCACCACGCTGGTCCTGCTGAGCAATCCGTCGGCCGTCGATGCGAACGTGACCCTCGAGGTCTTCGGCGCCGCCGGGCGGATCGACGCTCCGGGTGCCGCCGGGATCGTCGTCGTCACCGGCACGCAGCGGGTGATCGCCCTCACCGGCCTCGCACCCAACGAGCCGACCCCGGTCGTGCACGTGACGAGCGAGGGCGGCCAGGTGGTGGCCGCGCTCCAACAGAGCACGGTCCGCGTCCTGACCCCCGGTGGTGTCGAGGTCCAGGGGCCGACCGCGTCGCCCTCGACCGACCTCGTGATCCCGGGGGTCGTCGTACCCGCCGCGGCGGCCGCGGGCGCGAGCTCCGACGTCGCATCCGTCGATGACCGGGCGACGGCCCTCCGACTGTTCGCGCCGGGATCCGAGCCCGCCGACGTCGTCATCACCGCCACCCGAGAGAACGCGAAAGACGAGCCGATCGTCATCGACGCGACCATCCAGCCGGGCGTTCCCGGTGAGATCGCCCTGGCCGAACTCCCGGCCGGTGAGTTCTCGCTGGAGGTCACGTCGACCCGACCGGTGGTCGCGGCGGCCAGGACGAACTCGCGCGGCGGAGCGCTCGAGGACTTCGCCTGGTTCGGAGCGACGCCCGCACTCGACGACACCGCAGCCTTCACGGTCCCCACCGGGCCGGGGCAGAAGCTCCACGTCTTCAACCCGTCTGGCTCCGACGCCGAACTCACGTTGACGGGGGCTGACGGCAAGGAGACCACGACGAAGGTCGGAGCCGGAGCGGCGGTGACGATCGGCGTCGGCGCCGGTCAGAGCTACGTCCTCGCCGGGGCCGACGGCCTCCACGCCTCGATCAGTCTCGCTGCGGCGGGGCGGCTCACGTCGCTACCGGTCACACCGCCGAACCCGCTGGCAGCGCCGATCAGCGTCTACCCGCGCTGACCGCGGTGGCCTCGGGTCAGAGGAACCGGTAGCGTTCCGGCCCGAGGTCCCAGGGGTCCTTGCCGAGGAGCTCGGCGACGGCGCGGAACACGCAGCTCTCCACCATCATGCGCTGATGCAGCTCGTCGTTCCGGTGGAGCTTGCTCATCCGCTGGATGGGCAACCGGTACAGGATGATCCGTCGGCGTGCTCGGTCGACGAACCAACGGTCGACGCCGTCCGTCCCGGAGTTCTGCGCCGGCATCGCGCCGACCTCGAACCGGACGTCGGCGAGTTCGGCGGGCCAGGCTCCGCGGAGGTAGTCGGCGGTGGTGGCGACCGTCAGGTCGAACTGGTCGATCCGGGTGTCGATCGGTGGCACGTCCGGTCCGACGACGCTCGACCGACCGTTCCGACCGTGCCGTGATCGGCGGCGCGAGAGGGCGCCTCGCGTCTCCTCGTCAGCCTGCGCCATGCGTCCAGTCTAGGTGTCGTCGGCGGCCCGGTTCAGACCCGCTCGACCGGCGAGCCGGACGGTGCCGCCGGCGCCGCCGGGCTACGCTGGAGCAAATGGTTGACAGGATGTGTTCGAAGGTCGGCTGCTCGCGCGAGCCCGTGGCGACGCTGACCTACGACTACCGTGACTCGATGGCCGTCCTCGGCCCGCTGAGCATCGAGAAGAGCCCGCACAGCTACGACCTGTGCTCCATCCACGCCGTACGGCTGAGCGTGCCGCAAGGCTGGAGCGTCGTGAAGCACAGCGTCCTCGGCGACGTCGGCTACGGCTCCTGACCAGCGGCATCCCACCGCGCCGTGCCGGTCTCGGGGCCGACATGAAGGTCCACGACGCGTGACGGTCTGCGAGAATGGCGTCATGAGTTCTTCCGCACCGTCTGCCCCCACGACCACCCTGCCCTACAAGGTGGCCGACCTGTCGCTCGCCGAGGCCGGCCGACACCAGCTCCGCCTCGCCGAGAACGAGATGCCCGGCCTGATGGCCCTCCGCGAGGAGTTCGGCGCGAGCCAGCCCCTCGCCGGCGCCCGTATCGCCGGTTCGCTGCACATGACGGTGCAGACCGCGGTGCTCATCGAGACGCTCGTCGCGCTCGGTGCCCAGGTGCGCTGGGCGAGCTGCAACATCTTCTCGACCCAGGACGAGGCGGCGGCAGCCGTCGCCGTCGGTCCGCACGGGACCGTCGAGGCACCGGCCGGTGTGCCGGTCTTCGCCTGGAAGGGCGAGACGCTCGAAGAGTACTGGTGGTGCACCGAGCAGATCTTCGACTGGTCGACCGAAGCGGCCACGGCCGGCGCCGAGTGGACCGGCCCCAACCTCATCCTCGACGACGGTGGCGACGCGAGCATGCTCGTCCACCAGGGCCGTCGGTTCGAGCTGGCCGGAGCGGTCCCCGACACGACCGACGCCGACAGCCACGAGTACAGCATCGTCCTCGACGTGCTCCGCCGTTCGCTCGCCGGCAGCAGCGACCGTTGGACGAAGGTCGCCGCCGACATCCTCGGCGTGACCGAGGAGACCACCACCGGTGTCCACCGCCTCTACGAGCTGGCGAAGCAGGGTGAGCTGCTGTTCCCCGCGATCAACGTGAACGACTCGGTCACGAAGAGCAAGTTCGACAACAAGTACGGCATCCGGCACTCGCTGCCGGACGGCCTCAACCGCGCGACCGACGTGCTCATCGGTGGCAAGGTCGTCTTCGTCGCGGGCTACGGCGACGTCGGCAAGGGTGCGGCCGAGGCCCTCCGCGGGCAGGGCGCTCGGGTCATCGTCTCCGAGGTCGACCCGATCTGCGCCCTCCAGGCGTCGATGGACGGCTTCCAGGTCGCGACCCTCGAGAGCGTCGCCGACCAGGTCGACATCATCGTGACGTGCACCGGCAACTTCAACGTCGTCACCCTCGACCACATCCTCGCGCTCAAGCACCTCGCGATCGTCTCGAACGTCGGGCACTTCGACAACGAGATCGACATGGCCTCGCTCGAGGCGCTCGAGGGCGCCGAGAAGATCGAGATCAAGCCCCAGGTCCACGAGTGGCGCCTCCCCACCGGGCGCAGCGTCCTCGTGCTCAGCGAGGGACGACTCATGAACCTCGGGAACGCGACGGGGCACCCCTCGTTCGTGATGAGCAACTCCTTCACGAACCAGGTGCTCGCTCAGCTCGAGCTCTGGACGCGGATCGAGGAGTACCCGATCGGCGTGTACGTGCTGCCGAAGCACCTCGACGAGAAGGTCGCACGCCTGCACCTCGACGCGCTCGGCGTGCAGCTGACGACGCTCACGGGCGAGCAGGCCGACTACATCGGCGTGCCGGTCGAGGGCCCGTACAAGGTCGACCACTACCGCTACTAGGCGGTGCCGCCGGTTCCCCGCCTCAGCGGTCGGGGAACCGGTGCGGCTGACCGCTCAGCACCGGCTGGAGGAGCGACAGGCGCTGACGGGCCGCGAGCTGGGCCTGATACTCGCGCTCCCGGCGGATGACGGAGACCCCGACGAGGAACGCCTCCGGCGGAGCGATCGGCAGCGGCGACACGAATCGGGACACCTCTGCCGCGAGTTCGGCCGCCAATCGGGTCCTCGTGGCCGGGGTGAGCGAGCCGGCCTGCTTGAGGAACTGGGTGACGCGCCGCGCCAGCGGGTCGGGCAGTCGGGCCACGTCGGCACCGCCGGCCCAGGCCGCGAGCTGCGGTGGGATCATCGCGACGGGCTCCACCACCCGCGGCAGACGCTCACGTTGACTGTAGGTCCCGGCGAGCACGTCGCCCAGGCGCTTCGAGCGAGCACTGAGTAGGCCGGTGAGTGCGGCGATGCCACCAGCTGTGGCGTAGATCTCGAAGTACCCGGTGAGGGCACGGATGAACGCGTGCCGGAAGCCGGGTGCACCCCCGTCGTCCCGGACGATGCGGGCACCGACCACGAGTCTGCCGAGCGACCGTCCGCGGGTGGCGATCTCGACCGCTGCCGGCAGGACGACGAGGCAGAGCACCGTCAGGCCGAGCACGATGGCGGTGAACATCGCGGTGTCCATGGCGACCCCGGACAGGATCCAGGAGAACATCGCGAGCATGAGGCCGACGAACACGAGGATCGACACCACGTAGTCGATGATGGCGCCCGCCGCGCGCAGGATGAATCCGGTGGGCCGCACGTCGAGGGCGACCGCCTCGCCGGTGATCAGCTCGGTGCCGTCGTCCAGCGTCGTCTCGTGCAGCGGGACCCGGGCCGGTTCGGACATGTGCTCCATTCAAGCAGATGTGCGGGGGACCGGCCATGGAGCGCCACCACCGCGTAGCATGGCTGCGATGGACCTCGACGCCTACTCCGCAGCCCACCGCCAGGAATGGGACCGCCTCGACGCGCTCGGCAAGCAGCGGTTCTTCAGCGGGCCGGAGGCCGATGAGCTGATCGACCGCTACCAGGCCGGAGCGACCCAGCTCTCCGCGATCAAGACGACGGCCGGATCGACCCTCGTCGGCGACCGCCTCTCGGTGTCGCTGTCGCGGGCGCGCCTCCGGTTCACCGGCGCCAGCGCGAACGTGTTGTCGAGTGTCCCGCGGTTCTTCGTCCTGGCGCTGCCGGCCGCGCTCTACCGGGTCCGGTGGGTGACCCTCGCCGTCGCGGTCGCGACCGTCGTCATCGCGACCCTGTACGCCGTGTGGATCGCCGGCAACCCGCAGGTCCTCGCGAACCTCGGTACCGACACCCAGCTCAAGCAGTACGTCGAGGACGACTTCGTCGCCTACTACTCCGACAACCCGGCCGCGAGCTTCGCCGGTCAGGTCTGGACGAACAACGCGTGGATCGCCGCCCAGTGCGTGGCGTTCGGCATCAGCGGCGTCTGGGTCCCGTACATCATCGTCACGAACGCCCAGGGGGTCGGGCAGGCCGCAGGGGTCATGTTCGCCTACGGCAAGGGAGACGTGTTCTTCGAGTACATCCTCCCGCACGGCATGCTCGAGCTCACGGCGGTGTTCGTCGCGGCAGCGGCGGGTCTGCGCATCTTCTGGGCCTGGGTGGCACCGGGGCCACGGACGAGGGGCCAGGCGCTCGCGGAAGAAGGCCGAGCACTGTTCACGATCGCCATCGGGCTGGTGATCGTGCTCTTCGTCTCGGGGCTCGTCGAAGGCTTCGTGACGCCGGCACCGTGGCCGTGGGCGGTCAAGATGCTCATCGGCGGGGGAGCGCTCGCCGCGTTCCTGGCCTACATGTGCTGGTGGGGCGGACGCGCGTACCGCTCGGGCGAGCGTGGCGACCTGGCCGAGTTCGAGGCCGGCGCGAAGCGGATCGTCGCCGGCTGACGGCTATTCGCCGGCTTCGGATCGTGCGCGGCGCTCGGCGTTCCGGGCGTTGACCCGGGCGTTCTCGGCGTTCACCTCAGCGTGGACGGCACGCTCCTGGACGAGCCAGGCGGGCAGCGTGCGGAGCAGCTCCTGGATCTGTTCGGTGGTCAACGCCTCGGTGATCTCGGCGCGAGCCAGACCGGAGGTCGACACGCCCAACTTGCGGGCGACGACGTCGCGCGGGTGCGGTCCGTTCTTGCGGAGCTCGACGAGCCAGTCCGCCGGGTTCGCCTGCAGCTCGAGGAACGCCGACCGCGTGATCGGCTCCTCCTGGAACGACGCCGGGGTCGCCGGCAGGTAGACCCCGAGCTTCTTCGCCGCGGTCGCCGGTTTCATGATCTGTTCGCTCGCACCCATCCGCTCAGCGTACCTCGCTGCGGTGTCCTCGCCCAACCGGCCGGATCACCCGTCGACCGAGCTGCAGTAGTGTGGCAAGCCGAGCAGTGGAGGCTTCGATGGACAGGCAGGACGATCAGGTCGACGGGATCGAGGTCGGCGACGACGGGATCGGTGCCGACACGGTGCCGGAGATCGTCCCGCCGGCGCTGACCGTCGCCTACGCGCGCGGCGTGAACCCGGGGAAGTGGGCGCGCATCTGGAGCGAGCGCCGTCCGGACGACGAACTCCGTCTGATCCGGGTGGACCTCGACGACCAGCGAGCGGTCCTGGTGACCGGTGCGGCGGACGTCGTGCTCGCCCGGGTCCCGATCGACCAGGAGGGGCTGAACACGATCGCCCTGTTCGAGGAGCTTCCCGTCGTCGTCTTCGCAAAGGGCGCTGCCCTCGGAGCCGAGGACACGGTCGGGATGGCCGCACTCGCCGACGAGCAGCTCATCATGACGCCGCTCGTCCTCGAGTGGGCCGAACGTGCCGCCGCGCTCGGGTTCGACGCCCCGGCGACCCCGCTGACCGACGACCCGGAGGCCGCGGTCGAACTCGCCGCGTCCGAGGTCGGGATCGTCGTGGTCCCGCAGTCCGTCGCACGCCTGCACCAGCGGAGGGACGTGGAGTACCGTCCGATCGCCGACCTTCCACCGATCCCGGTCGTGCTGGCCTGGCCGCAGGACCGCGGGGACGAAGCCGTGGAGGAGTTCATCGGCATCGTGCGCGGCCGCACGGCCAACAGCTCGCGACGGGCCGCTCCGGCCGAGCAAGCCGCTGCTCCTGCACCGCAGCAGGCCGCGAGACGACGGAAGAAGCCGAAGGTCGGCTCGACCCAGGGCACCGCCGCCGGGACGAGCCGGGGCGCCCAGCTCGCCGCGCGCAAGGCCAAGCAGGAGGAACTCGCCCGGGAACGCCGCAAGAAGCGCAAGGGCCGCTGATCCGTCCTCCCGGGTCCCGCCGGCGCGCGGAGGGACCCCGTCGATCGGCGACGGATCGGGTTAGAGCCGACCGGAGGCCTTGAGCGCGATGTAGGCGTCGGCGAGCGCCGGGGGCAGGGTCTCGGGTGAACCGGTGACGACGTCGGCCCCGAGCTGTCTGATCGCCGCCGACACGCGTTCGATGTCCAGCAGGGCGCGTTCGGCCGCAGCGGCGCGGTACACGGTCTCGCGGTCGCCGCGGTCGCGCGTGGCCTCGAGGGTCGCCGGATCGACGACGCTCGTCACGACCACCGTGTGGCGCTGCGTGAGCTGGGGGAGGACGGCGAGGAGCCCGCGCGCGGCCCCGGGGGCGTCGATCGAGGTCTGCAGGACGACGAGGGCGCGCTGGTTCGTGATCTGTCTGACCTGGCCGGGGACGGCGTCCCAGTCGGTCTCGATGAGTTCCGGGTCGACGAGCGCCATCGCGTCGACCATCCTCGAGAGGAGTTCGGCACCGGTCGCGCCCTGGACCCGACCACGCACCCGACGGTCGTAGGCGAGATAGTCGATGCGGTCCCCGGCTCTCGTGGCGAGCGCGGCCAGGAGGAGCGCGGCTTCGAACGCCGTGTCGATGCGCGGCTCGTCGGCGATGCGCGCGGCGGAGGTACGGCCGGTGTCGGTGACGATGACGACCCGGCGGTCGCGCTCGGGCCGCCAGGTGCGGATCATGACGTCGCCGCGTCGTGCCGTGGCACGCCAGTCGATCGAACGGACGTCGTCGCCTCGCACGTACTCGCGCAGGGAGTCGAACTCGGTGCCCTGACCGCGGACCATGACGCTCGTCGCGCCGTCGAGTTCGCGGAGGCGCGCGATCCGGCTCGGGAGGTGCTTCCGGGAGTTGAACGCCGGCAGGACACGGAGATGCCCGGCGCTGTTCAGCGTCGCCTGTCGTGCGACGAGACCGAGCGGGCCGAACGACCGCACCGTGACCTGGGACACCCGACGCTCGCCCCGACGGAACGGGGTGAGCACCAGGCTGACGCTCCGCCGCTCACCGGGCGGGAGGTCGACGCGGAGCCGTTCGGTGGGCGCACCGGCGGACGGCTGCCAGGCGTCGCGCACCAGTGCCCGGACACGGCGACGTCCGCGGTTCGTGAGGAAGAGGATGCTCGTCGCCGAGTCACCGAGCCTGACGCGCGACGGCAGCTGCCGCTGCAGGACGATGTCGCGAGGCGAACCTGCGGCCACGAGGTCGAGTGCTCCAAACGCGGCTGCGAGGACGAGCCACGCGATGAACGCCGGAGCGGCGTCGCCCGTGAGCACGCCGAGCGCCACGATCGCCACGATGCCGAACGCGACGAGCGCGACGAACCTCCCGGTGACGGCCATCTAGATGGGCACCTGCACCTGCTGCATGATCGAGCGCAGGATCGCGTCGACCGAGACACCCTCGAGCTCGGCCTCGGGCCGCAGCTGCATGCGGTGACGCCACACCGGGAGGACCATCGTCTGCACGTGGTCGGGGGTGATCGACTGGTAGCCGCTCAGCCAGGCCCAGGCCTTCGCCGACGCGAGGAGGGCGGTCGTCCCTCGGGGGCTGACCCCGAGCCGGACGGACGGGCTCCGCCGAGTGGCGCGCGCGAGGTCGACGATGTAGGCGAGGACGTCGGCGCTGGCACCCACGCGTCCGACCTCGAGCTGCGCCGCCCGCAGATCGGCCGCGCCCATGACCGGCCTGACACCCGCAGCCGTGAGGTCGCGCGGGCTGAACCCGGCGGAATGCCGCCGGAGCACCTCCACCTCGACATCGCGCTCGGGCACGTCGAGGACGAGCTTCAGCAGGAAGCGGTCGAGCTGCGCCTCGGGGAGCGTGTAGGTGCCCTCGTACTCGATCGGGTTCTGCGTGGCGGCCACGATGAACGGGTCCGGGAGTGGGAGCGAACGGCCGTCGACGCTGACCTGGCGCTCCTCCATCGCCTCCAGCAGGGCGGACTGGGTCTTCGGGGGTGTGCGGTTGATCTCGTCGGCCAGCAGGATGTTCGTGAACACCGGGCCCTCGCGGAACTCGAACTCGCCGGTCTTGGCGTCGTAGACGAGCGAGCCGGTGACGTCGCCGGGCATGAGGTCGGGCGTGAACTGCACGCGCTTCGTGTCCAGACTGAGCGCATGGCTGAGCGATCGGACGAGCAGCGTCTTCGCGACGCCGGGCACGCCCTCGAGGAGCGCGTGGCCCTTGGCGAGGAGCGCGATGACGAGCCCGGTGACGGCGGCGTCCTGACCCACGACGGCCTTGCCGACCTCGACGCGGACCTGGGCGAGTGCTCGCCGGAGGTCGTCGGGGTTCGGTGCGGTGGATCCTGGCACGGGGGCGTCGGTCATGGATGGTTCCTTCCGGTGAGGTCCGTGGCGCGCGCGACGGCGGCTTCGAGATCGAGCAGGTGATCGGACAGGGAGACGAGGTCGGCGTCGCTCGTGGGTACGGCGTCGAGCAGGACGGACCGGACGTGCCGAGGGTCGAGCCCGGCGATTCCGGCGACCGTGTCGGCGACCTCGACGACGGAGGCGTGGCGTGAGAGGCCTGTGGCGACCGCGAGGCGGGACACGGTGCCGATCCGCAGCGCGTCGAGTGCCCGCTGGCGATTGCCGGAACGCTGGTAGAGGCGCGCGCGCCCCTCCATCGTCTCGCTTGCGCGGACCGCGACGGGCAGGTCCTCGATGACGAGCGGGCCGAAGCGTCGGCCGCGCCAGAACATGGCCAGGATCGCCGTGATGACGACGGTACCGGTGACGCCGGCGACCCAGCTCGGCGTCAGCTCGTCGAGGCTCGGGGGACCGGTGACGGGCACGTCGGCGAGGCTCGGCAGGTACCAGACCAACTGCTCGGAGGAGCCGAGCAGGCCGAGCGCCAGGGCGGCGTTCCCCGCCCGGTCGACGACGTCGTTCGTCAGGGCGTCGGCCGAGCCGAGCAGTACCCGTGCGCCGTCCGTCTGCGTCACGACCGCGCTCCCGCCGCTGTCGGCCGTGAAGCAGCCCTCGGCGTCGGCGTCGGTGGTCGTGTACAGCGTCCAGCCACCGGTGACCGTCCCGGCCCGCTCGGCGGTGGGGTCGCCGCAGTCGGACGACAGGACGTCGGCGGTGCCCGAGCTGCCCGCGAACGAGACGCCGGGGAACAGGGTGCGGAGCGCCGCGGCCCGGGGGGTGACGACGACGAGTCCGGCGTCGGCGTCGCTCAAGCGCTCGAGCTGCGAGGCGTCGAGCAGTCCGCTGGGATCGAACAGGAGGACGGTGCTGTCGGTGTCCTCGACCGCCTCGAGCGTCGCGTCGAGCGTGGTGGTCTCCGTCACGGTGACGCCCTCCTGGCGGAGCACCTGCGCGAGCGCGCGTCCGCCGTTCGGGGTCTGGTTGCCCGGGCTGAGCAGGGCCGCGTCGATCGACGCGCCTCGCGTCGCGAACATGAGCACGAGGGCGATCCCGACCGCGAAGACCGCCGCGATGATCCAGAACCGGTTCCGCCGCAGCCGGGTCCGCAGCCGTGGTGTGGCGACGTCGGGCTCGGGCTCCCGCTGCATCGTGGGCTTCGTCGCGAGCGTCACCGGACCAGCTCCTCGGGGTCGGCGAGGAGCCGCGGCGCGGCGGCGGAGAGCCGGGCGTCGAGCGCTTCGAGCTCCCGGTACTGTGCCTCGGTACCCGTCGCCTCGAGGTAGCGGACGGCGTCGAAGACGTCCGCAGCCTCCGCGAGCGCGCGTCCGTCCTGCGGGAACGCCGTCGCCGCCTGGGCGGCGAAACCGTGCGCCGTCGTGCCGGGGGTGACCACGACGATCGTCCGCTCGGACAGTCCGCGAGCGATCGCCCGATACAGCTCCTGGATCGCGAGGGTCCAGTCGCCGGCCGCGGCGGCTGCTCTCGCGTCCTGGCGCAACCGCTCGGCGGTCCGATCGTCGCGTTCGCCGAAGAGGTCGAGCTGACGGGCGCTCCGCCGGTTGAGGCGGGGGACGCCCCACACGATGAACGCGATGACGATCCCGACGACGACCACGGTCATCGCGATGATCGGGAACAGGCCGGTGAATGGGCCGTCGCCCGGCACCCGGAGGGAGTTCACCCAGTCCCAGAACGCCTTCGACACGATGTCCCACAACGACGGTTGTGCTGTCTGGTACTCGGGCTTCGACAGCTCACGCTGCAGGAGGTCCCGGGCGTCCGGTGCATCCGGGACGAGCGGGACGTCGAGGCGCGACGCGAGGAACAGCGGGCTCATCGGGTCGCTTTGCCTCCGGCGGCGGCGGCGGTGTCGAAGGGGTTGTCGACCGTCTCGCGACCGCCCGCGCGCGCCTCGACGAACCGCGCGAGGTCGAGGTCGAGACCCTCCTTGCGCATCCGCAGGTCCACATAGATGACCGCCGACGTGGCGCTGATGACGACGACCGTGATCGCACCGATGATGACGGAGACGAGCAATGACAGCCCCTGCGCGGCGATGGTGGCGACGATCATGGTCGCCTCCGAGTCCACCCCGACGAACAGCACGGGGACGAGACTCGCGAGCAGGCTGATCGGGGTCGCGACGACCTGCGACGCGACGCTGACGACCGAGGAGACGAGGAACTGGACGCCGAAGGTCCGCCAGAAATAGCCGTCGGTCAGGCGCCAGGAGCGAGCGAGCGAGGGGAAGACCTTGCCGTTCTCGAGGACGATGATGCTGGGTGTGAGGGAGAACTTCGTCCCGAGCCACACGGAAGCGGCGATCAGGACGAGCAGCGCGCCGATGCCCATGACCACCGTCAGGGCGACACCCGCGGTCCCGCCGAGACCGGTCAGCACGAATCCGAGACCCACCGCGACGGCGATGAACACCGTCACGACGCCGATCAGGAGGAAGGTGTAGCCGATGAGCGGCAGGAACCGCGCCTTCGTGCGACGCCAGAGCACACCGAGTGGCAGCTTCTCGCCGAGGGTGCCGCGAGCGACCTCTTGCGCGATGATGCCCTGCAGGATCGCGCTACCGGCGATCGAGACCGCCACGGGGATGAGGAAGGACAGGATGATGGCGGTGACGGCCCCCGCGCTGATGGCGTCCTCCTCGCCAGGGGCCGCTTGCGACAGCCGGCTCAACGAGAGCCAGGTGACGAGGCCGACGATGACGAGGGAGAGGACGGCGGTGAGACCTTGCAGGAGCAGGGCGCTCCCGAACGTCGCCTTCGGGTTGCGTCGCAGCACGAGGAAGGGGGCGCCGAACAGGTCGCTGAAGGACAGCGGCCGGAGCGGGATGAGCCCCGGCTTCGGCGGTGGTGCCCATCCCTGCTGGGGACCCGGGGCCCAGGTCGCACCGGTCGCGTACGGGTTCGCGTCGTAGGCGGCGGTCGGCGCCGAGGAGGGAATCCCGTACCCGGGCTGCTGAGCCTGGGGGTACGGCTGATACGGCTGGGTGTACTGGGGCGGGACCTGCTGCGGGTACGGCTGCTGGCCGTACACCGGCTGGGGGTACGTCGCCTGAGGCGGATACCCGGGCTGCTGCGGGTATCCCTGCTGCGGGTACCCCTGCTGCTGCGGATACGCGGGTTGCTGTGGGGCTCCCTGCGGCGGCAGCGGCGGATACCCGGGCTGCTGTGGATACCCCTGCTGCGGTGGCAGCGGCTGCGGTGTCGCCTGCTCCGGCGCCACCGGCTGCTGTGGCCCCTGCGGCGTCGCCCACGGGTTCGGATCCTGATCGCCCATCTCGCCCCCGGCTCGCTGTTCCGTGTCCATCAGCAACACCCCCTCGCCGTCTCGAACCCCTCCATGTTGTCACACCGAGCCTGCCCGCGACCGGCGGTTCGGCGGTTCTCCTGGACACTTCGACTACGCTGAGGCGAGACGTAAGGACACCGGTCAGGCAGCGCGGCCGGCCGGTCACACCCGAGACGGAGCTATGAACGCACGCATTCTCGTCGTCGACGACGACACCGCACTCGCCGAGATGATCGGCATCGTGCTGCGCACCGAGGGCTTCGAGCCGTCGTTCTGTGCGGACGGCGGCGGCGCGCTCCAGGCGTTCCGCGACACCAAGCCCGACCTCGTCCTCCTCGACCTCATGCTCCCCGGGATCGACGGGATCGAGGTGTGCCGCCTGATCCGGCAGGAGTCGGGCGTCCCGGTCATCATGCTGACCGCGAAGTCCGACACCGCGGACGTGGTGAAGGGGCTCGAGTCCGGCGCCGACGACTACATGGTGAAGCCGTTCAACCCGAAGGAGCTCGTCGCCCGGATCCGCACGCGGCTGCGCGCGCCGGCCGCCGACCTCGCGGAGACCCTCCGCATCGGCGACCTCACCGTGGACGTCGCGGGCCACGAGGTCCGTCGCGCCGACGGGGTCATCGGGCTCACGCCGCTGGAGTTCGACCTCCTCCTCGCACTGGCGAGCAAACCACAACAGGTCTTCACTCGCGAGATGTTGCTCGAACAGGTCTGGGGATACCACTACAAGGCCGACACCCGGCTCGTGAACGTCCACGTGCAGCGGCTCCGCGCCAAGGTCGAGGAAGACCCCGACAACCCGAAGATCGTCATGACGGTGCGTGGCGTCGGATACCGCGCCGGCGCGGTCACCGGCTGATCCGACATGGCCTCCCGACTCGCCGGCTGGGCGGCCGACTGGCGGCTGTGGCGGAGATGGCCGCAGCAGGTGCGCTCGCAGTGGCGGCGCTCGCTGCAGTTCCGGACGGTCGCCATCACGGTCGGCCTCTCCGGCCTCGCCATCCTCCTGACCGGCGCCTACCTCTCGTTCAGCATCGGCAACGACCTCTTCCAATCCCGACTGCAGCAGGCGCTCGGAGGCTCCGGTCGTGCCATCGCGTCCGCGCAGAGCATCCTCGACGCGTCCGACGCCAGCGAGCGCGTCGCCCTGCAGCAGCTCATGGGGACCGTGCGGACCGATCTCCAGACGACCTCCGGCAGCAGCCTCATCGCCGCCTACCGGGCTCCGGGCCAGGACTTCAGTCAGGTCACACCGCCGGGCTTCGAGTCCCCGGGGCTCGGTGGCGGCGTCATCTCCGACGCGCTGACCGCGGCGGTCCGGGCCGACCCGGACACGCTCCAGTGGCAGTCGGTCACCCTCACCGCGGCCGACGGCTCGTCGACGGCCGGCATCGTCGTCGGCTCGGAGGTCTCGATGCCGACCGCCGGCTCCTACGAGATCTACCTCGGCTACGACCTGAGCGAATCGGAGCAGACGCTCGGCTTCGTCCAACGGACCCTCTTCGTCGCGGGCGTCGGCCTCATGATCCTCGTCGGTGGTGCCGCGTGGTTCATCGTCCGCTTCGTCGCGACACCGATCCGGTTCGCCGCAGAGACGAGTCAACGCCTCGCCGGCGGCGACCTGGACGTGCGGATGCCCGAGAAGGGCGAGGACGAGCTCGCCATCCTCGCCCGCTCCTTCAACGGGATGGCCGCCAGCATGCAGAAGCAGATCAAGGAACTCGCGGAGCTCTCGCTCGTGCAGCAGCGGTTCGTGTCGGACGTCTCGCACGAGCTGCGCACGCCCCTGACGACCATCCGCCTGGCCGGCGACGTGCTCTACGACCAGCGCGACTCCTTCCCACCGGCCACCGAGCGGACAGCCGAGCTCCTCCATGACCAGGTCGGGCGGTTCGAGATCCTGCTGGCCGATCTGCTGGAGATCAGCCGGTACGACGCCGGGAGCATCGAACTCGAACTGGAACCGACGAGTCTCGTCCATCTCGCGGAGGAGGTCGTGGAGGAGCTCCGCCCGCTCGCGGAGCCGACGGGTTCGGACCTCCGGATCGTCGCACCGGGTGGCTACTCGGCGGTCCCGATGGACCCGCGGCGCATCCGGCGGATCGTGCGCAACCTCGTCGGCAACGCCATCGAGCACGGCGAGGGCAAACCGATCGTGGTGTCGGTGGACAGCAACGAGTCCTCGGTCGCGATCGCGGTGCGCGACTACGGCCAGGGCATGACGCGTGAGGCCACCGAGCGCGTGTTCGACCGCTTCTGGCGGGCGGACCCGTCCCGCAAGCGCACCATCGGCGGCACCGGGCTCGGACTCGCGATCTCCCTCGAGGACGCGGTCCTGCACGAGGGGTGGCTGGAGGTCTGGTCGGAGCCCGCCGCGGG
Source organism: Plantibacter sp. M259 (assembly GCF_006065115.1). Taxonomy (NCBI): domain Bacteria; kingdom Bacillati; phylum Actinomycetota; class Actinomycetes; order Micrococcales; family Microbacteriaceae; genus Plantibacter; species Plantibacter sp. M259. The sequence goes on along the minus strand of NZ_CP040750.1, from coordinate 407,800 downwards.
CTCGTCCTTCCGCCTCACCATCCCACGCGAGCCCGGGACGGAGATCGTCCGCTCGCCCATCAGCCTGCCGCCCGACGATGCGATCGAGTCCATCGTCGACGAGCTCACCGCGCCGACGACGCGCTCACTCCCGACCGTGCGATCGGCCGACGACGACAAGGAGGATGCTCGTGGCTGACGTCCCCGCACCCGCACGATCGCCGAGACGCCGGTCCGCAGTACGTCGGATCGCTGCGGCGGCACTGCCGATGCTCCTCGTGGTGGTGCTCAGCGCCTGCGTGGGCATCCCGCGGGGCGGTTCCGTGCAGGACGGCGGCACGGTCGAGGGGACGGCGGCGACGTCGACGTGAACTTCATCGCGCCGGGCCCCGCCGAGGGGGCGACGCCGGAGCAGATCCTCCGGGGCTTCATCGACGCCGCCGCGAGCCCGCAGAACAACTACGAGATCGCGCGGGAGTTCCTCGCACCGGCGCTCCGGTCCGATTGGGATCCCGACGCCGGAGTGACCATCGACCAGGGCGGCCGCACGTTCGCCCCGGTCGCCGACACGGTGCAACTCACCGTCAGTCCCGTTGCGGCGGTCGACGACCGCGGTGAGTACCGCGAATCGGGGAACTCGTCGCCGCTGAGCTGGACCTACTCCTTCGAGCAGGTGCGGGGGGAGTGGCGGATCGCGGCCGCTCCGCCGGGCATCGTCCTCGAGTCCTCGACGTTCGCCGACGTCTTCGCGGCCTACTCCCTGAGCTATTTCGACCCGAGTTTCACCCGACTCGTCCCCGACCAGCGCTGGTTCCCCTCGCGGGCGTCGACCGCGACGAGGATCGTCGGGGCGTTGCTCGACGGACCGGCGGAATGGTTGAAGGGCGCGGTGGCGACGGCGTTCCCCGAGGGGACCTCGCTCACGAGCGACGCCGTTCCGGTCGAGGCCGGGACTGCGCGCGTGGACCTGACCAAACCGGCCCTGCAAGCGGACGCGGTCACCCTCCAGCGGATGCAGCTCCAGCTGAGCAGCAGCCTCGTGCAGCTGTCGGGCAGCGTCGGCGGGGTCGCTGCCGTCTCGAACGTCGCGATCACCGTCGTCGGCAACTCCACGCAGACGGTCTCGCCGCTGTCGCTGGCCGCACCGCGGGTCGACCCCCGGGCGCTCGTCCAGCGCGGGGACGAGTTCGGCTTCGCGTCGGGGAACCGGCTCGAGGCCGTGCCGGGGATCTCGACGGCGGTCGTGGCGGCCGGGGCCGACGCGGCCGTGTTGTCCGCCGACCATGACCAGGCAGCGGTCCGTTCCGCCGCCGGTGTCACGGTGATCCAGGCCGACGGCGACATCCGGCTCGTCGACAACCGCCAGGGGCTCCTCCCGCCGACGATGGACCCGTTCGGCTTCACCTGGACCGTGCCGGCGGCGGCGCCGTCCGCGCTGCTCGCGCACGACGCCGCGGGTGGCACGGTGCAGGTCGCGACGAGTTGGACCGGCGCGTCCACGATCGATTCGATCCAGGTGTCCCGGGAGGGTACGCGCCTCGTCGCGCTGCTCCGGGACGGGACGCAGTCGCGGCTCGTGGCCGCCGCGATCATCCGCGGTGACCGGAACGCGCCGTTGCGACTCGGCGACCCCGTCGAGCTCCGCGTGATGTCCACGGAGGCGACGACCGTCACCTGGGTCGACGACATCACCGTCGCCGTCCTGCTGGGCGGCGGTGACGGGACGACGATCGTCACGCAGCAGATCGGCGGCCGCTCCGCGCCCGTACCGAAGCTGGCGGACGTCACGAACCTGGTCGGGGGCAACGGACCGACGCAACTGCGGGCCCTCACGAGTGACGGTCGGCTGCTGTTGCCCCGTGGGTCGAGCTGGCAGGAGGCGGGTGGCGACGTCCGGTTCATCGCGACCCAGCTGGGGTCGCCCGACTGAGTGAGCGCGCTCCACAGCGCGTCCGGAGTGCCGGAGCCGTCTGCGTCTCGGACGGTGCACCTACGGACGCGCTGCGTGGGCGCGACCATCGGATGATGCGATCCTCGTCGAGTCGACCTGCGCCCCTCGCTCATGCCCGTGAAGCCTGCCTGGATGCGTGGGCCCTCCTGGTCCCGGTCACGTGCGCCGGGTGCGGTGCGCCGGACCGCGGGCTGTGCGACGACTGCCACGGGCGTCTGGTCCGGCCGGCGGCCTCCGATGACGACGCCGACCTCGTGCGGTGGACCGGTGCGGACGGCACCCCCGGTCTCGCCGCCCGTCGATACGACGAGTTCGTCGGCGCCGTCCTCCTCGCCTACAAGGAGGATGCCCGGACCGGCCTCGTCCGACCGCTGGCCGCCGCGCTCGAACCGGCGTTCCGGTCCGCCGTGCTCGAGACGAGCCGGGCGATGGGCGGCGTCTCACCGGAGATCGCGACGATCCCTGCCAGGCGACGCGCCGCCCGCGATCGGGGCTTCCACCCGGTGGAGCAGCTCGTGCGCCGGCTCGGCGCCAGACCGTCGCGCCCGCTGCGGTGGGCGCGGGAGCCCGCCGACCAGCGGGACTTCGGCCGGGCGGAGCGTCTGGAGAACCTCGCCGGGGCCCTGGTCGCGCCACGGCGGCTCGACGGGCGCCGCTTCCTGCTTGTGGAGGACGTCGTCACGACGGGCGCCACCGTCGGGGAAGCGGTCCGGGCGATGCACGACGGCGGTGGTCTCGTGGTCGGTGTCGTTGCCCTCGCCAGGGTCGGACCGTGAACGGACGACGGGTCACGAAGCCGGTAGATGAACGTTCCCTGAACACCGCTGATGACTTCCGCAGGCTCGGGCACTACGGTTGCAGAACGGCGTGAAAGGACCGCCCGGGACCGGGTGGTCAGCCGGATGAGGAGGTCGAACGTGGATATCAACATCGTCGGACTTGGACTCGGCATCACCGATCGGTTCCGCGAGTACGCGACCGAGAAGGCGGAGAAGGTCGCCCATCTGGTCGAGCAGGCGCAGTCGCTCGACATCAAGGTGTCCCGCCATCACGACGCCAACGGACGCAAGGGCGAGGACCGCGTCGAGCTGACGCTCGTCGGCCCCGGCCCGTTGGTCCGTGCGGAGTCGACCGGCTCCGACAAGTACGTGGCCTTCGATCTCGCGATCGCGCGGATGCTGGAGCGCGTCCGCCGCTCGAAGGACCGCAAGAAGGAGCACCGCGGCAAGCACCGCACCTCCCTGCATGCCGCCAGCAGCGAGGGGTTCAGCGGCGTCGACATCACGCCTGCCGCGCCGGAGCTGCTCGAGCAGGTCGCGACCGGCAGCGTCGCGACGCTGACCCACGAGGACGAGGAGCAGGAGGCGTACTCACCCGTCGTCATCCGCACGAAGGAGTTCCCAGCGGAGTGGATGAGCGTCGAGGACGCCGTCGACCGCATGGAACTCGTCGGCCACGACTTCTTCCTGTTCATCGACGCCTCGTCGGAGCGGGCGAGCGTCGTGTACCGCCGCAAAGGCTGGGACTACGGCGTGATCAGCCTCGAGGACGGCTCGAACTAGCGTCCTGCACCCCGACCGACGCGGTCGCCCGGTTCGCCGGGCGGCCGCGTCGTGGCATGTCGGTGCCGACCTCGAAGACGGCGTCGTGCACCCGCAGGCGTGCCGAGGTCGCCTCGAGCCAGTCGAGCTCGGCCAGGGAGCGTCGCCGTCTGGCTTCGAGCCCGATCCACGCGATGTCACCCTGCGGCGTCGAGGGGAGCGCCGACAGGGCCTCGTCGAGCTGCTGCACGAGATCAAGCGCCCACGCGCGTTGGACGGCGATGACCCCGAACACGTCGACGCCGTCGAGTGACGCCGCGAGGGCGACCTTGTTCGGGAGCTCGTCGCGCGAGGCGCTCGCCGTGACGGGTGACGCCCACCAGCGTTCGAGGACGTCGCGTCCGTCGGCGGTGATGCGGTAGAAGACATGCCCCTGCGCATCCACGGCGGCGCGCTCGACGAGCCCGTCCCGCTCGAGGCGATCGAGGGTCGCATAGGCCTGGCCGACGTTGAGCGGGGTGTCGGGCGTGGTCCGCCGGTCGAACTCACCGCGCAGACGGTACCCGTAGTCGTCACCGAGCGCGAGGATCGCGAGCAGACCGTGCTTGACCGACATCGAACCTCCAGGAAATACCTACGCCGTAGGTGTCGCCAGCCTAGTGACCCGTCCGTCCCGCGCTGCGGCGGCGCTCCGTCGACATCCGTCCGCCCCTCGATACACAGCGTCCACTCAAGGGACTCCCCGCTAACATGTTCAGAGGACTGCCCCGTTCTGGTGCACCCCGTCCGTCCCGGTCAGTCGACCAGGACGGAGATCAGGAACACGTAATGGAGAGCAATTCGTGGCCTCACCACTTGAGAAGATCCTTCGCGTCGGCGAAGGTCGCATCCTCCGGAAGCTGACCAGCCTCACGAAGGCGGTCAATGCCCTCGAGGACGACTTCACGGAGTTGAGCGACGAGGAGCTGAAGAGCGAGACCGTCGAGCTGCGCGAGCGCTTCGAGAACGGCGAGACCCTCGACGACCTCCTCCCCGAAGCGTTCGCCGCGGTGCGCGAAGCTGCACGCCGCACGATCGGCATGCGCCACTTCGACGTCCAGATCATGGGTGGTGCCGCGCTGCATCTCGGCAACATCGCCGAGATGAAGACCGGTGAGGGCAAGACGCTCGTCGCGACCCTCCCGGCCTACCTCAACGCCATCGCCGGCAAGGGCGTGCACATCGTCACGGTGAACGACTACCTCGCGTCGTACCAGTCGGAGATCATGGGGCGTGTGTTCCGTGCGCTCGGCATGACGACCGGCGTGATCGTCGAGGGTCAGACGCCGGAGCAGCGCCGCGAGCAGTACGCGGCTGACATCACCTACGGCACGAACAACCAGTTCGGGTTCGACTACCTCCGCGACAACATGGCGTGGCAAGCCAAGGACATGGTCCAGCGCGGTCACTTCTTCGCCGTGGTCGACGAGGTCGACTCCATCCTCATCGACGAGGCACGGACCCCGCTCATCATCTCCGGGAAGGCCTCCGGCGAGGCGAACCGCTGGTTCCAGGAGTTCGCCCGGCTCGCGGTGCGACTCGAGCCCGGTGAGGACTTCGAGGTCGACGAGAAGAAGCGCACCGTCGGCGTGCTCGAGCCCGGCATCGAGAAGGTCGAGGACTACCTCGGCATCGACAACCTCTACGAGTCGGCGAACACCCCGCTCATCTCCTTCTTGAACAACGCCATCAAGGCCCGCGCGCTCTTCAAGAAGGACAAGGACTACGTCGTGATGAACGGCGAGGTGCTCATCGTCGATGAGCACACCGGCCGCATCCTGGTCGGACGTCGCTACAACGAGGGCATCCACCAGGCGATCGAGGCCAAGGAGGGCGTCGCCGTCCAGGCCGAGAACCAGACCCTCGCGACCGTGACGCTCCAGAACTACTTCCGTCTCTACGAGAAGCTGTCCGGCATGACCGGTACGGCCGAGACCGAGGCGGCGGAGTTCATGTCGACGTACAAGCTCGGCGTCGTCCCGATCCCGACCAACCGCCCGATGCAGCGCATCGACCAGTCCGACCTCGTCTACAAGAACGAGGAGGCGAAGTTCGCGCAGGTCGTCGAGGACATCGTCGAGCGCCACGAGCAGGGCCAGCCGGTCCTCGTGGGCACGACGAGCGTCGAGAAGAGCGAGTACCTCTCGAGGCTCCTCGCCAAGAAGGGCGTCAAGCACGAGGTCCTCAACGCGAAGAACCACGCGCGTGAGGCCGCGATCATCGCCCAGGCCGGTCGACTCGGCTCGGTCACCGTCGCCACCAACATGGCCGGTCGTGGAACCGACATCATGCTCGGCGGCAACGCCGAGTTCCTCGCCGTCGCCGAGATGAACGCCAAGGGGCTCAGCCCGATCGACACCCCCGAGGAGTACGAGGCCGCGTGGGACGAGGTCTTCACCGAGGTGAAGGCCGCGGTCAAGGAGGAGGCCGACAAGGTCATCGACGCCGGCGGACTCTACGTCCTCGGTACCGAGCGCCACGAGTCGCGCCGCATCGACAACCAGCTGCGCGGTCGCTCCGGTCGTCAGGGCGACCCGGGTGAGAGCCGGTTCTACCTGTCCCTCACCGACGACCTCATGCGCCTCTTCAACGCCGGAGCCGCGGAGAGTCTCATGGGGCGCCAGAACGTGCCGGACGACCTCGCGATCGAGTCGAAGATCGTGAGCCGCGCGATCCGCAGCGCCCAGTCGCAGGTCGAGGCGCGGAACGCGGAGATCCGCAAGAACGTGCTCAAGTACGACGACGTCCTCAACCGGCAGCGTGAGGCGATCTACTCCGACCGCCGCCACATCCTCGAGGGCGACGACCTCCACGATCGTGCACAGCAGTTCCTGGAGAGCGTGGTCGACGACGTCCTCGACGAGCACACCGGCGAGGGCAACGGCGACGACTGGGACTTCGATGCACTCTGGGCCGAACTGAAGACGCTCTACCCCGTCGGCCTGACGATCGACGAGGTCGTCCAGGAGGCCGGGACGAAGGGGCGGATCAACCGCGACTTCATGCGCCGCGAGATCCTCTCCGACGCCAAGCTCGCGTACACCAACCGCGAGGAGTCGCTCGGTGCCCCGGCGATGCGCGAGCTCGAGCGCCGCGTCGTCCTCCAGGTGATCGACCGCCGCTGGCGCGACCACCTGTACGAGATGGACTACCTGAAGGACGGCATCGGTCTCCGGGCCATGGCGCAGCGCGACCCGCTGGTCGAGTACCAGCGTGAGGGCTACGCGATGTTCCAGCAGATGATGGGACAGATCCGCGAGGAGAGCGTCGGCTTCCTCTTCAACCTTGAGGTCGAGGTCGCCGGCGAGGTCGATGCGGGCACCGCTGCACCGGCGATCACGGCCAAGGGCCTGACACAGGAGACCCCCGACACCGAGAAGCTCAGCTACTCCGCTCCGAGCGAGCAGGGTGGGGTCGAGGTCCGCAACCAGCGCGGGCAGATCGAGAAGGCGGCCACCGAACGCGCACAGCGTCTCCAGCAGACGAACCGTCCCGCCGGTGATGCGGCTCCCGCCACGAAGGCCGCCCCGGCCGCGAAGGCGTCGCGTGGGGCCTTCGGTCAGCAGTCCGAGGCGCCTGCGGCTGCTCCGAGCAACCGTTCGGACCGTCGCAAGCAGGGCAAGAAGAAGTAAGCCCACGCCGGCACGAACGGGAGCCCTCCGGACCATGGTGACATCGGTTCGGAGGGCTCCCGTCTGTCGGGTGCGGGCGGATGTGCAGCGGCGGTCAGAGTACGCTCACCGAGGTCGCCCGCCAGCGGCCGTCCAAGCCCTCCAGGCGGATGGCCACGGCTCGGGACCGCGCTCGTCCGTGGACGATGACCACGGACTCGACGACGCCGTCGCGTGGCTCGGAGATGGTCACGGTGCCGATGGAGACGACCGGGACGGTGCCCGGGACGCCGCGGACGCGCCGTGCCCGTTCGGCGAGGATCACGCGCTTCAGCAGGACGGTGTGCACGTCGGCGGTGATCCACCGCGCGAGCTGCGTGAGGTCCCGGGCTCCGGCGATCACCTCGATCACGCTCCGTGTGAGGTTCTCGAGCAGCGGTCGCGGATCAGGGAGTTCGGCTCGGGGCGCCGGTTGGGGCGCGAAGTAGTCGTCCGCACCGGTGCGCGCGGCCGCCCGCACCTCCGGCGTGCGTCGCTCGGGGAGCGGAGGCGCCGGCCGGAGGCGAGCCGTGCGTGCTTCGGGCTCGTCGTCGTCGTGCCGGGCAGCGGTGCTCATAGGGCCTCCGAGGGGTGCGAGGCCGCCGCGAGTCGGGCGACCAGAATCTGACATGTCACACTCATCATGTCAGTTCACCCGTGTCGAGGACCAGAGGTCTGTGGAGAACGCAGGACGCGGCCGCGCTCGGCGCACTACCGTCGGCGTATGCGCTGGGACAGCCTGTTCGACGATCTCGCCGGTCAGCTCGACGATGAGCTCGCCGTCGACGACGACGCCGTCCGCATCGAGGCCGAGCGGCTTCGGCGTGGGCGTCTCACCCTTCGCGAGCGGCTGGTCGCCCTCTGCGCCGATGCCAGTGCACCAGGACCGCTCGTCGTCGAACTCGTCGACGGGACGACCTGGCGGCTGCGGGTCCGGAGCATCGGGAAGGACTGGTTGCAGGCCGATTCCGGTACCCAGGACGGCCGGGAGGTCGTCGTCCCGCTCGATGCCATCGCGGCGGTCGCCATGACCCAGACCCAGATCGATTGGAGTCTCGACGACGTCGTGGTCCGCGAACCGCAACTGCTCGACCGCCTGACCGTCTCGTTCCTGCTCCGTGATCTGTGCCGGCGCCGTGCTGCAGTGGTCGTTCGGACCCGGACGGGGAGCTGGGCGGGCACGATCGACCGGGTGGGCCGCGACCATCTGGATCTGGCCGTCCACGAGCCGGGGTCGCCGCGCCGCAGCCGGAGCGTCGAGCAGATCCGCGTCGTCGTGCTTTCGGAGGTCCTCATCGTCGAGCGGGCTGACTGAGGCGTGGAGTCGGGCGCCTGCCAGGGTCGGGGCTCAGCCGAGGGGTGGCACGGGCCGGAGTATCGGCGCGCCGGAGAACTCGGCGAGTTCAGTGAGCTGGGCCTGATGCCAGAGGCCTGCACGACGTGCCTCTTCGTACTGACCGCTGATGAAGGCTTCGAGTGCCGGGAACTCGATGCGCCACGGTCCGCTGCGCCCGATCCGGATGGCGGGCAGCTCACCGCTCGAGATGAGCTCGGCCACGTGCTGGGCCGAGACGTTCAAGACCTCGGCCGTGTCGGCGACGGTGAGGAAGCGACCGAGCGGGGCCGCATCGCGCTGCGATTCCATTCCTCGATTATCCTCTCGCGCGAGCATCGTCCGCCGGGCTGTGGATAACTTCGGCGCGATGTCCGGAGCCCGGGCAGCATGGGACCGGAGGTGGCGCGCGGGGTGCCCATGAAGGAGGAGACGGTGCGGGGAAGCGAGCGGGGACACGGATCGGAATCGGGAGGAGCGCGAAGCGACGGCGGCGAGCGGATGAGCGACCGTCTCACCGGACTGCGTCATGGTGTCGGCGGACGGCAGGTGTCCCGGTCGCGCATCTGGGTGGACCCACGCTTTCTCGTGGGCCTCATGCTGGTGGTCGCGTCGATCCTGGGGGTGTGGTGGCTCGTCACGACCTCGAGCCGGACGACCCCGGTGTATGCGGCCTCCGAGACGCTGACGCCCGGAACGCGGCTCGACCGCTCCTCACTCCAGGTGATCGACGCACGTTTGGGATCGGTCGAAAGCGGATACCTCGGAGCCGGAGCGGCACCGCCGTCGGGAACCGTCGTCACGCGGACGATCGCTGCGGGGGAGCTCGTGCCGCTCGACGCGCTCGGCGAGGCGAGCGCCGTCGGCGTGACCACGCTCGTCGTCGAACCGGCCGGACGGCTCGGCGCCGACATCGTGCCGGGAACCGTCGTCGACCTCTGGGCGGCCGCGCCGGACGGCGACGGGTACGGAGTGCCGGAGGTGCTGGTCTCGGCCGCGACGGTCGTCCGGGTCGGCGAGGACGAAGGGCTCCTGTCCGGCCGCGGCTCGGTCGCGCTCGAGCTCGCGGTCCCACGCTCGGCCGTCGCGACGGTGCTCTCGGCGACGGCGGCGGCGCACCTCCTGTCCGTGGTCCCCACCGAGCCCGGCGAACGCTGATGCTGCGCGTCGGACTCGCCCTCGATCCGCGGGTCGAGGGAGAGATCCTCGCGACGATGCTCGACCTCGGACACCGCGTCGCCTGGCGCTGTCACGACGGCGCCGAACTCGACGAGCGCATCGGTGCCGGGACGCCCGTCGACGTGCTGCTCGTGTCACCCGGGGCCGACCGCCTACGCGCCGAACTCATCGACCTCGCGGACCGCGTGGGCACGAGGGTCGTGGCCCTCGCGTCCGGCGAGTCCGAACGACGCCATGCAGCTGGGCTCGGTCTGGTCGACATCGTCCTCCTGCCGGTCGATCCCGAGGAGCTCGATCGGAGCATCGCGCCGCTCGACCTCGGCGGCGACAGCCCTCGTCCGGCCGCCCAGGCCGCCGGGCGGGTCATCGCGGTGTGGGGCGCGGCCGGGTCGCCCGGCACGACCACCGTCGCCGCGGGCATCGCCAGCGAACTCGCCGCGCGCGGACGCCGGGTCGTCCTCATCGACGCGGACACCTACGGGTCATCCGTCGCGGCCATGCTCGGCCTTCTCGACGAGGCGCCCGGGTTCGCCGCGGCCTGCCGATTGGCCGGAAGTGGGGCGCTCGACATCGAGCAGCTCGAGCGGATCGCGGTCGTCCATCCGTCGCCGTCCGGCGCGTTCCGGGTCCTGACCGGCATCTCCCGTGCGGCACGCTGGACGGAACTGTCGACGGAGCGCGTCGCGACAACCATCGAACGGTGCCGGGCGTGGATGGACGACATCGTGATCGACACGGCGTTCTGCCTGGAGGCGGACGAGGAGATCTCGAGCGACCTGTTCGCGCCCAGACGGAACGGGGCGGCGTTCGCCGTCCTCGGCTCCGCGGACCGGGTGGTGGAGGTCGGTGCGGCCGACCCGGTCGGGGTCACGAGGCTGCTCCGCGGGCACGCGGAACTCGTCGAACTCGTCGACCCGTCGCGCATCTCGGTGGTGGTGAACCGGCTGCGTGGCGTCGCGCTCGGTACCGGCCCGGCCGGTCAGCTGGCGTCCACGCTCTCCCGCTTCGGCGGGATCGAGGCGGCCGCGCTCCTGCCGGAGGACCAACGGGTGGTGGACGCCGCGGTGATCGCGGGGAGGACCCTCCGCGACCAGGCCCCGCGCGGGGCGCTTCCCGTCGCGTTGCGGCGGTTCGTGTCCACCGTCCTCGACCAGGAGCCGGCGCCGGTGCGGGACCGCTCGCGGCGCTCGTCGGGTGGAGCACGTGGGCGTCGTGCGCGGAGTCGGTCACGCCGAGCGGAATAGTCTCGACGGAGTCACTCAATACAATTGGGTGATCAACCGAATATGCATTTGCTCGCCGATATATGCATCTGCATTCTTCTCTGACGCATCGTTATCCGTTGGGTGATGAATTACTCCGGTATCGTGTCGGTATTCAGATTCGCTTCGTGGTTTTCGATATGATCGGATAACCGTCGGACTCACCACGGATATCTTCAGGAGGACCCCCCATGGCTCAGAAAGTCATCACCACATACATCGACGATCTCGACGGCAGTGAACTCGCTTCCGGTGCAGGAGAGACCGTCCGGTTCGCGATCGACGGAACCGAATACGAGATCGATCTCGGTGCAGACAATGCGAAGAACCTCCGCGAGTCGCTGAAGCCCTACATCGGAGCCGGACGCCCGGTCAAGCGTGGGCGCCGCACCTCGAGCACCAGCACCCGCAACAGCGCCGAGAACCTCGCTGCGATCCGCGAGTGGGCCGCGAAGAACGGGCACGCCGTGTCGTCGCGCGGACGCATCCCCCAGGCGGTCCAGGACGCCTACCGCGCAGCCAACTGACGCATCGCGTCCGGCGACGGCGCTCAGTGGCCCCCACGGGCCGCTGAGCGCCGTCGCCGTTCCATGCCTGCCCTACCAGTGGTCGTCGGGGCACGCCCGGCGCACTCGGTGTCGGCCGGCCGAGCCTAGACTGGAATCGTGTCGACGCTCAGTGATCTCGTTCTCGCCCAGGGCCGCTCCAGTGCGGCCGACGTGGAGTGGCTGCACATGCTGCTCGCGGACAGCCAACTCCTCGCGGATCTGGCGTTCGCCGATATCGTCATCTGGGTACCGACCGATTCCGGCAGTTTCATAGCGGTCGCGCATTCACGTCCGTCGAGTGCCGCGACACTCTTCTATCGCGACTTCGTGGGTCAATCCATCAAGCAGGAATGGCGCAAGCAGGTCACCGACTGTTTCGAGAGCGGACGGATCATCGAGTCGTCCGCACCGGACTGGTATGAGGAGACCCCGACCAGGGTTCGGGCCGTACCCGTCGCCCGCCGGATATCTCCGACCGAGACGACCAATGCCGACGGACCGATCGCAGTCATCACCCGCCACACCAATCTCGGTGAGGCTCGCACGCCCAGCCGCCAGGAACTCACCTTCAACGACTGCGCGAGCGACCTGTTCGAGATGATCGCGGTTGGCGACTTCCCGGATCTCGGAGCGCCGACCGGACCGCGCCGGGGCGCGCCGCGCGCGAGCGACGGCCTGATCCGTCTCGATGTCGACGGTACCGTCACCTTCGCCAGCCCCAACGCGCTCTCGGCCTTCAATCGGATCGGATTCGCCGAGGAACTCGAGGGCGAGTCGCTCGCGGACGTCACGACCCATCTGCTCTCCGGGACGGGGACCGTCACCGTCGACGAGTCCCTGCCACTCGTCGTCACCGGTCGGGCGCCGTGGCGGACCGACATCGAGGACAAGGGCGTGACGGTCTCCCTCCGGGCGATCCCGTTGCGGAGCCGCGGCGAGCGGGTCGGCGCGATCGTGCTCTGCCGCGACGTCAGCGAACTGCGTCACCAGGAGCAGGAACTCATCACCAAGGACGCGACGATCCGCGAGATCCACCACCGGGTGAAGAACAACCTCCAGACGGTCGCGTCGCTCCTGCGGATCCAGGCCAGGCGGACGCACTCGGAGGACGCCCACGACGCCCTCACGCAGGCCATGCGACGCGTGGCCGCCATCGCGGTCGTACACGACACGCTGTCCGAGGGGCTCAATCAGAACGTCGACTTCGACGAGGTCTTCGAGCGCGTGCTCCTGCTCATCGCCGAAGTGGCGAGCTCGCACAACACCACGGTCCGCCCGAAGTCCTCCGGATCGTTCGGCGTGCTCCCGAGCGAGTACGCGACGCCACTCGCCCTCGCGCTCACCGAACTCGTCACCAACGCGGTGGAGCACGGCCTCAATGGCCGCGACGGCGACGTGGAGATCACGGCCGACCGCACGGACGAGCTGCTGAGCGTGCAGGTCCGCGACAACGGCGTGGGGCTCCCGGAGGGGAAGGTCGGGTCAGGTCTCGGCACCCAGATCGTGCGGACGCTCATCCAGGGTGAACTGGGCGGGACGATCGACTGGCACACGCTCATGGGGAGCGGAACCGAGGTCACGATCGCGATCCCGATGCGCTGGGTCGCCAAGAGCTGAGGTCCTGGGCCGTCGCGAACGGCCGCAGACATGCGAGAACCCCGGGGCCGTTCGGCACCCGGGGTTCTCGTCTGCGACTAGGAGGCGCGGCGTGCGCGAGCCGCGCGACGCTTGAGGGCGCGACGCTCGTCTTCGCTGAGGCCGCCCCACACACCGGAGTCCTGGCCGGTCTCGAGCGCGTACTGGAGGCACAGCTCCGTGACACTGCAGGTGGCGCACACGGCCTTCGCCTTGTCGATCTGATCGACCGCCGGACCGGTGTTCCCGACCGGGAAGAACAATTCCGGGTCGACGGTCAGGCAGGCAGCTTTATCGCGCCAATCCATAGGGGAGCTCCTTTTATTGCATGGTGAGATTTCTTCAACCGAGTGAGGGGTCTCGGGAAGCGAAAGCCGAAATGCGAGGGGGATGATCGTCCGGGATTCGGGATCTGTCCACACCCTCGTGGACCTCATGTCGGCCTCAAACATGGTTTCATATCGGTAAGAGCAAATCAATAGTCAAGTTTGGGTGAACCCTGTGAGTACCGATCGAAACGCCGCCTCCGCTCCGAACCCAGGGAGGCATCGTCAGCCCGCGGTGCTGGCCTTCATCGTCCTGCTCGTCGCAGAGGCGCTGCTCATGATCGGGCTCTCGGCGTGGTTCCTCTTCGAGCTGGTCGCGGCGACGCCGGCCTCGTTCACGAGCGCACTGGCGATCTTCGTCATCCTGCTCATCGCCACGGCGTTCGTCACGGCGCTCGCCCTCGGCGCGATCCGCGGACGGAGCTGGATCCGCGGGGGAGCGGTCACCTGGCAGCTCGTGCAGATCGCCGTCGCCGTCGGCGCGTTCCAGGGGGCCTTCGCGCAACCCGCGATCGGGTGGTTCCTGCTGTTGCCGTCGCTGGCCGTCCTCGGTCTCCTGTTCACGCCGGCGGTCGCCGCCGTGACCCGACGCGAGATCTGAGCGCGACGCGTCGGTCGTGATGGTCCAGCAGCGACGCGTCAGGCGTCGAGGCCGAGGGCCTTGCGGAGGCTCTTCACGTGGCCGGTGGCCTTGACGTTGTACCGGGCGAGGGTGAGGGTGCCCGTCTCGTCGATGACGAACGTCGAGCGGAGGACCCCCGTGACGATGCGTCCGTACGAGTTCTTCTCACCGTAGGCTCCGTACGCCTGGTGGACCGTCAGCTCCGGGTCGCTGAGGAGCGGGAACGTGAGCCCGTCCTCCTCCTGGAAGGCCTTGAGCTTCTCGACGGAGTCCTTCGAGACGCCGAGCACCACGTACCCGGCACCGCCGAGCGATGCGAGGTTGTCGCGGAAGTCGCACGCCTGGGTGGTGCAGCCGGGCGTCATCGCGGCGGGGTAGAAGTAGAGGATCACCCGTCGTCCGGCGAAGTCGGACAGGGACACGCTGGTGCCGTCCTGGTCGGTGAGGGTGAACGCGGGGGCCGGGTCGCCGGCGGACAGACGGAGGGGTTCAGGCATACCCCAAGCCTAGTCAGGAGTACTGGTCGGCTTTGATCGTCGCGAAGGTCCCCAGCAGCCGCTGGAGCGAGTCGAGGCGTGCGGGGCCGTTCTCTCCGAGCCGTCCCTCGGCGACGGCCTCGATGATCGCGCAGTCGGGGGCGTCGGGCAGATGGGTGCAGCCGCGTGGGCACTCGAGCGCGATCTCGGCGAGGTCGGTGAACGACTTCAGGATGTTGGCGGTGTCGACGTGTCCGAGACCGAACGAGCGGACGCCCGGGGTGTCGATGACCCACCCGGATCCTCCGGGCGCCTCGATGCGCAGCGAGACGGTCGACGAGGAGGTGTGGCGGCCACGCCCGGTGACGACGTTCACATGCCCTGTGGCGCGCTCAGCGGTCGGGACGAGGGCGTTCACGAGGGTGGACTTGCCGACGCCCGAGTGGCCGACGAAGACCGTGTCATGGCCGATGAGGGCCTCGGTGATCTCGGCCAGGGGACGTCGTCCTCCCGGCTGCGGAACACGCGCAGGCCGAGCCCGGCGAAGTTCGCGAGGAACTCGTCGGGGTCCTGGAGGTCCGTCTTCGTGATGCAGAGGATCGGGGTGATCCCCGCGTCGTAGGCGGCGACGAGGTAGCGGTCGACGAGGCGGGCCCGTGGTTCGGGGTTCGCCGCAGCCACGACGATGAGCATCTGATCGGCGTTGGCGACGACGACGCGCTCCATGGCGTCGGTGTCGTCGCCACTCCGGCGGAGCAGCGTCGTGCGCGGCACGATCCGCACGATGCGCGACAGCGTGCCCTCGGCACCCGAGGTGTCGCCGACGACATCGACCCGGTCGCCTGTCACGATGGCCTGCTTGCGGAGTTCACGAGCGCGTGTCGACGTCAGGACGCGCTCCTCGGGCGTGCCTTCGTCGAGGAGCACGGTGTAGCGACCGCGGTCGACCGCGAGGACGCGGGCGGTCAGCGCATCGAGGTGCTCGGGCCGCGTCTTCGTCCGTGGGCGGTTCGCCTTCGGGTTCGGCCGCATCCTGATGCTCGACTCGTCGAGTTCCGGCTCGTCGTCGTCGACGCCGTCGTCCCACCAGCTCATCGGCTCAGCCCCCGAGCATCGCGTGCCACAGTTCGGTGAACTGTGGGAGCGTCTTCGCGGTCGTGGCGACGTTCTCGATGGTGACCCCGGGCACGACGAGACCGAGGATCGCTCCCGTGGTCGCCATGCGGTGGTCGTGGTAGCTCGACCACTCGCCGCCGTGGAGGGGGCGCGGCTCGATGCGGAGACCGTCCGGCAGCTCCGTGACAGCACCACCGAGCTTGTTGATCTCCGTCGCGAGGGCCGCGAGGCGGTCGGTCTCGTGGTGACGGATGTGCCCGATGCCTGTGATGGTCGACGGTCCGTCCGCGAGTGCCGCGAGCGCGGTGAGGGCGGGCGCGAGCTCACCGCCGGTGGTCAGGTCGAGGTCGACCGCGGTGATCCGCTCGCCGCCGGTGACGGTGAGGCGATCGCCGTCCAGGGTGACCGTCGCGCCGAAGCGGGGCAGGAGGTCCGCCAGGTCGGCACCGACCTGGGTGGTGGAGGTGGGCCAGCCGCGGAGCGTGACGCTTCCGCCGGTGACGAGCGCCGCTGCGAGGAACGGTGCGGCGTTGGAGAGGTCGGGCTCGAGGTCGACGTCGAGCGCGGCGATCGTGCCGGGGGCGACGACCCACTCACCGACGGAGGGCTGTTCCACGGTGACCCCGCGGGCCGCGAGGGCTGCGATGGTCATCTCGATGTGCGGCAGGCTCGGCAGACGCTCGCCCTCGTGGACGAGGTGGAGGCCCTGCTCGAAGCGGGCTGCGGCCAGCAGGAGGCCGGACACGAACTGGCTCGACGACGACGCGTCGATCGTGAGCTTGCCACCCGTCACCGTGCCCGTGCCGTGCACCGTGAAGGGGAGCGCCTTCCGGCCGTCGTCGCTGATGTCGACGCCGAGCGCCTGGAGCGAGCCGATCATGGTGGCCATCGGCCGGTTCCTGGCCGAAGGGTCGGCGTCGAACACGGTCGGCCCGAGCGCGAGGGCGGCCAGCGGCGGGACGAACCGCATGACGGTGCCGGCGAGCCCGCACTCGACGGTCGTGCTGCCGAACAGCTCGCCCGGCGTGACGAGCCAGTCCTTGCCGAACGCGCCCGACGCCGGTCGCTCGACGATGGTGGTCCCGAGTGCGCGCAGCGCCTCGACCATGTTGGCGCTGTCCATCGAGTGGAGCGGGGCGCGCAGGAGGGAGGGCCCGTCGGCCAGAGCGGCCAGGACGAGCTCGCGGTTCGTGAGCGACTTCGAGCCCGGGAGCGAGACGGTCGCATCGACCGGACCGCCCGCGACGGGCGCCGGCCAGGCTGCGTCGTCGTGCTCGGGCTCGGCATCGCCGTACACGTCGAAATCTGGTGCGGAATACGGATTGGTCAACATTGGTTCCAACAGTAGTCGGGGTCGAGAGCAGAAGGAGGAGCGGATGTCCACAGCGGTACTGGAACGACCGGTGACGGAGGCCGATCACGGCCGTCTGGCGCTGGCCGTAGACTGGCCGGTGATGACCTCCGTCGACCCAGAAGCCCTTCCGGCCGAGCCGGACCCCCGATCACTGTTCGAAGCACAGGCACTGCCGTTCATCGATCAGTTGTACGGCGCTGCCATGCGCATGACGAAGAACCCGTCGGACGCTCAGGACCTCGTCCAGGAGACGTTCGTGAAGGCCTTCGCCGCGTTCGCGCAGTTCGAACAGGGCACCAACCTCAAGGCGTGGCTCTACCGCATCCTCACGAACACGTACATCAACACGTATCGGAAGAAGCAGCGCGAGCCGTACCAGGGCACCATCGACGACCTCGAGGACTGGCAGTTGGGCGGCGCCGAGTCGATCAGCGCCACCTCCAGCCGCTCCGCCGAGGCCGAAGCGATCGATCACCTGCCGGACAGCGACGTGAAGAACGCGTTGCAGGCCATCCCGGAGGACTTCCGCCTCGCGGTGTACCTCGCCGACGTGGAGGGCTTCGCCTACCAGGAGATCGCCGACATCATGAAAACGCCCATCGGGACCGTGATGAGTCGTCTGCACCGTGGCCGACGACTCCTGCGCGACCTGTTGGCCGACTACGCCGAGTCCCGGGGGTTCACCGTGACGAAGCAGGGGAGCAAGAAATGAGCGACTGCGGCTGCGACAAGGCCAAGAAGGACCTCGAGGAGTACCTCCGTCACGAGGTGTGCACGACCGAAGCGGCCGACATCCGCGAGCACCTCGCGAACTGCCCGGAGTGTCAGAACGAGGCGCTCGTCGCCCAGACCCTGACCGAGGCCGTGCAGCGGGCGTGCAAGGAGACGGCACCCGAAGACCTGAAGAACCAGGTCCTGGCGTCGCTGCGGGCCACCCAGGCCACCCACGAGAGCGCCTGACGACGGACCGACCGCATCAGCCGGCGCCGTCGAGGCGTGACTCCTCGACGTCCAGCATCCGCTGCGCCTTCGCCAGCACCTCGGAGGAGTAGCTGCCGGTCGCCCGCGCATCGAGGAGCGCATCGCGTTCGGCGTCGAGCACTCGGCGTCGCAGCTGTCGGAACTGCTCGTGCGGACCCACGCCGGCATCGGTGCGTTCCGCCGCCGACTCGACGCGGATGAGGCTGCTCGTGCGTACCCGGTCGACGACCGCGGAGTCGAACGGCTCCCCGCCGTCCGTTCGCAGCTGCGGGTCGTCGAGGGCGGCCACACCGACGGTCGAGATCTCCTCGACGAGCCCGGCCAGTTCCGCCATCGCCGCCTGCTCGTCCGTCCCGCCGACCCGGGTCAGCCGGATGACGAGCGGGAGGGAACCGCCCTGGAGCAGGAGGGTGACGATCGCGACCGTGAACGCGATGAGCACCAACTCCGCCCGATACGGGGTGTCGAGCGGGAGCGACTGCGCGGCGGCGATCGTGACGACGCCGCGCATCCCCGCCCAGGCGAGCACCGCGCCACCCCGCCACCCGAGTCCCTCGCGTTGCAGGAAGTCCAGGTCGGCGCTCCGCCGGGCGATCGACCTCGAGAAGGCGGCCTTGCGCTTGGCCGAACGCGCGTTCTCCGTCGGATGCTCCTCGAGGCGTGCGGAGACCTGCTCCAGTCTCGGCCGCCGGGCAAGGGCCTCCCGTTCGTCGCGTCGCAACGACCAGACGAGGACGCCGACGAACACGATGCGGACGACGATGAGGGTGATGGCGGTCAGCAACCCGAGGCCGATCGACGACCAGATGCCGAGGTCGTCCTGCTCCACCTGCGAGACGATGGCCTCGAGCTCGAGCCCCATGAGCAGGAACACCCCGTTCTCGAGGAGGAACTGCGTCGTCCGCCAGTTGATGCGCTCGCTGATGCGGTCCTGGGCGGTGAAGTACTTGGCGCTCTGATGCCCGGTGTACAGTCCGGCGACGACGACCGACAGGACGCCCGATGCGTGGAAGTGCTCGGCGGGCAGATACGCGATGAACGGCACGGCGAAGGAGATGACCGTCGTCAGGACGGGGTCGCCCAAGCGGGACCGGATCCGGACCGTGATGAACCCGACGACGATCCCGATCGCGATCGCGAGCGCCACGGCGTAGGCGAAGTCGCCCAGGACGCCCCACAACGAGACCGTGCCGGCGGTCGCGGCGATGGCGGAGCGCAGGAGGACGAGGGCCGAGGCGTCGTTCACGAGGCTCTCGCCCTCGAGGACGCTCACGAGGCGCGACGGCATGCCCAGCCGCTTGCCGATGGAGGTCGCGGCGACCGCGTCGGTCGGGCTGACGACGGCGCCGAGGGCGATGCCGGCGGCCAGGCTCAGGTCGGGGAGGATCGTCGACAGGATCCAGCCGATGAGGACCGACGACACGACGACGAGGACGACCGAGAGCCCGGAGATCGCTTTGAGGTTGCGGCGGAAGTCGACCAGGGGCACGTTGACGGCGGCCGAATAGAGGAGCGGTGGCAGCACGCCGGCGAGGATCCACTCCGGCTTGACCTCGACGTCCGGCACGAACGGCAGATAGCTGAGGGCGAGCCCGACCAGGACGAGGATGAGCGGGGCTGCCACGCGCAGCTTGTTCGCGAAGCGGGCCACCGCGACGATGGTCACCACCGCGACGACGGCGAGGAATGCGAAGTCCATGGCGTCAGCCTATTGGCGGTGGCTCACCGCCCACTCACGGATCGCTGTCGCCGTGCTGACCACCCGCGTCCGGACGACGACGCAGACGACGACGACCGCCTGTCGGAACAGGCGGTCGTCGTCGGTCGTGCTGCTGGGGTCAGAGCGCCAGCGCGGTGCGGAGGAGCTCCGCCTGCTCGGCGGCGTGACGCTTCGCCGAACCCGTGGCTGGGGATGCGGACGCGGTGCGCGACACGTTGCGGATCGTCCGACCCTCGAGGTGCTTGGCAGCCTCCAGGCAGATGAACGGCCACGCGCCCTGGTTCTCCGGCTCGTCCTGGACCCACACCAGTTCGGCGTTCGGGTACTGCGCGACCACGGCGTTCAGCTCTGCCACCGGGACCGGGTAGAACTGCTCGACGCGGACGAGGGCGATCTCGTCGTTCGGCTGCTTCTGCAGCTCGCTGAGGAGGTCGTAGTGGATCTTCCCGGAGTGCAGGAGCACCCGCTTGACCGCGGCCTTGTCGGTGATCCGTGCGTCGTCGATCACCGGCTCGAAGCGGCCGGAGGTGAAGTCAGCCACCGGGCTGGTCGCGCCACGCAGACGCAGCATCGCCTTCGGGGTGAAGACCACGAGCGGCCGACGCGGGCGGGCGTACGCCTGGCGACGCAGCAGGTGGAAGTACGACGCGGGGGTCGACGGCCGTGCGACGGTCATGTTGTCCTCGGCGCAGAGCTGCAGGAACCGCTCGATCCGCGCGGACGAGTGGTCGGGGCCCTGGCCCTCGTAGCCGTGGGGGAGGAGGAGCGTGACACTCGACCGCTGCGACCACTTCTGCTCGGCGGAGGAGATGAACTCGTCGATGATCGTCTGCGCGCCGTTGGTGAAGTCGCCGAACTGCGCCTCCCACAACACGAGCGCGTCGGCGCGTTCGACCGAGTAGCCGTACTCGAAGCCCATGACCGCGTACTCGCTGAGGAGCGAGTCGTAGATCCAGAAGCGGGCCTGGTTGTCGCTGAGGTTCGCGAGCGGCAACCACTCCTGGCCGTTGACCCGGTCGTGGAGGACGGCGTGGCGCTGCACGAAGGTGCCGCGGCGGGAGTCCTGTCCGGACATCCGCACCGGGGTGCCCTCGATGAGCACCGAGCCGAGCGCGAGCAGTTCTCCGAAGCCCCAGTCGATGTTGCCGTTGCGGCTCATGTCGAGTCGCTTCTCGAGGAGCTGCTGCACCTTCGGGTGCACGGTGAACCCGGCGGGCTTGTTGTTGAACGCGTCGCCGATGAGCTGCACGACGCCCTCGGAGACGCCGGTCGTCTCGAGTTCGCCGGAGTAGCCGTCCTCGTCGAGGACCTCGGTCGGGATCGGCGTCGGCGAGGTCTGCTCGGCGTGCGTCTCCATGAAGGCGCGTTCGAGGCGGTCCTGGAAGTCGCGGTGCGCGGCCTCGTACTCCTCCTCGGTGATGTCGCCACGCCCGACGAGCGCCTCGGTGTAGAGCTTGCGGACGGAGCGCTTCGCCTCGATGAGGCTGTACATGAGCGGCTGCGTCATCGACGGGTCGTCGCCCTCGTTGTGGCCGCGTCGGCGGTAGCACACGAGGTCGATGACGACGTCGCGCTTGAACTCCTGGCGGTACTCGAAGGCGAGCTCCGCGACCCGCACGACGGCCTCGGGGTCGTCGCCGTTCACGTGGAAGATCGGCGCCTGGATGGTCTTCGCGACGTCGGTGTTGTAGATGGAGGAGCGGCCCTCGCCAGGAGGCGTGGTGAAGCCGACCTGGTTGTTGATGACGACGTGGACCGTGCCGCCCGTGCGGTAGCCGCGCAGCTGGGACAGCTGCATCGTCTCGAGGACGACGCCCTGACCGGCCATCGCCGCGTCGCCGTGGATGAGGATCGGGAGGGTGCCGAACGCGCCGATCGGCCCGCGGTCCTGCTTCGCGCGGACGATGCCCTCGAGCACGCCGTTGACGGCCTCGAGGTGCGAGGGGTTCGCTGCCAGGTAGACCGGGATCTCGCGGCCGTCCTCGGCCTTGAAGGTGCCCTCGGTGCCGAGGTGGTACTTCACGTCGCCGGAACCGTGGCTCGCAGGGTCCTGCGTTCCCTCGAACTCGCGGAAGATCTGACCGTACGTCTTGCCGGCGATGTTCGTGAGGACGTTGAGGCGGCCGCGGTGGGCCATGCCGATCGCGACCTCGTCGAGCTGGGCCTGCGACGCACCCTGGAGGATGGTGTCGAGGAGGGCGATGGTGGACTCGCCGCCCTCGAGGCTGAAGCGCTTCTGGCCGACGTACTTCGTCTGCAGGAAGGTCTCGAAGGCCTCGGCCTCGTTGAGCTTGCCGAGGATGCGCATCTGCTCGTCGTGCGTCGGCTTCTCGTACTTCCGCTCGACCTTGCTCTGGATCCACTTGCGCTGCGCGGGGTCCTGGATGTGCATGTACTCGATGCCCGTGGTGCGGCAGTACGAGTCGCGGAGGACGCCGAGGATGTCGCGCAGCTTGGCCGTGCGGGCCGAGCCGAAGGCGCCCGTGACGAACTCGCGGTCGAGGTCCCAGAAGGTCAGGCCGTGGGTCTCGATCTCGAGGTCGGGGTGCGAGCGCTGCACGTACTCGAGTGGGTCGATGTCGGCCATGAGGTGGCCGCGGACGCGGAACGCGTTGATGAGCTCCTGGACGCGGGCGGTCTTGTCGACGGCGTCGGCGAGGTCGACGCTGATGTCGGGCGACCAGTGGATCGGGTCGTACGGGATGCGGAGCGCGGCGAAGATGTCCTGGTAGAAGCTGCGGCTGCCGATGAGCAGCTCGTGGACGACCTTGAGGAACTCGCCCGAGCCGGCACCCTGGATGACGCGGTGGTCGTAGGTGCTCGTGAGCGTGATCGTCTTGCCGATAGCCAGCTCGTTGAGCGTGCGCTCGGAGGCGCCCTGGAACTCGGCCGGGTACTCGAGGGCGCCGGCGCCGATGATGCAGCCCTGGCCCTTCATGAGGCGGGGGACCGAGTGCACGGTCCCGATGCCACCGGGGTTCGTGAGCGAGATCGTGACGCCCTGGAAGTCGGCGCCGGTGAGCTTGCCCTTGCGGGCGCGGGTCACGAGGTCCTCGTAGGCCGAGAGGTACTCGTTGAAGGTGAGGGTGTCGGCGCGCTTGATGCCCGGCACCATGAGGGCGCGGGAGCCGTCGGGCTTCGGGAGGTCGATGGCGATGCCGAGGTTGATGTGCGCCGGGGCGACGACCGTGGGCTTGCCGTCGGTCTCCTCGTAGTAGACGTTCTGGCTCGGGAAGTCCTTCAACGCCTGGATGAGGGCCCAGCCGATGAGGTGGGTGAAGCTGACCTTGCCGCCTCTGGCGCGCTTCAGGTGGTTGTTGATGACGATGCGGTTGTCGATCATCAGCTTCGCCGGGATGGTGCGCACGCTCGTCGCGGTCGGGACCGTCAGGCTCGCGTCCATGTTGGTGGCGAGCGACTTGGCCATGCCCTTCAGCACGGTGACCTTGTCGACGTCCTCCGGAGCGGGTTCGGTCTGGTCGCTCTTCGGCTGCTGGACCTGGTTCGGGCTCGTCATCGGGGCGTCGGCCGGGATCGGGGCCGGCTTCGCCTGGACCGAGGTGGTGCGGGCGACCGGCTGTGCGCCGATGACCTGGATCGGGGCCGTCGGCGGGTTGACCCGGGCCGCCTCGTCCGCCGCCGCGGGGGCGGGGGCCGACGCCGTGGTGCCGGCGGTTGCCGCACCGTCGTCCGACTGGCCGCCCGTCGTTCCCTGGGCTGCGCCGTTCACCGGCCGGTAGTGCTCGAGGATCGGCCACCAGGAGCGGTCCACGGAATCCTTGTCGACGAGGTACTGCTCGTACATCTCGTCGACGAGCCATTCATTGGCTCCGAATTCGTTCGTTGCGCCGTCATCGGCGCCCACTCCGGTCATCTGGCTCGACACCGTCGATCGCCCACTCTCTCCGTTGAATTCTCACTGTTTGCAGGCAGGGAACATGCCCGCACGATCCAGTCATCAAGCCTAAACCCATTCCGTCGTCGGTGCGGCTCGGACGCCCGTCGGGATACGGTGTTCTCATGCGGTTCATCGGTGAGATTCCCAGCCACGACCTGACGTACTCGGACGTGTTCCTCGTCCCCAGCCGCTCCGGGATCACGAGTCGACTCGACGTCGACCTGGCTCCGGACGACGGCACCGGCGCCACGATCCCGATCGTCTCCGCCAACATGAACTCCGTCACCGGGCCACGCCTCGCGGCGGCACTGGCACGACGCGGCGGACTCGGCGTCCTGCCGCAGGACATGCCGCTCCAGGAGCTCGACGCGGCGATCCGCTGGGTCAAGGAGCAGCCGGTCGCCTTCGACACCCCGCTGATCATGCGCGCCGATCAGACCGCGGCGGACGCCCTGCGCCTCATCCCCGCGGTCGCCGGTCACGGCATCGTGCTCCACGACGAGCGCGACGCCTTCGCCGGCTGCATCCCGGCCGCACGTCTCGCCACGGCGCTGCCCGACGCACGGCTCGGCGACCTCGCTCACGGGTCGCTCGCCTCGATCGACGCCGATGACGTGACCGGTGGCCGGGCCGCGTTCGACCTCATGGTCGCCGCCGACCTCGAGTTCGCGCCCGTGCTGCACCACGGCGCCGTCGTCGGCACCCTCAGCCGGACGAGCGCGCTCCGGTCGACCATCTACACGCCGGCGCTCGACGCGTCGGGCCGACTGCGGGTCGCCGCGGCGATCGGCATCAACGGCGACGTCGCCGTGAAGGCGCAGGCGCTCGCCGCCGCCGGGGTGGACGTCCTCGTGATCGACACCGCCCACGGGCACCAGGAGGGCATGCTCCGGGCGATCGCGGCCGTCCGTGCCCTCGGTCTCGGCCTCCCGATCGTCGCCGGCAACGTCGTGTCCGCCGTCGCGGTGCAGGACCTCGTCGACGCCGGTGCCGACATCCTCAAGGTCGGTGTCGGACCCGGTGCGATGTGCACCACGCGGATGATGACGGCGGTCGGACGTCCGCAGTTCTCGGCCGTCCTCGAGACGGCCGCGACCGCCCGCGCACTCGGCGCGAAGGTCTGGGCGGACGGTGGCGTCCGCTACCCGCGCGACGTGGCCCTCGCCCTCGCGGCCGGTGCGTCCTCGGTCATGATCGGTTCCTGGTTCGCCGGCACGATCGAAGCCCCCGGTGAGCTGCAGCGCGCCGCCGACGGGTCGCTCTACAAGGAGAGCTGGGGCATGGCGTCGACCAAGGCCGTGCACGAGCGCTTCGGCCGACTCGATCCCTTCGAACTCGCGCGGAAGACGCTCTTCGCCGAGGGCATCTCGTCCTCCCGCATCACGATCGACCCGCTCCGGCCCTCGGTCGAGGACCTCCTCGACATGATCACCGCCGGTGTGCGCTCGTCGTTCACCTATGCGGGTGCCGACTCGGTCCCCGGCTTCCACGAGCGCGCCATCGTCGGCGTCCAGTCGGCCGCCGGGTACGAGGAGGGCAAGGCGCTGCCCGTCTCCTGGTGAGACGGGGTGCTGGTGCGGCACGCACGACCGCGGTGGGATGATGGGCCCATGGTGGTGAACGGTGGGACGCACGGGTTCGGTGTCGGCATGCAGGTCCTCGTGCTCGTGGACCCGGGATCCGATCCCTCGACGGGGGAGCGTGCCTCCGGGGTCATCGTCGCGCCCGGCCGCCAGCGTGCCGCGGCGTTCGTCTCGGTGTGGACCGAGCAGCTGACGACGTGGATCGTCGAGTTCGACGAACCCTTCACCGCGCCCGACGGCAGCGGCCCGCACGAATCGGCCGAGGTCCGCGAGACCTACCTCATCCCGGCGCCGTTCGCCGAGGAGTCGGAGTCCGTCGACGCCTGACCGCCGTGTGCCCGCTCAGGCGAGCGACCGGTCCATGATGGCCGAGGAGAGCGCCTCCACCGGGCCGGCCGCCGCCAGCGGGTTCGCGAGCAGGGTGAAGTCGACGCCGCCCAGGGGCGGGAGTTCCAGCCGGTTGCTCAGCATGACGAGGTCGCTCGGGATCAGGCTTCGTGGGAATACCGCGACACCGAGCCCGGCCCGTACCGCCGCGAGGACGCCGTTCACCTCCCGCGTACTGCAGGTGATCCGCCAGGTGCGCCCGGCGGCTTCCAGGGCGTCGATCGCCAGCTGCCGGGAGAGACTCGGGTCCTGGTAGGCGATGAGGGGACGGGCTGGCCCGGTTCGATCGTGGTCTTCTCGAGACCGACCCAGACCATCGAGTCGGTCCGCACGAGCTTGCCCTCGTTCTGACCGGGGTGCATCTTGATGAAGATGAGGTCGAGGGCGCCCGCCTTCAGCCGTCGGTAGAGCGGCCCGCTCTGGTTCACGGTGAGTTCGAGGTTCAGCTGCGGGTGACCCTGACGGAAGTGCCGCAGGATCCGGGGGAGCTGGGTCATCGCGAGGTCGTCGGCGGCCCCGAAGCGGAGGCGACCGCTCATCGCCGACCCGGTGAAGTAGCTCTCCGCCGAGGCGTGTGCAGCGAGGATGGTCCGCGCGAACCCGGCCATCGCATCACCGTTGTCGGTCAGGCGGACCGCCCTCGTGTCCCGGACGACGAGCCACCGGCCGGCGGCCTCCTCGAGCCGTCGGATCTGCTGACTGACCGTCGGCTGGCTCAACCCGAGCTGCGCGGCGGCGCGCGTGAAGTTCTTCGTCTCGGCGACGGCCAGGAAGGTGCGCAGCAGTGCGGGGTCGAACATGCGTGAGCCGATCATTCGGGAATCGAATAGGACTGATAGGGATCATCCTGCTCGGAAATGGCCGCGTCGGCAATAGCGTGGACGGGAGCCGACGGCCTCCGCGGCTCCACCCATACGACACGCACTCGACATACGAAACGCTGGCTCTCTCCGTGACCCCTCCATCCGACACCGCCGTCGCTCCGCCGCCGCCCACCGCCCCCATGCCGATCGTGGGGGAGCGCCCCGCCTGGCGGGACACCTTCTCCTCGCTCCGCGTCCCGAACTTCCGACTCTTCACGATCGGACACATCGTCGCGACGACCGCGATCGGGATGCAGCGCATCGCGCAGGACTGGCTCGTCCTCGAGCTCTCCGGCAGCGTCGCCGCCGTCGGGATCACGGTCGCGATGCAGTTCGCGCCCATGCTGCTGTTCGGACTGCTCGGCGGCGTGATCGCGGACCGCTACTCCAAGCGCGTGCTGCTCATGATCACCCAGTCGCTCGCCGCCGTCCTCGCGGTCGCCCTGTCGATCCTGACACTCAGCGGCGCGGTCGAGGTGTGGCACATCTACGTCATCGCCTTCGTGCTCGGCCTCGTCACCGTCGTCGACAACCCCGCGAGACAGGTGTTCGTGAACGAGCTGGTGGGGCCGGCGAGACTGCGGAACGCCATCAGCCTCAACTCCGCCGTCTTCCAGCTCGGCCAGCTCGTCGGTCCGGCCGTCGGCGGTGTCCTCATCACCGCCGTCGGTTCCGGGTGGTCCTTCGCGATCAACGCCCTCGCCTGCTCCGGCGTCGTGCTCACCCTGGCGCTCATGCGTGTCTCGGAACTCGTCCCGACCCCGGTCGTCGCGAAGGCGAAGGGCCAGCTCAAGGAGGGACTCGGGTACGCCATGCGGAAGCCGGCCATCCGCTGGACGGTCATCATGGTCGCGTTCATGTCGGTGTTCGCCTTCAACCTGCCGGTCCTGCTCGCCGCCTACGCCTCGGACGTCTTCGACATCGGCGCGAGCGGCTACGGGTTCCTCAACGCCCTCGTCGCCGTCGGCGCGCTCACCGGGGCGCTCGCGTCGACGAGGCGCGGGGGTGTGGACCTGCGCATCGTGATCGTCGCGGCGGCG
This sequence comes from Plantibacter sp. M259, assembly GCF_006065115.1. Taxonomy (NCBI): domain Bacteria; kingdom Bacillati; phylum Actinomycetota; class Actinomycetes; order Micrococcales; family Microbacteriaceae; genus Plantibacter; species Plantibacter sp. M259. The sequence goes on along the minus strand of NZ_CP040750.1, from coordinate 380,317 downwards.
GCGGTCGGCGTCCTGCAGGCGGCCGCCGGGGCGATGCCCGTGCTCCTCCCGTTCGCCCTCCTACTCGTCGCGGGCGGGGTCGCGAACCTCCTCTTCATCACGGCGGCGAACTCCCTCGTCCAACTGTCGTCCAACATGGCGATCCGCGGCCGGGTGATGTCGCTGTACATCCTCGTGCTGCTCGGCGGTCAGGCGATCGGCGGTCCGCTCATGGGCTGGCTCGTCGAGGTCGCCGGGGCGCATGTGGGCATGATCGTCTCGGGCGGGGTCCCGGCGCTCGCCGCGGCGTGCATCGGCGTGCGGTTCCTCCTCCTGCGGCGTCGGAAGCGTCGCGCGGCCGAGCAGCGCCAGCGTCTCGCAGAGGCTGAGAAGAACCCCGGAAATCCGGGGTCCACAGCCGCGGATGTCCGATAGACTCGTCCGCACAATGGACGACCCTCCTTCAGACAGATCCCCGGCCACCATCCCAGCCCCGTGCTGACCCGATCACGGGAGACGACCGCCCGCCCGGGCGACGGAACCCACACTCCGGCATCGCCCGCTCAGCACGGACGGGATCGTCATGTCTGAGTGGATCATGCTCGGCGTCGGGCTCGTACTGACCATCGGGACGGGGTTCTTCGTCGCCTCCGAGTTTGCGCTCGTGAACCTCGACCGCGCCGACCTCGAGGCCCGCCGCGACCGTGGCGAGAGCCGCCTGACGATGACGATCGCAGCGCTCAAGATCACCTCGACGCACCTGTCGAGCGCGCAGCTCGGGATCACCCTGACCACCCTCCTCACCGGTTACACCATGGAGCCGGCGCTGTCGTCGATGCTCGCCGGCCCGCTCGGCTCCATCGGGATCCCCGAGGGCGTCGTGGCCGTCGTGGCGACGATCGTCGCGATCACCCTCGCCACGCTGCTCAGCATGATCATCGGTGAGCTCGTCCCCAAGAACTTCGCGCTCGCGTTGCCCCGACAGACGGCCAAGTTCGTGGTCCCGTTCCAGACGGCCTTCACCTGGGTGTTCAAGCCCGCCATCGTCGTCCTCAACGGCAGCGCCAACGGCCTGCTGCGGTCGATGGGCATCGAGCCCAAGGAGGAGCTGTCGGGAGCCCGGACGGCCGAGGAGCTGTCGTCGCTCGTGCGTCGATCGGCGCTCGAGGGCACACTCGAGGCCGACACCGCGACCCTGCTCAACCGCACGCTCCGCTTCTCGAGCCACGATGCGTCGGACGTCATGACGCCGCGGCCGCGCATCGCGTCGATCCAGCGTGGCGAACCCGCCCAGGCGGTGCTCGCCCTGGCGAGGTCGACCGGCCACTCGCGCTTCCCGGTCACCGATGCCGACGTCGACGACATCACCGGTGTCGTGCACGTGAAGCAGGCCATCGCGGTCCCGCGCGACCGACGCGGCGAGGTGCCCGTCTCGGCCCTGCAGTCGCCGGCCCTGCGCGTGCCCGAGACGATGAAGCTGGACGTGCTGCTCTCGCAGCTGCGCGGACGCGGATACCAGATGGCCGTCGTGGTCGACGAGTACGGCGGCACCGCCGGCGTGACCACCCTCGAGGACCTCGTCGAGGAACTCGTGGGCGAGGTCGCCGACGAGCACGACCGTTCGCGTGCCGGGGTGGTCCGCGGACGCGACTCCACGACCTTCCCGGGCAGCCTCCGTCCCGACGAGCTCCTCGAGCGCGCCGGCGTGCGCGTCCCCGAGGACGGTCCGTACGAGACGGTCGCGGGCTACGTCATGAGCGAGCTCGGACGACTCGCGGTCTCGGGTGACGAACTCGAGCTCGAGGACGGCACGCTCCGCGTCGAGCGACTCGACGGCCGACGGATCGACCGGATCCGATTCACCCCGAGACCGGTCGTGTCGGAGGACGGTGGTGACGCATGAGCGACTGGGCAGGAATCGCCTGGCTCGTGGTGCTGCTGCTCGCGAACGCCTTCTTCGTCGGTGCCGAGTTCGCGGTCATCTCCGCGCGACGGTCGCAGATCGAACCCCTCGCCGAACAGGGGAGCCGGAGCGCGAAGACCGCGCTGTGGGCCATGGAACACGCCACGCTCATGTTGGCGACGAGTCAGTTGGGCATCACCGTCTGCTCGCTACTCATCCTGAACGTCTCCGAGCCGGCGATCCACCACCTGCTGGAGGTGCCGTTGGCACTCACCGGCTGGCCCGAGGAGACCATCGGTACGGTGGCGTTCATCATCGCGCTGCTGCTCGTCTCCTACCTCCACGTGGTCTTCGGCGAGATGGTCCCGAAGAACCTCTCCTTCTCGATCCCGGATCGTGCGGTCCTGCTGCTCGCTCCGCCGCTCGTCTTCGTGGCGCGCGTCTTCCGTCCGATCATCGTGTCCCTCAACGCGACCGCGAACGCCGTCCTCCGTCTGTTCCGGGTGGAGCCGAAGAACGAGGCTGCCAGTGCCTTCACGCTCGACGAGGTGGCGACCATCGTCGACCAGTCCACCCGCGAGGGTGTGCTCACCGACTCGACGGGTGCGCTCGTGGCGGCGTTCGAGTTCACCGAGAAGAAGGTCCACGACGTGGCCCTGCCGCTCGGGAGCCTCATCACGCTGACGGAGGAGGCCACCCCTCGGACGTGGAGCGCGCCGTCGCCAAGTACGGCTACTCCCGCTACGTGATCGTCGACGACGAGTCGGTGCCGATCGGCTACCTGCACCTGAAGGACGTCCTGCGGTACGACGACCTCGACGGCAGTGGCGACGAGGAGCGGCCGGTGCCCGCGAAGCACATCAGGCAGCTCGTGTCGGTGTTCGAGGATTCGGACGTCGAAGACGCGTTGACCACGATGCGTCGCTCGGGAGCACACGTCGCCCGGGTGTTCGACGAAGCGGGCGCCACCACCGGGGTCCTCTTCCTCGAGGACATCATCGAGGAGCTCGTCGGCGAGGTCCAGGACGCCACCCGGCGTCGCTGATCGGACGCCGGAGCACGGACACGACGACGGCCCGCACGCGATCGCGTGCGGGCCGTCGTCGTGTCGGGGTCGCGCTCAGGCGCGCGGCTTGGCCCGCTCGTACTGGCCCGGCCAGGCCACCTCCACACCGAGCTCGGTGGCGGCGCGCAACGCGAAGTGCGGATCACGGAGCGCCTCGCGGGCGACCATGACCGCCTCCGCCTGCCCGTCGGCGACGATGGCCGCGGCCTGCTGGGCGTCGGTGATGAGCCCGACGGCGCTCGTGTCGACACCCGTCGAACCGATGTGCGCCGCGAACGGGACCTGGTACCCGGGGGAGAGCGGGATGCGGACGCCGCCGACGGCTCCACCGGTGGAGATGTCGAAGAAGTCGGCCCCGCGCTCGGCGCACCAGGCGGCGACGGTCGCGGTCTGGTGTTCGTCCCATCCGTCGTCCACCCAGTCCGTGGCCGAGAACCGGACGAACAACGGGAGACCGGCCGGGAGGACCTCGCGCACCGCCTCGACGACCCGCAGGAGGAGCTTGGCCCGGTTCTCGAGGGAGCCACCGTAGCCGTCCTCGCGGTGGTTGACGAGCGGGGAGAGGAACTGGTGCAGCAGGTAGCCGTGCGCCGCGTGGAGTTCGATCACCTGGAAGCCGGCGTCGACCGACCGGACGGCCGCCGCCCGGAAGTCGTCGACGACGCGGTCGATGCCCTCGTCGTCGAGGGCCTCCGGAACCGCGTAGCCCGGGAAGGCCTCGGGCGACGGAGCGACGGTCGACCAGCCGCCCTCCTCGATCGGCACGCTGCCGTCTCCGACGGCGCCCCAGGGGGCGAACGTGGAGGCCTTCCGGCCGGCGTGCGCGAGCTGGATGCCGGGAACGGAACCCTGCTCGGTGATGAACGCGGTGATCCGTCGCCAGGCGTCGCGCTGTCCGTCGTTCCAGATGCCGGCGTCCTGGGGCGAGATCCGGCCCTCGGGGCTGATCGCCGCCGCCTCGGAGATGACGAGGCCGAAGCCGCCCGCCGCGAACTGGCCCAGGTGCATGAGATGCCAGTCGGTCGGGACGCCGTCCTGGGCGGCGACGCTGTACTGGCACATCGGGGCGATCCACAGGCGGTTGGGGATGGTGAGGTCGCGGATGGTGATCGGATCGAACAGCTGGGGCACGGAACTCCTCGGGTCTCGGGGCGACGGTCGTCGCCACCCGGCCCAACGTCCCCGGATGCGTTCGGATTCCCGCCCCCGGGATGACCGACGATCGACGGCTCAGCGTCAGTCCGCCGCGACGACTGGCCTAGGGTGATGGCATGGCCGAACCGCGACTCTGGACCCCTGCCGACGCACGCGACTGGATCGCCGTGCCCGACGCCGACTCGGACAAGTACTCCCGAGGCGTCCTCGGGGTCGTGACCGGGTCCGACCGCTACCCGGGTGCCGCCGTCATCGGTGTCGAGGCGGCGATCCGCACCGGTGTCGGCATGGTCCGCTACCTCGGCGCGGACCGACCGGCGAACCTCGTGCTGCAGCGCCGCCCCGAGATCGTGACGGCGGAGGGACGTGTGCAGGCCTGGCTCATCGGCTCCGGCATGGACCCCGGCAAGCTGACCCGCGAGGAGAGCTCCCTGCTCGACGCCGCTCTGCATGGAGGCGAGCCGGTCGTCGCCGATGCCGGGTCGCTCCGTCGCGTCGCCGCGGGTGCCCACCAGCGGGCGTTCGGTGTCGACGAGTCGTGGCGCATCGTGGCCACACCCCACGTCGGTGAACTGGCGACCATGTTGAGCGGCCTGGGGAGCCCGGCCGAGGTCGGGGCCATCCGTGCCGACCCGGTGTCGTACGCGGCCGACGTCGCCGCCCGCCTCGGCATCGTCGTGGTGCTGAAGGGCGGCACGACCCACGTGGTCGCGCCGGACGGTGACGCCATCACGGTCTCCGGCGGATCGCCGTGGCTCGCGACCGCCGGCACCGGTGACGCCCTCGCCGGGATCATCGGCGCGCTCGTCGCGACGAACGCCGAGCGCGTGCTCGCCGACCCCGGCTGCCTGGCGAGCGTGGCCGCCAGCGGGGTGCTCCTGCATGCGGCTGCAGGGGATGCCGCGGCAGCCGAGGGCCCGCTGGCCGCGCTCGACGTCGCCGAAGCGGTGCGCGGTGTCGTCGGTGGTCTCCTGCGCTGAACGATCGTTCATCGGCGGACGAAGGACAACTCCCAGAACGCTCATAGCTCGCCCATAGGGAAGCTCAGGACACTGGTGCCACCGCGGCAGAGACCTCGCCGCGGCGGCCGCCGCACCGCGGCCCACACATCGCCCGAGGAGATTGAACGATGCGCAACCCCACCACCACCCAGCCTCCCGTCCGCACACCACGCCTGTCCGTGGCGGCGAAGAAGACGACCTTCGCGGCCCTGACCGGCCTCACCCTCGTCGGCAGCCTGGCCGGTTGCTCGGCGGCCGACGCCGGCGGTTCGACCACGACCACGTCGCCCGAGACGAAGAGCACGGCGGCCCCGGAGGCGACCACGTCGACCGACGCCGCGGCGGGCTCCGGCGCCACCGACTACCAGGACGGTTCCTACACCGCGGACGGCAGCTACCAGTCGCCGAACGGCACCGAGTCGATCACGGTGACCGTCACGCTCGCCGAGGACAAGGTCACGGCGGTCGACGTCGTCTCGCACGCCGAGAGCGCGAACAGCAAGCGCTACCAGGCGGAGTTCATCTCCGGGATCGCAGCCGAGGTCGTCGGCAAGGACATCGACAGCCTCAAGGTCTCCAAGGTCGCCGGTTCCTCGCTCACGAGCGGCGGCTTCAACGCGGCCATCGACACGATCAAGACCGAAGCGAAGGGCTGAGCCGCGGGGCCGGACCGACGATGAGCGAGACGACACTGCGCTTCGAGGCGATCGGCACCGGATGGGAGCTCGACACGGCTCTGCCGCTCGAGCCCGAGACCGCTGAGGCCGTCGCCGCGTGCATCGACCGGTTCGACCGGACCTGGTCGAGGTTCCGGGACGACGCGTTCGTCGCGCGGTTCGCCGCCGGCCCGGTCTCGACCGCCTTCCCCGATGGCGCGCGCGAGGATGCGGTCGCGCTGCTCGACACGTACCGGCGTCTGCACGATGCCACCGCCGGGGCCGTGACGCCGTTCATCGGTACCTCGCTCGAACGGCTCGGCTACGACGCCTCCTACTCGCTCGTCCCTCGGGGCCCGGCGGTCGCCGCCCCGCACTGGGACGACGTGGCCCGGTGGGACGGCGAGGTGCTCGAGACGAGCCTCCCGCTCGTGATCGACATCGGTGCGGCCGGCAAGGGGCGGCTCGTGGACCTCGTCGCGGACCTCCTCCGCAGCCACGGCCACGAGTCCTTCACGGTCGACGCCTCGGGCGACCTGCGTCACGAGCACGGGTCCCGCGCGGCGGACCCGCTCCGCATCGCGCTCGAGCATCCGTACGATCCCAGCAAGGCCATCGGGGTCGCGACGATCGACGACGGAGCCCTGTGCGCCTCCGCGACCAATCGTCGTGCCTGGGGCGACGGGCTCCACCATGTCATCGACGGCCGGACCGGCGAACCGACGAGGACCGTCGCGGCGACCTGGGTCACCGCTCGGGACGCGATGGTCGCCGACGGACTGGCCACCGCGCTGTTCTTCACCGACCACGAGACCCTGGCAGAGGCGTTCACCTTCGAGAGCGTCCGTATGTTCACGACCGGTCTCACCGACCGGTCCGTCGGGTTCCCCGGCGAACTCTTCACCTGAGTCACGCGCCACAGGGCCTGAGCCCGGACGGCACCATCTCCCAGAAAGCAGACCGCACATGAACGGCCGCACCGGCTCCTTCTTCGGCACCGTCCTCGGGCGGGTCACCATGTACCGCCTCGTGACGCTGTCACTCGGCACCCTCGCGATCTACGCCTTCGTGCTGTCGCTGTTCGGGCAGGTGTTCTACAAGCCGCTCGAGCTCCTCGCCACCCTGGCCACGCTGCTCGTCGTCGGCTACCTGACGAACCGCCTGTTCGGTGCGCTGTTCCAGGTGCAGCCGCACAGCGAGTCGTCCGTCATCACCTCCCTCCTGCTGTTCTTCATCCTGTGGCCGACGAGCGAGCCCACCGCGCTGGCCTGGATCGCCCTCGCCGCCACGGTCGCCTCGGCGTCGAAATACCTGCTCGCGATCCGGGGCCGACACGTCCTCAACCCCGCGGCCATCGCCGCGCTCGTGATGAGCGTGCTGGCGAGCTACGTCACCCTCCCCGGCGTGTCACCGTCGGTCTGGTGGGTCGCCAACCCGTGGCTGCTGCCCGGTGTCGTCATCCTCGGCGGCCTCGTCCTCATCCGGACGAAGCGACTCACGATGGCACTCGTCTTCATCGTGCTCTCCTGGGCGCTCGTCACCGTCCGGCTCGTCACCGGTGGTCAAGAGCTGGGACCGGCACTGCTGGCCCCACTCACGTCGTACCCGATCCTCTTCCTCGCCGCGTTCATGCTCACCGAGCCGCTCACGCTTCCACCGCGGCGCTGGCAGCAGTTCGCCGAGGCGGCGATCGTCGCGGTGCTGTTCTCCATCCCGTTCATGCTCGGCCAGGTGGCGTCGACCCCCGAGCTCGCGCTGATCGTGGGCAACGTGCTCGCGTTCGCCGTCGCCCGTCGTCGGGGGATGCGACTGACGCTCGAAGGCACCCGCGCCCTCACCCCGACGGCGGTCGAGTACCGGTTCAGCTCGAAGCGGCCGATCTCGTTCGCGGCCGGCCAGTACCTCGAGCTGTCGTTGCCGCACCGCGGGGCCGACGTCCGCGGTTCGAGGCGCGTCTTCAGCATCTCCTCGCCTCCCGACGACGACCGTACGATCCGCGTGGCCATGCGTGTGCCCGAGCGGGCCAGCAGCTTCAAGCGGGCGCTGAGCGCGCTGCCGGTCGGTGCGAGCCTCTCGGCGACCGGCGTGTGGGGCGACTTCGTCCTGCCGAAGGACACGAACAAGCCGATCCTGCTCATCGCCGCCGGGATCGGGATCACCCCGTTCGTCAGCCAGCTCTCCCGGCTGCACCTCCGTGCCGACCAGCGCGACGTCGTCCTCGTCTACGTCGTGTCCGACCCGCAGGAGCTCGCCTACGCGGCCGAGCTCGAGACCTGGGCGACACCGGTGCTCGTCGTGGGACCGACGGACGACGTCCGGCTGCCGGACGGCTGGCGTGGCCTCGGGCCTGGGCGCCTCGACCACGAGCGCCTCGCCGAGGCCGTCCCCGACCTTGCTGAGCGTGAGGTCTTCATCTCCGGTCCGCCCGCGATGATCGAGGCCCTGAAGCCAGCCCTGCGCGGGATCGGCGTCGGACACGTCCGCACCGACGCCTTCAGCGGGTATTGATCAGCGGGCTCGCGGACCCGACCCGCGCGGGCGTGGAGCGAGTGGCGGACCGGTTCCACCGGCGGCGCGAGCCTAGGATGGTCCACGTGATGCGGCGTTGGCTCCTCTGGTGCGGGTTCGGCCTCGTGCACCTCCTCGTCGGGTGGCTGTGCCTCGTGGCGGAGGGCCTCCCGCTCGGCGACGTGGTCCTCGTGTACCGGCCGTGGGTCGAACAGGCGACGTCCGGCGGCCCGATCCCCGCCATCGACGAGCCCTGGGTCTACCCGATCCTCGCGATCGTGCCCATGCTGATCCCGCTGCTCCTCGGCAGCGCCGGGTACGGCGTCGGCTGGCTCCTGCTGGTGACCGCGATGAACGCCGGCGCCTTCGCGGTCCTCCTCGGCAACGGCCACTCGCGTCCACGGCTGATCGCGGCATGGTGGTGGCTCGCGTTCCTCCTCCTGCTCGGACCGATCGCGCTCGCCCGGATCGACTCCGTGACCGTCCCCATCGCGATCGTCGGGCTCCTCTGGGTCGCCGGCCGCCCGCGGGTCGCTGCGATCCTCCTGACGCTCGCCGCCTGGATGAAGATCTGGCCGGCGGCCCTGATCGGCGCGATCGTCCTGGCGCACCGCCATCGCGGACAGGTCCTGGTCGCGGCGGCGGCGACGTCGGTCGTGGTCCTCGGGGTCGGCCTCGTGCTCGGCGGTGCGAACGCGGTCAGCTTCGTGACGGAGCAGACCGGACGTGGTCTCCAGATCGAGTCGCCCATCGGCAACGCCTACCTGTGGCTCGCCGTCCTGGGTGTCCCGCAGAGCTTCGTCTACTACGACCGCGACATCCTGACCTTCCAGGTGACCGGCCCGGGCGTCGACACGGCGATCGCCGTCATGACGCCGCTCCTCGGCCTCGCCGTCGCCGGTGCGGTGCTCCTCGGGGTGCTCGCGGTGCGGTCCGGACGCCCACTCGTGCAGGTGCTCGCGCCGTTGTCGCTCCTCTTCGTCCTCACGCTCATCATCTTCAACAAGGTCGGGTCGCCGCAGTTCGCGATGTGGTTGGCGGCACCGGTGATCCTCGGGATCGTCCTGCAGCGTCGGCGCTTCCTCGCGCCGGCCGTGCTCGCGCTGATGGTCGCCGCGCTCACGCAGCTCGTCTACCCCTACCTGTACCTGTGGTTGCTCAACGTCGACCCGGTCCTCGTGACCGTGCTGACGGTCCGCAACCTCGCCTACCTGGTCCTCGCCGGCTGGGCCGTCCACGCGCTGTTCGCGCCGTCTCACCATGACGAGGACGTCTCCTCGGCGTCCATCCCCGTCCCCGCTCGAACCCACAAGGAGTGACCATGCTCGTCGCCTTCTCCGTCGCCCCCAGCGGCTCCGGCAACTCGGACGGTTCCGTCCACGACGCGGTCGCCGCGGCCGTGCGGATCGTCCGCGAGTCCGGCCTGCCGAACCGGACCGACTCCATGTTCACGACCATCGAGGGGGAGTGGGACGAGGTGTTCGCGGTCATCAAGGACGCCACCGAGGCGGTCGGCGCCTACGGCAGCCGGGTCTCGCTCGTCCTCAAGGCCGACATCCGTCCCGGCTACACGGGTGAGCTGACCGCCAAGCTCGACCGCCTCGACGCCGCGCTCGAGAACGACGGCTGAGCCCATCGGGCAGCGGTCGTCCGGTTTCGTCGGTCGGGGACTCGAATCGATTCGAGGATTCCCGTACACTCGATCCATGCCCACCATCCTGGACGGGTCGACGCAGCTGTCGCCGACCCGTGTTCGTCTTGCCATCCTCGCGCTCGCCGTCGGGGCCTTCGGCATCGGCACGACCGAGTTCGTGGCGATGGGTCTGCTGCCGAACATCGCGACCGACCTCCTGCCCGAGCTGGCCGCGCGCAGCCAGGAGCAGGCGAACGCGCAGGCCGCCTGGTTGATCACGGCGTACGCGCTCGGCGTCGTCGTCGGTGCGCCGACGATCGCCGCGCTCGTCGCGCGATACCGGCGCAAGACCGTCCTGCTCTGGCTGGGCGTCGCGTTCACCGTCGGCACGCTCGCGTCTGCGGTCCTGCCGAGCTTCGGCCTCGTCCTCCTCGCCCGGTTCGTCGCGGCCCTGCCACACGGCGCCTACTTCGGCATGGCCGCCCTCGTGGCCGCGAGTCTCATGGGCCCGGGGAAGCGCGGCAAGGGCGTCGCGCTCGTCATGACCGGGCTGACGATCGCCAACGTCGTGGGCGTCCCGTTCGCGACCTGGGTGGGTCAGGAGTTCGGGTGGCGCTCCGCCTACCTCATCGTCACCGGCATCTTCGCGCTCGCGACCGTGACCATCTGGTTCGCCGTGCCGGTGCAGGCGGGCAACCCGCAGCAGACGATGCGTCGGGAGCTCCGCGTCTTCCGACGAGGCCAGGTGTGGTTCGTGCTCGGGTTCGGGTCGATCGGGTTCGGCGGCCTCTTCGCCGTCTACAGCTATCTCGCGCCCCTCGTGACCGAGGTCGCGGGGGAGTCGGCGACGCTCGTCCCCTGGGCGCTCGCGACCATGGGGGTCGGCATGACGATCGGCAACCTGGTCGGTGGGCATCTCGCGGACCGTGGGGTGAAGCGAGCCCTGATCGTCTTCTTCGCGCTCATGATCGTGGTCCTGACCGCCCTGGCACTCACCGCGACGTGGACCCCGACCATGTTCCTCTTCGTCTTCGCGGTCGGCTTCGCGTCGCAGGGCCTCGGTCCGGCGATCCAGACGAGGCTCATGGACGTCGCGGGTGACAGCCAGTCGCTCGCCGCCGCGCTCAACCACTCGGCGCTGAACATCGGCAACGCGCTCGGGGCGTTCCTCGGCGGTGTGGTCATCGCCGGTGGACTCGGCTACCTCGCCCCGGTCTGGACCGGTGTGGCGCTGACCGTGACCGGTCTCGGGATCGTCATCACGAGCTTCACGGTCGAACGTCGGCAGCTCCGGCGCGAACTCCTGCGGGCGAACGACGCCGAGGAGCGCAGGATCGCGGACCGCAACCCGCCGACGGCGCCGATCCCCGTCTGACCGATCCCCGTCTGACCGATACCCGGCGCCCGTCCCGGCCCGTGGGGTGGGGTGCCAGCGCGGTGCGCTCGCGCGAGCGCGCCCCGCACGCGTGAGCGCGGGTCTCCGGAGACCCGCGCCGACGTCTCCGGGTAGCGCTCACGCCGAACAATGCGGTCTCGCGTCAGCGCACCGCGCTGGAACCGATACCCGCGCGCTCGCGTCGGCGCACCGCGCTGCTAGTCGACGATGATGCCGTCGAGGATCGCCCGCTTGCGCAGCGCGACCTTCGTGCCGACGTCGATGCCGGCGTTGCGGTACTTCTCGCGGATGCGCTTGAGGTAGCTCTTCGCGGTCTCGTCGGAGATGCCGAGGCTCTCGGCGACCATCTTCACGGGCTCACCGGCGGCGTACAACGCCATGACCCGACGCTCCTGCGCGCTGAGGCGAGGACCGGTGCCGGAGGCGCCGCTCGCGAGGGCGAGGTCGAGCTCGGGGGAGATGTACGACTCACCGCGTGATGCCGCACGGAGGGCGTGCACGATGGTCTCGGCGTCCTCGCTCTTCGCGAGGTACCCCAGGGCGCCGGCGGCCAGGGCCTCGCGGACGACCGCCGGGTCGCTGTAGGTGCTCATGAGGACGGTCGTGACGCCGGTGGTCTTCAGCGTCGCGAGCTTGACGGCGACCGGGACGTTGTCCTTGAGGTCGACGTCGAGCAGTAGGACGTCGACGGGGAAGGCGGGGTGCGTCAGCAGCTCCGGCCAGGACGGGGTGACGACGACGAGTTCGATGTCGTCGGCGACGCTCCTGATCCATTCGGTGAGCGCACCGAGCAGCATGCGGTGGTCATCGACGATGCCGACCCTGATGCGAGACTCCTGTGACGTCATTGGCGTTCCCCTTTCCGCTGGCCCGCAGCAGGATTGTCGACGGTGCTGTCGATCTCGATCCTGATCCGGGATTTCTGGTACGTGTCCGTAGAGCTGCCCACTCGTCCGAGCGCTTCCCACACCGCGGGATCCACCTTGGCGCGTTGCACTCCGGCCGCTTCGAGGACAATCGGGATGACGAGCGCACCTGATCGGCCCGGTCGTTCGGAGCGGTCGACCGGTCCGAGCGTCAGCACAGCTCTGGCACTCTGCGCATCTGCTTCCCCGAGGAGCAACCATACTGCAGAGAGCAGTCCATCCCGCTGATCCGTTGCGAGATACGTCGCGAGTCGCTCGGGGTCGCGCAGGGTCGCGCGGTCCGACAGCACGGACGACTCCTGGAACGCGTGCTCGAGCCAGGACTCCTTGCCGTCGGACATGAGATGACGGCGGAGCTCGGTGGCGAGGCGCGAGGCGCGCGCGGCCAGCTCAGGGCTGAGCGGGAGGTCGACCGAGCCGTCGGCGACACCGACGAACAACTCCTCCGCTTCGAGGTCGAGGGTCACGAGCTCCTCCGAGTCGAAGAACCCGAGCGCGTCGCGGACACTGGCCACGGTGGAGGCGACCATCACCCGGTCGAGTTCGAGCCGGACGATCCGCCGGTACTGCGAGACGATCGCGCAGGCGATGAGCGGCGGCACCACGGCGATCGCGGCGAACAACAGCTCCGCCCCGAGGGTCGGGCTCTGGGTGCGCGTGACGGTGAGGATCGACCCCACGAGCATCAGCCCGAGCACCACCGTCGCGGCGGCGGTGTCGCGGACCGGCCGGAGGGTGACGACCGCGAGCAGGACGCCGCCGACCGCCGCGGCCGCCGTCGGATAGACCCCCACGGCGTCGCGACTCCAGACGCTCGCCAGGTCCAGCGCGGCGACCACCACCAGCTGGATCAGGAGCGCGACGAACAGCCGGTCGGAGAGGTGGAACGCGGACCGGCGGAGCAGCAGGAACGTCGACGCGATCGCCACGGCGAGCAGCAGCCAGGCGACGACGCTGAGGAGCGGCCGCGGGTAGTGGTGGACCGACTCGACGAAGCGGATCGCGGCGTAGACGACGAGGACGAGGCCGGAGACCGAGAGGCCGATACCGAGCTGCGTCGTGCCGAGTGATGAGCGCTGCCGGTCGATGGCGCGCCGATGACGGTAGCGTCGGGTCGGCCCGGTGGCCTCCTCGAGGGCGTCGACACTCATGCTTGCGGGACCTCCAGGATGACGGTCGTCCCGGCCCCGGGGGCGGAGAAGACGCGTGCCTGGCCGCCGACCTCCTGGATCCGCGCGACGACCGACTCCGCGACGCCGAGATGGCCGTCCGGCACCGCCGACGGGTCGAACCCGGTGCCGGTGTCGGTGATGAGGAGTCGGGCGGTCACCTCGTCGATCGAGACGGTGACGTCGGCCGAGTCGACCCCGGAGTGGCGACGGACGTTCTCCAGACACTCCCCGAGGGCGAGGAGGAACGCCTCACGCACGCGCGGGTCGAGGTTCGCCTGTCCGCCGCCGTAGACGTTGACCGTGAGGCCGAGCCCGGCGAACCGGTCGGTCACGGCCTCGATGCCCTCGTCGAGGGTGAAGTCGGCGCCGCGCTGCAGGATGTACGAGCCGGAGGAGACCGGGCTGAGCTCCTCGCCGAGGCGGAGGCTGCGGAGGAGGTGCGCGTCGTTCCCCGCCTGCGAACGGAGGGCGGTGGCATCGACGCCTCGTCCGGAGTGGGCGAGCATCGTGAGGGTCGCGAGCGCGGTGTCGTGCAGCAATCGTGCGTCCTGCCGACGTTGCGACTCAGCCTGACTCGCGAGTCGCTCGGCGTTGTAGGCGCTGCCGATGGTGTCGACCCGACGGATGAGTCGGGGGATGCTCGTGTCGAGCCAGCCACCGAACGCGCCGATCGCGATCCACACGACCGCGGTCAGGCCGATGGTCGGGACCGTGAGCGCGGTCGGCCCGGTGACGACAGTGATCGTGACCGTCGTGACGACGAACGCGGTCAGGAGCAGCGGCCAGGTGCGCCGGAGCGGCACGAGTCTGGCCGCGACGGCTCCCATTCCGAGGGAGGTGATCGCGGCGATCGCGCTCGCGGAGCCGACCTGCCCGGTGTTCCCGTCGGACATCCCGATGACGACGACGACCCCGACACCGACCAGGAACACCAGGACCACCCACCGACGGCCGTCGTACTGCTCGGCGGCCACGTGCGTGAGCGCGAGGACGGCGACGAGGAGGAGGAGGACGGTGTACCGACCTCCCGAGACGACGCCCGGGACGCTGAGGATCATCGCGGCCGTGACGCACCCTGAGAGCCCGAAGAGACGCGTCGTACGCAGCAGCAGCCGTCGCTGGGTCCTCGCCACCCGTTCCATGCTCACGCTCCTCTGAGGAGTCACCTTATCGGGTGACACGACCGCCGCGGAACGGATGTCGGACAGACGGGGCGCGGCCGTCAGACGGCGAGGAGTCGGCCGAGATGCGGCGCGACCAGCGCGTTCTCGATGAGGAAGCCGTCGTGCCCGAAGTCGGACCGGAGGACCGACGGTCGGGTGCCGTCGAGGTTGCCGGGGAGATGGAGTGCGATCTCCTCCTGCCCACTGACCGGGAAGAGCCGGTCGCTGTCGATCCCGAGCACGAGCGACGGACCGGCGTAGGCCCGCAGCGCCGCACCGACGCCACCGCGATCGCGTCCCACGTCGTGCGAGTTCATCGCCTCGACGAGGGTCACGTAGCTCCCGGCGTCGAAGCGTCGGGTGAACTTGTTGCCGTGGAAGTCGAGGTAGGACTCGACGGCGAAGCGTCCGCCGTGCCCGAGCGGGCTCACGCTCGACTGCCAGCTGCGCTCGAACCGGGCGTTCAACTCACCCGGGCTGCGGTAGTTGAGCAGGGCCATCCGGCGGGCGAGCGCGAGGCCGCGGTGCGGGCCCTCACCGTCGGGGGCGTCGTAGTAGTCGCCGCCCTGGAAGTGCGGGTCCGTGCGGACCGCTTCGAGCTGCACGAAGTTCAGTGAGATCTGGTCGGCCGTCGTGACCGGGGGCGCGGCGATCACGGCCAATCGGTCGACGAGTTCGGGGTGGGTGGCCGCCCACTCGAGGGCGTGCATGCCGCCCATCGACCCGCCGATGACCGCGGCCCAGCGGTCGAGTCCGAGGTGCCCGAGCAATCGGTACTGGGCCTCGACCTGGTCGCGGATCGAGGTGTACGGGAACCGCGAACCCCACTCGACGCCGTCGGGCGCGAAGGAGGAGGGGCCGGTGCTGCCCTGGCAGCCGCCGATCATGTTCGGCGCGACGACGAACCAGCGGTCCGTGTCGACGGCGAGTCCCGGACCGACGATGCCGGCCCACCACCCGGCGGTCGCGTGCCCGTTGCCGGCGCCACCGAGGACGTGGCTGTCGCCGGTGAGCGCGTGGAGGATGAGGACCGCGTTGCCGCCGTCGTCGTCGAGCGTGCCCCAGGTCTCGTAGGCGAGTCTGGCGTGCGGGATGCTTCCGCCGTGCTCGAAGTCGAGTCGGCCGAGCGGGGCGAAGAGCCGGTCGCCTGGCCGGTCGCCGTCGCGCCAGGCGCCGCTCGAGGGCGGGTTCGCGAGGAGGGCGCCGACCTCGGCTTCGGTCACGAAGCGGGAGGGCACGCTGTCTTCCGGGGTCTGCCAGTCCATAGGTCTCCATTGTGGCGTGCCCTGAGGCGTCGACCGGCCGTGTTACGTCACCCGATCGGTCGAGGTCGGCGCGGTGCGCTGACGCGAGTACGCTCCCGTCGGCCTCAGCGCGCCGGAACGGGCTCGAGCGACGGGAACGGGCTCGAGTGACGCGAAACGGGCCCGAGCGCGCGACGAACGACGCGAGCGCGGGTCTCTGGAGACCCGCGCTCGCGGTTGCGGGGTGCGCTCGCGTCAGCGCACCGCGCTGGCGCAACCGGGAGGGAGGCGCCTCGGGACGGAATCAGACCCGGGCGGCCTCGACGACCTGCTTCGCGGCGGTCAGACCGGCCTGGAGGTCGGCCGTGATGTCGTCGATGTTCTCGAGTCCCACCGAGAGCCGCACGAGCCCGGGCGTGACGCCGGCCGTGAGCTGCTGCTCCGGGGTGAGCTGCGAGTGCGTCGTCGACGCCGGGTGGATGACGAGCGAACGGACGTCGCCGATGTTCGCGAGATGCGAGAACAACTGCAGCGAGTTCACGAAGGCGCGGCCCGCGTCGACCCCGCCCTTCAGCTCGAACGACAGGACCGCTCCGACGCCCTTCGGGGCGTACTGGTTGGCCGCCGCGTACCAGGGGCTCGACGGCAGACCCGAGTAGTTGACGCTCGCGATGTCGGGGTGGGCGTCGAGCCACTCGGCGACCTGCTGGGCGTTCTGCACGTGGCGCTCGATGCGGAGGCTGAGCGTCTCGATGCCCTGGATGAGCTGCCAGGCGCTCGCCGGGGCGATGGCCGCACCCAGGTCGCGCAGGAGCTGCACGCGCGCCTTGATGATGTAGGCGAGCGCGTCACCCACGGCGTCCGTGTAGACCGCGCCGTGGTACGAGGGGTCCGGCGTCGTGAGGCCCGGGAACTTGTCCGCGTGCCCGGTCCAGGAGAAGGTGCCGCCGTCGACGATGACCCCGCCGATGACCGTGCCGTGGCCGCCGAGGAACTTCGTCGCCGAGTGGACGATGATGTCGGCGCCGTGCTCGAACGGGCGGATGAGGTACGGCGTGGCGATCGTGTTGTCGACGATCAGCGGGACGCCGGCCTCGTGCGCGACGTCGGCGACGAGGCGGATGTCGAGGATGTTGATCTTCGGGTTGCCGATGGTCTCGGCGAAGAACAGCTTCGTGTTCGGGCGGACCGCACGCCGCCACTCCTCGGCGTCGTCCTGGTTCTCCACGAAGGTGGTCTCGATGCCGAGCTTCGCGAGCGTGTACTTGAAGAGGTTGTACGTGCCGCCGTAGATCGACGAGGACGACACGATGTGGTCGCCCGCCTGCGCGATGTTGAGGACCGCCGAGGCCTCCGCCGCCTGCCCGGAGGCGAGGAGGAGGGCGCCGCTGCCACCCTCGAGCGCGGTCAGGCGCTCCTCGACGACGGCCTGCGTCGGGTTCTGGATGCGCGTGTAGATGTTGCCGAACTCCGCGAGGGCGAAGAGGTTCTTGGCGTGGTCGGCGTTGTCGAACACGTAGCTCGTCGTCTGGTAGATCGGCGTGGCCCGAGCCTTCGTGACCGGGTCGGGCGCAGCTCCGGAGTGGATCTGCTTCGTCTCGAACTTCCAGTCGTTCGTGGCATCGCTCATGGTGGATGGTCCCCTCTGCTCGGGTGGTCGGTGCTGCTCGGGTGAATGGGTGTCGCCGGTGTGGCCGCTCGGTCCGACAGCGATGTCGCCGGGCGTGGCTCCGGGTGGTGCTCCGTCGTGACCCCGAGGCTACCGGCCCCACCTGCACGCGCCAACCACGCGGAAACACGGCGTAACGCCTCGGCCCGGTGGCTACCCTGGAGGCATGACGACGAGACGTGTGGTGGTGACCGGTGCGAGTTCAGGGATCGGGGAGGCGACCGCGAGGCGATTCGCCGCCGACGGCTGGGACGTCGTGGCGGTGGCCCGCCGTGCGGAGCGGCTCGATGCGCTCGTCGCGGACATCGGCGGCACTGCGGTCGTCGCCGACCTGACCGTGCAGGCGGACGTCGACGCGCTCGCCGCCCGGGTGGAGGAGCTCGGCGGCGCCCAGGCGCTCGTCAACAACGCGGGCGGTGCCTTCGGCCTCGCGTCCGTCGAGGACGGCGACGCGGAGGACTGGCGGCGCATGTTCGACATCAACGTCCTCGGCACGAAGCGCGTGGTCCAGGCGCTCCTGCCGATCCTCCGTCGGAGCATCCCGGAGGGTGGTGCCGCCACCATCGTCGGTGTCACCTCGATCGCGGGCCACGTCGCCTACGTGGGTGGCGGCGGGTACAACGCGGCGAAGTTCGCCGAGCGCGCCCTGTTCGAGGTGCTGCGGCTCGAGCTCAACGGCGAACCCATCAGGGTGATCGAGGTGGCGCCGGGCATGGTGCACACGGAGGAGTTCTCGCTCGTGCGCTTCGGTGGCGACCAGGACCGCGCCGACGCCGTCTACGAGGACGTACCGGATCCGCTCTCGGCCGACGACGTCGCCGAGGCCATCGTCCACGCGACCTCGCTGCCACCGCATGTCAACCTCGACCTCATCACGATCAAGCCGGTCGCCCAGGCCGCCCCGTACCGCCTGGCGAAGGGACCGTTGCGCGTCGCGGAGTAGACCCCCTTCGACAAGCTCAGGGACCGGTTGGGAGCTCAGGGACCGGTTGGGAGCTCAGGGGCCGGTTGGGAGCTCAGGGGCCGGTTGGGAGCTCAGGGGCCGGTTGGGAACGTAAGGACCGGTTGCAGTCAGGTACGGGTCGGGAGCTCAGGGGCCGGCCGGGTGTTCAGCAGCGGGATCGATGCGTGGCTCGGGTTCCACGTCGACCGGGGCCGCATCCGCGAAGGCGAGTTTCGGGACGAAGCAGAGCAAGACGGCGGCGACGAGCGCCCCCGCCCCGCAGATCGCCCAGACCGTGAGGTATCCGGACAGGCTCGACGCCCCGGCCGTGACGGCCTGCGCGGCGCCGGCGAACAGCACCACGCCGAAGACGGCCGAGGCGAAGGAGCCGCCGATCGTCTTCGTCGTGTTGGTCAGCGCCGACGCGACACCCGTCTGCCCGCGAGGTGCGGCGGCCGCGGCCGCGGCCGGCATGGCTCCGACGAGCGCACCGGAGCCGAGCCCCGCGATCGCCATGTTCAGGAAGACCTGCCACGTCTCGAGGTGGAACGGGAGGAAGAGCAGGTATCCGACCGCGACGAGTGAGGCGGCGATGATGAGCGCGATCCGAGGCGTCGCCCAGCGCGACACGAGCGGGAACAGGAGCGCACCGACGATCATCGAGATCAGGTAGGCGCCGATGAGCGTGGAGATGTCGCCGGCGTCGAGCCCGAGTCCGTACCCGTTCTCCCGGGGTGTCCCCGCATAGGTGCTGAGCGGGGCCTGGGCGCCGAGCAGGCTGATCCCGATGAGCCCGGCGGTCAGTTGCACCGGCCACATGTTGGGTTGCCGGAGCACCCGGAGGTCGATCGCCGGGTCGGGCTGCCGCAGTTCATGTCGCCCGAACGGCAGGAACGCGAGCACGCCGATCGCGATGAGCCCCCACACCCACCACGTCTGCGGACCGTTGAGTCGCAGGAAGGTGAGCCCAGAGGTGATGAGGAGGAGCGCGAGGCTGAGGAGTACGAAGCCCGTGAGGTCCAGGGTCCTGCCCGGCAGGGGTTCGGACTCGGGGACGCCGAACAGGATGGCGAAGAAGACGAGGGTCACCGCGACGGCCGGCAGCATCATCGTGAGTGGGATGTCGCCGCCGAGGGCGGTGAGGATGCGTCCACTCGACAGTGCACCGATGATGGCGCCGGCCTCGAGCGCCACGACGAGGAGTCCGGCGGCCCGGCGGGTCTGCGAGGCCCCGGTACCGGAGCGACGGCCCCGCTCGAAGATGAGTGCGATCTCGAGCGGCAGCCACACGACGTAGAAGCCCTGCAGCGCCCAGGCCGCGAGGAACGACCAGAAGTCCCCGGCGACGACGAGCCACCAGCTGGCGCCGGCTGTCAACACGGTCGAGACGAGGAGGACCCGCTTGTGCCCGAACATGTCGCCGAGCTTCGCGAGGATGGGGACGACGAGCGCCGACAACAGCAGCTGCGCGGCCTCGAACCAGTTGAAGTCCGCGTCGTGGATGCCCAGGTGCTCGACGAGGTCGGGGATGAGCGGGACGTAGTAGCCCTGCAGGACACCGCTCGTGATCTCGACGAGGAACAGCCAGCCGATGAGCCCAGCGGTGATCCCCGCTGCCGACCCACGGATCGACGTGCGCCATCCGGTCGCCGAAGCGCCACCGGTGGTCGTGCTGTCTCGCGCCATGTGGGGATGGTACAGGCGGCCCGGCCGGCAGGATAGCGTTGGAGGATGTCGACCGAGAACCCCAGCGCAGCGTCCCCGGAGCGAGAGGTCCTCGACTGGCCCACGTTCGGCGACGCGGCCCGCGAACTGTCCAGTGCGATCGTCGCGAGCGGGTTCCGGCCCGACTCCGTCGTCGCGATCGCGCGCGGCGGGCTCCTGCTCGCCGGTGCCATCGCCTACGCCCTCGACGTGAAGGCGTGCGGCGCGCTGAACGTCGAGTTCTACACCGGGGTCGACGCGCGTCTCCCCGAGCCCGTCGTGCTCCCGCCGCTGCTCGACGTGGCCGGGTTGCCGGGGAGCCGGGTGCTGCTCGTCGACGACGTGTCCGACTCCGGCCGTACGCTCGCGATGGTGCTGGAACTCATGCAGGCGAGCGGTGCGGAGGTCCGCACGGTGACGCTGTACGAGAAGCCGCAGACGGTGCTCCGTCCCGACTACGTGTGGAAGCGCGTCGACCGCTGGATCTCCTTCCCCTGGTCGACGCTGCCGACGATCACGGCCTGATCGTCCCCGCCTGATCCGGGGTGCCGGGTAGGGTCTCAGGGTGAGTGTTTTCCTCCTCGGCGGTCCGGCCGCCCCAGAGACCGAGTCGACCGTCTACGCAGCGTTCATCGCCGAGGCGGCCGCGCTCGCGGTCGTCGCCGGTCGGTTGGCCCCGCGCATCGCGATCGTCGTCGTGCACGACGGCGACGGGCTCGAGCAGTCCGCCGCCCTGGAACGCGCCGTGGCACGCTCCGGTGAGATCGAGGCGATCCGCGTGGTCGTCCGCGAGGGCGGCGTGGTCGCGCAGGCTCAGCTGGCCGAGGTCGACGGGATCGTCGTCGGCGGTGGGCTGCCCTCGGCCTACGCGGAGGCGGTCGCGCCGGTCGCCACCGACATCCGACGCCTCGTCGCGTCCGGTCTGCCCTACCTCGGCATCTCGGCCGGCGCGATGATCGCCGCCGAGCACGCGATCATCGGCGGATGGCGTGTCGGCGAGGTCCCCGTGAGCCCCGAGGCGGCGTCCGAGGAACTCGACGAGGTCACGATCGGCGACGGTCTCGGGCTCGTCGACATCGCGGTCGAGGCGCATGCCGCACAGTGGGGCACCCTCGGGCGGCTCGTCGCCGCGACGGAGGCCGGGGTCATCGACGGCGGTGTCGCGATCGACGAGAACACGGCGCTCGTCGTCGGGCAGGGGGCGCTCTCCGTCCTCGGTGGCGGCAGTGTCTGGCAGGTGTTCACCGCCGAGCACGGGGTCGTCGTCCGCACGATCGGCGCCGAGCAGCCGCAGCAGCAGTAGTCCATGACGGACGGGATCCTCGGCGGCAGCCCGGCACAGCTCGCCGCAGCGGGGTCGATGGACGCGGGCTGGGCCGACGCGCTCGCGCCTGTCGCCGACCGCCTCGCGACGATCGACCACTGGCTCGCGGCGCAAGCGGCGGCCGGTGCCCGATGGTTGCCGGCACCCGAGCTCGTCCTGCGGGCCTTCCGCACGCCGTTCAGCGCGGTCCGGGTCCTCATCGTCGGGCAGGATCCGTACCCGACCCCCGGTCATCCGATCGGTCTATCGTTCGCCGCGGACCGGGAGGTGCGCCCGCTGCCACGCAGCCTCGCGAACATCCACCGGGAACTCCGCGAGGACCTCGGCGTCCCGACGCCGGAGCACGGCGATCTCAGTTCGTGGACCCGACAGGGCGTGCTGCTCCTCAACCGTGTCCTCACGGTCGAGGCGGGTTCCGCCGGATCGCACCGCCGACACGGCTGGGAGGCGGTCACGGAACAGGCGATCCGCGCGCTCGCCGCACGCCCCGCACCGCTCGTGTCGATCCTCTGGGGCAAGGACGCCGAACGACTGGCGCCGCTGCTCGAATCGTCGAGCGACCCCGACCGCCACGTCATCGTCTCGGCGCACCCGAGCCCGCTCTCCGCCTCGCGGGGCTTCTTCGGGTCGAAGCCGTTCAGCCGCACGAACGACTTCCTCGTCTCCCGCGGCGTGGACCCGATCGACTGGTCCCTCGACTGACGACCGGGTCGTGGCGTCGGCCGCAAGGGCTGTCCGCCGACCCACCCCCTCGTTAGGCTTGGGGGATGCTGGAAGAGGAGTACGAGCCGAGGCGACGGCTGCCGCCGCACCTGCGCAAGCCGCCGACGCCCGAGACGCCGTTCGCCTTCACGATGCGCGACGCCACGGCGGCCGACCTGCCCGACATCCGGGCGATCTACAACCACTACGTCGCCAACAGCATGGTCACCTTCGACGAGGACGCGATGACCCTCGCCGAGTGGCGCTCCAAGTTCGCCTACTTGCAGCGGCTCCAGCTCCCGTTCATCGTCGCCGTCAACCCGACCGGACAGATCCTCGGGTACGCACTGTGTGCGCCGTGGAAGCAGAAGCGCGCCTACCGCTTCACGGTGGAGAGCTCGATCTACCTCGGAGCCGCGGCGACCGGCAAGGGCCTCGGCACCGATCTGCTCGGTGAGCTCATCGAGCGCTCGAAGGCCGCCGGACTCAAGGAGATGCTGGCCGTCATCGCCGACAAGGGCGCCGAGTCGTCGATCGCCCTGCACGAGAAGTTCGGGTTCACCGAGGTGGGCCGCATGGGCCGTGTCGGGTTCAAGTTCGGCCGCTGGATCGGCACGGTCCTGCTGCAGAAGTCTTTGAAGCGCTGAGCCGGTCGACGCCCTTCGACAGGCTCAGGGACCGGAACGGACAGGGAACAGGGACCGGAACGGACAGGGAACAGGGACCGGAACGGACAGGGAACGGGGACCACCGGAGAGCGCCGCCTCTAGGCTGGTCGCATGGCGGAACTCCACGAGCTGACGGCGCTCGAGCAGTGGCAGGCGTTGCAGCGGGACGAGGTCTCACCGACGGAGCTCGCCCGGCACTACCTCGACCGCATCGAGCGCCTCGACGACGCGATCGGCGCCTTCACCTCGGTCGCCGCCGGATCGCTCGCCGAACGCGTGGAAGCGGTCGAGGCGCTTCCTCGGACCGCACCGCTCTGGGGACTCCCGATCGGCGACAAGGACCTCGTGTCCCGTGCCGGTCAGCCCGTCCGCTTCGGGTCGCGGCTCACCGCGGATCTCGTGGCGACGACCGACGACGAGCTGGTCGGCGTCCTCGACCGGGCCGGTACGGTGAGCCTCGGGAAGACCGCGACCCCGGAGTTCGGGCTCTACGGCTACACGGAGCCGCTCGACGGGGTGCCGACGCGGAACCCGTGGGCCCTCGACCGTGGGGCGGCCGGGTCGAGTGGCGGGGCCGCAGCCGCCGTCGCCGCGCGGCTCCTCCCGTTCGCCCCCGGCTCCGACGGCGGCGGCTCCGTCCGTATCCCGGCGGCCGCCTGCGGGCTCGTCGGCCTGAAGCCCACGAGGGGCCTCGTCCCCGCGCGCTCCGGTGTCGACCGACTCGCCGGCCTCGTCGTCCCCGGGCCGATCGCCCGGACCGTCGCCGACGCGGCGCTCCTGCTCGACGCGATGATCGAGCGCGTCCATGGCCGCATCGACCATCACTTCACGCTGCGAGCACCCGACGCCGACGACGGACCACTGCTCGGGCACGCCGTGCGCGGCGAGGGGCGGTTCCAGTTGGCGGTCCTCGACGGCTCACCCTGGGACAGCGCCTTCGAGCTGACGGTCGACCCGGAGGCCCGCGCCGCCGTCGACGTCGCCACCAGGGCGTTCACCGCGATGGGGCACGGCCTGGAGGAGCTCACCCTCCGCGACGCCGAACGGTACCCGGCCGACTTCACGACGATCTGGCAGGCCTCGGCGGCCGGTGTCCCGGCGTCCTCGGAGGCGGAGTTGGCGCTCCTCGAACCCATCACGAGGTCCCTCGTCGAGCGCGGTCGGGCGCTGCCGGCGACCCGGCTCATGGAGACGCTCGCCAGTCTCCACCGGTTCGAACGCAGCGTCCTCGCGCAGTTCGCGCCGTTCGACGCGATCATCACGCCGGCGCTCGCCCAGACACCACGGCCGATCGGGTGGTACGACCAGGACTCGCCCGAGCTGAACTTCGAGCAGCAGGTGCGCTACGCGCCGCACACCTCCTTCGTGAACGCGACCGGCTTGCCGGCCATCACGCTCCCGGTGCACGAGACGTCCGAGGGCCTCCCGATGGGCGTCCAGCTGATCGGACGTCCCGGAGGCGAGGCCACCCTGCTCGCCCTCGGTGCGCAACTGGAGCGCCGACTGCGCTGGCAGGACCGCGTCCCGTCCGTCGCCCGCTGACCGATCGTCTCCCTCGCATCGCCGGCTGGCGTATGACGGGATGTGACACGGCGGCCGGACCTCGCCCCTCCCGCTGCGCCTAGGGTGCTCAGGCGGCCCGGTCCGGACGGACCGATCGCCGCTCCACCGGAGGAGTCGATCATCAGCGCACAGTCCAGCCCAACGCCGTCCAGCCCCAAGCAGCTCATCCTCAACCTGTTCGAGATGAACTGCGTGAGCCACATCACCCACGGCCTCTGGCGCCTGCCGGACAACCGACGCGACCAGTACACCGACATCCGGTACTGGACGACACTTGCCCGGACAGCGGAGGTGGGCGGGTTCGACGCCATCTTCATCGCGGACGTGGTCGGCACCTACGACGTGTTCCGTGGCGGCCCGGCCGACGCCCTGCGCGAGGGGCTGCAGATCCCGAACAACGACCCGCTGCTCGTCGT
The DNA here is from genome assembly GCF_006065115.1 of Plantibacter sp. M259. Taxonomy (NCBI): domain Bacteria; kingdom Bacillati; phylum Actinomycetota; class Actinomycetes; order Micrococcales; family Microbacteriaceae; genus Plantibacter; species Plantibacter sp. M259. The sequence continues at coordinate 355,526 of NZ_CP040750.1, read as the reverse complement.
CCCCGCGATGGCCGCCGTGACCGAGCACCTCGGTTTCGGCATCACCTTCTCGACGAGCTACGAGCCGCCCTTCGCCTTCGCCCGTCGCATGAGCACCCTCGACCACCTGACGAACGGCCGCGTCGCGTGGAACATCGTCACCTCCTACCTGCCCAACGCCGCACGGAACTTCGGCCTCGCCGAGGAGATCCCGCACGACGAACGGTTCGCGATCGCCGAGGAGTACCTGGACGTCCTCTACAAGCTCTGGGAGGGCTCCTGGGACGACGACGCCGTCATCCGCGACCGGGAGGCCGGCGTCTACTCCGACCCCGACAAGGTGCGGTACATCGATCACGTCGGACGCTACTTCCAGGTCGCCGGACCGCACCTGTCCGAGCCGAGCGCGCAGCGGACACCGCTGCTCTACACCGCGACCGCCTCGCCGGCCGGCATCGCGTTCGCCGGACGGCACGCCGAAGCCGTGTTCACGGGCGTGCGGGGTCCTGGTGGTGCAGGGCCCCTCCTGGAGCGGTTCCGTGCGGCAGCGGCCGACAACGGACGCGACGGGGCCGCGCTGAAGATCGTCGTCCAGGCCGCCGTCATCGTCGCGCCGACGCAGGAGGAGGCCGAGGCCAAGGCCGCGCAGTACCGGGAGCACGCGAGTATCGTCGGCCGGTTCGTGCACGCCGGGCTGCCGTTCGACCCGCTGGCGCACCCGGAGGACCGGACCGTCGCCGAGGCGCTCGCCGCAGAGGGGGTCCCGGTGGACGCCCTCCCGCCCCAGGTGACGGCCGGCACCGTCGGCGACTTCGTCAGCCGGGTCGGCAGCGACCTCGAGCGGGACTTCTTCGCCGTCGGCACCCCGAGGTCGTCGCCGACGAGATCGAGCGATGGTTGGACGAGGTCGGTATCGACGGCATCAACCTGCGGCAGTACCACAGCCTCGACACGCTCACCGATTTCGTCGAACTCGTCGTGCCGGAGCTGCGTCGCCGAGGGCGGCTGCGCGACGCATATCGACCGGGGGAGACGCTCCGCGAGCGCCTGACCGGCGGGGCGGCCCGGCTCCCCGACGACCACCCGGCTGCACGATACCGCGGAGGACGGAACCTCGGCGACCAGCACGAGGGGACCGTCGACGGTCACACGGCGTCATCGAGGGAACCCGCGGGAAACCTGTCGTAACAGAGCGGCGGGGTGGCCCGGTGCGCCGTCCAGGATGGGCAACCACACCGGCACAGCACCGGACCACCCCGACCCACAGGAGTACCCGTCATGACCCGAACCACCAGACGGCGAGCACGACTCGCCGCCGCAGCCCTCGTCGCCGTGAGCATCGCGCTGACCGGCTGCTCGGCGGCGTCGGCCTCGTCCGACGCGGACGGTGGCAGCCTCACCTACCTCGACGCGGAGATCCCCACCTCGGCGCAGGTGCAGGAGGCGGGCACGTGGCAGACCCGCGCGCTCCAGCAGAACATCACCGACCGACTGCTGTACCGCAACGCGGAGACGGGCGAACTCGAACCGTGGATCGCCGACTCCTGGACCGTCAGCCCCGACGGTCTCACGTACACCTTCGTGATCCGCGACGGCGTCACCTACAGCGACGGCACCGCCGTCGACGCCACGAGCGTCGCGAAGAATCTGAACTGGCAGTCGACCGGCGACGAGGCGAAGGGCACGACCCCGAACGCGCAGTTCCCGCCCGGTCTCGTCGCGACGCCGGACGACGCGACCAGCACCGTCACCGTCGTCCTCGCCGCACCCTACGCGCCCTTCCTCAACGTGCTCACCGGGTGGGGATCCGGGCTCGTCGCCGACGCCACGATCGACGCGAGCAAGGAGGAGCAGTCGAAGTTCGTGAACCTCATCGGCTCCGGTCCTTTCGTCGTCGCCTCCGAGACCTACGGCAAGGAGATCGTGCTCGACCGTCGTGAGGGGTACGCGTGGGCCCCGCCGTCCTCCCCGAACCAGGGCGAGGCGCACCTCGCCTCGGTCACGGTCATCCCGGTTCAGGAGGACAGCGTCCGGCTCGGCACCCTGAAGTCGGGTGAGGCGGACGTCATCCGCTACGTCCAGCCGAGCGAGGAGCAGGGGCTCGTCGACGCCGGCTACGACATCGTGTCCAAGACGGGTGTCGGTCTCAGCAACCAGTGGTTCCTCCGCAGCCAGGCGCCGTTCCTCGACGACGTCGACGTCCGCAAGGCGCTGCTGCACGCGATCGACCGTGAGCAGATCATCGAGACGCAGTACACCGACAGCTGGACGCCCGCGACGTCGGTCCTGTCGCCGGGGACCTTCGGCTACGTCGACGAATCGGCGAAGTTCGCCTACGACCCGGATGCGGCGAACAGCCTGCTCGACGGAGCCGGCTGGACCGAGCGCGACGCGGACGGCTACCGCACGAAGGGCGGCGAGCGGCTCACGGTGAAGACCTACATCGACGTCTACGACAACACGGCGAAGAGCCTGTTCCAGCAGATCCAGAACCAGTTCAAAGACGTCGGGATCGAGCTGTCGCTCAACGAGCTCGACTACTCCACCTACTGGGCGACCGCGTTCGCGGACCCGGAGGTCGGGGCGCTCCGAGTCGGTTGGCCGCACCCGGACCCCTCGAAGGGCCTCAGCGAGTACTACAGCAAGGACGGTTCAGACCTCCTCGGTCTCGCCGGCTCCGACACGACCCTGCAGTCGCTGCTCGACGCGCAGAACGCCGCGACCGACGACGACGCCCGTGCGGCGATCCTCGGACAGATCCAGGACCACCTGATCGACCAGGCCTACGTCGTCCCGATCCTCAACGACAGCCAGGTGTTCGTCACCCAGCAGCGGGTGAAGGGCTTCTCCCTCACCGACGGCGCCCTGCCGGAGTTCTACAACACCTCGATCGAGGACTGAGCGAGCGGGAGGGCGGTCGATCGGCCGGCCCTCCCGTGTCCGGTCCCGTCCCTTCCGAGAGGAGGCCCCACATGTCCAACCAGCATCCGAACGCCAGCGCGGCGGACACGCGACGCCGGCAGTACCGCGAGTACGTGATCAGGCGCGTCGCCCAGGCGCTCCTCGTGATCGCCCTCGTCTACACGCTCGTCTTCTTCACCCTCTTCGTCCTGCCCGGCGACCCCATCGAGAACAAGCTGACGAGCCCGCTCAACCCACTGCCCCCGTCCGCCGGCGAAGCACTGCGGGCGTACTACCACTTCGACCTGTCGCCGCTCGAACAGTTCACGCTGACGGTCGGTCGGCTCCTCCACGGTGACCTCGGCTACTCGCTCGTGAGCGGTCGTGCCGTGTCGGACCTCGTCGCGCAGGGCTTCTCGGACACGATCGTGCTCGCGGGCGTGGCGTTCGTCATGACGATCGTGCTGTCGCTCGCGATCGCGCTCACCGCCGTGTACGCCCCCGTCCGGGCGATCAGGAGCATCGCGGCCTCGGCGCCCATCGCCTCGATCTCCGCACCGAGCTTCCTCATCGGCTTCGTGCTCCTCGCGGTCTTCTCCTTCCAACTCGGCTGGGTGTCGTCGGTGCGCGATCAGGGCTTCGTCTCCTACCTGCTTCCGGCGCTGACGCTGGCGCTCGCCGTCAACGGTCCGTTGACGCAGGTGTTGATCCAGGGACTCCGGAAGGCTGCGGACGAACCCTTCGTCACCGTGCTCCGCGCGAAGGGGACGAGCGAGGTCCGGATCGCCCTCGGCCACGTCCTGAAGAACGGTGCGATCCCGTCGATCACGATGCTCGCCCTCGTCGTCGGAGAGCTGCTGGCCGGTGCCGTCGTCGTCGAGGCCGTGTTCACCCGCACCGGCCTCGGGTTCATCACCTTCGAGAGCGTGCGCGATCAGGACACCCCGGTGATCCTGGCCGTCGTCATCCTCATCTCCTCCATCTACGTCGGCATCAATCTCGTGACCGACCTCGTCTACCCCGTCCTCGACCCGCGCATCGTCCGCCCGGGGCATGGGCGGTCCCGACGCTCCCGCCTCGCCAGGCCCGCTGTAGCGACAGCGGCGGCGACGGGGACGGGGACGGCGGTGCCCGACGGTATCCCGATGAAAGCGAGCGTGGACGCATGAGCCTCCGACTCCAACCCGGCCGCGACGTCACCGCGGCCGACGACGGACCTGACGCGTTCCGTCGACTCCTCGGCCGCCTCGGGGTCGCTGACGTCCTGGCGATCATCGTGGTCGGTCTCGTCCTCGTGTCCGTCGTCGCGCCCGGCCTCCTCACACCGTACGACCCGCTCGAGCCCGACGACGCCAACGCGCTCGCCGCTCCATCGGTCGCGCACTGGTTCGGGACCGACTCGCTCGGTCGCGACCTGCTGTCGCGGGTGATCCACGGCACCGGTCGGACCCTGCTCGGCTCGGCGGTCGCCGTCCTCATCGGTCTCGGCGCCGGCACGGTCCTCGGGCTCGTCGCCGCGTCGTTCGGCGGTCTCGTCGACGCCGTCATCAGCCGGATCGTCGACGTGCTGCTCTCGATCCCCGGGCTGCTCCTCGCGATGGTCGTCGTCGTGGCGCTCGGCTTCGGCACCCTGAACGCGGCCGTCGCCGTGGGGATATCCTCGATCGCGGCGTTCACCAGGATCATGCGCTCCGAGGTGCTGACGGTGAAGGACCTGCCGTTCGTCGAGGCGAGTCACCATCTCGGCGGTTCGCGGGCGTACGTCCTCGCGAAGCACGTCTTCCCGAACTCGTACTCCGCGGTGCTGTCGCTCACGGCCCTCCAGTTCGGCCTCGCGATCATCTGGATCTCCTCGCTCAGCTTCCTCGGGTACGGAGCTCCGCCGCCCGACCCGGAGTGGGGCCTGCTCGTCTCCGAGGGTCGTCAGTACGTCGTGTCCTCGCCGTGGCTCGTCGTCGTCCCGGGCCTCGTGATCGCCGTCACCGTGCTCGCCATCAGCCGTCTCAGCCAACTCACCCGCGAAAGGACCACCGCATGAACCAGGCAGCCCTGCAGCACAGCGCACTCCACGTCGTCGACGCGGCTCCGGTGCCGTTGCTCGTCGACGGACTCGCCGTCGGGTACCGGACGCGCGGTTCGAGGGGGCCGACCGACACGGTGCGCGACGTGTCGTTCCAGGTCGGGCGCGGCGAGACAGTGTCGCTCGTGGGTCAGTCCGGTTCGGGGAAGAGCACGATCGCCCGGGCGGTCGCGGGGCTCCTTCCGGGCAACGGCTCGGTCACCGCCGGTCGGGTCGCGGTCGCCGGACACGAGGTGGCCGACTTCTCCCGGAAGCAGTGGAGCCCCCTGCGCGGCTCGACGCTCGGTTTCATCCCGCAGGATCCGCTGAGTTCACTCGACCCGCTGCAGCGGATCGGCGTGCAGATCGCCCAGGCGGTCCAGGTGGCGGGCGACACCCCGCGCTCGGAGGTCCCCGCGCGCGTGATCGAGTTGCTCGAGCACGTGGGCATCCGTCAGGCTTCGGCCCGGGTGCGGTCCTACCCGCACGAGCTCTCGGGCGGGCAGTTGCAGCGGGTGCTCATCGCGATCGCCATCGCGGCGAGGCCCAAGCTGCTCATCGCCGACGAGCCGACGTCCGCGCTCGACGTGACCGTCCAGCGGCGCATCCTCGACCTCCTCGACGGCCTCCGGCAGGAGCTCGGGCTCGGGATCCTCTTCATCACCCACGACCTGGCGCTGGCGCAGGAGCGCAGTGACGCGATCGTGGTCCTGCAGGACGGGAACGTCCGCGAGTCGGGCCCGGCCGAGAAGGTGTTGCTCGCGCCGCGGCACCCCTACACGGTGGGGCTGCTCTCGGACTCGCCCGCGTCCTCGCCCTTGCGCTACCGGGAACGCATCCGCGCTGCGGCCGAGCAGGTGCAGGCGGAGCAGCGCGGCGAGACGAACGCGGCGCCCGCGGTGGTCGAGGTGTCGCACGTGTCCAAACGGTACGGGCGCGATCACCAGACGCCGCCCGCACTCGACGAGGCGTCGCTCGTCCTCCGTCCGCGTTCGATCCACGCGCTCGTCGGCGAGTCCGGGTCGGGCAAATCGACGCTCGCGCGCATCGTCGCCGGGCTCACCTCCTTCGACGACGGCTCGGTGCGGGTCGCCGGCCGGGAACTCCCCGGGACAAGGCCGTCGCCAACCCCTTCGCGCGCGACCTCCAGCTGGTCTACCAGAACCCGCTCTCGGCGGTCGATCCGCGGTACACCGTCGGACAGATCATCGAGGAGCCCCTGCGGATCCATGGGGTGCGGAGCGCCGACGAACGCCGGCGCCGCGTCGCGACCATCCTCGACCAGGTCGCCCTCCCCGCGAGTGCGCTGGGGCGTCGTGCACTGGAGGTGTCGGGCGGTCAGCGCCAGCGGGTCGCACTCGCGAGGACGCTCGTCCTCGCGCCGTCGGTACTCGTCCTCGACGAGCCCACCTCGGCGCTCGACGTCTCGGTGCAGGCGCAGATCGTCGAACTGCTCCTCGACCTCCGGGACGAGCACGCGCTCAGCTACCTGTTCATCTCGCACGACCTCGGTCTCGTCCGGCAGATCGCCGACGAGGTGACGGTGCTGTCGACCGGGCGCGTCGTCGAGTCGGGCCCGGCCTCGGCCGTCCTCGGGCATCCGCAGCACGCGTACACTCGGGAGCTGCTCGACGCGGTGCCGCGGTTCGACGTCGAGCGGCTCGATCCGAGCCGGTTCGAGGCCGTCGGATGAGCGCACCGACCACGGAGCCACGCACGGAGGAGACCATGTCACGATCGTTCGACGACCTCGTCGCCGAGGCCGACGCCGCCTCGGTCGACGGATGGGACTTCTCCTGGCTCGACGGCCGGGCCAGTGAGGAGCGCCCCTCCTGGCGGTTCTCGGAGCTGCTCGGGAGACGTCTGGCCGACGTCCCGTCGTCGCTCGACCTCGAGACCGGCGGGGGAGAGGTGCTCGACACGGCGCCGGTGCTTCCACCGCTCGCCGCCGCCACCGAGTCCTGGCCGCCGAACCTCGCCCGAGCCGCCGCCCGCCTGCACCCGCGCGGGGTCGTCGTCGTTCGCACGGAGGAGGGTGCTCCACTGCCGTTCGCGGACGACTCGTTCGCGGTCGTGTCGAGCCGGCATCCCGTCGCCGTGGACTGGACCGACGTGGCTCGGGTGATCGCGCCGGGAGGAGGCTACCTCGCCCAGCACGTCGGACCGGCGAGCGTGTTCGAACTCGTCGAGGCCTTCCTCGGCCCGCAGCCCGAAGCCGTCCGTCGAGCACGTCACCCTGACGACGAGGCCGATGGCGCCCGCGCCGCCGGACTCGAGATCGCGGAGCTGCGGACCGAACGGCTGCGCATCGAGTTCCACGACGTCGGTGCGATCGTCTGGTTCCTGCGCAAGGTGATCTGGATGGTCCCCGGATTCACCTCCGCGCGGTACCTCGACCGCCTGCAGGAGCTGCACCGTTCCCTGCAGGAGGACGGCCCGTTCGTCGCGCACTCGTCGCGAACCCTCATCGAAGCGCGCAAGCCCGCCCGGTGACCGGGGCCCGGCCGAGGCGCCCTTCGACAGGCTCAGGGACCGGGATACAGGCTCAGGGACCGGGATGGAGGAGATGATCCCCCTACGGGTGGGGCCACCGGCATCCCGACGTAGGCTCGTCGTGACGGCGAGTGGAGGACGATCGAGTGGTGGATGTCGGCACCGGACGGCGACCGGTCTCCCGCCTGCGCACCCGACTGCTCGCCAGGCTCCGCTCACGTATCCTCGCGGTCTTCGCGGTGGAGCAGGACCGCCCGCCGCAGTGGACGCTCGATCTCGAGGACGGCACCGACGCGGGGTTCTTCACGCCCGACTCCGCGGCCTGGACGGTGCACGGCGGTGTCGAGACCATGGTCGCCGGCATCCGGGCGCTCCTCCTGCAGGCGGCCCACCCCGGGGCGCTCGCCGGCGTGCACGACTGGTCCCGGTACCGGGAGGACCCGCTCGGACGGCTCGACGGCACCATCCGCTGGATCTTCACCGTCACCTACGGCGACCGCGACACGGCCCGTCGGACGAGCGACTACGTGCTCAAGCTCCACGAACGCGTCGTCGGGGAGTACCTCGACGCCCACGGCGTCATGCGTCCGTACGCGGCCAACGACCCGGACCTCCTGCGCTGGGTGCACCTGGCGTTCACCGACGCCTTCCTGAGCGTGCGACAGACCTGGGGTGGCCGGATCCCCGGTGGTGCGGACGCCTATGTGGCCGACTGGGCGCTCGCGGGCGAGCTCATGGGCGTCGTCGACCCGCCCCGCTCGGAGGCGGAACTGGCCAGGCAGCTGCGCGGGTACCTCGACGCCGGCGAGCTGACCGGCGGCCCACGGGTGGACGAGACCCTGGCGTTCCTCCGCCGACCGCCGCTCGACCGCTCGCTGCTCCCCGCCTACGGGATCCTCTTCGCGGGAGCCGTCGCGACGATCCCACCCGAGTACCGCCGCATCCTCGGGCTCCGCACCGCCCATCTCGGACCGATCCCGCTGCCGGTCGTGACGGCGACCCGGGTCGTCCTGTGGATCGTGGGGCTCGTCCTGCGCGGTGAGTCACCGAGCCAGCGCGCGGCGCTGCGCCGGCACCGGCGCCTGGCGGACCCGCCGGCCGTCTCCGGCCCCTGAGCTTGTCGTCCCCGGTCCCTGAGCTTGTCGTCCCCGGTCCCTGAGCTTGTCGAAGGGCTGTGCTCCGTGTTCCGTACTTCGCCCTTCGACAGGCTCAGGGACCGGATAGTGGGTCAGGGAGCGGTTCGGGGCGCAGAGACCAGGACGGTGTCAGAGGCGGGGGACCGAGGCGAGCAACTGGGTCGTGTACGGATGCGAGGGCCGACTGAGGACCTTGGCGACCGGACCCTCTTCGACGATCGCCCCGTCGCGCATGACGACGACCCGGTCGCAGAGATGCTGCACCACGCCGATGTCGTGCGAGACGAGCACGATCGCCAGCCCGAGCTCCTGCCGCAGCCCGCCGAGCAACTCGAGGATCTGTGCGCGGACGGTGACGTCGAGCGCGCTGAGCGGTTCGTCGCCGACGAGGAGGCGCGGGCGGTGGACGATCGCGCGCGAGAGGGCGATGCGCTGGCGCTGACCACCCGAGAATTCGTGCGGGAAGCGGTCGGCCGCGTCGGCGTCGAGCCCGACGAGCCGGAGGACCGCGCGGACCTTGGAACGGTGGTCGCCCTCGATTCCGAGCGCCGAGAGTGGCTCGGCGACGATCCGACCGACGCTCATGCGCGGGTCGAGCGACGCGTACGGGTCCTGGAACACCACGCCCGTCTGTCGACGGAACCAGTGCAGACTCCTGGCGCTCGCCGCGGCGCTGACGGGACGGCCGTCGAACGCCACGGACCCGGAGCTCGGGGTGTCGAGCGCGAGCAGGAGGCGGACGAGCGTCGACTTGCCCGACCCCGACTCACCGATGATGCCGACGGCCTCACCGGGGGCGACGACGAGGTCGCTCGGGTGGAGCGCGACGGTGCGGCTCGGGCGCTGGAAGAGCGACTCCCGCGGGTTGGTGTAGACCCGTCCGAGCCCCTGGGCGTGGAGCAGCGGCTCAGTCATCGTCCTCGCCCTTCCAGCTCATGGTCTTCGCAGCGGCCAACAGCCGCTGCGTCACGGGCGACACCGGCGTCGACAGCAACTGTGCGACGGGCCCGGCCTCGACGACCTTCCCCTGCGCGAGCACCACGGCGTCGCTGGCGATCCGGGAGAGGACCGCGAGGTCGTGGGTGATGAAGACGAGGGACGCTCCGGTCTCGCTCACGAGACGCTCGAAGAGGCCGAGGATCTCCGACTGGATGGTGACGTCGAGCGCCGTGGTCGGCTCGTCCGCGATGAGCAGGGAGGGGCCGCAGGCGAGGGCGATGGCGGCCGCGACCCGCTGACGTTGCCCGCCCGACAGCTGGTGCGGGTACCGCCGGACGATGCGCTCGGGGTCGGGCAGACGGACCCGCGCGGCGAGTTCGACGGCCCGATCGAGCGCCTCCCGTTTCGACAGCCCCTCGTGGATGCGCAGTGGCTCGCCGATCTGACGTCCGATGGTGCGGATCGGGTTGAGCGCCGTCCGAGGCTCCTGGAACACGATCCCGATTTCACGCCCGCGGATCCGCGCGAGTTCGCGGTCGTCGCGGCCGAGGAGTTCCTCGCCCTGCCAGCGGATGCTGCCGCTCACCGAGGCGCCGTCCGGGAGCAGTCCGAGGATCGCCAGCGCCGTCAGCGACTTCCCGGATCCGGACTCGCCGATGAGGCCGAACCGTGCGCCCGCCGGCACGCTGAAGCTCACGCCGTCGACGACCCGGCGGCCACCGAGCGTGACGACGAGGTCCTGGACGTCGAGACTCATGCGGTCACCCCCTGGGGCGAGGTGGGGGTCGAGGTGGGTCCTCGGCGACCGAGGGTCGGATCGGTCGCGTCCCGGAGGGCGTCGCCCAGCAGGTTCAGGGCGAGGACGGTGATGGTGATGGCGAGCCCCGGCCACAGCACCGACAGCGGGTGCACGGCGAGGTAGGTCTGCAGCTCACTGAGCATCCGACCCCAGGACGGGACACTGGAGGGGGCGCCGTAGCCGAGGTACGACAGTCCCGCCTCAGCGAGCACCGCGACCGCCATCGACCACGACAGCTGGACGATGAACACCGGTGCGACGTTCGGCAGCAGATGCCGCGTCAGGTTCCTCACCGGTCCGAGACCGGCGGCCTTGCCGGCGAGCACGTACTCGCTGTGCGAGACCCGGCGGATCTCGGGGCGGGTCACCCGGGCGATGTTCACGCCGAAGCTGATGCCCACCGCCCAGATGACGACCCACAGCGAGCCGCCGAAGACGGAGGCGATCATCATGGCGATGAGGAGGGTCGGGAACGCGATGAGGATGTCGATCAGCACCGCGACCGTCTCCCGGACCCAGCGCCGCGTGAGTGAACCGAGGGCGGCGAGGGCGACCCCGATGACCGTCGAGACGACTGCGGAACCGATCGCGACGGCCACGGTCACCCGCGCACCGACGAGCAGCAGACTGAAGATGTCGCGTCCGACCTCGTCCGTGCCGAGCAGATGGGCCGGCGACGGAGCCAGCCACTTCGCGAACGGATCGGTGAGTTGGGGGTCGTAGGGCGTCCAGAGGAAGGAGACGCCGGCGCTCAGGAGGAGGAGGGCGACGACGACGAGCCCGAACACGCCGGCCGGGCTGGACACGAGGGTGCGGAGTCCGCCTGATGCCGGGCGCCGACGCGGGTGATCCTGGCGGGCGGTCATGTGGTCCGCTCCCGTTCTCGGAGTCGCGGGTCTGTGAGACGGTGGACGACGTCCACGATGGCACCGATCACGAGGACCACCCCGGTCAGGACGAGGAGCTCGCCCTGCACCTTCACGAGGTCGCGGTTGCCGACGTCGGCGACGAGCATGCGCCCGATGCCGGGCAGCGTGAAGAGCTGTTCGATGATGACGCTGCCGACGATGAGCCCGGCGATCTGGAGCCCGAGCACGGTGACGACCGAGAGCGCCACGTTCGGCAGGCCATGGCGGATGAGTGCCTGCGAACGGGTCAGCCCCTTCGCCGCCGCCGTCCGGACGTAGTCCTGGCCGATCGCGTCGAGGGCGGCGGAACGGACGAAGCGCAGCAGGACCGCGCCCTCGACGACACCGATCGTGAGTGCGGGGAGGAGGAGGGCGCGGATCGCCGCCAGCGGATCGTTCCAGCCCGCGCGCGGGAAGCCCTGCGCCGGGAGCCAACCGAGCACGACGGCGAAGAGGAGCACGAGCATCATGCCGGCCCAGACGACCGGGACGGCCGCGAGCCCCTGCGACGCGAAGGAGATGACGACGCCCGTCGCGCGCGTGCGCCGGACGGCCGCCAGCACCCCGAGCGGCACACTGAACGCGAGGGCGATCACGAGGGCCATGATGCCGAGCGGGACGGTCACCTGCGCCTTCTGGGCGAGTTCGCTGGCGACGGGGGTGCCCGTGATGAGCGAGTTCCCGAGATCGCCGCGGAGCAACCCGCCGATCCAGTCGAGGTACTGCAGGAGGACGGGCTGGCCGAGTCCCAATTGTTCACGGATCGCGGCGACCGCTTCGGGCGTCGCGTCCGTTCCTGCGATGACCTGGGCGACGTCGCCCGGGAGCACCCTGATGGTGAAGAAGATCAGGGCGCTCGCGGCGAGGAGCCCGACGAGGAGGAGTACCAGCCTCGTCAGGATGAACCGGGTCACCCGGTCACGGCGACCTTCGCCAGGTTGATGCGCGAGTTGACCGAGTCCACGGGGAAGCCGGTCACGCCGTCGCGCACCACCGTGAGGGTGATCGCGGTGTAGAGCCAGTCGGCGGCGTTGTCCTTCGACACGAGGTACGCCGCCTCCTTGAGCTTCTGGGCTGCGACGGCCGGATCGGTCGCCGCTACGGATTCAGCATAGAGCGACTGGACCTGCGCGTTGTCGTAGCCGAAGTAGTAGTTCGGGTTCGCCCAGTTCTGGAAGTCGCGTGCCTCGACGTGGTTCACGTAGCTGAGGTCGTAGTCCTTGTTCGTGTAGACGTCGTTCAGCCAGGTCGGGAACTCGACGCTCTTCACCGTGAGGGTGACGCCGATGGCCTTGAACTCGGACACCAGGACGTTGGCCACCGAGGTGCCGTAGAAGCTCGGGATCGTGAGCGTCAGGGACAGGTTCTCCTGGCCGGCCTGGGCGAGGAGCGCCTTCGCCTGGTCCGGGTCGTACTTCACGAGCTCGCTGAGGTTCTCGTAGCCCGGGTCGAGCTCGGGGATCGGTCCGTACTGCTCGACCGCGGCGCCGCCGACGGCCTCGACGATCGCGGCGTGGTCGATGGCGGAGCGGAGCGCCTGCCGGACGAGGGGGTCGTTCAGGGGAGCGCGCTGGTTGTTGAAGGCGAGGGTGTACTTGTCGGTCGTCTTGCCTTCGGTGATGCTGAACCCGTCGGCGCGGGTGATCTGGTCCTTGAGGTTCGCGTCGAGCGCCGTCTGCACGTCGAGTTCGCCTGCGAGGGTGGCGTTGACGGCGGAGGAAGCGTCGGGGATGTAGCTGAAGACGACCTCCTTGACCTTCGGAGCGTCGCCCCAGTACTTCGCGTTCCGGTCGAAGGTGATGCTGTCGCCCTGCTTCCAGGTCTTCAGGGTGAACGGCCCGGTGCCGTTGGCGGTCGTCGACAGGTCGTTGGTGGCGCCCGACTCCAGCACGAGTCCTGCGCGTCCGGTCAGGGTCCACAACAGGTTGGAGTCGGGGGAGGTGAGCTGCAACTGCACGGTCGAGTCGTCGACGGCGGTGACCGAGGCGACCTTCTGAAGGGCCACGTTGTCGACGAAGGTCGGGTCCTGCTGCACCTGCGTGATGGAGTCGACGACGTCGGCCGCGGTCAGGGCGGCGCCGTCGTGGAAGGTCACGCCGTCGCGGAGGACGAAAGTGTACGTGAGACCGTCGGCGCTGATGTCGTGGCTCTTCGCGAGCGTGTCGACGATCTGGTTGTCCTCGGTACGGGACACGAGGCCCTGGTAGACGTTGTCGATGAGGATCTGGTCGAGCGCGGCGCCGGAGGTGGTGCGGATGTTGAGGTCGGAGGGCTCCAGGACGAGACCGACCCGCAGGGTCGCGTCGGCGTCGGGCGTCGGCGTCGCGGCCGGGCCTGCGCAGCCGGTGAGGACGAGGGCGGCGCCGGTGACCGCGATCGCGGCGGTGAGGAGTTGACGACGCAGCTGACGATGACGCATGGAGGTCCTTTCGGGGATGCTGGAGTGGCCGGCATCTGGAGACGCACAACCGGTTCCGGGCAGCGGGCATTCCCGCCTGGGCCGCGTGAATACTGGACCGCGTCCGGAAAGCCGCATCGCTGGGGCTCCAGCGAGCGTACCCAGTCGACGTGTGTGGTGCCAGCCACGGTGTCAGGGGGCGTCACAGAGTGATCGGATCGTGATGTGCTCCGTCGCCTTGGAAGACCCTGCGCAGGGGATCGAGGTGAGCTTAGGCTCGCCTATACTGATCGCGTGAGCTATTTCGAGGATCCGGCGGAGTTCGCCGTCGCGGACGCACGCCATGTGCTGCTCGCGGGCGACGAGTCGTCGATCGGCGAGCTGGCCGAGGTCCTCGCGCTGCTCCCCATCTGCGCCCGCGGCCAGGTGTTCGTCGAGGTCGACGACGCCGCATCCATCGCCACGCTCGATTCGCCGGGACGCGTCGTCGTGACGTGGCTCGTCCGCGCAGCGCGTTCGGGGGAACCAGGAACGGGCAGCCGGTGCGCACGCGGTCAGGCCGTCGCGCGAGCGACCCGGGCCTGGGCGAGCGAGATGCTCGACGTCGACGGACACGACGCGGCCGACTACCACGTGTGGATCGGCGGCGAGACGGAGCACCTCACGGGCCTCCGGAACGACCTCAGGATGACCCTGGCGAGCATCGGCGCGCGTCAGCGCTCGAGCTCGGTCGAGCGCGCATCGCACTGACACGACCTCGCACCGGCACGGCATCGCACAGACGCCGCGACGCTCGTCAGCGGCGTTTCGGCAGGTAGCCTCCCGCTTCGAGACCGGCTTCGATCTCGAACCGGTTCCGGAGCGGATCACGACCGGCGATCGCGTACATCAGTGGGAAGAGCATGCCGTACCGCTGCCACTGCCGCTTGTGCACCGCCTCGTGTTCGAGCACCCGGGTCGACACGTTGCGGTCGGTGAGGTACACCCCGCCGACGCATGAGCCACCTCGGCCGAACGTCCACGACGGCATCCCGCGGAAGACGATCATCCCGCCGCGCCGTTCGACCGGACCGGTGCTCCAGAGTGCGCCCCAGACGAGCCCGGTGAGCGTGGCGTACCAGTACCCGATCCGGCTCAGGGGTGAGTCGAGCCACGGGCCGCCGGAACGACGGCTCCGCGGCTCATCGACGTCGCCGGGACGGGTCACGCACCGCTCCGGTAGGTCTCGAGGAGTCGCAGCCAGATCTCGCTCATCGTCGGGTAGGACGGCACCGCGTGCCAGAGGCGGTGCAGCGGCACCTCACCCACGACGGCGACCGTCGCCGCGTGGACGAGTTCGGCGACGTCCTGACCCACGAAGGTCGCCCCGATGATCACGCCGCGCTCCTCGTCCACGACCATCCTCGCCTGCCCGGTGTAGCCGTCGGCGTGGAGGCTCGAGCCCGCGATGCCACCGAGGTCGTAGTCGACCACCCGGTGGTCGATCCCCGCCGCCTCGGCCTGCGCGGCCGTGAGTCCGACGGCTGCGACCTCGGGCTCGGAGAAGACGACCTGCGGCACGGCACGGTGGTCGGCGGTCGCCGCGTGGTCGCTCCACGGGCTGGTGTCGACGTCCTCGCCGTTCGCCCGTGCTGCGATGACCGCACCCGCGGCACGTGCCTGGTACTTGCCCTGGTGCGTCAGGAGAGCCCGGTGGTTGACGTCGCCGACGGCGTACAGCCAGTCGCTGCCGTGAGCGAGGAGCTGATCGTCGACCTCGATCCACGATCCCGGTTCCAGGCCGACGGTCTCGAGCCCGAGGTCGTCCGTCCGTGGCGTCCGGCCGGTGGCCACGACGAGTTCCGCCGTCGTCACCGCGTCCCGATCGTCGAACTCGAGCGTGACGGCACCGTCGGCGGCCCGGGAGACGGCGGTGGGGGAGGCGTGCACGATCGTCACGCCGAGCTCACGCAGGGAGGACTCGACGAGCTCGCCGGCGAACGGCTCGGTGTTGCCGAGCAGGCCACTGCGGGCGACGAGCGTGACGTCGACCCCGAGTGAGCGGTAGGCCGTCGCGAGCTCGACGGCGACGACACCGCCACCGAGGAAGGCGACGGACTCGGGCAGGGTCTGGACGCTCGTGGCCTCGCGGCTCGTCCACGGTTCCACCGCCGACAGTCCTGGGACGTCGGGCAGGAGCGCGGCGGATCCGGTGCAGACCGCGACGGCGTGCGTCGCCGTGAGCACGGTCGTCGAGCCGTCGGCGGCCGTCACGGTGACCTCGCGCTCGCCGGTCAGGCGACCGTGCCCTCGCACCAGGTCGATGCCGGCGCCCTCGAGCCACTCGACCTGGCCGTCGTCCGACCAGTCGCTCGTGAACGAGTCCCGTCGCGCGAGGACCTTGAGCGGGTCGAGCGCGGTGTCCTCGGGGATGGCTCCACCCGTCCGTTTGGCGGCGCGCAGGGCGGCTCCGGAACGGATGAGCGCCTTGGACGGCATGCACGCCCAGTAGGAGCACTCACCGCCGACCAGTTCGCTCTCGACGATGACGACGCTCAGACCGCTCTTGTGGGCATAGTCGGCGACGTTCTCGCCGACGGGTCCGGCTCCGATGACGACGAGATCGACGGTACGGCTCATGGGGTGACTCCTGTCGGGTTGGTGCTGTCGGGTTTCGGGTCGCGACTGATCGCGCCGATGATGCGGAGGATGGTGCCGAGGTCGTCGGCTGCGGCGTCGGGGGAGCCGGGGGAGAAGCCCGTGACGCCGGCCCCGGCGAAGCCGAACCGGGCGCGGAGGGCGGTGATGCAGTCGAGCAGGGTGCCGAGTTCGAGACCGAAGGGGACGGCCGAGCTGACGCCGGCGATGACGGCGGGATCGAGGACGTCGACGTCCACGTGCAGGTAGACGCGGTCGGCGCCCGTCGCCTCGACGGCCGCGACCACCTCGGCGGCGCTCGTCATCACCGAGGAGACCATGGGGATGCCACGCTCCTCGACATGGGCGAGTTCACCGTCGTCGAGGTCACGCACCCCCACGAGGACGAGTCGGGCGGGATCGAGTGGGGCCTCAGGCAGCAGCATCGCGGCGCCTTCGCCGGTGAGTGCCCGGGCGACCATGCCGCTGAACGACCCGGACGGCGAGCTGAGCGGGGTGTTGAGGTCGCCGTGGGCGTCGAACCAGACGACGGCGATGCCAGGGTCGCGTCGGAGGGCCTCACCCACCGACGCGAGTTCGACGCCGCAGTCCCCACCGATGGTGATGACGGGCTCGTCGATCCCGACGAGCGCCTGACGCTGGAGTTCCGCGGTCGTCACGAGGGAACTGGCGCGCCGGATGTCGGTGTCGAGGGCCTCGCCGGCCTCGGTCGGCACGTGGACGAGCGTCGTGGCGGCAGTCGGCAGGTCGCCACGGATCGCCTCGGCTCCATCGATCAACTGCATGGCCCTGGACGAGCCGGAGCCCTGCCACTGGGGGACGACGACGAACTTCGTCA
Organism: Plantibacter sp. M259; assembly: GCF_006065115.1. Classification (NCBI taxonomy): domain Bacteria; kingdom Bacillati; phylum Actinomycetota; class Actinomycetes; order Micrococcales; family Microbacteriaceae; genus Plantibacter; species Plantibacter sp. M259. The sequence goes on along the minus strand of NZ_CP040750.1, from coordinate 338,439 downwards.
TGCGGTGCCTTCCTGGAGATGGTGCGAGGGGGCGAGGGCGACGGGCCCCGGGATGTCCCGAGGGCCCGTCGGATCGTCGCTACTGGCCGGCGTTCGGCGTGTACTCGGGCCCGGAGGACTCGATGGCGGGTGACGCGGAGCCGCCGCCCTTCAGCGCGGCGAGGCGGGCCTCGACCTCGGTCAGCTCACCGAGGTCCTCGAGGTCGTTGAACTGCGCGTCGAGACTCGATGCGGCGAGCTCCTGCTGGCCGAGCACCTTCGCCTCCTCGCGGCGGATCTTGTCCTCGTAGCGGCTCAGGTCGCTCGTCGGGTCCATGATGTCGATGCTGCCGACCGCATCCGCGACTTTGCGCTGGGCCTCGGCGGTCTTGGCCCGGGCGACGAGCTCGCTGCGCTTCGTCTTCAGCTGCTCGAGCTTCGTCTTCATGCCGTTGAGGCCGTTCTTCAGCTGCTCGACGACCTTCGTCTGCGACGCCAGCTGCGGCTCGGCCTGCTTGGCCTCGTTCTCGGCGCCGATCTGGCGCTGGAGCGCGATCTTCGCGAGGTTGTCGAACTTGTCGGCGTCCGCGGCGTTGCCCGCCTGACGGTATTCGTCGGCCTTGCGACTCGCGGCCAGCGCCTTGGTGCCCCACTCGGAGGCCGCCTCCACGTCCTGCTGGTGGTCCTGCTCGAGGAGCCGGAGGTTGCCGATCGTCTCGGCGATCGCGCTCTCGGCGTCGGCGATCGAGTTCGTGTAGTCCCGGACCATCTGGTCGAGCATCTTCTGCGGGTCCTCGGCGGAGTCGAGCAGCGCGTTGATGTTGGCCTTGGTCAGCTGGGCGATGCGTCCGAAGATGGACTGCTTCTCTGCCATGGTGTGGTTCCTCTCTCGGGTCCTGCTGGGTCGTGTCGGTCGGTGTCTGGTGATGAGGTGGGTCGGTGCCGCGGGTCAGAAGCGGCCGCCGCCGCGTCGGGAACGGGTGCCGCCGCCACCGAAGCTGCCGGCGCTGCGTGAGCGACCGGAGCCGCCGCCGAACATGCCGCCGCCCGATCCTCCGCCCCCGAACATGCCGCCGCCGGAACGGGACCCGCCGCCGCCGAGGACGGAGTTGATGAGGATGCCGCCGAGGACGGCACCGAGCATCCCGTTGCCACCCTGCTGCCCCTGTCCGCCGCCGAGCATGCCGCCGAATCCGCCGGCCGACTGGCTCTGGAACTGACCGAGGTCGGCCTGGGCGAGCTGCACCGACTGACTCGCGAGCGAATTGGCGCGCTGGGCGAGGGACAGCGCCTGCGTCGGATCGGTGTCGGCGAGGCCCTGGGCCTGCACGAGGGTGCGGCCGGCCTCGGCGAGGCGCGTCCGGGCCTCCGGACCGACGGCTCCGCGTCGCGAGACGATGAAGTCCTCTGCAGCCGAGACCTGTGCGCCCGCCGTCTGCAGGGTCTGCCCGAGGGCGGCGGCGGCGCGTTGGCGCTGCTCCGCCGCGGTGCGCACCCCCTGGAGTGCACCGTCGATCTGCGTGTTCGCCGCATCCAGGCGGGCGAGGAGGGCGATCGGGTTGTTCGGTGTGCCGAGCGCGCCGCGCACCTGGGCGACCGTCGCGGTGGTGCTCGCGACCGCCGCGGCGAGGGTGCCGGTCGGATCAGCTTGGCCGCCTGCCGCGGCGACGTCCCCGTCCAACTCGGCCAGTCGCGCGGCGAGGTGCTGCTCGGCGGTCGTCAGGTCGGCTTGCAGTCGCTTCACGGCCCCGGTGAGCTGGGTGGCCTGGTCGAGCGCTTCCTCCGCGGCTCGGATGCCGACGGCGGCCTCGCCCGAGTCTCCCGCGGCGAGCCGCGCAGCTGCGTCCGAGATCGCCGCGGTGGCGAAGGCGAGGCGCTCGGTCGCCTGCGCGGGGTTGTCGATCACGGTGATGAGGGCGTCGGGGGTGTAGCGCGTCTGCAGGGCGTGCACCGTGTCTTGCGCGGCCGTCACCGTCGGTCCGGCTGCGGCCGACCTGGCTCGCAGCTCCTCGACCGCGGCGGGTGCGTTCTTCTCGAGCGCGCGGAGCTCGTCGAAGGAGGCGGCTTGTTCGTCGAGCACGTGGTTCGCGTGCTCGCAGAGCCGGATGATCTGGAGGTTCCAGTCGCGCTGTTGCTGCTCCGTGTCCGGCTCGGCGTCATCGAGCCGCTGCTTGAGTGCGAAGGCCTGCGAGAGATCGTCCTTCGCTCCGGCGAGCGCGGCGGTGAAGGCGGCCGTGGCCGGTTCGCCGAAGGAGGCGGTCGCGAAGCCGAGCTCCTCCTCGCTCGTCCGGACGGCGTCGTCGGTCTGGACGAGCGCACTGCCGGCGAGTCGTTCGAGTTCGGGGATCGGCGCGGTGGTCAGCGGGTCGACCGGTGCCCCCTGCCGGCCCGCGGCCACCGAGCCGCCACCGTTCGCGGCGCGTCGACGACGGAGGAAGACGACCAGGAGGACGACGGCGACGACGGCGACCACCACGATCAGCAGGATGGTCAGCCACCCGGCCGAGCCGCCACCGGTGCCTCCGATCGACCCGCCGCCGACGGCGGCACCCAGGCCTTCGGCGGCAGCGACACCGGCTCCGGCCCAGTCGTCGTCACGCAGCTGCGGCAGGATGCGCTGCTGCTCGATCGCGGTCAGCTGATCGCCGCTCACCGGCCCGCTGGAGTCGCCGGAGAGGTAGTAGGCGCGGTCCTCGGTCGCCACGGCCAGCAGGTACTGGTTCGGTCCGAGGTTGTTGTCCTTCGCGGTCTGGTTCGCCCAGGACTCGGCGTCACTCGGGTCGGTGAAGGTCGGCACATAGACCACCCAGAGGTCGACGCCGTGATCCGCGGCCAGGTCGTCGACGGCCGTCGTGATCTCGGTGACCTCGCCGGCGCTGAGGACACCCGCGCTGTCGGACACGCGCCCGGCCCCGAGCTGCACCGGGCTCTCCGCCCAGGCGGCGGTCGCTCCCGCTCCGAGGAGCACGGCCACGCAGAACGCCCAGATCGATACCGCCCAGCGAACCCGCATCGGCCACCTCGTCACTCGTTCGGACCCTGGAGCCCCACCCCGCGGCTCGGTTCCGAGTCTAGGTCCGGGCCCTCGACATCTCTACAGCGGGCTCCCAGCGAGCGCACCGAACCAGAGCTGTGCTATACGGCGGTGACGGGCCTCGCCGTCACCGACCGGGACTCTGTTACCGACCGTGACACGATCGCTCGCGCAAGGCCGTCCGCGCGGCGAGACTGGTCGAGTCACGTCACGGAACCCTCGGAAGGAGCATCATGCAAGGACACGTCTCACCCATGCTGGCGCTCGTCGAGGTCACGAGGTTCCGTGAGGACGACCAGGCGTACCACGAGTACGTGCAGATCCTCGTCGGACGGACCATCGCCGCCGCCGAACGGGCCGGCTGGCGCGTGACGCGGCTGGCCGCGCAGGACCTCGGCACCGATGCGCTCCTCGCCTCGACCGACGGTGCCTCCGCCGTCGTCATCATGGGTGGAGCCGACATCGATCCCGCCCAGTACGGCGGCACCACCGGCTACCGCGCCGAAGGCCAGCACTTCCCCGAGGCCGACCGCGCCCAGCTTGCGGTCGCCCGTCGCGCCGCCGAGCGGGGCACACCGCTCCTCGGGATCTGCCGCGGTCACCAGATCATCAACGTCGCCCTCGGCGGGACGCTCGTGCAGGACCTCGGGGAGCACAGCGCCCACCGCAACGAGGGCGTCCCGGTCGATGAGAGCATGACCCCGCACGAGGTCGAGCTCGACCCCTCGAGTGCTCTCGCGTTCCGACTCGGTGCCCGTCACCTCCAGGTGCAGAGCGCCCACCACCAGTCGGTCGGCGAGCTGGGCGAAGGCCTTCGCGCCGTCGCCTGGGCCTCCGACGGCACGGTCGAGGCGATCGAGCACCGCACCCTGCCGATCACCGGCGTGCAGTGGCACCCGGAGGACCCGGGCACCGTGGACGACCAGCTCGGGCTCCTGCTCGGCGGTCTCGCCCGCGAGGCCGAGCGCGCAGCAGCGTAGTCGGGGCGTGTCTCCGCGCCGGGAGTCGTCCCGTGCCAGGAGGCCCTCCCACCGCAGGCGACCCGTCGCTCGACCTGTCCCCAACTCAGGACGGCGTCGGCGTGTCGAGCCCGGATTGCGGCGTGTCGGCCACGCCACGCCGAGGCCGTCCTGAGAAAGGTCGGAGGGTTGGTTAGCGTTGACGGGTGTTCGAAGACAGGTACGGTCAGGACGTCCTCGCGGGGGACTGGCGGAAGAAGAACCGCGTGGTGGCCCGTGAGGTCGAGGCGGTGACCGACCTCGTGGTCGAGGAACTCGGCGGCTTCTGCGGCGCGATCACGCGCGTCGAGGCGAAGACGGTCGAGCTCGAAGACTACCGCGGCAAGCGGCGCGTGTTCCCGATGGGGGCAGGGTTCCTCCTCGAGGGTGAGCCCGTCGTCCTCGTCGTGCCGAAGCGTGCACCGACCGGGCGGGCGCGCACCGCCTCCGGCTCCTTCGCGGTGGAGACGACCGCTCGCGTCGCTCGCGCGAGCCGGATCTTCGTCGAGGGCCGCCACGACGCGGAACTCGTCGAGCGGGTCTGGGGCGACGACCTCCGCGTGGAGGGCGTCGTCGTCGAATACCTCGCGGGTGTCGACCACCTCGACGCCGCGCTCGCCGAGTTCCGGCCTGGCCCCGACCGTCGTGTCGGCGTTCTCGTGGACCATCTGGTCCCCGGTTCCAAGGAGCAGCGGATCGCCGACGCCGTCATGGCCGGACCGAACGGCCGGAACGTCCTCATCGTCGGGCACCCGTACGTCGACGTCTGGCAGGCCGTGAAGCCCGCCAGGGTCGGTCTGCGCGAGTGGCCGACCATCCCTCGCTCCATCGAGTGGAAGAAGGGCATCTGTCAGGCGTTCGGCTGGCCACACGACTCGCAGGCCGACATCGCCCGTGCCTGGAAGCGCATCCTCGGTCAGGTCCGGACCTTCAACGACCTCGAGCCGGAGCTCCTCGGTCGCGTCGAGCAGCTCATCGACTTCGTCACCGTCGACTGAGCCGCCGCCGGTTGCGCCAGCGCGGTGCGCTGACGTCACCGCGGGGCACCGCCGCGAGCGCGACCCTCCGGAGACCCGCGCTCACGCGCCCGGACCGCGCCCGCGCCGATTCGGGTGGGTTCGCGTCAGCGCACCGCGCTGGCGGAAGGGTACGGCGGCCGCAGACCCGCGCTCGCGTCAGCGCACCGCGCTGAGATCTCACCAGCGGAGGCGACCGCTGCCGCTAGGAGGAGACCTGACCGAGGGCGTCCTCGAGGACGAACACCGCGTCGCGGAGGAGCTCGTCGGACATGACCGCGCTCGGGAGGAGTCGCAGCACCGAGTCCCAGGTACCGGCGTCGAGCACGAGCACACCCTGGGCGATCGCCGCGTCGATGACGGTCTGCAGTGCCGTGGGGTGCGGCTGCTTCGTGCCGGGGACGACCAGCTCGACACCGGCCATCGCACCGATGATCCGGACTTCGCCGACGATGTCGAACCGCTCGGCCCAGTCACCCATGAGCGATCGCAGGGTCGCCTCCACGCGACGTGCCTCGCCCAGCAGGTCCTCGCGCTCGATGACCTCGAGCGTCGCGAGCGCGGCCGCCGTGGACACCGGGTTGCCGCCGAAGGTGCCGCCGATGCCACCGGGCTGGACGGCGTCCATGATCTCGGCGCGCCCGGTCACGGCCGACAGGGGGAAGCCGCCGGCGATGCCCTTGGCGCTCGTGATGAGATCGGGCACGACGCCGTGGTGCTCGATCGAGTACCAGGCGCCGGTGCGGCCGATGCCGGCCTGGATCTCGTCGGCGACGAACACGATCCCGTTCTCGGTGCACCACTCGCTGATGCGCGCGAAGTAGCCGGGCGCGGGGATGACGATGCCGCCGTCGCCGAGGACCGGTTCGGCGAAGAACGCGGCGACCTCGCTCGCGCCGATGTGCCGCTCGATGTAGTCGATCGTCACCTCGGCGGCCGCCGGTCCGTCGAGTCCGTCGCGGAAGGGGTAGGAGAGCGGGACGCTGTAGATCTCACCCGGGAACGGGCCGAACCCGAGGCGCTCGGGCGCAGGCCGGTAGGTCATCGCCATCGTCAGGTTCGTGCGTCCGTGGAAGGCGTGGTCGAGGGCGACGATCGCGCGACGTCCGGTGTACTTCTTCGCGATCTTCACCGCGTTCTCGACGGCCTCGGCACCGGAGTTCAGGAGGATCGAGCGCTTCTCGAAGTCGCCCGGCGTGATCTCGGACAGCTTCTCCGCGACGCGCAGGTAGTTCTCGTACGGCGTCACGGTGAAGAGCGTGTGCGTGAGCTTCGTCGCCTGCTCGGCTGCTGCCGCGGCGACGTCGGGGTTGGCGTGCCCGATGGTCGTCACGCCGATGCCCGTTCCGAGGTCGATGATGTGGTTGCCGTCGACGTCCACGAGGATGCCGCCGGAGCCGTGGTCCATCCACACCGGCGCGAGGTTGCCGGCACCGCGCGACACCGCCCGGCGGCGCCGTTCCGTGAGGGCGAGCGATCGGGGGCCGGGGATGGCGGTCACGAGCTGGCGTTCCTGGGGCACGGAGTAGTCGATGGTCATGCAGGCCATGGTAGGCGCGCGTCCTCCGAGGATGCCGGGGGTCGACGGAGCGTCGCCGACGGTTCCACGACATCTGGCGGTTGACTGGTGTTCACCAACCGTCCATGCGCGCTGCCTACCGTTGGCGGCGCTGAACAGCCGGACGACAGGGGATCGCGTATGGACGCCGACACCAGCACCGCCCTCCTCGAGCGGCAGCCCGCGCTGCTCGGTGGCGTGCGTGCACCGGCCGAACGCACCCTCCTCGACGTCCTCCGTGACGTCGCCGCGTCGCACCCCGAGGCCTCGGCGATCGAGGACGCGGAGGGGGCGCTCAGCTACCGCGAGCTCGTCCTCAGTGCCGAGCGGGTCGCGGCCGGACTGTTCGCCGCCGGGGTCCGCCGCGGTGACCGGGTCGGTGTCCGGATCGCCTCGGGCACCCGCGACCTCTACCTCGGGATCCTCGGGATCCTGTTCACCGGAGCGGCCTACGTCCCCGTCGACGCCGACGACCCGGAGGAGCGGGCACGACTCGTGTTCGGTGAGGCGGCCGTCGTCGGCGTCCTGGTCGACGGCGGTGTCTTCGAACGCGCGCGCCGCGGAACGGAGGACCCGGCCGATGACGGCGCCGATCCCGACCGGGTGCAGCTCGCGACGGGCGCGGCACCCCACCCGGGCACCCGGGCGATCCCGGTCCTCGAACCACCGCGACTCGACGACGACTCCTGGATCATCTTCACCTCCGGCTCGACGGGCACGCCGAAGGGCGTCGCCGTCTCGCACCGCTCTGCCGCCGCGTTCGTCGACGCCGAGGCGCGGATCTTCCTCCAGGCGGAACCCCTCGGCCCCGGTGATCGTGTGCTGGCCGGCCTGTCCGTCGCCTTCGACGCGTCCTGCGAGGAGATGTGGCTCGCCTGGGGACACGGCGCGTGCCTGGTCCCGGCGCCGCGCTCGCTCGTCCGCAGCGGCATGGACCTCGGACCCTGGCTCACCGCGAAGGGCATCACCGTGGTGTCGACGGTGCCCACGCTGGCGGCGATGTGGCCCGCCGAATCCCTCGAGAACATCCGCATGCTCATCTTCGGCGGCGAGGCCTGCCCGCCGGAGCTCGCCGCCCGACTGGCGGTGGACGGTCGCGAGGTCTGGAACACCTACGGACCCACCGAGGCCACCGTCGTCGCCTGCGCCGCGCTGCTGACCGGCGAGCAGCCCGTGCGCATCGGGCTGCCACTCGACGGGTGGGACCTCGCCGTGGTCGACGCCGAGGGCGTCCCGGTCGAGGAGGGCGGCGTCGGCGAGCTCATCATCGGCGGCGTCGGACTCGCCCGGTACCTCGACCCCGCCAAGGACGCCGAACGGTATGCGCCCATGCCGAGCATCGGGTGGTCGCGGGCGTACCGGAGCGGCGACCTCGTCCGCTACGAGGCCGCAGGACTCGTGTTCCAGGGGCGCGCGGACGATCAGGTGAAGATCGGCGGTCGGCGCGTGGAACTCGGGGAGATCGAGGCCGCCCTGCAGGCGCTGCCGAACGTCTCGGGTGCGGCAGCAGCCGTCCAGCGCACCGCCGCCGGGAACGCCGTCCTCGTGGGGTACCTCGCGGTGCCCGACCGCGACGGGTTCTCCGTCGAGCGGGCGCTCGACACCCTCCGTGAGCAGCTCCCGGCCCCGCTCGTCCCGCTCCTCGCGGTCGTCGGCGAGCTGCCCACCCGCACCTCCGGCAAGGTCGACCGGGCCGCACTACCGTGGCCGCTCGACGCCGCCGACGGGGAGGACGCCTCGACCCTGTCGGGCACCGCCGCGTGGCTCGCCGAGCAGTGGACGGCCGTCCTCGGTGTCCGGATCACGGCCGAGAGCGACAACTTCTTCAGCCTGGGCGGCGGGAGCCTGGCCGCCGCGCAGCTCGTCTCGCTCATCCGCACCCGCGACGCCGAGTTCACCGTCGCCGACATCTACGGCCACCCCCGACTGGGCGCGATGGCCGCCGAACTCGACGGCCGACGCCCCGAGCGTCGCAGTCGGGCGGCCGTCGCGGACCCCGTGCTCCCGACGCCGCTCGCGACCCAGTGGGCACAGACCCTCCTGGGTGTCCCGCTCCTCATCCTCGTCGGACTCCGGTGGCTCGTGTACCTGCTCGCCGGCAGTCGGGTCCTCGGCCTCGTCGCGGACGTCCCCTACCTCCCCATGGTCTCCTGGTGGTGGATCGCCCTCGGCTTCCTCGTGGTCATCACCCCCATCGGGCGCATGGCGATCTCCGTCGTCGTGGCGAAGCTCCTCCTCGTCGGCGTCCGTCCGGGCGACTACCCGCGCGGCGGCTCGGTCCACGTTCGACTCTGGCTCGCCGAACGCGTCGCCGACACGGTCGGCGCGGTGAGTCTCGCCGGAGCCCCCTGGATCTCGAGCTACGCCAGGGCCCTCGGCGCGAAGATCGGTGCCGACGCGGACCTCCACAGCGTGCCGCCGGTCACCGGGTTCCTCACCGTCGGGGCGCGTGCGTCGATCGAGCCCGAGGTCGACCTCCGCGGCTACTGGGTCGACGGCGACACGCTCCGGCTCGGCCACGTCCACATCGGCGCGGAGAGCACGGTCGGCGCTCGCAGTACCCTGCTCGCCGGCACCCGGATCGGCAAGCGTGCGGAGATCGCTCCAGGATCGTCCGTCTTCGGCCGCGTCCCCTCCGGACACCTGTGGTCGGGGTCGCCCGCCGTCCGCGTCGGCAAGGCGAAACCGGTGTGGCCGACCGAACGACCCCCGCGTCGCCGACGCTGGCTGTTCGCATACGGCGCGGGATCGGCGCTGCTGTCGGTGCTGCCGTTCCTCGCCTTCGTGCTGGCGGCTGCGGTCGTGGCGGCCGGCGCGTCGGGAGCGACCAGCCTGCTCGAGTTCTCCTGGCGCGCGCTCCTCTGGGTGCCTGTCGCCACCCTCGTGTGGTTCGTCGTCCTGGCGATCAGCACGATCGGCCTCGTCCGGTTGCTCGGCCTCGGTCTCAGCGAGGGCTACTTCCCGGTGCGCAGCCGGGTCGGTTGGCAGGTGTGGGCAACGGAGCGGCTCCTGGACGCCGCGCGCACCCTCCTCTTCCCCCTGTACGCGAGTCTGTTCACGCCCGTCTGGCTCCGCCTGCTCGGGGCGAAGGTCGGGCGCAACGTGGAGGCGTCGACGGTCCTCCTCCTCCCGCGGATGACGACCGTCGGCGACGGCGCCTTCCTCGCGGACGACACGATGGTGGCCTCCTACGAGCTCGGCGGCGGGTGGATGCGGATCGCCGGCGCGTCCGTCGGCAAGCGTGCCTTCCTCGGCAACTCCGGCATGGCGGGCCCCGGCATGCACGTTCCGAAGAACGGCCTCGTGGCCGTGCTGTCGGCCGCACCGCGGAAGGCCAAGTCCGGCTCGTCCTGGCTCGGGAGCCCACCGATGCGACTCCGGCGGCAGGTGTCCGACGCCGATCTCGACCGGACCTACGACCCACCGCTCCGGCTCCGGATCGCCCGCGCGCTGTGGGAACTCTGCCGCATCGTCCCCGTCATGGTGACGACCGGCATCGCGCTCCTGGTGCTCCTCGCGCTCGCCTGGTTCGCCGACACCTGGGGTCTCGGTGTGGCGATCGCCGTCAGCGGTGCCGTGCTCTTGGCCGCCGGCGCAGTCGCGGCCGGGATCACGACTGTCGCCAAATGGGTGATCGTCGGCCCGATCCGCACGGGGGAGCACCCGCTCTGGTCCTCGTTCATCTGGCGCAACGAGGTGTCCGACACCTTCGTCGAGATGGTCGCGGCACCCTGGTTCGCGGCACCCGCCACCGGCACCCCCGCCCTCACCTGGTGGTTGCGCTCGCTCGGTGCCCGTATCGGTCGTGGGGTCTGGTGCGAGAGCTACTGGCTGCCGGAGGCCGACCTCGTCCGACTCGGCGACGGCGCGACGGTCAACCGGGGCTGCGTTGTGCAAACGCACCTGTTCCATGATCGAATCATGAGTATGGATCAGGTCGAACTCGCATCGGGCGCCACGCTCGGGCCGCACAGCGTCATCCTCCCCGGAGCGCGGATCGACGACGACGCGACGGTCGGACCGGCCTCGCTCGTCATGCGCGGAGAACGCGTCCCGGCGGGCACCCGGTGGAGCGGCAACCCGATCGGCCCGTGGCGCGAGGTGACGACGGCGGAGTACCGGGAGCCCCAGGTCGCGTCCTGATGGGGGAGGCTCTGGCCCGTCTGCGGAGCGCAGGCGACCCCTACACGCCCTCCAGCGGGAACCGTGGCTACCGCGTCGTCCGGTACGAGCTGGAGCTCGACTACGACGTCGACCGCAACGCCCTGTCCGGGACGGCTCGACTCACCGCCGTCGCGACGGAGGAGCTCACCCGGTTCTCGCTCGACCTCGCCGCGCTGCGCGTCACCCGTGTCCAGGTCGACGGGGCCGAGGCGAAGCGGACGCACGGCTCGGGCAAGCTCACGCTGACGCCCCGGAACACCATCGCGGACGGCGCCGAGTTCTCCGTGCTCGTCCGGTACTCGGGTGCGCCCCGTCCCGTACGCAGCCCCTGGGGCGAGATCGGCTGGGAGGAACTCGAGGACGGCGTCATCGTGGCGTCCCAGCCGTGCGGCGCATCGAGTTGGTTCCCCTGCAACGACCACCCCTCGGACAAGTCGTCCTATCGGATCAGTGTCACGGCGTCATCGGCGTACACGGTCGTCGCCCCCGGGGAGCTGGTGTCGCGGGTCGCCCGCGCGAGCCGGACCACGTGGGTCTACGAGCAGCCCGAACCGATGGCCGCCTACCTCGCGACGGTGCAGATCGGCCGGTACCAGCGGCTCGCCGTCAGCGCTCGGGTCGCGACGAGCACGGTGCCGGTCGTCGCACACCTGCCGCGCGATCTCACCGCGCGGTTCCGACACGACTTCGCCGACCAGGTCGACATGCTGGCGTGCTTCGAGCGCGCTTTCGGGCCCTACCCCTTCGGCAGTTACGGCGTCGTCGTCACGGACGACGTGCTCGAGATACCCCTCGAGGCGCAGGGGATGAGTGTGTTCGGCCGCAACCACGTCGACGGCGTCAGCGGTTCGGAGCGGTTGATCGCGCACGAGCTCGCCCACCAGTGGTTCGGGAACAGCCTGACGATCGCCACCTGGCGGGACATCTGGTTGCACGAGGGCTTCGCCTGCTACGCCGAGTGGCTGTGGTCGGAGGAGTCGGGCGCTGAGACGGCCGACGCCTGTGCTCGGGCGCACTACGCGGCGCTCCGACGGGCACCGCAGGACCTCGTCGTCGGCGACCCGGGACCCGCGGACATGTTCGACGACCGGGTCTACAAGCGGGGCGCGATCGCCCTGCACGCCGTGCGTCGACTGCTCGGCGACGAGGCGTTCTTCGACCTCCTGCGTGACTGGGTGGCGTCCTTCCGGCACTCGAGCGTGTCGACGGACGACTTCATCCGGACGGCCGATCGACATGCGCCGGCACCGGTCGAGCCGCTCCTCGACGCGTGGCTCTTCCAGGAGGCGCTCCCGCCGTTCCCCGTCGGCTGAACCGGGTCAGGGGAGCAGGAGGGCAGTCGCGACGACGAATCCCGGCACCGGCTCCGGGTGGTCGACGACGAAGCGGTGGCCCGCGGTCTCGGTGACGTGCGGTGCGGCACCCGGCCCGAGGTCGATCGTCGCGGGATCGGTCGTGAGGCCCGTACCGAGGGCCTTCGTCACGGCCTCCTTAGCCGTCCAACGCTCGGCGAGCGCCCGGAGGCGTCGTCGGTCCGGGAGCCGCTGCCACTGCTCCCGTTCCGTGGGGCTGAGGGCGACGTCCTCGACTCCGGCGAACCGGGCCGCGTCGAGCCGTTCGACGTCGACACCGACGGGGTACTCGATCGACACCGCTACAGCGGAGGCGTCGGCGGTGTGGGAGACGCTCACGTGGACGGTCCGGTCTCCGAAGCGCACCCGTGGTCGTCCGTGCGCGAGACCGCAGTCCGGGCAGACCGCCGTGACCTCGATCCGCTCGGGGTCGGTGCCGATCGTCTCCGCGACGGTGCGCACGAGCAGTGCGCGACCGAACAGGAACCGACGGGCCGCGGTCGCGGACGAAGTGTCGAGGCGTTGGCGGGCTGGCGCGTCCAGCCGGGCGGCCGTGCCGGCGAGGTCGAGCTCGGCGGCGCTGGCCCAGCGCAGGAAGCGGACCGCCGGCTGCGGCAGGGGATCGGCTCGGTGCATGGCCCCCGCGTCCCGGAGTCGGAGCGATGCGAAGCAGGACCTCGCGAGATGGTGATGGTGCCCTCGACTGGATTCGAACCAGCGACTTCTTCCTCCGGAGGGAAGCGCTCTTCCGCTGAGCTACGAAGGCGGAACGTCTCCAAGCTACCAGAGTCGGGGCTCCCGTCGGTACCGCAGGCCTGCGGGGCAGGCGACAGCTGTCGCGTGGAAGAATGAGGTCATGCAGCGCACCCTGACCGCGTCGCTCGATCTGCGGGTGCACGATCGAGCCGACCTCATCTTCTCCATCGCTGCAGCCGGCGGCACCCCGCTGGCGAGCGAGCGACTGCAGGTGCACTCCTCGGACGGCCCGTGCGCCGTCACCGAGATCGTGGGTCCGGACGACACACGACTCCACCGGGTCATCGCCGAGCCCGGCCGGTTGCAGGTCGACTACGAGGCGGTGGTCGTCGGACAGGCCGTGCCGCGTCCCGTCGACGCCTTGGAGACCGTGACCTACCTCCGTCCCAGCCGGTACTGCGAGTCGGACGCGCTGTTCTCGCTCGCGCGTTCCGAGCTCGGCTACCTGCTCGAGCACCGTCGCCTGCACGAGGACGGCACGGTGTCCGGCGTGCTGCAGGTGCTGCCATGGGTGGCGGCCTGGGTCGGACGCCACCTCTCCTACGTCTCCGGCTCCACGACCGTGTCCGACAGTGCGGTGTCGACCCTGGCCGCCGGCCGTGGCGTGTGCCGCGACTTCGCGCACCTGACCATCGCGATGCTGCGGGCGCTCGACATCCCGGCCCGGTACGCCGCGGTCTACGCCCCTGGTCTCGTCCCCATGGACTTCCACGCGGTGGCCGAGGGCTTCGTCGACGGCGCCTGGCACGTGGTGGACGCGACGGGCCTGGCCCCGCGTCAGTCGCTCGTCCGCATCGCCACCGGACGCGACGCGGCGGACGTGGCCTGGTTGAGCAACCACCACGGCAACGTGACCGTCGAGGACATGCGGATCGACGCCCTGATCGACGTCCTGCCCGCCGACGACCCGGCGCAGGCGGTCGTGCTCGCCTGACGGTCGCCCCGGAGGACCACCGTGTCGCCGGTGCGACGCGCCCGGGTAGAATCGCTCCTCGTGACTCCTGAAGACCTCGCCTCCGCCCTCCACGCCATCGTCGTTCCGATCGTCGAACGACGACGCGAGGCGGCGGGCATCACCGACGAGGTCGCGGTGTCGGTCGACGACGTGGTGCTGGAGCGTCCGAAGAACCGCGATCACGGCGACTGGGCCTGCAACATCGCGATGAAGCTCGCGAAGCGGGTGGGTTCCAACCCGCGCGAGCTGGCGCAGGAGTTCGCCGACGCGCTCGTGCAGGTCGACGGTGTCGCTTCGGTCGAGGTCGCCGGTCCCGGGTTCATCAACGTGCGCCTCGACGCCGCTGCCGCGGGTGCGCTCGCGAAGGTGATCGTCGACGCCGGTGACGCGTTCGGTCGCAACGACAGCCTCGCCGGTCAGACCATCAACATCGAGTTCGTCTCGGCCAACCCGACCGGCCCGCTCCACATCGGCCACACGCGCTGGGCCGCGCTCGGCGACTCCCTGGCCCGCGTCCTGAGCGCGTCCGGCGCGACGCTCGTCAGCGAGTACTACATCAACGACGCCGGCAACCAGATGGACACCTTCGCGGACTCGATCCTCGCCGCGGCCAAGGGGGAGCCGACGCCTGAGGGCGGCTACCCCGGGGCGTACATCGGCGACCTCGCGAAGACCGTGCTGGCCGAGATCCCCGACCTCCTCGAGCGTTCGGACGCCCGCGAGGTCGCGCGGGAGCGCGCCTACGCCCTGCAGCTCGGTGAGATCCGCGCGTCCCTCGAGCGCTTCAACGTCCACTTCGACGTCTGGTTCAGCGAGCGCACGCTGCACGCGACGGGCGAGGACGGCACGAGCCTCATCGACCAGGCCGTCGACCGGCTGCGCGAGCAGGGGCACGTGTTCGACGAGGAGGGCGCCGTCTGGGTGCGCACGACGGACTTCGGCGACGACAAGAACCGCGTCATCCGTCGCTCCAACGGCGTCTACACCTACTTCGCCGCCGACGCCGCGTACTACCTGAACAAGGGCGACCGCGGCTTCCAGCACAAGATCTACCTGCTCGGTGCCGACCATCACGGGTACGTCCACCGGTTGAAGGCCCTCGCGGGCGCGGCCGGAGACGACCCGGACCGCGACATCGAGGTGCTCATCGGGCAGCTCGTGAGCGTGAACGGCGCCCGACTCTCCAAGCGCGCCGGCAACATCATCGAGCTGGACGACCTGCAGGCCTGGATCGGGACGGACGCACTGCGGTACTCGCTCGGGCGCTACCCGGCCGATTCGCCGTTGGCCCTCGACCCGGAGCAACTCCGCAGCCGGACGAACGACAACCCCGTGTTCTACGTCCAGTACGCGCACGCCCGCACGAACTCGGTGGCGCGCAACGCCGCCTCGGCCGGGGTCGACCGCAGCGCCTTCGCGCCGGAGCTGCTCGTCCACGAGACGGAGTCGGCGCTCCTCGGCGTCCTCCAGGAGTTCCCGCGGATCGTCGCGCAGGCCGCACAGCTGCGCGAGCCGCACCGCGTCGCACGGCACCTGGAGGAGACCGCGAGCCTGTACCACAAGTGGTACGACAGCTGCCGGGTCGTCCCGATGGGGGAGGAGCCGGTCACCGACCTGCACCGCACGCGCCTCTGGCTGAACGACGCGACCGGCACCGTCATTCGCAACGGGCTGGCGCTCCTCGGCGTCTCCGCGCCGGAGCGCATGTAGCTTCGCCGCAACAGGAGATCCGCGCGAGCGCAGGACGGTTCCTCGGGAACGGTCCTGCGCTCGCGCCGTCCTCCCGCCGGCGCGTCCACGGAGACCGTGGTTCGCTACCCTCGGAACATGAGTGAGCAGCAACCGTCGGGCAAGCGCAGGCGTCCCTGGCTTCCGATCGTCATCGTCGTCGGGGTGCTCGTCGTCCTATTCGGCGCGTTCCTGATCGCCGACATGATCGTGCGCGGCGTCGCCGAGGAGCGCGTCGCGACGCAGATCGAGCAGAGCCTGCCGGACAACGTCGACGCGGACGTCGCCGTGTCGATCGGCGGTGCCTCGGTCATCGCCCAGTACCTCTCCGGAACGTTCGAGCACGTCGACCTGCGTGCACCGGACGCGAGCGTCGACGGCATCCCGCTGGATCTCAGGGTCAGCGCGGACCGGGTCCCTCTCGACCCGGAGCAGACCATCGGTCGGGTGGTGGCGACCATCAGGATCGACGCTGCCGGAGCGGCGGACCTCGCCAAGACGGCCGGGCTTCCGGGCACCCTCACCCTCGGCGACGACGAGATCGGGTACGCGGGTGAGGCGACCGTCCTCGGGTTCACGATCCCGTACGACTTCTCCGTGGCGCCGACCACCACGGCCGACCGCGTGAACCTCATGCCGACGTCCGTGAACGTCGACACCGGCCTCCTCGGCGTCATCGACCTGCGGGCGCTCGTGACCGGCTTCCTGCAGGGCGACCCGCCGAGCATCTGCGTCGCCCAGTACCTGCCCGAGGGGGTCGACCTCGACGGCCTCGCGGTGACGCCGGAGGCGGCGACCGCCACCCTGACGTCGACGACGCTCCGCCTCGACGAGGCGTCGCTGCAGACGCTCGGCAGCTGCGACTGAACCTCGCCCCGCCACCCGGCGGTGGAGGGGAGCGGGCCACCCGACGTCACGATGCTGCACGGGCACGCACGTCTCGCTAGACTTTCCACACACCCACTGCTCCGACCGGGCGGTGAGGTGTGCCGTCGGGCCCTCCGGCCCGTGTTCCACCACAGTCGTTCCAACCGAGCGACGATGGGTGCGGACGACCGGGATCACCAACCACCGGGCCGTGCGCATCCACCTTCTTCGGTGCTCTACCAATCGGTGCTTCAGGGGCCAAACCGGGTCCGCTCGCCCAACGAGAACCTCCTTTTCCGCTCAACAGGACTCAGGACACCCCCGTGGCCAGAAACCCCCTCGCCCCCGACTGGCTCGCCGAGCCCGTCGATCCGAACGCGCTCGATCCGGCCGTGTGGCCGGCCTCGGCCGCCCGCGACACCGACGGCCTCCTGCAGCTCGGCGGCGTCGACGTCCGCACGCTCCAGGAGCGCTTCGGCACGCCGCTCTACGTCGTCGACGAGGACGACGCGCGGGCCCGCGCCCGCACGCTGCGAGAGGCGTTCGAGCGTGAGGCGGCCGCCCGCGGCACGAGTGTCGCCGTCTACTACGCGGGGAAGGCCTTCCTCTCGGCCGAGGTCGCGCGGTGGATGACGGCGGAGGGGCTCCGCATCGACATCTGCAGCGGCGGAGAACTCGCCGTCGCACTCGCCGCCGGAACCGATCCGGCCCAGCTGGGCTTCCACGGCAACAACAAGTCGGTCGCTGAGATCGAGCAAGCCGTGGGTGTCGGGATCGGCGCCATCGTGCTCGACAGCCTCACCGAGATCGACCGCGTCGCCGCGGCGGCCGAGCGCGCCGGCCGGGTCCAGTCGGTGCGGCTGCGCGTGAACAGCGGCGTCCACGCCCACACGCACGAGTACCTCGCGACCGCCCACGAGGACCAGAAGTTCGGCCTGCCGCTCGAGGACGCCGCCGACGCCGTCGCGCGCATCCGGGCCCACGCCTCGCTCGACTTCCTCGGACTCCACTGCCACATCGGCTCGCAGATCTTCGGGTCCGACGGGTTCGCCGAATCCGCCGCCCGCCTGCTCGCCGTGCACGCCCGTCTGCTCGAGGGCGGCCCCGTGCCCGAGCTCAACCTCGGTGGTGGCTTCGGCATCGCCTACACCAGCGCCGACGACCCGACGCCGATCGAGCAGCTCGCGGCGGACATCCTCGCCGGTGTCCAGGCCGCCGCAGACCTCCACGGCGTGCGGATCCCGAAGCTCGCCTTCGAACCGGGACGCGCGATCATCGGCGGCGCCGGCATCACGCTGTACGAGGTCGGCACCATCAAGGACGTCGTGGTCGCCTGGAACGACGAGGGCGAGACGGCCGTCCGCCGCTACGTCAGCGTCGACGGCGGGATGAGCGACAACGCCCGGCCGTCGCTCTACGGCGCGGACTACACGGTCCGGATCGCCGATCGCGTGAGCGACGCGTCCCCCGCGCTCGTCCGGATCGCCGGCAAGCACTGCGAGTCGGGCGACATCGTCGTGAACGCCGACTACCTGCCCGCAGACGTCCGCGACGGCGACCTCCTGGCCGTCCCCGCGACCGGGGCCTACTGCTGGTCCCTCGCGAGCAACTACAACTACCTCGGTCGCCCGGCCGTCGTCGCCGTGTCGGGTGGCGCGGCCCGCGTCATCGTGCGGGGCGAGACCGAGCACGACCTCCTCAGCCGCGATGCGGGATTGGACACGGAATGATCGAATACCGCGGACTGAAGGTCGCCCTCCTGGGTGCCGGATCGGTGGGCTCGCAGGTGGCGCGTCTGCTGCTCGAGCACGCCGACGAACTGGCGTCCCGAGCCGGAGCGAGCCTCGAGCTCATCGGCATCGCCGTGCGCGACGTCGACGCACCTCGCGACGTCGACCTGCCGAAGGAGCTGTACACGACCGATGCCGAGCAGCTCATCCTGAGCGCCGACATCGTGATCGAGCTCATCGGCGGCATCGAGCCGGCGCGCAGCCACATCCTGCAGGCCATCAACGCCGGCGCCGACATCGTCACCGCCAACAAGGCGCTGCTCGCGACGCACGGCCCTGAACTGTTCGACGCCGCTGAGCAGGTCGGCGCCCAGCTGTACTACGAGGCGGCCGTCGCCGCGGCGATCCCGATCATACGACCCCTGCGGGAAAGCCTTGCGGGCGACCGCATCAACCGGGTGCTCGGCATCGTCAACGGCAGCACGAACTACATGCTCGACCGGATGGACCGCTTCGGCGACACGATGGAGGACGCGGCAGCCGTCGCGAGCGAGCTCGGGTACCTCGAGGCCGACCCGACCCTCGACGTCGAGGGCTACGACGCGGCGCAGAAGGCGACCATCCTGGCGAGTCTCGCCTTCCACACCACCGTCCCCGTCGAGGCCGTCCACCGTGAAGGCATCACCGGGATCACGAAGGCGCAGGTCGACCTCGCCCGCAGCGAGGGTTACGTCATCAAGCTGCTCGCGATCGCGGAGCGGATCGTCGACGAGACCACCGGCGAGGAGGGCCTGTCGGCCCGCGTCTACCCGGCGCTCATCGGTCGGGAGCACCCGCTCGCCGCGGTGCACGGCGGGAACAACGCGGTGTTCGTCGAGGCCGAGAACGCCGGGAGCCTCATGTTCTACGGCGCCGGTGCGGGCGGCAAGGAGACCGCCTCCGCGGTGCTCGGCGACCTCGTCTCGGCGGCGCGCCGACACGTCGCCGGCGGCCCCGGTGTCGGTGAGTCCACGCACGCCGACCTGCCGGTCCTCGAGATCGGGCGCGTCACGACGCGGTACCAGGTCACCCTCGAGGTCGCCGACGAACCCGGCGTGCTCGCAGCGGTCGCGGGGATCCTCAGCGACGGGGGTGTCTCGGTCGAGACCTTCCAGCAGTCCGTGGCCTCCTCGGACGGGACGCTGTCGACCGCTACCCTGGTCATCGGCACCCACCGGGCGCTCGAATCGGCCCTCGCGGCCACCGTCGAGCAGCTCGCCTCGAACGCCCACGTCGAGCGGGTCGTGTCCGTGCTCCGGGTCGAAGGAGCCGAGTAGGTGCCGAACCGCACGACCACCGACCGCGTCGCTCGCCGACCTCTCACCAGATTGCAGGCATCCCTATGAGTCACACCGAACCGCTTGCGATCGGACGCACCGTCACCGTGAAGGTGCCGGCGACCACCGCCAACCTCGGCCCCGGCTTCGACACGCTCGGCCTGGCGCTCGCCCTGTACGACGAGCTGACCGTCACGGTCCGCGAGGAGCCGGGCGTGTTCGTGGAGGTCATCGGCGTCGGTGCCGGCGAGGTGCCGACCGACGCCTCGAACCTCGTGATCACCGCGATCGCACACGCCCTGCGTGCCTACGGCCACGACCTCCCCGGTCTCGACGTCGTCGCGCGGAACGTCATCCCGCACGGCCGTGGCCTCGGTTCCTCGGGCGCCGCGATCGTCTCCGGCATCATGGCGGCGAAGGGGCTCCTCGAGGGTCGGGTCGAGCTCGGACCGGACGACCTCCTCCGGCTCGCGACGGAGATGGAGGGTCACCCCGACAACGTCGCTCCGGCGCTGTTCGGCGGCCTGACGATCGCGTGGACGACGGACGACGGCCCGCAGCACAAGAAGCTCATCGTGCACCGCGGGGTCTCGCCGCTCGTGCTCGTCCCCGAGCACACGATGTCCACGGAACTCGCCCGCAGCCTGCAGCCCGCCAACGTGCCACACGCCGACGCGGCGTTCAACGTCTCGCGTTCGGCGCTCCTCGTCGCCGCGCTCACGCAGAGCCCCGAGCTCCTGCTCGCGGCCACCGAGGACCGGCTCCACCAGAGCTACCGCGCCGCAGCGATGCCCGAGACGAACACCCTCATCACGCTGCTGCGCGAGCACGGCTTCGCCGCCGTCGTGTCCGGCGCCGGCCCGTCGATCCTCGTCCTCGCGGACGATCCCGGACGACGCCTCGAAGCCACCGCGCTCGTCGCAGAGCACGCCACCACCCCGTGGCAGTCGCTCATGCTCGCGGTCGACTTCAAGGGTGCTACAGTGGGAGGGCACCCGGCCCACCCCGCCTCTTCGGCGTAACCGGCTTCCGGGGCAATTCCGCACAATCATCGCTTTCGCACCAATTGATCGCGTCTGTTCGGGTCCCATCGTGTTTCCATCCTGCTGAGCAGCGCTCCGCCGGGTCGTCGCACCGGGCTATCCGCACAGGCTCTGCGTCGTGTGAACATCACCCACCCGCCGCACAGGATTCCGGTGCGATCGCCGCCTGCGCGAGACAGCTCTGTCTCGACGCAAGGGAAGGAAGACACACGTGACAGACGTCAACGAAGGCGCCTCAGGCGTCTCGCTGGATGCCGACCCGAAGACGCTCAAGGTCGCCGACCTGCAGCGCCTCGCCGCCGCTCTCGGAGTGGCCGGAGCCTCGAAGCTCCGCAAGGGCGAGCTGGTCGAAGCCATCCAGACCATCCAGAACAGCACCGACACCGACACCGCCGCGGCGACCACCGAGACCGCCGACGTCATCGAGTCGGTCTCCGCGCTCGAGGTCGCGCCGGAGGCACCGGTGCAGTCCAAGCTGCCCGAGCTCGACCTCGCGCTCGACCAGGCCTTCGGTGCCGAGAAGGCGGCCCCGCCGGCGCGACGCAAGTCCCGCCGGGCCACGACGGCCACCGTCGCCCCGAACGCGACCCCGATCGTCGGCGCTCCCGTCGTCGAGGCACCGGCTGCGCCGGCTGCCGCACCCGCCCCGGTCGAGGCCGAGGCGCCGTCCGCTCCGGCCGACGCGGCTCCTGCCGAGCAGTCCGATGACGCCGCCGCGACCGCCGAGTCGCCGAGCGCCGACGAGACGACCCCCGAGCAGACGCCGAGGCGTTCGCGCGGCAACCGCCGTGGTCGCGGACGCGATCGCGACCGCAACGCCGATGACGCCGAGCAGAACACGGCTGAGCAGGGCACCGGCGAGCAGGCCGGCGGCGAGCAGCACCGCGCCGCACAGAACGCCTCCGAGCAGGACTCGAACGACGACGCCGCCAACACGGACGCCGACGACACCCAGGACGGCGAGCAGCAGGACGGCCAGTCGTCCGGCGGCCGTCGCGGTCGTGGCCGAGGCCGCAACCAGAACAACGGTGGCCAGAACAACGGCAACCAGAACAATGGTGGCCAGAACGCCGACGCCGGCCAGAAGGCCGACGCCAAGCAGGAGCAGCAGGGGCAGAACCGCGGCAACCAGGGCGGTCAGGGCAACCAGGGTCCCCAGGGTGACGACGCCGAGGGTCGTGGCGGCCGCAGCCGCTACCGCGACCGCAAGCGTCGCGGATCCGTGCAGAACGACGACGTCGAGCCCGAGATCGCCGAGGACGACGTCCTCATCCCGGTCGCCGGCATCCTCGACGTCCTCGACAACTACGCCTTCGTGCGCACCTCCGGCTACCTCCCGGGCACCAACGACGTCTACGTCTCCCTCGGCCAGGTGAAGAAGTACCACCTGCGCAAGGGCGACGCCGTCGTCGGAGCCATCCGTCAGCCGCGCGACAACGACAGCAGCAGCCGCCAGAAGTACAACGCGATCGTCAAGGTCGACTCCGTCAACGGCCTGTCCGTCGACGAGGCCGGCGCCCGCGTCGAGTTCGGCAAGCTGACCCCGCTGTACCCGCAGGAGCGTCTCCGTCTCGAGACGGAGCAGACGAAGCTCACGCAGCGCATCATCGATCTCGTCGCACCGATCGGCAAGGGCCAGCGCGGCCTGATCGTCGCCCCGCCGAAGGCCGGGAAGACCATCGTCCTGCAGCAGATCGCCAACGCGATCTCGATCAACAACCCTGAGGTCCACCTCATGGTCGTGCTCGTCGACGAGCGTCCCGAAGAGGTCACCGACATGCAGCGCACGGTGAAGGGTGAGGTCATCGCCTCCACCTTCGACCGTCCGGCCGAGGACCACACGACGGTCGCCGAACTCGCGATCGAGCGCGCCAAGCGTCTCGTCGAGCTCGGCCACGACGTCGTCGTGCTGCTCGACTCGATCACGCGTCTCGGTCGTGCCTACAACTTGGCCGCACCCGCCTCGGGTCGGATCCTCTCCGGTGGTGTCGACGCCGCGGCACTGTACCCGCCGAAGCGCTTCTTCGGTGCCGCTCGCAACATCGAGAACGGCGGATCCCTCACGATCCTCGCGACCGCGCTCGTCGAGACCGGTTCCAAGATGGACGAGGTCATCTTCGAGGAGTTCAAGGGCACCGGCAACTCGGAGCTCCGGCTCTCGCGCCAGCTCGCCGACAAGCGGATCTTCCCGGCCGTGGACGTCAACGCGTCCTCGACCCGCCGCGAGGAGATGCTGCTCGCCCCCGACGAGGTCAAGGTCACCTGGAAGCTGCGTCGTGCCCTCGCCGGCCTCGACCAGCAGCAGGCCCTCGAGGTCGTCCTCGGCAAGCTCAAGGAGACCACGTCCAACGTGGAGTTCCTCGTCCAGATGCAGAAGTCGATGCCCGCACCGACCTCGCACAG
The DNA here is from genome assembly GCF_006065115.1 of Plantibacter sp. M259. Lineage (NCBI taxonomy): Bacteria > Bacillati > Actinomycetota > Actinomycetes > Micrococcales > Microbacteriaceae > Plantibacter > Plantibacter sp. M259. The sequence continues at coordinate 315,540 of NZ_CP040750.1, read as the reverse complement.
CCACGGACACGAGAACAACCACCGCTAGCGGTCCCGACCGACCCCATCCGCACCCGCGCCGCATCGGCGTCGGGAACGGGTGGGGTCGGTCCTGTTTCGCCCCCGGTGCCGCATGATGGTGATGAAGGAAGAGAACGATGTTCGAATCAGTTGAGACGCTCGTCGCCGAGCACAAGGATCTCCAGGATCAGCTCGCCGACCCGGCGGTCCACGCCGACCCCGCGCGGTCGAAGAAGATCAACCGCCGTTACGCCGAGCTGTCGAAGATCATCGCGGCGTACCACACCTGGCAGGCGACGCAGGAGGACCTCGACGCCGCTCGCGAACTCGCCAAGGAGGACGAGGCGTTCGCCGAGGAGGTGCCGGTGCTCGAAGAGCTGCTGGTGACCAACCAGGAGAAGCTCCGCCGGCTGCTCATCCCACGCGACCCCGACGACGGCCGCGACGTCATCATGGAGATCAAGGGTGGCGAGGGTGGCGCCGAGAGTGCCCTCTTCGCCGCCGACCTGCTCCGGATGTACCTGCACTACGCGGAGTCCAAGGGATGGAAGACTGAACTCCTGGAACGCACGGAGAGCGACCTCGGCGGCTACAAGGACGTCCAGGTGGCGATCAAGTCGAACGCGACCGACCCGTCGCAGGGGGTCTGGGCGCACCTCAAGTACGAGGGCGGCGTGCACCGCGTGCAGCGCGTCCCGGCCACCGAGTCCCAGGGCCGCATCCACACCTCCACCACGGGTGTCCTCGTCTTCCCCGAGGTCGATGAGCCGGAAGAGGTCGAGATCAGCCAGAACGACCTGAAGATCGACGTCTACCGGTCGAGCGGCCCGGGTGGTCAGTCGGTCAACACCACGGACTCCGCGGTGCGCATCACCCACCTGCCGACGGGCATCGTGGTGTCGATGCAGAACGAGAAGAGCCAGCTGCAGAACCGTGAGGCCGGTATGCGCGTGCTCCGCGCCCGCATCCTCGCGCGTCAGCAGGAGGAGCAGGCCGCTCTCGACAGCGCGGCCCGCAAGACGCAGATCCGTACGATGGACCGCTCCGAGCGCATCCGCACCTACAACTTCCCGGAGAACCGCATCGCCGACCACCGGACCGGGTACAAGGCGTACAACCTCGACGGTGTCATGAACGGCGCGCTCGGGCCGATCATCGAATCGGCGATCACCGCCGACGAGGAAGCGCGCCTGGCCGACATCGGCGACCAGGACTAGGACTCGAGAGCGCAGTCGTGGTCGTCATCCCTCTCGGATGACGACCACGACTGCGCTCTCGTCGTTCAGCCGATGCGCAGCCGCTTCGTCGCGACCTTGTCGGCGAAGAACCGGTCGTGGCTGACCACGACGATGGCGCCGGGGAAGTGCACGAGTGCGCGCTCCATCACCTGCGTGCTCGCGAGGTCCAGGTGGTTCGTCGGCTCGTCGAGGAGGAGCACCGAAGCTCCGGAAAGCAGGCACTGGGCCATGGCGACGCGGGCGCGCTGCCCACCCGAGAGCATGCCGATCTTCTGCTTGAGGTCGGCGTCGGAGAACTGGAACATGCCGAGGAAGCGGTTCACCGACTTCTTCGTCGCCGCGAAGGCGAGGCTGTCGGGCATGGCGCCGACGGCGTGCGCCACCGTGTCGGTGAGGTCCAGTTCGTCGACCATCTGGTTGTAGGACGCGTATCGGACCCCGCCGGTCCACGTGACGTGACCGGCGTCGGGGCGTTCGTCGCCCTCGAGGATCCGGAGGAACGTGGACTTGCCCGCGCCATTCGGTCCGTGGACGACGATGCGTTCCCGGCGGCCGATCTCGAGGTCGAGCCCGTCGAACAGCGTGTGGTCGCCGTAGGCCTTCGTGAGCCCCTGGATCCGGCAGAGCGTGTCCTTGATGTGCAGGCCACCGTAGATGTCGGTGATGATGTCGTCGACCGGACGCGGCGGCCTGGCCTTCTTGATCTTCGCCAGCTGCGAGGAGAGGTCCTTCTTCCCGGCGGCCTTGGCCGCCTCGCGACGGTCCGAGATGCCCTCCGCCTCGAAGGCGAGCAGCTCGGATTCGTGTACGAACTGCGCCTCGAGGCTCTTGAGCCGGAACTGCTTCTGGACGACGTACTCGTCGAAGCTGCCGGGGTACTCGTGGAGGTGGAAGTTCTCGACCTCGACGATGCGCGTGACCACGGCGTCGAGGAAGGTCCGGTCGTGCGAGACGACGATCGCCGCGCCGCGGAACGAGCCGAACCAGGATTCGAGCCACTCGACCCCCGCGACGTCGAGGAAGTTCGTCGGCTCGTCGAGGAGCAGGACGTCCGGGCGCTCGAGGAGGATCTTCGCGAGCGCCGCGCGGTTGCGCCAACCACCGGAGAGTGAGTCGATGGGGAGCACGCGGCGCGCGGCGTCGAAGCCGAGCGTGGTGAGGGCGGTGTCGATGTGACGCTGGTAGTCCCAGCCGTCCTGGCGCTCCATCTCCTCGAAGAGCTCGGCCTGCCGTTCGATGAGCTTCGTCATCCCGTCGAGGTCGTTCGGGTCGGCGGCGATCGCGGCGTCGATGGACGCGAGTTCCGCCTCGATGGCGTGGATGTGGCCGAAGAGTCCTTCGAGGACCTCGGTGATGGTGGCGTTCCCGTCGAGCTCCGAGAACTGCGAGAAGTACCCGATCCGCGTCCCGTCCTCGATGGTCACGGTGCCCGAGTCCGGCTGGAGCTGGTCGAGGGCGAGCTTCAGGAGGGTGGACTTGCCGGAGCCGTTCCGGCCGATGAGCCCGACCCGGTCGCCTGGCTCGAGCCGGAAGAAGACGTCGCGGAGCACCGGGCGCTCCTCGAACCGGACGGTGACGTCGTGCAGGCGGATGAGACTCATGGGGACCTCTCGAGGAGCGGGATGCGGGTGGGATGCGGGGGATCGTCGTCCGGGGGAGGCGTGGGCGACGGACCGCCTCACCTCGCGCGGATCAGATGTGGTACTCGGGATCGAACAACGCGAGACCGTGCGTGCCGCTCCCGCGCGGGCGCTCGACCGCCGGGACGCCGAGCAGCAGGCTGCGGGGTGGGCACGCCTTGGTGACGACAGCGTTCGCGCCGACGATGGTCCCCGCACCGATCCGGATGGGCCCGAGGATCTTCGCCCCGGCACCGACGGCGACGCCGTCGCCGATGGTCGGGTGGCGCTTGCCGACGCCGCGGCTCTTCCCGCCGAGGGTCACGCCGTGGAAGATCATGACGTCGTCACCCACCTCGGCCGTCTCGCCGATGACGACGCCCATACCGTGGTCGATGAAGAACCGTCTGCCGATCCGGGCGCCGGGGTGGATCTCGACCCCCGTGAGGAACCGGGTGAACTGCGAGCCGAACCGGGCGAGGGTGCGGAAGCCGCGGCGCCACAGTCGGTGGTTCACGCGGTACGCCCAGACGGCGTGCAGCCCGGAGTAGCTGAGTGCGATCTCGATGGTGCCGCGGGCCGCCGGATCGTGTGCGCGTGCGGCACCGATGTCCTCGCGGACCCGCGACAGCATTCCCATGCGTCGAGCCTAGTCGCGCAGGTCGTCGTACATCGTCGTCGACAGGTAGCGCTCGCCCGCGTCGGGGATGATGACGACGATGGTCTTGCCGGCCATCTCCGGACGGCGTCCGACCTCGAGGGCCGCCCACACCGCGGCGCCGGAGGACATGCCGCCGATGATGCCGTCGTCGGTCGCGAGGCGTCGTGCGGTCGCATAGGCCGTGTCGGTCTCGACCGGGATGATCTCGCTGAACAAGGAGGTGTCGAGGATGTCGGGCACGAAGTTCGGTCCGATGCCCTGGATCTTGTGTCCGCCGGCGCGACCCTCGCTGAGCAGCGGGGAGTCCGCGGGCTCCACGGCGATGATCTGCACGTCGGGGTTGTGCTCGCGGAGCCAGCCGCCGACGCCGGTGATCGTCCCGCCCGTCCCGATGCCAGCCACGAACGCGTCGACCGTGCCCGCGGTGTCCTCCCAGATCTCGGGTGCGGTCGTCCGCCGGTGGATGGCGGGGTTCGCCTCGTTCTCGAACTGCCTGACCCAGACGGCACCGGGGTTCTCGGCGACGATGCGCTGCGCCTCCTGCACGGCGTTCGCCATCCCCTTCGTCGGATCGGTGAGGACGAGCTCCGCACCGTAGGCGCGGAGGAGGGTCCGGCGTTCCTTGCTCATCGAGGCGGGCATCGTGAGGATGACCCGGTAGCCCCGTGCGGCTCCCACGAGGGCGAGCGCGATGCCGGTGTTCCCGCTCGTCGACTCGACGATGGTCCCTCCCGGCTGCAGCTGGCCCGAGGCCTCCGCCGCATCGACGAGTGCGATGCCCAGGCGGTCCTTCACACTCGATCCGGGATTGTAGAACTCCAGCTTCGCCAGGACGGTCGCGCCGACGCCCTCGGCGATGCGGTTCAGACGGACGAGCGGGGTGCGGCCGTAGGCCTGGGTGATGTCGGTGTAGACGGTGCCGGTCACGGTGTTCCTCTTCCTCGAACGGGGCTCGGTTCAGCCTACGACCTGGTCGATCGGCGGTGTCCCGTGTGACGACGAGGGTCGCCGGCCCGCGGCCGCACCGAGGCGGTGGGGTAGGCTCGGTGCGGCCCACCCGACCAGGCCGCCCCAGATGATGACCTCGCTCATGCCCAGCACCCCTTCCGCCGCCGCCGCAGACACCCCGTCCGCCGGCCACCCTGCGACCGTCGAACTCGCGCGCCAACACGCCGTCGAGATCCTCACCCGCGCGGCCGTGCCGTCACCCGACGTCGACGCGGAGCTCCTCCTCGGACACGTGCTCGGCCTCGGTCGTGGTGCCGTGCAGGCCGCGGCGATCACCGGTCGCGTGCTCGACGCCGAAGAGCGCACCGTGTTCGCCGAGCTGGTCGAGCGGCGGGCCGCGCGCGAACCGCTGCAGCACATCACGGGCCGTGCCGCGTTCCGTTCGATGGAACTCGCGGTCGGACCAGGCGTCTTCGTGCCGCGCCCCGAGACCGAGTCGGTCGTGCAGTTCGCGATCGACGCGCTCCGAGCCGTTCCGATCCCTCGGCCCATCGGCGTCGACCTCGGCACCGGCAGTGGAGCGATCGCGCTGGCGATGGCGACCGAGGTCCCGAACGCGGCGATCTACGCGACCGAGAACTCGGTCGAGGCGTTCATCTGGGCGAGACGGAACTTCGCCGAATCCGGAGCCGACAACGCCATCGTCGTCTTCGAGCACCTCGCCGACGCCTTCCACGACCTCGACGGCTCGGTGGACGTCGTGATCTCGAACCCCCCGTACGTCCCGGACGACGCGATCCCGCGCGATCCCGAGGTGCGTCTCCACGACCCCTCGGCAGCGCTGTACGGCGGACCGGACGGTCTCGACGTGGTGCGTCAGGTGTCCGCCACCGCGCAGCGACTGCTCCACCGGGGCGGCACGCTCATCATCGAGCACGGTGAACTCCAGGGGCAGGCCATCCGCGAGCTACTCACGGCCGACGGCTGGCACGCGGCCGCGACCCACCGCGACCTCACCACCCGCGACCGCACCACCATCGCGATCCGCTGACCCGTCGTGAGCCCGCGCTTCTCCGCTCCGTAGGCCCCTCTTCCGGCCCTGAGCCTGTCGAAGGGCGAGTCCGAGCCGCGGATCCGCCGCCCTTCGACAAGCTCAGGGACCGATGGTTCGGCTCAGGGACCGGTGGTTCGGTTCAGGGAATCGTGGTTCGGTTCGGTGGCCGGTGGGACGCATCGGCCGGTGGGCCGAGTCAGGGTGTGGCCGCCACGAAGGCGTCGACCGCGGCGTCGAGTCCCGCGACGTCGAAGGCACCTGAAGCGTCCTTCGTCAGTTGGAACGCGTGCATCCCCACGGCCTCGGCGCCCGTGCAGTTCGCCGCGGAGTCGTCGATGAGCATGGTGCGGCCGGGTGCGACGCCGTATCGGCTGAGCGCCCTGGTGTAGACACGGGGCTCGGGCTTCTCCGCTCCGAGGACGGCGGACACGAGGTCGTTCTCGCCGAGGAGCGCTGCGGCCTCGGGAGCCAGCTGCGCGAAGGAGTCGCGGAAGGGGATCGGATTGTTCGACAGCAGGGAGACCGTGCCGAGGGTCGCGGCACGGGCGAGCGTGGCCAGGACGCCGGGGACCGGGGTCATCGCCGCCGCACGGGCCTCGCGCCACTCCTCGAGGGACAGCGGGTATCCGGTGACCTCGGCGAACACCGCCAGATAGTCGTCACTCGTCGGGTACTCGCCGATGTTGGCCGCGGCCTCGTGCCCGCCGACCCACCACAGCTTCGCGAGCCGGTACTGGCTCACGCCTGTCAACCGGGAGAGCGCCGGGAGGCGTTTCCGGAAGTCGTAGTCGTACAGGGTCTTGTCGCAGTCGAAGAAGAACACACGCTCTGGCACCACTCCAGTATGCGGCCCCGGGCTCCCAGGACCGGACGCGGGCAGCACGTAGACTGACCAGGCGCGTCGGGCCCACGTCCGTCGTGCCTCGGCGGTGCCGTCCCCGCCGCCGGAGAGGGTGAACCGTGGACCGTCCTGTGACCGCCTGCATCGTCATGTACCGGAACGATCGCGACAAGCTGCGTGCGGCCATCGACTCGACCCTCGGGAGCCCGCTCGTCGAGACGCTCTACCTCGTCGACAACTCGCCGACGGACGAGCTCCGCGACCTCGCGGACGACCCGCGGGTCGAGTACCTGCACAACCCCTCGAACCCCGGCTTCGGCGCCGCACACAACCTCGCGATCGCGAAGGTCCTCGGGCGCTCGAAGTTCCACATGGTGGTCAACCCGGACGTGTACTTCGAGCCGGAGGCGATCGAGCAGCTCCACGAGTTCATGCTCGAGCACCCCGAGGTCGGCCACGTCATGCCGAAGGTGCTGTACCCCGACGGATCCCTCCAGTACCTGGTGAAGCGGAACCCCTCCGTCTTCGACCTGTTCGCCCGCCGGTTCCTGCCCGGTCCGCTGAAGCCGCTCGTCGCGAAGCGCATGGCCCGCTACGAGTACCGCGACATCGACGAGAACCCCGCGCACGACTACAACAAGACGATGTTCGACGTGCCCTACCTCTCGGGGTGTTTCATGTTCCTCCGGACCTCGACCCTGCACCGCGTCGGCTTCTTCGACGAGCGGATCTTCATGTACATCGAGGACGCCGACCTCACCCGACGCTTCCTCCAGGTGTCCCGGACCGCGTACTACCCGGGGGCGACGATCCACCACCACTTCGCGAAGGGCTCGCATCACAGCCGGAAGCTGATGTGGTACTCGATCCAGGGGGCCTTCGTGTACTTCCGCACGTGGGGATGGTTCGGACGATGAGCCGGGTGCTCGTGACCGGTGCGACCGGCTTCATCGGGACGAACCTCGTGCCCGTCCTCGAGGCGGCCGGCCACGAGGTCGTGCCGTTCTCGTTGCGCGGGTGGACGGGGGAGGCCCTCCCCGCGGACCTCGACGTCGTGGTGAACCTCGCCGGGAAGGCGCACGACCTCGACGGCACCGCCTCTCCCGAGGTGTACCGCCGGATCAACACCGACCTCGCCGAACGCGCGTACGTCGCCTTCCTGGCGTCGGACGCCACCACCTTCATCCAGTTGAGCAGCGTCGCCGCGGTGAACGAGGCGACGGTCGACGGCGTGCTCGACGAGTCCGCCGAGCCCCACCCGGTGACCCCGTACGGGAAGTCGAAGCTCGCGGCCGAGCGACTCCTGCTCGCCGTCGAACCACCCGCCGGTCGCCGGACGATCGTCCTCCGTCCGACGATGGTCCACGGGCCGGGGGACAAGGGCAACCTGCGCCTCCTGTTCGGTCTGCTCTCCCGCGGCATCCCCTACCCGCTCGACGCCTTCCGCAACGAGCGCAGCTTCGTGTCGATCCAGAACCTCACGTGGGCGATCACCAGCATCATCGACACGCCCGCCGTCACGACGGGTGTGTACCTCGTCGCCGACGACGAGCCCGTGTCGACGGGGCACCTCGTCACCCTCATCGCCGAGGTCACCGGTCGCCGTGTCCGTCGCCTGGCCCTGCCGCCGGCACTCGTCCGGCTGGCGGCCGCCGTCGGCGATCACGTCCCCGCCGTGCCGCTCAACTCCGCGCGTCTGGCGAAGCTCACCGAGGACTACCGCGTCTCCGGTGCACGACTGCTCGGCGCGCTCGGGCACGAGCGTATGCCGACGGCGACGGACGACGGTCTCCGGTCCTCGATCGCAGCCCTCGCCGCGGAGCGGGGTGCGCCCGGCCCCGACGCGCAGTCCGCGCGCAGCCAACGCGAAGCCGGCGATCGGTAGGATCGACACGTTATGACCTCCTCGCTCCCCGACGCCCCCCGTAGATGGACGCAGGCGCCCGGTCCTCGTTTCGCCGCGAAGACCGCCCTCGACGCACTGTGCTGGGTGCTCGCCATCGTGGTCGCCCAGCTCGTCCGGTTCGAGCTCGAGTACGAGCGCGTGGCTCTCGTCGGGACGGTCCTCCTGTGCGTCATCGCCGTGGTCGCCCAGCTCGTCGTGGCCTACCTATGGAGCTACTACCACGGCCTGCACAGCTTCGGCAGCTTCTACGAGGCGAAACAGCTCATCGTCGTCGCGCTGATCGTCACCGCGATCCTCATCGCGGTCAACGCGGTGTTCGGCGTCGCGTGGGGGGTTCCACGGTCCACGACGGTCATCGCGTTCCCGTTCGCCATCGTCTTCATGGGCATCACGCGGTACGTCAAGCGCCTCTTCGTCGACAGCCGCAGTCGGCCGATCGAGGCGCAGCGCGTCCTCGTCTACGGAGCCGGTGCGCTGGGGATGTCGATCATCCCTCGGCTCATGCGCGACCCGCAGTCGCCCTACCTCCCAGTGGGCGTCATCGACGACGACCCGTCGAAGCGCAACTTCCGCATCGCCTCGGTCGCCGTGGTCGGGACGGGCGCCGACCTGGTGGCGGCCGTCAAGCGCACCGGTGCGCAGGCACTCATCATCAGCATCGCGGACGTCGACAACGACTTCATCCGCCAGGTCAGCGAGCGAGCCGACGAGGCGAAGCTCCGGGTGCTCGTCGTGCCGCCCATCGACACGATGCTGGCTCCCGGGACGGGGGAGAGCGCGCCGAGCCTGCGCGACCTCAACGTCGAGGACTTCATCGGCCGCAACACCGTCGACCTGCAGGTCGAGAGCATCGCGGGGTACCTCACCGGCAAGCGCGTGCTCGTCACCGGTGCCGGCGGATCCATCGGCTCCGAGATCGCCCGGCAGGTCAACCAGTTCGGTCCGGCGGAGCTCGTCCTGCTCGACCGCGACGAGACGGGGCTCCACACCACGCAGCTCTCGATCTCGGGACACGGCCTGCTCGACACCAAGGAGGTCGTGCTCGCCGACATCCGCGACCTCCCCTCGCTCATGGAGATCTTCGAGGACCGCCGTCCCGACGTCGTCTTCCACGCGGCAGCGCTGAAGCACGCTCCGATGCTCGAGCAGTACCCCGACGAGGCCTGGAAGAACAACGTCCTCGGCACCCTGAACGTACTCAACGCGGCGCGGGCCGTCGGCGTCGGCACCTTCGTCAACATCTCGACCGACAAGGCCGCGAACCCGACGACCGTCCTCGGGTATAGCAAGCGCATCGCCGAGAAGCTCACCGCTTGGATGAGTGCCCAGGAGACCGACGCACGGTACCTCTCGGTCCGGTTCGGCAACGTCATCGGCAGCCGCGGTTCCGCCATCCCGGCGTTCACCGCCCAGATCGAAGCCGGCGGTCCGGTCACGGTCACACACCCCGACGTCACCCGCTTCTTCATGACGATCCCCGAAGCATCGAAGCTCGTCATCCAGGCCGGCGCGATCGGCGACCCGGGCGAGGTCCTCATCCTCGACATGGGCCGTCCGGTCCGCATCCTCGACGTGGCCAAGCGCATGATCGCCGCGTCCGGCAAGGACGTCGAGATCGTGTACACCGGTCTCCGGCACGGCGAGAAGCTGCACGAGGTCCTCATCGACACCGACGAGATCGCCGACCGCTCGAAGCACCCGAAGGTCTCGCACACACGGATCCAGCCGCTCGACCCGGCACTCCTCGACATCGCCGTCTGGCGGGAGACGATCGCCGACGAGGGCGCCGGTACCCGCCACCTGGTGCAATGACGGTTGCCATCCTGGCGGGGGTGCTCGCGCTCGTCGTGAGCCTGCTGTCCCAGCTCGCCATCCGCCCGATCCTCATCCATCGGGCGGTCGTCGACACCCCGAACCACCGATCCATGCACGTCACCCCGACGATCCGCGGGGAGGGATCGGCGTCGCGCTCGCGGTCGCCGTCGGTCTCGGTACGGCCGCGGTCCTGCTCCACAGCCTGCCGCTCTGGATCGTCGCCGCCGTGTCGATCGTGAACGCGGCCATCGGAGCCGTGGAGGACGTCCGCGGACTCCCCGTGCGGGTGCGCTTCGGCCTGCAGGTCGTGCTCGGACTCGTGGCGACCTGGGTGCTCGTCGTCTCGATGGCCGCGAGTTTCTGGTGGATCCCGCTCGGGATCGTGGCGCTCGTCGCCTACACGAACATCGCGAACTTCATGGACGGCGTCAACGGCATCTCCTCGATGCACGGCTCGGTCGTCGGCGGGTTCTACGCCGGTCTCGGCGCCGTGGCCGGACTCCCGGGCGTCACGGCAGCCGGCCTCGTCGTGGCGGCCGCGTTCCTCGGGTTCCTGCCGTGGAACCTCGCCCGGCGCCGGATGTTCCTGGGCGACGTCGGCAGCTACCTCCTCGGCGGCTCCCTCGTCGCGGTCGCCATCTACGCGGCCTTCAGCGGCATCTCCTTCGTCGCGCTGATCGGCCCGGTCCTCGTGTACGTCGCCGACACCGGCACGACGATCATCGCGCGCTGGAGGCGGGGGGAGCCGCTGCACGAGGCGCATCGCAGCCACGTGTACCAGCGTCTCGCCGCCGGCGGACTCGGTCACCTCGGGTCCACCGCCGTCGTCAGCGTCGCGACCCTCGCCACCGGGCTGCTCGGGGTGGTCGTCGCGACGGGCGCCTGGCCCCTCCAAGTCCTCGCCGTCCTCGGCATCCTGCTCGTCCTCGCCGTCTACCTGTGCCTGCCCAGACTGCTCGGAAGACGCCCGAGGCTATGATTGAGCGTCGTCACCCCGATCATCCGGCCGACTGATCACCGATCGGCGGCCCCGTTCAGCCAGGACCCACCACATGCCGCAGACCTTCGATTGCCAGGATCACGCGCAGCTGCTCGCCGGGATGCGCCTGGCTCGGACGGCCCTGGCCCGGGGTGAGCTGGTCGTGCTCCCGACCGACACGGTCTACGGGGTGGCCGCCGACGCGTTCTCGCCGGCCGCGGTGCAGCGCCTGCTCGACGCGAAGGGTCGGACCCGGCAGTCACCACCGCCCGTCCTCGTCTCGGGTGTGAACACGCTCGAGGCCTTGGCGGCGTCCGTCCCCGATGCCGTGCACCGGTTGGTCGAGGCGTTCTGGCCCGGCGGCCTGACCATCGTGCTCGAGGCACAGCCGTCGCTCGCCTGGGACCTCGGCGAGACCGCGGGCACGGTCGCGCTCCGGATGCCGTCGAACCCGGTGACCCTCGAACTCCTGCAGGACACCGGCCCGCTCGCGGTCTCCTCGGCGAACCTCACCGGCCGACCGGCCGCCACGTCCGCCGCTGCCGCGCTCGAGATGCTCGGCGACTCGGTCTCGGTCTACCTCGACGGCGGCGAGAGCGGCGAGCAGTCGTCGACGATCATCGACGCGACCCGACTCGGCACGGCCGACGAACGGATCGTCGTCCTGCGCGACGGAGCCGTCTCCCGTGAGGCGATCCGCGACGTGGTGGGCGATCTGCTCCCCGAGCCTCGCGAGCCATGAACCAGTTCTCCGGGTACCTCATCGTGCTCGTCGTGAGCGCGGGCATCACCTTCGGCTTCGCGCACCTCGCGCGGCGGGTCGGCGTGAAGTACGGTCTCCACCCACCGATCCGCGAACGCGACGTCCACCAGACGCCGACGCCGCGCCTCGGTGGGGTCGCGATGTTCATCGGCATCCTCGTCGCGTTCGGCGTGGCCTGGCAGCTGCCGTTCTTCGACCTCGTGTTCGCCGATCCTGAGCCGGTGCTGGCGATCCTCGGAGCCGCCCTGTTCATCGTCGGGATCGGCGTCGCCGACGACCTGTGGGACCTCGACTGGATGATCAAGCTCGCCGCGCAGTTCATGGCGGCAGGGCTCGTCGCCTGGCTCGGTGTGCAGATCTACTCCTTGCCCATCGGCGGCCTGACGGTCGGCTCGTCGTGGGTGTCCTTCTCGATGACGGTCTTCGCGATCGTGCTCGTGATGAACGCGATCAACTTCGTCGACGGGCTCGACGGGCTCGTCGCCGGTGTCGCCGTCATCGCGAACACCGTGTTCTTCGTCTACACCCAGCTGCTCGTGACGTCCACCGGGGCGAGCGACTACTTCAACCTGGCCTCGCTGATCGCCGCGATCCTCGTCGGTGCCTGCCTCGGTTTCCTGCCGCTCAACTGGCACCCCGCCCGGCTCTTCATGGGCGACGCCGGTGCTCTGCTCGTCGGGCTGCTCATGGCGACCTCCGCAGCCGCCGTGACCGGCCAGGTCGACCCCGCCGCCCTCGGCCGCACGCAACTGTTGCCCGCGTTCATCCCGATCCTGCTGCCGTTCGCCATCCTGGTCGTGCCGCTCGCCGACTTCGTCCTGGCTGTCCTCCGTCGTCTCCGCGCCGGCAAGTCGCCGTTCAGCGCCGACCGGATGCACCTCCATCACCGGCTGCTCGACCTCGGTCACAGCCAGGTGCACGCCGTCCTCATCTTCTACGGCTGGACGGTCGTCATCTCCGTCGGATGTCTGGCGTTCTTCGCGGCCCCGACGTGGCTGGCCGTGCTCTTCGTCTCCGTGGGCGTCGTCACCTGCACGGCGTTCACCCTCCTGCCGATCGGGCGCCGGAGGCGGGCCGACCGGCTCGCGCAGCGCGTGGCCGCCGGCACGGAGGGCGCTCCCGGGTCGGCGCTGTACGATCGGCTCGACGAGGCCTCCGGGCAGCGCGACCCCGAGGCGCCCGTGAGCGGCGACACCCTCGACACCCTCGACTCTCTCGCCAAGAAGGACCAGCACCCATGACTCCTCCCGCCCAGGCCGGCTCGCACGCGAGCGCCAACCGGGTCTTCCGCACGGCACTCCGGTACAGCGCGCTCCTCGCGCTCGTGATCGCCGTCGTCGGGGGAGTGGTCGGCTGGAGCGTCGACGGGTCCCGTGGGCTGACGAGCGCGCTCATCGGCACCGCGATGGCGCTCGTGTTCCTCGGCATCACCTCGGTGAGCATCCTCTTCGCCAACCGCTGGTCCGGCCAGGAGTTCTTCGTCGGGATCCTGTTCGGGGTGGTGATGGGCAGCTGGCTCGTGAAGTTCGTCATCTTCCTCGTCCTGGGCTTCATCCTGAAGGACCAGCCCTGGGTCAACGCACCGATCCTGTTCGGCAGCGTCATCGTCGGCGTCGTCGGTTCGCTCGTGATCGACGCCGTCGTGGCGGCGAAGGTGCGGGTGCCCTACGTCTCGGACGACATCCTGCCGAAAGCGTCGCCGCAGGACTCCGACCCGAGCTGACGCCGCGGACGCATCCTGTCGCGTGGGAGCATGCCGGAACCGGTATCCAGGGCGCGGCCGGGGTCGCGGCTCGGAATATAGCCGTGGAATACCACCCCTGGGTTCGTCGGGGCCCGGTTTCCTTGCTAGACTCGTCAACGAATCCTCCCACTAGCACCGCTTCGGCGTGCGGCGAGGAGACATCCCCCCTGTTCGTCGCCGCGAGAGCTCTGCTCCACGCCCCCGAAACTGGAGATACGTGCTGTTCGCTAACGCCGTGCACCTGATCGCACCGATGGCCGCCGAAGATGGCGAGTTCCACGGTCCGTCGATCGACGAGTTCTTCCCCGACATCATCCTCTTCGAGGGCACGCCCTTCGCGATCAACCGGGTCATCCTGATCCGGTTCATCGCGGTGATCGCGCTCCTCCTGTTCTTCTGGCTGTCGACGCGCAAGATGCGCCTCGTCCCCGGCCGCGCACAGAGCCTCGCCGAGATGGGGCTCGGCTTCGTCCGAGTCAACATCGCGGAAGACCTGCTCGGCAAGAAGGACGGCCTCCGGTTCCTGCCGATCCTGACGACCATCTTCTTCATGGTCCTCGCGATGAACCTGACGGGCATCATCCCCGGGCTGAACCTGGCCGGTACCTCGGTCATCGGTGTCCCGCTCGTGCTCGCGCTGGTGTCCTACGTCACCTTCATCTACGCCGGTATCAAGAAGAGTCCGGGCAAGTTCTTCAAGAACTCCCTCTTCCCCTCCGGGGTGCCGTGGCCGGTGTACATCATCGTCACGCCGATCGAGCTCATCTCGACCTTCGTCATCCGCCCGCTCACGCTGACGCTCCGACTCCTCATGAACATGATCGTCGGGCACCTGCTCCTCGTCCTGTTCTTCGCGGCGACCCAGTTCTTCATCGTGAACCTCGGCGGATGGTTCGCCCTCATGGGCGTCGGGACGCTGGCCTTCGGCCTCGTCTTCACCCTCTTCGAGCTCCTGGTCGCAGTCCTCCAGGCCTACGTCTTCACCCTCCTCACCGCGGTCTACATCCAGCTCGCGGTCGCAGAAGAGCACTAATCGAGCCCGGCACCCGCCAGGTCTCACCCAACGGAAGGAAACAAACGTGGACGCAACTACCGTTCTCGCCGCCCTTGAAGGAAACATCGCGACGGTCGGTTACGGTCTCGCAGCCATCGGCCCCGCCATCGGTGTGGGTATCGTCGTCGGCAAGACGATCGAAGGCACCGCGCGTCAGCCCGAGCTGGGTGGTCGTCTCCAGGTCCTCATGTGGATCGGTATCGCCTTCACCGAGGCGCTCGCCTTCATCGGCATCGCGACCTACTTCATCTTCGTCTAAGCCCCCTTTCACATCTCCGAAGGAGGCAAGATGTTTGATGCAGTGATCATCGCTGCTGAAGAGGGCGCTCCAACGAACCCTCTCATCCCAGCGGTCTACGACATCGTCTGGTCTGCCGTCGTCTTCATCATCATCCTCGGCTTCTTCTGGAAGCTGGTCCTGCCCAAGGTGCAGAAGCTCCTCGACGACCGCGCAGCGGCCATCGAGGGCAACATCGCCAAGGCCGATGAAGCGCAGAAGCAGGCCGAAGCGGCGCTCGAGCAGTACAACGCTCAGCTCGCCGAAGCTCGTCAGGAAGCCGGCCGCATCCGCGAGCAGGCTCGTGTCGAGGGTCAGACGATCCTCGCCGAGCTCAAGGAGCAGGCCACGGTCGAAGCCGCTCGCGTCACCGCGAGCGCTCAGGCACAGATCGAAGCCGAGCGTCAGGCGGCCGTCGTGTCGCTGCGTGCCGAGGTCGGCACGCTCGCACTCGACCTCGCCAGTGGCGTCATCGGCGAGACGCTGAACGACGACGCGAAGGCCACGGCGGTCGTCGACCGGTTCCTCGCGGACCTCGAAGCGTCGGAGAAGGCAGCCAAGTAATGGGAAGCGCGACCAGAGAAGCACTCGCCTCGTCGAAGGAGGCCCTCGCCGCCCTCGGCGCCGGGGCCGATCTGGCCACCGCGGACGGACTGTTCGCAGCGGGCCGGGCCATCGGCGGCTCGAGCCACCTGAGCGCAGCGCTCAGCGACCCCGCAGCCGACGCCGGTGCCAAGCGCACCGTCGTCGAGCGGATCTTCGGCACCCAGCTGAGCGCTCAGGCGCTCGGCCTGCTGCAGACCGTCGTCGCCGGCCGCTGGTCCAGCGAGGCCGACCTGCTCGCAGGCATCGAGGAGCTCGGCCTCCGGGCCGCCTCGATCTCCGCCGGCGCTCAGGGCGACATCGAGGCCGAGTTGTTCGAGTTCGGGAAGCTCGTGTCGAGCAACCACGAGCTCGAACTCGCCCTCAGCAGCAAGCTCGGCTCGTCCGCTGCGAAGGGCGCCCTCGCGGCGTCGCTCCTCGCGGGCAAAGCGAGCCCGCAGACCGTCAGCATCGTCGGTCAGCTCGTGCAGCAGCCCCGCGACCGCCGGATCGGAGAACTGCTCCGGTACGCATCAGGCATCGTCGCCGACCAGCAGGGCCTCGCGGTCGCCACGGTCACGGCAGCCGCACCGATCGAGGCGTCGCAGCTCCAGCGCCTCGAGCGCCACCTCGCCACGGCCTACGGCCGTCAGGTGAAGATCAACCAGGTGATCGACCCCGCCGTCGTCGGTGGACTGCGCGTGCAGCTCGGGGACGACGTCATCGACGGCAGCCTCGCTGCCCGACTGAACGACCTCCGTCTGCAACTGGCCGGCTAACGGCCCGTGCAGCGCGGGGACCGGCCCGACGGTCTCCACAACTCAAGACGTTGATCCTGACGGATCGCACCTCTCGGAACCCCCGGGTTCCACAACCAAAAGGAACATGATGGCAGAACTCACGATCAGCCCAGACGAGATCCGGGATGCTCTCAAGGACTTCGTCAAGGCCTACGAGCCCGGCACCGCCGCGGCCACCGAGGTCGGACGCGTGATCGATGCCGCTGACGGCATCGCCCACGTCGAGGGCCTCCCGGGCGCCATGGCGAACGAGCTCCTCCGCTTCGCGAACGGCACCCTCGGCCTCGCGCTCAACCTCGACGAGCACGAGATCGGCGTCGTCGTCCTCGGTGAGTTCGACGAGATCGTCGAAGGCATGGACGTCACCCGCACGGGCGAGGTCCTCTCGGTCCCCGTCGGCGACGGCTACCTCGGACGTGTCGTCGACACGCTCGGCAACCCGATCGACGGGCTCGGCGAGATCGCCAGCACCGGCCGCCGCGCACTCGAGCTCCAGGCTCCGGGCGTGATGCAGCGCAAGTCGGTGCACGAGCCGCTCCAGACCGGTATCAAGGCGATCGACGCCATGATCCCCGTCGGCCGTGGCCAGCGCCAGCTGATCATCGGTGACCGCCAGACCGGCAAGACCGCGATCGCGATCGACACCATCATCAACCAGAAGGCCAACTGGGAATCGGGCGACGTCAACAAGCAGGTCCGCTGCATCTACGTCGCCATCGGTCAGAAGGGCTCGACCATCGCCTCCGTCAAGGGTGCGCTGGAAGAGGCCGGCGCGCTCGAGTACACGACGATCGTCGCCTCGCCTGCCTCCGACCCCGCCGGCTTCAAGTACCTCGCTCCCTACACCGGTTCGGCCATCGGCCAGCACTGGATGTACGAGGGCAAGCACGTCCTGATCATCTTCGACGACCTGTCGAAGCAGGCCGAGGCCTACCGCGCCGTCTCCCTCCTCCTCCGTCGTCCGCCGGGACGCGAGGCCTACCCGGGTGACGTCTTCTACCTGCACTCCCGTCTGCTGGAGCGTTGCGCGAAGCTGTCCGACGAGCTCGGCGCCGGTTCGATGACGGGTCTGCCCATCATCGAGACCAAGGCGAACGACGTCTCGGCGTACATCCCGACCAACGTGATCTCGATCACCGACGGCCAGATCTTCCTGCAGTCCGACCTCTTCAACTCCAACCAGCGCCCCGCGGTCGACGTCGGTATCTCCGTCTCGCGCGTCGGTGGTGACGCTCAGGTGAAGAGCATCAAGAAGGTCTCCGGAACGCTGAAGCTCGAGCTCGCGCAGTACCGCTCGCTCGAGGCGTTCGCGATGTTCGCATCCGACCTCGATGCGGCCAGCCGCCGTCAGCTCGCCCGGGGCGCCCGCCTCACGGAGCTGCTCAAGCAGCCGCAGTACTCGCCGTACCCCGTCGAGGAGCAGGTCGTCTCGATCTGGGCCGGAACCAAGGGCAAGCTGGACGACGTCCCGGTCGAGGACGTCCTCCGCTTCGAGCGTGAACTGCTCGACTACCTGGGTCGGAACACCGAGGTCCTCACCACGCTGCGCGACACCAACGTGCTCGACGACGACACCGTCTCGAAGCTCGATGCCGCTGTCGACCAGTTCAAGCTCGAGTTCCAGACGGGCGAGGGCGCTGCCCTCGGTTCGGAGCAGGTCGAGGAGCTCCCGGTTGAAGACGTCAACCAGGAGAAGATCGTGAAGGGTCGCCGCTAGTCCATGGGCGCTCAACTCCGGGTCTACACGCAGAAGATCAAGTCTGCGCAGACGACCAAGAAGATCACGAAGGCGATGGAGCTCATCGCCGCGTCGCGCATCCAGAAGGCGCAGGCGCGGGTGGCGGCATCCGGACCCTATTCTCGTGCGATCACTCGTGCCGTGTCCGCCGTCGCGACGTACTCCAACGTCGACCACGTGCTCACGACCGAGCCGGAGAAGGTTGAGCGGGCTGCGGTCGTCGTGTTCGCATCCGACCGAGGCCTCGCCGGCGCCTTCAACTCGCAGGTCCTCCGTGAGGCCGCTGAGCTGACCGAGCTCCTGCGCAGCCAGGGCAAGGACGTCACGCACTACCTCGTGGGCCGCAAGGCCGTCGCCTACTTCACGTTCCGACGGATGCAGGCTGCGGGCCAGTGGGTCGGCAACACGGAGAACCCCGACTTCGCGACGGCGCAGGAGATCAGCGAGTCCATCCTCAAGGCGTTCCTCACGGACGCCTCCGAGGGTGGCGTCGACGAGATCCACATCGTCTACAACCGCCTCGTGAGCATGATGACGCAGACCCCCGAGGTCGTCCGTCTCCTGCCCCTCGAGGTCGTCGAGGGCGTCGAGGAGCCGACCGACACCGCTGTGCTGCCGCTGTACGAGTTCGAGCCGGATGCGGAGAGCGTGCTCGATGCACTGCTCCCGAACTACATCGAGAGCCGGATCTTCAACGCGCTGTTGCAGTCCTCCGCCGCGAAGCACGCCGCGACGCAGAAGGCGATGAAGTCGGCCAGCGACAACGCCGACAAGCTCATCACCGACTACACCCGCCTCCGCAACAACGCGAGGCAGGCCGAGATCACCCAGCAGATTTCCGAAATCGTTGGCGGCGCAGACGCGCTCTCGTCCTAGTCATCGCAACACGCACACGTATCTGTAGAGACAGAGAAGAGAAGAACATGACTCCCACCGCAACTGCCGAGCAGGGCGCTGCAGAGGTGAAGGCCGGCGCCGTCGGCCGCATCTCCCGCGTCACCGGCCCGGTCGTCGACATCGAGTTCCCGCACGACGCGATTCCGGGCATCTACAACGCCCTGAAGACCAGCGTCGTGATCGGCGAGCAGACGATGGTCCTCACGCTCGAGGTCGCACAGCACCTCGGTGACGACCTCGTCCGCGCCATCGCCCTGAACCCCACGGACGGCCTCGTCCGCGGCCAGGAGGTCACCGACACGGGTTCGCCCATCTCGGTGCCCGTCGGCGACGTCACCAAGGGCAAGGTCTTCAACGTCATCGGCGAGGTGCTCAACGCCGAGCCCGGCGAGCAGATCGAGATCACCGAGCGCTGGCCGATCCACCGTCAGCCGCCGCCCTTCGACCAGCTCGAGTCGAAGACGCAGCTGTTCGAGACCGGCATCAAGGTCATCGACCTCCTGACGCCGTACGTCCTCGGTGGCAAGATCGGTCTCTTCGGTGGTGCCGGTGTCGGTAAGACCGTCCTCATCCAGGAGATGATCCAGCGCGTCGCGCAGGACCACGGTGGTGTGTCGGTGTTCGCCGGTGTCGGCGAGCGTACCCGTGAGGGCAACGACCTCATCCACGAGATGGAAGAGGCGGGTGTCTTCGAGAAGACGGCTCTCGTGTTCGGCCAGATGGACGAGCCGCCGGGAACGCGTCTGCGCGTCGCCCTCTCTGCGCTGACGATGGCGGAGTACTTCCGCGACGTCCAGAAGCAGGACGTGCTGCTCTTCATCGACAACATCTTCCGCTTCACCCAGGCCGGATCCGAGGTGTCGACCCTGCTCGGTCGCATGCCGTCCGCCGTGGGCTACCAGCCGAACCTCGCCGACGAGATGGGCCTCCTCCAGGAGCGCATCACCTCGACGCGTGGTCACTCGATCACCTCGCTGCAGGCGATCTACGTCCCCGCCGACGACTACACCGACCCGGCTCCGGCGACGACCTTCGCCCACCTCGACGCGACGACCGAACTCTCTCGCGAGATCGCGTCGAAGGGTCTGTACCCGGCCGTCGACCCGCTGACGTCGACGAGCCGTATCCTCGACCCCCGCTACCTGGGTGCCGACCACTACCGCGTCGCCACCACGGTCAAGCAGATCCTCCAGAAGAACAAGGAACTGCAGGAGATCATCGCCATCCTCGGTGTCGACGAGCTCTCCGAGGAGGACAAGATCACGGTGTCGCGTGCGCGCCGGATCCAGCAGTTCCTCTCGCAGAACACCTACATGGCGAAGAAGTTCACCGGTGTCGAGGGCTCGACCGTCCCGCTGAAGGACACCATCGAGTCGTTCGACGCCATCGCCAAGGGCGAGTTCGACCACGTCGCCGAGCAGGCCTTCTTCAACGTCGGTTCCATCACCGACGTCGAAGAGAAGTGGGCTCAGATCCAGAAGGACAACGGCTGAGCATGGCTTCCGCTCCTCTGACCGTGAGCGTCGTCGCGGCCGACCACGAAGTGTGGTCCGGCCCGGCACGCCAGCTGATCGCGAAGACCGTCGACGGCGAGATCGGTATCCTGCCCGGCCACGAGCCGATGCTGGCCATCCTCGCCGCCGGTGAGGTCCGTGTCACGCTCGAAGACGGCTCGAAGATCGTCGCGAACGCTGAAGACGGCTTCCTGTCGGTCGAGAACAACACCGTCACCGTCGTGGCCGGCAACGCCACGCTCGTGACCAGCTCCTGATTCAGTGCTGATCCTCCTTCCCCCTTCGGAGACGAAGCGGGACGGCGGCGACGGACGAGCCCTGGACACCGCCCTGCTGCGGTTTCCAGGGCTCTCCTCGTCCCGGAACGATTGCCTCGGCGCCCTGGTGTCGCTCGCTGCCGATGAGGCAGCGACGGTGAAGGCCCTGAAGCTCGGCCCCAAGCAGATCGGTGAGGTCCAGCGCAACCGCATGGCAGCGACGTCCGCGACGATGCCGGCGATCGACCGGTACACCGGAGTGCTGTACGACGCGCTCGATGCGGCCACGCTCCCGCCGGATGCCCGACAGTTCGCAGCTGAGCATCTGGTCGTGCACTCGGCGTTGCTCGGCCCGGTCGGCGCACTCGATCCCATTCCGGCGTATCGGCTCTCCCACGACTCCAGGCTCCCCGGATTCGTCCTGAAACGTCACTGGGCGGTGCCGGTCGCGCGTGAGCTGAACGCCGTCCCGGGCCTCCTGCTGGACCTGCGCTCGGAAGGTTACGCTGCGCTCGGACCGTTGCCGGACCGCCCCGGTGCCGTCTACCTCCGGGTACTCACGGTCGGCGACGATGGCCGCCGCCGGGCGCTCAACCACTTCAACAAGCAGGGCAAGGGCCGGTTCACCCGCGCGCTGTTGGAGGCCGGTGCCGACCACCCTGACGTCGACTCGTTGCTCGACTGGGCGCGGTCGACCGGATGGGTGCTCGACGTCCACGCCCGTGCCGACGACGGTCGGGTGACCGAGCTCGCCCTCGTCGTCTGACCGCTCCGGATCAGGGAGCGCTCTCGGAGCGCCAGCAGCCGACGAGGTGGTCGTCGACGAGCCCTCCGGACTGCATGAGGGCGTACATCGTCGTCGGGCCCACGAACCGGTAGCCGCGCTTCCGCAGGTGGGCGCTGAGCGCGGTGGACTCAGGGGTCACCGCGGGGACCTCGGTCCACTGGGCGAACCGTTCGGGCCGTGGCGGGGGAGCGAAGCTCCAGAAGATCTCGTCCAGGTCGTCGCCCAGCTCGAGCGCGGTGCGGGCATTGCCGATGACCGCGTTGATCTTCCCGCGGTGCCGGATGATCCGGGCGTCGTCGAGAAGGCTTTCGACATCCGCCTCCGTCATGGCTGCGACGGCGTCGAGGTCGAACCCGTGGAACCGTTCTCGGAAGGCCGGTCGCTTCCGGAGGATCGTGATCCAGGAGAGTCCGGCTTGGAACCCCTCGAGACTGATCTTCTCGAAGACCTGACGCTGTCCGTGGAGCGGTACGCCCCACTCCTCGTCGTGATAACGCTGGTACTCCGCGTCCGTCCCGGCCCAGGCGCAGCGGGCCAGACCGTCGGTGCCGACGATGGTCGGGGAGGCTGGACTCATCGGCGGTACTGGATCCCTTCGTGGTCGAGGAGCCAGCGCTTGGTGGCCGGTCCGTCTCCGCCAGAATAGCCCGTCACGATCCGCCCGGTTCCGAGGACGCGATGACAGGGGATGAGGAGTGCGATCGCGTTCGCCCGGACCGCCTGGCCGGCCGCCCGGCCACCCTGCGGGGCACCGGCCGCGGCCGAAAGGGCGCCGTACCCGATGGAGTCGCCGAACGGCACCTCGGCGAGCGCCGACCAGACCGCCTGCTGGAACGGCGTGCCGGTCGTGACGAGCGGGAGCTCGAACACGGTGCGTCGTCCGCGGAAGTACTCGTCGATCTGCTCCGCGGCGTCGAGGAGGACCGCGTTGGGGCGTTCGTCCACTCCATCGAGGGGGAGCCGCCCGTGGCGCTCGAAGCGTACGGCTGATACCGCGTCGTCGACGGAACGGAGCTCGATCCGCCCGACCGGCGTCGGCATCCGGAGGAAGCCCTCGGCGGCCGGGTCGGCGGTGGCGGAGCAGGGGAGTGCGGGGTCGGTGACGGTGAGGTGTGTGGTCATGCACCGACCGTAGGAAGCCGGTGATCGGCGTGGTGCGTCACGTGGTCGTCGCCTCGACCTCGGGGTCCGACGGGTGCCTGTGGAGGACGGTCGGGCTAGCCTGGATGCATGTCTGATCTCAGCTATCGCCCACTCGGTCGCAGCGGCCTCCTCGTCTCAGCGGTCGGCATCGGTTGCAACAACTTCGGACGCGAGGGCACGGTCACCGAGAGCCTGGACGGCACGAGAGCCGTCGTCGACGCGGCGATCGACGCCGGGGTCACCCTCTTCGACACCGCCGACATCTACGGCAGGGAGTACGGGCTGAGCGAAGAACTCCTCGGGCAGGCGATCGCCGGACGGCGGGATGAGATCGTGCTCGCGACCAAGTTCGGCCATGTGGACTACGAGAGCCCGATTCCGAACTGGGGTGCCAAGGGCTCCCGTCGCTACATCCGGCTCGCGGTCGAAGGTTCGCTCCGCCGCCTGGGCACCGACTGGATCGACCTGTACCAGCTGCACACCCCCGACCCGTTCACACCCATCGAGGAGACGATCGCGGCCCTGGACGAGCTCGTCCACGAGGGGAAGATCCGCTACGCCGGCCACTCGAACTTCGCCGGTTGGCAGCTGACCGAGGCGGACTGGGCGGCTCGCACCGCCGGCCACCCCGCCTTCATCTCGGCCCAGAACGAGTACAGCCTGCTCGTCCGGGGCGCGGAGCGCGAGCTGTTCCCGGCCATGCGCGCCGCCGGTGTCGGCTTCCTCCCGTACTTCCCGCTCTACAACGGTCTGTTCACGGGGAAGTTCTCCCGCGACGGCGGGCCGGCTGACAGCCGCATCATGCGCCAGCGCAAACACCTGCTCGACACGGCTCCTTGGGACGCAATCGAGGCCTACCAGGCTTTCTGCGACGAGCGCGGCATCTCCATGCTCGAGGCGACCTTCGGCTGGTTGCTCGCCCAAGACGGGCTCACGAGTGTCATCGCCGGCGCGACCACTCCGGAGCAGATCCGCGCGAACGCCGCTGCCGGTTCGTCATGGTCGCCGACCGCCGAGGAAGCGGCCTGGATCTCGGACCGCTTCCCCGCCGGTTGAGTCACGCGGTCAGTCCTTCGAACGGGGCTGCTTCGGATCCTGCTTCCGAGGGTCCGTGGACACGGCCGATGATCCCGGGGCGTCCGGAGACGCGAGCTGCCGGAGGTCGAGCTGCGCGGTCATCGTGCCGAAGTGCTCCGTGACCTGCTCGGAGACCTGATCCGACAGCTGTTCGCTCACGTCGGCTGAGACGCTCTCGGTGAGCTCTGCGGCGAACAGGCGACGTTTCGCCCGCTGCTCCCGTCGCACCTCGATGCCGAAGGCCTTGAACGAGGAGACGCACATGAGGATGATCACGATGCTGAAGGGCAGCGCGGTGATGATGGCCGCCGTCTGCATCGACGCGAGCCCGCCCGCGATGAGCAGCGAGATGGCGAGGAGGCTCGTCACGAGTGCCCAGGCGATCCGGACCCGGTTCCGCGGCTCCGTCCCGCCGGTCGTGAGCATGCCCATCACGAGCGATCCCGAGTCGGCCGAGGTCACGAAGAACAGGAGGATGAGCAGCAGGGCGCCGACGGTCGCGATCGATCCACCGGGGAGGCCGGCGAGCATGTTGAACAGGGCGGTGTTGAGGTCGACGGGACCATCCGCACCGCTGAAGTCCCGGCCCTCAAGCGACTGCATGATGGCGGTGCCGCCGAGCACGGCGAACCAGAGGAAGGTCACGAGGGTCGGGACGAGGAGGACGCCGAGCACGAACTGCCGCACGGTGCGGCCCTTCGAGATGCGGGCGATGAAGACGCCGACGAAGGGTGCCCACGACATCCACCAGCCCCAGTAGAAGGTCGTCCAGGAGGACTGCCAGGCCTCGCCGGCAGCACCCTGGTACGCGGAGACGTTGAAGGTGAGTCCGACCACGTTCTGGAGGTACGCGCCCATCGACTGCACCCACTCGCGCAGGAGGAACAGCGTCGGGCCGGCGAACAGGACGAAGAACAGGAGGAGCCCGGCGAGGATGAGGTTGGTGTTCGAGAGCCACTTCATGCCCTTGTGCACGCCGGAGACGAGGGAGAAGATCGTGACGCCGGTGATCACGAGGATGAGGACGACCTGGGTGAGGATGTTCGGCTCGGCGATGCCCGTGTAGCCGAGGCCTGCGGAGATCTGCAGCACACCGAGCCCGAGTGAGGTCGCGACGCCGAAGACGGTGCCGATGACGGCGATGGTGTCGATCGCGTTGCCCCAGCCGCCCTGCACGCGCTTCCCGAGGAGCGGTTCGATCGCCCAGCGGATCGACATCGGCCGTCCCTTGCGGTGCACGGCGTAGGCCAGGGCCACGCCGACGACCGCATAGATCGACCAGGCGTGGAGGCCCCAGTGCAGGTACGTCTGACTCATCGCCTGCTGGGCGAGGGACTGCTGCGACCCCGTGACGCCGGGGCGCGGTTCGAGGAAGTGCGTCAGCGGTTCACCGACGCCGTAGAAGACGAGCCCGATGCCCATGCCAGCGGCGAAGAGCATGGAGAACCAGGACAGGAGCGAGAACTCCGGTTCGTCGTCGTCCTTGCCGAGCTTGATGTCGCCGAACTTCGACACGGCGAAGACGATGGCGACGATGACGAAGGCCGCGACGAGGAGGACGTAGTACCACCCGAGACTCCCGATGATGCCGGACTGGATCGAGCCGAAGACGGACTCGGCCTGCTTCGGGAGCAGGATCGAGAACAGCGCGACGCCGAGGATGACGACGAGGGAGGGCCCGAGCACCCACGGGATGACTTTCGCGGGCGCACCACCGGCGACCGCGTCGGAGGTGGGGATGGTCTTCGTGCTCACGTGTGCGCTCCTCGGGCCCTGGGGCGACCCTGCGTCGCTCCGATCATCAAGGGTAGGGAGCCGCGGCGATCCGGACAACGTTGCGGAGCGGGCCCTGGTGTGCAGTCCCAGTGGGAGGTGCGCTGACGGAGGTCGGCGCGTCATCGGACCGTCCGCACAGCCGCTGAGCGAGTCCGTCCCCCACTCGGGGCACGGATTCACGCGAAACGGCACTACGGCCGGACATTGTCGGGCACAATTGCGGATGACCATGCAGGAGGATCCGTGCCGAGAACGCCCCGCGACCGACGACGTACCCGGACGGCCGTCGCGCTCGGCGTCGTCGCCGTCCTCCTCGCCGGCGGTGCGCTCGCGGTGTCGCTCGTGAGCCGCGTCCCGAATGCGGCCGCCGGCCCGTTCGACGGAGCCCAGTTGTACGTCGATCCGTCCTCGCTGGCCGCCCGCGCCGCCGCGGCCGATACGGCGACCCAGGAACCGACGAGTTCCGCCACGGCCGGGACGAGCGGCGGTTCGAGCGGCGACCCGACCGACCTCGCCCAACAGCTCGCAGCGGCGGAGCGGATCGCGGCGGAGCCGACCGCGATCTGGCTCGTGCCGGAGCGCTACCCGATCGGAACGGTCCGGGACACCGTCTCGGAGATCGTCCGGTCAGCCGAACGCGCCGGCTCCATGCCGGTCTTCACGGTCTACGGCATCCCGGAGCGGGATTGCGGCAACCAGTCGGCAGGTGGGTTGTCGAGTGACGAGTACCAGGACTGGGTCGCCGAGATCGTCGCCGCCGTCGCGGATCATCGCGTCGCCGTCATCCTCGAACCGGACGCCGTGGCGCTCGCGCCGGACTGTGGTGACCGCACCGCGCGGATGCGGCAACTGACAGCCGCGACCGAGCAGTTCGCGGACGCATCCGTCCCCGTGTACCTCGACGGCGGGCACTCCGACTGGCGACCGCCCGCCGAGATGGCCGAGCTCCTCCGGGAGGCCGGTGTCGCCGATGCCACGGGCTTCGCCACCAACGTCTCCAACTACAACACGACCGAGGACGAGATCGCCTATGCGGAGGAACTGAGTGGCCTCCTCGACGGCGCCCACTACGTGATCGACACCTCTCGGAACGGCAGCGGCTCGAACGGCGAATGGTGCAACCCGTCCGGCCGGACCGTGGGTCAGCAGCCCCTCACCGCGCAGGCCGAACACCTCGACGCGAACCTCTGGGTGAAAGCCCCCGGCGAGAGCGACGGAGCGTGCAACGGTGGCCCCCTTGCTGGGGTATGGTGGCCGGAGCAGGCCGTGCAACTGGCCAAGGGATTCAGCGCGTGGTGAGTCGGGAACGGCCACATCCGGCACGTCGCTGACGGGTGGAACGGGTAGGTGCATCGTGACCGAAGAGCTGAGCGAACGTCGGACCGCGGTCGTCATCGAAGACGACGCGGACATCCGCCAACTGCTCGAGACCGTCCTCGAGCAGGCCGGCTTCGAGACGGTGTCTGCGGCGAACGGTCTCGACGGCGTCGAGGCGGTGCGGACACACAACCCGCTCGTCACGACCCTCGACGTCAGCATGCCGGGTATCGACGGGTTCGAAGCGGCCAAGCGCATCCGCGCCATCAGCTCCACCTACATCGTCATGCTCACCGCCCGCGGCGACGAGATCGACACCCTGCAGGGCCTCGACTCCGGCGCCGACGACTACATGACCAAGCCGTTCCGTCCGCGTGAACTCCGTGCCCGCATCGAGGCGATGCTCCGTCGGCCTCGCGCGAACGGTGATGCTCCTGCCGTCGCTGCGGCGGCACCGGCACAACCTGCTCCGACCGCGGTCGCGTCGGCCCCCGTCGCTCAGGTCGCTCAGGCCCAGGTCGCCGCGCCGCCGCTGCAGCAGCAGGTGTCGTCGCCCGACCCCACGATCGTCCACGAGACCGTCGCCCGTCATGCCGCGCCCGTCGGGCAGTCGGTCGTCCCGATCATCATGCAGCCGTCCGCCGCGACGCCGGACGACGGCGAGGGGTGGCTCGTCCACCGTGGTCTGAAGCTCAGCTCGGCGACCCGCATCGTCGAGGTCGACGGCACCGAGGTCGACCTCACGCGGAGCGAGTTCGATCTGTTGCAGGCACTGATGGAGTCACGCCGTCGGGTGCGCAGCAAGGCTGATCTCGCGCTCATGCTCCGTGGCGAGAGTTACATCACGGCCTACTACGTCAGCGAAGCCGACAAGCGTGCGATCGAGGTGCATCTCGCGAACCTGCGACGGAAGCTCGCCGACAGCACGGTCGCGCCGCGGTTCATCGAGACGGTGCGCGGCGTCGGCTACCGCATGACCTCCGACGACTGAGACCGCCGCGGTCCCGACCGCGACGGAGCCGCGCCGGCGACGAACCACGCCCGGCGGCCGGGGCTCAGGAATCCGCCGCGTCCGCCGCGTCGAGTTCGAGCAGTCGTTCGCAGCTGCGACGGCCGACCTCCTGGAGGGCGGTGTGGATCTCGCGTACCCGATCGAGTCGCCCCAGCTCGAGCGCCCGGAGCCCGGCACTCGCGAGTCCGGCCACCCCGACGACGCCCAGCATGACGCTCGACGAGCGGATGCTCAGGAGGACGACCTTGGACTCGTCGGGGTCGTCGGCGTCGAGTGCCGCTCCCAGACGCGCCAGACGAGTCGGCCACATCTCGACGTAGGTCTGGACGAACCGACGACGACTGCGCAGGTCGCCCGAGAGTTCTCGGAGCAACCTGCGCAGTTCGTCGGCGTCGACCGTGCCCGGGTCGGGGGAGGTCACACCCGGTAGCCGCGCTGACGACGGATGAGCTTGCCGAACATGCTGAGTGTCTGCAGCACGGTGATGACGCCGAGGACCGGCCATCCCGCCCAGAGGATCGTTGACTGGACGACGGGGGAGAGCTGGGTCCAGGCGGCGACGATCGCGATGATGGCGGCGAGGACGAACAGGAGTGGCGCGAGGTGCGCGTTGCCCGAGCCTCGTTCGGCCTTCGCCTGCTCGGCCCAGTTGTCGACCTTCTTGTTCGATGCGAACTTCGACCAGGCGCGGATGAAGTGCCCCATGCGGATCCACATGTAGAACTCGGCCGGGAAGATGAGGACGGCGAAGAGGATGTCGCGTGCGTTCCGCTTCTTCATCGACAGCGCGATGCGCAGGTTGAGGAAGATCGCGACCAGCGGCGGGATGAGCCACACGGGGCTGAACACGAAGGCGTGGATCGACAGCGAGCCGGCGAGCAGCACGAGGAAGAGGATGCGCGTGACGATGTTGAGCAGCATCTCCGCGTTCTCGAGCCACCGCAGTCGCAGGTTCGGGTGGAACGGCTGCCCCTTGGTGTCGCCGCGCTGGCCCGGCCACATGAGCTCGATCGCGCCGTAGTTCCACTTGACCTGCTGGGCGTCGAGCGACCGGACGGTGGTCATCCCACCGACGTCGGCGCGGGCGCGGGCGCTGATCTTCGTGAGGTAGCCGGCGCTCTTGATCTGCAGCGACAGGAGCGAGTCCTCCACCTCGGAGTCCTTGACCCACGGGGTGGACTGGTGGTTCTGCTCCATGGCGTCGCGCAGGGCCTGGACGGAGAAGATCGAGTACTGCCCGCCGAGCACGGCCATGTTGCGTCCTCGGAGCATGTTCTGCATGTTGAACGCGGCGAACTGCGTGCGCTGGCCGGCGATCAGGAACGCCGGTACGAGCTGCTTCTTGAACGGCTCGTCGTCGATCGAGAAGATCGCGGAGATGCCGCCGATGCGACTGTCCGAGACGATCTCCGCCTCGAGCGACTCGATCGCGGTCGGATCGGCGACCGTGTCGCCGTCGACACCGAGCAGGTAGTCGTAGCCTTCGACGAGCGTGAAGCCGTAGTTGAGCGCGCCCACCTTCTTGTCGGGGTTCTTCCCGATGTCGTGGATGAACACCTCGGTGAACTGCTCGTAGCCGTCCTCGTCGACCCGGGAGTGCGGGCCGGCGTAGGGCGCGGCGACGTCGACCGACCGGTCCGTGGTGTTGTTGATGACCACGTGGATCACGTCGGGCATCCGCGTCTGCTCGAGGAGGGACGCGAGCACTGCCGGTAGCGACTCCTCCTCGTTGTAGGCGGGGATGATGCACCCGATGGTCGCGCGGTACTCGGGGAGCGAGTTGACCGAGTCGATGAATTCGTTGGCGTACGCTTCAAGTTCGGGCGCGAGAAGCGGCTGCGTCTGAATGTACCGAGGGTCAGGCTGCTGGGCGTTGGGCCGAGAGCTGTCCGGTCGCGCTTCGAGTTCTGACATCAGGGGTCCTGTTCCGAGTGGGTCGAGTGCAGCGGGTCGCGCTGCAGTTGCAACTCTGCCGCGTTGGGCGCGGCTTTCGCGCGTGAATGCGATAGCGTCGGCTCAGGATTTCCTCAAGATTCGCGCTGGCCCCAGTTCGTGGGTCATGCGGAGCCTCGAGGGCCACTCGATCATCCCTCCGACACCCGCCAGGAGCCTCATGTCGAACCACCCAAGCCCGGTCCGGAACCGGCACGTCAGGCACGCCCTCCAGGCCGCGACCGCCGTCGCGCTCGTCCTCGGGCTGAGTGCCTGCGGAACGCCTCCCTGGGAGGAGCCGGGTGCGCAACCGACCAGCTCGCCGCGCGTGTCGAAGACGCCGAGGCCGACGGTGAGTGCGATCACCAACGAACTCGCGAGCGGGAGTGCCAAGCACACGCTCACGGCGGGCTCCGCCACCCTCACGGTCGACTACTGGTCCACGCTGTCGATGGATGCGTGGACGGCCGACGTCAACAAGCCCGTGAGCTTCTCGCTGAGCGGTGTCCTCAACCCCGACGACCTCCAGGCGCTCTACCTGTCGCGGGTGACGCTCACCACGACCGTCCACGGGCCCAAGGGGCAACTGGAATCGCCCGCGCCGTTCACCGACCAGTCGACGGTGGCTCCGGGGTACCTCATCAAGGCTCCGTACAGCTACAGCCAGACGTTCGTCCTCCCCGAGGTGGACAGTGCCGCCACGGGCGTCACCTTGACGATCACCTACGAGCTGCTGGTGCAGGCGACGCCGACGTCTGCCGAGTACGCGAAGCAGACGGCGGTGGACACGCTCACGATCGCGATCGCCCCGCCCGCCTGACCGAGCTCGGTCCGAGCCGTCAGCGGTCCGTCGGCGACGCCGAGGCGAGGACCGTGCGGTTCCCGCCGGCCGCCGCGGCCCGCTGGCTGGCGTCGCTGGCGGCACGCGTGAGGACGGCGACGTCGTACCCGAGATAGTCGGTCAAGGCGATCCCGATGCTCGCCGTCGGGCGCAGGCGCGGCGTGGTCTCGACGGGGTGGTCGAGCAGGCCGTCCTGGATGCCCTTGGCCGCCTGGAGCGCGACGTCGGCGTCCACCGCGGGTGTCGCGATCAGGAGACACCCGGCGCCGTCCTCGCCGATGTCGGAGAGCGTCGGACCGTACCGACGGACCGAGGAGATGAACCCTCGGCGACCTCACTGCTGAACGCCGCTCCGAACGCCGTCTTCATCTCATCGAGGTCGTCGAGCCGGATGTGGAGGATCGCGAGTTGCTCGTCGTGGAAGTTGGCCCGTTCCAGCCAGTCGTCGACGATCCGGACGAAGGACTCCTGGAGGAGCACGTCGTCACCGGTGTACGCGACGATGCTCCCGTGGCGTCGGCTCGCGGGCGCGGCGCGCTCGGCCCGCAGGACCGAGAGCACCACGGTCGCGACGATGAGGAGCGCGATGAGCAGCAACGAGGCGGCCACGGTCCCGAAGAGCGTCGTGAACAATGAACCGTCCGGCCCCTCCACGAGGAGCGCGATCAGCCGAGCGGCGAAGAACAGGGACGCGATGCCGAGCACGATGGTGAAGCCACGGGTGGTCGGGTTGTCCCGCATCGCGCCGACCAGCGTCTCAGCAGCGCCGAGGCCCGCGAAGAGGGCGATGCAGAGGAACGTCGCGGGCGCGCCCGCCCAGGGGCCTCCCGAGGGCCCGGCGGCGAGCGCGGCGACGATCGTGACCGCTGTCCCGATGAGCGAGACCCAGAGCAGACTCGACTTGCCGTTGAAGAGCCGTGCGCCGGACCACAGGGCGGCGATGCTCAGCACGTATCCACCGTTCCCGGCGGCGATCGCCCACCAGGCCTCCTGGCTGAGCGCGCTGACGACGTAGGAGAAGCTGGTGAACATCCCGGCCATGTAGGACACGGACCACACCCGCCCACTCGCGTCGTCCTTCCGCATGAAGGTGTTGACGATGAACGTGGCGCCGCAGACGAAGATCACGAGCGCGTTGATCACCGCGACGGTCTGGCTGTCGAAGGTCATTCGGTCCCGCCTCTCGGAATACGGACGACCGCGGTCGTGCCTTCACCGAGCACGCTGTGGAGGGTAAGGTCGCCGCCGTGCAGGCGGACGATGTCCCGACTGATCGCGAGGCCGAGGCCGCTGCCGTGCACCGTGGAGTTGCGGACGAGGTCGGAGCGGAAGAACCGCTCGAAGAGCTTCGGCTGATCCTCCTCGGAGATGCCGATGCCGGTGTCGCGCACGATGACCCAGGCGGTGTCGCCCTCCGCGGTGACGCCGACGCTCAGCTCGCCGCCGTCGCGGTTGTATTTGATGCCGTTCGAGAGCAGGTTGTCGACGACCTGGCGGAGACGGAACGGGTCGGCGAAGAGCGGCACGGCCTCCTCGTCGTGGCGCACGATCGTGATGTTCCGTTCGGCGGCCACGTGGGCCAACGACTCGACCGAGCGGTCGACGATCTCCCGGAGCTCGCACTCGGATCGTTCGAGCGCCATGGTCCGGTTCACGTCGCGGGAGGCGGCGAGGATGTCCGCGATGAGTTCGAGGAGTCGATCACCGTTCGTCTGGGCGATCGTGAGCTGCTTCGCGACCCGCGGTGGGAGCCCCGGGTCGTCGAGCGCGAGGTCGAGGTAGCCGAGGATCGACGTCAGCGGCGTCCGGAGTTCGTGCGAGACGGAGGCGACGAGGTCGTCCCTGGCGCGGATCGCGTTGATCTCGCTCGTGACGTTGCGTGAGACGAGGACCGTGCCGTCGTATCCGCCCTCGTGGTCGTAGAGGCGACGCGAGGTGAGCGCGAGGGCGATCCGCTCGGTGCCGGGGGCGCCGAGCCACACGGTGAGGTTCTCGAACTCCTCACCCCGGCGTGCGCGGATGTAGGGCTTGTCCTGCGGCTGGAGGAGGGTCAGTCCGTCCTCGGCCCACACCGGGAGTGCGGGATTGACGTCGGACAGCTCGCCGACCTCGTCCTGCAGCCGCGTCTGGAACCGGTTGACCATCGCCCGCGCCCCGATGCGGTCGAAACGGACGACGCCGAAGTTCACGGCGTTCAGGATCTCCGCGAGGCGGCTCTCCTGGTCCTGTGCGCGCCCCAGGGCGGTCTCGAGCTGTCCGGCCTGCTTGTTCAGCAGCACGCGCTGTGCCTCCGTCCGCTTCGCCGTCATCGCGGTGGAGACGGCGACGAACGCGAGGACCGTCGGCAGGATGACGAGCGCCGGCAGGTTGGCGATGGTGATGTCCCCCGGGGTCATCGCGAGGGATGACCAGCTCGACGTGCAGACGAGCACGATGGCGGTCACGGCACCTGCGAGGCCGAAGGCCGTCGCCATCCAGATGGTCGGGAAGACCCAGAGGAGTCCCGCGCCGATCAGGGGCTCGCCTTGCCGGATGAGCGCGATGGCGATGATGTCGAGGATCGGGAGCGCGATGAGCAGCCGCGGCACCTGGTGCCAGGGCACGATCGGCGCGAGCGCCGTTGCGATGAACGCCAGGATGACCCCGATGTAGAAGAGGACGGAGTTGTCGTCGACGCCCTGGAACAGGAGCGTGGCGAAGAGGATGGCGACGACCGCCAGGCCGAAGAGCAGCTGTGGGAAGGCGCTGTAGCCGGTCATCCGGCCGACGCGTCGTGGGACCTCGACCGCGTGCGGGCCCGTTCTCGTGGGGCCGGTGTCCGCGAGACCGGGCGCCGAGGCGGTGTCACCCGACGCCGACGGGCCGGACGGGGGAGTCCGTTCTCCGATCGGCTTCGCGGGCATGGGTTGAGCGTACCTCTGTCGGGGGTGGCGGAGCGTGATACGAGGGACGGCTTGCGCTGGTGCGGGAATCCCCTCTAGCGGGTGCCCCAGTCGTAGAGCTGCTTGTGCAAGCGCAGGTAGACGAAGGTCTCGGTTCCGGAGACGCCGTCGACGGTGCGGATCTCGTCGTTCAGCAGCGCGATCAGTTCCTCGTCGTCCTCGCAGACCACTTCGACCAGCAGGTCGAAGGAGCCGGCGGTCAGGACGACGTAGTCGACGGCCGACAACGCGGACAGGCGGTCCGCGACCACGCGGGTATCACCGGTCACCCGGACGCCGATCATCGCCTGTCGGGTGAAACCGAGCTGCATCGGGTCGGTCACCGCGACGATCTGGATGACGCCTGACTCCGTGAGCTTCTGCACCCGTTGCCGCACCGCGGCCTCGCTGAGCCCGACGGCCTTCCCGATCTCGGCGTAGGAGCGGCGTCCGTCGGTCTGGAGCTGCTCGATGATCGCCTTCGAGGTGTCGTCGGGCGGCGCCGCCTTCGCCGGTGCATCGGAGCTCGCTCGTGTCATGCGTCGATCATGACAGCGCAGACGGGTCGCGGCAAGCGGATCCGCAGGACCGACCGACCCCGGCGTCTGGATCCGTCGTCGCCGATCCCCGGACGGAATCCGCCGAGCCGGGTGGGGCGGTCCTGCGGTCGGCCGGTACCGTACTATCGTCGAGGGTGCATCAGCCACCGCCAGCCGTATTAGAGGAGCAGACGTGACCGAGCACGGGCAACGGATCGTCACGCTGCCCGGCGGGCGTCGAGTCTCACTCGCGTGGGCCGGCATGACCGATGTCGGCAAGCGGCGCGAGTTGAACGAGGACGCCTTCGTGGCGCTCCCTCCCGTGTTCGCCGTGGCCGACGGCATGGGTGGGCACTCCGCCGGCGAGGTCGCGAGTGCCGCGGTTGCTCACCGCCTCACGAAGGCCACCGAGGGAGCCGAGATCCTCACCGTCGACGGCCTCGTCGACGCGCTGCGCATGGCCGTCGCGGACATGATCGACACCGCGGAGGAGGGCGAGCTCGGTATGGGCACCACCGTCACCGGTGTCGTGCTCACGGCCGACGAAGGCGAGGGTCGTGTCGCGGTCTTCAACATCGGCGACTCGAGGGTGTACCGGCTGCAGGAGGGCGAGCTGGTCCAGGTCACCGAAGACCACTCGATCGTCCAGGAGTTGATCCGCGCCGGAGCGATCAGCCCGGAGGAGGCGGAGTTCCACCCGAACAGCAACATGATCACCCGGGCCGTCGGACCGTCGGACGACCCCGTACCCGACGTCGAACTCTTCCCGATCGAGTCCGGTGCCCGATGGCTCGTCTGCTCGGACGGGCTGACGAAGGAACTCACCGACCACGGGATCTGGTATTTCCTGACGGAGGGAGCCACGCCGGTCGACGCGGCCGAACTCCTCCTGCGCGCCGCCCTCGACAACGGCGGACGCGACAACGTCTCGGTCATCGTGCTCGACATCGCGCCGGTCGACGAGACCGCGGACGAGGGCGTCGAGCAGCCCGCCTCCTGAGCCCGCTCCACAGCCGCTGCTCGCGCGGGCTTCGAGCCCGGTCTGACCGTCCGGCCGGCCGGTCAGAGCCACTCGGTGCTCAACTTGAGCCATGAGCTCTTCGGACGTGTCGCCCTCCGCGACCACCTCGCACCGGCCCGCGACGACGCCGACACGCCTCCGTGCCCCCAGCCCGCCGGCCGAGCAGCCGACCGGATCGCTCCCGATCCTCGCGAGCCTCGCCCCGGTCGTCGGGTCGGTCGCCCTGTTCGCGATCACCGGCTCACCCGTGACCCTCGTCTTCGCCGCGCTCGGGCCCCTCATCGCCGTCGCCGGATTCGTCGACGCACGCTGGACCAGACGGCGCCGCGGTCGGCGGGCCCGCGCGGCGTACGACGTTGCGGCGCAGGAACTGGAACAGGACATCGCGCGCGCACATGCCGCGGAACGCGAGGAACTGGGCGCGCTCCATCCTGCCGGTCGGCTGCTCGACCTCCTCGACGGACCAGATCGCGCCAGATGGCGGGTACCCGAGGCCCGCCGCACGCTCGTCTGCGTCGGGCGGGGGGAGACGAGGAGCACCGTCCGGGTCGACGCGGGGGCCGACGACGACCGGTGGGAGTGGGCGGCGCGGCTGCCCGAGGCTCCCGTCGTGGTCGATGCGGTCGAGGGGATCGGGATCGTCGGTGGCAAGGTGTTCGCGCGCGCGGTGGCCCGAAGCGTCCTCCTGCAGCTCGCCCGACAGCTCCCGCCGCAGGCAGCGCGGTTCTCCGGTGACTCCGCGGCTCTCGACGACGACACCTGGGCGTTCCTCGAGGACCTCCCGCACCGCGCGGTCTCGGATCCGGTCGAACCGGTGCACGGCGGGCGAGGAGCTGAGCCGACCCTCGTCTCGGTCGTCGAACGGTGGGAGGCGGCCGGGGCCGTAGCGGGCCGCCCTGGAGGACGCCCGCCGACCGGTGGAGTGCTCATCGCCCTGTCCGACACCGTCGAGCTCATCCCCACCCGCTGCCGACACCTGCTCGTCCTCGGTGCCGACGGGCAGACCGTCCTCGCCGACGGTACCGGCGCCTCCTCATCCGTGTCGGTGTCGCCGACGCTCCTCGCGGAAGCCGAGGCGGAGCACGTCGTCGGGGCGCTCACCGCCGCCGCACTCACGACGGGGGAGTCCCCGACGCTCTCGAGTCTGCCGACCGACGTCGCCTTCGCGCAGGTGCATCCGGTGCGGAGGGGACGGCCGCCGACGGGATCCGACTGGCGGCCCGACGCGCTCCGGGTCGCCGTCGGGACCGGGGTCGAGGGCGTGCAGCTGCTGGACCTCGGGGCGGACGGACCCCATGCCCTGGTCGGCGGCACGACCGGGAGTGGCAAGAGCGAGCTGCTCATCACTTGGATCACGGCTCTCGCCGCGCAGTGCTCGCCGCAGGAGCTCTCTCTGCTCCTCGTGGACTGCAAGGGCGGCGCCTCCTTCCAGGCGGTGGAGACCCTGCCACACGTGGTCGGGATGGTGACCGACCTGGAACCGGGAGCGGCGGACCGCGTCGTGTCGAGCCTGCGAGCCGAGCTCCGCCACCGCGAGCGCGTGCTCGCCGGACACGGGGCGCGGCACCTGCTCGACCCCGTGCTCTTGCCGGAACACCGCCCGGCACGGCTCGTCGTCGTCGTCGACGAGTTCCAGGCGCTGCTCGACGCGAGCCCCCACCTCCATCAGGTGTTCGACGACCTTGCGGCCCGCGGGCGATCGCTCGGCCTGCACCTGATCCTCTGCAGTCAGCGTCCGGCGGCGGTCGCCGCCGATGCCATCCTCGCGAACTGCACCCTCCGTCTCTCACTCCGGGTCACCTCCCGCCCCGACAGCGCCGCGATCCTCGGTGTCCCCGATGCCGCTGCGATCCCGGCCGGCACTCCGGGCCGCTGCATCGTCTGGAACGGCGACCGACGACTCGTGTTCCAATCAGCGGTCACCAGCTCCGACGACATCCTCGCGGTGCGTGAGCGCTGGCGCGACACGCCTGCACCTCGGCGGCCGTGGCTCGATCCCCTGCCGGCACGCCTGCCCCTGGGCGCCGTCTCGGCGATCGAGGCGGGACGGGCCGGAGTCTCGGAGAGCACCGGTGTCGGCTGTCCGCCCGGGAGGGCATCGTGTTCGGCCTTGCGGACCTCCCTGAGGAGCAGGCACAACGCCCCGCGGTGTGGTGTCCAGAGCACGACGGCTCACTGTTGGTCCTCGGCGCCGGACGTTCCGGTCGAACGACCCTGCTGGACACGCTCGAGGTCGGCTCGCGCGACCGCTTCCGCGTGGAGCGGGTCGGTCAGGATGCCGAGCAGGCCTGGGACACCGTCATGGCGCTGTCGGATCCGCTCCGTCCGACCGAGCGCACCCTCCTCCTGGTGGACGACGTGGAGTCGCTCCTCGCCACTGCTGGTGACGAGCACGGCGCCGCCCTCCGCGATGCACTGCTCGGCCTGCTTCGAGACGGCGGCCGCCGCGGGATCAGCGTCGTCCTCGTCGCGTCCCGGCTCGGCGGTGTGGTCCACCGGTTCTCGGCTCAGCTGGGCAGCACCCTCGTCCTCCGCCTGGCCGATCGGCAGGATCATCTCGTGGCCGGCGCACCCGCCTCCTGCTTCGATCCACGCCGACCTGCCGGCCGCGCGCACTGGCAGGACGCGGAGGTGCAGATCGCGCTCGCCCCGCCGTCACCGTCGTCACCGTCCGGTACGCACGGGGTCCACCGTTGGCGGCCGAGCCCGGAACGCGCGACCGTCATCGTCACGCGTGCGACCGGAGCGGTCGGGGCGATGCTGCAGCGCCCGAACGGGACGGAGCGACGCGTTCGGCTCATCGAACCGGCGGCGCACCTGTTCCCGTCCGCACCGCTCGCGGGCGTCGCCATCGAGAGCCACGTCCCGGAGGACGACGCCGCGGTCGTCGTCCTCGTCGACCCTGAGACGTGGCTGTCGGGCCGGTTGGTCGTCGGCCGGGACGTTCCGCCGAGCACCGCGGGTGCCGACCTGGTGGTCCACGCCTGCTCCGCCGCTGACTTCCGGCAGGTGACCAGGAGCCGTGAACTCCCGCCGCTCCTCGGCTATGCGAGCGGCCGTGCGTGGTGGTGGCGGGCCGGGCAGGAGACGACGCGTGTGGACCTGCTCGGCTCCTGACCCGAAGCCGCCGAGGCTGTCGGCCGGGCGGTCAGACCGCGGTGACGGAGATCCGCCCGACGACGGCGGCTCCTCCGTGGATGGCCAGGTCGAGTTCCGGTTCGAGGGCGTCGACGGCGGCCGCGTCGAGCGCTCCGACCGAGACGAGCAGTCGGAGGGCGACGATCGTCGAGGCCCGGAGCGAGCCGTCGAGGACCTTGAGCGCGACGGTCGCGCCGCCGGGTGCCGACATGACCATCACGCCTTCCGCACCGAGCTTCGCGAACAGGCCGAGGCGTTCGATCACGAGCGTGTTCGCCCGGCCGGGTCCGTCGAGCGCCCAGCCGTTGGCGAGTACCGCTGCCGTGAGCAGCCCGGCGTTCCGGTACAGGGCGAACGGCGAGGTGGGGGAGGAGTTGACGACTCGTCCGATGCCACGTGCGAGTCCGGTCAGGGAGATCGCGTATACGGGCGCCCCGCAGCCGTCGACCCCGCTGGCGGCGGGCTTCTCGCCGGTGAACCGCTCGACGGTGTCGCGGACGGCGAGCTGCAACGGATGGTCGGGCTCGAGATACGTGGCCTGGTCCCATCCGTTCTGCGCGCAGGCGAGCAACATGGCCGCGTGCTTGCCGGAACAGTTCATGTACAGGGGGCTCGTGCCGAGGCCGTCCCGGACCAGCTCGTCGCGGGACGCGCGATCACCGGGCCAATCGGCCGGGCACTGCAACGCCGAGTCCTCGATCCGAGCCCGGCCGAGCATGCTCCGCACGACCTGGACGTGCTTCCGGGTCCCCGCATGGCTCGCCGTCGCGAGCACGGCCTGAGCGCCCTCGAGGGACACCCCGGCGTTCATGATCGTGATCGCCTGGAAGGGCTTGAGGCATGAGCGGGGGAAGACCGGTGCGTCCGGTGCTCCGAGGCTCGCGAGGACCTCACCCTCGGGCCCGAGGACGATCGCCGATCCGGCGTGTCGTGACTCGATGAAGCCGCTGCGCTCGACGACGGCCAACTCCACAGCGTCCGCGACGCCGAAGGTCTGGGGGACCGTCGTGCTCACAGTGCTGCGAGCGCCTGATCGATGACCGTCATCGCGTCCGCGATGAGCTCGTCGGAGACGGCGAGGCTCGGGAGGAAGCGGAGGACGTTGCCGTAGGTGCCGGCGGTGAGGACGAGCACGCCCTGCTGCGCGGCGGCTGCGGCGATGGTGCTGACGGCGGCCGGGTTGGGCTCCTTCGTCGTCGAGGCGGTACCCGGCTGGACGAGTTCCATCGCGATCATCGCGCCGATGCCGCGGACGTCGCCGATGATGTCGTATTTGCCCTGGAGCTCGAGCAGCGCTGCGGTCAGGGTGGCACCGATGCGATCCGCTTCGGCCAGGAGACCACGAGACTCGATCGACTCGAAGACCGCGACCGACGCGGCACACGCGACGGGGTTGCCGCCGAAGGTGCCGCCGAGGCCACCGGGCTGGCTCGCGTCCATGATCTCGGCGCGCCCCGTCACCGCAGCGAGCGGCAGACCGCCGGCGATGCCCTTCGCGCTCAGCACGAGGTCGGGGACGAGGCCGAAGTGCGAGCTCGCGAAGTACTCGCCGGTGCGCGCCATGCCGCTCTGGATCTCGTCTGCGATGAACACGACGCCGTTGGCCGTGCACCACTCCTGGAGCGCGGGGAGGTAGCCCTCCGCGGGGACGACGAATCCGCCCTCGCCCTGGATCGGCTCGACGACGAGGCACGCGAGGTCGGTGGCGCCGATGCGCTTCTCGAGGTAGGCGATGGTGCGTGCCGCAGCCGCAGCTCCGGACAGACCGTCGTGGTAGGGGTAGGAGTTGGGGGCGTGGTAGACGTCGCCGGCGAACGGACCGTAGCCGGTCGCGTAGGGGGCGGCCTTGTAGTTCATCGCCATCGTGAGGTTGGTGCGACCGTGGTAGCCGTGGTCGAGCACCGCGACAGCCCGCCGACCGGTGTACTTGCGAGCGATCTTCACGCCGTTCTCGACCGCCTCGGCGCCCGAGTTCACGAGCACCGACTTCTTCGCGAAGTCGCCCGGGGTGTGCTCGGCGAGCAGCTCCGCGACGCGCACGTACTCCTCGTAGGGGGTGATCGTGAACAGGGTGTGGAGGACGTCGGCCGCCTGGTCCTGGACGGCGCCGACCACGGAGGACTCCGTGTGGCCGATGGTCGTGACACCGATGCCGGCACCGAGGTCGATGAACTGGTTGCCGTCGACGTCGACGACGATCGCGCCGTGCGCGCGCTCGATGTACACCGGGAGGACACTCGACACGCCATCGGACACGACGGCGGTCCGGCGGGCGTGCAGCGCCTGCGAGCGCGGGCCCGGGACGGCCGTCACGATGCGACGCTCCTGCGTCACGCTGGGGGCGGAGGCGGTCGTCTGGTCCGTGGTGTCGAGCGTGTCAGTCATAGTCCTCCAGCGTAGCGCGACCTCCCGACAGCGGGGCCGC
Source organism: Plantibacter sp. M259 (assembly GCF_006065115.1). Lineage (NCBI taxonomy): Bacteria > Bacillati > Actinomycetota > Actinomycetes > Micrococcales > Microbacteriaceae > Plantibacter > Plantibacter sp. M259. The sequence goes on along the minus strand of NZ_CP040750.1, from coordinate 274,924 downwards.
GAACGCGGGCCGCGGTGGGGAGGCCAGTGGGATACTGGTGGCATGATCACGGGCCACCACGACTACACCATCGGCGTCCGCTGGGACGGAGACCTCGGGACGGGCACGAGCGGGTACCGGGACTACTCCCGGGAGCTCACGGTGACGGCCGTCGGGAAGCACGACCTCGAGGGCTCGGCCGACAAACCGTTCCGCGGCGACCCGGGTCGATGGAACCCCGAGGAGCTGCTCCTGGCGGCCCTCGCGCAGTGTCATCTCCTGTCGTACCTGCACGTCGCCGTGACCCTCGGTGTCGTGGTGACGGCCTACACGGACGACGCCGTCGGGACCATGGTCGAGGACGGCGCGGGGAGCGGTGCTTTCACGGAGGTGGTCCTGCGTCCGCAGGTCACAGTCGCCGATGCGTCGATGGTCGAGGCGGCGCGAGCAGGGCACGCCCGCGCGAACGAGCTGTGCTTCATCGCCAACTCGGTGAACTTCCCGGTCCGTCATGAGCCGACGATCGTGGTCGCGACGACCACCTGAGGAGTGGACCGTCGCCGCGGCTCAGAGCCGTTCCGGGCGGAAGGCGCGCTTGATGCGCTCGACGGTGTCGGCGGGCGGCGACTCGTTGTAGGCGTTCGCGAGCTCCTGGCCAGTGAGGGCGTGGATCGCCGCCATGATCTCGTCCGTCGCCTTGCGTCTGGCGCGTCCTGAGGTCGCCGGTCCATGGTGGCTCACGTCGATGGGTTCGCCGAAGATCACCGTGACCGGTTTGAACTTCGGGATCGTCGTGCCCACCGGCATGAGGTCGTCGGTGCCGATGAGGCCGACCGGGACGACCGTCGCGCCCGTGGTGAGTGCCAGCCAGGCGACACCGGTCCTGCCGCGGTACAACCGTCCGTCGAGCGACCGGGTGCCCTCGGGGTAGATGGCGAAGGCCTCGCCGCTCTCGAGGATCCGGCGTCCCTGGTCGAGGGCTTCCTGCGCCGCCTGCCCGACGCCACGTTCGACCCCGACCGCGCCGATCGAGGTGAAGAACGTGCGCGAGACCCAGCCCTTCAGGCCGCGTCCCGTGAAGTAGTCGGACTTCGCCAGGAACTGCACCCTGCGTGGGGCGCTGATGGGGATCGCGATGCTGTCGATGAAGGAGAGGTGGTTGCTCGCCAGGATGACCGGCCCACGCTTCGGGACGTTCTTCCGGCCGATGATCTTGGGGCGGTAGAGCAGCTTCGCCGTCGTGTTCAGGACGGCTCGTCCGAAGTAGTAGACGACACCGGGTTTCGAGGGCGTGGCCACCGTGTCGTCCGTCGACGGTTCGACCGTGGTCTGGTCGGAGGGTTCCTGGGCGCGTCGCTGCGTCTGCTCCTCATCGGCCATGCGCACGACTGTACCCGCCGACGCATGCGCGACCCGGCATACTCACGTGTGACCCCCCCACCGCGGATGTTGGGCGCGCTGTCAGCCAGCATGGAGCCTGGTGGGTGAAACTGGACCGACCCCTCAGCAACGACCGAAAGTTCCCCTGTGCGCAAGAGCCTCTGCCTTCTGGCCGTCATCGCGTCCCTCGTGTCGCTGACCGCGTGCAGTTCGGCGACGTCGCAGTCGCAAGCGCTTCCCAGCCCGGGGGAGTGTGCCGACACGAGCGCAGGCAAGGCGTCCAAGGCGATCAGCGTGAGTGGCGACTTCGGCTCGATCCCCGAGGTCACCTTCGCCAAGGGCACCCTCGCCGCAGACACGACCGAACGCACGATCGTGGCCAAGGGCGACGGAGAGCGGGTCGACCCCGGCGACACGACGTTCGTCGAGATGTCGATCTACAACGCCGTCACCGGTTCGATCGTCGCGCAGACCGCCTACGGCGCGAGCCCGGCGACGGCGATCGTCGTCAACGACCAGAAGTACCTGAAGGGCCTCGTCCGCGCCGTCGAGTGCACGAACGTCGGATCCCGCGTCGCGGCGTTCGTCACGGCGGGCGACGGGTTCGGTTCCGCAGGGTCGAGCGACGGCACGGTCCAGGCCGACCAGCCGCTGGTCGTCGTGGCCGACGTCCTCAGCACGGTGCACAGCGATGCCAAGGCGGACGGCGTCCCGCAGGAGCCCGTCGCCGGGATGCCCGCGGTCGAGCTCGACACCGCCGGACGACCCACGGTCACCATTCCCGAGGAGCCCGCTCCGGCCGATCTCCAGGTCGCGGTCCTCAAGCAGGGCGACGGAGCGGTGGTGCAGCCCGACGCCGAGGTCATCATCAACTATCAGGGCGTGAACTGGCGGACCGGCGAGGTCTTCGACGAGAGCTGGGGCAACGGACCGACGAACTTCCAGCTGTCCGCCGTGGTGAAGGGCTTCTCGAGCGCCATCGCCGGCCAGCACATCGGATCCCAGGTCATCGCCGTCATCCCACCCGACCTCGGGTACGGGCCGAGCGGCGGCAACAGCCAGGCGGGCATCGAGGCCGACGACACCATCGTGTTCGTCATCGACATCCTCGACGCGAGCAGCACCACGGCTCCCGCCGCGGGCTGAGCGGCCCGCACCGCCGCCGACGTAGACTGACCGCCGTGAGACGCGTCATCATCCTCGGATCAACCGGCTCGATCGGCACGCAGGCACTCGACGTCATCCGGGGTGACCGCGACCGCTTCGAGGTCGTCGGCCTGACGGCCGGCTCGAACGCCGAGCTCCTCGCCGAGCAGGCCGCCGCCTTCCATGTCGACGACACGGCCCTGGGCGCGGCCGACGCCGAGCGGCTCATCCGCAGCGTCGACGCCGACGTGGTGCTGAACGGCATCACGGGCTCCATCGGGCTCGGCCCGACCCTCGCGGCCCTCGAGACGGGCCGGACGCTCGCGCTCGCGAACAAGGAGTCGCTCATCGTCGGTGGCGACCTCGTGCGACGGATCGCGGCACCCGGCCAGATCGTGCCCGTGGACTCCGAGCATTCCGCGATCGCCCAGGCCCTCCGATCCGGTACCGCCACCGAGGTGCGACGGCTCGTCCTGACCGCCTCGGGAGGGCCGTTCCGCGGACGGGACCGCGCGTCGCTCGCCGGCGTCACGCCGGCCGAGGCGCTCGCCCACCCCACCTGGGACATGGGTCTCGTCGTCACGACGAACTCGGCGACCCTCGTCAACAAGGGTCTCGAGGTGATCGAGGCGCACCTGCTGTTCGACGTCCCGTACGACCGCATCGAGGTGACGGTCCACCCGCAGTCGATCGTCCACTCGATGGTCGAGTTCATCGACGGTTCCACCATCGCCCAGGCCTCGCCGCCCGACATGCGGCTCCCCATCTCCCTCGGGCTCGACTGGCCCAACCGGGTCGGAGGTGTCGGCGTCCCGCTCGATTGGACCTCGCCCCAGCAGTGGACGTTCGAGCCCCTCGACCACGAGGCCTTCCCGGCGGTGCGGCTGGCCAAGCTCGTGGGCGGGCAGGGTCGCACCTATCCGGCGGTGTTCAACGCGGCGAACGAGGAGGCCGTTGCGGCCTTCCACGCGGGTCGGCTCGGCTACCTCGGCATCCTCGACACCGTCCGCGCGGTCGTCGACGACCACGAGGCGCCCGAGGGCGAGCTCACCCGGGAGGCGCTCGCGGAGGCGGAGCGCTGGGCGAGGGCTCGCGCGCAGCAGCGCATCGGCTGACGAGCCCGTTCGACGTCGGAAGCTTCCGAGCGGCCGTACAGCCGGCGTGCAGCCGGTGACCCGACCGCGCGAGTAGGGTTACGCCGTGGAATCCGTCCTCCTCTACCTCCTCGGCATCGTGATCGTGCTCGTGGGCCTCATCGTGTCCATCGGGCTGCACGAGGTCGGTCACCTCGTGCCCGCGAAGCTGTTCGGCGTGCGGGTCACCCAGTACATGATCGGCTTCGGTCGCACCATCTGGTCGCGCCGCAAGGGCGAGACCGAGTACGGCGTCAAGATGATCCCGCTCGGCGGCTACATCTCGATGATCGGCATGTTCCCGCCCAAGCAGCCCGGCGGTGCCGCCCGGAACGCCAGCACCGGCTTCTTCGACACGCTGGTCCAGGACGCGCGGGAGGCGAGTGCCGACACGATCGGCGCCGGCGACGAGGAGCGCACCTTCTACCGGCTGCCCGTCTGGAAGCGGATCGTCGTCATGCTCGGCGGCCCGTTCATGAACCTCGTCCTCGCCGTCCTCTTCATCGGTATCGCCGTGTCGGGGTTCGGCGTCCCTCAGCAGAGCAGCACGCTGACCTCCGTGTACGAGTGCGTGCTGCCGTCGACGAGCGACCGCCAGAGCTGTGCAGCGGGGGACCCGCAGGGTCCGGCCGCAGCCGCTGGCTTGAAGCCGGGCGACACGATCCTCTCGATCGACGGCACCCCGATCTCCACCTTCGCCGAGATCTCCGCGGCCGTGCAGGATTCGCCGGGCAAGCCGTTGGCCCTCGAGGTCGCCCGCGGTGAGCAGCGACTCGACCTCACCCTGACGCCGTTGCTGCTCGAGCGGGACGTCGTCGACGCCGAGACCGGCAAGATCGTCACGAACGCCGACGGCTCGGCGAAGACCCATGAGGTCGGCTTCGTCGGCATCACCCCGCAGCAGCAGATGGTGGCGCAGCCCGTCACCACGATCCTGCCGACCGTCGGCGACACGATCGCCCGGACCGCCAACATCATCCTGAACCTGCCCCAGCGACTCATCGACGTCGGGCAGGCCGCGTTCGGATCCGGCGAGCGCGACCCCAACGGGCCGATGAGCGTCGTGGGCGTCGGACGGGTCGTGGGCGAGGTGGTCAGCCTCGACGAGATCCCCGTCGCGTCGAAGGCGGCGACCGTGTTCGGCATCCTCGGGTCGCTCAACGTCGCGCTCTTCGTCTTCAACCTCATCCCCTTGCTGCCCCTCGACGGCGGGCACGTCGCAGCCGCGCTCTGGGAGGCGATCCGTCGACGCTTCGCGAAGATCTTCCGACGTCGCGACCCGGGACCGGTGGACGCGGCGAAGCTCATCCCGCTCACCTTCGGCGTCGTGATCGTCCTCGGCGGCATGAGCGCGCTCCTCGTGTACGCCGACATCGTCAAGCCGGTCAACCTCTTCGGCTAGGCCGACGCGACCGGAGCCCGCGGGACCGTCCCATCCCGGTACAGCCGTACTCCCCGGGGAGTACGGCGCAGGCTCCGTGCGGGCGACGCGGCGGCTCCGACCCGCGAGTAGCATGCAGGAATGGCATCGGTCGAGACGGGTTCGGCACCCTGGATGACGCCGGGCGATCGCCGACCCGGACGCCCCGTCTGGCGTCTCTGGGCACCGGTGGTGGTGTCCTTCCTCGTCCAGGTGCCCGCGACAGCGGTGCTCGCCCTCCACGGTTCCTTCGGCCCGGGTGCCGGTGCCTCGGGGTGGTCCCGTTCCTCGGCCGTCCTCCTGGCACTCGCCGGCGTGCTCTGCCTGCTCGCTGCCAGGCGGTCGCCCGGACGGACGGTCGCGGCGGTCGCCGTGCTGTCGAGCGCCTCGATGCTGACGGGTCCCACCTGGGGTCCTCCCGCCGTGGCGCTGGCGTTCGCCGCGGGTTCCGGCATCGTCCGTGGAGCACGCGGCTGGACCTATCCGTCGCTGGGACTCGGGTGGGCACTCGCCCTGACTGTCGCGCTCGCCGTCGGTTGGAAGGTGTCGGGATTCCGCATCGGGGCCACGACCGCCCTCGTCATCGTCGCCGTCCTCCTCGCCGAGGGACTGCGCACCCGGCGCGAACAGCTCGACGCGGATCGCCGGCGCCTGGGCGAACGTCGGGCGTCCGCCGCCCAGGAGGAGCGCGTGCGCATCGCTCGTGAGCTGCACGACGTGGTCGCCCACTCGCTCGCGCAGATCACCGTCCAGGCCGGCATGGGCCTGCACCTCATGGACACCCAGCCCGAACGTGCCAGGGAGGCTCTGACGAACATCAAGGGGTCGAGCAAGGCGTCGCTCGACGAGGTCCGTGGCCTCCTCGACGTCCTCCGTGGTGCCGATGCGGCCCAGGATCCCACGACCGGCGCGCCGAGGCGACCGGGGCCGGATCTCGAGGCACTACCGGTCCTCGTCCAGTCCCTCCGAGACCAGGGCGTCGACGCGGTCCTCGAGCTGCGCCTCGTCTCCACGCCCGGCGCGGCCGTGCAGCAGGCGCTGTACCGGATCGCACAGGAGAGCGTCACGAACGTCCTCCGGCACGCGCAGGCCGGACGGGTCTCCGTCGAGCTCGTCGAGGTCGACGGCACCTACCGCCTGCTCGTGGAGGACGACGGAGTCGGTGCCCCACCCGGACCCGCGGAGCACGGCAACGGCCTCCTCGGCATGACCGAACGCGCCGAGCTCCTCGGCGGCACCCTCGAGACCGGGCGGAGTCCGCTCGGCGGCTTCCGTGTCACGGCCCGGGTGCCGGTCCGAGGCGTCGCATGATCCGCGTGGTCGTCGCCGACGACCAGGCACTCATCCGCGGCGGGTTCCGCGCCCTCCTCGACGCGGAGCCCGACATCGCGGTCGTCGGTGAGGCGGCCGGTGGGGACGAGGCGCTCGTCGTCGTCCGGCGGGAACGCCCGGACGTGGTCCTCATGGACATCAGGATGCCCGGAGGGGACGGCCTGGCCGCCACCGAGGCCATCGTCGCGGATCCGGCGCTCGAGGCCACCCGCATCATCGTCGTCACCACCTTCGAACTCGACGAGTACGTCGCGCAGGCGATCCGGGCAGGTGCGAGCGGCTTCCTCGTGAAGGACACCGAGCCGGCCGAGCTCATCCGGGCCGTCCGTGTGGTCGCGTCGGGTGACGCCCTGCTGTCGCCCGGGGTCACGAGGCGGCTGCTCACCCAGGTCGCCGGAGCGATCGCCGCGCCGCTCGACGACGCCGTGATCGCCGGGCTCACCGAGCGCGAACGCGAGGTGCTGGGTCTCGTCGGACGCGGACTCACCAACGAGGAGATCGGCGGGGCACTGTTCCTCAGCCCGCTCACGGCGAAGACCCACGTGTCGCGCATCATGTCGAAGCTCGCCGCGCGCGACCGGGTCCGGCTCGTCGTCATCGCCTACGAGACCGGGCTCGTCAGTCCCGGCGTCTGAGCGCCGGGTGGTCGTACTCCCGGGGGAGTGCGGTGATCCGTCCCGTCGTCGGATGCCCTCGGCCGCCATCCGGAGGAGGCTCGGGGTCGTGATGCGGACGACGGTCGTCGTCCGCCCGACGAACGGAGTCCTCCATGTCCACCTCCCTGATCGTGCTCGCCGCGACCGCCATGCATCCCGGCGGTCCCGGGCCGGGCTTCCATCTCCTCTGGCTGCTCCTCATCCCCGCGTTCTGGATCGCCGTGATCGTCCTCATCGTCGCGCTCGTCGGTCGGCGGTGGCGTCGCCGAGCCTGGTCCGGTGCGTCCCCGGACGGCCACCAGGGCCCGCCGTGGGCCTGGCGTCAGGACGGGTCCCGGAGCGCCGAGCAGACGCTCGCCGAGCGCTTCGCCCAGGGCGACATCGACGAGGTCGAGTACCGGGAACGGCTCGGCGTCCTGCGTGCGAATCGCGAGGCGCCGCCAGCGCGTTGACCGTGGATCGCGACGTCCCAGCAGGCATTCAGCTCACGGGGAGCCTGCGGGGCGTCGCGCGCGTAAGCTGAGGCTCGTGGTAGCTATCAATCTGGGTCTTCCGTCGGTTCCCGAGACGCTCAGCCCGCGGCGCAAGTCGCGACAGATCAAGGTCGGCAAGGTGCTCGTCGGCGGCGACGCCCCGGTGAGCGTCCAGTCGATGACGACGACCCAGACGACCAACATCAACGCGACCCTCCAGCAGATCGCCGAGCTCACGGCCTCCGGCTGCGACATCGTCCGCGTGGCCGTCCCGACCCGCGACGACGCCGAGGTGCTGCCGATCATCGCGAAGAAGAGTCAGATCCCGGTGATCGCCGACATCCACTTCCAGCCCGCCTACGTCTACGCCGCGATCGACGCGGGGTGCGCGGCCGTCCGGGTCAATCCCGGCAACATCCGGAAGTTCGACGACCAGGTCGGCGAGATCGCCCGGCGCGCGAAGGCCGCTGGCGTCTCCCTCCGCATCGGTGTCAACGCGGGTTCCCTCGACCCGCGGCTGCTGCAGAAGTACGGCAAGGCGACCCCCGAAGCGCTCGTCGAGAGCGCTGTCTGGGAGGCGAGCCTGTTCGAGGAGCACGACTTCCACGACTTCAAGATCTCCGTCAAGCACAACGACCCGGTCGTCATGGTGAAGGCCTACCGGCTGCTCGCCGAGCGCGGTGACTGGCCGCTGCACCTCGGCGTGACGGAGGCCGGTCCCTCGTTCCAGGGCACCATCAAGAGCGCGACCGCGTTCGGCATCCTGCTCTCCGAGGGCATCGGCGACACCATCCGTGTCTCGCTCTCCGCGCCTCCGGCGGAGGAGATCAAGGTCGGGCTGCAGATCCTGCAGTCGCTGAACCTCCGCGAGCGCAAGCTCGAGATCGTCTCCTGCCCGAGCTGCGGGCGCGCCCAGGTCGACGTCTACAAGCTCGCGAACGACGTGACCGACGGCCTCGAGGGGATGAGCGTCCCCCTGCGCGTCGCCGTCATGGGCTGCGTCGTGAACGGCCCCGGAGAGGCTCGTGAGGCCGACCTCGGCGTCGCGAGCGGCAACGGCAAGGGCCAGATCTTCGTCAAGGGCGAGGTCATCAAGACGGTGCCGGAGTCGGAGATCGTTGCGACGCTCATCCAGGAGGCCAACCGTCTCGCCGCCGAGATGCCCGCCGACGACACCTCCACGGGTGCTCCGGTGGTGACGGTCGGCTCCAACTGAGCCCGGAGCGCCGCCCGACCGGTCTCCGGTCGAGCGGCGCACCCGTCAGCGGGCCGTGCGGTGACGAGCCCCGTGCGGAGCGCGCACCGGCGCCTCCGACTCGATCGGCGCGAGCCGACGGGAGGGGATCGGCTGGCGTTCGGCCGGTTGGACGCCACGAGCGCGACGGACCAGACGACGAGCGATCTGCAGTGGCCGCCCGATGACGAAGGCGACCGTGCCCAGCGCGCTCGTGTCGGCGCGCCCGAACGCCCGACGACGCTCCCAACCGGTGCGGAGCATGCCGCCGCGACTCTGTCGTGCGCGAGGGCGGATCGGCAGGATCCCGAGGTCGCGCGCGGCGAACGCCTCCTCCGACCGCTGGATCCAGTCGTCCTCTTCCGCGGGGTGGAAGTAGTTCTGCTGCAGCCAGTCCGGGTTCGGGTGCCGGAACCGGGCGGCCATCAGGTCGTCCTTGGAGGCCAACAGCCCGCTGCCCTCGAAGACGGTGTTGATGAGTGCCGGGTCCACACCGAAGTCGTCGAGCAGGATGACCGGGACCCCGGCCGCGATGGCCTCGATCGCGGCGGTGGAACTCACGGTGACGAGCCCGGCCGCGTGGCCGAGGTGGACCGCCATCGACCCGGTGGCGACCCGGAGGTTGTCGGGTGTCGGACCGGTCAGGAGGGTGTCGAAGGGGTAGTGCTCGTGATGGGTCTGCGGGTCGCCGGCGAGGCCGCGCACCTTGATCACGACGTCGAGGTCGCGGTGCCGGTTCGCGAGGGTCCGCAGCCAGGAGAGGATCCGGAGCCGGTCGCCGCGGTCGGCCGGGACGGTGGCCTGGGCGGCGAAGACGACCCGGGTACGCGGGGCGGGCTCGGCCGGTGGCGCGGTCGCCGTGTCCGTCAAGAACGGCAGGGTCGCGAGCGCGAACGCCGGTTCGACCCCGTGCGTCAGCGCGAGTTCACGGTAGGCGGCGACTTCGCGGTGGCTGTGCAGGACGAAGACGTCCGCCTGCGCGCGGAGGAAGATCCCTTCCACTTCGCCGGGATCGAGATGCCGGGCAGACCGGTGAGCAGCACCGGGCGGGTGGCGCGCCCGAGCGCGAGGAGTTCCGAGATGACGACCTCGGCGACCGGGCCACGTGTGGAGACGAACACGCCGTCCGGCTGCTCGGTCCGGATGAGGTCGACGAGTCGTCGGAGCGACAGGCGACGGACGGTCCGCCCCTCGAACGCCGTGTGGAGCGTGGCGATGTCCACCTGCCGGTCCGTGGCGGACACGTCGCTCTCGATGAGGACGAGGTCGACGTCCCAGCCGGTCGCGCGGGACAGGGTGGCGGCCCCCCACTTCACGAAGGAGTCGGAGTCCACCACCCCGATCACCCGACGGCGGGGCCCATGATCAGGCATCGACCCTGCGCAGCTTCGCGAGCGGGGCGAGTTCGCCGGGGAAGATGCGCTTGACGCCGTCACCCATGGCGGTCTCGATGACCCGGATGTCGCGGACGAGGTTCGAGAAGCCGTGCGGTTCGAGCGACGCGGCGTGGTCCGAGCCCCACATGGCACGGTCGAGCGTGATGTGGCGTTCCACCATCGTGGCTCCGAGAGCGACCGCGGCGAGGGAGATCTGCAGACCGGTCTCGTGGCCGGAGTACCCGATGGGCACCCCGGGGTAGCGGGCGGAGAGGCTGTCGATCATCCGCAGGTTCGCCTCTTCGGCGGGCAAGGGGTAGGTGGATGTCGCGTGCAGGATGACCAGCGGCGAGTCCCGGAGGATCTCGACGGCGCGGTCGATCTGCTCGAGCGTCGACATGCCGGTCGAGAGGATGATCGGCTTCCCGGTCGCGGCGAGACGGGTCAGGAGGCCCGAGTCGGTCACCGAGGCGGACGCGACCTTGTGTGCGCTGACGCCCAGGTCCTCGAGGAAGTCGACGGACGGTTCGTCCCAGGGAGAGGCGAACCAGCTGAGGCCGCGCAGGGTGGCGTGGTCGCCGATCTCGATGTACTGCTCACGGTCGAACTCAACCCGGTAGCGGTAGTCGAGGTAGGTCATCTCACCCCACGGCGTCTGCCGCGGGACGTCGCGCATGTGCGCCGGCGTCGAGATCTCCGGCGTGCGCTTCTGGAACTTGACCGCCTGTGCGCCGGCGTCGGCGGCCACGTCGATGAGTCGCTTCGCGAGCTCCACGTCGCCGTTGTGGTTGAGCCCGATCTCCCCGATGACGTACGCGGGGGCGCCGCCGCCGACGGGGATGCCGTCGATGCGCACGGGAGACGGCTGCGTCCGGCCGTCGAGGTCGGTGGTGTCGTTCGCGTCCTGGTGGATGCTCATGGTCGTGCTCCGTTCGATTGCAGCGTGGACAGCTTGAGAGGGTCGAGGGCCGCTCGTGCGGCGAGGACGAGGTCGGAGAGTTCGCGGACGGCGCCGTCGCCGCCTCGCCGTTCCAGGACGAGCCGGGAGACGGCACGGGCCTCCGGGTGCGCATCGGCGACGACGACCGGCCAGCCGACGATCTCGAGGGCCGGGATGTCGTTGACGTCGTTGCCGAGGTACGCGATGCGGTCGAGCGGGACGCCCTTCGCCGTGGCCCAGTCGCGGAGCGCGGTCGCCTTGTCGGCGGAGCCGTACACGACGTCGACGCCGAGTTTGGCGGCGCGAGCGGCGACGATCGGGACCCGCTCGGTCGACAGGATCAGGAACGGCAGCCCGGCCTCGCGCAGCTGACGGACCCCGAGGCCGTCACCGCGATGGACGCTGACCCGTTCGACCCCGTCGGCGTCGATGCTGGCGCGGTCGTCGGTGTGGACCCCGTCGAAGTCGGTGACGACGGCGTCGACGTCGAGGTGGTGCTCCGAACGCTCCGAGCCGGACGGGATGCCCAGCTGTCGTTCGGCGAGTCTGGCGATCGCCTCGGCGACGAGCAGATCCTCCGGTTCGTCGATGTCGAGCGCGGCGAAGGACCTGGTGACGGCCGGCGCGATCCGGCCGAAGAAGCGGTGCCGGGCCTCGAGGAAGCCGTCCGTGTCGAAGACGTAGAACGAGCCGGTCTCGCGGTACTGCGGGGCGCGGTCCTGCCGTCGGGGACGCTCGCGGTGGTCGTGACCGATCCCTCGGGCACCCTTCGTCTTCTCCGTCCAGAGGAATCCGTGGTCGAGTACCGCGGCGAAGACGGAGTCCGCCCGCCCGGAGGAGACCAGCGCGACGGCGTCGTCGAGCGCTTCCACGTCGAGGAAGGGCGACGTCGCCTGCGCGAACACCGTCACGGGGGTCAGCTCGCCGCGCTCCGCGAGGACGCCGAGCGCGTGGAGGAGCGCGGCCTCGGAGGAGGTGCTGTCCTCGGCGAGTTCGGCCGGCCGGTCGATGACCTCCGCACCGGCGGCGACAGCGGCGGCGGCGAGGTCCGGGTGATCGGTCGTGACGACCACGCGCGAGACGCCACCCGACCGCAGCAGACCTTCGACCGACCGTGCGATGAGGGTGCTCCCGCGGACCGTCCTGAGGTTCTTGCGGTGGATCCCCTTCGAACCGCCCCTGACCGGGACGATCGCCGTCGCGCCGTCGGTCTCCGGGTGCCTCCCGTGCGCTGCAGATGTCATCGATCCACGGTAGGAAGCGACGGTGGACGCGAGGGGGACGGTGGGCGAACGGCGGCCGACGCCCTGGTGGCCATCCGGTGGCCGAGGCGCCCGAGCTCCGGATCTTCACACGTAGACTGTTCGGACCGCCGGGTTCCACCAGGCGGATCCGCGTTCGACGGTCATCCGTCCGGACCGCCAGCCTCGCCAGGGAGACCAGTGACCGTGACGCCGAGCACCCCATCGCGCCAGCCGAGCTGCAGCGGGCCCGCAGCATCCTCTCCGAGATCGTCGGTGCCTACGATGCGAAGGTGGTCGGCCAGCAAGGCCTGCGCACCACCCTGCTCGCGGCACTCGTCTCGGGCGGGCACGTCCTGCTCGAGAGTGTCCCAGGACTCGCGAAGACGACCGCGGCGGAATCGATCGCCCAAGCGGTGAACGCCTCGTTCAAGCGCATCCAGTGCACCCCCGACCTGCTGCCGAGCGACATCATCGGCACCCAGATCTACGACGCCCGCACCGGCGCGTTCCAGACCCAGCTCGGTCCCGTGCACGCGAACTTCGTGCTCCTCGACGAGGTCAACCGGTCGAGCGCGAAGACCCAGAGCGCGATGCTCGAGGCGATGCAGGAACGCCAGACCTCCATCGGCGGCACCCACTATCCGCTGCCGAAGCCGTTCTTCGTGCTCGCCACGCAGAACCCCATCGAGCAGGAGGGCACGTACCACCTGCCCGAGGCGCAGCTCGACAGATTCCTCCTCAAGGAGGTGCTCGACTACCCGACGATCGGCGAGGAGGCCGAGATCGTCCGTCGGGTGAACTCGGGGCTCTACGAGACCGACCAGGACCGCCCGGGCGTGAGCCTCGAGGACGTCCTGTTCATGCAGTCCCTCGCCAAGCGGGTCTACCTCGACGCATCGATCCTCAACTACATCGTCCAGACGGTCTACGTCACCCGCCATGCGGGCGACTACCTGCCGCCGAAGCTCGCGAGCTACATCGAGTACGGGGCGAGCCCGCGTGCCAGCATCGCGTTCAGCACGGTCGCGCGGGCGCTCGCGATCCTCGCAGGGCGGGACCACGTCATCCCCGAGGACGTCAAGGGCTACCGCCACCAGGTGCTGCGGCACCGCATCATCCTGAACTTCGAAGCCGCGGCCGACGACGTCTCGCCCGAGACGATCATCGATGCCGTCTTCGGAGCGGTCCAGGCACCGTAGGCCCGTGTCAGCCCCGCTGCTCCACCGGGTGAAGTCCAAACTCTTCATCCACGCCCACCGCCGCGTGCGGGGGATGCTCGACGGTGAGTACCGTTCGGTGTTCCAGGGCAGGAGCCTCGACTTCGACGACCTCCGCGAGTACACCCCGGGCGACGAGATCAAGGACATCGACTGGAAGGCGACGGCCAGACACGGTGCTCCGCTCGTGAAGCGATTCATCGCCACGCGGAAGCACCAGGTGCTGTTCGTCGTCGACACGGGTCGTGATCTCGCGGCGCTCGCCGAGGGTGGGAGCACCAAACGCGAGGTCGCCATCCTCGCGGTCGGCATCCTGGGGTACCTCGCGATCCGGCACGGCGACCTCGTCGGTCTCGTCGCCGGCGACGCCGCCGCACCGGAACTCGTCCGACCCGCCGGCACCGAATCGGCACTCGAACGCCTGCTGCAGCACATCGACCGGCGTGCATCGCTCGCGGCACCCCAGAGCGATCTCGACGAGCTGCTCGGCTACGCGGCACGGTCGGTCAAGCAGCGCTGTCTGCTCGTGATCGTCTCCGACGACGAGGAGATCACGCCGAAGCGGTCGGAGATCCTCCGTCGACTGCACGTCCAGCACGAGGTGCTCTGGATCTCGGTCGGGGACGCCGACCTCATGCGAGCCGAGTACACCGGCCGGGCGATGGTCGACGTCGCCGACGAGCGGTCCCTGCCGGCCTTCATCCGTTCGGACGACGCACTCCGTCGCGAGTTCACCGAGGCCGTCACCAGCGCGACCGCCCGGCTCCTCGACCAGCTCGAGGAACTCGGCATCAGCGGTCAGCGCGTGACCGGGGCCGACGACGTCGTCCCCGTCCTCTTCCACCTCCTCGAGGCCCACCGACATGCCCGGCGATAACGGCTACTACGCACCGGTCCAGTACACGCTGCTCTGGCCGGTGCTCGGACTCGTGCTCATCGCGCTCGTGATCGGGTGGTACGTCTGGATGCTCGCCCACGTGCGCCGTCGCGCGCGCGGGAGCGCGCCGCGCCCGGCGCCGCAGCCGTCGCCGACCGTCCTGCGCGACCGCTACCTCGCGCTCATCGGCGAGATCGAGCGCGAGCACGGGGACGGCGCCTTGAGCACGCGACGCGCCCACCAACGGCTCGGCGCGATCCTCCGGATGTACGCGCACGAGTCCAGCGGTGTCCGCGCCCAGGTCATGACCCTCGCAGACCTCGATCGCGCCGGACTGGCGCCACTCAGTCGTGCCGTGTCGGCCTACTACCCGGTCGAATTCCGCGAAGCCGAGACGGGCAGCGTCGCCGAGGCCGCCTCGCTCGCCCGCCAGGTGGTGACGACGTGGAGCTGATCTACTGGTGGATGCCGCTCGTCTGGCTCCTCGCCGTGGCCGCGGTGGTCGCCGCCGTCGTCCTCGTGGCCCGCACCGGGCGGCGCCGGAAGGCGAACGCCGAGCCCCTGTGGGTCGCGCACTCCGAGCGGCTCACCGCGCTCCCCGGATACCGTCGCGCGCTCTCGCGGTACCGGCGCCTCATCATCGCGACGATCGCCGCGCTCGGGGTGCTGCTGCTCGCCGGCATGGCCCTCGGGTCCCGCGTGGTGAGCACGACGGTGTTCCAGCCGGAGCTCCGCAACCGCGACATCGTGCTCTGCCTCGACGTCTCGGGCTCGATGACGGAGTACGACGCCGCGCTGGTCGGGGTGTTCGAGAAGCTCGTGCAGCGGTTCGACGGTGAGCGGATCGCGCTCGTCCTGTTCAACGCGTCCGCGACCACGTACTTCCCGCTGACGAGCGACTACGACTACGTGGCCGCGCAGCTCGACCACCTCGTCGAGGACCTCACCTCGCCGGAGAGCGACTACGAGTACTGGAACGGCACCGATCTCGGGAACGGGTCGTCCCTCATCGGCGACGGTCTCGGGTCCTGCGTCATGCGGTTCGACCAGGTCGGCGAGGAACGGTCGCGCTCGATCGTGCTCGCGACCGACAACTATGTCGCCGGCGAGCCGATCCTCACGCTCAAGGAGGCCGGCGCGTACGCGAAGGCGCAGGACGTGACGGTGTACGGGATCAACCCCGGCGACGTCTCCAGTAAGGACTACCTCGACGACCTCGCCGCGGAGATGGACGAGGTCGTGACGTCCACCGGCGGGGACTACTACGCGCTCGCCGACCCCGGCGCTGTCGGCGGCATCGTCCAGCAGATCACGGCGGAGCAGACGAAGACGCTGAAGGGCGCCAAACAGCTCGTGCAGGTCGACGAGCCGTTCGTGTTCGTGCTGGCGGCGTTCGGCGGCCTCGCGGCGCTCATGCTGCTCGCCTGGAGGTTGCGCCGATGACCATCAACCCCGTTCTGCCGATCTGGGCCGTCGCCGTGCTCGGCACCGTCCTCGCGGCCTTCGCCGTCTGGCAGTTCCTCGCCGGGGCGCGGCGGCCAGGAGCCTGGCACTGGATCGCCCGACTGGCCATGGTCGTCGTGCTCGTGATCATCGCCCTCCGACCGACCATCCCCGGCAACCATCGCCCGCCGTCCGCGATGGGCGACCTCGACGTCTACTTCGTCGTTGACACGACGAGCTCGATGGCCGCCGAGGACTGGCCGGACGAGACCGCGTCTGGGACGGACGAGAACGGCGCCCCGAAGCCGCCGACCCGACTCGACGGTGCAAAAGCCGACATCACCGGTATCGCCGACCGGCTTGCCGGTGCCCGCTACGCGCTCGTGACGTTCGACGCCGTGGCTGTCCAGCGCATGCCCCTCACGACGGACGCGACGGCGCTCCGGTCGGCTGCGGAGGCGATGACGCAGGAGATCACCACCTACTCCCGCGGTAGCAGCATCGACGCGCCGGTGGAGTTCATGACCACGCTGCTGACCCAGGCCGAGGAGCAGGAGCCGGGTCGGAACCGGATCATGTTTTACCTCGGCGACGGCGAGCAGACGAGTGGCGCAGCGCCCGGGTCGTTCGAGAGCATCGCACCGCTCATCGGCGGCGGTGGCGTGCTCGGCTACGGGACCGAGGCCGGTGGGACCATGCGTGAGTTCTCCGGGTACCAGGACGGCAGCGTCCGCTACATCCAGGACTACTCGACCGGTGAGCCCGCCGTGTCCCGGCTCGATCCGGGCGCACTCGAGACGATCGCATCGCAGCTCGGCGTCGAGGCGGAGATCAGGACCCCGGGTGCGTCGCTCGACGACGCACTCGACGGCCTCGCCGTCGGCGGCGTCACCGTCGAGGACGAGGTGGACATCCGGCGCACCGATGAGCTGTACTGGGTGTTCGCGCTCGGGTTCGGTGTGCTGCTCCTCACCGAGCTCCCCGGCCTGGTCGGCGCGCTGGGCGAGCTCCGACGGACGAAGGGTGGGCAGGCATGACCCTCTTCGATGATCGGACCCGCACCGACCGGCCCGACGATGCGCCGCGCAGCCCTGAGCCACGGCCACGACTCGAGGAACCGCGGCGTCCGCCGCTGGCCCCGGCCGAGGTCGCCCGGTTGCGCCGTCGGCTGTTCTGGTGGTCCCTTCCGCTGGTCCTCGTCGCCCTCGTCGTCGGGGTCAAGTTCGTGAGTCTGCCGGTCGTCGCGCAGTCGGCGATCGCCGAGTACCGCGCCGAGGACTACTCCGGGGCGCAGTTGAGCGCGGGCCACCTCTTCACGGCGAACGTCGTCGAGCCGTGGATCGCCTGGTTCGACCGGGGCACCGCGGCCGCGGCCGGACAGGACTGGGTGCAGGGGACCGACGACCTCGGCAAGGCGCTCGAGCTCGCGCCGACGGAGGAGACCGCCTGCATCGTCCGGGTCAACCTGGCGCGCGCGTACGAGACCCAGGCAGACGAGTACGTGAAGGGCCAGTTCTTCCAGGGCGCCATCAACCTCTACGACACCGCGAAGCGCATCGTCGACGAGGGCGAGGGCTGCTTCGAGGGGGAGTCCCAGGATCAGAACGAGGACCCGCAAGACTCTCAGGACCCGCAGGACCCGCAGGACCCGCAGGACCCGCAGGACCCCCAGGACCCCCAGGACCCCCAGGACCCGCAGGACCCCCAGGACCCGCAGGACCCGCAGGACCCCCAGGACCCGCAGGACCCCCAGGACCCCCAGGACCAGGGTGATCAAGGTGGTCAAGGAGGTCAGGACGACCAGGGCGGTCAGGGTGACCAGGGCGACCAGGGCGACCAGGGTGACCAGGGCGACCAGGGTGACCAGGGGGACCAGGGCGGAACCGGGCAGCAGCCCGACGTGATCGATCCGAAGGGTACGCCCGGTGAGAACCTGCAGGACACCGGCGATCGCATCGACCGCAAACGTCAGGATGCGACCGACCAGCGCGACCGGTCCGGCGGGCAGGGCCAGCAGGATCCGTCGAACGGGGGACAGGGCGACGGCGACTCGAGCGGCTCGAGCGGTACCGGTGACAGCGAGGTCGACGGGAAGGTCGACAAGTTGAAGGACGCCGGCCAGGACGCCCAGCAGGACAAGTCGACCGAGGACGCCAAGAACCGCGGTCGGAACAACGACAACGGGAACTTCGCCGATCGCCCCTGGTAGCGGTTCCGGGCTGCCTGCGTGTGACGGACTAGCATGGACAGGTGGTTACGCGCCTTTCGAATTACTTCCTCCGTACGCTCCGTGAAGACCCTTCCGACGCGGAGGTGACGAGTCACCGCCTGCTGGTGCGGGCGGGGTACATCCGACGCCAGGCGCCGGGTGTCTTCGCCTGGTTGCCGCTCGGGTTGCGGGTGAAGAACAAGATCGAGGCCATCGTCCGCGAGGAGATGGCGAACGCCGGCGCGTTCGAGGTGCACTTCCCCGCGCTCCTGCCGCGCGAGCCCTACGAGGTCACCGGCCGGTGGGAGGAGTACGGCGACGCCCTCTTCCGCCTGCACGACCGCAAGGGTGCCGACTACCTGCTGGCGCCGACGCACGAGGAGGTCTTCACCCTGCTCGTGAAAGACCTGTACTCCTCTTACAAGGACCTGCCCCTGTCGATCTACCAGATCCAGGACAAGTACCGCGACGAGGCCCGTCCCCGGGCAGGCCTCCTGCGCGGTCGTGAGTTCACGATGAAGGACGCCTACTCGTTCGACGTGTCCGACGCCGGGCTCGACGCGAGCTACCAGGCGCAGCGCGACGCCTACGAGCGCATCTTCACGCGGCTCGGCCTGGAGTACGAGATCGTGCAGGCCGACGCCGGCGCGATGGGCGGTTCGCGGAGCGAGGAGTTCCTGCACCCCACCGCGGTCGGTGAGGACACCTTCGTGCGTTCGGCCGGCGGGTACGCCGCCAACGTCGAGGCCTACGCCACCGAGGTCCCGGAGGCCCGCCCCATCGAGGGTCTGGCACCCGCGACGGTCTTCGATTCGCCGAACACCCCGACGATCTCGACGCTCGTCGACCTCGCCAACGAGCGGCACCCGCGCGACGACGGACGGGCCTGGACGGCCGCCGACACCCTCAAGAACGTCGTGCTGGCGCTGCGGCACCTCGACGGCACGCGCGAGCTGGTCGTCATCGGCCTGCCGGGCGACCGCGACGTCGACCTCAAGCGCGTCGAGGTGGCCTTCAGCCCCGCGGAGGTGGAGGCCGCGACCGAAGCGGACTTCGCCGCGAACGCCGGGCTCGTCAAGGGCTACATCGGACCGTGGTCCCCGCAGGGGCCCGTCCTCGGTGAGGAGTCGGCAACGGAGATCCGGTACTTCCTCGACCCCCGGGTCGTCGACGGCACCGAGTGGATCACCGGCGCGAACGTCGATCAGCAGCACGTCTTCGGCCTCGTCGCCGGGCGCGACTTCACCGCCGACGGCTTCGTCGAGGCGGCGGAGGTCCGCGCCGGCGACCCCGCGCCCGACGGCTCCGGACCGGTCGAGCTCGCTCGAGGCATGGAGATCGGACACGTCTTCCAGCTCGGGCGCAAGTACGCCGAGGCGCTCGGACTGAAGGTGCTCGACGAGAACGGCAAGCTCGTCACGGTGACCATGGGCTCCTACGGCATCGGGATCACGCGCATCCTCGCGATCATCGCCGAGGGCAACAACGACGAGCGCGGTCTCATCTGGCCGAAGGCCGTCGCCCCGTTCGACGTGCACGTCGTCGCAGCAGGACGCGACGCGGCGATCTTCGAGGTGGCCGAGGAACTCGTGGCCTCGCTCGAGGCGAGCGGGAAGGACGTCCTTTACGACGACCGCACCGGCAAGGTGTCCCCGGGTGTCAAGTTCGGCGACGCCGAGCTGATCGGCGTGCCCGTCGTGGTGGTCGTCGGTCGCGAGGCCACCGAGGGCTTCGTCGAGCTCTGGGACCGGGCCGCCGGCACGAAGGACCGGGTCGCGATCGCCGACCTCGCCCTCTGAGCCACGAGAGCGCAGTAGCGGTCGTCATCCGCAGGGAATGACGACCGCTACTGCGCTCTCGCTGCGTGGAGGTGCCGGATCCTCCGGATGAACTGTTGCCGGCGGGCGAAGAGGTCGTCGGCAGTAACGCGGATCACCCGCCACCCTGCATCTTCAAGCAGTTCCCGCCGGTGGATGTCGTCCCGGAACCGGTGGCGCTCGGTCCGGTGGAAGTCGCCCTCGTATTCGTACAACAGTCGCGCGCGGGTGTCCGCGAGGTCCGGGTGGAGCGTCAAGCCCCCGTGATCGACGACGACGGGGTGTCCGACGAGCGGCTCGGGAAGCCCCGCTTCGACGACCGCGAGGCGGAGGAGCGATTCGGGACGGGAGTCGACGCCGGTCCTGACGCGTGCTGCGGCCCATCTGAGCGCAGCTGCTCCGCGTCGTCCTCGGTGCTCGAGGGCCGCCTGCCGGAGATCGGCGACGGACGCGAGCACATCGGTCCGATCCGTCCCCGTCCGCACGCCGGACACGATGCGGTCCCCGACGGCGACGAGTTCCTCCTGTGGCAGGACATCCGCGAGCGAACGCCAGGTGTCGAGTGCGGCGGTCACCGGGTGCCCATGGGCGAAGGCGACGACGGTATCGGGAGCCAGGCGATGGCCGACGATGCCACGCGCTCGGGGAGGTGTCGTCCCGTCGCGTGCACCGACATGGAGCTCCGGCGCGGAGGCGACCCGGGGTGGGAGGGGCAGGTCGAGGAGCAGGGCCGCGGTGACGTGGCTGAAGACCCGCGAGCGTCCGAGGAGCGGTTCGTACGCCCGACACCGTCCGCGCACGGTGTCGAGATCGACGCCGACCGTCCGCACGCCGCGATGCGGGGCCGAGAGATCCCGCCCCCGCAGACGTCCGATCGACTGGCCGTGCAGTCCGACGTCGTCGGTCGTGAATGCGCGGCCGACGAGATGCGTGGGCAACGGTCGAGGGGGTCGCATCCCCTCACTCTTGCAACCTGGCGGACCCCGGGTCCGGTGTTCTCCACAGCCGCGCGCGAGAGCGCAGTAGCGGTCGTCATCCCGTCCGGATGACGACCGCTACTGCGCTCTCGTGCTGAGGCGGTAGCCGGCTCCGCGGACCGTCGCGATGGCGTCCTTGCCGATCTTGTTCCGGAGATACCGCACGTAGACGTCGACGACGTTCGAACCGGGATCGAAGTCGTAGCCCCAGACCCGGCTGAGGAGTTCCTCCCGGCTGAGGATCTGGTCCGGGTGGCGGAAGAACTCCTCGGCGAGGGCGAACTCGCGGGTGGACAGCTCGACCGGCACACCGTCGACGAGGACGCGCCGTTCGCGCAGCTCGAGCTCCAGATGACCGACCGACAACCGTTCCTGGACGGCGGCGGTCGACGCCGGACCCCGCTCGGCCAGGCGTCGGCGGATCCTGGCCAGGAGCTCCTCGAACCGGAAGGGCTTCGACATGTAGTCGTTCGCCCCGCCGTCGAGGCCCGCCACGAGGTCTCGCGCGGAATCGCGGGCGGTCAGGATGATGACGGGGAGCTCGCTGCCGTCGTCGCGCAGCCGCCTGAGCACCTCGAAGCCGTCGACGCCGGGGAGTCCGATGTCGAGGACGAGCAGGTCGAAGTCGCCGCTCTCCGCCAGCTCGACGACCTGTGATCCGTCGACCGTCACGTCCGCCGTGTGTCCGGCGGCACGCAGGCCCTTGCTCACGAACGCGGAGATCCGCGTCTCGTCCTCGGCGACCAGGATCCGGCTCATGCGTGGTCCTCCGGCGCACTCCGCCGAGCCGAGGTGTCGACGAGGTCCGGGAAGTCGTCCTCAGGGGACGGTGCTCGCGAGTGCGGTGATGCGTCGATCGCGGGGCGTGCATCGCCGGGTGTCGGTCCGGCCTGCATCGCCGCGCTCGTCTGCGCCTCGGCAGCTTCCTGAGCCGCCTGCGCCTCTCGCAGCGCGATCGCCTGGGCCATCGCGCTGCGGGGGATCGCCGCGGTCTCGTCCGGGTCGAGGTCGAGGTCCGCGTCGGACCCGTCGTCGTCGTCCGCCACCGCGAGCGGCAGTCGGATGCTGAAGAGGGAGCCGGTCTCCTGCGTGTCCTCGACCTCGGCCCACCCGCCGTGTGCCGCGGCGATCGCCTGCACGATCGACAGGCCGAGGCCGGAGCCTGCGACGCCCCGTCCACCGCTCACCCGGGTGAACCGGTCGAAGATGCGTTCGCGGAGCGCCTCCGGCACCCCGGGCCCGTCGTCGGCGACGGAGAGGACGAGCGCCGGGTCGTCCGACTCGTCGAACCGGCTCGAGATCACGATCGTCGACCCGGCCGGGGAGTACTTCGCGGCGTTGTCCGCGAGCTGCAGCCAGGCCTGGGCCAAGCGCCCGGCGTCGACGTCCGCGGTGAGTGCGGCCTGCTCGCCCAGGGTCCACTCGTGTTCGGTCGAGATCGCCGTGGCCTTCTCGTGGACGGAGGCGGTGAACGCCTCGATGTCGACCGGCTCCCGGTCGAGGGTCGACGCGAGTCCGGCCGTCGAGAGCTCCGTGATGTCGGCGACGAGGGAGCTCATCCGGTCGAGTTCGTCGAGGGCGAGGTCCCGTGTGGCGGCCACCTCCGCGGGGTCGGACGGATCCAGGAGCTCGAGGTGTCCGCGCACGATGGTCAGCGGCGTCTTCAGCTCGTGGCCGACGTCGTCGAGCAGCTGGCGTTGACTGGTGAAGGCTTCGTCGAGCCGGTCCAGCATGCCGTTCACGGTGGTGGTGAGCTCGGAGACGTCGTCGCGACCGACGACCGGGATCCGCTCGTCGAGGTCCGACTCGGTGATGCGGGCGGCGGCGTCCCGCAGCAGTCGGATGGGGTGGAGCAGTCCACCCGCGAGCTGCCAGCCGACGAGGCCGAGCAGGAGCAGGCACACCACGGCGACGACGATCTCGACGGCGAGGATGCCTCGGGACTCCGCGAGTGCCGCGTGCACGTCGGTGGCGATGACGACGTGGGCCACACTCGGGTCGCCGACGACCTGCACCGGGATGATCGCGTACCGCACGGTGCGGTCACCGGTGGCCTCGCCCGTGACGACGCCGCGGGACGACCGGGCCGTGATGGTGTCGAGCAGCTGCGGGTCGTCGTCCAGTCGGAAAGCGGACGGGGCGCTGGGCGCGACCGTCGAGCCGTCGGCGCGCACACCGATGGCGGTCTCGTCCTCGGCGAAGATCCAGCGTCGCATCACCGCGTCGACGGCCGCGTCGCTCGTCGCCGGGGCGTCGGCGGAGTCGCCTGAACCGACCACCATGAAGGCGATGAGCTCGGCGCTGTGCTCCAGGCGGGCGTCGATGGTCGCGAGGGTCTGCTGCCGGCCGAGCGTGTAGGTGGAGACGCCCACGAGCGTCATCGCGAGCGTCGTCGCGAGCAGGATCGCGACGAGGATCCTCACCCTCGTGCTCCGCATGACGTTCCGCAGCTCGCCCAAGACCATTGGCCAATCATGTCACCCGCCCCGAGACGCGGTCGAGCCGGGGCGGGACCCTCGAGGACGCGCGGGGGCTTCCCAGCTGAGTGGATGACGTACCCCTCGGCATCCGGTACCGTAGACAGACGGGTTCGGCAGCACGGCAGCAGCATGCCCGTCGTGCCGCTGCACGTCTTGCCGCGGCACCACCAGTTGAATAGAGGAGGCCATCGATGGACATCGATCTCGGTTTGTTGAAGTCGATCGAACGCGAGAAGGAGATCCCGTTCGAGGAGCTCGTCGTGATCATCGAGCAGGCCATCCTGAGTGCGTACCTGAAGAGCACCGAGGGTACCGACACCACCGCGCGCGGCGACGTCCCGGCGGCCCGGGTCCAGCTCGACCGCAAGACCGGCCACGTCGGGGTGTTCGTGCCCGAGTTCGACGACGAGGGTGTCCTGATCGGGGAGGCCGAGAGCACGCCGGACGACTTCGGTCGCATCGCCGCCTTCGCCGCGAAGCAGGTCATCTTCCAGCGGCTCCGCGACATCCAGGACGACGCCGTCCTCGGTGAGTTCAAGGGCCGCGAGGGCGACATCATCGCGGGCGTCATCCAGCAGGGCCCGAACCCGCGCATGATCCACGTCGACCTCGGCACCATCGAGGCGATCCTGCCTCCCGAGGAGCAGGTCGCCGGCGAGGAGTACCCGCACGGTGCGCGCATCCGCGTGTACGTGACGAGCGTGACGAAGGGCCTCAAGGGTCCGCAGATCACCGTCTCGCGCACCCACCCCGGACTCGTGCGGAAGCTGTTCGCGTTGGAGGTCCCCGAGATCGCATCCGGCATCGTCGAGATCGTCTCACTCGCTCGCGAGGCCGGACACCGGACCAAGATCGCGGTGAAGGCGAACGACCCGAGCATCAACGCCAAGGGCGCCTGCATCGGTGAGCTCGGGCGTCGTGTCCGCGCGGTCACCGACGAGCTGGGGGCCGAGAAGATCGACATCGTCGACTACTCGCCCGACCTGCCGACGTTCGTCGCGAACGCGCTCTCGCCGGCCAAGGTGACGAGCTCGTACGTCATCGACCAGTCGCTCAAAGCCGTCCGGGCGCTCGTGCCGGACTACCAGCTGTCGCTCGCGATCGGCAAGGAGGGGCAGAACGCCCGTCTCGCCGCCAAGCTCACGGGCGCCAAGATCGACATCCAGCCGGACTCGATCCTCGAATCGGACTGAGCCGGATGGAACCGGTGCGGACCTGCGTCGGCTGTCGCCGTCGCGAGCCGCGCTCGGCACTGCTGCGCGTCGTCGCGGTCGAGGGGGCGCTCGTCCCCGACGCCGCGGCGCGCCTGCCGGGTCGTGGATCCTGGGTGCACCCGACGTCGGTGTGCGTCGACCAGGCGGTGCAGCGTCGGGCGTTCACGAGGGCGCTCAGATTGAGTGAGGGACCCGACGCGTCGGCGGTCCAGGCCTTCGTGTCGACGGAACCGGCCGCGCCGACGGCTGAGTGACGTCGTCGGGCTCCAACGACCCGCTCACGATCCGGTGGTGAGCCCGCACCCAGGGTCGGGGTGTACGATGGTGAGTGCACGCGAGAGCGCTCCGGCGCACACCGTGCTTCCCACCGCAGGTATCAGGCCCGGATCCCGGGCCTCCATCCTGCTGCCGCCCCACCCGGGTGCGGCATTCCGAGAGAACAGGCTGAACGGCTAATGGACAACTCATGAGCGGCTCGAAATGAGCACCGTCCACCACTAACGCTTGCCCCTGCCTGGGTGCAAGCTCAGACAGGAGAATTGTGGCTGCAAAACCACGTGTACACGAGATCGCATCCGAACTCGGAGTAGACAGCAAGATCGCCATGGCGAAGCTCAAGGAATTGGGCGAGTTCGTCAAGGGACCGTCTTCCAGTATCGAACCACCGGTGGCCCGCAAGCTGCGCGCCGCCCTCGAGGCCGAGGGTGCGAAGGCGTCAGCCGCCCCCGCCGCCCCGGCGAAGCGACCGGCCACGCCCGGCGCTCCGACCCCGGGTCCCGCCGCTCCCAAGGCTCCGGCCCCCGCGGCACCCGCCCCCAAGGCCGAGGCGCCCGCTGCGCCTGCGCCGAAGCAGGCCGCCCCAGGCCCGAAGGCTCCGGCCGCCCCCGCCCCCGCGGCGGAGGCACCCGCAGCTGCTGCTCCGGCGGCACCGTCCGCACCCGCGGCTCCGGCCGCCGGCGACTCGCCCTCCGGCGACGCCGCGAAGCCGGGCGGCCCCCGTCCCGGTGCTCCGCGTCCGGGGAACAACCCGTTCGCGTCCTCGCAGGGCATGGGCCAGCGCCCGACCGGCACGCCGCGTCCGGGGAACAACCCGTTCGCAGCGGCTCAGGGCATGGGTCAGCGTCCGAACCCCAGCAACATCCCGCGTCCGCAGGCTCCGCGCCCCGGCTCGCCCCGTCCGGGCGTCGGTCAGGGTCAGCGTCCCGGTGGCCCCGGTCGTCCGGGTGGCGCAGGTCGTCCCGCCGGTGGCGGCGGCTTCCGTCCCGGTGGCGCCGGTGGCGGTTTCCGTCCCGGTGGTGCCCCAGGTGGTGCACCCGCCGGTGGATTCGCCGGTCGCCCTGGTGGCGGCGGCGGTCGTGGTCGCGGACCCGGCGGTGGTACCGCAGGTGCCTTCGGTCGCGGTGGCGGCAAGAGCAAGGCACGCAAGTCGAAGCGGACGAAGAGGGCCGAGTTCGAGCTGCGGGAAGCCCCGTCGCTCGGCGGCGTGAGCGTCCCCCGCGGCGATGGCAACACCATCATCCGTCTGCGTCGTGGCGCGTCCATCTCGGACTTCGCCGACAAGATCGACGCCAGCCCCGGCAACCTCGTCACCGTGCTGTTCCACCTCGGTGAGATGGCGACGGCGACGGAGTCGCTCGACGAGGCGACCTTCGACGTGCTCGGTTCCGAGCTCGGCTACAAGATCCAGATGGTCTCGCCCGAGGACGAGGACCGGGAGCTCCTCGAGGGCTTCGACATCGACCTCGACCAGGAGCTGGAAGACGAGTCCGACGAGGACCTCGCCATCCGTCCTCCCGTGGTCACCGTCATGGGTCACGTCGACCACGGTAAGACGCGCCTCCTCGACGCCATCCGCAACGCGAACGTCGTCGCCGGCGAGGCCGGTGGCATCACGCAGCACATCGGTGCGTACCAGGTCGTCGCAGAGCACGAGGGCATCGAGCGTCCGATCACCTTCATCGACACCCCGGGTCACGAGGCGTTCACCGCCATGCGTGCTCGTGGTGCGCAGGTCACCGACATCGCGATCCTCGTGGTCGCGGCCGACGACGGCATCATGCCGCAGACGGTGGAGGCCTTGAACCACGCGCAGGCGGCCAACGTGCCGATCGTCGTCGCGGTCAACAAGGTGGACAAGCCCGACGCCAACCCGGCCAAGGTGCGCCAGCAGCTGACCGAGTACGGCCTCGTCGCCGAGGAGTACGGCGGAGACGTCATGTTCGTCGACGTCTCGGCTCGTGCCGGCACCGGCATCAAGGACCTCCTCGACGCCGTGCTGCTCACCGCGGACGCCGGTCTCGACCTGCGCGCCAACCCGAACAAGGATGCACGCGGTGTGGCCATCGAGGCCAAGCTCGACAAGGGCCGCGGTTCCGTCGCGACCGTCCTCATCCAGTCGGGTACGCTCCGCGTCGGTGACGCGATCGTCGCCGGTACGGCCTACGGCCGCGTCCGTGCGATGGTCGACGAGAACGGCGACACCGTCGCCGAGGCGGGTCCCTCGCGTCCCGTCCAGGTGCAGGGCCTCTCGAGTGTTCCTCGGGCCGGCGACACCTTCCTCGTCACCGAGGAGGACCGCACCGCGCGTCAGATCGCCGAGAAGCGTGAAGCCGCGGAGCGCAACGCGGCTCTGGCCAAGGCTCGCAAGCGCATCTCGCTCGAGGACTTCACCCGTGCACTCGAAGAGGGCAAAGTCGAGTCGCTCAACCTCATCATCAAGGGTGACGTCTCCGGTGCCGTCGAGGCACTCGAGGAGTCGCTGCTCAAGATCGACGTCGACGACAGCGTCCAGCTGCGGATCATCCACCGCGGTGTCGGTGCGGTCACCGAGTCCGACGTCAACCTCGCCACGATCGACAACGCGATCATCATCGGGTTCAACGTGCGCCCCGACCCGAAGGCCCGCGAGCGTGCGGCCCGTGAGGGTGTGGACGTCCGGTTCTACTCGGTCATCTACAACGCACTCGAGGACGTCGAGCAGAGCCTCACCGGCATGCTCAAGCCCGAGTACGAAGAGGTCCAGTCCGGTGTCGCCGAGATCCGCGAGGTGTTCCGTTCCTCCAAGTTCGGCAACATCGCGGGTGTCATCGTCCGCTCGGGCACGATCACGAGGAACGCCAAGGCGCGGGTCATCCGCGACGGCGTCGTGGTCGGCGACAGCCTGGCGATCGAATCGCTGCGTCGGTTCAAGGACGACGTCACCGAGGTGCGTACGGACTTCGAGGCCGGTATCGGTCTCGGCAAGTTCAACGACATCCAGATCGGTGACGAGATCGAGACGATCGAAATGAAGGAGAAGCCGCGCGGCTAGTCCGCTCGGCCGGTCCCCGTCGTCCTCCTCCGGGAGGGCGGCGGGGATTCCTGCTTGTATTGTGTGTGCAGCATCCGTCGGGCGGCCCTCCGCCCGACGGTCATCAGAGGAGGACGAGATGGCAGAGAACCCCAGGGCCCGCAAGTTGGCGGACCGCATCAAGGAAGTCATCGCCAAACGGCTCGACAAGGGCATCCGCGACCCGCGGCTCGGCTTCGTGACGATCACCGACGTACAGGTGACCGGCGACCTCCAGCACGCGAACGTGTTCTACACGGTGTACGGCTCCGACGAGGAACGCGCCGACACCTCGGCCGCGCTCGAGTCCGCCAAGGGCCTGTTGCGTGCCGAGATCGGCCGTAACATCAACACCCGACTGACCCCGAGCCTCGACTTCTTCCTGGACGCGATCCCGGAGAACGCGCAGCACATCGAAGACCTGCTGCGCGAGGCGAAGAACCGCGACACCGAGGTGGCCGGGCTTGCCGCCGGTGCCGCCTACGCCGGTGACGAGGACCCCTACGTCAAGCCGCGCGACGTGGACGCCGAGGACTAGCCACCTCGCACCAGCCCTTCGACAGGCTCAGGGACCGGGATTCCGTCATCCGGTCACTGAGCCTGTCGACGTGCGCCCGCCGGCCGCACCGGTCAGTCGTGGGGGAGGGCGTACCCGCCGTCGACGCACACCGCGAGGCGGTCGGCGACCAGTCCTGCGAGTGCGCGGTCGAACTGCTCGCCGTCGGGCCAGAGCGCCCGGAGCTCCTCGTCCGACAGGGAGCGGTGGGTCGAGCGGAGCTCGGCCATGATGATGCCCCGGACCTGTCGGTCACTGCCCGCGAACTGCTTCTGCTTCGTCTTGACCGGTCCGTCGTAGGCCGGGTATCCCGCCGCGCGCCAAGCGCACACCTCGCGGAGCGGACACTCCTCGCACCGCGGTGCTCGAGCCGTGCAGACCACCGCGCCGATCTCCATCAGCCCGGCGTTGAAGACGGCTGCCTCCGAGCGGGACTCCGGCAGGAGCGCCTCCATGGCGGGGAGGTCCACCTTGGCGTTCGGTGGGCCGGGCTCGCCTTGGCCGCGGACGGCTCGGGCGATGACCCGTCGGGTGTTCGTGTCCACCACCGGGTGCCGGTCCCCGTAGGCGAAGACGGCGACGGCGCGGGCGGTGTAGTCGCCGATGCCGGTGAGCGCCAGGAGCTGATCCACGTCCGACGGGACGATGCCGTCGTGCCGTTCGGCGATCTGGGTGGCCGCCGCATGGAGCCAGAGCGCTCGGCGCGGATAGCCGAGCCGGCCCCAGGCGCGGACGGCTTCGGCCGGTGGTTCGGCCGCCAGGTCGGCGGGCGTCGGCCAGCGCCCGAGCCACTCCTCGAGCCGCGGGATCACCCGGCTGACCTGCGTCTGCTGGAGCATGAACTCCGACACGAGCGTGCCCCAGGCGGGGAACCCCGGGCGTCGCCACGGGAGGTCGCGCGCGTTGGTGCGGAACCATCCCGTCACGAGCGGGGCGAGGTCGGAGGGTTCGGGCGGCACCGCACCAGCCTACGATCCGCGCGGGTAGGCTCGGCGCCATGAAGCTCGTCACGACACCACGGATCGAGTTGCTCCGGCAGCTGCGAGACCAGTTCCAGCGGGACTACCCACGAGGCCGCACCCTCATCGCGGTGGACGGCGTCAGCGGCTCCGGCACGGCGGCGTTCGCCGACGGACTGGCCGAGGTGTTCGACGAGGCCGGACGCGCGGTGTGCCGTGCCTCAATCGACGACTTCCACCGTCCTCGCGAGGAACGGTACGCGCGGGGGCGGGACTCGGCCGAGGGCTACTGGCTCGACTCGTTCGACTATTCGCTGTTCCGCAGGGTGCTCGTCGAGCCCTTCCGCCTGGCTGGCAGCGCCGGCTTCCAACTCGTCGGGTTCGACGAGCAGCGCGATGTCGGCGCTCCCTTGCGTTGGACGACCGGTCCGCAGGACGCCGTCCTCATCGTCGACGGCGTCTTCCTGAACCGTCCCGAGCTCCGCGGCCTCTGGCATGCGTCGGTCTGGCTCGACGTCCCGATGGCGACGGCCTACGAGCGGCTGCACGAGCGCCTCGGCGTCGACAGCGACCCGACGGCGCCGTCCAACGCACGCTACGTGGGCGGGCAGGCGCTCTACCGCAAGGACGACGACCCGACCGCGCGGGCGACCGCCCTCGTGGACAACACGGACGAGCGGCACCCACGGCGGATCTTCGCCGACTTCTGCTGAGCGCCGCCGCCCAGGGGTGCTCCGGGCGCCCGGCTGCGCCGACCGCCGCTGGTACCGTTGCAGGGTGGTCGAGAACAGCACAGCAGCACCCGGGTCGGCGTCCGCCCGTCCCGGTATCCTCCTCATCGACAAGCCGCAGGGGCACACCTCCCACGATGCGGTCGCCCGGGTTCGACGGCTCGCCGGCACGCGCAAGGTGGGGCATGCGGGAACGCTCGACCCCATGGCCACCGGGCTGCTCGTGTTGGGCACGCGCTCGTCGACCCGACTGCTGACGTTCATCGTCGGTCTCGACAAGGAGTACACGGCGACCATCCGCCTCGGCGCGGCGACCTCCACCGACGACGCCGAAGGTGAGGTCACCGAGCGCGCCGACCAGGCCGCGGTGGCTGCCGTGGACGACGACGCGATCATCGCCGCGATCCGTCCACTGACGGGCGACATCGAGCAGGTGCCGAGCACGGTGAGCGCCATCAAGGTGGGCGGGAAGCGCGCCTACGCCCTGGCCCGCGAGGGGATCGAGGTGGAGCTGAAGTCCCGTGCGGTCACCGTCAGCGCGTTCGACGTGCTGACCATCCGTCGGGATGGGGCGGCAGTCGACGTCGACGTCCGGGTCGTCTGCTCCTCCGGCACCTACATCCGCGCCCTCGCCCGCGACCTGGGGGCATCCCTCAGCGTCGGCGGCCATCTCACCGCGCTTCGCCGGACCCGGATCGGACCCTTCGACGTCACGGACGCATCGACGATCGACGACCTCGACGTCGAGACGGCGCTGTTGCACCCGGCCGACGTCGCGAAGCGCCTGTTCGGCGCCCTCGAGCTCACGGAGCAGGAGGCGGTGGATCTCGGCCACGGGAAGCGGCTCGAACGCGATCTGCCGGCCGGCCACACCGGTCCGATCGCCGCCGTCGCGCCGGACGGCCGACTGGTGGGGCTCGTGGAGCGCCGTGGCGGCTCGCTCAAGTCCGTTGTGAACTTCCCGGCGGAGGAAACGGCATGATCGAGTGGTTCACCATCGCCCAGATCGCGGTCGCGGTCGTGGCCGGGCTCCTCTGCATCGTGCTCGGCTTCGCCGGGCGCGCGCCGAACGACCTGACGATGGGGGCGACGGCACTCGTCGAGGTCCTCCTCATCGCGCAGCTGGTGGTGGCGATCGCCGCGCCCGCGTTCGGGAACACCGCCACGGGGAGTGTGCCCGAGTTCTACACCTACCTCGTCTCGGCGATGATCCTGCCGATCGCCGGCGGATTCTGGGCGCTCGTCGAACGCACCCGGTGGTCGACGGTCGTCCTCGGCGTCGTCTGTCTCGCGATCGCGGTGATGCTCTACCGCATGGAGCAGATCTGGACCGTCCAGCTCGGCTGACCGTCGGCGCACCGACGGCGGTGGAGGACAACGGCACCGCAGCTCGCGTGACCGTCGCGAAGTGCCTGGGCGAGGGCCTGCGTCGCATAGAATCGTCGGGTCATGCCTCTCCCCACCGCCGCTCCAGCCCGCCCACGCGTCCGTGGTGTCGGGGTCGTGCTCGTCGCCGTCTACGGCATCCTGGCGCTCGCCGCCACCGGCCGGTCCGTGGTGCAGATCACGACCAAGTTCGACGAGGCGCCACTGGCCTATCTTCTCTCGGCCGTCGCCGCGGTGGTGTACATCCTGGCGACCGTCTCGCTCGTCGCTCCAGGCGCCGTCTGGCGGCGGATCGCATGGGCCACGATCTCCTTCGAACTCGCCGGGGTCCTGATCGTCGGCTTGCTGAGCCTGCTCGATCCCGAGCTGTTCCCCCACGACACGGTCTGGTCCGGCTTCGGTCGCGGGTACGTCTACATCCCGCTCGTCCTCCCGGTCCTTGGACTGTGGTGGTTGGCTGGACATCGGCGTACCGGCAAATGATCACGTTCACCGAGCTCGACCAGGTCCCAGACGCCTTCGGACCGTCGGCCGTCACCATCGGCAAGTTCGACGGCGTCCACACGGGTCACCGCGCGGTCGTCGCCGCGCTCCTCGAGGAGGCCGCGGCAGCCGGTCTCAGCTCCGTCGCCGTCACCTTCGACCGCAACCCGCTGAGCCTCATCAACCCCGACCGCTGCCCGGCGTCGCTCGTGAGCAACGAGCAGAAGCTCGGTCTCCTGGCGGACGCCGGGGTCGACGCGGCCCTGCTGCTGCGCTTCGACCAGACACTGGCCCAGCTCACGCCCGAGGAGTTCGTCACCTCGATCCTCGTCGGAGCGTTGCATGCCAAGACGGTCCTCGTCGGCGAGGACTTCCGCTTCGGCCATCGCGGCCTCGGTACGGTCGCCACGCTGGAGTCGTTCGGTGAGGTCTACGGCTTCTCCGTGCGCGTCGTGGACGACGTCCGTCCCGGCGGCGGGCGTCGGGTGTCGTCGACCTGGATCCGGGAACTCCTCGAGGAGGGTGACGTCCGCGAGGCGTCGCGGCTCCTCGGTCGTCCGCCCGGCGTGCGGGGTGTCGTCGTCCACGGCGCCAAGCGTGGCCGGGAACTCGGCTTCCCGACCGCCAACCTGTCTCCCGATTCGCAGGGTCTCATCCCTGCGGACGGCGTGTATGCAGGGTGGCTGTTCTGGCGAGGACGTCGCTATCCGGCGGCGATCTCGGTCGGGAACAACCCGACCTTCGACGGCGTCCCGCAGAAGCAGGTCGAGGCCTACGTCCTCGACGAGACCGATCTCGATCTCTACGACGACGAGGTCGAGGTGCAGTTCGTCGAGCGCATCCGCGGCATGGTCGCGTTCACCGGGATCGAGCCGCTCATCGTGCAGATGACCGACGATGTCGAGCGCGCGCGCCGGATGCTGTCCTAGTGGGTCCGCGTCCCCTGTGGCGGGGGAGGGCCCTCGCGCTCGTCGGTATCGTGCTGGTCGCGGCGAACCTCCGCACGGCCGTCACCTCGCTGTCGCCGATCTTCGCGGAGATCGACGGCGACATCGGCGTGGGGTCGGTCGGGCTGGGGCTCCTCGGGATGCTGCCGCCACTGTGCTTCGCCCTGTTCGGCGTCTTCACCCCGCGACTCGTGCGTCGGCTGCACCTCGAGCCGGTACTGCTCATCGCACTCGGGTCGATCGTGGCCGGGCACCTCATGCGCTCGCTCGCCCCCGACTTCGCCGTCCTCGCGATCGGGAGTGCGCTTTGCTTCGCCGGGATCGGCATCGGCAACGTCATGCTCCCACCGCTGGTCAAGAAGTACTTCCCCGACCGCGTCGGCCTCGTCACCTCCCTCTATGCGACGGTCCTGTCGGTCAGCACGTTCATCCCGCCACTGATCGCCGTACCGGTCGCCGATGCGGCGGGGTGGCAGGTGTCGCTCGGTGTGTGGTCCATCGTCGCCATGCTCGCCGTGCTGCCCTGGATCACGCTCATCGTCCGGGAGCGTCGGGATGCCCGGGCCGCCGCCGCGACGGAACCCGAGATCGAGGAGGTGCCCCGCGCCGGGCGCGTCCTCGTCCACCGCTCGCCGATCGCGTGGGCCATCGCGGCGGTGTTCGCCACCTCCTCGCTGAATGCCTACGCGATGTTCACCTGGCTCCCCACCATCGTCGGTGACGTCGCCGGCGTCACCCCGGCCCAGGGCGGCCTGCTGCTCTCGCTCTTCTCCGCGATGGGGGTCCCGGCGAGCCTGATCGTCCCGATGCTCGTCGCGAGGCTGCGGAACGTCGCCGTCCTCGTCTACGTCGCGAGCGCGTGCTTCGTGCTCGGCTATCTCGGGCTGCTCCTGTGGCCGGCGACGCTCACGTGGCTGTGGGTGCTGCTCGCCGGGCTCGGCCCGCTGCTGTTCCCGCTCGCCCTCGTGCTCATCAACCTGCGGACGGCGACCCACGAGGGCGCGGTCGCCCTAAGCGGCTTCGTGCAGAGCGTCGGCTACACCCTCGGCGCACTCGGCCCCCTGGTCGTGAGCCTGCTGCACGCCGTGACCGGATCGTGGACCGTCCCGCTGCTGCTCCTGCTGGCCACGGGCGCGCTGTGCGCCATCGCCGGTCGCATCACCGGCCGGCCGACGACGATCGAAGCGGATCTGGCGGCGCGCGGTCGGTGATCGGGCTGCTCCTGATGTCCTGACGGATCCCCGGCGACGATGCGCATCCGCGCACCGGCCTCTGCTCATCTGAGCATGGGCGCCAACAGACGTTGTCCGGGTGTTGGTGGCGTCCTAGGCTGGAGACGATCCGGAGGAGGCCCGAGGTGATCGAAAGCGACGAGCTGCTCGCGGTGCGCGCCGCGGAGCTGTACTACGACGAGACGAAGACCCAGGACGAGATCGGCGCGCTGCTCGGCATCACGCGGTGGAAGGTCGGTCGGCTCCTCGCCCAGGCCCGCGAACTCGGCTACATCCGCATCGAGATCGTGCACCCGCGCGCACGCCGCCTCCCACTCGAACGGGCGCTCCGCGAGCGCTTCGGACTCGCGGACGCGGTCGTCGTGCCGAGCCCGAGCGACAGTGCCGACCTCCACGAACGCGTCGCTCGCGCGGCGGCCGACTACCTCGGCGCCATGCGTCCGGTGCCGCGGACGCTCGGCGTGAGCTGGGGGAGGACGCTCCGCGACATCGCCGACCACCTGTCCGACGGCTGGGCGACGGGGCTCTCCGTCGTGCAGATCAACGGCGGCGTGAGCCTCAACCAGCGCGTCGGCACCGCGGCCGCCACGGCTGCACGGATCGCCGAGAAGGGACGTGGCGACGTCACCCTGCTCCCGAGCCCGGCGATCTTCGAGCGCCTGGAGACGAAGCTGAGCATCGAGTCGGACCGCACCGTCGCGGAGGTGCTCCGCACGGCCGCAGCGGCCGACACCTACCTGTACGGTGCCGGCGTGGCCGGACCAGACTCCGCCCTCGTCCACAGCGGGTACCTCACGGCCGCGGACGTCGACGTCCTCGTCGCACGCGGTGCCGTCGGCGACGTCGTCGGGCGCTACATCGACGCCGAGGGCATGATCGTCGACCCCACACTCGACGAGCGCACGGTCGGGCTCGGACTCGAAGCGCTCCGGCGTGCCGGTCGCAGCATCGCGGTCATCGCCGGAGCCCAGAAGCACGCCGTCGCGAGAGCCGTCGTCAGCAGCGGCCTCTGCACCGTGCTCGTCACCGACGAGGCGACCGCGACGGCACTCCTCGCCGACCACGAACCATCATCCGCCAAGCAGCACACCCCGGAGCAGGAACTGCTCGGAAGGAACGCACCATGACCACTCCACCAGGCGACCTCGTGGCGAAGCCGACGGCGCTCGAACTCGTCGACGGCCCCGTCACCGACGCCAGCCTCAGACGCTACCTCGACGGCCTCGCGGGCGTCGACGCCGTCGGGCTCGAACAGCGCGCAGCGGACCTCGGCACGCGCTCGATCAAGACGACGTCGAAGGCCTGGGCCCTCGACCGCATCATCGAACTCATCGACCTCACCACCCTCGAGGGCGCGGACACCCCCGGCAAGGTGCGCTCCCTCGTGGCCAAGGCGATCACCCCGGACGCAGGGGATCCGTCCACCCCGCGCGTCGCCGCGGTCTGCGTCTACGGCGACATGGTGCCGTACGCCGTCGAGGCACTCGGCGCGGCGCACACGCAGCCGGGTGCGGCACACGACGCCGGTGGCATCAACGTCGCGGCGGTCGCGACGGCCTTCCCGAGCGGACGCGCCTCCCTCGCGGTCAAGCTGGCGGACACGGCCGACGCCGTCGACGCCGGAGCGGACGAGATCGACATGGTCATCGACCGGGGTGCGTTCCTCTCCGGCCGGTACGGCCAGGTCTTCGACGAGATCGTCGCGGTCAAGGAGGCCTGCCGTCGGAGCGACGGCACCTCGGCGCACCTCAAGGTCATCCTCGAGACCGGCGAGCTGAACACCTACGACAACGTGAAGCGCGCCTCCTGGCTCGCCATCCTCGCGGGCGGCGACTTCATCAAGACGTCCACCGGCAAGGTCGCGCCCGCCGCGACCCTCCCGGTGACCCTCCTCATGCTCGAGGTCGTCCGGGACTGGCACCGCCTCACCGGTGAGCAGATCGGTGTGAAGCCCGCCGGCGGCATCCGTTCCTCGAAGGACGCGATCAAGTACCTCGTGACCGTCGCGGAGACGGTCGGCGAGGAGTGGCTCCAGCCGCACCTGTTCCGCTTCGGTGCCTCGAGCCTCCTCAACGACGTGCTCCTGCAGCGTCAGAAACTCACCACCGGCCACTACTCCGGCCCCGACTACGTCACCATCGACTAGGACATCATGAGCTTCCTCGAATACGCACCAGCCCCGGAGTCGACCTCCGTCCTCCACCTCCGTTCCGAATACGGCCTCTTCATCGACGGCGAATTCACCGAGGGCACCGGTGGCTCCTTCCAGACGATCTCGCCGAGCACCGAGCAGTCGATCGCGACGATCTCCGCGGCGAGTGACGCCGACGTCGATCGCGCCGTCACCGCCGCGCGGCGTGCCTACGACCGCGTCTGGTCGAAGCTGTCGGGCGCCGACCGCGGCAAGTACCTCTTCCGCATCGCGCGCCTCGTCCAGGAGCGCGCCCGCGAGCTCGCCGTGGCGGAGAGCCTCGACAACGGCAAGCCGATCAAGGAGTCCCGCGACGTCGACGTCCCACTCGTCGCCGCCTGGTTCTTCTACTACGCCGGTTGGGCCGACAAGCTCGACTACGCGGGCCTCGGTGCGAACCCGCGCGCCCTCGGCGTGGCCGGGCAGGTCATCCCGTGGAACTTCCCGCTCCTCATGCTCGCGTGGAAGGTCGCACCGGCGCTCGCCGCCGGAAACACGGTCGTCATCAAGCCGGCCGAGACCACGCCGCTCACAGCGCTCATCTTCGCCGAGATCCTCCAGCAGGCCGAGCTGCCGGCCGGTGTCGTGAACATCGTCACGGGTGCCGGAGCGACCGGGGCGGCGATCGTGCGCCACCCCGACGTCAACAAGGTCGCCTTCACCGGGTCGACCGCCGTCGGGCGCGAGATCGCGAAGACCATCGCCGGCAGCGACACGCGCCTGACGCTCGAGCTCGGTGGCAAGGCGGCGAACATCGTGTTCGACGACGCACCGATCGACCAGGCCATCGAAGGCATCGTCAACGGCATCTTCTTCAACCAGGGTCACGTCTGCTGCGCCGGATCCCGGCTCCTCGTCCAGGAGAGCATCCACGACGAGGTCGTCGACCGCTTGAAGAGCCGTCTGCAGACGCTGCGCGTCGGCGACCCGCTCGACAAGAACACGGATGTCGGCGCGATCAACTCGGCCGAGCAGCTGGCCCGCATCCGCGAGCTCTCGGACATCGGCGAGCTCGAAGGCGCCGAACGGTGGAGCCCGGACTGCGAGCTGCCCGAGAACGGGTTCTGGTTCGCGCCGACGATCTTCACGAACGTGTCCACCAGCCACCGGATCGCCCGCGAGGAGATCTTCGGGCCGGTCCTCTCGGTCATGTCCTTCCGGACGCCCGCGGAGGCCATCGCGAAGGCGAACAACACCCCGTACGGACTGTCGGCCGGGATCTGGAGCGACAAGGGCAGCCGGATCCTCGCGGTCGCGGACAAGCTCCGCGCCGGCGTGATCTGGGCGAACACCTTCAACCGGTTCGATCCAGCCAGCCCGTTCGGCGGGTACCAGGAGTCGGGGTACGGCCGCGAGGGTGGCCGCCACGGGCTCGGCGCCTACCTCGCGCCGGCCGGATCATCGGCCGCCGCCACCGTCGCGCCGTCCACGAGCACCACGAAGGAGGAGCAGCGATGAGCCGGCTCACCATCCCGAAGACCTACAAGCTCGCCATCGGCGGCAAGTTCCCACGCAGCGAATCCGGAAGGACGTACGAGGTGACGAACGCCAAGGGGAGTTCCTCGCGAACGCATCGCTCGCCTCGCGGAAGGACGCCCGCGACGCGGTCGTCGCCGCACGATCGGCACTCGCCGGTTGGTCGGGTGCCACCGCCTACAACCGGGGCCAGGTGCTGTACCGCATCGCCGAGCTGCTCGAGGGCCGGCGGGCGCAGTTCATCGAGGAGATCGTCCAGGCCGAAGGCGTCTCGCAGGCGAAGGCCGCAGCACAGGTCGACGAGGCCATCGACCTCTGGGTCTGGTACGCGGGCTGGGCGGACAAGTACGTCCAGGTGGTCGGGGGAGCGAACCCCGTCTCGGGTCCGTACTTCAACCTCTCGGTTCCGGAGCCGACGGGCGTCGTCGCGCTCATCGCGCCGCAGGACTCGTCGCTCCTCGGATTCGTGAGCGTCGTCGCTCCGGCGCTCGTCGCGGGGAACACGGTCGTCGTGATCGCGAGCCAGCGCCTGCCGCTCTCGTCGATCAGCCTCGCCGAGGTGCTCGCCACGAGTGACGTCCCCGGCGGCGTCGTGAACGTGCTGACCGGATCGCCGGCGGAGATGGCTCCGTGGCTCGCATCGCACGCCGACGTCAACGCGATCGATCTCGCTGGCGCCGGTGAGCTCGACTGGATCGAGCTCGAGGTCCTCGCGGCCGAGACGCTCAAACGGGTGGTCCGCCCGAACGGTTCCCGGGGCTCGGTCCCCGCGAGTCTCGACCGGATCACCGCGTTCACCGAGGTGAAGACCGTCTGGCACACGAAGGCGCTCCTGTAGCGACTCGTGGCACCCGCGTGGTGCTTGCACAGCGGCGCCCGGCTGTACAGCCGGGCGCCGCTGTCGTCGACGGGTCGTAACGTTGCACCCATGACCGAATCATCGACTCCGAAGCGCGTGCTCGTCACGGGTGCCACCGGCTACATCGGCGGGCGGCTCGTGCCGCGGCTGCTGGAGGCCGGGTACACGGTCCGGGTGCTCGTGCGCTCGCCGCAGAAGCTCACCGACGTGCCCTGGCGCGATCAGGTGGAAGTCGTCGAGGGTGATCTCGGCGACGCGGCTCAGGTCGCATCGGCCTGCGTGGACGTCGACGTCGTCTACTACCTCGTGCACTCCATGGGCGGCAAGGGCGACTTCGAGCAGACGGAGCTCGACGCCGCCGAACACGTCGCCGCCGGCGCTGCAGCGGCGGGGGTGTCGCGCATCGTCTACCTCGGTGGCCTGCACCCCGAGGGCGTCGAGTTGTCGAAGCACCTGCGGTCCCGCACCGAGGTCGGGCGGATCCTGCTCGCCTCAGGCGTTCCGACGATCGTCCTGCAGGCCGGCGTGGTCATCGGTTCCGGATCGACCTCCTTCGAGATGATCCGCCATCTGACGGACATCCTGCCGTACATGCCGGCGCCGCGCTGGGTCCGGAACTTCATCCAGCCGATCGCGGTCCGCGACGTCCTGCACTACCTGCTGGCGAGCGCCGAGGTCGACCGCGACGTGAACCGCGCCTTCGACATCGGCGGCCCCGACGTCCTCCGCTACGGACAGATGATGAACGGCTACGCGGTCGAGGCCGGCCTCCCGCAGCGCCCGATCGCGCCGCTCCCGGTCCTCACCCCATGGTTGGCCTCCCAGTGGGTCAACCTCGTGACGCCGATCCCACGCCGGCTCGCTTCGCCGATCATCGAGTCGCTGCTCGTCGACTGCGTCATGGGCGACCACGACATCGACGCGGTCATCCCGCCGCCGGAGGGCGGTCTGACGGGGTACCGACGCGCGGTGCGCCTCGCACTGCAGCGCATGCGCGACGGTGAGGTCGAGACCTCCTGGCGGAACGCGACCGTGGACGGCGCGCCGAGCGACCCGCTGCCGAGCGACCCCGACTGGGCCGGACACACCGTCTACATCGATCTCAAGGAACGGAAGACCTCCGCGAGCGCCGACCGTCTCTTCTCGGTGATCGAGTCCATCGGCGGCGAGAACGGGTGGTACTCCTTCCCGTTGGCGTGGGCGATCCGTGGCTGGATGGACAAGCTCGTCGGTGGTGTCGGGTTGCGACGTGGTCGCGACGATCCGCAGCACCTGAGCGTGGGGGATGCCCTCGACTTCTGGCGCGTGGAGTACCTCGAACGCGGTCGGATGCTGCGCCTGCGCGCCGAGATGCGCGTGCCCGGTCTGGCGTGGCTGGAGATGAGCGCGACCCCGGTCGGCGACGGCTCGGTCTACCGGCAGCGCGCCGTCTTCTTCCCGAAGGGGCTCGGCGGACGCCTCTACTGGTTCGCGATCCTGCCGTTCCACGGGATCATCTTCAACGGGATGGCGAACCGCATCACGGAGGCGGCCGTCGCGCTGCCGTCCGAGTCCTCGGCCCAGCGGAAGAGCCGGGTGGGGCCGGTGTCCCCGGAGGAGCACGAGGCGGTCGACTCCGCCGAGGCGGACATGCAGGCCTCACGACCCACCCCGGAGGCCGCGGAGTAGCGTGGGCGTATGAGCCAACCCACCGTCGTCACCGTCACCGGAGCCGGAGGCCAGATCGGCTACTCCCTGCTCTTCCGCATCGCGTCAGGTCAGCTGCTGGGGCCGGACCGGCCCGTCGTCCTACGCCTGCTCGAGATCCCGCAGGGTCTGGGAGCGGCCGAGGGGACGGCATTGGAACTGCAGGACTGCGCGTTCCCGCTCCTGGCGGGGGTCGAGGCGACGACCGAGATGTCGCGCGCCTTCGACGGGGTGGACGTCGCCCTGCTCGTCGGTGCCCGTCCGCGTGGTCCGGGCATGGAGCGAGCCGACCTCCTCGCGGCCAACGGCGGGATCTTCGCACCGCAGGGCGCGGCGATCGGAGCCGGTGCGGCCGACGACGTGCGCGTCCTGGTGGTCGGCAACCCGGCCAACACGAACGCACTCATCGCGCAGTCGGCGGCAGCCGGGGTGCCGGCCGAACGGTTCACCGCCCTGACCCGACTCGACCACAATCGGGCCGTCGCGCAGTTGGCCGCCAAGACCGGCGCACCCGTGTCCGAGATCGACGGCGTCGTGATCTGGGGCAATCACTCGGCGACCCAGGTGCCGGACCTCTCCCACGCGACGGTCGGTGGTCGTCCTGCCCTCGAACTCGTCGACGAGGAGTGGATCGCCGACGAGTTCATCCCACGGGTGGCGAAGCGCGGTGCGGAGATCATCGCGGTCCGGGGCTCGTCGTCCGCCGCGTCGGCCGCTGCCGCCGCCATCGATCACGTGCACGACTGGGTGAACGGCACGGCGACCCCGGGCCGGCCGGAGCGCTGGACGTCCGTGGCGCTTCCCTCGGAGGGTTGGTACGGCGTCCCGGAGGGCCTCGTCAGCTCGTTCCCGGCGCGATCCGTCGATGGACGCTGGGAGGTCGTCGAGGGTCTCGACGTCGCGCCAGAGTGGCAGGCACGTATCGACGTCTCGATCGCCGAACTCGAGGAGGAGCGCGAGGCCGTGCGGGCGCTCGGCCTGCTCGGCTGACCCGGCGCACGCGTCCCGCGGACGGTTGCACGGGGTACCCCCTGGGGTATAGTGAAGGCTCCGAGTCACTGAGGAGCAAGCATGTCCGAGACCACCGCAACCACCACCTATCGCGTCGACGGCATGACCTGTGCGCACTGCGTGTCCGCGGTCACGACCGAGCTCTCCGCGCTCGCCGGCGTGGACGACGTCGCCGTGGATCTCGACGCGGGGACGGTCACGGTCTCGGGAGCCGCATCGTCCGACGACGCGGCCATCGGCGCCGGTGTCGAGGAAGCCGGCTACACCCTCGTGGGTCGTCGCTGATGAGCGCGCCACTCATCCAGCTCGACCTCGACATCGAGGGCATGACGTGCGCGAGTTGCGTGGCACGCGTCGAGAAGCGGCTGACCGCGCTCGACGGTGTCGAGGCGCAGGTCAACCTCGCGACCGAACGGGCGACGGTGACCGCGCCCTCCACCGTCACCGCGGACGAGCTGGTCGCGGCCGTCGCGAAGGCCGGCTACACCGCGATGGTGCGTCCGCCCGCTGACGAACGCGCCGCGGCGAACCGGGAGCAGACGCCGACGTCGGGAACGACGTCCGACCCCTCGGCGACCGTGACGACGCTCCGCACCCGCCTCGTCGTCAGTGCGGTGCTGGCGCTGCCCGTCGTGCTGCTCGCGATGATCCCCGCCTGGCAGTTCGACCACTGGCAGTGGCTCTCGCTGGCCCTCTCGACGCCGGTCGTCTTCTGGGGTGGGTACCCGTTCCACCGGGCGACGTTCGCGACGCTGCGGCACGGCTCGGTGACGATGGACACCCTCATCACGCTCGGGACGGGGGCCGCGTACCTGTGGTCCGTCTGGGCGCTCTTCTTCGGCATGGCCGGGATGACGGGCATGCGGCACGAGTTCACCTTCTTCGCACCCGACGCCGACCCGTCGAGCGCGCTGTACCTCGAGGTGGCCGCCGGCGTGAC
This sequence comes from Plantibacter sp. M259, assembly GCF_006065115.1. NCBI lineage: Bacteria > Bacillati > Actinomycetota > Actinomycetes > Micrococcales > Microbacteriaceae > Plantibacter > Plantibacter sp. M259. The sequence goes on along the minus strand of NZ_CP040750.1, from coordinate 232,592 downwards.
CGTCTTCCTGCTCGCCGGCCGCCTCATCGAGCAGCGGTCGAAGCGTGCGGCCGGCGAGGCGCTCCGGGACCTCATGACGCTGGGCGCCTCCGAGGTCTCCGTGCTCCGGCACCGTGCGGCGGACCCCTCTGACCTCATGGCGCCCACCCGCACCGAGGAACGGATCCCGATCGAGCAGCTGCTCGTCGGAGACCACTTCCTCGTGCGTCCCGGCGAGTCCGTCGCCACCGATGGGATCGTCGTCGAAGGGGCGGCGAGTGTCGACGAGAGTCTCGTCACGGGGGAGTCTGTCCCGGTCGAGCTCGTAGCCGGCTCGCGGGTCATCGGTGGCACGATCGCGCGTGGCGGTAGTCTCGTCGTGCGGGCGACGGCCGTCGGCGCCGAGACGCAGCTGGCGCGTATGGCCCAGGCGGTCGAGGCGGCGCAGCTCGGGAAGAGCCGGGTCCAGCGTCTCGCCGATCGCGTCTCGAGCGTGTTCGTCCCGGTCGTGCTCGTGATCGCCCTCGGGACCGCCATCGTGTGGGCCCTCACCGGTTCGACCATGGAGGCGGCGTTCACCGCCGCGGTCGCCGTCCTCATCATCGCCTGCCCGTGTGCGCTGGGGCTCGCGACCCCGGTGGCCCTCCTCGTCGGGACGGGGCGTGGCGCGCAGCTCGGCATCCTCATCGCCGGACCGGAGGCGCTCGAGCGGGCGAGCGGCATCGACCGCATCCTGCTCGACAAGACGGGGACCGTCACCTCCGGGCGGATGGGCGTCAGGAAGGTCTGGGCGGCCGGTGCGACGGACGAGGTGCTCGCCCTCGGCGCGGCGCTCGAAGCGGCCTCCGAGCACCCCATCGCCGAGGCGATCGTCGCGGAAGCGACCCGCCGCGATGCAGCTCGTCCGGTGGTCTCGGACTTCGCGAGCCTCGAGGGTCTCGGCGTCACCGGCACGATCAACGGAAAAACCGTGCTGGCCGGACGTCCCGCCTTCGCGGAGGACCAGGGCTTCCGCATCGGGCCGGACGCGGCGAGCGCCCTGGCCTCCGCCGCGGAGCGTGCGAGCACCGTGGTGGTCGTCGCCTGGGACGGCGAGGTCCGCGGCGTCGTCGAGGTCGCCGACACCGTGAAGCCGGAGGCCCGCGCCGCCATCGGACGTGCCGTGTCCCTGGGGATGACGCCGGTGCTCCTCACCGGCGACAACGCGGCCGTCGCAGCGCGGGTCGCGGCCGAGGTCGGGATCACCGAGGTGATCGCCGACGCGAGCCCCGCCGACAAGGTCGCCGCCGTCGAACGGTTCCAGGCGGCCGGTCACCGCGTCGCGATGATCGGCGACGGGGTGAACGACGCCGCGGCGATCGCCACGGCCGATCTCGGGATCGCCATGGGGACGGGCACGGATGCGGCCAAGGGCGCAGCCGACCTCAGCATCGTCTCCGGTTCCCTCGCCACGGCGATCGACGCCGTCCGGCTCTCCCGACGGACGCTCGGGATCATCCGCGGCAACCTGTTCTGGGCGTTCGCCTACAACGTCGCGGCGATCCCGCTCGCCGCCCTCGGCCTCCTCAACCCGATGATCGCGGGTGCGGCGATGGCGTTCTCCAGCGTGTTCGTCGTGCTCAACAGCCTGCGCCTCCGCCGGTTCCGTCCGGCCGCCTGAGGTTACCCGTTGGCCGTCGGGCTGCGGCGGATACACTGTCCGCAGAACCGGTCGACGTGGATGGGTGGTGGTGAGGTGTCCAGTCCGTGGCTGGCGACCCCGGCGCGTGCCGAAGCGCAGCGCGGACTCGTCCGACGGCTCGTCCGCGAGTCGTGGGAACGGTCGATGGGCCGTCACCTCGACCCGGACAACCTCATGCCGGAGCTCGCCTTCGACGAGGACGAGTTGCGCGACCACCGGCTCGGACACCCGCTCGCCGGCGTCCTCCCGGTCATCACCAAGCTGCTCGTCAACGACGCGGACGACGACTCCGGCATGCTCGTCGCGGTGGGCGACGCCATGGGCAGACTGCTCTGGGTGGACGGCGACCGCCACCTGCGGCGACGGGCAGAGGGCATGCTCTTCGTCGAGGGCGCCGGATGGTCCGAGCGGGAGGTGGGGACGAGCGCACCGGGCACCGCGCTCGAACTCGACCACGGCATCCAGATCCACGCGGCCGAGCACTTCAACCGCCTCGTGCACCCGTGGAGCTGCACAGCGGTCCCGGTGCACGATCCTGAGACCCGGCAGATCATCGGCGTGATCGACATCACGGGTGGCCCGCAGGCGGTCGCCTCACATGCACTGCCGCTCATGGAGGCGACCGCGGCCGCCGTCGAGTCCGAGATCATGGTGCAGCGGCTGCGCGCGGTCGCCGACCGACGGTTCGCCGGCCGCGCACGCACGGACGCGCCCCGCCGGACGACCACGGTGCGGCCCGGCCTGCAGGTGCTCGGTCGTGACACCGGCCTGCTGGTCGGACACGGGGCGAGCCGCCCGACCGAGCTCAGCCGACGGCACGCCGAGATCCTGACGCTGCTGGCCTGGCACCACCAGGGCCTCAGCGCCGACGCGCTCGCCGGGCTGCTCTACGACGCGGACGAGGCGGCGGTCACCCTCCGGGCGGAACTCGTCCGGCTGCGGAAGGTGCTCGGCGGGACCGCACCGACACTCGTGCCGGCCTCGCGGCCGTACCGGCTCACCACCCCGCTCCAGCTCGACGCCCACCAGGTGCTGTCCCTCCTCGACCGCGGCGCCCACCGCGCAGCGCTCGCCGCATACCCGGGTCCGCTCCTGCCGGACTCCACCGCGCCCGGTGTCGTCGACCTCCGCGAGCGGGTCGCGACGCGCCTCCGAGAGGCGATGCTGACCGACGCCTCGGCGGACCTGCTGCACGACTACATCCGGACCGCGGCCGCGCCCGAGGACGTCGAGGTCCTGCGCGCCTGCCTCCGGCTGCTGCCGCCGCGGTCACCGAAGCGAGCGGGGCTCGTGGCCCGCATCGAGGCGATCGACGCCGAGCTCTCGCTGTCCTAGACGGCCGATCCGGTCCGCGGTCCTCGGCGCAACCTCCTGCAACCTCCGGCCGACTAGCGTCGACGGCACGCACCTGAGCGGTGCGGACACCGACAACGTCGTCGACAAGGAGTGACATGACCGTCTACGCCAACCCGGGTACCGAAGGTGCCGTGTTCAGCTACGCCCCCCGCTACGACCACTTCATCGGGGGCGAGTACGTCCCACCCGCGAACGGGCAGTACTTCGAGAACCAGACCCCGGTCACCGGAGCCGTGTTCACCGAGATCGCCCGAGGCACCGCGGCCGACGTGGACCGAGCGGTCGAGGCGGGATGGAAGGCGTTCCCCGCCTGGTCGAAGACGAGCGTCGCCGAGCGCGCGGTGATCCTCAACCGCATCGCCGACCGCATGGAGGAGCACCTCGAGGAGATCGCCGTCGCCGAGAGCTGGGAGAACGGCAAGCCGGTCCGCGAGACCCTGGCCGCCGACATCCCCTTGGCGATCGACCACTTCCGGTACTTCGCCGGGGCGATCCGTGCGCAGGAGGGCGGTATCTCGGAACTCGACCACGACACGGTCGCCTACCACTTCCACGAACCGCTCGGCGTCGTCGGACAGATCATCCCCTGGAACTTCCCGATCCTCATGGCCGTGTGGAAGCTCGCACCGGCGCTCGCCGCAGGCAACTGCGTCGTGCTGAAGCCGGCCGAGCAGACCCCGGCGTCGATCCACCTCATCGTCGACCTCGTGAAGGACCTGCTGCCGGCCGGCGTGCTCAACGTCGTCAACGGCTTCGGCATCGAGGCCGGCGCCCCGCTGGCCTCCCACCCGCGGATCCGGAAGATCGCGTTCACCGGTGAGACCACGACCGGTCGCCTGATCATGCAGTACGCGAGCGAGAACCTCATCCCGGTCACGCTGGAGCTCGGCGGCAAGAGCCCGAACGTGTTCTTCGAGGACGTGGCGCGCGAGCACGACCAGTACTACGAGAAGGCGCAGGAGGGCTTCAGCATGTTCGCGCTCAACCAGGGCGAGGTCTGCACCTGCCCGAGTCGGGCGCTCGTCCAGCGTTCCATCTACGACGGCTTCGTCGGCGACGCGCTGACCCGCATCGGCAAGATCAAGCAGGGCAACCCGCTCGACACGGACACGATGATCGGTGCCCAGGCGTCGAACGACCAGCTCGAGAAGATCCTCTCCTACATGGACATCGGCAAGCAGGGCGGTGCGAAGCTGCTCATCGGCGGCGAGCGAGCCGACCTCGGCGGAGAGTTGAGCGGCGGGTTCTACGTCCAGCCGACCGTCTTCGAGGGGACGAACGACATGCGGATCTTCCAGGAGGAGATCTTCGGGCCTGTGCTCGCCCTCACGAGCTTCGCCGACTACGACGAGGCGATCTCCATCGCGAACGACACCCTCTACGGCCTCGGTGCCGGTGTGTGGAGCCGTGAGGCGACGACGCTGTACCGGGCCGGGCGGGCGATCGAGGCGGGACGCGTCTGGTCGAACACCTACCACCAGTACCCGGCGCACGCGGCGTTCGGCGGGTACAAGCAGTCGGGCATCGGCCGGGAGAACCACAAGATGATGCTCGACCACTACCAGCAGACGAAGAACCTGCTCGTGAGCTACGCGGAGGGGCCGATGGGCTTCTTCTGATCGACATCCCCGGTCCCTGAGCCCCCATCCGGCCCCTGAAGCCCCCATCCGGTCCCTGAGCTTGTCGAAGGGCGCCCTTCGACAGGCTCAGGGACCGGCGGATCAGGGGCGTCGGGGACCGGCGGGCCCAGGGCCGGGCACACGACACGACACGACGAAGGAGGACACCATGACCGGACGGGTCGACGTCACCGACGCTGCGGCCGCACTGGTGCGGGAGATGACCGCGCTGCACGGACCGCTCATGTTCCATCAGTCCGGCGGATGCTGCGACGGGAGTTCGCCCATGTGCTACCCGGTCGGGATGTTCCGCACGGGCGCGGTCGACGTCCTGCTCGACACGCTCGACGTGCCCGGGCTCGACGCGCCGGTCGAGGTCTATATGTCGCGTTCCCAGTTCGAGTACTGGAAGTACACGCACCTGACGATCGACGTGGTGCAGGGGCGCGGCAGCGGGTTCAGCGTCGAGGCCCCGACGGGGCAGCGCTTCCTCATCCGCTCGCGCATGCTCGACGACGCCGAACTGGAGCGGTTCGGACTCGTCGACAGCACGCCGGACTGAGCGCTCGCGACCGATGCGGCCGATGGCGTAGACTGGGCACACGCCCGTCGGGCGCCCGTGTCGGTCTCGTGCAACGCTCTGTTGCTCCACGACGACCAGTCGGGCCCGACGCCCGTCTCTTCCGGCCCCTCGGCCGATGAGGCTCTTCGACTGCTCAGGAGGAGCATGCCGCACACCGGCCAGCAACGCCGTTCCCAGGGGCGTTCCAGCACCCGTTCATCTGGCCGCTCGAACCCCAGAGGGTCCTCGTCGCGTCACGACGACGACGCGCCGATCATCCCCATCCTCGCCCGCAAGGTGCGCGAGGTCGAGGCGAAGGCGCAGAAGGGCAAGGTCGGGCCGACCAACCGGACCAAGTACCAGGTCATCGCCTTCCTCGTCCGTGAGGAACGCGCCAGGGTCAAGGCCGACACGACGTACAGCGACGCCACGCGGGCCGAGCTCCTGAAGCGTCTCGACGGTGTGGCGACCATCCTCGCCAAGACGGCGGCGCGCGACACCTCGCTCATCCAGCTCCTCGAGGCCGACGCCGCGACGAGCCCCGTCGCGCAGCGGCTCCGGCGCGACTGGCTCCTCGAGTCGGGCGCCGAACTCAGCGCCGACGAACTGATCATCACCGTCGAGAAGCCCGTCGTGGAGTCCGTCGTCCCGGCCGAACTCGCCGAGAAGCAGGTCATCCCGCAGTCGGTCAAGGCACGTCAGTTGGCCAATCCGTTCCTCGCCCCGGACTTCAGCCAGGCGGCACCGCAGCCGACCGTGCGTCGACGACTCGACAGCTGGGAGCTCATGGGCCCCCTGTATAAGGCGTTCGAGCTTGGTTCCGGTGGGGAGCGGCCTCGATGGACCTGCCCGAGGCCCCCAAGCTCGACCGGCTCTCGCCGCGCGGGCTCGAGGTCATGAAGCATCAGGCGCGCTTCGTCGAGAGCGTCCGTGAAGGACACCGTTCGTTCCTGCTCGCCGACGAGCCGGGCCTCGGCAAGACCGCGCAGTCGGTCCTCGCCGCCTCGGTCGCCGAGGCGTACCCGCTCCTCGTCATCGTCCCGAACGTCGTCAAGATGAACTGGGCGCGCGAGGTCGAGCGCTGGACGCCGCACCGACGCGCCACGGTCATCCACGGCGACGGCCAGGCGCTCGACGCCTTCGCCGACGTCATCATCGTGAACTACGAGGTCCTCGACCGTCACCTCGCCTGGCTCGGGACGCTCGGCTTCCGCGGCATGGTGGTCGACGAGGCGCACTTCATCAAGAACCTCCACTCCCAGCGCTCGCAGCACGTGCTGTCACTCGCGAACCGGATTCGGAAGGCGACGCCCGGCCAGGACCCGCTGCTGCTCGCGCTGACGGGTACGCCGCTGATCAACGACGTCGAGGACTTCAACGCCATCTGGCAGTTCCTCGGCTGGATCAAGGACGGCAAGCCGACCGCCGAACTCATGGAGCGGCTCGAGGACACCGGCCTGACCCCGGCCGAGCACGCCTTCTACGCCGCCGCGCGGTCCGCCGTCATCGACATGGGCATCGTGCGCCGCAAGAAGCTCGACGTCGCCAAGGACCTGCCCGCCAAACGCGTCGCCGACCTCCCGGTCGAGCTCGACGACGAGGCGATCCGGTCCATCCGTGACGCGGAGGCCGAGCTCGGGCAACGGCTCAAGTCCCGCTACGTGCGGGTCCTGGAGTCGCGTGGTGAGCGCGTCGACGCGCTGCACGAGCCGAACACCGACCTCATGCGCATGGTCGCCCAGGCCGAGCTCGACGAGTCCAAGGCCGCCGGTGGCACGGAGAACGTGTTCACCATGATCCGCAAGATCGGTCAGGCCAAGGCCGTCCTCGCCGCCGACTACACGGCGCAGCTCGCGAGGTCCGTGGGCAAGGTCGTGTTCTTCGCGAAGCACATCGACGTCATGAACGCGGCCGAGCAGTTGTTCGCGGGTCGCGGCTTGAAGACGGTGTCGCTCCGCGGCGACCAGACCGCGCAGGCGCGTCAGGCCGCGATCGACGCGTTCAACACCGATCCGGAGGTCGCGGTCGCGGTCTGTTCGCTCACCGCCGCCGGCGTCGGCGTCAACCTGCAGGCCGCGTCCAACGTCGTGCTCGCCGAGTTGTCCTGGACGGCCGCCGAGCAGACCCAGGCGATCGACCGCGTGCACCGCATCGGTCAGGAGGAGCCCGTCACCGCCTGGCGGATCATCGCCGCGCACACGATCGACGCGAAGGTCGCGGAACTCATCGACAGCAAGCAGGGCCTGGCCGCTCGCGCACTCGACGGCAGCGACCAGGACGTCGCGTCGGTCGACTCGGTGCAGCTGAACGCCCTCGTCCACCTGCTCCGCGAGGCGCTGGGCGCCTGACATCCCGTTCGTCCGGCCGGGTGACCACGGGTCGCCCGGCCGGACGTCGTCGGCTGGTCAGACGCCGAGTGCCGCCTTCACCTGAGCGAGCGACGGGTTCGTCGCGGTCGATCGGTCGGGGAAGATCACCGTCGGGACCGTCTGGTTGCCGCCGTTCAGCGAGGCGACGAGGTCGGCGGTCCCCGGGACCTGCTCGATGTCCACCTCGGTGAACGGGATGCCGGCTGCGGACAGCTGGTGTTTCAGTCGGGCGCAGTACCCGCACCAGGTCGTGGAGAACATCGTGATGCCGCCATCGGCGGGCAGGTAGTCGTCGGCACTCATCCCAGCAGCCTAACCCCGGTCGACGAGGCACCGACCCTCTGGGCCGGAGCACCGTCCGCGCCGGATGAAGCACCGTCGGCGAGACGGTATTGTCGGGGATGACTCCCGGCACCTGAGGTGCCCCGATCCCCATGAGGACTGTTGATATGAGAATTGGTGTGCTCACGAGCGGCGGCGACTGCCCCGGCCTGAACGCGGTCATCCGAGGAGCGGTCCTCAAGGGGACGAAGATCCACAACCAGGAGTTCATCGGCATCCGCGACGGCTGGCGAGGAGTCGTCGAGGGCCTGACGATGCCGCTCGACCGCCACAGCGTGCGTGGTCTCGCCAAGCAGGGTGGCACCATCCTCGGCACGAGCCGCACCAACCCGTTCGAAGGACCGCACGGCGGCCCGGAGAACGTCCAGCACACCATGGACCGGCTCGGCATCGACGCGCTCATCGCCATCGGCGGAGAGGGCACGCTCGCCGCTGCGAAGCGGCTCACCGACGCCGGCCTCAAGATCGTCGGCGTCCCGAAGACGATCGACAACGACCTCGACGCCACCGACTACTCCTTCGGCTTCGACACCGCCGTCGAGATCGCGACCGAGGCCATCGACCGCCTCCGGACGACGGGCGAGTCCCACAAGCGGTGCATGGTCATCGAGGTCATGGGCCGGCACGTCGGCTGGATCGCCCTGCACGCCGGTATGGCGGCGGGTGCCCACGCCATCCTCATCCCGGAACAGCCGCAGTCGATCGAGCAGATCTGCGAGTGGGCGGACAGCGTCTACCAGCGCGGTCGCGCCCCGATCATCGTCGTGTCCGAGGGCTTCACGCTCGACACCATGGAGACCGCGCACTCCGAGAAGGGACTCGACGCGTTCAACCGTCCCCGTCTCGGCGGCATCGCCGACGTGCTCGCACCCGAGATCGAGCGCCGCACGGGCATCGAGTCCCGCGCGACCGTGCTCGGCCACCTGCAGCGCGGTGGCGTCCCGAGCGCCTACGATCGCGTGCTCGCCACCCGCCTCGGTATGGCCGCCATCGACTCCGTCATGGCCGGCGACTGGGGCACGATGATCGCACTCCGTGGCACCGAACTCGTCAACTGCCGCTTCGAAGAGGCGCTCGGCAAGCTGAAGACCGTGCCGCAGGAGCGCTACGACGAAGCGGCGATCCTCTTCGGCTAGACGCCCGCCGCACCGACGACGCCCCTGCTCCGTCCGGAGCAGGGGCGTCGTCGGTTCGGATCAGGCCGGATCGGTGTCCGTGAGTCCGAGCACATCGAGCAGCCAGGCGAGTTCCTCGGCGCGCTCACGCCACGCGTTGTAGCGGCCGCTCACCCCGCCGTGCCCGGCGCTCATCTCGATCTTCATGAGTGCCGGTGCACCGGCGTCGCGCAGGCGGGCCACCCACTTCGCCGGTTCCACGTACAGGACGCGGGTGTCGTTGAGGCTCGTCGTCGCGAGGATGCGCGGGTAGCGCTTCGCCGGGTCGATGTTCTCGTAGGGGCTGTACGCCTTCATGTACGCGTAGACCTCGGGGTCGTGGAGCGGATCGCCCCACTCGTCCCACTCGATGACCGTCAGGGGGAGCGACGGGTCGAGGATGCTCGTCAGCGCGTCGACGAAGGGGACGCCGGCGAGGATGCCCGCGAAGCGGTCGGGAGCACGGTTCGCCACGGCGCCCATGAGGAGGCCACCGGCGCTGCCGCCCTCGGCGACGAGCTGGGCAGGCGTCGTCCAGCCCTCGCGGATGAGGTGGTCGGCCACGTCGACGAAGTCGCTGAAGCTGTTCTGCTTGTGGAGCTTCTTGCCGTCCTCGTACCAGTGGCGCCCGAGTTCGCCGCCGCCGCGTACATGGGCGATCGCGAAGGTCACGCCGCGGTCGAGCATCGACAATCTCGCGATCGAGAAGGACGGGTCCATGCTGGCCTCGTACGAGCCGTACCCGTAGAGGTGGAGCGGCCCGGGCCCCTGGACACCGACCCGGCGCACGATGGAGATCGGCACCCGGGTTCCGTCCACGGCCGTCGCCCACTCCCGGAACTGCTCGTAGTCCGCCGGGTCGTAGTCGCCGAGGACCGGCTGCTGCTTGCGCACGAAGCGTTCGCCGGACCGGACGTCGAGTTCGAGCACCGTTGACGGCGTCACGAGCGACCCGTATCCGAACCGGAGCATCGGTTGCGCCCATTCACCGTTGCCGTGCCAGCCGACGGTGGACAGCGGTTCGTCGAAGGCGATCTCGTCGATGTCGCCACTCGTCGGGTCGAGCAGGCCGATACGCGTGAGGCCGTCGCGCCGGTAGGAGACGGTGGTCACGGCCTCGAACGCCTCGACGTCCTCGAGCCGGCGCTCGCTGCTGTGCGCGACGACGACCCGCGCCGTGCCGAGCGGATCCGAGAGCGGCACCTCGACGAGCTCGAAGTCCGGCGCGTCCCGATTGTGCAGGATCAGCAACCGGTCTGCGCCGTCGGCCACCCGGTGTTCGACGCTGTACTCGACGCCGTCGGTCCGCGGCCAGACGACCCGCGCCTCCTCGGACAGTGCGTCGGCGGGGACGAGTCGGGTCTCACTCGTGACCGACGAGCCGGCCTCGATCAGGAGCAGCGCACGGCTGCGAGTGAATCCGGCGCCGACCCAGAACCGCTCGTCTGGCTCGTGGAAGAGGACCGTGTCGTCGTCCTGGGACTTCCCCACCCGGTGCAGGTGCACCGTGTCGGGGCGCCAGCTCTCGTCGACCGTCGTGTAGACGATGGCGGTGCCGTCGGGGGAGAACTCCGCCCCGCCCGCGGTCCCGAGGAGCTCGTCGTCGAGGTCGACGCCACTCGCGAGGTCCCGGACACGGACGGTGTACCGCTCGTCGCCTTCGACGTCGACGCCGTAGAGCAGACGCGTGCCGTCGTCCGACACGTCGAAGCTGCCGAGGGAGAAGAACTCGTGGCCCTCCGCCTCGACGTTGGCGTCGAGGATGATCTGCTCGCCGGGGGCCGCACCGCCCTCGGGCAGGGTCGGCGGCGTCCAGTCCTCCGAGTCGGCGACCGGGATGCGGCACTGGATGCCGTACTGGCGGCCTTCGACGCTGCGACCGTAGTACCACCACGCACCGGAACGGGTCGGGACCGAGAGGTCGGTCTCGAGCGTGCGACTTTTGATCTCCTGGAAGATGCGCTCGCGCAGTCCGGCCAGATGGGCCGTCTCCTGCTCGGTGTAGGCGTTCTCCGCCTCCAGGTGCGCGATCACCTCCGGTGACTCCTTCTCACGGAGCCACTCGTACGGGTCCACCACGGTGTCGCCGTGATGGGTGCGTTCGGTCGGTCGGGTCTGGGCACGGGGGCAGAGAGCTTCGCCATGGTCCAACGCTAGTCGAGGCGCGCCCTCCCAGCCCGCTCGGAGCCATCCGAGGCCCGCCGGGTCTAGCGTGGGGTGATGACGACCATCCCAACATTCGCGCTCAACGACGGTTCGAGCGTCCCCGCGATCGGTTTCGGCACGTACCCCTGCGAGGCCGCGAGGGCACCGACGCCACGCTGTCCGCCATCGACGCAGGCTACCGACTGATCGACACCGCCGTGAACTACCGCAACGAGGACGCCGTCGGCGCCGCGGTCCGCGAGACCGACGTCCCCCGCGACGAACTCGTCGTCGCGACGAAGCTGCCCGGCCGCGACCACGGCTTCGAGGAGACCATCACCTCGTGCCGCGGATCCCTGGCCTCGCTCGGCCTCGACCACATCGACCTGTACCTCATCCACTGGCCGAACCCCTCCGTCGGCCGCTTCGTCGAGTCGTGGAAGGCCATGATCCAGCTGCAGCGCGAGGGCCTCGTCCGCAGCATCGGCGTCTCGAACTTCACCGAGGAGTTCCTGACCCGCCTCGCCGACGAGACGGGTGTGCTGCCGGCCGTCAACCAGGTCGAGCTGCACCCGTACTTCCCGCAGGAGGAACTCCTCGCCTTCCACCGCGAGCACGGTGTCGTCACCGAGGCGTGGAGCCCGCTCGGTAAGGCACAGGCGCCGTTCGCCGAGGAACCCGTCGCAGCGGCCGCCGCGGCGCACGACGTCTCACCGGCGCAGGTCGTCCTCCGCTGGCACCACCAGCGCGGCGTGCTCCCGATCCCGAAGTCCGCGTCCCCGGAACGCCAGCGCACGAACATCGACGTGTTCGGCTTCGAGCTCAGCGACACCGAGGTGCAGGCGATCACCGCACTCGGGCGGACCGACGGCAGGCTCTTCGACGGAGACCCCAACACCCACGAGGAGATGTGAGTCCCGGCGGGCGCGTCAGCGCGCCCGCCGGCACCCCTCCTAGACTTGGCCGGGTGAAGCCCAGACGTCGTCGCCTGTCCTCGGTCCGTTCCCGCTCGTCGCGGGTGCTCCTCGTCGCCCTGGCCCTGGCGGTGGGTGCACCGCTCGTCGCGACCCTGGCGAGCACGCCGCCCGCCGCGGCCGACGCTCGGACCGACGTGTCCGACTTCACCTTCGCGTCCTTCGACGGCGACTACACCCTGAGTCGTGGCGGCGACGGTCAAGCCGAGCTGCGCGCGGTCGAGACCTTCGTCGCGGAGTTCCCCGACTCCGACCAGAACAAGGGCATCATCCGAGCGATCCCGGACGAGTTCGACCGGGCACCACTGCACACGGAGATCGTCTCGGTGACCGACGCCGATGGTGCGCCCGTGGAGTGGGAGACCGACCGCGACGGTGACTTCCTCGAGCTGTCGCTCGGGACGGACGACTACGTGCGCGGCACGCAGAGCTACGTCATCACCTACACGCAGCGCGGCGTCGTCGGTGCCTACCGCGACACACGCTCCGATGAGTTCTACTGGGACGCGCCCGGGACCGGCTGGGACCAGCCGTTCGCCGACGCCAGCATGACGGTGCGGGTCGCGCCCGACATCGCCGACGCGCTCACCGGTGACGGCGCCTGCTACCGCGGCGATCCGGACGACAGCTCGCCGTGCGACCTCTCCCAAGCCGAGGACGCCGACGGAGACGTCTTCACGACCTCCTCCGTCCCGCTGCAGGCCCGCCAGACGCTGACGGTCGCGATCGGGTTCGAACCGGGCACGTTCGTCCAACCGGCCCGACCCGGCGAGGCACCGGTCTTCTCCATCGTCCCGATCGTCCTCGGCGCGCTGTCGGCCGCGGGACTCGGAGCACTCCTGTGGATCCGACTGCGCTTCTGGCGTGACCACCCTGGACGTGGCGTCATCGTGCCGCAGTACTCCGCCCCGAAGCAGATGAACCTCCTGCTGGCGGGCGACCTCGCCGGTCGCGCCGCCTCGTCGATGGCCGCCGAGATCGTCAGCCTCGCCGTCCGCGGCAAGCTCCGGATCGTGGACGGACCGGGCAAGAAGGACTACTCCCTGCAGTACCTCGACGACAGCGCGACGGATGAGCAGGAACGGCGCGTGCTCGCCGCGCTCTTCCCCGACCGGAACCGACCGCGGGAGATGAAGGAGGTCGACCCGACGCTCGGCAATGCGGTCACCGCGGAACTCGCGGCCGCCAAGCGGAACGCCCTCGACCTCGGCCTCCGACGCTCGGTCTCCTCCGGGCGGGCGTGGATCATCGTGGGGGCGCTCGCCGTCCTGGGCGTCGCCGGGATCGTCTTCTTCGGGGTCGCCTACTCCCAGCGAGCGGAAAACGGCTGGTCGGTCGCCGCGCTCTTCGTGACCGGGATCGCGCTGCTCGCTGGGATCGTGTTGGCCATCGCGCCGAAACCGCTCACCGCCACCGGTGCCGATGCGCGGGACGAGTTGCTCGGCCTCCGCGACTACCTCGCGCTGGCGGAGCAGGACCGCTTCCGCATGTTGCAGAGCCCCGACGGCGCCGAACGGGTGGACCTCGGCGACCCCGGCCAGCTCGTCCGGGTCACCGAACGGCTCCTGCCCTTCGCCGTGCTCTGGGGCGTCGAGCGCGAGTGGGCGAAGGAACTCGGCATCCGCTACGAGCAGGCCGGGAGCGCGCCGTCGTGGTACGCCTCGAACACCCCGTTCCAGGCGGCGATGTTCGCGAACGCGTTCTCCGGCTTCTCCGGATCGGCGTCGAGTACGTCGGCGTCCTGGTCGACCAGTGGGGGAGCGAGCTCGTCCGGCGGCTCGACGGGCGGCGGATTCGCGGGCGGCGGCGGAGGCGGCGGAGGCGGCGGCGGGCGCTGATCGGCGTCGAGTTGACCTCGACCGGGCAGGGTGTAAGGATCGTGTACGGCGGGTGAACCGCCCGTATCCAGCACGTGAATTCCCCCCAAACATCTCGTCGGGGAGCACTGTGTCCGTATTCGCTCCGCCTCGAGAAAGACACCAGTGGAACTCGTTACCCTGACTGTCGTGCTGGTCATCGCACTGGCACTGTTCTTCGACTTCACGAACGGGTTCCACGACACGGCGAACGCCATGGCGACCCCGATCGCCACGGGCGCCCTCAAACCGAAGACCGCCGTGCTGCTCGCCGCGATCCTCAACCTCGTCGGTGCGTTCCTGTCCACGGAGGTCGCGAAGACCATCTCGGGCGGGCTCATCCGAGAGGGCGAGGGCGGCATCCGGATCGGACCGGAGCTGATCTTCGCCGGGCTGATCGGCGCGATCGTCTGGAACATGCTGACCTGGCTCCTCGGTCTGCCGTCGTCCTCCAGCCACGCGCTGTTCGGCGGGCTTATCGGCGCGGCGATCGTCGGCGCCGGCTTCGGCTCGATCGACTTCGGTGTCGTCCTCTCGAAGGTCATCCTCCCGGCGTTGATCGCCCCCGTCACGGCGGGTCTGGTCGCCTACTCGGCGACGAAGCTCGCCTACCGGATCACACGGCGCTACGACGGCAAACCCGACGGTCGCGACGGGTTCCGATACGCGCAGATCTTCTCCTCGTCCCTCGTCGCCCTCGCGCACGGCACGAACGACGCGCAGAAAACCATGGGTGTCATCACGCTCACCTTCATCGCGGTCGGTGTGCAGGCGGTCGGTACCGGCCCCGAGCTCTGGGTCATCGTCGTCTGCGCCCTCGCCATCGCCCTCGGCACCTACATGGGCGGCTGGCGGATCATCAAGACCATCGGCACGGGGCTCACCGACGTCAAGCCGGCACAGGGTTTCGCGGCCGAGACGAGCACCGCCGCCACGATCCTCGCGTCGAGCCACCTCGGCTTCGCCCTCTCCACCACGCAGGTCGCCTCCGGCTCCGTCATCGGCTCCGGCCTCGGGCGACGCGGATCGAAGGTCCGCTGGGGGACCGCCGGGCGGATCGCCCTCGGCTGGTTGATGACCCTGCCCGCGGCCGGCATCGTCGGGGCACTCGCCGCCGCCGTCGCCCACCTCGGTCTCGTCGGCATCATCATCGACGCAGTGGTGGGGGTCGGGGTCATCCTCACCATCTTCCTCATCTCGCGCCGGAACCAGGTCGACCACAGCAACGTCGTCAGTGAGGTCGCCGACTCCGGTCGTGCGGTCAAGATCAAGCGCAACCCCAAGCCCAAGAAGGTGAAGAAGTGATCGACTGGGCAGCATTCCTGATCGTCTTCGCGACGTCGCTCATCGGTGCGACCGCGATCGTCAGTCTGTACTCCCTCGGGCTCCGGCTCCTGACCACCGCCGGGCGCGTGCCTGTGGTGGCGCCGGCCGAGTTCACCGACGCGATCACGGTCATCACGCCGGAGGAGGCCGCGAAGGCGGCGAAGCGGGCCGCGAAGGCCGCCCGGAAGAACCCGTTGACCCCCGCGCAGCAGAACCTGGCCCGCGCCGGTGCCTACGCCTGCTTCGCCCTGTGTGCGGCGGCGGTCCTCTTCGGCATCTACCTGATCGTGCCGTTCTTCCACCAGGGTTGACCCCTCGGATCCGCCAGCGCACCGCGCTGACGCGAGCGCGGGCCACCCGGTCCGGGACCGATCCGTGTTGGTCCGCCAGCGCGGTGCGCTGACGCGAACCGTACCTACCCGGCGTGAGCGCGGGCGACACACGTGAGCGCGGGGCTCCAGAGACCCGCGCTCACGCGTACGACCCGCGCTGACGCCAGCGCACCGCGCTGGCCCACCCGCACCGGACGGGTCAGGCGGTCTTCCGCCAGCGGCCGATGGTCGTCATCACGTGGTAGATGACGATCGCGGCGATCGTGCCGAGCGCGATCCCGTTGAAGCTGACGTCGCCACCCGCCACCCAGGTGAAGTCCGCGATGCCGATGATGAGCGCCGTCGCAGCGGTGAACTGGTTGACGGGCTTCGAGAAGTCGACCTTGTTGTCGAGCCAGATCTTCACGCCGATGATCCCGATGAGTCCGTACAGGGCCGTCGTGACGCCGCCGAGGACGCCCGCCGGGATGGTGTTGATGACCGCACCGACCTTGGGGGAGAGGCCGAGGAGGACCGCGAACAGACCGGCGACCCAGTAGGCCGCCGTGGAGTAGACCCGAGTCGCCGCCATCACGCCGATGTTCTCGCCGTAGGTCGTCGTGCCCGAACCGCCGCCGAAGCCGGCCAGCATCGTCGCCAGGCCGTCGGACAGGAGCGCGCGACCGGTCTGCTTGTTCACCGAGGCGTCGGTCATCTGCGCGACGCCACGGATGTGGCCGACGTTCTCGGCGATGAGGACGAGCACGACGGGGAGGAACGCCGGGAGGACCGCCCAGACCGCCGGGTTCGAGATCGGGTTGTCCGCGAGGTGGAACTCGGGGAGGCCGACCCACGCGGCGTCCGCGATCTTCGAGAAATCGATCTCCTGACGGATCGCCGCGACGATGTACCCGACCACGACACCGATGACGATCGACAGTCGGCCGAGGATCCCGCGGAAGACGACGGTCGACAGGATGACGGCCGCGAGCGTCACGAGTGCGGTGATCGGAGCCGCCACGAAGTTGTTCTTCGCGGCGGGGGCGAGGTTGAACCCGATGAGCGCGACGATGGCGCCGGCGACGACCGGCGGCATGAGCGCATCGATCCACCCGGTGCCCGTGACCTGCACGATGACGCCGACGAGCGCCAGGAGGAGCCCCACCGCGAGGATGCCGAAGAGGGCGCTGCCCATGCCCTGGCTCGCGACCGCGGCGGAGATGGGGGCGATGAAGGCGAACGACGAGCCGAGGTAGCTCGGCACGCGGTTCTTGGTGATGACGAGGAACAGGATGGTGCCGACGCCCGAGAAGAACAGCGTCGTGGTGGGCGGGAACCCGGTCAGCACGGGGACGAGGAACGTGGCGCCGAACATCGCGACGACGTGCTGCATGCCGAGGCCGATGGTCCGCGGCCAGGTGAGCCGTTCTCCGGGGCCGACGATCGCGTGGGTCGGGACGTGCTTGCCGTCGCCGTGCAGAGTCCAGGGCAGCGCCATGTGAGCTCGATTCCGTGAGGAGGGTGCTGGGTAAGGGGTCCAGCCGATCGTAGCGGCACCCTCGCATCCCGGTCGTCGCGGGGCGGTCCGCCGTGCCGGTACGCTGGTTGCTTCGATGCAGACCCAGGAGGTCCAGTGACCACGACGCCCACCGCTCCGCGCTCGTTCCGAGAGCGTCTCGACGGTTTCTTCGAGATCAGCAAGCGCGGTTCGACCGTCGGAGGCGAGGTGCGCGGCGGCCTCGTGACCTTCGTCGCGATGGCCTACATCGTCATCCTCAACCCGATCATCCTGAGCGGCTCGGCCGACGTCACCGGTGGCGAGCTCGGCTTCGCCCAGGTCGCCGCCGTGACCGCCCTGACCGCCGGCGTCATGACGATCCTCTTCGGTCTCGTGGCGCGGCTGCCGTTCGCCTTCGCGGCCGGCCTCGGCATCAACTCGTTCCTCGCGGTCAGCGTCGTCGGTCAGGTCACCTGGGCCGAGGCGATGGGTCTCGTCGTCATCAACGGGCTGATCATCGTCCTGCTTGCGGCGACCGGACTCCGCGCCATGATCTTCAACGCGGTGCCCATCCAGTTGAAGATCGCGATCACCGTCGGCATCGGCCTCTTCATCGCCTTCATCGGCTTCGTCGACGCCGGCTTCGTCCGTTCGACGGGCGCCGGTTCGCCGCCCGTCGGTCTCGGGATCGAGGGCTCGGTCGCCACCGTGCCGACCGCCGTGTTCGTCATCTCCCTG
This sequence comes from Plantibacter sp. M259, assembly GCF_006065115.1. Lineage (NCBI taxonomy): Bacteria > Bacillati > Actinomycetota > Actinomycetes > Micrococcales > Microbacteriaceae > Plantibacter > Plantibacter sp. M259. The sequence continues at coordinate 214,682 of NZ_CP040750.1, read as the reverse complement.
CTGCTCACGGGCGTGCTCGTCGCACGCAAGGTGAAGGGAGCGCTGCTCATCGGCATCGTCGCCTCGACGATCATCGCCATCATCGCGGAGGCGATCTTCAAGGTCGGCGCATCCAACGGCGGCGAGAACGCCGGCGGCTGGAACCTGAGCGTCCCGACCCTGCCCACGCAGGTCGTCGGGATCCCCGACCTCAGCCTGCTCGGCCAGGTGAGCTTCGGCGGCTTCGAGCGCATCGGCGTCCTCGCCGCACTCATGCTCGTCTTCACCCTCGTGTTCACGAACTTCTTCGACGCCATGGGGACCATGACCGGCCTCTCGAAGGAGGCCGGTGTGGCGGACGCCAAGGGTGACTTCCCGCGACTCCGCTCGGCGCTCATCGTCGAGGGTGTCGGCGCGGTCGCCGGTGGCGCGACCTCGTCCTCCTCCTCGACCGTCTTCATCGAATCCGGCGCGGGCATCGGCGAAGGGGCACGGACCGGCCTCGCGAACCTCGTGACCGGTGCGCTGTTCCTGCTCGCCATGTTCTTCACGCCGCTCACACAGATCGTGCCCTCCGAGGTCGCCGCCGCCGCGCTCGTCATCGTCGGGACGCTCATGATGTCGCAGATCAAGGACATCGTCTGGACCGAGTTCTCGGTCGCGCTCCCGGTGTTCCTGACGGTCGTCGTCATGCCGCTGACGTACTCGATCGCCAACGGTATCGGTGCCGGCTTCATCGCCTGGGTCGTGCTCCGCTCCCTGTCCGGCAAGGCGCGCGAGATCAGCCCGCTGCTGTGGGTCGTCGCAGCCGGGTTCCTCGTCTTCTTCGCCCGCGGACCCATCGAGCAGCTCCTCGGCGTCGCGTCCTGACCGTCCGCGGTCGGCCGCCCTCGGGTGGTCGACCGCGGCGGAGCACGTCGGCGGTGGCTCGTAGACTCGGAGCATGACTTCCGACGTCCGTTTCGGTCAGTACCCGGCTCCCGACAGGGTCATCGTCCATCTGAGCGACCCGCACCTCCTGGCCGACGGCCGACGCCTCTACGACGCGGTCGACGTGCAGGCCAACCTGGAACAGGCCCTGCGCCAGATCGAGCGCATGCAGCTCCGGCCGGACGCGATGGTGTTCACGGGTGACCTCGCGGATCTCGGAGAAGCCGACGCGTACCGTCGGCTCCGGGAGCGGGTCGAGCCCGTCGCCGAGCGACTCGGCACCACCATCGTCTGGCTCATGGGCAACCACGACGAACGGTCGGTCATGCGGACGGAGCTCCTCGACCTCCCGGCAGGGGAGCAGCCGCTCGACGCCGTCTGGGACTTCGGCGGCTTGCGGGTCATCGGCCTCGACTCGACCGTCCCGGGGTGGCACCACGGTGAGCTCGAGGACAGCCAGCTGGAGTGGCTGCAGACGGTGCTGTCAACGCCGGCGCCGCTCGGCAGCATTCTGGCCATGCACCACCCGCCGGTGCCGTCGAGCATCCCGTTCTTCGACATCCTCGAGCTCCGCGACCAGCACCGGCTCGAGGCCGTGCTGCGCGGGAGCGACGTCCGGGCCATCCTGGGCGGCCATCTGCACTATTCCACCTCAAGCACCTTCGCCGGCATCCCCGTCCAGGTCGCCAGCGCGAGCTGTTACTCGATGAACCTCTCGCTCCCGCCCGTGGAGGTGAACGGGATGTTCGGCGGTCAGTCGTTCAACCTCGTGCACGTCTACGACGACCGCATCACCCACTCCACGGTCCCACTCGGTGACTACACCACCGCCGACACCTTCAGCGCGGCGTTCGTCGACCGCATGGCCGCCCTGAGCCCGGCCGAGCGGCTGGAGGCGTTCTCACGCAAGCGGTGACCCACAGGCGCTGAACCGCAGGCACGGAACCGTCTCGGGTCCAAGACACCGCAGAGGCATCGGGGATCGCACCCGGCTACGCTGGAAGGGACATCCACCCACCAGGCAACGGAGCCACGAGTGACGATCAGCACCACCAACAGCAGCATCCCCACCACCCTTGGAGCAGACGACGACATGGCGGACAGGACGAACAGCGACGAGACTCGGACGGAGTCGGATTCACTCGGTTCGATGGAGATCCCGGCCGACGCGTACTGGGGCATCCACACGGCACGCGCGCTCGAGAACTTCCCCATCACGAAGCGTCCGATCTCCGTCTACCCCGACCTCGTCGTCGCCATCGCGAGCGTCAAGCAGGCCGCCGCCCGCGCGAACGCTGAGATCGGGGTCCTCGACCCGGCGAAGGCGAACCTCATCGACCGCGCGTGCCAGATCATCATCGACGGTGACTTCCACGAGGAGTTCATCGTGGGTGTGATCCAGGGCGGCGCAGGTACGTCGACGAACATGAACGCGAACGAGGTGATCACGAACATCGCGCTCGAGCTCGCCGGTCATGCCAAGGGCGAGTACCAGTTCCTGCACCCGCTCGACGACACCAACCGGTCGCAGTCCACCAACGACGTCTACCCGACCTCGATCAAGATCGCGCTCGCGTTCTCGCTGCAGTTCCTCCTGACGGAGCTCGGCCTGCTGCGCGACTCGTGCAGCGCGAAGTCCGTCGAGTTCTCCCACGTCCTCAAGGTCGGGCGCACGCAGCTCCAGGACGCCGTCCCGATGACCCTCGGGCAGGAGTTCCACGGCTTCGCCACGACGCTGAACGAGGACTACGACCGCCTGCACGAGACCCTCTGGCTGCTCGCCGAGGTCAACCTCGGCGCCACCGCGATCGGGACGGGGATCACCGCCGACCCGCGCTACGCGGAGGCCGTCGTCCGTCACCTCAACCAGATCACGGGCCTCGCGCTCACCACGGCACCCGACCTCATCGAGTCGACGAGCGACGCCGGCGGGTTCATGTCGTTCAGCGGCACCCTGAAGCGGAGCGCCATCAAGCTCTCCAAGATCTGCAACGACCTGCGTCTGCTGTCGAGTGGTCCGCAGGCAGGCCTCGGCGAGATCAACCTGCCGCCCCGACAGGCCGGATCGAGCATCATGCCGGGCAAGGTCAACCCGGTCATCCCGGAGGTCGTGAACCAGGTGGCGTTCAGCGTCGTCGGAGCCGACATGACGGTCACCATGGCGGCCGAGGCCGGGCAGCTGCAGCTCAACGCCTTCGAGCCGGTCATCGCCCACTCGCTGCTGCAGAGCATCGTCTGGATGGCGCAGGCGTGCAAGACGCTCCGGGTGAACTGCATCGACGGCATCACGGCGAACGAGGAACGGCTCGAGGTGATGGTCGGCGCGTCCGTCGGCGTCATCACCGCCCTGACCCCGTTCATCGGGTACCAGTCGGCTGCAGCGCTCGCGAAGACCGCGCTGCTCACGGGCCGCAATGTGGCGGACCTCGTGGTCGAGGCGAACCTCATGACGCGCGATGAGGTGACGAAGCAGCTCTCGCCCGCGCGGCTCTCGGGGATCGAGGCCATCACCTCGGCCATCCCGATCATCGACCTGCCGATCCCGGGCGCGGACTCCGACCCGAGTCGCTGACCGACGCGGCTGTACACGACGAAGCCGTCCGGACCAGGGTCCGGACGGCTTCGTCGTGTGCTGTGGGGGAGTTGCTACCCGGCGGTGACCGTGCAGTGCGTCGTGAGCGATCCGACGCCTTCGACGGACACGGTCACCGTCGCGCCGTCGGTCAGGAAGACCTGCGGGTCGCGCGAGTATCCCGCGCCGCCCGGGCTACCCGTCGAGATGAGCGTTCCGGGCAGGAGGGTCGCTGAGCCCGACAAGTGTTCGATGAGCGTCGCGACGCTGCGGACCATGTGGCTCGTCGAGGAGTCCTGGAGCGTCACGCCGTCGAGAACGGTCGAGATGTGGAGGTCCTGCGGGTCGGGGATCTCGTCCGCGGTCACGACGACCGGGCCGGTCGGGGTGAACCCGTCGAAGGACTTGCAGCGCGACCACTGCGCCTCGGAGTACTGGATGTTGCGGGCGGTGATGTCGTTGACGACGGTGTACCCGAACACGTACCCGAGCGCATCGGCCGCATCGACGTCGCGAGCGGCCCGGCCGATGACGACACCGAGCTCCGCCTCGTAGTCCACCTGCTCGCTGATCGCCGCGGGCCAGCTCGTGGTGCCCTCGTGCCCGGTGAGCGAGTTCGCCCACAGGCCGAAGATGGTGGGGGCGTTGTCGGTCTTGAGGTTGAGCTCCTGCGAGTGCGCCGAGTAGTTGAGCCCGACCGCGAGGATCGTCGGCGGGCGGAGGACCGCGGACGCGTGGACGAGCCCGTCGAGGGGTTCTCCGCTGACACCGTGGGCGAGCGACGTCTCGACGAAGCTCCGTACACGGTCCAGCTCGGCAGGGCCGCGTTCGATGAGCTCCTGGAGGTCGCGCGGGGCGTCCTCGAGGATCTCGTCGAGGAACACCGCCCCGGTGTCGCTGATGACGGCGAGTCGGACCCGCGGCTCTGCGGGGGTACTCGGCTGGTGGTCTGTGGCGACGAAATGGGCGAACTTCACCCGTCTACGGTATCGCAGGCGCGTCGGGCGCGGGCGTTGTGGACATAGCGGTCCGAGCTGCGGGTGCCCGGACACGATGGAACGGGAGGCGAGACGGATCCCCGGGCGACGGCCCCGGACAGACTCATCGCCCGGTGCTGCGGCAATGCCTGCGAGTCGCCCGGGCGATGAGTTGGTCTGTCCCTCCAGCATGCACCCGGGGGCCACGGCCCGCAACCCCCAAGTACCGGGTGCGGCGCCACGACCACGCCACCCGGGGCCGGCCCGGGACGTCACGCGCTCAGCGAAATCCGCATGAACCGATCGGGCGGAACTGCTTGGATGGAGTCATGACCGATTCAGCACGCACCAAGCCCGAGGTCGACGCCCCCACGGGCCCGGCCCCCACCGAACTCGTCATCGAGGACATCTTCCTCGGCGAGGGCGACGAGGCCCAGGCCTCCTCGACCGTCGACGTCCACTACCTCGGCGTCGGCTACGACTCCGGCGAGGAGTTCGACTCCTCCTGGAGCCGCGGGCAGTCCATCAACTTCCCGCTGCGCAACCTCATCCAGGGCTGGCAGCACGGCATCCCCGGCATGAAGGTCGGCGGTCGCCGCAAGCTCACGGTCCCGCCGGAGCTCGCCTACGGCCCGGCCGGCAGTGGCCACCAGCTCTCCGGCCAGACGCTCGTCTTCGTGATCGACCTCCTGGGCGTCAAGTAACCATCCGCAGGTCACCCCTCGTCTCTCTCGACCGACGCGTCGCGGAGGCGAGGGGTGTCGCATGTCTCCCAGACCGAACGAGGATCACATGACCACCGCAACCCAGTACGTCGACCGCCTGACGGCGACCATCCCCGATTTCCCGACGCCCGGCATCCTGTTCCGCGACCTGACCCCGGTCTTCGCCGACGCCGACGCCTTCCGCGCGATCATCGACGAGCTGGCGGAGCGCTTCGAGGGTCGCTTCGACGCCGTCGCCGGTGTCGAAGCCCGCGGGTTCCTGCTCGCCGCGGCCGTCGCGTACGCGACCCACACGCGACTGGTCCCCATCCGCAAGGCGGGCAAGCTGCCGGGCGAGGTGCTCCGCGAGGACTACGGACTCGAGTACGGTGCCGCGGCCCTGGAGCTGCGCACCGAGCAGCTGCCGGCCGGGACGCGCGTGCTCATCCTCGACGACGTGCTCGCGACGGGCGGCAGCTGCGGTGCGGCGGTCAACCTCATCGAGCGCGCCGGATACGAGGTGGCCGGGCTCGGGCTGGTACTCGAGCTCGAGGGGCTGCCCGGCCGAGCCTCGCTCAGCGGTCGCGACGTCTTCTCGATCGCCACGGCTCCCGCCTAGGCGCTACGGCGTCGGCGTCCGGGCGTCGTAGCGACGGAAGGCCCCTTGGACGCGGACGAGTGTCCAGACGAGCACGACGACCAGGAGCCCGCCGGCGAGTGCCGGCACCCAGAGCGCGAAGGCCGACGCGGCGAGGCCGATGTAGAGGTCGCCGACGCGGGGTCCGCCGGTCACGACGACGGTGAAGACGCCCTGCAGCCGGCCCCGGACGGAATCCGGCACGGCCGCCTGGAGGATCGTCATCCGGAAGATCGAGCTGATGTTGTCGGCCGCTCCGGCGACGGCGAGTGCGATCGCCGCGATCACGATGGCCGGGAGGTTCGCGTCGGCGGCATCGTGCGCCGCGCCTCCGGAGAACGTGACCCACGCGAGGACCGCGCCGAAGCAGGCGATGGCGAGCCCGTAGACGATGATGGCCCGCTCGATGGCGCGGCCCTGGCGGTCGATCCGGCCGAGTCGTCCGGAGACGAGGCTCGACAGCAGGGTGCCGACCGCGCCGGCCGCGGTCAGGACCCCGACGGTGATCGCGCCGCCGCCGAGCAACAGGGTGCCGACGGCGGGGTAGAGCACCCGCGGGTTGCCGAACGTCATCGCGACGATGTCGACGATGAACGTCATCCGGACGTTGGGGGCCGTCCGGAGGAAGGTCCAGCCGTCGACCAGGCTCGCGAGGCCCGGGAGCCGGCTGACGCCGCCTTCGGGCAGGATCTTCGGCAGCGACGCGATCCCGAGGAAGGCGGCGACGAACAGCACGACGTCGATCGTGTAGGTCCAGCGGAATCCGACGCCGGCCACGAGCACACCGGCGAGTGCTGGTCCGACCGTCACCATGACCCCTGCCGCGATACCGGACAACGCCGCGGCGGACGGCAGGAGGCGGGCCGGCAGCAGCCGGGGGAGGATCGCCTGCCGCGTCGTCCCGACGATGGTCGTCGACACGGCGTTGATCGTCGTGAGGAGGTACAGGGGCCAGACCGCCTCCGAACCACTCCAGGCGAGTACCGCGATGATCGCTGTGGACACCCACGTGACCACGGCGGCCGTCAGGGCGACCGTGCGTCGGTCGAACGCGTCCGCAAGCATGCCGCCGTAGAGCCCGAAGCAGATCATCGGGATGAGGGCGATGACGCCCACGAGCGAGACCGCGAACGTAGACGCGGTGAGGTCGTAGACCTGGAGGCCGACGGCGACGATGGTCATCTGGCCGCCGATCCCGGTGATCGCCCCGCCGATCCACAGGCGGGCGAAGGCGGGACTCTCCCGGAGTGGACTCAGATCGACGAGGAGCCCGCGCCGGCCGGATCCGGGTGCAGCGCTCACCGGGGCATCGGGTGACGGGATGTGGCGCGCTCAGACATACACCTCAGCCTACGCGCGTCACGGCAGGGCTCCGCGGCGAGGGTCATGCGCTGCGGCGAGGGGCAGGGGCTGCCCGGAGTCGGTTGTCAGCGCCCTCGGGCAGGATGGAGACATGCGTCTCTGGTCGATCCATCCCCGGTACTTCGACGCCCAGGCGCTGACGTCGTCCTGGCGTGAAGGGCTGATCGCCCAACGGGTCCTGCAGGAGCCAGGATCGAGCCTCCGTGCACACCCGCAGCTCCAGCGCTTCCTCGAGGCCGACGAACCGTTGGAGGCGATCGCGGCCTATCTCAACGGTGTCGCCGACGAGGCGCAGGAGCGCGACATCGTCTTCGACCGCGCGCGGGTCGTCGCCTCCGGCGTCCTCCGGGACCCTCTCGTCGTGACCGACGGCCAGCTCGACTACGAATGGGGCAACCTGCGGCGGCACCTGCTCGGACGCAGCCCGGACGTCGCGTCGCGATGGGCGAAGGTCTGGCGACCGCAGCCGCACCCGGTGTTCGTCGTCGTCGGCGGTGGCGTCGCCTCGTGGGAACTCGCCTGAGGTCCTGACGGCCTGAAGACCTGGACGAGGTCGGTCAGAGCCGAGCTGCTCGACGGCTGCCGCTTGACCCACTACCGTTGCCGCATGGGCAGACACGCTGATGTGGGAGCCGCGCCGCTCTCGGCGACCGGCACGGTGGTGCGGCTGCGGCCGGACCTCGAGGAGGCGATCGACGACGCCGGTCGATTGTCGTTCTTCCGCGGCCTGCCGAACAGCGCACAGCGGGAACTCGCGACGTGGGTGGAGCGATCCGACGACGCGCACCGGGATGCACGGATCGAAGCGGTCATCGAGTTGCTCGCCCAGCGGGCCGTGGAGCTCCGGACGGCCGCTCCTGCGCGTACCGCGGGTGGTCAGCGGCGCTGACGGACGCATGACGCCGCGCCCGGGCGTCGGCAGGGCTCAGAACCCGAAGTCGCCGCCGCCACCGAAGTCGCCGCCGCCACCGAAGTCGCCGAATCCACCGTCACCCCAGCCGCCGCCGTCGGCGGAGGTGTCGGTCGCCGCGCCGTCTCCGGTCCCGGCTTCGGCTTCGGCACCACCCTGATCGGCGCCGGCATCGGCTGCGGCATCGGTTCCGACGGTTTCCGGAATGAACGCCTGCGCGATGGCCGAACCGACCACGACACCGGCGATGGTGCCGAGCATGGAGCTCGCCAGCATGCTGCCGAAGCTCATCCCGCCGCCCTGCGGACCGAGGGTGCGCTCGAGGGTCCCGGGCTGCCGCACTTCGGCCCGGGTGGCCGAACGCGCGAGGGCCTTGGGGGAGTCGTCTGCCGGTGCCTCACCGGTCGGGGCGTCCTCCGACAGCTGTCGGTACAGGATGCCCCGCTGCTCGGGGGTGAGCTTCGTGAAGGCCTCTTGGTGGACCTGTTCGATGGTCTCCGGCGGCGCGGTCCGCAGGAGGTAGCGGTAGCGTTCGACGGCGATCTCGTCCTCCGTCCGTGCGGGGGCCGAGGCCGGGCTCGCGCCGCCCGTCCCCTGGACAGGTCCATCGGAGTCGGGGCGTCCGAGCAGTCGATCGAGGAATCCCATGCTGTGCTCCTTCATGGTCGCGGGCGTCCAGCGTACGCGTCAGGTGTGGCATCCGGCTTGGATCGCCCTGGGAATCCACTGCGGTGACCGAGGCGGAATATGTCAGGCCGCCCGAGCGCTGCACCCTGATGCGTCTGTCGCCGTTCGGCAGCGCGACGAAAGGTGACCATGCGACTCTCGATACTGGATCTCATCCCCGTCCGCACCGACCAGGACACCGCGGCTGCCCTCGCAGCGACGATCGCCCTGGCGAAGCGCGCCGACGAGCTGGGGTACCACCGGTATTGGGTGGCCGAGCACCACAACATGCCGTCCGTCGCATCGACGAACCCCGCGGTCGTCATCGGCATCCTGGCCGCCGCCACGCAGCGGATCCGGGTCGGCTCCGGCGGCGTGATGCTCCCGAACCACGCGCCGCTCGTCGTCGCCGAGCAGTTCGCGCTCCTCGAGGCCTCCGCGCCCGGTCGCATCGACCTCGGCCTCGGCCGGGCGCCGGGTAGCGACCCGGTCATCTCCGCCGTGCTCCGCCAGTCCGGCAACACGAGCGACGTCGACCGGTTCCCGAACAACGTGCAGGACATCGTCGCCCTCCTCGGCGTCGACGGTGCGAGCGTGCGGATGACCTCCGGCGAGGAGTACGCCCTGCGGGGAACGCCGAAGGCAGGCAGTGTGCCGGACGTGTGGGCGCTCGGTTCGAGCGACTACTCGGCGGCGCTCGCCGCAGCACTCGGACTGCCCTACGTCTTCGCGCATCACTTCTCCGGCCAGGGGACGGCTCGGGCCCTCGAGCTCTACCGGTCGAGTTTCCAGCCGTCCGCACATCTCGACGCGCCTCGCACCTTCCTGACCGCGAACGCCGTGGTCGCCGACACGACCGCCGAGGCGGAGGCGTTGGCGCTCCCCAACCTGCAGCAGATGGCGAGACTGCGTTCCGGCAAGCCGCTCGGACCCATCGCGACCGTCGAAGAGGCCGCCGCGACCGAGCAGAGCGATCTCGAGCTCGGTTTCGTCGAGCAGATGCGCGCTGCCTGGATCATCGGCGACGCCGACCAGGCTGCGGCGGAGCTGCAGGGTCTCGCCGATCGCTTCGGCGTCGACGAGGTCATGGTGTCGCCCGTCGGGTCGGCACGGGAGGGCACGCCGTCGAACTCGGCGCCCGCACGTGAGCGGACGATCGAACTGCTGGCGGAGCGCTTCCCGCAGCACTGACGCCGTCGGGGTCACGCGACGAGCGAGGAATCGTCAGTCGCGTGGCGGTTGGACGGCGCGCACCCGTTCGACGAGTTCCTGCCAGGGGCCGGTGAGCTGCTGCTCGCCGAGGGTGGCCTCCTTGGGGGCGCATCGGATGCGGTAGACGTATCGATCCGGGACCGGTGGTCCTTGTGGGGTGTCGTCCCACGGGAGGCGTTCGAGCAGGACGATCCACCGGTCGACGTCGGGCTGCTCGTCGACGACGACCTCCCAGCGTCGCGTGAGACCGGCGACACCGCCGCTCCTCGTCACCGTGACCTTCATGCCGCGATGCTACTCCGCGAGCGTGGGCACTGCCACGGCGCTCAGGCGGACGGCTCGATACCGACGAGCGCCCACGCCTGCCCGACCGCGGTGTGCTCCTCCGAGTCCACACCGAACCGGGCGGCGGCCGCAGCGATCGTCGCCGCAGCGAAGGTCGCGAAGTCGGCGCGCTCCGACAGGCCGCCGACGAGGGTGTCGTACCAGATGAGCCCCGCACGCTCCCAGGCGTTGCCGCCGAGGGCGACGGCGAGCGTCGCGAACGCCCGGTTGGGGATGCCGGAGTTGAGGTGGACGCCTCCGTTGTCGTCGGTCGTCTCGATGTAGTCGTCGAAGTGCGCCGGCTGCGGGTCCTTCCCGAGGACGTCGTCGTCGTAGGCCGTGCCCGGGGCGAGCATGGAACGCAGTGCGTTGCCCTCGACCTCGTCCGTGAAGAGCCCTTCGCCGATGAGCCAGGACGCTGAGGCCGCATCCTCGCCGCGCGCGTGCTGTTCGACGAGGGCGCCGAAGACGTCGGACACGTGTTCGTTGAGCGCTCCGGGCTGCCCCTCGTAGACGAGGTTCGCCGTGTACTGCGTCACGCCGTGGGCCAGCTCGTGGCCGATGACGCTCAGGGAGCTCGTGAAGCTGCGGAAGACCTCGCCGTCGCCGTCGCCGAAGACCATCTGCTCGCCGTTCCAGAACGCGTTGTCGTAGTCGTCGCCGTAGTGCACCGTGGCGAGCAAGGGCAGCCCGCGGCCGTCGATGGAGTCGCGTGCGAACGCCTCGGCGAAGAGGGCGTGGGTGTCGCCGAGGCCGTCGTAGGCGGCGGAGACCGCGGCATCGGTGGTGGCGGGCTCACCCTCCGAGCGGACGAGCGTGCCCGGGAGGGTCTCGGTCCGCCGGGCGTCGTGGATGCTGCGCTGCGGGGCGCTGACCGGACGCTTGCCAGCCGTGGCGCTGCGCACAGGGCCGGTGGCCGGCTCCGAGCCTGGCTCGGGGAAGCGGTATGGTCGCGTGGCGAGCAGCGAGTACCGTGCGGCACTGGCGGCGCGTGCCAGCTGCGGAGCGTCGAGTTCGGCGATGCGCTCGAGTAACCAGGGCGGGACGATGCCGCACACGTGCCGAGGGGCCGGTGTCGACGTGCTGGACGAAGGGTTCGGTGAGCCGTTCATGCGGTGATCCTGCCATAGCCCGCCGACACGGCGTGCGGCTCGCGCGCCGCGCTGTGGACAGGATGCCGAACGGGCCGGGAATAGCGCGGGTGTGAACGCCGTTGTCCTGGATATCCATGCAAACGCATGAAAGAACGAGTGGGAGCGCATGATGCAATTCGGAATCTTCACGGTGGGGGATGTCACCACCGACCCGACCACCGGGATCACGCCCACCGAGCACGAGCGCATCAAGGCGATGGTCGCGATCGCCGTGAAGGCGGAGGAGGTCGGTCTCGACGTCTTCGCGACCGGCGAGCACCACAACCCGCCCTTCGTCCCGTCGAGCCCCACCACCATGCTCGGCTACATCGCGGCGAAGACCACGGACCTCATCCTCTCGACGAGCACGACGCTCATCACCACGAACGACCCGGTGAAGATCGCCGAGGACTACGCCATGCTGCAGCACCTGGCCGGCGGCCGAGTCGACCTCATCATGGGCCGCGGCAACACGGGGCCCGTCTACCCCTGGTTCGGCAAGGACATCCGAGAGGGTATCAACCTCGCGATCGAGAACTACGCGTTGCTCCACCGCCTCTGGCGTGAGGACTACGTCGACTGGCAGGGCCAGTTCCGCACCCCGCTGCAGGGCTTCCAGTCCACACCGCGACCGCTCGACGGCGTGCCGCCCTTCGTGTGGCACGGCTCCATCCGGAGCCCCGAGATCGCCGAGCAGGCGGCGTATTACGGTGACGGCTTCTTCGCGAACAACATCTTCTGGCCGAAGGAGCACTACATGCGCCTCATCCAGCTGTACCGTCAGCGGTTCGAGCACTACGGACACGGCACGGCCGCGCAGGCGATCGTCGGACTCGGCGGTCAGGCGTTCATGGCGAAGAACTCGCAGGACGCCGTCGCCCAGTTCCGGCCGTACTTCGACAACGCCCCCGTGTACGGTCACGGGCCGACGCTCGAGGACTTCACCGAGCAGACGCCGCTCACCGTCGGCAGCCCGCAGCAGGTCATCGACCGGTACGCCGGGATGCGCGAGACCTTCGGGGACTACCAGCGTCAGCTGTTCCTCATGGATCACGCCGGGCTCCCGCTCGCGACGGTGCTCGACCAGCTCGAGATCCTCGGCGGCGAGGTCGTGCCGGTGCTGCGCAAGGAGTTCGCGAAGGACCGTCCGGCCGACGTGCCGGAGGCGCCGACGCACGCGTCGATGGTCGCGGCCGCTGAGGCCGAACTCGCGTCGCGCTCCGGTTCGGTCGAGACGAGCCGGGTCGCATCTGGATCGGCGTTCGGCGCGGCGGCGGTCGGGGCGACCCGATGACCGCGAAGCGCACGCTCGCCGTCGTGTCGGCCGGTCTCAGTCAACCGTCGTCGACACGCCTCCTCGCCGACCGCCTCCGCGACGCCACCGTGGCACGCCTCGAACAGGACGGGTACGAGGCCCGGACGACGTCGATCGAGCTGCGCGACCTCGCGCAGGACATCACGAACAACCTGCTGACCGGGTTCCCCAGTCCACGGTTGTCCGAAGCGATCGAAGCGATGACGGCCGCCGACGGCGTGATCGCGGTGACGCCGATCTTCTCCTCCAGCTACTCCGGCCTGTTCAAGTCGTTCTTCGACGTGGTGGAGCCGACCGCCTTGACCGGGGTGCCCGTCGTCCTCGGTGCGACGGGTGGGTCGGCCAGGCATTCGCTCGCCCTCGAATACGCCGTGCGTCCCTTGTTCGCCTACCTGCGGGCGGTGACCGTGCCGACCGCCGTGTTCGCGGCCTCCGAGGACTGGGGGTCGGGCGACGCGCAGGTCAGCGCCCTGCCGGCGCGGATCGACCGCGCGGCCGGCGAGTTGAGCGCACTCGTGGCGGCCTCGGACCGTTCCGGGCGCCTGGACGACCCGTTCGCGCTCGATCGCCCGTTCTCCGAGCTGCTCGGCGGTCTCGGGGCCTGATCGGACGACTCCGTCCGATCGCCCCGATGCGGGCGGGGACCGCCAGGTGCGGTCCCCGCCTCCGTCGTTCCCAGGCTCAGCGCCCCGGTCTTTGGGATACTGGTGGCGTGCGTCGCCGTCCGGCGTCGCCGGAGGGAGTGGTGGCCAGGTGATCCCCGGAGCGCGTCGACTCGGTTCGCTGCTGCAGCGTGCCGCTCGTGCCGCGGCGCTCGCCGTGGTGGCGGTGTCGCTCGGCGCCGGATCCGTCGTCCTGCCGCTCGCCGCGTCAGCTCCCGCGTCAGCCGCCGGCACCGGCACGATCGAGAGCCCGACCGACGGCGACACCGTCTACCGCGTCGACTACACCCTGGACGGCGAACAGGTGAGCGGATTCGATGTCACCGGCACCGCCGACGCGGGCGCCGACGTCGTGCTGTCCTACTGGCGCTCGATCGACCTCTACGACTCGGCGAAGGCCTGCTTCAGCAGCTCCACCGCCGATGACGGGTCGTGCGACCTGCAGTCCACCGGCGGGACGGGGGCGACCGAGTTCCGTTTCGACGGTCAGCCGATCGCGATCGGGAGCGACGGCGGATGGTCCACCAGGATCAACATGACCCAGTGGCTTCGCGGCGCGGACGCGGGGGAGTACGACATCACCCTCGCCCTCGTGTCGACGAACGCCGACGGCGGGGCCACGCTCGGCGACCCGGTCCGGCTCGTCTACGACTCCACGACGACGGCCGAGGCTGCGGAGGCGGCAGCGGAGCCCGCGCCGAACGCCGGTGCCGGACCGCCGCTCTGGGTCTGGCTGCTCCTTGCCTTCCTGATCCTGGACCTCATCGCGCTCGCCCTCATCCTCGTGCTGCGTCGCCGACGCCGGGTTGCAGCCAGCGAAGCGGAGGAACGGGCCAACGCGAAGCGGCGCTCGACGCACCGCGAACCTCCCACGCTCTGAACCTGCTAGAATCACAAGGTTGCCGTCGAACGGCCGCGGATCAAGAGAGCCCACGCATCAGGCGACGGGCACCGCGCAACGAACAGAGAGGGGATCACCACTATGGCGCTTGAAGGAGACCGTAAGAAGGCGATCATCGAAGAGTACGCAACCCACCCAGGTGACACCGGATCCCCCGAGGTCCAGGTGGCGGTCATGACCCGCCGCATCAAGGACCTCACCGAGCACCTCAAGGAGCACAAGCACGACCACCACTCGCGTCGTGGCCTGCTGCTCCTGGTCGGACAGCGTCGCCGTCTCCTCGGCTACCTCCAGGCCGTCGACATCGAGCGCTACCGCTCGCTGATCGAGCGCCTCGGACTCCGCCGCTAGGCAGCACTCTGAACCCTCCGCCAGCTCACGAGACCCACGGTCCCTGAGCCTGTCGAAGGGCGCTGACACCGCGAGCTTCTTCGTGACGGGCCGTCATCCTCCGGGATGGCGGCCCGTTCGTGTTGTACCAGGAACCCGGCAGCTGGAGAACATCCCATCTGCGACTCGACCTCAGCCTGCTCATCTGGCAAGGTCGAGAGTCGGCTTCGAGCGAGGCCGCGAGGTACCGCACCACGGCAAGGAGCACCATGAGCATCTGGCGGACGAAGAGCATCGAGGACTCCCTCGCGGATTCCAGCGTCGAAGGGCGCAGTCTGAAGCGCACCCTCGGCACCTGGGACCTCATGATCATGGGTGTCGCGGTCGCGGTCGGCGCCGGCATCTTCTCCGTGGGCGCCAAGGCCGCGGGCAACTACGCGGGCCCGTCCGTGTCGCTCGCGTTCATCCTCGCGGCCGTCACCTGTGCCCTCGCCATCATGTGCTACGCGGAGTTCGCCTCGACGGTGCCCGTCGCCGGCTCCGCCTACACGTTCACCTACGCCACCCTCGGTGAGCTCCTCGCGTGGATCATCGGGTGGGACCTCATCCTGGAGATGCTCACGGCGGCGGCCGTCATCGCCAAGTACTGGGGCATCTACCTCAGCAACGTCTTCCTGCTCTGGGGCTGGGACGTTCCGAGCGAGCTCGACGTCTTCGGGCTCAAGGTCAGCTGGGGCGCGTTCGTCATCGTCGCGATCTTCACCACCCTGCTCGTCCTC
This sequence comes from Plantibacter sp. M259, assembly GCF_006065115.1. NCBI lineage: Bacteria > Bacillati > Actinomycetota > Actinomycetes > Micrococcales > Microbacteriaceae > Plantibacter > Plantibacter sp. M259. Next base: position 199,289 of record NZ_CP040750.1, on the reverse strand, counting down.
GGGACGAAGCTGTCCTCGCGTGTCGCGAGCGTCTTCACGATCATCAAGGTCGCGATCGTCATCTTCGTCATCGTCGTCGGCGCCTTCTTCGTCAAGGCGGCGAACTACACGCCGTTCATCCCCGACGAGGTCCCCACGAAGGGCGGGGCGTCCGACGCCTGGTCGCAGTCGCTGTTCTCCTTCATGACGGGGGCCGCGCCCGCGCAGTACGGCGTCTTCGGTCTGCTCGCCGGTGCCTCACTCGTCTTCTTCGCCTTCATCGGGTTCGACGTCGTCGCCACGAGCGCGGAGGAGGTCAAGAACCCGCAGCGCAACCTGCCGCGCGGTATCTTCGGCGGCCTCGCCATCGTGACCGTCCTCTACGTCGGCGTGAGCCTCGTCCTCACCGGCATGGTGCCGTACACGACGCTCGCCGAGGCCGAGGACCCCTCGCTCGCGACGGCGTTCATCGCAGTGGGCGCTGACTGGGCGGCGCAGGTGATCTCGATCGGCATCCTCGCCGGCCTGACGACCGTCATCATGGTGCTCCTGCTCGGCCTCGCTCGCGTGGTCTTCGCCATGAGCCGCGACGGCCTGCTCCCGCGCTCGCTCAGTGTCACCTCCGAGAAGCGCAAGACACCCGTGCGGGTGCAGCTCATCGTCGGCGCGCTCGTCGCGCTGATCGCCGGCCTGACCGACGTGGGCATCCTCGAGGAGATGATCAACATCGGGACGCTCTCCGCGTTCGTGCTCGTCAGCATCGCCGTGATCGTGCTGCGGAAGAAGTACCCGAAGCTGCCGCGCGCGTTCCGCGTCCCGTGGTCGCCGTTCCTCCCGATCCTCTCAGCGGTGCTCTGCGTCTGGCTCATGCTCAACCTGACGACGCTCACCTGGGTGCGGTTCCTCGTCTGGCTGGCGCTCGGCTTCATCATCTACTTCGCCTACAGCCGCCGGCACTCCATCGTCGGCAAGAAGGCGCGGGGCGAGCTCGTCGAGTGAGGCCCGTGTCCGTCGCCGTCGTGCGGCCAGGGCTGCGCTGATCCGGTCGACGGTCACGCCCAGGCCGACGGCGACGACGATCGAGACGGCGGTCGCGAGTACCGGCTGATCCGGGAGGAACCGGCCGACGACGGCTCCGACGCCCACGTTCCACAGTGCCCAGGCGAGCCCTGCGAGGACGGTGATCGGAAGGTACCGACGGGGGCGGAGGCCGCTCGCCCCGGCGACGAGATTGACCGCGATGCGCGCGAACGGGATGTAGCGCGCGGTGAGGATGGCGGCAGCGGCGCGGCGCTCGAGCGCGACGCCCGCACGTCCGATCGCGCCCGCGACCCGCGGGCGCCGCATCCAGGCGAACCGTGTGGTCCCGATCCGTCGTCCGAGGAGGTAGCAGGACACGTCGCCGGTCACGGCGCCCGCCCAGGCCACGCCGATGAGGAGGGCGAGGTCCGGCGAGCCGCTCGACACCGAGATCGCTCCGAGCGCCGTCACCGCGGTTTCGCTCGGCAGGACGACCAGGAAGGCGTCGGCGACCGTCAGCAGGTACAGCGCCGGGAACACCCAGCCCGACGCGGCGATCTCGAGCAACCACGCCGTGATCGCCGTCTGCAGCTCATCGACCCATGCCATGCCCGTGATTCTCGCTCGGCCGGGTGAACGGCGCGTGACGTCCTCTGCGGCCAGGGTGGTCCTCGCCCGGGAAGCGTGTGAGCATGGAGGTCGGCGGAAGCCGGCTGAGGAGGCATCATGGCGAGGTTCGTGCGGTTCGACCGGTTCGGTGGCCCCGAGGTGTTCCACCTCGTCGAGGGCGACATCCCGGTGCCCGGCCACGACGAGGTCCGAGTCCGTGTTCTCGTCGCAGGCCTCAACCCCGTCGACCACAAGCTCGCGGCATCACCCGAAGCACTCGCCTCCTTCGGACGGGACGTCCCGAGCGGGAACGGCAACGACTTCGCCGGGGTGGTGGACGGCGTGGGGAGCGGTGTCCAGGGATTCGCGACGGGCGACCACGTCTACGGCGGACACCGGTTCCACGCGCAGGCGGACTTCCTCATCGCTCCGGCCGGCATCCTCCATCACGTGCCGGACGGGCTCACCATCGAGCAGGCCGGCGCCCTCGACATCGCGGGACGCGCGGCGATCGCGTCGGTCGCCGCCGTCGGCGTCCAGCAGCCGGACACGGTGCTCGTGAGTGCTGCGGCCGGCGGGGTCGGCGTGCTCGCGGCGCAGCTCGCCAGACGGACCGGCGCGGTCGTGCTCGGCACCGCCGGCGCGGCCAACCAGGAGTTCCTCCGCGGTCTCGGCATCATCCCCGTCCAGTACGGCGACGGCCTGCGCGAGCGTGTCCTCGAGGCGGCCCCTGGCGGGATCACCGCCGTCATCGACACGCACGGCCGGCCGACCCTCGAGCTGGCGCGCGACCTCGGCGTCGCGCCGGAGCGGGTCAACACGATCGCGGACCGACCGTTCGCCGCCCAGCACGGGTTCCGCGGCGTCGGCGGACAGGACGCGACGCTCGACGAGCTGGCCGCGCTCGGCGAGTCGATCGCGCGGGGTGAGATCGTCCTCCCCATCGACAGCGTGTGGCCCATCGAGCGGGTCGTCGACGCCTACCGCCACCTCATCGACGGTCACGTCCGCGGGAAGGTCGTCCTCGTCACCTCGTGACGTCGCGGCGCGACCCGGTCGGGTCGCTCCGAGGGGGCTCCGGGTCGAAGGCCCGCTTGCGACTGAAGATGAACGCCGCGCGGGGTTCGATGAGCGGTCTCGTGATGCGGCGCACGGGTCCGCTGGACAGCACGACGACGATCAGGACCGACAGCACCAGCAGGCCGACGAGCACGAGGTCCGGGTTGCCCGTGTCAGTGAGGACGCCCGATTCGCGCAGCGGGTAGAGCACGAAGGAGTGCAGCAGGTAGACGTACATCGTCGACTGGCCGTACCGGGTGATCCACGACTGGCCGCGGGGGACGAGCACGAAGAACGCCGCGGTGAGGACGACGGCCAGCAGGATCGCCGCGAGTCGCACCAGGCCGCCCGTCCCGTCCTCGTTGCCGAGCGCGGTGTACCCCCGGTCGTAGAAGAACCAGTAGCGCAGGTCGATCCGCCGCCACAGGTCGATCCCGACGACGAGGACGACCGCCCACGCGATGAGGACGGCGGCGGCGGCGATCCGGATCCACCAGGCCCTCGTGCGGACGAGCCGCCAGCGGTCCACGAGCCTCCACCGGTTGATCTGCCACCCGAGCACGAAGAACGGGAGGATCCCGAGTGCGCGCGAGAGCGAGAACGTGCTGTCGACGTTGTCGAGGTAGCCGACGCCGATCGAGATCACCACGCTCCAGAGCAGTGGCCAACGCAGGAGCGCGAGATAGGGCAGGACGAGGCGGAAGATGCCGAGCGCGAGGAGGAACCAGAGGGTCCACGACGGTTGGGTCGGGTTGAACGCGCGTTTGCCCTCGACGAGGAACTGCACGAGGGACCAGATCCCCTCCATGATCAGGTAGGGCAGGAGGATGTCCGTGATCACCCGACGCATCTGTCGTCGTCCGGGAGGGGCCGACTTCGAGAAGTACCCGCTGATGATGGCGAACGCCGGCATGTGGAAGGCGTAGAGGAACAGGTACACGACGAGCGCGGGGTCGGACTCGGAGGTCAGGCGCTGGATCGCGTGGCCCATGACCACGAGCGTGATGCACGCGAAACGGGCGTTGTCCCAGAACGGGACGCGCTGCTTCGGGCGAGCGGCTGCCGGCGCGGGATGCGTCAACGTCACCTCCTGGGGTCCGCACCAGCGTAGCCCGGGGCGGCCCGCGCGACGACGGGGCCCGGGCCCCGGGCTCAGGATGGCGTAGCGTTGGATGGTTGCACGAGAGCGGAGGACCGGATGGCTGAACGCGGTCTGAAGACCTCGCTGATCAGCTTCGCGCCTTCGCCGAAGCGTTGGCCCGCCGCGCTGACCGCGGCCATCGCGATGGCCGTGCCGGTCGCGGTCGCGACGTTCTTCGGACTCACGCCGCTCGGCCTGCTCACCGGCCTCGGGGCGTTCACCGCGCTCTACTGCGCGCCCCTCAGCCGCCGGGACCGTCTGCGGGTGCTGCCGCTCATCGGAGCAGGACTCGTCACGGCCGCGGCGCTGGGTGTCGCGATGTCGGGTTCTCGGCCGCTGACCGCGATCGGCCTCATCGTCGTCGGGTCGGTGGTGATCTGGCTGGTGCAGGGCATCGTCCTCGGCCCTCCGGGCGCGCTGTTCTTCATCCTCGTGTTCGGCATCGCCGGCCACCTGACCGCGCCCGTCCCGATCGGCGGCGCCGGGCTCGACGGCGGACTGGTCATCCTGCTCGTGGCGGCCGGTTCCGCCTTCGCCTCCCTGGTGGTCGTCGTGCCGTTGCTCGTGCCGTCCGTCCGCCGCAGCGCGGGGAAGCCGACGCCGATGCGTGTGCTGTTCCCCGAGTACCGGCTGACCGCGACCGACCGCCGGATCGCGACACGCCTCACGGTCGCGCTCGCGATCAGTGCAGTCCTCGGAGCGGTCCTCGGCCTCGGTCACGGGTACTGGATCGCCGGGTCCGCCGTCGCGATCCTCAGCGTCGGGCACTCGCGCACCCTGAGCGCGACACGCGGCGTGCACCGCGTGCTCGGGACGGTGGTCGGAGCGGGGATCTTCCTCGCCGTGGCCTCGCTGCAGCCGCACGGCTACGTGCTCGCCCTCGTGCTGGCCGCCCTGCAGTTCACGATCGAGCTCGTCGTCATCCGGCACTACGCGTTGGCGCTCGTCTTCATCACGCCGCTCGTGCTCATCATCAGCACGTCCTCGTCGACGCAGCCGGTGCTCGCGATCGTGGGGGAGCGCGTGCTCGACACCCTCCTCGGAGCGGCCGTCGCGATGCTCCTCCTGCTCGTGTCCTGGGGACGCGACCGCCGGCGCGCGGCGTCTCCGGACGCCCCTGGCACCCCGCCCATCACCTGAGGATCCGTGTCGTTCCGGGGATCGCCGAACCCCCCTCTGCTAGGCTGACCGACGGCGGACCGTGATGGTCCGCTCCGCGCACAGCCAGCCGACAGGAAGCTGGTCCTCGGTGGTGTATCCCTCGCAATCCGCGGGTGGTGTTCTACTGGTGGCCAGCCAAGTCCCGGAAGACCGGGCGGCTTGAGCAAGTACTGCGGCTGTGTTGCGCGCTGCATCATGCACGACCGCGCTCGACGGCGCGTCCATTCGGGACGCGCGGCCCGTCACTCGACGGGAGCGCACACGTACGAAGGAGAGACCTGTGGAAGGTCCAGAAATCAAGTTCGCCGAGGCCGTTCTCGACAACGGCAAGTTCGGCAAGCGCACGGTCCGGTTCGAAGCCGGCCGCCTCGCGCAGCAGGCACAGGGCGCGATCGCCGCGTACCTCGACGAGGAGACCATGCTCCTCTCGGCCACCTCGGCCGGAAAGCACCCCAAGGACAACTTCGACTTCTTCCCCCTCACGGTGGACGTCGAGGAGCGCTCCTACGCCGCCGGCAAGATCCCCGGTTCGTTCTTCCGTCGTGAGGGCCGCCCCTCGACCGAGGCGATCCTCGTCTGCCGCCTCATCGACCGCCCGCTCCGCCCGTCGTTCGTCACCGGCCTCCGCAACGAGGTCCAGATCGTCATCACCGTCCTCTCGATCGCTCCGGGTGAGTTCTACGACGCCCTCGCCATCAACGCGGCGTCGATGTCCACCCAGATCTCGGGTCTGCCGTTCTCCGGTCCGATCGGCGCCGTCCGTCTCGCGCTGATCCCCGGCCAGGCCGGCGAGGCCGACCAGTGGGTCGCCTTCCCGAAGGTCGACCAGCTCGAGGAGGCCGTCTTCGACATCATCGTCGCCGGTCGCATCGTGACCGACGCCAACGGCAACGAAGACGTCGCGATCATGATGGTCGAGGCCGAGGCCACCGAGAACAGCTGGAACCTCATCAAGGGCGGCGCCACGAAGCCCGACGAGGCGGTCGTCGCGGCCGGTCTCGAAGCCTCCAAGCCGTTCCTCAAGCAGCTCGTCAAGGCGCAGAGCGAACTCGCCGCTCAGGCGGCCAAGGAGATCGCGGCCTACCCCGTGTTCCTCCCGTACACGCAGGAGAGCTACGACGCGGTCGCCGGTCTCGCACACGACGAACTGGTGAACGTCTACCAGATCGCCGACAAGATCGAGCGCCAGAACGCCGACGACGCCCTCAAGGACCGCGTCAAGGCGGAGATCACCGAGCGTGTCGAGGCCGGTTCGCTCGACGCCGAAGTGCTCACCCAGTTCTCGGCGGCCTACAAGTCCGTCTCGAAGGTCGTCATGCGCGGCCGTGTCCTCCGCGAGGGCATCCGCATCGACGGCCGTGGCCTGACCGACATCCGTCCGCTCGACGCCGAGGTGCAGGTCATCCCGCGCGTCCACGGTTCCGCGATCTTCCAGCGCGGCGAGACCCAGATCCTGGGTGTCACCACGCTGAACATGCTCAAGATGGAGCAGCAGATCGACTCGCTGTCGCCCGTCACGAAGAAGCGCTACCTGCACCACTACAACTTCCCGCCCTACTCGACCGGTGAGACCGGCCGGGTCGGTTCGCCGAAGCGTCGCGAGATCGGGCACGGCTTCCTCGCCGAGCGCGCACTCGTGCCGGTGCTGCCGAGCCGTGAGGAGTTCCCCTACGCGATCCGTCAGGTCTCCGAGGCCCTCGGGTCCAACGGTTCGACCTCGATGGGTTCCGTCTGCGCCTCGACCCTGTCGCTGCTGAACGCCGGTGTGCCGCTCCGCGCACCCGTCGCCGGTATCGCCATGGGCCTCATCTCCGACGTCGTCGACGGTGAGACCCGCTACGCGGCGCTCACCGACATCCTCGGCGCCGAAGACGCCCTGGGCGACATGGACTTCAAGGTCGCCGGTACCTCCGAGTTCGTCACGGCCATCCAGCTCGACACGAAGCTCGACGGCATCCCGACCTCGGTCCTGACCGGTGCGCTCCAGCAGGCCAAGGACGCCCGCACGACGATCCTCTCCGTGCTGAACGCGGCGATCGACGCTCCCGACGAGATGGCGCCGACCGCGCCTCGCGTCATCAGCGTCCAGATCCCCGTCGACAAGATCGGCGAGCTGATCGGCCCGAAGGGCAAGACGATCAACTCGATCCAGGACGAGACCGGCGCCGACATCTCCATCGAGGAGGACGGCACCGTCTACATCGGCGCCGTCGACGGTCCGTCGGCCGAGGCCGCTCGTGCCCAGGTCAACGCGATCGCGAACCCCACCAACCCGGAGGTCGGCGAGCAGTTCCTCGGAACCGTCGTCAAGATCGCCGCGTTCGGCGCGTTCGTCTCGCTGCTCCCGGGCAAGGATGGCCTGCTGCACATTTCCGAGGTCCGCAAGCTCGCCGGTGGCAAGCGTGTGGAGAACGTCGAAGACGTGCTCGGCGTCGGCCAGAAGATCCTCGTCGAGATCACGAAGATCGACGACCGCGGCAAGCTCTCGCTCGCTCCGGTCGTCGCCGATGAGGCCGACACGCACGGCAGCGACGCTGCCAGCGAGGGTCCTGAGGCCCCGGCCGAAGGCTAGGTCCCACCAGCTGCACCCGAACGCCCGTCCCGCTTCCGCGGGGCGGGCGTTCGCCGTTGCGCGGAGTGTCGACGGTTGAGCGCCAGGGTGATCCGGCGTAGCCTCGGACCACCTCGCGATGACGCGAGGGCACGGCATCGCTCACGAGGCACCGCCGTGAGGTCACCGAACTCAAGGCGGCGTGCATCGTGTCGATGGAGACTCACACCCAATTCCCGCAGGATTCCGACGAGCGGGGCGGTGATGCACGCGAACCGGTCCCGGTCGACCACGGGTGCGTCCAGCTCCTCGATCCGGACGGCGTCCGTCAGGAGGACGCCCTCTACGACCTCTTCATCGCCGACCTCGGTCACGCCGAGCTGCTCGCGCTCTACGAGGACATGGTCGTCACGCGCCGCATCGACACGGAGGCGACGGCTCTGCAGCGGCAGGGCGAGATCGGTCTGTGGCCACCGTCGCTCGGGCAGGAGGCCGCCCAGGTGGGGTCGGCGCGGGTCCTGCGGCGCGGGGACTTCGTCTTCACGAGCTACCGCGAACAGGCCGTCGCGTACTGCCGTGGCGTCGAACTCGACCAGCTGATGGCGATGTGGCGGGGGACCGCGCTGTCGGGCTGGGACCCGTTCGCGGTCGGCATGGCGACGCCGGCGGTCATCATCGGGGCCCAGACGCTCCATGCGACGGGCTACGCGATGGGCTGTCAGCGCGATGGGTCCGACGCGGTGGCCGTGGCCTACTTCGGCGACGGGGCGACGAGTCAGGGCGACGTGAACGAGGCGCTGGTGCTGGCCGCGAGCTTCCAGGCACCCGTGGTGTTCTTCTGCCAGAACAACCAGTACGCGATCTCCGAGCCCGTCGGGCTGCAGGCCCAGCGCCCCATCGCGGACCGGGCACCGGGCTTCGGGGTGCCGAGCATGCGGGTCGACGGCAACGACGTGCTCGCCGTGACGGCGGCGATGCGGATCGCCGTCGACCGCGCACGTTCCGGTGGCGGGCCGACCTTCATCGAGGCCGTCACCTACCGCATGGGGCCGCACACCACCTCGGACGATCCGACGCGATACCGGGAAGAGAGCGAGGTCGCGTCGTGGCGTGCGAAGGATCCGATCGCGCGGCTCGAGCGTCTGCTGGAGTCCGAGGGGGCCCTCGACGAGACGGCCCGAGCCCACGTCGCGTCCGTCGCCGACGCCGCGGCCGCCCGGGTCCGTGCGGGGTGCCTCGCCTTGCCTGCCCCTGACCCGCTCTCGCTCTTCGACGAGGTCTACGCCACCGCCCACCCCGGGCTCGAACGGCAACGCGAGGAGTACCGCTCGTACCTCGCGATGTTCGACGGTGGTGCCCGATGACCACGCTCACCCTCAGCAAGGCGATCAACACCGGACTGCACCACGCCCTCGCCGATGACGACCGGGTCCTGTTGCTCGGCGAGGACATCGGCCGACTCGGTGGGGTGTTCCGGGTGACCGACGGCCTCCAGGCGGAGTTCGGTGCCGATCGCGTCGTCGACATGCCGCTGGCGGAGTCCGCGATCATCGGAGCGGCGATCGGTCTGGCGTTCCGAGGCTTCCGCCCGGTCTGCGAGATCCAGTTCGACGGGTTCATCTATCCCGGCTTCGACCAGATCGTCGCGCAGTTGGCGAAGCTGCACTACCGGACGAAGGGGGCCGTGCGGATGCCGGTCACCATCCGGGTGCCGTACGGCGGAGGCATCGGCGCCGTCGAGCACCATTCCGAGTCCCCGGAGGCGTACTTCGCGCACACGGCGGGACTGCGCGTGGTGACGTGTTCGGACCCCCAGGACGCGCACACCATGATCCGTCAGGCGATCGCGTGCGACGACCCGGTGCTGTTCTTCGAACCGAAGCGGCGGTACTGGACGAAAGGCGAGGTCCTCGACGACCTCCCCGCCGATCCGCTCGCGTTCACCCGTGCGCGGACCGTTCGCGCCGGCACGGACGCGACGTTGGTCGCCTACGGTCCGCTCGTCCAGATGGCGCTCGAGGCTGCGGAGGCTGCGGCCGACGAGGGTGTCGACCTGGAGGTGATCGACCTCCGATCCCTCGCGCCCCTCGACGTCGACGCCGTCGCGGCCTCGGTCGAGAAGACGGGGCGACTCGTCATCACGCACGAGGCGCAACGCTCCGGAGGGGTCGGAGCCGAGCTGGCGGCCTCGATCACCGAACGCTGCTTCGACCTCCTCGAAGAGGCCCCGGTGCGGGTGACGGGGTTCGACACCCCCTACCCCGCGTCGGCGCTCGAGGACCACTTCCTCCCGGACCTCGACCGGATCCTGGACGGGGTGGATCGCGCACTGGGGCGTCGGTCCTCCGCCTCGGCCGTCGGCAGGGCCGATGCCCGTTCGACGACTGGTGGGGAGGGACGGCGATGAAGCGGTTCTCCCTACCTGATCTCGGTGAAGGTCTGACCGAGAGCGAACTCGTGTCCTGGCGCGTCGCCGTCGGCGACCACGTCGAGCTCAACCAGGTGATCGCCGAGGTCGAGACCGCGAAGGCGCTCGTCGAACTGCCCGCGCCGACCGCCGGCGTGGTCACGAGGCTCCACGTCGAACCGGGGACGACGGTCCTCGTCGGCGAGGCGCTCGTCGACTTCGCGCCCGATGGTGAGACCGCTCCGTCCCCGTCGGCCCCCGAGGCCGACAGGGCGGAGATCGACCGCCCGAGTGGGGCGGCGGACCGCGAGCCGGTCCTCGTCGGCTACGGCCCGCGCACGGCGAGCGGTGAACGGCCACGGCGTCGTGCCCGGTCCGTCGGCGATGACGCACCCGCCCCCGCGCAGACCGCTCCGATCGCGGAGCGTGCACGGCCCCGCGCGACACCGCCGGTCCGGCGACTCGCCCGTGATCTGGGCGTCGACCTCGGAACGCTCGTCGGCACCGGCGTCGGTGGTCGGATCGCGCGTGAGGAGGTCGAGCGCGCTGCGACCGGCCTGAGTGGGCGTCACGACGAGAGCGCCGCCCCGAGCGGGGTCGCGCCAGCCGGGACTCCTGAAGGATCGGCCACGGCGGCCGACGGCTCGGTGCGTCGGCCGATCACGGGGGTCAGGCGCCGGACCGCCGAGGCGATGGTGAGCAGTGCGTTCACGGCTCCCCACGTGACGGAGTTCCTGACGGTCGACGTGACGCCGACGATGTCGCTGCTGGACGCGCTCGCCCGCTCGCCTCGGACCGGGGACCACCGGGTCAACATCCTGACCGTCCTCGCCAAGGCGGTGTGCATCGCCGTGAGACGCACCCCGGCAGTCAACGCGAGTTGGGACGAGGCTGCCGGGGAGATCGTCGAGTACGGGCACGTCGGACTCGGGATCGCCGCAGCGACGCCGCGGGGACTCCTTGTCCCGAACATCGCACGGGCCGAGGAGCTCAGCCTGTTCGAACTCGCGGACGCCGTGGCGGACCTCGTGCGCACGGCCCGCGAGGGACGCACCGCTCCGGCGGAACTGCGAGGGGGGACGATCACGATCTCCAACGTCGGCGTCTTCGGCGTCGATGCGGGGACGCCGATCCTGAACCCCGGTGAGGCGGCGATCATCGCGCTCGGTGCCGTCCGTCGCCAGCCGTGGGAGTTCGAGGGGCAGGTCGCGCTGCGACACGTCGTGACGCTGTCGCTGTCGTTCGACCATCGGCTCATCGACGGGGAGCAGGGGTCCCGGTTCCTCGTCGACCTCGGGACGATGCTGTCCGATCCGGCGATGGTCCTGACGATGGTGTGAGCGTCGTGTCCAGGCGCTCGCGCTCGCCCGCCCCGGCGGCCGTTCGGGCCTGGACGCGACGACCGCGACGTGGCATCGTGCATCGTGTACGCATCGGGAATCAGCAAAGGAGCGGCTCATGGTCTCGTACACGGATGTCTTCAGCGGGTTCTCGGTCGACGACATCGACGCGGCGAGGGCGTTCTACCGGGACGTCCTCGGTCTCACGGTCACCGACAACGCCATGGGATTCCTGGACGTGGCGCTCCCCGCCGGCGGGTCGGTGCTCGTCTACGGCAAGCCGGACCACACACCAGCCTCGTTCACGGTGCTGAACCTCGTGGTCGACGACATCGACGCGGCGGTCGACGAGCTGCAGGCGCAGGGCGTGGTGACGAAGCTCTACCCGGACGACGTCCTGCCGACGGACGCGAAGGGGATCATGCGCGGGAACGGCCCGGACATCGCCTGGTTCACCGATCCAGCGGGGAACGTCCTGTCCGTGCTCGTCGACTGAACCTGTCCCGCGTCCTCACGCGGCGAGCAGGGCGGCCAATGCCATCCGCTCGAGCGTCGAGCGCACCGCCTCGCGGTCGGGTGTCCCGGCCTCGTTCCTGCCGAGGGAGGTGCTGTGGGACGTGGAGTTGATCAGTCCGAAGCCCGCGAGCGCGCGGACCCGCAGGTCCGCCGCGGGGATCGTGGGATGGAGCGTCGTGAGGACGTCCACCCACCGCTCGACGTACCGCCGCTGGAGGGTGCGGACCGCGCGGCGGTCGTCCGGTGCCAGGCTGTCGAGGTCGTGGTCCTGGATGCGGATCACGTCGGGGTCGTCGAGGGCGAAGGCCACGTGGAAGGTGATCAACGAACGCAGTGCCTGATCGCTGTCCGGAGCCTGCTCGACCTCGCGGGTCCCGCCGTCCAGCAAATCCTGACTGACGCCGACGAGGAGTGCTGCGAGGACGGCCTGCTTGCTCGGGAAGTGGCGGTAGACGGCGGGTCCGCTCATGCCGACGGCCGTTCCGAGGTCCTCTATCGACACGCCGGCGAAGCCGCGCTCGGCGAACAGTCCGGCCGCTGACCGCAGGAGGGCGGAGCGACGTGCCGCTTTCGCCTCCGAGCGCCCGAGGTGCGGCGGGTTCGGGGACGGCGTGTCACGACCGGTCATCGGATCTCCTCGGGGTGGACTTTTTCAGTTAATGAACTGTAACCTCACTTTCAGTGAGTGATGAGTAACTGAATGCACTCACGGTCGACGACGACAGGAGCCCGAGTGCCCACCCTCACGAGCGGTGCCGATCCCACCTCAGCCCGATTCCGCGAGCAGGAGGCGGCGCAGCGGGAGCTCGTGACCGTGCTCGAACAGACGATGGCGACCGCGGCCCTGGGCGGACCGGAAGCGTCGCGGGCCCGGCATGTCGCCCGGGGGAAGCTGCTGCCGCGCGATCGGGTCGACCGCCTGCTCGACGAGGGGACCCCCTTCCTGGAGATCGCGCCCCTGGCCGCGCACGGCATGTACGACGACGCGACCCCCGGCGCCGGGGTCATCGCCGGGATCGGCCTCGTCCACGGACGACACGTGCTCGTCGTGTCGAACGACGCGACCGCGAAGGGGGGCTCGTACTTCCCGATGACGGTGAAGAAGCACCTCCGGGCCCAGGAGATCGCGGCCGCGAACCGCTTGCCCTGCCTGTACCTCGTCGACTCCGGGGGAGCGAACCTCCCGACGCAGGACGAGGTCTTCCCCGATCGCGACCACTTCGGCCGGATCTTCTTCAACCAGGCCAGGATGTCGGCGGCCGGCATCCCGCAACTCGCGGCCGTACTCGGGTCCTGCACCGCCGGAGGTGCGTACGTCCCCGCCATGAGCGACGAGAACGTGATCGTGCGTGGCCAGGGCACGATCTTCCTGGGTGGTCCACCTCTCGTGAAGGCCGCGATCGGCGAGGTCGTGACGCCGGAGCAGCTCGGCGGCGGCGACCTCCACGCCCGGGTGTCGGGGGTCACGGACCACCTCGCCGACGACGACGCGCACGCGCTCGACATCCTCCGGGATGCGGTCGCGACGCTGCCGGCGCCCCACCCGCGCGCGTGGGAGGTGCGTCCGAGCGTGCCGCCGGTGGTCCCGGAGACGGAACTGTACGGCGTCGTCCCGGCGGAGCTGCAGACGGCCTACGACGTCCGTGAAGTGATCGCGCGGCTCGTCGACGGCAGTGACTTCTCGGAGTTCAAGCGCGAGTACGGCGACACCCTCGTGACCGGGTTCGCGAGGCTGCACGGGCACCCCGTCGGCATCATCGCGAACAACGGCGTGCTCTTCAGCGAGTCGGCCCTGAAGGGCGCCCACTTCATCGAGCTCGCCGACCAGCGCGGCATCCCGTTGCTGTTCCTCCAGAACATCTCGGGCTTCATGGTCGGCAGTGACGCCGAGGCCGGAGGCATCGCCAAGCACGGCGCGAAGATGGTCACCGCGGTCGCGACCACCCGGGTGCCGAAGCTGACGGTCGTGATCGGCGGTTCGTTCGGCGCCGGCAACTACTCCATGTGCGGCCGGGCCTACGATCCCCGCTTCCTCTGGATGTGGCCGGGCGCGCGCATCTCCGTCATGGGGGGACAGCAGGCGGCGAGCGTCCTCGCGACCGTCAAGCGCGACCAGCTCGAGGCTCGCGGTGAGGCGTGGACCGCCCAGGCGGAGGAGGACTTCCGGGCGCCGATCCTCGCCGACTTCGAGGAGCAGGGCAACCCGTACTACTCGACCGCACGGCTCTGGGACGACGGCATCATCGATCCCGCCCAGACCCGCACGGTCCTCGGACTCGCGCTCGAGGTGTGCTCCCGCGCGCCCCTGCCAGAACCCGGCTTCGGCCTCTTCAGGATGTGACGGCATGACGATCCAGACACCGAACCGGCCGGGCCACGCATCCGCGCGTCCCTTCCGCTCCGTCCTCGTCGCGAACCGCGGCGAGATCGCCTGTCGCGTGATCCGCACGCTCGAAGCGATGGACATCGAGAGCATCGCGGTCTTCAGCGACGCCGACCGCGACGCCCCTCATGTCCGGCTCGCGGACCGCGCCGTCCGCCTGGGACCCGCGCCGGCCTCGGACAGCTATCTCGACGTCGACGCCGTCGTCCGGGCCGCCGTCACGACCGGGGCCGAGGCGGTGCACCCGGGCTACGGTTTCCTGTCCGAACAACCCGCGCTCGCGAGGGCACTCGCCGCTGCCGGGATCGTCTTCATCGGACCGGACGAGCGCGCCTTAGTCCTCATGGGCGACAAGATCCGGGCGAAGGACCACGTCGCGGCTCGAGGCGTCCCGATCATCGAGGGCATCGCCGACGCCTCGCTCGACGACGACGCGCTCGTCCGTGCCGGCGTCGCAATCGGCTTCCCGCTCATCGTCAAGCCGGCGGGCGGTGGCGGCGGCAAGGGGATGCAGGTGGTGGAGCGCGCCGAGGAGCTCCCATCGGCCATCGCCTCCGCGCACCGGGTGGCCGAGGCGGCCTTCGGCGACGCCACGCTCCTCCTCGAGCGGTTCGTCACGAGACCCCGGCACATCGAGGTGCAGGTGCTCGCGGACGCCCACGGTGCGGTCGTGCACCTCGGGGAGCGTGAGTGCTCGCTCCAGCGTCGGCACCAGAAGGTGGTGGAGGAGTCCCCGTCGCCGCTCATCGACGACCGCCAGCGGGCGCGACTCGGCGAGGCGGCCTGCACGGTCGCCCGGAGCGTCGGCTACCGAGGGGTGGGGACCGTCGAGTTCCTCGTCGCCGACGACCGACCCGACGAGTTCGCCTTCCTCGAGATGAACACGCGGTTGCAGGTGGAGCATCCGGTCACCGAGCTCGTCACGGGGCTCGACCTCGTGGAGTGGCAGGTGCGCGTCGCCGCTGGTGAACCGCTGACGATGACGCAGGAGGACGTCGTCCTGCGTGGTCACGCGGTGGAGGCGCGGCTGTACGCGGAGGATCCGTCGAGCGGCTTCCTGCCCCAGACCGGGGTGCTCGAGCGGGTGCGTCTGCCGCACGGGCCGGGCGTCCGCGTCGACGGCGGCATCCTCGCCGGGCAGTTCGTCGGCCCCTGGTACGACCCCATGCTCGCGAAGATCGTGTGCTGGGCCGAGGATCGCGGGACCGCGCTCCGGCGACTCGACGCCGCGCTCGCGGCGACGGTGGTCTTCGGTGTCCGCACGAACCTCGGCTTCCTCCGGCGGCTCCTCGCCGACGAGGACGTCGTCGCGGGACGACTGCACACCGGTCTCATCGCCGACCTGCTCGACGACAGCCCGTCCGCCGCGACGTCCGAGCGGGTCCTGACCGCAGGGGCGCTCGCCGAAACGGACGACCGACGATTCGAGGCCGCAGCGCGGACCGCCGGACTCGGGACGCCGTGGTCGGATCCGGGTGGGTGGCGCCTCGGCGCGGCAGCACCGACGCGACAGCACCTGCGTCTCGAGGACGGACGCATCGTACGCATCGAGGTGCGTGGGTCGAGCAACGACGCGAGCGTCTCCGTCGATGACGCGGCACCGACCCGGGCCGCGGTCCTCAGCCGGTCGGACGGCACCCTGCGGTTCGAGCACGACGGTGTCAGCACCCCGTTGGAGACCGTCCGCGTGGGGGACGAACGATGGATCGCGCTCGACGGTGCCATCAGTGTGGTGGAGGTGGTCACGCGTGAGGCGCTCCCAGCCGGCGGGGATCCGACCGCGGCCGGGGCGGTCGATCCGGAGGTGCGGACGCCGATGCCCGGCACCGTCACAGCCGTGCACGTCACGAGCGGCGACGCCGTCACCGCCGGTCAGCCGCTGGTCACCGTCGAAGCGATGAAGATGGAGCACCTCCTCACCGCCACGACCGACGGCATGGTCACCCTCCACGTCGCCACGGGTGGCACCGTCGCCGCCCGTCAGTCGGTCGCGACGATCGCCGCAGACCCCGTCGCAGCCCACCTGAACGCAGCCCCAACCGATGCAGCACCCACGAACGGAGCATCAGCATGAACACCGAGCTCAGCCCCGAGCACCAGCGGATCGTCGACACGGTCAAGGCGTTCGCCGACGAGGTCGTCGCGCCCGCCGCCTATCAGTACGACACCGAACGCCGTCTGCCGTACGACATCATCGCGCAGATGGGGGAGCTGGGACTCTTCGGGCTGCCGTTCCCGAAGGAACTCGGCGGCGGGGGGATGGACTACTTCGCGCTCTGCCTCGCCGTCGAGCAGCTCGGACGCGTCGACCAGAGCATCGGCGTCACCCTCGAGGCCGGCGTCGGCCTCGGAGCCATGCCGATCTACCTGTACGGCACCGACGCCCAGCGCGAGGAATGGATCCCGCAGCTCGCGAGCGGGCAGGCGCTCGCCGCGTTCGGCCTCACCGAGGCGCGTGCCGGCAGTGATGCAGGCGCGACGGAGACCACCGCCGAGCTCGTCGACGGTGAGTGGGTGATCAACGGCACGAAGCAGTTCATCACCAACTCCGGGAGCGAGATCACCCGTCTCGTGACGGTCACGGCCGTCACGGGGGAGCGGGTCCGATCCGACGGTCGGGTGACGAAGGAGCTGTCATCGATCCTCGTGCCGGTCCCGACGCCGGGCTTCACCGCGCTACCGCCCTACGACAAGGTCGGGTGGCACACCTCCGACACCCACCCGCTGCGGTTCGAGGACGTCCGGGTACCGGAGGGCAACCTGCTCGGCGAACGCGGGCGCGGATACGCCAACTTCCTCACGGCGCTCGACGGTGGACGGATCGCCGTGGCCGCGCTCGCCGTCGGAGCGGCCCAGGGCTGCCTCGAGGAGGCGATCCGCTACGCCAAGGAGCGGGTCGTGTTCGGTCGGGCGATCGGCGACAACCAGTGGATCGCCTTCCGGATCGCGAAGATGCAGGCGCGGGTCCACACCGCCAGGCAGGCCTACTACGACGCCGCGTCGCGCATGCTCCGGGGAGCGCCCTACAAGATGGAGGCCTCCATCGCGAAGATGGTCGCCGGGGAGGCCGCGATGGACAACGCCCGCGACGCGACCCAGATCTTCGGCGGCTACGGGTTCCTCAATGAGAACCCGGTGGCGCGGCACTACCGGGACTCGAAGATCCTCGAGATCGGTGAGGGCACCACCGAGGTGCAGCTCATGATCATCGCCCGAGAACTCGGCTTCGCGTCGTGAGGTCATGATGACCGATTCGTCCGAGACGTCGTCCGGCCCCGTGATCGAGCAGCGAGGTCTGTACTTCGAGGAGTTCGTGGTGGGTGCGACCTACCGCCATCGCCCCGGGCGCACCCTCACGGAAGCCGACAACGTCCTGTTCTCGACCCTCACGATGAACGGGCAATCACTGCACGTGGATGCCGCGTGGTCTGCGACCGGGCCCTTCGGGGAACGGCTCGTGAACTCGATGCTGACCCTCTCGACGCTCGTGGGGCTGTCGGTCGCGCAGCTCACCGAGCAGACGATCGTCGCGAACCTGGGCTTCACCGACATCGCCTTCCCGAACCCGATGCGCCACGGCGACACGCTGTACGCCGAGACGCTCGTGACGGCCAAACGGTTGTCGTCGTCAAGGCCGGGCGAGGGTGTCGTCACCCTGCTCCACACGGGTCGGAACCAGGACGGCGTCGTCGTCGCGACCGCGACCAGGAGCACGCTCGTCCAGTGCTCGGGTGCATCGTGACCGGCGCTGCGGCGTTCGACCTGGGGCCGGCGATCCTCTTCGTCCCAGCGGACCGTCCGGACCGCTTCGCGAAAGCGGCCGAGCGCGCGGATGCCGTCATCCTCGATCTCGAGGACGCCGTGGCCCCGGCCGACAAGCCGGCCGCCCGCCGGGCGATCGTCGACCATCCGCTCGATCCCTCGCGCACGGTCGTCCGGGTCGACCCGGCTGGGACCGTCGATTTCGACGACGATGTCGCGGCGCTCGCGGACACCGCCTATCGCACGGTGATGCTGGCGAAGACGGAGACGACCGCGGCGCTCGACCGGCTCGTGGACGCGATCCCGGACGTCCGGATCATCGCGCTGTGCGAGACCGCCGCCGGTGTCGTGCAGGCACCCGCGTTGGCCGTCCATCCTGCGGTCGTCGCGCTCATGTGGGGCTCTGAAGACCTCATCGCCTCCCTGGGCGGCACGAGCAGTCGGCGGGCCGACGGGCGATACCGGGACGTCGTCAGACAGGCGCGGTCGTCGGTGCTGCTCGCCGCGGGAGCCGCCGGGGTGGCCGCGATCGACGCGGTCCACCTCGATATCGACGATCTCGACGGGCTCGCGGACGAGGCGGCGGACGCGGCCGCCGTCGGCTGTATCGCCTCCGCGTGCATCCACCCCGGACAGGTCCCGACCGTTCGCGCCGCCTACCGCCCGGACCCCCGATCGGTGACAGCGGCGCGTGCGCTGCTCGACGCCGCAGCGGGAGCCGCCGGCGTGTTCCGGCACGAGGGACGCATGGTCGACGAGCCGCTCCTGCGGCACGCGCGACTCGTGCTCGCCCGTGCCGAGGTGTCCGTCGATCCGAGGTGATCGACCGACTCCCGCAATCGTTACGAATCAGTTGCCACCCGGTCGTGATGTCGTCCAGCCGAAGTCGCCGGTCTCCTCTAGCCTGGTGAGCAAGCACCGGCCCGTCGCGACACGCACGGATCCCGGCGGTGCAGCGCGTCACCGGTCGGCGGACCGAGAGAGGGGCAGAGGATGCCACACCTCTGGCGCTCGTCGAGCACCCGTGGCAGTTCTCTGGTCGGCGGAGCAGCGGACGGCGTCGACGACGACGCGAGTCGGCGTCCCGAGCAGCTCGTCCCGCACCCGTCCTTCCCGACGCCCGTCCAGGACCCCGAGCCCTCTGAGGCACCGAGGCGCACGATCGGCGACTCCGAGTTGTCGGTCTTCCCGGTCGTGCTCGGCGGCAGCGTGTTCGGGTGGACGGTCGACCCCGACACGACGTCGGACATCCTCGACCGGTTCCACGACTCCGGCGGCAACATGGTGGACACCGCCGACAGCTACGCGGGCGGACGCAGCGAGATCCTCATCGGCAACTGGATGCGGAAGCGCCGCAACCGGGACGACATGGTCGTCGCGACGAAGATCGGCCGGCACCCCGACTACCCGGGTCTCGGCTCGGTGAGCATCATCCGCGCGGTCGAGGCGGCGCTCGAACGGTTGCAGACCGACCACATCGACCTGCTGTCCTTCCACGACGACGACCCGAGCGTCCCGTTGGCCGACAGCCTCGGGACGGTCGACTGGCTGATCGAGACCGGCAAGGTCCGCTACCTCGGCACCTCGAACACGACCCCCGAGCGGCTGATGGAGGCACGGATCCTCTCGGCGAGCGGCTTCACCCAGTTCGTCGCGCTCGAGACGCACTACAGCCTCATGCACCGGGAGCCGTACGAGAGCACCCTCGCGCTCGTCGCGACGGCCCAGCACCTCGGCGTCCTGCCGTACTTCGCCCTCGCGAACGGCTTCCTGACGGGCCGCTACCGCACCCGTTCCGACCTCGACCCGAGCACCCGCGGCAGTCGCGCCGCGACCCATCTCCACCGCCGTGGGCTGCGGGTCCTGCACGTCCTCGACGAGATCGCGGAGGAGAACCGCTGCACGGTGGCCTCGGCCGCGCTCGCCTGGGCCATGTCACGTCCCGGCGTCGTCGCGCCCATCGCGAGCGCGTCCCAGCCGGCTCACGTCGACTCGCTCATCGCGGCCGCTGACGTGCGGCTGAGCCGCGGGCAGATCCTCGAGCTCGACCGCGTCTCCGGTCGCTTGCGCTGAGTCGACCGGCGGTCGCCTGCGCACGGTCGCTCGCGCGCGGCGCCCGGGAACCTGACGTATGGTTGGGGTGATGAACGCCGCCGTCGACTTTCCGCTCACTCGTCCCGAACTCGCGTTCACCGTATCCGGGGACGCGCTCGTCCGCCGGACGGTCCTGCCCAACGGGCTGCGCATCCTGAGCGAACACATGCCGGGCAGCCGTAGCGCGACGATCGGCTACTGGGTGGCCGTCGGTTCCCGCGACGAACAACCGGCGACCGCCGATCGACCGGCGACCTTCGGCTCGACGCACTTCCTGGAGCACCTCCTGTTCAAGGGCACGCCGTCGCGTTCCGCCCTCGACATCGCGGTCGCCTTCGACGCCGTCGGCGGCGAGCACAACGCGCTCACGGCCAAGGAGCACACCTGCTACTACGCCAAGGTGCGCGATCGCGACCTGCCGATGGCGGTCGACGTCATCACCGACATGCTCACCTCCTCGCTGCTCGACCCGGAGGAGTTCGAGAACGAACGCGGGGTCATCCTCGAAGAGCTCGCGATGATGGACGACGATCCAGGGGACGTCGCCAACGAGCGGTTCTTCGAGCGCGTGCTCGGCGAGCACCCTCTCGGGCGTCCCATCGGCGGTCACCCGCAGTCGATCATCGACGTCGGCCGGGACGCCGTCGTGGCGCACTACCGAGCCAACTACCGCGCGAACGACGTCATCGTGACGGCGGCCGGCGCCGTCGACCACGACGCGCTCGTCGCCCAGGTGTCCGAGGCGCTCGTGCAAGCGGGCTGGCCGGCGGACGCGGTGGCCGCGCCGGTCGCGCGTCGGACCCTGGCTCCTGCTGCCATCGTCGGCGGCTCGCCCCTCTCGGTCGTGCACCGGCCCACCGAGCAGGTCCACCTGCAGATCGGCGGAGCGGGCCTCATCGCGGGCGATGAGCGACGATTCGCCATGAGCATGCTCAACTCCATCCTCGGTGGCGGCATGTCCAGCCGCCTGTTCCAGGAGATCCGCGAACGGCGCGGGCTCGCCTACTCGGTGTACTCGTTCGCCGGCAGCTACTCGGACGCCGGCGTCTTCGGCCTCGCTGCCGCCTGCTCCACGGCGAAGGCGGCGACCGTCGCCGAGCTCATGCTCGCCGAACTCCACCGGCTCGCCGAGCACGGCGTGACGGACGAGGAGTTGTCGCGCGCGCTCGGCCAGCTGAGCGGCGCCTCGGCGCTGGCGCTGGAGGATTCGGACTCGCGCATGAGCCGCCTCGGTCGAGCGGAGCTGACCCTCGGCGAGTTCATCGACCTCGACGAGAGCATCCGTCGCCTGCAGTCCGTCGGTCAGGACGACGTCCAGCAGCTCGCGCAGCACCTCGCCGCGCAGCCCATCACGGTGTCGGCGGTCGGAGCCGTCGACGAGGACACCTTCGCTCCGATCATCGCGGGGGTGCGTTGAATGTCCCATTACCTGTATCTCGTCAGACACGGCGAGCAGCAACACGCTGAGCACGGCTTGCCCGACGGACCACTGTCGGCCCGCGGTCGGCGTCAGGCACAGCTGCTCGCGGAGCGCCTCGGCGGTGTCCCGATGACCGCCGCGTGGCACTCGCCGTTGCAGCGTGCCGCGGAGACCGCCCAGATCATCGCCGAGCGGATGCCGGCCGTCACGCCTGAGCCGTCGTCACTGCTCTTCGACTGCGTCCCGAGCGGTCGCACACCGGAGACGCCGTCGGCGTTCGACCCCTTCTTCGGCTCGATCACCGAGGCGGAGATCGAGGCGGGCGAAGCGCAGATGGCCGACGCCGCCGCCGAGTTCCTCTCGCCGAAGCGCGGTGACCATCACGAGCTGCTCATCACGCACAACTTCGTCATCGGGTGGCTCGTCCGCGAAGCGCTCCAGGCGCCCGCATGGCGCTGGGTGAGCATCAACCAGGCCAACGGCGGACTGACGGTGCTGCACCAGCGTGCCGGGCGTCCGTGGAGCCTCATCACCCACAACGACCTCGCGCACCTCCCCATGGAGCTCCGCACGGGTCTTCCCGAGCCGCACATCGTCTAGTCGGGCGGCCCGCCTCCTCCCGGACGGGCAGCACGTAAGCTGAGGGCATGACGACACGAGTGGCGCTGGCCGGCGCGAGCGGCAAGATGGGCCGACTGTTCACCAGCATCATCGGTTCACTCGACGACTTCGAGCTGGTCGCGTCGCTCGGTTCGTCGAGCGAGCTGAGCGAGATGGACGGGGCGGACCTCGTCGTCGACGTCACGGTCCCGGGTGTCAGCCAGCGGATCGTCGACCACGCCGTCGCTCAGGGCATCAACGTGCTCGTCGGGACGAGCGGTTGGTCGGCGGAGCGCATCCAGCGACTCGATCGCCGGCTCGCCGAGCTGCCCGAGCAGGGCGTCGTCATCATCCCCAACTTCTCGCTGGGGTCCGTCCTGTCGACGAGTCTTGCGACCGTCGCTGCGCGCTTCTTCGACTCGATCGAGATCATCGAGTCCCACCGCGACACGAAGGTGGACTCGCCCTCCGGGACCGCCGTGCGCACCGCCGAGCTGATGATGGCCGCGCGTGGCGACCGTGGGCCGGTCGCCGCCCCGCACACCGACCAGCGGGCGAGGGGACAGCAGGTCTCGAGCATCCCGATCCACAGCCTGCGGCTCCAGGGTGTCGTCGCCCGCCAGGAGGTCGTGTTCGGTGGTGTCGACGAACTCGTCACGATCACGCACGACACGATCTCGCCGGCGTCCTACGAGCGGGGCATCCGGCTCGCCCTCGTCGCCGCCCGCGACGCCCGGGGGTCACCGTCGGTCTCGACAGTCTGCTCGACCTCGGACTCGATCGCCCAGGGCCGGCGGGTCGGCGGCCCGCCCAGGGGGCGCCCGAGCACGTCTCCGGCCAAGCCGCGGCGGCCAGCGCCCTGTGAAGACCCGCGTCATGGTCGCGATCATCGCGGCCCTGCTCGTCCTCTACATCGTCCTCGTCGGGTACCGTGCCGTCGTCCTCCTCGGCACGGGTGAGCCTGTCGGCATCGCCATGGGTGCGGCGCTCATCGTCCTGCCGATCCTCGGCGTCTGGGCGCTCTGGCGCGAGATCGCCTTCGGGGTCGGCGCCGAGCGACTCGGAGTCCGCCTCGAGGCTGAGGGCGGCCTTCCGCCCGAGCAGGTCGAGACCCGCGAGAGCGGCCGGCCGATGCGCGATGCCGCAGACGAGCTGTTCCCGAAGTACCGCGACGCGGCCGAGGCCGCTCCCGACGACTGGCGATCCTGGTACCGCCTCGGACTCGTCTACGACGGTGCCGGAGACCGCCGCCGCGCACGGCAGGCCATCCGGCAGGCGATCCGGCTCTCGCGGAGCTGACCGGAGCGGCGGCGTCCCGTCGTTCAGTCGCGGGCGAGTGCTTCGGCCAACGCCTGCTCGACGGTCGGCGTGCTGAACGTGAAGCCGTCGTCCAGGAGCCGACGAGGTTCGACGCGCTGATCGCTCAGCAGCAGTCCGTCGGCGGCGTCGCCGAGGAGCGCCTTGAGGGCGAACTTCGGGACGCGGAGCAGATAGGGCCGGTTCATCCGTCTGGCGAGCTCGAACATGAGGTCGTCGGCGCGGGCGGCCTGCGGACCGCACAGGTTCACCGGTCCGGAGAGCGTCGAGGTCAGGAGGTGGGTGATCGCCCGGACCTCGTCCTGCAGCCCGATCCAGGGCCAGAACTGGCGGCCCGAACCGAGCGGACCGGCGACCCCGAACCGGGTGAGCGGTGCCAGCGGCTTGAGCACGCCTGCCAGGTCGACGACGATGCCGTTGCGGAGTAGCACGGTGCGGACGGCGTCGGGCGCCGCGAGCGCCGAGTCCTCCCAGGCGACGACGACGTCGGCGAGGAATCCGGCCCCTCTGGAGGAGTCCTCCGTGAGGGTCTCTCCGGGACGGTCGCCGTAGTACCCGACCGCCGAACCACTGAGGAAGGCGGCCGGTGGCTGCTCCGCCCGGTTCATGGCGTCGACGAGTGTCCGGGTGGCGCTGAGTCGTGACCAGAGGATCGTGGATCGGTAGGCCGCCGTCCACGGCAACTTGCCGAGGGAGGCGCCGGAGAGGTTGACGACCGCGTCGGCGCCGCTCACGACCGCCGGATCCAGCACGCCTGCCAGCGGATCCCACTCCGCTTCTCCGGCACCACGACCCGGACGTCGTACGAGCCGGACGACGTCATGGCCGTCGGTCTCGAGGGAGCGCCCGAGCGCCGTTCCGATGAGCCCGGAGGCTCCGCCGATCACGATGCGCATGCGCGTCGCCTTCCTGCTCGTGCTGCTGGACGGTGGTGGTTACGCGAGGCTGGCTTCGAGGGTGATCGGGATGCCGGCGAGCGCCTGCGAGACCGGGCAGCCGTCCTTCGCCGCCGTGGCGATGCGCTCGAAGTCGGCCTCGGAGATGCCGGGCACGACCGCGCTGACGAGCAGGTGGCTGCCGGTGATGCCGGTGCCGGGCGTGAAGGAGACCGCCGCGGTCGCCTGGATGCGCTCCGGCGGGAATCCGGCGCTCGTGAGTTCGTTGGCGAACGCCATCGAGTAGCAGGAGGCGTGAGCAGCCCCGAGCAGTTCCTCGGGGTCGTCGTCGTGTTGGAGCCCTCCGAGCGTGCCTTCCAGTCGACGGCGAACTCGGCCGCCTCGGAGGTGTCGAGGCTCGTGTGCCCGGATCCCTCGAAGAGCGTGCCGTTCCAGACCGTCGTGGCTTCGCTTGTTACCGCCATGGTGCAACCTCCATCGTCGGGCCGTGCAGGAGCGCATCGGCGCTGGTGTTCGTGGGGTCAGCCTAACCGGATCGACCTGGACGGTCACCCCGTCGACAAACGGTGTCGACAGGTGCTTCAGGCCACCGTCACGCTTGTCGTCCGACGACGCGGGCGCGGAGGAGGAGCACATACAGGCGGCAACCGAGGCAGAACCCGAACGCCGCGTTGAGGAAGGCGGCGACGAACGCGGCACCGGCGGAGACGGCGAGGGATCCCGGCAACCCGACGAGGTGCAGCACGAGTCCGATCGCGACCACCACGAGCCCGACGCCCTGCGCGAAGGTCGGTGGTTCAGGTGCCTCGAGTTCGACGGGCGGGCCGAGCCTCGGGCGGATGAGGCGTCGGAACACGACGCCGTACGGGTGGCGTCGGATCCCGGCGAACGCGCCCCACGCGAACAGGGCTGCGATGACGACGAGGAGGACGAAGGCCGGTTGGCCGGCCCGCGCTGGCAGCGTGTCGGCGAGCGGCGCCGTCAGCGCGAGGAAGACGGCGACGAGGAGGAGCACGGCGGTCACGGTCGCGCCGAACCGCGGGCTGCGCGGGTCGATGCCGGTCGGCTGTGGTGCTGGAGGGTTCGAGGTCATGCTGGTCTCCCGAGGAGGGATCGGAGCTCGCCGGCGAGCAGCGCACGGCGTGCGGCCCCGGAGAACCGACCGCGCACGATCCCGGCGCGGTCGAGGAGGAGGACGGTGGGCGTCTGCAGGACGGAGAAGCGGTCCGCGAGGTCGGGACGGTGGGTCAGGTCGACGTCGAGGACGCCCACGCCCGCCTCCCCGTCGGCCAGCTCGTGCAGCAGTCGTCTGGTCCCGGGGCACTGGGCACAGAACTCGGTGCTGAACTGCACCAGGGTGGCCGATCGGCCGAGCGGAGTGGTCGTCCCGAGTGCCGCCGACGAGAGGCGGTCCCCGTCGGTGCGGTGCGACGCACGCCCGCTCCGTGCACGCACGACCAGACCCACCGCCGTCGTGGACAGGACGAGGACGAGGATCAGCGAGAGGGCGGGCAGCGGGGACATGATGTCCGTCAGCATAGGTTCCGGGTGCCGGTCCCTCGGCCAGTGTGACGCGAGGTGACGGCCGTGCGGATGGTGACCCGCAAGAGGGAAACCCGATAGCCTGAGAGGGTGTCGCGTGCAGAGAACCCCTTCGGTCAAGTCCTCGTCGCCCTGGTGACGCCGTTCACCGCCGACGGCGAGGTCGACTGGAAGGCCGTCGAGCGACACATCGACGACGTCGTGACCGCGGGGGCCGACGGCATCGTCGTCACCGGCACCACGGGTGAGACCTCGACGCTGACGGACCCGGAGAAGGTCAAGCTCGTCGAGGTCGGCAAGGCCGTCGCGGGCGGGCGCGCGAAGATCATCACCGGTGGTGGCTCCAACGAGACGGCCCACGCCATCGAGCTCGCGAAGAAGAGCGAGCAGGCGGGCGCCGACGGCAACATGATCGTCACCCCGTACTACAACAAGCCCACCCAGGCCGGCGTGCTCACCCACTTCCGCATGATCGCCGACTCCACGGATCTACCGGTCATCCTGTACGACATCCCGGGGCGAACCGGCATCCCCATCACCTACGAGACGATCCTGCGTGCGGCCAAGCACCCGAACATCCTCGCGGTGAAGGACGCCAAGGGCGACCTCAGCGAGGTGAGCCGGGTCATGAACCAGACGGATCTCATGTACTTCGCGGGCGACGACGCCAACGCACTGCCGACGCTCGCCATCGGCGGCACCGGCCTCATCGGCGTCACGGCCAACATCGCGCCGACGCCCTACCGACACATGGTCGACGCGGTGAACTCCGGCGACCTCGCCGCGGCGACCGCCGCGCACCGGCAGCTCGAGCCGCTCGTGCGCGCGGTCATGACCCACGTCCCCGGCACCGTCGCCGCCAAATACATCTTGCACGGCCTCGGCCGGATCCAGAGCCCGCGGGTACGTCTTCCGCTGGTCGGTCCGGAGGAGTGGGAGGCCGCGCAGATCGAGGATGAGATCGACCTGGTGAAGGACATCCCAGGCGTCGACTTCCGCAACTTCCGGCCAGACCGCAACGCCGCCGCCGGTGGCGCGCTGCCCAAGGTCGCCGGTACGACTCGCTAGACAAACCAGAGGGGGCTACATGCCCAATACCATCATCGATCCGCCAGTCCTCGAGCCGGGGACGCTCCGCGTCATCCCCATCGGAGGACTCGGCGAGATCGGCAGGAACATGACCTGCTTCGAGATCGACGGCAAGATCCTGATCGTCGACTGCGGCGTGCTCTTCCCCGAAGAGCACCAGCCGGGCGTCGACCTGATCCTGCCCGACTTCACCTCCATCAAGGACCGGCTCGACGACATCGTCGGCGTCGTGCTCACGCACGGTCACGAGGACCACATCGGCGCCGTGCCGTACCTCCTGAAGCTCCGCAAGGACATCCCGCTGATCGGTTCCGGCCTGACGCTCGCGCTCATCGAGGCGAAGCTCAAGGAGCACCGCATCGTCCCCTACACCCTGCCGGTGAAGGAGGGCCAGATCGAGGCGCTGGGGCCGTTCGACCTCGAGTTCGTCGCGGTCAACCACTCGATCCCGGACGCGCTCGCGGTGTTCATCGACACCGACGCCGGCACCGTCCTCGTGACCGGTGACTTCAAGATGGACCAGCTGCCGCTCGACGGCCGCCTGACGGATCTCCGCGCCTTCGCCCGGCTCGGTGAAGAAGGCGTCGACCTCTTCCTCGTCGACTCGACGAACGCCGACGTGCCGGGATTCACGCCGCTCGAACGGTCCATCGGGCCGGTCCTCGACCAGGTCATCGCGAAGTCCGAGCGCCGCGTCATCGTCGCGAGCTTCTCGAGTCACGTGCACCGCGTCCAGCAGGTCCTCGACGCGGCACACGCTCACGGCCGCCGGGTCGCGTTCCTCGGTCGTTCGATGGTGCGAAACATGGGTATCGCAGCCGACCTCGGCTACCTGAACGTCCCCGAGGGCCTGCTCATCGACTACAAGAAGGCGAAGGACCTCCCCGAGGACAAGATCGTCTACATGTCGACCGGGTCACAGGGCGAGCCGATGGCCGTCCTCAGCCGGATGGCAAACCTCGACCACGCGATCGAGCCGGGCCCGGGCGACACCGTCATCCTCGCCTCGAGCCTCATCCCGGGCAACGAGAACGCGGTCTACCGGGTCATCGACGGCTTGACGAAGCTCGGCGCCACCGTCGTCCACAAGGGCAACGCGAAGGTCCACGTCTCTGGTCACGCAGCCGCCGGTGAGCTGCTCTACTGCTACAACATCCTCCAGCCGAAGAACGTGCTCCCGGTCCACGGCGAGTACCGTCACCTCGTCGCGAACCAGAAGCTCGCGATCGACAGCGGTGTCCCGGCGCAGAACACCTTCATCGGCGAGGACGGCATCGTCATCGACCTGAAGGACGGCGTCGCCAAGGTCGTCGGCCAGCTCGACGTCGGGCTCGTCTACGTCGACGGCTCGACCGTCGGCGAGATCACCGACGCCGACCTCAAGGACCGTCGCATCCTGGCGGAGGAGGGCTTCATCTCGGTCATCGTCGTCGTCGACTCGAAGACCGGGCACATCATCTCCGGCCCCGAGGTGCACGCGAAGGGCTTCGCCGAGGACGACAAGGTCTTCGCCGACATCAAGCCGAAGGTCGCCAAGGCACTCGCCGAGGCGGCGGAGAACGGCGTCCGCGACACGCACGCGCTGTCGCAGGTGATCCGTCGGACCGTCGGCCGCTGGGTCAACACGTCCTTCCGCCGCCGCCCGATGATCGTCCCGCTCGTCATCGAGGCCTGATCACCGGTCGGGTCCGCTCGGTCCCACCCGCCAGGAGGCGGTCGAACATCATTCGCGAGGGTGATGTCCGGCCGCCTTCCGCGTTGCTACCGTGGAATCCCCTATGGCCGCTCGTCACTCCGACTGCGGTGGATTCCGGAGGTCGGCGTGGGCATTGTCCGCACCTGGGTGTTCCCCATTCTGAAACTGCTCGTCTTCGCCGCGATCGCGGTGGCGCTCGTGAAGGTCGCGTTCTTCCCGGACGCACCGCAGGAGGAGGGGCCCACGCAGCCGACCGGGAGCCTCGTGGAACCACAGGTCCAGGCGGCGCTCGGCACCGTGATCAACACCGTCTCGGTGGAGGGCCAGGTCGTCGCCGACCCGGCCAGCACGGCGAAGTCGACCGTCGCCGGCACCGTCGACGAGGTGTTCGCCGCCAAGGGGGCCGTCCTCGCGGAGGGTGATCCCATCCTCGACGTCAAGACGATCGACGAGGAGGGCAAGGAGCGGTACGTGCAGGTGACCGCGCCGGTCGCAGGCACCCTCGGCAACGTCAAGCTCATCCACGGGCAGTCCGTCCAGATCGGCGACGCGGTGGCGCAGGTGTCGCCGGCCACGTTCTCCATCACCGGGGCGTTGAGCGCCGACAAGCAGTACCGCCTGCTCACCATCCCCGGCGAGGCGACGGTCACCATCAACGGCGGCCCGGCCCCGTTCGTCTGTCCGGCGGTCCGCGTCACGACGCCGTCGAGCGGTGGCGACGAGGAGGAGCCGACGACGGGCGGTGGAACCGGGCAGACACCCGGTGCCGGCGGAACCTCCGTCACCTGCGCGGTGCCCGGTGACGTCCGGGTCTTCGCCGGGCTCGCCGCGACGATCGAACTCGCTGGCGGCGTCGCCGAGAACGTCCTCGTGCTCCCGACGACCGCGGTCAAGGGCTCGGCCGGAACCGGGACCGTCTGGGTGGTGGGCGCCGACGGTGCGCAGGAGGAACGGCCGGTCACGCTCGGACTGAACGACGGACAGCAGGTGCAGATCGTCGACGGTGTCGCCGAGGGCGACTCGGTGCTCCAGTTCGTCCCTGGCGCCGTCGCACCGGCGCCCGAGGGGTGCACAACGCTCCCGGACGGCAGCATGGCTTGCGACGGGTCGGTCGGGTGACGCTCCTCGAACTCCGCGGGGTCACCAGGGTCGTCCAGATCCCCGATGCGCCGCCGCTGACGATCCTCGACGGTGTCGACCTCGAGGTGCACGAGGGCGATCGCGTCTCCATCGTCGGCCGATCGGGTTCGGGCAAGTCGACGCTCCTGAACCTCCTCGGCCTGCTCGACAAGCCGACCTCCGGGTCGCTCGTCTTCGACGGACGACCGGCGGAACGCCTCGGCTCCGGTGCGCGCGACCGACTGCGTGGCGCCCAGATCGGCTTCGTCTTCCAACAGTTCAACCTCCTGCCGGGACGGACCGCGCTCGAGAACGTGACGACGCCGCTCCTCTACGCCAGCGGACGCTCGTTCTGGCGCCGCCGGGAGATCGCCGCCGCGATGCTCGAACGCGTCGGACTCGGCGACCGCCTCGACGCGATGCCGACGAAACTGTCCGGCGGCGAGCAGCAGCGCGTCGCCATCGCACGGTCGCTTGTCCGCGGGCCACGGCTCATCCTCGCGGACGAGCCGACCGGTGCACTCGACGTCGAGACCGGCACCTCCGTCATGTCTCTGCTCGACGAGGTGGCGACGTCCACGGGGGCCGCCCTGGTGACGATCACCCACGACCGGGCGATCGCCCGCCTCGCGACGACCCACCACCGTCTCGACCACGGCGTACTCACCCCCGACCACGAACTGGAGGCCGCGGATGTCTAGGATCCTGACCTCGATCGTCGGAGCGGTCGTCGAGGCCGCCCAGGAGCTGCGGATCCATCGTGGCCGGGTCATCCTCTCGCTCATCGGCGTCGGTGTCGCGGTGTGCGCCCTCACGAGCATGGTCGGCATGTCGTCGCTCGCGGCGCAGGCCCAGACCGAGTCGCAGGAACGCTACGGTGGCCGACCCGCCACGCTCATGGCGTCGGCCTACGGCACCGGAACGGAGCAACCCGACCCGGAGACCTACATCACGGCGGTGCACGACCTCGCCGAGCGGTACGGCATCGGGTACGTCTCGCAATCCGGCAGCACTCAGCTCAACGTGCAGTTCGCCGATGGGACGGTGGCGGTGCCGGCGACCGTTGTCGACGTCCCGTACGGCGAGATGCACCGCATCAGACTCGACGAGGGCACCTGGTTCCAGGAGGACGACGGCGACCGCCTCGCACCCGCGATCGTCGTGAACCCGGCGTTCTGGCAGCGCCTCGGGTCGCCGCCCATCGAGGCGCACCCGACGGTCACGGTCCACGGTGAACACCCGGTCACAGCCGTGATCGTCGGGGTGTACGCGAGCAACGAGTGGGACACCGAACCGCAGCTGTCGATCCTGCCCGCGGGGACGGCGCTCATCGGTCCGGTGGCCGGCGCCGAGGAGGGCATGGGCCAGCCCGGTCAGCTGCCGCAGTTCGAGTTCTGGGTCCCGAACGCGGACGCCGAGGCCTTCACCCAGCGGATCCAGTCCGACCTGCGTGCCGAACTCGGTGACGCGTACAGCGTCGACGTGTTCCGCAACGATTTCGGCCAGACGGGGGAGGACCCGCTCCTGTCGTTGAAGCTCGTGGTCGGTGCCGTCGCCGGACTCATCCTCCTGCTCGGGGCCCTCGGGCTGATCAACCTCTCGCTCGTCACCGTCCGCCAGCGGATCCGCGAGATCGGGATCCGACGCAGTTTCGGGGCGACCGCGCCGCGGGTGTTCTTCGCCGTGATGATGGAGAGTGTCGTCGCCACCTTCGTCGCCGGGGTCATCGGTGTCATGCTCGCCGTCGCCGTCGTGAAGAGTCCGATCGTCGAGCAGTTCATCGGTCAGGGGCTCGTGACGGACTTCCCGCCGTTCCCCATCGAGGCGGCGGTGCTCGGACTGGTCAGCGCCACGGCCGTCGGGGCGATCGCCGGGCTCCTCCCGGCGCTCGTCGCCGTCCGCGTGAAGGTGATCGACGCCATCCGGTACTGAGCTCTGGCGACCCCTCACACGTCATCTGCTCGAAACACCGGTGGCGTACCATCCGTCCATGGCGGTCTACTCGATCCGCGAAGCCGCGGTGGCTGATGTGCGCGTCCTCACCGACATGATGGTCGAGGCGGCGAACTGGAACGCCGTCGCGCCCCGTCCCCGGTCCGCCGTCCTCGCCGATGCGCAGCACACCCGGTATGTGCACGGCTGGCGTCGACCCGGCGACGCCGGGGTCGTCGCCGTCGGGCAGGACGGAGCGCCCGTCGGCGCGTGCTGGTATCGCCTCTTCCCATCCGATGCACCCGGGTTCGGGTACGTGGCGGGCGGTGTCCCCGAACTCATCCTCGGGGTCAGCCCGATCCACCGCGCCCAGGGCGTCGGACGGCAGTTGCTCCGTTCGACCGTGCAGCTCGCCAGAGCAGCCGGGTACCAGCGCATCAGCCTGAGCGTGGAGCGGGCGAACCACGCCGTCTCCCTGTACCGCACCGAGGGGTTCGCGACCGTCGACCGGCGGGGGACCCGCGACACGATGGTCCTGAATCTGCGCTGACCGCCCGGCGGATCGCGGATCGTGGACACCCCGCCAGCTTGCAGGGCTGCGTCGGTGGCGACGAGTACCGTGAACGCATGGCCGCACGTTCCAACTCGACCAGCCGTTCGCGCAGCGCTTCCTCGCCGAGTGGCGCTTCGTCGCGCACAACGAGCACGAAGACGAACACCAAGCCCGGCCCCAAGGCGGGCGCGTCGACGACGAAGCAGCAGAAGACCGTCGCCTATCCGGCCGCCGAGGAGCAGCGCAGTGTGCTGACCTCGATGTGGCTCGGTCTCGCGCACGGCGTCGGAGGAGCGGTCCGCGCCCTCGGTCCCGAGCGCATCGCCAAGGAGGACCGTCGCGACGGCTTCCCCTTCCTGCTCTTCCTGCTGGCCGTCGTCGGTGCCGTCGTCGAGTGGTTCGGCGCGGCCGACCCGATCGCCCAGACCTTCGACGCATGGTCGTTCGGCGGCCTCTTCGGCCGACTCGCCTTCGTACTCCCGGTCATCATGATCGTGTTCGCGGTCTGGCTGTTCCGGCACCCGGCCTCGGTCGACGACAACGGCCGCATCAGCATCGGCCTCGGTCTGCTCCTGATCAGCATCTCGGCGCTCTGCCACATCCACGGCGGTCAGCCGAACCCGAGCCAGGGCCTGCCCGCGCTGGCGCAGGCCGGCGGTCTCCTCGGGTGGATCCTCGGCGCTCCGCTCGCCGCGATCATCACCCCGATCGGCGCGACCGTCCTGATCTCGCTGCTGATCCTCCTCAGCCTCTTCATCGTGACCAAGACGCCCCCGAACCGCGTCGGTGCCCGCGTGCGGCAGTTCTCCACCTGGATGTTCGGCGAACAGCCGGAGGCACCTGAGGGAGAGCCCGCAGAGCCGAAGAGCGCGCGGACGAAGCGACTCGACGACCTCGACGAGGAGCAGGACGAGCCGGCGGCCCTGCCGTGGTGGCGTCGCAACACGAGCCGTCGCGAGGACGACCCGACGTTCGAGGACCCGCTCATGGGCGACAACATGACCGAGCTCCTCGGCCTCGAGAAGCCGTCCGGCGGGTTCGACTCGCCGCTCGAACCGGTGGCCGCGCCTGCCGCGTCGCCGAAAGCCGCACCGGTGCACGACGCCTTCGGCTCCGAGCTCCTCGGCGACCTCGAAGCGGCGGAGAGCGCCGTCAAACGGTTCAACACGGGTGAGATCAAGCCGCAGACGGGTCTGCACGACGACAGCATCCCCGGCGCAACCGAGGTCATCGAAGACCTCGACCCGGCGCTCCTCGGTGCACCCGACCAGATCGACTTCTCGGCGCGCCCGATGGCGCAGCAGGGCCAGGACGACACGCCGTACCGTCTCCCGTCCGCGGGGACCCTGGCGGCGGGGGAGCCCGCGAAGACGCACAGCGCGGCCAACGACGAAGCGGTCGCCGCGATCACGAGCGTCCTCGACCAGTTCGGCGTCGACGCGAAGGTCACGGGCTTCTCCCGCGGCCCGACCGTGACGCAGTACGAGATCGAGCTCGGCCCAGGCGTCAAGGTCGAGCGCGTGACGGCGCTCAGCAAGAACCTCTCCTACGCCGTGGCGTCCAACGAGGTCCGCATCCTCTCGCCCATCCCGGGGAAGAGCGCCATCGGTATCGAGATCCCGAACACCGACCGCGAGATCGTGACCCTCGGCGACATCCTGCGCTCGACGGCGGCCACGAACAGCAACCACCCGATGACGATCGGCGTCGGCAAGGACGTCGGCGGCGGCTATGTCGTCGCGAACCTCGCGAAGATGCCGCACCTCCTGGTCGCCGGCTCGACCGGCTCCGGCAAGTCGGTCTTCGTGAACTCCATGATCACCTCGCTGCTCATGCGCGCGAAGCCGAGCGAGGTGCGCATGGTCCTCATCGACCCCAAGCGCGTCGAGCTCGCGCCGTACGCGGGCGTCCCGCACCTCATCACGCCCATCATCACGAACCCGAAGAAGGCGGCGGAAGCGCTGCAGTGGGTCGTGAAGGAGATGGACATGCGGTACGACGACCTCGCGAGCTTCGGGTACCGGCACATCGACGACTTCAACAAGGCCGTCGTGGCCAACGAGATCGTCCTCCCCGCGGGCAGCGAACGCGTGCTGAAGCCCTACCCGTACCTGTTGGTCGTCGTCGACGAGCTCGCCGACCTGATGATGGTCGCCCCCCGCGACGTCGAGGACTCCATCGTCCGCATCACGCAGCTGGCCCGTGCGTCCGGTATCCACCTCGTCCTCGCGACGCAGCGTCCGTCGGTCGACGTCGTCACCGGCCTCATCAAGGCGAACGTCCCCTCCCGCCTCGCCTTCGCCGTCACGAGCGTCACCGACTCGCGGGTCATCCTCGACCAGCCGGGCGCCGACAAGCTCATCGGTCAGGGCGACGCCCTGTTCCTGCCGATGGGTGCGAACAAGTCCATCCGCGTGCAGGGTGCATGGGTCGGCGAGAACGAGATCCAGCGGGTCGTCGAACACGTCACGAACCAGGCGCGGCCGGAGTATCGGAAGGACGTCCAGGCCGTCGCTGAGCGCAAGGAGATCGACGCGGACATCGGCGACGACCTCGAACTCCTGCTCGCCGCAGCGGAGCTCGTGGTGTCGACGCAGTTCGGATCGACCTCGATGCTCCAGCGGAAGCTCCGGGTCGGTTTCGCGAAGGCCGGCCGGCTCATGGACCTCATGGAGTCCCGCGAGATCGTCGGCCCGTCCGAGGGCTCGAAGGCCCGCGACGTCCTCGTCACCGCCGAGCAGCTGCCGGGGGTCCTGGCCCGTCTGCGCGGCGAGGACGACGGTCCGACCGCTCCGGCCCCTGCGGCGGCGGCCTCGACAGCCGCCGCGGCAGCCCCGGTCGTCGGTGCCGCCGGCGGCGTCGAGCCCGACCGCTACGGTGCGGACCCGGTCGAGGCCCAGTTCCAGGACTATCCTGAGGTCGAGGGCGGTTCTGACGAAGACGCCTGGAGTCTCACCGGTCGGGAGTAGACATGACGGCATCGAACGCGTCGGCTGCTGCGCCGCGCATCTCGAACTGGAACCTCCCGAACGCGATCACGGTCGCGAGGATCGTGCTCGCGCCCGTGTTCATGTGGATGCTGCTGGCGGACGACGGTTCCGACGGCGCACTGCGGTGGTGGGCCGCCCTGCTCTTCGTCGTGGCGATCGCGAGCGACGGCATCGACGGACACATCGCCCGCAGTCGCAACCTCGTGACGGACCTCGGCAAGATCCTCGACCCGATCGCCGACAAGGTGCTGACGGGTGGAGCGCTCGTCGCGTTGTCGATCCTCGGCGAACTGCCGTGGTGGGTCACGATCGTCGTGCTCGTGCGCGAGATCGGCATCACCGTCCACCGCTTCATCGTCATCTCCGACCATGTCGTCGCCGCCGCGTGGATGGGGAAGCTCAAGACCCTCGCGCAGGCGGTCGCGATCTCGCTCGCCCTCGCGCCGTTCTGGGTGCTCCTCGGTGGCTGGGTGCTCTGGGTCAACGCGGTGTTCATGACCATCGCCGTGCTCCTGACCATCGCGAGCGGCATCGACTACGTCGTCACCGCCGCCCGGGGGTCGCGCGCCGACCGGCAGGTCAAGCGATGACGTCCGATGCTGTCGAGTCGGCCGACGCCGGTGCCGCCTCGGCGGTCCACGCCCTCATCGACGCCCGGTTGACGATCGGTGTCGCGGAGTCCCTGACCGGCGGGCTGCTGGCCGCGGCGCTCATCAGCGTCCCCGGCGCCTCCGCGACGGTCCGAGGCGGTGTGGTCGCGTACGACACCCGCCTGAAGCACTCGTTGCTCGGAGTCGACGCCGGCCTCCTCGCGCTCCATGGCGCCGTGCACCCGGAGGTGGCCCTCCAGATGGCCGACGGCGTGCGCCGTGCCCTGGCGATCGACGGGCTTCCAGCCGACGT
This sequence comes from Plantibacter sp. M259, assembly GCF_006065115.1. Classification (NCBI taxonomy): domain Bacteria; kingdom Bacillati; phylum Actinomycetota; class Actinomycetes; order Micrococcales; family Microbacteriaceae; genus Plantibacter; species Plantibacter sp. M259. Next base: position 163,210 of record NZ_CP040750.1, on the reverse strand, counting down.
CGGTATCGCCACGACCGGCGTCGCAGGACCTGATCCGCAGGACGGCCAGGCCGTCGGGACCGTTTTCGTCGGCATCGTGACGCGAGCGGGTGGACGGGTGGTGCCGCTCACCCTGGACGGAGGCCGTCAGGAGATCCGACACCGGACCGTGGAGCTGGCGTTGGAAGCCCTCGTGCGCGAACTCGGCGCACTCGAGTGAACGCCGACTCCGATCGGCGGAATACCGTCCGTTTCCATCGCGTTACAGATGACGTATTCACAAGAAAAGCCCAGTGATCCTGGTTACTGTTCGGCATACGGTGGTTGTAATGTTGGCCATCCACGAACGAGACGGCGATCAGCTGGGACAACGTGAATCCGCGTTGCAGAAGCAGAGCGCTGTACGACACGAGGTCGTAGAGCACAGAGGGAGGGTCACGTGGTTCTAGTCCGTCAAGAGATCGGCGACGTGCTGAGGGACTTCCGGTTGCAGAAGGGTCGCACGCTGCGCCAGGTGGCGAGCAAGGCGAGCGTCGCACTCGGATACCTGAGCGAGGTCGAACGAGGCCAGAAGGAGGCATCGAGCGAGATCCTCGCCTCGGTGGCCGACGCCCTCGACACCCCCATCTCCGTCATCATGCGAGAGGTCGGAGACCGCCTCGCGGTCATCGAGGGTCTCTCCCCGAACATCCCGGACACCGTTCCGGACGAACTGGTCAACGAGCTGGACGAACTCGTCTCCCGCTGATCGAGCGAGCACGGCAGGAGAACGCCCCGGGATCCCTCTCCCGGGGCGTTTCCGCGTCCGGACGGACGACGGAGGAAGGGACAGGAGCAGGAATGAAGCTGAGTGAGTTCAGGACGGCCGTCGCCGACGAGTTCGGCGCGGCGTACGGAGCGGTGCTCACCGGTGACCTCGGACTCACCGAGTTCGGCTCGAAGACCGCCGAGGAGGCGTTGCGCGCCGGTGTCCCGCCCCGCGACGTCTGGATCGCGCTGTGTACCGCGACCGACGTGCCGGAGGAGCGACGCCACGGCGTCGGACGACTGCAGCCGGGCGCGTAGCGCGTCCCACGTCACGGGCGAAGCGGTCTTCGACACGCCGCCCGATCGGTATCGAACATCCGTTCTAGTGGTGCTAGTGTCCTCCACAGGATCATTCGTGAGTGCGTTCTGCACGGATCGAGCCGTCCACCGGTGCATGTCGGTGGTGGCGCGTACCGTTGGAGACATCAGGAACGACCGACGCCTTGTCGCCCTCGGGCCCCGACCTTCAGCAGAAGCGGGTCCCGGAACACGCGGCGACAGTCTATAGGCACCCGACACCGAGCAGAGAGAAGCACACCATGCCAAGTCCAGCTGAACGCGAGAAGTCCCTCGAAACCGCACTCGCCCAGATCGACCGTCAGTTCGGCAAGGGCTCGGTGATGCGCCTCGGCAGCGACGAGCGCGCACCGGTCGAGGTCGTCTCAACCGGCTCGATCGCCCTCGACGTCGCGCTCGGCATCGGAGGGCTCCCGCGAGGCCGCATCGTCGAGATCTACGGGCCTGAGTCCTCGGGTAAGACGACGCTCACGCTGCACGCCATCGCGAACGCCCAGCGTGCCGGCGGCATCGCCGCCTTCATCGACGCGGAGCACGCACTCGACCCCGAATACGCCAAGAAGCTCGGCGTCGACATCGACTCGCTGCTCGTCTCCCAGCCCGACACGGGTGAGCAGGCGCTCGAGATCGCCGACATGCTCGTGCGCTCGGGTTCCATCGACCTCATCGTGATCGACTCCGTCGCCGCGCTCGTGCCCCGCGCCGAGATCGAGGGCGACATGGGTGACTCGCACGTCGGTCTGCAGGCCCGCCTCATGTCGCAGGCCCTGCGCAAGCTGACCGGTGGCCTGAACCAGACGAACACGACGATGATCTTCATCAACCAGCTGCGCGAGAAGATCGGTGTGATGTTCGGCAGCCCCGAGACGACCGCCGGTGGTAAGGCCCTGAAGTTCTACGCCTCGGTCCGACTCGACATCCGTCGCATCGAGACGCTGAAGGACGGCACGGAGGCCGTGGGTAACCGCACGCGCGTGAAGGTCGTCAAGAACAAGATGGCTCCGCCCTTCCGGCAGGCCGAGTTCGACATCCTGTACGGCGTGGGCATCTCCCGCGAAGGGTCGTTGATCGACTTCGGTGTCGAGCACGCCATCGTCAAGAAGGCCGGCGCCTGGTACACCTACGAGGGCGACCAGCTCGGTCAGGGCAAGGAGAACGCCCGGAACTTCCTGCTGAAGAACCCGGACATCGCCGCTGAGATCGAGCGCCGGATCCTCGGCAAGCTCGGTGTCGGTGCCGAGGGTGCCGCCACCAAGAAGGCCGCGGATGCCGCCGCAGCCGAGGTCGCTGCTGCCGAGGCCGCCGCGCTCGAGGCGGCGACCGGTGGAGCCCCGCAGCTCGCAGCCGCCGGCGCACCGAAGTCCGCCGCGAAGCGCAGCGCGTAACGCGCGCCCCGAACAGCGAGGTCACCATGGTCGTCTCCTTCCCTCCCGCCGGTCCGGCCGACGAGTCGTCGGAGCACGTGGCCCCGTGACCTCGCTGTTCGGGCGCCGTCCGGCGCCCGATGCAGCTGCCGAGCCCGACGGTTGGTTCGTCGGGCAGACCGACGACGCACCGGTCGTGGCCGCGCCCGTCGTGCGTCCCGTCGCTCCGTTGCGGCGGACGCCCACCGAGCGCACCGAGACGGAGACCACCCCGCCGCGCGACGTGTCAAGCGATGCCCCCACGGCGACGAGCCCGACGACACCACCTGAGCCCGCCCCGCGGACGCTCGCCTGGACCGCGGCCGTCGAGGCGCCGGAAGACGACGCAGACGACCGAGCCGAAGCCGATGAGGTCGAGGCTCCGGTCGATCCGGAGGTCCGGCTGGCCGAACTCGACCTGCTCGCGGTGCGACGACTCGCCCGCCGCGGGTGTTCCGAGTGGGAGATCGCGGAACTCCTCCGCGGCCACGACGCCGCACCCGACGAGGTCGAGCACGTCCTCGCCGAGCTCCGCCGACGCGGCTATCTCGACGACGCCGAACTCGCGCGTCAACTCGTCGAGAGCCTGCACACCCGCAAGGGGCAGTCCCGTGCGGTGATCGGCCGCGAACTCTCCTCGCGACGCATCGACGCCTCGATCGTCTCCGAGGCCCTCGAAGCCATCGACGACGACGACGAGCTCCGACGAGCGCTGGTCGTCGCCGAGAAGCGCGCCGGTCAACTGCGCTCCCTCGATCAGGCGACGGCCGAGCGACGTCTGTCGGCCTATCTCGCGAGACGCGGATACGGCTCGGTGATCATCCGTGAGGCGTGCTCGCGTGCCCTGTCGGGGTCGAAGCGTTCCGGCGTGAGTTTCCGCTGACCGGAGGCATCTCAGGCCGCGCGTAGACTGCCGGTATGAGCAGCATCGTCGAGACGCCCACGGTCATCAGCGCCTCACCCGCCGCGATCGACGAGTCAGGTCGGCAGCGGAGCTATGAGGTCCGCACCTACGGGTGCCAGATGAACGTGCACGATTCCGAGCGGCTCAGCGGGTCACTCGAGGCCGCCGGTTACATCAAGGCGGACGGCGAGCAGGCGGACATCGTGGTCATCAACACCTGCGCGGTCCGAGAGAACGCCGACAACAAGCTGTACGGCAACCTCGGCCACCTGGCATCGATCAAGAAGCAGCGCAGCGGCATGCAGATCGCCGTCGGCGGTTGTCTGGCGCAGAAGGACAAAGAGGTCATCCTCCGGAAGGCCCCGTGGGTGGACGTCGTCTTCGGGACGCACAACATGGGCTCACTGCCGTCGCTGCTGGAGCGGGCCCGGCACAACGACGAGGCCCAGCTGGAGATCCTGGAGTCGCTCGACACCTTCCCCTCCACCCTCCCGACCAAACGCGATTCCAGCTACAGCGGCTGGGTCTCGATCTCCGTCGGGTGCAACAACACGTGCACCTTCTGCATCGTGCCGTCGCTCCGCGGCAAGGAGAAGGACCGTCGCCCGGGCGAGATCCTCGGTGAGCTGCGCGCGCTCGTCGAGGACGGCGCCATCGAGGTGACGCTACTCGGGCAGAACGTGAACTCCTACGGTGTCGAGTTCGGGGATCGTCAGGCGTTCGGCAAGCTCCTGCGGGCGGCCGGCACGATCGAGGGCCTGGAGCGCGTCCGGTTCACGAGCCCGCACCCGGCCGCCTTCACCGACGACGTGATCGACGCGATGGCCGAGACGCCGAACGTGATGCCGCAACTGCACATGCCGCTGCAATCGGGCTCCGACCGCATCCTCAAGGCCATGCGTCGCTCCTACCGGTCCGAGCGCTTCCTCGGGATCCTCGATCGGGTCCGTGCCAGGATCCCGCATGCGGCCATCTCCACCGACATCATCGTCGGGTTCCCCGGCGAGACGGAGGAGGACTTCCAGGAGACCCTCCGCGTGGTCGAGGCCGCACGGTTCGCCAGCGCCTTCACCTTCCAGTACTCGATCCGTGCCGGGACTCCGGCGGCCACCATGCCCGATCAGGTCCCGAAGGCCGTCGTGCAGGAACGGTACGAGCGCCTCATCGCGTTGCAGGACCGCATCAGTCTCGAGGAGAACCAGCGCCAGGTGGGCCGGCAGGTGGAGTTGCTCGTCGCGGTCGGCGAGGGTCGCAAGAACGACGCCACGCATCGACTGAGCGGGCGGGCCGAGGACTCCCGGCTCGTCCACTTCGAGGTGCCGGCGGGCTCCGAGGTGCCGCGACCGGGCGATGTCGTGACCGTGACCATCACCGAGGCCGCGTCCTTCCACCTCATCGCCGACGCACCCGGTGGTGAACCCCTGCGGGTCCGTCGGACGCGTGCCGGAGACGCGTGGGATCGAGCTCAGGCCGACTCCTGCGGCGTGCCGACGCCGGCCGGTGCGGCGGAGCCTGGCCGGGTCTCGCTCGGCCTGCCGGGCCTGCGCATCGGGGCGCCGACCGTCGGCGTGACCACGTCGCCCATCTACGACCCGAGCGACGGCGAACGTCGGTGACCGGCTTCCTCGCGGTCGTCGGAGCGACCGGGACGGGGAAGTCCGCGCTGTCGCTCGAGCTGGCGACCGCTCTCCGCGAGGCGGGGCGTCCAGCCGAGATCGTCAACGCCGATGCCATGCAGTTCTATCGCGGCATGGACATCGGGACCGCGAAGCTGCCCATGGAGGAGCGGCGCGGGATCCCGCACCACCTCTTCGACGTCCTGGACGTCACGGAGGAGGCGTCCGTCGCCTGGTACCAGCCGACGGCTCGCGCGGTGATCGACGAGCTCACAGCGCGTGGGGTGACGCCGATCCTCGTCGGCGGTTCCGGGCTGTACGTCTCGAGCGTCATCCATGACTTCCGGTTCCCCCCGAGAGACCGCGCCCTGCGCGAGCGCCTGGAACGGGAACTCGAGGAGGAGGGGCTCCCGGCGCTCATCGAGCGGCTCCGCCTGGCCGATCCCGCGACCGCCGACCGCATCGATGCGGCGAACGCCCGCCGGGTCGTGCGCGCACTCGAAGTCCACGAGTTGGCCGAGCGCGGCCACGGTGCAGCGCTTCCGGAACGCCCCGTCCCATGGCGGCCGGTCGAGGTCATCGGGGTCTCGACGCCGCGAGAGGTCCTCGTCGAGCGCCTCGACCGGCGCGTCGAGATGATGTGGGATGCAGGACTCGTCGCGGAGACTGCCGAGCTGCTCGAGCACGGCCTCGAGCAGGGCGTCACCGCCGGCCGTGCGATCGGGTACGCCCAAGCGGTGGCGCAACTGCGGTCGGAGCTCACCGAAGCGGAGGCGATCGCCGAGACCCAGCGTCTGACGAGGCGGTACGCGCGCCGTCAGGTCAGCTGGTTCAAGCGCTATCCGGCGATCACCTGGGTGGAGGGCGGCAGCACCGAGGCCAGTGAGCTGGCCCACCGAGTGCGCCCGTAGACTGGTCGGATGGCGTCGACACTCTCCTTCACGAAGGGCCACGGCACGGGCAACGACTTCGTGCTCTTCTCCGATCCCGACGGCCAGGAGGCCCTCGATCCTGGCCAGATCGCGGCGCTCTGCGACCGGCATTTCGGGATCGGGGCCGACGGCGTCATCCGCGCCGTCCGGTCCGCGCACCTCGATGCCGGGGCGGCCGTGCTCGCTGAAGACCCTGCCGCGGAGTGGTTCATGGACTACCACAACGCCGACGGTTCGGTCGCGGAGATGTGCGGCAACGGCATCCGGGTGTTCCTGCACTACCTGCTCGAGAGCGGGCTCGTGGAGCTGGCACCTGGCGAACAGCTCGCCATCGGCACCCGCGCCGGCGTCCGAATGGTCGGCTACGACCCGCTCGGCTACGCCGTCGACCTCGGCCGCTGGAGCCTCGACGAGCGGGAGACGCTCGTCCGGGTGAAGGGGCTGCCCGTGGCCCGCCCGGGGATCGGGATCGACGTCGGCAACCCGCACATCGTCGTCGCGGTCGCCGACGCCGCCGAACTCGACGGAGCGGAGCTGGAGTACGTCCCACAGCTCGACCCCGTACCGCCGCACGGTGCCAATGTCGAGCTGGTCGTCCCGGGTGAGCCGCTCATCGCCGACGGCGTGGCCCGGATCCGCATGCGCGTCCACGAGCGCGGGAGCGGCGAGACCCTGAGCTGTGGCACCGGGACGGCTGCCGCGGCACTCGCGTTCCGCCACTGGGCGGGCGCGGCGGCTCCGAACGACTGGCGCGTCGAGGTGCCGGGCGGCGTGCTCGGGGTGCGCATGGTGCCAGGCACGGACGGCGAGCACGTGGTGCTGGCCGGCCCGGCGACGCTCGTCTACTCCGGGACGATCACCCTGGCCTGAGCCGGTCAGGCCGAACGGAGCTCCCGACGCCTGGCGTGCAGGACGCGGAAGCCCTTGGCCATGGCCGCACGTCCGACGTGGAACGACGTCGGCAGCTGCTCCTGCAACCACTTCTGCAGTGAGTCGGAGCCGAGGTTCTTCTGCACGACGAGCCAGGCGTCACCCTCGTCCTCGAGCCGCGGCAACCAGTGCATCAGCATGCGGTGCAGCTCGTCCTTGCCGACGCGGATCGGCGGGTTCGACCAGATGGTCGCGAAGCGGACCGTGTCGGGGACGTCGTCGGGGAGGACGGCACGGATGTTGGCGAGCCCGAGGCGTTCCGCGTTGATCCGGGTCAGGTCGAGCGCCCGTTCGTTGACGTCGACCGCCCAGACGGTCGCGTCCGGCGACGCGAGCCCGAGCGACAGGGCGATCGGACCCCAGCCACAGCCGATGTCGAGGAGGTCGCCCGCCGGCGGGGGAGGAGGGGTGTTCGCGAGCAGCACCTGGGTGCCCTGATCGAGGTGACCCGGACTGAAGATGCCACCCGCCGAGACGAGCGAACGGTCGACGCCGCCGAGACGTGCGGTGATCGGTTTGAGCTGCAACTCGCTCGCGGGTTCGGCGGTGAAGTAGTGCTCGTTCGACATACAGGAACGGTACCGGACCAGGAGGAAGTAGGGTTAACGCGATGCCTAGACCACCGATGGACGCACCCCAGGACCACGCAGACGACACCGATGTCGATGTCGAGGCGGTGGTGGACGGCGCCTCGGCCACCGATCCCGACGACGTCGTCGCGCGCGTGCTCACGAGCGCCGCGTCCCGATCGAGCGGGTACACCCTGTTCGGCAGCGGTGCCGCGGCGTTGCAGACGGGTGATGCCTCGGGCGGCAGCTCCGACGACGGCGAGCAGTACGACCGCGAGGACCGACAGGCCCTCCGTCGCGTCGCCGGGCTCTCGACCGAGCTCGAGGACGTCACCGAGGTCGAGTACCGGCAGCTCCGGCTGGAGAACGTCGTCATCATCGGCGTCTACCCGCAGGGTGCGCTCCACGACGCGGAGAACTCCCTGCGCGAACTCGCAGCGCTTGCGGAGACCGCCGGCGCCGTCGTCCTCGACGGGCTCCTGCAGCGCAAACCGCACCCCGACCCGAGCACCTATCTCGGTCGCGGCAAGGCCCAGGAACTGAAGTCCATCGTCCAGGCGCTCGGCGCCGACACGGTGATCGCCGACACGGAACTCGCACCCAGCCAGCGTCGCGCCCTCGAGGACGCGGTCGGCGTGAAGGTGATCGACCGCACGGCGGTCATCCTCGACATCTTCAGCCAGCACGCGAAGAGCCGAGAGGGCAAGGCACAGGTCGAGCTCGCCCAACTCGAGTACCTCCTGCCCCGCCTCCGAGGCTGGGGTGAGTCGATGAGCCGTCAGGCCGGTGGCCAGGTCGGTGGTGCCGGCGCCGGTATGGGTTCGAGGGGCCCCGGTGAGACGAAGATCGAACTCGACCGACGCCGCATCCACACCCGGATGGCGAAACTGCGCAAGTCGATCACGGCGATGAAGCCGGCGCGCGAGGCCAAGCGGGCCAACCGTCGTCGTAACACGGTGCCGTCGGTCGCGATCGCGGGGTACACGAACGCCGGCAAGTCGAGCCTGCTGAACCGCATCACGAAGGCCGGCGTCCTGGTCGAGAACTCGCTCTTCGCGACACTCGACGCGACGGTCCGCCGCAACGTGACCTCCGACGGACGCGAGTACACCCTGGCCGACACGGTCGGGTTCGTGCGCAACCTGCCGCACCAGCTGGTCGAGGCCTTCCGCTCGACGCTCGAAGAGGTCGCCGACAGCGACGTCATCGTGCACGTCGTCGACGCCGCGCACCCCGACCCTGCCGGCCAGATCGCCACCGTGCGCGATGTCATCGGCGAGGTCGGAGCTCGGCACATCCCCGAGCTGGTCGTGTTCAACAAGGCCGACCTCGTGGACGACGGCCAGCTGCTCGTGCTCCGCGGTCTCGTCCCGGACGCCGTCTTCGTGTCGGCCCGCACCGGTCTCGGGATCGACGAGCTCATGGAGCGCATCGAGACGCTGATCCCGTCGCCGAGCAACGAGGTCCACGTCATCGTGCCCTTCGACCGCGGAGACCTCGTCACGCTGCTGCACGAACGCGGCAAGGTGCTGTCGACGGACTACGACGAGCGTGGCACGATCGTGCACGCCCTGGTCGGTGCCGAGCTCGCCGCCGCCCTCGCGCCGTTCGCCGAGGTCGTCCCGGCACCCGCCGTGGCCGGCTGACCCGACTCCTCACGCGCAGCGCGCGCGGACGGCATCCTTGAGTGCCTCCGCCGTGTCGGCGTCGAGCGGCAGGGTCATGACGGCCTCCGGGCCGTCGTCGATCCGCACGACGAGTGGGAAGAGGGTCCCCACCTTGTCCTCCGCCAGGGCGTGCGGGTCGCACCGCGTCGGCACCATCCGCAGTTCGACGGACTGCGGCCCGTCGGCGGCGTCGACGTTCAGGCTGAGCGGCCAGTCCTGGGGCGGGTCACCGCCGCCGTCGGTCGGCGCCGGTCGCAGCAGGACCGTCGACCGCAGTGTGACGAGCTCCAGCCTGCCTGGAGCGCCGGTCGGTACGGCCGTGATCGTCAGGACGGCGACCGTGGTGGACCCGACTCCCTCGAGGCGGATCCCGGGTGCGGCCGCCACCTCGGCGATACGCTGCACCGCCGCCACCGTGCACGTCGAGGCACGGATCCGCTGCAGCGCGTTCGTCGGATCGGGGAGGTCGGCGGCGGACAGGACCGCGCCGTCGTCGAGTCGGAGCAGGAGATCGACCTGCGCGTCCCCGTCGTGTGCGTCGCAGTCGATCGGGGGCAGCTCGACGGCGAGGTCCGTGGTCTGTCCAGCGCGGACCGTCGAGGATCGGTCCCGGACGGTCGGCGCGGTGAACGCCGACCCCGCCAGCTCGAGTCCGACGATCGTGATGTCGTGGTCGCCGCCGTTGCCGACACGGACGATCGCGGCGTCGCTCGCGTACTGGTCCCGGTTCTGACGGAACTCGACCACGAGGTCCACCGCTGAGGCTGCGCGTGTCGCCCGCGGCACGGGCGAACCGGCGGTCGTGCACCCGGACAGGGCGATCACCACCGCCACGCAGGACGCGATGACGCGCGAACCGAGTACTCGGCGCTCGGCGCCCCGGTGCCTGGTGCCCACGGTCATGGCATCAGCGTAGGACCGGAGCGCCGCCGGGGGAATGTGTCGCAGGATGACGCTGTCGGACGGATGTCCGTCGCGCGGATCGTCGGGCGTTGCTATCGTCGTGCGCATCGTACCCGCCCTCACCGGCGGAATCGGAGCGACAGCCGAGCCCGGCACCCGCCCACGACACACCAGCGGAACCGCTGCGTGCTGCGTGGTCGCCGGCTCTCGATCCGCTGCCACCGAGACGAGACCTCATGATCACGACGGAGCCCGCCTGTCCCGGGCGCACCCCCTTCTCGTTCGAGCTGTATCCGCCGAAGACGCTCGACGGCGGCCTCGCGCTCGCACGGACGGTCGAGCACCTGGCCGCCGCCGGCCCGGAGTTCATCTCGGTCACCTTCGGCGCCGGTGGTTCCTCGCGAACGGCGAGCCTCGACGTGCTGCGCAGCATCCGGACGTCGACCTCGGTGGATCCGATGGCCCATCTCACGTGCGTCGGCTCGACGCACGCGCAGGCCAGCCGACTCATCAAGGACTTCCTCGACGCCGGGGTGCACAGTTTCCTCGCGCTCCGTGGCGACCCGCCCGCCGGCGCGGTCGAGGGGGACGCCTTCCTCGGTGATCTGGGGAGCGCCGCGGAACTCGTGCAGCTCATCGGCCGGGTCAGTGCCGAGCACGAGCCCTACGCCGAGGGGTCGCTGGCCGGCCTCCCGGGCGCGGTGCAGCTCGGTCGACGCCGTCGGCCTCGGATCGCGGTCGCCGCGTTCCCCAACGGTCACCCGCGCTCCCGGTCGACGACGCAGGACCTCGACACCCTGTTGGCCAAGCAGGCGGCGGGGGCGACGCTCGCCATCACCCAGCTCTTCTTCCATGCCGACGACTACCTCGCCTTCGCCGAACGTGCGAGACGTCACGGCGTCACCATGCCCATCCTGCCGGGCGTGATGCCCATCACGAGTCCGGCGCGGCTGCGTCGGGTGCTCGAGCTCAGCGGCGAGGCGCTCCCGAGCGACCTGGCCATCGCACTCGAGGTCGAGCCGGACGAAGCGGGACGGATCGACATCGGCACGGAGTACTCCGCACGACTCATCCGCGACGTCGTCGCGGGCGGCGCGCCGGGCGTCCATCTCTACGCCTTCAACCAGCATCGGACGGTGCTCGACGTGTTGCACCGTGCCGGCATCCCCATGCAAGGCGACCGACCGATCCGCCATCCCATCCCCGACCCACTCACCAGCAAGGACGCACGATGAACCCCACCTCCCCATTCCCCGTCGGCACCATCCTCGGCTACCCGCGCATCGGGCCGAACCGGGAGTTGAAGCGCGCCGTCGAGTCCTTCTGGGCCGGCCGGATCGACGCCGAGGCGCTCGAGCGGACGGCCTCCGAGCTGCGTGCCGCCACGCGTGCCCGCCTCGCGGGGCTCGGCCTCGACCCGACGAACGCCGCGATCCCCGAGAGCTTCGCGTTCTACGACCAGGTCCTGGACGCCGCGCTCACCGTCGGCGCCGTCCCGGACCGCTTCTCGTCGCTCGTCGGGGCCGACGGTCGGGTCGACCTCGCCGGGGCGTTCACGATCGCTCGTGGCGCCGGCGACCTCGCCCCGCTCGAGATGACGAAGTGGTTCGACTCGAACTACCACTACCTCGTCCCGGAGATCGGCGAGTCGACGCCGTTCGCGCTCTCCGACGACCGAGTGGTCGAGCAGTTCCGCGAGGGCCTCGCCGAGGGGTACGTGACGCGGCCGGTCATCGTGGGCCCCGTGACGTTCCTGCTGCTGTCCAAGGCGGCCGAGGGGGCCTCAGCGGGATTCGCCCCGATCGATCGACTGGAGGCGTTGCTGCCCGTCTACGCGGAACTCCTCCAGCGCCTCGCCGCTGCCGGCGCGCCCTGGGTGCAGCTCGACGAACCCGCATTGGTGTCGGAGACGTTCGACGTGCCGAGGTCGACGGTCCTCGCGGCGATCGAACGATCGACGGCCGTCCTGTCCGCCGTGTCCGACCGCCCGGCGATCTTCGTCGCGGCTCCCTACGGCGCCTTGGGCGACGCCCTCCCAGTGCTGGCCGCCTCGGGGGTCGAGGCTGTCGGTGTCGACCTCGTCCGAGGAGGCCTGCCTGAGTCGTCGGCCGGACTCGCGTCGAAGACCGTCGTCGCCGGGGTGATCGACGGCCACAACGTGTGGCGCGGCGACCTGGCCGCCGCGGCCGATCTCCTGGCGCGCGCGGCGGAGCGCTTCCCGCAGCTCGCGGTGTCCACCTCGACCTCCCTCCTGCACGTCCCGCACGACGTGTCGGTGGAGACGAAGCTCGACCCCCGTCTCCGGAGCTGGCTCGCCTTCGCCGACCAGAAGGTGGATCAGATCGCGGTCCTCGCACGCGGCCTCACCCGGGGGCGTGCGTCCATCGCGGCCGAGCTCACCGCAGCGTCGGCCGCGCTCGACGATCGGCTGGCCGCGCCCGGCGTCGTCGATGCCGCCATCCGCGCACGAACGGCAGCGCTCGCACCAGCCGACTTCACCCGAGACGACTACCAGGAGCGCGCCACGGCGCAGGAGCAGGCGCTCGGCCTGCCGTTCCTCCCCACGACGACGATCGGCTCCTTCCCGCAGACCGCGGACATCCGTCGTGCCCGCGCGCAGCGGGTCGCCGGGACGCTCGACGAGGAGGCCTACGTCGAGACGATGCGCGCGGAGATCGGGCGCGTCGTGGCGCTGCAGGAGGACCTCGGCATCGACGTCGTCGTCCACGGCGAGCCCGAGCGCAACGACATGGTCCAGTACTTCGCCGAGCACCTCGACGGGTTCGCGGTGACGGAGCACGGGTGGGTGCAGTCCTACGGTTCGCGATGCACCCGTCCGTCGATCCTGTGGGGTGACGTCTCGCGGCCGGCGCCGATCACGGTCGAGTGGTCGGCCTACACGCAGTCGTTGACCACCAAGCCGGTGAAGGGCATGCTCACGGGCCCGGTGACGATCCTCGCCTGGTCCTTCGTGCGCGACGACCAACCGCTCGCCGAGACGGCGAACCAGGTCGCCCTCGCCCTGCGCGACGAGATCGCCGACCTGGAGCGGGCCGGCATCCGCATCATCCAGGTCGACGAACCCGCACTCCGCGAACTGCTCCCGCTCCGGCGGGCCGACCAGGGGCGGTACCTCGACTGGTCGGTGGGCTCCTTCCGGCTGGCGACCGCGGGCGTGCACGCCGAGACGCAGATCCACACCCACCTCTGCTACTCCGAGTTCGGGGTGGTGATCGACGCGATCCGACGACTGGACGCCGACGTGACGAGCATCGAGGCGGCACGGTCTCGGATGGAGGTCGTGTCCGACATCCGGGCGAGTGGTTTCGACCACGGCATCGGCCCAGGCGTCTACGACATCCACTCGCCTCGGGTGCCGAGCGTCGCGGAGGTGACGGCGCTGCTCGAGATCGCACTGGAGGGGATCCCGCAGCGCCAGGTCTGGGTGAACCCGGACTGCGGACTCAAGACGCGAGGCTACGAGGAGACGGTCGCCTCCCTCGCCAACATCGTCGAGGCGACGCGTGCGGTCCGCGCACGGGTCGGTGCGACCGGCTGACGTCGAGGGGCCTACACGGACGAGGGACGGGACGATCCACGGATCGTCCCGTCCCTCGTCGGTTCCGCGGAATGGTCCGGTCGGTCAGACCGTCCGGAGCACGGCGACGACCTTGCCGAGGACTTCGGCGTGGTCGCCGAGGATCGGTTCGAAGGCCGAGTTCCGGGGGAGCAGCCAGGTGTGACCGTCGCGCTGGCGGAACACCTTCACGGTCGCCTCCTCGTCGAGCATCGCCGCGACGATCTCGCCGTTCTCGGCGGTCTTCTGCTCGCGGATGACGACCCAGTCGCCGTCGCAGATCGCGGCGTCGACCATCGAGTCGCCGACGACCTTCAGCATGAACAGACTGCCCTTGCCGACCAGCTGGCGGGGCAGGGGGAAGATCTCCTCGACCTGCTGCTCGGCCGTGATCGGGATGCCGGCGGCGATGCGACCGACGAGCGGAACCATGGCGGCGTCGCCGACCGGGGGAGCGGAGTCGGGATCGCTGCCCTCGACGGCGCTCGGCAGGTCGATGAGCACCTCGATGGCGCGGGGACGGTTGGGATCGCGTCGGAGGTATCCGCTGAGCTCGAGCTGTCCGAGTTGGTGCGTGACACTCGACAGTGAGGCGAGCCCGACGGCGTCACCGATCTCACGCATGCTCGGCGGATACCCGCGCTGCGAGACCGAACGCTGGATGACGTCGAGGATCGCCAGCTGCTTGTCGCTCAGGCTCTTCCGTCGCCGGGTGCCGCCGATCTGGCGCTCCCGGGCTCCGTCGCCCGCCGTGTTCGCTGCCATCTTCGCTCCTCCCCTGATCGGCTGTCGGTGACCGATGTCGGTGGGTGGTGGTGTACTGCTTCCAACACTCGAAACTGTATCCGCACCAGCTCGTCCAGACAAACATCTGTTCGAGCGTGTCGCCGATCCCGCGCGTCTCAGGTACGAAGACAGGGTTGAGTATTCGAACAATCGAAGATATATTCGGAACACAGGTTCGTATCCGGCACTCCTGGTCGAGTGTCGGGTACGAGTCCTCATCACACGATGAGCACACTCTTGGAGGGTTGACATGAGCGCAGCACTGATCGGGTCCCACCGGGCGCTTCCCGCACGGACGGCGCAGGTACCGACGTCGGACGCACCGTCCACACGTCGCCTCCGCCTGACGAAGCGCGGTCGCGTCGTGTTCACCACGCTCGCCGCCATCCCGCTGGTCATCGGCGTCGCGGTCGTCGGACTCTCCGCAGGCGGTGCCGCGGCCAACACGGCGGCGGCGGGAGCCACGTTCACGTACATCACGGTCGACCCGGGCGAATCGCTCTGGCAGCTGGCCGAGTCGATCGCCCCCGACGCCGACCCGCGAGACGTCATCGCAGAGATCATGAACCTCAACCAGCTCAGCACCGCTGGCGTCGAGCCGGGGCAGCGCCTGGCGATCCCGCAGCGGTACGCGGCCGAGTAGGCCGACAATCGGCGGGTCACTCCCCGCTGGTTCTCAGCTATCGTCGATGGCGCGGTGCAACGACGCCCGCAGCATCGTCGGAGGCAAGCATGAGTACAGACGATCGGAGCCGTTCGCTGCTCCGGAAGAAGCCCATCGCGGAGATCGAAGATGAGACCTCCGGCTCGAAACTGTTCAAGAGCCTCGGGCTCTGGCAGCTCACGGCCATCGGGGTCGGTGGCATCATCGGGGTGGGGATCTTCTCACTCGCCGGACTCGTCGCGCATGGGAGTGAGACATCGCCCGCCGTCGGGCCGGCCGTCCTCTTCTCCTTCCTGATCGCGGGTCTCGCCTCCGCGGCCGCCGCCTTGTCGTACGCGGAGTTCGCCGGCATGATCCCGCGAGCCGGGTCCGCGTACACCTACGGGTATGTGGCGCTCGGCGAGATCATCGGCTGGTTCATCGGTTGGGACCTGTTGCTCGAGTACATCGCGATCGTCGCGGTGGTCGCGATCGGGATCTCCGGCTACTTCGACGCCTTCCTGTCGGGCATCGGGATCCACATGCCGGCCTGGATGACCTCGACCGCCGACGAGGGGAAGGGCGGCCTCGTCAATCTCCCCGCCATCTTCGTCTGTCTCCTCGTGACCTTCATCCTGAGCCGCGGGACGAAGGCCTTCGGTCGATTCGAGCTCATCGCGGTCGGCATCAAGGTCCTGCTCATCCTGTTCATCATCGGCCTCGGGGTCTTCTACATCAACGGGGAGAACTACGACCCGTTCCTGCCCAGCGGCTTCGGGCCGGTGTTCGCCGGTGCCGCGACGGTCTTCTTCGCGGTCTTCGGATACGACGCGATGAGCACGGCGGCCGAGGAGGCGAAGGACGGCAAGAAGCACATGCCGAAGGCGATCATCCTCTCCCTCATCATCGCCATGCTCCTGTACGTCGCGGCCACTCTCGTGCTGACCGGCATGCAGAACTACACCGACATCGACCCCACGGCCGGGTTCGCATCGGCGTTCCAGAGCGTCGGCCTCCCTGTGGTGGCGACGATCATCTCCGTCTTCGCCGTCCTGTCGATCCTCACCGTGATGCTGACGTTCCTGTTGGGTGTCACCCGCGTCTGGTTCTCGATGAGTCGCGACGGGCTCCTTCCGCGCTGGTTCTCGCGCACGGACCGGCGAGGAGTGCCGCAGCGGGTGACCTGGATCGCCGGCGGCGCGGCAGCCGTCTTCGCCGGTGTGTTCCCGATCAAGCAGGTCGCCGACCTGACGAACATCGGCATCCTGGCCGCCTTCATCGTGGTCTGCGTGTCCGTGATCGTGTTCCGGTACACGAAGCCGGACGAGCCCCGCTCCTTCCGGTTGCCGTTGATGCCGTTCGTCCCGGCGTTCGGCGTCCTGGCCTCCGGTTTCCTGATCCTGCAGCTGCACTGGGAGACGTGGCTGCGGTTCGGGGTCTGGCTGGTGATCGGTCTCATCGTGTACTTCGCCTACGGGCGACGCCACTCGCTGTTGAACCCGGCGAGCCCGCGGCACGAGGTCCTTCGTCGGGA
The DNA here is from genome assembly GCF_006065115.1 of Plantibacter sp. M259. Classification (NCBI taxonomy): domain Bacteria; kingdom Bacillati; phylum Actinomycetota; class Actinomycetes; order Micrococcales; family Microbacteriaceae; genus Plantibacter; species Plantibacter sp. M259. Next base: position 146,663 of record NZ_CP040750.1, on the reverse strand, counting down.
GCGTCGGGCGGAGTGAGCGCGCTGGTCGGAATGGCTAGCATTGTGGAGTGACCGCTCTCGACGACCTCCCCATCCGCGACGACCTCCGAGGACAGCGCCCGTACGGCGCTCCCCAGGCCCTGGTGCCGGTGGCGCTCAACGTCAACGAGAACACCCACCCGATCCCCGAGGCGGTCGCGCACGACATCGTCGCCTCGCTCGCGTCGGCCGTCCTCACGGTGAACCGGTACCCCGATCGCGAGTTCACGGAACTCCGTGAGGCGCTGGCGGGATACCTGGGTCACGGGGTGGCCCCGGAGCAGATCTGGGCGGGGAACGGGTCGAACGAGGTACTGCAGCACATCCTGCAGGCTTTCGGAGGTCCCGGGCGCTCGCTCCTCGGGTTCACGCCGACGTACTCGATGTATCCGCTCCTGGCCGCCGGCGTCGGCACCAGGTGGATCCCCGCGACGCGCGACGCCGAGTTCGAGCTCTCGCCCGAGACCGCCGCGCGTCAGGTGGCCGAGGCGGATCCCGACCTCGTGTTCCTCTGCTCGCCCAACAACCCCACCGGAACACCGTTGTCGCTCGAGACCATCACCGCGGTGTACGAGGCGTCGCGGGGCATGGTGATCGTCGACGAAGCGTATGCGGAGTTCGCACATGACGACGAGGCGAGCGCGTTGACGCTGTTGGAGGGGCGTCCGCGCCTGATCGTCTCCAGGACGATGAGCAAGGCCTTCGCCTTCGCCGGGGTCCGTCTCGGGTACCTCGCCGCCGACCCCGCGGTCGTCGACGCGCTGAGGCTCGTCCGGCTTCCGTACCACCTGAGCGCCCTGACGCAGGCGGCGGCGACCGCCGCGCTCCGGCACGCCGACGAGATGCTGGCGATGGTCGACGACATCCGGACGCAGCGCGATCGCCTCGTCGTCGAGCTCGGACGTCTCGGCTACGACCCGAAGCGGAGCGGATCAAACTTCGTCCTGTTCGGCGGCGTCGCCGATCCGCACGCGGCGTTCGAGGCGCTCTTCGCGCGGGGGATCCTCATCCGCGACGTGGGCATCCCGAACCACCTGCGGGTGACCGCGGGCACCGAGGCGGAGACGACCGCGTTCCTCGAGGCCCTCGCTGCGATCAGCCCCGCCTGACCAGCCCTCGGGCGGGCGGAGGCGGGGCGTCTGCTCACGGCAGGCGGGTGATTGCCTCCTCGGCGGCGACCCAGGGGAGCATGGCGCACTTCACGCGGGCGATGTAGCGCGAGACGCCACTGAACGCCGCGGCGTCTCCGAACCGTTCCTCGTCGAACTCGAGCGTGCCCCGCGAGCGGATGACCGTGCGGAACTCCTCGACCAGGGCCTGGAGCTCGCGTGGCGTGAGGCCCGCTGCGAGGTCGCTCAGGCAGGAGCTCGATGCCTGCGAGATCGAGCAGCCGTGCCCCTCCCAGGCGATCGGTGCGAGACGACCGTCGGGCCCGGGGTGGAGCTGCAGGGTGACTTCGTCGCCGCAGGTGGGGTTGAGCTGGTGCGACTCGGCGGCGGGCGCGTCCCGCAACCCGAATCCGTGGCGCTGGCGGGCGTGGTCGAGGATGAGCTCCTGGTAGAGGCTCTCCAGGCCGCTCATCGGGACACCCCGAAGAACGGACCGACGAGGGCGGCCGCCTCGAGGAACGCGTCGATCTCGTCCTCCGTCGTGTAGAGGTAGCTGCTGGCGCGGGTGGACGCGGTGAGGCCCAACCGGCGGTGGAGTGGTTGCGCGCAGTGGTGACCGACGCGGACCGCGATGCCCCGGTCGTCGAAGAACTGACCCACGTCGTGGGCGTGCACACCGGCGAGGTCGAAGCTCGCCAGCCCGGCGCGAGGTGTCCCGGGCGGCGGCCCGATGAGAGTGACGCCGGGGATGGCGTCGAGTCCGGCCGCGAGACGCTGTCCGTAGGCCGCCTCGGTGGCGTGGACACGGTCCATGCCGACCGCCTGCAGGAACCGGACGGCGCTCGCGAGGGCGATCGCCTGCGACACCGGCTGGGTCCCGGCCTCGAACCGTTGCGGGGCGGGCAGGAACTCCGCGCCGTCGAGCGTGACGGTCGTGATCATCGACCCGCCGGTGAGGAAGGGGGAAGGGCGTCGAGCAGCCGGCGGCGACCCCACAGGGCCCCGATGCCGTTCGGACCGAGCATCTTGTGGCCGGAGAACACGAGGAAGTCGACGCCGAGGGACGCGACGTCGACGGGCAGGTGCGGCACGGACTGGCAGGCGTCGAGCACGGTCAGCGCGCCGACGCGTTCGGCGAGGGCGACGAGCTCGGAGACCGGCGCGATCGCCCCGGTGACGTTGGACACGTGTGCGAACGCGATGATGCGCGTGCGTTCGCCGATGACGTCGTCCACGGCGTCCAAGCGCAGCACGCCGTGGTCGTCGACCGGCAGGTGACGGAGGGTCGCACCGGTGCGGGCGGCGAGTTGCTGCCAGGGGATGAGGTTCGCGTGGTGTTCGAGTTCCGTGACGACGATCTCGTCGCCTGGGCCGAGGCGGAATCGCGCGGCGGCAGCACCACCGAGGCCGGCGCTCGCATTCCCGATGGCCCCGGCGATGAGGTTGAGGGCCGCGGTCGCGCCGGAGGTCCAGACGAGTTCCCGTTCGTCGGCACCGATGAACGCGGCGACGGTCGCGCGAGCGTCCTCGAAGAGCTCCGTCGCCTCGGCTGCCAGGATGTGGGCGCCACGGTGGACGGCGGCGTTCTGGTGCGTCGCGTAGTCACGCTCCGCGTCGATGACCTCGATCGGGCGTTGCGAAGTGGCTCCGGAGTCCAGATAGACGAGCGGGTGTCCGTTCATCTCCCGGGCGAGGATCGGAAACCGTTCACGGAGAGCGGCGATCTCCGTCGCGTCGAGTGGGACGGCCGGGGCGATGCTGGGTGTGGAAGTCATGACCTCTCAACGATAGGCGTCGGCACGCCCTGGTGCAGCCGCATGACGCGACGATGCCCACCCGTCGACACACGGCGTGCAGCATCGGTGCGCTCGTTACACTGGATCCCATGACCACCCAGCAGCGCACGGCCCGGATCCAGCGCGCGACGAGCGAGTCCAGCATCGAGCTGGAATTGAACCTCGACGGCACCGGCACGAGCAGCATCGAGACCTCCGTCCCGTTCTACAACCACCTGCTCACGGCCTTCGCGAAGCACTCGCTGACCGACCTGACCGTCCGTGCGACGGGCGATGTCGACATCGACGTCCACCACACGGTCGAGGACGTCGGTATCGTCCTGGGCCAGGCGATCCGTCAGGCGCTCGGCGACAAGGCCGGCATCTCGCGGTACGGCGACGCGCTGGTCCCGCTCGACGAGGCGCTCGTGCAGGCCGTGGTCGACATCTCCGGTCGTCCGTACCTCGTGCACGGCGGGGAACCGGCCGGATTCGAGTTCCACCTCATCGGCGGGCACTTCACGGGTTCGATGGTGCGTCACGTCTTCGAGGCGATCACCTTCAACGCGGGCCTCACCGTGCACGTGAACGTCCTCGGCGGTCGCGATCCGCACCACATCGCCGAAGCGGAGTTCAAGGCGTTCGCGCGGGCCTTCCGGCAGGCGAAGGCGTTCGACCCCCTGGTCCAGGGCATCCCGTCGACGAAGGGCGCGCTGTGAGTGCACGCCCGTCGGTGGTCGTCCTCGACTACGGCTCCGGCAACGTGCACTCCGCCGTCAAGGCCCTCGAACTCGCCGGCGCCGACGTCGTACTGACGGGTGACCGCAAGGCCGCCCAGGCCGCCGACGGTCTCGTGGTGCCAGGGGTCGGTGCCTTCGACGCGGTGATCGGAGCCCTCCGTTCCTCGCACGGCGACGAGGTCATCGACCGCCGTCTCGCGGGAGGCCGTCCGGTCCTCGGCATCTGCGTGGGGATGCAGGTCATGTTCGAGCGCGGCTTGGAGCGCGGGTCCGAGGCCGACGGCCTGGGGGAGTGGCCGGGAGCGGTGACGGAACTCGAGGCTCCCGTCCTGCCGCACATGGGATGGAACACGGTGTCGCCGGACGCGGGGTCCGTGCTCTTCGACGGCCTCGCCGACGAGCGCTTCTACTTCGTCCACTCCTATGCCGCACAGCAGTGGACCCTCGAGGTCATGCCGCCGTTCCCCGAGCCGCGCCTCACCTGGGCGACCCACGGCGTGCCGTTCCTCGCGGCCGTCGAGAACGGTCCGTTGTCGGCCACGCAGTTCCACCCGGAGAAGTCGGGCGACGCCGGTATCCGTCTGCTGTCCAACTGGCTCGGCACCCTGTAGCCGACTAGGATCAGGTGCTTGTGCCACGAGGCATGCTGTGCGCCGGGAACCGAGGGGCTCGCAGCTCCCGAAGAGACGGTGGATCATGAACGAGTTCAACACGACGGCCGGACTGACGCTGCTCCCCGCGATCGACATCGTGGACGGCAAGGCCGTCCGGTTGACGCGCGGCGAGGCCGGTTCGGAGACGAACTACGGTGAGCCCGTCGACGCGGCCCTGGACTGGGCCCGCCAGGGGCCGAGTGGATCCACCTCGTCGACCTCGACGCCGCGTTCGGCCGTGGCGACAACCGGTCGATCATCCGCAAGGTCATCTCGAAGGCGCGCGGCGTCAACATCGAGCTGTCGGGCGGCATCCGCGACGACGCCTCCCTCGAGCAGGCGCTCGAGACGGGCGTCGCACGCGTCAACCTCGGGACCGCGGCGCTCGAGAACCCCGAATGGGCCGCGAGCGTCATCGCCCAGTACGGCGAGGCGATCGCGGTCGGCCTCGACGTCCGTGGCACGACGCTCGCCGCTCGCGGTTGGACGCAGGACGCCGGCGACCTGTGGACCGTCCTCGACCGCCTCGAGGAGGCGGGCTGCGCACGCTACGTCGTGACGGACGTCACGAAGGACGGCACGATGCAGGGGCCGAACATCGAGCTGCTCCGACAGGTGCTCGAGCGCACGGAGCGGCCGGTGGTGGCCTCCGGCGGCATCTCGAGCCTCGACGACCTGGTCGCGCTGCGCGAGCTGGTCCCCCTGGGGCTCGAAGGGGCCATCATCGGGAAGGCGCTCTACAACGGCGCGTTCACCCTGGCCGAGGCGCTGGATGTCTCCGGCCGCTGACGAATCCTCCGAGCCCGACCGGCACGGTCCGTCGGGTGGGCATGCCCACCATGCGGTGGGTGGCGCCGATTCGGCCGGCCAGCCCTGGGCTGGTCGGAGCTTCCAGCCGAACGCGAGTTCCGGTGACGACGGCAGTGCGCCCGAGCGGCTGATCGAGTCCCTCCGACGCTTCCGGACCGGCGAGGTCGGGGAGGCCGAGGTCGTCGACGCGTTCCGGGACTCCCGCCTGCTCATCCCGCTCGTGGCCCACCTCGGTGAGGCCGGCGAGAACGAGCACGGCCAGCTCGTCGACAAGTCGCAGGAGCTGTCCATCGTGACGGTGACGGGTCCGGACGGCCGCACCGTGCTCCCGGTGTTCAGCTCGGTGCAGGCGATGTCCGCGTGGAACCGGACGGCGAGGCCGATCCCGGCCGACGGCGTCCGGGTCGCCCTGGCGGCCGCGAGCGAGCAGACGGACGTCGTGGTCCTCGATCCGACGTCGAGCACCGAGTTCGCCGTACGCCGCCCGGCGCTCTGGGCGATCGCGCAGTCGCAGCCGTGGACGCCCAGCTTCGCGGACCCGCTGGTGCGCGACGCGTTCGAGCGTTCGATCGAGCAGGAGCTCGCGGTCGTGAGTGTGCGTCTCCGAGCCGGGGATCCGGAGGCGAAGCTCGCCGGATCCGAGCTCGTGGTCGAGCTCGGCCTGCTGCAGGGACTGACCCAGCAGGAGCTCGACGCGGTGCTCGCGCGGCTCGCTCAGCGCTGGGCCGCGGACGAGGTCATCGCGACGCGCGTCGACTCGCTCGCGGTGTCGCTCCGCCCCGCCGACTGATCGGCGAGGCGGAGCGCCGCGCTGCGATCAGGTGACCGGGCCGGTCCACTTCTCGCCGGGACCCTTGCCGATGGGATCCTGGATGGTGGACGCCTCCCGGAAGGCGAGCTGCAGGGACCGCAGGCCGTCGCGCAGCGAGCGGGCGTGCATGTCGCTGATCTCCGGGGCACCTGCGGTGATGAGCCCGGCGAGGGCGTTGATGAGCTTGCGGGCTTCGTCGAGGTCCGTCTGGGCGTCGGGGGCGTCCGCGAGCCCGCACTTGACCGCTGCAGCGCTCATGAGGTGCACGGCGGCGGTGGTGATGACCTCGACGGCGGGGACGTCGGCGATGTCGCGGGTGGCCTGATCGGCCCCTCCCGACTCGTCGTCGTGGTCGTACGGGCTGGTGGTGTTGTTCACGTGGATCCTCTGTTAGACTCGTGCGGTGCTCCGAGACATGTCTCGGTACGAAAGAGGAGATTCTCCCACCCGCGCTTGACCGCTTCACAAGGTTACCGGGTTGTCACGCTCCGCCTGTCGCTTCACCGCTTCGGGTCGTCGGGCGTGGTGCCTTCCGACAGGTGTTCTGAACACCGGCGGAGGGTACGGGTGTGTGGTGAACCGATTTCGTCGCGTCGCAGGTATCGGACCTGGTCGCGTGGCATCCCACCCAGTCAGAGGAGCTCCGCATCAGCGATCCCCGTACCAATGACCGTATCCGCGTCCCGGAGGTCCGACTCGTCGGTCCCGGCGGAGAACAGGTCGGCGTCGTCAAAATCGAGGTCGCCCTTCGCCTCGCGCAGGAAGCGGATCTCGACCTCGTCGAGGTCTCACCCAACTCCAAGCCGCCCGTTGCGAAGATCATGGACTACGGCAAGTTCAAGTACGAGGCTGCGCAGAAGGCCAAAGAGGCCCGGCGCAACCAGGCGAACACGATCCTCAAAGAGGTCCGGTTCCGCCTCAAGATCGACCAGCACGATTACGAGACCAAGCGCAAGCGCGCCGAGGGCTTCCTCAAGGCCGGTGACAAGGTGAAAGCCATGATCCAGTTCCGCGGCCGCGAGCAGTCCCGCCCAGAGCAGGGCGTCCGCCTGCTCCAGAAGTTCGCCGAGGACGTGTCCGAGTGGGGCACCGTCGAGTCCACCCCCATGGTCGACGGTCGCAACATGGTGATGGTCGTCGGTCCGCTCAAGAACAAGTCCGAGGCGAAAGCCGAAGCCAACGCACAACGTGCGGCATCCAAGGCACGTCCGGCTGAAGCCGACGAAGCCGACGAGGCTGCTCCGGTGGAGTCATCCACCGACGAGAACCGATAAGAAACGAGGAATCCCATGCCGAAGCAGAAGACCCACTCCGGGGCCAAGAAGCGATTCAAGGTCACCGGCAGCGGCAAGCTGATGAAGCAGCAGGCCGGTATGCGACACAACCTGGAGAGCAAGTCCAGCCGTCGCACCCGTCGCCTGAACCAGGACCAGGTGCTGGCGCCCGCCGACGCCAAGGTCATGAAGAAGCTGCTCGGTCGCTAGACCGTTTACCCGTAAGGAACTAGGAACATGGCAAGAGTCAAAAGGGCGGTCAACGCTCACAAGAAGCGTCGCGTCATCCTCGAGCGCGCCGCCGGTTACCGCGGTCAGCGTTCGCGTCTGTACCGCAAGGCCAAGGAGCAGGTCACTCACTCCCTCGTCTACTCGTACCGCGACCGTCGTGCGCGCAAGGGTGACTTCCGTCGCCTCTGGATCCAGCGCATCAACGCGGCTTCGCGTGCCAACGGCATGACGTACAACCGCTTCATCCAGGGTCTCGGCCTCGCCGGGATCGAGGTCGACCGCCGTATCCTCGCGGACCTCGCGGTGCACGAGCCCGCCACCTTCGCGGCCCTCGTCGCGTCGGCCAAGGCCGCGCTGCCCGCCGACACCTCGGCGCCCAAGGTCTCCGCGTAGTCGGAAGCCCTGCGTCCGACCGGACGACGTGTTCGAACGGCCCGATCCCACCAGGGATCGGGCCGTTTCGTCTGTCCGGAGTGCGACCCATAGGATGGGTGCGTGCTTGACAATCCGCGGTCACCGCGCGTCCGTTCCGTCGCCAAACTCGCCAAGCGTCCGGCGAGACAGGAGACCGGCCTGTTCCTCCTCGAAGGACCACAGGCGGTCTCGGAGGCCCTGCAGTTCCGGCCCGACCTGATCCTCGAGCTGTACGCGACGCCGACGGCCCTCGAGCGCTACACCGACATCGGGGCCGCGGCCACCGATGCAGGACTCGAGATCGAGTTCGTCACCGAGCAGGTCCTCGAGTCGATGGCCGACACCGTCACCCCGCAGGGGTTCATCGCGGTCGCGCAGCAGTTCCCGACCTCGATCAAGGACATCTTCGCCGGAGAGCCGCAGCTCGTCGTCGTCCTGGAGGAGGTCCGCGATCCGGGCAACCTCGGGACGATCATCCGAGCCGCCGACGCCGCCGGCGCGGACGCCGTCGTCCTGAGTGGACGGACCGTCGACCTCTACAACCCGAAGGTCGTGCGCTCCACGACCGGCTCGCTCTTCCACCTGCCCGTCGCGGTCGGTGTCGAGCTGCCCGCCGTGCTGGAACGAGCCCGTGCAGCGGGACTGCAGACGCTCGCTGCCGACATCAAGGGCGAGGACCTCCTCGTGGCCCGGTCGGAAGGCGTGCTCGCGCGGCCGACGGCATGGGTGTTCGGCAACGAGGCCAGGGGACTCACCGACGAGCACCTCGAGCTCGTCGACCGTGCGGTTACGGTACCGATCTACGGCCGTGCCGAGAGCATGAACCTGGCCACTGCGGCGTCGGTGTGCGTCTTCGAGAGCGCGTTCGCGCAGCACGCCTGAGCGCCTGAGGCGTCGACCGTCGAGGTTACGAAACGGTAACCGTAGCGCTTCCGTCATGCGCACGAAACACGCGGTCACCTAGTTTGGGTTACATGGAGCCAACAGTGTCCCCGAACTCCGGCCCGACGGAACCCGATGCAGCAGCCTCGCATGGTGCCGCCGGCGCATACGAGACCACGAGCAACCCGATCCAGGCAGGGCGCGGCGAGCCCCTCGTCGTCATGGAGAACGTCGAGAAGCACTACGGCGAGTTCCACGCCCTGAAGGACATCAACCTCACCGTCAACAAGGGTGAGGTCGTCGTCGTGATCGGACCGTCCGGGTCCGGCAAGTCCACCCTCTGCCGGACGATCAACCGGCTCGAGACGATCAGCTCGGGGGAGATCCGGATCGACGGCAAGAAGCTGCCGGAGGAGGGCAAGCAGCTCGCCGAGCTGCGCGCCGACGTCGGCATGGTGTTCCAGTCGTTCAACCTGTTCGCGCACAAGACGATCCGCGAGAACGTCACCCTCGGCCCGATCAAGGTGCGCAAGCAGAAGAAGCGCGACGCCGACGATGCGGCGAAGGTGCTGCTCGAGCGCGTCGGCATCGGCGTGCAGGCCGACAAGCTGCCGGCACAGTTGTCCGGCGGGCAGCAGCAGCGCGTCGCGATCGCCCGCGCCCTCGCGATGAAGCCGAAGGTCATGCTGTTCGACGAGCCGACCTCGGCCCTCGACCCCGAGATGATCAACGAGGTCCTCGACGTCATGGTGCAGCTCGCCAGCGAGGGCATGACCATGATCGTCGTCACCCACGAGATGGGCTTCGCCAGGAAGGCCGCCGACCGCGTCGTGTTCATGGCCGACGGCGAGATCCTCGAGGACACCGACCCCGAGTCGTTCTTCACGAACCCGCAGTCCGAGCGGGCGAAGGACTTCCTGTCGAAGCTCCTCACCCACTGACCCATCCGACTCCGGATCGCGCGACCCGCGCGGCGACCCGGAACTGACCAACCGATCGGCCCGTCCCGGGCACCAAGGAAGGAAGGAAAACATGCGCAAGAGGCTCATGTTCATCACCGCGGGAGTCGCTGCAGCAGCGCTCGCGCTCAGCGGGTGCAGCGGCGGCGACGCCGGCACCGGATCGACCGACGGCGCGTCCGACGGCGGCGCACTCTTCGAGGTCGCCACCGACGTCCAGCTCGAGGGCAGCCCCACGTACGACGCGATGGTGAAGGCCGACAAGGTCCGCATCGGCGTCAAGGAGGACCAGCCCGGTCTCGGCTACCTCGACGCCGCCACCGGCGAGCGTTCCGGCTTCGACGTCGAGATGGCCACCTGGATCGCCGCGTCGCTCGGCTTCGACGCCGACAAGATCGAGTTCAAGGCGATCCCGAGCGCCAACCGCGAGTCGGCCATCGTGAACGGTGACATCGACTACTACGTCGGCACCTACTCGATCACCGACAAGCGCAAGGAGCAGATCGACTTCGCCGGACCGTACTTCGAGACCGGCCAGGGCCTGCTCGTCGCCGCGGACAACGACGACATCAAGGGCGAGGACGACCTCGCCGGCAAGACCGTGTGTTCGGCGACGGGCTCCACGCCCATCCAGAACATCAAGGACAACTTCCCCGACACCAAGACGGAGGAGTTCGACACCTACTCGCAGTGTGTCGAGGCCCTGAACGACGGCAAGGTCGACGCGGTCACGACCGACCAGGCGATCCTGATCGGCTACGCGGCGCAGTTCCCCGACGACCTCAAGGTCGTGGGCGAGCCGTTCAGCACCGAGCTGTACGGCATCGGTCTGCCGAAGGGTGACGACGCCCTCCGCCACTTCATCAACACGATGTTCACCGATGGCGGCGACACCTGGACCAAGATCTACGACGCCACCCTCGGCGCCTCCGGCACCAAGGTGACCCAGCCGGCGGTCGACGACTACTAAGCAGCGCCCCGGGCGGCCGCCGACCAGCGGCCGTCCGGGGGAGCTGTCCCGTCGACTCCGCCCAGGCGCCCGCCACGGGCGTCCCCCTCCCGAAAGGCGTGCGCGACATGAACGTCCTGCTCGACAACCTCGACCTCTTCGTCACGGGCTTCCGCAACACCCTGCTGCTCTTCGTGGTGTCGGGGTTCTTCGCGCTCATCCTCGGCACCATCGTCGGTGCCATGCGGGTCTCGCCGGTCCCGGCGATGCGCCTCTTCGGCACCGTGTACGTCAACACGGTGCGCAACACCCCGCTGACCCTCATCCTCTTCTTCTTCGCCTTCGGCTACCCGAAGCTCGGGCTCCCCGAAGTGAGCTACACGACGCTCGCGATCATCGGGCTGAGCCTCTACACCGCGACCTACGTCGCGGAGGTTCTGCGGTCCGGCGTCAACACGGTGCCGATCGGTCAGGCCGAGGCAGCACGCGCGATCGGGCTGCCGTTCGGACAGACCATGACGCTCGTCATCCTGCCGCAGGCGTTCCGTGCCGTCCTGCCACCGCTGTTCAGCGTGCTGATCGCCCTGCTCAAGAACACGACGGTCGCAGCCGGCTTCTCCGTCGCCGAGGCGGGCGCGATCCGCGCGAACCTGTCCGAGCGCGGTGAGCCGCTCCTCGTCGGACTGCTGTGGGTGGCCCTCATCTTCGTGGCGCTCGTGTCGCTCCTGTCCCTCGCCCAACGGGCCTTCGAGAAGAAGTGGAGGATCGCGCGATGAGCTCCGTCCTGTTCGACACCCCCGGCCCGAAGGCCATCGTCCGCTATCGCTGGATCGGTGCGGCGACGGTGCTCGTCGTCGCCGGCATCCTCGCCTTCGTCGTCTTCCGCTTCATCGAGACCGGACAGTTCACCGCCTCGAAGTGGAAGCTCTTCACCTTCCCGCGCGTCTGGGAGCAGATCCTCCAGGCGACGGGCGCGACCCTGTCAGCGTTCGCGGTCGCCGCCGTCTGCAGCGTCGTCCTCGGACTGGTGCTGGCGATCGGCCGACTGTCGGATCACAAGATCATCAGCGTCCCGTTCACGATCTTCATCGAGTTCTTCCGGGCGGTCCCGGTCCTCATCCTGATGATGCTCATGTACTACGGGCTGCCGCCCCTCGGCTTCACCTTCGTGACGCCGTTCGTCGCCGTCGCCATCGCGCTGACGCTGTACAACGGCGCGGTGTTCTCCGAGATCTTCCGAGCGGGCATCGAGTCGTTGCCGAAGGGGCAGGGCGAGGCCGCCTACGCCATCGGCCTGCGGAAGTCCGCGGTCCTGCGCCTCATCCTGTTCCCGCAGGCGATCCGCGCGATGCTGCCGGTGATCATCGCTCAGCTCGTCGTCGCTCTCAAGGACACGGCACTCGGCTTCCTGATCACCTATCAGGAGCTCCTCTACCTCGCGAAGCAGTTCGGTTCGCAGGCGCTCTACGGCAGCCCGATCATCCCCTCGATCATCGTGATGGGCTCGATCTACATCGTGCTCTGCCTGATCCTCTCGGGTGTCGCGAAGATCGTCGAGGTGCGTACCCGACGGTCGCCACGGACGCCGAAGGAACAGGCCGTGACCGAGGACACGACGACCAAGATCCTCGGCATCCAGGCGGGGAACCAGTCGTCCGGCGCGAGCATCTGACGTCGTCCCGACGGAGCCCGGGCGATCGGGCACCCGTCGGGGCGGGGACGGTCGCCCATGCGGGCCGACCGCCTGGGTAGACTTGGCTCTCGTGTCCGACGCATCCCCAATCTCCGAACCAGCGGTGAACGCCGCGGTCGACGCCGCTCTCGAAGCGATCGCCGCAGCCACCGACTCGGCCGCCCTGAAAGCGGTCCGATCAGCCCACGCCGGCGAAGCGTCACCGCTCGCCGCCCTCAACGGATCGCTCCGCAGCGTGCCGAACGACCAGAAGGCCGCGCTCGGCAAGCTGGTCGGTCAGGCTCGCGGGCGCGTCTCGAAGGCGTTGAGCGAGCGCGAGGGCGAGATCGTCGCCGCCGAGACGGAGGCACGCCTCGCCGCCGAGGCGATCGACGTCACCGCCGTCCCGCTGCGACGCCTGCCAGGTGCCCGGCACCCCCTCACACTGCTCCAGGACCGCGTGTCCGACATCTTCGTCGGCATGGGGTGGGAGATCGCCGAGGGGCCAGAGGTCGAGAGCGAGTGGTTCAACTTCGACGCCCTGAACTTCGACGCCGACCACCCGGCCCGCGCGATGCAGGACACCTTCTTCGTGGAGCCGCTGGAGTCGCACCTCGTCCTGCGGACGCACACCTCGCCGGTCCAGGTGCGCTCGCTGCTCGAGCGCGAACTCCCCGTGTACGTGCTCGCCCCCGGGCGGGTCTACCGCACCGACGAGCTCGACGCGACGCACACGCCCGTCTTCATGCAGTTCGAGGGTCTCGCCGTCGACAAGGGCCTGACGATGGCGCACCTCCGCGGAACGCTCGACCACTTCGTGAAGAGCGTCTTCGGCGACGACGCGAAGGTCCGCCTGCGTCCCAGCTACTTCCCCTTCACCGAGCCGAGCGCCGAGCTCGACTTCTGGCACCCGACCTTCAAGGACGGACCGCGTTGGATCGAGTGGGGTGGGTGCGGCATGATCAACCCGAACGTGCTCCGGTCCGCCGGTATCGACCCCGAGGTCTACTCGGGCTTCGCCTTCGGGATGGGCGTCGAGCGCGGCCTGATGCTGCGCGACGGCGTGCAGGACATGCGAGAGATGGTGGAGGGCGACGTCCGCTTCTCCCAGCAGTTCGGGATGGTGGTGTAGTCGTGCGTGTTCCATTGAGCTGGCTCGGGGAGTTCGTCGAACTCGCCCCGGGGACCACCCCTGAAGACGTCCACGCCGCGCTCGTGCGCGTCGGGCTCGAGGAGGAGGACGTCCACCGCTTCGAGCTGACCGGTCCCATCGTGGTCGGCGAGGTCCTCGAGTTCGCCGAGGAGCCGCAGTCCAACGGCAAGACCATCCGCTGGTGCCAGGTCCGCGTCGCCGAGGGTGACGCCGACGGGGCCGTACGGGGCATCGTCTGCGGTGCCGGCAACTTCTTCGTCGGCGACCAGGTGGTCGTCACCCTGCCCGGCGCCGTGCTGCCCGGTCCGTTCCCGATCGCCGCTCGAAAGACCTACGGCCACGTGTCGGACGGCATGATCGCCTCGGCTCGCGAGCTCGGTCTCGGTGAGGACCACGACGGGATCCTGCGCCTCTCGACGATCGGGGTCGAGGCACCCGTCGGCACCGACGCGATCAGCCTGCTCGGTCTCGACGACGCTGCTGTCGAGCTCAACGTGACGCCTGATCGCGGCTACGCGTTCTCGATCCGAGGGGTCGCACGCGAGTACTCGCACGCGACCGGGGCGGCCTTCCGCGACCCGGCGGCGAGCGTTCCCGAAGCCTTCACCGGACCACTCGACGGCTTCCCCGTCACGGTCGAGGATGCTGCGCCGATCCGCGGACGCGTCGGGTCGAGCGTCTTCGTCACGCGCGTCGTGCGCGACGTCGACCCGACGAAACCGACCCCGCCGTGGATGGTGGCGCGGTTGAAGCTCGCCGGCATCCGCTCACTGTCGCTCGTCGTCGACATCACGAACTACGTCATGCTCGAGCTCGGACAGCCGATCCACGGGTACGACCTCGACAAGCTCACGGGCGGCATCGTCGTCCGGCGCGCGCGGTCCGGCGAGACCTTCGTCACGCTCGACGGCCAGGAGCGGAAGCTCCACGACGAGGACCTGCTGATCACCGACGACTCGGGCCCGATCGGGCTCGCGGGCGTGATGGGTGGCCTCGACACCGAGATCACCGATGCCACGCGCAACGTCCTCATCGAGGCCGCGAACTTCGACCAGGTGTCCATCGCGCGGAGCGCGCGTCGCCACAAGCTGCCGAGCGAGGCGTCCAAGCGGTTCGAGCGCGGTGTCGATCCACAGATCGCCGTCGCGGCCGCCGGTCGCGTCGCGCAGTTGCTCGTCGACCTGGCCGGCGGCCGGACGGACGACCTCGGCTCCGCCGTCACCACGGCGCCGGATCCCGAGCCGATCCTGCTCCCCGACGACTACATCAACGGCCTCATCGGCGTCACGTTCGGAGCGGACGAGACACGATCCGCGCTCGCCGAGATCGGCGCGGCCGTCGAGGCGACCGATGGCGGCCTGCTCGTGACGCCGCCGAGCTGGCGCCACGACATCACCGGCAAGGAGGACCTCGCCGAGGAGGTGGCGCGGATCCTCGGATACGACCGCATCCCGTCGGTGCTCCCCGTCGCGCCTCCGGGACGCGGGCTCTCGCGTTCGCAGCGGCTGCGACGTGGGGTCTCCGATGCGCTCGCCTACGGCGGCGCCACCGAGGTGTTGGCCTACCCGTTCGTCTCCGCCGAGGAGAACGCGCGGTTCGGCGCTCCGCAGCCAGGTGAGTTCCCGGCCGTGAAGCTCGCGAACCCGCTCGACGCGAAGGCCCCATTCCTCCGCGCGTCGATCCTGCCCGGTCTCCTCGCGGTGGCCCACCGGAACGTCTCGCGTGGTCTGACCGACCTCTCGATCTTCGAGGTCGGCGCGGTGTTCCGTCCGTCCCGTCACGGTGCGTTTGGCCAGGCCGAACTCCCGCAGGCGGCGGTCCGTCCGAGCGAGGCCCAGCTCGAGGAGCTCGAGGCGGGCGTCCCGGCTCAACCGCGTCATCTCGGCTTCCTCGCGGTCGGCAACGCCGTCCCGAAGCAGCCGGGCCAGCCCGCGGTCGCGGCCGGTATCGCCGACGCGCTCGAGGCCGTCCAGGCCGTCGCGGTGGCGACCGGCGTCGACATCACCGTCTCGCAGGGCAGCCACCAGGCACTGCACCCCGGACGGACCGCGGCGCTGCACGTCGGCGACGTCCTGGTGGGGTACGCGGGGGAGGTCCACCCGGCCGTGGCCGAGGAGGCGAACCTGCCGCGCGTCGTGGCGGTCGCGGAACTCGACCTGGATCGCATCATCGCGCTCGGCGACGCACTGCCGGAGGCCGTCGGCATCGGCACGCTGCCTGCGGCGACGCAGGACCTCTCACTGCTCGTCCCCGCGACGGTCTCAGCCGGTGCGGTCCTCGATGCCGTCCGCGCTGGAGCAGGTTCACTGCTCGAGCACATCCGCCTCGTCGACGACTACCGCGGCTCGGGCGTCCCCGAGGGCGGCAAGAGCCTGACCTTCGCCCTGCGGTTCCGCGCGCCGGACCGCACGCTCACCGCGGCGGAGGCGAGCGACGCGAAGCTCGCCGGCGCGGCAGTGGCGGCCGAGCGTTTCGGCGCGAGCATACGGGACTGAGCCGGTCGTACCGGACGACAGCGGCCCCGCGGATCGACGATCTGCGGGGCCGCGTCCGTCGGACGGGACGGACTCAGTCGCGGAAGGTCTCGATCGACGCACCCAGGGTGATGAGCCGCTCCTGCAGCTGCTCGTACCCGCGAGCGATGATGTCGACGTTCCGGAGCACGCTCGTACCCTTTGCGGCGAGCATGGCGAGCAGGATGACGACGGCCGGTCGCAGCGCAGGAGGGCAGCTCACCTCGGCGCCGGACCAGTGGGTCGGCCCGGAGACGTCGATGCGGTGCGGGTCGCGCAGGCGGACGTTCGCGCCGAGTCGCGTCAGGTCGGTGAGGTGGATCGCCCTGCCTTCGTACACCCAGTCGTGGATGAGCGTGTCGCCCTCGGCGCAGGCCGCGATGACCGCGAAGAACGGGAGGTTGTCGATGTTGAGCCCCGGGAACGGCATGGGGTGGATCTTGTCGATCGGGGCGTGCAGCTTCGAGGGGTGCACGGTGACGTCGACGAGACGGGTGCGGCCGTTCGCGGCTGCGTACTCGGGGGAGCGGGTGTAGCGCAGTCCCATCTCGCCGAGCGTTGCGAGCTCGATCTCCATGAACTCGATCGGCACGCGCGTGACGGTGATCTCCGAGTCGGTGACGATCCCCGCGGTGAGCAGACTCATCGCCTCCACCGGGTCCTCACTCGGCCAGTAGTCCACGTCCTCGTTGATGACGCTGCGGCCGGTGATCCGGAGCGTCGTGCTCCCGATGCCCTCGATGGTGATGCCGAGGAGCTCCAGGTAGAAGCAGAGGTCCTGCACCATGTAGTTCGGGCTGGCGTTGCGGATGGTCGTCACGCCGTCGCGTACCGCGGCGGCCATGATGGCGTTCTCGGTCACGGTGTCGCCGCGCTCGGTAAGCACGACGCTCAGCTCCTCGGGCACGTCGGGAGCGACGGTGGCCTGGTACCAGCCGGCGGTCGCCTCGATGGACAGGCCGAACGGCCGGAGTGCGATGAGGTGCGGTTCGACGGTGCGGGTCCCGAGGTCGCAACCACCGGCGTAGGGGAGGGCGAAGGTGTCGTAGCGGCCGAGCAGCGGACCGAGGAACATGAGCACACTGCGGGTCCGGCGACCGGCGTCCTCGTCGATGCTCTCGAGTGAGAGGTCGTCCGGGACGTGGATCTCGACGTCCTGGCCGTCGGTCGACCAGACCACGGAGACGCCCAGGCTGCGCAGGACGTCGATGATGCGGTCGACCTCGACGATCCGGGCGATGCCGTGCAGCGTGGTGCGGCCGCGGTTCATGAGTGCGGCGCACAGGAGCGCGACCGAGGCGTTCTTGCTCGAACGCACCGCGATGGTCCCGTGCAGCTGTCGGCCGCCCTGGACGCGGAGGTGCGAGTTCTTCTTCTGTTCGCCGAAACTGACGATCTCACTCTCGAGCGCGGTGCTGATCCGGCTCAGGAGGTCGATGCTGATGTTCTGACTGCCCTGCTCGATCCGGTTGATCGCGCTCTGGCTCGTGCCGACGCGTTCCGCCAGCTGGGCCTGGGTGAGTTTGCGTCCCTGACGGGCGCCGCGGATGAGTGCTCCGACCTGCCGGAGCGGTGCCGCAGGGTCCGTTCGTTCAAACGTTGCCGTGTCTTCCATGCCGTCACTCTATCTCAGATATGAGATAGATCGCCGTTAGGGACGCCCCTGAGATGTCGGAACGGAATCCGAAACCCGCTCCGTGGTGTCAGGCGCGGGCGCGGAGCTCCGGAAGAGGACGGCGTACACCGGGCCTGCGGCGAACCAGATGCCGGTGATCGCGACGAGCTTGATGATCATGCCCCAGATGACGTCCTCGTTCGCGAGGGCGAAGGACGCGGGGACGGTCCAG
Source organism: Plantibacter sp. M259 (assembly GCF_006065115.1). Classification (NCBI taxonomy): domain Bacteria; kingdom Bacillati; phylum Actinomycetota; class Actinomycetes; order Micrococcales; family Microbacteriaceae; genus Plantibacter; species Plantibacter sp. M259. The sequence goes on along the minus strand of NZ_CP040750.1, from coordinate 128,853 downwards.
CCGACCATGGCCTGCATCGCGAGGAGCCCGGCGACCGCGATCGCGACGGCGAGGACCACCCGACGCCACTCCGACCAGGCGGCCCGGACGTACGCGGGCCCGGACTTCGGCTTCGGCCGCGGTGCTGGACCGCCCGCGAACCGGTGTGCGAACCAGACGTCCGCCTTCGTGATGAGCGCGTGGCCGAACGCCACCGTGAAGCCCAGGTAGATGGTCGCGAGGAGGTGCGTGACGTTCGGCTCCTCACCGGACGCGAGGTCGATCGCGGTCAGGACCAGGAGGACGAGGTCCACGACCGGTACACCGATCAACATGATCGCGCTGAGCCGGCGCCGCCGGAGGAGGTAGCGGACCGCGAGCCCGCCGAAGAGGAGGATCCAGAACGCGGCCTCCGCGCCGAGGATGGCCCAGATGAGTGGGCTCGTGCCGAAGAGTTCAGTGAAGCTGTCCATGTTCCGATGGTGTCGCGGGAGGATGCCGTGCCACATCGACCGTGCTGCTGATCCTCCGGCGACGGGGTCAGCGGAACTGCGTACGCCGGCTCGTCCCTCCGGCGCTCGCGCCGCGCGGCTCGAGCTGGTGTGATGGAGGCATGGCTGCTCTCGAAGGACCGCGCGCATGGGTGGATCGACACCGCGAGCCGGTCATCACCACGGTGTGCGCGGCCATGGGACTCCTGTTCGCCCTCCTCGGGATCCATGTCCCCTGGGGGACGACCGTGTCGGAACCGCCGCTCCTCCTCACCCTCGCGTTCCTCGTCGCCATCCTGGCGGTGCACCTGCTCCGCCGCCGACGCCCGTTGACCACGCTGGCCGTCGGCGTCCTGATCGCCCTCGCCGAGGCGCTCACCACCGGAGGCAGCGGCCTCGGGATGCTCATCGTCGTGTCCGACCTCGCCTATGCGGCGGCGCTCTACTCGCGGTCCCGGGTCATGGACATCGCCGCGTTCGCCTGCACCGCGCTGGCCGTCGTGTCGGTCGGTGTCTTCGCGGTGATCTGGTTCACCGACGACGTCCAGGCCGTCACCCGGCTCGGTCGGGGAGTGGTCCTCGGCTCGCTCATCATCGTCCCGGTCATCCTGGCGAGTTCGATCTGGTACGGCAGGATGGTCCGGTATCCCCGTCTTGAGGCTGAACGCCAGCGCGAGCGCGCGGACACGATCGCCCAGGCGGCGGCTGCGCTCCGGCAGGACGCCGTGACCCGTGAACGGCTCGAGCTCAGCCGGGAGCTGCACGACGTCATCGCCGGTCACCTCTCGGCGATCGCGATGCAGTCGGCGGCGGCCCTGGAACGACGCGACGGCACCGATCCGGTGGCGCTGCGGCGCAGCCTCGCACTCGTCCGGACCAGCAGTCTCGATGCGCTCGCCGACATGCGCACGATGATCGACGTGCTCCGCGGTGACCAGTCGGCCGACGACCTGGCCCAGGCACCAGACCGACTCACGGCCGAGTCGGTCCGCCGCGCGGTCGAGGTCGCCCGTGCCAACGGACTGGAGGTGGAGGTACGGGCCCCGGACGACGCGGCGCTCGCCGAGGTCCCCGCGCAGACCTCGATCGTCGGGCTCCGCACGCTCGTCGAAGGCCTGACGAACACCGCGAAGCACGCACCGGGTGCCTCCGTGCGGGTCGAGGTCTCGCTCCCGCCCGGTGCCCTGTCCGTCACGCTCAGCAACCCGCTGCCGACGGCGACCGCGTCCTCGGTGCTCGCCGGGTCCGGTGGGGTCGGCCTCGTCGGCCTGGCCGAGCGGGCACGCCTGGTCGGAGGCGACCTCGTCGCGGGGCCGGACGGTCCCGACTGGCGGACGGCGCTCACCGTGCCGACCCCGGTGTCGCCGGCCACCCCCGCGGTCGTCACCGCAGGAGGGGCGTCATGACCATCACGGTCCTCATCGCGGACGACCATGCGGCCGTCAGAGCGGGTCTGGGAGCGCTGCTCGACGAGCCGGACGACATCCTGGTCATCGCCGAGGCGGCGGACGGGGAGGCCGTCGTCGCGCAAGCCGTGCGACACCGACCGGATGTCGTGTTGCTCGACGTCCAGATGCCGCGTTCCTCCGGGATCGACGCGATCCCGGCCATCCTCGCCGCGGTCACCCCACCGCCGAGCATCATCATGCTCACGACCTTCGCGCTCGACCGGTACGTCGACGAGGCGCTGGCGGCCGGGGCGAACGCCTTCCTGGTGAAGACGGTCTCCGCTGCCGGCCTCGTCGATGCGATCCGACGAGTGCACGCGGGCGAGGCGGTGCTCGCCCCTGAAGTGACCCGCCGAGTCCTCGAACGTCTCGCCGCGGCCAGACCTCCGGTCGTGCCGGCACCGGCTCCGGCGCACCCCGGTCTGGCCACGCTGACACCGCGGGAGCGTGAGGTCCTCGAGCAGCTGCGCGAGGGGCTGAGCAACGCGGGGATCGCGACCGCGCTCGGGCTGTCCGAGGCGACGGCCCGGACACACGTGTCCCGGATCCTCGTGAAGCTCGACGCACGGTCGCGGGTGCAGGCCGCGCTCATCGCGGAGCGGGCTGCTCCGGGCGCGGATTCGTCGGCATCCTCGTCGTCGTAGTACGCTCTCGACATGGCACGTTTCCAGGCACAGGGTTCTTCGCGGGCGATCACGCTCCGCGCCCTCCGCCGTCCCGTGTCCGCACGCGCTACCGCAGAGCGACGATAGGCGACCCAGGTGCTCGCACGGTCCAGGTGACCGTGCAGTCGTCCAGGAGTCGCCGCCTCCGCCCCTCGAGCGTCCACTCAATAAGGTAGAGCCATGTCCTTCTCTGTAGCGGTGGCCGGAGCATCCGGCTACGCAGGAGGCGAGCTGCTTCGGCTGCTCGCCGACCACCCCGACTTCGACGTCCGGACGGTGACCGCGCACGCGAACGCCGGTCAACCGCTCGTCGACCACCAGCCACACCTCCGTTCCCTCCGGCATCTCGTCCTCGAAGCGACGACGCCGGAGGTGCTCGCGGGACACGACGTCGTCTTCCTCGCCCTGCCGCACGGCAAGTCGGGTGAGGTGACGGCATCGCTTCCACCGGAGACCCTCGTCGTCGACTGCGGAGCCGACCACCGGCTCGTCGACGAAGCCGACTGGGACGCCTTCTACGGCGGCGACTACTTCGGCGCCTGGGCCTACGGCGTGCCGGAGCTCCAGACGTCCACCGGTCGGGGGCGCGACGCTCTCGTGGGCGCCAAGCGGATCGCCGCTCCTGGATGCAACGCGAGCACCGTCGCCCTGTCCCTCGCGCCCGGCATCGCCGCGGGGGTGATCGAGCCGCTCGACCTCGTCTCCGTGCTCGCCGTCGGGCCGTCCGGCGCGGGGAAGAGCCTGAAGGTCAACCTGCTCGCGAGCGAGGTGCTCGGCACGGCCAACCCGTACGCCGTCGGCGGTACCCACCGGCACATCCCCGAGATCACGCAGAGCCTCCGGGCGGCCGGTGCCGATCGCGCGTCCATCTCGTTCACCCCGGTCATCGTCCCGATGTCGCGCGGCATCCTGGCCACCTCGACGGCACGCATCGTCGCGGGCACCACGGCGGCAGCGGTCCGCGAGGCCTGGGAGACGGCCTACGCCGACGAACCGTTCGTCCAGGTGCTGCCCGAGGGCTCGTTCCCCCGGACGGCCGACGTCCTCGGCGCCAACACCGCGCTGATCGGAATCGCCGTCGACGAGACGGTGGGACGGGTCGTCGTCGTGACCGCCGTCGACAACCTTGTGAAGGGGACCGCCGGCGCGGCGATCCAATCGGCGAACATCGCGCTCGGGCTCCCCGAGACGACCGGCTTGAGTGTGAATGGAGTGGCACCGTGAGTGTGACAGCAGCAGCAGGGTTCCTCGCGGCGGGCGTCGCCTGCGGCCTCAAGACCTCCGGGGCCTCGACCTCGCGGTGGTCCACAACGTCGGTCCGCTGCAGCACGCGGCGACGGTGTTCACGAGCAACCGGTGCAAGGCCAACCCGATCCTCTGGAGCGAGCAGGTCATGCAGGACGGCATCGTCTCGGCGATCGTCCTGAACTCGGGCGGCGCGAACTGCTACACGGGGACGCGCGGTTTCCAGACGACGCACGCGACCGCGGAGGCCGTCGCAGAGCGACTCGCGATCTCGGCCGGCGACGTCCTCGTCTGCTCCACGGGGCTCATCGGCGAACAGCTCGATCTCGACAAGCTGACCGCGGGCGTCTGGGACGCCACCCGCGCGGTCGCCGACGAGGACGGTGCGAGCGAAGCGGCCGGCCTCGCCGCGGCGACCGCGATCATGACGACCGACACGAAGCCGAAGCAGGCCGCGCGGAGCGCGGACGGATGGACCGTCGGCGGCATGGCGAAGGGTGCGGGCATGCTCGCGCCCGGGCTGGCGACGATGCTCGTCGTCATCACGACCGACGCCGTGCTCGAGCCGGCGCAGCTCGACCAGGCGCTCCGCAGCGCGACCCGTGTCACCTTCGACCGCCTCGACTCCGACGGCTGTATGTCCACCAACGACACGGTGTCGCTCCTCGCGTCCGGGTCGAGCGGCGTCACCCCGGAGCTGTCCGCCTTCACCGAGGCGCTGACGGAGGTCTGTCGCGACCTCACCCTGCAGTTGCAGGCCGATGCCGAGGGCGCGGCCCACGACGTCGCGATCGAGGTCGTCGGCGCGGTGTCCGAGGACGACGCGGTCGAGGTCGCCCGCGCGGTCTCCCGCAGCAACCTCTTCAAGGCGGCCATCTTCGGCAACGACCCGAACTGGGGCCGGGTGCTCGCGGCCGTCGGGACCACGGGCGCCGAGTTCGACCCGTACGGGATCGACGTGGCCATGAACGGCGTCCAGGTGTGCACCGCCGGCGAGCCGGATCAGTCGCGCGACCTCGTCGACCTCTCACCGCGCGCCGTGCACGTGCTCATCGACCTCCACGCCGGTGACACGGGAGCCACCATCTGGACGAACGACCTCACGCACGACTACGTGCACGAGAACAGCGCGTACGCGAGCTGATGATGACCCAGTATCGAGACAACTCTCCCGAGGAGGCGGCGATCAAGGCCGCCACCCTCATCGAGTCGCTTCCCTGGCTGAAGACCTTCCGCGACCAGACGATCGTCGTCAAGTTCGGCGGCAACGCGATGGTGAGCGACGAGCTCGCGCAGGCGTTCGCGGAGGACATGGTCTACCTGCGCTACGCGGGGCTGAAGCCCGTCGTCGTGCACGGTGGTGGCCCGCAGATCTCCGCGATGCTCGAGCGGCTCGACATCCACAGCGAGTTCCGCGGCGGGTACCGGGTCACGACGCCCGAAGCCATGGAGGTCGTCCGCATGGTCCTCACCGGTCAGGTCAACCCCGAGCTCGTGGGGCGGATCAACGAACACGGCCCGCTCGCCGCAGGACTGTCCGGCGAGGACGCGGGCCTGTTCAGCGGGCGTCGTCGCTCGATCGTCGTCGACGGCGAGACCGTGGACATCGGGCTCGTCGGCGACGTCGTCAGCGTCGACCCGACCTCGGTGCAGGCCTACCTCGACGCCGGTAACATCCCGGTGGTCTCCTCGATCGCCCCCGACCTCGACCAGCCCGGCCAGACGCTCAACGTGAACGCCGATGCGGCCGCCGCGGCGCTCGCCGTCGCACTCGGTGCCGCGAAGCTCGTCATCCTGACCGATGTCGCCGGGCTGTACAGCGACTGGCCCAACCGCGACTCGCTCGTCTCGCAGATCACGACGAGTGAGCTCCGAGCCATGCTGCCCTCGCTCGAATCGGGAATGATCCCGAAGATGACCGCCTGCCTCGACGCCGTCGACGGCGGGGTCGCCAAGGCGGCCATCATCGACGGCCGCGTACCCCACTCCATCCTGCTCGAGGTGTTCACCCAGAACGGCTCAGGCACCGAGGTCGTCCCGGAGGACTCATGAGCGACTGGAAGAGCCGCGTCGACCGCGACATGATGCGCACGTTCAACACGCCGATCGCCATGCTGACGCGCGGTGAGGGATGCCATGTCTGGGACGCCGAGGGCAACCGCTACCTCGACTTCCTCGCGGGCATCGCGGTGAACGCACTGGGACATGCGCATCCGGCGTTCGTCGGTGCGATCACGCGACAGGCGAGCACGCTCGCGCACGTCTCCAACTACTTCTCGAGTCCGCCGCAGCTCGAGCTCGCGGCCCGATTGAAGCGTCTCGCCGGAGCGGACGAGGGCGGTCGGGTGTACTTCGCGAACTCCGGTGCCGAGGCGAACGAGGCGGCGTTCAAGCTCGCCCGACTCAACCACGGCGACGGATCGCGGACCCGGGTCCTCACCCTGGAGAACTCCTTCCACGGGCGGACCTTCGGGGCGCTCGCCCTGACCGGCAAGCCCGCCCTGCAGGAGGGGTTCCACCCGCTCCCGGGTGGCGTCGAGCACATCCCGACCACGATCGAGGCACTCGAGGCGGCGATCGACGACCGGGTCGCCGCGCTGATCCTCGAACCGATCAAGGGCGAAGCCGGCGTCATCGACCTGCCGGAGGGCTACCTCGCCCGTGCCCGGGCGCTCACCGAGGCGCACGGCGTGCTGCTCATCATCGACGAGATCCAGACCGGGGCCGGTCGGACGGGGGAGTGGTTCGCGTTCCAGCGTGACGGCATCGTCCCGGACGCGATCACCGTCGCCAAGGGGATCGGCGGTGGCATGCCGATCGGCGCCCTCGTCACCTTCGGCGCAGCCTCCGAGCTGTTCGGACCCGGCCAGCACGGCAGCACCTTCGGTGGCAACCCGCTCGCGACCGCGACGGCGAACGCGGTGCTCGAGGAGATCGAGCGCGCCGGTCTCGTGCAGAACGCCGCCGCACGCGGTGAGCAGTTGCGGGCCGTCATCACCGTCATCGGTTCCCCGCTCGTCGAGGAGGTCCGCGGACACGGACTGCTCATCGGCATCGGCTTGAGCGCCCCGGTGGCCGCGGAGCTGTCGGCCGCTGCGTTCGACCGTGGGCTCATCATCAACGCCCCGAACGCGACGAGCATCCGGATCGCGCCGCCGCTCATCATCGGCGACGCCGAGATCGACGAGTTCACCTCCCTCTTCCGCGCGGCGCTCGACGCCGTCCAGGCCTGACCGGCCATCGACCCACACGAACAGGACCACCAGCCATGACCCGTCACTTCCTCCGCGACGACGACCTCAGCCCGGCCGAGCAGGCCGAGATCCTCGACCTCGCCACCGAGCTGAAGCGCGACCGCTGGTCGCGCAAGCCGCTCGAAGGCCCGCAGACCGTCGCGGTCATCTTCGACAAGTCCTCGACGCGGACACGCGTCTCCTTCGCCGTGGGGATCGCCGACCTCGGCGGGTCACCGCTCATCATCTCGACGGCCAACAGCCAGCTCGGCGGCAAGGAGACGGCCGCCGACACCGCTCGCGTCCTCGAACGTCAGGTCGCGGCGATCGTCTGGCGGACCTACGCCCAGTCCGGTCTCGAGGAGATCTCGGCCGGGACGACCGTGCCCGTCGTCAACGCGCTGTCCGACGACTTCCACCCGTGTCAGCTCCTCGCCGACCTCCTCACGATCCGCGAGCACAAGGGCGAGCTCGCCGGTCTGACGATGTCGTTCTTCGGCGACGGTGCGAGCAACATGGCCCACTCCTACCTGTTGGCCGGCGCGACGGCGGGGATGCACGTCCGCATCGCCGCCCCGGCCGAGTTCGCCCCGGCTGCGGACGTCGTCGCCGACGCGGAGCGCATCGCCGCGACGACGGGCGGCTCCGTGCTCGTGACCACCGACCCCGACACGGCGGCGGCGGATGCCGACGTGATGATCACCGACACCTGGGTGTCGATGGGCAAGGAGGACGAGAAGGCGCAACGCGTCGCCATCTTCGGCGGCTACCGCGTCGACCGCAGGCTCATGGGGCTCGCAGCGTCCGACGCCGTCTTCATGCACTGCCTGCCCGCCGATCGCGGCTTCGAGGTCGAGGCCGAGGTCATCGATGGGGCGCAGAGCATCATCTGGGACGAGGCGGAGAACCGCCTCCACGCGCAGAAGGCCCTGCTCGTGTGGCTGCTCGAGCAGCAGCACGCCGGATCCGCGGCCTGACCCTTCCCCGGCTGCGGCCGACCGACCAGTCCGGAGCACTCCGGGCGTCAGCAGTACAGGAGGCCCATCGTGGCAGATCAGCAGAACCGAGCAGGCGAATCCGGGGCCCTCTGGGGTGGACGCTTCGCGAGCGAACCGTCGCCGGAACTCGCCCGTCTGAGCAAGTCCACACAGTTCGACTGGGTCCTCGCCGCATACGACATCGCGGGTTCCCGCGCCCATGCCAAGGCGCTCGCCTCGGCTGGGTACCTCGACGAGGACGAGCTTCGCGGGATGCTCGCCGCTCTCGACGTCCTGGACGCCGACGTGGCCGACGGGACGTTCGTCGCGGCCGAGAGCGATGAGGACGTCCATTCGGCGCTGGAACGCGGGCTCGTCGAACGGGCCGGCAAGGAACTCGGTGGGAAGCTGCGCGCCGGACGAAGCCGGAACGACCAGATCGCGACGCTCGTGCGCCTCTACCTCATCGATCACGGACGGGTGATCGCCCGCGACGTCATCCACCTGATCGACGCGATCGTCTCCCAGGCCGAAGCACACCCGGACGCGGTGATGCCCGGCCGCACGCACCTGCAGCACGCCCAGCCGGTGTTGCTCGCCCACCAGCTGCTCGCGCACGCCTGGCCGCTCACCCGCGACCTGGAGCGGCTCCGCGACTGGCTCGCCCGGGCGAGCGCCTCGCCGTACGGTTCCGGAGCGCTCGCCGGCAGTTCCCTCGGCCTCGACCCGGTGCTCGTCGCGCACGAGCTCGGGCTCGACCGGCCGACCGAGAACTCGATCGACGCCACCGCCAGCCGCGACGTCGTGGCCGAGTTCGCGTTCATCACCTCGCTGATCGGGATCAACCTGTCCCGGTTCGCCGAGGAGATCATCGTCTGGAACACCCGTGAGTTCGGGTTCGTGACCCTCGACGACGCCTACTCGACCGGCTCGAGCATCATGCCGCAGAAGAAGAACCCCGACATCGCCGAACTCGCCCGTGGGAAGTCCGGGCGACTCATCGGGAACCTGACCGGGTTGCTGGCGACGCTGAAGGCGCTGCCGCTCGCGTACAACCGCGACCTGCAGGAGGACAAGGAGCCGGTGTTCGACTCCGTGAACCAGCTGGAGGTGTTGCTGCCGGCGTTCACCGGGATGGTGGCGACGCTCCGCTTCGACACGGCGCGGCTGCGCGAGCTGGCACCGGAAGGGTTCTCCCTCGCGACGGACGTCGCCGAGTGGCTCGTCAAGCAAGGTGTCGCCTTCCGCGACGCTCATGAGATCAGCGGCGAGCTCGTGCGGTACTGCGAGGAGCGCGGGCTGGCGCTCGACGAACCGGACGACGCCGCACTGGCGGGTGTCTCGGAACATCTCACGCCGGCCGTGCGGAGCGTCCTGACCGTCGACGGCTCGATCGGTAGCCGACTCGGCGCCGGTGGGACTGCGCCTGAGCGGGTCCAGGACCAGCTCATGACGCTCGTCGGGCGGGTGGGCGCGCTGTCGCAGGCCCTCTCGCTCTAGACGGGCCGGGGTCCGATGACGACGGCCGGTCCGCTGCGGGCGCTGACCTCGGGATCGGCTCTCGAGGTCGCGCCCGCGCTGCTCGGAGCGGTGCTGTCCCACACGACGCCCGAGGGCACCGTGTCGGTCCGCCTCACCGAGGTCGAGGCCTATCTCGGGGTCGGCGAGGATCCCGGATCCCATGCGCACCGTGGTCCGACCCCGCGCACGAGTCCGATGTTCGGTCCGCCCGGGCATCTGTACGCGTACTTCAGCTACGGCATGCACGTCTGCATCAACGTCGTGTGCTCGCCTGTCGGCACGGCGTCGGCCGTCCTCCTGCGCGCCGGCGAGGTCGTCGCGGGCCTGGAGCTCGCGCGAATGCGACGCGGTGAACGGGTGCCGGATCGCGACCTGGCCAGAGGACCGGCGCGGCTCACCGTGGCGCTCGGGATCGCGCTCGACCAGTCGGGTGACGACCTCGCCGAGCCGCCCTTCAACCTGCTCCTGCCCGAGCGCCCGCTCGCCTCGGCGACCGGTCCGCGGACGGGCGTCAGCGGGGTCGGTGGGGGAGCCGCCTACCCGTGGCGGTTCGTGCTGCCGGGGGAGACGACCGTCTCGCCCTACCGCCGGTCGCCCAGGGCGATGGACTGACCCGCCGACTCAGCCTCGCGCGAGCAGCAGGATGGACGCCACCCCGGCAGCCCAGAGGAGACTGGCGAGCGAGCCGATGATGAACCGCTCGCGCGCCTCGGCCGAGTCGAGTTCGGTGAAGCGTCCGACACCCTTCACCGCGACGATGACCGCGATCGCCTCCGGATAGCCGGAGAACAACGCGGCGACGAGGGCGAGCCGTTCGAGGATCCCGATCGCGGTCCCGCCACGCAGCACCTCGATGGGACGTCCGACGACCTGCGGGGCGCTCGGGTTCCGGCGCTCCACGAGGATGCCGCCGTGGATCCCGGGGGCGACGCTGCCCTTCGTCGCGAGGGCGAGGACGACGGAGGCGACCGGACCACCACCGGCGACCGCGACGGCGAGCACGAAGACGCCGAGGAGCACGAGTGCTGGACCGGTCGGCGGAAGCGAGGGGACGAGCGCGACCAGGAGGGCCCCGATCACCATGAGGGCAGCCGCCACGACCAGGAGACGATCCGCGAGACGCGCGCTCAGCACCCGGGCCAGCAGGAGGAAGACGAGCGCGCTTCCGAGGAGGCCGATGACGGTCGGCCAGGTGATGGGCGTGAGCGTGACGAGGTTCATCGCTCGTCCTTTCGGTCGTCGGGGTGGTGCACGGAGCCGTCCTGGTCGAGCTTCGCCAGGAGGCGGATGAGCGCGGTGGTCGCCGCGGCTTCGGCTCGGACTCCGGCGGCCGCGACTCGGCGACTGACCGAACTCTCGGTGATGCCGAGTCGTGCCGCGGCCTCGGACTGGGTCACGCCGGCCGCGAGCAGGTCGGCGACCTCCCACCCGCCGGCGGTCCTCCGGTCGCGGAGGTGGAGCAGGAGCACGATGAGTGCTTCGACATCGGCGCCGCCCTGCTGGTCGGCCGCCTCGAGCGCGAACCGGAAGGGCGCCCGCTTGGCCCGCGTGACGGCCTCCCGTGCGGCGTAGAAGGCCCGACCGGTCGCGGCTCGGGTCGACTCGGGGAGCGGACGCCGGACGTCGCCTTGGCCGATGCCCACGCTCCAGCCGTGATCCCGGAGGAGGTCGAAGGCGATGGCGAGCGCGACCTCGGCGTCCTCGGTGGCGAGCTGGAACTCGTCGCCCGCCGTGCGTTCGGCCTGGAGGAGCAGGCGGTCCGGGAACCGGTCGTTGATCGCGTCGATGACACCGGCGGCGCGATCAGGGCCGGTCCGGCTCGCGATCTGATCGACGGTCAGCACGTACACGGCGCTCCTCTCGGCGATGGCTCGGCTCGATCACCCTATTCGCAACGTGCAGGTATTTCCACAACTCTGAAGAATGAGAGGAATTCCTGCACGTCACGATCGCCGCGATCACGCCGAGGCCGATGCGCCCGATCCAGCAGCCGATGCCGCGCTGATAGCCTTGCAAGCGTGTCGAACCTCGCTCTTCCTGACCAGCGCAACGATCCGACCTTCGACGACGTCTGGGACGAACTCGTCTGGCGCGGGCTCGTCCACGTGTCAACGGATCAGCAAGAGCTGAAGCGGCTGCTCGGAGGAGCGCCGATCACCTACTACTGCGGGTTCGACCCGACGGCTGCGAGCCTCCACCTGGGCAACCTGGTCCAGCTGCTCGTCATGCGTCGGCTGCAGCTGGCCGGACATCGCCCGCTCGGGCTCGTGGGCGGTTCGACCGGCCTCATCGGCGACCCGCGACCGACCGCCGAGCGCACACTGAACACGCCGGACACCGTCGCCGAGTGGGTGCAGTCCCTCCGCGCGCAGATCGAACGCTTCCTCAGCTTCGAGGGCGAGAACGCCGCGCGCATGGTCAACAACCTCGATTGGACCGCACCGCTCTCGGCGATCGACTTCCTGCGGGAGATCGGCAAGCACTACCGCGTCGGCACGATGCTGAAGAAGGACGCGGTCAGCGCCCGCCTCAACTCGGAGGCGGGGATCAGCTACACCGAGTTCAGTTACCAGATCCTCCAGGGGATGGACTACCTCGAGCTGTACCGCGAATACGGCTGCGTCCTGCAGACCGGCGGGAGCGACCAGTGGGGCAACCTCACGAGCGGCACCGACCTCATCCACCGGGTCGAGCGGGCGACCGTCCACGCGATCGGGACCCCGCTGATCACGAACTCGGACGGCACGAAGTTCGGGAAGAGCGAAGGCAACGCGGTCTGGCTCGACCCGAGCATGACGAGCCCGTACGCGTTCTACCAGTTCTGGGTCAACACCGACGATGCGGACGTCATCGCCCGGCTGAAGGTGTTCACGTTCCTCGATCGGGTGGAGATCGAGCGACTGGCGGCTGCGACCGAGGCGGAACCGTTCAAGCGGGAGGCGCAGAAGACCCTCGCCTACGCCGTCACCGCGCTCGTCCACGGCGTCGCCGCGACGGATGCGGCCATCGCCGCGTCGGCCGCGCTCTTCGGTCAGGGCGATCTGGACGCACTCGACGCGGACACGCTGCGGTCGGCCGTCACGGAGTTGCCGAACGCGCGGGTGGCAGCGGAGACGCTCGTCATCCAGGCGCTCGTCGACACGGAGCTGTGCTCGAGCCTCGGTGAGGCTCGACGCGCGGTCGCCCAGGGAGGTGTCTCGGTGAACAACCGCAAGATCGACGACGTCGACGCGACCCTGGACGACCGGTTCCTCACGGGCGGGGTGGCCGTGCTGCGCCGCGGCAAGCGCACCCTCGCCGGGCTGTTCCTCGACGGAGCGCCCGCCTGATCCGCCGACGACGGCATCGTCGTCGTCATCGAACCTGAAGGGGATGCTCCGAGTGCAGCTCTGCGAGGCGTGCGGGACCGAGATCGTCGACCGTCGCGACGGTGTGTGCCCGAGTTGTGGGGCCATGTTGCCGCTGCGCACGGGCGAGCTGTCGACGGTGGAGACCCTGGCCGAGGCCGAGGCGGCGGACGAGCCGGAGCCGGCGGCCGAGCCCGAGCGGGAGTCGACGGACGACCGGCCCACGCCGGCCGACGACGGCGACCTCGTCGAGACCGATGCACCCCAGGTCGAGACCGATGCCCCAGCAGCGGAAGCCGATCGACTGCCGTCGCCGGACCTCGACACGACTGAGCCCACGAACCCCGGTACCGCGACGTCGATCGCGCCGAGCGCGGTGCCGGCACCGGCCCAGGACCCCGAGTCCACCAACCCGACGCCGACGCAGGCGTCGACTCCACTCCCGGCGACAGCCGCTGCGGCCGAACCGGCTTCGGCAAGCGCGGCGGGGGAGGCACCGGGGGAACAGACCGCGACCGAGACCGCGCCCCGCGCCCTCTGGCACCCTGATTCGTTGCCCACCACGGTCAAGCGGACCCCCTCGCGCCGACGATGGTTCCTCATCGGCGGACTCGCACTGGCAGTGGTCGCTGCGATCGTCGCGGTCGTGCTCATCGTGGTCGCGGCCGTTCCCCACCGCGTCGAGGGGCTCGCGCTCCTCCGCGACCTCCCGACGAAACCGACCGTCGGAACGTGGGAACTCGCGCATCCGCTGGACGACGAGGTGCCTGCGGGCGACGAGCTCTACCTGAACGGGTACACCGCGAGCCCCAACACCGCGCTGCTCGTGTGGTCGACCGACCGGCCATTGGATCAGACGACCATCGACGACGCTCCGGGCGAGACGGTGGTCTCCCTGGTCAACACGGCGAACGGCCACACCCTGTGGGACCGTCGCGTCACCGAGCTCTCTCCGGAGTTCGACCGCTTCGACGCACCGGTGGTCGTCTCCCCACCGGATGCGGCCGCGATCGTGCTGAGCCAGGGCGACCTCATGGTCGCCGTGAGCCGTCGCGACGGACACGTGGTGTCCACCTCGCAAGAGCACTCGAGTGTCGAGGGGATCGGCTTCGCCGACTTCGCCGCGCCGGCGGCGTTCGTCCCGGGTCTCGAGGGTGACCTGCTCATCTCGTCGACCACGGCCGACCGCACCGGGACGGTGGGCCGCTATCGGTCGACGGACCTGACCGACCCGGTCTGGGAGGTCAGCGGCGACGCCGGCGAGCGGGCGACCACCGCGGGCGACAAGCTCTTCTACGACGGTGCGGTGTACTCGCTCGACGACGGATCGACCATCGACTGGCAGGGCGACCTCTCCTGGTACTACCAGCAGGTGGGCGGCGAACTCGTCGCGATCGACTATTCCGGCAACGACACCACGATCCGCGGGGTGGACGACCGCACCGGCGCCGAGCGCTGGAAGGCGACCGGGGCGTTGCCGGTGGTGCTCGACGCGAGCGGGCTGTTGGTCGTCGCCGACCAGTCGGGGGAGCGGGTCCGCCGCCTCGACCCGCGATCCGGCGAGGTCGAGTGGCGCAGCGGACTGACGAGCACCTGGGACGGCGCCTACACCGTGGGCGACACGATCATGCTCGGCGACGGCGAAGGCGGATACACCGGGGTCGGCGCTCGAAACGGTGAGATCCGATACGAGGAGCAGGACGCCGAGGGCAGCCTCGTCGGATACAGCGATCGGACCCTCCTGCTCACACTCGACGGCACGCTCGTCGGCATCGACGCGACCACGGGCGAGCGCAGTTGGTCGGTCGACTCCGCCGGAGACGAGTACTCGTTCACCGCCTGGGGCGGAAGCCCACTCGCCGTCGCGACGGTCGTCGCGGCCGGTTCCGGCTCAGCGGCCGTCCTCGGCATCGGTGACGCCGATCGGGACTGAAGCGCGTGGATCCGGGCGACACGCCCGGGATGCAGCGATGATTTGCCAGCCCCTGGCGGTCTGCGTAAAGTAATCACTCGTCACCCCAAAGGTGCGGGAAGCGGAAGAGCTTCCCGGCCTCAAGTGGGACTGATACCCAGCCAAAAGCCGAGCATCTCCACGTGAGTCAAATTCACACTTGAGATCGTCTCACTTCAAGACTAGGTTGGAACTTCCCAGCTCTCGGGTCATCGAAGCGGTGAGGATCAGACGGACTCCGGTCCACTCAGATCAGCTCCTGGTTCGACTTGACAAGAACCGATGAAGTGGTAAGTTAGAGAAGTTGCCCTGCAGGGCGGTCGTGATGGCCAAAGGCAGGAGCATCCGATCCTTGAGAACTCAACAGCGTGCACAATGTCAAATGCCAAAAACCTCGTGCAATTGATGCCTTCCTTTTCGGTTGGTTGATGTTGTAAGAGATTCCTTTGGAAAACATTTAAACAAAACAAAGCAAGTCAGTAATGATTTGTTCTGTCAGTTTCAAACTTGCATCGTGTTCACCTATTCCGGTGGCATGGTGCGCGAAATGTGCCGGCTGCTTCGGTGGTCGTGCAATTCAACATTTACGGAGAGTTTGATCCTGGCTCAGGACGAACGCTGGCGGCGTGCTTAACACATGCAAGTCGAACGATGAAGCCCAGCTTGCTGGGTGGATTAGTGGCGAACGGGTGAGTAACACGTGAGTAACCTGCCCTTGACTCTGGGATAAGCGTTGGAAACGACGTCTAATACCGGATACGAGCTTCCACCGCATGGTGAGTTGCTGGAAAGAATTTTGGTCAAGGATGGACTCGCGGCCTATCAGCTTGTTGGTGAGGTAATGGCTCACCAAGGCGACGACGGGTAGCCGGCCTGAGAGGGTGACCGGCCACACTGGGACTGAGACACGGCCCAGACTCCTACGGGAGGCAGCAGTGGGGAATATTGCACAATGGGCGAAAGCCTGATGCAGCAACGCCGCGTGAGGGACGACGGCCTTCGGGTTGTAAACCTCTTTTAGCAGGGAAGAAGCGAAAGTGACGGTACCTGCAGAAAAAGCACCGGCTAACTACGTGCCAGCAGCCGCGGTAATACGTAGGGTGCAAGCGTTGTCCGGAATTATTGGGCGTAAAGAGCTCGTAGGCGGTTTGTCGCGTCTGCTGTGAAATCCCGAGGCTCAACCTCGGGTCTGCAGTGGGTACGGGCAGACTAGAGTGCGGTAGGGGAGATTGGAATTCCTGGTGTAGCGGTGGAATGCGCAGATATCAGGAGGAACACCGATGGCGAAGGCAGATCTCTGGGCCGCTACTGACGCTGAGGAGCGAAAGGGTGGGGAGCAAACAGGCTTAGATACCCTGGTAGTCCACCCCGTAAACGTTGGGCGCTAGATGTGGGGACCATTCCACGGTTTCCGTGTCGTAGCTAACGCATTAAGCGCCCCGCCTGGGGAGTACGGCCGCAAGGCTAAAACTCAAAGGAATTGACGGGGGCCCGCACAAGCGGCGGAGCATGCGGATTAATTCGATGCAACGCGAAGAACCTTACCAAGGCTTGACATATACGAGAACGGGCCAGAAATGGTCAACTCTTTGGACACTCGTAAACAGGTGGTGCATGGTTGTCGTCAGCTCGTGTCGTGAGATGTTGGGTTAAGTCCCGCAACGAGCGCAACCCTCGTTCTATGTTGCCAGCACGTAATGGTGGGAACTCATGGGATACTGCCGGGGTCAACTCGGAGGAAGGTGGGGACGACGTCAAATCATCATGCCCCTTATGTCTTGGGCTTCACGCATGCTACAATGGCCAGTACAAAGGGCTGCAATACCGTAAGGTGGAGCGAATCCCAAAAAGCTGGTCCCAGTTCGGATTGAGGTCTGCAACTCGACCTCATGAAGTCGGAGTCGCTAGTAATCGCAGATCAGCAACGCTGCGGTGAATACGTTCCCGGGCCTTGTACACACCGCCCGTCAAGTCATGAAAGTCGGTAACACCCGAAGCCAGTGGCCTAACCGCAAGGATGGAGCTGTCTAAGGTGGGATCGGTAATTAGGACTAAGTCGTAACAAGGTAGCCGTACCGGAAGGTGCGGCTGGATCACCTCCTTTCTAAGGAGCATGTGCAACGCTCGTCTGTATACAGCGAGGTTTACGTTGCCAAGTCACACTGAGACGAATGTTCTCGGGTGGCGCTCATGGGTGGAACATTGACATTGATGCAGACGTGAGAGTCTGCCAGCAAGTACGTCTTCTTCGGGGGATTGGAACGGTGGCCGGCTCGAGGGTTTGCATATGCACGCTGTTGGGTCCTGAGGGACCGGATCTTCTCCGCTTCGGTGGAGGAAGGACGAACCTCAGGGCCTCTTTTGCTTGACATCAATGGTCAAGGAGAGAGGTACCGCCCGTACTTTGAGAACTACACAGTGGACGCGAGCATCTTAGATTCATGACCCTTTGGGGTTGTGGATCACAAAGATCAAAACATGCTTCTTCGGAAGTGATGTTGATCATTGGTCAATCTGCATCAGGTAACTGATGCCGATCGATTCAAACTCATGTGATTTCAAATTTCTAAGAGCAAACGGTGGATGCCTTGGCATCTGGAGCCGAAGAAGGACGTAGTAATCTGCGATAAGCCTCGGGGAGCTGATAAACGAGCTGTGATCCGAGGATTTCCGAATGGGGAAACCCCGCCAGGCCCCTTGTGGTGATCTGGTGACTCCCGCCTGAATATATAGGGCGGGTAGAGGGAACGGGGGGAAGTGAAACATCTCAGTACCCCCAGGAAGAGAAAACAACAGTGATTCCGTCAGTAGTGGCGAGCGAAATCGGAAGAGGCTAAACCGGGCATGTGTGATAGCTATCAGGCGTTGCATGTCCGGGGTTGTGGGACTTCTCACTCCGAACTGATATTCGGGGAGCATTAGAACGTGGTATAGACGAATGGGATTGAAAGCCCAGCCAGAGACGGTGCCAGCCCGGTAGTCGAAATGCTGCAATCGTGCGAGGAGTATCCCAAGTAGCACGGGGCCCGAGAAATCCCGTGTGAATCTGTCAGGACCACCTGATAAGCCTAAATACTCCCAGATGACCGATAGCGGACAAGTACCGTGAGGGAAAGGTGAAAAGTACCCGGGAGGGGAGTGAAATAGTACCTGAAACCGTTTGCTTACAAACCGTTGGAGCACCCTTGTTGGTGTGACAGCGTGCCTTTTGAAGAATGAGCCTGCGAGTTAGCGATATGTGGCGAGGTTAACCCGTGTGGGGTAGCCGTAGCGAAAGCGAGTCTGAATAGGGCGATTCAGTCGCATGTCCTAGACCCGAAGCGAAGTGATCTATCCATGGCCAGGTTGAAGCGACGGTAAGACGTCGTGGAGGACCGAACCCACTTAGGTTGAAAACTGAGGGGATGAGCTGTGGATAGGGGTGAAAGGCCAATCAAACTTCGTGATAGCTGGTTCTCTCCGAAATGCATTTAGGTGCAGCGTTGCGTGTTTCTTGCCGGAGGTAGAGCTACTGGATGGCCGATGGGGCCCAAAAGCTTACTGACGTCAGCCAAACTCCGAATGCCGGTAAGTGAGAGCGCAGCAGTGAGACGGTGGGGGATAAGCTTCATCGTCGAGAGGGAAACAACCCAGACCACCAACTAAGGTCCCAAAGCGCGTGCTAAGTGGGAAAGGATGTGGAGTTGCACAGACAACCAGGAGGTTGGCTTAGAAGCAGCCACCCTTGAAAGAGTGCGTAATAGCTCACTGGTCAAGTGATTCCGCGCCGACAATGTAACGGGGCTCAAGCACGCCACCGAAGTTGTGGCATTGATATTTTTGGTAGGCCTTCGTGGTCCAGCCGTATTGATGGGTAGGAGAGCGTCGTGTGGCGAGTGAAGCGGCGGTGTAAACCAGCCGTGGACGCTACACGAGTGAGAATGCAGGCATGAGTAGCGAAAGACATGTGAGAAACATGTCCTCCGAAAGACCAAGGGTTCCAGGGTCAAGCTAATCTTCCCTGGGTAAGTCGGGACCTAAGGCGAGGCCGACAGGCGTAGTCGATGGACAACGGGTTGATATTCCCGTACCCGCGAAGAACCGCCCAAGATAATCCAGTGGTGCTAAGAGTCCTAACCCGGACGACTGATTCCCTTCGGGGATGATGGGTCCGGTCTAACGCTCGACCCCATGCTGGTGCGTTTAGCGTATTAACAGGTGTGACGCAGGAAGGTAGCCTATGCCGGGCGATGGTTGTCCCGGTGTAAGTGCGTAGGCTGAGAGATAGGCAAATCCGTCTCTCGTGAAGGCTGAGACACGATACGGACCCGTAAGGGATAGTAGGTGATCCTATGCTGCCAAGAAAAGCATCGACGCGAGGTTCTAGTGGCCCGTACCCCAAACCGACTCAGGTGGTCAGGTAGAGAATACTAAGGAGATCGAGAGAATCGTGGTTAAGGAACTCGGCAAAATGCCCCCGTAACTTCGGGAGAAGGGGGGCCTGAGGCGTATTAGGACTTGCTCCGAAAGCGTTTGAAGGCCGCAGAGACCAGTGGGAAGCGACTGTTTACTAAAAACACAGGTCCGTGCCAAGTCGCAAGACGATGTATACGGACTGACGCCTGCCCGGTGCTGGAAGGTTAAGAGGAACGGTTAGCCGCAAGGCGAAGCTGAGAATTTAAGCCCCAGTAAACGGCGGTGGTAACTATAACCATCCTAAGGTAGCGAAATTCCTTGTCGGGTAAGTTCCGACCTGCACGAATGGCGTAACGACTTCCCAGCTGTCTCAACCGCGAACTCGGCGAAATTGCATTACGAGTAAAGATGCTCGTTACGCGCAGCAGGACGGAAAGACCCCGTGACCTTTACTACAGCTTGGTATTGGTGTTCGGTGTGGCTTGTGTAGGATAGGTGGGAGACTTTGAAGCTTGGACGCTAGTTCAGGTGGAGTCATTGTTGAAATACCACTCTGGTCACTCTGGATATCTAACTTCGAACCGTAATCCGGTTCAGGGACAGTGCCTGGTGGGTAGTTTAACTGGGGCGGTTGCCTCCCAAAAAGTAACGGAGGCGCCCAAAGGTTCCCTCAACCTGGTTGGCAATCAGGTGTCGAGTGTAAGTGCACAAGGGAGCTTGACTGTGAGACTGACAAGTCGAGCAGGGACGAAAGTCGGGACTAGTGATCCGGCAGTGGCTTGTGGAAGCGCTGTCGCTCAACGGATAAAAGGTACCTCGGGGATAACAGGCTGATCTTGCCCAAGAGTCCATATCGACGGCATGGTTTGGCACCTCGATGTCGGCTCGTCGCATCCTGGGGCTGGAGTAGGTCCCAAGGGTTGGGCTGTTCGCCCATTAAAGCGGTACGCGAGCTGGGTTTAGAACGTCGTGAGACAGTTCGGTCCCTATCCGCTGCGCGCGCAGGAAATTTGAAAGGATCTGACCCTAGTACGAGAGGACCGGGTTGGACGAACCTCTGGTGTGTCAGTTGTTCCGCCAGGAGCACCGCTGATTAGCTACGTTCGGGATGGATAACCGCTGAAAGCATCTAAGCGGGAAGCCGGCCTTAAGATGAGATTTCCATGCCTTCGGGCGAGAGGCTCCCAGCCAGACTACTGGGTTGATAGGCCGGATGTGGAAGAGAGGACGAAAGACTCTCGGAGCTGACCGGTACTAATAAGCCGATAATTTGATAACACTTTCTTTGTTTGAATACGAAGATGCTACGCGTCCACTGAGTGGTTCTCGATGTACGGTCGAGAACCCGGAAACAACACCACTGTGTTCGCACAGCGTGTTGGTTTGCTTGTTCACTTTGATACATCAATAGTGTTTCGGCGGCCATAGCGAGAGGGAAACGCCCGGTCACATTCCGAACCCGGAAGCTAAGACTCTTTGCGCCGATGGTACTGCAGGGGGACCCTGTGGGAGAGTAGGACACCGCCGGACTTCTTCGTTGAGATGGCCACCCAAGGTTCTTGGGTGGCCATTTTGCGTTAACACGCATCGTGCGTGAAGTCGTCGTTTCACGGGTACCGTGGGACAAGAATTCAACAGTAGGTTGACGCCGGGTGACGGCGTCCGAGCACCGTGGAGATCATCGTGAGTGACCAGTCAGCAGACCAGCCCGACAAGGGTGAGCGACGTCCTCCGAGATCTTCCGGTGACAACCGTGGGAACGGTGGTGCTGCACGGCGCGATGATCGCGCTCGTGGCACCGACCGCCCGCAGCGGTCCGATGCGCCCAGGAGCGATCGTCCGCGCACGGATCGTCCGCAGCGGTCCGACCGTCCAGCACGGAGCGGTGACCGTCCGTCATCAGCGGACCGTCCGCAGCGTTCGGATCGTCCGGCTTGGCAGAACGATCGCCCGGCGTCCGGGGACCGCCCGCAGCGCTCGGACCGTCCCGCGCGCAGTGGTGACCGTCCGTCGTCCGGTGATCGACCGCAGCGTTCGGACCGCCCGGCCTGGCAGAAGGATCGTCCAGCGTCCGGCGACCGTCCGCAACGGTCGGACCGTCCCGCCTGGCAGCAGGACCGGCCGTTGTCGGGGGATCGTCCGCAGCGGTCGGACCGTCCCGCGCGCAGTGGTGACCGTCCGTCGTCCGGCGATCGTCCGGACCGCGGGAACCGTACCGACCGTGGACACTCCTCTGAGCGTGGTGGCCGTCCCGACCGCGGGCGCGACAGCGGTGGACGCGAGCTGTGGACGCGCGATGGCGCTCCGGCCCGCGGGGACCGCGACGCGTTCCGACGCGAGCGTGAGCTGACCGAGGAAGAGCGTATCGCGTTCGAACTCAAGTCGATCCGGCCGCGTCACGACGATCCGGAGATCCCTGACGACGTCACGCCGCAGGACCTCGACAAGGGTGCGCGGAACGAGCTGAAGACCCTGAGTAAGGAGAACGCCGACGGCGTCGCCCAGCACCTGGCGATGGCGGCGCGACTGATCGACAGCGATCCTGCGTTGGCCCACCTCCACGCGATGTCCGCTGCCCGTCGCGCCGGCCGGATCGCGATGGTCCGCGAGACCCTCGCCATCACCGCGTACGAGACCGGCGACTACGCCCTCGCGCTTCGCGAGCTGCGGACCTATCGCCGTATCTCCGGCAAGGACGACCAGCTGCCGCTCATGGTGGACAGTGAACGCGGCGTCGGCCGACCGGAGCGTGCCTTGGAACTCGGACGGTCCGTCGATCGCTCGACCCTCGACGTGCCGGTCCGCGTCGCCCTCGCGATCGCGATGTCGGGTGCCCGGCTCGACCTCGGGCAGACCGAGGACGCACTGCTCGAGCTCCAGATCCCACAGCTCGACCCGAAGCGTGCGTTCTCCTACAGCCCGGCGCTGTTCAACGCGTACGCCGAGACCCTCGAGGTCCTCGGTCGTGAGGAGGAGGCGGCCGTCTGGCACGACCGGGCGATGATCGCCTCCGAGGCGCTCGAGCAGTCCGCTGCGGACGACGAGGGCGAGACGATGGTGGTCGTGGAGGAGTTCCTCGAGTTCGACGACGAATCCGAGTCGCCAACGGCTGATGCCCCTGAATCCGACGATCAGCCCGGGGAGGAGCCGTCCGGTGAGTCCGCTGCTGACGAGAAGGCCTAAGCCCGTGACCCCGCTCGACGGCGTCGACGTGGTTCTCGCCGATCTTGACGGCGTGGTCTACGCCGGCCCGAACCCGATCCCGCACGCGGTGGAGTCGCTGAATCTGGCGGCAGAGCACGTTCGCGTCGGATACATCACGAACAACGCCTCCCGGACGGACGCCTCCGTCGCGCAGCACCTGACCGACCTCGGTCTCAGTGTCGCGCCGGCAGAGGTCGTCACGAGCCCACAGGCCGCAGTCCGGCTGCTGGCGGGCCTGGTGCCCGCCGGGTCCACGATCCTGGTGGTCGGAGGCGCCGGGCTCGTCGACGAGGTCGAGAAGGGTGGCTTCGTCGTCACCCGCTCGGCTGAGGACTCGCCGGCTGCGGTGATCCAGGGCTTCGCTCCCGAGGTCGGCTGGTCGCAGCTGGCCGAAGCGGCGTTCGCGCTGCAAACGCCGACCGCCGACGGATCCGAGCTGCCGTGGGTCGCGACCAACACGGACTGGACCATCCCGCAGGCTCGCGGGATCGCTCCGGGAAACGGCACGCTGGTGTCGGCCGTCCACACGGCGGTCGGCCGTCTGGCGACGGTCGCCGGGAAGCCGGAGGTGCCGATCTTCGACGAGGCGAAGGTGCGTTTCGGCGCATCGAAGCCGCTCTTCATCGGCGACCGACTCGACACCGACATCCTCGGCGCGAACCGCGCCGGAATTGCGTCAGCCCTCGTCCTGACCGGCATCGATCGGGCCAAGCACGTCCTCGCGGCCGACCAGCACTCCCGGCCGACCTTCATCCTCGAGGATCTGCGGCAGCTGCACGAGCCGTATCCGGCCACCACCATGTCGCGCGACGGCAAGGCGGCGACGGTCGGTGCGGCCACGGTACGGATCCGTGGGAACGACGTCGTGGTGGAGTCGGACGGCCCGTCCCGGATCGACCTGTTGCGCGCCGCGTGCGCCGCGATCTGGGCGTCCGGCCGTGCCATCTACGGGCTCAACGTCCCGGAGCACCTGTACGCGGAGTGATGCCCACCCCTCGGGAGGCGCGGTTGACCACGGGTGTTCGCCCTCAGCGGTTCCCGGGGGCGGGGACGGTGGCGGCCGGTAGGGTTGCCCTGTGACGAACGAACCGGAGCACCCGACCGACGGCCTCGTGTCCCGCGTCAACCTCATCGACGAGCAGCCGCTCGAGGAGCGGGCCGCCGCATACAGCCAGCTCGTCGACGAACTGCGGGCGACGCTCGAGGGGAGCGACTCGCCGAAGACCTCGGCGTAGCGCATGGAGAACACACCCGAACCGCCGGCTGCAGCCGATTCGCCGGACGGCGCCGCGCAGCCCGCCCGCCTCGACGCCGCCCTCGCCGCGCGAGGACTCGCCCGCTCCAGGACCCATGCGGCCCAGCTCATCGCCGACGGGCTCGTGAGCGTCGACGACCGCACGATCGTGAAGGCCTCCCACCGGGTCCACCCGGATGCCCGGGTCGTCGTCGCCGGCGCCGACCACTACGTGAGTCGCGCCGCCCACAAGTTGCTCGCCGCCCTGGACGCCTTCCCGGTCGTGGTCGACGACGCACTCGTCCTCGACGCCGGCGCCTCCACCGGCGGATTCACCCAGGTCCTGCTCGAGCGTGGAGCGCGTCGGGTGATCGCCCTCGACGTCGGGCACGACCAGCTCGTGCCGCAGCTCCGAGAAGACGAGCGGGTGCAGGTTGTGGAGGGGTGCAACGTCCGCTTCCTGACGCCGGAGCAGCTCAGCGACCTCACCGGTCTGGACGAGCGTCCGTCGCTCGTGGTCGGCGACCTCTCGTTCATCTCCCTCACGCAGGTGCTCCCGGCAGTCGTGTCGGTCGTCGCGTCACCGGCGGAACTCGTCCTACTCGTCAAACCGCAGTTCGAGGTCGGTCGTGGTGGCGTCCGTGAGGGCGTCGTCACCGATCCCGCGCTCCGTGCCGACGCCGTCGCAGGCGTCCTGTGGGCGGCCTGGGACCTCGGGCTCGGGACGGCCGGGCTCATCCCGTCGCCGATCGTCGGCACCCACGGCAACCGCGAGTACGTGGTGTGGATATCGGCGGAGCACGGAACCAATCCGACAGAATGGATGCAGCAGATCACCTCGATGGCTGGAGCGTAACCCGATGGCACATTCCACCGATCCTGCGGTCGCGGCGAGGAACATCCTGGTCGTCGCGCACACCGGCCGCGACGACTCGCGCGATGCCGCCGTGCTCGTGTCCAGGCTGCTTCTGGAGGCGGGCGTCCGCCCGGTCCTCAGCGCGCTGGAGCGGGCCGACCTCATCGCCGTCGACCCGGAGCTCGACGTCGTCTCCATCCTCGACGAGGAGGTCTCGCTCGGCGACATCGAACTGGCGATCGTCCTCGGCGGCGACGGCACGATCCTGCGAGCCGCCGAGGTCACACGAGGATCGGCGGCGCCGCTGCTCGGGGTGAACCTCGGTCACATCGGCTTCCTCGCCGAGAGCGAGCGCGACGACCTCGCCGAGACGGTCGAACGCGTCGTGCGTCGTGACTACTTCGTGGAGGAGCGCATGACGCTCTCCGTCCGGGTCAAGGTCGGCGCGGAGGTCGTCTACGAGACGTGGGCGCTCAACGAGGCCACGGTCGAGAAGGCGAGCCGGGAACGCATGCTCGAGGTCGTGATCGAGGTGGATCAGCGTCCGCTCTCCTCCTTCGGGTGTGACGGAGTGGTCATCTCGACGCCGACCGGCTCCACCGCCTACAACTTCTCGGCGGGCGGCCCGGTCGTGTGGCCGTCGGTCGAGGCCATCACCCTCGTCCCGCTCAGCGCGCACGCCCTGTTCGCGAAGCCGCTCGTGGTCGGCCCGGAGTCGTCCCTCGCCGTCGAGGTGCTGGAACGCACCGACGGTCTCGGCGTGCTCTGGTGCGACGGCCGCCGGGCCAAGGACCTCCAGCCGGGCGCCCGAGTGGTCGTCAGACGCTCCTCGGTGCCGGTCCGCCTCGCGCGCCTCCACGAGAGCACCTTCACCGATCGTCTCGTCAACAAGTTCCGGCTGCCGGTCACCGGTTGGCGTGGCCCCGTCGGACGCGAGGAGCCGATGACCGGCACGATCCGCCTCCCGGCCTCCACGGCCACCCGACACCACAGCGATCAGGAGGGCACCGCATGATCGAGGAGATCGAGATCCGCGACCTCGGCGTGATCGCGTCCGGAACGCTCCCGCTCGGTCCCGGCTTCACCGCCGTGACGGGCGAGACCGGCGCAGGCAAGACGATGGTGGTCACCGCCCTCGGGCTGCTCCTCGGTCAACGGTCGGACAGCGGCGTCGTGCGAGCGGGCCAGAAGCAGACGAGCGTCCAGGGACGCTGGCTGGTGCCGGGCGACGGCGCGGTCGCCGAGCGCGTCCGCGAGGCCGGGGGAGACCTCGATCCCGCGGGTGATGCGGCAGAGCTGCTGCTCGGTCGGATCGTGACCGCGGAGGGCCGCGGCCGCGCGATCGTCGGTGGCCGGACGGCGCCCATCGGGATCCTCTCCGAACTCGGCGAGCAGCTCGTCGTCGTGCACGGGCAGTCCGATCAGATCCGGCTGCGGGCCGCGCCGGCCCAGCGGGACGCTCTGGACCGCTTCGCCGGTGAACCGCTCCAACTGGCCCTCGGTGACTACCAGCGGCGCTACACGGAGCTCCTGGAGCTGCGGACGGAACTCGAGACCCTGACGAACGAGCGCGACACGCGACTCCTTGAGGCCGAGCAGCTGCGCGTCGCGCTGGCCGAGATCGAGCAGGCCGACCCGCAGCCCGGCGAGGACGCCGAGCTGGCCGAGCGCGCCGATCGACTGACCAACCTCGAAGAGCTCCGTCTCTCGGCGGCCGGCGCCCGAGAACTCGTCTCAGCCGAGGCTGGCGAGGAGAGCGACGTCGTCGGACTGCTCGAAGGCGCGCGGCGGCAGCTCGACCGGGCCTCGGTGCACGATCCCGCCCTCGGCGCGATCGCCGCGAGTGTCGCCAACGCGAGCTACCTGGCCGCGGAGATCGCCGCCGAGCTCTCGAGCTACCTCGCCGGACTCGACGAGGACGGCGCTCGCGAACTCGAGGTCGTCCAGGAGCGCCGCGCGACCCTCGCGACGCTCGCCAGGAAGTACGGGCCGACCCCTGAGGACGTCCTGCACCTGCTCGAGACGGGCAGCACCCGCCTGATGGAACTCGACGGCGACTCCGACCGAATCACCCAGCTCGAGGGAGACGTCGAACGACTCTCCGGGGAGGTCGACGCCGCGGCTGCGACGTTGAGCGCCGTCCGCGTCGAAGCCGCCGCTCGACTCGGCGCAGCCGCGAGCGCGGAACTGCGTTCGCTCGCCATGGCCGAGGCGGAGCTCGTCGTCGAGGTGTCCGATCGCGACGACCTCACCCTGCACGGCAAGGACGTGATCGCCTTCCTCCTCCGGCCGCACGCCGGTGCCGAGCCCCGACCACTCGGCAAGGGCGCCTCGGGCGGAGAGCTGTCCCGCGTGATGCTCGCCCTCGAGGTCGTCATCGCCGGCGCGGACCCCGTGCCCACCTTCGTGTTCGACGAGGTCGACGCCGGCGTCGGCGGAGCCGCGGCGATCGAGATCGGCCGTCGCCTCGCGGCCCTCGCCGAGCGCTCGCAGGTGATCGTCGTCACCCACCTCGCGCAGGTCGCGGCCTTCGCCAACAACCACCTGAGCGTGGTCAAGGGCGGCGACGGTTCGGTGACGGCCTCGAGCGTGCGCCAGCTCGTCGGCGCCGAGCGTGAGGCGGAGATGGCGCGGCTGCTCTCCGGGCTCGCGGAGTCCGACAGCGGCCTCGCCCACGCCCGCGAACTGCTCGCCCTCGCAGCCTCGTGACGACGAGAACGCCAAGGAAGTGACACATGAACCCGAACTGGATGGTAGGATAAAAGCCCGTGGTGAATACTTCTGAAGCGGGCAACCTGAACTCTCCGATCGACGGCATCGTCTCGGGCTCCAACGGCACGACCAAGCACATCTTCGTGACTGGTGGTGTCGTTTCTTCGTTGGGCAAGGGGCTCACCGCAGCCAGCCTCGGCAACCTGCTGACGGCGCGCGGGCTCCGGGTGGTCATGCAGAAGCTCGACCCCTACCTCAACGTCGACCCGGGCACGATGAACCCGTTCCAGCACGGCGAGGTCTTCGTGACCGACGACGGCGCCGAGACCGACCTCGACATCGGCCACTACGAGCGGTTCCTCGACATCGAGCTGAGCCAGGCCGCCAACGTGACGACCGGTCAGATCTACTCGACCGTCATCGCCAAGGAGCGTCGCGGCGAGTACCTCGGCGACACCGTGCAGGTGATCCCGCACATCACGGACGAGATCAAGCGCCGCATGCGCCTGCAGGCGTCCGAGACGCCCCAGCCCGACGTGATCATCACCGAGATCGGTGGCACGGTCGGCGACATCGAATCGCAGCCGTTCATCGAGTCGGCTCGCCAGATCCGCCACGAGCTCGGCCGGAACAACGTGTTCTTCGTCCACGTGTCCCTCGTGCCGTACATGGGTGCCTCCGGTGAGCAGAAGACGAAGCCGACGCAGCACTCGGTCGCGGCCCTCCGGTCCATCGGCATCCAGCCCGACGCCCTCGTGCTCCGCAGCGACCGCCCGGTGACCGAGAGCAACAAGCGCAAGATCGCGCTCATGTGCGATGTCGACGAGGACGCGGTCGTGAACGCGGTCGATGTCCCGAGCATCTACGACATCCCCACCATGCTGAACGACCAGGGTCTCGACGCCTACATCGCCGACCGCCTGGGTCTCGTCACCAACGAGGTCGACTGGAGCGGCTGGGCCGACCTCCTCGAGGCCGTCCACCACCCGAAGCACGCCGTCACCATCGGCCTCGTCGGCAAGTACATCGACCTGCCCGACGCCTACCTGTCGGTGACCGAGGCGCTGAAGGCCGGCGGCTTCGCCCAGGACACCAAGGTCAGCATCCGTTGGATCCCGTCCGACGACTGCGAGACCGTCGAGGGAGCGATCAAGGCGCTCGCCGACGTCGACGGCATCTGCGTCCCCGGCGGCTTCGGCATCCGCGGCATCGAGGGCAAGCTCGGCGCCCTGAAGTTCGCCCGCGAGAACGGCATCCCGGTGCTCGGACTGTGCCTCGGCCTGCAGTGCATGGTCATCGAGTACGCCAGGAACGTCGTCGGGCTCGAGGGCGCCAGCTCCTCCGAGTTCGACCCCGACACGCAGTTCCCCGTCATCGCGACGATGGCCGAGCAGGTCGAGATCATCGCCGGCGGCGACCTCGGTGGCACGATGCGCCTCGGTCTGTACGCGGCGAAGCTCGACGAGGGCTCGATCGTCGCCGAGCTGTACGGTGCGGACGAGGTGTCCGAGCGTCACCGTCACCGCTACGAGGTGAACAACGGCTACCGCCAGCAGATCGCGGACGCCGGCCTCCAGTTCTCCGGCCTGTCGCCCGACGGCACGCTCGTCGAGTACGTCGAGCTGCCGCGCGAGGTGCACCCGTTCTACGTCGCGACGCAGGCGCACCCCGAGCTGCGCTCGCGCCCGAACCACGCGCACCCGCTGTTCGCCGGCCTCGTCGGTGCTTCCCTCGAGCGCCAGCAGGCGAGCCGCCTGTTCGACGTCGCCAATGGTTGAGTCGATCGGCGACGCCGCGTCGTTGCGCGACGAGTCGCACCCCGTCGAGGTGGTGTCCTCCGAGCGCCCGTTCGCGGGCAAGGTGTGGGACATCCGACGGGAGACGTTCCGCTACGGCGACGGCGAGGTCGTGCGCGAGTTCGTCGACCACACCGGTGCGGTCGCGGTGTTGGCGCTCGACGCCGACGAGCGCGTCCTGCTCATCCAGCAGTACCGCCACCCGATCGGTGAGCGCGACTGGGAGCTGCCGGCCGGCCTGCTCGACATCGCGGGGGAGGACCCGGCCGTGGCCGCGGGTCGCGAGCTGGAGGAGGAGGCCGACCTCGTCGCCGGTTCGCTCCAGCTGCTGACGGAGTTCTACACGACGCCCGGTGGCAGCAACGAGTCGATCCGCATCTATCTCGCGCGTGACCTCACCGCGACCGCCGAGGCCTTCGCCCGTGCTGAGGAGGAGGCGGACATCCTCGTGGAGTGGGTGCCCCTCGACGACGCCGTGGCCGCGGTGCTCGACGGTCGGCTCCACAACTCGATCCTGATGCTCGGTGTCCTCACGGCCGCCGCAGCTCGCGATCGCGGGTGGTCGACGCTGCGCGACAGCGGCGACTCCACGATCGGGCCGGGCGGAGCCTGAGGCGTGGCGCTCGATCGCGCGGTCGCCGATTACCTGCGGCACATCGCGATCGAGCGCGGCCTGTCGGCCAACACGCAGGCCGCCTACCGACGGGATCTCGAGGGCTACCTCGCCTGGCTCGGGGCGCACGGCGTCGTCGAGGCACCGGCCGTCACCGCCGCGCACGTGTCGGAGTACACGGCGTCGCTCCGGACACCGGAGGGTCAGCCGGTGCGCGCGTCCTCGCTCGCCAGGGTGCTGTCGTCGATCCGCGGCCTCCACCGGTTCCTGCTCGACGAACAGCTCGTCGAGGTCGACGTCGCGCGTGAGGTGCGGCCGCCGAAGCTCCCGGGGCGGCTCCCGAAGGCGATCACGATCGACCAGGTCCGCGCGCTGCTCGAGACGACCGACGGCGACGACCTGCTCGCCGTCCGCGACAAGGCGCTCCTCGAACTGCTCTACGCGACGGGTGCCCGCGTCTCCGAGGCCGTCGGGCTGAACGTCGACGACGTCATCGACACCGACATCGTCCGGCTCCTCGGCAAGGGCGGCAAGCAGCGGATCGTGCCGCTCGGCAGCTTCGCCCGTGACGCAGTCGACCGCTACCTCGTTCGCGTCCGGCCGGTCTTCTCCGGCCTCGGCCGGTCCACGCCGGCGCTCTTCCTCGGGCAGCGCGGTGCGCGGCTGTCCCGCCAGAGCGCGTGGCTCGTCCTCCAGCGCGCCGCCGAGCGCGCAGGACTCGAATCGCACGTCTCGCCGCACACCCTCCGACACTCCTTCGCGACGCACCTGCTGCAGGGCGGAGCCGACGTCCGCGTCGTGCAGGAACTCCTCGGTCACTCCTCGGTGGCGACGACGCAGCTGTACACGCTGGTGACGGTCGACAACCTCCGTGACGTGTACACGCAGTCCCATCCCCGGGCCAGATGGACCACGGGCGGAGCGGCACCGCAGGCCTGACCCGTGGCCCGGTAGACTCGTCACTCGAACGACAGCAAGCGGGAGCGAGGCAACACCGGTGGCCGGTACGAAGCACACGAGCGCAGTGCAGGATTCTGCGCGCAAGACCGCCGCCGAACTGAACCCGAACGGCCCGACCGGCCGCCCGCGTCGTGAGTTCGCGGTGCCGCCCACACTGGCGCAGCACGGTCCGGCACGCATCATCTCGCTCTGCAACCAGAAGGGTGGCGTCGGCAAGACGACGACCACCATCAGTCTGTCCGCCGCGCTGGCCGAATACGGCCGCCGGGTGCTCGTCGTCGACTTCGACCCTCAGGGTGCGCTGTCCGCCGGTCTCGGCATCTCCACCCACGACTCCAACACCGTGTACGACCTGCTGCTCGGCACCGTGAAGGACCCGGCCGAGGTCATCCAGCACACCGCCATCGAGGGTCTCGACGTGCTCCCGGCCAACATCGACCTCTCGGCCGCCGAGGTCCACCTCGTCAACGAGGTCGCGCGCGAGACGATCCTGGCCCGGGTGCTCCGCAAGGTGTCCGACGACTACGACGTCATCCTGATCGACTGCCAGCCCTCGCTCGGCCTGCTCACGGTCAACGCCCTCACCGCCAGCCACGGGGTCCTCATCCCGCTCGAGTGCGAGTTCTTCGCGCTCCGCGGTGTCGCGCTGCTCATCGAGACCATCGACAAGGTGCGCGACCGCCTCAACCCGGCGATCGAGCTCGACGGCATCCTCGCCACCATGTACGACTCCCGGACCCTGCACTCGCGTGAGGTCCTCGAGCGCGTCGTCGACGCGTTCGGCGAGAAGGTCCTCGAGACGGTCATCGGACGGACCGTGAAGTTCCCCGACGCGAGCGTCGCCGGAACCCCGATCACCGAGTTCGCACCGGAGCACGCCGCCGCGAAGGCCTACCGTCAGCTCGCGAGAGAGCTCATCTCCCGTGGCGCGATCGCCTGATCCCGCGCGGACGCCCGTGGCCGTCCTCCCTCCGGCCGGCGACACCGGCTCGCGCTCCGATGAGGCGACGACCGTCGACCCCGCACCGGCACCGTCGTTCCGGGTGTCGTTCGAGGGCTTCGAAGGGCCTTTCGACCTGCTGCTGACCCTCATCGGCAAGCACGAACTCGACATCACCGAGGTCTCGCTCAGCCGCGTGACCGACGAGTTCATCGCCTATCTGCGCACGCTCGAGGCCGACGACGAACTCGACCAGGCGAGCGAGTTCCTCGTCGTCGCGGCCACCCTGCTCGACCTCAAGATCGCGGGGCTGTTGCCGCAGGGTGAGCTCGTCGACGCGGAGGACGTCGCCCTGCTGGAGGCGCGGGACCTGCTGTTCGCCCGCCTGCTGCAGTACCGCGCGTTCAAGCAGGCGTCGGCGTGGTTCGCGGAGCGCCTCGACCTGGAGGCGGCGCGCCACTTCCGGGCGGTCCGGCTGGAGGAGCAGTACCGTCAGCAGACCCCGGAACTCGTCTGGACGCTGACCGCGCAGGACTTCGGCGCACTCGCGACCCTCGCCTTCACGCCGCGCGAGGTGCCGACCGTGGGCCTCGACCACCTGCACGCACCGCTCGTGAGCATCCGGGAGCAGGCGGCGCACGTCGTCGCCATCCTGCGCCGCGGCGGGTCACACACCTTCCGCGAGCTCGTGGCTGGTGCGGAGCTGAAGGGCGTGGTCATCGCGCGCTTCATCGCCGTGCTCGAACTGTACCGACACGCCGCGCTGTCCTTCGAGCAGATCGAACCGCTCGGCGAGCTCACGCTCCGCTGGACCGCCGAGACCTGGAACGACGACAGCCTCGCCAACCTGGGAGCCGATTACGATGCCTGACGCGACACCCGAGTCGATCGAGCGGCCGACGGACGCCGCCCAAGGCCTGCGGGCCGAACCCGCGCCGGTGCCCGCACCGGACGTCCCACGGGCGCTCGAGGCGATCCTCATGGTCGCCGACGAACCGCAGAGCCTCGTGAACCTCGCCGCCGCCGTGCACGTCCCGGTCGGGGCCGTCCGACGGGCCATCGCCGAACTCGTCGCCGACTACGACGGCGAACGCGGTGGCGTCCGACGCGGGTTCGAACTCCGCGAGGTCGGCGGCGGCTGGCGGATCTACGTCCGAGCCGACTACGACGCGCTCGTCACCGACTACGTCGTGACCCAGAACCCGACGAAGCTGTCGCAGGCGGCGCTCGAGACCCTGGCCGTGATCGCCTACAAGCAGCCGATCAGCCGCGGCGCGATCGCCTCGATCCGCGCCGTCAACGTCGACTCCGTCGTCCGCACCCTCCTCGGGCGCGGACTCATCACGGAGATGTTCACCGACAGTGAGACGGGTGCCATCAACTACGGCACCACCGATCTCCTGCTCACCCAACTTGGTATCAACGCCATCGAGGAGCTGCCGCGGATCTCGCCGTTGCTCGACGATGGCCGGGAAGGATTCGACAGTGACCAGCACTGAATCAGAGGGCATCCGCTTGCAGAAGGTGCTGGCGAACGCCGGCGTCGCCTCGAGGCGTGTGTCTGAGCAACTCATCGAGGACGGCCGTGTGGAGGTGAACGGCGTCGTCGTCACCGAGCTCGGCTCGCGGATCGACCCGGAGCACGACCTCGTGTCCGTCGACGGCAGCGCCATCCAGCTCGACGCCTCGAAGCGCTACCTCATGCTCAACAAGCCGGTGGGCATCTACAGCTCGCTGAAGGACGACCGCGGTCGCCCCGACCTGCGCCGCTTCACCGAGCAGTACGAGGAACGGCTCTTCAACGTGGGCCGCCTCGACGCCGAGACGAGCGGTCTGCTCATCCTCACCAACGACGGCGACCTCGCGCACGTGCTCGCGCACCCGTCGTTCGGTGTGCAGAAGACGTACATCGCGAAGGTCACCGGCAAGGTCACCGCGCAGGTCCTCGCGAAGCTGACCGCGGGCATTGAGCTCGAGGACGGACCGATCTCCGCCGACAAGGCCCGCCTGCTCGGCACCGAGGACGGGTTCAGTCTCGTGGAGCTCACGCTGCACTCCGGTCGGAACCGCATCGTCCGTCGCATGCTCGACGCCGTCGGCCACCCGGTCGTCGACCTCGTGCGCCGTCAGTTCGGCCCCCTGCACCTCGGGACCCTCGGATCCGGCCAGCTGCGCGAGCTGAGCAAGGACGAGCTCGGCGCCATCCTGACCATCGCCCGCGCTCACGGTCCTGAAGCCCGCGCGGCCGACGGCACGGCAGCGGAGGCGTCGGAGCCGACGGCATGAGCGATCTGAGCTCCGCGCCCGCGCGCGTGCAGGGGTCGGTCCGCATCGTCGGAGCCGGCCTCCTCGGCGCGAGCATCGGACTCGCACTGCGTGCCAAGGGCGTCGACATCATCCTTGACGACGCGTCGCCCAGCCAGTTGCGACTCGCCATCGACTACGGCGCGGGTCGTGCAGCGGAACCCACCGACGACCCGTCCGTCGTCGTCATCTGCGTCCCACCGGACGTCACCGCCCGCGTCATCGAGGCCGAACTCGCCGCGTTCCCACGCGCCGTCGTGACCGACGTCGCGAGCGTGAAGCTCGAGCCGTACCGCGCACTGCTCGAGCGCGGTGTCGACCTCACCCGGTACATCGGTTCCCACCCGCTCGCCGGCCGTGAGCGCGGGGGAGCGATCTCCGCCAGGGCCGACCTCTTCCTCGGCCGCCCCTGGGTGATCTGCCGCGACGCCGAGACGCCCGCCTGGGCGCTGTCGCAGGTGGAGGGCCTCGCGCTCGACCTCGGCACCATCCCGATGGAGATGACGCCGGACGAACACGACCGCTTCGTCGCGCTCGTCTCGCACACGCCGCAACTCGTCGCGAGCCTCCTGGCCGCCCAGCTGCAGGACGCCGAGGAGGGCGCCATCCAGCTCGCCGGACAGGGCCTGCGCGACACCGTCCGCATCGCCTCGAGTGCACCGGAGCTCTGGGTCCAGATCCTCAGCGCCAACCACGCCGAGGTCCTCCCCGTGCTGGAACAGCTGTCCACCGACCTCACTTCGGTCATCTCGGCGCTCCGGGATCCGGAGGTGCCGGGCGCTCGCCGCACCATCGCGGACACGATCGCCGCCGGCAACACGGGTGTCGCACGGCTCCCCGGCAAGCACGGCCAGAACCGCCGGTTCGCGAGCATCGTCGTCCTCCTCGACGACCGCCCCGGCCAGCTGGGCGCCCTGTTCACGGAGCTGGGTGAGATCGGCGTCAACATCGAAGACCTGCGTCTGGAGCACTCGCCCGGCGCGAACATCGGTCTCGCGGAGGTCCAGGTCCTCCCCGAGGTGAAGCAGCGCACCGTCGACGACCTCGAGTCGCGCGGCTGGCGCATCGCGGAGGTATAGGAAGAGACATGACCGAACAACACCCCATCAGCACCGACGCGTCGACGACGCCGGACGCACCCGTCGTGGTCGCGATCGACGGACCGGCCGGCAGCGGCAAGTCCAGCGTGAGCAAGGCCGTCGCCCGCCGGCTCGGCTACCGCTACCTCGACACGGGCGCCTGGTACCGCGCGCTCGCGCTGCACACGCTCGATGCGGACGTCGACCCCGAGGACTCGGCGGCGGTGATCGGCTCGCTCGACGCGTTCGGTGGCGCCTTCACCGTCTCCCTCGACCCGGACGTGACCGCGTTCTCGCTCGGGGATCGCGACGTCACCGACGAGATCAGGGGCCCTCGCGTGACGGCCGTCGTGTCCGCCGTCGCCCGTGTCCCGGAGGTGCGTGCGTGGATCAACGAGACCTTCCGATCGCTCATCGCCGACGTCGACCGCCCGGGCATCGTCGTCGAGGGACGCGACATCACCACGGTGGTCGCACCGGATGCTCAGGCTCGGATCCTGCTCACGGCATCCGAAGCGGCTAGAATGGCCAGGCGTTCAGCGGAATTCGAGAGCCACCCTGCCGGCGACGTCGCGGAACAACTGCAACGGCGTGATCGGGCGGACTCCAGGGTCGTCGACTTCATGAACGCGGCGGACGGAGTGACCACGGTCGACTCCACGCACATCGACTTCGACGAGACGGTCGACGCGGTCGTCCGCGTCACCGAATCCCTCACAGCAAGGAACTCCCATGGCTCACGATGACGAGCAGTTCGACGGAGGCCCCGACGACCTCGCGGACCGCCTCCAGGACATGGACGAGGAGCTCGCGACCCAGCGGGCCGCGTCCCTCCGCTCCGGCCTGGCCGACTACGACCTCGAGGGCGACGACCTCGACATCCTCGACGGCGCGACCGAGGACCCGGACGAGATCCGCTTCCTGCCGGCGCTGCCCGTCGTGGCGATCGTCGGTCGACCGAACGTGGGCAAGTCCGCCCTGGTGAACCGCATCCTCGGCCGTCGTGAAGCCGTCGTGGAGGACACCCCCGGTGTCACCCGCGACCGCGTGAACTACAAGGCCGAGTGGAACGACCGTCGCTTCACGGTCGTCGACACCGGTGGGTGGGAGCCCGACGCCAAGGGGATCGACGCGTCCGTCGCGGCCCAGGCCGAGATCGCCATCGACCTCTCCGACGTCGTGATCTTCGTGGTCGACGCCATGGTCGGCGCCACGGCGACCGACGAGCAGGTCGTCAAGCTCCTCCGCAAGACCGGACGCCCCGTCTTCCTCGTCGCCAACAAGGTCGACGACGCCCGTCAGGAGCCGGAGGCCGCAGCGCTCTGGAACCTCGGCCTCGGCGAGCCCCACCCGGTCTCCGCGATCCACGGCCGTGGTGTCGCCGACCTCCTCGACAAGATCCTCAAGGTCCTCCCGCAGGTCTCGGCCGTCGCGAAGGACGAGTTCGGCGGCCCCCGCCGCGTCGCGATCCTCGGGCGCCCGAACGTCGGCAAGTCCAGCCTGCTCAACAAGACCGCAGGCGAGGAGCGGGTCGTCGTCAACGACCTCGCCGGGACCACCCGCGACCCGGTCGACGAGCAGATCGAGCTCGGCGGCAAGATCTGGCGCTTCGTCGACACCGCGGGTATCCGTCGTCGCGTGCACCTGTCGCAGGGTGCCGACTTCTACGCGTCGCTCCGCACGAGCACGGCGCTCGAGAAGGCCGAGGTGGCCGTCGTCCTCATCGACGTCACCGAGGTGATCAGCGAGCAGGACGTGCGCATCATCGACCTCGTCCTCGAGAGCGGTCGCGCACTCGTGCTCGCCTTCAACAAGTGGGACCAGCTCGACGACGAACGCCGGAAGTACCTCGAGCGCGAGATCGAACAGGACCTCTCGCACGTGTCGTGGGCGCCGCGCGTCAACATCTCCGCGCGGACGGGCCGCCACCTGGAGCGTCTCGTCCCCGCGCTCGAGGTCGCACTCGAGTCGTGGGACATGCGTATCCCCACCGGCAAGTTCAACGCCTTCCTCGCTGAGCTCACGGCGGCGCACCCGCACCCGCTGCGTGGTGGCAAGCAGCCCCGCATCCTGTTCGGCACGCAGGCCGCGAGCCGCCCGCCGACCTTCGTGCTCTTCACGACCGGGTTCCTCGACCCCGGTTACCGTCGCTACGTGATCCGTCGCCTGCGCGAGATCTGGGGCTTCGAGGGCACGCCGATCAACGTCAACATGCGCGTCCGCGAGAAGCGCCAGCGCTGATCTGCTGCGTCCGTCCAACGGACGGCGACGAAAAAGGCCCGGGACCACTCCATGGAGTGGTCCCGGGCCTTCGTCGTGGTCGAGGCGGGGTCAGCGGCGCTCAGATGCGGCCTCGGCGGCCGGCGCGAGGGCGGATGCGGGCTCGGCTTCGAACGGCCACCAGCTCGGGAGCAGTTCGCGGATGACCTCGAGGAACGATTCGATGTCGCGCGGTGCGGGGGTGTCGAGCCACACGCGGAAGGTCGCCACCGACCCTGCTGCGACGAAGTGCGCCGCAGACCGCACGAAGAGGTCGCGCTGTTCCTCGCTCAGGCATTCGGCGTGGGGGAGGGTGATCGCGCCGCGCTCGAAGATGTCGAGCACGGTGGATGTGAAGACCCGGTTGAGCATCGGCTGGAGACTCGCACCGAGGAGGTCGTCGCCGAGCCCGACCCGGTAGATGTCGGCTCGTTCGTCGAGGTGGCGGAGCGTTGCGACCGTGGCTCTGGTGATCGCCGCTGCGGCGTCGTCCGCGGAGACGGTCGCCAGGTGGGTCATGCTCAGTTCCGTGAGTTCCTCGGCGAGGACCGATTCGAGCAACTCGCACGGTGCCGCCGCGTGCTGGTAGAAGGTCGAGCGGTTGATGCCGGCGCGCGCGGCGATCTCCGAGACGGAGATCTCGGAGGTGGGGCGTTCTGCGGCGAGTTGCAGGATCGTACGCGCGAGCCGTGCCCGCGTCCGGCGTTGACGTGCATCCATGAGGGTCCTTCGCGTGGGTTCGGTGCGTGGCGCTGATGCAACCACTGCAATACTCAAGTTCAATATATAACATATTCCAGCAGGTGCCGGGGATGTGACGGCGGGCAAGGGCGTGGCGCGCAGGCTTTCGTGACAGGCTGGTCCAATGACTGATGCGCATCCTGCTGGCGGCCCCGTCCGGGATGCCGGCGATGCCTGGGTCGAGTCCGGCGACGGCCGGAAGTTCTGGGGACGGTTCGGTGCAGCCGGACTCCTCGTCCACGATCGAGCGCGTGGCGTGCTGTTGCAGCATCGAGCCGGTTGGAGCCACTTCGGCGGCACCTGGGGCATCCCGGGAGGCGCGCGTCACCAGTTCGAAAGCGCTGTGGACGGTGCGGTCCGCGAGTCGCACGAGGAGGCGGGTGTCCCCGCCGAGTCGATCGAGCTGCGGTTCGACTCCGTGCTCGATCTCGGGTTCTGGTCGTACACGACGGTGATCGTCGAGGCGGTCGAGCCGTTCGAACCCGTGGTTTCCGACCCGGAGAGCATCGCCCTCGCCTGGGTGCCGCTGGATGAGGTCGAGACCTTGCCCCTGCACCCCGGCTTCGCCGATTCGTGGCCCGGCCTGCGGTCGCAGCTCGAGCGCCGCGTCACGGTCGTCGTCGACGTCGCGAACGTCGTCGGGTCGCGACCGGACGGGTGGTGGAAGGATCGTGCCGGAGCCGCGCAGCGGTTCGTCGCGCGACTCGGCCGTCTCGCACACGAGGGTCTCGACGCCCAGGCGCTCGACCTCGATTTCAACCGCTGGTGGCCGGCCTACGTCGCCGTCGTCGAAGGACAGGCCCGCGGCGTCCACACCGATGACGACGTGCGAGAGCCCGGGCATGAGCTGCGGGCGGGCGTCTCGGTCGTCGACGCGGCGGGGAGTGGCGACGACGCGATCGTGGACGTCGTCCGTGGGCTCGACGGCGCGGTCGTCGTGGTCACCTCGGACCGCGAGCTGCGGGAACGCGTCGAGGGTCTGGGCGCGACGACGCGCGGTGCCGGCTGGCTGACGGACCTGCTCGACGCGGCGAACTGAGGGCCTCCGCAGTCGCTCCACAGGAGCCTGCAGCCCGTCGGCGCCGTCACCGGAGACCGCTTTCCCGCACGCCGCCTGGGCGTTCAGTAGGGTTGGTGCCATGACCCTGTTCATCATCGTCGGCGCCGTCGGTCTCGTGATCGTCCTCATCTCCCTGGTCTTCGGTGAGATCTTCGACTTCCTGGACGGGGCCGTTTCGGCCACCGCGCTCGGGAGCGCGTTCACCGTCTTCGGCGCCGTCGGGGCGATCGTGCTGGCGAACGGGCTACCCGACTGGTCCGCATATGTCATCTCCGCCGTGATCGGTGTCCTCGTGCTCGTCGGCGTCCAGCTGATGATCCGGAGCTTCAAACGCTCGGAGGACGGCACGCCGAGCTCACCGCTCGGGCTCTACGGGGTCGCCCGGTCGACCATCTCGGCTTCCTTCGGCGAGGTCAGCCTCGACGGTCCGCACGAGATCGAGACCCGCCTCGCCTTCTCCGACACCAGGATCGAAACGGGCAGCCGGATCCGCGTGGTCGAGCTCCAGGGTTCCCGTGTGAAGGTCGAACCCGCGTCGAGCGGAGCCGCTGCCGACACGCAGCCCTGATTCCATCCATCCACCAGCACGCCCTCGAGGGGAAGGCACCTGCCCTATGGACTTCATCACCACCAACATCACGGTGATCGCCGTGATCGCACTCGTCGTGGTGGCGCTCGCGATCGTCGCGTTCGTCGCCGGACGTATCAAGCGCGTACCGCCGAACCAGGCGCTCGTCATCGTCGGTCGGGGGGCCGGCGCCAAGACGGGCGAGCCCGATGGTGGGCAGCGCGTCGTCATCGGTGGGCGCGTGTTCATCTGGCCGATCCTGCAGCAGGGCTTCCCGATCTCGCTCGAGCAGCGCCAGATCGGCATCGTCGTCGAGGGCGTCGACACCAACTTCATCAAGGTCGCCATCCAGGCGAGCGTGAACTTCAAGGTCTCCGGCACGCCGGAGGGTGTGCGCCGTGCCGCGCAGCGCTTCCTCTCGCAGCAGGGGTCGCTGACGCAGATCATCCAGCAGTCCCTGGAAGGGTCGCTGCGTTCCATCATCGGCAACATGCCGATCAAGGAGATCATCTCCAACCGCAACGCCCTGTCCGAAGCGGTGGTCGAGGCGACCAAGACGGATCTCGCCGAGCAGGGCCTCCAGGTCGACCTGTTGAACATCTCCGACATCTCGACGCCCGGCACCAACTACCTCGCCGACCTCGGGCGTGCTGAGAACGCGCTCGCCCGGCAGAACGCGGAGATCAAGGAAGCCGAGACCGCTCGAGCGTCCGAGTTCGCGCGGATCGAAGCGGCGGAGCAGGTCGCGGAGCGTCAGAAGGCCCTGAGCCTTAAGCAGGCGACCATCAAGGCGGAGACCGACCGCGCGAACGCCGAGGCCGAGGCCTCCGGTCAGCTCGCCACGGCGCAGCAGGACCGCCTGGTCGCGGAGCAGGAGCGCGAAGCCCTCGCCGAGAAGGCGAAGGTGGAGCAGGAGCGGCTCGACATCGAGGTCCGCAAGCCTGCCGAGGCCGACGCGTACGCGACGGTCCAGCGCGCGCAGGCGGCTCGTGATGCGGCCAACGCCGCGACGGAAGCCGACGCGTTCAAGCGCAAGACCATCGCCGAGGCGAACAAGGTCGCGGCGGTGCAGGACGCCCAGGCCGCTGCGGAGTCCGTGCGTCTCGCCGGTACCGCTGAGCGCGACAAGCAGATCGCGTTGGCCGAGGGTATCCGCGCCCAGGGTGACGCGAAGGCGTCGGCCGTGGCCGCGGAGGGTCTGGCGGAGGCCGAGGCGATCGACGCGAAGGCGGAGGCACTGAAGAAGTACGGTGAGGCCGGGCTCGCGTCCGAGATCATCGCCCGTCTGCCTGAGATCACGCGCGCCGTGTCCGAGCCGCTCGGCAACATCTCGAACCTCACGGTCATCTCGACTGAGGGCGCGTCAGCGGTCACGAAGACGGTCGGTCAGGTCGTCAGCGAGGTTCCGAAGGTCGTCAAGGACATCACCGGGCTCGACCTGTCCGCCCTCCTGGGCGGGGTCGCCGGTGGCGCGCTGGGGGAGAACCTCCAGCAGGCGATGTCCGACAACGCGGCTGCGGCTGCGAAGCGTCAGCCGAAGACGCCCGCGTCACCCGACGCCGTCTGAGTCGCTGGATCATCGGGAGCCGGTCGCCTTCGGGTGGCCGGCTTCTGGCGTTGTTCCACGACTCCTCGGGGGATTCACCGGTGTCGGTTTGGAGCTTGTCAAGCGGTCGGGTCGCATCCCCGGTCGGGCATACGCCCCGCCTAGGGTGGAGGCATGCGTGCGGTGCGCACGGGTGTCATCTGGAGGATCGTCGTGGACCATCGAGGAAACACAGCCGAGCAGCGCGAGGGCGAGCAGTCGTCGGAGCCGACCGAGGCCGGAGAGGCACAGCGTCAGCGTCTGGCCGAGCGGCCATGGCTGTCGTCCTACGCCAGTGGCGTGCCCGCCGACATCGACGAGGTCACCGAGACGCTCGTCGACCTGCTTGACACCTCGGTGAAGCGCTTCGGTGATCGCATCGCCCTGGAGTTCTTCGGTGCCGAGACGAGTTACAGCGAGCTGGGCGAACAGGTCGCTCGAGCGGCCGAAGGGCTCCGCAAGCTCGGCGTGAAGCCGGGCGACCGCGTGGCGCTCGTGCTGCCGAACTGTCCGCAGCACGTCGTCGCGTTCTACGCGGCGCTCCGGCTCGGTGCGACGGTCATCGAGCACAACCCGCTCTACACGGCTCGTGAGCTGCGGCATCAGTTCGAGGACCACGGCGCGCACGTCGCGATCGTGTGGGACAAGGTCTACGATCTGGTGGCCGACCTCCCGGCCGACGTGATGCGCGGCCGCATCGTCTCGGTCGACATCACCCAGGCCCTGCCGTTGTCGAAGCGTCTGGCGCTCCGGCTGCCGGTGAAGCGTGCGCGTGAGTCGCGTGCGGCGATGACCGCGACCCCGTCGGCGAAGCACGTGCTCCCGTGGGAACGGCTGATCGGCGGACGGAAGCTGTCGAAGCGAGTCGTGCGTCCGACGCTCGACGACACCGCGCTCCTGCAATACACGAGTGGGACGACCGGGGCACCGAAGGGTGCCATCCTGACGCATCGCAACCTGCGGGCGAACGCCGAGCAGGGACGCGCGTGGGTGCCTGGCCTGAGCGAGGGTGGCGAGGTCTTCTACGGAGTCCTGCCGCTGTTCCACGCCTACGGCATGACGCTGTGCCTGACGTTCGCCATGAGCATCGGGGCGCGGCTCGTGCTGTTCCCGAAGTTCGACCTGGAGCTGGTGCTCACGGCGGCGAAGAAGTCGCCGCCGACGTTCCTGCCGGCTGTGCCGCCCATCTACGACGCGTTGTCGCGTGCGTCGAGCCGCAAGGGCGTCGACCTGACGAGTGTCCGCTTCGCGATCTCCGGGGCGATGAGTCTCCCGGTGT
Source organism: Plantibacter sp. M259 (assembly GCF_006065115.1). Lineage (NCBI taxonomy): Bacteria > Bacillati > Actinomycetota > Actinomycetes > Micrococcales > Microbacteriaceae > Plantibacter > Plantibacter sp. M259. The sequence continues at coordinate 86,411 of NZ_CP040750.1, read as the reverse complement.
CGACGGTCACGCGGTGGGAGGAGGCGACCGGCGGTCTGCTCGTCGAGGGCTACGGGATGACGGAGTCGTCGCCGGTGGCGCTCGGCAACCCGATCGGTCCGTCGCGTCGGCCGGGCACCGTGGGTGTGCCGTTCCCGAGCACCGAGATCCGCGTCGTCGATCCCGAGAACCCGACGGTCGATCGTGCGGCGGGGGAGTCGGGCGAGCTGCTGCTCCGTGGCCCGCAGGTCTTCCAGGGGTACTGGGGTCGTCCGGACGAGTCGCGCGAGGCGTTGCTCGAGGGCGGCTGGTTGCGGACCGGCGACATCGTGACGGTGTCGGCGGACGGCTTCGTGACGGTCATCGACCGGGTGAAGGAGCTCATCATCACCGGTGGGTTCAACGTGAGCCCGTCCGAGGTGGAGGAGACGCTCCTGTCGCACCCGGACGTCGAGTCGGCCGCGGTGGTCGGTCTGCCGCGCGATTCCGGTGGCGAGGACGTGACGGCCGCGGTGGTCATGCGTGCCGGAACGGTGTTCGACGCCGGTTCGCTGCGCGACTACTGCCGGACCCGCCTCACGGCGTACAAGGTGCCCAAGCGGGTCGTGCAGCTCGACGAGCTGCCGACGTCGCTCATCGGTAAGGTGCTGCGGCGCAAGGTGCGCGACCAGCTCATCGCCGATCGCAAGGCTGAGTAGCGCCTGTCCGGGCACCTGCCCGGACCTCTCGGCACATCGTGGGATGCGTCCTGGAGATGCCTCGTCGTGCCGCGGTGGTCAGCCGCGGGACTCGGGGTGCAGCCAGTGGCGCACGACGGGGATGAGCAGCGACAGGGCGACGAAGGTGATGGCGCCGCCGATGATGGCGTCGTCGATCGGCGTGTTCCGGCTGACCTGCACGATGCCCGAGACGATCGCGACGGGCAGGGCGGTGAGGGCCGCGACACGGACCTCTTTCCAGTAGTGGCTGTAGCGCATGGTGGTCCTTCGTCGGGTGACCGGATCGGTCGGTTCGTCCTGTCACGCGGGCGCGGACGAGTCACGGTAGCGTGCCCCGTGCGGGGGCGGGCAGGGGAGACCTCCCACCCGACGAGTGCGGCTTGTCTGGACCGGGCTGCCGTCGCCGGAGCCGTGTCACGGAGCGCCCTCGGAATCCGCTAGACTGTTCGAGTTGTCTTCTCCGCCCGCGGAGATGGCATCGGGCTGTGGCGCAGCTTGGTAGCGCACTTGACTGGGGGTCAAGGGGTCGCAGGTTCAAATCCTGTCAGCCCGACCAGTGAGTCCCGGAAACCTTTGGTTTCCGGGACTCATTTCTTTGGCGCCTCGCTAGTCCCTGTGCGCTACCTTTAACACAACTCGAGAGAGCCTTCTACAACTGAGCGTAGATCTCGCCCAGGTGGCGATCATCTGGAGAGTAGCCGGGCGGGTTTGCGTCGAATCGTCGTTCAGTCACGACCAGGGACTCGATCTTCGCGACGGAAAAGAGGTCCCATAATGGGACCGACCGCGTTGCACTGGTTCCGCCTGTCTGATAGCCACGAAGCAACTCCTTACCCGTGCTCACATGCGTACCATGGGCGGCTGGCTGAACCACACGCGGCAATCCGTCGTACGTGAATTCGATTTCAACTCGATCATTGATCGCGTCATCAATGGTTGTCATGATAAGCCTCCTCTTTCCGTCGTCGTTGCTCTGCAAACTCTAGCCTCTGTTTTACGAGAGCGCTCACGCTTCGCCAACGGGCTGGCGGATCATGCTGCGCACGTATTCCGTATAACCGGAGCTTAGCGTTGTGTCCGATGAGAGTCGTTCCTTCAGCGCAATTCACTGACTGAACTGATGATCGCCCTGGTCCGCTCATTTCCGGCTGCTGAGTGATGAGCTATCCCTCCGTGAATCTTCGTGTCGGGCAGATGATGCCAGCTAGATTGACTTCTTGAAGGACGCCATTGAGTTCGGAAGCCAGCCTGCGCCGATGCGCTCAAACACAGGGGTGAGGTAGTGGAGGACGGGCACGTGCCGGATAGTCTGACCCTTGATTCACCGGGCGACGAGGCCGCCCGGTCCATGGTGAATTTGGCGGCGACACTGCGACCGCGCTCGGGGCGCACATCGATTCCAGCAATCGCACGCTCGACAAGCATGCGTTTGACATGACTGCGGGATAGGCCTGGCGGAAAATCGCCGCCACCTAGACGAAGAGGCGCGCCGGGAAATCGGTCTCGGCAATACGGAGTGGCGTTCCCCGAGCGCCCGACAGGCGAAACTTCTCGTGCTTTCTTCGCGAAGCCTGAAGGGAGAATGCGCCTCCGTCTTTGTCCTTCAGAAGGTCCGCAAGCACGTCGACCCAGGGCACGGCCAAGACGCCCTCGTTGCCACAGACGAGAACAATCCAGATGGCCGTGAAACCAGTCGCCAGCTCTTCCAGCTCCGTCCTCTGATCGTCTGAGAAACCGAACTTCCACGGGCTCAGGCGGCTGGTCGAGTACTTCACGAAAATCACCACATTGTTGACCGTATACGCGCAGCGGGAAGTGTCCTTCAACGGCTCGATGGTGACTTCCTCTCCAGCTTCCGCGATCAGTCGGGCTAGGGCAACTCCGTGGTAGCGGAGCTTCTCGCCGATCACTAAGCGGTCGCGTTACGCCCGACGAATACCAGGCGTCGGCTATTTACGTTGGGGTCGTTCGGCGCCGGTGAATACTTGTAATAGACGCGAGCGAAGCCCTTTTCGTTGGAAAAAAGCATGAAGTGATGGATTGCGAGCGGGTAGACGAGGCGTTCAATTTCTTTAGTTCCGATAAAGCCCTTTGCGCGGGTGATGGTGTCAGCGTCGGCGGTCGTGTATGACTTCGTGATCAACCTCGTCGGGTGGACAGCGACGGAATTTGCGCCTTTGGGACTGAAGTTCTCGACGAACTCGACGACATGGTCAGGGAGGGCGTCCTTGCCGACAGTGGAAGCGAGAGTTTTGACGAGATCGATGCCGGTGCCACCGGTGCCAATTATCTTTTCGACTTCAGGAGACAACTTGAAAATCTCCCACGTCATCTCACCACTCTGCCAGTCAACGGCGGCTAGTTTAACGCTTGCCGTCGTTGCGGGCTGGATGCGATTGTCCTGAAGCCACAGAGGTGCCCCAGAGCCGCTTCGGATCTGACGGAGTGAGAGCTTGTGGAAGACGAAGCAGCGCTGCCAGTCGTCGTAGAGAGCGCCTGGAATGTACAGCTCGAAACTTTCAAGGTAAGCGCCGCGACTTCCAAACATCCGCGCACGCTGAATGTAGGTGTCCTGCTGGATCTTGTGAGCGGAATCGCGGGTGAAGAACATTGAGAGGAGGTTATCGAAGGTCACCCCGCGGGAGACGATGTTACCCCCGATCGCCACAGTGAACAGTGCTGCTGGGGTAGTCACCTTCGTGTAGCTCGACTGCGATCGATCGGAGTTACTGTTCATTACGACGACGTTGTTCTGGTTGATGGAACGCAGAACGAAGCGCGTCAGTGCGGTGGCAAGTTCTCCGTGCCGGGCCCGGGCAAGCTCGAAAAGCTCGCGAGTTGTTGCCTCGTATCTCGTGGCGTTGGAGTCCGCGAGAATCCCAAAAATCTTCGTCACTGCCTCATAGTCAACGGCATGGTCGGCCTTCTTGCCGCTCGCATGAATTAGCATCGAGTAGCTACCGGGACGCTGATTCGTGTAGTTCAAGAAGGCGACGTTCACCAGAAAGCTAAGCAGTGCCTTCCGCAGAAACTTTGTGTCATCTCGAGCGTCGGGCATACGAATCAATTTGTACTTGAGGTTTTCCATCCCTTCTTTCGTCGTTGGGAAGAAGACGTCCTGGCCGGTGTAGAAGGGGTGAGGAGGGAAGTCGACCCAGCGGGTGTTCTCGTTGTCGAAGGTCGCGTTTAAGTCGAGGCGAGCCGGAGTCGCAGTGACGCCGATGTATATACCGTCCTTTCCGATAAGCTTCTCGACCAGCTCGTTGATACGAGTCTTGTCCGCGCGATTCACCTTACCGTTCGGCGTCGCGTAGTCTGCCTCATCGTCCAGGATTACCCGGTTCGGATAAGCGGAGATCTTCTGTAGGAGCTTGTCAAGGTCACTCTGGTTCTTCTTGGAAAAAATGACCCAGTCACGACCGGCGATCTTCACGGCGCTGTCGAGGACCTCGGAGAAGTTCTTCGGCGCAGGATCGAGGCCGGACAGCTGGAAGCGAGTGATGTTCTGTTCCAGTAGCTGCACACTGTCGTTGGTCAGCACGATCACGATCCGCTTGCCGATATCTAGCAGAGCGGCGGTGAGGGCGATCATCATCTCGGTTTTGCCACTCTGGGGTTCACCATAGATGACAAAGGAACGGGCATCGTGGACTTGGATGTTGTCGATGGCCGCATCAACCGCCAGCTTGATGCTGTCTATGCTCTGGCCTTTTTCCGCGATCCGACCGTACTGACGTGCCAGCCTGCCGCCTCTTGCATGCTCGATCTGATCGCCCAAAAAGTTGTTGATGTCAAAGTCGCTCACGGTGGTCATCCTCGATCCTCTTCCTGAAATGCGCCTTCGCAGGTTGTCTAGCCAGTGTTGATTCGCTACAGACAGTGCATGGGCCGCTTGGCTAGGTTTCAGTATGACCGGTACATACTCAGCAGATCCGTAAGTCGCAACGTGTCGCGGCCTCGCGCGTGAACAGGAGTCTCACATATGCTTGAGTGTGGACGATTCTCAGCCCGGTACGATGCGACCCCACGGCCTCTCCCGAGCTGGGACGGTCCTGCTAGTCCTGATGTCCAATCCGCCATCGGCCACCTCTGGCGACCGTACCCGACGACGCGTCGCCTTGTTGAAAGAACTCCTTGGGGTTAGCGCGATCGTTACTGCCAACCTGTTCTCGATTGCCACGTACCGCACTGGGAACATAGCTGAAGTCGGGGCAGAACCGGACGGCTGGCTGGAAGCGAGGCCTGCAATCTCGGCCGCCATCGAGCAGTGCAACGCTGTGTTGATTGCTTACGGAGGGCAAGAACCTTCCGGGCCCGCCCGCGTGCATTTCCGAGAGCAGGTCGCGTGGGCCGAGACCCTGATTGATGCCCGCGACCTACAGGTGTGGGCCGTCGGCGGGCGTCCATTACATCCGTCACGGTGGCATCGGTTCACTCACGCGCATTATCCCGGAGTGCCGTTCCATGAAGCTCTGGTCCGTTCGGTGGAAAGGCGTCCACGGAGTCGTTGACGTCGTGGCAACGCTCTTCCTCGGGATCCGGATGCGGGTCGACGCATGCAAGAGTTGTGTTGAGGTGGGCCGTCATTGGCTAATGTTCAACTGGACCTGGCCGTGGAGTGAGATGAGTTGATTGCAGGATCGTCGCAGGCAGCTGAGGTATGTAAGTGTGCTTCTCTGTGGCGATGCCCGGCAGAGTAGGATCGTGGGCCGTTCTCCATGCTTTCAACGCGCGACACAACTCGCTCGTCCACTGGATCAACAGCAATGTACGCGCAATGAAACCATAATATTTCGCGGCACAAACTAAATGTAAAAGACGCATTGCGTAATTTACTGCCGTCTGTAGGTGAATTCTGAACCTGAAATCTGCGGTCGGTCCGACTCGCGACTGACACCAAGCGGCGTTGCTATATGTCCGGCTCGGTGCCCCGATTTCAATTCCGTCTTCAAGTTCGCCTAACTCTACCTGCCTCGCCTACACAAGACCCTTCGATCGAGCATACTTCGCAGCGACTTCCACGACACGATCGGGCCGGCGTCCGTGAGTTGGCCCGTTCCCGATCCCAGTCAATTGGCCGACGCAATACCCGGTCTACATCACCACCCTCCGCGGCAACGATGTTGAGTTGTCGCTCAACGCTGTCTGAAGAATCACGGTACGGAGGATACCTCGACGTGTCACGAGCGGGTCGTGTTCACATTACGTACAACGGGTGTATCCGGCGCGGCGCGAAACCCAGTTCAGGTTGGGGCACAAGGCCCTCTGCGCACTCCCATCCCAGGGCGCGATTGTCACAACTGGGCCGAGAGGGGGCTCCGGGTCCAAGCTGTCAGCGGTCCCCGATAAGCTCGGACACGCCGGCGAGTTCGATGACCTGTCTCTGGCCCCGCTGGGATGATGAGACGATTGACGGCCTCGAGGAGCACGCCTGCTCTTGCCGGACGAGTAAAAGGAGCGCTCCTGATGGGTGCAAGAACTATCCACCCCTTCCCAGCGAAGATGGCTCCTGACATTGCCATCGACCATCTGGACGCCATATCCGGCGAGGGCGAGCTGGTGGTCCTTGACCCGATGTGCGGTTCTGGCACCGTCCTCACAGCCGCGGCGGGCCGCGGCCACTCTGCTCGCGGGTTCGACATGGATCCGCTTGCTGTCCTCATGAGCTCGGTTGCGACGCGTCCAGTAGACACCCATGCGGTCGTTGCGGAGGCTGAGCGTCTCTGCGCTCGGGCCCGGGCCTCGGCGGTGGTTAAAGCTCGGTGGGAAGATCCAGAGACGATCAAGTTCGCTGAGTATTGGTTCGCGGGGACGCAGCGTACCCAGCTGAACCGCCTGGTTCGCGAGATGGATCGCGTCGACGATGACGCGATTAGACAGGCACTTCAAGTGGCGTTGAGTCGAATCATCGTGACGAAGTCGCCCAAGGCATCGCTGGCTGCGGACACTTCGCACAGCCGTCCTCATCGTGTGGCCACCGAATCGGCCTTTGACGTTTACCGAGGCTTCGAAAATTCGGTTGCGGGTCTTATGAAGCTCCTTGATCAGCGTGAACTTACTGGCCAGGTTGAGGTCGCTCGCGGCGATGCGCGTGCGCTTGCGTTAGCTGCAAACTCTGTGGACCTTATTATCACCTCCCCGCCCTATCTCAATGCGATCGACTACCTCCGCGGGCACAAGATGTCGCTCATCTGGTTCGGTCACACGATCCCGGAGCTGAGGAAGATACGTTCGAACAGCATTGGGGCCGAGCGCGCACTTAATGGTGACGCCCTAGACCATGTAAATGACATGGTCCAGTTTATCAAGGACTCCGTTGATGATCCCGACCGCCTTCCTCTATCAACTATCACCCGATACTCGCAGGATCTCGCTCTTTTCTCGCGAGAGCTCAAACGGGTGTGCAAGCCTCAGGCCGAGGTCGTAACGGTCATCGGAAACTCGACGTTGCGTGGAAACTACATCCAAAACGATGCTCTGGTCCGAATCGCGTATCAGCAGGCCGGTTTCAATGTCACGGCCCGGATAGAACGCGATCTTCCAGAGAATAAGAGGTACCTGCCTGTGCGCACGGCGAATCAGAACTCTTCGCTTTCCAAGCGTATGCGCACCGAAGTTGTTTTGACCGTTCAGAAGCCATGAGCGCCTCAACGGCTCTAAGTGGGAGCAGCTCGTTCTACGAGGCTGGCGCGGTCACAGACCAGATTAACGTTGAGATCAGCTTCCAAATTATCGGCCTGTTTTCCGAGGGTCTCTATAGCAGCCCGAACAAGGCCATCGAGGAACTAGTTTCGAATGCATTTGATGCGGATGCGACTTGCGTGCACACCGTGATGACGCCGGACCGGGCGGCACCTGATGCCTCAATCGCCATTATTGACAACGGTACGGGTATGGATGCCGCCGGGCTCAAGATTCACTGGATCGTCGGAGATTCGGTGAAAGCCAACAATCGAACGACCGCTCGTGGCAGGCGTACAATCGGAAAGTTTGGAATTGGAAAGCTAGCAGCATACGTCCTTGGAACACGGCTCACTCACATTACGAAGTCCGGCGGCAAGTACTACTCCACGACGATGGACTTCAAAGCGATTCCAACGCCACCGCCGGCTTCCGATCGCGCGGCAACTGCGGAGGCTGTCACAGCCCCGCCTGTGCAGCTGCCGCTCCGTGAGCTCACTGAGCAGGAGGCGCTCCGAGCTGTACGACCTTGGATGTCGGACGATGCCGGGCGCGACAGTCTGGCCCTGTTCGGTGAAGCTGCAGAGAAGTCTTGGACTGTCGCCATCATCACGGATCTGAAACCGATGGCGATCGAGCTCGCCGCGGGTCGCTTGCGTTGGGTGCTTGCAACCGCGATGCCGTTGCGCGACGACTTTTCGTTGTATCTAAACGGCCAGAAGGTGATCGCATCTAAAGCAAGTGCGACGCAGGTTGGCGCGTGGGTGCTTGGTAAAGACATCATCACGATTCCGAACCCCGCGCCCAATGAACTCGATACCGACGTCGACGAGAAAATACCCTCAGAGGACTATCGGCACTTTTTGCTTGTAGACAAGAGTCTTGGCCCTGTAAGCGGGTACCTTGAGCTTTACGAAGACCCTATCGACGCCGGCAAGTCTGCGGACGTGGGACGTAGCAACGGTTTCTTTGTATATGTGCACGGACGTCTTATAAATCCGGACGATTCGGGCTTTGGCATCGACCGGAATAGCCTCCGTCACGGCACGTTCTCACGTTTTAGGCTTGTCGTCAATATTGACCGACTCGACACAGAACTCCGGTCTTCACGCGAGACTCTGCTAGCTGGACCAGTCGTCGACCGATCACGCGAGTTGTTACGTGGCCTGTTCAACCTCGCTCGGGCGAAGCTTGAATCACACGAGACCCAGGCTGCATCCGAGCGCCGAGCCTCGCAACGATTTGCGGACAGCCCCGCAAGCCTCACAGAGAAACCGATCCTGCGCCTGGTCGTTGATGCCTATGAGGAGAAGATCCACTCCCGACACCTAGTTTCGATCGATAAGAAGGTCTTCTCCACATCAGACGAACTTATCGCCTTTCTTGAAGCGCGGATCACTGACGGTGCGGGCCTAATTGGTGACGTGGTCTATGAGGATCTGGGAACGCTTCTCCCGATGGCCATGCTAGATAGTGCAAGTGGGCGGCTCTCGATCAATCTCGAACACCCATTCGTTGCGCACTTCGCCGACGAGTACAACGACCGGAAGAAGAACCTGCCCCTCGAACTTTTTGCGATCGCCGAGATACTGCTGGAGGCAGGACTAAACGATGCCAACCTCGGTGATGCAGCGGTGGTCTCCGTTCTCGATGCCAGGGATGAGCTACTCAGGCACCTTGCTAGATCCTCCGGGGCGCGCAACTCCATCACTGTCGCGCAGGGACTCATGAACTCGCTCACGAGTCCGAAGGGTCTTGAACTTGCGCTGGTCGATGTCTTCCAACAGCTAGGGTTTGAGGCGGTGCCAAAGGCTGCAAAAGACGAACAAGATGGCCTTGCCGAGGCCTTTTTGCCTGCGGGTGATGATGGCGTCGCTCAATACCGTGTCTCCCTGGAGGCGAAAAGCAAGGAGAAGCCGGGAGGAAAGGTCAAGAAGAGCAGTGTTGAGGTGTCCACCATCGCGCGCCATCGCGATGAGGCCGACTGCGATTACGCAATCGTCGTCGGTCCAGAGTTCGAAACTGGCGCCGACGACCTTGGTGCGGTCATTCGCGAGATCCAATCCGACCGCCAGGCCAACCCTTCCAAAGGCATCACTCTCATGCGGGCCAGGGACCTCGCGCGGCTTGTGAGGTTGGCCCCCATAAAGCGAGTCAGCCTGGCGAAGATGCGAGAACTTCTGGCCACCTGCCAGACGCCGAACCAGGCCGAGCAGTGGGTCGACGCGATCGAAGCGTCTGAGCCTGAGTCCAGTCCGCATCAACAGATCCTCGAGACCGTGTACGAGCTGCAGCAGGAAGATCGCGACCACACGGTTGAGTACGCCTCCCTCCGGACTGCCCTGCGGTACACGCGGAACCTCACGATTTCAGACGTTGAACTCAGGCAGGAGTGTCTGGCCTTGAGTCGGATGGCGCCCGGATACTTCATCGCGAGGGACGATCGAGTCGAACTCAACATCAAACCCGAGAATGTGCTTACGACAATTCACGCATACGTTGACGATCTTCCCCTTGCGGAAGCGGAGCAGGCTTAGCCGATCAAGGTTTGCCCCCCTTCGAACAGCAAACGCGAATCAGTCCAATAATAGGCGGCCGCCGGGTCGTAGTGGGCGAGAAGGGTGGCACCTTTTCGCTAGTGTTCTCTCATGACAAGGCGCAATCAGTTCGCAACAGAGATCCCGCGCATCGTACGCTTTGAGAGAGACGGCGCACCAATCTCGATAGCCGACCTCTACTCGGCGATCGAACGGGATCATCCAGACCTGGTCGACGATGAGGTCGAGGCGAGCACCGGAGCCGTCCGCTGGAGACACGAGCTGCGTTGGGAACTCGAAACGGCTGTGGTCAGAGGCGATGTACGTCGACGCAAGGATCTGGGCCGCGGCGTCTATTCGTCCTAACGAGTCGCAGCAACGTAGTAATCGATCTCATAGCGTTACACCACCTTCGTAGATTCGAGCAGCGGGAGGCTGTCCTGCCTACTGAAGTGCGCTGCGTGTGTCGATCCAGGCCCGCATTGGTCCGGCACCGCGGCTGTCCCATCAATCCCGTTCGAGACGCGCCTTGAAGCCAGACACCGACTCATACACGATGTGCGTGCCAGCGCTCAGATGGTGAGCGTCTTCGCTGACCTGCTCCGCCAATCACCTCGCGAACCGCGCACATTCTCGCGCGACAATTACGGGAAAAGCTGCTTTGGGGGTCTAGCTGCACGATTCGTCATGGCACTCCCGTCCTCCCAATCGAGTCCGCACAAGTGTGCACTACGCATCACACTCGCGGCGGAGGCGCCGTGCTGACGAACGATGGTGATGGCGATGTCGTCCAACTGGCGTGTAGATCGTCTACCGGGACCGCGCCAGGACCACAAACATTGAATGCATGGACTGAGTGATGCGAAGCGCGGGCTGCGCGGAGCGGAGCGTGCAAGAACTCAGGGAAGCTCACTAACTGGGCGACATGAGGGTCAAGGGGTGTCCCGGAAACCATCTGGTTTTCGGGACTTTCTCGTTGTTCGCAGCACGGGCAGGTGGTCAGAACCGCTCGTCGTATGCCGTTCGACTCGCTTCGATCACAGGGACGTGCTCGCCGGCCCACTCGGCGAGTGCCACCGCATGGGGGATGAGCGACTGCGCGAGGTCTGTCAACTCGTACTCGACCCGCGGCGGCACTTCGGCGAAGGTGGTGCGGATGACGAGCCCGTCGCGCTCCAGGTTCCTGAGGGTGAGGGTGAGCATGCGTCGGGAGATGCCCGGGATGCGCTGCTCGAGCTCGGTGAACCGGAACGGGCCGTCATGGAGCGTCGCGAGGAGGAGGAGCGCCCACTTGTCGGCGATGCGGTCCAGGAGTGAGCGGATGGCCTTGCCCTGGTCGCCCCTGACGGAACACAGCCTCTGATAGCGGAACACGGCACCCCTCGCGGCTCGGTCACACGCGTGTGCCTTTTGTACGCCGGTCCGATCCGGTCCACACTTGCGTTGGTTACCCATCGTAACCATCAACGCACACACGCACTCGGAGGTTGCACATGGTCATCGCCTATTGGATCGTTGCAGGACTGCTCGCGGTCCTGTACCTGTACTCGGGCGGCATGAAGCTCGTCCGCTCTGCAGAGCAGCTCCGCCCGATGATGGCGTGGGTCGACGGCATGCCACTCTCGGCGGTTCGAGTGATCGGGCTCCTCGAGGTCCTGGGCGTGGTCGGTCTCATCCTGCCCCCGCTCGTGGGCGTCCTCACCTGGTTGACCGTCGCGGCGGCGGTCGGGCTGGTCCTGGTGCAGCTCGGCGGTATCACCCTGCACGTGCGTCGCGGTGAGATCCGGGTACTCGGGCTGAACGTCGCCCTGCTGGTGCTCGCCGCCGTCGAGATCTGGCTGGCGACGATCTGGCTGTAGCGGTGGCGGATCGGTGCCTGCCTTGTCAGCCGACTCAGGGGACGAGCACGATGCGCCCGAACACCTCCCCGGCGTCCATGAGCCGGTGCGCCTCGGCGGCGTCGCTCAGTGGCAGGGTGTCGTGGACCACCGGCGAGAGCGTGCCGCGGACGGCGTCGTCGAACACCTCGGCCCGGACCCGGGCGAGGTCCTCGCGCGGCACGGTGTCGAGGCTCAGGGTTCCGAAGGTGATCGATCGGCGGAAGCCGGACAACAGAGCCGTGCCGAAGTCGGCGGGCGGGAACCCGCCCACCACGCCCACGGCGATCAGGCGGCCGTTCGGCAAGAGCCGCTCGATGAACCGGGGAAGGTCGGGGCCGCCGACGATGTCGAGGATGACGTCGAACTCGGCCGGGGCCTCCGCGCTGCCGACACCCGCGCGGTCGAGCACGTGCGTGGCGCCGAAGGCCCGCAGTCGTGCTCCGCGTTCCGGGGATGACGTGGTGACGGCGATGACCCCGGCACCGGCACGAGCGGCCAGCTCGACGCCGGCCAGGCCGATGCTCCCGGCGGCCCCGCGCACGAGGACGGATTCGCCCGCGGCCAGGCGAGCGCGTTCGAGCGCGAAGTGCGCGACCGGGAACGCGCTACCCAGCGTCACCGCCTGGATGGATGTCAGGTCGGACGGCAGCTCGACGATCTCGTCTGCTCGCGCGATCACGTACTCGGCGTACGCGCCCGACGTCCCCGTGAACGCCCAGACCCGTCGACCGACCCATGCGGGGTCGACGTCGGGCCCGGTCGTGGTGATGACGCCGGCGGCCTCACTCCCCGGGATCATCCCCGAGTCCCGGGCGGCTTCGGCGATCCCGCCCCTGCGGATCACGACGTCGACCCCGCCGACGCCTGCGGCCTCCGTTCGAACGAGGACCTCACCGGCCCCGGGCGTGGGGACGGGCAGGTCCGTCACCTCCATCCCACTCGGGTCGCCGAAGGTCCGGATGATCACTGCGCGCATGGGTGCACTCCGTTTCGTGGCGGGGGATCTGACCCGCCTCCCGAAACGTAACGGACGCACCCGTCCACTTGAGTAATGTGAGACACATGTCCGCGACACTGCCTCAGAACCTGCGTTCCGACGCCCAGGAGAACCGTGACCGCGTCCTCGCCGCAGCCCGCGAACTGTTCGGGACCGACGGCCTCCACGTGACGATGCGAGAGATCGCCCGACGAGCCGGTGTCGGGCCGGCCACCCTCTACCGGCGGTTCCCGACCAAAGCCGATCTCGTCAGAGCCGCCTTCGTGGACGAGCTCGGCGCCTGCCGCTCGATCGTGGTCGACGCCCTCGCGGATGTCGACCCCTGGCGTGGCTTCCGCGGCATCATCGAGGAGGTCCTGGTCCTCAACGCCCGGAACCAGGGGTTCACGGACGCGTTCCTCGCCGCCTACCCCGATGCCATCGACTTCCGGACCCAGCGCGAACAGGCCGTGCGGGCGATCACCACCGTCGCTCGTCGTGCCATCGACGTCGGCGCGCTGCGCGCGGACTTCGTCCTCGACGACTTCCTCGTGGTCCTGCTCGCGGCTCGCGGACTCTCGAGTACGACGGAGACGGAGCGCGTCCGAGCTGCGCGACGCTACGCCGCACTCGTGATCGACGGACTGCGTGCGTCAGACCGGCACGAAGCGCTCCCGCCAGCACCGCGACTCATGTCGAGCGTCATCCCGGCGTAGCCGGCAGGTGCAGGTTCACGATCCGACGCGTTCACCGGCGTCAGCGGTGGTCGGGGTGAAGACGTTGACGAGGTTGCCGTCGGGGTCGCGGAACAGCAGCGACCGGTTGCCCCACGGCATGGTCGTCGGCTCGTTCACGAACGTCTCCACGACGCCCTGGAGCGTCGTGTAGACCGCGTCGACGTCATCGACGAGCAGATCGAGGATGACGGATCGGTTGGCTCGCGGCGCGGCGGCGTTCTCACCCAACAGTGGGATGGTCGCTGAACTGGCGATGGCGAGCGTGCCGGTGTCGGTGCGCACCTCGGCGAACAGTGGATGCAAGCGTGCCGCAGTCACGCCGGTGACCCGCTCGTAGAAGGCGACCAGGGCGTCGACGTCGTCAGTGATGATCCGGGTGGCTGCGAGTTGCATGTGTGTCTCCATGACAGGTGGGGCTCCCCGCGGGTGCGGTGGCGGTGACGACGATAGAGCTAATACCGGACAGATTTCGCCCGGTATTCTCATGAGATGGGACATGCCGGCTCGCCGACTGCTCGAGCGCTGCAGCTGCTCGAGTTGCTGCAGTCGGCGGAGATCCGCAGCGTGCCAGAGCTCGCCGAACGGTTGGGCGTTGATGAACGGACCGTGCGCCGCTCCGTGCAGCGTCTCGTGGACCTGGATGTCCCGATCGAATCGGTGCGCGGTCGCTACGGCGGGTACCGCCTCGCCGTCGGCCGACGGGTGTCGCCGATCATGCTCACCGACGAGGAGGCGGTCGCCGTCTTCCTCGGCTTGAGTGAAGCCCAATCGTCCTCCGACTCCCCGGACCTCGCGGCGCAGATCGCCCTCGCGAAGATCCGGCGATCCCTCCCGGCCGCATCCGTGGACCGCCTCGAGGCGGTCCTGCAGGCCGCAGCACGGAGACCGTCGCCCCTCGACGTGCCCGACGCGGGAGTCCTGCTCACCGTGTCGGACGCGCTCCGAGCGAGACGCCCCGTGGAATTGCGCTACCGCGACGCGGAGGACACACCATCGCGTCGCACGGTGCATCCGTTCGACCTGCTCGTCCATGCCGGTCGTTGGTACCTGGACGCGTTCGACGTCGAGCGAGCGGAGGAGCGCACCTTCCGGGTCGACCGCATCCGATCGGCGCGGACGTTGCCCGGCGTCGTCTCGGGCCCGATTGTTCGAGCGGAGCGCCCTCCGCTCGTCGATCGATTCGCGGGGGCGGACTACCGATGGCACGTCCGGTTGCGCATCCAGGCGAGCGTCCCGCAGATCCGGGCCCACTTCCCGGAGAGCGTGGCCGTCGTGGAGTCGATCGAGGACGCACCTGCCTGGCATCGGGTCTCGATCCGAGCCAAGCGCCTCGACTGGCTTCCAGCGGTGATCGCCGGGCTGGGAGATCATGCGGTGATCGTCGACGAGCCTGAAGACCTCAGAGCACTCCTCCACGCGACAGCGACGCGGATGCTCCGCATCGCGCGCGGCGCGGACGGGGCGCCGTCCATCCCTGAGTAGGGCGCGAGCCTCCGGATCACCTCGGTGCCGGCCTCCGGCGGGCGGTGGTGGCGGCCATCGTCACGAGTTCCGGCAGGCGTCCTCGGACCATCGACCGGTCGACGGTCGTGCGCGTCACCGTCCGATGAGCCGCTCGGATTCGTCCCAGAGCCGACGCGCGTCGTCCAGGTCTCGCATCGGCGGCCACAGGGTCGGGAGGAGCGCGGGTCGGCCACCGATGGTCCTCACCGGGCCGTAGAACTCGTCGCCTCGCGCGGTCGAAGCCGTTGCGGCCATGAGCGCGGGCTGAGCGGCGCTCGACACCGTGCCTGCGACGCCGAGGCGTGAGAGCAAGCGGACCACGCGACGGGCTCCAGTGTCCCGCTGCCGGCCCATGCCCGGTTGTGCCGCCAACAGGTTGGTGGGGGAGACGCCAGGGTGTGACAGGTTGCTGGAGACCCCCCACCCACCTGCTCGGCTCCGCGCGTCGAGTTCGCGGGCGAACAAGGCCACGGCGATCTTGGACTGTCGATACGCCCGCATCCCGTCGTAGTCGCGCTTCCAGTTGAGATCGTCCCAATTGACGTCCCCGCTGCGGGCGGCGACGCTCGTCTGGTGCGTGACGCGCGCTCCGCCGGCCTTGAGCAGTGGCAGCAGGCCGAGGGTCAGCGCGAAGTGACCGAGGTGGTTGACGCCGAACTGCAGCTCGAACCCGTCGCGCGTCTCCTGCCGTTCGGGCGGCGTCATCACGCCGGCGTTGTTGATGAGCAGGTCGATCGGGCGGCCCTCCGCGGTGAGCTGGTCGACGAGCGCGGAGACGGACTCCAAGGAGGCGAGGTCCAGACTGCGGACCGACACCCTCGCGCGCGGAACCGCAGCACGGATGCCGTCGGCGACGTGCCCGCCCTTCGTGGTCGAGCGCACGGGCAGGACGACCTCAGCGCCCGCCCGGGCGAGGTCGGTGGCGATGACTCGACCGAGGCCGTCGCTCGCGCCGGTGACGACGGCGAACGACCCGGTCAGGTCGGGGATGGTGAACGCGGGTGTTCGAGACATGGGTGGTCCTTCGTCTGGGAGGCGGCACAGCGTGGTGTGTGTGAGACCCAGACTGCGGTCTTGTCCATGGCGGGCGCCAGGACCGGTTCATCCACTGATCGCCGGTCAGTGGATACCTCCGTCCATCGCGCGACCACCGCAGCTGCGGTCGTCCTCGTCAGGGGTGGATCGACAGGCCGTGGCTGTCTGCTTGCACGCACGATAGAAAGGGACTCGACCGACTGCAGCAGGAGAAGGAGCGCGATGATCGATCGACCGGGTCTGGCGACCTTCCTCAGTCATCGTCGCCACCTCCTCCAGCCTGAGGACGTCGGGCTGCCGCGCGGTCCGCGGCGACGGACGGACGGCCTCCGGCGGGAGGAGGTCGCGGCGCTCTGCAACATGTCGACCGACTACTACGCCCGTCTGGAGCGCGGGGTGGGGCCGCAACCGTCCGAACAGATGATCGCCGCGATCGCGCAGGGCCTGCACCTCTCCCTGGACGAACGGGACCACGTCTTCCGACTGGCCGGCCGCACTCCTCCCGCGCGGGGAGCGCACGGCGACCATGTCGGCCCCGGTCTGTTGCGGATCCTCGACCGCTTGCAGGACACCCCCGCCGAGATCATCAACGAACTCGGCGAGACGCTTCGCCAGACCCCGATGGCCGTCGCACTCAACGGCGACGCTTCCAGATTCACCGGCGACGACCGGAGCCTGGGCTACCGGTGGTTCACCGACCCGACCGCGAGCGCGGCCTATCCGCCCGCCGATCGCCTGTTGCTCTCGCGCGTGTACGCCGCCGGGCTGCGGGAGGTCGTCACGATGCGCGGTCCCGGATCGCGAGCGGAACGACTCGCGAACGCACTGCTTGAACGGAGCGAGGAGTTCCGCGAGTTGTGGGCCGCGCAGGAGGTCGGTCTCCGGCCGACGGAGGTCAAGCGGTTCCTCCACCCCGAGGTCGGCGAACTGGAGCTGCACTGCCAGACGCTGCTGGACCCCGATCAGTCCCATCGTCTGCTCGTCTACACGGCCGAGCCCGGGAGTGAGAGCGCCGAGAAACTCCGACTCCTCGCCGTCATCGGTGCCCAGCCCCTGCCAGGGTTGCAGGCGGGCTCCTGAACCACAGGCGGACAGGGAGTGATGCTGCTCGGTCCGAGCACGCCTTCCGGCCTGAAGGCAACCCCTGTCCCGTCGAGGACATCGGCGGCCGTGCCGGGCTACAGTGCGAGCCAGGCACCACTACGTCCCGTGGCTCGCGGGATGGGCACGCACATCGAAGGAGAACACCCCATGTCAGACCTCCGAATCGCCATCATCCTCGGCAGCACCCGCCCCGGCCGCAACGGCAAGGCCGTCGCCGACTGGGTCGTCGAGCAGGCCGCCGGTCGGAGCGCGAGCTACGAGCTCATCGACCTGCTCGACCACCCGCTGCCGCTCCTCGACGAGCCGACGCCGCCGTCGTTCGGGGCATACGAGAACGAGCACACGAAGGCCTGGGCGGCGACGATCGCGCCCTACGACGGGTTCGTCTTCGTCACTCCCGAATACAACCACTCCACGTCCGCTGTCCTGAAGAACGCCATCGACTACCTGTACGCCGAGTGGAACAACAAGGCCGCCGCGTTCGTGGCATGGGGCAGCCTCGGCGGTGCCCGCGCGATCGAACACCTCCGCGGCATCAGCGCCGAACTGCAGATCGCGGACGTGCGCCAGCAGCTGAGCTTCTCTCTGTTCGCCGACTTCGAGGACTTCAGCACCTTCACGCCCGGACCGCAGCACACCGAAGCCGCCGGGGTGCTGTTCGACCAGCTCGAAGCGTGGGCAGGCGCACTGAAGCCGCTCCGCGCCTGATCGCCTCCGGCAACGGCGAGAGCGCACTCGTGGTCGCTATCGGACCGGGTTGACGACCGGTACTGCGCTCTCGTCGCGCCAGAGGGTCTCGATCGGGATCGACTGACCAAGGATGCGTTCCGCCGCCCGATGGCCGGAGTGGAATGCCGCCGTCACCGTCGCGGGGTCGTCGGTCCAGGTCGCCTCGCCCGCGAGGTGCAGGACGCCGCCGACCGGGGTCGCGAGAGCATCGTGGTCGTCGGTCGTCGAGCCGACGGTCATGTAGGCGTAGGACCCGCGGGAGAACGGGTCGTCCTGCCAGCGCGTGATGTGCACCTCCGTCGGTTCCTCGACACGGTCGCCGTACAGGCTCCGCAGCTGCTCGAAGATCGACTCGACGACGCGCGACTCCTCCCAGTCCCGGATCTCCGCGGCCGTCGGGCCGGCGGCGAACGTGAGCAGCGTCGGCGATCCGTGCGCCGTCGTGAGGTCGTACCAGGAGTGCCAGCGTCGACTCTCCGGTCCTTGCTGTCTGACGGCGTAGACGTCGTCGTCCCAGAATCGCCGCTCGAACCGCAGGAACACCTTCTCGAACGCGTTCATCCGCAACCGGGCGAGTGCGCCCTCGACCGGCTCCGGCAGCGGGGGATCGATCGTGAACTCCTCCGACCGCAGCACCCCGACCGGCACCGTCACCACCACCGAGCCCGCATGCAGCACCACCCCGCCCGTCGGTCCCTGCGCGGTGACCTCGACGCCGTCCGCAGACCACCGCACATTCGTCACCACGTGCTCCAGGCGCACATCGAGCCCCTCGGCCAATCGCCGGGGGAGCACGTCGTACCCGTCGGGGAACACGACCTCGTCACCGTCGATCGCGTCGTCGTCGAGCCCGTGGGCCGCGAGGTCCTCGATCCACGCGCCGTACTGCTCCTCCGAACGATGCTCCAGGTACTCGCGGACCCGCTGCACCCGCTCGGCGTCCCAGTCCTGCAGCGCGAGCGCCGCCTCGGTCACGTCACGGTAGGACGCGTCCGGCGCGGACTCGGCGATGACACCGAGCAGCGTCGCGTCGAGGGCGTGAACATCCTCGGCGAAGCCGCGAGCCTCGGCGTCCGACAGGCGCTCGCCGTCGGGACCGTAGTACGCGATCGGCCGGCTGTCCGGCTGGTAGCCGCCGACGGTGAACTCGACGGTCCGCATCCCGAACGCGTCGGCCGCCGCGGCGACCGCACTGTCATTCACCCCGTGCACCCACGATGCGCCGAGATCGGTCACCTGACCGTCGCGACGCTCGGTCGACACCCGCCCGCCGACCCGGTCACGGGCCTCGACGACGACCACCGTTCGTCCGGCGGCCGCGAGGAGTCGTGCGGCGACGAGCCCGGCGACGCCGGCACCGACGACGACCGTGTCGAAGCAGGTGTCGGCTTCGGGTGACTGCGCCGACGCCTCGTCTGTTGCGCTCATCGCGGGTCGCCCATGTCGCCGGTGGCCGGTGTGCCGTCGATCCGTTCGTACCTGAGGTGGACCGTCCCTGCGGGGGAGGTGGTCGCCGGGCCGAGCAGGCGCAGCGAGGACGGCACGGTGCCGGTGGCGAAGACCCGCTTCCCGGTGCCGAGCGTGATCGGGTACACCCAGAGGTTCAGCTGATCGAAGAGTGCCTCAGCGAGCAGGGTCTGCACGAGGTCGAGGCTGCCGATGACGTGGATCTGTGAGTGACGCTCGCGCAGTGCTCGAACGGCCTCCGGGAGGTCCGGGCCGAGCTGCGTCGAGTTCGCCCACCGCAGCTCCCTCGGCTCGCGTGACGCGACGTACTTCGGCAGTCGGTTGAAGAGCCTGGCGATGCCGTCGTCCTGACCGCCCTCCTGGTGCGGCCAGTATCCGGCGAAGATGTCGTAGGTCCGGCGCCCGAGCAGGAGGGCGTCCATGCCCACCATGCCGGCGTCGATCTGCTCCCCGTCGACCTCGTCGATGAGCGGTGCCTGCCAGCCGCCGAACGCGAACCCGTCACTGGGGTCCTCCTCCGGCCCGCCGGGCGCCTGAGCGACGCCGTCGAGGGTCATGAAGAGGTCGATGTGGATGCGTCCCATGTCCTGCTCCGATCTGCTGCACTCACGATCCACCGGCGGGCAGGCGGTGTCAACGGCTGTCGGCTGGGAACGCCCTGCCGAAAGGGCGCCGGCCGTGTCCGGGGCGAGTAGCGTTCGGAGTGGATCCGCTTGCGCACACCAGTGCACAGGCAGGACGTCGTTCGACAGATGAGAGGCATCACACCATGACCGATCTGGACACCATCCCCGTCACCACCCTCGACGGCCGGGACACGACCCTCGCGGAGTGGGACGGGAAGGCCAAACTCGTGGTCAACGTCGCGAGCCGCTGCGGCCTCGCACCGCAGTACGAGAAGCTCGAGGCGCTCCAGAAGGAATACGCCGACCGCGGCTTCACGGTGATCGGGTTCCCGAGCAACCAGTTCCTGCAGGAGCTCGGCGACAACGAGAAGATCGCCGAGTACTGCTCAGCCACCTGGGGCGTCACCTTCCCGATGATGGACAAGGTGAAGGTCAACGGCCGGAACCGGCACCCGCTCTACCAGGAGCTCGTGAAGACCGCCGATGCCAACGGCAAGGCCGGCAACGTCAAGTGGAACTTCGAGAAGTTCCTCATCGCGCCCGACGGCACCGTGCACCGCTTCCGTCCGACCACCGAGCCGGATGCCCCCGAGGTCATCGCCGCGATCGAGGAGAGTCTTCCCGCGTGACGCCGGGACGGCCGGGCGCGCTCACCGGTAGGTGACTCCGGTGAGCGCTTCGGCCGTCGTCCAGAGCTCGGCGGCGACGTGCTCGTCGCGGGCCGCCGAGGTCCGGCCGACGGGCTTCGGGCCGCCGCGCATCTCGCCGAAGCCGCTCGGACCGTAGTAGCCGCCGGGCTCGACGTCAGGCGAGGTCGCCGCGTACAGCGTCGGAAGCGCACCCATCTCAGCGCTCTGACCGAGGAGCCTGGTTCCCCACGCGAGGAGCGGACCCTGCGCGGACTCGGTGTGGGACTGGAGCTCGGTCGACGCGAAGCCGGGGTGGGCGGCCACGGACAGTACCGAGGACTCCTCCGCCGTGAGGCGTCGCTGCAGTTCGGCCGAGAACATGAGGTCGGCGAGCTTCGACTGGCCGTAGGCCGACCAGCGTCGATAGGTGCGGTTGCGCCAGTTGAGATCGGCCAGGTCGATCTTGCCGGCGCGGTGTGCAGCACTCGACAGCGTCACGACCCGCGTGGTGATGCGGTCGATCAGGAGGCCGGTGAGGGCGAAGGGCCCGAGGAAGTTCGTGCCGATCTGCATCTCGAAGCCGTCGGCCGTGCGTCGTTCGGGAACCGCCATGACGCCCGCGTTGTTCACCAGTACGTCGACCCGCTCGACGCCGTCGGCGAATCGACGGACGGACGCCAGGTCGGCGAGATCGAGCTGCCGCACTTCGATGTCGCCGGTCATCGTCGCCGCGGCACGCGCGCCCTTGTCCGTGTCGCGGCAGGCGAGGATCACGGCGGCACCGTGGGCGGCGAGCTCGCGGGCCGTGACCGCGCCGATCCCGCTGTTCGCGCCGGTCACGATCGCGACGCGGCCGTGCTGATCGGGGATGTCTGCTGCGGTCCAGGGGCTCATGAGGGCGACGTTACGCCATCACGATCTTGCGATTACACATATCGTTCACAGCTTCACCGATATATCGTTGAGCATCGTTCACGGACTACGAAGGAGAGCAATCATGGGTGGATTCCCAAGCGGTGGCGCAGGATTCGGTGGCGCAGGGTTCGGTAACGGCGGAGGCTTCGGCAACGGAGCCGGCTTCGGTACCGACGGCATGTGGCAGATGATGGAACAGCTGCGTTCGAAGTTCGAGAAGAGCGCCGGCTCGCGCGTCGGCCGAGGCGACGTCCGCTCCGCCGTGCTGGCCCTCCTGGCCGAGCAGCCGATGCACGGCTACCAGATCATCCGCGAGATCGAAGAGCGCAGCGGGGGCTCCTGGAAGCCCAGCGCAGGCTCGGTCTACCCGACGCTGCAGCTGCTGTCCGACGAGGGCATCATCACGGCCGAGGAGTCGGGCGGACGCAAGACCTACGCACTGACCGAGGCCGGTCGCGACGAGGTCGCCGAGTCCGGAGCATCCGCTCCGTGGCAGAACGCCGAGTCGTCCGAGCACCCCGGCTTCACCGCCCTGCCGAAGGCCGGCGTCGAGCTGGCCCAGGCCGCAGCCCAGGTCGGCCGCACCGGCACGCCCGAGCAGGTCCAGCAGGCCGTCACCATCCTCGACGACGCTCGCAAGCGCCTCTACGCGATCCTCGCCCAGGACTGACCGAGTGTCGTCGACCGGCGGGATGCCCAGCGACTCGGCGTCCCGTTTCGGCGAGCTTCCCATGAGCGGGCGGGCCGGCGTTCCTGCCGGTCCGCCCGCTCACGGGCGCGCCCGGTACCGTCGCATCCTCCGCTTCGCGAGCTGGCACCTGGCCGCCGCCTGGTGGTTCGAGATCGTCCTGCCGCGGTTCGGACTCATCAAACTGACGGAGCGGACCCGCACGCGTCGGATGCAGAAGTTCGCACGACGGTTCCACGTGCTCGCCGTCGACCTCGGCGGCCTCATGATCAAGGTCGGCCAGTTCATGTCGTCGCGCCTCGACGTCCTCCCGCCGGAGATCACGAAGGAGCTCGAAGGCCTGCAGGACGAAGTCCCGCCCGTCGCCTTCCCACGCATCCGCGCGCTCGCCGAGTCGGAACTCCGCGTGCCGCTCTCGCAGGTCTTCGCCGGCATCGACGAACGCCCCGTCGCAGCGGCCTCGCTCGGCCAGGCGCACCGCGCCATGCTCGCTCCGGCGCTCGCCGCCGACACCGGGCTCGACGCCGTCGTGCTCAAGGTCCAGCGGCCGGGCATCGACGAGATCGTCACCGTCGACCTCGCCGCCCTGCGCAAGGTGGGCGGCTGGTTGCGCCGCGTCCGGCTCGTCTCCGACCGCGTCGACATGCCCGCACTCGTCGAGGAGTTCGCCGCCACGAGCCTCGAGGAGATCGACTACCTCCATGAGGCCACGAGTTCCGAGCGGTTCGCCGCAGACTTCGCGGGCGACGACCGCGTCTCCGTACCCGCGGTGGTGTGGGAGCGCACGACCCAGCGCGTCCTGACGCTCGAAGACGTCACCGCCATCAAGATCACCGACGCGGACGCCCTGCGCGCCGCCGGCATCGATCCGGTCGACGTGGCACCCGTGTTCGCGGCCGTCATGTTCGACCAGCTCTTCACCAACGGGTTCTTCCACGCCGACCCGCATCCCGGCAACATCTTCGTGACGCCGATCGACGCCGCCCCGGGCGAGCGGCCCTGGAAGCTGACCTTCATCGACTTCGGGATGATGGGCGAGGTCCCGCCGACCACGAGGCGCGGCCTCCGGAAGCTGCTCATCGCCGCCGCATCGCGCGACGGCAAGGGCCTGGTCGACGCGATCCGCGACCTCGGCGTCCTCCTGCCCTCGGCCGACACGACCGAGCTCGAGCGGGCCATGACCGCGCTGTTCGGACGCTTCGGCGGCATGGGGTTCGCGGAACTGCGCGACGTCGATCCGAAGGAGTTCCGCGACTTCGGCAACCAGTTCAGCGAGGTCATCCGCACGCTGCCGTTCCAGCTGCCCGAGAACTTCCTGCTCATCATCCGCGCGATCTCGCTCACCTCCGGTGTCTGCAGCGCCCTCGACCCCGAGTTCAACCTCTGGGACTCCGTCGAGCCCTACGCCGCGCAGCTGCTCCGAGACGAACGCGGCAACGTCGTCCAGGACCTCGGTCGTGAGGCACTCGACATCGCCACGGTCGCCGTCCGCCTGCCGAAGCGTCTCGACGCGGTCATCACCCGGGTCGAAGCGGGCACGGTCGCGACCACCAACCCGAGACTGGAACAGCGGATCGCGCGGCTCGACCGCACGACGGGCCGGGTCGTCTCGGCCGTGTTGTTCGCCGCACTGCTCGTCGCGGGTGCCGTGCTCCGGGCCGACGACGCGGTGCTCGGCACCGTCTTCATGGTGGTCTCCATCCTGCCGCTCCTCCATGCGCTGTTCTCGGGGCGACGCGGGCGCTGAGTGACCGGCATGTGTCGCGGCCGTCCCTGAGGCCGCGGATGTGGTCCGGACGGACATGTCCGCGCCGTCGATCGCGGTGACAGGATCGCCACGCACGATCGGGACCGTTCCGAAGTGCAGAGCGGAGCGACATGCGCAGGCGGCCGGATCACACCACCTCGACGACGGGTGGCAACCGATGATCGATGAGGACCTGCGTGTCCGCCTCGCCGATCTCGGCGGGTTCGACACCGCACGCGGCTCGCTCGCGGGCGTGGTGGTCGTCGACGTCACCAGGGTCGTCGCCGGCCCGTACTGTTCGATGGTCCTGGCGGACCTCGGGGCCACCGTGGTCAAGGTCGAGCACCCGGACGAACCCGACTACACCCGAACCTTCCCGCCGTTGCTCGCGGCGGAGGACGACCCCGACGGCCCGGCGGGCGAGGACCGACTGAGCGGCTTCTTCGCGCAGTACAACCGCAACAAGCTCGGCGTCACCGCCAACCTCCGGCATCCCTCGGGTGCTGCGCTGCTCGAGCATCTGGTGGCCCGCGCCGACGTGCTCGTCGAGAACTTCCGTCCGGGCACGATGGACCGCCTCGGCCTGGGCTACGAGCACCTGCGGACGATCAACCCGCGCCTCGTGTACGCCGCCCTCAGTGGCTACGGTCAGACCGGACCGTACCGTGGCCGACCGGCCTACGACAACAGCGCCCAGGCGACCGGCGGTCTGTGGTCGATGAACGGCCCGGCCGGTGGGCCGCCGACGAGGGTCGGCACCATCATCGGCGACCTCGCAGCGAGCCTGTACGGGACGATCGGCGTCCTCGCAGCGCTCCGGCACGCCGACACCACGGGGTACGGGCAGCTCGTCGACATCTCGCAACAGGACTCGGTCCTCACCCTGACCGAGAACGCGGTCGTCGCCTACACGACCGAGGGCACGGTGCCGGTCCCGCTCGGGAACGCCCATCCCTTCGTGCGCCCCTACGAGGCGTTCCCCTGCCGAGACGGCTTCGTCTTCTTCGGCGGCTACACCGACAAGTTCTGGCGGATCTCCTGCGAACTGTTCGGAGCCCCGGGGGAGTACGAGGCCCACCCCGAACTCCACGCGATGGGTGACCGGTTCGACGAGGGGGTCTACGAGGGCGCGGTCCGTCCCCTCGTCGAACGCTGGTTCGCCGGCCGCCGCAAGGCGGAGCTCGAGGCGCTCGCCGGGGACCTCGTCCCGCTGAGCGCGGTGAAGGACATCGGCGAAGTGGTGGCCGACCCGCAGATCGCGGCGCGGGACATGGTCGTCGAGACCGCCTATCCCGGGTTCGGCGCACTCCGGACCTTCGGCTCACCCGTCAAGCTCGACGCGACCCCGCCGCGGACGAACGGCCGAGCGCCGTCGACGGGGGCCCACACGGCCGCGGTGCTTCGGGAGCTGCTCGACTACGACGAGGCCGCCATCGACGAGCTTCGGGCCGCGGGGACCATCTGATGGGCGGAGTCCGACTGGACCGGTCCGGAGCGACCGCCGTCATCACGATCGACCGCCCGGCCAAACTCAACGCGCTGACCCTCGCGATGTACGACCAACTCGGCGAAGCGTTCGCCGAGGTCCGCGACGACCCGCGCATCGGTGTCGCGATCCTGACCGGTGCCGGCGACCGGGCGTTCTGCGTCGGAGCGGACCTCGGCGAGTCGATACCGGCCCTGGCCGACGGCCGGTTCGACATCAGTGAGTGGGACGACGCGCATCAGAAGCACACCCGTCTCGACAAGCCGGTGATCGGCGCGGTCAACGGGCTCTGCCTCGGGGGCGGGTTCGAGATCCTGCTGTCCACCGACATCCGCATCGCCGCCGAGCACGCGGGGTTCGCGCTCCCAGAGACGGGTGTCGGCGTCGTCCCCGCGGGAGGCACGCTGAGTCGTCTGGTCCGCCAGATCCCGTACGCCTTCGCGATGGACCTCATGTTGCGCGGCGGTCGCATCGACGCGGCGACCGCCCTCCGGTACGGCGTCGTCAACCGCGTCGTCCCGGCGACGGAGCTCATGGACACCGCGCACGACGTCGCCGACGAGCTGCTCACGAAGAGTCGCACCGCCGTCGCCGCCGTCAAACGGGCGGTCCGCGAACTCTCGGACCTGCCGCTCGAGCAGGCCTTCCGCCGTGAGGCGGTCCTCGGTCAGGAGGCCTTCACCAGCGAGGACGCCCGCGAGGGGCTCGCCGCGTTCGCCGCCCGCACTCCGCCCGTGTTCCCCTCGCACGACTCCTAGACTGAGGCCATCCTGCCCGAGGCGGACGTGTCCCGCCCTCACGCTGATGGAGTCCGCATGAGTCCGGTGATCGGCTCCGACGAACCGCGCCCGAGCGTCGACGCTGCGAGGTCGGGAGCGTCACTGGCGCTCGACCTCCTCGCGGCGTCCCGCGACGAGCCCGGGCGTCCCGGCGCAGGCGTCCGGGACCTGCTCGCCAGGGCCGGTGTCGCCGGAGCCGAGGCCGAGGCGGTGGTCGAGTCCGTCCGCGAGTCGCAACTGCGTGGTGCACGGTTGCGGCGTCGGGCGAACGAGCTCGAGGCGCTCTTCTCGACCGCGCGAGAGCTCGTCCGCCTGCAGGACGTCGACGAGGTCCTCCGCCGCCTGGTCGAGCGTGCGCACCAGCTCATGGGCACCGACGTCACCTATCTCTCCGAGGTCGAGAACGTCCGAGGAGACCTCCGGGTGCGGCACTCCGTCGGGACGGTGACGCCCGGGTTCCGGGACCTGGCCGTCCCGGCCGGGGTCGGGCTCGCCAGCCTGGTCGCCGGGACGCGTGAGCCCGCCTGGGTCGCGCGGTACGAGACGATGACCGAGGTCGGCCACGACGACCGCATCGACGCCGCTGTGCGGGCGGAGGGACTCGTGTCGTTCCTCGGTGTCCCGCTCGCGGTCGGGGACGAAGTGCTCGGCGCGCTCTTCGCGTGCAACCGGTTCGGGTACGACTACACGCCGGACGACGTCCTCCTGCTCTCGGCGTTCGCCGATCACGCCGCGGCCGTCCTGCACACGGCGCGGGCGCTCGCGGAGCGGGCGGCAGCCGTCGTCCGTGCCGAGGAGGCCTACCGCGAACTCGAACGTCACCTCGCCGCGACGGAGCTCGCGAGCGGAATCCATGAGGAGCTCACCTCGGCGGCGATGTCCGGCGGTACGGTGGTGGACCTCGTCGTGACCCTCTCCCAACGACTCGGACGACGGGTCTGGGCGCTGGACGACCAGGCGAGACTCCTCGACGGCGGTGGTGAGCTGCCGAGCAGACCGGTGCTCCGCGACGCGGTCGGTCGGAGCCAGCTGAGCGGGCACGCCGAGCTCGTGGAAGCCCGAGGGCACCGTTGGCTCGTCGTGGCGATCGTCGGGGCCGACCGCGTTCTCGGGTCGATCGTCGCGGAGGCCGGTTCCGGTCCCGACGACAGCGTCCTCCGCCGCACGCTGGAGCGGGCCGCCCAGGTGGCCGCGTTGGTCTCCTTCAAGCGCGACGCGGTGATCGCGTTGCGAGCCGAGCGTCGAGCGCGCTGGCTGCTGGCGGTCGTCGACGGTGCGGACGACCTCCTCTCGGCGGACGTCGAACCCTCGCTGCTAGCCATGGCGCCGGGAGCCTGCGCGGTCGTCGACGTCCTCGAGCGGGACGTCGCCGACGCGGCGTTCGTCGCCGCGGGTGCCGTCGGCGAGAACGGCGTGGTCGCCCGGCGCGATCACCGGGTGATCGTCGCCTGGTCGGTCGCGGACCCCGTCGCCGAGACGGAGCGGCTGCGTCGGCTGCTGGCCGACCGGCTGCACGAGTCGGCGCTCACCGCGGTGGTCTGCACCGGCCTCGGCGGATGGGCGGATCTCGGCCCGGCCGTCGAACGAGCGACGGCCGACCTGCGGTTCCTCCACCCACTCGGCATCGAGGCCGCAACGGTGGCCTCCGACAGTCTCGCGCCGTATCACGCGCTCACCTCGGGCGAGCCGACGGCGGTGATCCGCTTCGTCGACGAACTCCTCGGGCCGGTCCTCGCCTGGGACGAACGACGTGGCACCGCCCTGTTCGACACGCTGGCCGGTTTCTTCGATGACGGCGAGAGCCGACACGCGGTGGCGAGACGCCTCCGCATCCATCCGAACACGGTGCAGCAGCGTCTCGACCGCATCCGCTCGCTCCTCGATGGTGACTGGGACGACAGCGAATTCCGATTCCGGGTGCAGGCCGCTGCGCGACTCGAGCGACTCCGGCGGTCCCTGCGCGATGCGCACCCGGCCGGCTGAAGCCGCGCGGGCCACCGATCGCTGCCATCGGTCGTTCCGACACACTGTCAGCGCGGAAACATGGGTGCTCGGTCCATAGGCCGGTCTCCGGCGCTCCAGCACACTTGCCTGAATCGATCGGGCAAGCATGAGGGAGCACCACCGGATGGAATCGTTCGACGTCGCGGTTGTCGGCATGGGAGCTCTCGGCAGTGCCGCCGCCTACCACCTCGCCCGTCGGGGCGCGAAGGTCGTCGCCTTCGAGCAGTTCGAACTCGGGCACGTCCGCGGTGCCTCGCACGACACCTCGCGGATCGTCCGGACGTCGTACGGCGCTCCGCAGTACGTGCGACTCGCGCAGTCGGCGTACCGTGACTGGGCGGACCTCGAGCAGGAGTCGGGCGAGCGGTTGCTCACCATCACCGGTGGGGTCATCTTCCTGCCGGTCGACGGACCCTACTCGGCCACCGACTTCACCGCGGCCCTGGAGGCGTGCGGGGTCCCGCACGAGCTGCTGACGCCGGCCGAAGTGCAGGCGCGGTGGCCGCAGTTCCGGATCCCCGAGAACGTGGAGACGGTCTACACCGCCGACACCGGCATCGCCCACGCGGCGCGCACCGTCGCGACGCTGCAGCTCCGTGCTCGGGCGCTCGGTGCGGACCTCCGCGACCGCACCCGCGTCGACGCGCTGACCCCCGACGGCGACGGGGTCGTGGTGCAGACCTCCAGCGGCCCGGTGCGTGCCGGCAAGGTCGTCCTGGCCGCCGATGCCTGGGCCAACGAGCTGCTCGAACCCCTCGGCGCGGCGATCCCACTCGACGTCATGCAGGAGCAGGTCACCTACTTCCGCCCGGCCGACGCAGATCAGCTCGATCGCGAGCGGTTCCCGGTGTGGATCTGGGAGGACGAGGAGTGCTACTACGGCTTCCCGACCTTCGGGGAACCGACCGTGAAGGCCGCCCGCGACGTCTCGGAGAACCGCATGTCGCCGGCGGAGCGCACCTTCGTCCCGTCGCCGGAGCTCACCGGGCAGCTGGCCGACTTCATGGCGGACCTCGTGCCGGCGTCGGGCCCGGAGCTCCGCACGGTGACCTGCCAGTACGCGCTCACCCCGGACCGGAACTTCGTCCTCGGCCCGCTCGAGGAGCACCCGGACGTCATCGTCGCCCTCGCCGCCGGTCACGGCTTCAAGTTCACGCCCGCGTTCGGACGCATCCTCGCGGAGCTCGCGCTCGACGGGGAGACGAGCGACGACATCGCGAGCTTCGCCCCGTCCCACGCCCGCAGCGCCGACCGCGTCTCACCGATGCCGACCTCCGCGAGCTGATCCCATGGCGCGATACATCGTCTCCCGGGTCCTGTCGTCGCTCTTCGTCCTGTTCGTCCTGTCCGTCCTCGTCTTCTCGATGGTCCGGGTGATCCCGGGCGACCCCCTGTCGGCGTTCGCGGACCCCTCGAACCCCGACCCGGCCGCGCTCGACGCCCTCCGCACGGAACTCGGCCTCGACCGACCCTGGCTGACGCAGTACCTCGCGTGGCTGCTCGGCGTCCTGCAGGGGGACTTCGGACGAGCCATCACCGTCCCCAACGAGGTGTCAAACCTCATCGCCCAGCGCCTCCCGCTCAGCCTCACCCTCGCCGTCATGGCGACCCTGTTCGGGACCGTCCTCGGCATCCCGGCGGGCGTCCTCGCAGCGACCCGGTGGCGTCGGGCCCCCGACAACGCGGTGCGCGGGCTGTCCTTCGTGCTCCTCGCGACCCCGCCGTTCGTGCTCGGCACCGTCCTCATCCTCGTGAACTCACTCACCCTGCGCCTGCCGCTCGTGGGTACCGCGGGGGCGAGCGGGGATCCGCTGCGACTCGTCGGGGTGCTCATCCTGCCGGCGCTCCTCATCGGTCTCGTCCTCGCGGCCATCGTCGCGAGGTACACCCGCGGCACCCTGCTCGACACGCTCGGACAGGATTTCGTCCGCACGGCGCGGGCCAAGGGGGCGTCACCGTCCCGATTGGTCGGGCGGCACGCGCTGCGCAACGCCCTCATCCCCGTCACGACCGTGATCGGCATCGAACTCGCCGCGCTCGTCGGCGGGACGGTCGTCATCGAGACCGTGTTCGCGCTCCCCGGGATGGGCTCGCTCCTCCTCACCGGCATCCGCTCGTCCGACTACCCGATCATCCAGGCGACCGTGCTGCTCATCGGCGCGGTCTACGTGCTCATCAACTTCATCGTCGATCTGATCTACCCGCTGATCGACCCACGAGTGAGGGTCCACACGTCATGACGGTCACCCGCGCCATCGCGCTCGCGAAGATCGACGGCCGCCGCCGTCGCAACGGGTTCGGTCCCGCCTTCTGGAGTGGGGCCGGCATCCTCGTCGGCATCCTCCTGCTCGCCGGGTGGATGACCCTCGCGCCGCCCTACGATCCGTTCGCCGCCTCCGGACCTGCCCTCGCCGCGCCGAGCCTCGACCACCTGCTCGGCACCGACAACCTCGGCCGCGACAACCTCACCCGCCTGGCGCTGGCCGCCCGGACGAGTCTGCTCATCTCGGGCGCCGCCGCCCTGCTCGGCGCCGTCATCGGTACGGCCCTGGGACTGGTGGCCGGGTACCTCGGCGGCTGGGTCGACGCGATCATCATGCGGATCGTGGACGCGGCGCTCGCGCTGCCGGCGATCCTCGTCGCGCTCGTCGTCGGGGTCGTCATCGGCACCGGGCCGTGGCCACTCATCATCGCCCTCGGCCTCGTGTTCGCTCCGGGCTTCGCCCGCGTCATGCGGGCCCCGGTCATCGCCCTGCGCGAACGGGACTTCGTCCTCGCAGCGACGCTCAGTGGCGTGCGGGGACATCGGGTGATCGTCGAGCACCTGCTGCCCAACGTCCTGACCCCACTGTTCGTGCAGTTCGCGTCCGTCGCCTCGCAGGTGGTCCTCATCGAAGCCGCGCTCAGCTACCTCGGTCAGGGCGTCCAGGCGCCCGAACCCTCGGCCGGCCGCATGATCAGCGAGTTCACGCGCTTCATGCACGTGCAGCCACTCCTCATCGTCCTGCCCTCCCTCGTGATCATCCTGCTCTCGGCGGCCTGGAACCTCCTCGCCGACGGGCTCCAGGACCACTTCGCCCCGAGGCGGGAGCCCGCGTTCTCGCTCGGCCGCCCGCGCGGGCGTCGGCGAGCGGCAGCGGCGCACCACGGCACGTCATCCCGCACCACCATCGACGCGGCGTCCACGGACGACGCTCCAGAGAAGAGGCAGCAATGAAGACACGCATCCTCGCGGGGACGGTCGCCATCGTGGCGGCGTCCCTCGCGCTCAGCGGCTGTGCGCCCGGCGGATCCACTGCCGACGCGGGCGGCGACCCGGTCGCCGGCGGCACCCTGCACTGGGGCGTCCCGGCCGAGCCGTCGGCCGGCGGTCTCGACCCGATGGCCGCCAGCGCGATTGCCGCCGAGGTCATCAACGCCGTCGCGTACGACACGCTGCTCGCGAAAGACGACGACGGCGAGGTCATCCCGGCGCTCGCCACCGAGTGGTCACAACCGGACGAGCTCACCTGGGTCTTCCAGCTGCGGGACGACGTCACCTTCGCCGACGGCAGCGCGTTCAGCGCCGACGACGTCGTCTACTCCTTCAACCTGATGAAGGAGGCGACCACCTCGGCGAGCACCTACCTCGCGAACGTCTCGAGCATCGAGAAGACCGGTGAGACCGAGGTCACGTTCCGGTTCAGCGCGCCGGACGGTACCTTCGTGGACGCGGTCTCCGCCCGCCAGACGTTCTTCATCGTGAGTGAGGAGGGCTATGGCGCGGCGACACCGGACGAGCGGCAGCGGACCACCTTCGGGACCGGCGCGTTCCAGGTGACCGACTGGAGCGATGGCGTCAGCGTCACGATGGCGAAGAACGAGAACGCCTGGCAGGACACGAAGCCGTATCTCGACGAGATCGTCTTCGACTTCATCCCTGACGAGTCCGCACGCCTCGCCGCGCTGCAGCAGGGCAGCATCCAGGCCGCGTACTTCACGGACGGGAGCCTCGCCGACCAGGCGGTCCAGGCCGGATTCACCCTCGGGGAGGCGTCCTACCGCCAGAACCTCGCGATCTACATCAACCCGGAGACCGGGCCGCTCGCCGACATCGACGTCCGTCGGGCCGTCGCGTTGTCCCTCGACCGCCAGGCCCTCGTCGACACGGCGATGCTCGGCTACGCCGCGCTGTCGTTCGTGCCACCGGCCGGTGACCCCGGCGCGCTCGACCCGGCGGGTCTGCCGTACTACGAGCGCGACGTCAGCCGCGCGAAGGAGCTCCTCAAGGATGCCGGCCAGCCGAACCCGACCATCACGCTCAGCTACATGGGCGACGTCGCGCAGTCGCACCACCCCGTCTACGAGATGATGCAGCAGCAGCTCGCCGAAGCGGGGATCACCCTGCAGCTCGACGCGAAGCCGCTGTCGGAGATCGCCCCGGTCTTCACGACCGGTGAGAGCTGGACCGACCTCGTCGCCATTCCGGGCAGCCCCCGTGCGGCGTCCCTGTTCTACTACGACCCCGTGCTCGTCGACGGCGGCGTGTACAACCACTGGGAGGGCAACCCGGAGGCGGACGCCGCTCGCGAGCTGTTCCAGCAGGCGAAGAGCGAATCGGACCCGGCCGAGTACGCGAAGCTCGTCGACCAGCTGGCGGAGGAAGCAGCCGAGCAGGTGCTCGAGATCGTGCCGGTCGCGGTCCCGGTCTACTTCGAGGTCTGGGACAGCGCCAAGCTGCACGACTACCAGAGCGACGCGTACTACTCGCGGTACCGGCTCGACGAGGCCTGGCTGAGCCAGTAGTCCTGTCGTCCACCCCACCGTCCCTCCCGCACCACTCGAGCGAAAGCTGGTCTGACCCATGGATCGAGACGTCGACGCCCTCCACGTGGAGGGGCTGAGCATCGCCTACGGTGGCGCTGCGCCATCGGTGCAGGACGTGTCCCTGCGTGTCGGTCCGGGGGAGATCGTCGGGGTGATCGGCGAGTCCGGGAGCGGCAAGTCGAGCATCGCCCTCGCGATGATGGGGCTGCTGCCGGACTCGGCGACGGTCACGGCGTCCCGCCTCGACGTCGCGGGGACCGACATGCAGGGCGCCACGGAACGGGACTGGTCGGGGCTCCGCGGTGCACGCGCCTCGATGGTGTTCCAGGAGCCGATGTCCGCCCTCAACCCGTGCATGCGGATCGGGGCGCAGATCGCCGAGGTCCTCCGCATCCACGGGGTCGCCGACAAACGGCAGGCCCGGGCGCGGGCGTTGGAGATCCTCCACCTCGTGCGGATGCCCGACGCGGAACGACGGCTCGGTTACTACCCCCACCAGCTGTCCGGCGGTCAACGCCAGCGAGTCGTGATCGCCATCGCGGTGGCCGCCGGACCGACCCTGCTCGTCGCGGACGAGCCCACGACCGCGCTCGACGTGACGGTGCAGGCACAGATCCTGGAGCTGTTGCGGACCCTGCGCGACGAGACGGGGATGGGCGTGCTGTTCATCAGCCACGACCTCGGCGTCATCGGGCAGCTCTGCGAGCGGGTCGCCGTGATGTACCGCGGGCGCATCGTCGAGACCGGTCGCGCCGAGCGGGTCCTCGCGGATCCGCAGCATCCGTACACTCGGGCGCTCCTCGAGAGCATTCCGCGACCGTCGGTGCCGGTGCGGTCGCCGTTGGCGGTCATCCCCGTCGACAACGACTTCGCCGAGGCGCCGGCGGTCTTGGAGGAGGTCCGATGAGCGACACCCTGCTCCGCGTCGACGGCGTCACGCAACGGTTCGGCCACGGTGAGCATGCGACGCTCGCGCTCGACGACGTGTCGCTCGAGGTGCGCCGGGGCGAGACGCTCGGACTCGTCGGAGAATCCGGCTCCGGGAAGAGCACCCTCGCCCGGGCGATCCTGCTGATGCGGCGACCGAGCTCGGGCCGCATCGAGTTCGACGGTGGCGACGTCTCGCGGCTCCGCGGGTCGGCGCTGCGGACGCACCGGCGGCGGGTGCAGATGGTGTTCCAGGACCCGAACGACTCCCTCGACCCGCGCTTCACGGTGGCACGTTCGATCGCCGAACCGCTCGTCGCCGCGGGGATGGGCGCGGCCGCGCGTCGAGCCCGGGTCGTCGAGTCGCTCCACCAGGTGGGATTGCCAGGGGACGCCGCGGGGCGCTTCCCACACGAGTTCTCCGGCGGGCAACGGCAGCGCATCGCGATCGCCCGGGCCATGGCGGCGAAGCCGGAGTTCGTCGTCCTGGACGAGCCGACCTCGGCCCTCGACGTCTCCGTGCAGGCGCAGGTGCTCAATCTGCTTGTCCGCCTCCAGGAGGAGACGGGCGTGACCTACCTCTTCATCACCCACAACCTGGCGGTCGTCCATCACGTCGCGCATCGGGTGGCGGTGATGCGCAACGGCCGCGTCGTGGAGGAGGGGACGGGGAGCAGGTCATGACCCGGCCTCAGGACGCCTACACGCGCGAACTCCTCGAGTCGATGCCCGTCCTCTACCGGACCTGATCCCACCACCGATTGACGACCACCAGGAGGAACCGGATGCGCGTGCAACGACTCGGCGACAACGCTCACGAGGTGGCGCTGTACGAGGGCCCGGGCCGGATCGAGCTGGAGTGGTACTTCCAGCAGACCACGGCCCTGCCGTCATCGGTCATGCTGTATCGCCTCGAACCCGGAGCGGCCGAGGGCGAGCACCTCCACCTGGAGGGTGCCGACGCGAGTTGTTCGCCGAACAGCTCCGACGAACTGTACGTCGTCACCGCGGGTGAACTCGTCGTGACCTCGGGGGAGCACCGGAGGCTGTTGCGATCCGGCGACGCGTTCTACGCGCCGGCCGGGCTCGTGCACGGTGTCCGCAACGAGTCCGACGCCGTGGCCGAGATGATCCTCGTCTTCGGCACGCCGACGGGGAACCCGTTCCCGCAATCGGGCGAGGAGGCCTTCTCCATGGACACGGACCGCTGAACCGGCGACCTCGGCTACCGTCCGGCCTGCAACTGCTCGCGGAGCTCGTCGAGGCGGACGGCGATGCCGAGCCGGAACATGCGCTCGTCCTCGCGCCAGGAGGCTCCGAGGACCTGGTCGAGCCGGTCGAGGCGCTGCAGGATCGTGTTCGTGTGGAAGTTCAAGGCGCGCGCCGTGCGGGTGGGGCTCGCGTTGTTCCGCACGAACGCGCGCAGCGTCCCGAGCAGATCGGCGTTCCGCTCGGCGTCGTAGCGCCGGACGAGTCCGATGGTGTCGCGCAGGAAGTCGGCGAGCGCCCGCGCATCGGTGTCGAAGATCGCCGAGTAGGGCAGGAAGTCGTCGGTCGATGCGGTGAGGTCCGAGAGTTCCAGTGCGGCGATGAGTCTGGCGGTGCGCATCGCGCTGGTGAACGCGGAGGTGAGGGCATCGGGGGCGGTGCGGGGCACGACGGCGACGACGGGCTGCTGGATGCTGCCGGCGACGTGTCGGCGGACGGCGTCGGCGTCGAGCGGCCGACGGCCGGAGGAGTGTGCGGCGACGACGTACCCGCGGTACTCGCCGACGAGCGCATGGTCGTCGAGTCGGCGGCCGAGCGCTCGGGCGGCGGTGGTCTGCTGGTCTCCGGGGACGGCGAGGAGGAGCAGGGAGTCGAGTTCGTGCAGGTCGATGCCGAGGCGCCTGGCGCGTCGTTCGACGTCGGATCGGCGTTCGGGCACGTCGTCGAGGAGGTCGGCGATGAGTTCGCTGCGGACCCGGTGGTCCGCGCCTGAAGCCGCCTCCTGCTGCAGTTCGAGGAGCGCCGCGACCTGCGCTGCGCGTTCGACGGTGCGGAGGTCCACGGCGCCGAGCTCGAAGTCGCCGTCACCGAGGATGAGGGCGCCGAAGTGCCGGCTGCCGGCGGACAGGGCGGCGACCGCTCCGACACCGCCGCTCGCGACCAGGACGCAGTGGCCCGAGCGACGGCTGTCGGTGATGGCCGCGCGGGTGACGTCGTCGAGGTCGAGCATGCCGGGGGAGAGCGGGAGACCGGCTGCCGCGATCACCCGGTCCTGCGCGTCGGTCACGGCGACCGCACGGCCGAGCGCGGTGGCGAGCGTCTCCGCGACGGGTGCGAAACCGCCCCCGGCGAGGACCGCCTGGACGAGTTCCTGGTGGACGGTGTTCGCCCGATCGCGTTCGACGAGGTGGGCGGTGAGGTCCGCGAGGTTCCGTCGGCTGGCGTCCTCGGAGTCCTGCAGGTCGCGGAGGGTCTGCGTGGTCTGGAGGATGACCGAGGCGTGGTCCGCGAGCGCCGCCAGGAGCGCGACCTCGTCGGGGGAGAAGTCCTTCCGGTCGCGGTTGCCGACGAAGAGGACGCCGAGGACGTCATCGCTCGTGAGCATCGGCACGCCGAGCAGGGAGACGAGCCCCTCCGCTGCGACCGCGTCGTCGATGCCGCGCTCGTGTCGGTCGGTCGAGTAGTCGGAGTAGTCCGCGACCCACTGGGCCGTGCGCGATTCGACGACGACGCTCGCGAGCCCGCGCCCGGGAGGCACCCGGAGCGTCTGGAACGACGGACTGACGGAGCCGCTCGTCTCGCGGACCCGCAGCTCGTGGGTGACCGGGTCGAACTCGGACAGGTAGGCCAGATCGACGCCCATCATCTGGTGGGCGCGCTGGACGAGCCTGGCGAGCACGGCGTCGCTGTCGCGGAGCTCGGCCAGTTCGCGGGCGCTGGAGAACAGGGCGGAGAGCTCGTGCTCGCGGCGTCGCAGCCGGATCAGCTCCCGCTCGGTGTCGTGGACGGGTTCGGCGTCGACGAGGTCGGTGGCCGTTCGCACGTCGGCAGGCTCTCGCATCGGGTCTCCTGACTGGTCCCTCAGGAGTCTAAAGCGACGGCCGGTCCAGCGGGGTGTGGGATCCACCCACACGATCGCCGATCCGCTGAGTCATCCGCCCATCGTCGTCGACGATCACCGCTCCTAGGGTCGTCTTGACCGCAGCACCGAGGATCCGGTGTCTGCCTGTACCGAAGGGCGACCCATGCCGAGAAACAGCCGAATCCAGGGGCTGCGCGACCACACGCCGGACGAGCGGCTCGACCTCGTCGCCGAGGGGGCCGGGATCGCGGCGGAGGCGCTCGCCGCACTGCGACCGGACGCCGGCCTGTCGATCGCCCAGGCGGACCACCTCGTGGAGAACGTCGTCGGCGTCATCGCCGTCCCGGTGGGCGTCGCGACGAACTTCACCATCAACGGCGAGGACCGACTCGTCCCCATGGCGACCGAGGAGCCGAGCGTCGTCGCCGCGGCTTCCAACGCCGCCCGCATCGCGCGCGTGCACGGCGGTTTCCGGACGTCGTCGTCGGGCGACGTCATGATCGCGCAGATCCAGATCCTCGACGCGGTCGACCCGCACGCCGCGCGGCTCCGTGTCCTCGAGGCCCGCGACGAACTGCTCGCCCTCGCGAACGAGCTCGACCCGATCCTCGTCTCCTTCGGCGGTGGCGCCCGGGACATCGACGTCCGGATCCTGCCGACGCGCGTGGGGACGCAGGTCATCGTCCACCTCCACGTCGACGTCCGCGACGCCATGGGTGCGAACGCCGTGAACACGATGGCCGAGGCGATCGCACCGCGCATCGCC
Source organism: Plantibacter sp. M259 (assembly GCF_006065115.1). Taxonomy (NCBI): domain Bacteria; kingdom Bacillati; phylum Actinomycetota; class Actinomycetes; order Micrococcales; family Microbacteriaceae; genus Plantibacter; species Plantibacter sp. M259. The sequence goes on along the minus strand of NZ_CP040750.1, from coordinate 48,621 downwards.
GAGATCGCCGGATCGCGGACCCTCCTGCGGATCCTCACGAACAAGGCCGATCAGCGCATCACCCGTGCCAGGGCGGTGTTCGACGCCGACCTCCTCGGTGGCGCGCAGGTCGTCGCCGACATCGTCGCCGCGAGCGCGTTCGCCGAGGCCGATCCGTACCGGGCGGCCACGCACAACAAGGGCATCATGAACGGCATCACGGCCGTCGTCCTCGCCACGGGCAACGACACCCGGGCGGTCGAAGCCGGCTGCCACTCCCACGCGGCGCGGTCCGGTCGCTATTCGGCGCTGTCGCAGTTCGAGCAGGACGCCGACGGGAACCTCGTCGGCACGATCGAGGTCCCACTGGCCGTCGGACTCGTCGGTGGAGCGACGAAGGCACACCCGACGGCGCAGGCGGGCGTGACCCTCCTCGGCGTCGAGACGGCCCGGGAACTCGCGGCCGTCATCGCCTCGGTGGGCCTTGCACAGAACCTGGCCGCGTGTCGGGCGCTCGCCGCCGAGGGCATCCAGCGCGGCCACATGACCCTGCATGCCCGTACGATCGCGGCGAGCGCCGGCGCGACCGTGGACGAGATCGGGGCGGTCGCGGCGAGGATCGTCGCCGACCGTCGGATCCGGGTCGAGTACGCGCGCGAGGTGCTCGACGAGCTCCGGGCGACGTCGGCATGAGCGGCCTTCCGCAGCCCCGGATGGAACCGGTGGACGGTCTCCCGACGCGGGTGCGCGTCTACGAGGTGGCGCCACGCGACGGGCTGCAGGCCGAGACGGACATCCTGCCGACGGCGGTGAAGGCGGAGCTCTGTCGGCGTCTGTACGAGGCGGGGTCGCGGGACCTCGAGGTGACGAGTTTCGTGCCGGCCACCTGGATCCCGCAGTTCGCGGATGCGGAACGGCTCGTCGCGGGCCTCGACGTGCCGACGGGTGCGCGGGCGGTCGGCCTCGTGCCGAACCTCCGCGGCCTGCATCGGGCGATCGACGCGGGTGTCCGGGAGGTCTCCGTCGTCGTGAGCGCGTCGGAGTCGTTCGCCAGGGCCAATCTCAACACCTCGCGCGAGGGGGCCGTCGAACGGGCCGAGGAGGTCGTCGCCGCCGCGACCGCGGATGGCGTCCCGGTGCGCGGCTACGTGTCGATGGCGTTCGGGGACCCTTGGGAGGGTGCGGTCGACCCGGCGACGGTCGTCGAGGCCGCCGTGCGGCTGCACCGCGCCGGGTGTTCGACGGTTGCCGTCAGCGACACGATCGGGGTCGGGACGCCCGGGCTCACGACCCGGGTCGTCCGGGACGTGCTCGCCGCCGGGATCCCGGTCGAGGCGGTCGCGCTGCATCTGCACGACACCTACGGGCAGGGACTCGCCAACGTGTACGCGGCGCTCTCGCTGGGCGTCGCCGAGTTCGACTCCTCCGTGGGTGGCCTGGGTCGCTGCCCGTACGCGAAGGGCGCCACCGGTAACCTCGCAACCGAGGACCTCGTGTGGATGCTCCACGGGCTCGGGATCGAGACCGGGCTCGACCTCGGGGCCCTTGCCGCGACGACCGCCTGGTTGGCGCGCGTCCGGGGCGTCGCAGCCCCCTCGAACGTGGCGACGGCCCTGGCGGCCGCAGCGTCCGCGGTCGACACCCCGAGCACCGCAGGAGGCGGCAGATGAGGCACACCACCGAGTACGTCCAGGGCGACGTCGAAGCGGTCCGCGCACTCGTGCGCGAGCACCCCTGGGCGACGGTCGTCAGTCACGTCCCGGGTCGCGGTCTCGTGTCCTCGCACTATCCGGTCCTGCTCGAGGAGGACGAGGACGGGATCGTGCTCCTCAGCCACGTCGGGCGGCCGGATGAGCGACTGCACGAGCTCGGCCAGCACGAGGCCATGGTGATCGTCTACGGCCCCCAGGGGTACGTGTCGCCGAGCTGGTACGACACGTCGCCGGCCGTCCCCACCTGGAACTTCGCGGTCGCGCACCTGTACGGGGTGCCTGAACTGCTCTCGGACGAGGAGAACCTGCAGGTGCTCGACCGCCTCGTCGCCCACTTCGAGCGTGTGCTGCCCGAGCCGTACCTGATGAACGGGACGATCGCGAACAGCGAGTACGCGGCACGCATCGTCCATGGGACGGTCGGATTCCGCCTACGCGTGACCCGGTTCGAGGCCAAGGAGAAGATGAGCCAGGACAAACCGGCCGAGGTGGTCGAACGGGTCGTCACGGCGCTCGGGGAGCCGGGTCCGTACCGGAACCCGAGCCTCGCCGCCCGCATGGCTGCCCTCCACGGGCTCGACACGGGGACGGCTGCGCCGACCACCGAGGACGGGACACTCGCACCGTGACCGACCTCATGCTGCGGAACGCGCGCCCCTCCGGCGGCGAGCCCGTCGACATCCTCGTCCGCGACGGCCGGATCGCCGAGATCGGACCGGCCGGGACGGCCCCGGTGTCCGGCGAGGTCGTCGACGTCGCCGGACGCACGATCGGACCGGGGCTCTGGGACGCCCACGTCCACATGACCCAGTGGGTGATCCAGCGGCGACGGATCGACCTGACCGACACCGCCAGCGCGGCCGACGTCCTCGCGGCCGTCCGTCGCGCGGTCGACACCGGTGCGCCGCTCACCGACGGGCTCCTCATGGGGTACGGGTTCCGCGACGGCCTGTGGACGCAGCCGGCGACGCTCGCCGCGCTGGAGGCCACCGAATCGGACGTACCCGTCGTCCTCGTCAGCGGCGACCTGCACTGCGCCTGGATGAACACGCGCGCCGCGCGACGACTCGGCTTGGACCTCGACGCGAGCGGTGTGGTCGCCGAAGCGCCGTGGATCGAGGCGCTGCAGCGGATCGACCAGCACTCGGGGCTCGCCGCCCACGCCTACCGGGACGCCGCCGACGCGGCAGCCCGACGCGGTGTCGTCGGGGTCGTCGAGTTCGAGAACACCGACAATCTCGGCGAATGGTCCGAGCGCATCGCGAACGGCGCGACGAGCCTGCGGATCGAGGCCGCCGCGTGGCCCGACCGCCTGGAGTCCGTCATCGCGGCGGGACTCCGCACCGGCGACGCGATCGACCCGGCCGGACTCCTCACCATGGGGCGACTCAAGGTCGTCGTCGACGGTTCCCTCAACACGAGGACCGCCTGGTGCTGGGACCCGTATCCGGGCGTCGACCCGTCGAGTGCGCACGCCTGCGGGGTCGAGAGCGTCTCGGTCGACGAGCTCCGCCGACTGCTGGAACGAGCGAGGGGCGCCGGGATCGAGGCTGCCGTCCACGCGATCGGCGACCGAGCCAACACCGAGGTCCTCGACACCTTCGAAGCGCTCGGGATGCGCGGCGTCATCGAGCACGCCCAGCTCGTGCGCGAGCAGGACTTCGCCCGGTTCGCGAGCCTCGGGCTCATCGCGAGCGTGCAGCCCGAGCACGCGATGGACGACCGGGACGTCGCCGACCGCCACTGGAGCGGCCGCACGGATCGCGCCTTCGCGTTCGGATCCCTGCACCGCGCAGGCGTCGGCCTCCGACTCGGCTCGGACGCTCCGGTCTCGCCCCTCGACCCGTGGCAGGCGATCGCCTCCGCGACGAGCCGGAGTCGCGACGGCCGCGACGCCTGGCACCCCGAGCAACGGCTCCCGCTGGACGTGGCCCTGGCCGCGAGCGTCCGCACCTCGATCGCGGTCGGTCAACCCGCCGACCTCGTCATCACGGACCTCGACCCGCTCGACGCCGACGCCGAGCGGCTGCGGTCGATGCCGGTCGCCGCGACCCTGCTCGGCGGTCGCTTCACCTGGCGCGCGATCTGATGGCAGCTGAGACCGAGACGGAGACCCCCACCGTGACACCGCAACCCACCGCGACGCCGACCCGCTCGCAGCTCTTCACGAACGCCCGCGTGTTCACCGGGACCGACGAGACGGACATCGCCTCCGCGTTCCGCATCGTCGACGGCCGCTTCGACTGGGTGGGGGAGGCGTCCGCGGTCGCGGGGGAACCCTCGGTCGACCTCGGCGGACGCACCGTGCTCCCCGGCCTCATCGACAGCCACACCCACCCGGCGCTCATGGCCGCCACCGCCGTGGCCGCCGAGTGCTTCCCGCCTTCAGTGGTCTCCATCGACGGACTCGTGGAGCGGCTGCGAGAGCACCAGGCGACGCTGACCGCGCCGAGCGCCTGGGTGCTCGGCCGAGGGTTCGACGACACGAAGTTCCCCGAGGGACGGATGCCGACCACGGCCGACCTCGACGCGGTGTCCGCAGAACGCCCCGTCCTCGTCTGGCGCTGCGACGCCCACTCCGCCGTCTGCAACACCGCGGCGCTCCGCCTCGCGGGCATCACGGCCGCCACGCCCGACCCGTCCGGTGCGCGTTTCGAACGCGGACCGGACGGCGAGCCGAACGGCGTCCTCACCGAGATCGCCGCGGTCGAGGCGGTCGCCAGGTTCATCCCGGTGCCCGAACGCGACGAGCAGGTCGCTTCGCTCGTCGCGATCGGCGAGGAACTGGCCTCGCGAGGGATCGTCGCCGTGTGCGACCTGCTGTCCAACCGACTGCACGACCCCCTCGACGCCTTCCGCGCCGCTGCCGCCGAGGGGCTCAGCACCCGCGTCGCCCTCTACCCGGGCTGGGACCCCGCCGCGCCACTCGCCGAGCTGACTCCGGACGATCGCGAGGGGCGGATCCGCATCGGCGGGGTGAAGGTCGTCCTCGACGGGGCCTACTCGAACCGCACCGCCTGGGTCGCCGAACCGTATCCCGAATCCTGCGACCACGGACTCCGACTCGTCGAAGACGACGACGTCCTCGCAGCCGGCGCCTGGGCTCGCCGCAACGGCGTCCAGCTCGCGGTGCACGCCATGGGCGACAGCGCCCTCGACCGCGTCGCGAGCCTCTTCGAAGACCAGGAGCCCTGGCTCGACGGCATCCCCTCCGTCCGCATCGAGCACGCGACCATCATCAGCGAGGAGTACGCCGAACGGCTCCGCTCCGCGCGCATGACGTTCGGGATCGCCACCCACACCGTGTTCTTCTTCGCCGAGTACGACGGCTACGAGCTCGCCCTCCGCGCCGAACAGGTCCCCGACACCTACCCGATCGCCCGGTTGTTCCGCACCATCGGGCCGCTCGCGCTCTCCTCCGACCGCCCGGCCACCGCCTGGAGCGGCGCCGACGACGTCATGCTCTCCGTCGAGGCCGCCGTCCGACGGCAGGCCTACAACGGCGCCGACTTCGTCCCCGAGGAAGCCATCAGCGTCGCCCAGGCGCTTCTGCTGTACACGGGACGAGCCGGCCTGCTCTCGCCGCTCGAGAGCGTCGGTCGGATCGCCACGGGATACGACGGCAGCTTCGCCGTCCTCGACCGCGACGTCTTCTCCGTCCCGCGGACGAGATCGCCACCGTCCGGGTCGCCGAGACCTGGATCCGCGGCGAGCAGGTGTACCGGCGCTCGCCGCGGGACGAGGGGATCCGCTCATGACCGGCTTCCAGGAGCATGCGACCGCGATGCGCGACGAGCTGATCGCCGTCCGACGTGAGCTGCACCAGGCCGTCGAGGTCGGCCTCGACCTGCCCGGAACCCAGCGGATCATCCTGCGCGAACTCGAGGGCCTCGGCCTGGAGGTCACGACGGGCACCGGACTCTCCTCGGTCGTCGCCGTCCTCCGGGGCGGTGCCCCGGGCCCCACCGTGCTGCTCCGTGCCGACATGGACGGTCTGCCGGTCACCGAGGCGACCGGGTTGCCGTTCGCGTCGACCTCCGGGGCCATGCACGCCTGCGGCCACGACCTCCACATGGCGGGTCTCCTCGGTGCCGTCAGGCTGCTCGTCGCCCGTCGCGACGACCTCGCCGGCACGGTCGTGTTCATGTTCCAGCCCGGGGAGGAGGGCCAGGCCGGCGCGCGGATCATGCTCGAGGAAGGTCTGCTCGACCTCGCCGGAGAGCGACCCGTGGCGGCGTACGCGCTGCACGTCGACTGCAGCACCCCACGCGGTCAGCTCGTCACGCGGGAGGGCGCGATGATGGCGAGTGCCAACGCGTTGCAGCTCACCGTCCGCGGGACGGGCGGTCACGCGGCGTTCCCGCACCTCGCCGTCGACCCGGTGCCGGTCGCCGCACACCTCATCCTCGCCGTGCAGACCTTCGCGGCCCGTCGGCTCCCGGCCACCGACCAGGCCGTCATCTCCATCACCCGGCTGAGCAGCGACTCCGAGGCCAGCAACGTGCTCGCCTCGGCCGTCAGCCTGGAGGCGAACATCCGCACGCTGTCGAAGGCGACGCTCGAGACGGTCCGTGAGCAGCTGCCGCAGCTGCTGACCGCGATCGCCGAGGCGCACGGCTGCACCCTCGAGTCGACGTTCATCGCGTCCTACCCCGTCACCGTCAACGATCCGGTGGAGACGCGGTTCGTCCTCAGCACGCTCGACTCACTCGTCGGGCCCGACCGGGTCATCCGCCAGGAGGTGCCGTCGATGGCGTCGGAGGACTTCGCCTACATCCTCGACGAGGTCCCCGGCACGCTCGTCTTCGTCGGCGCCGCCCCCGACGAGGGATCCGTCGCCCTGCACTCCGAGCGCGCGGTCTTCGACGACGGTGTCCTGGATCTGCAGGCCGCGGTGCTCGCCCAACTCGCCTGGAGGCGCCTCCAGCTCGCGTGAGCGACAGTCGACCCTCCGGGTGGCGAGTGGCACATCCCGGACGTATCCGACAGCCGGGGCAGTGCATGTGCCCTGGATGGGTAGCATGGACACGTTCCGGATTCCGACGACGAAAGGGCGCGCGTGATCACCGCAGAGGACATCACGAGGCGCGCCGCGATCGCCGAGTACCAGGTCGTCGGTCGTCCGCCCGAGACGGACCTCGAGAGCCTCGTCCACCTCGCCGCGACCATGTGCGACGTGCCGACCGCCGTCATCAACATCATCGACGACCGGTTCCAACACCAGATCGCTGCGGTCGGGATGGAACCGGCGAGCTGCTCGCGCGAGGACTCGATGTGCGCGGTCGTGTTCCAACAGCAGGTGCGGACGATCGTCTCAGACGCTCGGGAGGACCCTCGTTTCGCGGCGAACCCCTTCGTGACCGGTGAGCTCGCCAGCGTCCGCTTCTACGCGTCGAGCCCGCTCGTCACCCCCGACGGCGTCCCGATCGGCACCCTGTGCATCTTCGACGACCGTGTCCGCGAGCTCTCCCCAGAACATGGCAAGGCCCTCGACCTCCTCGCGAGGCAGGTCGTCGACGTCCTCGAGTTGCTCCGCCTCACGCACGAGCTCGGCCAGTCCAACGAGCAGCTCGCCCAGTTCGCCGGCCAGGTGAGCCACGACCTGCGCAACCCGCTCATGGCGGTCTCCGGGTTCCTCGAGCTCGCGACCGACAGCCCGGACATGGTGAACGCGCCGCACGCGGCGAAGGCGCTCGCGCGAGCCGAGTCCGCCGCCGACCGGATGGCGGCGATGATCACCGACCTGCTCGACTTCGCCCGGATCGGCGGCGCCCGTCCGCGACGCGTCCCGATCGACCTCGAGCCCCTCGTGTCCTCGGTGGTCGAGGACCTCGATGCGACCATCACCTCGACCGGCGCGACCGTCGACGTCGACACGCCCTTCCAAGTGCACGGCGACGAGACGCTGCTGGGCGCGCTGCTGCAGAACCTGATCGCGAACGCGGTGAAGTTCAGTGCAGCCTCCGGAGTCGTGCCGCACGTGCTGGTGCAGGCAGAACGGGTCTCCGCCGGGGTGCTGGTCGCGGTCGAGGACAACGGTCCCGGTGTCGCTCCGGAGCAGCGGGAGCGCGTCTTCGACCTCATGGAACGCGCGGCGGGGAGCGAGGTCGCCGGCCTCGGCATCGGCCTCTCGACCTGTCGGCGCATCGTCGAGGCGCACGGTGGCCGGATCGAGATCGACGAGTCTGGGCTCGGGGGAGCGAGCGTCTGGTTCCTGTTGCCCGACGCCCGATCAGCGGGCTGAGCCGCCCGCGCGTGCGCGGTGCCTGCGGACGCCCGACCGGTTGGCGCACCGCACCGAGCAGTAGCGCTGACGGCCGTTGCGGGTGACGTCGACGACGACCCGCCGGCAGGTGTCGCCGGGTTCGGTCCCCGCCGCACACCGACCGAGACGCTGCATCCCCCTCGTCGTCAGGTGGAGGGCGGTCCCGACGCTGATCACCGCGGCGAGGACGTCCGGGAGCGCCTGGTGCTCGTCGCGATAGTGCAGGTGCCACCCCTCGCCGTCGTGGTCCGTCAGCCGTGGGAACGCGGCCGCGGAGGCCATCTGGCGGTTGAGCGCGGCCGCCCTGGCCTGATCGTCGGCTGCATCGACGACGGTCAGCCACTCGTCGACGACCCGGCGGACGCGGGCGTGGTCACGGGGGACCTCGGTGAAGGGCATCGTCATCCCGTGCTCGCGGGTGCGGGCGACGATGGCGTCCCGGTCGTCGGGCCAGTCGTTCGCCAGCGACGCGGCCAGGAGGACGGCGTACGAACCGTAAGGGTTGAGATGCATAACGCCATTACATCACGGTGGAGTCATGACCATCCTCGACGCACCCCCGCAGTCCTCCGAACCCTCGCCGAACGCCGTCGACGCCTGCCGCCACACGTGGGCGACGGAGTCGGCGCACACCACCTCGGAGGGGTCGCTGCGTTACCTCCGGTGTACGGCCTGCGGCAGTCGGCGGATGGAACTGCGACCCCACGACGAAGCGCCGGCGGTCCCGGTCACGCGCCAGGACATCCCGCCGCGGTGACACCGCACGGTGACGTCCTCGAGTCACGCGCGTTAGCGTGGACGAGTGGTGTGCGGGATCGCGCCCGCCCAGTGACGAGAGGAACCCCATGAGCGCCGACGTCTGGCTCGACAAGGAATCACCCGAGGTCTATCAGGCGCTCGTCGAGACCGGACGCGCCGCGGGTCGTGCGGCTCTCGACGCCGGCATCGACAAGCGGCTCATGGAGCTGATCCGGATCCGGGCCTCGCAGATGAACGGTTGTGCGTACTGCCTGCGTCTCCATGTCGCTGACGCGATCGCGCTCGGCGAGACCACGGAACGCCTCGCCATCCTGTCCGCCTGGCGCGACAGTGAGTACTTCAGCCCGGTGGAGCAGGCCGCACTCGCGATCACCGAGGACGTCACCCTGATCGCGGACGTGCAGCACCGACGGCGCCTGCCGGACGACGACCTGTCGACGCTCACGAACGGTCAGATCGCCGCGGTCCGCTGGCTGGCGATCGTCATCAACGCCTTCAACCGCGTCTCGATCACGAGCCACTACCCGGTGCACCCGGGGCAGGCGGGCTGACGGCGGTCAGTCCTTCCGGCGCCTCGCGCCGCGGAACCACGCTGCGACGCGGGTGCCCAGTCCGTCGGAGTACTCGTTCGAGAGGTCGAGCGTCTCCTTGCCGAGATCGCCGCCGTTCCTGATCGACTCGAGCGCACGCAGCGCCCGGGCCTCCTGCTCGGCGGCTCGCTTCCGGCGGTCCTCATCACCCATGCGCCCAGCCTAGACGCGGGTCCACGCCGGACCGTCCGGCTTCAGCGCTGCTTCAGCTTGTCCGCGCCAGACTGGGACGCGCCGCTCGACCGTCGACCGGCACGGAGCCTGGAGGTCGCACCGGATGCGGATACTCGTCGTGGACGATGAGGTGCGACTCGCCGACGGTGTTCGGAGGGGGCTCGAAGCGGAGGGCTTCGCGGTCGACGTCGCTGCGAACGGGGTCGACGGCCTGTGGATGGCCGGCGAGCATCGCTACGACGCCGTCATCCTCGACATCATGATGCCGGGCCTCAGCGGCTACCGCGTCTGTCAGCAGCTCCGCGACGCGGGCGACTGGACCCCGATCCTCATGCTCACCGCGAAGGACGGCGACTGGGACCAGGTCGAAGCCCTCGACACCGGTGCCGACGACTTCCTGAGCAAACCCTTCTCCTTCGCGGTGCTCGTCGCGCGGATCCGCTCACTCGTCCGACGTGGATCGCGGGAGCGGCCAGCGGTGCTCGAGGTCGGCGAACTGCGGCTCGACCCGGCCTCGAAGCAGGTCCACCGAGGCGACGTCCCGATCGACCTCACCTCGCGCGAGTTCGCGGTCCTCGAGTTCCTCATGCGACGCGGGGGCGAGGTGGTGTCGAAGCGCGAGGTCCTGCAGAACGTCTGGGACGACGATTTCGAGGGCGACCCCAACATCGTCGAGGTCTACGTCGGGCATCTCCGCAACAAGGTGGACCGCCCCTTCGAGCGCGCCTCGATCGAGACGGTGCGCGGGTTCGGATACCGGTTGGCGGGCGGGCGTGGCTGACGCCGGGCCGCACGGAGCGGTCGCGCCCCGACGGCGGCTGTGGCGGTCGGTCCGAGGCCGCGCGGCACTGGGATCGGTGCTCGCGGTCGGACTGTTCCTCGGGGTCGGCTCCGTCGCGTTCGTCGGGCTGTTCTCCGCGGCGCTCCGTTCCGGCGTCGAACAGAGCGCCTCGGCCGAGGCGGAGGGCGTCTCGGCGCAACTGGTCGCGGCGGACGCGACGACGCTGCCCGAGGACGACGGTCGACTCCTGGTCCTCGTCGAGGACGGCCGTGTCGTGGACCGGACGGACGACGAGATCGAGCTCCCGACGCCGATCCCGGACAGTGATGTTTTCGTCTCGGTCGTCGATGACGAGCCGGTGTTGTTCGCCAGCGAGGACGTCGACGTCGACGGCCGTGACCTGGTTGTCCTCGCGGGCCGCTCCCTCGAGGAGACCGACGATGCCGTCGGACTCGTGTCGATGCTCCTGTTCATCGCGGTGCCCGTGCTCGTCGCCCTCGTCGGCGGACTGACGTGGCTGCTCGTCGGACGTGCGTTGGCGCCGGTGGAGCGCATCCGCCGTGAGGTCTCGGAGCTGGGGGCGGGCGAGCTGCACCGACGGATCGAGGTCCCCGCCACGGGCGACGAGATCGGTCGCCTCGCCGGGACGATGAACGGGATGCTCGAGCGGCTCGAGGACGCCCAGACGGCGCAGCGGCGGTTCGTGTCGGATGCCTCGCACGAACTCCGCTCACCGCTCGCGGTGATCAGGCAGTACGCCGAGGTGGCGGCGCTCCACCCGGACCGGGTCGACCCGGCCGAGCTGTCCTCGACGGTCCTCGAGGAGGGCGCCAGGATGCAAGGGCTCGTCGAGTCGCTCCTGCTGCTCGCGAAGCTCGATGAAGGGGCGACGGGCACCGCGCGGCGCACGGTCGACGTCGACGACCTCCTGCTGGCGGAGGCTGCTCGCCTCCGATCCGCCGGTGGACTGCGCGTCGAGTCCGAGGCCGTCGCGGCGGCGAGGGTCGACGGCGACGACGTGCTCCTCGCCCGGGTGGTGCGGAACCTCGTCGACAACGCCGTCCGGCACGCGCGCTCCGTCGTCCGACTCGGATCCGCCACCGACGGCCGGTTCATCAGGATCTCCGTGGAGGACGACGGCCCCGGTGTGCCGGTCGAGTCCCGCGCACACGTGTTCGAACGGTTCGTCCGCCTCGACGAGAGCCGTTCGCGCGACGCCGGCGGATCGGGCCTGGGCCTGGCGATCGTGGCCGACGTCGTGCGGTTGCACGGCGGCTCGATCGAACTCGTCGACAGCGCGCTCGGCGGGGCGGCGTTCATCGTCACGCTCCCGGCGTCGTCCGCTTCCTGAACGCGGCTTCAGCTCGCTTCAGGTCCGCTTCAGCGCTCCTCGGACAGTCTGGGGCACATGAACGAGAACACCGCCTCCCAGCCCACCGATCCCACGCAGCCCACCGCAGCCACCGAGCGCATCGAACCCGTCGAGCGCGTCGAGGCGACCGATCACACCGCCATCCCCGCGACCCCGGCGACCACCGGGAAGCCGGCCTTCTGGCGCCGGAAGCCCGTGTGGATCACCGCGATCGTCGTGGGGGCCCTCGCCCTCGGTGGAGCCGGTGCCGCCTACGCCGTGGACGAGTTCGGGGACGCCGACGACGACCGCGTCACGGCGGCGTCGAACACCGACCGCGACGGCGGCACCGCCATCGACGACGGTGACACCACGGCGGCCACCGATGATCGCGACGCCCATGACGCCGACGACGTGCCGCTGACCGACACCGAGTTCGACGCGGCCTCGAAGGCAGCGCTCGCCGAGGCGAAGGGCGGTGCCGTGACCGACGTCGACCGCAGCGACGACCCGGGCGAGGCGTTCGAGGTCGACGTCCTCCTCGAGAACGGCGACGAGCTCGAGATCGCGCTCGACGCGGACTACGCCGTGGTCACCAGCGTGCTCGACCCGCGCGACTGACGGACGCACCCCGCCGGGTGCGGAACGACGAGGGCCGGACGGAATCCCAGGATTCCGTCCGGCCCTCGTCGTGTGTGTGCGAGCTAGGAGCGCGGCTTGCGGTCGTACGAACCGCCGCCCGTGCCGCCCTCGTCGTCGCGTCGGCGGGCCGGGCCGCCGCGGTCGGGACGGAGCTCGATGAGCTTGCCGCTGATGCGGGTGTTCTCGAGGCGGTCGAAGACGTCGTTGCCGAGGCTCGCCGGCAGTTCGACGATCGAGAAGTCCGGCTTGATCTGGATCGCGCCGAAGTCCTCGCGCTTCAGACCGCCCTCGTTCGCGAGCGCGCCCACGATCTGACGCGGGTCGACCTTCTGGCGACGACCCACGGCGATACGGTACGGGGCCATCGGTCCGCTGGACGGACGGCTGCGACGCTCGGGACGGTCGCCCTGATCGCCGCGGTCGCTACGGTCGAAGCGTGAGCCGCGGTCGCCGGAGTCGCGACGGTCGCGACCGGCGCGGTCATTGCTACGGTTGGTGTTGTCGAATTCCTCACGACGGCGGCGCTCGTCCTCCGCGGAGAGGAGCAGCGGCGTCTCGCCCTGGGAGACGACGGCCAGGGCCGCCGCGACATCGGCCTCGGGGACGTCGTGGTGGGAGACGTAGTGGCCGATGATCTCGCGGAAACGCTCGATCCGGTCGGTCTGGCCGAGCGCTTCGGTGATCGCGTCGTCGAAGCGGGTGAGGCGCGTGGCGTTGACGTCGTCGACGCTCGGCAGCTGCATCTGCGTGAGGGGCTGGCGGGTGGCCCGCTCGATGGCCTTCAGGAGGTGGCGTTCGCGCGGCGTGACGAAGCTGATCGCGTCGCCCGTGCGCCCGGCGCGGCCGGTGCGGCCGATGCGGTGCACGTAGGACTCGGTGTCGACGGGGATGTCGTAGTTGACGACGTGGCTGATGCGCTCGACGTCGAGACCGCGCGCGGCGACGTCGGTCGCGACGAGGATGTCGAGCTTGCCGGCCTTCAGCTGGTTGACGGTCCGTTCGCGCTGCACCTGGGCGACGTCGCCGTTGATGGCGGCCGCCGAGTAACCGCGCGCCCGGAGCTTCTCCGCGAGCGTCTCGGTCTCGTTCTTCGTGCGCGTGAAGATGATCATCGCGCTGAAGTTCTCGGTCTCGAGGATGCGGGTCAGGGCGTCGACCTTCTGCGGGTACGAGACCGTCAGGTAGCGCTGCGTGATGCTGGCCGAGGTCGTGGTCTTCGTCTTGACCGTGATCTCTTCCGGGTTGTTCAGGTACTTCGCGGAGATGCGACGGATGGACGACGGCATCGTCGCGGAGAACAGGGCGACCTGCTTGTCCTTCGGGGTGTCGGCCAGGATCGTCTCGACGTCCTCGGCGAAGCCCATCTTCAGCATCTCGTCGGCCTCGTCGAGCACGAGGTACTTGAGCTCCGTGAGGTCGAGGGTGCCCTTCTCCAGGTGGTCCATGATGCGACCCGGCGTGCCGACGACGATGTGGACGCCGCGACGGAGGGCCGACAGCTGGACGCCGTAGCCCTGGCCGCCGTAGACGGGCAGGACGTGGACGCCGCGCAGGTGGGTGGCGTACTTCTCGAACGCTTCGCAGACCTGGAGGGCGAGCTCGCGGGTCGGCGCGAGGACGAGCGCCTGCGGCGTCTTCTGCGTGATGTCGAGGCGGGACAGGATCGGCAGGGCGAACGCCGCGGTCTTGCCGGTGCCCGTCTGTGCGAGGCCGACGACGTCGCGTCCCTCGAGCAGCAGCGGGATGGTGGCCGCCTGGATGGCGGACGGGGTCTCGTAGCCGACGTCCTTGAGTACCTTGAGCACCGCGTCGTCGAGGCCGAGGTCGGAGAAGGTCTGCGTAGCGCCGGCGGGTTCCGCCTCGGGCTGCGTCGTGGAATCAGAAGACGTCATACTCCTAACGGTAGTCGCAACGCAAGCGTTTGCAGGACATGGTCTGGAGCCGACCCGTCCGCGTCGCCGCCCGAGGCGCCCGCCTCACCGTCCTAGAGGCTGCCCCAGCGCGCCCGGGCACCGCAGAAGAGTCCGTAGGCGATGAGCCCGACGCCGACCACGAGCAGGATGACGACGCCGAACGGGAGCGCGGCCAATGCCGAGATGGCGCCGTCCATGCCGGAGGCCTTCTCGGGGTCCTGGGTGGCGGCCGCGACGAGGAACAGGATGCCGACGGTGATCAGCGCGATCCCCTTGGCGACCCATCCGACGACGCCGAGGACGACGACGGCGCGCTTCGTCGTGCCGGTGGGCGGGTGCACGTCCTCGAGGAACTTCCGCGTGACGCCCTTGAAGACGAAGAAGCCGCCGATGCCGATGACCACGAGGCCGACGACGATGACGACGAACACCCCACCGGGGGAGGACAGGAGGGTCGCCGTGAGGCCCTGACTGGACTGCGAGGAGTCCTGGCTGCCGCCGAGGGCGAAGGTCAGCGCGGTCGATCCGACGGCGAAGTAGGCGATCGCGCGACCGGCGGTCGAGATCCGCTTGCTCCACCGCTTGCGGGTGTCGGACTCGCGCACGAGGAAGGCGGAGATCGCCGTCCAGAGACCGAGGGCGAACAGTCCGACGGAGACGACCCAGATGATCGCGATCCCGCCGGGCGTGCCTGCAAGCGTCTTGAGCGCACCCGACTGGTCCGCGTCACCGCCGCCGCCGGATCCACCGCTCGCGCCGGACAGTGCGATGGAGATCGCGATCCCGCCGATGAGGACGTGGAGCAAGCCGTTGACGGCGTGGCCCGTGCGGGCGAGGGTACGGAGGGCCGTGCTGTTCTGTGCGGTTCCAGCGGCTTGGTCTGCGGCGGCGCGTGCGTTCTCAGGCATCAGACCACGGTAGCGGCCGGGTTCGCGACCTGAAGGGGGGTTGCGCGCCGTGCCGGGGGACCGGCGTCGTCGATCGAGCACCGATCCGAGCGGCACCTCGTTTCCGAATGACACGCATGCCCGTGAACTCCTCGCGTCCCGCCCCGCCGGACGAACCCTCCGTGATCACCACCGATGCGACCGCGCTCGGCCTGGGACGCGTCACGGTGGACACCGACATCGGACCGGTCACCGTCCGGGCGGGTCGCGAAGCGGGCGGACCGGCCACGATCCTGCTGCACGGCGCCGCCGGTTCCTGGACCACCTGGTCACCACTCCTCCGTGCCGACGACGAGCGGGGCGCGGTCGTCGACGACGTCATCGCCGTGGACCTCCCGGGGTGGGGTGAATCGGCGCTTCCCACCGCCGACCCGGTGACGGTCGGAGACCTCTCCGCAGCCGTCGCGACGGTCGCCCGCTCCCTCGGCTACCGGTCCTGGCGCGTGGTCGGGCATTCGCTCGGCGGCTTCGTCGCGCTCGACCTCGCTGTCCGCGAACCCGAGGCGACGATCCGGATCGACCTCGTCTCACCGACGGGGATCGGCGTCGTCGAGGCGATCCGCCAGCCGGTCGGTGGCGGCGTCCGGCTCCCGTGGTTCGCGGGCATGCTCCTCGGGATGCGTGTCCTGCAGACGCTCGGTGAACGCGGGCCCGGGCTCGTCCGCGCGCTGAACCGGATCGGCCTGCTCGCACCGCTCATGTCGCCCCTGTTCGGACGACGCCGGGACCTCGACCGGTCGGTCGTCGACGCGCTCGCAGCCGACGTCCGGCCCGCATCGTTCCTCCTGGCCGCCCGAGCGGCCGCCGCCTACGACCTGCACGTCTGGCGCGGCGTGCGGTGTCCCGTCCGCTGCATGATGGGCGACCGCGACGTCTTCATCGGGCCCGACGACACAGCCGTCCTCGCCGCCCTGGTCCCGGACCTCCGACTGCACACCCTGCCGGCGACCGGGCACTTCGCGGCGGTGGAACACCCGGAGGCCGTCCTGGAGCTCGTCACCTCGGCGTGATCCGCATGGCCTGACGGGTGCAGCGAGGTCGACATCCGCTATCCTGGTCCTCTGCCCGACTTCGTGGTTGGGGTGGTTGATCGTCCGCACCGTGCTGCACTCGCGCCGTGTGCCGAGCATCGATCTGGGGCTGGAAACCCCCAGCGCCCCCACCCCTCGCACGGAGGTCCTCCTTGTCTGCATCCGCAGCCACCGCATCGCATCCCACCAACGCACCGTCCGGTTCCCCGGCCCGCCGCTGGTGGGTCCTCGTCGTCCTCGCGATGACGCAGCTCATCGTCGTCCTCGACGGCACGATCGTGAACATCGCCCTTCCGGCAGCCCAGCAGGAGCTCGAGCTGTCCGACACGCAGCGTCAGTGGGTCGTCACGGCCTACGCCCTCGCGTTCGGCGCCCTGCTGCTGCTCGGTGGCCGCATCGCCGACTACTGGGGCCGGAAGCGCACCTACCTGGTCGGCATGGTCGGCTTCGGCGCCGCATCGGCCTTCGGTGGGTTCGCCCAGAGCGGGACCGAGCTCATTGTCGCTCGCGGTCTGCAGGGCGTGTTCGCAGCGCTCATGGCACCTGCCGCACTCGCGCTCCTCACCGTCACCTTCTCCCACGGACGCGACCGCAACACGGCCTTCGCCGTCTTCGGCACCGTCGCCGGTGCGGGAGCGGCCGTCGGCCTGATCCTCGGCGGCGTGCTCACGGAGTTCGTCGACTGGCGCTGGTGCCTCCTCGTCAACGTGCCGTTCGTGATCGTCGGACTCATCGCCGGCCTCATCCTCGTGACCGAGAGTAAGGCCGAGGGCGACAACCGCTACGACTGGCTCGGCGCGATCACCGTCATCCTGGGCCTCGGCTCCCTCGTCTACGGCTTCACGCTGGCCGAGGGCGGCTGGGGGAGCGCCGACACCATCGGCTTCCTCGCGCTCGGTGCGGGACTCCTCTCCCTCTTCGTCTTCATCGAGATGCGCGTCGCGCAGCCCCTGCTCCCGCTGCGCATCGTGGCGGACCGGGTCCGCGGTGGTGCCTTCCTCATGCAGATGATCGTCGGCAGCGTCATGATCGGGGCGCTGCTCTACCTGACGTTCCACCTGCAGATCGTGCTCGGCTTCCCGCCGCTCGAGGCGGGCATCGCGACCCTCCCGATGACCGTCGCGATCATGATCGTCGCCCCGATCGCCACGAAGCTCCTGCCGGCCATCGGCCCGCGCCCGCTGCTCATCGTCGGTCCGCTCATCGCGGCGGCCGCCCTCGTGTACCTCAGCCGCATCACGGCTGACGGCGACTACTTCGTCCAGGTGCTGCCGGCGCTCCTCGTGCTCGGGATCGGCATGGCGATGATCTTCGTCCCGATGCAGAACCTCGCGCTGACGGGAGTCGCACCGCACGACGCCGGTGCGGCCTCCGCCACGGCGAACGCCTCCATGCAGATCGGTGGGTCGATCGGTCTGTCGGTCTTCACCACGGTCTACGCGAGTGTCATCGACCAGGCGACGGTCACGGATCAGACGTCGCAGCTCGTGGCGTTCACCCAGGGCTACTCGGCGGCGTTCATCGCGGCGGCGGTCGGCCTCGTGATCGCGAGCGTCATCGCGGTCGTCTGCATCCGCGGTCGCAAGGAGGACCTTCTGCCCTCGGGCGACCAGCAGGCCGTCCACCTGGGCTGAGTCGGCCGTGCGGCGACCCGCCTAGGCGCGGGGAGCGTACGTCGAAAGCACGTTGCCGGAGCTCGTCCGCACCGAGTGGACGAGCTCCAAGCGTGTCACGGGGTCGCTCGGTTCGAACAGATGACGCCCGGCGCCGGCGACGACCGGGTGGATCATGAGGGTGAGCCGGTCGAGCAGACCGGCGAAGAGGAGCTGCCGCACGACGGAGATGCTCGCCTGCACCGCGATGCGCCCGCCGTCCTGCTGCTTGAGCTCCTCGACGAAGGACTCGAGCGTGCCGGGGATGAGCGTCGCGTTCTCCCAGGACAACGGGCCCGCCAGGGTGCGTGATGCGACGTGCTTCCGGACGGGGTTGATGAAGGAGCCGAACGGGTCGTCGTCGCCGACCGTCGGCCAGAACCCGCTCCACTGCTCGTAGCTCACGCGGCCGAGCAGGACGTCGTCGATCGGAGCGATCGCCTCGGTCATCATGGCGCCCATGTCGGCGTCGAAGTGGTCGAACTGCCACTGATCGGGCGACTCGACGACGCCGTCGACGGATTGGAAGAGGGAGGCGTGGACCTCGCGCATGGTGGCTCCTCGGCAGGGTGGTGACGGCGGGTTCGATGGACAGGTCCCGTTCTACTCCGCTGCGGCGACGAGCACCACCCTCGTGACCGGGCCGGGCAGGGCGCGTACGGTGTCCGACATGGCCAGCACCGCGATCGTCCTCACCGTCCCCGGACCGCACGGCGACCGCGAAGTGCGTCTCTCCAGTCCCGACCGCGTGCTCTGGGAGGAGTCCGGTGTCACGAAGCGGGAGCTCGCGGAGTACCTCATCGAGGTCGCGCCGGCCTTCCTCGCCGCCAACGGCGACCGCCCGGTGTCCCTCCAGCGGTTCCCGGGCGGTGTGGACGGTGAGTGGTTCTTCTCGAAGAACCCGCCGAAGGGAGCGCCGGAGTACGTCCGGGCGGTCGACGTCGTGTACCCGAGTGGCCGGCGGCATCCGCAACTCGTCCTCGACGAGGCCGCTGCGGTCGTCTGGGCCGCACAGATGAACACCGTCGTGTTCCACCCGTGGCCGTCACGGGCATCGGACACCGACCATCCCGACGAACTGCGGATCGACCTCGACCCGCAGCCGGGAACCGACTTCGCCGACGCCGTACGCGTGGCGGGCTCGCTTCGGGAGCTGTTGACGGAGGTCGGTCTGACGGGGTTCGTGAAGACCTCCGGCAACCGAGGCGTCCACGTGTTCGCTCCCATCGAGCCGGAGCACGAGTTCCTCGACGTCCGGCACGCCGTGATCGCGGCAGCGCGGGAACTGGAGCGTCGGGATCCCGACCGGGTCACGACCTCGTGGTGGAAGGAGGAGCGCGGTGAACGCATCTTCGTCGACTACAACCAGGCGAACCGCGACCGGACGATGGCCGGCGCCTACAGCCCGCGTGCGCTGGCCTCGGCGACCGTCTCGTGTCCGGTGACCTGGGACGAACTCCCCGAGATCGACCCGGGCGCCTTCACGGTGCGGACCGTCCCGGAGCGACTCCGGACGACCGGAGACCCGTGGGCCGGCATGCACGACACCGCTGGGCGCATCGACGTCCTCCTGCAGTGGTGGGAGCGGGACCTCGAGCAAGGACTGGGGGAGCTCCCGTTCCCTCCCGACTTCCCGAAGATGCCGGGCGAGCCGCCGCGGGTGCAGCCGAGTCGCGCCAGACACTCCGAGGACTGACCCCACCCGGACACACGAACGCCCGGTGATCGTGGATCACCGGGCGTTCTGCGGACTCAGGGCGCTACTCGGCCTTGCCGAGGGCGAAGCGGACGCCGCCCTGCTCGTCGATCTGCGCGTCGAGGACCGCGTCGCTCAGGGCGACGGCTGCGGACTCCTCGAGGAAGACGGTCGCTCCGGCGCTCTCGATGACCTGGTCGGCCTCGTGCGGCGTCGCCGTCATGGTGACTTCGAAGTTGTTGTCGTCGGAGCTGCTGCTGATGCGCAGTCCGGCGCCGTGCGTGAGCGACGACGCGTCGTCCGGGACGACCAGTCCCGGGGTGAGTGGTGCGTTCTCGGCGAGGGTCTTGACGACTCGGCCGGCGTTCTCGGTCAGGGTGAGCATGTGTGTTCTCCGTTCCGTTCGCGAATACGAGTTCCCCACCTTGCTCGGGTTCGCGGCAGGATGCCACCCCGAGGCCGATCCTCTGCGGGAACTGCCAAGCAACTCTGCAGGGATTCACACCTCGGCGTCGCTCGTAGCACAGCTCGGGTGATCGTCCCTTGGGGGTTCGTCCGGTGGAGTGGGCTGCTAGCGTCGAACGTGCTGTCCGGCGCGTGCATCCCGCCCCACGGCACCCCCAACACCCCCAGCCCGAGGAGTCCTATGACCACCGTCGCCGCCATCATCAAGCCCACCGCCGACGCGCCTTTCGAGGTCGGCACCATCGTGCGCCGTGCGCCGCGCGCCAACGACGTCGTCATCGACGTCCACTACGCCGGCATCTGCCACAGCGACATCCACCAGGCCCGCGAGGAATGGGGCAAGGCCATCTTCCCGATGGTCCCCGGTCACGAGATCGCCGGCATCGTCACCGAGGTCGGCGACGCGGTCACCAAGCACCAGGTCGGCGACCGCGTCGGTATCGGCTGCTTCGTCGACTCCTGCCGCGAGTGCGAGAACTGCCTCGCCGGCGAGGAGCAGTTCTGCCTGAAGGGCAACGTCGCCACCTACAACGGCCGTGAGTACGACGGCGAGCCCACGTACGGCGGGTACAGCAAGCAGATCGTCGCCGACGAGAACTACGTGCTGAGCATCCCCGAGGGCATCGAGCTCGACGTCGCGGCACCCCTGCTGTGCGCCGGCATCACCACCTACTCGCCGTTGAAGCACTGGGGCGCCGGTCCCGGCAAGCAGGTCGCCATCGTCGGGATGGGTGGCCTCGGCCACATGGGCGTCAAGATCGCCCACGCCCTCGGCGCAGAGGTGACCGTGCTCAGCCAGACGACCTCAAAGGAGGAGGACGGCAAGCGCTTCGGGGCCGACCACTACTACGCGACCGGCGAAGAGGGCACCCTGAAGTCGCTCCGCGGACGCTTCGACCTCATCATCAACACGGTCTCCGCCGACCTCGACATCGACGCCTACCTGTCGACCCTCAAGCTCAACGGCTCGATGGTCTTCGTCGGACTGCCCGAGAACACGCAGCAGTTCCGCGTGTTCTCGCTCGTCGGTGGCCGCCGCTCGCTCGCCGGCTCGAACATCGGCGGCATCCGCGAGACGCAGGAGATGCTCGACTACTGCGCCGAGCACGGCATCGGCTCGCAGATCGAGCTGATCGGTGCCGACGAGGTCGAGGGCGCCTACGACCGCGTGGTCCGCAGCGACGTCCGCTACCGCTTCGTCATCGACACGGCGACGATCGGCTGATCGCACCGATACCCTGAGAGCATGATCCGGCTCCCGTTCCGTCGTCCAGGCGGAGCGGGGGCCGTTCCTCGTGAGCCCCTCGGTCGCGAGGTCCTCGTCCTCGGCGGCGTCGCGTTCTTCGTGATGCTCGGGTTCGGTGTCGTGATCCCGGTCCTGCCCGTGTACGTGCGCAGTTTCGGCGTCGGCTACCTCGAGGTCGGGGCGGTCGTTTCGGTCTTCGCGCTCATGCGGCTCATCGCGAACCCGTTCGTGGGTGCGCTCGTCGACCGGATCGGCGAGCGGGTGGTGTTGGCCACCGGCATCGGGATCGTCGCGGTGTCGAGCGCGCTCGTCGGGCTCGCGGCGGATTATCCGCAGCTGCTCCTGCTCCGCGGGGTCGGAGGGATCGGGTCGGCGATGTTCTCCGTCGCCGCGATGACGCTGCTGCTGCGCACCAGCCCACCGCATCGGCGTGGGCGGGCGGTCGGGTTCTACCAGGGCGGGTTCCTCGTCGGCGGCATGGCCGGACCGGCCGTCGGTGGCCTGCTCTCGACCATCTCGCTCACGGCACCCTTCTTCTTCTACGCCGGGACCCTCGCGGTCGCCGGCGTCCTCGGGCTCGTGATGCTGCGCGGCAGTCGGATCGCCGCGCCGGTCGAGACCGCCACGCAGGCCGAGCCGTTCCGCACGGTCCTCGCCGATCGCCGGTACCAGGCGGCGCTCCTCGCGAACTTCGCCAACGGGTGGGCGTCGATGGGTGTCCGAGGCGCGCTCGTGCCGGTCCTCGTCGTGGAGGCGCTCCACGAGGAGGCCGCCTGGACCGGGATCGCCTTCGCGATCGCCGCTGTCGCCCAGACGCTCGCGCTCGGTCCCGCCGGCCGCTTCGTCGACACCGTCGGACGGCGCCCCGCGATGCTCGTCGCGTTCCCGGTCGCGGCGGCGGCGCTGCTCGCCATGCCGTTCGTCGGCGAGCTCTGGCTGCTGGTCGTCGCCCTGTGCGTCTACGGCGTCGCGGCGGCCTTCCTCGGGACCGCTCCGGCGGCGGCCGTCGGAGACGCCGCGGGTGGCCGGGGTGGTAGGGCCGTCGCGGTCTTCCAGGCGACGTCCGACCTCGGTGCCATCGTCGGCCCGCTGGTCGCCGGCGCACTGCTCGACGCCTTCTCGTTCCCCGCGGCCTTCGGTTCCGCGGTCGTGCTCATGCTGCTCGTCCCCGTGCTCGCGGCCCGCATGCCACGGGAGCACCGGAACCAGTCGGCGACCGCTTAGCGGGACCGGAGTCGCAGGCCCACCGAGGTGGTGATGTCCTCGCGCTGACCGCCGGAGTGGACGAGCTGCTCGCCGTCGACCGTCAGTTGGCTGGCGTGTTCCGCCAGCGCTGCGGCGACGATCGGGAGGCGGTGCTCGAGTGGGAACCATACGGCGTCGTCGCCCGACGGCTCGAGGTCGGTGCGGTGGTGCACGAGTTCAGCGAACGGCACCCCGCTCCTCCGCGCCGCGACGATCGCGGCCTCGTGCATCCGGAGATGGTCCGGGTGCCCGTACCCGCCACCGTGGTCGTAGCTGATGACCAGGTCCGGCGAGACGTGTCCGATGAGGGCGACGAGGTCGTCGGCGACGTCATCGAGGGGAGCGAGTGAGAACGCGCCGGGGGAGACGTCGTCAGCGGGGCCCGCGAGTCCCTCGCGCACCCATCGCATGCCCGAGTCCACGTACCGCGTCGACGTCCCCGGCCGGGCCGCCGGAGTCGTGCCCAACCAGAACTGCTCGGCCACGCCGAGCGTCCGGCAGGCGGCGGCGAGCTCCGACTCGCGGTGGGATGCGAGTGCGGCGGTGCCGGCGAGGGACCGGAGCGGGCCGTCGACGACCTCGCCGCGCTCGCCTCGCGTGGCCGTCACGAGGACGACGCGAGCTCCGCGGTCCGCTAGTTCGGCGATGAGCGCACCCGAGGCGAGGGTCTCGTCGTCGGGGTGCGCGTGGGTGAAGAGGACGGTGTGCCCGCTGTCGACGAGTGGGAGGAGTCCGCGGTTCACGAGGCGGAGGTCGCCGGAGCGGTGACGACGGCCGGAGTGGTGTCGAGCAGGGTCCGGTAGACGTCGACGAGGGCGTCTCCCGAGCGCTGCCAGTCGAACCGCTCTGCCCGACGTCGCGCTGCCGAACCGAGCTGCGCGAGCCGCCCCGGGTCGCCGAGGATGGACGAGACCGCAGCACCCCAGACCTGCGGGTCGCGGGAGTCGATGACGATGCCCGTCCCACCGTCGACGACGGCCTCCCGCAAGCCGCCCGAGGCGGCCACGACGGTCGGAACACCGCTCGCCGCGGCTTCCAGCGCGACGAGACCGTATGTCTCCGAGTGTGAGGGGACGAGCACGAGCATGCTCTCGCGGAACAGCGTGGCGAGCCCGATGCGCGACTGCGGCCCGACGAAGCGGACATCGTCGGCGACACCGAGGTCGCGGGCGAGCGCGGCCAGTTCCTCGGCGTAGCGGTCGTAGTCGACCGAGACGTCCCCGGCGATGACGAGTTCGGGGCGGAGCTCGGGCGCGACCGCTGCGATGGTCTCGATGGCGAGGTCGAAGCCCTTCAGCGGGTGCAGGCGACCGGCGACCACCGCGGTCGGACGACCTGCACGAGGCCCGTCGAGCGGGTGGAACAGCGTCCCGTCGACACCGGGTGGCACGATCGACACCCGATCGGGGCTCGCTCCGAGCCGGGTGATCGCGGTGTCGGCCTCGGCCGCGCTGATCGCGACGACCGCGTCCGACTCCGCGGCGAGCCGTGCCTCGCCGGCCAGGCGCCCGGGGGACTCGGCGCGCTCGCCGTGCGAGAGCGGCGTGGTGGACTCGGCGGCGATGCTGTGGAAGCTCTGCACGTGCGGGATCCCCAGTTCCCGCGCGAGGGGGAGTGCGGCCATGCCGGAGAACCAGTGGTGGGCGTGCAGGACGTCGTATCGCGGCAGTCGGGCGAGTTCCGAGCGGAAGTCCTCGACGAACTCCTCGTGCCGACCCTTCGCGACCGGCTCGGCGGGACCGGCGTCGAGGAAGCGCAGGGTCACGCCTGGGGCGAGGGAGGCTGCGGACGGCTGGTCGGCCGAAGACCGCCGGGTGATGACGTCGACCTCGTGGCCCGCTGCGCCCATCGCGACGGCCTGATGACGGACCACGACGTTCATCCCGCCGGCGTCACCGGAACCCGGCTCGTCACCGGGACTGGTGTGGAGCGAGATCATCGCGATGCGGAGGGGCTGGGGTTGCGAGGGCACCAGACGAGCCTAGTAGCCGTGGGCGTCCCGGCCCCTCGTGACGGAGACGACGAAACGTGCTCGCGCATCCGACGCCGGAGCGTGAGAATGATCGCGAGACGAGCGCGACGATGCGCCCGCCCAGGCGAAAGGGACGATCATGACGACGCTCAACCCGTACCTCGGCTTCCGCGGGACAGCCCGCGAGGCGATGGAGTTCTATCAGGGGGTCTTCGGTGGTGAGCTGCTGCTCTCGACCTTCCGCGACTTCGGTGCCGAGGTCGAACCGGACGAGCTGGATCTGGTCATGCATGCCCAGCTCACGGGTGATGCGGGTGTGGTCTTCATGGCATCGGACACCCCGAAGCACATGGACTACAGCAGGGGCAGCGACTTCTCGATGTCGCTGAGCGGGCCGAACGAGGACGAAGCGCAACTGACCGGCTACTTCGACAGCCTTGCAGCCGGCGGGACGGTTCAGCAGCCACTCACGGTGGCGCCCTGGGGTGACTCCTTCGGCATGCTGCAGGACCGCTTCGGGGTCGCTTGGATGGTGAACATCGCCGCCCCGGCAGCCGCGTAGCCGGGGAACACTTCCACCTGGACACGCCCGGCGAGGGACCTCCCGTTCCGGTGATCTTCTCCCGGTCCCTGAGCTTGTCGAAGGGCCCACAGCGAACCTAACGATCCCGGCATACCTCCTCCGGTCCCTGAGCCTGTCGAAGGGCACAGCAGAGACCCCGCGAATCCGGTATCTCTCCTCCGGTCCCTGAGCTTGTCGAAGGGCACAGCAGAGACCCCGCGAAGCCGGTATCTCTCCTCCGGTCCCTGAGCTTGTCGAAGGGCACAAGAGAGACCCCGCGAAGCCGGTATCTCTCCTCCGGTCCCTGAGCTTGTCGAAGGGCACAAGAGAGACCCCGCGAAGCCGGTATCTCTCCTCCGGTCCCTGAGCTTGTCGAAGGGCACAGCAGAGACCCCGCGAAGCCGGTATCTCTCCTCCGGTCCCTGAGCTTGTCGAAGGGCACAATAGAGACCCCGCGAAGCCGGTATCTCTCCTCCGGTCCCTGAGCTTGTCGAAGGGCACAATACAGACCCCGCGAAGCCGGTATCTCTCCTCCGGTCCCTGAGCTTGTCGAAGGGCACACGAGGAACTTCCACAGCCGCTCCGACTCAGCATCTGGAATGTCAGTGGTCCGTGATGGACTTGTTCCATGACCGAGACCACCCTCACCGCGATCCGCGTCGGCGACGAACACGCCGCGCAGCTCGCGGAGTTCTCGGACGAGTGGACTGAGATCCACCGACAGCAGGCCCTCTTGGATGCACGCAAGGCGCGCCTCCTGGCCCGCTCTGCCGCCTACGCGGACGCCTTCGCGGACGTCGCGGTCCCGGCAAGCTTTCCGCCGGCTGAGCGTCGGGCGCTGTCCCGCCGGTCGACGTGTGCGGCCCTCGCGATGGCGACCCGGATGCCGGAGCGGACGGTCCAGCGTGCGACGAACGACGCCGAACGCCTCGTCAATGACGCACCAGCCGTGCTCGCGTCGCTCGAGGCCGGCCGTATCTCGGCGCGGCATGCGCAGGTGATCACCGATCAGCTCTGCGACGTCCCGACCGCTGGGCGGGCGGTGTTCCTCGAACAGGTTCTCGTCGTCGCCGAGCGCTCCACGGCCGCTGGCCTCCGCATGAGCGCCCGCGTCCTGCGCGAGCGCCTCCACCCGGAATCCATCACCGCACGAGCAACACGCTCAGAGGCAGACCGCCGGGTCGAGTTCGAACCCGCGGCTGACGGCATGGCGTGGGTGCACCTCTTCACGACAGCGCCCATCGCGCAGGGCATCGTCGAGCGGGTCGAAACGGCCGCCGCGGAATCGCGCAACGCAGGTGACACCCGCACCTGCGCGCAGCTGCAGGCCGACGCCCTCACGGCACTCGCCCTCACCGGAGTAACCCCGGAAGACGTCATGTCGAGCCCGGTGCTCCCGCACCCGATCGAGGTCCAGGAGCACATCAAGCCGACCGTGCAGATCACGGTGCCGGCGTTGACCATGGCCGGCGTGAGCGACGCCCCGGCCACCCTCTATGGCTACGGCCCCATCGACCCGGAGACCGCCGCGCGTATCGCGGTGAACGCGCCGAGCTTCACCCGGATCCTCGTCCAGCCGGAAACCAGCGCGGTGCTCTCCGTCGGACGCAACCAGTACCGCGTTCCGGCAGACCTCCAACGGGCGGTGCGCCTCCGGGACGGCACCTGTCGGGCACCGGGGTGCGGTCGACGCGCCAGGGCCTGTGATCTCGATCATTCGGTCGCGTGGGAGGACGGTGGCACCACGGATGTCGGGAACCTCGCCTGCCTGTGTCGACATCACCATCGGATGAAGCATCTTCCCGGGTGGAATCTCGACCACGGTCCCGGTGGGGTGCTTGAGTGGACGACACCCGACGGGAAGCACCACCGGACCGAACCCGATCCCGCGCCCTTCTGACCCGTTTTGGTCCCTGAGCCTGTCGAAGGGGGTGGGCCCTCGTGGGCACTTCGACAAGCTCAGCGACCGTGAGAAGTCTGTCCGCACCGCTTCGGTCCCCGAGCTGTGCCGCACTTCGACAAGCTCAGTGACCGGGAGAGGTGTGCCTGGAACGCTTCGGTCCCTGCGCTGCGCCCCTCGACGTGTCGAAGGGTTCCTCGTGGGCACTTCGACAGGCTCAGTGACCGGGCGAGGTTCACTGGGAACGTTTCGGTCCCTGAGCCTGTCGAAGGGCACTCGGGTCGCGCCGCCTCGGTCACCGGGAGAGGTAGCTGGACGCGCTCGCGCCCCGAGCCGACAGCTGCTGTCTCGGACAGCTGTCCGAGAAGTCGTGGTACACTGGTGGGAATGCCTCGCACATCAGGAGTTCCCGCCCTCGGTGTCGAGCAGTCCACCACTGAACGTCCCGCTCCGCCGTCGCGCGTCGAGGGGTTCGCTCCCGTCCTCAGAGTGACGGGCGACCCCCGTGCCGAGCGCACCAGGCAGACGATCTTCGACGCGGTCGCCACCATCCTCGTCGGCCGGCCGGAACGCGTGTCCGTCGGCGACATCGTCCGCGTCGCCGGCATCAGCCGAAGCTCGTTCTACGCTCACTTCTCCAGCCTCGACGACCTCACCGCAGCCTACCTGCGGGTGCAGTTCGCCGGCCTTGCCGCCTCTGGCGTTTCGGTGCGTCCCGCCGGCGAGTCGCTGGGCAGCGCCGAGCGCGCCCGCGAAGCCTACCGACGCCTCGTCGCCCAGCTCCTCGAAGACGCACCGCTCTATTCGAGCGTGCTCGAGCTCCCCGTCGCCCGCAGCGCGTTCGACGACCTCGTCGGCGAGCATGCCGACCACCTCATCGGCTCGCTGCTCGAGCGCACCGAGGTCCCGGTCGGCATCCCGGCGGGCCTGGTCTCCGCCTATGTCGCCGGTGGCACGCTCTCCCTCGTCGACGGCTGGCGCCGCGGACGCATCGACGTCTCGGACGACGAACTGGTCGAAGCCTTGGTCGCCCTGCTGCCCGCCTGGCTGCTCGACGAACGTCCCGTCGGCGCGTCACCGCCACCACCGACCCCCGAACCATCCGGCCGCTGAACCGCCGGAGCACGACGACGCCGGTGCGCGAGTACCGGTGACGACCTGAGAAGAGAAGAGGAACCATGCAGTTCATCGTTGGAGAGACCCTGGTCTACCCGCACCACGGAGCGGTCACCATCACCGAGTTGTCGAAGGTGACGATCAAGGGTGTCGAGCAGGACGTCATGACGCTTCGCGTGCACACGTCCGAGCTCACCATCAAGCTGCCGATCGCGAACGCCGACCTCGTCGGTGTGCGCGACGTCATCGACCACGACGGCGTCCAGGCCGTCTACGGCGTGCTCCGCGAGCCGTTCGTCGAGGAGCCCGGCAACTGGTCGCGTCGATACAAGGCCAACCAGGAGAAGATGGCCAGTGGTAACGTCCACCGCGTCGGCGAGGTCGTCCGCGACCTGTGGCGTCGCGACCAGGACAGCGGCGTGTCGGCCGGCGAGAAGCGCATGCTCCAGAAGGCGCGCCAGGTGCTCGTCTCCGAACTCGCGCTCGCGCAGTCGATGACCGACGAAGAGGCGTCCGCGGGCCTCGACGAGGTGCTCGCCTCGTCGATCGCGACCCCCGAGGCCGTCGCAGCCAAGTAGGACCCATGTACACGAAGAGCGCCCCGCCGGTTCGGCGGGGCGCTCTTCGTCGTCGTGGAGGGAGCCTCAGCCGCCGGTGTTGCCACTCACGATCGCCAGCACGCCGACGACCGCGATGGCGATGATGGGCCCGAACGACAGGGCGGCCTTGGTGATCGTCCAGGCACGACTCTCGCGTTCCGGTGCCGGCAGTTCGGCGGGCGACACGTAGACCGGAGCCTGCCCGCCGTCGCCGGACGCGCCGCCGCTGAGCTGCAACACCCGCATGTCCGTCCACGCTCGTCCGTCGAAGTGGACCTGGCGTTCCTCGTCCGTCGGGTGCGGGTACCAGCCCGCGGCGTCGGCCTGCGACGGCTTGTCCCGCTGGAACCGCAGCACCCTCGAGTCGCCCCAGGCCTCGCCGTCGAAGTGGAGTTCCTTCGTCGGGTCGTCGGGGTGCGGGTACCAGCCTGCGGTCGTAGCCATCCCTCAAGTATGACAGCGGGGTCGGGGATGCCGAGACCGTCCGATGGGCGGCAGAATGGAGATAATCATGACGACGACACCGCGACCTCGAGCCCCACGTCCGCAGATCATCCTCGAGGTGGTCCGCAGTTCCTGGGTCACACCGCACCTCGTGCGCCTCACCCTCGGCGGTCCCGGCTTCGCCGACTTCCAGCCCAAGGACGCCACCGACAGCTACGTGAAGATCTCCTTCGCCAAGCCCGAACTCGGCCTCGAGCCGCCGTACGACCTCGCGGCGCTCCGTGAGACGCTGGCACCCGCCGACCTCCCGGTCACCCGCACCTACACGGTGCGACGCGTGGACCAGGCGGCGGGCACCATCGACATCGACTTCGTGGTGCACGGCGACGAGGGGATCGCCGGCCCGTGGGCTGCTGCCGCGCAGCCGGGAGACCGCGTCGTGCTCGCCGGCCCCGGAGGCGCCTACCGGCCCGAACCGACCGCCGACTGGCACCTCTTCGCGGGCGACGAGTCGGCGATCCCCGCGATCGCTGCCGCCCTCGAGGCACTCCCGGCGGATGCGAAGGGGCTCGCGTTCCTCGAGATCGGTGGCAGGGACGACCTCGTCGACCTCGACCACCCGGCCGGGGTGCAGCTCATCTGGGTCGGACGTGCGGCCCGCGACGAATCGACGGCCGCGCTCCTCGCGACCGCCATCAGCGGACACCCGTGGCCCGACGGACGCGTGCAGGTCTTCGCCCATGGCGAGCGGGAGTCGATGAAAGCACTGCGCGAGGTGTTCCTCACCCAGCGCGGGCTCGACCGCTCCCAGCTCTCACTCTCCGGGTACTGGGCCTACGGACGCACCGAAGACCGCTTCCAGGCGGAGAAGCGCGAACCGATCGGGGTCGTCCTACCGACCTCGTGACGCCGCCCCGCCCCGCCCCGGCATCGCGCTGCGGGTGGGTGCGGGACTCAGTGCGAGGGGTCGGCCGGCTTGCTGCGCGTACGGCGGACCCGCGACGGACGCTCGACGCGCGCGCGGATGTCCGGGGGAACGAGGTCGAGCAGCTGATCGCGACGCAACGGGAGGTCGAGCAGGCTGAGTTTCATCCGGCCCTTGCGCGAGTGCCGGCTCGGGTCGAGTCGCACGACGTTGGCTGCGTCGCGCACGAGCCGGACGGTCACGACCGCGCCGCTCGCGACATCGGCGAGGACCTGGCCGTCGATCTCGACGGCGGCCTGCTTGGTCGCCGTCCCGATCGAGAACTGCAGGCGCTCCGCCGGCCCGAGGATGAACGAGCGGTCGATGCCCGACATCGGGGCGACCGGCGTCACGACGGTGGCGGCGACGGCGGGGGAGAGCACCGGCCCGCCTGCCGCGTAGTTGTAGGCCGTCGATCCGGTCGGGGTGGCGATCACGATCGCATCGGCTTTGAAGTACCCGTAGGCGGTGCCGTCCACGGCGAGGTCTGCCATGACCACGCCGGTTCCCGGGCGCCGGGCGATGGAGACGTCGTTGAAGGCGAGGAGATGGGCGACCTGCTCACCGGTGGTGATCGTCACCTCGAGGCCGTGGTGCGGTTCGAGGGAGAACTCGTTGTCGCTGACCCGTTGGAGCGCCTCCGCGAGTGCGGCCGGCTCGACCTCGACGAGGAAGCCGACGTTGCCGTAGTTGACGCCGAGCACCGGTGCGGACCGGCCGGCGAGCAGCCGCATCGCCCCGAGCATCGTGCCGTCGCCGCCCATCGCCACGGCGACGTCGACCGACGACGCGAAGGCGTCCTCGTCGAGCAGTTCGACGTCGTCGCCGAGCCGGTTGGCCTCCGCGCGGAGTCCGACGAGGCGCGCGCCATGTTCGAGCTGCCATGAGCGGAGGATGCGGACGGAGTCGTCGATGTTCTTCGTCGGGTGCGTGATGAGGCCGATCGTCATCGACGGCCCGGTGGGGTGCTTCGTGCGAGTGGTGGTCACCCGTCGAGCATAGGCCGATCGCCTGACAGCGCGACCGGGACCCGGGCATCCAGGGGGCGGCAGCGTGGCTCAGGACCGCCGCGCGCTGGGCCGGGTTTGGGATACTGGAGGGAGCCGGTCCGCCGTGATCCTCGCGGGGCTCGGAGCGTGGAGGAACGACATGAGCGATGTGACCGAGCACCCTGGCCGACCACGGCGGGCGGGGCGGTTGAAGCCGATCCTCATCGGAATCCTCTGCGCGGTGCTCGTCGTCGTCCTCGGGTTCGTCGTCTGGACCCAGATCGTCATGCAGGGCACTCGTCCCGCAGCACTCACGGTGTGGGAGAACCCGGCGGTCTCCGTCACCGACGTCGGCGACGCGGTGGTCCTCGCCCCGACCGCGGACGCCGAGCGTCCGGCCTCCGGTACCGGTCTCGTCTTCATCCCCGGGGCGAAGGTCGACCCCTACGCCTATCTGTACAAGCTGTCCGGCGTCGTCGAGGAGGCCGGCGTGACCGTGGTCATCACGAAGCCGACGCTGAACCTGGCGTTCTTCGACCAACGGCCGCTGGAGACGTTCACCGCCGCCGCCGCGGACGTCGACACCTGGTTCGTCGGTGGCCACTCACTCGGTGGGGTGCGCGCCTGCCAGCTCGCGGAGGATCCCGCAGTGACGGGTCTCGTCCTGTTCGGGAGCTACTGCGCGAACGACCTCTCCGGCTCGGCCCTCGAGGTGCTGAGCCTCGCGGGGAGCGACGACGGACTGAGTACCCCGGATAAGGTCGCCGACGCGCGCGTCCGGCTGCCCGCTGACGCGACGATGATCGAGATCGACGGGGCGAACCACGCGAGCTTCGGTGACTACGGAGTGCAGCCCGGTGACGGCTCGGCGACGATCTCCAGCGATGAGGCCCGCTCCGAGATCACGCGGGATCTGGTCGAGCTGCTCGGCTGAGCGGAGGGGGTGGGCCCCCGTGTGCAGCAGGGATCCTGATGATCAGCCCTTCGGGACCGGCGGCCCGACGACGAGCAGGGCCGTGAAGACGGCGACGACCACGAGGCCGCCGACGACCACGAGCAGGATCGGGTGTCGGACGAGCCAGCGCGTCAGGCGGTCGAGGACCCGCTGGTCGCGCGGGTCGGCGCCCGCCTCACGGCGCCACGCCCCGTCGAGTCGGCCGGTGCGGTCTGCCCAGAGGTCGAAGGGGATGGTCGCGTACGGGACGACGGCGCTCACGAGGCCCACGAGGATCGTGCCGATGGGCCAGCGCTGGTTGATCCCGATGAGCAGGACCGTCGCGCCGTAGACGAGGAACACGAAGCCGTGCAGCGCGCCACCGATGCTCACGCCGACGTCGGTCGTCTTCGTGACGTACTTGAGGATCATCCCGATGATGAGGAGGGTCCAGGTGATCGCCTCGGCGATCGCGATCAGGCGGAAGAGGCGGCGCGGCGACACAGGGGCTCCAAGGCTCGGGGTGCAGGTGTTCCAG
Organism: Plantibacter sp. M259; assembly: GCF_006065115.1. NCBI lineage: Bacteria > Bacillati > Actinomycetota > Actinomycetes > Micrococcales > Microbacteriaceae > Plantibacter > Plantibacter sp. M259. The sequence goes on along the minus strand of NZ_CP040750.1, from coordinate 16,155 downwards.
CTTGCCAGGGACGGCTGAGAGGGTGCTCCCAGCGGGCGTCCGGTTCTGCCACCCTGGGTGGATCGGGAATACCCGTCGGAGCGACGAGGTTCACCGATATGTATGCAAACACATACAATCGCCGTGAGAGCCCGCGGCGAGCCACACGACGTTGGAGAACCCCATGACCACACCCCTCGAGTTCGGCATCGACACCTTCGGTGACGTCACGGTCGACGCCGACGGCGCACCACTGTCCCAGGCGCAGGTCCTGCGCAACGTCGTGGAGCAGGGCGTCCACGCCGAGGCGGTCGGCCTCGACTTCATCGGGTGGGGGAGCACCACCGTGAGGACTTCGCGGTCTCGTCACCCGAGGTCGTGCTGGCGGCGATCGCGGCCCGCACCGAGCGCATCCATCTCGGATCCGCCGTCACGGTGCTGAGCTCCGACGACCCGGTGCGCGTCTACCAGCGGTTCGCGACGCTCGACGGCATCTCCGGAGGGAGGGCCGAGGCCATCCTGGGCCGCGGATCCTTCACCGAGTCGTTCCCGCTCTTCGGGTACGAGTTGTCGCAGTACGAGGAGCTCTTCGAGGAGAAGCTCGAGCTGTTCGTCGCCCTCCTCGAGCAGGAACCGGTCACCTGGTCGGGCAAGACGCGCGCGCCGCTCCGGGAGCAGTCGGTCTACCCGCGGGTGGAGCATGGGAAGCTGAAGACGTGGGTCGGTGTCGGCGGAAGCCCCGAATCGGTCGTGCGGACCGCTCGGTACGGCCTGCCGATGATGCTGGCCGTGATCGGCGGTGGACCGCTGCGGTTCGCCCCCTTCGTCGACCTCTACCACCGCGCACTCGCGCAGTTCCAGCTGCCGACCCAGCCCGTCGGCATGCACTCGCCCGCCCACATCGCCGAGACCGATGAGCTCGCGCAGGAGCAGCTCTGGCCGCACTACCGGGCGATGATGGACCGGATCGGCCGCGAGCGGGGCTGGAGCCCGATGACGCGCGGGCACTTCGAGCAGGAGGCAGGCCCGGAGGGTGCGCTGTTCGTCGGTTCGCCCGAGACGGTCGCACGGAAGGTCGCGACCGCGGTCGACGGCTTGGGGCTGTCCCGCGTGGATCTGAAGATCAGCAACGGTTCGCTGTCGCACGGGCACCTCATGGACAGCATCGGTCTGTACGGCTCCGCGGTCGTCCCGCGCGTCCGCGAACTGCTGACCGAGACCTCGACCGCCTGATCCGGTTCAGCGGATCGCCGGCGAGCGGTAGGGCATCGTCAGCGTCAGGACGGTGCCGCCGGTCTCGTCGTCGGGGGCAGGGCCGACCCTGAGGGACCCGCCGAACGCGCCGGCCCGTCGATCCAGCTGCAGCAGGCCGCCGGAGGGTTCGGCGTCGTCGCGGAGACCGGAGCCGTTGTCGACGACGCGCAGCTCGACGGCGCCCGCCATCGTCCCTCGCCGCTCGGTGGCGGGTGACGAGACCCGGAGGTCCACGACGAGTCGGTCGGCTGCCCCGTGGGTCAGCGCGTTCGTCACGCCCTCCTCGAGCGTGCGGACGACGACCGCGCGCTCCGCGGTCGTGAAGACGTTGTCGATCGGGTCGTCGAGGAGCCGGAAGTCCGGCGAGACGTCGAGACTGGTGGTGATCGACGGGGGGAGCCGTTGCAGGATCGCCCGGATGCTCGGGGCGATCCCGACCTCGAGCAGCGGCGGCGACAGGAGCCGGCTGAGTTCCCGCACGTCGCGCTCGCGCACGGTGCGGAGTTCCTCGCCGAGCGACCGCAGGGTCCTGGCCGCATCCGACCCGACGTCCGGGCCGCCCTGTTCGAGTGCTGTCGTGACGGACGCGAGCTGGGCGCTGATGAGGACGAGGTGCTGCTGCAAGGTGCCGTGCAGGCCTTCCGCGACCTCCCGCTTCACCCGCAGCTCCTCACCCTGCAGGGATTGGAGGGCGAGGTCGGCCCGGTGTCGCTGATCGGCGTGTGCGCGCTCCTCCTCGCGGGCGCGTCGCCGGGCGGCGCTGAGGCTGAACCCGAACGTCGCGCAGACCGCCAGGGCGAGCGTCGTCGTCCCGGCTTCGACGATGACCGTCTGCAGGCTCGGGTCGCGGTACACGCCCAGCAGGAGCTGGAGTCCGCTGCGCAGCAGCCCCGTCAGCATCGCCACGAGGAGGACGCCCGCGAGCACCTTCGGGCGCCACCATTCGTGGAGCGACGGCCCCCACCTCGACCACAGCAGGAGTGCGAGCACGAGGATCGCCGCGCTCAACGAGACGAGGTTGGCGGTGACCCGTTCGGCGAGCATGCCACGTGTCCCACCCGGGGCGACCCAGGTGTAGATGTAGACGCTCTGGAAGGACACCGCGAGTCCGAAGACCGCGGCCATGGCGCCACTGGCCGTGATGAACGCCCGGCTGTCGCTCCAGCGCTCAGCGCGAGCGGTCCGGGCCTCCTGGGTCATGGCTCCATTCTGACCTGCCGTGCGCGCCACCGCCGACATCGACGTGCGGTTGCTCGGGAGCTTCCCCCTCGGTCGTTCCCTGGTCGATCCGGGATACTCGGAACATGCACCACCAGTCGCACTCCGACCCGTCGCCCGCCGCGCTGTCCACAGTCGGTGATGCGACGACGGCCGCCGCGACCACCAGGCCGCTGCGTGTCGGCGTGATCGAGGATCAGCCGCTGCTCGGCGGCATGCTCGCCGAGCTGCTCGAAGGGGCGCCAGGCGTGGAGTTCGTCGGGCGTGCCGGTACGGTCGCCGAGGCCCGCAGGCTGTTCCTCCCGGGAACGGTGGACGTGCTGACCATGGACATCGAGCTGCCCGACGGCAACGGGGTGAGCCTCGGCGTCTCCCTCCGCCGGGCGCAACCCGGCCTCGGTGTCGTCCTGCTGTCCGCCTACGACCTCATGGACATGCTGCTCGAGATGCCGGCGGACGTCCGCGACGGGTGGAGCTACCTGTCGAAGACCTCGTCACTCACGCGCGAGATCCTCCTCGAGGCCATCCGGGTCTCCGCGCGTGGCGAGACGATGCTCGATCCCGAGCTCATCGACCGGACCAGGCCCAGAGCGGGGTCGAGTCTCGAGTCGCTGACCGACCGGCAGTACGCCGTGCTGCAGCTGCTCGCGACCGGTCGTTCGAACACGGGGATCGCGACGAGGCTCGGGATCGCGGAGAAGTCCGTCCAGAACCACCTCACGGCGATCTACGCGGCGCTCGGGATCGAGCACGACACCTCGAGCAACCCACGGGTCTCGGCCGTCCTCGCCCTCCTCGCCGAGTCCGGCCGCTTGTCCTGACGGGACGTCCGTGGTCGATGCTCGGGCTCAGCGTCCGCGGTCCGGCGCTTCGAGGTCGTCCACGGTCCGATCGGGGCGCCATCCGCGCCAGACCGGATGCCTGAACCGCCCGTCCGGTGTCCACTCGCTGAAGCGGACCTCCCCGATGAGGACCGGTTCCACCCAGTTGGCGTCGGCCGCATCGGCCGGCGGGACACCCACGAGTGTCGTCGATGCCCGACCCAGCCGTTCGAAGCGGAGCGCGGTCGCCGCCAACTCCCGGTCGCTGAAACCGCTTCCGACCCGCCCCGCGTAGTGCAGCAGCCCATCCGAGCCCGGCACCCCGAGCAGGAGCGACCCGATCCCACCTGAGCGCCCGCCCCGACCGGGACGCCAGCCGGCCACGACGACCTCCTCCATGCGTTCGTGCTTGAACTTGACCCAGGTGCTGCTGCGCCGGCCCGGCCGGTAGCGGCCGTCGAGCTCCTTCGCCATCACCCCCTCCAACCGCAACCCGCGACTCACCTCGAGCGCATCGTCGAGCGAGCCGTCGATCGTCGGCGGCACCTGGACGACGGTCCCGGATCGGATCGTCCGCTCGAGCAGCTCGCGACGCTCACGGTAGGGCAGTTCCGTCCGATCCGTGTCGTCCAGCGCGAGCAGGTCGAACAGCAGTAGCCGGACCGGCGTCCGACGGCGCTCCCGTTCGATGTCCCGCTCCGCGGTGAGCTGCATCCGACGCTGCAGCAGCGAGAAGTCGGGACGGCCGTCAGACCCCGACGCCACGATCTCGCCGTCGAGGACGACCGCACGGCCGGCGAGCGACGCCGCGAGTTCCTCGACCACCTCCGGGTACGCCGCCGTGAGGTCCTTGCCGTTCCGGCTCGACAACCGCACCCGCCCCGTCGAGCCGTCGACGCTCGCGATCGCACGGATGCCGTCCCACTTCATCTCGAACGCCCAGGAACCGTCGTCGACCAGCTCGCCGGGTGCCGCGACACTCGCGAGCATGGGGTGGGGATCCCACGGGGCCGTGCGACCGGGGGAGCCGGCGGGTCACCCGGGGCGCGCATCCGATGGATGAGCCACGACGGCGCCTCCCGTCCCGTCCCGCCCGCGGTCCGGATGAGTGCGAACCGCATCGGCCCGCCGAGCGCACCTCCCGCCCTGCCGTGCAGGGTCCCGATGACCTCGTCGTCGCGCCACTTCTCCAGCTCGTAGGTGCCCGCGTCCCAGATGGTCACCTCGCCGGCCCCGTACTCCCCGGCGGGGATCGTCCCCTCGAAGCTGCCGTACTCGATGGGGTGGTCCTCCGTGCGCACCGCAAGATGATTGCTGCTCGGATCCGTCGGCACCCCCTTCGGCAGGGCCCACGACACCAGCACGCCGTCGTGCTCGAGTCGGAAGTCATGGTGGAGCTTCCTGGCGTCGTGCCGCTGGATCACGAACGAGGGCGGCGCCCCGGCAGCGGCAGGCGACGGCGGTCCGTCCGGGACGGGCTCGGGCGTCCGCTCCGCATCCCGCTTCCGCCGGTACTCCACCAGCCGGTCCTCGTGCTCCGACGGGCGGATCGTGATCGACGGACGCGGATCGCCGAGCACCCGCAACGGGTCCTCACCGTCCGCCAGACGCTCGAGCACCGCAGAGAACTCCAGCTGCGCCAGCCCCGGATCGTCGAGCTCCTCCCACCGGCGGGGAGCCGACACCGTCGGCCGCGACCGACCCCGCAACGAGAACGGCGCGATCGTCGTCTTCGACCCGTTGTTCTGGCTCCAGTCGACGAAGACCTTCCCCGTGCGTCGCTGCTTCGACATCTCGCTCACCACGAGACCCGGCTCGTCCGCGGACAAGGCCCGCGCGAGCTCGTGCGCCACGAGCGACACCTCCTCGGAACTCTGCCGACCGTCCAACGCCGCGTACAGGTGGATCCCCTTGCTCCCACTCGTGAGTGGAACCGGATCCAACCCCATGTCCACCAACACCGCCCGAGCCAGGCCCGCGACCCCCGCGCACTCGGCGAGGGACACCCCCTCGCCCGGATCGAGGTCGAGGACGAGACGGTCGGGCGGACGGCGCTCGCCGGATCGGCCGAACCGCCACTGCGGCACGTGCAGCTCGAGCGCACCCAGCTGCGCCAGCCACGTGAGTGTCGCGAGATCGTCGACGATCGGGTACTCGTTCGTGTGATCGCTGTGCTCGAGGGGGAGCCGCTGGACCCAGTCGGGAGCCGAAGCACCCAGGTCCTTCTGGAAGAACCCCGACTCCGGCGACGCAGCCGTCCCGACGCCGTGCACCCAGCGCTTCCGGGTCACCGGCCGATCGGCGACGTGTGGGAGGAGGTGTTCGGCGACCGCGGCGTAGTAGGCGAGGACCTCGGCCTTCGTCGTGCCGGTCTCGGGGTACAGCACCTTGTCGAGATGGGTGAGTTGGATCCGGCGTCCGTCGACGTCGACCCACTGCGTCTGCGCGCCGCCACCGTTCGTCCTCGCCATGGCGATCAGCCTGCCGCCCACGGGCGTCAAGGGCTAGCCCTTGACGACGTTCCGGGTGTCTACTGGTCACCACGACAGCGCGGGCGGATCCGCCGGCGGACGGGAGCGGTCATGCGCGCGATCTGGAAGGGTGCGGTCACCTTCGGCCTGGTGAACGTCCCGGTGAAGGTGTACAGCGCCACGGAGGACCACGACGTCTCGTTGCACCAGGTCCACGACGCCGACGGCGGGCGCATCCGGTACCAGCGCAAATGCGAGGTCTGCGGCAAGGTCGTCACCTACGACCACATCGACAAGGCCTACCAGGACGGCGAGCAGACGGTCGTCCTCACCGCCGACGACCTGGCGTCACTTCCCGAGGAACGCAGCCGCGAGATCGAGGTCGTCGAGTTCGTGCCGAGCGACGACCTCGACCCGATCATGTTCGACCGCAGTTACTTCCTCGAACCGGACTCCTCCTCGTCGAAGGCCTATGTCCTCCTCCGGCGGACGCTCGAGGAGACCGACCGCACGGCCATCGTGCGGTTCGCCCTCCGCCAGAAGACACGTCTCGGCGCCCTCCGGGTGCGCGAGGACGTCATCCTCCTGCAGACCCTGCTGTGGGAGGACGAGGTCCGCGAGGTGCGATTCCCGGCCCTCGAGGAACGCGTCCGCATCTCCGCCAAGGAACTCGAGATGTCGGAGGCGCTCGTCGAGTCCTTCTCCTCCCGCTTCCGCCCGGACGCGTTCGTCGACGAATACCAGGCACAGCTCCGGAAGCTCATCGACGCGAAACTCGAGCAGGGCGACGCACTCGACACCGCCGCCACCTTCGGCGAGCAGCCCGAACCCGACGACGACACGGGCGCCGAGCCGATCGACCTCATGGAGGTGCTGCAACGCAGCATCGAACGGCAGCGCGGCACGACCGGCGCGAAGACGGCGAGTGGAGCGAAGCGATCCGGCGCCGCCAAGCCCGCAGCGAGGAGTGGCTCGGCGAAGGCCGGTACCGCGAAGACGGGTACCGCCAAGACGAGCGGCGCGAAGACCGGTACCGACAAGACCGCGGCGTCGAAACCGTCGACCGCGACGAAACGCAAGAAGAGCGCCTGAGCGACGACGCCCGGGCTGAGAGGGAGCACGACATGATGGAGCACCGCGTCACCCCGTTCCTCTGGTACGACTCGCAGGCCGAGGAGGCGGCGACCTTCTACGTGTCACTGTTCCCCGGCTCCCGGATCACCTCGGTGAGCCGCTACCCGGAGGGCGGCCCCATGCCGGCGGGCCAGGCGATGGTCGTCGAGTTCGAGCTCGAAGGACTCCCCGTCAGCGCGATGAACGCCGGGCCCATCTTCTCGTTCACCGAGGCGTTCTCCTTCTCCGTCAGAGCCGACACCCAGGACGAGATCGACCGGCTCTGGGACGCCCTCATCGCCGACGGCGGTGCCCCGAGCCAATGCGGCTGGCTCAAGGACCGCTGGGGACTGTCCTGGCAGATCGTGCCCGGCATCCTCGCTGAACTGCAGAACGACCCCGACCGGGAACGCGCGGCACGAGCCATGCAATGCATGATGGGGCAGACCAAGCTCGTCATCGCCGAACTCGTCGCCGCTGCGGACGGTCGGTAGCGGCTCCTCCACAGCCGACCAACCGACGGGACACCGCCCCTCCGAGACGCCGGCGCAGTCCACCGTCAGCAGCTCCTGACAGACTTGCCGCATGTCCCACCCCAGTGCTCCCACCCCCGCCCACCTCGAACCAGCCCCCACCGGAACGGTCGCCGAGGCGACGGCGGCGCTCGCCGCACTCACGGGCGTTCCGGGGGCCACGTTCCACGACGGTCAGCTCGAGGCGATCCTCGCGCTCGTCGACGAACATCGTCGTGCGCTCGTCGTCCAGCGCACCGGTTGGGGCAAGTCCGCCGTCTACTTCATCGCGACAGCCCTCCTGCGCCGACGGGGCGCCGGGCCGACGCTGTTGGTCTCGCCGTTGCTCGCGCTCATGCGCGACCAGGTGGCTGCAGCCGAGCGTGCCGGCGTGCGCGCGGTGGCGATCAACTCGGCGAACGCACACGAGTGGGACGACGTCCGGGCGCGGCTGGAGGCCGACGAGGTCGACGTCCTGCTCGTGTCACCCGAGCGGCTCAACAATCCACGCTTCCGCGATGAACAGCTCCCGACCCTCGTGGCCCGCGCGGCATGCTGGTGGTGGACGAGGCGCACTGCATCTCCGACTGGGGACACGACTTCCGACCCGACTACCGGCGGCTCGCCGAACTGATCGGGCGCCTCCCGGCCGAGGTCCCGGTCCTGGCGACTACCGCGACGGCCAACGCACGCGTCGTCCGCGACATCGCCGAGCAGCTCACCGCACCCGGCGCCGCAGGCTCCCACGGAGCCGAAGTGCTCACCATCCGCGGCTCGCTCGCGAGGGCGTCCCTCCGGCTCGGCGTGCTCCGGCTGCCGGAGTCACGGGACCGCCTCACCTGGCTGCTCAGCCACCTCGGCGGGCTCACCGGGTCCGGCATCATCTACACGCTCACGGTGTCCGCCGCGGAGGACACCGCGCGGCTGCTGCGCGAGGCCGGTCACGAGGTCCGGGCCTACACGGGCCGGACCGATCCCGACGAACGCGAGGAGTCCGAGCGGCTCCTCAAGGAGAACCGCCTGAAGGCGCTGGTCGCGACGAGCGCGCTCGGCATGGGGTTCGACAAACCGGACCTCGGGTTCGTCGTGCATCTCGGCGCTCCGTCCTCGCCGGTCGCGTACTACCAGCAGGTCGGCCGTGCGGGCCGCGCCACCGAGCACGCCGACGTCCTGCTCCTGCCCGGAGCGGAGGACGAGGAGATCTGGCAGTACTTCGCGACCGCGTCGATGCCGGACGAAGCGCGGGCCACCGCGGTCCTCGACGCACTCGACAGCCAGCCGCGGTCCACGCCCGCGCTCGAGGCGCTCGTCAACCTGCGCCGCACACCCCTCGAACTCCTCCTCAAGGTGCTCGACGTCGACGGCGCGGTCCAGCGGGTGGCCGGGGATGGGTGTCGACCGGCCAGCCGTGGGTCTACGACCGGGAGCGGTACCGGCGGATCGCCGAGGCCAGGGTGGCGGAGCAACAGGCGATGCTGGCCTACGAGCGGGTGACGAGTGCCGGATGCTCGTGCTGCAACGTGAGCTCGACGACGCGAGCGCGGTGCCCTGTGCCGGTGCGACCGGTGCGCCGGGCCCTGGTTCCCCACCGAACTCGACAGTGCGGCGGCCGCCTCCGCGTCGGAGGCGCTCGGACGGGTCGGCGTCGAGCTCGAACCGCGGGCGCAGTGGCCACAGGAGCCGACCGCCTCGGCGTCACCGCCGACGGCTCAGCGGTGAAGGGACGCATCGCGCTCGAGGACCGCCTCGAACCCGGGCGCGCCCTCGCTCGGCTCACTGACCTCGGCTGGGGCGGTGTGCTGCGAGAGCTCTTCGCCGCGGGCGCACCGGACGCTCCCGCCTCCCGCGCGGTCATCGACGCGAGTGTCCGTGTCCTGGCGGATTGGCCGTGGACGCAGCGCCCGGCAGCCGTGGTCAGTGTGCCGTCACGGTCGCGTCCGCAACTGGTCGACTCCGTGGCGAGGGGCATCGCGTCGCTCGGGCGACTGCCGTACCTCGGGGAGCTCGACCTCGTCGGCGACGGTCCGCGCGGTGGTCCCGGCGGCAACAGCGCCTACCGCCTGGCCGGCGTCTGGGACGCCTTCAGCATCGGATCCGAGCTCCGGGCGCAGCTCGCAGCGTTGGAGGGTGCACCGGTCCTGCTCGTCGACGACCGCGCCGACAGTCGGTGGACGCTCACCGTCGCCGGTCGCGCGCTCCGCCGCGCCGGATCCGGACCGGTCCTCCCGTTCGCGCTCGGGATCGTCGGCTGATCGCCCGTCAGCCCTCGTGGAGCTGGAGCGGGTGTCCTTGGCCAGGTGCCGCGGCAGCAGGATCGTGCAGACGAGCCCGACGACGGCGGCTGCAGCGCAGATCGCGAAGCTCAGGCGGAAGGCGTCCGCACTGGGTGTCGTGACAGCTCCGTCGGTGACGACCTGGGAGGCCAGGATGGCGCCGATCACCGCACTCGCGATCGTGGAACCGAGCGTCCGCATGACGGAGTTGAGTCCGTTGGAGGCCGCCGTCTCGCTGGCGGGACGGCACCCATGATGAGCGTCGGCATGGCGGCGTAGGCGAACCCCACCCCGAAGCCGACCGCGGTGGCCGTGAGCACGGTGTGCCAGACCTCGGTCATGAGTCCGATCGCGATCGCGTAGCCGACCGCGATGATCGCGATGCCGATGAGCAGGCTCAACCGGGCGCCCTTCGCCGCGGTCAGCCGCGCGGCGACCGGCGACATCGCCCACATGATGAGACCGCTGGGCATGAGGCAGAGGCTCGCGATGAGCATGTTCTGCCCGAGACCGACCCCGGTGCCGACCGGTGCCTCAAGGATGCCCGGGAGGACGACCGTGCTCCCGAAGAACGCGAAACCGACCGTGATGGATGCGAGGTTCGTGAAGAGCACCGTCCGTCTGGCGGCGATCCGCAGGTCGACGAGCGGACTGGCGGACCGTACCTCGAACCATCCCCAGAGCAGGAGCACGACGACGCCGCCGATCAAGCAGCTGAGGGTCCCGACGCTCGTCCAACCCCACTCGTTGCCTTTCGAGACGGCGAGGAGGATGGGACGAGTCCCGCGCGAGACCGATCGCGCCGATCCAGTCGAAACCGCCTTCGCTCCGGAGGGTGCTCACCGGGACGAAGCGTGCGACGAGGACGAAGCCGATGAGCCCGAGGGCACCCGCGACCCAGAACAGCACGTGCCAGTCCAGGTACTGCGAGATCACGGCGGAGATCGGGAGACCGACGGCACCACCGATGCCGAGCGTGGCACTCACGAGCGCGACCGCGGGGCCGAGCCGCTTCGCGTGGAGCACGTCGCGCAGGATGCTGATGCCGAGCGGGATCACGCCCATCGCCATCCCCTGGAGGGCCGGGCGACGATGAGCGGGACGATCGTGGACGAGAAGGCGGCGAGCACCGAACCGCCATCATGATCCCGAGCAGGACGAGCACCATCCGTCGTTTGCCGTAGAGGTCGCCGAGCCGACCGGCGATCGGGGTCGCGACCGCGGCCGACAGGAGCGTCGCCGTCACGACCCACATGCTGTCGGAGGCGTGCACGCCGAGGATCGTGGGGAGCGACGGCACGAGTGGGCTGACGAGCGTCATCATGAACGCCGCGACGAGACCGGTGAAGGCGAGGCTCGTGACGACCGCCCGCTCCGGAAGTGGCTTGCTGAGTGCCGCCCGCTCCTCGTCGCTGAGCCAGGACTGCTCGGCCCGGCCTGGTCCTCGTCGTGGTCGTCGGGCTGCGCTGATCCTGCGTCACGGGTCCTGTTCCTGTGGAGAGTCGATGCGGCCGAGGCCACTCGGAGTCGAACACCGTCCGTCGGTGCGGTATTCCCAGCTCGCCGGGCGATGTCGTCCGGCCTCGTCGTCGACTCAGCGCGGGAGGCGGGGGATCGCCGCGATGAGCTGCTTCGTGTACGCCTCGGCGGGATCGTGGAGGATCTGCGCGGTGGCGCCAGCCTCGACGACCTGCCCGTGTCGGAGGACCATCGTGCGTTCACACAGCGCTGCGACCGTGCCGAGATCGTGCGAGACCATGACGAGCGCCAGACCGTTCGAGGCCCGCAGCTCGGCGAGGAGCTCGATGATCTGGATCCGGGTGCTCATGTCGAGAGCACTGACGGGCTCGTCGGCGAGGAGGAGTCGGGATTGGGGACGATCGCGCGGGCGATGGCGATCCGCTGCCGCTGGCCGCCCGAGAACTCGTGCGGGAACCGCGACGCCGCGTCGGCGGGCAGTCCCACCGCCTCGGCGCCTCGGACGCGCGGACGGCCGCCTGCTCGGTCGTCGCCAGCCGGAGGGATCGCAATGGTTCGGCCACGATGCGTCCGATGCGCTGCCGCGGGTCGAGCGAGGAGTACGGATCCTGGAGACGGCCTGCACCGATGCGCGGAACCGACGGACCCGCGTCCGGTCCGGGGGTCCAGTGCGCCACCGTCGAACCGGACCGAGCCCGTGGTCGGCCGGTCGAGGCCGGCAGTAGCCGGAGGAGGGTGCTCTTGCCGGCGCCGGACTGACCGACCGATCCCGACGGCCTCGCCTGCGCCGACGGCCAGCGAGACGTCGTCCAGGGCCTCCTGACCACCGCGGTACCGGAAACCGACCGCATCCAGCTCGAGGATCGGCGGCGTCGTGATCGGTGCATCGTGGTCATCGTGGGTCCTCCAGCGCGTCGTCGAGCGCGCGTGCGCTGGCGACCAGGCGACGGGTGTCCTCGTGCCGCGGCGCCGTCAGCACCTGCGCCACCGGGCCGCGCTCCACGGCGCGACCCTCGCTCAGCACGACCACCTCGTCGACCATGGTCGACACGACGGCGAGGTCGTGACTGATGAACAGGAGCGCCATGCCGCGTTCCCGGACGAGGCGGTCGATGACGCGAGCACCTCCGCTGGACGGTCACGTCGAGGGCCGTCGTCGGCTCGTCCGCGATGAGGAGCTGCGGGCGACCGGCGAGCGCGATGGCGATCGCGATGCGCTGCCGCTGCCGCCCGACAGCTCATGGGGGTAGGAGGCGGCGATGCGCGCGGTGTCGGTGAGGGACACCTCGACGAGGCTGCTTCGACGGCCGCCTTGAGCCGTTCGCCCCGGAGTCCCAGATGACGACGCAGGGGCTCGGCGACTGGGCGCCGACCGCATGAGCGGGTCGAGTGCGGTCAGCGGCTCCTGGAAGACGGTCCGGCAACCCGACCGCGGAGTGCCGCAGCGCGCGGTCCGGGGCACCGATCACCTGGGTGCCGTCCAGTTCGACGCTGCCGCTCGCGCTCAGCTGTTCGCGAGCAGCCCGATCACCGCGAGGGAGGTCAAGGACTTCCCGGACCGAACCGCCGATGAGGCCGAGGCGACCCCCGGCGGCGATGGTCAGGTCCAGCCCGTCGAGGAGCGGCCGGTCTGCGCCGTCGGAGCACCGGCCGGATGCCCGGTGATGTCAGGCCGGAGATGTCGAGGAGATCGCTCATGCGCCGCGCCTCCTCGTCGGATCACCGAGGTCCCGAAGCCGTCCGCGATGAAGTTCACGCCCACCCGAGCATCACCACGGCGACACCCGAGCGATCGCCGCCGACCGGTGCCGTCGTGACGGTGGCCTGGGCCTCCTGCAGCAGGCGCCCCCAGGAGGCGTTCGCGCGGCGCGCCGAGCCGAGTACGACAGGCTCGCTTGCGAGGACGGCGATGCCGAACTGCAGCGCGAGGTTGACGCTCAGGGTGGGCCAGATTTCGGGAGCACTGCTGCCGATGACACCGGCCCAGCTCGTCCCCGGTCCTGCCGCCACCACTACTGCTCCTGAGGACCCGCTTCGTGAGGATGCGGGTCAGGCGGGCCACGATGCCGACATGGCGAGTCCGATCGCGATGATCGCGGTGCGAGTGACGCGCCCTGGGCGGCCACGATGAGCATGGCGAGCAGGCACCGGGAAGCGATCACGACGTCGAGCGCGGCGGAGATCGTGTCGTCCAGCCAGGCCGACGCGAAGGCCGCGGCGAGTCCCACGGCGATCCCGATGACCGCCCCGACCGACGGCCCGGCGCCGGTCGCGAGCGCGATGCGCGCGCCGATCATGAGCTGGGTCATCAGGTCGCGACCGAGCTTGTCCGTACCGAGCCAGTGGGTGCCGGTCGGGCCTTCGAGACGACCGCCGGAGGTGTCCGTGGGGCGAAGGGCAACCACGAGCGAGACGGCCGCCAGGACGGCGATGACGCCGACGAGGACGAGTCCGACGGTCAGCGTCGCGGACCGGGCGCGGCGCCGCACCGGGCGTCGGTCGCCGAGCGCGGTCTGGGCGTCGACGGCGCTCATCGGAGCCCGTTCCCCGAGATCGAGGTGCGCAGACGCGGATCGATGAGCCGCTGCGCGATGTCGGCGACGAGCCCGTCAGGAGGACGACGAGGGTCGAGACGAGGAGGATGCCCTGGATGTTCGGGTAGTCGTGCTGCTGGATCGCCGTCAGGAGCATCGACCCGAGGCCGGGCAGGCTGAAGACGCTCTCGACCACGACGGCGCCGAGGAAGGTGGTGGCGAGCTCGATGCCGAGGATCGCCACGACGGGTACCGCGGCGTTCCGGGCGCCGTGTCGGAGCAGGGCCTCGCCGAACCCGGCTCCCTGCGCCCGTGCGGAGCGCAGATAGTCGCTCCCGACCACGTCGAGCGTGGGAGCGGACGTATCGGGTGATGGACGCACTCATGACGATGGCGATGGTGATGACCGGGAGGGCGAGGCTCGTGAGTGCCGCGGCAGGATCTGCCCAGTCGTCGCGCGGGAAGCCGCCGGACGGGAACAGTCGGAGCGTCACCGCGAACACGCTGACGAGCAGGATGCCGACCCAGAACACCGGCACGGCGATCCCGAGCTGCGAGAGGCCGGACAACGCGATGCCGTACCAGCGGTCGGCCCGGAGTGCGGACACGACACCGGCCACGGGCGAGCACGACGGCGAGGAGGAACGCGAGGAGCGTCAGCGGCACGGTGACCTGGAGGCGCGACGCGATCTCGGGTCCGACCGGGAGCGAGCTCACGAACGAGGAACCGAGGTCGAGGGTGAGGACGCCGCCGAACCAGGCGGCGAACTGCTCGCCGAGCGGCCGGTCGGCTCCCACCTGCTCGCGCGCCGCGTCGATCTGCTCCTGCGTGGCGTTCACCGAGAGCAGGGCGTTCGGGTCGCCAGCAGCCGGAGCAGCACGAACAGCACGGTCATGGCGACGAGGAACGACACCACGAGGAACGCGGATCGGCGCAGCAGGTAAGCGAGCATGGTGGACCTCAGCGTAGCGAGGCCCGGGCCGACCGGTCGGTGCAGGTCGGCCCGGGCGACGACTACTTGCGGACGATGTCCCCACGAAGAACTGCGAGTTCAGGCCGTTGACGCCGTACCCGAGACGTCGCTCGCGGCGACGACGATCTGTGGGTAGAGGTAGAGCCACACGCTCGCCGCATCCTCGGCGATCTGCTCGTTGACGAGCTTCAGCTTCGCCGTCTGCTCCTCGTGGTCGTCGCCTGCTCGGCCTCCGACACCACTGGGTCCCTCGGGGTTGTCGTAGCCCCAGTAGAAGTCCGGGTTGCCGTACCAGACGACGTCGCGGTCGTTCACGTGCTCCTGGAGGGTCGCCTGGAAGTCGCGTTCCTTGAACACCTTCGAGTACCACTCGTCCGCGCTGATCGTGTTGATCTCGACCGTGATGCCGACCTTCGCGAGTTCACTCTGGAGGAACTCGGCGACGGCGTGCGGTCGTAGCTCGGGGTGTCGAGGGTGAAGGTGAAGCCGTCGGCGAAGCCCGCTTCGGCGAGCTGCTGCTTGGCGAGCTCGGGGTCGTACGGGTTCACCTGCGTGAGGTCCTCGTACCAGGGGTCCGTCGGCGGGACCATCGACCCGATGAGTGCCGTAGTCGCCCCAGATGGACGAGAGCAGCTTCTTGGTGTCGATCGCGGAGTACACGGCCTTGCGGACGAGCGCCTGGTCGAACGGGCGACCCGGTCGTTGGGCGAGCAGCTCCTTCGTCGTGGAGTCGCCGTCGGAGACGACGTAGTCCGCGTTGTCGGTGAACTGGCTCAGCTGGTCGGGGCTCTGCACGCTCGTGATGATGTCGATCTGCTTCGTGACGAGCGCATTGCTGAGCGCGGTCGCGTCGGTGAAGTAGGTGAAGACCACCTCCGCGTTCTTGGCGGGCTCACCCAGTAGTCGTCCCAGCGCTCGAGGCTCAGGGTGCTGCCGCGCTTCCAGTCGCCGAGCGTGTACGGACCTGTGCCGTCTCGGTGGTCTTGAGGTCCTTCCGCGTCGTTGACGATCCAGACGTAGCTCAGGTTGTAGATGAAGGAGATGGAGCGCTCGAGAGGGTGATGACGACCGTCTTGTCGTCGGGGTCGCGATGTCGGAGATCACCGCGAAGCTGCTCTTCCGCGCGACTGCGAGTCCTCGGCGGTCACGGCTTCGATGCTCGACTTCACGTCCGCCGAGGTGAGCGGGTCGCCGGAGTGGAAGGTGACGCCGTCCTTGAGGGTGAAGGTGTACGTCAGGCCGTCGTCGCTCACCGTGCTGTCGGCGGCGAGCACCGGCTCGACCTCGCCGTCGTCCGTGAGACGGTACAGGCCTTCGTACACGTTGCCGGTGAAGGCCTCCGTGACGCCCTGGCCTCCGCCGCCGGTGTTGCTGAGGTTCTGCGGCTCGTAGAGCGAGCGACGGCGATGGTCGCGTCGTCGCCCGTCGCCGCGCTGCCACCACCACCGGGCAGCCGGCGAGGGGCGGCGGCGGCGACGGACAGGGCGACGAGCCCGATGGTTCTCTTCACGGATACTCCTGTGGTGG